>NZ_CP080333.1:0-4800000 GCF_019456675.1 Mycolicibacterium pallens | reverse complement strand
TTGGACTTCAGATCCCGAACTTCTCTTACGGCACCGGTGTTGCCGAGCTGTTTCCCACCGTGATCGCGCAGGCCCAAGAGGCTGAAGCGGCCGGGTACGACTCGGTCTTCGTGATGGACCACTTCTATCAGCTGCCCGGCCTCGGTGCGCCCGAGGAGCCGATGCTGGAGGCGTACACCGCCCTCGGCGCATTGTCCGCCGCGACGCAGCGGGTGCAGTTGGGCACGCTGGTCACCGGCAACACCTATCGCAATCCCACGCTGCTGGCCAAGGCCATCACCACACTCGACGTGGCCAGCCAGGGCCGCGCGATCCTCGGCATCGGCACCGGCTGGTTCGAACTCGAACACGACTCACTGGGCTACGAGTTCGGCACCTTCACCGACCGGTTCAACAAGCTCCATGAGGCGCTGGACATCATCCTGCCGATGCTCAAGGGCGAGCGGGTCACGGTGGACGGCAAGTACTACAAGACGCAGGAGGCGTTCGCGAACCCGCGCTTCCGCGACCACATCCCGCTGATGATCGGCGGCAGCGGCGAGAAGAAGACGATTCCGTTGGCCGCCAAGCACTTCGACCATCTCAACATCATCGCCGGCTTCGACGAGCTGCCCCGCAAGGTCCAGGTCGTCAACGAGGCGTGCGAGAAGATCGGCCGCGACCCCGCCACGCTGGAGACGAGTGTGCTCGCGATCGCGCTGATCGATGAGAACATCACCGCCGACATGATCCCCGACGACTTCAAGCAGCAGGCCGTCTTCGGCAGCCCGGAACAGATCGCCGACCAGATCAAGACCAAGGTGCTCGACGCCGGCGTCGACGGCGTCATCCTCAGTGCGGCGACGATCAACGGCTACAAGCCCGGTGGCGTCACCGCGGTCGCGGAGATCCTGAAGCCGGTCCTGGGGCTCTGAGGCGCGATCCCCGAGATCGACACCATGGCTGTGGATGAACCGGATTCACGACCCTCATGCAGATTTCGGTAGAGGCATCCGTCGACGGGTGAACGCGTCTTCCACGCGGTGGAGGATGTATGCCCGGCTGTGCTCCTTCACCACGCGGATGATCAGCCAGCCCAACGCCTCGAGCATGTCGTAGCGGCTGATGTCGCGGACATGTTGGCCGCGATCGGACTGGTGGTGCGCACCCTCGTACTCCAGCCCGATCTTCGGCTCATCCCATCCGAGGTCGACGAACGCCGTCGCATAGCCGTCGGAGACGGGGATCTGAGTGACGGGGCGGGGGTATCCGGCTTCGATCAACAGCAGCCGTAGCCAGGTTTCCCGCGGTGACTGGGCGCCGGCGTCGGTCAGCGGCAGCACGGTTCGTGCTCGTTGGATTCCTCTCGCGCCCGGATACCGGTCCGCAAGCGCGAGCGCGGCGGCGGCTTCGAACCCGGTGGCCGCCGCGAGGGCATCGAGATGGGCAACGGCCTCGCCCCGCGGTAGGTGACGGGCAACATCGAGCGCGGTGCGTGCTGGTGTGGTGACGGCCAAGTCTCCGAGCGGCTCGAATTCATCCGGATGGATGCGTTCCGCCCGCACGATGACGCCAGCCTGGCGGCGGCGGGCGCGTCCGATGAGTTCGATGGGGGTCGTCGGTGCGACCCATGACGTCCCGTGGAGAGCGGCCGCTGCTCGGCCGGCGATGATGCCGTCGGGTACCCACAGTGCCGCTGCGCGGGTGCGGACGTCGAGCGTGCGTTCGGCTCCGTTGCGGATGTACACATCGGGGTGTATCGCGGTGTAGTTCCAGCGCA
Source organism: Mycolicibacterium pallens (assembly GCF_019456675.1). Taxonomy (NCBI): domain Bacteria; kingdom Bacillati; phylum Actinomycetota; class Actinomycetes; order Mycobacteriales; family Mycobacteriaceae; genus Mycobacterium; species Mycolicibacterium pallens. Next base: position 4,798,241 of record NZ_CP080333.1, on the reverse strand, counting down.
GCTGGCCCCGCGTCAGCAGACCGTCGGCGACTGCTGCGCTTCCGGTGAAGGGCAACGGCATGCTCGTATGTTGCGGCGCGGGAACAAAACCTAGTAGTCAGCACCGCGAAAACGACGTCAGGGCTGTGGAATTCCCGGATTCACGACCCTGGTGTCGATCTCGCGCCGAACTAGCGCCAACTGGGCAGCCAGATCTCCATGTTCCACGTCGCCTGCGAGATCGGGACACCGGTCAGCACCGGGTACAGCCACGCGAAGTTGGTGATCACCAGGGCGACATAGCAGCTCACCACGATCAGCCCGAGCGTTCGTCGTTCGGCATTCTGATTGCGGGCGTGCAGGATGTCGCCGAGGATCAGCGCGATCGCCATGACCAGGAACGGCGCCATCGGCACCGCGTAGAAGAAGTACATCTGCCGGTCGATGTCGGCGAACCACGGCAAGAACCCCGCGCCGTACCCGGTGAGCACCACCGCATAGCGCCAGTCGCGGCGAACGAACGTGCGCCACAACGCATAGAGCAGAACAGGCACCGCCAGCCACCACATCGCGGGTGTGCCCACCAACATCACGGCCTTCACGCACGACGCGCTGCCGCACCCGGGGACGTTCTGGTTGTCGATCGCATACAGCACCGGCCGCAACGACATCGGCCACGTCCACGGCTTGGACTCCCACGGATGGTGGTTGCCGTTCGCGTTCGTCAGCGTCGAATGGAAGTGATACGCCTTGTACGTGTAGTGCCACAGCGACCGGATCGCGTCCGGCGGCTGGAACCACTGCCGTTCGCCGATCGACTGCCCGACCTCGTAGCGGTTGACCGCCGTCTCGGAGGAGAACCACGGCGCATACGACGCCAGGTACACCGCGAACGGAATCAGCAGGAACACATACGCGGTCGGCCCGACGTCGCGGCGAATCGTGCCGAACCACGGCCGGGGCACCCGGTAGGCGCGGCGCGCGGCGATGTCGAACGCCAGCGACATCGCACCGAAGAACACGATGTAGTACAGCCCCGACCATTTGGTCGCGAACGCCAGGCCCAGCAGCACGCCCGCCCCGAAGCGCCACCACCGCACACCAAGGCGCGGACCCCACGGCGTCTCGGCGATGCGGCCCTCCAGCAGGGCGTTGTGCATGCGTTCGCGGACTTGGTCGCGGTCGACGATCAACGCCCCGAACGCCGCGACGACGAAGAACGTCTGAATGCCGTCGAGCAGCGCGGTGCGCGACGCGACGAAGCTCACCCCGTCGGCGATCAGCAGCAGACCGGCGATCGCGCCGACCAGCGTCGAGCGGCTGATCCGGCGCACGATCCGCACGACGAGCGCGATCATCACCACGCCGAGCACCGCGGTGGTGAACCGCCAGCCGACGCCGTTGTAGCCGAAGATCGCCTCACCCAGCGCGATCATCTGCTTGCCGACCGGCGGGTGCACCACCAGCCCGAACCCGGGGTTGTCCTCGACGCCGTAGTTGAACAGCATCTGCCAGGCCTGCGGCGCGTAATGCTTCTCGTCGAAGATCGGCGTGCCCGCATCGGTGGGCGAGCCGAGGTTCATCAACCGGGTCAGCGCGGCCAGCGCGGCGATGATCGCGGTGGCCACCCAGCCCTCGATGCGGTCGACCGGGCCGAAGTCGGCGACCGGCACCAATGGTCCGGGGCTGATGACGGGTGCGTGGCGCTGGTGCGCGGCGAGGTCATCGGCGGTGGTGGTCATCGTCTGCGATCGTAGGCTGTCGGGCGTGACGACTGGTCGACTGATCCTCGGTGCCACGCCGCTGGGACAACCGGGTGACGCCTCGAAACGACTGGTCGACGCGTTGGCGACGGTCGATGTGGTGGCTGCCGAGGACACCCGCCGGGTGCGGTCCCTGGCGCAATCACTGGGTGTGAAGATCGCCGGTCGGGTGGTCAGCCTGTTCGACCAGAACGAGGCCGCCCGGGTTCCCGCGCTGGTGGACGACATCAAGGCCGGCGCCACGGTGCTGGTGGTCAGCGACGCCGGGATGCCCCTGATCAACGATCCGGGCTACCGGATGGTGACGGCCTGTATCGACGTCGGGATAGCTGTTTCGTGTTTGCCCGGCCCGTCGGCGGTCACCACCGCGCTGGCCGTCTCGGGGCTGCCGTCGGACCGGTTTTGCTTCGAGGGGTTCGCGCCTCGTAAGCAGTCGGCGCGCCGGGCTTGGCTTGGCGGCCTGGCGGCCGAACAGCGCACCTGCGTGTTCTTCGAATCGCCGCGACGGCTGGCCGACTGCCTGCACGACGCGGTCGACGAGCTCGGTGGCGAGCGACGGGTGGTGGTGTGCCGGGAGCTGACCAAGGTGCACGAGGAGATCCTGCGCGGCTCGCTGGCCGAGCTCGCGGAGTGGGCCGACGAGAACGTGCTCGGCGAGATCACCGTGGTGCTCGCCGGCGCGGTGCCGACAACCGACCTGCCGTCGCTGGTCGCCGCGGTCGATGAGTTGGTAGCCGACGGTATGCGGGTCAAGGACGCGTGCGCGCGGGTTGTCGAGGCCCATCCGGGCGCACCGTCGAAGCGTGAGCTCTACGACGCGGTGCTGCGTTCGCGCTCGGATGCCTGAATGACCGGCGCGGCTTTGTGGAGGCATTCCTGCCACTCGGCCGCCGGGTCGGAGTCGGCGGTGATGCCGCCGCCGACGCCCAGCACCGCCGTGCCGTGGGCATCGAACTCGACGGTGCGGATCGCGACGTTCAGTTCGGTGCCCGCGACCGGCGACGCCATCCCGACCGTCCCGCAGTACACTCCTCGCCGGCGCGGTTCCCACTCTGAAAGCAGTTGACGCGCATGGGTTTTCGGTGTTCCGGTTACCGACGCCGGCGGGAACATCGCGGCCAGTAGGGCGGCGTTGGGCAGCCCCGGGGGCACCTTGGCCGCGACGGTCGACACCAGATGCCACACGCCGGGCGCAGCCCGCACACTGAGAAGCTCGGCGACGGTGACGGTTCCGGTCTCGGCGAGCCGGCCGAGATCGTTGCGCACCAGGTCGACGATCATGATGTTTTCGGCCACGTCCTTGACCGATGCCAGCAACTCGTCGGGCGGCCGGTGCAACGGCAGCGTCCCCTTGATCGGACTGGACGTCACGTCGGTGCCGGTGCGGCGCAGGAACAGTTCCGGTGACAGCGAGGCCACCGCACCCCAGTCGCCGGAGAGGTAGGCCGCCCGCGCCGGCGTCGTTCGCGTCACCGCGTCGGCGAAGAACTCACACGACGAGCCGCGCAACACCCCGGTGAACTGGGTGCACACGCAGGCCTGGTACACCTCGCCGGCACCGATCGCGTCCAGGCAGTCCAGTACCCCGGCTTGATGTCGAGCGAAATCCGGCTCGTGCCAGTCGACTTCGTACAGCCCAGGCGATACCGGAGACGACAGCGCCTCGGCCACCCACCCGGCTATCGGTGCGGCGGAGAGGCTTTCGTGCCACCAGCAACCGTCGCGGTCCAACCGCAGCACGCTGTCGGTCCAGCCGCCGGCCGCCTCGGGAATTCGCGGTGCACGGCCATCGGCGGCGGCATCGGGATACGACAGATACCCGATCCATCCGCCGCCGACCGCCCCATCGCTGCTCCCCGGCAGTACGTCGAACACCTGCGAAGGCCGGACCGGGCACACCGAGACGGTCGGCGCGATCACCGCCGCCGAACCGAACCACTCACCGACGAGCGCTGCAGGCGGCGCCAATCCGCGCCGAGTGGCGCCACCGGCCACGGCGCGCAGAACCTCGGCGGCGGTGCCGAGATCTCCGAGCCGGTCGGTGCGCATCGCCATAGCCTGACGGCTGCGGCCAGCAGACGCAAAGCTCAGCGGCTGATCTCCCTGGGTACTGTCACCGCGGCGAGCTTCTCCGGGTTGCGCATTGCGTAGAAGTTCGTGATCACGCCGTCGCTGAACTCGATGGTGAACACACCTTCGGGCTGGTCGTGGTGATAGATCACCACGGCCGGCGCACTGTTGTAGCTCGCGACCTCGACCCGATACTCCGGAGTCGCCTGACGGAACAGGCCGAGGATGAAGCGGGCCACCTTGTCCGCGCCCAGAATCGGCCTGCGGGCCGCGCTGGCCTTGCCGTCGCTGTCGGAGGTGAACACCACGTCCGGTGCCAGCAAGCTCATCAACCCGTCCAGGTCGCCGGTCGCGGCGGCGGTGAGGAACTGCGTGGTGAGCTGCCCGGACTGTTGCGGGTCGAGCGGGGAGAACCGCCGACGGCGCGAGTGCACGTGCTCGCGGGCGCGATGCGCCATCTGGCGCACCGCGGCCGTGGATTTGACGATGGCGTCGGCGATCTCGTCGTGGCTGAAGCCGAACACCTCGCGCAGCACGAACACCGCACGCTCGTCGGGAGTCAGCGTCTCGAGCACCACCAGCATCGCCATCGACACCGACTCGGCAAGCACCACGTCGGCGGCGCCGTCGTGCTCATCGAGCAGCAGCGGTTCGGGCAGCCAGGGGCCGACGTAGTCCTCCCGCCTGCGGGCCTGCGAGCGCAGGGTGTTCAGCGCCTGCCGGGTGACCAGCTGCGCCAGGTAGGCCTTGGTGTCCCGAACCTCATCCAAATCCACCGTCGCCCAACGTAAATAGCTGTCCTGCAGCACGTCGTCGGCTTCGGTGGCCGAACCGAGGATCTCGTAGGCGATCGTGAACAGCAGGGGCCGCAGCAGAGTGAACCGCTCGGCGTGCTCGTCGGCCGCGGTCACGGGGTCACCACCGGCTCGGGAGCCGGGCGCTTTCCGCCGCCCTTGAGCCAGAAGTAGGAGCCGGGCTTGCGTGCCTCGCGGCGCAGGAAGCTGATGGTGCCCTTGCAGACCGCCTCTTTGATCGTCGCTGCGGTGTGCCCGCCGATGTACAGCGGCAGCGGGACGTCGTTGGTGCGGGCGATCTGGATCGTTCCCCCGCCCCGGCCGAGGCTGATGCACTGGCCGGTGAACGCCTGGCTGATCACCGCGGGCTGCTCGCCGGCGATCCGTGCCAGCACGGTGTTGGCGGCCTGGGCGCCCAGCGGGATCGCGGCCTGGCAGCTCATCCGCAGCGGCTGGTTCGACGGGGCGGCGGCGTCGCCGGCGGCGACGATCCGGTCGCTGTCCACACTGGTCAGCGTCTCGTCGGTGAGCAGCCGGCCGATCGCGTCGGTGTGCAGGCCGGAGCGCACGGCAAGATCGGGCACACCGAACCCGGCGGTCCAGATCGTCATCGCGCTCGCCAGCCGGCGCCCGTCGCCCAGGGTCACCGCATCGGCGGCCACCGCGGTCACCATGGCCTGCGGCCCGTCGACGATCTCCACACCGAGCTTGCGCAGCCGCTTGGCCACCGACCGACGACCGGGCGTGCTCAGGTAGGGGCCGAGCACCGCGCCGCACACCAGCGTGACCTTGCGGCCCTGCTCGGCGAGTTCGGCGGCGGTCTCGATGCCGGTCGGCCCGGCGCCGACCACACACACCGGCGCGCGAGAGTGCAGGTCGTTCAGCGCGGCGGTCAGTCGTTGCGCTTCTTCGAGATCGGCGATGGGATAAGCGAATTCGTCGGCTCCCGGAACGGCAGGCGCGGCGGAGCCGCTGCCGACCGCGTAGATCAGGTAGTCGTAGGGCAGCGGCGGCCCGCTGAACAGTTCGACCTGCCGCGCCGCGGTATCGATGCGGGTGGCGGCGTCGACCACCAGCTCGATGCCCGCGCCGAGGATGTCGGCGTAGGCATGTGTGGCGTCATCTGAACCGGTGATCAGCTGGTGCAGCCGGATCCGTTCGACGAAGTCGGGGCGGGGGTTCACCAGGGTGATGTCCACTCCCGCGCGCAGCCGCAAATGATTGGCCGCGATCACTCCGGCGTAACCGCCGCCGATCACCACAACTTTCACTCGTTGCTCGGTCATCACATCTCTCCTTTGAGGTCGCTGAGCGTGCTGACCTCGAGACACCATCCGCGCCGCGGTTGTGACATCCGCGGTCGCAAGTGTGGTTCAGATCACTCAGACTAAGCCCAGAGCAAGCATCGCGTCCGCGACCCGGATGAAGCCGGCGATGTTGGCACCCGCGGCATAATTTCCCGGCTGTCCGTACTCCTCGGCGGTGGACAGACACCGGTCGTGAATGCGGCGCATGATCTCCGCGAGCCGTGCTTCGGTGTCCTCGAACGTCCACGAATCGCGCGAGGCATTCTGTTGCATCTCGAGCGCGCTGGTGGCCACCCCGCCGGCGTTGGCCGCCTTGCCCGGCGCGAACGTCACCCCGGCTGCGTCGAAGCGCTTCACCGCCTCGGGCGTGCACGGCATGTTGGCGCCCTCGGCGACGATGCGGCAACCAGAGTCGATGAGCATGTCTGCGTCGTCTCCGCCGAGCTCGTTCTGGGTGGCGCAGGGCAGTGCGATGTCGCAGGCCACCTCCCACACACTGCGAGATGTCACCAGGTGCGCCGTGCCGCGGCGGGCTTCGACGTAGTCGGCGATCCTGCCGCGGCGCGACTCCTTCACCTCTTTGAGAAGTTCGAGATCGATGCCCTTCTCGTCGTAGACGTACCCGCTGGAATCCGAGCAGGCGACCACCGAGCCGCCGAGTGCGTGCACCTTCTCGATGGCGTAGATCGCCACATTGCCGGATCCCGAGACCACCACCTTCTTGCCGTCGAACGACTGGCCTTCAGCACGCAGGATCTCGTCGACGAAGAACACCGTCCCGTACCCGGTGGCCTCGGTGCGGACCTGCGAGCCGCCCCAGGTCAGCCCCTTGCCGGTGAACACCCCGGACTCGTAGCGGTTGGTGATCCGCTTGTATTGGCCGAAGAGATAACCGATTTCGCGCATCCCCACGCCGATGTCACCGGCGGGCACATCGGTGTACTCGCCGAGGTGCCGGTACAGCTCGGTCATGAACGACTGGCAGAACCGCATGATCTCGCCATCCGAACGGCCCTTGGGGTCGAAGTCCGAGCCGCCCTTGGCGCCGCCGATGGGCAGGCCGGTCAGCGAGTTCTTGAAAATCTGCTCGAAGCCGAGGAACTTCACGATCCCCAGGTACACCGACGGATGAAATCGCAGTCCGCCCTTGAAAGGGCCCAACGCAGAATTGAATTCGACTCGGAAGCCGCGGTTGATCTGCACGGTGCCGGAGTCGTCGAACCACGGCACGCGGAAGATGATCTGCCGTTCGGGCTCGCACAACCGGCGGATGACCGCGGTGTCGACGTAGTCGGGATGCTTCTCGACTACCGGGCCGAGGCTGTTGAGCACCTCGTACACGGCCTGATGGAACTCGACCTCGCCAGGGTTGCGCCGGGCGACCTCGTCATAGATGTCGTGCAGTTCTCGGTGTAGTTCAGTCATCTCAATCGGTTTGGTAGCGGGGGAAGACACCGGTGGGTGCCGGCAGGTCGGTGCCCGGCGCGATGCGCACCGCGACCGCGCCGAAATCCCGCGCCGACTCGGTCTGCCCGAGCAGATCGAGGAGCTTGCCCGCGGAGTCCGGCATGACTGGCTGCACCAGCAGAGCCGCGATGCGCACGACCTCGAGCGTTACGTACAGCACGGTGCGGAACCGTTCCTGGTCGGCGGCGGCCTCCGACTTGCGCAGGACCCACGGTTCCTGCGCCGAGAAGTAGCGATTGGCCGCCCCGAGCATCGCCCAGATCGCCTCCAGCGCAAGGTGCATGGCGGGCACGTCGAAATGTGCGCGCACCCGCGGCAGCAACTCGTCGGCCAGTGCCAGCAGTTCCCGGTCGGCGTCGGTGAACTCGCCCGGCTCCGGCACAGAGGCGCCGAGGTTCTTGTTGACCATCGACAGCGAGCGCTGTGCCAGGTTCCCGAACTCGTTGGCCAGATCGGCGTTGATACGGCCGATGATGGCGTCCTCGCTGTAGCTGCCGTCCTGTCCGAACGGCACCTCCCGCAGCAGGAAGTAGCGCACCTGGTCGAGCCCGAACGCGTCGACGAGCGCGAACGGGTCGACGACGTTGCCCACCGATTTACTCATCTTCTCCCCGCTGTTGAGCAGGAAGCCGTGCACGAAAACCCTTCGGGGAAGCTCGATTCCGGCCGACATCAGGAACGCGGGCCAGTACACGGTGTGGAACCGGATGATGTCCTTGCCGATCATGTGCAGATCGGCGGGCCAGTACTTGCGGAACGCCTCGGAGTCGATGTCTGGAAAGCCCGCGCCGGTGAGGTAGTTGGTCAACGCGTCGACCCACACGTACATGACGTGGTCGGGGTGGTCGGGGACCGGGACACCCCAGTCGAAGGTGGTCCGCGAGATCGACAGGTCGCGCAGCCCGCCCGAGACGAAGCTGACGACCTCGTTGCGGCGGACGTCGGGGCCGATGAACTCGGGGTGCGCCGCATAGTGGGCGAGCAGCCGCTCGGCGTATGCCGACAGCCGGAAGAAGTAGGTCTGCTCCTCGGTCCACGTCACCGGGGTTCCGGTCTCGATGGAGTACTTCGCACCGTCGGCGCGGGTCTCGAGCTCGTCCTCGGTATAGAAGCGCTCGTCGCGCACCGAGTACCAGCCCGAATAGGAGTCGAGGTAGATGTCGCCCGCGGCGTCCATCCGCTTCCAGATCTCGATGGAGGCGTCGATGTGGTCGGCGTCGGTGGTCCGGATGAACCGGTCGAATGAGGCGCCCAGCTTTTCCTGCATCGCCTGGAACGCATCGGAGTTGCGCCGGGCCAGATCCGCGGTCGGGATGCCCTCGGCCGCAGCGGTCTGCACCATCTTCAACCCGTGCTCGTCGGTGCCGGTCAGGTAGCGCACGTCGAATCCGTCGAGCCGCTTGAAGCGGGCGATCGCATCGGTCGCGATGTACTCGTAGGCGTGCCCGATGTGCGGCGCCCCGTTGGGGTACGCGATCGCGGTGGTGAGGTAGTACGGCGGCTTGGTCATGTCAGGATCACTTTAGGGTGTGGACGTGAGTTCGAAACGCGAGCCGCCGCCCCTGCCAGAGCCGTTGACGCCGCTGATCGATGCCCACACCCACCTAGATGCGTGCGGTGCCCGCACTGCCGACGACGTGCGCGCGATCCTCGACCGCGCAGGCGAAGCCGGAGTGGTGGCGGCGGTGACCATCGCCGACGATCTCGACGCCGCCCGCTGGGCCGCGCAGGCGGCGACGTGGGATCCGCGGGTCTACGCCGCGGTCGCGCTGCATCCGACGCGGGCCAACGCCCTCAACGACGATGCCCGTGCCGAACTCGAACAGCTGGCCGGCCACGAGCGGGTGGTGGCGGTCGGGGAGACCGGCATGGACCTCTACTGGCCGGGCAAGCTCGACGGCTGCGCCGATCCTTCCGCTCAGCGGGAGTCTTTTGCCTGGCATATCGACCTCGCGAAACGCACCGGCAAACCGCTGATGATCCACAACCGCGACGCCGACGCCGAGGTGCTCGACGTGCTGCGCGCCGAGGGCCCGCCGGAGACCGTCATCTTCCACTGCTTCTCGTCTGGCCCCGAGATCGCCCGCACCTGCGTCGATGCGGGCTGGGTGCTGAGCCTGTCCGGCACGGTCAGCTTCAAGAACGCCCGTGACCTGCGGGAGGCGGCCGTCTTGATCCCGCCGGACCAGCTGCTGGTCGAGACCGACGCTCCATTTCTGACCCCGCATCCGTTTCGCGGCGCCCCCAACGAGCCGTATTGCCTGCCCTACACGGTGCGCGCGCTGGCCGAGGTCGTCGACCGCCCGGCGGAGTTGCTGGCCGAGCAGTCATCGGCCACCGCGCGGCGGGTCTACGGTGTCTAAGGGTCTGTTGAGAGCGGCGAGCTCGGGTTGCTCCGGACCGGGATGGTTCGTTACCGTCTTGTGATCAAAGGGGAGCCAGATTGGCGCCCCTGATTGTTTGTTAGTGCCTAGGCAGGACCGAAACTCTTGAATGCGTTGACCAAGCTGCATCAGTCGCCGTCACCGATCCTTCGACTCGTCGTCGCCGCAGTGCTGCTGACGCTGGCCGGTGCCGGGGCGTTCGCGGTGAGTTCCCACAAAACCGTGACTCTGAACATCGATGGTGCCCAGATGAAGGTCAGCACCATGAAGTCGCGGGTCATCGACGTCGTCGAGGAGAACGGCTACTCGGTCGGCGACCGCGATGATCTCTTCCCCGGCGCCAATCAGACCGTCAGCAATGCCGAGACGATCGTGCTGCGCCGCAGCCGTCCCCTACAGATCTCGCTGGACGGTCAGGACGCCAAGCAGGTGTGGACCACCGCCTCGACCGTGGACGAGGCGCTGGCCGAGCTGCGGATGACCGACACCGCGCCGGCCGCGGCCTCGCGCGGCAGCCGCCTGCCGCTGGAGGGCATGGCCCTGCCCGTGGTGAGCGCCAAGACGGTGCAGATCAACGACGGCGGCGTGGTCAGCACTGTGCACCTGGCCGCCCCCAACGTGGCTGGCCTGCTGGCCGCCGCCGGTGTTCCGCTGGAACAGGCGGACTCCGTGGTGCCCGCGCCGTCCTCCCCGGTGATCGCCGGAATGCAGATCCAGGTGACCCGGACCCGGATCGAGAAGGTCACCCAGCAGATGCCGCTGGCGCCGGTGGCCCAGCGGATCGAGGACCCGACGCTGAACATGAGCCGCCAGGTCGTGGAGGATCCGGGAACGCCCGGCGTGCAGGACGTGACTTTTGCTGTCGCCAAGGTCAACGGGGTGGAAACGGGTCGCCTGCCCGTTGCCAACATTGTCGTTGTCCCGGCGCGGGATTCGGTTCTTCGGGTCGGCGCGAAGCCGGGAACCGAGGTGCCTCCGGTGGAAAACGGGCCGATCTGGGATGCCATTTCCAGGTGCGAAGCGGGTGGAAACTGGGCCATCAATACCGGCAACGGTTACTACGGCGGTGTGCAATTTGATCAAAACACCTGGGAAAGAAACGGCGGTCTGCGCTATGCTGAGCGTGCCGATCTGGCGACCAGGGAAGAACAAATTGCGATTGCTGAAGTAACAAGATCGCGACAAGGCTGGGGAGCGTGGCCCGTGTGTGGTAGGGGTGCATCGTGACAATTCGTCTGCTTGGGCGAACCGAGATCCGAAATCTCGCCAAAGAACTCGACTTCAAGCCGCGTAAATCTCTGGGCCAGAATTTCGTGCACGACGCAAATACCGTGCGCCGTATTGTCTCCGCCTCCGGGATCAATAAGCACGACCATGTCCTGGAAGTCGGCCCCGGGCTGGGTTCTCTGACTCTGGCGTTGCTGGACCGCGGCGCGACCGTGAGCGCGATCGAGATCGACCCCGTGCTGGCCCAGCGCCTGCCGAAGACTGTTGCTGAGCACTCGCACAGCGAGATCCACCGGCTCACCGTTCTGAACCGCGACATCCTCGGGATCGAGCGCTCCGACCTCCTCGAGCCGCCCACCGCCGTGGTCGCGAATCTGCCTTACAACATCGCCGTTCCGGCGCTGCTGCACCTGCTCGCCGAATTCCCGTCGATCCGCACCGTGATGGTGATGGTCCAGGCCGAGGTCGCCGAGCGGCTGGCGGCGGAGCCCGGTGGCAAGGACTACGGCGTGCCCAGCGTCAAGGTGCGGTTCTTCGGCAAGGTCCGCCGCTACGGCGTGGTCTCGCCGACGGTGTTCTGGCCGATTCCGCGGGTGTACTCGGGTCTGGTGCGCATCGACCGTCACGAGGTCTCGCCGTGGCCGACCGACGACGGCTTCCGCGAGAAGGTGTTCGAGCTGATCGACATCGCCTTCGCGCAGCGGCGCAAGACGGCTCGCAACGCCTTCCTCGAGTGGGCGGGCACGGGCAACGAGTCCGCCGAGCGACTGCTGGCTGCCAGCATCGATCCCGCCCGCCGCGGCGAGACGTTGACGGTCGCCGACTTCGTCCGGCTGCTGCAGCGCTCCGGTGACTTCACCGCCTCGACGGACTCTTCGGAAGGCCCGTCGCGACCGGCTCAGGTGTTCTGAGCGCTCCGACCCACCGTCTCGGCGAGGTGATGCACCAACTCGGTGCATGACGCATATCGCCGGTCCGGATCCTTGGCGATGGCTCGGGCCAGCACCATGTCGAACGACCTGGACAGCCAGGGCGTCGTCTTCGATACCTCCGGCGGTGGCTGATGCAGGTGCGCGTCCACCAGCGCCAGCGGGTTGTCGCACACGAATGGCGGTGTGCCGGTGAACAATTCAAGAGCCGTGCACGCCAGCGCGTATTCGTCGGTCGCCGCCTGCGGTAGGCGGCCCTGCAGTAATTCCGGCGCGGCGTAGGGCAACGAGGCGATGACTTCCGCGGGGCGGTGCCACACATCCTCGGCGAGGATGTGTGCGACGCCAAAGTCGATCAAGACCGCGCCTTGCGAAAAGTCTTGGTGGACAAGGATGTTCGCTGGCTTGACGTCACTGTGGACGACGCCGTCGTGGTGGGCGTGGTCGAGCGCCGCGGCGATCTGGCCCAGCGCTTCGAGCCGGAGCTCGAGTGATCCCAGCTTCGTCGCATTCCCGCCGTCGACGTACTGCATCGTCAGCCAGTGCGGGCCGTGGTCGTAGACGGTGACGATGTGTGGGTGCCGCAGCCGGTCGGCGATGCGGTATTCGCGTGCCAGCCGGGAGATGCTGGCCGGCGTCCGATGCTCCTCGTCGAGCACCTTCAGCGCGACGAGCTCCGGTGTCCTGCCGGGGTCGCGGGCGAGATACACCGCCGCCTCGCCGCCGCGGCCCAGCTCGTTTTCGACGACGTAGCCCGCGAACGACTGTCCGGGATGAGCCACGGTTCGACCCTAGATCGCGGGTGGACGACGGCCGGGCGAATCGCGCACGGCGCGATAGTCTCGTGCGGTGTCCTCGTCCAACGGCTCCATCGCCACCGAATGGGTGCCGACCGGATCGGTGACCGTGCGGGTGCCGGGCAAGGTGAATCTCTATCTGGAGGTCGGTGACCGCCGTGCCGACGGCTACCACGAGCTGACGACGGTCTTTCATGCCGTGTCCCTGGTCGACGAGGTGACGGTTCGCAACGCCGACGTGCTGTCCCTGCAGACGGTGGGGGAGGGCGCCGAGCAGCTACCGGCCGACGAGCGCAACATCGCCTGGCAGGCGGCCGAGCTGATGGCCGAACATGTCGGGCGCGCACCCGATGTCGAGATCTCGATCGAGAAGTCGATCCCGGTGGCCGGCGGGATGGCCGGCGGCAGTGCCGACGCCGCCGCGGTCCTGGTCGCGATGAACAACCTGTGGGAGCTGGGCCTACCGCGCCGCGACCTGCATGCGCTGGCAGCGCAGCTGGGCAGTGACGTGCCCTTCGCCCTGCACGGCGGTACGGCGCTGGGCACCGGCCGCGGCGAAGAGTTGGCGACGGTGTTGGCCCGCAACACCTTTCACTGGGTGTTGGCCTTCGGTGAGGACGGCTTGTCCACGGCCGAGGTCTACCGCGAGATCGACCGGCTGCGGGCGACGGGAGATCCGCCACGGCTGACCGATCCCGAGCCGCTGCTGGGCGCGTTGGCCGGCGGCAACCCGCGTGAGCTGGCCGCCCTGCTCGGCAACGACCTGCAGGCGGCCGCGCTGAGCCTGAACCCCGCGCTGCGCCGGACCCTGCGCGCGGGCGCCGAAGCGGGCGCGCTGGCCGGCATCGTGTCCGGCTCCGGACCGACGTGCGCGTTCCTCTGCGAGTCGGCTTCCGCCGCGGTGGATGTCGGAACCGAACTGGCGGGCGTCGACGTGTGCCGGACCGTGCGGGTGGCCAGCGGCCCGGTCCACGGCGCCCGCATCGTGCCGGGGCAGGCCGGCTGAGCCGTCCGCTCCAACTGTGACGCGCTTCTCATTAGCCCGTAAAACTTGGCGGTAACTTAAGGGGAGTTTAAGATAGTCGACGGTGATGACTCGCGGCCTGGCACTGCATACATGCGAATCGCCCACCCCGGTCAGGGGCGGGCGGTGGCCCGGCAATACCACCGCTTCCGTCGCATCATCACCATTTCGAGACCGAACCGCTCCCCAGTCGTACCAGCGTGCCTCCTATGCAGCACGTTCTAGCAGGTGGAGCATGAAAAGCAGGGCGTTCGCATCGTCTGGAACGTCGCTGATCCGCCAGCTCCGGATGCCGAGGAGGTCGTCGTGAGCCGTTTCACCGACAAGATGTTCCACAGTGCCTTGACCAGTAGCAAGGGCATGGTCACGGGGGAACCGCACGAGCCGGTTCGGCACACGTGGTTCGAGGTGCACGAACGCGCCCGCCGCATTGCCGGTGGCCTGGCTGCCGCCGGGATCGGCCTCGGTGACGCGGTCGGCGTGCTGGCCGGTGCTCCGGTGGAAATCGCACCGACGGCCCAGGCGCTGTGGATGCGCGGCGCCAGCCTGACGATGCTGCACCAGCCCACCCCGCGCACCGACCTGGAGCAGTGGGCCAAGGACACCGCCACCGTCATCGACATGATCGAGGCCAAGGCCGTCATCGTCTCCGATCCGTTCCTCGTCGCGGTGCCGGTGCTCGAGGAGCGCGGCGTCAAGGTGTTCACGGTCGAGGCGCTGCTGGCCGCCGAGCCCGTCGACCCGGTCGAGACCTCCGAAGACGATGTCGCGCTGATGCAGCTGACGTCCGGTTCGACCGGGTCTCCCAAGGCCGTCGTCATCACCCACCGCAACATCCACTCCAACGCCGAGGCCATGTTCATCGGCGCCAAGTACGACATCGAAAAAGATGTCATGGTCAGCTGGCTGCCCTGCTTCCACGACATGGGCATGGTCGGCTTCCTCACGATCCCGATGTACTTCGGCGCCGAGTTGGTCAAGGTCACGCCGATGGACTTCCTGCGCGACACCCTGCTGTGGGCCAAGCTCATCGACAAGTACAAGGGCACCATGACGGCGGCGCCGAACTTCGCCTACGCGCTGTTCGCCAAGCGCCTGCGCCGTCAGGCCAAGCCCGGCGAGTTCGACCTGTCCACGCTGCGGTTCGCCCTGTCGGGCGCCGAGCCCGTCGAGCCCGCCGACGTCGAGGACCTGCTGGACGCCGGTAAGCCCTTCGGCCTTCAGCCCGAAGCCATCCTGCCGGCCTACGGCATGGCCGAGACCACGCTGGCGGTGTCGTTCTCCGAGTGCGGTGCCGGCCTGGTTGTCGACGAGGTCGACGCCGATCTGCTGGCCGCACTGCGCCGCGCCGTTCCCGCGTCCAAGGGCAACACCCGCCGGCTGGCCACTCTCGGCCCGCTGCTCAAGGACCTCGAGGCGCGCATCGTCGACGAGGACGGCAATGTCTTGCCTGCCCGCGGCGTGGGCATCATCGAGCTGCGCGGCGAGTCGCTGACGCCGGGCTACATCACCATGGGCGGTTTCGTGCCTGCCCAGGACGAGCACGGCTGGTACGACACCGGTGATCTCGGCTACCTGCTGGAGAACGGTCACGTCGTGGTGTGCGGTCGCGTCAAGGACGTGATCATCATGGCCGGCCGCAACATCTACCCGACCGATATCGAGCGGGCCGCCAGCCGCGTCGAAGGGGTGCGCCCCGGCTGCGCTGTCGCGGTTCGCCTCGACGCCGGGCACTCTCGCGAGACCTTCGCGGTGGCAGTGGAATCCAACGCCTGGCAGGACCCGGCCGCGGTGCGGCGCATCGAGCACGAGGTGGCCCACGAGGTGGTCGCCGAGGTCGACGTGCGGCCGCGCAATGTCGTGGTCCTCGGGCCGGGCACCATCCCGAAGACGCCGTCGGGCAAGCTGCGTCGCGCCAACTCGGTCGCGCTGGTCACCTAGACCGGCGGGGTCACACCCGGCAGCTGATCTCCATGGCGTCGGAGTCCCGCACCGGGAAGCTCACGCCCACAAAGCCATTCGCGGGATCGCGGATGTAGGAGACATAGGGTTGCGCGTCGGCCAGGCCCGTGTTGTCGGCGACGACGAGCGCCCCCTCGCGCAGGCGCGGCTCCAGCACCTGAACGACCGGGACGTAGAGGTCCTTCCAGCCGTCGAGCAGGACGAAGCCCACCGGCTCGTTGATGTCGGCCAGCGTCTGGGTCGCATCGCCTTCCAGCACCGTGATCACGTCGTCGAGGCCGACCTCGGCGAACGTGGACCGCGCGGCCGCGACCTTGGCGGCGCTGAGCTCGGTGGTGACCACTCGACCGGTGCCGTTGTCGCGCACCGCACTGGCGAGGTGAATTGTGGAGAGTCCCAACGATGTTCCGAACTCCACCACCAGCTCGGGCCGGGTTGCGCGCACCAGCGTGTAGAGCAGTTGTCCCGACTCTGGGGTCACCGGCAGGTAGAAGTCGCTGAACGCATCGGCCCGTTCCTGGGCGGTCTTCGCCGCGCGCAGCTGGGCGCCGCGCTCGTGAAGCTGGGCCATCTGCTGGCCGGCTTCGGCGTACATGCGGTCGATGGCCGATGCCACCAACGGATCGCGGAGGGTGTTCACCGCGCCGAGACTACTCCCGCTTCCTGACGGATCGGTGGCCTCTCGTGGGCGGGGGCGTCCACAGGCTGGGGGACGAGCAGGACCGGGATGTCGGTGTGCGACACCACGGCCGCCGCGACGCTGCCGTGCAGGTGACCGAGCAGACCGTTGCGCCGATGCGGACCCAGCACGATCATGCTGGCGCGGTGCTCATGCGCGGCTTCGACGATGCCCTTCCAGGTCGGCGCCGCTTCGATCGCCAGGCTGCACGACTCGAATCCGGCGGCACGGGCCAGTGCGGCGCCATGTTCGGCGGTCTGTTCGGCGGCCTGACGGACCTGGCTGGCCCGATCGGAGTCGAAGGGCTGGCTGTCGCAGGGCGTGAAGCCGACGTCGACGGGCTGCCACACGCAGACGACGACAGCGTGACGGTACGGCGAAAGTTGCTGGGCGGCTTGGGAAATCGCATGCCGCGCGAGATCTGAGCCGTCATAGGCGAACAGCACAGGCCCGCTCGGTTGCGATGGGTGACGATGTGCGGCCGGTGCCGCTCGCGGTGCCGGGATCGGGGCTGCCGATGGCAGGCCGCGCAGCCGTGCCAGCAGCGGTGGCGAATACCAGGCGGGGGAGTCGCCGTCCAAGAACTCGTCGAGATCCGGTGTCTGGGGCCGGGCTCCGCTGAGCGCGTAGACCGCGACACCGAACACCGCACCGCCGATCGCGAGCGCGAATCCGACCCACAGCGCGACGCCGATGCCTTCCACGAGGTCGCCGGAGTATCGCGTCGCGAGGTGCGCGAAGATTGGGGCCACCATGAATGCCGCGACGGCGCGCAGCAATTCGATGATTGCGAACACCCGCTGCAGACTGTTGGACTGCAGCGAGAATCCGGCGACGAACAACGCCGGTGCGACCGTGGCGCCCAGTGCCAAACCGGTCAGTGCCGAACCGACAAGGGCGAGTGGCACATTCGCGGGCAGGGACGCCATGAAGAACGCGATGCCGACGGCCAGCAGAGCCATGCCGACCAGGGGCAGGAAGTGCATGCCGCGGCGGGTGATGACGGCGCCGAACACCACGGCCATGACGACCGCGCCGCCGAGTTCCGGCAGATAGATGAGACCGACGTGGACCGGGCTGAAGTGCTGCATGAACACCGATGCCGTCAGCGCGGTCGCGGCGATCGAGGCCGCCGCGGCGAACAGTGCGACACCGACGCCCGCCACCGGGATCGCGCTTGTCAACATCGTCCGGATGGTCAACAGCGGGCGCCGTGCGCGGAACTGGTAGACGATCAGTGTCAGGATCAGCGCCAGACCGCCGAACATCGGTGCGGTGACGGCGAAGTCGGAGATCTCGTGGGTGGTCAGCTGCGCCGCGCCGACGAACGCGGCCGTGCATCCGACGGTCGCGAGCGCGATCGCCTTCAGGTCGCGTGGCGCCTCCGGGTCCGCGGGCGGAGCATCGTCGAACGTGAGCGCCGCCAGGATGAGAGCAAGGAGCGCGACGGCCGCGACAATCCAGAACAGCGGCCGCCAGGCGTGTGCCTCGGCCTGCACGCCGCCGATGAACGGGCCCAGTGCGACAGCGCCGAACACGCACATATTCATGATGACCGCGGTATTGCGGAGCTTCTCCCGCGGAAAGCCGATCGTGAGGGGCGGGGCGGCTGCGATCAACAACATGCTCGTCGCCAGACCCTGCAGGACGTGGCCGGCGATGAATGCCGTCGCATTCGGTGCGGCGGCGGCGATCACGGAGCCGACGACGAGGACCACGGCGTACACCAGCAGCATGCGTCGCTGCGGAAGGTGTTGTGCGAACTGCACGGCGAGCACGGTGCCCACGGCGTAGGCGGCGTTGCCCAGACCC
This sequence comes from Mycolicibacterium pallens, assembly GCF_019456675.1. Lineage (NCBI taxonomy): Bacteria > Bacillati > Actinomycetota > Actinomycetes > Mycobacteriales > Mycobacteriaceae > Mycobacterium > Mycolicibacterium pallens. Next base: position 4,780,047 of record NZ_CP080333.1, on the reverse strand, counting down.
GAACTCAGCGACAGCGTCTGCGTCGTCATGTGCAGTTGCTCGGAGATGATCGGGACCAGCGGATCGAGCGCGGCGGACAACGCCAGGTAGGGGATCAGGGCGAGGGTGACCATCGCGGCCACGGCCGGATAGCGTCCGGCCAACGGGCCCTGGCGCATCAGCTCAGTCCTCCCTTCCCCGCTGAATGAGCGGGCTGCGCTGCCGACAGAAGCTGGGGCGCGGGGAGACAGAGCATGGCGTAAAACAACTTTACATAGGTAACGAATATTCCGCGTGTTGGCGTGGGATGGATCACGCATGACCACCTAGCTGAGTATGGTGTACTGTACTCAGATATGAACATTGCCGACCATCCGACCGTGCGGGCCGTGCGCGCCCGGCAGCGCCAGCAGCGGGCCGCAGTGATCGACGCCGAGTGGTTGCGCGAGCTGTGTCTGGCGGCGGGGGCCGATGACGTCGCGTTCGCCAGCGTCGACAACCCCGACCTGGCGAGTGAACGCGAGCATGTCGAGGCCGCGCTGCCCGGGACGAGGACCTATATCTCGCTGGTGGTCCGGATGAACCGCGACAATGTGCGCTCGGTCGCGCGCAGCGTGGCGAACCAGGAGTTCCACCGCGGCGGGGAAGTCATCAACGAGGCCGCGCACCGCATCACCCGCGCTTTAGAGGATGCCGGTCATCGCGCGCTGAATCCGTCGGCAACGTTCCCGATGGAGATGGACCGCTATCCGGGCCGGATCTGGGTGGTCGCGCACAAGCCCGTCGCGGTGGCCGCCGGTCTGGGTGTGATGGGCATCCATCGCAACGTCATCCACCCGAAGTTCGGCAACTTCATCCTGCTGGCCACCATCCTCGTCGACACCCCGGTCAGCAGTTACGGTGCACCACTGGACTATTCACCGTGCCTGGAATGCAAGCTCTGTGTCGCGGCCTGTCCCGTCGGAGCCATCAAGAAGGACGGCGCGTTCGACTTCGTCGCCTGCTCGGTGCACAACTACCGGGAGTTCATGGGTGGGTTCACCGACTGGGTGCAGACGATCGCCGACAGCGAGGACGCCGACGACTTCCGTTCGCGCGTTACCGATTCGGAGTACGCATCGATGTGGCAGAGCCTGTCGTTCAAGGCGAACTACAAGGCGGCCTACTGCCTGGCGGTCTGCCCGGCCGGTGAGGACGTCATCGAGCCCTACCTCGACGACCGCAAGGCATTCATGAACCTGGTGTTGCGGCCGCTGCAGGAGAAGGTCGAAACCCTTTACGTGCTGCCGAATTCCGCGGCCAAGGAACACGCGGAGCGGCGCTACCCGCATAAACCGGTCAAGGTCGTCGACTCGGGGATACGGGGTCGCGCGTAGGCTGGTTCGATGGTGCGCGCCCTCGGCTGGGTCGGTGTTGTCGGTTCGGCGCTGGCGATAGTCGTTGTGCTCGGGCTCGACGCCACGGTCGGCGGCCGGCACACCCGCGGCCGGGAACTGCGCTCGGCGACCATCTCGGAGTATGTCTACACCGCTGGCAGTGCGGCTTTCGTCGCAGCCGTGCTGATTCTCGCGGTGGCCTCGGCGGCACTCCTGTATGGCCTGATCCGCGCCGGCCGGGTCCGGCTGTGGTCGGCACCGTCGGTGTTGATGATGCTGTGGGTGGTGGCCCTGCTGGCGATCGTCGCGTTCCCGAAGCACAACTGGGTCACCGGTCCGAGTCTGTCCGGCACCGTGCACCGCTACGCGACCCTGGTCGCGTTCGTCGCGCTCCCGGTGGCGGTGCTGCTGATCGCCCGGGGCAGGGACAGTGCCGTCCGAGCGGCCAGATGGCTCACGGTCGTCGGAATCGGTTGGCTCTCCGTGCTATTCGGAGCCATCGCGATCGGTCTGGTCACGGGTCAACGGTGGTGGACGCTGATCCCGCTTGGAGTCGTCGAACGTGGGATCGCCGGATTCGAGGTGGCCGCGCTAGTGGCGCTCGGGGTGTGGCTGGCACGCCACGAGGGTGCTGAACTGGTCGTCGCGTCGAGTAGGTCGTAGACCTGCCACCACCGTGCTTCGTGCTCCGGTGGGGAGATCCGGCCCTCCTCCAGGTCCAGATCCGCATGATCCAGTGCCTGTGCCATGACCCGCAGCTGTGAATACCGCTGATCGGCCTCGTCGTGGCCCAGTCCGGCAATCTTGACCGCCCACAGGGTGCGGACCCGCATTCGCGCCTGGCCCGCGACCGCGAATGTGATTGCGCCCGCGGCGATATAGAGCATCGTCCCGGCGATCAGCGCGGCTGCGGACATTCCGGCCGCCTCGCCGGCGATCTGGAGAACCAGCCACAGCGTGGCACCCCATAGCGGCCAGCTGCGCCAGACCTTCAGCATCCGCCGTTCCCACGCCGTGATGCCGGGAGGAAACACCACCAGGCGATAGCGGGCGACACCATAGCGCGCGGGGTATATGTCGAAAGAGCCCCAAACAGAAGTGGTCACGCACTTAGGTCTACGTCCGCCGCGGGCCCGAGAGGCCGATCTCTACGGAATCCTGACGCCTGCGCGCCGGATCCTTACGACTTCACCAGGCGTGCACCTGATTCTGGGCCGTCTCCAGCCCGACCTCGATCAGCAGCTCGGTAGCATCGGCGGCCTGCTCGCAGATCGCCGGGACCTCCGAGCGCTCGGCGGCGGTGAACGGCTCCAGGACGAACGCCGCCGGGTCCTTACGTCCCGGCGGCCGGCCGACGCCGATGCGGACCCGCTGAAAGTTCTTGGTGCCCATCGAGTTCGCCACCGATCGCAGACCGTTGTGGCCGCCCTCGCCGCCACCGAGCTTCAGCCGGATCCGGCCGAAGTCGATGTCAAGCTCATCGTGGATGACGATGATGTCGGCCGGCATGACCGAGTAGAACTTCGCCAACGGCCCCACCTGGCGCCCCGACTCGTTCATGTAGGTGCGCGGTTTGGCCAGCACGACGGGACGGTGCGCCAGTCGGCCGGTCACGATCTCCGCGCCGGAACGCTTGTGCACCTGAAACTGTCCGCCCATGCGGGCGGCCAGCACGTCGGCCACCATGAAGCCGAGGTTGTGCCGGGTCTTGGCGTACTGCGGACCCGGGTTGCCGAGGCCGACAACCAACAGGGGATCGGCCATTCGGGCTTACTCGGCCTCGGCCGACTCGCCCTCGCCCTCGGCGGCTTCGGCTGCCTCGGCAGCGTCAGCGGCCTGCTCCTCGATCGACTCGCCGCCGCCCTCGGACTCCAGCTCCTCGGCCGACGGAGCGGTGACGATGTTGACGACCAGCAGCTCCGGATCGCTGAGCAGCGTGACGCCCTTGGGCAGCTCGACCTGGCCTGCGGTGATCTGGGTGCCTTCTTCGGCGCCTTCGATCGACACGGTCAGGCTCTCCGGGATGGACAGCGCCTCGGCCTCGATGAGGATGGCGTTGGCGTCCTGGGTGACCAGGGTGCCGGCGGCGGCTTCGCCCTCGAGATGCACGTTGACCTCGACGCTGACCTTCTCGCCGCGGCGGACGATCAGCAGATCGGCGTGCTGGATGTTGCGGCGGATCGGGTGGACGGTGATGGCCTTGGTCAGCGCCAGCTGTTCCTTGCCATTGATGTCCAGGGTCAGCACCGCGTTGGTGCCGGCGTTACGCAGGACGGCGGCGTAGTCGTGGGCGTTGAGCTCAAGGTGCTGCGGCTCGGCACCGTGGCCGTACAGGACGACGGGAACCTTGCCGTCGCGACGGGCTTGGCGCGAGGCGCCCTTGCCGGTCTTTGCGCGCACGTCGGCGGTGAGGTTGTTGGTGGCGTTCTTGGCCATGATCGGTGCTCCTGTGTTGCCTTGTCCGGGTCTTCCGCACGGCTAAGGCAGGCACCAATGAAAGGAAGCCTCGTCGATAACGGTGGCTGGACCACCCTCGCCGTGACGCGGCCCCCAGGGTAGCCGATCAGGGGTTCAGAGCGGAAATTCGATGCCCGTGAGCTGCTCGGACAGCCGCCACAGCGCCGTCGCGGTGGCCTGATTGCGGGCCAGCGGGCTGCGCGGTGACTGACCGGTCGGCCCCCGCATGGCGAACCTGGGGCCGATGAAGCTGTTGCCGGGCAGGTCCACGGCCGCGGCGTACAGGGTCTGCCGGGCACCGAAGTCGGGGCTGGTGGCGAAGACCGCATTGCCGGTGTCCCAGATCCTGGTGCCGAACCGGTTGCCGGTGTGGCCCTGCAGGTTGGTGGCCGAATAGCCGGGATGGGCGGCGTGGGACTTCAGCGGCGATCCGACCGCGTCGAGGCGCTTCTGCAGCTCGCTGGTGAACAGCAGGTTGGCGAGTTTGGACTGGCCGTACGCCAGCCACGCCGAGTAGGGCCGGGCCTTCCAGTTCAGGTCCTTGAGGCTGATCTTGCCCAGCAGGTGCATGAACGACGACACCGTGACGACGCGGTCGGTCACCTTGGGTAGCAGCAGGTTGGTCAGCGCGAAGTGGCCCAGGTGGTTGGTGCCGATCTGGCTCTCGAAGCCGTCCTTGGTGACGGCATAGGGGACCGCCATGATGCCCGCGTTGTTGATCAGGACGTCGACGCTGTCCACACCGTCGGAGAATTCCCGGATCGAGGCCAAGCTCTGTAGGTCGAGGCTGCGCACCTCGACGTCACCGGTCATCGTGGCGGCGGCTTCGGCGCCCTTGCTCTGGTTGCGGCACGCCAGGATCGTCTGGGCGCCGACCCGGGCCAGCTCGCGAGCGGTGACCAGACCCAACCCGCTGTTGGCTCCGGTGACGATGACGGTGCGGCCGGCGAACGACGGCAGATCTGCGGCGGTCCAACTCATGGCGATCACTCTAGGGTCACCGCTCGCGAGGCGGGCGGCCTACTTCTTCAGCGTGACGCTGAAGCCCTTGATGATGGCCTCGACATCGTCGGACGCCGCGGCGGCCTGGTCGGCCAGCGTGGTCACCGTCAGCTGCACCAGATAGCGCTGGAAGGCCGGCGCCGGCGTCACCGGGATCACCACCCGGTTGTAGGAGTGCAGGCGCTTGCCGTTGAGGTCGTAACTGCCCTCGATCATCGAGGACGGGAATCCGTTGAAATCGGCCGTGGAGGCGTTGAGTTTGGTGAAGTTCTGCGACATTTCGGCATCGACGCTGGCGTGCTTGAGTGCCTCACCCACATCGAAGTTGCCGGTCAGCTTGAACACGATCACCATCGCCGTCGGATAGGTGTTGTTCTTCGCGATCACCTCGGTGCCCGGCGAGAAGTTCGAGTTGTTGTATTTGGTCCAGCCCGGTGGCCGCGGCAGTGTCACGCTGATGTCGGTGAGCTTGTCCAGCGGGATCTGCTCACCCATAACACCGACGCCGTAAAGGTATTCGGCGATCGGCTGCGGCTTGGCCGATGTGGTGGGGCTGCTCGCCGTGGTGGTGGCCGGTGTGCTCCAGATCGAGGAGTAGTCCGGCGGCGTCGTCCCGCACGCCGCCACGGTCATGGCCAGCGTGAGGGACAGGGCTGCGCGACGCGCTCTCACAGAATTTCGTGTACCGATTCGATCGGGCGGGCCAACCGAGTGCCCTTGGGCGTCACCACGAACGGCCGCTCGATGAGAATCGGGTTGGCTGCCATGGCATCCAACAGCTCGTCGTCGCTGGCCTCGGCGAGATTCAGCTCGGTGTACAGCGATTCGCGCTTGCGCACCGCGGTGCGTACGTCGATGCCGGCGTCGGCGATCAGTCTGGCGATCTCGGCGCGCGATGGCGGCGTCTTGAGGTACTCGACGATCTCCGGCTGAATCCCGTTGTCGCGCAACAGGTCCAGGGTCTTGCGGGACGTACTGCAGCGCGGGTTGTGATAGATGGTGCTTGACAACTACGCGTCTCCGTCGAAAAGGCCTGTGACCGAACCGTTTTCAAACACGGCGCGGATGGTGCTGGCCAGCAGCGGCGCGATCGACAGCACGGTCAGCTGTGGGAACCGCTTGGCCTCGTCGATCGGCAGGGTGTTGGTGACGATCACCTCGCGCGCACCGCTGTCGGCTAGTCGCTCGCGGGCCGGGTCCGACAGCACGCCGTGGGTGGCGGCGATGATGACGTCCTTGGCGCCGTCGTCGTGCAGCAGCTTGACCGCGCCGGCGATGGTGCCGCCGGTGTCGATCATGTCGTCGGTCAGCACACAGGTCTTACCCGCCACATCACCGACGACCCGGTTCGACTTCACCTGGTTGGGGACCTTCGGGTCGCGAGTCTTGTGGATGAACGCCAGCGGGGTGCCGCCGAGGGCATCGGCCCACTTCTCGGCGACGCGGACCCGGCCCGAGTCCGGCGAGACCACCACGACGTTCTCGCAGTTGTAGTTGTCCCGGATGTAGCCGGTCAGCAGCGGCTGGGCCCGCATGTGGTCGACCGGCCCGTCGAAGAAGCCCTGAATCTGGTCGGTGTGCAGGTCGACAGTGACGATGCGGTCCGCGCCCGCGGTCTTGTAGAGATCGGCGACCAGGCGGGCGGAGATGGGCTCGCGGCCGCGGTGCTTCTTGTCCTGGCGGGCGTAGGGATAGAACGGCAGGATCGCGGTGATCCGCTTGGCGCTACCGCGCTTGAGCGCGTCGATCATGATCAGCTGTTCCATCAGCCACTTGTTCAGCGGCGCGGGATGGGACTGCAGGACGAAGGCGTCGCAGCCGCGAACCGATTCGTCGAAGCGGACGAAGATCTCGCCGTTGGCGAAGTCTCGTGCGGTCTGCGCGGTGACCTGGACGTCGAGCTCTTTGGCGACCTGTTCGGCCAGCTCCGGGTGCGCGCGGCCCGAGAAGAGCATCAGGTTTTTACGGTTGTCGGTCCAGTCCGTGCCCACTGTGTGCTGCCCTTGCCGGTCGGGGGTCGATACGGGCCAATCGTACGGTGCTACGACCCTGGGTTACCAAAAAGGCAACATTCGGCGACGCCGGTCACTCCGTCGGCTCGCCCGACTCGGACTGCTGCGCCTTGGCCGCGGCCTGCGCCGATGCGCTGCCCGGCCGCTTGCGCAGCACCCAGTCCTCGATATTGCGCTGTGGCCCAGCCGACACCGCGAGTGCGCCCGGGGGCACGTCGTCGCGCAGTACCGTGCCTGCGCCGGTGTAGGCGCCGTCGCCGACGGACACCGGGGCGACGAACATCGTGTCCGAGCCGGTGCGCACGTGCGAGCCGATCGTGGTGCGGCTCTTGTTCTCGCCGTCGTAATTCACGAACACGCTGGAGGCGCCGATATTGCTGTACTCGCCGATGTCGGCGTCGCCGACGTAGGTCAGGTGCGGCACCTTGGTGCCTGCGCCGATCACCGCGTTCTTGGTCTCGACGAACGTCCCGAGCTTGCCCTTCGTCCCCAGTTCGGTGCCCGGACGCAGGAACGTGAACGGTCCGACCGTCGCGCCGTCGCCGATCGCCGACTCGCTGCCGTGGGTGCGAACCACCGAGGCCTCGTCGCCGACGCTGACGTCGGTCAGCGTGGTGTCCGGCCCGATCTCGCAGCGCGCGCCGATGCGGGTGGCACCCAGCAGCTGGGTCCCCGGCCGGATCACGGTGTCGCGGCCGATGGTGACATCGACGTCGATCCAGGTGCTCAGCGGGTCGACGACGGTGACCCCGGCGCGCTGATGGGCGGCGACCACGCGGCGGTTGAGCTCGCGGGCCAGGTCGGCGAGCTGCACCCGGTCGTTGACGCCGGCAACCAGGGCTGCGTCGTCGACGTGTTTGGCGTGCACCGCCCGGTGATCGGCGCGCAGGATCGAGATCACGTCGGTTAGGTAGAGCTCGTGCTGGGCGTTGTCGCTCGAGAGCCGGCTCAGCGCTGAGCGCAGCTCGGCGATGTCGAAGGCGTAGACCCCGGCATTGACCTCACGGATCGCGCGCTGCTGCGGGGTGGCGTCGGTCTCCTCGACGATCGCGGTGACCTCGCCGTCCTGGGTGCGCAGGATCCGGCCGTAACCGGTCGAATTCGGCAGCGTCGTCGTGACGATCGTCGCCGCGGCGCGCTGGCCGCGGTGGAGGGCGATCAGTTCGGCCAGCGTCTCGGCATCCAGCAGCGGGACGTCACCGGAGGTCACGACGACGGTGCCGGCGAAATCCTCGGGCAGCCCGGACAACCCGCACAGCACCGCGTGACCGGTGCCGAGCTGCTGCTCCTGCACCGCGACCTCGATCGTGCGGCCCAGCTGGTCGGCGAGTCCGGCGACCACCGGGCCGATGCGTTCGCGATCCTTACCGAGCACCGCGACCAGGTGCTGTGGCGCGACCTTGGCGACCGCGTGCAGCACGTGGGAGAGCATGCTGCGCCCGCCGAGGGTGTGCAGCACCTTGGGGGTGTCCGATCGCATGCGGGTGCCGGCCCCGGCCGCCAGCACCAGGACGGCGGCATCAGTGTTTGTGGTCACCGGGCCTCCCATATGACTGCTCCGTCGCCAGGACTCGAACCTGAACTATCTGAACCAAAATCAGAGGTGCTGCCGATTACACCACGACGGACTGGCCGAAATGTCCGCCTGAGACTCTAGTGCAAACCAGTACTCTTCCTGGATGGCAGCACCGGAGAAGGAGCCGCGCCCACCGCGCGCCCGGATGACGGGCACCGAACGTCGGCGCCAGCTCATCGACGTGGCCCGCACGCTGTTCGCCGAGCGTGGATATGAGGGCACCTCGATCGAGGAGATCGCCCAGCGCGCCAATGTCTCCAAGCCCGTCGTCTATGAGCACTTCGGTGGCAAGGAAGGTCTCTACGCGGTGGTCGTCGACCGCGAGATGTCGGCCCTGCTCGACGGCATCACCTCGTCGTTGACCAATAACCGCTCCCGGGTCCGGGTCGAGCGGGTCGCCCTGGCTCTGCTGACCTACGTCGAGGAGCGCACCGACGGTTTCCGCATCCTGATCCGGGACTCCCCGGCGGCGATCAGCACCGGCACCTATTCCAGCCTGCTCAACGATGCCGTCAGCCAGGTGTCCTCGATCCTGGCCGGCGACTTCGCCCGCCGCGGCCTGGACCCGATGCTGGCGCCGCTGTACGCCCAGGCCCTGGTCGGTTCGGTGTCGATGACCGCGCAGTGGTGGCTCGACACCCGCGAACCGAAGAAAGAGGTAGTGGCCGCTCATCTGGTGAACCTGATGTGGAACGGGCTGACCCATCTCGAAGCCGATCCGCAGTTAGAGGGCGAGTGACCCGCGACCCGCGATAATCTACGCACACGTCCAACAGTGGGGTAGGCAGAGGGGGTCGACGCGTGGTCGACACACGGAACGTGATCGCTCAGGTGCGGGTTCGGCTCAAAGATGCCGAGCGGGTCGAGGACGTCCAGCAGGTCGTCAAGGTCGCGGCTCGGCAGATCGCCGGTGCGCATGGTGCCACGTTCGTGCTCCTCGACGGCGACATGTGCTACTACGCCGACGAGGACTCGATGAGTCCACTGTGGAAAGGCCAGCGGTTCCCCGTCGCCGACTGCATCAGCGGGTGGGCGATGATCCATCGCACCGCGGTGGCGATCGGAGACATTCGCCGCGATGAGCGCATCCCGCAGGACGCCTACCGGCCGACCTTCGTTCGCAGCCTGGTCATGACACCGATGCTGGGGCCCGATCCGCTCGGGGCGATCGGTGTCTACTGGGCTCACCCGGGGCAGCCGGATCCCGCCGTGACCGATGCGCTGAAGGCTCTGGCCGACGTCGCGGTGGCCGCACTCCAGCAATTTCCCGAAGGCATCGCCGACCCGGGCTTCACGGTCGCCGGTCGCTGAGGCGACCTGCGTCACAGCGCGCGAGTGAATCGCGGCCCGCCGCAACGTCTTCGGTGGTGCCGCCTAGACTGTAGTAATCATGACCGCACCGGGGCACCAGTATGTTCAGACCCCGATCGCGGGGCTGGTGGACTTGGCGCTGACCGCGCCGGAATTCGTCGCCCTGGCGCAGCGCGCCGCCGAGCGTCCCGACGAACTCGCCCTGGTCGGACCTGCCAGTGCTCAGCTGTATGCCGCCTGCGCGGTGGCCCGTAAGGGCCCGCTGCTGGTGGTCACCGCGACGGGCCGCGACGCCGACGATCTCACCGCCGAGCTGCGGGGTGTGTTCGGCGAGTCGGCGGCGATGTTCCCGTCCTGGGAGACCCTGCCGCACGAGCGGCTCTCGCCCGGGGTGGACACCGTCGGCGCGCGGCTGATGCTGCTGCGTCGGCTGGCGCACCCCGACGACGAGCGCCTTGGCCCGCCGCTGTGCGTGGTGGTCACCACGGTCCGGTCGCTGCTGCAGCCGATGGCTCCCGATGTCGGCACCGTCGAACCCGTGACGCTGACGCCCGGTGCGGAGTTCGACTTCGACCAGCTGATCGCGCGCCTCGTCGAGCTGGCCTACACCCGCGTCGACATGGTCGGTAAGCGCGGCGAATTCGCCGTCCGCGGCGGCATTTTGGATCTTTTCCCGCCGACGGCCGAGCACCCCGTCCGGGTGGAGTTCTGGGGCGACGAGGTCAGCGAGATGCGGATGTTCTCGGTGGCCGATCAGCGCTCGATCCCCGAGATCGACGTGCCCGCGGTGGTGGCGGTGCCGTGCCGTGAGCTGCTGCTCACCGATGAGGTGCGGACGCATGCCGCCAAGCTGCTCGCCGACCGGCCGCGCGGCGACGGCAATCAGGTCACCGGCAGCGTCGGCGACATGCTGGCCAAGCTGGCCGAAGGCATTCCCGTCGACGGGATGGAAGCCCTGCAGCCGGTGCTGCGGCCCGACGACTTGACTCTGCTCATCGATCATCTGCCCGACGGCTGCCCAGTGTTGGTGTGCGATCCGGAGAAGGTGCGCACCCGCGCGGCCGACCTGATCAAGACCGGCCGGGAGTTCCTCGAGGCGTCGTGGTCGGTGGCCGCCATCGGGGGTGACGCCCCGATCGACGTCGAAGAACTCGGTGGTTCCGGGTTCCGCGAGCTCGACGAAGTGCACGACGCGGCCCGCAAGTCCGGCCACCCGTGGTGGACGGTGAGTCAGTTGGCGGCCGAGGACGCCACCGAACTCGACGTGCGGCCCGCCCCGTCAGCCCGCGGCCAGCAGAGCAACGTCGACGAGATCTTCGCGATGCTGCGCGCCCACGTAACGGCCGGCGGCACAGAAAATTATGCCGCCGTCGTCGCACCGGGCACCGGAACCGCGCACCGGGTCGTCGAGCAGCTCGGCGAGCGCGACACCCCCGCGGCGATGCTCGAGGCCGGCGAGGCCCCGAGGGCCGGTGTGGTCGGCGTCCTCAAGGGTCCGCTGCACGACGGCATCATCGTGCCGGGCGCCAACCTGGTGGTGATCACCGAAACCGACCTGACCGGCAACCGGGTCACCGCCACCGAGGGCAAGCGGCTGGCGGCCAAGCGCCGCAACACCGTTGACCCGCTGGCGCTCACCGCGGGCGACCTGGTGGTGCACGATCAGCATGGCATCGGCCGGTTCGTCGAGATGGTGGAACGCACCGTCGGCGGTGCGCGACGTGAGTACCTGGTGCTCGAATACGCTTCGGCTAAACGCGGTGGCGGGTCCGACAAGTTGTTCGTGCCGATGGACTCCCTCGATCAGCTGTCCCGGTACGTCGGCGGCCAGGAGCCCAGCCTGAGCCGGCTCGGCGGCAGTGACTGGACCAACACAAAGACCAAGGCGCGCAAGGCGGTTCGCGAGATCGCCAGCGAGCTTGTGGCTCTCTACGCCAAGCGGCAGGCCGCGCCGGGCCACGCCTTCGGCCCGGACACCCCGTGGCAGGCCGAGATGGAGGACGCGTTCGGCTTCACCGAGACCATGGATCAGCTGACCGCCATCCAGGAGGTCAAGAACGACATGGAGAAGCCGGTCCCGATGGACCGGGTGATCTGTGGTGACGTCGGCTACGGCAAGACCGAGATCGCGGTGCGTGCGGCATTCAAGGCGGTGCAGGACGGCAAGCAGGTCGCGGTGCTGGTGCCCACCACGCTGTTGGCCGACCAGCATCTGCAGACGTTCACCGCGCGGATGGCCGGGTTCCCGGTGACCGTGAAAGGCCTGTCGCGCTTCACCGATCCCGCCGAGTCGCGGGCGGTGATCGAGGGGATGGCCGACGGCAGCGTCGACATCGTGATCGGCACGCACCGGCTGCTGCAGACCGGTGTGCGCTGGAAAGACCTCGGCCTGGTGATCGTCGACGAGGAGCAGCGTTTCGGCGTCGAGCACAAGGAGCACATCAAGAGCCTGCGCACCCATGTCGACGTGCTGACCATGAGCGCCACGCCGATTCCGCGCACGCTGGAGATGAGCCTGGCCGGCATCCGGGAGATGTCGACCATCCTCACCCCGCCCGAGGAGCGGTACCCGGTGCTGACCTATGTCGGCGGCCACGACGACAAGCAGGTCGCGGCGGCGTTGCGTCGCGAACTGCTGCGCGACGGGCAGGCGTTCTACATCCACAACCGGGTCAGCAGCATCGACGCCGCGGCCGCGCGGGTGCGGGAACTGGTGCCCGAGGCTCGGGTCGTGGTGGCACACGGCCAGATGCCCGAAGAGTTGTTGGAGCGCACCGTCGAAGGCTTCTGGAACCGCGAATACGACATCCTGGTCTGCACCACGATCGTCGAGACCGGACTGGACATCTCGAACGCCAACACCCTGATCGTCGAGCGGGCTGACACCTTCGGCCTGTCGCAGTTGCACCAGCTGCGCGGCCGCGTGGGCCGAAGCCGCGAGCGTGGCTACGCCTACTTCCTGTACCCCAAGGAGATGCCGCTCACCGAGACCGCCTACGACCGGCTGGCCACCATCGCGCAGAACAACGAGCTCGGTGCCGGTATGGCAGTTGCGTTGAAGGACTTGGAGATTCGCGGTGCCGGCAATGTGCTGGGCGCCGAGCAGTCGGGGCACGTCGCCGGTGTCGGATTCGATCTGTACGTCCGGCTGGTCGGGGAGGCGGTCGAGGCGTACCGAGCCGCGGCCGACGGCAAGACGGTGACCACCGCCGAGGAACCCAAGGATGTCCGCATCGACCTGCCGGTCGACGCCAATCTGCCGCCGGACTACATCGAAAGCGACCGGTTGCGTCTGGAGGCCTACCGTCGGCTGGCGGCGGCCGCCGACGATGCCGGCATCGTCGGCGTGGTGGAGGAGTTGACCGACCGCTACGGGCCGCTGCCCGAGCCCGCGCAGCGCCTGGTCGCGGTGGCGCGGTTGCGGCTGGTGTGCCGCAGCTACGGTGTGACGGAGGTGGCGGCCACCGGAAGTGGTTCTCCCACAACGATTCGCGTCTCACCGCTGACCCTGCCGGACTCCGCGCAGCTGCGGCTGAAGCGGGTTTATCCCGGTGCGAGCTACCGCGCGACGACATCGACGGTGACGGTGCCGATTCCGCGGTCCGGCAGCGGTGTCGGCGCCCCGCGGATACGGGACCTGCAACTGGTGCAGATGGTGGCCGATCTGCTCCGCGCACTTGACGGACAACCGCAGGGCGAGCTTGATATAACCACGTTCACACCGGCCGGATCGGCGAAGGGAGAGCGGCGGTGACCGTCATCCTGGTCGATCCGCGCCGCCCGTCGCTGGTGCCCGTCGAGGCGGTCGAACTGCTCGGCGGCGATGTGCAGTACACCGAGGAGCTGCCGATCAAGGTGCCGTGGTCGTTGCCGTCGGGACGGCCGGTGTTCACCGGTCAGGACGCGCCGGTGCTGCTATCCTCGGATCGCAAGCATCCCGAGGTGCGGGCCCGGCTGGCCGCCGGTGAACGGCTGATCGCCGCGCCCGAGCCGCAAGCCGGCGAGCGGCTGGTCGACGCCGTGGCGATCATGGACAAGTTGCGCACCGCCGGGCCCTGGGAGAGTGAACAGACCCACGACTCGCTGCGACGCTATCTGCTGGAGGAGACCTACGAGCTGTTCGACGCGGTCCGCGGCGGCAACCTCACCGAGTTGCGTGACGAACTCGGAGATGTGTTGCTGCAGGTGCTGTTTCACGCGCGGATCGCCGAGGAGGCATCGCACCACGCATTCACCATCGACGATGTGGCCGACGCGCTGGTGCGCAAGCTCGGCAATCGGGTGCCCGCGGTGCTGGCCGGAGAGTCGATCTCGCTGGAAGACCAGATTGCGCAGTGGGAGCAGCGCAAAACTCTGGAAACAAACAACCGCGTCTCCTGCGTCGGCGATGTGCCGACCGGACAACCGGCGCTGGCGTTGGCGCAGAAGGTGATTGCCCGGGTGACGACCGCCGGGATGCCGCCGGAGCTGATCCCGTCCTCGATCCTGTCGGTGACCGTCGCGGCCGAGAAAGACGCCGAGAACGAGCTGCGCACCGACGTCCTGGAGTTCATGGACACCGTGCGCGCCGTCGAACGTGCGATCGCGGCGAACCGCAGAGATGCCGACGCCCCGAGTGAACTGGATGCCGCTTCACCGTTGGGCGCGGTCACCGCCGACGAATGGCGCAGGCACTGGCCTGCGCGGGCCGCCGAGGGACTCGACCTGCCGCTGGTGCCCGAAGTGGTCACCGACGACGACCTGCTCGACGACGTCGAAATGGTCCGTGTCGACGACGAATTGGACCTGCCCGAGCTCGCCGACGACGTCGACCTGGACGACCCCGAGACCGCCGACGAGCCGGCGGATCAGCCGAACAGCGTCGAACCCCAGTAGTCGCCGTCGCGCAGGCCCGGCGGCACGGCGAAGATTCCGCTGCCGGTGTGGGTGATGTATTCGTTGAGCAGGTCGCGGCGGGCCAGTTCCATCTGCATCGGGATGAACTGGGTCGCCGGATTGCGCACGAACGCGATGAAGAACAGCCCGGCATCGAGATGCCCGAATCCGTCGGAGCCGTCGGTGAAGTTGTAGCCGCGGCGCAAGATCTGGATGCCGTTCAGATGCTGCTGGGACGCCAGGCGCACGTGGGCGTCGCGGTCGATCAGCGGCTCGTTCTTGTTGTCGACGATGTCGAAATTGAGCTCCTCGAACTCCTGCTTGAGCCCGTTCGGCGCGCCGCTGCCCTTCTGTCGGCCGATCACCCGCTCCTGTTCGAGAAGCGTTGTGCGGTCCCAGGATTCGATGCGCATCCGGATGCGGCGACTGATCATGTAGCTGCCGCCGGTCATCCAGTCCGGGCCGTCACCTTTGGCCACCCAGACCTGCTGGTTGAGCGTGTCTGTGTCCTCGGCCTTGATATTGGCCGTTCCGTCCTTGAATCCGAACAGGTTTCGCGGGGTGGCCTGTTCCCGGGTGGTCGACGACGTACGGCCGAACCCGAGCTGGGAGTAGCGCACGGCCACCGTGCCGAAGCCGACCCGGGCCAGGTTGCGGATGGCGTGCACCGCGACCTGGGGGTCGTTGGCGCAGGCTTGCACGACGATATCGCCGCCGCAGCGCGCCGGATCCATGGTCTCGTTGGGGAACTTGGGCAGGTTCTCCAGCAGTGGCGGCTTCTGGCTCGCGATCCCGAAGCGGTCCGTACCGTCCTTGAGGAAGAACGACGGACCGAAGCCGATGGTCAGCGTCAACTGCGACGGCGCGAGCCCCAGCGCCTCACCGGTATCCGACGGCGGCGCATAGGGATTGAGGCCGATCGCACCGTCGTGGACGGCTTCCTCGCCGGCGGTCATCCGCTCGGCCATGCCGGTCCACTCTTTGAGCATGGCGACGACATCGGCCCGGTTGTCGGTCGTCACGTCGAAGGTGGCGAAGTGCATCCGGTCCTGAGCGGGGGTGACGATCCCGGCCTGGTGTTCGCCGCGGAACGGAACCGGCTTGTCCAGTCCGTGGTCGAGGGTGCTGGCCGCAGATGCCCGGCCGGCCAACGCCCCGGCGCCGGCCGCGCCGACCACCGCAGCGGTGACGCCGGCCGCGCCGAACAGCTTGCGCCGCGACAATCCTGCGGGTGCCGGCGCCGACTTCTCGTCGTTACTGGGGAGCGATGACACCCTGCACCTGGCTAACTTCCTTGCTCAACGCGTCGATGGCGCGCGAGAGTTCCTGCCGCTGCGGCTCGGTCACGGTGTCGTACAGGACGAACCCGTCACCCTTGCGGTACTTGTTCAACAGCGCCTCCACGTCGGCGAAGCCCTTGTCGACCCGCTTGCCCAGATCGGCGTTGCGGCTGTCGAGGATCGGCCGGACCGACGCCACCGCGGTCTGGCTGCCCTGGACGTTGGCGTTGAAGTCCCACAGGTCGGTGTGGCTGAAGATGTCCTCTTCACCGCTGATCTTGCTGGCCGCGATCTCGTCGAGCAGACCCTGTGCGCCACCGGCGATCTGGGTGGAGTCAATGGTCCAGCCCGGTGCCTCCACACCTTCGTGCAGCTCCTTGATGTCGGCCAGCAGCTGGTCGGCCAGGGCGTTGGCGTCGGGCTGCAGACCGGTGACCCAGAGCTGCTTCTCCAGCGCGTGGAAGCCGGTCCACTTCTGGCCCGGTTCCAGGTCGGCTTCCCGGAGGTCGATGCGCGGGTCGAGATCGTTGGGGAACGATTCGGCCACCGGCTCGATGCGCTCGTAGTAGGTGCGCGCGACCGGGTATTGCGCCTTGGCCGCCGCGACGTCACCCTTCTTGATGGCGTCGACGAACAACTGGGTGGCCGGGATCAGGGCCTCGCTCTGGCTGTTGACGTAGCGCTTGTAGCTGTCGCTGGCTTCCTTGAATTCGCCCTGGGTGTCGACTGAGACGGCGTTACCGGTGACCGTGAAGTCGCCGCGGATACCGTCGCCGATCATGCCGGGTTTGCACGCCGTCTTGTAGGTGCCGGGCTCGGCGAGCTGCACGACCAGCTTGCGCTGCAGTCCGGGGGAGATGTTCTCGACCTCGCCCATCACCCGCTCGCCCTCGCCGTAGACGTAGAACTCGGTGACCTTGGTGCCGTTGTTGGTGATCACGAAGGTGCTCGGCCCGGTGGGGGCCTGCGTGCCCGACAGCTTGCATTCGGTGTCGGAGGCGTTGACGGTGATCTCGGACGCCGCCTTGGTGCTCGAATCCGCGGACTTGTTCTCTTTGGCGGTGCAGGCGGCCATGGAGACTCCGGCCAGAATCGCCGCGGCAGCGGCAGTACCGGTCTTGATGCCGTGGGTCAGCGTCACTGATGGGACCTTTCGGTAAGGGGAGAGCGCTCCGATTCTTCGGAGGCATCGGCATTTTCGGGAGAGACGTCGGTGGCCGGAGCCGGCTTCGGCGCGGGGCGGGTGGGCCGCAGGAACAGCGCCAGGACGACGACGATGTAGGCCAGCCAGCAGATCAGCTGCAGCACAGTCGGGGTGGGGGTGACATTGAGGACGCCCTGGATGATCTCGCCGTACCAGGCCGACCAGTTGAAGGCGCCGCTGATGTCGAAGGCCCGGTTACCGAGGCCGGGCACCCAGCCGACGGTCTGCAGCGCCCCGACGCCGTAGGACAGGACGCCCGCCGCCACCAGGATCAGGAACACGCCGGTGTAGGAGAAAAACTTTGCCAGGTTGATCCGGACGGCGCCGGCGTACATGCCCCAGGCGATCACGGCGGCGACCAGCACGCCGATGAACAGGCCCAGCAGCGGCCACGCGGTTTCGGCCTCGGCGTAGCCCACCATGAACAGCGCCGTCTCGAAGCCCTCGCGGCCCACGGCGAGGAACGACAGGGAGAACACCGCCAGCGCGCCCGTTTCGAGCGCCTTCGTCATGCCTGCGCGCAGATCCCCGGACATGCTGGCCGACGCCTTGCGCATCCACAGCACCATCGAGGTGACGATCACGACGGCGACCAGGGACGCCACCCCGGCGATGGCCTCGGCGGCCAGATTGTCGACCGTGTAGGCGCTGTACTGAATCGTCAAGAACACGCCCACCGTCATCAGGACGGCGGCGCCGACACCGAGCCACACCCACTTCAGGGCGTCGCGGCGGTCGGATTTCACCAGGAACGCGATCAGGACCATGACGATGATCCCGGCCTCGAGACCCTCGCGAACACCGATCAGCCCGCTGCCGAAAAGCTGCGCGCCGACATTCGGGGCGGCAGCGCTGTACGTGGTGTGGATGCCGGTCGAAACAGCCGCCAGGTCGGTCATCGGCGAGTCCTAACTAACTTCATTGGTTGCACGCTCAAGCAAGGCTTACCAAACCAAGGTTCGGCTCACCTTAACAGATGCTTGGTAACCAAATTACCGGCTCGTCGGCATCGCCGGTAGGGACTAACGACACGGCAGCCGTGGGACGATGAACAAGATTATTCAGGCCTGAGGAGTGCTGTGTCGTCAACGCGTTGGCTGCGTGCTGTCGCCGTCATTGCGGCGGCGGCCATGTTGCTGGCGGCAAGTTGCTCCTGGCAGCTGGGCACGCCGATTCCCGACGGTGTCCCGCCGCCGCCGGGCGATCCGGTGCCTGCGGTCGACACCCACGCCAAGGGCCGCCCGGCCGATCAGCTGCACCAGTGGGCCGCGCAGCGGGCACCCGCGCTCGGTATCCCGATCACGTCGCTGGAGGCCTATGCCTATGCCGCGCGGGTGGCCGAAGTGGAAAACCCCAACTGCCATCTGGCCTGGACGACGCTGGCCGGCATCGGCATGGTCGAAAGCCACCACGGCACCTACCGCGACGCGATCATCGCGCCCAATGGCGACGTCAGCCCGCCGATCAGGGGAGTGCATCTCGACGGCACCAACGGCAATCTCGAGATCATCGACGACGAGCAGACCCTGGCCAATGACGAGCCGGTCTATGCCCGGGCGATGGGCCCGATGCAGTTCATCCCCGAGACGTGGCGGCTCTACGGCGTCGACGCCAACAACGACGGGGTAATCAGCCCGGACAACATCGACGACGCAGCGCTTTCGGCGGCGGGGTACCTGTGCTTCCGCGGCAAGGACCTGGCCTCGCCGCGCGGCTGGATGAACGCGCTGCACGCCTACAACCACTCCGACCAGTACGCCCGCACCGTGCGGGACTGGGCGACGGCGTACGCCGAGGGGCACGCGCTCTGACCCAGCTCTACGAGGCCTGCGTGCACGCGACCATTTAGGCTATTCGTCGCACACCACGACGCAAGGAGACAGCCAGTGCCCATCATCGAGCAGGTCGCGGCCCGCGAGATCCTCGACTCCCGCGGCAACCCGACCGTCGAGGTCGAGGTGGCCCTGATCGACGGCACCTTCGCGCGTGCCGCCGTCCCGTCCGGCGCGTCGACCGGCGAGCATGAGGCCGTCGAGCTGCGCGACGGCGCGGCCCGCTACGGCGGCAAGGGTGTGGAGAAGGCCGTCGAAGCGGTGCTCGACGAGATCGCCCCCGCGGTCATCGGGCTGTCGGCCGACGATCAGCGTCTCGTCGACCAGGCGCTGCTGGACCTGGACGGCACCCCCGACAAGTCGCGGCTGGGCGCCAACGCCATCCTCGGCGTCTCCCTCGCGGTGGCCAAGGCCGCCGCGGACTCCGCGGCCCTGCCCCTGTTCCGCTACCTCGGCGGACCCAACGCCCACATCCTGCCGGTGCCGATGATGAACATCCTCAACGGCGGCGCGCATGCCGACACCGGCGTCGACGTCCAGGAGTTCATGGTCGCGCCGATCGGGGCGCCCAGCTTCAAGGAGGCGCTGCGCTGGGGTGCCGAGGTCTACCACTCGCTGAAGTCGGTGCTCAAGAAGCAGGGCCTGTCCACCGGGCTTGGTGACGAGGGCGGCTTCGCGCCGGACGTCGCGGGCACCAAGGCCGCGCTCGATCTGATCGGCACGGCCATCGAGGCGGCCGGCTTCACGCTCGGCACCGACGTCGCACTGGCCCTCGATGTGGCGGCAACCGAATTCTTCACCGCCGGTAAGGGTTACGCCTTCGAGAAAGAGGTCCGCACCGCGGAGCAGATGGGCCAGTTCTACGCCGAACTGCTGGACTCCTACGCGCTGGTGTCGATCGAGGATCCGCTGTCCGAGGACGACTGGGACGGCTGGGTCGAGCTCACCACCGCGATCGGCGACCGGGTGCAGTTGGTCGGCGACGACCTGTTCGTCACCAATCCCGAACGGCTCGAGGACGGTATCGAGCGCGGCGCGGCCAACGCACTGTTGGTGAAGGTCAACCAGATCGGCACGCTCACCGAGACGCTCGACGCGGTCGCGCTGGCCCAC
This sequence comes from Mycolicibacterium pallens, assembly GCF_019456675.1. Classification (NCBI taxonomy): domain Bacteria; kingdom Bacillati; phylum Actinomycetota; class Actinomycetes; order Mycobacteriales; family Mycobacteriaceae; genus Mycobacterium; species Mycolicibacterium pallens. Next base: position 4,760,030 of record NZ_CP080333.1, on the reverse strand, counting down.
AACAGCGGTTACCGCACGATGATGAGCCACCGCAGCGGCGAGACCGAGGACACCACGATCGCCGACCTGGCGGTGGCCGTCAGCAGCGGACAGATCAAGACCGGTGCGCCGGCGCGCAGCGAGCGGGTGGCCAAGTACAACCAGCTGCTGCGCATCGAGGAGGCGCTCGGCGATGCCGCGCGCTACGCCGGCGATCTCGCATTCCCGCGGTTCGTGGTCGGCGAGTAGGACTCGAAAGAGACTGTGGCGGAAAGCAAGCGGCCCGACTCGAGGCGACGCTCACCGGCCTCCCGGCCGGGGGCGTCGGGTCGGGTCCGCTCGCGTACGTCGCCTGCGGCCAAGCGGGAACCGCGGCCTTCCGAGACCAAAGCCGCGCCGGAGGCGGTCGGAGCCGCCGCGGCTACAACCGGTCGAGGCCACAGCGTCACCGAACCGGTCCGGCGCGCGATCGCGGCGTCGGCCGAGCACCAGAGTGAGCAGCGCCTCGGATTCACGGCGCGCCGCGCGGCCATTCTGGCGGCGGTGGTCTGCGTGCTCACCCTGACCATCGCCGGACCGGTGCGCACCTATTTCGCGCAGCGCACCGAGATGAAGCAACTCGCCGCGTCGGAAGCCGCGCTGCGCAAGCAGATTGCCGATCTGCAGGCGCAGAAGGACAAGCTGGCGGATCCGGTGTACATCGCCGCCCAGGCCCGCGAGCGGCTGGGGTTCGTGATGCCCGGCGACATTCCCTATCAGGTGCAGTTGCCCGCCGGTGCCGCCGTCGCCCCCGACACCGGCCCCCAGGTCGCCCCGGTGCATAGCAACGACCCGTGGTACACCTCGTTGTGGCACACCATCGCCGACACTCCGCACGGCCCGCCGCCGGTCCCGGCCACCGACCCCGGACTGCCGTCGCCGGAGCCCGCGCCCGCCCCACCTGCGACGCCCGGTGGTTGATCCCGCCGATCTCGACGCGGTGGCGCGGCAGCTGGGTCGTGAGCCGCGCGGCGTCCTGGAGATCGCCTACCGATGCCCCAATGGTGAACCGGCAGTGGTGAAGACGGCGCCCCGGCTGCCGGACGGCACCCCGTTCCCGACGCTGTACTACCTGACGCACCCGGTGTTGACCGCCGCCGCGAGCCGGCTGGAGTCCGACGGGCTGATGCGGGAGATGAGCGAGCGGTTGCAGCAGGACCAGGAGCTCGCCGCCGCGTACCGGCGGGCGCACAAGTCGTATCTGGCCGAGCGCGACGCCATCGAGCCGTTGGGTACGACGTTCACCGGGGGCGGCATGCCCGACCGGGTCAAGTGCCTGCACGTGGTGATCGCGCATTCGTTGGCAAAAGGCCGCGGCGTCAACCCGTTTGGCGACGAAGCGTTGGCAGTGCTGGCCGCCGAGCCGGGGATGGCGGGAATTCTCGACAAAGGGGAGTGGACATCAACGTAGAGACGAACCGGGTTGCGGCCATTGACTGCGGCACCAACTCGATCCGGCTGCTGATCGCCGACCTGGCCGCCGGGCGCCTCCACGATGTGCACCGTGAGATGCGCATCGTGCGGCTGGGCCAAGGTGTCGACGCCACCGGGCAGTTCGCCCCGGATGCGTTGGCCCGCACGCGGGCCGCACTGGCCGACTACGCCGCCTTGTTGAAACAGTTCGACGTCGGCAAGGTGCGGATGGTCGCGACGTCAGCGACGCGGGATGCGTCCAACCGCGATGAGTTCTTCGCGATGACCGCCGAGGTGCTGGACCCGGCGGTGCCCGGTGCGGTCGCCGAGGTGATCACCGGCAAGGAGGAAGCCGAGTTGTCCTTCAACGGCGCCGTCGGTGAACTTGACAGTGCCGCAGCACCTTTCGTGGTGGTCGACCTCGGCGGCGGTTCCACCGAAGTGGTGCTGGGTAACGAGGCGGGTGGCGTGCAGGCCAGTTTCTCGGCCGATATCGGCTGCGTGCGGCTCACCGAGCGCTGCCTGCACTCCGATCCGCCGACCGCCGCCGAGATCGCGGCCGCGCGGGATGTGGTGCGGGAACGGCTCGGCGAGGCGCTGCGGGTGGTGCCGGTCGATCAGGCCAAAACCTGGGTCGGCGTGGCGGGCACCTTCACCACGATCGCCGCACTGGCCCAACACCTGACCACCTACGACCCGGAGGCGATCCACCTCTCCCGCGTCGGCTTCCCGGATCTCTTGGCGGTCTGCGACCAGCTCGTCGGGATGACCCGCAAGCAGCGCGCCGCGCTCGGCCCGATGCACGAAGGCCGCGTGGACGTGATCGGCGGCGGCTCGATCGTCGTCGAGGAGCTGGCCTACGCGTTGGGGCAGCGGGCCGGCATCGACGAACTGGTGGTCAGCGAGCACGACATCCTCGACGGCATCGCGCTGTCGATCGCCTGAGCGTCGCTCAGTCCTCGTCCTCCGGCAGGATCAGCGGCTCTCCGTCGGCCCCGGTGGGCGTCTTGGTGCCCGCCAGCGTGAGGCCCAGCACGACCATCACCACGCCGATCGTGAAGTGCAGCCAGTTGTCGGCGTTGTTGAGTGGCAGCATGTTTCGCGGTCCGGCGAGGTCGATCAGCAGGCCGTAGACCCACAGGCCGAGATAGATCACCCCGCCGCCGATCAGGTAGGCCCGCGCACGGGCGAACGTGCGCGCGAGCACCAGGCCCGCCACGCCGAAGGCGAGGTGGAGCAGGTTGTGCACCACCGACACCTCGAAGACGCCGAAGAGTTCAGAGTGCGAGCCGTGCGCCCAGTGCAGCTGATCCAAGTGGGTGGTCAGCCCGGGGATGAAGCCGGCGATCGCGACGGCGAGGAATGCCGCGGCGACAAGCACCGCGGCCCCCTGTACCGCCAGCAGGCCGATCCGCGGTCGCTGGAGCCTGCCGGAACGGGCTGTCTCCACGGAAGTCTGCATACCCGTCAATACGCGCGATCAACCCGCGGTCAGCGCGTCGTGCGCGGCACCGCGGTATCCGACGTCACCGCAGTACGCCGGGTGAGGAGCACGCCAAGGGCGATCATCGCGGCACCGAGGACGAAGTGCAGCCAATTGTCGGCGGTGTTGACCGGGATGAAGTTGGCCTGGCTTTCGCGGTCGATCACCAGTCCGTAGAGCCACAGCACCAGGTAGATGACGCCACCGCCGATCAGGTAGCCGCGGGCGGTGTTGACGGCCCGGGCCAGCAGCAGTCCGGCTACGCCGAAGATCAGGTGAACGATGTTGTGCAGCACCGACACGTTGAAGATCCCCAGCAGCTGAGCTCCGGAGTGGTGGCCTGCGCCCTGCAGCATGTCGTAGTTGGTGGTGATGCCCGGGATGAAGCCGAGGATGCCCACCAGAAGGAAGACCGCCCCAACAGCGAATGCTGCCTTCTGGACCGCCGTATATCTCCGCGTTCGGGTGATTGTGACTGACATGGATGTTCCCTCCCTCGAGTTGTCCCAGATCGATACCCGGGGAGGGAGCAGGCAAACAAGAATAGAGACGCCGCCACCGTGATGTCGGTGGCGGCGTCTCTGGAACTAAAGCTTGACCTTGCAGCCGCTACCGATGTTGTGACAGTGGTGGCCGCCGTCGCAGGCATTACAACGACAGGTGCAGCCACCGGTGTGCATGGGATCCGGCATCGTGATCATCTCCTCAGCGTGATCCACCTCACAATAGCCAGTCGCGCCCCGAACGTGAAGGGTCGATCAGAATCGGATCAGACCGCGCAGGTTCACTCCGGCGTGCATGTCGGCATAGCCCTGGTTGATGTCCTCGAGGGAGTACTCGCGGGTGACCAGTTCATCGAGCTTCAGTTGTCCGGAGCTGTGGAGTTCGAGCAGCCGCGGGATGTCGCGGCGGGGACTGGATGAGCCGAAAAGCGATCCGCGGACCTGCTTTTCGTACAGCGTGAGGTCGAAGAGCGACATGTCGACGGAGGTGTCGGCCGGGTGCGGGATAGCCGTCATCACCACTCGGCCCCGCTTGCCGACGAGACTCAGTGCCTGGGCGACGTAGGCACCTTCGGCGACGTCGGTGCTGACCACACAGACGTCGGCCATCGCGCCGCGGGTCATATCGGCGATCAGTGCCTGGGCCTCCTCGACGGTGGCGGCTGCGTGCGTCGCGCCGAACTCCAGCGATCGGGTGCGCTTGTACTCGACCGGGTCGAGCGCGACGATCATCCGGGCGCCGGCGATGCGCGCCCCCTGGACCGCATTGATCCCGATGCCTCCGACACCCATCACCACGACGACATCGCCGTCTCGGGTCTCCCCGGTCCGCACCGCACTGCCGTATCCGGTGGTGACACCGCAACCGACCAGCGCGGCGGTGTCGAGCGCGACCGATGAGTCCACCTCGACCACCGACGACACCGGCACCACCGTGTATTCGGAAAACGTTCCGAGGACACACATCTGACCCAAGCCTTGACCTCGGGCATGGAAGCGGAAGGTGCCGTCGAGTTGGGGCCCGGCGATGATCGCCGCGCCGAGCACGCACAGGTTGCTCATCCCGCGGGCGCACGGCTCGCAACGACCGCAGGCCGGAATGAAGCTGAGCACCACGGGATCACCCTCGGCGACGTCCTTGACGCCGGGACCGACCTCGACGACCACGCCGGCGCCCTCATGACCGCCGACCACCGGCAGTTGCATCGGCATGTCGCCGGTGACCAGATGGTCGTCGGAGTGACAGAGTCCGCTCGCGGTCAACTTGACCAGTACTTCGTCCTGCTTGGGTCCGTCGAGCTCTACCTCCTCGACTTCCCATTTCTGGTGCAGCCCCACAACACTGCGGCCTTCGTCTTCATAGCAGGTCTCCTTGTGTATCAGCGCTTTTCGGGTGTCCAGGTAGCAGGCAGGCTGTTGATGCCGTTGATGAAGTTGGCCAGCGCATAGTCGGGCTGGGGGGCCGAGATGTCCGGAATTCGGGTGTACACCTCGGTCAGCAGTGTGCGCAGCATGGTGCGGGCCAACGCCGCGCCCAGGCAGAAGTGCGGACCACCACCGCCGAAGGCGATGTGCGGGTTCGGATTTCGTAGGATGTTGAAGGTGTGCGGGTCTTCGAAGACATCTTCGTCGCGGTTGGCCGAGTAATACCAGAGGACGACTTTGTCGCCGGCCTTGATCTCCGATCCCCGCACCGTGACGTCTTGGGTGGCGGTTCGGCGCATGTGCAACAGCGGCGACCCCCAACGCAATACTTCCTCGACCGCGGTGTCGATGCGGCCCGGGACATCCGCGACGAGCAGGGCCCGCTGGTCGGGGAATTTGGAGAGCGCGGCGATGGCGTGTGCCGAGGCATGCCGGGTGGTGTCGTTGGAGGCGACACCCATCAGCACGAAGAACGCCTTGAGTTCGTCGTCGGTCATCTTCTTGCCGTCGAACTCGGCCTGCACCATCCAGGTCAGCAGGTCGTCGCCGGGGTGTGCCCGACGTTCTGGGATCAGTTCGGCGGCTACCGCATGCAGGTCCATCACCGCGCCCATGAACAGCTCGAGTTCGCTTTGGTCGCCCCGAATGTTCGGGTCGGTCCAGCCCACCAGGCGCTGCGCGGCCCGGACTGCTTTGTCACGCTGATCGCCTTCCGGCAGCCCGAAGAAACTGCCGAAGATGCGCCCTGGCAGCTTCACCGAGACCAGCTCGACGAAGTCACCCTCACCGAGGTGGGCCATTTCGGTCACCAGGTCGCGGGCGTGCCCGCGGATCCAGTCTTCCAGGCGGCGAACGTTTTTCGGCTTGAATGCCTCGGTCGTGATGCCGCGCAACTGGGTATGTCGGGGTGCGTCCATCGCGATGAACGACTGGGCGATCTCGACCGCCTCGGGCGCGAAGTCCTCCATCGTGATGCCTTGGGCGGAGGAGAAGATCTCGGGGTGGCGGCTGGCCATCCGGATGTCTTCGAGCTTGGTCAACGACCAGAAGCCCTTGGTGTTCAGTTCGGGCGGTAACAGATCCGATTCGGCGGGCCTGCTCCACGGCACCGGGTTCTCCCGGCGGAGCACGGCGAACGCTTCGTCTTTTTCTTCCGGGGTCTTGGCCCAAAACGACCGGGCACTCAGGTCGATGTCACCGTGGGTGGGCGCGGTGGTGGGGGCGGTCATGAGCGTCCTCTCGTGGCTGCCGCGCGCGCTGGTGTGGTTCGCGTCACGTCGGCGTCGCACCCATGGTCGCCGCAGCGGAATGCGCCTGGGACCGGCGCGCGTGCCAATCACTGGCCTGCGCGGGCCAGCGTCAGGACTCGATCGGCGCCCGGAAGGTCACGGCCAGACCGCCGCCGCCGCGTGCGGCGAAGTCGACGCGACCGCCCATCGCCTCGACGATCTGCTGCACGATCCAGAGGCCGAGTCCGGCGGTACCGCGCTGACCGCCGGCGCTGACGTATTTGGCGGTCAGCTCGCCGAGATCCTCGACGGGAATGCCCGGCCCGCGATCGAGCACCGCGATCACCAACTCGTCTTGGTCGCGAGTGCAGGTGACGTCGACCGGGGCGTCGCGGCTGTGCCGGGATGCGTTCTCCAACAGATTGGTCAGCACGCGCCGCAGACCCTGGGCGTTGATGACGATCGCACCGAGGTCACCGGTCGACGTCAGCCGCAACCGCGGCGGAGTCAGCCCGACAGCGTCGGCGGCCGCGGTGACGACGTCCGTGACGTCGACCCGTCGCACCCGGCCGGACGAGAATGTGGGCCGACGGCTCAGCGCGACGTCGGAGAGCGCCTCGATCATGTCGGCGAGGTGGTGCACGTGGCGATCGGCAAGCCGCAGGCTGGTGTCGCGGTCGGCGGACGACATCGGCGGCTCCGAGGTGAGCGCGCTCATCAGCGCCTCCAGAGAGGCGATCGGGGTGCGGAACTCGTGGACCAGGACCTGTAGGCCGTCCTGTTGGGACTGATAGGACCGCAGCAGCCGGGCGCGCAGATCCCGTTCCTCCTCGGCGGCAGCGTGTTCGGCTTCGGCTTCCACCAATGCGTGGACGCGGGAGCGGTGCTCGCGTTCGGCCAGCGCCGAGAGCCCCGCGGTGATGATCGCGATACAGACCACGAAGAACGCCCACCAACCGGTCTGCACCGCCGCGTCGACCGCGAACGGGGTACGGGGCGAGGTCGCCAGCGCGAGCGGGATGAACGCGGCGCTGAACAGCACGGCCGTCGTCAGTGCCTCGGCGAACGAGAGCCGGGCCGCCGAGGCCACGATGACCGCGACCGGAACGGACACCACGGGGCTGTAGGCGCCGCCGGTGAGTGCGACAACGGCCAGGGTGAATCCCGAGTCCAGGGCGGTGATCAGCCACGAGTAGCGGGTGCGCCGCACTTCGAGGTGGGCGTTGGCCAGCACTATCGCGGCGTAGAGCAGCGCGGCGCCGAGGACGGCGAACGTGGCTGCCGCGTGCTGGCGGGCCCAGGCCGGACCGATGAGCAGGACGACGCCGATCGCCAAGACGATCGCCGTGCGGACCGCGACGACGATGCGGGCCAGTGCGTAGCCGTCGTCGGTGTTGGTCAATCGATCCAGCGGTCTCACCCGGCTGACCCTAAGGTTGGGTCTAGCATCGCGGCAATGAACGCCCGCGCCGGGGGAGCGAAGATCATCGTGGCGATCATCGACGACCACGAGCTGTTTGCCCAGGGTCTGGCCCTGCTGCTCACCCGGGAGTGGGGCGAGCTGTTCACCGTCGGCGGCCAGACCACGTATGTCGAAGAGGCCGCCGATCTGGTGGCGGGTTGCCAGGCCGATGTCGCGATCATCGACCTCACCATGCCGCCGCTGGGCGGGGTGGCGGCGATCCGGCACGTCAAGGCCCGGCATCCGGCGACACGCATTCTGGCGCTGTCGGGGACCGACGACATGGGGTTGGCCGAAGAGGCATTACGTGCCGGTGCTGACGGATTCCTACCGAAAACGGCACGGCCGGAAGCTCTGGCCGGCCCGCTGTGGACGATCGCCGAGGGCCTGTGCGTGGTGGACCGGACACTTCTCGACGCGCTGCTGAGCAATACCCGCAGGCCGCCGTCGGCGTTGTTGGACGGTCTCTCCGACCAGGACTTGCGGTTGTGGACACTGCTGGCCACTGGAATGGAAACCACCGACATCGCCGCGCGGATGCTGGTTTCGGAGTGCACGGCCAAGCGGATGGTCGCCGCGTTGTTGCACAAGCTCGGCGTGACGAACCGGATCGCCGCGGCGGCCATGGCGGGTCGCTACCGCTTGCTCGACGACCTTGCCGACGCCGATCGGCTCAGCTCACCGTGATGGCCAGTGCCGGGCACATCGCGGCAGCGCGGGCGGCGCGATCACGTTCGGATTCAGGCGGATTGGCGTCGAGGACGACGACCTGATCGGCGCCGTCCGGAAGGTCGAACAGCTCCGGTGCGGCCATCAGGCATTGTCCGTGGCCCTCGCACAGGGTGTAGTCGACGGTGATGTGCATGGCGCCAGTATCGGCGCGGTGGCGGCGGCGCGGGCGGTCCGTGCGCGCCAGATGTGGCCTGGCCGGGCCAGCGCCTCACAGCTCGAAGCGGTAGCCCATGCCCGCTTCGGTCAGCAGGTGCCGTGGGTGCGACGGGTCGTCCTCGAGCTTGCGGCGCAGCTGCGCCAGGTACACCCGCAGATAGTGGGTTTCCTTGGCGTACGCCGGACCCCACACCTCTTTGAGCAGTTCCTCGCGCCCCACTAGCTTGCCGCGGTTGCGCACCAGCATCTCGAGCATGCCCCACTCGGTGGGGGTCAGATGCACCTCGGCGCCGTTCTTGGTGACCTTCTTGGCAGCCAAATCGACTGTGAACGAATCGGTTTCGATCACCGGTTCGTCGGTCTCCGAGGCGGCCGCGCCGCGGCGCACCGCTGCCCGCAACCGGGCCAGGAACTCGTCCATGCCGAACGGTTTCGTCACGTAGTCGTCGGCGCCGGCGTCGAGCGCGTCGACCTTCTCCGCGGAATCGGTGCGCGCCGACAGTACGATCACCGGCGCGCTGAGCCAGCCGCGCAGTCCGCCGAGTACCTCGATGCCGTCCATGTCAGGCAGTCCGAGGTCGAGCACGATCACGTCGGGCGGGTGCTCGGCGGCGGCCTTAAGCGCGGCGGCACCGGTCGCGGCGGTGATCACCTCGTAGCCGCGTACGCTCAGATTGATCCGCAACGCCCGCAGTATCTGCGGCTCGTCGTCGATCACCAGCACCTTGACCTTGTTCACGGCCGGTCTCCCGGCGGTGCGGCGAGGTCGACGATCACGGTCAGCCCGCCGCCGGGGGTGTCGGTGGCCGAGATTGTACCGCCCATCGCCTCGACGAATCCCCGCGCTACCGAAAGGCCAAGTCCGACACCGTATTTGTTGTTGCGGTCGCCCAGCCGCTGGAACGGCTCGAACAACTGCTCCTCGGTGCCGCGCGGCACGCCGGGCCCTTCGTCGACGACGTTGATCAGCATCCGCGTCCCCACCCGGCCCGCGTTGACCCGCACGATCGAATCCGGTGCGTAGCGCAGCGCATTGTCGATCAGGTTGGCCAGCACCCGTTCCAGGAGACCGGCGTCGGCCAACGCCACCGCGTCGCCGACGTCGACCTTGACGTGGTCGGGCCGCAAGGCCGCGAATCCCGTTGACCCGCGGCTGATGCTGAGCACCGCGCGCTGAACCACCTCCTCGAGATAGACCCGCTTGAGCTCGGGCCGCACGACACCGGCAGCCAGCCGCGACGAGTCCAGCAGATTGTCCACCAGCGCGCTCAGCTGATCGACCGATTCCTCAACTGTGGCAAGGAGTTCGGCGGTGTCTTCCTCGGAGAACCCGATGTCGTCGGAACGCAGGCTCGACACCGCCGCCTTCGCACCCGCCAGTGGGGTGCGCAGGTCATGGCTGACCGCCGACAACAGTGAGCGGCGCAGTTCGTCGGCCTTCTCGATGGCCTCGGCCTTGCTGGCCTCCGCCGCCAACTCCCGCTGACGCACCAGCCCGGCGGCCTGTTTGGCGACGGCGGTCAGCACCCGGCGGTCGCGGGCGGGCAGGCTGCGGCCCGCAAGCAGCATCCAGAACTCGTCGTCACCGACCTCGATCGCGGTGTCCGCGGAATCCACTGTGACACAAGGGTCTTTGCCCACGCACGCGACGATCTGCTCATCCTCGTCGCGCACCCGCAGCACGCTGACTGCGCGCTGCGAATATGTCTCGCGTACCCGTTCGAGCAGGGTATTTAGATCGGCGCCGCGCAGTACCGACCCGGCGAACAGGGTCAGCAGCTCGGCTTCCTGCGAGGCGTGTCTGGCCTCGCGTTGCCTGCTGGCCGCCCGGTCGACCAGTACGGCCACCGCGACGGCGAGCATCAGCAGCACGAGTTCGGTGATCGCCGCGTCGGGTTCGGCGATGGTGAACGAATAGCGCGGCTCGGTAAGAAAGTAGTTGAGCAGCAGGCCCGACAACATGGCCGAGAGCACCGCCGGGATCACTCCACCGAGCAGCGCGACGATCAGCACGCCGACCACGAACAGCGCACTCTCGCCGCCGATGGTCAGGTACCTGTCGAGCAGAATCGCGGTCAGCGCGCAGATGACCGTCGGCACGATGACCGCGGCCAGCCACGAGATCACGCGGCGCTCCCGCGGCGAGGCCGCCCGCAGCGAGAAGCCGCGCCTGGCCTCCTCGTGGGTGACCATGTGCACGTCGATCTTGCCGGAGTCCTGGACGATCGCCGCGCCGATACCTTCATCGAAGATGCGAGCCCACCTCGACCGGCGTGAGGTGCCGATCACCAACTGCGTTGCGTTCATCTCACGGGCGAAGTCCAGCAACGCTTTTCCCACATCGTCACCGACGACGGTGTGCACGGTGGCGCCCACGCTGCCGGCCACCTCACGCACCCGGCCCATCTGCGGCGCCGACACCCCGGACAGTCCGTCACCGCGCACCACGTGGACGACCATCAACTCGGCACTGGATTTCGAGGCGATTCGGGATGCCCGCCGCACCAACGTCTCCGACTCCGTACCGCCGGTGACGGCCACGACGACGCGTTCGCGGGCCTCCCACGTCGCGGTGATCTTGTTGTCGGCGCGGTATTTGGCCAGCGCCGCGTCGACCTGGTCGGCCAGCCACAGCAGCGCCAGCTCGCGCAGCGCGGTCAGGTTGCCCCGGCGGAAGTAGTTCGACAGCGCGGCGTCGACCTTCTCGGGTGCGTAGACATTGCCGTGAGAAAGTCTGCGCCGCAATGCTTCCGGGGTGATATCGACCAACTCGATCTGGGCCGCGCTGCGAACGACCTCGTCGGGAACGGTCTCCTGCTGTTCGATGCCGGTGATCTGCGCGACGACATCGTTGAGGCTCTCCAGGTGCTGGACGTTGACGGTCGAGATCACCGTGATGTCCGCATCGAGCAGTTCTTCGACGTCCTGCCAGCGCTTGGCATTCTTGCTGCCCGGGGTGTTGGTGTGCGCGAGCTCGTCGACCAGGACAACGTGCGGCTTGCGCGCCAGGACCGCAGGCACATCCAGTTCCGGGAAGCGGCCACCGCGGTAGTCGACGTAGCGGGGCGGGATGGTCTCGATCCCCTTCAGCAGTTCGGCGGTCTTCGCGCGTCCGTGGGTTTCGACGACGGCGGCCACCAGATCGGTTCCGCGTTCCAGCCTGCGATGGGCTTCGCCGAGCATGGCGAACGTCTTACCGACGCCGGGTGCCGCGCCCAGATAGATACGCAGCTCACCGCGTTTGGTCGCGTACGCGGGCGTGCTCACCTCAACATCATCCGCCTGGATACTTCTGATCGAGCGCAATGTTGAGTTCGAGCACGTTGACGTGCGGTTCGCCGAAGACGCCAAGCGTGCGGCCGTCGGTGTGTGCGGCCACCAGCGCGCGGATCTGATCGCTGCCGACGCCACGTGCCTTGGCGACCCGGGCGATCTGCAGGTCGGCGTAGGCGGGGGAGATGTCGGGGTCCAGGCCGCTGCCGCTGGCGGTCACCGCATCGGCAGGCACCACCGAATCCGAGCCGGCACCCTTGACGGGCATGATCTGGCCGATCGAATAGTCGGCGCCCGGTGTGGCGCACTGCACCCGGACACCCCGGTACGTGTCGAGGAACGGCCGTGCGGTGGTGTCGCACGGTTCGTTGACGCTGACCACCGTCGTCGGGTGCACGACGGTGCCCGTCGCGTCCCGCGGTCCGATGACCGACAGCACCGCACCCACGCCATTGCCGGTGCAGAACGGCCGGGTGCCGTTGACTCCGTCGAGATCGCCGACGGCCTTGCTGCGGGTGCACACCTGCGTCAGCAGGCTGGGCTTGTCAGGTAGGTCGACGATGTCTTCCGGCCCCAGGTTCGACGCGCTGGTCGACAGGGGGTCGTACCCGTCACCCGCGGCCGAGGGGCGGCTCTGGAAATAGCGCGGTAGTGGGTTGCCCTGAGCGTCGGTGAACGACTGCCCGATCAGGCTGGAGCCCAGGGGTTTTCCGTTCACTTCGATGATCGAGCCGTCGGCTTTGTCGTGCAGTCCGGGGATCTGGCCGACCAGCCAGATGAACAGCGGATAGCCGATTCCGACGATCACCGTGAGTACGAGCAGCGCCCGCAGCGCGGCCCAGTGCTGACGAACGAGACTGGAGAAGGTCATGTTTCACATCCCTGGCAGGAATTGGATGGCGAGGTCGATCAGCTTGATTCCGATGAACGGGGCGATGATGCCACCGAGGCCGTAGATACACAGGTTGCGGCTCAGGAGCTTCGATGCGCTGCTGGGGGTGTATCGAACACCTCTGAGCGACAACGGGATCAACGCGATGATCACCAGGGCGTTGAAGATGACCGCGGACAGGATCGCTGACTGGGGGCTGTGCAACCGCATGATGTTCAGCAGATCCAGGCCGGGGAACAGCGCCACGAACATCGCCGGGATGATCGCGAAGTACTTGGCGATATCGTTGGCGATCGAGAACGTGGTGAGTGCGCCGCGGGTGATCAGCAGCTGCTTGCCGATCTCGACGATCTCGATGAGCTTGGTCGGGTCGGAGTCCAGATCGACCATGTTGCCGGCCTCTTTGGCGGCCGAGGTCCCGGTGTTCATCGCGACGCCGACGTCGGCTTGGGCCAGCGCGGGTGCGTCGTTGGTGCCGTCGCCGGTCATTGCGACCAGCTTGCCGCCCTCCTGCTCGCGTTTGATCAGGGCGAGCTTGTCTTCGGGGGTGGCCTCGGCGAGGAAGTCGTCGACACCGGCCTCGTCGGCGATTGCCTTGGCTGTCAACGGGTTGTCGCCGGTGATCATCACCGTGCGGATGCCCATGCGGCGCATCTCGTCGAAGCGTTCCCGCATGCCGTGTTTGACGACGTCCTTGAGATGAATGACGCCCAGAACCTGGGCTCGGCCGTCGACCACCTGTCCGACCACCAGAGGTGTGCCGCCGCCCGTGGAGACCTCGTCGACGAGCGCGCCGAGCTCCGCGGGCACGCTGCCGCCCTGCGTGCGCACCCAGTCGGCGACCGTACTCGCCGCTCCTTTGCGTAGCAGGTGTCCGTTCTCCAGGTCGATACCGGACATCCGGGTGGCGGCCGAGAATTCCACCCACTGCGCGTGGACGAGCTCACCCGGCGTGCGGGCCCGCAGGCCGAATTTCTCCTTCGCGAACACCACAATCGAACGGCCCTCGGGGGTTTCGTCGGCCAGACTCGAGAGTTGGGCGGCATCGGCGAGCTGCTCGGGTGTCACACCGGGCAGCGGCACGAAATCCGACGCCTGCCGGTTGCCGAGCGTGATCGTTCCGGTCTTGTCGAGCAGCAGGGTGTTGACGTCACCGGCAGCCTCGACGGCGCGTCCCGACATGGCCAGCACATTGCGCTGCACCAGCCGGTCCATCCCGGCGATGCCGATGGCGGACAGCAATGCACCGATGGTGGTGGGGATCAGGCAGACCAGCAGGGACACCATCACGATGCCGGACACACCGTCCGCGGTGAGCGAAAGCGAGTCCAGCACACCGGGATTGTTGGCCTTGGAGAAGATGGCCAGCGGCTGCAGGGTCGCGACGGCGAAGATGAAGATGAGCGTGAGCGCGGCCAGCAGGATGTTGAGCGCGATCTCGTTGGGTGTCTTCTGCCGGTTGGCGCCCTCGACCAGGGCGATCATCCTGTCGATGAAACTCTCGCCCGGCTTCTGGGTGATCTTCACGACGATGCGGTCCGAGAGCACGGTGGTGCCACCGGTCACCGCGGAGCGATCGCCGCCGGATTCCCGGATCACCGGGGCGGATTCGCCGGTGATGGCGGATTCGTCCACCGAGGCAATCCCTTCCAGCACGTCACCGTCACCGGGGATGACCTGGCCGGCCTCGACCACGACGAGGTCGCCCTGGCGTAGTAGCGGCGCGGCCACGAGTTCTTCGTGACCATCGGTGAGCCGGCGAGCCATGGTGTCGGCCTTGGTCTTCCGCAGCGATTCGGCCTGCGCCTTACCGCGGCCTTCGGCCACCGCCTCGGCGAGGTTGGCGAACACCACGGTCAGCCATAGCCAGAACACGATCAGCCAGCCGAACCAGCTCGGGCTCAACGCGGCCAGCAGAGTGGCCCATACCGCGCCGATCTCGACGATGAGCATGACTGGATTTCGCCACAGGGTGCGGGGGTCGAGCTTGCGCAGCGCGTCGGGCAGCGCCTTGGTCAGCATGGCGGGATCGAGCAGGCTCGTGCGGGTCTTGCCGGTGCCGCCCGGCGTGACACCAGAGTGACGTTCGGCGACCAGCGTTGCGCCAGAGTGACGTTCGGCGTTCATCAGTGAATTCCTTCAGCGAGGGGACCGAGTGCAAGCACGGGCAGGAAAGTGAGGGCGACGAGGATGAGCGTCACCCCGGCGACCATCCCGACGAACTGCGGCCGGTGGGTGGGCAGCGTGCCGATCGACTCCGGGGTGTGCCCCTGTCTGGCCAGCGCGCCGGCGAGGGCGAGGACGACGATGATCGGCAAGAACCGGCCGAACACCATCGCCAGGCCCAGTGCGGTGTTGTACCAACCGGTGTTGACGCTGATGCCCGCGAACGCCGAGCCGTTGTTGTTGGCAGCGGAGGTGAACGCGTAGAGCACCTCGGACAGGCCATGCGGGCCGCTGTTCAGCATGCCGGCCCGCTGACCGGGCATCGCCATCGCGACGGCAGTCCCGGTCAGCACCAGCAGCGGGGTGACCAGGAAATAGCTTGCCGCCAGCTTGATTTCGCGCGGTGTGATCTTCTTGCCGAGGTACTCCGGCGTGCGCCCGACCATCAGGCCGGCGACGAACACCGTGATGACCGCGAGGATCAGCATGCCGTACAGGCCCGACCCGGTACCACCCGGCGCGACCTCGCCGAGTTGCATGTTGAACATCGTCATCATGCCGCCGAGGCTGGTGTACGAGTCGTGGAACGAATCCACCGCGCCGGTCGACGTCAAGGTGGTGGCATCGGCGAAGATCGCGGAATCGGCTACGCCGAAACGCTGTTCGACGCCCTCCATCGCCGAGCCGACCGCCGTCGGCACGGTGCCGTGCGCCTGCAACTGGAAGCGCAGCATCAGTGTGACGCTGATCAGAGCCAGCACCGCCATCACCGCGGCGATCGCGTAACCCTGTTTTTTGCTGTCGACCATGCGGCCGAAGGTGCGCGGCAGTGAGAAGCTGATCACCAGAAGCAGAAAGATCTCGACCCAGTTCGTCCATCCGGTGGGGTTCTCGAACGGATGCGCCGAATTGGCGTTGTAGAAGCCGCCACCGTTGGTGCCCAGTTCCTTGATCGCCTCTTGGCTGGCCACCGGGCCACCGGTGATCGTCTGGTGGCCACCGGCCAGGGTGTCGACGGTCTGGTCATGCAGATGGAAGTTCTGGATCACCCCGCCGGCGAGCAGGATGACGGCGCCCACCACCGCGATCGGCAGCAGGATGCGGATGGTTCCGCGCACCAGGTCCACCCAGAAGTTGCCGAGCTCAGCGGTGTTGCGGCGGGCGAACCCGCGCACCAACGCGACCGCAACGGCCATGCCGACCGCCGCCGAGACGAAGTTCTGCACGGCCAGGCCTGCCATCTGCACGAGGTGGCCCTGGGTGGACTCGCCGGAGTAGGCCTGCCAGTTGGTGTTGGTGACAAAGCTGACCGCGGTGTTCCAGGCCAGCGCCGGGGTCATCGGAGTGGCCGGGTCGTGCAGGTGCAGCGGCAGCTTGCCCTGCACGAGTTGGAAGGTGAACAGGAACAGGATGCCGACCGCTGAGAACGCCAGCACGCTGCGGGCGTAGGCGCCCCAGGTCTGCTCAGCTTTGGGGTCGGCGCCGATCAACCGATAGATGCCGCGCTCGACCGCGGAGTCTTTCGACGAGGTGTACACGCGAAACATGTAGTCGCCGAGCGGAATGTGAACCGCTGCCAGCGCGAGGATCAAAAGGACGAGGAAGGCGATCCCCGCTGAGGTCGTACTCACTAGAACCTCTCCGGGAAGAGCAGGGCCGCCGCGACGAACAGTGCCAGCAGCACCGACAGGATCAGGCCGATGACGTTCTCGTAGTTCACAGTCGCTCGACCAGTTTCTGCACCAGGCCGAGCACCGCGAACACCGTCGCGGTCAGTACGACGTATAGGAGGACACTCATGTGGCGACGCTAAGTCGCGAAAACACCCTCGGCCGCCGGCATTGACGGTTTCTTTACGCCGGCGGGGGAGGTCTTTACGCGGTTCGGTCGCCCGTCGGATTCAGCGAGCCCACAGCGATATCGGAGCCACGTCGAGGTTTGGGCGCGCACGGTCGAAGGCGGGGAAGGAAGAAGGTTTTCAGGTGACACTGTCGACAAGCTTTCGGTCATTGGTTCGGGCGCGCCCGGCCGCCGAGCACCCGGACATCCGCCGCATGATCGG
The DNA here is from genome assembly GCF_019456675.1 of Mycolicibacterium pallens. Classification (NCBI taxonomy): domain Bacteria; kingdom Bacillati; phylum Actinomycetota; class Actinomycetes; order Mycobacteriales; family Mycobacteriaceae; genus Mycobacterium; species Mycolicibacterium pallens. Next base: position 4,743,216 of record NZ_CP080333.1, on the reverse strand, counting down.
CTACCGGGACTCGTGTGCGCCGGCCGAGGTGTCATTTCCCGCCTCGGCTCTACTCGACGCCCGGGTAGCGCGCTGGGTGCGCGAGCAGAGTCTGGTGGTGGATGTGCGCACGATTGCCGAATTGCACTCGGCCATCTCGGCCGGCATTCATCCGGCGCTGATGACCGTCCATGCCGACCTGCTGGGTGCCGGCGGCATCCACCGTGCCAGCGCCGCCGGCGTGGCCCGACTGGTTCTCAGCCGTCCTGAACAGGTCGGATCGTTGCAGACCAACCACACCCATCAGGTCCTGTTGCGCATGGCGGATGCCACGACAAGCTACCCCAACGACACGATCGACGCCGTGATTGGCTGCCGGTCAACGACTTTGATCGGACTGCTGTGCGAGGTGAGCGCTGTCGGGCGTCCGGCAGCGGTCGGCAACATGATCGCCGCGATGGATCACATCCGCCGTCGTCACAAGATCGTGCTGACCCGGCTCATCCTCGGCGTCGGCGATGCCATCCCCACCGCCGGGAGTTCGGTCGTTCGGCGTGACCTCGCCGAAGAAGTCGACGAGTCCGTCGATGATGCGTGCGCCACCCTGCGGTTTCCGCGTCCCACGATCGTCATGACGGCGTGATCACCGAAAGTCATTGACCGCGTTCGGCGTAGGTCGCCTCGACCTGCTCCTTCAGCGGACCCCACCACCACTCGTTGTCGCGATACCACGCGATGGTGCTCGTCAGCCCCTCGGTCAAATCGATGTGTTTGGGCGTCCAGCCGAGTTCTGCGCGCAGCACGCTCGCGTCGATCGCGTAGCGCAGGTCGTGGCCGGCCCGGTCGGGAACGTGGTCGAAATCGCCTGCATCGCAACCCATCAACTGCAGGATCAGGCGCAGCACCGACAGGTTGTCGAGCTCGCCGTCGGCGCCGATGAGATAGGTGGATCCGGCCACCCCGTCTTCCAAGATGCGCCACACCGCGCTGTTGTGGTCTTCGACGTGGATCCAGTCGCGCACGTTGGCGCCGGCACCGTAGAGCTTCGGTCGGCGCCCGGTCAGGATGTTGGTGATCTGGCGGGGGATGAACTTCTCGATGTGCTGATACGGCCCATAGTTGTTGGAGCAGTTGGAGATCGTCGCGCGTAAACCATAGGAACGCACCCACGCGCGCACCAACAGGTCGGCCGAGGCCTTGGTCGCAGAGTACGGGCTCGACGGGTTGAACGGAGTGTCCGCGGTGAACCGTTCGCCGCCGTGCAGGGGCAGCTCGCCATACACCTCGTCGGTGGAGACGTGATGCAAGCGCACGCCGTGCCGACGGACGGCTTCCAACACCGAGAAGGTGCCGACGACATTGCTGCGCACGAACGGCGCGGGACCGGCGAGGGCGTTGTCCACGTGGGTTTCGGCGGCGAAATGCACGACGGCGTCAGATTCGCCGACAAGTGTGTCCACCAACCGCTCGTCGATCAGGTCGCCCTCGACCAGCCGGATCTGATTTTCGACCGACCGCAGCGACTCGCGGCTACCGGCGTAGGTGAGTGCGTCCAGAACAGTCACCGAGACCTCGGGCCGCTCCTGAACGGTGCTGTGGACGAAGTTGGCGCCGATGAATCCGGCGCCCCCTGTCACCAACAGCCGCATGACGCCCACCCTAACGGGCGGGCGCAGCTGTCAGCTCTTCGCGGTCAGCCCCAACGGCCCGGCCAGCTCGGTCAGGGTCGGCAGCAGTTTGTCCCAGCCCCCGAGCACCTGGATCGTCACGTGGTCGGCCCCGTCGTCGAGGTGTTCGGCCAGTCGCGCGGCGATGGCCTCGGCCGTGCCGTGGGCGACCACCGCGTCGATCAGCTTGTCACTGCCCGGCTTTTCGACGTCGGCGTCAGTGAATCCCAGCCGCTTCCAATTGTTCACGTAGTTGCTCAACCCGAGATAGAAGCCCACGCTGTCGCGGCCGAGCGTGCGGGCCTCCTCGGCGTCGGTGCTCAGCACCACCTTGTGCTCGGGTGCCAGGAACACCGTCGGGCCGACCAGATTACGGGCCTGGCCGGTGTGCTCGGGGGTGGTCAGGTACGGGTGTGCGCCGGCGCTGCGCTGTGCGGCGAGCTGCAACACCTTGGGCCCCAGCGCGGCGATCACGCGACGGCTGGTCGGCACATGCTTGTCGTCGAGCCGGTCGAGGTAGCTCACCAGCGCCTCGTAGGGCTTGGTGTACTCCTGGGTGTGTTCGGGATGGCCGACGCCCACGCCCAGCAAAAACCGCCCGGGATAAGCCTTTTCGATGCGGTGGTAGGACTCGGCGACCTCGTCGGCTGGCGCGCTCCAGATGTTGACGATGCCGGTCGCGACCGTCAAATTCTCGGTCTGGGAGAGGATGGGTTCGACGAACGACAGATCGGCGGCCGGGGAGCCACCGACCCACACCGCTCCGTAGCCCAGCTTCTCGATCTCGACGGCCTGCTCCGGTTTGACCGGACCACCGGTCCACACCCCGTAGCGGCCGAGATCTGGTTTGAGCAGCGACGGATTGGTCACGAGTCCCCCTCGTTACGGTTGGTTGAGTCCCAGCGGGCCGGCCAGCGTGGCCAGTGCTTCCACCAGCTTGTCAGACGACGTCAGCACCTGGACGGGCACATGGTCGGCGCCGGCCTCGATGTGCTGGTGCAGCCGGGCTGCGATCGCCTCGGGCGTGCCATAGGCCACGACCGCGTCGACCAGGCGGTCGCTGCCAGGCTTGGCCACGTCTTCGTCGGTGAATCCCAACCGTTTCCAGCTGTTGAGGTAGTTCTGCAGATTCAGGTAGATCTTCAGAGCTTTGCGACCCACCTCGCGGGCCCGGTCTGCATCGGTGGTCAGCACCACTTTGTGCTCGGGTGCGAGGAAGGCCTCGGGGCCGATCAGTTCGCGGGCTTCAGCGGTGTGCTCAGGCGTGGTGAGGTACGGGTGCGCGCCGGCGGCGCGTGCGGCGGACAGCTTGAGCACCTGCGGGCCGAGCGCGGCCACCACGCGGCGGTTCTTCGGGACGCCGTACTCGTCGAGCTTGTCGAGGTAACCGCGCAGCGCGTCGATCGGCTTCTGGTATTCCTGATGCGCCTCGGGATGTCCGACGCCGATGCCCAGCAGGAACCGGCCGGGGTAGGCCTTGTCGATGCGGTGGAACGACTCGGCCACCGGGCCAGGCTCGGCCGTCCAGATGTTGACGATGCCGGTGGCCACCTTCAACGTGGTGGTGTTCTCCAGAATCGGCTCCACCCAAGCCAATTCGGCTGGCGGCGATCCGCCCACCCACACCGCGCCGTAACCCAGCGCCTCGATCTCCTGGGCCTGCTGCGGGGTGACCCCGCGACCGAACGACCCGTACTTGCCCAGATCCGGCTTGTCTGTCATCGATTGTCCTTTCGGTCAGCCCAGCCCGAGTGGACCGGCGAGGTCGGCCAAGGTGGGGATGACCTTGGCGGGTGAGGTCAGCAGCTGAATCGGAACATGGTCGGCACCGGCCTCGATGTGCTCGGTGAGCCGGGCCGCGATCGTCTCGGGGGTGCCGTAGACGATCAGGGAGTCGACGAGCCGGTCGCTGCCGGGGCGGGTGATGTCATCCTCAGTGAAGCCCAACCGCTTCCAGTTGTTGAGGTAATTGCTCAGCCCGAGATAAAGCTCGAGGGTCTTGCGGCCGACGGCCCGGGCCTGCTCGACGTCGGTGGTCGGGACGACGGGCACCGCGGGCGCCAAGAATGCATCCGGGCCGATCAGTTCGCGTGCGCGGGCCGTGTGTTCGGGCGTGACGAGCACCGGGTGGGCACCGGCGCTGCGACGGGCCGACAGCTTCAAGACCTGCGGGCCGAGCGCGGCCAGCGCGCGCCGCTGCGGCGGGACACCGTGTTCGTCCAGCACGTCGAGGTAGGTGTTGAGTGCGGTGATGGGCTTGGTGAACTGCGCGTCGGCCTCGGGATGGCCGACCCCGATTCCCAGGAGAAACCGGCCGGGATAAGCGTTTTCGATGCGATGGAATGAGGCCGCGACCGCCTCCGGCCGCGCCGTCCAGATGTTGACGATGCCGGTGGCCAGCTTCAGTGTGCGGGTCTCTTCGAGAACCGGGTCCACCCAGTCCAGCTCGGCGGGCGGTGAACCGGCCACCCACACCGCGCCGTAACCCAACGCTTCAATGGCGGCGGCATCCTCGGGGGTGACCCCCATGCCGAACGATGCGAACCGGCCGAGATCGGGCTTGGCGCTCATGGCGGCTACAACCCGCGCCCGAATGCCCGCTATTCCGCAGCGGCGGAAAGTTCACCCGGAGTTACCGCGACCGGTGCGGACGCCACCAACGGCAACAGGATGATGAAACGGGTGTTGCCGGGCTGGGATTCGACCCGGATATCGCCCTGGTGCTTCTCGACGATGATCCTGCGGGCGAGATCCAGGCCGAGCCCGTCGCCCTCACCGAACGGCTTGGTGGTGAAGAACGCGGTGAAGATCCGGTCGATGATCTCTTCCGGGATGCCCGGGCCGTCGTCGCAGATCTCCACCCGGATCCGGTCGTCGCCCTGGCGGGCGGTCCGGATCGTCAGCGTGCCGTGACCCTTCATCGCCTGGATGGCGTTGTTGATGATGACGTCCCATACCTCGTTCAAACCGCCTGGGTAGCAAGCGATTTCGGGTAGCAATTTGTCCCATTCTTTGACCAGCTTGATCGGCTTGTCCGGCCCGACCTTGTCGCCGAACAGTGTCTTGAGCGTGCTGTGCAGCAGCTCGTGGACATTCGCGACCTGGTATTCGGCGCGGTCCATCTGGGAGTACTTCTTGGCGCCGGCGAGCAGGCCCGAGATGCGCTCGCTGGCGTCGGCGATCTCGTTCATCCGCAGTTCGGTGTCGATGGTGTATTTCAGCCAGCCGATTGCGCTCTGCATGGTGGCCGAGCAGTCCACCGAGTCGATGGATGCCTCGATGCGTTCCAGCCAGTCGACGTCGAGGCCGGCTTCGACGAACGTGGGGGCGTAGTCCCAGGCGCTGGCGATGCCGTGCTCCTCGAGCCAGTCGCCGATCTGGTCCTCGCGGTCGGAGGTCTCCAGCGCGGTTAGCTCCTGCGCCTTGGACTTCGCGACCTGTTCGGCGACCTCGTCCTGAATCCGGACCAGCGTGCGCAGCGCCTCGGGGCTGAACTTGCCGTCGGCCAGCATGGACAGCTTGTGGCGCATCTTGCCGACGCCCTCGCGCAGATCGGCCACGGCCCGCGCGGTGGCCGCCGCCGGGTTGTTGAGCTGATGGGTCAGACCCGCGGTGATCGTGCCCAGCGCCAGCAGCTTCTGGCGTTGGCCGATGATCTGGCTCTGCCGCCGGCCGCCGACCATGTGGCCCTCGAGCAGGTGCACGGCCATCGGGAACTCGGTCTTCATGAACTGCGCGAAGGCCTCGGCGTCGAGCACGAAGAACCGCGACGGCTTCGTCACCCGCACCGAGGCCTGATAGACCTGCTCCTCGTTGGGGATATAGGCCGACCACGCGCCGCAGTACACGCCGCGCTGCGACGTGCGGGTGGTCTCGACGTCGACCCCGCCGGAGCGTTTGGACATCACCAGCTCACCGTCGAGCAGGACGTAGAAGCAGGTGGCCGGTTCACCCTCGACGACGACCGGGCCGGTCTCGAATGTCGCGATGTGCCCGTTCTCGCACAGCGTCTGCAGCTGTTCGTCGGAGAGTTTCTCGAACAGGAACAGCGTCTTGAGCTCGTCGGGCATGCAGTGTTGACCCATATCCCTATGCCTCCGCCAGGTACCGGTGCACCAACATCACCGCCATCGAACCTTCGCCGACGGCGGCCGCCACCCGTTTTGCGGACTCGGAGCGCACGTCTCCTGCAACAAACACACCGGGCACACTTGTTTCCAGGTGGTGTGGCGGGCGGTCCAGAGTCCATCCGGCCACGTTGAGCAGGTCGGGTCCGGCCAGGACGAATCCGTGGTCGTCGACGGCGACGACCTCTTTGAGCCAGTCGGTGCGGGGCTCGGCGCCGATGAAGCAGCACATCCGGCTGGCGTCGACGGTCTCGCGCTGACCGGTCTGCCGGTTCTCCAGGATCAGTCCGGTCAGGTGGTCGTCCTCGCCGAGGGTGTCCACGACTTCGGTGCAGGTGCGCACCGAGATCGTCGGGTTCTTCTCGATCTGCTGGATCAGGTAGTGCGACATCGACGCTTCCAGCGAGGGGCCGCGCACCAGCATGGTGACCGAGCGCGCCTCGCGGGACATGAACATCGCCGCCTGCCCGGCCGAGTTGGCCCCGCCGACGATGTAGACGTCCTCGCCCTTGCACTCGGAGGCATCCGACACCGAGGCGCCGTAGTAGACGCCGCGCCCCACGTAGTTGCACGACGGATCGTCGGGGTTGTCCCAACAACCGGTGACTTGCAGTTGGCGGTAGGCGACACCGGTCGCCAGGATGACCGCGCGGGCGGCGATGGTGCTGCCGTCTTCGAACTCGATCGTGCGGGCGGTGCCGGCCTCGCCGGCGGACAGCTTGATCGCCTTGCGGGTGGTGATCACCTCGGCGCCGAAACGCTCGGCCTGCCGGCGTGCCGACGTGGTGAGCTCGGCGCCGGAGACGCCGGTGGGGAAGCCGAGGTAGTTCTCGATGCGGGAGCTGCGGCCGGCCTGGCCGCCGGTGGTCTGCTCCTCGATCAGCACGGTCTTGAGTCCCTCGGAGGCGCCGTACACCGCTGCCGCGAGCCCGGCGGGGCCGCCGCCGATGACGGCCAGGTCGTACATCTCCAGCGACGGGGTGGTCGACAGCCCCAGCATCGCGGCCAGCTCGGCGTCGGTCGGGTCGACCAGGATCTGGCCCTGCTCGCTGATGACCACCGGCAGCTGGAAGTCGTCGAGGCCGCCGGCGTCGAGCAGTTGCTTGCCCTTGGGCTCGTCGGCGTTGAACGCGCGGAACGAATGCAGGTTGCGGGCCAGGAACTGGCGCACCTCCCACGAGCGTTCGCTCCAGCGGTGACCGATCACCTTGGTGTGCGGGATGGCCCGGTCGCCGGTGGCGTGCCAGGCCTCCAGCAGCGCGTCGATCACCGGGTAGAGCTTCTCCTCCGGCGGATCCCACGGCTTGAGCAGGTAGTGGTCGAGGTCGATGACGTTGATGGCGTCGATCGCGGCGTGGGTGTCGGCGTACGCGGTCAGCAGAACGCGGCGAGCCATCGGGTAGACGTCCATCGCCTCTTCGAGGAACTGGATGCCGCTCATCTGGGGCATCTGGTAGTCGGCGACGAACACCGCCACGGTCTCGCCGCGGAGCTTGAGTTCGTTGATCGTTTCCAGCGCGTCGAGCCCGGATTCCGCGCGGACGATCCGGTAGCGCTCGCCGTAATGGCGGCGAAAGTCGCGGGCCACGGCGCGCGAGACGGCCGGGTCGTCGTCCACGGTGAGGATTACGGGTTTGCGGGGCTGGGGGGCGGGTCCAGTCATCACCGTCAAGTATGCGCACGATGTCCAGTGCTTATTAGGGTGAGCTTGCAGCCGTTGGCGAGCTCGTCGTGTCTTGTTCGCCAGGAGATTAAAGTGAGGTCAGCACCGCTGCAGCGCGTTTTGGAGTAGCGCGCGCAAGCGGGTATCGTTGACCAACGGTGCGGAATCCGCGCCGACTCTTGCGTGCCCTGTCTGAGGAAATTCTGGAATTTCCTGCTCCCGGCCCACGTTTTGCAGTCGGGGCGAATGCTGCCCCAAACCGAGAAAGCAGGATCGAAGAGGACATGGCCAAGAAAGACGGTGCCATCGAGGTCGAGGGCCGCGTGGTCGAGCCCCTGCCCAATGCGATGTTTCGCATTGAGCTGGAGAACGGACACAAGGTACTCGCTCACATCAGCGGCAAGATGCGGCAGCACTACATCCGCATCCTTCCCGAGGACCGGGTGGTGGTGGAGTTGTCTCCCTACGACCTGACCCGCGGGCGCATTGTGTACCGGTACAAGTAAGCCCAACCGACCGCGAACCAGCATTCAAGACAACCACCGAGAACTACGAAGGATCGAACAGCCGTGAAGGTGAACCCGAGCGTCAAGCCGATCTGCGACAAGTGCAGGGTGATCCGCCGGCATGGGCGGGTCATGGTGATCTGCTCTGATCCGCGCCACAAGCAGCGGCAGGGCTAAGCCCAGTCCAAGCACCACCCACAACTGAATGCAGACCTCCCAGTACCACTGAGGGCGCACGGCCCTCATCACGTCCGGCACGGAGGCCGGACCCCGCTCCTCCAAGTTTCTTGGGCGAGGGAACGGACTGGGAACAGACCTCCGCATAGAGAAGGAATCACTGCCTGATGGCACGTCTCATGGGCGTTGATCTCCCGCGCGACAAGCGCATGGAGATCGCGCTGACCTACATCTACGGCATCGGCCGTACCCGCAGCCAGGAAATCCTGGATGCCACCGGCGTCGACCGGAACCTGCGCACCAAGGACCTCACCGATGATCAGGTGACCGTCCTGCGCGACTACATCGAAGGCAACCTCAAGGTCGAGGGTGACCTGCGCCGTGAGGTTCAGGCCGACATTCGCCGCAAGATCGAGATCGGCTGCTACCAGGGCCTGCGGCACCGCCGCGGCCTGCCGGTGCGTGGCCAGCGGACCAAGACCAATGCGCGCACCCGCAAGGGCCCCAAGCGCACCATCGCCGGCAAGAAGAAGGCCAGGTAACCCCGAATGGCACAGGCAAAGAAGGGCACCGGCGCCAAGAAGGGTCAGAAGACCCGTCGCAGGGAAAAGAAGAACGTCCCGCACGGCGCCGCTCACATCAAGAGCACGTTCAACAACACGATCGTCTCGATCACCGATCCCCAGGGCAACGTCATCGCCTGGGCTTCGTCGGGCCACGTCGGCTTCAAGGGTTCGCGCAAGTCGACCCCGTTCGCCGCACAGCTCGCCGCCGAGAACGCTGCCCGCAAGGCGCAGGAGCACGGCGTGAAGAAGGTCGACGTCTTCGTGAAGGGCCCGGGCTCGGGCCGCGAGACGGCGATCCGCTCGCTGCAGGCCGCCGGCCTCGAGGTCGGCGCCATTTCCGACGTCACTCCGCAGCCGCACAACGGCTGCCGTCCGCCCAAGCGGCGCCGGGTCTAGGGAGGATCTGAATCATGGCTCGTTACACCGGACCCGCCACCCGCAAGTCGCGCCGCCTCGGCGTCGACCTGGTCGGTGGTGATCAGTCGTTCGAGAAGCGCCCCTACCCGCCCGGCCAGCACGGCCGCGCGCGGATCAAGGAGAGCGAATACCGTCAGCAGCTGCAGGAGAAGCAGAAGGCTCGCTTCACCTACGGCGTGATGGAGAAGCAGTTCCGCAAGTACTACGAAGAGGCCAACCGGTCCACCGGCAAGACCGGTGAGAACCTGCTCCAGATCCTGGAGACCCGGTTGGACAACGTCGTGTACCGCGCCGGCCTGGCGCGTACCCGCCGGATGGCCCGCCAGCTGGTCAGCCACGGCCACTTCACCGTCAACGGTGTCAAGGTGAACATCCCGAGCTACCGGGTGTCGCAGTACGACATCATCGACATCAAGGACAAGTCGCTGAACACCTTCCCGTTCGAGCTGTCTCGGCAGACCGCGGGTGAGCGCCCGATCCCGTCCTGGCTGCAGGTCGTCGGGGAGCGTCAGCGAATCCTGGTGCACCAGTTGCCGACTCGCGAGCAGATCCAGGTCCCGCTCGCCGAGCAGCTGATCGTCGAGTTCTACTCGAAGTAAGAAGACGACGCAGTCCTCTGCGGGGCCAACCGGTCCCTGTGGATCACTTAACGGCATCAAATAGCGGGTGCCGAGAAGGAGATAGAAAACACCATGCTGATTTCTCAGCGACCCACACTGAGCGAAGAGGTCATCGCCGAAAACCGCTCCCAGTTCGTCATCGAACCGCTGGAGCCGGGTTTCGGTTACACCCTTGGCAATTCGCTGCGGCGCACGCTGCTGTCGTCGATCCCCGGCGCGGCCGTGACGAGCATCCGCATCGACGGTGTGCTGCATGAGTTCACCACCGTGCCCGGTGTGAAGGAAGACGTCACCGACATCATCCTGAACCTCAAGGGCCTGGTCGTCTCGTCCGAGGAGGACGAGCCCGTCACCATGTACCTGCGCAAGCAGGGTCCGGGTGAGGTGACCGCCGGTGACATCGTCCCGCCCGCAGGCGTGACCGTGCACAACCCCGACATGCACATCGCCACCCTGAACGACAAGGGCAAGCTCGAGGTCGAGCTCGTCGTCGAGCGCGGCCGTGGCTACGTGCCTGCCGTGCAGAACAAGGCGTCGGGTGCCGAGATCGGCCGCATCCCGGTCGATTCCATCTACTCGCCGGTGCTGAAGGTCACCTACAAGGTGGAGGCCACCCGTGTCGAGCAGCGCACCGACTTCGACAAGCTGATCCTGGACGTCGAGACCAAGAACTCGATCAGCCCGCGTGACGCCCTGGCGTCGGCTGGCAAGACCCTGGTCGAATTGTTCGGTCTGGCACGGGAACTCAACGTCGAGGCCGAGGGCATCGAGATCGGCCCGTCGCCTGCCGAGGCCGACCACATCGCGGCGTTCGCGCTGCCGATCGACGATCTGGACCTGACCGTCCGGTCGTACAACTGCCTCAAGCGCGAGGGTGTGCACACCGTTGGCGAGCTGGTCGCCCGCACGGAGTCCGATCTGCTGGACATCCGTAACTTCGGCCAGAAGTCGATCGACGAGGTCAAGATCAAGCTGCACCAGCTGGGTCTGTCGCTCAAGGACAGCCCGGCCAGCTTCGATCCGTCCGAGGTCGCCGGCTACGACGTGGCCACCGGTACCTGGAACAGCGATGCGGGTTATGACCTGGACGCTGAGCAGGACTACACCGAGACCGAAGAACTCTAAGTACAAACAGTCCCGGTCCTACCTGATACGGGGACCGGCCCCATTTAGGAGAAGTCGCAATGCCCAAGCCCACCAAGGGCCCTCGCCTCGGCGGGTCGTCCTCACACCAGAAGGCGATTCTGGCCAACCTGGCCACCTCGCTCTTCGAGCACGGCCGGATCAAGACCACCGAGCCGAAGGCGCGGGCGTTGCGTCCGTACGCGGAGAAGCTCATCACCCACGCCAAGAAGGGCGAGCTGCACAACCGGCGCGAGGTGATGAAGAAGATCCGCGACAAGGACATCGTGCACGCTCTCTTCGCCGAGATCGCGCCGTTCTTCGCTGACCGCAATGGCGGCTACACCCGCATCATCAAGGTCGAGCCGCGTAAGGGCGACAACGCCCCCATGGCGGTCATCGAGCTGGTGCGGGAGAAGACGGTGACCTCGGAGGCCAACCGGGCTCGCAAGAGCTCGGCCGCCAAGGCCGCGCCGGTGGCAGCCGCTGCCGCACCGCAGGCCGCGGTGGAGCCCGAAGAGGCCGTCGGTCCGGACGCCGAGGACTCCGTGGAGGAGATCAAGGCCGAGGATTCGGCGATCGCCGGCGCCCAGACCACCGAGGCTGCCGATGAGGTCGCCGAGGAGCAGGCGGAGGAATCCGCCGAGGATTCGGACGCTGACAAGTCCTGACGCTGTGAACACGAACCTGCCCGTCACCGACACCGGTGGCGGGCAGGTTCGTCTACGGCTCGATATCGCCTACGACGGAACCGAATTCACCGGTTGGGCGGCGCAGGAAGGCTATCGGACGGTCGCGGGCGTCCTCGAAGAGGCATTCTCGACGATCTTCCGAGCACGGACCCGGGTGTTCGGAGCCGGACGCACCGACACCGGTGTGCACGCCACCGGACAGGTGGCCCACCTCGACGTCATGGCCGACGCGCTCGCCCATGTGTATCCGCGTCACGGCCGGCCCGGTGAGCCCGAATTCCGGCCGCTGGTGCGGCGATTGGCCCGATTCCTGCCCCAGGATGTGCGGGTGCGCGAAATCACCCGTGCGCCAGCCGGATTCGACGCGCGGTTTTCGGCGCTGCGCCGGCACTACGAATACCGGCTGTCGCTGGCGCCCTATGGCGTCGAGCCGCACGCCGCGCGGTACGTGACGGCCTGGACGCGACCGCTGGATGTCGCGGCGATGAATGTGGCATCCCGCTATCTGGTGGGACTGCACGACTTTGCCGCGTTCTGCCGTCACCGGCCGGGCGCGACGACGATCCGCGACCTGCAGCGCCTCGAGTGGGTGCGCGACGGCGATGCAGTGACCGCGTACGTCACCGCTGACGCGTTCTGCTGGTCGATGGTGCGTTCACTGGTCGGTGCGCTGCTGGCCGTTGGGGAGGGCCGCCGCAAACCCTCGTGGTGCGCGTCATTGTTGACAGCGGACGCACGCTCCAGCGATTTTGCCGCCGCACCGGCGCGGGGTCTCACCCTGACGGGTGTGGACTATCCGCCCGACGACGAGCTTGCGGCGCGTATCACGGTCACCCGCGATCTGCGGACACTGAACCGGCCCTAGAGTCGGCCTGCCACGAAATCGGCTGCCTGATCGATCATTCCGGCCTTCTGGTACGCGGCGGCCAGGTGATCGGGCCAGTTGGCCTCCCAGGTGTCCGGGTCGGCCGGGTTGCAGATCGGATCGGCTCCGTGGCACAGCTCAATGGTCCGGTCCCGGTATTCCGGGCTGAAATTCGTGATCGGGCCCAGCCATTGCGTTCCGTTGCCGAACAGCGCGACGGCCGCGATGTGGCTCCCGGCATCGGGAGGCAGCAGCGTCTTGAAGCCCAAGATCGTAATGGGAAGTGCCAGAACCATATCCGTGGCCGCCGCACCCAGCGAGTAGCCGCCGAGCACCAGGCGGGTGTTCGGGCAGTTGTTGATGTTGTAGATGATGCGCTGGCTGATGTCGTTGGCGCCGACGTCGACCTGATTGTCGGCGGGATATTTCACCGCGTACACACCGACGTTGCGGTGCACGCGAGAGCGCAGGGCGCTGACGAACGCATTGCCGATCACACCCGCGCCCGGGGATTCCAGACGGCCCCGGGCAAAGATCACTTCGACGTCAGGACACCCGGCGGCGGACGCCTGCGGTGCGGCGCCGAATGCCCCGCGCGGTAGCGCTGACGGACCGAGCACCATGGTCGCGGCCGCGACAAGTACCACGACCGCACTGATCAACGTCCCCGGAATACGCATGAATCACAGCCTGTCTGCGGTGAATTGGGCGGCCTGGTCAACCAGACCGGAACCGATGTAGGCGTCCTGTAGGTGCGTCCACCAGTTACCGACCAGAGTGTTGGGATCGATGCCGTTGCAGATCGGATCGTCGATATTGCACTGGTTGATGGTCTTCGGACCGTAGAGCGGGCTGTTGGCCGCGGACACCAAACCGGGCACGCTGACGCTGCGCGTGCCGCTACCGAACTGCACCACGGCTGCGACGTGCGGGGCGACCGACCCGGGTACCGGGTTGGCCCCGAGTCGGGGGTCGGTCGGGGTGAGGGCGACGTCGACCACCGCAGCACCCAGTGAGTAACCCCCGGGAACTTGGCGGGTGTTCGGGCAATTGGCCGCCATGTACTCCATATGTCGAGCCATGTTGTTGGCGCCCGGCACGATGTCCCAGTCGGCGATGTAGTTGACCGCGTACACGCCCACACTCTTGGGGGTCTTGCTGCGGAGAGCATCGACGAAAGCATCGCCGATGCGGCCGATGCCGGGTGGTTCCTCACGGCCGCGGGCGAAGATGACCTCGGCGTCGGGACACTCCGCTGCCGTTGCCACTGCAGCGGGCAAGATCGAGGAGGCGACGGACATCAACGCTGCCGCCCCGCTCAGCATCGCTTTGACGCGCATGGCAGCCATGGTAGACGAGCCTGGGAGAAAGCTGGCAGCAAATAAAATTGCGAAGCTAGAGCAGGCCTGCCAGGAAGCCGGCGGCCTGCGCGGGCGAATCGCCCTTCTCGTAATCGGTGTGCGCGAACGGATTGCGTCCGCGCGAGCAGATCGGGTCCCCGTCGTTGCAGAAGTCGACGCCCTTACCGGCGAACACCCCGCCGGCCGACGTGATCGGGATGCTGAACTTCGTCGACGGATTACCGAACACCGCGAGCCCGGCGACCCGGTTGGCCAGGTTGCCCGGCAGCGGCGGCGCCGAGCCGATGTCACCGACCTTGTTGCCCAGCGGGGGAATGCCCACCAGCATGTCGACCACCGCGGCGCCCTGCGAGTAGCCGCCGAGAACGAACTTTGTCGACGGGCAGGCCGCGGCCATGCTCGCGATGTGGTTGGTCGCGTCGGTGGCGCCGTCAGCGGCACCCAGGAAGTCGTAGGTCGCGGGGTAGTTCACCGCATAGGCGCTTACCGAGCGTCCACCCAGCTGGCCCTGCAGGTTGTCGACGAGGGCTTGTCCGACACGGCCGATACCGACCGGCTCGCTGGTGCCGCGGGCGAAGACGACTTCGACATCGGGGCACGGCTCGGCCTGCGCAGCCGGAGCGACGGTGATCGGCGTCAGGATCGACAGCGCAGCCATCGATGCGATTCCGAATTTGCGGACTGATGTCATGGTCGGCGTGGCCATGTTGAGGTGACCCCCTTGGTCGCGAGCAGTCGGCTAATACTCACACACCGAGCCGACAGCCCCAAACTTCTTCGCTGCCTACAGGAGCCCGGCGACGAATGTCGCGGCTCGCGTTGCCGACCCGTCGCTGTTGTAGATGCGGTGGGCTTGGACGTCGTCGCCACTGGTGCACACCGGGTCCCCGCCATTGCAGAGGTCGATGGCCCGGCTGCCGTAGACGGCGCTGCTGGTCAGCGGGAGGCCAACCTTGGCGGTGGGGTTGCCGAAGACCGCGAGTGCAGCGACGTGGTCCGGCACGTTGGGCGGCAGCGGGTTGTTGAAGCCGATTGCCGGGAAGGGGACCGCGGTGATGATGTCGATGATCGCCGCGCCCTGCGAATATCCGCCGAGCACCAGGCGGGTGTTGGGGCAGTCGTTCACCACGCCCTGGATGAACGCGCTGGCGTCGTTGGCGCCGTCGGCGGCGGCCAGGAAGTCGTAGCTGGCCGGGTAGTTGACGGCGTAGACGCCCATCGAGCGGTTGCCGATCTTGCCGCGCAGCGAGTTGACGAACGCCTGCCCGACCCGGCCGATGCCGGGTGGCTCGTCCGTGCCGCGGGCGAACACCACCTGCACGTCGTTGCATGCAGCTCCCGCAGTCGGCAGCGTGGCGGGGCTGACCAGCGCGAACATGGCGGTCAGGACGGCGGCCGTGGCGGCCAGCAAGAGGCGCTTTGACGCGGCGGTAGGTAGCACAACTAGATGTTACAGATGAGAGCCCTGATTCATTCCCGACGTTTGCTCGGCGTGCCGCAGGTTACGCGGGAGCGCCGGAGGCGACTTCCTCGATCGGTCCGGCGTCAGGCCACGTCGCGGCGGTCACCTCGGCGCTGCGATCACCTTGTCGGGCCAGCGCCAGGCCGAGCAGCACCACCACACCGCCGACGGCCTGCACCCCGGTGACCGCTTCGCCGAGCAGCACCCAGGCCGAGAGCACCGCGAAGAGCACCTCGCCAAGGCCGACCAGGGAGGCGAAGCTCGGCCGCAACCGGGCCACCCCGCTGATCCCGAGGGTGTAGGCGATCGCGGTGGCCACCACGGCCAGCATCACCACCGGAACCCACCACGGCACGGTGAAGCCGGCGACGTTGGCGTTGTTGGCGGTGAACGTCAGCGGCATCACGCCGGTCAGACCCAGCAGGGCGACGGCGATCGCGCCGACCACGAGACCGCCGGCGGCCAGCGTGATCGAGTTCAGTCCGCTGCCGTCGGCGCTGACCTCGTCGGACATCATGAAGTAGCAGGCCGCGCAGATCGCCGCGCCCAGGCCCCACAGCACACCGGCGGTGTTGATGTGGGCGCCCTCGAAGACGTTGAGCACCAACATGATTCCCGCGATGGCCAGCGCCACCCCGGCCAGCGTCATGGTGCGCGGGCGGCGCCGGGTGGTGCCCCAGATCCAGCCCACGACGAGGATGGGTGCGGTGTATTCGAGCAATAGCGCCACGCCGACCGACAGATGCGAGACGGCGTTGTAGTAGCAGAGCTGGGCACCGGCGATCGGGACGAGGCCGTAGGCCACCACGGTACGGGCGTGGGCGCGGGCCTCGCGGATCCAGCCGGGCTTGACGACGGTGGCGAAGATCGCCATGACCAGCGCGCCGCCGGCCAGGCGGGCGGTGACGGCGGCAGTCGGGGACCAGCCGGCGCCCATCAGCGACTTGGCGAAGGGGCCGGACATCCCGAACGTGAACGCCGATCCGATGGCGAACATCAGCCCGAGCCGGAAGTGGTTCTGGCCGCGGACCAGCGTCGACATGAGGTACTCCCCGGATGTAATGAGTAAAATGATTGTTGGTCATGACACTACGTCCGGAGGAAGTCATGAGTCAAATGCTTTTCACCCATGACACGGAGCTCACACTGCGTGCGGCCTGTGCGCTGATCAACAGCGACCGCGTCGACGGCGAGCAGCTGGCCGACCAGTCCGCGCTGGACGAGTACCTGAACAGCTGGGGCTGGACCGGCCGGCGCGACCGCGACGACGCGGAGGTGTCGGCAGTGCACACGCTGCGCGGCCGACTGGGCCGGATCTGGGCGGCCGCCGGTGACGAGGAGCGGGCCGTCGGGCAGATCAACGCGCTGCTGTCGGACACCCGCGCGTCGCCGTGGCTGACGCGGCACGCTGAGATGCCGGAGTGGCACCTGCACCTGGCCTCGATCCACGATCCGCTGGCGCAGCGGATGGGTGCGGAGATGGCGATGTCACTGGCCGACCTGGTG
This sequence comes from Mycolicibacterium pallens, assembly GCF_019456675.1. Classification (NCBI taxonomy): domain Bacteria; kingdom Bacillati; phylum Actinomycetota; class Actinomycetes; order Mycobacteriales; family Mycobacteriaceae; genus Mycobacterium; species Mycolicibacterium pallens. The sequence continues at coordinate 4,726,486 of NZ_CP080333.1, read as the reverse complement.
CGTGCCGGGGAACTGCGCCGGCTGAAGATCTGCGCGGCCCCGGACTGCGAAGCGGTGCTGATCGACCTGTCCCGCAACCGCTCTCGGAGGTTCTGCGACACCGGCAACTGCGGTAACCGGCAGCACGTCGCCGCGTATCGGGAGCGCCGCTCGAAAGAGGGGGCTGTTGATGAGTGAATTCGCCCGGTAGCCAACTGTCCTAGCGTCACTCCGATGGCTGGTGGCCCGTCGCTTCGAGCTCAGCGGAGTGCGCGGCGCTTCACCCTGCGCCGGATGGAGTACGCAATCCTCGGGCAAGCAATGCCGCAGCGGCGGGATCCTCTTCGGTGGCAGAAATTCTCACTGGCAGTCGGGTGCGGGGTGGCAGGCGCCGCGCTGATCCTCGACGCGGTCCTCGGATCGGCTGGATACCGGATCCCCGCCGACGCCGCCGTGGTGATGTCGCGACAGACCGGTGCGCTGTTCGTCCGCGTCGACGACCGACTCCGCCCAGTGGTCAACCTGACGTCGGCTCGCTTGATCCTGGGGTCGCCGGCCACACCGCACCTCGTCGACGAGGCCGCGCTGCGCGACACGAAAAGGGGACCCATGCTGGGCATTCCCGGTGCGCCGCCGGCTCCGGGGCAGATGATGGCGCCGCGCGATCTGCGATGGGCGGTCTGTGACGATGCCGACGGAACCACCACTGTCGCGGTCGGCGACGACTCGGTACCACCGGATCTCGACCCCCGCACCGCCGTCGTCGTCACGGCGGCCGGTGGTGATGGATCGGCGTACCTGCTCTACGACGGCAAGCGGGCCATGCTCGACCCCGGTGACCCCGCCACGGCACGCGTGTTGCGTATCGAGGAAGTGGCAGTGCGCACGGTGTCGACGACGGTCCTCAATGCGATTCCCGAGGTGCCGGCCATCGGTGCACCGCGCATCGAGGGGAGCGGGCAGCCGTCGGGAATCAGCGGTGCTCCGATCGGTGCGGTCATGCGGGTCACTCGAACGGCCTCTGTCGAGTACTACGTCGCGTTGCGGGGCGGGCTGCAGCGCATCGGCCGACTGGCCGCCGAACTGATCCGGTTCAACGACCCGACCGCCCGGCCCGAGATTGCCGATGTAGCAGCGGAACTCATCACGCACAGCCCCCTCGTCGACACCCTCCCGGTGGGCACCTACCCGGATCAGCCGCCGACACTCCTCGACAGCAGTGACAATCTGTGCGCGACCTGGAGCACCGGTCGCAGTGGTGTCACCGTCGGGCCGCGACTGCCCGACGGTGCCGGCATGGTGACGCTGGCCGGTGCCGACGGTGACGGGCCGGCCGTCGACAGGGTGCGGATCCCAGCGGGGGCCAGCCTGGATGTTGTGGACGTGTCGACGATGGGGCGCTACCTCATCACCGGCGCGGGAGTTCGCTTCCCCGTTGATGTTTCGTCGGTGACGGCGCTCGGTCTGAGCGACAGGCCGGGTGAAGCGCCGTGGTCGATCATCGGTGCGTTACCTGCCGGACCCCAGTTGGCTCGCGACGCTGCCCTAGTCGGCCGGGACGTCCTCACGGCGACGCCGTAGCCGCGCGGTTGCCAACAGACCGGCCAGGCACAGTGCCACAGCGATTCCCACCACCGCGTCGGGATGGTTCCCCTTGGAACGGCCCGGTGCCGGCGGTGCGGCCGGCCGTGGGGTGGATTGAGCGGACGCCGCGGTCTGGTCGGTCAGTGCGGCCACCGGGTCGACGACACCGCTGCCGACAATGGCATTCCATCCCTCGGCGGGGTGGTGCGCGGTGGTCTCGATGCGGGCCATCACCTGTCGGGCCGAGAGCCGGGGAAAGCGTGAGCGCACCAGAGCAACCACCCCGGTGACCACCGGTGCGGCGTAGCTCGTTCCCGACATCGGCGATGGCCCCGATGGCGTGGGCATCGCGTTGATCACGCCGTCACCGTCGGGATCCAAGGAGACGACGTTCTCGCCACATGCGGCGACGTCGACCCACGGCCCGTGGAGGCTGAACTCCGACGGTTCCCCGTGCGTGGTCACCGAGGCGACGGTCAGGACGTAGTCGTCATACCAGGCGGGACTTGCGATGACGGTGGGCTGTGCGGTGGTGTTCTGTCCCGGGCACTGCCCGTCGCCGCCGACATTGCCCGCGGCGACGACCACCACCGAATCCTTGACATCGACCGCATACGACAATGCCGCCCCGAGTGTGCGGTCATCCACGGTTGTTTCGGCACAGGCCACCGACGAGATGTTGATCACCGATGCGCCCATGTCGGCGGCGGTGCGCACCGCCATGGCGAGAGTCTTGACGTCGCCGACGCCACGCTCGGACGGATCGGCCAGTGGACCGAACTTGTTGCTGGACTGTCGAATTGCGATCAGCGTCGCCTCCGGAGCGATCCCAGTGAATGTGGTCGCATCGGTCTGGTCGGGCGCCGCGGCGATGATGCCCGCGACCACGGTTCCGTGGCCGTCACAGTCTTGCCGGCCGTCGCCGTTCGAGACGTAATCCCCGCCGGCGACGAGACCGGACAACCGCCGATGTGCGGCGATCCCGGTGTCGATCACCGCGACCCGCTGACCGGCACCACGGGTCAACCGCCACAGTGCGGCCAGGTCGAACGGTGCCAGCTGCGTTGCCGATACGGCGGCTCCTGCGATGGGCGGTGGCAGCGCGCACGCCTGACGTTGTTCGGTCGGCTGGGGTGGGGCAGGCGGCACCGGTGGTGGTAGCAGGGAACTGTCGACCGGGGGTGGGACGACCGCGAAGGCCGGCGGCGCGCAGTGCGCGGCGGTCAGGAACGTCACCGCGGATACCGTCGCGATCTGAGCGGCGAGCTTCACCAGGGCAACCCGACCTCAGCCAGGCCGGCGAAGGCTCCCGCCGCCGCGCAGGAAGCGGGCACGATCGCCGCGCCGAGAATCAGATCCAGTGTCGAGACGGCGCGGTGCAGCGCCGTGGAGAACTCGGCGGGCTCGCGCCGAGCGAACCACGCTGTGCCCGCGACGATCGTCAGTAGTGCACCGCACAGCCACGGTATGCACTGCGGCGCTTCCACCGAGCACGGAACGGCCAGCGCCGTTACTGCTATACCAAACGAAAAGCCCTGAGCGGCAACGCGGTACGGGTCACTGTTCCGGACGGCCCGGATGAGCAGCAGCGCCGCAAGGATGGCGATCAAGGCCGCCGCGGCGCCGGGGTTGTCGGCGGTCGCTGCCGTGAGAACCGCGCCCAGCGCCGCCGTCCAGGCCGTCGCCACCACGATCACGGTCAGCCGGTGATGAGCAACGCGCGCCAGGGCTTTGAGGTGACCATCGGGCGGGCCGGCCGTTGTCAACCCGGAGCTGCGGACCGCCAGTCGCGGCGACACCGTCAGTATGGCCACCGACGCCGCGACGAGCATCGGTCCTACGGCAATGGTGGACCACCACCCGATCACCGCACCGATCGTCGCCGCGGAGGCTGTCATTGCCGTCGCGGCAACAGGTAGGAAAACCGAAGGCGCACAGTCCAGTAGACGCCAGGCGAGAAGCGCGGTCGCCGCCATCGCGGCCATTGCCAGCATGAACGCCGACATACCGGGTCGGGCCGGGATGGTCAGGGCCGCCGTCAAACCTGCGAACACCGCGGCCAGCACGCCGATGCTCACCGCACTCCGTTTCGGTTCAGCGCGTTGCGCGACGGCTGCACCTGCCAGCATCAGAAGCGAGGTCAGCGCGCCGATCACGGGATGTCGATCTGCGCCCGAATCCAGGAGCGGACGCCCGAGCAACACCAGCAGCACTGTGCTCGCCCACCCCAGCGTGCACCACCCACCGGCGCGCCGGGTGATTCGCCATGCCGCAGGCGGCATGGCTGCTAACTCGTCCTCGACGACGGCGCTCGAATCGAATCGGATGATCGGCGCCGGCCGGACGGCCGTCGTGAGGATCAACAGCTCGCCGTCCGGGATCGCGTACTGGGTCAGTGTTGCCGCCGGGTCGAGCCGCTCCCCGCACACGCGGGAGAGATGAGGAGCGCGTCCACTGGACTGGTCTGTGCCGATCAGGTCGACCACGGCGGGCACCAGTTCACCGATCGGGATGTGGGTGGGCAGAACGACATCGGCCTCATGGTCGGCGGTACGGATCGACACCCGGCATGTCTCGTCGATGGCAGCCACGACAGCGGACAGTAACGATCCGGCGGTGCTGCCGAACTCCGTTGTCCACAGGTGAATTGCCGGTCCCGGTTGGTGGTGTTTACCGTCCGTGCATGAAGCGGCCCGCCCGGTTGGCGCCGGAGTTCCCGACCGACGATCTGGTCGTCGACGCGCTCCCGAGGCCCGAGGCGTCGACAGGCCTGTCGCGGTTCATGCCACTGTTCGGCATCGTTGCGATGGCGGGTGTCGGTGCGTTGATGTGGGGGTCAGGGATGGCCTCCCGGGGTCCGACCGCGATCGTGCTGCCGGCCATGATGCTGGTGTCGGTTCTGGGCATGGCGCTGCATGCCGGCGCGCGACGGTCCGGCGGCAGCGTGGATCGGGACCGCAGGCGCTATCTGGCTCATCTCGAGCGGCTCAGCGGTTACGCGCACGAAGCAGCACGAGCCCAGCACGCGGCGATGCTGCGGGCGCACCCGGCACCGGCAGCCCTCTGGACGCTGGTTGGTGGACCACGCATGTGGGAGCGCGGTGAGGCGGACTCGGACTTCTGCCATGTCCGCGTCGGTGTGGGAAGGCAGCGGTTGGCGCGCCGAATCGTGGCCCCTCCCGTCGACCCGGTCGACGAGCTGGACCCGGTGACCGCGGATGCGTTGCGGCGCTTCGTCCGCACCCACACCACGCTCGACGACATGCCCTTTGCCGTCGCGCTGCGCGGGACGGGTGTACTCGTTGTCGACGGTGATCCGACGAGTGCCCGTTCTCTGGTGCGCGCAATGCTCTGCCAGCTTGCGGTGTTGCACGATCCAAGGCAGGTGGCGATCTCAGCGGTGGCCGACGATGAACGCCGGCTGCAGTGGGACTGGTTGAAGTGGCTGCCGCACAACAACAGTGCCGACCACCGGGGTAGGCATCGGGTGGTGGTCGTCGACGGCGTCGATCACCGGGCACACGCCGGGCCCGGCGCGACGGTCATCATCATCGGGGAGGCGGACCGCGCCCCAGACGCACTGCGCTTGCGGATCGACGGCGACAAGCTTGCGGTGGGACGCGCAGGGGGCATCGAGGAATTCGCGACCGCCGACGCCATGACGACGGCGCAGGCGCGGATCTGTGCGCGCCGACTGGCGCGATATCGGGGTGATAGCTCCGAACCCGACGCGAATTACCAGACCTTCGAACCGATGTGGCGGCCGCTACCCGCATCCATGCGGTTACGGGTCCCGCTCGGCACCTCGACGGCGGGCGAACCGGTGTTCCTGGACATCAAAGAAGCGGCCGACGGCGGCCACGGCCCGCACGGATTGTGTGTCGGTGCGACCGGCTCGGGTAAGTCCGAATTGTTGCGCACCATCGCGGCCGGCATGATCGCCCGCCACTCGCCCGATGACCTCAACCTCGTCCTCATCGATTTCAAGGGTGGTGCGACATTTCTGGGCCTGGAGCGCCTGCACCACGTCTCGGCCGTCATCACCAACCTCGCCGACGCGGCACCGATGGTCGCGCGAGCCAAGGACGCGCTCGGCGGTGAGATCCACCGCCGTCAACAGCTCCTGCGCCGAGCCGGCAACTCGGTCCACCGTGCCGCCTATCAACGACAACGGGCCGTCGATCCGAGCCTGCCGCCACTACCCGCACTATTCGTCATCGTCGACGAATTCGCCGAGCTGCTGGCTCAGCAGCCGGACTTCGCCGAGCTGTTCACGATGATCGGACGGGTTGGGCGCTCGCTGGGCGTGCATCTGCTGCTGGCCAGCCAGCGGCTCGACGAGGGACGGCTGCGCGGGCTGGAATCTCACCTCTCCTACCGCATCTGCCTGAAGACCGCGACGGCGGCGGAGTCCCGGGCGGTGCTCGGTGTCGCGGATGCCGCCGAGCTTCCCGCCGCACCGGGGGCCGCCGTGTTGCGCACCGGCGACGGGCGGCTTGTGCGATTCCAGGCGATGTATCTCGGTGGCCCGGCACCGCGGCCCGTCAAGACCGCACCGGTGGCGGCGACCGTGCGCCTGTTCACAGCCGAGCCCGCGGGGCCGGAGATTGACGAGCCCGCCGGGCCACAGCACACCGCACTGGAGGCGATTGTGGAGCGGTTCACCGGTCTCGGCACTCCGGCGCATCGGATGTGGCTCCCGCCGCTGACCAGGTCTCCGAACCTTGCTGACCTGGAACCACATTCGGGCGGTGACCTCATGGCAGTGATCGGCCTAATCGATCTGCCGTTCGAGCAGCGACAGGCACCGATGGCACTCGACCTGGCGGGCGCCCTCGGCAACGTCGCGGTGGTCGGTGCCCCGCAAAGCGGCAAGTCGACCACGGTGCGCACGATCATAACTGCGCTGGCCGTACGCAGCGAGCCACGTCGGATCCAGTTCTACTGCATCGACTTCGGCGGCGGAGCACTCGAAGAGCTCCGACGGTTACCCCATGTGGGATCGGTGGCCGGACGGCGCGAGCCCGAACTGGTCCGCCGGACGGTCAGTCACGTCGGTGCGATCCTGTCTGCTCGCGAAACCCTCGTCAGCGTCGATCAGGACGGCGACGTCTTTTTCGTGGTAGACGGTTGGTCGACACTGCGCGAGGAGTATGCGGATCTCGAGCCAGTGATCACGGGCATCGCCACTCGCGGTCTGTCGTTCGGAGTGCACCTGATCGTCACCGCCGGTCGCTGGGCCGATATCCGACCGGCCCTCAAGGACCAGATCGGGACCAGAGTCGAACTCCGGCTCGGTGATCCGATCGACTCCGAAATGGATCGCAAGCAGGCGGCGCTGGTTCCGGTCGGTGTGCCCGGTCGGGGCATCACCCGCGAAGGCAACCACTTCCTGATCGCCACGCCGGACGGTGTCGAGGTCGACTGCGATGGGCCATGGCGGGCGCCGGGGGTCCGATTGCTGCCGGTGCTCGTCGAACACGGCGAGGTGATCGAGCTGGCCCGTGACGACTCCGACCGCATCCTTCTTGGCGTGGGTGAAGACGACTTCTGCCCGGTGGCCGTCGATTTCGGTCGGCAGGCGCACCTGTTGATTCTCGGCGATCGTGAATGCGGCAAGACCGCCACGCTACGGACACTCTGCGGGGAGATCGTGCGCGTCGCGTCAGGCCGGCCCGCACAGTTGTTCGTCGTCGACTACCGACGCGACCTGCTCGATATCGCCGATTCACCCCATCTGCTCGACTACGCGTTCTCCGAACGCGGACTCGCCGACCGGCTGCCCGACCTGGTTTCCGTCCTGCAGGACAGGCTTCCCACCGCCGACACCCCGATCGCCCAGCTCCGGGATAGATCATGGTGGCACGGACCCGAAATCTTCGTCGTGGTCGACGATTACGACATTGTCGCCGCGACCTCACCGGATGCGTTGAGTCCGCTGCTTGCCCTGCTGCCGCATGCCAGGGATATCGGGTTGCACATGATCGTCGCGCGCCGCTGTGCCGGATCGGCCCGGGCGATGTTCGAACCCCTGTTCGCGCACCTGCGGGACAACGGCAGCACCGTGCTGCTGATGAGCGGCAGCCCGGACGAGGGCCCACTGTCCGGGCCGTATCGCGCGACTGTGCAGCCGCCGGGGCGCGGCCTGCTGGTAAGCCGGGCGGGCACGCAGCTGGTTCAGGTGGGCTGGTGCCCACCGTGACCGGCGCGGTCCTGGAAGTCGGCCCCGCGGCGGTGACGCGGCTCGGGCCCGGCCCACAGGCATTGGTGGAGCACGAACTGGTCGCCGCGGGCCTGAACGGCATCGACGACACGGTGGTGCTGCTACGCGAGCGACCCGTCGCGGTGGCGGATCTGTGGCGCAGAATCATCGCGTCGAGCCTCGGAAAAGGCTGCGAATCAGTGACACTCGTGCACCCGTCCTGGTGGAGTGACGCCCGGGTGGCCACCGTGGTCGGCGCGGCGGCGGTCGTGGTCACCGAGGTGCGGGCACAACCCAGGTCCACGGTGCTCACCGGTGGCGAAGCGGCCACCGTCATCGAGATCGCCGACGATCTCGTGGCCATCACCATCGATCAGCGGACGCCACTGATACGGCGCCGCAGCAACGACCCGTCGGACGTCGCCGCGATGGTCGAGACACGCACTGGCACTGCAGTTCTCATCGACGCGCCGCCGACCGTACCCGGGTCGGCCGAGTACGCGCGCAGCGTGCGGACCGCTCTGCGGCACCGCGGGGTCGAGACCCGGACGGTCTGTATCCGCCCGCCGAGGCCGGTGCCGGAGCCTCATCTCGAACATCTCCAACCTAAGCGGCGGCGCGGGCCGGTACTCGTAGCGACGGGAATGGCGCTGACCCTGTGCGCGATCGGGGCCACCGCCGCCCGGACTCGCACCCTGTCCCCACCCCCGAACACGCTTGTCGTTGTCGAAGGCCGCATCACGGTGCGGATCCCGCCGGATTGGGTGGTCACCCGGATCACGGCCGGACCCGGCTCCCGCCGCATCCAGGCAATCTCGCCGATCGATCCGGGCGACGCCCTGCATATCACCCAATCCTATGTTCCTGGAGAGGCTTTCGAGCGGACCGCCGACATGCTGCGCAGGGCGCTGGACGAGCAACCCGGGGGAGTGTTCGTCGACTTCAATCCCGCTGACCGGCGTGGCGGACGCCCGGCTGTCACCTATCGGGAACTCCGCGTCGCCCGTGAGATCCACTGGTCGGTGATCCTCGACGGTTCGACGCGGATCAGTATCGGCTGCCAGAGCGGGAACGGCCGTCCCGGCGCCATCACCCAACCGTGCGAGCAGGCGATCGAATCGGCCCGGGAATTGAGTGGAACCAAAAGCGGTCCGTGAGCGTCGAAACCATTGTAGGCCTGGATAACTCGATTGGAAGGATCACATGTGACGACTCTGAGCACCGACTTCGATCTGATGCGCTCCGTCGCTGCGGCCGCCGACACGCGCAACGACGAGATCCGGGTTCTGTTGCACGGCTTCATCACCCGGATGGAGGCAGTGCCGCCGACCGTATGGGGTGGGATGGCTGCCGCCCGATTCAAGACCGTTGTGGCGCACTGGAATACCGAGTCGACCAAGCTATCGCATGCCTTGGCCGGGATCGCCGACACGATCCGCAACAACGAACACCAACTGCGTGAGGCCGCGCAGCTGCATGCGCAGCGCATCGCCGCCGTAACCGCCGATCTCTAGCCGAGGAGCAGGACCGTGGACCCCATCCTTTCCTACGACTTCGCCGAGATCGACGCCGCGGTGCTCGCCGACATCCAGGGCACGTCGGCGCGACTCGGCGCTGCGTTGGACGATCTCAGCCGCCAGATCGCGCCGCTTCAGCAGGTGTGGACCAGGGATGCCGCGATGGCGTACCAGGCCGAACAGGCGCAGTGGCAGCAGTCGGCGTCAGCACTGCGCGACATCCTGGTGCGCCTGGGTGTTGCCGTTCGGGACGGGGCGGCCGACGTGGCCGATGCCGACCGTCGCGCTGCCGGGATGTGGGGCTGAGCCGCCCCTGACGATCTCTGTGCGGCCCCCGCGGAGGAGAGCCAACGGGGCCGCACAGCATCGACCGCGCGCCGTGCCCGGCGCGCGCACCGCCCCGGCGTCATGGCAATCCCCACCATGGCGTCGGGGCGGATACCTAATATTTCAGCCGGTCGCCCGCTACCCGCACGTCGGCGAACTGTCGTGGGTGGTGCGCGGCGTGCACCGGATGCATGAGCACCGGATGCCGGCAGTGCGCACAGGTCTGCGGCGACTGGCGATCCCCGGAGACCGTCAGGTGGCGACATCCCGCACACCGCACGACGTAGGCCGCGCCGATCCAGTTGAGCAGCCCGAGATAGATGGCGGCGGTCGCCGCCGTCCCGAGCACGACGATGATGGCCACGGTGAGAACCTCATAGACCGTCATGTCAACCTCCTTTGACGGTATGAATTCACGGTAACTCCGCCAGGTTTGCGAATGGTGTGGAATGCCTGTTGGAATGCCCAGGATGGGGACGCTGGCGACACTTTCGCGGTAGTGCTGGCTGTTCGCGATCGGTTCGGCCTTGTTCGCCGTCGCGACGGTCCCCGGCTTCTCGGCCGTCGCCGGCGCGGGCGCCGCGAACTGGCTGTGCTTCATCGGCTCCTGGTTCTTCACCGCAGCGGCCGGAATGCAGCTGATGCTGGCCAATCCGACGTCCAGGCTCGAATGGCTCTCGGCGGCAATCCAATTCGCCGGGACCATACTGTTCAATATCAGCACCGGCGCCGCGGTGTGGGCCCATGCGACCGGGGTGCGCCGCCACTACGTCTGGGCACCCGACGCCATGGGGTCCATCGCCTTCCTGGTGAGCGCGGCACTCGGCGTGGCGGCGGCCACCATCGCGATCGGTCTGATCGCGCTGGGCTCGCGGGACTGGCAAGCCGAATGGATCAACATGATCGGCTCCATCGCCTTCGGCGTCTCCGCCATCGGCGCTTTTGTACGGCGCACCGGGATCACCGAGGACGCACTGGTGGCCAACCTCGGCACCTTCCTGGGAGCGCTGTGTTTCCTCGGTGCGGCGCTACTGGTGCTTCCTCGTTTTCGCAAAAGGGCACCTGCGCTGCCAGAATCAGGTACGTGAATAACCAGGACTTCCGCAATGTCGCCATCGTCGCGCACGTGGACCATGGCAAGACAACGCTGGTGGACGCCATGCTGCGGCAGTCCGGTGCCCTGCACCATCGTGGTGACGACGCCGTCGAACGCCTGATGGACTCCGGTGATCTGGAGAAGGAAAAGGGCATCACGATCCTGGCGAAGAACACCGCCGTGCACCGCAAGAACGCCGACGGCTCGACGACTGTGATCAACGTCATCGACACCCCCGGGCACGCCGACTTCGGCGGCGAGGTGGAACGCGGCCTGTCGATGGTCGACGGCGTGCTGCTGCTGGTCGACGCCTCCGAGGGTCCGCTGCCGCAGACCCGCTTCGTGCTGCGCAAGGCGCTCGCCGCGCACCTGCCGGTGATCCTGGTGGTCAACAAGACCGACCGGCCCGACGCCCGCATCGCCGAGGTCGTCGAGGAAAGCCACGACCTGCTGCTCGACGTCGCCTCCGACCTCGACGAAGAGGCCCAGGCGGCCGCTGAGAAGGCGCTCGACCTGCCGACGCTGTACGCCTCGGGCCGCGCAGGCATCGCCAGCACCACCCAGCCCGCCAACGGCGAGAACCCCGACGGCGAGAACCTCGATCCGCTGTTCGACGTCCTGCTCGAGCACATCCCGCCGCCGCAGGGCGATCCCGAGGCGCCGCTACAGGCGCTGGTGACCAACCTCGACGCGTCGGCATTCCTGGGCCGGCTCGCGCTGATCCGCATCTACAAGGGCCGCATCAAGAAGGGCCAGCAGGTGGCCTGGATGCGCGAGGTCGACGGCCACCCGGTCATCACGAACGCCAAGATCACCGAACTGCTCGTCACCGAAGGCGTCGAACGCACCCCGACCGACGAGGCCGTCGCCGGCGACATCGTCGCCGTGGCCGGTATCCCCGAGATCATGATCGGTGACACCCTGGCCGACCCCGACCATGCGCATGCGCTGCCGCGGATCACCGTCGACGAACCGGCGATCTCGGTGACCATCGGCACCAACACCTCGCCGCTGGCGGGCAAGGTGTCCGGTCACAAGCTGACCGCGCGAATGGTCAAGAGCCGCTTGGATTCTGAACTCGTCGGCAACGTCTCGATCAAGGTCGTCGACGTCGGTCGCCCGGACGCCTGGGAAGTCCAGGGCCGCGGTGAGCTGGCGCTGGCAGTGCTCGTCGAGCAGATGCGCCGCGAAGGCTTCGAGCTGACCGTCGGCAAGCCGCAGGTCGTCACCCGCACCATCGACGGCAAGCTGCACGAGCCGTTCGAGGCGATGACGATCGACTGCCCCGAGGAGTTCGTCGGCGCCATCACCCAGTTGATGGCCGCGCGCAAGGGCCGCATGGAAGAGATGACCAACCACGCGGCCGGCTGGGTACGGATGGACTTCATCGTCCCCAGCCGCGGGCTCATCGGCTTCCGCACCGACTTCCTGACGCTGACCCGCGGCACCGGCATCGCCAACGCGGTGTTCGACGGCTACCGCCCGTGGGCGGGGGAGATCCGGGCCCGTCACACCGGCTCGCTGGTGAGTGACCGTTCCGGTCAGATCACCCCGTTCGCGATGATTCAGCTGTCCGACCGCGGCCAGTTCTTCGTCGAGCCCGGCCAGGACACCTACGAGGGACAGGTCGTCGGGATCAACCCGCGCGCCGAGGACCTCGACATCAACATCACCCGCGAGAAGAAGCTCACGAACATGCGGTCCTCCACCGCGGACGTGATGGAGACGCTCGCCCGGCCGCTGGAACTCGGTCTGGAACAGGCCATGGAGTTCTGCGCCGAGGACGAGTGTGTCGAGGTGACGCCGGAGATCGTGCGGGTGCGCAAGGTGGAACTCGACTCCACCCTCCGCGCGCGTGCGAAGGCCCGCGCCAAGGCCAGGGGCTGACGCGGACCTATCGCTACTCTGATGGGCGTGCCGACCGGACTACGCAGCGTTCAAGCCCTGGCTGTGCTGCTGTCCGTGCTGGTCACGGCCGCCTGTACGGTCTCCCCGCCCCCGGCTCCGCAGAGCACCGAGACGACGAACGCGCCGCCGCCACCACCGGCCCGGCCCACCCAGATCATCATGGGCATCGATTCGATCGGCGCCGGGTTCAACCCGCATCTGCTCTCTGATCAGTCGCCGGTGAACGCCGCCATCAGCTCGCTGGTGCTGCCCAGTTCGTTCCGCCCGATCCCGGATCCGGCCACGCCGACCGGCTCCCGCTGGGAGATGGACCCCACCCTGCTGGTCTCGGCGGAGGTGACCAACCAGAACCCGTTCACCGTCACCTACAAGATCCGCCCGGAAGCGTCATGGACCGACAACGCGCCGATCGCCGCCGACGACTTCTGGTACCTGTGGCGCCAGATGGTCAGCCAGCCCGGCGTCGTCGACCCCGCGGGCTACGACCTGATCACCGGCGTCCAGTCGATCGAGGGCGGCAAGACCGCGGTGGTCACCTTCGCCCAGCCGTACCCGGCCTGGCGGGAACTGTTCAATGACCTGCTGCCGGCCCACATCGTCAAGGATGTGCCCGGCGGTTTCCCGGCCGGTCTGGCCCGGGCGCTGCCGGTGACCGCTGGCCAGTTCCGGGTGGACAACATCGACCCCCAGCGGGACGAGATCCTGCTGGCCCGCAACGACCGGTTCTGGGGACCGCCCGCCCATCCCGACCAGATCTTGTTCCGCCGTGCGGGTGCTCCCGCCGCACTGGCCGATTCTATCCGCAACGGCGACACCCAGGTGGCACAGGTCCACGGCGGGGCGGCGGCGTTCGCGCAACTGTCGGCCATCCCGGATGTGCGCACCGCCCGGATCGTCACGCCGCGCGTCATGCAGCTGACCCTGCGGGCGCAGGAGCCCAAACTCGCGGATCCCGCTGTGCGCAAAGCGATTCTGGGTCTACTCGACGTCGACCTGCTGGCCGCGGTGGGCGCCGGTAGCGATAACACCGTCACCCTGGCCCAGGCCCAGGTGCGCGCCCCGAGCGATCCGGGCTACGTGCCCACCGCGCCGCCGGCGCTGGGCAAGCAGCGCTCGCTGGAACTGCTCGAGCAGGTCGGCTTCCAGATCGACCGCACACCGACCGAATCGCCGGTGCCCTCGCCGCCCTCGGCGGGCTCGCGCACCCCGACGCCACAGCCGGGACCGCCGGAGATCACCCGCGGCCGGGTCAGCAAGGATGGCGAGATCCTGTCGCTGGTCGTCGGTGTGGCGGCCAACGACCCGACGGCGGTGGCAGTCGCCAACACCGCGGCCGATCAGCTGCGCAGTGTCGGGATCGCCGCGACGGTGCTGCCATTGGATCCGCCGGTGCTCTACGGCGATGCGCTGGTGAACAACCGGGTCGACGCGATCGTCGGCTGGCATGCCGCGGGCGGTGACCTGGCCACCTCGCTGGCATCGCGCTACGGCTGCCCGGCCCTGGAGGCGACGGCGGTGTCGACGGCCGCACCGACCAGCACGACGGCCAGCCCGTCACCCACGGCCTCGCCGAGCCCGTCGCCCAACACCACCACCATGACGCCGACGACCCCGCCGCCACCCGCCCCGGAGTCCGGCGCGCTGGTGCAGGCGCCGTCGAACCTCACCGGCATCTGCGATCGCAGCATTCAGCCCAATATCGAAGCGGCCCTTGATGGTTCGGCCAAGATCGATGATGTCATCAACCTTGTCGAACCGCGGTTGTGGAACCTGTCGGCGGTCCTGCCGATCCTGCAGGACACCACGATCGTCGCGGTCGGCCCCAGCGTGCAAAACGTCAGCCTCACCGGGGCGGTGCCGGTCGGCATCGTCGGTGACGCGGGCCGCTGGGCCAAAGCGGCGCAGTAGACCTACCCGCCGGCGGCGGCCTTGTGTGCTCGTTTCGAGCCGGCGACGCCACTCTTCTTCGCCGTCGACGTGCCGCTGTCGGCGGCGGCTTTCGTCGGCTTCGTGGTCTTGGCCGAGCGGGAGGCGGCCGCGGTCGGCGCCGGAACCGTGGGGATCGGTCGGGTGGTCGCGCCGGGGCCGGTGACGAGGTCGGCGTAGATGGTCGTGCGGCCCTCGTTGATCTCGTTGACGAGGTCGGTGGTGGCCGTCCGGATCGAGTTCTGGATCGGGACACGGCCGGCCGCGAACGCGGCCGCGAAATCACCGGTCTGGGCAAGGGTTCCGGCGAACGTCGTCGTGCCCTCGACCGCACCCGCCAGAACCGTCAGCGGGCCGGTCACGAATGCCTGGGCGGCGATGTTGACCGCGTAGTCGACGGCGTGTTTGTACGCGGCGAACGCTCGGTCCAGCGTGGCCCGTAGCGCGAACCCGCCGGACGGGGTGCGCGGCGCCAGTAGCAGGCTGAACGTGTTGGTGATCGGCACCTGAATGGCCAGGAGTGCGACACCGAGTGCTTGCGCGACGTCCCCGCCGCCCTGCAGTGTGGCGACGAACGCGGCCGGGCTGCTGATCAGTCCCTTGCCCAGCCCGATCAGACCCCACCCGGTGAAGGGCGCGTAGGTCGGGGCGGGCGCGGGGGTGTTCGGCCCGAGGCAGAAGGTCGCACACTGGTCGGTGCTGCCGATCAGGATCGGCGCGGCGGCGATGACGTCGCCGAGGAGATTGATGCCGATCTGGTAGGGGATGGCCCCGAACGCCGGAACGGTCAGGTCGGTGAGCTGGATCTGGGGTAGATGCACCGAGGCGATGGGCGCGGTGTGGCTGGGCATCAGCGGGCTGACGGCGATGACGCCCGCTCCGGCCAGCGCGACGGTCGTCTTATAGAGCGAGGTGACAGCGGCAGGCATTTCTGGCTCCTTCACCGAGGTGTAGCGACCAGGCGAAACTTACCGGACAGCAAACTGATAAACGGCCAGTTGAGCAATCTGGCACGGGTTGCTTGAGCGGTGAACCACTTCCCCGGCGGGAACCGCGTCAGTCGGACGACGAACTGGCGCTCGACGAGCTCTTCGAGTTCCGGGCCGACCCCGCCTTGGAGCGTGACGTGCCCGTCGACGGCTTGCTGCTCCCGGCTCCCTTGGTGGAGGTCGCGGTGTCGCTGTCGGAGTTTGCCGACTTGGACGCGCTCGGCTTCAGGCTTGCGGCCGACGGCGTGGTGTCGCGCTTGCGCGCGGAGTCGGCCTTGTTGTCCCCGCCTGACGAGCTCGTCGGCGTCGTGGTGTCGGTCGATGGGTCCGTCGCGGGTGGCTTGGTCTCGGTGCCGGAACTGGCAGTGGCGGACGCAACCAGGCTCTTCAGCGAGGCTGGTGCCGGGATGGCCGGGGGGCGTCGGCCGTAGAGGACGTCCCTGATGCCGTCGAGAATGATCAGTCCCGGTCCCCAGAACGCGCGGATCGCGGACTTCACGGTGTCGATCGCGCCCGCGATGTCGCCGGCGAGCAGGTCCAGAGCGGCGTTGATGACGAACTGGGGCACCTGGATGATGACGTCGACGACGGCGTACGCCGCCTCGACAACCTTTCCGCCGAGATACGAGGTGTCCAGGACCAGGCCATTGATCGCCTGCACGACGTCGGAGCTGACCACGGCGGAGGCGAAGTTGGTCGACGGTGCAGGAGTGGCATTGGCCGACTCGAGGAATGGTGCCGCGATGGGCCCCGGCCGGGAGGCAGTTTGCTCGGGCATGGCCGCGACCGCCGGCGCTTCGGGACTGATCGCCGAGCTGACCTCGCGGCTGATGCGGTCGGCGTCGGCGGCGAGCGCAGCCAGAATTTGCGCGAGCGCAGGGCCGATATCCGAGATGCCGACCTTCGGCGTCAGTGCGCTGAGCAGGGATTTGTCGGACGGACTGAGTAGATCGGGGCTCGTCGACAGCTGGGTGGTCGAGATCTGCATGTCCCTGGACGGAGGCGCGAGGGGATTGGCCACGACCACAGTCGCCGCCACGAGTGCCACTCCTGTAGTAAGGACTGGCCCCAATGCCCGTCGCATGCCGTCTCCCTATCCCGTGTTTGCGGCACCGGCTACGAGAACGATACCTGAGAATAGGCTGATAAGGGTAAAGACGCCGCCTGAGAATTTTTTTAGCGAAAATTCCCATATCTCGAGGTGGGGGCACAAAACGCTTGGGCGACAACCCATTTAGTTGACCACGGCACCTTAAGCGCAGCTAAGGAAGTTTGCATACGCAGATACCGGCTAATTTTCGTGCGTCACTCGGGCGCCGAGTTTGATCTCTCGTACACCAGCCAGCGCATCTCGATCGGGCGTTCGTCGCGGGGGACGTCGAACACGTCCTGTCCGCTGACCCACTCGGCGTACCAGCTCGTCGGCGGCCACGTCCCGGCCGGCAGATGGTTCTTCTCGTAGTCATAGACCGACATGTCCGACACCAGGGCCAGCGGAAACCCGGCCAGGGCATCGGCCATCTGGGGCTGGGTGAAGATCGTGGTGTAGCACAGCTGGCCGAGCTGCAGTGCCGCGTCATCGGGGGTGTAGTCACGGTGCGCGACGAACGCGTTGAACACCAGGCGGCCGTCCGGCGCCAGGCACCGCGAGGCCAGGTCGAAGATCCCGCGTAGCTGATCCGCCGACCGGAAGTCCGACACCACCTCCGACAGCAAAATCAACCGGTAGTCGCTGCGCAGGTCGTCGGTCGTCGCGAAGATGTCGCGCTGCAACACCCGAACGGGCAGCGACTCGCTCTGCGCGGCGGCGCGAATGCTTTCTGCGAACGAGGCCGTCATCTCTACCACATCGACCGGATGGCCGCGCCGCGCCAGGGCGAGCGAGTTGCGCCCGGTTCCCGCTCCGAGATCCAGGATCGGAAAGGAGGGCGGATCGGCCGCCTCGGCGGACAGCGCCCACACCCGCGCGTCGGGCTCCGAACCGAACAAGGGCGGTTCGCGGGTGGCGATCCAGTTCTCGTACGCGCCTTCGACCGTCCACCACCGGCTCTTCACGTGGTAGTTCAACACCGTGCCCACCGGAGCGCTGTAGGAGATGACGATCTCCGAGCGCGGGGAGGCGGTGAACGCCTCGGTCAGCTGGGCGTGCAGGATTCCGCGGAGTTCGTCGATCTGCTCGGGGCTGAACTCGCTGCCGAGGGTGCCGAAAAGGTTGGCGCACATGGTCACATACGCCTCGAGCATGCCGGGCACGGCGGGCAGACTGATCTCACCGGTGGCGACCGAACGCCGCAACAGCCGGCGCGTCATGGCGCGCTGAAGCGATGTGCCTGCGGTCGGGGGAAGCGGCAAGTTCTCCACCTGAGTCCTTCTACCCGATGCGGCCGCGATTGTCAGTGTCCGGGTGGGGAGTTCACCTGAATTTCTCGGCGCCGCTTGAGGAATCCGTCGAGCAGACTGGCCGCGTACGCGGCGGCGGCGAAGACGATCAGCAGCCACCACGGCGGGCGGGCCAACTCCCACACGAACAGCGCCGCCCAGGCGGGTGCACCCTGTGTGATGGCCAGTATGCCCGCGGCACAGGCCAGCGACACCGCGGGCACGCTGACCGTCACCGGTGTCCAGGTATTGAGTGCCAGGGCGAGGACCGAGCCCATAGCGGCGCCGGTGGCCAACGCGGGCGTGAGCATGCCGCCGACCGCGCCCGCGCGAAGGAACACCGCGGTCACCAACGGCTTCAGAAGCAGGATGGCGGTGGCCGAGGCCAGCGTCAGACCGGACGCGACGCTGACGGTCAACACGCTCTTGCCGTTGCCCGGCAGTTCGGGCCACCAATGCGAGAGCACACCGACCAACAACCCGGCGGCGGCGATGGCCGGTATCAGCAGCCACGAGTCGCCGACGCGGTGGGATTTGGCGTAGCTCATCAGCCGGTTGAAGCCGCGACCGACCGCCAGCGCCAGCGGCGAGATCAGAACGGCGAATCCGGTGAGCAGATAAGACAATTCGGGATCGGGCCAGTGCAGCGGCACCTCGAGGTGGGTGACCGGGGCGGCCACTGCCACCGCGATGCTCGAGGTGATCATCGCGGTGCCGACCGCACGCAGACTCCAGCTGCTCAGCACGATCTGGATCGCGAACAGGGCACCCCCCATCGGCACGCTGTACACCGCCGCCAAGCCCGCACCGGCCGCGCAGCCCAACAGGATCCGGCGGTCGTCCGCGGTCAGCGCCCACCTCGAGGTGCCCAAATCACCGAGCGCGGCGGCGAACTGACGGGGTGCGCCCTCCCGGCCCAACGAAGCACCGGCGCCGACCAGCAGAACTTGGATGCCGGCGTCGAGTGACAACGCCAGCCGCGGCAACGGGCCAGGCGCACTGATCGCGTCGGTCAGCGACGGCACCCGGGTCCGCCGCCGCAGCAACCACCAGCACAGACCGGCCAGTGCACCGCCGACGGTCGGGCCGATCGCGCGGCGCACCGGACTCGACCCGGTGACGCCGTCCAGCAGCGACCCGAAGCTGTAGTGAAACGTGAGGTGTTCGACGGCGTGCAGCAGCAGTGTGGTCGCGGCGCCGGCAAGCCCGGCCAGCAGTCCGATCGCCAGGACCGCGCAGCCGAACTCCAGGTCGCGGCGCTTCACGCGCCGAATCTATGTCACTCGCGGCGGTAGGGTGACGCTCGTGGCTGAGCAGGAGACCCCGCGGTTGTTGTTCGTGCACGCCCATCCCGACGACGAGACGATGAACAACGCCGTCACCATCGCTCGCTACGTGCAGCGCGGCGCTGACGTCACCGTCGTCACCTGCACCCTCGGTGAAGAGGGCGAGATCATCGACGAGCGTTGGCTGCGGCTCGGAGTCGACGAAGCCGACCAGCTGGGCGGCTACCGGATCGGCGAACTGACGACGGCGCTGCAGGCGCTGGGCGTGTCGGCGCCGCGTTTCCTGGGCGGGGCAGGCAAGTGGCGCGACTCGGGGATGCCCGGGACCCCGGCGCGCAAGCACACCAAGTTCGTCGACGCCGACGTCGACGAAGCGGCCGGCCTCCTGGCCGACATCATCGACGAACTGCGGCCACACGTCGTCGCCACCTATGACCCCGACGGCGGCTACGGCCACCCAGACCACATACAGACCCACAGGATCACCACCGCCGCCGTCGCCGCCGCGACCTGGAAGGTGCCGAAGTTCTACTGGGCTGTCATCGGCGCCAGCGCTTTTCGCGACGGGGTCAACGCGCTCGGTCCCGACGATGTACTGGCCGACTGGATCATGCCGCCCGCGGATGTCGAATTCGGTTTCCCCGACGACAAGATCACCGCGATCGTGGATGCGCCCGAGCACATCGAGTCCAAGGTCGACGCGATCGCCGCACACGCCACGCAGATGCTGGTCGGTCCGACCCGGCGCGCATTCACGTTGTCCAACAAGCTCGTACTGCCCGTGCTGGCATCCGAGCATTACGTGCTCGTCAACGGCACCGCGGGACCGACGAACGAGCGTGGTTGGGAGACTGACCTTCTGGCTGGGCTCGGGTTCGGGGAGTAGGTTCAAGCAAGGCCTCGCGGGGTAGGCTTGGCGTGCTCGTGCGACGAAGGGACGGCCATGGACCCCGATCTCGATCCCAACCTGCAGCATTGGCAGGACCGGGCCGACAACTTCCAGTGGGTGGTCGGCTCGTTGGTGTCGCTGCTCGACAGCATCCCGACCTGACCGCCACCAAACGTTCCGTCGAGGTCGCCGAGGACCCAGGCGCGACCCACCCGGCCATTCGCACGGTGGTGCTCGCCCTGCTGGCCGTCGACGGTGTCCTCTCGGCAGTCGCAGGGGCATTACTTCTGCCGCTCTACGTCTGCGGCTTTCCCCTGCCGATCAGCGCGCTGGTCAGTGGATTGGTGAACCTGGCTTTGGTGTGGGCGGCCGCGTACTGGACGGACTCCGCCCGGCTCTCCGCGCTGCCGCTACTGACATGGCTGGTCACCGTCGCCGTGCTGACGCTGGGCGGCCCGGGCGGTGACATCGTGTTCGGCGGCCCGGGCGTGATGGCCTACTCCGTGCTGTTCTTCCTCGCCCTGGGTGCGGCGCCGCCCGCGATCTTCCTGTGGCGGCGCACCCGCTAGCTATCGCCCTTGGCGGACTTGTCGCCCTTGGTGCGCGCCGAGCCGGCCGTCGACTTCTTCTTGCCGGTATCGGCGCCTGACTTGGCCGTGCCGTCCTTGCCTGACGTCGCGGTGCTGTCGGCCTTCGCGGACGTGGTGCCCTTTGTGGCGGCGGCGGCCTTCGGGGTCACTGCGTCCTGCGGTGCCGTCGTGACGGTGTCCGTGGTGACGGTGTCCGTGGTGACGGTCGCGTCGTCGACCGTGTCGGTCGCCTGCTTGGCCACCTGCAGACGGCCCGAGTGGCCGACGCCGGACTGTGCAGTCGTCGTCTCGGTCTTCGCTGCGGCGGTGGTGTCAGCGCTGGCCGCGGCCGCGGGTGTCTTGAGAGCGGCGAACGGCAGCGGCGGCAGCGGCGGAAGGGGGATCGGGAACCACTGCAAGCTGATGACGTAGGCGATCTCTTGGTTCACCGTGGCGCCGAAGCTGTTCCAGGTGGTCTGGGCGAGCGCGGTCAGGCCGTCGCGCCACACGGTGGGGTTCCAGAAGTCGTTGACCACCGGGTCGAGAAAGTCATAGACGAAGCTGGCGGATACCGGCACGGTGAAGGTGTTGAACCAAATCTGGATCTGGTCGCTGATGAGATAGCCGAACGGGACCCAGCCCAGTAAATATGGGCCAAGGTCGTTGGCCCAGTAGTTGGCCCAGTACATGATCACGTTGTAGGCCGAGTCGATGGCGTCCGACGCATTGTTGTTGGCGGTCGCCGAGGCTTGAGCTCGGGGTTGCTGGGCTGTCGTGACTCCGTCGGCCTGGCCAAGCGTTGCCGCGGCGGCGTTGACCTGACTGACCAGCGGCTGAACCGCGGCCGACAGGCGCAGAGAGTGAGCCGAGACCGAGCTGGGAGTCGATGGCTGCGCGGGAGCAATCGCGGCGGCGCCGACGACCGCTGCCGCCATGCCGGCGGTCAGATAGGCGCGGACGGACACGGTCATGGCGAACCCCCTGCTTTCAGATACAGCTAATACTGACAATTTACGTTGCGCACGCGTCAGCGTTACATATTTTGCCGTCGTGTCCCGATCACCGAGAGGGGTCGACGGGCCGGGCCGCACTGCCAACTGCGAGGACTACTGTGTGCAGCATGTCAGTCACCCGAGTTTCAGATTGTGGGACGCGCGGATGATTTCACTGCTGTCGACGGTTACCGGGGAGTGGCCCTGAACTCGCAGCCAACTAGTCCGCTGCCCACACCGGTGGTTCCACCGCGGACTGATGCTCCCTCTCCTGCCGCGCTGAGGCGCGTCCTGCGTCGTGCGCGGGACGGTGTCGCACTCAACGTCGACGAGGCGGCGATCGCGATGACCGCCCGCGGCGACGACCTCGCCGATCTGTGCGCCAGCGCGGCGCGGGTGCGCGACGCCGGCCTGGAATCGGCAGGCCGACGAGGCCCCGGCGGGCGCTTGCCGGTGACGTATTCGCGCAAGGTGTTCATCCCGGTGACGCATCTGTGCCGCGACACCTGCCACTACTGCACATTCGTTACGGTGCCCGGCAAGCTGCGTGCTGAGGGCAAGGGCATGTTCATGGAGCCCGACGAGATCCTCGACGTCGCGCGCCGCGGCGCGGAGTTGGGTTGCAAGGAAGCACTTTTCACCCTCGGCGATCGGCCGGAGGCCCGCTGGGACGAGGCCAAGCAGTGGCTGGACGAGCGCGGCTACGACTCCACATTGGATTACGTGCGCGCGATGGCGATCCGGGTGCTCGAGGAGACCGGCCTGCTGCCGCACCTGAATCCCGGCGTGATGAGCTGGACCGAGCTGTCGCGGCTCAAGCCGGTGGCCCCGTCGATGGGGATGATGCTGGAGACCACGTCGCGCCTGCTGTTCGAGACCAAGGGTCTGGCGCACTACGGCAGCCCGGACAAGGATCCGGCGGTGCGGCTGCGCACGTTGGATGACGCAGGCAGGCTTTCGGTTCCCTTCACGACCGGTCTGCTCGTCGGGATCGGGGAAACCCTGACCGAGCGCGCCGAGACCATGCACGCGATTCGCCGCTCGCACAAGGAGTTCGGACACGTTCAGGAAGTGATCGTGCAGAACTTCCGGGCCAAGGACCACACCGCGATGGCTGCGGTGCCCGATGCCGGCATCGACGACTTCCTTGCCACCATCGCGGTGAGCCGCCTCGTGCTCGGCCCGAAGATGCGCATTCAGGCGCCGCCGAATCTGGTGTCCCGCGACGAGTGCCTGGCGCTGGTCGCGGCGGGCGTCGACGACTGGGGTGGCGTATCGCCGCTGACCCCCGATCACGTCAATCCGGAACGGCCGTGGCCGGCCCTGGACGACCTGGCCGAGGTGACTGCCGCGGCGGGTTATGAACTGGTGGAACGACTTACCGCACAGCCGTCGTACGTCCAGGCGGGAGCGGCGTGGATCGATCCACGGGTGCGCGGGCATGTGGATGCGCTGGCCGATCCGGACACCGGATGGGCGCTGGATACCAAGCCGGTGGGCCGTCCCTGGCAGGAGCCCGACGAGGCGTCGGAGTCGTTGGGGCGCACCGATCTTCACGCCGCCATCGACACCGAGGGCCGGCTGACCGAGACGCGCAGCGATCTGGGTAGCGCGTTCGGCGACTGGGAGTCCATTCGGGAGAAGGTCTCCGAGCTGGCGGCGCGGGCGCCCGAGCGCATCGACACCGATGTGCTGGCAGCCCTGCGGTCGGCCGAGCGCAACCCGGGCGGCTGCAGCGACGACGAGTACCTGGCCCTGGCCACTGCTGAGGGTCCGGCCCTGGATGCCGTTGCAGCCCTTGCTGATTCGCTGCGCCGGGAGGCGGTCGGCGACGACGTCACCTACGTGGTGAACCGGAACATCAACTTCACCAACATCTGCTACACCGGTTGCCGGTTCTGCGCGTTCGCCCAGCGCAAGGGCGATGCCGACGCGTACTCGCTGTCCACGTCCGAGGTCGCCGACCGTGCCTGGGAAGCGCACGTCGCCGGTGCCACCGAGGTGTGCATGCAGGGCGGCATCGACCCCGAACTGCCGGTCACCGGTTACGCGGATCTGGTGCGGGCAGTCAAGGCCCGGGTGCCCTCGATGCATGTGCACGCCTTCTCGCCGATGGAGATCGCCAACGGCGTCACCCGCAGCGGGTTGTCGGTGCGTGAGTGGCTGACTGCGTTGCGTGAGGCCGGCCTGGGGTCCATCCCCGGCACCGCCGCCGAGATTCTCGACGACGAGGTGCGCTGGGTGCTGACCAAGGGCAAGTTGCCCACCTCGGAGTGGATCGACGTGGTGACCACCGCGCACGAGGTGGGCCTGCGGTCGAGCTCGACGATGATGTACGGCCACGTCGACACCCCGAAGCACTGGGTGGGGCATCTCAACGTGCTGCGCGGCATCCAGGACCGCACCGGCGGGTTCACCGAGTTCGTGCCGCTGCCGTTCGTGCACCAGTCCTCGCCGTTGTATCTGGCGGGTGGCGCGCGTCCCGGCCCGACGCACCGGGACAACCGGGCCGTGCACGCGCTCGCCCGGATCATGCTGCACGGCAGGATCTCCCACATCCAGACGTCGTGGGTCAAGTTGGGGATCGAGCGCACGCAGGTGATGCTGCAGGGTGGCGCCAACGATCTGGGCGGCACGTTGATGGAGGAGACCATCTCGCGGATGGCCGGTTCAGAGAACGGCTCGGCCAAGTCCGTGGAGGAATTGGTGGCCATCGCCGCGGGAATCGGACGCCCGGCCCGCCAGCGCACCACGACCTACGCGGATCTTGCGGCCTGACGGCCGACGTTTTTCCCCCGTTGACTCGGCCCGCGGTGTCGCCGCGGCCGTGGCGGGTATAGCTCGCTAATATACGAAACGTCTAGTATCAGTAACCGCGCGGAACACCTTGTGTGGACCGGTGCTCCGATGGCCGACAAGTTAGGGCACACTGAGTCGGCTATCCGGTCACCGGCATCGGATACTAGGCGTTCCCAGTAGCCCTGCGGTACCTACAGCCACACCGAATAGAGCAGACCGAGGAGAACCTCAAGTGACGTACGTGATCGCCGAACCCTGCGTCGACATCAAGGACAAGGCATGTATTGAGGAGTGCCCGGTCGACTGCATCTACGAGGGCGCGCGCATGTTGTTCATCCACCCCGACGAGTGCGTCGACTGCGGCGCGTGCGAGCCGGTCTGCCCCGTCGAGGCGATCTACTACGAGGACGACGTCCCGGATCAGTGGTCGCAGTACACCCAGATCAACGCCGACTTCTTCGCTGAGCTCGGTTCTCCGGGCGGTGCCTCCAAGGTCGGGCAGACCGACAACGACCCGCAGGTGGTCAAGGATCTGCCGCCGAAGGAAGAGGACTGACGGCTCGCGTCCCATTGCGCGTACGGCAGCGTCCGGTCTCCCGGACGCTGCCGGTTTTCCCGTGGGACACCCTCACCGAGGTGACGGCCACCGCGCGAGCCCACCCGGGCGGCATCGTCGACCTGTCGGTGGGCACCCCAGTGGACGAGGTGGCGCCGGTCATCCGTGCCGCCCTGGCCGCGGCCAGTTCGGCACCCGGTTATCCGACCACGGCCGGTACGCCCGCTCTGCGGGCCTCGGCCGTGGCCGCGCTGGATCGCCGCTACGGCATCACCGGACTGCCCGAGCGGGCCGTCCTGCCGGTGATCGGCACCAAGGAGCTGATCGCTTGGCTGCCGACTCTGCTGGGCTTGGGCGCCGACGACTTGGTCGTCGTTCCTGAGCTGGCCTATCCGACCTACGACGTCGCCGCGCGGCTGGCCGGCGCACGTGTCATCCCGGCCGACTCGGTGACCCAGCTCGGCCCCGAGTCGCCCGCCGTCGTGTTCATCAACTCGCCGAGCAACCCCACCGGCAAGGTGCTGGGCCGCGACCACCTCCGCAAGGTCGTCGAGTGGGCCCGCGAGCGCGGCACGCTCGTCGTGTCCGACGAGTGCTATCTGGGATTGGCCTGGGAAGAAGAGCCGACCTCGGTGCTGCATCCTTCGGTCAGCGACGGCGACCACACCGGTCTACTGGCCGTGCACTCGCTGTCGAAGAGCTCCTCGCTGGCGGGATATCGCGCCGGGTTCGTCGCCGGGGATCCCGAGGTCGTCGCCGAGCTGCTGGAGGTGCGCAAGCACGCCGGGATGATGGTGCCGGGCCCCATCCAGGCGGCGATGGTGGCCGCCCTCGACGACGATGCCCATGAACTCGAACAGCGGCAGCGCTATGCGCGCCGCCGCGATGTCATGCTGGCCGCGATGCGGTCGGCGGGCTTCACCGTCGACCACTCCGAGGCAGGTCTGTATCTGTGGGCCACTCGGGGCGAACCGTGCCGGACGACGCTGGCGTGGCTGGCCGAGCGTGGCATCCTTGTCGCCCCCGGCGAGTTCTACGGAGCCCGGGGCGCTCAGCACGTTCGGGTGGCTTTGACCGCGACGGACGAACGTATCGCCGCCGCGGCGGAGCGGCTGGCCTGAGCCAGCCGCTCCACCCAAGCGGGGGTCAGAGACGAACCGTCAGTTCATGTTCCAGGGTTCGCCGTAGGTGGTGACGCTGTCGCCGGCCTTGGAGATCAGGCGGGCGAAGGGCCGCAGCAGCACGCCGCCGGCGGCGCCGGTGACGGTGCCGTGGGCGTTGGCCACGGCCACCGAGCCGTTGGGGCCCGAGACGTCGACGGAGAAGGTGGCGACTTCCTGGATACCGGGGCCGTTGCCCAGGTCGGCGCTGATCGACACACCCGGGAACAGGTTCGGGGTGATCACCGAGCCCAGCGGGTTGAAGCCCGTCGGGGAGATGTTGGCGTCGTCGAGCAGGATGTTGGGGGTGGTGTAGCTGAAGTTGATGCCCACACCCAGCGACCACGGGAAGCCGACCTGGTAGCCCAGCTCCAAGGTGCCCGCGAACTCATCGGCACCCGGGCCGACCACGCTGTAGACGGCCTTGCCGGAGTGGAACCACTCACGGGTGAGCCGGTTGCGGTCCAGGGGGAACACACCATTGAGGAAGGTGTCCCACTGTTGAACCGTCATCGTGCGGCCACCGCCGTCAACCAGACTCAGCTCGTTGTCCAAACCTGCGTGCGAGGTACCTGTCCCGACGAACAACGCCGCGACGGCAGCGATCATCGCCACCAGTACCCGACCCACGTATTTCATGCTGACCCCTTGTGCTCAGTGGTTCGACGGTGATCGGGGGGCCCGGTTCACCGAGGTTTCTGGCGTCGTGACGGGCCTCACAGCCAGTCATGACAAAAGCCTCATCGGCAACAGATGCAACAGTGTTACCAGGTTCGTCAAAAAATTTCTCGACAACTGCGGCGCGGCTGCTTGACGGTGCCGATCAGGCGGTTGCCCGCAGGCTTAGTGACAGTAGTAGCCGGACGTCGGGATCGCTCAGTGAGGTGGAAAGTACCTGTTCAAGGCGGCGTACCCGGTAGCGGACGGTGTTGGGGTGGACGTGCAGCGCCGCCGCGGCGGCCGCCACGTCGCCGAAGCTGTCCAGATACACCCGCAGCGTCTCGGCCAGGATCGGCTCGGTGTCCCGGAGTCCGCGTACCCGCGGATCCACCAGCCGGGCATCGGCGGCGACGAGTGTGACGATCTCGTCGAGCAGCACCGTGGTGCGGGCCTCGGCCAGCGTGGTGACCTGACCGAACACCGGGTGGCGCGCGGCGCTGTCGAAGACGCGGTCGATCTCGCGGCGGGCGGCGGCGACGGCGGCCAGCCCGGCGATCGGGGCGGCGATCACCGCATGCAGGTCCAGTCCGAGCTCGGCGCGCAGCGCGCCGATGGTGCCGCGGATCCACGACACCACCGCGGCGGTGCGCCCGGAGTCCGGCAGTAGGACGTAGACCCGGGATCCGTTGGCGGCCACCTGCGCATCCGGGCGAAAAGCGCTGGCGCTCAACGCCAGTACGTCGGCAACCCGAGCTTCGGCATCGGCGGCGACAAAGCCGATCACGGCGGCGCGTCCGTCGAGCGGTAGGCGAAGCTCGCGGGCCAGCGCGGCGACGTCCGCGTCGTCGGCGTCGGCCAGCCCGAGCAGTTGCTGCACGGCCAGTGAGTGCGCCGACGGCCGGGCAGCCAGTCGGGCCATGATCCGGGCCGCCAGCACCGCCGCGCCGCGCAGCACCTCCTCGGCGTCGTCGGCCAGCGGTCGGGAGCCCTGCTGCAGCCAGATGGTGCCGTCGTATCCGGGCGCTCCTTGCCGGTGGATGCCGATCGCCAGCCGCGGCCGCAGCCCCAACTCGGGCCGCTCGTCGACCGCCACGACGTCGGCCGCCGCCCGGAGCCGGTCGAAGATGCCCCACTGGGCGATCCATTGCAGATGCTCGGGCGGGCCCGCACGGCCCAGGATCGACAGCCTCCGCAGCTCGTCAGCCTCATCGTTGGACGCCGAGTAGGCCAGCACGTGCGACTGCGCGTCCTCGATGCTGACCATGCCGTGGGTGCGGTCGGCGATGGACTGGGCGAGCGCGAACAGATCGGTGCCGGAATCGGTGACCGCATCGGTCCGCCGGTGTTCGAAGACGTGGTTGACCAACCGGTAGAGCCGCTCCCACCGGGCTTTGGGATCGACGGCGACGACGGCCGCGCCCGCCGCGACGGCGCGGGCGACGACGGACTCGGACGGTTCCTTGACGAAGATCGCCGCGGGGGAGCCGTGCGCGGCGACCTGCCGGTCTAGCCATCGAAGTGCGTCGGCGTCGGAAATGCCGAGCAGGAAGAACACGTCGGCCGAGCCGGCGCTGACCGCCAGCCCAAGCCGCACATCGTCGGAGTCGATCAACGCGGCGGAGCGCACCGGGCGGTCCAACCCGCGTGGTGCCTCGATCAACCGGACCAGCGCGGCGTCCAGGGCCAACACCAGCTGACCCAGCCCGACGCCGGTCTCGCGCATGTTGTTCGATTCTACTAGCAGACGTGATTATCCCTGGCCGATCGGCCAACAGTTCGGACCGCCGGGCGCGTCATCCTGAACTGCATGGACGCCCGCACTGAAGTTCCCGCGCCGGCCAACGAGCCGGTTCACGACTACGCGCCTGGATCCGCCGAACGGGACCGCCTCACCGCGGCCCTGCACGATCTGTCCACCAATCCCATTGACCTGCCCCACGTCATCGGCGGCCGTCACCGCCTTGGCGACGGCGAGCGCATCGACGTGGTGCAACCGCACCGGCATAACGCCCGGCTGGGCAGCCTGTCCAACGCCACCGCAACCGATGCCGCTGCCGCGGTCGACGCGGCGATGGCCGCCAAACACGAGTGGGCCGCCACCCCGTTCGACGAACGCGCCGCGGTGTTCCTGCGCGCCGCCGACCTGCTGGCCGGCCCCTGGCGGGAGAAGATCGCGGCGGCCACCATGCTGGGCCAGTCCAAGACCGCCTATCAGGCCGAGATCGACGCCCCCTGCGAGTTGGTCGACTTCTGGCGCTTCAACGTCGCGTTCGCCCGGCAGATCCTGGCCCAGCAGCCGATCAGCAGCCCGGGCGTCTGGAACCGCACCGACTACCGCCCGCTGGACGGCTTCGTCTATGCCGTCACGCCGTTCAACTTCACCGCGATCGCCGCCAACTTGCCGACCGCGCCGGCGCTGATGGGCAACACCGTGGTGTGGAAGC
This sequence comes from Mycolicibacterium pallens, assembly GCF_019456675.1. NCBI lineage: Bacteria > Bacillati > Actinomycetota > Actinomycetes > Mycobacteriales > Mycobacteriaceae > Mycobacterium > Mycolicibacterium pallens. Next base: position 4,697,224 of record NZ_CP080333.1, on the reverse strand, counting down.
CGTCGATCACCCAGACGTTCGCGGCCTATCTGACGATGCAGCTGCTCGAGGCGGCGGGCCTTCCGCCCGGGGTGATCAATCTCCTCACCGGCGACGGGTTCGCGGTGTCCGATGTGGTGCTGGCAGACCGGCGACTGTCCGGTATCCACTTCACCGGTTCCACCGCCACCTTCCAGCACCTGTGGCGTGAGGTCGGGTCCCGCATCGCCGACTACGACAGCTACCCGCGGCTGGTGGGCGAGACAGGCGGCAAGGACTTTGTGGTCGCGCACAGCTCGGCTAACCCGGATGTGTTGCGCACCGCGCTGATTCGCGGGGCGTTCGACTATCAGGGGCAGAAGTGTTCGGCCGCGTCGCGGGCGTTCATCCCGCGCTCGGTGTGGCAGACGATGGGTGACGAGTTCCTCGGTGCCACTGAGGCTTTGGCCTACGGCGACGTCACCGACCTGTCGAACTACGGTGGTGCCGTCATCGATGCCCGTGCCTTCGCGAAAAATTCGCGCGCGATCGAGCGGGCCAAGAGCGCACCGGGTGTGACGATCGCGGTGGGCGGCGAATGTGACGACAGCGAAGGCTATTTCGTCCGCCCGACGGTTCTGTTGTCCGACGATCCGAGCGACGAGGCGTTTTCTACCGAATACTTCGGCCCGATCCTGGCCGTCCACGTCTACCCCGACGACGAGTTCGACGCGGTTCTCGACGTCGTCGACGGCGGCTCGCGCTACGCGCTGACCGGTGCGGTGATCGCGGACGACCGGGCCGCCGTCCAGGCGGCGGCTGACCGGTTGAGGTTCGCCGCGGGCAACTTCTATGTCAACGACAAGCCGACCGGCGCCGTCGTCGGGCAGCAGCCGTTCGGCGGGTCGCGGGCCTCGGGCACCAACGATAAGGCCGGCTCGCCCCTGAACCTGCTGCGTTGGACGTCAGCGCGCTCGATCAAGGAGACGTTCGTCCCGCCCACCAATCACACCTACCCGCATATGGCGGCGGACTAATGAGTGCCTTTACGGGGGTCGCACGCCCGGCGATTCTGGCGGCCGGCCGCTCGAACCGGTTGCGGCACAGCCTGGAACGACTGCCGATCGCGCGCGACGTGGTGGGCCGTTTCGTGCCGGGGGAGACGGTGGATGACGCACTGGCCGCGGTGGGCGTGCTGCGTGACTCGAAACGCATGGTCAGCATCGACTACCTGGGTGAGGACGTCACCGACGCGGACGCGGCCGAGGCCACCGTGCAGGCCTACCTGCACCTGCTCGACGCGTTGGGCGCCCGGGCCGAGAATGCCGCGACTGTCCGTCCGCTGGAGGTGTCGCTCAAACTGTCCGCGCTGGGCCAGGCGCTGCCAAAAGACGGCGACAAGATCGCGTTCGAGAACGCACACACGATCTGTCGGCGGGCGCAGCAGGTCGGCGCGTGGGTCACCGTCGACGCCGAGGATCACACCACCACCGACTCGACGTTGGCGATCGTGCGGGAGCTGCGCACCGAGTTCGATTGGCTGGGAACGGTTCTGCAGGCCTACCTCAAGCGCAGCGAGGTCGACTGTGCCGAGTTTGCGGCGGCCGGTTCGCGGATCCGGTTGTGTAAGGGCGCCTACGACGAGCCGGCCTCGGTGGCTTACCGCGATGCCGGTGAGGTCACCGAGTCCTACCTGCGTTGCCTGCGCACGCTGATGGCCGGCGCCGGGTATCCGATGGTTGCCTCCCACGATCCTGTGGTGATCGCCGCGGCCGATGAGATGGCACGCGAATTAGGCCGAGGCACAGAGCAATTCGAATACCAGATGCTCTACGGAATCCGCGATGACGAGCAACGCCGGCTCGCCGTCGCGGGTAACCAGGTTCGGGTGTACGTTCCGTTTGGCACGCAGTGGTATGGGTACTTCGTGCGCCGACTTGCCGAACGCCCCGCCAACCTGATGTTCTTCCTGCGGGCACTGACACATCGTTAGAGGAAGGCTCGCAGCTGAGCGCACTGGACGCCGTCACCTTGCTGATCGCCGGTGTGCTCGGAGGTTTGACGGGCAGCATCGCCGGCCTGGCGTCGGTGGCCACCTATCCGGCCCTGCTGGCAGTGGGGCTTGCGCCGGTGACGGCGAACGTGACCAACACGGTGGCCCTGGTGTTCAACGGCGTCGGCTCGGCGTGGGGATCGCGACCCGAACTGGTCGGTCAGGGCCGCTTCATCGCCCGCATGGCGCCGGTGACGATTGCCGGCGGTGCCGCCGGCGCGGCGCTGCTGCTGACCACGCCGGCGGACTCCTTCGAGAAGGTGGTGCCGATTCTGCTGGGGCTGTCGTCGGTGGCGATCGTCGCACCGCGGGGCACACCGCATCCGGGTCGGCGGCGGCGGGCCGTGGTGGTGGCCGAGGCGCTCGCCATCTTCGGAATCGCCCTCTACGGCGGCTATTTCGGGGCCGCCGCCGGCGTGCTGTTCCTGGCCCTGTTGCTCAATGCCGGAGCCGACAGCCTGGCCCACGCCAACGCCGCCAAGAACATCCTGCTCGGGCTCGCGAACTGCGTTGCAGCAGTGGTGTTCGCGGTATTCGCGCCGGTGCACTGGCTCGCGGTGGTCCCGCTGGGTACGGGCTGCCTGATCGGATCCCGCCTGGGGCCCATCATCGTCCGGCATGCGCCGGGCACCCCGCTGCGGATCCTCATTGGTGTGGCCGGGCTGGTGCTGGCGGTCAAACTCGGTTTAGACGCGTACTGACCGGCGCTACCGCTACCAGGGCGACGCCGACGGCGAACCCGACACCGGCTGCGATGGGGAACCGCCCGGCCGGGGCGAAGCCGAGCGTCGCGAACACGGTGATCGTCGCCGCGATGGTCACGGTGCCCGCGAACAGCAGCACTTCGCCGAGCCATGGCGGGATGGCGACTCCAACCGTGGGCAGCGGCGCCGAGAACAACCTGCGACCCCACCACAACAGCACCAGCTCCACGGCCGCGACGACGGCCAGGATCGCGACCCACTCCAGCCGGAACCACCACCAGGCCGCCGAACCGAGCGTGGGCTGCGGCAGCAGCCCGGTCGGATACCCTGCGAGCGCGACGATCACCACCGGAACCATGTGCCACAGATAGAGGGCCATCACGTTATCGTTGGCGATCGCCAGGACTCGTTGAATACGGACAGATTTCACCAATCGATTCACCGTGGGTGCCAGCGCCAGGGCCAGGCCGGCCTGGGCGCCGCCGAGCCCCAGGAGGGCGAGGTTGGGCGGACCGGTGTTGTTCACGGTTGCACCCGCGACGCCGATCATGCTGACCGGGTAGGGCCCGACGGTGACCAGCAGGACCACCACGATCGCCGACAGCACCGCCACCGCGATCGCCGCGCGCCGGCACAGAGTGCCGTCCTGCCAGGCAATCCCGAGTTGATAGAACACCGCCCACACCAACAGATAGTTCAGCCACCCGACGTAGGGCAGGTGGGCGCCGATGGTCGCCACGTCGAGCACCGCCACTGCGACCGTCATAGCGAACGGCACCCACTTGCCCCAGCGCCGGTGTGCGGCCACCGCCAGCGGCGTCAGCGCGACGACCAGCACGTAGATGCCCAGGAACCACAGATGCATGGCTACCGCCCACGCACCGAAGTCCAACTCGGAGCCGGCCACCCCGACACGGCTCAGGACCGCCACGACCAGCAACGCGAAGACGATGTAGACCGCCGTCGGCCCGATGGGCTTGACCAGCCGCCGTCGCAGCCAGGCTTGCCGGGACTCGCTCGCGTCACGATGACTCCACGACGCCGCGCTGGCGTAGCCGGCCACGACGAAGAACACCGGAACGACTTGGAAGATCCAGGTGAGCCATTGGGTCCACGGCATGTCGACGAGCGGATTGTCCCGCCAGAACGCTCCGTCGGAGTAGGTCAGCGACGCCAGGATCCAATGCCCGATGACGACGAACGCCAGGGCACCCGCGCGGTACAGGTCCATGGCGTGGTTGCGGGTAGCCGTGGTGGTGGCGGTGTCGGTCACGTTGTCCATTGTGCGGACGATTCGGCGCCGGGTCAGGCAGGCATCGCCGCGACGGGCATGACGACGCTGCCGCGGCATGGCCCCTGGGCGATATCGGTGTGCCAGGTGCCGCGCAGCGAGCCGTCGGGCTGCGGGGTGTAGAACGCCCACGAGGTGGCCGGGCTCCACTGCTTCTGGTAGCCGTCGCCCAGGAAGCAGTCCCACACCCAGTCGTAGGTGGTGGCCCACTCGGATCCGTTCCAGGTGTATTTGGTCGGCTGCGGGATCGTCGTATTACTCGGTGCGGGGCCCTCGACGACGGTCGCGACGCAGGCGCCGCCCGAGCAGGCGGTGGACAGCGTGAACACCGCGCCGAAGTCGTTCTCCTTCTGGCGGGTGGCGGGACTGGTGCCCGCTTTCTGCGAGGCGTACGTAATCATTTGGTAGCGCCCATTCCAGGCCAGCGGTTGACCGTGCGCCGATGCGGGGGACAGCAGTCCCGCGGCGCAGATCGTCGCGGCGGCCACCAGCGTGGCACCCCAACTGTGGCGGCTCATGACTCCTCGGAAGGTCGTTGCGAGATATCAGCGTAGCCGTCAGAAAACCTCATCTGTCACTTCTGTCCCAGGCGTGCCGGTCACGATTAGGACTCGAAACGCTCCCTGAGCAGCAGTTGCGCGTACGCCGCGAGCGACTGCGCATCGGTGATCTCGCCCGTTCGGATCATCTCCTCGAACCGGCTGCGCTCGAACCACTCGAAGTGCATGTCCTGCTCCTCGTGCTCGCGGTCGGGCTCACCCTCGGTGATGTCGGTGGCCAGGAAAACCCAGCCGCGCTGGCTGCTCATCCCGGCGGCGATGTCCAGACTGCCCAGCACGACATACGAACCGGCGGTCAGCCCGGTCTCCTCCCGCAGCTCTTGGGCGGCGAGCTCGGCCGGCTCGACCTCGGCCCGATCCGGGGCGGTGCCCTGCGGAAATTCCCAACGACGCGCACCGAGCGGGTAGCGGTACTGCTCGACCAACGCCACCCGGTCATTGTCGAGCGCGATGATGAGCGCGTAGTCGGGCTTGTCGACGACACCGTAGATACCGATGGAGCCGTCGGGGCGCTCGACGGTGTCCTCGCGCACCGTCATCCAGTTGTTGCGGTACACCTCGCGGGACGAGAGCTGGATGGTCGGCTTCACCAGGTCAGTATCTTCGGTAGCGTCGCTGGCGTGTTGCTGGCCTCCCTGAATCCCGCCACCGTCGCCGCCGGAGCCGACATCGGTGACGCCGTGCGCATCGACGGCGCCGTCCTGTCCCGCAGCGATCTCGTCGGGGCGGCCACTTCGGTCGCCGAGCGGGTCGGCGGCGCCAGACAGGTCGCCGTGCTGGCCACCCCCACCGCCACCACCGTGCTCGCCATCACCGGCTGCCTGATCGCCGGTGTCCCGTTCGTTCCGGTGCCCGCCGACGTCGGGATCGCCGAACGTGCGCACATCCTGACCGACTCCGGCGCGCAGGCGTGGCTGGGGGAGTCACCCGCCGATCTCGGTGGCTTGCCGCATATTCCGGTCCGGCTGCACGCCCGGTCGTGGCATCGCTACGCCGAGCCGTCACCGCAGAGCACCGCGATGGTGATGTACACCTCCGGCACCACCGGCCTGCCCAAGGGTGTGCTGATCAGCAGGCGCGCGATCGCCGCGCAGATCGACGCGCTGGTGCAGGCCTGGCAGTGGACCCCCGACGACACGCTCGTGCACGGGCTGCCGCTGTTCCATGTGCACGGCCTGATCCTCGGGTTGCTCGGCTCCCTGCGCGTGGGAAATCGCTTCGTGCACACTGGAAAGCCGACACCCGCGGGATATGCCGCCGCCGGTGGCAGCTTGTACTTCGGCGTGCCGACAGTGTGGTCGCGGGTGGTGGCCGATGCTGACGCTGCGGCCGCGCTGGCTTCGGCGCGGTTGTTGGTGTCGGGCAGTGCGGCGCTGCCGGTGCCGGTGTTCACCCGGCTGGCCGAGTTGACCGGACACCCGCCGGTCGAGCGGTATGGCAGCACCGAGTCGCTGATCACGATCAGTACTCGCTTTGACGGTGAACGACGCCCTGGCTGGGTTGGGTTGCCGCTCAACGGGGTTCAGACCCGGATCGTGCATGAGGACGGCTCGGTCGGCCGGCATGACGGTGAGACCATCGGCAGCCTGCAGCTCAAGGCCCCGACGGTCTTCGACGGTTACCTCAACCGGCCCGATGCCACCGCCGATGCCTTCGATCCCGACGGCTGGTATCGCACCGGCGATGCCGCCGTCATCGACGAGGGCGGTATGCACCGCATCGTCGGCCGCGAGTCGGTGGACCTGATCAAGTCCGGGGGCTTCCGGGTCGGGGCCGGCGAGGTCGAGACGGTGCTGCTCGGTCATCCCGGCGTCGACGAGGTGGCGGTGGTGGGCCTGCCCGACCCCGACCTCGGTCAGCGGATCGTCGCGTTCGTGGTAGGCGACGCCCAACCTGACGATTTGATTTCTTTTGTGGCCGAACAGCTTTCGGTGCACAAGCGGCCGCGGGAAGTGCGATTGGTCGACTCGCTGCCACGCAACGCGATGGGCAAAGTCATGAAGAAGGAGCTGATGAAATGACGCTGCGATTCAGCGATGTCTGCGTCGACGCCCGCGACATCCATGCCCTGTCGTCGTGGTGGTCGACGGTGCTGGGCTGGCCTGCCGAGGCGACCGACGATGGTGACGTCGCCCTGCGGGCACCCGATGGCGCCGGACCTGACTGGCTGTTCTTGGCCGTCCCCGACGACAAGGTGGTCAAGAACCGCATCCATTTCGACTTCACCCCCGACGACCAGCAGGCCGAGGTCGAGCGGGTGCTCGCGCTGGGTGCCCGCCGCGTGGACATCGGTCAGGGCGAACAGACCTGGGTGGTGTTGGCCGATCCCGAGGGCAACGAGTTCTGCATCCTGTCGGCGAAGTAGCGGCTCAGCGCTGAAACGCCGCTGCGATCTCGGCGACGCGCGGATCGGCCTGCAACTGCTCGAGGGTCTCCGGCAGGGGCAGCCGCCAATTCGGGTACTCGTCGATGGTGCCCGGCAGGTTGGGTTGCCGCGTCTCGCCGACGACATCGTAAGGCGAGATCAGCTTCAGCCGACTGGGCGTCGATGCCAGGAAGCGGTGCATCGCAACGATGACCGCCGCTTCGTCTGGTTCGCGTTCGTCCAGCAGGCCTTCCGAGCGCAACAGGGTCAGCCATTCGGCGCGCTCCTTGTCCGCGTTGGCCTCCTCCGCCGGAACGTCATCGAGTAGCCCCAGATCGGCGCGGGCACGTACATGCTCGCCGCGGAGAAACCCTGCGGCCGTGGGCAGATCGTGGGTGGACAGGCTCGCCGCGGCGCGCTCCGGCCATGCCTTCGACGGGAGGAGCGGTTGGTCCGGCGCGGACTCGTCGCGGGTGAACCACGAGACCGCCGAACCCAGCATCCCGTTGGCGGCCAGGGCTTCGGTGACCTCCGGCTCGACGGTACCCAGGTCCTCGCCGACGACGACGGCCCCGGCCCGATGGGCCTCCAGCGCGAGCACCGTGAGCATGACGTCGGCGTCGTAGTGCACGTAGGTGCCGCGGTCCGGGGTGTCGCCCGGCGGAATCCACCACAGTCGCCACAGGCCGGCGACATGGTCGATCCGTAGGCCGTCCGCGTGGGACAGGATGGCGCGCAACATGTCTCGCAGCGCCGAATAGCCGGTGGCTGCCAAGCGGTCCGGGCGCCACGGCGGGAGCCCCCAGTCCTGGCCGCGGGGTGTGAAGTTGTCCGGCGGCGCCCCGACGCTCACTCCGCCGGCCAGGACGTCGGCCAGCGCCCACGCGTCGGCGCCGTCGGCGTCGACCCCGACGGGTAGGTCGTGCAGTACACCGAGGGCCATGTCGGCGTCTCGTCCGGCAGCCCGCACCGCGGCCAACTGGTCGGCGCACTGCTGCTGCACCCATGCGTGAAAGTGCACCCGCGAGGCCAACTCTCGGCGTGCCTGCGCCACGGCAGTCCCGGTGACATCGCGAAGCGGCTCAGGCCACCGGCTCCATCGCCCGCCGTGTCGCTCGGCGAGTGCGCAGTAGGTCGCCCAGTCGGCCAGCGCGTCGGTGTCCGGTGATCCGTCAAGGGTGCTGGACCGACCGACGCTGCGCCAGAGTGCTTCCAGTGCAGAGCGTTTCGCTGCCCATACCAGGTCGTGGTCGATCCGGTCGGTCGTCGCCGACACCCGCAGTGCGTCGACCTCGGCGCGGGTGTCCGGATCGGCGCGATGATAGGCGTCGAGGTCCTCGATGCGCAGCGCCAACGGATTGGAGAACCGTCGGCTCGACGGCGTGTAGGGGGACGGTTGGACCGGATGCGTGGGGCCGGGGGCATGCAACGGGTTGAGCAGTACCGCCCCGGCGCCGTGCTCCGGGACCGTCCACTCGATGAACTCCCGCAGATCGCCGAAATCGCCGATGCCCCAGGACCGCGCCGAGCGCAATGCGTAGAGCTGCAGCATCCAGCCCCACGTGTTCGGCGTCTTCGGCACCTCCGCGGGTGCGGCGACCAGCGTGACGTCCTGGCCGTCGCGGGTCTGCAGCCGGTACCAGCCGGGCTCCAAGTCCCCGGGTAGGTCGTCGCGCACCTCGATGCGGCTGCCGTCCTCACCGACCAGACCCTCGGCGCCAGGCATTCGTTTTGGGCTGCCGTCCACCCGCACGGCGATTGTCGGCGGTAAGCGGCCCGCGCGATCGCGGTCAGCGAGCTTGGCCAGCTCGGCGCGCCGGCTGGTTTCGGTGGCCGCATCCACATCGAGCAGCCCCAGCACGCGGATCACCACATCGGCGTCGACCTCGACCGGCTCCCGGCGTTCGTTGCGATAGGAGGTGGCCACCCCGTGCGCGGCCGCCAACTGCCGCAAGTCATCCGAAAACACGCTGCTGCTATACCCGAGCGGCCATGTTTCACACCCGCAATTGTTGGGATCGGTAGGCGAGCCGCGGGTGTCCACTCCCGCTATGAACCTCTCCACGTGCAGCGCCATAGCCCTGACGGCCGGTGTGTTCGCCAGTGCCGGTGTCGGATTGGCTCCCACTGCGAATGCGACGTGCGCCTCGGTCTTCGGGATCGGCAACAGCGCCAACTGCTCGAGCACTCAAACGAGCGTCGCGATCGCGATCGGGCTGTCGGCCACAGCCCATGCCTTCGGCAACTTCGACAGCGCCTTCGCGGTCGGCAACGCAGCCGGCGCATGGACCTACGGCGTGGCGGACAGCACGTTTGCCTTGGGCGACAACACCATTGCCGACGCGGGCGGATACACCAGTTCGGCATTCGGTGTTTCGACCGCAGTGGGTAAGGGCAGCACGTCGCAGACGTACGGATTCTTCTCGCTGGCGTTCTCGGCGCACGGAAAGACCTCGGCGGGCGGATCGAACAGCTTCGGCAATGCGGCCATCGCGCTGGGGCGCACCGGTGTGGCATCCGCGGGGACCACCGGGACTGGCGACCTCGCGATCGACGCTTTCGGACACGGCGATGTCATGGCCATCGGGGCCGGCAATGTCGCCGTCAACCTCGGCGGCAGCACGGTGTTCGTCGAGGCTCGAGGCAACTTAAACAACGCCACCAACGTCCTCGGCGGGGGCAACAGCGTCCTGGTGGGCAACGCCAAGCCGGCCACCGGAAGTTGGGCGTTCGCGGTTCTGGGCACGGGCAACACTGTTCAGGCCGAACCCGGGCCGGTGGCGGTCGCGGGCTCGATCCTGCAGCACGGCGTAACGATCACCAAACAGGGACCGGGCTTCAACATCAACGGCGTGGTCGCCGGCGGAGCCGCCGCGGTGCCTGCCGCACATGCCACCCCCGCCGCGAAGACGCCGCGGCACGCCGGCAGCAGGCGCCACCTGCACACCTAGTTGGCGTGCAGCGCCTCGTTCAGCGCGATGCCCTGACCATCGCGGGCCACCACCTCGACCGCGCCGGTCACCGAATTGCGCCGGAACAGAAGGTTGTTCGCGCCGGACAGTTCGCGGGCCTTGACCGTCGTCCCGTCCGGGGTGGTGACCTTGGTGCCCGCCGTCACGTACAGACCGGCCTCGATGATGCAGTCGTCACCCAGCGAAATGCCCAGGCCCGCATTGGCGCCCAGCAGGCAGCGCTTGCCCACCGAGATCACCTGCGTGCCACCGCCGGACAACGTGCCCATGATCGACGCACCGCCGCCGACGTCGGATCCGTCGTCGACGACGACACCCGCCGAGATCCGGCCCTCCACCATCGACGCGCCGAGGGTGCCGGCGTTGAAGTTCACGAACCCCTCGTGCATGACGGTGGTGCCCGGGGCCAGGTGGGCGCCGAGGCGAACCCGGTCGGCGTCGGCAATCCGCACCCCGGTCGGCAGCACGTAGTCGACCATCCGCGGGAACTTGTCCACGCCGTAGACCGCCACGTGACCGCGGCTGCGCAACCGCAGCCGGACGTTCTCGAAGCCCTCGATCTGGCACGGTCCGAAGTTGGTCCACACCACATTGGTCAGCACCCCGAAGATGCCGTCGAGATTCAGTCCGTGCGGTTCCACCAGCCGGTGCGACAACAGATGCAGCCGCAGATAGGCGTCATAGGTGTCGAGCGGCTTGTCATTGAGGTCCGCGATCACCGTGCGCACGACGATCGTCTCGACTCCGCGGGCCGGGTCGGGACCGGCGACGGCCGCCAGATCGTCGGGCACCTCGGCGACCGAGAGCCGGGTGCTGCCCGACGGGCTGTAGGCGCCCAGTTCGGGGTCCGGGAACCAGGTGTCGAGTACCGTCCCGTCCTCGGTGATGGTGGCCAATCCGACGCCAGCAGCAGAAGTCACGGTGCTCCACGGTAATGCATCGCGTTGCCCGCTAGCCTGGTCAGTTGTGCTGGACCCTTCACTCGACCTACGCGCTGACCCGATCGCGCTGACCGCCGCGCTCGTCGACATCCCGAGCGTGTCGCGCGACGAGGCAAGGATCGCCGACGCGGTGGAGTCGGCGCTGCGGGAACAGACAAGCGGCTACGAGGTCATCCGCAGCGGCAACGCGGTGCTGGCCCGGACGAACTTCGGGCTGCCGTCGCGTGTGGTGCTGGCCGGCCACCTCGACACCGTCCCGATCGCCGACAACGTGCCGTCCCGATTCGACAGCGACCACCTCTTCGGCTGCGGCACATCGGACATGAAATCCGGTGACGCGGTGTTCCTGCACCTGGCCGCCACCATCGCCGAGCCGTCCCACGACATCACGCTGATCATGTACGACTGCGAAGAGATCGAAGCCTCCGCCAACGGCCTGGGCCGCATCGAGCGCGAGCTTCCGGATTGGCTGCAGGCCGACGTCGCGATCCTGGGCGAACCGTCCGGCGGGTACATCGAGGCCGGCTGCCAGGGCACGCTGCGGGTGGTCATCTCCGCCGACGGCGTTCGTGCGCACTCGGCGCGATCCTGGTTGGGCGACAACGCCATTCACAAACTCGGTGCGGTCCTCGACCGGCTCTCGGCCTACGACGCGCGGATCGTCGACATCGACGGCTGCACCTACCGCGAAGGTCTGTCGGCGGTGAAGATCTCCGGCGGCGTGGCGGGCAACGTCATCCCCGACACCGCCGAGGCGACCGTCAACTTCCGGTTCGCGCCCGACCGCTCTCCGGAACAGGCGCTGGCCCACGTGCGCGAGGTGTTCGACGGACTCGACGTGCGCCTGGAACAGACCGATGTGGCCGCCGGCGCGCTGCCCGGGCTGAGTCACCCCGCCGCGGCCGCTCTGGTAGCGGCCGCCGACGGGATGGTGCGCGCCAAGTACGGCTGGACCGACGTCGCGCGGTTCGCCGCGCTGGGCATTCCCGCGGTGAACTACGGCCCCGGCGACCCGAACCTCGCGCACAAGCGCGACGAACGGGTGGCGCTCGCGCAGATCACTGCCGTCACCGAGACCTTGCGGCGCTACCTCACCGGGTGAACGCGCAGTCCACCGTCTCGCCCAGCTTCGCGATCGCACCGGCAGCCTGCGGATCGCCGAGTCGGGCCGCCTCGTTCCACGCCCACACTGCAACCCCCAGCTGACCGCTGCGCTCGGCGCCGCGGGCGGCTTCGCGAGCGGCGTCAATCGCGGCGTGGGTGCCTTCCCCCACTGTGGCCAGCCGCCACGCCCGCGCCACCCCGAGTTCGGGGGCGAACAACGCCGACTTGGTGCCGTGCCGGGCGTCGGCGCGGCTCAACGCCTTGGCCGACTCGGCGATCTCACCCTGCTGGGCCAGCGCGGTGGTCAGATACATCAGCGACAGCGGACCCCACGAATAGCCGGTCCGCTCCAGCGTCGCCGCGGCCGGTCGTAGTAGCTGCGCTGCCGCCGCCGGATCCTTTTGCGCTATCAGGACCTGCGCCAACAGCACCTCACCGATCGCGCGGCCCGGCTGGGCCAGCTCGGCGAAGTCGGTGAACGCACCCGCGGCCTCCAGCGCGGCGTCGGGCTGCCCGGTCATCAACAGCGTCGTCGTCTGCGCCAAGCCGACGGTGAACCGCAACAGCCCGGGATGCTCGGCGTCCAGCGCCCGCTGCACCAGTGCGTCCACCTGATCGAACCGGCCCATCCGCGCCGAGCACAGCGCCGACGCGCTGGCCGCCCACGCCACCGCCATGTCCTCGGCTTCCGGATCGGCCAGTACCCCGGCCGCTATTTCGAGGGCACGGGCCACGTTGCCGGCGTTCATCGCGAACGTCGCGCTCAAAGCATCCAGGGTCAGCCGCGCTGCCGTCGTGCTGATGCGTTTGCGGGTGTTCTGCAGGAACGCGGTCGCACGCTCGGGTTCGGACAGCATCCAGAACTGATTCGCCGCCCGCGGCAGCGCCCACGCCATCACCTCGTCCTCCGACAACGCGGCCGCATCCACCTCGGCCAGCACCGAATCCGCCTCCCGGCCGCGGCCCTGCCAGGCCAGCGCGTAGCTCAGCGCCAGCCGGGCGTCGAAGCGTTCACTGCGCTGCAGCGCCGCACCGGCGAGGCGTTCACTCAAAGTCAGATCGCCGAGTCGCAGCGCCTGCTGGGCCGCGGCCACCACATCGTCGACGGACTCGGGGGAGTCGCTGTCGAGGGCCAGTACCGCGCGGCCCAACCGGTCGCCGAGGTGGCGATGCGGCTGGGTGGTGAGCTGGGCCAGGATTTCGGTGCGCAACCGCCTGGTGTCGGCTGGGTCGGTATCGTGGGCCACGCGCTCGGCGAACAGCGGATGCCCGGCGTACACCGCGGAGTCGAATACCGCTGCGGCCCCGGCATTTTCAGCCTGATCGACCGCTTCGTCGGAGGCCAGTGCGATCAGGTCATCGCGAGAGAGCGGCTCGTGCACGGCCAGGTAGCCGAGCACCGTGCGCGCCGCCGGCGACACCTCCGCGAGGTACGCGTCGACCAGTGGCTCCAGCGACGTGGCCGCCGACCGGGTCTGCAGGTGCAATCGCAACTCCAGTGGATTTCCACCGGTGCGGCGGTACTCGTCATCCAGAGATTCGCCCAATTCGGCTAGCACAGAACGGGTTTCGTCCTCGTCGAGCGGGCCGACGTCGAGCTTGGCCAGCAGACCGTCCTCCCAGAGCGCGGTCACCGCCGACGGCAACGTCGCCCCCGCCCGCACCGTCACGATCAGCCGCGCCGAACCGTGGCGTGCCAGTTGGTAGACCAGACTCGCCGACAGCGGGTCGAGCAGTTGGGCGTCGTCGACGAGGATCAGCGTGCTGCGCGCTTGGGCCAGTAACGATTCCAGCGCCGAGTGGATCAGCGCCGCCGGTTTGCCCACCTCGTGGACCTCGACCAGCGGGCCGAACGCCCCGAACGGCACGGCCGCCTGCGTCGCGGTCGCTTTCACCCGAACCGGGCTCTTCTCGCCGAGACGCTCGGCGATCTGATCGGCCAGCGTCGTCTTGCCGGTCCCGTCGGCGCCCACCAGGGCCAGGCCGCGATGGTTTTCGAGTAGCTCGAGCGCATGGTCACAGGACTGGCGCGGCACGACGGGCCACCGATTGGGCATAGCCGGACTTTATTTGCCGGGCCGCACCGGCACGGCAATAGCCGTAAATCGGCTGCGTTAGGTTTGCCGGTGTGGAACCCGAGAACCGCGACGACGAGTGGGCGGTGTGCGTCTACTGCGCATCCGGACCACGGCACCCCGAACTGCTCGACCTCGCCCGCCGGGTCGGGGAGGCGATCGCCGATCGCGGCTGGACGCTGGTCTCCGGCGGCGGCAACGTCTCGGCGATGGGATCGGTGGCCGAGGGCGCGCGGTCGCACGGCGGGCGGACGGTCGGGGTCATCCCCAAGGCGCTGGTGCACCGCGAGCTGGCCGACGTCGACGCCGACGAGCTGATCGTCACCGACACCATGCGGCAGCGCAAACAAGTCATGGAAGACCGCAGCGACGCCTTCGTGGCATTACCCGGTGGGATCGGCACGCTGGAGGAACTTTTCGAAACGTGGACAGCTGGGTACCTGGGTATGCATGCAAAGCCGGTGGTGCTGCTCGATCCCGCCGGCCACTATGACGGCCTGCGCACCTGGCTGGAGTCTCTGGTCGAGACCGGCTTCGTCGCGCGGGCCGCATTGGACCGGCTGGTGGTCGTCGACGATGTCGAAGCGGCTCTCGACGCCTGCACGCCCGGGACGTGACCAGGGTTACGCTGACCCGCGGGACGGGCGAGATACGGGAGGTGGCAGCGATGGCCGGTAACGATTCCGGTGAATCCGGTTCGAAGGACTCGGCGAAGCACTCGGTCGGGTTACTCGACTTGGCCACCCGGCTGCCGTCGGTGGTGATGGATGCCCCGGTGATCCTGCGCGGTGCGCTGACCGGTCTGCTGGCGCTGCCGACGACGAAGACCTCGATCGGCAAGGTGTTCCAGGAGCGCGCCGCGAAGTACGGCGACAAGGTGTTCATCCGGATGGGCGACGACAAGCTCACCTACCGCGAAGCCAACGAGGCGGCGAACCGCTTCGCGGCGGTGTTGGCCGACAAGGGAGTTGGCCGCGGCGATGTCGTCGGCATCATGCTGCGCAACTCGCCCAACGCCGTGCTGATGATGCTCGCCGCGGTCAAATGCGGTGCGGTGGCCGGCATGCTGAACTATCACCAGCGCGGAGATGTGTTGTCGCACAGCATCGGTCTGCTCGACGCCACCGTCGTCATCGCGGAGTCCGATCTGATCGACCCGATCAAGGAGAGCGGCGCAGAGGTCGCCGATCTGATGACGATCGAGGACTTCGAGGAGCAGGCGAAGGGCAAGCCGACCGACAACCCGGCGTCGGCATCGCAGGTTCAAGCCAAGGACACCGCGTTCTACATCTTCACCTCGGGCACCACCGGGCACCCGAAAGCCAGTGTGATGACCCATCATCGGTGGCTGCGCGCACTGGCCGCGTTCGGCGGACTGGGTCTGCGGCTCAACAGCAACGACACCCTGTACTGCCCGCTGCCGCTCTACCACAACAACGCGCTCACGGTCGCGGTGTCGTCGGTGATCAACGCGGGCGGCACCCTGGCTCTGGGCAAGTCGTTCTCGGCATCGCGGTTCTGGGATGACGTCATTCAGATGGAAGCCACCGCGTTCATCTACATCGGCGAGGTCTGCCGGTATCTGCTCAACCAGCCGCCCAAGGACACCGATCGCGCCCACAAGATCCGGGTCATCGCCGGCAACGGTCTGCGCCCGGAGATCTGGGAGGAGTTCACCAAGCGGTTCAACATCGGCCGGGTCGCCGAGTTCTACGCCGCCAGCGAAGGCAACACCGCGTTCATCAACATCTTCAACATCCCCAAGACCACCGGCATCAGCCCGACGCCGCTGGCCTACGTGGAGTACGACGCCGAGACCGGTGAGCCGGCGCGCGACGAGAACGGCCGTGTTCGCAAGGTGCCACCCGGCCAGCCCGGGCTGCTGATCAGCCCAGTGAACAAGCTTTCGCCCTTCGACGGCTACACCGATAAGGAAGCCAGCGAGAAGAAGTTGGTGCGCAACGCTTTCAAAGAGGGCGACGTGTGGTTCAACACCGGCGACGTGATGAGCCCGCAGGGCATGCGGCACGCCGCCTTCGCCGACCGGCTCGGCGACACCTTCCGGTGGAAGGGCGAGAACGTCGCCACCACCCAGGTCGAAGCGGCGCTGGGCCAGGACAAGAACGTCGAGGAAGCCACTGTGTTCGGCGTCGAGGTGCCCGACACGGGCGGGCGGGCCGGCATGGCGGCGGTCAAGCTGCGCGACGGTGTGGAGTTCGACGGCAAGGCGCTGGCCGAGACCCTCTACAGCAACCTGCCCGGCTACGCCGTGCCGCTGTTCATCCGGATCGTCGAATCGCTGGAGACCACCTCGACGTTCAAGAGCCGCAAGGTCGACCTGCGCAAGCAGGGCTACGGCGCCGACGACGAGAAGGTCGAGGACCCGCTGTACGTGCTGAAGGGCCGCGACGAGGGATACGTCGAGTTCTACGACGACTACCCCAAGGAAGTGGCGTCCGGCTCCCGGCCCAAGGGCTGACCCCGGTTCGCCCAAACCGCCATTTCGCAGAGGAAGTGCGAGTAGACGCCTGCATTTCGTCGATCTCGGCGTTACCAGGCACCATGGTGGGGTGAAGTCGACGTTCTGCGGACGGCCGGTGGCCGGTGATCGCGCGCTGATCATGGCGATCGTCAACCGCACGCCCGACTCGTTCTACGACCGCGGCGCGACCTTCACCGACCAGGCCGCCAAGGATGCTGCCCATCGCGTCGTCGCCGAGGGTGCCGACGTCGTCGACGTCGGGGGGGTGAAGGCAGGCCCCGGAACCACGGTCGACGCCGACGAGGAAACCGCCCGCGTGGTGCCGTTCATCGAATGGCTGCGCAGCGAATACCCCGACCAGCTGATCAGTGTCGACACCTGGCGATCGTCGGTGGCCAAGCAGGCCTGCGCGGCCGGTGCGGACCTGATCAACGACACCTGGGCCGGCGCCGATCCGGCCCTCCCGGAGGTCGCTGCCGAGTTCGGCGCCGGCTTGGTGTGCTCGCACACCGGAGGTGCGACGCCGCGCACCCGCCCGTTTCGGGTCAACTACGGGATCACCGAGACCGGGGTGGTCGACGACGTCATCGCCGAGGTGACCTCCGCCGCCGAACGCGCCGTCGCTCTCGGGGTGGCCAGGGACGCGATCCTCATCGATCCGACCCACGATTTCGGCAAAAATACTCATCACGGTCTTACTTTGTTGCGCCACGTAAAAGATCTTGTTAAGACCGGATGGCCCGTCCTGATGGCACTGAGCAACAAAGATTTTGTCGGGGAGACTTTGGGTGTGGAGCTCACCGAACGCCTCGAGGGCACGCTGGCAGCAACGGCTTTGGCCGCCGCCGACGGCGCCCGGATGTTCCGGGTGCATGAGGTGGGATCCACTCGGCGCGTACTGGAAATGGTCGCGTCGATCCGTGGGGAACGTCCGCCGGCGCGGACGGTGAGGGGCCTGGCATGACCGAACTCTTTGCCAACGACACACTTCCCGGTGACACCTGGCTGTCCGACCACAGCTGGAGCCGGCCGACCTGGACCGTCGACGAACTCGTGGCTGCCAAGCGCGGCCGCACCATCTCCGTCGTCCTGCCTGCGCTGAACGAGGAGGAGACCGTCGGCTCGGTGGTGGAGAGCGTCCGCCCCCTGCTCGGCAGCCTGGTCGACGAGCTGATCGTGCTTGATTCCGGCTCGACCGACGACACCGAGATCGAGGCCATCGCCGCCGGCGCCCGGGTGGTCACCCGCGAGCAGGCGGTGCCCGAGGTCGAGCCGCAACCCGGCAAAGGCGAGGTGCTGTGGCGCTCACTGGCCGCCACGACCGGTGACATCATCGTGTTCGTCGACTCCGACCTGATCGACCCCGACCCGATGTTCGTGCCGCGACTGGTGGGTCCGCTGCTCACCGGCGACGGAATCCACCTGGTCAAGGGCTTCTACCGCCGCCCGCTGAAGGTCGGTAAGGGCGAGGATGCCAACGGCGGCGGCCGGGTCACCGAGCTGGTCGCCCGCCCGCTGCTGGCCGCGCTGCGCCCCGAGCTGGGCTGCGTGCTGCAGCCGCTGGGCGGCGAGTACGCCGGGACCCGGGAGCTGCTGACGTCGGTTCCGTTCGCGCCGGGCTACGGCGTGGAGATCGGCCTGCTGGTCGACACCTACGACAAGCTCGGTCTAGGTGCGATCGCCCAGGTCAACCTGGGTGTGCGCAGCCACCGCAACCGCCCGCTGATCGAGTTGGGTGCGATGAGCCGCCAGGTGATCGCCACCCTGTTGTCCCGCTGCGGTATCACCGACTCCGGGATCGGGCTGACCCAGTTCCTGCCCGACGGGCTCGACGGCTATCTGCCACGGACCACTTCAGTCTCGCTGGCCGACCGCCCGCCGATGAACACCCTGCGCTGAGTTCGCCCCGCCGCGCCGCCCTTGTCAGCCGGTTAAGGCAATATCGGTGACGTGACGTTGATCCTGCTGTACCTGGTGGTGCTGATCCTGATCGGCATCGTCCTGTTCGGTGTGGCCAGCCTGGTGTTCGGGCGGGGCGAGGACCTGCCGCCGCTGCCGCGGGCGACGACGGCCACCGTGCTGCCCGCCTCCGGGGTCACCGGCGAGGACGTCGAGGCCGTCAAGTTCACCCAGGTGTTGCGCGGTTACAAGACCAGCGAGGTGGACTGGGTGCTCGACCGCCTCGGCGCCGAGCTGGACCAGCTGCGCGGCGAGCTGTCCGCGGTGCGCGCGGCCGCGGGCTTCGACGAGCCGGTGGTCACCCACCACGCCGCCCCCGGCGCCGACGAGGAGCCGGTGTGACCGAGCTGTCCCCCGATGACGGCCGCACTCGGTGCGGCTGGGCTCAGGGCCAGTCCGTGCTGTATCGCGACTACCACGACGACGAGTGGGGCCGGGTGCTGCGTGGGCAGGTGCCGCTGTTCGAGCGGATGAGCCTCGAGGCGTTCCAAAGCGGCCTCTCGTGGCTGATCATCCTGCGGAAACGGGACAACTTCCGCGTCGCGTTCAAGGGGTTCGACATCGAGAAGGTGGCCCGCTTCACCGAGCGCGATATCGCCCGGCTGATGGCCGACGAGGGCATCGTGCGCAACCGCGCCAAGATCGAGGCCACCATCGCCAACGCCCGGGCCGTTGCCGACCTCGACGTCGACTTGTCGGACCTGTTGTGGTCCTACGCCCCGCCGCCGCGCCCACGCCCCAAGTCGCTGGCCGACGTGCCGGCGATCACGCCGGAATCGCAGGCGATGGCCAAGGACCTCAAGAAGCGCGGGTTTCGCTTCGTCGGCCCCACCACGGTCTACGCCCTGATGCAGGCCACCGGGATGGTCGACGATCACCTGGCCTCGTGCTGGGTGCCGCGGGCCACCGCCGCCTGAGGGCCAAATCCGACCCCTCAATCGGGCCTTTCACACCCATGCTCGCCGATAAGGAACAATAGAATCGAAAACAAGCAGTTCAGTGCCGGACGCACCAGCCAAGTGCCCGGCGTTGGACCGGGTCCGTGGACACGGGCCGGCTCGAATCTGGAGGGAGCACTCGATGGCGGCGATGAAGCCCCGGACCGGTGACGGTCCGCTGGAAGCAACCAAGGAGGGGCGCGGCATCGTGATGCGAGTACCGCTGGAAGGCGGTGGACGGCTGGTCGTCGAGTTGACCCCCGACGAGGCGGCCGCCCTCGGTGACGAACTCAAGAACGTCACCAGCTAACTGATCCACCTTCGAAACCCCGCGTCGACCCGCGGGGTTTCTTCTCTGCCGGTCGGCCTACGCCGACACCTTGCGGTAAATCTCCAGCGTCTGCTCGGCGATGTGTGCCCAGGAGAACTCGTCGATACAGCGTTGCCGTCCGGCCGTCCCGAAGCGGCGTGCCTTCTCCGAATCGCCCACCAGTGCATTGACGGCGTCGGCCAGTCCGGTCTCGAATCCCACTGGGTCGCTCGACTCGTAGTGCACCAGAGTGCCCGTCACCCCGTCGTCGACCACCTCGGGTATGCCGCCCACGTCGGAGGCCACCACGGCCGTGCCGCAGGCCATCGCCTCCAGATTCACGATCCCCAGCGGCTCGTACACCGATGGACATACGAAAGCCGTTGCTGCCGAGAGTATTTCGCGGATCTTGCCGATCGGTAGGAACTCCTGCACCCAGAACACGCCGCTGCGCTTGGCGGCCAGCTCCTGCACCGCCGAGCTCACCTCAGCCGCGATCTCCGGGGTGTCGGGGGCGCCCGCGCACAGCACCACCTGAATCTCCGGATCGAACCGGTGTGCCGCGGCGATCAGGTGCGGGACGCCTTTCTGCCGGGTGATCCGGCCGACGAACGCCACCATCGGCCGCGACGGGTCGACGCCGAGTTCGGCGAGCACCGACTCGCCGCGTTCCGGCGGCGCCGGATACCAGACATCGGTGTCGATACCGTTCTTCACCACGTGAACGCGGTTGGGGTCCAACGCCGGATAGACGCTCAACACGTCCTCGCGCATACCGGAGCTGACCGCGATCACCGCGTCGGCCGCTTCGACCGCGGTGCGCTCGACCCACAGCGACACCCGGTAGCCGCCACCGAGCTGTTCGGCCTTCCAGGGCCGCAGCGGTTCGAGGGAGTGCGCGGTGAGCACGTGCGGGACCCCGTACAGCAGCGCCGCGAGGTGACCGGCCATCCCGGTGTACCAGGTGTGCGAATGCACCACTGTCGCCTCGGCGGCCGCGTTGGCCATCACCAGATCCGCCGACAGCGTCGACAGCGCCGGGTTGGCGCCTTTGAGTGCGGGGTCGGGCTGGTGGACGAAGACTCCCGGGCGCGGGGCGCCCATGCAGTGCACGTCGACTTCGCAGAGGCGCCGCAACTGTGCGACGAGTTCTGTCACGTGTACGCCCGCCCCGCCGTAAACCTCGGGTGGATACTCCCGAGTCATCATCGCCACCCGCATACGCCCGACGGTAGTAGCCCGCGCTGCGCGGCGCATCCTCTTTCCCGTCGCTTCGCTCGCCCCAACCTTGCGGGTCAACGTGCTTGCGCGCGACCCCAAGTCGCTTCGGCCGCGACACACCCGAACTGCAATCGAGGTGTTGGTCTAGCCGTCGGTTGCGTGTGCCGATAGGTTTGCAGGATGAGGGAATTGCCACATGTGCTGGGCATCGTCCTGGCCGGCGGAGAGGGCAAACGGCTGTATCCGCTGACCGCAGACCGGGCCAAGCCGGCGGTTCCCTTCGGCGGCGCGTACCGACTCATCGATTTCGTGCTGTCGAATCTGGTCAATGCGCGTTATCTCCGCATCTGCGTGCTCACCCAGTACAAGTCGCATTCACTCGACCGGCACATCTCGCAGAACTGGCGGCTGTCCGGTTTGGCGGGCGAGTACATCACGCCGGTTCCCGCTCAGCAACGGCTCGGCCCGCGCTGGTACACCGGTTCCGCTGATGCGATCTACCAGTCGCTGAACCTCATCTACGACGAGGACCCTGACTACATCGTGGTTTTCGGCGCCGACCACGTGTACCGGATGGACCCGGAGCAGATGGTCAAGTTCCACATCGAGAGCGGCGCCGGTGCCACCGTGGCCGGTATCCGGGTTCCGCGCGCGGAGGCGCACGCCTTCGGCTGCATCGACGCCGACGAGTCCGGGCGCATCCGTGAGTTCGTCGAAAAGCCGGCCAATCCGCCGGGCACGCCCGACGATCCGGAGCAAACCTTCGTGTCGATGGGCAATTACATCTTCACCACCAAGGTGCTCATCGACGCGATCCGAGCCGACGCCGACGACGACAACTCGGACCACGACATGGGCGGCGACATCATTCCGCGGCTGGTCTCCGACGGTATGGCCGCGGTCTACGACTTCAAGAACAACGAAGTTCCCGGCGCCACCGAGCGCGACCACGGCTACTGGCGCGACGTCGGGACGCTCGATGCGTTTTACGACGCCCACATGGATTTGGTGTCAGTTCATCCGGTGTTCAACCTCTACAACAAGCGGTGGCCGATCCGCGGGGAGTCGGAGAACCTGGCACCGGCGAAGTTCGTCAACGGCGGCTCGGCACAGGAGTCGGTGGTCGGCGCAGGCAGCATCATCTCGGCGGCGTCGGTTCGAAATTCGGTGCTGTCGAGCAATGTCGTGATCGAGGACGGTGCGATCGTCGAGGGCAGTGTGCTGATGCCCGGTGTGCGCGTGGGCCGCGGTGCGGTGGTCCGACACGCGATCCTGGACAAGAACGTCGTCGTGGGTCCAGGCGAGATGGTCGGCGTCGACTTGGAGAAAGACCGCGAGCGGTTCGCGCTCAGCGCGGGCGGCGTGGTGGCCGTCGGCAAGGGCGTCTGGATCTAACTCACGTTCTCCGCCGAGCAGACACAAACTTCCCTAATTTCGCGGCACATTCGGTGATTGTGTGTCTGCTCGCGCCTTGCGGCGTCGTCGGCGGCGCCACAGCCGAATCGCCGCCCACGCCAACGCGATCAGCACCAGAAGCACCAGGGCGGGGATCAGGATCGCGATGAACACCAGAGCGACACTGGTGATGTCCTCGACCGTGCTGAGCACCGGCGCCGCCATGCCGGCCGAGGCCACGTTGGCGGCCGGTCGAACCGCCGTCTTCGTCAGATGGACCACCAGGGCGGTGACGACACCGACCGCGATCGGAACCCATTGCCCGGTGCGGGCGAACTCGCCGGGGTCGGTGACGGCGGCGGTCTGCGCCGCGGTGCCCGACCCGAACACGATGCCGCCGGCGGTCGGGCGGATGAACGTCTGCACTGCGTCGTTGACGGAGTCGAGCGCTGGGATCTTGTCGGCGACGATCTCGACCACCAGGAGGATCGCGACAATCGTGATCACCCAGCCGTTTGCCAACCACGACCATCCGTGGGGGAGCGTGACCAGGTCGGTGAACCGGGCGAGCAATCCGATCGCCAGCAGCGGGATGTAGGCGTTGAGGCCCGCGGCGGTGGCCAGGCCGAAGCCGGTCATCAGCTCCATGGGCGCCTCCTCGCTGTGACGGTCTCGCATACAGGATGACGCGCGACCGCCCGGAGCGTCAGGCGTCGGCGAGATCCATCTCCGCTGGGTTGGCGCCGCCGAGGGCCTGGGAGATGAAACTTCGGGTGGTCAGTGGCCCGCCGAACTGTTGCAGCAGACCACCCTGATCGTTGCGACCCAGGTCGATCGCCTCGAACCCGAACGTCGTGATGAGTTCGGCCACGGCGCCGTTGGCGCCCGCGTCGTTGCCGGATAGGAACAGCACGCGGCGCCCGCCGCGGCCGTCACCGGGTTCGCGGGCGAGCACCTTGGCCCAGGTGTGTCCGAACGCCTTGACCACCCTCGCGTTCGTCGCCCACTCCTCAATCAGGTCCGAGGATGCGCGACCGCCCAGGTCTGCCGGTGAAAAAGTGCTGTAGTCAATGGCGTTGGTGGCGTCGATGATGATGCGACCGTTCCAGTCCGGCACCTGTTCGACGAGAGCCTTGACGGCATCGAACGGAACCGCCAGCACGACGATGTCGGCCTGCAGGGCGTCGGACACCTCGGTGGGCACGATGTGTGGCCCGAGCTTGTCGGCCAACGGTGTCACCCCGGCCGGCCCCCGCGACGCGGCCACCCCGACATCGACGCCGATGCGCGCGAAGTGGCCCGCGACGGCGGACCCGATGTTGCCGGAGCCGATGATGGCGTAGGTCATGTCAGCATCCTCATAGTTGTGTAGTGGTCGTTAAAGTTATTTTGTTGCGACGGTAGCAGGAATGGGTGACACGGCGGCGCCTAGGATCGACGCCATGGCTCGGCCGCCGAAGTTTGACCGCGAGGAAGCGTTGCGCAGCGCCATGCACCTGTTCTGGGAGCGGGGATTCGAGGGCACCTCCGTCAACGACCTCACCGAGGCCATGGGAATCTCGGCCCCGAGTCTGTATGCGGCGTTCGGGGACAAGCAGGCCCTCTACGATGCGGCAGTCGATCTGTACGAACTGACCGCCGTGGTGCCGCCCGCACTCGAAGCCCCGACCGCGCGCGAAGTTTTCGAACAGATGCTGGATCGGGCGGTGAAGCTCTACACCCGGCCGAACCATCCACGCGGCTGCTTCGTCATCGCCGACCCGCAGCTACGGCAGCGCAGAGCAGTTGGCCGTGCCGCGATCGCCGATCGTCTTCGCCGTGCTCAACGGGCCGGTGATCTCGCTCGCGAGGTAAACGTCGAGGCGCTGACGGACTACATGGACACGGTATTGCGCGGACTATCCGCGAAGGCACGAGATGGTGCCAGCCGCAAACAATTGCGCGCCGCCGCCGATCTCGCGTTGCAGGCCTGGCCTACGCCGACGAAGGGCCGGGTTCCTTCGTCACCACGGTGAACAGCTGCGCGATACGGTCGTTCTCGACGATCGCGACGTCGAAACCGGAGACCAACGGGTCGGTTCCGTCCGAGCCGGGGGCGAAGACATTCCAACCCAGATACCCCATGTTCGCCACCTGGTGCACCGGGCCGGCCTCGACGAAACTCAAGCCCGCGAGGGGGCCGTCGAGCAGCGCCTGGGCCTTCTCGTGCAACCGGTCCTCACCGACGACGGTCTCCTCGGCATCGGCCCACTGCACGTCCTCGGTGTAGTTGCGCCGCACCACGTCGAGCCTTCGCTGCGCATCCCGCTCGTTGAACACCGCCAGCAGGTTCTCCTGCATCAACCGAGTGATGTTCTGGTTCAACGAGTTTCCTCTCGGATCGGCGGAGAGATCACTCGCTAACTTAAACGGTCGTGCAAGTTAGGTCAAGCGCTCACCAAACCAATGGCACGAGTCGGTAGCGCACCTTGTCCATGTATTGCCGATAGCCGCCCAGTTGCTCACTGAGCATCTTCTCCTCGTCGAAGATCCGCACAATCATCAACAACGTTCCGACGACGACCAGCAGCAGCGCCCAGTACGACCCGAGCGCCAGCGCGATTCCGATCATCAAGATCACGTTGCCGAAGTACATCGGATGGCGCACAACGCCATACAATCCCGTGCTCACCAACGGCTGGCCGTCCTCGACGGTGACGTTGGCCGAGGCATAGTTGTTCTGGACGACCACCCACATCGCCAAGCCCAGGCCGGTCGCCACCAGTACGTCGCCGACGATCGACAGCCAGGCCGGCACGTGCGACCAGCCGAAGCGGTAGTCCAGGGCAGGCACCACCAGTATCGCCGCGAAGGCCGCGAACGTCCCGGCCATGACCACCTTCTGCACGGGTCGGCTCTCGGCCTGGGGACCCGCATGGGTACGCCGTTCGACGGCCTCTGGATATTTCCGGCCCAAGTACAGGGTTGGTACCAGACTCACCACGCTGAACACGGCGAGGAAAGCCCAGCCCCGCCAGTAGTTCAGGGTTCCGGCGGGGACGAATAGCAGCAGCGCGAAGGCGGCGATGCCCAGCACGGACGAGACTGCGATGCGAAGTGACGTGTTCATGGTTCTCCTAGACGACATCACGGCGGCGGTAGATCACCCCGGCGATGAGCGTGATCGCGACCGCGACGACGACCATCACACTCAGCGCCACAACGGAAACCGATGACGGCGCGGTGGTGCGGCCCACCGGGGAGGCCTCGATGAGCCATCGCGGCAATCGCAACAGCGCGCCGAGGTACAACGCGACGATCACGAAGGTCACAGCGAGCCAGCCGATACCGGGTTGGCGCACCGCGACGCCGAGCGCAGCGACACCGGCGATCACCGCCATCGCAGGCACGAATGCCAACGCAGCCAGGGTCAGCCGCACGATCGTGGCGGGCTCGCCCAACGTGAGCCCGGCGCCGAGGCCGTTGCCCAGACCCGCACACACCAGTAGGACAATCGACCCGGTCAGCGCGGCGGCCACCGCCGACAACAGCCACTTCCAGCGCGATACCGAGCCGGCCAGCACCGCCTCACCGATCCCGGACTCCTCGTCCCGGCTGAGCCGGATGACCACGGTGACCACATACGCTGTCGTCGCCGCGGCCAGGAACTGCGTCATCGTGGTGTACACCCCGTCGGTGCCCTGCGCCGAAAGCACCCGTGCGAGAAGCTCATTGTCGCGTGCGGCGTCCAGCAGCGACTTGGTCATCGACCCGAACGCCGCCCCGGCGATCAGCAGACCGATTGCCCAGCCCACCGTCAGACCGCGGTGGATCACCAGCTGGAGCCCGAAGACGCCGCCGACCGGCCGGGCCCGGGTGTGCTCACCGGCGGACGCCAGCACGCCGTCGTCGTACTGGCGGCGGCTCTCCGACACCACCGTGGCTGCGACGAGCGCGACGGCCGACACGGCCAGCAGCCCCAGCGGCCACCAGCGCAGTGCCATGAACGGACGCATCTGCTGCGCCCAGGCGATGGGGGAGAACCAACTCAGTGTGCTGCCGGAGTTGTTGATGACGTCGCCGACTCCGCGCACCAGAACCGCAGCCGCCAGGGCTGCGAGTGCCGCGCCGGTGGCAGTCCTTGCCTGCCGCCACAGCTGAGCAGTCAGTGCCGCGAGTACGCCGAAGACGGTGGCCACAGTCGTGATCCCCACACACATCGCTGCGGTATCGAGCACCGCGAAGCCGGTGGCAGCCATTGCGATCGTCATCGTGACCGCCAGCACCGCGTTCACCAGCACCATGAGAATCAGCGCGGCGGCCGTGCGGGAATACCGACCGACGATCGAGGACAGCACCAATTCGGCTGCGCCGCTTTCCTCCTCGGCGCGAGTGTGCCGGATGACCGTCAGGATGGACATGATCGATGCCGCCACGAGCAGCGTCAACGTCAGCTCATTGGCCATCATGACGCCGAGGTCGGTTTCGTTCCCCCCGAACATGGGGCCGCCCAACATGATTCCGGCAGGAGTCTTCAGCAGGTTCACGCGCGCCTGGCGCTGCGCCGCATCGGGATAGGCGAGCTTTATCGCGTTGGGTGCGTACACCATCATCAGGGTCAGGATCGAGACCCACACCGTCAGCCGGATCCGGTCGCGACGCAGGGCGAAGTGGACCAGCGCGGCGGTGCCGGTCAGCGACGATGGCGCAACCGCGGTCGCGATCATCGGTCCGCCGTCCGATATTCGCGCAGGAATAGGTCTTCCAGCGACGCCGGTGTCACCGTCAGATCGACGAGACCCAGCTGCGTGAGATGTGCCATCGTCGCGTCCAGCATGTCACGACCGACAGTGAACCGGACCTGTCCGTCGTCGATGTTCACGTCGTGCACGCCCGGCCATCGGGTCACCACGGTGGGGTCCCGCCGGGTGCGGGCGGTCACGGTGGTGTGCATCAAATGTTGCAGCTGGGCCAGTGATCCGGACTGCACCGTGCGACCGGAACGAATGATGGTGACTGTGTCACAGACCTTTTCGACCTCGGCCAGCACGTGGCTGGAGAGAAGAACCGCCGCTCCGCGACGGGCCACCTCCTGTACACATTGCTGGAAAACCTTCTCCATCAAGGGGTCCAAGCCCGATGTCGGCTCGTCGAGAATGTAGATGTCGGCGTCGATGGCGAAGGCCGCGACGAGCGCCACCTTCTGGCGATTGCCCTTCGAGTAGGTGCGGGCCTTCTTGTGTGGGTCGAGTTCGAAGCGTTCGATGAGCCAGTCGCGCCGGCGTGGGTCGGCCCCGCCGCGCAGGCCACAGAGGAACTCGATCACTTGGCCGCCGGTCAGATTCGGCCACAGCGTCACATCGCCCGGTACGTAGGCGATCCGGCGGTGCAGTGCGACCGCGTCGCGCCACGGATCACCGTCCAGCAAGCGCACGTGCCCACCGTCGGCGCGCAGCAGGCCCAGCAGGATTCGGATGGTGGTCGACTTGCCCGCACCGTTCGGTCCGAGGAAGCCGGCGACCGAGCCGGGTCGCACGATCAGGTCCATCCCGTCCAGCGCACGGGTCCGGCCGAAAGTCTTGACCAGTCCCTGGATTTCGACCGCGGCGGTGTCAGTGTGGGCTGTCGGTGCCGATGCCGTCGTCATCTTGTTCTCCCTCGGTGTGGGTCACAATTTCGCCGTGGGCGGCGAAGCTGTCGAACATTGTCGAATCGGTGAGCAGGCCTTCGGTGTAGATCTCGAGGGCCGGCAGCATCATCTCGTTGGCGTAGTCGTGCAGAACGGCTCGCAAATCCGTTGGGGTGTCGTGCAATTGGAGGTAGAGCAGGAAGGCGCCGCCGCCTGCCATGCCCAGGTACCTCGCCCGGGCAGCCGGGTCCCGGCTCGGCTTGACCGTGCCGGCCCGCACGCCCTCGTCCAGATAGCCCTCAACGTTGGCGAACATAGTCCGCCACAGGTTCTTGGCCAGTTCTCCGCCGGTCTGCATGCTGCGCACCAGATAGGCCATCATCGGTGCGAACGACTCGATCTCGGCCGCCGCGGCCAGCCAGGTGGCGGGATCGGTGGAGCGGATCGTCTCCGACTTCTCGCTGCGGATCTCTTCGGCGATGTAGTCATCGCACGCCTGACGCAGGCCGTCCTTGGACCCGAAGTGATGGATCACCAAACCGGGGCTGACTCCGGCGGCCTCGGCGATCGCGCGCACCCCGACATCGAACCCGCGCGCACCGAACAACTCGATCGCGGCGTCGCGGATCCGTGCCACGGTCGTCAGGTCCGTTGAACGCATGTTTAGGATGCTAAACACTTGTTCAATCGGCGGTCAAGCATTTCCTGGCGGAGTCTCACGACCTATCTGGCGGGTACGCGAGCCCCCACGTACGAACGGGTTTCCTCAGGCGGCCGTGCGCCAGGCGGGGTCCGCGACAGCGTTGTGCGTAGGGTGAGCCGCACGGTTGAGCAGGATCTCGAACGTCCGGGCGGCGCCGATCGATCCGTACGAGTAGGGCTGGTCGCGGTGCAGCGATCGGCCGGGGATGCCGTCGATCTCGACGCGGACGCGATGTGTGCCCGGGTCGCCGGACGAGCCGGTCTCGGTGACGGTTGCCGCCAGACCGGCCAGAGGGATTCGGACCGCGTTTCGGCGGTCGCCCACGAGAAGCAAACTATCGGTGATGCGCAGGTCGCCCCACGCCGCCAGTACGCCGGCACGACGGTTTTGCCCGCTTTGCGAGAGATCGATAATTACTGCGGCTATTCCGATGAGGGCGAACGGTGCGATCAATACCGCGATCATTACGGGACTTATCCGTGCATCCATGTCTTCCCCCGGAAACACCGTGCGTTGTCTGGCCTTAACAGCCGGACAACTATCTGCAATATTTCTGCCTCACACCAACTTTGGCGTGAGGCTGCCCATGTAAACAACGCGGCAAACGCATATCCACCGACTTGTGTCGACCGGGGTAGCCCTCGATCGCGATGACATCACGATTGCAAATCCTATTAATTCGTGAGGTGGAAAGTCTGCACTTTAAGGCGGTTTGCTGGAATTCAACTTGCCTGACTCGCAGCAACGATTACTCAGCTGAGAGATTGTTCTGAGCAGAGGCGGAACTCATGCGTTGCGAAACCGCGGCACTTGTTGCTGGTGAGGGCGGTGTCCCGTCCTGTTAGCAGCGGGTGGACATCGCACGATGCGCACGGGCGGCACCTGCTGGCAAACTTCTGAACGAAAACCCGGCGTGCAGCTGGTCGGCCCCAGCGGTCAGCGGACCACGCTTACATGCCGAAATCAGTCGCGGGCGGCGACGAGGAGTCCGTCGCCCAGCGGAATCAGCACCGGCGTCAGGCGCTCATCCTCGGCGATCAGGCGCGCGGCTTCGCGCACCGCCGTGACCTCGGCGTCGTTGGCTGCTGGATCCCCGGCGCGGCCGCCGAGGGCGGACCGATGCACGACGATCGCGCCACCGGGTCGCAGCAGGCGGATGCCTTCGACGATGAAATCGGCCTGATCGGACGGTGCGGCGTCAAGAAAGACCAGGTCATAGGACTCGTCGGCGAGCCGGGTGAGGACCTCCTGCGCCCGGCCGGCAATCAGCCGAGTGCGCGACGGGCCGATACCGGCCTCGTTGAACGCCTGCTTGGCGATGCGCTGATGCTCGGGCTCGATGTCGATGGTGGTCAGGACGCCGTCCTCGCGCATGCCGGACAGCAACCACAGTCCGCTCACGCCCGCGCCGGTGCCGACCTCGACGACGGCTTTGCCGCCGGACAGCCGCGCCAGTACGCTGAGCAGCGCTCCAACGGCCGGTGTCACCGCTCCGGCGCCCGCGTCCACGGCTCGCTCCCGGGCAGCCGCGACGATGGCGTCCTCAGAGATCGAACCCTCCGCATGGGCCAGGATCCGGTCGGCGCGACTGGCCTCCGGCTGGCCTGATTGGTCCTCGGTGGTGGCCATTCTCAGCAGCGTAGGCGCACTTGGATCGACGGGTGAGCAGGCGCGCCCGGACACTGCGGGCGCCTGGCCACCGCGTTCGCGGCGTCCGTCTCGGACGTCAAGGGTGACGCGCCGTCCAGCAGTGAAAGAGCTGGACACAAAACGATAACGAAAGTATTTCTTAGTCAAACCTTAGTTAGCTCAAACCGTTCCCCCACGGGTGTGGGGAACGGTAGCGGGCATGGAACACAGCCCCCGCTGGTCGGGGAATATGCCCGACAACGGTCGCGTTGTCAGGCTTGATGCGGTCGATGGCATTCAGCCGTCAACGCAGATCAACCAGGAGGATCCGACGACCACCACATTGATGGCTCCGGCGCATATGTCGCACCCCGAGCAGTATGGGGAAGCCGAGTGGGTTGAGCCGTCCGAGGAACTGCAGGGCACCGCGGTGTTCGACGCCACCGGCGACCGGACGGCG
This sequence comes from Mycolicibacterium pallens, assembly GCF_019456675.1. Classification (NCBI taxonomy): domain Bacteria; kingdom Bacillati; phylum Actinomycetota; class Actinomycetes; order Mycobacteriales; family Mycobacteriaceae; genus Mycobacterium; species Mycolicibacterium pallens. The sequence continues at coordinate 4,666,496 of NZ_CP080333.1, read as the reverse complement.
ATGCCGTCCTGGGACGAGCTGGTGCGTCAGCACGCCGACCGGGTGTACCGGCTGGCCTATCGCCTGTCGGGCAATCAGCAGGACGCCGAGGACCTCACCCAGGAGACCTTCATCAGGGTGTTCCGCTCTGTGCAGAACTACCAGCCCGGCACGTTCGAGGGCTGGCTGCACCGCATCACCACGAACCTGTTCCTCGACATGGTTCGCCGTCGCGGCCGCATCCGCATGGAAGCGCTGCCCGAGGATTACGACCGTGTGCCGGCCGACGAGCCCAACCCCGAGCAGATCTATCACGATTCGCGGCTGGGTGCCGACCTGCAGGCCGCACTGGATTCGCTGGCGCCGGAGTTCCGCGCCGCGGTCGTCCTATGCGACATCGAAGGTCTGTCCTACGAAGAGATCGGTGCGACGCTCGGCGTCAAGCAGGGCACCGTGCGCAGCCGTATCCACCGTGGTCGGCAGGCGCTGCGCGAGTACCTGGCGGCTCATTCCGGCCAGCGTGGGATGGCGGACTTCACCGCCGAATCGGCGTAGACGAGCGGGTAGCGGCCAAACTGTGGCCGTCATGTCATGTCGTCGCGGGCTGCGCGCGCTACATTCGATCTAGCGGCCCCGCGCCAGCGGTAGAACGGCGTGAGCTGACGCGGCCGACGCGAACCCCGAGAGGAGCGCAGTGATGGTCGACCGTGGACACATGTTCCGGCGAGCATTCTCCTGGTTGCCCTCCCAGTTCGCTTCGCAGAGCGATGCGCCCATCGGGGCGCCACGCCAATTCGGCTCGACCGAGCATCTGTCCATCGAAGCGATCGCTGCTTATGTCGACGGTGAGCTGCGGATGAAGTCGTATCTGCGGGCGGCGCACCATCTGTCGCTGTGCCCCGAGTGCGCGGCCGAGGTCGAGGGCCAAACCCAGGCGCGTACAGCATTGCGGGATTCGCTGCCGATCAATATGCCGAGCAGCCTGTTGGGGGTGTTGTCGCAGATCCCGGAGGCGGTGCCGGACGAACACGAGCAGCCTCCGGGCCGGACGCGCAGCGGCGGCGACATCGGAGGGGGACTCGCCGATCAGTTAGCTGACGGCACGGATCGCAGTCGGCGTAAGCGCCGGTAGGGTGGACGTGAAGTCGAGCAGGCACGTGCTCGGTCCCATAGCGCGCGCTCGCCGCTGAGCGCTTGGATAGAGGTTGAACTTGAGCCCCAATCAGGACAGTTCCGGCAGCCCCCGCCTGGCGCCGCGCCCGGTCTCGCGGCCTGCCGTCGATCCGGCCGCCACCCGCACGTTCGGACGTCCCCAGGGTGTCGAGGGATCATTCGTCGCCGAGGAACTGCGGCCCGCGAAGTTCCGCGGCGAGGTGGAATTCCAGCCCAAGGATCATGTGCCCGACCCGGTGCTGGGGGAGGCGTTCGGCCGCCCCTATCCGGGCGGTGACTCGCTGCAGCGCCATCCCGCCGACGCCGGTGCACTCGACGCCGAGCAGGAGGGCGACGACGAGCCCGACGACCCCTGGCGCGATCCGGGTGCCGCGGCCGGGCTGGGCACGCCTGCGCTGCAGCAGGCCGCTCCCGTCGCCGCGGCCGGACCCACCGGCAAGCTCGGCGTGCGCGAGGTGCTGTTCGGCGGGCGGGTGTCCTATGTCTCGCTGGCCGTGCTGGGCATCATCGCGCTGCTGATCGGTTTTGCCGGCGGCTGGGTGGGCCGCAAGACGGCCGAGGTCGTCGAAGCATTCACCACCTCCAAGGTCTCACTGGCCACCAACAGCACCGGCGAGGTCCCGCCCGGCCGGTTCGCCAAGGTCGCCGCGTCGGTGGCCGACTCCGTCGTCACCATCGAGGCGGTCAGTGACGACGAAGGTGCCCAGGGTTCGGGTGTCGTCGTCGACGGCCGCGGCTACATCGTCACCAACAACCACGTGATCTCCGACGCCGCGAACAACCCGAGCAAGTTCAAGATCTCGGTGGTGTTCAACGACGGCAAGTCGGTGCCGGCCAACCTCGTCGGCCGCGACCCCAAGACCGACCTCGCCGTACTCAAGGTGGACAACGTCGACAACCTGACGGTGGCCCGGTTCGGCGACTCCGACAAGGTTCACGTCGGTGACGAAGTGATCGCCGCCGGCGCCCCGCTGGGTCTGCGCAGCACCGTCACCCACGGCATCATCAGCGCGTTGCACCGGCCCATCCCGCTCTCGGGTGAGGGTTCGGACACCGACACCGTCATCGACGCCATCCAGACCGACGCATCGATCAACCACGGCAACTCCGGTGGCCCGCTGATCAACATGAACTCCGAGGTCATCGGCATCAACACGGCCGGAAAGTCGTTGTCGGACAGTGCAAGTGGCCTCGGCTTCGCGATCCCGGTCAATGAGGTCAAGGAGACCGTCGAGGCGCTGATCAAGAACGGCAAGGTCTCGCATCCGACGCTCGGACTCTCGGCACGCTCGGTCAGCAACGACCTTGCGCAGGGCGCCCAGGTGGCCAACGTGAAGGCCGGCAGCCCCGCCGAGAAGGCCGGGATCCTCGAGAACGACATCGTGGTCAAGGTCGGCAATCGCACGGTGGCCGACGCCGACGAATTCGCGGTGGCGATCCGTCAGCTCAAGATCGGTCAGGACGCCCCCATCGAGGTCATCCGCGACGGCCGCAAGGTCACGCTGACGGTGAACCCCGCGCCGGACAACTGACGCGATGTTCGCCAACGTCGGTTGGGGCGAGATGCTCGTGCTGGTCGTCATCGGGCTGGTGGTTCTCGGCCCGGAACGGCTGCCGGGTGCCATCCGGTGGACGTCGAATTCGTTGCGGCAGGCCCGTGATTACATCAGCGGCGCGACCAGTCAGCTGCGTGAGGATCTCGGGCCGGAGTTCGAGGATCTGCGTCAACCGCTGAGCGAGCTGCAGAAGCTGCGCGGTATGACGCCGCGGGCCGCGCTGACGAAACACCTTCTGGACGGCGATGATTCGTGGATCGGCGAGGCCTTCTCCGCACCCGAGAAGCCGCACAGCGCGCCGCCGCCGCAGGCGGTGGTGCCCAAGCCGGAGCCGTTGCCGCCCGGCACGCCGGCGCCGTTCGACGCCGACGCGACCTAGCGACTCATCGACTGAGCGTCTGCGCTCGACATGCACGCTGATTCGCGGACGTCACCACTCACTCAACGCGACCTACAGGTGACGCGTGGTGTCCAAGCCCAGCGACATCCCGGCCAGCCCGCGGCGTCGCGCGGCCAGCTTGTCGGCGATCCCGCGCAATTCCTTACCGGCCGCCGAGTCGGGCGCTGAAAGCACAAGCGGCACACCGGAATCACCGGCCGCCACGAGTGCGGGATCCAGCGGCACCTGACCGAGCAGCGGCACGTCGGCGCCGACGGAGCGGGTGAGGCTTTCGGCGACTTGGCGGCCGCCGCCTTCACCGAAGATCTGCATCGTCGTGCCGTCGGGCATCAGCAGCCCGGACATGTTCTCCACCACGCCGACGATCCGCTGCCGCGTCTGCAAGGCGATCGCACCCGCGCGCTCGGCCACCTCGGCGGCGGCCAGCTGCGGGGTCGTCACGACCAGGATTTCGGCGCCCGGAATCAGCTGCGCCACCGAGATCGCGACGTCGCCCGTGCCCGGCGGCAGGTCCAGCAGCAGCACGTCGAGATCGCCCCAGTACACGTCGGCCAGGAACTGCTGCAGCGCACGGTGCAGCATCGGCCCGCGCCACACGACGGGGGCGTTGCCCTGAGTGAATTGGGCGATCGAGATGACCTTCACGTCGTGGGCGATCGGCGGCAGAATCATCGACTCGACCTGGGTGGGCCGTTCGTCGGTGCCCATCATTCGCGGCACCGAGTGGCCGTAGATGTCGGCGTCGAGCACACCGACGGACAGACCGCGGGCTGCCAGCGCCGCGGCCAGGTTGACCGTCACGCTGGACTTGCCGACGCCGCCCTTGCCGGAGGCGACGGCGTAGACCCGGGTCAACGAGCCCGGCTGGGCGAAGGGGATCACCGGTTCGGCAGCGTCACCGCGCAGCTGCTTACGCAGTTCGGTGCGCTGCTCGTCGTTCATCACATCGAGGGCGACGGTCACTGCCGCGGTGCCCGGCACGTCGGCGACGGCCTGGGTCACCCGCTCGGTGATCTCGGTCTTCTTCGGGCAGGCGGAGGTGGTGAGGTAAACCTCGACGTGCACGGCGCCGTCGTCGGCGACCGAGATGCTCTTCACCATGTTGAGCTCGGTGATCGGCTTGCGCAGCTCAGGGTCGATGACTTTGCCCAGCGCGATGCGCACCTGGGTCTGCAGTTCGTTCTTGGACATCAGCGCCGAGTCTAGGCGGCGCGGCGGACCTAGCTGGCCGGGCCCGGCAGCGCGCCGTGCACGGCGGGCAGGGGTGCCACCGGCACCTCGGCAACCGGCACCTCGGCGACGGGCTCGGGCGCGGGCGCGGGCGGCGGGGGCGGTGCCATCCACGGCGGCTGCCACGCCGGCGGGGCAGCCGGAACCGCCTGAGGCGCAGCCGTCACCGGCAGGGGGGCCTGCGAGCCCAGGCAGATCACCTGGCACGGCGCCGACGGCAACGCAGTGGCCGGGCCGGGAAGCGGGCCGAGGGCCAGCGAGCCGGCGGTCTCGGTGTTGGCGATGTTGAGCTGCGCCAGCGGGTCGGTCGGCGGAAGCCCGATCGCGTTGAGCGGCAGGCCCGGACCCAAGCCTTCCGGGTTCTCCAGGTGGGCGTCGCCGAGGGCAGGCGCCGGCCCGACGATCGGTGGCAGGTTGATCGGCTCGACGCCGGTGGCGTAGGCGGCGGCCCAGCCCAGCACGTTCTGGGCGTAGGCCATCGAGTTGTTGTACCGCAGGATCGCCGTCAGCACCTGCGACTGGTCACGCAGATTCAGTCCACCGCTGCACAGGTAGCGCGCGGCGCCCAACGCCGCGTCGTAGACGTTCTGCGGGTCGGCCTTGCCGTCCCCGTCGCCGTCGGCGGCGTAGCGCGACCAGGTGCCGGGCAGGAACTGCATGGGGCCCATCGCGCGCGCATACACCGGGCGGCCGGCCTGGACGGTCTGCACGATGACCTCATTGCCGGACAGGGTGCCGTCCAGTGTGGGGCCGTAGATCGGGCTGATCGCCGTGCCGCGAGCATCGGTGGCGCCGCCGTTGGCATGCATGGATTCGATGCGTCCGATGCCGGCCAGCAGGTTCCAGCTCAGCCCGCAGCCCGGTGCGGCCACGGCCATCTTCTGCTCGGCATTGCGGTAGGCGGCCAGCGGTACCGAGGGGATGCGCATGGAACCCATCGACCTGACGACCATCGCCGGCGGCGGAGCCGACGGGGTGGCCGCGGCGAAGTGAAAGCTGGTGGGCTTCTTGGTCAAAGCGACGACCGTGGCGCCCGAGGTGTCGACTTGCGGGGACACGGCGGCCAGTGGCATGACCTCTTTGCCGATGACCGGCGCGTGCGGAAGGTCGGGGGACGCGCTCACCGCTCCGGCCAGCACGACCGGGGTGAGCACAGCAATTCCGAACGCAGGTTTCCGCACCATCCGGCTGACGCGGTTTCCTATGCCCACTCGCCCGTCCTCAGAAGATGCCTGCCTGTGTGAACCAAGTCACCATACATACATCCGTGACCTCAGTGGTATCCAATGGTCACCTTTGTCACGAACTCGGCTCCTCGATCGGCGGCCTGTTCTTCTTCGACTTGCGGTCGGAACCGTCCTTGGCCTTGCCGCCGGTGTCGGCGCGCAGCGCTTCCAGCAACTCGCGCACCTCCTCGAGCTCGCGGCGAAGGTAGTCGCGGGTGGCCACTTCGCCGACCGCCAACCGCAGCGAGGCCAGCTCGCGAGCCAGGAACTCGGTGTCGGCTTTCGTCTGCTGCGCCCGCCGCCGGTCCTCCTCGAGGGCGACCTTGTCACGGTTCTCCTGCCGGTTCTGCGCCAGCAGGATCAGTGGCGCGGCGTAGGCGGCCTGGGTGGAGAACGCCAGGTTCAGCAGGATGAACGGGTAGGGGTCCCACTGCCAGCGCACCGCGAACAGATTCAGGCAGATCCAAACGATGACGATGATCGTCTGCCAGGCCAGGTAGCGCCCGGTACCGAGAAAGCGCGCGATCGATTCGCTGAACCGGCCGACGGCCTCGGGGTCGACGTTGAACGACAGCCGTCGCGTCGAGCGGGGGGTATCGAGGCGTTGGCGCGCAGACAGGTCGCTCATGTCTTCCCCTCTGCGCTGATCACCCGGTCGGACAGTTGCGGATCCTCCATGCTTTCCCGCCAGTCGTCGGGCAGCAGATGGTCGAGCACATCGTCGACGGTGACCGCGCCGAGCAGATGGTTCTCCTCGTCGACCACCGGACCGCAGACCAGGTTATAGGCGGCGAAGTACCGCGTCACCCCAGCCAGCGACGTGTTCGGAGTGCAGCTCGGCAGGTCGGTGTCGACGATGCCGCTGACCAGGTTGGCGGGCGGTTCGCGCAGCAGCGCCTGCAGGTGTACGCAGCCCAGATAGCGGCCGGTGGGGGTGGCCGTCGGCGGCCGCACCACGAACACCAGCGACGCCAGCGCCGGCGTCAGGTCGGGGTCACGCACCCGGGCCAGCGCCTCGGCGACCGTGGTGTCGGGGGCGAGCACCACCGGGTCGGAGGTCATCAGACCGCCGGCGGTGTCCGGCGAGTGGCTCAGCAGTCGGCGCACCGGCTCGGAATCCTCGGGGTCCATCCGGCGCAGCAGCACCTCGGCCTCGGTCGGGTTCAGCACACCCAGCAGGTCGGCGGCGTCATCGGGGTCCATGGCCTCCAGCACGTCGGCGGCGCGCTCGGTGTCGAGCTGCAGCAGCAGGACGGTCTGGTCGTCCTCGGGCAGCTCCTGCAGGACGTCGGCCAGGCGCTCGTCGTCGAGTGCGTTGATCACCTCGGTGCGGCGTTTGGCAGGCAGGTCGCGGATCGCGTCGGCCACCTCGATGGGGCGCTGGCCTTCGAATTGGTGCAGCAGCTGGGCCACACCCTGGCCGGGCATCGACAGTGCCGACGGGGTGAGCCCCTGCACGTTGTGCCAATCCACCACCTGGATCGTCGAGCGCCGGCCCAACCGCCGGTGGCTGCGCACCGCCACCCGGGTGACCACCCAGTCTCGTGAGCGGATCTGCTCGATTCCCAGGTCGACGACGATCACGTCGACGCCGGCCATCTGCGGCAGTTCGGGATCGTTGACCCGCACTCGGCTGTCGAGAACCTGACCGAGTACCAGAACCTCGCCGGGGCGCTGCGCGAAACGACGCAGCGACACGTTGCCGGTGTTGAGCGTCACGGCATTCGGTTCGATCGCGGTCACCCGCAGAATCGGAACGAAAATCCTTCGGCGAGTGAGCAATTCGACCACCAGGCCGAGAACTCGCGGCTGCTGACGGACAATGCTCATACTGACCACGACATCACGAACCCGGCCGAGCGATTCACCGTCCGGCCCCAGCACGGCCAGCCCCGCCAGCCGTGCCGCGTACACCCTGTTCACCGACGCCATGACTGAAAGGGTAGGAGTGTAACCGTGGAGAACGCCTATCGACCCCGTAGAACATGCCTGTCAGTTCCGGGCAGCAGTCTCAAGATGATCGAGAAGGCCAAGGGATTGGCTGCCGACGAGGTGTTCCTCGACCTCGAGGACGCGGTCGCCCCAGATGCCAAGGCGCAGGCCCGCAAACAGGTCGGTGCGGCGTTGGCGAGCCCGGGCTGGGCCGGCCAGTTGCGCGGGGTTCGGGTCAACGACTGGACCACACCGTGGACGCATGCCGATGTCATCGACGTGGTGTCCGAGGTCGCGTCCGCGCGCGACGGGCACCTCGATGTCATCGTGCTGCCCAAGGTGACCGACGCCAGCCATGTGCACGCGCTCGACCTGTTGCTGACCCAGCTCGAGCTGACGCACGGTCTGCCGCTCGGGCGGATCGGCATCGACGCCCAGATCGAAGATGCCAAGGGGCTGACCAACATCGACGCGATCGCGGCCGCACCGCGGGTGCAGGCGTTGGTGCTCGGCCCGGCGGATCTGATGGCCAGTCTCAATATGCGCACCCTGGTGGTCGGGGAGCAGCCCGAGGGCTACGACGTCGGCGACGCCTATCACCACGTGCTCATGACGATCCTCGTCGCGGCCCGCGCGCACGGCATCGCTGCGATCGACGGACCGTATCTGAAGGTGCGCGACGTCGACGCGTTCCGGCGAGTGGCCGGGCGGGCGGCGGCGCTGGGGTACGACGGCAAATGGGTGCTGCATCCAGATCAGATCGAGGCGGGCAATGAGATCTTCAGTCCGCGCCAAGCCGAATACGACCGTGCCGAGCTGATTCTCGAGGCTTACGAGTGGCACACCTCGAAGGCCGGTGGTTCTCGTGGCGCGGTGATGCTCGACGACGAGATGCTCGACGAAGCCAGCCGCAAGATGGCACTAGTGGTCGCAGGCAAGGGCCGGGCGGCCGGGATGTCGCGCCAGGGCGAGCGGTTCACCCCGCCGAGCTAGTACGTGCCGGGCGAGTTCGTCGTGCTGGCGGCGAGGACGACCACGAACGCGATGTAGAGCACGATCAGCGCGATGACCACCGCCCCGATGGCCACGCCGGCGACCGCCAGCCCGAAGCCGTCCTGCCCGGTGCGCTTGGTTTCGCGCATCGCGACGATCCCGAGGATGATGCCCGCGATCGAAGGCAGCCCGCAGAACAGCAGGCCTGCCAGCGAGGTGACCAATGCCGCGATGGCTTTGCCGTTGGTGCCCGGCGGCTTCATCGGACGGTAGGGGTCGTACGGGTCGCCGAGAACGGGGTAGCCGGGGTACGCGGGCGGCGGATACGGGTAGCCCGGGTATCCGGTCGGCTGCGGGTACGGCGTCGGGTACATCGGCGGCGGCATCGGCGGGTAATGCGCCGGATAGTCCACCGGGGCATATGGATCAGCCGGCGGCGGGGTGCCCTCCGGGTGAGGCGGGTAGGTCATCGGGTCAGCGCCAGGCGTAGATCGCCCAGATCATGCTGATGATGAGCGTCGCCACACCCACCACGATCCCAGCGATGGCCAAGCCGTAGCCGCCCTGGCGAGTCCGCTTGATCTGGTTGAGCGCGAGGATGCCGCAGACGATCCCGACGATTGAGCCGATCCCGCACAACAATCCGATGACCGAGGCCACCAGCGACGAGATCGCCAATGTGTTGGTGCCGGACTGCGGGGCCGGGTAGCCGTAGCCGCCCTGATAGGGCGCGGCGCCGTACTGCGGTGGCGGCGGTGGTGGGTACCCGCCGGCTGGCGGGGGCGGAAACGCTGACGGCTGCTCGGCATAACCGGGCGCGCCGTACCCGCCCTGTGACGGCGGCGGGTAGCCCGGCTGCGGGCCGTAACCGGGCGGCGGATACCCGGGCGCGGTGTAGCCCGGCGGCGGCGGATAGGCCCCCGGCGCGTCGTAGCCCGGGTACGCCGGCGGCGTGGGCTCGTACCCCGAGGGGGTGCTCTCGTAGCCGGGTGACGCCGGGTTCTGTTCGATGGGCGGGGCCTCGTAGGTCCCTTCGGAAGGTCCCTGATCGCCCGAGTTCTGCGGCTTTTCGCCGGAGTCGCCGCCGGAAGCTGTCATGCTGTTCAACCTAGCGTATGTGCAGGTGGCGCGGGGCTGGCTTGCCGTGGGGCACCAACGCCCGCGGTACCGCGTTGATCAGGTATCTCACCCGCCTCGCGCGGGTGAACACGACGCGACAAACGCCGCGCAGGACAGGAGAATGAGCAGATATGACCAGCCCTTTCCCACCCGGTCAGAACCCCGGTGGCGCAGCCGCCGCGTCACGCCGCGGGCCGGTTGGCCTGCCCACCCCGCCCAAGGGGTGGCCGATCGGCTCGTATCCCACCTACGCCGAAGCCCAGAAGGCCGTCGACTACCTGTCCGACGAGCAGTTCCCGGTGGAGCAGGTGACCATCGTCGGTGTGGATCTGATGCAGGTCGAGAGGGTCACCGGCCGGCTGACGTGGCCCAAAGTGCTGGGCGGCGGCGTGATCACCGGGGCGTGGCTCGGCATCTTCATCGGCCTGGTGCTGGGCTTCTTCAGCCCCAACCCGTGGGCGTCGTTGATCACCGGCGTTGTCGCCGGCGTCATCTTCGGTCTGATCACGTCGGCGGTTCCGTATGCAATGGCGCGGGGCACAAGGGATTTCAGCTCAACCATGCAATTGGTGGCGGGCCGTTACGACGTGTTGTGCGATCCGCAGAGCGCCGAAAAGGCGCGGGACATGCTGGCGCGCTTGAAAATTTAACGGCGGTCACGATCTGGCCGCATCCGGCGCTGGAGTGTTGCACATCACCGCGCCGGAGTTCTACGGTTTGGCCGCGGGGCATTGCCCTGCCGTGATGCAGCCTGCGCCGAGCGCGAACAGTTGCCGCACGTATCGAGAAGGCGGGCGAAGACGGGAGGCGGTTGGGAGATGGCTTGCCCAGGCGCACGCGCTCGGCGGGTGGGTGCGGCCGCGGTCGCTGCTCTGACGTGCGCATCGTTGGTGTCATCGTGCAGCTCCGGCGACCAGGGTCTGGTCGTCAGCCTCTACACACCGGCCAGTGAGACGGCGACATTCACCGCGGTGGCCAAGCGCTGCAACACTGAACTCGGCGGACGCTTTCGCATCGAGCAGCGCAGCCTGCCCAAGGCCGCCGACGACCAACGCCTGCAGCTGGCGCGCCGGCTGACCGGAAACGACCGCACGCTCGACGTGATGGCGCTCGACGTGGTGTGGACCGCCGAGTTCGCCGAAGCGGGCTGGGCGCTGCCGTTGTCCGACGATCCGGCCGGACAGGCCGAGTCCGATGCGACGACCAACACCCTGCCCGGGCCGCTGGAAACCGCGAAGTGGCAGGACAAGCTGTATGCCGCACCGGTCACTACAAACACGCAATTACTCTGGTACCGAGCAGATTTGGTGGCGCCACCACCGGACACCTGGGATGGGATGGTGGCCGAGGCCACCCGCTTGCACGCCGAGGGCAAGCCCAGCTGGATCGCGGTGCAGGCCAAACAGTACGAAGGCCTGGTCGTCTGGTTCAACACTTTGCTGGAAAGCGCTGGCGGACAGGTGCTTTCCGATGACGGCAAGCGGGTCACGCTGACTGACACTCCTGAGCACCGGGCGGCGACGGTCAAGGCGCTGCAGATCATCAAAGCCGTGGCGACCGCGCCCGGCGCCGACCCGTCGGTCACCCAGACCGACGAGGGCACCGCGCGGCTGGCCCTGGAACAGGGCAAGGCGGCCCTGGAGGTCAACTGGCCCTTCGTGTTCGCCTCGATGCTGGAGAACGCCGTCAAGGGCGGGGTGCCGTTCCTGCCTCTCAACGACAAGCCGGAACTAAGCGGCAGCATCAACGACGCCGGAACGTTCTCGCCGACCGACGACCAGTTCACCGTCGCCTTCGACGCGTCCAAAGAAGTGTTCGGGTTCGCCCCGTATCCGGGAGTGATCCCGGGCCAGCCCACCCGCGTCACTCTCGGCGGCCTGAACCTCGCCGTGGCCAAGACCACCCGACACCCGGCCGAGGCGTTCGAGGCCGTCCGCTGCATCCGGAATCTGGAGAACCAGAAGTACACCTCGATCGAGGGCGGTCTACCCGCGGTGCGTGCCTCGCTGTACTCCGATCCGGCGTTCCAGCAGAAGTACCCGCAGTACGCGATCATCCGCGATCAGCTGACCACCGCGGCCGTCCGCCCGGCAACACCGAACTATCAGGCGGTGTCGACCCGCATTTCGGCCACGCTGGCTCCGATCACGCAGATCGACCCGGACAAGACCGCGGACGAACTGGCCGAGCAGGTGCAGAAAGCGATCGACGGACAGGGGTTGATCCCGTGACCGCCCCCGCCCGCACTCCGGCCAATGCTGCGGCCCGCAGCGACGATCGCCGGTCCCAGCGAAAGCTCGCCTACCTGCTGATCACTCCGGCCGTCATCCTCATGCTCGCGGTGACGGCCTATCCGATCGTGTACGCGCTGTGGCTGAGTCTGCAGCGCTACAACCTCGCCAGCCCGGCCGACACGAAGTTCATCTGGTTGGAGAACTATCAGACCATCCTGACCGACCGGTACTGGTGGACGGCGTTCGTCATCACCGTGGTCATCACGGTGGTCTCGGTGGCAATCGAGTTCGTGCTCGGCATGGCGCTCGCACTTGTCATGCACCGCACCATCTTCGGCAAGGGGTTGGTGCGCACCGCGATCCTGATCCCGTACGGCATCGTCACCGTCGCGGCGTCCTACAGCTGGTACTACGCCTGGACTCCGGGCACCGGCTACCTCGCGAATCTGCTGCCCGACGGCAGTGCGCCTCTGACACAACAGATTCCGTCGCTGGCGATCATCATCCTGGCGGAGGTGTGGAAGACCACCCCGTTCATGGCACTGCTGCTGCTGGCCGGTCTGGCGCTGGTGCCCGAGGATCTGCTCAAGGCCGCCGAGGTCGACGGCGCGGGCCCGTGGACGCGGCTGGTCAAGGTGACGCTGCCGTTGATCAAACCGGCGATCCTGGTGGCGCTGGTGTTCCGCACGCTGGACGCCTTCCGCATCTTCGACAACATCTACGTGCTGACCGGCGGTGCCAATGACACCGCCTCGGTGTCGATCCTGGGCTACGACAACCTGTTCAAGGCCTTCAACATCGGCCTCGGCTCGGCGATCAGCGTGCTGGTATTTCTCTCGGTGGCCGTCATCGCATTCATCTACATCAAGCTGTTCGGCGCCTCGGCGCCGGGCACGGACAACGAGGTGCGCTGATGTCTGAGCGGGTTGGCACCCGGCGGGCGGTGAGCTGGGTTGTCATCGATGCACTCGTGGTGATCTACGCGCTCTTCCCGGTGCTGTGGATCCTGAGCCTGTCGCTCAAACCCACGTCAACGGTCAAGGACGGCAAGCTCATTCCGTCGCAGATCACGTTCGACAACTACAAGGGCATCTTCAGCGGTGATGCGTTCAGCTCGGCGTTGATCAACTCGATCGGTATCGGGCTGATCACCACCGTGATCGCGGTGGTGATCGGCGGAATGGCCGCCTACGCGGTTGCCCGGCTGGAGTTCACCGGTAAGAAAGCCCTGATCGGTGCCGCCCTGCTGATCGCGATGTTCCCCCAGATCTCTCTGGTGACACCGCTGTTCAACATCGAGCGCCGGCTCGGCCTATTCGACACCTGGCCTGGTCTGATCATCCCGTACATCACGTTCGCGCTGCCGCTGGCGATCTACACGCTGTCGGCGTTCTTTCGCGAGATCCCCTGGGATCTGGAGAAGGCCGCCAGGATGGACGGCGCGACACCGGCGCAGGCGTTTCGCCGGGTGATCGCGCCGCTGGCCGCGCCGGGCATCGTGACCGCGGCCATCCTGGTGTTCATCTTCGCGTGGAACGACCTGCTGCTGGCGCTGTCGTTGACCGCGACCAACGCCGCGATCACCGCGCCGGTGGCCGTCGCGAACTTCACCGGCAGTTCGCAATTCGAGGAGCCGACCGGATCGATCGCCGCAGGCGCGATGGTGATCACGGTTCCGATCATCGTGTTCGTCCTGATCTTCCAACGACGGATCGTCGCCGGGCTGACCTCCGGCGCGGTGAAGGGGTAGCGAGGTTTTCGATGGCCGAGATAGTCCTGGACCATGTCAGCAAGAATTATCCGGACGGCGCAGTCGCCGTCAAAGACCTGAGCCTGACGATCGCCGACGGCGAGTTCGTCATCCTGGTCGGGCCGTCCGGCTGCGGTAAGTCGACCACGCTCAACATGATCGCCGGCCTTGAGGACATCAGCTCCGGAGAGCTGCGCATCGGCGGTGACCGCGTCAACGAGAAAGCGCCCCGCGACCGCGATATCGCGATGGTGTTCCAGTCGTATGCGCTCTACCCGCATATGACCGTCCGGCAGAACATCGCCTTCCCGCTCACGCTGGCCAAGCTGAAGAAGGCCGAGATCGCCCAGAAGGTTGAAGAGACCGCGAAAATCCTTGACCTGACCGAACTTCTGGACCGCAAGCCATCGCAGCTGTCCGGCGGCCAGCGGCAGCGGGTGGCAATGGGGCGCGCGATCGTGCGCCAACCCAAGGCGTTCCTGATGGACGAGCCGCTGTCGAATCTCGACGCCAAGCTGCGTGTGCAAATGCGTGGTGAGATCGCCCGGCTGCAGAACCGGCTCGGTACCACCACCGTGTACGTCACGCACGACCAGACCGAGGCGATGACGCTGGGGGACCGGGTTGTGGTGCTGCGCGGCGGTGAGGCCCAGCAAATCGGCACCCCGAGCGAGCTTTACGAGCGGCCGGCGAACCTGTTCGTCGCCGGCTTCATCGGCTCGCCGGCGATGAACTTCTTCCCGGCGGTGCTCGAGGGCATGAGCCTGCGGTTGCCGTTCGGCGAGGTGACGCTGAGCCAGGAGGTCCAAGACATCTTGGGCCAGCATCCCAAGGCCGCCAACGTCATTGCCGGCATCCGACCCGAGCATTTCGAGGACGCCGCGCTGCTGGATGCCTACGAGCGCATTCAGGCGCACACCTTCGAGGTGACCGTCGACCTGGTCGAGTCGCTGGGTGCCGACAAGTACGTCTACTTCAAGACCTCCGGTGACGGAGCCAAGGCGGCGCAGCTGGCCGAACTGGCCGCCGAGTCGGGTGCGGGTGAGAACGAGTTCGTGGCACGGCTTTCCGCCGATTCCAAGGCGGCCATCCGGCAGTCGATCGAGCTGGCGTTCGACACCACCAAGTTGCACATCTTCGACGCCGACAGCGGAGTGAACCTCACCATTCCGCCTGCTCAGTGAGTCAGCCCCTGGATGCGGTCCGCGCCCATGTGCGCGGGCATTTCGTCGCCGCCGGAATCGACGCCGAACCGGACTCGGCCAGCGTGACGTTCCTGGGGCTGGAACGCATGGAGGTACTGCGGTTCGGGCCCGACCCGAACGGCGTGGCTCACTATGTGACGCTGGGGTGTTCGCGTCATCCGATGAGCGAGGCGTCGTCTGGTGTGGCGGACCCGGTGCACGGCCCGCGGGCCGAGGTCGTGCTGACCCTGCGCGCCACCGCGCCGACCCCGGGGCTGGCGCGCAGCCTGGCCGTCGTGGCGGCGACGCCCGCCGTCGAGGGCGTGGTGCTGGTCGCCGACGCGCTGATCGACCTGTCCGCGCCGTTGTGGGAGGGTGCGGCGTTCACCGCTGTGCTGCTTGGTGATTCGGCCCTTCCTGATCTTCCGCTAGAGGCGCCGCGCGACCCGGTGCATTTCCTGACCGCGACACCGCTCACCCAGAATGAGGCCGCCTGGGTGCGGCTCAAGGGTGCCGAAGCCATGCGTCAGGCGTGGCTCGACGACGGAGTCGACGTAACCGACCCGAATCGTCGTGCGGCACAACCTGGTTGAGCGCTACAGCCAGTGGTTGCGGCGGAAGTTGTGGTAGAGGAACGCGCACACCGTCACCATCAGCAGCAGCACCGCGGGATAGCCCCACGTCCAGGACAACTCGGGCATGTGCTCGAAATTCATGCCGTAGATACCCGCGATCATCGTCGGCACCGCCGCGATCGCGACCCACGCCGAGATCTTGCGCATGTCGACGTTCTGCTGCATGCCGACCTTGGCCAGGGCGGCCTGCACCAGCGACGACAACATCTCGTCGTAGGAGGCGATGCGGTCGGCGGCCTGGGTCTGGTGATCGAGGACGTCGCGCATGTAGCGCAACACCTCTTTGGTCATCAAGTCCTTGAACTCGGGGTTGAAGCGTGCCAGCGCGACGGTGAGCGGTGATACCGCCCTTCGCAATTCGACGACTTCGCGCTTGAGCAGATAGATCGGCTCGATGTCGGTTTTCTTCAGCGGGGAGAACGTCTCCGATTCGATGGCGTCGATGTCGCTTTCCATCAGCTCGCTGACGTCACGATAGGTGTCCACGACGTGATCGGCGATGGCGTGCATGACCGCGTACGGACCCAGCGACAGGTGCTGGTGCTCCTCCTCCAGGTGCTTGCGCAGGCCCGCCAGCCCGGTGTGATCGCCGTGGCGCACCGTCACAACGAAGTCGGATCCGACGAACACCATGATCTCGCCGGTCTCGACGATCTCGCGGGCCAATGCCACCGACTCGTGCGGCACGTAGGTCACCGTCTTGAGGACCAGGAACAGGGTGTCGTCGTAGCGCTCCACCTTGGGACGCTGGTGGGCGTGCACGGCATCTTCGACGGCCAGCGGATGCAGGCCGAACACCTCGGCCACCGCCTGCATCTGATGCTCGTCGGGTTCGTGCAGCCCGATCCAGACGAACGCCTTCTGGCCGCCGGCTTGCAATTCGCGGACCTTTTCCAACGCGGCCGCGTGGGTGTACTTACCGGCCAGCCGGTTGCCGTCGACATAGATGGCGCAATCGACCATCGCCCGTGCGACGGGGACGTGGATGCGCTTGGCATCGACGGGGGAAGTGGGTCGGGAGCGGTTCCCTCCCAGCAGTGCCTGTGGTCGAGCGCGAAACGACGGCATGATCCGACCTCCCCTCAAGCGGCAGGCAGGGCCCTGACGGGCCCCGCAGAAATGTTACGCGCCAGTAGGCTTCCCGGCGTAGTTCACGGCAGGTCGACCCTGGTCGGTGAGGTTTCGGGGGCGAGTACCCTGACGCCGTGTCCGAAACAGTGAGTACCCCCCGCGTCGTTATCGACGACGAAGAGATCTTCGCCGCTCACGTCGGCGGGAAGCTGTCCGTCGAGCTGAAGGCCCCGCTGGACACCCAGCGCGCCCTGTCGATCGCCTACACCCCGGGCGTAGCCCAGGTCAGCCGCGCGATCGCCTCCGACCACACCTTGGCCAAGAAGTACACCTGGTCGAACCGCCTGGTTGCGGTGATCAGCGACGGCACCGCGGTCCTCGGCCTCGGCGATATCGGTCCCGCGGCGTCGCTTCCGGTGATGGAGGGCAAGTCCGCGCTGTTCAAGACCTTCGGCGGGCTGGATTCCATCCCGATCGTGCTGGACACCAAGGACCCCGACGAGATCGTCGAGACGATCATCCGGCTGCGCCCGACCTTCGGCGCGGTGAACCTGGAGGACATCTCCGCGCCGCGGTGCTTCGAGATCGAGCGACGTCTGATCGAGGCACTGGACTGCCCCGTCATGCACGATGACCAGCACGGCACCGCGATCGTCGTGCTCGCCGCGCTGATGGGCGCCACCAAGCACCTGGATCGCGACATGCACTCGCTGAAGGTCGTGATGTCGGGTGCGGGTGCCGCGGGTGTCGCGTGCACGAACATCCTGCTTGCCGCGGGCATCACCGACATCACCGTGCTCGACAGCCAGGGCATCCTGCAAACCGGCCGCACCGATATGAACTCGGTCAAGGCGGATCTGGCCGCGCGGACGAACCCGCGCGGACTCACCGGGGGGATCGCCGAGGCGCTCAATGGCGCCGACGCGTTCATGGGGGTCTCGGCGGGCCTGGTGCCCGAGGAGTTGATCGCGACGATGACGCCGGGCGGCATCGTGTTCGCGATGTCCAACCCGGATCCGGAGATCCACCCGGACGCGGCCCGCAAGCACGCCGCGGTCGTGGCCACCGGGCGCAGCGACTTCCCGAACCAGATCAACAACGTTCTGGCCTTCCCCGGTGTGTTCCGGGGTGCGCTGGACGCCGGCGCACGGCGCATCACCGAGAAAATGAAAGTCGCAGCGGCTGAGGCGATCTTCTCGGTGGTCGGGGACGACCTGGCGGCCGACCACATCGTGCCGAGTCCGCTGGACCCGCGGGTTGGCCCCGCGGTGGCCGCGGCGGTGGCAGCGGCATCCGAAGCCTGATCGAAACCTGTTGAGGCCGACGGTGTTTCGGCGGCTGATGCTGGGACTGCTGGTTCTGGTGGCGGTGGCCTGCGGGTCGCCGGCGCCGGGACCGTCGTTGGCTGTCGGCGCGACCGCTGACCCGGAGTACACCCTGCTGGCCAATCTGTATGCCGCGGCGCTGCGCTCGTACGGCACCGCCGCGCACGTGGGGATCGTCGCGGATCCGCTGAAGGCAATGGATTCCGGCGCCGTCAGCGTGGTGCCGGGATTCACCGGCCGGCTACTGCAGAAGTTCGCCCCCGGCGCAACGGCCCGCTCGGACTCGCAGGTGTACAAGGCGCTGCTCGGCGTCCTGCCCGAAGGTGTGGCCGCCGGTGACTACACCACCGCCGCCGATGACAAGCCCGCGCTGGCCGTGACCGATGCGACCGCCGCCGCGTGGGGCAGCCGTGACCTGACCGCGTTGGTGAGCCACTGTGCCGGGCTGCGGGTCGGGGCCGTCGCGCACGTGCGGGGGTTGCCGACTGTGGTGGGTGGCTGCACGCTGCCCGCGCCGCGCGAATTCCCGGATGCGGCAACGATGTTCGCTGCGCTGCGGGCAGGCGACGTCACGGCCGCCTGGACGGGGACCGCCGACACCGGCGTGCCCAGTGATGTCGTCGTCCTGGCCGATCGCAAGCCGGAGCTGGTGATGGCCGAAAACATCGTGCCGCTCTATCGGCGCAACGAACTCGACACCCAACAGGTGCGCGCGATCAACGAACTCGCCGGTGTCCTCGACACCGGCTCGCTCGTCGACATGCGGCATCACGTCGCCGAGGGGCGTGACCCGCGCTCGGTCGCCGAAGAGTGGCTGTCGGGACACCCCTTGGGGCGCTAGCGAATTCAGCGCATCGGCGGGGAAAGCTTGGGCAGCACGGTGGAGAACAACTGCTGGTAGCCCGACCCGGTGATACGCACGATCACATCGAGGATCTTGGCGTCCGCGCCGACGAGCACCCGAGCCTTGTTCTTGCGGACCGCATCGAGGATGATCTCGGCCGCGCGCTCCGGCGTCGTCCTGGCGAGCTTCTTGTCGAACGCCTTGGCCATCTCGGCCTGGTCGAGTCCTTCGGCCACGGTGGAGTTGCGCGCGATCGCAGTCTTGATGCCGCCCGGGTGCACGGTGGTGACCTTGACCGGGTGCTTGGCCAGGATCATCTCCTGACGCAGGGCCTCGGTGAACCCGCGCACCGCGAACTTGGCCGCGTTGTAGGCGGCCTGGCCCGGCACCGAGAAGATGCCGAACAGGCTCGAGACGTTGATGACGTGGCCGTCGCCGGACTCGATCAGGTATGGCAGGAAGACCTTGGTGCCATTGACGACGCCCCAGAAGTCGACGTCCATCACTCGCTCGATGTCCTTGTACTGGCTGATCTCGACGTCACCGGAGTACGCGATGCCGGCGTTGTTGTAGATCTGGTTGACCTTGCCGAAGTGCGCCTTGACGCCGTCGGCGTAGGCCTGGAACGCCTCGCGCTCGGTGACGTTGAGCCGGTCCGCCTTGACGTCGACGCCGATCGCCTTCAGGCGCTCCTCGGTGACCGCCAGGCCCTCGGTGTCGATATCGCTGATGGCGAGCTTGGCGCCCGATCGGCCCAGTTCCATCGCGAGTGCCTGGCCGATGCCCGACCCGGCCCCGGTGACGACGGCTACCTTCCCGGCAAACCCCTGCATGAGCGACTCCTCGCGTTGTTTGACGTGTGTCGAATGGGCTCAGGCTATCGGGTGGGCACCCCGCGGGTAACAGCGGGATAGCCGACCGCGATGCTTAGAGCATGACATTTCGCCGTATGGCCAGCGCCGGGGCGGTTGCCGGATTGATCGCCGTCGCTGTCGCGCTGGCCGCGCCCGCGCAAGCCGACACCACCACCGACGACTTCCTGGCCGCGTTGGGCAATGCCGGCATCACCGGCATGGACCCTGCTCAGGCCGTCGAGATGGGGCAGTCGATCTGCCCGCTGCTGGCTGACCGCACCCAGAACACCGCCGACATCGCCTCGACCGTCGCCGACCGGATGGGCCGACCGCTGGGCCCGGCGACCATGTTCACCGGCATCGCCGTGTCCTTCTTCTGCCCGCGCGCCATGCAGGACCTCGCCAACGGCAACTCGCCGATCCCGCTGGACCTGCTCAACAACTTCGGCTTCTAGATTCGAGGCTCCGCCAAGCTTCGACTGTGGGCCTCCTGCAGACGAAATGGCGATTTCGCGTGCATGAGGCCCACACTCGGCAGAACTAGCCGAACGCCTCGTCGATGATCTCCTGCTGCTCGACGACGTGCACCTTCGACGAGCCGGACGACGGCGCCGACATCGCGCGCCGCGAGATCCGCTTGATCCCGGTCAGCTTCTCCGGCAACAACTCCGGCAGCGTCAAGCCGAACGTCGGCCACGCACCCTGGTTGGCCGGCTCCTCTTGAACCCAGAAGAACTCCTTGGCATTCGGGTAGGAATCCAAGGTGTTGCTCAGTCGCCGCTTGGGCAGCGGCGCCAGCTGCTCGACGCGGACGATCGCGACGTCCTCGCGCTTGTCCTTGTCCTTGCGCGCCGCCAGCTCGTAGTAGATCTTGCCGCTGGTCAACAGGATTCGGGTGACCTTGTTGCGGTCGCCGTCGCCGTCGGTGTAGGTCGGCTCCTCCATGATCGACCGGAACTTCTGCTCGGTGAAGTCCCGGATGTCGCTGACGGCAGCCTTGTTGCGCAGCATCGACTTCGGCGTGAACACGATCAGCGGACGGTGCACTCCGTCGAGGCCGTGCCGGCGCAACAGATGGAAGTAGTTCGCCGGGGTCGACGGCAGCGCGATCGTCATCGAACCCTCGGCCCACAGCTGGAGGAACCGCTCGATGCGACCCGAGGTGTGGTCGGGGCCTTGGCCCTCATGGCCGTGGGGGAGCAGCAGCACCACATCGGAGAGCTGACCCCACTTGGCCTCGCCGGAACTGATGAACTCGTCGATGATCGACTGCGCACCGTTGACGAAATCGCCGAACTGCGCCTCCCACATGACGAGTGCGTCCTGATTGCCCACGGAATAGCCGTATTCGAAGCCGACCGCCGCGTACTCCGACAGCGCCGAGTCGTACACCATCAGCTTGCCGCCGGTCGGTGTGCCGTCCGGGTTGACGGTCAGCAGGTCCAGCGGGGTGAACTCCGCGCCGGTCTTGCGGTCGATGATCACCGAGTGCCGCTGGGTGAACGTGCCGCGCCGAGTGTCCTGACCCGACAAGCGGATCAGCTTGCCTTCGGCCAAAAATGTTCCGAGCGCGAGCAATTCGGCGAACGCCCAGTCGACCTTGCCCTCGTACGCCATCTCGCGGCGCTTCTCCAGCACCGGCTTGACGCGGGGGTGCACGTTGAAGTTCTCCGGGAACGCCAGATGCGCGTCACCGATACGGGCCAGCAGCGACTTGTCCACCGCGGTGGTCATGCCGCGCGGGATCATCTGGTCTTCTTCGACCGATTCGCTCGGTTCGACCTCGTGTTTCTCGAGATCGCGGACCTCGTTGAACACTCGCTCCAGCTGACCCTGGTAGTCGCGCAGCGCGTCCTCGGCCTCTTTCATCGAGATGTCGCCGCGGCCGATCAGGGCTTCGGTGTAGGTCTTGCGGACACCGCGCTTGGTGTCGATGACGTCGTACATGTACGGCTGGGTCATCGACGGGTCGTCACCCTCGTTGTGCCCGCGGCGGCGGTAGCACAGCATGTCGATGATGACGTCCTTCTTGAACTTCTGCCTGAAGTCCACCGCCAGCCGCGCCACCCAGACGCAGGCCTCCGGATCGTCACCGTTGACGTGGAAGATGGGCGCTCCCACCATCTTTGCGACGTCGGTGCAGTACTCCGAGCTGCGTGAGTCCTGCGGCGAGGTAGTGAAGCCGATCTGGTTGTTGACGATGATGTGGATCGTGCCGCCAGTGCGGTAGCCGCGCAGCAGCGCAAGGTTGAGGGTCTCGGCCACCACGCCCTGACCGGCGAAGGCCGCATCGCCGTGCAGCATCAGCGGCATGACGGTGAAGCCGTCGTCGCCGTCGCCCTTGTCGAGCAGGTCCTGCTTGGCCCGAACGATGCCTTCCATCACCGGGTCCACGGCTTCCAGGTGCGACGGGTTGGCGGTCAGCGAGACCTCGATGTCGTTGTCGCCGAACATCTGGATGTAGTTGCCGCTGGCGCCGAGGTGGTACTTGACGTCACCGGAACCGTGCGCCTGCGACGGGTTCAGGTTGCCCTCGAACTCGCTGAAGATCTGCGAGTAGGGCTTGCCGACGATGTTGGCCAGCACGTTGAGCCGGCCGCGGTGCGGCATGCCGATCACGACCTCGTCGAGGGCGTGCTCGGCGGCCTGGTCGATCGCGGCGTCCATCATCGGGATGACGGTTTCCGCACCCTCCAGCGAGAAGCGCTTCTGCCCAACGTATTTCGTCTGCAGGAAGGTCTCGAAGGCCTCAGCGGCGTTCAGCTTCGACAGGATGTACTTCTGCTGGGCGACCGTCGGACCTTCGTGCTTGACCTCGATGCGCTCCTGCAGCCACTTCTGCTGCTCGGGCTCCAAGATGTGGGTGTACTCCACACCGATGTGGCGGCAGTAGGCGTCGCGCAGCAGCCCGAGCACGTCGCGCAGCTTCTTGAACTCCTTGCCCGCGAACCCGTCGACCTTGAACACCCGGTCGAGATCCCACAGCGTCAAGCCGTGGGTGTTGACGTCGAGGTCGGGGTGGCTGCGGAAGCGGGTCTTGTCCAAGCGCAGCGGGTCGATGTCGGCCATCAGATGCCCGCGGTTGCGGTAGGCCGCAATGAGTTCGATGACGCGAGCGTTCTTGTCGACGATCGAATCGGGGTTGTCGGTGCGCCAGCGGACCGGCTCGTAAGGGATGCCCAGCTCGAAGAAGATCTCGTCGAAGAAATCGTCCGACAGCAGCAGTTCGTGGATGGTCCGCAGGAAGTCGCCGGACTCCGCACCCTGAATGATGCGGTGGTCGTAGGTCGACGTCAGCGTGATGAGCTTGCCGATGCCCAGTTCGGCGATGCGCTCCTCGCTCGCGCCCTGGAACTCCGCCGGGTACTCCATCGCGCCGGCGCCGACGATCGCACCCTGGCCGGACATCAACCGGGGCACCGAGTGCACGGTGCCGATGGTGCCGGGGTTGGTCAGCGAGATCGTCACACCGGCGAAATCCTCGGCGGTGAGCTTGCCGTCGCGGGCGCGCCGCACGATGTCCTCGTAGGCGGCGATGAACTGGCCGAACCGCATGGTCTCGCAGTTCTTGATCGCGGCGACCACCAGCGAGCGCTTACCGTCCTTGCCTTGCAGGTCGATCGCGAGGCCCAGATTGGTGTGCGCGGGCGTGACGGCGTTGGGCTTGCCGTCGATCTCGGCGTAGTGCCGGTTCATGTTCGGGAACTTCTTGACCGCCTGCACGATCGCGTAGCCGAGCAGGTGGGTGAAGGACACCTTGCCGCCGCGAGTGCGCTTGAGGTGGTTGTTGACGACGATGCGGTTGTCGATCATCAGCTTCGCCGGGATGGCCCGCACACTGGTCGCGGTCGGGATCTCCAGCGAGGTGTTCATGTTGCGGACGACGGCTGCTGCCGCGCCGCGCAACACCTGCGTCTCGTCGCCGCCATCGGACGACGACGACGACGCTGCTGCGGCCTTGGGTGCCGGCTCCTTGGCCGGAGGCTTGGCGGTGTCTTTGACCGGAGCGGCCGAGCTCGACGCGCCATTGCCCGCGGGAGCGGACTTGGCGGGAGCGGACTTGGCCGGCGGGGGGGCCGGTGCGGGTTCCGGTGGTGACACCGGAGCGGCGGTCTTCGCGGCCGGTTGGCCGTTACCACCGGCGGTCGAGTCGCTCGTCGGCTCCGGGTTGTAGTCGACAAGGAACTCATGCCAACTCGAGTCGACCGAGGAGGGGTCCTCGCGGAACTTGCGGTACATCTCCTCGACCAGCCATTCGTTCTGTCCGAATGGTGAACTAGTACTGCTCACGGCAGTTGCTCGCCTCAATTCCTTCGTCCGGGCAAGCCGCACTTGGACGGTTTGCCCCAATTTTGGTGCCCCCACGGCCGCCGTCTAAAAGGCTATCGCTTCTTATCTGTTCCCGAAGCACGTCAGCTCCATGCCCCGGGGTGGTGCGACAACTGGTCGACGGAGGTCGGTGAACGGTTATCCGCCGGGCTCGATCGCAGGCAGCAGGTGCAAGCTCACCGGCCACCGGCTGGGCGCGGGCCCAAACGCCGCGCGGGCATTGTTCACTATCTTTTTGCCCATCATTCGGTTACCGCCGCCACCGACCGCGGCACCGATGCCGACGGGCAGCATTTTGCCGAACGCCATCGCAGAACGCTTGAGCGTGAAGCGCTTCACGAAGTACCGCATCAGGCGGCTGTTCAGCTGTGACAACGCGGGCAGCGGAATCATCTCGGCGCCCTCGGTCAGCCACGCGCCGCTGGTGCGGCTCGGGCCGATCAGGTCGGTGATCGCCCCCTTGCTCTCCTCGCCGACGAGCACTGCCAACACCAGCGCCCGCCGACGCTCCCGCTGCTCGAGCGGGATGCCGTGGACGTCGGCGACAGCGAGCACGAACACCGCGGTGGCCTCCAAGAACACCAGCGTCTCGCCGGCCACTGCCGACAGGGCTGCCAGGGTGCCGATCCCGGGGAACGCGGCGGCCGATCCGACGGCAGCGCCGCTGGCCATCACCGCGGCCAGGTAGCGAGTCTCGAGCTTGGTGACGATCTCCGCCGGGCTCGCCTCGGGGTTCGCCCGCCGCAGCCGGGCGACATAGGCCTTGACGGCCGGCGCCTGGGCTCGGGTGCTGCGCTCGATGAT
The DNA here is from genome assembly GCF_019456675.1 of Mycolicibacterium pallens. Classification (NCBI taxonomy): domain Bacteria; kingdom Bacillati; phylum Actinomycetota; class Actinomycetes; order Mycobacteriales; family Mycobacteriaceae; genus Mycobacterium; species Mycolicibacterium pallens. Next base: position 4,641,858 of record NZ_CP080333.1, on the reverse strand, counting down.
CTGGGAGAGCACCCGCGCGGACATGGTCGCGTCATCCTCGACCTGCGCAGGCAATCGTTCCGGGGAACTGCCTCGTCGGCGGACCTTCATGCGCGTGCCTTCCTAACTTGGCGTGCTCTCAGGCTAACGAACGACCCCCGCAAAAACGTGCCCCGCGGTGATCTGAGTCACCACGGGGTTGGATAGCCGCAGGCGGAACAAATAATCGCTTGAGCGTGCTGTGGGTGTGCATGGCAACATCGCGAACTGTGACTGCCACCCGCCACGAGACGCCCGTGTCAGCGGAGGTGGCAACGCCGAGCCGGCTGCGGATGATCGTCGTGCTGGGCGCGCTGGTGGCGCTGGGTCCGCTGACCATCGACATGTATCTGCCTGCGCTGCCGCGCATCGCCGACGAGCTCGGGGTGTCCTCGTCGGTGGCGCAGCTGACGCTGACCGGCACGCTGGCCGGCCTGGCGCTCGGTCAGCTGATCGTCGGCCCGCTGTCGGATTCGCTGGGCCGTCGCCGTCCCTTGATGGGCGGCATCGCGCTGCACATGCTGGCGTCGCTCGTCTGCCTGTTCGCCCCCAACATCGAGGTGCTCAGTCTGGCGCGCGGGTTGCAGGGGATGGGTGCGGCCGCCGCGGCGGTGGTGGCCGTCGCCGTCGTCGGTGACCTGTTCGACGACAGCGCCGCAGCCACCGTGATGTCGCGACTGATGCTGATCCTCGGCGTGGCGCCGATCGTTGCGCCCTCGCTCGGCGCGGCCGTGCTGCTCAGGGCGTCCTGGCACTGGGTGTTCGCGGTGCTGATCGTGTTGGCCGGCGCGCTGCTTCTGGTCGCCGCGCTCGCGCTGCCGGAAACCCTGCCGGTCGGCAATCGCCGCCCCCTTCAGGTGCGCTCGATCGCCGCGACCTACCTGAGCCTGCTGCGCGACTTGCGGTTCGTCGCCCTGGTCGTCGTTGGCGCACTCGGGATGGCCGGGCTGTTCGCCTACATCGCCGGCGCCGCGTTCGTGCTGCAGGGCCGCCACGGTCTGGATCAGCAGACCTTCGCGTTGGTGTTCGGCGCCGGCGCCATCGCGTTCGTCGCCGCCACTCAGGTGAATGTTCTGCTGCTGCGCCGGTTTTCGCCGCAACGCATCCTGCTGTGGGCGCTGGCCGCCGCGACCGTGGTGGGTGCGAGCTTCATCGTGCTGTCGGTGACGCACACCGGCGGCATCTACGGCTTCCTGGTGCCGGTGTGGGCCGTGCTGGCGATGATGGGCTTCGTCATCCCGAACGCTCCCGCCGTCGCGCTGTCACGTCACCACGAAGCGGCCGGGACCGCCGCCGCGCTGCTGGGTGCCGCGCAGTTCGGTGTGGGTGCCGCAATCGCACCCGTCGTCGGTCTGATGGGCAACGACGAGATCGCGCTGTCGGTGGTGATGACCGCCGGTGTGGGGGTCGCGGTGCTGGCGCTGATCGCCGTCGGCGGCGCCGACGACGACGGCCATTAGGCCGAGCTGTTCTCCGCGTAGCGCAGCACCGCGCCGACGCCGTCGGCCGGGCTCATCCGCTCGTCGGTCCGCACCAGCGCGGCGTCGATGGCCACCGCCTTGATCGGCAAGGCCTCGTCGGCGCGCAGTGTGCGTTCCGGTGCCGCCCCGAGATCGGACAGGGTGTCGGCGTCAGCGGCGATCAACATCAGGTCCGCGTCGGCGACGACGGTGGCGTCCTCGATATCGCCGATGATGAGGGTGTCGACCGCGCCGTCCCGCAGCGCGGCGGTCACGTCGGCCAGGCCCTCGACGGCCAGGCCGGTCCCGCGCCCGGCGGCGAACCGCTGCGCGGCGTCGTCGATCGCGGTGAGCCGCTGCTTGAGGAGTTCCTGACTGATCTCGTGCTGCACCTCCGCCTCGTCGGTGCCTGCGGCGCGTCCGCCGCCTTCGAGCTGCACAGCATTGTCGGCCACCCGCTCGGGCAGCTCGGACGTCAGCTCGCTGCGCGCGCCGACCTCGCCCTCGATGAACACCAGCCCGGCGCCGGACTCGTCGACCAGGTGGGTGACCCGGTCGGCCACCTCCCGGATGTTCTTGCGGACCGCCTCTTCGACGGCCTGCTCCTTGCCGTATTCATGTCCCTCGGACGACTTCGCCTTGTGCACCGGGTAGCCGTCGCCGTCGACGGTCTCGCTGTTCACCCGGCTGGCGTAATGGACGCTGATGTCGGCGCCCGTCGAATCGACGGCGACTCGCAGGTACGCGGTGTGCAGCAGACCGTGCTCGACGATCGGCACCACGTAGGGCAGGTCGGAGACGCGCACGATCGTGGTGGTCGGCGGCCGGATGAGGTGCTCGTCGAGCACGACGGTGTCGCCGGCGACGATCACCGCCCGGCCGCTGCGGCCGACGGGCGGGTGGGCGCCGCGCACCGCAGTGTCGATGGCCTGGATCACTGAACCGTCGACGGACTGCTCCTCGAGCTGTTTGCGAATGTCGCGCAACCGCGCGTCGAGCTGTGCGGCCGCGTCCTCGGTGTCATGAGAGTCGTCGAAATAGATCGAGACGAACGGACCCTTCGCGTCCACCAAAGGCCGAAAGCGATCCGAATGCATGGCTCCTCCTGCGCTGGAAAACGGGATGTGGGCCGCGATTCCGGTCAGGCCCACCGCCGGGTACCCGCTCGACGCAACGATAGTCTCGATCTGGCACGCGTGAGGGGAGTCGGAAGCACAGCAGGTGCTGACGGCGTTACGCACGTGGTGTTGCTGCCGATCGATGAGGCGCGGGGGCCGAGAACGGTTCGTCAGCGCATGCCGACGCCGACGCAACAGCCGAAATGAGGTAGTGGATATGACCAGGAACATGGCCGGCCCGGCGCCGGACGTGGACTTGGACCCCGACCCGACCGCCATGCCCGACGTGCCCGCCAATCCGTGGCACGCGCTGTGGGCCATGCTGGTCGGCTTCTTCATGATCCTGGTCGATTCGACGATCGTCGCCGTCGCCAACCCGAGCATCATGGACGGGCTGGAGATCACCGACTACGACACCGTGATCTGGGTGACCAGTGCCTACCTGCTGGCCTACGCCGTACCGCTGTTGCTGGCCGGTCGCCTCGGTGACCGCTTCGGGCCGAAGAACCTCTACATCGCCGGCCTGGCCGTCTTCACCGCCTCCTCGTTGTGGTGCGGGCTGGCCGGCTCGATCGAGATGTTGATCGCCGCCCGCGTCGTCCAGGGGCTCGGCGCCGCGCTGCTGACTCCGCAGACGCTCTCCACGATCACCCGCATTTTCCCGCCGGAGCGCCGCGGTGTGGCGATGAGCCTGTGGGGCGCGACGGCCGGGGTGGCCACCCTCGTCGGCCCGCTCGCCGGTGGCGTGCTCGTCGGCCGGCTGGGCTGGGAGTGGATCTTCTTCGTCAACGTGCCGGTCGGCGTAATCGGTCTGGCGTTGGCGGTGTGGCTGATCCCGACGCTGCCCGTGCGTAAACACCGGTTCGACTTCATCGGGGTGGCGCTGTCCGGGATCGGCATGTTCCTGGTGGTGTTCGGTCTGCAGGAAGGCCAGGCCCATCACTGGGCGGCGTGGATCTGGGCGGTGATCGTCGCCGGCATCGGCTTCTTCACCGCGTTCGTCTACTGGCAGTCGATCAACCGCGACGAACCGCTGATTCCGTTGGAGATGTTCGCCGACCGGGATTTCAGCCTGTCCAACTTCGGTGTGGCCGTCATCGGTTTCGTGGTCACCGCGATGATGCTGCCGGTGATGTTTTACGCCCAGGTCGTGTGTGGGTTGTCGCCGACGCGCTCGGCGCTGCTGATTGCGCCGATGGCGGTGTCCAGCGGGGTGCTCGCCCCGTTCGTGGGCCAGCTGACCGATCGGGTGCATCCCCGCCCGATCCTCGGGTTCGGCTTCTCGGTGCTGGCGATCGCGCTGACCTGGTTGTCGATCGACATGACGCCGACGACGCCGATCTGGCGACTGGTATTGGCACTGACCGCGATGGGCGTCGGCATGGCGTTCATCTGGGCGCCGCTGGCGGCCACCGCCACCCGTAACCTGCCGTCGCACCTGGCGGGTGCGGGTTCCGGCGTCTACAACGCAACCCGTCAGGTCGGCTCGGTGCTCGGCAGCGCCGGTATGGCTGCGTTCATGGCATCGCGCATCAGCGACGAGATGCCCGCCGCGCCTGCCGATGCGTCACCCAGTGATCTGGCGGTGCTGCAACTGCCGTCGTTCCTGCGTGAACCTTTCTCGGCCGCGCTGTCCCAGTCGATGCTGCTGCCGGCGTTCGCCGCGTTATTCGGGATCGTGGCGGCGCTGTTCGTCCTCGGCGGTCTGGGTCGTCCGTCGGTGCGGGATGACCGCGACGAGATCACCGACGAGATCCCGGTGTACGACGACGGCTATGACGACGACGAGTACGTCGAGTACGAGGTGGATCGGGAGCCGATCGCCCCGCCGCCGCCCGATGCGCGCGACGACGAGACCGACGTCATCAGGTGGCACCGCCCGCCACCGGAGCTCGAACCTCCTGTCGAGCCGATTGAACTCGCGCACAACGGTTTTCATCTTGACGGATACGCCTCACGGCATCGTCTCAGCGATGCCAGTGAGCCACGGCGCGCGCGGCACTACCGCGACGAGCCCGCCGAGGTGCAGTCCTACGGCCGGCACTCGCGGCCGGGTGACTGATCGGAGGAGTTCGTCCCGAATTGGGATCGGTAGCGGCGCAGACGGTCTTCACTGTTGTGATGACGACAAAGCCGGCGTTGACCGCCGCTGCGCTGGTACTCGCGACCCTTGCCTGGTCGCCCACTGTCCACGCCGACAACCCGCCGTCGTGCACATCGGCACAGCTCACGGTGACCACCGGGCCGGCACGCGCGGCGGTCGGCCATCGCGGTGTGCCGTTGGTGTTCAGCCTCGCGCCGGGCGCGGCGGCGTGCACCCTGACCGGTTACCCGGGTGTCGACTCGGGCGACGGCGGACCACTGCTGCACGCCGAGCGCACCGTGCGCGGTTATCTCGGCGGCCTGCCCAGCGTGGTCGACGTCCCGCCGACCGTCACCGTGTGGCCGGGACATCCGGCACAGGCCATCGTGGAAGGTCTGGCCGTCGACGCCGACGGGAATCAGTGCCCGACCTACACCGACCTGCTCGTCACCGCCCCGGACACGTACGACACCGTGACCGTGCCGGCCACGATCGACACCTGCCGGCTGCAGGTGCATCCGGTCACCGCGGTTTCCTGACCCTCCGGTTCGTTCTGCTGCACTGAGTACTATGCTCGCCGAAAAAGAGAATGCAATTTTCAGCGAGGAGAATGATGGCCGACAAGCATTCGCTCACCGACCGCACCCTGGTCGTGTCGGGCGGCAGCCGGGGAATCGGTCTGGCCATCGCGCTCGGCGCGGCCCGGCACGGCGCGAACGTCGTACTGCTGGCCAAGACCGCCGAACCGCACCCGAAGCTGCCTGGCACGGTCTACACCGCCGCCGCGGAGATCGAGGCGGCCGGCGGTAAGGCTGTCGCCGTCGTCGGTGACGTCCGCAGCGAAGAGGACGTCGCACGCGCCGTCGACACCGCGGTGAAGGAATTCGGCGGCGTCGACATCTGCGTCAACAACGCCAGTGCGATCGCCACCGATCCCACCGAGACGCTGTCGGCCAAGAAGTTCGACCTCATGCAGCAGATCAATATCCGCGGCACGTTCCTGCTCACCAAGGCGTGTCTGCCGCACCTGCGCCAGTCGCCCAATGGCCACGTCGTGACCATCGCGCCGCCGCTGAACATGAACCCGCACTGGCTGGGTGCACACCCGTCCTACACCCTGTCCAAGTACGGGATGACCTTGCTGTCGCTGGGCTGGGCGGCCGAATATGCCGACTCCGGAATCGGTTTCACCTGCCTGTGGCCGGAGACCTACATCGCGACCTCGGCGGTGGCCAACTCGGCCGACTTCGAGGATGCGCTCGCGTCCTCCCGCAGCCCCGAGATCATGGCCGATGCGGCCGTCGAAATCATCACGTCGGCGGGTTCGAAGGTCAACGGCGGCTGCCTGATCGACTCTGACGTGCTGCGCGCCGCCGGTGTCGAGGACCTGTCCCGCTACGGCGGCGGTGACAACCCGATCATCGACATCTTCGTCGACCGTTAGCCCGTGCCGCTCAGCGTCACTCCCGTGTGACGTTAGGCGGTCAGCCGACCGGCAGCAGGTCCGGGTAGTCGGTGCGTACCGACTGGCCATAACTGCGGAACACCTCGAAGGGCGCGACTTTCGCGTCGAGTCCGGCGGCGAATGCCGCCTGAGCCTTGAATACCCGTGCCGCAGCGCTGAGTTCGTGTCGCACCTCCGCACCGTGCCGACCGCCGCTGGGCGGCCACAGCTCGCCCCACGCGAGGACCTCGGTGCGCGCCGACCGCACCGAGGCGGCCAGCACATCACGGAGTCGGTCGTCGGTCCGGCATATCGCGCCTGCCACCGCCAGGGCGGTCGGCGTATGCCCGCCGCCGAACATCGCGCTCAACGCGACGGGCTGGACGCCCAGGATGTGCAGGGCGGCGAGGTCGCCGGTGTCGGCGACTGCGACGCGCACGTCCCAGCCCGCCATGACCCGGTCGAACAACCAGCCGCCTGCCGAATCCACGACGTCGGCGACGTGGGCTCCGACGACGTCGAGTTGGTAGCGGGCCAGCCTGGGTGTCCGCTGGCGCGACCGGGACACGTCGCGCTGGCGGTCTCGTTCGTCGAGTTCATGCACGCCACCCAGCGTGACAGTTTAACGACAATCTGTAAAGGTCATGGTTCGACGAAAAAGCGCCGGAGCGCCTCGGCCTGCATCGCCGACACCGCCTGGCTGATCTCCCAGTCGGGGCATAGCGAGTCGAAGCCGTGGCAGGTGCCGCCGAAGATGTGCAGGTCGGTGCGGACCCCGCAGCGCATCAGCCTTCGGGCGTAATCCAGCGCCTCGTCCCGCAGCGGATCCAATTCCGAACAGGTGATGAACGTGCTTGCCGCGCCGATCATTTGGTGACTGCGGGCGGGTATCGCGGCCGCGCTCGGCGCCGTCGGGCCGAGGTAGTGTCGCCACATCTCCTCGGCGGCGACACCGTCAAAACCGGGTGTCGAGGTGAACTCCGCCTTCGACGCGGTGGGACGGTCGTCGAGCACCGGCTGATGCAGTAGTAGGCCGACGACGGGCGGGGCCTCCTCGGCTGCCGCGCGCTGCGCCAGCCCGGCGGCCAGCGCCGCCCCGGCGCTGTTGCCTGCGAGGGCCAACCGGTCACGGTCGACTCCCAGATCGTCGGACGACTCCCACGTCCACCGCAAGACGGCGGCGGCGTCGTCGAGTGCGGCGGGATAGGGGTGTTCCGGGGCCAGCCGGTAGTCCACCGATATCACCGTGCAGGCGGCCCGGCGGGCGAGTTCGATGCATTGGCGGTGGTCGGTGTCGAGATTGCCCAGCACGAACGCGCCGGCGTGGCAGTAGATCACCGCGGGCGATGGGCCGGGCCCGCCACGGTAGATGCGCACCGGAACGCCTGCCGCGTGCTCGTCGGTGATGTCGACGCCGGTGACGTCGATCTGCGCGACGGCCTCGGCTCGTCGGGTGTTCAGCGAGTCCCGAGCGGCGCCAAGACTGTTCAGCGACAGGTCGACGCGCGCGGCGGCGAACCCGTGTAATGCGGGGTCGAGCCGTCGGAGAATCTCGGGGTCGGGTTCCATCGCTAGCCGCCCGGCGGTGCGAACGTGTAGTCACGCGGCCGGAACCGGCGGGTCATCGCCCAGAACGCACCGGCGCTGCGCGGCCACTGAGTCACCACGCGGCCGTTGGGTGCCCGAAAGTAGTTGCTACAGCGGGTCATCCACACAGTGCCTGCCATCCACCGGTCGACGTCGGCCAGGAAGGCGGCCATCGTGTCGGAACGCACCGCGACGTAGCGGCGCCGGGTGCGCCGCAGATATTTCAGCGCCCGCACGATGTAGTGCGCCTGGGCTTCGAGGACGAAAATCACGCTGTTGGAGCCGACGTTGGTGTTGGGCCCGTAGAGCATGAAGAAGTTCGGGAAGCCGGGAACGGTCATGCCCAGGTAGGCGAAGGCCCCGTCGCGCCACGTCTCGCGCAGCGACCGGCCGTCCTCGCCGGTGACCTCGATCTGGCCCAGGTAGTCGGTGGCGGCATAGCCGGTGGCGCACAGCACCACATCGACGTCGAGTTCGGAGCCGTCCGCGGTGATCAGCGAGCGCGCTCGCAATGCGCGGGCCGGGCTGGACACCACCTCGACATGCGGCTGGGTCAACGTGGACAGATAATCGGCCGCGAAAACCAGACGCTTGCAGCCCAGCGGGTGATCCGGGGTGAGTTTGGCGCGTAGCTCCGGATCGGCGACCGACGACTCCAGATAGCGCAGCGAAAGATTCTTGAACTCTTGGGTTTTGTCGCTGCCGTTCTCGATCACCGAGATGTTGCGTTCACTGCGGAGCCACAGCCGGGTGCGGTAGACCTTCTTGGCGAAGGGGATCCGCTTGAACACCCAACGTTCACGGTCGGTGTACGGCCGGTCCGGCTTGGGCAGGATCCAAGTCGGGGAGCGCTGCACCGAGTAGACCTTGTCCGCGACCTTGGCGACTTCGGGCAGCAGCTGCGAGGCGGTGGACCCGGTGCCCAGCACGGCCACCCGGGCTCCGGAGAGGTCCACCGAGTGGTCCCACCGCGCGGTGTGCATCAGCGTGCCGGTGAACGGCTCCTGTTCCGGTAGCTCGGGCAGTAGCGGGCGGGTGAACATCCCTACCGCCGAGACCACGATGTCGAACGTGTGCTGTCCTCCCGACGCGTCGGTCAGGGTCCAGGTTGCGGTGTCGGAATTCCATTGTGCCGAGGTAATTTCGGTGTTCAGTCGCAGGTGAGGCCGCAGGCCGTGGCGGTCGGTGGACCGTTCGAAGTACTCCAGCAGCTCGGGCTGCCCCGGCCACATCCGGCTCCACTCGGCGTTCAGGTCGAACGAGTACGAGTACAGATGCGATTTCACATCACAGGCCAGCCCGGGATAGGTGTTGATCCGCCACGTGCCGCCGACGCCGTCCTCCCGGTCGAAGATCGTGAAGTCCCGAAATCCGGCTTTTGCCAGAAAGATTCCGAGTGCCAGGCCGCCCGGGCCGGCGCCGATGATGCCGACGGACAGCGGGGTCATCCGATCCGCAGGCATTGCCCACCATCGACGACAAGCTCCGCTCCGGTGATGAACGACGCGTGCTCGGATACCAGGAACGCCACCGCGTCCGCGACTTCCATCGGTTGACCGAGCCGGCCGCTGTAGCTGCGTTCGATGAGGCGTTGCCGTGCGGTGTCGTCGAGCATCGGTGTGTCGATCGGCCCGGGAAACACCGCGTTGACCCGGATGCCGTCACCGGCCAGCTCGGCCGCGGCGATCTGGGTGAGGCCGCGCAGCGCCCACTTCGACGATCCGTACGCCGCGTGGAACGGGAACGGCCGGATGGCGCCGGTGCTGCAGGTGTTGACGATCGCCGCGCCATCCGCCTCACGGAGATGGGGCAGCGACGCCCGGATGCCCAGAAACGGGCCCAAAGTGTTGAACCGCCAACTGCTTTCGAAACCCTCCGCGGTCTCGTCGGACAGTGACGCCCGGTGCAGCACCCCGGCATTGTTGATCAGCGTGCTCAACCCGCCGAACCGCTCGGCCACCTCAGCCACCGCGCTCGCCCACAGCTCCTCGGAGGTGACGTCCAGCTCGACGGCGATCACACCGTCGTCGTCGAGTGCGTCGATCTGGGAGCGCAGGTCCTCGATGCGCAAGTCGGCGGCTGCGACCTGAAATCCGTCGGCCCGCAGCCGCCGCACCAGCGCCGCGCCCTGACCCCGGGCCGCACCGGTGATGAGAGCGACCCTGCTCATGCGCGACCCTCAGCTTCGGCGAGATGTGCGATCGCCCCGCGCCGCAGGGCTTGCGACTCCGGGGCCAGGGTGATCAGCTGAAAGCCCAACTCGGCCAGTTCCTTTCCTGTCACACCGTCACCGGCGTGGATACCTGCCACCACACCTGCGGCCGCAGCGGCCTGCTGGACGCGCACGATCGCATCCCGCACCTTCGGCTGGGCGGTGGCTTTGACCACCCCTTCGCCCAGGGAGATCGCCAGGTCAGCCGGCCCCACGTAGACACCGGCCAGACCCGGCACAGCGCAGATGTCGGCGACCGCGTCCAGCCCGGCCGCCGTCTCGATCATCGCGAACACACTCACCCGATCGGCCAGCGCGGCCGGGTCGATGCCCAGGCTGGCTCGCAACGGACCGAAACTCCGAATTCCGTTGGGCGCGTAGCGGGTTGCGGCCACCGCTTCGGCGGCCTGCTCGGGACGGTCGACCATCGCCACGATGATCGCGTCGGCGCCTGCGTCGAGCACCCGCCCGATCGGTGCGGCGTCCGCCGACGGGAGCCGGACCGCGGTGGCGATCGGGAGGTGTTCCATGCGCCGCAGGATGAGGGCCACATCGGCATCGTCGAGATAGCCGTGCTGAATGTCGAAGCCAACGTAGTCGTAACCGGCTCTTGCGAATTCGTCGGGCCCGAGGAACGTCGGACCGGTGATCCAGCCGCCCCAGACGTGCGGCTTGTCGGCCAGCGCCTGCTGCAATCTGCTCACGGTCATGAGGCCACGATCGAGATCTTGACCCGTCCCGGGGTCGGACGGCAGGCGAACTCGAACGCGTCCTGCACCTCGATGATGCCGAAGGTGTGGGTGACGTACATGCTCAGCAGATCCGGATGTTCGCGGGCGAACGCGTCGGCGGCGTCGAGCACTCGCCGACGGTCCAGTGTCACACCGGATTTCAGCGTGAGGTTGTTGCGCAGCATGGTCCGCATGCTGATCGGGTAGCTGTCGTCGTCGGGCACACCGAAGTAGAACACGGTGCCACCGAATCCGGCGGCTTCGACCGCGTTGTTGAGAGTGGCCACCTGATGGCCGACGGCTTCGATGACCACGTCGGGCTTGTCGTGTGGTGCCAGATGCGCCACCCATCGGTCGCTGGTGGACCGCACCACGGTGTCCACGCCGAACTTCGCGCCGATGTCGTCGCGGTAGATCGGGTCGACGCCGGTGACGTGTGCAGCGCCGGCAGCCTTGGCCGCATACGAGAACAGCAGCCCGATCGAGCCCTGCCCGATCACCGCGACCCGCTTGCCGGTCAACGGTGGAAGTTGTTCGAGCGCATAAAGAATGCACGCCAGCGGCTGCAATCCCACCGCGTGTTCGGGGCTGAGCGCGGGATCGTAGGGGGCCAGCCCGTCGCCGTCGGAGACGACGTACTCCATCAGGCCGTCGAAACCGGACGCCCAGCCGACGACTCGGTCGCCGGGCCGGTGATCGGGGTGGGCGCTGGCCACTACTTCGCCGACGATCTCGTGGATCGGGAAGCCCGCCATCTCGGCGGCCAGCGTCCCGGTGTCCCCGGGCAGCCGGCCCTGCACTCCCTTGAAGCCGGGGATGTCGCTGCCGCAGATGCCGGCGGCGAGGAACTTCAGCAGCACCTGCCCATCGCGCAGGCGGTCCGGTGCCGGTTCGGGCACCGTGACGCGCTCGAACGTGTACGGCGCGACAAGCCGATAACACCACACAGGCTCAGGCCTCCGATAACGCGTGGGTCGTTGACAGTGCCACGTACGGAGCGTGACACTTGTGCGAGTTTTTGTAAAGTAAAGCGGAAGCGTAAAGGTACGGCATGACGGTCCTCGGCTCCCTGTCCCGCGCTCAGCTTGCCAGTGGCTTCTGCTTCGGCGAAGGCCCGCGCTGGTTCGAAGGCCTGCTGTGGGTGTCCGACATGCTCGGCGAGGCCGTGCACACGATCACCCTGGACGGGTCGGTGACCACGCTGGCGCTGCCCGGTCACGCGCCGGCCGGTTTGGGGTTCCGTCCCGATGGCACGCTGTTGATTGTCTCCACCGAAGACCGTGTGGTGCTGGGTTATGACGGGGATGTCGTCACCCAGATCGCCGACCTCTCCGCGATCGCCCCGGCCAACCTCGGCGACATGGTGGTCGACGGGCACGGCCGGGCGTACATCGGATCGCAGGCGCGCGAGGGCGGCATCATCGCCCGGCTCGATCTCGACGACTCGGTGACGGTGGTCGCCGACGGCCTCGACTTTCCCAACGGCATGGTGATCACCCCGGACGGCGGCACCCTGATCGTCGCCGAGTCGATCGGGCGGCGGCTGACCGCCTATGACGTCGACGCCGACGGCGGGCTGTCCGGGCGGCGGGTCTTCGCCGATGGCCTCGACGGGCCACCGGACGGGATCGCGCTCGATGGGGCCGGCGGGGTGTGGACGTCGATGACGTTGGCGCATCAGTTCGAGCGGGTCGTGGCGGGCGGCGAGGTCACCGATCGCGTCGACATCGGTGACCGTGCGGCGATCGCCTGCATGCTCGGCGGTCCGGACCGGCGCACCCTGTTCTTGGTTTCGGCCTCGGATGCATATCCGCAGCGGCTCGTCGGTACCCGGCACTCGTGCGTCGACTCGGTCAGGGTCGAGATCCCGGGCGCGGGCTTTCCATCAATCGAAAGGTGAGCATGACCGACAGCTACTACGAACTCGTCGACCCCGATGATTCCCGCGGGGAGAAGTTCCGGGCCACCGATCTGGTTCGCAGCACGTGGACGTCACACATCCAGCACGCCGGGCCGGTGTCGGCGCTGTTGGTGCGGGCCCTGGAGCGCTGCCAGCGCCGTGACGACACCCGGCTCAGCCGCGTCGTCGTGGATCTGCTCGGGCCGGTACCTGCCGAGGGCGACCTTTGGGTCAGTGCCAAGCTCGAACGTGGCGGTAAGCAAATCGAATTGGTGTCCGCCGAGATGCTGGGCATGGGACCCGATGGTCAGCCGCGTCCGGTCGCGCGGGCCAGCGGCTGGCGGATGCTGACGCTAAACACCGTGGCGCTGCTGTCGGCGCCGGTCGCGCCGCTGCCGCCGCGTTCGCAGGGCGTGAACCGCAATCTTGCGGACAACTTCGATCGCAACTACGTGCACAGCCTGGAGTGGCTCTGGTTGACCAAGCCGCTGGCGCCGGGGCCGGGGGAGTCGTGGCTGCGGCCGCTGGTCGATCTGGTGCAGGGCGAGGAGATGACGCCGCTGGAGCGGCTGTCCGCCGTCGCCGACTGCGCGAACGGGATCGGCAGCAAGATCGACATCAGGAAGTACACCTTCCTCAACACCGACCTGGCGGTGCATGTGCATCGGGTGCCGGCCGGCGAGTGGATCGGTGTGCGCGCCGAGACGATGTACGGGCCCGATGGAGTGGGGACGACGGTCGGCACGCTGTTCGACGACGACGGTGCGGTCGGCGTGATCCAGCAGTCGGTGCTGGTGCGGCCGCGGTAGGCCCGCGCCGAGACTGCACTTGTTCGCACGTCTACTCGCGAAACGTGTACAACACCTGCAGTTTGGGCGCGATCAGTCGAACAGCACCGCCGGATTCAGATAGCCCGTCGGGTCGAAGGCCGCCTTGATCGTGCGCATCGCGGCGATGTCCTCGTCAGTGCGCGCCATGCCGAGGTAGTGGCGTTTACGGCTGCCAACCCCATGCTCGGAGCTGACGTTACCGCCATGTGCTGCAATGAGTTCCATCATCGCAGCGTACAGGTGCGATTCCTGCTCGGCGCCGCAGCGCAGCACGTTCAGATGCAGATTGCCTTCGCCGATGTGGCCGAACAACACCGGGATCGCCTCGGGCGCATGCTCGGCGACCAGTGCGGCGGAAGCGGCCGCGAACGTCGAAATCACCGACAGCGGCAGCGAGACGTCGAATTTCAGTGGCGGACCGAATAATCCGACGACCTCCGCGGTCGACTCGCGGACCTGCCACAGCCGCTGCTGCGCAGTGCTGTCCACGCCGACAGCGGGCTCACCGGCCAGCTCGGCGTCTTCGAGCGCATCGGCCAGCCGCTCGGTCAGATCGGTCTCGCCGGCCAGTTCGATCAGCAGCAGCCAGTCCCCGGTGGTCGGCACGGGTACGTCCAGATGCTCGGCGGCCAGCGCCGCCGAGCGGCCGTCGACGAGTTCAAGGGCCGCAATGGATTCGGTGTCGCGCAAGACTCTGCCCGCGGTCACCAGTGCGTCGAGGTCATCGAATCCGCAGATCGCTGTCACCCGATGCGCGGGCACCGGGTGCAGCCGCAGATCCAGCCCGGTGATCACCCCCAGGGTGCCTTCGGCTCCGATGAACAGCGACGCCAGGTCGTAGCCGGTGTTGTCGGCGCGCACCTGGCTGTGCCGGTGCACCACCGACCCGTCGGGCAGCGCGATATCCAGACCGAGCACCTGCTCACCCATGTTGCCGTAACGCACGGTGCGGAGGCCGCCCGCGTTGGTAGACGCCATTCCGCCGACAGTGGCCGAATCACGTGCTGCGAGATCGACTCCGAACAGCAGCCCGGCCGCTGCCGCCGCGCGCTGCACGGCAGCCGCCGTCACCCCGGCCCCCACCAGGATCCGCCGCTCGACGACGTCCACCTCACCGATCTCCGTCAGCCGCTCGGTCGAGAGCAGTACGTCGTCATGCTCGGGCACGGTGCCGGCCACCAGCGAGGTGCGCCCGCCCTGCACCGTCACCGACACCCCGGCGTCGCGGCACTCCCGCAGCACCGCGGCGACCTCGTCGGCCGAACCGGGCCGCACCAGCGCGCTGGCCTTACCGCGATAGCGCCCGGTGTGGTCGACGCTGCGACCGTCAAGGACGTCGGCGTCGGTGACGACGTGCGCGGCACCCACAATGGCCTGGAGCCGTTCGGGCAGCGAGGAACTCACTTAAGTGGGTCTATCACACATCGCGAGAAAAGCCCCCAACTCCACCAACCCCGCCGGGGTCGACGGCAGATAATCGGTCAGCATCGCCGACCGAACGATCACCGCCGCGTACTTGGCCCGGCTCACCGCGACGTTCAGGCGATTGCGGTTGAGCAGGAACGAAATTCCGCGCGGTACCTCGGCGATCGACGAGGCCACCAGCGACACGAACACCACCGGGGCCTGCCGGCCCTGGAACTTGTCCACCGTGCCGGCCTGCACATCGGCCAATCCCGCCGCGTCGAGCAACCGCCGCAGCAGCACCACCTGCGCGTTGTACGGCGTGACGATCAAGACGTCGGCCGCGGTCAGCGGCCGGGTGCCGTCCTCGTCGCTCCAGTCCGATCCCAGCATGCCGGTGATCGCGGCGACGATGGCGTCTGCCTCTTCGCGGCTGTCGGTCGAGTTGCCGTCGTGCTCGACGGTCAGCACCTGCACCCCGGGCCGCACTCCGTCGAGGCGTCGGGCGGCGGTGCGCTCCTCAACCGAATGCAGCCGGTTGTCATAGGAGAGCCGGGACACCGCCGCGCACACCGCCGGATGCATGCGGTAGGAGCGGTCCAGGAAGTAGCCCAGTTCCTCGGGCAGCGTGTGCTGCCCGTCGACCAGCCAGCCGAGCGCCGAGGCATCCACCGGTTCGGGGTGGGTGCCCTGGCTGACCTGAGGGAGTTGCTGCGGATCGCCGAGCAGCAGCAGATTCCGGGCCGCCTGCGCGACGGCGATGGTGTTGGCCAGACAGAACTGACCGGCCTCCTCGATGACCAGCAGGTCGAGACAAGCCGGCGGCACGCGCGATGAGTTCGCGAAATCCCATGCTGTGCCGCCGATCACGCAGCCGTCGTTGTCGGCGATGAACGCGGGGTACATCTTTTCGTCGATCTCTGTCCACGGTCCGCTGCCGCCACGTTTCTTGGCGACCAGAGCCGAGTCGACGCCGGCGCCGATGATGTCCCGAAACAGATTCTCCACCACGGCATGTGACTGCGCGACGACGCCGATGCGCCAGCGGTGCTCGTTGACCAGGGTGGCGATCACCCGCGCTGCGGTGTGCGTCTTGCCGGTGCCGGGCGGACCGTGCACCGCCACGTACGACGAATCCAGCGCCAGCAGTGCTGCGGTGATGTTTCCGACGCAGTCCTCGGTCCGCGGCAGCGGCCCCCCGGTGCGCGGTGGCCGCCGCAGCAGGATGTCGACGACAGCGGACTGCGGCAGGATGGGCAGGCCGGTCGCGATCTCGGCCGCCGCCGCGTCGATCGACTCGCGGAGCGCCTTGGTCTGAAACGGCGGCCCCGGGGTCAAGGCGAACGGCACCGCGTCGAACACCCCGCCGCTCTTCGGTTCTCGCTCCATCACCAACACCTCGGTCGGTGCGGCCGGATCGTCACACTCCAGCACGGTGACCGACGAGTAGGCGCGCCGCTCGGGGTCGTCCGACAGCCCGGCCGGGGTCGGCGGGTGATACATCGCATACATGTCGCGGTCGAGTTCACCGGCCGCGATCGAGCCGGTCAACAGCAGCCGCCGCTGCTGTTTGCGGGCGCGCGGCGGGACGTTCCACGCCGTCTCGACGGTCACGTCGTCGGCGAGGAAAACCCCTGGCGTGTCCGACCATTCGTCGACCGGGCTGTTGAGCCGATCGAAGTGTCCCCACCAGAACGGCTTGTCCTCGCGGCGGTGATAGCCGCGGGCGGCGGCGATCATCGCGACCGCGCGCTGCTCGGGACTGCGCGCGGTGACATCGTCTCCGGCGAAGGCGCCCAAGGTGCGCGCCAGTTCGTCGTCGACATCGACCTCCCCGCCGTCGGTGACCGGCTGTGCGCCCAGCGGCGGCACCCCGGCCTCAAAAGCGCGCTGCAGCAACCAGTCCCGCAGGATCCGGGTGGACCGGCAGTCGTAGAGGTTGTAGTCCTCGATCTGCTTGAGCACCGTCGCGGCTTCGTCGGCGTTGCCGTCGGCGAGTAATTCGCAGTAGCGGGCGTACTCCGTGATCGAGTCGGTGGCGGTGGTGACGTCGCCGCCCCGTAGTTCAGCACCCATGTACAGCGGCTCGAGAGACTTCAGGCTGTAGTTCTCGGTGCCAACCCGAATGCTCTTGCGCACCAGCGGATACAGATCGACCAGCACGCCGTTGCGCAACAGGTCGTCGACTTCGTTCTCGCCCTCCCCATAGCGGCCGGCCAGGCGCAGTAACGCCGTCTTCTCGTATGCCGCGTAATGGTAGATGTGCATCTTCGGGTATCGCTTGCGGCGCTTGCGCACCATGTCCAGAAAAGCCTTGAGCGCCTTGCGTTCCTGGCGTCGGTCGTGGGCCCACAGCGGGCGGAAGTCCCCGCCCGCGCCGAGCACGCCGAACATGTACTCCAAACCCCAGTCGGTACCGTCGGCCGTCCACAGCGGGTCACCCTCGAAATCGAAGAACAGGTCCCCCTTGTCGGGGTCCGGTAGCAGCATCAGCGGCTGCGGGTCGACCACCTCGTACGGCGGCTTGCCGTCCTGTCGCGGTGCGATCTGCAGCCTGGCTTGCCCGCGCAGCGTGGCGACCATCCGGGCCGGCATCTCGGGCACCGGCCCGTCGTGCGAAGCCAGCTGATGGACGGTGGTGATGCCGGCCTCGATCAGCCGCGCGCGCTGGCTGACTCGCATGCCGGCCACCAGCAGCAGGTCATCCTGCTCGCGGACCTGCATCTCGCATTCCGGGCAGCGCATGCACGCTCGCACGGTCTCGTCGGCCCAGCTGACCGGCGCCTGGCCGGCGAGGTGGCGATCCAGCAGGTCCTGCAGTTCGGTGCGACGGGAACGGTAGACCGGCAGCAGTTCGTCGACGCGGTAGGCGCTCGTCGCACCGTTGCCGAGCACCAGCTCCACCTCGTCGTGGACGGCGACGCCTGCGGCGCCGAGCGTCTCGGCGTAGGCAGCCAGCTGCAGCAGCGCCTCTACCTTCACCGACCGGGCCAGCTTGGTGTCGCGCAATCGGTACCGGTCGCCGTCGAGGACGAGGAAGTCGGCGAAACCGACGAAGCGGCCGTCGAACATCGCGGCCTGATAGATCACGGGAGCGCGACGTTCGACGGCATCGAGAGTGGCGGTCGCGGCGGCGGTCAGCCCGGCGACCGAATACGACGGCCTGCCGATGACCGCGACATCGGACAGCGATCGCAGCTCGTCGAGGTGCCGCTGCTCGTGCTGGTCGCCAAGCTCCGCGGTGCGGGCCAGGAGCTCGTCTTCCACCGACACCGCCGGGCCGCGGCCCAGCTTGGCATCGAAGGCGCGCAGCAACGCGTACTCGCACCGCGCGGCGGCGGCGAGGTCGGAGGCGCTGTAGACGACGCGGTCGTCGGCGACGAACACAGACTCACTCTAGGCGCGGGCTACGACGTTCCCGTTCATGGTGACTATGCGCATTTGACGAACCGCGCCGTGCGGAGGCTCGTACCATACGTGTGGGAGGAAAAATCATGGGGCGCTTGGTAATGCTGATGTCGTCATCCTTGCTTGCCGCTGCGGTGTTGAGCGGGTGTGGCGGAGGCGGGAGCCAGCCGCCGGCTCAATCTGCTGCGCCGCTGACGCCACTACCCGTCGTGACGACTACCGCCCCGGCGCCCGGGAGCGAAATCGTCATCTCGAACATGAGTTACACGGTGCCGCCATCGGTCAAACCAGGGCAACAGTTGACGATCGTCAACAAGGACTCCGCGAATCACACCGTCACGGCCGACGAGAACAATCTGTTCGACGTCCGGATATCGGGCGGCGGAGGTACGGAGACCCTCACGGCCCCGACGACGCCCGGCACCTATCCGTTCCACTGCAAGTACCACGCCAGCATGAACGGTGTGCTCACCGTCGCGTAGGCCGGACCGGCGTCAGCCGTTGCCGATCAGCTCCACACCGTTGCCGTTCCAGCGGAACTTCACCACGCTCTGCAAACCCAGGCCGTTGACGTAGGTCAGCGCGACGGTGTCCCCGGTGCTCTGCGTCGTGTCGACACCGTTGAACCCGTACGTGTCGGGCACCCCGGTGGGGATGAACTTGCCGAGGTGGAACATCACCGCGCGGGTGTTGGGTTTGTCGGCGTTGGTGTTGGCCTTGATGATGATCGCCGAGAGCTGCGCGCACTCGTTGTAGTTGCCGGCGATCGGCACGGGGTACCAGCCCTGGTTGCTGTTCGGGTCGCGCGGGAGTTCGGACACGGTCTGCGCGATGGCCGGCGCCGCGAGGTTCACCGCGCACGGATCCGGCGGCGGTGTTGTGGTCGTCGGAGGGGGCGGCGGCGGGGGCGCCTCGGTCGTGGTCACCGCGCTCGAAGTCGGCTGCGGAGTCTTGGCCACCGTCGAGTCACCGGAGCTACAGCCCGCGAGTGCGGCGGCCAGCGCGACTGCCGCCGCAGCTATCTGTAGGCGATCCCACACAGGGGCGACGGTACCGGCCTTCTCGAGCGGAAGCGGGTTACGGCACGCTACGGCAGTAGACTGCAGGTCCGATGACATCCCCGGACGACGCCCCCCAGACCTTCGCCGACCTGCAGATCCACCCTTCGGTGCTGCAGGCCGTGGCCGACGTCGGCTACGAAACGCCCTCGGCCATTCAGGCCGCCACCATTCCGGCGTTGCTGGCCGGCTCCGACGTGGTCGGCCTGGCCCAAACCGGCACCGGCAAGACGGCCGCGTTCGCGATCCCGATTTTGTCCAAAATCGACCCCAACAGCCGCGACACCCAGGCGCTGGTGCTGGCCCCGACACGTGAGCTGGCCCTGCAGGTGGCCGAGGCGTTCAGCCGCTACGGCGCACACCTCAAGGTCAACGTGCTGCCGATCTACGGTGGATCCTCCTATGTGCCGCAGCTGGCCGGTCTCAAACGAGGCGCGCAGATCGTCGTGGGGACGCCGGGGCGCGTCATCGACCATCTGGAGAAGGGCAGCCTGGACCTGTCGCACCTGGACTACCTGGTGCTCGACGAGGCCGACGAGATGCTGCAGATGGGGTTCGCCGAGGACGTCGAGCGCATTCTGGCCGACACCCCGGAATACAAGCAGGTGGCGCTGTTCTCGGCGACCATGCCGCCGGGCATCAAGAAGATCACCGCCAAGTACCTGCATGACCCGGTCGAGGTGACGGTCAAGTCGAAGACCCAGACCGCCGAGAACATCACCCAGCGCTATTTCCAGGTGTCGTATCCGCGCAAGATCGACGCGCTGACCCGCCTGCTCGAGGTGGAGGAGGGCGACGCGATGATCGTGTTCGTCCGCACCAAGCAGGCCACCGAGGAGGTCGCCGAAAAGCTGCGGGCCCGCGGATTCGCCGCGTCGGCCATCAACGGCGACATCCCGCAGGCGGTTCGCGAGCGCACGATCTCGCAACTGAAGGACGGGACGATCGACATCCTGGTCGCTACCGACGTCGCGGCCCGCGGTCTGGATGTCGAGCGCATCTCGCACGTGGTGAACTTCGACATCCCGCACGACCCGGAGTCCTACGTGCACCGCATCGGGCGCACCGGCCGTGCCGGCCGCTCGGGCACAGCATTTCTGTTCGTCACCCCGCGCGAACGCCACCTGCTGAACTCGATCGAACGGGTCACCCGACAAAAGCTGGTCGAGAGCCAGCTGCCGTCGGTTGAAGACGTCAACGCCCAGCGGGTGGAGAAGTTCCGCGACTCGATCACCGACGCGCTGAACGCACCCGGATTCGAGATGTTCCGCCGGTTGATCGAGGACTACGAGCGCGACAACGACGTGCCGTTGGCCGATATCGCTGCGGCGCTGGCATTGCAGAGCCGCAACGGCGAAGAGTTCCTGATGACCGAGCCGCCGCCGGAGAAGCGCCGCGAGCGACCCGATAAGCCGGAGCGCGGTGACCGCGATCGCCCGCCGCGCAAGACCCGCGACGATCTGGCCACCTATCGCATCGCGGTGGGCAAACGGCATAAGGTCGGACCGGGCTCGATCGTCGGCGCGTTGGCCAACGAAGGTGGGTTGCACCGCAGCGATTTCGGGCACATCACCATCAAGGAGAACTTTTCGCTGGTCGAACTGCCGGCGAAGTTGTCCAAGGAGACGTTGAAAAAGCTTGAGAAGACCCGGATCTCCGGAATTCTGATCGACCTCAAGCCCGACCGCGGCAACCCGAAATACGACACTCGTTCCGACTCGCGGCCCTCCGGCGGGAAGCCCCGGCGCACGAGCCGATGATCGCGTCCAGCCAGGTCGACCAGGGCGGACTGGAATCAGTCTCGGGCGTCGACCGGGTCGGCTCGCTGACCGGTGTTCGTGCGGTCGCCGCGCTGCTGGTGCTCGGCACGCACGCCGCCTACACCACCGGCAAGTACACCCACGGCTTTGTGGGACTGGTGTATTCGCGGCTGGAGATTGGCGTGCCGATCTTCTTCGTCCTTTCGGGCTACCTGCTGTTCGGCCCGTGGGTGCGCGCCGCGGCGGCCGGACGGTCGGCGCCCTCGATACGCCGCTACGGGCGGCACCGGGTGCGTCGCATCATGCCGGCCTACGTCATCACGGTGCTGGCGGCCTACCTGATCTACCACTTCCGCACCGCCGGGCCGAACCCCGGCCACACGTGGATCGGCTTGCTGCGCAACCTGACTCTGACGCAGATCTACACCGACAACTACATGTTCGACGGTTATCTGCACCAGGGACTGACGCAGATGTGGAGCCTGGCGGTCGAGGTCGCGTTCTACGTTGCGCTACCTGTCCTGGCGTGGCTGCTGCTGGTCGTGGTGTGCCGGCGGCGGTGGCGTCCCGGGCTTCTGCTGACCGGACTCGGGGTGCTCGCGCTGATGAGCCCCGCGTGGATGATCCTGGTGCATACGACCGACTTCCTGCCCAGCGGTGCGCGGCTGTGGCTGCCCGGCTATCTGGCCTGGTTCATCGGCGGCATGCTGCTGACGGTGTTGCAGGCCATGGGAGTTCGTGTCTTCGGCTTCATCGTGTTGCCACTGGCGGTGGTCAGCTTCGTGATCGTGTCCACGCCGATCGCCGGCGAGCCGACCACGTCGCCGACGGGGTTGACCGAGGCGCTGGTGAAGACCGTGTTCTACGCCGCGATCGCGACTCTCATTGTGGCGCCGTTGGCTCTGGGTAACCGCGGCTGGTATGCACGGGCTTTGGCCACCCGCCCGATGGTGTGGCTGGGCGAGATCTCCTACGAGATCTTCCTGGTCCACCTGGTCGTCATGGAGATCGCGATGGTGGAGGTGCTGCGCTGGCCGGTCTACACCGGATCGGCGCCCGCGTTGTTCGTGGTCACGCTGATCATGACGATCCCGGTGGCGTGGCTGCTGCACCGGTTGACGCGGGTGCGTACTTAATCGCTGCCATCCTCGCTGCCGAGTCTGCGCTCAGCGCTTGATTTTCCGTGAAGATTCGCACTGGACGCAGACTCGATGCGTTCACCGCAGACTCGATGTCCGTCGCTGCAATGCATCTCGCACCCGCCGCACAATGTCGCCTGATGTGTTGCCTGCCAACACCCGGATTACGATCCAGCCCAGTCGCTCAAGGTCCTCGCGTCGCCGATTGTCCTTTTCGTACTGCCAGCGATCTGTGCGGTGGTGTTCACCGTCATACTCGACGGCCACCATCATCTCTGGCCAACCCATGTCCAGGTAGTAAGTCGTGAGGGAGTCAGTGCAGTGGATGGGGATTTGCGTCTGCGGCCGAGGGAATCCGGCCTCGACAAGCGTCAGCCGCAGCCAGCTCTCCCTTGGTGATTGGGCGCCGGGATCGACCAGGTCCAGGACCGTCTCCAGTTGTCGTAAGCCGCGGGCGCCGCGGTGGCCGCCGGCAAACGCGCTGACGTCGTCGACGCCGATACCCGTCGCGC
The DNA here is from genome assembly GCF_019456675.1 of Mycolicibacterium pallens. Classification (NCBI taxonomy): domain Bacteria; kingdom Bacillati; phylum Actinomycetota; class Actinomycetes; order Mycobacteriales; family Mycobacteriaceae; genus Mycobacterium; species Mycolicibacterium pallens. The sequence continues at coordinate 4,619,194 of NZ_CP080333.1, read as the reverse complement.
GCAGGAGCGCGTCCATCCTGGCAACGCTCGACCGGGTTGGTGTGCGACGGCCGATATCGAAGGCTGTCCGCAGAGGGGTGGTTACGGGCAAGTCGCCCAACAACATCCACTCATTGGCGCACAGGGACAAGTGACGCGTGCGCAAACCGCGCGGTCGCCTGGCATTCGGTGCTACCAATTCGACCGGCAAGTCGCTATCCACCCACTTCGCGCCGTGCAAACCTGCCGCGGTGAGGCCCATAAGAATGCCCTTTCGGTGCGACCACAGCCACGCGGCGCGGGCACGTTGATCAAGCGTGAGTTCGCATCCCTTGGGGGCGTAGACGTCGGGAAATACGGCGCGATAGCGAGCGCGCAGTTGATGACCGCGCAGAACGCCGTTGGCGACGGCTTCGCTACCGATGAAAGGGTCCTCGAGCTTTGTCATGCCGACACAATCGGACCGATGACCGACTCGATGTCGACCGAATCTGCGTGTAGCGCGCGACTATGTGGATGAATCTCGATCTGTGCGCAGAGTCGTTGCCTTCACTTCAGTCTCGCTGGGGCACACCATCGGAACGACGAACTCTTCGAGGATCGCGCGCTCGTCCTCGGCATCGCGGCCGGGGAAGATCAGCAATGAGGTGAGCACCCGAACCAGCCAGCGGGCGCGGCGGTGGACGACCTCGGGGTCGTCGGGCCACAGCGACAGCAGGAAGCCTGACGTCAGTGCCTGGATGACTTCGGACTGCTCGGCCATCTCGGCGCCGATGGGGGAGTCGGCGGTGGCGAACCACGATGACAGCGCCGGGCTTTCGCGTACCAGTGTCATCGACGTGGTGAGGCCGGTCAGCAGCCGCTCCCGCGGATCGGGGATGCCGGCGATCAATTCGGTCAGCTGCTCGTACAGTCGGTAGGCCTCCCGGTGCACGTACGCCCTGTGCAGCACCTCCCGGTTTTCGAAGTACCGGTAGAGCGTGGCCCTGGAACACCCTGCGGCACGGGCGATGTCGTTCATGCCGACGGTCGACACGTCGTTGCCTGCGAACAGTTCCCCGGCGGCGTCGAGGATGCGGTCGGTGGCGACCTCGGCGCGCCGCGAACTCAGCCAGTCGCCCGCCATCAGCCGCGCACCCGGAACGGCACCGACAGCGGCCGTCGCACGTAACCACCGCCGGCCCAGACGATGCCCTCCTCGTCGATCTCGAAATCGGGGCAGCGGGAAAGCAATTCGGTCAGCGTCACCCGCGCCTGCATGCGGGCGGCCGCTGCGCCGAGGCAGTGGTGGGCGCCGTGGCTGAATGTCAGGATGTTGCGCGGCCGGCGGGTGACGTCGAGTTCGCCGGCGTCCGGGCCGTATTGGCGTTCGTCGCGGTTGGCCGATCCGTACAGCAGCAGGACCTTGCGTCCGGCCGGGATCGTCTTGCCGTGCAGCTCGACATCGCGGGTGGTGGTGCGGGCCAGTCCCTGCACCGGGGAGGTGAGCCGCAGCAGCTCGTCGACGGTATCGGGGATCAGCTCGGGGTGGTCGACGAGCAGCTGTCGCTGGTCGGGACGCTGGTGCAGCAGTGGCATCGAGCCCCCGAGCATGCCGGTCGTGGTGTCGTTGCCACCGGTGACCATCGTGAAGGTGAAGGCCAGCACGGACAGGGTCCCGGCGATGTCGCCGTCGGCGCCGACGCCGGCGGCCACGAGGTGCGACACGGTGTCGTCTTCGGGCTCGACCCTGCGGCGCTCGATCAGTTCGGTGAAGTAGCCCATCATCCCGGCGAGCGCATCGGTGACGGTGCTGAGCGCTCCGCCGATTCCCTCGGCGGACGTATTGGCCGCGACGATCGCCTCGGTCCAGCCGTCGAACTGGTCGCGATCCTGCTCGGGGACGCCGAGGTAGTGCGCAACGACCATCGACGGCAGCGGCTTGAACAGCTCGGTGACGATGTCGCCGCCGCCATTGGCGCGCAGCCGTTCGATCCGCTCGACGACGAATTCGCGCACCTTGGGTTCGACTGCTTCGACCTGTCGCGGGGTGAACCCGCGCGACACCAGCCTGCGAAATTCGGTGTGCACCGGCGGATCCTGCATCACCATTGGTGGATTATCTTGCAGCCCAATCAGTTCCAACTCGTTGTAGTTGACGGTCAGGCCCTGGGCGGAGGAGAAGGTCTCGTGGTCGCGGGCGGCGTCGAAGATGTCGGCGTGCCGGGACAGCACCCAGTAGTCGTGGTCGGGATTCGCCGGCACGACGTGGTGCACCGGATCGTGGTCGCGCAGCGCGCGGTACATCTGCCAGCGATTACCCCAGGTCTCGGCGGTAGCAAGCTCGAAACGGGCTTCCGCCTCGTGAGACACAACAGCGGTCATGTCTTATGATTACGACAGCTCCAGCGTTGTGTCAAGGGCCGTGTGGAGATCTGAGTGGGTTTCCTGGCCCTCAGAGGGCATGGCTGCCCCCCTCTCGGCGCTGGCTGGATCAGCGACGTGGAACTTATCGACGTCGAATAGCCAGGGGCTGCTGGCTTTCGCGCTTCCGTAGGCCGCCGCCGATAGGTGCCCAGCTCAGTCGTCGTTGTCTTTGTCGGACTTGTCGGAGTCGTCGGAGTTGTCAGGCTTGTCGTTCTGATCAGATTCCTTGTGATCCGAATCCCCCTCTCCGCCATCGGATTGGGTGCCGTCGATCTCGAGTACCGCCCAGTGACTCGGCGAGAGGAGCACCGACCACTTGCCCTTCTCGCGGCCCAATTTCAGAACGCCGTCGTCGATCTCCCAGACGGTGTCGTCGTCGTGCTGACTCTCTTGCCCATCGGAGTAGGTCAGTTTGAATGCCATGCTGGTGGATGCCCAGATGACGTTGCTGATAATCGCGACACGTCAGCATCACGATCCTGGCTACGTGTCTGTGGCACTCCCGGGCAAGGTCGCCAGCAGGGCAGCGAGGCTGTATTCGAAGACGGCGTCGTAATCAGTGGGCGCCTGTAAGGCTCGGACCAGCGCACGGTCCGGCCAGTCGTCGGCCCACAGCGTCGGGTCTTCCTCGTCGTGCTTCGGCCCGCGCACCGCCGAGAACTGCATGATCGCCGACGAGATGACGTGGACTTCGATGGCCCGCAGCACCAGCGCGGCCTCGGTCCCGGTGACGCCGAGCCGGGCGAGTTCGGTCGCCAGCCGCTGCTGCACCGGCAGGAACAGCTGGGGGGTTCGGTTGCGTTCGTGCGCGATACCGAGCAGGTGCTGACGGTCGATGAGCGCCCGCCGCTGTGCGCGGGCGAGTTCGGCGATGCGGTCGGCGGGATCGTCGGCGTCGGCGGGCAATGCCGCCATATCGCCGAGCAGTCGTTCGACCAGGCTGTCCAGCAGCTTGTCCTTGCCGCCGACGTGCCAGTAGATCGAGGTGACCGCGACGCCGAGTTGCTCGGCGAGCCCGCGCATCGTGAAAGCGTCCACCCCGTCGTGCTCGATCATCGTGGCCGCGGCGTCGAGGATGGAATCCGCGGTGACCGGGTCGGGGTTACGTGCCACCGGGCTCGCCTCCCGTCATGCGATCTGCCTCCGGAAGGTCCAGATAGCGCTCGAGGTTGCGGTGCAGGTTGATGACGCGCCGCTCCTCGTTGGACAGCGTCAGATGCGTGAAGCCCGGCTGACGCAGTCCGCGCTGGAGGCCGGCGAGCACCGAAATATCCTGGGTCAGAACCAAACCCGGGTGTGCTTCGTCGGCCGTCATGCGGACGTCGATCGGCGTGGTGCGCGGTGCGTCGGGCGCCATCCGGGTCCATAGGTACATGACGAGCTCGCCGTGTTCGGGGTCCGCACCCGGGTGTGACGTCATGACCGTCAGGTGGTCGGCGTTGGTCAGCAACGTCATATTGGGAAAGACGTTGTACTGGTGCAGCAGTAGCACCTGCTCGGTGGTGGCCCAGCTCAGGTCGACCCCGCGACCGGCTGCGAACTCTCGTGTGCGAGAGGCAATCACATCGGGAACCGAGGCGCCGCCCGGAAACGGCGTGCCCTCTTCGACACCCATCAGCGCGCCCTGCGTGGTCACGTACGCGTCCCACACATCGTCGTCGGAGATCGGCTCCTTCAGGTGCGGGCTGGGCACGCCGTAATACTGCTCCGACTTGCCGGTGTGGCCCCAAATCTGTTGCGGTGCATAGACATCATCCATGCACCGGTGCAGCTCGGGGTGCAGCGTCTGGATGTGATATGTCTCGCTGTAGCCGTCGGCGATGGTCTTCCAGTTCGCGTCGACCTCGATCGTCATCGTGGCGTAGCAGCGGAAGTCCGCGAGCCGGTTCCAGGCGATGTCGGCGGGCATTGCCTCCAGGTATTCGTGCAGCGGCATCGCATCGGCGTCGAGATTGACGAACACCAATCGTTCCCAGGCATCCACGCGCACCCCGATGAGGGGGAAGTCGTTCATGTGCAGCGCGCCGAAGCCCTTGCGGTTGGGCACCCGCTTCAACGCGCCGGACAGGTCCCAGGTCCAGCCGTGATAGCCGCAGCGCAACTCGCTCAGCTGTGAGCCGGCGCCCGTGCAGAGCGAGTTGCCGCGGTGCCGGCACACGTTCTGAAATGCGCGCAGTTGGCCGTCACCGTCACGAACGATCAGCACCGAGTAGGGCCCGCACCGGTATTCGAAGTAGTCGCCGGGCTCGGCAACGTGATCGACCGTGCAGGCGACCTGCCAGACGCGCGGCCACATGTGGTCGTTCTCGAGTCGGGCGAACGCAGGGGAGTGATAACGCGCCGCGGGCACCCGGGTCGGGCTGGCCGGAGGGGGGCCGGTCGCGTCATCGCGTCGAACATCGTGCGCCGTGTGCGTCACCATGCGCCTCCTCGCAAATCTTCTCCAAACGGTATTACAGAGCAGCCTGTAACGGTGTTACATTGACGACGGAAATCGCACATCGGACAGGAGTGGCCATGTTCGACCTCAAGATCACCGGTGGGACCGTCGTCGACGGGACCGGAGCCGACCGCTACCTCGCCGACGTGGCGATCAAGGACGGGAAGATCGTCGAGGTGCGGCGCCGCGGGGTGTCCGACGCACCGTTGGAGGGCGAGGCGCGCGAAACCATTGACGCCACAGGCAAAGTCGTCGCACCGGGATTCGTCGACATCCACACGCATTACGACGGTCAGGTCAGCTGGGACAGCCTGCTGGAGCCGTCGAGCAATCACGGCGTGACCACCATCGTCACCGGCAACTGCGGCGTGGGCTTCGCCCCCGTGCGGCCCGGCTCCGAGCAGTGGCTGATCGAGCTGATGGAGGGTGTCGAGGACATCCCGGGCAGCGCGCTCACCGAAGGCATGACCTGGGGCTGGGAGAGCTATCCCGAGTACCTCGACGTGATCGGCAAGGGCCAGTACGCCGTCGACGTCGGCAGCCAGGTGGCGCACGGATCGGTGCGGGCGTATGCGATGGGCGAGCGCGGCGCCAAGAACGAGCCCGCGACCCCCGACGACATCGAGGCCATGGCCCGTCTGGTCCGCGAAGCGATCGAGGCCGGCGCGCTGGGCTTCTCAACGTCCCGCACGCTCGGCCACCGCGCGATGGACGGCGAACCCGTTCCGGGCACCTTTGCCGCCGAGGACGAGTTGTTCGGATTGGGCCGGGCGATGGCCGCGGGCGGTCAGGCTGTGTTCGAGCTCGCGCCGCAGGGCGTCGCCGGTGAGGACATCATCGCGCCGAAGAAGGAACTGGAGTGGATGCAGCGCCTCGGCGCGGAGATCGACCGGCCGATCTCGTTCGGGCTGATCCAGGTCGACGCCGCACCCGACCTGTGGCGCGAGCAGATGGACATCTCCGCGGCCGCACACGCCGCGGGCAGCCGGCTCTACCCGCAGATCGCGGCGCGGCCGTTCGGCATGCTGTTCGGCTTCCCCGGCCACCACGCGTTCACCCACCGCCCGACGTTCCGAAAGCTGAAGGCGGAGTTGGGTCGTGAGGAACTCGCGCACCGGCTCGCCGACCCGGCGGTCAAGGCCGCGATCCTGGGCGAGGACGATCTGCCGCCCGACCCGAACAAGCTGTTCGACAACATGAACATCCTGGTCCAGTACGCGCTGGGACGGATCTACCACCTCGGCGACCCGCCGGACTACGAGCCCACCGACGAGCGCACGGTCGAGAAGATCGCCGCCAACCGTGGTGAGGATCCGCTGGCCACGCTGTACGACCTCATGCTCGAGGCCGACGCCACCAACATGCTGATGCTGCCGTTCTTCAACTACTCGTACGGCAACTGTGACGCCATCCACGAGATGCTGACCCATCCGGCCGGTGTCGTGGGCCTGTCCGATGGCGGCGCGCATTGTGGAATGATTTGCGACGCTTCGTATCCCACGTTCCTGCTGACCCACTGGGCTCGCGACCGGCACCGGGGCGCCAAGCTGCCGCTGGAGCACTTGATCCGCAAGCAGACCCACGACACGGCGCAGCTGTTCGGTCTCGGTGACCGCGGTGTCATCCAGATCGGCAAGAAGGCCGACGTCAACGTCATCGACATGGACGCGCTGCGGCTGCACCCGCCGAAAATGGCATACGACCTGCCCGCCGGCGGAAATCGACTGGTGCAGGGCGCTTCCGGATACACCGCGACGATCGTCAGCGGCACGGTGACGCGGCGTGACGGCGTCGACACCGGCGCGCGGCCGGGCCGGCTGGTGCGCGGCGCCCGTTGAGCGGCTACCTGAAAATGCCCAATTCGTCGAGCACGTCGGCGTAGGCCAGCAGGTCGGCGGCGAACAGCTGCGGCTGTTCGAACGCCGCGAAGTGGCCGCCGCGATCCTGGATCGAGTAGTGCACCAGGCGATAGTGCTTGTCCGCCCACACTTTCGGGATCCGAACCAGCTCGCGTGGGGACACCGCGTAACCGGTCGGGACATCCACGCGGCCCGACCACGGGCTGAGCGCACCGGTGCCGGCGTGGGCCGCCTCGTAGTACAGCCGCGCGGCCGAGGTCGCCGTACCGGTCAACCAGTACATCATCAGGTTGTCGATGAGCCGGCTGGTGCGGATGGGCATGCCGTCGCGGACGTCGCTCCAGGCGTGGAACTTCTCCAGGATCCATCCCGCCAGGCCTACCGGCGAGTCCTCGAGACCGTAGCCGAGTGAATGTGGCCGGGTGCCTTGGATTTCCATGTACGCGGTGCCCTCGGCCATCCGCTCGGCGGACGCGACAAAGGCGGCGACTTCCTCTTCGGTGACGCCGTCCATGGCGTCGGGTCCGTCAGCGGACGCGAACAGCATGTTCGTGTGAATGGCCACGGCGCGGTCCGGGTAGTGCTCGCCGAGGTAGCGCACCACCAATGCGCCCCAGTCTCCGCCCTGGGCCAGGAACCTCTCGTAGCCAAGCTGTGTCATCACCTCGGCGACCGCCGCCGCCACTCGTCCTGTGTCGATGCCTCGTTCGGTGGTGGGCCCCGAGAACCCGTAGCCGGGCATCGAGATCACCACGGGGTGATACCGGTCGTGTAGCAGCGGCACGGCGTCGAGGAACTCGATGATCGATCCCGGCCACCCGTGCACGAGCGCCACCGGAATCGCAGCCTCGTCAGCGGATCGACGGTGCAGGAAGTGCACGCGTTGTCCGGCGGCGGTCGTGATGAAAGACCCGATGACGTTCAGCTCGGCTTCTGTTGTGCGCCAGTCATAGTCACTGCGCCACTGGTCGACGAATGACTTCAAGAACGACTGGTCGGTTCCGTAGTCCCAGTCGCTGCCGGGCAATTCGGCCGGGAACCGCGCATTCTCAAGGCGGCGGTGCAGGTCGTCGAGATCGGATTGCGGGACGGCGATCTCGAAGGGTGCTGGCGAGTGGGTCATTCGCTCACCCTAGTAAGGCGACACCTGCCTGCGCGCCGTCTTGGGTTAGATCACCGCGCCCGGATTCAAAATCCCATCGGGGTCCAGCGCGGCCTTGATCCGGCGATTGAGTTCCATCGCCTCGGGGCCGAGTTGTCCTGCCAGCCACGGTTTCTTGAGTCGACCGACGCCGTGTTCGCCGGTGATCGTCCCGCCCAGCGACACCGCGAGATCCATGATCTCGCCGAATGCCTTCTCCGCGCGTTCGGTCATCGCGGCGTCGGCGGGGTCGTACACGATCAGCGGATGAGTGTTGCCGTCACCGGCGTGCGCGATCACCGAGATCGTCAGATCGCGGTCGGCGGCAATCTTGGCCACCCCGCCGACCAGCTCGGCCAGCGCAGGCAGCGGTACCCCGACATCCTCGAGTAGCAGCGACCCCTTGGCCTCCACCGCGGGGATCGCGAAGCGGCGCGCCGCGACGAACGCCTCGCCCTCGGCCGGGTCGGACGTCGAAAAGCATTCGGTCGCACCGGCTTCGGTGAACACCTGCGCCATGTACTCGGCATCCTCGGCGCCGGCCGGGCCGCGATCGTCGGAGGCGGCCACCATCATCGCCGCCGCCGAGCGGTCCAGGCCCATTCGCAGTTTGTCCTCGACGGCGTTGATGGACACCGCATCCATGAACTCCAGCATCGAGGGCCGGATGCGTCCGGTGATCGTCACGACCGCTCCGGCGGCGGCCTCCACCGAATCGAACGTCGCCACCACCGTGCAGGCCGACGGCTGTGGCGGCAGCAGCCGCAACGTCACCTCGGTGATCACCCCGAGGGTGCCTTCGCTACCCACGAACAGTTTGGTCAGCGACAACCCGGCCACATCTTTGAGGCGTGGGCCGCCGAGGCGCACCGCGGTGCCGTCGGCCAACACCACCTGCAGCCCGAGCACGTAATCGGTTGTCACGCCGTACTTCACACAGCACAGACCGCCGGCGTTGGTGGCGATGTTGCCACCGATGCTGCAGATCTCGTACGACGACGGGTCGGGCGGATACCACAGACCGTGCTCGGCGACCGCCTTCTTCACCTCGGCGTTGAGCAGACCCGGCTGCACGACGGCGGTGCGGGTCACGGTGTCGACGGTGATGTCGCGCATCTTCTCCGTCGACAGCACGATTCCGCCGTCGACGGCGGTCGCGCCACCGGACAGGCCGGTGCCCGCACCTCGCGGCACCACCGCGATGCGGTTCGACGAGGCCCAGCGCAACACCGTCTGTACCTCTTCGGTGCGGGTGGGCCGCACCACGGCCAGCGGCATTCCCGCGGCGGGGTCTGCGGCGCGGTCGTGGCGGTAGGACGCCAGGATGTCGGGGTCGGTGACGACGACCCCGTCGGGAAGCTCGGCGGCCAGGCCGGCCACTGCACTCACGGCCATGGCGCCATCGTAGGCGTGTCGTCGTCCAGTTCCCGCAGTGCGGGCAGCCAGGGGCACAGCAGGCCGATCACAAGGATGGGCACCGCCAGCACCAGGAACGTCACCTTGAGGCCGAACCCGTCGACCAGAGGGCCGGCCAGGGTGAAGCCGATCGGACCGGCGGCGTACGTCATCGACGTCATTACTCCGACCACCCGGCCGCGCAGCTGCACCGGAGTGCGGGTCTGCATGACCGAGTTGTAGATGGGGCCGATCGGCCCGTACACCAAACCGACGATCGCGGCGGACGACAGGATCACCGGCAGCGGTGGCAGGAACGCGATCACCGCGACCGCGATGCCGAACGTCAGCACCGCCGTCAGCACGGTCGCGCGCTTACTGGCGAACCTCGACAGCACCGTCCAGCTCAGCGCCCCGATCAGCCCACCGATCGACAGCGCCATCAAAACCCAGCCCAGCTGCGCCGGCTCGTTGCGGTCGGTGAAGTACTTGGGGAACAGCACGCTTTCCATCGGCAGATACAGGCCCGTGACGGCGAGGTCGATGAGGCCGAGTGTGCGCAGTACCCGATTGCGCCACACGAACTTCAATCCTTCCACGACGCCGGAAACCACACTCTCCGGCAGCTTTTCGCGCGACGGACGCCCGCTGCCCTCCAGGCGCAGCACCGCCATCGTGAGGATCGCCAGGCCGAACAGCGCGGCGGTCACCCACATCGCATGGACGCCGCCGAGTGCGGCGATGAGCAGACCGCCGATGCCGGGGCCGGTGATGTAGGCCAGGTTGAAGACAGCCTCGTAGACGCTGTTGGTGTGATCGAGGGTCCAGCCCGCGCGAGCCGCGGCCTCGGGGAGCATCGATTGGCGCGCGGTCATGCCGGCCGGATCGAAGAACGCGCCCAGGGCGGCGAGCGCCGCGAGCACGGCGGTATTGAGAACGTCGGCGCCGAACGCGATGGCCAAGACCGGGATCGCGGCGACCGCGGTGGCCGACAGCGCGTCGGAGAGCATCGCGACCCGGCGTCGGCCGACGAAGTCGACTGCGGTCCCGGCGATGAGGGTGGCGAACAGCAGAGGCAGGGTCGCCGCACCCGCGACGATCGAGGCGTCCACTGCGTTTCCGGTGCGCTGCAGCACCAGCCAGGGGAAGGCGACCATGGAGATGCCGTTGGCGCCCGCGGCCAGGAAGGCCGAGGACAGGATCAACAGCGCGGGCACGCGCGTGGTGGCCACCGGCAGAGCTTAATTTCTCGCACGCCGCCCAGGACGCAGGCAGAGTGGACCGGTGACCCTCCTTCCGCATCCGCGTACCGGGGTGTTGTTCGATTCGCCCGTCCCGCCGGGCACCGGCTGGCCCGGCGACCCCGCGGTGCCGGAAACCCCGGTGGCCGACGACGCCGCCCAGGTGGCCGCTCTGGCCGCGACGGCGGGCGATATCGCCACCGTGGACGCCCTGGTCAGCGTGTGCCGGGCGTGCCCGCGGCTGGTCGATTGGCGGGAAGAGGTGGCGGTCACCAAACGTCGCTCGTTCGCTGCGGAGCCGTATTGGGGCAGGCCGATCACCGGGTGGGGCGCGGCGCGGCCGAAGATCCTGGTGCTGGGCTTGGCCCCGGCCGCTCAAGGCGGCAATCGGACAGGACGGGTCTTCACCGGTGACCGCTCGGGCGACCAACTGTTCGCCGCGCTGCACCGTGCCGGGCTGGTGAACCAGCCGACCAGCGTCGACGCAGCAGACGGCCTGTCCACCAAGCACATTCGGGTGATCGCTGCCGTGCGGTGCGCGCCGCCGGCCAACAAGCCCGCGCCCGACGAGCGGTCGACGTGTGAGCCGTGGCTGACCGCCGAGTGGCGGCTGATCGCCCCGTCGGTTCGGGTGATCGTCACCCTGGGCGGGTTCGGCTGGCAGGCGGCGCTACGGCTGCTGGCTGATGATCTGCCTGCGCTGGCCAAACCGAAGTTCGGCCACGGGGTCGTCGTCGACCTCCCGTCGGGCAAACAACTGCTGGGCTGCTACCACCCGAGCCAGCAGAACATGTTCACCGGGCGGCTCACCCCGGCCATGCTCGACGACATCTTCACCGACGCCGCCGCACGCGCCGGACTGCGCTGACCCAATTCCCGGGTCGCTTCGCTCCTGCCCTCCGGTGAGGGGAAGCATGCGCACACTCGTATCGTTGAGGTGACTATGCGGCTTTCTGTCCTCGACCTCGTCCCGGTACGCACCGACCAGAGCACCTCCGATGCGCTGGCGGCGACCGTGCGGCTGGCCCAGACCGCCGACCGCCTGGGATTCACCCGCTACTGGGTGGCCGAACACCACAACATGCCTGCCGTGGCGGCGACCAGCCCGCCGGTGGTGCTCGCCTACCTGGCCGCCCAGACCACCCAGCTGCGGCTCGGTTCGGGTGGCGTGATGTTGCCCAACCACGCGCCGCTGGCCGTCGCGGAGCAGTTCGCGTTACTGGAGGCCGCCGCGCCGGGGCGCATCGATCTGGGGATCGGACGGGCGCCGGGCTCGGATCCGGTGACGTCGTACATGTTGCGTGGCACCCGCGACGATTCGGATATCGAGAACTTCCCGCAATACCTGGACGACGTCGCGGCGCTGATGAGTGCGCACGGGGTGCGGATTCCGATCCGCAACCAGGACTACATCCTCAAGGCCACACCGGCGGCGGTGAAGGAGCCGCGGCTGTGGTTGCTGGGCTCGTCGATGTATTCCGCGCATCTGGCGGCCGCCAAGGGTCTGCCGTACGTGTTCGCCCACCACTTCGCCGGGCAGGGCACCGTCGAGGCGTTGGCGACGTACCGGGCGGAGTTCCGGCCGAGTGCGGTGGCCGCGGAGCCCGTCACGTTCATGACGGTGAACGCGGTGGTCGCGCCGACGCGGTCCGAGGCCGAGGCGCTGCTGCTGCCGAACCTGCAGATGATGGCCCGGCTGCGCACCGGCCAGCCGCTCGGCCCGCTGGATCTGGTCGAGGACGCGGCGGCGATCACCATGCACCCGCAAGCCGAAGCCGTGATCGCGGCCGGGCGTGCCAAGGCCGTCATGGGCGCACCGGCGGAGGCCGCCGATCAGATTCGTGCGGTGGCCGAGGAATTCGACGTCGACGAGGTGATGGTCAACCCGGTCGCGTCGGCGCATCGCGGCACCGACCCGGCGACCGCACCGGGCCGCGAGGCGACGCTGGAGCTGCTGGCCAAAGAGCTGTTCTAGCGCAACAGCTTTCGCGCTCAGGGAGTCAGGCGTACGACCGGAATCGGCCGCGTGGTGCCCTTCTGGTAAGAGCTGTAGCGGCCGCCGTTCTTCGCGTCGCAGATCTGCCATAGCCGCGCGTAGTCCGGGTCGTCCGGCAGCAGGATGTGTGCGGTGACCGCCAAACGCTTTCTGCCGAGGTTGATTTCGACCTTCGGCCGCGCGCGCAGATTGTGGTACCAGGCCGGGTTGCGGTCCGCCCCGCCATTGGATGCGACGACGAGGTAGTCGTCACCGTCGCGGTAGTAGGCGAGCAGAATCGACCGTGGCTGACCGGTTTTCGCTCCCACCGTGTGCAGCATCAACGACGGGGGTGCCCCGGGTATCCGGTGCCCAATCCAGCCGTGGGTGCGCCGGTACAACGTGTCGTGCCCCTTGACGAAAAGCATCAGAGCCCGGTTGCTCAACGAGGTCATGGCACTCTCATCCGGTTGTGTCGAGCTGGGACAGGGCTTCGCGCAATATCCGTCCGGTGCCTTCGCGGTCCGGATCGCGGCGCAGCAGCATGCCTTTGGCGAACGACAACTTGTCGCCATCGCGCCGCGGAATCACGTGCAGATGAATGTGGAACACCGTCTGCATGGCCGACTTACCGTCGTTGATGGCGATGTTGTTTCCGGTCGCCCCGAGCTGCGACGCGCGCGTCGCCTGTGCGATCCGCTGCCCGACGGCGAGCATCCCGGCGAGAGTGTCGGCCGGCGTGTCGGTCAGATCGACGCTGTGCCGCTTGGGCACCACCAGCGTGTGGCCCCGGGTGAACGGCCTGATGTCGAGAATGCCGAGAAAATCGTCGTCTTCGTAAACGCGGATGGCTGGCGCCGTACCGGCGACGATCTCGCAGAACACGCATGCCATCTCGCCACCGTAGCGGTCGGGGTTAGGCTGCGGGAGATGGACTCCACCGACATTGCCTTCGCCGGTGCTGCCGAGCAGGCCCGCATGCTCGTCAACGGCACCATCACCGCACCCGCCCTGTTGGAGTTGTACCTGGACCGGATCGCCCGCGTCGATCGGGAACTGCGCGCCTACCGCGTGGTGCTCGCCGAGACTGCGCGGCGGGAGGCCGCAGCCGCACAAGAGTTGCTCGACGCCGGCGAACGGCGGCCACTGCTCGGGGTTCCGATCGCCATCAAGGACGACGTCGACGTCGCCGACGAATTCACCTGCTACGGCAGCAGCGCCTACGGACTGGCGCCGACGGCGGACGCCGAGGTGGTGCGACGGCTGCGTGAGGCCGGCGCGGTGATCCTGGGCAAGACCGCCGTTCCCGAGTTGATGCTGTGGTCGTTTACCGAGACCGTGGCGTTCGGCGCCACGCACAACCCCTGGGACCTGGAACGCACTCCCGGCGGGAGTAGCGGCGGCAGCGGGGCTGCGGTGGCCGCTGGTCTGGCCCCGATGGCATTGGGGTCCGATGGGGCGGGGTCCATCCGCATTCCGTCCACCTGGTGCGGGTTGTTCGGGCTCAAGCCGCAGCGGGACCGGGTGCCGATCGCACCGCACGACGACGCGTGGTGCGGTCTGTCGGTCAACGGTCCGATGACGCGCACGGTCGAGGACGCCGCACTGTTCCTCGATGCGACGACGCAGCTGCCCGGCCCGTCAGGCGGGTTCGTCGCCGCCGCGAGCCGCGAGCCGGGCCGGCTGCGAATTGCCTTGAGCTCCAAGCTTCCCCCGCTGATGATGGGGCGGGTCGGCCTGTCCCAGCAGAAAGCGCTCGACGATGCCGAAACGTTGTTGCGTGACCTCGGGCACGAGGTGATCTGGCGCAACCCCGACTATCCGGCGTGGGCAGCCTACGGCCATGTGCTGCCCCGGATGTGGCGCGGCGCGTACGACGACGCCGCCGCGCTACCGCATCGGGAGCGGTTGGAGCCCAGGACCAAGGGCATCACCCGGCTGGGTCGGATGATCTCGGATGCGCAGATCGCCCGGATCCGGGCCGCGGAGCCGGCTTTGGCGGCGCGGGTGCAGTCGATTTTCGATCACGTCGACGTGTTGATCACGCCCGGCACGGCGACGGGTCCGTCGAAAATCGGGCAGTACCAGCACCGTGGCGGGCTGACGACGCTGGCCATGGTGTCGCGGCGGGTGCCGTTCCAGGCCGTTTTCAACGCGACGGGCCAGCCTGCCGCGGTCGTGCCGTGGGGTCTGGACAACGAAGGGGTGCCGATGTCGTTGCAGCTCGTGGGCCGGCCCTCCGACGAGGCCACGCTGCTGTCGCTGAGCCACCAGATCGAGATCGCTCGCCCGTGGGCGAACCGGCGGCCGCCGGTGTCCTAGGGCATGGCGTCGGCAAGCGCCATATGACCTTGAAAATCAAGCGCGTTCGCCCTTGCCCGATACCGGTCGCGGAAGTCGCGATAGCCGGCGCCGTCACCGTCTGACTGGGCGATTAGAGCGCGCATCCGCAGCAGTGGTAGGTCGAACAATACGAAGCCAGGATCGGTTGGCACCGCGGCAAGCCGATCGATCGCCGAACGTGCTTGGCGCACATCGTCTTCGGCGCCGCGCTGCAGCAGCGCTTCGACCAGTGTCAACGTCGCGGGGCCGCGCAGGATCATGTCACCACTATCGAAGGTGTCGTCAACCACTGTCCGCGACATCCGAATCGCGGCGTCGAGGTTGCCAAATCTCGCGCGGTACGCCGCCAGCGCGATACCCGGCGGGATCGCCCCGAAAAGGTTCTGTACCTGCACGCCCAGTTCGAGAACCTCGTCCAGCACCTGCGCGCCGATCGCCGGGTCGATGTCATCGCGGGCCATTGATGCTGCGCCGTAGGCGAACCCGGCCATGCCGAGCGTGAAGTCGTCGCCCGACTGTTCGGCAGTGCTGAACGCCTCGTGCACCGCACCGAAGTATTCGTCGTCGGCGACGAACACGCCATTGAGAAACAGCATTCCGGACGGATAGGAAACGACGATTACCCGGGTGACCGGATCGGATCCGCTCGCCAGGGTAACCGCTTCGTTGAGGTCTTCGCGCCATCCGGGGCGGCCGAGGACGCACCGAGCGACTCCGCGGAGCATCGTCGCTTGGGCGAGCGGGGACCCGATCAGCAGTTCACCCATTGTCGTATCGCCGGCGGCCTCGTCGATCACGCGCTGTGCGGTCCTCATCGCCGCGACCGCCTCACCGGCGTGCAGCCTGGTGGAGATCACGCCGTGCAACAGTCCGACCGTCAGGAGGGGATCACCGATCGACTCGACGAGCTCTTCCTGTTCGGTGGCGATCACGGCGGCCTCACGAATTCGATTGAGCAGATTCATCGATACCGGCAGGCCGGCCATCGCGATTGCGAGCGACCTCTTGTCACCGGCTTGTTCGCAGAGACCGCGAAGCTCATCGAATCCGGTGTCATCGACTCGGCCGCCACCGCGATAGGCGCTGGCGCACAACAGTGTCCGGGGTGCAATCCGCAGGGACAGCAGATCGCGCTCGCCGGGTGGAAGTCTGTCGGCCACCTGTTTGGCACGTTCCCAACTGGTGCGGGCCGCGGCGATACCGCGGTTGGTCAGCCACTGGCCGGCCCGCATGTGCCAGTCGAATGCGGTGCGCAGGTCGCCCGCCGCCTCGAAGTGCTCGGCGATCGCGGCGGCCTTGTCGTCGCCGCAGCTTTGCGACTGGATGATCCCGGCGAGCCGCCGGTGCAACTCGGTGCGGTTGGACTTGAGCTGCGACTCGTACGCAACAGTGCGAATCAGGGGGTGCCGGAACGCGTAATCGTGTTGCGAGGTGAACTGCACGCGGGTCACGAGTTCGGCATCGATCAACTCATCGAGAGATGGTGTGACGCCCAAGCTCTCGAGAAGATCCGGACTGAAGCGGGAACCGATCACCGACGCCGCCGACAGCGTGCGTTTGGCGGCAGGCCCGAGACGGTCGATGCGCGCGGCGATGGCGGCCTGCAGAGTCGCCGGGACGCGGATATCGGCGAGGTTGACGCCGCAGGTGTACTTGGCCCGAACTCCAGTCAGCACACCGCGTTCGACGAGATCACGGACGATCTCCTCGGCGAAGAACGGATTGCCCGCAGCGCGATCGGCGATGTGCTCGACGAGACCCTGAACTGAGGCGTCCCGCCCCAGCAGTTCGCCGATCAGTGTTGCGGTCTGTGTATTGCTCAATGGCCGAAGGGTGATCGTCTGAGCGCCCTGCGCATTGGCCAGCGCGCCCCGGTACTCCGGCCGGTACGTCACCAGCACGACCGTCGGTGTCTGCGGGGCCACGTCGAGAAGGCTGGTCAATATCACCTCACTCGGCCCGTCGATCCAGTGCGCATCCTCGACCACGAACACCGTCGGCCGGTGCCGGGTCATCAGCGCGATATCCAGGAGCCCGGTCAAGCGGCGCCGTCGGGCGTCGGCCTCGATCGCCGGCGGCTCGACGCCGGGGTCGGCGATCCCGAGAAGGTCGTCGATGAGCAACAGGTCATCGGCCTCGGCGACAACCCGATCACGCACCTTCGCCCTGGCCGTCGCCTTGTCCAACCCGGCGATGTCCAAGCTGGCAGTCAGCAGGGCGGCGGCCGCGTGGAAGGGCAGGTCGCTGGTGTGCGATTCGCAGTAGGCGGTGAACACGTCAACATCGCGCGCATCCGCCTGCGCGGTGATCTCCCGAACAATGCGGCTCTTGCCGATTCCGGCCGGACCCACCAGGCCCACGACGCAGCCGGCTCCGCCGATGGCTTCATCGAGCATGCCCGCGATACTGGCCAACTCCCACGTGCGGCCGACCAACGTGGTCTCGGTGGTCCGCCGGCGCCGCAGGCCGACCGACGTCCCCAACAGGCGTCGCGCCGGTTTGGGTTCTCGGGCACCCTTGACGTGAACCAGTTCCGTCTCACCCAGTTCGACGGTGCCCTCGACGAGGCGGGCCGTGGAGTCACTGAGCATCACCCCGCCGGGCGGTGCCACCGACTCCATTCGTTGAGCCAGCCCGACCTGTTCGCCGATCGCGGTCCAACTCGTCGGGCTCGACGTGATGTCGCCGGTGATGACCTGACCGGAGTTCAAGCCGACGCGCAGCATGAAGTGCTGACCGTCGAGTTTCTGGATGACCGCGGCCAGCTCGCCGGCTTCCTTCTGCAGATCCAGCGCCGCCAGGCACGCACGGAACGCGTGGTCTTCGAGGGCGACTGGCGCCCCGAAAATCGCCATGATGCCGTCACCGGTGAATTTGTCGACGGTGCCGCCGTAGCGGGTCATCACCACGGTGGCGCGGGTGACCAGAGCGGTCATGATCTCCCGCAACCGCTCCGCGCCGAGCGCGGCGGCGAGATCCATCGACCGCACTACGTCGGCGATCAGCACGGTGACCTGCTTGTACTCCGCCGGTATGTCGCTGTAGGCCAGCGACGCGCCGCAAGAGTCACAGAATCGTGCGCCCTCGCGCGGCTGCGCACCACATGTTCGGCACGCCGTGATGTCGACCGCCACTCGACGAGGATAGGCAGACCCGCAGCCTCGTCGGAGCCTTATCGAGCCTCTGCCAGCGCCGCACTCCAGGCCGCCAGTTTGTCGGCGAAACGCATGGTTTGCGCGGGGCTGGTCGACGGCAGACGACGAAACACGACCGGCAGGTCGAGGTGGACGAGTCGGGTGAAGTTGCGTTCGGCGGCCGCACCGTTGAAGTACACCCGCTCGATACGTCGCTGGGCGGCGAAGAACGTGCCGAAGTCGTTGGCCACCATACTGTCAGGCTCGACCGCCGAGTCCAGGCTGCCGACGCGGCGGCAGTGCTTCAGCACGTCCCAGACGGCGATACCGTGGCGCTTCAGCACTTCGGTCCGCTGCTCGTAGGGGGCGTCCGGCTCACCACCGAACAGGTCGGCGATGATGCGCCAGAACGCATTTCGCGGGTTCCCGTAGTAGTGCCCACTGGCCAGCGACAGCACACTGGGCATGTTGCCGAGGATCAGCAGCCGGGCGTCGGACGAGCCGATCGGCGGCAACCCCTCGAGGAGCGGGGACCGTGACATCAGGATCGACGGTATACGTTGTGTCGGTGACCGAAGCTGTCGACCCGGAGGCCGCCGGGCTGCTCGACGGGCTCACGGGCGATGCCCGAAGCCAACGGGCTGAGTTGATTCCGTGGTTGGTGGAGCAGGGCATCACCGTCGAGGAGATCCGGGGAGCCGTCGCGCCGATGCTGCTGCCCGGTCGCCGGATCTTCGGTGATGACGGGACCCGGCTGTCAGCCCGGCAGATCAGTGAGCAGACCGGTCTGGATCTCGACCAGCTCAGGCGATTCCAGCGTGCCAGCGGACTGTCGACGGTCGACGATCCCGACGCGGCGGTGTTCCTCAAACCCGATGCCGAGTCGGCCGTGCACATCAAGCGCTTTCTCGACTTGGGATTCGATCCGGATCGGCTGTTGACCGTGGTTCGCGTTCTCGCAGAAGGACTTTCGCACGCAGCGGAGGCGATGCGCTACACCGCGGTGGCCGCGACGATGCAGCACCCGGGCACCACTGAACTCGAGATGGCCAAGAGTGCTCAGGTGTTGGTCAGCGCCGCCGAACCGTTGATCGGACCGATGGTCCAGGACATGCTGATGCTGCAGTTGCGCCACGCCATGGAGACCGAGGCCATCAATGCCAACGAACGTGCCGTCGGCGCATCGCTTCCCGGCGCCCGACAGGTCGCAATCGCCTTCGCCGACCTCGTGGGCTTCACCCGGCTGGGCGAAATGGTGCCGCCCGAGGAACTCGAGCAACTCGCCAACCGCCTCGCCGACGCGGCCCGCAATGTGGCGGTACCGCCAGTGCGGTTCGTCAAGACGATCGGGGACGCGGTGATGATGGTGTCGACGGATACGGCGGCATTGCTCGATGCGATGTTGAGCCTCGTCGAGGCGACCGAGGCGGATGAGGCGCTGCCGCAGTTGCGTGTGGGCCTGTCCTACGGACCGGCGGTGAGCCGCGCGGGGGATTGGTTCGGCAGCCCGGTGAACCTGGCCAGCCGCGTCACCTCGGTGTCCCGGCCCGGATCGGTCCTGGTGTCCGAAGCCGCCCGGGACGAGATCGGGGAGGACCCGTCGTTCAGCTGGTCGTTCGCCAGGGCACGTCGTCTCAAGGGCATTCAAGATGAGGTCAAACTGTTCCGGGCGCGCCGGGCCGAGTAACACCAACAGCCTCTGAGCTGCGACTGTTCGCTGGGAGCGAAGCTGTCGCGCAAACGGTGTAACGGTGTAATCATGTAATTCATGAAGCACCAACACACACATCGGCGGCCTGGCCGCCCCGGCGGTTGGCAGCAGGCCGACCAGCCCGATGCCACCGACGCCGGCGAGTGGTTCGCCGGACGTCTTCCCGACGGATGGTTCGCCGCAGACCCGACGGTGATCGTCGACCGTGAAGAGATCACCGTCATCGGGCGGCTGCCCGAGGCTGCCGACAAACCCGACAGTGAAGCGCGCGCCGCGGGCCGAGCCTCGCGGTTCCGCGAAGATACCCGATCCGAGCGCATCCGGATCGCCGAAGAGGCCCAGGACAAGTACGGCCGCAAGGTGTCCTGGGGTGTCGAAGTAGGGAATGAGCGAATCCTGTTCACCCACATCGCCGTTCCGGTGATGACCCGTCTGAAGCAACCCGAACGCCAGGTACTCGACACCTTGGTCGATGCCGGCGTCGCCCGGTCGCGCTCGGATGCACTGGCCTGGAGCGTGCGACTGGTAGGTGAGCATGCCGAGGAATGGCTGGCGAAGCTGCGGTCGGCCATGGCTCAGGTGGACGACCTGCGTGCGGAAGGCCCCGGGCTGTAACACGCGGATCCGTTGATCCGTAGTGGCAGCGACCAAGTGCAGTAGTCCACTACTGACCGCGTAGGTCCCGACCCCCGAGATAGTTCCCTGTGGGAGATGCTTCGGGGGAGGGGCTCACGTGTCCAGGTTCTGTATTGGTGTCCGCACAACGACTTCGGCGGTCGTCGCCGGTCTCGCAGCGGCCGCGCTCGCATTGATCACCGCTCTCGCGGCGCCTGCGGTGCACGCGGCGACGGCGATCATCCTCGGCACGACGTTCACACCCGACTCGGGCGCCCCGAGATACGTCCACGGCGCGATGGAGAACTTCGTCAAGCCGACGACGTTGTGCGGGAAGGAATCTTGCGACGTCGAGCCTCTCGTGACACCGGAGCAGTTCTGGCCATTGTCGGGTTGGCAGGACATGACCATCGGTCAGTCGATTGAGCAGGGCGTCACCATCGTCGACGCCGCTCTACTCCAGAAGTTGAGCGCCGGGTCGGACCCCGTTGTCGTCTTCGGTGACTCGCAGAGTTCGACGATCCTCACGCTGGAAAAGCGAAATCTCGCCGATCTGTCCGACGAGGAGAAGAGCCGACTCACCTTCGTCCTGGTGGCGAACCCGGACCGGCCCAATGGCGGACTCCTGCAACGGATCGCACCGTTCTCGATTCCCTTTGTGAATCTCAACGGTTACGGTGCCACGCCGACGGACACCGGCATCAAAACGATCGACATCGTCTGCCAATATGACGGGATCGCGGACTTTCCCCGCTATCCGATGAACCCGTTCGCGATGCTGAACCTCATTGCGGGTGCGGCCATACACAGCAGCTACATCACCGGCCCGATCGAATACACGAGTGCTGAATTGAACGACGCCAGTTCCAACCCAACCAATCAGCAGACCTACGGCGACACCGAATACATCATGATTCCCGCCAAGCAGCTGCCCTTGGTGGTACCGCTTCGGACGTTCGGGGACAAGACCGGATTGAGCGCGGTGACAAAGCCGATCGCCGACCTCGTCGAGCCGACACTGCGCGTTCTCGTCGAACTCGGCTACGACCGCACTACTCCCTACGGTGAGCCCGCGAAATTCGGCCTGTTCCCGAAGATCAACCCGTCTGACTTAGCTTTCGACCTGTCGTCGGCGGCGCAGAGCGGGGTACGGGCCGCGCTCACCGATTTGGGTTTTAGCACGCCGCCTCCGGCGCCGGCCGCCAAGAAGCCCGCTGCAGTCAAAGCGCCCGGGGCCACGCCCGCCAAGTCGGCGGCCGATCGACCGCAGGTCCGGTCCGGTTCGGCCCGGCACACGGTCGCAGGTCCCAAGCGGTCACCGCGACACTAGGCCTGCGTCATCGCGTAGTAGGCGCCGCGGCGTGCGAGAAGCTCGGTGTGACTTCCCGTTTCGACGATCCGGCCGGCCTCCATGACCAGGATGCGGTCGGCGTCACGGATCGTCGAGAGTCGGTGGGCGATGATGAAACTCGTGCGCTCCCGGCGCAATTTGGTCATCGCGTGCTGGATCAGCAATTCGGTCCGGGTGTCCACTGAACTGGTGGCCTCATCCAAAATCAACAACTGCGGACGGGCCAGGAAGGCCCGGGCGATGGTGATCAGTTGCTTCTCGCCGGCACTGATATTGCCGCCGTCGTCGCTGACCCGGGTGTCGTATCCATTGGGCAGCGAGTGGACGAACCGGTCCACGTAGGCGGCCCGCGCCGCCTCGTGCACTTCGTCCTCGGTCGCGCCGGGCTTACCGTAGGCGATGTTCTCGGCGATCGTGCCGCCGAAGAGCCAGGTGTCCTGCAGCACCATGCCGATCCGTGAGCGCAGCGATTCGCGGCTCACATCTCGGATGTCCGCGCCGTCGAGCAGGATTCGTCCGGCGTCGACGTCATAGAACCGCATCAGAAGATTGACCAGCGTGGTCTTGCCGGCCCCGGTCGGACCCACGATCGCCACCGTGCTGCCCGGTTCGGCGATCAGCGACAAATCCTCGATCACCGGGGTGCCGGGGTGATAACTGAACGACACGTTCTCGAATTCGACACGCCCGCTGCCGTTGCCGGGCAGGGCGATTGGCGAGTCCGAAGATTCCTCGGGCTCGTCGAGGAAGTCGAACACCCGCTCAGCGCTGGCCACCCCGGATTGCAGCGTGTTGTACATGCCGGCAACCTGGGTCAGCGGCTGGTTGAACTGGCGGACGTACTGGATGAACGCCTG
The DNA here is from genome assembly GCF_019456675.1 of Mycolicibacterium pallens. Classification (NCBI taxonomy): domain Bacteria; kingdom Bacillati; phylum Actinomycetota; class Actinomycetes; order Mycobacteriales; family Mycobacteriaceae; genus Mycobacterium; species Mycolicibacterium pallens. The sequence goes on along the minus strand of NZ_CP080333.1, from coordinate 4,596,747 downwards.
GATGCTGCCCAGGGTGATCTGCCCGGTGGCCACCTGATAGCCACCGACCACGGCGACCGCGACGTAGCTCAGGTTCCCGATGAAAGTCGTGGCCGGCGAGACCAGGCCGGAGAAGAACTGCGCGCCGAAGCTGGCGTGATAGACGTCGGCGTTGAAGTCACGAAACTTTTCCTGGGCGGCGGCCCGGTGCCCGAAGGTCTTGACCACGGTGAAGCCGCTGTAGGTCTCCTCGATGTGGGCATTCAGCCGGCCGGTGTTGGTCCACTGGGCGATGAACATCTTCTGCGAGCGACGCGCGATCACGCGGGTCACCCACAGCGACAACGGAACCGTGACCACGGTGATCAGCGCCAGTAGGGGGGAAATGCTGAGCATCACCGCGAGCACCGCGAGCACCGTCAGCACCGACGTCAACAGCTGGCTGATCGTCACCGACACCGAAGTCTGAATGTTGTCGACATCGTTGGTCACCCGGCTCAACAATTCGCCGCGCTGCCGGGAATCGAAGTAGGACAACGGCAAGCGATGGATCTTGGCCTCGACATCGGCACGCAATGCCGTGATCGTGCGTTGCACGATCACGTTGAGTAGCCGTGCCTGCGCCCAGACCAGCAGGGCGGCAACGACATACAGCACCAGTGCCAGTAACAGCGTGTGGCCTACCGCGGGGAAGTCGACCCCTCGGCCCGGCACCACGTTGGTACCGGACAGCAGGTCGGCGAACGTGGTGTCACCGCGCGCACGGGCGGCGGCCACGGCCTGCTCCTTGGTGATGCCGGCCGGGAGTTGGCGGCCGATCACACCGTTGAACAACAGGTCGGTGGCGTGGCCGAGGATGCGCGGACCGATGACCCCCAGCGCGATGCCGCCGATGGACAATCCGATGACGGCCGCGGTGGGCCATCGGTGCGGGGTCAGCCGCCGCAGCAGCCGCAGTGCGGAACCCTTGAAGTCCCGGGAGCGGGCCTGTCGCGGGTCTTGGGTCAGCGCGCGCATTCCGCCACCCCGGAACGCCGCGGGCCCGGTCATCGTCCACCCCCGACCCGCAAGCCCATCGACTGGGAGTCGGCGAACTGCGCATAGGTCTCGCAGTCGGCCAGCAGCGCGTCGTGGGTACCGGTCCCGACCACCCGCCCCCCGTCCATCATCACGATGGTGTCGGCCTGCATGACGGTTGAAATGCGCTGCGAGACGATGATGACCGTGGCATCGGCTGATGCCTCGCGCAGCGCGGAGCGAACCCGGGCGTCGGTGTGCACGTCGAGGGCGGAGAACGCATCGTCGAACAGATAGATCGCGGGGCGCCGGATCACCGCACGCGCGATCGCCAGCCGTTGACGTTGGCCGCCGGAGAAATTGATGCCGCCCTGCGCAACCCGCATGTTCAAGCCCTCGGGATGGGCCAGGACGAAGTCGTCGGCGGCGGCGACCCGCAGTGCCCACCACATCTCGTCCTCAGTGGCCTCCGCGTTGCCGTACCGCAGATTGTCGGCGATGGTGCCGGAGAACAGGTATCCACGCTGAGGAACCAGACCCAGTGTGGCCCAGAGGCTCTCGGGGTCGTAGTCGCGTACGTCGATGCCGTCCACCCGGATCGCACCGTCGGTCACGTCGTAGAGCCGGCAGATCAGCGATATCAGGGTCGACTTGCCGGATCCGGTACTGCCGACGATCGCCGTCGTGGACCCGGGCCGCGCAGTCAGCGAAACATCCTCTAGCACAGGGCGCTCCGCACCCGGATAGCAGAACGTCGCCTTGTCCAGCTCGACCGCACCGCGGATTCCGCCGTCGGGCAGCCGGGGCGATGCCGGGGCGCCGATCGCGGGTTCGGTGTTCAGCACCTCGGTGATCCGTTCCGCGCAGACCGAGGCCCGGGGCAGCATCACCAGGATCAGCGTGGCCATCAACACGGCCATCAGGATCTGCATGAAGTAGGACAGGAACGCGATCAGCGAGCCGACCTGCATGTGCCCGGAGTCGATGCGCAGGCCGCCGAACCAGATCAGGGCGACGCTGGAGATGTTGATGGTCAACGTCGTCACCGGCAGCATCAGGGCCTGCCACCGGCCGGCGGCCAGTGCGGTATCGGACACCGCCGCGTTGGCGACCGCGAACCGGTCCCGCTCGAAAGGTTCGCGGGCGAAGGCCCGGATCACCCGGATACCGGAGAGCTGTTCGCGCATCACCCGGTTGATGCCGTCGATGAGCCGTTGCATGCTCCGGAAGATCGGCAACATCCGGGACACGATCCAGAAATTCGACAGCGCCAGGACCGGAACGCTGACCAGCAGCAGCCAGGACAGTCCGGCGTCCTGGTGGATCGCCATGATGATGCCGCCGACGCACATGATGGGCGCGGTCACCAGGATCGTGGTGGTCATCTGGATGAGCACCTGGATCTGCTGGACGTCGTTGGTGGTCCGGGTCAGCAGCGACGGCGCCCCGAACCGCGCGGTCTCCCGCTCCGAGAACGTGGTGACGTGGTGGAACATCGCCGACCGCAGGTCGCGACCGAAGCCCATGCCGGTGCGGGAACCGAAGTAGACCGCGCCGACCGCGCACACCACCTGGAGCCCGGTGACGGCCAGCATCACCAGACCGAGTTCAGCGATCAACCCCGTGTCGCCCTTGGCTACGCCGTCGTCGATGATCGCCGCGTTCACTGTCGGGAGATACAGGGAGGCCAGCGTGCTGACGGTCTGCAGCGCCATCACCGCTGCGACCAGCCTCCGGTACGGCCGGACATAGTGTCTCAGCAGCGCCAAAAGCATCTCGCTACTGTTGCATACCGCCACAACCACGTTGTTGCACCGTGCCGGATGCAACAACTGTGAATCGGGACAAAGCGGCTGGTCAAGCGGCCTGTCGGTGGTTGAGTGAGGGGCCTGCCGCTACAGTGCATGCTGTGACTCGCAGCAGGTGCGCATGACGGCGACGCGCAAACTCGCGCTGGCTGCCGGGGCGGTAGCCCTCGCGGCCTCTATCGGCGCATGCTCGAACAACGGCAGCAGCGGCCCCAGCCAGCCACAAGGCTCGCAGCCGCCCGCGACCCAGTCAGCCAACGCCAAGCACGGGCCGATGTTCCCGGAGTGCGGCGGTATCACCGACCAGACGATGGCCGAGCAGACCCGGGTGACCGGCCTGGTGAACACGGCGAAGAACTCGGTCGGCTGTCAGTGGCTGGCCGGCGGCGGCATCCTGGGGCCGCACTTCTCGTTCACCTGGTATCGCGGCAGCCCGATCGGGCGTGAACGCAAGACCGAGGAGCTGTCGCGCACCAGCGTCGAGGACATCAACATCGAGGGCCACAGCGGGTTCATCGCCGTCGGCACCGATCCGACTCTGGGGGACAACCTGTGCGAGGTCGGCATCCAGTTCAACGACGACTTCATCGAATGGTCCGTCAGCTTCGCGGAGAAGCCCTTCCCGCCGGCGTGCGACGTGGCCAAGGAACTGACCCGGCAATCGATCGTGAATTCCAAATGAGCGCCCGCTGCGTCGGGACCGCGGTGGCGGCCGTGCTCGGTGCGCTCGTCATGGTCAGCGGGTGCGCCAAGACGGTCGACGGAACCGCGGCGAAGTCGGGTTCGGGCAACGTGCCGCGCAACGACAACTCCGCGCAGCAGTACCCGAACCTGCTCAAGGAGTGCGACGTCCTCACCACCGACATCCTGGCCAAGACGGTGGGTGCCGATCCGCTCGATATCCAGAGCACGTTCGTCGGCGCCGTCTGCCGGTGGCAGGCCGCCAACCCCGCCGGCCTGGTGGACATCACCCGGTTCTGGTATGAGCAGGGCAGCCTGGACAACGAGCGGTCGGTCGGCCAGTTCCTCAAGTATCAGATCGAGAACCGGTCGATCGCCGGTGTGCCGTCGATCGTGATGCGGACCAGCGACCCCAACGGTGGCTGCGGCGTGGCCAGCGATGCCGCCGGTGTCGTCGGGTGGTGGGTCAACCCGCAGGCCCCGGGCATCGATGCGTGTGGTCAGGCCATCAAGTTGATGGAGCTGACGCTCGCCACGAATTCCTAGCGCGGCACGTGGAATAGCGCCAGCTCGGCGCCGCCGAGTTCGAGCGCTGCCCAACTGCCGGGCACGTTCAACACCGCGATCGCCGAAGTCGGGTATTTGATCGAGATTTGGTCGGCCGCCTCGGGATCGGAGCGGTCCGGATCGGCCAGACCAAGGGACAGCTGACTCATCGTCGGCTCGTGGCCGACGACCATCACCGTCGCGACATCGTCGGGCACCTGGTTGATCTCGGCGAGCATCGTCCCCGGGGTGGCGCCGTAGAGCCGCTCGGAGTAGTTCACCGGCGCGTCGATCGCGGTGTAATCCAGAGTTTGGCGGGTGCGCGTCGCCGAGGAACACAGCACCAACTCAATCGATGGCACGTTGACCCGCAACCACTCGCCTGCCAGTCCGGCTTCGCGAATCCCGCGGGAGGCCAGCGGCCGGTCGTGGTCGGCCACGCCGTCGGGGTAGTCGGATTTGGCGTGGCGCATGAGTATCAGGGTGCGTTGTCCTGCAGTCACGCCGGTAAGGCTAAACGGTTTCGGTACATGCCGGACGAGGTCCGCGGACTTGTCGGCGGCGCGCCCTACACTCGCCGCAACGCCCATCGAGCAGACACTGAAGGAGGGAGCCGCGCATGCGTTTTCTGCACACCGCCGACTGGCAACTCGGCATGACGCGGCACTTCCTGGAAGGTGAAGCCCAGCCGCGGTACTCAGCGGCCCGACGCGACGCGGTGGCCGGTCTCGGGGCCTTGGCGAAGCAGACCGGGGCGGAGTTCGTTGTCGTGGCCGGCGATGTGTTCGAGCACAACCAGCTCGCACCGAAGGTCATCAGCCAGTCGCTGGAAACCATGCGCGCCATCGGTGTTCCGGTGTATCTACTGCCCGGCAACCACGATCCCCTCGACGCCTCGTCGGTCTATACCAGTGCGCTGTTCCGGGCCGAATGCCCGGACAACGTGATCGTGTTGGACCGCGACGGCGTGTGGGAGGTGCGGCCCGGCGTGGAACTGGTGGTCGCGCCGTGGCGGACCAAGGCGCCGACCACCGACCTGGTGGCCGCGGTGCTGGCGGGCCTGCCCACCGACGGCACGACGCGGGTTCTGGTCGCCCACGGCGGGGTCGACGTCCTCGATCCCGACCCGGGTAAGCCGTCGCTCATCCGGATGGCGGGGCTGTCCGAGGCCGTCGAGCGCGGCGCGGTCCACTATGTCGCCCTGGGCGACAAGCACTCTCGCACCTGCGTCGGCGACAGCCGCCGGGTCTGGTATTCGGGCTCACCGGAAGTGACAAATTTCGACGACGTCGAAGCCGACCCCGGTCACGTCCTGCTGGTCGACATCGACGAGGCCGACCCGGCGCACCCGGTCACCGTCGAGTCCCACCATGTCGGGCGGTGGCGGTTCGTCACGCTGCACCGGCAGGTCGACGACACCCGCGACATCGCCGATCTGGACCTCAACCTCGACCTGCTGGCCGACAAGGAACGCACGGTCGTGCGGCTGGGGTTGACCGGCTCGCTGACCGTCACCGACCGCGCCGCCCTGGACGCCTGCCTGGACAAGTACGCCCGGCTGTTCGCCTGGCTGGGCACCTGGGAGCGGCACACCAGCATCGCGGTGATGCCGGCCGACGGCGAGTTCGACGACCTGGGGATCGGCGGGTTCGCCGCGGCGGCCGTCGACGAACTGGTCAACACCGCGCGCTCCGGTGACGACGAAGCCGCGCAGGACGCCCAGGGCGCGCTCGGACTGTTGCTGCGGCTGGCCGGCGGGAGCGCGGCGTGAAGCTCCACCGGTTGGTCCTCACCAACTATCGCGGAATCACTCACCGCGACATCCAGTTTCCCGATCACGGCGTGGTCGTGGTGTGCGGCGCCAACGAGATCGGCAAGACGTCGATGATCGAGGCGCTCGACCTGCTGCTGGAGTCCAAGGATCGCTCGACGAAAAAGGACGTCAAGCAGGTCAAGCCAACGCATGCCGATGTTGGTTCCGAGGTTCTTGCCGAGATCAGCACGGGCCCATACCGTTTCGTCTACCGCAAGCGCTTCCACAAAAAGTGCGAAACCGAGTTGACCATCACCGCGCCACGCCGCGAACAGCTCACCGGTGACGAAGCGCACGAGCGAGTGCTGGCCATGCTCGGCGAAACCGTCGACACCGGCCTGTGGCACGCGCAACGGGTCCTGCAGGCCGGCTCGACCGCCGCAGTCGATCTGTCCGAATGTGATGCTCTCTCACGGGCTTTGGATCTCGCGGCCGGTGACGACGCCGCACTGTCAGGCACCGAGCCGCTGCTGATCGAACGCATCGATGCCGAATACGGCAAGTACTTCACCGCCACGGGCCGCCCGACGGGCGAGTGGGCGGCGGCGATCGCACAGCTGCGCGCGGCGGACGAGGAGGTGGCCCGGTGCGCAGCCGCGGTCGCCGAGGTCGACGAACGAGTGCGCAGGCACGCCGACCTCACCCAGCAGCAGGCCGCGCTTGCCGATCGCAGCCCGAGCATCGCCGAGCGCCTGACCGCAGCCCAGGCGGCGGCGGGCGCACTCGCCGAGCTCGCCGACCAGGTGCGGCAAGCCGAACTGCTCGCGACCGCGGCACAGGGCACCTGCGCCGCGTCGAGCGCCGCGCAGACCGAACGCATCCGGCTGCGCGAAGATGTAGCGGCGCGCACCGCCGCCGTTGCCGAGGTGCAGTCGCAACTGGCGGCCGCCATCGAAGCCGAACACACCGCGCGCGAAGTCGTCGAAATGGCTTGTGCCGCATCGGCAGAATCAACCGCCACCCTCGCCGCCGCCCAGGAGACAGTCGACGAGGCTCGCCGGGTGGTGGACGCGCTGGCCGCCGATGAGCAGGCGCAGCGCCTCGCCGCCCGCCTGGACCGCATCGAAGCGATCGAAGCGCAGCTGGCGGCGCTGACTGCCGAGCTGTCCCGCATCACGCTGACCGCCGAGGTGATGGCCGATATCGAGTCGGCCGCAGCCCTGGTCGAGCGTATCCAGGTACAGCTCACGGCGACCGCCACCACGGTGAAGTTCACCGCGGGCGCCGATCTCGAGCTGACCGTGGGGGGACAGACCATCCGGCTGGCCGCGGGGCAAACCTGGGCGCCGCCGACGTCTTCACCGACCAGCGTCGAGCTCCCCGGAGTGCTCAGCGTGCGGATCGATCCGGGCGCCACCACATCCGGGGTCCAGGCGAAACTCGAAGCAGCGCAGCAGGTTCTGGCCGAGGCGCTGCGACAGGGCGGTGTGACCGACATCGAGGGCGCGCGAAACCTCGAGCGGCACCGCTGGGAACTCGCCGGCAACCGCGATCGACTGGCGGCGACCCTGACCGGGCTGTGCGAGGACGAAGGGGTCACCGAAATCCGCGCCCGGCTGGCAGCCCTGCGTGAGGCGATCTCGCCGGCGCTGCTCGCCGCGGGCATCGACGGCGGCGCGGCCCGTGCGGCGTTCGTGAGCGCCATCGAAGCCCGCGAGACAGCGCGTGCCGAAGCCGATTTGCACCAGCGTGCGATGGCGGGCGCCAATGTTCGGCTGACCGAGAAGAGCACGGCGGCAACGGTTCTGCGGGCCAAATTGAGCGACGCGAGTGCTGAACTCGACGCCGCGACTGCACGGCTCACGGCACAGCGGGCAACCTGCGGCGACGAGCAGCTCGCCGCCCAGGCCGCCGCGGACGCCGAGGCGCAGCGGCAGGCCGCCTCCGCGGCAGCCGAGCTGGCCAAGCAGTACGCGGCCGCCGACCCTGCCGCGGTGCAGGCGAAGTTGGCCGAGGCCAGCGCCGCCGCCACCGAGCTGGAGCGTGAGCACGCACAGGTCAGTCAGGCACTCAACGACATCACCGTCGAACTGGGCGTGATCGGAAACGAGGGGCGGCAGGGCAGCCTCGACACAGCCCAGATCGCCCGCGAGCATGCCTTTGCCGAGCATTCGCGGGTGTCTCGCCGGGCGCGGGCCGCGCAGTTGCTGCGATCGGTGATGGCGCGGCATCGGGACAACACCCGGCAGCGCTACGTCGCACCGTTCCGCACCGAGATCGAGCGGCTGGGGCGTCCGGTCTTCGGGCCGACGTTCGAGGTCGAGATCGACAGTGATCTGCGAATCTGCAACCGCACGTTGGACGGTCGCACCGTTCCCTACGAGTCACTGTCCGGCGGAGCCAAGGAACAACTGGGCATCCTGGCCCGGCTGGCCGGTGCTGCGCTGGTCGCCAAGGAAGACTCCGTACCAGTGGTCATCGACGACGCGCTGGGCTTCACCGACCCCGACCGGCTGACCAAGATGGGCGCGGTCTTCGACACCGTCGGCGACTACGGGCAGGTGATCGTGCTGACCTGCACACCGACCCGCTACCTGGGCGTGCAGGATGCCCACGTCATCGAGCTGAGCGCATGAAACACCCGATCAATCGGCGAGTGCCAGGACTTCGTTGAAGCTGTCGGCCAGACAGTCGCAGAACTCCTCGAAGTCTGGGATGGCTCCGGCGTCGACATCAATGCCCAGCGCGCAGGTGTCCACATAGGTCAGCAGGGTCACATTGACCGCCGCGCCGACCGTCGGCCCGAAGGCGTACTGCTTGCGCACCGCCGCGCCACCCAGATACACCGGGACCGGCACCCCCGGGACGTCGCTGCACAGGAAATCGACGTGACGCAGAACCGATCCGATGTACCAGCGCGGCATCGCGTTGAGCGCACTGGCGATCAATTGCGTATAGGGGATGGACTTTTCGTGACGCACCCGGCCGGTGCACTCGTGGATGCTCTTGATCCGGCGGGCCGGATCGGTGATGCCGGCCGGAACGTCGAACCGCATCAGGGTGATCCGGTTGCCGCCCGCCCCGTCGTCCTCGGTGCGCAGGCTGATCGGCATGGTCAGATGCAGGTCGTACACCCCGACACCGTGCTTGTCGTGATACCGGCGCAGTGCACCGGCGACGCCCGCGACGAACGCGTCGTTGAGCGCGCCGCCGCTTCGGTGGGCGGCCTCCCGAAGCCGCGGCATCGGCACGTCGAGCACAGCCAACCGGCGGACCAGCGTGCGGTCCGTCATCAACGGCGAGCCCGGCTTGTTCACGGGGCGAACGGTGCGGTAGACCGACGCGGCCAGTTCACCCGCCGCCTCCGCAGTCTGCAGCGGGCTTCGAATCATGTTGAACAACAACCGCGGAGTGTTCTTGGCCGACTCGCTGACCACCGCGCCGACCAGACCTACGTTGTAGCGCAGGGCGTCAAGGTAACCAGCCAGGGGCTGCGGCGCGGGAACGGCCGGCGCTGCCGGTATCGCGTCGATGACTCGGGGATCCTCGTCGAGATCGAAGATGCGCATCGCGATCTGAACGCCACCGACACCGTCGGTCAGCGCGTGATGGAATTTGCACAGCACCGCGGCGCCGCCGTCATCGAGATGGTCGATCAGGGTGACTTCCCACATCGGCCGGGCCCGGTCGAAGTCGGACATCGCGGCCACCCTGGCCATCTCGAGCACGCCGTCGAGCGTTCCTGGCTCGGGCGCCGAGACCCGGCGCAGGTGAAAGTCCAGGTCGAAGTCGGGGGCGTACTCCCACCGCGGCGGGGCCGGCAGCGGTGAGTTCACCACCCGCTGCCGGAACATCGGCAACTCGCGGCTGACCAGATCGAAACGCTCCCGCACAACATCCCAGTCGGGGGACCGGTCGAGAAGAATCACCGTCACCACCGTCGATCTCAGCCGCGGATCGGCTTCCATCGACCAGGTGAACGCGTCTGTGCTGCGCATGAATTCGGTCATGATCTACTCCCACGACAAACCTACGACGCGTGGGCATCGGGCAACACGTCACCCGATCGGTTGGGGACTTTGTCCCCTAACACTGAGGACCTCAGGCGGGGTGCAGGCTGACCGGAGTGCCGGAGTAGCGCACCATGCCGGTGACGGTGTCGATGTCGTCCTTGCTGGTGAGCCGGTTGACGTTGGCCTCGTGGTGGCCGTGCGGGATCGACACCACGCCGCGCCTGATCGACTCGTCGAGCCTTGCGACGCCGGTCAATTCGCCGTTGGCGCTGCGCACCGTCACCGGCCGCCCACCGGCGACACCCGCGGCGGCACCGTCGTCCGGGTTGATCATGATCTCGGCTGATTCGCCGAGGAAGTCGAGCTGTCCGTTGAGTTTCTTGCGTTGCCGGCGTGGCACCATCACCAGGGCCGCCGGCATCGGCTTCAGTGCGGCCAGCTGATCGACCAGCAGCGGCGGCGCCAGCCGCCAGCCACCCATTCGGCCGATGTGGTCGTCGACCCACTGCGCAGGCAAGTCCCGGGGGGCCTCGGCCCAGCCCTTGGCAACCACGTCCTCGAACGAGCAACGCGCGCCGGCGAGCAGGACCGACAGCACGTCGTCGTCAGTGCTGCGGTCGGGATCGCCGAGCGACCCCACGTCGTAGCCCAGCCGTCGACCCAGATCGGCAAACACCCACCACATCGAGCGGCGCTCGCCGACCGGGGCCACGACGGCGGGGGTGTGCTGCACCGAGACTCGTGAGCTGAGGATGTCATGCAGGGTGATGTCCGGTCGTTCCAGCGGGTCCTTGGTCGGCAGCACATGCGTTGCCAATTCGGTGGTGTCGTTGTTGACGATCTCGGTGGTGGCGAATACCTCGAGGTGCTGCAGTGCCGGGATCAGCTTGCCGGTCTCGGGGAACGACGTGACGAGGCTGCCGCCGACATTGATCAGTGCGCGGATGTTGCCTGCGGCGATCTCGTCGGGCAGCACGGCGCAGGGCCATTCGTTGATGAACGCTTGAGCTTCCGGCCGGCTCCGCGGGCCCGGGCCGAACGCGCCCTCGATCGGAGTGACCGGCAGGAATTCACCGAAAGCCTCGAGCTGGTAAGCGAATCCGGGATGGAACCACGTTCCGCCGGGGCGGTTCATCGCGCCGGTGAGGATCATCAGCACCCAGGCCAGCCACTGGGTGACGTTGCCGCGCTCGGCGGTCATGGTGACGCCGGTGCCGGTTTCGATAGCCACGCATCGGGCACTGCGCACGGCGGCCAGGAGCGTCGTCAGCTCGGTCTCGGCGACGTCGCACAACGTCGCGGTGTGCTCGAGGGTGAATGGCTCGACGGCTGCGGTCAGTTCGGCCAAACCTTGAACGGGCACATCGGTTTTCCGGCCGTCGCGCAGGATCTCGCGGACGAGGTACGCCAGTACCGCGTGGTCGGTGCTGGGCCGTGGGGCCAGATGACCGGTGGCCAGCCGCGCGGTCTCGGTGTGCCGCGGGTCGACTACCCACACCTGCCCGCGCTTGGCGATGTCACGCACGGTGCCGGTCGGGTTGGGCATCGAGATCGCGTGCCCGTGCGACACCACCGGATTGATGCCGACGAGCATCAAGAAATCGCAGTTGTCGAGGTCGGTTCTGCCCGAGAGGCCCATGAAGCCACCCACGAGGTCGGAGACCAGTGGTTTGGCCGTGCCGTCGATGGTGAGCGGACTGAACTTGGCCGGAGTGCCGATCGCGGCGTGTAGAGCCTCGGCCATCCGGAAGCCGGCGCTTTCCATCGTGCTGAAGTAGAAGGCGACTGATTGGGGTCCGCGCTCGTCGATGATCGCCTTCAGCCGGGTCGCCAGGTCATCCAGGCACACGTCCCAGCTGGTGTCCTGCAATTGCCCGTCGACCCGCATCCGCGGCTTCTCCAGACGTGCCGGGTGGTGGTGAAGCAGCGGCAGCGCACGGCCTTTCGCGCACGTATACCCCTGGGAGAACGGATGATCCTGATCGCCGCGGACGCGCAGCACCTGATCGCCGTCGACGTCGACGAGGATTCCGCAGACTGAAGTGCAGACCCGACAGAAGCTGCGCACCGTTTGCATAGACCTGCAAACTACTCGCCCGAGGTGGCAAGTACTTGATATTTTCGGAGAATGCTGAGCGAATGCTCAGCCGGCGACGGGCAGCTCCTCGCTCACGGCCCCCACCTTCGAGTCCGCGACGGCACCCAGCCCGAGGTGATCGCGCAGCGTCGTCCCGGTGTACTCGGTGCGGAACAACCCTCGCCGTTGCAGTTCCGGCACCACGGAGTCGACGAAATCGTTGAACGTGCCCGGCGTCGTCGCCGACGACACCATGAACCCGTCGGCCTCACCGCCGGTGAACGACGCCTCGATCTGATCGGCCACCTGCGTCGGCGTACCGACGAACTGCGGCAGCAGCACACCCTGGGCGTACCAGGCGCGGACGTCGCGCAGCGTCAGGTTGTCCCGGTTGGCGACCCGGCGCACCGCATCGAAAAGCCCTTGCGTGCCGCTGACTTGGACGTCTTCCACCGGGGCGTCGAGGTCGTAACCGCTGAAGTCGTGGTCGGTGTGCACGCTCAAGGTGATCAATCCGGAGATCGGGTCGGCGAGCTCGTTGTGGTAGGCGTGCTTCTCCCGCGCGATCGACTCGGTCTCACCGATGAACGGGATGAACGCGGGGAAGATCAACACCGTGTCGGGGTTTCGGCCGAAGTTCTCGGCCCGAGACTTGATGTCGTCGTAGTACGCGCGCCGGCCCTCGGGAGTCGGGTCGATCTCGAAGATCGCCTCCGCCCAGCGTGCCGCGAAATCCTTGCCGGTGTTCGATGAGCCGGCCTGGATCAGCACCGGGCGGCCCTGCGGGGAGTGCGGCACGTTCAACGGGCCGCGAGATCGGAAGTAGCGGCCGTCGTGGTCGACATGCCTGATCCGGCTGGGGTCGGCGAACACGCCGGACTCCTTGTCGAGAACCAGCGCGTCCGGTTCCCAGCTCGACCAAAGCTCCAGGGTGGTGCGGACGAACTCGTCGGCGCGCTCGTAGCGGAACTCGTGGCCGAGGTGATCGTCGTGACCGAAGTTCTGCGCCTCACCCTGGGTCAGCGACGTCACGATGTTCCAGGCGACCCGCCCACGGGTGATGTGGTCGAGGCTGGCGAAGATCCGGGCCAGCTCGTAGGGGTGAAAATAGGTGGCGGACTTGGTGATTGCTAGCCCGAGTCGTGACGTCACTGCGGCGATGCTGGCCGCCACGATCGACGGGTCCAGGGTGGCGGTCGCCTGGGTTCCGCGTCGTAGCGGCTCGGCGATGCCGTCGCCGAAGCGGACCGGCGCGGCCAGCAGGTCGGCGAAGAACAGGAAGTCGAACTTGCCGCGTTCGAGGATCCGGCCGATGCGGTGGTAGTACTCCGGGTGAGGAAGCCGGTGTCGCTGGCCGGATGACGCCAGGCGGCGTGGGAGTGGGTCACCTGGGAAGCGATCTGGAAGCCGCCGAGGTGCAGCTGTCGGGTCATGAGGTGTCCTTGGAGTATGTCGAGATCGACGAAATGCCGTGGTCTACTCGCACTTTCGCGGCGATTTGGCGGTTTGGGCGAGAGAGCTGGACTCAGAAGTAGGCGTTGGCCGGGATCGGGGTGCCGTGCAACAGGTTCTGGCCGATCACCCGAGCCTTGTAGGCCACCGGGTTGTGCAGCGTGATCGTGCGGATGTTGCGCCAGTGCCGGTCGAGGTTGCGTTGACGGCTGGCCGCGCTGGCGCCGCCGAGCTCGAGCAGCCGGGTCGCCGCCGTGGGCGCGACGTCGTCGAGGTGGACCTTCACCTTGGCGACCTTGAGTTGGGCCTCGGTCGCCAGGTCGGGGTCGGGCACGCCGTCGCGCACCGAGTCCGTCGCCGCCTCGATGGCCGACGCCGCGTCCAGTACGGCAGCCCGCGCGATGTAGGCGGTGCTGGCCAGCTCGCCGAGCAGTCGCTGATACAGCGGGTCGTCGACGGGCCGCTCGGACAGCGCGTGGCTGAAGCTGCGGGTGCGCGAGCGCAGCAGGTCGGCACCGTCCTCGACGATGGTCTGCAGCACACCGGCGACGACGGCGTGGATGTAGAGCTGCAGTGCCGCATACTGCACCGTCGGCACCGGTTCGGCGTCGTAGGGACTGTCGGCCAGGATCTCGTCCTCAGCGACGTCGACGCTGGTGAATACGGTGGTGCCGGTGCCGGTCCGGCGCTGACCGAAACCGTCCCAGTCGTCGACCAGGCGCACCCCGTCCCGGTCGGCGGGCACGATCACGGTGGCCACCGAGTCGTGGTCGGTGGTGGCGGTGACGGTCAGGTAGTCGGCGAACAGTGTCCCGGTGCTGTAGTACTTCTCGCCGGTCAACCGGTAGCCGCCGGGAACGGGCAGCAACCGGGTATTGAATACAAGACTGCCGACGGCGTTCGATCCCTTCTCGCTGAAGGCGTTGCCCACGATGTGACCGGCGGCCACCTTGGTCAGCCACTGCCGTGACCGAGGCTGGGAGAGGGTGCGGAGCCGCTCCTCGACAAACCAAAAGTGAGTCCGGAAGATATGCGCCACAATCGGATCGGCGGTGGCGACGTCGATGACAGTCGAAAACAATTGACGGACAGTGAAATTGGATCCGCCGAGGTCCGACGGCAGGCGCAGGGTGCCGAAGCCCGCTCGCTTGAGGGCGTTGACTTGGTCAAAAGGGTTCTCGTCGTTAAGGTCTCGGTCCTTGGCGCCGAGCCGGATCTGGGTCAGGAGATCGGTGAACTCAGGTGTGCCGGGCAGAATGCGGTTGACGGGCTCTACTGTGGTCATCGCCTCGTTCTACCGACGCCCACGCCTGCGGGCACTGCTTTGGCTCACCCCGAACCTAAGGAGACCACCGGCGCATTCCATTCCCGTGCCCGGCGAGGCAGAATCGACGGCATGGCGGGCCGGCGGCGATGACTCTGAATGAGAAGCGCCGCCGCGCTCACGACAAGCTCGCCGCGCTACCGGGTGTCCGCCCGATCCGTCGCCCGGTCACGCCCACCGGCACCGACCACTTCGACCTCTACTACGTGCGCACCGGCCGCAAGACCCGGCACCCGCTGGTCATCATCCCCGGTGGGCCGGGCGCGGCGTCGGTCGCCCTCTACCGGGGGCTTCGCCGCCGAGCCGCCGCCGAGGGCCTCGACGTGATCATGATCGAGCACCGCGGGGTCGGGATGTCGCGTCACGACGACGACGGTGCCGACCTGTCCCCCGAGGCGCTGACCATCGAGCAGGTGGTCGACGACGTCGCTGCCGTGCTCGACGACGCCCAGGTGGACAGCGCCGTCATCTACGGCACGTCCTACGGCACCTACATCGCCGCCGGGGTCGGGGTGCGTCATCCGTCCCGGGTGTTCGCGATGATCCTGGATTCGCCGCTGCTGGCCGGCGACGACATCGAGGTGGTGCGCCAAACCGTGCGCAGCGTCCTGTGGGAGGGCCGGCAGCCCGACACCGAGGAACTGGCCGACAAGGTCCGGCGGCTGGCCGAGGAGGGTGTGATGACTCCCGCCGCCGCGCAGCTCGCCGCGGCCGTGTACGGGCTCGGCGGTGCGCGGCTGCTGGATCGGCAGTTGGATCTGCTGCTGAGTGGTCGCAGCCTGGTCTGGACCGCCATGGGGCATTTCGGCGAATTGATGGTGGACCGAAAAGCGCCGTACCGCAACGAGGCCGATCTGGTCGGCCGGATCGGGTACCGCGAGCTCAACTACGCGGCCGACCCGGACGGCCTGCCATTGGACCCGGCCGTTGCGATGCGCGACTCGGCGCCCGGCGAGCCCCCGCAGTTCGAGGCCGAGCCGTTCGACCTGGTGGCCGAGATGCCGAAGTTCAGCTGGCCGACAGTGGTCATCTCCGGTGGCCGAGACCTGATCACACCGCCCGCGGTCGCCGAGCGGATCGCGGAGCTCATCCCGAACTCGGTGCTGGTGCGGCTACCGTCGACCGGTCACAGCGTGCTCGACACCAAGGAGCGGGCGGCGCTGCGTATCGCCGAAGCGGTGTCCATCGGGCGGATCGACACCCTCCGCCAACAGGAGGCGGCGCTGGACGCGATGCCCAGCCGGCCCGCCGTGCGGCTGATGGTGTCGGCGATGGCCGCGGCGGCACGGGTGGAGGCGGCCCTGCCTGCCGCGGTTCCGCGGGTGGTCACCCGCGCACTGTCGAGTTAGTCCGAAAACGGCTACTTCGTGAAACCTATTGCGGTGTAGTTCAAATCACCCAGCCCGGCCGGTCCGAAGTTGGCCAGATTGCTGCGCACCGCGACGTTGCCCGCGGACTGGAACAACGGCAGGCTGAACACCTCGCCGAAGATCAGCTTGTCCAGCTCGTTGGCCAGTCCCCGCGCCTTGTCCGGGTCGAGTTCGTTGAAGACGTCCTCGACCTTGGCGTCGATCTGCGGGCTGCTGATCTTGCCGAAGTTGCTTTCGGCCCCCGTGGTGTAGATCTGGTTCAGGCAGCACAGCGCGAAAGCGTCACCCACCCAAGAGAATTGAGCGATGTCGAAGTCGCCGGGGATGATGTGGTTGGTGAAGAAGCCGTTACCGGGCTTGGCGTCGATCTGCAGGTTGACCCCGATCTGGGCCAGGTTGTTCTGGGCGATCAGCGCGACCTGTCGGGTGGTTTGCGCGTCGTAGAGGACGTCGCGAATAACCAGCTGTTTGCCGTCTTTCTCCCGGAACTGGCCGTTGAGCTTCCAGCCGAGAGCGTCGAGTTCCTGCTTGGCCTTGTCCTGGTTGTAGGCGACGGCCTCACTGTTGTCCTGGTAGCCCTGCTGGCCCGCCACGTAGATGTGGTTGTTCAGCGGGACGGGTTTGTCGACGAGCCCGCGCTGCGTCACGTCGGCGATGGCTTGCCGGTCGATGCCCTTCGCGACGGCCAACCGCAGCGCCTTGTCGGACAAGATCGACCCGGGCGCGCCGTTGAAGGTGAAGTGGTACCAGCTCAATCCCGGCGCCCGCCGGATCGAGACGCCCGCGGTGCGGCGGGCGATCGTCAGCTCATCGAGCGAGCCCAGCCCGACGGCGTCGATCGTATTGTTCTGCAGCGCAGGGATTCTCGCCGCATCGTCGAGAACCAGAAAGGTGAACGAGTCGAGCAGCGGCGGAGTGCCCCACCACTTGGGGTTGCGGGTCAGCACGATGCGCTGGGCGGTGCGGTCCACCGCCGAGACCAGGAACGGCCCCGCCGACGGCCCTGGCCCGTTGAGCTGGCCTTTGTTGAACACCTCGGGGTTGGCGGTCATGCTCTTGGGCAGCAGCATCGTGTTGCCCGAGAACATTCCGCGCCACTCGGAGTAGTGCTTGGCGAAGGTGATGACGGCCTGGCGGTCGTCCACCCCCCGGGTGACTGACGCGACCCGGTCGCTGCCGTTGGGGGACGCGATGGCGAAGTTCTTGTCTTTACCGCTCGTCGCGTTGATCTGAGAGGCGATGTCCTCCCAGGTGATCGGCGTCCCGTCGGACCAGACCGCCTTGGGGTTGATCGTGTAGGTGACCACCTGCGGGTCGGTGCCGGTCAGTTCGACATTGGTGAAGTAGTCATTGTTGACCTTCATCGAACCGTCGGCGGCGATGACGAATGCACGCGGCATCGTCGGCCGCAGCATCGAGCCGGTGTCGGCCTCGTTGCCGTCAATGTTGAGCGTGTTCCAGTTCGACGGGAACGACGACAGCGCCAGGCGCAGATTGCCGCCCTTTTGCAGGGTGGCGGGGTCTTGCGGGTTGATGTCGCTGGTCGAGCCCAGCTCGGCGTTGCCGCCCGCGGACGGGACATCGCGCTTACCGCTCGAGCACCCCGCCACCACCAGACTTGCCACGACTGCCAGCACTGCGATTCGGCCGGCGCTCCGGCGGATCAATCGGGTCACGCAACTGATGCTAACGGCGAGAGGGATCCGGTTGCGGGATAGCGGCCAGCAACTTCTGCGTGTACTCGTGCTGCGGGTTGGCGAAGATGTCGTCGGCGTCGCCGTATTCCACCATCGCCCCGCGGTACATCACGACCACCCGATCGGCCAGGTGCTTGACCACCGACAGGTCGTGCGAGACGAACAGATACGACAGATCGAACTCGCGCTGCAAGTCCAGCAGCAGGTTGATGATGCCGGCCTGGATCGACACGTCGAGCGCGGACACCGGTTCGTCGAGGGCGAGAATCTTCGGCTGCAGCGCCAGTGCCCTGGCGATGCCGATGCGCTGCTTCTGTCCACCGGAGAATTCGCCGGGGTAGCGGCTGGCGTCGGCTCGGCGCAGGCCGACGACCTCCAGCAGGTCGGCAACCCGCGTGTCGATGCTCTTCTTGTCGAACCCGTTGGCGGACAACGGTTCAGCCAACAACTCGAACACCGGCAGCCGCGGGTCCAGCGAGGCCACCGGGTCTTGAAACACCACCTGCAGATCCCGGCGAAGTTCCCGGCGTTCGCTCTTCGTGAGGGCGGCCACATCTTTGCCCAGCACCTCGATGGAGCCCGACTGCGGTGCGGACAAGTCCAGGATCTGGTGCAAGGTGGTCGATTTGCCGGAACCGGATTCGCCGACGATGCCCAGCGTCTGCCCGCTGAGCAGATCGAAGCTGAGGCCGTCGACCGCGCGGACCTCGCCGATGTTGCGGCGAAACACCACGCCCTTGGTGAGCCGATAGGTCTTGACCAGGTCCCGCACCGCGACGACGACCTCGCGCGGCGACGTGTCCTGCGTGGCTTGTGGCTGCGTGCTCACCCCGTAGATCTCGGCGGCGGTCCGGCCGGTGACGTGCTCGGTGCGGATGCACGCCGCCACATGGTCGGGGACTCCCGGGTCGACCGGAAGCAGCGCAGGCTCTGCCTTCTGGCAGTCATCGATGGCGAGCGGGCAGCGCGGGGTGAACGGGCATCCCGGCGGCAGATCCACCAGCGAAGGCGGCGCCCCCGGGATCGGCACCAGCCGGGTGCCCTGCGGCGAGTCCAGTCGCGGGACCGAACCCAATAGGCCTGCGGTGTAAGGCATTCGGCGATCGCGATACAGCGCGTCCACCGACGCGATCTCGACGGGCCGCCCGGCGTACATCACCAGCGCCCGGTCGGCGAACTCCGCTACGACACCCAAGTCGTGGGTGATGATCAGCACGCCCGCCCCCGTGACGTCGCGGGCGGTCTTGAGCACGTCGAGGATCTGGGCCTGCACGGTCACGTCGAGCGCCGTCGTCGGCTCGTCGCAGATCAACAGGTCCGGATCGTTCGCGATCGCGATCGCGATCACCACGCGCTGGCGTTCACCGCCGGACATCTCGTGCGGAAAGGCCCGCGCGCGCCGCTCGGGCTGGGCGATACCGACCAGCTCGAGCAGTTCGACAGCCCGCTTACGTGCCGCCTGCTTGCCGATGTCGCGGTGGTGCGCGGTAATGGCCTCGGCGATCTGATCGCCGACGGTGTAGACCGGGGTCAGTGCCGACATCGGATCCTGGAACACGGTCCCGATGCGTCGGCCCCGGATCTTCGACATCTCGCCGTCGGACAAGCCGAGCAGCTCTTGACCGTCCAGCCGAACGGAGCCCGACACTTCTGCGTACTCGGGTAGCAAGCCGATCACGGCCATGGCGGCCGCGGACTTGCCCGACCCGGACTCGCCAACCATCGCGACGACCTCGCGTGGACGGACCTGATAGGTCAAGCCGCGCACCGCGGTCAGGTCCTCGCCGTCGGTGGGGAAGCTGACGGCGAGATCGGTGACCTCGAGCAGAGTATCGCTCATGACTTCTTTTTCCTGCGGCCGCGACGCAACGTGGCACTACCGGGGTCCAGTGCGTCACGCAGTCCGTCGCCGGTGAGGTTGGCGCACACCAGGATCAGCACCAGCACGCCGGCGGGAAACAGGAACACCCACGGGAACGTCGTCGCCGATTTGGTGCCGTCGGCAATCAGCGTCCCCAGCGAGATATCGGGTGGCTGAATGCCGAATCCCAGGAAGCTCAAGCCGGTTTCGGCCAGGATCGCCACGGCGACGTTGAGCGCGGCGTCGATGATCAGAATCGAGGCGACGTTCGGGATGATGTGGCGGGTGATGATGCGCCGGCTCGACACCCCCATATACCGTGCGGCCTGGACGAATTCGCGCTCCCGCAGGCTCATTGTGAGTCCGCGCACCATCCGGGAACTCACCATCCAGCTGAATCCGGCGAGCAGCACGATCAACAGGATGACGTTGGCCGAGTTCTTGGTGATCGGGGTGAGGATCGCGATCAGGATGAACGACGGCACCACTAGCAGCAGGTCCACCAACCACATCAGGGTCCGGTCCCGCCAACCGCCGAAGTAACCGGCGATGGAGCCGACGGTGGCCGCGATCCCGGTCGAGATCACCGCCACGCACACGCCGATGAGCATGGATTTCTGCATACCGCGCAAAATCTGGGCGAACAGGTCCTGACCCAATGCGTTGGTGCCGAACCAGTGGTCGGTGCTCGGCGGGTCCTGCAGCGAGTAGAAGTCGAGATCGGTGTAGGACCAAGGCAACAGCGGCGGTAGGGCATAACAGCCGATGAACATCACGGCCAGAATCACCAGTGACGCCATCGCCGCGCGGTTGCGGGCGAAGCGACGCAACACCAGGGTGCGTCGGGAGGCGAACTCCTCGGGCTTGACCCCCGAGCGGGCGGCGTCCGTCGTCTCCGTCATGTCACCCTCACCCGGGGATCCAGCATCGCGTAGATGACGTCGGAGAGCAGCCCGGCCAGCAACACCACCGCGCCGGAGAACACCGTGAGCGCCGCCACGATGTTGGTGTCCTGGGTCGCGATACCCTGCACGGCCCACTCACCCATGCCGTGCCAGCCGAAGATCTTCTCCACGAACACCGCTCCGGCCACCAAACCCGCCACTCCGTAAGCGAACAGCGTGGCCATCGGGATGAGCGCGGTGCGCAATCCGTGCTTGAACAGCGCCCTGCGCCGGGTGAGTCCTTTGGCTCGGGCGGTGCGGATGAAGTCCTGCCCGAGGACGTCGAGCATCGCATTGCGTTGGTAGCGGCTGTAACCGGCGATCGCACCCAGTGCCAGCGTGACCGAGGGCAGGACCAGATGTTGCATACGGTCGACGAACTGGTTCCAGCTGCCCCCGACCGCATCAGGTGACGTCTCACCGATGTACTCGAAAATGCGAACGCCCAGAACGGAATTGACCCGCAGTGCCGCCAGGATCGCCAGGTTGGCGATCACGAACGTCGGCGTGCTGATCACCAACAGCGACAACAGCGTGATCAGCCGATCGGATAATCGGTACTGCCGGATCGCGCCCCAGGCGCCGACCACGACACCGATCACCGTCCCCAGCACCGAGCCGATCACCAGCAGTCGCAGACTGACCCCGATACGGCGCCACAATTCGTCGGAAACCGGCTGACCGGTGACCGTCGTGCCGAAGTCGCCACGTACCGCGCCGGCGACCCAGTGGCCATATCGCAGCGGGATCGGCTTGTCGAGATCGAGCTCGGCGGCCTTGGCGTCGATGACGGCCTGCGGCGGACGCGGATTGCGTTGCAGCAGGCTGTTCAACGGCGCGAACGTCAGCGACGTCAACGAGAACGTGAGGAACGAGGCCAGAGCCAACAGCACCACGTAGTTGAGCAGGCGACGCGCCAGAAATCGCGTCATGGGCCGCTGCCCGGAGCAGGGTGCATGCAGCACAGGGTAGGAGATGGTGTGTCGAAACGACGGGAAGACCCTTCAAGCGCGCGGGGTTTAGCGCCACCGGCGGCGGGAAAAGCTGCAGGCGTGCACGTGAAGCAGATCACACACGGACTGATGCCGGCCGCGCTCGCCGCTCTTGCGGTCATCTCGCTGGCGGCCTGCCAGGACAAGGGTCCGAGTACCGACCCGACGACAACAAGTCCCAGTCCCACCACGGTGCAGACATCCAAACCGATGCTGCCCAGTTCCTCGGTGGCCTCGGCCAGTCCGCAAACTCCGACGCCCAGCGGGGGCTGACCCGCACGTCAGCGGCCCGGAGGTTTGGGTTCACAGCTCGCGGTTAACCAATTGGCAGCGGATTGGCAGCGGAGCCGGTCTGTGGAACTGGTCCGAGACCGATTGGAAGTGTCGAGATGTCGAACATCAAAACGCTGTCCGCCGTGGTCGGCGGCAGTGCAATCGTGGCCATGGGCGCGTTGGCCGTCGCAGTGAGCGAGCAGGGCAGCGGCATGATCGTGTCCGACCCTGGGACATTCACCTCGCCGGTGACCTCGTCGATGACGACGGGGGAGACGTCGAAGTCGTCCTCGGTGGAGGAGACTGTGTCGCCGGCTTCTGCGGCTCCGCCGGTCACGGCCACCACGCCAGAGGCGCCATAGTCGTTTCGCGGGGTGTTCAGATCAGCCTGATCGCTTGTGATGGCAGCGGCAGCGCCCGGAGTTAGCATCGCCGGGTGAGCGTCACCGACGAATATCTGGCCAACAACGCCCAATACGCCAAGACATTCTCGGGACCGCTGCCGCTGCCGCCGAGCAAGCACGTCGCGGTTGTGGCGTGCATGGACGCCCGGTTGGACGTCTACCGCATCTTGGGCCTCAAAGACGGTGAAGCACATGTCATTCGCAACGCCGGCGGAGTGATCACCGACGACGAGATCCGCTCGCTGGCGATCAGTCAGCGGCTGCTTGGCACCACCGAGACCATCCTCATTCATCACACCGATTGCGGCATGCTGACGTTCACCGACGACGCCTTCAAACGCGACATCCAAGACGAGGTCGGCATCAAGCCGGAATGGGCCGCCGAATCCTTCCCCGATCTTGAGGAGGACGTTCGTCAGTCGCTGCGCCGCATCGACACCAGCCCGTTCGTCACCAAGCACGAGTCGCTGCGCGGCTTCGTCTTCGATGTGGCAACCGGCGAGCTCAACGAAGTCTCCCTGTAGTCCTGCCTGCGCCTAACCCTTGACTTGAGCCGTTGCGCTCGCTAGATTCCGGGTTAGCTTTGTAATTCTGGTCAAATCTACCAACTTTACGAGGAAATCATGGCAAGTCCGGTGGTCGAAAGCCCCACGCCGGGGCAATACGAGCTGAGCCACCTGCGGTCGCTCGAGGCCGAGGCAATTCACATCATTCGCGAGGTCGCCGCCGAGTTCGAACGGCCGGTGCTGCTGTTCTCGGGTGGCAAGGACTCGATCGTGATGCTGCATCTGGCGATCAAGGCGTTCGCGCCCGGGCGGTTGCCGTTCCCGGTGATGCACGTCGACACCGGTCACAATTTCGAAGAGGTCATCGCCACCCGCGATGCGCTCGTCGAGCGCTATGGGCTGCGCCTGGTGGTTGCCAGCGTCGAAGACGACATCGAAGCCGGCCGCGTCGTCGACAACGGGCCGTCGCGCAACCCGCTGCAGACCGTCACGTTGTTGCGGGGCATCCGCGAGAACAAATTCGACGCTGCCTTCGGCGGTGCCCGCCGCGATGAGGAGAAGGCCCGCGCCAAGGAGCGCGTCTTCAGCTTCCGCGACGAGTTCGGCCAGTGGGACCCGAAGGCTCAGCGCCCCGAACTGTGGAACCTCTACAACGGCCGCCACCGCAAGGGTGAGCACATCCGCGTTTTCCCGCTGTCCAACTGGACCGAGTACGACATCTGGGCCTACATCGGCGCCGAAGACATCACGCTGCCGGCCATCTACTACGCACACCCCCGGCAGGTGTTCCAGCGCGACGGAATGCTGTTGGCCGTCCACAAATACTTGCAGCCCACCCCCGAGGAGACGGTGTTCGAGACCTCGGTGCGGTTTCGCACCGTCGGCGACGTGACGTGCACCGGATGCGTGGAGTCCACCGCCTCCACCGTCGAGGAGGTGATCGCCGAGACCGCGGTGTCGCGACTGACCGAACGCGGCGCCACTCGGGCCGATGACCGCATTTCCGAAGCAGGCATGGAAGACCGCAAGCGGGAAGGGTATTTCTGATGAGCGCTTGCGCGAAGAAGAGAGTGCACAGCTGATGACAACGCTGTTGAGGATTGCCACTGCCGGGTCCGTCGACGACGGCAAGTCGACGCTGATCGGCCGGTTGCTCTACGACTCCAAAGCCGTGATGGAAGATCAGCTGGCTGCCGTCGAGCGGACGTCGCGCGAACGCGGCAACGACTACACCGACCTCGCCCTGGTCACCGACGGGCTGCGCTCCGAGCGCGAGCAGGGCATCACCATCGACGTCGCCTACCGCTATTTCGCCACGGCCAAGCGGAAATTCATCATCGCCGATACGCCGGGCCACATCCAGTACACCCGCAACATGGTCACCGGAACCTCGACCGCGCAGCTGGCGATCGTGCTCGTCGACGCGCGGCACGGCCTGCTCGAGCAGTCCCGCAGGCACGCGTTCCTGGCCTCGTTGCTGGGTGTGCAGCACGTGGTGCTGGCGGTCAACAAGATGGACCTCATCGACTGGGACCGTGAACGTTTCGAGTGGATCCGCGAGGAGTTCCACGCCTTCGCCGCCCGCCTCGACATCCACGACGTCACCACCATCCCGATGTCGGCGCTCAACGGCGACAATGTGGTGACGAAGTCCGATAAGGCGCCCTGGTATGACGGGCCGCCGCTGCTGAGCCACCTCGAAGAGGTCTACATCGCCGGCGACCGCAACCTGGTCGACGTGCGCTTCCCGGTGCAGTATGTGATCCGACCGCAGACGAAAGACCATGCCGACCATCGCAGTTACGCGGGCACCATCGCCAGCGGTGTGATGCGCCCCGGTGACGAGATCGTCGTGCTACCGAGCGGAAAAACAAGTCGCATCACCAGAATCGACGGCCCGACGGGACCAGTCGACGAGGTGTTCCCGCCGATGGCAGTGTCGATCAGCCTTGCCGACGACATCGACATCTCTCGCGGTGACATGCTGGCCCGCCCGCAGAATCAGCCGGTCGCTACCCAGGAATTCGACGCGACGGTCTGCTGGATGGCAGACCAGTCCTCGTTGGAGCCCGGCCGCGACTACATCATCAAGCAGACCACCCGCACCACGCGGGCCCGTGTCAGCGGGCTGGACTATCGCCTGGACGTCAACACCCTGCACCGCGACAAGAGCGCAACGGCGTTGAAGCTCAACGAACTCGGCCGGGTTACGCTGCGCACTCAGGTGCCGCTACTGCTCGACGAATACTCCCGCAACGCCGCCACCGGTTCGTTCATCCTGATCGATCCCGACACCAACGTGACGGTGGCGGCAGGCATGGTCCGTGACACCGCGCCGACAGCCACCCGCGCCTCATCGCCGAATACGGTGCGTCACCAGTCCTTGGTCAGTGCCGGTGACCGGCTGACCAAAGGCCGCACGTTGTGGTTCACCGGCCTGTCCGGGTCCGGTAAGTCGTCGATCGCGGTACTGGTCGAGCAAAAGCTGCTCGAACATGGTTGTCCCGCATACATTCTCGACGGTGACAACCTGCGCCACGGACTCAACGCCGACCTCGGCTTCTCGATGGCCGACCGAGCCGAGAACCTTCGCCGGCTCGCGCACATCGCCACCCTGATGGCCGACGCCGGTCTGACGATCCTGGTTCCTGCCATCAGCCCGCTCGAGGAGCATCGGGAACTTGCCCGCAAGGTCCATGCCGACCAGGGAGTCGAGTTCTTCGAGATATTCGTCGACACCCCGCTCGAGGACTGCGAGCGTCGTGACCCCAAGGGGCTGTATGCCAAGGCGAGGGCCGGTGAGATCACCCACTTCACCGGGATCGACAGCCCGTACCAGCGCCCGAAGAACCCTGATTTACGACTGACTCCGGACCATGAGTGTGACGAACTGGCCCAGCAGGTCGTCGACCTGCTGGAGGGCGAGCAGTGAGCGACCACGACCTGGCCGCCGAGCTGGCCACCCAGGCCGGTGAGCTGCTCCTCGACGTTCGGGTTCAGCTGGCGGACGCTTCGGGGGCTGAGCGAAAAGCCGCGGGTGACAAGCGATCCCACGAGTATCTGATGGAGGCTCTGGCAAAGGCGCGGCCCGACGATGCGGTGCTGTCGGAGGAGGGCGCCGACGACCCGATCCGGTTGCGCAGCACGCGGGTGTGGATCGTGGACCCGCTCGACGGCACCCGGGAATTCTCCGAACTCGACCGTGACGACTGGGCCGTGCACGTGGCGCTGTGGCAGGACGGCGAGCTGATCGCCGGCGCGGTTGCGCTGCCCGCACAGGGCGTCACGTTGGCCACGCCGATTGTGCCGGTACCGCCGGCCGCACCGGACGTTCCGCGGATCGTGGTGTCGCGGACCCGTCCGCCCGCCGTGGCGCTGCAGGTTCGCGACGCGCTGGGTGGTGTTCTGGTCGAAATGGGTTCTGCCGGAGCGAAAGTCGCCTCTGTGGTGCAGGGCCGTGCAGATGTCTACGTGCACGCCGGCGGGCAGTACGAGTGGGATTCGGCCGCTCCAGTGGCCGTGGCCAGGGCCGCCGGGTTGCACACCTCGCGCATCGACGGCTCCCCGCTGCAGTACAACCGGCCCGATCCGCTGCTGCCCGATGTCGTGGTGTGCCGTCCCGAATTGGCCGAGGCGGTGCTGGCCGCGACGCAGTAGCGTTGCGCCATGACTGAACTCAACACCCTGCGGGGGCTCGCGGGCCTTCCGCTGGATCCGCCGAGCCTGGCCACGTCGACCCTGATCCTGGTCGACTGCCAGAACACGTACACGCAGGGCGTGATGGAACTCGAGGGTGTGCAGGCCGCACTGGACGAGGCGGCGGCGCTGTTGGACCGCGCCAGGACGGCCGGTATCCCGGTGATTCACATCCAGCACGACGACGGTCCCGGTTCGCTCTACGACGTCAACGGGGAGAGCGGAGCGATCGTGTCGCGGGTGGCGCCACGCGATGGAGAGCCGGTGGTGGTCAAGAACTACCCGAACTCGTTCGTGCACACCGATCTCGAGGAACGGCTCGCGTCGGTCGGCGCCCAGAACCTGATCATCGCCGGATTCATGACCCACATGTGCGTGAATTCCACGGCGCGAGGCGCTTTCAACCTCGGCTATGCACCGACGGTCGTGGCCGGCGCGACGGCCACGCGATCGTTGCCAGGTGTCGATGGCGGCGATGTGCCCGCGGCAACGGTGCAGGCGGTAAGCCTTGCCGCTTTGAAGGATTTGTTCGCTGTCGTCGTACAAGCCGGGCAGGCCATCCCGGACTGACGGCTGACGGTGGGCCCTCCCTGAGAAGATGGGCCCTCAAACCTGAGAAAATCAGCCCTTGTTGCGACCCGGCTTGACCGTTTCGGCTGCCAAAATCTGCTAGCTGGCGAACAAATCTATATTTGCTATCCGTATGTTTCAGCTGTCTGAGCACAGAGAGTTTGTCTTGTTGGGTTTGCTGCGACTTAGCCGAGAAGAATTTTGCCCTGTCGGTTGGCAAATAGTTTTAGCAGAATCGTCAATTCCCGTTCTCCCTCAGGTGTTTCTCAGGTACCTTCAGCTTTGTCAGTGTTGACCCCAGCCCGGGAGGGATTGAAATGCAAATTTCCATACGCTCACAGCTCGTTGCGGGAACGGCCGCCGTCGTCGGCGCCAGCGCGATTGCAATGACGCCAGTAACGCAGGCCAGTCTCACATTGCCTGACCTCCGGATCCCGTCGGCCAACCAGGTGGCCCTTGCGGGCTTTGACAGCCCGCTGTCGGAGCTCATCGGCACCTTCAACTCCTTCAATCAGTGGCTGGCAAGCTCCGACAACTCCACCGCCGGCTACACCGACCTCGGCGGGCTGGCGGACGCCACCGGCGTTGCCATCGCAAAGATGGGCTTCAACTTCAATGCGGTCGGCCTGCTTCCGCAGGTGATCAACGACCACCAGCCGATCCTCACTCAGGTCGGGTTGAACGCCGCCGCATCCCTGGAGAGCATGCTTAACGCCGGCACCACCGTCGCATTGATCGCCAGCGAAGGATTGTGGAACCTGCCGGGCGCCTTCCTGACGGCCACCCAGCAAGCGCTGAGCGGTGACTTTGTGGGGGCGATCGCAACCCTGCAGGCCGCCATCGTCACGCCATTCGTGGCCACCGGCCAGGTGATCCTCGCCAGCGGCAACTACATGTTGGATAACGCAATCGCTCGGAGCACCGCTCTGTTGAGTGCCGTTCCGACTCTGGTCAATCTGGTCGTCAAGAGCTCGATCGGCCAAGCTCAGGTGCTCGCCAGCGCGTTCAGCGGCGTCGTTCAGAACGTGATCACCGGCATCACGAACGGAAATCCCGAGGAGGCCTGGAACGCCGCTGTCGACGGGTTCCTCGGCCCGAACGGCATTCCGGGCACGTTCCTCAACCTGACTGTCGGAGCCGGGGTGCAGACCGGCGCGGCCACCGTGGTGCCGAGCGTTCGCGGTGTCATCCAGGCCGCCGTCCATGGTATCGCTGACGCGCTGTCGCAGACCGGATCGGCCCCGCCGGTTCCGCCGCCCGCTGCGGCCAAGACCGCATCCCCGACTGCGTCGGCTCTGCGCGTCGCGGCCGTGGACGAGTCGGCGCCTGCTGACAACGGCGGTTCTGGCAACGTGAAGTCAAGTAGCGACGGCGGCTCGTCTGTCACTGATCGCTCGAACAGCAGCAACGCAAAGAGTGGAACCGCAGGCAAATCGAGCGCCAAGCACGGAGTCGGCGCCTCGAAGCGGGCCAAGGCCTCAGCCAGCAAGTCCTCGGAGTAATCGACCGCACTGAACAGGAGACCCCTCCTTTTCGAAGTCTTCGAAAAGGAGGGGATTCTCCGTTTTCCTATTCGTCAAATTAGCCGAATTACTCTAAATCAAATCGGGTCTTTTCCTCTAAGTTTCCTCTCAGGTATTCTTAAGCCGGCAATAGGCTGGGGTCGCCGGGAGGGAGCACACGGTGCGGCGCGGCATTGGTGCGATTTTCACCACTGGAGTAGCGCTCGTGGGCGCCACCGTCGTGGTCGCCAACCCGGTTTCAGCCCCCCAGTCAGAGGTCCGGGTTCCGCCGGTCAAGCTCTCGGCGGATAGCACCACGAACGCCGCGCTTGACCGGGCTCTGCTCGAGACGCTCACACGAGATGCCGGTAACTCGAGTCCGACGGACCCGTTCAAACGAGTGGTCGCCGGCGTCGTCACCAATGTCACGATGCTCAGTGGGCGCGCGGTGGACGAAGCGTTGTGGACTGAGGTGCCCGGGAAGCCAGCTCCAGTCCGCGGCCCGTCCCCTCAGCCGTACGTGCCGCCCAAGGCGGTCGCCGACCTGATGAGCGGCAAACCGGCCTTTCGTCCGCCACCCAACGCGTCCCCCGCGGTTATCGAGGATCGCGCGCTGCAGCATGCCGTCACCTCGGTGGGCGACTACGTCGGGTATGTCAGCGTGCAGGGCGTCGAAGGGGCCGTTGCGGCCGCCCGAATCGCCGTCGCCAAGCCAAGATTGATCGCGGACACGCTGGCGACGCTCACTGACGGTGACGTCGACGCCGCGATCAGCACCGCCCTTCGGGTGGTGGCGGTGCCCGTGGGTCCGCCGTCGAACATCGTCAAGGCGATCCGCACCCAGGTTCGGCAACGGCTGACCGAGCTGGTTGACACGCTGCGGCGGCCCTCGCAGTCTCGGCCGACAGCGACGTCGACGGCCATCGCGTCGGCCACCGCCGACAGCGTGGCATCGCTGCGCCGCACGTTGGGCCACCGCAGGGGACTTGCCGTCCCGACGAAGGCGGGCGCGTCGACCAGGCCGGGAACATCGACCAACCCGGAGACCACGACTGATCCGGCCGACGCCGGCAATGCTGCCAACACCGAGCCGAAGCGGACGGCTGTCAACGGGGCCACGGATCTAAGCGATGGCAACAAGGCGGTGCCGCACACTAGAGCTCCGCAGTCCCCGGCTCAGCAGGGCACGGAGAGCCCGGTCAACCAGGTTCGCACCTCGCTGGACCGCTTCGCCGACACCCTTCGCAAGGCACTCACTCCACACCGACCGCCTCAGCACACCTCCGCCCCACCAGCACCGTCACCAGACGCCTCGTGACGCTCCTGCCGACGGGGCAGTGGCAGAATTCGCCAAATGCGGATGTCAGCGAAGGCGGAATACGCCGTCCGCGCCATGATCCAGCTCGCATCGGTCGACACCGGCGCGCTGGTCAAGACCGAGGACCTGGCCAAGGCGCAGGGCATTCCCGCACAATTCCTGGTTGACATCCTTTCCGATCTGCGCACCGACCGGTTGGTGCGCAGTCACCGCGGCCGTGACGGCGGCTACGAACTGGGCCGAGCGGCCGCCGACATCAGCATCGCCGACGTGTTGCGCTGTATCGATGGGCCGTTGGCCAGCGTCCGCGACATGGGGCTGGGCGACCTGCCCTACAGCGGCCCCACCGCGGCACTGACCGATGTGTGGCGGGCGTTGCGCGCCAGCATGCGATCGGTGCTAGAAGAGACCAGTCTGGCCGATGTCGCGAGCGGACAGCTGCCAAGCCACGTCGCCGATCTGGCCCGCGACTACCTGAGACAGGAGAACCGGCGCGGACACGGCGCCTAGCCTGCTCCGGATCCATACGGCCGCGTGATGATCTCCAAGTAGTGGCCTGCCGGGTCGCGGAAGTACACGCCGCGGCCACCGTCGTTGTGGTTGATTTCGCCTGGGCGGGCGCCGCGGGGGTCGGCCCAGTGCGGCATCGCCCGGTCGGAAATCTTGCCGTAGATCGTGTCGAAGTCGTCCTCGGTCACCAGAAAGGCGTAGTGCTGCGGGTGAATTGGTTCATCGGCAGGCACGTCGGCGAAGTCGAGGCTCAGCCCATGCTCGAGGGTCACGACGAGGAAATGGCCGAACGGCACCGCGTCCGGTAGCCCGAACAGCTCGGTCAGGAACTGGGCGGACCTCTGCTTGTCGTGCGCGGCGACGATGGTGTGGTTTAGTGCGATTCCCATTACCCTTGCCAGTCAAGCACTTTCGTCGACACCCTGCAATGAATGTCGGCTTGACCGACTACGGCTTCGCCATGCCGTACCGTCTGTTGCTTATGGCAACACCGCAGACCCGGGTCGAGAAGCTGGGCAACATCGGGCCCAACTGGTTCGCATCTGTGATGGGCACCGGGATCGTCGCGACCGCGGGCGCGACGCTGCCGGTCCACGTTCCGGGCCTCCGGGGATTTGCCGAAGTGGTCTGGGTGATCGCGACGGTCTTGCTCGTCGCGCTGATCGCGATTGTCGGGCTGCACTGGCTGCGCCATCCGACTGTCGCCCGCAGCCACGCCCGCAACCCGCAGATGGCGCACTTCTACGGCGCGGCGCCGATGGCGCTGTTGACGGTCGGCGCCGGTGCGGTACTGGTCGGCCGCGACCTCATCGGCGATCGGCTCGCCGTGGATCTGGACTGGGTGCTGTGGACGGCCGGCACCATCGGTGGACTGTTCACGGCGGTGAGCATTCCGTTCCTGATGTTCACCCAGCACAACGTGGAGCCCGATGCCGCGTTCGGCGGCTGGCTGATGCCGGTGGTCCCGCCGATGGTCTCGGCAGCAACCGGCGCCTTGCTGATTCCGCACATGATGCCGGGCACCGGCCGCGCCACGATGCTCTATGGCTGTTACGCGATGTTCGGGCTTTCGCTGGTGGCCGCCTTCATCATCATCACCATGATCTGGAGCCGGCTGGTGCTCTACGGAACCTCCGGCACGGCCAGGGTGCCCACGCTGTGGATCGTGCTCGGTCCCATCGGCCAATCCATCACCGCCGCAGGGCTTCTCGGGCAGGCCGCTGCGCTCGCCGTCGAACACGAGCTGGCTGCCGACCTGAATGCGTTTGCGGTGATCTTCGGCGTCCCGGTGTGGGGCTTCGCGGTGCTCTGGATTGCGCTGGCCACCTCGCTGACGATCCGCACGCTGCGACGCGGCATGCCGTTCGCACTGACGTGGTGGAGCTTGACGTTCCCGGTGGGCACGTTCGTCACCGGCACCACGCAGCTGGCCGTGCACACCAACCTGCCTGCGTTCAAGGTCGCGGCCGGACTCGCCTACCTCGGGCTGTTGAGCACGTGGCTACTGGTCGCGGTGCGCACCGCGCGGGGCAGTCTGCGCGGCACCCTGCTCAACCCGCCGCCGGCCGCGGGGCCGATCAAGGCATACAAAGACCCCGCCCGGTAGGGCGTGCTCTATTGGCGCCCAAACCGCCGATCTCGGCGGCTGCCGTCACTTGCGAGCGGTCAACTCCAGGGCGATGTTGTCGGGATCGCGGAACTCGAGGATGTAGGCGACACCGATGTCCTTGATCGGCTCGTGCGCGATGCCCAGCGAGTCGAGGTGGGCGGCGGCCCGCTCCAGGTCGTCGAGGCTGGGCAGCCCGAGGGCCAGATGATCGAGGCCGACCCGATCCTCGTCGAAGGCGCCCGTACCGGTGGGACGCAGCCCGATCAGGCTGTCACCGATGTTGTAGATGACTCCGCCGAACAGGAACGAAAGCTGCTCGCGGGTCGCGGCATCGGCGTTCTCCGGAAGTTCGGCGTACACCGGCCAACCGAACACGCTGTCGTAGAACCTGCGTGAGGTGGCGATGTCGGTGACGGTCAGCCGCACGTGGGCAATGGTGGAAGTGGCGATCGGCATGGGATCCATCCTCTCAGTAGGACGGATCGGGGCAGTCCCCGCGTGCGCCGTGCCAGAATCGCGAACGTGCAGATTGGCATGACACTGCCGGTGATGGAACCGGACGTCGACGCGGACATCCTCAAGCTCTGGGCGCAGACGATCGACCAGGGACCGTTCTCCTCGCTGTGCTGGGGTGAGCGGATCGCGTTCGGCAATCCCGATTCCCTGACGCTGCTGGGTGCCCTGTCCGGCTGGACCGAACGCGTGCCACTGGTGGCCACCGTGGTTGTCCCTCAGCTGCACGATCCGGTGATGCTCGCGAAGGGACTCGCGACCGGTGACCTGCTATGCGGCGGGCGGCTGACCGTCGGTTTCGGGGTCGGGGGCCGCCACGAGGACTACCGCGCTGTCGGCGCCGATCCGAAGACGCAGACCATGCGGGACATGGCCGAGCGGGTGGCGATCATGAAGCGAGTCTGGGCGGGGGAGAAGCTCACCGAATCGGTGTTGCCGGTCGGGCCGCGGCCCGCCCGCGACGGCGGGCCGCGGCTGCTGGTGGGCACCACGGGTCCCAAGACGATCCGGAGTGCGGCGTCGTGGGCGGACGGGCTTGCCGGTATTTCGATGGATCTCGACCTCGACAAGGAGACCGCCCTGTTCGATGTCGCCCGCGATGCGTGGGCCGCCGCGGGGAAGCCCGAACCCCATCTCGCGACGTCCTTTTGGTTCGCGCTCGGCGAGGGAGATGCACCGCGTCAGCAAGTGATCCAGCATCTGCGCCACTACATGAATTGGATCCCGCGGGATATCGTCGACGTGATCGCGCCGACCAGCGGATGGGCCGGCACCGAGGAGGAGCTCATCGCGGTGCTGCGTCGCTTCGCCGAGATCGGCACCAGCGAGGTGCATCTCATCCCGACCAGCTCCGACATCGACCAGGTGCGCCGGGTGGCCGACCTCGTCGGCGAGATTGCCACCCCGACGGACGTTTCCGCGTAGTACTAGGAGTGGAACCCCGCCACGATGTCGATGTCGAGCCAGAAGGACGTGCCATGACCCAGCCGTACGGCAACTACCAGCTCGAGATCTACTTCCAAGGGCTCACCGGCACATTGCCCAGCCTGCCCATGTCGTTCGCAGAGCTGGAAATCCGTGCTGCCCAGGTGCTTTCACCCTCGCTGTGGTCGTATGTCGCAGGCGGTGCCGGGGACGAACGCACGCAGCGGGCCAACGTCACCGCGTTCGATCACTGGGGCCTGATCCCCCGTATGCTGGTCGGCGCCACCGAACGTGACCTCTCGGTAGAGCTGTGGGGACGGCGCTGGCCCGCTCCGGTGTTCATGGCGCCGATCGGTGTGATCGGATTGTGCACCCAAGACCAGCACGGTGATCTCGCCGCCGCCCGGGCGGCCGCCCGTACCGGGGTGCCGATGTGTGTCTCGACATTGACCATGGACCCGATGGAGGATGTCGCGGCGCAATTCGGGGATACGCCAGGGCTTTTCCAGCTATACACCCCGACCGATCGGGAGTTGGCAGCGAGCTTCGTGCAGCGGGCAGAAGCCGCCGGATACACCGGCATCGTCGTGACGCTGGACACCTGGGTGCCCGGGTGGCGGCCGCGTGACCTGTCGACCTCCAACTTCCCGCAGCTGCGCGGCAAATGTCTATCCAACTACATCAGCGACCCGGTGTTTCGCGCGAAGACCGACGCCGACATCGACGCCGACCCGCGCAACGCGGTGATGGCATGGGTGAGCACTTTCGGGAACTGCGTGAGCTGGGACGACCTACCGTGGCTGCGATCGTTGACGTCATTGCCGTTGATTCTCAAGGGAATCTGTCATCCCGACGATGCCCGTCGCGCGATCGACGCCGGCGTCGACGGCATCTACTGCTCCAATCACGGCGGCCGACAAGCCAACGGCGGGCTGCCGGCGCTCGACTGCCTGCCCGACGTGGTGGCGGCGGCAGGCGACGTGCCGGTGCTGTTCGACTCGGGCATCCGCTCCGGCGCGGACATCGTCAAGGCCCTGGCGATGGGTGCGAAGGCGGTCGGCATCGGCCGCCCCTACGCCTACGGTGCGGCGCTGGCCGGCACCGACGGAATCGTGCATGTGCTGCGCTCGCTGCTGGCCGAGGCCGACCTGATCATGGGCATCGACGGCTACCGGACACTGGCCGATCTGACCCCCGACGCGCTTCGGCCCGTGCGACAGTAGGTCCATGCCGCAACCGTCGACCAGGGTCAGCCGCCTGCCGGAGAAGCAGAACACCGAACGCTCACGACTCGACGAACTTCTCGATGCGACGCCGTTGGCCACCGTAGCGTTGATCCGGGACGGGCACCCGGTGATCTTTCCGATCGGCTTCGCCCGCATCGGTGATGAACTGGTAATCCATGGTTCGACAGGATCGCCGTGGCTGCGTCAACTCGCCGACGGTGCAGCGGCGGCGGTATCCGTCACCGCCCTGGACGGAGTCCTGGTGGCGCGCAGCGGTTTTGAGTCGTCCTTCCAGTTCCGCAGCGCCACGCTGTACGGAACTTTCGAACCGATCGAGGAGTCGGACAAGGTCCGCTACCTCGAGACCCTGACCGACACCTTCATTCCCGGCCGGGTCGCGGAGCTACGAGCCAGCTCGCGCAAGGAGCTGGCTGCGACGATGGCGTTGCGGATGCCCATCACCGATCAAAACTGGTCACTGAAGATCGGCGACGGCTGGCCCGAGGACGGCGAGGAGGACGTCGCCGCTGGGGCATGGGCCGGGGTGGTGCCGTTGACCACCGTGTACGGCGAGCCGCGCCGGGCACCGGACTGCGATCCCGGCACGCCGGTTCCGCCGTCGGTCAGGGCGATGTCCGGTGAGCTGTCGAACCGCCGGGGGAGACAGGCCCGCTGACAAGCGGTTTCGGCCGAAGGATCAGGCTGAACACCAATGCGGCGACGCCGATCCCGGCGGCGATCCAAAACGCATGCTGGAAGGTAGAATCCGTGCCGGAACCGACGATCGGACCCGCCCAGGCGAAGCCAAGCGTGAAGCCCATGCCGTAACTGGCGTTGGCGATGCCGGGCAGTGCGCCGGGCGCTTCGTCGGATGCCTGCAGCACACCGAGTGAGCTCAGCGGGGTGAGTATGACTGCGTGGCAGGTGAATCCGAAGACCGCCATGAGGGCCACCACCGCATACTTGTGGTCGGCGAATACGGCCGTCAACGCGATGACCACGATCGAGGCGACGATTCCCGCGCGCATCACAGTGACGAAGCCGACCCGGACGGCGAGGCGGCCGACGAACGGCGAGGTGAGAACCTGCACGACCGCACCGGGGGTGAGGAACAGCAGTGCCGTCGTGGTCGCGTTGAGCCCGAATCCGGAATCGGGGTCTTCGCTCATACTCGGCACGATGAACCCGAGTACCACCATGAACGAGCCCATCACCAAGATGGTGACGACGATCAACGGCCAGGCTTCCCGAGACCGCAGGTGCTTGAGCCCAATGAGGGGATGATCGACGCGATTGTCGGTGACCCCCAACGCGATTGCGGCCACCACGGTGACGGCGAGATAGACCAGAGCGGGCGTCGACGTCCACCCAGCATGCCCGCCGTCGGACAAGAACATCGTGATACCACCGACGGTCAGCGCGATGAAAACGGCACCGACCCAATCCATCCGGCCATCGGAACGAGAACCCGGTTCGTCGACGGGAACCCATTTCCACACGAAGGCAACCGCGAGGAGGCCGACGACCAAGATGAGGGCGAAGATCGAGCGGTACCCGAACGCGTCGGTCATGATCCCGGCCAAGAACGCGTCGCCGCCGGCCACCCCGCCGTTGATGGATGCCATCACCCCGCAGCACACGCCGAATGTCGCCCCGGACAACCGGGCTCGAAGGATCAGGAAAGCCAGACCGTAGGTGATGTTGGAGGTGCCCTGCAGGAACCTACCGACCACCACGAGGGGCAGCGACGTGCTCAGACACAGCACGGTCCCGATGCACATGACGATCACGATGCCGATCAGGACGCGCTTGCGACCGATGTAATCACTCCACCGGATCAGCACGACGTTGGCGATCGCCCCGGCCAGATAGAACGGGGTGGACATGGCCACGAACGCGCCGGGGCCCAGCGTTTGGTTGATGTCGCGGACCGCCGGGGCCAGCATGGTGGCGTTCAGTGAGAACGACATCAGCGAGAAGACCAGAGCCGCAACCAGAAGGATGATCTGCCGACGGGACAGGGAATCGGTCTCGGCCGACTCGGGTAGCTGACTCACGATGCAAGCATCGTAGGTGACGGCGCGGCCGTGCGCGCAGGTTCAGCGACGGCCTCGGGGACCCAGCAGGGTTCGCCAGAAGTTCCGGAACCACTCGGGGAACGCCGTGTCTTCAGGTTTGCGTGTCGGCTGGTCGCCGCGAGATGCGTCGGACCGTTCGTCACGGCGTGAGTCGTCATGGTCGGTCACAGCGGATCCCGTATGCCTCGGCTAACGCCGGCCCGGTCCGACCGGTCCCGGACCGAGGGGGCCGACCCCGGCGGGGCCCACGTAGCAGCACGGGTTGATATACACCGTCACGTCGTCGTAGTACTCGCACTGATTGGTTTCCCAGTTGAAGTACATCCCGGCTCCGCAGCCATCGTCGGCCGAACTCGGTGGAGCCCAGGCAATCCCGGCGATGGGCGCAGAGGACACAACCATGACGTGGGCGACCATCAGCCTGAGTCGATTCCGCATGGGTCCTCGCTTCCGCCGACCGGTGCTTCACCGTATCGGAGGACGAGCGTGACGTCAGGCGAACGCGAGAGGGTCGCGCCGGTGTCTATGCGGGCAGTTCGTCGGCGGGCTGGCAAGCGATGGCGGCCAACCACTCGGCGCTGACCGTGAGGTCGTCGAGCTGACGGTCGATTCCCTCGATGCGGTGCGAGAGCTCGCGGAGCTGCCGTGCCAGACCGGCCCGCTCCCGGACCAGTTTCACCCGCAATCGCTCGACCATCGCCAACAGCGACTGAGCTTCCGAACTCGTCGGCGTTTCGGCAGTGGCGGTCATCGGCGTCTCCTAGGGAGGGAGGAGATATCCCTATACCCCTGGCTCGGGCCCGCTGAACATCGAATTTCGCCGGCGCTCACGGCAGGTGCCGGGACGAGATCAGCCCATCGGTGAAACTGCGGCGGACCAAGTCGATGACCGAACGCGGTCGCAGCGGCGGACTACTGGTATGGGCGTGATGGGCAACACCGGTCAGCAGATCAGCCAGTGCATCCGTGGCCGACCACTGCGGACTCCACTCCAATTCGGTGCGGGCGCGCGCACAGTCGAGGAGCGGAACGGTGAAGGCCATGTCCAGCCATCCTCGGTCCACCGGTTGCAGTCGCAGACGCCAGGTCGCGTCGACGATTCCGCCCAGCACAGCCGACGGAACGTGCACCGGTTGGGCACCCAACGCACGCGCCACCTGGTCGCGTCCCACGGGAGGTTCACCGGCCACGTTGAAGGCCCCGGTGGCCTGCCGTTCGATGACTCGAACGACCGCGTCGGCGACGTCGTCGGCGTGAACGACCGGTATGCACAGGCTCCGGTCCATGGGCAGCAGTGGCAGCAGCGGCACCAGGCTCATTGGCAGATAGCCGGGCAGCGCATAGCGCAGGAGGCCACTGGCCGCCGATGCCTGCAGAATAAATCCCGGTCGCAGCCTTGCGATCCGGACCGCGGCGTCGCCGTAGTGCTGTTGATACTCGGTGAGGAACGCTTCGACGACCGACTTGTGCCGACTGTAGGGCGAGGACGAGATGCCGGTCGTCGGCCACGATTCGTCGACGCGGCGGCCGTAGCTTCCGGCTGCGTACGTGCCGACCGAGGACATATGCACGAGTTGGCCTACGCCGGCGCGGTGTGCGGCGTCGACCACCGCAGCGGTGCCCCCGATCGCCACCCGGCGCAGATACTCCGTGTCGTGGGTCGGCTGAAATCCCCATGCCAGGTGCACGACACTGTCCGCGCCGTCGAAAGCGGTGGCCAGTTCGTCGCCGGCGGTGGGCTCGGCTACGTCGATGGAATGCCAACGCACCGCGCGGTACCCGTCGAGCGGCGCGGGCGGGCGGCGGACGATGCCGGCGATGTCATGTGTCTCGTCGCAGCGGGCGAGCCGCCGAAGCAACGCCGTCCCGACATTGCCGCTCGCCCCGGTGATGACTATTCGCACGCCAGTTCTCCTGTCTCGGACAGGGACTGCCCGCGCGGCGGCGGACTAAACGGCGGACCGCTCGCCACGGTCGCCGGTGGCACCACTGCGCGCGGCGATCAGGTGCAGGATCAGACCGACCGCCAGCAGGATGGCCGCGAACAACCACACCTTGGCGCTCTGCTGGGTGAGCAGCAGCAGGCAGGACGCCACACCCAGCACCGGAATCGGTGTCCAGACCCGGAAGTGCGAATGGTTCACGTGGTCGCGGCGCAACGCCAACACCGCGATGTTGGTCGAGATGAAGACGAATAACAACAGCAGCACAACAGTTTCGGCGAGCGTCGACAGCTCACCGATCGTGGTCAGCAGCATCGCCACGACAGTGGTCGCGACGATCGCGGCCCACGGTGTGCGCCGGTTCGGCAACACCGCACCCAAGGCGCGAGGTAGCAGGCGATGCTCGGCCATGCCGAAGGTCAGCCGGCTCGCCATGATCATCGTGAGCAGCGCACCGTTGGCCACGGCGATGAGTGCGACGAGGCTGAATACCTTGTCCGGGATGCCGACTCCCGCCGCGGCGACGACGGACAACAGCGGACCCGACGACTTCGACAACTCGTCGGATGGCAGGGCGATGGCGCTGGCCAGTCCGACCAGTGTGTAGACGACGCCGGCCGTGAGGAGCGCACCGAACAGCGCCCGCGGATAGACCCGGCTGGGGTCTCGAATCTCCTCGGCCACGTTGGCCGACGTCTCGAACCCAACAAAGGAGTAGTAGGCGACGATCGCCGCACCGAGGATCGCCAGCGCGGGGGATGCGCCGGGCGGGAAGGCGGTTACCCGCGAGACGTCGCCGCCGCCCCGGCTCATCAGAATGGCCACCGCGACCACGACGATGATCAGTCCGCTGAGCTCGACGACGGTCATCACGGTGTTGCTCTTTACCGATTCGCTGATGCCCCGGGCATTGAGGCAGGCCACCAGCAGCAGGAAGACGAGCGCGGCCGGCACCGCAGGCACGTCGATAAAGGTCCTCAGATAGTCGCCGGCGAACGCCAGTGCGAGGCCGGCCGCGCTGGTCACGCCGGCCGCGAGCATGCTGAACCCGAC
This sequence comes from Mycolicibacterium pallens, assembly GCF_019456675.1. Lineage (NCBI taxonomy): Bacteria > Bacillati > Actinomycetota > Actinomycetes > Mycobacteriales > Mycobacteriaceae > Mycobacterium > Mycolicibacterium pallens. The sequence continues at coordinate 4,557,108 of NZ_CP080333.1, read as the reverse complement.
CAGGAACGAGATCGCCGGGCGTTTGAAGGCGCGCTCGGCGAAGACCGCCGCGCCGCCGGCTCGTGGATATTTCGTCACCAGCTCGGCGTAGGAACCGGCCGTGCACAACGCGAGCAGCATGGCGATCAGCAGCGGTGCCCACAGCACCCCGCCGACTTTCTGGGACAGCACACCCATCAGCGCGTAGACGCCTGCGCCGAGCACGTCGCCGAGGATGAACAGGTACAGCAGCGGCCCGGTGATCTTCCGCTTGAGTTTGGTGTCGCTATGAGTGTCGTGCGTGAGCGCGTCGGTCATGGCGTGGGGGATAGCCGTTCGACGGCGGAAAAATACCGACGCATTATGCGAGAACGCGGTCGGCTTCGCGCAGGCCGCTCATGTAGGCGCCGTGGACAGTGCCGAACCACTCGGGGTTGGTGGCCTCACCGGCGAACATCAGGCGGTCGCCGACCGGCTCGCCGAGGGCGTGCATATCGTCTGGGCTCGACCCGACGGCGATGAAACTGTAAGAGCCGCGGGCATATTGGTCGGCGCCCCATTTGGTCACGATGGACCCGGTGGGCTTGGGTGCGTCAATCGCGGTGATCAGTTCGTCGACCGCGTCGGCGTCGGACATCGACTCCCGTGACCAGGCGGCCTGCCCGCCGCGCAAGCCAACCAGCAGTGGCTTGCCCGCGAAAATCAGTCCGTTGACCAGATCGGTGACCGGCTGGTTGTTGCCCGCGAGTCCGATCATCGGCGTGGACTCCGGCCAGAACGGTTTGTCGAAGGCGACGACAACCTTGTTCAACAAGCCGAATCCGAGCCGCTCGATGGCGCCCTGTTTGGCGTCCGGCAGCGGCGGGTCGAACACGATGGTCTTGGCCTTGAGCACACCGAGCGGCACCGTCACGATCACCCGATCGGCGGTGACGACGCCCTGCGAGGTCTCGATGCGTACCTGGTCGCCACCGTGTGAGATTCGCTTCACCTCGGTGCGGGTGCGGATGTCGAGTCCTGTGGCGAGGTGCTGCGACAGCTGGGTGTAGCCGCCGGGCAGAATGACGTCAGGCCCCTTGAACTGTCCCTCGCTGCCGAACCACCGCAGCGAGAGCTGGCCGGGGTCGGCTGCGTACTCACCGGCGATGCTCGAGGTGACGTTCCACGCGACCAGGGGATCCTCGAGGTTCGCGAGGCCGACCAAGCCGTCGGCGACAGACTCCTCGGGCGCGGCGTCGGCACTGCGGTCGGTGAGTTTCTCCACGATCCGGTGCCAGCCGGTGACCAATGCCGCGGCAGTCTTCTGGTCCACGATCTGGTGATCGTCGACCAGCATGAAGTCCTCGAAATCGGTGGGCACCGTCTTGGCCCCGACATCGTGGGCGAGCGTGGTCAGCGGATTGTTCTCGGTGCCGTGGATCCACGAGGCACCGATGTCGACGGGCGCCCCCAGCGAGGTGTCCCTCCACGTCCGGCCGCCGATCCGATCCCGGGCTTCCAGCACCGTGACCTTCAGACCGGCGGCGGCCAACTTTCGTGCCGCCGCCAGTCCGGCGAATCCGGCGCCGACGACGACCACGTGATCGCGGGTCTTTTCGTCCGTGCCGGCGCACGCCGGCAACAGCGGCGAAGCCGCGAGCGCGCCGAAGCCCACCAGGAACCCGCGCCGCCCGACCGCACGCATGGCGGTGACGGTAGACCCTCACCCCGGCGGTGATGAGGGAATCGCGGATGTGACGGTGCGGTTCACCGGGTGCCGGCCCTGAACCTTTGCTATGTACTAACCGTGCAATCCACGCCGACCGAACAGCAGACGCCCACGCCCGTGCCGACGGTGGTGGCGCTGTGCCGAAGGCTGGTCGGCAACGTGGTCTTCGAGACCGTGATCGTGATCGTGATCGTCGTCAACGCGACCATGCTGGGGCTGGAAACGTTCGACACGGTCACGGCCGGTTATGACCACGCTTTCGACATCGGCTACAACGTCATCCTCGCTGTCTACGTCGTCGAACTGCTGATCCGGTTCACCGCCGCAGGCTGGAACGTCCGAGAGTTCGTCAAGAACCACTGGAACGTCTTCGACTTCGTCGTGATCGCGGCGTCCTTCATCCCCGGCCTGCGGGCGACGGCGATGCTGTTGCGGCTGGTGCGCCTTGCGCGGATCGTGCGCATCATCCGATTTCTACCCGATCTGCATGTGGTCATCGGCGCGATCGCCCGCAGCGTCCCCGGGGTGGCGTCCCTCGCCGCGGCCACCGCCCTGCTCATCTACATCTACGGGATGCTGGGCTGGATCATCTTCGGAAATCACGACCCCGAGCACTACGGGAACATCGGGCGGGCGATGCTGACGATGTACGTGATGCTGACCCTGGAGAACCTGCCCGAGAACGTCGACATGGGCCTGGCGGTGTCGCCGTGGACGGTGCTCTTCTTCATCAGTTACAGCGTCATCCTGAGCTTCCTGGTGTTCAACCTATTCATCGGGATCGTCCTGAACTCGATGGAGGAAGCGCGGGCAGCGGACCGCAAAAAGCACGAGCGCGACGACCTGCTCGAGCGGCTGCGCTCGGCGCGTCAGGCGCTCGAGGATGCCGAACGGGAACTGCAGCGGACACACCGCGACGACCGAAAGTAGGACTGCGGCAGACGTGCGCCACTTGTGACTTGAGGCGTTCTCAGTACCGCGCGAGGACACCGTGATTAACTGACGTATTCGCAAGTTCTCGGAAGTTTGGCAAATGGAAGGCGCTCGTCCATGAACTCAGCACAGCGTTTACGACGAGTCGTCGTCGCCGGAAGTCTGATGGCGGCGATTCCCCTCCTGCCGGTGGCAACGGCGTCGGCAGACCCGATTATGGACGCACTGGCTAACACGACGTGTACCTATCCGCAAGTGACGGCCGCTCTGAACGCGGAGGCTCCAGCCCTGGGCAGACAGCTCAGCGCGCGGCCGGACATGCAGGCGAATATCCAGCAGTTCCTAGCCATGCCGATCGACCAACGGCAGCAGGCGCTGGCACAGCAGCAAGCAGTCAACGGACGGTTGAACGCACTGATTTTCGCGCAGATCGGGCCTCAGATCATGCAGGTCGCGAACACCTGCATGAATTACTGACTCCACGTTTAGCCGGTTCGTCGGTCGGTCGTGCTGGCTGTGCCGCCGAGCTAACCGCGCACCGTAAACGTGGTTATGCTCGCGGCGCGCCACCGGGTCGAACCCGTCCAGCCCTCATCCTGGTCGCAGATGACGCTGAGTATGACTTTTGCTGTGCGGCCGACCACGTAGTCCACGGAAGTGAGGAAGATGGCGCTGGTCGCAGACCACTTCGGCAACGGTGACCCGTCGTAGCGGCGTAGACTGCTCACAGAATTACTGCTGGGTGCCTGAACGTGTTCTAAAACCGGGAATTGTCGTGCGCGTAAAGCTAGAGTCGCACCTCATGCAGGCGACGTTGGCTAACTCTCATCCCACCAATGGCGCCTCTCCGGCGTCGCTTGCTGGGTCGGATGTCAACGATGCACTCACCGCAATTCGCCGACCGGTCGCCGTCGTGAGCTCGGCCTTCGGGCCACGCACTGTCGTCCTCGAAGGTACGGGCGTCCTGACACCGGAGCTGATGCGCCAGGACATCCTGGCGGTCTTGCCACCGATCTATCCCGAGTGGCTGGGTGATCGCAGTTTCACCGCGACGCACGGCGTGCGCTTCCCCTACGTCATCGGTGAGATGGCCCGCGGTATCGCGACGCCCCAGATGACCGTCGAGGGTGTGCGCGCCGGCGTGATGGCGTTCTACGGGAGCGCCGGCCTGGATCTGGCCACCGTGGAAGCGGGTGTGCGGGAAGTTCAGGCCGCACTCGGGCCGAACTCCAGCGGCTGGGGCGCCAACCTGATCCATAACATCCAGAGCGACGGCGTCGAACTCGCGACGGTCGACCTCTTCCACCGCCTCGGTGTCCGCTACGTCTCCGCGTCGGCGTTCATGCGTCTCACACCGGCGGTCGTCCTGTACGCCGCGAGGGGCCTCCGTCGCGATGCGAATGGACAGATCGTCCGAGCCGGGCACATCTTCGCCAAGGTGTCCCGCGACGAGGTTGCCCGACAGTTCCTCTCGCCGGCTCCGGAGGCGATGCTGAGCGCGCTGGTCGCAGAGGGTCGCCTCACCGCGGAGGAGGCTGCGCTCGCCAGCAGCATCCCGATCGCCGAGGACATCACTGCCGAGGCGGATTCGGGTGGTCATACCGACAACCGCGCGTTGACCGTCCTTCTCCCGCGGTTGATCAGCCTGCGCGACGAGATCGCGGCCACGTATCGCTACCCGGTTCTGCCGCGCGTCGGCGCGGCGGGCGGACTGGGAACACCAGCCGCGGTGGCCGCGGCGTACGCCGCAGGAGCGGCATATGTGCTGACGGGTTCGGTGAACCAGTCAGCGGTCGAAAGCGGTCTGTCACCCGATGCCCGAACACTGTTGGGATTGGCCGAGTCGACTGATGTGGCGATGGCGCCGGCGGCGGACATGTTCGAGATGGGCGTGACCGTGCAGGTCCTCAAGCGCGGCACGATGTTTGCTCAGCGCGGCCATCGGCTCGCTGACTTCTACCGGCGGTACAACTCGCTCGAGGAGGCGCCGCCGGAGGAGCTGAAGAACCTGGAAACGACGGTGCTCGGGCGCAGCGTGGCGGATATCTGGGCCGACACCGAGGCGTTCTTCGCCAACACCGACCCCAGTCAGGTGCAACGCGCGGCGGCCGATCCGAAACACCGGATGGCGTTGGTGTTTCGGTGGTACCTGTTCACCGGTTCACAATGGGCCCGCGACGGCAACACGGCTCGTCGCGGCGACTACCAGATTTGGTGTGGGCCTGCGATGGGGGCCTTCAACCAATGGGTCCGGGGAAGTTTCCTCGAACCAGTGGAAGCGCGCACGGTTCGCCAGATCGCGCTCAACCTGCTCGAAGGAGCCGCGACAGTCACCCGTGCCGGCCAGTTACGTGTGGCGGGTGTCCCGATGCCGGCTGCCTCCTTCGATTTTCGTCCACGTCCTCTCGGATAAGGGTTACCTTGACTGACAACACGCACCAGCCCAGCGCCACTCCTATCGCGGTGGTCGCCATGTCGGCGATCTATCCGGGCGAGTCTGGGCTCGACGGGTTCTGGCGCACCATCACCACCGGACGCGACGCCATCGGCGATGTCCCACCCTCGCACTGGCTGATCGAGGACTACTACGACGCCGACCCGAAGGCACCGGACCGCACCTACTGTAAGCGGGGCGGCTTCATCGATCCGGTGAGCTTCGATCCGGTGAAATTCGGGTTGCCGCCCAACGCCTTACCGTCGACGGACACCGGACAGATCCTCGCCTTGGTCGCGGCCAAGCAACTGCTCGATGAGGTTCAGCGTGGGGGAGCTGCAGTGGACCTGGATCGGGTCGACGTGGTACTCGGCGTCGCCTCGACGACCGAGCTCGTGGTCCAGATGGGTTCCCGGATGCAGCGCCCGATCTGGCGTAAAGCGCTGCTGGAGAACGGCTTGTCGGAGAGCGAAGCCGACGAAATCTGCCAGGACATCGCCGATCACTATGTGCCGTGGCAGGAGAGCACGTTCCCGGGTCTGCTCGGCAACGTCATCGCTGGTCGTGTCGCCAACCGCCTCAATCTTGGTGGCGCCAACTTCGTCACCGACGCGGCTTGCGCCAGTTCGCTTTCCGCGCTGCAGTCCGCGCTGCACCGGCTGTACCTGCACGAGTCGGATGTGGTGCTCACCGGCGGCGTAGACGCGCTCAATGACGTGATGATGTACATGTGCTTCTCGAAGACGCCCGCGTTCTCCGCGACCGGTGACTGTCGGCCGTTCTCCGAAGGTGCCGACGGCACGATCATCGGTGAGGGCGTGGGCATGGTGGCCCTCAAGCGCCTCGCCGACGCCGAGCGCGACGGGGACCAGATCCACGCGGTCATCCGCGGTTTGGGGTCGTCCTCGGACGGGCGCGCATCCAGTGTCTACGCTCCTCGTTCCGAGGGGCAGGCCAAGGCGCTGCGTCGCGCGTACGAGCGCGCCGGCTACGACCCCTCGACCGTCGAACTCGTCGAGGCGCACGGTACGGCGACCAAGGCCGGTGACGTCGCCGAGTTCGCCGGTCTGAAGTCAGTGTTCACCGACAATTCGGCGCGGATCGCCCTGGGATCGGTGAAGTCGCAGATCGGTCACACCAAGGCCGCCGCCGGCGCTGCCGGTCTGATCAAAGCCGTTCTGGCGCTACAACATTCGACACTGCCCGGAACTCTGAAGGTCGACCGCCCCAATCCCGCCATGGGAATCGAGGATTCGCCGTTCTACGTCAACGCCAAAACTCGGCCCTGGGTGCGTAAGGGCGATCAGCCACGGCGGGCGTCGGTCAGCTCTTTCGGATTCGGTGGCAGCAACTTCCACGTGACGCTGGAGGAGTACCAGGGTGAGCACCGCGCCAAGCGGCTGCGGACCCTGCCCAGCGAGCTGGTGGTCCTCAGCGCACCGTCGGAGGCCGAGCTGGGCAAGCGCGCTGCCGAGATCGTCGCGGCCGCGCGCTCCGGTGAGAGCCTGGCCCGCATTGCGTTCGATGCCGCCGAAGAGTTCGACGCATCGCAGCATGCGCGCGCGGGCCTGGTGGCTACCGACACCGAATCGCTTGCGACGCTCGCCGACCGGTTGCATGTTGCGCTGGCCGACGGCAAGGCTGCCGAGCTGAAGGACGCCAACATCGCGGTCGGCGTTGGGCCGGCGCGTGAAGGCAAGACAGCATTCCTGTTCCCCGGGCAGGGTAGCCAGTACGTCGGGATGGGCGGCGATCTCGCGCTCGCTTTCCCCGAGGCGCTCGCGGTCTGGGACGGGCTCGAGGGCGATCTCGCCGATCTCCCAAAAGTTGTGTTTCCGGAGCCGGTGTTCGACGCCGCTGCGCTGGACGCGCAGAAGACAGAACTCACCGCGATGGCCAACGCTCAACCCGCCATCGCCGCAACAAGTCTCGCTCAGCTCGCGCTGCTCGACCTCCTCGGGGTGAGCGCGAGTGCGGCAGCCGGCCACAGCTTCGGAGAGGTCACCGCGCTGGCGGCCGCCGGTGTGCTGCCGACCGAGAGTCTGGTCGAGACGGCTCGTACCCGCGGCACGCTGATGAACGAGGCAGGTCAAGGTAAGGACGGCGCGATGCTGGCCGTCACGGCGACCGCCGACGACGTGCGGGCGCTGCTCGCCACCCAGCCCGATTCGGCATCGCTTGTCATTGCCAACGACAACGCACCATCCCAGGTGGTACTGGCCGGATACGAGACTGATATCGCGTGGGCACAGACCGCGGCGAAAGCGAAAGGCTGGACGGCCGTGCGCCTTCCGGTGGCCTCGGCGTTCCACTCCGAGATCGTGGCTGCGAGCAGTGCGCCGCTGACGGCCTACCTCAAGACGCTGAAGATCGGACAACCGAACTTCCCGGTGTATGCGAACGCCACCGCGCAGGTATACAGCGAGGATGTCGCCACGCAACTCGGCGACCAGGTACAGCAGGTGGTGCGGTTCCGCGAGATGATCGAGGCGATGGCCCGCGACGGGGTCACCCGCTTCATCGAGGTTGGTCCCAGCCGCGTCCTGACGGGATTGGTCGGGAAGATACTCGGCAACTCGGCGCACTTGGCAGTGGCGCTGGATGACCCGAAGGCCGATGGTCTGCGGGGTTGGCATCGAGGCCTAGCGGCGCTGGCCGCCGATGGTGTGACCCTTGATCTTGCTGCGTTGTTCGACCACTACGCGGAGCCGGTGAAGTTCGTCCCGCCGCCGAAGCATGCTGTCAAGGTTGGCGGAGCGAACCTCGGTAAGCCGTATCCGCCTGTGGACGGCAAGGTTTCGATCACGGCGAAGCGCACTCGGGTGAGCGCGCCAGCCGCTGCGGCGGCGGTGGCGCCTGCTGTTGCGGCGCCAGCTCCGGCGGTCCAGCGGATGGACGCGCCCGCGGTTCAGACGCCGGTTTCGCAGCAGCCAGCACCGGCACCGGTCGTGCAGCAGTCGCCGGTCGCTCCGCAGCAGGTGGAGATTCAGGCCGAGTTCATCGAGGCGCCGTTGTCCGGTGATGTCTGGAGCATCATCGACAGCATCCAGAAGGAGACGGCCGAGCAGCATCAGCGCTATATGGATGTGATGACGGAAAGCCACCAGGCATTTCTGGACATGTCCACCCAGATGATGGCACAGATCGTCGGCAATTCCGCGACCGTTGCGCAGGCACCGAACGTTGCGCCTCAGCCCGTGGTCGCTCCAGTTGCGGCCGCGCCGGTGAGTGCGCCACCGGTGGCAGTTACTCCTATGGCCCCACCGCCGGTCGTCGAACCGGTGGTGGCAGCCGCTCCCGCTCCGGTTGTCGCGGCCCCCGTGGCCGCGCCCGTCCCTACTCCGGTGGCCGCGCCAGCTGTTGCGGCGGGTGATGTTGTGCTGTCGATTGTTTCGGAGAAGACGGGTTATCCGGTGGACATGCTCGGGTTGGGCATGGAGATGGAGGCTGAGCTCGGGATCGATTCGATCAAGCAGGTCGAGATTTTGGCGGCGTTGCAGGCGAAGTTCCCGGGGGCTCCGGAGATCCCGGCGTCGGAGCTGGCGAATCTGCGTACCTTGCAGGATGTGGTGGACACGGTGGCCGGTTTTGCGGGGTCGGCGCCTGCGCCGGTTGCGGTAGTGCCGGCTGCTGTGGCTGTGGGTCCGGCGGCGGGTGATGTTGTGCTGTCGATTGTTTCGGAGAAGACGGGTTATCCGGTGGACATGCTCGGGTTGGGCATGGAGATGGAGGCTGAGCTCGGGATCGATTCGATCAAGCAGGTCGAGATTTTGGCGGCGTTGCAGGCGAAGTTCCCGGGGGCTCCGGAGATCCCGGCGTCGGAGCTGGCGAATCTGCGTACCTTGCAGGATGTGGTGGACACGGTGGCCGGTTTTGCGGGGTCGGCGCCTGCGCCGGTTGCGGTAGTGCCGGCTGCTGTGGCTGTGGGTCCGGCGGCGGGTGATGTTGTGCTGTCGATTGTTTCGGAGAAGACGGGTTATCCGGTGGACATGCTCGGGTTGGGCATGGAGATGGAGGCTGAGCTCGGGATCGATTCGATCAAGCAGGTCGAGATTTTGGCGGCGTTGCAGGCGAAGTTCCCGGGGGCTCCGGAGATCCCGGCGTCGGAGCTGGCGAATCTTCGTACCTTGCAGGATGTCGTGGACACCGTCGCCGGCTTCGCGACGCCCGCACCGGTCGCCCCTGTCACGGCAGCGCCCGCCGCTCCGGCGGTAGACGCGGGTGATGTTGTGCTGTCGATTGTTTCGGAGAAGACGGGTTATCCGGTGGACATGCTCGGGTTGGGCATGGAGATGGAGGCTGAGCTCGGGATCGATTCGATCAAGCAGGTCGAGATTTTGGCGGCGTTGCAGGCGAAGTTCCCGGGGGCTCCGGAGATTCCGGCCTCGGAGCTGGCGAATCTTCGTACCTTGCAGGACGTTGTCGCCACCGTCGCCGGCTTCGCCTCGGGTGGTCGCGCCGAGCAACCTGCCGCAGTGCAGCATTCGGCACCGGTCACGTCGGCGCCCGTCGGCCTGTCCTGCACCGAGGCAGAGTTGCGCGCCGCGCCGCCCACCGGTCTCGCGATGGCGGGCCTACGCGACGGCGTCGTCCTCATCACCCGTGAGGATCCCGCCTTCGCCGATGCGCTCCAGGCCGCACTGACGGCTCGCGGGGTCAACGCGCACGCGGTCGATGACGTACCCGCCGACGCGGGCGCCGTCATCAGCCTGGCCCCATTGGCGGCTGCTCATACAACCGAAGACTGTGTTGCCATGCACCTGCGCGCATTCCATGCGGCCCGCAGCGTCGCCAGGAGCAACGCCGCGACGCGGTTCTTCGTTACGGTGCAGTCGACGGGGGCCAGGTTCGTCGCTGCCGACGTGCCGGTTGGTGTCGCGAGCCTGGTGAAGACCGCCGGCTGGGAATGGCCGAACGCATCGGTTCGTGCCGTCGACATGGAGAGCCTTGACGCCGAACGGCTGGCGGCCGAACTGCTCGAGGGTGGCAGTGGGATCGAGGTCGCGCTGCGCGCCGACGGCACCCGTCTGGTGGCCGTCGACGATATCGAGTCGTCGGTCGGCGAGGGCGAGACCATCAGCATCAATCCGGGCGGCGTCGTCCTGGTCACCGGCGGTGCCCGCGGTGTGACCGCGGAATCCGCTCTGGCGCTGGCCAAACGGCACGGCCTGCGGCTGGCACTTCTCGGACGCACACCCCTCCGCGAGGTGAGTGCCGACGAGCCGTCCGGCACCACGGCCGCCGAGATCGCCACCGCTTTGGCGGCGTCCGCGCGGGCCCGCGGGGAGCAGCTGAGCTTGCCGCAGGCACGTGCCCAAGCCGAGAGCCTGCTGGCCGAGCGGGAAGTTCGGGCCACCCTGGCGACGGCGGAGCGGCAAGGCACACCGGCACACTACTTCGCGGCCAGCATCACCGACCGCGCCGCGCTGGACAGCGTGCTGAATCAGGTACGTACGACCTTCGGACCGATCGTCGGTGTCGTGCACGGCGCCGGTGTACTCGCGGACAAGCGTCTGGAAGACCTCGACGACGACGGATTTGTCAAGGTGTTTAGCACGAAACTTGTTGGCGCGGAGGCGCTCCTGGATGCGACCTCGTCCGACGAGCTGCGCTTCATCTCGCTGTTCTCCTCAATTGCGGCGCGGGCAGGCAACCCCGGGCAGGCGGCGTACGCGTCGGCCAATGCGGCACTGGAGGCCATTGCGGCCCGGGAGGCTGCGCGTCGCAACGGCGAGTGCGTCGTCCGCGCATTCGGCTGGGGACCGTGGGACGGCGGCATGGTCGACGCAACGCTGAAGAGCCGATTCCTCGCCGGTGGTGTGGGTGTCATCCCGATCGACGAGGGCGCCCAGTTCTTCGCCGACCACGCGCTGTGCCGTTCGTCGGCCACTGCCGTCGTGGTCGCGGCTCCGGCCGAGCCTCGGCTGCGAGCAACGCGGCTGGAATGGACTATGTCGGCCGAAGACCTGCCGGTGCTCACCGACCACCAGGTCCGCGGCCGAGTGGTCGTGCCGGTGGTGATCGCGCTCGACGCGATCCTGCGCGCGGCTCGGGGAGTGGTCGCAGATCCCTGCCCGGTGGTCCGTGATTTCCAGGTGCTGTCGGGTGTCACCTTCGCCGAAGGCGAAAGGCAAACGCTCAGTATCGATTTCGAGCCCACCGGTTCGGAGTACACGGTGTCTGTCCGAGACGCTGAGGGGCGGGCGCGATACCGTGCCACCGTCGACACCGCGACCGTCGCGGCGCCTCAAGTGTCGGTTCCGCAGGTATCCGGTTCAGCGTGGCCGCTCAGTGTCGACGACGCGTACGCCGGTCCGCTCTTTCACGGGCCGCAGTTCGCCGTGATCGAGCAGTTCGATTCCTTCGGCGCTGCCGGCGGGAGTGCGGAGCTGAAGAGTCTGGACGATCTTGGCTGGCCGCAGAACGGGTGGGCGATCGATGCCGCCGGTATCGACGGTGGTCTGCAGCTCGGCATCGTCTGGGCCAGTGCGCAGGGACGCCCACTGGTGCTGCCGATTCGCATCGCACGCGTTGAGCTGCATCGTGCGTTCGGTGAAGGCAGCAGCATCGGACGCTGCCGACTGGCCGCGCATCCGGTCAGCGACAAGCGGGTCGACTTCAACATCGTGTACGAAACCTCCGACGGTGCGCTCATCGCGACGCTGGAGGGTGTGGAGTTCTACGCCGCGGGCGGCGCCGCGGACACGTCGGCGTGAGCGGGTTCGATCCGGTCGCGATCGTCGGGCGCAGTTGTGTGCTGCCCGGTGCGGCTTCACCTGAAGAACTGTTCGACGCGTCGCTGGCGGGCCGTTGCCTGCTGCGAGCCACGCCGCCTGATCAATGGCGCGGGGTGGAGCCCATAACACTGCTCGCCAGCAACAAACAGGGTTTGCGGGTTTCGTCGGCGACTGGCGGCTATGTCAAGACGTCATTCGATCTCACCCAATTCGCTGCGCGGATACCCGATTTCGACCATCTCGATCCGATCGTTGCGTGGCTGGCGCAGTGCGCGCAGCAGGCGCTCGGCGGCCCGCTGGCCGCGCCGGGTACCGGCCTGATCGTCGGCAACCTCTCGTATCCCAGCACCATGGGCACCGCGTTCGTCGAGTCGGTGTGGACCGGCGAGGGTAATGACGATCCGCGCAACCGGTTCTCCTCGGGACTGCCGGTGCACCTGGTGGCCGGTGCCATGGAGATGAACGGCCCGGTCTACGCGCTCGACGCGGCGTGCGCGTCGTCGCTCTACGCCATCAAACTGGCCTGCGACGCCCTGCATGACGGCGAGGCCGACGTGATGCTCGCCGGTGGTGTCAACGGTTCGGATGACCTGTTCCTGCACCTCGGTTTCACATCGCTGCAGGCGCTCAGCCCGTCGGGGCGGTCGCGTCCGTTCCATGCGGAAGCCGACGGGCTCGTACCCGCACACGGTGCCGCGTTGGTCGCACTCAAGCGTCTCGCCGATGCCGAACGCGCAGGTGACCAGATCCTGGGTGTGATTCTGGGCGTGGGACTCTCGAACGACGGTCGGCAAAGCGGCTTCCTGGCTCCCGCGGTGGGTGGCCAGACCCGCGCCATGACGTCGGCGCTGGAGCAGGCCGGGCTGACGCCGGCCGACATCGACTACGTCGACTGCCATGCCACCGGCACCCCCTTGGGTGATGCCACCGAGCTGCAGAGCATTGCGGCGGCCTACGGTGACGTTCCGCTGAAACTCGGTGCGTTGAAAGGCAACTTGGGTCACACCATCACGGTGTCCGGCGCGGCGAGTCTGGTGAATGTCTTGTCGGCCATGCAGGCCTCGACCATTCCGCCGACGTTGTGCGAGAAGCCGACCGACAAGCTCGAGGGTACTCCGTTCACGTTGGTCACCACTGCCACCCCGTGGGATGGCCCGGTCAAACGTGCCGCGGTCAGCAACTTCGGATTCGGCGGCAACAACGCTCACCTGATCGTCGAGAACTACCGCGGGCCGATCGCGTCGGCACCGCGGCCGCAGGCGCCAACGGACGACATCGTCATCTGCGGTATCGGTGTGGTGACCGGAGACGCCCGCGATGCCGACGAGTTCCGGCGCCGCGTGTTGGGGCCGGAGGCGCAACCCACTCCGCTCGACAGTGTTGCGCTCGACCTTGCGGGGCTTGGCTTTCCGCCGAATGAGCTCGCCGGCAGCCTCAGCCAGCAGACCGTGATGCTCGCGGCGGCGGGCCAGGCGTTGCACAACGTGACCACCGACTCGGAGCGCACTGGGGTGTTCGTCGGCATGGGCTGTGACGCCACCATCGCCCGGCAACGGTTGCGGGTGCTGAACGCCGACAACGAGCAGTGGTTGGAGGCCAACAAGGTGGCCGCCCCCAAGCTGACCGCCGACGGTGTGGTGGGCACCATGCCGAACATCCCGGCGAACCGTATCCATGCCCAGCGCGACTTCCGTGGGTTCGGCTTCACCGTCTCCACCGAGGAACTGTCCGCGATCACTGCACTGCAGATCGGCGTCCGGGCGCTGCGGCATCACGAACTCGACGCCGTCGTCGCCGGTGCGGTCGACATGTGTTGTGAGCCTGCGCATTCCCGGGCTGCAGATGCACTCGACGCGGACACGAGCATGGGACACGGCGATGCGGCGGTGGCCTTCGTGCTCAAACGCCGTGCCGATGCCGAGGCTGCCGGTGACGAGATCATCGCAGTCATCGACACCGACGATGAACCACTTCCGACGGAACCCAACTTCGCGGAGGCCCGGATCGGGCGCACCCACGCGGCGAGCGCCGCCGTGGAGATCGCCGCGCGCGTCGAGGCCGTGCGGGCGCGGGTGCGGGTGGACTCCGCCGGTGCACAGCCGGCGCCCGGTGGAACCACCGCGGCGGTGTGGGTAGAGGCGCTCGGTGGGCATGCCGATGGCATCACCGTATCCGCGGCCGATGGTGCGCCCAAACCGTTAGCCGTTGGCGTCGTTCCGGTTTCGGAGCGCTATGCCGCTGGCAGCCGGGCCGATCTGCTGAGCCGGATGCAACGCGGTGAACCGGGTGGCACCGGGTCGGTGCGTTGCTCGCTGGTGGGGGACCGCTCCTCGACGCTGGACAAGCTTCGGCAGCAGGCCGTGCAGAGTCTGGAACGCGGCGAGGCGCCTGCTGTCCCCGGCATCGCGTTCGCCGACACCCCGATGACGGGTGAGCTGGCGTTCACGTTCACCGGTGCGGCCGCCGCCTACCCGGGCGCCGGGCGTGATCTGTTGTTCGCGTGGCCCGAGATCGGTGACGCACTTACCCAGCGGTTCTCCGGCGTCGGCGATCTGGCGCGTGCTCTGCACGGCGACGGGATCACCACGCTGGACCCGCGGACCCAGCTGACCGGGTGTGCTCTGGTCTGCCAGTCGCAAGCGGAGTTCTCTCGGACGGTGTTGAGGCTCAAACCGACTGCTGCTATTGGACTTTCGTCGGGTGAGACCAATTCGCTGATGGCCTTCGGGGTCTGGAGCGACCTGGAACCGATGCTCGATGAGATCGAGGAATCGGGAATGTACGGCGACGAGCTGACCGGCAAGTGCCGGGTGGCAGCAGCCGACTGGGGGCTGGGGGACCAACCGGCTCCGTGGGAGTGCTGGCGTATCACCGCACCCCGGGCGCTGGTCGACGCGGCATTGGCCGTCGAGCCGCGCGCCTACATGACGATCGTGCAGGCGCCGGACGATTGCGTCATCGGGGGGGATCCGGCGGCGTGCCGGCGGGTGATCGACGCCGTTGCCGGCGCCACCGCGATCCCGCTGGGGCTGGACATGGTGATTCATTGCGCGGCGATGGCACCTTTCGCCGATACCTGGCGCAACATTCACACGCGGGAGACGCACGAGGTCCCCGATATTCGCTTCTACACCAACGCCGTCAACCGGGCGTATGTACCGACTCGGGAGGCGGCGGCCGAAGCGATCACGCGGCAAGCCCTCGAGCCGATCGACTTCCCGGCGACGATTCTCCAGGCTTGGGAGGACGGCGTCCGGGTGTTCGTCGAGCACGGTCCTCGCGGCATCTTGACCGGCGCGGTCGGCAAGATCCTCGGTGACCGGCCACATCTGGCCGTCGCGCTGGACCCCCAGGAGCGACGCGGACTGCGTGCCCTGGCCGAAAGTGTCTGCAAGCTCTGGGTGCACGGACTGCCGGTCGACATCGATGCGTTCGAGGCGCGGATCCGGTCATTGCGTGAGCAACGTGAGCCGGCGCCTTCGGATAACACTCGCAAACTCACACTCGCCGCCCACTGGCCGGATATCGTCACCGCGCCGGTTCTGACGCCGGTTTCAGCTCCGGCGGCCGCTGTTTCGGCGCCGGTGGCGCCCCCGAATATCTCGACGCCGGCGGCGTCCAGGAACGGAAGTACACCTATGCCCGACCACGGAACTGTTCAAGTCATGCCGCCTGCGCCGACTCACCCCGTGCCGTTGGTCGTTGCCCAGGAGGCCGTTACGCACACCGTGACCGAGACAAGAACAGTGGTTGCCCGGCCATCGACACCGCAGGCAGTGAACGATCAGACGGCGGCCGCGTTGAATCTGGTCGCCTCGGTCGGCGAGGCCCACACGGCATTCCTCGAGCGTCAGGCCGAGGCCCACGCGTCGTTCTTGAAGTCGCGCGGTGACCTGCTCAACCTGGTTTCGGGGCGGCGGGGATCGGCTCCGACGGTTGCGAGAAGCGCGCCCGCGGCTGCGCCGAAGGTTGCGCCGGCGGCGAGCGCACCGCTGGTGCAGACTCCAACGGCGCCGCCGCCCGCACCTCCGGCACCACCACCGCCTCCGGTGACAGTGACGCCTACCCCCGCGCCGGCGCCCGCACCCAGCGCGCCCACACCCACGTCGAGTAAGCGACCGGCACCGGTCAAGGAACCGCTGTGGACCCGCGCCCAACTGGAAATCCTTGCCGGCGGCAAGGTTTCGGAGGTCATGGGGCCGAAGTTCGCCGAGTACGACCAGTATGAACGCTTGGTCCGGATGCCCGAGCCACCGCTGCTGCTCGCCGACCGGGTGATGAGCATTATTGGAGGACCCGGCGCCCCAGATACTCCAATGGGCACCGGCACAATCGTCACCGAGACCGATGTCGACCCCGACGCCTGGTACATGCACAACGGCCGAATGTCGCCGGGCGTGGTGATCGAGAGCGGCCAGGCCGACCTGCTGCTCGCCTCGTGGCTGGGCGCGGACTTCACCAACCGCAGCGAACGCGTCTACCGCCTGCTCGGTTGCGATCTGACGTTCATGGGCGAACTACCCAAAGGCGGCGACACGCTGCACTACGAGATCCACATCGACGGTCACGCGAAAACCGGGGACACCCGGTTGTTCTTCTTCCACTACGACTGCTACATCGGTGACCGCCTGATGATCTCGGTGCGCAACGGACAGGCCGGCTTCTTCTCCGACGCCGAACTGGCCGAGTCGGATGGGGTGTTGTGGGATGCCGCCGACGACGCTCCGCGCGAGGGTGCGATCCGCGACGCGCCGGCCGTCGTCACGCAGAAGCGGTCGTTCACTCGGGAGGACGTCGAGGCGTTCATTGAGGGTCACGCCTACCGGTGTTTCGGCCCCGGCTTCGAACGGGCCGCCGCCCACACCCGCACGCCGTCATTGCCGAAGGGCAAGCTGCGACTGATCGACGAGATCGCCGAGTTCGATCCCAATGGCGGGCCATGGGGCCGTGGGTATCTGCGTGCCACCGCAGCCGTGCCGAAGGACATGTGGTTCTACGACGGGCATTTCAAGAACGACCCCTGTATGCCCGGGACGCTGATGGCCGATGCGGCCACCCAGGCGCTGTCGTTCGCGATGGCGGCCTATGGGTTCTCGATCGAACGCGACGGCTGGCGATTCGAACCGGTCCCGGATGACATGGCCCGCTTCGTGTGCCGCGGACAGGTGACGCCGGACGCCGACCACATGCTCGACTACGAGGTCTTCATCGAGGAGATCATCGACGGGCCCACACCCACCGTCTTCGCCGCATTGCTGTGCCGCAGTGACGGTTTCAAGGTGTTCCACGCCCGCCGCTTCGGGATGCGCCTGGTTCCGGACTG
The DNA here is from genome assembly GCF_019456675.1 of Mycolicibacterium pallens. Taxonomy (NCBI): domain Bacteria; kingdom Bacillati; phylum Actinomycetota; class Actinomycetes; order Mycobacteriales; family Mycobacteriaceae; genus Mycobacterium; species Mycolicibacterium pallens. Next base: position 4,539,994 of record NZ_CP080333.1, on the reverse strand, counting down.
GCCGATGCCGCCTGGTGCACCAGGCCCGGTGCAGATCCTGGCCGGTACCAACGATGTTCGTGGTGACCAGGGTGCGCTGCTGGCGTGCGGCCGCGGTATGCCGTCGGACGCCTTCGGTGCGTTGTACGCGCCGTTCGATGGCACCCGCCGGGCCCCGCGCCTGCCGGATGAGCCGTACCACTTCATGTCCCGGGTGCTGAGCGTGTCCAGCCCGCCGGGAGTGCCCACCAAGGGTGGCACCGTCGTCGCGGAATACGATGTCCCGCAGGGTGAGTGGTACTTTGGCGACGCCCACGTCGACGCGGTCCCGATGCCGGTGCTGATCGAGATCCTGCTGCAGCTGTGCGGCTGGCTGTCCTCGTACAACGGGTTCGCCGCCAACCGTCCCGACGATGTGGTGTTCCGCAATCTCGACGGTGGCGACGTCGTGCAGCACCGCCCCGCCCGGGTCGGGACGCTGAAGGTGACGTCAACCCTGGCGCGCTTCGCCGACGGCGCCGGCTCGACGATCGTGTTCTTCGACGTCGTCTGCACCCAGAACGACGAAGTCGTCATGACGATGAAGACGGCGTTCGGGTTCTTCAGTCCCGAGGCGCTGCGCAACCAGGTCGGGCTACGCATGAAACCCGGTGTGCTGGAGGCACTGTCCGAACCGGCCCCGGTCGAACTGTCCTACCGCGCGCCAGAGCTCGACGGCGCACCCTGGTTGGACCAGGGCCGGCTTCAGGTGCTCGACCGGGTGAAGTTCTGGCCTGGCGGGGGAGAAGCTGGTCTGGGACGGCTGGTGGCCGAGTATGACGTGACCCCGGAGGCGTGGTTCTTCAAGGCCCACTTCTTCCAGGATCCGGTGCAACCGGGTTCGCTGGGTCTGGAAGCCATGCAGCAAGCGGCCCGTGCGGCGGTTCGGCTGGCGGGGTTGGCCGGCACGGGCGACGAATTCGAGTTCGAGCCCGTCGCTTTGGACCAAATGTTCAGCTGGAAGTTCCGCGGGCAGGTGACACCGACCAACAAGCGGACCAAGTCCGAGATCGAGATCCTGTCCACCCACAGCGACGAGCGCGGTGTACTTGCGGTGTTCGACGGCCGGTTCTGGTGTGACGATCTGTGCATCTACGAGACCCGCGGGATGGGCGTTCGCGTCACCCGCACGGCGTCATGAAGGGCATCATCCTGGCGGGCGGATCCGGAACCCGCCTGCATCCGATCACCCTCGGGGTCTCCAAGCAGCTGATCCCGGTGTACGACAAGCCGATGGCGTACTACCCGCTGTCCACGTTGATGTTGGCGGGCATTCGGGACATCCTCGTGATCACCACACCGCATGATGCGGAGAGCTTCGAGAGATTGCTGGGGGATGGATCGCGGTTCGGGGTCTCGATCACGTTCGCCCAGCAGCCGTCACCTGACGGGCTGGCCCAGGCGTTCACGATCGGCGCGGATTTCATCGGCAACGACAAGGTTGCGTTGATTCTGGGGGACAACCTGCTGTATGGGCCGGGATTGGGCACCCAGCTCAAGACGTTCACCGACGTCGACGGCGGGGTGATCTTCGCGTATTGGGTGGCTGAGCCGTCGGCGTACGGCGTCGTGGAGTTCGACTCCAGGGGCGTCGCGGTGTCGCTGGAGGAGAAGCCCAAACATCCGCGGAGTAACTTCGCGGTTCCGGGTCTGTACTTCTACGACAACGACGTCGTGGAGATCGCGCGGGATCTGTCACCGAGTGATCGTGGGGAATACGAGATCACCGATGTGAATCGGACGTATCTGAAGAACGGCCGGTTGCGGGTACAGGTGCTGCCGCGCGGGACAGCGTGGCTGGACACCGGGACGTTCGACCAAATGACCGACGCCGCCGACTTTGTGCGGACGATGGAGCGGCGGACCGGCCTGAAGATCGGTGTGCCGGAGGAAATCGCCTGGCGCCAAGGCTTTCTCACCGACGACGACGTGCGTGAGCGTGCCGAAAAGCTGGTGAAGTCGGGCTACGGTTCCTACTTGTTGGATCTGCTGGAGAGGGGTCGGTAGTGGCGCAGCTTCTGGTCACCGGAGGCGCGGGGTTCATCGGATCCAACTTTGTGCACTATGCGGTGGAGCACACCGACCATCACATCACCGTGCTGGACAAGTTGACCTACGCGGGCAACCGCGAGTCGCTGGCCGGTCTGCCCGAGGATCGGGTGAGCTTCGTGCACGGCGATGTCGCCAATGCTGAGGTGGTCGACAAACTGGTGGCCGAAGCCGACAGCGTGGTGCACTACGCCGCGGAAACCCACAACGACAACTCGCTGGACGACCCGGAACCGTTCCTGCACACCAACTTGATCGGGACCTTCACATTGTTGGAGGCGGTCCGTAAGTACGGTGTGCGCTATCACCACATCTCGACCGACGAGGTGTACGGCGACCTCGAATTGGACGATCCGGGCCGGTTCACCGAAGCCAGCCCGTACAACCCGTCGTCGCCGTATTCCTCGACCAAGGCCGGCAGCGACCTGCTGGTGCGGGCGTGGATGCGCTCCTACGGTGTGCAGGCGACGATCTCGAACTGCTCCAACAACTACGGGCCGTACCAGCACGTCGAAAAGTTCATCCCTCGCCAGATCACCAACGTCCTGCGTGGGGCACGCCCGAAGCTGTACGGCGAGGGTTTGAATGTCCGCGACTGGATCCACGCCGACGACCACTCCTCGGCGGTGCTGCTGATCTTGGAAAAGGGACGGATCGGGGAGACGTACCTGATCGGCGCCAACGGCGAGAAAGACAACAAGACCGTTGTCGAACTGATCCTGACCCTCATGGGTCAGCCGGCCGACGCCTACGAGAATGTCCCGGACCGGACCGGTCATGACCTGCGGTATGCCATCGATGCGACCAAGCTGCGGGATGAGCTCGGGTGGCGGCCGCGATATCCTGACTTCGAGCACGGGCTCGCCGCGACTATCGAGTGGTATCGCGACAATGAAAGCTGGTGGGCGCCCGCGAAAGACGCCACCGAGGCTTCTACGCCCGACTCGGGCAATGACAGGGGTAGGCGAGTAATGACGGAGCTCGGAAAGACGCTTCGCGCGACAGAGACGGCGATTCCGGGGCTGGTCATCTGGGACCTGCCCGTTCACGGTGACAAACGGGGCTGGTTCAAGGAGAACTGGCAGCGCGAGAAGATGATCGCCGCCGGAATGCCGGACTTCGGGCCGGTGCAGAACAACGTCTCGTTCAACTCCTCGGCTGGCACCACGCGTGGCATTCACGCCGAACCGTGGGACAAGTACATCTCGGTGGCGACCGGACGGATTTTCTGCGCGTGGGTCGACCTGCGAGACGGCCCGACGTTCGGAACTGTGGTGACCGCGGAGGTCGATCCATCGCGGGCCGTCTTCGTGCCGCAGGGCGTCGGCAACGGATTCCAGACTCTGGAGCCGAACACCGCGTACACCTACCTCGTCAACGATCACTACTCGCCGGACGGTGTCTACACGTCGCTGCATCCGGGGGATGCGACTGTCGGGATCGACTGGCCGATTCCGCTCGATCAGGCTGAGCTGTCCGAGAAGGACAAGGCCCAAGGGCCGCTGTCCTCCGTCGTACCCATCCAGCCACGCAAGATCTTGGTGATTGGCTGCAATGGGCAACTCGGACGAGCCCTGCAGGCTGCCTATGAGGGTGTTTCGCACGTGGAGTACGTCGATCTCCCTGAATTCGATCTCAGCTCTTCGGATTTCGCGTCGGCGTGTTCGTGGCGCGAGTATTCGACGATTATCAACGCCGCGGCGTATACGGCAGTCGACGCCGCCGAAACTCCCGAAGGGCGGGTCGCCGCTTGGGCCGCCAATGTCACGGGCGTCGCGAATCTGGCGCGGGTTGCCGCCGCGCATCGGCTGACCGTTGTGCACGTGTCGACGGACTACGTGTTCGACGGGAGTTCCGCGCGACCGTATCTGGAGGACGATCTTCTTTGCCCTCTTGGGGTGTACGGGCAGACGAAGGCGGCTGGCGATCAGATCATCTCGACCGTGCCTCGTCACTACATCGTGCGTACCTCGTGGGTGATCGGTGACGGCCGAAACTTCGTGCGCACCATGCTTTCTCTTGCCGAGCGGGGTGTCGACCCGTCGGTGGTGGACGACCAGATCGGCCGGTTGACGTTCACCTCGGATTTGGCTCGGGCGATCCGGCACCTGGTCGAGACCCGAGCGCTGTACGGGACGTACAACGTGACGGGCTCTGGACCTGTCACGTCATGGGCTGATGTGGCGCGACGCGTGTTCGAGTTGGCCGGCCATGATCCGTCGCGCGTGACCGGGGTGTCTACGGCGGAGTACTTCAGCGCAGCTACGAATCCCGTTGCGCCACGGCCGCTTTACGGGGTGTTGGACCTGGCGAAGGTTGAGTCGACGGGGTTCGTGCCTGCTGATGCCGACAGCAGCTTGCAGAGCTACCTGCGGCTCGAGACACGGCTTGAAGCGCAGAATGCGCACTGAGCCGTTCCGCACATGTCCAGATCACTCGATCGCTACATCCCCAATCTGTACTCGCGCGACATCAGCGTTTATGAGCTCCGGTACCAGGACTTCATTCGACGGGCGATGACGGAGCTACGCCGCCACAAAATATCTGGGCACACCTTGCTATGGGAGGCCGACTGGCTTCAAGGTGACGGGCTGGTACTCGATCTCGGTGTATGGATCGGCTGGTCTACGAGGTTGCTCGCCGAACGGTCAGGTCGACGCGTCTACGGGTTCGACACGTTCGAGGGGTTGGTCGAGGACTGGCAGGTCGACGATGGACCGCTGGTCAAGGCCGGTGCGCTCTCGATCGCCGAACCGTGGGCGCAACGCTTCATCGAGAACACGGGCGTGATCGTCAAAGACGGGATCCCAAGCGCGCTGGGCCGTGACGTGGAGTTCGTCAAGGGCAGCACCTATGACACCCTGACGCCATTCCTCGATGACCATCCCGGTCCGATCCGGCTGTTTCATATGGACCTTGACACCTATGAGAGCTGCCTGCACGCACTCGAAGCGTGCAAAGAACGTTTCGAGGTGGGTTCGATCCTCGTGTTTGACGAATACCTCGTGACAAACGGTGAAATGCGGGCATTTTTCGAGTTTCGCGAGAAGTACGGATTCGACTTTCGCTACCGCGCCTGGGGGCGAGAAATCATGGAGATGAACACCTCCATGGTCACTGATCGCGCGAAACGTGCTTTTCATCGGGCTGAAGCGTTTTACGCGCAACGAATACTGGGCGATGGCAGCTACGTGTGGAAGGTTTGGGACAAGCGATTCTGGCGGTTCTGGCTGGGAGCGCCGTGGGGGGACATCCGCTTCATGCTCGGCGCTGTCGGCCAGCGAAAATCAGTGAGCGTAGAAATCACCGGCCTTGGCCGGCTGGGCACCTAAGTTCCACGTTCTTCCCTGGTCTTCTGGACGTAACCTGGATCGTCGGCAACCCCGCTAGACCGGAACCGTCATACCCACATTCGCGATATTGCCGATGGGGACGACGGCGAACAGGACCAGTGAAACGGCGAAGATCACGTAGGTGCGCCGCGTGGGCGGCCTTGCCTACTCGCCCTGGGAGCTCGCGTACAGCAGGTACACGATGCCCACTTCGAACGTGATCTGAATCGCACTGGTTCTGCCGGAGGTGAGGGGGACCCGTTTGGTGGTCCAGTCGCTATGCAACTTGGGGTTGATGGGTCGTGGCCCACTGTAGGGCAAACTCGTTCGGGGTGAGTTCGCCGTGGGCGGTGTGGGGTCGGTTAGCGTTGTAATCACGGCGCCAGTCCTCGATGATCACCCTGGCCTCGAGCAGCGAGTCGAAGCGCCATGCGTTGAGCAGTTCATCGCGCAGGCGCCCGTTGAACGATTCGATGAAAGCGTTCTGCCACGGTGATCCGGGATCGATGAAAAGTGAACCGGCACTGTTGAATCGGCACCAATCGGCCACGGCGTGCGCGACGAACTCGGGACCGTTGTCGAACCGCACGTAGTGCGGGGCCCCATGCATGAGGGCCAGACGGTCCAGCACAGCGACCACGCCATCGGCATCGATGGATCGATCGACCTCGATTTCGAGGGCTTCGCGGGTGAACTCGTCGATGACGTTGAGCAGTTTGATCGTGCGCCCGTCAGCGGTGGTATCAAACTGAAAGTCCATCGCCCAGATCACATTCGGACGGATCGGGGACATCGCGCCCACGACAACACCGACCCCGGTCAGGCGCTTCTTGCGGCGCCGTTGCGGCACCCGCAGGCCCTCCTCGCGCCACAGCCTGCGAATTCGTTTGTTGTTGACCTTCCAGCCAGCACGGCGCGCCATCTTCGCCGCCCGGCGCCACCCCCAGCGCGGCCGGTCGGTGGAGAACCGGCGCAGCCAGGCCCGCAGCTCGGTCTCTTCGGTGGTGACCGATGCCGGGGTCAGGCGCATCGTGGAACGGTGCAACCCGACGACCGCACAGGCACGCCGTTCGGGGTCAGAAGTTTCCCGCCGAGATCTCCTTGAGCATGTCGATGTCGAGGGCCTGGTTGGCGACCAGCTTCTTCAGGCGGGCGTTCTCGGCCTCGAGTTCCTTGAGCCGCTTGGCGTCGTTGGCCTTCATGCCGCCGTACTGGGCCACCCAGCGATGCCACGTCGATTCCGCGACCTCCAGATGCCGGCACACCTCAGCCAGCTCCTGACCCGACGCGAGCAGCTTGTTGCCCTCGGCCAGCTTGCGGATGATCTGATCCGGCGTATGCCGCCGGCGCTTGTTCGATGCCATGTCGTCGTCGATTCTTCCTGCCCGAGCACTCGGGCAACAGAGTCCCACAACGACTGGACCACTACGACGGGCTCACCTCAGAGGCTCGAACTATTGGATTCCGACCAGGGGTTGGGCGGTCCGTTTCGGAGCATAGAACGCGGCTTCGAACTCGGCGGGGGGTAGGTCGCCGAGGTAGCCGTGGAGTCGGCGGTTGTTGTGCCAGTGCACCCAACCCAGGGTGGCCAGCTCGACGTCCTCGACGGTCTTCCACGGACCGGTGCGGGCCGGCCCGTAGATCAGCTCGGACTTGTAGTAGCCGTTGACCGTCTCGGCCAAAGCGTTGTCGAAGCTGTCACCGACGGTCCCGATGGAGGGTGCTGCGCCGATCTCTGCCAAGCGTTCGCCGTACCGAATCGAGGTGAACTGAGACCCGGCATCGGAGTGACATCGCAAGCCCGACAACGTGTTTCCACGCGACCAGCGGGCCATCTCGATCGCATCGAGGACCATGGTGGTCCGCATGTGCGACGCGACCCGCCACCCCACGATCATCCGACTGAACACGTCGGTGATGAAGCAGACATACCCCACCCCGGCCCACGTCGGTACGAATGTCAGATCCGTCACCCAGAGTTGATTCGGCGCGGAGGCGGTGAACTTACGCTTCACCAGATCGGGATGCCGCGGTGTAGCCGGGTCGGGCTTGGTGGTGCGGACCCGCTTGCCGCGACGCACCCCCTCGATGCCTGAGGCCCGCATCAGCCGTCCGACCTGATCACGACCGACGTCGTTACCGGCCCGCCGAGCCGCCTTCCACAGCTTGCGCACGCCGTAGACCCGGTAGTTGTCCTCCCAGAGCGTCACCAGGGCTGGCCTCATCTCGGTGTCGCGACGCTCCCGCGCCGACGGCCGCCGCGTCTTGGTGTCGTAGTAGGTGCTCGGAGCCATCGTCACCCCTGCGCTACGCAGGACGGTGATGATGGGCTCGACCCCGAACTCCTCGCGGTGAGCATCGACGAAGTCGACTATTTCTTGTGTTGGCGGTCGAGCTCCGCGCCGAAGAAACTCGCTGCCCGCTTCAGAATCTCATTGGCGCGCTTGAGTTCTCGGTTCTCCTGCTCGAGCTGCTTGACCCTTGCCGACTCCTCGGTGGACACCCCCGGAGCATAACCGTCGTCGATGTCGGCCTGGCGCACCCAAGAGCGCACCGACTCCACCCCATACCCCAGCTGGCGAGCAACACGCGACACCGTGCCCTGCTCGGCCCCCAGCTCGGACCGCAAGGTACGCACCATGCGCACCGCCGCGGCCTTCTCCTCAGAGCTGTAACGACGGCTGGTCGGCTTCTTTCCCGATGACGGTTCCGTGGGCATACCTGCATCCTCGTTTCCAAGGTCAGGAGCCTCCGGGATTTCCAGTGCGATTCAGCCCGTCTAACCTGATGGGCTTTCGCGAGCATGTGCAAGCACCGTATCGGGGACTGCGCAGGATTCCCGGCCCAGTTCCGGCCTACCCGATTCAAGAGGCCTTCTTTAGCCGAAGCTTTGGCGTTGGCGTTCGTCGTCGCGGGCAAGCTGCCGTTGTCCAAATCAAGGCCGCCGGCAACTATGACGTGCCGGTGATCCCGAAGTGAGCCAAACAACTGGCCACCAACCGGGCATAGGGTATGACCTGCCGCCGATTGGCACCGCCGAAATCCGTGCCCGCGAGGGTGACGCAACAGAGTTCGGCCTACCTGCGGGCTACGTTGACCTCAACGAGTATCACGGCAAGACACCGCCATGTGGTCGGGTCATCGGGGTAGGCCGGTCCTAGGTGCGCTTTTATGTGCTTGTTCGCTGTCGCGCCGTGAGGTCTAGAGCGGGTAGCTGTTTACGCGGGTAACGCGCCATTGCCTCATCAGATTGCCGCCCGTCCAACTGGCGTTCTAGTTCCTCGCGCGCTGCGAGCACTGTTTCAGAGCGCACGTTTGGGTACTCGCTGACCACACCGTGGATGGCGTGCCATGTCTGGCCGGTCAAGCCGATGCAGTAGACCTCGTGCCGTTCGCCAAAAAAGATCGCGCGGCGCAAGTAGTGGTCAAAACTAGCGCGCACATCAGCATCGGTGATTGGTTCCACGTACCTATTTTACCCGTCTGACGTGCGCAAATGCATCTCCAGAGATGGTTTGTTGACCTTTCTACCAGCGGTTTTGTGTCGGTCAGCGTTCATTCCGGCAAGTTGGTTCGGCAGGTTATTGGCTGTGGGCAGCCGTATAGGCCACTGGTAGCCGATTGGCGCGCGCCTTGGTCGGGATGATGACCCCAGCTAGCGGTCAACGCCTAGGGGACTGCCCCCGGTTTGGTTGACTCCTGACCTGTGAGGATTCGTCCTCGCTGGAAGGATCAATCTCGTGCCGAAGCCGTTTCCTGCCGAGTTCCGTGCTGATGTCATCGCCGTGGCCCGCAAGGGTGAGGCGCCGTTGCGTCAGATCGCGAAGGACTTCGGGATCTCGGAGGCCTGCCTGCACCGCTGGCTCAAGATTGCCGACCGCGAGGACGGTGTCGACCGGCCCGGTCCTGCCGCAGCCGGCGAGGACGTAGCAGCGCAGCTGCGTGAGGCGCACAAGCGGATCAAGCTCCTCGAGCAGGAAGCCGAGGTGATGCGCCGCGCGGTCGGATACTTGTCGCGGGACGCCAACCCAAAATGATGTACCCGCTGGTCCTTGACCTTGCCGCCGACGGGATACCCGTCACGGTGACCTGCCGGGTCCTGGGATTCTCCACCCAGGCGTTCTACAAATGGCGCAAAGCGCCCGTGTCACAGCGTGATTGGGACGATGCGCATCTGATCAACGCTGCCCGCGACATCCACGCCGATGACCCCGCCTTCGGGTACCGGTTCATCGCTGATGAGTTGCCCGAGCGTGGGATCACCGCCGGCGAGAACCGCGTCGCGCGGCTGTGTTCGCAGGAACGAATCTGGTCGATCTTCGCCAAGAAGCGTGGACTGAACCGCAGATCCGGACCACCAGTACACGACGACCTCGTGCAACGTCAGTTCAGCGCCCCGGCCGCCAACCAGGTCTGGCTGGCCGACATCACCGAGCACCGCACCGACGAAGGCAAGCTCTACCTCTGCGCCATCAAAGACGTCTACTCCAACCGGATCGTCGGCTACTCCATCGACTCCCGCATGAAGTCCTCACTGGCGGTGGCCGCCTTGACCAACGCCGTGGCCTTGCGGTCGCCCGTGTCGACGATTGTCCACTCCGACAGAGGCAGCCAATTTCGATCTCGGAAGTTCGTCCAGGCACTGTCACACAACGGATTACACGGATCGATGGGTCGAGTCGGAGCATGCGGTGACAATGCCGCCATGGAGTCGTTCTTCGCCCTGCTGCAACGCAACGTGCTCGACCGACACCGATGGTCCACCCGCGCCGAACTACGCCTGGCGATCGTGTCCTGGATCGAGCGGACCTACCACCGACGCCGCCGGCAACGCGCACTCGGCAGGCTCACCCCGATAGAGTTCGAACTGCTCCACACACCAGTCGCAACCGCGGCCTGAAATTCACACCCCGCGAGTCAACTGAACTCGGGGCAGTCCCTAGGAGCGTGGCGCTGAACGCAGAGCACGAAACGGATCGCATACGCTCGCCACGCGGTCGAACGGTTCCGCCTCATTCAATCCGGCGTGCTGGTCTGCGACCATTCAACCCATGTGGGGGACTAATCCGTCTGAGTGGCTGCACTGGCTTGGGGCGCTCGACTGGTCGCAGCTAAACAACGTGGTCAGTTCGATTGTCGGAGTGCTTGGGCTAACCGGCATCGCTTGGGCAACGATCAGATTTGGCTTAAATCCGCTAGCCGCGTGGTTGGGCCGTCGTCGCGCTCAGTCGAAGTTGTTGGACCAATTGGCCTGCGGTAGTTCGGTCGCTTTTGTTGAATCACTGTTCGGCGCGGCACAATTCATCACATATGAAAACGAGCGCGAACAACGGACCTATCATCTTCGCGGCGCATGGGTGATGATCGAAATAGCTGACGCTAGAGTCATTGCCTTTTCAATCACGATCACCAACCGCCGAATATACTACAACACAAAGCGTCTCACACGCGGCTTTATCGATATGAACCTTGGCAGGGACACCTTTAGCGAGCAAGAAAAATTTTGCGACGGTGAGCAATACTGGATGGCCGCGTATCGGTGGGGATATGCTCGCACATATTATCTAGGTCGTCCTGGCGCATACCTGCGATTCATTGTGTCGCACAATATGTCTGGAACTGGTGATCTTAGTTCTTCCACCTCTCTCCCAAGCGGCGAAATTAAGTCCGGCGCATTCAGTGAGAATTACGAACCGTTTCGCCTGACGGTCCCGGCAACCGATGTCACTGCCAACACGCTAACCGTGATTCATCCTGAAGCGCCAAGCCGTGAGTTCTTAGCCCGGAACATTCACGGACCAGACGAATCACACGTCAAGATGGCAACGGCAATCAGGCCACCCGATAATCGGACGATTCGCACTCGTCTAGCTTATCGGCGGTACCAACTAAAGCAGGGTACTAAGAAAATGCTCGGGCGTCAGACATCGTAGTCAACGTGGATTTTTCCGTCAGCTTCAGTGACTTTCAAATATCCGAAAGACTCATCACAGGACACTAGACCACGCTGAACCATCTCGTAGACCAGCATCTTCCTTCCGCCCAGCGCTTCGCCTGTCATGTACACGTCATACGGTACTTTCATCATAAAGATGTATGGCATTGCGGACACGAACGATGTAGCTCCGGATTCGTCGGTTTCGCCCTGCTGGAACCCTGTTGCTATTACACCGCAGATTGAATCGTTTGGATCTAATACGGGTCCACCGCTCATACCGGCGTCGAATCGGGCAGACGTTTCAAAGCACGGCGCCGGTAGCTTGCCCGTGAAATTTCCATCCAAGTCCACGAACGCATCCCTACCGTTCGGGTACAGCCGCAAGACTTCACCGCTAGATGCGTGAATGTTGTTGTCGGCGTGGATCACATTCTTGTCGTCGACTCGAACGATGAAATTTGGATAGCCAAGCCCAAGGACCGGCACGGTTTCGATTGGTAGCCGTGCAGACAGTTGGATTGTCGGAAATTCTAGGTTTGGCCTACTTGCTCCCAGCAGCGCCAAATCACTGCCGCTGGCCGGATGCCGAACCATGAACCGTACCGGTATTACACCACCCGGCAATTCGGGAACGTCTTGCCCAACACCTGAACCTACCCAAAGAATCGCGATATACGAATCCCCATATCGCTTTTGAAGGTCAAACGCACCGCCGCGACCTTCCAATACGTGACGTGCCGTGACCCACAAACCACGTGATCCGATGCAAAACGCCGTGCCGACAGGGACGATCCTCTCTGGCTCTCTCGTAATGACCACAACTGGCACGATGGTTGAATTGAACGTGGAAAGCTCAAGTTCCCTGAATTCTGGAATGCCGATTCTGATTGTCTCGCCATCCGGCAGTTCCGTGCCCACCCTGATACCTCTCTCTGCGTTCGCAGCCAGATTGTAGGCAGTGGGACCGACAACCCCCCCGCACGTGCTCAGTTGGCGTCGCGGGGCGCCGTGGGGGTGTGTGCGGTGCGGCATCGGCAAACGACTGGCTCAGGGCGTCAAGCGCAACTTGACTCTAGTCGGTTCGTAGTCGGCTACTAGCTTGACGCCACCCGGTCTAGGTAACCTTCAATTTCGTTGGCATCAAGTTTGATGAGACGACCGAGTTTGTAGCCCTTGAACTTTCCGTCTGCGATGAATTGACGAATGGTATTGGGGGAGACGTTTAGCCGCTCGGCGGCTTTGGTCGTTGAAATCAGTTGGCGTCTGGACATTTTGAACCCCTAAAACATGGCAGTTTGAATAGCCAACGCTCTAAGGGCAGGTCCATGAAGACCGCTAGCGTTTTCGCGTGATTTGAATTCCTTCGCGCTGAATTCGGCGCTCACGGGTGGCGCATTAATGGCGGGCTAGGCCACATTGCGAGAATAGCAGACTGAGCGAAAATGCGTGAGGTTCGCGACGCTCGCGGGGTAGCTACCAGCAAACGGATTCGGCCAGGGCAAACGAGAACCGGATAGGTAGCGCATAGGTAGACAGTTTCAAACGGCGCTTGTAGCTACCTTCAAAAGCACCGTCTAGCAGGTATTTCATGTCTGCTAGTTACAGTGCCCCCGGCAGGATTCGAACCTGCGGCCTTCTGCTCCGGAGGCAGACGCTCTATCCCCTGAGCTACGGGGGCGCACTTACAGCTGCGCCAATGGGCTCAGACAGCCTAACGCATCGCAGCGACTGCTCCGCGCCACCGCCGAGCCCGTCACAGCCGAGATATGGATTCGGGCGCTGACCACGTCAGACCATAGGATGGACCCTCGTGACACCCGCCGACCTCGCCGAGCTGCTCAGGACCACCGCCGCCGCGGTGCTCACCGAGCATGACCTGGATCCCGCCGCCCTACCCGCGACGGTGACCGTCGAGCGTCCGCGCAACCCCGAGCACGGCGACTACGCGACCAACCTGGCGCTTCAGCTGGGCAAGAAGGTCGGCGCCAACCCCCGCGAGCTGGCCGGCTGGCTGGCGACAGCCCTGGCCGAGGCCGACGGCATCTCCGCCGCCGAGGTCGCCGGTCCCGGCTTCGTGAACCTGCGTATCGAGGCGTCCGCGCAGGGCGTCATCGTCACCAATGTCCTGGCCGCAGGGGCGAGCTACGGCAACTCCACCACCCTCGACGGCACCGCTATCAACCTCGAATTCGTCTCGGCCAACCCGACCGGCCCGATCCACATCGGCGGTACCCGCTGGGCCGCGGTCGGTGACGCCCTGGGGCGGCTGCTGAGCACCCAGGGCGCGGCGGTCACCCGGGAGTACTACTTCAACGATCACGGTGCCCAGATCGATCGCTTCACCAACTCCTTGATCGCCGCCGCAACCGGCGAGCCGACGCCGGAGGACGGCTACGCCGGCGACTACATCAAAGACATCGCCGACCAGGTGCTGGCCAAGGCGCCCGATGCGCTGAGTCAGGCCGGCGACGAGCAGAAGGAAACCTTTCGCTCCATCGGTGTGGACCTGATGTTCGACCACATCAAGGAATCGCTGCACGAGTTCGGCACCGACTTCGACGTCTACACCCACGAAGACTCGATGCACACCAGCGGGCGTGTCGACCAGGCGATCGCCAAGCTGCGGCAGACCGGCAACATCTACGAGAAAGACGGCGCAACCTGGCTGCGCACAACGGAATTCGGCGACGACAAAGACCGGGTCGTCATCAAGAGTGATGGTCAGCCCGCGTACATCGCCGGTGACCTCGCGTACTACCTGGACAAGCGTCAGCGCGGATTCGACCTCTGCATCTACATGCTCGGCGCCGACCACCACGGCTACATCGCCCGGCTCAAAGCCGCCGCGGCCGCCCTCGGTGATGACCCCGACACCGTCGAGGTGCTGATCGGCCAGATGGTCAATCTGGTGCGCGACGGCCAGCCGGTCCGGATGAGCAAGCGGGCCGGAACCGTCATCACCCTCGACGATCTGGTCGAGGCCATCGGCGTGGACGCCGCCCGCTACTCGCTGACCCGGTCCTCGGTCGACACCCCGATCGACATCGACCTGCAGCTGTGGTCCTCGGCGTCCAACGAAAACCCGGTCTACTACGTGCAATACGCGCACGCCCGGCTCTCGGCTCTGGCCCGCAACGCCGCCGACCTGGGCCTGACGCCCGATACCGCGCACCTGGAACTGCTCACCCACGACAAAGAGGGCGCGCTCATCCGCAACCTCGGCGAGTTCAGCCGGGTTCTCAAAGCCGGTGCCGCGCTGCGTGAGCCACACCGGGTCTGCCGCTACCTCGAAGACCTCGCCGGTGATTACCACCGGTTCTATGACTCGTGCCGCGTGCTGCCGATGGGCGATGAGGAGCCGACCGATCTGCATCGCGCACGGCTCGCGTTGTGCGCGGCAACCCGTCAGGTGATCGCCAACGGTCTGGGCATTCTCGGCGTCTCCGCACCGGAGCGGATGTGAACGCTCACCCCGCCGGACCGCGCCACGCCGAGGAGATTCACCACGGCGGGGCACCGCAGCAGCCGCAGACCGCCGCCGAGGCGCTGTCGCTTGCGCCGAACGTGTGGCCGCGCAACCTGGTTCGTAAAGATGATGGCGAGGTGTCGATCGCCGGTGTCACGGTGACCGATCTGGCAGCCGAGTACGGCACGCCCTTGTTCGTCATCGACGAGGACGACTTCCGCGGCCAGTGCCGCGAGATCGCCGCGGCGTTCGGCGGCGGGCACAACGTGCATTACGCCAGTAAAGCGTTCCTGTGCACCGAGATCGCCCGCTGGGTCGACCAGGAGGGTCTGTCGCTGGACGTCGCCAGCGGTGGTGAGCTCGCCGTGGCACTGCACGCCAACTTCCCAGCTGAGCGAATCGCCCTGCACGGCAACAACAAATCGGTCGACGAGTTGATCACCGCGGTCAAGGCGGGCGTCGGCCACATCGTGCTGGACTCGATGACCGAGATCGAGCGACTCGACACCATCGCCGGCGAGGCCGGCGTGGTGCAGGACGTGCTACTCCGCGTCACCGTCGGCGTCGAGGCGCACACCCACGAGTTCATCGCCACTGCGCACGAGGATCAGAAGTTCGGGCTGTCGCTGGCCAGCGGGGCGGCCATGGACGCGGTGCGGCGGGTGTTCGCCACCGATCATCTGCGGCTGGTCGGCCTGCACAGCCACATCGGCTCGCAGATCTTCGACGTGGCCGGCTTCGAGCTGGCCGCCCACCGCGTCATCGGACTGCTGCGTGACGTCGTCGCCGAATTCGGGGTCGACAAGACCGCGCAGATGGCGATAGTCGACCTCGGTGGGGGACTGGGCATTTCCTATCTGCCGCAAGAAGATCCGCCACCGATCGCGGATCTGGCAGGCAAGCTCGAGGCCATCGTGCGCAGTGAGTCGGCAGCCGTCGGGCTGCCGACGCCGCGCCTCGTCGTCGAGCCGGGCAGGGCGATCGCCGGGCCGGGCACGGTGACGCTCTACCAGGTCGGCACGGTCAAGGACGTCGCGATCGGTTCGGGACAGTCGCGCTGCTACGTCAGCGTCGACGGCGGAATGAGCGACAACATCCGGCCTGCGCTCTACGGAGCCGAGTACGACGTCCGACTGGTGTCGCGGGTCACCGACGCTGCCCCGACGCTGGCCCGAATCGTCGGAAAGCATTGCGAGAGTGGCGACATCATCGTCCGCGACACCTGGGTGCCGGGAGATGTGACACCCGGCGACCTGCTGGCGGTGGCCGCCACGGGCGCCTACTGCTATTCGATGTCCAGTCGATACAACCTGATCGGCCGCCCCGCGGTGGTGGCTGTGCGCGACGGGCGGGCACGTCTGATCCTGCGCCGGGAGACCGTCGACGATCTGCTGAGTTTGGAAGTGAGGTAGGAACCGATGACCGAAAAAGCAATTGGCGTAGCGGTATTGGGCCTGGGCAACGTCGGCAGTGAGGTTGCCCGGATCATTCAGGAGAGTGCACCCGATCTGGCGGCGCGCATCGGTGCGCCGCTCGAACTGCGTGGTGTCGCGGTGCGGAAGGTCACCGATGACCGTGGCCTGCCGACCGAGCTACTGACCGACAACGTCGAGGAGCTGGTCTCCCGCGAGGACGTCGACCTCGTAGTCGAGGTCATGGGTCCGGTCGAACCCGCCCGCAAGGCAATCCTGACCGCACTCGAGGGTGGCAAGTCGGTGGTGACCGCCAACAAGGCACTGCTGGCCCAATCCACCGGAGAGTTGGCCCAAGCCGCCGAACGCGCCCATGTGGACCTGTATTTCGAAGCCGCCGTCGCCGGGGCGATCCCGGTGATCCGGCCGCTGACCCAGTCGCTGGCCGGCGACACGGTGCTGCGGGTGGCCGGCATCGTCAACGGGACCACCAACTACATCCTGTCCGAAATGGCCTCCACGGGAGCTGATTACAGCTCTGCTCTGGCCGACGCGAGCGCTCTGGGATACGCCGAAGCCGACCCGACCGCCGACGTCGAGGGTTATGACGCCGCAGCCAAAGCCGCGATCCTGGCGTCGATCGCGTTCCACACCCGGGTCACCGCCGACGACGTCTACCGCGAGGGCATCACCAAGATCACCCCGGAGGACTTCGAGTCGGCCAAGGCGCTCGGTTGCACGATCAAACTGCTGTCGATCTGCGAGCGGGTCACCGGAAGCGATGGCCAGCAACGAGTTTCGGCCCGCGTGTACCCCGCGCTGGTCCCGCTGAGCCACCCGCTGGCCAACGTCAACGGCGCGTTCAACGCCGTCGTCGTCGAGGCCGAAGCCGCCGGCAGGTTGATGTTCTACGGTCAGGGCGCCGGAGGTGCGCCGACCGCCTCGGCGGTGATGGGTGATCTGGTGATGGCGGCCCGTAACCGCGTGCAGGGTGGCCGCGGTCCGCGGGAGTCCAAGTACGCGCAGTTGCCGATCGCGCCGATGGGCATGATCGAAACCCGGTACTACGTCAGCATGACCGTCACCGACCGTCCCGGCGTGTTGGCTTCGGTCGCAGCTGAATTCGCCAAGCGCGACGTCAGCATCGCCGAGGTGCGCCAGGAGAGCATGGCCGACGAGGGTGCGCGCATCGTGGTGGTGACCCACCGGGCCACCGACGCGGCGCTGTCCGAAACTGTTGCGGCGCTGGCCGATCACGAGGCGGTCCAGGAAGTCAACAGTGTGCTGCGTCTGGAGGGAACCAGCGAATGAGCTCAATCAAAGCGTCTCCCGTGCACACCCCGTGGCGCGGACTGATCGAGGCCTACCGGGACCGGCTGCCGGTCGCTGCGGACTGGACTCCGGTCACCCTGCTCGAGGGCGGCACGCCGCTCATCAGTGCCACGCGGCTATCTGAAAAGACCGGCTGCACAGTCCATTTGAAGGTCGAGGGGCTCAATCCGACCGGGTCGTTCAAGGACCGTGGCATGACCATGGCGGTCACCGATGCCGTCGCCCGCGGCCAGCAGGCCGTGCTGTGCGCCTCCACCGGTAACACCTCGGCGTCGGCGGCGGCCTACGCCGCCCGGGCCGGCATCACCTGTGCGGTGCTGATCCCGCAGGGCAAGATCGCGATGGGCAAGCTGGCACAGGCAGTCATGCACGGCGCCAAGATCATTCAGATCGATGGCAACTTCGACGACTGCCTGGAACTGGCCCGCAAGCTCACCAACGACTATCCGACGATCGCGCTGGTGAACAGCGTGAACCCGGTGCGCATCGAGGGCCAGAAGACCGCGGCCTTCGAGATCGTCGACGCGCTGGGCATCGCGCCCGACGTGCACTCGCTGCCGGTCGGCAACGCAGGCAACATCACCGCGTACTGGCGGGGCTACCGCGAATACCACCGCGATGCGATCTCGGACCGGCTGCCGCGCATGCTGGGCACGCAGGCCGCCGGCGCGGCGCCGCTGGTGTCCGGTGAGCCGGTCACCAATCCGGAGACCATCGCCACCGCGATCCGCATCGGCTCGCCGGCGTCCTGGGGCGGCGCGGTGGCGGCGCAGCAGGAGTCCGACGGCCGCTTCCTGGCCGCCACCGACGATGAGATTCTCGCCGCGTATCACCTGGTCGCCGAACTGGAGGGCGTGTTCGTCGAGCCCGCGTCGGCCGCCAGCATCGCCGGTCTGCTGAAGTCCGTCGAAGACGGCTGGGTCAAGCGCGGCTCGACGGTGGTGTGCACCGTGACGGGCAACGGTCTGAAGGATCCCGACACCGCACTGCGCGACATGCCAGAAGTGAAGCCGTTGCCGGTCGACCCGGGTGCTGTTGTCGCTGAGCTGGGCCTGGTCTGAGAGACGCACTGCGGTGACCCTGACTCTGCCTGCCGGCCTGACCTCGCACGCCACCGTCGCGGCGTCCAGCGCCAACCTCGGCCCGGGCTTCGACAGCCTCGGCCTGGCGCTGGGGCTCTACGACGAGATCGAGGTCGAGACCACCGACGCGGGGCTGATCATCGAGGTCGACGGCGAAGGCGCCGGGCAGGTGCCGCAGACCCCGGAGCACCTGGTGGTCCGGGCGTTGCACCGCGGCTTGGCGGCCGGCGGCGCCGAGGCCGCCGGGCTCGTCGTGCGGTGCCGCAACGCGATCCCGCACTCCCGTGGTCTCGGCTCGTCCGCCGCGGCCGTCGTCGGAGGGCTGGCAGCGGCGAATGGCCTTCTGGCACAAGCGGATCTGGATCCGCTCACCGATGCGCAACTGATCCAGCTGTCGTCGGAATTCGAGGGTCACCCGGACAACGCGGCGGCCGCGGTGCTTGGTGGGGCAGTGGTGTCGTGGACCGACACCCGGACAACGCCCCCGACGTACGCGGCGGTCCCGCTGCGGCTGCATCCTGATATTCGGGTGTTCCCCGGGATTCCGCAGGTGAAGTCGTCGACCGCCGAGACCCGGGTACTGCTTCCCGACCACGTCAGCCACGTCGACGCCCGGTTCAACCTCAGCCGCGCGGCGTTGCTGGTGGTCGCGCTCACCGAACGCCCGGACTTGCTGATGGTGGCCACCGAGGACGTCCTGCACCAGCCGCAGCGGGGCCCGGCCATGCCCGCCTCGGCGGAATACCTGCGGATGCTGCGGCGTTGTGGAGTTCCAGCGGTGCTTTCCGGTGCTGGTCCGGCCGTTCTGGCCCTCACGACCAGCGCAGAACTGCCGGCCGAGGCCGTCGAGTTCGGCACCGCGAAGGGATTCACCGTCCGCGAGATGAGCGTCGGCGAAGCAGTTCGCTGGAGCTCAGGTGTCGCGGTCAGGCCCTGAGTTGCACACACGCCGGTGGCGGTTTCTTGCTTTCCGGCGGTCAAGGGGGATATCCTCGGTCCCGTCCAGGCAATCGCAGCGACTGTTCCTGCGCCGACACTAGGACGACCACCAATTTCTCTCGTGTTCAACTCGTGGACTGACGACGGTTCGCCCAGTAGCCGCGAATCCCGGCGATCACCGTTTGACACACAGACGATGGTGAGACTTCGCATTCAGCGAATCGGCTGAATGCCAGAACCCCTCGCCCCGACAAAATCGGCGAGGGAAGAAAGGAAATCCGTGACCGATACGGACCTGATCACGGCTGCAGAACGCGCCCCGCAGACGGAGGCGCCCGCCGTGACCGCAGAATCGGCGCCTGATTCTCGGCCGGACACCTCCTCGCAAGCCGCCCCCAGTGGGGACGCCGGCCCGACCGGCTCGCTCTCGACGATGGTCCTGCCCGAGCTTCGTGCCCTGGCCAACCGCGTTGGCGTCAAGGGAACCTCCGGAATGCGCAAGAGCGATTTGATCGCCGCCATCAAGGAGCACCAGAACGGCGGCAACGGCGGCAATGGGACCGCCCCCCGCGGCGACGACACTGCCGAGAAGGCGCCGGCCGAGCAGCCGGTCGAGAAGGCGCCCGCCGAGCAACCGGCCGAGGCCCGCGAGACCGCCGCCGAGAACAACGCCGAGAACACCGAAACCAATGGTGGTGAGCCGCGCCGCCGCGAGCGCCGGACGGCCACCCGCGAGGCCGGCGCCGCCGGCTCCGACAACGCTGAGCAGCCGAAATCTCAGGACAACCGCCCCGAGCAGGGCGAGAAGAAGTCCGAGAACCGCGAGTCCGCCGGCGGCCAGCAGAACCAGAACCGCGGCGACAACCAGAACCAGAACCGCGGCAACAACCAGAACCGCGATAACGACGGCGACGACGACGACCGTCAGGGTCGGCGCGGCCGCCGGTTCCGTGATCGTCGGCGCCGCGGTGAGCGGCAAGGCGGCGAGGGCGGCGGCGGCAACGACACCGAACTGCGCGAGGACGACGTCGTCCAGCCGGTCGCCGGCATCCTCGACGTGCTGGACAACTACGCGTTCGTCCGCACCTCGGGCTACCTGGCCGGCCCCAACGACGTCTACGTCTCGATGAACATGGTTCGCAAGAACGGCCTGCGACGCGGCGACGCCGTCACCGGCGCGGTCCGCGTGCCGAAGGAAGGCGAGCAGAACAACCAGCGGCAGAAGTTCAACCCGCTGGTGCGCCTCGACAGCGTCAACGGCGGCCCGGTCGAGGCGGCCAAGAACCGCCCCGACTTCACCAAGATGACCCCGCTGTACCCGAACCAGCGGCTGCGTCTGGAGACCACCTCCGACCGGCTGACCACCCGTGTGATCGACCTGATCATGCCGATCGGCAAGGGTCAGCGTGCCCTGATCGTGTCGCCGCCCAAGGCCGGTAAGACCACGATCATGCAGGACATCGCCAACGCGATCACCCGCAACAACCCCGAGTGCCACCTGATGGTGGTCCTCGTCGACGAGCGTCCTGAAGAAGTCACCGACATGCAGCGCTCGGTCAAGGGTGAGGTCATCGCCTCGACCTTCGATCGCCCGCCGTCAGACCACACCCAGGCCGCCGAGCTGGCCATCGAGCGGGCCAAGCGCCTGGTCGAACAGGGTAAGGACGTCGTCGTCCTGCTCGACTCGATCACCCGCCTGGGTCGCGCCTACAACAACGCCTCTCCGGCGTCCGGGCGCATCCTGTCCGGTGGTGTGGACTCGACCGCGCTGTACCCGCCCAAGCGGTTCCTGGGCGCGGCTCGCAACATCGAGCACGGCGGTTCGCTGACGATCATCGCAACGGCCATGGTGGAGACCGGTTCGACCGGTGACACCGTGATCTTCGAGGAGTTCAAGGGCACCGGCAACGCGGAGCTCAAGCTCGACCGCAAGATCGCCGAGCGCCGGGTGTTCCCCGCGGTCGACGTCAACCCGTCGGGCACCCGCAAGGACGAGCTGCTGCTCAGCCCGGACGAATTCGCGATTGTGCACAAGCTGCGCCGCGTGCTGTCCGGCCTGGACAGCCACCAGGCCATCGACCTGCTGATGAGCCAGCTGCGCAAGACCAAGAACAATTACGAGTTCCTGGTGCAGGTGTCCAAGACTGCGCCGGGTGGCCCGGCCGGCAACGGCGACCTCGACTAGTCCAGAACTTCGGCGCGCCAACCGGCGCTCAGCACCGTGTGGTGTCTCGGGACATCGCTGACACTTATGTCTCGGGACATCGCTGACATTCATGATGTCGGTTTGGGTTCGCGGGTGCGGTAGGTCCGGGTGGTTTTGTCGCTGCGCTGGTAGTTGCGAGTGGGGTCGGCGGTGAAGGATCGGACCAGGGCCGTGCCGCTGAGGATGGTGATGTGCTCGCCGTCGCGGATGACGTCGCAGTCGTGGCCGGCCCAGCGCAGTCCGACGTTGACTTTGTAGGGCGCGACGAAGATGTATCCCGAGGTTTCGCCAACCGTGTGGCGGCTGACCATAACTGGGGCCGGTACCGGTCGGTCAGCGGGCCGGGCCTTGGCGGTGGCGTGGAATACTTCGGCGGGGGTGGCGCCTCGGTGGGCGCGGTGGGGCCGCTGGTGGTTGTAGAAGCTGCGGAACTGCTCGAGCAGGGCGTTGAGCTCGTCGAGGGTGGCGGCGGGGTCGCGGGCGGTGAGCCATTTCTTCAACGTCTTCCAGGACCGTTCGATCTTGCCGCAGGTCTGCGGGTGAAATGGCGCCGAATTGATGGTCCGCACGCCCAGTGCCCGCAGGTTGGTCTCAAACGCCGATTCATAGGCGCGGAACCGTCCGGTGTAGACAAGTCCGTTGTCTGACAACGACATCGACGGAATCCCGCATTCGTCGATGCCGGCCAGGATCACCTCCCAGACCAGCGCGGCGTCGGCATCACCAGCGCAGGCACGCAACCCCACCATGTAGCGGGAGTGATCATCGAGACTGCCCGCGATACCCACCGCAGCGCCATCGGCCAGCGCCCAACCGGTCCAATCGGACTGCCAGCACTCGTTGGGCCGATCAAAGACGAACCGCTTGGTCGCCGACTTCGGGCGTTTCTGCGGCTGCGGGGTGATCGCCCCGCGGCGGGTCAGGACCTGCCACACCGTCGATACCGACGGCACCGCGGCACCGTCGCGCTGCAGCGACCACACGATCGACTGGGCGCCGTGATCGAGGCCCTGCTCAATCAACTGCTTGCGCCGCAACACGATCAGTTCCTCGATCTCGACCGGAGTCTGACCCGGACACCTCAACAGACGCCGCGAGAGCTCCTGCAGCCCCGCGATACCGTCCTCGCGGAATCGTCGGCGGTACTTGTAGAACGTCTGCCTACTGATACCGCTATCGCGGCAAAACTGCGCCACGTTCTCGATCTGCCCGGCCAATGCTGCAGCCATGCGAATGTCCATCGCCGTCACCTTCTGGGCCATGAACCATGCTGGTCCCAGCCACTACCCAGGTGTCAGCGATGTCCCGAGACATACAACTGTCAGCGATGTCCCCGAACAGAACACGGCGCTCAGCACCGGTTTCCGCGCCGAAATCTAGCTCTGCCGCAGCGCGTCCATCCCGGGCGCCAGCAGACCGTCGAGCGCCGACCACGGCACCGTGATCGTCGGCGTGCCGTGGAAGAACTGGTAGTCGGCGAAGTGGATCTCCAGGCCCGCCGGGGTCGGGATCCAGTTGGCGAAGTTCGCTTCTACCGGGGCATTGCCGGGCTCGTCGGCCATGGGCGTCGGCCCGACTCCGCTGACTCCCGGCAGCAGCGCCTTGGTCTGCTCGGAGAGTTTGTCCAACCCGGCCTGCTTGTCGGTGAACAGATCGCCCAGCGTGATGGGCTTGGCCGTGCGGGCATCGATCACCACCGTGCTGACAAAGCTGGTGGGATGGGCCGCGGGCACCGGCACGTAGAGGCCGCTGATCAATTCCGACACTGACGCACCGCCGAAGTAGATCTGCGGCTGAGTCTCGAAAGTCCATGTGCCGTCCGGATCGGCGTCGCGTTTGACCGGTTCGAGCTGCCCGGCCGCCGAGGCGTGCACCGCACTGTTGAATACGCCGGCGACACGGGGATCACCCCCGGTGATGGTGTCGACGACGAGAGTCCAGCGACCCTTGCCGTCGGTGGTGGCATCCCCGGCGGTGGACCGGGTGACCGAGTAGGTCTGCTTGTTGGCGACGCCTCGGGTGGGTGCGTCAGTCGACGGCGACGCGGTGGCGGATGCCGACGAACTGACGGCTGCTGTGGTGGCCGTCGTCTTCGCCGATGTGCTGGTCGAACCCCCACACGCGGTGAGTCCGACGGCCAAAGCTGCAACCAGGACCGCCCCCCGGCGGCTGCATGTCCCCATGGGCGACATTGTGTCAGGCGGCCAGCCCGTGCGGCGCAGAGATCATGATTGCGCTTGGCGCACAATAACTTTCAAGCATCATTCCGATGCGGGCGCCATCTGGAGGCCCGGCAGCACATAGCGCCGCATGAAGCGCAGCACCGCGGAGTGGTCGTCGGGGTCGATCGTCTCGCCGGGAACCGTGCCCAGGGTGATCTGGACCCGAGCCACCCACTCGGCTGCCTCGTCGAGGTCGGTGTCGGCGTGGATCTCTCCGCGGTCACGCGCCGCCTCGAGATACGGCCGCCAGAACCGCCCGAGATCCGGCACCAGGCCCTGCACGCCGGCGCCTGCGCAGGCGGCGAACTCCTCGGGTTCGTCGCGTCGCAGTTGCATCACCAGGGCGCCGGGGGAGTCGTAGGCGCTGCGGCCCAGTCGCACCCCGACGGCCAGCCGGTCCTCGAAGGCGTCGAGCCCGTCGAGCACCTGATGCGATTCGGCCCAGAACGCGTTGTTCAGCCGCACGATCGCAGCACCCAATAGCGACGCCTTGTCGGGATAGTGCCGATAGAGCCAGCCGCGTGACACTCCCGCGGCTTCGGCGACCTCCGAGACCGTGGTCGCCCGGATGCCCTTGGCGCGCAAACAAGATTCCGCGGCGTCGACCAGTCGTTCCTGGACGGACTTCGCTCCCTGCCGGCTGTCGGCGTTGGCGCTGGCAGTCACCTCGGTGTCCCTCCTCGCCTCGACCCGACAGTCCCGCTACCGACATCCTGTCAAACCGGGACCGGAGCAATCGTCCCGCACACCGGTAGACAGATTCGACATTCTGTTTACCCTGCGCTTCTATTGTGACCTAAGGCACCCTGAAATGCGGAAGATACGAAGACGGGAGATCCGTGGCCGAGACCGTCCAGCAACTGCTTCGTGAGCGCCTCGACGACACCACCCCAGCGGTGAAATTCGGCGATCGGGTGTGGACCTGGCGCGAGCATCTCGACGAGGCGGCCCGTCAGGCGGCGGCCCTGATCGAGATCGCCGACCCGGACCGGCCGTTGCACGTCGGGACGTTGCTGGGCAACACCCCCGCGATGCTGACCGCCATGGCGGCCGCCGGCCTCGGGGGCTATGTGCTGTGCGGGGTCAACAACACTCGGCGCGGCGCGGCGCTGGCCCGCGACATCATCAAGGCCGATTGCCAGATCCTACTCACCGACTCGGCCCATCTCGAACTGCTCGACGGTCTAGAGCTGCCCGGCGTCCGGGTTTTCGACGTCGACTCGCAGGAGTGGACAAGTCTGCTGGCGCAGGCGGGCGAGCTGACACCGCACCGAGAGGTCACCCCGAGCGACACGTTCATGCTGATCTTCACCTCGGGCACCAGCGGCGAGCCCAAGGCGGTCCAGGTGGCCCACATCATGGTGCCGTTCGCCGGTGTCGCGCTGGTCGAGCGGTTCGAACTCACCGCCGACGACGTCTGTTACCTGTCGATGCCGCTGTTCCACTCCAACGCGCTGATGGCGGGCTGGGCGGTGGCGCTGAACGCGGGTGCGGCCATGGCGCCCGCGACGTTCTCGGCATCCGGCCTCCTGGACGATCTGCGCCGCTACGGCGCCACCTATATGAACTATGTCGGCAAGCCGCTCGCCTACGTGCTCGCCACCCCCGAACAGCACGACGACCACGACAATCCGCTGCGGGTGGCGTTCGGCAACGAGGCCACCGACCGCGACATCGCCGAGTTCGGCCGTCGCTTCGGCTGCACGGTGTGGGACGGGTTCGGTTCCACCGAGGGCGCGGTGATCATCACCCGCGAGGAGGGCTGCCCGCCCGGTTCGGTGGGGCGCGGCTATCCCGGGGTGGCGATCTACGACCCGGAGACCCGGCAGGAATGCGCGACGGCGGTGTTCGACGACAGCGGGGCGCTGGCCAACCCGGACGAGGCGGTCGGGGAGATCGTCAACACCACCGGCGGCGGCATGTTCGGCGGCTACTACAACGACGGCAACGCCACCGACGACCGCCTGCGCCACGGCATGTACTGGTCGGGGGACCTGGGCTACCGCGACGCCGACGGCTGGATATACCTGGCCGGTCGGACGGCGGACTGGATGCGTGTCGACGGCGAGAACATGGCGGCCGCGCCGATCGAGCGGATCATCCTGCGCCTGCCGCAGGTCAGCCAGGTCGCGGTCTACCCGGTGCCCGACGAGCATGTGGGCGACCAGGTGATGGCCGCGATCGTGCTGGCCGACGACGCCGAACTGACCCCCGTCGAGCTCGAGGAGTTCCTCTCCCAGCAGTCCGACCTGTCGCCCAAGTCGTGGCCGCGGTACGTCTGGATCACCGACGAATTGCCGGCCACCGCGACCAACAAGGTGCTCAAGCGCGAGCTGATCAGGCAGGGGACCAAGCCCGAGAAGGGCGTGCTCTGGACGCGGGCGGCGCGGGGCCGCAGCTACGAAATCGGCTGAGGAATAGGCGGCGGCACCGACGCGTTTGGGCAGGTGACGGTCTACCTGGCATACTGGATCGTCGACCACCTCAGGTACCGGTTCACGTCCGATTACCAGGAAAAACACCAGGGCGACCCGGCGACCATCGATTGCAGAGGACACCATGAAAACTGGGATTCATCCCGCCTACAACGAGACCACCGTGGTCTGCGGTTGTGGCAACTCCTTCACCACTCGCAGCACCAAGGACGGCGGACACATCACCGTCGAGGTGTGCTCGCAGTGCCACCCGTTCTACACCGGCAAGCAGAAGATCCTCGACAGCGGCGGCCGCGTGGCCCGCTTCGAGAAGCGCTACGGCAAGCGCAAGACCGGCGAGGCTGCCGACAAGTAGCTGCTTTACCGACGCCCGCTCTGCTGCCCTGCGCGCAGGCCGGGCGTCGGTTTGCGTTTGGGCCCGATTGACGACAGGAGGAAGGCAATCACACACGCGACCGTTGAAGCCGTGCTGACCGAACACGCCGACCTCGAACGTCAGATGTCCGATCCGGCCCTGCACGCCGACGCGGGCAACGCCCGTCGGGTCGGCCGTCGCTTCGCGCAGCTGGCCCCGATCGTCACGACGTACCGCCGGCTGGAGGCCGCGCGCGGCGACCTCGAGGCCGCCCGCGAACTGGCGGCGGAGGATGCGTCGTTCGCGGCCGAGGTGCCCGACCTGGAAGCCAAGGTCGCCGAGCTCGACGCGCACCTGACCGATCTGCTGGCACCGCGCGATCCGCACGACGCCGACGACATCGTCCTCGAGGTGAAATCCGGTGAGGGCGGCGAAGAGTCGGCGTTGTTCGCCGCCGATCTGGCCCGCATGTACATCCGCTATGCCGAGCGCCACGGCTGGACTGTCACCATGCTCGACGAGACGTGGTCGGACCTCGGCGGCTACAAGGACGCGACGCTGTCGATCCGCAGCAAGGGCGACTCGGCCGACGGCGTGTGGTCGCGGATGAAGTTCGAGGGCGGCGTGCACCGGGTTCAGCGGGTGCCGGTCACCGAGTCCCAGGGCCGGGTGCACACCTCGGCCGCCGGTGTTCTGGTCTACCCCGAGCCCGAAGACGTCGAAGCCGTCCAGATCGACGAAAACGACCTGCGAATCGACGTCTACCGAAGCTCCGGCAAGGGCGGCCAGGGCGTGAACACCACCGACTCGGCGGTCCGCATCACGCACCTGCCGACGGGCATCGTCGTCACCTGCCAGAACGAACGGTCGCAGCTGCAGAACAAGGCCCGTGCGATGGTCGTGCTGGCCGCGCGCCTGCAGGCTCTGGCCGAGGAACAGGCGCAAGCCGACGCCTCCGCCGACCGCGCCAGCCAGATCCGCACTGTCGACCGCAGCGAGCGGATCCGCACCTACAACTTCCCCGAGAACCGAATCGCCGATCACCGGATCAACTTCAAGGCGCACAACCTCGACCAAGTGCTCGACGGCGACCTCGACCCGCTGCTGGATGCCCTGGCCGAGGCGGACAAGCAGTCCCGGCTGCAGCAGGCATGACGATGCGGCTGCGGCAGGCCATCGACAAGGCCACCGTTGCCCTCGCCCAGGCCGGTATCGACTCCGCGCGCATCGACGCCGAGCTGCTGGCCGCCCACCTCGCCGGCACCGACCGCGGCCGACTTCGCACCGTCGACGAACCCGACGCCGAGTTCTTCTCGCGCTTCGACGAGCTTGTCCAGGCCCGTTGCCGACGAATTCCGCTGCAACACCTGATCGGCTCGGCAGCTTTCGGCCCGCTCGACCTGCGAGTCGGACCGGGCGTGTTCATTCCGCGCCCGGAGACCGAGGCGCTGCTGGAATGGGCACTGGCGCAACGGTTGCCGGAGTGTCCGGTGATCGTCGACCTGTGCACCGGCTCGGGTGCCCTGGCGATCGCGCTGGCCACCGAACGCCCGCAGGCGCGGGTGATCGCCGTGGACGACGACCCCGCGGCACTCGACTACGCGCGCGGCAACGCCGCATCGACGAGCGTCGAGTTCGTCGAAGCCGACGTGACCGTCCCCGGGTTGCTCCCAGATCTGACCGGTAGCGTCGACCTCGTGGTGTCCAACCCGCCGTACATTCCGCTCGGGGCAGAGCTGGAACCCGAAGTGGCCGAGCACGACCCGGCGCACGCCCTGTTCGGGGGTGCCGACGGCATGTCCGTGATCGCGCCGATCGCGCGGCTCGCCGGCATCTGGCTCAAGCCAGGCGGGCTGTTCGCCGTCGAGCATGACGACACCACTTCGCGGCAGACTGTCCAAATCCTCAGTGACACAAACCTTTTCACCGCAATCACTCCCCACCGCGACCTGGCCGGCCGGCCGCGGTTCGTGACGGCATGCAGGACCACTACGAAGGAGTCAGCGTGACCCAGGTGTTCGACTGCACCGACCCGCACCAGCGCGCCGATGCCATCGCCGCCGCCGCGGCGGCGGTCAAGAGCAGCCGGCTGGTCGTGATGCCCACCGACACCGTTTACGGCATCGGGGCCGACGCCTTCGACAACGGGGCCGTCGCCGCGCTGCTGGCGGCCAAGGGCCGCGGGCGCGATATGCCGGTCGGTGTGCTGGTCGGCTCCTGGCACACGATCGAGGGCCTGGTGTATTCGGTGCCGCACAGCGCCCGCGAACTGATCCGCGCGTTCTGGCCCGGCGCGCTGAGCCTGGTTGTGCAGCAAGCCCCCTCGCTGCAGTGGGATCTCGGCGACGCGCGGGGGACCGTGATGCTGCGGATGCCGCTGCACCCGGTAGCGCTCGAGTTGCTTCGTGAGACCGGGCCGATGGCGGTCTCCAGCGCCAATCTGTCCGGCCGTCCGGCCGCGACCACTTCCGAGGAGGCGCAGCGCCAACTCGGCGACCTGGTCCAGGTGTACCTCGATGCCGGGACATCGCCGGAGCAGGCCGCCTCGACGATCGTCGACCTCACCGGGTCCACACCGCGACTGCTGCGGGAGGGGCCGATCAGCGCCGCGGCCATCGCCGAGGTGCTCGGCACCGACGTCGCCTCCCTGACCGCCTGAGCCGCCACAGATTGGTGCAGTACGGTTTTTGCGATGGCCAGCACATCGGAATTCGTCGCGAGCACCACGCTCGCGCTCGCTGACCGTGGCGCCGGTGTTCCGTTGCGGGAGTTGGCTCTTGTCGGGCTGACCGCCGCGATCATCACCTACTTCGCCACCGGCTGGGTGCGGGTGTTCGCCACCCGGGTCGGCGCGGTGGCCTACCCCCGCGAACGCGACGTCCACCTCAAGCCGACGCCGCGGATGGGCGGGCTCGCGATGTACGTCGGCGTCGTCGTCGCCGTCTTCCTGGCATCGCAGCTGCCCGCGCTCACCCGTGGCTTCATCTACTCCTCGGGCATGCCCGCGGTCGTGGTCGCCGGCGGCCTGATCATGGGCATCGGGCTGATCGACGACCGGTGGGGTCTGGACGCGCTGACCAAATTCGCCGGCCAGATCACCGCGGCCAGCGTGCTGGTCACCATGGGCGTGGCGTGGAGCGTGCTGTACATCCCGCTCGGCGGTGTCGGCACGATCGTGCTGGACCAGGTGTCCTCGATTCTGCTGACGCTGGCGCTGACGGTGTCGATCGTGAACGCGATGAACTTCGTCGACGGCCTCGACGGTCTGGCCGCGGGCCTGGGGTTGATCACCGCGATGGCGATCTGCATCTTCTCGGTCGGCTTGCTGCGCGACCACGGCGGCGACGTGCTGTTCTACCCGCCCGCGGTGATCTCCGTGGTGCTCGCCGGCGCGTGTCTGGGCTTTCTTCCGCACAACTTCTACCGCGCCAAGATCTTCATGGGTGACTCCGGTTCGATGCTGGTCGGCCTGATGTTGGCCGCCGCCTCGACCACCGCGGCAGGCCCGATCTCGCAGAGCGCCTACGGCGCGCGCGACGTTTTCGCCCTGCTCTCACCGTTCCTACTGGTATTCGCGGTAATGCTGGTTCCGGCCCTGGACACGTTGCTCGCCATCGTCCGTCGCACCCGTGCCGGCCGCAGTCCGTTGAGCCCGGACAAGATGCATCTGCATCACCGGCTGCTGCAGATCGGGCACTCGCACCGGCGCGCGGTCCTGCTGATCTACCTGTGGGTGGGCATCATCGCGTTCGGTGCCGCCGCCACCATCTTCTTCGACCCGCGCTACACCGGGGTGGTCGTGCTGGCCGCGATCGTGGTCGCCATCGTGGTCACCCTCATCCCGCTGTTGCGGCGTCGCGACGACGATTACGAGGCACTTTACGACAGTGAGTAGTAGACGTGTTTTTAGCCGTCTACCATGTGGTACGTTACTGGCAGAACCCGAAGAAACCTCGCGGGTTGCCGGCCCGGCCCATCGGAGTCACGCCCGATCGGCGCCGATTTACGACCGACAAAGGGAGCTGCCCCTTGGGTGATTCCAGCGCGCCTGTCGCCCTCCGATACGCTCGGCGGACCAGGACGACGAATCACTCGATGACCGGCTCCCCAGAACGCAAGATTGAGGTGAACCTGTGACGACACCAGCGCAAGATGCGCCGTTGGTGTTTCCGTCCGTTGCCTTCCGGCCCGTTCGGCTCCTTGCGATCTGTGCTGCCCTGACCGCGCTTGCGGTGGTCCTGGCCGCGCTGGCCGGCTATGTGCTGTTCGGGGTGTTCTTCGGGGTGGGCCTGGCGCTCGGCTTGATCAACGCGGTTCTGGTCCAGCGGTCGGTCGAGTCGATCACCGCAGGCGACCATCCGCTCAAGCGCAAGATGGCGCTGAACTCCGCGACCCGGCTGCTGGTGATCACGACGATCGGCCTGGCCATCGCCATCATCTTCCGCCCGCTCGGTCTCGGCGTCCTCTTCGGCCTGGCGTTGTTCCAGGTTCTCCTGGTTTTGAGCACGGCGTTGCCGGTGTGGAAGAAGATCCGCACCGGTGAGACCGACGCCGACGTGATCGCAAGCCCCGGAGCTGCCGGCTCCGCTGACGAAGCACCGAAGGATTGACCACGCGATGAGTGAACGAATCCTCGCCGAGGCCGCCATCGAGGTCGGCCACCACGACACCGCCAAGTGGCTGGGTCTGACGGTCAATGTCGACACCATCCTGGCGACGGCGATCGCCGCGGTGATCGTGATCGCGCTGGCGTTCGTGCTGCGGGCCAAGGTCACCTCGACCGGTGTGCCCAGCGGCGTGCAGTTGCTGTGGGAGACGCTGACCACCCAGATGCGCGGTCAGATCGAATCCGCGATCGGCATGAAGATCGCCCCGTTCGTGCTGCCGCTGGCGGTGGCGCTGTTCATCTTCATCCTGATCGCCAACTGGATCTCGGTGCTGCCCGTGCAGTACGGTACCGCCGACGGCGGCACGCACGAGCTGCTCAAGCCGCCGGCCGCCGACATCAACTTCGTGCTGGCGCTCGCGCTGTTCGTGTTCTTCTGCTACCACGCCGCCGGCATCTGGCGCCGCGGTCTGCTCGGCCACCCGGTCAAGTTGCTGAAGGGCCACGTCGCGTTCCTCGCCCCGATCAACCTCGTCGAGGAACTGGCCAAGCCGATCTCGTTGTCGCTCCGACTTTTCGGCAACATCTTCGCCGGCGGCATCATGGTCGCGCTGATCGCGCTGTTCCCGCCGTACATCATGTGGGCGCCCAACGCGATCTGGAAGACGTTCGACTTGTTCGTCGGCCTGATCCAGGCGTTCATCTTCGCGCTACTGACCATCCTGTACTTCAGCCAGTCGATGGAACTGGAAGAGGATCACCACTAATAGACGTGTTCGACCCCCGAACCACCCACTCACCTGGTAGGGCTCCTACCAGCAACCAAGGAGGATAAGGAATGGCAGACCCACAGATCGTTATGGGCGCCCTGATCGGCGGCGGCCTCATTCTGGGCGGCGGCGCCATCGGCGCCGGTATCGGTGACGGCATCGCCGGTAACGCCCTGATTTCCGGCATCGCCCGGCAGCCTGAGGCTCAGGGCCGGCTGTTCACCCCGTTCTTCATCACCGTTGGTCTGGTGGAGGCGGCGTACTTCATCAACCTGGCGTTCATGGCCCTGTTCGTGTTCGCCACGCCTGGCGCTTCCTAGTCGGCATGGGGGAGCACAGCGTCACCCTGTTGGCGGCCGAGGAAGGCGGAACGTCGAACTTCCTCGTCCCCAACGGCACCTTCTTCTTCGTACTCGCGATCTTCCTGATCGTGCTGGGCGTGATCGGCAAGTTCGTCGTGCCGCCGGTCCAGAAGGTGCTCGGTGAGCGCGAGAAGATGGTCGCCAAGACCACCGAGGACAACCGCAAGGCCACCGAGCTGGACGCCGCCGCCGACTCCGACTACCAGAAGGAGATGGCTGCGGCCCGCGCCGAGGCGTCGGGTATCCGCGACGAGGCCCGGGCCGAGGGTCGCAAGATCGTCGAGGAGCACCGGGCCCGCGCCAGCGAGGAGGCGGCAGCCACCCTGCAGCAGGCGGCGGATCAGCTCAAGCAGCAGAGCGATGCCATCTCCGACGACCTGAGGTCGTCGGTGGACTCTCTGTCGGCCACGTTGGCCAGTCGCGTCCTTGGTGTCGAGGTCTCCAGCGAGTCGGCGTCTACGGCGTCGGGACGGTAGGACATGTCAACCTTCATCGGACAGCTCATCGGCTTCGCGGTCATCGTCGCGATCATCTGGCGGTACGTGGTGCCGCCGTTGAAGCGCATGATGGCCAACCAGAAGGAGGCGGTGCGCACTCAGCTCGACGAGAGCGCCAAGGCCTCCCAGCGGGTGGCCGACGCCGACAAGCATCACGCCAAGCGGGTCGATGAGGCCAAGGCTGAGGCCAAGCGCATCGTCGAAGAGGCGCGCACCGATGCCCAGGGCATCACCGAGCAGCTACGCGCGCAGGCCGATGTCGAGGTGGAGCGCATCAAAGTCCAAGGCGCGCAACAGGTTCAGTTGCTGCGTGCCCAGCTCATCCGGCAACTGCGCCAGGACCTCGGCAGTGAGTCGGTGCGGCGCGCCGGCGAGTTGGTTCGCGCCCACGTCGCCGACGAGCAGGCGCAGTCGGCCACCGTCGACCGGTTCCTCGACGAACTGGATTCGATGGCCCCGGCCGCCTTCACGCCGGAGACCGGTTCGGAGCTGCGCTCGGCCAGCCGGGCCGCGCAGGCCGAGGTCGTGGGGAAGTTCGACGAGGTGTCGTCGGGCCTGTCCGCTGACGACCTGTCCACGCTGGCTGATGAGCTCACCGCCGTCACCGGACTGCTGATCCGTGAACCGATCCTGGCCCGCCACTTGGCCGAGGCCTCCGGTGAGGTCGACGCCAAGAAGCGGCTCGTCCACCAACTGCTGGACGGCAAGGTCGGGGACAACACCCTGACGCTGCTGGAAACCGCGGCCTCGGTGCGCTGGTCGCTGACCGAGGATCTGGTCGACGCTGTCGAGCACGTCGCGCGGCTGGCTCTGTTGGTCCGCGCCGAACGCGACAACCAGGCCGACGAGGTGGAGGAGCAGCTCTTCCGCTTCACCCGCGTCCTCGATCAGCAGCCCCGGCTGACGTCGCTGCTCGGCGACTACTCCGCACCGGCCGCCGGCCGGGTCGAGTTGCTGCGCAAGATCCTCGGTGATGGCACCGGCGCGAACGCGACGGCAACCGCATTGCTGGTGCAGACCATCAGCCTGCTGCGCGGCAGCCGCGCCGACGAAGCCGTGCTGGCACTGGCTCAGCTGGCCGTCGCCCGCCGCGGCGAGGTCGTCGCTCAGGTGAGCGCGGCCGCCGAACTCAGCGGCGAGCAGCGCACCCGATTGACCGAGGTGCTGACCCGCATCTACAACCACCCAGTTTCGGTACAGCTGAATGTCGATCCTGAACTGCTGGGCGGCCTTTCGGTCGCCGTCGGCGACGAGGTGATCGACGGGACGTTGTCCTCGCGGCTCGCCGCAGCTGTGACCAAATTGCCCGACTGATCCGGCTGAAAAGCCCGAACCACCCAAGACCCAAAACAAAGGCAGGAAGACGAAAAGCCATGGCAGAGTTGACAATCTCGGCTGACGACATCCAGGGCGCCATCAAGGACTACGTCTCGAGCTTCGAGGCGGACTCCGAGCGCGAGGAGATCGGCACCGTCATCGACGCCGGCGACGGCATCGCCCACGTCGAGGGTCTGCCCTCGGTGATGACCCAGGAGCTGCTGGAGTTCCCCGGCGGCGTCCTCGGTGTCGCGCTGAACCTCGACGAGCACAGCGTCGGCGCGGTCATCCTGGGCGAGTTCGAGAAGATCGAAGAAGGCCAGCAGGTCAAGCGCACCGGCGAGGTGCTCTCGGTGCCGGTCGGCGACGCCTTCCTGGGCCGCGTCATCAACCCGCTGGGCCAGCCGGTCGACGGGCAGGGCGACATCGAGGCCGAGGAGCGCCGCGAGCTCGAACTGCAGGCGCCATCGGTGGTGCAGCGTCAGGGTGTCGGTGAGCCGCTGCAGACCGGCATCAAGGCCATCGACGCGATGACCCCGATCGGCCGCGGTCAGCGCCAGCTGATCATCGGTGACCGCAAGACCGGTAAGACCGCGGTCTGCGTCGACACCATCCTCAACCAGCGGGAAGCCTGGGAGACCGGTGACCCGAACCAGCAGGTGCGCTGCGTCTACGTCGCGATCGGCCAGAAGGGCACCACGATCGCTTCGGTGAAGCGCGCCCTCGAAGAGGGCGGCGCGATGGAGTACACCACCATCGTCGCGGCCCCGGCTTCGGATGCCGCCGGCTTCAAATGGCTTGCGCCGTACACGGGTTCGGCCATCGGCCAGCACTGGATGTACAACGGCAAGCACGTGCTGATCGTGTTCGACGATCTGTCCAAGCAGGCCGACGCCTACCGCGCGATCTCGCTGCTGCTGCGCCGCCCGCCGGGCCGCGAGGCATTCCCCGGCGATGTCTTCTACCTGCACTCCCGTCTGCTGGAGCGTTGCGCGAAGCTGTCCGACGAGCTCGGTGGCGGTTCGATGACCGGTCTGCCGATCATCGAGACCAAGGCCAACGACATCTCGGCGTTCATCCCGACCAACGTCATCTCGATCACCGACGGCCAGTGCTTCCTGGAGTCCGATCTGTTCAACCAGGGTGTGCGCCCGGCCGTGAACGTCGGTGTGTCGGTGTCCCGCGTCGGTGGTGCCGCTCAGATCAAGGCCATGAAAGAGGTGGCGGGCTCGCTGCGTCTGGACCTGTCGCAGTACCGCGAGCTGGAGGCCTTCGCGGCCTTCGCCTCCGACCTGGACGCCGCCTCGAAGGCGCAGCTGGACCGCGGTGTGCGCCTGGTTGAGCTGCTCAAGCAGGCCCAGTACAGCCCGATGCCCGTCGAGGATCAGGTCGTCGCGATCTTCCTCGGCACCCAGGGGCACCTGGATTCCGTTCCGGCCGAAGACGTCTCGCGCTTCGAGTCGGAGTTCCTCGAGCACGTCAAGGCCAGCCACTCCGAGATCCTCAGTGGCATCAAGGAATCCAAGAAGCTCTCCGAAGAGGCCGAGGAGAAGCTGGTCTCCGTCATCAACGAATTCAAGAAGGGCTTCGCCGCCTCCGACGGCAGCTCCGTCGTCGCCGACGAGCACGAGGCCGAGGCACTGGACCCCGATGACCTGGAGAAGGAATCCGTCAAGGTCAAAAAGCCGGCGCCCAAAAAGAACTAGTAGAAGAGCTATAAGAAGATGGCAGCCACACTTCGCGAACTACGCGGTCGTATCCGCTCCGCCTCGTCGATCAAGAAGATCACGAAGGCGCAGGAGCTGATCGCCACGTCGCGGATCGCCAAGGCGCAGGCCCGTGTTGATGCGGCTCGGCCCTACTCCAGCCAGATCACCAGCATGCTCACCGAACTGGCGGGCGCCAGCGCACTGGACCACCCGTTGCTCGTCGCGCGGGAGAACCCCCGGCGGGCCGGTGTGCTGGTGGTCTCGTCGGATCGTGGCTTGTGCGGCGGCTACAACGCGAACGTGTTGCGCCGTGCCGAGGAGCTCTTCTCGCTGCTGCGGGAAGAGGGCAAGGACCCGGTGCTCTACGTCGTCGGCCGGAAAGCGCTGGGCTACTACAGCTTCCGTCAGCGCGAGGTCGTGGAGTCGTGGACCGGCTTCTCCGAGCGTCCCGAATACGAGAACGCCAAGGAGATCGCCGACACCCTGGTGACGGCGTTCATGTCCGGGGTCGACGACGAGGGTGACGACGCCGGTGCCGACGGCATCCTCGGTGTCGACGAGCTGCACATCGTCTCGACGGAGTTCCGGTCGATGTTGTCGCAGACCGCGACCGCGCTGCGGATCGCCCCGATGGTGGTCGAGTACGTCGGTGAAGAGGATTCCGGCCCGCAGACGCTGTTCTCGTTCGAGCCCAACGCCGAGGAATTGTTCGACTCACTGCTGCCGCGCTATATCGCGACGCGCGTGTACGCGGCGCTGCTCGAGGCGGCGGCGTCGGAGTCGGCGTCCCGCCGGCGTGCCATGAAGTCGGCGACCGACAACGCCGACGATCTGATCAAGGCACTCACGCTGGCGGCCAACCGCGAGCGTCAGGCGCAGATCACTCAGGAAATCAGCGAAATCGTCGGCGGCGCCAACGCGCTGGCCGACGCGAAATAGGCCCGATAGGAAGCGAAGAGAGAATGACTGCTGCCGTAGAGACCAAGACCGCCGGACGCGTTGTCCGCATCACCGGCCCCGTGGTGGACGTCGAGTTCCCGCGCGGCTCGGTGCCCGAACTCTTCAACGCGCTGCACGCCGACATCACCTTCGGTGCGCTCGCCAAGACCCTGACGCTGGAAGTTGCCCAGCACCTGGGTGACAACCTGGTTCGCTGCATCTCCATGCAGCCGACCGACGGCCTGGTTCGCGGGGTCGAGGTGAGCGACACCGGCGCCTCGATTTCCGTGCCCGTGGGCGACGGCGTCAAGGGCCACGTGTTCAACGCGCTTGGTGACTGCCTCGACGATCCCGGCTACGGCAAGGACTTCGAGCACTGGTCGATCCACCGCAAGCCGCCGGCCTTCGCCGACCTCGAGCCCCGCACCGAGATGCTGGAGACCGGCCTCAAGGTCGTCGACCTGCTGACCCCGTACGTGCGCGGTGGCAAGATCGCCCTGTTCGGTGGTGCCGGCGTGGGCAAGACCGTGCTCATCCAGGAGATGATCAACCGCATCGCCCGCAACTTCGGCGGCACCTCGGTGTTCGCCGGCGTGGGGGAGCGCACCCGTGAGGGCAACGACCTGTGGGTCGAGCTCGCGGACGCCAACGTGCTCAAGGACACCGCGCTGGTGTTCGGTCAGATGGACGAGCCGCCGGGCACGCGTATGCGCGTCGCGCTGTCGGCGCTGACCATGGCGGAGTTCTTCCGCGACGAGCAGGGCCAGGACGTTCTTCTGTTCATCGACAACATCTTCCGGTTCACCCAGGCCGGCTCCGAGGTCTCGACCCTGCTGGGTCGTATGCCGTCGGCGGTGGGTTACCAGCCGACGCTGGCCGACGAGATGGGTGAGCTGCAGGAGCGCATCACCTCGACGCGTGGTCGTTCGATCACCTCGATGCAGGCCGTGTACGTGCCCGCCGACGACTACACCGACCCGGCTCCGGCCACCACGTTCGCGCACCTGGACGCCACCACCGAGCTCTCCCGTGCGGTGTTCTCCAAGGGCATCTTCCCGGCGGTGGACCCGCTGGCGTCGTCCTCGACGATCCTGCACCCGAGCGTGGTCGGTGACGAGCACTACCGGGTCGCGCAGGAAGTCATCCGAATCCTGCAGCGCTACAAGGACCTTCAGGACATCATCGCGATCCTCGGTATCGACGAGCTCTCCGAAGAGGACAAGGTGCTGGTGTACCGCGCCCGTAAGATCGAGCGCTTCCTGAGCCAGAACATGATGGCGGCCGAGCAGTTCACCGGTCAGCCGGGTTCGACCGTGCCGCTGAAGGAGACCATCGAGGCCTTCGACAAGCTGGCCAAGGGCGAGTTCGACCACCTGCCCGAGCAGGCGTTCTTCCTGATCGGTGGCCTGGACGACCTGGCGAAGAAGGCCGAGAGCCTCGGCGCCAAGCTGTGACCTTCACGACGCGAAAGGTGATGTGAGATGGCCGAATTGGACGTCGACATCGTCGCCGTCGAGCGCAAGATCTGGTCGGGTAAGGCGACGTTCGTCTTCACCCGCACCACCGCCGGTGAGATCGGCATCCTGCCTCGGCACATCCCGCTCGTCGCACAGCTCGTCGAGGACGCGATGGTCCGCGTCGAGCGGGAGGGCGAGGACGATCTGCGCATCGCCGTCGACGGCGGCTTCCTGTCGGTTACCGAGGAGGGCGTGACGATCCTCGCCGAGTCCGCGGAGTTCGAGTCCGAGATCAACGCGGACGCGGCGAAATCCGATGCCGACTCCGATGATCCGGAGATCGCTGCTCGGGGACGGGCGCGGCTGCGCGCCCTAGGCCAGATCGACTAGCCGAGAGCCAGCGACTGATGAGCGCGCCGATGATCTTCATGGTCGCGCTGGTCACTGTGCTGATTCTCGT
Source organism: Mycolicibacterium pallens (assembly GCF_019456675.1). Taxonomy (NCBI): domain Bacteria; kingdom Bacillati; phylum Actinomycetota; class Actinomycetes; order Mycobacteriales; family Mycobacteriaceae; genus Mycobacterium; species Mycolicibacterium pallens. The sequence continues at coordinate 4,501,091 of NZ_CP080333.1, read as the reverse complement.
CGTTGTCGCGCTGACCTACCGGCTGTGGAAGCTTCGGCAAGGCGGAACCGCCGCGATCCTGCGGGACACCCCCGCGGTCGGCGGCCACGGCTGGCGGCACGGGGTCATCCGGTATCGCGGTGACGAAGCCAGGTTTTATCGTTTGTCGAGCCTGCGCTGGTGGCCGGATCGCCGGCTGAGCCGGCGCGGGCTGGAGGTCATTTCCCGACGCGGCCCGCGCGGCGACGAGTTCGACATCATGTCCGACGCGATCGTCGTGCTCCAACTGCACGACACCACCCTCGACCGCTGGCGCGGATATGAGATGGCGCTGGATCGCGGGGCGCTGACGGCGTTTCTGTCCTGGGTCGAGTCCAGTCCGTCGCCGCGGGCGCGGCGCCGCACCGCCTGAGTTACTTCTTCGTGGGCCCTTCGGCTTTGGCGCCGCCGGGCTGCCACAGCACGTCGCCGTCGGGATTGGCCACCCGCGACAGGATGAACAGCAGGTCGGAAAGCCGGTTGAGGTAGCGCGCCGGCAGCGGGCTGACGGTGTCGGGGTAGGCCTTCACGGCAATCCACGCCGAGCGTTCGGCCCGTCGGGTCACGGTTCGCGCCACGTGCAGCAGGGCCGATAAGGCGGTGCCGCCGGGCAGGATGAACGAGTTCAGGGCCGGCAGGTTCTCGTTGTAGTGGTCGCACCACGCCTCGAGCCGCTCCACGTATGGCGCGGTGATGCGCAGCGGCGGGTACTCCGGGTTGTCGACCACCGGGGTGGACAGGTCGGCGCCAGCGTCGAACAGGTCGTTCTGGACCTGCACCAGCACCGTGCGCAGCTCGTCGGCGGGTTGCCCGAGTGCAACGGCCACTCCGAGCGCGGCGTTCGCCTCGTCACAGTCGGCGTATGCGACCAGCCGCGGGTCGTTCTTCTCGACCCGTGAGAAATCACTCAGTCCCGACGTACCGTCGTCACCGGTACGGGTATAAATGCGGGTCAGATGTACTGCCATGGGTAAAACCGTACCGGCCGGGTGGCACGGTGCAGGGCGTCGCCTCCACTAAACTCTTCCCCGTGGGCGAGCGTTTCGTGGTGACCGGCGGTAACCGGTTGTCCGGTGAAGTCGCCGTCGGGGGCGCCAAGAACAGCGTCCTGAAGCTGATGGCCGCGAGCCTGCTGGCCGAGGGCACTACGACGATCACCAATTGCCCCGACATTCTTGATGTGCCGCTGATGGCGGAGGTCTTGCGCGGTCTCGGCGCCAACGTGGAGCTCGACGGATCGGTCGTGCGCATCACCTCACCCGATGAGCCGAAGTTTGAAGCCGATTTCGCCGCGGTGCGCCAGTTCCGTGCGTCGGTGTGTGTGCTGGGTCCGCTGGTCGGGCGCCTCAAGCGCGCCCGGGTCGCGCTGCCGGGTGGCGACGCGATCGGATCGCGCCCGCTCGATATGCATCAGGCGGGGCTGCGTCAGCTCGGCGCGGACTGCACGATCGAGCACGGCTGCGTGGTGGCGACCGCCGAGCACCTGCACGGTGCGGATATCCAGCTCGAGTTCCCGTCAGTGGGGGCGACCGAGAACATCCTGATGGCCGCCGTTGTCGCCGAGGGCGTCACCACGATCCACAACGCGGCGCGCGAGCCCGACGTTGTCGACCTCTGCGAAATGCTCTGTCAGATGGGCGCCGAGATCGAGGGTGCCGGAACGTCGACGCTGACGATCACCGGCGTTCCGCAATTGCACCCCACCGAACATCGGGTGATTGGGGACCGGATCGTCGCCGCGACGTGGGGGATCGCCGCCGCGATGACCCGAGGCGACATCGCGGTCACCGGCGTCGACCCGGCTCACCTGCAGCTGGTGTTGCACAAGCTGCACGACGCCGGCGCCACCGTGACTCAGCACGACAACGGTTTCCGGGTGGTGCAGTACGAGCGGCCGAAGGCCGGCAACGTGGCGACGCTGCCGTTCCCCGGGTTTCCGACTGACCTGCAGCCCATGGCGATAGCGCTGGCGTCGGTCGCCGACGGAACGTCGATGATCACCGAGAACGTGTTCGAGGCGAGGTTCCGGTTCGTCGAGGAGATGATTCGGCTCGGAGCCGACGCCCGGACCGACGGCCACCACGCGGTGGTGCGGGGGATCCCGCAGCTCTCCAGTGCGCCGGTGTGGTGCTCGGACATCCGGGCCGGCGCCGGTTTGGTGCTCGCCGGGCTGGTCGCCGACGGAGAAACCGAAGTTCACGACGTGTTCCACATCGACCGCGGCTACCCGCTGTTCGTGGAAAACCTTGTGCGACTTGGAGCTGAGATAGAACGCGTGTAATGTAGGCAGTCGGCCAGCCGCGCCGGACCCAGAAATGGGATGGCAGTGGCAAGTTGACCACGCCAACAACATCAAGTAAGATGGCAGGGTTGCCTGCTGGCGGATGTCAGCCGGGTGTGTTGTTTGAGAACTCAATAGTGTGTTTGGTGGTTTTTGTTTGTTGTTGTTTTTTGCCATGCTCTGATACCCCCGTGTTGGGGTGTGGTTTTTTGATGCCAAGTGTTTGGTGTCTTGCTTTGGTCAGATTGTTCTGATTCGAATTCACCTGTCTGTGGATGGGTTGTTTTTGTTTGGAGAGTTTGATCCTGGCTCAGGACGAACGCTGGCGGCGTGCTTAACACATGCAAGTCGAACGGAAAGTGCTCTTCGGAGTGACTCGAGTGGCGAACGGGTGAGTAACACGTGGGTGATCTGCCCTGCACTTTGGGATAAGCCTGGGAAACTGGGTCTAATACCGGATAGGACCACATGCTTCATGGTGTGTGGTGGAAAGCTTTTGCGGTGTGGGATGGGCCCGCGGCCTATCAGCTTGTTGGTGGGGTAATGGCCTACCAAGGCGACGACGGGTAGCCGGCCTGAGAGGGTGTCCGGCCACACTGGGACTGAGATACGGCCCAGACTCCTACGGGAGGCAGCAGTGGGGAATATTGCACAATGGGCGCAAGCCTGATGCAGCGACGCCGCGTGAGGGATGACGGCCTTCGGGTTGTAAACCTCTTTCAGTAGGGACGAAGCGCAAGTGACGGTACCTATAGAAGAAGCACCGGCCAACTACGTGCCAGCAGCCGCGGTAATACGTAGGGTGCGAGCGTTGTCCGGAATTACTGGGCGTAAAGAGCTCGTAGGTGGTTTGTCGCGTTGTTCGTGAAAACTCACAGCTTAACTGTGGGCGTGCGGGCGATACGGGCAGACTGGAGTACTGCAGGGGAGACTGGAATTCCTGGTGTAGCGGTGGAATGCGCAGATATCAGGAGGAACACCGGTGGCGAAGGCGGGTCTCTGGGCAGTAACTGACGCTGAGGAGCGAAAGCGTGGGGAGCGAACAGGATTAGATACCCTGGTAGTCCACCCGTAAACGGTGGGTACTAGGTGTGGGTTTCCTTCCTTGGGATCCGTGCCGTAGCTAACGCATTAAGTACCCCGCCTGGGGAGTACGGCCGCAAGGCTAAAACTCAAAGGAATTGACGGGGGCCCGCACAAGCGGCGGAGCATGTGGATTAATTCGATGCAACGCGAAGAACCTTACCTGGGTTTGACATGCACAGGACGCCGGCAGAGATGTCGGTTCCCTTGTGGCCTGTGTGCAGGTGGTGCATGGCTGTCGTCAGCTCGTGTCGTGAGATGTTGGGTTAAGTCCCGCAACGAGCGCAACCCTTGTCTCATGTTGCCAGCACGTTATGGTGGGGACTCGTGAGAGACTGCCGGGGTCAACTCGGAGGAAGGTGGGGATGACGTCAAGTCATCATGCCCCTTATGTCCAGGGCTTCACACATGCTACAATGGCCGGTACAAAGGGCTGCGATGCCGTGAGGTGGAGCGAATCCTTTCAAAGCCGGTCTCAGTTCGGATCGGGGTCTGCAACTCGACCCCGTGAAGTCGGAGTCGCTAGTAATCGCAGATCAGCAACGCTGCGGTGAATACGTTCCCGGGCCTTGTACACACCGCCCGTCACGTCATGAAAGTCGGTAACACCCGAAGCCGGTGGCCTAACCCCTTGTGGGAGGGAGCCGTCGAAGGTGGGATCGGCGATTGGGACGAAGTCGTAACAAGGTAGCCGTACCGGAAGGTGCGGCTGGATCACCTCCTTTCTAAGGAGCACCACGAAAACGGTTGAGACACTGGGTCTTGACTGGAGCCGTGAGGAATCTTCGCCTGTAGTGGGTGGGGGTTTGGTGCACAACAAACGTTCGATCGGCGGGGATGCCGGTCGTGAGGAATTGCCAGACACACTGTTGGGTCCTGAGACAACAGACCCATCTCTGCTTGGACTGCGGTTCAGGAGGGCTGTTGTTGCTCCACTTTGGTGGTGGGGTGTGGTGTTTGATTTGTGGATAGTGGTTGCGAGCATCTAGCACGCAAGTTCGCGTCGGTTCTTTGATGAGTCGGCGTGTGTTTGTGTGTGCAAGATGTGCAATTTCTTTTTTCGAATTGGTTTTTTGTGTTGTAAGTGTTTAAGAGCGCATGGTGGATGCCTTGGCACTGGGAGCCGATGAAGGACGTGGGAGGCTGCGTTATGCCTCGGGGAGCTGTCAACCGAGCGTTGATCCGAGGATGTCCGAATGGGGAAACCCGGCACGAGTGATGTCGTGTCACCCGTACCTGAATACATAGGGTGCGGGGGGGAACGCGGGGAAGTGAAACATCTCAGTACCCGTAGGAAGAGAAAACAATTGTGATTCCGTTAGTAGTGGCGAGCGAACGCGGAGGATGGCTAAACCGTATGCATGTGATACTCGGCAGGGGTTGTGTGTGCGGTGTTGTGGGACGTTTCGTCTTCGGTCTGCCGGCCGGGGCGGGAGTGATAAACCGTGGTGTTAGGTGAAGTGGCCTGGGATGGTCTGCCGTAGTGGGTGAGAGCCCCGTAACTGAAAACATCACGGCTCCTGTGGAACTGTTCCCGAGTAGCAGCGGGCCCGTGGAATCTGCTGTGAATCTGCCGGGACCACCCGGTAAGCCTGAATACTTCTCAGTGACCGATAGCGGATTAGTACCGTGAGGGAATGGTGAAAAGTACCCCGGGAGGGGAGTGAAAGAGTACCTGAAACCGTGCGCTTACAATCCGTCAGAGCCCTCGACTTTGTTGTGGGGTGATGGCGTGCCTTTTGAAGAATGAGCCTGCGAGTCAGGGACATGTCGCGAGGTTAACCCGGGTGGGGTAGCCGTAGCGAAAGCGAGTCTGAATAGGGCGTATCCAAGTCGGAGGACTTGGTGTAGTGGTGTGTTCTGGACCCGAAGCGGAGTGATCTACCCATGGCCAGGGTGAAGCGCGGGTAAGACCGCGTGGAGGCCCGAACCCACTTAGGTTGAAGACTGAGGGGATGAGTTGTGGGTAGGGGTGAAAGGCCAATCAAACTCCGTGATAGCTGGTTCTCCCCGAAATGCATTTAGGTGCAGCGTTGCGTGTTTCTTGCCGGAGGTAGAGCTACTGGATGGCCGATGGGCCCTACTAGGTTACTGACGTCAGCCAAACTCCGAATGCCGGTAAGTGAAAGCGTGGCAGTGAGACGGCGGGGGATAAGCTCCGTGCGTCGAGAGGGAAACAGCCCAGATCGCCGGCTAAGGCCCCTAAGCGTGTGCTAAGTGGAAAAGGATGTGCAGTCGCAGAGACAACCAGGAGGTTGGCTTAGAAGCAGCCACCCTTGAAAGAGTGCGTAATAGCTCACTGGTCAAGTGATTGTGCGCCGATAATGTAGCGGGGCTCAAGCACACCGCCGAAGCCGCGGCAATACACGTTTGTGTATTGGGTAGGGGAGCGTCCTGCACTCCGGTGAAGCAGCCTGGTAATGGAGCTGTGGAGGGTGTGGGAGTGAGAATGCAGGCATGAGTAGCGATAAGGCAAGTGAGAACCTTGCCCGCCGAAAGACCAAGGGTTCCTGGGCCAGGCCAGTCCGCCCAGGGTGAGTCGGGACCTAAGGCGAGGCCGACAGGCGTAGTCGATGGACAACGGGTTGATATTCCCGTACCCGTGTATAAGCGTCCCTGATGAATCAGAGGTACTAACCGCCCAAAAGGTGACCAACCAATTCCTTCGGGAAGCGGGGGTCACCGGCTGCGCGGGACCTTCTCTGGTAGTAGTCAAGCGATGGGGTGACGCAGGTAGGTAGCCGTACCAGTCAGTGGTAATACTGGGGTAAACCTGTAGGGAGAAACGTAGGCAAATCCGCGTTTCATATATCCTGAGAGGTGATGCATAGCCGAGTGAGGCGAATTCGGTGATCCTTTGCTGCCAAGAAAAGCCTCTAGCGAGCGTATACACGGCCCGTACCCCAAACCAACACAGGTGGTCAGGTAGAGAATACCAAGGCGTACGAGTGAACTATGGTTAAGGAACTCGGCAAAATACCCCCGTAACTTCGGGAGAAGGGGGACCCCCTACTGTCATCACCCTTGCGGTGGGCAGCGGTGGGGGGTGGCACAAACCAGTGAGAAGCGACTGTTTACTAAAAACACAGGTCCGTGCGAAGTCGCAAGACGATGTATACGGACTGACGCCTGCCCGGTGCTGGAAGGTTAAGAGGACCCGTTAACTCTTTTAGGGTGAAGCGGAGAATTTAAGCCCCAGTAAACGGCGGTGGTAACTATAACCATCCTAAGGTAGCGAAATTCCTTGTCGGGTAAGTTCCGACCTGCACGAATGGCGTAACGACTTCTCAACTGTCTCAACCATAGACTCGGCGAAATTGCACTACGAGTAAAGATGCTCGTTACGCGCGGCAGGACGAAAAGACCCCGGGACCTTCACTATAGCTTGGTATTGGCGTTCGATACGGTTTGTGTAGGATAGGTGGGAGACTGTGAAACTCACACGCCAGTGTGGGTGGAGTCATTGTTGAAATACCACTCTGATCGTATTGGACTTCTAACCTCGGACCGTATATCCGGTCCAGGGACAGTGCCTGGTGGGTAGTTTAACTGGGGCGGTTGCCTCCCAAAATGTAACGGAGGCGCCCAAAGGTTCCCTCAACCTGGACGGCAATCAGGTGTTGAGTGCAAGTGCACAAGGGAGCTTGACTGCGAGACGGACATGTCAAGCAGGGACGAAAGTCGGGACTAGTGATCCGGCACCCCCGAGTGGAAGGGGTGTCGCTCAACGGATAAAAGGTACCCCGGGGATAACAGGCTGATCTTCCCCAAGAGTCCATATCGACGGGATGGTTTGGCACCTCGATGTCGGCTCGTCGCATCCTGGGGCTGGAGCAGGTCCCAAGGGTTGGGCTGTTCGCCCATTAAAGCGGCACGCGAGCTGGGTTTAGAACGTCGTGAGACAGTTCGGTCTCTATCCGCCGCGCGCGTCAGAAACTTGAGGAAACCTGTCCCTAGTACGAGAGGACCGGGACGGACGAACCTCTGGTACACCAGTTGTCCCACCAGGGGCACCGCTGGATAGCCACGTTCGGACAGGATAACCGCTGAAAGCATCTAAGCGGGAAACCTATTCCAAGACCAGGCTTCTCACCCATTAAGTGGGATAAGGCCCCCCGCAGACCACGGGATCGATAGACCAGACCTACACGCACCGCAAGGTGTTCAGGGAACTGGCACTAACCGGCCGAAAACTTACAACAACCAAAACAAACAACCCTTGTTTTCGGAACACTGTAAAGACGCACATCAACGCCCGCAACCACAATCCAGCAGACACACTGCACCCCACCACCAAAACTAAGTTTCACACTCAAAAATGAGTGAATAGAGTTACGGCGGCCATAGCGGCAGGGAAACGCCCGGTCCCATCCCGAACCCGGAAGCTAAGCCTACCAGCGCCGATGATACTACCCACACGGGTGGAAAAGTAGGACACCGCCGAACACAATTTAAGTCCTGTGCCCCCTAATTTCGATTAGGGGGCACAGGCATTTGTATATCTGGATATCAATCGAATAGCGAGAGCTCGGCCGGCATACGGCTTTTCTCCAGCGCCAAGAGTGCGCGCTTTCGGTCAATTCCACCGCCATATCCGGTCAATCCGCCGGTCGAACCGACAACGCGATGACACGGCACGATAATGCCGATCGGATTTCGGCCATTGGCCAATCCCACCGCACGCGATGCGCCGGGTGATCCGATCTGCATCGCAATTTCGCCGTACGACCGCGTCTCGCCATAAGGAATGGTGCGCAGCGCCGCCCAGACTTTCCGCTGGAATTCCGTACCGCCGAGGTCCAGGTCCAGCTCGAATTCGGTCAGTTCGCCGGCGAAGTATGCCGCGAGCTGCTCGACGGCATCGGGGAAGATCTCGTCGTCGGACTGGGCCCACTCGGAACGGTCCGGCTCGTGCGTCTGGTCTGCCATTCGCAGATGCCGCAGCGTCGATCCCGTGCCGGCCAGCGTGAGCGGCCCCACCGGGCTGTCGATGATTCGGTACCGCATTGTCGTCGTCACTTCGTCTCCTTCGGCGGCCAGTGATTCACGGAATGGTCCAGGGTCGTCCACAGGTGCTGCACCGCATACGACCGCCACGGTCGCCATCGTGCGCTGTGTGCGGTCAACGCTCGTACGTCGCTCACCAGACCCAGCTGTTCGGCTGCGAGTCGGACGCCGAGGTCGCTGGCGGGGAAGGCGTCGGGATCGCCGAGGCCGCGCATCGCCACGATCTCGGCCGTCCACGGCCCGATGCCGGGCAGCGCCAGCAGTTGCTGACGGGCCTGCTCCCAGTCACATCCGGGATTCAGCGTCAGCTCGCCGCTGCCGAGCGCCGCGATCAGCGTGGTCAGCGTGCGTCGGCGTGTGGCTGGCATGGCCAGATGCGCCGGGTCGATATCGGCCAGCTGGGCGGTACTGGGGAAGGTGTGGGTCAGGCCGCCGTGCGGATCGGTCACCGGCGTGCCGTAGGCGGCGACCAGCCTGCCCGCGTGCGTACGTGCCGCCTTGGTCGACACCTGCTGTCCGAGCACTGCCCGCACCGTCAGCTCCTCTTCGTCGACGGTCCGCGGAATCCGCTGCCCGGGTGCCTTGGCCACCACTGCCCGCAGATCCGCGTCGGCACCGAGGACGTCGATGACAGCCTCCGGGTCGGCGTCGAGGTCCAACAACCGCCGGCAGCGGGCAATGGCCGTCGCCAGATCCTTGACCTGCTCGAGCACCAGCGTGCAGCGTACGTGGTCAGGCTGCGGCGTCAGGCTCACCACCCCGGACCCCGAAGGCAGGCGCAGCGTCCGGCGGTAGGCGCCGTCGCGCACCTCTTCGCATCCCGGTACCGCGGTGCCGGCCAGGTGCCCGAACACGCCCTCGTAGGCGAACGGGGTGCGCACCGGTAACCGCAGCGACAGCGCCTGACCGCCCGGAGCCGTCTCGGACCAGTCACGGCGAGTCGCCTTGTCCCGCAACGCTGTCGGCGTCATGCCGCAGGCTGCGCGGATGGTGTCGTTGAACTGCCGGATGCTGGCGAAGCCCGCCGCGAACGCGATGTCGCTGAATGCCATGTCCGTGGTCTCGATCAGCACCCGTGCCGTTTGGACCCGCTGTGCTCGGGCCAGGGCCAGCGGGCCGGCACCCACCTCGGCCTGCAGCATTCGTTCGAGCTGCCGGGTGGTGTAGCCCACCCGCCGCGCCAGTCCGGTCACTCCCTCGCGGTCCACCGCGCCGTCGCCGATCAGCCGCATCGCCCGGGCCACGGCATCGCCGCGGACGTTCCATTCCGGCGATCCCGGCGAGGCATCCGGCCGGCAGCGCTTGCAGGCCCGGAAGCCGGCCCGCTGGGCGGCCGCCGAGCTGGGATAGAAGCTCACGTTGCGAGACAGCGGCAGCCGCACCGGACAGCTGGGCCGGCAGTAGATGCCGGTGGTCTTGACCGCGGTGACGAACCAGCCGTCGAACCGCGAGTCCTTGGACTGGACGGCTCGGTAGCAGCGGTCGAAATCGTCATGCACATCTCGACTTTTACACGTCGGCACCGACATCACTGGCGGGAAACCGACATCGTGGTCGAGCAGTCAGCGGCTCGCGCTCTGCAGCGGCCGATCGCCCCAGCCGGATGCTCCGATCAGGTCGAAGAACGTGGGGGCGGGTGCCCCGCTGATCAGGTGGTGAATGTGCTCGGGGAAGGTCAGGGGCGGAGCCTTCTTGGGGTTGGCTCGCGTGTCATCAGCGATCGCCTCGGCGATGGCATAGCCCAAATCATGCCGCGGCCACGCGGTGTGGACCCGCTCGGCGAACCCCTCCGGTAATTTGGTCTTGTCGAATCCGTTGATGTCCAACGCAATTCCGAGATGCGAGACCGCATGGACGGGTCCGAAGCGGTGCGCCAGGCCGACGCTGGTGTGCAGGGCGATCGTTTCCCATACCGCCCGCACCGCGTCGTCGCCGACTCCGCTCACCCAGGAAGCGTGCCGCGGCGTCGGCCCCGTCGACCTCGAAGCGTTGGTCGCCGCCACCGTAGGCGGTGATGCCGAGGTCGTGCAGCACACAGCTGAGGAAGACCAGTTCGTCGTCGTAATCGGTCCCGGCGCGCATCCCGTCGGCGGCGGCCAGCTCGCGGCCGAACAGATAGCTGCGGATGCAGTGGTTGGTCAGGAACGCCGGGGAAACATCGGTCACCAAATGCAGTGCGGCAGAACAGATATCAGAGTCCGGGATATTCCAGCCGGCTACGTCGTTGACGGTCATGCCTCTACAGTGCGCGCGACCGACCGATCAGGGGAGTGGCTTGCAGGTCGGGTACCCCACACATCGGGCCATCCCGGCCTGCTCAGGCGGGAACGGCCAACTGCGTCGGCTCTTCGTGTCCGCGCAGCGTCACCGATTCGGTCAGGACCCAGTGGGACCGTTCCTCCTCGCCGGCATTCGCCACCGTCGACGCCGTGGCCAGCAGTCGGTGCTCGGTGGACTTGGCCAGCTCCGACAGCCGGGCGGCTTCGTTGACCGGCCCGCCGATCACCGTGTATTCGAATCGCTCGTTGGCGCCCACGTTGCCGGCCACCACCTGACCGGCCGCCACCCCGAGACCCGCCGGGCACTCGGGTACCTCCCGCTCGAGCCGCTGCATGATCGTGCGGGCGGCGGCCAGCGCGTCATCCTCCGGATTGTCGAGCGTGACCGGTGCGCCGAACACCGCCAGCGTCGCATCGCCTTCGAACTTGTTGAGCAATCCGCGGTGATTGTTGACCTCGTCGACGATCACGGCGAAGAACCGGTTGAGCAGGTCGACAACCTCGATCGGGGGCAGCGTCGCAACCAGTTGAGTGGATCCGACGATGTCGACGAAAAGCACTGCCACATGGCGCTCTTCGCCACCGAGCTGTGGCCGCTGCAGCTCCGCGGCCGCGGCGACCTCGCGCCCGACATGGCGGCCGAACAGGTCGCGCACCCGTTCGCGCTCCCGCAGCCCGGCGACCATCGAGTTGAAACCCCGTTGCAGCTCACCGAGCTCGGTGCCGTCGAACACCACCGTGCTGGCCTTGAGGTCACCGTCCTCGACGCGTTTGAGCGCCGTACGCACCACGCGCACCGGAGTCGCGATGAGCCAGGACAGAATCCACATCAACACGAAGCCGAACACCAGCGTGACCACCGAGACGATCACGATCGCGACTTCCAGCTGCGTCTTGGTCATGTTGTCCAAGATCAGCGAGATCAGAGCGGTCAGCCCGATGCCGACCACGGGGACGCCGGAGCCCAGCATCCACACCGTCATCGTGCGGCCCATGATCCCGGGTGCCAATCGGTGCGGCGGCGGACCTGCCGCCAGCGCCAGCGCCGCGACGGGCCGCAGGGCGAACTCGGTCGCCATGTAGGCGGCGGTGGACACCAGGACACCGGCGAAGCCCGTCACGAGCGCGATCCGCGGGATGAAGTCGGTGTCGTAAAGCCCGTAGAGCACGGTGAACACCACCGTGCCGACCACCCACAGCGACAGTTGAGCCATCGCGACCCGCCACGGCGTGAAGAACACGTTGCGCTGGTCGACGCGGGTCGGTTGCCGGCCCTCGGCCGCCCACCGGAGATCGTTGACCGTGCGGGTGGTGATCCACCAGCTGCCGAATGCCAGTGCGGCGGCGGCGTAGGCCGGCGCGACGATATAGGTCAGCCAGGGTGGCACGTCGGTGAACACACTGGGTACCGGATAGGCCACGCTGACCAGCAGCGCCGCCACCAGGATGCCGATGACATTCACCGTCAGCAGCGACACGGTGACCAACGTCTGGATTCGGACCCGGCGGCGTGCCGGGCTTTCGCTGACCCGTCCCAGGATCAGCGAGCCGTAGGCCGGCGTGCTGGCCAGCCGGCCGCTCTGCCGGGTCACCCGTTCCAGAACCCGGCCCAACCGCTGCGCAAGGCTCGGATGGGAAGTCATGGTGGTGTCAGCCTAATTCGCCGCGGGCCACAGACCCTAAGCTTGTGCGGTGCGCCTCGTGATCGCCCAATGCACCGTCGACTACCTCGGCCGCCTCACCGCCCATCTGCCCTCAGCTCGTCGGCTGTTACTGATCAAGGCCGATGGCTCGGTCAGCATCCACGCCGACGACCGGGCCTACAAGCCGTTGAACTGGATGAGCCCGCCCTGCTGGCTGACCGAGGAAGCGAAGGACGATTCTCTGCCGATCTGGGTGGTGGAGAACAAAGCCGGTGAGCAGCTGCGGATCACCATCGAGAGCATCGAGCACGATTCCAGCCACGAGCTCGGCATCGATCCGGGTCTGGTGAAGGACGGCGTCGAGGCCCATCTCCAGGAGCTGCTGGCCGAGCACATCGAGCTGCTCGGTGACGGCTACACCCTGGTTCGACGGGAGTTCATGACCGCGATCGGCCCCGTCGACATCCTGTGTCGCGACAACGAGGGTCGCACGGTGGCGGTCGAGATCAAGCGCCGCGGTGAGATCGACGGCGTGGAGCAGCTGACGCGTTATCTCGAACTGCTGAACCGGGACAGCCTGCTGGCGCCGGTGAGCGGAGTGTTCGCCGCCCAGCAGATCAAGCCGCAGGCCCGCACGCTGGCGACCGACCGCGGAATTCGTTGTCTTACTTTGGATTACGACGTCATGCGCGGGATGGACAGCGACGAGTTTCGGCTGTTCTGATGCCTCGGCGCCGGCCACATAGCCGAAAGGACAGCGGTTTTCCGCCGTTGCCGCTGCCGCGCCGTGTCGAGGTGGGTGCCGACGGGTTCGACTACGAGGTGCGACCGATACCGGCGGCGCGGGCCGTCAAGACCTATCGGTGCCCCGGATGCGACCACGAAATACGATCCGGCATCGCACATGTGGCGGTGTGGCGGGCCGACGACGGTGAGGCTGCGCTGGACGATCGGCGCCACTGGCACACCGCGTGCTGGGCCAACCGCGCGAACCGCGGGCCGACCCGGAAGTGGTCGTGAGACTTAGTGTGACGCGGCCGGTTCGACGAGTTCCACCAGGACGCCGCCGGCATCCTTCGGGTGGATGAAGTTGATCCGCGAGTTCGCGGTTCCGCGGCGCGGCGCGTCGTAGATCAACCGCACACCCTGGTCGCGGAGCTGCTCGGAGATGGCGTCCAGATCACTGACCCGGTAGGCCATCTGCTGGATGCCCGGACCACGCTTGTCGATGAACTTCGCGATGGTCGAGGTCTCGTCGAGCGGCGCCATCAGCTGGATCTGGGCGCAGTCGGGGGCCGCGTTCTTCAGCGACAGCATGGCCTCGCGAATGCCCTGATCCTCGTTGATCTCCTCGTGCACCAGGATCATCCCGAGGTGCTCGTGGTACCACTGGATGGCCGCATCGAGATCCGGCACCGCGATGCCGACATGGTCGACGGCGGTGACGAGCGCACTGGCCAGAACTGGACGGGCGTCAACTTGCTCAGCGGTCATAACGCAAAGGTAACCTAACCACATCGGATTCAACACTGGGGGATCCGTGGATAGCCGCATCGGGACGGCTCGAAACGCTCTTGGAGGTAGGTATGACGACGTCGGTGATCGTTGCTGGAGCACGGACTCCCATCGGAAAGCTGATGGGTTCGCTCAAGGATTTCTCCGGCAGTGACCTGGGCGCGTTCGCGATCAAGGGGGCCCTGGAGAAGGCCGGCGTGCCGGCGTCGCTGGTGGAGTACGTGATCATGGGTCAGGTCCTGACCGCAGGCGCGGGCCAGATGCCCGCTCGCCAGGCCGCTGTGGCCGCGGGAATCGGCTGGGATGTGCCCGCTCTGAGCATCAACAAGATGTGCCTGTCGGGGATCGACTCGATCGCGCTCGCCGATCAGCTGATCCGGGCCGGTGAGTTCGACGTCGTCGTCGCCGGCGGCCAGGAGTCGATGACCAAGGCCCCGCACCTGCTGATCAACAGCCGCGAGGGCTACAAGTACGGCGACGTCACCGTGCTCGACTCGATGGCCTACGACGGCCTGCACGACGTGTTCACCGACCAGCCGATGGGCGCGCTGACCGAGCAGCGCAACGACACCGACAAGTTCACCCGCCAGGAGCAGGACGAATTCGCCGCGATCTCGCACCAGAAGGCCGCCGCGGCCTGGAAGGACGGCGTGTTCGCCGACGAGGTCGTGCCGGTCCAGATTCCGCAGCGCAAGGGCGACCCGATCGAGTTCAAAGAGGACGAGGGCATCCGCGCGAACACCACGGCCGAATCGCTGGCCGGGCTCAAGCCCGCGTTCCGCAAGGACGGCACCATCACCGCCGGCTCGGCGTCCCAGATCTCTGACGGCGGTTGCGCTGTCGTGGTGATGAACAAGGCCAAGGCCCAGGAACTCGGCTTGAGCTGGCTGTGCGAGATCGGTGCTCACGGTGTCGTCGCGGGCCCGGACTCGACGCTGCAGTCACAGCCGGCCAACGCGATCAAGAAGGCCGTCGCGCGTGAGGGCATCACCCTCGATCAGCTCGACGTCATCGAGATCAACGAGGCGTTCTCCGCCGTGGCGCTGGCCTCGACCAAGGAACTGGGTGTGGACGCCGAGCGGGTCAACCGCAACGGCGGCGCCATCGCGGTCGGCCACCCGATCGGCATGTCCGGTGCGCGCATCACGCTGCACGCGGCGCTGGAGCTCTCCCGGCGTGGCTCGGGCTACGCGGTGGCCGCCCTCTGTGGGGCCGGCGGCCAGGGCGACGCGCTGATCCTGCGCGCCGGCTGATCCGGGTAGCCGAGTCGACCGATGCCGCCGAGGGACGAGGCGGAGGAGGAGCGAGGCAGTCAGGCGTAGCCCGGCTCGGGTCAACGACGCGGCGTAGTAGCTGGCGCGTCGCTGCGGCACAATGGCGGCATGACGAGCACTTTTGACATCCGCAGCACGGCCGGGCGGTTCCGGTTGGTGGCATTGGCTGAAGCGGTGAGCTGGGTCGGGCTGCTGGTGGGGATGTATTTCAAGTACCTGGGAAGCCCGCGCACCGAGATCGGCGTCAAGGTGTTCGGTATGGCCCACGGGCTGGTCTTCATCGCGTTCGTGATCACTGCTCTCATGGCTGGGCTCGCCTACAAGTGGGGCGCGCTCACGTGGTTGCTGGCGTTGCTGGGCAGTATTGTGCCGCTCGGAAGTGTGATTTTCCTCATATGGGCTGATCGGACGGCCAAATTGAGCGCTGGAGTGGCTCCTGTGACTTCCCGCCAGCCACTCGATTCGGCACCGTCGACGACATGACAGACTTGGGGACGTGACGCGTCCTCGCCCCCAGATCGGCCCGGCTCTGACCGGTGCCGTCGACCTGTCCGGCCTCAAGCAGCGCGCCCAGCAGCCCGCGGGCGGTGCGGCCGCTCCGAGCGTCGGCGTCGAGGTCACCGAGGCGAATTTCGAAGCCGAGGTGCTGGTGCGGTCCGGCCAGGTGCCGGTCGTCGTCGTGCTCTGGTCACCCCGCAGTGATGCCTCGGTGCAGCTGACCGAGATCCTCGGTGCCCTGGCGGCCGATGACAACGGCAAGTGGTCGCTGGCCACCGTGAACGTCGACGTCGTGCCCCGGGTGGCCCAGATGTTCGGCATCGAGGCAGTGCCCACGGTGGTGGCCTTGGCCGGCGGGCAGCCGTTGGCCAGCTTCCAGGGGCCGCAACCGCCCGAGCAACTGCGTCGCTGGGTCGACTCGCTGCTGCAGGCGACAGCCGGAAAGCTTTCCGGCTCAGCCAATTCCGAGGACGAAGCGGCCGTCGACCCGGCGCTGGCGCAGGCACGTGAACTGCTCGATGCCGGCGACTTCGCGGCCGCGGCCGCGGCGTATCAAGCCATCCTCGATGCCGATCCGCAGCACGCCGAAGCCAAGGGCGCCCTGCGCCAGATGACGTTCCTCCAGCGCGCCACCGCGCACAGTCCCGACGCGGTGGCCGTGGCCGATGCCGATCCCGACGACATCGAGGCGGCCTTTGCCGCCGCCGACGTCCAGATCCTCAATCAAGACGTCATCCCGGCCTTCGACCGGCTGATCGCCCTGGTGCGCAAGACATCTGACGACGATCGCACCAGGGTGCGCACCCGCTTGATCGAGCTGTTCGAACTATTCGATCCCGCCGACCCGGATGTGATCACCGGCCGGCGCAACCTGGCCAACGCGCTGTACTAGGCCTTCTCGGTCGGCGCGGGCTCCAGCCAGATCGCCCCGTTGGGCGGCAGCACTAGCGTCGCCGACGCCGGCCGGCCGTGCCAGGGTTCCTCGGTGGCCTCGACGGCACCGTAATTGCCCACTCCAGTGCCGTTGTAGTCCGTTGCGTCGCTGTTGAGCACCTCGCGCCAGGTTCCGGTGTGCGGCAGGCCCAGCCGGTAGCTGCTGTGCTCGGCTCCGGAGAAGTTGAACACGCACGCCAGCACCGAGCCGTCGCTGCCGTAGCGCAGGAAGCTCAGCACGTTGTTGGCCGAGTCGTTGGCGTCGATCCAGGAGTAGCCCTCGGGCTTGGTGTCCTGGCTCCACAATGACGGACGGCTGCGGTACAGCTCGTTGAGGTCGGCGACGAAACGCTGGATCCCGGTGGAATAGCTGTTCTCGTCGAGCTGATACCAGTCGACGCCGCGTTCCTCCGACCATTCCGCCCGCTGGCCGAACTCCTGGCCCATGAAGAGCAGCTGCTTGCCGGGATGCGCCCACTGGTAGGCCAGCAGGCTGCGCAGCCCGGCCGCCTTCACGTGGTCGTTGCCCGGCATCCGGCCCCACAGTGTGCCCTTGCCGTGCACCACTTCGTCGTGGCTGATCGGCAGCACGAAGTTCTCGCTGAACGCGTAGAGCAACGAGAACGTCAGCTCGCCGTGGTGGTAGGTGCGATAGATCGGGTCGCGGCTGATGTAGTCCAGGGTGTCGTGCATCCACCCCATGTTCCACTTCATCGAAAAGCCAAGGCCGCCAAGGTTTGTCGCGCGGGTCACCCCGGGCCACGAGGTGGACTCCTCGGCGATCGTGACGATGCCCGGGTGGCTCTTGTGGACGGTGGCGTTCATCTCCTGCAGGAACTGCACCGCCTCGAGGTTCTCGCGGCCTCCGTAGATGTTCGGCGTCCAACCGCCTTCCGGCCGCGAGTAGTCCAGGTACAGCATCGAGGCCACGGCATCCACCCGCAGGCCGTCGACGTGGAACTCCTGCAACCAGTACAGCGCGTTGGCCACCAGGAAGTTGCGCACCTCGGCACGGCCGAAGTCGAACACGTAAGTGCCCCAGTCGAGCTGCTCGCCGCGGCGAGGGTCGGAGTGCTCGTAGAGCGGTGTGCCGTCGAACCGGCCCAGCGCCCAAGCGTCCTTGGGGAAGTGGGCCGGCACCCAGTCGACGAGCACGCCGATGCCCGCCTTGTGCAGCGTGTCCACCAGGTGCCGGAACTCGTCGGGCGTGCCGAACCGCGACGTCGGCGCGTAGTACGACGTCACCTGATAGCCCCATGAGCCGCCGAACGGATGCTCGGCCACCGGCAGGAACTCGACGTGGGTGAAACCTTGTGCCAGAACGTATTCGGTGAGCTGGTCGGCAAGCTCGCGGTAGCTCAGGCCGGGCCGCCACGAACCGAGGTGCACCTCGAGGGTGCTCATCGGCTCGAACACCGGGTTCTTGGTGGCTCGCTGCTCCATCCAGTCGGTGTCGTCCCAGGTGTAGTCCGAGGAGAACACGCGGGAGGCGGTGTGCGGGGGGACCTCCGTCGCGAACGCGAACGGGTCGGCCCGGTCGGTGACCGACCCGTCGACACCATGGACCCGGAACTTGTACAGCCCGTCGACGGGGAAACCGGGCCAGAACAACTCCCACACGCCCGACGAACCCAGCACGCGCATCGGAGCGTCGTTGCCACCCCAGTTGTTGAACTCGCCGATCAGGTTGATGCCCTTGGCATTCGGGGCCCAGACCGCGAACGACACACCCTCCACCACACCATCTGCCGTCGTGAACGACCGCGGATGCGCGCCGAGGATCTCCCAGAGCTGCTCGTGGCGGCCCTCGCCGAAGAGATAGAGGTCCATTTCGCCCAGGGTGGGCAGGAAACGGTAGCCGTCGGCGACGGTGATGGTGTGTCCGCCCGGATAGGTCACCTCGAGTCGGTAGTCGACGAGGTTCGTGAACGGCAACGCCACCGCGAACACGCCGGAATCGATGTGGGCCATGGGGTGGCGCTCGCCGCCCACCAGCGCCACCACTTCCTCGGCATGCGGCTTGAGTGCGCGGATCACCGTGTGGTCGTCGTACTCGTGCGCGCCCAGGATGCTGTGCGGGCTGTGGTGCGTACCCGAGACCAGCCGGCTCAGCTCGCCGGGGTCGGGCGCCAAGTTCGGGCTGGCGAGTTTCTTGGTTCTCGTCATTGCCAAGGCTCCTTCGTCGTTCCCGTCACTCCCGGCGCAGCAGAATTGCTCTCTGCTCCTGCGGTATCAACGGCATGTTCAGGATGTGCGCGACGGCCCGGGCCGGCTCCAGCCGCACATAGTTCGACTGTCCCCACTGGTATTCCTCCCCGGTGATCTCGTCGCGCACCCAGAAGCGGTCATAGGGCTGCATACCCAAAGCGGCCATATCTAGCCACAGGGTGCCCTCCTCCGGGCCGAAGGCGTTCAGCGTCACCACCACCAGCACGGTGTCGCCGGACACCGGGTCGAACTTGCTGTAGGCCAGCAGCGCGTCGTTGTCGATGTGGTGGAAGGTGATCGTGCGCATCTGGCACAACGCGGGGTGAAGATGACGGATTTCGTTGAGCCGCCGCAGGAATGGCTCCAGCGACTGCCCGTGGGCGAGCGCTGCCTCGAAGTCGCGCGGCCGCAACTCGTACTTCTCGGAGTCCAGGTACTCCTCGCTGCCTTTCCGCACGGGCAGGTGCTCGTACAGTTCGTAGCCGGAGTACACGCCCCACGAGCTGCCCATCGTCGAGGCCAGCACCGCCCGGATCGCGAACATGCCGGGGCCGCCGTGTTGCAGGCTTTCGTGCAGGATGTCCGGGGTGTTGACGAACAGGTTCGGCCGCGTGTAGTCGGCGTGCTCGGCGATCTGGCGGCCGAATTCCTCGATCTCCCACTTGGCCGTGCGCCAGGTGAAGTACGAATACGACTGCGTGAAACCAAGTTTCGCGAGCCCGTTCAACCGGGCTGGTCGGGTGAACGCCTCGGCCAGGAACAGCACGTCGGGGTCGATCGCCTTGACCTGACTGATCAACCACGCCCAGAAGTTCGGTGGCTTGGTGTGCGGGTTGTCAACCCGAAAGATCTTGATGCCGTGGTCCATCCAGTGCCGCACGACGCGCAACACCTCGTCGTAAAGACCCCCGGGATCGTTGTCGAAGTTCAGCGGATAGATGTCCTGGTATTTCTTGGGCGGGTTCTCCGCATAGGCGATGGTCCCGTCGGGCAACTCGGTGAACCACTCCCGGTGATCCTTGGCCCACGGGTGATCCGGGGCGCACTGCAGCGCAAGATCCAGCGCCACTTCCAGCCCGTTGTCGCGGGCCGCGGCGACGAACCGGTCGAAGTCGTCGATCGTCCCGAGGTCGGGGTGGATGGCGTCGTGGCCACCTTCGTCGCTGCCGATGGCCCACGGCGACCCCACGTCGCCGGGTTCGGCCGTCACCGTGTTGTTGCGGCCCTTGCGGTGCACCTTGCCGATCGGATGAATCGGCGGCAGATAAACCACGTTGAAGCCCATGGACGCCACTCGCGGCAGCGCTGCGGCCGCCGTCTCGAACGTGCCGTGCACCGGCCGGCCGTCTTCGTCGCGACCGCCGGTCGACCGCGGGAACAGCTCGTACCAGGCGCTGCACCGCGCCATCGGTCGATCCACCCAGATTCCGTAGGTGGTGCCCCGGGTGACCAGCTCACGAAGCGGGAACTGGGCCAGCAGATCGGTGACTTCGTGGGAAAGCGCCAACGCCGCACGGGTCAGCGGATCGCCGGCCTCGCGCAGCGCTGCGGCGGCCGCCAAAAGCGGCGCACGTCGATCACGCGGCACACCGGTGGCCGCGCGGGCCAGCAGATTACCGCCGACGATCAGGTCGTTGTTCAGTTCCGACTCGCCCTGGCCGGCGTTGAGTTTGACGGTGACGTTATGCCGCCAGGTGGTGAGCGGGTCGCCCCACCCGTCGATCCGGAATGTCCACAGCCCCACCCGGTCGGGCACGAATTGGCCGTGGAAGAGGTCGGGAGTACGGCCCAATTCCATTGGATACAGCTGTGGCTTCACCCGGCTCACGGCGGGCGACGCCTCCGTCAACTCGGCTCCCTCGAGCGCCTTGACCCGCCGAGTCGGGTTCTGGCCCAGCTGGGGGTGGGCTGTTCCGAGGTAGCGCACCACCAACGTCGCCGCCACTGCGTCGTGCCCCTCGCGCCACACCGTCGCGGCCACCGGCACGACTTCGCCGACGACCGCCTTGGCCGGATAGGTACCGCAGGACACGACGGGCGCGACGTCATCGATCTCGATACGACCCGGCACCCAACCACTCCATTCCTGACTTGTGCGGCGTGGTCTGCCCCGCGCCGGCTTGAGTCGGTTTTCTCGTTGTCGTGGCACAGCGACATTCGTTGTCGCCGCACCGGTCGTGAGAGTCCTTGACCCTCGGGGTAACCGCATCGCGCTCTCTTCACACCGTAGTGCGCGGAATGAATGTGGGGGCAAGAAGGCCACGGCCGCTCAACGGCGGGCAGAACCTCAGTAAGGTAAGAACGCGTGAAGGCCCTCCGCAGATTCACGGTCCGTGCCCATTTGCCCGAGCGGCTCGCAGCCCTCGGCCGGCTGTCCACCAACCTGCGTTGGTCCTGGGACAAGCCGACCCAAGATCTGTTCGCCTCGATCGATCCGCGACTGTGGCTGCAGACCGGACAGGACCCGGTGGCGCTGCTGGGTGCGGTCGCCCCGGCGCGGCTGGACGAGCTCGCCGAGGACGAGCAGTTCCTCGCCATCCTCGACCAGCTCGCCGCGGATCTCGACGACTACCTGAGCCGGCCGATGTGGTACCAGGAGCAGGACCCCAAATCGATGCCGACGGGCATCGCCTACTTCTCGATGGAATTCGGCGTCGCCGAGGTGCTGCCTAACTATTCGGGTGGTCTGGGCATTCTGGCCGGTGATCACCTGAAGTCGGCGTCGGATCTGGGGCTGCCGCTGATCGCGGTCGGCCTGTACTACCGGTCCGGGTACTTCCGTCAGTCGCTGACCGCCGACGGCTGGCAGCACGAGAACTATCCGTCGCTGGATCCGCAGGGCCTGCCGCTTCGGCTGCTGACCGACGCGGCCGGCGCGCCCGCGCTCGTCGAGCTGGCGATGCCGGACGCCAAGATGCTGCGGGCCAGGGTGTGGGTGGCGCAGGTCGGCCGGATTCCGCTGCTGCTCTTGGATTCTGACATCCCCGAAAACGAGCACGATCTGCGTAACGTCACCGACCGGCTCTACGGCGGCGACCAGGATCACCGCATCAAGCAGGAGCTGCTGGCCGGCATCGGCGGCGTGCGGGCCATCCGTGCGTTCACCGCGATCGAGGGCCTGCCCGCCCCGGATGTGTTCCACATGAATGAGGGCCATGCCGGCTTCCTCGGTGTCGAGCGGATCCGCGAGTACATCTCCGAGCAGAAGCTCGACTTCGATACCGCGCTGACCCTGGTGCGGGCCAGCACCGTGTTCACCACTCACACCCCGGTGCCCGCCGGCATCGACCGGTTCCCGGTGGAGATGGTGCAGACCTACTTCGGCGACGACGGGAAAACCGGCTTGCTGCCGGAGGTTCCGGTGGGGCGGGTGCTCGCATTCGGTGCCGAGGACGACCCGTCGAAGTTCAACATGGCGCACATGGGCCTGCGGTTGGCGCAGCGTGCCAACGGGGTGTCGCTGCTGCACGGGCGGGTCAGCCGAGCGATGTTCGACGAGTTGTGGCCGGGATTCGATCCGGCCGAGGTGCCGATCGGTTCGATCACTAACGGTGTGCACGGACCGACCTGGGCGGCCCCGCAGTGGCTGGAGCTCGGGCGCGAGCTGGCCGGTTCCACCGAGGCGCTGCGCGAACCCAACGTCTGGGCGCGGCTGCAGCAGGTCGACACCGGCCACATCTGGTGGATCCGCTCTCAGCTGCGCGCATTACTCGTCGAGGACGTCCGGCTACGGCTGCGCCGGTCGTGGCTGGAGCGCGGTGCATCCGAGGCTGAATTAGGCTGGATCGCAACGGCTTTCGATCCGGAGGTGCTGACCATCGGTTTCGCCCGTCGGGTCCCGACCTATAAGCGGCTGACGCTGATGCTGCGCGATCCGGAGCGTCTCGAGGCGCTGCTGCTCGCTAAGGAGAAGCCGCTGCAGCTGATCGTCGCCGGTAAGTCGCACCCCGCCGACGACGCAGGCAAGGCGCTGATCCAGCAGATCGTCAGGTTCGCCGATCGGCCGAATGTGCGTCACCGCATCGCCTTCCTGCCCGACTACGACATGTCGATGGCCCGCCAGTTGTACTGGGGCTGCGATGTGTGGCTGAACAATCCGTTGCGACCGCTGGAAGCGTGCGGCACGTCGGGCATGAAGAGCGCGCTGAACGGCGGGTTGAACCTGTCCATCCGCGACGGCTGGTGGGATGAGTGGTACGACGGCGAAAACGGTTGGGAGATACCGACAGCCGACGGCCTGGCCGACGAGAACCGCCGCGACGACATTGAATCCGCCGCGCTCTACAACCTGCTCGAGAATTCCGTCACCCCGACGTTCTACGACCGCGACGACAAGGGGGTGCCCACTCGCTGGGTGGAGATGGTCCGGCACACCTTGCAGTCGCTCGGGCCGAAGGTGCTGGCATCGCGGATGGTGCGCGACTACACCGAGAAGTACTACGCGCCTGCCGCGCAGTCGTTCCGACGCACCAGCGCGCCGATCGACGGCCTGCCCTTCGGCGCGGCCCGCGACCTGTCGGCCTACCGGCAGCGCGTCCGTGAAGCCTGGCCGAACATTCAGATCACCGATGTGGACAGCACCGGCCTGCCGGACACCCCGCTGTTGGGGTCGGAGCTGACGCTGACGGCCACCGTCGCGCTGGCCGGGTTGAAACCCGACGAGGTGGATGTGCAGGCGGTGCTGGGGCGCGTCGACGCCGCCGACGCGCTGCAGGACCCCATCACCGTGGACATGGTCCACGCGGGTTCCGGTGACGGCGGGGCCGACATCTTCTCGACGACGACGCCGCTGCCGGTGGCCGGCTCGGTGGGCTACACGGTCCGGGTGCTGCCGCATCATCCGCTGCTGGCAGGCGACAACGAGCTCGGTCTCGTCACGCTGGCGTAACGCCGAGAGTTCGGGAAACGGTTAGCAGGGCATGGGAGCCACCTGTAGGTTCCCAACAGGAACGTCGAGGGGTCCCGCATCGGGGCGGACCCTCGGCCTCCGGGAAGGTGTATCGGGGCAGTGTTTGTTCGTCGCGCAGCGCTGATGGCGCTGGTGGGCACCTTGGTGATTGCGCCGGCCTCAGCGTCGGCCGATCCGGATCCCGGCGGCCCCGACCTGGCTCAGCCCGTCGCCGCCGCTGACCCGGCTGCGCCGCCCGTCGATGACGGGAAGGTGGCCTCCACGCCGCCGGCCACCACGAAGTCGCCCGATGGGTGGACGCTGACGATCTCGGCCAAGGACGAGGTGCAGATGCCGATCGCACCGCTGACCACCGCCATCTCCTCGCGGGAATACACCGTCAGCGGCATCTTCAACGGAGCGCTCGACGGGCCCGGTGAGAATCCGAAGGGTGTCTTCGAGGTGGGCTACCAGATCGGGTGCGGCATCGACATGAGCACCTCCAACGGTGTCGCCCTGGGCGGCACCATCGGGGCCAACACCTCGCTCGGCATCATCGGACTGGACTTCCCGAACAACGCGGCCGAGGGCCTGCTGCCCGGTGTCGGCGGCAGCATCGGCGGGGCGATCACCGTCGGCCTCAAGCCCGGCATCATCAACATCGTCCCGGTGACCAAGAAGCAGTACAAGGGCGATCGGCCGTGGGTATCGATCAGCAACTTCCACGTGAAAATCGATGGCTGCGTGGGGGAGTCGTTCATCCGCTCGTATGCCACGCTGAGCAAGTCCACCGACGAGGGTGACGCGATCCTGTCCTGGTACGGGGTCACCAAGAAGATCTAGGGCGCTGAGACCGCACTGAGAGCGAAGAATGTGCGAAAAGGTCGCTCGCAGTGCGGTTTCAACGCAAGGCCTACGGGAAGCGCTTGACGCAGCGGTCCTGATCGCCCAGCACGCCGATGCGGAAGGCGTCGATACGGTTGAACCCGGCAGGCACCGATTCCCCGTTGACGTCGCTGGCAGCCAGGCCGTTGGTGAGCAGTCCGGACACCGCCTCGTCGATGTCGCCGGCCGTCAGCGCCACGGTGTTGCCGTCCGGCGTGGTGACCTCTTTGGACAGCTTGGTGGTGGCCACGCCGGTGAGGCAGGCGGTGCGCAGCCCGGCTTCGGCATTGTCCAGCACCAGGCCGCCGCGCTCATGCTGCAGCGCGAGCATGTAGCGCGACACCAGCGCCGAATACGCGGTGTTGTCGCCGGTGACCAGAACGTTGTCCTGACCTTCGTTGGAGGCGCCCATCTTCTCCAACCCCGGCAGGTCGACGGCGATCGTATTGGTGGCTGGGCAGAACGACACCGGCGTGCTGGGCCGCGCGTCAGGGCATTTCGATGTCGAGGCGGCATCGAAGCTGAGCTTGGGCGGGTTCTTCGGTGCGAACAAGATGTTCATCGCTTCGATGATCGAGCGAACCGACTCCTCGGTGACCGGCCATTCGCCGGTCTGATCGCGCTGCAGTTCGATCGGCAGATCGCCGCGACGCTGACCGATCTCCTGCGCATCGATGGCGGCACACGACGACGGGCCGTCGGTGAATCCGAACTGGAAGGCCGAGATTCGTTCGAACGCTGAGCCGTGCTCGTCGCCGCTGTCGGTGTAGTCGTCCTGGCTCAGCAGCGGGTCGCGGAACGAAATCATCGCTGCGAGAAGGTTGTTCAGACCATCACCGGTACTCAGGGTGAACCGTTTCGAATTGCCTTCGGCCACCCACCGCATGTACACGCCGGCGAAGCAGTCGGCCTGCTGTTCGGCGACCAGCGTCGGGGTGCCCTTCTTGTTGAGCTTGGCCATCTTCTGGATGGCGTGCCCGTACTCGTGTGCCAACACCATCGTGATTGCCATGTCGCCGTTGGCTTGTCGCAGAGCAGGCAGCAGTACGCCGCGATCCCAGCCGATGGTGTTGTCGTCCTCGCAGAAGCCGGCGTTGATCAGGTCGGAGGTGGTGTCGCCGCAGAATTCACCGTCGTAGTCGTTGGAGTCCCAGGAGATCAGTTCCTTGACGGGCCGGAATTCGCCGTCGAACGTGCCCTTGTAGGCGTCTTTCCAGAACGCTTCCAGATCGCTGATCGACTGCACAGCGATCTCGTCGTCCTTGCCGCCGTCGCCGTGCGAGACCTTGCGCGTGGGTTCTTCGGCGTTCGACCGCAATCCGCTGGCCCCGTCGACCGCCTGCAGGCCACCGACTTTGAACGGGTCGTCGAACACCGACACGGCCTTGCCCGAGATCGTTGTGCCGCAGCCGGCCAGCACCGCAGCGACGCTCGCGATCGCGAGCAGGCGTGCGAGGTGTCGTCGGCGCATGGGATCCACCCTCTCCGAGGCATCGAAATTTGCTCTCACCATAGTGCCGTCCGGTTGCCGCTACCGATGCCAACTCACGGCGAAACCTCGTTGCGTAGGCGCTGAAGTGCTTGTTTGACGCGCTCAGGGTCGGTGGTCGACCAGAACGGCGGTAGCGACGCGCGCAAGTAGCTTCCGTACCGCGCGGTCGCCATCCGGGAGTCCAGCACCGCGACGACGCCCCGATCATCGGCGCGGCGCAGGAGCCGGCCCGCCCCCTGGGCAAGCAGCAGGGCGGCGTGCGAGGCGGCGACTGTCATGAACCCGTTGCCGCCGCGCGCTGCGACGGCCCGCTGCCGCGCCGTGAGCAGGGGATCGTCGGGCCGCGGGAACGGGATGCGATCGATGAGCACCAATGACAGCGACGGTCCCGGTACGTCGACGCCCTGCCACAGCGACAGGGTGCCGAGCAGCGACGTCTCGGGGTCGGCGGCGAACTTCTCCACCAGAGCGGCGGTGCTGTCGTCGCCCTGACACAGGATCGGGGTGTCGATCCGCGCGCGCAGCGCCTCGGTCGCGGCCTTGGCGGCGCGCATCGACGAGAACAACCCGAGGGTGCGCCCGCCTGCCGCCTCGATGAGCCCGGCGATCTCCTCGACCTGTTCGGGGGAGCCGGCGGATTCCCGGCCCGGCGGCGGCAGATGCGCGGCGACGTAGAGGATGCCGGACTTGGCGTGCTCGAATGGCGAGCCGACGTCCAGGCCCGTCCATTTCGGGCCGCTGCCCAGGCCCCACGCGCCTGCCATCGCGTCGAACGAGCCACCGATGGTCAGCGTTGCCGAGGTCAAAACCGTTGTCGCACTGTCGAATAGCCGCGTCCGCAAGAGACCTGCCACCGACAGCGGCGCTACCCGCAACACCGGCCGCAGGGTGCCGCGATTGTCCTCGTGGTCCAGCCACACGACCTCGGTGCGATCAGGAATGGCCGGCACGAACGAGTCCAGCACCCGGCCGGCCGTATCGCCGATTTCGGTCAGCGCCGCGATCGCCTCGTTGCGCGCCGCAGCGGCCTTCGGGTCCTTGGGCGCCGGATCGATGTCCCCGCGGGCGGCGGTGGCCGCGTCTCGCAGCGCGGTCAGATAGGTGGCGAGCTCCTCGTCGAGGTAGTCCAGCCGGCCCGGCTGCGCGTCGTGGATGGCCGAGGAGAACGTCGCCACCGCCGCTTCCATCCGCTGGACGAGCATCGGGCTGATCAGCCGCGCGACCCGGCGGGTGGCCACGCCGAGCGGTGCGGGGGTCAGCTCACCGGTGGCCACCGAGGTCACGCGGTCCACCAGTTCATGGGCCTCGTCGACGACGAGGTACTCGTGCTCGGGCAGCACCGCTGCGTCGGCGATGGCGTCGATGGCGAGCAGGGCGTGGTTGGTGACGATGATCTCGGCTCGGCCGGCTTCGCCGCGGGCGCGTTCGGAGAAGCAGTCGGTGCCGTACGGGCAGCGGGCCATCCCAAGGCATTCCCGGGCCGAGACGCTGACCTGCGACCAGGACCGGTCGGGAACGCCGGGGGTGAGCTCGTCGCGGTCGCCGGTCTCGGTCGACGACGCCCACGCCGTCAAGCGCGCGACATCCCGGCCCAGTGCGCTCGCCGCGACCGGTTCGAACAGTTCTTCCTGCGGGGCATCGGTCGGTTCGTCTGCTCCGTTATGAATTTTGTTCAAGCACAGATAGTTTCGCCGCCCCTTGAGCAGTGCGAACTTCGGCCGCCGGGGCAGTTTCTCGGCCAGCGCGTCGACCAGCCGAGGCAGGTCGCGGTCGACGAGCTGGCGTTGCAGCGCGATGGTCGCGGTGGACACCACGACGGGCGATTCCTTCTCCACCGCACGGGCAATCGCCGGGATCAGATACGCCAGCGACTTTCCGGTTCCCGTGCCGGCCTGCACCGCCAGATGCTCACCGTCGGCGAACGCCTTGGCCACCGCCTCGGCCATCTGCACCTGGCCGGGGCGCTCGGCGCCGCCGAGTGCGGCCACCGCCGTCGCCAGCAAGTCGGTCACCGGCGGCACATCGCTGTTTTGGCTGTCCTCGCTCACCGTGACCGCACCGGCACCTGTCGGGTCGGGATCGCCGGCTCGCCCTGAGACAGGGCCAGGCCTTCCCAAGGCAGGCTGCGCAACCCACGCACCACCAGCTCGCGTGCGGCAGTCAGGTCGGCGGACGCCAGCGGCTCACCGTCGCGCACCAGCGGCACGGTCAGCACCCGCGCGGGTTCGGCTACCTCGGGCGGGGCCGCCACCGGGTGGATGACCTCCTCGGTGATCGTGCCCGTCGGCCGGGACAGGCGCAGAGCCGCCTTGCGCCCGCCGTGAGACTCCTTGCGGCTGCTGCGTTTCTGCACGGGAAGCCCGTCGACTTCGACGAGTTTGTACACCATGCTTGCGGTCGGGGCGCCCGAGCCGGTGACCACCGACGTTCCTACGCCGTAGGTGTTGACCGGGTCGGCCCGCAGCGCAGCGATCGAGAATTCGTCAAGGTCGCCCGATACGACGATCTCGGTGCCGGTGGCCCCGAGATCGTCGAGCTGGGCGCGCACCCGGCGGGCCAGCACTCCGAGGTCGCCGGAGTCGATGCGCACGGCGCCGAGGCCGGTGCCGGCGACCTCGATCGCGTTGGCCACGCCCGCCGTCACGTCGTAGGTGTCGACCAGCAGTGTCGTCCCGACGCCCAGCGCGTCGACCTGCGCCCGGAACGCGGCCTTCTCGTCCGGGCCGTCAGAAGTGGTGTGCAGCATCGTGAACGCGTGCGCGCTGGTCCCCATCGCCGGGATGCCGTAGCGGTAGTTGGCTTCGAGGTTCGACGTCCCGGCGAAGCCGGCGATGTAGGCCGCGCGGGCCGCCGCCACCGCGGCCTGCTCGTGGGTCCGCCGCGACCCCATTTCGATCAGCGTGCGGCCGGCCGCCACGCTGACCATCCTGGCGGCCGCCGACGCGATCGCGGTGTCGTGATTGAAGATCGACAGTGCCAGCGTCTCCAGCAAGACGCATTCGGCGAAGGTGCCCGTGACCGACAGTATCGGGGAGCCGGGGAAATACAGCTCGCCTTCGGCGTAACCGTCGACGTCGCCGGTGAAGCGGAAATCCCGCAAGTAGTCCAGCGTCGCCTCGTCGAGGAAGGACCGCAGCGGCGCCAGCGCCGCGTCGTCGAAGATGAAGTCGCCCAAGGCTTCCAGGAATCGACCGGTGCCGGCGACCACTCCGTAGCGGCGGCCTTCGGGCAGTCGGCGGGCGAACACCTCGAAGGTGGTGCGGCGTTCGGCCGAGCCGTCACGCAGCGCAGCGGCGAGCATCGTCAGCTCGTACTTGTCCGTCAGCAGGGCGGCGGTCACAGCGCAACCGTAACGGCCACCCGCCGGGCTGGATAGCGGTGGATGCGGCTCGCTATCCTTGGTCGCATGGGTTCGCAAGCAGCTCCGACCCGGCCGGACGCCAGCGGGCAGCAACGCACTGAATCCGTCGCTGCTGTCGATACCCCCTGGGTCACGATCGTCTGGGACGACCCGGTCAATCTGATGAACTACGTGACCTACATCTTCCAGAAGCTGTTCGGCTACAGCGAGCCGCACGCCACCAAGCTCATGCTGCAGGTTCACAACGAAGGCAAGGCGGTCGTCTCGGCCGGGAGCCGGGAATCCATGGAGGTCGACGTGTCCAAACTGCATGCCGCCGGTTTGTGGGCGACCATGCAGCAGGACCGCTGACCGCGTGCGCAAATGGAAGCGGGTCGACACCGCTGAGGGTCCCCGGTTCCGCTCGGCGCTGGCGCCTCACGAGGCGGCGCTGCTGAAGAACATGGTCGCCTCGGTGCAGGGAATGCTCGACGAGCGGGAAGCGGCGACGCCGTCGGATCCGTTGGAGCAGATCACCGGAATCCGGGCCGGCAACCCCCAGGCGCCCGAAGACTCGACGATGCGGCGCCTGCTGCCGGACTTCTTCAAACCCCAGCGCGATCACCCGGCCGGCTCGGCGGCCGCCGAGAGTCTCAACGGTGCGCTGCGCAGTCTGCACGAGCCGGAGATCATCGACGCCAAAAAGGCTGCGGCGCAACGGCTTCTGGACACTCTTCCGGACGGTGGGGGTCGGTTCGAGATCACTGAGGACGACGCCAACGCCTGGATCTCCGCGGTCAACGACGTCCGGCTGGCACTGGGCGCCATGCTCGAGATCGGACCGGAAGGTCCCGACCGGCTGCCTGCCGACCACCCGCTGGCCGGCCACCTCGACGTATATCAGTGGCTGACGGTGCTGCAGGAGTATCTGGTGCTCGGCCTGATGGGAAAGCCGATCCGATGACCATGGGGTCGATCACCGACGTCGGCGGCATCCTGGTCGGCCACCACCACCGCCTCGACGACGATGCGACCCTGGGCGCCGGCTGGGCATGCGGCACCACCGTGATCGTCGCGCCACCGGGAACGGTCGGCGCCGTCGACGTCCGCGGCGGCGCGCCCGGTAGCCGCGAGACTGACCTGCTCGACCCGGCCAACAGCGTCCGGCACGTCGACGCGGTGGTGCTGACCGGGGGGAGTGCCTACGGTCTGGCCGCCGCGGACGGCGTGATGACCTGGCTGGAGGAGCAGGGCCGCGGAGTGGCGATGGATGGCGGTGTCGTCCCGATAGTTCCCGCCGCGGTGATTTTCGATCTTCCGGTCGGCGGCTGGGCGTGCAGGCCGACCGCCGAGTTCGGGTACGCGGCGGCCAGCACCGCCGGCGCCGAGGTGGCAACCGGCACCGTCGGGGCTGGCGTCGGTGCCCGTGCCGCGGTGCTCAAGGGCGGGGTCGGCACCGCGTCGATGACACTCGAGTCCGGGGTGACCGTCGGGGCGATCGTCGTCGTCAACAGTGCCGGCAACGTCGTCGACCCGGCCACCGGACTGCCGTGGATGAGCCACCTCGTCGCGGAGTTCGGGCTGGTCCCACCGCCCGCCGAGCAGGTCGCCGCTCTGACCGCCCTCGACAAGGAATCCAGCCCACTCAACACCACCATCGCCGTCGTCGCCACCGACGCCGCCCTGTCGCCGGCCGCGTGCCGGCGCTTCGCGGTCGCCGCCCAGGACGGCCTGGCACACACCATCCGCCCGGCGCACACCCCGCTGGACGGCGACACCGTCTTCGCGTTGGCCACCGGCGCCGTCGAGCTGACACCCGACCCCGATACGCCATCGTCGATGGTGCCGGAGACCAAGGCGCTCGCGGCGCTCGGCGCGGCCGGGGCAGACTGCTTGGCGCGTGCGGTGCTGGTCGCTGTGCTGGCAGCCGAGTCGGCGGCCGGAATACCGACCTACCGCGACGTGGTGCCCGGTGCGTTCGGCGCCGGTGCCTGACCCGAGCTCGACCCCCGCAGGAGTGCTCCACCGGTAGCCTTGACGAAGCCGAGGTGGCATTGGAAGGCCAGCTCTGGGCGTAGACGAGGTAATGAGACACAGATGAATCAGCCGCATGCCTACCCGGCGACGTCGCCGCAGCCCAAGAAGCCCCCGGCCTGGAAGGTCGGCGGCGCCACGATCCTGTCGTTCGTCGCGCTGCTCTACATCATCGAACTCGTCGACCAGCTGTCCCGGCATTCCCTGGATCGCAACGGCATCCGGCCGCTGGAGACCGACGGCCTGTGGGGCATCCTCTTCGCGCCGCTGTTGCACGCCAACTGGCAGCACCTGGCCGCCAACACCGTGCCGGCTCTGGTGCTCGGCTTCCTCGTGACGTTGACCGGGATGGCCCGCTTCGTCTGGGCCACCGCAATCATCTGGGTCGTCGGCGGCGTGGGCACCTGGCTGATCGGCAACGTCGGCTGCGGGCTTGAGACCAACCACATCGGCGCCTCCGGGCTGATCTTCGGCTGGCTGACGTTCCTGCTGGTGTTCGGCTTCTTCACCCGGCACGTCTGGTGGATCGTCACCGGCATCGTGGTGCTGTTCGTCTACGGCAGTGTGCTGTGGGGCGCGCTGCCCGAATTGACCACCTGCGGCGGGGTGTCGTGGCAAGGCCACCTGTGCGGAGCGATCGCCGGCGTGCTGGCCGCCTACTGGCTGTCGGGTCCGGAACGCAAAGCGCGGGAACGCAAGAAGGCCGGGCAGTTTCCCGGCCTGACGTCATGAGCGACCGCTTCGCGCCGGTCGGCATCTTCGACTCCGGCGTGGGCGGGTTGACCGTCGCCCGCTCGATCATCGACCAGCTGCCCGACGAGGACATCATCTATGTCGGCGACACCGGCAACGGGCCGTACGGCCCGCTTACGATTCCCGAGGTCCGCGCCCACGCCCTGGCGATCGGCGACGACCTCGTCGAGCGCGGAGTCAAGGCGCTCGTCATCGCCTGCAACACCGCGTCGTCGGCCTGCCTGCGGGATGCGCGGGAACGCTACGACGTCCCGGTCGTCGAGGTGATCCTGCCCGCGGTGCGGCGCGCGGTTGCCACCACCCGCACGGGACGGATCGGCGTCATCGGTACGCAGGCGACGATCGCGTCCGGGGCCTACCAGGATGCGTTTGCGGCGGCCCGCGACGCCGATGTCACCGCGGTGGCCTGCCCGCGGTTCGTCGACTTCGTCGAGCGCGGTGTCACCAGCGGGCGGCAGGTGCTGAACCTGGCCGAGGGTTATCTGGAGCCGCTGCAGCGCGCACAGGTCGACACCCTGGTGCTGGGCTGTACCCATTACCCGTTGCTGTCCGGGCTGATCCAGCTGGCGATGGGCGATTCGGTCACGTTGGTGTCCAGTGCCGAGGAGACGGCCAAGGACTTGCTGAAAGTTCTGACCGAGCGCGATCTGCTGCGGCCGCACGAGGCTCCCGCGGCGACCCGGCTCTTCGAGGCGACGGGCGATCCCGAGGCGTTCACCGCTCTGGCGGCGCGCTTCCTCGGGCCGGCGATCACCGGCGTCCACCCTGTTCAGCGTCACGTCGGCGCGACGAAATGATTCTCTCTGACAAACCCGTCATGTTTTCCTCTTGCGACTACCGGGCATGGCAAGCTAGTGGCTGTGCGAATCACCGTCCTCGGTTGCTCCGGCAGTGTTGTCGGGCCTGATTCGCCGGCGTCCGGATACCTGCTGACGGCACCGGACACCCCTCCGCTCGTGCTCGATTTCGGGGGTGGGGTGCTCGGCGCGTTGCAGCGCTACGCCGACCCCAACGAGGTCCATGTCCTGCTGTCGCATCTGCATGCCGACCACTGCCTGGATCTGCCCGGCCTGTTCGTCTGGCGCCGATACCACCCGAGCCCGGCGCAGGGCCGCGGCATCATGTACGGCCCGAGCGACACCTGGACCCGGTTGGCGGCGGCCTCCTCGCCCCTGGGCGGCGAGCTCGACGACTTCTCCGACATCTTCGACATCCGCCACTGGCAGGACAACCAGCCGGTGCAGTTCGGCGCACTGAGCGTGCTGCCGCGGCTGGTGACCCATCCGACGGAGTCGTTCGGAATGCGGATCACCGACCCGTCGGGCGCCACCCTGGTCTACAGCGGTGACACCGGGGTGTGTGAGTCACTCGTCGAATTGGCGAGCGGCGCAGACGTTTTCCTTTGCGAGGCGTCGTGGACGCACGCCACGGACCGGCCGCCGCACCTGCACCTGTCAGGCACCGAGGCGGGCCAGATGGCCAAGCGCGCCGGTGTCGGCGAGCTGCTGCTGACCCACATCCCGCCGTGGACGTCCCGCGAGGATGTGATCACCGAGGCCAAGGCGGAGTTCGACGGACCGGTGCACGCCGTGGTGTGCGGGGAGACCATCGACGTCCGTCGGCACTGACGCCCATTAGGGTTGCCTCATGTCCCGACGACAAGACGGCAGGCTTGACGACGAGCTGCGCCCGGTCACCATCACCCGCGGCTTCACCTCCCATCCGGCCGGCTCGGTGCTCGTCGCCTTTGGCGAGACCCGGGTCATGTGCACGGCCAGCGTCACCGAAGGCGTGCCGCGCTGGCGCAAGGGGTCCGGGCAGGGCTGGCTGACCGCGGAGTACGCGATGCTGCCGGGGGCCACCCACACGCGATCGGATCGCGAGTCGGTGAAGGGCCGCGTCGGCGGGCGGACCCAGGAGATCAGCCGGTTGGTGGGGCGCTCGCTGCGGGCGTGCATCGATCTGGCCGCGCTCGGTGAGAACACCATCGCCATCGACTGCGACGTGCTGCAGGCCGACGGCGGGACGCGCACCGCCGCGATCACCGGCGCGTACGTCGCGCTCTCCGATGCCGTCACCTATTTGGCCGCCGGCGGCAAACTGTCCGACCCGCGCCCGCTGTCGTGTGCCATCGCCGCAGTCAGCGTCGGTGTGGTCGACGGCCGGGTGCGCGTCGACCTCCCCTACGAGGAGGACTCGCGCGCCGAGGTCGATATGAACGTCGTCGCCACCGACACCGGAACTCTGGTCGAGATCCAGGGCACCGGGGAAGGTGCGACGTTCCCGCGCTCGACGCTGGACAAGATGCTCGACGCCGCGCTCGGCGCGTGCGAGACATTGTTCGCCGTGCAGCGCGAGGCGCTCGAACTTCCGTATCCCGGTGTGCTGCCTGAGGGTCCGCCGTCGAAGAAGGCGTTCGGGAGCTGACACAACTATTGGTCGCCAGCCGCAACGCCAAGAAGCTGGCCGAATTGCGGCGGGTGCTCGACGCTGCGGGGCTGTCCGGACTGACCCTGGTGTCGCTCGACGACGTGCCGCCTTTCGATGAGGCACCCGAAACCGGCGCTACCTTCGAAGAGAATGCGGTAGCCAAGGCGCGAGACGGCTACGCCGCCACCGGATTACCGACGGTCGCCGACGACTCCGGCATCGAGGTCGCCGCGCTCAACGGGATGCCGGGTGTGCTCTCGGCGCGATGGGCCGGCACGCACGGCGAGGACGGCGCCAACAATGCGCTGCTGTTGGCTCAGCTGCGCGATGTACCCGACGAGCGGCGCACGGCGGCGTTCGTGTCGGCCTGCGCGCTGGTCTGGGGTCCCGGCGACGGGGACAGCGCGGTGGTACGTGGCGAGTGGCCCGGGGCTATCGCGCGAGAACCGCGCGGCGCGGGTGGCTTCGGGTACGACCCGCTGTTCATTCCCGCGGGGGAGACCCGTAGTGCCGCGGAGCTCAGCGCTAAAGAAAAGGACGCGGCATCGCATCGCGGTCGCGCCCTGGCGCTGCTCGTTCCGGCGCTGCGCGCGCTGGTCGGCTGAGCGAGAGCGGCGTTTTTCTAGCGCATCTAACTGTGTCATGATGCCCGGATGGGTCGTCACTCGGTCCGGGTGGGGCACCCCGGGGTTCTGATCGCCGTTCTGGCGGCTGCCGGAATCAGTGTGTCGCTGATGCAGACGCTGATGATCCCGCTGATCCCCGAGCTTCCGATGCTGCTGCACACCAGCCCGGACAACGCGTCGTGGGCGATCACGGTGACACTGCTGACCGCCGCGGTCACCACTCCGGTGTTCGGCAGGCTCGGCGACATGTACGGGCCCAAGCCGATGCTGATGGTCTGTGCGGCGACGCTGACGGTCGGATCGTTGATCGCCGCGATGACCAGCTCGCTGCTGCCGTTCATCGTGGGGCGCGGGCTGCAGGGCTTCGGCATACCGATCATCCCGCTGTCGATCAGCGTGCTGCGGGCCTCGATACCGGCCGACCGGGTCGGCTCCGCGATGGGACTGATCAGTTCGTCACTGGGCGTCGGTGGCGCGCTGGGTCTGCCGCTGTCGGCGGTGATCGCCCAAAAGGCTGATTGGCACACATTGTTTTGGGGCGCAAGCGTTCTCGGCGTCGTCGCGATGCTGATGTTCTATTTCCTGGTGCCCAACATTCCGGCCACCTCGGCCGACCGGTTCGACCCGCTCGGCTTCGTCCTGCTGACCACCGGGCTGGTCACGCTGCTGCTGCCGATCTCAAAAGGGTCGACGTGGGGGTGGACGAGTTCGACGACGCTGTCGCTGTTCGTCGTCTCGGTCGTGGTGTTCGCCGTGTTCGCCCGGTGGCAGTTCCGGACCACGGCGCCGATGGTCGATCTGCGAACGACGCTGCGCCGTCCGGTGTTGACCACCAACATCGCGGCGATCCTGGTGTGCTTCTCGATGTTCGCGCTGTCCCTCGTCGCGCCGCAGGTGCTCGAACTGCCCCGCGGCACCGGATACGGCTTGGGACAGTCGATGTTGCAGGCGGGTCTGTGGATGGCGCCCGGCGGGCTGGCGATGATGGTCGCCTCCCCGCTTGCGGCCCGATTGGCCGGCCGCCGCGGCGCCAAGTTCACCTTGGTGTGTGGTGCGGCGATCATCGCCGCGGCCTACCTGGGCGCGGTCTGGTTGCTCGGCAGTCCGGTGGCGGTGATGGTGGTCAACATCGCGATCAGCCTCGGCGTGGGTTTCGCGTATTCATCGTTGCCCGCGCTCATCAACGCGGCGGTGCCCATCTCGGAGACGGCGGCCGCCAACGGAATCAACGCGCTCGCCAGGTCGTTGGGCACCTCGATATCCAGCGCGGTCATCGGTGTCGTACTCGCGACGATGACCGTCACCTACGCCGGCCACACCGTGCCCTCGCTGCAGGGGCTTCGGGTCGCCTTGCTCGTCTCCGCGGGCGTCGCGGCTCTGGCGGCCGTGATCGCCCTGACGTTGCCCGCCGCGGTCGATACCGCGGCGGAGGATTGGTCGCCGGAAGAGCTCGCGCTCTCCGACGACCCGCTGATCAAAGGTTGAAGCGGGTCTTCAGGTCCCGGGTCTGCACCTGCTCGACGATGATGCCCAGCAGCGGGATGGTGCCGGCCAGCAGCACCCCGATGGTCTTGGCGATCGGCCAGCGCACCTTCACCGCGAGGTTGGCGGTGAAGAGCAGGTAGATGAAGTACACCCAGCCATGCACCACGCCGATCCACGTCGGCGGGTCGTCCACCTTGACGATGTACTTGACCACCATCTCGTAGCACAGCGCGATCAGCCAGATGCCCGTCGTCCAGGCCATGAGCCGGTAGCCGTTGAGGGCTTTGCGGATCGTCTCGTTCGGGACGCCCGCCTGCTCCTCGGCTTTGGGCGACTCGGGTGCGGTCATGCGGTGGTCCTGTTCTGATCTTCGGGGGCCTTATCGGCCGCGGCCAGCTCGGCGAGGTAGGCGTTGTAGTCGCGCATTGCGGGGTCGGTCTCATCGGACGTGGCTCGGGCCGTGGGCCTTTCGGGCAGCAGTCCGGCCGGGATTTCGGTGATGGAGTCGGCGTCCGAGGGTGGTTCGGGTGCGCCGTCTTCTTCGTAGCGGATGAACTTGCGGTAGGCGTACACGCAGAAGCCGGCGAACATCGGCCATTGCAAGGCGTAGCCCAGGTTCTGGAAGGTGCCCGACGTCGACTCGAATCTGCTCCATTGCCACCAGCCCAGCGCCAGGCAGCCGCACGCGGCGATGATCACC
The DNA here is from genome assembly GCF_019456675.1 of Mycolicibacterium pallens. NCBI lineage: Bacteria > Bacillati > Actinomycetota > Actinomycetes > Mycobacteriales > Mycobacteriaceae > Mycobacterium > Mycolicibacterium pallens. The sequence goes on along the minus strand of NZ_CP080333.1, from coordinate 4,463,719 downwards.
AAGAGGATCAGCGCAAAGCGACGACGGCGGGTCGTGGACACACCACGACGGTACCCTGCCAGCGGTTATGGGTTCACGAGTGAGTGACGCTCAGCACTTGGGGCCAATGAATTCGTCGAGGCGCGCGGTGGCCGCCTTGCGGTAGATCGAGACGACGTATTGGGTCGACCGTGTCCAGGGGATGCCGAGGCGGTCGAGGGTGCCGGTGAACAAGCCGAGGATGTCTTCGGAGTGGTTAGTGAAGTGGTACCGGATGCTCTTGACGCCGCGGTCATTGGCGATGACCCGGCAGCCGTCGCTGTGGATGAGGCCACGAATGAAGTCTTCGGGTGCTTGTTCAACGAGGTTCTGTTGCCACGGCTCCAACTTGATGGGCCTTCGGTGCTTGAGGCCTGGGCCGTGTTGCGGAAACAGGCATGGCCAGTGATTCGAGCAGAGATAGACGTCGGCGCACGTTCCGCTCGGCCTCGTCCAAACGCCGGCGCGTTGCCCTGGCATCAAAATGTCGATCGCCTCGCGACAGCGTTCGATGATGCCGGGGTACTGCGTGTCGCAGGTGATCCGAAGCATCCACGTACGGCGGCTCCTCGATATGCAGCCATCACCGAGGTACATGCCGAGCAAGTAGCAGTAGACCTCGGCCGGCAGAACGCTGAAGTCATGGGCGCCGTCACACGTTCCCGCTCGGCGTTCACGATCCCATTTGGCTGGTTGGGTCCGCCAGTCCCGCACCGTGCGTCGTGGGACGCCGGTCTCTCTGGAAATCTCGCAGTCGTTAAGCCCCGCAGTAATCAGCTGCTCAACTTGTCGGAATTCGCTTGCGGGGCGCATGAACCGTCCTGTCCTCCGTTGCCTTCAGACTAGGAAGCGCCACCGACAACATCGTCGGACCGCACGGTTAGAATCGGCACGATTGCGGGCGTGGCGGAATTGGCAGACGCCATGGCTTTAGGTGCCATTGTTCGAAAGAGCGTGGGGGTTCGAGTCCCCCCGCCCGCACAAATCTCGAAGCTGAGTAGCCGGATCCTGCATACGAGGCGATCCCTCCGAGGAGCGGTCCGCCGTCGAATGCACCGGCGATTTATTGATCATGCGTGGTGGCCGAGGGTGGGGACTCGTTGACCGCAGTCACGCCGTGCTCCTCGTTCATTCCCGGTCTCGCTCTCACGACGAGCCACAATTCCGAGCCGCCAACCGGCGGTTGCATGTGTTCGTTGGGTCCGCGGCAGCATCCGCCATCCACCGAGACCAGAGTCAGGCAACAGTTTCGTCGCGGTGCCGTCTCCTGCTAGTCACCGTGACTCGGGTTACAAGCTCTGACCTGCCCGCACGATCTCACTGTTACTGCTCTGCAAATCTGCTAGCCCAACTAACTTTTGAACTCTAAGCTCGGTCTCAGGTACTTGATGAAGATCGGAGCTACGGTGATCGCGTTGGGCAAAGTCGTCCATGTCGTTCTCTTCGCGGCGGCGGCACTGCGGCTCTGCCTGACAGCCGAGAAAGAATTGGCACCCAGAGTGGAGAACCGGTGAGCGATCCCATGATGACGTCTGTCGATCTGATCCGCTATGCGATCGCCGACCAGGTGCGTGAGCTCGGCGGTGACTCTGACAAGATCGATCAAATCGCGATGTCGGCCGCTTATGCCATCTTCATCGGCGCAGCCGCCGACGCGGCGCGGCAAACGCGCTGACCTGACGTTCGCCACGGGTGTGGCCCGATAGGTTGCTGCGCCCCCTCGCCGGTCAGGCAATGACCACAAACTTCCGCGTTCGATAGTGACGCAATTTCTGTTCGAAAAGCCCTGTCTTCCAGCTCAATAGCGCGCCCGTCTCGCCGTCTCTCGACAAGAAGCGCGCTCCTTTCGCGCGCCGGCCGTCTTCAGAGGCGAACGCGACGGTTGCTCGCGGTCGCGACATTGATTTGCTGAGCAGCAAACAGCGTGCACATATTGCGCTTCAGAGCAGCACTCCACGACGCTCTTGCGACACCCTCACTGACGGGGACATGAATTCATCGCCATCGGAAAGTGATGCCCGACTGTGATATTCGTCGGCTTGCACGATCACCCCAGATGCCTCATCGGCACCAACTTGTCGTCCGGCGTGGCGTAACGCGATCTTGATTGGCTAAGGTGCAAGTATTAACTGATTTTTCAACTATCGAATGCGTGCTAAGGCTTGTCGGGGGAGCGGGCCCAACGAACGTCAGAACGGAACCCGCGATGGAAGCTTTGCTCGGACTTGCAAAGGCGATCCCGCCGGACACCTGGCTTATCGGGTGCCTGTTGATCAGCGCCGTCGTGATGGGACTGGATTCGGTGGTCGCCGATCTCGTCGGGCGCGACGCGTCGTGGGATGACGCCGACACCGCGTCCACGAGCGATCGGGAGCTACTGGACCGCTGATCACACCTCTACCGCATGGGGACGTGATCCGATTCCGGGCCGCCGGCCGGGACCACGGGAATCACGACGGCCGACGGATGGGCTGCGTCGTGCAGGATCGTCTGCGTCGCGGGCAGCGTCGCCGCGCTCTGCCCAAACCTGTCACCGGTGTTCGGGTTCGGCGCAAACTGGGGGTAGTCGCTACTGGAGATTTCCAATCGGATCCGGTCGCCCGTGCGGAACAGGTAACTCGTAGGCCAGATCGCGATGTGGTACTCGTAGGGCTGATCGGGGACGCCCGGCCGCGGGTCGGACAGCGAGTCGCGAAACGACGTCCGCAGTATGCCGTTGTTGAGGTTGATCGCGTCGCCGTCGGGCTTGACCACGATCAGCTTCGCCGTGAAGTCGGTGTCGATGGCCGAGGACGATGCCCACAGGTCGACAGTCGTCGGTCCGGTCACTTCGGTGTCGCTCGACAATGGATCGCTGGTGTAGACCAGCACATCGGACCGTTGCTCGACGGGTATCTGGTCGTAGGGCCCTTGTGGGCCGGACTTCGCGCCGCAACACGAGTGTCCGCCCACGCTGGGGGCGGGGTCCGTCGGGTCGTAGACATAGTGGTCCGGCGCTTGGCTTGTCCCGGGCGCTGCGGTGCTCAATGTGCCGGTGCGCGAATCGATCTGGCCGTCCCCGGACAGAAAGTAGCGACTCCACTGGGTGTTGGGCAGTGGCCAGCTGTCCGCCGACTTCCACCGGTTCGCGCCCATCAAGAAGTAATCCACCCGCGGCTTGCCTGAGACGTGGTTGTCCACGCCCTTGAGGAAGTGGTCATACCAGGCGAGCATCAGCTCATTGATCGGAGTCTCGCCGACAGGTCCGATGTCTTTGAGCGACGGCGCCGGCTCCGAACCCGGCCGGCCCCAGTCCACGTGGTCCCACGGCCCGATGACCAACCGCTGGTTCCTCCGTCCTTCGGATGTGCCTGCCGAATTGACCATGCCGGTGAAGTTCTCGATGCCGCCGGCGAGGAAAGCGTCATACCAACCTTCGATGTCGAGGACGGGCACCCGGACCGACGGATAGCGGTCACGGATGCTCCACTGCCGCCAGAAGTCGTCTCGCGTCGAGTGGGCTATCCAATCGAAATACCACGGCGCCACAGCAGGATTGGCGGGCTGCATGGGCGGGAGGGCGCGGTAGGGCAGGAAGTCCAGCCACCGGGTCGAGTCGGCCGCGGCGGCCTTTAGCGCCGCAGCGGTGGTGCCGTCATGCCGGTTCTCTGCCGCGGTGGTGGCCAGACCGATCGCCCACGGCTGCACGAACGCCAGCCGGAACTCCCCGCCCTCGTACATCCAGCCGTCGTAGTAGTCCGAGGCGGTGTTCGCCGGCACGATGGTCACCAGGTGCGGGGGAGTCGCGGTAGCGGCCAGCCACTGGGTGGCCCCGACGTAGGACGAGCCGTACATGCCGACTTTGCCGTTCGAGCCTGGCAGTGCGGCCGCCCACTCCACCGAGTCGTACCCGTCGTCGCGGTCGTGGGTGAACTCGCTGAAGGTGCCCGCGGATGCTCCCTGGCCCCGGACATCTTGGATGACAACGAGATAGCAGTGCGAGGCGAACCAATCGGGGCTCTGGTAGCGCGATGGCTGGACCTGGGCGCCCGACTTGCCGTACTGGGTGCGCATGAGGATCACCGGAACCGGGTCGGAGGTGTCCGGCCGGTAGACGTCGGCGCGCAGCACGGTTCCGTCGCGCATCCGGGCGGGTACGTCGGTCTGTTTGCTCACCCCGCACGGGCCGCGGCCGCTCGACGGCGGCCAGGCCGAGTCCGTGCCGTGCCGGCCGGGCCCGGCGCACGCCGACAACACCAGGGCCAGCGCCAACGTCACGGCCAGGGCACGCGTGGTTCGCACGTCTCCACGCTACGCAATCGGTGCGCTAGATCATCTCTTTCGCAGTCAGCCAGCGCATGATGGGCCAGCCGGCGAACACCGGAACCCAGCACGTCAGAACGCGATAGAGCAGTACCGCGGGCACCCCGACGGCCGCGGGCACACCGAATGCCGCGAGGCCACCGATCAGCGCGGCTTCCACCGCGCCGACGCCGCCGGGTGTGGGTGCCGCCGAGGCCAGCGTGCCGCCGACCATAGTGACGATCGTGACGGTAACGAAGGTGGTGTCACCTCCGAATGCCTCGATGCTGGACCACAGCACCAGAGCCATTCCCAGAGTGGTTGTGGCACAGCCCAATACGATGACAGCCAGCCGCTTCGGTTCGCGCATCAGCTCGAGCAGCTCGTGGCCGACCTCCTGCAGCCGAGGCCGCACCGCTGTCCCGAGCCACCGGCGTGCCTTGGGCACCAGCAGGAAGGTGCCCAGGATTCCGAGTGCGACACCGCCGATGAGGTACAGCAGCGTGGTGCTCGGCACGAAGTGTGACAGGTCGGCGGTCGCACCGGCGGCCACGCTGAACAGAATCAGCAGGGACACATGGGTGATCACCTGGACCGCCTGTTGCAGGGCTACCGCGGCGGTGGCCCGCAGCGCCCCCAGTCCGCCCTTCTGCAGGAAGCGGGTGCTCAGGGCCAGGCCGCCGACACCGGCCGGCGTTGTGGTGGCGGCGAAGGTGTTGGCGAACTGCATGATGACCAGATTGCCGAAGCTGACCAGTCCGGATGCGCACGCCCACAACGCCGCTGCCGCACCGACATACGTCATCGCCGACACGGCCAGCCCGAGCAGCGCCCACCACCAGTTCGCGTTGCGCAGCTCGCTGAAGAACGTGGGCACCGTGCTGATGAAGGGATAGGCGACGTAGACCAGTGCGACGAGCAGGACCAGCTGGATGACTTGCTTGCGGGTGAACCGGGTGATGGTCTCGGTCTTGATCTCGTCGGCGCCGGTCTGCCGTTTGACCTCGTCGCGAGCCGCGGCCATGACGGCCTTGGGATCGTTGACGGACTTGCGGATTCGGGCGGGGACGGCCGCTCTGGTCAGGCGCCGCGACGCGTTGAGGACCGTCTCCTTGCCGAGGGTGTGCACCGCGGCCTGCACGGCGGACTCGGGGCCGAACCGATCGGACGTGGTCACCAGAAGCGCCGCGATGTCGGACTGCAGCTGCTCGTCGGTCGCGCCGTATTCGGAGTTGCCGAATCCGCCGAACATCACCCGTCCGGCGTCGACGGTCATCTCCTTGAAACGCAAGCCGCCGTGCGCGATCTGGTGGCGATGCAGCACCCCGAACGCACCCCAGACAGCGGTCACCAGAGTCTCGTCGCAGGCGTCGCCGATCGGATCGCCAAGCGGCGGGGTGTGGGCATACAAGGTCCACCCGCGTTCCAGCGCGGCGACCACCATCGTGGTGGTGTTGGACACCCCGAGATCGCTGACCGCGATCGTCATCAATGCACGATGTTCGACAGCCCGGCGCATCGAGGCCTGCAAGGGCGCGGTTTCGGCGTCGCGCAGGATGAGCCATCGCCAGAACTGGCGTAGCGCACCACCGCTGCGCTGATTGGGTCCGTACATTTCGAGGACCATGCGTACGCCTGCGTCATCGGCCGCCGCCAACTCCAGCGGACCTGATCCGGCGGGCCGCACGACCGTCAGCGACGTCACCAGGAAACCGCGCCGGGCCAGTGCCCGCACGGTTCCGTCGAGCGGGACTTCCAGCGCGGGGGTGCCCACCACCCACACGGTCAGGGCGCCGACGAACCAGCCGACGGACAGTCCGAGCAGGGATCGGGCCGGGATGACCGCACTGACCACCAGGTGGATCGGAACGAAGGCCAACAGAAGCGTCCACCACCACCGCCGCCAGCGGCCCGGCAGCCACGGCCCCGACACGGTCAGGACGGCGGCCAGCATCGCGATCCAGCGGGGGTCGTCGAGGAACTGCGACAGGGTGGTCGACAGTCGCTCGGAGAGGTCGAAATGCCAGCGCGGCGCGGCGATCCCGTTGCCGGTGATCGACAGGGAGAACACGGCGAGGAAGCCGGCCGCGACGTAGGCGGCAAACAGCTTCCACTGCCGCGCGCCGATCAGCCCGATCAGGATCACGAACGGCAGCGCCAGGATCGCCACGCCGTAGGCCAGGTAGACCAGATTGGATTGGGTGGGGGTGAGCACACCCACGATCCGCGAGACCGATTTCTCCAGGCCGACCCAGTCGTTGCGGGTGATCAGTGAGCTGGTGACCACGATGACCAGAACGACCGTCGCCACCGATAGCCGCACGATGTCGTTGGTCCGGCGGGTCAGCGGCAGCAGCACGTCGCCGGAAACGGCAACATCGCGTCCGTCAACTCGCACCGCTGCAACCTATCCCGAGTTGCGCCGGGGAGGTCTCATTGACCGTCAGACGAAGCCGACGTAACCCAGCAGCGCCGCGGCCCCGACCACGACGAGCGGGTTCGTCTTGGTCCGCACGAAGATCAGGGTGGCGACGCCGGTGATCAGGTATGCCCGCCAGTCGTGGTCGGCGGCCTTGCTCATGACCAGCGAGCTGGCCAGGATCAACCCCACGGTCAGCGGGGCGAAGCCCTTCTCCACGGCGTAGCGCAGCTTGGACTTCTGCGCCTTCTGCCAGGACACGGTGATCAGGTACATCAGGCCCGCGGCGGGCACCACCATCGCGATCGTGGCGAGCACGCCGCCGATGATGCCGCCGACAACGCCGAAGACACCGAGGCCGGCCGCGTAGCCGACCAGCGCCACGATCAGGATGCTCGGTCCTGGTGCGGCTTGGGAGATCGAGAAGATGTCGGCGAACTGCGAGTTCGTCAGCCAGTGATGGCCGGTCACCGCCTGCAGGTGCATATCGGGCAGGACGGTGTTGCCGCCGCCGATCGACAGCAGCGACAGCGAGCCGAACATTCCGATCAGCGCCAGGAACGTCTTCATGCGTCGACCGGCTCCGGCGCCTTGCGGGGCCACGCCCAGATCAGGCTCAGCGGCGCGAGGATCGCCAGCGTCAGCAGCAACGGCCAGCGCAGCAGCCCGTTGAGCACGAAGCTCGCCAGGAAGAAGGCGATGGGCATCAGGCCTTTGAGGCACTTCTGCCCGGTCTGGATCACCATGGCGAGCGTCAACGCGACGGCCGCGGCCGAGGCGCCGTGCAACGCACCCTTGACCGCGGGCACTTCCTTGAACGTGAAGTAGACGAAGCCGAGCGTGAGGACGATCGCGACAGGCATCAGGCACAGGCCGATCACCGCCGCGATCGCGCCGGCGAGACCCTTCATCTTGGTCCCCACGAAGACCGCCAGATTCACCTGATTGGCGCCGGGCACGATCCGGCACATCGTCATCGCGCTGAGGAACTCCTCCTCACCCAGCCACTGCTTTTCGACGACGATGACCTCACGCGACCACGCCCCCAGGCCGCCGCCGAAGGACGCCAGCGCGATGTGGTTGAACGTCCGCGCGACCTCGAAGAGTGAGACCTTCTCCCGGGTCGAACCGGACTCACTCATGGACCAGGTCGTGGTCGTGCGGAAACTCGTCCTCGACGGGCCGGTTCTTCTCGAGCGGATCGGGTGGTTCGTAGTGGCTGGAAATCTGCCAGTCGCTTTTGAAGACCTCTTTGAGTCGAGCCACCACGTCCGGGTCATCGGTGGTGACACCGAGCTCGCGGCGAAGGTCGAAGGCGCTGCGATCGATGTTCATCGACCCGACCAGAACTTCTCTGCCGTCGATGATCAACAGCTTGGCGTGCACCCTCAGGTTCTTCTGCTTGCGCACCTCGACGCCGAACCGGCGCAGGGTGCGCAGCGAGGCGAACGTGTCGAGGATGTCCCATTCACTGATGCCGTGCTTGCCCCCGCACAAGACCCGCACCCTGACGCCGCGGTGGGCTGCCGCCGCGATGTGGTCGAGGATCACGGCGTCGACGTACTTGGGGTGCTGGATGTACAGCTTGCGCTCAGCGGAGTCGATGAAGCGCGCCATGTGGTATCGGGAATTGGAGTTACTCCACAGCAGTCCTTCGTATCTGGGCGGTGTGAAGTCTCGATGTTCCCAGTCGGCGTTGAACACCTCGACGATCTGGGCGACGTGCTGCGGGTCGTGGGTGATGATGCCGTAGTCACGGGTGAGCGTGAAGTATTTGATCATCAGGTTGTAGGTCGCGACCATAGCGGCGCTCTCATCAACGACGATTGACTTCTCGTGCGTCACATAGAATTTCGGGCTCGACCACTGGACGTCGATGCCGGCGGTCTTGAACGTCTCGTAGCTTTCGTCGTTCGCCCGATCGCCGCCCGATCGCTGCGGATTGAGCATGATGCGGACGTCGACCCCGGCCTTCTTCCGGTCGATGACGGCGTCGATCAGGCTTGGCTCGGTGAACGTGAATTGCTTTATCAGAAGCGAGGTTTGCGCGCTCATGATGAATTCGAGGACCGGGTCCAAACCGTCGTCTGGTTCGACGATCACGCGCGGGGCGTTAGCAGGCATAGGTTTCGGATGCTAGCACCAGAACACCCTCGGCACTTTGCCGTTGGGTGAATGTCGGGGACGCGTCGCGCTTACGTGCCACCGCTGCGCTCAGGGCGCGGGCGCCGGGTCTGCCAGGCCAAAGCCGAGTCCGGGCGGGACGATGACGCCCGGGGCCGGCGCCGTGCCGGGCAGGGGCTCGCCAAGTTGCTCGTAGGGCACCTGGCCGAGCAGCGCACCGTCGAGAGCGCCCTCGGAGTACATCGCGTGCAGCCGGTGCAGGAAGGCCAGTCGGCCCGTGCCCGGCTGCTCGGCCGTGGGTCCGATGCCGATATCGGGCTCGCCTTGTCCGGGTGCGGCAGGGGCGATGTTCTGTGGCACCAGATATTGGTTGTTGAACGCATGCAGATCGGGGGTCGCCACGGTGTTCGCCGCGCCCGGCGGCGACGGAACCGGGTTCTGTCCCAGCAGAAGTCCCGGTGCGTACGCCGCCAGGTCGGGCAGGCCGAGCGGTCCGGCCGCCGGCGCATCGCTTTGAGCGAGCACACTGCCGACGGTCGCGTTCGGTGGAACGAGTGCCGGCGGCGGTTGGGGCGGGTCGCCCGGTGCGGGATCGGCCGTGGCACATGGCGACCCGAGAAGGGCGGCGGCGACCGCGGCCGCAAGCAACAGCGTCGACGCCAGCGTCCGGTCGCCCATGCTCATCCCGCCACGTCCTCCTGGCCTCGATCCTCGTCACACCGTAGTCGGCGAACGCCGTGCCGGTGCCGGGAACGGCGCCGAGGATGCGATCAGGGGATCGGCGGCGGCGGTGGTGGGAGTGCCGGATCGCCGGGGGCGCCGGGCGGCGGCGGAGCCGCCGGATCAGGCAGGAACTGCTCGGGTCCGGCAGGGATCGTGATTCCTGGAGCTGGGGCTGTCCCAGGCAGCGGCTGTCCGAGCTGGTCTGCCGGCATGCGGCCCAGCGCGCCATGCAGGAACGCGTGAACGCCCTTCCACTGATTCACCCGGGCGAACGGTCCGTCAGCCCCAGGGCCCAGTTGGTACGGCGACGTCTGATCCGGCGTGGGCATGCTGTTGTTCTGCGCCATCAACAGCTGAGCACCGTTGAGAATGTCGGCATTCGGTGGCGTCGCGGGTGCGGTGCCGGCCAGCGCTGGGGTGGGTGTTTGTCCGAGCAGCAGCTGGTTGCCTGCGGGGCCACCCATGTAGTTGGCGAAGCCGCTCACGGAATCCGTGATGGTCGCCGGCGACGGGATCAAGCCCTGCGGAGGAGGCGGAGGCGCGGGCGCCGCGGGGTCGACGGGTAGCGGCTCATCGGCGGCGGCGGTCGCCATGGGTGCGACCGCCGCTCCGAGAGTCAGCGCGGCCACGACCGCGCCTTTGACCAGCATTGCGTACATCTGGCGCACCGGGGTCAGAAGACTTTGGTGACGCCGTAGTAGGCGACGATGTCGTCGGCATCGGTGCCCGAGCTGGTGAGCACCGCGTACGAGCGCAGCGACGAGGCACCGACGCAGTTGTCGATCTTGATATGGACGTCCTTGATCGTCACTCGGGACGAGGTGCCCTTGAATTTCTTCTTGTCGACGACGACGTTGGTGATCGTTCCCGGCCGCGGGTCGACTTCGATCTGACCCTGCACCGGGAAACTGATGGTTCCGGGCAGCGCGAGTCCGCCGGTGCCGAGGCTGGCGTTGCCCAGGCTGGCGCCGACCGACCCGATCAGCTTGACCTTGTCCATTTCGACGCCGCAACCGATCTGATAGCCGGTCTCGAGCGTTCCACCCGACACCGAGCCGGTCGTGGTGCCGGTGAACGTGGCACCGACCACCCAGTCGCGCGAAGACAGCGACGTCGTCAGCGGAGCCACCGGCAGCTGCGTCTCGTCCTTGGCGACCACCGTCAGCGTGCGGCCGTCGGGCGTCTTGGCGATGCCGGGAACCGAGGAGGCGACGGCTCCGTTGTCCGGTGGAGGAGGGGGAGCGCCTGCGTCGACGACGGGTGGCGCCGCCGGATCAGCCGGGTCTGCCAACGCGAGCGGGGTCGCTCCCATCGGAATCAGCATGCAAACTGCAGCTGCGGTGGCAAAGCGATGCAACATATCCTGTCGGCGCCTTCCGTCTCAAATTCACTGGATTCTGGGAAATGATTGATTGGTGGGGTGTCCATTTGGTGAACGGGGCGCCAACGCTCTACGCCCGGTGCTCATCTAATGGGCATTCCCGCGGAGTCTTTGGGTCGTGCAAATCGGCTGCCCACCACCGCGTCGATGACGGGCAGCCGAATGCGGGAACGACGATGTGAAGTTGTCAGACCGCTTTGGTGACGCCGAGGTAGGTCACGACGTCGTCGGTGTTGTCGGTGGAGCTGGTCAGCGTGGCGTAGGACCGGATGAAGGACTGGCCGGCGCAACCGTCGATCTTGATACGGAACCCGGTGATGGAGACTCGGGGAGCAGTGCCCTTGAACTCCTTCTTGCCGACCGGAACGATGTTCACCGTGCCGGGCTTGAGGTCGATCTTCATCTGGTAGGACGCCGAGAGGCCAAGGGTGATCGGCAACAGCGAGCCATTGACGAGCGGGATGCCCACGCCGGGGGTGGCACCCGCGGTGGCGATGGACTCGATGTCGTCTTGGGTTATGCCGCAACCGATTTGGTAGCCGGCCTCCAACGTACCGCCGGCCAGCTTGGTGCTGCCACCGCCGTTCACCGTGGCCGTAAAGGTTCCGTCGACCAGGTACTCGCGGGACCAGGGCGAATTCGTCAGGGACGCCACGGGTTCCATGGACTCGTCCTTGCCGGTCACGCTGAGCGTCCAGCCGTCAGGCGTCTTGAGAACGCCGGGTGCGGCAGAGGGCACGGGCCCCTGCGGCCCGACGTTGGCGGCGGGTGCCGCGTTGGGATCGGCCGGCGGGTCGGCCAAGGCGAGCGGAGCCGCTCCCATCGGGGCCAGCAGGCATACTCCAGCCAATGCGGCAAAGCGTTTCAACATGTCGTGTTGGCGCCTCTCGTCGTTGATATCCACTGTGTCGTTCGGAGGAATCATTGAGTTGAAGGGTGTCTAAACGGTTAACGCCGCCCCAACAACTTCCACCGCATTACCGTCTACCGAGCGTCATTTTTCGGCGATCGAGTTCTGACGCGCCGGTTTGGGTCTCAACCTGATACCAGCTGAGTGCGACGTCGATGACGGGTGACACCCGATCGATCCTCTGAAGGCGCCGGCTGTTCAGTGTCCGTTAACCGATGAGACAGCTATCCCGTCGATCATCTCTTTCGTCCTGACCCTGAAGGGCCCTGTTGTCCCGGGTTCGGGTTGGGCTGGTTTGAAACTTCCAGCCGGACGGTTCGGGGGAACCCACGATCCAGGAGGAAGCGATGAAATCGTCACTGCGATATGGCCAGACGCTGACAGCCATGCTGTTGGTGTCGGGATCGGCATTGTTCGCCGCACCCGTTGCGTTCGCCGACCCGGACACTCAGCAGCCGGTTCCGGTGCCCGGACCGGCGCCCGCGAACGTGGCCGCGCCGGTCGCGCCGTTGGATGTGCCGCCGCCGGATGCGGCACCCTCCAGCGCGATACCGGACGCCTGTAAGCAGTTCGGAGGGGCGCTCGATTACGCGGCGTCGTACTACGAGGACTTCGCTTACGACTCCGCTGGCAATGGAAACAGTGTGAATTACCAAGATCCGAACGTGGCCAATTCAAACGCCATCGGCCGCACCGCACTGCGGGAGGCCGCATCCGCGGCCATGTCGGCGGCGTCGACACCCGGTCTGCCCGCCGACATTTCGGCGCCCATGCGGTCGTGGTCGCTGCGCGCCGCAAAACTCCTGCTGATCATGGGCATTCGCGGCGGCGGCGATTCGCTGAACTCGACGGCCGATGACATGAACACCGATGCGAAGAACGCTCAGATGGCGTGTGCAATGAACGGCGCACGCGCCTGACCGAAATATCAACGCGCTGAAACGAAATCGGCCCCCTCCTTTCGGAGGGGGCCGATTCGCGTATCTGACGGGTTAGCCGCCGGCGCCGCCGGTGCCACCCTTACCGGCGGTCGGTCCGACCCCGCCGGTGCCCTGCTGTCCGGCCGAGCCATTGGTTGCCCCGCCCTTACCGCCGGTGCCGCCGTTACCGCCCTTGCCACCCGAGATGAGGCTGCCGCCGCCGTTGGCGCCGTTGCCACCCTTGCCGCCCGAGCCGGTCGTGGCACCGTTGCCGCCGTTGGCGCCACTGCCGCCTGCGCCGCCGCTGAAGCCGCCGAAGCCGCCGAGGCCACCCTTGCCGCCGGTGCCGCCGGTGGCGCCTGCGCCACCCTTACCACCGGCGCCGCCGGCGCCGCCGTTGTTGCCGGCCAGCCCGCCGCTGCCGCCGCTGCCGCCGCTGCCGCCCGTCGTGGTGCCTGCACCGGCATCGCCACCTGCGCCACCTGCGCCACCGTTACCGACCGCACCACCGGTGCCGCCGTTGCCGCCGGTGCCGCCGTTGCCGCCGGCACCCGCGGAGGCCGTGCCGCCGGTGCCACCCGCGCCACCGACGCCACCGTTACCGGCTGCCAGGCCACCGGTTCCGCCGGTGCCACCATTACCGCCGTTCCCGCCGGCCGTGGTGCCGCCACCGCCCGCGCCGCCGGCGCCAGCCGCGCCGCCCGCCGCGTTGCCGTAGTAGCCGGCCTTACCGCCGTTGCCACCATTGCCGCCGTTGGTGCCTGCGCCCGCCGCGTTGGTGTAACCCGCGCCACCGACGCCGCCGGCACCTGCGGTACCGCCGCCGAGGACGGGGAACGACGCGGCGTCGCCACCGTTGCCACCGTTGCCGCCGTTGACACCGGCGGTCGTGCTGGCGCCGCCCGCGCCACCGGCGCCGCCGCTACCGGCGAACGGGCCGGCGTTTCCGCCGTTACCGCCGGCGCCGCCGGCGATACCCTTGCCGCCGTTGCCGCCGCCGCCACTGAACAGCGCACCGGAGGCGGAGTTGCCCGCGACCAGTCCGCCGTTGCCGCCGTTGCCACCCTTGCCGCCGTTGATGGCGGCGCTCAGGGCGTCGCCGCCGTTGCCGCCGTTGCCGTACAGCCCGGCGCTGCCACCGTTGCCGCCGTTGTAGCCGTTACCGCCGTTGCCCATGAGCAGGCCGCCGCGGCCGCCGTTGCAGGATGCACTGGCGCACTGCGCATCAGCGGCGCTGTAGCTGTAGCCGTTGCCGATGAGCAGGCCGCCGTTGGGGTGCTCGGCAGTGCCGTTGCCGATGAACTCCGCGACGAAGTTGGTGGCGTTGGCAGTGGCGGAAGCCGTCGGGGCGGCCGCCTTGGAGTTGCTGCCGGCAAGGCTGTTGCCGAACAGCAGCAGATCCGACTCGGTCGAGGCCAGCTTGTACGCCGGCGAAGCCGTGGTCTTGGGGGCGTCGGTGGTGGCGAACAAGACGGCCGCACCCACCATCGCCGCACCGGCGACGCCCGTGGTGACAAAGGCTGGCGCAGCCACCCGGAGCGATTTCTTGCGGTGTTTGGACAAGGTCGAATTCCCTTCGAAGAAGACGTTCAGTCCGGCAAATGCGCCGAGTGGTCACTGACATGGAAATCCAAGGAGACGACCCTTACCCCGGACTGGACCCCACTTGGCGCACTGTCGAACTTCGTGCAAACGCCAGTTGAACTGACCCTGTAAAACCCGTCGTAGTGGGCTATTTGCAGAGTTCGGCGATCTTGCTGTTCGTCTTCTCCGCGTTGCTCAGCCGCTCGGCCTGGTTCGGGTCGTCGTTCGGCACCCCGGCTAACGCGTTCATCGAAATATCCTGCAGCCCTGCCGCGAAGGCGCGAATCGCGTCGGCAAGGTCGCTCGGTGTGGCCGGGCTGAGGTGGGCCAGCAGGTAGGTCGCGCCACCGGACATCGCCAGTCGCGCGTTGGCGGCCACGCCCTGAACTTCAGCGCCCGTGTCGGCGTGGGTCTGCAGGGACACCGCCGAACTCACGGTGCGGTAGGCGGCGCAGGCGTTCGCTTTGGGGTCACCGTTCTGCGGCGCGGCAGCAGGGGCGGGCGCGGGCGTCGACGGTGCGGGCCGCAGCAGCGCCCACCCGGCCAGGCCGGTCGCGATCAGTGCGACGACCAGTGCGAGCGGAGCGACCCAGCCCAACGAGGATCGGGTTTGGCGGTTGGGACGGTGAGTTGTCGACGTCGTGTCGTCCACAGCATCGGTCGGCTCCGGCATGCCACCGATCCTAATCACGCGTCGTGGCCCGGCCGTACACGCGTAGTCTGGGCTGCGGAGGGGCAAAGGGGTCTGCCGATGACGACGCACTGGGGACGACGGATCGTCTATGCGGTGGGGGCCGCCGGTCTGATCGTGGGGATCGCCGTCGGAGCGCCCGCGGCGGCCGCGCAAGGCTGCCCGGCGGGGCACATCAACAACCAGTACACCGGTCAGTGTTATCTGGAAGGCAGTGCCCCGACCATCAACGGTGTGCCATGCGTGGCGAGCAATCTCGGTCTGTGCCAATCGTTTCGACAGAATCAGCAGCCGCCGAGGAAGCCGTACACCGCGATCGGCTAATTGCGCGTCAGCGTTTTCGTCATCAACCGTTGCATCCAGTTGGGCGACACCTGCGACAGCGCGGCCAACACTGCGGTCTGACGCCCGACCGGATAGTGCACCCGGGCCAGTCGACCGCGTCGATGCGTGACCGAATAGACCGCGGCCGCTACGTCTTCCGGCTGGAGGTTGACGCCCAGCGATTTGGTGCTGGCGGTCTCGACGCCGTCGGTCATCGCGGTCTTGACGAAGAGCGGCCACAGCGCCAGCACGCGGATCCCGTATTGGCGCCATTCGAGTTCCAGCGCCTCGGTCAGCGCGCGCAGCGCGAACTTGGTGGCCGAGTAGGTGGCGAGTTCGGGCTGGCCGTACATCGCGGAGGCCGAACACATGTTGACCACCTGGGCGCGCGGGGTGTCACGCAGGTAGGGGAATGCGGCATGCAGGCCGGCCAGTGCGCCGTAGACGTTGATGTCCACCATCTGCCGGTGAACGTCGAGCGGTACGTCGGCGAACGCACCCGTGGTCAGCACCCCGGCGTTGTTCACCAGGATGTCGAGTGTGCCTGTGCTACCGGTGAATTCACGCAGCCGTGCGGACCATTGATCGGCATCGGTGACGTTGAGCTCGCCGATCACCACGTCACCGCCCAGTGCGACGATCTCCTCGCGCAGCCCGGCCAGCCCGTCGAGGTCGATGTCGTAGGCGCCCACCCGGTAGCCGTTTCGGGCGAAGGTCAAGGCGGTCGCCCGTCCGATACCCGCAGCGGCTCCGGTGATGAAGACGCTGGGCGTGCTCACCTCATACGACTTTCAGGTGCGCCACGTGCACCTCGGGCTCGGAGGCGATGCGGTCATTGGCGGCGGCCATCGCGGTGTCGACACGCACGGCCGCGGTCTGACAGGCCGCGGTGGCCTTGCGGCCGAGGCCGTCGAGATCGTCGGCGGCGTTGCGCAGGTACGCGGTCAACCTGATGCGCAACCGGTCACCGACGCCGGCCAGCCGATTGCGGAACCGATCGTCGACCGTCACGGTGACATAGGGCAGTTCGAGCTTGATCATGTGCGCCTCCAGATCCGTTCTTGTCGAATGTAGACGACAGGAGGCCGGCGCGTTGAGACCGCACCCGAAGCGAAGTTTCCGTGCACGTTGGGCTCTTGGCGCGGTCTCAACGTCAAAGCCCTACGGCCGCACGCCGATCGTCTTCATGTTCAGGTACTCCCGGTAGCCCTCGTCGCCGTTGCGGTGGCCCAGGCCGCTCTGCTTGGTGCCGCCGAACGGGCTGGTGATTCCGAAGAACGAGTGCCCGTTGGTGGTGACGCTGCCGGTCCGCAGCCGCAGCGCGATGTTCAGCGCGCGCTCGTCGTCACCGCTGGTGACATCCCCGGAGAGCCCGTAGATGGTGTTGTTCGAGATCTCGACGGCCTCGTCGTCGGTGTCGTACGGGGTCACGGTGATCACCGGCCCGAAGATCTCGGTCTGGGCGATCTCCGACGTGGGGTCGACGTCGGCGAGCAGGGTCGGCTGCACGTAGTAGCCGGTCGGCAGGTTCTCCGGAATGCCGCCGCCGGTGACCAGCCTGGCGCCGTCGGCGATACCGGACTGGATCAGGCTGAGCGTCTTCTGTCGCTGCATGGCGCTGATCTGCGGGCCCTGCATGATGCCCGGGGTCCACGGATCCCCGACCGGGAACTGCTCCATCATGGTCTTGAGGATCTCCAGACCTTCGTCATACCGGCTGCGCGGCAACAGGACTCGGCTGCTCAAGATGCAGCTCTGGCCGGACATCACACAGGCGAACATCGCCGCCATCGGTAGGCAGGCGTTGAAATCCGCATCATCGCAGACGATGTGCGTCGACTTGCCGCCGAGCTCCAGCAGGGTCTTCTTGACCGTCGACGCGCCGGCGGTCAGGATCGCCCGGCCGGTGGCAGTGGAACCGGTGAAGGTGATCATGTCCACCCGCGGATCGGCTGACAGCGCCGCGCCCACCTCGTTGGCGTTGGAGGTGACGACGTTGAACACCCCGGCGGGGATGTCGGTCTTCTCGGCGATGATGCGCCCGAGTTCGGTACCCGACGACGGGGTGAGCTGGGCCGGCTTGAGCACGACGGTGTTGCCGGCCATCAGCGCAGGCACGGTCTCGGCGATGTTGAGGTAGAACGGGACGTTCCACGGCGTGATCGCGCCGACGACGCCGACCGGGTCGAACTGGATCTTGCGCCGGGCCGGGCCGAGCTGCGTCTCGTGGATTCCGGTGTCGACGAGGTAGTCGAAGTTGCGACCGTGCTCGGCCCAGTGCTTCACCTCGGCGATCGGGCTCTCGATCTGGGATCCGCTGACCGAGACCGGACAGCCCACCTCGGTGATCACGATGCGCCGCAACCGTTCCTGCTCTTCGGTCAGCGCCTCGTGCAGCTGAGTGAGGCAGTGGTAGCGGAACTCGAGATCGCGGGACCAGTCGGTTGTGTCGAACGCCCGGCGCGCGGCGGCGGTCGCCCGCTCGACGTCGATAACCGTACCGTCGGTGGCTTGGCCGACCACCTGCTCGGAGGCCGGATGCTCGACGTCGAACAAGGCCCCGGAGTCGGTGAACCGGAGCTCGCCGTCGATGAGCATCCGCTGCTCGCCGGCCAGCACACCTGTGTCAGCGTCGACATTGGTCATTGCATTTACCCCTCATGGCGTGGAAACCTGTCACCCGAAATACGAGAACCTGATTCTCACACGAGAGGAACATCATGGCCAAGGGTTACGTGATTCTGACCGAGGACATCAAAGACCCGGAGGGCATGAAGGCCTATGGCAAGGCCGCCGGTGCTGCCATGGGCGGTGTCAAGGTGCTTGCCGTTGACACCAAACCGCAAGTCCTCGAGGGCAATTGGCACGGCCACCAGACCGTCGTGCTGGAGTTCGAGTCGGTCGAGGCCGCGCAGGCGTGGTACGACTCAGACGCCTACCGCGCCGCACGGGAGCTGCGGCACGCCGCCGCCGACACCAATGCGGTAATCCTCTCCGGGTTCTGACCTACGACAGTTCCACGGTGAGCTCGGGTTCGGTGGCGGCGACGATGTCGTCGGTGCTCACCCCGGGCGCCAACTCGCGCAGCACCAGCGTGCCGTCGCCGACCACGTCGATCACGCCGAGGTTGGTGATGATCCGGTCGACCACGCCGACCCCGGTCAACGGCAACGAGCACTGCTTGACGATCTTCGGATTGCCGCCCCGGTCGGTGTGCTCCATCAGCACGATGACCCGGGCAGCGCCGTGGACGAGGTCCATCGCTCCGCCCATGCCTTTGACCATCTTGCCGGGCACCATCCAGTTGGCCAGGTCGCCGGTCTGCGACACCTCCATGCCGCCGAGCACCGCGGTGTCGATGTGGCCGCCGCGAATCATGCCGAACGACAACGCCGAATCGAAGAACGCCGCCCCGGGCAGGACAGTCACCGTCTCCTTGCCCGCATTGATCAGGTCGGCGTCGACCGCGTCATCGGTGGGGTAGGGGCCGGTGCCCAGGATGCCGTTCTCGGAATGCAGGGTCACCCGCACGTCGGAGCTCAGGTAGTTCGGGATCAGGGTCGGCAGCCCGATGCCGAGGTTGACGTATTCACCGTCGATCATCTCGGCGGCGGCCCGGGCCGCCATCTGGTCGCGGGTCCATCCCGTCGCTGCTTGGGTCATCAGTTCGCTTCCTCCGAGCGGACGGTCCGCTTCTCGATGCGCTTGTCCTGCGGTCCGGTGTGGACGATGCGGTTGATGAACACTCCCGGCAGATGAACGGTCGCCGGATCGAGTTCACCCGGCTCGACCAGCTCCTCGACCTGGGCGATGGCGATGCGGCCTGCCATCGCGCACAGCGGGTTGAAGTTCATCGCCGACCGGTTGAACACCAGGTTTCCGTCGGCGTCACCCCGCTTGGCGTGCACCAGAGCGAAGTCGGCGTTGATCGACTCCTCCAGCACGTAGCGCTTGTCGCCGAACACGCGAGTTTCCTTGGGCGGCGACGCAATTGCCACCGAGCCGTCCGCGGCGTAGCGCCACGGCAGCCCGCCGTCGGAGACCACGCTGCCCACCCCGGCCGGGGTGTAGAAGGCGGGAATCCCGGCGCCGCCGGCGCGCAGCCGCTCGGCCAAGGTGCCCTGCGGCGTCAGCTCCACCTCGAGTTCACCGGCCAGGTACTGCCGCGCGAACTCCTTGTTCTCCCCGACGTAGGACGCGGTGATCCGGCGAATACGACCGTCGGACAACAGGATTCCCAGCCCGTAGTCGTCGACTCCGCAGTTGTTCGAGAACACCTCGAGGTCGGTCACGCCCGCGTCGAGCAGCGCTTGGATCAATCGATCGGGGATGCCGCACAGTCCGAATCCACCCACGGCCAACGTCGCACCGCTGGGGATGTCGGCAACCGCGCTGGCGGCCGACTCGTACACCTTCGAAGTCATCGTCCCTTCCCAAAGTCAGCTGGCGTCCACTGGGTAAACGCGCGCGGGCGCCGGGTTCCCACTCAACAACCAGCGCTTTGAGCAGTCAACCACCCACGGCGAACGGCGGCGAAGATGTTCGCCGTGCGGTAATCGATCGGCCAGGTGTCCACTGAATGAACGTTACGATCAACGACCGTGACCGACCGAAACGTCGTCGCGCGCGTCGCCGCGTTGCTGGGTGCCGTCGGTGCGGCGGAACCGAAAGGCGCGTCGACGACGGATCTGGGCCGCGCGACCGAGCTTGCGCGCCCGACCGCGCACCGGCTGCTCACCTCGCTGGCCGAGGTCGGGCTGATCGACCGCGACGCCAAAACCGGACGATGGCTTCTCGGACCCGAGATGTATCTGTTGGGTGCCGTCGCCGCCACGCGGTACGACGTCACCGACAAGGCCCGTGAGGTCGTCACCCGGCTGGCAGCCGAGACCGGGGAGAGTGCGTTCTTCTCCGCGCGGCGCGGCGACGAGACCGTCTGTCTGCTCAGCGTGGAAGGCAGCTTTCCGCTGCGGTCCCACGTCCTGCGGGAAGGCATCCGGTTCCCGCTCGGGGTGGCGTCGGCCGGGCTGGCGATCCTCAGTCACCTTCCCGCCGACGAGGTCGACGACTACTTCGCCCGCTCGCTGCCGGCGACGGCCTGGGGTGACGACCACACCGAAGAATCGATTCGGGCCCGGATCGAGGCGACCCGGCTCACCGGATACGCGGTCAACCCGGCCCTGATCGTGGAGGGCAGCTGGGGCATCGCCGCGGCGGTGTTCGACCGCAACGGCCGGCCGGCCTGGGCGCTGAGCCTCACCGGGGTGGAAACCCGGTTTCGCCCCGACCGCCGCCACGAACTCGGCACACTGCTTCTCGAGGCGGCGCATGTGCTGTCCGGGCGGCTCGGCTCGTAACCGCCGGAAGCCTCACCAGCGCTTTCAGCCGAATCTGCACACGACTTGCCCAAAGCGGTATTGGCATTCTCCTAAACTGCAAGTACGGTATCCAGCGATGGACCACCTATCCCACACGTCGTCGGGGATCCCACTGGAGCCGGTGTATGGACCGGCCGACCGCAGTGGCGATCCTCCCGCGCCGGGCACGTTTCCGTTCACCCGGGGCAACTTCTCCAGTGGATACCGCGGACGGTTGTGGACCTTCCGCCAGTATTCCGGCTTCGGCACCGCCGAGGAGTCAAACGAGCGCTATCGCTACCTGCTCGAGCAGGGTGGCACCGGCCTGTCCGTCGCGCTCGACCTGCCGACCCAGTGCGGCTATGACTCCGACGATCCGGAGTACGGCGAAGAGGTCGGCCGGGTCGGCGTCGCGGTCGACACCCTCGCCGATGCGGAGATCCTGTTCGACAGCATCCCGCTGGACAAGATCAGCACCAGCTTCACGATCAACGGCACCGCCGCGATCCTGCTGGCGTTCTATGTCGCCGCCGCGGAGAAGAAGGGTGTGCCCCGCGAAAAGCTCACCGGCACCATCCAGAACGACATCCTCAAGGAGTACGCCTCCCGGGGGACGTGGATCTGGCCGCCGGAGCCCTCGCTGCGCCTGATCGCCGACACCATCGAGTTCTGTGCGGCCGAGGTGCCGCGGTTCAACGCGATCTCGGTGGCCGGGGCGCACTTCCGGGACGCCGGCGCCAACGCCGTGCAGGAGATGGCGTTCACCCTCGCCGACGGTGTGACCTACTGCGACACCGTGGTCGAGCGCGGCCGGATGACCATCGACCAGTTCGCGCCGCAGATCTCGTTCTTCTTCTACACCCACGGTGATTTCTTCGAGGAGATCGCCAAATACCGTGCGGGACGCCGTCGTTGGGCGACGATCGTGCGCGAGCGTTGGGGTGCCAAGACCGATAAGGCCGCGATGTTCCGGTTCGGCTGCGTGTCCGGCGGTGCGTCGTTGTACGCTCCGCAGGCGCAGAACAACCTGGTCCGGGTGGCGTATGAGGCGCTGGCCTCGGTGCTCGGTGGCGTTCAGTCGATGTTCACCGCAGCCTGGGACGAGCCGTTCGCACTGCCCAGCGAGGAGTCTGCGACGCTGGCGCTGCGCACCCAGCAGATCCTGGCCTACGAGACCGGCGTGGCCCGGGTGGCCGACCCGCTCGGCGGCTCCTACTTCGTCGAGGCGCTCACCGACGCCACCGAGGAGCGCATCATCGAGATCATGTCCGATCTCGAAAAGCACGGCGGAATGGTGCAATCCATCGAGGACGGCTACCTGCAGGGGCTGATCGCCGACGAGGCCTACAAGATCCACCAGGAGGTCGAGTCCGGTGAGCGCCCGGTGGTCGGGGTGAACAAGTTCGTCGTCGACGAGCCCGCCCCGGACCTGGCCACCTACGAACTCGATGCGGAAGGCCGCGACAAGCAACTGCGGCGGCTGGCGAAGGTGAAGGCCGAACGCGACGACGTCGCGGTGAAGGAAGCCCTGGCAGCCCTGGCTCGTTCGGCGGAAGGCGACGACAACCTGATGCACAAGCTGATCGACTGTGCCAACGCGTATTGCACGGTGGGGGAGATGGTGTCGACACTGAAGTCGGTGTGGGGCGAATTCCAGCAGCCGGTGGTGTTCTGATGGCTGCTCGCATCCTGGTCGCCAAGCCCGGCCTGGACGGCCACGACCGTGGCGCCAAGATCGTGGCGCGCGCGCTGCGTGACGCCGGCTTCGAGGTGATCTACACCGGGATCCGTCAGCGCATTGAGGACATCGTGTCGATCGCGCTGCAGGAAGACGTTGCGGTCGTGGGTCTTTCGATCCTGTCCGGCGCGCACCTGGCATTGACCAAGCGCACCGTGGACGCGCTGCGGGAAGCCGACGCAGGTGACATCGCGGTGATCGTGGGTGGCACGATTCCGTTGGGCGACGTACCGAAGCTGAAGGAAGTCGGTGCGGCGGCGGTGTTTCCGACCGGAACGTCGCTCGAGACTCTGGTGACCGACGTCCGCGCACTGACCTCAGAACAGGTGGGGTGAGCAATGCGTCTCGGCGTGATGATCGGTGCCGAGCGGGGCGATATGGCCCGCAAGGTGAAGAAGCTCCTCGAGGATATCGAGTGGGCGGAGGGAGCTGGCTTCGACACCGCGTGGATGCCGCAGGTGCCCAACGACTATGACGCGCTGACGATGGTCGCGCAGATGGGTGCTCGTACCTCGCGCATCGAGCTGGGCACTGCCGTTGTTCCACTGCAGGCGCAGCACCCGATCGCCCTGGCCCGCCAGGCCCTGTCGGTGCATGCCGGCAGCGGTAAC
Organism: Mycolicibacterium pallens; assembly: GCF_019456675.1. Lineage (NCBI taxonomy): Bacteria > Bacillati > Actinomycetota > Actinomycetes > Mycobacteriales > Mycobacteriaceae > Mycobacterium > Mycolicibacterium pallens. Next base: position 4,440,638 of record NZ_CP080333.1, on the reverse strand, counting down.
CGGCTGGCACTGGGTGTGGGCCCCTCGCACCACTGGATCATTCGCGACATGCTGGGGCTTCCGTATGAGAAGCCGGCGTCGTACACCCGCGACTACCTCGAGGTACTCAACGCGGCCTTGGCCGGCCCGGGTGACGTGGACGTCGAGAACGACACCTTCACCGTGCACAATCCGACTGTGCTGCAGGCGGATTCACCGCTCCCGGTGCTGCTGGCCGCACTCGGCCCGGTGATGCTGCAGATCGCGGGTGAGCTCACCGACGGCACCGTGCTGTGGATGGCCGACGAGCGGGCGATCGGCGACCACATCGCGCCCCGGATCAATAAGGCCGCCGAGAACGCCGGCCGGCCGGCGCCGCGCATCGTCGCCGGTATCCCCGTGTGCCTGTGCGCGAACTCCGAGATCGAGGCGGCCAAGGATCGGGCCAACCGCATTCTCGCCGAAGCGGAGACGTCACCGAACTATCAGAAGCTGCTCGACCGCGGCGACGCGCGCGACGTGGGCGACCTGTGCGCCGCCGGCGACGAAGAGGCAATCCTGGCGCGGTTCCGTGCATTTGCCGACGCCGGGGTTACCGACCTGTCGGTGCGGCTGTTGCCGATCGGGGAGACCCGCGACGAGCTGGTGGCGTCGAAATACCGGACCCGCGAGGTGATCGCGCAGCTCGGCGCCGAGGTTCGATGAAGGGGCCGCTCTCCGGTGTCCGCATCCTCGAGGTCGGCACCATGCTGGCCGGGCCGTACGCCACGATGCTGCTGGCCGACCTCGGCGCGCAGGTCATCAAGATCGAACCGCCCGGCGGGGAGATCTCCCGGCAGGTCGGGGACAGCTATTTCGCCAGCCTGAACCGCAACAAGCGCAGTGTCTGCCTGGACCTCGCGTCCGAGGCCGGCCAGCGGCGGCTGGGTGAGCTGGCGGCGGAATCCGATGCGCTGCTGGTCAATATGAAACCGTCGGTGATCAAGCGCTTCGGGCTCACCTACGAGGCGCTGCGCAAGCACAACGAGAAGATCGTGTGCGTCGCCCTGACCGGCTACGGTCTCAACGGCGGTGACGACCCGGCCTTCGACTACGTGATCCAGGCGGCCACCGGTGTGGCCGCGATGACCGGCGACCCGGATGCGCCGCCGACCCTGCCGGGCTATTCGTCGGCCGACAACTCCACCGGACTGACTGCGGCGCTGGGACTTTTGGCCTTGATCGTCTCCGGTGAGGGTGGCCAGGTCGACGTCTCGCTGCGCGACGTGATGTTCTCGCAGCTGAACTATCGTGCGTCGGCCTACCTCAACGACGGTACGCACCCGCGCCGGCATCCGTACGGCGCCCACTCGTTTTATGTTCCGGCTCAGCTGTTTCCGACCGCGGACGGGTATCTGGCGCTGTTCGTCACCCATGACGGCTTCTGGAAGATCTTCGCCGCCGAGGCCGGCATCGAGGGGTTCCCGACGATGGCCGAGCGGTCAGCCCGCCGGGACGAGGTGCTCGCGATCGTGACGGCCGCACTGGCCGCCGACACCGCGGCCGGCTGGGAAGCCCGGCTGCGTCCGCTCGGCATTCCGGCGGCCGCGGTGCGTTCGCTTCCGGACGCCCTCGAGGCCACTCCGGAGGTTGTCGTCACCGCAGGCGATTACCGTCTTGTCGGTAGTCCGGTGCGGGTGGTGGGGTATGAACCCGACTATCTGCCGCCGCCGGAGCTCGACGAGTTTCAGTCGTCGTAGCTGACGGTCACGTCCGTCTCGGGGACGCCCTGGCAGGTGAGGATCAGGCCCTCATCGATCTCGCTGTCGTCGAGCACCTCGTTGACCCGCATCTTGACCACGCCTTCGGTGACCGTCGCGATGCAGGTGCCGCAGTTACCGGCTTCGCAGCTGTACGGCGGGGTCATACCGGCGCGCCGGGCGGACTCCAGCAGTGTGTCCCCGGGGTTGACCGGCACCGTCACCGTCGTACCGTCCAGCGTGATCGTCGCCGTGCTCACTTCTCTCCTCAGCGTTTGCGCAGTATCATTCTACCCAGATGAGAATACAGTTCTCTACTGGCGATAGTATGTTCTCGTTTGTTGACCTGTCGATGGGATTGTCACTGACCATGTGCGAGCGGACCGCGCGGTGAGCGACGTGAGAGTGCTTGCCTTCGAGGACCGCATCTACACACGATCTCAGGTCGATGCGTTGTCCGCCGGACTGGCCCGCACCCTCGAAAGCCGTGGCGTGCGAGCCGGCCAGCGCGTCGCCGTCATGTCGTCCAACCGGCCCGAGTTCATCTTCGCCGTGCAAGCCATCTGGCGCCTGGGCGCGTCGGCGGTGTTGATCAGCCCCGCCTGGAAGTCCACCGATGTCGGCCACGCGCTGGAGGTGTCGGGTGCCGACCATGCCGTGGGGGACAACCCGTTGCTGGCCGACCTGATGCCCATGTACGACCTCGACGAACCAATCACCCCGGCGGACCCCACCCCGATAGAGCATGCGAGCGACGCCGATGCCGTGCTGGTGTTCAGCTCGGGCACCACGGGCATGCCGAAAGCGGTGCGGCACACGCACGGTTCGCTGGCGGCGAGTATCCGGCACTGGCGCCACGCGCTGGGTCTTACGGCGGTCGACCGCATGCAGATCGTCACACCGCCGTCGCACATCCTCGGCCTGCTCAATATCGCCACCGTGCTCGACGCGGGTGCCTGGATGCGCCTGCACCGTCGGTTCGACATCGACACCATGCTGCAGACGATCCAGGACGACCGCATCACCGTCGAAATGGCCGTCGCGCCAATCGCATTGGCGATCGCGTCGCATCCGAAGCTCGAGACGTTCGACCTGTCCTCACTGCGCTACATCATGTGGTGCGCCACGCCGGTCACGGCCAGTGTGGCCGAAGCGGTGACCGAGCGGACCGGCGTCGGCTGGATCTCGGCGTACGGCACCAGCGAAGTGCCGGTCATCGCGTGTTGCCCGCGCGATGCGGCCCGCCTCGACACGGTCGGTCGGCCCATCCCGCCGGTGCGCATCGTGTCCACCGAGACCGGAGCGCCGGTCGAACCGGGCGCGGTCGGTGAGATCCAGGTGTGCTCCGATTCGGCGATGGCCGGTTACCTGCCCGAGGACGCCACCGCCGACGCGTTCGACGACGGCTGGTATCGCACCGGCGATATCGGCTACCTCGACGACGGCTGGCTGCGAATCACCGACCGGCTCAAGGAAATGATCAAGGTGCGAGGCTTCCAGGTCGCCCCGGCCGAGGTCGAGTCGGTGTTGCATGGTCACCCCGCCGTGCGCGACTGCGCGGTGTTCGGCGTGCCCGACGACGGGGACGGCGAGGCGGTCATCGCCGCGGTGGCGACCGCCGAGCCGGTCAGCGCCGACGAATTGGACGCCCTGATCGCCGAGAAGCTGGCGTCCTACAAGCGTCCCCGTGACATTGTTTTCGTGCCCGAAATCCCGCGCCTGCCATCGGGCAAGGCGTTGCGGCGAGTTCTCAAGGAGCAGTATGGACGCACGTCTGACCAGTGAGCAGCAGCAGCTGCGCGATGCCGCCGCCAAGCTGGCCGATGACTTCGGGCCGGGGTCCGTCGCGGACCTCGACGACGAGTCGCGACGAGCGCGGTTGGCCAAGACCGTCGACGCGACGGGCTGGCGATCGCTTCGTTCCGACGGTGCCAGCGGAGTCGAAGTGGCCTTGGTCGCAGAGGAATTCGCACGCGGTCTCGTCGACGTGCCGTTCCTCGGTCCGGTGCTCGCCGACGATCTCTACCGTCTACTCGAGGCCGAGCCGCAGCCGGCCACCATCGCGGTCGGTGACACGGTCATCGACGCCGACGGTGGGGACGCTGCAGTGCGGCTCACCGGGACTGCGGTGGAGTCCGTCGGCGTCGGCGCGGCCCGCGAGGCCGCCGATCTGACCCGCGTTACCGCCGTCGTCTCCGGTTCGTCGGACGCGCTCGGGGAGCTCACCGCCGAGCAGGCGCAGCGCTGGTATGCCCTCGCGCTGGCCGTCACGACGGCCGATCTGGTCGGCGCGGCACGCGGCACCCACACGCTGGCAACCGAATACGCGAAGGTGCGCGAGCAGTACGGCTCGGCCATCGGGTCGTACCAGGCGGTGGCGCACATGCTGGCTGAGGGCCTGGCCCTCATCGAGGGGTCGGTCAGTGTGCTGCGTCATGCCGCGTGGGCTGTCGACGAGCTGCCCGTGCACGAGGCGGTCGAGGCGGCGCGGGTCGCCAAGATCTATTGCGCGCGAGCGGCACTGGCGGTGTGTGAGATGTCGATCCAGGTGCACGGCGGGATCGGCAACACCTGGGAGTGCCTCGCTCATGTCTATCTGCGTCGGGTGCTGGCCGCCACGGAGGCCTGGCCAGTCAAGTTGGAGGAGTTGACCATTGGACTTTCGTGATTCACCGGACGAGGCCGCCTTCCGGGAGCGGCTGCGCGGCTGGTTGAAAGAACAGAAGGGCAAGTTCCCGACGTCCGGTGACGCCTACTGGGCCAAGGCGGGCGAGTGGCATCAGGCGCTGTACGCCGCCGGGTTCTTCGGCACGTCGTGGCCGCAAGAGTACGGCGGTCAGGGCTTGCCGACGGTGTTCGACGTGATCGTCGACGAGGAGATCGCCAAAGCCGGGGCGCCCGCGCGTCCGAGCCTGGGCTATCTGGTGGTGGGCCTGAGCCATCACGGCAGCGAGGAACTACGGCAACGCTTCCTGCCCGGCATGATCAACGGCACCGAGCGCTGGTGCCAAGGCTTTTCGGAGCCGGGCGCCGGCTCGGACCTCGCCTCGTTGACCACCACCGCGACCCGCGACGGCGACGAGTACATCATCAACGGGCACAAGATCTGGACCAGTTACTCCGATTGCGCCGACTGGTGCCTGGTGCTGGCACGCACCGACAAGGACGTACCCAAACACAAGGGCATCTCGGCGTTCATCGTCACGATGCACCAGCCGGGCATCGTGCAGCGGCCACTGAAGATGATCAGCGGTGTCACCAAAGAATTCGGTCAGGTGGAGTTCGACGGCGCCCGTGTTCCGGCCGCGAACATGGTGGGCGCGCCAGGCGACGGCTGGAAGCTGGCGATGACGGTGGTCAGTCACGAGCGCGAGCCGTCGACGCTGGGCTTCTCGGCACGCTACGGAAAGCTGGTGCGCCAGATGGCCTCCCGCGTGGACGGACCGGCCCCCGACGAACTCATCTGGGCGTGGGTGCAGACAGAGATGCTGCGCCTGCACGTGCGCCGGCGGCTGTCCGAGCAGCTCGACGGCATCAAGCACGGACCGGACGGGTCGCTGGACAAGCTGCTGATGACCTGGACCGAGCAGTCCGTCGGCCATGCCGCGCTGGCGACCGTCGGCACCGACGACGAGGAGCTGTTCGGCGCCTACCTCTACAGCCGCGCCCAGAGCGTCATGGGCGGCACGTCGCAGATTCAGAAGAACATCATCGCTGGACGAATTCTTGGACTGGGAGTTTAACGATATGTACGGAATGCCAGACGAAATCGACGTCACGGCCGACGGCCCGCTGCGCATCATCACGCTGAATCGCCCGGACGATCTCAATGCCGTCAATGACAACCTGCACGTCGGGCTCGCCAAGATCTGGGAGGCACTCAACGAGGACGCCTCCGCGCGGGCGGCCGTCATCACCGGTGCAGGCCGGGCATTCTCGGCAGGCGGTGACTTCAACTACCTCGACGAGCTCCGCAACGATGAGGCGTTGCGGCAGAAGACGATCAAGCACGGCCGTGATCTCGTCATCGGCATGGTCCGCTGCCGCATCCCGGTGATCGCGGCGGTCAACGGTCCGGCCGTCGGCCTGGGCTGCAGCCTGGCCGCGCTGTCCGACGTCGTGTACATAGCCGAGAACGCGTTCTTCGCCGATCCGCATGTGTCGATCGGCCTGGTCGCCGCCGACGGCGGCCCGCTGGTGTGGGGATCGCAGATCAGCCTGCTGCAAGCCAAGGAGTTCGCGCTGACCGGTGTACGCGTCAAGGCGCAGCGCGCGGTGGAGCTCGGCCTGGCGAATCATGTTGTCGCCGACCCGCTTTCGGAAGCAATCGCATGCGCGAAGAAGATCATCGAGCTGCCGCAGCAGGCGGTGGAGGCCACCAAGCGGCTGATGAACATGCAGCTGGAGAAGTCGGTGATGGCTTCGCTGGACTACGCCAACCTCGCCGAGTACGTCTCGTTCGGTACGGCCGACTTCAACAAGATCGTCGACGGGCTGATCGCCAAGAAGTAGATCGCGACAGTAACGCCACGGCGAGAATTCCGTCGGCAGGTTCATACGGTCAACGCATCATTGGTTGATTCGTGGAGGTCATCGTGCCGAGTGGTTATCCGCATCCGAGGTCGACCCGGCGGGAGTTGTTTGATCGGGTGTGCCAAGGCGAGCCGCTGATCCCGACGGCACGGCAGATGGGCGTGTCGACGACGGCAGCGTCGATGTGGTGGCGTGAGGCTGGGGCCATGACGATCCAGATCGGCGGACGCGGTCAGCGTGGTCTGCTCGAACCGGGCAACAAGATGCTGCCTGGCGGGCGTGGCCACCGACTCAGTGTGGAGGAACGGGTCGAGATCATGCGCGGCCGCGATGCTGGCCTGAGTGCGGCCAAGATCGCGGAGAAGCTCGGTCGTGACCGCACGACGATCTATCGCGAGATCCGCCGAAACCGCAACGATGACGGCGACTATCACGCCCTGATGGCTCACGCCCGTGCCGCACAGAAAGCCAAGCGGCCTAAAGCTTTCAAGCTCGAAGACCGTGCGTTGTGTAGAGCCATCGAGGGTTGGATGGATGACGGGTGGAGCCCGAAACTGATCGCCGAGGTGTTGGCGCGTGATCACGGCGATGACAGGCTGGCACGGGTGAGCCACGAAACGATCTATCAGTGCCTCTACGTCCAGGGCCGCGGTCAGCTGCGTGCTGACCTCAATAAGTGCCTGTCGACCAAACGCACCGCCCGCAAGCCCCGTGACCACAGCGAACGCCGCGGGAAGTTCAGCGACGTGATCACCATCAGCCAGCGTCCTGCCGTCGTCGAGGACCGTGCGGTGCCTGGGCACTGGGAAGGCGATCTCATCCTGGGCAGCCGCGGCACCAGCGCGATCGGGACGTTGGTGGAGCGCAGCACCCGGTTCACCATCCTGCTGCACCTACCGGCCGATCACACCGCTGATTCGGTGGCCACCGCGATGATCGAGGCGATGAACGACCTGCCCGCTCACCTACGCCGCAGCCTCACCTGGGACCGGGGTAGCGAAATGGCCGGCTGGCAGGACATCAGCCTGCAGCTACAGGCCCCGGTCTATTTCTGCGACCCGCATTCACCCTGGCAACGCGGCAGCAACGAGAACACCAATCGACTGCTGCGGTTCTGGTTTGAAAAGGGCACCGATCTCAGCGGCCACACCAAAGCTGACCTCAAACGAATCCAAGACAAACTCAACAGCCGACCCCGACCCACCCTCGACCTCGACACCCCAGCCCAACGCCTGGCCACTCTCATCAGCCAAGCCGCATGAACGTTGCACTGGCCACTTGACTTTGAGGTCCGGAATCCGCCGTGGCGTTACTGTCGGCGCGGGCGCTATTTCGGCGGGAAGCGCAGTGCCCCGTCCAGACGGATGGTTTCGCCGTTGAGGTAGTCGTTCTCGGCGATCGAGAGGGCCAGTTGCCCGTACTCGACCGAACGGCCCATCCGCTTGGGGAACGGCACCTGCGGACCCCAGTACGCCTCCAGCTGGTCGGCGGCCTTGCCGTAGGCGGGGGTGTTGATGGTGCCGGGCGCGATCGCCATCACCCGGATACCCAGCGGTGAAAGATCGCGTGCGGCAACCAGAGTCATGGCGACCACGCCGCCCTTGGCGGCGGAGTAGGGGAGCTGGCCGATCTGACCTTCGTACGCGGCGATCGATGCGGTGTTGATGATCACGCCGCGTGCGCCGTTCTCGTCGGGCTCCTGGCGCGCAATCGCGGCCGCGACGTGCCGCATCACGTTGAACACCGCGGTCAGGTAGAAGGTGATGGTCTTGGTGAACGCCTCCATCTCCATGGGGGAGCCGTCCTTGCCGACCAACCGGCCGCCGCCCGCCGGGCCGCCGTGGGTGTCGACCGAGATGCGCAGCGGGCCGAGTTCCTCGGCCGCGGCGATCGCGGCTTGGACGTCGTCGTCGCTGGTGACGTCGGTGCGGACGTAGGGGATGCCGAGCTCGGCGGCCAGTTCCTTGCCCTTGTCATCGGCGAGGTCGGCGATCACGACCTTGACGCCCGCCCCGTGCAGCTTGCGCACGGTGGCCTCGCCGAGGCCGCCCGCTCCACCGAAGACGACGGCGGAACTCCCACTGATCTGCATAGCGTTACCCTTCTTGCAACTGACGCTCTCTACTTGAGAGAATAGTATTCTCATACCGACTGAATTTGGTCAATCGCACGAGGAGAGATCTGTGCCCGAAGCCGTGATCGTGTCCGCATTGCGCACCCCTATCGGCACCGCCATGAAGGGCACGCTGCGCGACACCGACGCCTACCAGCTGGCCGACCACGTCGTGGGTGCGACGGTGGCCGAGCTCGACGAACATGTCGACCGCGCCGACATCGACGACGTCATCCTCGGTGAAGGCCTCTACGGCGGCGGGGTGGTCGCCCGGCACGCCGCGATTACGGCCGGCCTGACGTCGGTGCCCGGCGCGGCCGTCAACCGGCACTGCGCCGCGGGGCAGGCGGCCGTGCAGAGCGCCGCAGCCAGCATTCGCGCCGGCATGGACCGCCTCGTGATCGCCGGCGGGGTGAACTCGGCGTCGACGTCACCGCGGTTCAAGCGCCGCGCCGGGGAGGACATGGTCGACTGGTTCCCGCCGACCCACCCCGACCGCCCAGACGCGCCGAACATGGACATGTCCATCACGGTCGGGTGGAACGCCGCGGTGAAGGCGGGCGTGACGCGAGAAGAGATGGATGCCTGGGCATTGCGGTCACACCGCAACGCGATCGCGGCGATCGACGAGGGCCGATTCAAGCAAGAGATCGTCGCGATCGATACGCCGCACGGATTGTTCGACACCGACGAACACCCGCGCCGCGACACCAGCATGGAACGGCTGGCCGGCCTCAAGCCGCTGCATCCGGAGATCGAGGGCTTCTCGATCACCGCGGGAAATGCCTGCGGCGCCAACGACGCCGCGGCCGCCCTCGCGATCGCCAGCGAAGACCTGGGCCTGCCCGCGCTCGGCGTCATCCGGTCCTGGGCCTCGGTCGGCATCGACCCGGCCGAGACCGGTCTGGCCCCGGTGGCGGCAATCAAGAAAGCGCTTGGGCGGGCCGGTCTTTCGCTCGCCGACGTCGACCTGTTCGAAATCAACGAGGCGTTCGCCGCGATGTGTGTGGCCACCATCAAGCTCCTCGACATCGACCCCGAGCGGGTCAATGTCAGCGGCAGTGGGTGTTCGCTCGGGCATCCGGTGGCGGCCACCGGCGCGCGGATGCTGGTGACGCTGATCCACGAGCTGCGCCGTCGCGGTGGTGGGATCGCGGTCGCCGCGATGTGCGCCGGCGGCGGGATGGGTTCGGCGACGGTGATAGAGGTCGGCGGTTACTGAGCTAGCGTTGCGAGCCATGGACGTCGCCGAGCTGATCACCGCGGCCCGCGGCGGGAACACTCGTGCGGTCGGGCGTCTGCTGAGCCTGGTCGAAAGTGACCGCCGCGACGAGGTGCTGGCCGAGGTCGGTCCAACCGCTGTGCCGGTGGTCGGTATCACCGGGCCGCCCGGAGCCGGCAAGTCGACGACGATCGCGGTGCTCGCCGCGGCGTATCGCGAACGCGCGCAACGGGTCGCCGTGCTGGCCGTCGATCCGTCGTCGCCCTACAGCGGCGGCGCGCTGCTCGGTGACCGGATCAGGATGGCCCAGCACATCAACGACCCCGACGTGTTGATCCGGTCGGTGGCCACCCGCGGGCATCTGGGCGGCCTGGCCGCCGCCGTACCCGCCGCGATCCGCCTGCTCGGTGCGCTGGGCTATGACGTCGTCCTGCTGGAGAGCGTCGGCGTCGGGCAGTCGGAGATCGAGATCGCCGCGGTCGCCGACCCGACGATCGTGATCCTCAACCCGGGCGCCGGTGACGCCGTCCAGGCCGCAAAGGCCGGCCTGCTCGAGGTCGCCGACCTGGTGGTGGTGAACAAGGCCGACCGAGAGGGCGCCGCGCAGACCGTGCGTGACCTGAAGTTCGAGACGCACGTTCCGGTCCTGACGCTGGTCGCCGCCAAGGCCGAGGGGGTGGGGGAGCTGGTCGAGGCGATCGAGGCCCATCGGCGGGCCGACACCCCGGAGCGGCGCGCCGCACGGGCCCGTGCGCAAGTGTTGTCACTGGCGCAGAGCCGGCTGCACCGGCATCCCGATCTCGACGCTTTGGCACAGGCGGTCGCCGACGGCAGCCGCGATCCGTACAGCGCTGCGGAAGCGCTTATCGCACAACAAGTTTCGTCGGTCGAGCCGTAACGCTTACTTGCGGGCGAAGCCCTGGGAGCAGAAGGTCCACACCTCGTCGCCGCTGATCGGTGTGTGGACGTTCTCCTCGTCCTCCACCGAGCTGGACTGGGCGATGAACATGATGGTCTGCATCGTCATCGCCGCGATCCGGCGCGGGTTGGCATCTTCCCGCAGTTCACCCGCCTCCGCAGCCTCGATCATCAGTTCGGCGAACAGCGCCACCAGCGGTGCGTGAGCCACCTTGACCTCGTTGGGGTGCGAGATCAGCAGCTGCGGGGCGAAGTCGGTGAACAGTGGCCGCCGGGCGGTCGGGTCCGGCCGGGACAGTTCGAAGAGCAGGGTGACGGCCACCTTGAGGCGGTCCAGCGGGTCGTCCTGAGCCGACGTCGCGGCGCGGATCTGATCGGCGGCCCGGCTCAGGGCATCCTCGAACAGCGCCAGCAGCAGCTCGTGCTTACCGTCGAACTGCAGGTAGAAGCTGCGCAGTGACTGGCGGGAGCGGTCGACGACCTCCTGCACGGTGAAGTCGGTGCTGCCCTTTTCGGTGATGATGGCCTGTGCGGCATCCAGGAATCGCTGCACGCGCTGCCCGGCGCGCACCTTAGCGGTCCGGATGGACCGCTCGACGGCGCGCTGCTTCCAGGCAGGTTCCTCGCTCGGGCTGTTCACTGCCGGGCTCGAGACGAGCAGATGCGGTTTCGGATGTAGCTCACGGTAAGAGAGTACTACTCTCAGCGACGAGAATTATGTTCTCAACACAATACGAACCCAAAATTTTTGTTCCGCACAGTCTAAAGGGTGACCAGCGCATTCGCCGCCATGGCGTTCGTCACAGGTTTCCCAGCCGGGGCGCATGCCCCAGCGACCGGATGGTGGCACCCGCTTCGCGGGTCAGATCGCGCGCCGATCCGAGCAGGCCGTCCAGCACGAACACGCGCTTCACGTGCCGGTGCAGGTCATGCTCATCGGTGAAGCCGATACCGCCGAGCACCTGCTGACAGTGCTTGGCAGCGGTCAGCGCAGCCTGGCCGGCGGCCGCCTTGCCCAGCAGACACCCGAAGTCGTCGGTGGCCATCAGCAGAGTGGCCTCCGCGCCCTCGACGGCGACGAGCGTCTCGGCGAGCCGGTGGCGCACGGCCTGGAACGACCCGATCGGCCGGCCGAACTGAACACGGTCCACGGCGTGCTGGCGCGCCAGCGCCAGCATCGCGCGCGCCGACCCCACCAGCCACCAGGCGAGCGCGAGTCGACCCTTGGCCAGCGGAATGTCGGTCCCGGCGTCGGTGGCGTGGACGGGAAGCTCGGGATCCATCGCCGACTGCACGCCGTCGGTGCGCTCCCAGGTCACCCAGCGGCCGCCGGTATACGGCAGCGCGATCGTGCCGCCGGGTTGACTGCCTGCCGCGGCGAGCACCACGTCATTGATCACCCCGGCGTGCGTACCAGTCTCACCCAGCAGGCGGAACACCAAACCCGTTGCCTCGTCCGGGATCTCCTCCAGCATCTCCAGCCAGCCGAGATCGCTCAGGACATCCTCGATATTGGGAGAGCCGGCTGTCGCGGCCGCGCTCATCGACTTCTCGAGCGTGTCGGCCAGCATTCCCAGTTCGCCGTCTTCCACGTCTCACTCCTTCCCGAGGTCGAGGAGCCGGCGGGCGATGATGTTGCGCTGGATTTCCGCGGTACCGCCGTAGATGGTGGCCGAGCGCGAGTACAGGAACTCCGAACGCCAGGGCGTCTCATCGAGTTCGAGCACCCCCGGCATCACATCGCGTGCCGTGTCATAGAGGCGCTGCTCGGCGCCGGCCAGCAGCACCTTGTCGATCGATGTCTCCGGGCCCAGCTTGGCGCCTTCGGCGAAGCGGTGCTGGGTGCCCGCTGACCGGCAGCGCACGGTGTGCAGGGCGAGGAAAGCCGCGCCGAGCTCGGCGTCGCCCGCGTCCGTCTCGTCGGCGATCAGCCGGTCGAGCCGGGTGAACAGGTAGGAGATCCGCTGCCAGAAGCACGTCGAACGCTCGAACGGCAGCAGGTCGTTGGCCAGCCGCCAGCCGTCGCCGGGATTGCCGAGCATGCGCTCGGCAGGGACCACGACGTCGTCGAAGTACACCTCGCAGAATTCGTCGACGCCGTGCATGGTGTGCAGCGGCCGCACCGTGATGCCGGGCGAATCCATGTCGATGAAGAACGCGGTGATGCCCTGGTGCTTGGGTGTGTCCGGCGTGCCGGTACGGGTGAGTAGCACGCAGCGTTTGGAGAACTGGGCGAAGCTGGTCCACACCTTCTGGCCGTTGATCACCCACTCGTCGCCGCGCTGGGTGGCCTTGGTGCTCAACGACGCCAGGTCACTGCCCGAGCCGGGCTCGGAAAAACCCTGACACCAGTGCTCTTCGCCGCGCAGATAGCGCGGCACCATCTCGGCGGCGAGCTCCGGGCGGGCGTACGAGATCATGGTCGGCACAAGGACTTCCATCATCGAGTACGGGCCCGGCTCGGCGATGTTACGGCCGAGCACCTCTTCGGCGACGATCATCCGCATGATCACCGAGCCGCCCAGACCGCCGACCTCTTCGGGCCAGCCGTACCGCATCCATCCGGCGTCGTAGAGGGCGCGACGCACGCGGCTCATCTGCTCGATGTGCGCATCCAGCGAATGGTCCGGGCCTGGGCTCAGATCGTTCTTGTCGAGCCAGGCACGCAGATCGGCGCGGAATTCGTCTGCCGTCGTGCCGGATTCGGCCACCGTGGTCATCCGCCGGCCGGCCGGCCGATCGCGTGCGGACGGCCCGAATCGTGCACACCGGTGCGCCGGATGAAGGTCATGGCCCGGGTGTTGAGCCGCCAGCCCTTATCGGTCCGCAGGTAGGTGTCGCGGTAGTAACCGATGCGCATGTCGTGCGCGGAGTGCTCGATGAAGCACAGCGGCTGGGTGCCGGTGGCCTTGTCGGGGTCGTTCTCGTCGAACTCGACCAGCGACTCGCCGGTCATGAACAAACCCTTGGGTGCGGCATCGACGAGCTCGGGAAACCGCCCCAGCGAATAGGTTTCGCCGAAGGCACTGTAGGTGCCGTCCTCGGTGAAGACCTTGACCAGGTTCTCGACATCCAGCTGAGTGATGGTCACCGCGTAGCGGGCGAGCAGCTGCTGAATCTCGACGATGTCGTCAGTCCGCTTTGTTGACATAAACTTTCCCGCCCTTCATGACGAAGCTGACGTTCTGGGTAACGGTGATGTCGGACAACGGATCACCGGGCACGGCGATGATATCGGCAAGTAAGCCCTCGGCGATCCGGCCCCGGTCGGTCGCGTCGATCAGGTCGGCCCCGACGACGGTGGCCGCCCGCAGCACCGCGGCCGGCGGCATTCCCCATTCCACCAGGGTCACCAGCTCGTCGGCGTTCTTGCCGTGCGGGATGGCGGGGGCGTCGGTGCCGACGGCGATCTTCACCCCGGCCTCGTAGGCCGCCTTGATCGACGTCTCCGCCTTCGGGAACATCTCGGCTGCCTTGTCCTGCAGCACCTTCGGTGCGTGCGAGACGTCCATCGCCTGGGCCAGTCGTCGAGTGGTCACCAGGAACCGGTCGTTGTCGACCAGCATCTGGATGGCCTCGTCGTCCATCAGGAAGCCGTGCTCGATGCAGTCGATACCGCATGCCACCGCATGCTTGACGGCCTCGGCGCCGTGGGTGTGTGCGGCGACGCGCAATCCGCGCCGGTGCGCCTCGTCGACGATCACACGCAGCTCTTCGTCCGAATAGTGCTGCGCGCCAGCTTCACCCGTCAGCGACATCACGCCGCCCGAGCAGCACACCTTGATCAGCTGGGCGCCGTGCTTGATCTGGTAGCGCACTGCCTTGCGGATCTCGTCGACCCCGTTGGCGATGCCCTCCTCGATGGTCAGCTCGAGCACACCGGGCATGAACGCCGCGAACATCGTGGGATCCAGATGTCCGCCGGTCGGGGTGATCGCGTGTCCGGCAGGCACGATGCGCGGACCCTCGATCCAGCCCGCGTCGATGGCCTTGCCCAGTGCGACGTCGAGCAGGTAGCCGCCGGTCTTGACGAACAGGCCGAGGTTGCGCACCGTGGTGAACCCCGCCCGCAGCGTGCGGCGGGCGTTGCCGACCGCACGCAACACCCGGGTGGGCGGGTCGTCCTGAACCTGGGAAAGGCCGGGGTTTTCACCCCGGCCACCCATGAGGAGGTTGACCTCCATGTCCATCAGACCCGGCAGCAGGATGGCATCCCCGAGATCGACGATCTCGCCCTCGGGGGTGCCTCCGACAGAAACGATCCGGTCGCCGTCGACCTTCACGATGCCGGGGCGGACGATCTCGCCCGCGTCGACGTCGACGTACCCGGCAGCCTTCAGGGTCAGCACGCTCAGACCACCGGCTCCTTGATCAGATTGATATAGGCGGCACCGCTGTCGAGCACGCGGGGCTGCTTCCACACCTCGACCGGGAAGCTGACCTGAACGATCGACTGTCCTAGATGTACCAGAGCTTTGGCGTCTTCCGGCATGCTCTTGAGCGGAAAGCGGGCGTCGACGTAGACCATGATGTCTTCCAGCCGCGCCATGCCGGCGTCGTAGAGCTCCTGCATCTCTTCCATCGAGGAGTTGAGGCGCTTCTGGTAACGCTCTTCCTCGGTCGGAAGGCACCAGTCGCTGAAGCGCTCCAGGTCGGCGAATTCTTCTGGCAGCTTAGACATTTGCGTCTTCCTTCGCAGGCTTAGCGGCAGCTGAGCCGTTCCCGTTTCCGTTTGCCAATGATTCTTTGTACCGGTCGACGTACTTGTGGGCGGTGTGGTGCAGGTGGCGCAACAAGATTTCCTGGTCACACAGCGGGAAGTCGAGCACGGCGCGGGTGCCGATCTGCGTCTGCGTGGCTTCGAGGGTGTTGGCGTCCTGGAACGCGTACTCCTTGAACGTCACCGCGGCCAATTCCTGGGAGAGCCGCTCGCGCAGGTTCTTCGGCGGCACGAAGTACAGGTCGGCCTCGAAGATGTGCGAGTCGACTCCGGTCGGCCAGTAGTTGTAGGTCAGGTACCAGCCCGGTGCCCAGAACAGCAGCGTGAAGTTCGGGAAGAACTCGAACGAGTCCTGGCCCCACGTCGCGTGCCGGCCCGGGTTGATCGCGGGCGGCAACTCGTCGGGCAGGATGCCCTTGATGTCGGGGCGGTCCCACGGCCCGAACAGACCGCTGTGCAGGATCCGCTCGATGGGCTTGACCATCTTCAGGTCCTTCGGCGGACTCATGCCGCCCCAGGACGAGATCATCGAGTGATCGCCCTTGATGTCGTAATGCAGCGCCTCGAAGCCGAACTTGGCGAGCTTCTCGGCTTCTTCCTTCTCCGCCTGCTTCATGTGCAGGATCGGCGCGTGGTAGAACTCGACGAACGCGTCGATGAACAGCTTCCAGTTCGAGTTGACCGTGGCGCGGTAGCTGTAGTGCTCGGTCATCTCATGGAAGGGGTAACCCTTCAGGCCCTGGCCGAACTCGCCGAGGTACTCCTCGAGCGAGACCGCGTTGTCGTCGAAGTTGACGAAGATGAAGCCTTCCCACACCTCGCAGCGGACCGGCTTGAGCGGGTAGTCGGCCTTGTCGACGTCGAAGAACTCCTGCTCCTGCTGAATGAAGGTCAGGTTGCCCTGGAGGTCGTAGCGCCAGGCGTGGTACTTGCACACGAACTGACGGCAGCTGCCCGAAACTTCTTCGCCCGGGTAGTCATTCCACACCAGCTTGTTGCCGCGATGCCGGCACAGGTTGTAGAAGGCGCGGACCTGCTCACCGTCGTTGACGATGATGATCGACGTGCCGGGGCCGACCGACGGAAGCTCGCGGGTGATGTAGCTGCCCTTCTTGGGGATCAGCTCCACGCGGCCCATCTGCAGCCAGGTCTTGCGGAAGATGGCCTGCTGCTCCAACTTCCAGTGCTCGGGATCAATCGAGTCCTCGTAGTTGACCGGAGCGGTGCCGAGTTCCGGCCAGTTCTCAGTCCAGCTGCCGACATCCGGCTTCTTGAAAAATGCCACGTACTTACCTTTCGTTCTCGAGCTGTACGCCGAAAGTGTTGAACGCCATGGCCAACATGCCGTAGGCGCCGACGGTGAAGACGAAGTCCATGCGCTGACGCTCGGTGAGGTGCTCGCCGAGCTCGGCCCAGGTTTCGTCGGTGAGATTCGATTTGTCCTCGAGTTCATCGGTGGCCCGCACGACCAGCCGGTCGAGCTCGTCGTTGGCCTCGCCGTTGCGAATGGCTTCGACATCGGCGTCGGTCAGCCCTTCGGCCTTGGCCATCTCGACGTGGTGCTCCCACTCGTAGGTGCAGTCCCGGCGATGCGCCACCCGCAGGACCGCCACCTCGCGCAGCCGGGCCGGCAGTGTCGAGCGGAACAGCAGATAGACGTTGAAGCCGAGGTATGCCTTAGTGAGGTCGGGATGGCGAACGAGCGTGGACAGCGCCGTGCCGGCACCCTCGGGGTTCTGCCGATCGCGGGGGAGCATGCCCTTGAGTGCGAGCTGCACCTCGTCGTCCCACTCGTCCGCTGGTAGCGGTGTCAGGCGCATCGGTAACCCCCTCTCAAGGTGGAGAATCTCATTCTCATATCCGGATAACAGGTTTCCATGAACTTGCCGGAAGGTCAATCCCCGCACGTGAGCTGGGCGGAAAATTCGAGGTCGCACCGGCCTGTTGGGGGGTCAGCCTACCGCCCACACTCGCCGGTAAGGCGATTACCGGATGTTGATTCTCGCGGAATGAGAAGCTAGTTTTCATTAGAGAGGTCTGCGACGAGAGGTACTGCCATGCGTAAAGAGGACATGATCCTGATCAGCGTCGACGACCACATTGTCGAGCCGCCCGATATGTTCAAAAACCACTTGTCGAGGAAGTACATCGACGAGGCTCCTCGGCTGGTGCACAACCCTGATGGGTCGGACTGCTGGCAGTTCCGGGACGTGGTCATCCCGAATGTTGCGTTGAATGCTGTCGCTGGTCGGCCGAAGGAGGAGTACGGGTTGGAGCCGCAGGGTCTCGATGAGATCCGGCCGGGCTGCTACAACGTCGATGAACGTGTGAAGGATATGAACGCCGGGGGCATCCTGGGGTCGATGTGTTTCCCGTCGTTCCCCGGTTTCGCCGGCCGGTTGTTCGCCACCGAGGACCCGGAGTTCTCGCTGGCGTTGGTGCAGGCCTACAACGACTGGCATGTCGAGGAATGGTGCGGGGCCTATCCGGCGCGGTTCATTCCGATGACGCTGCCGGTGATCTGGGACCCGGTGGCCTGCGCCGCGGAGATCCGGCGCAACGCCGCCCGCGGCGTGCACTCGCTGACGTTCACCGAAAACCCGGCCGCCATGGGCTATCCCAGTTTCCACGACTTCGAGCACTGGAAGCCGATGTGGGACGCGCTGGTCGACACCGACACCGTGCTCAACGTCCATATCGGTTCCTCGGGACGGCTGGCGATCACCGCCCCGGACGCGCCGATGGACGTGATGATCACCCTGCAGCCGATGAACATCGTCCAAGCTGCCGCCGACCTGTTGTGGTCACGCCCGATCAAGGAATACCCCGACCTCAAGATCGCTTTGAGTGAGGGCGGCACCGGCTGGATCCCGTATTTCCTCGAGCGTGCCGATCGCACCTTCGAGATGCACTCGACCTGGACCGGGCAGGACTTCAAGGGCAAGAAACCATCAGAGGTGTTCCGCGATCACTTCCTGACCTGTTTCATCTCCGATCACGTCGGGGTGCAACTGCGCAACGACGTCGGCATCGACAACATCTGCTGGGAAGCCGACTACCCCCACTCCGATTCGATGTGGCCCGGCGCCCCCGAACAACTCGACGAGGTCCTGCGCGAGCACAATGTGCCCGACGACGAGATCAACAAGATGACCTACGAGAACGCGATGCGCTGGTACCACTGGGACCCGTTCACGCATATCTCCAAGGAGCAGGCCACGATCGGCGCGCTGCGCAAGGCAGCCGAAGGACACGACGTCTCCATCCAGGCGCTGTCGAAGAAGGAGAAGACCGGCGCCAACTTCGCCGACTTCGCAGCGAATGCCAAGGAGCTGTCCGGCAATAAGGACTGAACAAGTCCGCGACAGCCACAAGGCGCCGGTGCGCACGGTCCACATCGCACCGGTGCCTTTGGCTGTGTACTGATTTTGAGTAGAGGAGTGTGGGTGTGTCTTCAGGTATGAGCTTCGAACTGACCGAAGATCAGGAACTGATCCGGAAGTCGGTGCGCGAGCTGGCATCACGCTTCGACGACCACTACTGGATGGAAAAGGACCAGGGGCACGAATTCCCCCAAGAGTTCTACGACGCCATCGCCGGTGGCGGCTGGCTCGGCATGACCATCCCCGAGGAGTACGGCGGCCACGGCCTCGGCATCACCGAGGCGACCATCCTGGCCGAGGAGGTCGCCCGCTCCGGTGGCGGCATGAACGCCGCGAGTTCCATCCACATGTCGATCTTTGGCATGCAGCCGGTGGTGGTGTTCGGATCCGATGAGATGAAGGCCGCCACGCTGCCGCGGATTGTCAACGGCGACCTGCACGTCTGCTTCGGTGTCACCGAACCCGGTGCCGGACTTGATACCTCGCGCATCACGACATTCGCCAAGCGGGACGGTGACCATTACGTCGTCAACGGCCGCAAGGTGTGGATCTCCAAGGCGCTGGAGTCCGAGAAGATCCTGCTGCTGACCCGGACCACTCCCCGCGAAGAGGCGGCCAAGCCGACCGATGGTCTTTCCCTGTTTCTCACCGACATCGACCGCGACCACGTCGACATCCGGCCCATCAAGAAGATGGGGCGCAACGCCGTCAGCTCCAACGAGGTGTTCATCGACGATCTGCGGATCCCGGTGTCCGACCGCATCGGCGAAGAGGGCAAGGGCTTCTCGTACATCCTGCACGGACTCAACCCGGAGCGGATGCTGATCGCCGCCGAGGCCCTGGGCATCGGCCGGGTGGCGCTGGACCGAGCGGTCAAGTATGCCAACGAGCGGGTGGTGTTCGACCGGCCGATCGGGATGAACCAGGGCATCCAGTTCCCGCTGGCGGACTCGCTGGCGCGCCTCGACGCCGCCGAACTGATCCTGCGCAAGGCGACCTGGCTCTACGACAACGGCAAGTCGTGCGGACGGGAAGCCAATATGGCCAAGTACCTGTGCGCGGATGCCGGGTTCGCAGCGGCCGACCGTGCGCTGCAGACCCACGGCGGCATGGGCTATTCCGAGGAGTACCACATCTCCCGCTTCTTCCGGGAGTCGCGCCTGATGAAGATCGCGCCGGTCAGCCAGGAGATGATTCTGAACTTCCTCGGCGCGAACGTGCTCGGCCTGCCCAAGAGCTACTAGTGGCTCGCGCTGTGGCCGACCGTATGGTGATCTGATGACTTCTGCGCAAGGACCGGCAGCACCGCTGGCCGGTATCACTGTCGTGGCGTTGGAGCAGGCCGTCGCGGCACCGATGTGCACGCGCGTCCTGGCCGACTTCGGCGCCCGAGTGATCAAGGTCGAGAACCCGGCCGGCGGCGACTTCGCCCGCCATTACGACGACGTCGTCAACGGCCCGGGTGGCCTCGCGGCGCATTTCGTGTGGGCCAACCGCAACAAGGAATCGATCGCACTGGACCTCAAATCGGCGCAGGGGCTGGAGATCCTGCACCGGTTGCTCGATCGCGCCGACGCTCTGGTGTCCAATCTCGCACCGGGATCAACTGCGCGACTGGGTATTTCACCCGACCAGCTGCGCGAACGGCACCCAGACGTGATCGCCGTCGAGATCGACGGTTACGGGACGGGCGGCCCGCTGTCGAACAAGCGCGCCTACGACTTGTTGGCGCAGTCGGAGTCCGGATCCTGCGCGGTCACCGGCTATCCGGGCATGCCGGCCAAGCCGGGCCCACCGATCGCCGACATCTCCACCGGGCTGTACTCGGCGTTGTCGATCATGGCGCTGTTGCTATCCCGCGACAGCCGGGAGCGGCGCGGCGCGGCGGTGAACGTCAGCCTGTTCGACACCATGATGGACCTGATGGGCTATCCGCTGACCTACGCTCAGCATTCCGGAATCGACCAGCAGCCGCTGGGAATGAACTCCCCGGCGGTCGCGCCGTACGGCTCCTTCTCGACCGCCGACAATCAGACGGTGGTGCTCGGCACCACCAACGATCGCGAGTGGCAACGGCTCGCGCGCGACATCATCGAGCGGCCCGACCTGGCCGACGACCCGCGGTACGCCACCAACTCCGATCGCTGCAGCCACCGCGAAGAACTCAACGAGGCCATCCAAAGCTGGTGTGCCCGGCACGATCTCGCGCATATCCAGAAGACCGCCGACGCTGCGGGCATCGGTAATGCCCGCTACAATCTGCCCAGCGAGGTGCTGGCTCACCCGCAGTTGTCCGATCGGGACCGCTGGCGGACCGTGCAGACCACAGCCGGCCCGATCCAGGCCATCCTGCCGCCGCCGATCATCGAGGACTATGAGCAGCCGATGGGTCCGGTGCCCGGTCTCGGTGAGCACACCGATGCGCTGCTGGCCGAATTGGGCTTGTCGGACAACGAGATCGGCATCCTGCGCGAGCAGGGTGCCGTCGCATGAACAGATTTCAGAACTAAGGAGCAGGAGCAGCCATGCGGGAAACGGTGATCGTCGAGGCGGTGCGCACTCCGGTCGGCAAGCGAAACGGCGGACTGTCCGGCATGCACGCTGCCGACCTGTCGGGATTGGTGTTGAATGCGCTCGCCGAGCGCACCGGCCTGGACCCGGCGACGGTCGACGACGTGGTGTGGGGCTGCGTGTCCCAAGTCGGTGATCAATCGAGCAATATCGGCCGGTTCTCCGTGCTCGCCGCCGGCTGGCCGGAATCCATTCCGGGAACCACCGTGAACCGGGCCTGCGGATCCAGCCAGCAGGCACTGGATTTCGCCGCGCAGGCGGTGATGTCCGGCCAGCAGGACGTGGTGGTAGCCGGCGGTGTCGAGGTGATGAGCCGGGTTCCGCTCGGGTCGGCGCGCGCGACCGGAATGCCCTACGGCCCCAAAGTGCTCGCGCGTTACGACGACTTCTCGTTCAATCAGGGCATCTCGGCGGAGATGATCGCCGAGAAGTGGGGATTCTCGCGCACCGCCCTCGACGAGTTCTCCGCGCGCAGTCACGAACTCGCCGCGGCCGCACAGGATCGCGGGGCGTTCGACGATCAGATCGTCCCCATCACCACCGAGGGCGGTGTGGTCAGCGCCGACGAGGGCATCCGCCGCGGCACTACCGTCGAGAAGCTGGCCGCCCTCAAGCCGGCGTTCACCGAGGACGGTGTCATCCACGCGGGCAACTCCTCGCAGATCTCCGACGGCGCCGCCGCGCTGCTGGTGACCACCGCGGAATACGCTGCGGCACAAGGATGGCGGCCATTGGCGCGGTATGTCGCCGGTGCCGTTGCCGGCGCCAACCCGGTGATGATGCTGACGGGCCCGATTCCGGCAACCGAGAAGGTGCTGGCCAAGACCGGCCTCGGCATCGACGACATCGGCGTCTTCGAGGTCAACGAGGCGTTCGCACCGGTGCCGATGGCCTGGCAGGCCGATCTGGGTGCCAAGGCCGATCGGCTGAACCCGCTCGGTGGCGCGATCGCGCTGGGCCACCCCCTGGGAGGCTCGGGGGCGGTGCTCATGACCCGCATGCTGTACCACATGCGCGACAACGGAATTCGTTACGGACTGCAGACGATGTGTGAGGGCGGCGGCACCGCCAACGCCACCGTCGTCGAGCTGATCGGCGTGTGATGCGCCGCGATCTGTTCACCGAAGATCACGAGGCATTCCGCGAACTCGCTCGCGACTTCATCGAGAAGGAGGTCGTGCCCGCCTACCCGCAGTGGGAGAAGGCGGGCCGGATGCCGCGCGAGACGTTCGCCAAACTGGGCGAAACCGGGATCATGGGGATCACCCTGCCCGAGGAGTACGGCGGTGGCGGGCAGGACGACTACCGCTACAACGTGGTGCTGCAGGAAGAGGCGGCCCGCGCCCTGGTGACGCTGTCGACGGTGCGCACCCAGCTCGAGGTGATCCTGCCGTACTTCCTGCACTACGCGAACGACGAACAGCGCGCCCGCTGGTTCCCGGGGCTCGCGGCCGGGACACTGCTGACCGCGGTCGCGATGACCGAGCCGGGCACCGGCTCGGATCTGGCGGGGGTGCGCACGACCGCGGTGCGCGACGGTGACGACTACATCGTCAACGGCGCAAAGACTTTCATCACCGGTGGCATGCAGGCCGATCTGGTGGTCGTGGTGGCGCGCACCTCCACCGATCCCGACAACCGTCGCGCAGGACTGACTCTGCTGGTCGTCGAGGACGGGATGCCGGGCTTCACCCGCGGCCGGGAACTCGAGAAGATGGGCTGCAAGGTGCAGGACACCGCGGAGCTGTCGTTCGTCGACGTGCGGGTGCCTGCCGCCAACGTGCTGGGGGAGGAGGGCCAGGCCTTCAGCTACCTGGGGCACAACCTCGCGCAGGAACGGCTCACCGTCGCGGTCGGTTCCGTCGCCCAGGCCCGCTCGGCGATCGCCGCGGCCATCGACTACACGCAGAGCCGCAAGGCGTTCGGCACGCCCGTCGCCTCATTTCAGAACACCAAGTTCGAACTCGCTGCCTGCTCGACGGAGGTGGAGGCCGCCCAGGCCATGCTCGACCGGGCAGTGAGCCTGCACGTCGAGGGTGAGCTCAGCGGCGCCGATGCGGCACGGGTCAAGCTGTTCTGCACCGAGATGCAGCAGCGGGTGATCGATCGCTGCCTGCAGCTCTTCGGCGGCTACGGCTACATGATGGAGTATCCGATCGCCCGGCTGTACACCGATGCTCGCGTGGCTCGGATCTACGCCGGAACCAGCGAGGTGATGAAGGTGATCATCGCCAAGTCGCTGGGGCTGTAGCAGCCCGTCGACACCTCGATCTGGAACCCGCGAATAAGCGATCCGATCACTTCAAACTTTTTCCGCTGAGACCCTTGTCACATCGGTCCAAACCAACCTACTGTGTGTTCACTAGGTTGGTCTGGCGGAAGGGAGTGCGGTGACAACGCCCGATACGTCGGCTCTTCGCGCAAGCGCTCATCACCGCCCCTACGCCACTCTTCTCGCCAAGGGCGAGGATCGTAAGCAGCGCATTCTCGATGTCGCGCAGCGGCTGCTGGCCCGCAACGGCTGGCGTAACACCACCCTCGCGCAGATCGCCAAGGAGGCCGGTGTCACCGCGGCAGGGCTGCTGCACCACTTCGAATCCAAGGAGCAACTGCTGCACGCAGTGCTCGACGCCCGCGATGCCGACGACAGCGAACACGCCGACTATCTGACCGGCGATCTGGTCGAGGGCATCGCCAACGCCGCCGACCGGTTCGACCGCTCACCCCAGCTCGTCGGCACCTTCGCGGTGCTGATGGTGGAGAACATCGCACCGGATGCCCCGCTGCACGACCGGCTGGTGGACCGCTATCGGCAGGCGGTCGACATCATTGCCGACCGGATCCGCAGCGGTCAGGCCGACGGCCGATATCGAACAGACGTGAACCCGGCCCGGAAGGCCGTGGAAATCCTGGCATTTGTGAACGGAATGGAGACCTCATGGCTACTCGACCCGTCGATACCGCTGATCGATGTGTTCCGGGAGTACTCCAGGTCGCTGGCGAGCCAGCTGATGCCGGCCGCCGGATCATGAGATACCGGCTCGACATCGTCGCGCCCAGCGTCGCCGAGGCGGTGCAGCACGCCGGCGGTTGGATCTTCGATCGGGTGATGGCGGGCTGGGACGTCAACGTGCTGCTCCCACAGCCGGGCGACACCCGCCCGCTGACGATCCTGGGCGCCCAGACCTCCGACTTCGAGTCGATGATCGCGGCCGGTGACGATCAGCCGCACCCGCAGGCACTGGCGGTGGCCGCCGATCTGGTCGACGCCGACGCCCGGGTCCGCGAAGGTGTCCTGCGCGCGCTGGATTACGGCATGACCGAGGTCGCGCTGTGGGGTGACGCCCAGCCGAGCGATCTCGACCGCAATGTCGACTCGGTCGAGCACCGGCTGAGCTCGGCGGCACGCGTGTTCAAGGCACAGGCACTGGCCGCCGCCGCCATCGACGATGTGGCAGTCGCGGCGACTGAGACCTTCCGCAGCGGTGCGATGACCTGCCCGCCGATCGGCGCCGACCTGGTCCCGGCCGGCTGAGACGCAGCTTTGCGGCCTGCTACTCCTTGATGGAGATGGCCTGCCGCGGGCACTGGCGCACCGCGTCGCGGACCTGCGCCTCGTTCTCCGGGGTCACCTCGTCGGTGAGGACGTGCAGATAATCCTGGTCGTCGACCTGGAACACCTCGGGGATGATCCCCATGCAGATCGCGTTGGCCTCACACAGGCCGAAGTCCACTTCAATCTTCTTCGTCATCGCAGCACCTTCACCGGTACATGGGAAAAGCCGGCCACATTCTGCATCTGTACCCGCCGCAAGCCGTCCCACTGAACCTCATAACGCGGCATGAAGTCGAGCAACTTCTCCAGGGCGATCGCGCTCTCCATGCGGGCCAGGGCGGCGCCGAGGCAGCTGTGGATGCCGTAGCCCAGACCCAGGTTCTGGGCTTCGGTGCGATCGCGGTCGATGTCGAAGGTGTCGGCGTCGGTGAACGCGGCCGAGTCCCGATTCGCTGACGCCAGAAGGAGGAACACCGGCTTACCTGCCGGGATCTTCCCGCTGGGTACTTCGGTGTCGCGCAGCGTGTAGCGCACGTTGTACTGCACCGGGCCTTCATACCGCAGCAGTTCCTCGACCGCGGCCGGGATCTTGCTGCGGTCGTCGAGCAGCTTCTGCCACTGCTCGGGGAAGCGGGCGAAGTTGACCGCGGCGGTGCCCATCAGCTTCGTCACGGTCTCGGCGCCGGCACCACCGAGAAGCGTTGCAAAACCACAGATCTCGATGTCATCGAGACGGCGCAGATTGCCGTCGTCGTCGGGGATCTCGGCGGCGATCAGGCGGCTGATCATGTCGTCCTGCGGGTTCTCCCGCCGTTCCTGCACCAGCCCGTAGTAGTAGATGGCGGTGTCGATATTGGCCTGCATGCCGGCTTCGCTGGTGCCGATCTGCCCGGGTTCGCGGGACAGGCTGGTGTCGATCCAGTGCCGGACCTGCTGGCGGTATTCCTCCGGAACGCCGGCCATTCGGGTGATGACCTCGACCGGGAACGGCCCCGAGAAGTCCTGGACCACGTCGAACTTGTCCGGGTTCGCCGCGGCCAGGTATTTGTCGACCAGTTCGATGACCACCTCGCGCTGGGACTGCACCGCGCGCGGGGTGAAGGCCTTGTTCAGCAGGCTGCGCATGTGCCGGTGCTCGGGCGGATCCATGAAGATGATCGATTTCTGCGGCGGCTCGTCGCTCTTCACCATGGCCAGGTCGCAGCCGCGGGTCGACGAGAAGCTCTCGTGGTCCTTCAACGCCGCCGCGACGTCCTCGTGGCGGGAGATCGCGTAGAAATCCTCTTTCGCGTCGTAGTACAGCGGAGCCTCTGCCCGCATGCGCTCGTAGATGTCGAACGGATTCTCGAAGTACTCCTGCGAGAACGGATCGAAGACGAGTTCGGCCTGAGTCATTGCGTTCTCCTCCGAGGCGAGTGCTGGGCTATAAGCGTTACGGAAGGTTGGTTGATTGTAACGCTAACAGTGGGGCGGACGGGAGAGCGGAAAATGGCTAAATCACCTAATCTTTCGCGCTCGAGAGGGCGGCGTTGACGACGTCGCCGAGCAGCCCCAGGTCGGTGTCCAGATCGGCTGCCGTGGCGCGGACGACGGCCACGTCTTTGCCGATGAATTCGCCGACGGCGCCGATGAATCCGGCTGCCGACCCAACGCGGGCGATCGAGTCCAATGCCCGGCTGGTTCCGCTGCCGTGGGGGAGCGCGCTCAGCAGGGTGGCTTCGTCGACACCGAGGCGACGGCCCAGGTCGACGGCTTCGGCCACGATGCCGATCTGCGCGGCGAACAACGTGTTGTTGACGAGCTTGACTCGTTGACCGGAGCCGGTCGGCCCGACGTGCAGCACCGGGTTGGCATAACTGGACAGCAGCGGACGGGCCTGCGTCAGCGCGTCGTCGTCGCCGCCGACGAACACCGTCACGGTGCCGGCGGCGATGTCATGCGGTCCGCCGCTCACCGGTGCGTCGAGCACGCTGATGCCCGCGTCGGCCGCCTTCGCGGCGATCGTCTCGGCGGTGCGCGGGTTGCCCGTCGTGTGCAGGATCAGCGTCGAGTCGGGCCGCATGGCACCCAGCAGATCGTCGGTCAGCACGATCTGGCGCACCTGCTCGTCGGTGAACACGCAGACGATCACCGCGTCGGCGTCGCGGGCCAGTTCGGCTGGCGTCTCGACCGCAGTTGCGCCCAATTCCTCTGCTGCAGCGAGCTTTTCGGGGGTTCGCCCCAGTGCGGTGACTTCATGTCCGGCGTCGGCCAGTCGGCGCACCATCGGTGCGCCCATTCGGCCCGCGCCGATGAAGCCGACTTTCACCGTGGGTTGTCCATCAACCTCAGGGCGGCGTCAGCGGCGTCGAGCACCGCGCCGGGTTGAGCGCCGGCCTTATCGGCAATGCCCGCGATCAGGCTGACGTCCTTGTGCAGCAGTCCCGCAGCGACCTGCTTGAGAATGTCGAGGCTGCCGCCGAAGCGGGCGACGCTGCCCAGCGCGAAACTGTTGGCCGACCCGCGGGTGATCACCTCGGACAGGTTCTCCGGCGCAATCCCCAGTGCCGCACCGAGATCCAGGGCGGTCTTGGCGGTCGCGATGTTCGCGGTGAACAACAGGTTGTTCAGCAGCTTGGTGACCTGCCCGGAACCGACATCACCCAGGTGCACGATCGGGTCGGCGTATGTGGCGAACACCGGACGGACCTTCTCCACGACGGCCTCGTCACCGCCGACCATCACCAGAAGCTTTCCTTCTTCGGCGGCCGGTCCGCCGCCGCTGACCGGTGCATCGATCACCGAGACACCCTGGGCGGCGGCCTGTTCGGCCAGCTGGCGGCAGGTGTCCGGATGCACGGTGGCGTGCACCGCGATGATGCCACCGGGCTGCAGCCCGGACAGCACACCGTCCTCGCCGGTGGCCACTTCGAGCACGTCGGCATCACCGACCACACACAGGCACACGAGGTCGCTGCCCTCCGCCAGTTCCCGCGGCGAGGCGGCCACCGTGGCCGCGGTGTCCGCGAACGGTTCCACCGATGCCTCGCGCCGCGCCCACAGTGTGAGCGGATAGCCGCCTTCGACGATCCGTCGTGCCATGGGGCCGCCCTGGCTGCCCAGTCCGATGAATCCGACTCGCATTAGCCAGCCTCTCTGTTCACATCAGCGGTGATGCATTGCTCGACGAAGGACAAAACACTCGAGTGATATTGCGCGGCAGCCAAACTCAGGCTCAGATTGTGGCCGGCGTTGTTCTGGTGGTGGATTTCCACGCGCGGCGACTTGGCGAACGCCGCGGCGATATCGGCCAATGCCTCGGGCGTCGAATCCCACACCCGCTCGTGCTCGGCCGCGGTGAAGCGAACAGGCGCGGTGACGCCGCCGGCAAGTGCCGGAAAATCACGCCCGGCCCAGTTGGCCGATATCTCAGCCTCTTGCGGTGGGGCGCCGCCGGATCCGACGGCGTTGATGACGTCGTCGGGGTAGAGCTCTTCAGGTGCCCAGATCAGCTCACGCAGGCCCGCCGGCCGGTGAGTCGGAGTGGCCTGCTTGAGAATGGCTCTGGCGGCCGGGTATTGGCGCAATCCGGTGCCGGCCAGCTCGAGGCCCAACAGATCTCGTCCGCGTTCGGCGACGGCCATCCGCAGCGCGAGTTCGCAGCCGTTGGAATGCGCCAGGATGAACAGTCCGGCTCCGCGCTCCCGCTTGCCGAGCATGGCGTCGGCGGCGCCGTAGGCCAGATCGACCCGGCGCTGCGGCTCCCACATCGCATCCGAGTACGGCGCCGACGCCCCGTAACCCGGCCGGTCGAGTGCCACCGCGCTGAAACCCGCTGCGGCGCATGCGCGTAGGAAGGACAGCTCCGGGTGGTTGGGGCAGTCGAAGTAGGCCGCCGACGACGCGCCGCCGTGCAGCGCGATGATCACTCCCCGCGGATCGGCCGCCTCGGCGAACAGACCCGACATCGGGATCCCGTCGACGGGGACCATCCGGCGCACGGGAGCCGTCATCTGTCGACCCGCATGAGCAGCACCCCACTCGGTGTCAGTCCGCCGCTACTGGCCACGGCGACCTTGGCGCCGTCGACCTGCCGGTCGCCGGCTTCACCACGCAGCTGGCTGACGGCTTCGTGGATCAGTCCCATGCCATGGGTGCGGCCATGGGAGAGCTGACCGCCGTGGGTGTTCAGCGGCAGCAGCCCATCGCGGGCGATGTTGGTGCCGCCGTCCAGGAAGTCCTTTGCCTCGCCGATCCCGCAGAATCCGAGCGCCTCGAGCCACGACAGGCAGTTGAAGGTGAACCCGTCGTACAGCTCAGCGACGTCGACGTCCTTAGGCCGCAGCGAGGTTCGCGTCCACAGATGCGCCGACTGACCCAGCACCTGCGGCTCGTGAGTCAGTGTGGTCTGGTCCCAGTCGGTGCGTTCCACGATCTGGGTGCCGACCGCCTCGAACAACACCGGGGGCTTGGGCATGTCCCTCGCGGCCTCCACCGCGGAGACGATCACCGCGACCGCGCCGTCACAGGGCACGTCGCAGTCGTACAGCCCGAACGGCGTGGTGATCGGCCGTGCCGACAGATAGTCGTCCATCGTCATCGGGTCGCGGTAGATGGCGGTCGGGTTCAGCGCGGCGTTGGCCCGCTGGTTGATCGCGATCCAGCCCAGTGTCTCGCGGGTGGTGCCGTACCGGGCGAAGTGCCGCTGGGCGTTGAGCGCCAACGTGTGTGCGGCCGAGGTGGCGCCGAACGGCATCTGCCAGCTGCTGGTGCGCGCACCGCCGGGCGGGGCCATCTTGCCCTGCTTGAGCAGCTCCTGGAACGTCGACTCCCACAGGGTGCGGAAGCACAACACGTGCCGGGCCATCCCGGTGGCGACGGCCATCATCGCCGCGATGATCGAGCCGCCCGGCCCGAAAGTGTCCATCCCGCCGTTGATCCAGGTGGGTCGCAACCCCAGTGCGCCCTCCAAGGCTGTGACGCCACCTTCGCCCATTCCTGCGATGTCCAAGCCGGGGTAGGTGGACATCCCGTCGATGTCGGCGAACGTCAGGCCGGCATCGGCCACGGCCGCTTCGCAGGCCTCGATGGTCAACGACAGCGGGTTGACCATCAACCGGCGGCCGAGCCGCGATGCGCCGATCCCGGTGATCGCCGACCGCTCTTCGAACTTGGTCGCGGTCAGCGGCGGGCGGATGTGTCGCGCGAAGTCCTGCGGGGCGATCTCGTCGGCGGGTTGTTCGGCGATCTCTCTGGGACTCACCGGACGGAACAGCGGCAGATAGACGTCGTCGTTCTCTTCGAAGACGACCTCCACGAGCTGGCCCTGTTCCAGATCGGCAGGGTCGGCGTCGATGATGTTGGTGGTCAACCGAACTCGGGGATCCTCGACGATCGCCACCTGGGCCACCACGTACGGCGCGGGTAGACCCGGAATGCTGAAGCGCTCGTTGACCGTGAACGCCGACAGCACCGCCCTACCGCTGACCGGCCGGGCCTTCAGGTCGTGGCTTCCGCAGTACCGGCATACCGGTTGCGGCGGGTGGATCAGCGAGTTGCAGCTCTGGCATCCCTGGATGCGCAGCGTGCCGTCGGCGCCGGAGGTCCAGAAGAACTCGTTCTCGTCGGTGACCTGGGGCAGGGGAGCGCGGGTCACTGGGCGAAGCCCCAGCGGGCCTCGAAGACCGGCGAATCGTCGGTCGCCGGTGTGGTCACCGGCCGCGCCTCGCCGTCGAATTCGTTGTCGCTCATCTCGATGATCGCGTGCACCGGGCAGTCGAACAGGGCGCGCAAGACGTCGTCACGGTCGGCCTCGCTCACTGTGCCGTCACCGATCAGCGACGCATAGCCCCAGTCGTCGAGGGAGAAGTGCTTCGGCGCGTGCTTGGCGCAGACGCCGAATCCGTCACAGAGCGTCCGGTCCAACCGAATTCGCATCTCGCCGCTCACGTCTGCGTCACCGCCTCCACTTCGTAGGGTCGCTGGGCACTGAATCGACCCGCCCCGCACGGATCACAGGCGCCGGCGAGATGCTGTTCGACGATCGCGGGGAAGTGCTTGAGCAGGCTGCTCGCCACATTGGCCGCCCCGTCGAGGGTGGCGCAGGCACCCCGGCCGCGAAGCACGACCGACCACCGCTCCAGACGAGCGACGTCTTCGGCGGTCGCGGCACCGTCGCGCAAGGCACCCGCGGCCGCGGCCATTGCCGCCGTGCCGTTGAAGCACGACCCGCACTGTCCGGCGTTCTCGCGATCAAAGTAGGCCAGCACGGACGCCGCCACCGCCACCGGGCAGTCGTCGGTCAGAATCGCGACCGCGCCGCACCCCAGGCCGCAACCCAATTCCCGGAACGTCTCGTGGTCCAGCGTGGTCCCCAGCACGTCGCGGTTCAGCAGGCCCGCGAAGTACCCGCCCATCAGCACACCCTGTACCGAATCCGGCGAAACACCGTGCAGGTCGAGCAGATCCGTGAACGGCATACCGTGCGGCACCTCGTAGAGGGCCGGTGGCCGGCCCGCGCCGGTGATCGTCATCAGGAAGGTGCCCGGCGACCCCGCGGTGCCGGCCGAGCGGAACGCCGCGGCTCCATTGCGCTGCAGATACGGCAGATTCGCCAAGGTCTCGACATTGCTCACCAGGGTCGGGTGCCCGGCGACGCCGTGCTGGAACGGCCGCGGCGGCTTGTCGGTGGGCTTGGCCGGTCCGCCGTTGACCGCCCGCACCGCGGCGGTCTCTTCCCCGGCTACGTACCCGGGGTCCACCGTGACGATCGAAATCTGTAGGCCGCCAAGGGTATCGAAACCGACCTCGCTCAGCGCGGTGTCGACGGCACGCGCCGCATCCAGGTCCGAGACGTACACGAAGGCCCGCTGAGCACCGACCAACCGGGCGGCCAGGCGTACACCGTCGATCACTAAATGCGGACGGTGGCGGAGCAACCAGCGGTCCTTGACCGATGCGGGTTCGCCTTCCTCGCCGTTGGCCAGGACCACGGTGTCGTGGCCGCGAAGGTGCGCCGCACGGACCGTCCGCAACTTGACCGCGAGTGGGAAGGCGGCACCGCCGCGGCCGAGCAAGCCGGAGCTCTCCACGTCGGCGAGCAGGGTCTCCGCATTGTCCAGCGGCGCGTATCCACCTGCGGTCGCGTACGCGCTGTAGGTCTCCACCGTCGCCGGCAAGCGCAACAACCGGGGGGTGCAGCCCGGGGCGGTGGCGGCGGTCAGGGCCGTGCCCGCGGGGGCGGTCGCATTCATCGGTCACCTCTTCTGATTCGGGTACCCGGCACGTGGTCGCTAGGCTGACGCACATGAGAACGGCGGTGGTGCGTGTCGATGTCGACCCGTCCGGTGAGCTGACCCCGGCGCAGCTCACCGAGGGCGTGGCGACGCTGCGCGCGCTGGCCGACGACGGCGGCGTGACCGTGGTGGACAACAACCTGGCCGCGATGCCGCGTGGCCGCCGCGAAGCCGAACTGCTGATTAGCAACACCGCGGTCGACGAGCTCACCCGCATCGGAGTCACCTTGTGCGCCAAGGCGTTCGGCACCGAGCCGGTGATTGGTGTGGTGACCTACGTCAGCCGCGGCACCGACGAAGACGCCCACGGTGTGCTGGCCGGCTTCGGCCTGCGCGGCGAGATCGTCCGCACGGAAGGTGACGACGGGTACGACATCCTTCACGTCACGTTGAGCAAGGCCGACATGGCGCGCATCCCCGAGAGCCGGGTGCACACCGCTCTGGAGGCCTCCACCAACTCTGAGGTCCACATCCATCTGGTCTGAGTTCAGCCGGATGCTCATCGGCCGAGGAAGTCCAGGATGGCCGGGGCCGCCTGCACCCAGGTGTCGAACATGTTGAAGTGCTTGACCTTTCCGGATGCCCGGTCCTCGCCGGCTCGCTCCCAGGCGTCCTCGGGCCACGGCGGGTCGATCAGCGTCGAGCCCTTGATGAGGCAGTTCACCTCGAGTGAGGTCCGCTTGGGGTGGTCCCAGTCGTTTTCCCCGCCGCGGATGATGAGCGTGGGCACCTTGATGTCGCCGAAGAACTCGTCGTCGACACCGGGGATCGCCTGACCGGGTTTGGGCACGAACGCATTGAGCCAGCGCAGCATGACGCGGAGAAACTCGTCGGGATCCATCGCCAGGATCCGGTCCTTGTTGGCCGGGTTCTCGGCGATGCGCTCCTTCCATTCGTCAACGTGCAGAAGGCCTTTGATTCCGAGACCGCGCACCGCGAGAATGCTCGGCACCAGGTAGTAGGAGCCCAGCACGAAGCTGCCGTAAACGCCGCCGACGATATTCCACGTCACCAGTTTGGTGGCGATCTCGGGGTAGAGGATTGTCGTCAGGATCGAATCCCGGGCGCCGCCCGAGCCGCCGGCGATGATGCACGGCCCGATGCCCAGCCCGGTGATCAGCCCGTGCAAGGTCTCGGCGCGCATGTGGGATTCACTCTGCCCGTAGAACTGCAGGTCGGATTTCCCGCAGTTGGGTCGGTCCCACAGCAGCACGCGGTAGCCGCCCTTGACCAATTCCTCGGCCAGCGGACGCAGGCCCTCGATGTCCTTGCTGTACCGTCCGCCCGGCGTCAGGGCGATGAAATCGCCTGTTTCGCCGAGGATTTCGTAGACGACGTTGCCGCCGTTGATCTCCAGGACCTGCTCGCCATCGCGCAACTGCGGACCGGTCGTCGTCGGGGTGCTCATGCGGCCCCCTCGCAGGCTCGGGTGCCGCATGTCCGCTGTTGATTCGCTCCGCAAGCGTCGCTCATGCCATCACCAGAACGTCGTCGCCCACCACGCGTACCGGGTAGGTGCGGATACTCCACTCCGGCTTGACCGCCGTGGTTCCGGTCGCCAGCTCGAAAC
The DNA here is from genome assembly GCF_019456675.1 of Mycolicibacterium pallens. Classification (NCBI taxonomy): domain Bacteria; kingdom Bacillati; phylum Actinomycetota; class Actinomycetes; order Mycobacteriales; family Mycobacteriaceae; genus Mycobacterium; species Mycolicibacterium pallens. Next base: position 4,407,060 of record NZ_CP080333.1, on the reverse strand, counting down.
CCCACTGGTGCCAGGGGCAATAGATGTACTCCAGGTCGCGGACCATCACGGCGTCGCCGGGCACGCTCTCATCGACGATGTTGCGGCCACGCGGGCGTCCCGAACAGAGTGGGCCGCCCTCGTGTGGGCAGTAGTTGGCGATGGCGTAGAACGTGCCGTTGACGTTGTACACGCCGACACCGTGGCGGCCGATCGGCACCAATTTGTGTGTGCCGGGCGGGATTTCGTCCACCGTTGCGACCACGTGCTCTCGGCCCTGCGCCAGGCGGGGCTGCTTCTGTTCTGCCATGTGCTCAGAACACCCGCGTCTGACCCTCGAGGGCCGGGACGGTGTCCGGCAGGCCGTACGTCTCGATGCCGTTGCGGAACATCACCGCTTCCCGCGCGTGCTCGGGAAGGTGCTTCACCAGCCAGCGCGGGTCGTCATAGGTCCAGTGCGGGTAATCGGACGAAAACAGCAGGATCTTCTCGCATTCCATCCACTCGAAGGCCCGCAGCAGTTCGGTCTTGTCCTCCGGGTAGTCCAGCGGTTGGGTGGTGAATTTGATGTGGTCCTTGACGTACTCGCTCGGCTTGCGCTTGATGTCCAGCCAGGACTTGCGGGCCTCATAGATGGCGTCCATCCGCCACATCAGTGGCAGGATCCAGCTGAAAGCGTGCTCCACGAACACGATTCGCAGGGTGGGGAAGCGGTCGAACAGTCCATCGAAGATCATGCTCATCACCTGGTTGGCGGCGAGCAGCGAGTAGCTGACCATGAAATCGTGGTTGTAGCTGGGGAAGCCGACCGGGGGAATCGGCAGGGTCTCGTAGAAGCCCCGCGAGAGATGGCAGCTGACCGGCTTGTTGGCCTTGGTGGCCGCCGCCCAGATCGGGTCGTACTTGGGGTCACCCCAGGACGGCCGCGGTTCCGCCTTGATCATGACTTGGGCCATATACGGGTGTTCGGCCCACTTCTCGATCTCGCGGGCGCCACCTTCGGGGTCTTCGATAGCCACACAGATCGAGCCGCGCCAGCGCTCGTGCCAGTTGGTCCTGCTGTCGAGCCAGTGCTCGACCTGCCAGCTGTTGTGCGCGTACGACAGGGCAGCGGTCGCTTCCGGGATCCGGCACGGTGCATGCGCGGGCTCCAGGATGCAGATGTCGGCGCCAGCCTCCATCACCGCCTGTTTGAGCGCGAGATCGGGGTCGCTGCAGGCGAACTCGCCGTCATCGGGGAAGGTGTCCACCCGCATCGCGTAGGCGTGCGCATAGTCGGGTGCGTCGTAGTAGATCGTCTCGCCAACCCGGTGGTTCTTGAAGTACTTGGTGCGGATCGGCTCAGGGATGTACTCCTGGAGCACCCCGCGCTTGGGCACCGGGTGGACATCGGAGTCGACGCACCGGACCGCGACGCGTTCGGCGGGGGCGACTCGCTCCTGGCTGTGGGTCAGAGTCATCGTGGTCTCCTTAGCTCACCTGTGACTTAGTGTGTTCCGACGCCGGCCGGGATGTCTATGCCGTAGAGCGCCGCGGCGTTGCGCCAGCACACCTTCTCCCGCTGTTCGGCGGTCCACGCGGCGGGCAGAGCCAGGACGTCGCCGCAATGCCAGTGCGGATAACTCGAGCCGAACATGACCATGTCCTCCTTGCCGGTGAAGGACAACCATTCGTCGGCGAAGTCGGCGTCACCGGGCCCGTCGAGGCTGTTGTGGATGAAGTGAACGTGCCCGGGTAGGTAGTCGCTGGGCATCTTCGGCGCCCACGGGGTCTGCTCCAGGTGCGGCCGTCCGAAGCAGTCCATCCGCCACATGAACGGCGTCATCATGTCGCCGGCGCCGTCGGCGAAGACGAACTTCAGGTCGCGCCACCGCTCGAAGACACCCTCCGCGATGAGGTTCATCAGGTGGTAGATGTAGTTCAGCGACATGAAGCCCAGGTACTGCTCGTAGGTCCGGGTGTGTCCGGACGGGGTCGGCGGATAGGCAATGCCCTCACCGGTCTCGATGTGGGTGGCCACCGGCAGTCCGGCGTCCACGGCCGCTTGCCACAGGTCCCAGAACTGCGGCTTGCCATACAGCTCGCGGGATTGCAGCGGGATCCCGATCTGGACGACCCTCGGGTGGTCCTTGTACTTGTCGATTTCGCGCAGTGCACCGCGGATGTCGTCGGGGTTGACCCGGATCGTCCCGCGGAAGCGCTCACCGAATTCGGGATGGTCAAGCCAGCGCGACACCAGCATCTCGTTGTGGGCGGCCAGAATCGCGGTGCCCAGGTGTCGGTCGGGCATGATGCCGCGGCCCATCGGATGCAGCACGGCGACGTCGACCCCGCGATCGCCGAACAGCTGCTGGGCGACGAAGGCCGGATCGGATCCCGGGTATTGGCGGTCCGGCCCGCGGGTTCCCTCGAGGTATTCGCCGCCGGGTGCGCCGTACCAGTCCATCTCGTAGTCGGGGAAACCGCGGCTCTTGAACGGTTCCCGCATCACACCGCGCAACTCAGGGGTGGACCCGAAGAAGATGTGCACGCTCGCGTCGATGACGGGAGTCGTCGTCCCGTCGCGGTGCTCTATCACCACAACCGCCTTCCGGTGGTCCGTCTTCGTGTAAATCCGAGTTCTTCAACGGCAAGAATACTGTTCTCACGATTGAGAGTAGAACCTCGTTACCACTCTGCCTCAACCGACCGTAGGCAGCAAGCAAATCAGCCGGTAGAGTGCGATACCGTCTTAGGAGAACCTATGGCGCATGAATGGAGAATTAGATTTCCATTCAACGGGTTCCCATTCGGGCAGGAGGCAGCGAGTGCTACTGGAATTCGATGCTGATCAGCGGTTGTGGCAGGACACCGTGCGCGACGCGGTGGCCAAGCAGTGCCCGGCCTCGCTGATCCGCGGGATCGCCGAGGACGGGGTCGACCCGACTCCGCTGTGGGAGTCGTACATGGAAGCGGGTTGGACCGAGCTGGCCGAGCCGGAGAACGCGGTCGAATTGGCGATCGTGCTGGAGGAGTTCGGTCGTGCCACCGACCCGACGCCGTTCCTGGCCACCCTCACCCAGTTCGCGCCGCTTGCCGGTGACCGGTACGACCCGCAGTGCGCGGGCACCGCGGTCTACTCGGGCGTCACCGCTCATCGCGACGCCGACGGCTGGGTGCTCACCGGAACCTCGCGATACGTCCTCGACGGAGATCGGGCGCAGAAGCTCGCCGTGGTGACCGACGCCGGTGTGTTCCTCGTCGACGCTTCCGTCGCCACGGCCACCCGGGTGCCGGTGTTCGACCCGGTGATGCACGTCGCCGACCTGACCTTCCCCGGTGTTGTGGTGTCCGACGACGACCGGGTACACGCCGACCCTGAGCGGGCCCGCCACGTCGCGCTGACCGGCATAGCGATCACGACGGTCGGTGCGTGCCAGCGGATCCTGGACCTCGCTCTGCAGCACGTGCGGGATCGCCACCAGTTCGGCGTGCCGATCGGCTCCTTCCAGGCCGTACAGCACAAGGCCGTCGACATGCACGTCGCGATCGAACGCGCCCGCGCCCTGTCGTACTTCGCCGCGCTGACCATCAGTGCCGACGACCCGCGCCGCAGGCTGGCCGCGGCAATGGCCAAGGCCGCGGCCGGCGACTGCCAGTCGGTGGTCTTCCGCCACGGCTTGCAGCTGTTCGGCGCCATGGGCTTCACATGGGAGAACGACGTCCAGTTCGCACTCAAGCGCGCCAAGGCCGGCGAGCTCATGCTGGGCGGCGCCGCCGAACACCGGGCCGTGATCGCCGACGAGTACAGGGAACTGTAGATGCAACTTTCATTCGATCCCGACGTCGAATCCTTCCGCGACGAGTTCAGTGCCTTCCTCGACGCGAACCTGCCGACCGAGGCCGAGACCACGGAGCGGCCCCGGTCGGTGTCACACATGCCGGCGTGGGCGCGCCGCTGGCAGCGCTTGTTGTTCGACAACGGCTGGCTGCTGCCCGGTCAACCCCCCGAGTTCGGCGGCCGTAACGCGTCGATCCTGCAGCAGTTCGTCCATCTCGAAGAGCTGTGCCGGCGCAGGATCTACCACAGCTTCAACCCGCAGGGCGTGAACATCATTGCGGCGTCGCTGATTTCGTTCGGATCCGAGGAGCAGAAGCACCAGTGGGCGGTGCCGGTGCTCAAGGGCGAGAAGACGGCGTCGCTGGGAATGAGCGAGCCGAGCGCGGGATCGGACCTGGCGTCGCTGCGCACCCGTGCCGTCCGCGACGGCGACCACTTCGTGGTGAACGGCCAGAAGGTGTGGACCTCAGGAGCCCACGATGCCGACTTCCTGTTGACGTTCGTCCGGACCGACCCGGATGCGCCCAAGCACAAAGGGATCAGCGTGCTGCTCATCCCGACCGACCTGCCCGGGGTGGTCTGCCGGCCGTTCGCATCGATCTGCGGGATCGACGACAAGGACTTCAACGAGGTCTTCTTCACCGATGTGCGGGTGCCGGCCGAAAACCTGGTCGGTCCGCTCAACGGCGGTTGGGGAGTGGCCAACGGATCGCTGGGTCATGAGCGCACGATGATGTGGCTGGGATTCGCCGACCGCATCGCCAACATGATCGGCGACTTCGAGCCGAAGACGCCGCTGGAGAAAGACCAGTACGCGTCGATGATCATGGATTACCAGGCGCTGCGTCTGATGGGTTCCTCCGGTCTGGCCAAGGCTGCGCGCGGCGAAACCGACGTGGCCTCGGTGTCGGTGGTCAAGCTGTTCGGCTCCGAGGCCGAACTGCGGGCGTCCGAATATGCCCTCACGGCAAGCGGATCCGACGGTCTGGTACATCCGTCCAGCACCGGGCCGTACGCCCACCTCAACCTGGACCACTATTTCGCCAGCTGGTTCGAGCGTCACGCGCGAAGCTTCTCCGGGACGATCGCCGGGGGTACGTCGGAGATTCAGCGCAACATCATCGCTCAGCAGGTGTTGAGCCTGCCGCGGTCGAAGTAGACCCTCGCGGGAAGGCCCGGTCTGCGCCGAAGGCGCGGCCGGGCCTTTGTCGCGCCCGCGGCACGGGGTCGCTGACGGTCTCGTCAGTGCGCAGGTGAACAACGCTTTCTGCACGGTGGTTAATTCGAACCCGGGGTGGGTATTACCCGTGTCACTCCATAGGAGCGCACGCGCTGTAAGCCACCCGGCGCCCGTGTTGAGCCGTTTGCTGACCGGATTCTGACTTCGTCAAGAGCCTCTCAGAAATTCTCAGGTTATCCGGAGTTCGGCGTGCAGATAAATGGCAGTCAGTTAACTCACTTTGCAAGGATTACTGCCGGATATCAGCGACTACAGCGAATATCTAACACCGATCGAACCGGTTGTCTGACATCGCTCGCCAGGCGGGTGACCTGTGCACTCAACGACTGGTCGAGCCACTACCTGACGTCGAAATGCGTAGACCGCGATGTTCCCCGTCGCGGCTGAGTTCAAACCATAGTCTGCAAACTCCACCGGCTCGCGTGATCATGTCGGCCTGAGCGGGCGGTAGGCGTGGTCGCAGCCCACTGGGCGGCGTGTCGCGACTGCGAATCGCGGTGAATTTTTCTGGACGCCCATGACCGGTCCCTGCCAGCGGTAGCGAACCATGCACCACGTCACTCCTGTTACTGAAGTTCTTGCTGATACTTCGCCTGGCTCACGGTTTCGGGTGTTGTCGGCCGACAAGGTCCGGTACGGGGAGGGTATGCGCGCGGTTGGCTGAGTGACCTCATCAACGGTGCTTACATGCGCCGTGTGCGATCCCGGGCACCTGTGTGAGACGGCGCTGTGCCGTCAGCGCGAGCAGACGCATGACTTTTTGCTGGTTCGCTATATGCGGCACCGTCAAATAATTTGGGTTAATTTCCATCCAGCTAACTGGATCCGAATTTGTCGGTAAAACCATCCAGCAACGCCTAAAAACTGTGAGCAAACACTTGGCTACTTAGGTTCTTCTCAGGTATGTTCGCGCATGTCGGGGCACAGCCATTTTGAAGGGATAGTCATGGACGTTGCTGTTCGGTCGTATCTGACCGCGGGGGTGGCAGTCTTCGGGGCCAGCGCGATTGTGCTGGCGCCCATCCAGGTGACACCGCCGGATCTCCATCTGGTGCGTGATCGCGCTATGTCGGCACTCGCCGACGTTTCACTGTCCTCACTCGAAGACGTGATCCAAGCCATCAACAATGGATGGAACGGCGTCAAGGGCGGACTCAACGCCCTCAATAGCGCGGCAGACACCGCGATCACACAGTTCGGTGACGCGCTTCAGGCGACTCTGATCACCGGAATCGGTGCTGGCAACACCGCTCTGCAGTCTGTCGTCGACGGCTTGCTGAACGGCGGAAGCGACCTCGCCCGCGCGGTTGACAACGCCATTGCCGCGTTCCCGACCCCTCAAGCGTTCATCAACGCGCTGGTCCAGGCCTTTGCGAACGTCGACGTCAACCTCGGGCTGGCGATCCAGGCGGCGCTGAACGCCGCTCTGAACCTGAATCTGAACGCGCAAGCTTTGGCGGATGCCCTGATCGCGGGCGGTGCCGCGCTGGCTGCGGCGTTCAACGCCGCAGTCGCGGGCTTCCCCACGCCGGCTGAATTCGCGGCCGCATTCGAAGCTGCGCTCGCCGCGATCAACCCGACGTTGGGCATCGTGGCCAACGTGATCACCGACCTTACCGGTGCGCTGGGCAACGTCATCCAGGCCGCGATCACAGCGAAGGTCGACATGTTCCAGGCGGTGCTCACGGCACTGCGCGACAGTGGCAGTGCACTCGCGGCAGCCTTCCAGGCAGCCCTGGCGGCGTTCCCGAATCCTGCGGCATTCTTCAGCACACTGGTGCAGGCATTCACCAACATCAACGCCAACCTGGGCCTGCAATTGAGGCTCGCGCTGCAGGGAGAGATCACCGGGCTGGGCGACTTCATCCAGGCTCTCGTCGACGCCGGCGGAACCCTGGCTGCGGCGTTCAACGCGGCGCTGGCCAACTTCCCGACTCCGCAGGCGTTCGTCGACGCACTCACCGGTGCGCTGGCCGCGCTCAACCCGACCCTCGGCGTGCTGGCGAATGCGTTCACCACGTTCACCGGTCAGTTGGCTCAGACGATTCAGGCCGGAATTGCGGCTGGGCTCACCGGTTTCCAGGCTCTGCTCAATGCCTTGGCCGATGGTGGCAGTGCGTTGGCAGCGGCATTCCAGGCGGCCTTGGCGGCGTTCCCGAACCCGGCGGCGTTCATCAACGCTCTGGTTCAAGCCTTCAGCAATATCGACGTCAACTTGGGCCTGGCTCTGCAGGCCGCGCTGAACCTGGGTGTCGATGGGTTGCAGGGCTTCGTCAACGCTCTGGTTAACGGTGGTGCGGCCTTGGCTGCGGCGTTCAACGCCGCACTGGCCAACTTCCCGAGCCCGCAGGCGTTCGTCGACGCCCTTGTCGGTGCATTCGCCGCGCTGAACCCGACGCTGGGCATTCTGGCGAACGCGTTCACCACGTTCACCGGTCAGTTGGCTCAGACGATTCAGGCCGGAATTGCAGCTGGGCTCACCGGTTTCCAGGCTCTGCTCGATGCCTTGGCTGATGGTGGCAGTGCGTTGGCGGCGGCGTTCCGGGCGGCGCTGGCGGCGTTCCCGAATCCCGCGGCGTTCTTCAATGCTCTGGTGCAGGCGTTCAGCAATATCGATATCAACCTGGGTCTGGCCTTGCAGGCCGCGCTGAATATCGGTGTCGATGGGTTGCAGGGCTTCGTCAACGCTCTGGTCAACGGTGGTGCGGCGTTGGCTGCGGCGTTCAACGCGGCGCTGGCCAACTTCCCGAGCCCGCAGGCGTTCGTCGACGCGCTTGTCGGTGCGTTCGCCGCGCTCAACCCGACCCTCGGCGTGCTGGCCAATGCACTGACTACGTTCACTGGTCAGTTGGCTCAGACGATTCAGGCCGGAATTGCGGCTGGACTCACCGGTTTCCAGGCTGTGCTCAATGCCTTGGCCAATGGTGGCAGTGCGTTGGCAGCGGCATTCCGGGCAGCCTTGGCGGCGTTCCCGACCCCGGCGGCGTTCATCAACGCTCTGGTGCAGGCGCTCGGCAATATCGATGTCAACCTGGGTCTGGCTCTGCAGGCTGCACTCAACATCGGCGTCGATGGGTTGCAGGGCTTCGTCAACGCTCTGGTTAACGGTGGTGCGGCCTTGGCTGCGGCGTTCAACGCTGCACTGGCCAACTTCCCGAGCCCGCAGGCGTTCGTCGACGCGCTCGTGGGCGCATTCGCGGCGATCAATCCGGCGCTGACGACGCTGGCCAATGCGTTCACTACGTTCACTGGTCAGTTGGCTCAGACGATTCAGGCCGGAATTGCGGCTGGGCTCACCGGTTTCCAGGCTCTGCTCAATGCCTTGGCCGATGGTGGCAGTGCGTTGGCAGCGGCATTCCAGGCGGCCTTGGCGGCGTTCCCGAACCCGGCGGCGTTCATCAACGCTCTGGTTCAAGCCTTCAGCAATATCGACGTCAACTTGGGCCTGGCTCTGCAGGCCGCGCTGAACCTGGGTGTCGATGGGTTGCAGGGCTTCGTCAATGCGTTGGTCAACGGTGGTGCGGCCTTGGCTGCGGCGTTCAACGCCGCACTGGCCAACTTCCCGAGCCCGCAGGCGTTCGTCCAGGCCTTCGCTAATGCACTCGCGGCGCTGAACCCGACGCTGGGCATTCTGGCCAACGCGTTCACCACCTTCACCGGTCAGTTGGCCCAGACAATCCAGGCCGGAATCGCGGCCGGTAGCACCGCCTTCCAGGCCGTGATCGACGCGCTGCGCAACGGTGCCACCGCGCTGTCGGCGGCGTTCCAGGCGGCTCTGGCCGCCTTCCCGAGCCCGCAGGCGTTCATCAATGCGTTGGTCGACGCCCTGGGCAACATCAACGTCAACCTGGCTCTGGCTTTGCAGGCCGCGTTGAACGTGAACCTTGATGGGGTACAGGCGATCATCAACGCATTGGCGAACGGCGGCGCTCAGCTGGCCGCTGCGTTCAACGCGGCGGTGGCCAACTTCCCGAGCCCGGCCGAGTTCGTCAACGCGGTCACGGGAGCACTGGGCGGTGGCCTGCAGGTTGTTCAGCAGGTGTTCAACCAGGGTGCCGCAGCGCTCGAGGCCGGATTGAACGCTGGTGTGGCACTGGGCAACCAGATCATCAATGCGCTGGGCACCGGGCTGGTCCGGGGCGGTGCGGCACTGAACGCCGCTATCACCGCCGCGCTGTCAGCCTTGCCGTCGCCGCAGGCGGTTATCAACGCGCTTGCGACAGCGGGCGCTCGGTTCGCGGCGGGGCTGAACAACCTGGTCAACTCGATCAACGCGAGCCTCGGGATCAACATCAGTTTCAACCTCGGTGGTATTCACATTGGTGGTGGCGTCAACGCCGGAGCAGGGGCCGCGGCCTTGGCCGCGACCAGCGCTGCGGCGGCGTCCGAAGTGAAGGGCACCAACGACACTGTGACCGGGCTCACCGGCAATGCGCCGACAGTCGCGCTGAAGGTTGCACCCGCGCCGACGGCGACAAAGACGGCCGACGCGACGCCGTCGACTCCGGCACCGAGCACGAAGGTCTCCGCCCCCAAGCTGAACCTTCCTGCGCCGCCGAAGATCTCGTTGCCCAAGCTGCCGACGATCTCGTTGCCGGTGGCACCAAAGGTCACGCTGCCCGCGCCGCCGAAGGTGTCGCTGCCGTCGCTGCCGAAGCCGCCCGTCAAGGGATCCTCGGATGCCAAGGCTGGCGGAGCCAAGGTCGACGGCCCGGCAACCGGGAACGGCTCGGACAAGGCCTCGGGCGCCGCGAAGGCTGGCAGTGCGAAGAAGGGTGCTGCCTGACAACCAGCACGAAGCACTGTGGCCCCCTCCGAAAGGAGGGGGCCACAGTCGTGTGTCAGCGGTTCACCAGTCGATGACTGCTGCTTCCTTCCGTTCCGTGATGGGACGCGCGAGACCCTGCTCCTCGCAGATCCGCTGCAATTTGTCGAGCGTCTCGTCGAGCCCGGGGCCCAGCCGCGGTCCGGGGGTGAAGTCGGCGGGCAGGTGCTTCATACCCTGGATGACACCGATTGTCTCGTAATGCACAGTGCCTTCCGGATCGCAGACGTAGTCCGGCATCCGGTCGAGCACGGCGGTGACCATCGACTTGAACACCGTACGCGCCACATTCGACCCGACACAACGATGTACGCCGATGCCGAAGCTGAAGTGCCGGTTGCCCTTTCGGTCGAGCATGACCTCGTTCGGCTTTTCGAACACCGACGGGTCGCGATTGGCCATCGCCCACGACAGCCACAGCCGCTCACCCTCTTTGAACCGATGGCCCTCGACCTCGACGTCCTCGGAGAACGTGCGTCCGTCGCCGGGCGCGGGGGTGAAGTAGCGCAGGAATTCCTCGGTGGCGGGGTCCAGTAGCGTGGCGCGCTCGCGGCTGAGCCGTTCCCGCTCGCGCGGATGCTCGCTCAGCCATTCCAGAGAATGCGCGGTCAGTGCGGTGGTGGTGTCGAACCCGCCACCGATGATCAGCCCGAGATTGCCCAGGATCTCCAGGTCGGGTGCCGGCTCCCCGTCTATGCGCAACTGCAGCAGCGCATTGACCAGACCAGGCCGGGGATTCTCCCGGACCTCCATCATGGTGGTGACCATGTCGAGGCCCATCTGCCGGTTCATCTCCGCGACGCGCGGCGCGTCCGGTGAGTGTTCGGGGGTGGACACCGAGAGGTGGGCGGGCTCGCTGTAGACCGGCCACTTCTTGAGGTTGATACCCATCATCGCCAGGGTGAGCACCGCGGGCACGATGTTGGCGAGGTCGTCGACGAAGTCGATGTGCCCGGACTCGATCTTCTCGTCGAGCGAAGCGCGAACGATCTCGTCGACGAACGGTGCCCACCGCTTGACCGCAGCGGGGGAGAGGTACGGATTCAGCGCCCCGCGGTACGAACTGTGTTCGGGTTCATCCATCTCCAAGATGCCACCGCGAACCACCGTGGCGCGCTGTGCCTTTGGGATCGTGATGCCCTGGTATGGAGTCTCGCCGGTGAGGTCGTGGTGGTTGGAGACCACCGGGCAGCGGGCCAGTTCGAAGACCTCTTTGCTGCCCGCCGCCACCCAGTGGCCGCCGTAGACATCGGTCCACGCCATCGGGCACCGAGACTGCATCTCTTCGGTGATCTTCTCGAATTGCTGCCGATACTCCGGCGTGTGCCGATCAAAGTGATAGGTCGGCTGCTTTCGTTCGGTGTCGTCAGTGACGTCATCGATACTCAAGGCATTGTCTCCCTTGATATTTGGGTGGCAATTGGAGGTCAATCCTCTTCGATGAGGATCGCCTGTTCAGGACAGGAATGTGCGGCTTCCCGCACGAGCTCGATCTGGTCGGCGGGCACCTCTTCAGTCACCGCCGACGAGCTGCCGTCGATATCGTTGAGCTCGAACATGTCTGGAGCGATCATGGCGCACAGCGTGTGCCCCTGGCACCGCTCCTGGTCAACCCGAACCTTCACGAATTCCCTCTCAAATCTGGTGGTTGTTCCGGTGTCAGACGTGGTAGTCGTACCACTTGAGGTAGCCGCCGGCATCGACACGCAGCTGCATACCGGTGACGTAACGGGCTTCTTCTGATGCCAGCCACAGCACCGCATTGCTGATGTCCAACGGCTCAACGAAGTTGACCTTCATCGCCTGCTGGATCCCGAACACCGGCTCGGCGTCGGCACGGGTCGGGTGCTCGAGGTCCGGCCGGAACGACCGGTACATCGGCTCACTCTGCAACATGTCGGTATTGCAGTTGGTCGGGTGAACCACGTTGGCCCGAATGCCCCGCGGCGCAAGCTCGGTGGCGAGGTCGTGAACATAATTCGACAGCAGGCGTTTGGCGACCATGTAGCTCATGCCGCCGGGATCGGCGCCGGGGTTGTCCTTCTGATGGGCGTCCATGAGCGCTGCGGTCGATCCGGTCGCGATGATCGAGGCGCCCGCCTCCAGATGCGGCAGTGCCACCTGGATCGCGTTGATGGTTCCGATCAGGTTGGTGTTGATGACATCGCACCAAGCCTGAAGCGGCGGCTGGCCCTTCATCCCGGCGATGCCGGCCTGCGCGACGACGATGTCGACCTTGCCGAATTCGGCGAGGCCCTGATCGAGCGCAGCCTTGAGTTCGGCGGCTTCGCGGACGTCGCCCTGGACGGTGACGATGCCGCGCCCAGTCTTCTTGACCAGTTCGGCGGTCTCTTCGAGATCCTCGGGCGTCGCCATCTTGTAGCCGATGGTGTCGATGTCCTTGCACAAGTCGACAGCGATGATGTCGGCGCCCTCTTCGGCCAGCCGCAGGGCGTGGCTGCGCCCCTGCCCGCGTGCCGCACCGGTGATGAAGGCGACCTTGCCTTGGACACGTCCCATAGGTGTTCCTTTCTGTGCTTACGTCTTGTCGTGGTGAAACGTGGTGTCGTGCATCGTGCTCAGATGTTGCGTCCGCCGTTGACACCGAGGATCTGGCCGGTGAGGTGGCCGGCTTCCTCGGAGGTGAAGAAGGCACATGCCGCGGCGCGGGTTTCTGAGTCCGCGGCACCCGAGTCGCTGCGCTTCTGCCGGCCGTTCGGCCTTACGCAGCATCGGCGTGTCGCCGATGCGGCCCCAGCCGGCCTCGATCATGTCGGGCAGGACGGCTTGGCAGGTGTGGAAGACCCCATGCAGGTTGATGTCGACGATCTTCTTCCACTTCTCGAAGTTGATGTCGAGGAATCGCTTGAATGAGTCGCGCCCGGCGGCATTGACCGCCGATGGTGACGGCCCCAGCGCGGCCCGAATCTCGGCGACGGCCACGTTGTAGCCGTCGGTGCGCAGCCGGTCGGCCACCGCAGCACCGATCCCCGAATCGCCGCCGGTTACCACCGCCGTCTTCACCAACGGTCTCCGTCGCGGTCGACCAAGGGCGGACACGCTTCACCTCGGCGTCCGCCTCCGGTAGCGTCGCCGATCCAGCGGATCTCGAATGTCAAGAATCTCCCTTTCTGATATGAGAACGCTACTCTCGGTGTGATCCATTTCGCAAGACACTTCGGCGCAATGTGTCTAACTGCGGAGATGTGGCATGAGGCGACGTCTAGGGGCGCGCGCCGGAGGTGTGACGTGTTCGATGAACGCGGCTTGAGTTCTCATGGGCCGAATGTATGATTCGCCGGAGATGAGAACCGAGTTATCCGACGACTGGAGGAGTTGCTGATGCCGGCCCAGGACACGACGGCCACCATCGCGAGCGGCGAGCAAGCGGAGGAAAGCCAGGTGTCCGAGCGGCACATGCTGATCGATGGTCAGCTTGTCAGCGCCCAGCAGACCTATCCGTCGATCAATCCCGCCACCGGAGACGTGGTCGGCTATGCGCCCAATGCCGACGTCGCCGATGCCGAGCGCGCGATCGCCGCGGCCCGCAAGGCCTTCGACACCACCGACTGGTCCACCAACGTCGAGCTGCGGATCCGGTGCATGGAGCAGTTGCACACAGCGCTCGTCGAGCACAGCGACGAACTGCGCGCGCTGACGATCGCCGAGGTGGGCGCCACCAAAGCGCTGACCGAGAGCGCGCAGCTCGACGACCCCATCCGGATCGTGGGCTACTACGCGAACCTGCTGAAGAGCTACGAGATGTCCGAGGACCTCGGTGAGATCGAGAGCCGCGGGCAGCGCCACCACCGCTGGGTGGAGAAGGAAGCCGCCGGTGTGGTGGCCGCGATCATCGCGTACAACTATCCGAACCAACTGGCGCTGGCCAAGCTCGGCCCGTCGTTGGCCGCCGGGTGCACGGTCGTCCTCAAGGCCGCGCCGGACACCCCGCTCACCACGCTGGCACTCGGTGAGGTGATCGCCAAGTACACCGACATCCCCGCGGGCGTCATCAACGTCATCAGCTCCACCGACCCCGCCGTCGGTGCGGCACTGACCACCAGCCCCGACGTCGACGTCGTGACCTTCACCGGGTCGACGGCAACCGGGCGCAAGATCATGGCGGCGGCCAGCGACACCATCAAGAAGGTGTTCCTGGAGCTCGGCGGCAAGTCGGCCATGATCGTGCTCGACGACGCCGATTTCAACAACTGCGCGATGATGGCGGCGTTCATGATCTGCTCGCACGCCGGCCAGGGGTGCGCGATCACGACACGGCTGCTCGTGCCCCGCAAGCACCACGACGAGATCGTCGAGCTGGTGAAGAACTTCATGGGCATGGTCCGCTACGGGGATCCAGCCGACCCAGCCACCTACATGGGCCCGCTGATCAACGACACCCAGCGCGAGAAGGTCGACGGGATGGTCCAGCGCGCGGTAGCCGCCGGCGCAACCGTCGTCACCGGCGGCAAGAAGGTCGACGGCCCGGGCTTCTTCTACGAGCCGACGTTGATCACGAACGTCGACCCGGACAGCGAACTCGCCCAGGAGGAGATCTTCGGTCCCGTGCTGGCCGTCCTGGCATACGAGGACGACGACGACGCCGTGCGGATCGCCAACAACTCCATCTACGGACTGTCCGGTGGGGTGTTCGGCGGCCACGACCGCGCACTGGCGATCGCCCGCCGGATCCGCACAGGCACGATGGGCATCAACGGCGGCAACTACTTCGGACCGGACAGTCCCTTCGGCGGCTACAAGCAGTCGGGCGTCGGCCGCGAGATGGGTGTGGCGGGCCTGGAAGAGTTCCTCGAGCGCAAGACCCTCGCGGCGGTCATCTCATGAGGCCGCTGGACGGAGTGCGCATCCTCGAGGTCGCCATGTACGGCTTCGTGCCGTCGTGCGGCGCGGTGCTGCGTGAGTGGGGTGCTGAGGTCATCAAGGTCGAGCACGCGGTCACCGGCGACCCGCAGCGCGGACTGCGCCAGACCGGACCGCTGCGGGTCGAAGGCGACCCGAATCCCAATGTGGAGCATGCCAATCGGGGTAAGCGCAGCATCGGCCTGGACATGTCGGTGCCCGAGGGCAAAGAGGTGCTCTTGGAGCTCGCCCGTCGATCGGACGTGTTCCTGACCAGCTTCCTGCCCGGACACCGAACGAAGTTCGGCATCGACGTCGACGACATCCGTGCGGTGAACCCGAAGATCATCTATGCGCGCGGCAGCGCCTTCGGCCCACGCGGCCAGGAGGCGGAGAAGGGCGGCTACGACATGACCGCCTTCTGGTGCCGGGCCGGCACCGCGGCCACGATCACGCCGCCGGGAACCGAGGGCATGATCGCCCCGCCCGGGCCGGCCTACGGCGACACCATCTCCGGCACCAACCTCGCCGGCGGAATCGCGGCAGCGTTGTTCAAGCGTGAGCGCACCGGCGAACCGTCGGTGGTCGACGTGTCCCTTCTCGGCAGCGGCCTGTGGGCGTTGGGCCACACCATCGCACTGACCCAGCACCTGGGCGAGCGACTGGTGTCGCCGGTGCCCGGTGTGCACGGCTCGCCGATCAACCCGCTCACCGGGCTCTACGAAACGGCCGACGGCCGCTACATCTCCTTCGTGATGATGCAGCCCACGAAGTTCTGGGCCGACGTCTGCCGGCACATGGACATCACCGAGTACATCGATGACGAACGGTTCTCCTCGGCCGAGCAGATCGCGGCCAACACCGCCGAAGCCGTCGAGATCCTCGGCAAGGCGATGGCCACCCGGACGCTCGCGGAGTGGTCAACGCGGTTCGCCACGCTGGCCGGGCCGTGGGCGCCGGTGCAGGACACGCTGCAGGCAGCGGCCGACCCGCAGGTGCGGGCCAACGAATACCTGGTGAAGGCGGGGGAGTTGGAGCTGGTCGCCAACCCCGTGCAGTTCGACGTCGCCGCACCGCAGAGCGGACCGGCTCCGGGATTCGCCGAGCAGACCGACGAGATCCTCGAAGAGCTCGGGCTGGACTGGGACCGCATCATCGAACTCAAGACCGCTGGCGCGGTCACCTAGGTCGCGCCGGAGAATTCATGCCCTACATCGTCGCCATTGGCACATACCTACCTTCATGGGGGTGTGATGCACATCGCATTGCCGGCGATGACGAGGATGCGATCACACTCGCAGTTGAAGCCGGCCGGGCGGCGCTGTCCGAAGGCGGCGCCGTCGAACGAGTCGTGCTGGTCAGCCGCGATCTCCCGCTGTTGGAGAGCAGCAACGCCGCGGTGCTGTTGGCCGGTCTCGGTCTGGATCCGGAGCTCGAGGTCGACGAGCGGCTCGGCGGTGCGCCGGCGACGCTGGACGCGGTCAGCTCGGCCCGGCCCCGCACGCTGGTCATCGGGTCCGACCTGGATCCGGCCGGGGCGGCGGCGATCCTGACTGGAGAGAACGGACTGCAGGTGCGGACCGCGGCGCGGGTGGCGCGCAGCCTTCCAGTTCGCACTCGCAACGTCGATGGGGTGGTCCACGACTACGGAGATCCGCGGCTGTTGCACGAACGCGGATTGGTCGCGTCGCTGGCGGCGGCCTGGCTCGACACCCCGGTCGCGCTGGCCGGCGTCGACCACGATCGCGCCGTCGAACTGTGCGGTGGCGATCCGCCCGTCGTGCCGACGGCCGGTGCGAGCGCCGGCTTGTTCGCGTTGGCCGCGCTTGCGGAGTCGGGCGCCAACGGCCCGTTGGTGGCGGTCGAGCAGGCCAGCCTGTCCGGTGTGACGGTGGTCGGTGGCGGTGCCGCCGTCTACCGCCGAGAGCCGGACGCCCGGCCGCGGCCGCAGACCAAGGTCGTCGCCGGCCCTGACATCCCGATCTCTCTGGCCGCCTATGAGCGGGCCTTCGAAGCCAAGGTGCGGTGGGAGGCCGGCCGCTACGGCACCAGCGACGAGCTGGACTTCCCACCGCGCTACCGCCTCGACGACGATGGCCGATTGACCACCGACTACGAACTGGTGCCGCTGCCGCGGGTGGGAACCGTGTATACCGAAGTCACCGTGCACATTCCGGTCCCAGGACTGCGCACCCCCTACTCGCTGGTGATCGTCGAACTCGACGGTGTCGCGGTCCGCGCGCTCGTCAAGGTCACCGGCGTCGAGGCGGGCGCGGTGCGGATCGGCGATCGAGGGCGGCTGACCCTGCGCCGAGTGGCCGTGCGCTCCGGCGTGCCCGACTACGGGTACGCGTTCGAGCCGTATCAGCCTGCGGTTCCGCGGGAACCGTCCGCCCGGTCCTGGGGTGCGGCATGAGGCGCGTCGCGATCGTGGGTGCCGGCATGACGGCGTTTGGAGAGCACTTCGCCCTCGGGCTCAAGGACCTGCTCCCGATGGCGTTCGCCGAGTGTGCGGCTCGGGTTGACAAGGGCGTCAACAAGTCTGAGATCGATGCGGCCTGGTTCGGCGCGATGGGAACCCCTGACGGATTCCCCGCGGGAATCCTCGCCGACTCGCTCGGGCTGCCCAACCTGCCGGTGACCCGCATCGAGAACTCCTGTGCGACCGGCAATGACGCCGTCCGCAACGCCCTCTATGGTGTCGCCTCCGGAGCCGCCGACGTCGCGTTGGTGATGGGTGCCGACAAACTGCGCGAGACCGCTTCCAAGCAGTTGCTGTGGGAGTGGGAAGCGATGGCCCGCGACATGGCGTGGGATTACCCGTTGGGATTGGTCGCGCCGGCCGGCTTTGCGCTCCATGTTGCGCGTTATTTGCACGAAACTCCGGCAACGCGTGAACACATGGCAATGGTCGCCGTCAAAAATCATCGTCATGGTCTGTCGAATCCGAAAGCGCGGCTCCGATTCGAGGTCACCATCGACGAGGTGCTGTCCGCGCCGATGGTCGTCACGCCGTTCGGTGTCTACGATTGCGCGCCCCAAAGCGACGGCGCCGCAGCACTTTTGTTAGCTGCCGAGGATGTGGTGGACCGTTTCACCGACCGGCCGGTGTGGATCCGCGGGGTGGGTCTCGGGCTGGACTCGGTGATGCACCAACATAAAGCGGACATGACGACTTTTCCGGCGACAATTCGCGCGGCGAAAAGAGCGTTCAGTATGGCAAATTTGACGCCCGCTGATATCGATGTGGCTGAAGTTCACGATTTCTTCACCGGCATCGAGCTGATCAGCTATGAAGATCTCGGCTTCGCCGAACCTGCGGAGGCCTACAAGTTGATGGAGGCCGAGGTGACTTGTGTCGGTGGAGCTTTGCCGGTGAATCCCAGCGGCGGCTTGAAGGCCAAGGGTCACCCACCCGGCGCTACCGGGGTGGCCCAGTGTGTGGAGCTCTTCGACCAACTGCGCGGTGAGGCCGGCAACCAGGTGGATGGCGCACGAATCGGGCTGGCTCACAACATCGGTGGGCCGACGGCAGTCGCTGCGGTGACGATTCTGGAAGGACCGGGTTCCGATGGCAGTTAAGGGAGCCGACCGCTGGTCGCCAGGTATCTCGCTGAAGAGCGCGTCCGGGCCGATGCAGGCTATTGGTGGTTTGTTTGCGATGTCGGCTGATGCGGTGCGGTTTGTGTTTCGCAAGCCGTTTCAGTGGCGGGAGTTTTTGGAGCAGTCGTGGTTTGTGGCGCGGGTGTCGTTGGCGCCGACGTTGTTGGTGGCGATTCCGTTCACGGTGTTGGTGAGCTTCACCCTCAATATTTTGTTGCGGGAGTTGGGTGCTGCTGATTTGTCGGGGGCCGGGGCGGCGTTTGGTGCGGTGACCCAGGTGGGTCCGTTGGTGACGGTGTTGATCGTGGCCGGTGCGGGGGCGACGGCGATGTGCGCGGATTTGGGGTCACGCACGATCCGCGAGGAGATCGACGCGATGGAGGTGTTGGGCATCAACCCGGTGCAACGCCTGGTGACTCCGCGGATGCTGGCCTCGGGTTTGGTTGCGCTTCTGTTGAATTCGTTGGTGGTGATCATCGGGATCCTGGGCGGTTATGTGTTCTCCGTGTTCGTCCAGGATGTCAATCCGGGGGCGTTCGCCGCGGGCATCACGTTGTTGACCGGGGTGCCCGAGGTCATCATCTCCTGTGTCAAGGCCGCCCTGTTCGGGTTGATCGCCGGGCTGGTGGCCTGCTATCGCGGGTTGACGATCACCGGCGGCGGCGCCAAAGCCGTGGGCAACGCGGTCAATGAGACGGTGGTGTACGCGTTTATGGCGTTGTTCGTGGTCAACGTGGTGGTGACCGCGATCGGTATCCGGATGAGCGCCCGCTGATGGCATCACTGCAGGCGTTGTATCCGCGGATCGCCCGTCAGGTCCGCCGCCCGCTGGGCACCTTCGGCCGCATCGGGGATCACACCATCTTTTATGGCCGGGCGATCGCCGGCACCCCCCACGCGGCCTTGCATTTCCGCAAGGAGATCATCCGGTTGATCGCCGAAATCTCGATGGGGGCGGGCACCCTGGCCATGATCGGCGGCACCGTCGTCATCGT
This sequence comes from Mycolicibacterium pallens, assembly GCF_019456675.1. Lineage (NCBI taxonomy): Bacteria > Bacillati > Actinomycetota > Actinomycetes > Mycobacteriales > Mycobacteriaceae > Mycobacterium > Mycolicibacterium pallens. The sequence continues at coordinate 4,387,738 of NZ_CP080333.1, read as the reverse complement.
CGGATTTTTGACCCTCGCCGCGGGTGGGACGTTGGCCGTGCAGGGCTACAGCTCGTTGGGCAATATCGGGATCGAAGCGTTGACCGGCTTCCTGGCCGCCTTCATCAACGTCAGAATCTCCGCACCAGTGGTGGCCGGGATCGGGTTGGCCGCCACCTTCGGCGCCGGCGTCACCGCCCAGCTCGGCGCGATGCGGATCAACGAAGAAATCGATGCCCTGGAATCCATGGGTATCCCCCCGGTCGAATACCTCGTCAGTACGCGGATTGTGGCCGGCATGGTCGCCATCACCCCGCTGTACTCGATCGCCGTCATCCTGTCCTTCGTCGCCAGCCAGTTCACCACCGTGGTGCTGTTCGGCCAGTCCGGCGGACTGTATGACCACTACTTCAACACCTTCCTCAACCCCATCGACCTCCTCTGGAGCTTCCTGCAAGCGGTGTTGATGGCCATCACGATCCTGTTGATCCACACCTACTTCGGCTACTTCGCCACCGGCGGACCCTCTGGAGTCGGCGTCGCCGTCGGCAACGCCGTGCGCACCTCCCTGATCGTGGTCGTCTCGGTCACCCTGCTGGTATCCCTAGCCATCTACGGCTCCAACGGCAACTTCAACCTGTCCGGATAGGGAGATGACGTGACACGCAATCTCGGTCCGGGTCCCGCCGACCGATCAGAAACCGAAACCCACGCCGCACCAGTGGCGGCCAAAACGGGAACCAGCTTCGGCGCGACGAGCTGGGCGCGGCCGGTGGCCGGCCTGGCCACCGTGGTCATCGTGGTCGGACTCGTTGCCGTCGCGGTCGGCCTGTTCCGTGGTGACTTCACCAAAACCGTTCCGGTGACCGTGATCTCCGACCGCGCGGGCCTGGTGATGAACCCCGACGCGCGGGTCAAGATGCGCGGCGTCCAGGTCGGCAAGGTCGAATCGATCGAGAGCCGCGCTGACGGAACGGCGGCCCTGCACCTGGCGATGGATCCCGCGCAGCTGCGCAAGATCCCGTCGAACGTCGTCGCCGACATCGCGTCGACGACCGTCTTCGGTGCCAAGTACGTCAACTTCCAGCCGCCCGCGGAGCCGTCGTCGAAACCGATGTACGCCGGGCAGGTTCTGCAGGGCCAGCACGTCACCGTCGAGATCAACACCGTGTTCCAGCAGCTGACCCAGGTGCTGAACAAGATCGACCCGACACAGCTCAACGCGACGCTCGGGGCGCTATCGAAGGCGTTCGCCGGGCGGGGCAAGCAATTCGGCCAGACCATCAAGGATTTCGACGAACTGCTGGCCAAGATGGAGCCGAGCCTGCCGAATCTGGCCAAGGACATCGAACTCAGTGCCCCGGTGTCCGCGGCCTATGCCGATGCCGCACCGGATCTGGTGAAGACCGTACAGAACACCAACACAATCAGTCAGAGCATCGTCGAGGAGCAGCAGAACCTGGACACCTTCCTGGTCAACATGATCGGGCTGGCCGACGAGGGCAATGACGTCCTCGGTACCAATCAGCCTGCGCTGAGCAAGGTGTTGCATCTGCTGACACCCACGACAGATCTGTTGAACGAGTACGCACCGGCGATCAACTGCACGCTCGAAGGCATGAACTTCGTTCGGCTACAACCGCCGCTGATGGATCCGGGCGTTCTGGTCAACGTGGCGTTCACGCTCGGTATCGAGCGCTACCGCTACCCGTCCAACCTGCCCAAGGTCGCGGCCTCGGGTGGCCCGCAGTGCATGGGCCTGCCGTACATCGGTTATGGCAACAAGTCCAAGTATCTGGTGACCGATGTCGGCAGCAATCCGTGGCAGTACGGCAACCAGGGCATCCTGCTCAACTCCGATGGCCTCAAGCAGCTGTTGTTCGGACCGCTGGACGGGCCGCCACGCAACACCGCACAGATCGGACAGCCGGGATGATGCGCACCACAAGCACACTCGTGAAGTTCGGCGTGTTCGCCGTCGTGATGGTGGTTTTGACCGCCTTCTTGTTCCTGACGTTCAGCAACTACCGCAGTGGCTCGACCTCCGGGTACTCGGCGGTGTTCGCCGACGCATCCCGGCTGAAGGACGGCGACACCGTGCGGGTCGCCGGAGTCCGCGTCGGGACGGTCAACAGCGTCGATCTGCAACCGGACAAGAGCGTTCTGGTCAAGTTCGATGCCGATCGCGACATCGTCCTGACCACCGGAACCCAAGCGGCCGTGCGCTATCTCAACCTCACCGGCGACCGGTATCTGGATCTGGTCGACGGACCGGGCTCGACTCGGGTGCTGCCCGCGGGTTCCCAGATACCCAAGGACCGCACGCAGGGCGCGCTGGACCTCGACCTCCTCCTGGGTGGGCTGCGGCCGGTGATCCAGGGGCTCAATCCGCAGGACGTCAACGCGCTCACCGCATCGTTGATCAACATCCTGCAGGGGCAGGGGGATACGCTCGATTCGCTGCTCGGCAAGACAACGTCGTTTTCGAATGCGTTGGCCGACAACAGTCAAACCGTCGAGCAGCTGATCGACAACCTCAAGGTCGTCGTCGACACGCTGGCCAAGGACGGCGACAAGTTCTCCGGAGCCATCGACAAGCTCGAGAAGCTGATCACCGGACTGTCCCAGGATCGCGAGCCCATCGGTACCGCGATCACTCAGCTGGACAACGGAACAGCGTCGCTCACCAGTCTTCTCAACCAGGCCCGCGCCCCACTCAAGGGCGACATCGAACAGCTGAACAGGCTTGCGCCGCTTCTGGACGACCACAAGATCGTCTTCGATCGGGGTCTGCAGCGCGGTCCGGACAACTACCGCAAGATGGCCCGGCTCGGCGCGTATGGCAGCTGGATCATGTACTACATCTGCGGTCTGTCCATCCGTGTCACGGACCTCCAGGGACGGACCGGGGTCTTCCCGATGATCAAACAAGAATCCGGTAGGTGTTCGGAGCCCTAATGCTGAAATACCGAGCTTCAAACCTGTGGCGTGCCGGTTTCCTCGGCGCGGTCTTGATCCTGCTGGTGATCGCCGTCGGGCTGCAGCCTGAGCGGCTGCTGCAGCTGGCCACCTCGGTGCGTCATCAGGCGCTGTTCACCGAGGCCGGCGGGATCACCGTCGGCAATGACGTGACGCTCTCCGGGATCAAAGTCGGTTCTATCACCGATGTTTCGCTGGACAACGGAGATGCGCTGGTCACCTTCACCACCGAAGGCAAATACTCACTGGGCTCACAGACCGCTGCCCACATCCGCACCGGCTCCCTGCTGGGCGAGCGGGTGCTCACCCTGGAATCGGCAGGCAGTGGGAGCCTGCGCTCCAGCGACGTGATCCCCACGACGCGGACGTCGTCGCCGTATTCACTGACCGATGCCGTGAGTGATCTGACCAGTAACACGGCCGGGACGGATACCGCGTCGCTCAACCAGTCGTTGGACACCTTGTCCGCGACGATCGATCAGCTCGCCCCGAAGCTGGGGCCCACGTTCGATGGCTTGAGCCGGCTTTCTCGATCGCTCAACAGCCGCAACGAGAACCTGGCCGGCCTGCTCAAGAGCGCCGCCGACGTCACGGCGGTGCTGGGCCAGCGCAGTCAACAGCTGAACACGTTGATCCTCAATGCCAACGACCTGCTCGGTGTGCTCAACGACCGGCGCGAGGCGATCGTGGACCTGCTGGCCAACACCTCCGCGGTGTCGGCGCAGTTGACGGGGCTGGTCCACGACAACGAGGACAAGCTGGCTCCGACGTTGCAGCGGCTCAATTCTGTTGTGGCCGTGCTGGAGAAGAACAAGGACAACATCGCCCAGATGCTGCCGAACGTGAAGAAGTTCATCCTCTCGGAGGGTGAGACTTTGGCCAACGGCCCGTACTACAACGCGTTCGTGCCGAACCTGCAGCCGGCGCAGTTGCTTCAGCCGTTCTTCGACTACGCCCTCGGCTTCCGGCGTGGTGTCAACGCAGGCCAGCCGCCGGACAACGCCGGGCCGCGCGCCGAATTGCCGCTGCCGTACAACGGTATTCCGGGAGGGTCCCGCTGATGAGCAAGCGTTGGGTGAAGGTGCTGTCGGTCGTCTTGGCCGGCCTGCTCGTGGTGGGTGCCGCGGTGTTGGTGCGCAACATCTTCTTCGGACCGAAGACCGTCTCCGCGGTCTTCACCACCGCCACGGGTATCTACCCGGGCGACGACGTACGGGTGTCCGGCGTGAAGGTCGGCACCATCGACGCCATCGAACCGCAGGGCACCCAGACCAAACTCGTGATGCACGTCGACCGTGACGTGCCGATCCCGGCCGACGCCAAAGCGGTCATCGTGGCGCAGAACCTGGTCGCTGCCCGTTATGTCCAGTTGACCCCGGCCTACCGGAAGAACACCGGGCAGAAACCGATGCCCGACGACACCGTGATTCCGTTGGACCGCACCGCGATCCCGGTGGAGTGGGACGAGGTCAAAGAGCAGCTGACCAGGCTCGCCACCGACCTCGGGCCGCAGAGCGGGGTCTCGGGTACGTCGGTGTCGCGCTTCATCGACAGTGCGGCCAACGCGCTCGACGGGAACGGCGACAAGCTGCGGCAGACCATCACTGAGCTCGCCGGGGTGTCCCGCGTGCTGGCCAACGGCAGCGGCAACATCGTCGACATCATCAAGAACCTGCAGACCTTCGTCACAACCCTGCGTGACAGCAATGAGCAGGTGGTGATGTTCCAGAATCGGCTGGCGACGCTGACCAGTGTGATCGACGGTAACCGGTCGGATCTCGACTCCGCATTGAAGAACCTCTCGGTGGCGATCGTCGACATCCAGCGGTTCGTCGCGGGTAGTCGCGACCAGACGTCCGAGCAGCTCCACCGGCTGACGAATGTCACCACCAACCTGCTCAACAACAAGATGGAGATCGAGAACCTCCTCCACATCGCGCCGAACGCGTTGACCAACGCCTACAACATCTACAACCCGTCGTCGGGTAGTGCGGTTGGACAGTTCGTGCTGAACAACTTCTCCAACCCGACCGAATTCGTCTGCGGTGCAATCGGTGCCATCGAGAACACCACCGCTCCGGAAACGGCGAAGCTGTGCAGCCAGTACCTCGGCCCGGCGCTTCGGCTGTTGAACTTCAACTACCTGCCGATCGGCATCGATCCCTACCTGATGCCGTCCGCCTCCCCGGACGAACTCGTCTACTCCCAAGACAATCTCCGGCCCGGTGCCGCAGGTCCGCCCCCCGACGTTCCGCCGCTGCCGCCGTACCATTCGGCGTACGAGGGCGTGACACCGGGACCGCCAGGGTTCACCGGGCGCGCGCCGGGTGAGGCGCCCCCGGGTGCGGCTCAGCTGCTGCCCGGTGCACCGCCGGTCATCCCGCCCAGTGTGATCTCGTCGCTGCCGAGCATGTTGAACCCGGTGGGCGCGGCGCCAGGCCCGGCGCCCGGTCCTCCGATGGCCGCGGAAGCAGGAGGAACGCCATGATCGGCGGAAAATCGTTGCGGCGAGCGGTGATCGTCGGCTGCGGCGTCGCGATGGCCACCAGTGGGTGCGCCTTCCAGGGCGTCAACTCACTGCCGTTGCCCGGTACGGTGGGCCGCGGATCCGACGCGACCATCTATCACGTCGAGATTGGCAACGTCTCTACGCTGGAACCCAATTCGCCCGTGATGATGAACGACGTCGTCGTCGGCAGCGTGCGCAAGATGACGGTGAAGAACTGGCATGCCGACGTCGAGTTCTCGGTGAAGCCCGATGTGGCCGTACCCGCGAACGTCGTTGCCAGCGTGGGGCAGACGAGCTTGCTGGGCTCCATGCACCTCTCGCTGAATTCGCCTGTCGGACAGGCGCCAAGCGGCAGACTCTCGCCCGGCGCGACGATTCCGCTCAACAAGGCGTCGACCTACCCGAGTACCGAGCAGACGTTGGCCTCGCTGGCCGCGGTGGTCAACGGTGGCGGCCTCGGTCAAATCGGCGATGTCATCCACAACTTCAGCACGGCGGTCAACGGCAACGAGGCCGCATTCCGTGACCTGATCACCCGTCTGGACACCTTCGTCGGAACGCTGGATGGCCAGCGGGACAACATCGTGTCGGTCATTCAGTCGCTGAATCGGATGGCGACGACATTCGCCGGTCAGCGCGACGACCTCACCCGCGCCCTGGAAAAGATCCCACCTGCCATCGACGTGCTGGTCAAGGAAAGGCCAACGCTGACAACGGCCTTGCAGAAACTCGGCACGTTCAGTGACACCGCCACCACGCTGGTCAACGAATCGCAGGCCGACCTGGTCGCAAACCTGAAGAATCTGGAACCGGCGTTCAAGGCCTTCGCCGATGTCGGCCCGGATCTGGATGCGCTGCTCGAATACGCGATCCACTTCCCCTTCACCCAGAGCTTCATGGATCGCGCGATCCGCGGTGACTACTACAACCTGTTCGCGATCATCGACCTGACGATTCCACGGTTGAAGCGCACGCTGATGCTGGGGACCCGGTGGGCTGATGCGGGCGCCCAACTGATCCCGGCGCCCGGTGATCCGGTGTATCTGAACTACACCTACGATCCGCTCAAGACGGGCGTCACCCCACCGCCGCCGGATGTCTTCGACGACAATCCGCCGCCGCAGGCGCCGCCACTGTCGGCGATCGCCGCCGCGGGTCCGATCCTGCCGTTGGTGCCGCCGTCGCCGATCGCGGCGCCGGGTACCCAGATCTATACCCGCGAACAACTCGCCGCAACGGGAGTGCAGCCGATCTTCGCCGGACCGTATGGGGCTCAGGCTAATCCGCCGGCCAACACGGCGCCGGCGCCGCCGACGGGAGGGGGCGGCTAATGCTCACACGTTTTGTCCGGACTCAGCTGATCATCTTCACCGTTGCCTCGATCGTCGGTGTGGCGATCATGCTGTTCGCCTACATCCAGGTGCCGACCCTGCTCGGCCTGGGCCGGCTGACGGTCAAGCTCGATCTGCCCGCGACCGGCGGTCTGTACAAATTCAGCAACGTCACCTACCGGGGCCTGCAGGTCGGCAAGGTCACCTCCGTCGAGCTCACCGACACCGGTGCCCGGGCGACGCTCTCGCTGGATACGTCGCCGAAGATCCCGGCCGACCTCAAGGCCGAGGTGCGCAGCATGTCCGCGGTCGGCGAGCAGTACGTGGAACTGTTGCCGCGCAACGACAAAGCGCCCTACCTGCAGGACGGGTCGGTCATCCCGGTCGGCAACACGTCGATCCCGCAAGCGGTCGGACCGATGCTCGACCAGGTGAGCAAGCTGATGGACACCATCCCGAAAGACAAGCTGAGCCAGCTGCTGGGGGAGACCTACCAGGCCTTCAACGGCACGGGTTACGACTTCGGTTCGTTGGTCGACTCGGGCGCGACAATCACCCGGGACGCCAACAGCGTCTCCGATAACACGCGTGCCCTGATCGATGACGCGCGCCCGTTCGTCGGGGCGCAGGAGATGACCACCGACTCGATCCGCACCTGGGCGCAGAGCCTGGCCGGAATCACCGACCAGGTGGCCAACAACGACCCGCAGTTCCGCGCGATCCTTCGCGACGGCCCGGGGTTCGCCCAGGAGACCTCGAGACTCCTCGAGCAGATAAAGCCGACGCTGCCAGTGCTTTTGGCGAACATGACCACCTTCGGCCAGATCTTCCTCACCTACAACAAGTCGGTCGAACAGCTGCTGGTCCTCGTTCCGCCGTTCGTCGCGCAGATCCAAACGTACGCGCCGACGAACAACCCGACCGGCCTGCCCAACGGTGACTTCTCGCTCGGCCTTGGTGATCCGGCGGCGTGTACGGTCGGCTTCCTTCCGCCGTCGTCCTGGCGGAACCCCGCCGACACATCGGTCATCGACACCCCCGACGGCCTGTACTGCAAGCTGCCGCAGGATTCGCCGGTGGCGGTGCGTGGTGCGCGTAACTACCCCTGCATGGAGCATCCCGGCAAGCGTGCGCCGACCGTCGAACTGTGCAACGATCCCAACGGTTTTCAGCCGCTGGCGCAGCGTCAGCACGTCACCGGTCCGTACCCGATCGACCCCAACCTCGTCGCTCAGGGCATCCCGGTCGACACCCGGGCGCTGCCGAGCTCCAACCTCTTCGGGCCCCTGAACGGCACTCCGCTGCCGCCGGGGGTGACTGCGCCACCGCCGGGCGCGCCGCCGATCGATTCGCCCCCACCGAATTTCGCGGGCACCAATCCCGGGTCGATGTTGCCGGGCCAGCCGACGTACCTAACCCCGCCGGTGACGCCGCCGGGGCCGGAAGGCAACATCGGTCCGGATCCGATCAATCTGCCGGGGCCGGCCAACATGCTGCCGACTGATCTGCAGCCGCCCCCACCGGCCGAACCCGGCACGCCGCAGGTTGCTCCGAGCGCATTCACTCCCAACGGGCAGAAGGCGCCCGTACTGCAGGTCGCCAAGTATGACCCGCGTACTGGGCAGTACATGGGCAGCGACGGCACGCTGTACCGCCAGACGAACCTGGCCAAGCCGGCAACGACGTGGCAGGACATGCTGCAGAGCTGAAAGAGGTATGTCGATGCGTGTACTACGAGCGCTGTCCGCCGTCGGCGCGGTCGCCACGGTGGCTGGGATCTGTTGCGCTGCACCCGCGGTGGCAGACCAGAGTTGGGGCATCAACGGTACGTTCCTGACGTCGTCCAACGGCGAATGGGCAAAAGTCAACTCGCGCTACGAGGACCAACCGTCCGAGCGCGAAACCTGGACGATCTCGACTCAGTGCATCTCACCCACGGAGTGCACCGGAACCGTGCAAAGCGACGCAGGCTGGTCCGCCCCGATCTACACGACCAACAGCTTGTGGTACGTCAAGCGCACGGTCCCGAATTGGCGCTTCTGCGCCGACGGCGCGGCGATCGAAGGCTTCCAGGAATACAAGATCTATCCGGTTGGCTCCGACGGTCACTATGACGGATCGGCGAAGGAGTACACGGGCGTCAACCGTGTCATCGGCCCGAGCGGGTCCTGCGGGCGCAACCAGTGGCCGGTGATCGAGATGCCGTTTTACATGAAACCGGCTTAGGCTCTTACCAGTTCCGAATGGAGCACAGCGCGCCCCTGGGCCCGCTGTTTCGCTTCACCACCTGACCGTTGATCTCCATCGTGCAGTTGAAGCCGGCTGCCGCCTTGGGCAAGGCACCCGTGGCCTGAACGAGAACCATGCCCCACTGGATCGGATCGGTCAGCGTTGCCTCGAGTACCCACGGCTTGTTCGGCCCCACAGTCGCTTCGGTGTTGGGGCTGAAGACATACGGGTCGTGGCTGTACTCCGAGAAATTCGGGGGATCGGTATCTCGGTAATAGATTTCGGCAATCACCGGTTTGTCGGCAGTGACGGTGTAGCGCACGTTGAACATCTGCGGTGGGGGAGGAGCTGGATCGGCGCCGGGGGGCGGGTCGTCGGCCAGCGCGGGTGAAGCGAAACCGGTTGCGGTGCAGGCAATGGCGAGGGCGACGCCCGATATCTTCGAAGTGAATCGCATGGTCACATCCGGTTCAGGCTGAACGGGTAGGTCAAGCTGCCACCGGGGGCGCCGTCGCATCCGGCATCGAAGGTCGAGACCATCGATCCGGCAAGTGTGTTGGCGTCCCAGGTGTACACGTCATGGGTGGGAATGGTTGGCCCGTAGTAGATGTCGCCGCAGCGAAGGCCGAACGGGTCGTCGACGGTGAAGGTGTACTGGTTGTTGACCAGCGGTGCGTCACCGACGCTCTGGACGGCCTTGGCGATCGGGCGCGGCAGCGTGAGGATGTGAATGCAGTTGGGCAGGTTGGTGTTCCCGTCCTTGCACGGAGTCACCGCCGAGAAGACCCAGGTGTGGAAGTCCCTGCGGTCCGGCATGATCAGCTCGTAATTGCCCAGGTACATCTCAGCGGACGCCGGCGGCGCGAGGGCCACGGTTGCCGCCACCACCATCGAGGTGATTACGAGGGACTTCACGCTGGCTTCCTCCACGTTCGGCGCGCTCGGTGCGCAACCCCGATTGTCGCACGCTGCGAGATTGGCATTCTTGTGTTCGGAGAATACCGTCTGCCGGCTGCCCGGAGAAAGGGTTTGGCCGTTCTGTCCGCCGGTCAGGCGAATTCGACGTCCGACACCTTCAACTGGTCGCCTTCGCGCTGCAGGCTGATCACAACCCGCCACACCCGGGGCTGCTGATCTTCCTTCGGCGCATCCGGCCCCGTGCGCTGCGAGGTGGCCGCGACCAGCACGGTGGCCGAATCCTTGTCCATCGATTCGACAGCGGTGTTGTTGACGGTGACTTTGGTGACGACCTTCGCGTCCGTCATCGCCTTGATCAAGTCCTCGGCGCCGTCCTGGAAATTGGACTTGAACTTGCCCGTCGAGTCGTCGATGACCCGCTGCACGCTTTCCTTGGCCTGGTTGAAGTCCATCGACATCAGGTTGACCACGCCTTGGCGGGCCGCGGCCGAGAACTCCGCCACGCGATGGCGCTGAGTTTCGGCGTTGCGGTGTTGCCACACCATGTCTGCGGTGATGCCGAGTAATCCGATGATCGCCAGAATGGCGACTGCGGCAGCGGTGATCTTCGCCCAGGAACGCTTTCTTCGCGGGCCGGCCTCTTTGGTGGCCTCGGGCTCGGGCGTTTCAGCCTCAGCCTCAGCGACTTCGACGGCCTCCGGCGCGTCTTCGTCGGCCGTTTCGGTCTCGGTGCCCGAGACTTCGGGCACCTCGCCACGGGAGGCTTCGAGCTTGCGGCGCAATTCGTTTGCGCGCGCGCGGGCTGCCTCGGCACGCTGCTCGGCGGCCGCGGCCGCAGCTTCCGCCGCCTCGGCGGAGTTCAGGTCGTCGGCGTCGGGAGCCTCGGATTCACGGTTGCCCGGCGGCATGGGACCCTCCTCGTCCATCACGGTCGCATGGCGAAGAGCGACGCTAGCACTGCCGCCCAGCATTCCACAGAGGCAAAACCGCTCTGTGGGAGACAGGTTTTCTTCCGAGTTTCTTCTTCAACGCAGGAGAATTCGGTTACCGAATATGCGAGAGTATTCGGGTGCGATCGACCGTGGCAGTTCTTGCTGCACTCATGACGGCTGGAATGTTGATGCCGGCATCGGCTTCCGCGGATCCCGATGGGCCGCCGATCAACGCCAACGAATGCAATGACGCGTTCTGCACTCCCGGTATCACCCCGGGCGTCGAACTCGGTGCCCCGTGCAGCAATACGACCTACTACGTCTTCGGCGTTGACACCCGCAACAATTGGGGCCGGTTGATCTTCTGCGGCTCACCGCGGCGCTACGAGCCGCGATACTTCCGGTCGCCGCCGATGGTGGGCGTCAAGAATCTGAACGCCGACTGCGTGGGTTACGAGAACTCGGTCGCGCAGGCTCCCGACGGCATGTTCCTGACGTGTATGGCGGCGGGCGGGCGGACCCGCTGGGTGCAGGGCGACGCGTAAGCGCCGGGTGCGGGGCGACGCCTGAGGCGCCGCCCCGGCAGCGTCAGCCTCGGCCGGTGAACCGGACGTGGATGTCGGCCAGCCCACGCAGGATGTAGGTCGGCTCGTAGCTGAAGCGACGATCGTCGGCAGGTCCGTGGAACTCCTCGTCGAGGGTGATCTCGCCCATCCGGTCCAGCATGCGTTCCAGCGACACTCGGCCCTCGACGCGCGCCAGTGGTGCGCCCGGGCAGGAGTGGGCGCCGCGGCCGAACGCGATGTGCTCGCGGACGTTGGGGCGGCGGACCTGGAACTCGTGCGGATCGGTGAAACGCCGCGGGTCGCGGTTGACCGCGCCCGGCAGCACCATCACGACGGTGCCGGCCTTGATGTCCATGTCGCCGATCTTGGTCGACAGACGCGCCAGCCGGGAGTCGCTCTTGACCGGGCTCTCCAGGCGCAGTGACTCCTCGACGAACGTCGGGATCAGGCTGCGGTCCTCGCGCAGGGCCTGCTGAAGGTCGGGCCGGTCCACGAGTGCCTTGATCGCCGCCGACAGCAGCTTGGCGGTGGTTTCCTGACCGGCGGCGAACAGGAACGTCGCGGTGCGGGCCACGTCGAGAACCTCTGGCGTTGAACCGTCCGGGTACTTCGCCGTCGCCAGATCTGTCAGCACATCGCCGCGCGGGTTGCGGCGACGCTCTTCGAGGTAGTTGCAGAACTTCTCGTCCAGGAACTCCAGGGGGTTGAGGCCCATCTTCTCGTGGTCGAGCGAGCCCACCCGCGCGCCCGGCCGATCGGCGCCGAGCACCGTGCGGAATTCCTTGTGGTCCTCCTCGGGAACGCCGAGCAGGTCGGCAATTACCAACAGCGAGAACGGTTTCGCGTATTCAGCCAGGAACTCGCTGTGGCCCAGCGAGATGAACTCGTCGAGCTGGCGGTCGGCCAGTCGCCACATGAAGTCTTCATTTTCCTTGAGCCGCTTGGGAGTCAGCAGCCGGCTCAGCAGCGAACGCGCTTTGGTGTGATCCGGCGGATCCATCGTCACCATGTGCTCGTACATCGGGAATTGGTTGCGGTGCGCGTCGATCTGCGCATTGAGGTCGTCGCCCTCCGGGGTGAACGGCAGGGGCGGGAAGGGGCCGCCGAGGGCCACGATGTTGGAGAAGTCTTCGGGGTTCTTGTAGACCTCCAACGCCTCCTCGTATCCGGTGACGGCGACGAAACCGTGCGGCTCGAGCCGCAGAACGGGGCTCTGCTCGCGCAGGTAGTCGTAATACGGGTAAGGGTCGGGAACCAGCGACTGATCGGTGAGGAAGTCAACGGTCGCGAAATCGGTCATATGCGTTTTTTCCTCCAAGCGGGCTGAATGCTGTGCACCTGCTTAGCATGGCGTAAAGTGCGTGGTCAAGGCTGCATCCCATCGACCCACGTACGATCGGCGTGTTCGATTGGCGGTCAGGGAAAGAACGAGGTGGCACATGGCATCGGCGCGGCGGATCGGTGCGCCCGACGCGAAGAATCGCGTGGTGCTGTTGGATGCCGCCGAACAGCTGCTGATCGAGGAGGGCTACGCGGCGGTCACGTCGCGTCGGGTCGCGGAGAAGGCCGGCCTCAAACCGCAGCTCGTGCACTATTACTTCCGCACGATGGACGACCTGTTCCTGGAGATCTTCCGCCGCTACGCCGACCAAGGGATGGAAGCCCATCAGTACGCTCTGGCTTCGCCGCAACCGCTGTGGGCGCTGTGGCGATTCGGTATCAATCCCGAGGCCAGCCGGCTGACGATGGAGATGGCCGCGCTGGCCAATCACCGCAAGGCGCTGCGTGCGGAGATGTCCCGCTACGCCGAGGTGTTCCGCGAGCAGCAGCGCCAGGCGTTCGTCACCGCGCTGGAACGGCACGGGGCACTGCCCAGCGAGGTGCCGCCCGTGGTGTGGTCGATCCTGTTGACCGGGTTGTCGACGGTCGTGATGCTCGGCGAGGCGCTGGGTGTGACGGCCGGCCACGCCGAAACCATGGAACTCGTCGAGCGCTTCCTCACGCAGATCGAGGGGCCGCCGCAGATCGGCGACGGCCTAGCTCACCAGTGGCGCAGCGAGCAGAGCGCGCCCTTGGCGCCCGAGTTCTCCGCGACGACGACGCCGTCGACGGCAAGCACGCAGTGAATGTTCGGCGGGGTGGGTGACTGCCCGCTCGTCGCCGCCACCATCGCCCACTCGTCGGGGTTCGCCAACTGCACGTTGAGCACCCACTTCTTGCCGGGGCCGATATCGGCCTCGACCTTCGGGCTGAACACATACGGATCGTGGCTGTAGTCCGCCCAGTTCGCGGGTTCGGAGTCCCGGTAATAGATGTCCGCGGCCCGGAACGGCAGTTCCGAGAAGACGCTGTAGGTGACTTGGTGCATCGGCTCTTCGGCGCCGGCCGGAGCCGACGAACTCGCCACGCACACCGCAGCCAGTGCGATCGCAGAACCCGCCCGGACAAAGCTCATGGCTCAGTTTGACATGGGAAAGTCGGCACCGGCGCCGGTTTCCTTGTGTGCGGGACCCTTCTATGCGACAGTGCGCTAGAGAACACAATTCTCGCATTCAGCGAAGCAGCATTCCGATGAAGGGGGCCGGCCATCAGAGACGCGCTCATCCTCGACGCGGTGCGCACTCCCCGCGGCCGGGGTCGCGCCGATGGCGCATTGCACGGCGTCCATCCACAGGATCTGTTGGGGCAGTGCCTTGCTGCGGCTGCCGAGCGAGTGGGCTTCGACCCTGCCGACGTCGACGACGTGATCGCAGGCAACGGCATTCTGTCGGGTGAGCACGGCGACGACATCGCCAGACTGTCGCTGTTGCTGGCGGGTTGGCCGCAGAGTGTTCCGGGGATGACGTTGAACCGGTTCTGCGGCTCGGGGCAGCAGGCCGTCACGGTGGCTGCCGCGGGGATCGCCAGCGGCCAGCAGGAGTTGGTGGTCGCCGGTGGCGTGGAGTCGATGTCGCGGTGGAACGTCACCGTCGGCTCGCCGACGATCGACGGCGCCAATCCTGCCTTTCGGCAGCTTTATCCGACTGTTCCGCAAGGCATTTCGGCGGATCTGATCGCCTCGCTCGAAGGTTTCGACAGGGCAGATGTCGACGCGTTCGCGGTGACCAGCCAGGACCGCGCGTCGGCGGCGATCGCGGGCGGATATTTCGACCGGTCGCTGATCGCGGTTCGAAATGCCGCAGGCGATGTCGTTGCCGACAGGGACGAACATCCCAGGGCGGGAACCACATTGGAGAAGCTCGCCAAGCTGCCGCCCGCCTTTGAGCGCATGGGCGCGGCTCGGGCCGACGGCGAGAACCTCAGCTTCGACGAGATCTGCTTGAGCCGTTATCCCGAGGTCGAGCGCATCGACCACGTCCACCACGCGGGCAACTCGTCGGGCGTTGTCGACGGTGCCGCGGTGGTCACGGTGTCCTCCGGTGAGTGGGCGAAGGCCCACGGTGCGACGCCGCGCGCTCGCGTGCGCGCTGCCGCGGCGATCGGTAGTGAACCGATCATCATGCTCACCGCCCCCGGCCCGGCCGCCGAGCGTGCTATGGCCAAAGCCGGAATGGCGGTCGGCGATATCGACCTGTGGGAGATCAACGAGGCGTTCGCCGCGGTGCCGCTCAAAGCAATTCGCGATCTCGGCCTTGATCCCGAGCGGGTCAACGTCAACGGCGGTGCCATCGCGCTGGGACACCCGATCGGGGCGACCGGCGCGATGCTCATCGGCACCGTGCTCGACGAGCTAGAGCGCCGCGACCTCACCACCGGTTTGGTCACCATGTGCACCGGTGGCGGCATGGGCACCGCGACGATCATCGAGCGGGTCTGATGACCGAGACGCTTGAGCTCGAGACGCCCGCCGACGGCGTCCTGCTCATCCGCCTCAACCGCCCGAAGCAACTCAACGCGATCAACGAGGTCATGCGCGACGAGCTCGCGCGCATGCTGGCGTCGCTGGCCGACGACACGTCGGTGCATGCGGTGGTGATCACCGGTGCCGGGCGCGGGTTCTGTTCCGGCATCGACATCCGAAACTTCGGTCCAGGCATGCTCGACGCCAGCGCCCCGGCCATCGACCGGCTGCGATTCCAGGAGGCGATGGCGGGCCTGGTGCGCGCGGTCGCCGACCTGCCGCAGGCGGTGATCGCGGCCGTCAACGGTGCGTGTGTGGGTGCCGGACTGGCGTTGACCCTGGCTGCGGACATCCGGATCGGCTCCACCGCAGCGACATTCGGCAATGCGGCGATCCTGCTGGGGTTGTCGGGGGCGGAGATGGGCATGAGCTATCACCTACCGCGCATCGTCGGTGCCGGGGTTGCCGCCGATTGGATGCTCACAGGTCGCACGGTGTCGGCCGAGGAGGCCGATCGCCGCGGTCTGGTCAGTCAACTGGTCGCTCCCGAGGAACTGGTCGAGCGATCCATTGACATCGCCCGCGGCGTGGCGGAATTGGCCCCGCTGGGTGTTCAGCTGACGAAACGTGCGCTGCAAGTCAACATCGCGGCCGCGGGCCTGGGCCCGGCGTTGGAACTGGAGAACCGCAATCAGGTGCTCAGCCACGCGACCGATGACACGGCCGCCCGCAGATCCAGATGGTCCTAACCGGAAGGGACGTCAACGTATGTCTTGGGATTTCTCCACCGACCCGGAGTGGGCGGATCAACTCAAGTGGGTCGAAGAGTTCGTCCGCGAAGAGTGTGAGCCGATCGACTACATCGTCAAGGAGTCGCACGACCTCACCGATCCAGTACGCCAGGCGCTGATTCCACCGCTGCAGCAGATCGTCAAGGAGCGCGGGTTGTGGGCCACCCACCTGGGCCCACACCTGGGCGGACCGGGCTACGGCCAGGTGAAGCTGGCGCTGCTCAACGAGATCCTCGGCCGATCAGAATGTGCACCAATCGTTTTCGGTTCGCAGGCCCCGGACTCGGGTAACAGCGAGATCCTCGCGCACTACGGCACACCGGAGCTCAAGGAGCGTTACCTCGAGCCGCTGCTGGACAACCGCATCATCTCCTGCTTCTCGATGACCGAACCGCAGGGCGGTGCGGATCCGAAGATATTCGAGACGACCGCCGTGCAGGATGGCGACCACTGGGTCATCAACGGCGAGAAGTGGTACTCGTCGTTCGCCTCGAAGGCGTCCTTCATCATCGTGATGACCATGACCGATCCGGATGCCGCACCGTACGAACGGTATTCGATGTTCGTGCTGCCCGGTGGCACACCCGGCATCAACGTGCTGCGTGACGTGGGCCTGGGTTACCAGCCGCTCGGCGGTGGTGGCCGTGAGGGGTACGTGCGCTATGAGAACGTTCGGGTGCCGGCCGATCATATGCTCGGCCCGCGCGGCGGCGCCTTCGTGGTGGCACAGACTCGCCTGGGCGGCGGCCGGATTCATCATGCGATGCGGACCGTCGGCCTGGTGCGGCGGATATTCGACATGATCTGCGAGCGGGCGGTGTCGCGGTACACCCAGGGCAGCGTGTTGGCGGACAAGCAGATGGTGCAGGAGATGGTCGCCGACTCCTGGATGGAGATCGAGGCGTTCCGGCTGCTGACCTTGCAGACCGCGTGGAAGATCGATCAGTACAACGACTACAAGGCGGTGCGTGCCGACATCTCGGCGGTGAAGGCGATGATGCAGAAGGTGTTGCATGACGTTTCGGCACGCGCCTTGCAGATTCATGGTTCGCTCGGCACCAGCCACGAGATGCCGTTCGTGCAGTACCTGACCGAGTCGTTCGTACTGGGCCTGGCCGACGGGCCCACCGAGGTGCACAAGGTGACTCTGGCCCGACTATTGCTGAAGAACCGCGAACCGGCGCCGGATCTCTTTCCGTCCGAACACCTTCTGCGGTTGCGGGCCGCCGCCGAGGAGAAGTTCGCCGACAAGCTGGCCGGCATCCCGCGCGACTAGTCCTTCTCGTCGCTGTGAGGCAGGAAGCGTTCGGGGTGGTGGTAGGTGTTGGTGCCGCCGATGAGCGGGACGCCGGGTGGTGGGGTCCAGTGGGTTTGGCCGTTGGCGAGTTGGTGGGTGGTCCATCCGTCGTTTTCGACGAGCAGGTTGTCGCATTTACACGCGAGCGTGAGGTCATCGATGTCGGTTGTGCCGCCGTGCTTCCAGTCTTTGGCAGCGTGATGGACTTGGCTGTTATAGCCGTTAACCGTGCATCCGGGCGCGGTACAGCCGCGGTACTTGGCCAGCAACATGATTCGTTGATCGGCTGAGGCCAGACGTTTGGATCGGCCGAGCCACAGTGATTGGCCGGTCACCCCGTCGAAGACGGCCAGGTAATGGTTGGCCGGTGTCGCCATCCGAATCATGTCGGTGATGGGGATCAGAGTCCCACCGGCGGTGACCGCATGCCCAGCTCCAGCCTGGAGCTCTTGCAGGGTGGTGGTGACGATCATCGTGACCGGAAGTCCGTTGTGCTGCCCCAATTTTGGATCGCCGAGCCGACCGCGCACCAAAGCGGCCAGCGCATCATGCTGGCGTTGCGGGTGGCTGCGCAGATCGTCTGGTTCTGGGGCGGCGAATTTCGCCAACCACGCATCGAGCATCGCCCGTAGCTCTGGATCGGCCACCAGCTTCCCGACGCTCATACCGTCGGCGCGCTGACCGCCGCACCAGGCGAAGCCACGCTTACGGGCCCGGTCCTCCTCGGAGAACGTGCCGTCGGGATTCAGGTGAGTGGCCAGCCGATCGGCAATCTTCTCCAGCTGGTCCGGGCGCATGGTTTGGGCATGCTCGGCCAGGGTGTGCTCGGCCTTCTCGATCTCGACCGGCCCGAGATGATCAGGCAAGTCGCGGAAAAACTTCTGGATGACCCGGACATGTTCGCCATCGAGATGGCCAGCTTCCCAGGCCTTGGCAGTTTCGGGCAGCAGCGGGGCCAGCACTTCGCCGGTCAATGTCGTCCGAGGCGTCAACTGCTCGGCGTCACGGACCCGGCGTTTGGCGGCGGAACGGCTGATCCGCAAAACGTCAGCCAACACGATTGGGATCGGTGGACAGCCCTCGTACTGTTCGAGATGCGTGGTCTGGTCATGGGAGATGGCTACCTGTTGACGGATTGCCTTTTCGAACCGTGCCAGCGCTGCAAATCGTTCCGGCGCGGGCAGCTCGTCGATATCGGCGGCGCCCAGGAGTTCGACCGCTTCTTCGAGCGCATCCAACGCCGCATCGATCGAACCCATGTTCGAAACACTACGCCGGCCATACGACAGAAAGAGGCGCGTTGACTCGTCGTAAATGCGCGCGAAATGGGGATTCGTTGCCTCATTGAAAATGCGCGCGTAGGCCCAGTGGATGGGGTTGACGTTGGCCGAACGCAGAGCAATCACTGAGACGACTGCGGCCCGCTATCAGCGGGCGAGTAAGAGCGCTAAGGGTCGGATTCTCGATGTGAAGTACCCCAGGTTTTGTTCCTAGGTGGGTGCGAGGGCCGGGATTGGCTGGCTCGCGGGGTGTGAGGTGCCGGTGAGGGCGGCCTCGTACTCGGCTGGTGGAACATAGCCGAGGGCTTCGTGCAGGCGTTCCTTGTTGTACCAGGCCACCCATTCGGCGGTCTGAACTTCCCCCGAGACCGTGGAGGCATCAACAATAGGGATCGAGATGCCAGAGAAACGGAAGAAGTACGACCGGGAGTTCCGTGAGGGTGCTGTCCGGATCGTCGAGGAGACGGGCAAGCCGATCGCGGCGGTCGCGCGTGATCTGGGGGTACACGAGGGCACGCTGGGCAACTGGGTCGCGCGGGCGCGGGAAGCCCGTGAAGGCCGCGGTGAGCTGACCCGCGACGACCTCGACGAGCTCAAGCGCCTGCGCAGCGTGAACCGCCCCGGCATGTCCGGAGACTCCATTTGTTGGGAAGGATGGGGTCATGTCAGGTGGTTCGTCGAGGCGGTATCCGCCGGAGCTTCGTGAGCGGGCGGTGCGCATGGTCGCTGAGATCAGCGATCAGCACGAGTCGGAGTGGGCGGCGATGGGCGAAGTCGCCCGGCTACTAGGGATCGGTACGGCTGAGACGGTGCGCAAGTGGGTGCGCCAGGCCCAGGTCGATGCCGGCGCCCGGGCGGGAACTACGACCGAGGAGTCCGCCGAGCTTAAGAAGCTGCGCCGGGAGAACGCCGAGCTCAAGCGGGCCAACGCGATCTTGAAGACGGCGTCGGCTTTCTTCGCGGCCGAGCTGGACCGGCCACACCACTAGTCTGTCGATTCATCGCTGAGCATCAGGGCCGCCGGGAGGGCCCTGATGGTCTGCGGTGGGGTGTCCAGTCGATCTGTGATGAGCTCGTCCGGCTCGGTGTGCAGATCGCCCCGTCGACGTACTACGAGCATCTCGAGCGTGAGCCCAGTCGTCGCGAGATTCGCGACGAGGAGCTCAAAGCCCACGTCAATCGTGTTCACGCCGCGAACTATCGCGTGTACGGGGCGCGCAAGGTGTGGCTAGCACTGAATCGCGAGGGCATCGGGGTTGCCCGCTGCACGGTGGAGCGGCTGATGGCTGAACTCGGCCTGTCCGGTGCGGTACGTGGTAAGGCCAAACCGACCACGATCGCTGATCCGGCCGCAGTGCGTCCGGCCGATCTGGTCGGTCGGCGCTTCGGTCCGGTCGCACCGAATCGGCTCTGGGTGGCCGATCTGACCTATGTGTCGACCTGGTCGGGGTTCGCCTACGTCGCGTTTGTCACCGATGCCTACGCTCGGCGGATCCTGGGCTGGCGGGTGGCGTCGACGATGGCGACCACGATGGTGCTCGACTCGATCGAGCAGGCCATCTGGACGCGTCAGCAAGACGGTGTCCTCGATTTGAAAGATGTTGTCCACCATACGGATAGAGGCTCGCAGTATACGTCGATCCGATTCACGGAACGTCTCGCCGAAGCCGGTATCCAACCGTCGGTCGGTGCGGTCGGCAGCTCGTATGACAACGCGCTCGCCGAGACCATCAATGGGCTGTACAAGACCGAGGTGATCAAACTGGGCAAGCCCTGGCGCACCGTCGAGGACGTCGAGTTGGCGACCGCGCGCTGGGTCGACTGGTTCAACCACCGCCGGCTCTACGAGTACTGCGGCGACGTCCCGCCAGCCGAGATTGAGGCTGCCTACTACGCTCAACAAGCGAGGCCAGCCGCCGGCTGAGTCCTCAAATCAGAAAATCTCCGGACTCCCCGGGGCGGTTCACGAAGAAATACGACACAGCAGCCACCCCTTTCCACCGTGCGATCGATCACCCGACGATCAACGAAGACCAGATCGCAGCCCTAGCCCGAACCCACGCACAGATCAACCCCGCCGCCACCCGCCGCCGAATACAAGCCTTGGCCGGCCAACTACTCACCATTGCCACCAGCAAAGCTGGACCAGCAGCCAAAGCGCAACTTCCCAAGCGCGCACTCTCGCGTGAGGCAACCAACAGCACTACGCGCGCATCTTGACATGAGGCAACAGGAGAGGTCCCCGAAAAGCAGCTGTGGACAAAGTCGCATCTGGGGATAACAACTGAGCCCCAACACAACTCGGGCGCTAGTTGAGGTGCTCCGCGGCTTTGATCAGTAGGCTCGGCAGGCTTGCCGCCATTGCCTCCAATTCGGGATCGGGCGTCGCCCGGCGCCGGTTGTGCTTGACGATCAATGACCAGGTGGCGGTGGATTTGAAGCAGGCCAGCGCCTGAAACCACTCCAGGTGAGGTGTGCTGCTGCCCAACGCTTCCCGATACGCGGCGGCCAGTTCATCCACCGGCGGCGTCGTACCGCGGTAGGGGGTGATCCGGCGGTAGGTGTCCGGGTCGGAGTTGATCAGAAACCAGCCGACATCGACCCGCGGGTCGCCGACCGACCAGATTTCCCAGTCGATCACGGCCGTGACACCCAGTTCGTCGGCCAGTAGGTTGCCCAACCGGAAGTCGCCGTGCACGACCGCCGGTGCGATCGCGGGCGGGGTGGTGGCGCGCAGCGCGTCCGCGACGTCCGGCCATCCGGGTGCCAGCGCGAGATCCACCGTTTGCAATGTGCGACACCATTTGTCGACTTCAGCTACGGGAGCGACGACGGGCTCGTCAGCGAGGCCGAGCTCGGCGGGGGAGAGCCGGTGCACTGCCGCCAGGATCCGGGCGGCCTGCCGAAAGCGCTCGGCCACCACGGCCTCGGGGCCGGCCTGACCGGAGTCGAACAGCGGCTCGACCGATATCCCGTCAGAGAACGACATTGCGAACAACGGCGGTATCTCCGGTGGTTCGCCGGCGTCGTCGAACAGGATCCCCGGCACCGGAACCTCGGTGGGCCCCAGGGCGCGAATGATTTTCGCCTGGCGGAGCACGTCGCGATGGGCGATGGGGGCGTGTCCCGGCGGTGCGACCTTCACCACGATGCGACGTCCGGCGAGCTCGCCGGCGAACGTCAGGCTCGACGCCCCGCCGGCCAATGGCCGCAGCCCCGAAATGCCCTTCGGTGCAAGGCGAGTCTGCAGCTCGTCGAGGAGCTTGGCGGTCAGCTCAGCACACCGATCTCGCGCAGGAAGGTCTGGGTGTGCGCGATGCGGCCGGTCAAGGTCGACGGGTCACCTGTGCACAGTTCCAAGGCGGTCCGCGTGATGAGTTCGATGTCCTCGGTGTCGGTCTTGGCCAGGTCCAGGGTGCCTGCGCCCGGCGTGGCCACCGGATTGGTCGGTGCTGCCGCATTGACCGCGATACGGTCGTCATACAGTTCGGCGGCAAGGCTTTTCGTCATCCGATTCATCGCGGCCTTGACCGTGCCGTAGATCCCGAACCCGGCGGTGCGGTCGAACTCCGAGAACGGCGGCCCGGCCGGCAGGTCACCGCCGACCGAGGTGAGGTTGAGCACCCATCCGCGGCCGCGTTCACGCATGGCGGGGATGGCGAGCTGCGTCAGATGCAGCGGTGCGACCACATGCATCTCGAGCATCAGCCGCATCCGCCGCTCCGGAAAGCCGTCCAGCGGACGCAGGAAAGTCACCGCCGCGTTGTTGACGACGATGTCGGGGGAGCCGACATGCGAAATCGCCTCGGCGAACAGCCGTTCGCGGTCCGCGGAGTCGGACAGGTCCGCCGCAATTGTGACGGCTTTGCCGCCAGCGCTTTCGATCTCCGCCTTTGTCTGCATCAGCGAGCCGTCGTATTTCGGATCGGGCTCCGCGGTACGCGCGGTCAACACCACCGTGGCACCCTCTGCGGCCAGTCGCTGCGCGATCGCCTTACCGAGGCCGCGGCTGCTGCCGGTCACCAGCGCCACCTTGCCCGCGCACCGTCCGGTCACGTCGGCTCCTTTTCCGCGCCGGCCAAGATCTCCGGTCCGTACTTGCTCGCGATGAAGTTCCACGGGTCCGCGTACCGCCCTCGGCCTTCCTGGCGGCGCTGCGCGGCCAGCGCCAGCCGCATCACCGGCCTGATCAGTGGTCCGGCGACCCCGAGTGCTGTCTTCAGCACACCACTCTGTGACCCGGCCACCCAGGCCACGGTCTCTGACCAGGGGTGCTCCTGAAAGTCGAGCAGCGCTTGGGATTCCGTCGTGTCATACCAACCTGTGAAGCTCCAGCCCCGGTCGTCGTCGGGATCGCCGGGCAGGCTCGCGCCTTCACCCAACCGGCCCAGCCCCATCGCGGCCATCATGTCGTCCTCGACGTCGCGGTGGGTGTGCAGGTGGGTTTCGTCGCCGCCGATCAGCAGCACCTTGCCGGTGACGGCCTTGGCGCGGTCGACGGCGTTGGCGAATGCCAACGCGACATCGCGGGCATCCACGGTGTGCAACCGGTTGTCGCCCGGGGTCGCCCGCATGAGGACGAGGTAGTCGCCGTTCATGGAGCCGGCGGCGTCCGGGGAGATGACGCCGGCCAGGCGCAGCATCGCGTACGGCAGCCCGCTGTCGGTGATGACCTTCTCGGCGAGCACCTTGTCCTCGCCGTACTGGTCGATCGGATTCACCGGTGTTTCGGGAGTGATCAATTCGGGATAGCGGTAGGGGTTGCGTGAGCCGTAGACCGACGCACTGGAGGCATACACGATCATCGGCGGTGACGGCAGCGCGGCAGCGGCCTGCACCAGGTTGGTGGTGCCGCCGACGTTGACGCGGCGGGCCACCTTCGGATTTCGGTAGGACGCCGGCGATAGCATGGCGGCCAGATGCACGATCGCGGTCGGCTGGTGATCGCTGATCATGCGGCTCACCGCGTCGGCATCGGTCAGGTCGGCGTAGACCGGCAGGAACTTTCCGGGGTTGGCCGCGCCGGCCAGGCGTGCCGCGACCGTCCGAGACGTCTCAGTCGGCAGATCGGTGCCGACGACGGTGTGCCCGCGGTGCAGCAGGATTTCGGCGGTGCGCCAGCCGACTTGGCCGAACGCTCCGGTGACCAGAACTGTGCCGTTCGACATCAGACCATGCCTCGCTTTCGTGCCAGCCCCGCCGCGGCATCCCGCAGACGTGGCGAAATCCGGATCGAGAAAAGGGGATTGAAGACGTCCTCGCGCAGCCTCGTCAGCGTCGACGTTTTGATCCGCCACTGCCCGTCGGTCTTCTCATAGGTCTCGTGATAGTGACCGTATCCGGCGAGGTTGACGCCGGGGGCAAGCCGCACAACGTCGTTGAGCGCCCAGATGCCGGTCGCCGTGGTCGGCGAGGTCAGCTCGATCTCCGGGGCGTGGACCTGATGCACCGTGGGTTGCGATGGTTTGCCGAGAGTTTTCTTGATGAAGTCGACCATGTTGTCGGCGCCGGTGATGAGCACACCGCCGGACGGGGTGGTGTCGCTGACGAAGTCGTCGGTGAAGATCTGCCGCCAGCCCGCCCAGTCCTTGGTGTCGAGCAGGCGGCAATACCGGGCCTTGAGCTTTTTGATCGCTTCGATATCCGCTGCCTCGTCGGTCACCGGCATAGGCTAACGAACCGGCGCTGCGCCCGAGGCAGACTCACGCGGTCAGACCCGATGTGATAGATCGCGACGTAAACTCTCGCGAATGGCAAAAGCATCGTCGCAGGCGCAGCGGCGGGGCGGTCGGCCGACGCAGGCCGAGGCGGCGGCGCTGCACCACCGGCTCCGGGAAGCGGCGGTGCGGACGTTCCTGGAGAACGGCTATGACGCGACCACGATGGTCGCGATCGCCGAGGCCGCCGGAATCACCAAGCCCACCTTGTATGCCCGCTATCCGGACAAGCGCGCGGTGTTTCTCGACGTGATTCCGTGGGCCTTCAGCCGGGCCGTCCAGGTTGACGTCGACGAGACAGTGACGGACGACGATCTGAGTGCCGCTTTGGTGGCTATCGGCCAGGGTGCCCTGCGCCATGCGTTGAATCCGGATATCGTGCAGCTGCATCGGATCGCGCGAAATGAAGCACATCGCTTTCCCGAATTCGCCCTCAGTGCCGAGTCGCTCGGCTGGGCAGGCCGTCAGCAACAGGTGATGGACCTTCTTCGGCGCCATGCCGAGACCGGTGCCATCGAGGTCGACGACATTGAGCTCGCCGCTGAGCACTTCTTGGCCATGGTCGAGGTGCTGCCGGCCCGGCTGGCCGATTTCGGCCTGTACCGCAGCCGCGCCGAAGAACGGCGCCGTCTGCTGCACGCGGTCGATCTGTTCCTGCGGGGAGTGCTACCGCGGTAACTTTACTTGTGTGTATAGTTACCGCCCATGACGTTGTCGGTCGTCGACATCACGCCGACTATCGCCTCCGAGGTCCGGGCGACCAAGGCGGAGTTACTCAGCGGCGCCCATGCTCACCTTCTTCGTGACCTTCTCGAACGCCGCGGCGTGCTGGTGTTTCCGCAGATCGGCTTCACCGACTCCGAGCAGATCGAATTCACCCAGACGTTGGGCACATTCGCGCCCGAGCGCACCGGTGAGCAGGTCTACTCCGTCACCCTGGACACCAACATCAACGAGCTGGCCGACTATCTGAAGGGCTCGCTGTACTGGCACATCGACGGCACCATGAACGACATGCCGATCCGTGCCTCGTTGCTGTCCAGCAAGGTCGTCTGCCCGGATGGTTCCGGCGACACCGAATTCGCCAATACCTACGCGGCCTACGACGCGCTGGACAATGCTGACAAGCATGCACTCGAATCGCTGCGGGTGATGCACTCGGCGTGGAACACGCTGTTCTACTACGACCCCGAACCCAGCTTCACGACTCTGCGGACGATGATGGCGATCGGGGATCGCGAGCTGCCGCTGGTGTGGAAGCACCGCTCCGGACGCAGGTCACTGGTGTTGGGTTGCACGGCTCGCCATGTGGTGGACATGGACTTCCGCAAGAGCGTCGAACTGCTTGTCCGGCTGCGGGATTGGGCCACCCGGCCGGAGTTCGTCTACCGGCACAGCTGGTCGGTGGGCGATCTCGTCATCTGGGACAACACTGGAACCATGCACCGCGCAACGCCTTACGACCCGCAATCCGGCAGATTGCTGCACCGCACCAAGCTGGAAGGTGAGGAGCCGTTCGCCTGATGGACGTCCAGCCTGCCGCCTTCCTGCGCACGACACTTCCCCTGGACTTGTCGGTTCTCACCGAGTTGGACGGTGGTCGGTACCATTCGGTCTGGCTGCCCGATCACATGGTGAGCTTCTGGCCGGATTCGCTGTGGACACCGGAATTCACCGATCTGGCCACCGTATCGCCGTCGCCGCACCGTCACCTCGACGGGATGGCGGTCGCCGCGGCCGCGGCCGTGCTCACCACCAACGTGTCCCTGGCCACCAGCGTGGTGGACACGGTTCGGCGTCATCCCGCGATGCTGGCCCAGAGCGCCCTGACCATCGACCACCTGTCCCGCGGCCGGTTCATCCTGGGCCTCGGCAGCGGTGAGACCGAGAACATCGTGCCGTACGGCTTCGACTTCGCCAAGCCGGTCAGCCGCTTCGAGGAAGCGCTGAAAGTGATTCGGCTGCTGTGGGATAGCCCGGGTCCGGTCGACTTCGACGGCCACTTCTACCGGCTCGAGCATGCTCGGCTGGATACCGAACCGTACGAGGGCCGGATCCCGCCGATCTGGATCGGTGCCAGCGGCCCACGCATGCTCGAGATCGTCGGGCGCTACGCCGACGGCTGGTGGCCGGCGGGCGCGTGGACACCAGACCACTACGCGCAGATGCTCGGTGCGGTGCGCCAGTCGGCCGAACGCGCCGGGCGTGACCCGCTGGCGATAACCCCGTGCTTCGTGCAGATCTGCCTGATCGGTGAAGACGACGCCGCCCTCGAGCGCATCGTCCGTGCACCGCTGGTGGCGAGCTTCCTGCTGCAGGTGTCGGCAGACGTGCTGCGCGGCTTCGGATTCGATCATCCGATGGGGGAGGACTGGGGCGGGTTCCACGACATCAATCCCGCCACCCTCACCCGGGAACGCATCCTCGAGTTCCTCGGCCGGGTCGATCCCGAGGCGATCCTGGCCGTCGTTCCGCACGGCACGCCCAAACAGGTCGCACACACCATCAAGTCGTATGTCGATGCCGGACTGCGGGTTCCCAAGATCTTGGACTACGCCACGATGGCCGGCCTGGAGTTCAGCGCGGCCTCGGCGGCCAACGTGCGCCGGACCGAAGACGAATTGCTGACGTTGTGTGGAGGACAGTCATGACTACCGGACTGGATGCCGCCGGCCTGCTGGCTCGTGCTCGCGCCGAGACAGGTTGCGACGACTTCGGTGATCCGACCCTTCCGGAGCGGTTCGCCCTGGCTGTCGATCACCTCAACGGTATCGGCATGGACGCCAACGGGATTGCCGAAGCAGAGCGCGTCTGTCACTGGCTGTTGACGTCGCGGCTGGACCTGATCGCCGATCGCACCCGCTATCCGATCGCCGAAGAGGTGATCGACCGGCCGATGTTCGTCACAGGCGAGCCGCGTTCGGGCACCACCCTCATGCATGCGCTGATGTCGGTCGATCCGCATGGGCGCGCATTGCGCTTCTGGGAGGTGATGTATCCCTCGCCGCCGCCGGGCCTTGCCGGCCATGACGATCCGCGCCGGGACAGGGCCGACGCCGACTGGCGCGAGATCAACACCAAGATGCCCAAATGGCTGCACAGTCATCCCTACAACGACATGCTCGGTGACGGGCTTCCCGAAGACGAACGTACCTGGGCCTTCGACTTCCGGGTGATGACGCCGACCGCATGGTGGCGGGTACCGATGCAGACGCTCGTCGGCGGGTTGCCGACTGATCCGGCGGCGCAATACCGCCTCCACAAGGCGATGCTGCAGCAGTGCCAGTACAACCGGCCGCCTAAGTACTGGGTGCTCAAGGGCTTTCACGGCTTCCGTTTGGCGGCGCTCTTCGACACCTATCCCGATGCGAATCTGCTGTGGTTGCACCGGGATCCGGTGCAGGTCGCGGCGTCGCGCACGATGATGATGGCCGACATCCTGGAAGGCATCGTCGGCCCGGTGGACCTGCAGGCCGCCGCGAAGATGCATCTGGAGCTGACCCGGGCCAGCATCGCCAACACAATGAGCTCGCCACTGGTGGACGATCCGCGGATCATGCACATCCCGTACGTCGACTTCATTGCCGATCCGATCGCGACGGTGCGGAACTACTACTCGTTCTGCGGGCGGGATTTCACAGGCGAGGCCGAAGCCGCGATGCGCACCTACCTGGCCGAGAACCGCGGCGACCGCTACGGCAAGTTCCGCTACTCCACCGCACTGCTGACCGACATCGGTGAGAACCTCGACGACCTGCACGCCGAATTCGCGGCGTTCCGGGAGCGCTTCGGCGTTCCCATCGAGAAGCGGGATTGACCCCGCGATGCGCGAGCAGCTCTCCGTCCACGATGTCACCTTTCTGGGGTCGAGTCCGGCTGAACTGCAGCGAAATTGGGCTGAGCTGGGGGTGCGATGCCTCAGCGTCATCGACACCCAACTGCTCGACCCGGACTTCCGGCGGGTCATCGAAGGCAGCCACCATATGGTGCAGGCCGTCTGCCACGTTTTCGGGTCCGGCCGGGTGCCGACCGACGAACGATCGGTCGGCGCCGCCCGCGACGCCCTGCTCCGGGTGATCGACGTCGCCGCATCGGTGGATGCCCGCTGCATCTACATGCTGACCGGCGGTCGCGGCGAGCTCAGCTGGGAGCAGGCCGCCGACGCCTTCGGCGCGGCGATCCAGCCGTGCCTACACGAGGCCGAGCAAGCCGGCGTCAGCCTGGCCATCGAGAACGCGTCGGCCCTCTACGCCGACATCCACATGGCGCACAGCCTGCGCGACACGATCACTCTCGCGGAGTCGGCCGGTCTGGACATCTGCATCGACCTGTTCCACTGCTGGGCCGAGGCCGGCCTCACCGGCCTGCTCCTCAAGGCGCTTCCGCGGACGCGGCTGATCCAGCTCAGTGACTACGTGCTCGGCGACCGCGGACTGCCTGCCCGGGCGGTGCCCGGCGACGGCGCGATACCGATCGAAAGCTTTGTGGCGCAGGCGTTGAGTGGCGGTTACCGATTCGGGTTCGACCTGGAGCTGCTGGGACCGCGGATCGACGCGGAGGGCAGACTGGCCGCCGCGCAGCGGGCGTGCGACGTGGTCCGCGGCATGCTCGACCGGCTCGGTGGCTGCGGCGAGGAGGAGTCCAGTGGCGTTCGGTGACGGCCCGGATGACGCGGCGCTCGACGTCGCGTGGAGCGAGTTCTGTGATCGGTTGAAGGACGCGGGCCGAGAGGCGTTCAAGGATCTCAATGCCACCTCTGGCATCCAGCGTGCTGACGCCTTCCGGTTTCTCACCCAGAACCTGGGCCAGGCGTTCGATCTCGCGCTGGAAACCCGCGATCCGAGCTATCCGAGCATCCATACGTTCTGCAACCCCACCCGTAAGCTCGGCGGGGACTGCGCCGATTTCACCTACCAGCAGGCCTGGATCGACGGCGACTCGATCTACCGAACCATCGGAACCCGGGGCACCGCACGCTTTTTCAACGTCACCGTACAGGGTGCCCGCCCGGTAGGTCCGCATGTGCTGCATGAACCGTTCGGCGACGTGCCGGAGGCCAATGTGTTCGGCCACCAGCTGCACATTGAACCCGACGGTACCTTCGAGCTGTACGTCGGCGGGCCTGAGCGGGGGCCGAACTGGCTGCCGACCACTCCCGCCTCGCGAAAGCTGTTCATTCGCCAGGGTTTCGACCGGTGGGATGAGCGGCCCGGCCACCTGCGCATCGAGCGCATCGATATGGCCGCACCCAAGCCAGTACCCACGGCGGCCACGATGATAGAGGCGATGGAATGGGCAGGTGACTTCGTCACCGGCCTGATGAGCAGCTGGCCCGAATTCCCGTTCACCTATGGCGGTGTCGACAGTGCACACCCGAATCGCTTTCCGGCGATGGACGCCACGGCGGCGGACGCCAAGCGCGGCCGGACGGCGGCGAACATGTACTGGGAACTCGGTCCTGATGACGCGCTCATCGTCGAGTTCGACGCCCACGACGGGTTGTGGATGATCACCAATATGGGCGTGTTCTTCACCAGCATGGACTACCTCTACCGCCCGGTCAGCTACACACCGAGCCGCGCGGCCGTCGACGCCGACGGCAAGGTGCGCCTCGTTCTCGCCCACGACGACCCGGGTGTGCACAACTGGGTCGACACCCAGGGCTTCGAGCGCGGCAACCTCACCTACCGCCACATGCTCGAAGGCGAGCCTGCGGTGCTCTCCACCCGGCTGGTCGCCAGGAGCGAACTCGACCAGGTGCTGCCGCCGGACACCAAGCGCGTCAACGCTTCCGAGCGCACCGCGCAGCTCGGGGAACGGTTCCACGGAGTGCGCGGCAGGTTCCCGCTATAGATGTGGACGCTACTTCGCGCGGTTCATCACCCGGTCGGCGGCTTCCCAGTGTTCGTCGGACACCCACAGTTCGGCGAACGCGTCGATCGCCTCGTTCGGTGTGACGCCGCCGATCACCTTCTTGATCTTTCCGGCCGGTCGGTTGGCCAACGACCGTGCCAGAGTGCGCCATTCGTCGTCGAACGACGCCCGGGGAACCACCCGATCGATCAGGCCCCACCGCTCGGCGTCACCGGCGGTGAGGATCGTGCCGGAACCGGCGAGCAGCAGCGCCTTGCTCTTGCCGACCAACGCCGCCAGACGCTCGGCGCCGCCCCAGGCCGGCATGATCTCCAGCGACACCTGGTTGAAGCCGATTTTGATGTCGTCGGCGGCGATCCGGATGTCGGCGGCGACAGCCACTTCGGCGCCGCCGCCGAGGGCGTGCCCGTTCAGCGCAGCGATCACCGGGGCCGGGAACGCGGCGATGCGGTCGCAGATCGCCCGCATGCGCGCCGCCATGCCCGCGGCCTCCTCGGTGGTGCGCAGCGCGCTGAGCTCCTTGAGGTCGCCACCGGAGACGAACGCCCGGTCGCCGCCGCCGCGGATCACCAACGCCTGCGCCCCAGCCGCCGCGTCGAGCGCCTCTTCGAGCTCGCCCATGGTCGACAGCGCGATCGCGTTGCGGGCATGCGGACGGTCGATCGTGAGGACCGTCAGTCCGTCACTCGACTCCAGATCGACCATGGTTGCGTTCTCCAATTCCGGTATTGGCATTCTCGATGACGGAGAATAGCATCGCCAAGCGGAGGTGCTGCAGTTGAGGAATATCCCGGTTGAGCTGAGCAAACGCTACATCGAGGAGGGCTGGTGGACGCCGGATACGCTCGGTGAGCTCCTCGCCAGGGGCCTGGCGGCGAACCCCGACACCGGGTTCTGGGTGCACTCGGCGGTGCGGCCGTACAGCGGGACATTCCGTGACGTGGAGATCCTGGCGCGCCGGCTGGCGGCCGGCCTGCAGGCCCGCGGCGTCGGGCCGGGCGATGTGATCGCCTTCCAGCTGCCGAACTGGGTCGAGGCCGCGGTGACGTACTGGACGACGTCGTTCCTGGGTGCGGTCGTCGTGCCGATCGTGCACTTCTACGGTCGCAAGGAACTGACCCACATCATCGGCACGTCGCGGCCGAAGGTGTTCATCACCACCGAGCACTTCGGCCACATGAGCTTCCAGCCCGACCTGTGCGCCGACGTCCCGATCGTCGGTCTCGTCGGAGAGAACTTCGACGACCTGCTGGCCGACGAGCCGATGCTCGGCGAACTGCACACCGACCCGGCCGGCCCGGCCCTGATCGCGTTTACCTCGGGCACCACCCGCGACCCGAAGGGCGTGATCCACAGCCACCAGACCCTCGGGTTCGAAACCCGGCAGCTGCTGGCGAACTACGCGCCCGACCGCGGTCGCCAGATCACCGCCACTCCCGTCGGCCACTTCATCGGCATGGTCGGTGCGTTCCTCATCCCGGTGCTCGAGGGTGCGCCCATCGACCTCACTGACGTCTGGGATCCAGGCCGGGTGCTGGAACTGATGGAGTCCGAAGGCATGTCGATCGGCGGCGGCCCACCGTATTTCGTAACCAGCCTGCTCGACCACCCAAAGTTCACCGAGTCTCATATGAGCCGGATCAAGCACGTCGGGCTGGGCGGCTCGACGGTTCCGAACGCGGTGACCCGACGGCTGGCCGATCTGGGAGTGCACGTCTTCCGGTCCTATGGGAGCACCGAGCACCCGTCGATCACCGGCTCAACCCCGGACGCGCCGGAGGACAAGCGACTGCTCACCGACGGCGACCCCCGACCAGGTGTGGAGGTGAGGTTGACCGAGGAGGGCGAAATCCTGTCCCGCGGACCGGATCTGTGCCTGGGCTATACCGATGACGAGCTGACGAAGAAGGCCTTCGACGACGACGGCTGGTACCACACCGGCGACATCGGCGTTCTCGACGAGGACGGCTATCTGACGATCACCGACCGCAAGGCCGACGTGATCATCCGCGGCGGCGAGAACATCAGCGCGCTGGAAGTGGAGGAACTGCTGCTGAGCATGCCCGCCGTGGCCGAGGCGGTTGTGGTGTCCGCGCCGGACGCTCGTCTCGGTGAGCACACCGCCGCCGTGCTGCGCGTCAGGGAAGGCCACCAGATGCCGACGCTGGATGAGGTTCGCGCGCACTTCGAGAGATGTGGGGCGGCGCGGCAGAAGTGGCCCGAGGAATTGCACGAGGTGGCAGGGGACTACCCACGCACCGCCAGCGGCAAGGTACAGAAGTATCTGGTGCGCAAGAGTTTGCGTTGACACCGCACTGAGAGCGGAAATTCTGCGAAATCCTCGCTCTGTGTGCGGTCTCAACGCCACGCTTCGTGCACCCGCCGCACAATGTCCGGCTTTCGGTGGCCGGCGATCACCCTGATGCGACGCCACCCGAGGTGAGCGATGTAGTCGGATCGGATCAGATCGTCGTCGTAAATGCTTCGCTCCAGGCGGTGCTGCTCTCCGTCGTACTCGACCGCGACCATGACCTCGGGCCAACCCATGTCCAAGAAGTAGCGTGAATAGCCGTCCGGTCGAAGGATCGGTATTTGAGTCTGCGGCCGCGGAAAGCCCGCGTCCATCAACAACAGTCGTAACCACGTCTCGCGTGGTGACTGCGCGCCGGCGTCGACAAGTTGCAGCATGCGTTCTACCCGCCGCACGTCCTTTGACGTGGGGGTGATTCGCCGCGACTTCGAGAACATCGTCGCGCGCGAAGCCGGTCGCGGCGGCCAGGGCGTCCAGACGCGCGACCGACTGGCCGACGGCACCGCGTCGCGCCAGGTCGAAAGCAGTTCGCGCGACACCCGTGACGGCAATGCCATTCCGGCAGCTGAGTTCTGCATCTAAAAGAGTCTCTTCACGAACCCGAACCCCAGGCGGTGCCTTGCGGGCGGGCCAGTTCACTTCGACGACGGTGGCGTCGTCCACCCATTTCGCTCCATGCAGCGCGGATGCGGCAGCACCGGTGATGACGCCCTGCCGCTTGGACCACAACCAGGCCGCGACGGTGCGGTCGCGCAGCGATGGTGGGC
Source organism: Mycolicibacterium pallens (assembly GCF_019456675.1). NCBI lineage: Bacteria > Bacillati > Actinomycetota > Actinomycetes > Mycobacteriales > Mycobacteriaceae > Mycobacterium > Mycolicibacterium pallens. Next base: position 4,354,417 of record NZ_CP080333.1, on the reverse strand, counting down.
CCTTGACCGTGTACACATCGGGAAGCAGCCGCTGATAATGAGCTCGCAAGTCGTACTTAGCCTCGATCCACCGATGAATTGGCTGGTCACAGGGTGTCGGAGTGAGGAAAGTGCCCCTTGAGCTGGGAAGATTGGTGTTCTCTACGCAATAATCAGTCCAGGTCAGAAAGGCACTTCCAGTGCAAGTGTCCCATAGGTTCGCCGTGTCATCGGCAGTGTTCGACGATGAGCATCTCGTGTCCTGTGTCGGATTGGTCCCGGTCATGGCACTGGCGGGCCAGACTGGGCTCCCGCAGCTATTAACTGACAAGGTGTTCATCGCCGAGCCGAGGATCCCATCGGGGGCGGCCAACCCCGCCCCGAAGCTGAGCACCCTGATCGCGGGCATGTGCGCCGGCGCCGACTGCATCGACGATCTCGACCTGGTGCGGGCCGGTGGGATGCCGACACTGTTCGACGGCGTGTACGCACCCTCGACCATCGGAACCCTGTTGCGCGAGTTCACCTTCGGACACGCCCGCCAACTCGAATCGGTGCTGCGCGAGCACCTGACCGGACTCTGCGCACGGGTCGATCTGCTGCCCGGCTCCAACGAGCGGGCATTCCTCGACATCGACTCTCTGCTGCGTCCGGTCTACGGCCACACCAAACAAGGCGCCTCCTACGGACACACCAAAATCGCGGGCCGCCAGATCCTGCGCAAGGGCCTGTCCCCATTGATCACCACCATCAGCACCACCACGAGTGCGCCGGTGATCACCGGCGCACGGTTGCGGGCCGGGAAAGCCAACTCCGGCAAGGGCGCGGCCCGGATGATCGCCCATGCCATCGCCACCGCCCGCGCCGCCGGTGTCACCGGACAGATCCTGGGGCGCGGCGATTCGGCCTACGGCAACAGCACCGTGGCCGCAGCGTGCCGCCGCGCCGGTGCCCAGTTCTCGCTGGTGCTGACCAAAACCCGCACCGTCACCGCAGCCATTGAGTCCATCGACGAGAGCGCCTGGACTCCGGTGGAATACCCCGGCGCGGTCCGCGATCCCGACACCGGTGCCTGGCTCTCCGATGCCGAAGTCGCTGAAACACCTACACCGCCTTCACCTCCACCGACCACCCCATCACCGCGCGGTTGATCGTGCGCCGGGTCAAAGACGCCCGCTACCTCGACGCCCTCTTCCCGGTGTGGCGGTATCACCCGTTCTTCACCGACACCGACGAACCCGTCGACGCCGCCGACATCACCCACCGCCGACACGCCATCATCGAAACCGTGTTCGCCGATCTGATCGACGGACCCCTGGCGCATATGCCCTCAGGACGTTTCGGAGCGAACTCGGCCTGGGTCCTGTGCGCGGCGATCGCACACAACTTGCTGCGCGCCGCCGGCGTCCTGGCCGGTGGAGCCCACGCAGTCGCCCGGGGAGCCACCCTGCGCCGCAAAATCATCACCGTCCCGGCACGGCTGGTCCGACCCCAACGCCGACCGATGCTGCACCTACCAAGCCACTGGCCCTGGGCGGCTCACTGGCTTGCGCTGTGGCACAACATCATCGGCTACGACCCACCTCTACCGGCAACAGCCTGACCACCCGGCCGAACAGGCCCCAACCGGAGCGCACAGGAAAAGCTGGGCAGACCAGCGGTTACCTCACGCTCACAGCCCCACGAAACGACAACCAGCCCCAGCAGACACATCAATCACTCAAGTCCACGGATCGAGGCTTAGCGAAATAGCCCAGAAGCACGACGCGAAGCTCCTCCTTCACCGGCGGATCACTGTTGCTAGACTCGCGGAACGCCAACTGCGACAACCATTCTAAGATCTGGCTTCTCGGTCATGGAGCATGATCGTCATGCGACCACCAATCGGCCTGCGCTGCCACACGACGTTGCCTTTACCGCTGACAGGCCAGAGAATGGGAGTGGCGTCGACGTAGCGGCGAACACTCAGTGATGTCGCGGCTGGATTTCGCCCATAGGACCAAAGCCGGCGACTTCCGGCGCATCGACGTAAATGATCTCCGGTTGCGCGGCTACCAGATCACTGGCCTGGTCTACGAAGTCAGAAAAGGCGGTCGTGGCGACGTGCGCCGTTCCGGCTTCGGAGTCACGAAACCCCTCGATGCATACCCATGTGTCTGGCTCAGCGACACTGCGCGACCATTCGAAGAACAAATTTCCCTCTTCTGCATGCACCTGCGCGGCATATTTGTTCGCCAACTCCTGCCAGCGGTCAGCTTGGTCGGCGCGCACTGGGAATTTGACGTTGATCAAGATCATGTCGTGTCCTTCGTCGTTGGAGGGTCAGTTATGAGGTGGGTGGTCGTCTTCGATCAGGGTCGGAGCACTGGTCGTCTGCCGGGTGGCGTGTTCGAGTAGTTCGAGGATGTGCACGTACGGCGCTCCGGTTGCTCGGGTCATGGCGATCTCGCACGTCCGGTTGACCGAGGCGTATGCGCGAGGAGCGTGTCGTCCAATCTCTTCAGCTTCGGCTGCGGTGGCGGCGGCGGTGAGCTCGGGATGCAGCAGGCCGCGGTCGCCAGCGAATCCGCAGCACGCCCACTCCGTGGGATCGATGACTTCGTCCGCGATGACAGAGGCGAGCCGCCGGATCGTCGGGTCGATGCCCAGCCGCGCCGTGGAGCAGGTGCGGTGCACTGCCAGCGAGTCGACTCGGACCGGGGTCGGCAGGTGCGCTAAGACCGTTTGCTCTACGAAGGTGGTGGCGTCGATGACGGTCAGGCCGTCGTCGTTCAGCAATGTCTGCAACCCCTCGGTACACGACGCGGCGTCGACGACGACAGGGAGAGCTCCGGCTTTGGTTGCGGCCTGCAGCGCCGAAGCGACTTTGGTGTGCATGTGCTGCTGGCCGCGGTCGAAGCCCTTCGACTTCCAGGGTGTCGCACAGCACAGGGATGCGATCTCGCCGGGAATCGTGACGGCGATGCCGGCTCGTTCGCATAAGGCGAGGAACGCGTCATGTACTCCGGTGCTGCATTCGGCGGCCCCGAACATTGTCGATAGGCAGGCTGGGAAGTAGACGGCTACGGGGTCGCTGGCCGATTTGGGTTGGCGTCGAGTCCCACCACGCGGCAGGTCAACTGACCATCGCGGCACAGCGTCTGTTCCGATGAGTGCGCGGCCGGCTGTACTGAGAATGACGGGCGCTGCATTCGGAAGGGCCTTAGCGGCGGTGAGCGCGTGTCCGGCTGCGCGGGTCGCGACATCCCAGTGTTTCGCGAGGGTCGACCACGCTGCTCGCGAGACGCTGGTGTGTTGTCGGCTGCGAAGTCGGCGGGTAAGCGCGCCCGTGTCGATGTCGACGGGGCAGGCGAGCTGGCACAGGCTGTCGACCGCGCACGTCTGGGTAGCGTCGTACTCGTAGTCGTGTTCCAGTTCCGCGGCCAGCGCGTCGTTGCCGAGTTGGTGTGCTCTTCTTATTTCACGGCGGAGCGCGATGCGTTGACGCGGCGTGGTGGTCAAGTCCTTGCTCGGGCACACCGGCTCGCAGTAGCCACAGTCCACGCACTTGTCGACTTCCTCCTCAACTGGCGGGGTCGTCTTGAGGTGACGGACGTGTGCGCGTGGATCGTCGGTGATGAGCACCCCGGGGTTGAGCACATTCTTCGGGTCCATGAGGTTTTTGAGATCCCGCATGACCTGCCACAGCTCGTCCCCGTACTGCCGTGCGACATAGGGCGCCATCAGCCGGCCGGTTCCGTGTTCGGCCTTCAGGGTTCCGCCGTGGGCAAGGACGAGCTCGACCATGTCCTCGGTGAAATTCAGATAGCGATCCAAGCCGGCGGCTGAGGAGAAGTCCTCGTTGACGACGAAGTGGATGTTGCCGTCTTTGGCATGGCCGAAAATGACGTTGTCGCGATAATTATGTTGCGCGAACAGGGCCGTCAGTGCGGTGCACGTGGGAAGCAGTTGTGCCACTGGCACCGCGATGTCTTCCAGCAGCGGTGACGCGCCGGCGGGCCTAGCGCTGGCGACCGTGGCGTAGAGGCCTTTGCGAATGCCCCACAGCGAGCCGCGCGTCGCTGCGTCGCGGGTAAAGCTGGGTGTGTCGAGTACGTCAGAGGCGACGATCGCCGACTGTGTACCGGCAACACGTTCGACGAGGCGCAGCTCGTCTGAGTCATGGTGTTCGACAAGCAACGCCGCGTGCGAGCTCACTTCCAGCTCCCGTAGGTCGGCTGTCGAGGCAGGATTGGCTTGCGCCACGCGTAAGCTGGTCGAGTCGAGAAGTTCGATGACATCCAAACCGCTGTCGACCAATGTCGGCAGGACACCCGTTGCGGCGTCCAGGTCCGGGAACAGCAACAGACTGGTGGCAGCGAACTTAGGGTCGGGCACCGTGCGGAAGACCGCTTCGGCGACAAAGACCAGCGTGCCCTCGCTGCCGACGGCGAGATGCAGCAGCAGGTCAACAGGAGAGTCGAAGTCCACGAAGGCGTTGACTCCGTAGCCCATCGTGTTCTTCAGCGCGAAGAGTTTCTCGATGATGCGCCGCGATCGTTCGTTGTTGCGCACGCGGTCGCGCAATTCGGTCAGACCGCGGTAGATGTCTGGTTCTCGGTGTCGCAATTGATCGTCGGCGTCACGGTCGGCTGTATTGACGACAGTGCCACTGGTCAGCACGAGAATCGCTGACTCGATCGTCTGGTAGGTGTTCGCGCGCGTACCGCAAAGCATGCCGCTGGAATTGTTGGCGATGACACCGCCGACGGTGCAAGCGCTTTCACTCGCTGGGTCGGGACCGAGCTTGCGGCGGTAGGGTCGCAGCCTGTTGTTGACCTGGCGAACGGTAGCCCCGGGTTGCACCCGCACACGAGCCCCATCGTCGAGAACTTCGATGCTGCGGAAATGCCGACGTGTGTCCAGCAGCAGACCATCGGTGCCCGCCTGACCAGACAGGCTGGTACCTCCCGACCTGAAGGCGACACTGACGCCGTGGTGCGCGGCGACGCGGACGATCCCGGCGATGTCCTCCGCGCGTTGCGGCGTGACGACTGCCTGCGGGACCAGCAGGTAGTGCGACGCGTCGTGGGCGTGCCTGAGCCGGGCCGAGGCGCGGTCGCTGACACCTCCGGGCGCGATTCGTTCCAAATCCGCCAGCAGTCCTGGGTTTCCCTGCGCGCGGGTTGCCGAGGGGGCTGACAGCGAGCGCGCTCGATCCAGCGGCACCGATGGTGCACGGGTCCCCGGTCCGTCGGTGAGCGATGCCGACGGTGCGGGGTCGCCGTCAGGACGCATTTTTGGGGACGAGAATCCCGCGTCCGACGAGTGTGCCTGATTCCAGGTCGTGGAACGCGTCGAGCGCGGCGTCGAGCGGATAGGTGCGGGTGTGCAGTGTGACCCTGCCCTGGGCGGTGAGCGTCATCAGTTCGACGAGGTCGTGGTAGGTGCCGACAAGGTTGCCAACGACATTGATCTCGCGGGAAATCAATTCGATGGTCGGTATTTTGACTTCGCCTCCGTAGCCGATGGTGTAGTAGCTGCCGCGGTTGCGCAGCATTGCGACGCCGGTGGTCGGGGTGCCGTGTTCGCCGACGAAGTCGAAGGTGACGTGGGCTCCGCCGTCGGTGATGTCGCGGACCTGGGTCAAGATTTGGTCATCGGTCTGATTGGCGTCAAGGGTGTGGTCGGCGCCGATGGAGCCCGCGAGCTCTCGGGCTTCGGACGAGCGGTCGATAACGGTGATCGTGGCGGACGTGAGCGCGGCGAGCACCTGGACGCCGATGTGGCCGAGGCCGCCAGCGCCGATCACGACGGCGTGCGTGCCGGGTGTCAACAGGTCGAGTGACTTGCGCACGGCGTGGTAAGCGGTCAGACCTGCGTCCGCAAGGGCTGCCACGTCGGCCGGCTGCAGGTTGGGTTGCAGCTTGACCACTGCTCGGGCGTTCGTCAGCAGCAGGTCTGCCATGCCGCCATTGACGTTGAGCCCGGGAAACGAGGCGTTGTCGCAGTGCGAGTCCTGCCCGATGCGGCAGGCGCCGCACAGTCCGCAGGTCACCAGCGGGTGCAGGATGACGGCGTCGCCGGGGGCGACGTTGGTGACCGCGCTGCCGACCTCGCGCACCCATCCGGCGTTCTCGTGGCCGAGAGTGTAGGGCAGCGTCGGATCTTGGATCGCTGCCCACTGCCCTTCGACGACGTGCAGGTCGGTGCGGCACAGTCCGGCGGCACCGATTTCGACGAGTACGTCGAGTGGGCCATTAATTGTCGGTTCTTCGACGTCGTCGATGGACGGCTGCTGGCCGTAGGCGTGGACGCGGACTGCTTTCATCGGGCACCTCGTTCGGGAATGGCGTCACAGGATGACGCGGTGGGGGATGGAGAAGGAGAAGCGGACTGGAAACGCCGGCGACTGATTCTGGCCAGGGCGTACTTGCCAAGGGAATGCCATGACACAATCGCCCACACGCTCTCGAGCAAGAGGAAGCCCCATTGGCTCGACAGCGCCGCCAGGACGGCCAGGACGGTCGACCCGACGGCGTTGAATGTGAGGTAGCTGACGCTGGTGGGCCGCATCTTCTTGAATTGCACGAGCATGAATGGGAGCAGGACGCACAGCGAACCTGCGACCTGGATGGTTTGAGTCACGGAGTGGTCCCGTCGTTAATGGCGGACGTATCGAGCCGTTGTGAGCGCTCTAGCCCACTGGGCGCACTGGGTTTCCAGTGCTCGGGTCTTTGGCTTGGGCGGTGGGGGGACTGTCGATCCAGCGGATCGCATGGATCGGGCACTGCTCGAGTGCGTGTTGGACGGCGGCGTGGTGCTCGCCGTCGGCGTCAATCTGCACTGCTTGGACGAATCCCCAGTCGTCGTAGGTGAAGTGCTTCGGCGCGACCTCGACGCAGATGCCGTAACCCTGGCAGCGGGTGGGGTCGATGCGTGCTCTCATGTGCTGCTCCCTACGGTGGAGGCCACCGGTTGGGCGGCGTTGTTGGAACCGGCTGGCTGAGCGTTCCAATCCATGCCGATCGTCATGTAGTCCCAGCGGTTGGTCTGCGGGGCGGCCGCGCATTGCTCGCAGCCGGCCTGCAGGTGGCGTGAGAAGTCGTGGGAGTAGTAGCGCAGGATGGAGCGCAACAGGAGGGCGACGCCATCCGGGACGGCGCATGCCCCGCGTCCACGCAATTGCGTGCTCCACCGAGCCAGCTTTTGGTCGTACTGCTTGCCGGGCTGTCGGTGTCCCAGGGAAGCAAGTACTGAAGCCACCGTCTCGGTCGAAGACATGCAGCTGCGGCATTGGCGCGCGTTGGAGTCGTCGTAGAAGGCGGCGACGTCGGCGGCGACGCGGATGGGGCAGGTGTCTGGTGGCATCAGGTACAGCGCTCCGCATCCGCGGGAGCTGCCCTGCCGCAGGATGGCTTCGAAACTCAACGGAAGACTGGGCCATCCGGGCAGGATGCCGCCGAAGAAGCCACCCATGAGGATGTTGTAGCGAGAGGTGCGTTCTCCGGTGATCTCGAAGACCAGATCGCCGACCGGTAGGGCGTCGGGCAGTTCGTAGAGCCGAGGCTCGATGTCCGGACCGGAAATCGTCGCAAGGAATCCGGGTGACGGTGCGGGGTCCTGCGCGGTGTTCGCGTGGGCAAGCCAGGCGAGCGTCTCGACGTTCAGCACGAGTGTGGGTGAGTCGTCGACACCGACCTGGAACGGGCGCGGCGGCTTGTCGGTCGGTCGGGCAACACCAGTGTTGATTGAACGCACTGCTGCCGACTCTTCGCCCGCGACATAGGTGTCTTGGGCTTCGACGACGCGAATGTCGACACCAATGTCGTGCTCGGCGGTGAGGCGCGCCAGCGCGGTGCCCATCGTGTACCGCGAGACGGCGTCGGCGGCGTAGACGTAGGCGACGTCCGCCCCGACGGCACGAGCGCTAAGCACCAGTCCGTCCAGCACCAGGTGCGGGCGGAACCGCATCAGGTAGCGGTCCTTAAAGCTGAGGGGTTCGCCTTCGGCTCCATTGGCGATGACTTTCGCCGGCTTGCCAGCCGCCGCCGACGCGGCCGCGACGGCGCGCAGTTTAGACGTCGTCGGGAACGCTGCGCCGCCGCGCCCGCGCAGTTTGTCCAGACCAGGCGAACCGGTCACTGCCTCCAGAGCGTCGGCGTTCCTCCCAGCGCCGGTTCCCGCACTGCGGTAGCCTCCGCGGTCGACGTAACCCGCGTAGTCGTGCGGTTGGGCGGCCAGGTGCCCCATCAGACCGGGGGAATCGGTCCAGCGGCGGATATTGGCCGGGTCGAGAATTCGGGCGGGCAATGTCGGTGAGGTCATGAGGTCTCCACCTCCGTTCGCAGGGCAGGCGCCGGTGTTGCTTCCGTGTGGTGGGCGAGCTGTGCAGCATCGCCCGTCGCGGTGCTCAGACCCAGGGTTTGGTCGCGGCGGAAGACTAGGAAGCTGCCGTACATCACAAAGGCCAACGCCGAGGACACGATGAAGCTCAAGTCGACGCCGCCGGCGATGTTGGCCCACGGCCCTGTCAGCACAGGCGGAGTGTTGGCCAGCAGCATCCCGATGATGACCGGCGGAATCCAGGCAGTGATGGCGTAGATGTTCCACCCGTTGTGGAACCAATACGCGCCGCCTGTCTTACGAACATTGAAGACCTGGAGGTCCTCGGGTACGTAACGGCCCCGCGAAGCGAAATGGCCCATGATGATGATGACCAGCCACGGCGCGGTCACGACGTCGAGCAATGTGATGAATGCCGCCACGAGGTCTATCGCGTTCCACACCAGTGATCCCAGGTAGACGAGCGCGAGGCTGACGACGCTGATCGCGAGGGTGGCGTTGACCCGCTTGAGTCTGACGATCAGCGACGACGTGTCCAGGCCAGACCCGTAGAGCGCGATCGCGCCCTGGCCGCACCCGCCGAGCAGACCGACGATGACCAGCGGTATGGCGAACCAGGTCGGCAGCCCGGCGACGAGCTTGTAGATGAAGTCGGACGTGGGATCGGCGAACATCGTGGTGAAGTAAGCGGCGGCGATGAGCCCGAACCAGCAGCCGATGAAGAGGCCGGCGCTAGACATCCAGGCGGCACGCCGTGCAGCGGAGACGGGGATGTAGCGGGCGTAGTCGTTGGCGAAAGGTCCGTACGACAGGGCTAGACCCGCCGAAGTCACGGCGGACAGCAGCCACGTGGGCCAGAACCCCCCGAGCAGGTACTCGCCGCCCGCATAGTCGGCGTGGAAGTCGGGGAGTTTGACCACGATGCCGATCAGGAGGAGCACGGCGAGCAGCGGTGCGAGGTACTTCTGAGCGACCACGACGGTTGCGTGACCGACAAGAGCGACCACGATGGTGATGGCGCCGATGATTGCGTAGGCAATCGCCAGCTCGAGATTTCCTTCGGGCAGGTTGAACAGCCGATGCCCGCCGGCGACGATGGCTTGGCCTCCCGTCCATACCGCAAGGGCGTAGAAGCCGATCGCGATGAACAAGACGACGATCGAGCCGACGATGCGCCCGACGACGCCGAAGAAGGCGCCGCTACTGACGGCACTGTTGGTGCCGGTGCGCGGCCCGACGAGCGCCACGTGCCCGAAGAGAGCGGTGCCGACAGCGGTGCCGATCGTGATGGCCCAGAACGAAGCCCACCAGCTCAGTCCGAATGCGACCGGCAGGCTGCCCAGCACGATGATGCCGAAGCACATCTGCGCCCCGAAGAACACGACACCCATTTCGCGCGGGGTTGAGTTGCGCTCGTCGGCAGGGATGTAGTCCACACCGCGGGTCTCGACACGGCCAATCTCGTCCACACCGTGGCGTGGTCCACCTTCAGCAGCAGCGATGCTCATGATCAGCCTCGCAAGCTGAGACGGCCGGCGCCCTCGATGAGCGCGAGTCCCTTGACCGGCACGCCGGAGTTGAGTGGGATCTCGGCCGTCTGCGAGCAGAACTCCAGATCGACGGCGACCTCGCCAGCCACACCTTCGTAGATGCCTGTTCCGTCGTCGAAGGTGAACTGTCCCTTGTCCCGTCCGTCGACCATGAACCAGTCGACATGGCCCAGCAACAGGTCGCCGGTGCGGTAGTCCTCCAAGCGCACCACGCCGTGTCCGCGCGGGGTGGTGCCGTCCGAGTCGACCTCATCCATGCCGACATACAGAGACCGGAAGTACGCGGGTTCGGCGCCGTCGCGAACGATCTTGGTCATGATGTCAGCCTCAAATGTGACCGTGGTCATCTTGCCTCGCAGCGGCAGGGCTCGGCCCCACTGCGCAATGCCGCCGGCGGTCATGGTGACGTCGTAGTCGGTCATGGTGCTCCTTCAGTTTCGATTTTTCGGTTGGTGAAATAAGGCGTGCGGGCGAAAAGCCGACGCCTTCGATTGGGGATGTCGCACTGCCGCGATGCCTCGGCAGGCTTGATGTCGCCTAGCTGGTCGCCGCCAACACCGCGGCGCCCTGGGCCGCCGCCACGTCATCGTCGGCAACAGGTGCGTCGCTGTCGACGCCGGCGAGGCGCCACGCCAAGTACTTCTGCATCTGCCAGATGGCTTGTTCGTGCCGATGCAGAACACCGCCGCGCGCGTTCATGGAGCGGGTGGTGGTCTGCACGTACTCGTTGATGCTGGAGTCCTCGGCCTGGAAGGTGCGGAAGAAGTCGGCCGCTTCCTTGACAGATTCTTCGAAGTTCTCGACACCGAAGTGCTGCTCGGGCACCATGAGCGCCACCTCGAGGCGGTGGGTTTCGGGGCCGGTGGGGATGGCCTTGAACCAGAACGTGATGTCTGGAGAAGGCACGATCATGAACATCGGAAACTTGACCATGAGCAGCGACTGAGAGCGCTGGTAGGCCGACAATGCCGGGTGGGCCGGTAGCCAACTGGGCTGCTGCAGATAACCGTCCTCTTCGCCTGATGCGGTCTCAGGGCCGGCTTTCATGCGGGAGTAGAACCAATCACGGCCGGTGGGCTCGCCGAGCTCGACCGTGCCGATCGGCCACAGCGGCTGCAGAGTCTCTTTGTGGATGCCGATGTGGTGGTAGCACTCGGCGTAGTTCTCCACCATGATCTTCCAGTTGACTGTCGACTCACCCCAGTCCACGACGTCGGCGGTCTTCCAACCGGTGAAGTCGTACTGGTCGAGAATCTGCTCGAAGCCGCTCATGTCAAGCGGCTCAGCCTGGCCGTCGATGTTGACGAAGACGAAGCCCTGCCAGATCTCGTGTCGGATGGGCCGCAGACCGTAGTCATGACGATCGAAATCGGGACGTTCGAGCATTTCGGGTGCGTTGAGCAGCGATCCGTCCGGCCGGTAGGTCCATGAGTGGTAGGGGCACTCGAACCACTCGGCGCAGCCGCGAGCGCGCTTGTCGGGGGAGGTCTTTCCGCCCAACAGGTCTACGTAGCGGTGCCGGCACACGCGTGAGAGCACCCGCACGACGTCGTCCTGGCCGCGTACCACGATCATCGGCTCCCCGCCGAGATCGACTGCCAGGTAGTCGCCCGGCGCCGGGACGTCTTCGACGCGCGAGACGCACACCCAGTCACTACGGAATATCTGCTCGATCTCGCGCTCGTAGAACTCTGGATCCCAGTACGCCTGCACAGGGAGCGGCACCGCTTGCTCCAACGGCAGCTTCGACTGTGCCGCAATCTGTTCGATGACCGCGTCGATGGGTTAGCGGATCGCCTCGACCATGCTCGTTCTTCCTCTCGCTGACGCTTAGGCGCGACCTGGCGGCCACGGGCTGTGTGATCAACAACATAATCCATATGTCATGGAAAACCAAGCGGCTTCTGGAAATAAATTCCGAGCAAACCGACGCCGGGGGCGATCGGTCGCGGGTCGGGCAGCTCTGGCAACGTGACGGGAGGTGGTCGTCAACGCCGTGAACCGGGCGGGAAGGCTGCGATGGGCCAGCAAGCCTCGCTCAACAGCGGAGGTACACCTCGCGCAGAACTCATTCGACTGGTTCACCAGCTACACTCACGAAAAGCCTTCGCTGCTGAGGCGGCCTTCGGCGGCAGCGTCGACCAAGGGAGATCGAGCCGTGTCCACCGTGAGCCCTCGCGCCCGGCGTGGTCCTGGCCGGCCACGCAATGGGGGAGCGCAAGGCGAGGGCTCCTCGCGCGATCAGATCATTCGCACGGCCAACGCGCTGTTCGCACAACGTGGCTTCGCGAACACGACCGTCACCGAAATAGCGACGGCCGCAGGACTGACCCAGTCGTCCTTCTACTACTACTTCAAGAGCAAAGAAGAAATCCTGCACTCAACTTTGGCGTTGAATCGCCAAGCGCTCGAAGTCGCCGCGCAACTCGAGGCTGACGAGAAGAGCGCAGCCACAAAGCTTTTCACGCTCCTGCGCTACGACACCCTTCAGTTGTGCTTGTCGCCTTTCGATTTCAACGACATCGAACGGACAGCCCAGGTGCAGATCGACGACTTCGCCGATTTTTGGCTCGATTACCGGGCGCTGTATGACCACGTAGAACGACACATCCGCGAGGGTGTTGCCGATCGCAGCTTCATTCCGTGTGACCCGTCGATGACGGCCTACGCCGCACTCAGCCTGAACGAAGGTCTGCAAAAGCGGTTCCACCAACAACTGCTGCACGCACAACGAAGCGAAGAGTTTCTTCCCCGCGAGATCGCCTCGGCCGAGGAGTTCGCCTTGGTCAGCGCGTCGACCACGCTGGCGTCACTGCTCCGCGACCGCAGGCAATTGGACAAACTCCGTAGGCCGTTTCTCGACGGCAGGGAGGACGCTCCAGGGTCGCCGAACATCGCGGTATAACGCGTCAGGTACCCGGTGAAGTGGGCTCCGCAGCACCGATACCGGGCGCCCGACACGATCGCGAGAAAGCGAGAAAGGCATCTAACTTGTTGTGCAACGGCGGCACCGTCTGCATTGAGAGTCGCGGAGCCATTCCGGCTCAAAGCCCAGAAGTCGCATGTTCGAGCGCGGCAGGGTTTTCCTCCTACTGGGAAAATTATTACGTGTCTTTGCCCTACTGCTGTTGATCGCTGATCAGCGACCACGCGCCGAACCGATCCGCGGGTACCGTTGCCGGGGGTTGTTCGGCTCGAAGGGGATCGTGAAACGCTTTCATGTGCAGGTGTCTCGTGCTGGCGCCTTCTGGTCAGCACCGTGCCCGCAGGCAAGGGAGAGGCGCGCGTGCTCGGTATCGCCGACCTGTTGGTCTTAGAGCAGACCCTCGGGCGGTACCAGCTGGGTGAGATCTCGCGGATCGAGAACGTGCTCCGAAGCGAGCAGCGTTCGCGGTCGTTCCGCACCAAGGACTCTACTGAGGTCACGCAGGTCGACTAGACCCAGACGACGACCGACAAAGAGCAGGATTTGTCGATCGACGAGCGGTTTCAGCTCCAGACGGAATCCCAAACCGTCATCAATAACACGGCGAGCAAGGCTGCCGGATTGACGATTCACGCGTCGTATGGCCCCTCGGTTGACGCGACGGCGACCTACAACACGTCGAGCAGCTCCTCGACCCAGCAGTCGAACCAGACCTCCTCCGCCTACGCCCGGGAGGTGACCAGTAAGGCCGTGCAGCGTGTCCAGACGCAGACACTGACCAGCCGGACGGTGACCACGCTGCACGTGGCCACTGAGGTCAACCGGCACGGCTTCGACAACACGGATGGCACAGACGACATCGTCGGCGTCTACCGATTCGTCGACAAGATCTACGAAGCGCAGATCGTCAACTACGGCAAGCGGCTGATGCTGGAATTCATCGTCCCTGAGCCGTCCGCGTTCCTGCGCTATGCGATGACCAACCGGCCGATCGACAGCGTGACGGCGAACAATCCGGACCCGCCGGGCTACTGCCAGGCTGACGGCGCGACGTTCACCGCGTTGCAACCGAGCGACATCACCAGCGACAACTACATGTTCTGGGCGGGCAAGTTCGGCGCCCAGGATGTCACCTCACCGCCACCCACAGTCGTCCTCGCCCAGGGGGTGAAGAAGGCGCCGGACTCGATGCCGACCGTAGGCGATGCACTCCTGGGGTCGGACACATTCGACATCCCCGTCACCGACGGGTACCTAGCCCAGAAGGCGTTCGTGAACATCTACGGCGAAACGCAGGTGGGCATCCACCAAGTCATTGTGCAGATGCAGGATCAGCAGGTGACCTACGTCGAGCCCGATCAGGACCAGCTCGTGCCACTGGACCTGCTGCCCACCTCGACGGTGTCAGTCACGGTCAACTCGCTGCGCTTCCACAACTGGGAGGTGCTGGTCACGATCTTCTGCACCCGCTCAGACGAGAAGTACCACGACTGGCAGCTGAAGACCTTCGGGTCGATCATGAACGCCTACGACGACCTCAAGAGCGCATATGACGAGGCCGTCCGCGAGGCCAAGCTGCAGGCCGCCGACCCGACGGGTAGCGCTGCGAACCCCGAGTCCAAGGTGATCATGCAGCAAGTAGAGCTCAAAAAGGGCTGCATCTCGCTCATGACCGGGCAGCGGTTCGACCTATTCGACGCCGTCAACCGCAACGTCGCGCCGTTCGGTTACCCGGAGATCGACTTCGTCGAGGCTAAGGCAGAGGGGGCGTACATCGCTGCCTTTGAGCAGAGCTTCGAATGGAACAACATGGTCTACCTCTACTACCCGTATTGTTGGGGCAAGAAAATCGACTGGCCGACCATCACTCAATTCAATGACCCCGACCCGGTCTTCCAACAGTTCCTGCAAGCCGGCGCCGCGCGCGTCCAGGTGCCGGTGCGCCCGGGCTTTGAGGCCGGGGTGCTGACCTATCTCTCGACTGGCGCGCTGTGGAACACCGACGGCACTCTGGTCAACGCCGACGACATCGGCGTCGATGCGCAGACGCTGTCGATCATCGACAAGTTGCGCAGCCAAACAGGCAACAACAACGCCGACGGTGTGGGGGTCATCTCGGTCACCAAGGATTCCGCAGATGTGACCGGCCGCGGCACCCTGTTCACCGGCGCGGACGTCAACCGGCGGATCATCATCGCCGGCGCGATGTACGTCATCAAGTTGGTGGCCGGCGCTGAAGCGATCACTCTCGCAGCGCCCTACGCGGGAGAGTCCGCTGCCGAGATCGGCTACGCCACCGGCGGTGTTCTGGTGGGGCAGCCCTGGGAGGTCAGAATGCCCACGAACCTTGTGAAGCTCGACCACACGCTGCAGTTCAGCTGATCGCATTGCCGGCGCAGGCAGAGGCGGCCCATGGGCGATCCATCCGACTCCGACGGATCCAGCGCCGACAGCGCGCTGACCTTCGACGACAATCCCGCCGACTACGACCCGGCCGAAAGTGGCAGTGCCGACAGCGACTGCATGGCGGTGGTCTGGCCCCGATCCGATGCGTTGAGCAAGCTGTTGACCGAGCGGCATTCTCCCACCGACGATGACCGCGACGCGCTCGAGGCGTCGCTGATCATGCAGCTACCGACGCTCTACCTGTACTGGCAGATGAACCTGTTCCAGCAACAAATGCGGTCGGGAGCGACAAGGAATCGGCAGATCAGCCTCTACATCATCCTGTTCCCCGGTGAGGCGCGGGATAACACCGGCATCAAGGACCTCAACGACAACGTCATCGGCCAGTGGTGGAACGGCCAATACCTCCAAAAGCGCTACGACGCGGTCCAGGCAGTCTTCGACGAGCACACCCCCGACGGCTCCGCGGTCGCCGCCCAGAGCTACAAAACCGCTTTCGTCATGACCTACGCCCGAGAGCGGAAGGACTTCGTCGCGAAGCTCCGCGACCTCGATGCGGCGCTGCAGGCGGCCCTGATCGACATTCTCGATCAGGCGGCCGCGGACACGTCCACCACGCAGAAGCAGAAGGCCGCGATCAAGAAGCTGCGGACGGTACTGGATAAGTCGGGCTACCGGTTCGACATCTTCTTCGGGCTGCGGACCCTCGCCCCGCAAGGGAAGTCGATCCTCACCAACGTCTACCTGTTGGTGACCGAGGCGATGAAGGGAGCCGCGATCGCACGCTACGCGGCTAAGGCGCCATCGTTGAAAACCCGTGCCGCGCGGCAGCTAGCTGCCCGGGCGGGCATCTCCACCGACCCGAAGAAGCTCGATCCGCGAGGCAAGGCGTATGACTGGAATGTCTATCTGCGCGCCTCGAACCTCGCCGAGATCATCAAGGACGCCGTCGTCAAGGGCAACATCGGGGGCACCGTGATGGAGCTCAACGCGATCTACGTGAACACAGTCTGGACCTTCGCCTACCTCAAGTACAAAAACCTCTTCTGGGGCAACCCGAAGTGATCCGCGACGTGCGGAAAAAGAAGCTGGAGCGGGCCCCGCTGAGCCACGGGAACGTCACCTACACGTTTGCGGCGCCGAAGGACGCGCTCGAACTCTGGCTGGTGATCCTCAACATGCTCGACTTCGTCAAGGGATTTGAGTCCTCGGAATTCGATAACAAGCTGACCGTCTACCACGACCGTGCGCTGCGTGCGTTCCTTCAACTCGGCCACGCGTCGGCCACGCTCGACTGGGACAATCTGCAGTACGTGCTTACCCACGACTAGCGGCAGAGCGCCCCGATCGCGGTGCTAGGCACAGCGTGCGAGTACCAGTTCTACTGCACCGTCTCGGATTACGCGCAGCGGATCTTCTACAGCCTCGACATTCGGGACATGGGCGTCGATCTGATGCTGCTGTATGAGTATTCCAATCGGCAGGTCGGTCACAACAAGTACAGCGATTCGGACCTGATGGGGGAAACGTTCCGCGCCACCGACCCGATCGATGCCCGCAGGCGCGCAACGTACGACCTGGTGGTAGCCGTTTTCCGAAAACACCACGACCAGCTCATCCGCAACCCCGGAACAGCCTCCAGCGTCGCACGCCGGTACTTCGGCGGGGACGCTGGCGGCACCGTGCGGTCGTCCAGCTTGGTCAGCTTTTGCAGGCAAGCTCGGCTCCTTCGAGCAGAGCGTACAGATCATGCTGGGCGGCGACGAGGTCTACATCGGGGCGCATCCGTTGTTCGCGGCCTCCACGCCAATGATTATCGCTGACCTCGCCGCGGCCACGTTCGACCCTGGTCGGCAGCTGGACCTACGAGCCTCGGTCGCCTTCTCCGATGCGCTGTCCGTCGGGCCCGACAAGCAGCGCGCGGAAAACCAGCGATCTCATCAGGAGGCGATGAAGCATGCCGACGTGGCCGCCGGCACCCTCAAGCAGCTGGAACGTACGGGCCGCCGCATCGCTCGACTGATCGATCGGCACAACTCGGAAAGGCACTTCCGGTGCAAGTGTCCCACAGGTTCACCGCGTCGTCGGCGGTCTTCGATGATGCCCATCTCGTGTCGTGTGCAGGGTTGGTGCCGGTGATGACACTGGCCACCCAGACCGGGCTGTCAAGGCTGCTGGCCGACAAGGTTCGCATCGCCGAACCGCGAATTAAATCCGGGTCGGCAAACCCGGCGCCGAAGCTGACGACGCTGATCGCCGGGATGTGCGCCGGCGCTGACGGTATCGACGACCTCGATATCGTGCGCTCGGGCGGGATGAAGACGTTGTTCGACGGTGTGTACGCACCCTCGACCATCGGAACCCTATTGCGGGAGTTCACCTTCGGCCATGCCCGACAACTCGAATCAGTTCTGCGGGAGCACCTGGCCGAACTGTACCGACGCGTCGATCTGTTGCCCGGCGCCGAAGAGCGGGTGTTCATCGACGTCGATTCACTGTTGCGCCCGGTCTACGGCCACGCCAAACAGGGCGCCTCCTACGGACACACCAAGATCGCCGGGAAACAGATCCTGCGCAAAGGCCTCTCGCCACTGATCACAACGATCAGCACCGCCACCGCCGCCCCGGTGATCACCGGGGCACGGCTGCGCGCAGGCAAGACCAACTCCGGCAAGGGCGCAGCCCGCATGATCGCCCAGGCCGTGGCGACCGCCCGCGGCGCCGGGGTCACCGGCCAGATCCTGGTCCGCGGTGATTCCGCCTACGGCAACAGCACCGTCGTGGCAGCCTGCCGCCGTGCCGGCGCACGGTTCTCACTCGTGCTCACCAAATCGACCACCGTCGCTGCGGCAATCGCCTCGATTCCCGACGATGCCTGGACCCCGGTCAAATACCCCGGCGCCGTCCGCGATCCTGACACCGGCGCATGGATCTCTGACGCCGAAGTCGCCGAAACCACCTATACCGCTTTTGGTTCCACCAACCATCCGGTCACCGCCCGGCTGATCGTGCGCCGCGTCAAAGACGCCCGCTACCCAGATGCACTATTCCCGGTGTGGCGGTATCACCCGTTCTTCACCGACACCGACGAACCCGTCGACACCGCCGACATCACCCACCGCCGCCACGCCATCATCGAGACCGTGTTCGCCGACCTCATCGACGGACCCCTGGCCCACATGCCCTCAGGACGCCTCGGGCCGAACTCGGCCTGGATCCTGTGCGCCGCGATCGCCCACAACCTGCTGCACGCCGCCGGCATCCGCGCCGGCGGCGCCCACGCAGTCGCACGAGGATCAACGTTGCGGCGGCGCCTCATCACCATCCCCGCCCGACTGGCCCGCCCCCAACGCCGGCCGATCCTGCACCTACCACAGCATTGGCCGTGGGCACAGCACTGGCTCACACTGTGGCGCAACACCATCGGATACAGCCCACCTGCACCCACATCAACCTGATCATCTGCCGAAAGGCCCAACCGGAGCACACAGGAAAAGCTGGAGCAGACCAGCCGATACCACCTGCTCACCGCCAAAGTCGACCATCAACAGCCACCCCCAGCACAGCCACCCAATCCATCAGTGGATCGAGGCTTAGGGAAGTGCGATTCGAAGTGCCTTGCTGATCTCCGCCATGGTCGATGGCGACAAGGTGCCCAACGATTCGGTCAGCTCATCGTGGTACAGCTGCACGATGTCATCGACCAAGACGAAGCCCACCAGCGGATCAGCCGCGGTCAACGGCACGACCGTGGGGACGTGCGCGTGCTTGCTCGTAGTCGTAATCCGTGCCGCGAGAACGGTATCGAGGTTTCTGTTCCGCGAGTTGTTGCTCAGGATGACCCATGGCTTCGTGCCATGCCCGAGGTCCACCCGGTACGCCTGGCTGCGTAGCGCGCGGCTCACTGACGCCCCTGGCCCCGGCGCGCATAGCGGTCCCGCGCGGTCCGGCGCTCAGCGTTGGACGGTTCGCTGTTGAACTCGGTAGCCAGCTCGGCGTAGCCGGCGTCGAGGACATGTTCCTGGAGGGCCTCGGCGCCCGCCTGGAGCAGCGCCCTCAACGCCGCGGCTTCCGACTTGATGTCGTCGACATCGCGCTGGCTGGCCCAGTGTCGCAACACCTCGTACGCCGGCGATCCCTGATTCAGGTACGGGGCTATCACGGCCTCGTCAGAGTCGCCGAGGATGAGGCTCACACGCTTACTCATGGTGTACATTTTACACCACTATCAAGCGTATAGGTAAGCGTAATTCTCGGCTCAGATGTGCCGTATAGGCGGGCCAGCGGAGTCGTTGGTTGGCGAGCGGTTGCGCGGCGCTGTCGGGCACCGCGGCGACAATGGTCTGATGAGTGATGACGTTGGCGGTTTGTCCGTTCGGCAGGGGCCGCGCAAGCGAGCCGGCGATGTGCGCGTCGCTGATTTCACCTTGTTGGTACGCGTCGAGGGGCGGCCCGCCGCGGTGCGGGTCTTTACCGATGATGAGGCCGACGAGGCTGCCCAGTACGCGGCAAGTACCGGGGGAGTGGTTGTGCCGCTGCCGCTTTCACCGCCAGCTGGGTATGTACGCGGACCCGATGGTTCTCTGCTACCGGAGGGGGCGGCTGGGGCTTCGCCGCCAGCATGAGCCCGGCCCCGTCAGGGTGATTCGTCGCGAGGGTGTCGGCCCTCGGAGGCCAGCGCGTCGAGGTAGGCGTCGTGGTAGCGGGTGATCGAGAGTCGCTCGGAGGTGAATTGCTCCAGGACGCCGGTGATGAGTGGTTGGCCTCGGAGCGAGGATCCCATTCGGTCGTAGGGCCAGTGGCCGAAACTCATCATGTCGATGCCGAGTGTCTGCTGCGGGTATTCGCGGGCCTCGGTGATGTCGTTTCGGACCGCCTCCAGCTCGGTCTCCAGGCGACGGAGTGCGGACGCGGCACGGCGGAGATGGCGGTCGCGCTGCTCTTTGAGCAGGTTGACGCATTCCGTCCATGTCGGGATGGTGTCGCGAGGGAAGTAGACGTGGCCGGCTTTGCCGCGCACAACCTGGGGGAGCAGCCCGTCTGCGGCCAGCATCTTGAGGACGTCGGCCGGAATCCCGCACAGCTCGGCGGCTTCCGACAGCTTCGCCAGTTGCGGCTCACTCACCCGCCTGGTCCGTTCCCGCGGGCGTGCGTGCTGAATTCTTGCGTGGTGTGGAGCGTTTCGCAGGTGTGCGCGCAGTCGGAGCTGCGAGTTGGCCACGTAACGCCTCAGTAGCCGCCGATGCTACTGCGAGAGCTTCGGTGAGCGCCTGCACCCGATCGTCGGCATTGCGCTGCGCCTGTGCGAGCTGTTCCGCGTGCGCCTGGCGAAGAACATCGCGCTCGGCGACGGTCTCCTCTCGAAGCCGTTCCAGGGCGGTGCGGTCATGTTCAGCGGACCGGCGGGCACTATCGGCCTCGGCGCGACTCGTGGCTAGCTCCACGCGAAGTGTTGCCGCTTCGGCGACCGCCTGCTGCGTAGCTTCATGAGCAGCGTCGATCTCGACTTGCATCCGCTGGCGTGTGTCGTCCATCTCCCTGCGTGCGGCGTCGACCTCGCGGCGGAGCTGGGCTGCGGTATCCCGCTCGCGTGCCGCTTCCGCATCGGACGCGCGCTGCGCGGAGAGCGCTGCTGCGGCCTCCATCCGGGCCGCTGACGCCTGCTGCCTCGCGTCCTCCACGGCCGCGTCACGCTGCGCTAGACGATCCGCGTTCTCCGCGGCTGCGTGGGCTACCTGCTGTTCGGCACTGGTCACTGCAGCGTCTGTTTCGGACCGCATCGCTGCGAGCTGGACTTGGGTTTCCTCCCGCACCCGCGCTAGCTCGGCAGCGGATTCCTCAGCGAGTACGTCCGCTTCTTCCCGGTCACGCTCAGCTTGCTCGGCCCGAGCCTCTGCGAGGCGGGCAGTGCGCTCGGCCGCAGCAGTACGACGCTCGGCTTCGGTGATCTTGCTCAATGCGTCACGATGCGCGTCTTCGACCTCCGCGCCGGCAGCTTCGAGGTCGCGGGCAGCCTGGACCACCGATGCCAGTTCGCCGAGGTAGGTTCGCATGTCATCAAGACGGCCGGGCAATTCGGCCAGCCGTTGATCAAGGGTCGCACGCGCCATCGACACGGGCGCCGCCGTCCCGGGCTCTTCCTGCAGCGTTACCACGCTCTGATGATTCGCTCGGCGGGCCTTGAAAGCCGACGCGCGATTATGCACCGGCCCACCGCCCTCATCGGACTGCTCGCAGTAGCGCGACGGCCGTCCAGTAGCCGGGTCCGGGCGCCGCGGCCGCGTGCATCTGGGATAGCTGCAGTGGTCCCGGTCGAGGATCTCCGCGGTATCGCTCTCGTCCATGCGACCGATATAGTCGTTTCGTCGCCATTGCGACATAACAAAACAAAACGAAACAAAATCCGGTGACGAAACAAAAGTCCGGAGCGTGGCGCGCTCGTTGGGGCTGACAGCCCGTGAGCGGCACCCGGGGGGGCCGGGACGCGTGACCTTCCCCCCGTTCGACCCCGATCCCGGAACCTAGGTGGGAGGACTGAATCCGCGACTACCTGATAGCGCCGGACTGGGGGCCATGGTGTCCGGAACTACCTGACACCGGCGGACACCTCAGCGACCTTCCATGGCGCCCATGGGGGTCTCGCGCAGCTAGCGACTCAGAGGTAACTACGGGGGAAGTTCTGGGAGTTCAGGTGAGCTCCAACATCAAGCCGGGCTGATAGGTCGCTCAGGCATAGGGAACGGCAGGGTGAATTCGGAGAACCACCGCAAAGGGTGCAAATTGACGCCGCCCGCCAGTGACTCGGTGGCCTCCGGCGGCAGATCGTAGAGCGTCAGTACGTCGTGATCCTGAAAGAGGACCTCGGACAACTCATCCCATGATCCGCGGCGGACCTGGCGTGGGCGGGCGGCGGCCTGGGCCCGTCGCAGGACGAGGCGCAGAACCATTTCTTCGCCCGTACACCGGGGAATGGGCGCCCCCCAGAGGCGGGTGTCGGCTGCCAAGCGGTCGGCGGCAGCGGCCAGTTGGTAGCGCCACAGCCGCGACTGCCCGAAGGTGACCGAAGGCAGCGTCGCAAGCACATCGAGCTGGCTGCTATTGACCGGGGTGACCGGACCTGAGCCAAGGGTATCGGCGTCAGATCGGATGGCGGCGGCAATCTCGTCGGCCGCGTTAGCGATGAGGGTTGCTTGCCGAGAGGAGATTAGCTCGACGATCTCGCTGTACTCATCGCCGTTCTCCATCAAGGCCAATTCCTCGTCGTCAGCAGCGCGTGTTCCCCACCGGTCTTCGCCGCTGGCAGCGTCCGTGTCCCCGGGGGTTCGGTAGTCGAGCGAGGTGTAGGGATCGACGCCAGCGGACGTTGCCACCAATTCGTCGTTGTCTCCAACGAAGTAGGTCAGCTCGACGGTCAGAATCTGCCACTCAGGGGCAGTCTCCCGATGGCGGTTCAGTACTGCCCGATAGTCATGGCGCGCATAGGCGTCAACGGCTGCCTGATCTTCGTCGAGACCACATTCGATACCGAGCCGAGCGGCGGCTTTGAGGGCGGCAGCTTCGTCGGGGTAGGCCCAAAGGTCCAGACGGCGGTATCCGCTGTAGCCGCGGTGCGCCACAGTCCAGATTCCCGGGCCGCGCGCCCACTCGTGCACCCGGCTGTCCTCCCGCCCCGAGAAGCCTTCGGCGACGATCACGTTATGAATGAACGCTGCGCCAGCGGTCCTAGGAGTTGAATCGGCGGCGGTGGCATGATCGCCGTCCAGATAGCCGGCATCGTGTAGGGCGGCATCGAGTATCTGCTCATACGAGCAGCCAATCTGGACCGCTGCTGATTTCAGGTTCTGTTGCGTTGGAAGAGAGCGTATTTCGCCAACCCGCCATTGCCGCAGCGCCTGACGGCTGATCCCTATCCTGTCCGCCAGGCCGCCGATGCTAGCGCTGTGGCGGCGCAGGTACTCATCGATGAGGCGGCCAAGATGGCTGGTTGCCGGGGAGGTCACGAATGTCAGTCTCCTCGTGCGCAACCTATGGCAAGTGTAAGGTTCCATTTTTGGAAACCGCTACTTTACATAATCTCGTTATCGGCAAAATCAGTTGCGGCGCAGCACTATTCACGGCCGCGTCCTTAAGCAGCTGCCAGAGTTGCCAACAAGGTGCGTGAGCCGGACAAGAAGTGCCCGATGTCGGCGCGGTAGCGTCACGGCGGTGATCAACTCGGGTCGATGGCGTGTGCCAAGAGCGTGCCGGCCATGGAATGGACCCGGCGGCCACCGACAGTAGCAACCGTCCGGCACGAATGGTGCCCGGCAGCGATCCAGTGAAATTTCAGGTGTTCTCTACTCCCGTCACGTCCCCCGGTCGACCACACTGCATATGCTGCGGGTCCGCGGCGTTATTTCGTCACAGTGACAAATTGAGGATGCGGGCCGCTGCACGGAGTGTGGTTGCATCCGGCGGAGCATCCTACTTTTGGTAGGATGATTAGTATGGCGAAAGACAAGGTGTCGATCACACTCGATCAGGACGTGCTGGCAAAGGCCGATGCCGACGCCAAAGCCGCTGGGCTCAACCGGTCCGAATTGGTTGAGCAGGCTTTGCGCCACGAGCACCTTCGGATCGCGCTCAAGAGCTACACATCGACGACCGTCCCCGCGCTGAGCATCGACGATTACGCGCAGAGGATCTACCAGGCGAATCGGGCCTCGGGTCTGTGATCGCTCCCGGTGACATCGCGCCACGTCGCGATACCAGCCATGAGGTCTATGTTGTCGTGCTGTCTAACTCGATTCACCTGGCAGCCGATACCGGCCGAGTCATTACCTGCCCTTTTATTCCAGGCGAAATCCCCGACGCTGCAATGGCGTTGGTCGTTCGAGTCGAACACCCCGAAGGCGTGGCGCTACCCGAGCTTGTTCAGTGGCTTCCCGTAGCAGCACTGGACGAGCCGATCGGCAACATCGGGACGAACGCGCTAGGTGACACAGCGTCTCTCGTAACAGCCCTCGTCACCTGACCGATACGTGTATCCACGTTCGGTGATAATGCCCCAGAGCCAACGAGAACGGAAACATTGTGGACCTTGCCGACTACCTGCGCACACCGGAGGTGGCGCGGCGAGGGGTCGCTGAGCTGGGTTTGCCGGTGTTGCACTTCGAAAGCCTCGACGCTGCGACGGTCAGTTGGTGTCGAGATTGGCGCACCGAGGTGCGGATGACCGATCTGGCTGCTGAGGTGTCCGCACCCCCGGCGGTGGCGGTCGGTGCGGTGGACTTCATGCTGGTACAGCTGGGCGAAGCGCGCTGGCCGGTCGCCGAGCGCCTGACGGAACTCGGCATTCGGGAGGCCGCGTTCGCAGCGCTGTTTGACCGAGGAGAACTCGAACCCAAACTCGACGAACACGACGAGTTCTGCGACGGTATGCCGATCTTCACCACTCTGCTTGTGCTGGACGCGATCGTTGACGACCTCATGCCGGCTTCCCGGCTGCGGCCCTGGGCGGTGGCCGAGGTCATCGATACGATGCTGCCAACACACTCGGGCATGGCGGTGGCTTCTGCCCTAGGTAGTGCCGGCCGGCCTGGTCGTCAGCTAGTGTCGGCGGACCGGCTCGACCGCGACTGGCTCGACGTAGGCCTCACGGGGATTCCCGGCCATCCGGCCCTGGTCGGTCGGGCGACAATGTTCACTTACCTTGGCGATGCGCGTGCCGCGTTAGCCGGCGTCGCCGACGAGGTATTCACCGTTCGCGCTGGCCGTTAAACGGTTCGCATTCAGTTCTGCTGCTACGGATTTCATCATCCTCAGGCCAGCACCTCAGAGGTGCGTAGTCCTTCTCGCTCACGCTGCGCGATCACCCAGGGAATCGCCCGGAGGGCGCCAAAAATGAAGATAGCGAATATGCACAAGATCCCGGTCCATAGCGCCATCTCGTCGCGCAGCTATACCGCGCCGAGGGTCATCCACAGATTCTGATCATTGCTCTTGACGCCAACCGCCTGCTCGGAGTGCACCAGCTTCGCCCCCGCACGAGCAGGCTGAATGCCAATGTAGCTGTGCGGGTTGACGAATCGCGTCATGTAATAGACAGACTGGTACTCCATATTCAACGTCGAAAAGCTGCTATAGCCCAGCCAAACGAACATCGCGTCATAGAACGCGATCGAATCGTCGTAGTCCAACACCGCGAACTCGACGTGATGAACACCGCGCCAGCGCATCATGCCCCCTCAGGCCGCAAAGTACTACAGACGGTAGTACAGAACACGCTCTCAGTGAAGCCCTTCAAGCCTGACGCGAAACCACTACAGGAGCGCAGCCGGGGCCAAAATTCGTGCACAACAGTGAGGCCAAATCACTTGACGAAACCCAGATGGCCGTTGATGGCCCAAGTCGCTACCTCCATCCGAGCAGCCCTGCGCTGCAGCGAGTGTCGTCTACTTGGCCTCGTGCCTGGATGTCCTAGCGCCGCCATGATCTAGGTGGGCAAAGGCTGATTGGTCAACTCCTGCACGATTTCTGCCCGCCGCGACTGGTACTTCTCGAGCGACGCCATTTTGAGGCTTTCATATCCCCGCACCAGATCGGGTAGCCCCGCCAGCTCGAGAACGGCGTCGTAGGTCGCGGGCGAGAGCGCGGTCATGGCAGTAGCCATGGCTTCGGTGTAGTCCTCGATCAGTCGGCGCTCCTCTCGCCGGACACCGTCGTATCCGAAGATGTCAAGGCGTGTACCGCGCAAGGTTCGTAACCGATACAAGATCTGCAATGCCGGCTTGGCCCACCAGGCTTGCAGCCGGATCTTGTTCTTCAATCCCATGGCACGCAGCAGCGGCGGATGCAGCAGGATTGAGTAGGTCGCGCCGTCACCGAACTCGTCGCGGATCTGGCTCGCGAGGATGGGGTCGAGGTGCAGTCGTGCCACCTCGTACTCGTCCTTATAGGCCATGACTTTGAACAGATGTCGTGCGAACGCTTCGGTGATCGCTGTGCTGTCGCCTATTGCCGCTGTCTCCAACCTTCGGATGTCGTCCACGTGATGGGCGTACCGCGCGGCCCATGTGTCGTCTTGATAGGCCGTAAGTTCGTCCACCCTGCGCTGGATGAGAGCATCCAGGGTGCTGGGAGCTGCTGGGGAGGTGTCCACCGCGGAGCCGCCGTCGGCGATGTGCTGACGTCCGAGCCGGAATGCTGCGAGGTTGCGCTCGACCTGGACACCGTTGAGATCTAGCGCCCACTCCACGTTTTCGGGGGAGAGCGGAATTATGCCGGCCTGCACGGCGACACCGAGCAGGAAAATGTTGTCGTATTGGTCTTCGTCCAGAGCTGCGGCCCCGGTCACGGCGTGAGCGTCTACGAAGATATTCTCGGGGCGGGTACCTGACCACTCGATGCGGGCAGTCAGATCGTTGATCGCCGGAAAGAGTGTGGTCGTATCGGTTACCATCTGGCCGGTCGGGGTGATGGAGGTCGACACCACTGCGTAGGTGCGGTCCGGAGCCATCACTGCCAGGTTCGTCTCGGTCGCGGCTACCAGGATGTCGCATCCCAGATAGAGATCACAGCCACCTGGTCCAATTTTGTTGGTGCCAGATATCTTTGACTTCGACATGCGGATATCGGATACGACCGCCCCACCTTTTTGGGCCAGACCGAGTTGGTCGAGTCCCTTGACCTGGAGCCCGGCATGCGATGCGGCGGCGGCAATCACCTGCGCCACGGTCACCACGCCGGTGCCGCCGACGCCCGTGATGCGCATCGAGAAGTCCTCAGCCGTGACGAGCGGCTGAGGCGCGGGCAGTTTCGGCGTCGCCTGTGGTTCGCGTTTTGGTTTTGTTGCCGCGGATGACTGTCGGCGGAAGCGCTTCCGCGATGTCTTCCGCGGAAGGACCTCGATGAAGGAGGGGCAGTCACCTTTGAGACAGGAGAAGTCCAAATTGCAGGAGGCTTGGTGAATTTCGGTCTTTCGGCCGAATTCTGTTTCGGTCGGGCGCACCGACAGGCAGCCCGACTTGTCGCCGCAGTCGCCGCACCCCTCGCACACGCGCTCGTTGATGAAGATGCGACGGTTGGGTGACTCGACAATTCCTCGCTTGCGCTTGCGGCGCAGTTCGGTGGCGCACTCCTGCTGGTGGATCAGTACTGTCACGCCGGCAGTTTGGGCCAGCTCTTCCTGCACCGTGACTATCTCGTCACGGTGACGGATCGACACTCGCGCAGGCAGACGACGGCCAAACGCGCGACGGCTCTGTTTCGGTTGGTCGCTGGTGATGGCGATATGTGCGACACCTTCGGCCAGGAGTTCAGCGACGATCTGCGGGACGGCCATCTTGCCGATCGCCTGTTGACCACCGGTCATGGCGACGGCGTCGTTGTAGAGCAGCTTGTAAGTGATGTGGGCGCCGCTGGCAACGGCGGCGCGAATGGCCAGTGAGCCCGAGTGGTGGTAGGTGCCGTCGCCGAGGTTCTGGAACAGGTGATCACGCGTGACGAATGGAGCCATGCCGATCCAGGCAGCTCCTTCGCCGCCCATTTGAGTGTGCCCGATCGAGTCGCCGATCCGGTCCTCGGGCATGAAGGCAACCAGGGCGTGGCACCCGATGCCCGCACCTACCAACGAGCCGTCAGGAACCTTGGTGGAGCTGTTGTGCGGGCAACCGGAACAGAAAGAGGGACGGCGGGGCAGAATCGGGAGGAGGGTCGGTACCCGCCGCGCGGTCTGTCGCTCAAGCCATTCGGTTACAGAGGTGAGTCCCCCGTGGTCGCGGATGCGCGGGGCCAGTCTCGTGGCGATGTAGTCAGCGGGGAGGTCCCCGTCAGCTCGGAAGAGTTCGCGGCTGTGCTCGTCTCGCTTGCCGACTATGCGCGGCGCCTCGGGCCGCCCGTAGAGCATGTCCTTGAGGGCGAGCTCGATGAAAGCCTTCTTTTCTTCAACGACGATGATGTCGCGCAGGCCTGCGCTGAACGTGTCGATGATGCCCGGTTCGAGAGGGTGGATCATTCCCAACTTCAGGATCTTGACACCGCTGTCGGCGAGGGCGGCGTCGGTGATGCCAATGTCTGAAAGTGCCTGCCGAACATCGAGATAGGTGGCCCCAGCACACACGATCCCGAGCGTTGCCGCCTGATCGCCAGTGATCTGGTTGAGGTGATTGGCTGCGGCATAACGTCGTGCGAGCTCCAGGCGTTGGCGGACCTGTGTCGACTCGAGCTTACTGAGGGTGGGCTGCAGCAGGTGTCCCGTCGGTTCGTGCTCGAAAAACTCGCCATCGAAGGAGGTGTCGGGAGCTACAGGACGGACCCGGGCAGGGTCGAGGCGCACCGTGCCGGAACCGTCGACGACGTTGGTCGCCAGCTTCACGGCAACCCACAATCCGGACGCCCGCGACATCGCGATGCCGTGCAGGCCCAGATCGAGGATGTCCTGTGGATCTGCTGGGGACAGACACGGCATCCCAAGCTCGGCAATGGCCGTTTCCGAACTGCTCGGCACCGTCGATGACTTCGCTATAGAGTCGTCGCCTACCAGGGCGAGGACCCCGCCGCTTCGGTGCGTTCCGCCCAGGTTGCTGTGTCGAATGGCGTCGGTCGCGCGGTCCAGGCCCGGTGCCTTGCCGTACCAGATGCCGACGACACCATCTCCGATTCGGTCCGGCGACGCGGAGGCAATCTGGGTCCCTTGGACCGCATTGGCAGCCAACTCCTCGTTGACGCCGGGCTGAAAGACAACGCGGTGCTCGACAAGACGCTTCTTCTGCCGGGACAGCTGCAGGTCGAGCCCAGCGAGGGGCGATCCTTCGTATCCGGAGACAAAGACGGCGACATCACGACCGTTCTGTTGGTCGAGTCGTCGCTGGTCCAGAGGCAGTCGGACGAGCGCTTGAATGCCGGAAAGGTGCACTTCCCCGTCGATCAGATCGTAGCGGTCATCGAGCCGGTTACCACTGGCAACGGAGGGACCGCCAGCGGTTGCGTGCATCGTCATGAGGAATCCTTCACTGCGCAGTTCTGGGGCTTATCCCTACTATGTGTGATCGGGGGCACGGATAGCTACGGGCATCAACCAGTATTCAGCGTCTAGGAGCGCAAGTGATTAGTGACAATCACGAGTCGGCGATCGAGGGCTGGCAGGCGGTGGAACGCACCTTGGAGGCCATGGTGGACGAGGTGTCCGTAATCGCCGAGACCGTGACGACATCCATCCGCAGCGCCCAGCCCGTGTACGTGGTCATCCCGGAACCGGAACACCGCGCCGCTGTCGCGCTGCAGGTGCTCAACCGACTGCACGCGCTTTCCGAGCAACGAGCACTCAGCTCGTCCGAGCTCGCAGCGGCCACGGATCTGGCTGCTGAGCGGGCCGCGGGTGGGGTACCTATCGATGCGTTGATCGCGGCTTATCAGGTAGCCGATGCCGAGATCTGGCGGATCCTTGTCGGTCGATCAACACCACCGATGATTCCGCTGTTGCCCCGAATCGGCACACTGATGTTCGAGGCGATCCGCGAAACGACCGCGGTGATGGCTGGCGCGCATAGTCGGGTTGCCCGAGCCATCGACGGCGATAGAATCACTTTGGCGCACCAGTTTCTGGAGTGCCTGGAGGATCCCGAGCAACGAGCGGCGGCATCGGTCATCGCAGCGCGGCTACGGCTGGAACCGCGAGGCAATTTCGTCGGGCTGGTCTGGCTGCCCGCGCCGGGCGTCACGAAGCTTTCGGCGCATCGGAGCGTGGTGACGCTACCGCCGCACCTCGCCGCCGATGTGGTGAGTCGAACGGTGGCGGGCGGTCGACAGGAGATGGTCGCGCAGGCGGGGAGGCTCCTGGAAATTGTGACCCAAGGACCGACCGGGGAAATGCTGGCTGGGCGTTGGGGAATCGGATTGGCGCGCCACGGCTTGGCTGGCGCAGCCGAGAGCCTCAGCGATGCTCGCCTAGCGTTCGGCTGCACATCCACCCACCGCCCGGTTCGCATCTTCGAACGCGACTGGCACGAGGCGATCCTGCTGGCTGAACGGGATCGGCTCCAGGCGTTGTTAGCGCCCGTGGTGGAGGTGGCCAAGGCCAATCCCCATCTGGCTGAGACGGTGATGGCCTTCGCGGCGGCAGACATGTCTATCGCGGCGGCGGCGCTGGCCGTCCACTTGCACGCCAACAGCGTCACCTACCGGCTCGACCGCTGGTCTCAGCTCACCAGGCTGGAAGTACGTTCATTCATCGGGCTCTGGCAGTCAGTCATCGCCTGCCGCCTCGTCGCCGTCAATGAACCCAGACAGGAATCTGTTGGGGGATAGCAACGCCGAAGCGGGATTTGTTAAATTTTGCCGGTCCGCTAAGCCCTGAATGCCTCCACCGAGCACATCTGACCGCGGTGTGCGGCGCGACTCGTCGACACCGCGCAGCAAAAGGCAAAAGTGACCGCCATGTGAGCCGGGAGGTCAATGTGATGAGTCACAGCGCGTCGCTCCCGCCGCCGGTGTGCATTTTGCGTAGTACAGCCGGGTTCGGTTGTCTGGACCGCTTAGCGTGTGATGCCCTGCACAAGCATTCTGCGTAAGTGTGGCGTTCAACTCTGAGACTCGCCACTAACCCGTGACGCCCTAGGAGTGACCATGACCACCTTCGAATCCAGCGATGATGCCGCGCCCGCTGTCGACTCGTATGAGGACTCAGCACTCGCCGCTATCGCAGCGAAAGTGCTTTGGTTGTCGACGGCGATGATCCATCACGCCAATCGTGTGCGCCCCAACCCCAGTGGTCTGAAGGTGGGTGGGCATCAAGCGTCCTCGGCCTCCATGGTGGAAATCATGACCTCGCTGTACTTCGAGCACCTGCGGTCCGGGGATCGAGTGTCCGTCAAACCCCACGCCTCACCGGTGCTGCACAGCATCAATTATCTCCTCGGGTCGTTGGACGAGAAGTACATGACCACGTTGCGTGACTTCGGCGGCCTGCAAAGCTACCCCAGCCGGTCCAAAGACCCTGACCCCGTGGACTATTCGACCGGCTCAGTCGGAATCGGCGCAACAGCGCCGATCTGGGGCGCGTTCGCGCGCCGCTACATCGACACGGTCTTTGGTGGCGCCGGCACCGGACGGCAGTACTCGCTGCTCGGCGATGCCGAACTCGACGAAGGTGCGGTGTGGGAAGCCGTGCTGGATCCGTCTGTGCGTGAGCTCGGAGAGATCGTCTGGATCGTCGACCTCAACCGCCAGTCCCTGGACCGGGTGGTGCCCCACATCTCCAGCGATCGGCTGCACGACATGTTTCACGCAGCAGGCTGGCAGGTTCTCACAGTCAAGTTCGGGCGACTGCTCGAAGAACTCTTCACAAGAGCCGGTGGCGAACAGTTGCGCGATCGTATCCTCACCATGCCCAACGCGGAGTATCAACGACTCTTGCGCTGCGACGCAGCGCAATTGCGCACACGGCTTCCCGGCGATGGCGACCACGCAGCAGCCGTTACCGAACTCATCCGCGACCTCGAAGACGACACCCTAATCCGTGCCATCGGTAACCTCGGCGGTCACGACCTGACAACGCTTCGCGAGGCCTTCGCCCAGATCGACGACACCCGCCCCACGGTGATCATCGCCTACACCGTCAAAGGCCGTGGCTTGCCTATTCAAGGGCATCCACAGAACCACTCGTCGCTGCTGACCACCGAACAATTCGCAGAGCTGGCCGCCGCCCACGGAGAAGATTCCGAGCATCCGTTCCGCCGCTTCGCCGACGCCAGCGCGCCCGGGGGGCTCTGCCGCCAAGCCGCTGCACGGCTGCACCGCGAGCCATCAGCTGCCGCTGCGCTGCCTTCGGTGCCGACCGACATCGGACGCACCCCAACAGCAGTCGCCAACACTCAAAGCGCACTGGGCCGGACCCTACTCGATTTAACCCGGCAGGCGCCCGAGGTGGCGCGACGCGTCATCACCGTCAGCCCCGACGTCAGCTCCAGCACCAACTTGGCCGGCTGGCTCAACAAAGCCGGGGTGTGGTCACCGACCGAGCGGCGCAACTGGTTCGACGACGACGCCGAGACGATCATGCACTGGCGAGAACGCCCTACCGGTCAACACATGGAACTGGGCATCGCCGAAACCAACCTCGTCGGCCTGATTGGCGAGCTTGGCGCCACGTGGAGCCGCTGGGGACAACCTTTGTTCCCGATCGGCGTCCTCTACGACCCCTTCGTCGAACGAGCCCTGGAACCCTGGTCCTACGGTATCTACGCCGGTGGGCAATCCATCCTCGTTGGCACGCCGTCAGGAGTCACCTTGGCCGCTGAAGGCGGTGCACACCAGTCGATCAAGACACCCTCAATCGGGCTCGAACAGCCCGGGTGCATCAGCTACGAACCGGCGTTCGCCACCGAGGTGGAATGGATCCTGCTGGACGGCATCAACCGACTCGGCCGACCCGACGGCACCTCCTCCTACCTCCGCCTGTCCACCAGACCGGTCCAGCAGGCGCTGGCGCAGGTGCCCGAAGACCCAGCCGCCAGAGAACGCCGCCGCCGCCACGTCTTGGCCGGGGCATACACGCTCCGGCCCGCAAGTACCCCGGCGGTCTGCATCGTCACCATGGGCGCCCTGGCCACCGAAGCCATCGAGGCCGCTGACCGGCTCGCCGAAATGGGTGTCACCGCCGAGGTGATCTGCGTGACAAGTCCCGGCCAGCTCTACCGCGCCGTCCAAGGACGCGATGGCCTCAGCACGGCGCCGTCGTGGATCCTCGATCAAGTCTTTCCCGCTGAGCGCGCGACCCCAATGGTCACCGTGCTCGACGGCCATCCACACACCCTCGCGTTCCTGGCCACGATCAACCACGTGCGGTGTAAGTCGCTCGGCGTCAGCAACTTCGGGCAGGTGGGTGACCTGGAGGCCGTGTACCGCTACCACGGCATCGACACCGACAGCATCGTGCGTGCCTCGCTCGATGTCGCCAACTAAGACTGGAGAAAATGATGAGCGAAACAC
This sequence comes from Mycolicibacterium pallens, assembly GCF_019456675.1. Classification (NCBI taxonomy): domain Bacteria; kingdom Bacillati; phylum Actinomycetota; class Actinomycetes; order Mycobacteriales; family Mycobacteriaceae; genus Mycobacterium; species Mycolicibacterium pallens. The sequence goes on along the minus strand of NZ_CP080333.1, from coordinate 4,321,264 downwards.
ACGTCACGATCACCCTGCCCAGCCTCGGCGAAGATGTCACCGAAGCCACCATCACCCGCTGGCTCGTCAGCGTCGGCGACCCCGTCGATGCCGAGGACCCCCTCGTCGAAGTCGCCACCGACAAAGTCGACACCGAAATTCCGTCACCGCATGCCGGCACCCTGGTGGAGATACTTGCCCAGGAGGACGACACCATCGACGTCGGAGCCGATATAGCCATCATCGCTCTTGCGCAGACAGCGCCTCAGGAACCCGCCACGCCGGTCAACGCTCCTCCCGCGGCACCCGCCACACCGGTCAACGCTCCGCCCGCGGCACCCGCCACACCCGTGAACGCGACGACAGCCGCCCCGCCGCCAGAAGCTGTCCACGCGCCCGCGCCCGCGCCCGCGAGCACGAACCCGGGCCCAGCACCCACCCCCACCGTCGCGGAATCGGCAGGAGGCACCCAATCCGTACAGCGACTGCCCAGAATTCGGCAGGTCATCGCCGCCCGCATGATGCAGTCCCTGCAGACCTCAGCACAACTGACCTCCGTCGTCGAGGTCGACGTCACCGGCATCAAACAACTTCGCGCGCAACTCAAAACATCGTTCCACGAACAGACTGGCGTCAAATTGTCCTTCCTGCCGTTCTTCGCCAAGGCGGCCGTCGAAGCCCTCGACACTCACCCGCTGCTCGGAGCCACCGTGAACGCCGAGTGCACCGAAATCACCTACCCCGCAGGCGTAGACCTCGGCATCGCCGTCGATAGCCCCAAAGGTCTGATGGTTCCGGTCATCCGTGACGCGCACCAGCGCAGCATCGCCGACCTCGCGACCGACATTGCCGCACTTGCCGAACAGGTACGTGCTGGGTCCATCAGTCCCGATGCACTCGTCGGTGGCTCCTTCACCATCACCAACACTGGCAGCCGCGGCGCCCTGTTCGATACCCCCATCCTCAACTCCCCCCAATCGGGAATTCTGGGCACCGGAGCCGTCGTCGAGCGCGTCGTGCCGAGGCCCGACAGTGCCGGCGAACTCACCATCGGGGTGCGCGCCATGGTCTACCTAGCCTTGACCTACGATCACCGCGTCGTCGACGGAGCAGACGCCGCCCGCTTCCTGGCCACCATCAAAACTCGGCTCGAAGGCGGATTCAGCACCGACGAAGTGCTTGCCACCCACGCGAGACGCGCATGAGCAGCACCACCTCACCAGCTGACGGGTCCCGTCAGCTGACGGGGCTGCCCGCGACACCCCGGCCGCGCCATAGACAAGCGTCCGATCCCAAAGGATGAGCGGCAATGTGGCCATCTCGTAATCGCAAACCCGACTCCGGATCACGCGAAAGTCGACCTAGCGCAACCCCGCCGGCACGGATCATGCCCGGCGAACTGGCCTGGCGTCTCACCGAGGCGCTGCCCCCACACCTGCCCGTCAGCGACAAGCATCCCATCTACATCGCGTTGGCGTGCCGCGACTTTCGCCAGGCCATCACGCTGTCGCTGCAAGCCATCGCAGCGGCCGACGGCACCCTTGCGGCCGCCCACACCGTGGACCTCACCGCCTGGCTGGACACCTTGAGCGGTGATGCCCAACGCGAACACCTCGCCGCATTGCTCGATGCCCTGGTACGGCGGACCGCCGCCCATAAGGTCCGGCGGCAGCCCTGACCAAAGTGGCAGACAGCGGGAGCCGACCGTCGAGTCAACCGGTGCCAAGCGGTGTAATCGCAGGCTACCGATCCCGCCCGGCACGCCACGCCGTAAGCCCCTACCAGTCAAAGGTCGTACTGCATGAGCGTCACACCTGAGGGCCGCAAGTTGTTGCGTCTGGAGATCCGCAACGCCGAAACGCCCATCGAACGCAAGCCACCCTGGATCAAGACGACGCTAAGAACCGGCCCTGAATACACCGAACTCAAGGCGCTCGTGCGCCGCGAGGGTCTGCACACCGTGTGCGAGGAAGCCGGCTGCCCCAACATCTACGAATGCTGGGAAGACCGCGAGGCCACCTTCCTCATCGGTGGCGAGCAGTGCACCCGACGATGCGACTTCTGCCAGATCGACACCGGCAAGCCCGCCGACCTCGACCGCGACGAACCGCGACGCGTCGCCGAGAGCGTCCAGGCGATGGGGCTGCGGTACTCGACGGTCACCGGTGTCGCCCGCGACGACCTGCCCGACGGCGGCGCCTGGCTGTACGCCGAGACCGTCCGCCAGATCAAGGCACTGAACCCGAACAGCGGCGTCGAGCTCCTAATCCCCGACTTCAACGCCATTCCCGAGCAGCTGGAGACCGTCTTCGAGACGCGGCCAGAAGTATTGGCGCACAACGTCGAAACCGTTCCCAGAATTTTCAAGCGGATCCGCCCTGCGTTCCGCTACGAGCGGAGCCTTGAGGTCATCACGGCCGGCCGCGACTACGGCCTGGTGACCAAGAGCAACCTGATCCTGGGCATGGGCGAGACGCCCGAGGAAGTGCGGACTGCGCTGGAGGATCTGCTGGCGGCGGGCTGCGACATCATCACTATCACCCAATACCTGCGTCCCTCGCCCCGGCACCATCCGGTGGCGCGCTGGGTCAAGCCGGAGGAATTCGCGGAGCACGCCGACTACGCCAAGCGCATCGGGTTCCCCGGCGTGCTCGCTGGACCGCTGGTGCGCTCGTCGTACCGAGCCGGCCGGTTGTATCAGCACGCAGTCCGCGCGCGCATCGAGAGTTCTTGATGCGTTGTCGTTGACTAAGAAGTCTTTCGCAACCTTCGGTTCTGGCAGGTTGACTCGCGATATCTCCTGCTGCCCGCTTGGAATGCACATCGCCTCGGGTGGCGGTCTGTATCGCAAATCATGTTCTGGCGCGACGGCGATCAACGTTCGGGATCGCCGATTAATTCCGCGATGAGCGGTGCAAGCCGATGCTCCACGAACTTACGCATCACCAGTGCTGTCGTGGTCTGCTCCACACCGTCGATGTCGAGGATGCTTCCGGCGATCCGGTAGAGATCGTCGGCGTCGCGCGCGACCACGTGAATCAACATGTCGGTCACGCCGCCAAGTCCGTGCACCTCCACGACCTCGGGAACCTTGCCCAGTGCCGCCGCGATCGGCGCGAGCTTACGTTGAATGACACGGGTCAAGATGAATGCGGTCAGCGGAAAACCCAATGCAGCCGGGTCGATGCGCCGCTCGAACGACCGCAGCACGCCCTGGCTTTCCAGTTTGCTCCACCGCGCCTGCACCGTGTTTCGGGAGAGTCCAGTTCGATCGGCCAAGGCCATCACCGTTGCCCGGGGGTCGTCAGCCAACGCCCGAAGGATCTTGGCGTCAAGCGCATCTATCCGCGACGTAGCGACCACAATGACGACCTCTCTTCATTTCAGCGTGCGACCAATGAGTTCTCAGAATGCGCAGCCGCGCGGCCGTCTGCGCTAACCATGCGCACAGCTGCGCGATATCGCCAGCATTCTGCTCACCCGAACGGTACTCCAGTCACGCGGAGCTGCCCGTTGCAGCCACGTCTGAATCGCACTGGAAATCCCGGAGGCTCCTGACCTTGGAAACGAGGATGCAGGTATGCCCACGGAACCGTCATCGGGAAAGAAGCCGACCAGCCGTCGTTACAGCTCTGAGGAGAAGGCCGCGGCGGTGCGCATGGTGCGTACCTTGCGGTCCGAGCTGGGGGCCGAGCAGGGCACGGTGTCGCGTGTTGCTCGCCAGCTGGGGTATGGGGTGGAGTCGGTGCGCTCTTGGGTGCGCCAGGCCGACATCGACGACGGTTATGCTCCGGGGGTGTCCACCGAGGAGTCGGCAAGGGTCAAGCAGCTCGAGCAGGAGAACCGAGAACTCAAGCGCGCCAATGAGATTCTGAAGCGGGCAGCGAGTTTCTTCGGCGCGGAGCTCGACCGCCAACACAAGAAATAGTCGACTTCGTCGATGCTCACCGCGAGGAGTTCGGGGTCGAGCCCATCATCACCGTCCTGCGTAGCGCAGGGGTGACGATGGCTCCGAGCACCTACTACGACACCAAGACGCGGCGGCCGTCGGCGCGGGAGCGTCGCGACACCGAGATGAGGCCAGCCCTGGTGACGCTCTGGGAGGACAACTACCGGGTCTACGGCGTGCGCAAGCTGTGGAAGGCGGCTCGGCGGGCCGGTAACGACGTCGGTCGTGATCAGGTCGGACGGCTGATGCGGGCCTCAGGCATCGAGGGGGTGCGTCGCGGCAAGCGGGTCCGCACCACCAAGCCCGACCCGGCTACACCGCGGCATCCCGATCTGGTGAAGCGTAAGTTCACCGCCTCCGCGCCGAATCAACTCTGGGTGACGGATCTGACATTCGTACCGACGTGGGCCGGGGTGGGGTATGTCTGCTTCATCACCGACGTGTTCAGTCGGATGATCGTGGGGTGGCGGGTCGCGTCGCACATGCGGACCACCATGGTCCTCGATGCGATCGAGATGGCCCGCTGGTCGCGTGGAAACACGTTGTCGGGCTTGCGATGTCACTCCGATGCCGGGTCTCAGGGCGGATTCAACTGGTCGTCGCAACACCTCGATGATGGAGGTGCGGAGTGGCCAAGCGCAAGGAAGCGAAAGATGTTGGCAGGCGGCGTCAGTGGGCGGCTGATCGTGCGTTGCGGCCCGCGATGCGCTCACCAGGGCGACCGGAGCCCTCGCGTGCGGTGCAGCGCCGGTTCTGGCGGCTGATCGCCCAGGGAGCCTCGACCGACGGTGCTGCCGCAGAAGTTGGCGTGTCATCTCCAGTGGCACAGCGGTGGTTCCGCCACGCTGGCGGCATGTCACCGATTGATTTGGATGAGCCTACGGGCCGGTATCTGTCGTTTGCCGAGCGGGAGGAGATCGCTCTGCTGCGCGCGCAGGGTGCCGGCGTGCGTGAGATCGCCCGCGAGATCGACCGTGACCCCTCGACGGTCTCTCGGGAACTGCGGCGCAACGCGGCCACCCGCAGTGGTCAGCAGGTCTATCGCGCAGGGGTGGCGCAGTGGAAGGCCCAGCAAGCGGCGAAGCGCCCGAAAGCCGCGAAACTCGCGGTCAACCACCGGTTGCGTGAGTATGTGCAGCAGCGACTCGATGGCAGCGTTCGCCGGCCCGACGGCACCATCGTTGCGGGTCCGCAGACCCGAGCCTGGAGGGGGCGCAACAAGCCTCATCGACAAGACCGGCGTTGGGCGACGGCGTGGAGCCCGGAGCAGATTGCACACCGCTTACCGCTGGATTTCCCTGATGATGATTCCATGCGGATCAGTCACGAGGCGATCTATCAATCACTGTTCATCGAAGGGCGCGGGGCGCTCAAACGAGAGTTGGTTGCATGCTTGCGAACTGGCCGTGCGCTGCGGGTTCCGAGAGGCCGGATGCGGAACAAACCGCAGGGGCACGTCAGCGCGGATGTCGTGATCAGCAAGCGCCCTGCCGAAGCTGCCGACCGCGCCGTGCCTGGACATTGGGAAGGTGACCTGATCATCGGCACCGGCCGATCGGCAATCGGCACAGTCGTGGAGCGCAAGAGCCGCTCGGTGATGCTGGTTCATCTTCCCCGCCTCGAGGGGTGGGGGCTGACACCGCCGGTGAAGAATGGGCCGGCGTTGAGCGGATATGGCGCCGAGGCAATGAATGCCGCCCTGGCCGCATCGCTGGCGCAGTTGCCCGCGCAGCTACGTCAAACGCTCACCTGGGACCGCGGCAAAGAGTTGGCCGCCCACGCGCAGTTCACGTTCGATACCGGCACGAAGGTGTTCTTCGCCGACCCCCACTCTCCGTGGCAGCGACCCACCAACGAGAACACTAATGGTGTTCTGCGTCAGTACTTTCCGAAAGGTACTGACCTATCACGATGGTCTGCAGAGGACCTCGAAGCGGTTGCGCTGACGCTCAACAACAGACCGCGCAAGGTCCTCGGGTGGAAGACTCCCGCCGAAGTCTTTGCACAGCAGCTACACTCGCTCCAAAACCCCGGTGTTGCATCGACCGATTGAATTCTCCCAGTTCACCTCGATTCGGTACGGCGAACGCTTGGCAGAGATCGGCGCAGCACCCTCCATCGGGACCGTCGGTGACAGCTTCGACAACGCTTTGGCCGAGACGGTCAACGGCTACTACAAGTCCGAGCTGATCTACGGGGCCGGCCCGCACCGGTCCGTGGAAGACCGTCGAGGACGTCGAGCTGGCCACCCTGGGTTGGGTGCACTGGCACAACAACCGCCGACTCCACGGCTACCTCGGCGACCTACCCCCCGCCGAGTTCGAAGCCGCGTTCTATGCTCCGAAACGGACCGCCCAACCCCTGGTCGGAATCCAATAGTTCGAGCCTCCGGCAGAACCAGTGCGATTCATTGATCGCCACCTGGGCCTTGTCGATGTCCTCGGCATTATAGATCTCCTTCATCGCCGCCAAAGCGCCCGGATGCGCTGATTTCGGAAGTGCGGAAAGCACATTGGACTGTTTGTGAAACCAGCAGCGCTGTTCTTTGGTGGCCGGGAACACCTCGCGTACTGCCTTCCAGAAGCCCAGCGCCCCGTCGCCGACCGCCAGCACCGGAGCGGCCATCCCGCGACGACGACACGATCGCAGCAGATCGGCCCACGATTCGGTCGATTCCCGGTAGCCGTCGGCAAGCGCGACGAGCTCTTTGCGGCCATCGGCGCGCACCCCGATCATCACCAACAAGCAGAGCTTCTCCTGCTCAAGGCGGACCTTGAGGTGGATGCCGTCGACCCACACGTACACGTAATCGCTGCCCGAGAGGTCACGCTCCCCGAACGCCTTCGCCTCGTCCTGCCACTGGGAGGTCAGCCGAGTGATCGTCGTCGCCGAGAGCCCCGCACCCGAGCCCAGGAACTGCTCCAACGCCGGACCGAAGTCACTAGTCGACAAACCGTGCAGATACAACAGCGGCAGCACCTCGGCCATCTGCGGTGACTTGCGTGACCACGCCGGCAAGATCGCCGAGGAAAACCGTTGCCGCTCTGCGGTATCGGCATCGATGCGCTTGTCGTTGACCCGCGGCGCGGTCACCGTGACCGCCCCCGCCGCGGTCAGCACGTCACGCTCGCGGTGGTAGCCGTTGCGGACCACCAGCCGCCGGCCGTGCTCGTCGACCTCACCGGCATGGGCGTCGACGTAGGCGGCGACTTCGGCCTGCAACGCCGCCGCGAGCATCTGTCGGGCACCGTCGCGGACAATCTCATCAAGCAACGACCGACCGAAACCGGCGTCCTTCTCGTTGGAGCATTCTGTGTCGTGAACTACGGTGAGCATGGGCGTACCTTCCCAACCAGCGCGTCAACGCCGGTCGTGATCAGAGAACCTTGGACTTCAGATCATCCTCGGGAAGGTGCGCCCACTTTCACGCCGCCCCGCCGAGGGTCATCCACAGATTCTGATCAATGCTCGAATTCTTCGAGACACGCTTCCCCGCTCGCACCACATTCGGGGTAGCTGCGCTCGCGCTTGGTGCCTCGATAGAGATCGACGCCATCGTCGCCGTGCCTCGGACTCTTCGCTGAAGGACGGAACTGTTGACGAGGCAACTGACTCCGCCGCAGTGCTAAAGCTGGCAGCTTCCCTAGTCTCCCAGTTCTGAACGGCGCGTTCCTGTGCGCCGAGTTTCGCGTTCCACATCCGATCGCTCCTTCGCTGGCCGTTCACGTCTCTGGGGGTGGTGTAAGTAGTGGCGGCGTGTCGGTGCTGACGTAAGAGGGCCATCGCGTGAGTCTCTGTGGTGAAACGACCAAGGATCACTACCGAGAGGAACATCGCGATGGCCCTGGACCAGTCTGCCTTGTTGGAGGTGCTTGATGCACTGCGCACCGCCGATGCCGGGGAGCGGATCAAGCAAGCTGCGGAGACGATCTATCAGGCGCTGATCGAGGCGGAGTTGAGCGCGTACATCGGCGCCGAGCCTCACGAGCGCACCGAGACCCGCACCAACCAGCGCAACGGCTCACGGCTGCGCACGCTGTCCACGACGGCCGGGGATCTGGAGTTACGCATCCCCAAGCTGCGCTCGGGATCGTTCTTCCCCGCTTTGTTGGAGCGCCGCCGCCGGGTCGATCAGTGCCTGTTCGCGGTGGTGATGGAGGCCTACCTGCACGGCACCTCCACCCGCAAGGTCGACGATCTGATCAAGGCGCTGGGCGCCGATACCGGGATCTCCAAAAGCGAGGTATCCCGAATCTGCAAAGACCTTGACACCGAGGTCGGCGCCTTCCGAGACCGGCCACTGGGCGAGCAGCGCTTCCCGTATGTGTTCCTCGATGCCACTTACTGCAAGGCCCGGGTCAATCACCGGGTGGTCTCCCAGGCGGTGGTCATCGCCACCGGGGTGGCCGCCGACGGACGGCGCGAAGTGCTGGGCTTTGAGGTCGGCGACAGCGAGGACGGCGCGTTCTGGACGGCGTTCTTGCGGTCGCTGAAGTCCCGCGGCCTGGCCGGGGTGCAGTTGGTAATCTCCGATGCCCACGCCGGCCTGCGCTCGGCGATCGAGGCGGTCCTGATCGGATCGGCCTGGCAGAGATGTCGGGTGCATTTCCTGCGCAACCTGCTGGCCCAGGTGCCCAAGGGATCGGCGGAGATGGTGGCCGCAGCGATCCGCACGATCTTCGCCCAGCCCGACGCCGAGCATGTCCGTGACCAGCTCGACACCATCGCCGGCATGCTCGGCCGCCAGTTCCCCAAGGTCGAGACGATGCTGCGCCAGGCCGCCGAGGACATCACCGCGTTCGCCGATTTCCCTGTGCCGCACTGGAAGAAGATCTGGTCGACCAACCCCCTGGAACGGCTCAACAAGGAGATCAAACGCCGCACCGACGTCGTCGGTGTCTTCCCCAACCCCGCCGCACTGCTACGTCTGGCCGGCTCGGTCCTGGTCGAGGCCCACGATGAATGGCAGGTCGCCGACAAGCGCTACCTCTCCGAAACCACCCTGGCCCTGCTCAACACCAGCAGCGAGGACAACGCCGAAACAGTTGCCGCCACAGCAGCACTCACGGCATAGTGACTACCGCAGAGCCTCACGCGAACACGCGACCGCTCTTACACCACCCCACGGGACGTGACCCGCTGGCCAGTTCAGCCGCAGATTCTGCGTGGACGGTGGATCTCACGACACCGATTGCCGATAAGTCACGTCGGGGCGCTGTGGTCGTGGGAGCTTCTCAGTCCGCTGTAAGTACCCCTCTGGCCCAACGCCGTGGGTTGCCGGGCGTAGGGCCGCGTATCGCCGTCGCGGCATGGGGGCCGACACAATCACCAAACGCCGTCGACCCGACCCGACCCGGGTAGTTGGACTCAGTCGAACTCTCGGCGGCATCATCACACGCTGTCGGCCAGTGCTGCGTCGCTGACTTGCCATCCCTTCGCGTGCAGAAGACGTTGTACAGAAGACCCGAATCCGGATCTTCAGGGTTCGGCGCCTCGATCCACCGATGAAGTGGCTGGTCATCGGGTGTCGGAATGAGGAAAGTGCCCTTTGAGCTGGGATGATTGGTGTTCTCTAGGCATCAATCGAACCAGTTCAGAAAGGCACTTCCGGTGCAAGTGTCCCATAGGTTCGCTGTGTCGTCGGCGGTGTTCGACGATCAGCATCTCGTGTCGTGCGCTGGCCTGGTACCGGTGATGACGTTGGCCGCTCAGACGGGGCTGGCGGAACTGTTGGCCGGTAAGGTTCGCTTCACCTGCGAGCGGATCAAATCGGGTGCGGCTAATCCGGCGCCCAAGCTGACCACGCTGATCGCCGGGATGTGTGCCGGCGCGGACAGTATCGATGACCTCGACCTCGTGCGCTCAGGTGGGATGAAGACCCTCTTCGACGGCGTGTACGCCTCGTCGACAATCGGAACATTGTTGCGGGAGTTCACCTTCGGCCATGCCCGCCAACTCGATGGGGTGCTGCGAGGACACCTGGTCGCCTTGTGTGAGCGTGTGGCGCTGTTACCCGGTGCTCACCAGCGGGCCTTCATTGACATCGACTCCCTGCTGCGCCCGGTCTACGGCCACGCCAAACAAGGCGCCTCCTACGGACACACCAAGATCGCCGGGAAACAGATCCTGCGCAAAGGTCTGTCCCCGTTGATCGCCACCCTGAGCACCGGTGACAGCGCTCCGGTGATCGCCGGAGCGCGACTGCGTGCCGGCAAGGCCAACTCCGGCAGAGGCGCAGCGAGCATGATCGTCGAGGCGGTCGCCACCGCCCGTGCCGCCGGAGTGACCGGAGAAATCCTCGTCCGTGGCGACTCCGCGTACGGCACCGGCACCGTCATCAGAGCCGCCCGACGCGCCGGGGCCCGTTTCTCGGTGGTGCTGAACAAATCGACCACCGTGGCCGCAGCCATCGATTCCATCGACGAGGACGCCTGGATCCCGGTGTCCTACCCTGGTGCAGTCCGCGACCCCGATACCGGCGCCTGGATCTCCGACGCTGAGGTCGCTGAAATCGCCTACACCGCCTTCAGTTCCACCGACCACCCGATCACCGCCCGGTTGATCGTCCGGCGCGTCAAAGACGCCCGCTATCCCGACACTCTGTTCCCGGTGTGGCGGTATCACCCGTTCTTCACCGACACTGACGAACCCGTTGACGCCGCCGATATCACCCATCGCCGCCACGCCGTCATCGAAACCGTCTTCGCCGACCTCATCGACGGACCCTGGCGCACATGCCCTCAGGACTGTTCGGGGCGAACTCGGCGTGGATCCTGTGCGCGGCGATCGCCCACAACCTGCTGCGCGCCGCCGGAGTGCTCGCCGGCGGTACCCACACCGTGGCCCGTGGTGCCACCCTGCGCCGCAAGATCGTCACCGTCCCCGCCCGACTGACCCGGCCGCAACGCCGACCAGTTTTGCACCTACCCACTCACTGGCCCTGGACTGATCAGTGGCTCACATTGTGGCGCAACACCATCGGCTACAGCCCACCACTACCAGCAACACCCTGACCATTCGGCCGGACAGGCCCCTACCGGAGCACACAGGAAAGCTGGGCAGACCAGCGGCAACCTCCTGCTCACACCCCTACGGAACGAAGAACGGCCCCAACAGACACATCAATCACTCCAGTCCACGGATCGAGGCTTAGTGACCCTGCCCGCGGCGACTGCTTCACTGCCGATGAACACGTCCGCCATGGCTGGAGGGTGTCAAATGTCATTAATGCGCGCCTTCGGCTGTCCACAGGCGCATTGAGACCGCATTGAGAGCGATGGTCCGCCGAAATCTTCGCTCTCAGTGCGCTCTCAACGCGATGGCGCGCCAGCGGCTGCGAGCCCGGCCCGGTAGCCGAACACCATTGCCGGACCGAGTGTTCCGCCGGCCCCGCCGTAGGCGCGGCCGGTCACGCCGGCCATCGCATTGCCTGCCGCGAACAGTGCGGGGATCGGCTCTCCGCTGACGTGCAGCACCCGGCCATCGCGGTCGGTGCGCGGGCCGCCCTTGGTGCCCATGGCACCGATTCCCACCGGCACGGCGTAGTACGGCGGAGTATCGAGCGGCCCGAGCGTCTGCAGCGCCGGGGTGGCCGCCGAGTTGTCACCCCAATAGCCGTCGTATGCGCTTGCCCCACGGCCGAATTCGGGGTCGACCTCCGCGGCGACGTTGTCGTTCCACACTGCCAGGGTGGCGGCCAGCCCGTCGGCGTCGATCCCGGTCTTCTCTTCCAGCTCCGCCAGCGTCGCCGACTTGTTGAACCAATCAGGTGCCTCACCGCCCGGCTCGACACCGAGGAAGCCGTACCGCTTGAGGTGTTGGTCGTCGAACACGATCCAGGCCGGGTCGTTGACGTACCCGTGCCGCGGGTCGAGTTGGTGGAACGGTCCGGACATCGAGTTGTATTCGCCGGCCTCGTTGAGGAAGCGCTTACCGGCCCGGTTGACGATGATGCTGCGCGGACGGGTGCGCTCCAGCCGCACACTGCGGCTGCGCGGCTTGCCGCCCAAGGTGTCGCCGGGGATTTGGATGACCGGCACCCACCAGGCTTCGCCCATGTTGGCCAGATCAGCGCCGTGCGCCATGGCCATCCGCAGGCCGTCGCCGGTGTTGTTCGGTGGCGAGACCGGGCCGCGCAGCGGTCCGCGCAGATAAGCCTCGACCAGGCGCTGATCCCATTCGAATCCGCCGGTGCCGAGGATCACCGCCTTTGCGGCTCGTACCCGGATGTCCTTGCCGCCGTGAGTGATCCGCACTCCGGTGATACCCGACGCCGACCCGATCAGTTCGACGGCGCGCGCCTCGGTGACCGGGGTGACGCCGAGGTCCAGGAGACTCTTCAGCAGGCCGGCGATCAGTGCGGTACCGGCGACGCAATAGTCGCCATCCATATCGTCGACGGCGGCGTGGATACGCGCCCGAGTCTCGGCGTCGATACCGACATTGCTGAAGTCGATGGGGAATGATGTGATGCGCGAGGCCCACTCGCCCAAAGCGGCCAGATCGAACGGTTTGGCGTTCAATGACCGTCCACCGCCGGGCTGCCCGCCCGGCAGTTCGGGCTTGTAGTCGGGGAAGCCTTCGGCGACCTCGAAGTGCAGTGCACTGTGGGCCTCGATGTAATCCAGCATCTCCGGGCCGGTCCGCACGAACGTCTCGACCAGTTCGCGGTCCATCACCCCGAGTGACTGCGCCTCAAGGTATTTCAGCGCATCCTCGACGGTCAGCTCGCCACCGGCGGCCCGATTGTGTGCTGGAATCCAGACGATGCCGCCGGACACCGCGGTGGTACCGCCGACGGTCGTCCCCTTCTCGAACACCGCCACCGAGGCGGCGGTCAGCGCAGCGGTCAGGCCGGCTGCGCCGGTGCCGAGCACCACGACGTCGACCTCACGGTCCCAGGTGGTGTCCGCCATCGCCTTCACTCCTATTGCCGCACACAGGTATTGGTGTGTGCATTTACCGAACGAGCGTGTTCGTTGTTGTCACGCTAACGACGCCGATCGCGCAGTGTCAAGCGGTCCAGACGGCATTTCCGCAGTTCAGCGGGGTGCTTAACTCAGAACGGCCGACAGGCGCTGGGCCGCTGCGATCGCCGACTCGCGGCCGTGCAACACCACATCTTCGCGGTGCGAGATCAGGTTGATGCAGGTGTGCGGGGAGCCGGGAGGACGGTGCACCGGCACCGCCAGGCCGTAGGTGTTCGGCTCGACCTCGCCGTAGGTGATGATCCAGCCCTGCTCGCGCGCGCGGGTTACCAGCGGGCGTTCGCCGGGGCGGGGCGGCATGCTGGCCAGCAGTGCGATCCCGGCCGCGCCCCGGTCGAGGGGATAGCGACTGCCCTCGTGGAAGGACAGCTGATACGACACGCGGGTGGGCACGATGACGGCGATCGCGACCTGCTGATCGCCTTCGGCAACCAGGAGCGAGACCGTGGTGCCGAGCTCGTCGGCGAGATCGCGCAGCGTCGGCATGGACAGCTCGCGGATGTTGTTGTCGAACGACGCGCCCAGGGCGGCCAGGCCGGCGGCGGCGCGGAACCGCCCGTCCTCGGCCTTGGCCACCAGCCGGTAGGACGCCAACGTGCTCAGCAGCCGGTAGGCGATGGTCCGGTGCACCCCGATGTGGTCGGCCACCTGCTGGATGGTCAACCCGCCTTTCGCGGCCGCGACCAGCTGTAACGCGTGCAGGCCGCGGGCCAGGGTCTGTGACCCCGGCGCAGCGCTGACCGGGCTTTCAGTGGGTGTCTGCGTCATGTCGTTCCCGTGTCTGAGGTGCGAGGTCGGGCTCGAGTCACTGCGAAGTGCCTTGACAGACGGCACTCCGAGAGTGATGCTCTTAAACTATCGCACACCATAGTTCAATAATTACACATATCGCTTACAAAAAGCGAGAATCCCATTATCACCGAGGATAGGGGCAGCCGGGTGCCGGAGTTCGAGAGCGTCTGGAGCGATCTGCAGGGCGTTGCGTTCTCGCAGGGTTATCTGGATGCCGGCGGAGTGCGCACCCGCTATCTCCACGCCGGCGATCCGAGTAAACCCACGCTGGTCCTGCTGCACGGTTCGGGTGGCCATGCCGAGGCGTACGTCCGCAACCTCGAGGCACACGCCGAGCATTTCTCCACCTGGTCGATCGACATGCTGGGGCACGGGTACACCGACAAGCCCGGACATCTTCTGGAGATCCCGCACTACGTCGACCACCTCGTCGCCGTCCTGGACACCATCGGTGCGCAGACTGCTCACATCTCGGGTGAATCGTTGGGTGGCTGGGTCGCGTCCCGTTTCGCCGTCGATCACCCGGACCGGCTCGAGCGGCTGGTGCTCAACACCGCAGGCGGTTCGCAGGCCGACCCCGAGGTGATGAAGCGGATCATCACGCTATCGATGGCGGCTGCGGAGAACCCGAGTTGGGAAACCGTGCAGGCCCGGATCAAGTGGCTGATGGCCGACAAGTCCAAGGACTACGACGACATCGTCGCCAGCCGTCAGCGGGTATACCGGCAGCCGGGTTTCGTCAACGCGATGCGCGACATCATGGCGCTGCAAGATCCCGAAATCCGGCAGCGAAACCTGATGACGCCCAGCGACTATGGGGCCATCAAGGCCCCCACCTTGGTGTTGTGGACCAGCGATGACCCAACCGCCGACACGACCGAGGGCAGGCGAATCTCGGAAATGATCCCCGGCGCCCGATTCGAGGTCATGGAAGGCTGCGGGCACTGGCCACAGTACGAGGACCCCAAGACCTTCAACCAGCTGCACATCGACTTCCTGCTGGGCCGGTGACATGACGACCACGGCGAACGGCAACGGCTCGGCTCCCGAGGTCGACGTCGTTGTGGTGGGCGCGGGGCCGGTTGGGTTGACCCTGGCCAATGTCCTTGGCCTGCAGGGCGTCCGAACGCTGGTCGTCGATGAGCGCGATGCACTGATCGATTACCCGCGCGGCGTCGGTCTCGACGACGAAGGCCTGCGGACGTTCCAGGCGATCGGACTGGTGGACGCCGTCCTGCCAAACACCGTGCCCAATCAGATTTTGCGGTTTTACGATGGCAAGCGCCGGCTGCTGGCCGAGATGGCACCCCCCGACGCGCGATTCGGCTGGCCCAAGCGCAACGGGTTCGTGCAGCCGCTGGTCGATGCCGAGCTATACAAGGGACTCGACCGGTTCGACAACGTCGAGGTGGCGTGGGGCCACCCGATGACCTCGATTACCGAGACCGACGACGGCGTCGTCGTCGAGCTGACCCCGGCCGACGGGGGTTCACGAAAGGTGAACGCCCGCTATGTGGTTGGCTGCGACGGCGGACGCAGCGCCACTCGCCGCCTGATGGGAGTCTCCTTCGACGGTACGACGTCGTCGACGCGCTGGCTGGTCGTCGACATCGCCAACGACCCGCTGGGGCATCCCAACAGTGAGGTCGGCGCCGACCCGGTCCGGCCTTACGTCTCGATCGCCATCGCCCACGGCATCCGGCGCTTCGAGTTCCTGATCCACGGCCACGAGACCGACGAGCAGGCCGAAGACCCCGCCTTTGTGGCACAAATGCTGTCGCGGCTGGTCCCGTACCCGGACAAGGTCGACATCATCCGTCGCCGGCTGTACACGCACCACTCCCGGATCGCGAGCTCATTCCGCAAGGGCCGCATCCTGATTGCCGGTGACGCCGCCCATCTCATGCCGGTGTGGCAGGGCCAGGGTTACAACAGTGGCATCCGCGATTCGGCCAATCTCGGGTGGAAGCTGGCAGCGGTGGTCAAGGGCCAGGCCCGCGACGCGCTACTGGACACCTACGACGTCGAGCGCCGCAAGCACGCCCGCGCGATGATCGATCTGTCGACCACGGTCGGCAAGGTGATCTCGCCGACCAACGCGCGTGTCGCTGCCGCCCGCGATGTAGTGATCCGGGCTGCTTCTCTGGTACCGACGCTGAAGCGCTACGTGCTCGAGATGCGGTTCAAGCCGATGCCCCGCTACGAACAGGGTGCGGTGGTGCACAACGAGCCGCGGTCACCGTCCTCGGCGGTGGGTACGTTGTTCATTCAGCCCCGCGTGGACACTCGTGACAAGCAGAACGTGCTGCTCGACGACGTCATCGGCCCGTGGTTCGCATTCGTCTGCTGGAGCAACAACCCCCGACAACTGCTGGGGGAGAAGGCTTTCGCCGATTGGAAGTCACTCGGCGCGGTCTTTGTCGCGCTGCGTCCGATCACCCAGTTGCACTGGACCGGACACGACGACCCCGACGTCATCGTGGTCGGCGACCGGACCGGCGCGCTCAAGGCGTGGTTCGACGCACACGAGGAATCCGTGATGTTCCTGCGCCCCGACCGCTGCATCGCAGGCGCCTGCATCGCCCAGCGCACACCGGAATTGAGCGCGGCCCTGCTCGACAAGCTCACCTTGACCCCGGGAGGAGGCACCGATGCCACTGGCGCTCTGTTGCATGTCGCACAGCCCGCTGCTGAACCTACCCGGCCCGTCGGCGGAACTGCTTGACGACATCAACGCCCGGCTGGTCGAAACCCGCGATTTCGTCGCGGCTTTCGACCCCGAGCTCGTGGTCATCTTCTCCCCGGACCACTACAACGGGTTCTTCTACCGCTTGATGCCACCGTTCTGTATCGGCAGTGCGGCCTCCGGCGTCGGCGATTACGGTACCCACGCCGGACCGCTTCAGGTTCCCGGTGAAATCGCCAACGAAATGGCGGCCGCAGTGTGGGAGGCCGGCGTCGACGTGGCGCTGTCGGCGGCGATGGACGTCGACCACGGGACGGTGCAGCCGCTCGAAGTGCTCTTCGGTGATGCCGCGTCCCGACCGGTCATTCCCGTGTTCATCAACTCGGTTGCCACCCCGCTGGGGCCGCTCAAGCGCACCAGGGCGCTGGGTGCCGCGATCGGCGAGTACCTGGGCGCTCTGGACAAGCGGGTGCTGGTAGTCGGATCCGGTGGGCTGTCGCATGATCCGCCGGTGCCGACGCTGGCGACCGCACCACCGGCCGCGCTGGAACGCATCGTCGGCGGGGCGCCGATGTCTCCCGAAGGCAGGGCGGCGCGGCAGGAGGCGGTCATCGCCGCCGCGCACGATTTCGCGCATGGCCAGAGCCCGCTGCAGCCGCTGAACCCGGACTGGGACCACGCACTACTGGACCTGATCGACACCAACCGCCTGGCCGAGGTGGACGGCTGGACCAACGACTGGATCGCCCGTGAGGCCGGCAACTCGGCGCACGAAATCCGAACCTGGGTGGCGGCTTTCGCCGCGTTGGCATCCCAGGGCGAGTATCAGACGCAGCAGCGCTACTACCGCGCTGCTCCAGAGTTGATCGCGGGCTTCGCGATCCGGACGGCGGTACCGGTATGACGTTCGATCACTCCGTCGATGTCCTCGTCATCGGCTCCGGCGCAGGCGGGATGACCGCCGCGCTGCGCGCCGATGCGGTGGGCCTGGACACCCTGATCGTGGAGAAGGCACCGAAATTCGGTGGTTCGTCGGCACTTTCGGGTGGTGGCATCTGGGTCCCGGGTGCGCCGTCACAACGCAAGGCCGGCTACTCGCCGGACCCCGATGGCGTCTTCGAGTACCTCAAGACCATCACCGGCGGCCTCGTCAGTGACGAACGCCTGCGCGCGTACGTCGACACCGCACCGGAGATGATGGAGTTCCTGGAGAAATCCAGTAACTGGTTCGAGTTCGTCTGGAAGCCCGGCTACGCCGACTACTACCCCGAACTGCCGGGCGGGTCCGAGCGGGGCAGCACCATCAACGTGCCGGAGATCGACCTGCGCAAGCTCGGTGACGAGGAGCAGAACCTGCTGGCTCCGCTGGCGCTGGCGCCGAAGGGAATCTGGTTCGCCCCGAAAGACCTTCGCCTGTTCTACCAGGTCCGGCAGAACTGGCGGGGCAAGGCGGTGCTGCTCAAGCTGATCTGGCGGATGTTCCGGGCACGGGTGTTCGGTGACCGGATGGCCGCGATCGGGCAGTCGCTCATGGCACGGATGCGGCTGGCGCTCAAAGAGAAGGACATCCCGCTGTGGCTGTCGGCCCCGATGACCGAACTCATCACCGATGTGGATGGCAACGTGGTCGGCGCGGTGGTGGAACGGGACGGCACACCGGTGCGGATCGAGGCTCGCCGCGGCGTGATCGTGGCCTCGGGCGGGTTCGACCATGACATGGCCTGGCGTCGTGAGCACCTGCCGGTGCTCGAGAAGGATTGGAGCTTCGGCAACCCCGCGGCAACCGGTGACGGGATCCGGGCGGCTGAAAAGGTCGGCGCCGCTACCGATCTCCTCGACGAGGCGTGGTGGTTCCCCGCCATGTGCTGGCCGGACGGACGCCTGCAGTTCATGCTCAACGAGCGAATGATGCCAGCGCAGTTCGTCGTCAACGGCGCGGGCAAGCGTTTCATCAACGAAGCCGCGCCCTACATGGACTTCGCACACGCGATGATCGAAGGCCACCAGCAGGGCGTCGACCACATCCCGTGCTGGTTGGTCACCGACATCGCGTCCTTCCACCGGTACGTCGTCGGCGGACATCTGCCGATCCCGAAGGTGCCGTTCGCCCCGGTTCCCACCGGCCGCAAGATCCCACAGGCGTGGCTGGACTCCGGGATCGTCAAGGCCGCGGACACCCTCGCCGAGTTGGCGTCCCAAATCGGTGCGCCCGCAGACGAACTGCAGCGCACCGCCGCCCGGTTCAACGAGCTCGCGCACAAGGGCCACGATGATGACTTCAACCGTGGCGACTCTGCCTACGACAACTACTACGGCGACCCCACGCTGCCGAACCCCAACCTGGCTCCGCTGGGCAAGGGGCCGTACCTCGCCTTCCAGATCATCCTCGGCGACCTCGGCACGTCGGGTGGATTGCTCACCGACGAGCACGCCCGGGTGCTGCGCGAGGACGGCTCCGTCATCGGTGGTCTCTACGCCACCGGAAACGCCTCGGCCGCGGTGATGGGCCGCAGCTACGCCGGCGCCGGCGCCACCATCGGACCCGCTATGACGTTCGGATACGTCGCAGCAGAACACATCTCCCACAATTCCAATCGAGAGGTAACCGCATGAAGATCTCGCTGTTCTACGAATTCCCGCTGCCGCGGCCGTGGTCGGAGGACGACGAGCACCAGCTGTTCCAGCATGGCCTCGACGAGGTGGAGCTCGCGGACAAGGCCGGCTTCTCCACCGTGTGGCTCACCGAGCACCACTTCCTCGAGGAGTACTGCCACTCCACCGCACCGGAGATGTTCCTGGCCGCAGCCAGCCAGCGCACCAAGAACATCCGGCTCGGCTTCGGCGTGATGCACCTGCCGCCGCCGATCAACCACCCGGCGCGCATCGCCGAGCGGGTCGCCACCCTGGACCACTTATCCAACGGGCGTGTTGAATTCGGCACCGGTGAAGGGTCGTCGGTTGCCGAACTCGGCGGCTTCGACATCGACCCCGCCGACAAGCGCACGATGTGGGAAGAGGCGCTGAAGGTGTCGATCCGCTGTATGACCGAGGCGCCGTTCACCGGTTTCAAGGGTGAGCACGTCGAGATGCCGGCCCGCAACGTCATCCCCAAGCCGCTGCAGAGTCCGCACCCGCCGGTCTGGGTGGCCTGCACCCGCCCGTCCTCGGTGCAGATGGCCGCTCAGAAGGCCATCGGCGCACTGAGTTTCGCCTACACCGGACCCGAGGCGCTCAAGACCCGCGTCGACGGCTACTACAAGGAGTTCGAGGAGCAGGGCACACCCTGCACGCCGGCGATCAACCCGAACCTGCTCGCCATCGGCGGTGACCTGTCGATGATGGTGGCCAAGACCGACGACGAGGCGATCAAGAAGATCGGCATCGGCGGCGGCTTCTTCTCGTTCGGCATCATGCACTACTACATCAACGGCATGCACACGCCCGGACGCACCGGTGTGTGGGAGCTGTACGAGGACGCCGTCAAGGAGGACCCGACGCTGGCCTACGGTCCCGGCCGCGGTGCCATCGGGTCGCCCGAGACGGTGCGGGAGTTCCTGCGTAGCTACGAGGCCAGCGGGGTCGACGAGATCATCCTGTTGCTCAACCCGCGCAGCCACGAGGGCACGATGGAGTCCATCGAGATCATGGGCAAGGAGATCCTGCCCGAGTTCATCGAGCGCGACGAGAAGGCCGTCAAGGACAAGGCCAAGCGGCTCGCGCCGGTGATCGAGAAGGTTGAGGCACGCCGTCAGCCGTCGGAAGCCCCGTTGTTCGACGAGACCTATTCGTTCGGCGGGCTGCCTACCGGCCGTGGTGGAAAGTTCACTGCCGGTGAGATTCCCGAGGCGATGGCCGAAATCAATGAGGGCCGGGTGAAGGCCGCGCAGTTGGAGAAGGAGAAGCGGGAAGCCAAGTAGACCGTGGCTCGCATCGACGATCTGCTGCGGTACGACGGCCGCCGCGTGGTGGTCACCGGCTGCGCGTCGGGAATCGGCGCGCAGCTGTGTGAACAGTTGATCGATCTGGGTGCCGTGGTGGTCGGCCTCGATGTGCGCCGCCCGGCCGCCGAGCTCAGTGAGTTCGTCGAGATCGATCTGGCCGACGCCGGCTCGATCGATCAGGCGGCGAGCGTGATCAACGGACCCATCGACGCGTTGTTCAACGTGGCTGGCGTCTCCTCGGGAATCGGCAACCCGTTGCTGGTTGTCACGATCAACTTCCTGGGCACCCGGCAGCTCACCGAGGCATTGCTGCCGAAGTTGGGGCCCGGCTCGTCGGTCAATCTCGTGTCCTCACTGGCCGCCGCGAACTACCGTGAGAACCTGCCGCAGGCGGCCGCTCTGCTCGCGACGGGCTCGATGGCCGAGGGCATCGACTGGTGCCACGCCAATCCCGATGCACTGGCCGACGGCGGCTACCGGCTGTCCAAGGAGGCGATCATCGGCTACACGGTGACCAATGCCGTGCCACTGGGCGCCAGGGGTATTCGCATCAACTGCAGCGGACCGGGTGTCACCGAGACGCCGATCCTCGACCAGCTGCGCTCGGCGTATGGGCCGAGCCTGCTCGACGACATTCCCAAACCGCTGGGCCGGGTGTCGAATCCGGCTGAGCAGGCCGCGGTGCTGGTGTTTCTGGGCAGCCAGGCTGCCGGCTATATCACCGGTCAGGTCATCTGGGCTGACGGCGGCAACATCGCGGCGCGGCAAGCAGCCGACTACGAGAAGGGATGACCAGCGTGGCCAGCATGAGCGATTTCCGTCGGGTCGCCGACGACGTCCGGAACTGGGGCCGGTGGGGCGATGACGACGAGCTCGGCACGCTGAACTTCATCACGCCCGAGAAGGTCGCGCAGGCCGCGGCAACCGTCCAGCACGGCAAGGTGTTTCCGCTTGGCGTCGACTTCGGCTCATCGGGGCCGCAGGGTGCATTTCAGTACCGGCAGAACCCGACCCACGTGATGACGATCGACGGTGGTGACGCCAAAACACTGATGGAGTATGGCCCGTCGTGGCTGCGTAATCCCGCGGCCGTGCAGTTGAGCGGGTATTCGACGGCCGGGCCGATGCGGTTCAACGACGACATGATCATCATGCCGCTGCAGGCCGCCACTCAGTGGGATGCGCTGTCACACGTGTACTACGAGGACAAGTTGTACAACGGTTTTCCGGCGGACTCGGTGTCTAGTCTGGGTGCCTACTATCTGGGCATCGACAAGGTCGACAGCAAGGGCATCACGTCCCGCGGTGTGCTGCTGGACATCGTCAAGCTGCGCGGGGTGCCGACATTCTGCGAACTCGGCCAGCCGATCACTCCGGCCGAACTCGACGAGGCGGCCCGCACGCAGGGTGTCACCGTGGAACCCGGTGACATCGTGCTGATCCGAACGGGGTGGTGGGCGCGCTTTTTGGAGACCGGTGACGGGCAGGAGCCCGGGGCTGGACTGGATTGGACGTGCGCGTCCTGGCTGGCCGACCATCAGGTCGCCGCGGTTGCGGCGGACAACTTGATGGTCGAAAACCCGGCGTCCGGCGTCGATGGCGCGATCCTGCCGATGCACATGCTGTGCCTGCGCGATATGGGCTTGATGTTGGGTGAGTACTGGAATCTCACCGAATTGGCACTCGATTGCGCGGCCGACGGCCGTTACGAGTTCCAGCTTGTTGCGCCGCCGCTGAGCGTCACTGGTGCGGTGGGTTCGCCGGTCAACCCGATCGCGATCAAGTGAGCTATCAGCATCGGACTATCGTCGTCGACGGTCTGACGACACACTTCCTGGAGGCCGGGCAAGGCGATCCCGTCGTGCTCCTGCACGGTGGCGAATTCGGCGTGAGTGCCGAAATAGGCTGGGAACGAATCATTCTCGCGTTGGCTGAACGTTACCGGGTGCTCGCGCCGGACATGTTGGGCTTCGGCGACTCGGCGAAGGTCGTCGACTTCACCGATGGTCGCGGCATGCGCATCCGGCACATCGCCCGGTTCTGTGCGCTGCTGGGCATCGACTCGACCCACTTCGTCGGCAACTCGATGGGTGCCATCAATCTGTTGGTCGACATGACGTCGGAGTCGCCGGTACTGCCGGTGCGCAGCGCGGTGACCATCTGTGGCGGCGGCGAGATCCAGAAGAACCGGCACACCACCGCGCTCTACGAGTACGACGCCACGTACGAGGCGATGCGGGCTATTGTGGAGGCGCTGTTCTTCGACCCTGCCTATCCCGCCGACGAGGCGTACGTGCAACGGCGCTATGACTCCAGCATCGCGCCCGGTGCATGGGAATCATTGGCGGCAGCGCGTTTTCGCCGACCTGGATTGGACGCCCCGTCGACCCCGTCGAGCAAGCGGGCGTACGAGCGCATCGATGTACCGGTCCTGGTCGTCGAGGGTGCCGGCGACAAACTGCTGCCCCCGGGCTGGGCCGCCGAGATTGCCGAGCAGATCACCAATGGTCGTTCCGCGGTCATCCAGAATGCCGGACACTGCCCGCAGATCGAGCAGCCCGACGCGACGGCGGAGCTCCTCCTGGCCTTCTTCGCCGAGCAGACGCAGAATCGCACCGATACGGCCTGACTCGTGCGACTCTGTGTCTGCTCGCGATCGACCTAGGGGCCGATCCGCTCGATGCCCACCCACGCCGAACTCAAGGCAGGGGTCTGCGACAGCGGATCGACCGGCGACCCGTCCACCAACAGATTCCTGTTCACACCGAACGAGATCGGCTCCGCACCGCCGCGGGGGTCGAACACCCGCGAACCCCAGCCGTGATCGACGATCACGACGCCGGGCCGGGGCCGGTCACTGACCACGGCGGCGAGTTCGACCGCACCGACATCGGAGAACACCTTGACCCGATCGCCGTTGGCGACGCCCAGCGCGGCAGCGTCTTTGGCGTTGATCACCGCATGGTTGTCTTTGCCCGACGGGTGCAGCCCCGGAATGTCGTTGAGCTAGGAGTTCATCGAATGTCTGCGCCGGCTGTTCGCCAGCTGAAAAGGTCGTCCAGGCGGCGACGTCGGATGGGGCTCCGTCAGCAACTCGCGTGCCCGATCAACGAATTCGGCCGGTGCGACGCGAATTCTCTTGTCCTCGGTGCGCAATGCCTTGCGAAGATGTCCGAATTCGCGCTTGCCGAACACCCAACCGTGTGGATGTTCCATCACCGCACGCCAGCTGATCCCTCGGCTCATCCCGATGATCATCCGGTCGATCCAGTGCGGCCCGAACGCCAGCGACGGATTGCGGGTGGCCTTGGCCACGACGCGGGTCGCCTTGATGAACTGATTGATGCCCCGCATGCCGAGGAAGGGCCGCTTCATCGCGAGCGTGAGATCAAGGAAGAATCGCCATTCCTCGCGCGCCTCACCCGGCGGATCGACTGCCCGCCGCCCGTATTGGACATAGGGCTCGTCGTGCAGACCGCTGGTGAGGGCCAGCAGATCGTCCCGTTCCAGCCAGTGCGCCGCGGGCAACAGCCAGTGCGCGTGACGGTGGCTCTCGCGCTGCAGGAAGTCGATCGCCACCAGCAGGTCGAGCTGACTCAGTGCGGTGTCCAGCCGCGCGCCGTCGGGTCCGGAGACGACGGGGTTACCCGCGTTGATGACCATCGCGCGGATCTCTCCGCGCCCGGGGGTGGTGATCTCGTCGGGCAGTTCGTCGAGTCCGTGATGGCCTGCCACCATCGGCCGGTCCTGCAACCGGCTGCGGTGGTCGACCGGCTTGGCGAACGCCGCCAACTTCAGCGCGTCGACGTACCCGCGTTCGAACCGGCGTCCACCCGGCCGGTCCATTCGTCCGGTGATGACGTTGAGCACGTGGCCGAGCCACTCGCCGATGGTTCCGGCCAGATGCAGCGAGACGCCGGTGCGGGTGATCACCATCGCGCCGGGCGCGGCCGCGAAATCCCTAGCCAGAGACTCGATGTCGGCGCGGGGGATGTCGCAGCGGGCGGCCAGGTCGTCGAGGTCGGCCGCCGAGGCCAGTGAGCGCAACTCGGGCATCCCGACGGCAAGGTCGCCGCAGTCCTCGCGGTGCTCGAGCCCTTCGTCGAGGATCACCTTGACCATGCCGAGCAGCAGTGCCCAATCCTGGCCGGGGCGGATCGACAGGTGCAGGTCGGCCTTCTCGGCGCTTTCGGTGCGGATCGGGTCGACCACCACGATCGTGGCGCCTTGCCGCTGCCGGGCCAGCGCCCGCTTCCAGCCGCCCGGCACGCTCTCCACCCAATTCCATGCGCTCACAGCGGGATTGGCACCCACCAGCAGGAAGAAATCGCAATTGTCGACATCGGAGACGGGGACGAACAGCTGCGACCCATACATGGCCTGAGCGACCACGTGCAGATTGTTTTGGTCGACCGAACCCACGTAGTACCGGTTCTGGCTGCCGATGGCGTCCAGCCAGCCGGTCATGAACAGCAGACTTGACGACGAGAAACCCGCCGGATTGCCGGTGTACGTGGCGACGGCATCGGGGCCGCCGGCGTCGATGATCGCCGACATGCGCGCGGCGATGTCGGCGATCGCCTCGTCCCACGTGGCCTCGACGTAGCCGTCACCCACCCGCCGCATCGGGCGGGTGATGCGGCGCGGATGCTCGACGAGTTGAGCCGCCGTGCGGCCCTTGGCGCAGAAGTCGGTCCAACTGTGCGGATTTTGTTTGTCCGCCGAGATTTTCACCACCCGCCCCGCCTCGACGGTGACGTCGACACCGCACGAGGCAAGGCAGTACCGGCAGAACGTGTGGACGGTCTGCGGCGAAGTGGGGGTTACTTCAAGCAACTGCCGCCGTCGACAGGCAGAGTGACACCGGTGATGTAGCGCGACTCGTCAGACGCCAGGAACAGCACCGCGTTGGCGATGTCCTCGGGCTCGACCCAGCCGATCGGCAGCGTGTGCATGAGTTGTGCGACGACCTTCATGTCGTCGGCCGTCGGGTTCTCCAGGTCGGGGCGGAACAACTTCATCGTGCCCTCGTTCATGTACAACGGGGTGTTCACGTTGGTCGGATGCACCGAGTTGACCCGGATGTTCTGTGCGCCCAGTTCGACGGCGAACGTGCGCATCAGGCCGACGACGCCGTGCTTGGCGGCGATGTAGTGGCCGGTGTGCGGGTAAGCCTTGAGCCCGCCCACTGAACTGGTCAGGATGATCGAGCCGCCGCGGCCTCCCTGGAGGATATGCGGCACACCGGCTTTCACAGTCTTCCACACACCGCTGAGGTTGATGTCGATCATCGCGTTCCAGTCGGCTTCGCTGGTCTTGTCCAGCGTCTCGCCGCCGTTGCCGATGCCGGCGTTCGCGACGATGATGTCGAGCCGGCCGAATTCCTCGACGCCGGCGTCCACCGCCGCCTTCAGTGCGTCGTAGTCACGAACATCGACCTCGGCGGTGAAGATGCGTCCGCCGGCGTTCTTCACCAGATCCGCGGTCTCGGCCAGGTCCTCAGGGGTGGACGCCGCAATCTTGTCCACGGTGTCAATCGGCTTACAGATGTCGACCGCGATGATGTCGGCACCCTCGGACGCCAGCCGCACCGAGTGGGCGCGACCTTGGCCGCGGGCCGCACCGGTGATGAATGCGACCTTGCCTTCTACCCGTCCTGCCATGGTTGTTCAGTCCTCGTGTCGTAGTTGGTGGTTGTCAGGGAACGATCGTCGGCATGGCGTCCCAGCCGCGGACCGCAGTGGTTTGAGACTTGCGGGCATTGGCCCAGTCGACCTCCCAGGTCGGGAAGCGCTTGAGGATTTCTTCGAGCGCGATCCGACCCTCCATGCGGGCCAGTGCGTTACCCATGCAGAAGTGGGTGCCCGCACCGAAGGTCATGTGCGACTTGAGCTCCCGATGGATGTCGAAGACATCGCCGTCGGGTGCGAAGCGGCGATGGTCGCGGTTGGCCGCGCCGACGAGCATCAGCATCGCCGAGCCCGCGGGCACGGTCTGGCCGTAGTACTCGACGTCGCGGGTGACGTAGCGGGCGATCTGTAACGCCGGCGGCTCCCAGCGCAGGATCTCCTCGATCGCCTGCGGAATCAACGCCGGGTTCTCGGCGAGTTCACGTCGTTGGTCGGGGTATTCGGCCAAGGTCTTGCCGGCCCAACCGATCAACCGGGTGGTCGTCTCCGAGCCGGCCGTCGCGATCACCGTCAAGTAGAGCAACAGTTCTTCGCGGTGCAGCCGGCGCACGGTACCGGTCTCGTCGGCGAACTCCGCGTTGAGGAGGTCGGTCATGATGTCGTCGGACGGATGGTCGCGGCGGTAGTCGATGAACTCGGCGAAGATCTCACCGGTGGCCAGCAGATCCACCTTGTCCGACTGCAGCGTCGCCTCGCCGTGGTCGGTGACCGCCCGCTGGCGATCTTCCGGAATGCCGAGCAGCATGCCGATGACGCGCATCGGCATCTGTTCGCCGAGGTCGTTGACGAAGTCGAACCTGCCGGTACCCACCAACGGATCCAGGCAGCGGGTGGTGAACTCGCGGATCTGCGGTTCCAGTGCGGCGACCTTGCGCGGTGTGAAGACCCGCGACAACAGGTTGCGGTGAATGTTGTGGATCGGCGGATCCTCGAAAATCAAAGTGCCGGTCGGGATTTCCATCCCGGACTTGATGATCTCCAGCAGCGCGCCGCGGCCCGAGATGAACGTTTCGTGGTCGATGACGGCCTTGTTGACGTCGTCAAAGCGGCTCAGCGCGTAGAAGTCGAGGTCGGGGTTGTAGTACAGCGGCGCTTCCTCGCGCAGCCGCGCGAACATCGGAAACGGGTTGATGTTTTGGTCGACGTCGTAGGGATCGTAGTGAAGATCCCTGTCGGCACTGACTGTCACCGGAATGTCCTCCCATGGGCCTCGGTGACAGCAACTGTTGCAGTTTCGTTCAAAAGGTGTCAATGCCATGTCCGGAATGCGCAAGGTTTGCTGACCAAGTGAGAGAACATGGTTCTCAACCCGCTCGTTTAGCCGCGCTAATCGCTTGCGGGGCCCCGTCAGGCTGGCGTTATCGACACGCCCACTCGCACGTTTCGCGCGGTAACTACAACTTCGGTGTCAAACCACTTTTAAATCACGCGCTTGACTTAGGTCGGGCGCAGCGATTGACTGCGTACGCGCACCGGATCGGCGTGCGGACGAGAGGGATTGGGCCGTCATGGGCAACGAATTGGCAGGCAAGATCGCGGTCGTCACCGGCGGCGCGTCGGGGCTCGGCGCCGGCATCGTCGAGCGCTTCCTGGCGGAAGGCGCGACCGTCGTGTTCGGGGACATCGACGCCGAACAGGGTGCGGCGCTGGCCGACCGGCACGGCGAGAAGGCGTTGTTTCTGCCGACCGACGTCGCCGACACCGGGCAGCTCACCCGCCTGATCGACACCGCGGCGGAGAAGTTCGGCGGGCTCGACGTGATGGTGAACAACGCCGGGGTTTCGGGGAAGATGCACCGGAGTTTCCTGCACGACGACCTCGACGACTTCGAGCGCATCATGGCCGTCAACGTCAAGGCCGTGATGGCCGGGACGCGCGATGCGGCCAAGCACATGAAGGACAGCGGCGGCGGGTCGATCATCAACCTGACCTCCATCGGCGGGATCCAGGCCGGCGGCGGCGTGATGACCTATCGTGCATCGAAAGCCGCGGTCATCCACTTCACCAAGTGTGCGGCGATCGAACTGGCCAACTACGAGATCCGGGTGAACTGCCTTGCGCCCGGCCATATTAGGACGGCCATCGTGTCGAAGTCCGCGCACGGCATGGACGCCGAGCAGGTCGCCAAGTTCGAGGCGGGGATCCGGGCGACCATGCGGGCCGACCGACCCCTGGAACGGGAGGGGACCGCCGAGGATGTGGCCGAAGCGATCCTCTACTTCGCCGGAGACCGTTCTCCGTACGTCACCGGGACGGTTCTGCCGGTCGACGGCGGGACGGCGGCGGGCAAGCCGGTGCCGAAAAAGAAAAAGCCCGAGATTTCTTAAATCAATCGCTTGACTTAATCACGATCACGGCGTTGACTGGCCTGCGATGACCACCGCGACCACCCCTTCTCGGAACACCCGCACCGATCGGGCGAGCCTGACCCGCGAGGCGATCCTCACCGCCGCCGAGCGGCTGTTCGCCGAACACGGTGTCTTCGCGGTGTCGAACCGCCAGGTCAGTGAGGCCGCCGGGCAGGGCAACAACGCAGCCGTCGGCTACCACTTCGGCACCAAGACGGACTTGGTCCGCGCGATCGAACACAAGCACGCCGTACCGGTGGAGAAGCTGCGCGAAGAGCGGGTCGCAGCGATGGCAGGCAAGGACGCCGGACTGCGCGACTGGGTGGAATGCCTGGTGCTGCCGCTGACCGATCATCTGACGGCGCTGGGCAACCCCACCTGGTATGCGCGGTTCGCCGCGCAGGTGATGGCCGACCCGGCCTACCAGCAGACGGTCACCCGTGATGCGCTGACGCTGCCCGCCCTGATCGTCGTGTTGGAGGGCATCAATCGCTGCTTGCCCGACCTGCCCGGCCACGTGCGCGTGGAACGCAACATCATGGGGCGCAACCTGTTGATCCACACCTGCGCCGAATACGAGCGGGCCCTCGCCGAGGGCACGCCCTTGCCCCTAACCAATTGGCGCACAGCCGCTTCCGGACTTGTCGACGCGCTCGTCGGGCTCTGGCTGGCCCCAGTGACACGATAAGGCTAGAACCACCATGAAGGTCACCGTCGACCAGGACAAGTGCGTCTCCTCAGGCCAATGCGTGCTCAACGCGGCCGAGGTCTTCGATCAGCGTGACGAGGACGGCGTGGTCGTGCTGCTCGAAACCAACCCGCCGGCCGATCAGGAAGACAACGCGCGCCGGGCCGCCGCGGCCTGCCCCGCGCAAGCCATCTACGTCGAGGAGTGAGGCATGTCGGACACGTTGACAACTGAGCCGACCGAGGCGGCGACCGCCCCGGAGTATCCGATGGAGCGGACTGGCCGGTGCCCGTTCGCGCCGCCGGAACAGGTGATGGAGTTGGCCGCGACCGCACCGCTGAGCCGGGTTCGGATCTGGGACGGCAGCACCCCGTGGCTGATCACCGGCTACGAGGAGGCGCGGGCGCTGTTCGCCGACTCCCGGGTCAGTGTCGACGACCGCAGGTCCGGCTTCCCGCACTGGAACGAGCACATGCTCTCCACCGTCAACAAGCGCCCCCGGTCGGTGTTCACCGCCGACGCCGAGGAGCACACCTTCTATCGCCGCATGCTGTCCAAGCCGTTCACCTTCAAACGGGTGGAGGGTCTGCGCCCGGCGATCCAGAAGATCACCGATGACGCCATCGACAAGATCCTGGCCGGGCCGAAGCCCGCCGAGCTGGTCACCGCGCTCGCGCTGCCCGTGCCGACCGAGGTGATCTGCGAAATGCTCGGCGTGCCATACGAAGACCACGGTTTCTTCCAGGAACATGCCAACGTCGGGCTGGCTCGTTATGCCAAGCCCGAGGACAGCATGAAGGGCGCGATGAGCCTGGCGAAGTACCTGTCCAACCTCGTCGAGACCAAAATGGAGAACCCGGCCGAGGACGCGGTCTCCGATATCGCCGAGCGGGTCAAGGCCGGTGAGATCAGCGTCAAGGAAGCCGCGCAGCTCGCCAGCGGCCTGCTCATCGCGGGTCATGAGACCACCGCCAACATGATCGGCATCGGGATCCTGGCGCTGCTCGAGAACCCCGAACAGCTTGCGGTAGTGCGGGATACCGACGATTCGAAGGTCGTCGCGAACGCGGTCGAGGAACTGCTGCGGTACCTGTCGATCATTCAGAACGGGCAGCGGCGCGTCGCGACCGAGGACATCGAGATCGCCGGCGTCACCATCCGCGGGGGAGAGGGCATCATCATCGACCTGTCCCCGGCAGACTGGGATGCCAAGGCATTCCCCAACCCGGAACAGCTGCAGGTGCGGCGGGAGAACGCTCGCGACCACCTCGCCTTCGGCTACGGCCGCCACCAATGCGTCGGGCAACAGTTGGCCCGCGCCGAACTGCAGATCGTGTTCAGCACGCTCTTGCGACGTATCCCGACTCTCACGCTGGCCAAGCCGCTCGACGAGATTCCGTTCAAGAACGACAAATTGGCCTACGGCGTTTACGAACTGCCCGTTACTTGGTGAACGCTCTACCCCGACAGCCTGATTGGAGCTCACATGACAACCGCAACGCTGTACCCCGCCGGCGGCCTGGGTGCACCCAAGGACCGGCAGGGTCACGCCAAAGGTGACACCGGCCTGCCGGCCGGCACCGAGGTGTTCTCCGCCGACAACCACATCTCGCTGTCCGAGGACATCTTCTTCGACAAGTTCCCGGAGGAACTGAAGGAGAAGGCGCCGCGCATCTGGTACGAGGACGGCGCCTACATGGTTGGCCGGGCCAAGGGAAAGACGTTCCTGCCCTTGGACTTCAGCCGGGTGCTCATGCAGTACGACGATCTCGCCGGCGCGGCCACCACCAACATCGATGCCCGCATCCAGGAACTGCATGAGGACGGCGTCGACAAAGAACTCGCGTTCCCCAACGCCGTACTGGCGCTGTTCCACTATCCCGACCTGGAGCTGCGCGAGCGGATCTTCCGGATCTACAACGAGCACATCGCCGAGGTGCAGGCCCGTAGCAACGGCCACTTCTACGGCGTCGGGCTGATCAACTGGTGGAATCCCGATGGTGCGCGCCGCACGCTGGCCGAGGTGAAGTCCCTGGGACTCAAGACATTCCTGATGCCGCTGAACCCGGGCAAGGGTGAGGACGGCGAGATCATCGATTACGGCAGCACCGCGATGAGCCCGATCTGGGACGAGATCGAAGCCGCCGGCCTGCCGGTCACCCACCACATCGGCGAGACACCGCCCAAGACTCCGTGTGAAGTCAACAGCGTGGTCGTCGGCATGATGATCAATGTCGACGGCTTCCGGGAGACGTTCTCCAAGTACCTGTTCTCCGGCATCCTGGACCGTCACCCGGGGCTGAAAGTCGGCTGGTTCGAAGGCGGCATCGCCTGGGTCGCCACCGCGTTGCAGGATGCCGAGCACCTGCTGGCCTCCTACCAGCACATGTTCAACCGCAAGGTGGAGCACGACATCCGCTACTACTGGGACAACCACATGAGCGCATCGTTCATGGTCGACCCGTTGGGGCTCAAGCTGCTCGACGAGATCGGGGTGGACAACGTCATGTGGTCCTCGGACTACCCGCACAACGAGAGCACGTTCGGCTACTCCGAGAAGTCGCTTCGGCAGGTGGTCGACACCGTCGGCCAGGAGAACGCGGTCAAGATCTGCAGCAGCAACATCAAGAAATTCCTGGGTGTGCAGTGACCACATCCACCCATTCCGGCGTCACTCAGATCGCCCGGACCGGGTACACGTGGCTGGACATCCCGCAGGAGCCCGACTTCGCTCGGATGCGCAGCGAAGTCAGCGCTCGCCTGCATGCCGCAATGGCCGATCAGGGCGTGGACGCACTGGTGCTCTTGGGCAACAGCAATGTCATGTACGCCACCGGTATCAGCTGGCCGCTGGCCGACGCCGGGTTGTCGCATGTCGAGCGGCCGGTGGCGGTGATCCTGACCGACGACGAGCACCCGCACCTGTTCCTGCCGTTCCGCGAGGGTGCGGCCATGGAATCCGGCCTGCCCGACGACCATCTGCACGGGCCCGTCTACCTCGAATTCGATGAGGGTGTTACGGAATTCGCGAAGATCCTGGCCGGACAAGTCCCATCGGGTGCGACGGTGGCGACCGATGAGCTGACCGGTGCGATGCGACGAGCCGGCAGTGCGCTGTTCCCCAGCGCGCCGGTGGACGCCGCGTCGACGATCGGTGCGGCGAAACTGGTCAAGACCATCGACCAGATCGCCTGCATCCGGCGAGCCTGCCAGATCACCGAACTGGCCATCGCCGAGATCCAGAAGTCGCTGGCGCCCGGTGCTCGTCAGATCGACCTGTCTGCTGAATTCGTGCGCCGCACTTTCGAACTCGGTGCGACCACGAACATGTTCGACTCGATTTGGCAGGTCATGCCCACCTCGAAGGCCGAGGGAACGTGGACCACTACCGGCGACCTCGCCCTGCCCCTGCTGACGACCGAGCGCGAGTTGGCGCAAGGCGACGTGTTGTGGACTGACGTATCCATCTCCTACCACGGCTACTGCTCGGACCACGGACGCACCTGGATCGTCGGGCAGGAACCGACACAGCTGCAACAGCACCAGTTCGAAAGATGGAGCCGGATCGTCGACGGGGTGCTCTCGGTGACCAAGGCCGGCGCCACCTGTGGTGACCTCGGACGCGCGGCGATCGCCGCGGCCGGCGGGGAGAAGCCATGGCTGCCGCACTTCTACCTGGGTCATGGGATCGGAACGAGTGCGGCCGAAATGCCGATGATCGGAACGGATCTCGGCCAGGAATGGGACGACAACTTCGTCTTTCCGCCCGGAATGCTTCTGGTGTTCGAGCCGGTGGTGTGGCAAGACGGCACCGGCGGCTATCGCGGCGAGGAGATCGTCGTGGTCACCGATGGTGGCTGGATGCCACTGACTGCCTATCCATACGATCCGTACGAGGTGCCCAATGGGAACTGAGATCGAGGCCGATGCCCGGGCTCTGCGGCTCAGCCGTCGCGAGCGCGCCTTGGCGCAGATGGAGGCCCACGACCTCGACGTACTGGTGCTCGGCAGGCAGGCCAATGTTCGCTACATCTCCGGTGCCCCTCAGCTGTGGGTGGTGGGCACCCGCCCGTTCGGGCCGATCTGCGAATTCGTGCGCGCCACCGGTGAGATCCATCTCAACAGCACGTGGGATGAGGGCATACCTGAGGAGATACCGCACGAGAATCTGTATGGGTTCGCCTGGAACCCGATGACGTTGGTCGACATACTGAAGAACATCAAGGGCGCCGATACCGCGCGCCGAGTCGGAACTGATGCCCTGACACCAACTTTCGCGAAACTGTTGCCGATGGCGTTTCCGAACGCGGAATTGGTGGACGCCGAGCAGGCCATGCAGGCTGCCCGCCGGATCAAGACTCCGCAGGAAGTGCAGGCGTTACGGCACGCGCTGGCAATCGCCGAGAAGGGTCTGGCCGCGGGTGTGGCAGCGCTCGCTCCAGGAACCACCGTGAAGTTCCTCACCGCTGCGGTGTTGGAGGCCGAAGCCGCCGGTGGGGTGAGCACGCCGGCAACCCAGGATGCCGCCTGGGTGACCTCCAAAGAGCATCCGTGGCGCCGTGCCGAGGGCGGTGATGTGGTCCACGAGGGTGACCTGGTGGTGCTGTCGGCCGGGGTGCTGGCCGACGGATACGTCGCCGAAGTGACCCGCACGCTCCCGGTGGGCGAACCAACTGATGCCGTGCACGAGCTCTACCGGCGTCGAGATGCCCTGTGGGACAGACTGATCGATGCGTGCCGACCGGGGCGGGCTACGAGCGCGTTGCTCGATGCCTACGCCGACGCCGGCGAGCAGTTGCCGGTCATGCCGGTAGCGCACGGCCTCGGCCTGGGCTTCGACCCGCCGGTCGTCTCGCCGCAGCTGCGGGCGACTGCCGACGCTGAACTGCTGGAGGCGGGAATGGTGCTCGCCGTCACCGCCCACGTCTGGGAGAAGTCGGTCGGATCGGTGATCACCCGCGACGCCGTGTTGATCACCGCCGACGGGTGCGAGGTACTGACGACTAGCCGGGCGTGGAGCGCCGAGGCGAGCGTCGGCACGGGCAATGCCTGAGGCGCGGCGCCCGTCGGCCGAGGAGATCATCCGCTACGAGAAGGACCCGAAGACCAAGATCGCAACGATCACCTTCACCCGGCCGGACTACCTCAACGCCCCGACCGCCGCTGCGCGCCTGCGCTATTCCGATCTGCTCTATCAGGCCGGTGTAGACGATCAGGTGAAAGTCGTCGTCATCCGCGGCGCGGGTGAGGATCTCGGCAGCGGTGCCGACCTGCCCGAGTTCATGGAACTGCAGAACGCCGAGGATGAAGGGCCGCGGCTCGCGGAGTTCCGGATCCCGCCCGGCGCGGTGAAATACCCGCCCCGCGGGACTTATCGGCGCGGTGCCTCGGTCGGCGCCTGGTATGCCAGCCCGCAGTCGGGAATCCGCACCCTGCAGGACTTCAAGAAGATCTCGATCCTCGAGGTCAAGGGGTATTGCTACGGCTGGCACTTCTACCAGGCCGCCGACGCCGACCTGGTGATCTCCTCCGACGACGCGCTGTTCGGCCATCCGTCGTTTCGGTACTACGGCTGGGGACCGCGGATGTGGTGGTGGACCCAGACGATGGGCATCCGCAAGTTCCAGGAGATGGTCTACACCGGCCGGCCGTTCACCGCCGCCGAGATGTATGACTGCAACTTCCTCAACAGCGTGGTACCGCGCGAGGACCTCGAAGCCGAAGTCGACCGGTATGCGCTGGCGTGCGCGCGAAACCGGCCGACGGACACGATCTTTCAGCAGAAGATGTTCTTCGAGGTGTTCAAGCAGTTCCAGGGCGAGTACCTCGGCAGCCTGCTCGGCAGCACCTTCGAGTCCCTCGGCGGTGCGTCCGCCCGCGACGAGGACGAGTTCGACATGCACGAGGGTCTCGACACCGGGCTCGCCGGAGCGGTGAAGGACAACGACAGCAAGTTCCCGCCGGAGTGGCGGCTGTCGAAGTCCGGCCGCGCAAAGGCCACGAAGACGGCGAAGGGTAAGGCCGAGAAGGCCGACGCCAAGAAGACGAAAAAGAAGAAGTAGCGATGGCCGACGCACCACTGAACGGTTTCGTCGTGGTTGACCTGTCGACCGGCATTCCCGGTGCCTACTGCACCAAGCTGCTGTCCGACGGGGGAGCCGACGTCATCAAGGTCGAAGCGCCCGAGGGTGATCCGCTCCGACGCTGGTCGGCCTCTGGTGCGCAGATCGGACCCGACGAAGACGGCGCACTGTTCAGCTTCCTCGCCGGTGGAAAACAGAGCGTGGTCGCCGACCCGCAGACCGACCGCACGTTCGTGGATGACCTGCTTGCCTCGGCCGACGCCGTGGTCTGGTCGCCCGGTTCACCCCTGGCCGACCACTTGGCACCGGTCGCGATGTGCGATGCGCACCCGCACCTGATCGTCGCCGCCATCACCCCGTTCGGCCTCGACGGCCCCTGGAGTGATCGGGCTGCAACGGAATTCACGCTGCAGGCCTGGTCGGGGGGCATCGTCGGACTGGGCCGTGGTGCACCAGACCGGGCGCCGGTCTACGTTGGCGGCCGGGTCGGCGACTACCTGTCGGGCTCGTATGCCAGTGCGGCGATCCTGGCGTCGCGCATGCGGGTGCTGGCCGGTGGCGGTGGTGAACTCATCGACCTGTCCATGCTGGAGAGCCACGTCATGGGCTTGACGTACTACCCGGTGACGTATTTCGACATGCTCGGAAAGCCGTGGCGCGACTCGCGCAAGCTGACCGTGCCCGGTATCGCCCGGGTCAAGGACGGTTTGGTGGACGTCGGATGTGGCACCGCCCAGCAGTGGTTCGACCTGTGCGCGATGACCGGCCACGAGGACTGGATCGACGAGGACGCTCCGCTGACGATCACCGAGCAGGCCAACGAGAAGTCCGCCGAACTCTACGCATGGATGGCGGAGCGCACCGGCGACGAGGTCCGCGATCTCGCCACGGCCTTCCGCATCCCCAACGCCCCGGTCGCCACCCCTGACACCATCGAGTCGCTGGAACACTTCGCCGCCCGCGGGTCGTTCGTCGATCACCCGGCCGGCTTCCGCCAGCCGGCGCACCCTTACCGGATCACCGGCGTCGGGCTGCGGCCGCCGTCGCGGGCGCCGCGGCTCGGCGAGCACACGGATCAGCACCGGCAGGCGTCGCGCACGCCACGCAAGGCCGGTACGGCAGCAGAGCGTCTGCCGCTGAAGGGAATTCGGGTCGTCGACCTGACGACCTTCTGGGCCGGTCCGTCTGCCACCCACCTGATGGCCCTGCTGGGTGCCGAGGTGATTCATGTCGAGTCCGCTCGTCGCCCCGACGGCACCAGGATGATCGCCGGCGTGCCGGTGACCGAAGACCAGTGGTGGGAAAAGCAGCCGATCTTCGCCGCGTTGAACACCAGCAAGAAGGACATCACCCTGGACCTGCGCACGGAACGCGGCCGGGAGCTACTGCACCGATTGATCGCCACTGCCGACGTGGTCGCCGAGAACTACACCCCACGGGTGCTCGACCAGCTCGGCCTGGATTATGCTGCGGTGCAACGAATCAAACCCGATGTGGTGATGTGCCGGATGCCAGGCTTCGGGCTCGACGGGCCGTGGCGGGACAACCCGGCCTTCGCCTATGTGATCGAGGCGGCGGCCGGCATCAGCTGGCTCACCGGCTACCCCGACCGAAACCCGTACGAGCCGTACTCCCTTGGTGATCCGAACGCCGG
Source organism: Mycolicibacterium pallens (assembly GCF_019456675.1). NCBI lineage: Bacteria > Bacillati > Actinomycetota > Actinomycetes > Mycobacteriales > Mycobacteriaceae > Mycobacterium > Mycolicibacterium pallens. The sequence goes on along the minus strand of NZ_CP080333.1, from coordinate 4,284,467 downwards.
GCTGCATGCGCTCACCGCGGTGCTGCTCGCCCTCGAGCACCGCAGGCGCACCGGCGAGGGCGCGCTGATCGAGGCTGCGATGGTGGACGCGGCCCTGAACATCGCCGCCGAGCAGATCGTCGAATACAGCGCGTACGGCGCGGTCTTGCAGCGGGCCGGCAACCGCGGCCCGACCGCTTCACCGCAGAACCTGTACCGCAGCAACGAGATCGATGAGTTCGGCCGCGACGACTCGTGGGTGGCGATCGCGGTCGAGACCGACGAGCAGTGGCAGGCACTGCGCGGCGCATTCGGTGATCCGGACTGGGCGGCCGACCCCGAACTCGCCACCGCCGCCGGTCGGCGGGCACGTGCGGATTTCATCGACGAGTTCATCGGCGCCTGGTGTCGCGAGCGCAGCGGCGACGAGATCGTCGACGCGCTCTGGGCGGCCGGCGTCCCGGTCGCCAAGGTCATGCAACCGCACCGTCAGACCGAGCTCGAACAGCTCACCGCCCGGGGGTTCTTCGAAGTGCTGGACCACCCGGTGAACGCGCCGGCCCGATTCACCACGATGCCGTTCCGGCTCTCGCGCGGACCGCGGCCGGTGCACGCCGCGCCGGCGCCGCTGCTCGGCCAGCACAACCACGAACTACTGGCTGAACTCGGACTGTCCGCAGAGGAGGTCGAGGCCCTCGAAGCCGAGGGGGTCATCGGGTCTGGGTATTGCAGTTAGTCCATAATGAGAATATCGTTCTCACGAGCTAACAGGAGGATTCAATGGGGCAATTGTCGCACCGGGTAGACGTCCCGTTTCCGATCTTTGACGCGGACAACCATCTCTACGAGCCGCCGGAAGCGCTGACCAAGTTCCTGCCCAAGGAATACAAGGATTACGTCCAGTACGTGCAGGTCAACGGCCGTACGAAGATCGCGCTGCGCGGTCAGATCAGCAACTACATCCCCAACCCGACGTTCGAGGTCGTGGCCCGTCCGGGTGCGTGGGAGGAGTACTTCAAATACGGCAACCCGGAGGGCAAGACCAAGCGCGAGCTGTTCGGTGAGCCGATGCGCGCGATCCCGGCGTTCTTCGAGCCCGCCCCGCGTCTCGAGGTGATGAACGAGCTCGGTCTGGACAAGACGCTGATGTTCCCGACGCTGGCGAGCCTGCTCGAAGAGCGGCTCTCCGATGACCCGGTGGCCATCCACGTGCTGGTGCATGCGCTCAACGAATGGCTCGACGACGTCTGGGGCTTCAACTACCAGAACCGCATCTTCACCACCCCGGTGATCACGCTCCCGATCGTGGAGAAGGCGATCGAGGAGTTGGAGTGGGTGGTCAAGCGCGGCGCCCGCTGCATCCTGGTGCGTCCGGCGCCGGTGCCCGGTTTCCGCGGTCCGCGTTCGTTCGCGCTGCCGGAGTTCGACCCGTTCTGGGAGCGGGTCGTGGAGTGCGACCTGTTGGTCGGCATGCACTCCAGCGACAGCGGCTATTCGCGGTACACCTCGGAGTGGGATGGTGCGGCCGCGGAGATGCTGCCGTTCCAGACCAACGCGATGGGCATCCTCAACGAGTGGCGCCCGATTCAGGACTCGGTGGCCTCCTGGGTGATTCACGGTGCGCTGTACCGCCATCCGAAGCTCAAGGTCGCGATCGTCGAGGCGGGTTCGAAGTGGATGACCCCGCTGCTGGACGGTTTGGCCGAGGTCTTCCGTAAGGCCCCTGAGGCCTTCCCCAGCGATCCGGTGGAGATGGTCAAAAGCCGCATCCACGTCAGCCCGTTCTTCGAGGACGGCATCGACGATTTGGTCAACCTCGTCGGGGTGGATCAGGTGCTCTACGGCTCGGACTGGCCGCACCCCGAAGGACTGGCGGAGCCCACCTACTACATCGAGGCGCTCGGCCACCTGAAGGCTGAGGACCAGGCGAAGATCATGGGCGGCAACCTGTCTCGCCTCGTCACGGTGTGACGCAACGCAGAGACTGGCAGACCATCCCCGAGATGGTCTTGAGCGCGGCGGACCGATTCGGCGACTCTGAAGCAGTCGTCGACGGTCCGCTGCGTCTCACTTTCACCGAGGTCGTTTACCGGGTGCGCTGTGCGGCAGGAGCATTCGCGGAGCTGGGAGTCGAAAAGGGCGACCGGGTCGCGATCTGGGCGCCCAACTCCGCCGAGTGGATCATCGCCGCGTTCGGATTGCTCACCGCGGGTGGCGTGCTGGTACCGGTCAACACGCGATTCAAGACCGACGAAGCCGGCGACGTGATCGCCCGCAGCGGCGCGAAAGCCGTCCTGGTGCAGAAGGGATTTTTGGACCAGGACTACTCCGCGCCCGCGGGGACTCCCGTCATCGACCTGAAGTCCGACTTCCTCACCAGCGGTTCACCGTTCGAGCGACCCGTCGCCGGGACCGACACCTCGGACATCATCTTCACGTCGGGCACCACCGGTCGCCCGAAGGGCGCGATGATGCATCATCTCCAAACGTTGCGCATGTACGAGGAGTGGGCGACGCTCGCGGACCTGCGCCGAGGCGACCGCTACCTGCAGATCAACCCGTACTTCCACACGTTCGGCCTCAAAGCGGGTCTCATCACCTCCTTCCTGCGCGGTGCGACGATGCTGCCGGTTGCCGTCTTCGACGTCGACACAGTGGTGGATCTCATTGAGCAGGAACGCATCACGATGCTTCCGGGCCCGCCTACGCTCTATCACTCGTTGCTGACCGTGCCGGACAAGGCCAAGCTGTCGACGCTGCGGGCCGGGGTGACCGGTGCCGCCGACATTCCCGTCGATCTGGTCCGTCGCATCCACGACGAGCTGCCGTTCCAAACCCTGATGACCGGCTACGGGCTCACCGAGGCCGGCAATGTCACACTCTCCCTGCCGGGGGATTCCTTCGAAGACGTTGCCACCACCGCCGGCGTGCCGTGCGCCGGCGTCGAGGTCCGCATCGCCGACGACAGCGAGGTGCTGGTACGCGGCTACGGCGTCATGAAGGGTTATCTCGACGACCCGGCGGCTACTGCGCAGGCGATCGACGCCGACGGCTGGTTGCACACCGGTGACCTGGGCAGCTTCACCGAGACGGGCCGCTTGAAGATCGTCGGGCGCAAGAAGGACATGTTCATCGTCGGCGGATTCAACGCCTACCCGGCCGAGATCGAGGGGTTCCTGATGGAACACCCCGCGGTCGCGCAGGCCGCGGTGATCGGAGTGCCCGACGAGCGGCTCGGTCAGGTGGGCAAGGCGTTCGTGGTGCTCAAGGGCGGCAGCGAACTGTCAGCCGACGACCTGATCAGCTGGAGCAAGGACCGGATGGCCGGATTCAAGGTGCCCCGGCTGGTCGTCTTCGTCGACGCCCTGCCGCTCAATGCGACGGGCAAGGTGATGAAGGACCAGTTGCGCTGAAGTCGGTGGAAATATCATTTCCGCACCAAGATCGCGGATTCCGGAGCCTTCTTACGATGGTGCGGCCAGGCTACTTATCGCCTGGTGATAATCTCATTCTCACCGGATGTCGCGCATTGGCCGTGGATGTGACGGACGACTCAGCGCCCGCCCGTACGCTGGCGGGGTGTTTGGACCCAGAGAGGAGTTCGACGTGCGACGCATATTCGTTCACACGCGCCGCGCGCCGAGCTCGAACGACATGTGTGAGTGCCATGGCGGCTGATGTAGATGCAGAGATGCTGGCCGAGCTGGCCGAGGCCGAGGCGACCGAGGCCGAGGCCCGCGCGGAGGCCGCGCGCGCCAAGGCGACAGCGGCCCGCCTGCGGGGCGGTGAACCCGAATCCGAAACCGAATCCGATGCCGAGGGCGACGAGCTCACCGACGATGACGAGGACATCGAACTCGAACCGCGTGGGTGGTGGGCGCGGATCGGTGCCGTCACGGTGGCGGTGGCCGCGACCGTGATCGTGGCCATCGCAGCGCTGGTGGTCACCGGCCTGATGGTCGTTGCGCACCAGAAGGTCACCGCGCAACAGCAGCACCGGGCCGAGCTCGTCGCCGCGGCGCGCCAGGGCGTGATAGCGCTGCTGTCGATCGACTACAACCGGGCGAAGGCCGACGTCCAGCACGTCATCGACCTGTCCACGGGAACGTTCAAGGACGATTTCACCAGAGGTGCAGACGATTTCGTCAAGACCGCTGAGCAGTCCAAGGCGGTCACCGTCGGCACGGTCAAGTCCGCAGCGTTGGAGAAGGAGAACGGCGACACCGGAGTGGTGTTGCTGGCGGCCTCTTCGACGGTAACCAATGCCAATGGGGCACACCAGGATCCGCGCGCGTGGCGAATGAGCGTCACGGTGGCGCGCGATGGAGCCCAGTACAAGATGTCGAATGTGGAGTTCGTGCCATGAGCAGTGACAAGACCAACGAGCCCGTCGAGGGCGACACCAAAGACACCGATGTCACCGTCGTCGACGAGGATTCCAGCGCGACGGAACTCGACACGGCCGGCACGGAAGAGGCCACCGAGAACGACGACGACACCGCGACCGAATCCGACACTCAGGCACCCGCTGCACGGGGTGGCGCCCTGGGTTGGGCCGGCAGGCACTGGGCGGCGATCGTGCTCGTCGTGTTGCTGGTCGCATCGGCCGGCGCCGCCGGCGGCGTCTACTGGTGGCTGTACCGTCCGGATCAACAAGCGCTCGGCCTCTCGCTGTTCTCGATGAACGTCAACAACCAGATCCAGGAACGGCAGAAGCAGGTCACCGACGCCGCGCGGGACGGCACGGTGGCGTTGCTGTCGTACGCTCCGGACACCCTGGACAAGGACCTGGCCAACGCCAAGTCGCACTTGACCGGCGAATTCCTCAAGTACTACAGCCAATTCACCGACCAGATCGTGGCGCCGGCTGCCAAGCAGAAGGGCGTCAAGACCGAGGCGACGGTTGCGCGGGCGGCGGTCTCGGAGCTGCACCCGAACGATGCGACGGTGCTGGTCTTCGTGAACCAGGTGACCACCAGCAAGGACCGGCCCGACCCGGCCCTGGCGACCAGCAGCGTCATGGTGAAGCTGACCAAGACCGACGGTCGTTGGCTGATCTCGGAATTCAACCCGATCTAGGCCAGGGGAGCAGAAGGGGCAATCGATGAGCGTGGCACTGTTGTTGGAGATGGCGGCCTCCGACGCCGAGCGCGTCGGGGTGGTCAGCGATGACCAGCGGTTGACCGTCGGTGAGCTGAGCGCGCTCGCCGACGGCGGGGCAGGCGTCATCGACTCCTCCGGTGCGGGCAGCGTGGTGTACGTCGGTCTCGGCGGCGTCATGCTGCCGCTGCTCATCTTCGCCAGCGCGCGCGCCGCGCGGGCGTTCACACCGTTGAACTACCGGCTGTCGGGGGAGGCCCTGGCCGAACTGATCGAGCGGCTGCCCGAGCCGCTGATCATCTTCGATGCCGAATACGCCGACGTGGTCGCCGGTTTGGGCATGGCGCGCATCGAGTCGCAGGAATTCCTCGCCGCCGCAGCCACCGCCGAACCGGTCGCCGAATTCCCGGACCCCGACGACGTGGCGGTGGTGTTGTTCACCTCCGGCACCACGTCGCGGCCCAAAGCGGTTGAGCTGTCCCACAACAACCTCACCAGCTACGTCACCGGCACGGTCGAGTTCGGCTCCGCCGAGCCGGGTGACGCCGCGTTGATCTGCGTGCCGCCGTATCACATCGCCGGTGTCAGCGCGGCACTTTCGAACCTGTATGCCGGCCGGAAGATGGTGTACCTGCGCAAGTTCGACCCCCGGGAGTGGATCCGGCTGGCGTCCACCGAGGCGGTGACCAGCGCGACCGTGGTGCCGACCATGCTCGATCGCATCATCACCGAGCTGGAGGCCAACCCCACGTCGTTGCCGTCGCTGCGGTCGCTGGCCTACGGCGGCTCCAAGGTCGCCCTGCCCCTGGTGCGTAAGGCGCTCGAGCTGCTGCCCGAGGTGGGCTTCGTCAACGCCTACGGGTTGACCGAAACCAGTTCCACGATCGCGGTTCTCGGGCCAGACGACCACCGCGAGGCCCACCAGGCTGCCGACGAGTCCGCCCGCAAGCGGCTCGGATCGGTCGGGCAACCGGTGCCGGGGATCGAGGTGCAGATCCGTGCCGAGGACGGCACCGTTCTCGGACCCGAGGAGGTCGGCGAACTCTACGTCCGCGGCGACCAGGTATCGGGTCGCTACGCCGAGATCGGCTCGGTGCTCGACGCCGAAGGATGGTTCCCCACCAAGGATGTCGCCTATCTGGACGCCGACGGGTACCTGTTCATCGGGGGACGATCCGACGACACCATCATTCGCGGCGGGGAGAACATCGCCCCGGCCGAGGTGGAAGACGTCCTCGTCGAACACCCGCACGTGCGTGACGTCGCGGTCGTCGGGGTCGAGGACGACGAGTGGGGCCAGATCATGGTCGCCGTCGTCGTACCCGTCGCCGACATCACCCCGGACCCGGAAGACCTGCGCGCCCACGTGCGCACCCAGTTGCGTGGTTCACGCACCCCCGACCGGGTGGTGTTCCGCCACGAACTGCCCACCACGCCGACCGGCAAGGTGCTGCGCCGCCAACTGGCCGACGAGCTCAAGTCGCCGACTGCAACATAATTCCAGGAGGACAACCATGATCAAGACCGGTACCCGACTGCAGAGCCAAGTCTGCGACACCCAGGTGATCGTCGTGCGATCGTCGGACAGCCTCGACGACCTGCGGGCCGGAGGTGTTCCGATGATCCCGCTGGACGGCGAGAAAACCGAAGGCGCTCAACTGGATCCGAACTTCTCCGGTGGCACCGTGATGGGCAAACGCTACGTCGACGAAGGCGGTGCCGAACTCCTGGTCACCAAGGCTGGCGCGGGCAGCCTGAGCGTGGGCACCACTCTGCTGGAGCAGAAGACCGCCAAACCCCTGCCGGCCAGCGACTAGGCAGCCGGTCGGCGTGGACGGCGCGGCGCAGGTGCATACCCACACGCTGGTGCTGGCCATGGACTACCGGGTTCCCGACCCGGGCCGGGTCTGGCCGGTTCTGCAGCGCAGTAGACCGGCGCTCGTCGACCTGGGCGCTCACTACGTCCTCGTGTACACCTCGACGCGCGAGCATGGTCGCGTCATGGTGACAATCTCGTTGCGCAGCAAGGAACCCATCCTGGAAGTTCTGCGCTCGCGGGTGTTCCTCAATTGGTTCGACGCCGTCGGCCTCGACGACATCCCGGCCATCTTCGCCGGCGAGACGGTGGACAAGGTCACCCTGGTCGAGCCGTCCGAGGCGAACCCGCCCGGAGTCATCGTGGGCGCGATCGCGGCAATCGAAGACGTGCCCGCGATGATTGGCCGAGTTCACAAGGGGCTGTCGCGATTTGAAGCCGCCGGTGTGCGTGCGGTCCGAATCTTTCAGGCCTTCGATGACGAGCACGAAGTGATGATCCTGCAAGAACTCGACGACGAAGCCGACGCGTTCGCGTGGGTGGACCACCCGGACGTGGCGGCGGAATGGATGGGGCACACCGGAGTCGGTGCCTATCCACCGGTTTTCGTCGGCCGCCTCCAGCACATCATGCGGCTGGACGAGAGCGTCTGAGGGCCGCCGATGTTCGTCTGCCTCTGCAACGGTGTCACCAGCCAGGTGGTGGCCGACTGCGTCGAGGCGGGGGCCCGGACCTGCAATCAGGTTGCTCAGGTGTGCGGGGCCGGTGCGGAATGCGGCCGCTGCCGCCGAACGGTCCGTGCCATCATCGATGCGGCCGACGGCGCTGAAGCCAAGCGCCACAAGGGTTTCCTACACAAGGGGTGAAGATGGACAGCCAGCGCGTCAGCGACGAACTCGAGATCGCTTCGGTGCTTCACCGCTATGCCCGAGCGGTGGACACCCACGACTGGAACCTGCTGAGGTCGTTGTTCACCGATGACGCCCACCTGGATTACAGCTCCGTCGGCGGTCCGGCCGCCGGCCGCGACGAGGTCTGCACCTGGCTGGAGCGGTCGCTGACGCTGATGCCCATGACGCAGCACTTCGTCACGAACATCGAAGCCGATATCGACGGCGACACCGCGACGGTGCGGGCCATGTTTTACAACCCGATGCTCCTGCCCGGTGCGAGTGAGACAAGTGCGTGCGGCGGCTACTACCACCACGTTATGGTGCGCACCGCGAGCGGATGGCGCAGCAGGCAGCTACGCGAGGAGAACCTCTGGTTCGACAATCCGCCGAGTCCGCGCAGGCGGGCGGAGTTGACCGAGGAGGCGCAGACATGAGCGGTGTCATCGTCACCGGAGCCGCGTCGGGAATCGGCCGCGCCTCTGCCGAGGCACTGATCGCCGACGGACGGCGGGTCGCGTTGTGGGACATCGCACCGGCGGTGGCGGAGGTGGCCGAGGGACTCGGTATGCCGCACGCCGTGATCGACGTCTGCGACGGGGACGCGCTGGGCGCCGCGGTCGCCGCCGCCGCGGCGGCACTGGACGGAATCGACGGACTGGTGCATGCGGCCGGCCGGGTCATTCCCGAACCGGTCGGGGCCTTCACCGAGGAGTCGTGGGACGCGGTTCTCGACGTCAACCTGCGCGCGCAGGCGATCTTGTCGCAGCTTCTGCTACCGCACCTGCAGGAGGCCGCTCGAGCGGGCGCCGCTCCCGCCATCGTCGGGATCTCCAGCATCGAGGGCCTGACCGCCAACCCGTTCATCCCTGCGTACTGCGCCTCGAAGGCCGGCCTGCTCGGGCTGACCCGGTCCATGGCAGCGCAGCTGGGCCCGGAAGGAATCCGGGTCAACGCGGTATGCCCCGGGTTCATCCGCACCCCGATGCTGCAGATCGCGCTCGACGTGGACGAGGTACGCCAAGGGTTCGAAGCGGCCGCGCCGATCGGCCGGCTGGGCAACCCTGACGAGGTCGCCGCGGCAGTGGCCTTCCTGATGTCACCGAAGGCGTCGTTCATCACCGGATCGCACCTGGTCGTTGATGGTGGAGTGACCAGCAGACATCCCTGACCCGGGGATCCGCTGCACAAGTCCCCTGAGCCGAGGACTTACGCCCCTGTCAGCTACCGGCGGGCAGGGCGACAGTAGGTGTATGAGCGCGCAGTTTCCCGACCCCGAGACGATCCGGGCCGCATTAAGCATGGCGATGCGGGCACCGTCGGTGCACAATTCGCAGCCGTGGCACTGGCGGGTCGGCCCGAGCAGCCTGCATCTCTACGCCGACTACAGCCGGCACCTGCCGAACACCGACCCCGACCGGCGCGACATGCTGGTCAGCTGCGGTGCGGCCCTGCACCATTGCACAGTCGCCCTGGCCGCCCTGGGATGGCAGGCCAAGATCCGACGGTTCCCCGACCGGACCGACAACGCTTATCTCGCGTCGATCGAAGTGCAGCCGATGACGGCAAGCGAAGTCGATATCACGCTGGCCGCCGCCATCACCCGGCGTCGCACCGACCGGCGCACCTTCAGCTCGTGGCCGGTTCCCGGCGGCGACATCGCGCTGATGGGTGCCCGCGCCGCCCGAGCCGGAGTGATGCTGCGCCAGCTCGACTTGCTGCCGCACCTGACGGAGATCGTCGCGGAGTCGGTGCGCAGGCACACCGGTGACGTGGACTACCTCTACGAGCTCGGTGCATGGAGCGGCCGGTACGGGTCGCTCGCGGGCGTACCCGCACACAACACGCCGGCACCCGATCAACACGCGGCGCTGCCGGCCCGGGTGTTCGCCGGCCCGGTCCTCGCCCAGCCCTCCGAGACGTTCGCCGCCGAGGACAATGGCGTCCTGCTGGCGCTGGGCACGCAGACCGACGACGACCTGGCGCGGCTGCGGGCCGGGGAGGCCACCAGCCTGGTGCTGCTCTCCGCGACCGCGATGGGCTTGGCGACGTGTCCGGTGACCGAACCGCTCGAGATCAGCGAGACCCGAGAAGCGGTGCGCGAGGACGTGTTCGGCACCAGCGGCTACCCGCAGATGATGGTGCGGATCGGATGGGCGGCGGTGAACGCCGATCCGCTGCCTGCGACGCCGCGTCGTCCGTTCTCCGAGGTGGTCGACGGGTTGGACAGCCGGGTCGCGTGATACGTCGGAAGGAACATCACATGTCAACTTCTGCAACGAAATACGGCATCGTCGCCTGCGTCGACGGATCCCCGGAGTCGAAAGTGGCCGTCGACTGGGCCGCGCGCGACGCGGCGCTGCTCGGACTGCCGGTGCACTTGGTGCATGTGCTCAGCTCTCCTGTGGTGATGACCTTCCCTGAAGTGCCCATACCAGCGGGTTATCTTCAGTGGCAAGAGGATTCGGCCCACGAGGTGCTCGAGCAGGCTAGCAAGGTTGTTGCCGAGGCCACCGTCGATCGCCCCGTGGAGGTAACCACTGAGATCGCCAGCGGCTCGACCGTGCCGACGCTGGTGGATCTGTCCAAAGATGCTCGGCTGATCGTCGTCGGGAGCCGCGGGCGTGGCGCGCTGGCCCGCGGACTGCTCGGTTCGGTCAGCACGGGGCTGGTCCATCACGCGCATTGCCCGGTGGCGATCATCCACGATCAGGACCCGTTGATGGAGCAGCCTTCTCGAGCTCCCGTGGTCGTCGGCGTCGACGGCTCGCCGAGTTCGGACAAGGCGTTGGAGATCGCGTTCGAGCAGGCGTCGTTGCGCGCGGTGGACTTGGTCGCGGTTCATGCCTGGAGCGACACCGGGGTGTTCGAGTTTCCGGGCCTGGACTGGCCGGCTTTGCAATCGATCGCCGAGGTGACGCTCGCCGAGCGGCTGGCCGGTTGGCAAGAGCGCTACCCCGACGTTGTGGTGCGCCGACTCGTGGTCGCCGACCGGCCAGCCCGCCAGCTCATCGAGCAGTCGGAGTCGGCTCAGCTGATGGTGGTCGGCAGTCACGGCCGCGGCGGATTCGCCGGAATGCTGCTGGGATCGGTCAGCACCGCGGTCGTGCATGGCACCCGACTGCCGCTGATCGTCGCGCGCAGCCACTGAAAACCGTTACGGCAGTGGGGCACTCCAGCGCAGGACGGTGCCGCCACCCTCGGCGTCCGCCACGGTGAAATCACCGCCGACTTCGTAGGCGCGGCGGCGCAGGTTGATCAACCCACTGGGCTTGACGTCGGCCGGCATACCGCGGCCGTCGTCGATCACCTCGATCGCGAGTTCGTCTTCCACACGCACCGTGATGCTCAGTGAAGACGCTTCCGCGTGGCGGACTGCGTTGCTCACCGCTTCGCGCACCACGGCTTCAGCGTGGTCGGCCAGACCCGGTTCGACCACCGACAGCGGTCCGACGTACTGGATGGTGATCCGCGGGCCCGAACCGGCGAACCCGTTGACGGCGTTGTCGAGGCGCTGCCGCAGCTGGGTGGTGGTGCCCGTCGAGCCGCCGTGCAGATCGAAGATCGCGGTTCGGATCTCCTGGATGACCTCTTGCAGGTCGTCGACGCTGCTGGTCAGCCGCTGCCGTACTTCCGGCAGCCGGCTGCGTGGGATCGTGCCCTGCAGCGCGAGTCCGATGGCGAACAATCGCTGAATGACGTGGTCGTGCAGGTCGCGGGCGATGCGGTCGCGGTCGGAGAGCACGTCGAGTTCACGCAGATGCCGCTGCGTGGAGGCCAGCTGCCAGGCCAGCGTCGCCTGGTCGGCGAAGCCCGCCATCATGTCGAGCTGCTCAGCGCTGAAGGTCTGTCTGCCCTGGCGGCGCAGGATCACGACGATCCCCGCCACCGTGTCGGTGGTTCGCAGGGGCAACACCATCGCGGCACCGCAGCCGGGAATGGCGGTCAGTTCGTCGCCGATGTCGGCGAACCGCTGAGGTGCCTGGGTGGCGAACGCCTTGCCAATGACGCTGCCCTCCACGGTGATCGGCGGCAAGGAGCCGACCTCGCCGACCTTGCCTGCCGTCTCCACGATCAGGAGCTCGTCGACTTCCTCAACGCGGAGCTGGATGTCGCTGGGCACCGCGACGAGCACCACGTCGGCGGCAGTGAGCTTGAGCGCTTCGTCGGCGATGAGCCGGAAGACCTGGGCTGGGTCCGCACCACCGAGCAGTTCGGTGCCGATATCGCGGGTGGCTTCGATCCACGACTGCCGGGCGCGTGACTGTTCGTAGAGCCGGGCGTTGTCGATCGCGATGCCCGCCGCGGCGGCCAATGCCTCGACCAGAACCTCGTCGTCCTCACTGAACGGCTGGCCGTCCGCCTTGTCGGTGAGGTAGAGGTTGCCGTACACCTCGTCGCGGATGCGCACCGGAACGCCGAGAAAGGTACGCATCGGTGGGTGATTCGGCGGGAAGCCCACCGAGGCGGGGTGTTGGGTGATGTTGTCCAGACGGATCGGCTTCGGTTCATCGATCAGGTGGCCGAGGACGCCGCGGCCCGACGGCAACGGTCCGATCAGTTCGTGGGTCTCGGCGTCGATGCCCTCGTAGATGAACTCGACGAGTTCGTGGTCGTGCCCGCGCACGCCCAGCGCGCCGTAGCTGGCGTCCACCAGGTCGATGGCCGTGTGCACGATGGTCTTCAGCGTGACGTCGAGTTCCAGCCCCGAGGTAACGACGAGCATGGCTTCGACCAGACCGTCGAGCCGATCGCGCCCTTCGACGATCTGCTCGACGCGGTCCTGGACCTCAACGAGCAACTCGCGCAGGCGAAGTTGCGACAACGTGTCACGCAGCGGCGACCCGGGCGTGCGGTTGACATTTGGTCCGACATTGTCGGTCACAGGACCTATGTTGCCACCGGAAGGTAATGGCCGCTTCACTCTTCGGTGTGGTGATTCTGGTCGAGTTTGGAGATGAACACCGCGGCTTGCGTGCGGCGCTCCATACCAAGCTTTGCCAGAAGTCGTGACACGTAGTTTTTCACCGTCTTCTCGGCAAGGAACATTCGCGCGGCGATTTGCTTGTTCGTCAGGCCCTCGCCGAGGAGACCGAGCAGCACCCGCTCCTGTTCGGTGAGACCGGAGAGCGGGTCGGAGCGCTCGGCAGCGCCACGCAGCTTGGCCATCAGTGCTGCGGCCGCGCGATTGTCGAGCAGCGACCGGCCCGCTCCGACGTCCTTGATCGCCTCGGCCAGCTCCATGCCCTTGATGTCCTTGACCACGTAGCCGCTCGCGCCGGCCAGGATGGCGTCGAGCATCGCCTCGTCGGAGGTGAACGACGTCAGCATCAGGCACCGAAGGTCGGGCATCTTGGACAGCAGATCACGACACAGCTCGATGCCGTTGCCGTCGGGGAGGCGCACGTCGAGCACCGCGACGTCGGGATTCAACGCCGGAATCTGCGCCAGCGCGTGGGCGACCGAACCCGCTTCGCCGATGACTTCGAGATCGGGATCGGCGGACAGCAGGTCGATCAGTCCACGGCGAACGACTTCGTGGTCATCGACGAGGAAGACCTTCACCATGGTGCAACGATATCCGGCGATCGCCGCCGTGTGTCACAACAATCGCTGTCGGTCGACCACCAGTACCGAGCAATCGGTGTTGTGCAGGGTGGCCGACCCGGTCGGATCGAGCAATTCCTCGATGCCACGGGCGTTGCGCGCACCCACCACGACGAGCTGGATGGAGTCTGCGTGTTTGGCGAGATAGTGCAGCACGTTGCCGTGGATCGCGACCGGACGCGCGTCGAGATCGGGGTACTGCTTCTTCCAGTGCGACAGCCTGCGGTCGAGTTGCGCACGCACCATGCGGTTGCCGTCGGAGACCGCGTGCGAGTCGTGGACGTCGGTGTAGCGCGACTGCCATGCACCGAGCACCCGCAGCGGTGCGCCGCGCAACCGCGCCTCCTGGACCCCGAACTGCAGCACCGCGGCGCTGTCGGGGGATTCATCGAGCTCGACGACGATCCAGCCCGGGTCGCGTCCGATCCGATCCTCGCCCCGCACGATCGCGACGGGGCAGTGCGCCGCGGTGACCAGTGCGGTGGCGGTCGAACCGATGCGGTCGGAGTCGAAGTGCTTGAGCCCGACCTCGCCGACGCAGATCATCGCCGCCCAGCGCGAGGCGTCGACCAGAGTGGCGATCGGCCGGCCGTGGAGGATGTCGATGTCGAGCTTGACCGGGCGCCAGGTGGCCTCGACGGCCTCGGCGGCGCGGCGGACTGCCAGTTCGGCGGCGGCCAGTAGGTGCGGCTCCTGCTGCGGGTCGACGGGCTCGGCGCCGGATGAGTCGATGGCATAGATCAGACGCAGTGGGAGGTCGCGGCTGACGGCTTCGTCGATCGCCCACAACGCGGCCCGGACAGCGCCGCGGGAACCGTCGACGCCGACGACGATCGACGGCAGTGTGGACGGTGCGGGCATCAGTGGCTCCCCGGGGACGGCGGCCTTCATTGTCGCCGAACGCGACGCCGATGCGCGGAGAAAATGAGTACGCCGCTAGCCGGCGGCGGCTTCGATCTCTGACATCGACGTCGCGAAGATCTGGCTGGCGAGGTTGGACAGCGCCCGGGCGACGGCGACCTCGTCACGCAGTTCCACCGCGTGGTCGGTGTCGGCGTCCATCCGGGCCACCCCCATCCCCACCAGCGCGGTGCTGCGCCAGGACAGCAGGGCGGTGGCCCGGGTCTGGCCGGCATCCTCGTCGACGGCGATCAATATGGCCGAATGCTTGGTCGTGTCGTGATCTTCCATGACGTCCCCCTCAGTCCTATCGATCGGACCACTCGGGCATGGTTGACCGGTAGGGGCTGAAGTCCCATCGCGGCGGGCCGTTCGGCGGACGTCAGCGCTTCGGCTTCGGCGGCGCGAGAACTTTCATGACCATGCGCATCGCGGGATCGGGCACGCGGTCTTTCATTGCGAGCGCGGTCTCGGCGATGCGGCCACGTGCGGGGGTGCCGCGGCCGAACAGCCGGTTGAACGGGCCGCCGGACGGTTCCAGCTCGACGTGCATCGGTGGCCCGCCGTCGGCCGCACCGAGTTTGGACGAGATGACGATCCGCTGAATCTCGCTGGTGCCTTCGAAGATGGTGTACAACTTGGCGTCGCGGTACCACTTCTCGACGGGGTGATCACTGATGTAACCCCAGCCGCCCATCGTCTGGATGGCCCGCTCGGTGGTCTTGACGGCGATCTCGCTGGCCGCGAGTTTGGCCATCGAACCTTCGCCACGTTCGAACGGCACGTTGTTGGCGGCCATCCACGATGCGCGCCAGGTCAGCAGCCGGGCGGCATCGATACCGGTGGCCAGGTCCGCCAGTGGGAAGGCGATGCCCTGATTGTCGATGATCGGCGCGCCGAACGCCTCGCGGCGATTGGCATACGCGGTGACGTACTCCAGTGCGGCACGGGCGATTCCGAGGGCCTGGGCCGCCACCATGGGGCGGGTCTGCTCGAAGGTCCCGAGCGTGGCAGATCCGGAGCGCCGCCCGCCCGTGGCCATGGCCTCTCGGGTCTTGGCGAGCTTGTGCTCGAGCTTGTCCTGCCCGCCCAGCAGATTCTCGCCGGGCACCCGAACACCAGTGAACTTCAGCTCGGCGGTGTGTGAGGCGCGGCAGCCAAGCTTGTCGAGCTTGCGGACAAGCTCCAAACCCGGTGTGCCGCCGGGCACCACGAACAACGCCTGCCCCTTGTGGCCCAGCTCCTCATCGACGACGGCGTTGACGACATGCACATTGGCGATGCCGCCGTTGCCGATCCACATCTTGTGCCCGTCGATGATCCAGTCGTCACCGTCGCGGTGCGCCCGGGTCCGCAGATTGCGGACGTCGCTACCGCCTTCCGGTTCGGAGATCGCCAGCGCGGCCAGCTTCAGATCACCTGGTGTACCGAAACATTCGGGCGCCCACGTCAGCATCTGTTCGGGGGTGGCGGCCTGGCCGATCGCCGAGAGGGCGAGCGCTGGCATCACCACCGCCAAACCGATTCCGGCGCAACCCCAGAACAGCTCCTCCATGAACATCGGCAGCGACAAACCGGTCGGATCGCCGATGAGGTCGCGGTAGAACAGCGGGCTGTAGAAGCCGCGGCGGGCCGCCTCCTCCAGCACCGGCCAGGGAAACTCCTGGCGTCGGTCGTAGTCGGCGGCCACCGGGCGGATGCAGTGCTCGGCGAATTCGTGGGTGCGGCGAGCCAAGTCGTGCTGCGCCGTCGTCGGCGTGAGGTCCAAGCCCATCGTGCGTCCCTTCGACGCTTGGGTGATACCTCGGGTATCGAATGATCAAACGTCGAGCCGACGGGCAGAAAGATTGGAGCCCGGGCTGCCGCGGAGTCGGATTGCACGGCAGCTCGGGGCTGACTGGGATATCGACCACCGACGGGCGCGCGTTACCGACGTTTTTGGCCGCCGGACGCCGGGTAGTCGACCGGTTACGGAGGTGAATCGGTATGCCCAAGACAACCAAGAGCGGCGACGCCAAGAAGAGCGAGCTGCCCAGCACCCTGAAGAAGTCTTCTGCGAAGGCGCAGCGGACCTTCGCCAAGGCCCACGATTCGGCGGCCAAGGAGTACGGCGAAGGCGAGCGGGCCCATCGGGTGGCCTACAGCGCGCTCAAGCACAGCTTCGAAAAGGTCGGCGACCATTGGGAGCCCAAGAGCTCCAAGGGTCCGTCGGATGCCCGCGCGCGCAGCGGAGGCCCGAACGCCAAGGGCAAGACCGCCGAAGGCGTGGACGCCAACGCCAGCAAGAAGCATCTGCTCGACGTTGCCAAGCGGCTGGATATCAGCGGACGGTCGTCGATGAACAAGGACGAACTGGTCGACGCGATCAAGAAGGCCAATCGGCGCGAGAGCAGCCGCAACCGCTGATCAGCGGTCCTGACGAGGGGTGGCCGGTGCCAGCTCGGAGTCACTGAAGAACTCCAGCAGGTACCGGCTTTCCTCGATGTCTCCGATAGTGCGCCGGGCCTTTCTGCGGGTGATGAGAATGCCGGCGATGGCCAAGGCCCACACCACGTACTGCACGCACCAGGCCAGCCGGAACGAGGAGAACGAGTAGCCGCCGGTCGCGCCGATGATCAGGCCCATCGCCTGCATCACCAGCAGCGAGGCCAGGAAGCCGCCCATGTTCACCGCACCCTGCGCGGTGCCCAACGTCGAGCGGGGGTTGAAGGTGCGGGCGAAGTCGAACCCGACCATCGAGCCGGGCCCGCCACACGAGATCACCACGATCAGGACGACCAGCAGCCAGCGTGGCGCGGCCGACGGGAGCGCCAGCACGACGGTCCAGATCAGCGCATTGCTGATGACGATGCCCAGCACGATCCAGGAGCGCCGGTGCGGGTGCCGGCCGGTGACGATGCCGATCAACACCCCGAAGACGATCGCTGCGACCACCGAGATCGTCAGCAGGGTGCCTGCCTCACTACGTGAAAGATTCTGCGCCACCGTCAAATACGGGACACCCCACATCAGCGCGAAGACGGTGACCGAGAACTGGGTGCCCATATGGGTGAAGAACCCCAACCGGGTGCCTGGCCGCATCCAGATCGTCTTCACGCTGGCCAGCGTGTCGCGCAGGCTGATCACCGGATCGTGGACCGTCACCCCGCTCGGGGTGTTCTTGACCAGAAGCAATGTCAGCACCAGAGACAGCACGCCGAACGCGGCGACGGCCGTGTAAGCCCGCGTCCAGCCGGACCCGATCAGCAGGGACAGGAACGGCACCGCCGAAAGTACTTGTCCGAGTTGGCCCGAGATACCGGTCAGCTGGGTCACCAGCGGTATCTGTCGCGGTTTGAACCAGTGCGGCACCAGTCGAAGCACCGAGATGAACGTGAACGCGTCGCCGAGTCCCACGACCGCGCGGGCGGCGATCGCGGTGGGCAGCGAGACCGTGAACGCCAAAGCCAACTGACCGGCGACCATCAGCGTTGCGCCGGACAGGATCATCTTCTTGGACCCGAAGCGGTCCAGCAGCAGGCCGGCCGGAATCTGTGCGGCCGCGTAGACGATGACCTGCAGCACGACGAAGGTCGACAGCACGCCGGGGCTCGCCGAAAACCTCTTGGCCGCGTCCAGTCCGGAGACGCCGAGCGTGGTGCGGTCCAGGACGGCCACGATGTAGGCCAGCGTTCCCGTCGACCACACAATCCAGGCCCGCACTGTCCCTCACCTCTCGTTCGCCGCTTCAATCATCTCCCGGCGATGCAAATTCATTCCCGGCGTGCAGCTATACCCGGGTATAGGCAGGATCACCGCCGAAGCGCTGCGCGAGCCACACCGGAATGATCGCGAGCACGGTCAAGGTGGCGGCGACCACGTTGATCACCGGCGCCTGGTTGGGGCGGAACAGGTTGCCGAAGATCCAGATCGGCAGGGTCTGCACCGTCGGGCCCGCGGTGAACGTGGTGACGACGATCTCGTCGAAGCTCAGCGCGAAGGCCAGGATCGCACCGGCCACCAACGCGCCGCGCATCATCGGGAACGTCACGTAGCGGAAGGTCTGCCAGCCGGACGCGCCCAGGTCTGCGGACGCATCCTCCAAACCGGTGCCCAGCCGGCGCAGCCGGGCCTGGGTGTTGTTGAACACGATCACGATGCAGAACGTGGCGTGGCCGACGATGACCGTCGCCAGTCCCAGCGTCATGCCCAGGGCCGAAGTGAACGTCGCGTTCAGGGCGATGCCGGTGACGATGCCGGGCAGGGTGATCGGCAGCACCACCAGGAAGCTGATGGTCTGCCGCCCGAAGAACTCGTAGCGCTGCACGGCGAACGCCGCCATGCTGCCCAGCAGCAGTGCGATCACCGTCGCGCAGAGGCCCACCACCACTGAGTTCGCCAGCGAATGCCACATACCGTCGCTGGCCCAGGCGTCGGCCCACCACCGAAGCGTGAAACCGCTTGGCGGGAACGCGAATGTCTTCGACGCGTTGAACGCGTTGAGCACCACCAGGAGCAGTGGTGCGTACAGGAAGACCAGAACCAGCACGGTCCATAAGCGGACCAGCCGACGTACCCCGGGCGACAACATCAGACGTTCTCCAATGCGCCGGTGCGCCGCATCGCCAACAGATACAGCACGATCGCGGCCAACGGGATCAGCGACAGCGCCGCCGCCAGCGGCTGGTTGTTGGCGGTCACCAGCTGCCCGTAGATGATGTTGCCCAGCATCTGGGTCTTGCCGCCGACGATCGTCACCGCGATGTAGTCACCCATCGACAGCGAGAACGTGAAGATCGAGCCCGCGGCGATACCCGGAAACACCAACGGCGCCACGATGGTTCGCAACGTGGTGAGATCCGATGCGCCCAGGTCGGCGCTGGCGTCGATCAGTGGGTTCGGTACCCGCTCGAAGGCGGCGAACACGGGGATCACCATGTACGGCAGCCACAGGTAGGCCAACGTCAGCACGGTGGCGATCAGGCCGTAGCCCGGCGTGTAGCCCGCCACCCAGTGCAGCGGGCCCTCCGGCGAGAGCAACATCCGCCAGGCGTAGGCCTTGACCAGATAGCTGGCCCACAGCGGTGTTGTCACCGCGACCACCAGGGCCAGTCGGATCCGGGGCGAGGCGATCTTAGCCATGTACAGGCCCAACGGAACCGCCAGCACGATGCAGATCACGGTGACGCTCAACGCAATTCCGATCGTGCGCAGGGTGGCCGTGCGGAAGACCGCGTCGGTGACCACCCGCACGATGTTGTCACTGGTGTAGGACCGCACCACCGCGCCGGTGAAGGTGTCGGTACCCCAGAACGCTGAAAGCAGCAGTACGCCAAGCGAACCCAGATAGGCCACCACCAGCCAGGCCAGCTGCGGAATCAGCAGGAAGGCGAGGCGGAGGCGCCGGCTCACCGTGAAGGTCAGCCCTTGATCTGCTGCCATTTGTCGACCCACTCGTTGTAGGCCGTGCAGTTGTCACCGCTGCCGTCCACGCATTGCTTCTGCGGCGTCGTCCAGTAGCTGATCTTCTCCGCGTAGGCGGAGTCGGTTGCGTGGTAGGTGTCGCAGAACGTCTTGTCGCTGGTGAACTCGCAGGCCTTGGTCTGAGCCGGGGCCTCGCCGAAGTACTCGGCGACCTGAGCGTTGACCTGTGGCGAGGTGATGTAGTCCATCCACTTGTACATGCAGTTGGGGTTCTTGGCCTTCGACGACACCATCCAGGTGTCCGACCATCCGGTCGAGCCTTCCTTCGGCAGCACGGTGGCGGTCTTGACCTTGTTGTCGCTGGAGATCATGTTCGCGATCACCTGCCAGGTGGTGCCGATCACCGAGGTGCCGGACTCGAAGGCCTGCACCGCTTTGGTGTAGTCCGACCAGTACTCGCCGATGTTGGCGTGCTGCGCCTTGAGCAGGTCCACCGCGGCGTTGAGTTGGTCCTCGGTCAGCGAGTACGGATTCTTGATTCCCAGTTCGGGTTTCGTCTTCGACAGGTAGAGCGCAGCGTCGGCGATGTAGATGGGGGAGTCATAGGCGGTGACCTTGCCCTTGTACTCCGGTGCGCCGGGGAACACCGCGCCCCACGAGTCTGGCGCGTTCTTGACGACGTCGGTGTTGTACATCAGCAGGTTGGCGCCCCACCCGTGCGGAATGCCATACATCTGACCGTTCACCGAGTTCCACGGCTTGTTCTTGAGGAAGTCCGAGATGGTGTCGTAGTTGGGCACCAACTTGGTGTTGACCGGCGCGACGTCGCCGGCGTAGATCAGCCGCAGTGTGGCATCACCGGACGCCGAAACCCCGTCGTACTGACCGGTTCTCATCAGCTGAACCATCTCGTCGGAGGTGTTGCCGATCTTGACGTTGACCTTGCAGCCGGTCTGTTGTTCGAACGGGCCCACCCAATTGACCTTGGGGTCGTTGGTTCCGTTCTCGGCGTAGCCGGCCCAGGCGATCAGGTTGAGCTGTCCTTCGCCGTTGCCCAGAGCAGACAACGGCTCCATCTTGGGCGGTGCGGTGGTGCCGCCGCCCCCGGAGTTGTTGGAGCTCGAACAGGCGGCGACCAGGGCGGCGCACACGGCCAGTGTGACGCCGAGGCGGCGGGTGGCGGTTCTCATGGCAAGCTCCTCGTGTTAGGCGGACAGGGATCGGACGGCGCTGTCTGGCCAGGCCAGTACGACAGTTGAGCCGTGGGCGATGTCGGTGGAGGCTTCCGCCGACAGCAGCGTCGCGGTCAGCCGGACCCCGGAGGCGTCGACGGCCACCCGGGTGATCGGACCCGCGTACACCACTTCGGCGACTTGGGCTGTGACAGTGCGCATTCCGGCCGGGACGGGTTCGTCGGGGGTCAGCAGGACGATGCGCTCGGGGCGGATCGCGACGGTGCCCGCCCGCCCGACGAGCGTTTCGGCCGTGTCGCCGTCGACCACGTTGGAGGTGCCGACGAAGTCGGCGACGAACCGGTTGGCCGGGTTCTCGTAGACCTCACGCGCGGCGCCGACCTGTTCGATGCGGCCGTCGTTGAACACCGCGAGTCGATCGCTCAGGGTGAGCGCCTCGTCCTGGTCATGGGTGACGATCACGAACGTGATGCCGACCTCGCGCTGAATTGCCTTGAGCTCCACCTGCATCTGCTCGCGCAGCTTGAGGTCGAGGGCGCCGAGCGGCTCGTCGAGGAGCAGGACCTTGGGCCGGCCGACCAGTGCGCGCGCCAGGGCGACCCGCTGCTGCTGTCCGCCGGACAACTGTGCGGGCTTGCGCGCGGCGTGTCCGGACAGGCGCACCATCTCCAGCGCCGCGCCGGTCCGCTCGCGGCGCTCGGCTTTGGGCACGCCCTTGACCTTGAGGCCGTATTCGACGTTCTGGGCCACTGTCATGTGGGGGAAGAGCGCGTAGTCCTGGAAGACGGTGTTGGTGTCGCGCTTGGCCGGCGGCAGCGCGGTGACGTCGGCGCCGCCGAGGTGGATTCTGCCGGCCGTCGGTTGTTCGAAGCCGGCGATCATCCGCAGCACCGTGGTCTTGCCCGACCCGGAGGGGCCGAGGATCGCGAACAGCTCGCCGTCGGCGACGGTCAGATCCGCGCCCTCGACGGCGGTCACCTCGCCGAACACCTTCCGCACCCCGCGCAACTCGATCTGCGGGGACCCAGAGGGCGCTGGCGGCATGGGTGGATCCTACGGATTGAGTTGTCCGACCGCAGCGTCATAGGCGACTTCGCCGGTCGCAGCTGGCTGGCGCCACCGGATTCGCGAGCGAGACCCGCTGTCGGAGGGTGATGCAGATGTGACCTATGTCGTTGATGTGGTCAGTGAGGTAGATGTCATATTCTGAGGCGCGTGACCGTGTCACGCCGTGACGTGCTGAAACTGGCCGCTGCGACTCCGGTCGCGCTGGGCCTGGGAGGTCTGGCGCCGACGCTGGCCCCTTCCACCGCGGCCGCCGCCCCGGCCGCCGCGACGACCGGCCCGCTCGGCGTGCTGCTGGACTATGCGGCCGGTGTCATCAGTGCCGCCGATCTGAAGGCGTCTGGAGCCGTCGGCGCGATCCGGTACGTGTCGGACCGCCGGCCCGGCGGGGACTGGATGCTGGGTAAGCCGATTCAGCTCACCGAGGCCCGCGACCTCTACCAGGCCGGACTGAAGATCGTGTCCAACTATCAGTTCGGCAAGCAGGACACCGCGGATTGGCTCGGTGGTCAGCAGGCCGGCATCGTTCACGCCAAGCGCGGCTGGGCCCTGCATACCGCCGCGGGCGGCCCGGTGGCCGCACCCATCTACGTGTCGATCGACGACGACCCCACGCTGGATCAGTACAAGGCGCAGGTCGCGCCCTACCTGCGGGCGTGGGAATCGGTGATCGGTCACCAGCGGGTGGGCGTGTACGGAAACTCCAAAGTCATCGATTGGGCGCTGCAGGACGGCATCGGTTCCTGGTTCTGGCAGCACAACTGGGGATCGCCGAAGGGCTACACCCACCCGGCCGCGCACCTGCATCAGGTTGAGATCGACGCGCGCAAGGTCGCCGGCGTCGGGGTCGACCTGAACAACATCATGAAGCCGCAATTCGGGCAGTGGGACTGAGTCAAAGCGCAAAACTTACCGGCTAGTAAGGATTTGCCAGCAAACTCGACGACGCCATTTTGGTGAACAATTGTGGACTGAAAAACCTAGCAACTGCTTGGCTGAACTTTGCTGTCTGCGAAAACCGGCTCAAAAATCGCAGGTAACGATTCGATAACAATCGTGCTTTGAACAGCGCTGTTGCGCCTACTCAACCGTAACCACCTGCATGCAGGACGTTTGTCCTCCGATGTCTGGGTGCCTGTTTGGCGTCGTGTTATCCATCGTGCTGTTACCCGTCCGTAGAACTCGTCAGTAACCAATCTTGGGCGGAAAATGGTGCTGGTTCTTATGCCACTCTTAGTACAGCCGGGATGCGAGCCGGCGCCCTCGCGGGGGGAACGCGCGGAGGCCGTGATTCGACGGGGAATCGCCGACACCGACATACGAAACGAAGACGCGACGACCGCGACGACGAGCACGACAGGGAGATACACAAGGTGACGATCCACGAGCACGACCGGCTGTCCACGGGCGACGGAGCATGGCGCAAGAGCGCCAAGGAGACCAGCACGCACGCGCTGGTCGACCGTCTGAACGCGGGTGAGCCGTATGCCGTGGCCTTCGGCGGGCAGGGCAGCGCCTGGCTGGAGACCTTGGAGGAACTGGTCACCTCGGCCGGCATCGAATCAGAGCTCGCGACGCTGGCCGGCGAGGCTGAGCTGCTGCTCGAGCCCGTCGCCGACGAACTGGTGGTGGTCCGCCCGATCGGTTTCGAGCCGCTGCGCTGGGTGCGCGCGCTGGCCGCGGAGGAAGCGGTGCCGTCGGCCAAGCAGCTGACCTCGGCCGCGGTGTCCGTCCCCGGCGTGCTGCTGACCCAGATTGCCGCCATTCGCGCTCTGGCGCGTCAGGGCATGGACCTGGCCGCCGCCCCGCCGGTGGCCGTCGCCGGTCACTCGCAGGGCGTGCTGGCCGTCGAGGCGCTGCGCGCCGGCGGTGCCAGCGACGTCCAGCTGTTGGCCTTGGCCCAGTTGATCGGCGCCGCGGGCACGCTCGTCGCCCGTCGTCGCGGCATTTCGGTCCTCGGTGACCGTCCGCCGATGGTCTCGGTGACCAACGCCGAACCGGAGCGCATCTACGAACTGCTCGAGGAGTTTGCTCAGGACGTCCGCACCGTCCTGCCGCCGGTGCTCTCCATCCGCAACGGCCGTCGCTCGGTCGTCATCACCGGCACGCCCGAGCAGCTGTCCCGATTCGAGCTGTATTGCGAGCAGATCGCCGACGCCGAGGCGGCCGACCGCAAGAACAAGAATCGCGGCGGCGCCGTCTTCTCACCCGTGTTCGATCCGGTTCAGGTCGAGGTCGGCTTCCACACCCCGCGGCTGGCCGACGGCATCGACATCGTCGGCCGCTGGGCCGCCGCGGTCGGACTCGACGTCGAGCTGGCCCGCGCCCTGACCGACGCGATCCTGGTTCAGCAGGTCGACTGGGTCGAAGAGGTCACCGCGCTCGGTGACGCGGGTGCCCGCTGGATCCTTGACCTCGGTCCCGGAGACATCCTGACCCGCCTCACCGCGCCGGTCATCCGCGGTCTCGGCATCGGCATCGTCCCGGCCGCCACCCGCGGGGGCCAGCGCAACCTGTTCACCGTCGGCGCCGTTCCCGAGGTGGCCAAGCCGTGGTCGAGCTACGCGCCGTCGGTGGTCACCCTGCCCGACGGCTCGGTGAAGCTGTCGACCAAGTTCACCCGGCTCACCGGCCGCTCGCCGATCCTGCTGGCGGGCATGACGCCGACGACCGTCGACGCCAAGATCGTCGCGGCCGCGGCCAACGCCGGCCACTGGGCCGAGCTGGCCGGTGGCGGACAGGTCACCGAAGCGATTTTCGACAAGCGCATCGCCGAGTTGGAGACGCTGCTCGAGCCGGGCCGCGCCATCCAGTTCAACTCGCTGTTCCTCGACCCCTACCTGTGGAAGCTGCAACTGGGCGGCAAGCGTCTGGTGCAGAAGGCGCGTCAGTCCGGGGCGCCGATCGACGGCGTCGTGGTCAGCGCCGGCATCCCCGACCTGGAAGAAGCCGTCGACCTGATCGATGAGCTGAACACCGTCGGCATCGCCCACGTGGTGTTCAAGCCGGGCACCGTCGAGCAGATCCGCTCGGTCATCCGGATCGCCGCCGAGGTACCCACCAAGCCGGTCATCGTCCACATCGAGGGCGGCCGCGCCGGTGGCCACCACTCGTGGGAGGACCTCGACGACCTTCTTCTCACCACCTACTCGGAGCTGCGTGGCCGCGCCAACATCACGGTCTGCGTCGGTGGTGGCATCGGTACGCCGGAGCGCGCCGCCGAGTACCTGTCCGGCCGGTGGTCGGCGGTATACGGCTACCCGCTGATGCCGGTCGACGGCATCCTCGTCGGCACCGCAGCGATGGCCTGCCTGGAGGCGACCACCTCGCCGGCGGTCAAGCAGCTGCTGGTCGACACCGTCGGCACCGACCACTGGGTCGGCGCCGGAAAAGCCGTCAACGGCATGGCGTCCGGGCGCAGCCAGCTCGGCGCCGACATCCACGAGATCGACAACGCCGCCTCCCGCTGCGGCCGTCTGCTCGACGAGGTCGCCGGTGACGCCGACGCCGTCGCCGCACGCCGCGAGGAGATCATCGCCGCGATGGCGGTCACCGCCAAGCCGTACTTCGGCGATGTCGCGGACATGACCTACCTGCAGTGGTTGCAGCGCTTCGTCGAACTGTCCATCGGCGACGGCGACTCGACCGCTGACACCAAGACCGACGACTCGCCGTGGCTCGACATCACCTGGCGCGACCGCTTCGCCGAGATGCTGCAGCGCGCCGAGGCCCGACTCAACGCCAAGGACACCGGCCCGATCGAGACGCTGTTCGACGCGTCCTCGCCCGACGGCGAGTGGCTGCTGGAGAACCCGGATCAGGCGATTGCGGCCCTGCTGTCCCGGTACCCCGACGCCGAGTCGGTGCTGCTGCACCCGGCCGACGTGCCGTTCTTCATCCAGCTGTGCAAGACGCTGGGCAAGCCCGTCAACTTCGTGCCGGTCATCGACAAGGATGTGCGCCGTTGGTGGCGCAGCGATTCGCTGTGGCAGGCCCACGATGCCCGCTACACCGCCGACGAGGTGTGCATCATTCCCGGCACGCAGGCCGTCGCCGGGATCACCCAGGTCGACGAGCCGGTCGGTGACCTGCTGGACCGCTTCGAGCAGGCCGCCGTCGACGAGGTGCTGGCCTCAGGCGCTCAGCCCGAACAGGTCGCCGCGCGGCTGCGGGTGCGCACCGACGCGACCGGGCCGCTGGCCATCGTGCTCGATTCGCCCGACGTACTGTGGGCCGGTCGTACCGCCACCAACCCGGTGCACCGCATCGCGGCGCCGTCGGAGTGGCTGGTGCACGACAACCGTTCCGCGACAAACCATTCCACCGGTGCCCGCCTCGAGGTGGTTGCACCCGATCGGGTGGTGCTGAGTGTCCCGCTGTCGGGCACCTGGATCGACATCACGTTCAGCCTGCCGGCCACCGTGATCGACGGCGGCATGCCGGTGGTCCGTACCGAGGACGCCGCGACGGCGATGCGTGCCGTGCTGGCGATCGCCGCCGGCGTCGACGGCCCCGACGCGCTGCCGCCGGTCGTCAACGGTTCGACCACGGTCACCGTGGGTTGGGATCCCGAGCGGGTCGCCGACCACACCGGTGTCACTGCGACGTTCGGTTCGCCGCTGGCGCCGACGCTGTCAACGGTTCCCGACGCACTGGTCGGCCGCTGCTGGCCCGCGGTGTTCGCGGCCATCGGCGGTGCGGCCACCGAGACCGGTTTCCCGGTCGTCGAGGGTCTGCTGAGCCTGGTGCATCTGGACCACGCGGCCCGGCTGCTCAAGCCGCTGCCCAAGGAACCGACCCAATTGACCGTCACCGCAACGGCTTCCGTTGCCACCGACACCGAGGTCGGCCGGGTCGTGCCGGTGACGGTCAACGTCACCGACGCCAACGGCATGATCCTGGCGGTCCTCGAGGAGCGCTTCGCCATCCGCGGGCGCACCGGCGCCAAGGAGCTCACCGACCCGGTTCGCGCCGGGGGAGCGGTGTCGGAGAACGCCACCGACACCCCGCGCCGTCGTCGTCGCGACGTCACCATCGGTGCGCCGGTCGACATGCGTCCGTTCGCCGTGGTCTCCGGTGACCACAACCCGATCCACACCGACCAGGCCGCCGCGCTGCTGGCCGGGCTGGAATCGCCGATCGTGCACGGCATGTGGCTCTCGGCCGCCGCTCAGCACGTGGTGACCGCCACCGACGGCAAGCCCGCCCCGCCCGCCAAGCTGATCGGCTGGACCGCCCGCTTCCTGGGCATGGTCATGCCCGGCGATGAGATCGACTTCCGGGTCGACCGCGTCGGAATCGATTTGGGTGCCGAGGTTTTGGAGGTCACCGCCAAGGTCGGCACCGACCTGGTGATGAGCGCGACCGCCCGGCTGGCCGCACCGAAGACGGTGTACGCCTTCCCCGGTCAGGGCATTCAGCACAAGGGCATGGGCATGGAAGTGCGGGCCCGGTCCAAGGCAGCCCGCAAGGTGTGGGACACCGCCGACAAGTTCACCCGCGACACGTTGGGCTTCTCGGTGCTGCACGTGGTTCGGGACAACCCGACCAGCCTGATCGCCTCCGGTGTGCACTACCAGCACCCCGAAGGTGTGCTGTACCTGACACAGTTCACTCAGGTCGCCATGGCCACCGTCGCCGCCGCACAGGTGGCCGAGATGCGTGAGCAGGGTGCGTTCGTCGAGGGCGCGATCGCCTGCGGCCACTCGGTGGGTGAGTACACCGCGCTGGCGTGCGTGTCCGGCGTGTACCCGCTGGAGGCGCTGCTCGAGGTGGTGTTCCACCGCGGCAGCAAGATGCACGACATCGTCCCCCGTGACGAGGCGGGCCGGTCCAACTACCGGTTGGCCGCCATCCGGCCTTCGCAGATCGACCTGCCGGACGCCGACGTCAAGGACTTCGTGGCTGAGATCGCCGAGCGCACAAACGAATTCCTGCAGATCGTCAACTTCAACCTGCGCGGTTCGCAGTATGCGATCGCCGGTACGGTCCGTGGCCTGGAGGCACTGGAGGAAGAGGTCGAGCGGCGCCGCGAGATCAGCGGCGGCAAGCGGTCGTTCATTCTGGTACCGGGCATCGACGTGCCGTTCCACTCGGACGTGCTGCGGGTCGGCGTCGACGACTTCCGTCGGGCGCTCGAACGTGTGATGCCCGAGGATGCCGACCCGGCGTTGCTCATCGGGCGTTACATCCCGAACCTGGTGCCGCGGCCGTTCACGCTGGATCGCGATTTCGTGCAGGAGATCCGCGATCTGGTGCCCGCCGAGCCGCTCGACGAGGTGCTGGCCGACTACGACACCTGGCGCAACGAGAAGTCGCACGAGTTGTGCCGCAAGATCGTGATCGAGCTGCTGGCCTGGCAGTTCGCCAGCCCGGTGCGCTGGATTGAGACCCAGGATCTGCTGTTCATCGAGGAGGCGGCCGGCGGTTTGGGTGTCGAGCGCTTCGTCGAGATCGGTGTGAAGTCCGCGCCGACGGTGGCGGGCTTGGCCAGCAACACGCTGAAGCTGCCCGAATACGCCCACAGCACAGTCGAAGTGCTCAACTCCGAGCGCGACGCCGCCGTGCTGTTCGCCAGTGACGAGGACCCGGCTACCGACGAACTCGACGAACCGGCCGCCGAGGCCGAGGCGCCGGCCGAAGCCGTCGCGGTCGAGGCCGCCCCGGCAGCCGCCCCCGTGGCCGCACCGTCGGGCGGTCCGCGCCCGGACGACATCGGATTCGACGCCGGTGACGCCACTTTGGCGCTGATCGCGTTGAGCGCCAAGATGCGCATCGACCAGATCGAGCCACTGGACTCGATCGAGTCGATCACCGATGGTGCCTCCTCGCGGCGTAACCAGCTGCTGGTCGACCTCGGGTCGGAGCTGAACCTCGGCGCCATCGACGGTGCCGCCGAGGCGGACCTGGCCTCGCTGAAGGGTCAGGTCTCCAAGCTGGCACGCACCTACAAGCCGTTCGGCCCGGTGCTCTCCGACGCGATCAACGATCAGCTGCGCACGGTGCTCGGCCCGTCCGGCAAGCGACCGGCTGCGATCGCCGAACGAGTCAAGAAGACATGGGAATTGGGCGACGGCTGGGCCAAGCACGTCACCGCTGAACTGGCGCTCGGTACCCGCGAGGGCACGAGCGTGCGTGGCGGTGCACTGGGCGGCCTGCACGACGGTGCGCTGGCCGACGCCGCGTCCGTGGACAAGGCGATCGACGCCGCGGTCACCTCGGTGGCCGCCCGCAAGGGCATCGCGGTGTCGCTGCCGTCGGCCGGCGGTGCCGGTGGCGGGGTGGTCGATTCGGCCGCGTTGAACGAGTTCGCCGCGAAGGTGACCGGTCGCGACGGTGTGCTGGCCTCGGCCGCCCGCCTGCTGCTGGGGCAGCTCGGTCTGGACAACCCGGTGACGGCCGCTCCTGCGGCCACCGACGCCGAGCTCATCGACCTGGTCACCGCCGAGCTGGGCTCGGATTGGCCGCGGCTGGTGGCTCCGGCGTTCGACAGCAAGAAGGCGGTGCTGCTCGACGACCGCTGGGCCAGTGCGCGTGAGGATCTGGTCAAGCTGTGGCTGGCTGACGAGGGCGATATCGACGCCGACTGGGTGAGGCTCTCGGAGCGATTCGAGGGTGCGGGCAACGTCGTTGCCACCCAAGCCAACTGGTGGCAGGGCAGGGCCTTGGCGAGCGGTCGCAATATCCACGCGTCGCTGTTCGGCCGGATCGCCGCGGGTGCGGAGAACCCCAACAAGGGTCACTACAGCGACGAGGTCGCGGTGGTCACCGGCGCGTCCAAGGGCTCGATCGCCGCATCGGTGGTCGCCGGCCTGCTCGACGGCGGTGCAACCGTGATCGCGACCACGTCCAAGCTCGATGACGACCGGCTGGCGTTCTACAAGACGCTCTACCGCGACCATGCCCGCTACGGTGCGTCGCTGTGGGTGGTCCCGGCCAACATGGCCTCGTACTCCGACATCGATGCGCTGGCGTCGTGGGTCGGCAGCGAGCAGACCGAAAGCCTTGGGCCGCAATCGATCCACCTCAAGGATGCGTTGACCCCGACGCTGCTGTTCCCGTTCGCCGCGCCGCGGGTGGCGGGCGACCTGTCGGAGGCCGGTTCGCGGTCCGAGATGGAGATGAAGGTCCTGCTGTGGGCCGTGCAGCGGCTGATCGGCGGGCTGTCATCGATCGGCGCCGAGCGTGATATCGCCTCGCGTCTGCACGTGGTGCTGCCCGGTTCCCCCAACCGCGGCATGTTCGGCGGTGACGGCGCCTACGGCGAGTCCAAGTCCGCACTGGATGCGGTGGTCAATCGCTGGAACGCCGAAACTTCATGGGCGCAACGGGTCAGCTTCGCGCACGCGCTGATCGGCTGGACCAAGGGCACCGGGCTGATGGGTCACAACGACGCCATCGTCGGCGCCGTCGAAGAGGCCGGCGTCACCACCTATAGCACCGAAGAGATGGCCTCGATGCTGCTCGACCTGTGCTCGGTGGAGGCCAAGGTCGCCGCGGCCAACGCGCCGCTGAAGGTCGACCTGACCGGTGGCCTCGGCGACGTCCAGCTTGACATGGCCGAGCTGGCCGCCAAGGCCCGCGAGGAAATGACCGCCGAGGCAGCCGGATCCGACGACGAGCCGACACAGGGCACCATTGCCGCTCTGCCGTCGCCGCCACGCGGCTACGTCGCGAACACACCGCCGGCGTGGGCCGACCTCGACGTCGACCCGGCCGACCTGGTCGTGATCGTCGGTGGCGCGGAACTGGGCCCGTACGGCTCGTCGCGCACCCGCTTCGAGATGGAGGTCGACCAGGAGCTGTCGGCAGCCGGTGTGCTCGAATTGGCCTGGACCACTGGGCTTATCAAGTGGGAGGACGATCCCAAGCCGGGCTGGTACGACACGGCGACCGGTGAGCTCGTCGACGAGGCCGAGCTGGTGGAGCGCTACCACGAAGAAGTGGTGCGGCGCTGTGGTATTCGGGAGTTCGTCGACGACGGCGCGATCGATCCCGATCACGCCTCGCCGCTGATGGTCAGTGTCTTCTTGGACAAGGACTTCAGTTTTGTGGTGTCCTCGGAGGCCGATGCCCGCGCGTTCGTGGAATTCGATCCCGAGCACACCGTCGCCCGGCCCGTGCCGGACTCCGGTGACTGGGAGGTGATCCGCAAGGCGGGCACCGAGATTCGCGTACCGCGCAAGACCAAGCTGTCGCGGACCGTGGGGGCGCAGATCCCGACCGGCTTCGATCCGACGGTCTGGGGCATCAGCCCCGACATGGCCAGCTCGATCGACCGGGTGGCGCTGTGGAACATCGTCGCCACCGTCGACGCGTTCCTGTCCTCGGGCTTCACTCCGAACGAGCTGATGCGCTGGGTGCACCCGAGCCTGGTGGCCTCCACGCAGGGCACCGGCATGGGCGGTATGACGTCGATGCAGACGATGTACCACGGCAACCTGATGGGTAAGGCCAAGCCGAACGACATCCTGCAGGAGGTCCTGCCGAACGTCGTTGCCGCGCATGTCATCCAGTCCTACGTGGGCAGCTACGGCTCGATGATCCACCCGGTCGGCGCGTGCGCCACCGCGGCGGTGTCGGTCGAGGAGGGCATGGACAAGATCCGCCTCGGCAAGGCCGAACTGGTGGTCACCGGTGGCTTCGACGACATGACGCTGGAGGCCGTGATCGGCTTCGGTGACATGGCGGCCACGGCCGACACCCAGATGATGCGGGCCAAGGGCATCAGCGACGCGAAGTTCTCCCGCGCCAACGATCGTCGCCGGCTGGGCTTCCTGGAAGCTCAGGGCGGTGGCACCATCCTGCTGGCGCGCGGTGATCTGGCGCTGAAGATGGGTCTGCCGGTGCTGGCGGTGGTGGGTTACGCCCAGAGCTTCGGCGACGGTGTGCACACCTCGATCCCGGCTCCCGGGCTCGGCGCGCTGGGTGCCGGTCGCGGCGGCAAGGATTCACAGCTGGCCCGTTCGCTGGCCAAACTGGGCGTCGGCGCCGACGACATCGCGGTGATCTCCAAGCACGACACCTCGACGCTGGCCAACGATCCCAACGAGACCGAGCTGCACGAGCGGCTCGCCGACTCGATGGGCCGTGCCCCGGGGAATCCGCTGTTCATCGTCAGCCAGAAGAGCCTGACCGGGCACGCCAAGGGCGGCGCGGCGGTCTTCCAGATGATGGGGCTCTGCCAGATCCTGCGCGACGGCGTCATCCCGCCGAACCGCAGCCTGGACTGCGTCGACGACGAGCTGGCCACCTCCGGGCACTTCGTGTGGCCCCGGGAGACCCTGCGCCTGGGCGACAAGTTCCCGCTGAAGGCGGGTCTGGTCACCAGCCTCGGCTTCGGTCACGTGTCGGGTCTGATCGCGCTGGTGCACCCGCAGGCGTTCCTGGCGTCGCTGAGCGAGCAGGAGCGGGCGGACTACACCAAGCGGGCGCACGAGCGGGTGCTGGCCGGTCAGCGTCGACTGGCTTCGGCCATCGCCGGCGGACGGCCGATGTACGAGAAGCCCGCCGATCGCCGGTTCAACCACGACGAGCCGGAGAAGCGCCAGGAGGCGGCGATGCTGCTCGATCCGGCATCACGCCTCGGCGATGACGATGCCTACGTGCGATAAAGTCGCGGCGTGGCAATAGTCGGAGTGGGGATCGATGTGGTCTCCATTCCCGATTTCGCCGAGCAGGTCGACCAGCCGGGAACGGTGTTCGCCGAGACGTTCACGCCAGGTGAGCGCCGCGACGCCGCCGACAAGAGTTCGGTGGCGGCGCGGCACCTGGCGGCTCGGTGGGCCGCCAAGGAGGCCGTCATCAAGGCGTGGTCGGGGTCGCGGTTCGCGCAGCGTCCGGTGCTGCCGGAAGGCATTCACCGCGATATCGAGGTGATCACCGATATGTGGGGCCGGCCGAAGGTTCGGCTCACCGGTGACATCGCCAAGCATCTGGCCGAGGTCACCATCCACGTGTCGCTGACCCACGAGGGGGACACCGCTGCGGCGGTGGCCATCCTGGAGACGGCCTAGCGCTCAGCCGGCCTGGTGGGCGATCTGGATCAGGTTGCCACAGGTGTCGTCGAGGACCGCAGTGGTGACCGGCCCCATGTCGACGGGCTCCTGGGTGAATCGCACCCCGAGCGCCTGCAGCCGGGCGAATTCCGCCGCGACGTCGTCGACGGCGAACGAGGTGAACGGGATTCCGTCGGAGGCCAATGCCTCTTTGAACGGTCTCACCGCGGGATGGCTGTCGGGTTCCAGGACGAGTTCGGTGCCATCCGGGTCGTCCGGCGATACCACGGTGATCCAGCGGTGCTCGCCCATCGGGATGTCGTGCTTGGTCGTGAACCCGAGGACCTCGGTGTAGAACTTCAGCGCCTTGTCCTGGTCGTCGACGAGCACACTGGTCAGATTGATTCGCACCGTCATTCCTCGGCTTTCTTCAGCCACCGCTCGACGATCGGCTCGATCGGTGCGGTGTTGATGTAGTGGTACTTGAAGCGACCTGAACGCTTCGTCTCGACCAGACCCGCGGCCTCGAGAACCTCGAGGTGCTGCGAAATCGCCTGCCGTGACGAGCCCAACCCGTGCTTGGTCGCCAGCCGGGCGCAGATCTCGAAGAGCGTCTGGCCGTTTCGGTCGGTCAGCTCGTCGAGGATCGTCCGGCGCGTGGGGTCCGCCAAGGCCTTGAAGACGTCGCCCACCTCTCGGACAATAGGCAAGCTGTTGCTTGCCTGTCAACGTCCGCAGACCACTGCGGCTAACGTCGTCTCTTATGAGCGATCTCGTCGAACGCGTGCAGGCGGTGCTGCCCTCGGTGCGGGCCGATCTCGAGGATCTGGTCCGCATCCAGTCGGTGTGGGCCGACCCGGCCCGGCGCGACGAGGTGCACCGCAGCGCACAAGCGGTCGCCGATCTGCTGAGCGGCGCCGGGTTCGAACAGGTCGAGATCGTCGCCGAGGGTGGTGCGCCCGCGGTGATCGCGCACCATCCCGCGCCGCCCGGTGCGCCGACCGTACTGCTGTACGCCCATCACGATGTCCAGCCCGAAGGTGAACCGTCGCAATGGGATTCGGACCCCTTCGAACCGACCGAGCGGGACGGCCGCCTGTACGGCCGCGGCACCGCCGACGACAAGGCCGGCATCGCCACCCACCTGGCGGCGTTCCGTGCGCACAACGGCAATCCGCCGGTCGGGGTGACGGTGTTCGTCGAGGGGGAGGAGGAGTCCGGTTCACCGTCGCTCGGCGCGTTGCTGGCCGCCCACAAACACAAGCTGGCCGCCGACGTCATCGTGATCGCCGACTCGGACAACTGGACCGCCGAAATCCCGGCCCTGACAGTGTCATTGCGCGGTCTGGCCGACTGCGTGGTGGAGGTTGCCACCCTGGACCACGGCCTGCACTCGGGGCTCTGGGGCGGCGTCGTGCCCGATGCGCTCACTGTTCTGGTGCGTCTGCTGGCCAGCCTGCACGACGACGACGGCAACGTTGCCGTGCAGGGCCTGCACGAATCGACTGCTGCCGACGTCGACCGCGGACCGCAGTGGGTGCGCACCGAATCCGGACTGCTCGACGGGGTGCGGGAGATCGGCTCGGGCAGTGTGGCACAGCGCATGTGGGCCAAGCCGGCGATCACCGTGATCGGCATCGACACCACACCGGTCGCGAAGGCGTCGAACACCCTGATCCCGCGCGCCCGTGCGAAGGTCAGCATGCGGGTGCCACCCGGCGGGGACGCGGCCGCTCATCTGCATGCGCTGCGCCGCCACCTCGAGCAGCATGCCCCGTGGGGTGCGCACGTCAGCGTCATCCCAGGCGATGTCGGCCAGCCGTACGCGATCGACGCCAGCGGCCCGGTGTACGACGCAGCGCGGGCCGCCTTCCGGGAGGCCTGGGGCACCGACGTCGTCGACATGGGCATGGGCGGCTCGATCCCGTTCATCGCCGAGTTCGCCACCGCGTTCCCCGACGCCACGATCCTGGTCACCGGCGTGGAGGACCCCGGTACCCAGGCGCACAGCATCAACGAGAGTCTGCACCTCGGGGTGTTGGAGCGGGCCGCCACCACCGAGGCGCTGCTGTTGGAAAAGCTGGGCGAACGTTAGACCGAGGGGTCATAACCGACTTCCGTGAAAGCGCAGCCCCCCCGCTCGGCAGTGGACAACTCCTGCCGATCGATGAGGGTCGGTGGCTGTCGGAGGTAGAGGCGGTAACCCGACGCGCGAAACTTCAGATCGAACTCGTGGCCTTCGATGTGCCAAGCCGCCAGGTGGGGCAATCGATCATCGGCCGGCGATCGGAGTACTCGATCGATCGTCAGGCCAGCACTCGGGCTGCTGATCTGACCATCGATGTCATACACGTCGTCGAAGACCAGCGTGGCAGGGGCGACGTAGAACGGTGAGCACACCTTTGACTCTGCCGGTGGCCAAGCAACGATGTAGTCGAGGTCGATCAGGAGCCGCGACACGTAGCTCCCCGGTGGCCCCTCGGCATGAAACGCAATCGCGTGAACGGTCGCGTCGTGCCAGAACATCTGGTCTAAATCGCCGTCGCTCCACACGCTCTTGGTGGGCCCTGACGTCGCGTCGCTACCTTCGGTCATGCCGGTATCGAACCAAGAGAGCGCCACATTATCGAAGGATTAGACCGAGATATCGCGGCGCAGCTTGGCGACGTGACCGGTGGCCTTGACGTTGTACTGGGCCACCTCGATCTTGCCGTTGGCGTCGACCACGAACGTCGACCGGATGACGCCCTGCACGGTCTTGCCGTACATCTTCTTCTCCCCGTAGGCGCCCCACTCGGTGAGGACCTTCTTGTCGGGATCCGACAGCAGCGGGAACGTCAGCTCGTCGCGCTCGGTGAACTTGGCCAGCTTCTCGGGCTTGTCGGGGGAGATCCCGACGACGTCGATGCCTGCGCCGTTGAGCTCGGCCAGGCTGTCCCGGAAGTCGCAGGCCTGTTTGGTGCAGCCGGGGGTCATCGCGGCCGGGTAGAAGTACACGATCACCTTGCGGCCTTTGAAGTCGGACAGCTTCACGGTCTTTCCCTCGGCGTCGAGCAGGCTGAACGCCGGTGCTTTGTCGCCAACTTGGAGGCGTGCTGTCTCGGTCACCTAGTGATCCCTTCATCTACCGGTGCATCGGGGTTAGCCCGGGTTGATCTAGGGTAGTTCGGCAGGGCGGCAGTTTGGAGGACTGAAGTGGCGGACCGGGACCCCGAGGTCATCAAGGCCGAGATCGACCAGGCGCGTGACCGGCTGGCGGTCACGGTGGACTCGCTGGCCGAGCGCGCCAACCCGCAGCGCATCGCCGACGACGTCAAGGCCGCGGTGCTGCGCTTCGTCAAGAAGCCTCCGGTGGCCGCGGCGCTGGCCGGCGTCAGCGTGGTGACCATCATCGTGGTGGTGCGCCGCATCCGTAACGGTTAGTTCCGTCGTAACATCCGCCACAGCCGCAGTGGCAACAGCCCGATCAACGGCGCGCGCTTGCCGATCGCGTCACTGTCGCGCCGATTGAACGCCGTCGCGTAGCGATCGGCATCGGCGGCACTCGTGTAGGTCTTGTGACCCGCTGTGCCGCAGTCTCTTTCGCATGACCAGCGCAGCACCGGACCGTCGGCGACAAAGGCGATCCTGTGGCCCAGGACCCGGCAGGCGGCGCTCACGGCTTCGCCTCATCGGCGGACGTCAGTGGTGCGGCGATGTCCTCGAGTTGACGACCCTCCGCGTTCACACCCCAGACGAGTTCGACCAGCCCGCCGATCGCCATGACCACCGCGCCGATCAGGAACGCCACGGCCACCAGCCCCCGCTCACCCGACCCGATCAGCTGGCCGAACAGCAACGGACCGGTGATCCCACCGATCGCGGTCCCGACGGCATAGAAGAACGCGATGGCCAACGCGCGGGTCTCCATCGGAAAAATCTCGCTGACCGTCAGATATGCCGCGCTCGCCCCCGACGAGGCCAGGAAGAAGGTGACCACGAGTACGGCCATGAAGCCCCATAAGCCGCCGGTCTGCGCGACGAACACTGCCGTGAGAACGACGGTGATCGCCGCCGATCCGAGATAGGACAGCGCGATCATCGGTTTGCGCCCGACGGTGTCGAACAACCGCCCCAGGATCAGTGGCCCGGTGAAATTGCCTGCAGCCCAGACGATGAAGAACGCCGGCACGATTCCGGATGAGACACCGTAGAAGCTGTTGAGCAGGGTGCCGAGGTTGAACGTGACGGCGTTGTACAGGAACGCCTGGCCGACGAACAAGGCGAGGCCGAGGACCGCGCGCTTCGGGTAGCGGGTGAACGCCACATGGGCGATCTCGCGGAAGCCGATGGTGTGGCGTTGATGGATGGTCAGTTCGCGGTCCGGCTCATGGAGATCCGCGCCGGTGCGCTCGACGACATCGCGTTCGATCTCGTCGACGATGCGCTCGGCCTCCTCCTCGCGGCCGTGGATGAACAGCCATCGCGGGCTTTCCGGAACGTTGCGCCGGACCAGCAGCACCACCAGACCGAACGTGGCGCCGATGCCGAAGGCTAGTCGCCAGCCGAGGTTCAGCGGTAGCCAGTCCCCGTTGAGCAGGACCAGTGAGCCCGCGGCGCCCAACGCTGCACCCAGCCAGTAGGACCCGTTGATCGCCAGGTCGACCCGGCCGCGGTTGCGCGCCGGAATCAGTTCG
Source organism: Mycolicibacterium pallens (assembly GCF_019456675.1). Lineage (NCBI taxonomy): Bacteria > Bacillati > Actinomycetota > Actinomycetes > Mycobacteriales > Mycobacteriaceae > Mycobacterium > Mycolicibacterium pallens. The sequence goes on along the minus strand of NZ_CP080333.1, from coordinate 4,246,841 downwards.
TCCACAGCCGAATTGACCGCTGCGTATTCACCGCCGATGCCGGCCCCGGTGAGGAAGCGGGTGAGGAAGAAATACCAAGGTGCAAACGAGAACGCGGTGGCGACCGTGGCCGCCAGGTACAGCCCGAGTGTGAGCAGGAAGAGTTTCTTGCGGCCGAATCGGTCGGTGAGCTGACCGAACACCAGCGCGCCCACACAGGCGCCGACGACGTAGATCGCGGCCGCGATGCCGATCTGCCCGGCGGTGATGGCCAACCCGCTGCCGGGTTCGGTCAGGCGCGCGGAGACATTGCCGACCATGGTGACTTCGAGGCCGTCGAGCACCCACGCCGATCCCAGGCCGATGACGACTCGCCAGTGAAACCTCGACCAGGGCAGTCGATCCAGCCGCGCGGGGACATTGGTGGTGATCGTCTTGGTCTGTGCGCCTGCGGTCATCGTCGGCTCCCCGGAATTCGTGTGTCGAGCAGGAAGGTGAGCAGCACCTCGGACATCGCCGGGATCGCGTCGACGGCGACGACCTCATAGCCGTGCGTGCTCAACGTTGGTAGGCACAGCAGCCCTGCCCGTGCGGTCTGGCCGGCCGAAAGTGAGTGCGAGGCATCGGATTCGAAGGCTCCCAACACGGCGGCCTGCGGGGAGAGGCCGAGCTCGGTGGCGATGTCCATCAGCCGGTCGGCGACCGACTTGTCGTAGACGCTCTGCTGGTCGCTGTAGCCGACGATCGGGCCACCGGTGACCGATGTCGAGTACTCCTGCTCGGTGGGGCCGACTTCGAGGGCCAGGGTGATCTCGCCGGGCAGTGTGCGGCTGGCGTAGGTGCCGCCGATGCCACCGATCTCTTCGCTGACCGTGGCCACGAAGTAGATGTCACGCGCGGGCCGTCGCTCGCCCTCACAGAGGAGTCGGGCAGTCTCCAGCATTGCGGTCAGGCAGGCGCGGTCATCCATGAAGTAGCAGCCCAGGAACTTGCCGACCTCGAACAGGAGGCGCTTGCCGCCGTCGACGCACACCCGGGTGCCCGGACGCACACCGGCGGCGGTGAGTTCCTCGGTGGTGCGGCCGGTGAACACGTAGACGTGACTCCAGTCCAGGGATTTGTCGCCCTGGTCGGGTTTGGTCTCCCAGATCCGCTGGCTCTCCTGGGTGGTGTGCTCGGAGCCCAACGTCAGCACACCGGGGATCATCTGGTGGTTGCCCAGCACCGCGACGGGCCCGAGCCCGAAGTTCCCCGGATACATCGTGCCCAGCTGGGTCACATGCAGCGATCCGTCGGACTCCACCCGCTTCACGAGCATGGACAGCTCGTCGAGGTGGGCCATCACTCGGATCGGGCCGAGGTCGTCGTCCTCGCCGGTGCCACGCACCAGGCCGACGAGGTTGCCGGCCTCGTCGATCCACACCTCATCCACCAGCGGCTCGAGTTCGCGGCGGCCGATGTCGCGTACGGCGTCTTCCTGGCCGACCGGGCCGTACGCCGATAGCAGTTCTTGCAACAACGGTCGGTTCAGCCGGGCTTCCGAGGTGATTCCGCTGTTGGTCACGGCCCTGATTTACCCCGGAGTTAACCGGTTCATGCCCGTGGGCGAATACACAGGAAGTCATTTACATAGTTAACGAATGTTTTGGCTATCCCTGGATCGGAGCCGAAGGGAAGTCGACAGTGACAAGCACAGACCTGATGACCGATGCGCCGGTCGCCGATACGAAGCACGAGGCGGTTGCCGAGACTGCACGCCGCCGCCAGCGGATGGACCAAGAGCATCCCCGGTACAAATGGGTGGCGCTGTCCAACACCACGCTCGGCGCGCTGTTGGCCTCGATCAATTCCTCGATCGTGTTGATCTCACTGCCGGCAATCTTCCGCGGCATCGGGCTCAACCCGCTGGCGCCGGGCAATGTCGGCTACCTGCTGTGGATGCTGATGGGATATCTCGTCGCGACCGCCGTGCTGGTGGTGCCGCTGGGTCGCCTGGGTGACATCTTCGGCCGCGTCCGGATCTACACCCTCGGCTTCGTGGTGTTCACGATCGCGGCGATTGCCTTGTCGTTCGACCCGTTTCACCTCACCGGCGGCGCGGTCTGGCTGATCGGCTGGCGGGTGGTCCAGGGTGTCGGCGGGGCGATGCTGATGGCGTGCTCGGCGGCGATCCTCACCGACGCCTTTCCCAGCCGCCAGCGGGGCATGGCGCTCGGTGTCAACCAGGTCGCCGCAATCGCCGGGCAGTTCCTGGGCCTGCTGATCGGCGGGCTGTTGTCGCAGTGGGATTGGCGGGCGGTCTTCTGGGTCGGTGTACCGCTTGGACTGGCCGGAACTCTGTGGAGTTTCCGGTCTTTGGTGGAGGTCGGGGTGCGCACCCCGGCGCGACTGGATTGGTCCGGCACGGCGCTGTTCGCGGTGGGATTCACCGTGCTGCTCGCCGGCATCACCTACGGCATCCAGCCCTACGGCGGGCACCCCACCGGCTGGACCAATCCCTGGGTGCTCGGCGCGATCGGCACGGGTGTGCTGCTGTTGGCCGTGCTCTGCCTCGTCGAACTCCGGGTGCGCGCACCGATGCTCGACATCCGCTTGTTCACATCCAAGCCGTTTGCCCTCGGCAACCTCGCCGGCCTGATGGCCGCGGTCGGGCGCGGGGGACTGCAGTTCATGCTCATCATCTGGCTGCAGGGCATCTGGTTGCCGTTGCACGGCTACAGCTTTGAGTCGACGCCCTTGTGGTCGGGCATCTATCTGCTGCCGATGACGCTCGGCTTCCTGGTGGCCGGTCCGCTATCGGGGACGCTGTCCGACAAATTCGGTTCACGACCGTTCGCCATCGGCGGGATGTTGTTGATGGCCGCGACTTTCCTTGCGCTGATGGTCATTCCGGTGAACTTCAGCTTCTGGGTCTTCGGTCTGCTGGTCTTCCTCAACGGCTTGGGTGGCGGCATCTTCACCTCGCCGAACACCGCGGCAATCATGTCCAGCGTGCCGGCCTCGGAGCGGGGTGCCGCCTCCGGGATTCGGGCGACATTCACCAACGCCGGGATGTCGCTGTCGATCGGCATCTTCTTCTCGCTGATGATCGCCGGTCTGGCCAAGACGCTGCCGGGCACCTTGAGCACCGGGCTTCAGCAGCAGGGCGTCTCGATGGCCGAGGCGCACCGCATCGCGGAGCTGCCGCCCGTGGGCAGCCTGTTCGCGGCGTTCCTCGGGTACAACCCGATCGGCGAGCTCATGGGTGACACGGTGCATCAGCCGGGGGTCAACGCCTCGGTGCTGACCGGCAAGGAGTTCTTCCCGCATCTGATTTCGGGACCGTTCCACGCGGGTTTGACGGTGGTGTTCATCGCCGCGGCGGTGATGATGGTGATCGGGGCGGCCGCGTCGTGGGTGAATCCGGGCCGGGTTGTCGACCGCGACTAGCGGCGGCGCAGCCAATCGCCGAACGAGCGGCGGAAACCGGGGGGATTAGCCGTCAGACCGAGCCGGCCGCAGCTGTGCACGTGCAACGGCGTCACCGGTGCGGGTGCCTGCGGAGCTACCTCGCCCTGGTGGTGGGGAACGAGGTTTTCCGGCTTCATGCGGCTAAGTCCTCACTTCGTCACTGGACGGTGTGTCCGTTGGCGACTGCTGGTCAGTGCAGCTAACGCCGACTATAACACCGTGTTCCGAATAAGTGCAGCACAAAGCGGTACTTTTCGTCCGTGACGGCGCTGCCGGTTATCTATTTACGGGTATTCGCGCTGGTCAATCAGCTGCCTTGAGATTTTGCCCAGCAGATTCACAGCGATGCATCTCACAGCCGATGCCACCCGCTGTCCGCGAAGCGCCCGGCAACTTCGCAAATCGGATCAGGGCAGCACGATTGGCAGCCGCTCCCAGCCCCGCACGGTCGAGGTCGGCGCGAGCTTGGCGCCTGCGTAATCGATGTCCCATTCGGGGAAGCGGTTGAGCAACTCGTCGAGTGCCACCCGCCCTTCGAGGCGCGCCAGGTTCGCGCCGAGGCAGTAGTGCACGCCCTTGCCGAACGTGAGGTGGCTGATCGTCTCGCGGTGGATGTTGAACACATCAGGGTTGTCGTAGCGCCGCGGATCGCGGTTGGCGGCCCCGAACAGCAGGAGCATCGCGCTGCCGGCGGGCACCGTCGTGCCGTAGCACTCGAAGTCGGCGATGACGTAGCGCCCGACGTGGGGCCCGGTCGGTTCGAAGCGCAGGGTCTCGTCGATCGTGCGGTTCAGCAACGAGCGGTCGTTGAGTACGTCGCGGCGTTGGTCGGGGTGCTCGGCGAGCACCTTGGCCAGCCAGCCGATCAGCCGGCCCGTGGTCTCGTTACCGGCGCCCGCCACCACTTGGGTGTAGTGCAGCACCTCTTTACGGGTCAGCTTGCGGGTGACGCCGTCGTCGTCGGTGAATTCGACGTTGAGCAGCGCGGTCATCAGATCATCGGACGGGTTGTGCGAGCGCCACTCGACGTAGTCGGCGTAGATCCGGCCGTCGGCGATGCGGTCGGGATCGGCGACTTTCATCGGGGTGCCGGGTTTGGTGCGCAGGTTGGCGTCGTTGGCATCGCGTACCGAAACCTGTTCGGACTCTGGGATTCCCAGCAGCATGCCGATCACCCGCATCGGCATCATCGAGGCCAGCTCGGCGATGATGTCGAAGCCGCCGGAGCCGACCAGCGGATCAAGGCAGCCGACGCAGTACCGCCGGATCTGGTCTTCGATCTCGGCCATCCGCCGAGGAGTGAACACCCGCGACATGAGGCCCCGCAGTTGGGTGTGGGCGGGCGGATCCTGGAACATCATCACGCCGCCGGGCATGTCGAAGTCCGACTTGATCAGCTCGAGGATGTCGCTGCGGCTGTTGGAGAACGTCTCCCAGTTCGACAGCGCGGCCTCGACGTCGGAGTGCCGCGACAGCGTCCAGAAGTCATAGCGCTCGTTGTGGTAGATCGGCGCTTCGTCGCGCAGGCGGGCGTACACCGGATACGGGTTGGCGACGATGTCGACGTCGTAGGGGTCGTAGTAGACGGTGTCATTCGCAATCGCCATGTCCATCCCCAGTCGTGGCTCGTCGGGTGCTGAGCGATCGCTCAAACTCTCGGGTGGTGCCATGTTTAGCAGCCCCGGCGAACACCGGTCAAGGGATGCGGTTAGACGAAAACGACGCCCGGGTTGAGGATGCCGGCCGGGTCGAAGCTGTGCTTGATCCGCTGCATCAACGCCAGCTTGGCCGGATCCTCCAGCTCGCAGAAATAGTCGGCTTTGGCCCGCCCGACGCCATGTTCACCGGAGATCGCACCGCCCAGTGACATAGCAAAAGCGAAGATGTCGGTGAGCAGCTTCTTGCGGAGCTTCCGGTCCTTGCAGAACAGCACGCCGTGCACATTGCCGTCGCCGGCATGCCCGCACCCGCTCATGCCGATGCCCTCGGCCAGGGCGATGTCGCGGGCCCGGCGCAGGAACTCCGGCATCGACGCTCGGGGAACCACGACGTCGATGATGTCGTCGGCGCCGATCGCCTTGGCCGTCCAGAACACGTTCTCCCGGGCCACGATCAATCGGCGAGCCGAATTGCCCTGTAGCACATAGGCATCCAGCGCGCCCCAGTCGCTGAGCAGCCCGCCCAGCGTCGCGGCGTCCTCGTCGAGACGATCGGTGTGGTTGTTCTCCAGAGCGACGACCAGGTAGGCCGCACACGTGTCGCGGATCTGCTCGGGGATGCCCAGTTCCAGTTTCTCGGCGTTGACGATCGCGGCCATCACGATGTTGTCGATGTACTCGACGATCGTGGGGTTCAGTCCGCTCGAGATGAGCTTCGGCACGGCGGCCATGACCTGGTCGAAGTCGTCGAACGGAGCCAGCACGGTCGCGCTGTGCGCCAACCGGGGTACCAGTTTGACGGTGACCTCGGTCGCCAAGGCGAGCGTGCCCTCGGAGCCGATGATCAGCTGGGTGAGGTCGTATCCGGTGGAGATCTTCGACATCTTGCCGCCGGTGCGGATGATCTCGCCGGTGGGCAGGACGGCCTGCAGGCCGAGCACGTTGTGGCGGGTGACGCCGTACTTCACGGCCCGCATGCCGCCTGCGTTGGTCCCGACGTTGCCGCCGACGCTGGAGGACAGCTCGCCGGGGTAGACCGTGTAGCTCAATCCCACCCGGGCGGTCTCGGCATCGAGTTCGGTCAGCGTGACGCCGGGCTGGACCACCGCGACGTGATTGTCGGTGTCGATCTCCAGGATCGCGTTCATCCGCTCGAACGAGATCAGCACGCCGTCGGCCACCGGTTGTGCCGCACCGGACAGGCCGCACCCCGATCCGCGGGCGGTGACCGGGACACGGTGTTCGGTCGCGGTCTTCAGCAGCGCGGCGACTTCCTCGGCGGAGGCCGGCTTCGCGAGATAGGCGGGGCGTTGAGGCGGGATCGTCAACGCCTCGTCGTGGCCGTAGTCGTCGCTGATGGCGTCACCGGTCAGCAGATGGGTCGGTCCGACGATGTCGGCGAAGAGCGTCGCCAGATCAGGCATGAATCTAGACGCTAGCCAGCAGGACTCAGAATGGATAGCTCGCCCGGGAAGATCGTCAGCTGGTAGATGGTGCCGTCAGGTCCTTGAGCCAGCTTGACGGTGCTGCCCGCCGTGTTGTCGAAGCTCCTCACGCCCAGCAGTGTCGAGTAGGTCGAATTGAACGACAGCACCTTGATCCAACCGCGAATGTAGTCGGCGATGAACACCGTGTTCTGGAAGCTCGGACCGAAGGCGTCACCCGTATACAGCAGCACCGAGGTGATGGCCGCGTTCCCGGTGGAGTGGTCGTAGGTGTAGATCGGATTGATGGAAGTGCAACTGGCGCAGGTGCCTTCGGCGTTCGGCCAGCCGTAGTTGCCGCCTTTGGTGATGAGGTCCAGCTCTTCCACGGCGTTGTTGCCGACGTCGCCGGCCAGCAGCCCGCCGTCGGGGGTGAACGCGATACGGAACGGGTTTCGCAGGCCGTAGGCCCAGATCTGCGGCACGGCCCCCGCGGTGTTGACGAACGGATTGTCCTGCGGTGCAGAGCCATCCGTCGGGTTCAACCGCAAGATCTTGCCGTGGATATTGGACAGGTCTTGGGCGTTGGCGCCGACGGTGTTGTCACCGATGCCCCAGTACAGCTTGCCGTCGGGCCCGAACGTCAACTCGCCGCCCTGATGGTTGTTGGCCTCCTCGTCGACCGAACGGAACAGCGGCAGTACCGAGTTGGGGTCGATGCCCTCAGCGGTCACGGTGTACCGGGACAGCTGGTAATGCGCGTCGGTGGTGGTGTACGCGACGTAGACATAGCCGTTGTCGGCGAAGTGCGGGTCGGCCGCGATACCGAGCAGTCCGCGTTCGCCCTCGGTGCGCGTCGGCAGGACCAGGAGTGGGTCGGGGCTCAGCGCGCCGTTCTGGTACACCCGGATCGCGCCGGCTTTTTCGGTGATCAGGATGCGACCGTCGGGTAGGACGACGAAGTCGGTGGGAGTGGACAGACCCGATGCGATTGGTGTGCGCTCGAATACAGGCGCACCGTTGGGCGTCGTCCCGCACGCCATGATCGCGTCGTAGGTCCGTTCGGCGAGGCGTTCCACCGCCCGCACCACCTGCTTGACCACGGGCTGCGCGGCGATCTGCTCGACGGCGTCCTCGGCTTGTTTGCGCACCCAGCCCAGCACTGCCCATGCGCCGAACGGATCCGGTGGCGGCGGCGGAATGTTCGGCGGCCGAAGGTCGGACACGAAGAGCGCGCCGTAGGTCGCCACCGTCTTGAGGAGGTTGCAGGCACACGCGGTGACGTCCGAAATGATCGAGTTGGCCGATCTGGCTGTCGCGACCGGCCTGGCGTTGGCGGGCTGTATGCGGGGGGTCGTGGACGCGGCCGTCTGCGCCGAAGCGGCGGGCATCTTGCGGGCGGTGGCGGCGGATTGCGGTCGAGGTCGCGGCGCAGCCCGACCGGTCCGGGGTGCGTGCGACGCCGTCGAGCCGGAGTCAGAGGTGCTGTCGGCGACCGCGACACCGGGCGAGGACAGCAGCGCCCAACCGAAGATCAGCGCGGCGGCGATGATGCCAATGCGCACAACGTATTTGGCGTGCACCATGGGTGCCCCCCGGGACGGTGGTCAGTCAACTGACGGCGAGGCCAATTCTGTCACCCACGCGCGGTACGCGGAGGCCATTCTGTGAAGTCGCTGCAAACGGCCGGCGGGTGGTGTTGACGACCAGTTGCACGAGTTGGAGGGCGAAAGTCCCTTAACCCGGCCGGAGGCCCTCATGAAGATAGAGGCATGACCGATAAGGCAGTTGAAGTCGTTTCCTGGGACCCCGAGGAGCACAGCGAGCTTCCGGGCTTCGCGCATGGAATCACCCGATACGGTGGCCACTGGTTCGACATCAGTGTGTCGATAGTGCCGGGGGAGACCGACGCGCTGGAGGCGCTGGACAAGGTGTTCGCGCGGCTCAGGGAGATCATCGTCGCCGAAGCGCCGAGCATTCAGTACTTCAGTGTCGACGTTCGCGTTGCATCCAAGACGCCCGTTCTTCATCCGAAGTGAGCGGGGCGAAACGACGAAAACCCCGCCGAGGCAGGGTTTTCGTTCTGAAGTGCGCCGTCAGGGTTTCGAACCCCGGACCCGCTGATTAAGAGTCAGCTGCTCTACCAACTGAGCTAACGGCGCGTGAACCGCGTGAGCGACAATAACAAACACCACTACCGAACATGAAATCCGGCTGGTGGCCCGAGTCGAGCCGCTGATCTGCGTGGTCGTCACCAAGCCGCAGATTCCCTTAGACTATTGCCAATCATTCCCAGCGTTCGCACAGCTAGCACGATTGAGGGCGGTATGTGGCAGGTCGGCACGGTGAACCGGCCGCGGTCTCGGACCCGGCTTGCAGCGTTGGCAATCATTCCCGCCCTGCTGATCGGTCTCAGCGGGTGCAGTAGCAATGACCCGGCTCCCGCCCCGGTGAAGGTCATCGCGGACAAGGGCACGCCCTACGGCGACCTGCTCGTTCCGCAGCTGACGGTGTCGGTCAAGGATGGCGCGGTCGACGTGCCGCTCGACCGCCCGGTCACGGTCAGCGCCACCGGCGGGGTGCTCGGGTCGGTGACGATGGTCAACGAGTCCGGCAAGCAGGTGGCCGGCACGCTGAGCCCGGACGGCGTCACGTGGTCGACCAGCGAACCGCTGGGCTACAACAAGAGCTACACGCTGAGCGCTCAGTCACTGGGCCTCGGCGGCGTGACGACCGAAAAACTGACCTTCGAGACGCAATCCCCGGAAAACCTGACCATGCCGTACCTGCTGCCGGGCGACGGCGAGGTCGTCGGCGTCGGTCAGCCGATCGCGGTGCGCTTCGATGAGAACATCCCGAACCGCCTGGCGGCCGAGCGCGCGATCAAGGTGACCACCAACCCGCCCGTCGAGGGCGCCTTCTACTGGCTGAACGACCGTGAGGTGCGCTGGCGCCCGCAGAACTACTGGAAGCCGGGCACCACCGTCGACGTTCAGGCCAACACCTACGGGGTCGATCTCGGTGATGGGCTGTTCGGCCAGCAGAACCTGTCGTCGCGCTTCACCATCGGTGACGAGGTGATCGCGACCGCCGACGACAACACCAAACAGCTGACCGTCCGGCGCAACGGCGAGGTCGTCAAGACCATCCCGATCTCGATGGGCAAGAACAGCACGCCGACCAACAACGGCGTCTACATCGTCGGCGACCGGCTGTCCCACATGATCATGGATTCGTCGACGTATGGTGTTCCGTCCAACTCGCCCAACGGCTATCGCACCGAAGTGGATTGGGCCACCCAGATGTCCTACAGCGGCATCTACGTCCACTCCGCGCCGTGGTCGGTGGGAGCGCAGGGGTATTCCAACACCAGCCACGGCTGCCTGAACGCCAGCCCGAGCAACGCGCGGTGGTTCTACGACAACACCAAGCGCGGGGACATCGTCGAAGTCCGCAACACCGTCGGTTCGACATTGCCGGGCACCGAGGGACTCGGCGACTGGAACATCCCGTGGGAGCAGTGGAAAGCCGGCAACGCCAACGCTTAGCGACGCTCGTCGAAGGTTCGGACGAACGACAGCACGCGCGGTGACAGGTGCGGGGGAGTCCATGGTTCGTGGATGGACCCGGGCGCGGATTTCACCGCGTCCAAGCCTCGTTGACCGCCGAAGCGGCCGATCAATTCTTTGACGGCCGCAACATCTTCCGCGACGGTCGGGTACATGATCGTGTCGATCTGCGCCTGTACGGCATTCATCTTCGGCTGGATCGCTTTGACCATGTCCAGCACGCTCGGATCGCGGGTCATCACCGCCAGCTCGTCGGGCGCAAGCCACGTCCGGCCCGGCTGATTCGCGCACTCCGCCATCTTCCGGCGGTCGAGGTGGACGTCCACGTGCGGCTCGCCGAGCCGACGGGCGGTGAACTGAAACCGCAGTGCATCAGCGTCGTCGTGCTGCAGCCAGTCGTGCAGCTGGCTCAGCCAGCGGTAGTCGAACGATGATTGCTTCAGGTCGTCGAACAGTGCGCTGACCGCCGTGGCCTGGACGCTGTTGTGGCCGAAGGCTTTCACCGCGTTTGCGACCGATTGCTCACGGTGCCTGTGCAGCGCGCCGGTGACCGAGGACAACGCCGCTCCGATTGTGCGACGGCGCTCCGCGGTGATGCCCTCGTCGAACGTCGACCCGTGGGTGGTCTGCAGATCGAGCACGATCCCGGTTACCACATCTGACAGGGTGTCGCTCTCAATGATGATGTGCTGCAACAAATCTCGGTTCACCATCGTGCGCAGTCGGTCGTATGCCTCGCGGTACCGTCGGTTCTCGGTGTCGGTGAGTGCACACACCTTGTCGAACATGATGCCGGTGTCGTTCGTCGGCCGCGCGCCGGACGCCTGCAGGCTGGCCATCAGCTCGCTGCTGCGAGCCGTGATCTCGTCGGCCGGTGGGGCGCCCCCGTCGAGCCAGCGCCCGCACTCCCGCCGCAGCGCGGCCAGGCAGTGCTTGAGCGAGGCGTGCACCGCCGAGAGGGTCATCCGGTCGCGGACGTCCGCCGTGCGGTAGTAATCGAGCGTCACCGACGTCATCGCATGTGCCAATGCCTGAAGGGCGCCGAGGACGACCAAGACGGCTGGGTCGCCCGCCGGTGGGGGATCGGCGGCCGCGGCGCCCTGCCAGATCTCCCAGGCATCGGCGCAGTAATCGAAGGGATCATCGGCGTCGATCGCGCCGAGGGTGGCGCGGAAGGCGTCGAGTCGGTCTGTCCAGACGCTCAGCTGCGGGGCGTCGGCCGCGAAGTCCCCAGAGTCGGTGATCGTGTCGAGGCCGTCCATCCTGCAACCCTCCCCCAGCTAAGTGGTGCAGTGATTACTCGACGGTAACTCATGTGCGAATAATTATCGCGCTTAACTGCGACGAACAGACGAAATCGCTACCGTTTCGTCGCCTTGAATGAGCAGATGAGCGCTTGTGAGGCACGCGAGGGAGGGAATCGATCCGCTGGTCAGAGTGGACACTTGTCCGGTGTGGGCGGCGGTAAAGACGTGCTGCCAGCGCTACGCCGAAAGCTGGTTGCCGAACTTGGTGGCAACCTGCAATCCGGCCATTGCGGCGGCGCTCCTCGCCTTGACAGCGGCAGGGGCTGGCAAACCTTCATGTTGCCACCGCTGGCATTCTTTGCGCACCGCATCCAACTGGTCGATGAGCGACGCATGGACCCCAGAGAGCGTCGGGTGGACGTCGCGTGTGGTCGAGCTGTGACGATCCCGGGCCGTCAACGTCATCGCCCCGGCCAACACCTCAATTACCCCCAGCACGAGAAGCATTGCCGGATCGGTGGCCGGCGGGGGATCGGAGATTGCTGCGCTCTCCCAGATGTCCCACGCGTCCTCGCAGAAGCTGTAGGGATCGTCGGCGTCGATCGCATCGAGCGCGGTGACGAACGCGTCAAGTCGATCGAGCCATGCAGCTAGTTGCTGCGAACCATCGAATTTAGCGAATCCGTCAACACTCATCCCTCGGGTCCCTTCGCGATATGCGTCCCCCCGACGCCAAGCCGTTGGTCAGGTCTATACCCCGTGGGAAAACTTTTGAATCATCAATCTTTGCCAGGGCGCGACGGCACGTGAACAGTCGGGGAACGCAGCCGATCGCGTGAGTGCTGAAAGCCCGACTCGCGCAGGCCACCGACAAAGCATGCTCCGTGATAAGTGAACTATTAGCTCGCTCTTAGTCCGCCGACCTACGCTGCCGTAACTAGTCGGGTGCGGAGGTGATGGTTGAAGCTCAGCATCGAACCCGCCGGCGTCCCGCTCATCGCCGTGGTCGGCCTGCTGCCCATGGGCACCGCGGTATCGGCGTACCTCACGTGGTCGATGTTCGGGAATGTGTACGGCGGGGGCGCATTCCTCGGCCTGTTCGTCGTGGGTATCGCCGCCGAAAACGTCCGGCAGAAGCACAGCCTCACCCGACAAGCGCTGGCCGACGCCGAGGCCGTGCACTACATCGCACGTCTGCGCGAGGCCGCACGCGAGTCCGGGGTAGATCTGAGCGCGCCGCCGTGGACCGACGAGGCGCAGGGAAGTGAACGGTACGGCGATTGAGACGTTACTCATCCTCACGAATCGGCAATACGCAGCCACGAGACCCGCCACGGTAGGGGGATAAGGGGACCGTGGCGGGCCTCTCCACGTGAACGCACGGAGACACGCGACCGTTCCCGGTCGCGGTCGTGGCACAAAAAAGTCAGGGAGCCGATCGGCTCCCTGACTGGTAGGGGTGGCTGACGGGACTCGAACCCGCGACAGCCAGGATCACAACCTGGTGCTCTACCAACTGAACTACAGCCACCATTGCCGCGAGCCGTCCGGAGGCGGCAGCAGCGTCGTCGATACTAGCCGTTGTCGGTCGCTTCAGCCGAATCCGCGCCACCCACCTCGTCGATCTCGGCGGCCGCAGCGGTAATTTCGCTGGTCGAAGGCCCCGGCTGGGGCACGAACGCGGTGCGCCGGTAGTACTTCAGCTCGCGGATGGACTCTCGGATGTCGGCCAGTGCGCGGTGGGCCAACCCCTTCTCCGGCTGGCCGTAGTAGATCCGCGGATACCAGCGCCGGCAGAGCTCCTTGATCGAGCTGACGTCGATCATGCGGTAGTGCAGGTAGTTGTCCAACGTCGGCATGTCCCGGGCGATGAAGCCGCGGTCGGTGGCGATCGAATTCCCGGCCAGCGGTGCGGTCTTGGCCTGCTTGACGTGGGAGCGGATGTAGTCCATGACCAGTTCCTCGGCGGCCGGCACGTCGATGACCGACGCGCGGACTTCCTCGGTGAGGCCGGACCGGCTGTGCATCTGGGCCACCACCTCGATCATGCCGTCCAGTGCCTCGTCGTCGGCGTGGATCACGACGTCGATGCCCTCGCCGAGAACATTCAGCTCCGCATCGGTCACCAGGGCCGCGATCTCGATGAGCTTGTCGGTCCGCAGGTCGAGCCCGGTCATCTCGCAGTCGATCCACACCAGTTCTTCACGCACAGCGCTCAACCCTAAGCCCATGCTGGCTTGTAGTGTCGTAGCGGCCATCACCCGAGCGACGACGGAGGCGGCCGATGACCAGCGAATCGACAGCGACCCCTGCCCAGCAGATCGCCGCCGGATACGCGACCACCGGGCAGGCGCTCGACCTCGGCTCGATCGTGGTCGATGGTGCGGTCGATCCGGCGGCACAGGTCCGCATCCCGCTGGCGATGATGAATCGGCACGGCCTGGTTGCCGGAGCCACCGGGACCGGCAAGACCAAGACGCTGCAGGTGATCGCCGAGCAGCTGTCCGCCGCCGGGGTGCCCGTCATGATGGCTGACGTCAAGGGTGACCTGTCCGGATTGGCGCGGGCGGGGGAATCCAATGACCGAACCCTGCAGCGCGCCAAGGACACCGGCGATGACGGCTGGACCGGTGCGCCGTTTCCCGTCGAATTCCTCTCGCTGGGCACCGGGGGCGTCGGAGTCCCGGTGCGCGCCACGATTTCCGCGTTCGGTCCGATTCTGTTGTCGAAGGTGTTGGGACTCAACGCTACTCAAGAGTCGACGCTCGGTCTGATCTTCCATTGGGCCGATCAGCAGGGACTCCCGCTGCTGGATCTCAAAGACCTGCGCTCGGTGATCACCTACCTGACCAGTGACGAGGGCAAGGCGACGCTGAAGACCATCGGCGGGGTGTCCTCACAGACCGCTGGTGTCATCCTGCGCGCCCTGGTCAACCTTGAAGCCGACGGCGGTGACACGTTTTTCGGCGAGCCAGAGATCGATCCGGCGGATCTGTTGCGGGTCGACGCGCAGGGGCGTGGCGTGATCACGCTGCTCGAGCTCGGAGACCAGGCGGCTCGGCCGGTGATGTTCTCGACGTTTCTGATGTGGGTGCTGGCCGACCTGTTCACCTACCTGCCTGAGGTCGGTGACGTCGACAAGCCGAAACTGGTGTTCTTCTTCGACGAGGCGCACCTGTTGTTCAAGGATGCGTCCAAGGCGTTCCTGCAGCAGGTCGAGCAGACGGTCAAGCTGATCCGCTCCAAGGGCGTCGGCGTCTTCTTCTGCACCCAGTTGCCCACCGACGTGCCCAATGATGTTCTCTCCCAACTGGGTGCGCGCATCCAGCATGCGTTGCGCGCGTTCACCCCCGACGACCAGAAGGCACTGTCGAAGACGGTGCGCACCTATCCGAAGACTCAGTTCTACGATCTGGAAACGGATCTGACGTCGTTGGGTATCGGCGAGGCCATTGTCACCGTGCTCTCCGAGCGTGGCGCTCCGACCCCGGTGGCATGGACTCGGCTGCGTCCGCCGCAGTCGTTGATGGATACCATCGGTCCCGACGCCATCAAGGCTGCGGCACAGTCGAGTTCGCTGTTCGCCAAGTACGGGCAGACCATCGACCGCCAGTCCGCGTACGAGATGCTCGCGGCGAAACTCGCCCCGCCGCCGGAGCCGGAGCCGGAGCCCGTCGACTTGCCGCCGCTGATGCCGACCGGGATCGACCTGCCGCCGATGCCCCCGCCGCAGAAAGCCGAACCGGGTGTGCTGGATCAGGTGATGAACAGCCCGGCGTTCAAGAGCGCGATGCGTTCGGCGGGCACGGTGATCGGCCGCGAGATCACCCGCAGCATCTTCGGCACTGGCCGCCGCCGCCGGCGCTAGGCGTGCGCCGAGATCGACGAATTGCGGCCTGCCACTCGCACTTTCGCTGCCATATGTCGGTTTGGGTGGAAAGGGCAGTGGCTAGTCGCCGCCCAGCTTCTTGTACACCGCGCCGACGATCGGCGTCACGATCGAGCGCGGCGCGTACCCCGACGCCACCGACATCGCCTTGGAGGTCAGTCCGGGCACCACGCGCATCTTGTTGTGCTCCAAGCCATCCAGCGAGATCCGCGCCGTGTACTCGGTGTTGATCCACAAGAAGTCGGGGATCAGTCGCTCGACCAGTGACTGCTCGTCGGGGTCGGGCAGTTCGGTGCGGACCGGGCCCGGGGCGAGCAACGTCACGTGCACGCCGGAGCTCTTCAGCTCACCGCGCAGTGACTCGCTGAAGGTGTTGGCGAACGCCTTGGTCGCGGCATAGGTGCTGTTGTTCGGGATCGGGGAGTTGCCTGCGGCCGACCCCGAGATCAGGATGCCGCCGGCCTTGCGGGCGACCATCCGCGGCAGCACCGCCAATACCAGATCGTGCACGCCGAGGACGTTGAGCTGAACCTGCGCGCGCTCCGCCGCCGGATCCAACTTGGCGACTGGGCCGAACGTGGCGGTCCCGGCGTTGGCGCACAGGATCGAGATCTCCCGGCCGGCCAGCTCGTCGGCGAACGCGGTCCGGGCCTCCGGGTCGGCGAGATCCACGGCGCGAACCTCGACGTTGACGCGGTACTGCTCGGTCAGCCGCGCGGCGAGCTCGGCGAGCACGTCGCCGCGGCGCGCGGTGATGATCAGGTGGTGCCCGCGGGCGGCGAGTTCGGTGGCCAGCGCCTCGCCGATGCCTTGCGAAGCACCGGTGACGACGGCTCGACTGTCAGGGGAGGGTGCGGGTACTGGCATGCGGCAATCGTAGGGGGAGTCGTTATGGTTGCCGCATGAGCAGGCCGCCGTCGGTTGCCCAGACCGCCGGACGGTCGAAAGTCGTGGCATGGGCGTTGTGGGATTGCGGTTCCACCGGCATGAACGCGATCGTCGCCACCTTCGTCTTCGCGGTGTACCTGACCAGCACGGTCGGCCAAGGCCTGCCCGGTGGCACCTCACCGGCCAGCTGGCTGGGCCGCGCGCTGGCCATCGCCGGGCTGACCGTCGCGGTCCTCGCGCCGCTCACCGGGGTGCTTGTCCAGGCGCCGCAGCGCCGCCGCGCCGCCCTGACGATCCTGTCCGGACTGGCGGTGCTGTCGACGGCCGCGATGAGCCTCATCCACGCCCAGCCGACCTACTTCGCGGCGGGTCTGGTGCTGCTGGCGTTCACCGCGGCGTGCGGCGATCTGGCGAGCGTGCCGTACAACGCGATGCTGCGGCAGCTCACCACTCCGCAGACGTCAGGGCGCATCTCGGGGATCGGCGCGGCCGCCGGCTACTTCGGCAGCGTCGCGCTGCTGATCGTCATTTACACCGGCTTCATCGCGGGGAACGGGCCCGAGCGAGGTCTGTTCGGCGTCCCGGTCGAAGACGGCCAGAATGTGCGCGCAGCGATGCTGATGGCCGCGGCCTGGTTCGTCGTCCTGGCGCTGCCGCTGCTGATCACCGCGCACACCCTCGCGCCGACCGCCGACCTGGAGCCGGCACCCGCCCCGCAGGCCGGCGGCTACCGCCAGCTGTGGAACGACCTGAGATCCGAATGGCGGCGCGATCGCAACCTCGTGTATTACCTGATCGTCAGCGCGATCTTCCGCGACGGCATCGCCGGGGTCTTCGCGTTCGGCGCCGTGCTCGGCGTCAGTGTCTACGGAATCTCGCAGGCCAACGTCCTGATCTTCGGCGTCATCGCCAGCACGATGGCCGCTCTCGGTGCGGTCCTCGCCGGCCCCGTCGACGACCGGATCGGCGGCAAGCCCGTGATTGTCGCCTCGCTGGCACTGATGATCACCGTCGGCCTGACCCTGCTGTCGCTGTCCGGCCCCGTGGTGTTCTGGATCTGCGGGCTGCTGCTGGCGCTGTGCGTCGGGCCCGTGACGACGTCGGCCCGCACGGTGCTCCTACGGATGGTCAGCCACGGTAAGGAAGCGGTCGCCTTCGGCCTCTACACCACGACCGGCCGGGCGGCGTCGTTCCTCGCGCCGTGGCTGTTCTTCGTCTTCGTCGACGCGTTCCACGCCGATCGCGCCGGTCTGGGCGGCTTGTGCGTCGTGCTGGCGGCCGGGCTCTTGGGCATGCTGCTGGTGAAAGTGCCCAACCACCGAACGGATTAGCCGGCGCCGGTGCAAATCGTCAGGCCGCGGCCGGTGCGCTCGCGGACCGACGTGCCGTTCACCGACACACTGCACGTCACGTCGCGTCCGACGTTGACCACCGCCACGCTGGCCGATGTCCGCGCCGGCGACGCCAGGCTGACTTCCTTGCTCCACGGCAGCATCACGTTGAACTCGGTCTGCATGATGCCGCCGGTGTCGACGTAGGTGATGTTGATCGCGCGACCGTCACCGGAGACGGTGTAGACGACGGTGTCGGTGCCCGTCGGGCT
The DNA here is from genome assembly GCF_019456675.1 of Mycolicibacterium pallens. Taxonomy (NCBI): domain Bacteria; kingdom Bacillati; phylum Actinomycetota; class Actinomycetes; order Mycobacteriales; family Mycobacteriaceae; genus Mycobacterium; species Mycolicibacterium pallens. Next base: position 4,229,134 of record NZ_CP080333.1, on the reverse strand, counting down.
GGTGGTCTCGGTGGGTAGCGGCGCCGCGGTACCCGGCACGCTGCTGGTCGTCGGCAGCGTGGGTCGCGTGGTCGACGGCACCAGGGTGGTGGCCCGCGGGGTGGTCGTCTCCGACGACAGCGGAGGCAGCGGCGCCACCACGGTCGACTCCCTGGCCGAACTGGTCACGATCACCAGCGCGATCACCAGTCCCACCACCAGCAAGACCGCGACGGCTGCGGCGATCCACAGCCACTTGGGCGACTTTGGCGGGGGCGGCGGCGCGGGCGGCTCATTGCCCGGCTGGCCCCCGCCCTGGTACCAGTAGGAGGGCAGCTGCTCGGTGGGTTGCATTGTCGGCGGGACGCCGGCCTGACCGTAGTTCGGGGTGCCGTAGCCGGGTCCGTAGTACTGCCCGGCGTAGGCGGGATCGGTGCTCGGCGGATATCCGTTGCCGGCCGACTGCGTCGGGTCAGACCACTCTGGTCGACGCGGATCGTTCATTCCCACCTCATGCTTGCAGGCTACCTGCGAGTGGCAGCCGGGGGTCCTTGCCTGTTGCTCAAGCAACGTGTTTACCACCGGCAGGTGATGTGGAACGTGTTACTGCAGTAAGAGGAACCAAAGAAAGTGAGGTTGCGTGGAACCCGACGTGCGTGCGACGTACGGTGCATCGCTGTCGCCGGATGCGACGGCCTTCGCTCATATCGTCGACGACGGCGGATATCCGCGTGCCGTCCAGCGGTTCCTGCGAGGGTGGCGGGCGAGTTCGTCCCGCGACGTCGAGCTGCCGGTCGAGGGGGCGGTGACCAGAGTCATTCACTCGGCCGACGGGCACTGGCTGGCGTGCCAGGTCGCCCCCGAGGGCAGCACCCGAAGCCAGATCTGGGTGGTCACCACCGACCCAGACGACCGGATGGCCTGGCGCATCGACGGCATGGGCTCCGACGGTATGGCCGGCACCGCGGAGCTGATCGCCTGGGACGGCACGCGGGTCTGCGCGATCCTCACCGGCGAGGACGGGGTCGGCCAGTCCAGCCTGATCGACCCGGCCGACGGCAGCGTGACAGTGCTCGATCGCCGCTCCGGCGGTCGACTGGTGGACGCCTGGGCCGGCTCGGCTCTGATCCGCGTCGGCCCGCGCGGTTACCGCGAGCTGATCATGCTCACCGGTCCGACCGAAATCGCTTTGCTGCCTTCGGATCCCGGCTCATCGACGGATATGGGCGTGATACTGGACGATCACCACCCGCGACGGCTGCGTTCGGGTCCTGATGGGGAGTACACCACGCTGTACCACCCGGCCTACACCTACGGGCCGGACTTCGCCGACGGCTACGTGCGTGCGCTGATCCGCAGCGACAACGGCTCCGACAACAGTCGTCTGCTCGAGGTGACGGTCACTCCCGACGGCGTCGCGTATCACGTGGTCGCCGAGCGCCGCGGTTACGATCTCGACGAATTCGTGGTCAGCGACGACCTGTCGACTGTCGCACTGCTATGGAACATCAACGGCTGCAGTGAATTACAGATCCTCGAGTACGTCGACAACACGCTGACCGAACCGATTCCACTGCCGAATCTGGTGGCCAGTGAACTGTCCATCAGTGCGGGCGGGTCGATGGTGGCGATGACGCTGCAGGGAGCCGACCTGCCGCGCACCGTCGAACTGGTCGATCCTCGGACACGGGAATGGGAGCGGATCGATCGCAAGCCCAGCGTCGGCCCGGTATCGGAGCGGCCGAGGTTGCACTTCGTGACCGCCCGCGACGGTCGTTCGCTGACAGGCTGGTTGTATTGCCCGCCGCCCGGTGTCGAGCAGACCGGGATGATGATCTACCTGCACGGCGGTCCAGAAGGTCAAGCCCGCCCGTCGCACAGTGAGATCTTCCCGGGGTTGCTCGAGGAGGGGATCGCGGTGTTCACGCCGAATGTGCGCGGTTCGGGTGGGCAGGGGCGGGAATTCGTGCATGCCGATGACAAAGACAAGCGCTTCGCCGCGATCGACGACGTCGCCGACTGCGCGCACTATCTCGTGGAGCATGGTCTGGCCGATCCTGATCGAATCGCTTGTGCGGGTTGGTCTTACGGCGGCTATCTGACGATGGCAGCGTTGGCCTTCCATCCCGACCTGTTCGTCGCCGGCGTCAGCATCTGCGGTATGAGCGATCTGGGCACCTTCTACCGCAACACCGAGCCCTGGATTGCGGCGGCCTCCTATGCCGAATACGGCCATCCCATCGCAGATCGGGATCTTCTCGACGCCCTCTCACCGCTGCAGCGGGTGGACAAGCTGACGGCACCGTTGTTGCTGGTACACGGCGGGACCGACACCAATGTTCCGGTCAGCGAGTCCGAGCAAATGGTCGAGGCCTTGCGGGCACGCGGGCGCACCGTGCGCTATCTGCTGTTTGCCGACGACGGCCACGAGATCGTCAAACGTGAAAACCACGCCGCACTGGCCCGAGCGGTCGCCGACTGGCTGGCCATGGCATTCGAGCGTGCCGAAAATTGGGATGTTTAGGAAACTTTCGGACGGGTAAACCCTTGTCCGCCAAGTCCTGCGGACGATCAAGGAGGCCAACCATGCGAGGCCGCGGAATCATAGGCGTGATCGTAATCGTGTGGCTGCTGATCGGAGTTTTCGCTCTCTGGCAGCGCGGTTACTTCTCCAACAGCCAAACCAACTGCGCTACTGCGGGGTCGATCGCCCTGACGGTGGTGGCGGGGCCGCTCAATTACGCCGGGGTCAATCCCAAGGTTGCGAGCTGCAATCTGCCGCAGCCCAGTCAGTAATGGCGAAAACAGTTCAGCAAGTGAGTATCTGGAGGAAGCAATGATCGTTCTCGGAGCAATCCTGCTCATCCTGGGATTCGTTCTGAAGGTTCAGATCCTGTGGACCATCGGAATCATCCTGCTGGTGATCGGCGCGGTGCTGTGGCTGCTCGGCGCAGTCGGCCGCCCGGTCGGCGGCAGACGCTACTGGTATTGACCGACGCGCCCGCGGGCGTGATGGTCGGCGGAGGACAACGCCGCCACCGTCATCGCCCGCAGCACGTCGCGTGAACGCCCCTGGTCGGCTCCCCTTGTCGCCAGGGGCTTCATGCTGTGTGGGGTCGAGTTCAGCAGCCCGAACACCGCGTGGGCCATCAACCGGGCGTCCGCCTCGGCGGTCTCCGGGTGGACCTCGCACAGCACGTCCACCCACACCTCGACGTAGCTGCGCTGCGCCCGCCGGACCTGGCGCTGTGCGGAGGCCGGCAGATGCGCGAGATCACGGTCCTGGATGCGGATCAGGTCGGACTCGCCGAGGGCGAAGTCGAGGTGGAATTCGATGAGGCCGGTCAGTGCCGCGGCCGGGTCATCCGCCTGTGCGACGACCTCACGCGCCCCGGCCAGCAGTCGCGTGCTGATGCCGACCAGAAGTTCGACCAGCAGGGCCTCTTTGTTGGGGAAGTGCCGGTACACCGCCGGGCCGCTGACTCCGGCCGCGGCGCCGATGTCCTCGATGCGGACGGCCTGGAAGCCCTTCTCCGCCATCAACCGTTCCGCAGCCGTCAGCAGGGCAGACCGGCGATCCGACTTCTGCCTGCTTCGACGGGTGGACGTTTCGATGGGGACCCTCCTGCACCAGGTCTGGACGTTTCGGTTAATCTTCACTAACGTTACATCAGTTAGTCGTCATTAACTCAATTTGCGACGGGACATCGACGATGGCATCGCCTCACCGTGAAGCGCATCTGCAGCTTGTCGAGCAGTTGCGCGACAAGTTGGCCACCGCGGCGCTCGGCGGCCCCGAACGCGCCCGGGAGCGGCACGTCGCGCGCGGCAAGCTGTTGCCGCGCGACCGGGTGGATGGGTTGCTGGATCCCGGCAGCGCGCTGCTCGAGGTCGCCCCGTTGGCGGCCGACGGAATGTACGACGACGAATGTCCGGCAGCCGGGATCATCACCGGCATCGGCCGGGTCTCCGGACGGGAGTGCATGGTCGTCGCCAACGACGCGACGGTCAAGGGCGGCACCTACTACCCGGTGACGGTCAAGAAGCATTTGCGCGCGCAGGAGATCGCGCTGCAGAATCGCCTGCCCTGCATTTACCTTGTCGACTCCGGCGGCGCCTTCCTGCCGCGCCAGGACGAGGTGTTCCCCGACCGCGATCACTTCGGCCGGATCTTCTTCAACCAGGCCACGATGAGCGCGGCCGGCATCCCGCAGATCGCCGCCGTGCTCGGCTCGTGCACCGCCGGTGGCGCCTACGTTCCCGCCATGAGCGACGAGGCGGTGATCGTCCGCAACCAGGGCACCATCTTCCTGGGCGGCCCACCGCTGGTGAAAGCTGCGACCGGAGAAGTGGTGACGGCCGAAGAGCTCGGCGGCGGTGACCTGCACTCCAAGACCTCCGGCGTGACCGACCACCTGGCTCACGACGACCGCGATGCCCTGCGCATCGTGCGCCGCATCCTCGCCACACTGGGCCCGCGCGAGCCGCGGCCGTGGGACGTGCTGCCCACTGTCGAACCGATCGCCGACCAGCGCGAGCTCTACGACGTCGTCCCCGTCGATGCGCGGGTGCCCTACGACGTGCACGAGGTCATCACCCGCATCGTCGACGGCGGCGAATTCAGTGAATTCAAAGCCGAATACGGCACCACCCTGGTGACCGGATTCGCGCACATTCACGGTCATCCGGTCGGCATCGTCGCCAACAACGGTGTGCTGTTCGGCGAATCCGCGCTCAAGGGAGCGCATTTCATCGAACTGTGCGACAAGCGGATGGTGCCGTTGCTGTTCCTGCAGAACATCACCGGATTCATGGTCGGCCGCGACTATGAGGCCAGCGGCATCGCCAAGCATGGCGCGAAGATGGTGACGGCCGTGGCCTGCGCCCGGGTGCCCAAACTGACCGTCGTGATCGGCGGGTCGTACGGGGCGGGCAACTATTCGATGTGTGGGCGCGCCTACTCGCCGCGGTTCCTCTGGATGTGGCCCAATGCCCGGATCTCGGTGATGGGCGGCGAACAGGCCGCCTCGGTCCTGGCGACCGTCCGCGGGGAGATGACGCCGGAAGAAGAAGATGCCTTCAAGGAGCCCATCCGCGCCCAGTACGAACACCAGGGCAATCCCTACTACTCGACCGCACGGTTGTGGGACGACGGAGTCATCGATCCGGCCGACACCAGAACTGTTCTGGGACTGGCACTCTCGGTGACCGCCAACGCGCCGGTCGAATCCGTCTCCTACGGCGTCTTCAGGATGTGACGATGTTCAACACTGTGCTTGTCGCCAACCGTGGCGAAATCGCCGTGCGGGTCATCCGCACGCTCAAGGCGATGGGCATCCGTTCGGTGGCCGTCTACAGCGACGCCGATGCCGGCGCACGGCACGTCACCGAGGCCGACGTCGCCGTACGCATCGGCCCGCCGCCGGCCCGGCAGAGCTACCTCGACATCCAGGCGGTCGTCGGCGCCGCTGTCCGCGCCGGTGCCCAGGCCGTCCATCCCGGTTACGGATTCCTCTCGGAGAACTCCGAATTCGCCGCAGCACTGGAACAAGCCGGGCTGGCATTCATCGGACCGCCGTCGGCCGCGATTCGCACCATGGGCGACAAGATCGCCGCCAAGGCGACCGTGTCGAAGTTCGGTGTCCCGGTGGTTCCGGGCATCGCCCGTCCGGGACTGACCGATGCGGAACTCATCGACGCCGCCGGTGACATCGGCTTCCCGATCCTGGTCAAGCCGTCGGCGGGCGGTGGCGGAAAAGGTATGCGCCGCGTCGACGACGCGGCCGACCTGCCTGCCGCGCTGGCCGCCGCGCGACGGGAATCCGGTGCCGCCTTCGGCGATGACACCCTGTTCCTCGAGCGGTTTGTCCTGCGGCCCAGGCATATCGAAGTCCAGGTGCTCGCCGACAGCTTCGGCAACGTCGTGCATTTCGGCGAGCGGGAGTGCAGCTTGCAGCGCCGCCACCAGAAGGTCATCGAAGAGGCGCCGTCACCGCTGCTGGATCCGCAGACCCGGGCCCGCATCGGCGCGGCTGCCTGCGACACCGCCCGCAGCGTCGACTACGTCGGCGCCGGCACCGTCGAGTTCATCGTGTCCGCCGACAGGCCCGATGAGTTCTTCTTCATGGAGATGAACACCCGGCTGCAGGTGGAACATCCGGTCACCGAACTGGTCACCGGTTACGACCTCGTCGAGTGGCAGGTGCGCGTCGCGGCGGGGGAGAAGCTGCCCTTCACCGCGGACGACATCACATTGACCGGGCACGCTATCGAAGCTCGGGTATACGCCGAGGATCCGGGTGCAGGATTCCTGCCGACCGGTGGTCCGGTGCTGGGATTGCTGGAGCCGTCCGGTGACGGTGTCCGGGTGGATTCCGGCCTGGCGCAAGGGATGACGATCGGCAGCGACTACGATCCGATGCTGTCGAAGGTGATCGCCTACGGTGCGGATCGCGCGGCCGCCTTGCGGACCCTGGACCGGGCGCTGTCGCAGACCGCGGTACTCGGTGTGGGCACCAACGTGGAGTTCCTGCGCTTCCTGCTGGCCGACGACGACGTGGCCGCGGGCCGGCTCGACACCGGCCTGATCGACCGGACGCCGTTCACTCCGGAGCCGGCGGGCGATGACGCGTTCATCGCTGCAGCGGCCTACCGCTGGCTGCAGCGCTGGCCGGCAACCCCGGGCGATCTCTGGGATGTGCCGTCGGGCTGGCGGGTCGGCGCGCCCGCACCGACCAGCATCCGGCTGCGCGCCGGTGACCGGACCGACCACGTCCACATCACCGGATCTCCGGCAGATGCCTCGGTGCGCATCGAAGACGGCGAAAGCCAGTCACTGTCAGCACAGTTGGATGGGGACCAGTTGTCGGTCACCATCGGCGGCGTCCGCAGCGGATACACCGTGGTCGCCGACGGCCACCAGATTTGGCTGGCCGGTGGCGGCCGGTCCGTGGTGCTGGAGGAAGTCCGCGAAGCGCCGGTACGCCCGGATGACGAGCACAGCGGCGACGCCGAACTCGTCAGCCCGATGCCTGGTTCGGTTGTCGCGGTGGGTGTTTCCGACGGTGACGAGGTCACCGCAGGAACCGTCGTGGTTGCCGTCGAGGCGATGAAAATGGAGCACTCCCTCGCAGCGCCGGTCGACGGGGTGGTCGAACTGCACGTCGCCGTGGGCGATCAAGTCAAAGTGGGGCAGCTGCTGGCCAAGGTCACAGCGAAAGAAGAGAAGGCACAGTAATGACTGACTATCTGTCCACGGGAACACTTCCCGACGAATACGCACAACTGGCCAAGACCGTGCGCGACTTCGCGACCGCCGTGGTCGCCCCGGTCGCCGCCGAACACGATGCGGCGCACACGTTCCCGTACGAGGTCGTGGCGGGTATGGCCGAGATGGGCCTGTTCGGCCTGCCGTTCCCCGAGGAGTACGGCGGCATGGGCGGCGACTACTTCGCCCTCTGCCTGGCACTGGAGGAGCTCGGCAAGGTCGACCAGAGCGTCGCCATCACCTTGGAGGCCGGCGTCTCGCTCGGCGCGATGCCGGTCTACCGATTCGGTAACGAGGCACAGAAGCAGGAGTGGCTGCCGCAGCTGACGAGTGGGCAGGCACTGGGCGCGTTCGGCCTCACCGAGGCCGGTGGCGGCACCGACGCAGGCGCCACCAAGACCACCGCGAAATTGGACGACGGGCACTGGGTGATCAACGGCTCCAAGCAGTTCATCACCAACTCGGGCACCGACATCACCCGGCTGGTCACCGTCACGGCGGTGACCGGAGGCGATAGCGAAAACCGGGAGATCTCCTCCATCCTGGTGCCGGTACCGACGCCCGGCTTCACCGCCGAACCCGCCTACGACAAGGTCGGCTGGAACGCCTCGGACACTCACCCGCTGAGCTTCGACGACGTTCGCGTTCCGGAGGAGAACCTGCTCGGTCAGCGTGGCCGCGGCTACGCCAACTTCCTGCGGATCCTCGACGAGGGCCGGATCGCGATCGCCGCGCTGTCGGTCGGTGCGGCGCAGGGCTGCGTCGACGAAAGCGTGAAGTACGCCGCCGAGCGCGCGGCCTTCGGCCAGCCGATCGGCAAGTTCCAAGCCATCGAGTTCAAGATCGCCCGCATGGAGGCCCGCGCGCATGCGGCCCGCACCGCCTACTACGACGCGGCGGCGCTGATGCTGGCGGGCAAGCCGTTCAAGAAGGAGGCGGCGATCGCCAAGATGGTCGCCAGCGAGGCCGCGATGGACAATGCCCGCGACGCCACCCAGATTCACGGGGGCTACGGTTTCATGAACGAATACGCCGTCGCCCGGCACTACCGGGACAGCAAGATCCTCGAGATCGGTGAAGGGACAACCGAAGTGCAGCTGATGATCATCGCCCGGCAGATGGGACTGTAGGTGAGCGAGTCGTCGGAGGAGAAGGTCGTCGTCCAGCGCGGCCTGTGGTACGAGGAATTCGAACTCGGGGTGCGCTACGTGCACGCCCCCGGACGCACGATCACCGAGGCCGACAACGTCTTGTTCACCACGCTCACGATGAACACCCAGGCGCTGCACCTCGATGCGGCGTTCTCCGATGCGCTGCCACCGTTCAACCAGCGGCTGGTGAACTCGATGTTCACCCTCTCTACGTTGGTCGGACTGTCGGTGACACAGCTGACGCAGGGCACCATCGTCGGCAACCTCGGATTCTCCGACATCGCTTTCCCCAAACCGCTTTTCCACGGCGACACGATGTATGCCGAGACCGTCGTCACCGACAAGCGGGAGTCCAAGAGCCGTCCCGGCGAGGGCATCGTGACGTTCGCGCACACCGCACGTAACCAGCACGGCGACATCGTCGCCACGGCGTCCCGCAAAACCATGGTCCGGAAGAAGCCCGCCTGATGGCATTGCACAATCCGGGACCGGCCTGGTTGTTCTGCCCCGCCGACCGTCCTGAGCGATTCGAAAAAGCCGCTGCCACAGCCGATGTCGTGATCCTCGATCTGGAGGACGGCGTCGCGGCCAAGGACCGCGAGGCCGCGCGCGAGGCGCTGGTGTCCACCCAGCTCGACCCCGGCCGCACCGTGGTGCGGGTCAATCCGTCGACCACACCGGATCATCCGCTCGACCTGCAGGCGCTGGCCCGCACGCCGTACACCACCGTGATGCTGGCCAAGACCGAATCCGCCGAGCAGGTGGCCGCATTGGCTCCGCTGGATGTTGTGGTGCTGATCGAGACACCGCTGGGCGCCCTCAATGTCGTGGAGTCCTCGCAGCCGGACAACGCGTTCGCCGTCATGTGGGGGGCCGAGGACTTGTTCGCCGTGCTCGGTGGCACCGCCAACCGCTATCCGGACGGTTCGTACCGGGAAGTCGCCAAGCATGTGCGGTCGCAGAGCTTGCTGGCGGCCAAGGCGTACGGCCGGCTCGCGCTGGATTCGGTGTTCCTGGACATCAAGAATCTCGACGGTCTTCGGGCCGAGGTGGACGACGCTGTGGCCGTCGGTTTCGACGCCAAAGTGGCGATCCATCCTAGCCAGATCGCGGTGATTAGGGAGGGCTACCTTCCTAGCGCTGAGCAGGTAGGTTGGGCGCGACACGTGCTCGAGGCGGCCCGCAATGAACGCGGTGTCTTCCAATTCGAGGGCATAATGGTGGATGCCCCGGTGCTACGGCGAGCAGAGCGCATAGTCCAGCTAGCGCCCGACCCCGGTCACTAGCTGGAGCCTGCTACAACAGGTTTGCTCCGACCGCCTCCGCACCGGAAGAGGAGGCGGTTATGGATCAGCCGGTTCAACTCATCGGGCCCGACGGAACGACGACGGCCGAAAGCCGATATCGCCGTGATCTGCCGCCGGAGACCCTCGTCTGGCTATACGAGAATCTGGTTGTCACCCGGGATCTCGACGTCGAGTTCGTCAATCTCCAACGCCAGGGCGAGCTGGCCCTCTACGCCTCATGCCGCGGCCAGGAGGCCGCGCAGATCGGTGCGGCGGCCTGCTTGCGCAAGACCGACTGGCTGTTCCCGCAATTCCGTGAGCTTGGCGTCTTCCTGGTCCGTGGCATCGCGCCCGCCCAGGTCGCCGCCCTATGGCGCGGCGCCTGGCACGGCGGTCTGGACTTCACCAGCAAGTGCTGCGCACCGGTCGCCGTTCCGATCGCCACCAACACCGTGCACGCCGTGGGCGCGGCGATGGCCGCGCAACGGCTGGGCGAGGATTCACTGACCGTGGCCTTCATCGGCGACGGGGCGACCAGCGAAGGCGACACCCACGAGGCGATGAATCTGGCGGCGGTCGAGAAGGCGCCGTGCATCTTCTACATCCAGAACAATCAGTGGGCCATCTCGGTGCCGGCCAGCCGCCAGTACGCCGTGCCCACTCTCGCGCACCGCGCCGACGGATACGGAATGCCCGGAATCAGGGTGGACGGCAACGACATTCTGGCCTGTTACGCGGTGATGAGCGAAGCCGCCGCACGAGCGCGGGCAGGCGACGGCCCGACGCTCATCGAGGCGGTCACCTACCGGATGGAACCGCACACCACCTCCGACGACGCCACCCGCTATCGGACCGCCGAGGAGATCGCCGAATGGTCGGCCCGGGATCCGATCGCCCGGTATCGCACCTATCTACAGCAGAGCGGCGTCCTCACCGAGCGGATCGAGAAGCGGGTGCAGGCTCGGTCGGTCCGGCTTCGTGCCGAACTGCGTGACGCGGTGGTCGGCGCCCCTGACCTCGATGTCGGTGAGCTCTTCGATCATGTCTACGCCGAAATCACTCCCGAATTGTCCGCGCAGCGAGAACAATTGCGCGCCGAGCTGGCGGGAGGCACGCGATGACCCAGATCATCGAACGTCCGCCGATGCGCGGCGACGGCACACCGGAACCCCACGGCCCGATCCTGACCGAACTACCCGCCGTCACCACACTCACCATGGCGCAGGCGATCAACCGCGCCCTGCACGACGCGATGGCCGGTGACGAGCGCGTGCTGGTGTTCGGTGAAGACGTGGCCGCCCTGGGCGGGGTCTTCCGCATCACCGAAGGCCTGGCCGAAACATTCGGCACGCAACGGTGTTTCGACACGCCGCTGGCCGAGTCGGCGATCATCGGCATGGCCGTCGGCCTGGCGATTCGCGGGTTCGTGCCCGTCCCGGAGATCCAGTTCGACGGGTTCTCCTACCCGGCGTTCGATCAGGTCGTCAGCCACCTCGCCAAGTACCGCAACCGCACTCGTGGCCAGGTCGACATGCCGGTGACGGTCCGAATCCCGTCGTTCGGTGGCATCGGCGCCGTCGAGCATCACTCGGAGTCCACCGAATCCTATTGGGTCCACACGGCCGGCCTGAAAGTCGTTGTGCCGTCGACACCGTCGGACGCCTACTGGCTGCTGCGGCATGCCATCGCCGCCCGCGACCCGGTCATCTACCTGGAACCCAAGCGGCGGTACTGGGGCCGCGAGGCCGTCGATCTCACCGCACCCGCACCACCGATCGGCAAGGCCACGGTCCGACGACCCGGTGACGACATCACGGTGCTCACCTACGGCGGGTTGGTCGGGACCGCGCTGAACGCGGCCGAAATTGCCGATTGCAGCATGGAAGTCATCGATCTGCGCTCACTGAGCCCGCTCGACTTCGACACCGTAGCCGCGTCGGTCCGCAAGACCGGCCGCGCGATCGTCATGCACGAAGGACCGCGCACACTGGGCTTCGGAGCAGAACTAGCCGCGCGAATCTCGGAGGAGCTGTTCTACGACCTGGAGTCACCAGTCCTGCGCGCCACCGGATTCGACACCCCGTATCCGCCGGCGCGGCTGGAGAAGCTCTGGCTGCCAGGCGTGGACCGGCTGCTCGACTGCGTCGAGAAAGCGATGCGACGGCCATGAGCGACTTTCTGGTGCCCGACCTCGGTGAGGGCCTCGAGGATGCGACGATCACCAGTTGGGCCGTCGCCGTCGGCGATGTGGTCGAGTTGAACCAGACGCTGTGCACGGTGGAGACCAACAAGGCCGAAGTCGAGATCCCCAGCCCGTACACCGGACGGATCGCGGAGCTCGGCGGCGCCGAGGGCGAAACCCTCGCCGTAGGAACGCTGTTGGTGCGCATCGAGACCGAGGACCGCGCGCCGGTCTTGGTCGGCTACGGAATCGACGATGGCATGGACCGCAGCCGCCGGGCTCGCGCGGCCCCTAAGACGCGCAAGCTGGCCGCCGACCTTGCCGTAGATCTTAACGGGCTCGCGCCGGGTTCGGGCACCGATGGCGTCATCACCCGCGACGACGTGCTCGGCGCGGCCGGCGCGGCATCGTCACAGAACATCCCGGTGCGTGGCGTGCACGCCCGGATGGCCACCCATATGTCGTTGTCGCGCAGCCGAATTCCGGATGCACACGCCAGCGTGCAGGTCGATGGCACGGCGCTGCTTCGGCTTCGTGATCAGCTCGACGTGACGCCCTTTGTGCTGACGTTGCGGTTGTTGGTGATCGCGCTGGGCCGGCATCCGATACTCAACGCCACCTGGGTGGAAGCCGAAGGGGGACCGGAGATCCGGCTGCATCCCGACGTCCGGCTGGGTGTCGCGGTGGCCACCGAACGCGGCCTGGTGGTTCCGGTCGTCGACACGCGCGGATGTTCCACCCGACGCTTGGCTGCGGACGTCGACGACGTCATCCGGCGCGCCAGGGCGGGCACGTTGGCGCCCAACCAGCTGAGCGGGTCGACGTTCACGGTGTCGAACTTCGGTGCGCTGGGCCTGGATGAGGGTGTGCCGGTGATCAATTACCCGGAGGCCGCGATTCTCGGGATGGGGTCGCTGAAGCCGCGGGCCGTCGTGGTCGACGGCGCGGTGGTGGCCCGGCCGACGATGACGTTGACGTGTGCGTTCGACCATCGCATCGCCGACGGGGCGCAGGCCGCGGCGTTCCTGACCGACCTGCGCGGGTTGATCGAGGCGCCGGATACGGCGCTGCTCGATCTCTAAGCCTGCGGGTAGGGCGTGTACCGCCGGTTGTATCCCAGTTGGCGTTCGGCGATCTGATCGGCTCGCTGGTCCGGGGTGACGTAGACCGTGCCTGCCGGCAGCACCGTCGCGAGGTCGGCGATCTTCACCACCTGGGAGCTCACCGTGGGGTCGACGGTGGACAACGGATCGAAGTCCTGGAACCGGATGGAGATCGTGCCCTGATTCAGACCGCCGGTGGACACCCAGTTGGACACCGTCGGATCGCTGGGGGAGACCACGATCGTATAAGTGCCATCCGGGTTTTCGATGGACTGGCTGACGTTGAGGCTGGTCTGCTCGTCCCAGTAGTTGTTCGTGATCGTCCAGTCGTTGGTCACCGGCACGCTGAAGTACCGCGCCTTACCCGGGTCGATCGTCAGCACCAGCGCTTCATCGTCGGCGAGCTGGAAGTACCCGACGCTCTGTAGCTGGGTGGCCAGGAATGACGCGTTGTGGTCGGGATCGGAGAACACGTTCGGAGCCTTGGTCTGACCGGTGGTGGCATCTTTGGTGGCGACCCCCATGTACTTGTCCTCGCCACTGATCCCGAGCAGCAGCATGATGACCGCCGCCTCGACCGACTGCAGCAGGCGTGGCGCCGGCAAAGGCGGGATGATCGAAACCAGTGACGTCAGCAGTGGATTACCCGACACCAGTGGGCCGATGACCGGGATCGCGAAGCCCCCGACTTGGCTGAACAAGCTGTTCGGCGGGCCGCTCACTCGAAGGATCGACAGGCTCATCGGCTCTTCGGTATTCCAGTCCGCCAACGTGTTTCGCGTGGTGATCAGGCTGGTCCCCGGCGGCAGGTACAGGTGGTTGGTCTGGCCGGGCGCGGTCGGGGTGGAATCCACCGTGATGGTGAAGCTGCCGTCGGCGTTGAGAACGAGGTCCTTGCCGTTGATGTTGTCGGCGGTGTCGCCGTTGAGACCGGTCAGCACGCTGAAGTTGGTGTCGGCGGGCAGGGTGCCGTCGAACTTCCCGGTGATCACATACGAGGACGCGTTGTTGACGCCGACGAAGCGGTAGATGGTGTCGGGGTTGTCGTACCAGATCCGCGTGCCGGTGAAATTCTGCAGATACCAGTTGTGACTTGGCGCGACCTGCTGAAAGAACCTGGGCGCGTTGGAATTCAGCAGAAGAACTTCCATCGCCGCCTGGTTCGCGTACTCGGTGATGGCCTGGTCCAGCTGGGCCATGTTCTCTTTGTCCGGGCCACCGATCATGCTGAAGTTCTTCTGCGCGGCCAGCCACCACCCGACCTTCAACACTTCCTTGGCCAGCCGGACGAACGGTGAGTTCGCGATCTGGGTGACCGTCTGTTCGGCGTTGAGCTGATCGGTGGTGGACAACACCGACGTCGGCTCCGGGCTGCCCGGGTTTTCCAGAACGGTCACCTTCGCCGTTGCGGTGGATCCACCGTTGGGCGCGAAAAACGTTGCGAGACCGTGCCAATGGGTCTGGTTGCCCGGTTGGTCGTCGGCCACCACCGCGAAGGTGTCGGTGCCACCGCGGACAACGAACTGCGCGTCGGGGGTGTAGGTGAAGGTGCCGTCGTCGTGGATGTCGACGGTGCCGTGTTGCGGTTCGGCGGAGAGGGTGTAGGTGAGCGCATACCCGTTGGCCTGTTTGGCGTTGAGCGTGCCGGTGATGGTGCCGTCACCGGCTTGGACGTTCTGGGCGGCGTTGTAGGCCATCGTCGGCCGACGGGCGAAGAAGATGTTGCCGACGGTCGCGGCGGGCTGCTGTGTGGTCTGTTCGGCTTCGCGACGGGCGTAGCCGAGCACATCGGTGAGGGTGGCGGCATCGCGAGGGGCCGACGGGTTGGTTCGCGCCGTAGAAGCGACGCGCTTCGGCGCGCTGCGGGCCTTCTGGGGCCCGGCCTTGACGGATTGTCGCGCCGAGTGTGCGGTGGCATTCGACGCGCTGCCAGTGTCGGCGACTGCGACGGCCGGGCTGTTGGCCACCGCCACCCCGACCCCGAGAGCGAACGCCAGCGCCCCGACCCGGCCGACGTAGCGGGCGTATCGGCTGGATGTGGTGTGCGTCACACAGGGACTTTAAATTGTCGCCGCCATCCATTACTATCGAACACATGTTCGAATCTCTGGTTGCCATCGACGAAGGTGCCGACCAATCGGCACTGGTCGAACGCATCGGGCAGCTTGAACGGCTGAAAGCCGCCGCCTCAGCGGCGCAAGCCCGGCTGACGGCGGCGCTAGATGCTTCGCGGCGTGCCACCGAGGCAGCGTCGGGAATTCCAGCCGCCCGGCGAGGGCGTGGGTTGGCGACCGAAGTTGCACTGGCTCGAAGGGATTCCCCGGCCCGAGGTGGACAGCATCTGGGCTTCGCCAAGGCTCTGGTGAATGAGATGCCGCATACGTTGGCCGCCCTAGAATGTGGCGCATTGTCGGAGTGGCGAGCCACCCTCCTTGTGCGGGAATCAGCCTGTCTCGATGTCGAGGATCGCCGTCGGCTCGACGCGGAATTGTGTTCGGATACGAGCAAATTGGACGGTGTTGGGGATGCCGCATTGGTTGCGGACGCGAAGGCGATTGCTTATCGGCTTGATCCGCACGCGGTGGTAGATCGTGCGGCCAAGGCTGTAGGCGACCGAAACGTGACCATGCGACCGGCGCCGGACACTATGACGTATGTGACGGCGCTGCTGCCGGTGGCTCAGGGTGTCTCAGTCTATGCCGCGCTGAAGCGGCAGGCCGACATCTGCTGTGATGGGCGGTCGCGAGGCCAGGTTATGGCCGACACCATGGTGGAGCGGGTGACGGGGAGACCGGCGGACGAAGCCGTCCCAGTAGCAGTGAACGTGGTGATCTCGGACCAAGCGCTGCTCGGCGCGGAGCAGGCGGCGGCAGTCGTCGCAGGCTACGGGTCGGTACCCTCGGCAATCGCGCAGAAGATGATCCTGGACGCCGTCACCGACGAGCGGTCAAGGGCTACACTTCGCCGGCTCTACGCCGCCCCGTCCACCGGCGCGCTGGTTGCACTGGAGTCGCGATCACGGCTCTTTCCAAGAGGGTTGGCCGATTTCATTGAGTTTCGTGATCAGCGTTGCCGCACTCCGTACTGCGATGCGCCGGTTCGGCACCACGACCACGCGAGGCCGCATCGGCGTGGCGGTCGGACCAGCTCGGTCAACGGCCAGGGGCTGTGTGAAGCCTGCAACTACGCGAAGGAATCGGCCGGCTGGAATGCGGCCACGAAGGTCGATGAAAGCGGCCGCCACACAGCCGAATTTGTCACGCCGACCGGGGCGCACTATCACTCCACCGCGCCGCCGATGCCCGGCACACCACGAATGCCGATGACAGCCGCCGAGATTTACCTCAACGGCGCGCTGTTGCAGGTAATCGCTGCCTGACCTGGTTACCCGCGTCTGGCCATCTTCTCGGCGTCAGAGGAATAGAACTCCCATGGCGCCGTGGGCAATACGTCGCCGGTCTCTAGCAGCGTCTTGAGGTTAGCGAAGACGGTCGGCCAGCCCTGCCCGATCGACTCGCGGTCCGCCGCCGACTGCAGATTCGTATGTGTGACAGTCAGTTTGACGATGTCGCGGAACGGCTCGATGTCGAACGCGACGACGCTCTCCTCGGCTGTTGGATCGTCGCTGGGCTCGCCGAAGCCGAAGACCAATCTGCGCGGCCGGTCGACCTCCATGACGGTGCCTGCGACATCGACGACGCCCGACCCGTCGGCCCGGACGTGCTCGACGCGGCCGCCGACCCGCCAATCCGAGACTTGCGCGTGCCCCCAGAATTTCGCGGTCAGCTCCGCGTCGGTGAGGGCGTGCCACACCTGCTCGGGGGTGGCATGGATGTAGGTGGTGTAGACGTAGTCGGGAATGTCAGACATAGCGTGTCCCTCCGCGTGCTGCTTGATCATGTCCAGGGCCGCCAGGCGCGGCTCCTCGAATTTCCAGATCCAGCGGGTCTGGAGTTGGTGGATCGGTACCGGATTCAGGTAGTGGAGCTTGCGGCGGCCGTCGCGCACCGACGTCACGAGGTTGGCGGCCTCGAGAACATCGATGTGCTGGCTGACCGACTGCCTGCGCATGTCGAGCCCGTCGCAGAGCTCACCCAGAGTCAGCCCGGCCCGCTCATGAAGCATGTCGAGCAAGCGCCGCCGGCCGGGGTCGGCCAGCGCTTTGAAGACCGCGTCTGCATCCACGATCCAATTATGCAGGTATTTACCTGCCTATCGCAACGGTCCAGGTCAGCGACGCTGCGCCGCAGCCAGCCGGGCCTTGAACTCCGGCGACTCGATCGAGGTGGCCTGCGGGTCGAGTTCAATGTCTTTGGCCGCTTCGTGATGGTCGGTGTCCAGGAAGCCGGGGATGGCGGTGGCCCGCATGGACGCCTTGGTCGACAGCACGACCTCGCGCGGCGCCGCGGCGGGACCGGCGGCCAGCTCGAGTGCGGCGGCGACCGGATCGTCGGCGACGGTCAGTGCGAGACCGTGCCGAACGGCGGCCTCGGCGTCGAAGCGCATGCCGAACAACAACGCGGCGCGGGCGACCTGCGGGCCGACCGCGCGCTGCAACATCCAGGTGGCGCCCCCGCCGGGATGGATGCCGAGCTTCTGGAACCGGGGATCGAACAGAGCGTGCGGCCCGGCGATGCGGACATCGGCGGCGAGCGCCAGATTCAGCCCGGCGCCCACGGCGGCGCCGTTGACCGCTGCGACGGTCGGCAACGTGCAGCGGCCGACGGCCATGAAGCCGGCATAGATCCGCTCGAGCCCTTCCTTGGCGGCGGCACCGAGGGCGGACAGATCCGCGCCGGCGCAGAACGCCTTGCCCGCACCGGTGATCACCACGGCATGGGCCTCGGCCTCGGCGGCCTCGACCGCCTCTCGCAACTGCTGGGACATCGCGTCGGTGACGGCATTGCGCCGGTCGGGATCGTTGACGGTGATCAGCGCGACCCGCTCGCGGACTTCGTAAAGAACCAGGTCAGACATTCCGAGTCTCCATCTTCGGGAGGCTAGCAGTTAGGGTTTGACCATCATGGCGGCACCGCATCAGCAACCTGTCCGGGTAGCCGTCCTGGGACCCGTGCGAGCCTGGCACGGTTCGGCGCCTGCGGACGTGGGCGGACCGCGGCAGCGGTCCCTGCTGGCGCGGCTGGTGCTGGCCAAGGGGCAGGTGGTGTCGGTCGACCGCCTCATCGACGATCTGTGGCACGGCGAGCCGCCGCCGAAAGCGCTGTCCGCGCTTCAGGCCTACGTATCGCATCTGCGTCGGGTGCTCGAACCCGGGCGGGAGCGGCGCGCGCCCGCCGCGGTCATCGTCAGCGCCGCACCCGGCTACCGGCTGGCACTGCCCACCGATGCCGTCGACGCGTGGTGGTTCGACGATCAGGTGCGCGCGGCCCAGTCCGAAACCGGCCCGTCGCGGCGGGCGGAACTGCTCACCGCGGCCCTCGAGAAGTGGGCGGGTGAGCCGTACGCCGAGGTTTCCGATGCCGCATGGGCCATCGCCGAGATCGCCCGCCTCACCGAATTACGCCTCGCCGCAGTCGAATTGCGAGCCTCAGCCGAGCTGGAGCTGGGCCGTCACAGCGCCGTGATCGGCGAGCTGGAACACGTTGTCCGCGAACATCCCACCAGGGAGGGCGCAGCCGCCATCCTGGCCACCGCGTTGTACCGTGCCGGTCGTCAGGCGGCCGCGCTCGACGTCCTGCGGGACACGCGTAGTCACCTCGCCGACGAATTGGGCCTGGAACCGGGCCGGGCGTTGCGCGACCTGGAACGCGACATCCTCAGCCACGCGCCACATCTCGATGACGAACAACCCGCAGCGGTGCCGCTCCCGCAGCCGACCCAAGTGGCGAGTATCGCCGAACAGCCTGTGCCGCATGGCCGTTCCCGTGAACTCGCCGCGATCGACGACGCGGCCCGGGAGGCCCGTCTCGGCGGCTGCCGGCTGGTGTGGATCAGTGGCGAGGCGGGCGCCGGGAAGACCACCATCACCACCGCGGCAGCTGCCCGGTTGCGCGCCGCCGGTTGGGCCGTCGCGGCGGGCAGGTGTCCCGAGGTCGAC
Organism: Mycolicibacterium pallens; assembly: GCF_019456675.1. Lineage (NCBI taxonomy): Bacteria > Bacillati > Actinomycetota > Actinomycetes > Mycobacteriales > Mycobacteriaceae > Mycobacterium > Mycolicibacterium pallens. The sequence continues at coordinate 4,210,108 of NZ_CP080333.1, read as the reverse complement.
GGTGCACCGGCGGGATGGGCGTGGACCGAGGTGTTGCGGCACTTCAGCGATTCTCTTGCCGCCGCCGACCCCCGCTACGTTCGTGCCCTCGCGCCTCTGCTGCACGAAGCCGAAGCCGGCGACGACGCCCAAAGTACCTTCTGGACAGCGCATGGCGTCGCCGATGTGATCGGTCGGTCGGCCGCCGCCCAGCCGGTCGCGATACTCCTGGACGATCTGCACCGCACCGACGGCCTCACATTGGAACTGCTCCGGTTGGTTGCCCACGAACTGCAGGACCGGCCGGTCCTCGTCGTCGCGACCTACCGGCCGTCGGAGTCGGGCACCGAACTGGCCGCGGCCCGCGCGGCACTCGCGGTCCGGACTGTCGCGCACCTGAGCATCGGTGGCTTGGACGGGGAGGCGACGACGGCGCTGGCCGCCGACTGCGGACTGACCGCCCTCACCGAGGAAGAATCGCGGCTGTTGCACGACCGCACCGGCGGCAACCCGCTCTTCGTACGGGAACTTGCGCGCCTGATGATGTCCGAGGGACTCGACACGGCGCGCGTGACGGTACCGGTCGGCGTGGGTGACGTGCTGCGGCGCAGGCTTGTTCGTCTGCCAGGAGCGACGGTGACGGCGCTGCGCCAGGCGGCCGTGCTCGGCCGGGACGTCGACATCGACCTGCTTGCCGATCTCGCGCAACGCGACCCCGACGACGTCCTCGATGCGCTGGAGCCCGCGGTGCTGATCGGTCTGCTCGAGGAGCCCGGCCCTGGCCGGGTCCGGTTCGCGCACGCCCTGGTGCGCGACACCCTCTACGAAGACACCTCCTTGCTGCGCCGGTCTCGACTACACGGCGCCGCCCTGGAGTTGCTGATGACGGCAGGCCGGACAACGGATCCCGCGGCCCTGGCGTATCACGCCGTCGCCGCGGCGACACCGGCCACCGCGGCGGCCGCCGCGGAACTGGCCATGGCCGCCGGCCGTGACGCCGACCGGGTCGGCGCACCCGTGGAAGCGGCCCGGCAATGGCAGGCCGCGGTCCGCATGCTGGCGTTGGCCAATCGCGCCGAGGCCGGGCCGCCCGATGTCGAGCAGACCGTCGAGGCCTACTGCGGGTGGGTGGCGGCCTCGGCCCGCGTCGGCGACGTCGTCGCTGCCCGCGACGCGCTGAAAGAGGCTCTGCCCCTTGCCGATGACTCCGACGATTTCACGGCACGGCTGCTGACGGCGTGGCATGCCCCCTTGATCTGGCGGGTCCGGATCAGTGACGACGCCGACGGCGACATCGTCGGGCCGCTGCAGCGAGTGCTGCGCGGAGAGCTGGCGCCGGACGTCCGGGTGCGGTTGCTCACCACGCTGTTCGCCGAACTCGAAGGCGCCGACCACGCTGCCGCGCTGGCCGCGAGCGCCGAGGCGCTCATGCTGGCTCGCGCCCTGTACGAACAGGATCCGCGGGCGCACGGCCGGGTGTTGTGCGCGGCACTGAACGCACGCGCGTACGCCGCCCTCGGCCCGGACCTAGCGCACGAACGCGAGCACCTGACCGATGAATTCCTTTCCGTCGCAGATGCATCCGCCGCCGTGGACTATCAGGCCGTTGCGCATTGGCTGGCCTTCCTGTCTGCCGCCGGGCGCTCGGATCTTGTTGCAGCGCTTGATCATGTCGACCTCGCGGTGGCCAGAGCAGGCACCGGCCAGCTCGCGTCTCTGTTGACCGTGCTTGAAGTGTTCATTGCTGAGCTCACGGTTCTGGCCGGCCGGGTCGACGAGGGCGAACGCCGCTACATCGCGGCCGCACGCCAGCTCGTCGAGCGCGGCACCGCCAACGGAGCTCAAATGAGCCTGGTCGGCCGGTTCACCGCGGGGTTGGCCCGTGGTGACCTGACGCCGCTGGCCGATGACCTGCTGGCCGTGCACACCTACGTCTCGACCACGATCGCCGACGGCGCGATCCTGGCACTGCTGGGCGCCGGCCGCGAAGCAGAAGCGCGCCAGATCTGGGCCAGCCGTGAGCCGGTGGAGCGGTCCTACTACTGGCTGGCCATGACGACGCTGCGTGCCCACGCGGCCGTCGCGCTCCGTGACACCGACGCCGCACGCGAGACTGCCGAAGAGCTGCAACCGTTTTCAGGCCGGATGGCCGGGCTGGACAACGGCAGCCTGCTGACCGGCGCCGTGGATGATGCCCTGGCGGCGATCGCCGAGTTGGTCGGCGACGAAGCCGACGCACGACGGTACCGGGCCGCCGCCACCACGCTGAAGGATCAGTTGGCGGTCGAGGCGGCCCGGCTCGTCGACCGAATCAGCCGCTGAACACCTCGTCTTCGAATTTGCGGTGCCGCCAAGCCAATACGGTCAGTAGCAGCCGCAGAACCGGGCTGACCTCCTTGGCCAAGGCGGCGCGTTCGTCGTCGGTGGCCGCCCCGACCGTCCGCGGCCCGTCGAACGTCAGCCGGCCCGTGCGCTGGGCGGTCTTCTCGACCTCCTGCCAGTCGGCGACCGACACATACTGGCGAATCACCGGGAAGATGTCGCGCTCCTCTTCGGCGATGTGCTCGGTGAGCAGATTGCGCAGATCGGCCAACTCGGCGCCCAGCAGTGCCGCAGTGCGCCGATCGCCGGCCACCCGGAAGGCGTTCGCCCGGTGGCCGATGATCTCTAGCCGCGGATCCAGCGCGGCATGGTCCTCGGTCAGCTCGGTGAGGTCGACGATGTCCTTCGCGCAGGCGTCGATCACCGGCCACAGCACCGTGTCCTCGACGGTGTGATGGTGGTGGATGGACTCGCACAGCAGGTCGGTGTAGCGGGCGATCGCCTGGGCCCGCCGGGTCGAGCAGCGCTGCCGGCCCTCACCGATCGCGGTCACCGCGGCGGCGAGGCGCCCGACGTCGGTGAGCATCGCCCGGTGGGCCAGCGTGATGCCGATCAGGTCGGGCTCGGGGTCGTGGGGCCGGCGGGGAGTGACGGTGACAGGTTGCGGTGTTTTCATGCGACGACCATGTCCGGTCGCACTTGCAGGGCACTTGCGATCGACTTGCGGTCCGTCGGTGGAGATTGTTTACACCGCGGAAATCTCCACCCGCGCGCACGACCGCCGGTTTACGTTTCAATGAATCCGCCAGTACGGGCGGCTGAAGGGAAGCACAGGTGGCCACGATCAACGCGGAGCCCTTCGCGCTGGACTTCGACGTGTCGAGCACCGCGCTGGTGATCATCGACATGCAGCGCGACTTCGTGCTGCCCGGTGGGTTCGGGGAGGCGTTGGGCAACGACACCTCGTTGCTGCTGGCCGCGGTGGAACCGATCGAACGGGTACTGGCGCGGGCCCGCGAGATCGGCATGCTCGTCATCCACACCCGCGAAGGGCACCGGCCCGATCTGTCCGACTGTCCGCCGGCCAAGCTGCACCGCGGCGGCAAGACGTTCATCGGCGAAGCCGGGCCGATGGGCCGCATCCTGGTCCGCGGCGAGCAGGGCCACGACATCATTCCCCAGCTGTATCCGATCGACGGCGAGCCGGTGATCGACAAGCCCGGCAAGGGCAGCTTCCACGCCACCGACCTGAGCCAGATCCTGGCCGACCGCGGCATCAAGACTCTGGTCGTCTGTGGGGTGACCACCGAGGTCTGCGTCCACACCACGGTCCGCGAAGCCAACGACCGCGGCTACGAATGTCTGGTGCTGAGCGACTGTGTCGCCTCGTACTTCCCGGAATTCCAGCGGGTGGCGCTCGAGATGATCAAGGCTCAGGGTGCCATCTTCGGGTGGGTCTCCGACGCCGACGAGTTCATCGCGGCGACGTCCTGACGCATGGGCATCGGTTCTCGGTTCTACCCCAACCTCTACAAGGACTCGGTGTCCTTGATGACGGTGTCGGCACGGGTGACGTCGATCCCCGGCATCGAGGCGGCGTCGGTGGTGATGGCCTCACCCACCAACGTCGACAACCTCGCCCAGGCCGGGCTCGGTCAGTTCGAGGTGCGGCCCAACGACCTGATCGTCGCGGTGTCGGGCAGTCAGGAGGCGTGCGACGAAGCACTCGCGGTCGCCGACAAGCTGCTGTCGGCGTCGCCCGGTGACGGCGGCGAAGAGACCGCGGCCGCGCCGATCACCAGCATCCAGATGGCCGTCGCAAAGGATCCCGCGCTCAACCTCGCGTTGATCTCGGTGCCCGGCGACTACGCCGCCGCCGAGGCGATGAAGGCGCTGCGGCTGGGTCTGGATGTCATGGTGTTCAGCGACAACGTCAGTCCGGACGCCGAATTGGCGCTCAAGGAGTACGCCCGCGAGACCGACCTGATGGTGATGGGGCCGGATTGCGGCACCGCGATCGTCAACGGCATCCCGCTGGGCTTCGCCAACGTCGTGCGGCGCGGCCCCATCGGGGTGGTCGGCGCATCCGGCACCGGAACCCAGGAGGTCACCGTCCGGATCCACCAGAACGGATCCGGGGTATCGCACGCGCTGGGCACCGGCGGCCACGACTTGGCCGACGCGATCGGCGGCATCTCGATGCTGCACGGTCTGGCCGCTCTCGACAGCGATCCGGCCACCACGGTGATCGTGCTGGTGTCCAAGCCGCCGTCGCCCACGGTGGCCGCGAAAGTCCTTGCCGCGGCCCAGGACAGCGACAAACCCGTCGTCGTCATCTTCTTGGGCGCCGATCCCGCCGCCATCACCCGCGACGGCGTGTACGGCGCGGCTACGCTGGCCCAGGCGGCGGATATGGCCGTGGAACTTGCTCGCGGCCAGCAGCCGAGCACCCCCGACTTCACCGTCTCACCCGAAATGGGCAGTGCCCTCACTGATCTCGCCGACGCGATGTCGCCACGCCAACGCTACGTTCGCGGCATCTTCTCCGGTGGCACGTTCTGCTACGAGGCGCAACTGATCCATCAGGCGCACGGCATCACAGTCCACTCCAACACGCCGGTGGCCGGTAACGCTGCGTTGCACGACATCCGGGTCAGCCAGGAACACACGATCGTCGACATGGGTGACGACGAATTCACCCGCGGTAAGCCGCATCCGATGATCGACCCGTCGCAGCGGGATTGCCGCGTGCGTGACGAGATCGCCGATCCGGCGACGGCTGTCGTGCTGTTCGATGTGGTGCTGGGATACGGTTCGGCCGATGATCCGACGGCACAACTGATGTCGATCATCTCCTCGGCGCGCGCTGAAGGAAGCACCGTCGCGTTCATCGGGCACGTATGCGGCACCGACCTGGATCCGCAGGACCGCGCCCACGCCGTTGTCGGCCTGCAGTCCGCCGGGGTGCTGGTCGCATCGAGCAACGCCGAGGCAGCCCTGTGGTCGGCCACCCTTCTCGCCGCGCGGGGAGGGAACTGATGAAAGAGCTTCTCCAGCAGGACCTCAACGTCGTCAACGTCGGTTTGCAGGGGTTCGCGTCGAATATCACCGCGGCCGGGGGGCAGGTCACAAATATCACGTGGGCGCCGCCGGCGGGCGCGGATTCCGCACTCGGCTGGACGCTGGCCACCCTCGTCGGTGACCCACGCATCGAGGCGGCGAACACGATCGCTTTCGATCGGTATCTGGCCGCGCAGCCCCTCCTGATCGATCTGGTCCGCGCCAACGAGGTGATCGACGGCCTCGGTCCGGGGGAGCGCCGCATACTGCACTCCGGGCCGCCGATCGACTGGGCCGAGATGTGTGGACCGCAGCGCGGTGCCATCGCCGGTGCGATCCTCTTCGAGGGCTGGGCCGACGATCTCGATGCTGCCGAAAAGCTCGCCGACAGTGGGGAAGTGGCCCTCGAACCGTGCCACGAGCACGGCGCGGTCGGACCGATGGCCGGCATCATCAGCCCGTCGATGCCGGTGTGGGTGGTGGAGAACACCGCGGCCGGCAACCGGGCATACAGCAATCTCAACGAGGGGCTGGGCAAGGTGCTGCGGTTCGGTGCCAACTCACCCGATGTGCTCGACCGGCTGCGCTGGCTGGGCGGCGACTTCTTCGCCACCATGCAGGTCGCGGTGCGCGGACTTGCCGATGCGGACCTCAAACCGCTGATGGCCCAGGCGCTGCACATGGGCGACGAACTGCACAACCGCAACGCTGCCGCATCCGGGTTGCTGTTCAAACGCCTGACCCTGTCGCTGCTGAACGCCGACCTGCCCTCCAATGCGGTGCGTCGCGCACTGGAGTTCGTCGCCGGTAACGACCACTTCTTCCTCAATATCTCGATGGCAGCGGCCAAGTCGATGACGGACGCCGCGGCCGATGTGCCGGGCAGCAGTATGGTCACCGTGATGGCCCGCAACGGCGTCAACTTCGGCATCAAGCTCAGCGGCACCGGCGGTCGATGGTTTCAAGCACCCGCCAATCCCGTTGACGGGTTGTACTTTCCGGGCTACTCCGTCGACGACGCGGCCGCCGACCTCGGTGACTCCGCGATCACCGAAACCAACGGGCTCGGCGGCTTCGCGATGGCGGCCTCACCGGCGATCGTCCAGTTCGTAGGTGGCACTCCCGCCGATGCGACCGCCAACAGCCGCCGGATGCTGTCGATCACGCTGGGCGCCAATCCCGCATTCACCCTGCCGCCGTTGAACTTCGGTGGCACCCCGGCCGGAATCGACGCCCGGCTGGTGGTCGATTCGGGTGTGCTGCCAATCATCAACACCGGCATCGCGCACCGGCAGGCCGGCGTCGGACAGATCGGGGCAGGTATCACCACCGCCCCGATGGAGTGCTTCAGCGAGGCGCTGGCGGCGTTGGCGTCAGCGCTTGATGGGACCACATGAGCACCGCGATCGTCGCATTCGGCGGCAACGCCTTGGTCACCGATGCCGACCACGACTCGATTCCTCAGCAGTACGACACGGTTGCCCGCACAGTCGGCCCGCTGATCGACATGGTGGAGCAGGGCTGGAAACTCGTTGTCTCCCATGGCAACGGGCCGCAGGTGGGGTTCATTCTGCGCCGTTCGGAACTCGCCCAGGACGAAGTCGATCCGGTTCCGGTGGACTACGCCGTCGCCGACACCCAGGGTGCGATCGGCTACATGTTCGTCAAGGCTTTGCGTAACGAGCTCGCCCGCCGCGGATTGACGACGCCGGTGGTTGCGGTGGTGACCCACTCAGTGGTCAGTCTCGACGACCCGGCGTTCGGCAATCCCACCAAGCCGGTCGGGTCGTTCCTGACGGAGGACCGCGCCAGGGCACTGGCGGACAGTCTGGGGTGGACCATCGCCGAGGATGCCGGTCGCGGTTGGCGGCGCACGGTGGCGTCGCCGCGGCCGACCACTATCCTCGAGACCGAGGTGATCCGTCGGCTGCTCGACGACGGAGTGATCGTCATCGCGGCCGGCGGTGGAGGCATCCCGGTCGCGCTCGAATCCGACGGCACGGTGGTCGGCGTTGAGGCCGTCGTGGACAAGGACATCGCCTCGGGTCTGCTGGCCCACGATTTAGGGGCAGAGATGCTCCTGATTCCGACAGGCGTGCCTCGGGTCGCCATCGGATTCGGGACGCCGCAGCAGCAGTGGCTCGACACGATTTCTGTGGCGCAGGCCCGCGAGTACATCGCCTCCGGCCAGTTCGGTGCCGGGTCGATGGAACCCAAGGTGCAGGCCGTCACCGACTTTGTGGCCGCGACGCCGGGCGCCGTCGGTGTCATCGGTGCCGCCGAGGAGATCCCGGCAATTCTGGCCGGGACGTCGGGAACTCGCATCGTCGGCGGTTCCCAAGTCGATGAGTGAAAAGGAGAGTGCCGCAGTGCTATTGGCCGTCAACGGAACGCTGATGCGGGGACTGAAATTGTCGCCGAACATGGCCGCCGCCGGTGCCACGTTCCTCAAAGAGGCGGTCACCGAACCGGTTTACCGGCTGTGGACGATCAACGACGAGCATCCCGCAATGATTCGCGTCACCGATGGCTCCGGGGTCGGGGTGGCCGTCGAGGTGTGGGAAGTGCCCGCGGCCGGTCTGGCCGGAATCCTGCTCAACGAGCCACCCGGTCTGTCGATCGGCAAGGTCAATCTCGACGACGGTTCGACGGTGCTCGGCGTGATCGGGGAGCCCGCACTGGTGGAGGGCCAGCGCGAGATCACCGAATTCGGCGGGTGGCGGGCGTACATCGCCGCCACCGGAGACGCGTGACGAGACGGCTATAGCGACCACCAGGCCCGGCCGCTACTATCCGCAAAGCGAAATGAGTTGATCGAGCCAAGGGCATTGTCATGGGTGAGCGCGAGTTCGCCATCGCCACCGCGGTGTTGCGCGCTACCGGCTATCTCACTGCGATGCGCATCTTCATCGGTGCGGCGTGCATCTGCTTGGGACTGCTCAGCTCGCTGGAGCAGATCCAATCCATCCAGCCTGTCGGCCCGCACGGCGCCGTCGCTCGCAGCATCCACCTGGCGCTGCTGATATCGGCTCTGCTGATCGGCGCGTGGTGGCTGGCGACTCCGTGGCCGGGATATCGGCGAGCCATCATGTTCGCCGTGTGGGGCGATGTCGCGCTGGCGGTGTCGGGCGCCACGCTCGCCGTGCCCGAAGCGCGGTTGGCGGCCACCGTCTACATGTGCCTGATCGGCGTTTTCGCCGCCGTGCTGCTCGGCTACAAGATGCTGTTCCTGCATTGCGGTTTCGCGACGGCGACGATCCTGGCGTTCACCTGGGTCGGGGTGCGGGTCGATGGGGCGCGATTAGCGGAGCTGTCGCTGTACTTCTTGCCCGCGCTGGCGACGGTCGTGGTGATGCCGACCATCGCCGCGATGGTCGTCGAGGGCACCCGTCGCAGCCTGAGCGTCACGGCTTACGCGGCGAATCGCGACTCCCTGACTGGTCTGCTGAACAGGCGCGGGCTGTACGCCGAGACCGGAACGACGTGGGCCCGCAGCCCCCGCGGTTCGGTGCTGGCCGTCGTGGTCATCGACCTCGACGGGTTCAAGCAGCTCAACGACCACCACGGGCACGGCACCGGTGATGCGACGCTGCGGGCGGTCGCCGACCAGCTGACGGCGCTGATCCGGACCAGAGATCTTGCCGCGCGCATCGGCGGCGACGAATTCGTGCTTGTGGCACGCCTTTTGGACGAGCATGACCTGGACAGCTTCGTCCGGCGCGTGCAGGCGCTGACACTGCGCAATTCGACGGGGCTCGCGCTGCGGTCGAGCGTGGGCGTCACATGGCAACACGTCGACGGTGTCGAGCTCGACCTCGACGCGATCCTGCACCGTGCCGACGAGGCGATGTACCGCGCCAAGCGGGTCGGCGGCGGCACGGCTGTGGTGGTGGAGCCGCCGCAGGCCGATGAACAGCAGACCGCTGTCTGAGGTCGGGATCAACCTCGCTCGCCGGCGCCCTCGCGCCGTCGGACACCGGCGAGCACGCCGGGCTCGGCACGGAACTGGAGGCGGCGCACCTGCCCGTCCTCGATGGTGAAGTCGAACGCGACCTTGACCTCGCCGCGGTGGATCCAGGCGGATCCCGGACGGTCTTCGACGAACACCGGGAACGCCGCTGCGGCTGCGCCGTTGAAGAAGGTGGCCACCTCGTCGCGGCCCTCCATATGGGCTGGCGTGCCGAGTGCGGCCGCGGCGGCGTCGGCGGACACCATCACATCAGGGGCGAGCAGCTGCAGCAGCCGGGTGAAATCACCTTCGCGCGCCGCGGTCATGAAGGCGTCGACGACCTCCCAGTCGGCGAGGGCATCCTCGGGCGAGGCCGGGCGTACCTTGCTTCGAGCCCGCGAGGCCAGCTTGCGAGCCGCAACGGGTGTCGTGTCGAGCATCGAGGCGATCAGGTCGAAGTCCACCCCGAAGCTGTCGTGCAAGACGAAGGCCACCCGCTCGGCGGGCGTCAGTCGATCGAGCACCACCTGGAGGGCGATGCCGACCGTGTCGGCCAGCACCACGTCGTCGGCGGGATCGGGGGCTGTGGCCTCGATATCGATCGACTCGGTCGGCACCGGGGTGCGTGCCCGCAGCCGGTCCAGGCACAGCCGCGAGGTCACCGTGGTGAGCCAGCCCGCCAGGTTGTCGATCGGTTCGTCGGTGGCGTGCAGTCGCAACCATGCTTGTTGCACGACGTCTTGAGCTGCGTCGGTGTCGCCCAGGATCCGGCCTGCGATGCGCTGGAGCCGGGGTCGCTCGGCCTCGAAGTCGTCGAGGAGCTGATCGTTGTCCACCAAGGCGGTCACACTTTCGTCGTTGGGTGCGTCAACATCTTGACGCGCCCGGACGGCCGGGTGTGACAGCGACAGGAGGAGTAACACCCGTGAAGACCATGACCTGCCAGGACCTGGGTGGCCCATGCGAATTCGTGCATCGAGGTGACAGTGCCGACGACATCATCAAGGCGCAGGACCAACACCTCAAGGACGTGGTGAAGGGCGGCGATGACGCTCACGTGCCGGCCCGCGAGGGCATGAAGGGCCGGTGGCGTCACCCGATCAAGTCGATGGGTTGGTACAACGACGTCAAGAAGCGGTTCGCTGAACTGCCCGAGGTCTGACGGCTAGCTGCCTCGATCCACCCCGTCGAACACCTGTAGTGCGTGCTGGAAGGGCGCCGGTGTAACGCCGAGTTGGTGGCCGAAGGGGTGGTCGAGCCAGAACACCACGAAGAGCAACAAGCCGAGAAGGATGGCGACCGCACTGGACAGCAGGATGTGGCCGCGCCTGCTGTCCATGCGGATGAAACCCAGTAAACCCAGGACGACGAGACCGCCGAAAAGCAAGCCGGTCCACAGCAAGCCGGGTATGCGCGGGCGGGCGTCCAGAATTCGGGTGTTGCGTTGCGACGTCAGGACTGTCAGCTGGCCGAGGAAATCGCCGCTGAGCGGGTTCGGCGCCGCCGGCTGGCTCTGGGTGCCGAGTACCCGGTACATGTCGGTGATCGCGCCCCGGGAGGTTTCCGCGGCGCGGTCGCGGCTTTGGGGATTCCATTCGTCCTGGACCGCCGTCGTATAGGTGCGCAGGAGTTCGCGCATCTTGCCTTGCTCGGCTGCCGGCATGCCGACGGTTTGGCGGTACATCGTTGCCAGGGTGGATGATTCGCTCGTCACGTTCATCTCGGCTGAGGAGAACTGCTCCCAGGCGACCACCACGGTGAATCCCAGCAGTGCCCCGTACACCAGGCTCACGGTAGTGAGGAACGGAGACAAGGACGCGTTGTAGCCGGTGCCGTGCTCGGGCACTCCTGTCCGGTTGGCCAGCCAGATACTTCCTACGGCCAGCGTAACGGACACTGCCACAACAACAATCAGGAACAGCCACAACCCCGGTAGGCCCATCCCGGCCACTGACTACCTCCTGTTGGAGTGCGCGCTTCCCTGTGCTTTAGTGCGTCCACTCTGCCCGGTTGAGCTGGTTTTTGATGTGCTGTCAGCGGTGGGAACCTTCTGAACAGCAGGCGATTTGGTCGCGACGCGGTTCGTCGAGGCCGCCGGGGGCTCGGGGGATGTGGCGGTCGCGGTCACCGGCTTCATCCTCTGACGGAAACTGTGTCCGGTTGCCTTCGTCGTGGTCGGCGGGGTCGGCTGCGGGACGGGGTCGGCGGCAACCTTCGCGGGTTGGCGGGCAGCCAACGGCAGCGGCGGCAGGGGCGGGAGCGGCGGCAGGAAGAAGTTCCACTCGTCAATGCCTAACTGCACCAGCGCATTCCAGCTGTCCCGCGCCACGTTGGTCAAACCTTGGATGAACGGCAGCGGGCCGAACAGCCAATCGGCGACGTTGAAGGTGATGCTCCGGGTGATCCGTTCACCGAAGTTGTAGAAGATCATGATCTGCCCGGACAGCCACCCCACGTACGGCACCCAGCCCACGGCGTAGGTCGCCAGCTCGAAGCCATAACGAACCCACGGCTCGACGGCGTTGTAGATGTTCTTGATGGCCGTGTTGGCGCTCGTCGTTCCCGGGATCGGGGTGACCGGCGGTGGCGTCGGGGGTGCCTGGCCGAGGCTGGGAATGATGACCCCGTGCCCGATGAGGTCGAACAGCGACGGGCCGTCGTATGGGTCATACGGCGTGGTCGGCAGCGCCGCCGCGGTCAACGTGACGGCGTGCGTTGCCACCGGTGGGGGAGCGGGAGGCGCAGTGGACGGAGCCCAGGCGACGGCTGTCAGTGCGGTGATCGCGATTGCTCGGGTCGCACAACCACTCAATGAAACTGTCATGACACCCACCCCCTTGACAGGCTTGATGACCAAATTACGCCTGAGTCGACCGCCGGACCACAATTTGCGAGAAACCGTCACTCTCCGCGCAGAACGGTGGAAATTGACTGCAGCGCAACAAGTTCAGTGCTGCGCCCTCACATCCACAGCGGGGAGTGGATCAGCCAGTTGAGGGTGTAGAGGCCGATGGGGATCTCGATCGGCAGAGCGACGATGAACAGGGCAGTAGCGACGACGCTCCCGACGCCCCCGACCACCGTTTGCACGGCGTTGACCACGGTCTGAACTGCGTTGTGGGCGGCGGCCGATACTGCCTGTTCGGCGTCGTGGACGGCAGCACCGACGTCGAAGGTCTGGATCGCGCTGCCCAGCATGACCAAGCGCCCAAGAACATCAACGAGGCTCGGTGGCAGCAGGTTCTTATGAGCGATCGGTGGGGCACTGCTCGCGGTTGCCGGCTTGGTGATCGCTGCCGCCGACGTGGGCTTGCGGTCCGCGACGCCGGTGACGGTGCTCGCGGCTATCAGCGCCGCCGAGGGTTTGGGTCGGGGTGCGGAGTGGGCAGTCGGGCCTGCGGAATGAGTCGTGGAGACGTTGTGCCGCGCTGAGGTCCCTGTGCCTGCGTCGGCGCTGGCTGCTGCCGAACACGCCAGAGCGGCCGCGCCAAGGCCGATGGTGAGTGCGCCCGCACCCAGCCAGGCTGAATATGTACTCACAGCAACCCCCCGATGCACCGCTCCATTGTCGTCGCCAGAATAGACCGCTGCATTCCCGAAATGGAGCAAATTGCTGTTCGGCACTGCGTCCGTCGCGGCACCCGCAGGTCCGAGCTCTGGCAAGATCGGATTCCGACACGAACGCGGAAGGTAGATGTTCGATTGGCAACACTGAGCGCTGAGACCGGAGACGGCGATCTGGTCGGGGGCGTCCCGCGCCGGCGGATCCTGATCGCCTCGATGGTGGGCACCACGATCGAGTTCTACGACTTCTACATCTACGCCACCGCGGCGGTCTCGGTGTTCCCGAGTCTGTTCTTCCCCAAGGGGAATTCGACCACAGCGCTGCTGGCGTCGCTGGCCACGTTCGGCCTGGCGTTCGTGGCCCGGCCGGTGGGCTCAGTGCTGTTCGGTTACTTCGGTGACCGCATCGGCCGCAAGGCCACGCTGGTGGGTTCACTGCTGATGATGGGCATCGCGACGTTCGCGATCGGTCTGCTTCCCACCTATCACCAGGTCGGTCTGCTGGCGCCGGCGCTGTTGGCTGTCCTGCGGTTCACCCAAGGCCTCGCCCTCGGTGGGGAGTGGAGTGGTGCAGCGCTGTTGGCCACCGAGACGGCGCAACCGGGCAAGCGGGCCTGGGCCGCGATGTGGCCCCAAATGGGTGCACCGCTGGGATTCCTGTTGGCCAACGGAGTGTTCCTGCTACTGATTCTTTCGCTGGGGCACAGCGCCGCCAGCCCGGACTTGAACGGTGCGTTCCTGACGTGGGGGTGGCGAATCCCGTTCCTGCTCAGTGCGGTGATGGTCGTGATCGGGCTTTATGTGCGGTTGCGAATCACGGAGACGCCGGTATTCGCCCGCGCCGTCGAACGCGGCGAAAAGGTCAAATGGCCACTGGCAGAGGTATTTCGGAGCAGCTGGCGCCAGCTGATCATCGGCACCTTCGTCATGCTGGCGACCTACACACTCTTCTATGTCGTCACGACCTGGGTGCTGAGCTATGGCACCGGAAAGCGGCCGCCGAGTGGATATGGTCTCGGCTTCAACTACATCGACTTCCTGCAGTGGCAACTGATCGCGGTGCTGTTCTTCGCCGCGATGCTGCCGGTGTCGGGTGCGCTGGCCGACCGCTTCGGCCGCCGAGCGACGCTTCTGGTGGTGACCGCCGGCATCGTCGTCTACGGGGTGCTCTTCGCGCCGCTGCTCGCCGCGGCGGCCCATTCGCCGTACATGATGCTGGTCTTCCTGATCATCGGAATGACATTGATGGGGTTGACGTTCGCGCCGATGAGCGCGGTCCTGCCCGAACTGTTCCCGACGAACGTGCGCTATACCGGTTCGGGGATCGCCTACAACGCGGCGAGCATTCTTGGTGCGGCGGTGGCTCCGTTTCTGGCGACCTGGCTCGCTACCCGATACGGCGTGGGCTGGGTCGGGATCTATCTCGCCGCTGCGGCGCTGCTGACGTTCGTGGCGCTGCTGGTGATGCGGGAGACCAAGAATGCCTCGCTGGATTCGGTGCCGGCTCCGGTGCTCGGCTGAGCACCCCGGACGTCACTTCTCGAGAGTGAACTGGTTGATGTCGATCGAGCCGTTGCGGAACAGGTCGGCGCAGCCGGTCAGATACTTCATGAACCTGTCGTAGACCTCTTGCGACTGCACCTGAATCGCGCGATCGCGGTTGGCCGCCAAGTTGGCAGCCCAATCTTCCAGCGTCCGAACATAATGCGGCTGCAATGACTGGGTCCGGGTCAAGCTGAACCCCGTCTTGGCGACATGTTCTTCGATCAGTGCGGCCGACGGCAACTGGCCGCCCGGAAAGATTTCGGTCACGATGAATTTGATGAACCGGCACATCTCGAAGGTCAGCCGCAAGCCTCGGCGGTGCATCTCGTACGGGTGAAAGCCGCAGATGGTGTGCAGCAGCATGACACCGCCGGTGGGCAGCGCGTCGTATGTCTTGTCGAAAAACGCGTCGTACTTGCTGTGGCCGTAGTGCTCCATGGATCCGATGGAGATGATGCGGTCGACCTTCTCGTCGAAGTCTTCCCAACCTTGCAGCCGTACGTCGACACTGCGTGTGGTCGGGATGCGGGCCAGCCGGGCCTCCGCGGCGTCGCGCTGCGCCCGGCTCAGCGTGAGGCCGATGACGTTGACGTCGTAGCGTTCGATGGCCCGCTGCATGCCGGCCCCCCAGCCACAGCCAACGTCGAGCAGTGTCATGCCGGGCTCGAGCCGCAACTTGGACAGCGCCAGGTCGAACTTGGCGATCTGGGCCTCGTCGACGGTCGTGTCGTCGTGCTGGTAATACCCGCAGGTGTAGCCCATGGTCGGGCCCAGGAAAAGGGCGTAGAACTCGTCGGAAATGTCATAGATCGACTGCATCAGGTCGAAGTCGGCTTCGAGCGCAGTCATCGTGACACCCCCCTGGTTGACGTTTGCTGGTTAGTTTGCCAACAATCGTAGACGACGGTTCCCGCGGGGGAGCTATCTGAGCGAGCGCCCCAATAGTCGTGTCAGCGCTTTGAGCTGCCGGGGCAGTCGGGGCTGGATAGTTAGTCCGCCGACTTAGCCTGAGCTCGGCAATCGGTTGCTCGGCTGCGACCGTGCTAGGTGACCCCGGGCATTGATTCCCGGCCGCGGACGTCGGGCGGAAGTTGGCGATGATCCTGCGCTAAAAGTTCGGGCCGCCGATGTGCAGCGCGGCGCCGGTGGGGATCACGGCCAACGCGGCGATGACGCAGAGGAAGATCCGAACGTGGTGCCGGTTCGTGGGTTGATCGATCTCTGGCCGGGTGATCGTGTACAGGATGCAGACCAAGGCGACGTTGAAGGTGATCAAGACCCACCACCGCGTCCAATCGACGGCAGTCATGAACAACGGCACCATGGCGGCGAGCCCCAGAACGGGGGCGGTCAACTTGCCGCGCAACTCAGCGAGAAGTGTCGAGAAGCGAACACCCGAAAACGATTGCGTCACCCAGATACTGACCGCGAAATACAGCACACCCACGATGAATGAGGCGAGCAGGGGGCCGACGCCGAAGGTGCCAACTTTGTGGAGCCCGTCGGTCAGGCGGGCATCCAGGATGGAGGGCTCGAGCTTGCACACCCAATCGTGGAAGTCCGTTGTGATCGGGATTCGACCGGCCAGGTAAGCCGTGCCGTCCGTCATGTTGGACGCGGCCGAGTATGGGTTGTCGATCTGCCTATGGGGAGTCTGGTGACACACCTGCGCCCCCACGTCGTGACGCGAGAATGCGGCGATGGCGAGTACCGCCAGGAGACCTGGCCCCACCGCGGCGACCGCGCACAGTCGCCGTTGCGCGGGCCCAAGAGCGGGCAGCACAGACAACGCCAGGAGGGCCCCCAGCGCGACTTCCAGCGGAATTCCCTCGTGGACAAGCGCCAGCACGGCAATCGTCACGCCGTACACCGCACTGACGATCAGCATTGAGCGATCCGAGCGGAGCCGCGTCAATGCAATGCACAACACCACCAGGGCGGACATCGCGTACAGCTCAGGTCTCGGCGTGTACACGGCGTAGGAAAACGCAAAAGGCAATACGGGCACGAGGATGGCCAGCATCACCCGTCGCGCCGATTTCTCACCGCTGGACAGGATCAGCGATATCAACACCGCGAGCGTTATCACCCAGACGACAGCGGGCGCCCACATCATCGTGTACGCGGCAGTGAAGTAGTCGGCGTCGGGCAGCATATGGATAAGCGCACCGCCGAGTCCGCGGCGCACAAACCCGAACTCGTAGTTGGGGACGTAGTAGGTCATCCAGTAGATCGCGGTCGGATAGAGAACCAGCGTCACGAACAGATGGCAGGCGGCCGCGGCAACGACGAATCCGGTTGCCGTCCATACGAATAACTTCGTGTGCTTCTCGACGACCACCTGGTTGCTCACGGTGCGATCACCGTCAGAATCCACGACGGCGATTTCACAGGGGTTGGGGAGAACCTCGGCCACGGAACTACCTCCCGGATGAAACACCCACACGAACAAGCGGAAACTCACCCGGCACCCCAAGCGCCGACACGGGACAATGTCCTTCAGCACCACCCGCGAAAGCTGCGAAACCCACCGATAAACAGCGCATCTGCCGGAAACCCACAGGAGACTCGAAGCCGGCAGCGTGCTAACCGCGCGCCGGCGTCTCAGCCGGGCTGCTGGCCGGTCGCCTCTCAGCTCGACGTGCTCGCCACCCGCAAACGCTTGACACCCGGTATTGAGGACCGCACAGTCGTAGCTCGTACGGGAACCGCTCCCAGCTTGGCTCGGCGAATGTCGAATTGACGGCACCCTGATCGTCATCACGATGACCACACACCCGAACGTGAGGACGACACCATGCGCTACTGCCTGCTGATGCACTACGAAGAGGGACCCTCGGTCGGCTTGACCGAGGCGGACATGGCTCCGGCCATGGCGGCTTTCGCCGCCTACGCCGACGACTTGTCCGCGGCCGGGGTGCTGATCACCACTGACGTCCTGGACGTAGTGGCCAACACCACGACCGTGACAGCGCGCGGAGGGGTGCCGGAAATCCAAGACGGTCCTTTCGCCGACACCAAGGAGAAGTTCGGCGGCATCTTCGTGATCGAAGTGTCTGACCTCGACGAGGCGCTGGCGTGGGCTCGACGGAATCCGGCAAACGGCTGGGGATCGATCGAGATCCGGCCCGTGGCAAGGACGTACGCCCCCGGCCGCGGGTGGTATCAGCCCTGAGCGCCCGGCCGTCGCGGGCGGCGCAGGCCGTCGCGTCGATCGCCCGCGATTCTTACGGACGGCTGCTGGCGGTGCTCGCCGCTCCCGGTCGTGACCTGGTGGCGGCCGAGGACGCACTGGCCGATGCCCTCGAGCGAGCACTCACGCGCTGGGAGACCGATGGTGTACCTGCCAAGCCGGAGGCCTGGGTACTGACGGTGGCACGAAACCGCCTGCGGGATCTATGGAAGTCGTCGGGGTATCGGCTGAACGCACCCCTGGAGGGCATCGATCCGGTTGCCGAGGAAATCGACGCTGCGGAAATTCCCGACCGCCGCCTGGAACTGATGCTGGTGTGCGCCCATCCCGCCATCGCCGCGGCGGTGCGGACGCCCTTGATGCTTCAGACCGTGCTCGGGATCGACTCGGCAGCGATCGCCGCAGCCTTCGCCGTCGAACCTGCGGCGATGGCGCAACGTCTGGTCCGGGCGAAGCGGCGTATCCGCGACACCGGCATACCGTTCGCGATGCCCGCGCGCGAAGATTTGGCGGCGCGACTGCCGGCGGTGCTGGAAACGGTGTACGGGGCGTACGCCATCGATCGCCGACGTGAACCCGGCGGTGCACCGCAGGAGTCGCTGTCAGCGGAGGCACTGCACCTCGCATTGACTCTGACCGAGTTGTTGCCCGACGAACCCGAAGTGCTGGGGCTCGCGGCGTTGGTGTGCCTTGCGGAGGCTCGACGTTCGGCTCGTGTGGACGCCGATGGCGTCTTCGTTCCGCTTGATGAACAAGATCCGTCGGTGTGGGATCGTTCGTTGCTTCATCGCGGAGAGGATCTGCTCGCGCGGGCACATCGATGCGGTCGGCCCGGTCGATTTCAGTACGAGGCGGCCATTCAATCCGCCCATTCGAGCCGTGCGTTCGGTGTGCCCGTCGATCCCCACGTGGTGCGAAAGTTGTATCGGGCGCTGGTCTTGGTCGCGCCGTCGCTCGGTGCCCGAGTGGCGCTAGCGGCCCTCGACGGCGAGATTGATGGCCCGCTGGCGGGTCTGCGGAGTCTTGATCGGCTCGACGCCAAAGATTTTCAGCCCGCCTGGGTGGTGCGCGGACACCTCTTGACGGCAGCCGGTCGCCTGGCCGAGGGCGGGGCGGCGTACCGGCGGTCCGCCGGTCTGACGACTGACCCCGCCGTGGTGGAGTATCTGGTTAAGCTCATGCAGGCTAACGACATTCGACCCTGACGTGTGTCCTGTACGCCGGTCGGTATTCGCACGATCAGCTCTGATACGCCTCCGGCGTGAAGCGGCCGGCGAATCCCCGCAGCGGCACGTCGGCGCTGGTCAACAGCCCTGGTTTGGCCGCGACGACGGATGTGATGACGTTCAGGGCAGGCATGCCGGTGACAGTCATGCCGATCGAAGCGAAGTTGTCCGGATTGGACAGGTCGACTCCCGGCTTCGGGAAAATCATGTGTTTGTTGTAGATGTTGGGGTCGCCCTTGATCTGAGTGATGTAGCAGCCCTTGATGTTCCAACTCGGGTCGGTGTGCGGCGTCATCTGCCACTCCAGGTGGGTCTCAACCCGCGGCACACCGTTGACCATGCCCTGGTATTTGATGTAGTTGCCGCCGAGCGAGCCCTTGGGCAGTACGTACCAGCCTAGGTCCACGTCCTGGGTGCAGGCACCCAGTTCATAGTCGAACTTGACCTCGTCGAGTTCAAGGCCGAAGCAGTCGGCCATCATCAGCACGCTGTCGGCGAAAACCTCGGTGTACTTTCGGAGCTTGCCCGGGATCGACGGGTCGTCCACTGGCAGCCCGTAGCCCACCTCGATCCAGGTGTCCTTGGAGTGGTGGCACGACACGTCGACGGACTCGATCGTGGTGACGTTCTCGATTTCGGCGACATCGGCCGAACAGACGACACCGAGGATCTGGTTCAGACCGGGATTCATGCCGGTGCCGTAGAACGTCGCCCCGCCCTTCTCGCACGCTTCGGCCAGCACCTGGGATACCGGCTTGCCCGAGGGGTGGGGATGATTGGTATCGCGATGCCAGCCGGTGATCCAGTCGGCGGTCGTCACGATGTTGATCCCCGCTTCGAGGATCTTCACATAGAGATCTTCGTCGGGGAACACGCCATGGAAGGTCAGGACATCCGGCTTGGCGGCGATGATCTCCTCGATGCTGCCGGTCGCGGTGACTCCGATCGGTCCGATACCCGCCAGCTCGCCGGCGTCGCGGCCGACCTTGTCCGGCGAGTAGCAGTGCACCCCAACCAATTCCAGGTCGGGCTGGGTCTGCAGGCGCTTGATCATTTCAGAACCGACGTTCCCGGTGGCAACTTGGAATACCCGAATGGGTGTGGTCATGCCGATGTGCCTTTCGATTGGGGTTACGGAGTTGAGGTTGTCTTGAAGCGGCTTGCGAAGCCGCGGAAGGTGATCACCGGCGGTTCGGTCATCGAGCTTCGGCGGCCTTCAATGCCGCGGCGCTGCCGCCTTTGCCGTCGGGGTAGAACTGAAGAGCCCATTGCCGAATCGCGGTGAAGCCCTGGTATTCGGATTGGGCTAGTGCAGGCGGGTCGGAGTAACGCTGGTGGGCCCAGATGTGGATGTCTTGGCGGAACTGACGAATGACTTCGAGGCCGAACTCCTCGGCACGGGCTGCGGCCCGTTCGGTCTCCTTGCCGGGGGTGCGGCCGATGTAGACCATGAATCGCACATCGGAAGTGCAGTCGTCGACAGGGGTGATCGCGGAGATCGTGCGGTTGTCGATCATGCCCCAGCTCTTGGTGACCGCGATGCCCAAGCCCCCGTTAATCGCCTCAACGCCGCTGCTGACGTCTTCGATGCGCTGGCCGTCGTCTCCCTCGAAGGTGATCGTGAAGTCCACGTACGACACGGGTTCGTCAAAGTCGTGGCGGGTGAAGATCGGGTTGATCGGTGTTCCGTGGACGTACTTGAAGTGCGCGAAATCAACGCCGTTCTCCAGGACGTATTGCGGATGCATTTCGTGGCCCTGCTCGAACAGGCGCTGCTGAGGGTAGTAGTCGGCCTCGCTGCTGCCGTCCTCGAAGGATGCGAAAACGTCTGGGGCATCAAAGAATGGCTCGCGGCCGTCGATGTCGTGCCAGATGTAGACGGAGCTGTTGCGTTCCACCACCGGGTAGGTGGTGATGCGGCGGCCGCGGTTGGGGCGGTCCTCGTAGGGGATACAGACATTGCGGCCCTGCTGATTCCACTGCCAGCCATGAAATGGGCACTGCAGTACCTCGCCGACGACCGAACCGCCGAAGCCCAGATGCGCGCCGAGGTGTTCGCAATACGCGTTCATCACGGTCAGCTGCCCGGAGTCGGCGCGCCAGGCGATCATCTCCTGGCCGAAGTACTTCATGCGGTGGACGGCGCCCACGGCAATCTCATCGGACCAGGCAACCTGAAACCAGCCGGTCGGCGTCATCGACAGCGGTGGCTTGGCCACAGCGGTCCTCCCTTCGGAAGCGGGCGGCGAAAGACCCGCCTCGAATCATAGGAGGCACTACGAAAAAATCATAGTGGTGCCAATGAAAATGTCGATCGCGGTCTAAGATGCTGATGATGACCGACCTGGTGGAGCCCGTCCGTCGCCCGAATCGGCGCGGTTTAGCCACCCGGGCCGCCATGCTCGACGCTGCACTTGCCGCACTCTCCTCCGGAGACCCCCGGGCGGTGTCGGCCAATCGCATCGCCAAGGACATCGGCGCGACGTGGGGAGCGGTGCAGTACCAGTTCGGCGATGTGGACGGCTTCTGGTCCGCAGTACTGCACCGAACCGCTGAACGCCGAGCCAAGGCCATGACCTTTGCGGCAGAAGATGATTCAACGCTGGAGGACCGTGTCGGGGCCATCATCGACACGCTCTACCACGGGTTGACGTCGCCGGATTCGCGGGCGATCGAGAACCTGCGGGCGGCGCTCCCGCAAGACCCGCGCGAGCTGGAAAGGCTGTACCCGCGCACCGCCGCTGAGTTGTCCTCATGGGCTGCCAGTTGGCTCAGCATCTGCCAAGGCGCGTTCGCCGGTCTTGATGTCGATCCCGAGCGCGTGCGCCATGTCGCGACACTCATCCCGGGCGCGATGCGCGGCCTGGTCTCGGAACGCCAATTGGGTTCGTACGCCGACCTGGACCTCGCCCGAGACACGTTGACCAAGGCATTAGCCGGCTACTTGAAGGGATGAGTGCCGCTGCTGCCCCCACGTAGCAGCAACGGTGCGTCTGCGTCGAGTTAGCCGATCGAGTCGGCGGCGTCTGCCGTGTACGGCGGGCCGAGGAATCGCCGCACCATGTGGTCTTCGGTGTCGGCATCGTCCATTGGCCAGTACCACAGCGCCAGGAATGTACGGATCAACCATTGTGCGGCAAGAGGATCGGGATTCTCGACACCGATCATCTCGGCGGCCAAGCGGGTAACCACAGGCGATGTGGTGAGCCATTCCTCGCCAGGAACCGGGGCCATCGATCGCATGATGATCGCTAACGGATCGGTCCGCATGCGCTGCAACGCGACCGTGGTGGCCGTGACGATGCGTTCGGCACCTGTCAGCCCGGCGATGGCGTCGCGGACCGACTCGAGTATGCGTTCGGCTTGCCGGCTCAGCACGGCGTCGCGGATGGCGGTCTTGCCCCCCGCATGGCGGTAGATGGTCGCGGGTGAACAGTGAACCTTGGCGGCCAGGGCGTCGATGGTGAAGCCGTCGTATCCGTTCCGGGACATCAGTTCGGCGGCTGCGGCGTAGATGCGTTCGGCAGCCTCGGCATGGCGATCCCGCCCGATCAGCCAGTCACCCGTCGCAGGTGCCCGCCGCGAATCCATCGCCCCGTTTTATCACCGTGAGAAGAACTGCGGTCATTTTCTCAGAGAATGCGCTGATTATGCGGGTGCCGTGAGAGGCCCGGGGCCCCGGCCGTGCCGGGCTCGGTTTCATGTTCGTCCCAGGTCGTTGACGCAACGTCCGAGCGACGTCCACCCTGACCTCATGACCGTCTTGGCGGACGCAACCGAATTCTTCACTGTCGCTTTGCAGGACCCGTACCCGCTGTATGACCGAATGCGCGACGAAGCGGGCGTGCAACGCATCGGCGACTCCAGCTTCTATGCGGTGTGCGGCTGGGATGCCGTCATGCAGGCCGTCAACCGCGTCGACGACTTTTCCTCCAACCTCACCGCGACGATGGTGTATCGCGACGGCGTCGTCACACCGTTCGATATGGGGCCTCTCGGCGGGCCTCAGAATGCATTGGCCACCGCAGACGACCCGTTGCACGACGCCCACCGCAAGCTGCTTGTGCCGCACCTGGCCGCCAAGCGAATACGCGTGATCGAAGAGTTCGCCGAAGCGACCGCGATCCAACTGTGGACTCAAGGAGTCATCGACGGGCAGATCGAGTGGATGAGTGCCATGGCGAATCGGCTCCCGATGATGGTTGTGGCTGACCTGCTGGGATTGCCGCAGGGCGATGTCGACAGATTGATTCGACTGGGCTACGCCACCACCACGCTGCTCGACGGCGTCGTGAGCCCGAGTGAGCTCGAGGCGGCCGGCATGGCAGCGATGGAGTTGTCGGGTTACGTCATGGAGCATTTTGCGCAGGCCGGGGAAAACCCTGCGCCGGGACTGATCGGTGACCTGGCAGCCCGCTACGCCTCCGGCGAGGTGGAACATATGCCGGCATTGGCGATCATGCTGACGTTGTTCAGTGCCGCTGGTGAATCCACTGCGTCGTTGCTGGGCAGCGCCGCGTGGATCTTGGCCACGCACAACGATATTCAGGAGCAGCTGCGCGCGCAGCCCGAACTGCTGGGTGCGTTCATCGAGGAGACGCTGCGGTATGAGTCGCCGTTTCGCGGCCACTACCGCCACGTCGTCCGGGACACCACTCTGGCAGGAGTCGACCTGCCCGCCGATTCGCGACTGCTGCTGATGTGGGGTGCTGCCAACCGGGACCCTAAACAGTTCGATAGACCCGACGAGTTCCGCTTGGACCGCAGCGGAGGCAAGGGGCACATCGCGTTCGGCAAGGGCGCTCACTTCTGCGTCGGTGCCGCACTGGCCCGCTTGGAAGCCAAGATCGTGTTGCAGACGCTGCTGCAGCAGACCACCTGGATCGAGGCCGTCGAGGTTGGTCAGTGGCTACCCAGCATCCTCGTGCGCCGACTTGATCGTCTGGAACTGGCCGTCCGATGACTCAACACGCCGACTTGGTCGCGTGTCACGAACTGACGCAGGCCAAGGCCAAATACTGCCGAACACTCGACACCAAGGACTGGAATGGCTTGGCGGCGTTGATGGTCGACGACGTCGAGTTCGGAATGAGCGACGGAGAGTCCGAACCGCACATGACGATCGGTCGGGACGAGACGTTGGCGCTGCTGCAATCTCTCGTCAGCGGCGCGAGGACCGCTCACCAGGTGCATGCACCGGAGATTGACCTCAATGAGGATGAGGCGCAGGTAATTTGGGCCGTGCAAGACCGCGCCGTATTCGACGACGGGACTTCGGTCACCGGCTACGGTCACTACACCGAGCGTTGGGTACACCAGGGTGACGCGTGGAGGCTCGCGTCGCTCCTACTGACCCATCTGATTACCGACGTTCATTAGAGACGCAACCTGAGGGCTCAACGGTGCCGGCAATGTGGGCGCATCGAGCGGATCCCCCGTTTTCCCAGGAACTCCGGGCGTATGTCGGGCGCCTAAACAGTTCTCGTGAGTACCAAAGCCGCTTCGTCGTAGGGGAACAGGCGGTAGAACAGTCGGGGTGCGGGTGTAACGAGGGGGGCGGCCTCGGACTTGCTCACAATCCGCGGGCTGGTTAACGCTATTGCTGTGCCCCGTTTGTGCAGGGCTATTGGGCCGCCGGCCAAGACGTTCTTGAGCCAGTCCGATTCAAGTCCGTAGCCGATCAGAATGACGTAACCGTCGCGGGTCTTGAACACCAAGAGCGGCGTTCGATAGCGCTTGCCGGACTTGCGTCCGGTGTGCTCGAGCGTCCCTAAGCAGGGGAGCCACGGAGTGAGGGAGCGAGCCATCGGGTTGGTGACGGCGCGATTGAAGTTTGCGACAGCACGAGGCACCCGCATGAACGTCCCTTCTTGTCCGCTGGCAGTCCTAGTCAGCCTGCGATGACTTTATTCGCTCGGCGTGCATGCTGTGCCGTCAAGATCAAGCTTGGGCCAATCCCATCCGGGCTCAACCAATTTGGAGCGTACTGCCCCCGCTGGCCGGTGAGCGGGCTGAGATAGCGGTAGGCATTGGTCGACTCGATGCCGAGTTCCTGGCGCCCGGCGCGTTGACGGTCAACCAAAGCGGGAATCTTCATCGAGACAACCAACGGACGCCGCGATCAGGTCTGGCGTTTTCTTGAAGTGCTCGGCCGTGCTCGATGCGTTCGCAGAACGCGCCGGCCGACGCGGTTGATTGGTCCGCTTAACTCGGTAGCGAAACTTTTCGAACCAACCGCCGTTGCGACATCCAGCTAATCTCCGGTGAATTCACAGCTGCGAGCAGGGAAAATGCGACCGCCCTCCCAGGCGTCCTCAGCGGGCTCTAAGCCACTGAGTGAGAGCGTGCAGCATGCAGAATCCGGGTCGAACGCGGCGGCGCGGGAGTGCCGGTGCCTAGCTGCAGGCAACGTTTTCCGGACGCCCAAGTAACTGCAGGCCAATTTCGCTCGGGTGCACTTCCCGTTTGTCGAGTCCCGCGGCCTGTTGGACGCCGTGGAGTCCCGGCTCAGTCAGCCGCGGAGGGACGCACCAAGTGCCCGTGCCCGGGCAGGCGCGGGATACGCCCACGTCGCCACACATGTGGGGCGCGATCGCAGTGGCCCGCTCGCTGCGGTCGAGGCCGGGGTCGGGATAACGACCACCGGTGTGAACACGAGGAAAGGATCGCCACGATGATGGTGAACCAACAGAAAGCGCGCCGCGCGTCCGGGTCCCGCCTCAAGGCCTTTGGGACGATCGTTGGCTTCGGCGCCGTGCTGGCCGCTGCGGCAATCACCCTGGCCCAGCACGACAACAGCGTCGACCGAGGCAACGTCCCCGGGGGAGTCGGTGTGCTAGTAGCGAGCGGTAACCACAATTCAACCTTCGATCCACCGAACGTACCGGGCATGAACATGGGCGGCACCGTTGTCTCGACGACACCGACCGACGTGCTGCCGGTCGAAAAAGCGGTCCCCCAAGTAAAAGCCGGTCACTAGCACGATCGCGACGAATACGAGCTTTGGTGCTGCCGAGGCATCGGCTTTCGTCGACGATGCACGGGTGCGTCGGTATCTCGGTGCCGGGGTTGGCTGTTGTGAGGTGGTTCGACTGGCGGGCCTTTATCTCGGCAGCCGAAAGTGATGGCCCCGACGTTCTGGGCAGCAAGGCGTGCGGCCGGGTGCAGACTCGGTTTTCAGCGTCCTCTCAGCGCCTTGGTGCGATGCTCGCGGCCCGGACGTTCAGCGCTGAACGCCCGGTATTGAGTGACGCGCCCGCTCGTGCGTTTACGACCGCGGGCATGGCTCGGCTGATTTCACACGGTGACCGGCATACAGGTGCGGTCGCGACAAGGGTGACGGAGGAACATGAAGATCATCGGTCGAGTGCTGGTGGCGATGATCGCTGCCGTCGCGGCGTTGTTCGTCGGGACAGGTACCTCGCACGCAGGTTTGGACAACGAGCTGAGTCTGGTTGACGGCGGTGGCCGCACGATGACGATTCAGCAGTGGGACACCTTCCTCAATGGTGTGTTCCCCCTGGACCGCAACCGGCTCACCCGTGAGTGGTTCCACTCCGGCAAGGCCGTCTACAGCGTGGTCGGCCCGGCAGCGGATAAGTTCGCGGGCACCTTGGAGCTGGGCTACCAGGTCGGCTTCCCGTGGTCGCTGGGTGTGGGTATCAACTTCAGCTACACCACCCCCAACATCCTGCTCGACGACGTGAGCATCTCGCCGACGAACTTCAACCCGCTCGCCCAGGTGATCACCCCGAACCTGTTCCCGGGTGTGTCGATCTCCGCCGACCTGGGCAACGGCCCCGGTATCCAGGAAGTCGCCACTTTCTCCGTGGACGTCTCGGGCCCCAACGGCTCGGTGGCCGTGGCCAACGCCCACGGCACCGTCACCGGCGCCGCCGGCGGCGTGCTGCTGCGGCCCTTCGCCCGCCTGATCTCCAAGGCCGGCGACAGCGTCACCACCTACGGCGAACCCTGGAACATGAACTGACCTTGATAGGGGACCCGGGCCGTTCAGCGAACTCTCAGCACCGTGCTGTCATCCTCAGCAGCGTCGGAAGCGACGAGTCGGGGCCGGCTCAACGCCTCGGACCTCTAGTGGGTCAGCCGACGGAGGCCGGCGCGCCGTAGTGGAGATCTGCTCTCGTTGACCCCGTGCGGATACTCTGCCCTAGCAGTGGCGCGCCGGCCGTCCGGCGTTGCGGTACCTACGTTGGTGCGATGCGGTCGGAGGGGCCACGTGAGATGAAGATTCTGCTTGTCGAAGATGAACCGCATGTGGCATCCAGCCTGAAGCTCGGGCTCGGCGCGGAGGGATTCATTGTCGTGCATGTCGCGACGGGCACCGAAGGCTTGTGGGAGGCGACCGAAAACCATTTCGATGTCATCGTTTTGGACATCATGGTGCCGGAGTTGAGTGGGTATGAGGTGCTTCGCCGACTGCGTGCCCGCAGCGTGTGGACCCCTGTGTTGATGCTGACCGCCAAGGACGGCGAATACGATCAGGCTGACGCTTTCGAGTTGGGGGCCGATGACTATCTGGTCAAACCGTTTTCTTTCGTGGTCCTGGTTGCTCGGCTGCATGCACTGGCTCGCCGTGGCGCGCCCGAGCGGCCCGTTGTGATGACCGCCGGCGATCTCACACTCGACCCCGTACGCCATGTGGTCGAACGTGCCGGCGTTCCAATTGATTTGAGCCCTAGGGAATTTAGCCTGCTCGCCTACCTGATGCGCAATAAGGATGCGGTGTGCACCAAAGCCGAGATTCTTCACAGAGTGTGGGACCCGCATTACGAAGGGCCCGACAATATCGTCGAGGTCTATGTGCGTTATCTTCGCCGCAAGATCGACATTCCCTTCGGCACCAACACCATTGAGACCATTCGGGGGGTGGGCTACCGGTTGGAATCCGGCGTCATCGCGGCGGGCAACTGAACCCTCACCACCGTGCCGCCACCCGGTCGGCCGGTGATAGATATCTGTCCGTGGTGCGCGGCGACGATTTCGGCCACGATGGACAACCCCAATCCGCTTCCACCGCCGCCACGAGACCGAGAGCTGTCCAGGCGCACGAATCTGTCGAACACGCGTTGACGGTCCTTGGCGGGGATCCCGGGTCCGTCGTCGGCGACAGTGAGGATCGCTGCGCCGTTTACGCTACGGACTTCGACATCGAACTGCGAGGTCGCGTGACGCGCGGCGTTGTCGAGCAAATTGCGCACCACCCGCGACAACGCGGCCGCATCCCCGTTCACGTCGACGGGGTCCGCGGTGATGTGGACCGCATGTCGGCAGTTGCGGCGCAGCCGGATCACTTCACCGGTGGCGACCTCGTCGAGCCGGGTCGGTTCGCGAGGGAATGTCAGTCCGCGCTCGTCGGCGCGCGCCAACAACAACAAGTCCTCGACGAGCGCGCGCATCCGTTGCGCCTCGGGAACCAGTGTGTCCTTGGCCAAGTCGACATCGAGCAGTTCGGGATGCGCGACGGCGACATCGAGAGCCGAGATGATCGCCGTCAACGGGCTCCGCAACTCATGAGAGGCATCACCGACAAACTGACGCTGCGCCACATGGCCGGCCTCGATGCGATCCAGCATGTGATTCATGGTGACCGCCAAAGCGGAAATCTCGTCGCGACCTGGAGGCACGGGAACACGCTCGGCCAGGTCGGCGCTGCTGATCGCCGCGACACGCGCGCGCATCGCATCCACCGATCGCAGCGATCGCCGAACGAGGCGATACGTTGCGCCAGCCGCTACGGCGACGACCACCGGGGCAGCCAGCAGCAGCACAATGATTGCGGTACGAACGGTGGACTCCGCGGCGTCATCACCGCCGGCGACCACGACGTCGAAAGCCCCCTTGGGCGTGGTGATCGACTGGGCGCTGATCCGCATATCGGCGTCGGGGGAGTTTGTTGGCGCCATCCCCGTCCGCAAGGTGGCGCTCACCTCATTCAGCGGGACCAACGGGGTGTCGGAGACGCTGTCCGACCGGCGCAGCACTGTGCCGTCAGGAGCGATGACCTGCACCGCGTCGATACGTTGATCGGTTGCCAGCAACGGGTCGTCGAGATCGGCCGGTGCATCCTCGATCAGACCGGCCGACACATCGCGCACTCGCGCCGCCGCGGCGGCGTCCACGCCAGCGATCAGCGAACGATAGAAAACCCCGGTCAAAGCTGCCCCGGTCAGTGTGAACGCAACGAAGACGACGGTACCGGCGACGAGGGCAGAGCGGGCAGCGATGCTCCACTGCGGCATCCGCAGTCGCAGTCGTGCGGGCGCCAACGGCTGCGACAACTCAGACGATGGGATGACGGCGCCGTTCACTCCATCACTGTATTGGCCCGATTGCGTCGCCGTCCGGCAGTAAGACCGCACCGCCAAGCCACCGGGCAACAGTGGCGGTCCGGGAATCAAGCAACCGTTGGTGTCACCGGTGTGGGCCAAGGGTTCCACGATCGCGTGATCGATTGCGGCGCCATCATGCTCCGGCGGCAGTGATGATCGCGTCAGTGGCGAAACCCGCCACGACTCCGATGAAGACGCCCCAGGCCGTCAACAATTTGAGGTTGGCGTTCCGGGCCACGGCGAGAAGTTCGATGACGACGTACAGGATGGAGCCGGCCGCCAGGCCGAGAAACGCGACCGACACTGTTTCGCTGACAAAGCGCTGCCCGACAAGGGTGCCGATGAAAGTCGGCCCACCTCCGATGAGGCCCAACACCATCAACAAACCCCACGACGGCCGCTGTCCCGCCAGGGGCGCGACGATACCGAACCCTTCGGTCGCGTTATGCAAGGCGAACCCGACGACGAGCAGCACCGCCAGGGATAACTCGCCGCTTGCCGCCGAGTTGCCGATCGCCAAGCCTTCGGCGAAATTATGCAGCCCGATCCCGCTGGCAATCATCAGTGCCAGACGGCGTGTGTGCGTCGCCGTCGCGGTGCCGGGGGTGTCGGTGGCGGAGGCTTGAACGCTGCTGGGAGCAGCCGCCTTTCGGCCTCGCAACCCGTCCACCCAGGCCAGCCCCAGAAGACCGATGCCAAAAGTCGCTGCCAACAGCGCGCCCATCACCAACACATCGGCGACCCGGCCAGCTGCCAGCGCTCGGTCGACGGGCTCCCACGCATGAGCCAGCACGTCCCACAGCAGGAAGACCAGAATGCCGATCGCGACCGCGTTGAGCCCGGCCTTCAGCGTTGGCATCGGCGTGCGTAAGCGCCCGATTGGCAGGCCAATGAAAATCGTGAACCCGGCGAAGGCGCCGAGTAGGGCGATCTGGCTGGCGGACATGCTCCCCGCTTCGAACGATCAATTACGACTGATGAACCCACCGATAATGGTGAGCCTCACCTAAGCACATCGGCTCCAGCCCGGCCACTGCCTCTCAGCGAGTACTCAGCGACCGCCACCTACGGTCCGTGACGTGACGGAGACGACCAGGACTGGCACGCCGAAGACCGGGCGCACCCTGCTCAGCAAGGTCCCCGAAGTCACCCTGTGGTTCTGGCTGATCAAGGTTCTCTGCACCACCGTCGGCGAAAGCTTCGCCGATTGGATCAACATGACGCTCGGCGTCGGATTGATCGCTACCGCACTGATCTTCACCGTCGTGCTCGCCATCGTCCTCGCCTGGCAGGTCAGGCTGAGTCGCTACGTGCCGTTCGTGTATTGGCTGACTGTCGTGGTGCTGTCGGTGACCGGCACGCTCTACACCGACATTCTCACCGACCAGTTGGGTGTCCCACTTGCGTTGAGCACCAGCGTCTTTGCAGTGGCACTGGGTGTTGTGTTCGCCGTGTGGTATTCGCGGGAGCGGACGCTGTCGATCCACAGCATCGTGACACGACCCCGAGAGCTCTTCTACTGGCTTGCAGTGCTGATCACCTTCGCCCTTGGGACGGCTGTCGGTGACTGGACGCTGCAGATCACCGGTTGGAGCCCCGGCTTTGCAGTACTACTGCCCGCAAGCCTGATCGTCGCGATCGCCCTCGGTTGGCGTCTAGGCGCCAACGCGGTGCTGTCCTTCTGGCTGGCCTACATCCTCACGCGGCCGCTGGGCGCGAACCTCGGTGACTGGCTGGGCTTGCCATGGTCTCAGGGAGGCCTCGGCATCGGCACCGCCGTCACCAGCGCCGCCTTCCTTGCCGCAATCCTGGCGATGGTTGGCTATCTCACGTTCAGTCGCATCGACGTGGTGGAGACCTACGACCGCAGCCATGCACCGATCGTCACCACCACCCCTGGTCGAGAACGTGTCCTACTTGGCTACTACCTGATCGTGGCGGCGGCCACCGCAGCAGTGCTCACCTGGGCCGGCTCTCAACCACATGAAACCACCGGCAGTGACGAAGAGCCAGACGCCCCGACCGTGAGTGCCCCGGCGCTGCCCGGGAATCCGGAACCCGCAACTGCCCGCTTTCCGGCACCCGAGATCGCGCGACTGCGCTCGATCGTAGACTCCACACTCGCAAAAGTTAGAGCCGGCGACCAAAGCGGCGCGAAAACCACGATCACTGAGCTCGAAACCGCTTGGGACGCCGACGAATCAACGCTGCGACCTATGAACGAGTCCGCATGGAGTCGCCTCGACACCCAGATCGACCAAGCCCTGCACGCTGTGAGGGCAGCTAAGCCTGACCCGGCGAGTGAAATCGCCAGCCTTAACGCCCTGACCAATTCGCTTCGCTGACTTTTCTTTACGTAGTCGGTCACTGTCCCGCTCATGGGGCATGGCCTGTGCGATGGATAGCACCCCGGGCGATCAGCTCGAGTGTGACGGCGACGGCACACGTCTGGGACAGCAGTATGGACAGCAGAATCAAGATTTGAACCGCACCGGCCTGGATTGCCGAACCCGTGCTCAGCAGCACGCCGACGAAGGCGCCGGGAAGCGTCACCAGACCCACCGTCCTGGTCTGATCCAGGTTCGGCAGGAGTGCGTCGGCAGCCGTAGGACCGATCATCTCCATTCGAGCCAGCCGATCGGTGAATCCCAAGCTGAGTAGCGCTTCCACCTCGCCAGCACGCGTGCCGAGAGTGTCCAGTGCACGGCGTGCGGCCACCGCGACCGCGGTCATGGTACTTCCCAGAAGGATTCCGACTATGGGCACCAGAGCGACGCCCGTAAGCGGCACTAGCCCCGACCACAGCAGCAGGGGTAGCACCACGGTCATGCCGGTCGCGAGTGCGGCCGTGAGAAGCCACGAGCGATTGGACTGGCTGCGTCGCGCCGCAGTGACCGCCGCCGCGACGAACATCACCGCGAGCACGCCCACTGACGTCCCCAGATTGCGCAGCGCAGCCGTGAGAATCGCGGCCACAGCGGCCAGTTGCACGACTGCACGAGTTGCTGCACGCGGCACTGTCCACGCTGAGCCCAGGGCTGTCGACCAATAGATCGCCGCGGCGCCGATCACCATCACCACGCAGACGACGATCAGCGTCGGGCCCACGATGTGTTGCGACAGCTGCACTCCATCCATTCTGTCGGATGGTCTGCTCTAGCTGGTCATGCGCCCACCGGGGCGGCAGCTGAAGTGGCGGGAGTTGCCCAGGTGTGGCACCTATCAGCCCGCTGTGCCCGCCACTATCGTCGAGCTGGAAAATGGCTGGGCGCAAAGGGGTCCTGGTGACACCAGGACGCTCACACCGCTTCCCGACTCCTGTAGCGCCATCAGTCTGCTCGGTCCTCTGCCCGTTCTCGCCCACTCCCAGCGCATGCTCTTCTACTCTCAATTCATCTCAGTCAGCTTGTCCCCGTACACCTCTCACTGATTTCTCAGCGCGAAATCCTCTGGGGCGGTTACCCATTGAGGTGGTCATCCTGCTGGGACGGTGATGACTTCACCGTTGGGGCGCTGCGGTTGCCCCGTGCGGCGGTTCAACGGCAACGGCAACGGCAACGGCAACGGCTCTAGGGGATGGCGGCGGATGTCGAGCGCTTGGTAGCCCACCAGTACCACCAACGCGGCGATGAGCACCGCGGAGGCTCCCGCATTACCCCAGTTCAGTCCGCCATGATCGCGGCTCTTGCTCAAGACATTGCCCACCTCAGCGCCCCAGGGGCGGGTCAGGATGAAGGCGATCCAGAACACCAGCACGCCGTTGATGCTGGTGAAGTAGTGCGCGGCCAACAGCGCCAGCATCGCCGCCGTCAGCACGAGCACGGCCGGTCGCAGTCCCAGGCCCAACCCGCCCGCGAGGTAGTCGCCGGTGGATGTGCCGAGGCTGTTGGAGAAGACGACCGCGATCCAGAACAGCACCTCACCGGTGCGGGTGGCGACGTTCTCGACGTTGAGGGTTTGGCCGCTGCGCCACCAGACCAGCATCACCACAGCGAGGCCACTGCCCAGGATCAATACGCCGGTGGCCTGCCCCAGGTGCGAGGTGTAGTTGATGTAGTCCGAGATCGTGGTGCCCGCGGTACTGGTGAGGATCACCACGGTCCAGAACAGAGCCGGGTGGAAACGCCTGGCGCGCAATTGGATTGTCACGGCCACGAGGAAGACGGCGAGTAGCAACACCGCGGAGCGAAGGGTGCCCAAACCGAGTGTCTGGGAGAAGTAGTCACCAGCCGTCTCGCCGAGCGTGGTGGCCAGGATTTTGAGTGCCCAGAACAGCGCGGTGATATGTGGCAGTTTGCGCAACACGTACTGGCCGGGCATTAGGGGCCCGCCTGGGTAGACCTCAGACGTGCCGGTCATGTCGATTTCCCTTCGACCTGATGATGGTCTGAAGTGTCTCAGGCTGGCGCGCGAGCGACACGCACAAGATCGGCGCGCCGCCTGTTGACACAGCGACTTCCCAGGTAGGTGATATGGCGGGCGCGGAAGGTCATCCGGAAGTGCATCGGCAGTGGAATCTGGTTGGTGCAGTGTTGATTTCGCGGCACCGATCGTGTCTCACGCAGACTCCAACGACCGAGGGCGTCCCACGAGCACGACGAGTTCGGCAAGCTGGCAGGTCGCGCGGATCGGGGCGTTCGCCAACCGTCGGCCTCCTCGGCAGACTCGATCGGCCTCGAAACCTTGGTCATGTCATTGGGGGACCAGCTGTTCACCGACAACTTCGGTCCGGCTCTTCAGCACAGCGACATGCCACCCCTGACCAGCGCCCCCGGCAGTGTGGTGTTTCAGGACATCGGAATGGGGTGTCTCAAGACATCGGAATAGGTGGTGGGCCAGTTTCGGCTGGTGTCGAAGGCTCGGTTGGTCATCACCGCGGTGCTTGTTGAGGGCCGCTCACAGTCGCAGGTCGCCCGGGATTACGGGGTATCGCAGGGCTGGATCTCCCGGCTCATCGCCCGCTACACCGAAGAAGGCGAGGCAGCGTTCAAACCTCGCTCACGCCGGCCCCACAGCAGCCCCACCCGACTACCGCAGGCCACCATCGATCTGATCATCGAATTGCGCGCCACCCTGGCCGGCAAAGGCCTCGACAACGGTCCGCACACCATCGCCTGGCACCTACAACACCACCACCAACTGATCGTGTCGGCAGCCTCGATCAGCCGACACCTCCACGCCGCCGGCCTGGTCGAACCCAACCCGCGTAAACGACCCAAGACTTCCTACATCCGCTTCGCCGCCGAACAACCCAACGAACGCTGGCAAGCCGACTTCACCCACTGGTGGCTCACCGATGGCACCCACACCGAGATCCTGTGCTGGATCGACGACCACTCCCGCTACGCCCTATCCGTGACCGCCCACCGCCGCGTCACCGGGCCCATCGTCCTCGACGAATTCCGCAAAGCCGTTGCCCGCCATGGCATCCCATACTCAACACTGACCGACAACGGCATGGTGTTCACCACCCGCCTCGCCGGCGGCAAAGGCGGACGCAACCACTTCGAAGCCGAGCTGCGCCACCTGCAAGTCCGCCAAATCAACTCCACCCCCAACCACCCCACCACCTGCGGGAAAGTCGAGCGCTTCCACCAAACCCTCAAAAAAGCACTCACCAAGCAACCACCCGCGGCCAGCATCACCGAGCTGCAAACCCAGATCGACGCCTTCGTCGACGAGTACAACCACCGCCGCCCACACCGATCACTACCCCACCGGGCCACCCCCGCCACCATCTACACCAGCCGACCCAAAGCCAACCCAGCAAGCCGCATCGACACCCACAACCGCGTGCGCACCGACCGCGTCGACCAAGCCGGGTCAGTCACCCTGCGCGTCAACGGCCGCCTGCACCACATCGGCATCGGACGCCACCACTACCGAACCCGCGTCCTGATCCTGGCCCAAGACCACCACATCACCGTCATCAACGCCGCCACCGGAGAAGTACTGCGCGACCTCATCCTCGACCCCACCAGGGACTACCAACCCACCGGAGCCCCCAAAGGCCCCAAACGGAAAAAGCCCTGAACCCAAAGCAGGCTCAGAGCTATTCCGATGTCTCGAGACATCACACACAGCGCCCCCGGCAGGAATCGAACCTGCGACCTAGGGATTTGGAATCTGGGGGTCCGATAGGTTCCGGAAATGGGTTCGTTTGTGCTGGTAGACAGCGGTTTCTAGTTCTGTCTGATTCGGCCTCGAACTGGCTGAATCCGGTCGATTCTTGGTCATAATCGCCGAATAAACGGCAACATCATCGGGACAGTTTTGAGCCGGGATGTAGCGACAGGCCGGCCGCGGAGAGCCACGCCGTGGCGGCTCCCGTCCGCTGGCGCTCCCGTCCGCCACCACGGACCGGATGATCCCTACCGGATCGAAGCTGTGGGAACGTTCTCTACTGTTGTCGAGCGCTGGTCGAGTCGCCATCGATATCAGCTCTGTGGCCGATCTGGCACCCGAAAGTTACGGAATGCTGCTCGTACAGCTACCCGGTTGCTGTCAGTGTCGATGCGTGACATCTCAGAAGACCGTGAAGACCGATAGTCGGCTGGCCGCTCGGTGCGCCGCTGTCGCCTCCATCGGTGCGGCGATCATCCACTTTGCTGTCGCACCGATGCACTGGAAAGATTGGATGCCTTCGGGGGTTTTCTTCGCGTCTATCGCTGTGTTCCAGCTCCTTTGGGGACTGCTCGCGTGGGCACGACCGATGATGTTGTTGCTCATTGCTGGCGTGCTCGGCAATGCGGGTTCAGCCGCTCTGTGGGTCCTGTCCCGGACTGCGGGCGCGCCGTTGGGTCCCAATGCAGGTGAGCCTGAAGCCGTGGAAGCCGCCGGAATCTGTGTGCTTCTACTGCAGAGTTACGTAGTCATGGGTGCGGGATGGGCGTTGCTTCGACGCTATCGGGCAGAGGAGGTTTCGGGCTTCGGGCGGGCTCTGGTGTTGTTAGGCGCCAATTCCGTCATGGCTGCAGCGGTCACGGTCGGCCTGGCGTCAAGCCTTCAGGGCCACCATCATCATCACGGCGCCGAGGTCGAGGCAGAAGCCGAAGAGGAGTCGGCCCACGACGGACATATGGCAGGCCATCAGCACGGTGAGGATCCCGTTGCTCCGACCGACGCCGGGCTGACGCAACCTTCTCCTGCAACGGCACCCGGCGAGTCGGGGCGACCGCTGACGGACATGAGACTGAGCATTGACGGTGACCAGTCCCCGGAGTCGCCTGCGCCACCGGAAGCCGGGGGGAGCCAGCCGAGTTTGGGGTCGCCTGCTTCGGAGACGGGGCTTGAAGGCGAGGGTCACCAGCATCACCACGGCGACTGACGCCGCGACACGCTACGGGATGGGTGTCCTCTCAGTGCTTGTGCTCGAAGAGCACGAGGGTATGCACCAGAGAGCCATCGACGAAGTAGGCCCGGCAGTCGAAGTGGTCGTGAAGTGTAGAGCCGACTTCGGTGGGCGCACTAGACGCTCCCTACGATGATGCGTGATCTGTGGGCGCTTTCAAGAGCTCTTCGAGGGTCAATGAGAACTTGTCTCGATCGTCGACGGCCGGGCTGCTCGCCTCAAAGTAACGGCCATGGTGCTGACGGGGTCAACGACGCTCCGGCGCTCGCGTAAAGCTGACCGCGGAGCGGCCGTTGGGGCGGGGCCCCGACGTTGCGATCGGGACTGACGACCTGGTGTTGAATAGCTCCGACCCGCGTGACAACCCGATTTGCGCAAATCGGGCGCGGAACCTCGGGGCAAGACCTGCCGATATCTCCGGTGGCCGGGCGGGCCACAGCATGATTGCGTTGCCCATCCCCGCAGGCGTCGTCGAACCAGTAATCGGCCTTCGGCCGGAGATCGCGGCGTAGTCGGTATCAAGCGGAGGTCATTGCCGCATTCGACGGTCGATACCCGATCGTCTGAAGCTCCCGAGGCTCCGCCCGGAGAAATCGGTCTGAGGCCACTGGGTTGAGAATGCCGACCCGTCTTTAATCATGGGTGCGAGCTATCGTCTCAATTGCGGCGCGCAGCTTGGCTTTCACCTCGTCGGCCACCGTCTGCAACCCCGATTCGCCGGTCACCTGAACCAGGAGCTGCGGGTCCATCGCTTCGACCAGTACCTGCGTGTTGTCGGCCGGATCGGTCCGCACGATGACGTTGCACGGCAAAAGCAACCCGATTTGGCGATCGATGTTGACAGCGCGGTGGGCAAGCGGAGGATTGCATGCCCCCAGAATCAGGTAATCCTCCATGTCCTCACCGAGTTTCGCCTTCAGCGTGGACTTCATATCGATCTCAGTGAGAATCCCGAAGCCTTGGTTTGCCAGTGCCTCACGGGTGCGGGTCACCGCATCGGAAAACGAGGACTGCAGCGAGGTGGAGATCGCGATGGTCATCCAATACCCTTCCGGCCTACGTCGGCGTTGTGGTCAGCTCCACAGTACGACGGGCGAGTAACAGTGCAGAAAGCGACCAAGTCTGGGTGGATCGTACGTATGTAGTCGAACGGTAGATAATGCGATGCATTGAGCGTGCTGGTGCATGTGCTTGGTCACCTTCAGATTGTCGTCTGCGCCAGCTTGAACGGATCTCCGGTCGGCAGCCTGACGGAACGAGCGCGAGCGGCTCCCGGGCGGGTGCACGGCCAGTGGGCGATGAAGCGCCTCGCGACGCACCAGGATTTCACAGCGGCCATATCGGTCGGCGCGCTGTCACATCGGTCAGGCGCAGGCTGGATAGGTTGGGCCACTCCTCTTCGGAAAAGCCTACGTCAACTCGGCACCGGCCTCTTTGACGGCTTCACCTACGATGCGGGATAGTACAACGGTCGAGCGACGAGGGTGCAAAGTCTGCCGGCTCGTTTGCGTGCGGGCGGGCCGCCGGGATATTCGTCACGGTGACGCCTGCCGGTCGCTGCAGCGGTTGCCGTGAAGTGAGCTTGGAGGGTCAGTGCGCGTCCGTGGGAAAGGCTTTGTGCAGTGGTGGCAGGTTAGTGCGCTAATCGCGGTCGTGATTGTCGTGTCCGGGGCCATGGTGTTTGCAGCACGTGAGCAACGAGCCGGCGATCCGGATCACGTCGACTGTAAGCAGGTCAAATGTGTGGCGCTGACCTTTGACGACGGGCCCACACCATTCACTGATCGACTGTTGAAGGTGTTAACCGCTGACGGCGCCAAGGCGACATTTTTTCTCATCGGGAACAAGGTGGCTGCAGATCCCGCCGCCGCGCGGCGGATTACCGACGCCGGCATGGAGATCGGCAACCACACCTGGGAACACCCGAATATGAGCACAATCCCCGTGGGAGACATCGCCTCTCAGATTCGTAGAGGAAGCGAAGCAATCGCTGCGGCAACCGGGCGGGCGCCACAGATATACCGTCCGGCGGGTGGCCTGTCATCGGACGCGGTGCGCGCCGAAGCGGGCAGGCAGGGTCTGGCCGAGATCCTGTGGGACGTCATCCCCTTTGACTGGATCAACGATTCCAATACCGCAGCCACGATCTACATGCTGAAGACTCAGATCAAGCCCGGCTCGGTGGTGCTCCTTCACGACACCTATTCCAGCACTGTCGACTTGGTCTATCAGTTCTTGCCGGTGCTTATCGCCAACGGCTATCACATGGTGACCGTGGACCATCTGCTCGGCCCACGGGCAGCGGGCAGCAGCTATGGGAGTCGCGTCAACGGGCCGCCGGCCAACGATATCGTGGACCTGCCCGCACGCCGGATTCCTCCGCTGCCAGGTACACCTTCCCCCAAGCCGGCTCCCAATCTACCGATCACCGACATCCCGAACCAAAGCCCCGGGGGCCCGGCGCAGCAGTAGTCCGTTCGCGGTTGAACAACCAGCGCGGAGCTGGCACGGTCAAAATCTCCGGATTGGCGGAGCTGACCGACGCGGCCACAGCGACGTCGGGCCACGCGGCTCTATCTCGCCCCGTGCGGGTCCGCGCGCCGACGCTCGGCGCTCGACGGTACGAACACCATCTAGGCGCACCCTTAACGCTGGACGGCTGTACGGTGACGAGAGGCGTCGGGCACTACAAGCAGTCGCGATCGATGGCGCGCTTCACGGCCGGGAGGTGTGGTGCTCGTTATCAGTTGGGGTGTGGTCGCTGCCGTGACCGCCGTGGCCGGAACCCATCGAACCCATCGAACCCATCATGAAGAACATCATTGCGGGGCAGACCAACACGGCCAGCCCGATCAGGACGGTGGTGGCGGATGCTCCGAACGCGATCGCTGCGACGACCGCGGCGGCAACGATTGCGAGATACCCCCAAAAATATTTCGGCATGGTCGGATCCTTTCCTGAAGGTGCTGTGATTATCCAGCGTGCGCTTCCGCCGCGGTATGTACTACGGGTCACGGGTCCCCTGGTGCAGGGACCAAAGTCATTGGCCAAGCCAGCCGGTCCATAAGTTACTACGATGTGCCTTAGTAGGTGACGATGCAACGCCCGAGGGGTCGTAAGCGGATGGAATCGATCGGTATCGCTGTCGCACACGGCCGGCGCGGGGCGGCGTCCATCGCGAGGACAACTGCTCTATCGCTGACTCTGGAGTGGAAGGACCCGCCGCAGCTCGAAGCGGCCGGTCTTTTGCGGTTTGCCGGGATTGTGGAGCGCCGTGGCGGCGGGGCGGTATAGGACATGTCCGGCGTGCAGCACTACCGCCGAATAGCCGATACTCTGGCCCGTCATGGTTTTGGCGCATTCATCGGGGTCGCGGGATTGCAGCGTTGGGTACCGCTGCATCACGGATTGTTGGGCCATGAGCGCCGCGGGCAGCCGTACTCAACTCCAGAGCACTTGCGCTTGGCGCTCGAAGAGCTCGGCCCGACCTATATCAAGTTGGGGCAGGTGTTGTCGACACGCCCGGATCTGCTGCCAGACAACTACCGTCAGGAGTTGGTGGCCTTACAAGACGATGCGAAACCGGTGGCTGCGACACAAATCAGCGAGGTGATCCATTGCGAATTGGGTGGACCTCCGTCAGAAGTGTTCGCGTCTT
This sequence comes from Mycolicibacterium pallens, assembly GCF_019456675.1. NCBI lineage: Bacteria > Bacillati > Actinomycetota > Actinomycetes > Mycobacteriales > Mycobacteriaceae > Mycobacterium > Mycolicibacterium pallens. Next base: position 4,169,912 of record NZ_CP080333.1, on the reverse strand, counting down.
TCGAACTGAAGCCGTTGGCCAGTGCATCGCTCGGACAGGCGCACGCGGCGACGTTGCGCGACGGCACCGAAGTAGTGGTGAAGGTCCGCCGTCCTCATGTTGTCGAGCAGGTTGCCGAGGACTTGGAGACGCTACGTAACTTGGCTGCGCGAGCGAGCCGGCGTTCGGATCTGGCCGCCGACTACGATTTGGTCGGTATCGCCGAGGAGTTCGCGCACACATTGCGCGCTGAGCTGGATTATTTGCAGGAAGGGCGCAACGCTGAGCGGTTCGCCGCCAACTTCCTCAACGATCCAACAGTGAGGGTACCGCGAATCTATTGGGAGACAACCACTTCCCGGGTCTTGACCCTTGAACGAATGCATGGCATCAAAGTCAACGATGTAGCGGCGCTGGACGCCGCCGGCATCGATCGGGCGGCGTTGGCCTCCCGGGCAGCCCGAATCGCAACACAGATGATATTTCAAGACGGGTTCTTCCATGCTGATCCGCACCCGGGGAATCTCTTCGTTGAGAATGACGGCGGAATCGCCTTGATCGATTTCGGGATGGTCGGCGAAGTTGACGAGCAGCTGCGTGACCGGTTGGGCGCGTTACTGCTTGGGGTCATCAGGCGCGATCCCGGTGCGGTGGCGGCAGCAGTCAGTTCGTTGAGTGCGGGTCGGCGCGCGGATGTGTCTGCGCTGAGGGCAGATCTGTCCCCGATCATCAAGCGTTACACCGACGCGGATCTGGGGCAGATTCCGATCGCGGAAGCGACCCAGGACGTTCTTGGGGTGGCGCGGCGTCATCATCTCGTGCTGCCGCGCGAACTAGCGCTGTTGTGCAAGACCCTGGTGATGGCGGAAGGCCTGGCTGAGGAGCTCGATCCGAAGTTCCAGTTCGCTGAGGTCATCGCTCCCCAGGCCGAGCGTTTGATCGCCGCCCGGTACAGCCCCGAGCATCTTGCACGCCAGCTGCGGAGCGCGGGCGCCGACGCCCTGGAATTCCTCGCGGATGTTCCCGACCGCCTTACCGAACTGCGGCAGGCCGTACAAGCCGGCCCGGACCTGCATCTGCGTGCTGAGGAACTCGAACCGCTCATTAGCCGGCTCGAGGCCACCGGCCGACGGCTGGCATTGGCGGTCATCCTCGCCGCAGCAATCCGCTCCCTCGCCGACCTCAGATGGCTCAGGCGGGCGATGTCAATACCCCGAAAGGCGGGGCGCGAGTAGTGGCCCGGGGCGCAGAATACCGAGACCGGCCGCGACGGCTCGGCGCCGACGATCGGCACGTACGCATGCGCATGATGGTGCCGCATGCCGCGGAGGTGGCAACTACAAGGGTCGGAAGGAACAGAATCTTGTCGGACAGACAAACTGAGGCGGGACGTTCGCCCGCCACCGGTGGCGAGGCGAGACGATGACCACGACGGTAGTGCTGGATGTGCACGGGTTGACGTGGGCCAGTTCTGCGACAGTTATCGAGTCGACCCTGCTGCGCCGCCCGGGGGTGTCCGCGGTGCAGGCCAATGCCGTCAGTCAAACCGCCACTGTGGTGTACGACCCTTCGATCACCTCAGTCGCCGCGTTGTCAGAGTGGGTGCGTGACTGCGGATTTCACTGTTCAGGGCGGTCAGTCCCGGATCACGTATGCGATCCCATGTCGGAACCTACCGATCGGCCGACACAGCACGTGGCAGGGGTTGAGCATGGACCGCACGCCCATGGTGCGACACCCCAACGGGCCCCGCAGGAGGTGATGGGCCACGGCGGGCACGCCGGGATGTCGATGGATGCCATGGTCCGCGACATGCGTAACCGCTTTCTCGTCGCGCTCGTGTTGTCCATCCCAATCATGCTCTGGTCACCGATGGGCCGCGACATGTTCGGCTTCACCGTTGCCGCTCCATTCGGGATGCGCGACGACGTATTCACTTTGTTGCTGAGTCTGCCCGTGGTCTTCTACTCCGGCTGGATCTTCTTTGATGGCGCGTGGCGGGCCTTGCGAGCCCGCACGCTGGACATGATGGTGCTGGTTGCCGTCGCTGTCGGGGCGGGCTGGCTCTATAGCGTCGGCGTGACATTGACCGGCGGGGGCGATGTGTTCTACGAAGCAGCCGCCGTGCTGACAACCTTTGTGCTGCTGGGACATTGGTTCGAAATGCGCGCCCGTGGCGGCGCCAACGAGGCGATCCGCACCCTGTTGGAGTTGGCTCCCCCAATGGCCGTTGTGGTGCGTGAGGGCGAGACCGTCGAGATCCCGACGGCTGACGTCCTTGCAGGCGACCTGCTGCTCATTCGTCCCGGCGCCAAGATTCCCGTCGACGGCACCGTCGAAGACGGCATCTCCGAGGTCGACGAGTCGATGGTGACCGGGGAGAGTCTTCCGGTGCACAAGTCCGAAGGGTCAGCAGTGATCGGTGCGTCGATCAACACCACCGGGACACTCCGGGTTCGCGCCACCAAGGTCGGATCCGACACGGTCTTGGCTCAGATCGTGGCGATGGTCCAGGAGGCGCAGAACTCGAAGGCACCCGGGCAGCGTCTGGCCGACAGAGCAGCGTTCTGGCTTGTTTTGGTGGCACTGGTTGGGGGGACGGCCACCTTCCTGGTGTGGTGGGCCGTCGGCGCAGGGGTTCAGGCGGCGCTACTGTTCGCTATCACGGTGGTGGTCATCACCTGCCCGGACGCACTGGGCCTGGCTACGCCCACGGCGATCATGGTGGGCACGGGTTTGGGTGCAAAGCGGGGCGTCTTGTTCAAGAACGCCACTGCGCTGGAGACCTCTGCGCGCATTGACACCGTTGTCATGGACAAGACAGGCACGTTGACCAAAGGTGAACCGGAGGTCACCGACCTGGTTGTCCAGGGCATGTCCGAGGAGGAGCTGCTGGCTCTGGTCGCTGCGGTGGAAACTGAGTCCGAACATCCCCTGGCCGCTGCGATCGTGCGCTACGCCGTTGACCGTGGCATCAGCCCGGCCCAACTGACGAGCTTCCGCAATGTGCCTGGTCAGGGAGCTATCGCTACGGTGGCCGGCCGAAAGGTAGCGGTGGGGAACCGCAAATTGATGCTCGAGGAGGAGGTGGATTTCGCCGATATGATGGTCCGCCGCGACGAGTTGGCCGCTACCGGACGCACCGCGGTGCTGGTGTCCGTCGACGGTCACGGAGTCGGAGTGGTCGCCTTGGCTGACGCGGCGCGGGAGACCTCTGCCGCAGCCGTCACCGCACTGCATGAGTTGGATGTGCAGGTCGTCATGCTCAGCGGCGATAATCAAGCGACCGCCGCCCGCATCGCCGATCAGCTCGGCATCGACACCGTCATCGCGGAAGTGCTGCCTGGGGACAAGGCGGCCAAGATCGCGCAGCTGCAACAGCAGGGCAAGAAAGCGGCCATGGTCGGCGATGGCGTCAATGACGCGCCCGCGCTGGCCCAAGCCGATCTGGGCGTCGCGATCGGAGCGGGCACTGACGTCGCTATAGAGACTGCTGACCTGGTGCTAATGCGTTCCGACCCCCTGGACGTACCGATCGCCCTGCGGATCGGCCGCGGTACGTTGCGCAAGATGCGGCAGAACCTCGGCTGGGCCGTGGGCTACAACGTTATCGCGCTACCAATCGCGGCAGGGGTCTTTCAGCCGCTGTTCGGGCTGGTCTTGAGACCGGAAATCGCGGCGTTGTCGATGTCAGGATCGAGTTTGATCGTGGCGGTCAACGCGCTGATGCTTAAGCGCCTCAAACTGCCCTCCCCGCCACCCGCGGATTCAGCTGGGGCACCGGAGCATGTCGAAATGCGGACGTGATGTCGTAATCGAGCTTGGCTCTGCGGTTGGCTTCAAGTCTATTTCGCCCGACAGCCGAAACTGTTGTACATCAACGCTTCCCGGGTGCGCGGTGGAATGCACAGTACCTACCCTGTTCCCTGTCGAATCTCAATCGACCGGCCGGCGCCGAGTGGAGACATCGCCGCGTGCTAAGTATGCCTACCGACGACCGGCAGGGGATGCCCGACGGGGCCACCGAGGGGTCCTCTGCCGCAGCATCTACTGTCTGGCTGCGGACATGGTCCGCACTGCCGCGCACGGCCGAAGTGGCCAAAGACCCCTGTGCGCAGGGCGATAGGCCCTGCGTACAAGGGTTCGGGTGTCGCACACTGGAAACGAGAACCGTCGAAGGAGTGATCATGATGTTCTGGTACGACCACAATATGGGTTGGTGGGGCTATGCAGGCATGGGAATTGGGATGATTCTCTTCTGGGCGTTGCTGATCGTTGGCATCGTTGCGTTGATCCGTTACCTCAGCGATAGTTCGCGAGACGCCTCGGCTGCACCGCCGCCTACGGCATCGTCACCCGAGCAGTTGCTGGCCGACCGCTTCGCCCGCGGAGAGATCGACGAAGCGGAATTTCAGCAGCGGCGAGCGGTGTTGCGCGATCACATCCGCCACTAGGCAGCTAGCGTGAGTGGCCAAACGGATCGTCGGCCATGCCAACACCCCTGAGCAGCAGAGACTTTGGTCCTCACACTCATCTGAATGCTCGCAACTGCTGAGCGAAGGGCCGCCCCCCGGCGACGCTTGGACAGGCGTGCCAGCGCGGCGTCAAACTTGCCGACGCTGGCTGTGAGGCACGGGCTGTCAGCCGCAGCAGCAGCCGCCCGGTGGATCGGCCAACGGCAGATGCGGCGTTTGAGACGCGTGATCCGATCCTTGAACGGCGTACCCTGCATCGACGATGCTCGTGGTGATCGCAGAAAGGTCGGCATCGCCGTCTACAGTCACCGTGCCGGTGGCGAGATCGACACTGGCACCTTTCACCCCAGCCACTGATGAAAGCGCGTGCTCAATGGTGCTGACGCAGTGTCCACAAGTCATTCCTGCAACCTGAACTACAACGGTCATCTTTACCTCCTCGCCGTCAGTATATACCCTCTGGGGGTATAAGCGGATTGGGTTAACGGGCTCTTGATGACCCGTTCGTTTCACCCCCAGGCGCTTGCGCGGTCGACAGGATGGTATGGCTGACAACGCAGTTTCCTGAAGCTCCGCCGGTGTGACCAGCCCGAGGCCGATCTGTTACCGGTTTGCGCCCGGGGATGCTGTGACCCTTGTTCTCTTTGAGATTGATGTGATGTACGTTGCGATTACGTACGGAGTTTCTCCATACATCGCTGAGTCGACCGGCGGCCACGCGGGTCATCAGGACGCATCAGGAGGGATCGATGTGGCGCACGGGTAGATGGGTTGCCGTGACCGTGATGTCAGGATGCCTCACGGCCGGCGGGACCGGCGTCGCGACGGCGACCCACCTGCCATCAGAATCCGGTCCCTCGAGTGTGACCGCATTGGTAGCCCAAGTGGCCGAGGCCGATCAACGGCTCGCAGACCTAGGTGCCCAGATTCAAAGCCGCACCGAGGCCGTGAATCAAGCAATCGACGAGGTCGGTCGGGCTCGAGACGCCGCCGCGGCCGCCCAGAGCGACGTGCAAAAGCGCGAGCGTTCGGTAGCGCAGGCAACCCAGGCCATTCGCGGGGCGCAGGAACGCTTTGACGCCTTCGCCGTCGCAGTTTACGTTCACGGTCCGTCCGAGACCTACCTGCTGCCAGCGAGCCCCGAGGATATTCTGGCCACCGCCTCGGCTGGCGAGGTCCTGTCGCGAAGCTTCCAGCAGACGATGGCTGATTTGCAGCGCGCGCGTCTCGAAGCGGTCAATCAGGAATCAGCGGCACGCGCGGCTCAGCGCGATGCGGAGCGGGCTGCCGATGACGCTCGACGGGCCCAGGACCGTGCCGTCGCGGCTCTCGCCGAAGCCAAAACTACCTTCGCTGCCCAGCAGAACGAAGTCACTCACGTTGTGCAGCAGCGCAATTCCGCACAAGCTGAGCTGACTTCCTTACGGGCGGTGAGCGGCACGCCATCATCTACAACAGACAGACAGGCCGTTGCGGATCAGTGGGACCGCGCGAGTGCGCCGATGGGCTCGATTGCCTCGCACGATGTTGGCCAGTGGGACACCACCTTGCCGATGGTGCCCAGTGCCAATATCACCGGGGATCCGTTAGTCATCATCAATTCGGTGCTGCAGGTGTCGGCGAACTCGGCGAAAGCCACCGCCGACTTAGGGCGAAAGTTCCTAGTGAAACTCGGTATCCTCCAAGAGCCCGCCGCGGCGGCCGACCCAGGTATAACCAACGGGCGAATTCCAACGCTGTATGGCCGGCAAGCCTCCGAATACGTTGTACGCCGCGCCATGTCACAAATTGGCGTGCCCTACTCGTGGGGCGGGGGCAACGCCAACGGCCCATCACGGGGGATTGATGATGGCGCAGGCACCGTCGGTTTCGACTGTTCCGGACTAATGCTCTATGCCTTCGCCGGGGTCGGTATCAAGTTACCCCACTACTCCGGCAGCCAGTACAACGCGGGGCGCAAGGTGCCCTCATCACAAATGCGCCGAGGCGACCTGATCTTCTACGGTCCCAACGCCAGCCAGCATGAGGCGATGTATCTCGGCGACGGAATGATGCTCGAAGCTCCCTATACCGGATCGAGCGTCAAGGTCTCCCCAGTTCGCACCAGCGGCATGACACCGTATGTCACCCGGATGATCGAGTACTGACGCCGCCGATCGCGCGAGCTGGTGCACCGGCGGGTCATCGGCATCTAGGGTGGCCCAATCCGCGACCGTGACCACCCCTGAACTCGAATATCCGCACGAACGTTCGGCGTCCTGGCGGTCAGGGGTCGAAGAGGCCAGATGCCCTGACTCGGAGGGCCGAAGGCCTCTACCTACGTGGCCACGATGGGGCGACAGTGTGCAGGGACAGACCGACAGCCACCGGGATGTTCGCACTGGAGGTGGCACTGTGGCAAAGCAACTGTGGGCCGCTCATCGGGCCAAAGGTGGGTCGCTCCTGGCCCTGGCAACGCGGACGGTCTGGGACAGAGGAGGTTTTCATGTCCGGTAGCGACATCGCTGTGGTGCTGATAGCGGTTTTCGTCGTTATTGCATTGGCCTGCTACTTCTTTGCACCCCGCCGTGTCCATAACGCCGAGATGAGCGGGGGAGTGCAGCGTGCGTTGGTAACCGTGCGCGGTGGTTACACCCCGAGTGTCGTTCGGGTCCACCAGGGTCTTCCGGTGGAAATCGAATTTGACCGCCAGGAATCGGGGGACTGCACATCGCGGGTGGTGTTTCCTGACCTGCAGCTCTCGGCCACACTGCCAGCCAATGAGCGGACCGTTGTGCGGTTCACCCCTGAACGCGCGGGCACGTTCGGCTTCGCGTGCGGCATGAACATGATCCACGGCACGTTGGTCGTCAGTCCGAATGACGGTGATGACGGGGTGCGCCACGAGCGCTCGGCGGCGCCGGGAGTCGGAGCGACGCCACGGCCGGCGGAAGACGTCGAAGCCGCGCAGCGCGCCGCACAACACGCCGAAATCGCCGACCTGACCCGGAGGGTCGTGGTCGGCGCCCTGTTAACCGCGCCTGTTCTGTATGCGGTGATGGCCGCATCATTTGACGCCCGGTGGGTGCCGGCGCTGCTACTCAATCACTGGGTGCAGCTGGCGTTGACGACCCCCGTGATGTTCTACGTTGGCTGGCCCATTCATCGCACCGGATGGTTGGCGCTTGCCCACCGCAGCGCCGATATGAATAGCCTGATCACCCTGGGGACCGCGGCGGCGTACGGTTACAGCCTGCTGGTTACCGCGGCTCCGGCAGCACTGCCAGCCAACCTCCGCGAGGTGTATTTCGAAGCCGTTGGTGTCATCATCACTCTGATCATGGTGGGTCGACTGCTGGAGGCCCGCGCGAAAGCCGGTACCGGAGAAGCTATCCGCGCTCTCTTGGGCCTTCAGGCCCGCACTGCGCGGGTTCTGCGCGACGGGACCGAGGCTGAGATCCCTGTCGGAGAGGTCGTCGTCGGGGATGAGATCCTCATCCGGCCTGGAGAAAAGATTCCTGTCGATGCCACTGTCGTAACCGGCGAGTCCGCAGTCGATGAATCGATGGTGACCGGCGAGTCGATGCCGGTCACAAAACACCCCGGTGACACCGTGATCGGTGCGACGGTCAATACCACTGGCTCATTGCGCGTCTGCGCCAGAAAAGTTGGGGCTGACACCATGCTGGCCCAGATCATCCGGATGGTGCAGCAAGCCCAAGCATCTCGGGCGCCCATTCAGCGGTTGGCGGACGCGATCTCGGCTTACTTCGTGCCGGTGGTGATCGCCATCGCCATCGCCACTTTCGCCGTGTGGTTTGTGGCCGGCCCAGCTCCGGCGCTCACCTTGGCGCTGGTGTCGGCGGTGGCCGTGTTGATCATCGCCTGCCCGTGCGCGCTGGGGCTGGCCACACCATTGTCGATCATGGTGGCTACTGGTAAGGGCGCGCAGGCCGGCATTCTGATCCGTTCAGCTGAGGCTCTGGAGACCGCGCATCGTCTCGACACGATTGTCCTGGACAAGACCGGCACCATCACGGCCGGCAAGCCCGCTCTGACGGATGTCGTAGCGATTCACCCCTTCAGTGACCGCGACCTGCTCTCCCTGGTGGCCTCCGCAGAGGCCGACAGCGAGCATCCAGTGGCCGGCGCGATCGTGGCAGGGGCGCGGATGCGCGGGGTGGACGTCCCTGCTGCTGAGGAGTTCGTCTCCATCACCGGCAAAGGTGTCCGTGCCACCGTTTCCGGTCACGTGGTACTTGTCGGAACCGCGGCACTGCTGGACGAAAACGGCGTCACATCAAGCGAACTCGGTCAGATCGGTGCCAGCCTTGCCGCCTCGGGCAAGACGCCCATCTTGGCCGCCGTCGACGGCCGACCCGCTGCTGTGCTCGCGGTGGCTGACACGGTCAAATCGGATTCGGTTGCCGCGATTGCCGCGCTGGATGCCATGGGGCTGCAGGTGGTGATGATCACTGGAGACAACGCGCGCACCGCGGCGGCGATCGCGCGCCAGGTCGGAGTCCGCGAGGTGTTGGCCGAAGTGCTGCCCGAGCACAAGGCCGACGAAGTCCGCCGGCTCCAAGCCGACGGCCGCCGTGTCGGAATGGTCGGTGACGGCATAAATGACGCACCCGCCCTGGCCCAAGCCGACGTCGGCCTGGCCATCGGGACCGGTACCGACGTCGCAATAGAGGCCGCCGATATCACGTTGATTTCCGGGTCGCTGGCCGGCGTGGTTACCGCTATCGGGCTTTCTCGCGCCACAATGCGCAACATTCGGCAGAACCTGTTCTTCGCTTTGATCTATAACGCGGTCGGCATCCCGGTGGCTGCCGGTGTGCTCTATCCACTCCTCGGTGTAATGCTGTCGCCGATGATCGCCGCTGCGGCCATGGCCTTGTCTTCCCTGTCGGTCGTCAGCAACGCAAACCGCTTGCGCCGCTTCCACATCGCGGCACTCCCCGCAGCCCAGGCTCCCGCCGTCGAACCCGCCGTGCACATCAGCGGTAGTCCACCGCAATGCCCCGATCACGTCGACGCACACCATGGTGCGACGGCGGATCTACCATCTACACCCTGACAGAATGCGTTGAGACGAACAGGGATCACATCCGTTCACCTGCACTGGTACCGATGCGGACGACACGTCGGATCCCGACGATCGGGATCACCGGGCCACGTTGACTGAGGTGTCAACCGCCGCGATTATTATGCGCGGCGCGATCCCAGACAAGCGCTAAACCAGCGACCGCACGGTGACCCGCCGGGATTGCCGACGCCAGACTGCGCTACGGCAGCCCGCGCCGCCCCCCGGCGTACCGAGCAACGACTCGGTGTCGTCACGGGCGGTGGTCAGCGTGCGGAAATAATTCGCGTGAAGCGGCCAGGGTGGCGGCCAGCGGGGATGGGCCGAGCCGACCGGCACGTAGGGCTTCAGCCTGGACAAGCCTGGCTGTTCGGTCGGTCGTCAGGGTCTGCAATGCGGCCATCGGTGTGTAGGGCGTGAATGAATGAGTCGTTCTATCGTGCCGTTCCACCAAGTGGCGCGGCAGGGATTTTCCATGTCCCTAAATCGCCCATGGACCATGCCGTTGCCGAGGCGGCGATGACTGTGCTGTCGAACGGTGCTTGTCGCGTTCGGCCGCTGGTGCAGGTCGGTTCACTGCGCGGAATCGCGGACGCCTCATGGCGTGTGCGGCATGCGTCAAGGACGTTTGCTTTGGCCCGTGGGACCGGCATGCAGGTGCACGGAGACAACGCAATTGGCCCTGGAGCCGTCAACTCACGCGTCCGAATAGTCCCTCTAGTCACCCCGATCGCCGACGGGTGTGGTGTGCACGGTCAAGCGGGGTGGTGCGCGCTCAATAAGGCGGCCACGCTATCGAGCACGGCCGCCGTCAGGACACCGAGGCGAGCTCGGTGACCCTGCGTGCTATCTGGCCGACATGTCATGGCGGGCAGATCCTCGTCGTCGTGGCGGGCGCTGAGCTGGCTGAGTGGAACATGGCGCAGGCAAGTCACTTCAGCGACGTTGAGCGCGCCACTGTATTGCGGGTGAGACGACCAAGCCAGTACCGGTGTCACCAGAAACTTCGATTCGGGGTCGGTCATCGACGGCAGAATACCGAGGGTATAGACACTGTCGGACTGTAAACCGATCTCTTCGGCCGCTTCGCGCAGTGCGGTCGCCACCGGACCGTTGTCGGCTGCGTCTTGCCCACCGCCAGGGAACGTGAGCCGGCCCGGGTAGTCGGTCAGGTCGGCGGCACGTTCGGTGAGCGTCACCTGCAGCCCAGCGGTGCCCTCGGTAAGGAGGACCAGCACCGCCGCCGGTCGCAGCGTCACCGGGTCGTGCAGGCGCTGACCCAACGCGTGGTAACGCTGGTGCAGCGTGTCGGCCAGCGACACCGCCCAGGGCGGCAGGGGCGCCAGCGGTGCTGCGGGAGAAGCGTTTCGGTGCTGTGCAGACCGTGTGGCGCTTGGGGCTTGAGCCCAGCTGATGGAGGCGGAGCCGATGTGCATGGTGGCGATGCCGGGGCCGATATCGGGGGCGGCGACGAGGCGCGTCTGTTGACCCAAGCCAGGGTGACCGAACAGAGCGCGGGCGGGATGGTGCGGCTCGGGGTGCCCGGCATGATTCCATTCGGCGGGATTGTTGGCCACGGCGACCAGCGCCTGACCCGAGCTGACCAGATGCGCGATCTGACCGGTGAAGGGAGTGAGCCGTTCACTCATCGCCGGCGCCAGGATGAGATTCGCGCCCGCCTCCGCCAGGGTGTGCACGGCCTGCGGGTTGAGTAGGTCGCGGCAGATGGCGATCACCAGGTGCCAGCCGTCAGCGCTGACGTGGATCCGCAGTTCGGGGAATCCTTGCGGTTGGATGTCTTCGTTGATCGGGTGTTCGGCGGGGGAGTGTTTATCGTGGGTCATCGGGCGTCGATGTCCGCGAACCCAAGCGGTCGCGGTGTTGCGTCGACGCGCTGGTGCTGCGCCCAGATGGTGATAACTTCCGGCTATCAGTAGCTGTGGACCGCCTTCGCGGCGGGTCCACAGCCGAAGGGAGCGGGCCAACGACGGGGTTAGGCACAATTCCGGCAACACCACGATGGAGGCTCCGGCGTGAACCGCCTGCCCGATCAAAGCATCGATAAGTCGGTGTTGTCGACGTGGATTGAGTGGTCCGACTGGGAATGCCGCATCAGTCGGGTCGCTCGGCAACCGGAACTCCTCCAGGCTTCGGTTGGGGTGACACGTCGCAACGATGGTGTCCGGGGTGATGATGCCCTGCAGGGCGTGGAAATGGGTGTAGTCGAAGACAACCTGGAACTGCGTGGCCCATTCGCCGGCCAGCCGAATATGGCGCGTTTCATCGAGTCGGTTGGCCAGGCGCCAAGGTGGGGCTGTCGGGCGCATTTCGATGATCTTCCGAATATCGGGTCCGCCCAACGGTATCGGGTCGCCGACGGCAGGCCGGTACGGGCTTCGCCGTCGAAACGAGGCGGCCAGGCTGCCGCGAAAACACTCGTCGAGCAGCTGGGCCAAACCACGGGCGATCGAAACGGCGGCGACGTCATCGACTGCCAGGGCATTGACCAGGGCGGCGCGCAGCGGGGCGCCCAGGGGGGTTTGCGCCTCTGTCGAGGCGATGGCCCGCACTGGGGCGATGGCCGAGATGACGCGGCTACGGATGTCAGGGTCAGCGGCCTGTGCCCAGAGCACCGAATGCTCGTCGCGACACAGCTGTAGCAGATGAGTCAGCGCTACTAGCGGGTCGGTCTCATCGCGCAGCCGTTCCCGCATGTAGTGCAGGCGCTCGCCGGGGGAGTGCAGCCGGGCCACACATGGTGCGCACGGGGTCGACTCGATGGGGGCTTTGAAGTTCACCAACGTGGACTCAGTATCGGCTGCGCAAGCAGGGTTCACGACGGTATCGGCTGGCGAGAAACCCCGATCGTGTTCGCGTTGACCACATCAGGCGCCTCCTGTGAACCACCCTGACGTCTCGGCGTGGAGTACCGGCACCTTGTGGTGTCAGGTGTTCTCCGCCGACGCTCTACTAGCAAGGTTAGTACACAGCGAAGATACATTGCGGTACCCGAAGCGATCACGCTTGATTGGGTCGGTGCCTGTGGCGGCACTTCTGCCCCAGTAGGGTGGTCCTACGGCGTTGCCGTCGCTGTTAGCCAGGATCTCTAAGACTCTATCGCTTGCTATTGACTGCGCTAGTACTGACATGTGGAGTACATCTGAATGGTGGGAGAGAACTCGCCGAACAGGACTCACCCTGGCAACTGGCCGCGTTGTCGGATGACCGATCTCGGCAGCGCGGTGGCCGTGCAGGCGCGGTGGAGCGTGCTCGAGGGCGCAGGTCAGGCGCACCGGCGCACGTCACGTCATCGAAGCCGCATCGAGCTGCAACTGCGCGCCGCCACGTCGCTCGTCCGCTGTTGTGTCTCGCAAACCTGAACCCCAAGGCGGTAGCAGTCGGGGCCGGCCCGCGGGCGCCGGCATGCCAGGGCTGGGCCGCGTCAGACCTATGCGGATGGTGTTCGTTGCGCTGGCGTGGGGATCATGTTTCGTTCTGCTGGAGTGGGGCGCACGCGGCGGCTCGGTACTGTGGTTTGTCACCTGGCGCGCGTGCATTGCTGGGGCGGTACTTCTTGGGCTGACGCTGGTCAGGGGTCGCGGCGTGAGACCCGTGACGACCTCCAGCTGGACTTTGTGGATGTTGATCGTCGCGCTGGCCGTCCTCAATGTCGTGGTGTCCTTCGCGGCGATGGCGGGCAGCCTGACGGGGACGACTACGGGGATGGCAGCGGTGCTTGCCAACGGGCAAGCGCTGCTGGTGGTTCTGCCGGCGTGGTGGCTCTTTGGCGAGCGGCCCAGCGTTCTCGAGCTCGTCGCGGTCGCAATCGGATTTGGGGGGCTGCTGCTGATCGCGGTTCCTGCGGGTAGCGGGCGAGGCGCTTGGCTGGCGCTGCTGGCAGCTGGCGGCGTCACCGCGGGGGCGCTGCTGGCACGACGACTGGCCGGCGTCGACATTCTGGCGTTGGGTGCCTGGCAATTCCTGATCGGCGCAGCGATGCTCGCCGGTGTGGCCACCGCGATCGACGGGCCTCCGCGCGCGAACTGGTCGATCAACTTCGTCGTCGCCGTCCTTGTGCTGGCCGTGGGTGGAACAGCGCTTCCTTATGTGGCCTGGTTCGCCGAGTTGAGGCGTGCCCCGATCACCGCGGTGACGTCGTGGACGCTTTTGGTGCCCGTGGTCGGCGTGGGAATGAGTGTGCTGATTCTGCGCGAGCCCGTCACCCCTGAACAATTCATCGGGGATGCAACCGTCGTCGCGGCATTGGCCATCGTCGCGCGGTCGGGACGTCAGAAGCAAAACGATGTCACTCCGCCATCCGCCCAGTGACCTACGCCCGCTGACGAATACCGCTGAGCGCCAATGATGCTCGAGCCATCCGCCAGACCCGCACCGGCCTGCGCGTACTAGACGCGGCGTTCGACCGAAGGCCTGTCACGCGACGACCGGTATGAATCAGGGACGGCGCCCGGCTGCAAGGTCGTTCATCAGCTGTTGGTAGGTGTCGGAATCGATTTTCCCGGCCACTCGCTGCCGAACGACGAGAGCTTCAGCAACCATCCCTCGGCACCGCGCCACGGCAGCAGCTTCGCTGCGTCGGTGCTTGGCGCGCACGCGTAGCAGCAGAGCCGACGCGATCAGTGCGGCTAGCACCGCACCACCGATGACAGCGGAAAGCCATGGACTTGCAACGACGAGACTATCTGTCATCGTCACCGCACTCACCTCAATCCCTTGCCGAAGCGGCAGGTAGTCCACCTTCATGGTTGCTAACCATCATTCGCACTCTCTAATTGCTCGGGTAGGGACATAGGTCCCCGCCACGACGGATGAATGTCGTCGCTGACGCCAATGCGGGGGGATGACGATGTAGCGGGAACGTCGCAAGGATCCCGACGTCAGCAACACATGCGCACCAGGCGGTCACCGCAGTCAACTAGTGCGAGAACATATGCGATGGAGGGACCTTCGGCGACGGATCGGGGCCGCAAGACCCCTGTAAGCGCCCACAATCGGGATAAGAATTTGATCGCACAGTACGAGGGTTCGACGACTAATCCCGGAGCCAATGATGAACAAGTTGAGTATCAGTCGAGTCAGCGCCGCGTTGGCGGTGTTGAGCTCCACCACCTACTTCATCTGCTTTGTCTGGAACGCTGTGGCGCACTCGCCGTTTAGCGACACTGCGTTCGCGGCCGCCTTCCCCGGTTTCAGCTGGAGCCTCATCGGTTTCGCGACTGGTTTGGGCTGGAGCATTCTCTACAGCGGTTACGTCGGCGTGGTCTTCGTCGTGGCTTACAACTTTTGCTGTCGGGTAATTCCGACACCTCACTCAGAAGGACAGCGCAGCGGCTGATTCCGACCGGGTATTCCGATCGTGGACCAACGTTCGGCAATGCGGGAGGCCGCCGGGACCGGCGCCAAGCAACAGAAACTCCGTATGGGTAGTTACTAAGTAGTTCAGTGCAACTTCCTTTGGGCGGTGTGGTGGTAGTTTGCGTTCAACGGCTCGTCTTCGTAGTAGGGAAGTCGACCATCATGACTCGACAACAGACATCGTCAGCCCATGGTCACCTTCATCGTGGCGCTGGTCTCGTGCGGAGCTGTGGCATGGCCGGCGTGCTCGGGGCATTCGTATTCCTGTCCGCCGTGGTCACACTTCACCTTGTTCGCCGCGACATCAGTCCGGTCGACGGCTTCGTCAGCGATTACGCCAACGGCTGGACCAGGTCGTTGTTCACCGTCGCCGTTCTTGGCCACGGCGTAGGGAACGTAGCCCTTGCTGTTGGACTGGGCGTCGACCTCGGTACGAGCCGCAGCGCCCGCTGGGGTGCGTTTGCCTTCGGCGCCGCCGGAATTGGTCTGCTCATCGCCGGGGTTTTTCGCACCGACCCGGCTTACGCTCCGCCGTCAGTGAGCGGGCAGGTGCACAGTGGCGCGGTCAGCATATCGTTCCTCGTGGAACTGGCGGCTCTCCTAGTCTTCGCCGGGGTCTTTCGGCTTCACCCGGATTGGCGAGCATATGCGCGACCCACGCTCGTGCTGGCGATCCTCGCCGGAGCGACCACGTTGTGGATGCTCGTGGCGGTCGAGATGCACTGGGTGCCGGGGATTGCCGAGCGCACCGCCCTAGGCGTGTTCCTTATATGGGAATTCTTGGCCGCCTACCGCTTGGTCTTTCGGCGACCGGCGTCCGATCAACCCGCCATCGTTGTGGCTGCCCAACGGACCGCCGGCTCGCGGCTCGCGCCTGCTGTACACCCCGGTTCGGGGAGCACCGGTGGGGTGGGGAATGGTCGGCCGTGATAAGACCCGATGGTGTGCGAGCACGAGGTGCATCGTCATCGGATACCGGATCACCACGTGCTGGCAGCCGCCGTCGGCCCATCGACGGCGCGAAAGTCGCCGTGCCGAGCCCGCTGCGGCTGCGCCCTCGCCAAGGCCGACGGGTGCTTGCGGTCCCTCATTCTCATCGTTCGTGCAGGACCTAGGTCACAGCATGATGGGACGTCAGGTTCTACGGGCGAGATACGTAGATGCGGCATCCTGGGCGCGACGGAACTGATGGAAGGACAGGCAAATGAAGGTGATGCAGAGAACGTCGTTGTATATCGGCGTCATAGTGACTGCGGTGATAATTGCAGTCATTCTGGGCGCACCAGCGTCAGTGGCCCTGATCGCGCTGGCCGTGCTGGTGTGTCCGCTCATGATGTTCGTCATGGGGGAGGACACGCGCACAGCGCCGGCGCTGAAAGCCGCGAGACCCACAGGCGTCGCGATACTGGCGGTAACTTGTCGCCAGTGACCCCGCCAATGAACCCAAGGTAACCACGATGGCTGACGGAGCCTATGGCTTGTGGCCACTGGTGATATTGAACACCCTGCTGTTCACTGTATTTGGGCTAAGTTTCTTTCATCCGCGAACCAAGCGGGACTGGCGGGCTATGAGCGCTTACACCGCATTTCTGGTCGCGTTGTTTACAGAGATGTACGGGGTTCCCCTGACCGTGTATGTCCTGGGCAGCTGGCTCGGTTCCCGGTATCCGCTGTTACGCGATACGCACGCTGGCGGGCACCTGTGGAACGACCTGATTGGTTGGACGGGTGATCCGCATTTGAGCCCTTTTCATCTGGCTAGCTATCTGGCAATAGGCGGCGGCTTCTGGCTCATCGCTGTCGGGTGGCGCCACCTGCACACCGCCGCTCAATCCGATCGCCTGGCCACTACGGGACCGTATGCGTACGTACGCCATCCGCAATACGATGGTTTTCTGATGGTGATGGTCGGCTTCCTGTTGCAGTGGCCGACGCTACCCACCCTCATCATGTTCCCGATATTGGTTTACGTTTACGCACGGCTGGCACGCAGCGAAGAGCGGAGCGTGGCAAGGTGGTTCGGGGCCGAATGGACCGAATATGCGCAGCGCACACCGGCGTTCATTCCACGGTTGCATCCGCTGACTCGCAATCGGCCAAAGCTACCGTCGGTGTAGGGGATTGCGGGCTACCGTGCGGTGTACGCGATCGTGGCGTCTCGCCCGCCCGAATGTTCGTTCTGGTGGCGTCTCGCTGGCCGCGCCCCCGTGTGGTCACGGATGGCCATCCGAGGGCTCGTGCGAACTCAGATGCTGATTAGGGCGGACGGTCCGCGCCGGCAAATCCGTGGACAGGGAACTCTAAGCAGTGAGGTTCGCGGACCAGCGTTCTTCAATGCGGGCGAAACGCCAGACAGTCGCGGCGACGAGCCAGGAGACGATGAAGAGCCCGACGACGATGTAGCCGACGTAGTCGAGGTTGACGTTAGCGATCGCCGCTAAAGGGCCGGAGTCGATGTGGCTGCGGACGGCGACGACGCCGATCAGTTCAACGGTGCCGATGATCAACGCAATTGCTACCGACAGTGAGGTGATAGTCAGGTTGTAGAAAATCTTGCGGACCGGTTTCGCGAATGCCCAGCCGTAGGCGTAATTCATAAAGACGCCGTCTGTGGTGTCCATCAGGCACATTCCAGCGGCGAACAAAATCGGCAACACCAAGATAGCGTAGAACGGCAAGTCGAACACGGCCGCTCCGCCGGCCAGCACTAGCAGGCCGACTTCGGTGGCGGTGTCGAAGCCCAGCCCGAACAGCACTCCGATGGGGTAAATATGCCACGGCTTGGACACGGACTTGGTCAGCCCTCCCAGGAAGCGGTTCATGAATCCGCGGGAGCTTAGGTGCCTTTCCAAAGCAACCTCGTCGTAGCGGCCCCGACGCAGTTCGCGGGCCACTTTGACGATGCCTATTAGAGCAACAAGATTGAGGATTCCGATGATCCAGAGGAACACCCCCGAGATGGATGGGCCGATCATCCCCGTGACGGTGTGCAGGGGCGATGCCTTGTCCTCGACCGGGCCCATTAGCGCTCGCGCACCTACCGATAGGAGGAAGGCAAGGCTGAACACGATGGTGGAGTGGCCCAAGGAGAACCAGAATCCAACCGACAGCGGTTTGTGTGCGACCTTTGCTTCGATATTGTCGGTGATCAGTTTGCGGGTGGTGTTGTCGACAGCGGCGATGTGGTCGGCGTCGAAGGCATGACGTAAACCGAAGGTGTAGGCAAGGATTCCGACTCCGACCGTGAAGACTGGATGGTTGCCGCCGAGGCGATAGTGGTGTGGGACGACCAAGGCGAACAGCGCCCCGAACCCGATCGCGTGTAGCGCAATGATCAATGAGTACATCGCGGCGAGTGACCGTTTATCTTCGCGTGACAAACTTCGCCGGAATTGCAGTAACCGAGGCGTTGATCGCACGGGACGAGATTCTGATGCGGTCACGAAGAAGCTCTCCTCGATCTCCGCGCTTCGCGCAAGTGTCTGGAACGGACAGTGGATCAGCCTATGCGCCATCTGATTATCTGTCTAGGTGAAAAGGTAAACTGCGTCGTTCGGACGTCGGCAGTCCACGGGCGACCGAACCGTACAACTGATCGGCACTTGCCGGCGAACCCAACTACATCGACTCCCGGCGGTGTGTCGTCGGCACGATGCTGGCACCGCCGAGTCGCCACCCACCTGAAGACAACAATTCGATCCGCAGCGGACTGAGGCCTTGCGGCCGCAGGTGTTCCATCGTCGGGAGGCACACCCAAGACCTAAGATCATCGGTGGATTTGATCGATCCACCGCAGTACTAATCAGAGGATTGCGAGTACGCGATTGTCGCCTCAATGGGAACACTTGGCAGCCGGCACCCTCGTGGCACCCGGGACGGTCGTCAACCTCGCCAAGGACTTCGACCCCGGCCTGCGTGATCGTCACATCAGAAAGGACGAACACGATGCCGCGCTTCTCGACGCCAAAAGGGTGCTGATGGACCTTCAGGACAAGTTCCTCGCCTCCGCGGACCGCGCATTGCTCATCATCCTTCAAGCGATCGATGCCGCCGGCAAAGACAGCACCATCAAGCATGTGATGAGTGGACTCAACCCCGAAGGGGTTCACGTCTACAACTTCACCGCCCCTTCTGCACACGAGCGCGCTCACGATTACCTTTGGCGCCACCAGCGAGTCCTTCCGGAATTAGGTCGGATCGCGGTATTCAACCGATCTCACTACGAGAATGTGCTCATCACGCGGGTGCATCCGGAGACTCTATGGCCGCAATCGGCAGTGCCGCAAGAAGATAATATCTGGCACAACCGATTTCGGTCGATCAATGCCTGGGAGCGCCATCTGACCGATAACGGCACCACGATCATCAAACTCTTCCTCAACCTGTCACGGGCAGAGCAGAGCCGTCGATTTCTAGCACGGATTCAAAATCCTGAAAAGAACTGGAAATTCTCCGTCGCCGACCTCCAAGAACGCGCATTCTGGGACGACTATCAAGTCGCTTTCGAGGAGATGCTGACACACACCAGCACTCGCTGGGCGCCATGGTATGTGATTCCGTCTGATCGGAAGTGGTTCGGCCACCTGTGCACTTCGGCTGTTCTCGTGAATGTTTTGCGTGGGCTCAATCCCCACTATCCAGCAGTGGATCCGCGGACCAAAGCGCAACTGGCGCATGCAGAACAGCAACTGCTTGACGGCAACTGACAAGAGTTCGGCACAGTGAGCGAGCGCCCTACACCCAATCTTGACTATCGATTACGGCGTCGGAATCACATGACTCCGGCGTAGGAGTGCAGGCCGGCTGTCACCAGGTTGATGAAGAAGAGATTGAAGACCATCGCGACGAAGCCGACGACGTTGATCCAGGCGGCTTTCTTGTCGCGCCAGCCCGCCGTCGAGCGGGCGTGCAGGTATGCGGCGTAGACCACCCAGGCGATGAACGACACCGTCTCCTTGGGGTCCCAGCCCCAGTACCGGCCCCAGGCCTCCTCGGCCCAGATGGCGCCGAAGATCACGCCGAAGCCGAAGATGGGGAACGCGAAAATCGTGGTGCGGTAAGCGATTCGGTCCAGGGTCTGGGCGTCGGGCAGCCGCTGCACGATCTGCGCCAGCCGGCCTTCCCGGTCGGGGTCGGACAGCGGTGACATCTTCAGCAGGAACAGGATGCTCGCCACACCGGCGACCAGGAAGACACCCGAGCCGAGGCTGACCACCGACACGTGGATGGGCAGCCAGTATGACTGCAGTGCCGGCATGACCGGGGCGGCGTTGGTGTAGAGCCAACGGCCCGAGACCGTCAGCAGGATGAGCACAGGAACGAGTACGAAGACCCACAGTGCGCGGTATTGCGGTCTGCGCAAGACGATCGAGGCTGCGATCAGACCGCAGAAGCTCGTGAGGTTGATGAACTCGTACATGTTGCCCCAGGGCACGCGGGCGGTGGCCAGCCCGCGCAACACGATGCAGACGAACAACAGCGCGATGCCGACGTAGACCAGCGACAGGCCGGCCTTGCCGATGCGTTCGTCGGTGGAGCGTTTCTGGTTCTCGACGACGACGCCGGGGCGGTCGCTGTCGGCGGTGACTCCGGCGGAGACGAGCTCGCGGGCCTCGACCTTGCGGCCGCGGCTGTAGGCGAGCTCCACGGCCAGCAGCAGCAGCGCACCGACGAGCACGACGACCGACGACGTGAACGCCCAGTCCGAATAGCGGGCCAACCCGATGTCGATGTTTGCCGAATTCACTTGCTCTCCATATCTCGTCGACTGTCGACGGATCTACGCCCTCGATCAGTACGGGCTCGCATTAGATTACCAATCGTGCACAGCGGGCTTGGCAGGACTCACGCAGATTCGGTCGGTATCGGCCTCGTCGCGAAGACTGGCAACGTGTGAACTAAGTACTAGTCGCTATAGTAATAGGAGCTTCCTGACTCCGAAAGGTTGAGCTTGTGAGTCCGATTCGTCGTGCGAACCCCCCTGCTCGGTCCTCGCGCGTTACGCAGAAGTCGATCTACACCCCGGAGTACCGGCGGCTACGCCGACGACGGATGGCCGGGTGGGCTTTAGTTGTTGTCGGCGCAGTCATGGGAATTGCGCACATGATCACCCATCTTGGTCGACTACACCTGCTCGGCTACCAAGATCTCCTCATTGGTTATCCGATGGCCGCACTATTGGTGTTCGTTGGATTCGCACTGGTTGGGTTCGTGGCAAAGGCGTGACCACGGAAGCGCGGTGATCCGCCTGCGCGCGTGCTCGCCTTCGCGCTGGTGACGAGCGACCGAATTGCCTTTCATCGAAGCGCTTTCGCGAGCCGGCATGCCGTCGTGCTTGCGAGAGCCTGCACCGCTTGTTGAGTGCCGAGAAGGCTAACTGCGACTTCGCGGCAGTTGGGCGATGTTCCTGGATGAAGGCGGCTGCCGCCGTCGAAGCGCACCCGTGTCGGTCCCGAGTGATCGGCCGCGACCGAAAATGGGGTGGTTCACTAGCGAGGTCCGCCTCGTGCGGCGTTTGCGCCAAGCTTCACCTGTGGCCCTAGTCGATAGCCCACGCCGCGGACGCTGAATACAAACTCGGGTCGTTCGGGATCGTCGCCGAGCCTTCGTCTGAGTTGTCGGACGTGCATCGTCACCGATTCGAGATTGGCTTTCCCGTGAGGGCCCCACACCGCCCGTACCAAATCCTCGCGAGTAGTCACCGCCCCGCCCCGCTTGGCCAATTCGACCAGAATGTCGAACTGGATTCTGGTCAGGTCAATATGCTCATCCGCGACCTGGACTTCGCGCTGCGCAACATCAATAGTCAATGAACCACACGTGTACCGCCGATGCGGCGCGCGATCAACGAGTGGCGAATCGGTCGCGGCGGCCATGTGTCTGCGGATGACAGCGCGCATTCGAGCCGCTAGTTCCCGACTGCTGTGGTGTCCCGTGAGCACGTCATCAGCGCCTGCAGTGAAGCCTGCAACGACGACCGCCTCACCGCCGCGCCTGCAGCAGATGGTGATGTGGGCATCAGATACGGCGCGGGCCTTCCGGCACACCTCCAAGACGGCCGCATCGACGGAGTCGACGTCGAGAACGATGAAGTGTGGTTGCGCGCGCTCGATCATGTCAACGACGCGGAAGCAGTCGTCGACTAACGCGATCGTGACTTCGTCGCGCCGAAAGTGATCGACAATCACTTCCATCCAACCGGCATGATTGCCGATCAACGCAACCGCCAATGCGGCCGGCGCAGGCATCACCAAGTTCTCCACCACCCATCAATACTGGACTACTACGTAGATGAAAAGCCATTCTCTTAGAAGCGTGTCGCGCATAGGAGTGGCGTCGCGCCAGGGTGAACCAAATCTGTGGATGCATGCCGTTCATCGCGACCTAGCGGGTGCTAGGCATCCGACCAGCTCGACGCTGTGGTCGACAAGGCAGATGTTACTGAAGTGATACGGCGGACCGTCGTAACTGACGATAGACGCTGTTAACGTACAGCGTGAAGGTCAACACTACGTACTGAGTAGGTACGTAATGATTCGGACTGCTGGACGGCAGCCGAGTTCGATCGGCGTCATGGAAGGTGCGCCGCGATCGGCAGCCGTTTGCCGGGGCGGTAGGGATGGTGATCAATGAGGCTCGATCGTCGACTCGTAGTCGCGATTTGTCTCGCGCTGGCTCTGCTAGGACTTCAGATTCCATCGATGGCTGCGGCAGACTCAGCAGACGAGACTTGGGACCCGACCCTGCCCCGGGTGAGCAGTGCCGGTGCACCCGGTGATCCGGTGGCGATTGCGAACGCGTCTTCGCGCGCCAGTGCGATGGCGGCACAGACCACCGTGGAGCTCGGACGCTCATTTCTGCGCAGTCTAGGGGTGGGCGGCGCCGATGCCGGTGTCGCGCCCACCAGCGTGAGCCGGGTCTCGGGCAGCCAGGCGATCGAGTACGTGATCCGCCGGGCGGCCACCCAGATCGGGGTTCCCTACTCGTGGGGAGGCGGCAGCCTTACTGGGCCTAGCAGCGGTGTTGACTCGGGTGCCAGCACCATCGGTTTCGATTGTTCGGGCTTGACGCGCTACGCGTTCGCCGGCGTGGGCATCCTGTTACCTCGATGGTCAGGAGACCAGTACAACGCCGGCCGCAAAGTCCCGCCGACGCAAGCCAAGCGAGGAGATCTACTGTTTTGGGGCCCGGGGGGCAGCCAGCACGAAGCGATATACCTTGGGGGCGGCCAAATGCTCGAAGCTCAACAGACCGGAGTGCCGGTCAAGGTGTCACCGGTGAGGACGGCAGGGATGACACCTTATGTGACCCGCATCATCGAGACACCCGCTTAACGGGGCGCTCACGCCGACCCCATTGGCTGCCGGCTCAGGTCGTCATTGGGTCCAGAACACTGCCAGCGCCTCTCCCTAATACCATGGCACGTTGTCGGTCTGTTCCGCCCCGTTGGGCTGGAAACCACACTGCCGTCAGCATGCACCTCCCAACGTTCCCAACCGGTTGCGCCGGCTGGCGCGGTCACGGCAATGCCAGGCCGGTGCGGGGTCTTACTAAATCTGCCAGTCTTGGGCACCGTCGGGTTGGTTGTAGATGCCGACGGAGTTCTTAACGATCACTGGGTCCCCACTGCCGAAGTTGTCGTAAAACCACTGGGCATTGGTTGGGCTCAAGTTGATGCAGCCGTGGCTGACGTTGCGCTTACCCTGATCGGCGACCGACCACGGCGCACTGTGCACGAAAATGCCGCTGTTGTCGATGCGCACTGCGTCCTGGACATTCAGTTTGTAACCTTCGGGCGAGTTGACCGGCACGCCATATGTCGACGAGTCCATGACGATATCGGCGAACTTTTCCAGTACGTAATACGTGCCATTCTTCGTCTCATGCTTCCCGTCGGGTTTTCCCATCGACACCGGGAAAGTCCTTTCCGCATTCCCATTGCGGGTAATCGTCATCTGGTGAGTTTTGTCATCGACGACCGCAACCAGCGAGTCACCTGTGCGGAAGCTCGACCGCGCGCCGCTGGCATCGATGTTGACCACAGTATTGGCCGGCCAGAAGTTAATCGGTCGCCACCGCACCTGCGTACTGCTCATCCAGTAGAACTTGCCCGGAACGGGCGGCACTGACGAAATATGGATGGCCCGTTCGGCCATCGGTCGATCGGCGATGGGACGCGCGAAGTTGATGATGATCGGCTTCGCCACGCCGACGACGGCGCCGTTGGACGGATTGAAAGAGGGAGGAGCAAACACCGGCTGACCGTCGAAGGGTGTCGGGTTCTGCCCCGCGGGTACATCCACAGCATCCACCGGCTGATCTGCCGGCGGGGGAGTGAAAGGGTTTGGTAAGTCGACATACTCGGCAGGAGGCGAAGTTTGCGTGCCAGAGGGTGGTGAGACAAGAACATCTAGCGGTGGAGGCGCGACTGCGCCCGGATCGTTAGGCCCTGGCGGGGAAACTGCGGGATCGGCCAGCGCAGCGGGACTGCCGGTCGCGACTGCTGTCGCCATGGCCGCAACGATTGCTGCGAGCAACGGCATTCTCTTTTGTGGGCCCACTGCCCGCCTCCCATCACACGCCTTGATTCACCGACAGCGGCTCGGGTTGCCGCGTCCCACGAGCCTACAGCTACGTACCTGTCCAGTAGACGTTCTCGTGTTTGTGTGCTGCCCCAACATTGCTGCCCGCGACGGGGCGGGTCGAAGCCACAACCTGATGGCCTGGGCCACTGAGCGGGCGACGGCGATCGAGATCAGCGATAGGGTCCAGGCTTTGCAGGAGGCCGGTAAGAAGCGCGCCGTTGCGGCGGCACAGCTGTCAGCGACTTCAGCCGCTACTGCGCGCTCCGCCGCAGAACAGGCGACAACGGAACGTGCGGAGCTGCAGTCGAAGCAGGGCGACCTGCGGCGTCAGATCCTCGCGGTGCAGTCGCAATACGACTCGCTGACGCCTGATCAACGCATCGCGCTAGCTGGCCCGCCGCCACGGGATCCGCGCGTACGCGCGATGCCCGACCCGTCCGCGTCCGTTTAGGCTCAATCCTCGTGGGGAGTCTGTAACTATCGCCACACCGAGCGCCCAGGCCTCGACAGTGGTCGAGCGGCACTGACGCAGATCGGCTCGCCATACTCTGGGGCGCCCGCGGCCTCAATGCCTTCGATTGTTCAGGATTGATCAATTGAGCTTCCCAGCAGACCGGCAGATCGCTACCTCACTGCAGCCAGGCGATGGCCGAAGGCGGGCAGCCGGTCGCGCTTTCCGACATCGATCCCGGCGACATCGTCAGTTCTATGATGGCGCCTCACTTGCCGGGAATTAAATCGGGAACGGTTTGAGGGTGCATTCATCGACCCACTGAATCCCGGCGCGGAAATCGCCCGTTTCAACGACTCCCATACATAACGTGCGACGCCCGTGAGACCCTGAACCGAGTGCTGAGAAGGGAGTAGACGCGTGGGTTGCGGGCCCGGCGCCATCGATGAGCTCTATCTACTATGTAACATAGTAATCGCGGGCGGCAGGCGGTCGCGGCCCCGTTGAGGTGGACACCAATCGGATGCAGGGAGACGGTGTTGGTCATCGATCGTCGACTCAAAGTCTTCATGCTCGCTGCGGTCCTGCTGATCACTGCGGTGCTCGGAACCGTCCTGAGCATCAACCTCGGACGGTGCGGCACCGACTGCGCGCAGTCCTCGGCCACCAAAGCGACGACCGGTGACAAGACGCCGCCGGCGGGGCCAGCGGTACTAGCCATCACACCGGAGCCGGGTGCCGATGATGTCGATCCGTTGGCGCCGGTGAGCGTGACGGCGGCATCGGGCACGCTGATTGACGTCGTGATGGTCAACGAGCAGGGTAACCGCATCGTCGGCATCATGACTCCTGACAGCACGGTCTGGAAGCCTGGCGTGCCGCTTGGCTTTGGGCGCACCTACACTGTCACCGCGAGGGCGTCAGGGATCAACGGTCCGCCGACACAGCTGGTTTCGAGGTTCTCCACGCTGATTCCGCACAATCAAACCAAGGTGTCCTTGACCACAACAGCCGGAACCCTGTTGCGCGACGGTGCGGTCTACGGTATCGGCACCGTGGTGGTCGCCCGTTTCGACGAGCCGATCATCGACAAGGCGGCCGCCGAGCGGCGGTTGGCGGTAACCACGTCGCCTCCGGTGCGTGGCTCCTGGTACTGGCTTGACGATCAGAACGCGCATTGGCGGCCGCCGCAATATTTTTCACCCGGAACGGATGTCAGTGTAGAGGCGAATATCTACGGCGCCCCCTTGGGGCAGGGGCTGTATGGGCAAGAGGACGCTCGGGTCAAGTTCAAGATCGGTGATGCTCACGTTGCGATCGCTGACGACCTGACCAAACAGGTCAGCGTGTACAACAATGGCCAACTGGTTCGCGCTATGCCGACCTCCATGGGGATGGGGGGCAGCGAAACTGTTAACGGCCAGACGATTTCGTTTTGGACCCAGCGCGGCATCTACACAGTGATGGACAAAGCCGACCGAGTGGTGATGGATTCATCGACGTACGGCCTGCCGATCAATTCGCGGCTGGGCTATCGTGAAACCATTTCGTTGGCAACACGGATCAGTACCGACGGGATCTATCTGCACCAGCTCGATAGCACCGTGTGGGCGCAAGGAAACACCAACGTGTCTCACGGTTGTCTGAACCTGAGCGAAGACAATGCGCGGTGGTTCTTTGACTTCTCGGTGCCAGGTGACATCGTCGAAGTCCGCAATACCGGCGGCGAGCCGCTGCAAGTGTGGCAGAACGGCGACTGGAGTATGCCGTGGGACCAGTGGCTGCAGGGCAGCGCACTGTCGTGAAGAAGCTGCGGACAATGACGGGCCTAGCGACTCCCAGAATTAAGTACTATGTGGCCTAGTACTAGGCTGAACCGATGGTGTTCGATAGGTCTGCGGAGCGCGGCGAGATGATGACGCGTCGCACGCTCCGGATGCGGCAGCTGGTCGTCGCGTCGGTGGTGGCGGCGGTCGTTGCCGTAGCGGTTGGTGTGCCCAGCGCGCTGATAACGAATCCGCTATTTGTGCGCATGACACCCGTTGCGTGGTGGAGCTATGTAGTTTGGGCGCTGACTGCAGTGCTCAGCGGCATGCTCGCGGCGACCTATGTCAATCACCGAACAACCGGATCCGCCACACCTGGCCGTGCCGGGCTGCTCGCCAGCGTCGGCTCGGTGCTGGCTGTGGGTTGCCCGGTGTGCAACAAGCTGGTTGTGGCTGCCATCGGCGTCAGCGGGGCACTGAATCTATGGGCGCCTATTCAGCCCGCGATCGCGTTCGCTTCGCTAGCTTTGCTGGTGTGGGCGTTGTGGCGACGGTGGGCGATGTTGCGTTCATGTCCAGCGCGAGGTGACGGCGCGCTATTGCTTCCGGTGGCCGTGGCGCCTGCGGCCGAGCGAAACGGCTAGTGCCCCGCGCTCGATCGGTGGCGATGTTGATCGCCGCGCTGGCGGTGACTGGCGCTGGCATCCTTACGGATGTTGACCCGACAGCGGGCCCGGGCGGGCGTCGACTGATGGCAGACAAACTCGAGAGCAGGGCAGACCCTGCGGTGACCGAGGCGGGTGCCCCACCTTGTCCGGTGGCTGTGTCCGGTGTCTCGCCGGTAGCGACTCTGTCAGCGGCGACAGCCCGTTGTCTGGGCTCGGTACAGCCGTTGGATGTGGGGGCCGTTGTTGCCGGTAGGCCAACGCTGCTCCACCTCTGGGCGTCGTCGCGGTGCGCTCCGTGCCGCGAAGAAATGCCGGTACTCGACCAGTACAAAGACACACCGGGTGCGGTTCGCATCATCGGCATCAATGTCCGCGACCGCCCGTCCTCGGCGGCAGCCTTCGTGCGGGATCTCAAGATCGGCTATCCCTCGCTCACCGACGCCGAAGCGGTTGCGGGCGCGTTGGGTGCACCGCAACTGCTGCCACTGAGCTACCTTGTCGATACCGACGGATCCGTGCGCCGCCTTCCGATGACCGTCTTTCGTGGTGTCGAGGAAGTCGCGGCGACGGTCGCCAAGACGCGTGAGGGGAGGCACACCTCGTGACGGCGGCGCGCAAGGGAACCAGCCGGGCTTCGCGGCAAGTTGCAGCGCGCCCACCCCGGCCGCTGCCTGGCCTGGGTGAGTTGGAGGCGGCGATCATGGACGTGGTCTGGGCCACCGACGACGCGGTACGGGTCCGTGACGTCCTCGATGAGCTCGAACCCGTCCGCAAACCCGCCTATACGACGGTGATGACGGTGATGGACAACCTTTACCGTAAAGGATGGTTGAGCCGTGAACTCGACGGCCGAGCCTACAGCTACGAGGCCACGCGAGATCGCCTTCAAGCGGCCACTGATGCGCTGCGTGAATTGTTGGCGGACAGTGGTGACCCAACGGCCGCACTACTGCACTTTGCGCGCAGTGCCACCGCCGCCGAGTCACGGGCACTGACCAGAGGGTTGAAAGAACGGAGCCGACGGCGGTGACCGCGGTCATGTGGTGGACTATCGGTGGTATTGGAATTGGCGTCCTCGCGCCACGGATGTTATGGGCCCTGGTCCGTCGCGGTGCCGACGCCGCGGTGCTCCTGGCCGCGTGGGGGGTGCTGGTCTGTGGCACGCTCACCGCGGTGGCGTTGCCCGGGCTCGCGGAATTGTTTCATCGCTGCTGGTTGGAGTTGCATGCCGGGCCGCCCGGACCGGTCGACACCCTCGCCGGCATCGTCAGTGCCGCAGCATTGGGAATGGCCGCGGCACGCGGCGGCTGGCAGGCGGCCAACGCTGGCCGGCATCGACGTAGTTTGCACAGCAAACACGCCGAGCTTGCCTGGTTGCTGACAGGGCACGGTCCGCGACCCGGCGCGGTACTCTGGGTGCCGGCCAGCGAGCCGTTGGCCTACAGCTTGACTGGCGATCCACCGCTCGTGGTGATGAGCACCGGATTGCGGCATTGTCTGGACCGCGCCTCCGTGCGCGCGGTGGAAGCCCATGAGCGAGCGCATGTGAGCCGACACCACCATCTGCTGATCGCCGCCGCACAGACCCTCGCCGCCGGGCTTGGATGGCTTCCACTGATGCGCTGCTCGCCCTCGTTGGTGCGCACATTGATCGAACTGGATGCCGACGCCCAGGCGGCCCGCAGGCACGGCTGCGATGGACTGCGTCGGGCATTGCAAACCTTGAAGAGCGCGCCTGCACCGTCGCCGGCACTTGGAATCACCGGCGATTGCACGCAGCTGCGACTTGAGCGGCTCAACGCGGGCCGCCCGTCGCAAAGCCGATTTACCCGCTCCGGGGCGGCCTGGGGTGCCGCTCTGGCAATGGGCATGGTCACGCTGCTGACATTCGCCGCGCTCACCGCGCTGGCGTCGTGTACGGCGTGAGCCGATTCGCGGCGATGTCTCCCGACCGCATTTAGCGACATAAAATTTCGACCGTTTCGACGTTTTCAATCGCGAAATAACACTTGAGAGAACCTCATTCGGGGGATCTACAGTCCTTTGGTGTCCTGACGGCGCGCTATTCACCGAGATGTAGCGACGCTCAGCTCTCGATGACTCGAGTCACGTATGGTGTCATGCCGCCTGTTCGCACCGGTGAAATCTTGACCGGCACCCCGGTTTGTTGGGCCTCAAGCATCTGGCCACCGCCAAGGTAAAGGGCTTCGTGTTGGCTGCCACCGGGACCCCAAAACAACAAGTCGCCGCGTCTGGCCTCCGATGGCGGTACGTGGCGGCCTGCGTTGTACTGGTCACCAGAGAACCGGGGGAGGAGGACACCGACCCCAGCGAACGCGTAGCGCGTCAGACCTGAACAGTCGAAGCCGACTGTGCCTGCGCCTGAGTCGATGCCGCGGCTTGGGCCCGTCAAGCTCCCGCCTCCCCAGGAGTAGGGCACGCCCATCTGGGAACCGGCGCGACGGATCACGTACTCGATCGCCTGAGTGCCGGACACCCGACCCGCGGGGACGGCAGTCTTCGGTGTGCTTCCGATACCGAGGCTGTTAAGAAACTTTCGACCGAGATCCAGCGTGGTCTGGGTGGCGAGATTCGTTGCCTGCAGTGAGGCATTGGCGATCGCGATTGGGTCGCCGGGCGCGCCTGCACTGAGCACCTTCGGCAGGAGCGGATCCCACAGTCCGTTGTCGGCGCGGGCCAGCCCGGGCAGGGTCAGGCCTATAAGCAATCCAAAGACGCCAATGATGATGCCCAAGCGGGACAAAGGCCCTCACCACCCGTCGGTCCAGAGAATCGTGGATTTACGTACTACTTACGTACCGCGGTCCACGGTAAGTCACTCTAGCCACATAAGTAAACTCAAATCACAAATTCCACTTTTGTAACTTTAGAATGCGCACGTTATCGATACTGCATGTCCGACCGGAAGCACAGCCTCGTTGTTGTCGCTCGGAGATTCAGACCCCTCGGAGTAAAGCGACTGTGGCCGACTTCTTCACAGCGTGTGCACTGGTGGGGCGGTCTACACGCAGATCTCGCGAAGCGACGCAGCCCTATATCAAGGAGAGCAGGCCAGCCCCCGCGGGAATCTGAAGAGACACGCGGTGGCCGCGACAGCACACGCCGATTATCTGTGCGCGTTGATAATGCGGTGTTGAATGCGGGCCCGCAGCCGGGACATCACCTTCGGCACGGGGGCTGCTGGTGCTGCTCGCATTCCGCGCAAGAAGCTAGTACTGAGCTAGATAGTTGACGCGACGGGCCCCCGTCAACCGGCTCGCGGCGAACGCTAACCGCTCCGGCATGGGTGCAACCGGGAAGTAGCTGTTCGCCTATCCCACCCCGTGAGTGATTGGCGATCCGCGGTGGGGTGCCTCTGCGGTCCACTTGGCAGCTCGCGCGGCGCGTTCTGCGCGGTGATGAAGGAAGCGTCGGAACGCATGCGGCCGATGCCGGCTGTGCGCGGTGGGCAACCGCTTGACTGTCGCTGTGCGCTGCCGGCGCAGTGCAAATTCGTTCACAGTTGCGTAGGCAATGGCCATCGAAGGATGGAGAAGCCAGTGAGTCGAAGGCTAACCGCCGTGGGAGCAGCAGAGCGTTGGTGGCGAACCCGGCAGCGCAAGCCGCACCACGGCTTTCATCCGCGTCATACCGAAGACAACGGTGCCAAGCGTTGTAGGCTTGACCGCAAAACACTGGAGGGTAATACGGTGCGGGTACGTGGTTTTGGTGAACTGGAAGCCGTGGTCATGGATCGAGTGTGGAATCACGATCCCTATATGGTCACAGTACGTGAAATTTTCGAGGAGCTTTCCGAGCAGCGTGCCATCGCCTATACGACGGTGATGTCAACCATGGACAATTTGCACACCAAGGGATGGCTTGGGCGCGAACGTGACGGCCGGGCCTACCGCTATTGGGCGACGCTGACGCGCGAGGAACACACCGCACGGTTGATGCGTGAGGCGCTCGATGGCGGGGGCCGCTCAGAACTAGTGCTCAGCTATTTCATCGAGCAGATCGGTCCGAAGGAATCGGAGCGATTGCGGAATGCGCTGCGGCGACTGGCAACACGTTCGAGCACCGCGAAGCGATCAACTCCTGCGACGCGGTCCGGCCAGGCGAAGCGGCGGTGAGTATCGGCGCGTGCCTGCTGATCTACAGCGTGGCAGTGCTCATCATCGGTCCGTCAATGCTGCGTTCGCTCACTCGCAGCGGCCACGCTCCGAAATGCGGCGTAGCGGCTTGGCTGATCGCGATCGGCAGCGTCCTGGTCACCTGGCTGACGATCGTCTTGCTGCTCATCATCGACGCGATCGCGCACTGGCAACGGCGCGGTTCGCTCGTCGTGTCATGCATCAAATTCCTGTGCGAGATCGCGGCAGGCAATCGAGGATTTGCGCCGCAAGCAATACTCCTGGCGCTCATCAGCGCCGCGGTGGTCGGCATCGCTGTTTTCGGAGTCCGGTTCACGCGCACGGTCGCGCGCCTTCGTATTCATGCCCACGGTCACGCGCACGCGGTTCGACTGGTCGGCCGGCCAACCACCGAACGGGACGTTTACGTTGTCGACGCCGCCGAGCGCGTGGCGTACTGCGTTGAGGGCAAACCTGACACAATTGTGGTTACGACCGCGACCGTGGCAGCTCTCGCCTCGCCTGAGTTGCGCGCCGTAGTGGCCCATGAGCGTGCGCATCTCGACGGCCACCACCTTCGGATAGTCACGGTGTTGCGCGGCTTGGCTGCGGCCTTCCCTCATCTTGCCCTGATCACGCAAGGTGTCGACGAGGTCTCACGGCTTTTGGAAATGTGCGCCGACGATGTGGCGGCGCGGCGTTACGGGCATGCTCCACTTCTCACCGGATTGCTCGCTCTGGCTGGGGGTGCTCCCGCCTCGGCGCTCGGCGCCGCAGACATCGCAGTGTTGAATCGCGCTGAACGCCTGGCTCTTCCGCCTGCCCAGCGTGTCCGGGTTCGCGCCCAAGCCGCCCTTACCAGCGCTTCGACCCTGATTGCTGTCGCGCCAGTGGGAACACTGGTGCTCGGCGCGTCCGGCATGTTGATGTGTGGTGGCTAGCGGCCAAGATTGCTCGCGGTTTCTCGCGAGGACTCGACGATCACGGAGGGCGCGACGGCACGGGTGCGGCGTACGAAGGCTCGGCAATGTTCGTTTCCGGACCGGCTTGTTAGCGATTGCAAGAAGGCACTCCTCGTGCGCAATCGATGGCGACGGAGGTCCTGAGGTAATCGTCCGTCGGGCGCGGCATGTCGCGTCGCAGGCATAGTGAGATAGCGCACCCGGCACATTGCCGGCACTGCTGGGGGATTCGGACTGCAGCCGACTAACCCTTTGACCGGCGTATTGGCGGCCTCAGCGACGAGGCCGCGCTGCATACGCGGGGCTCACACCCTTCAGGACCGGTGTCGATGTGCAGCGGAAACCGCTCAACCAGGGAGGCCGGCACGAAGAACTTGGGATCGCCATGACGCACCCGCCGGATTGAATAGCGTGCGCGACCATCTCGCCAACGCAGGGCAACAGCAGGTGGCGCGGCCGAATCGATGATCAGCCCATACCCGAAGCCAGCACCCGCACGGTTGATCGGATCGACCGCGCGGCACTGCGCCCAGCCGGCGTAGTGCCGCGCAGGGGGACATCACCGAACGCACGCCCCGACCGAGGCCGAACTTGCCCGCGCGACCATCGCGGCCTACCCGTGGCGAGCGGCGCCTGCACGAACGAGCATCATCCTCCTCTGCTTGGTTGGCATACGGTTACGCCTCGCCCACCACAGTATTGATTAGTACGGCCGGTAATCGTAGGTACGAAAACGGCCGGTGAGATTCATGTTTACCGAGGCCCGATCTGATCAGTGCTGGTAAGTTGTCCCGCTAGTCTGACCCACGTGGGTCACAAGGCCCCGACCGGAAATGCCGGCCGGGGTGACCGGACCCCGTGAACTGGTCCACGGCGAACGAGAGTCGTTCATCGGTGGGTACAGGCGGCAGCGTAGCGGGTCGGGGGTTGGTAGCCCAGTGATGAGTGCCGGCGATGATGGTTGTAGTCGTGTTTCCAGTCGCTGATGACGACGCGGGCCTGGGTCAGAGACCAGAAGCTGTTGATGTTGAGGCACTCGTCGCGGATGCGGGAGTTGAACGATTCGACGTAGCCGTTTCGCCAAGGCTCGCCGGGCGGGATGAAGTGCAGCCCGACTTGACCCTCGGCCCAATCAGCCATTGCGCCACAGGCTAATTCGGGTCCGTTGTCGCAGCGCAGCACGCTCGGATACGCACCTCGGCCAGCGGCGACGCGGTCTAGTTCGTCGATGAGGTGATCGCCGGTGATGCTGCGCTCGACCATCCCGCCGAGACATTCGCGGGTGTGCTCGTCGATGATCGACACGATCTTGATCGGCCGCCCGTCGGTGGTGACGTCGAACTGGAAGTCCACCGCCCACACTCGGTCGGGCCTATCGGCTACCACAGTCGGCGGTGCGGTGGAAGTGCTGTGACGCTTACGCTTGCGTCGCTGCGGTACCCGCAGACCCTCTTCTCGCCAAAGACGCTGGATCTTCTTATGATTCACCGCCCAGCCTTCGCCGCGGGCATCATGGTAGGCCGGCCGGAACCCACGCCGCGGGTGCTTCTTGGCGTAGGCCCGTAGCCAGTCCCGCAGGGCGGCGTCGGGATCGGCGGGAGTCGCTGCGGCGGGTTCGTGGCGTTGGGTGGCGCGGTGTTGCCCGGCGACGCGGCAGGCGAACCGTTCACTGACCCCCAGCACCCGCTGGAGGTGACGAACGGCTGCCCGCCGGCGTTCCGGGCCTAGAAGTTTCCCTGGGCGACCTCCCGCAGCGCGTCCTTCTCCAGCTCGGCATTGGCCAGTAGCCGCTTGAGGGTGGCGTTCTCGCGTTCGAGATCCTTGAGGCGTTTGGCGTCCTCGGCCTTCAGGCCGCCGAACTGGTTGCGCCAGCGGTGATAGGTGGCCTCGGATACCCCGAGCTCGCGGCACACCGCCGCGGTGTCCTTGCCCTCGGCCAACAGCCGATCGGCCGCGGTCAGCTTGCGCACAATCTGCTCGGGACTGTGCCGTTTCCTCGTCGCCATGATCTTATCGAGCCTTCCTGCCCACAACGTGGGCCGCAAGACTCTCATACGCCATGGATCAACCAATCGGGGTCAGGCCAGGGGGGACAGACGTCGCGGCTGGATGCGCTGGTCGCGCCGCTGGGTCTTCTTGGTGATCACGGTCGCGGTGATCGGCGTTGAATTGGCATCGGTATGGGGTCAGTTAGCACGCGCGTGGCACAGCGTTTATACCGCGAAGTGGTGGTGGGTTCTTGCTGCGATGTTGGCCGCACTGGCCTCGGTGCACAGCTTCGCTCAGATTCAACGCACTCTGCTGCGTGCTGCCGGCGTCGCTGTGAAGCAATGGCGTTCGGAAGCAGCGTTTTACGCGGGAAATGCATTGAGCACCACGCTGCCTGGTGGGCCGGTGATCTCAACGTCGTTCCTGTATCGCCAGCAGCGCATGTGGGGTGCATCACCGGTCGTCGCCTCCTGGCAGCTGGTCATGGCCGGAGCGCTGCAGATCAGCGGGCTGGCGCTGCTGGGATTGGGCGGTGCGTTTGTGGTCGGGGCAAAAAGCAACCCGTTCTCCCTCGTGTTCACTCTGAGCGGTCTCCTCGCCCTCATCGTGTTAGCCCAAACCGTTGCGGCACACCCTGATCTCATGGACGGAGTTGGGCAGCGTGTCCTCTCCTGGATCAACGCAGCGCGCGGCAGACCGTCCGACACCGGGCTGCAACGCTGGCGCGAAATAATCGGACAACTCAAAGCGGTCAACATCGGTCGCGGCAGACTCGGGGTCGCGTTTGGGTGGTCCCTACTCAACTGGGCCACTGACGTGGCGTGTCTGCTGTTCGCGGCGTGGGCCGCTGGTGGGGCACCGTCTCTGGCCGGCCTGATCGTTTCCTACGCCGCAGCGCGAGCGGCTGGGGCAGTTCCGTTGATGCCCGGCGGCTTGCTCGTGGTCGAAGCGGTGTTGGTGCCCGGTTTGGCGTCTAGCGGCATGTCGCTACACCACGCAATCTCAACAATGCTGATCTACCGGCTGATCAGTTGGATCTTCTTGGCCGCGATCGGCTGGCTATTATTTTTCTTCCTCTTTCGCACCGAGAGCAAAATCGACCCGGATGCCGCGCAGCGCAACGGAACTGATCTCTAAATGGGCCCAGGGTGGCCCGACATTGGTGTGGCGGCCCGATTTCGGATGCTGGTGGAACGGAAGTGTTACCGTCGCCCTGTGACGGGAAATACTGTGTCGCCGGTCAAGATTGGGGTCTTAGGCGCAGCTCGTATCACGCCGATGTCGCTCATCAATCCGGCTAAACGAAACATTGAGGTTGTGGTGGCAACCGTTGCTGCGCGCGATGTCGCGCGGGCCAAGGCTTTCGCCGCCAAGCACGCCATAGCTCGGGTACACGACAGTTACGAGGCGCTGATCGCTGACCCGGACCTCGACGCGGTTTACGTTCCTCTACCCAATAGCTTGCACGGGCGGTGGACGCGCGCCGCGCTCGCCGCCGGGAAACATGTGTTATGCGAGAAGCCGTTTGCTGCGAATGCTGCTGAAGCCCGTGTGGTCGCGGACTTAGCTGAGCAATCTGGTCGCACCGTAATGGAAGCATTTCACTATCGGTATCACCCGTTGGCGTTGCGAATCGAGCAGATCATTGCGAGCAACGAGTTGGGATGACGGCGCTCATCGAAAGTCCCCAGGTGTGCTCGCCGAAATTCCTCACCTGTGAGCAGCGGTCAGTGTAGTTGTTGGCGGGTGCCGGTGGTGGTTCGGCGCAGGGTTTCCGCGGCGGCCTGGTGGTCGCGTAGCCGGTAGGACTCGCCGTCGAGGTTGATGACCACGGAGCGGTGCAGCAGGCGGTCGAGCATGGCGGCGGCCACGGTGGTATCGCCGAGGATCTCGCCCCAAGCACCCACCCCGCGGTTGGTGGTGATGACGATGCTGGTCTTCAAATACCGTTGGGAGACAACCTGAAACAACGCCGAAGCGGCTTCGGCGGGCAACGGAAGGTAGCCGAGTTCATCGATCACCAGCAGCGTCGGGCCAGCGAAGAACCGCATGGTGGTGGCCCAGCGTCCCTCGATCGCGGCGCGGTGACACCGTGCGGCCAGATCGGCGGCGGTGGTGAAGTAGGTCCGGTAGCCGGCATGGGCGGCAGCCCTTGCCAACCCGACGGACAGATGCGTCTTTCCGGTGCCGGGCGGGCCGATGAGCAGAATGTTGGTCGCGGTTTCCAGGTAGCGGCAGGTGCCCAGTTCGTCGATCAGCTTGCGGTCGATCCCGGCGGCAGCATCGACATCGAAATCAGCGAGGGTGGCCGGGGTGGGCAGGCAGGCGAACCGCAACCGGCCGGCCAACCGTCGGGCAGTGCTGGCCTCGACCTCCACGGCCAGCAGTCGCTCCAACGCCACGGTCAGTGACAGCCCCTCGGCGGTGGCCTGATCCAGCACCGTCGGTAGGGCTTCAGCGGCCGCGGCCAGTTTGAGCTCGGCCAGATGCGAGCGCAGCTGCTGATAGCGGCTCGCCGCCGACGATGGTGATTCCTCGGTCGTGGTGGTGGTCTTACCGGTGCGTGGAGTGGGGGTCATTTGATGGTCCTGTTCTGGGCGGCACGCTCGTAAGCGGACAGATCGATGACGGTGGAATCGGTTGACGGAGTGGAATTTTCACTTGCGGTGGTGGATGGCTGCTTGAGCGCAAGCAGTTGCGCGGCAGCGGCTTTGGCAGCCGGACCCGGTGGGATGCGTTCCTTGCGGCGGTGTGGCCGTCCGGTCGCCGCGGTGGCCATTGCCACGGCATCCAGGGCGATGACATGACCGCTGTCACGCACCATCACCCCGAGCCCATCAGCAGCCATCCGATGGCGGGCGATCACGATCCCGCTCATGGTGGCGATGTCGCAGAACTGCCCGCCGACCGGATGTGACACCACCACATTGGCGGCGGCCAGTTCCGGGGGCACCGAGTAACGGTTACCGCGGTAGGACACCATCGCTTGGCGCGAGGCGGTGCGTGCCTCGGCCACGATCACCGGATACGCCTGCGCCGGCACCGGAGCCAGTGGCTCCGTTTCGGCCACCACGGCGACCGAGGATCGGCCATCAGCGGTGGCCCGCAATCGGGTGTCACCCCGCACTCGGGCGAAGCGATCCAGGCTCGTTTGCGCAGCCTCGACGGTCATGTCGTCGGCCAGGGTGCGCCACCAGCGTTGCGCGGCGGTGTGGTTGACCTTTTCCACCACCCCCTTGCGGTTGCCGCGCCGAGCCGGGCAGACCGCCACCGAGACGCCGTAGTGCTTGGCCACCCCAGCGAACGACGCGGTCACCCGCCCGCTGCCCGGATCGCAGACCGTGGCCATCGGTCAAACCGCCACACCCGAGTGCACCCGCCCAGGCCGCGGGTCACCCGATCCAGCCCGGCAACCAGGTGCGGCTGGTCCTCGCTCGGCGTCAGATAGCCACGCCACTTCCCGGAATGCGCCAGCGATCCGACCAGCAGGTGCGCGGTCTTGCCCCAACCCCACGATGCCGGTGGATCGGGCAATTCCAGCCAATCCCATTGGGTTTCATCACCCGGCGCATGTGGGATCACCGCGTTCGGACGCTGCGTGGCGGTCCGGCACGCCTCACAGACGGGCCGCAGATCCCGGGTTCGGATGTTGCGCGTCAGGCTCTGATACGACAGGCCGAACCCCAGCTCCTCGAGTTCGTCGTAGAGGGTGCGGGCCCACAGGTGCGGGTCCTCGGTCAGCCTCGCGACCACGTAGTCGACGAACGGATCGAACGGATCAGGGTCGGGCCGGGCACGGACCCCGGGCTTGCCGTCACCGGCCAGATACTTACGGACCGTCTTGCGGTCGAAGCCGGTGTGACGGGCGATCGCCGAGATCGTCCAACCACGCTTGGCCAGGGCATGTACTTCCACATCGTCCTCCCATGTGAGCATGAGAAAGCGGGCCTCCTTCGGGCAGTGCTGCAGGCGTCAGACACCAGCAGCATCGAAGGAGGCCCGCCCTTCTCGGCGGAGCCACACGGGTGGGGAATTTCAGTGAGCGTCAGTGGGGAATTTCAGTGAGCGCGGTCAGGGAAAGCTGCAGCGGGTGGAGGCGACCCTGTGTTACCCGTTGCCCCTGTTTTCCGACATTCGCTACAGCTATGCGCTGGCCGGTGGTGCAACGATGGACGCCGGTTGTTATGCAGTCGATCTGGCGCGGAAATTCGGCGGCGAGACGCCCACGGTTGTAGCCGCGCGGGCAAGATTGCGCGGCAGGAACATCGACCGGGCGATGACGGCCGAATTGCGGTTTCCCGGCGGACACACTGGCCTGATCCACTGCTCGGTGTGGTCCTCGAACCTGCTGAACATCAGCGCGAAGGTGATTGGAGATCGCGGTGAACTCTATGTGCTCAACCCGGTGATGCCCCAGTTCTTTCATCGGCTTTCGGTCCGGTCAGCGGGCAGTCGGCGGGTCGAGCGCTTCTCGCGCCGAGCGTCGTACGCGTATCAACTCGACGCCTTCGCCGCAGCTGTGCTGCGCGGAGAACCGGTGAAAACTTCTGCGCAAGAAGCAATTGAGAACATGACCGTGATCGATGCGATCTATCGTGCTGCTGGGCTGCCAGTTCGCCAGCCCAGCTGAACCGATGATGCACAACGTGGTAGCGGTGTTCGACCACAGTCCTGAAGAGCTGTCGGCGGATCCGTTGATGGCGCAGTCTGAGTCGCTAGTAGTTCTTGGCCTGCGCGGTGCCAGGCACTCGAGCGCTGGCACGCCTGTGGCCATTCAGTTGCAACGCGACGACTCAACACCGTCGGCGTGCGATCATTGGTGCGATGCCTGAATTGTCGCCGCGCAGACCCTCGACACGCGACGAGGAGTTGCTGTGCGCCTTGGGGTCGGGGTTCGCGCCGATCGCCGACGACGACCCGGATCGGGTAATCCGCATTCGCGACGAAGTGGCAGCCGGATTTGCGGCGCTGAGCGACATCACTGATGCGGTGTCGGTCTTCGGCTCCGCCCGCACGCCTCCCGATCACCCTCAATATCAACTCGCGCGCACGGTAGCGTCGCGGTTGGGGATGCTGGGTTTCGACATCATCACTGGCGGCGGCCCTGGGATTATGGAGGCCGCCAACCGAGGCGCGCGTGAGGCCGGGGTGCGCTCGATCGGCCTCAACATCGAGCTTGCACACGAGCAGGCCGTCAATCCGTATGTAGACCTTTCACTGCACTTCCATTACTTCTTCGTCCGCAAGCTCATGTTCATCCGTTATGCGTGCGCGTTCGTAGTCTTTCCAGGTGGCTTCGGAACACTCGACGAGCTTTTCGAGGCGTTGACTCTCATTCAGACCGACAAGGTCAGGCATTTCCCGGTCCTGCTCGTGGGGGTGGAGCACTGGAGCGGCTTGGAGCGGTGGATTCGAACGCAGCTGCTCGAGCCCGGCATGGTTTCGGTGGATGACGTTGAATTGCTGGTTCTTGCCGACGATCCAGAGGAGATTGGCCGCATCATCGATCGTTGCCGACATCGCCAGCGGCACATGTACGAGGCATCGGAATAGCGATATAGGTCGATTCTCAACACCGGCTGATTAATCCTTCAGAGCCCAAGTCTCTTGTCTGTGTTTGGTTTGCGACGACGAAATGCCCGACCGATTGTTGGTGCGGCGTATTCTCGCTCGGGCTCGCTGAGTTGGCACTCGCCGGTCACGGACCTCATGGATGCGGTGTGACGTCGAAGAGTGCCCCGGCACCGGCCGCGACGGCTGGCAACGCCACTGTGAAAGTGGTGCCTTGACCGGGCCCACGGCTGGTCACTTGAATGTGACCGCCGTGGGCTTCTGTGAGTGCTTTTGCAATCGCCAGCCCGATGCCGGAGCCTCCTCGCTCACGGTCTCGGGCAGCATCGGCGCGATAGAACCGCTCGAAGACATGCGGTAGATGCTCAGCCGCTATCCCGTCGCCATCGTCGGCAACCGTGAATACCACTTGATCAGTGACTAGGT
Organism: Mycolicibacterium pallens; assembly: GCF_019456675.1. Taxonomy (NCBI): domain Bacteria; kingdom Bacillati; phylum Actinomycetota; class Actinomycetes; order Mycobacteriales; family Mycobacteriaceae; genus Mycobacterium; species Mycolicibacterium pallens. Next base: position 4,129,461 of record NZ_CP080333.1, on the reverse strand, counting down.
CGGCCGTGAGGATCACGTGACCGCCGGCTGGCGTGTGACGCAGTGCGTTGTCCAGAAGGTTGCCCAGAACCTGTGCCAGCCGCTGCCGATCCGCCCAAAGGCGTTTCGCTAGAACGACGTTGGTGATCAAGGAAACCCTCTTGGCGGCGTAACGATCGCCCATCGCGGCGCTGACTGCTGTGGCGACCTCACCGGCGTCGACCCACCCCGGCGTGATGACAGCGTGAGCCTCTTCGGCTTGAGCCAGAGCGGCGGCGTCGGCCGAGAAGCGCACCAGACGGCCTGTCTGCTCGCGCAGCGTCGCTATCGTCGTCTCATCAAGGGTTTTCACTCCGTCCTCCACGGCTTCCAGGTAGGCTTCCAACACCGCCACGGGTGTGCGGATCTCATGGGCCAGGTCTGCGAACAATTGCCGACGGGTTGATTCCACGGCTTGGAGCCGTTCGGCCATCTGGTTGAAGGCGACTGCCAGCTCATCGAACTCATTGCCAAGGCGTGGAGAGCCCACTCTAATGTTGTAACGCCCTTCGGCTATCGCCGAGGCTGCCGCTGACACCTCGCTGATCGATTGCTGTAGACGGCGACTCAGTATGGCGGTGACGATAAACGCGGTCAGTGCGGACACCGTGATGGCGACTGCGATCGAGAGTGCGGTGGCGTTCTGGTAGGCCTGCTCGGCATGGAATTGCTCATTTGAATTATGCGTGACGCCGGCCTGATGCAGATGTTCACGGAACAGCGGTGGCCCGACAACCAAAGCTACCACCCACGTTGTGACTCCACCGGCGACGAGCACCATTGCCTGGGCGAGCAGCAGGCGACGGCCCATCCCAAAGCCGTTGGCTACGCTCATTGCCGCGTCCCCATGCGATAGCCCACACCGCGCACGGTGTGTACAAATTTCGGGTCGCCCGGGTCGTCACCGAGTTTGCGCCGCAGGTGGCCAACGTGGACATCGACAAGGTGGTCGTTGCCTATCCAGGGATCACCCCATACCGCCTCGATAAGCTGGCGGCGGCTCCACACCACACCGGGGCGAGATGACAACGTGCCGAGAATGTCAAATTCGGTGCGTGTCAACGGGATCGGCGTCTCATCCAGGAAAACCTCGCGACCGGCGACATCGATCGATAGCGGACCGAATACGAACAGAGCGGTAGGCTCGTGCCGTCCAGAAGAGTCGGACGTGCGTGCTGTCCGTGGCCTACGCAGCATTGCCTTGATCCGCGCAACCAGCTCACGCGGACTGAATGGCTTGGTCACATAGTCATCGGCCCCCATCGACAAGCCGACGATTGTGTCGACCTCAGTATCGCGGGCAGTCAACATCACGACGTAAGCGTCGGAAAATGTTCGCAGCTGACGGCACACCTCTAATCCATCGATCCCCGGCAAGCCCAGATCCAAGACCACGACGTCGGGATCGACATCGCGAACGGCCCGCAACGCGGCGGTACCGGAGTGGCACACCGTCACCTCGAATCGCTCGCGTTCAAGATAGCTAGCCACCACCTCGGCCAAGGGCTTCTCGTCATCGATCACCAAGGCTCGGTAGCCGAAGTCGTCACCGCTTGGCGCCGACGCAGGTATGGACTCCATGCTTTCATCGTGCCGTGCCTGGGCGCAGGTTTGGCGTCTTGAGCAAATCTTCACACAACCAACACCGAACCTGTGGTGAGCAGGCCGCAATGTGGAGTTGGGACCTTCGGGTCGACAGGAGCGGGCGGGGCCGCTCGTTCACCGAACCCGAGAGGAAGGAGAAGTCCGATGATGTTTTGGTTGAATCACGACTTGAGCGGATGGGGATACGCAGGCATGGCAATCGGAGTGGTGGCGTTCTGGATCCTCGTCCTCGTCGCAACCGTGGCACTGATCCGGTCCAGGGTCGGCAATATTGAAGTTGGCTCGCCGCACTCGCCGTCGTCTGATGCCGAACCAGTGGGGCGGAGTCTGGCTAATCGATTCGCCCGCGGCGAGATCGACCAAGTCGAATACCAACAGCGACTGGAGGTACTCCGAGGGGTCACGCCAGGACAAGCTCTGGGTGAATCGGGTAAACCCTCCGGGTTGTGAACGAGGTCCTGACCGCTGTAGCAGGCTCGGGAGAGACTCGGTGGCAACGCTTCGCAACACCGCGGCCACTTCCGATTACGGCGGCGTGTGGGTATCAGCCTCTGGCACCCCGGTACACGTGATGATTCGCCGGCACGACGATCGCAGCAGTGATTCGGGCGAATGATCCGCTGCCTCCATCCCCGCCCGCCAGCGCTACGTTCGGATCGACCGACCGTGGCTCTACTAAGGCCCTTAGTAGTAGGCCGAAAGTCCCTTGGGCGGCCAGGAATTCTTTGGCAATCTTGCTCTGATGAGGCACCGACCGATACGCGGGCTGAAAGGGGTTGAGATGAGTGCGGCAACCCGCCAGGCGGAACCCACCGTGCCAGGGGGCCGTCACGGCGATTGCCACCGCCGCAACGTTGCACGCGTCCGACGGGCGTTGCGACATCACTGCCGCAACGCTGGATGCCCCCACACGGCGGTTCTGTAGTCGGGTGTGGTGGTGGTATTGGCCCACTGAGGAGCAAGCATTGATCATCGACTTGACTAAGTCCCCGCTCGGCCGAGGTGTGCCCGCGGGTCAAGCGAACAAACTAAACGGGAACACAACTACGAAGGAAAGCCCAATGGACATCCACTCTGATCACTTGTTCGACGATCCGACCAGTCAGGCTGCCGCCGGCGCCGAGTACCGAGTCGTCGCCAGCTACCGGGACTACGACCAAGCCCAGCGCGCGGTCGACTATCTTTCCGACTCGGAGTTTCCCGTCGAAAATCTTCGCGTCGTCGGTCATGGAGTCAGCACGGTGGAAGCCATCACCGGCCGCATGACCAACGCGCGCGCGGCTCTTACCGGTGCGGCCACCGGCGCGTGGTGGGGCTTATTCATCGGCCTGCTTTTGGGCATGTTCTCTGCTGCACACGCCTGGTTGGCCGTCCTGCTCGCAGCCCTGCTCATCGGGGCGGTGTGGGGTGCGGTCTTCGGGTTCGTCGGCCACTGGGCCACTCACGGTCGCCGTGATTTCACTTCGGTGTCCACCCTGGCTGCCGAGCGCTACGACATCGTATGCACGCCGGCCCTGACGGCAAAGGCCGCCGATCTGCTCACCGCTGGCCCTCGCTGACCCGTCGGGGCTGTGGGCGATCGCGGCGAGGAATCAATTACGTCGCCCTGCACGTGCAAGGAGGCACCGATGACCAAATGGACCGCGGGGTTGAATAATTGGCCCCCGGCGGGGCAGAGATCCTCGCCTGGCCGGCATCCCATCCATTGTGGTGAGTCGTCGTGACCGGCCGGAAAAAGCCCGACCGGCGAGAACTGCCGTGCGTGCGGCCCCATGCCGCGGTCGCTCTCGACGGGGACAGAGTAGCTACCGGCACCGCCCGAGCACATAGCGTGGCCGGCAAGACGGTGTTCAGACAGGTGTTTCTCGACCTGGATGCGATGCGGTCGAGGCTCGGTCTCAAGGCTCGCAGAAGCGCGGATAGATACCGCGATGATTGGGCGGTGGGATTGCCAGCATGTCCCCAAGCGAAGTGGTCGGCGCAGAAATGACGAGCTCGGTGCCAACACCCACGGCAACCCCACCGGTCATGGAGGCGCCTGATCGACTCACAGGTGAGCTGGACTCGATCGCGGTCATTCTGGCCGCGAAGTTTCCGACGTGCCCGCCCGCTCGTGTGCGAGATGTTGTGTACGAAACCTATCGACGTCTCGCCGCAGCGGCGCGTGTCCGCGTTCATCTAATTCCGTTGACTGCCAACTTGTCCAGGTCACAACTGGAACGGGAGATGCGCGCGTCGCAGCATACGGCGTCTCAGCGTTAGGGCCGGCTGCAATGAGCACGGTGATTCTTCTCGTGGCGATCGGGTTGGCTGTGGTGTTTGACGTCACGAACGGATTCCATGATTCCGCGAATTCAGTTGCCGCGCTGGTGGCCACTCGCGCGGCCACTCCGGGGCAGGCCTTGGTGCTGGCCACCGTCGGCAACTTCGCGGGCCCGCTCCTGATGGGCACGGCAGTGGCTGACACCGTAGGTGGTGTCGTCACCGTCGCGCCGAACGAGACACTCCCGGCGGTCGGCGCGGCTCTTACCGCTGCGATCGGGTGGAATCTGGTGACATGGTGGTTTGGTCTGCCGTCCAGTTCGTCGCATGCGCTGATCGGCGGACTTATCGGCGCTGCGGTTGCCGCGGGCGGGTTCGTTGGCGTCCGATGGGGAGGTATCGACCACGGCAAGCCCGATGGAGTGCTCGGCGTGCTGGCCGGTCTTGCCATCTCTCCCGTGCTTGGTGTGCTTGCCGGCGCCCTAGGCATGGCGGTCGCAGGACGGGCGCTGCGGCGGGCTCGCCGCGAGTTCAATTCCGTTGTGCGGCGCGGGGAGTGGCTGACTGCGTCAGCGCTCGCGCTCAGCCACGGCGCCAACGATGCGCAGAAGACCATGGGTGTGATCACCTTGTTGCTGCTCGCGACCGGCCACCTGTCGGTCTTCTCGGTGCCGATCTGGGTGCGATTGATGGCTGCGGCATCGCTGACCGTCGGAACCGCGTTCGGCGGCTGGAGAATCGTGCGTACCGTTGGTAGCGGTGTCTACCGGATAGCCCCGTTGGACGGACTTGTCAGTCAAGGTGGTTCTGCGGCAGTGATATTGGCTGGAGCGGCGTTGGGCGCCCCAGTCAGCACCACGCATGTCGTGGCCTCCAGTGTGGTGGGTGTCGGAATAGCGCAACGCGCCCAGCACGTGCGCTGGACGGTAGTACGCGAGATCGGCGCCGCGTGGATGATCACGCTGCCGATCAGCGCCCTGTTGGGCGCTGCGGCCTTTCTACTCTGGAGGGAATTCATATGAGACATCCACGAGCGTGGTTTCTGCCCGAGAATCACGACGTACTGGGTACCCTCAGAGCGCAGCTCGACATCGTGGAGACGGTCGTCACTGTTCTGCAAGAGTGGTGCATGGGCGCCTCCGACGAGCAGGTCGTCGTCCAAATGCGTTCTCTCCTGGCAACCGAACACGAAGTCCGGCGAAAGCTACAGACCCAGGTTCGGTCCAGTTTCAGCACGCCCCTTGCCGCAGAGGACCTGTTCGAACTCGGCGAACGGCTGGGCGCGGTCGCCGAGCGCGCCTACGGTCTGGCGCGTGAAGGGGGACTGTCTCGTACTGCTCCAGACCCGCATCTCTGCCGGCAAGTGCAGGTGATCGCGGCAGCGATGACACCGCTCGGCGCTGCCATTCGGGCACTTCCGAAGGGCGCCGCCGCACCGTTGGCCGATGACGCGTTGGAACAACTGGTCCGCGCCGAACACGCCTACCGCGAGGCGATCGCCGACCTGGAAGCCGAGACCGACCTACGCCGCGAGCTACGCCGGCGCGAGCAGTATCGCCGCTGCGAGATTCTTGCCGAGGAGATCCAGCATCTGGCGCGGCGCACCTGGTATGCGGTCTACAAATCGCAGTAGGACAGGGCCCGCGCCAGAGCGTATCTCTATCACCTCGTCGCGCAGGGACTCCGCGACCGCGATGCGGTTGCGCCATCAGCGTCTCACGTGGCTGGGTGAAACCCACGGGCCGAAAGCCCCGCTCGCCGGCGGGAGCTTTAACGCTGCTACGGAGAGGTCTCAAGAAAGTCGCGGATAAGACCGGCCAGCGCCATCGGTTGATCCTCGCTGACGAACGGCCCGGAGTCGTCAAGAAATTCGAGCCGCGCATTGGGAAGATTGTCGGCAAGTTGGTGGGCATACCGGACGGGGAAGAACCGGTGGCGCTCACGCGCCCAGACAATCAGGGTGGGACGGGAGAAAGAAGCTAAGCCACGCCCTGCCTCCTCGGTGAACCGGGTACTGATCGCTCGGACCAGGCCAGCGAAGTCACGACGGACCCCGCTTATGCGCCGCAGCGGCTCGGTATAGGAGCGCATGATCTCGGCAGGAATCGGCCGTTCGGTGAGTCGGCCGAACGCGATCGGCAGCCGTTGAATGAGCGGTGAGCGAAGGCTTTGCGCCAGCAAATACAAACCGACCGGAGTGCGACCGAGTATCTGGAGGTGCTTGATGGGTAGCGGCAGAAAGTTGTCGAACGCGTCGCACGGCGTCAGCACCAGCCGGCCCAGGCGGTGCGGATGCCGGACGGCCACCGCTTGGGCGATCGCGCCGCCGGTGTCGTTCGCCACCAGCACCACGTCGGTCAACTCCAGCGCTTCGAGGAAATCGTCGATGAGCGTGGCGAGCCCGAAGAGGGTGAAGTCTGTACCGTCACGCATCGGCAGTCGATGCGATCCCAGCGGCCAGTCTGGGGTAATACAGCGATATTCACCAACGAGTTCAGGGACGACATTGCGCCATACGTCGCCGTTCGCGATGATGCCGTGTAGGAAGACTATTGGTGTGCCAGAACCCTTCTCGCGAAATTCCACCGGCCCGGCGGTCAAATCGGCTCGGTGCAAGTCGCCCAGTTGGACAGAAATCGCCATAGTTACCCCTGAGGTACCGATCGTGAATGTTATTGCGAGACATAGATAGTAATCGCGTGCCATCCGCTTGCTCCGAGCGGAAATGACGGCCGCATGCTGCCGTCTTGCCATTCGCCGGACAGGCTCAACGCACGGGCTTGAATGGTATGAACGCCGGCTGCCAGATCAAGTGTGGTCCGCCAGCGTCGCCACGATGAAGGAGCAAGCGCGCAGGCAAGATCAGCGGATTGCCACGGGCGGTCGTCGGAGCGCACCTCAACACCGCCGACACCGTGGGGGGGCGCCCACGCGACCCCGGCGATGGTGACCGAGCGATCTGCTCTCGCTTCGTTTGCGGGGATATCGATCCGCGCATGCGGTGTGATCCAGGCCGGGGCGTGTGGCCACCCGCGGGGCGACCAGTAGTCGGTGTGTGGGCCTGCCACCAGCTCCAGTTCGGTCAGCCACTTCACGCCGGTGTACTGGCCGTAGATACCCGGTACGAACACTCGCGCCGGGAAGCCGTGCGCGGCCGGTAATGGTTTGCCGTTCAACCCGATCGCAACATAGCCGCTCCACTCGCCGGACCGCAGTGGTTGCACAGGCAGTGATGCGGTAAAGCCATCGACAGCCCGAGTTACCAGCGTGGTCGCGCGGACCGCCGGGTCGGCACGCTCGAGCACGGCTCGCAGCGGCACGCCGAGCCAGCGACCGTTTCCGACCCGATGCCCGCCGACCGGATTGTGAATGCACACCATGACGGCGTCGAATTCGTCAGCTTGCGAACATAATTCGGTCAACGACAACTGGTGGGGACGCGCCACCAATCCGGTCACTGCGAGCCGCCACTGGCCGGGATCGATCAGTGGCGCACCGAGGTTGACGTCAGTGACGTAGAAATCGTCGATTGGGGTGATTACCGGCGTGAGGCCGGGGAGGGGCTCCGCGCCGTCGTCGGGCATCGCGCTGGTCTGACGGGACTGGGCGGCGCCTTCGATGATCCTGCGGTGCTGACGGTGGCGGCGCGCCAAGAGTGCACGCGCCGCCAGCAGCGCGCCGCCGGCGACCAACGCCGTCGTCACTTCACTTCGAACGCTAGCCGGAGCGCGGCGCAGGCCGACGGCTGTCGCGACGGCACTGCTCGCCGCGGCGGCGATGGTGGTGGCCCACGACCGCGGAGGGCGCCTCAAGGCCAAGGCCGCCGTCGCCGCTGACAGTGTGGCCACGGCGGGCGCACGAACGCTGGCCGGCAGACCGGCCAGCGCGCTAGCAGCGCCGATCGCGGCCACACCCACGCCGATACGGATCGCGGCCTTGTCCCGGCTGCCGAAGAGTTCCACCGCGCGTTCGACTGCCGGTCGGGGGCTCCAGTCGACAGCCGCCCGACCGACGGTGTCGATGAGTGAGGTCCCGCCTGCTGCGGCCACGACCTCACCGACACCGAGTCCCGCGAGCCCGGCCACCGCAGTGCCGCGCCAGCCAGGGCGGCGGCTCCGTCTGGTGGATGTCCGCACCGCTCCTCCGCTCTGATCATATCTGTATTGCCAATGATACAGTAGTGTATCGTGGACGAATGGGAAAGTCGAGTCGCCGAGGCGGCTCTGCAGATTCTCGCGGAGCAAGGACTGGCGGCCGTGACCGTGGCAAGCCTCGCGAGGCGTTTGAAGGCGTCACGGATGACCCTGCACCGCAACGGAATTACCCGAGAACGGGTGATCGAGCTACTCAGCCTGCGAGCGGCCGACGAATATCAGCGTGCTGTCTGGCCGACGCTGGTGTCGGCAGGCACCGGCTTGGATCGCCTGGACCGAGTCCTACGCCATACATGCCGGGTCGCCGACGCGTGGCGGTTCCTGCTGGTCGGCTTGTTCGCTGAGGATGGTGGCATCTTTCATGAACCGGTCGACGCTACGGGGGAGGAGCGTTCCCGCGCGGTGGCGACCCGGAGTGTCTTCGTCGACCCGCTCGCGCGGTTGCTGCGTGACGGGGAACTGGACGGCACACTCGTCCAGTTCGACGATTTCGATCAGACCGCCACAGTGCTGTTCAACCAGGTCGGCTGGACCTACCTCGCGCTGCGAGTCGGGCAGCGATGGTCGCACGAAAGCGCGGAGGAAGCCGTCGTCGCAATGGCTTTGGCGGCGCTGACCGCGGCACCACGCCACTGATCCATCGAGGACGGACACGCGCGGGCCGCGCCGGGCAAACATCACCTCGGCGCAACACCGCAGTTATCTGCCGTATTGCCGCCAAGGTGCGGATAAACCGCACCGAGTGGTCAGGTCTGCTCGGGGATCATTTCGATGGCGCCGCTTGGACATTCGGCAACGCATACCCCGCAGCCTTTGCAGTAGTCGTAGTCGATGGAGTAACGGTCTTCGGCGTCGAGCTTGATAACGGCGTTGTCGGGGCAGACACCGAAGCAGTTGTCGCAGTTGAAGCAGTTGCCGCAGGACAGGCAGCGGCGGGCCTCGAACAGTGCGGTGGTTTCGTCGAGCCCGCCCTCTACCTCGTCGAAGGTGGTGATCCGGCGAGCCGGGTCCAGCTTGGGGCGGATGGTCGCGGGCGCGTCGCTGTAGTACCAGGTGTTGAGCAGGTTGTAACTGGCGATCTCGGGTTTGGTGGCCGGCTGGTAGAGCTGACCACGCAGCCAAGAGTCGATGGCGCGGGCAGCTTTCTTGCCGTGTCCGATAGCCGAGGTGGCGGTGCGGTCACCGGGCACCATGTCGCCGCCGGCGAAGATGCCCGAGTGGCCGGTCATCAGGTTCGGGTCAACTATGACCTCGCCGTCGCGCTGCTCGACACCGTTCAAATTGGACAGCAGGGAAAGATCGGATGTCTGTCCGAGCGCGAGGATGACGGTGTCGGCGGCGAGTTCTTCGAACTCGCCCGTGGGCTGCGGCAGCCCGGAGTCGTCGAGCCGCATCTTCTCCACGGTGATGGCGCCGCGGTCGGCGTGGGCGATGGTGGCGAGCCATCTCATCCTGACGCCTTCGTCTTGAGCGTCGGTGATTTCGGTGTCATATGCCGGCATGCGGTCGCGGCCGCGCCGGTAGACGACGAGCGCATCGGTCGCGCCCAGTCGTTTCGCGGTGCGCGCGGCATCCATTGCCGTGTTCCCGCCGCCGTAGATGACGACCCGGCGGCCGAGCCGCGGCCGGTGCGGCCCTTCGGTGTCGTGCAGCACCGAGACGGCGTTGAGGATTCGGGCCGAGTCGCCGGCAGGTATGTATGCGCGTTTGCCGATCGAGGCACCGACGGCGAGGAACGCGGCCTGGAAACCACCGGCGCGCACGGCGGCGTCGATGTCGCTGACCTGGTGGCCGAGTTCCAGCGTGACGCCCAGGTCCAAGACCCGCTGGATTTCGGCATCGACGATGTCACGGGGGAGCCGGTAGCGGGGGATGCCGTAGCGCATCATGCCGCCGGGCGCCTCGCCGGCGTCGAATATCGTGACCGCGTGGCCGAGCAGTCGCAGGTGATAGGCGGCCGACAGGCCGGCCGGGCCCGCGCCGATCACCAGCACCGATTTGCCAGTGGCGGCCGCGGACGCCTCAACGGTCCATCCCCGCTTGATGGCCTCGTCCCCGAGAAAGCGTTCCACGGAGTTGATGCCCACCGCCTCGTCGAGCTGGCCGCGGTTGCAGGCCGTCTCGCACGGCCGGTAACAGACTCGTCCCATCACTGCCGGGAACGGGTTGTCGGCCATGATTCGCCGCCACGCGCCCTCGTATCCGCCCTCTTCGGCCTGGTAGAGCCAGTTCTGGATGTTTTCCCCGGCGGGACAGGCGTTGTTGCACGGTGGCAGTAGAGAGCGATAGACCGGCCGTTCGGTCCGCCAGGAGCCGGTTTTGTTCGCCAGGCTCGATCCGACGTCGAGGATGATCGCGAACGGTCTATCCATCACGGCTCTCCCAGCAGGTCGAACTTGCGGATGTTGCGGTCGGCGATGCTTTGGATCCGCGCGATGATGTCGGTGCGCGGATGCTTGCCGAACAGGTGCCTATAGCGGCCTTGAATGCTCAGGTAGTCCTCGACGGGCAGCTGCCGGCGGATCTTCGACGTGCTGATGATTTCTCCGTGTTCGGCTTCAAAGACGGGGAAGAGCCCGGTTTCCTTCGCTAGCCGAGCAATCCGTATGGTGTCCCGGGAGGCGCTGTCCCAGCCCAGTGGGCACGGCACGAAAATGTGGATGTAGCGGGCACCGCGAAAATCCATCGCCCGACGCACCTTGTACTCGAGGTCGTGTAGCTCTGCGACGGTCGCGGTTGCGACATAAGGGATTTCGTGGGCCAGCGCGATCGCTGGTAGGTTTTTGCCCTGTCCGAAAGCGTTGCCGGGATCCGGCCCGACCGCTGGGGTGGTGGTGGTGCGTGCGGCCGGGGGGGTCGCGCCGGATCGTTGCACCCCGGTGTTCATGTATGCCTCGTTGTCGTAGCACAGGTAGAGGACGTCGTCGTTGCGCTCGAACATTCCTGACAAGCAGGCGAATCCGATGTCTATGGTGCCGCCATCGCCACCCTGGCCAACTACGCGCACGTCGGTGCGGCCCTTGGCCTTCATCGCCGCGGCGACCCCCGTGGCTACCGCGGGTGCGTTGCCGAACAACGAATGCAGCCACGGGATCTGCCACGAAGTCTCGGGATACGGCGTCGAAAACACTTCTAGGCAACCGGTCGCGTTCACGGCGATCAGCTGATTGTCGGTGGCGCGCATGGCGGCGTCGAGAGCGTAGCGGGCGCCCAGCGCCTCCCCGCACCCCCGGCAGGCGCGATGCCCGGAGTTGAGCGAGTTGGTGCGTTCGGTGCTTGCCTGCACAGACGTCTGCCCGGGTTCGAGCAAGCGGTTGCCGACAACGAAGCTCCCGGTTTGATAGAACTTGATGGGCTGCATGGGCATTGGCGTTGCTCACCTGCTCTGGGGACTGATCGCGCCGAGGTCGGCGAGCATGTTTTCGGCATGTGGGCCGGACCGGCGTGTGGTCATCATCCGCTGCAGTTCACGGTCGATTAGCGACCGGTTGAGATCCAGGAAGGACACCTGCTCCAGCGTGTCGACCAGGGCGTCGGAGAACACGTTGAACAGAGACTGCTTGGTGATCGCACGTCCGCCCAGTCCCGCGACCACTGTGTGTACCCGGGTTTCGGTGTCGGACAGGGCCATCTGCACGTCGGTTGAGACAATTCCGCCGACGCCAGCGGCGAATGCTTTCTCGACGACCACAACCTGTTTGGCGTGAGCGGCTAAAGAACGGACCGCGTCCACCGGAAACGGGCGGTAGCTGGTGATACCGAGTGCGCCGATTCGCGCGTTGGTCTCCCGTAGTTCATCGACGGTGTCGCAGATAGTGCCCAGTACGGAGCCCAGCGCGACCACGATCGTGTCGGCGTCCTCGGTGCGGTAGGGATGGATGAGCCCGCCGGAGTCGCGTCCAAACGTTTCGGCGAAACGGTCGGCGATATCGGGAATCGTCTCGATCGCCTGCAGGTGCTTGAGGTGCGTGAGGTAGCGGACCTCGGTGAAGGCGTCGGGGCCGACCATCGCTCCGATGGATACCGGGTCGGCGGGGTCGAGCACTTGACGCGGCTCGTAGTCGGGCAGGAACGCGTCTACCTGTTCTTGGCTGGGCAACTCGACCCGCTCGACGGCGTGGGTGAGCACGAATCCGTCCATGCATATCATCACTGGCACCGACAGTTCCTCGGCGATGCGGAACGCTTGGCAGTGTAGGTCGGCTGCTTCCTGGTTGGTGCGGGCGTAGAGCTGGATCCAACCGGAGTCGCGGTGCGACATCGAGTCGCTGTGGTCGTTCCAGATGTTGATCGGCGCGCCGATCGCTCGGTTGGCCACCGTCATCACGATTGGAAGGCCCAGTCCCGCGGCGTTGTAAACGGCTTCGGACATGTAAAGCAATCCTTGGCTGGCGGTCGCCGTGTAGGCGCGCGCTCCGGCGGCGGAGGCGCCGATTGCGACCGACATCGCGGCGAACTCCGACTCGACGTTGACGAACTCGCAGGGCTTGAGCTCGCCCTGCTTGACCAGCTTGGAAAGTGTTTCCACGATGTGGGTTTGCGGAGAGATCGGATAGGCACAGATCACCTCCGGTCGGCACAGGGCTACGGTTTGCGCAACCGCCTGGGACCCCTCAATCTGGCGCAACATCGGTCAACCCCCTCACTTCGGTTCGGGCATAGTCGAAGGCGCTGCGGACGGCCGCGACGTTGCCGTCTGCGACTGTTCCGGTGAACCGCTCGCGGATCGCAGCGACCATCGAATCCTTTGAGACCTGTCCCGTGAGTGCTGCGAATGCGCCGAGCAAAACCACATTGGGCACCGGTCGGCCCAGGTGCTCGCGGGCGAGGTCGGTGGCCGGCACCGCCAGCACCCGCTCGGGTCGAAACTGTTCGACAAAGTCGCCGAGGCCGAGTTGCGTGAGGGTACGCATCGAGTTGATCAGTAGGTAGCCAGACGGTGCCACACCGTCAAACACAGCAACCTGGTGCAAGAGTGTCGCATCCTGCACGATCAGCGCGTCTGGGCGAGTCACCGGTTCGCGTAAACGGATCTCTTTGTCGTCGATGCGGCAGAATGCCGCGACCGGCGCGCCGGTGCGCTCAGAACCGAAGCTCGGAAAGGCCTGGGCGTACTTGCCGTCTAGGAATGCCGCAACTGACAGCAGCCCCGCTGCAGTGACTACGCCTTGACCGCCACGCCCGTGAATTCGCACCTCGAACATCGACAACCTTCCGCCGGTGTGTGTTACCCACTCTCGTCTCCCCCACGAAACACTTCCAGGGACCAAAGCCCTCGCAACGCTGTTACCTTTGGCGGGCGCCGTGAGCGTTGCCAAACGAGAGGCCTCTGGGGCGCGCACACCGCCACGGCCTGAGCTCGACTCCATCGTGCAATTTCGACCGGCTCGTCTTGGGCCGTCACGTCGTCGGCCTCGAGTTGCCGCCGCCGGTCCGTCGGTCGTCGCGCGTCAGCCGACCAACTTCCCTGAATTCCCCTGGCCAGCATAAGAAGTCTCGACCCGTCGGAGGATTGCTCACCTGGTTACTGCGAGATCATAGGCCGGACAGAGGGTTCGACGAGCTTGTCGATAGTCACTGCCGAGCAGTTCAGGGGGTAAACGTCCCCACCGCGAGCCCCAGATAGCGCTGATTCCCGGGCAAGCTTGCTCCGAGTGTCAGAAGGCGCCTGTGTGTCTTGGCTGAGTCAGATGTGTGGTGTCCGCGGATACGAACGGCTTTGCATGAAATATGCTACGCACCAATGCATCCGATCCGGTCTGCTTGCCAAGCGGATGTCACATCGCATCGGGCGTCGAGCACAGCCCGTCCCGCCTTGAGCGATGTAGTGAAAGATCTCCTTGGCCTGCGCAATGCCGATCACATCGTTGCTACCTACATGGTAGTCCCTGGCAGCGGCGAGCCCCCCAAGGCTGTTTCGCGAGCTGGTAGGCGAGTATCGAATCCATAACACCGGCGTTCCTCACAGTGACCTACGGAGTAAGGCCGTACCAACTGCTACAGTGGGCGACATTGTGAGGTACGACGACGCCCCCACGAAAACCTGGCTGCGCTTGAGCCTGGCGCTGGCGATCGCCTCCTGGGCACTGCTTGTCGCCGCGGGAGCGCCAGGGGCGTTGAACACCTCGGGTGATCACAGGCCTCATGCGTTGGCATCGGTGCTGGCTGACCGAGACGCCGCTGCGGTGGATCACTCGCATATCGAACGTGGTTCAGCAGTCGAACCGCCGGAGACCATCACTGTCGCTCGAGTACCACGAGCCGCAACTACTTCGGCGGCCTTGGCGCTGATCGCGACCTTTGGCGCCATTGGTCTGCGAGGGCCGCGCCTGCTCTCGGCGGCGGTGCGTGCACCGCCGTGGCGATTCGCCCATGTCGTATCGGGTCGCGATATGTTGACCCGATTCTGCATCGCACGGCGCTGATCTCGGCACCGCCAGTCTGAGCGCGCGAAAGGCGCCCGGCCGGCCGACTGTTGCCCGAATCGCCCAACGCCGCGCTGCTGTGTCGCGGCTCCAATGCAGAAGCGACCTTCATATGAAACATCCCTTATCGATCCACCCATTCAACCTTCACTCGACGCATCTTCGCGGCCTCCGCCGAAACCATAGGCCGGGGACCATGGTGGGACACACACCGGTGTTGCGGATATCGCCACCGTGCAGCACGGGCGAGTGCGGGTTTTGGGCCAAGCTGGAAGGATTCAATCCCGGCGGTATGAAAGACCGACCCGCCATGTACATGGTCGAGCGCGGCAGGGCGCGCGGTGAACTGAAACCGGGAGATCGCATTATCGAATCAACCAGTGGCACATTAGGTTTGGGCTTAGCGCTTGCCGGTACCGTATATGGGCATCCAGTTACCCTAGTCGCTGATCCGGGAATGGAGCCGATGATGCACCGGATGCTGTCGGCTTACGGCGCCGACGTCGACGTGGTGAGCGAACCCCACTCTCGGGGTGGCTGGCAGCAGGCCCGTCGTGACCGCGTAGGCGAGTTGCTCGTTGAATACCCGAATTCCTGGTATCCCGATCAATACAACAATCCCGATAACGTGGAGGCCTACCGTGGCCTGGCGCTGGAGTTGAAGGCTCAGCTGGGGCGCATCGACGTTCTGGTGTGTTCGGTTGGCACTGGAGGCCACTCCGCAGGAGTGGCGCGCACCCTGCGCGAGTCCAATCCTCTGATGCGGCTGATCGGGGTCGATACCGTCGGATCGACGATCTTCGGCCAGCCGGCAGCGACGCGCCTAATGCGCGGATTGGGCTCGAGCATCTACCCCCGCAACGTCGATTACGACGCTTTCGACGAGGTGCATTGGGTGGCGCCCGGCGAGGCGGTGTGGATGTGCCGAAGGCTCGCGGCAACTCACTACGCCAGCGGTGGGTGGAGCGTCGGAGCAGTCGCACTCGTCGCCGGATGGATCGCCCGAACGCACCCCGTCGACACGACGGTCGCCGCGGTCTTCCCTGACGGTCCGCAACGCTACTTCGACACCGTGTATAACGACGACTATTGCCGCCAGCACGACCTTCTCGCTGCGGATCCACCCGACGAGCCGGCCACCCTCAACACTCCGGCCGACGGCGTCGTGCACTCCTGGACTCGGTGTCTTAACGTGGTCGATCCGGTCCGGAGCGAGCGATGAGGGGTGTCGTCAGGCAGTTCTGCAGTTTCGGCTGGCCTACGCGAGTGTTGATGGTCAACCAGTTTGGCATCAACCTAGGGTTTTACATGCTTATGCCCTATTTGGCGGGTTACCTGGCCGGCCCGTTGGGGCTGGCAGCGTGGGCGGTCGGTTTGGTCTTGGGAGTGCGGAACTTCTCTCAGCAGGGCATGTTCATAGTCGGCGGTACGCTGGCCGACCGGCTTGGCTACAAGCCGCTGATTGTCGCCGGCTGTCTATTGCGCACTGCGGGATTCGGACTACTGGTTGTGGTGGATTCTTTGCCCGCTGCTCTGGTCGCCTCGGCAGCAACAGGTTTCGCAGGAGCGTTGTTCAATCCGGCCGTGCGTGCGTACGTTGCCACCGATTCACAGCAGCGCAGGGTTGAGGCGTTTGCCGTGTTCAATGTGTTCTACCAGGGCGGAATTCTGTTGGGACCTCTGGCAGGGCTTGCCCTGATGGTAGTCGACTTCCGCGTCGCCGCTGCGGTCGCTGCAGCGGTGTTTGCGCTGCTGACGATTGCCCAACTGTTCGCCTTACCGCCGCAACGTGGCGACGCCCGGGCCGTGCAGAGCACGTCGATTGTCGATGACTGGAAGATAGTCACGGCCAATCGGCCGTTCCTCTGGTTCGCTGTAACGATGATCGGGTCTTACGTCTTGAGCTTTCAGGTGTATCTGGCACTCCCTCTTCATGCGGCACTGGTGGCGCCAGAACACCAATCATCTTTGATTGCAGCAGTCTTCGTTGTCTCAGGCCTCGTGGCCGTTGGTGGTCAACTACGAATCACGCGTTGGTTCGCAGCCCGGTGGGGCTCAGGACGATCACTGGTAATCGGCTTGCTCATACTTTCAGCTTCGTTTCTTCCGCTGCTGCTGATCCCCAACAGCGGCCGCTTCGGTGGCGCAGCGGCCGTTGTCGTGTTGCTGGCGACGGCGGCCTTACTAGCGATCGGGTCAGCAGCTGTCTTCCCGTTCGAGATGGAAATGGTGGTGTCTTTGGCGGGCAATAACCTGGTTGCGACCCACTACGGGTTTTACAACACCATCGTGGGAGTGGGCATTCTGATCGGCAATCTGACAACTGGTGCAGTTATGCAGGCCACCCGCGACGCTGGGGCATCCGAATTGCTCTGGGGCACACTGGCGGTCATCGGTTTGGCGGCGGCACTAGGATTGCGTCGACTGGACCGACGTGGGCTTCTCAGGCCACAGCCTTCGTCACCGGCGGTGGCCCGGTGAGCATTGCGGCAGACTCCTCGCGCGCCGCGGGCTAGCGAGCTAATTGCATGGTGCAGAAAATGATTCGAAGTGGCGAAAAATGCAGCTTTCGACATCGTGCGCGGCCGCCCTGCCCCATCGTGTCGGCGCTGACCGATCAGGTGAGCATTTCCCTAAACGCCGCCTGAATGAGGCAGAGGAGTGCTGCGCGGCGGTATACCGCGCTGGTCTTCGATCGACAATCACCTGCGACGACCATGAGACAGCACCAGTCCCGCCGCCGCTGTCAGGATCCCCAGCCACCCAAGCCCCGCGAGCAGCGGCCCGGTCTGGTCGAAGTGCTGTGTCAAGCCGGTGTCGAACAACACCTTGGTCCAGCCGTATCCTGGCAACGCCTGTGCCCACGCCGCTGGGATGGGGCGCAGCATCGGGCTTTGTGCAATACCGAGATCGAGGAAGGGAACAAGAAACGCGATAAAGACGCCGGCAACCCGGCCGACCAGCGGGCCGATGATCACACCGATCAAGGCGTAGGTCGTCCCGAGCCCCAGGTTGGCTGCGGCAAAACCCACCCACTGGCGGGCGTTGAACACGGTGGCAGTCACCGCGAGCGTGGCTGCACAGATCACCATGACGGCCGCCGCAACCACACTCAGCCGCGCGGCCACAGCCACACCAGTTCGATAACCGGCGACGCGAAGCCGTCGGTCGCCTTCCGCCGTGTCGACCACCACGAACATGCCGGCCAACGCAGCCAGCGCCCCAACGGCTATCGGGGCCATGGTCCCGGCGTGCACTTCGGGGAACCAGAATGACCTGCTCGAGCTGATCCCATTGTCAGTGACCGCCACGATCAGCGTGCGCGCCGGGGTCGTGGCCTTGGCCAGCAGCACGAACACCGCGGGTACGACCACCAGAAGAACCAGCAGCACCGGGTTGCGGCGAAGGTCGACCAAGCCGAGCCTCAACGCCGTGGTGAACTGGCTCGAGGCCGGGCGACTGCGGCCGCCGGTGCGTGAGCTCGCCGCCAACACCCCAGCACACACGACCCCTGCGCCGATCACCCAACCCGCTGCGATGCCCAGATCGCCGAGTCGTCCGCCATGATGCGAAGGCAGATCCACCATCCACAATGTGACGAAATGCGTTGGAAAAAAACGCGATACGGGCTTGTCGCCGCCGCTGCCACCGGGCCCGAAAAATACATCGACCATCCAGATGAGCAAAATGACGACAGCACCATTTACGGGATTGGCGATTACCACACCGACCACTGCGCCGATCGCGAGGTAGATCAGTGCGAACATCAAGGTGCCCACGACCACTCGACCGGGATCCTCGATGCCGGTACGCAGCGCGAGCGCGATCAGCGCTACCGCGGACACCAGCCCGGCCAACAGCAGCCCGGTACCAGCCCGCGCCGCGATGAGCCGCACTGGTGGTAATCCGGCGATAAGCATCCGCCGGTCGGCCGCGCGCGCTGAACGCACCTGGAAATACATGGCCAGGCTGGACAGGAATCCGGCCGCCCAGCCCGCGGTGACGGTTTCCAATGCGGGTCCGATCTTGCCGCCCAACAATTCCATCGCGTCGGCCAATGAGCGCGCGGCGACCACCACAAACACCAAAGGAACCAGCACGAGCACGACCAGGTTGACGGGATTGCGCACATAGTCGGCGATGAAGCTGCGCGTCAGAAGGAGCCCCGGCCGCGGCGATTCATGCTCACCGGCGGTCATGGCGCTGTCGTGCTCGCTGCGCAAAGCCGGCCCTCACACAATTCGACGATGCGGTCGAAACGTTGCCGATCGGCGACGAAGTGACTAATGATCAACACCGCCTTGCCATCGGCGCGGCGTTGGCCCACAAGATCCCAAAACTTCAGGTAGGTGTCCCAGTCGAAGCCGGCGTAGGGCTCATCCAGCAGCAGCACCGGCGGATCGGCCAGCATCGCCAGTGTGAGGTTTAGTTTCGCCAACGTTCCACCCGAAAGCCGATCGGCTCTCGTCGCTGCGTAGCGCTCGAAACCTAACGCCGCGTAGAGGTCTCGGCGTGCACGGCGCTCCGCCTCACGGGTCATTCGGTAGGCGCGGGAAAACAGTTCGATGTGCTCATCGCAGGTCAGTCGCTCGTACACCACCGGTTGTTGCGGGCAGTAACCCAGCACTCCGTTATGTATCACTCTGCCTGCATCGGCGGCTAGCTCACCTACCAAGACCTTCATGATCGTCGATTTGCCCGAGCCGTTTTCGCCGACCAGACCGACGACCTCTCCGGCTCTCAGTGTCAAATCCACGCCCTTGAGCACGCTATGTCGTTGTGACAGTGGCCAAATCCCCCGTCGGAATGACTTTTCGACACCTTCGGCGGTGAGCACCAGTCGGGGAGAAGGGTCAGATGAAACTCTGTTGTACGGGTTAGGCACGTTGTCGTCCATTGTGACTCCCTTCGTCGATCCTCGGTGCCTGCCGATCTGAAACCCGTCGGCGTGACCGGGGCCATCAGCGGAAGGTGTACTGGCGGTGGAATCGGTCAGTTCCTTCTGTTGCCTGCCTACGCTGGGCCGGGCGCCGGTCAGTAGGGTATGAAGTCATAAACATGCCCATAAGTTGAGATATGTTCCCGCCCAGACGTCCTGGTATATACTTCGCACGACGCGTTCGGATCTGATGCTGGCCTTGGGGCCGCGCCACCGTCTGCAGCCCCAATCGGTGCCGAAGCCGTCAGGCCCGGCCGATTAGTGCGGTAATGCGAATGCCCGACCCGCGCGGTTCAGGACAGGACTGCCACCACCGTCGCCGCGATCCACACAGCGGCCACAGCTGACAGCAACCACCGAAACTCCGAGTGCAGCAGGAGGTTTACCACCGCCATGACACCGATCGAGGACGCGCCAGCAACCGCCAGAATGATGACCGCGGTCAAGCCGCCGCTGCGCACATTAAGTGCAAGGTAAACCGTCAGGATTCCCGTTGCCGCCGCGTAGCCGCCCAGAACGGTGAACACGAGTCGCAACCAACCCGTGAGTCGGGGCACAGCAGTGTCGAGGTCAGAGGCGCTTCGCTCGAGATAGCGGAGATCCTCCGGCAGCAGCGCGGGACGCGCGAACACGAAGAATCCGCCGATGCCAATGAGGATGCAACCGCCAAAAGCGAATAGCCACGCAGCCGTCGTCAATACACGCTCCTCTTGGTGCGGGCTTTGGTACGCGTATGGCGCCTAAACGGCTCATCCCGCCGTCCGTGGGTGGTCCTGAACGCCGCGCCGCTCCGATGAGAGTGAACAGTCGGAAGAGGGTTGCACTGCGCAGGCGGAGGACCAATGCGTGGGCGTGCGCTCGATCCGCAAGCCGGGCCGAATAGGTGCGCGAGATCCGCCCGTCGGCTCCCGCCGAGCCTGCATCGACGATGACCAACATTGGAAACACCAGCAGCATTGGACATGTCGGCCCCTTTGCCGTCGGCGGAGTCCGTCAGCGCGAGGTCTGCACAGCTTGTTCAGGGCCGCGGCGCGCTCGTCGACGTGGGGGGATGGTGCGGGTCGGTACTCGTCCCGCCGGGAGCCATCTCGCCAGGACTCGGGCCGCCAGGACCCGTTCCCATCCCGCCGGGTCCCATCATCCCGCCGGGTCCCATCATCCCGCCGGGTCCCATCATCCCGCCGGGTCCCATCGGCATTTGGCCACCAGCACCTGTCATTGGACACATTCCCGCTGGACCAGCTCTGTCACCGTCGTAGCTACGCTGCCAGCCCGAGTGCCTCCCGAGGAAGAACCCAGAGAAGAACAGAACCGCGACGATGAAAACGATGCCCGCGACGATGCCAACCCAAGCCAACACAGCCGTCAGACGACCGCGATGGTTTGCCCCAGCCGAGGACGCAATCTCGGTGCGATCTCCGGAGGCCGGAGCTGTGGGCGAGGACCCTGCAGATGATTCGACCATGCCGTGAATAATGCGCCCTTCGGATTCACCGGTTGCCTGTTTCCTCTGAATTCCCAGGGTGCGCACAGCGAATACTAGCTTGCATAGTACTGAGAGCGAGTTTGCAATAACAGCGGCTCGAAGGCGACGGTCACCAGCATCACCTCGGCAATCTCCCGCTCAGTGGTCGTGCTCGAAGAGCACGAGGGTATGCACCAGAGAGCCATCGACGAAATAGGCCCTGCAGTCGAAGTGGTCCTGAAGTGTAGAGCCGACTTCGGTGGGCGCGTTCACCACACCCGAGACGTTCAATACAGTGATTCGCGATTTATCGACGCCTTTAAGTGGCTCTTCCAAGGTGAGGGAAAACTGATCACGACCATCGACGTCAAGGCTGCTCGCCTCGGTGTGTACCTGGGAAAGATGGGCCGTAGAGGCGGACACGACTCGCTTTAGTACTTCGGATTGACAGCGATCCTCAGCTGACTGCTCAGCGATGGGGCCGGTGTTGTCGGAGCTCCATAGCCGCAGTGTCCCTGTAGAAATGGCGATGGCGACGACGACCGCGCCTACCAGCATCAGAACGGCCGTCATCACGAGCCGGCTTGGGTGAGCGTTTTGACCTCCGAGGATGCGCCGCATCGTATTCGTACCCGCCGTTTCGGTTAGGGATCTATGTGCGGACGATACCCAAGCACCGCCGCCCCCTCGGTTGGCGAGCATATTCGAGGAGCGTTGATGGGTGAAACGCGCGGCCGACTACAGCTGATGCGACCGAATGTGCAACCCGGCCATGGGCACCGGCGCTGCGTAGTAAGGCAAGTCCCTACCAACCGAAACTCTTTATCGAATCTTTACTGAACCACTAGGCCACCCCTATCGAACGGGGGGAGGCTCGAAGGCGGATCGAAATGTTCGACCGATGAAAGGGATATGTTGTGAGGAAGACAAGGACTGTGGTGACCGGAGTGGCCGCGCTGGCCGCGCTGGCCTCAATTAGCGCATGTAGCAATTCAGCGACCAAGGAGGCATCGTCGTCGACGGCACCGTCTACGGCCCAGAGTTCGTCGGCAGCGCCGGCAGCCGCGCACAACCAAGCCGACATGATGTTCGCGCAGATGATGATTCCGCATCACCAACAAGCGATCCAAATGAGCGACATGATCTTCGCCAAACAAGGCATCGATCCCCGAGTCATCGACCTGGCAAAGCAGATCAAGGCCGCCCAAGGCCCGGAGATTGATCAGATGCAGGGTTGGTTGAAGCAATGGGGCATGCCCGGAATGAACGGCATGCCCGGAATGAACGGTATGCCGGGCATGGACAACATGCCGGGAATGAGTGGTACCCCCGGGACTTCGCCGTCCGATCATGGCAGCATGCACAGCTCCGACACCCCTACGGCATCACCGACCACCACCGCGACTATGCCGATGCCCAGCGGTTCGATGATGCCGAGCGGTTCGATGATGCCGAGCGGTTCGATGATGCCCAGCGGTTCGATGATGCCGAGCGGTTCGATGATGCCTGGGATGGGTGATATGCCCGGCATGGACGGAATGATGTCACCGGCTGACATGCAGGCGCTGCAAAACGCCCAAGGCGTCGAGGCCAGCAAGCTGTATCTCACTCAGATGATCAAGCATCATCAGGGTGCAATTACCATGGCGCAGAACGAGATCAAGAACGGCCAATTCCCCGACGCCGTTGCCATGGCCAAGTCGATTGCAACCAGTCAGCAAAAGGAAATCGACACCATGAACCAGATCCTGAGCTCGCTATAAGAGACCCCCATGGCACAGACGCATACCTATGACGTGCGCGTGCTGCCATGACCGGGTTCGCGGCTGGCCACGCTGAGGTGGCCGCCGCGAACCTCGGCAAGTGCTTCGACCATGGCTAAGGTAGAAGTGCTCGAAGACGGGCGGTAAACGTTCCGCCGCAATGCCTTCGCATCGTCGACGGCGCGAGCACCACTTCGAGTACAACTCGGGCGGCCGGATGTTCAGATGCCCACTGCTGGCATGTGGTGCAGCGGATTTCGAGCATGTCCTCGCCACTCGCGCCAATCGTAAACGGCCGGCCACGTACCGTCATTTCGTAGTGGTCGCGCTTGGGAGCGCTCGCGACCACTACGGCCGGGATTCGTCGTCGTCAACCACTAGGGCGATAGCCGAGGTGAATGCTGTCCGGTGTCGTCTGCGCGATGAGATCTACGTCTTCATCGCGCCGTCCAGCGAAGCTGCATTCGGATCTTGAGCGAATCTTCACAAAACCAACACCAAACCCCTGTGGGGCCAGCGCAGGGTAGGACATGAGACCTCTAGAGACGGGATTGGTGATGAGTCCACGGCCCCTTACACCGGCAACCCTGACACGGCGCGGATTTCTTGCGGCCAGTGTCCTCGGTGGCGCGGCGTTGGTGGCATGTAGCCGTTCGACCCCCGCTGGTGCGCCGAGCAGCCCGAGCATGTCGGATGCCATCACCGCGGCCGAGGCGGCCCGTCCGCATACCGGCAAGACGGTCACGGCGCGCTTGATGCCGGGGACGGCCGACATCGACCTCGGCGGCACCAAGGCGCGCACCCTGGCCTACAACAACCAGGTTCCCGGTCCGTTGATTCGGGCCAATGTCGGGGACGAGATTGCGGTCACCGTCGACAATGGCCTCGATCACCCGACGTCGGTGCACTGGCATGGCATTGCCTTGCGCAACGATATGGATGGTGCCGAACCGGCCAGCCGCACCATCGGGCCCGGTTCCAGCTTCAAATACCGGTTCAGCTCCCCGTATCCGGGAACATACTGGGCCCACCCGCACGCCGGCATGGACACCGACTACGGCTTGTACGTGCCGGTCATCATCGATGATCCAGCCGAGCCTGGCCGCTATGACGCCGAGTGGATCGTGATGCTCGACGACTGGACCTCCGGAGTGGGAACCAGTCCCGACGAGATCTATAAGGGACTGCGTTCCATGAGCTCTGGCGGTGGCTCCATGCCCGGGATGCCCGGCATGGGACAGATGCCGGCGACTCCCGGCGTGGGCGGGGCGGGGCCTAGCGATCTGCTCGGCGGTGACGGCGGCGACGTCAGCTATCCGTACTACCTCATCAACGGCCGCATTCCTGCTGCACCGACAACCTTCAACGCAAAACCCGGACAGCGCATCCGAATTCGCCTCATCAACGCCGCCGCCGACACCGCATTTCGGGTCGCACTCGCCGGGCACCGGATGACCGTCACCCATACCGACGGCTTCCCGGTAATGCCCACCGACGTCGACGCCCTGCTGCTGGGCATGGGGGAGCGCTACGACGTCGTCGTGACCGCCGCCTCCGGTGTGTTTCCTCTCGTCGCCGCTGCGGAAGGGAAGAACGCCGTCGCCCGCGCCCTACTCACCACGGGCGCTGGCAGCACCCCCGACGCCGCGTTCCGGCCCCCTGAACTCACCGGTCGAGTCGGCACCGTGGATACCTTCGTTGCGACACCTCAAGTCCAGCTCGCAACCTCCAGCGAGATTGATCTCCAGGCGCGCTTGTCGGGCACGATGATGCAGTACGACTGGATGATCAACGGCCGCCCGTTCGATCACACCGTTCCGCTGACGATCCGTCAGGGCCAGCGCGCCACCTTGACGTTCACCAACGCCACCATGATGTGGCATCCGATGCACCTGCACGGCCACACATTTCAGGTCGTCAAACCGGACGGCAGCCCCGGCCCCCGCAAGGACACCCTCATCGTCAAACCGATGCAGACGGTGACCGTCCGGCTTCTCGCCGACAACCCCGGAGTGTGGATGCTGCACTGCCACAACGGATACCACATGGAAGCCGGCATGATGACCACCCTCAACTACACCGGCTGAGTCTTGCTCAGCCGCGCCCTGTAACACAACGAGAGAAAAGGAGAAATCCCATGATGTTCTGGTCCGACCACGACATGAGCGGATGGGGATACACAGGCATGGCAATCGGAATGGTCCTGTTTTGGATCCTCGTCATCGTCGCGATCATCGCGCTCGTACGCTCCAGCACCGGTAACACGACGACTCGCACCGTCGTTCAATCACCGCCCTACACCGAGTCGCCCGAGCAGGTTCTCGCTGCCCGATTCGCACGCGGCGAAATCGACGAAGCCGAATACCAACAGCGCCTCGCAGTCCTGCGCGGCAACATCTCTCGCTGATTTCACCGACATCGGGGATGGCTGACCCATGCCGAAACCACGCCTGACCTACGGAACAGTGCTGCGCGAGATACGACGACAACACTTCGCCGTGCTCTCCACCAGCAGCCCGACAGGCCAGCCAGCGTCCGCCGGTATCACCTACGGCGTCTCCGACTCCGACAGCACGATTTATGTGATGACGCGCCGCCATCTCCAGAAAGCCCGCAACATCGCCGCGAATCCACACGTCTCGCTCGTCATACCGACGCCCCGACGGCTGCTATGGTTCGTTCCCCCCGCCACGATCCAATTGACCGGCCACGCCGAAATCATCAGCTGGACCGATCAGGAAGGAACCCGCGTCTTCTCCCAGTTCTGGCTGGGGCGACAGATCCTGGACAACTACCGCAGTCTCCACGCCCGCGGAGACACCCGAATAGCGTTCCTGCGAATCGAGCTCGACCCCTCGATCCACACGTACATGATCGATACGCCAGTGTGGCGGGTGCGCAACAACATGGAAGCCGGCGCATCAACGGTCATCAGATCGCGATGATGGCGAAGTCCGGCGATTGGGCACACGGACGATCCCGGTAGCCGAGGTCACCTGTAAGTTATAACTTCACCTACTCGATAAGTGAAGTTAGACTCTGGTGGTGACTTCACTTAGGCCGATCACGAGCGAGGACGTTCGTTGGGAGCCGCAGGGCAGGCGGCATGCGGGACGAGCGCTACCGAAGTACGGCACCTATCACCCCGCTGTGCCCGCCAGTATCGCCGACGTGGCTCTCGACTTGCCGCCCTCGGTGCTGGCCGGCGCTGAGGCAGCCAGTCGCGAGATCGCTCGGTTCGATGCAGAACTCGGCGGTGAAATCGCACCGTTCGCATCCGTGTTGCTGCGATCTGAATCCGCCGCGAGTTCTCAGATCGAAAACCTCACCGCCTCAGCGCGCCAAATCGGCGAGGCCGAGTTACCCGGCGGAAAGGCCAAACAGAACGCCGCCATGGTCGTCGCCAACACCGCTGCGATGCAAGCAGCAGTGGCTCTGTCCGACACGGTGGACGCCGACGCGATCCGCGCGATGCACCGCGCCCTGATGATCAACGATCCCCGCCACACGCCGGGCGAGTTCCGCACTGAGCCGGTGTGGATCGGAAGCGGGGCCACCCCAATCGGTGCGACGTTCGTAGGCCCGCGCCACGAATTGATTCCTGGGGCGATCAGCGATCTGATCGCGTTCACACGCCGGGACGACATGCTCGCACTGCCACAGATCGCGGTGAGTCACGCACAGTTCGAAACCATCCACCCCTTCACCGACGGCAACGGCCGCACGGGGCGCGCACTGGTGCAGGCGATGCTGCGCAATAAGGGTTTGACGCGTCAGGTGACGGTGCCAGTCTCAGCCGGGCTGCTGGCCGACACCGACGCGTACTTCGCGGCCCTCACGAGTTATCGCGACGGCGACGCCGCGCCGATTGTCGACAGCTTCTCCAGCGCCACCGTTCGTGCGATCGCCAACGGGCGACAACTGATCGCCGACCTTCGCGAGATTCGGGAAAGCTGGAACGGTGTGATCACCGCGCGGTCGGACTCCGCGGTGTGGAAAGTCGCCGACTTGTTGACCCGCCGCCCGGTCGTCAACGCGGTCCTGGTGGCGCAAGAACTCGGCATCGAATCGACCAATGCCCACCGGTACCTCAACCCGCTCACGAAAGCGGGCATCCTCATCGAAACTACCAACGGACCGCGCAATAGAGTCTGGCGTTCCCCGGACGTACTCGTCGCGCTCGACGCATTCGCCGAACGCGCCGGCCGACGTGGCTGACCAAGCTCCTTACTTCAATCACTCACGGCATTCCTCTCATCTATCAACCGTTCATTCCCATCCATACCCATCACCCCTCGTCTACTCTTGCTAACTAGCAAAACCGTTGCGCCACTGCATTTCTCAGCTAATTCATACTCAGAAACCTCTTGGCACATTTGCACAAGGGGTGCGAGACTGGTTGTGGCGCAGTAAGCGCCGATTCCTCCGGTTTTGAGCGGGCCTATTGATGCTGACAATTTCGAAGCTCAAACGGTCATCGGTGAGCTACTACATCGACACCGCCAAGGCTGCGGGGCGCGCCAGCTCTGACCTCCAGCGGGC
The DNA here is from genome assembly GCF_019456675.1 of Mycolicibacterium pallens. Lineage (NCBI taxonomy): Bacteria > Bacillati > Actinomycetota > Actinomycetes > Mycobacteriales > Mycobacteriaceae > Mycobacterium > Mycolicibacterium pallens. Next base: position 4,102,288 of record NZ_CP080333.1, on the reverse strand, counting down.
CAGCGGTGGCCTAGGGGAGTACTACTCCGAACACGAGACGCGCACCCCAATGTGGTTGTGCGCGGGCGACACCCATACCGCGGCGCGCTTAGTGGGATTGACCGATGTTCAGCGCGCCGGAGGAGAAGCCGATTCTGTGGTCGTGGCGCGGTGGCTTGACGACGGTATCGCACCCAACGGTGCGCGTGGACGCGCCTTCGGTAACCGCGGTGTGCACGGCTTTGATCTGACCTTCGCCGCGCCGAAAAGCGTGTCGTTGTTGCGCGCGCTGCGCGCCGACGATGTGGTCCAAAAGGCCATCGCTGCGGCGCATTCGACCGCGATTGCGGAGGCAATGGAGTACCTGGCCGCCCATGCCGGCTATACCCGCGTGCACAACAGCGTCACGGGGGAGAAGGACCTGGTGAAGTTGCCGGGATTGGTGGCGGTGGCGTATCAGCATGAGACGTCGCGGTGCGGTGATCCACACCTCCATACCCATGTCATTCTGCCGAATCGGCAGGCCCGCAGCGATGGGGCGCTGGTGTCGATTGACGGGACGTCGCTGTATCACGAAGCCCGTGCAGCGGGAGTCATCTACCAAGCCACGTTGCGTCGCCAACTACATCAATCGCTGGGAATCGAATGGGCGCCGGTGGATCCGGGAACCGGGATGGCCGAGGCCGCCGGCGTTGATCGCGACACCATCACTGCGTGGTCCCGGCGCTCGTCGCAGTTGCGGGAGTGGGCGGCGCACAACCTCGTTTCGGTGGACGGCCCGTTGAGCGCGGCGCAGCTTGCGGCGGCACAGAAAGCGACGCGTCCCGCCAAACCGGAAGAGCTTGCGTGGAGCGAATTACAGCGGCAGTGGAGCGAAGACGCGCGGGGTCTTGTTCTGGACCGCGCCGCGTTTCTGGAAGCGCGGGCGGCGCGGCGCGCCGCGGGGCGGAGCGCGTTCGACGGCGCGAGTTTGGCTGCGGCCGCAGAGAAAATCGAAAAGGCGGTGTTCACCCGCGCGGACCTGGTCGAGATCGTCGGCGCGCACCTTCCCGTCGACGGGGACCAGTCGCCGCGCGCCGCGGTTGAAGCGGCCGTCGACGAGGTCGGGATGCGGTTGACCGCGCCGCGCGCGGCGCACGAGCGCGAGGGGCGTGAGCGCTTCACCCTGGCGCGGATCTTGGCAGAGGAAGGCGCGTTACTGCGCCTGGTCGACGCGACGAACGATCGCGCGAGGCTATGGGTGCGTGACGACGACACCGCCGGGCTGTCGCCGGATCAGAGGGCTGCAGTGCGGAACATCGGCGACTCGCCCTGGCTTGTGCAACCGCTTTCTGCGCCGGCCGGAGCGGGCAAGACCACCTCCCTACGCGCGCTTGCGAGCGCGACGCACCACCGGTTCGGTGCGACTGTTCTGGTTCTTGCGCCGACCGGTCAGGCTGTCGACGTCGCGATGCGCGAAGGCGCAGGAGACGACGGCCTGACGGTCGCCAAAGCACTGCAGTTGCTGCGCGACAACATGTTGACGCTCGAGGAGTCGACCCTCGTAGTGATCGATGAAGCCGGCATGGTCGGGACCGATGATTTGCGACAGCTCCTGACCGCCACCACGCGGGCGGGCGCGAAGACGGTACTTGTTGGTGACGCAAGCCAGTTGGCGCCGGTCAAGGCCCGCGGCGGCATGTTCGCGCAACTCTGCACCGACCTTCCGTGGACGCAACGACTCTCCGAGGTGTGGCGGATGAGAGACCCGGAAGAGCGCACCGCGTCCCTCGGGTTGCGCGATGGCGAACCGCCTGCGCGCCGCGATGCGGTGGAGTGGTATCGCAGCCACGATCGGCTGCACTGCGGCGACGCGATCTCCATGGCCGCCGACGCGCTTGCCGCGTATACGGCCGACACCGAGCTCGGCCGCGACGCCTTGCTGGTATGCGACACCACCGAGATGGCCGATGTGCTCAACCTCCGGATTCACAACGAGCGAATCGACCCGGACGCCGCCTCCGTCCTGGGCGCCCGCGGCCAGCGCCTCAGCGTTGGAGATCTAATTATCAGCCGCCGCAACGACCCCACTATCGCCTTCCACCACTCAACACCCAACGCAGGTTCGGTACCTTCCGTGCGCAACGGCAACCGATGGCGGGTCGCCGCAATCGACATCAAGACGAATCGTGTTGCCGCCGAACGCCTCGACGACAAAGCCCGAGTCGTCTTCGAAAACGACTACGTCCGGGAACACGTTAACCTCGGCTACGCGGTCACCGTGCACTCCGCCCAAGGGGTTACGGCCGACGCCAGCATCGCTGTCCTTCGCGAGGACACAAGCCGTAACTTGCTCTACGTCGCAATGACCCGAGGACGCCAAGCCAACCACGCGTACATCTACGAACGCAGCACCGAAGCGGGCGAATTTGGCCATGTGCTACCTGCTGAAACTCACATCGCCCAGCGGGGTGACCTTGGCGAAGCCGCCACCCTCATCCACGGAATCCTCGCGAACGACGAGCCGGCCATCACCGCGCATGACTACGCCGCCCATACGGCCAACCAGGCTCTACCAGAGCGGGTGCGGGGTCTCGTCAACATGCGCGCCGCCGCCACGGAGCTCCGACAAGAGAGCTACGGTGCATGGAAGGCCGACCGGCAAGGACATGACCGCAGCAGGAGCGAAGGTATAGAGCGGCGCGTCGACAGAAGCCAACACCGCAGCACCGACTACGGACTCGAAATCTGATCCGACAAATCTGGAGTCAACTTCGTACCCAGCCACGGTTATCCTCGGCTGGCGTGAGTACTTTCTTCAGTTTTCATTTAGTACGGCGTGCTGTCACCGGCTGAGAACTGGCGTCGCCATGGTTTTCGAACGTCATGTCCACGCAGCCGTCGCGTTGGGCAGCCGATCCATTTGAGTGTCATAGGAAATCGACTCTCCGGTCGATCTCCTCGCCGGAAGCTCTTCAGCAGGCCGACGACTGGATAAACAGAGGACGGTGGAACTGCGGACCCTCGGGGTGATCGAAGCGCTCCCATCCCAGCGACGACCAAAACTCATCCGCCGTCTCGCTGTACGCGAACAACCGGCGACCGCTGTGCCGCTCCATGAGTTCGTAGACAACCCGAGTGCCAACCTTGCGGCGCCGCTCTGTGGTGGCCACCTCGATGAGCTGGACTTCCAACCGTTCGTCGTCACCGATCACCGGGACGTCCAAATAGGTCGGGTTGATGCCACCGGGGTCATCCATCTCGATCCGTGCTACCTCCACTCCGTATTCCAGCACTTGGACAAACCACGGGTCGCTGACGTAGTACCGGGCGTCGTCCCACCACTGGTCGTTCTCGTAGGAGACCGACCAATCGAACGGTGGAACCCACGAGTATTTGTCCGCGGACGTTCGGCGGTGGTCGACGAAGTGGAGCGCCATGGCGCGCAGCCTACGGACGGGCACCGACACCGCCCATGGTCTCCTCGCGGCAGGACGCAGGCACCGTCGAGCTCCCGACGAAGACGTGCGTTGTCGGACCGGCCGTGGACATCTGTTGGACCTGTGTGGCCTGTAGTCCGAGGGACATTACGTCAAGAAAGCAGCGGCAGCGCCGCCTCGACGATTGCTCTCCCGAGGTCTGTGCCCGCCGCAGTGGCTATCGACGTAATCGCCGTGGTGGCCAGCGTCTTTAGCCGGCCTGGATTCGCCTCCTCGGAGCTCGACTCAGCACGGATCTCAGACACCAACTCTTCGCCGGTCGCGCGAATCCCGTCGTCAGCGACAGCAGACAACGCTCGTTCGATAGCTTCCGCGAGGGCATGTGCCTGTTCGATCTTCTGCCGGACGTTCACGGTTTGCATTGCACCTGGACTATGGAAAGCGACGGCGACTCCGCTGCTTCCCTCGATGTGCAGGTAAGGGCTCTGCACATCGGCGACGCCTGGCAGATCCCGAACGCTCTTGCCCGACGCCGCGTACTTCTCCCCGTAGGGGGTGAGCTGCGGCCGGACGACGACCCCCTGCATTGTGCGTATGCCATCGACGTAGCCCTCGTCCGTAAGCCACTCGACTGCCTCGTTTAGCTCGTCACGGGTCACCTCCGCGTCGGACCAGTCCGTCGCCTCCATGAACTCCGCGGGCTTCGCCTCAGCGATAGAGCTCCCGTTGATCCTCAGTTCGTACAGCCATGCCAGCACGCCGTCGCGCAAATTCCACAGACGCTCGGCCCTGTTCATCCCCGTCCTCCTCCACTCACGGTAACCGCCAGCGTAAGCGTGGAGTCCGACACTTGAACCTTGTTGGCCGCAGCGTTAGAGAAGTATTGGATTGAGATCGAGAACGGCTGAGGCGACTTGGGAATCGACAGGATTGTTTCGGCCCTAGTGGGTTCCGACTTCACCGACAGTGCTCGTCCACGCCCGGGTGTGCGCAGCTCAGTTAGAGCGGACTCACCCAAAATCACCGCAGCTAGTGCCTCTGGGCCCACTTACAGTTGAATTACCCGACCCTGGGGCGGACCAGAAGGAAGTGACCGCCATGGATGAGAACACCGAAGACAAGTGGCTAACGCGCCAAGACCTCGCAGATCGGCTTGGACTGCCGGTCAAGACGCCGGCCGAATGGGCGTCCAAGGGGACTGGTCCACGGTATGCGAAGTTCGGGCGGCACGTCCGATACCGGCTCAGCGACGTAATCGACTGGGAGCAACAGCAATTCACCGAAGGCAAGCGCGACTCCGCCGAAGTATGATGGGTCAATGATCGCTGTTCTAGTGCTCCAGCGGGCGCCGCAACGCCCGCAACGCCCGCAGGCCCAGGGGTAATCCATGGCCGGCCGGCCATCGCTGCGCATCGGCCAGCACGGCAAGATCACCCGCAAATACCTCGGTGGCGGAATCTGGTTGGCGCAGTGCCGCTTTCGCGACACCGATGGCGTCACACGTAGAATCCAACGACTCGGGCCGTCCGATGAGCACGACAAATACGGGAAGCTTGCCGCCGACGCGTTAATTGAGGCACTCGCCGATCGTCGACCACCCTCCGGAGCGGGCTCCATCGGCCTTGAAACTCCGGTCATGACTCTGGTGGACCAACACATCGAGCGGCTCGCCGAAGACGGTCGTTCGGCCCGCACCCTCGACACCTACCGCTACACGGGAGCCAAGCTGAGCAAGTTCATGGCCGGCGTGAAAGTGGGGGAGGCGTCGGCCGCCAGACTGGACGCGGCCCTGCGGTCGATGCGTACCGCTCACGGGGCAGTGATGGCCCGCCAATCCAGGACCCTGCTGCGGGGAGCTCTTCAACTCGCGGTTCTCAACAACGTCCTCGGCGCCAACCCCGTCCGCGACGTTCAGGCGATCAAGTCCAAGGAACAGCCCAAGGGCGCCCAGGCGCTCACCGCGGATCAATTGCGCGATCTGCTCGCCAAACTGAGGACCTCGGAGACGTGCCGCCAGCGCGACCTGACCGACCCGATCACGCTGCTGATCGCCACCGGACTCCGCCGCTCAGAACTGCTGGCGCTTCAGTGGACCGACTTCGACGCAGACGCCAGCACGATCTCCGTCTCCGGCAAAGTCATCCGCGAGAAGGCGAAGGGATTGGTCCGCGTCGATGAGACCAAGACTGCGGCGGGGCGCCGGGTGATTCCGCTTCCCGCGTTCGCGGTCGCCACCCTTAACGAACGTCGGAAGCTGCCCTATCTCGGAGAGCAGTCCGTCATCTTCCCGTCCACGAACGGGACGCTGCGCGATCCCGACAACTTCGCCGGGCAGTGGCGCAGAACCCGGGACGAGTTGGGCGTCCCCGACATCACCTCGCACAGCTTCCGCAAGACCGTCGCGACGCTCATCGACGACGCCGGACTGTCGGCTCGCATTGGCGCCGACCATCTCGGACACGCCAAAGTGTCGATGACGCAGGACCGCTACATGAGCCGCGGCCGGGTTCACAACGAGGTGGCGAATCTGCTGGATAAGGCCGTCGCCGACAACTCAGGTCCGCTATAAACGACGAATAAACGACGACTGACGTTATTCAGTATGGCTAAATACCACCTCTGACCAGCGCCCCCGGCAGGAATCGAACCTGCGACCTAGGGATTAGAAGGCCCTTGCTCTATCCAACTGAGCTACGGAGGCAGCGCGTCGACAGTCTAGCGGTGCAGATTTGCCAGAAGGGGCGCGTGTAACTCCCTGTGAATTGCAATCTCGTTGAGCAAAGATCCGCGGAAGTGTCAGGCGATGTCGAACCGGGCCCGCAGAGCCTCCTGCAGGCGGCGGACCTCCTTGAGCTTTTCCCGCAGCCGCAGCACTGGTTCGGGCGTGCGAGCGGCACCCCAGCCGGCATCGCACCGACTGGTCCAGCGGTCCTGCGCGACCGCGATCAAGTCCTCGAGATCGTCGATCTCGTCCTGCATCAGCTCGGCAAACCGCCTCGCTTGAGCTGCGTCGTTGGGATGGACGGGCCGCGTCAACGATGGACGCGGAAAAGGCCGCCTCAGCGGCGCAGGCGCACCCGCGGCGAAGGGCGACTCAACACGCGTGATCAGTCCTCCGGCGAAGGCGGGAGCGGGGTCCTCGAGAAGCATTCACAAATCGTCCTGTGAATCCCTCGACGTTTCCTGTCAGGCAAGTTGGAGGACAACGCGACGCCACCGCGCGTTCACTTTGCCAGCGGGATTTCCTAGGGCACAAAGGCCCAAGAAGATAGTTCCTAAGAATTCCTCAGGTTTGGCCGAAGTTAGGTTATGGTGTGACGACTGACACACGTCGACCAACCGCATCCGCGACTTGGCAAAGGCGTTAGGCGGGCTAAGGACAAGGGGGTCTGGAGCTCATGAGCATTCCCATCGGGCAGGTCACCGCGCGCTGTACGCAGGCGCTGAACACCGGGTCACTATTGCTGCGGGGCTCGCCGGCCGCGGCCGGTTGGGTGCTGGGGTGGCTGAACGCCGAGTTCGCTCCGCAAGTCCTCACCGGCCACGCACTCTCGACGGTGTCGCCGCTGCAGAGGGTTGCCTGCGCTCTGGCGGTCCAGAAAGCCGACAAGGTGCTCGAGGCCGCCCTGGAGAAGACCTTCGGCAAGGATTACACCGCCGAAGTGCGGCATCCTCTCGGGCAGGAGTCGGGCCATCGTCCCAACGTCGCTGCCGTCCTCGACGCCATGCACCATCGCCGCCGCTACGCGGCGACCACCCGGAACATCTCCTACGGGCCCCGCGGGCGCAACAACACGCTCGACATCTGGCGTCGCCCCGATCTGCCGGAGGGGTACCGCGCGCCGGTACTCATCCAGGTTCCCGGTGGCGCCTGGTCGGTCAATGACAAACGAGGCCAGGCCTATCCGTTGATGGCGCGGATGTCCGAGCTGGGCTGGATCTGCGTCACGATCAACTACAGCCGCAGCCCGCGTAACGCCTTCCCGTCGCACATCGTCGACGTGAAACGGGCCATCGCGTGGGTCAAGGCCAACATCGCCAAGTACGGCGGCGACCCGGACTTCGTCGCGATCACCGGGGGATCGGCCGGTGGGCACCTGAGCTCACTGGCCGCGCTGAGCGCCGGCGATGAAAGTCTGCAACCGGGTTTCGAGCACGCCGACACCAGCGTGCAGGCCGTCGCCCCGTATTACGGCGTCTACGACCTGACCACCACCGACAAGATGCATCCGCTGATGATGCCGCTGCTCGAGCACGTTGTGGTCCAGCGTCGGCTGGAGGACAACCCTCAGCTGTACCGCGACGCGTCGCCCATGCACCGCATTCATCGTGACGCCCCGCCGTTCTTCGTCCTGCACGGCGAGAGCGATGCCGTGATACCGAGTGCGCAGGCGCGCGATTTCGTTGCCGCACTTCGGATGTCGGGGCCCGCAACGGTGGCTTACGCCGAGCTCCCCAAGGCGCACCACGCCTTCGACACCATCGCGACGCTGCGCTGCCAGCTGGCAGCCGAGGCCGTCGCAAACTTCATGGGCATCGTGTATGGCCGCCACCTGGCGGCGCGGAACGGCACCGAGAAGATAGCGGTCGGCTCGGCGAGCTGAGGTCAGGCCACCGTCATCAGATAGTCGGCGCTGCCGATGTAGACGATGCTCGAGGCGCTCGGCACGACTGCGGCGTTGGCGATCGCGGTGCCGAATGCCTCGACTGTCGGCAGCGCGCCCGTGGTGCCATCCCCGGAGACCACCGTCAGGTGAATGCCCGCGTGATCGAACTCGGAACGCATTGTGTAAAGCGCGGTTTCGCCTGCGCGCTTGCTGGCGGCCACGCGCCCGTAGCCCTTCGGCACCGCCTTGTGTGGATAGAAGTGGGCCTGGTGGCTGGTGACGAACACGATCCGCGAGCCGGCTGGCATCAACGGCATGGCCAGCAGCGCCAGGCGGCGCTGGGCGTCGCGATTGAGTCGCATCGCATATCCCGGATCCGCGTCGGTTTCGAGTCCGCCTGAGGCGTTGAGGACCAACACGTCCAGCCTGCCGAAGTGCGCGGTGATGTACTGCATCATCGCTGCGACCTCGACGTCGTCGGTGATATCGGCAGCCAACGCGGTGGCATTGCCGCCCGCACCGCGGATGGCGTCGACGACCGCGTTGGCCCGCTTGGCTTTCTCGCGGTAGTTCACGATGACGTGGGTATCGGGAGAGGCGAGCTGACGGGCGACTTCGGCGCCGATTCCTCTTGATGCACCGGTGATCAACACGACGCGGGCGGGTGGCTGCATGGCGGGTTCCTTCCGTTGCTGCGGCACTACCCACCGTACACGAACTCTAAGAAAAATAAGATAAAAATAAGATAACGCTGAGGTGACAGGCGTGTCGTGAGAATCCCGTGGTCTTAGCCCGATCGCTTTCCCGGCGTGAATGTCACTGGCACCGTGCGGTATCCGCGGGTGACCGAGTTCCCGTGGAACTTCGCGTCGGTGTCGGTCGCCAGCGTGAAGTCCGGCATTCTGGCCAGCACCTGTTCGACCCCGATCCGAAACTCGAGGCGCGCGAGATTGGAGCCGAGGCAACGGTGCACGCCGGCGCCGAAGCCCAGATGGCGGTTCTGCCGTCGGTCGAGCATGCAGCGCTCGGGCTGTGGGAACTCGGTGGCATCCCGGTTCGCCGAGGCGTAGTTGACCTGGACGGATTCACCGGGGCGGAAGGTCTGCCCGTCGACTTCGACGTCACGCGTGACGGTTCTCGGAATGCCATGGATTGACCCGGCGAAGCGGATGAACTCCTCGATGGCGTAGGGCATGATGTCGGGCTCGCGGATCAGTCTGTCCCGCTCGTCTGGATGCATGGCGAGGTAGTGAAAGGCGAAGGACATCGCGTTCGCGGTCGTCTCCAGTCCCGCCTGTACCAGCAGCATGGCGTTGCCGACCACGTCTTGGAATGCAAGTTTCTGGCCGTCGATTTCCGCGCCGAGGAGCACGTCGATCATGTCGTCGGTCGGGGGGCCTTCGCAGTGCGCGACGACCGCCTCGGTGATGTGCTGGTAGAGGCCGCCCCATGCCACGCTCCGCACCTCCTCGGTCGCACCGTTGAGGGCGGTGTCGGTCAATTCGATGCACAGCGGGACATCGTCGACGGGCATGCCGAGCAGGTACTTGAAGAACACGATGCCCGGCTGTCGCCATGCCACTTCGGCAAGATCACCAACTCCAGACTCGATGAATCCGTCGATCAATCGGTCTGTCTCGTAACGTATTTCGGGCTGCAGCTGTTGCATCCGGCCGGGGGAGAAGTACGGATTGAGCACCTTGCGGAACTTCTGCTGACGCGGGGGATCGAGAGTGATCACGATGTCGCCGGGGAGTTGCTCAGCCCCCTGCGGCGTCGGGTTGCTCGAGAAGTGCTCCCAGTCGCGAAGGATCGCCGTGCACGCGCTGTAGCTCACCGCCACCCACGATCCGCCGGCGTCGGGCGTCAGAAAGGGTGTGTCGGTGTAGGCGAACGAGGACTTCGCGCGCATGACGTCGTACACGTCGTAGAGAAAGTCGTTGTCGTTGAAGTCTTCATGGCGCAGGTCCCACTGCTGGGCGTGCTCCTCGCGAGACTTGGGCAACGTCGGACTCCCTCCGCATGCTCGGCACCGCGGGCCGAGGTGGCCAGTACTTGCAGATCAACACGTTATATACGAGTTCGGATAAAATATCCGAACTGGAATATATCGAGTCGAGCCGAGTCGTACAACGGCATCAGGGATCTGACACCATCGACGCATGGTGGAGAGATGGACGCGCGAGCGGCGGCTGGAACACACCCGCACCCTGCTGCTCGACTCGGCAGAGGCGGCGTTCGCCGATCACGGCTTTGCCGGTGCCGCGCTCGACGACATCGCCGAGGTTGCCGGGTACACGCGCGGTGCCATCGCGTCACACTTCGGAGCCAAGGACGAGCTATTCCTTGCAGTTGTCGAGCGGCGCCTGCAACGGCTGGCCGCAAACTTCGACGACGTGATCGGCTCGTTCGAGGCGCTCAACGACGAACTCGTCGACGAACTGGTGAAGCGTTGGCGCGGCGTCACAACCGGAAGTCGGGCTGACGCGGCGCTCAATTACGAGTTCTCGCTGTACTTGCTTCGCAACCCGGACGCGCGGGAGCGTCTGGCGCCGCAGCGGGAACGGACGATTCAGTGGATCGCCGACTACATCACGAACCATGTCGATCGCCTTGGCGGCCAAATCCGGATGCCTGCCGAGACACTGGCTCGGCTGCTCGTGGCCAGCACCGAGGGCGTCTTGATGGGGAGCCATCTGGACGGCCAGGATCTCTACGAGCCCTACTTGCAATTTGTCATGGCGAACCTGGTGCTGCGCGGCAACTGACAATCGTCAGCCTGGCGAGCGCGCCTCCTGTGGTCGCAGTAGTGGCACCACCAGCACGATGACGATCAGCCAGCCCAGCGCCGCCACCGGGATCGCCCACATCCGCCGTACCGCCAGTGCGTGCTGGCACTGGTCGGCCTTGCCGGCGAAGGTCGCCTGAACCAGATCAGCGCTAAAACCGCTGCCGCACTTGATTTGTACGCCCCACGGATCGAAGTCGGGCAGGTACACCGGCCATCGCAGCGCAAGCAGGCCGAACGTCAGCAGCACCACTGCGACGACGGCCCACGCAATCTGCCGAACGGTCACGTCATGCAGACATTGGCGAACAGCAGCACCGGCCACGACACGATGGACCCCAGGAACGACACCACCAGGTCGGCGCCCCGCAGGGCATGCAGGTGATCGGTGTGGGTCGACGACCACACCAGACCCACAGCGAGATAAGGGATCCCGATCAACAGGTTGATGCCGATGAGTTCGGCGATCGTCAGCTTGTAGTTCAGCACCGAACGAATTTTCGTCAGCATTGAGGTCCTCCCGCCCCGAGTGAGCCCAATGCTAATGAGTACGGCCGCCCGCGAGAAGCATTTGTGAGAAACTGTGTTTTCAGATTTGGGGGAGGGCTTGTGGACCAGCTGATGACCCGGTTGCGCCGAGTGCTCAACTATGAGGTGACCGTCGAAGCGGTGATCGAGATCGCGATGTGGCTGGCGATTCCGTACTTGGTGATCGGACTCGTCTGGGGCTTCTTCCATGTCGAAGCGGTTCAGCAGCTTGAAGTTCAACTCAACCGGGTCCTTCCGGCCGGTGCTGAGGTGGGGGCGTACGGCCTGGCCGCACTGCTGTGGCCCGTTCTCCTACTGCTGCCGCCGCTCTGCTTGGCCTGAAGTCGTAACCGACTCACAATCGAGACCCGCCACCCCCGCGCGCCGACTAGCGTGGTTGTCGGCGTTCGCCGACTCGCGCACGCCGAGCGTGCCGTTGTCGATGAGGAGGGATCCATGAGCGGACCAGCCGATGTGAATGGTCTGCCGGACGAACTCGGTCCCCTCGACATGCTGCTGCACCGCGGCGAGGCCAACCCGCGGACCCGCTCGGGGATCATGGCGCTGGAAATCCTCGACCGCACCCCGGATTGGAACCGCTTCCGGACCGCGTTCGAGAACGCGTCCCGCAAGGTGCTCCGGCTGCGCCAGCGCGTCGTGGTCCCGACACTGCCGACGGCTGCACCGCGCTGGGTGGTCGACCCCGACTTCAATCTCGACTTCCACGTCCGCCGGGTTCGGGTTCCCGAGCCGGGCACCCTGCGTGAGGTGCTCGACCTCGCCGAGGTGAGCCTGCAGTCGCCGCTGGACATCTCCCGCCCATTGTGGACGGCCACCCTGGTCGAGGGGCTTGAAGGCGGCAAGGCGGCCACGCTGTTGCACCTCAGTCACGCGGTCACTGACGGGGTCGGCGCCACCGCGATGTTCGCCGAGATCTATGACCTCGAACGCGAGCCGGCGCCCCGGCCCGCGCCGCCCCTTCCGGTGCCGCAGGACCTGACGCCCAACGACCTGATGCGCGAAGGGCTCAACCATCTGCCGGGCGCCATCGTCGGCGGCCTGCTGGGTGCTGTCACCGGTGGGCTGGGCGTGGTCGGTCGTGTGGTGCGCAATCCCGGCACGGCCGTGTGGGACGCCGTCGACTACGCGCGCTCCGGGCGCCGGGTGGTGGCCCGGGCCGCCGAGCCGTCCCCGCTGTTGCGCCGCCGCAGCCTGTCCTCGCGCAGCGAGGCGATCGAGATGCGGCTGTCCGACCTGCGCGCCGCCGCGCACGCCGCCGGCGGTTCGGTCAACGACGCCTACCTGGCCGGGTTGTGCGGAGCGTTGCGGCGCTATCACGAGGCGCTCGGCGTTCCGGTGAACAGTCTGCCGATGGCGGTGCCGGTGAGCCTGCGGGCCGAGGCCGACCCGGCCGGCGGCAACCGGTTCGCCGGGGTGAACCTCGCCGCGCCGATCGCCGTCGTCGACCCGGCCGTGCGGATCCAGAAAATTCGCAAGCAGATGACGTCCCGGCGCGAGGAGGCCGCCATCGACCTGATGGGCGCCATCGCGCCCGTGGTCGGCCTGCTGCCCGACGCCGTGCTGGAAGCGATGAGCGGTGCGGTGATCGCCTCCGACGTCCAGGCCAGCAATGTGCCCGTCTATGCCGGCGACACCTACATCGCAGGCGCGAAGGTGCTGCGCCAGTACGGGATTGGGCCGCTGCCCGGGGTTGCGATGATGGTTGTGCTGGTCTCTCGCGGCGGCTTCGCCACGGTCACCGCCCGCTACGACCGCGCATCGATCACCGACGAGGACTTGTTCGCGCGATGCCTGCGCGAGGGTTTCGACGAGGTGCTCTCGCTGGCCGGTGATCCACCGCCGCGCGTGGTGCCCGCATCGTTCCCCGACCCGAAAAACGACTCACCCCAACCTAGCCCGAACGGATCGGTGGCTTACTGATGAGCGAGACGGAGATGCGCCTGCCCGGTTCGGTGGCCGAGGTGATGGCCAGCCCCGAAGGGCCCAAGATCGGGGCGTTCTTCGATCTGGACGGCACCCTGGTCGCCGGGTTCACCGCCGTCATCCTCACCCGAGAGCGCTTCCGCAGCCGCGACATGGGCATCGGGGAGTTGATCTCGATGATCGCCGCGGGCCTCAACCATCAGCTCGGCCGGCTGGAATTCGAGGAGCTGATCACCAAGGCGTCGCAGGCACTGCGCGGCCGGGCGTTGAGCGATTTGCATGAGATCGGCGACCGGATGTTCGTGCAGCAGATCGAGAAGCGGATCTATCCGGAAATGCGTGAGTTGGTGCACGCACACATGGAGCGCGGACACACCGTGGTGCTCAGCTCCTCGGCGCTGACCCTTCAGGTCGAACCGGTGGCGAAGTTCCTCGGCATCGAGAACACCTTGACCAACCGGTTCGAGGTCGACGAGAACGACGTGCTGACCGGCGACGTGGTCCGGCCGATCCTGTGGGGGCCGGGCAAGGCGAACGCGGTGCAGAAGTTCGCCGCGGACAACGACATTGACCTCAAACACTCGTACTTCTACGCCGACGGCGACGAGGACGTCGCGCTGATGTACCTGGTCGGCAATCCGCGCCCGACCAACCCCGAGGGCAAGATGGCCGCGGTCGCTCGCCGGCGCGGCTGGCCGATCCTGCGGTTCTCCAGCCGCGGTGGCGGAGGCTTGATGGGCCAGGTGCGCACACTGCTCGGCGTCGGTGCGCTGGTGCCCGCCGCGACCGGCGCGATCTGGTGGGGTGCGCTGACCCGCAGCCGCCGGCGCGGCCTGAACTTCTTCACCACCGCGTTCCCGAATCTGTTGCTGGCCGTAAACGGCGTGCGGCTCAACGTCCTTGGCGAGGAGAATCTCCGCAAACAACGGCCCGCGGTGTTCATCTTCAACCACCGCAACAACGCAGACCCCGTCATCACGGCATCGCTGCTGCGGGACAACTGGACCGGCGTCGGCAAGAAGGAACTCAAGGACGACCCCGTCGTCGGCACGCTCGGCAAGCTGGTCGACACCGTCTTCATCGACCGCGACGACCCCAAGGCCGCCGTGGAAACCATGCATGAGGTCGAGAACCTGGTGGCCAAGGGCCTGTCGATCATGATCGCTCCCGAGGGCACTCGCCTGGACACCCGCACCGTCGGCCCGTTCAAGAAGGGGCCCTTCCGGCTGGCCATGGCCGCCGGTGTTCCACTGGTGCCGATCGTGATCCGCAACGCCGAGGTGATCGCCTCCCGCGATTCGTCCACGATGAATCCCGGCGAGGTGGATATCGTTGTCTACCCGCCTCTTTCGGTCGAGGACTGGACGGTGGAGGACCTCCCGGAGCGCATCGAGGAGGTTCGCCAGCTGTATTTGGACACGCTGAAGAACTGGCCGACGGACAAGGTGCCGGAAGCCGAGATCTACAAGAAGACACCCGCGAAGAAGGCCGCCAAGAAGGCGCCGGCCAAGAAGGCCGCCGCCAAGAAGACGCCGGCCAAGAAGGCCGCGACAACCAAGCAGTCACCTGCCAAGGGCCGCCGATGACCCACACCGACCACCTGGCCGATTTCAGCACCACCGACGACGCGCTCGTACTGGCGTCGGTGTCGTCGAAGGCGGAGTTCGAACTCCTCAACGACTGGCTGCACGCGCAGCGGCGGGCACACCCCGACACCAAGGTCGAGGTGCTGCAACTGCCCGCGGGTGATCCGCCCCCCGGGGTGGTGGCCCAGCTGGTCGAGGAACTCGGCGGCGGGGAGGACCGACTGGTCGTTCCGGTGCGGGTGTTCTGGGTGCCGGGTGGCCTGCCCACCCGCGTCAAGATCGTCGGCCTGATCTCCGGGCGGGATACCTACCGTCCACCAGAGATGTTGCAGCGCAGGATCCTTCGCCGTGATCCGTCGCGGGCGCGCATCGTTGCCGGTGAACCGGCCAAGGTGTCCGAGCTGCGTCAGCAGTGGAACGAGAACACCGTCGGCGAGAGTCCGCGCGATTTCGCACGCTTCGTGCTGCGCCGCGCCCGCCTGGCGATCGAACGCATGGAACTGCGGCTGCTGGGGCCGGAATACAAGTCGCCGCAACTGATCACCGATGAGCTGATGGCCTCCACGCGGTTCATGGAAGGCCTGGAGAAGATCCCCGACGCCGACCCGGCCAAGGCCGAGGAGATGCTCAACGAGCTCGCCACCGGGTGGAGCAGATTCTCGGTGGACCTGATCCCCAACCTCGGGCGGGCGATCTTCAGCCGGGGCTTCGATCCGCGAATCGACTACGACAGTATGGAAATCGAGTCGATGCGGCGCGGCCTGGAAGACCACCCGGCAGTACTGCTGTGGTCGCACCGGTCCTACCTCGACGGCGTCATCGTCCCGGTGGCGATGCAGGAAAACCGGCTACCCCCGGCGCACACATTCGCCGGAATCAACCTCTCGTTCGGGTTCATGGGCCCGCTGATGCGCCGCTCCGGCGTCATCTTCCTGCGCCGCAAGCTCGACGATCCGCTGTACAAATACGTGCTGCGCCAGTTCGTCGGCTACATCGTGGAGAAGCGCTTCAACCTGAGCTGGTCGATCGAGGGCACCCGGTCGCGCACCGGAAAGATGTTGCCGCCCAAGCTCGGACTGCTCGCCTACGTCGCCGACGCGTATTTGGACGGCCGCAGTGAAGACATCCTGCTGCAGCCGGTGTCGATCAGCTTCGACCAGCTGCACGAGACCACCGAGTACGCCGCCTACGCCCGCGGTGGCGAGAAGACGCCGGAGAGCGCGGAGTGGCTGTACAACTTCATCAAGGCGCAGGGCGAGCGTAACTACGGCAAGATCTACGTCCGCTTCCCCGAGGCCGTGTCGATGCGCCAGTACCTCGGCGAGCCGGGCGGGCCGATCGCCTCCGACGAGGCCGCCAAACGCCTTGCCATGCAGAAGATGGCCTTCGAGGTGGCCTGGCGGATCCTGCGCGTCACACCGATCAACGCCACCGGCCTGGTGTCGGCGCTGCTGCTCACCACCCGTGGCCGCGCACTGACGCTCAACCAGCTCCACCACACCCTGCAGGACTCGCTCGATTACCTTGAGCGCAAACAGAACCCGGTCACCAACAGTGCGCTGCGGCTGCGCACGCCCGACGGCGTGCGGGCCGCAGTCGACGCCCTCTCCAACGGCCACCCGGTCACAAGGGTCGACGGTGGCCACGAGCCGGTGTGGCGGATCGCGCCCGAGCACGAGCACGAGGCTGCCTTCTACCGCAATACGTTGATCCACGCGTTCCTGGAGACGTCGATCGCGGAACTGGCTCTGGCCCATGCGGGTCGCGCGCCCGACGGCGATCGCGTGGAGGTGTTCTGGGATCAGGCGATGCGGCTGCGCGATCTGTTGAAGTTCGACTTCTATTTCGCCGATTCCGCCGCCTTCCGCGAACACCTCGCCGAAGAGATGTCGTGGCAAGATGATTGGGAGATCCAGGTCGCCGCCGGCGGTGACGCGGTGGACAGCCTGCTGCGCGACAAGAAGCCGTTGATGGCGCACGCCATGCTGCGGCCGTTCATCGAGGCCTACACGATCGTCGCCGACGTGCTGTGCGATGCACCGGCCGATATCGGGGAGAAGGAGCTCACCAAGCTGGCGTTGGGCGTGGGCGCCCAGTACGCGGCGCAGGGCCGGATCCGTAGCAACGAGTCGGTGTCGGCACTGCTGTTCGCCACCGCGCGGCAGGTGGCCGCCGACCAGAACCTGCTGCAGGCCGGCCCGGACCTGGAGGAGCGTCGACGGGCGTTCCTGCACGAGCTCCGCACGATCCTGACCGACATGGACCGCATCCACGAGTTCTCCAGCGAGCAGTTCTATGCCCGCGAGCTCAGCCAGCGCGGGTAGCCATACGCTGAAACGATGACCGCACCCGCCGCCCGCAGCACCGCGGTCTGGCCGGTGCTGTCGATGGTCGCCGTCCTCGCCGGCATCACGGCTGCCGGTATCGGTGCGCTGTCCTTGGCTGACGCCCTGACCGCGACCGGATTGCCCGATCCGGGCCCCGTCACCACCCTCGGTCTGCCGTTCGTTCAGGCAGCCGGGGAGATCGCGGCGGTACTGGCTGTCGGCTCGTTCCTGTTCGCGACGTTCTTCGTGCCGCCGCAGGACAACGGCGTGCTCGACGTCGCCGGCTACCGGGCGCTGCGCATCGGGGTCGTCGCCTCCGGAGTGTGGGCGGTATGTGCGGCTCTGCTGGTCCCGCTCACGGTCTCGGACGTCTCCGGTCAGCCGCTGCGCGACCACCTCAATCCGGTGCAACTGTGGTCGGTGGCGAGTCTGGTCGACACGGCCGGAGCCTGGCGCTGGACGGCGTTTCTGGCGCTGGCGGTCGCCGTCGCCGGCCGTCCGGTGTTGCGTTGGTCGTGGACACCGTTTCTGCTGGCAGGCTCGCTGATCACGCTGGTGCCGCTGGGGTTGACCGGGCACTCGTCGGCGGGCGGCTCGCACGACGTGGGCACCAACAGCCTGATGATTCACCTGTTGGCCGGCGCGGTGTGGGCCGGCGGACTGCTGGCGCTGCTGGTGCATGCGCTGCGCGGCGGTGAGCACGCCGACCTCGCGGCCCGACGATTCTCGGCGGTGGCGTTCTGGTGCTTCGTGGCGATGGGCCTTTCCGGGGTGATCAACGCCTTCATCCGGATCCGGCTCGGCGACCTGTTCTCGACCGAGTACGGCCGGCTGGTGGTGGCCAAGATCGTCGCCCTGTGTGTGCTCGGTGTCATCGGCTGGCGGCAGCGCCGTGGACCGGTGGCCGCGCTGCAGGCCGACCCGCAGGCCCGCGGTGTGCTGGTCCGGCTGGCCTCGGTGGAGGCGCTGATGTTCGGCCTGACATTCGGCATCTCGGTGGGTCTGGGCCGCACCCCGCCGCCGCCACCCCTGGTGGCGAACCCGTCACCGGCCGAGGTGGGCATCGGCTACGACCTCGCCGGACCACCGACGGTTGCGCGGATCCTGCTGGACTGGCGCTTCGACCTGGTCTTCGGAACGGCCGCGATCGTGTTCGCCGCGGTGTACCTGGCCGGGGTGATCCGGCTGCGCCGCCGCGGTGATGCGTGGCCGACGGGCCGGACGTTCGCTTGGCTGCTGGGTTGCGCGGTGCTGCTGTTCACCACGTCGTCGGGCCTGGGCCGCTACATGCCTGCCATGTTCAGCATGCACATGACCGCGCACATGCTGCTGTCGATGTTGGTGCCGGTGCTGCTGGTGCTGGGCGCCCCGGTGACGCTGGCGCTGCGGGCGCTGCCTGCCGCGGGCAAGGGCAATCCGCCGGGGCCGCGCGAGTGGTTGCTCGACGCCCTGCACAGCAGGTGGTCTCGGTTCTTCACCCACCCGGTGGTGGCCACGATCGTGTTCGTCGCCGGGTTCTACGGCTTGTACTTCGGCGGCATCTTCGATGCGGCGGTGGGTCTGCACGGCGCGCACGTGCTGATGAACCTGCACTTCTTGATCAGCGGCTACCTCTTCTACTGGGTGGTCATCGGCGTCGATCCGACGCCGCGCCCGCTGCCGCCGGTGGCCAAGATCGCGATGGTGTTCGCCTCGCTGCCGCTGCACGCCTTCTTCGGGGTGGTGATGATGGGCATGCAGCAGGTACTGGGGGAGAGTTTCTACCGTTCTCTGAAGCTGAGTTGGCACACCAACCTGCTCGACGACCAGCATCTGGGCGGTGGAATCGCTTGGGCGGCAGGCGAAATCCCCCTCGTGGTGGTGATGGTGGCGCTACTGGTCCAGTGGAGTCGCAGCGATCGGCGCACCGCCAAGCGGCTCGACCGAGCCGCCGAGCGCGACGACGACGCCGACCTGGCGGCCTACAACGCGATGCTGGCCAAGCTGGCGCAACGCGAGAACGACCGCTGAATCCATCCCCAGTCCGGTTTTCATCCACAGGCTGCCGCCTCCGCACCCGGTGCGGCGCGCGGCTGTCGGGGTCCGGCGGCTCACTGGAGGCGCACAACCCACGTGAATGGAAAGGACCCATGCCATGTTCGAAACTCATCTGACCGTCGTCGGCCGCATCGTCACCGACCTTCGCCGCCGAGTCGTCGGCGACCAGGAACTCATCAGCTTCCGGGTGGCCAGCAACTCCCGGCGCCGCACCGGTGACGGCACCTGGGAGCCCGGCAACTCGCTGTTCATCACCGTCAACTGCTGGGGCAAGCTCGTCACCGGCGTCGGCGCCGGCCTCTATAAAGGTGCGCCGGTGATCGTCGTCGGCGACGTTTTCACCAGCGAGTACGACGACAAGGAAGGTGTTCGGCGATCCTCGCTGGAGATGCGGGCCACCGCGGTGGGCCCCGACCTGTCCCGCGCGATCATCCGCTTCGAGCAGCCGCAGCCCAAGCCGGCCGAACCGGCCGACGAGCCGCCGCAGCCCGAGGGGCGCACCGGTGCCGACGACGTCGGCGAGACGACGGAGATGGCCCTCTCGGCGTGAGGCGACGGTGGTCGCGCTGGCCTCGGCCAGCGCGACCGCAAGGCCTATGCCCGGCGCGCCTAGGATGGTCGGCGAGCATTTCACGACGAAGACGAAGACGGAAGGCAATACCGCGGCAATGGCCGAATACATCTACACGATGCGCAAGGTCCGCAAGGCACACGGGGACAAGGTCATCCTCGATGACGTCACGCTGGCCTTCCTGCCCGGAGCCAAGATCGGCGTCGTCGGCCCCAACGGTGCCGGTAAGTCCAGCGTGCTGAAGATCATGGCCGGCCTCGACCAGGCCAACAACGGCGACGCGATGCTGGCGCCCGGCGCCACGGTCGGCATCCTCATGCAGGAGCCGCAGCTCGACGAGACCAAGACGGTCCGGGAGAACGTCGAAGAGGGCGTGGCGATCAAGGCCAAGCTCAACCGGTACAACGAGGTCGCCGAGCTGATGGCCACCGACTACACCGACGAGCTCATGGAAGAGATGGGCAAGCTCCAGGAGGAGCTCGACGCCGAGGACGCGTGGGACATCGACTCCCAGCTCGAGCAGGCGATGGATGCGCTGCGCTGCCCGCCGCCCGACGAGCCGGTGACCCATCTGTCCGGTGGCGAGAAGCGCCGCGTCGCGCTGTGCAAACTGCTGCTGTCCAAGCCCGACTTGTTGCTCCTCGACGAGCCGACCAACCACCTCGACGCCGAGAGCGTGCTCTGGCTCGAACAGCACCTCGCCGCCTACAAGGGCGCGATCCTGGCCGTCACCCACGACCGGTACTTCCTGGACAACGTCGCCGAGTGGATTCTCGAGCTCGACCGCGGCCGCGCCTACCCGTACGAGGGTAACTACTCGACCTATCTGGAGAAGAAGGCCGAGCGTCTCGAGGTGCAGGGCAAGAAGGACCAGAAGCTGCAGAAGCGCCTCAAGGAGGAACTCGCCTGGGTGCGGTCCGGCGCCAAGGCCCGCCAAGCCAAGAACAAGGCCCGCCTCGGTCGCTACGAGGAGATGGTCGCCGAGGCCGAGAAGACCCGGAAGCTCGACTTCGAGGAGATCCAGATCCCGGCACCGCCGCGGCTGGGCAATGTGGTGGTCGAGGTCGAGCACCTCGACAAGGGCTTCGAGGGCCGCACGCTGATCAAGGATCTGTCGTTCACCTTGCCCCGCAACGGCATCGTCGGTGTCATCGGCCCCAACGGTGTCGGTAAGACCACGCTGTTCAAGACGATCGTCGGACTCGAACAGCCCGACAGCGGCACCGTGCGGGTCGGCGACACCGTCAAGCTCAGCTACGTCGACCAGAGCCGCGCCGGTATCGATCCGAAAAAGACGGTGTGGCAGGTTGTTTCGGACGGCCTGGACTACATCGAGGTCGGCCAGAACGAGATCCCGTCGCGCGCCTATGTGTCGGCGTTCGGATTCAAGGGTCCCGACCAGCAGAAGCCGGCCGGCGTGCTCTCCGGTGGTGAGCGCAATCGGCTCAACCTGGCGCTCACCCTCAAAGAGGGCGGCAACCTGATCCTGCTCGACGAGCCCACCAACGACCTCGACGTCGAGACGCTGTCCTCGCTGGAGAACGCGCTGGAGAACTTCCCCGGCTGCGCGGTGGTCATCAGCCACGACCGGTGGTTCCTGGATCGCACCTGCACCCACATCCTGGCGTGGGAGGGCGACGACGACAACGAAGCGAAGTGGTTCTGGTTCGAAGGCAACTTCGGTGCCTACGAGGAGAACAAGATCGAAAGAATGGGAGCCGACGCGGCTCGTCCGCACAGGGTCACCCACCGCAGGCTCACACGCGACTAATGTTGGCGGCTGCGGACCAGCGTCGGTTCGCACGCTGATCAGGAGCCGCAGGTATGACGGTTGACCCGAAAGCTGCCGAGTCGCTCGGCGAGGCCTACCTCGCCACGTATCGCGGTCCGCACGGCGGTGCTCCCGACGTCGACGCCACCGACACCGGCCCACTGGTCGCCGCGGCTGCACAGCAAGCGGTCCCGACGGAGCTGATCGCCGCACAAGAGCGGCTGGCCGGCGTCCGGCCGGTCGGCGAAACCCTCGTCGCGATCTATCCCGCCGACGATCCCGGCGGGTTCGGGCCCGCGCTGCAGATCGTCACCGACCAGGCGACCATGCTGCTGGATTCGGTCACGGTGCTGATGCATCGGCTGGGTGTCGGCTATGTCGCACTGATGAACCCGGTGTTCCGGGTGCGCCGCAGCCCGACCGGCGAGCTGCTCGATGTGCGCACACTCGACGACGATCCGGCCGGGTCCGACTCGCAGGGCATCGACGAGTCGTGGATCCACGTGCAACTCTCGCCGTCGGTCAATCGCAAGGCGCTGGCCGAGGCCGAGCGGATGCTGCCGATGGTGGTGGCCGACGCCCGCCAGGTGGCCCTGGATTCGGCGGCGCTCAGCGCCGCCCTGGACGACCTGGCCCACGATCTCGACACCGACCCGGGAGAGCGGTTCGTCGGGCCTGACCGCAGTGATGCCGCCGATCTGCTGCGCTGGCTGTCCGAGGGACATTTCATACTGCTGGGGTGCCAGGACTGCACGGTGCGCGACGACGTCGCCACCGTCGTCGAGTCCAGCCGGCTGGGGGTCGCGCGGCTGCGCACCGAGGTGCTGCCGGAACTCACCCACCCGGGCGACCTGCTGGTACTGGCGCAGGCCACCATGCCCAGCTTCCTGCGCTACGGCGCGTACCCCTACATTGTTGTGATCCGCGAGCACACCCCTTCCGGTGATGTGGAGCATCGGTTCGTCGGGCTGTTCACGGTGGCGGCGATGAGTGCCAATGTGCTTGAGATTCCCTTGATCTCGCGACGGGTGCGCGAAGTACTGGCGATGTCGCAGAGCGACCCCAGCCATCCCGGTCAGCTGATGCTCGACATCATCCAGACCATCCCGCGCTCGGAGCTGTTCTCGCTGACCGCCGAGCAGCTGCTGGCGATGGCGACCGCCGTCGTCGATCTCGGCTCGCGGCGTCGGGCGCTGCTGTTCCTGCGCGCCGCCCAACTCGGCCACTTCGTGTCCGCACTGGTGTATCTACCCCGCGACCGCTACACCACCGTGGTGCGGCTGGCGATGCAGGACATCCTGGTGCGTGAGTTCGGCGGGCTGAGCATCGACTACACCGCGCGGGTCAGCGAATCGCCCTGGGCCGTCGTTCATTTCACGGTGCGGCTGCCCGACAGCTCCACCCGTGCGTCGATCGACGACAGCGAGGACAATCGCACCCGCGTGCAAGGCCTGCTGACCGAGGCGCTACGCACCTGGGGTGACCGGCTGATCGGCTCGGCACGATCCGGCAAGATCGACCTGGGAATCGCCGAACACTACGCCGAGGCGCTGCCGGAATCCTTCAAGCAGGCCGTCACCTCGACCGAGGCGATCACCGATATCGGGATCATCGAAGCGCTGCAAGAAGATTCGGTCAAACTGCAGTTCGAGAAGGGCGACGAGGGTAACGAGGCGTACCTCACCTGGTATCTCGGCGGGTCGACCGCATCGCTGAGCCACCTGCTGCCGATGCTGCAGTGCATGGGTGTCCTGGTGCTCGAGGAGCGGCCGTTCACCGTCGTGCGCCCCGACGGGCTGAAGGTGTGGATCTACCAATTCAAGATCCGGCCGGACGCCTCCATGCCCGACGCTGCCACCGAAGAGGAGTGGGACGCCACCGCGCAGCGGTTCGCCGATGCCGTCACCGCCATCTGGCAGGGACGCGCCGAGATCGACCGCTTCAACGAACTGGTGCTGCGCGCCGGGCTGACCTGGCAGCAGGTCGCCGTGCTGCGCGCGTACGCAAAGTACCTGCGGCAGGCGGCCTTTCCCTACAGCCAGTCGCACATCGAGTCGGTGCTCAACGGCAATCCGCGCACCGCGCATTCGCTGGTCACCCTCTTCGAGGCGATGTTCGATCCGGAGTCCGCGGACAAGGGTCTGGATGCGCTCGCTGCGGCCGACGCCGTGACTGCCGACATCGACGCGCTGGTGAGTCTCGACACCGACCGGGTGTTGCGGGCGTTCGCGACGATGATCCAGGCCACGCTGCGCACCAATTACTTCATCACCAGTCCGGATTCCGCGCACGCGCAGAATGTGTTGTCGCTCAAGCTCAATCCTCAGCTGATCAACGAATTGCCGCTGCCGCGGCCGAAGTTCGAGATCTTCGTGTATTCGCCGCGGGTGGAGGGCGTACATCTGCGCTTCGGTTTCGTCGCCCGCGGCGGGCTGCGGTGGTCCGATCGCCGGGAGGACTTCCGCACCGAGATCCTCGGCCTGGTCAAGGCTCAGGCCGTCAAGAACGCGGTGATCGTGCCCGTCGGCGCCAAGGGCGGTTTCGTCGTCAAGAAACCACCTGCGCCGCTCGGTGACGCCGCCGGGGACCGGGATGCATTCCGCCACGAGGGGATTGCCTGCTACCGACTGTTCATCGCCGGCCTGCTGGACATTACCGACAACGTCGACCG
This sequence comes from Mycolicibacterium pallens, assembly GCF_019456675.1. Taxonomy (NCBI): domain Bacteria; kingdom Bacillati; phylum Actinomycetota; class Actinomycetes; order Mycobacteriales; family Mycobacteriaceae; genus Mycobacterium; species Mycolicibacterium pallens. The sequence goes on along the minus strand of NZ_CP080333.1, from coordinate 4,078,060 downwards.
GGCCACCGGCCAGATCATCGTCCCGCCCCGCGTGGTGCGCCGTGACGGCGACGACGCCTACCTGGTCGTCGCCGCCGACAAGGGCACCGCGACCTTCTCCGACATCGCCAATGATGTCGCGAACTCGTACGGCTTCTGGCTGGGCGACGCGTTCGCCTCCGGCGGCTCGGTCGGTTACGACCACAAGGCCATGGGCATCACCGCCAAGGGCGCCTGGGAGTCGGTCAAACGGCACTTCCGGGAGATGGGTGTGGACACCCAGAGCGAGGACTTCACCGTCGTCGGCGTCGGCGACATGAGCGGTGACGTGTTCGGCAACGGAATGCTTCTGTCCCACCACATCCGGCTGATCGCAGCCTTCGACCATCGGCACATCTTCATCGACCCCGACCCGGACGCGGAGCGGTCCTGGCACGAGCGGCGCCGGCTGTTCGAGCTGCCCCGGTCGAGCTGGGAGGACTACGACCCCGCCCTCATCAGTGAGGGTGGCGGTGTGTTCAGCCGTCAGCAGAAGGCGATCCCGGTCAGTCCGCAGATGCGCTCGGCGCTTGGCCTCCAAGGCGACGCCACCGAGGTCACCCCGCCCGCCCTGATGAAGGCGATCATGCAAGCGCCGGTGGACTTGTGGTTCAACGGCGGCATCGGTACCTACATCAAGGCCGAGTCGGAATCCGATGCCGAAGTCGGTGACCGTGCCAACGACACCATCCGGGTGAACGGAAACCAGGTGCGCGCCAAGGTGATCGGCGAAGGTGGCAACCTCGGTGTGACCTCACTCGGCCGGGTGGAGTTCGACCTGTGCGGCGGCCGGATCAACACCGACGCCATGGACAACTCCGCGGGTGTGGATTGCAGCGACCACGAGGTCAACATCAAGATCCTCGTGGATTCGTTGGTCACCGCGGGCAAGGTGAGCGCTGACGAGCGCACCGAGCTGCTGGCCTCGATGACCGATGAGGTGTCGCGACTGGTGCTGGCCGACAACATCGACCAGAACGATCTGATGGGCACCAGCCGCGCCAACGCCGCGTCGCTGCTCAACGTGCACGCCCGCCAGATCGTCGAACTCGAAGAGCGGCGCGGACTCAACCGCGAGCTCGAGGCGCTGCCGTCGGTCAAGGAGATCGACCGCCGCCAAGAGGTCGGGATCGGGCTCACCTCACCGGAATTGGCGACGCTGATGGCCCACGTGAAGCTGGCCCTCAAGGAGGAGGTGCTGGCCAGCGACCTGCCGGATCAGGAGGTGTTCGCTTCCCGGCTGCCGCGCTACTTCCCGAGCCAGCTGCGCGACCATTTCGCCAGCGAGATCCGCAGCCACCAGCTGCGTCGTGAGATCACCACCACGATGCTGGTCAACAACGTCATCGACACCGGCGGCATCTCGTTCGCCTACCGCGTCACCGAAGACACCGGCGTCGGCTACGTCGACGCGGTCCGCACCTTCGTGGCCACCGACGCCATCTTCGGGATCGACAAGGTGTGGCAGCGCATCGTGGAGGCCTCCCGCACCGGCCTGCCGATCAATGTCTCGGACCGGATGACGCTGGATCTACGACGCCTGCTCGACCGGGCGGCACGCTGGCTGTTGAACTACCGCCCGCAGCCGCTGGCCGTCGGCGCCGAGATCAACCGATTCGCCGCAACGCTGGCCGAACTGACCCCGCGGATGTCGGAGTGGCTGCGCGGCGACGACAAGGCCATCGTGGCCAAGGAGGCCGGCGAATTCGAGGCCCACGGCGCGCCTGCCGATCTGGCGTACACGGTGGCGACCGGGCTCTATCAGTACAGCCTTCTCGACGTCATCGACATCGCCGACATCGTCGACCGCGACCCCGCCGAGGTCGCCGACACCTACTTCGCCCTGATGGACCACCTGAGCACCGACGGTCTGCTGACCGCGGTGTCCGGTCTTCCGCGCGATGACCGCTGGCATGCGTTGGCTCGCTTGGCGATCCGCGACGACATCTACGGATCGCTGCGGGCCCTGTGTTTCGACGTGCTGGCGGTCGGCGAACCGGAGGAGACGGGGGAGGAGAAGATCGCCGAGTGGGAGCACACCAACGGATCGCGGGTCGAGCGGGCACGTCGCACGCTGGCCGAGATCTATGCCGACGACGAACGTGATCTCGCCACCCTGTCGGTGGCGGCACGCCAGATCCGAAGCATGACCAGGACGAGTGGAACAGGATCAAGTGGCTAACGGATTCACCACCGGCGTGAATGTGCGCTGGTCGGACATCGACATGTATCAGCACATCAACCACGCCACCATGGTGACGATCCTCGAAGAGGCGCGGGTGGACTTCCTGGCCGAGCCGTTCGCCGAGGACATCACCACGATCGGCTTGCTGATCCATGAGGTGCAGGTGCTCTACAGAGGCCAACTGCGGCTGGCCGATTCGCCGCTGCAGGTGACGATGTGGACCAAGCGGCTACGCGCGGTCGACTTCACCCTCGGCTACGAGGTGCGCTCTCTGAACGCCGACCCGGACTCTCGGCCCTCGGTGATCGCCGAAACCCAGCTGGCCGCGGTGCACATCGAAGAGCAACGGCTGGTTCGGCTTTCGCCCAAGCACCGGGAGTACCTGCAGCGCTGGCAGCGATGAGCCTCACCATCCCCGATGCCGTCGTGCGCAGCGACCTGGCGGTGTTCCTCGACCACGCGCTGCGCCTCGACGAGGCCGCAGTCGTCCGATTGAAGCGGCGCGCCGACGGGCTGATCGCAGCGTGGGTCGGCACCGGTCTTGACGTGTTGGCGGTCCGGGTTGTCGCCGGTGAGGTCGACCCCGCCGACTTGTCCTGCGGGGCAGACGAATTGGCTCGGGGATTGCGTAACCCCGACGTGGCCGGGCACGTCGATCCCGGTTATCCGATGGACTCCGCGTGGCGCGGTGTGTTGCCGGGGGACACCGGCTTCACCCATCTCGACGACATTCCCGCCGCGGTGCTCACCGAATTGGCTCAGCGCGGAGCCGATCTGGCCAAGGAGCACAGCAGCGCACACGGACCACCCGCGTCGCTCCTGGATCAGGACGTGCTGCAGGTGAGTTCGGACGACACAGAGGTCGGCGTACCAATGCGCTGTGTGTTTGCGCTGACCGCAATGGGATTCGTGCCGGATCCGCCGGGCGAGGACGAGATCGTCCGGGTGCGGCTGTCGCCGACCTGGCTGCGGATCGACGCGCGGTACGGGTCGGTGTATCGCCGGCGCGGGGATCCCGCGCTGGTGCTGCGTTAGGATCCGCCCGTGACCGAGAAGGCACACGGCAACCTGTCGTTCTGGAAGCGCCCGGCCGCCCGGGTCACCGTCGGGGTGACCGTCGGCGCGGTGGTGACCGCGATTCTGTGGGGCCACAACGGCATGCTTTCGCTGCTCGGCGGGTGGACGGCGCTGGCCTTGATCTTCACCGGTTGGACGTGGGTGACGTTGTGGCCGTTCGACTTCAACGAGACCAAGCGGCACGCCAGTCAGGAGCAACCGTTGCCCTGGGTGGTTACGACGTTGGTGCTCGGCGGTGCGGCGGCCAGTCTGGTCGGTGTCTGGGTGCTGCTGGGTCGCAGCCAGGATGCCGCAGGCGGGGTTCGCCACGACTCAGGCGCGGGCTGGATGGCGGTCGGCAGCGTCGTGCTGTCGTGGCTGACCATCCACACGCTCTACTCGATCATCTACGCCAAACACTATTTCGACCCCGAGCAGCCCGGGGGAATCGATTTCAACAGCCCGCCGGGCCACAAAGACCAGCCGTGCTTCAAGGACTTCTTCTACGTCGGCTTCGCCGTCGGGATGAGCTTCGCGATCTCCGACACCAACCTGACCTCGACGCGGATGCGGGCCACCGCGCTCGGACATGGACTGCTGTCGTTCGTGTTCGGGTCGATCATCGTGGCCTCGGTGGTCAATCTGTTGGCCGCCGGCGTCTAACCGGTCGCGATCCACGCCGCCGAATCCGGCGGTAGCTTCCCACCGAGCAGTGGTGCGCTCGCGGCAAGCACGTCGCCGGCCGGTAATGCCAGCGCGGTGCGCCCGGCGTTCAGCACACACAACACCCCACCGGAGGAGAACGCCAGCGCGTCGTCACGCAGGTGTAGCCACTCGACATCGAACTCGGCGAAGTGAAACGTGCTGTGCCGCAACTGCAGAATTGTCCGGAAGAAGGTTAGCGTCGAATCCGGGTCGGCGAGTTGACGCTCGACCGTCAGCGCCGACCACTCCGGCGGCATCGGCAGCCAGGTGCCCGGATTCGACGAGAAGCCGAACGGTGGCGCATCACCCGACCACGGCATCGGCACCCGGCAGCCGTCCCTCCCGCGTTCGGTGTGCCCGGAGCGTTCCCACACCGGATCCTGTAACACCTCGTCGGGAAGCTCGACATTGGGCAGGCCCAATTCCTCGCCGTTGTAGAGGAACACCGCACCGGGCAGCGCCAGCATGACCATCGCCATGGCGCGGGCTCGCGCAAGCCCGGCGACTCCGTCGCCATAGCGCGAGACTTCCCGCTCGACATCGTGATTCGACAGCGTCCAGGTCGGGCTGGCATCGGCGAGGGCGGCCGCGGCCAACGCGTTCTCGATCGCGCCGCGGATGCTCGCCGGATCGAATTCGGCTCGTACCAACCGGAAATTGAAGCCGATGTGCAGTTCGTCGGGACGTAGATACTTGGCGAAGTCCTCGTTGTCGAACACCCATATCTCGCCGATCGTCACCGCATGGGGATAGTCGTCGAGCACCGAGCGGATACTGCGGTGGATGTCGTGCACACCCTCGTGGTTGAACCGCGGATCGTCGTCGTCGTGGGTCAGCATCTCGAGGTCTGGAACCGTCATGTCCGGCAGACCGGGCGGCTTGGCCATCCCGTGCGCGACGTCGATGCGAAAGCCGTCGACGCCGCGGTCCAGCCAGAACCGCAGCGTCTTCTCCAGGTCTTCGAACACTTCGGGGTTGTCCCAGTTGAGGTCCGGCTGCTCGGCGTCGAACAGGTGCAGGTACCACTGGCCGTCGGCGACCCTGGTCCAGGCCGGCCCACCGAACACCGACACCCAGTTGTTCGGCGGCTTCGCACCATCGGGACCCTGGCCGTCGCGGAAGATATAACGTTGGCGCGCAACACTTCCCGGTGCCGCAGCCAGCGCCTCTTGGAACCAGGCGTGCGCCGAGCTGGTGTGGTTGGGCACCAGATCCATCGTGACGCGGATATTGCGGGTATGCGCCGCGGTGATCAGCCGCTCCAATGCGCCGAGGTCACCGAAGAGTGGGTCGACGTCGCGCGGATCGGCCACGTCGTACCCATGGTCGGCCATCGGCGAGACCATCACCGGGTTGAGCCAGATCGCGTCGACGCCGAGCAGGCTCAGATGATCGAGGTGCGCCGCTATGCCGTCGAGATCGCCGACGCCGTCACCGTTGCTGTCGGCGAAGGAGCGGGGATAGACCTGATAGAAGATCGCGTTCGTCCACCACGGCGCTGGCTCGGTCATCGGAGTCCTCTAGAAGGGGGAGTTGACCATCGACTGCGCAGCCATCTCGAGATAGGCCAGCAGCTCCCTTCGGTGCGCGTCGTCGAGCGTGTGGGAGTCGATCGAGGCTACCGCGGTGTGCATACAGCGCAGCCATGCGTCGCGCTCGATGAAACCGATCTTGAACGGTACGTGTCGCATCCGAAGACGGGGGTGTCCACGCTGATCCGAGTAGGTTCGCGGGCCGCCCCAGTACTGCTCGAGGAACATCCGCAGACGGACTTCCGCGTCGTCGAGTTCGTCGGGCGGATAGAGCGGGAGCAGCACCTCGTCCTCGCGCACCAGCTCGTAGAAACGGGACACGATCTTGCGGAACGTTTCATGGCCGCCCACGGCGTCGTAGAACGTCTGCGGATCTTCGGTCACCCCACCATTGTGTACATCCGCCTCCGGGCAAGCCCACGTCACCCGATGTTCACGGATTTGACCTGCGAACACGGGCAAAATTGTCGTGCAGATGCGGCCGATCCATGGTGGACTGGTTGCCGGAGGACGCATGTCGCAGCGCAAACGGAACCGCGGTCACCGCGCCGCGGCGGGCCCGATCGGGTCCGTAGCCGGTTCCAGCCTGCACGCCGACCCTCACATAGTTGGCCCGGCCGACGGATCAGTGTGGGGACGTCGCCGGGTGTTGTTACTGAACTCAACCTACGAACCGCTCACGGCGCTCCCCATGCGCCGGGCGGTGATCATGCTGCTGTGCGGCAAGGCCGATGTGGTGCACGACGATCCCTCCGGCCCGGTCATCCACTCGGCGACGCGGGCGATCGTCGTGCCGTCGGTGATCCGGCTGCGCAGCTTTGTCCGGGTCCCGTACCGGGCGCGCATCCGGATGACCAGGGCCGCGCTGATGCACCGGGACCGGTTCCGGTGCGCGTACTGCGGCAACAAGGCCGACACCGTCGACCACGTGGTGCCGCGCAGCCGCGGCGGCGAGCACTCGTGGGAGAACTGCGTGGCTGCGTGCGCGACGTGCAACCACCGCAAGGCCGACAAGCTGCTGACCGAATTGGGCTGGACGTTGCGGCTGGTGCCGATGCCGCCGAAGGGTCAGCACTGGCGGTTGTTGTGCACCATCAAGGAACTCGACCCCGCTTGGGTGCGCTACCTGGGTGAGGGCGCGGCCTGACTGCTACGGTTGGCATCGTGAATGCTGCCGTCGTGCACGGGCTGTTTGTCGGCATCCCGTTGCTGCTCGTGGTTCTCCTGTCTTTGATGATCTTCCCCGGCCGGGGTAAGCATCCCAAGACGTACAAGCTGTCCGAGAAGTGGACGCACGCGCCTATCCTGTGGGCCTCCGACGAGGTGGTTCCCGGCGGTGGCCATCACGGCCACGGCGCGCACGAGGTGAATGTGGGAGGTGGAGCAAGTGGCAAGTGGTGAACACGGCACGGTAGCGACCGTCGATCCGGCCAACCTGCCCTACGGCTGGGCAGTGACCACCAGCGGCCGCCTGTCCGGGGTGACCGAGCCCGGTGAGCTGTCGGTGCATTACCCGTTCCCGATCAGCCAGCTGGTCGAACTGGACGACGCGCTGAAGTACGGCAGCCGGCAGTCCAAGGCCCGCTTCGCCGTCTACATCGGTGACCTCGGTGCCGACACCGCGGCCCGCGCCCGCGAGATCCTCGCCGACGTGCCGACCGCGAACAACGCGGTGCTGCTGGCCGTGTCGCCGGATCAGAAGGCCATCGAGGTGGTCTACGGCGCGGACCTGCGCAGCCGTGGCGCCGAGTCGGCGGCCCCGCTCGGGGTGTCGGCCGCCGCGTCGGCGTTCAAAGAGGGCAACCTGATCGACGGCTTGGTCAGCGCTGTCCGCGTGATGTCGGCGGCCATCTCCCGCCCGTAGTCAGATCGCCGCGAGCAGGTCCGCGCGGATCTGCACGTAGCGCTCGAGAAACCGGCGTTCGTCGAGCCGCTTGCGGCGCAGCCAGCCCGTCACCTCGTCATTGCACTTGCTCGCGTTGCATGCCCCGCACGCGGGCACGACGTTGTCGATCGTGTACCGGCCGCCGCGCGATATCGCCATGACGCAATCGCGCTGCAGCGGCTTGCCCGTCGCCCCGCAGTAGGCGCAGCCGTTCCAGGCGAGCTTGATCGCCGCCCACTGCTCGTCGGTCAGGTCGTTGACCGCCGCCTTGACGCGGCGGGTACGCCTGCGTGCCGCGCGGGCCCGACGAGTATTGGCTCCTGCCATGGCGTGATCATGGCAGCGCGCGCTCACCCAGCGTCGAAGGCGCGCGCTTTCAGCGATCGTTCGATACCGGCGCGACCTTCGAGCACCAGCCTGCGCAGCGCCGACGGCAGCTCGCCGGACAGGAATGTGTCGGCCGTCGCCAACGCCTCCTCGCTGACGTCCCACGACGGGTACAGACCGATCACCACGGTCTGCGCCACCTCGCTGGACCGGCGCTCCCACACTCCGGGGATCGCGGCGAAGTACTGCTCGGTGAACGGCTGCAGCAGCGCGCTCTGCCCCGCGGGTGCGAAGCCGCCGATGATCGCCCGCGCGGTGATATTCGCCAACGTGTCGTCCTCGATCACCTCACGCCACGCCGCCTGCTTGACCTCGATCTGCGGGCGGGCCGCCGACGCCGCGGCCGCGTGCCGGCGACCGGCGGCCGTCGGATCGTTCTGCGCTTCGGCGTCGAGGAACGGCGTCTCGGGGCCGTCGCCGTCGATGTCGCCGGATGCGGCCAGCGCGGTGACGATCCGCCACCGAAGATCGGTGTCGATCACCAGGCCGGGCAGATTCACCTCGGCCGGCTCGTTGTCGAGCAGGGTTGCCAGTACCGCGACGTGGTGCAGCTGCAGCACCGACGTGCACAGCGCGTTGACGAACGCCAGCTGGTGATCCGACCCCGGCGACGATTCGCGGGCCAGGTCCAGCAGCCGGTCGGCGAACGCCGGCCAGCCGGTGGAGCAGGCCCACGCCGGGTCGGCGTAGGAGTTCAGGGCGGTCTGTGCCTGCAGCAGCAGCCGCTGCGCCACCCCGACCTCGGTCTCGGCCTGCACGCCGCTCATCACCAGGGCCACGAAATCGCGCGCCTTGAGCTCGGCGTCGCGCGTCATCTCCCAGGCCGCCGACCACACCAGCGTCCGCGGCAGCGGCTCGGAGATATCGGCAATGCGGCTCAGCGCGGTCCGCAGCGAATCGTCGTCCAGCCGCAGCGAGCAGTAGGTGAGGTCGTCGTCGTTGACCAGCACCAGCTTGCCACGCGAAACCCCTTGCAGCGCAGGCACTTCGGTGACCGGACCGGAGACGTCGAGCTCCTCGCGGTGCACCCGCACCAACTTGCCCGTCGTCGGGTCGTCGTCGTAGATGCCGACCGCCAGGCGGTGGACCCGGGTCTCGCCGGCACCGGGCGCCGCACCGCCCTGGTTGATCGCGAACCGGGTGAACCGGCCCTCGCCGTCGACATCGAAGTCGGCGCGCAGAGTGTTCAGTCCGGTGGTCTTGAGCCACTGGCGGCCCCAGTCGGACAGGTCGCGCCCGGACGCCTTCTCCAGCGCGCCCAGCAGATCGTCGAACGTCGCGTTGTCGAAGGCGTGCGCGGCGAAGTAGTCGCGCAGGCCGGCCAGGAAGTGCTCCAGCCCGACGTAGGCGACCAGCTGCTTGAGCACGCTGGCGCCCTTGGCGTAGGTGATGCCGTCGAAGTTCACCTCGACGGCGTGCAGGTCCGGGATGTCGGCGGCCACCGGATGGGTCGACGGCAGCTGGTCCTGGCGGTAGGCCCACGACTTCTCCACGTTGGCGAACGTCGTCCACGCCTGGTCGTATTCGGTGGCCTCGGCCTGGCACAGCACCGAGGCGAACGTCGCGAACGACTCGTTGAGCCACAGGTCGTCCCACCAGGTCATCGTGACCAGGTCGCCAAACCACATGTGCGCCATCTCGTGCAGCACGGTCTCGGCCCGGCGCTCGTAGCTGTAGCGGGTCACCTTCGACCGGAAGACATAGTCCTCGAGGAACGTCACCGCACCGGCGTTCTCCATGGCACCGGCATTGAACTCGGGCACGAAGAGCTGGTCGTACTTGCCGAACGCGTAGGGGACGCCGAAGTTGCGGTGGTAGAAGCCGAAACCCTGTTTGGTTTCGGTGAACAGTCGCTCGGCGTCCATGTACTCGGCCAGCGACGAGCGGCAGAACAGCCCGAGCGGGATCTCGCCGTGCTCGTCGGTGTAGACGTCGTCCCAGCGGGCGTACGGGCCGGCGATCAGTGCCACCAGGTAGGTGCTCATCTTCGGGGTGGTGGCGAAGGTGTGCACGCCGCCGTCGTTCGACACCGTCGCGCCGTTGGAGATCACCTGCCAGTGCGACGGCGCTTTGACCGTCACGTCGAAGGTGGCCTTGAGGTCGGGTTGGTCGAAGCAGGCGAACATCCGCTTGGCGTCGGCGGTTTCGAACTGCGAGTACAGGTACACCTCGCCGTCGACCGGATCGACGAAGCGGTGCAGACCCTCGCCGGTGTTGGAGTAGCGGCAGTCCGCGTCGACCACCAGAACGTTGGTCTTCTCCAGACCGTGCAACGGAATGCCGGTGGACTCGTCGTACCCGGACACGTCGATGTCGCGGCCGTTGAGCACAGCGCTGTGTACGGTGTCGGCGGCCAGGTCGATGTAGGTGTCGGCGCCGGGCAGCGCCTCGAACTCGACGGTCGTCGTGGACCGGAACGTCGTGTCGGAGCCCGTCAGGTCCAAGACGATCGAGTAGTTGCCGACGGTGACCAGAGCTGCGCGCTCGATGGCTTCGTCACGAGTGAGGTTGGGTAGTGCCACGCGTCCAACCTAACGTGACTTACTCACATGTGCGGAGCTTGGATCCAGTCGAAGAAGGTGCCGTCGGTGACCGACTTCATCATCGCCGGACAGTAGAGCTTGACCGCCATGCCCGCGAAGAACGCGGCCATCTGCGGCGGGATGCCGCCGCCCTGCACCCGCGACACCGCGGCGCCGAACGATTTGCCCGGTCCGACGAGTTGCGGGCACACCTGCTTGGCCAGCTGCGTGGCGGCTTCGGCGTTGTCGTAGTGGATGCCGGCCCGGTTGAGGGCGGCGACGAAGGCGTCGTCGACGGCGTCGGCATGAGCCGGCGCTGCCATAGCGGTTGCACCCGCGACGAACGCCGCGGCGGTCACTACTCGGATCACTCCAATCACTTGTGGAACACTTCTGCACAGTGGTCACAACGACAGCACGGTTGGGTCAAGAATTGCCACCTATGCGTTTTCTGTGCCGGCAACCCAAGGTTTCTGGTGTTGGCGGGTGAATACGGGAACAGTGATCTCACGGCATGAGTTGAGTTGAAAGTCTGCGTCCGTCGCTGGGAGGAGCCCGCATGTCCGAGAAGTCAGTAGCCGGTTTCTGGTTCGACCCGCTGTGCCCGTGGTGTTGGATCACCTCGCGCTGGATTCTCGAGGTCGAGAAGGTCCGTGATATCGACGTCGACTTCCGGGTGATGAGCCTGGCCGTCCTCAACGAAGGACGCGACCTGCCCGAGGAGTACCTCGAGATGATGAAGAAGGCGTGGGGTCCGGTCCGCGTCGCCATCGCCGCCGAGCAGGCCCATGGCCGCGAGGTCCTCTCGCCGCTCTACACCGCGATGGGCACCCGCATCCACGACCAGAACAACAAAGACTTCGACGTCGTCATCAAGGAGTCGCTGGCCGAGGTGGGGCTGCCTGCCGAACTCGCGGAGGCGGCCACCACCGACAAGTACGACGATGCGCTGCGCAAGAGCCATCACGAGGGGATGGATGCGGTCGGCGAGGACGTCGGCACGCCGACGATCCACATCAATGGGGTCGCGTTCTTCGGTCCGGTGTTGTCCCGCATTCCGCGCGGTGAGGAAGCTGGCAAGCTGTGGGATGCCTCGGTGACGTTCGCGGCCTATCCGCACTTCTGGGAGCTGAAGCGGACGAGGACCGAAGCGCCGCAATTCGATTAAGTTTCCGGGAGGTTTCCTCCGGTTGCGCTACGGCTCGGTTGGGTCGATTTTTAGTCCATGACAGTGGCTGACCCGACCGAACCGAGCGTGCAGACCGACGGCACCTACCGCGACAAGCTGGTAGCCGTCGAACCCGGTGGCAACGAGTTCATCGCGCACGAGGATCGGCACGGCAAGCCCCGCCAGCTGTTCTGGACGTGGACGTCGCCGAACCTCGAGTTCGCGACGATCTTCGTCGGCGTGCTCGCGGTCGCCGTCTACGGCATGACGTTCTGGCAGGCCGTCGCCGGCATCGTGATCGGCACCGGGCTGGGTGCGATCGCGCACTACTTCCTGTCCGCCCGCGGCCCGCTGCACGGCGTACCGCAGATGGTGTTGGGCCGCTTGGCATTCGGGTTCAAAGGCAATGCCGTGCCGGCAGTCCTGATGTCGGTGACCGCCGGTGTGGGGTGGTTCGCCACCAACAGCGTCAGCGGCGCCTTTGCGTTGTCCACCCTGTTCGGAATCGGCCCGCTGCCTGCGTTGGTGATCGTCGTGCTGATCCAGACCGGGTTCGCCTTCTTCGGCCACAACCTGGTTCAAGCCTTCGAGCGCTGGTCGTTCCCGGTGCTCGCGGTGATCTTCGCGGTCGCCTCGGTGGTGATCCTCACCAAGTCGCACTTCGACGCGCCGGCGGTCGACGGCGGCGTCGGCGGCCTGGGTGGGTTCCTGCTCACCGTCGGGACCGCGTTCGGCTATGCAGCGGGCTGGACGCCCTACGCCGCGGACTACACCCGCTATCTCCCGGCCACCGTCTCGACCGCCCGCACCGGGCTGTTCGCCTCGCTGGGACTGTTCTTGTCCTGCACGATCCTCGAAATCGTCGGCGCCGCATCGGTGACCATCGGTCCGGCGCTGTCCGACAATCCCACCGAAGCGTTCACCAGTGAGCTGGCTTCGCCGTTGGCCAAGGCCACCCTGCTGGCCATCGCAGTGGGTGCCATCGCCGCCAACGCGATCAATATCTATTCCGGCGCAATGGCTTTCGTGACGATCGGGGTCAAGCTGCCGCATCACATCGCGCGCGCGACGGTTACGGTGTTCTTCGGAGTCGCCGGCTTCGGCATCGCCTGGTGGGCGCTGGCCGACGCCGCCGCAAGTTACGAGGCCTTCCTGCTGATCATCGCCTACTGGATCGGCCCGTGGCTGGGGGTGGTGTTCGCCGACCAATACCTGCGTCGAGGCCAGCCCATCGCCGGATTCCTCTACGACCGCGGCTACACCAACTGGGGTGGCTTCGCGTCGTTCCTCATCGGCTTGGTGGTGTCGGTGCTGTTGTTCTCCAATCAGGAGAAGTTCGTCGGCTACATCGCCCGCGCGCTGCCGCAACTCGGTGACATCACGTTCTTCGTCGGCTTCCTGATCGCCGGTGCAAGTTATCTTGTGCTATGCCGATCGAAGATCGCCGCCGAGCGCCTCGCGGTATGACGCCGGCCGAAATGCTCGATGTCGCGGTCGATGAGGCGCGAAAGGGGTTGGCGGAAGGCGGAATTCCGATCGGAGCGGCGCTGTTCAGCTCCGACGGGATGCTGTTGGGCAGCGAGCACAACCGTCGCGTGCAGCAGGGTGATCCGTCATTGCACGCCGAGACCGACGCCTTCCGTGCCGCCGGCCGCCAGCGTGACTACCGCTCAACGGTCATGGTGACCACGCTGTCGCCGTGCTGGTACTGCAGCGGGCTAGTGCGCCAGTTCAATATCGGCGCGCTGGTGATCGGGGAGAGTCGCACGTTCGTCGGTGGTCACGACTGGTTGGCCGAACACGGCGTCGAGGTCGCCCTGCTCGACGACGAGCGCTGCGTGGCGATGATGACCGACTTCATCGCCGCCAACCCGGAACTGTGGAACGAGGACATCGGAGTGGCGGAGTGATCGCGACCATCGACATCTCCCGCTGGTACGCGGGGGGAGCGGAGGCCGACGCCGTCGCCGCGGAACTCGACAAGGGGCTGCAGCAGGCGGGGTTCATCCTCGTCACCGGTCACGGCATCGATCCGCAGCTAGCCGCGGGTGTGCGCGCTGCGTCGCGACGGTTCTTCAGCCTGCCCGACGACGTCAAGCGCCGGTACGCCGTGCCGGTCGGCGGCCACGGCTGGATCGCTCCCGGTGCGGAGGCCAACGCCTATGCCGAGGGCACCGAGACGCCGCCGGACCTCAAGGAGAGCTACAGCCTGGGCGCCGAGACGGCCGTCGGCGATCCCGAGGTCGACCGGATCTGGTTCGCGCCCAACGTCTGGCCCGACGAGGTGGCCGAGCTACGGCCGCTGGTCGACGAATACACCGCGGCCGTGCGCCGGCTGGCCGACGATCTGCTGGCCCTGATGGCGCATGCGCTGGGCCTGGCGACCAATCCCTTCGCTGCCCTGGCCGACCGGCCGACCTGGACCATGAACATCAATCACTATCCGCCGGTCAGCGTTGTGGGGGAGCCCGAGCCCGGGCAGTTCCGGATCGGCCCGCACACCGACTTCGGCACCGTGACGATTTTGGATCGCGAGCCCGGAGCCGGTGGGCTGCAGGTCTTCTCCGAAGCCAACGGCTGGGAGGATGCCCCCTACGACCCGGCGGCGCTGACGATCAACATCGGCGACCTCCTGGAGTATTGGAGCGGACGACGCTGGCCGTCGGGTCGGCATCGGGTGCTGCCCCCGCAGCCGCACGCCCCAGAGGAGGACCTGATCTCGCTGATCTACTTCTACGAGGCCAACCACGATGCGCTCGTCACTCCGTTGCAACCGCCGGTCGGGCGGGTGGCCGGGCTGGCGCCGGTGACGTCGTCAGCGTTCATCAAGGAACGCCTCGACGCCATCACCGTGGGCTGACCCGCGCCGAGATCGACGTTCTGCAGCGATCTACTCGAAGTTTCCCTGCCAAACGTCGGTTTGGGCGGGACTTAGTAAGGTATCGGCCATGCGTGTCTACCTCGGCTCGGACCATGCCGGATACGAACTCAAGCAAGCCATCATCGAACACCTGAAGAACGGTGGTCACGAGCCGATCGACTGCGGCGCGTACACCTACGACGCCGACGACGACTACCCGGCCTTCTGCATCGCCGCCGCTCAGCGCACGGTCGCCGACCCCCAGAGCCTCGGCATCGTGCTGGGCGGCTCCGGCAACGGCGAGCAGATCGCGGCCAACAAGGTGCCCGGCGCCCGCTGCGCGCTGGCGTGGAGCACCGAGACCGCATCGCTGGCCCGCGAACACAACAACGCGCAGCTGATCGGCATCGGCGGCCGCATGCACACCCAGGAGGAGGCGTTGGCGATCGTCGACGCATTCCTGTCCACCCCGTGGTCGAAAGCCGAACGGCACCAACGTCGTATCGACATCCTCGACGAATACGAACGCACCCACGTCGCGCCGCCGGTCCCCGGCGCCCCGGCCTGAGTCGTGCCGGAAGGGCATACCCTTCACCGGCTCGCGCGGCTGCACCAGCGCCGGTTCGCCGGCGCCCCTGCGGCCGTGTCGAGCCCGCAGGGCAGGTTCAGCGACTCCTCGATCGTCAACGGCCGGGTGTTCACCCGTGCCTCGGTCTGGGGCAAGCACCTGTTCCATCACTACGACGGTGGCCCGATCGTGCATGTGCACCTCGGGCTGTACGGCACCTTCACCGAGGCGCCCGTGCCGATGCCCCTGCCGGTCGGCCAGGTGCGCATGCGGATCGTCGGCACCGAATGGGGCACCGACCTGCGTGGCCCGACGGCCTGCGAGGTGATGGACGAGGCGCAGGTGTCGGCCATCGTGGCCCGACTCGGGCCCGACCCGCTGCGCCGCGACGCCGACCCGTCACTGGCATGGGCCCGAATCTCCAAGTCCCGCAAGTCGATCGGTGCGCTGCTGATGGATCAGAGCGTGATCGCAGGTGTGGGCAACGTGTATCGCAGCGAGTTGCTGTTCCGGCATCACATCGACCCCTACCGGCTGGGCCGCGACGTCTCCGAGGTCGAGTTCGCCGACGCCTGGACCGACCTGGTCGAGTTGATGAAGGTCGGCGTGCGGCGCGGCAAGATCGTCGTGGTGCGGCCCGAACACGATCACGGGCCACCGTCGTACGCGCCGAACCGTCCGCGGACCTACGTCTACCGGCGCGCCGGCGAGCCCTGCCGGGTGTGTGCGACCCCGGTGCGGACCGCCGAATTGGAAGGTCGCAACGTGTTTTGGTGCCCCACCTGTCAGGTGTGATCGGCGCCGCCGGGCGCCACCCGCGAGAATGCTTGTATGGAACTGATTCTCGTCGTCGTCGGCGCCATCGTTGTCGCGGCGATCGCCAAGCAGCGAGGCGTGGAGCCCGCCCTGATGATCGTCGTCGTCGGCATCGTCGTGTCGTTCGTGCCGGGATTCGTCGCGCCTGAACTGGACTCGCACGTCCTGCTTTCCGTGGTGCTGCCACCGCTGCTCTACTCCGCGGCGCTGGACTTCTCGTTCCCCGCGTTCATGCGCAACATCAAGCCGATCCTCGGCCTCGGGGTGGGCCTGGTCGTGGTCACCGCCTTCACCGTCGCCGCGGTGTCGGCGTGGCTGGTGGTGGTGCCGCTGACGTTCGCGACCGCGCTGGTCCTCGGAGCGATCGTCGCGCCGCCCGATGCCGTCACCGCTGTCGCGGTGGGCCGCAAACTGGGACTGCCCAAGCGGGTGATGACGATCTTGACCGGCGAGAGCCTGATCAACGACGCCGCGGCGCTGGCATTGTTTTCGATCGCGGTCGCCCAGGTTGCCGGCACCCACGTCTTCATCAGCAACCCGCTGCTGCTGTTCGTATACAGCGCACTGCTCGGTCCGGCGGTGGGTGTCGCGCTCGGCTACGTAACGCTGTGGATCCGCGAGCGACTCAACAGCGCCAGCCTGGAAACCATCCAGGGCCTGGTGGTGCCGTTCGCCGCCTACATCACTGCCGAGCGTTTTCACGCGTCGGGAGTGCTGGCCGTGGTGGCCGCCGGATTCGTCGTCGGCAGCGGAACGCTGAGCGCCGGCTACCAAACCCGGCTGCAGGAGCGCTACGTCTGGAATTCCGTCGACGTGCTGCTGGAGGCGTTCGTCTTCGCCTACATCGGGCTTCATCTGCGTTTCGTACTGGAGGACCTGCGCGATGCGCACGAATCACTCATGGAGGTGGGCGTCGCCGCGGCGGTGGTGCTGGGGAGAGTCCTGGTGATCCGTCCGCTGTCGGTGTTCGTGATGTTCGGCCGTGGAGTCCTGTTCCGCCACGTCGACCGCAAACTGAGCGTGCCGATCCCCGAACGCGGCGGTCGGGGAGCGCTCGGTGTCCGGAAGCGGGACAAGCCAAAGGGCAAGTGGCGAGCGATGATTGACCACACAGCGCTGACCTGGCAGGAAAATGTGGTGGTCTCCTGGACGGGAATGCGCGGGGTGGTGACGCTGGCCGCCGCGGCCGGTATCCCGCCGACCATCGCCGGCGGCGAGCCGTTCCCCGAGCGGGCCACCATTCAGGCGATCGCGTTTGTGGTCGCCGTCGGCACGCTGCTGCTGCAAGGCTGGACGCTACCGCCGTTGATTCGCCGGCTGAAAGTGTCCTCGCCGGACGGCGACCGAGCCTACGACCGAGAGGAGACCGCGAAAGCCGAGAGCACCGTCCACGCGGCGGCCGACGAGGTGCTCGCCTATTTCGAGGCCAACCCGCCGAACGGCCTCGACCCCCACGTGCTGACCGACATCCGCACCTGGATCGCGCGGCACTCCAAGGACGCCGACGAAATGCCCGATCCCGAGGAACACGACCTGCGGGCCGAAGTGTTCGCGACGCTGTACCGCAATGTGCTGGCCGCTCAGCGTGCGGCGCTGATCAAAGAGCGTGATGAGGGACGCATCGACGACGAGGCCGTGCGGGCCATGCTGGGCCGGTTGGACCTGCAGGAGGCCAGCGTGACCGCCCGGATGGAGAGCCGGATCTAGAAGTCGCCGAACCCGCCGAAGTCTCCGCCGCCGAAGTCGCCGCCACCCCAGCCGCCGCTGTCGCCCAGGCCGCCGCCATCCCAGCCGCCGCCATCGCCGCCCCAACCGCCGCCGTCGCCGCCCCAGCCGCCATCCTGACCAGCCGCGTCCAGGCCTTGGTCATACCCCTGGTCGTAGCCCTGGTCGAAGCCCGAGCCGAAGCCGTTCTCGAATCCCGAAGCGCCGTAATCGACTCCGTGCATACCGGAGAACAGCGCGTCGAACAGCAACACCGACCCCACGCCCCAGGCGCCGGCCACCAGTGCCGTCTTCCACCACGGCTCGGAGTACCAGCCGGCGGGGACCGGACGGCCCGCGACCCGGCCGCCGGGGTAGTAGTTCGGCGTCCGCGGGCTCGGGGTTGGGGAGGCTTCGATCTCGCGACCCTCGAACTGGACCTTGCGGTCCTCGGTCACCGCACCGGCCGCCTTCTGGCCGGTCATCGATTCCAATTCCGGGCCGGGGTCCATGCCCATCGCGGTGCGCGCGGCGCGCACGTAGTACAGCCCTTCGATCGCGCTTTCCTTGGCCAGCATCGCCTGCTTGGCGGTAGTGGCCTGCTCGATCTGCGAGGAGGCGGCGGTAAACCGTTCGGAGGCGTCAGCCAACGCCTGGGTGGCGGCGTCGTTGTTGCCGGACAGGTTGAGCACCTGCCCACCGAGCCGCTCGATCACCCGCCGCGCATCCGCCTTGGCGTCGGCAAGCGAGGCGGCATTGCGATTGCCCGAGGCCCGCGACGAACTCACCACCGCCAGCACGATCACGGCGACGACAACCAGGATGAGCACGACCAGCACACCGTTCATGGCGTCCACAGTACCGATCCTGTGAAAGTGCTCCGGAGAACGGAAGTTTGCCTGTCAGAGCACGCCGAGAGCGCGGTAGACCTCGTCGCTGAGCGCGGTGCTGCGCGGGTCGGCGTTGCATTTGGTGGCGTCGAAGTAGTTCATCACGTAGGCGTAGCCGATGCGGTGTTCGAGGTCGACGAACCCGTACGAGCCGCCCGATCCGCCATGTCCGAAGCTGCGCAGGTTCGGCCCGGCCACCCCACGCTGGTTGAGCATGTAGCCCAACCCCCAGCCGTGATCGGCGACCCGCGGCCCGAGGACGACGTCGGTGTCGAAGCCGCCCTGCGACACCCGCGCCGCCTCCAGCTGTTCGCGGCTGAGCAGCTTCTCCTGCGCCAGACCGTTGTAGAAGGTGGCCAGCCCGAGTGCCGACACGTGGCCGTTGGTGCTCGGGAACTCGCTGGACCGCCACCGCTCGAGTTCGTTGGAGCCCAGTTCGTCATCGGGAACGAAGCCCATGGCCACCGCCATGCCTGCCATCGGATGCTCGGCAAGTGACGTCGGGTAGCCCGGCGCCTGGCCGTTGGCCAGCACATCGCGGATGTGCGGCTTGTTGATCATGTCCGCGCACCGCTGATGGTCGGCGGCCGACAGACCGATGTGCACGTCGATGCCCATCGGCTCCGCGATCTCGGTCCGCAGGTAGTGACCGATCGTCCGGCCGGTGACCCGGCGGACCACCTCGCCGAGAATGAAGCCGAAGCTGACCATGTGATAGCCCTGCGCCGTCCCCGGTGGCCACCACGGCTCGGCGGCGGCGAGATCGGCGCAGACCCGGTCCCAGTCGGTGGTGTCGCCCCAGTGCATCCGGGTGCGAGGTCCGATCACCCCCGATCGGTGCCCGAGCACCGAGGCGATCGTGATGTTCTGCTTGCCGTTCTGCGCGAACTCAGGCCAGTACTGGGCGACCGGCGCATACAGGTCGAGCTCGCCGCGATCGGCGAGCAGATGCACACACGTGCTCGTCAAGCCCTTGGTGCCGGAGAACACGCTGGCCAGGGTGTCCTGCCGCCACCGGCGGCGACGGCGGGCGTCGGCGTAACCGCCCCAGAGATTGACCACGAGGTCGCCGTCGACCCACACGGCGACGGCCGCGCCGACCTCATCGCGAGCGGCGAAGTTCTTTTCGAAGGCGTCGCGCACGGCGTCGAAACCCGCGGCGCACGCACCGCTGATGGGAATCTGGTCGCTCAACGCGCCTCCTGGCCGCCCGCTTCGTCCCCGGGTCGCTTCGCTCCTGCCCGCCGGGTTATCCGCATGAATCTACGGAGGTCACGGTAGCCAGCAAAGTTGTGAGGACGATTGGAGCGGAATCGCAACCGGCTCGTAATTAGCGCCGCCGCCCATAGCGACTGTTCACCTGCAGTTTGCGGCCGATTCCGCGTTCTCGCAGGTGCGTGCGTCACCATCGGTGAGTGGAGATCCCCGATACCGGCATCCCGCCGGCTCTGGCCGGCCGGATGACGATGGCTGAGCAGTACGAATGGCACCGGACGTACCTGCGCGCCCGCCCGGTCTCGCGGCGCAACTTCTTGCGGGGGTCGGCCGCCGCGGCAGCCGTCGCGGCGCTGGGCACCGCCCCCTTCGGGCACCGGGCCTACGCCGCGGACGCACCCCTGGCGGTGGCCGGCCGGCGAGTCGGATACGGCCCGGACGCCTCGAGCCAGCTACGGCTGGCCGCTCAGCTTTCGCGCAATCCCGGTGCCGCCAAGGTCTTCGTCGACCATGGCCCGACACCGGGGCTCGGGGCGACGCTCGAGGCGGAGGTCCGCAATCTGGTGACGCAGATCCCGGACAGCAGCGGCGGCGTCCTGTCGGCGGAGCAGTTCTATGTCCACGTACCCGTGGATGGACTGCCCGGGCGCACACCGCACTTCTACCGTTGGCGCACCGACGACGGTTTCGTCGGCGACGTGCTCTCCGCGACCACCGCCATGCCCAGCGCGCGAGATGCGGTGGGCTGGTTCCGGTTCACGATGATGGGGGATCAGGGCACCGACGAAACTCCGCTGGCTCCGCCGGGTCTCACCCGCGGTGACTACGACGACAGCTACTACAAGCCCGACAACGACCCGGCGGTGTCGCACACCGCCAATGTGCTGAATCAGATCGTCGCCTCGCGACCCGACTTCCACATCCTCGCCGGTGACATCGCCTACGCCGATCCGTCCGGAGCGGGCAAACCTGCGCAGTTCGTCCGAAAAGGTGACCCGCCCAAGGGATTCGACAAGTTCAACCCCTACGTATGGGATGTGTACCTGAACTCCATCGAGGCCAGCGCCTCGACGACACCATGGATGTTCGCCACCGGCAACCACGACATGGAAGCCGCCTATCCCGTGCACGGCTATGGAGGTCACCTCGCGCGCCTTGACCTTCCGGGCAACGGCCCCAAAGGTTGTCCGTCGGTGTACTCGTTCACCTATGGCAACGTCGCGGTGCTCTCCCTGGACGCCAACGACGTCAGCTATGAGATCACCGCGAACACGGGGTACTCCGGGGGCACCCAAAATGGTTGGGTAGACAAGACATTGGCGGCACATCGCGCCAACCCCGACATCGACTTCATCGTCTGCTTCTTTCACCACTGCGCCTACTCCACCACCGAGGCCCATGCCAGCGACGGGGGTGTGCGGGCGGCGTGGGTGCCGTTGTTCGACCGCTACCAGGTCGATCTGGTGCTGCAGGGTCACAACCATGTGTTCGAACGGTCCGACCCGATCCGTGGCGGCTCGCCCACGAGGGTGGCCGGGGACAATGCGGTCGTCTACCCGGAAACCGATGGCACCGTCTACTACACGGTGGGTTCAGCGGGCCGGCCACGCTATGCGTTCCAGCCCGGGGAGCCGGAAAGCTACCGGGGCAACGAGGCGCCCGACACGTTCGTGCCGAACAGCTACGTGTGGACCGCGGACGGCCACAAGCAGACCGAGGCGGTGGGCTGGTCGCGGGTGCGATTCCGCAACTACGCGTTCATCCGGGTCGATGTACGGCCGGGCAACCTCATGAGCGAGATGGACGTGACCGCGGTCGACGAATACGGCCGGGAGTTCGACAAGCTGACCTACCGCCGTCAGGTTCGCGGCTGACCTCTTCGGTCAGGCCCCAGCGCACCGCACATCGGTGCACTATGGTTCGGTTCAGCCATGACTCGTACGGTGTTCGCGCTGCTGACGGTGAGCGTGCTCACGCTTGCCGGATGCGCGATGCGGTCACATACCGATCTACCGTCGGCGCAACCTATTTCAGGGCCCTACGCGGTGCTGCTCCAGTCGTCGGCCGACCTCGGTGATTCCCGGGCGCACGCGGTGCAGCTGACGGCCGAGCTTCGAGGTAGGCAAGCCCCGGATCGCTTGCAGCGCTGGGCAACCGCCAACGGATTGTCGGTGCGCTGGGAACCGGGTGCCGGGTGGGCGGTGCTGCAGGGCTCACCGGTCAGCGTCTCCACGGCCTTCGGCGTGCCGGTGCGCGACTACCGCAAACCGTCCGGTGAGCAGTTCTACGCTTCGCCCGAGCAGCCGACGGTCCCTGCGGCGCTGCGTGATTCGGTGTCGGGACTGGGTCGCATCCTGAGTTACACGCCCTACCACTCCAGTAGCCCTTCGATCCCGCCGCTACCGATCGACGTTCCCGACCACGGCCTACCGCCGGACGCGCTCCGCACGATCTACAACGTCCGCCCGCTGGCCGACGCGGGCTACACCGGCAAGGGCACCACGATCGTGGTCTTCGCCTTCGACGGCTTCGACCAGGCCGACCTCGACATGTTCGCCGCGACATACCGACTGCCGAGATTCACCCCCGAAGTCGTCGGCGGGATGCCCGAGCAGCGCAACAACGAGGCGTCGATGGATCTGCAAGTCGCCCACGCGCTGGCGCCCGATGCGCGCACGGTACTGGTCAACGCCCGTCCGACCGTCGGCGGTGGCGGCACCTACGTCAAGATCGCCGACATGATGCGCGACGTCGATCGGCGATTCCCCGGCGCAGTGTGGAGTTTGTCGATCGGGTGGGGCTGCGACCGGATGATCACCGCCGCCGACTTGGCACCCGTGCGGGAAGCGGTGGCGGATGCGGTGTCGAGAGGCACCACGGTGTTCAACGCCAGCGGCGATCTCGCCGGCCTGGAATGTAAACGCGGCCATGACTGGTCGGCCCCGCCCGGTCCGTCGGACGTCGGACTGGACGCCGTCGCCTCGCTTCCGGAGGTGACCACGGTCGGAGGAACGACACTGTCGACCGACCAGAACTACCGATGGCTTGCCGAGCTTGGCTGGATGGACGGGCCGTTGACCCACGGCAGCGGTGGGGGAATCTCAGCGTTGTTCGAACGGCCGCCGTGGCAGAGCGCGGCGCCCGACACCGCATTGCGCCGCCTGACTCCGGACATCTCGGCGGTCGCCGACACCAACACCGGCGCCGTGATCGTGCTGAACCAGCAGTTGGTGGTCGGCGGCGGCACCTCGCAGGCGGCGCCGCTGTGGGCCGGTATCGCGGCGGTGATCAACGAGTTCTTGATCGACAACGGGGGACGTGCGCTGGGCGAGTTCAACCCGACCCTGTACCGGATCGCCGCCGGGGCGACGCGCCCCGCCTTCCATGACATCGTTCTCGGTACCAATGCCGTCGCGGTCGCGGGTCCCGGCTACGACATGGTCACCGGCCTGGGCACCCCCAACGCCGACAACCTGGCCCGTGACATCCTCGACGTGCAGCGGGGCATGGCATGACCGAGCCGCTCGAAACGATGCCGTGCCGGTTGTGCGGACACGACGTACCGGCCGGCCGATTCTGTGGGCGGTGCGGTGCACGCCTGGTGCGTGAACAAGGTGCTGGCCCGGACTGGCTGCGGGGCAACGCCTTTGTCGCCGCGCCCGGTGAGAACGTTCTGCAGCCTTCGCTGGTCAGCTCGCTGTTCCCGCACCTGCCCCGGCGCTCACTAAGCACATTCCGGGTTGGGCTTGGGCTGGTGTTCGTCCTGCTCGTCATCTCGTGCGTATTCCATTGGTACATACCGATGGTGGCGATCGCCACCTTTGCCCCACTGCTGCTCTTCGTGATCTATCTGACCGAAACCGGCGTCCTCTTCGACCTGCCGCGGCGGGTGTGGGGTGTGACCGTGGTGCTCGGTGTCGCGGTCGGATTGGCCTGGGCGCTGCTCACCGCGGCGATCGTCAAAGAGTCCTACAGCCTGGGCCTCGGCACGGCAGTGCCCACTGCGGTACTGGTGCGCGACGCCCTGGTGATCCCGTTCGGCGGACTGCTGGTGATGCAACTGCCCACTGTGCTGGTTCGGCTGAGCCGACCGCCGATCCGAGAGTCGCTGTACGGCTACGCGATCGGAGTGCTCGGAGCGACGGTGTTCGCGGTGACGGTGACGATGGTCCGGCTGGTGCAGGAGATCGACGCAGGAATCACGATCAGCGATCAGTCGGTCACCGATCTGTTGATCGAGGCCGGCGTCCGAGGGTTGACGATGCCGCTGACCGCGGCGTCGGTGAGCGGGCTGGTCGGGATCGGGCTGTGGTACTCGCGGCGACCCGGGGTCTCGCGCCTCCGTCATCTCGCCGCCGGCGGACTGGTGTTGGTGGTGGTCGCCGCGGCCTATGCCAACGTCGGACTGGTGGAGGTCCTGGCGATCGCCTCGGAATTGCAGCTGCTGGTGCATATTGCGTTGGCGCTCGCGGCGGTGGTCGCATTGCGGGTGGGCATTCAGGTCGCGGTGCTGCATGAGCCGCAGGATCCGCTGCATCCGGAATTGCCGATCCTGTGTCCGGGGTGCGGGCATGTGGTGCCCGACGTCGCGTTCTGCCCCGCCTGCGGTGTCGCGGAGCACACGGCATCGCGTACGTCGCGAGAGGCGCGCCGCCGGGACCGTCCGCACCCGAGCGTCGAGTTGGTGGAGCAATGAGCGCCCCGACGGTAGCGCGCGAACTCGCACCCGGCTATTCGGTTTTGTCCGGGTCGTATTCGGCTGTGCCACTGCGCTATACGCCGCTGCGCCGGTTGCTATTGCTCTTGAGCGCCGGGCTGGCCGTCGTGGTCGGCGCGATGACTGCGGCCTCGCTGCTGACCGCCGCTCCGGCGGTGCGGTACACCTGCCCGCCGGAATGCGGCCGACCGCCCACCGGCATCCCGGTGCAAGCGAACCCGCGCTTCACGGCGGCCGACGGCTCGTTCTCGGTGGCCTACCCCGGACCCGGGTCGGCGTATGAGATCACCAAAGAGGCTGACGGCGTCTCGGCCAAGTTCACCGCCGGGGACGGCGGCGAGATGGACCTCTTCTCTGTTCCGGCCAAGGGCCGCTCTGCCGAGCAGGTTGTCGACGACCTGCTTCGTGAGAAGCAACCCGATGCCACCGTGGCGTACGTCCTGCCGAACGCGACGGTGGGCTATCAGCTCGGCTACGGGGCGGTTCTCGACGTGTACCCGCAAGGGACCAGCGGCACCGTCCGGCGCAACCGCATCGTGGTGATGGCCGCGGTCAAGAATGATCTGGCGCTCATCGGTGGTGCGATCGGCCCGTATCGACCCTTCCGTCCCGGCGACGGCCCGAGCCTGCCGTCCGGTGCCAATCTGCAACTCGCTCAGGATTTGGGCAAGTACATCAACAGCTTTCAGTGGCGGGGCGATCCGCCGCGGTAGTGATCAGTCAGGTCTGCCCGGCCACCGCCGGCTCCCTCGCCATCACTTCCTTGGCCGCGCGCTCACCCGAGCGCACCGCACCGTCGACCCAGCCGTGCATGACGCCGGACGTTTCCGTTCCGGCCCAATGGATTCGGCCGCACGGTTCGGTGATGGCGGGTCCGAATTCGGTGAGCACACCGGGCGGGCAGTGGCTCAACATGCCGCCGCCGGAATACCTTTCGACGCTCCAGTCCTGATCGAGGTAGGCCACCGGGGTCGCGGCCTTCTCGCCGAAGCGCTCCACCAACTGCGCCAATACCTCTTTCTTACGCGCGTCGGGATCCATTTTGGTGTACGTGCGCGCTTCGGGGCCTTCGGTGATCACGCACATCACCCCGGGCCGCGGTGCGTCGGTGGATGCGTCGATGGTGAGGTTGGCCAGCGAGCCGGGTGCGAAGGTCTGGCCGGTCAGTCCGTCCTTTCGCCAGAACGGTTCGTCGTAGACGATGTTGATCTTGACGACGGCGCCGCTCGGCATGCGCTGATGCAGGAAGGACCGGTCCACCGGCAGCATCGGTTCGTACAGGATGTGACTGGCGATCGCGATCGGCACGGCGACGATCACGCGCTGCGCCCGAACCGTCATGCCGTCCGCCTGGACAGTGACCCCGTCGTCGTCCTGAATGATCCGCCGCACGGGCTGATTCAGGTGTAGCGAGTCCTCGATCTCGGTGGCCATCTTGCCCGAAACCGCACCCATCCCGCCGACGATGCGGGAGTCCTGCGACGAATCCTTGACGCCGAGTACGAACGACGGGCCACCACCGGAAGCCAGCTGACGCAAGACGAACAGCATCGAGGTCTCCGACGCCGCCGACGTGTAAAGGCCAGCGATCGCCGCTTCCAGCAACGTGTGTGCGGGTTTGGACAGCGTGCGGTCGTTGAGCCAGGAGGCGTAGGTGATGCGGTCCAGCTTGTCGGCGTTCTTGGCTTCCCACGGCGCCTCGAGCGGGATCGTCTTGCACAGCCGGGTGAGGTCGAGGAAGACCGCGCCCATGTTGAGCGCCGCCCACGGACTCATCGTCAGCGGGATCGTGCCCTCGTAGCGGTAGTGCTTGCCCTCGACGACCATCATGGCTTCACCGTCGACGTACTGCTTGTAGCTGCCGACGCCGAATTCCTTCATCAACCCGTAGATCGCGTCCTGACCTGGCCCGATCCAGGCGCCACCCCGGTCGATCCAGATGCCTTCGGGGCCTTCGACAGTGAATGTGCGCCCGCCGACACGGTCCCGGGCTTCGAGAAGGGCCACCGATCGGCCCGCTTGCTTGAGTCTCAGGGCGGCAGTCAGTCCAGCGAAACCCGCGCCGACCACGCAGAAATCCACATCAGCCATGGCTTATGGTGCGCCTGCTTGTGTTCATCCTGTGGGTGATTTGGCAAAGTATTAGCCTGCCCGCCACTTGGTTTCCGGGAGGACAATGAGCACCGACAGCGCCGTACGCACCGCCGTGGTCTTCGTGCACGGTTTGCTCGAACGCCGGCCGATGGATGTCCTGGACGATTTCGCCAAGACGGCGTTGACGCCCGAGGGTGGCCGCTGGGAGTACGACCCGCAGCCCGTCGAGATCACCGATTTGTATGAGGCGCGGCGCTGTAGCGCACCGTCGGGTGTCGATCTGTACGAGTACGACTGGTCGTTCCTGATGACGAGCGCCCGGTACGCGGGATTCGTCGCCGCTGTGGCGCGGACGTTCCTTCGCCGTCCGCATCACGTGCCGGACCAACTGTTCGGCATCTGGCGCGCGGTCTTGCTGACCGTGCTGATTCCGGTCGCCGTACTCGTGGGCTTGTTCGTTGTGGGCGGTTACTTCCTGCACACCGGGGTGGCCGGCTGGATCATCGGGGTCGCCACCAGCGTGGTGGTGCTGACCGTTGCGTTGGCGGTGTTTCGTCTACTGCCGCGAGCGCTGACCCGTAGCTTTCTGACCACCGGCTTCGTCAACGTCGCCCGCTACTTCGACCTGACGGCGCCGGAATCCCAAGCGGCGCGGCGCGCTATCCGTGGCGGCCTGGTCGACCTGCTGTACACGCTGCAGCAGGGGCGTTACGCGCGCGTCGTCGTGGTGGGTCACGGTATCGGTGGTTATATCGCCTATGACGCGCTGACGGCGCTGTGGGCCGAGACGCACGAACTCCGGGCAGCGCCCGGGGCCGGCCTGCCGTCGCCGACCGAGTCCGACATGCACGGCTCGGTCGCGGACTTCCAAGAACGGCAGTTCGCGTTGTGGCAGGACTTGCGTCGTCAGGGAAATCCTTGGCGGATAACGGATTTCCTCACGGTCGGAACCCCGATGGCGTTGGCCGATCTGTTCGTGGCCCGGCCGCCGATCCTCGGTGGTTGCGGACGGGTCGACCGACGACATGTGTTGTTCGACTCGCTGATCCGTCGCGGTGTGGTGTCATGTTGCCCGCCCCGGTCCGGTGAGTTGGACGGTCTGTCGGCGTTCGCGGTGACCCGGTGGACCAACATCTGCTTTCCGGTGCGGCGGGGCGGTATTCGCGGCGACTGGTTCGGCGGGTCGCTGACACCGTTGTTCGGCCCGGGCATCCGTGAGATCGCGGTGAGCGGAAACCAGCCCGAGCGGCTGGCCCCGGGGCTCGCGCACACCCGATACTTCAAGTATCCGGAGCGTGACGACGATGGTGACCTGGCGTATCACCTCCGGAAAGTACTTGCTGTGGAGGATCATTCGGGTCTCGACGTGTCGGTGAACGCACCTGAGCCCGACCCCGCGACCGTCGGCCGGGTGGTGTACCGGTCCTGGCAGCGAAGTATGTGATGACGGCTCGACGGGTCGGTGTCGTGCGCGTGGGGTGCGTGCTCTGCGCTGTTGCCGCGCTCCTGCTGGCCATCGTCGCGGGAAATGATCTGTACTTCACCGGCTTCCCGGACTCGCATCTCACCGACTACGACATCGCGGCCGAAACGCCCAAGCGGGTACTGATGTGGGTGGAGTGGGCATTCGTAGCGGTCTTCCTACTTCTGGCGTTCGCTCCGGTGAGCGCAGGGGTGCGCACGGTCGGGTTGTTCGCAGGCATCGTCGCCGTGATAGCCGTCGCCGCCGTTCAATGGGTCGGCATCCCTTGGTATTTCATCACCCACCTCGGTCTGGACAACGGAATCGGCGGCTGACGTCATATGTGATGTAGATCACTAAAATGCTGTGAACCATAGCGGCCGTCCCGCTCGTGAACCGAGGGAGTCGACGAAGACGAATCCCACGGAAGGGTCGGGGCGATGACGCATGCCGCAACGAGGGTGATCACGGTTACCGCGATGAATGTACTTGCCACGGCCGCAATGCATTTGCCGAGCGATCCACCGTCGGCACCGCCCCCGATCCACACCCGGCCGTTCGTGCTGGCGGCGTCGCCGGTTCTCGAACCTGTTCCGGCCGCGCCGAACAGGCTCATCGCCGCACGCAGCGAAGCGGCCCACGCCACTGACCTCTCGGTGGGCGCAGTATTCGCTTCGCGCATCATCTCAACGCCAACTGGCACGACACGAACCACCCGCGACGTCAATGCGTCGCCGAATCCGCTTGTCGCCGTGCACCCACATGCGAGCGCGGTGCATATCGGCAGCGATCGACAGGCCGCCGCGGTCACGGCCCTACCAACGCCGCAGGATGTGGGCGACCAACTCCGCGCGTTCGTCGCCGTCTACATCAGCAATGGCACGGCGGCCCATCCGGATGCAGGGTTTTTGATAGGCAACGGTTTTGACGGCGGACCCGGCCAGGATGGTGGCCGTGGCGGCATGTTGTTCGGCAACGGTGGCCGCGGCGGTGACGGGGTGATCACGGTCAACAATGGCAGGGCCGGCAACGGTGGTGATGCCGGGCTGATCGGTAACGGCGGTGCCGGCGGCCGGGGTGGGGATGTGGTTGCCTCGACGGGCGTCGCCGCCTTCGGTCGTGACGGAGGCGACGGCGGGCGCGGCGGCTTGCTCATCGGTAACGGCGGTAAGGGCGGCATCGGAGGTACCGGCCAAAACCCCGACACCGGTGGCACTGTCGGGGGTCGCGGCGGGAGCGGCGGCGATGCCGGTGTGTTCGGCCGCGGCGGCGATGGTGACCAGGGAGGGGCCGCTAACGCCGGAACCGGTACCGCGCGGGCGGGTAAGGGTGGTGACGGCGGTCGCGGCGGCCTGGTGGGCAATGGGGGCGCCGGTGGCGAAGGCGGAGCCGGCTCCAGCAACGGCAATGCGTTCGGCGGGGACGGCGGCACCGGCGCAGAAGGCGGACGGGTCGTCGGCACTGGCGGCGCGGGCGGCGCGGGCGGTTCGGCGGCGACCCACACTCAAGCGAGTACGGCGACCGGCGGTCATGGTGGAAACGGCGGCAATAGCCACGGTATTCGCCAGACCGGTGGTGCCGGTGGTGGCGGCGGCAACGGTGTGGCCGCACCGGGCACCGGCATCGGCGGCGATGGTGGCGATGCCGGCCGCAGCGGCCCCGGTGGCGGCCGAGGCCCTGCCGGTATCGGCGGCGTAGGGGTTGGAAACACTCCCGGCACGCACAACGGCACCGCGGGTAGCGGCGCTCCGTAGGCGCGATATGGGCTCCGTCGCGGAGAACCATGTTTGCGACCGCTCAGCCGGTTCTACTATCGGCGAATGGCCGATCTGTCGACGATCAAACTGGGTCTGGTCGGTCTCGCAGCGAGTGCCCTGTCGCTCCCGCCGTTCGCCCACGCGGATCGCGTTGAGCCACCGCCGATTTACGGCTACTACAACCTGCTCATCGACTTTTCGAAGCAGACGTTCAACGGCGCGCCCACGCCGATGAATCCGATCACCGTGCCGGTCCCGTTCACCACGCACTGCGACGCCGGCGGCTGCGTCGCCACCCTCGACAACGCGGACGACTACGCCCGCAACCCGGGCGCTCCGATGGCCTATGACTACCGGTGGACTGGCGATCGCTGGCAGACCAGCGGTGAGTATCCGTACTTCTGCGACCGCAACGACCCCAACAGCGTCGTGACGGCGCAACGTTCGGACTACTGGATTCCCCAACGAGACGGCGGCTTCGCCGGCGAGCGCACCCTCGTCATCGGGGGAGCAGGCTGCCCGGGTGAGGGTCCCGGCACCCACCGGGTGCCGATCTCGCTGACACCGATCGACCCGCCACCGGCGGGCTGAGCCGACTCAGCGGGCGGCTGCGCTCCGCACCCGCTTGCTGCTGCCCTTACCCGCCGCGGTCGGCGCCGATTTCTTCGGGCCACTGAGCTTCGCCGCCGTGCGGGTGGCGGCCGAGCGGCCGCTCGATGCGGTCGAACGCCCGGTGCCGCCCGTGGCGCGGTTGGTTGTCGCCACACCGCGGCCGGCCGGCTTCATCCGCGCCTGCGCCGTACTCGAACTGCCGCAGATCTGGCCGGCGAAGCAGACCGGGAATTTCGGCACCCGCGGAATGTGCAGGAATCGCAACCCCGGGTTCACCGTGTCCGCGAAGGCGTTCCAGGCGTATGCCGTCGCGGCGAATGCCACAACGAGTCCGGTGAGCCCGATGGCCGCAAGACCGGGGCCGGCGCCGAGACCGAGGCTGTTCAGGTACTCCAGGATCGAGGCGGCGAACGCGAGGAAGTCCGGGGGTGCGGAGGTGGCGTTGGCGGTCTGGCTTCCCGCCGCCGGCCGCTGCGCAGCCGTTGGGGCCGGGGCGATCGTGCTGGCAGACGCGAGTTGCACGGCATGAACTTCGGTGCGGGGGACCGCGACGTCCGGAGGCGCCGCGACCAACCCAACCGTGAGCATGCCTGCGGCTACCGCGGCGGTGAAACGAAGAATGGTGCTTCGGAGAGCTGGGCGCATCGAAGCGATCATTACATTCGCGTCCGTAAATTTCGGCGGTTTCAGTGCGCGCCGATTTGGTCATGATGTCACCGTGAAACTGCTTCCGGCGACCGAGCTCGCCGACTCCGACGTCGAAGACGCTCTGGGCCGAGCCGTCGCGGTCATCAACCCGCTGCTCGACGTGTTGTGGGGGACCGACCCGCTCGGTCTCAAGCGGCAGACCCCGCCCACCGCCGTCTCCCGGGTCCTCAACGCCGCCGACATCCCGGGCACGCTCGCGTGGGACGACATGAGCACCGACGACCGGATCAACTGGTGGGTGTGGCGGGTCGGGGCGCTGAACACTGTGGTCGTCGCGGTGCCTGGTGTGCTGGGTGTCATCGGACGACGACTGCCGATCCAGGATCTGCTCGGCTTCGCCAATCAGGCCATCGTGCTGTGCGCCGTGGCCCGCGAGCTCGGCGTCACCGACCATCGGCGCCAGGCCCGGATGCTCGCCTCGGTGTTGTGCGGGCGCGATCTGTCGGTGGTCGTCCACGATCCCGGTGACTCGCCGATGCACATTCCGTTCACCCCGAAGGGCATTGCCTCGGCCGTGTGGAAGCTCGTCGGGGTCCTCGACGCCGTCGGCGACGAACTCGAAAAACGCCCGCACCCACGCGCCCCATTCCGGTACATCGCAATGCTGCCCGCTGTCGGCGTCGTGGCCTCCTACCTCGGTGAGATCGGAGCGCTGTCCCGCGCTGCGAAGCGGGGCCGGAAGTGGGTCGAGCAGCAACAGGCGCCTGCTCGACGCTGATGAACGGCAGTCCGGGTCAGTCCGAGGCCGCAATACCGCTGGGAGTTTCCTGCGAGCGATTCGCGATGGCGCCTCCGTGAACGCCATGTCCTTCATAGTCTCTTGGGATCGGTATCCCGCTCCCAGAGGTGGAATCGAACGATGTTTGGTCTGTCAGGAAAAATGAAGCGGCTGTCGGACTCCGACATCCGCATGAACGAGCAGGCGGCGTCGGTCGCCGCCGCGGTCCTGGGCCAGCCGGTCGAGGCGGCCACCCGATGCGAGCAGCTGTCCACAAAGGCGACCCAGATGTACCCGTCGTCCGGGGGCGAGGTCTGGTCGAAGCAGGTACCCAACGGCACAGGCCTGCCGAAAACCTTCCTGCTGGCCGTCGCCCGGACCCACGTCTACGCGATCCAGTTCAAGGAACACCGCGGCGAACTCGCGGCGGGAGGAGTCATCAAGGCGTGGGACCGCGCGGGCTTCCGAGCTCACACCGGCAACAACGCCATGACGGCGCTGGGTCACGTGCCCGATGACCGGCAGGCGCTGATGTTGTTCCTGCCGATCGACGGCGACGCCAGCCAGATCGAACAAGCCATCGCCCAGCAGCGCGTGGCGGCGGGCGGGCGCGCGCCCAGCCGGCCCTTCACCTTCTTCATCGGGACGGACGCCGCGTCCGCACGCGTCGTCGCCGCGCTCGGTGCGCAACCGCTGAATTCACCTGGCGCGGGGCCGAAGATCACCATCGGCCAGAACGCCAACATCCGGATCAATCCGGGCGCCAACATCACCGTCGGCGGTCAACGCCTGCAGGATCTGATCGCCCACCAGACGCCCTCGGCCGCCGCCCCGATGACGCCGCCCCCGTCGACGGCTCAGCGCCTCCAAGAACTCGAGACGCTTCGCGCGACCGGCGCCATCTCCGACGACGAATACGGCCGCAAGCGGCAGCAGATCATCGCCGAAATCTGAGAAAACGCCCGAGCGGCACAGCAATCGAATAAAGGTCCAGTCGGGTTCTCTGACGGGCGTTCGACCTGTATGAACGCGCCTACCACCGACTTCTTCAGAGCGGGCGACGGGAATCGAACCCGCGTAATCAGTTTGGAAGACTGAGGCTCTACCATTGAGCTACGCCCGCGTGCATGCGCGTGCCCAAATGTACCGGTCGACGTGATCAAATCCGAATCGACCCACCTGGAAGCGCGTCGCCGAGGTCGATTGCCGCTGAGCAGTCATTGGGCCGTAGGATTCGGGCGCGAGAAATACAGCACCGGGGTGTAGCGCAGCTTGGTAGCGCATCCGCTTTGGGAGCGGAAGGCCGCAGGTTCAAATCCTGTCACCCCGACACGCCCGAACACGTCCCACGACCGAAGACTGAACCGAGGAGTACCGCAGTGAAGAGCACCGTCGAGAAGTTGAGCCCGACCCGGGTTCGCATCAACGTGGAGGTGCCCTTCACGGAATTGCAGCCCGATTTCGACCGGGCCTACAAGGAGCTCGCCAAGCAGGTGCGCCTGCCCGGATTCCGTCCCGGCAAGGCGCCGGCCAAGCTGCTCGAGGCCCGCATCGGCCGCGGCGCGGTTCTTCAGCAGGTCGTCAACGACGCGCTGCCCACCCGCTACAGCGAAGCCGTCACCGCCACCGAGGTGACGCCGCTGGGCCAGCCCGAGATCGAGGTCACCAAGATCGAGGACGGCGAGGAGCTGGTCTTCACCGCCGAGGTCGATGTGCGCCCCGAGATCGAACTGCCCGATCTGAGCGCGCTCAAGATCGAGGTCGACGCCATCGAGATCAACGACGACGAAGTCGACGCCGAACTGCAGTCGCTGCGCGCCCGCTTCGGCACCCTCAAGGGTGTTGAGCGTCCCGCCCAGACCGGTGACTTCGTTTCGATCGACCTGTCGGCCACCGTCAACGGCGAAGAACTTCCCGACGCCGCCACCGAGGGCCTCTCGCACGAGGTGGGTTCCGGTCAGCTCATCGACGGCCTCGACGACGCCATCGTCGGCCTGTCCGAGGGCGAGTCGAAGGTGTTCACCACCAAGCTGGCCGCCGGCGAGCACGCCGGTGAAGAGGCCGAGGTCACCGTCACCGTCAAGTCCATCAAGGAGCGCGAGCTCCCCGAGGCTGACGACGAATTCGCCCAGCTGGCAAGCGAATTCGACACCATCGAGGAGCTGAAGGAAAACCTCGTCGAGCAGGTGAAGCGGGTCAAGCGCATTCACCAGGCCGAGAAGATCCGCGACAACGCCCTCGAGTTGCTGCTGGAGAAGACCGAGGTGCCGCTGCCCGAGACGATCGTGCAGGCGCAGGTCGACCAGACCGTGCACAACGCCATCCACGGCCTCGACCATGACGAGGACAAGTTCGCCGAGGCGCTCGAAGCCGAGGGCAGCTCGCGCGAGAAGTTCGACGCCGAGACCCGCGAGGCCGCCGAGAAGGCCGTCAAGACCCAGCTGCTGATGGACGCCATCGCCGACGACCTCGACATCCAGGTCGGCCAGAACGACCTGACCGAGCGGCTAGTGCTGATGTCGCGGCAGTACGGCATCGAGCCGGCCCAGCTGCTGCAGATCCTGCAGCAGAACAACCAGCTGCCGGCGATGTTCGCCGACGTCCGCCGCGGCCTGACCGTGGCCGCTGTCGTGGAGGCGGCCACCGTCACCGACAGCGAGGGCAACGTCGTCGACACCGCGGAGTTCTTCGGCCCGCCGGCCGGCTCCGAGGACGACGAAGTGATCGAAGACGTCGAGGACGTCAACGTCGAAGAGGTCGCCGAGGTGGCCGAGGCCGTTGAGCAGGAAGCCGAGAAGTCCGAATAACGCCGACAGCGAAAGCGCACTCTCCCGGGAGTGCGCTCCGCCGTGGGTTCGTTAGGGTCGGGTAGAACGAAGTCCGTAGAAAGCAGGTATCACGTCGTGACTCATATGCGTTCGAGCGCACCAGGGCTGAACCTCACTGACTCGGTGTATGAGCGGTTGCTCGCCGAGCGCATCATCTTCCTGGGCTCCCAGGTCGATGACGACATCGCCAATCGGCTGTGCGCGCAGATCCTTCTGCTGGCCGCCGAGGACCCCACCAAGGACATCAACCTCTATATCAACTCGCCCGGCGGCTCGATCAGCGCCGGCATGGCGATCTACGACACCATGGTGCTCGCGCCGTGCGACGTCGCCACCTACGCGATGGGCATGGCCGCCTCGATGGGTGAGTTCCTGCTGGCAGCCGGCACCAAGGGCAAGCGTTTCGCGTTGCCGCACGCCCGCATCCTGATGCACCAGCCGCTGGGCGGTATCACCGGCGGTGCGGCCGACATCGCCATCCAGGCCGAGCAGTTCGCGCTCATCAAGCGGGAGATGTTCCGGCTCAATGCCGAGTTCACCGGCCAGTCGATCGAGCGCATCGAGGCCGACTCCGACCGCGACCGCTGGTTCACCGCGCAGGAAGCGCTGGAGTACGGCTTCGTCGACCACATCATCACCCACGCGAACTTCAACGGAGCGACCAATGCCTGATACGACACCCTTTTCCCAGGCAGACCCGCGGCTCGCGCCGCAGGGCCGCTACATTCTGCCGTCGTTCGTCGAGCACTCCAGCTGGGGCGTCAAGGAGTCCAACCCCTACAACAAGCTGTTCGAGGAACGCATCATCTTCCTCGGTGTCCAGGTAGACGACGCCTCGGCCAACGACATCATGGCTCAGCTCCTGGTGCTGGAGTCGCTGGACCCTGACCGCGACATCACCATGTACATCAACTCGCCCGGTGGCTCGTTCACCTCGCTGATGGCGATCTACGACACCATGCAGTACGTCCGTGCCGACATCCAGACCGTGTGCCTGGGCCAGGCCGCGTCGGCCGCCGCGGTGCTGCTGGCCGCGGGCACCCCGGGCAAGCGTCTCGCGCTGCCCAACGCCCGCGTGCTCATCCACCAGCCGTCGCTGGGTGGCGTCATCCAGGGTCAGTTCTCCGACCTCGAGATCCAGGCGGCCGAGATCGAGCGCATGCGGACCCTGATGGAAGAGACGCTGGCCCGCCACACCGGCAAGGACCCGGCCGTGATCCGCAAGGACACCGACCGCGACAAGATCCTGACCGCGGCTGACGCCAAGGAGTACGGGATCATCGACACGGTCCTGGAGTACCGCAAGCTGTCGGCTCAGAACGCCTAACGGGGAGTGTCGCCCCGGCTTCGCGCCGGGCGAAACCGCCCTCGGCGAAACCGTCGGAGCGCCTCGTCGGGCTCGCTGCCGTCGGAAATGCGGACGGTATCGTGGGAAACGGCGAACACCACGACGCAAACTCCATAGTCGGCGCAGCTCAGCGCCTCTCGGTTCGGTAACGGCGGCGACACGCCAAAAACACAGCAGTGCGTTCCGAGGGGACGAGAACCGTGTCAGGGGATATGTTCACCACACGCACGAATACCACCGACGCGATTCGGCTTTATCTGTCGCACCACGGCAGAGCAAGCGGGTAGCGTCGGGACAGAGCCCAACGCGGACTTGATAGCAACGATCGAAGACCCGGCGAAGGAAAGTAGGACCCCACCACCATGGCGCGTATCGGAGACGGCGGTGACCTGCTGAAGTGCTCGTTCTGCGGTAAGAGCCAGAAGCAGGTGAAGAAGCTCATAGCGGGTCCGGGCGTCTACATCTGCGACGAGTGCATCGACCTCTGCAACGAGATCATCGAAGAGGAGTTGGCCGACGCCGACGACGTCAAACTCGACGAGCTGCCCAAGCCGGCCGAGATCCGCGAGTTCCTAGAGAGCTACGTCATCGGTCAGGACACCGCCAAGCGCACGCTGGCCGTTGCCGTCTACAACCACTACAAGCGCATCCAGGCCGGCGAGAAGCATCGTGACTCCCGCTCCGAGCCGGTGGAGCTGGCCAAGTCCAACATCCTGATGCTCGGTCCCACCGGCTGCGGCAAGACCTACC
The DNA here is from genome assembly GCF_019456675.1 of Mycolicibacterium pallens. Taxonomy (NCBI): domain Bacteria; kingdom Bacillati; phylum Actinomycetota; class Actinomycetes; order Mycobacteriales; family Mycobacteriaceae; genus Mycobacterium; species Mycolicibacterium pallens. The sequence continues at coordinate 4,041,555 of NZ_CP080333.1, read as the reverse complement.
TGGCGCAGACGCTGGCCAAGATGCTCAACGTGCCGTTCGCGATCGCCGATGCCACCGCGCTGACCGAAGCCGGATATGTCGGTGAGGACGTCGAGAACATTCTGCTCAAGCTGATCCAGGCCGCCGACTATGACGTCAAGCGTGCCGAGACCGGCATCATCTACATCGACGAGGTCGACAAGATCGCCCGCAAGAGCGAGAACCCGTCGATCACCCGCGACGTCTCCGGTGAGGGTGTGCAGCAGGCGCTGCTGAAGATCCTCGAGGGCACGCAGGCGTCGGTTCCGCCGCAGGGCGGCCGCAAGCATCCGCATCAGGAATTCATCCAGATCGACACCACCAACGTGCTGTTCATCGTCGCGGGTGCGTTCGCCGGGCTGGAGAAGATCGTCTCCGACCGCGTCGGCAAGCGCGGCCTGGGCTTCGGCGCCGAGGTGAAGTCCAAGGCCGAGATCGACACCCAGGATCACTTCGCCGAGGTGATGCCCGAGGATCTGATCAAGTTCGGCTTGATCCCGGAGTTCATCGGTCGTCTGCCCGTGGTGGCGTCGGTGACCAACCTGGACAAGGAATCGCTGGTGCAGATCCTGTCCCAGCCGAAGAACGCTTTGGTGAAGCAGTACACCCGCTTGTTCGAGATGGACGGCGTGGAGCTGGAGTTCGCCGAGGACGCGCTCGAGGCGATCGCCGATCAGGCAATCCACCGCGGCACTGGTGCCCGTGGCCTGCGCGCGATCATGGAAGAAGTCCTGCTGCCGGTGATGTACGACATCCCCAGCCGCGACGACGTCGCGAAGGTCGTGGTGACCAAGGAGACCGTCCAGGACAACGTCCTGCCGACGATCGTGCCGCGCAAGCCGGCCCGCCCCGAGCGTCGCGACAAGTCCGCCTAGTTCTCACCAAGCCAACGCTGAAGCCCTCGACATCGTCGGGGGCTTTCGCGTGTGCCTGATCGCCGCGATGGTCGGCTCAGCGCGCGATGCGGTCAGCGCGGCTGTACACGTTCATCGAGTCGCCGCGCAGGAACGCCACCAGCGTGAGCCCTGACTGAGTGGCCAGGTCGACGGCCAGCGACGACGGCGCGGACACTGCGGCCAGCACCGGGATCCCGGCCATCACCGCCTTCTGGGTGAGTTCGAAAGACGCCCGGCCGCTGACCAACAGGACGGTGCCGGCCAGCGGGATGCGATTGGCTTCCAGCGCCCAGCCGATGACCTTGTCGACGGCGTTGTGCCGGCCCACGTCCTCCCGTACGACCAGCAGCGTGCCGTCGGTGCTGAATAGTGCTGCACCGTGCAGTCCACCGGTGCTGGCGAAAACCTTTTGCGCCGACCGCAATTGGTCCGGCATCGCGGTGAGTGCCGCGGTCTCGACGGTCGACGGGTCGTCGCCGGGGGAGTGCCGGCTGGTCAGCCGTACCGCATCGATCGAAGCTTTGCCGCACACACCGCATGACGAGGTGGTGTGGAAGTTTCGGGTGACGTCGACGTCCGGCAGCGGAACGCCGGGGCGCAACGTCACATCGAGGACGTTGTAGGTGTTGGTGCCGTCTTCTGTTTCCGAGCCACGGCAGTAGCGGACGGTGAGCACATCGTCGCGGTGGGCGATGACCCCCTCGGTCAGTAGAAACCCCTGTGCCAGTTCGACATCGGAGCCTGGTGTGCGCATGGTGACGGTCAGCGGTGTCCCGTTCACCCGGATCTCCAGTGGTTCCTCGACGACCAGCGTTTCGGGACGCTCGGTGGCGGTGCCGTCGAACAGGTGACTAGCCCGTCGCCGCGACGTCACCCGGCCCATGTCGCGCCGCCTTCCGGCTCTTGACTGCCGGGCTCGAGGCGAATCACGACAGCCTTCGACGCGGGGGTATTCGACCGGGCGGCAACGTGATCCAGTGGCACCAGGGGATTGGTCTCGGGGTAGTAGGCCGCCGCGTTGCCGACCGGCGTGGAGTAGGGGACGACCAGGAAGTCCTTGGCCCGGCGTTCCTGGAGCCGCCCCTGGCCATCGGTGAACTCCGAGACAAGATCGACGCGCGCACCGGCCGCCAGTCCGAGCGACTCGATATCGGCGGGGTTGACGAACACCACCCGACGCCCGCCCTTGACCCCGCGGTAGCGGTCGTCGAGGCCGTAGATCGTGGTGTTGTACTGGTCGTGGCTGCGCAAGGTTTGCAGCACCAGGCGACCCGGCGGCACTGGGACCCACTGCATCGGGTTCACCGCGAAGTTCGCCTTGCCCGTGACGGTGGGGAACTGTCGGGAATCTCTTGGCGGATGCGGCAATTGGAAGCCGTCGGGCTGGCGCACTCGGGTGTTGTAGTCGGCGCAGCCGGGCACCACGGCCGCGATTGCGTCGCGGATCGTGTCGTAGTCGGCCGAAAGGCTCTCCCACGGCACGGGATGGTCGGTGCCCAACACCGTGCGAGCCAGTTGACAGACGATCGCAACTTCGCTGCGGACCTGGTCGCTCGGCGGGGTCAGGCTGCCCCGGGAGAGGTGCACCATGGACATCGAATCCTCAACGGAGACAACCTGTTTGCGGCCGCCGACAAGGTCGCGGTCGGTGCGTCCCAGGGTGGGCAGGATCAATGCCGTGCGGCCGTGCACCACGTGGCTGCGGTTGAGCTTCGTCGAGACCTGCACCGTCAGGGCGCAGGTGCTGAGCGCGGCTTCGGTCACCGGAGTGTCCGGGGTAGCCGACGCGAAGTTGCCGCCCATCGCGAAGAACACCGAGGCCCGTCCGTCACGCATCGCCCGGATCGCGTCCACGGTGTCGAAACCATGCCGGCGTGGACTGACGATGCCGAATCGGGCGTCGAGAGCGGCCAGGAACGTCTCGGGAGCTTTCTCCCAGATCCCCATCGTGCGGTCGCCCTGAACATTGGAATGCCCACGCACCGGGCATACCCCCGCACCGGGCTTTCCGATCATGCCACGCAAGAACAGCAGGTTCGTCATCTCGGAGATGGTGGCCACCGCATGGGTGTGCTGGGTGATGCCCATGGCCCAGCACACGATCGTGCGTTGGGAAGCCGCCAGCATGCCGGCGACCCGGTCCAGTTGCGGGCGGGCGATCCCGGTGGCTTCGGTGACGGTGTCGAGATCGACGGTGCGGGCCTGCGCGAGGTACTCGTCGAAACCGTGGCAGTGCGCGGCGATGAAGTCGCGATCGATCACGCTGCCGGGGGACCGGTCGTCGGCTTCCACCAGCAGCCGGCCCAGGCCCTTGAACAGAGCCAGGTCGCCGCCGAGCCGGATCTGGACGAACTCGTCGGCGATCGGCACACCGTGCCCGACGACCCCGTGTACCTTCTGCGGATCCTTGAACCGGATCAGGCCGGCTTCCGGCAGTGGGTTGACCGCAATGATTTTGGCACCGTTGGCTTTTGCCTTCTCCAGCACGTACAGCATCCGTGGATGGTTGGTGCCCGGGTTCTGGCCAGCGATGACGATGACGTCGGCGTGTTCGATGTCGTCGACAGTCACCGAGCCCTTGCCGACGCCGATGGCATCGATCAGCGCGGTGCCCGACGACTCGTGGCACATGTTGGAGCAGTCCGGCAGGTTGTTGGTTCCGAAACTGCGTACCAGCAGTTGGTAGAGGAACGCGGCCTCGTTGCTGGTGCGCCCGGAAGTGTAGAACACCGCCTCGTCCGGGGATGCCAGGCCGTTCAGGTGCTCGGCGATCAACCGGTAGGCATCGTCCCACTCGATCGGTCGGTAGTGCTGATCACCGGGCCGAAGGATCATGGGGTGGGTGAGCCGGCCCTGCTGAGACAGCCAGTACTCGGGTTTGTCGGCCAATTCGGCCACCGAGTGCCGCGCGAAGAACTCCGGAGTCACCCGGCGCTTGGTGGCTTCCTCGGCGACGGCCTTGGCGCCGTTCTCGCAGAATTCGGCCAGCTTGCGGTTGTCGTGCTCCTCCGGCCAGGCGCACCCGGGGCAGTCGAAGCCGTGGCGCTGGTTGATCCGCGCCAGCGTCGCCACGGTGCGGACGGGGCCCATCTGTTCCAGCGCGCGCTGCATGGTGACGACGACAGCTTCAACCCCGGCGGCCTTGTTTTTAGGGGCGGTGACCTCGACGGCGCGCTCGTCGTAGTCCGTATCGACGTCCTTGGCACGGGTCATGGCTCCAATCTAAACCCCGTAATCGGCGCGTTTCCGACGGCGGTTCCGGCTAATCCGTACATCCCCGCCGAGTTCCTGCGCCGCAATACGGCGGCCTTCGGGGTGGGCACCGCGGTGGCGTGGCGGGAGATCTCCGGACTGATCTATCTAGACGCGAACATGGCGTCGGAGGCGTCCGTTATCGCCCTGTGGTGGAGAGGCAGATTCGGTCGACGCGTCGTATGCGGACCCGACGAAAAGGGCGCGCCACCAACGCGACCACCGCATGGTTGCCGCAACTGAGCGTCCCGTAAGGCTTTACCGCGCGGCCGATGGTCAAGCACGGGCCGAGTGCGGCGATCGGGCTGGTGATGTTGGACCGTTCTACATCGCTGATCACGCCGACCAGCTCTGGGCGCGGGCACAGGGGTTGGCCGTCCGTTAGCTTCCAGGTCGGCTCAAGCCACCTCGTGGCCCCCGACATCGTCGTCTCGCTGCGGGGCGGTGACCTTTCGGGCAACCTCGCCGTCCGCGTCGGATGTGGTCAGCATCCGCTCCGGGTGGTGGTACATGTTCGTCCGGGCCTGACCAACATCGTTCTCGGGAGCCGGGATCCATTCGACGGATCCATCCAGGCCGATCCGGACACGGTAGCCGTCGTCAGCGAGTCGGTTGTCGCCCGGGCAGGCCAACACCATCTTGTCGACGTCGGTCGGACCGCCGGCAGCCCAACTGGTGATGTGGTGTACCTGGCAGTCGTAGCCACAAACCGTGCATCCGGGACGTGTACAGCCACGGTCACGTGACAGCAGCACGATGCGCTGATCAGCGGTCGCGATCCGCTTGGATCGGCCCAGATAGAGCGGTCGTGCGGTGTGTTTGTCGAACACCACCAGGCTGTGATGCGCATGGGAAGCGAGGCGAATGACATCACTCATGGGCAGCAGCGAGCCGCCGGCGGTCACTCCAACACCGGCCGCATCGGTCAGGTTTTGCAGCGTCGTCGACACGATGATCATCGCGGGTAAGCCGTTGTGCTGGCCCAATTCGCCCGACGACAGCATGCTGCGCCCCATCGCGGTGAGCGCATCGTGGTTGCGCTGCGCTGCCGACCTATCGTCGCCGGCGATCTGATCATGGCTCGGAGTGCCTGAGATGCAAGGACTTTCGTCATTGGGATTGCACATCCCGGGAGCGGCCAGTTTGGCGGTCACTGCTTCGAGAGTCGCCAGTCCGAGAGGATCAAGCAACCCGTGTACCGGTGTCATGCCGTCCGACTGCTGCCTGCCGATATAGAGTCCCCGCTTGCGTGCCCGTGCGGTGTCGTCGGGCATCGGGCCGTCCTGGTCGATCAGGGCATTAAGGCGTTCGGCGATCTGCTTCAGCTCCTCTGGCGTGAGGCCCCGAGCGTTGACCACGAGATCCGCTTCGGCTTGGGAGCGAGTGTGCGGATCGACCCAGTCCGGCAACTCCTTGAAGAACCTACCGATGATGGCGACGTGTTCCGGCCCGATATCGCCGGCGGCCTGCGCGGTGGCCGTCAGTTCTAATACCGGCGCTAGCGGCTCGCCAGCGAGGGAGCGGCGCGGGCCCAAGTTCTTGGCATCGCGTACGCGGCCCTTGGCTTCGGCCAGCGAGACGCGCAGGCGAGTGGCGATCAGCTCGGGGAGAGTCTTCGCGCCGAGCCGCTGAGGGGAGGCCTCAGCGGCGAGCCTCGCGAGGATTCGGTGTGATTGCGCCGGCAGCTGCCGGGTCAGCACTTCCAGCTCGCCAAGGACGCCGAGAAGTTCGCGGTGCGACAACGACTCCACGGACAGAGCGGCAAGTTCGTCATGGGCGATGCGAAGCGCTTCGACCGCTCTGTGCACCGCATTTGAACTCACGCCTCGAACATTAGTTCGAGGCTCTGACAAGTTTCGCCGATCTGCGGCACCTTTGCGAAAATCGCACGACCGCGTACGAAACTAATGACTTGCCGCGGTGATCTTCACGTAACGAGCCTGGAACGTGGTGTTCCTAGTGTGGGCCGGTCACGTCCGCGAAGCAGACGCGGATGTCATGGGTGCAAAGGTGAAGACAGTTGAGCGGAAACGCGGCCCGTCTGCAGGCGATCGTCAATGTCGAGGCCTACGAGCCTCCGGCCGTCAGCTTCGTCCCCGGCGAGGCGCCGGGGGAGATCTTCGGATCGAACGTGTTCACCAAGGCCGAAATGCAGGCGCGTCTGCCCAAGTCGGTCTACAAGTCGGTGGTCGCCACGATCGAGAAGGGCGAGAAGCTGGACCCATCGGTCGCCGATTCGGTCGCCGCGGCGATGAAGGACTGGGCGCTGGAGAAGGGCGCCACGCACTACGCTCACGTCTTCTATCCGATGACCGGGCTGACCGCGGAGAAGCATGACAGCTTCCTCGAGCCGGTGTCCGATGGGCAGACGCTGGCGGAGTTCGCCGGAAAGACACTGATACAGGGCGAACCGGACGCGTCGAGCTTCCCGTCGGGCGGCTTGCGCAGCACCTTCGAGGCGCGTGGCTACACCGGCTGGGACGTCACCAGCCCGGCCTACATCTTGGAGAATCCGAACGGCAATACGTTGTGCATCCCAACGGTATTCGTGTCGATGACGGGCGAAGCCCTCGACTACAAGACGCCCCTGCTGCGCAGTCAGCAAGCAATGGGTACGCACGCCGAGCGGATCCTGAAGTTGTTCGGGCACAAGGACTTCGAGCACGTCGTCTCGTTCTGTGGTCCGGAACAGGAGTACTTCCTGGTGGACCGGCACTTCTTCCTGGCCCGTCCCGACCTCATCAATGCCGGGCGCACTCTGTTCGGCGCCAAGCCGCCCAAGGGTCAGGAGTTCGACGACCATTACTTCGGTGCGGTGCCGGAGCGGGTACTGGGCTTCATGATGGACACCGAACGTGAGCTGTTCAAGCTCGGTATCCCCGCCAAGACCCGGCACAACGAGGTGGCCCCGGCGCAGTTCGAGGTGGCGCCGATGTTCGAGCGCGCCAACATCGCCTCCGATCACCAGCAGCTGCTGATGACGGTGTTCAAGACGATCGCCCACAAGCACGGCATGGAGTGCCTGTTCCACGAGAAGCCGTTCGCCGGCGTCAACGGGTCGGGTAAGCACGTCAACTTCTCGGTGGGCAACGCCCAGTTCGGCAGCCTGCTGGTGCCCGGCGACACGCCCCATGAGAACGCGCAGTTCCTGGTGTTCTGCGCCGCGGTGATCCGCGCCGTGCACAAGTTCGGCGGACTGCTGCGGGTGTCGGTGGCCTCAGCCACCAACGATCATCGGCTCGGTGCCAACGAGGCGCCGCCGGCGATCATCTCGATCTTCCTGGGTGAGCAACTGGCCGACGTCTTCGAACAGATCGCCAAGGGGGCGGCGACATCGTCAAAGGGCAAGGGTGTCATGCATATCGGCGTCGACACGCTGCCGACGCTGCCCACCGACCCGGGCGACCGCAACCGCACCAGCCCGTTTGCGTTCACCGGCAACCGGTTCGAGTTCCGTGCACCGGGCTCGGGTCAGACCGTCGCGGTGCCGATGATCATCATCAACACGATCATGGCCGACTCGCTGGATTACATGGCCACCGTGCTGGAGAAGTCGGTCGGTGACGGGGAGGACTTCGACACCGCGGTGCAGAAGCTGCTGACCGACATCATCACCGAGCATGGCGCGGTGGTGTTCAACGGTGACGGCTACTCCGACAACTGGCAGATCGAGGCGGCCGAGCGTGGCCTGCCCAACCTCAAGACCACTCCCGACGCGATCCCGGAGCTGATCAAGCCGGACGCGATCGCGCTGTTCGAGAAGTACGGGGTGTTCAGCGAGCGCGAGTTGCACAGCCGCTACGAGGTCCGGCTGGAGCAGTACGTCCTGACGATCGCGGTCGAGGCCAAGCTGGCGCTGGAGATCGGGTCCACGGTGATCCTGCCCGCGGCGATCCGCTACCAGACCGAGCTCGCCCAGAACGTCGCCACCTTGAAGGCGGCCGGTGTCGAGCCCGATATGACGCTGCTGGAATTGGTATCGGCGCCGATCGCGTCGCTGACCAAGGCACTGGGTGAGTTGAAGTCGGCGCTTGCGACCCACGTCGAAGGTGCCGCCGAGGAGGCGCTGCACTACCGCGACGCGGTGCTGCCGGCGATGGCCGCGGTCCGGGAGGCCGCTGACGAGTTGGAGAACGTGGTCGCCGACGATCTCTGGCCGCTGCCGACCTACCAGGAAATGCTGTTCATCTTGTGAGTTGACGCTGACACTGCAGTTGTTTACGCCTCCACTCGCGATTCGCGTACAACAACTGCAGTGTCATCGCCGGCCGAGATTCCAAGGACGTCCCGGACGGCGGCTGAGTTCCCAGGCGCGCCCTCGATCGGGGCTCACTGCGTTCAGCCATTCCGCGACACCGTGAAGCATGACCGCGGTGCCGAATTGCGAGTCGATGCTGCCGGCGACCACCCCGAGAACCATCGTCGGAGACAGGAACAGCGGCGCCCCGCTGAGCCCGGACCACGCGGCGACGTTCATCTCGCCGGCGAGAAATTCATATCCGGCGGGGCTCGCATAGTTCATGAAGCGCTGCAGGTATCCGATGACCAGACGCGCAACCGGCGACTCGGTCGCGGCATCGTCGGGGCCGTCGATCGGGTAGCCGTAGGCAAAGAAATCGGCCCCGATGCGAGTTTCGACGACGCCATCCCAGAACGCGGTCGTCGGAAATCCGGATGAGGTTCGGGCGTCCTCGCCGTCGAAGAACAGTGCGGCGATATCGGCCTTGGGATGGCGCTCGACGCGCTGCGCCGTCATTGTTCGTCCGAGCCTGGGAAAGAACACTGAGATTGCCTCGGGCTCAATGGAATCAGGCAAACAGTGCGCTGCGGTCAGCGCCATGATGTCGCTGCGAAACAGAAAGCATGACCCGCGCGGTGTCAGCTCGTCCTGATCTCGCACCCGCAGTATCCCGACCGCGTCGAGCTTGTCGATCTCCACACGTGGAATGTTCTCAGGTCCAGACGCCGGGGCGATGAGTTTCGCGCCGGTCGGCAGTCCGTATATCCATGACCACGACCTACACCATTGATGTGTTCTCCAGCCTCGACGGCTTCGGCGGCGTCAACGGGGGCGACTGGGGCGGTTACTGGGGCAAGCAGGGTCCCGAGCTGCTCGACCGTCGCCTTGCCCTGTACGACGAGATGCAGCGCATGGTCTTCGGCGCCAACACCTATCGCGCATTCACTCGGCTGCTCGATCTGAGCGAGGAGGCGTCGGTGAACGACCTCTGGGTCACCCGGATGAGGCACCTGCCGGCGACGGTGGTGTCGACGACCTTGGCCGCGCCCCTCGACTGGCCGGATGCGACGGTGGTCAGCGGCGACGCGGTCGACGTTGTCGCCCGGCTCAAAGAGGAATCCGAGGTGCCATTGCGCTCACACGGCAGTCTGTCGATGAACCGGGCGCTCCTGGCCGCCGGCCTCGTCGACTACCTCCAGGTGACGATTTTCCCGGTCATCACCGGTCAGACCGGGGACGACCCGCTCTTCGCGGGTGCTGCCGATTTCGACCTGGAGCTGATCGACAGCCGCACGCTCGACGGCCGAATCCAGGAGCTCACCTATCGGCCGAGCCTGCACCACTGAGGTGTTCGCCGAAGAAGGTCAGGATGCGCTGCCAGGCGTCCTCGGCCTCGGGCTCTGAGTACGCCATCCCCGCCACGCCCACGATGGTCTGCATTGGCGCAGGGATGTCCCAGTCGTTCATGAAGGAATGCCCGACGTTCGGATATTCCTTGATGTCTCGTGGCACGTCGCGCTCGGCGAGCAAGCCGTCGAGTTTGGTGGCCGCCCCCTTGAGCATCCAGTCCTTGGCGCCGTAGCTGGCCACCGTCGGGCACGAATTCGGGATCGCGGAGATGTCGGAAGGCCATTCGCCGTAGTTGGGTGCCGAGGCGTCGAATAGTCCCGTTGGTGCGAGCACCAGGCAGAACCCGCCGCCCATGCAGAACCCGATGACGCCGATCTTCCCGGTGCACTGCGGATCGGCGACCAGGTGCTCGCGAGCGGCGATCAGGTCGTCGACGGCGGTGCCCTTGCCGTTCTTGAACGCTTGCAACGTCCGCACCACACACAGCAGCCGATTGCCACGGTGGTAGAGCGCCGGTGTGATCGCCAGGTAGCCGTTGTCGGCAAACCGGTCGGTGATGCGCTTGACGTCGCTCGTCATGCCCATCGCGTCATGCACGATGACGACACCGGGCCATGGTCCTTCACCGACCGGCCGTGCTTGATACGCCGGCAAGGGGCCTGCGGGCGCGGAAAAGGTCGTGTCCATGAAGGCATCTTGACACCCGCGGTCGAGTTTCGGCAGAGCGGGGATCCTCCTAGTTCGTCGGGAAGCCGAGGTTGATGCCGCCGTGGCTCGGGTCCAGCCAGCGACTGGTGATCGCCTTCTGTCGGGTGAAGAACTGCACACCGTCCATGCCGTGGGCGTGGCTGTCACCGAACAGCGAGGCCTTCCAGCCGCCGAAACTGAAGTAGGCCATCGGGACTGGGATCGGCACATTGATACCGACCATGCCGACCTGCACCTCGTTCTGGAAGCGCCGGGCGGCGCCGCCGTCGTTGGTGAAGATCGCGGTGCCGTTCCCGTACGGGTTGCTGTTGATCAGTGCAAGAGCGTCGTCGTAGGTTTCCACCCGCACCACCGCCAGGACCGGACCGAAGATCTCGTCGGTGTAGACGCTCATCTCCGGGGTGACGTTGTCCAGCAGGGTCGGACCGAGCCAGAAGCCGTCCCGGCCGCCATCGGCAGACACCTGCCGGCCGTCGACGACGACCTTGGCGCCCTCGGATTCGCCGGCGTCGATGTAGGACGCCACCTTGTCGCGGTGCGCCTTGGTGACCAGTGGACCCATATCTGAATCCTTGGTGCCGTCACCGGTTTTCAGGGTGGTGGCCCGCTCGCTGATCTTGGCCACCAGGTCGTCGGCGATCGGGCCGACGGCCACGGCCGCGCTGATCGCCATGCAGCGTTCACCCGCAGAGCCGAAGCCCGCGTTGATCATCGCGTCCGCGGCCAGGTCAAGGTCGGCGTCGGGCAGGATGACGGCATGGTTCTTCGCCCCGCCGAGAGCCTGTACCCGTTTGTCGTGTGCGGTCGCGGTGGCGTAGACGTACTTGGCGATCGGGGTCGATCCGACGAAGCTGACCGAGGCGATCTTCGGGTTGGTCAGGAGCTCGTCGACGGCGGTCTTGTCACCCTGCAGCACGTTGAAGACACCGTCGGGCAGGCCGGCTTCCTTCCACAGGTTCGCCAGCCACAGCGAGGCGGTCGGATCCTTCTCCGACGGCTTGAGCACCACGGTGTTGCCGCAGGCGATCGCGATGGGAAAGAACCACATGGGGACCATGGCCGGAAAGTTGAACGGGCTGATGATGCCGACCACGCCGAGCGGCTGGCGGATTGAGTAGACGTCGACCTTGGTCGACGCGTTCTCGGTGAAACCGCCCTTGAGTAGATGCGGTATACCACAAGCGAATTCGGCGACCTCCTGGCCGCGGCTGACCTCACCGAGGGCGTCGGACACGACCTTGCCGTGCTCGCTGGTGATGATCTCGGCCAGTTCGCTCTTGCGCTCGTTGAGCAACTCACGAAACTTGAACAGCACCGAGACGCGCTTGGCCAGCGAGGTGTCGCGCCACGCCGGGAAGGCTGCGGCGGCGGCGTCGATGACCTGCTGTGCGTCGGCAACATTGGCCAGCGCGACCTCACCGGTGACCACACCGGTGGCCGGGTTGGTGACGGGCGCGGTGTCACCGCTGGTGCCTGCGAAGGCTTGATTGTTGAGCCAGTGGGTGATGGTGTTGGTCATGCGTTCTCTCACTTTGTGTATTTCTTGACGTAGTCCGTCATCGTTGACAGCTGGTAGCGCGAAACCTCATGGGCGTTCTCGTCTTCGGCGAACACCGAGGACACCATCACGGTGTCGGGTCGGTCGTAGAAGCCGATCTCGGCCAGGCCGGAGAAGAACTCGTCCCAGTTGATGTCGCCGTCGCCGATCTTGAGGTGCTGGTGCACCCGGACCGGGTTGCCGGGTGGGTTGGTGATGTAACGCAGGCCGTGGCTGCGGTGGTGGTCCATGGTGTCGGCGACGTGCACCAGCCGCAGCTTGTCGCCGGCGGCGCGCATGATGTCAATCATGTTGCCGCCCATATGGTATGTGTGGCATGCGACGTAGACCATGCCGATGTTGGGGGAGTTGACCCCGCGGATGATGCGCAGCGCTTCCATCCCGTCCTCGACGAAATCGTCGGGGTGCGGGTCGATCCGGACGTCGAGGCCTTCGCGCTCGATGATCGGTAGCAGCTCCTCCATGGACCGGAAGAACGACCGCTCCGATTCTTCGGCTTTCTCCGGACGTCCGGAGAACTCGGTGTTGATGACATTGACGCCGAGGTCCACGGTGATCTCGATGACGCGTTTCCAATTGCGCACCGCAGCTTCCCGGGCGTCCTCGTCGGGAGCTGACCACCGCAGTACCGGCAGCACCGAGGCGATCCCGACGCCCGCGTCACCGCACGCCTTACGGAACTTGGCCACCAACTCGTCGTCGGCACGCGGGTGGTTGAAGAACGGGATGAAGTCCCGGTGCGGGGTCAGTTGCAGGTACTCGTAGCCGAGATCGGCTACCAGGCGGGGGAATTCGAGGAGCTCGTAATCATGGTGGAACGGAGTGGGGTCGAGGGCGATTTTCATCTCACGCGCCCGTGATCGAATCGCGCGACACCATCTGGACCTCGACCGGCTGGCCGCTGCCCAGCGACTGCACGCCGGCCTCGCACACCGCGGCGGCGGCATAGCCGTCCCATGCGCTCGGCCCATCGACGTTCACACCGCTACGCACGGCGTCGACCCATCGCTGGAACTCAGTGTCGTACGCGGCACCGAAGCGTTCCCGGAAACCGGGAGTGATCTGCCCGCCCCAGCTGCCCGGCGCGGTCTTGCGGACCAGGCCGACGTCCAAACCGATCATGGCGCTGCCCTTTTCGGCGACGACCTCGGTGCGCACCTCGTAGGCCACACCGGTGGTGACGAACAACTCGACGTCGACATGCTTGCCGGACGTCGTGCGCATCACGGCGATCTGCGGGTCGGCCAGACCATCTGGGGCGCCCGGGTTGGCCGACGGCGTGATGATCTGGATGGAGACGATCTCTTCGTCGAACAGGAAGCGTGTCACGTCGACCTCATGCACCAGCGAGTCGCGCACGATCATCGCGCTGTCGAACGACGGCGGTACCGCAGGGTTGCGGTGCGCGCAGTGCAGCACCAGCGCGCGGCCCAGCTCGCCGGAGTCCAGCATCGCCTTCAGCGCGGCGTATTCGTGGTCGAAGCGCCTCATGAAACCGACTTGGATGAGCCGTTTTCCGAGTTCGGCCTCGCGTTTCACCACCTCCAGCGACGTCTCCACGTCGGTGGTCAGCGGCTTCTCGCACAGCACCGGCTTGCCGTGTTCCAGGCACGCCAGCAGTTGCTTCTCGTGGGTGGGGCCCGGGGTGGCCAGCACGACGGCGTCGACATCGGGGTCGGCGATGGCGTCCAGCGGGTCGGCGATCACCCGGCACCCCGGGATGCCGGCGGCGATCTGCTCGGCCTTCTCGGTGAGGTAGTCGTTGACGACGGTCACCCGGGCACCGGAGATCTTCGACGTCAGGCGGGCGACGTGGTCGGCGCCCATGATGCCGACACCGAGGACGGCGACACGAAGGTCAGACATGGTGTGAATCTCCTGAACTAGAAACGGACGGACGGGACGCCACACGACCCGAGGTAATTGCGGGTGCGCTTGGCGATGGGCAGCGGGGCGTCGACCTCGCACGGGTACATGTCCTGCTCGACGATCGCGAACACGTCGATGCCGAGCTTCTCGATCTCGGCGAGAAGCGGTGGCATATCCGGGATTCCGCGCGGCGGTTCGGTCATCGCGCCGAGCTTGACGGCCTCACCAAACGGCAGGTCCTCGGCCTCGACCTTGGCCCGCACCTCGGGGTCGACCTGCTTGAGGTGCAGATACCCGATGCGCTCGGGCGCGCGTCGGATGATCGCGATGTTGTCGCCACCGCAGTAGGAGATGTGCCCGGTGTCCAGGCACAGGTTCACGAATTCGCCGTCGGTGCCGTCGAGGAATCGATAGACGTTCTCCTCGGTATCGACGTGGCTGTCGGCATGCGGGTGGTACTGCGCGCGCACCCCGTACTGTTCGAACATCGCTTTGCCCAGCTCGTTCATGCCCTGAGTCTTCTTGCGCCACTGCTCGGGGGTCAGGGTGCGGTCTTCCAGGACCGCACCTGAGGACGGGTCGCGCCACATCTCGGGGATGACCACGACATGCTTACCGCCAACGGCGGCAGTCAGTTTCGCGACATCCTCGATCTGCTTCCAGACTGATTTCCATGCGGCATCCCCAGGAGCGGTGGACTGGTGCAGGTGCTCGAACACGGTGCCTGCCGACAGTTTGAGGTTGCGGGCCGCCAGCTCGTAGGAGAGCTGCTTGGGGTCGGTCGGCAGGTAGCCGAACGGGCCCAACTCGATCCATTGATAGCCCGACGCGGCGACCTCGTCGAGAAAGCGGGTGTAGGGCGTCTGCTGCGGGTCGTTGGGGAACCAGACACCCCAGGAATCGGGGGCGGATCCGACGAGAATGGTGCTCACGGTGCTGTCCTCTTAGCGATCTGACGGGTTGATAAGGGGGCGTTGAACTTTCTTCCAGTCCGAATACCGTTGGTAGGCGGTCTGGGTGGACTCCAGGCTGGAGACCTCGCTGACGGGCACGTCCCACCAGGATTGGCTGTCGGGCGCGTAGATCATGGGGTCGGTTTCTACATGGATGACGGTGGTGCGCTCGCTGCCCTTGGCGACCTTGACCGCATCGGCGAACTCCGCGGCCGTGCCCACTTTGATGACGTCGGCGCCCAGGCTGGCAGCGTTGGCGGCCAGATCGACCGGCAGCTTGTCGCCGTCGAGTCGGCCGTCGTCGCTGCGGTACCGGTAGGCAGTACCGAACCGCTGTGAACCCAGCGACTCGGAAAGTCCACCGATGGAGGCGAATCCGTGGTTCTGCACCAGAACCGGGATGACCTTGACGCCTTCCTGGACGGCGGTCACGAGTTCGGTGGCCATCATCAGATACGAGCCATCGCCGACCATGATGAACACGTCGCGGTCGTCGTCGGCCATCCGCACGCCGATACCGCCGGCGATCTCGTAGCCCATGCACGAATACCCGTATTCGACGTGGTAGCCCTTGCGGTCGCGGGTGCGCCACAACTTGTGCAGATCCCCGGGCATCGACCCGGCCGCGCACACCACCACGTCACGCGGGTCGGACAGCGTGTTGACCAGTCCGATGACCTGATTCTGGTTGAGCTGCACACCGTCCTCGGTCGCGTACACCGATGACACGGTGTTGTCCCACTCGGCGGCGAGTTCGGCCACCCGGGAACGGTATTCGTCGTCGATGGTGTAGCCCTTCAGAGCGGGACTCAGTGCTTCGATGGCCTCGCGGGCGTCGGACACCACGCTGACGCCGCCCTGCTTGACCGAATCCAGCGACGCAACATTGATGTTGACGAACCGCACATCGGGGTTGTTGAACGCGGTGCGCGACGCCGAGGTGAAATCGCTGTAGCGGGTACCGATCCCGATGATCACATCAGCCTCGGCAGCCAGCGCGTTGGCGGCGGTCGTGCCGGTCGAGCCAACGGCACCGACGGACTGCGGATGGTCGAAGCGAAGCGAACCCTTGCCGGCCTGGCTTTCGGCGACTGGGATGCCGGTCTGCTCGCAGAACGCGGCCAGCGCCGCTTCGGCTTCGGAGTGGTGCACACCACCACCGGCGACGATCAGCGGCTTGCCCGCGGCGGCGATGATCTCGGCGGCCCGCGCGATCACCGAACGTTCCGGCAGTGGACGGGCGACGTGCCAAGTACGTTCGGCAAACAGCGATTCCGGCCAGTCGTGGGCCTGCGCCTGTACATCCTGCGGGATCGACACGGTGGCCGCGCCGGTTTCGACGGGATCGGTGAGCACCCGCATGGCGCCGAGCAGTGCGGCGGGCAGCTGCTCGGGTCGCCACACGCGGTCGAAGTAACGCGACAGCGGTTTGAACGCGTCGTTGACCGTGACGTCCCCGGAGGAGGGCAATTCCAACTCCTGCAGCACCGGGGAGCTGACCCGGGTGGCGAAGGTGTCGGCGGGCAGCAGCAGTACCGGCAGCCGGTTGATGGTCGCCAACGCGGCACCGGTCAACATGTTGGTGGAGCCCGGTCCGACGCTCGCGGTCACGGCCCACGCTTGCAACCGGTCCTTCTGCCGCGCATAGGCGACGGCGGTGTGCACCATGGCCTGTTCGTTGCGGCCCAACACGTATCGCAGACCCGGTTGGCGGCCTGCCTCGAAAGCTTCGACCTCGTCCTGGAGCAACGCCTGACCGAGCCCGGCCACGTTGCCGTGCCCGAAGATGCCGAAGCATCCGGCGAAGAACTTGGTGCGGAGGCCGTCACGTTCGACGTACTGATTGGCCAGGAAGCGAATCGTGGCCTGGGCCACGGTGAGTCGCACGGTGCCTTCGGTGTCGGCCAGCTTCCCGGTGGACTTCGGCGCGGTGGATACCACGATCAGACTCCTTGCCCGGACGGGCTGCCCATCGGCAGCCGGGGATCGATCTCCTGGTGTTCCCAGCTGCCGCGCAGCCAGGTGTGGTTGGGGTCGTCACAGATCAGCCAGGCCCGGTTCGGCCCGGAGCCGGCCATGACGTTGAGGTAGTACATGTGGTGGCCCGGCGCGGCGATCGACGGCCCGTGATAGCCGTGCGGCACCAGCACCACGTCGCCGGAGCGCACCTCTTCGAGCACCTCGATCGGGCGCTGGACAGTGCCGTAGACGCGGTGATAGCCGAAGCCGGGAGTGCCGGCCGGGCTGTCGGCGATCTCGAAGTAGTAGATCTCCTCGAGCTGCGTCTCGACGTCGGTGTTCTCCTCGTGCTTGTGCGCGGGGTAGCTCGACCAGTTGCCGCCGGGGGTGATGACCTCGCAGGCGATCAGCGAGTCCGCCTCGAATGTCGTTGCGGTGCCGAAGTTGTGCACCTGACGGCTGCAGTTGCCTGCGCCGCGCAGTTCGACGGGCACATCGGCCGCCGCGACCCGGCGGTTGGGGAACGAGCGGGCAGCGCGGGCACCGCAGATCGCGAAGCGGCCTTCACCGGACAGCGTGTAGGTCTGGTCGATACCGATGTAGACCATGTCGGCCGGTCCGTCGAAGACTGACTCGCGCCGTGACAGCTCGAATGTCTGCCCGTCACAGTCGATCCTGCCGCCCCCCGATAACGGCAGGATCATGACCTCGGTGCCGCCGGTGGTCAGCTCGATAGTCTGGCTGTCGTCGAGTTCGACCACCTGCAGGGAGGACTCGGCCCAGCCCGCGGACTCCGGAGTGACGTCGACAGTGAACGGCAATTCGGCGCTGCGCGCGGGAATGTAGTACTTGCTGTTCATCAGTCACCTCACCATCGACACCGCGGTCGCCACCGCGGAACTCACATCGTCATCGGCCGGATAGAGCAGGGTGCGGCCCACGATCAACCCCCGAACCGACGGCAGCGAGAGCGCCTTCTCCCAACTCGCGAACGCCTCGTCGGCATCGGTGGGGTCGCCGCCCAGCAGCAGTGTCGGGAGTGTGGTCGCCTCCATCACCCGGTCCATTTCAGGAACCACCGGCAGTTTCATCCAGGTGTAGGCCGAGGTGGATCCCAGCCCCTGGCTGATGTGGATGGATTTGATCACCGCATCCGGACTCAGGTCGTTGCGGACCTTACCGTCGATCCGGGTGGACAGGAACGGCTCGAGCATCGCGATCAGCCCGTGCGCGGCCAGCTCGTCGACGGCCCGCGCGCAGGCAGCCATCGTCGCTACCGTGCCCGGATCGCCGAGGTCGATGCGGCACAACATCTTTCCGCCGTTCATCCTCGCCGCGGCGGTCGACGCCGCGGTGGCGGCCGTCATCCGGTCATCGAGCTCGAAGCACGCTCCGGCCAGACCGCCGCGGTTCATCGAGGAGAACACCACCTTGTCCTCGAGTGCGCCGAGCAACAGCAGATCGTCGAGGATGTCGGAGGTGGCCAGCACTCCGTCGACCCCCGGATCGGCCAGCGCGGTGCGCAGCCGGTCGAGCAGGTCAGTGCGGCTGTTCATCGCGGTGGGCCGCGAGCCGACGGCCAGGGCACCGCGGGCCGGGTGGTCGGCGGCGACGATCATCAGCCGTCCGTTGCCGCGCACGACCGGGCGGGTGGTGCGCTGTTGCCATGCCTTCGCGATCGCGGCGGGGTCGGCGGCGCGCAGATCGGTGATATCGGCGTAGTCCTTGCAGGGGCTAGACATTGACGGCCTCCACGGCGATCTGCTCGGCCAGTTCGGCGACCTCACCTGCGGTCGGCATCGCGGTCGAGCACTCCAGCCGCGATGCGACGATCGCGCCGGCGGCGTTGGCGTAGCGCAGCGTCTTCTCCAGCGGCCAGCCGTGCAGCAACCCGTGGCACAAGCTGCCGCCGAAGCTGTCGCCGGCGCCGAGTCCGTTGATCACGTCCACCTCGATGGGCGGCACCGTCACGGAGGCGCTGCGGGTCTTGCCCAGCACTCCGCGCGGCCCCTGCTTGACGATGGCCAGTTCCACGCCGAGGTCGAGCAGTGCATCAGCTGCCTTGTGCGGGTTGGTCTCTCCGACCGCGATCTCGCACTCTTCGCGGTTACCCACCGCCACGGTGACGTGGGCCAGGGCGCGCTGAACCTGCGTGGAGGCGGCGGCGGGGGAGTCCCAGAACATCGGCCGGTAGTCGAGGTCCAGCACCGTCAACGGTGCCCGCTCGCGGGCTTCCCAGGCCGCGAAATGTGCACCGCGACTGGGCTCTTCGGAGAGACCGGTGACCGTCGACCAGTACAGCCGGGCAGTGCGCACGGCATCGAGATCGAGTTCGTCGGCGGTGATCTGTAGATCCGGGGCCGACGGCTTGCGGTAGAAGTACAGCGGGAAATCGTCGGGCGGGAAGATCTCGCAGAACGTCACCGGCGTCGGGTATTTCGGGTGGACGGTGACGTAGCGGTTGTCCACTCCGAGGCGGGCCAACTCTTCGCGGACGAACCGGCCGAACGGGTCTGCGCCGGCTCCGGAGATCAACGCTGTGCGGTTACCCAGGCGTGCGGCGGCGACCGAGACGTTGGCCGCGCTGCCGCCGAGGAACTTCCCGAAAGACTCCACGCGCTCCAGGCCGACCCCGACCTGTAGCGGATAGATGTCGACGCCACTGCGCCCGATGGCGAGTACGTCGAAAGGTGGGTTAGTAGTCACGTCAGCTCTCTTCAGGGCTCGTTGGGGACTTGTTAGAAGGGTGCCCCGCGCCACAGCGGTATGTCAATACTTTGTCCTGACATTCTATCTTTGTGTCAATCGGTGTTAGACTTCAGCTACTGTTGGGTTTTCGAGTTCGAGATCGGAGTCGATGTGCCGTTGGCGGTCGAATTGGACAGGTCAAGTCCCGTTCCCCTCTACTATCAGCTCGCCCAGGCCATCGAGGCTGCTATCCGCAGTGGCGAACTCGCGCCCGGCGACCGGTTCGAAAACGAACTCGCTTTGGCCAAACGCCTGACTCTGTCCCGACCCACCACGAGGCGTGCGATCCAGGAGCTCGTCGACAAGGGTCTGCTGGTGCGCAAGCGTGGTGTCGGCACGCAGGTCGTCCAGAATCCGGTGCACCGCAGGGTCGAACTGACCAGCTTGTTCGACGACCTGTCCCGCGCGGGTCAGGAACCGACCACCCAGCTGCTGGAGTACCGCGTCGGCCCACCCGACGAGGATGTCGCCCGCGAGCTCAGCCTGGCCGAAGGCCGCGAGGTCGCCTGCATCAAGCGACTGCGGTGCGCCAACGGCGAGCCGCTGGCCCTGATGACCAATTACCTTCCGGTCGAGATCGCCCCGGACGCCGAGGAACTCGAGCGAAGCGGGCTGTACCAGTCGCTGCGCGGCCGGGGCGTACACATCCGGTTGGCCAGTCAGCGTATCGGCGCCAAGGCGGCCAGCCGCAGCGAAGCGAAGTTGCTCGACGAGAAACCCGGTGCTCCGTTGTTGACCATGGATCGCACCGCGTTCGACGATTCCGGTCGGGCGGTCGAGTTCGGTACACATTGCTATCGCGCGGCCCGGTACTACTTCGACACCACGCTCGTCGACCGCTGACAGTTTCGGCGAACTGCTCCCGATCCTAAAATGAGCGGGCCACGGTGCACAATGACGACAGATTTGCGCACATGGCAAATACCGGCCGATTGGACATCGAAACCCGCTCGCGGCGTTGATGATTCGAGAATTTTGATTTGATCGGCTAACTCGCCCGACGCGTGTGACAATTCCACTTTCCGGCTGCGTCGAATCGGCGGGGGGACAGTGACAGAGAGCCGCTCGTTCCGCGCGCTGTGGGCACTGATGGTCGGGCTGTTTCTGATCGTTGTGGATTCGACCGTCGTCGCGGTGGCCAACCCGGTCCTCAAGGACGACTTCGACGTCGACTACGGCTCGGTCCTATGGGCGACGAGCGGCTATCTACTGGCATTCGCGGCGCTGCTGCTGATCGGTGGCCGGCTCGGTGACCGGTTCGGGCCCAAGCAGGTCTATCTGGTCGGGTTGGCGATCTTCAGCGTGTCGTCGGTGTGGTGTGGGCTGGCGTCGTCGATCGGAATGCTGACCACGGCGCGTGTCGTCCAGGGTGCGGGTGCGGCGCTGCTGGCCCCGCAGATCTTCACCGCGATCACCCGCATGTTCCCCGCCGAGCGGCGCGGCATGGCGATGAGCGTCTGGGGCGCCACCACGGGGCTGGGCCTGTTCACCGGGCCGATCCTCGGTGGTGTGCTCATGGACGAGTTGGGCTGGCGGTGGATCTTTTTCATCAACGCCCCGATCGGCGCACTCGGGTTCGGGCTTGCGGTGTGGCTCGTCCCGGCGCTGCCCGGCCGCCGTCTGCCTATGGACGTCCTCGGGGTGCTGCTGTCGAGCGCCGGTATCGGCCTCATCGTGTTCGGGCTGCAGGAGGGCCAGCGCGACAGCTGGTCGCCATTGATCGGGCTCGCACTCGTCGGTGGGGTGGCGTTGCTCGTGGCCTTCTTCGGTTGGCAGGCGATCAACCCGAACGAACCATTGATTCCGCTGGGGCTGGTCCGTCATCGGAACTTCATTCTGTCCAATGCCGGCATTGCTCTGGTCAGTTTCGCCTTCGTGGCGTTCGTGGTGCCGCTGATGATCTTTCTCGAAGAGGCGTATGGGCTTTCGCCGGTGCGCGCCGCGCTGCTCACCGCGCCGATGGCTGTTGCGACCGTTGGCCTGGCGCCCGTGGTCGGGATGGTCGTCGACCGCGTGGATCCCCGCCCGGTCGTGATCATCGGATTCGCACTGCTGGCGGTCGCGTTGTTCTGGCTGGCGCTGGAGATGGCGCCCAACACGCCGGTGTGGCAGCTGGTGCTACCGCTGGCGACGGTGGGTGCGGCTGGTGCCTTCACCTGGGAACCGTTGGCGGTCATCGCATCTCGTGCGTTGCCCGCGGAGCTCGCGGGCGCCGGATCGGCTTTGTGTAATACGGCGAGGCACCTTGGCGCGGCGCTGTCCAGTGCCAGTGTCGCCGCGTTGACCGCGGCCCTTCTCGCCGGCGGACCCTCGGTGGCCGGGGCCATGTCGCTGTCGATGGTGCTGCCGGCGGTCGCCGCCGCGTTGGGCGGAGTGACCGCACTGTTCCTGGTCGAACGACAACGCGCCACCCGTACGGCGCTTCCGGTTCGAGGTGATGTGAGCGTGCCGCTATGACCGCCCTTGCCGGAACACCGCATTCGACAGTGCACGAGGCCGAGTCGCTGACCGACGACGGGTTGCGCGACCTCCTCGCGTACCCGGACGGGTTGCAGCATCCGCTGTTCCGCGCCAACTTCATCGCCAGCATCGACGGCGCGGTGACGCTCGAGGGTTCTGGGCGCAAGCTCGGCACACCGACCGATCGGCGGGTGTTCGGCCAGCTGCGTGAGGTCGCCGATGTGGTGCTGGTTGGCGCGACGACGGCGAAGTCCAAGCCGTACGAGAACCTTGCATTGGGCCCGGATGCTCAGGCCTGGCGGCTGTCGCGCGGGTTGGCCGCCGGGTTGCCGGTGGCCGTGGTGTCCAGTCGCGGTGTCGTCCCGCCCGCGGTGCTGAGCAATGCGGTGGCACCGCCAGTGGTGTTCGTGTCCGCGAGCGCGGACGCGGACGCCCGGCGTGTCCTCACCCAATCCCGGGCACACGTCATCGAGATCGCGGACGGGCGGGTCGCGTCGGCCGCGATCCGGGAGGGGCTTGGTGCGCTGGGGTTGCATCGGGTGCTCGTCGAAGGTGGACCCACACTGTTCTCACAGCTGGTGTCGGACAACGAGATCGACGAGTTGTGTCTGACCACGAGCCCCAAACTGGTGGGCGGGCCGGCGCGGCGCATCGCCGCGGCCGATCACCACGTCGAGATCACCATGCAGCGCCGCGGCATCCTGGTCGGCGGCGACGGGACCGTCATCGTCCGGTGGGCGCGCTACTGAGTCAGGAAAAGGCGGCGCGGAATGCCCTCAGTGCCTCGTCGCTGTCCCCGGACGCCCATGCCTCGAGGCCGATCGTGCCGCGATAACCCATGTCGCGCAATGCCGTTGCGATCGCGGGGTAGTAAATCTCACCGGTGCCCGGTTCGCAGCGGCCGGGGACGTCGGCGACCTGGATCTCGCCGATCGCCGGGCCGCAGCGGCGGACCAGCTCGACGAGGTTCCCCTCGCCGATTTGCGCGTGATAGAGATCCAACATCATCTTGACGTTCGGGTGGTCGACGCCCTCGATGAGCGCCAGCGTGTCCTTGGCGCGGGCCAGCGGGACCCCGGGATGGTCGACGATCGTGTTCAGATTCTCCACGCAAAACGTGACGCCGGCCTTCGCGCCGAGTTCACCGATCCGTTCCAGTGTGCGCTGGGCGGTCAGCCACATCTGTCCGGTGGCCCGCTGCCGCGGGCGGGCGGCCTGACCGTCGACGAGTTCGGCGGTGTGCAGGTTGAGCCGCGGCACACCAAGTGTCTCAGCGGCTTTGATGCTGAGCTCGGCGGTCTGCACCACCTCGTCGGCGCTCGCCGGGTCGATCAGGTCGCCGTGCAGGTAGCCGGTCATCGAGGAGAACCGTGCACCGGTGGCGGCCAGCGCGGCCAGGTCCTTGCCGTGCCAGCTCCAGATCTCCACCGCGAAGCCGAGTGCGTCGATGCGCCGCACCCGCTCGAGAATCGGCAGGTCGCGGAACACCATCTCGGCGCAAACGGCGAGGTCGAAGTCGGTCATGGCAGCACCCTAACATTTGACCTGCAGTCCGAATGTCCTAACAAAGTCTTGACTTTCTGCTGTGAGCCGTATTACATCGAGGCAAGGCGTGTCGTGTGCGATGAGGACAAGGAGTCGGCATGAGATTCAATCGGCTAGCGGCCGTGGCAGGCGTGAGCGCGCTCGTGATCGGGTTGGCCGCCTGCTCTGCCACCGGCGGTAAACCGCGGGGCAATGGCAGCGGTTCGGGCGGCGGCACCGTCGATACCCCGCGTTTCACCGTCGCGATGATCACCCACGAGGTACCCGGTGACTCGTTCTGGGACCTGGTCCGCAAGGGCGCCGAGACCGCAGCCAAGAAGGACAACATCGAGCTGCGTTACTCCAACGACCCTGAGGCGCCGAACCAGGCCAACCTGGTTCAGAGCGCGATCGACAGCGGCGTCAAGGGCATCGCCGTCACGCTGGCCAAGCCGGACGCGATGGCGCCCGCGGTCAAGGCGGCCGAGGCGAAGGGCATTCCGGTGGTGGCGTTCAACTCCGGGTTCGACAACTGGAAGTCGATGGGCGTCCAGGAGTACTTCGGTCAGGACGAGAAGCTGGCCGGGGTCGCCGCGGGTGAGCGCCTGACCGCCGACGGCGCGAAGAAGGCGCTCTGCGTGATTCAAGAGCAGGGTCAGGTCTCTCTGGAAGCCCGGTGCGCGGGCGTCACCCAGGGCTTCAAGGGCCAGACCGAATTGTTGAACGTCAACAGCAAGGACATGCCGTCGGTCGAGTCGACGATCACCGCCAAGCTGCAGCAGGATCCGTCGATCGACACCGTCGTCGCGCTGGGTGCACCGATCGCGCTGACCGCCGTGGTCTCCAAGAACAACGCCAACAGCAAGGCCAATATCGTCACCTTCGACACCAACGCCGCACTCGTCGATGCCATCAAGAAGGGCGACGTCCAGTGGGCTGTCGATCAGCAGCCCTACCTTCAGGGCTACCTCGCGATCGACTCGCTGTGGTTGTTCCTGAACAACAAGAACCTGATCGGTGGCGGTCAGGCGACCCTGACCGGGCCGTCCTTCATCGACAAGTCCAACATCGACGCCGTGGCCGAATTGGCCAAGGGCGGAACCCGGTAGCGATCGGCGGAGAAGAGCAATGACTACGCAAGCAGATCTCGAGGTCGGCGATCACAAGGTCGTTCGTGACGAACGGGTCAAGGAGCGGAATCGCCTGCAGCGCCTGCTGATTCGGCCGGAGATGGGGGCGGGTATCGGTGCCGTCGGGATCTTCGTCTTCTTCCTGATCGTTGCCGATCCCTTCCGGCAGGCCTCGTCACTGGCCACCGTGCTGTACGCCAGCTCGACCATCGGGATCATGGCCTGTGGCGTCGCCGTCCTGATGATCGGCGGTGAGTTCGACCTGTCGACCGGAGTCGCGGTGACCTTCAGCTCGCTGGCGGCGTCGATGCTGTCCTACAATCTGCACCTCAATCTGTGGGCGGGCGCCGGCCTGGCGCTGATCCTGGCGCTGGGAGTCGGCTTCTTGAACGGCTTCCTGGTGATGAAGACCAAGATTCCGTCGTTCCTCATCACGCTGAGCACCTTCTTCATGCTGGCCGGCATCAACCTCGCCGTCACCAAACTCCTTGCCGGGCAGGTGGCCACGCAGAGCGTGAACGACATGGAAGGCTGGGATTCCGCGCAGAAGGTGTTCGCCTCATCGTTCACCCTGTTCGGTGTGAGCATTCGCATCACGGTCGTGTGGTGGCTGGTCTTCACCGCGGTGGCCACCTGGGTGCTGTTCAAGACCAAGATCGGCAACTGGATCTTCGCGGTCGGCGGTGACGCGGAAAGCGCTCGCGCGGTGGGTGTTCCGGTGACCAAGGTCAAGATCGGGATGTTCATGTTCGTCGGCTTCTGCGCCTGGTTCGTCGGCATGCATCTGCTGTTCGCGTTCAACACGGTGCAGTCCGGCCAGGGCATCGGTAACGAGTTCTTCTACATCATCGCCGCGGTCATCGGTGGCTGCCTGCTGACCGGTGGGTATGGCACCGCCGTCGGGGCCGCCATCGGTGCGTTCATCTTCGGTATGACCAACCAGGGCATCGTCTACGCGGGCTGGAACCCCGACTGGTTCAAGTTCTTCCTCGGCGCGATGCTGCTGTTCGCGGTGATCGCCAACAACGCCTTCCGTAACTACGCCGCCAAGAGGTGAGAGAAGAGTGACCGCGACCATGGACCGTCCCACCGAAGAAGCGCCGTCCGGCGGCAAGGTGCCGCTCGTCGAGCTGAAAGACGTCTGCAAGACCTACGGCAACATCACCGCGCTCAAGGACATCTCGCTGCGTGTGCACGCCGGTGAGGTGACCGGCATCCTCGGTGACAACGGCGCGGGCAAGTCCACGCTGATCAAGATCATCGCGGGGTTGCACCAGCAGACCGAAGGCGAGCTGCTGGTCGACGGCGAACCCACGAGGTTCACCTCACCCGCCGACGCCTTGGACAAGGGCATCGCCACGGTGTACCAGAACCTCGCCGTCGTCCCCCTGATGCCGGTGTGGCGAAACTTCTTCTTGGGACAGGAGATTCGCAAAAAGAGCTTCCCGTGGGCGCTGGACTCCAACGCGATGAGGGCCACCACGCTGACCGAGCTGTCGAAGATGGGCATCGACCTGCCCGACGTCGACGTGCCGATCGGCTCACTGTCCGGCGGTCAGCGCCAGTGCGTGGCGATCGCCCGTGCGGTGTTCTTTGGCGCGCGAGTACTGATCCTCGACGAGCCGACCGCCGCGCTCGGCGTCAAGCAGTCCGGCGTGGTGCTCAAATACATCACCGCCGCCAAAGAGGCCGGCTTCGGCGTCGTGTTCATCACCCACAATCCGCACCACGCGCACATGGTCGGTGACCACTTCGTGTTGCTCAACCGTGGCCGCCAGAAGCTGGACTGCGCCTACGACGAGATCACGCTGGAGCACCTGACCCAGCAGATGGCCGGCGGTGACGAGCTCGAGGCACTGTCGCACGAGCTCGGCCGCTGAGTCAGCGGGGCGTCAGCGCGAACAGCCGCAGCTCCCGGTCGGTCCGGGTGCGATAGGCCTGATACATCGGGTAGGCCAGGAAGCGCGCAAGTGCGGCATCGCGCTCCGCACCCGTCAACAAGGCTGCGGTCACCGGGATCTCGGTGCCGTTGATGGCCACGGTGGCCTTCGGGTTGGCGAGCAGATTCAGAGTCCACGCCGGGTGATGCTGCTGGCCGAAGTGCTGCCCAGCACCAACAGGCTGTCGCCGTCGCGCAGATAGCTCAGCGCCGACAGCCGCGGCTGGCCGGACTTGCGGCCCGTCGTGGTCAGCAACAGTTCAGGCATCGAGGTCGGGCCGAACAAGGTGTACTTGCCCTTGGTGGCCCGCAGCACGCGACGATCCATCGGCACGAGAGCCCTGATGAACCGCGACCCCGCCGCGGTCGAGGCGAGGGCGAACACCGGCTTGAACAGCGGGGAGATGTCTTCTCGTCCCCAGTGGCCGTCGGGAAAGGATTGCGGCATGTCTGCCATCGTGCCCGATGGCGGCCCGCCGCAGAAGTGTCAGCGCGGCGACATACCCGCCGCGCGATAGGCGGCGTCCACGTAGTGCATGTTCTGCACGGCGTCCTCGATACCGATGGGCAGCGCTTCGCCGTGGAGGACGTGGGCGGCGAACACCTCGAGTTGGTAGGTGTATGACGGGCGAGTGCCCAGGTGTTCGACGCTGGTTCCGCCCGGCGTGCGGATGGTGACGCGGTCATCGGTGTGGGGCTTGATGAAGTCGTGGGCCAGGGCGTCACCTTTGGTGCCGACGAGCTTGATGGTGAACGAATACGCCTCTGCCGTCATGGTATTGGCGCTGCAGCCGGTGGCGCCGGATGGGAAGCGCAGCTCGACATCGCACCACTCGTCGACGCCGGGACTGTGCTGCGAGGCGTGGGCGGCAGTGATCGACGGACGGCCAAGGCCGCGGGCGCCGAGCTGACGCATGATGTGCAGGCCATAGCAGCCGAGGTCCATCAGCGCCCCGCCGGCCAGCTCCAGCGACCAGCGCGGGTCACCGGCTTCGGGTGCCGGCATCGCCATCCGCACCTCGACGTGGCGGATCTCGCCGAGCTCGCCGCCGACCGCCAGCTCGAACATCCGCTGCGTCACAGGATGGAACAGGTAGTGGAAACCCTCCAGCACGCTGACACCCGCAGCCCCCGCCGCCTCGGCGACGTCGTATGCCTCGGTGTGGTTGCGCGCGAACGGCTTTTCGGTGAGCACCGGCTTGCCGGCCTTGATCGCGGCCAGGTTCCACGGCGCGTGTAGGGCGTTGGCCAGAGGGTTGTAGACGACGTCGACGTGCGGGTCCTCGATCACGTCGGCATAGCCGGCCGCGACCCGCTCCACGCCGTACGCGTCGGCGAACCGGCGGGCGCGCTGCGGATCGCGGGCGGCCACCACCGTGAGCCGGTGCCCCAACTCGCGGGCCGGCCCGACGATCGCCTGCTCGGCGATGCGGGAGGCGCCGAGCACGCCGATGCGCAGACTCATGCAGGCACGCCGCCGGCGACCTTCTGCAGGTAGGCGACGCTGGCCAGCACATCGCGCAGCGGGCCTTGGCCGCTGGGCTCACCGTCCAGGATGGTGTCCTGCTCGAGCACAAACCACCCGTCGAAGCCGTTGTCCCGCAATGTCGCAACGATGCCGGCGATATCGACATCACCGGTGCCCAGCGGGGTGTACATGCCCTGGGCCACCGCCTCGGTGTAGGTCAGCTCGCCGGATTGCACCCGTGCGGCCAGCGCCGCGTCGACGTCTTTGAGATGGGTGTGCGCGATCCGGCCGGGCACCGCGCGGGCCAGCTGCAGTGGGTCGGTGCCGCCGATCAGCAGGTGCCCGGTGTCCAGGCACAGCGAGATCGTCGACCCGGCCAGCACCCGGGCCACCTCCTCGCCGGTCTCGGCAAGCGTGCCCACATGGGGGTGCAGCACCGCGGTGATGCCGCGCTCGGCGGCAGCGGCCGCCAGCCGGTCGAGATTGGTCAGCAGCGTCGACCATTGGTCGTCATCCAGGTCGGGCCGCGAGTCATAGCCGTCGGTGCCGGTGGCCGCGGCGAGCACGAGCATCGAACCACCCGCGGCCACAAGGGAATCCAGCACACCGGTAACGTCGGGAACCGGGTCGTGGCCGGCGTCGTGCAGCACCACCGGCGCGAAGCTGCCGACACAGCTCAGGCCGTGTCGATTCAGCACGGCAGTCAGCTCGCCCGGCTCGGCGGGCAGGAAACCCTCCGGGCCGAGCTCGGTGGCCGATAGGCCGGCCTGACCCATTTCGGACAGCACCCGCTCCGGGTCGAGCTGATAGCCCCACCCCGGCACTTCGCACACACCCCACGAAATCGGGGCTCCGGCGATCTTCACTGGCGTACCTCCTTGATACGAACGGGCCGGCCGCGACGCAGCGACTCGGTGGCGGCTTCGGCGATCCAGGCGACCTCGACGGCGTCGGCCACGGTGGCCCCGCGCACCGGGCCGCCCTTGACAACGTCGACGAATCCGCTGAGTTCGGTGCGGAACGCCTCGGTGAAGCGGTCCATGAAGAAGTGGTGCGGCTGCCCGGTGGGAAAGTCGTTGCGGGCGTCGGCGTTTCGCACCGGAACGCCCTGGTCCCAGCCGGCGACGATGGTGTCGTTGAACCCGTGTACCTCCAGCCGGCAGTCGTAGCCGCGGCCGTTGTAGCGCGCGTTGGAGATGACCCCGAGCGCGCCGCCCTCGAACCGGACCACCACCGCCGCGGTGTCGACGTCCTCGTAGTCGGCGAACAGCGGATCGCCCTGCACGGTTCCGGTGGCGTAGACCTCGACGGCTTCCTGCCCGGTGATCCAGCGGACGGTGTCGAAATCGTGGACCGCACAGTCGCGGAAGATGCCGCCGGAGCCGGCGATGTAGTCCATCGGCGGGGGAGCGGGATCCATCGTGGTGCTGCGGACGGTGTGCAGCGGGCCCAGGGAACCGGTGTCGACGGCGGCCTTGGCCGCGGCGAACGCGGCGTCGAACCGGCGTTGATAGCCGATCTGCACCGGCACGCCGGCTCGCGCGATCGCGGTGGCGACTCTGGCGCTCTCGGCGGCGGTGGAGGCCACCGGCTTCTCGCAGAACGTGGGCAACCCGCGTTCGACGGCGGCGAGCGTCAGTTCGGCGTGCGCCGGGGTCGCCGCCGAGACGACGACGCCGTCGATACCGGCCGCCAGCAAGGCCTCGACCGAATCGACGGATCGCACACCGTATTTCGTCGCAACCTGGGCGACGACATCGGGACGCTCGTCGGTGACGACGAGTCCGTCGACGCCGTCGAGTTGACTCAGTGTGTCGGTGTGAAAGGCACCGATCCGGCCGAGGCCGATGACACCGAGTGTCGTCATGGAATTCTCCGTTCGTTCTGGTCGCGCAGCGCGACGTCGAGTGCTTCGGGGGTCAGGTCGTCGGCCAGTGCGGCCAGCACGACGTCGACTTGGCTTGGCGGCGCCAAACTTCCGATCGGCTGATCGCGGTCCAGGTTGGTGGGGAAGGGATAGCCCTCGGCAGTGGCCACCACGGCGTTGAGCACCTCCGCCGGCGATCGGCCCGCAAGCTTCATGGCCCGCAGCGCGGGGTACACCGCACGCACCATCGCGGTCCGGTCCAGTGCTTCCATCGCCCGGCCGAACGGCGAGGAGATCTGCAACAGATTGGCCATCCGGCGCACATCAGCGGACGTGTTGGCGCCCGCGCCGTGATAGAGCGCGGGATTGAAGAACACCGCGTCGCCCTTGCTCAACGGTATCTGAACATGGTGTGCGGCAAAGTAATCGATGAACTCCGGACGGTTGAACGCGACGTAGCCGCCCTCGAACAGCTGCGAATACGGCAGCAGCATGGTCGGCCCGCTCTCCAGTGGCATGTCGGTGTGCGCGACCGCGCCCTGCAGAGTCAGCGTCGGCGACAGCCGGTGCACGTGCGCGGGGTAGTCGGTGAGCTGGCCGGGTGCGACGAACCCGAGATGGTAGTCACGGTGCGGAACCTGCGCGGCGCCACTGGGATTCACGACATTGACTTGAGAGGTCACCTGGTACCGCGGGCCGAGCCAGGCCTGGCAGACCAGGGCCAGCGGGTCGTTGGCGTAGTAGTCGGCGTAGACCTCGGGGGAGTGCAGCGCGAGTTTCTGGGCGGCGTTCCACACCCGGTCATTGGCGCCCGCCGCGCCGAAATGGTCACCGGCCGCGCCGCCGGTCCGCCGCTGATCGGCGATCAGCGCCGAAAATGCCGCGCTCGCGGCATCGACGACCGGGGCCGGGAACGCACCCGCGAAGACGACCACGCCGGGTCCCTCGGCCAGCGCCGTGATGAGTTCGGCCTGCAACGCCCGCCGGTCGGCGCGCGCCATCTCGGCGGCGGAGTACACCAGCACGTTCTGTCGCACTTCGGCGGCGTGCGGGTAGGCACTCAGATCAGTGTCTCGCTCGGTGAGCGTCCGCAGCTCGTCGAGCTGAAATGCCGCCTCGCTCAACCACGGCTGCGCCCGTTCACTCACCTCGACCATGCGGCAAGTCTTGCTGTGATCCAAACCGCAATCAACACCAGAAACCCATCAAAAAGCCATCAGAGCCGTAGAGTGCGAAACATGGCGCACCGCTTCAAGGTCCGCGAGATCGCCCAGCAGTCCGGGTTGTCCGAGGCGACCGTCGACCGGGTGCTCAACGACCGGCCCGGGGTCCGAGCGGCCACCCGCGCCGAGGTGCTGCAGGCGATCGACGATCTCGAGAAGCAGCAATCGCAGTTGCGGCTCAACGGGCGCCGTTTCCTGCTCGACGTGGTGATGCAGACGCCCCAGCGGTTCTCCGATGCCTTCCGTGCCGCGGTCGAGGCCGAGCTGCCCGCGTTCGCACCGGCCATGCTGCGCGCCCGTTTTCACCTGTGGGAGTCCGGGTCGACGGACCAGATGGTGGAAACCCTCGCCCGGATCAAGGGCAGTCACGGGGTCGTCCTCAAGGCGCAGGACGAACCCGAGGTGGCCGAGGCCGTCGACCGGCTGGTGGCCAGTGGCGTTCCGGTGGTGACCTACGCGACCGACGTCCCGGCAAGTGCGCGCTGCGCCTACGTCGGCATCGACAACCACGGGGCCGGAGTCACCGCGGCCTACCTGATGGACCAGTGGCTCGGCGAGAGGTCCGGCGACGTGCTGATCACGTTGAGCCGCACGGTGTTTCGGGGTGAGGCCGAACGCGAGGTCGGATTCCGCACGGGGCTGCGCAAATCCGGGCGCGGCATTGTCGAGGTCAGTGACAGCGACGGGATCGACGCCACCATCGAACGTCTGGTGGTCGACGCGCTCGAGCGTCACCCCGACGTGGCGGCCGTGTATTCCGTCGGCGGCGGCAACACCGCGACGCTGGCGGCGTTCGAACAATTGGGACGAGTCTGCAGAGTCTTCATCGCCCACGACCTCGACGCCGACAACCGCAGGCTGTTGCGCGACGGTCGGATTTCGGCGGTGCTGCACAACGATCTGCGCGCCGACGCCCGGCAGGCGATGCGGCTGATTCTGCAGCAGCACCGCGCGCTACCGAGCGAGGCCGCCCGACCCGTCCCGATCCAGGTGATCACCCCGTACAACCTGCCGGGCTGAGCTCGCCGAGTCGTCGATTCGAAGAAACCGCGACTAGCATTCCGCGCCGACGGCGACGATAGAAATCGCCTGAACCCGCAAAAGATAGAGGAGAACGATCCGTGGCACGACACCGCGCCGAGCTCGTTGCCGGTGTCACCGTGCTGGGCAATCTGGCCGTCGACGTGATCAACGGCGGGCCGAAGACCCCGGGCGGGTGTGCGTCGTTCTCCGGGGTGGCCGTGGCGGCCACCGGGGGACCGGGCGGGATCGTCGCCTTGGCCGCCGACGAGGACCACGCGCTGTTCGAGCCGCTGCTCGACCGGTTCGGCTCGCTGATCCGGATCCTGCCCGCGGAGTGCACGAGCGCGTTCCGGCTGGATTATGAGGACGTCGATCATCGCCGGATGTCGGTGGAGGCTATCGGCCCGGTGTGGAGCGCGGCGGAGGTGGAAGCGGCGGATCCGGAGACGACGTGGATTCACCTGGCGCCTCTGCTGCGTACCGACTTCCCCGCCGAGACGCTGGCGCTGCTGGCGGAGCGCGGTCACCGGGTGGCCTATGACGGCCAGGGCCTGGTTCGCGCCGATCGGCTCGGACCGCTGGTGGTCGACCGCCATTACCCGCCAGAGCTGCTGGCGCACCTGTCCATCCTCAAGCTCGCCGAGGACGAGGCCGTCATCGTCGCCGACGGACCCTTCGACGAATCGACCGCGGCGCGCCTGGGCGTGCCCGAAATCCTGGTCACCTACGGCTCCGAGGGCTGTGACATCTATACGGGTGACACCCGCGTGCGGGTGCCAGCCGCGTGGCGAGTCGACGGCGTGCAGACGACCGGCGCCGGTGACATGTTCACCACCTGTTACGTGGCAAACCGGGCCGCCGGTGCCGACCCGAGTGTCGCGGCCGAAAAAGCCAGCGAACTGGTCGCCGGTGAACTCGAAAAACGCCTGGGGGCGCGCCGCAACTGAGAGCTACTCGCCAGTAGCCACTTCTCTTAGAGAATGCCGTTCTCGAAGAGTGACGAACGACACACTTTTGTCTCGTGCGGCGGTCGATCATGTCTGTGAGCTGTGACTTCGGCGCAGGCCGCGCGGCGTGTCACTCGCGAGGCGCGGTAGGGCTTGCCTAAGAAAGTGCAATAATCGGTACTGCGAGTGACAGCAACTCCTGGGCTGTCGATTCCGTCGGCGCGTCCAGCTGACAGCGACGCTGAATCTACGCCCGGCGGGACAGGACGAAAGGCGGGCACGTGGGTCCGAACGGCAACGGAGCTACGGGTAACCGGCAGAAGCTCGAAAAGGTCGTCATCCGGTTCGCCGGTGACTCCGGCGACGGCATGCAGCTGACCGGTGACCGCTTCACCTCTGAGGCCGCGCTGTTCGGCAATGACCTTGCGACCCAACCGAATTACCCCGCCGAGATCCGCGCGCCACAGGGCACGCTCCCCGGCGTCTCGTCCTTCCAGATCCAGATCGCCGACTACGACATCCTCACCGCCGGTGACCGCCCCGACGTGCTGGTCGCGATGAACCCCGCGGCGCTGAAGGCCAACATCGGCGACCTGCCGCGCGGTGGTCTGGTGATCGCGAACTCCGACGAGTTCACCAAGCGCAACCTCGCGAAGGTCGGCTACGAGAACAACCCGCTCGAAACCGGTGAGCTCGACGACTACGTCGTGCAGGCCGTTGCGATGACCACGCTGACCCTCGGTGCCGTCGAGGCGATCGGCGCCACCAAGAAGGACGGCCAGCGCGCCAAGAACATGTTCGCGCTCGGGCTGCTGTCGTGGATGTACGGCCGGCCGATCGAGACCAGCGAGACGTTCATCCGGGAGAAGTTCGCCCGCAAGCCCGATGTCGCCGAGGCCAATGTCCTCGCGCTGAAGGCGGGCTGGAACTACGGCGAGACCACCGAGGCGTTCGGCACCACCTACGAGATCTCCCCGGCCAAGCTGGCCCCGGGCGAGTACCGGCAGATCTCCGGCAACACGGCCCTGGCCTACGGCGTGATCGCCGCCGGTCAGCTCGCCGACACCCAGGTGGTGCTCGGCACCTACCCGATCACCCCGGCGTCGGACATCCTGCACGAGCTGTCCAAGCACAAGAACTTCAACGTCCTGACCTTCCAGGCCGAGGACGAGATCGCCGGCGTCGGCGCCGCGATCGGCGCGTCCTACGGCGGCGCGCTGGGCGTGACGAGCACGTCGGGCCCGGGCATCTCGCTGAAGTCCGAGGCCATCGGCCTGGCCATGATGGCAGAGCTGCCGCTGCTGGTGATCGATGTGCAGCGTGGCGGGCCGTCCACCGGCCTGCCGACCAAGACCGAGCAGGCCGATCTGCTGCAGGTGATGTTCGGCCGCAACGGCGAATCGCCGGTGGCTGTGCTGGCCGCCAGCACCCCGTCGGACTGCTTCGAGGTGGCCATCGAGGCCGCCCGCATCGCGCTGACCTACCGCACGCCGGTGATCCTGCTGTCCGATGGCGCGATCGCCAACGGCTCAGAGCCGTGGCGCATCCCGGACATCGGCGAATTCGAGCCGATCGAGTCCAACCACGCCAAGGCCGGCGAGCCATTCCAGCCTTACGCCCGCGACCCGGAGACGCTGGCTCGCCAGTTCGCGGTTCCGGGCACGCCCGGGCTGGAGCACCGCATCGGCGGTCTGGAGTCGGCCAACGGGTCCGGCAACATCTCCTACGAGCCCGCCAACCACGACCTCATGGTCCGGTTGCGGCAGGCCAAGATCGCCGGCATCACGGTGCCCGACATCACCGTCGACGACCCGACCGGTGATGCCGAGTTGCTGATCCTCGGATGGGGAAGCTCGTTCGGGCCGATCGGTGAAGCATGCCGACGGGCGCGTCGACGCGGCATCAAGGTCGCCCAGGCGCACCTGCGGCACCTCAACCCGCTGCCGGCCAACCTCGGCGAGGTACTGCGCAAGTACCCGAACGTGGTGGTCCCGGAGATGAACCTCGGCCAGCTGGCGCTGCTGCTGCGCGGCACGTATCTGGTCGACGTCCAGTCGGTCACCAAGGTGGAGGGCATGGCGTTCCTGGCCGACGAGCTGGAAGGCATCATCGATGCCGCGCTCGACGGGACGCTGGCTGAAAAGGAAAGCGACAAAGCGAAATTCGCCAGGCTTGCGGCAGCTACCGTGAGTACCGGCACAGATGTTGGCGCGGGAGTGAACGCATGACTGACCTGATCGGCTCGGACCTGCTGGCACCGAGTGTGTCCAAGACGGCGTGGGTGCCGACCACCGACGAGCCGCAGAAGGCCAAGGACTTCACCAGTGACCAGGAGGTCCGCTGGTGCCCCGGTTGCGGGGACTACGTCATCCTGAACACGATCCGCAACTTCCTGCCGGATCTGGGTCTGCGCCGGGAGAACATCGCGTTCATCAGCGGCATCGGCTGCTCGAGCCGCTTCCCGTACTACCTGGAGACCTACGGCTTCCACTCGATCCATGGTCGCGCCCCGACCATCGCCACCGGCTTGGCGCTGGCCCGGCCGGATCTGTCGGTGTGGGTGGTGACCGGTGACGGTGACGCCCTCTCGATCGGTGGCAACCACCTGATCCATGCGCTGCGCCGCAACGTCAACATCACGATCCTGCTGTTCAACAACCGGATCTACGGGTTGACCAAGGGCCAGTACTCACCGACCTCCGAGGTCGGCAAGGTCACCAAGTCCACCCCGATGGGCTCGCTGGATCATCCGTTCAACCCGGTCTCGCTGGCGCTGGGCGCCGAGGCGACGTTCGTCGGCCGGGCGCTGGACTCCGACCGCAAGGGCCTGTCCGAGGTGCTGAAGGCGGCTGCCGAGCACCGCGGCGCCGCGCTGGTCGAGATCATGCAGGACTGCCCGATCTTCAACGACGGTTCCTTCGACTTGCTTCGCAAGGAAGGCGCCGAGGAGCGGATCATCAACGTCCGCCAGGGCGAGCCGGTCACGTTCGGCGCAAACGGCGAGTACTGCGTGGTCAGGACCGGATTCGGGCTGGACGTCGCGAAGACCGCCGACGTGGCGGCCTCCGACATCGTGGTGCACGACGCGACGATCGCGGACTCCGCGTACGCGTTCGCGCTGTCGCGGCTGAGCGACCAGAACCTCGAGCACACCGTGATGGGTGTCTTCCGTCAGGTCAACCGGCCGACGTACGACGACGCCGCCCGCGACCAGGTTCGCCTGGCGCGCGAGGCCACCCAGCACGGCCGGCATGCGCTGCAATCGCTGCTGCGTGGCCGCGACACCTGGACCGTCGACTAACCGGGCCCAGACGCACCCGTGAGCACGCCCGCCCCGCTGGCCGCCGTAGTACTGGCTGGTGGGGCGTCGCGGCGCATGGGCCGGGACAAAGCCACGCTGCCGCATCCCGACGGCGGCACCACGATGGTCGAGTACACCGTCGCCGTGCTGAGCTCCCGCTGTACGCCGGTGTTCGTGATCGCCGCACCCGGTCAGGCGCTGCCCGCGCTGAACGCGCAGGTGTTGCGTGATGAGGTGCGGGGCGTGGGACCGCTGTTGGCCACCGGACGCGGGCTTCGGGCCGCCGCCGCGGCCGGGGTGGAGCGTGCCTTCGTCTGCGCCGTCGACATGCCTTTTCTGTCCACTGACGTCATCGACGAACTCGCGCCTCATCGGGGTGTCGACATCGTGTTGCCCTGGGATGGCCGCGATCATTACTTGGCCGGTATCTACCGCACCGACCTGGCGGACCACATCGATGCCTTGGTTTCGGCCGGGCAGAGAAGCATGCGCGCGCTGGCGGACACGGTCGTCACTCAGCGGATCGTGATCCCGGAAAGTCGGTCGCTGGCCAACGTCAATTCGCCGACCGATCTGGCGCAGCAAATCGCCGGATAATCGGCATTCGCGTCGATAGCAGTCTCGATCGAGAATTCGATCGAGACCGGAATTCGGCTGCCGGTCCGGGCGCCCGATTCGGATATCAGGACCGCTTGAGCGGCAACGTAATTCGCACAGCATTTGATGGATCTCGCCGAGGTGTCCAGCGCTTCCGGCACGGCGCTGCGTCGGCGCGGAGAAATCAGCCGCGGCTGCATGTGGTGTTCACGTCTCTGGGGGTGGTGTAAGTAGTGGCGGCGTGTCGGTGCTGACGTAAGAGGGCCATCGCGTGAGTCTCTGTGGTGAAACGACCAAGGATCACTACCGAGAGGAACATCGCGATGGCCCTGGACCAGTCTGCCTTGTTGGAGGTGCTTGATGCACTGCGCACCGCCGATGCCGGGGAGCGGATCAAGCAAGCTGCGGAGACGATCTATCAGGCGCTGATCGAGGCGGAGTTGAGCGCGTACATCGGCGCCGAGCCTCACGAGCGCACCGAGACCCGCACCAACCAGCGCAACGGCTCACGGCTGCGCACGCTGTCCACGACGGCCGGGGATCTGGAGTTACGCATCCCCAAGCTGCGCTCGGGATCGTTCTTCCCCGCTTTGTTGGAGCGCCGCCGCCGGGTCGATCAGTGCCTGTTCGCGGTGGTGATGGAGGCCTACCTGCACGGCACCTCCACCCGCAAGGTCGACGATCTGATCAAGGCGCTGGGCGCCGATACCGGGATCTCCAAAAGCGAGGTATCCCGAATCTGCAAAGACCTTGACACCGAGGTCGGCGCCTTCCGAGACCGGCCACTGGGCGAGCAGCGCTTCCCGTATGTGT
This sequence comes from Mycolicibacterium pallens, assembly GCF_019456675.1. Lineage (NCBI taxonomy): Bacteria > Bacillati > Actinomycetota > Actinomycetes > Mycobacteriales > Mycobacteriaceae > Mycobacterium > Mycolicibacterium pallens. The sequence continues at coordinate 4,003,712 of NZ_CP080333.1, read as the reverse complement.
TCCTCGATGCCACTTACTGCAAGGCCCGGGTCAATCACCGGGTGGTCTCCCAGGCGGTGGTCATCGCCACCGGGGTGGCCGCCGACGGACGGCGCGAAGTGCTGGGCTTTGAGGTCGGCGACAGCGAGGACGGCGCGTTCTGGACGGCGTTCTTGCGGTCGCTGAAGTCCCGCGGCCTGGCCGGGGTGCAGTTGGTAATCTCCGATGCCCACGCCGGCCTGCGCTCGGCGATCGAGGCGGTCCTGATCGGATCGGCCTGGCAGAGATGTCGGGTGCATTTCCTGCGCAACCTGCTGGCCCAGGTGCCCAAGGGATCGGCGGAGATGGTGGCCGCAGCGATCCGCACGATCTTCGCCCAGCCCGACGCCGAGCATGTCCGTGACCAGCTCGACACCATCGCCGGCATGCTCGGCCGCCAGTTCCCCAAGGTCGAGACGATGCTGCGCCAGGCCGCCGAGGACATCACCGCGTTCGCCGATTTCCCTGTGCCGCACTGGAAGAAGATCTGGTCGACCAACCCCCTGGAACGGCTCAACAAGGAGATCAAACGCCGCACCGACGTCGTCGGTGTCTTCCCCAACCCCGCCGCACTGCTACGTCTGGCCGGCTCGGTCCTGGTCGAGGCCCACGATGAATGGCAGGTCGCCGACAAGCGCTACCTCTCCGAAACCACCCTGGCCCTGCTCAACACCAGCAGCGAGGACAACGCCGAAACAGTTGCCGCCACAGCAGCACTCACGGCATAGTGACTACCGCAGAGCCTCACGCGAACACGCGACCGCTCTTACACCACCCCACGGGACGTGACCCATGTGGTCGACGGGGCTGCTAGCTAACCACTTTCGCGATGACGGGACCATTGGGGCAGGTGGGACGGGGTTGCCTGCTGGGATCTGCGAATTTCGCAAAATCTGAAGCCTTGCGTTATCAATAATCTGTGTCGCAGGCCACAAATTGTGCGTGATTAACGTCACTGAATTTACGGGCGTGTCAACAAAATGCCTGCTCGCGAAATGCCGATCTGACCTGCACAGACAACTCATAGCTTCCGGTCGTAACCATCCCGTGATCTGACCGAGATAAGCGCGTCGCTGATGTGACTTCGCTTGTGAGGCTTTGTACGGTCCTACCCGATCCCTTTAGGGAGCAAACAACTGCAGATATGACTCCACACATTGAACCCTGCGTGTGAGCGGGGCCGGGGAGGACCTAGGGGTCCTTCTGTGGGTCACCGGGTGAAGTGATTCCGCGGTGATGCCGGCCGCCGCTGTCGTGCCCGACCGAGACGGCGCGACCCGAATTCCGGATGTCCGTGAAGGACTGCACCGTCGGAAACGACGGACCGGTTGTTGGCGCGTGCGCGGCGAAAGGAAAACCGTTGAACAACGTCCGCAAGACACTCGCTCGCTCTCTCGGCATGGCCGCCATCGGTGGCGCAGCCGTCATCGCTCCCCTGACCATCGGCACCGGCACCGCTTCGGCCGACGGAATGAACTGGGACGCGGTCGCAGCGTGCGAGTCCGGCGGCAACTGGGCGATCAACACGGGTAACGGCTACTACGGCGGCCTGCAGTTCACCTTGGGCACCTGGCGCGCCAACGGTGGTTCGGGCTCGCCGCACCAGGCTTCGCGCGAGGAGCAGATCCGCGTGGCGGAGAACGTCCTGCGTAGCCAGGGCCGTGGCGCCTGGCCGGTGTGCGGCCGACGCGGCTGATTCAGCTCTCTTAAGGGTGGCGCCGGATCGAGGATCCGGCGCCACCCTTATTTCTTGGGCCACTTCCTTATCAAATTTCTCAGAGAAATCAATCGACGCGCCCGTAACAAATGCATCACGAGCTGCGATTCACATCACAGCGGCACACCAGTGCCCCCTTTGTCGGGAAGGGACACACCAATGAGCACTTTGCGCAGGATCGTCACCCTCGCAGTCATCTCCGGAGCGCTTGCCCTCGCCGGATTCGTTCTGAGCATGGGAAATGCCAGTGCAGACAGCGGTGTGAACTGGGACGCGGTCGCACAGTGCGAGTCCGGTGGCAACTGGGCCGCCAACACCGGCAACGGGTTCTCCGGTGGCCTGCAGTTCAGCGACGCCACCTGGAAGGCCAACGGCGGTATCGGCAGCGCCGCCCACGCATCGCGTGAGGAGCAGATCCGGGTCGCCGAGAACGTCGCCCGCAAGCAGGGCATGGGCGCATGGCCCAAGTGCGGTCAGGCCGCCGGCACCCCGGCGTTCGCCACCCCGGTCTCCGCTGGTGCCGCCCCGGCTCAGGGCGGTGCGTGCGCCAATGTCATGAGCGGCCCGTTCAAGTCGATCGACTTCAACAAGATGTGCCAGGCCTTCCACGATCCGGGCCGCGCGATCGCCAACGCCCTCGGACTCCACTAAAATCTCGCGGACGACGCCCAGCGGCTCAGGCCAGCTGGGCGTCGTTGCGTGTGGGCAGCCGGAATGCCGACCGCGCGGCGATCGACGCCAAGTGGCGGGTCACCACGAACTCCGGCAAGACGACGGATGCCCGGCTGGCCAGCGCGCTCAACGCCGCCGGCCGCAGATTGACCACCCGGCCGATGAACCGGGATTCCCTGGCGATCGCTCGCACTCGGCTGCGGCGAAACGATGCGAACGCGGCGAAGGCCGCCGGCAGATCGGGGGACAGCTCGACGAACGCGCCCAGGACGGCGGCATCCTCCAGCGCCTGACAGCCGCCCTGGCCCAGATGCGGCCGCATGGGGTGGGCGGCGTCGCCGACCAGCACCACCGGTCCCGCCGCCCAGCGTGCGGCGGGGCTGCGGTCGTAGAGGTCGTTGCGCAGCACGCCGGCGGGCTCGGTGGCGGCCAGCATCGCGGGGATCGGCGCGGCCCACGACCCGAACTTGGCCCGCAGATACGCGAGCTCGCCCTGTGGCGCCGACGCGCCCTCCGCAGCGCGTTCAGTCGCGAACCAGTACGTCCGGTCGGCTCCCATCGGGACGTGGCCGACCTCCGCCCCGGCGCCCATGGTCTCGCCCGCCAAGTCGGGGTCGATGGAGAACGCCGCGACCCCGCGCCAGGCCGTGTACCCGGCGTAGCGGTGCGGCAGCGGGCCGTTGAGGTGGCGGGCCACCACCGAACCGGTGCCGTCGGCACCGACCACCGCGTCGACGTCGCGGGTGGAGGAGTCCGTGAGGTGCAGCCGCATCCCGGTGGGTATGGAGCTCAGCTCGCGGACCGCCAGCCCGTCGACGACGGTTCCCGCCGCGCGCGCTCCGGTGAGGATGTCGCGTAGTGCGGCGCGCTGCAGGACCACCAGCGGTTCGCCCAACGCCGTGACGATCCGCTCACCGGCGGGGCGCCGCAGCCACCGGCCGTCCTTCCAGCGCATGGCACCCGCGGTGATCCGCCCGCCTGCGGCCCGCACCTGATCACCGAGGCCGAGGTGGTCGAGGGCGGCGAGCGCGTTGGGCCAGATACTGATGCCGGCACCCGAGCTGGTGTCGGTGCGTTCTTCGATCACTGTGACGGAATGACCGCGCTGGGTCAGCGCCGCAGCCGTGGCGAGTCCGGCAATGCCCGCTCCGACGACTGCGATCTCGGCCATGGGATGAACCTACGGGGCGTGTGCTACCAACGGGGCATGACCTCGGGCCCATTCCACGATCTCGACGACTACATCGCCCTGCCGCGCGTTTCCGGGCTGGCGGTATCGGCGGACGGATCGCGCGTCGTCACGACCATCGCCGAACTCAACGCCGCCAAGACCGAATACGTCACCGCGCTCTGGGAGCTCGACCCCGCGGGGGTGGCCCCGGCGCGTCGTCTGACGCGCGGTGCGAAAGGCGAAGCCGCACCGGCGTTCACCGCCGACGGTGATCTCTTGTTCACCGCGGTCCGCCCGACCGAGGACGACGACAAGCCGCCGTCCGCGCTGTGGCTGCTGCCGGCCGCGGGTGGAGAGTCCGTCCAGCTGGCCGAACTGCCGGCCGGCATCACCGCCGTGCGCACGGCGCGCAGCGCACCCGCGGTCGTGATCGGTGCCCCGCTGCTGCCGTCGTCGGACACCGTCGACGAAGAGCGTCGACTGCGAAAACTGCGGAGAGACAACAAGATTAGCGCGATCCTGCACACCGGTTATCCGGTGCGGCACTGGGACAAGGACCTGGGGCCGGAGCAGACCCACCTGTTCCGGGTCGGCGCCGACGGCGAGCTCACCGACGTGACCCGAAACCCCGGGCCGGCCCTCGGCGAGGCGGATTTCGCCGTCAGCCCGGACGGCACCTTCGCGGTGGCGACCTGGCGGGTGCCCGCACCGGGCGTGGCACTGCGGTCGGTGTTGATGCGCATAGACCTGCAGACCGGCGAACGCTCCGTGATCGCCGACGATCGCTTCGCCGACCTGGAGCACCCCGCCATATCGCCGGACGGAACACAGGTGGCCTTCACGCGGGAAACCGCCTCCACACCCGAGCAAGCTCCCCGAATCACGTTGTGCCAACTCGGTTTAGGGTCGGGGCGCTGGTTGGAGCTCGCCGCCGGGTGGGACCGGTGGCCGGCATCGGTGACCTGGGCGCACGACGGCGCGGCGATCCTGGTGACCGCCGACGACAACGGCCGGTGCCCGGTCTTCGCGGTCAGCCTCGACGGCGACGTCCGTCAGGCCACCGCCGACGACTTCAGCTACAGCAACGTCATCGCCGCGCCGGACGGCACCATCTACGCGCTGCGGACCTCCTACGCGGCGCCACCGCATCCCGTGCGCATCGACCCCGGCGGAACGATCACCGAGCTGCCGTGTGTGGACACCCCGGAGCTGCCGGGTGACTTGACCGAGCTCGTCGCCACCGCCGCTGACGGCACATCGGTGCGGTCGTGGCTGGTGCTGCCCTCCTCACAGCAGCCTGCGCCGCTGCTGCTGTGGATCCACGGCGGGCCGTTGGGTAGCTGGAACGTGTGGTCCTGGCGGTGGAATCCGTGGCTGATGGCCGCGCGCGGGTATGCGGTGCTGCTGCCCGATCCCGCACTGTCGACCGGATACGGGCAGGACTTCATCCAGCGCGGCTGGAGTGCGTGGGGCGGGCCGCCCTACGAGGATCTGATGGCCGCCGTCGACGCCGCGGTGGCCGACCCACGCATCGACGAAAGCCGCACCGCGGCCATGGGCGGGTCGTTCGGCGGCTACATGGCGAACTGGGTGGCCGGCCACACCGACCGCTTCGCGGCGATCGTCACGCACGCGAGCCTGTGGGCGCTCGACCAGTTCGGCCCGACCACCGACGGCGCCTACTACTGGGCTCGGGAGATGACACCGGCTATGGCACAAGCGAATTCGCCGCACCGTTTCGTCGAGCAGATCACCACCCCGATGCTGGTGATCCACGGCGACAAGGACTATCGAGTGCCGATCGGCGAGGCGCTGCGGCTGTGGTACGAGCTGCTGACCGCCTCCGGCCTGCCGGCCGCCGACGACGGCACCTCGGCGCACCGGTTCCTGTACTTCCCGTCGGAGAATCACTGGGTGCTCTCTCCGCAGCACGCCAAGATCTGGTACCAGGTCGTCACCGCGTTCCTGGCCGAGCACGTGCTGGGGGAGCCCGCGCAGTTCCCGGAAACGCTGGGCTGACGCGCCCCGGTAAGTTGGCCTTCATGACGGCAGCGCAGCGAGAATTCGACATCGTCGTGTACGGGGCCACCGGGTTCGTCGGCAAGCTCACCGCCGACTATCTGGCTCGCCATGGTGGCGATATCAAAGTCGCGCTGGCCGGCCGGTCCCCCGAGAAGCTGCTCGCGGTGCGGGGGACGCTCGGCGAATCGGCACAGGACTGGCCGATCCTCACCGCCGACGCCGCCTCGCCGTCGTCGCTGGCGGACATGGCTGCGCGCACCCGCGTCGTCATCACCACCGTCGGCCCCTACAGCCGCTACGGCCTGCCGTTGGTGGCGGCGTGCGCGGCCGCAGGCACCGATTACGCCGACCTCACCGGTGAGGCGATGTTCGTGCGGCAGAGCATCGACGACTACCACAAGCAGGCCGTCGACACCGGCGCGCGGATCGTGCACGCCTGCGGATTCGATTCCATCCCTTCGGATATGAGCGTGTTCGCGCTTTACCGGCGCGCCCATAAAGACGGCACGGGTGAACTCGGCGACACCGACTTCGTGCTGCGCGGGTTCTCCGGCGGCGTGTCCGGCGGGACGGCCGCCTCGATGGTCGAGGTTTTCCGCGCCTCGTCCAGCGACCCGAACACCCGGCGCATGCTCGAGGATCCGTACACGCTGAGCCAGGACCGGGCCGTCGAGCCGGAGCTGGGGCCGCAGCCGGACCTGCCGTGGCGGCGTGGCCGGGAGATCGCGCCCGAGCTGGCCGGAGTGTGGACCACCGGCTTCGTGATGGCGATGTACAACACCCGGATCGTGCGGCGCAGCAACGCGCTTCTCGACTACGCCTACGGACGCCGGTTGCGCTACGCGGAGTACATGAGCGTGGGCTCCTCGATCGCCGCGCCGGTGGTGTCGGCCGTGGCGAGCGCGGCGAACAACGGCGTCGTCGCGCTGGGCAGCCGGTTCTTCGGGGTGCTGCCGCGCCGGCTGGTGGAGCGCGTTCTGCCCAAGCCCGGCACCGGGCCCAGCGAGCAGGCCCGTGAGCGCGGCTACTACCGCGCAGAGACGTACACGACCACGACGACCGGCGCGCGCTACCGCGCCACCATCCACCAGGAGGGTGATCCTGGTTACAAAGCAACGTCGGTGATGCTCGGGGAATGCGGCCTGGCGCTGGCACTCGACCGCGACAAGTTGTCCGATCTGCGTGGGGTGTTGACGCCCGCCGCCGCCATGGGCGATGCCCTGCTCGACCGGTTCCCGGCGGCCGGGATCTCGCTGGAGACGGTCCGCCTCGACGGCTAGTGCGCGCGCATTCCTAGAATTGTCGGGTGACCACCACTGACGACTCTCGCGCTGACGCCCTCCCGAAGTCGTGGGATCCGGGCGCCGTAGAGACCGGGATGTATCAGGGCTGGGTCGACTCCGGCTATTTCACGGCCGACGCCACGAGCGGTAAGCCCGCGTATTCGATCGTGCTGCCGCCGCCCAACGTCACCGGCAGCCTGCACATGGGTCACGCGCTCGACCACACGTTGATGGATGCGCTGACCCGCCGCAAGCGCATGCAGGGCTACGAGGTGCTGTGGCTGCCGGGGATGGATCACGCCGGTATCGCCACCCAGAGCGTGGTGGAAAAGCAGCTCGCCGTGGACGGCAAGACCAAGGAAGACTTCGGCCGCGAGCTGTTCGTCGACAAGGTGTGGGACTGGAAGCGGGAGTCCGGCGGCACCATCGGCGCCCAAATGCGCCGCCTCGGCGACGGCGTCGACTGGAGCCGCGACCGGTTCACCATGGACGAGGGTCTGTCCCGGGCGGTGCGCACAATCTTCAAGCGGCTGTACGACGCCGGGCTGATCTATCAGGCCGAGCGGCTGGTCAACTGGTCGCCGGTGCTGGAGACGGCGATCTCGGATCTCGAGGTCAAGTACGAGGACGTCGAGGGCGAGCTGGTGTCGTTCCGCTACGGCTCGATGAACGACGACGAACCCCACATTGTGGTCGCCACCACCCGGATGGAGACCATGCTCGGCGACACCGCCGTCGCTGTGCACCCCGACGACGAGCGCTACCGGCATCTGGTCGGCCAGAGCTTGCCGCACCCGTTCCTGGACCGGCAGATCATCATCGTCGCCGACGCGCACGCCGACCCCGAATTCGGCACCGGCGCAGTCAAAGTCACCCCGGCGCACGATCCGAACGACTTCGAGATCGGGGTGCGGCACAACCTGCCGATGCCGTCGATCATGGACACCAAGGGCCGGATCGCCGGTACCGGAACGCGATTCGACGGACTCGACCGGTTCGAGGCCCGGGTCGCGGTGCGCGAAGCGCTGGCCGAAGAGGGCCGCATTGTCGCCGAGAAGCGGCCATACCTCCACAGCGTTGGACACTCCGAACGCAGCGGTGAGCCGATCGAGCCGCGGCTGAGCTTGCAGTGGTGGGTGAAGGTGGAGTCGATGGCCAAGGCGGCCGGCGATGCGGTGCGCGGCGGCGACATCGTGATCCACCCGAAGAGCCTGGAGCCGCGCTGGTTCGGCTGGGTCGACGACATGCACGACTGGTGCATCTCGCGGCAGCTGTGGTGGGGGCACCGCATCCCGATCTGGCACGGCCCGGACGGTCAGAAAGTGTGCGTCGGACCCGACGAGACCCCGCCCGAGGGTTGGGAACAGGACCCCGACGTCCTGGACACCTGGTTCTCGTCGGCGCTGTGGCCGTTCTCCACGATGGGCTGGCCGGAGCGCACCCCGGAGATCGAAAAGTTCTATCCGACAAGCGTTTTGGTCACCGGCTACGACATCCTGTTCTTCTGGGTCGCGCGCATGGTGATGTTCGGCACGTTCGTCTCGGGCGATGAGATCATCACGCTCGACGGTGCGCGGGGTCCACAGGTGCCGTTCGAGAACGTCTTCCTGCACGGGCTGATCCGCGACGAGCACGGCCGCAAGATGAGCAAGTCCCGTGGCAACGGTATCGACCCGCTGGACTGGGTGGAGCAGTTCGGTGCGGACGCGCTGCGGTTCACCCTGGCCCGCGGCGCCAGCCCCGGCGGCGACCTGTCGATCGGTGAGGACCACGCCAGGGCGTCGCGCAACTTCGCCACCAAGCTGTTCAACGCCACCCGGTTCGCACTGATGAACGGCGCCGCACCGGCGCCGCTGCCGGATATCGCCGAGCTCACCGACGCCGACCGGTGGATCCTTGGCCGCTTGGAAGAGGTTCGCGCCGAGGTGGATTCGGCATTCGACGGCTACGAGTTCAGCCGAGCCTGCGAATCGCTCTACCACTTCGCCTGGGACGAATTCTGTGACTGGTATCTCGAGTTGGCGAAAGTGCAGCTGGCCGAGGGGCTTTCAGATACCACCGCCGTGCTGGCCGCCGTGCTGGACACCCTGCTCAAGCTGCTGCACCCGGTGATGCCGTTCGTCACCGAGGCGCTGTGGAAGGCGCTCACCGGCGGCGAGTCTTTGGTGATCGCCGAGTGGCCGGCGGCATCCGGCGTCGCATTGGATCAGGTTGCCGCGCAACGGATCGCCGATGTGCAGAAACTGGTGACCGAGATCCGCCGGTTCCGCAGCGACCAGGGTCTGGCCGACCGGCAGAAGGTCCCCGCCCGGCTCTCCGGTGTCGATGCGGCCGGCCTGGGCGGTCAGGTCGCTCCGGTCACTGCGCTGGCCTGGCTGACCGATGCGGGTGCCGACTTCAACGCCAGCGCGCATATCGAGGTGCGGCTGTCGGCGGGCACCGTCAACGTCGAGGTCGATACCTCGGGCACCGTCGACGTGGCCGCCGAACGTCGTCGCCTCGAAAAGGATCTGGCCGCCGCGAACAAGGAATTGGCAGGCACCACGGCCAAACTCGACAACGAGGCATTCCTGGCCAAGGCGCCCGACGACGTCGTCGCCAAGATCCGCGGCCGACAGCAGTTGGCCCGCGAGGAAGTCGAGCGGATCACCGCCCGACTGGCTGCGCTGGCATGACCCAGCCGCCGCCCACACCCGACGAGATCGCCGCACTCCTGCAGGTGGAGCACCTGCTCGACCAGCGTTGGCCGGAAACCAAACTCGAGCCCAGCACCGCGCGGATCGAGGCGCTGATGGAGATGCTCGGCTCACCGCAGCTGAGCTACCCGACGATCCACATCGCCGGGACCAACGGCAAGACGTCGGTGGCCCGCATCATCGATGCGCTGCTGACCGCGTTCAGCCGCCGCACCGGGCGCACCACCAGCCCACACCTGCAGTCCGCGGTCGAACGCATCGCGATCGACAACGAACCGATCAGCCCGGCCCGCTACGTCGAGGTCTACCGCGAGATCGAGCCGTTCGTGCAGCTCGTCGACGCGCAGTCCCAGGCCGACGGTGGTCCGGCGATGAGCAAGTTCGAGGTGCTGACCGCGATGGCGTTCGCCGCATTCGCCGACGCGCCCGTCGACATCGCCGTCGTCGAGGTCGGGATGGGCGGCCGCTGGGACGCCACCAACGTCGTCGACGCGCCGGTCGCCGTGATCACCCCGATCGGCATCGACCACGCCGAGTACCTCGGTGACACCATCGGCGAGATCGCCCGCGAGAAGGCCGGCATCATCGGCGCGCCGCGCGGCGAGCTGGTGCCGACCGACACCGTCGCAGTCATCGGCCGCCAAGCTCCCGAGGCGATGGAAGTGCTTCTGGCCCAAGCGGTCTCCTCTGACGCCGCGGTGGCTCGTGAGGATTCCGAGTTCGCCGTCCTCGGCCGCCAGGTCGCCATCGGGGGACAGGTGCTGCAGCTGCAGGGCCTCGGCGGGGTGTACTCCGACATCTTCCTGCCACTGCACGGTGAGCATCAGGCCCACAACGCCGTCGTCGCGCTGGCCGCGGTCGAGGCGTTCTTCGGCGCCGGCGCCGACCGCCAGCTCGACGTCGACACGGTCCGGGCCGGATTCGCCGCCGCGGCCAGTCCCGGGCGGCTCGAGCGGATGCGTAGCGCGCCGACGGTGTTTCTCGACGCCGCACACAATCCGGCCGGCGCCACCGCATTGGCCGAGGCGCTCGCTGAAGAGTTCGACTTCCGGTTCCTCGTCGGCGTGCTGTCGCTGATGGGGGATAAGGACGTCACCGGCATCCTCACCGCGCTGGAGCCGGCGTTCGACCAGATCGTGGTCACCCACAACGGCTCGCCCCGCGCGCTGGAGGTCGACGCCCTGGCGCTGCGGGCCGAAGAGATCTTCGGACCGGACCGGGTGGCCCGGGCCGACACGCTGCCCGACGCGATCGAGGTCGCGACCGCGATCGTGGAGGATTCCGCGGCCGAAGACGGCTTCTCCGGCGCGGGCATCGTCATCACCGGATCCGTGGTGACGGCGGGGGCGGCACGCACCCTGTTCGGGAAGGACCCGCAATGAGCGACACGCCAGAGACACCGGCACCTCCGGACCCCTGGAAGAGCTTTCGCGGGGTCATGGCCGGCACCCTCATCCTCGAGGCGATCGTCGTGCTGCTGGCGCTGCCGGTGGTCAGCATGGTCGGCGGCGGACTGAGCGCCTGGTCGACGGCCTATCTCGTGGGATTCGCGGTCTTCCTGGTGCTACTGGCGGGCGTGCAAGGCCGGCCGTATGCCATCTGGCTGAACCTGGCCGTGCAGCTCATCCTGGTCGCCGGATTCTTCGTCTATCCGGCCGTGGGGATGGTTGGACTGCTGTTCGTGGTGGTGTGGGCGATCCTCGCCTACCTGCGCGCCGAGGTCCTGCGCAGGCAGCGCCGCGGCCTGCTGCCCGGCCAGCAGCAATCAAGTGACTGACGGGTACGCTGTCCGCCGTGAGCGAGCGAACCCTGGTCCTGATCAAGCCCGACGGCGTCCAGCGGCAGGTGGTCGGGGAGATCATCAGCCGAATCGAACGCAAAGGCCTGACCCTCGCTGCCCTGGAGCTCAAGCAGGTCGGTGACGAGCTGGCTCGCGCGCACTACGCCGAACACGAGGGCAAGCCGTTCTTCGACTCGCTGCTGGAGTTCATCACCTCCGGAAAGGTCGTCGCGGCGGTCCTCGAGGGCCCCCGCGCCATCGCGGCGTTCCGGCAGCTCGCCGGGGGCACCGACCCCGTAGAAAAGGCCACTCCCGGCACCATCCGGGGCGACTTCGGCCTGGAGACACAGTTCAACCTCGTGCACGGCTCGGACTCGCCGGAGTCGGCCGAGCGCGAGATCAGCCTCTGGTTTCCCGACTTCTGACCGCACTTCCCGCGCCACTGTCGTCCGAACAGCCCCCGCGGTGTGGGATACTGGCTGCGGATGAGCCCCAAAAGCCCATCCGGATGAAGACTTACGACGTGCGCGACCACCACCTGGTGAGGCGCCGACCGTCACAGCCGTCATTCAGCCAGGCACCGAACGCGTTCATCACGAACGCCTCGGAGCGAGACCATAAAAAGCCCGGGGGAAGCTACCGGGCACATAGCGGAAGCCCTCGCGTGGCCGCGTCGAAAGGACGCGCCCGGGGGCTTGAGGAGAATACGTGGCCAACGATGACCTCTATCAGGATCTACCCGAAAACCCCACCCCGTCGCAGTGGGAACCCCCGGCGCCGACCGCCGGTGACGACCTGCCCGAACGCTTGAGGGTGCATTCGCTGGCACGGGTGCTCGGCACCACCAGCCGGCGCGTGCTGGACGCCCTCAGCGAGCTCGACGGCCGCACCCGAAGCCCGCACTCGAGCGTAGACCGCACCGACGCGGTGCGGGTGCGCGACGTCTTGGCGGCCAGCCCCGAGGTCAGCGCCGAAGAGCCCGTCGAGGCCGCTGCCGTCGTGGCCGGGGACACCACGGCTGCCGAGCCCGAGTCGACCGATGTCGCCGAGACGCCCGAGACGCCCGAGACGGCCGAGGAGCCGGAGTCGCGGCTGATCCTGGAAACCACCACCTCTGTCGAGACCGTCGAGCAGTCGGCCTTCATGCCGCTGTTCGTCGCGCCTCAGCCCGTCGAAGCCGAGCCCAAGCATCGCAAGGTCGAGGACGACGACGAGGCCGAAGACGACGACGAGGACGACGAGGCCACCGCCGAATCCGACGACGATCAGTCCGAACGTCCCGCCAACCGGCGGCGGCGCCGTGGCCGCCGTGGCCGTGGCCGCGGCCGTGGCGAGCAGGGCGGTCCGGAGGGTGAGGGCGGAGACGACGCCGAGCGGGCCGAGGGCGACGAAACCGCCGAGTCCGGTGACGAGTCCGACAGCGATGACGAGGACAGCGACGACGAGTCGAGCACCGGTGAGGGTGCGACCCGCCGGCGCCGCAGGCGGCGGCGCCGCAAGACCGGTGGCGGTGACGACTCCGAGAGCGGCTCGGCCGACGATCCGCCGAACACCGTCGTCCACGAGCGCGCCCCGCGCAATAAGGACAAAGACCCGGACGCGATCCAGGGCATCAGCGGCTCCACCCGCCTGGAGGCCAAGCGGCAGCGCCGCCGCGACGGCCGCGACGCCGGCCGCCGGCGCCCGCCGATCCTGTCCGAGGCCGAATTCCTGGCTCGCCGCGAGGCCGTCGAACGCGTGATGGTGGTGCGCGACAAGATCCGCACCGAACCACCGCATGAAGGGGCTCGCTACACCCAGATCGCCGTCATGGAAGACGGTGTCGTCGTCGAGCACTTTGTGACGTCGGCGGCGTCGGCTTCGCTGGTCGGCAACATCTATCTCGGCATCGTGCAGAACGTGCTGCCCTCGATGGAGGCGGCGTTCGTCGACATCGGCCGCGGCCGCAACGGTGTGCTCTACGCCGGCGAGGTCAACTGGGAAGCCGCCGGGCTCGGCGGCGCGCAGCGCAAGATCGAACAGGCCCTCAAGCCCGGCGACTACGTCGTCGTCCAGGTCAGCAAGGACCCGGTCGGCCACAAGGGTGCGCGGCTGACCACCCAGGTGTCGCTGGCCGGGCGCTACCTGGTCTACGTGCCGGGTGCGTCGTCGACCGGGATCAGCCGCAAGCTGCCCGACACCGAACGCCAGCGGCTCAAGGAAATCCTGCGCGACGTGGTGCCCGACGATGCCGGCGTGATCATCCGGACCGCCTCGGAGGGCGTCAAGGAAGAAGACATCCGCGGCGACGTCGAACGCCTCCAGGAGCGCTGGACCAAGATCGCCGAGGAAGCCGAGCGGGTCAAGGGCAACAAGGCCGGCGCCGCCGTCGCGCTGTACGAAGAGCCCGACGTGCTGGTCAAGGTGATCCGCGATCTGTTCAACGAAGACTTCTCCGGGCTGATCGTCTCCGGCGACGACGCCTGGCAGACCATCAATGACTACGTCAATTCCGTTGCTCCCGACCTTGTTTCGAAGCTGACGAAGTACGAGCCGGCGGGTGGGCCCGACGGCCCGGACGTGTTCGCCGTGCACCGCATCGACGAGCAGCTGGCCAAGGCGTTGGACCGCAAGGTGTGGCTGCCCTCGGGCGGCACGCTGGTGATCGACCGCACCGAGGCGATGACGGTCGTCGACGTCAACACCGGCAAGTTCACCGGTGCGGGCGGCAACCTCGAGCAGACGGTCACCAAGAACAACCTCGAGGCGGCCGAGGAGATCGTGCGCCAGCTGCGGCTGCGCGATATCGGCGGCATCGTGGTCATCGACTTCATCGACATGGTGCTGGAGTCCAACCGCGACCTGGTGCTGCGGCGGCTGACCGAGGCGCTGGGCCGTGACCGTACCCGCCATCAGGTGTCGGAGGTGACCTCGCTCGGCCTGGTCCAGCTGACCCGCAAGCGGCTGGGCACCGGGCTTGTCGAGGCGTTCTCCACCACCTGTACGCACTGCGCCGGGCGGGGCATCGTGCTGCACGCCGATCCGGTCGACACGGCCCAGGCAGCCGGGCGCAAGTCCGAGTCGGGCAGCGGCGGCGGTGGTGGCCGACGCGGCAAGCGCGGCAAGCGCGGCCGTACCGAGACCGACGAAGCGCCGGTGGCGAAGGTTCCGCAGCACACCAGTGAGCACCCGATGTTCAAGGCGATGGCGGCGGCCAACGGCAAGCACGAGGACGACGAGGCCGAAGAGGAGCTCGCCGACGAGCTCGAGCGGGAGACCGAGGGCGAGGAGTCCGAAGAGGCTCTCGAGACCGTCGAGGAGGCCGCCGAGGATGTTGCCGAGGAAGACCTGGACGACGACTCCGACGACGAGGATTCCGACGACGACGAGGACGACGAAATCGACGTCGACCTCGACGAAGACGACGAGGACCTCGACGAGGACAACCTCGACGTCGATGACGACGACGAAGACGACGACTCCGACGACGATGACGACGACCTCGACGACGAGGACGACGCCGACTCCGACGAATACGACGATGACCAGCCGGTCGTGGCGCCGGAGCCGGTGGTGCCGGAACGGCGTCCGCGGCGCCGGGCAGCGGCTCGACCAGCGGGGCCGCCGACGTCCTAGGGTCGCGGTTTGACCCTCCCGGTGCTGGTCACGTACCCTTGACCAGTTGTCGCCAGGCGTCCGTCGCCGGTGGCAGCGGGCTCAAGATCCCGCACCCCCAGACCCGCGCACGCAGCCTCGGTTAGCGTGCGCCCGCAGAACGAAGTAGAAGGACCACGATGGCAGGCGACAAGGTCACGTACGCAATCGTCAAGACCGGCGGCAAGCAGTACAAGGTCGCCGTTGGAGACATAGTCAAGGTCGAGAAGCTCGAGGCCGAGGCCGGCGCTTCCGTTTCCCTGCCCGTCGCCCTGGTCGTCGACGGCGCCAAGGTCACCAGCGACGCCAAGGACCTGGAGAAGGTCGCGGTCACCGGTGAGGTGCTCGAGCACACCAAGGGCCCCAAGATCCGCATCCACAAGTTCAAGAACAAGACCGGCTACCACAAGCGTCAGGGTCACCGTCAGCCGTTGACGGTCCTGAAGGTCACCGGAATCAAGTAAGGGAGCGAACTGACATGGCACACAAGAAGGGCGCTTCCAGCTCACGTAACGGTCGCGACTCCGCCGCCCAGCGGCTCGGCGTCAAGCGCTTCGGCGGCCAGCTCGTCAAGGCCGGCGAGATCCTCGTCCGCCAGCGCGGCACCCACTTCCACCCCGGCGTGAACGTCGGCCGCGGCGGTGACGACACCCTGTTCGCCACGGCCCCCGGCCTGGTGGAGTTCGGTGTCAAGCGCGGTCGCAAGACCGTCAACATCGTTCGCGCCGAGCGCGACTAGTCCTACGCCGAGGTCGACGTTTTGTAGCGATCTACTCGCACTTCCTCTGCGAAACGTCGGTTTCGCCGGAAAGTAGATCCGATGCCCCGTTTCGTCGACCGCGTCGTCATCCACACCCGCGCGGGAAATGGTGGGAACGGGTGCGCCTCGGTACACCGGGAGAAATTCAAGCCACTCGGCGGCCCCGACGGCGGTAACGGCGGACGGGGCGGCAGTGTCGTGCTCGTCGTCGACCCGCAGGTGCACACCCTGCTGGATTTCCATTTCCACCCGCATGTCGCGGCGCCGTCCGGCACGCAGGGGATGGGCAGTAACCGCGAGGGGGCCAACGGGGCCGATCTCGAGGTGAAGGTGCCCGACGGCACCGTCGTACTCGACGCCAACGGCCGCCTGCTGGCCGACATGGTCGGCGCCGGAACCCGGTTCGTGGCCGCCGAGGGCGGCCGCGGCGGCCTGGGCAACGCAGCGCTGGCGTCGCGGGCGCGTAAGGCTCCCGGGTTCGCTCTGCTCGGTGAAAAGGGTGAGGAACGCGAACTCACCCTGGAACTCAAGACCGTCGCCGACGTCGGGCTGATCGGTTTTCCGTCGGCCGGGAAATCCTCGCTGGTGTCGGTGATCTCGGCGGCCAAGCCCAAGATCGCCGACTACCCGTTCACCACGCTGGTACCCAACCTCGGTGTGGTTTCCGCAGGCGATCACACCTTCACCGTTGCCGACGTCCCAGGACTGATCCCCGGCGCGTCGGAGGGCCGTGGGCTCGGGCTGGATTTCCTGCGCCACATCGAGCGCTGCGCTGTGCTGGTGCACGTGGTCGACTGCGCGACACTGGAACCGGGCCGTGACCCGATCTCCGATATCGACGCACTCGAAGCCGAACTGGCCGCATATCAGCCGACGCTGCAAGGTGATTCGACGCTGGGTGATCTGGCCGACCGGCCGCGGGCCGTGGTGCTCAACAAGATCGACGTCCCCGAAGCTCGGGAGCTGGCCGACTTCGTGCGCCCCGATATCGAGGCACGGGGGTGGCCGGTGTTCGAGGTGTCGACCGCGAGCCGGGAAGGCTTGCGGGAGTTGACGTTCGCGCTGTGGAACATGGTCGACGCCTACCAGGCCGCGCAGCCTGAGGTGGTACCGCGCCGCCCGGTGATTCGGCCGATCCCGGTCGATCAGACCGGATTCACCGTCGAGCCCGACCCCGAGAATCGCGGCGGTTTCGTGGTGCGCGGTGTCCGGCCCGAACGGTGGATCGCGCAAACGAATTTCGACAACGACGAAGCTGTCGGCTACCTCGGTGACCGGCTGGCCCGCCTCGGGGTGGAGGACCAACTCCTTAAGCTCGGTGCCAAGCCCGGCTGCGCGGTGACCATCGGCGACATGACGTTCGATTGGGAGCCGCAGACCCCGGCAGGTGTGGATGTCACCCCGACAGGGCGTGGCACCGACGCTCGGCTGGAACAGAACGACCGGATCGGGGCGGCCGAGCGCAAGGAGGCCCGCCGCCACCGTCGCGAGCACGAGGACGAGCAGTGAGCCAGTACCGCGATGCCCTGCGCTCCGCGCGCAGCGTCGTCGTCAAGATCGGCACCACTGCACTGACCACGAAATCGGGGTTGTTCGACGCCGGCCGGCTGGCCAGGCTGGTCGACGCCATCGAGGCGCGGATGAAGGCCGGCTCCGACGTGGTGATCGTGTCCTCGGGTGCGATCGCGGCGGGCATCGAGCCGCTCGGATTGAACCGGCGTCCAACGGATTTGGCGACCAAACAGGCCGCCGCCAGTGTCGGGCAGGTGGCGTTGGTCAACGCGTGGAGTGCGGCGTTCGCCCGCTATGACCGCACGGTCGGCCAGGTGCTGCTGACCGCGCACGATATCTCCATGCGGGTGCAGCACACCAACGCGCAGCGCACGCTGGACCGGCTGCGGTCGCTGCATGCGGTGGCGATCGTCAACGAGAACGACACCGTGGCCACCAACGAGATTCGCTTCGGTGACAACGACCGGCTCTCGGCGCTGGTGGCGCACCTCGTCGGCGCCGACGCGCTGATCCTGCTGTCCGACATCGACGGGTTGTACGACGCCGATCCGCGCAAGGCCGACGCCCGGTTCATCCCCGAGGTGGCCGGACCCGACGATCTCGACGGGGTGGTGGCCGGTGAAGGCAGCCGCCTGGGCACCGGCGGCATGCGTTCGAAGCTGTCCTCGGCGCTGTTGGCCGCCGACGCCGGGGTTCCGGTGCTGTTGGCGGCGGCGGCCGATGCCGCTGCCGCACTGTCCGACGCGTCGGTGGGCACGGTGTTCACCCCGCGCCCCGACCGGATGTCGGCGCGACGGTTCTGGGTTCGGTATGCCGCCGAGGTTTCCGGGGCCCTGACGCTGGACGCCGGCGCGGTGCGTGCGGTGGTGAAGCAGCGCCGCTCACTGCTGGCGGCGGGCATCACCGGGGTGTCGGGCCGATTCTTCGGCGGCGATGTGGTCGAGCTGCGTGACACCGACGGCGAGATGGTCGCCCGCGGGGTGGTGGCCTACGACGCGGCCGAGCTGACCACCATGATCGGCCGGTCGACCTCGGATCTGCCTGCCGAAATGCGCCGTCCCGCAGTGCATGCCGACGACCTGGTGGCCGTCTAGCTCGCGGGTGTGTTCGGTCGCCAAAGAATCGCAGCCGCTCGATCCCACGGTGGGCATAGGTGCGCCGATTCTTCGGAACTATGAGTTCCATTCCAGGGCCAGCAGCGCCAGACGGCCCTCCAACGGAACCGACCATCCGGTCTGGAACCCACTATTGGTGATGTCGACGGCGACGCTGACGGCCTGGTGGGTAGGTGTGCTCACCTTGGCGATCCCCGAGTAGTTGCCGAGTAGCGCAGGTGTCACATCAACCGAATCGAAGTGGAAATGGTACATCGCGTAGTTCGAATCCGTGTCGAAGTAGCTCTGCAGACTCTGCTGTACTAGGGCGCCCAGTTGTGCATCACCGCCCAGAGCGATGTCGTAGATCAACGAGGCGACAGGTGCACCGACAATCGGAATCAATCCGATTGTGTCGGCGACGATCTGCCCAATTTCGTTGCCCACGCGCCCGGCGTTGAGCGATAGCGCTGCGGTGACCAACTCAAGAGTGTCGATAGCTATCTTGACGGCGTTAATGGCAGTGCCGATGAGCGGGACCCAGCCGATAGAACTGTTGAACCCGTTGAAGACAAGATCGAGCGACATATCTGTCGTATCGGCCGCGTTCGGTCTCGTCGAGGGTCGTCTGGTCGCGGTGAGTTCGGTCTCGGTCTTGGATGGGGTGAGGGCAACAGCGGTCACCGCGGCTGCGGTGGGTGTGTCGTCGTTTTGGATGGTGAGCCAGGCCCAGTTGAGGGAGTTGACGATGGCGTTGGTGGCGCTGGTGAGTTGGATGTCGACTGAATCGCACTGGAAATCCCGGAGGCTCCTGACCTTGGAAACGAGGATGCAGGTATGCCCACGGAACCGTCATCGGGAAAGAAGCCGACCAGCCGTCGTTACAGCTCTGAGGAGAAGGCCGCGGCGGTGCGCATGGTGCGTACCTTGCGGTCCGAGCTGGGGGCCGAGCAGGGCACGGTGTCGCGTGTTGCTCGCCAGCTGGGGTATGGGGTGGAGTCGGTGCGCTCTTGGGTGCGCCAGGCCGACATCGACGACGGTTATGCTCCGGGGGTGTCCACCGAGGAGTCGGCAAGGGTCAAGCAGCTCGAGCAGGAGAACCGAGAACTCAAGCGCGCCAATGAGATTCTGAAGCGGGCAGCGAGTTTCTTCGGCGCGGAGCTCGACCGCCAACACAAGAAATAGTCGACTTCGTCGATGCTCACCGCGAGGAGTTCGGGGTCGAGCCCATCATCACCGTCCTGCGTAGCGCAGGGGTGACGATGGCTCCGAGCACCTACTACGACACCAAGACGCGGCGGCCGTCGGCGCGGGAGCGTCGCGACACCGAGATGAGGCCAGCCCTGGTGACGCTCTGGGAGGACAACTACCGGGTCTACGGCGTGCGCAAGCTGTGGAAGGCGGCTCGGCGGGCCGGTCACGACGTCGGTCGTGATCAGGTCGGACGGCTGATGCGGGCCTCAGGCATCGAGGGGGTGCGTCGCGGCAAGCGGGTCCGCACCACCAAGCCCGACCCGGCTACACCGCGGCATCCCGATCTGGTGAAGCGTAAGTTCACCGCCTCCGCGCCGAATCAACTCTGGGTGACGGATCTGACATTCGTACCGACGTGGGCCGGGGTGGGGTATGTCTGCTTCATCACCGACGTGTTCAGTCGGATGATCGTGGGGTGGCGGGTCGCGTCGCACATGCGGACCACCATGGTCCTCGATGCGATCGAGATGGCCCGCTGGTCGCGTGGAAACACGTTGTCGGGCTTGCGATGTCACTCCGATGCCGGGTCTCAGTTCACCTCGATTCGGTACGGCGAACGCTTGGCAGAGATCGGCGCAGCACCCTCCATCGGGACCGTCGGTGACAGCTTCGACAACGCTTTGGCCGAGACGGTCAACGGCTACTACAAGTCCGAGCTGATCTACGGGCCGGCCCGCACCGGTCCGTGGAAGACCGTCGAGGACGTCGAGCTGGCCACCCTGGGTTGGGTGCACTGGCACAACAACCGCCGACTCCACGGCTACCTCGGCGACCTACCCCCCGCCGAGTTCGAAGCCGCGTTCTATGCTCCGAAACGGACCGCCCAACCCCTGGTCGGAATCCATAGTTCAGCTGTGCTTCCCCCGAAATCGTGGAGGGTTTCCTATGCCGCTTCCGGCTCGGTCTTGGATTCCCTGATCTCGTAGTTGACGGGCGATAACCCGTCTGCCGAACTGTGCCGGCGTTGGTGGTTGTAGAAGGTGTAGCACCAGTCGATGACCACAGCCTGCGCCTGGATAGTATCACGGAAGGTATTGCGGGACAGCACTTCCCACTCCAGCGAGGAGAAGAACGCCTCCGCGGCGGCATTGTCGAAACACGACCCAACCCGGCCCATCGACTGCCGGATACCCAACCGCCGACACACCCTCGTGAAGCTCTTGGCGGTATAGGTGCTCCCACGGTCGGTGTGGAATATGACCCGCTGCGACTCGTCGTCGCGCCAAATCGCCTGACGGCCACCGCGGGCTGTCACGGCCATCTGGATGGCCGCGCACGCCAGCTCGGCGTCGGGGTGCAGGCCCATCGCCGCACCGAGTAGCCGGCGGCTGTAGAGGTCGATCACGGTGGCCAGATACAGCTTCCCGGATTCGGTCGGGATCTCGGTCATATCACCCACCCATTTGCAGTTCGCCGCGGCGGCGGCGAAGTCCCGTTTGAGCAGGTCGGGGAATTTCGGTGCGGTCTTGTCCTGGCGGGTCAGCCCGCCACAGCGCTTGATACGGCGCGCGACCAGGCCCTGGCGGCGCATCGAGTCGGCCACCGTCTTCTCCGACACCGTCCATCCGAGATCGCGCAGGTCAGCCACCAGTCGCGGCGAACCGTGCAGTCCCCTGGCCTTCCCGAACGCTGCCTTGACCGCATCGTCGATCTCGACACGGCGCCGATCAGTATCGGTATGCACCCCATCAACCGACTCCGCACGGCCGATCCACTTGTAGAACCAGGACACGCCGACACCCAACAATGTGCAGGTAAATGTATGAGGCACACGGTATTTGGTCCTCTGGTCGGCGATGAAGCGGGCCACACTCACTTCGTCGCCTCCTTCACCCACAGGACCACGGATCGCTTGAGGACATCACGCTCCATCCGCAACTCCGCGACCTCGCTGCGCAGGCGCTTGAGCTCGTCGAGGTCGTCGCGGGTCAGCTCACCGCGGCCTTCACGGGCTTCCCGCGCCCGCGCGACCCAGTTGCCCAGCGTGCCCTCGTGTACCCCCAGATCACGCGCGACCGCCGCGATCGGCTTGCCCGTCTCCTCGACGATCCGGACAGCACCCTCACGGAACTCCCGGTCGTACTTCTTCCGTTTCTCTGGCATCTCGATCCCTATTGTTGATGCCTCCACGGTCTCGGGGGAAGTTCAGTTCGAGCCTCCGGCAGAACCAGTGGGACTGTCAGATAAACGGTGGATCTGACTTGGCATTGGTTAGTTGCCAGTCGGAGTGATCCGGCCGTTGAAGGTGATCGCGAACGCATTGAGCGCGGGCTTCCACCTCATTGCCCATCGTGCCTTACCGCGGCCGGTGGGGTCCAGGGATCGGGTCACCAGGTAAAGGCACTTCATCGCGGCCTGTTCGGTCGGGAAGTGCCCGCGGGCCCTAATCGCCCGCCGATAGCGGGCATTCAGCGATTCCACCGCGTTCGTGCTGCAGATGACGCGGCGGATCTCGACGTCGTAGTCCAGGAACGGCACAAACTCGCTCCACGCGTTCTCCCACAGCTGGGCGATCGCCGGGTACTGGGCACCCCATTTCTCGGTGAACTCGGTGAAACGTTCTTTGGCCGCAGCTTCGGTAGCCGCGGTGTAGACCGGGCGTATGTCCTTGGCGATCTGATCCCAGTACTTGCGCGATGCGTAGCGAAAAGTGTTGCGCAACAGATGGATCACACACGTCTGGACGACTGCGCGAGACCACACGGTGTTGATCGCATCGGGTAGTCCTTTGAGGCCATCGCAGACCACGATGCACACGTCGGTGGTGCCGCGATTCTTGATCTCGGTGAGCACCGACAGCCAGAACTTCGCCCCTTCACCGCCGTCGCCGGCCCACAGTCCGAGGATGTCGCGCTCCCCGGCACAGGTGACGCCGATGGCGACGTAGATGGGCCGGTTAGTGACCTGACCGTCGCGGACCTTGACGTTGATCGCGTCGATGAACACCACCGGATACACCGACTCCAGCGGCCGGTTACACCACTCG
The DNA here is from genome assembly GCF_019456675.1 of Mycolicibacterium pallens. Taxonomy (NCBI): domain Bacteria; kingdom Bacillati; phylum Actinomycetota; class Actinomycetes; order Mycobacteriales; family Mycobacteriaceae; genus Mycobacterium; species Mycolicibacterium pallens. Next base: position 3,981,114 of record NZ_CP080333.1, on the reverse strand, counting down.
GTCATCTCCTCGATGACCTTGTCGGTAATCCGGCTGATGGTGTCCTTGGAGACCGTGGCGCCGTAGACGTCATCGAAATGCGCCGCGATCTCCCCGGTCGTGAGTCCTTTAGCGGTCAGCGACAACACGATCTCATCGATGCCGGTCAACCGGCGCTGACGCTTCTTGACGATCACCGGGTCGAACGTGCTGTTGGTGTCTCGCGGCACCTCGATCTCGACCGGGCCGATCTCGGTGAACACGGTCTTGGCTCGGCTGCCGTTGCGGGAATTGCCGCTGCCACGGCCGACCGGGTCATGCTTGTCATAGCCCAGGTGCTCGGACATCTCCGCGTCCAGCGCGGCTTCCAGCACGTTCTTGGTCAACTGATTGAGCAGGCCGTTTGGGCCCACCAACTCCACGCCTTGTTCCTTGGCCTGGGCGAGCAACTGCTCGGCCAGCTGCTTTTGATCCACATCGATCGCCACGGATTCGAGTGTTTCGGACATCATCAGTCCTTCCCGCCAAGCTCACGCTCGGCGTGTCAGACCAAGACCAGATCCACCGTTATTCTGACAGTCCCGAACCAGTGCGATTCAGTTGGTGTCGTCGTTTTGGATGGTGAGCCAGGCCCAGTTGAGGGAGTTGACGATGGCGTTGGTGGCGCTGGTGAGTTGGATGTCGACGGTTTCGTCGTTTTCGTATGTTGTGTCGCCGTAGGTCGTGACGTTGATGGTTTGTTCGGTTTGTCCGGGTGTGAACGTGAGGGTGCCTGTGGTGGCGAGGAAGTCTTGTCCTGGTGTTGCGTCGCCGGCAAGGGTGTTTCCAAAGCCGGTGACTTGGTAGTTGACGGTGACGGTCTGGGTGGATGCGCCGGAGAGTTTGACGGTGATGGGTGTGATGACCGTTCCGGTATTGCCTTCGATCACAGAGGCGTAATGGCTGACAAAGCTAGCTGTAACGCCGTTGGTGTCGTCGTTTTGGATGGTGAGCCAGGCCCAGTTGAGGGAGTTGACGATGGCGTTGGTGGCGCTGGTGAGTTGGATGTCGACGGTTTCGTCGTTTTCGTATGTTGTGTCGCCGTAGGTCGTGACGTTGATGGTTTGTTCGGTTTGTCCGGGTGTGAACGTGAGGGTGCCTGTGGTGGCGAGGAAGTCTTGTCCTGGTGTTGCGTCGCCGGCAAGGGTGTTTCCAAAGCCGGTGACTTGGTAGTTGACGGTGACGGTCTGGGTGGATGCGCCGGAGAGTTTGACGGTGATGGGTGTGATGACCGTTCCGGTATTGCCTTCGATCACAGAGGCGTAATGGCTGACAAAGCTAGCTGTGACGTTGCCGGTGTTGTCTTCTTTAACCGTGATGCTGACGGTAGCCGGCACCGAGGAGGCGACGCCGTCTGTGGCGGTATAGGTGAAGCTATCGCTACCAACGTAGTTGGTAGTCGGCGCATAGGTGAATGACCCGTTCGAATTCACGCTGACCGAGCCGTGGGAAGGGCCTGTCGCCAGAGCAGCGCTGAGCGGATCTCCATCAGGATCCGAGTCGTTGGTCAGCACATTGCCCGTGATGGCAGTGCCTTTGACTCCGGTGAACGTGTCATTACCGGCGATGGGCGCTTCATTGACCGATGTGCCCAGGATCGTGACGGTCACAGTCTCGGTAGCAATGCGCGCGCCGTTTGATGCGGTCACCGCGATAATGTCGGAGTTTGCGCCGGAGAGACGTTGTGCGTGAGTCGGGGTGTAGGTGAATTGGCCGGTCGCGGCGTCGATGCTGACGGCTCCGCCGCCGGTGCTGGTCGTCACAACGCTGTAGGTGAGGGAGCGCCCTGCAGTGTCGGTGAACTTCGCACTGCCAGTCACGACGCCCGTCGTCGGGTCCGGACTTTCGACCGATACCGTGCCTGCCACCGGGGTTCCCGGGTCGACGGGAACCACCACCGTCACTGACCTCGTCGAGAGACCGCTATGCACGGTGGCGACGAAGGCGTCGGTGGTGGAGCCAGTGGCAGCTTGCCGGGCGACTTCCGTCGGCGTGTAAGTGTAAGTGCCGTCGTCGGTCACGGTCACCGTGCCCTGGCTAGGGTCCGTCGCAGTGAACGTCAGGCCATTGCCGGTGGCAAAACCCAGCGATCCGGCGACGACGCCGGTTTTCGCGTCAGGCGTTCCGACTGTCGGGGTGCCGGGCCCCGGAGCTGGGTCGAATGTATTGCTGAGACCTTTGGCCAGCGAATACAGCGCTCGCTGAATGGGATTCGTCGGCGCAGGGCCGGTGGTCGTCGCGCCACTCAACGACAGAAGGAGACCTACTACCACTCGCGCCAGTGGAGCGAATGGAGATATCGCCCGTCTGGCCGTCGCCGTCGCGATGGGCGTGCTGGTAGCGACTGCTACGGCCCCGGTCGTAGGCGCTGACGCTGAGAGCGTCACCTGTCCGGTGCCGATTGCCGCTGATGACGCTGTCTCTGACGGCGCGGGCGGGGTTTCATCAGCGGTCGACGTAGACGCGGTAGTCGCCGATTCGGCTGGAGTTCGGTTTGTATTGCCCCCGGCGGTAGCGGAGCGAGTCGTGCGCCGCGAGGTTCGATCGGAGTGTCCACTCCGTTTGGCAGTGGTGGTGTCTTTGCCTGGGGTGCTGGCCAGTCCGGATTTCTGAGGCCGGGCGGATTGGCCGGTGCTCTTGGAGTGGCCGTTGGCGTCCGCACCCGCAGAGGTGGATCCGTGCCCGCTGGGATCGGCGTTGGCTGCGGCGAGGCTTGATGAGATTCCCATCCCGACGCCCAACGCGACGGCTAGTGCTCCCACGCGACCCACATTCCGACCAGCGCCCATTATCGGCTCCTCCCGAGACCTTTGCTGTGCCGAAATATCGGCGACGTAAATATTGCACAAAAAGCCAGCCACTTCCAGGCAATTCACAGCAACTGGGATGATTAGTTGTGAAGGCGCCGTTGCGCCCAACTGGTCAGGGACGCGAATATTGAACGTGACCCAGTGGCGGCGCTAAGCGTTGGCGACTGGGATCATGGGAGAGATAATGGCACGCGACGTGGTGACCTGGGTCGGCGAGCTGACGTCAGATACGCCTGCCGAAATGCGCCGTCCCGCAGTGCATGCCGACGACCTGGTGGCCGTCTAGCTCGCCGACGTCAGCCCCGACAGTTCGTCGGCCAGCAGCGCCAGCATCGGCGAACATCCGCTGTCCACTTTCACCGTGGCGAGGTCGTCGCCACGGGTCGGCCCGCGGTTGATGATTGCGACGGGCATACCCATCGCGGCGGCGTGCCGCACGAACCGGTACCCGGAGAAGACCGTCAGTGACGACCCGGCCACCAGCAGCGCATCCGCGGAGTCGACCAGCGAATATGCCTGAGCGACAATCTCTTTGCGCACACTTTCGCCGAAGTACACGATGTCTGGTTTGAGCATCCCTGCGCACGACGGGCAGTCGACGAAGCGGAACGACTCGGTGTCGGTGACCATGGCATCCGCGTCGGGCGCCACGGCAATACCGCCGAGCCGCTCGGCCCGCTCGGCGAATGCCGGGTTGGCCGCCTCGAGTTCGTCGGCCAGCGCCGCGCGCGACATCGTGTGCCCGCAGTCCAGGCACACCACCTGCGCGTAGGTGCCGTGCAGGTTGATGACAGTGCGGCTGCCGGCCTTGGTGTGCAACAGGTCCACGTTCTGGGTGATGATGCCGTTGACGACACCCGCGCGCTCCAGGTGGGCCAGCGCCCGGTGCCCGGCGTTGGGCAGGGTCTGCGCCATGTGCCGCCAGCCCAGGTGGTTGCGCGCCCAGTACCGCTGCCGGAACTCACGGCTGGAGGTGAACTGCCGGATGGTCATCGGATTGGCCGGCGGCGAGTCCGGGCCCCGGTAGTCCGGAATGCCCGAGTCGGTGGAGATCCCGGCTCCGGTGAGCACGGCGACGCGCCGGCCCGCCAACAACGCGACGAGTTCGGGGCTTTCCACGCCTTCCAGAGTAGGTGGGCTAGCCGAAGTTGGTGACCGGGCTCAGTACGTCGTGAGCGAACTGCGTGATGTTGAGCGTCGGATTGCCGTCCGGGTAGCTGACGGTGGCCAGCAGATTGGCGCCGGCGTCGACAAAATCGCCGTCGGCGCGGCCCTGGTGCGTCGACGAGGTCACCAGGATGATCCCCGAGGTGTTGGCTTTCTTGGCCAGCGGCACCGAGAACTGGGCGTTCTGTACGGTGCTGTTGGCTTTGTCCTCGACGATGATCCGGCTGTCGGGGAAGTTCAGCATCAGCAGCATGCGGCGCATCTGTGCGGCCTCGGTCACCCCGTTCTGCGGATTACCGCCGGTGACGATGATCGGCGAGTGCGGGTACATCTGAGCGACGGCGAGTCCGGTCAGCACCCGGCGTCGCAGGATCATCCGCATCGAGCCGTCCGGCAGCAGGCCGTAACCCAGAATGACGATCGCCGGGTTGGAGAAGTCCTTGGCCGCGGCCACCGGCTCGGCGTGGGCCGCCGGCACGAGCTCGCCGATCAGCGTGGCGACGACCAGGAGCACGGCACCGCAGGCGGCCTTCCATCGACGACGCACGCTTCCTCCGACCCGTTTGACAGTGCTGATTGGCTCATCGCCCGGGTCTTCACAGCTGTTACTTGCGTCTCAGCTCTCACAGGTGCTCCATGGCCCGCGCCATCGCGGAATGTTCCAGGAACTCGTAGTGCGCAACGAGTCGCCGATGATCGACCCGAGCCTCGTGAGCCGCCCGGTGGGCCGCGATCCACCGCGAGACCATGCCCGCCTTGGTGTGCGGCAAGACGGTGGTGGCCGCCAGCATCGTCGCGTCGTGTTCGGTGATCAGCACGGTCGGCCGGGTGTCGATGACTCGAGGCGCCGGTCGCGCAGGCGTGTGTGTGTACATCTTCGATCCCCCGATCTGGCTGGCCGGTGGAATCCGGCCGATGCTTTCGAACCTACGACCGAGGCCGCCGATCGCAGCGGGTAGTGCGCTACTCGAAAACGGTTGCGCTACAACGTGAGTAGCGCTGTGACTCAGGTCACCGGCAATGGGCTAGCTAGTTAGCGCTTGGGCCGACAGTTCTTTGAGCATGGCGTTGGCCCAACGCATCTGGCGCAGAGACTGCGGATGACAGCGTTGCGAGAGCCGAGTCAGGGCAGACACTTCTCCGCCGTGACGATCTCGGCGCTCATGTTCCGCTCCATCATTGCCAGGGCGGCCGCCCCGAGCTCGGCGTCGATGTGGGCGACCGCGTCTTTGGGCACCATCACGTCGTAGTGGCGCACGTAGGCATCCAGGGCGCTGTAGAGGATGCATTGTTCGGTGACCTGTCCGGTCAGGATCACCTTCGTCACCTCGAGTCGATTCAGCAGATAGTCCAGCGGAGTGGCATAGAAGGCGCTGTGCCGCACCTTCGTCATCACCCGCGCACCCTCGTCGGGGGCGATCGGTCGAACCAGCTCCGGACGCGCGCCTTCGAGCGCCGCTCTGATCAGGTCGCTGGGTTCGGCCGTGAAGTCGCCGTAGTTGTCGTTGACGTAGATCAGCTCGACGTCGTCGCGGCCGCGGGCCGTGGTGATCAGTCCGGCGAGGGGTTCGACGATGTCGGCGACGTTGCCGGCCAGCACGTCGGCGTCGGGGTGCTGGTAGGCGTTGAGCATGTCGACCACAAGAAGCGCGGTATCGGCCATGGCAGGCGGTTACCCGCTGCGGGCCGAAAGACACGCCTGACAAGCCTCAGGGGTGGTTCTCGTTTCCGCGGTGGGGGTGACGGGCAACAATGGGGCCATGGATTTCTACTCCGCCTACCGTCACGGGTTCGTGCGGGTGGCCGCCTGCACCCACCGCACGGTGCTGGCGGATCCTGCCGCCAATGCCGAGTCGGTGCTGCGGATCGCGCGCGAGAGTCACGACGACAGCGTCGCCGTGACCGTGTTCCCCGAGCTCACGCTGTCGGGTTACTCGATCGAGGACATCCTTCTGCAGGACTCGCTGCTCGATGCCGTCGAGGACGCCCTGCTCGACATCGTCGCCGCGTCGGCCGACCTGTTCGGTGTTCTGGTGGTGGGTGCGCCGCTGCGGTATCTGCATCGCATCTACAACACCGCAGTGGTCATCCACCGCGGTGTGGTGCTGGGAGTGGTGCCGAAGTCCTATCTGCCGAATTACCGCGAGTTCTACGAACGTCGTCAGGTTGCGGCCGGTGACGACGTCAACGGCACGATCCGCATCGGGGCCTCGGAGGTCCCCTTCGGTTCTGATCTGCTGTTCGCCGCGGAGGACGTGTCCGGGCTGGTGTTGCACGTCGAGATCTGCGAGGACATGTTCGTGCCGATCCCGCCGAGCGCCGAGGCCGCACTGGCGGGTGCGACGGTACTGGCCAACCTCTCCGGAAGTCCGATCACCATCGGACGCGCCGAAGACCGCAAGCTGCTGGCGCGGTCGTCGTCGGGGCGCTGCCTGGCGGCATACATCTACGCCGCCGCCGGCGAAGGGGAGTCCAGCACCGACCTGGCGTGGGACGGCCAGACGATGATCTACGAAAATGGCCGCCTGCTGGCCGAATCCGAACGATTCCCGAAGGGCGAGCGGCGATCGGTCGCCGACGTCGATTTGGACCTGTTGCGCTCCGAGCGGCTCCGGATGGGCACCTTCGACGACAATCGCCGGCACCATCAGGATCGGCTGAAGTCGTTCCGCCGCGTCGGTTTCCAACTCGACCCACCGAGTGGGGACATCGGCTTGAAGCGCGAGGTGGAACGGTTCCCGTTCGTGCCGAGCGATCCTCTTCGCCTGGAACGGGATTGCTACGAGGGCTACAACATCCAGGTTTCCGGGCTCGAGCAGCGGCTGCGCGCGCTGAACTATCCCAAGGTCGTGATCGGTGTTTCCGGCGGCCTGGACTCGACGCATGCGCTGATCGTGGCCGCGCGTGCGATGGACCGGGAAGGCAGGCCGCGCAGCGACATCCTCGCGTTCACTCTGCCCGGATTCGCAACCGGCGACCGCACCAAGAGCAATGCGATCAAGCTCTCGGAAGCCCTGGGGGTCACGTTCGCCGAACTCGACATCCGCGACACCGCCAAGCTGATGCTGACCGAGATCGGCCACCCATTCTCCCGCGGGGAGAAGTTGTACGACGTCACCTTCGAAAATGTGCAGGCGGGTCTGCGCACCGACTACCTGTTCCGGATCGCCAACCAGCGCGGCGGCATCGTCCTGGGAACCGGTGACCTCTCCGAACTCGGGCTGGGCTGGTCGACCTACGGGGTCGGCGATCAGATGTCCCATTACAACGTCAATGGCGGCGTGCCGAAAACCCTTATCCAGCACCTGATCCGGTGGGTGATCTCGTCGGGTCAGTTCGAGGACGAGGTCGGCGAAATCCTGCAGTCGGTGCTCGACACCGAGATCACGCCCGAACTCGTGCCCACCGGTGAGGACGAGGAGATCCAGAGCAGCGAAGCCAAAGTGGGTCCGTATTCGCTGCAGGACTTCTCACTGTTCCAGGTGTTGCGGTACGGCTTTCGGCCGTCGAGGATCGCGTTCCTGGCCTGGCACGCCTGGAATGATCCCACCAGTGGCTCCTGGCCGCCCGGCTTCCCCGAAGGCAAGCGTCCGGCCTACTCGCTCAAGGAGATTCGGCACTGGCTGGGGGTGTTCGCGCAGCGCTACTACTCGTTCAGCCAATTCAAGCGATCGGCATTGCCCAACGGGCCCAAGGTGTCCCACGGCGGATCGCTGTCGCCGCGCGGCGACTGGCGGGCTCCGTCGGACATGTCGGCCCGCATCTGGCTTGCCGAGATCGAGCGCGAGATCCCCGAGGAGTGATCCCCGGCTACAGTCTGCCGTCGATACGCAGATCCGGGTGCACCCACTCCGGCGAGCGACGTTCCTTGAACGCCATGAATCCCTCGATGGACTCCGGTGACCCGAGGCTGCGCTGCATCCCGATCCGGTCGTAGAGCCCGAGGTAGTTGTCGATGCTGGACTTCACCACCGACCGCGCCACCGGCGCGGTGCGGCAGCACTGGGCCAGAACCTCGCGTGCCGCCTCGGCGAGCTCGTCGTGGGGAACGACCCGGGCGATCATGCCCCAATCGAGTGCCTCCGCCGCGGTCAACGTGCGCCCGGTGAACATCAGGTCGCGCGTCCGGACCGGGCCGATGAGCCGGGCCAGCATCTGGCTGTAGTACGTGTCGGCGATTCCGCGGTAGAGCTCGGGGACGCGGAAGGTCGCGCGGTCACTGACCACCGCCATATCGGCGCACAACGCGATCTGCAGCCCGCCGCCCTGACACAGTCCGTTGACGGCCGCCACCACCGGTTTGGCGGACTGCCGCAGTGTGTCGAACGGCAGGGCGTCCATCCCGAGCGCCGCGCCGAAGGTCAGCCAGTTGTCCACCCCGCCGCCGCCCATGTCTCCGCCGGGCGCGAACACGTCCCCGGTGCCGGTGATCAGCAGGCCGGCCAGGTCGGGGTCCGACCCGACGTGGTTGACCGCGTACTTGATGCCGAAGTACATCGCCGGCGTCATCGCGTTGCGCGCCTCGGGGCGGTCCAGGGTGCACACCCCGAACGCGCCTTCCCGGACGAACTTCAGGAACGGAGTGCCGAGCCAGTCACCGTCGGGCGGTCTCGGAGTGTCGGTGTGTGTCATCGGGTGCACACTATCGCCCCAACCGTAACGAATTCAGTACTGGGTCAGGGCGTCCTCGATGGCCTCGCTGCGCGGCGCGCAATCGCCGGCGCCGGGGATCAGCGTTGCCAACGCGCCCGCGGCGCACGCCCACCGAAGCGCCCGGTCGTGACCCGCAAGCCAGGCGGACGCGAGCACACCCGCGAACACGTCGCCCGCGCCGGTCGTGTCGACCGCCTCCACCTCGGGGCTAGGAATGTCGACGGCGCCGTCCGGGCTGCGGTGGGTCGCACCCCGCGATCCGCGTGTGACAACGAAATGTTCTGTCGGCCAATGCCAATGCCGTTCCTCGGCCTCGTTGACGACCACGACGTCGGTGACATCGGCCAGCTCGGCCAGCCCCGGGTCCGCGTTCACGGGGGAAGCGTTGACGATCACCGTCGCCCCTACCGAGCGTGCTTCGCGCGCGGCGGCCACCGCCGTCGCCACCGGCACCTCCAGTTGGACCAGCAGCACCTCGCAGTCGGCGATGACCCCGCGAGCGGCCGAACCCAGAGTCAGATGCCCATTGGCGCCGGGTGCCACCACGATCATGTTCTCGCCGTCATCGTCGACCAGGATGACCGCGCTGCCACTGGCGGCCGGCAGCTCCTCGACACCGTCCAGGCCGACGCCGTTGGCTTCGAGGTGAGCCCGCAATTCTGCGCCCGCCGGGTCGGCGCCGACCGCGCCGACGAACTGCACACTGGCACCGGCGCGCGCGGCCGCCACCGCCTGATTTCCGCCCTTCCCGCCCGGTGCAGTCGTCACCGACGAACTCAGTACGGTCTCCCCGGCACGCGGCAGAGAGGTCACTCGGAAGAACTGGTCGACGTTCACGCTGCCCACCACACACACCCGGGTCATCCAATGGACGTTAGCCCCCACCTGCCGGTTGGTAGGGAGACCGATACCCTGAGGGGATGAGTGTCGAAGCGCCGTCCGTGGACCAGGGCCTGCGCGGTCAGGTTCACGACGCCGCCCGCCGGGCGCGGGTCGCCTCGCGCACCCTCGGAACGCTGACCACCACGATCAAAGATCGCGCCCTGCACGCCGCCGCCGACGCCGTTCTGGCGCACGCCCACCAGATCCTGGCCGCCAACACCGCGGACCTCGACGCCGCCCGTGCCGCCGGCACCGCCGAGGCGATGCTGGACCGTCTCGCCCTCAATCCGCAGCGCATCGACGGCATCGCCGCCGGCCTGCGACAGGTCGCCGGGCTGCCCGACCCGATCGGCGAGGTGCTGCGCGGCCGCACCCTGCCCAACGGGCTGCAACTGCGCCAGCAGCGCGTTCCCCTCGGCGTGGTCGGAATCGTCTACGAGGGCCGGCCCAACGTGACCGTCGACGCGTTCGGCCTCACCCTCAAGTCCGGGAACGCGGTTCTGCTGCGCGGCAGCTCGTCGGCGGCCAACTCCAATGCCGCACTGGTCACCGCGCTGCGCGGTGCGCTGGCCGGCGAAGGTCTGCCGGAAGACGCGGTGCAACTGCTGCCCAGCGCCGACCGCGCCAGCGTCACCCACCTCATCCAGGCCCGCGGCCTGGTCGACGTCGTGATCCCGCGCGGTGGCGCCGGCCTGATCGACGCCGTCGTGCGCGATGCCACGGTCCCCACCATCGAGACCGGCGTCGGCAACTGTCACGTCTACGTCCACTCCGCCGCCGACCTCGACGTGGCCGAGCGAATCATCCTCAACGCCAAGACCCGTCGGCCCAGCGTCTGCAACGCCGCCGAGACGCTGCTGGTGGATTCCGCGCTCGTCGACACCGCGCTGCCGCGGTTGGTGGCGGCCCTGCAGCAGGCCGGTGTCACGGTGCACGACAACCCGAGCGAGGACGACCTGCGGGCGGAGTACCTGTCGCTGGACATCGCGGTCACCACTGTGGACGGCCTCGACGCCGCCATCGAGCACATCAACACCTACGGCACCGGGCACACCGAGGCCATCGTCACCACCAATCTTGAAGCGGCACAACGCTTCACCGAACGCGTCGACGCCGCCGCGGTGATGGTCAACGCCTCGACGGCGTTCACCGACGGCGAGCAGTTCGGCTTCGGAGCCGAGATCGGCATCTCCACCCAGAAGCTGCATGCCCGCGGCCCGATGGGTTTGCCCGAATTGACGTCAACCAAGTGGATCGTCTGGGGAGACGGCCACACCCGACCGGCCTGACGTACCAACAGGAGAATCCGTGACTGAAACCCCGGCCCGCCCGGCGCCGCTGTTCGCCGACATCGACGATGTCGCCAAGCGGCTGGCCGAGACCGGCTACCTGCCCGACACCGCCACCGCCACCGCGGTGTTCCTCGCCGACCGACTGGGCAAGCCGCTGCTGGTCGAGGGACCGGCCGGCGTCGGCAAGACCGAGCTGGCCCGCGCGGTCGCCCAGACCACCGGGTCGGGGCTGGTGCGCCTGCAGTGCTACGAGGGCGTCGACGAGGCCCGGGCGCTCTACGAGTGGAACCATGCCAAGCAGATCCTGCGGATGCAGTCCGGCTCGAACGACTGGGACCAGGCGAAGTCCGACATCTTCAGCGAGGAATTTCTGCTGTCGCGCCCGCTGCTGACCGCGATCCGGCGCACCGAGCCCACCGTGCTGCTGATCGACGAAACCGACAAGGCCGATATCGAGATCGAAGGCCTGCTGCTGGAGGTGCTCAGCGACTTCGCGGTCACCGTGCCCGAATTGGGCACCATCACCGCCGCCCGAACCCCGTTCGTGGTGCTGACCTCCAACGCCACCCGGGAGCTGTCCGAGGCGCTCAAGCGACGCTGCCTGTTCCTGCACATCGACTTTCCCGATCCCGACCTCGAGCGGCGCATCCTGCTGTCGCGGGTGCCCGAGCTGCCCGAATCGCTTGCCGCCGAACTGGTTCGCATCATCGGGGTGCTGCGCGGCATGCAGCTCAAGAAGGTGCCGTCGGTCGCCGAGACGATCGACTGGGGCCGCACGATCCTCGCCCTTGGCATGGACACCATCGATGACGCCACCATCGCCGCGACGCTCGGAGTGGTGCTCAAGCACCAGTCCGATCAGCAGCGTGCCACCGGCGAACTACGGCTGAACTAAGCCGATGGCCGTCCGCAGGGTGCGCCCCCCACAGCCGCTGGCCCCGCACGGGCTGCCCGGCCATCTGGTCGGCTTCGTCGAAGCGCTACGCGCCCAAGGTATCTCGGTGGGCCCCTCGGAGACCGTCGACGCGGGCCGGGTGCTGACCGTGTTGGGGCTGGGGGAGCGCGAGGCACTGCGCGAGGGACTGGCGTGTGCGGTGTTGCGCCGCGCCGACCATCGGCAGACCTACGACGCGCTGTTCGACCTGTGGTGGCCTGCCGCGCTGGGTGGTCGCACCGTGCTGGTCGACGAGGACGTCGACGAGGACACCCCGGAAGGCTTGCCGCCCGAGGACATCGAGGCGATGCGGGAAATGCTGCTGGACCTGCTGGCCGAGAATCCCGACATCGGCGACATGGACGAGCGATTGGTCGCGATGATCGCCCAGATCGTCGAGGCGTACGGCCGTTACACCTCCAGCCGCGGCCCGTCGTACTCGTCCTACCAAGCGCTCAAGGCGATGGGCTTGGACGAACTGGAGGGCCGGCTGCTGGCCGGCCTGCTCGCCCCGCACGACGACGACCCGACTCCCACGCAGGAGCAGATCGCCAAAGCGCTCGCCGCGCAGAAGATCGCGCAGCTGCGCCGGATGGTGGAAAGCGAGACCAAACGCCGCACCGCCGAACAGCTCGGCCGCGATCACGTCCAGATGTACGGCATTCCTCAGCTGTCGGAGAACGTTGAGTTCCTCCGGGCATCCGGTGACCAGCTGCGCGAGATGCGCAAGACCGTCCAACCGCTAGCCCGGATGCTGGCCACCCGGCTCGCGGCCAAACGCCGCCGGCATCGGGCCGGGGCGATCGACCTGCGCAAGACGCTGCGTAAGTCGATGTCCACCGGCGGTGTGCCGATCGACGTGGTGCTGCGCAAGCCGCGCCCGGCGCGGCCGGAACTCGTTGTGCTGTGCGATGTTTCGGGCTCAGTAGCCGGCTTCAGCCACTTCACGCTGCTGCTGGTGAACGCGCTGCGCCAGCAGTTTTCCCGTGTTCGCGTCTTTGCTTTCATCGATACCACCGACGAGGTGACCCACCTGTTCGGCCCGGAGGCCGACCTCGCGGTGGCGATTCAGCGCATCACGCGTGAGGCGGGGGTGTACACCCGCGACGGGCACTCCGACTACGGCAACGCGTTCGTCTCGTTCACCGAGAACTTCCACAACGTATTGTCGCCGCGCAGTTCGCTTTTGGTGCTCGGCGACGGGCGCACCAACTACCGCAACCCGGCCGTCGACATCCTGGCGCACATGGTCACCTCGAGCCGGCACGCGCACTGGCTCAACCCGGAGCCGCGGCACCTGTGGGGCAGCGGCGATTCCGCGGTGCCGCGCTACGAGGACGTCATCACCATGCACGAATGCCGTTCGGCCAAGCAGCTCGCCGCGGTGATCGACCAGCTGCTACCGGTGTAAGTCCTCTCGCTCAAACCGCCGTTTCGCAGAGTTTGTGCGAGTAGAGCCCTGCAGAACGTCGATCTCGGCGTACGACAGGACTAGCTGGCCTTCTTGGCCGACGGCCGGCCGCTGCCTCCGGTGGACTTCTTCGGCGCATCGCTGCCCGACGAGTCGCTCGACGCGGAGCTCTTCTTGGCGGTGGTCGTGGGCTTCTTCTTCGGCGTGCTCGCCTTCGGCGTCGGCGCAGCCGCCAGCGTGCTGACCTCGGGCTTGTTGACCTCGGGTGTGCTCGTCGTTGCCGGTTCGGCGGCCGCCGCCGTCACGGTGTTCTGCGGGACGCTGGCAGCTCCGGGCAGGCTCGGCAAGCTCGGCAAGCTGGGGAAGCTGGGCAGGGGCACCCCCGGGAACAGCTGCGCCCGCGTCGGCTTGCTGTAATCGGTTCGGTCGTAACCCATTTCAATGAACTTCCGCAGCACCGGATCGATGGCACCCAGAATCGGGTCGGGCACGATTCCCTTGAGCGGCATCAGCAGCGGAACCAACGGCGTGCGGATCAGGTAGTAGGTCGTGCTGCCGTGCTCCTGGTAGTAGGCGCTGCCGCCGGCCTTCGCGGCCTCGATATCGGCGGCGGTCAGTTCGGTCTGGGTCTGCCCGTGCACCAGGATCATCCCCGCGATGGCGTTGGCCGTCGCCAGGAAGTTCAGCGGGTAGGTCGGGAAGTCCGCCCAGCCGTCGTACTGGCGGGCGACGTCGATCGTGGTGTCGCCGTTGTCGGGCGTGGCGCCGCTGACGCTGATGTCCAGGACCGGGATGTACAGCCCGGCGAACCGCTCCAGGATGCCGCCGTTGGGCCGGCTCGGATTCTCGACGAGGACCCAGGTATTGCCCGTCCCCTCCGGATGCGCGGCCTTGTACCGCGAGATCACCACCGCACCCTGCGACAGCCCGAAGACGACGTCGCCCTGGGGGTTGCGCTCCTCGAGGTTCTTCACTCCCTGGGCGACGGACTTGTTCCACGTCAGATCGAAGATGTATCTGTTCGAGAACGGCCAGAAACCGGCGTTGTAGGGGATGTTTCCGGAGGACGTCGGCGTCGCGGCCGGCGTATCGGTGCCGTCGAGCACGCGGGAGATGAAGTCGCGGTACTGCTGATCGGTGGGGGTCCAGCCGATGTTCGTGCCACGCAGGTAATCCACCGTGGCGGCGGTCAGCACCGGTGCCGAGGACACCGTCGGGGTCAGCCCCACCGTCACGGCAGCGGCCACAGCCGCCACAGCAGTCACAGGTACAGACATTCGTCGGCTACCGAACTTCTTCATTGAACGCCCCCTGATCGGCATAACTCGACTCGCACGAAATGGTACCTGAACCGGAGCGATATCCGGACCGGTACTTTGCCAGAGCACAGACTCCGCGACGGATCGCGCGCGTCGGGAAACGGCTGAGCGCCTCCCGTAAGCTGGTCAATCGTGGTTTCCTCGGCTCGGCGCAGGCTCGGCGTGATGGGTGGGACGTTCGATCCCATCCACAACGGCCACCTGGTCGCGGCCAGCGAGGTGGCCGATCTCTTCGATCTCGACGAGGTGGTGTTCGTTCCCACCGGCCAGCCGTGGCAGAAGTCCCGCGAAGTGACCGCGCCCGAGGATCGGTACCTGATGACGGTCATCGCGACCGCCTCCAACCCCCGGTTCTCGGTGAGCCGCGTCGACATCGATCGCGGTGGACCCACCTACACCAGTGACACCCTGCGCGATCTGCGGGCGCTCAACCCGGACGCCGATCTGTACTTCATCACCGGCGCCGACGCGCTGGCCTCCATCCTGTCCTGGCAGAACTGGGAGGAGCTGTTCGCACTGGCGAAGTTCGTCGGTGTCAGCCGGCCCGGGTACGAGCTCAACGGCCAGCACATCGTCGCCGCGTTCGACCAGCTGCCCGAAGAGGCGCTGAGCCTGGTCTCGGTGCCCGCTCTGGCCATCTCGTCCACCGACTGCCGGCTGCGCGCCGCCAAGAACCGCCCAATCTGGTACCTGGTGCCCGACGGCGTCGTGCAGTACGTGTCCAAACGCGGGCTCTACCGCGACCTGGGCCAGACCCGGCCTACCGTCACCACAATCGAGGAGACCCGCACGTGACCGCGTCCGACGAAGCCGTCCAGATGGCAGAAGTGGCCGCCCGGGCCGCCGCCGCCAAGCTCGCGCAGGACGTCGTCGTGATCGACGTGTCCGGCCAGCTGGTGATCACCGACTGCTTCGTGATCGCCTCGGCGTCCAACGAGCGGCAGGTCAACGCCATCGTCGACGAGGTCGAAGAGAAGATGCGGCTGGCCGGGTACAAGCCCGCACGCCGGGAGGGGACGCGCGAAGGCCGTTGGGTGCTGCTCGACTACGTCGACATCGTGGTGCACATCCAGCATCAGGAGGAGCGCAACTTCTATGCCCTCGACCGGCTGTGGCGGGACTGCCCGTTCGTGAGCGTGAACCTCGATGACGTTGAGACAGAGGACGCTCCATGAGGGTGCGCCGGCTGGTCATGCTGCGCCACGGGCAGACGGAGTACAACGCAGGCAGCCGGATGCAGGGCCAACTCGACAGCGAGCTCACGGATCTCGGACGCGCGCAGGCCGTTGCCGCCGCCGAGGTGCTGGCCAAGCGGCAGCCGCTGCGCATCGTGTCCTCGGATCTGCACCGCGCCTACGACACCGCGGTGGCGCTGGGGGAGCGCACCGGCCTGCGGGTCGAGGTCGACACCCGGCTCCGGGAAACCCATCTCGGTGACTGGCAGGGCCTGACCCACCACCAGGTCGATGCCGCCTCACCCGGAGCACGGCTGGCCTGGCGCGACGACGCGACGTGGGCCCCGCACGGTGGTGAGAGTCGCGTCGACGTGGCCGATCGCAGTGTCCCGCTGGTCGCTGAACTGGTTGCCGGAGAACGTGATTGGGGTATCGAGGCGCCCGACCGGCCGATGGTTCTGGTGGCGCACGGTGGGCTGATCGCTGCCCTGTGCGCGGGGCTGCTCGGGCTGCCGGTCGAGAGTTGGCCGGTGCTGGGCGGTATGGGCAATGCCAGTTGGGCGCAGTTGTCCGGGCACAGCGCCGACGATGCCGTGTTCGAGGACATCCGCTGGCGTCTCGATGTGTGGAACGCTTCGGCTCAGGTGGCCAATGATGTCCTCTGATCGTCGAACGCTGCTGATCTTCGCCGACTCGCTGTCCTACTACGGACCCCAGGGTGGCCTGCCGTCCGACGATCCCCGGATCTGGCCCAATATCGTTGGCCGGCAACTGGGTTGGGACGTCGAGCTCATCGGCCGGATCGGGTGGACCAGCCGTGACGTGTGGTGGGCGGCCACCCAGGATCCGCGCGCCTGGGCGGCGCTGCCGCGCGCCGGTGCGGTGATCTTCGCGACCAGCGGCATGGACTCGCTGCCGTCGCCGTTGCCCACCGCGCTGCGTGAGCTCATCCGCTACGTTCGGCCGTCCTGGCTGCGCCGCTGGGTGCGCGACGGGTACGGCTGGGCTCAGCCCAAATTCTCGCCGATCGCGCGTCCGGCGCTACCGCCGCACCTGACCGTGGAGTATCTCGAAATGACGCGCGGTGCACTGGATTTCAACCGTCCCGGTATCCCGATCGTCGCCTCGGTGCCGTCGGTGCACATCGCGCCCACCTACGGCATGTCCCATCGCGGACGGCCCGGTACGGTCGCGGCGATCCACGAATGGGCGGCGCAGCACGATATTCCGGTGGTCGACCTGAAAGCCGCGGTGGCCGACGAGGTGTTGGCCGGTCGCGGCAATCCGGACGGTATCCACTGGAATTTCGAAGCTCACCAGGGCGTCGCCGACCTGATGCTCAAGGCGCTCGCCGAGGCCGGCGTTCCGTTCGACACTCCGCGAGACTGATTCATGGCTGTCGTCGTGGTCACCGATTCGTCGGCCCGGCTGCGGACCGATGATGTCCGCGCCTGCCATATCCGCGTTGTCCCACTGCACATTTTGGTCGACGGACGTGACCTGCGCGATGGAGTCGACGCGATCCCGCCCGACCTGTATCAGCGCGGGCATGTGACGACGGCCGGCGCGACACCGAATGAACTGGCCGAGACCTACCGCGACGCGTTGCGCGACAGCGGGGGTGATGGCGTCGTGGCCGTGCACATCTCCGGGGAGCTGTCCAGCACGCTGGGCGCCGCCGAATATGCGGCGCGCGAGTTCGGTGGCGCTGTGCGGGTGGTCGATTCGAAATCGACGGCGATGGGCACCGGGTTCGTCGCGCTGGCGGCCGCCCGCGCCGCATACGCCGGCGCCGACCTGGAATCTGTTGTGGCCGAGGCGCAGTCGACGGTTTCCCGGGTGCGCGCCTATATCGTCGTGCAGCGACTGGACAATCTGCGCCGCAGCGGCCGGATCGGTACCGCCGCGTCCTGGCTGGGCACCGCGCTCGCGCTGAAACCGTTACTACGCATCGACGAGCAGGGCCGGCTGGTGCTTGCCCAGCGGGTGCGCACCGCATCCAAAGCGCAGGCGGCGATGGTCGAACAGGTCCTCGATGTGGTGGGTGAGCAGCGGGCTGCGCTGGCGGTCCACCACATCGACAACCCGGCCGCCGCAGGCGAATTGGCTGCCACCCTGGCCGCAGCCCTGCCGGGATGCGGGGCGCCGGTCGTCACCGACCTGGGCCCGGTGCTCGGCGTGCACGTCGGCGCCGGCGCGGTGGGAATCGTCGTCGCCGTCGATCCCACCCCGCCGGATCCGCTCACGCCTGCTTGAGGGCTTCGATCTCCAGGGTGATGGTGACCTTGTCGCCGACGACCGCCCCACCGGTCTCCAGCGGCATGTCGATATCGATGCCGAAGTCCTTGCGATTCAACACCACTGACGCCTCGAACCCGGCGACCGCGCCGTGTCCCATGCCGGGGTTCACGCCGTTGAATTCGACGGGTAGGGTGATGCGGCGGGTCACGCCCTTGAGCGTGAAATCGCCTTCCACCCGGTAGCCGTCACCGTCGGCGGTCACCGACGTCGACGAGAACGTGGCGGTGGGGTACTTCTCGACGTCGAAGAAATCCGGCGCCCGCAAGTGAGCGTCGCGCTGCTCGTTGCCGCTGTGCACCGAGGCGACGTCGATTTCCGCGGAGACCGACGGGGTGCCGTCGGCCGCCACCGTCACCGCACCGCTGAACGCGCCGAACGTGCCGCGAACCTTGCTGACAACGAGGTGGCGTACCGAGAAGCTGATCGACGAATGGACGGGGTCGATCGTCCAGGTTCCGGTGAGGTCGGTGGTCTGCGCCGGTGCGGTCATGGTTCGTTCTCCTTGATCGGTGGCGGCGAGCCGTGTGCCCGGCGCCTCAATCAGGAGTAACCGGACCGTGGTCCGGATTCATTCCCGCTCGGTCAGGAAGCGAAGAAACGCCCGGTCACCGGGGGCAGATCGGCCAGCGTCACGATGCCCGGCCGCGCGGCGACGACGGCCGGCACCGCGTTGGTCACCGGCAGCGCGGTGTAGATCATGCCCAGTCCCATGAAACCCGGTTCCGGCCAGTTCTTCGGCGGCAGGCAGTGCAGCACGGTGCGCATGTTGGGCACACCGAACACCTGGATGACATGGCCGTGCTCGAGCGGCTTGGGTGGCACTACGTGGTTGCCCATGATCCAGTTGAAGCCGACGCTGACCACGTTGCGGTCGCCGACCCAGCCCCGGTGGTAGCCGTACACCCCGCCGACGGTGCCTTCCGGGATCGTCATGAACCCGAGGTCGCTGTCACCGGTCGCGGTGGTGAAGGTGACGTCGAACGTCATTCGGTCCAATTTCGCACCGATCGCGTCGGCCATCATCGCCGCGGACTCGGCGAACACCTCGCTCTCCACCCGTACGCTCTCGGCCAATCCCTCGGTGTCCGGGTCGCAGCCGAAACCCATCGCGGACTGGGTGCCCGCGGACTCGTAGGTCGAACAGTCCACCGACTCGGTGATACGGATCTCGTCGACACGCTCACAGGCGCCGGAGAGCACCATGCCGACCATGTTCGTCATGCCGGGATGGGCGCCGCTGCCGAAGATCGTGGAATGGCCTTGTTCGCAAGCCTTTTCGATACGGGCGCGATCCTCGGGCGTCTGCTTGCCGCCGGTGATCCACGCCGCCGACGAACACACGTTGACGCCGGCCTCTAGGAGCCGCACCAACTCGTCGATGTTCGGCCACAACGGGTTGTAGCAGCAGGCGTCCGGTTTGGCCGCCAGCAGCGCGTCGATGTCGTTGGTCGCGGTGACGCCGGTGGGTTCGGGCCAGCCGGACAGCTCGGCGGCGTCGACACCGACCTTGTCGGCGCCGTGTGCATACACGCCGACCAACTCCATGTCCGGCCGGCTGATGATCGCGTGCAGCGACCGTCGGCCGATGTTTCCGGTGGTCCACTGGATTACCCGAATGGGGCGGTCGGTGATGGCGGTCATGGGCGGTCCTCCCTGGCTGGCGACTTGTACACAGTTGCGGATTCATCCACAGGTTCGCCACCGGACGTCCCGCACAGCGGATTCGGGTCGCCGCCGGGTCATACGGTCGCCGCATGCGAACCGAGCAGCCGCTGGCCAGCCTGCACCGCCGCCTTCGCCCGCATGACGCCAAGGACGACGACCCCGCCGACGAGCACAGTGACGACGAGATCCCGGTGCCCAGCTGGATCCCCGACGGGCGCGCCGACTCCGGCAGGAGTTGGCTGGCCGCCATCCGCGCCGACCCCGGCCGCTCCGGCGGCATCGCACTGGCGGTGATTGCCGTTGTCGCCGTCCTCATCACGGTGTTCGCGCTGATGCGCGACGACCCACCGCCCGTCGTGTCGGCCAAGCTGCCGCCGGTGGAGATGGTGTCCTCGGCTGCGCCGCGCCCCGGTCCGGATCCCAGCCAGCCGGTGGTCGTCAGTGTCGTCGGGCTGGTCACCAAGCCGGGGCTGGTGACACTGGCTCCCGACGCCCGCATCGCCGACGCGGTATCGGCCGCGGGCGGCGCCCTGAATGGCGCCGACACCTTGGGGCTCAACCTGGCCCGCCATCTCACCGACGGCGAGCAGATCGTCGTCGGCATCGGCACCCCGGCCGGTCAGCCGACGGCTCTAGGGAGTTCGGTCAGCGGCGGCGCGCCCACCGCGGCCACGCCACCCGCGGCGCCCGGCAAGGGACCGCCCGCCGAACCGGTGAATCTCAACACCGCCACCGTCGAGCAGCTCGACGCGCTACCCGGCGTCGGCCCGGTGACGGCGGCCGCGATCGTCGCCTGGCGTGACGCCAACGGAAAGTTCACCAGCGTCGACCAACTCGGTGACGTCGACGGCATCGGGCCGGCGCGGCTGGACAAGTTGCGGGCGTTGGTGCGGGTTTGACCGATGCCGGTACGCGCCTGGATCTGCGGCTGGTGCCCGCAGCGCTCACCGCCTGGGCCGTGACGGCGGCGGGCATCACGTGGGCGGTCGGGCCGCTGCTGGCCGCTGTGTGCGCGGTGGTCGGGGTGGGCTGGGCGGCGCTGGTCCGCTGGCGCGCAGACAGCCGGCCTGCGTTGCGTGCGACGAGTGTCGCCGTGATCGGCGCGGCAGTCGTCGGTGCGGGTTTCGCGTTGGCGGCTGGCATGCGCAACGACGCCGTGCGTGAACATCCGATCGCACAGCGGTTCGGTGCGGTGGCACGCGTGACGGTGACACCGGGGGAGGACCCCCGGCCGCTCGGCGGTGGGCGGTTGATGTTCCGCGCCTCGCTCTCACACCTGGACAACGCCGAGATGCGCGGCAGTGTCACAGTTTTCGCCCCGGCGCAGGGCTTCGGTGAGCTGATGGCCGGCCAACCCGTGCGCTTCAAGGCTCGCATCGGTAGGCCGACCCGGCACGACCTGACGGTGGCCGTTCTCAACGCGTCCGGCGAGCCCACAGTGGGGCGCGCATCACTTCTGCAGCGCGCGGCCAGGGCGGTGCGCGCCCGCTTCGCGCGAGTGGCCCGCGACGTGCTGCCGTCCGATCAAGCCGCCATCCTGCCGGGGCTGGTGCTGGGCGACACGTCGACCGTACCGGCCACCACCACAAGGGAGTTCAAGACGGCCGGGCTCACCCACCTCACCGCGGTGTCGGGCGCCAACGTCACGATCGTCTGCGGCGCGGTGCTGTTGTCGGCGCGGATTGTCGGACCGCGCGCCGCGGTCGGGCTTGCGGCCGTCGCGCTGGTGGCGTTCGTCATCGTCGTACAGCCGACGGCCAGTGTGCTGCGTGCCGCGGTGATGGGCGGCATCGCGCTGGTGGCCATCCTCAGTGCCCGCCGACGTCAGGCGGTTCCGGTGTTGGCGGCCACGGTGCTCGGATTGCTGATCGTGGCACCACAAATGGCGGTCGACGCCGGCTTCGCACTGTCGGTGTCCGCGACCGCGGCGCTGATCGTGCTGGCACCGGGCTGGTCGGCTCGGCTGATCGCTCGCGGCTGGCCCACGCCCCTGGCCGAGGCGCTGTGCATCGCACTCGCCGCCCAACTGGTCACCGCGCCGCTGGTCGCCGCGATATCGGGCAAGCTGAGCGTGATCGGAGTGCTCGCCAATCTGGCTGTCGCCGTGGTCATTCCACCGATCACCGTGCTGGGAACCGCGGCGGCCGCGCTGTGTTGGTTCCTGCCATCGGCCGCGGGGCTGCTGATCCGGTTCACCGGTCCGGAACTGTGGTGGCTGCTGCGCGTCGCGTCCACCGCCGCCGAGGTTCCTGGCGCCGCGCTGACCGTGCCGTCCGGAATCGGCGGTGTCGCGACAGTGGCGGGAGCGACGCTGGCCACGGTGATGCTGTACCGCGGGTTCAAGGTCGGTGTCGGGCGGTGTCGGCCGTTCGTGAAACGATCCTCTGGTGAGTGCGACAGTCGACGGCCTGCATCTGATCCTTGGTGACGAGGAGCTGCTGGTCGACCGGGCCATCTCCGAGGTGCTGCGGCTGGCCCGCGACGCGGCGGGCACCGCCGATGTGCCGGTCGACCGGCTGCGTGCCGGCGACGTGTCGGTCAACGAGCTGGCCGAACTGCTCAGCCCGTCGCTGTTCGCCGACGAGCGGGTGGTCGTGCTCGAGTCCGCCGCCGAAGCAGGCAAGG
Source organism: Mycolicibacterium pallens (assembly GCF_019456675.1). Lineage (NCBI taxonomy): Bacteria > Bacillati > Actinomycetota > Actinomycetes > Mycobacteriales > Mycobacteriaceae > Mycobacterium > Mycolicibacterium pallens. The sequence goes on along the minus strand of NZ_CP080333.1, from coordinate 3,958,862 downwards.
AAGCCGTCGAGCTGATCGCCACCGCGGCCGCCGACCTACCGCCCGGCACCGTGCTGGCCGTCGCGCACTCCGGCGGCGGACGCGCGAAGGCGCTGGCCGATCAGTTGAAGAAGCTCGGCGCCCAGGTTCATCCGTGCGCCAAGATCACCAAAGCCGCTGAGCGGGCCGACTTCGTGCGCGCGGAGTTCCGTCGGCAGAAGGTCAAGGTCGACGACGACACCGTCAATGTGCTGCTCGATGCCGTCGGCTCCGACATTCGGGAACTCGCCTCTGCGTGCTCGCAGCTGGTGGCCGACACCGGCGGTCACGTCGACGCGGTCGCGGTCCGGCGCTATCACAGCGGCAAGGCCGAGGTCTCCGGCTTCGATATCGCCGACAAGGCCGTGGTGGGGGATGTCGCCGGCTCGGCGGAGGCGCTGCGGTGGGCGATGCTGCGCGGTGTCCCGCATGTCGTGCTGGCCGATGCGCTCGCCGAGGCGGTGCACACGATCGCGCGGGTAGGCCCGGTATCCGGTGACCCGTACCGGTTGGCCTCCGAGCTCGGGATGCCGCCGTGGAAGATCCAGAAGGCGCAGAAGCAGTCGCGGCGCTGGTCGCGCGACAAAGTGGCGACGGCCATGCGACTGGTCGCGGCGTTGAACGCCGACGTCAAGGGCGCAGCGGCCGACGCCGACTACGTGCTGGAAGATGCGGTGCGCAAGGTGGCGCAGCTGGCCGCCGGAAGCGGCCGGGACTGAATCAGATCTTGTTGAAGGCCTGAGCCAGCGCGGACTTCTTGTTGGCCGCCTGGTTCTTGTGGATCACGCCCTTGCTGGCGGCCTTGTCCAGCTTGCGGCTGGTCGACACGAGCAGCTCGGCGGCCTTGTCCTTATCGCCCTCAGCAGCGGCGGTCCGGAACCCACGGATCGCGGTGTGCAGCGCGCTCTTCACCGACTTGTTGCGCACCCGGCGCCGCTCGTTGGTGCGGATGCGCTTTTCCTGCGACTTGATGTTGGCCACGCGTTAGTTCCTCGTCTTCAAGCTTGGGGGTCTCGTTCTTGCCGGGGCCGTCGGGCCCTCGGGCAGCGACTGTTCAGGGTACCAGCGGCGGCCCTGAACTCCCAAAACGAAGGTCACTGGCCTGCCGAAATGCCGAAGGTCAGGCAGAGTAGGTCCCGTGAGCCTTCGCACCCTGCCTTCGGAAGCCAGCCGGTCGTCGCGCAACGGGTCGCGACAACCGCGGCATCACGACCATATCTTCGGTGGTTACAACAAGCTGGGCTCGTATGCCAAGGCCTTCGACGAGATGTTCGACAACCAGGGCAACGTGCGCGGGCCGTACAAGGGAATCTTCGCTGAACTCTCGCCATCGGACGCCGAGGAACTCGAGGCCAGGGCGGAGGCGCTGGGCCGGGCGTTCATCGACCAGGGCATCACGTTCTCGCTGTCCGGCCAGGAGCGGCCGTTCCCGCTCGACCTGGTTCCCCGGGTCATCTCGGCGGCCGAATGGTCCCGGCTCGAACGCGGCATCACCCAGCGGGTCAAGGCGCTGGAGATGTACCTCGACGACATCTACGGCGACCAGGAGATCCTGCGCGACGGCGTCATCCCACGCCGGCTGGTCACGTCCTGCGAGCACTTCCACCGACAGGCCGCCGGAATCAACCCGCCGAACGGGGTGCGCATCCACGTCGCCGGCATCGACCTGATCCGTGACGCCCAGGGCACCTTCCGCGTGCTGGAGGACAACCTGCGGTCCCCGTCGGGCGTCTCCTACGTCATGGAGAACCGGCGCACGATGGCGCGGGTCTTCCCGAACCTGTTCGCCACCCACCGGGTGCGGGCTGTCGGCGACTACTCGTCGCACCTGCTGCGAGCGCTGCGCAACGCCGCGGCCACCAACGAGGCCGACCCGACGGTCGTCGTGCTCACCCCGGGCCCGTTCAACTCCGCCTATTTCGAGCACTCCCTGCTGGCCCGCCAGATGGGTGTCGAACTCGTCGAGGGCCGCGACCTGTTCTGCCGCGACAACGTGGTCTACATGCGCACCACCGAGGGGGAGCGTCAGGTCGACGTCATCTACCGCCGGATCGACGACGACTTCCTCGACCCCATGCAGTTCCGCCCCGACTCGGTGTTGGGGGTGGCGGGACTGCTGAACGCGGCCCGGGCCGGCAACGTGGTGATCTCCAGCGCGGTCGGCAACGGCGTCGGCGACGACAAGCTGGTCTACACCTACGTGCCGACGATCATCGAGTACTACCTCGGCGAGAAGCCGCTTTTGGCGAACGTCGACACCATGCGCTGCTGGCTCGACGACGAGCGCGAGGAGGTGCTCGACCGGATCGACGAGCTGGTGATCAAACCGGTCGAGGGCTCGGGCGGTTACGGCATCGTGTTCGGCCCCGACGCCTCCGAGAAAGAGCTGGCCGCCATTCGCAAGAAAGTCATCGCCGACCCGCGCGGCTGGATCGCGCAGCCGGTGGTGCAGTTGTCGACGGTGCCGACGAAAGTCGGTGACGCCCTGGCCCCGCGGCACGTCGACCTGCGACCGTTCGCCGTGAACGACGGCGAAGACGTCTGGGTGCTGCCCGGTGGGCTGACCCGCGTCGCGCTCACCGAGGGCTCGCTGGTGGTCAACTCCAGTCAGGGCGGCGGATCCAAGGACACCTGGGTGCTGGCCTCCCGTACGTCGGGTGCCGCTCGCGAACTCGGCGACGCCGAGGTGGTGCGCAAACTTCCCAAACCGGCCAAGGCCGCGCCCGCCGAGAAGGGCGCTGACTCAACCTCCAGCCAGCAGCAAGGCCAGCAACAGCAGCAGGCGGTGATGCGCTGATGTTGGCCCGTAACGCCGAGGCGCTCTACTGGATCGGACGCTACGTCGAGCGTGCCGACGACACCGCCCGCATTCTCGACGTGACGGTCCATCAGCTGCTCGAGGACTCCAGCGTCGACCCGGACCAGACGTCGCGGGTTCTATTGCAGGTCTTGGGAATCGAGCCGCCCAAACACCAGCTCGACCTGTGGTCGCTGACCGACCTGGTGGCGTTCGACCGGGGACTGACCGGCGGTTGCTCGATCGTCGACGCGATCTCGGCCGCACGCGAAAATGCCCGCTCTGCACGGGAAGTCACGTCGAGCGACATGTGGGAATGCCTCAACACCACCTACAACGCGCTGGCCGAACGTGAGCGTGCGGCACGCCGGCTGGGCCCGCACGAATTCTTCAGCTTCATCGAGGGCCGGGCGGCGATGTTCGCCGGGCTGACCGACTCGACGCTGTCCCGCGACGACGGATACCGGTTCCTGGTGTTGGGCCGCGCGATCGAGCGCGTCGACATGACGGTGCGGCTGCTGCTGTCCCGCGTCGGCGACAGCGCCTCGTCGCCGGCCTGGGTGACAGTGTTGCGCTCGGCCGGTGCCCACGACACCTACCTGCGCACCTATCGCGGTGTGCTCGACGCCAGCCGCGTCGTCGAATTCATGTTGCTGGACCGGCTGTTTCCGCGGTCGATCTACTACTCGCTGAAGCTGGCCGAGCACAGTCTCGACGAACTCATGCACCGGCCGCACAACCGGCTCGGGTCCACCGCCGAGGCCCAGCGCCTGCTCGGGCGCGCCCGAAGCGAACTGGAATTCATCCGGCCCGGCGTGCTGCTCGAGTCGCTGGAGGAACGGTTGGCCGGACTGCAGGAAACCTGTCGCGACGTCGGAGAAGCGGTGGCGCTGCAGTACTTCCACTCCGCGCCGTGGGTCGCGTGGTCGGACGCCGGACAGCCGGGTTCGCTGGTGATCGAGGAAGGGGAGATCTGATGTGGCGGATGCGGGTCGTGCACGCGACGGGGTACGCGTACAAGTCCCCGGTCACCGCCTCCTACAACGAGGCCCGGCTGACGCCGCGCTCGGACTCGCGGCAGAACGTCATCCTCAATCGCGTCGAGACCATTCCGGCCACCCGCAACTACCGGTACGTCGACTACTGGGGCACGGCGGTAACGGCTTTCGACCTGCACGCGCCGCACACCGAGTTGGAGGTGACGGCGTCCTCAGTGGTCGAGACCGACAAACCGGAATACCCGGAGGAGCAGGCGTCGTGGGAGGAACTGGAGTCGGAGGCGGTGCGGGACCGCTTCGACGAAGTGCTCAGCCCCACCCACTACACGCCGGCGAGCCGGCGGATGGAGCGCGTCGGCAAACGCATTGCCAAGGAGCACGATCCGCAGGAGGCCGTGATCGCCGCCGCCCGATGGGCACACAGTGAACTGACCTACGTGCCCGGCACCACTGGCGTGCATTCGTCGGGCCTCGACGCGCTGCGCGAAGGCAAGGGGGTGTGCCAGGACTACGCTCACCTGACGCTGATCCTGTTGCGCAGCATGGGAATTCCAGCCCGGTACGTGTCGGGATATCTGCACCCCAAGCGCAACGCCGTGATCGGTGAGACCATCGACGGCCAGAGCCACGCCTGGATCCAGGCGTGGACGGGCGGGTGGTGGAACTACGACCCGACCAACGACGCGGAGATCAACGAGCAGTACATCAGCGTCGGTGTCGGCCGGGACTACGCCGACGTCACCCCGCTGAAGGGGATTTACTCCGGGGAGGGCTCCACCGACCTCGACGTGGTGGTGGAGGTCACCCGACTGGCCTGACCGGGCGGCGGTCGCCGGGCGGCGACGATCGCTTCGGCCAGCAGCACCACCAGAAGCGATATGCCGAAGGCGGGGAACAGGATTCCGAGGATGACCGCGACGACGGTCACCACGATCATCGCCTTCTTCGGGGTGTTCGCCCGAGTGGTCTCGCTGGCCGGCCCGGGCAGTCCGCTGCGCCCGCTCGGACGTCGTGTCCACCACATGAGCAATCCGGTCGCCACGCTGAGTAGAACCCCGAGGCAGGCGACCGTGGCGGAAATCCGCGTGAGCCAGCCCATTTGATTGCCCATGTGCATTGCGATCCCGAAGCTTGTCAGCTTCGACAACGCCCCGTCCTGGGCGGCGGTGGCGTTGGTGATCGTGGCGCCGGTGAACTGGTTCAGATACAGCGTGCGCTGCTCGGACACCCGTTGCGGCCAGCGATTGACCACCGTGTAGCTGCCGTACGTCGTCGCACCGTCCCGGGTCGAATCCGCGGGCGGGAAGATCGCGTAGCCGGGAACCATGTGCTCGTCCTTGGCGATGCGGTCGATGTCGGCGTAGGACAGTCGCGCCGCACCCGGGCTCGGGTCGGAGGCGTAGATCGGGTCGTCGGTGGCGGCCCAGGCGATGCGGCGGCCCAACCGGTCGAGGTCGCCGAGTTTGGCCGGTGTTGAGGGAGCATCGATTTCGGCCGAGGGCGTGACGGTGGCGGTCACTGCTCGCCAGTTCTCGCCCCAGTACCGCGTCCAGGTCATGCCCGAGAGGATGTAGCAGATCAGGATCACCGCGACCACGACGCCGGTCAGGGCGTGCACGTCGCGCCACCGGGGCCGGCCTCCCTGACGCCACCGCACGGTCAGCAGCGGCTTGGCGGCTTCGATGGCGCGCGGCCACCACAGATAGATTCCGCTGGCGAGCAGCACCAGGATCCAGGTCGCGGTCAGCTCCATCCACAGGTTGCCGATCCCCACCGGGATCGTCGATTGCGGATACGCGGACGGATTGATCACGTGGCCCAGCGACGGCAACTGCATATGCGGTCCATCGTTGCCGAACATCCGGTGCAGCTGATTCGCCCAGCCGACCAACCCCGACAATTGTTCTCGCTGCCCCAGATAGGCGCCCGTATAGGGATCGACGAACACCTGGATGACGTCGGCTTCGGCCTGCGGGTAACCCTTGGCGTCGACGGGGGAGAAGTCCACCCGGGTCGAGGCGTGCGCACCGTCCGGCGGGGTGACAGCCTCCAGGGTGTCACCCGCAGCGACGTGTTGTTTGGCGGTCGCCACCTGCGTGTCGAGCGGCACCGTCTGCGGTCCCGGTTCGACGACGAGCAGATGCCGGTTGAGCAGCGCATCCAGCGGTTGGCCGTAGAGGATCACCAGGCCGCTGCAGGCGAGCATCACCAGCACGGGCGCGGCGAACAGCCCAACCCAGAAATGCAGCCGCCAGATCCGGCGCAGAACAGCCGCGTCAGCGCGGCGCGTCGAACTCTCCGTCGTCGTCATCGCCCATAAGTCGGGCGACGGGGTGGTTTAGTTCCCGACGGACACCCGAAGCAGATCGTCGCCGATCTCCACCGGGCCGCTGAACTCGGTCGCCGCCTGGGCGCGCCACTGATCCTCCTGGCCCGGCACCAGCGGCGGCACGTAGTGTGTGAGCACCAGCGTGCCGACCCCGGCCCGGGCCGCGGTGGCTGCGGCCTGCTCGACCGACGAGTGGTAGTCGAGAATGTCCCGGATCCGCTGGAGCGGCATCTGCTGCACGAGGTCTGCGCGGATCACGGTGTGCACCAGAGCGTTTGCGCCCTTGGCGAGTTCGTCCAGGCCGGCGCAGGGCACGGTGTCACCGGCCAGCACCACCGAGGCGCCGTCGTGCTCGACGCGGAATCCGAGCGTCGGCTCGACCGGACGATGGTCGGTGGGCGCCGCGGTGATCCGGACGCCGGCGTCATCCCAGACCTGGCCGTCGGTGTACTCGTACACCTGAATCGAGGGTGGCTCGGTGATGTCGGCGTGGTGGTGAATGCGGTAGGAGATGTCGGGTGCCAGCGCCGCCAGCGTCGCGTCGACGACCGCCTTGGTGCCGGGCGGCCTGATGATCGGTAGCGGCGTCGGCACAAACGTGGTGACCCAGCGCGTGGTGATGACATCGGACAGGTCGGTGATGTGATCGCTGTGCAGGTGGGTGAGCAGCAGCGCGGTGATGTTGGCCGCGCCGACGCCCGCCGCGGCCGCCCGCATGAGCACGCCACGGCCGCAGTCCACCAGGAACACCGAGTCGCCGGCTTTGACGAGAGTCGACGGTCCGGCCCGATTCGGGTCGATCATCGGGCTTCCGGTGCCGAGCAGCGTGATGTCGATCATGGCGTTAATTACTACCCTGCCGCGCGGTTGCCGGGAGGGATTTAGCCCTTCAATGAGCTATTGACACATGAAGGTTCGAATCCGTCGTTGTCTCACGTGTTCATCGGCACCCCTACCGGATTTCTTCAATAGGTCATTTACTGACCGGAAACAGCGTGGTTACAGACCGTGGATAGCGTGGCGTCGACCGGTGCGGAAAGGAAACACATGACCACCACGCTCAACGGAGCGTCGGCGCCCGCCGATGTTCGCGAGGTTGCCGAGAAGCTGACCGCGGCGGGAGTCCGCTACGCGGCCATCAGTTTCGTCGACATGCACGGTAAGCCGAAGGCCAAGATGGTGCCGTTGGCGCACTTGGCGCAGGCAGCGAACGGGTCCGAGATGTTCACCGGAGCCGCCCTCGACGGGGTACCCCAAGACGTCAACGACGACGAGGTGGCACCGCACCCCGACCTCGACGGGGTGATCGTCATGCCCTTCAACCGCGAGATCGCCTGGTTTCCCGGCGATCTCTGGATCGGCGACTCCCCATTCGAGTCGTGCAGCCGGCAGATCCTCAAGCGGGTGACCGCCGATGCGGCGACGCTGGGCTACACCTTCAAACTCGGGATCGAGACGGAGTTCTTCCTGCTGTCCGATCAGTCCGGAGCCCCGCAGCCGGCCAGCCCGGACGACAACCTCGACAAACCGTGTTACGACCTGCGGGGCATGCTGCACAACTTCGGCGTGGTCGACGACATCGTCTCGGCGATGAACGAACTCGGTTGGGACGTCTACTCTTTCGACCACGAGGACGGAAACGGTCAGTTCGAGACGGACTTCACCTACACCAACGCGGTGTCGATGGCCGACCGGTTCGTCTTCTTCCGGATGATGGTCGGTGAGATCGCCCGTAAGCACGGGTTGTTCGCGTCCTGGATGCCCAAACCGTTCGCCGATCGCACGGGCAGTGGAGCGCACTACAACATGTCGCTGGCCGACGCAGACGGTGTCAACCTCTTCGCATCCACCGACGATCCACGGGGATGCGGACTGTCCCGGCTCGGCTACCAGTTCATCGCCGGTGTACTGCGGCATGCGCCCGCGATCTGCGCGGTGATCGCGCCCACGGTCAACAGCTACAAGCGACTGGTCAAGCAGGGCAGCATGTCCGGACTGACGTGGGCGCCCATCTTCGCCTGCTACGGGGACAACAATCGCACCAACATGTTGCGGATTCCCCGGGGCGGTGGCCGCGTCGAATGTCGCGCAGCCGACAGCGCCAACAACCCGTATCTGGGCGCTGCCCTGATGTTGGCCGCCGGATTGGAAGGCATTCGGGAAGGTCTCGACCCCGGTGAGCCCAACCGCGACAACCTCTACCGGCTCTCGGAGCTGGACCTGATCGAGCGCGGTATCACCTGGTTGCCCCGCTCACTCGGCGAGGCCATCGATGCTCTGGAGGCAGACCCGTTGGTGCGCAATGTCTTCGGTCCAGTAATGAGCGAGGCGTTCATCGCCGAGAAGAAACTCGAGTGGGATTCCTACAACGCCCACGTGTCGTCATGGGAGTCCGAGCGCTACTTGCGGTTTTTCTGATGAGCAACCGCTGGGACGATCTCAACTCGGTGCAGATCGCGGGGCGGCTGGCCGCCGATCCGGACACCGTCGCCCTGATTCCGGTGGGCGCCACCGAACAGCATGGGCCGCACCTGCCGGTGGGCACCGACACGATCGTGGCCACCGCCGTGGCCGAGGCGGCAGCGGCCGATCTCGGACTCGTACTGCCTGCGATCGCGTTCGGCGCCAGCTTCTTTCACGGGACCACGCTGCCGGGCACGGTCGCGTTCACCGGGGAAGACACCGCGGCGACGGCAGTACGCGTCGCCGAAGCCTGCGTCGACTCCGGCGTGCGTCGCATCGTGTTCGTCAACGGTCACGTCGGTAACAACGCGCCGTTGTGGTTGGCCTGTGACCGCTTCCGCAGACAGCATCCCGACCGGCGCATCGGCGTCATGCAGTGGTGGGATCTGACACCTGATATCGCAGGACGAGCCACCGAGGATGCCGTCGACTGGCACGCGAATGCCGCGGAAACATCACTGATGCTGGCGATTCGGCCGGAGCTGGTGGACATTGACGCCATGCGCGGGGCCGACGACCCCGACCGCACCGCGGGCACGGTTTTCCGTTATCCGGTACACCAGGTGTCCACCAACGGAGTCACCGGCCACCCGTCGCGTGCCTCAAAGACGTACGGTCTCGAACTGTGGGCCGATGTGGTCGCCGCCGCGCGCGACCTGGTTGAGCGTGCACACCGCGAGACCCCACCGTTGGGATGACGAAAGCCTCGCCGCGCGCCGGGATCGTCAACGCCGCGACCCGGCTGTTCTCCGAAAAGGGTTACGCGCAAACCACGATGAGCGATATCGCGCGTGCCGCCGGGCTGAATCAGTCGTCGCTCTACTACTGGTTTCGCAACAAGGAGCAGCTGCTGGGGGAGACGCTGCTGGTGAACCGCGCACCCCTGAGTTTCATCGCCGAGGTCGGTGCCGGTTCGGGTCCGCCGGCGGTCAAGCTCTACCGGCTGTTGCGGTTCGACACCATCCAACTGGCCCTGTCGCCGATCGACTTCAACGAAATCCAGCGCATCGCCCACGAACAGCGCACCGACTTCCACCAGTTCTGGACCGACTACGAACGGCTCCGAGGCTGGGTGTCCGACCTCATCGGCGCGGCGATCGCGGAGGGAAAGTTCATCGACTGCGATCGCGACGAGACGGCTGGGCTGCTGCTGAACTTCGATGAGGGCGCACAGAAGCGCACCCGTCTGCACACCGATGAGGGTGAGCGGGTCACCGAAGCCGTCCGCGTTGCCGAACAGGTGGCGACCATCGCGGTGCGCGGACTGCTCAAACGCCCAAGCGAGATCGGCCGGATCAGTGCTCAGGCCGCGCAGTTCGACGACGCCGCGGTGGCGCTGAAAGTCAGCCAGTCCCAAGCTGAGTGACCGTCACTCGCGTGCCGAGGACACCCAGTTCGGGTCGATCGCCCGGTGGCCGGACACGCTCGCGCCTGCGGCGTCGAGCGCGACCATCTGATCGGGGTTGAGGTTGACCGACAACGACGCGGCGTTCTCGTCGACCCGCGCCGCGCGGCGGGTGCCGGGGATCGGCACCGACGCCACGCCGAGGGCTTCGGCGCGCTGCCGCAACCACGCCAGCGCCACCTGTGCCGGCGTCGCTCCCACCTCCTCGGCGATGGTCTTGACCACTTGCACGACAGCCAGATTGGCGTCCAAGGCCTCCTCGGCGAAGCGCGGGATCCGGCTGCGGAAGTCCCCGGCCGACTTCAAGTCGTCGGCCGAACTGATTGTCCCGGTGAGGAACCCGCGCCCCAGCGGCGAGTACGGCACGAAGCCGACGCCGAGTTCGGCGGCCGCCGGCACCACGTTGCGTTCGACGTCGCGGCTCCAGATCGACCATTCGCTCTGCACCGCGGCGATCGGGTGCACGGCCACCGCGGCACGCAGCTCGTCGGCGGTCACCTCCGAGAGCCCCAGATGACGGACCTTGCCCGCGGCGACCAACTCGGCCATCGCGCCGACCGTCTCCTCGATCGGCAGCGACACGTCGCGGCGGTGCATGTAGTACAGGTCGATCACCTCGGTGCCCAGCCGGCCCAGGCTCTCGTCGACGCAGCGCCGCACATACTCGGCATCGCCGCGGGCCTTGAGCTTGCCGGTCGTCGGATCGCCGTCGATCCCGAACTTCGTCGCCAGCGTCACCTCATCGCGGCGCTCGGCGAGCACCTGGCCGATCAGCTTCTCGTTGGCGCCGCCGCCGTAGACGTTGGCGGTGTCGATGAACGTCATCCCGACGTCCAGGCAGTGGTTCAGCGTCGCCAACGATTCGGTGTCGTCGACCGCGCCGTAGACCGGGGTCAGCGCCATCCCGCCGAATCCGATCGCGCTGACCGTCAATCCGTCACCCAACTCCGTCTTCGGCAGCGTGCCCATTCCACACCCTTTCGTCTCGGCCTGTTCTGTCCTAACGCAACCAACGCGGTTTGCTTCCCCGCGGGTGAAATAAGCCTTAACCTGGTGTGACATCCATCACAAGGGGGTGGCGATGCGTATCGCCGACATCCTTCGCAGTAAGGGCGCGACGGTGGCCACGGTCACCGAGACCACTACGGTCACCGGCCTGCTGGCCGAACTGGTCATCCACAACATCGGCGCGATGGTCGTGGTCGGCCCCGACGGCGGTGTGGTGGGCATCGTCTCGGAGCGCGACGTCGTACGCAAACTGCACGACCACGGCCCTGACCTGCTGCGCTGCCCGGTCGCCGACATCATGAGCAAGGTGCTGGTGACCTGCTCACCGGACGACCCGATCGACGACCTGAGCGCGCTGATGACCAACAACCGGGTCCGGCACGTGCCGGTGATGCAGGGCGGCCGACTGGCCGGCATCGTCAGCATCGGCGACGTGGTGAAGAACCGGATGGACCAGTTGCAGGCCGAGCAGGAGCACCTGCAGGCCTACATCACCCAGGGCGGCTAGCTCCGGCGCCGAGATCGACAGCAGGGTCGTGAATCGCGCGGATTGACAGCCCTCACGTCGATCTGGACGAGGCCATCAGCTCCAGGAGTATTCGGCGCGCAGCCGCGCGGCGACGATCTCGAAGGTCGGCCGGTCCAGGATGGCTCCCTCCCGACGGATGCCTTCCTCGGGAACGTCGAGCACCCGGTCCAGCCGCACCCAGCTGGGCCGACCGTCGTCATCCCAGACGCCCGAGCCGATCCCGACCCAGTTCCGGTCCTCGGCGTGGTGCGTCTGGCTGGACAGCATCAGGCCCAGCAGCGTGCGGCGATCCCGGCCGACCACCAGCACCGGCCGGTCCTTGCCCTTGGTCGGGTCGTCCTCGTAGACCACCCACGTCCACACGACCTCGCCGGGGTCGGCGCGACCGTCGAGGTCGGGTGAGTACACCAGCCGGCGGGCGCGATGCGCGGTCGGGACGCTGTTGTCGGTCACCGGCCGGCCTGCGGTGATCGCGGCGGGCTGATCGGGCGCAACGGTGCTGGCTGCCAGCACTTCGATGCCCAGCCTGAGGCCCTGCTGGATGGTCCGCGGCACGGCCTGCGGTATCGGCAGCTGCCGAATGAGCTTGGGCGCCTCGTTGAACACGAGGTGCTCTGCGATCTTCTGAAACGTCCTCCACTGCGACGCCATTCTCGACAGCTTAGGCGGAAGGCGAGAGGTGTGTGGCGCGCGATTGTGTCCCGAAGCGCCCCAGTAGATACCCTGGACAGACCCGAGGGCCCCCTCGAATCGCCACCCGACCAGGAGATTTCCCATCAGCAGTTTCGCCGACCAGACGTTCACCGCGCCGGCGCAGATTCGGAACTTCTGCATCATCGCCCACATCGATCATGGGAAGTCCACGCTGGCGGACCGGATGCTGCAGCTCACCGGCGTCGTCGATGAGCGGTCGATGCGCGCGCAGTACCTGGACCGGATGGATATCGAGCGGGAACGCGGCATCACGATCAAGGCTCAGAACGTGCGACTGCCCTGGGAAAGCAACGGCGAGAAGTTCGTCCTGCACCTGATCGACACCCCTGGCCACGTCGACTTCACCTACGAGGTGTCGCGCGCTCTCGAGGCCTGCGAAGGCGCGGTGCTGCTGGTCGACGCCGCCCAAGGCATCGAGGCCCAGACGCTGGCCAACCTCTACCTCGCACTGGACCGCGATCTGACGATCATCCCGGTGCTCAACAAGATCGACCTGCCGGCCGCCGACCCGGAGCGCTACGCCGGCGAGATCGCGCACATCATCGGCTGCGAGCCCAGCGACGTGCTGCGGGTGTCGGGCAAGACCGGCGAGGGTGTGGCGGCGCTGCTCGACGAGGTGGTGCGTCAGGTGCCCGCGCCCACCGGCGACGCCGACGCCCCGACGCGGGCGATGATCTTCGACTCGGTGTACGACATCTACCGCGGCGTGGTGACCTACGTCCGGGTGGTCGACGGCAAGATCGTCCCGCGCGAGCGAATCAAGATGATGTCCACCGGCGCGACCCACGAACTGCTCGAGGTCGGCATCGTCTCGCCGGAACCCAAGGCCAGTGACGGCCTGGGAGTCGGCGAGGTCGGCTACTTGATCACCGGCGTGAAGGACGTGCGCCAGTCCAAGGTCGGTGACACCGTCACGACGGCCCGCCACGGCGCCACCGAGGCGCTGACGGGCTACCGCGAACCCAAGCCGATGGTGTACTCGGGGCTGTATCCGGTCGACGGCTCGGACTACCCGAATCTCCGTGAGGCACTGGACAAGCTGCAACTCAACGACGCCGCGCTCACCTACGAACCGGAAACGTCGGTGGCACTGGGCTTCGGCTTCCGCTGCGGCTTCCTGGGTCTGCTGCACATGGAGATCACCCGCGAGCGGCTCGAGCGCGAGTTCGATCTCGACCTGATCTCCACGTCGCCCAACGTCGTCTACCGGGTGATCAAGGACGACGGCACCGAGCTGATCGTGACCAACCCGTCGGACTGGCCGGAGGGCAAGGTCCGTGAGGTTTACGAGCCGGTGGTCAAGACGACGATCATCGCGCCCAGTGAATTCATCGGCACAATCATGGAGCTGTGCCAGTCTCGCCGTGGCGAACTCGGCGGTATGGACTACCTTTCGCCCGAACGTGTCGAACTGCGCTACACGATGCCGTTGGGCGAGATCATTTTCGACTTCTTCGATTCGCTGAAGTCCCGCACTCGCGGCTATGCCAGCCTGGATTACGAAGAGGCCGGCGAGCAGGAGGCGGCACTGGTCAAGGTGGACATCCTGCTGCAGGGCGAGGCCGTCGACGCCTTCTCTGCGATCGTGCACAAGGATTCGGCGCAGGCCTACGGCAATAAGATGACCACCAAGCTCAAGGAGCTGATTCCGCGCCAGCAGTTCGAAGTGCCGGTGCAGGCCGCCATCGGCTCGAAAATCATTGCCCGCGAGAACATCCGAGCGATTCGCAAGGATGTGCTGGCGAAGTGCTACGGCGGTGACATCACCCGTAAGCGCAAGCTGCTGGAGAAGCAGAAAGAGGGCAAGAAGCGGATGAAGACGATCGGACGGGTCGACGTGCCCCAAGAGGCCTTCGTCGCCGCGCTGTCCACCGACGCCGCCGGCGATAAGGCCGGCGACAAAGCCAAGAAGTAGGGGGCTTCATCACACGCGACCAGGTTGTCGTTCGGGGGCGATCGATCATCGGTGCCGCGGTGGGCATCGCCGTGCTGGCGGGTTGTACAAGCACGGTCGACGGCTCAGCGGCGCGCCGCGAACCGGTCACTACGGTGCGGGATCTCGCGACGGTTCTGCCCAGCAGTGCCGAGGTCACCCGGGCGGTGGGAAACCCATTGCCCGAGAGCGGTTCTGCGGCGATCGGCGGGATCGACATGTTGCCCAACGGTATTCAGGACAACTCCGGCGCCACTCCCATCGAATGTCTCGGCCCGGCTACGCCGTTCATGCGTGTGGTGTACCAGGGCGGCGATGTGCGACGTGTTGGCTGGCAGGAGTTCTCGAACGTGGGTAGCGGCCAGGCGGTCTCCAGTGTGGACGCAGGCGTCGTCGAATTCGCCTCCGACACCGAGGCGCAACGGCTGTTCGCGGACTTCGCCGCCCGGTGGAAGTCCTGCGAGGGCACAACCGTTCGCAGCACGCTGCCCGGCCCGGCGAACACCGAGCTCTACCAGAAGATCACCGACGTGAGGGTCGACGGTCCGCTGGTGTCGGCGACGGTGATCAACTCGGACAACCAGGGCGACGCGGCATTTCCCATCGAGCGGGCCATCGGGCTGGCGGCCGATTGCGTCATCGACGTGGACGCAGCGGTCACCGGCGGCACACCGGCTCAGCAGCGAGCCTCGGGCCGTGCGGTCAGCATCGTCAGAACGATGCAGGACAAGGTCAACCTCGGGCGCTGATCCGCCGTTGAGCCGCGGTGACGGGCCGGCCGGGGGACAATGTCGTCCGTGAACCGCGCGCCCGTGTTCTGCGTTGCCGTCCTGGTCACCGCGTCGCTGTCCGGATGCGTGTCCACCGTCAGTGGCACGGCACTACGCGGCCAGAGCGCGGGGCCCGTCTCGCCCGACGTCCCCACGCTCACGGAGACCGACCTCGAGCGGGTACTCCTCACCGCAGGGGAGGTCAACGGCGTTATGGGCGCCACCGGCATCCGGGTGACCGCGTCCTCGCAGAACATGAGCGACAACTCCGACGGGGTGTCGGACGTCGACTGCCTCGGTGCGATCTACGGCGCCGAACAACTGGTCTACCAAGGCAGTGACTGGTCGGCCGTTCGTGACCAGGTGCTGCAGGAGCCGACGGCCGACAACGCGCACTGGGTCGAACAGATTGCGGTGCTCTTCCCGACGACCGAGAAGGCGCAGGCGTTCGTCGACAAGTCCCGCGCCACGTGGCAGAAGTGCGGCGGCACCTCGATCGACATCGATAACTCGGACGTGCACTCCACCTGGAAGATCGACCAGCCCGATGTGAGCGGTGACATCCTCACCCAGGTCTCCGTGCAACGCAACGCCGGCGGGTGGGGCTGCCAGCATGCGCTCACCTCGGCGTCCAACGTGGTGGTCGAGGCGTGGGCGTGTAGCAATTCCATCGCCGACGAAGCCCGGGCGATCGCCGCGGACATGATCAAGAAGGCGGCCAAGAATTAGCGACTTTGCTTGCGGCTTGCGCGGCAATTGAATTCGGCGCGGGTTTAACCGGTGTGATCGGGCAGGGGGCGGTTTTACGCTGCCCAAGTGTCCCGCGAAGTGCATCTCCTGACTTTCGGCAGTACCCGCTCGGCGGGCCCGTGGCGACACCCGGACATCGACAACAGCACCGCGGCCGTGCGTCGGCGGCTCGTCGAGCGTGCCCAGATCGCGGAGAAGGGCACCTTCGACGCGCTGTTCTTCCCGACGGTCTCAACTTCGGCCCACCGGAAACATGGCCGTACAAGACAACTGAGGACTTCGAGCCGTTGACGGCGACGGCGGCGCTGTCCTCGGTGACCGACTACATCGGCCTTGTCGTCACCGGGTCGGCGACGCTCGCGCATCCGTATCACCTTGCCCGACAACTGTTGTCGCTGGACCACCTGAGCGGCGGTCGAGCGGGGTGGAATCTGGTCACCAGTTTCGCGGCTGCGGCGGCTGCCAATTTCAGTAACCGGGGAGTGATCGAGCACGACACCCGTTACGAGATCGCCGACGAGGCGATCGAGGTCGTCAAGAATTTGTGGGACGGTTGGGGGCCGGAGACCATCGTCGAAGACCGTGCCCGGGGAATCTTCAATGACATCACCAGTATTCAGGTGGCCAACCACCACGGCGAGCACTTCGATGTCGCTGGCCCGATCGGTGCGGCCCGGTCGGCGCAGGGCCAACCGGTAATCTTCCAGGCCGGATCGTCGCCGCGCGGAAGGCAGTTCGCTGCCCGGCATGCCGAAGTCATCTTCACCGGGCAGGGCACGATCGCCCGCGCACAGGAGTTCTACCGGCAGATCCACACCGAGGCCAACCGCGCACGCCGGGCGGCGCCGTTGATCACCCCGTCGTTGCGATTCCTTGTCGGCTCCACCGAGGACGAGGTCCGCCGGATCGAGCGGTCGGCATTCGAGTACTTCAGCCCCGAGTACCAGGCCGGCTGGCTGCTGGAGGTGGATGTCGACGTCGTCGGCGCCGATCTCGATGGCCCGGTTCCGGATTCGGCGTTTCCCGAATCCACCGAAACGCACCAGACCGCGCTCGCGGGTTACCGCGCGTTGGCCCGCGATGGCAACCCGACGGTGCGCGAGTTCCTGTATCGGACGATCAACGGGTGGGGCGCCCAGGTCGTCGGCACACCCGAGCAGATCGCCGACGAGATCGAGACGTGGTTTCACGCGAACGCGGCCGACGGTTTCGTGCTCACCGATTCCGGCTTGCCCGGACAGCTCGCCGACTTCGTCGACCAGGTGGTTCCCGTTCTCCGCAAGCGCGGGCTGTTCCGGCACGAATACACCGGGACGACCCTGCGCGCGCATCTCGGTCTGCCCGTGCCGGAACGTCGGGAGCTGTCGGCGTGACCCGTACACCGTTCATCCTGTCGGCGTTCTCCATGTCGACGGTGTCGCACGGCAACTTCGGCATGTGGCGCCATCCCGAGGACCGCACCGCGCAATACACCAGCCTCAGCTATTGGGTGGACTTGGCGCGACTACTCGACGACGGCGGTTTCGACCTACTGTTCATCGCCGATGCGGTCGGCCAGCTCGACGTGTTCGGCGGCAGTGCGGAAGCGGCGCTCACCCACGCGGTGCAGACGCCGGTCACCGATCCGCTGCTCGCCGTGTCGGCGATGGCGGCCGCCACCCGCCGGCTCGGCTTCGGTATCACGGTGTCGACCACCTACGAGAGTCCCTACCTGCTGGCCCGGAAGTTCAGCACGCTGGACCATCTCACCGGCGGCCGGATCGGCTGGAACATCGTCACCTCGTTGCTCGACAGCGCCGCTCGCAACATCATCGGCCGGCAGCGCCAGATCCCACACGACGAGCGCTACGCCATCGCCCAAGAATTCCTCGACGTTACCTACAAGCTGTGGGAAGGCTCGTGGGAGGACGGCGCCATGGTGCGCGACCGTGCGACCGGGGTATTCACCGATGCGACCAAGGTGCACCCGATCGGTCATGAGGGCCGGTACTTCAGCGTGCCCGGTGCGCATCTGGTCGAGCCGTCGCCGCAGCGGACTCCCGTGCTCTTCCAAGCCGGATCATCCTCAGCAGGACGGGAATTCGCGGCTCGCAATGCCGAAGTCGTGTTCGTGTCCGACCCGCGTCCCGCGGTGGTGCGGTCGCGGGTGGAGGATGTGCGGCGCCGTGCGGTCGAGCACGGCCGCAGCCCCGACTCAGTCCGGTTCCTGAGTTCGGTCGAGATCGTCGTCGACAGCACGCCGCGGGCCGCCCAGGCCAAGGCTGATGAACTCTCCCGCTACACCGATTTGGAAGGCGGCCTGGTGCTGCTGTCAGCGCTCAGTGGCGTGGACTGGTCAACCTACGGCGTGGACCGGCCGATCGAGCAGTTCGACACCGACGCCTCACAATCCATCCTGGCCACCGTGGATGACTCTGATGGGCTTCGGCAGCGAATCACCCTGCGTGATTACGTCGGAAGGCTCGGGGGGTTCGGCGGTCCGCTGTTCGTCGGTGACGCCACGACGGTCGCCGACGGGCTAGTGGATTTCGCCGCGCGCACCGGGGTCGACGGCTTCAACATCGCTTATCACATCACGCCGGGCAGCTTCGTCGATGTCGCCGAGTACCTCATTCCGGAACTGCGCCGCCGTGGACTCGCGGGCGGGGACCAGGCGGACACCCTGCGGCAGCGGCTGTTTCCCTCCGGTTCGGCGCTGCTGCCCGACGAGCACCCGGGCGCCGCTCCACGGAAAAGAATCTCAGCGATCCGATAACTGACGCTCGCCGAAACTTTCGGGCAACGTGTCAGTAACGTCAACAATACGGTAAATCTCTTGCGCGCCAAGCGAAGCATGGTGGCGGGATGCACGCCGGGCAGGAAGGTCGGTCACATGTCCACACCACAACTCGGCCTCGGTGGCCGCTCACTGACATCGGCGGAGTCGACCGGCCTCGAGCGAGAAGCATTGGGGCCCTGGGGCGTTTTCGCACAAGGCCTTGCGGCAGCGGCGCCGAGCGTGGCGGTGGCCGTGGTGCCCTACTCATTGTTCGTGGCGGCCGGTAAGGGCGCCTCCTGGGCGGTCCTCGTCGGGCTGGCGCTGACCATCCTCATCGCAACGACGATCAGCTTCCAGGCTAAGCGCACCGTGTCGTCGGGCTCGCTGGGCACCTACACCGGCAACGGACTGGGGCCCGGCTTCGCATATGCGGCCGGCTTCAGCCTACTGCTCGGCTATATCGGATTCGCGATCACCGGAACCCTGGGTGGCGTCCTGTATCTCGACTCATTCCTGGAGTCTCTCGGATTAGGTTCGCAGGCAACGTGGTTCCGCCTCCTGCTGGTGATCGTTGTGGTGGCCGCCGCGACCTACCTTCCGTTCCGAGGTGTCGCGATCGCCGCCAAATACGAACTCGCCTTCGAAGTGCTGGCCATTGCCTCCATCCTGGTGATCATCGTGGCCTCCTACATCAGTTACGGATTCCACATCGACACCGAGCAGTTCAACCCCGCGCACCTCGGGTCGAGCGCGACGTTCATCGCCGCGGTCACGGCGGTGGGGTCCTACGCAGGGTTCGAAAGTGTTGCCTCACTGGGTGCGGAAGCCAAGAACGCACACCAGAACATAGCCCGGTCCCTGCTGCGGGTTGTGCTGCTGATCGGTGTGCTCTACATCGTCGCGACCTACCCGCAGATCCTGCACTTCGGTGACATCAACGGTGACAAGGCAGTGCTGCCGCAGTTGGCCGACGTGACCGGGGTGTCCTGGGTCAACTATCTGGTCAGCGCGGCGGTGGCCATCGCGTTCATCGTGTTCGTCACCGCGGTCACGACTGCGGCCGCCCGCTCACTGTTCACCCTCGCGCACGAGGGCGCACTGCCGAAGGCGCTGACGAAGGTGCACGCCACGCATAAGACTCCCTGGGTCGGCATCGTGCTGGTCGGCGGTCTGGCTTTCGTGTTCTCGGTGACGGCCACCTTCAGTTCCGTGGGCCGGTTGGTGTTCGACGTCTACGGTGGCTACGTCGCGAACTGGGGCTTCCTGGTGAGCTACCTACTCGTCGTCATCGCCACTCCGATCTGGCTGCGAAAGATCAAGGCGCTGAACACGACTCGACTGGTCGTGTCGGTGGCCGCCACGCTGGGCATCGGCTACGTAATCTTCTCCAACTTCTATCCGGTGCCCGAATTCCCCTTCAACATCCTGCCGTTCGTGTTCTTCGGCCTGCTGTTCCTCGGGTTGGTCTGGTACTGGTATCTGCGTGCGACCCGGCCGGAGGTGGCCGCGCGGCTCGGCAGCATCCAGACGCTGTCTGAGACCGAGCAGCAGCGCCTCATCGACGAGGGAATCCTCGACGTCCTCAGCCATGACGCCCCGCAGCTGGACCGCGATAAGGGCAAGGAGGCGGTGGCACCATGAGCATATTGCGGCAACTCGCCTCGGTGCTGCGGGCCGGCCTCGCCCGGGCAAACACCCCGTTCGTACCCACGAACGCAGATTCCCATTTCACCCAGACATGGCTGAATGAGGCAACGCTGGTTGGCGTCTCGGTGCCGCTCCCGAGGAGTAACCGATGACCCTGCTCGATGTCCCCGACACCGGACACTGGTCGGTCGCGCAGGTCGACACCGTCGACCATCCGCCCATCGCTGATTTCCTGGCCACCACTCATGGACTGAGTGGACGCAAGTTCGGCGCCGATTCCCGTGACGTCGCCGAGCAACTGGCATCGGCATTCGAGGCGACCGTGCTGAGGGACGGTCTTGGACGAGTGCGCGGTTACGCCGCCGTGCACCATCCGCATGGTGACGAGCCAGAGATCATCGGCGACATCGTGATCGACCCAAGCGTCCCGTCCGACATCGTCGATGACGTCGTCCGTGCGGTGGTGAACCGGTTCGAGCGTGCGGCGGGGGACCTTCCTGGCGCGTATCTGCGGGTGATCATCGGAGCCAACCAACCGGCCGCGATCGACGCGCTCGTCCGTCGCGGCGCTTATCGTGAAGCGGAATTCATCCGTACCCGTAAGCCGCTGCACAGCGAGAACCGCGGCGAACTGGAACGTGCCGGGGCCCCGGGTATCACGGTGATCAGCTGGGCAGAGGTCATCAAAAGAGGCCTGGGCGAACAGGTTCGGCGGCTGCAGCACAGCACCTTCCTGGAGCACTTCGGCAACATGTCCAAGAGCCCGGAGGACTGGGAGCACCACATCACCAGCCGGGCGTTCACCCCGGACTTCAGCATCGCCGCGCTCGACGAGTCGGGCGACGTCGTCGGGTATGTGCTCGGCTCGACGTTCACCTCGGGAGTGGCCGGCGCACAGGAGTTCAGTGCGCACACCGACTACATCGGGGTGCGGCCAGACCTGCGCAGGCACGGCCTGGGGGAGTTGCTGCTGAAAAACATCTGGCTGGCCGCACTGCGACGCGGACTGACCGTCGCCTCGCTGGGCACCGACATCAACAACCGCAGCAAGGCCCATCTGCTGTACCGCCGCCTCGGATATGTCGCGGTCGAACAGCAGTATTCGTATCGGATCGACGCCGCAGGATCGGGACAATGAGCACACCATCGACGTATCTAGCGGAGCCGACGGCCTCCGACGACGGACTGTTCGCCGTCTTTCGGCCGGTGTTCGACAAGATCGCTCAGGGCAACCTCAAGCGTGAGCGCGGCCGGGTCTTTCCGCACGAGCAGGTGCGTTGGCTGGCTGACGTCGACTTCGGCACGGTTCGAATCCCCACCGCGCACGGCGGATTCGGAGCATCGTTGCAGCAGACGTTCGCCCTGCTGGCCGAGCTGGCCCAAGCCGACCCCAATGTGGCGCACATCTGGCGCAACCACCTGGCGTTCGTCGAGGATCGGCTCAACGCGCCGCGCTCGGACACGAACGACACCTGGATCAAGCGCTTCCTCAATGGTGAATTCGTCGGCGGCGGGTGGACCGAGGCGAACAATGTGACCTTGGCCAATCTGACCACCACGATCAACACCGAGGACGACCACTGGGTGGTCAGCGGCGCGAAATATTATGCCACCGGCAGCCTTTACGCCGACTGGCTGGATGTGCTCGGACGTGGCGACGACGGCGAGTTGGTGACGGCACTGGTCCGCCGCGACGACGCCGGGGTGACCCTGGTCGACGATTGGGACGGTTTCGGCCAGCGCACCACCGCCAGCGGCACCGCCCGCTACGAGCGGGCCCGCGCCGAGCGTGGCGACGTGTTCCCGGCGAGTGAGCGCTTCAGCTATCAGGCGCACTTCTATCAGACCGCCATGCATGCGGTGCTGACCGGGATCACCAAAGCCGCTCTGCGCGACGGCTCTACCGCGCTCACCGAGCGGATCCGCAATTACCCGCAGGGGCTGACGACGGTGTCCGCGGTGGATCCGCAGCTGCTGCAGGTCATCGGCGAGGTCTCGGCCGACGCGTTCGCCGCGGAGTCGGCGCTGGCGCGCAGCACCGCCACACTGGATCGGATCGTCGAGGGCCGGCTCGCCGGTGACATACCCGGTGCGCGACGCAGATTGATCGATGCGGCGGTCGCCGTCGACCAGGCTCAACTGGTGATCATCGCGGCGGCCCTATCGGTTACGACGCGGATCTTCGATGCGCTCGGCGCGTCCGGGGTGTCCGAACGGCGCGGCCTCGACCGGCACTGGAAGAACGCCCGGACACTGGCGTCGCACAACCCGCGGGTCTACAAGGCCCGCATCATCGGCGACTGGCTGATCAACAGCACCGACCCGGTAGCCGATCTGGCGTCACTCGGCCGCGGGGGACAGGGCAACTAGCCCTTCTTGTCGCGTCCCAGTAGTCGTTCTGGGTGGTGGTAGGTGTTGGTGCCTGCCGCCAGTGGGAGTTGCGGTGGTGGTATCCATTCGGTGTCGCCGTTGGCGAGTTTTCGGGTTTTCCAGCCGTGGTCCAGGAGCCGGTGATCCGCTCGGCAGGCCAGTGTGAGTTTGTCGATGTTGGTGAGGCCGCCGTCGGCCCATTCGTCGACGTGGTGGACCTCGGTGAGGTAGCCGGGCGCGTCACAGCCGGGCCGGGTGCAGCCGCGTTCCTTGTTGTGCAGCATGATTCGCTGATCTGCTGAGGCGATGCGTTTGGTGCGGCCCAACCACAACGCCTGCCCGTTGATTCCGTCGAACAGGGCGAGGTAATGATAGGCGTGGCTGGCCATGCGGATGAGGTCCGGAATGGGCAGAAGGGTGCCGGTGGCGGTGACAGCGTGACCGGTCTTGGCCTGCAGGTCCTGGATTGTGGCTGAGGCGATCACGGTGACGGGAAGCCCGTTGTGCTGCCCCAGTTTCGGGTCGTCGAGTTGACCGCGTACCAAGGCCGTCAACGCATCATGTTGGCGCTGCCCGTGGCTGCGCCGGTCGCGCTCGGCCACCTCGTCAGTCGGTGTGAGGGTGGGGGTTTGGTCGGCAGGGTTGTAGACCCCGGGTGCGGCGAACTTAGTGAACCACGCATCGAGCATGGAGCGCAGTTCGGGATCAGCGATCAGCCGGCCGACACTCATGCCGTCCACCTGTTGGCCGCCGCACCAGACGAATCCGCGCTTGCGGGCGCGGTCCTCGTCGGAGAACTTCCCGTCGGGGTTGAGGTGCAACGCCAGGCGCAGCGCGACTTTCTCCAACTGGTCCGGGCGCAGTACCGCCGCCTTCTGCGCCAGCATGCGTTCGGCGTTCTCAATATCCACCGACGGGACGTGCTCGGGTAGGTCGCGGAAGAACTTTTGGATCACCCGCAGATGCTCGCCATCCAACAGTCCGGCCTGCCAGGCCTTGGAGGTTTCCGGCAGCAGCGGAGGCAACGGTTCCCCGGTCAACGCCCGCCGTTGCGCGAGCTGTTCGGCATCCCGGATCCGCCGCTTGGCCTCCCGTGGACTGACCCGCAACACATCCGCCAACGTGATCGGCACCGGCGGGCAACCCTCGAACTGCTCCAACCGTGCGGTCACCGCGTGCGACACAGCCACATGCCGGCGTCGCGCGGACTCCAACCGCTCCAACACCACAAACCGCTCCGGCGGAGCCAAGACATCGAGATCGACCGCGGCAAGGGACGCGACGACATCGTCGAGCGCATCCAACAGACCGTCAATCGAACTCATGTTCGAAACATTACACCGCACCGCCGACAGGATCCGGCGCCCAGATCTAATCTGTGGACGAAGTCGGATCTGTGGAAAACATTGTGTCACTGAGGGTTCAAGGAGACGTCCGCATCTCGAGCGCCCGCGCGGCAAGCAGATCGGCCCAAACGTTGAACGCCTCGGCCTGAAAGGGGACCGAGTCGTCGGAAGGCCCGGTGATTGTGACCAGCGCCCGTGCAATGCTGCCCAAGCCGATACCGGTCTGCTGCACCACGGTCACCAGTTCGGCGAACGCATCACGTTCCGAGCATCCCCGCAGACCCACCAAAATGCCCGTGGCGAGGTCGATCTCCCGACGTGAGGTACTCACGGTGCGATAGCTCATAACCGCCATCGTCGGCGTTGCGGTCACCTCGGGCAAGACATCGAAGCACCGTGATCCTGGCGGGCAGGCTCAGTCAGCGTGGCAGCGCAATGGTTTTGGTGTCGCGCTCAGCTGACCCGCCGACCGGCGAGGAAGGCTGCCAACGCCAACACCGCCAGCGTCACCATCACCACGGCCAGCGGCAGGGCGGTGTGCTCGCCGCCGAGGCTGACCAGTGGTGAGACCGCGGCACCGAGCCCGAATTGCAGCGCACCGAGCCCCGCCGACCCAGAGCCGGCCGCGCGGGGGACAGCGGCCAGCGCCAGCGCGGTGGCGTTGCCGAGGATCAAGCCCTGGCTGGCGACCGCCACGAAGATCGGGATCGGGAGCAGCCAATTCGGTGCCCCGGTGAGGACCAAGGCGAGCAGGCTCAGCGTCGCAATCATCGTCAGTACCAAGCCGATACCGAGCAGTCTCGTGGTGGAGATGCTTCGGTTCAGCCGCGCGGACAGCGAGCTGACGGTGACGATGCCGAGTGCGTTGACGCCGAAGGCGATGCCGTACTGGGTCGGGGTGAGGCCCACCATCACCTGATAGACGAACGGCGAGGCCGAGATGTAGGCCATCATCACCGCGAAACCGAACGCGAACGCCAGGGTGTTCGCGATATAGGCGCGCGACCACAGTGCTGACCACGGCGAGTTTCCCTGAGCGGCATCGGCTTTCAGTTCGGCGCGGCGGTGTGCCGGGTGTGATTCCCGCACCACCGCCACCGATGCGACCAGCATGGCGACCGTGATGCCGAAGATCACCCACAGGATTCCGCGCCAGCCGACCGGGCCGACCAGCAGTCCGCCGGCGAACGGTGCGACCACCGGTGCGACGCCGCCGACAATCATCATCAGGCTGAACGCCCGCCCCGCCGTCTTCCCGGCGGCCAGGTCGGAGATCACCGCGCGGCCGATCACCATGCCGGCGGCGCCGGTGAACCCCTGCGCGAACCGGGCCGCGATGAGGATGCCGATGTTCG
This sequence comes from Mycolicibacterium pallens, assembly GCF_019456675.1. Taxonomy (NCBI): domain Bacteria; kingdom Bacillati; phylum Actinomycetota; class Actinomycetes; order Mycobacteriales; family Mycobacteriaceae; genus Mycobacterium; species Mycolicibacterium pallens. The sequence continues at coordinate 3,933,672 of NZ_CP080333.1, read as the reverse complement.
GGGCGGTGGCGGCGACGACGCTGGCGACGACGCACAGCACTGCGCCGACGATCAGCGGGTTGCGCCGCCCGAGCCGGTCGGACAGCGGGCCGAACAACAACTGTCCGAAGGTCAGTCCGAGCAGGAATGCCGTCAGGGTGAGTTGCACGGCAGTGGCACTGGCCTGCAACTCCGCGGTCATCTCCGGAAAGGCGGGGAGGTAGAGGTCGGTGGCCACCGGCGCGACCGCATTCAGCAGAGCGAGCACCACCAGAAGCCACGGCGAGATGGCATCGCGCTGGGGTGCCTGGGCGGCCTGGGTGGCGGTCGTCATCACACGTCCTCGATAAGTAGTTATGGAGAAATAACTATTGAAGCATAACTAGTGCGCTAGGATTTGTCCATGGAAGCTGACCTGGCCGATCTCGCCGAGGCGATCATCGGGGTGGGGCGGGAGCTTCGGCTCCGTCCGTACCCCGACGTTGTGGAGCTGACGGCGTCGGAGGCCCACGTGATGCGGCACATTGACCACCACCCCGGCGTCACGCCGAGCGAGCTCGCGCGGGCGACCGGCCTGCAGCGCAGCAACATGTCCACGGCGCTCCGCACGCTGGAGAACCGCGGCTTCGTCGAGCGCCGCACCGATCCACATGACGCTCGTGGCGTCAACCTGTTCCCGACCCGTCGGGCGGGGGAGAACCTCAAGCGGTTGCGCCGCCAATGGGCACAACAGCTGTCCGGCGCGCTCGGCGGCGACACCAAGGACGCGGCGGCCGCGACGGCCCTGCTCGCGCGGGTCGAGGCGGCCCTGATGGCGGATCGCCTGGGCTGATTACATCGGCGCGTTCGCCGGCTGGAACACGCCGGTGCTGTCGGCCTCTTCTTCGGCGCGGATCACGTGGACTACGGCGTTGATCAACGCCAGGTGGGTGAACGCCTGCGGGAAGTTGCCCAGGTGCCTGCCGGTGCGCGGCTCGATCTCCTCGGCGTAGAGATGCAGCGGGCTGGCGAAGGACAGCAGCCGCTCGCACAGATGCCGGGCCCGGCTCACCTCGCCGATCTCGACCAGCGCGGACACCAGCCAGAACGAACAGATCGTGAACGACCCTTCCTCACCGGACAGCCCGTCGTCGGTCTCCTCGACGCGGTAGCGCAGCACCAGCCCGTCCTCGGTGAGCTCGTCGGCGATCGCCAGCACCGTGGCCCGCACCCGCGGGTCGTCCGAGGGTAGGAAACGGACCAGCGGAACCAGCAGCAGGGATGCGTCCAGGGCGTCGTCGCCGTAGCGCTGGGTGAGGACCCCGCGGTCGTCGACCCCGTGCGTCAGGATGTCGGCCTTGATCTCCTCGGCGATCGCGCGCCACTGCTGTGCATAGCTCTTCTCGCCGACCAGCTCGGCCAGCTTCGAGCCGCGATCGAGCGCCACCCAGCACATCACCTTCGACGAGGTGAAGTGCTGCGGTTCTCCGCGCACCTCCCAGATCCCGCGGTCGGGTTCTTTCCAGTGCTTGATCGCCTCTTCGACCTGTTCCTTCAGCACCGGCCACAGCTGATCGGAGATCTGCTCGCGCGACTTGGCATGCAGATACACCGAGTCGAGCATGGTGCCCCAGATGTCGTGCTGCATCTGGTTGTACGCGCCGTTGCCGATCCGCACCGGCCGCGCGTTGTCGTAGCCGGACAGGTGGTGCAGTTCCTCTTCGACCAGCTCCCGTTCGCCGCCGACGGCGTACATCACCTGCAGCGGATGCCGTTCACCGTTGTTGGCGCCCGACACGTCGGCGATGAACGCGAAGAAGTCGTCCGCCTCGCGGTCCAGACCGAGGGTGTAGAGGCCCCACAACGCGAACGTGGAGTCACGCACCCAGGCGTAGCGGTAGTCCCAGTTGCGTTCGCCCTGCGGCGTCTCGGGCAACGATGTGGTCGAGGCGGCCAGCAGTGCGCCGGTCGGCGAATACGTCAGCCCCTTCAGCGTCAGCGCACTGCGCTGCAGATAGGACCGCCACGGGTGGTCGGGGAAGTCACCGATATTGATCCACTGCCGCCACGCCTCGCTGGTCTGCCACATCTTGTCGGCCGCTTCTTCGTAGGTCTGCGGCGACGGATGCTTCGACCAGGACAGGGCGACGAAGACGTTGTCCCCTTCCTTGAGGCGAGTGCGGGCACGTGCTTCCCGGCCTTCGAGGCCGATGCGCAGATTGGTGGTCAGCCGCAGCGTGGGATGGACGTCGGGGTCCTTCCTCGCCCGCGCGATCGCCTCGCCGTAGGCATTGGCCGAATACTCCCAGGAGGCGTTGACCCGGCCGTAGTCGAACGACGGTTCGCAGTTCATCACCACCTCGACCGTGCCGCTCACACAGCGCACGGTGCGCAGCAAGATGTGCTCGGCGTCCCAGTCCATCGGGGTGCGCCGGTGCGTCCTCGATCGAGTTTCGATGTCATGCCACGGCCCCATCACGAGGGCCTCACGCACGATCAGCCAACCGGTGTGGGTCTGCCAGGTCGTCTCCAGGATGAGGCTGCCGGGCAGATAGCGCCGGGCGGCCGGCACCGACACCCCATAGGGCCCGAGCCGGAAGTGCCCGGCGCCGCGGTCGAGGATCGCGCCGAAGACGCTGGGGGAGTCCGGCCGCGGGACGCACAGCCATTCCACTGCGCCCGCCGACGAAATCAAGCAGGTGTTCTCGCAGTCCGAGAGGAAGCCGTAATCCGCGATCGGCGGAAACGGGTTGCGCAGCGCAGCGCTCGAGGCGTAAGGCACCGGGGCGGTGACGGACAACGGCGTAGGCGTCTGGACGCGCACGGTGTCGGTGTTCTCGCCTGCTGGCTGGGCTTGCAAGACCATGGGGACATCATCGACCGCCGAGCCGGTTGGCGTCCACTTATGCCCCGATCCGTGGCTTTGCTGTTACCGCCGGCAAGGACTCGCTGGAGGGCGCGGCATACGCTGGTGCAATGCAGGGACTGCTGAGTTGGTGGGACGGCGTCGAACTGTGGTTGTCCGGCCTCGGTTTCGTCGTCCAGACGATCATCGTGATGCCCGTGGTTCTGGCGCTCGCCTATGTCATCGCGTTGGTGATCGACGCCATCCTCGGCAACGGGATGCGGTTGTTGCGCCGGGTGCGTCACGCTGACCGGCCGCAGGAGTGACCGGGATGCCGCGATCGCGTGTCACGCTCGCCCTGGTGGCGCTGCTGGTGTTGGTCATCGTGCTGTGGCTGGTCAACCGCTGATACCTCGACTGGTCGCGTGCAGGATCTCTGTTAAGCTTCGCGCCATGCATTCGGCGACCGGTTACGGCGAGGGCCACATTCTGGCCCTCATTGCCGTTGGCGCGTTGGCCGTTGCTGATGTTGCTTGTTGTCGCTGACACCCTCTGCCCGTCCGCGGTCTGGTGTCGGTGATGGTCGTTGGCATTCGCTTGTCAAGCATCGCCATTCCGTTGCGACGGGGTCCATTCGCCCGTAACCGCACTGAGAAAGGCCAGCAATGCCCAAGATTCACATTCCTGTTCGCCGGTGGAGCACCGCCGTCGCACTAGCGACAACCGCGACCGTGCTCGCCGCGTGCGGTGGTGGTTCGAGCGACGTCGCAGGCGGCGGCAATCAGCCGAAGGCCGACACCACCCTGACCCTGGTCGCCTACGCCGTGCCCGAGCCCGGTTGGAGCAAGATCATCCCGGCGTTCGCCGCCACCCCGGAGGGCAAGGGCGTCGCGGTGACGACGTCGTACGGTGCCTCCGGTGACCAGTCGCGCGGTGTCGTCGACGGCAAGCCCGCCGACATCGTGAACTTCTCCGTCGAGCCGGACGTCACCCGCCTGGTCAAGGCGAACAAGGTGGCCGCGGACTGGAACAAGTCCGCCACCAAGGGCATCCCGTTCGGTTCGGTGGTCTCCCTGGTGGTTCGCAAGGGCAACCCGAAGAACATCAAGGACTGGGACGATCTGCTGCAGCCCGGCGTCGAGGTGGTCACCCCGAGCCCGCTGAGCTCCGGGTCGGCGAAGTGGAACCTCTTGGCGCCGTACGCCGCCAAGAGCAACGGTGGTCAGGACGCGCAAGCGGGCCTGGACTTCATCACCAAGCTGGTGACCGAACACGTCAAGACCCGCCCGGGTTCGGGCAGGGAGGCCACCGACGTGTTCCTGCAGGGCACCGGCGATGTGCTGATCAGCTACGAGAACGAGGCCATCAACACCGAGCGGCAGGGCAAGCCGGTCGAGCACATCAACCCGCCGCAGACGTTCAAGATCGAGAACCCGGTTGCGGTGGTGACCACCGGTGCCCACGTCGATAAGGCGACCGCACTGAACAACTACCTGTTCACCCCGGAAGGCCAGAAGATCTGGGCGCAGGCCGGCTTCCGTCCGGTCGACCCGGCGGTGGCCGCTGATTTCGCCACCGACTTCCCGACGCCACAGAAATTGTGGACGATCGCCGATCTCGGGGGCTGGAGCTCAGTGGATCCGGCGTTGTTCGATAAGGACAATGGTTCAATCACAAAGATCTACAAGCAGGCCACTGGATGACAGCAGCGATCGAACCCAATCCGCAGGCGGTCCGGCCCGAGCTCACCAGAGGTGACTCGGGCGGACCGTCCGGTTTCCGGGCCCGTAGGCACGGCACCACCAGTCTGCGGGTCGGGGCGGCCTCGATCTGGCTGAGCGTCATCGTCCTGTTGCCGTTGGCCGCGATCGTCTGGCAGTCCGCGAAGGGTGGCTGGCAGGCGTTCTGGTTGGCGATCAGTTCCAACGCCGCGCTGGAGTCGTTCAAGGTGACCTTGACGATCTCCGTCGGTGTCACGCTGGTGAACGCGGTGTTCGGGCTGCTGGTCGCCTGGGTGCTCACTCGCGACGACTTCCCCGGCAAGCGGCTGGTCGACGCCGTCATCGATCTCCCGTTCGCGCTGCCAACGATCGTGGCCAGCCTGGTCATGTTGGCGCTCTACGGGCCTAACAGCCCGGTCGATCTGCACCTGCAGCACACCAAATGGGGCGTGGGTGTGGCGCTGCTGTTCGTCACGTTGCCGTTCGTGGTGCGGTCGGTGCAGCCGGTGCTGCTCGAACTCGACCGTGAGGTCGAGGAGGCCGCGGCATCGCTGGGTGCGACGAACTCCGTCATCTTCACCAAGGTCGTGCTGCCTGCGCTGCTCCCGTCGCTGTTGTCCGGTGCCGGACTGGCCTTCTCCCGCGCGATCGGTGAGTTCGGCTCGGTGGTCCTGATCGGTGGTGCGGTGCCGGGTGAGACCGAGGTCTCGTCGCAATGGATCCGGACGCTGATCGAGAACGACGACCGCACCGGTGCCGCCGCCATTTCGATCGTGCTGCTGGTGATTTCGTTCATCGTGCTGCTGGTGTTGCGGGCGATCGGCTCACGCGCGGCCAAGCGGGAGGAGCTGGAGTGATCCTGTCTCCGGTGGTGCGGTATCTCACCCGCTACCTGGCGCTGGCCTACATCCTGGTGCTGGTGCTCGTGCCGGTCGGATTGATCCTGTGGCGGACGTTCGCACCTGGTTTCGGCGAATTCATCTCGGCCATCACGACGCCCGCTGCGATCTCGGCTCTGCAGGTGTCGCTGCTGGTGGTCGCGATAGTCGTGCCACTCAATGTGATCTTCGGCGTGCCGACCGCTTTGGTGCTGGCGCGCAACAAGTTCCGCGGCAAGGCCGCGCTGCAGGCCGTCATCGACCTGCCCTTCGCGGTGTCGCCGGTGGTCGTGGGTGTGGCGCTGATCCTGTTGTGGGGCACCGCGGGACTGTTCGAATTCGTCGAAAACAATCTCGGTCTGAAGATCATCTTCGGCCTCCCCGGCATTGTGCTGGCGAGCATCTTCGTCACCGTTCCGTTCGTCATCCGCGAGGTCGAACCGGTTCTGCACGAACTCGGCACCGATCAGGAAGAGGCGGCCGCCACCCTGGGATCCAGCTGGTGGCAGACGTTTTGGCGGATCACCCTGCCGTCGATCCGCTGGGGCCTGACCTACGGGATCGTGCTCACCGTCGCCCGCACCCTCGGCGAGTACGGCGCGGTGATCATGGTGTCGTCGAACCTCCCCGGCAAATCCCAGACATTGACCCTGCTGGTCTCCGACCGCTACAGCCGCGGTGCCGAATACGGCGCCTACGCCGTTTCGACGCTGTTGATGGCCGTCGCGGTACTGGTCCTCGTGGTTCAGGTGATCCTGGACGCCCGGCGGGCCAAGGCGAGCGAGTAATCCAACGAGGAGAACGACTTCCATGACCAATGCCATCACTGTCCTGGGCGCCAACAAGCGCTACGGTGACTTCGCCGCCCTCGACAACGTCGACTTCGTGGTGCCGGCCGGCTCGTTGACCGCACTGCTCGGTCCCAGCGGCTCGGGGAAGTCGACGCTACTGCGCGCCATCGCCGGCCTGGACCAGCCCGACACCGGGACCATCACCATCAACGGGCGCGATGTCACCAACGTGCCCCCGCAGCGGCGCGGTATCGGCTTCGTGTTCCAGCACTACGCCGCGTTCAAACACCTGACGGTGCGCGACAACGTCGCGTTCGGGCTCAAGATCCGGAAAAAGTCCAAGGCCGAGGTCAAGGCGAAGGTCGACGATCTGCTGGAGGTCGTCGGGTTGGCCGGCTTCCAAACCCGTTATCCCAACCAGCTTTCCGGAGGGCAGCGCCAGCGGATGGCGTTGGCACGCGCACTGGCCGTCGATCCGGAAGTGCTGCTGCTCGACGAGCCGTTCGGTGCGCTGGACGCCAAGGTGCGCGACGATCTTCGGGCCTGGCTGCGACGGCTCCATGACGAGGTGCATGTCACGACGGTGCTCGTCACCCACGATCAGGCCGAGGCGTTGGATGTCGCCGACCGAATCGCGGTGCTCAACAAGGGCCGCATCGAGCAGATCGGTTCGCCCACCGATGTTTACGACAGCCCAGCCAACGCGTTCGTGATGTCGTTCCTGGGCACAGTCTCGGCGCTCAACGGAATCCTGGTGCGGCCGCACGACATTCGAGTCGGCCGCAATCCCGAAATGGCAATCGCCGCAGGCGACGGCACCGCGGAGTCGACCGGGGTGACCCGAGCGACCATCGACCGGGTCGTCTACCTGGGCTTCGAAGTGCGGGTGGAACTCACCAGCGCCACCAACGGCGCGCCGTTCACCGCGCAGATCACCCGCGGTGATGCCGAGGCGCTGGGGCTGAAAGAGGGCGACACCGTCTATGTGCGGGCCACCCGCGTACCGCCGATCGCCGGTGAAGTTCAGGTCGCCGCCAGCTAGGCGGCAAGCCTGGCCGCGACCGCGTGGTCGAATCGGTCGAGCAGCGTCTCGGCCACCAGCCGATGCGCGCCCAGCGGTGCGACCATGGAAAGCCCTGCGGCATCGGCGATTGCGGCCACCCGGTCGGTGATGCGCCCCGGTGCGATGAACCACGGCGCGACGACGATCCGGCGTGCTCCGCGTGTGCGCAGCAGCTCAATGCCGTCCTGCACCGACGGATTCGGTCCGGTGGCGTAGGCGACCTGCACTCCGGACCACCGGGTGCCGCGGCCCAACGCGTCGGCCAGCGCGGCGGTGCGCGCGTTGGCGGCGGCATGTGACGAGCCGACGGCCACCACCAGCACCCCGAGCCCACGCTCGAACTGGTGAATCTGGTGCTCCGCCAAGCGTTCCCGCATGACTTTCAGCAGGCGCGGATCCTCGCCGAGCGTGTCGGCCTGCACCACATCGGCGCCGGCATCGGCGATCATCGCCGGGATGTCGACGCGAGCGTGATAGGCGCTGGCCAGCAGCAGGGGCGTGACGACGGCCGGGCCGTCGAGCGTGCGCAGAACATCACTCAGATTAGGAGAGTGCTTCTCGCAGAACGCCACTCGCACATCGAGCTCGGGTCGCAGTGCGCGGACATGGTCGGCCACCGCGTATGTGGTGACCGCTGAACGCGGATCGGCGCTGCCGTGTGCGGTGAGGATGAGGCTCACGAAACGTGGAGCCCGCATTCGGTTTTGGCCAGCCCCTGCCAGCGTCCGCTGCGCGGGTCGGCGCCCTCGAGCGGCTTGGCCGTGCACGGCGCGCATCCGATCGACGGATAGCCTTCCTCGACAAGCGGATTCACCAGCACGCCGTTGGCCTGGATGTAGGCGTCCATGTCCTCATCGCTCCACGCGGCCAGCGGGTTGATCTTCACCAGCTTGAAGCCTTCGTCGAAGCTGATCAGCGGGGCGTTGGCACGCGTCGGTGCCTCGACACGGCGAATGCCGGTGACCCAGGCGGTGTAGCCGCGCAGCGCCTTGCTCAGCGGCTCCACCTTGCGCACTCGGCAGCATTCCGTCGGATTGCTGGCGAACAGATCCTTACCCAGCAGCTGGTCCTGCTCGGCCACCGTGCGCTCGGGAGTCACGTTCACGACATGGATGTCGTAGACCGCCTCGACCGCGTCGCGGGTGCCGATGGTCTCGGCGAAGTGGTAGCCGGTGTCCAGGAACAGCACGTCCACGCCGGGGCGCACCTTGGCGGCCATGTCGACCAGCACCGCGTCCTGCATGTTGGAGGCCACGACGTATTCACCGCCGAAATGCTTGTCGGTCCACTCCAGCAGTTCGACCGCACTGGCATTGGCCAGCTCGGCAGCGCCCTGTGCCGCCAGCTCGCGCAGCTCGGCCTCGGTCACTCGATCCACCCCAATACTCATCGCAATTCCTCTTCTTCTGCCCGGATTGCCCACTGGGCGAAACGCTCTCCGTCGTTTCTTTGTTTCACGAAGTTGCGCACCACTCGCTCGATGTAGTCGCCGAGTTCCGCGCTGGTGACCTTGTGCTGGCGCAGTTTGCGGCCGAATCCGCTGTCCAGGCCAAGGCTGCCGCCCAGGTGAACCTGGAAACCCTCGACCGAGTTGCCGTCACCGTCGTCCACCATCTGGCCCTTGAAACCGATGTCGGCGACCTGGATACGGGCACACGAGTTCGGGCAGCCGTTGATGTTGACGGTGACCGGCACGTCCAGAGTGGAGTTGAGATCCTCCAGGCGCTGCTCGAGTTCGGGCACCAGCACCTGAGCACGGTTGCGGGTCTCGGCGAAGGACAGCTTGCAGTACTCGATGCCGGTGCAGGCCATCAGGTTCTTGCGCCACGACGACGGCCGTGACGGCAGACCCAGCGCATCGAGGCCGGCGACCAACTCGTCCAACTTGTCATCGGCCACGTCGAGGACGACCAGCTTCTGATACGGCGTCAACCGGATCCGGTCGGAGCCCGCGGCCTCGGCGAGGTTCGCGATCTTTGTCAGGATCGTGCCGGTGACGCGGCCCGCGATCGGGGCGACGCCGACGGCGTTGAGCCCGTTCTTCTGCTTCTGGATCCCGACGTGGTCGATCGGGTGCTTCAGCGGCTCCGGCGCGGGGCCGTCGATCAGCTTGCGGCCCAAATACTCGTCCTCGACGACCTGCCGGAACTTCTCGACGCCCCAGTCCTTGATCAGGAACTTCAGCCGCGCCTTGCTGCGCAGCCGGCGATAGCCGTAGTCGCGGAACGCCGAGGTGACGGCCTCCCACACCTCGGGCACCTCGTCGAGCGGCACCCACGCGCCGAGGCGCTGGGCGAGCATCGGGTTGGTGGACAGCCCGCCGCCGACCCAGAGGTCGAGGCCCGGTCCGTGCTCGGGGTGGTTCACCCCGATGAACGCGATGTCGTTGACCTCGTGAGCGACGTCCTGCAGACCCGAGATCGCGGTCTTGTACTTGCGCGGCAGGTTGGAGAACGACGGGTTGCCGACGTAGCGCCGCACGATCTCGTCGACCGCCCACGACGGGTCCAGCACTTCGTCTTTCGACTCACCGTTGAGCGGGCCGCCCAGCACCACGCGCGGGCAGTCGCCGCACGCCTCGGTGGTCTGCAGCCCGACCGCGGCGAGGCGCTCCCAGATCTGCGGCACATCCTCGATCCGGATCCAGTGGTACTGGACGTTCTCGCGGTCGGAGATGTCAGCGGTGTCGCGGGCGAACTCGGTGGAGATCTCGCCGATCGTGCGCAGCGCGGCGGCCGAGAGCGCGCCACCATCGCAGCGCACCCGCATCATGAAGTACTTGGCCTCCAGCAGGTCGGCGTTCTCATCGCCGGTGAACGTGCCGTCGTAGCCCTGCTCACGCTGGGTGTAGAGACCCATCCAGCGCATCCGGCCGCGAAGATCGGTCTTGTCGATGCTGTCGAAGCCCTGCTTGGAGTACGTGTCGAGGATGCGCGCCCGCACGTTGAGTGCGTCGTCGTCCTTCTTGAACTGCTCGTTGGGATTGAGCGGTTCGCGCTCACCGAGGGCCCACTGGCCTTCGCTGCGAGTCTTGGGCGCCTTGGTCGGCTGACTCATGAAATGTGCTCCTCAATGGTCAAGGAGCTGGCGTTCGAATCGCGCTGATCCACCGGTGAGCTGTTTCCGGCGGCGCAGATCCGGTCGGCCAGCTGAAATACAGGTGGGCGGGTCTACGGCGTCAAGCCAGACAACAACAGGTACAGACGCGCTTGAAATCGACATGCCGCCGCACCACCAGCGCAGGGCTGCGCAGGGTCTGGGGGGCTGTCATGCGGGCCATTCTGCCACGAACGACCTCGATAGCTCTAACCGGGCCAAATTTTGACTCGCGGTGAGCAAAACTCGGCTCTGGGACACTGGAGACATGTCGGTCCGTCCTGCGCCGACCGCCCTACCGGAACTCGCCCTGACGCCCGGCACGGCGTTCGGCATTTACGTCCATGTTCCGTTCTGCGCTACCCGCTGCGGGTACTGCGACTTCAACACCTATACCGCCGGTGAGCTGGGAGGCGCCTCCCCGCACGGCTGGCTGACGGCACTGCGCACCGAGCTGGAACTGACCGCAGGACTGCTGGGCGAGGTGGACGTCGACACGGTCTTCGTCGGCGGCGGCACTCCGTCGCTGCTCGGCGGCACCGGCCTGACCGAGGTGCTGAGCGCGATCCGGGACAACTTCACGCTTGCCGCCGACGCGGAGGTCACCACCGAAGCCAACCCGGAATCGACGTCCCCGGAGTTCTTCGACCAGATCCGTGCCGCCGGCTACACCAGGGTGTCGCTGGGCATGCAGTCAACCGCGCCTCGCGTGCTGGCTGTCCTGGACCGGACCCATTCGCCGGGGCGGGCGCTGCAGGCGGCGGCCGAGGCGACCGCCGCCGGCTTCGAGCACCTCAACATCGATCTCATCTACGGCACGCCGGGAGAGTCCGACGACGATCTGCTGCGTTCCGTCGATGCCGCGCTGTCCGCCGGTGTCGACCACGTCTCGGCCTACGCCCTGGTTGTCGAGGACGGCACCGCGCTGGCCCGCCGGGTGCGCCGCGGCGAGATCGCCGCACCGGATGACGATGTGCTCGCCCACCGCTACGAACTACTCGACCAGCGACTATCGGCGGCGGGGTTGGCGTGGTACGAGGTGTCCAACTGGAGTCGTCCCGGCGGTGAGTGCAGGCACAACATCGGCTACTGGAACGGCGGGCAGTGGTGGGGTGCGGGACCCGGCGCTCACGGGTTCGTCGGCGACACGCGGTGGTGGAACGTCAAGCATCCCAACGCTTATGCCGAGCAGCTCGCCGACGGCCGATTGCCGGTGGCCGATTTCGAGCGTCTCGACGCTCACGCCCGCCATATTGAGAACGTGCTGTTGGGGATTCGGTTGAGCAGCGGGCTACCGGTTTCGGCGTTGACGGACTCCGAACGGCTGCGCGCCGGTGTTGCGGTGACCGAGGGGTTGTTGATCCCGGCCGGTGATCGGTTCGTGCTAACCGACCGCGGCCGGCTGCTGGCCGACGCCGTGGTGCGAGACGTGCTCGACGACTGACGCCGGACACGGCAAGGCCGCGGGGGAGCCTGGGGGGTAGGCACTTCCCGCGGCCTTGCCCGGCATACCTGCCGGTTAGCCCAGCACCCACATGGGAATTCCGTTGAAGCCGAACGCCTGCTGGGGCGAGGTGGCAGGGGGTGTGGCGTGAATCCGCGCGTGACCGTTCTTCTGGCACATGGTCGCGCCGCCCTTGTCCAGGCAGTCGACCGGATTGGGTGCCGCGCCGGCGCTCGGGGCGAGGCCGACGGCCAGTGCTGCGGCACCGGCGGCAACGAGCGGGGCGAGGTGGCGGAGTTTGATCGTCATTGATCGTCCTTTCGTTGGTCGGGAGAGAAACCGTTGGGGGAGTGTAGGTTTCGGTGATCTGCCCGATAACTCCACTCTATGCTCCGAACCGGAGTCGGTCACGGGTTTCATGTCATAGTCAAATCTATTGACCGGCAAACGAACTCGATCATCGAACGCGGGATCCGTTGGTCTGCAACGAGGCGGTGGTCATCGGCTCGACGTGCAGCACTCTGGCGCTGGCGATGTCGTAGAACAACCCGACGACGGTCAGCCGACCCCGCTGGTGCAGATCGTGGATCAACGGGTGTCGCACCAGGGTGTCCACCTGCACCGCCACGCTGACCATGCTCAGCTGGTCCGCGGTATTGAACCCCTGCTCGGCCGCCGATTGCGCGATCGGATGCCGGCCCTCGTCGAAAGCGTCCAAAGCCGGCTGGGCATACTTCAGCCACGATCGCAGGTGTTCCTCACCGGGCTCCCGCTCGCCACCGACTCCCTGCTCGCGCAGCGCGGCATGCATTGCACCACAGGAGGAATGGCCGCACACGACGATGGACGACACCTTCAACCTGCCGACCGCATACGCGATCGCCGCTTCCACCGAGTGATCGAGCTGGTCGGCCGGCACCAGGCCGCCGACGTTGCGCACCGTGAACAGGTCGCCCGGCCCGCTGCTGGTGATCGCATTGGGCACGATCCGGGCGTCGGTGCAGGTGATGAACAGTGTCTCGGCCTGATGGGCATGCGCCAATCTCTCCATATGGGGCCGTATTTGGGGCGCGGTCCTGCGGTGGTACACCTCCAGCCCGTCGAGAACCGACTTCGGCGGGGTGTCGCGCCGGTCCTGGCCGTTGGTGGTGTCCGGGTCTTGCCAGGAACTCCACGGCACCATCCCGAGCCGCTTGTCGATCAGTGAAAAGGCCCGCTGCGGCGGTCCGTCCAGCGCGCTGCTCAGTTCGACCGAGCCGACTTCCTGCACCACCACGGTGCCGCCGGAGGCCTCATGCTGGCGCTGCCAGTCCTCGATGACCTGGTGTGCGGCGTGGTCGATGAAATCGACCGAGATCTCCAGCGTGACGCGCACACCGGGCGGCACCGACGCCAGGGTCTTGTGCAACGCAGGAAGAGACAGGAACGTGGCCGACCCCTCGACCGCGACGCGCCAGTCGTCGTTGTCCTCGTGATCATCGGCCGGCTGGGCGTGGACTCGGGCCCGCGCCACCCGCCACACGGTCAGCGCGACGGCCAGCGCCAACCCGAGCAGAACGCCCTCGAGCAGGTTGAGGAAGACCACCCCGGTGATCGTCACCAGGTACACCGCGATGTCCCCGGTCCGCCGGGCGGTCTTGATGTGGCTGAGCTTCACCAGCTGGATTCCGATGACGATCAGCAGCCCGGCCAGCGCCGCGGTGGGGATCTGCTGGGCCAGACCGGCGAACGGCAGCGCGAAGACCAGGACCCAGACGCCGTGCAGGATCGCCGAGGCGCGGGTCTTGGCACCTGCGGCGACGTTGGCCGAACTGCGCACGATCACACCGGTGATCGGAAGCCCGCCAACCGCGCCGGACACCACGTTCGCGGCACCCTGGCCCACCAGTTCGCGGTTGAGGTTCGACCGCGGACCGTCCTGCATGCGGTCCACCGCGACCGCGGTGAGCAGGCTTTCCACGCTGGCGATCAGCGCCACGGTGATTACGCCCGTCGCGAACGCGCCCCAGTTGCCGTCCGGTAGGCCGGGAGGCGCCAGGGCGTCGAGCAGCGAACCGTTGAGCTGAATGTGCGGCACGTTCAGCGCGAAGAGCACCGACACCGCACTGGCGACGACGATCGCGACCAGCGGGCCGGGCACCTTGCGAACTTTCGCGGGCACCCAGCGCCAGGCCACCAGGATTCCGATCACCAGCAGCCCGACGGCCAGCCCGGCGTGATCGGCGTTGACCAGCTGACCGGGCAGTTCGGTGATATTGCGCCAGGCTGAGCTCTCGGAGCTGCCGCCGAGCAGGACGTGGACCTGCTGCAGCGCGATCGTGACACCGATGCCGGCCAGCATGGCGTGCACGACCATCGGCGAGATCGCCAGCGCCGCGCGGCCCACCCGGCTGACCCCCAGGAGGACCTGGAGGAGGCCGGCGCAGACCGTGATCCCGCAGGTCACCGCCCAGCCGAATTCGGCGACGAGGCCCGCCACGATGACGGTCAGGCCGGCCGCGGGTCCGCTGACCTGCAGGGGTGAGCCGCCAAGGGCGCCGGCGATCACACCGCCGACGATTGCCGCGATCAAGCCCGCCAGCACCGGTGCGTCGGAGGCGATGGCGATACCCAGAGACAGTGGCAGAGCCACCAGAAAGACCACCAGCGAGGCCGGCAGGTCATAGCGCAGGATTGTGGACATCCTGCCCGGTTCTTCGGAACCTTCGAGAGGCGCGGTGGAACGCTGCAAGGCCAGACTCCTGACTGAGTAAGCGAGATCTATTAATTGACAGTCGATTCACGGATCCGGCCACTGACGCGGCGCGAATTCACAAGCGCGACAGTAGGTGTGGTTTCAGGACGCCTTCAAGGAATCCATATCGGATCCATATCTACGCGCCTGCGGCGGCATCGAGTTGTGACCAAAATGTGTCGCGCCTAACAGGTGCTGCCGGAAAGCCATGGCGGCGAACGCAATACGCCGACGCGTGCGTCAGTGCTGCGACCGGCCAAGATATGAAACAGATATGGGGTCCATGACAGATTCCTGTGTTTTCACCAGAATCGAAGTATGGCTATACCGGTCGCACAGTCCTCGTCCCGTCCGCTCCGCCCTCGTCAGGCCATCCTCGGGCAGCTTCCGCGCATCTCCCGGGCCGACGGTTCGCCCATCCGCGTGCTGCTCGTCGACGATGAGCCGGCGCTGACAAATCTGGTCAAGATGGCGCTGCACTACGAGGGCTGGGAAGTGGAGACGGCCGGCGACGGTCGCGACGCCCTGACGAAGTTCCGGGACTTCGAGCCCGACCTCCTGGTGCTCGACATCATGCTGCCCGACACCGACGGACTGCAGATCCTCAAGATGACCAGGGAGACGGACGCCTACACGCCGACGCTGTTCCTGACGGCTCGCGACTCGGTGATGGACCGGGTGACCGGACTGACCGCGGGCGCCGACGACTACCTGACCAAGCCGTTCAGCCTCGAGGAGTTGGTCGCCCGGCTGCGCGGCCTGCTGCGGCGTTCGAAGGCCACCACCGCACCCGAGGACGAGGTGCTCAAGGTCGGCGATCTGGTGCTCGACGGTGCGAGCCGGGAGGTCACCCGCGGTGACGAGCCGATCTCGCTGACCACCACCGAGTTCGAGTTGCTGCGGTATCTGATGCGCAATCCGCGGCGCGCGATCGCTCGCGCCGAGATCCTGGACCGGGTGTGGAACTACGGCTTCGGCGGCCGGTCCAGCATCGTCGACCTCTACATCTCCTATCTGCGCCGCAAGATCGACGCCGGGCGCGAACCGATGATCCATACGGTCCGCGGCGTCGGGTACATGCTCCGGCCAGAGCGGTGACGCCGGCTCACCACAACGAGAGGCGGTGGCATCCCCGCTCGCTGCGCCGGCGGTTGGTGATCTGGGTGTCGGCGATCAGCAGCATCGCGATGATCGGGATCGGTGCGGTTGCGGTGATGAGCCTGCGCGACGAGGCGGTGAGCCTGGCCAACAGTCAGGTCTCCAATTCGCTTGCCGCCTTTAGTTATTCGTATGCCAAAGCCAAACGGTACGGAGAGATCGAGCAACCGGCCGACGGTGGCGCGGGCCACGGCGACCTCAATGAGTTCCCGGGTCAGGGTCCGGGCACGGTGATCGCCATGCTGGACAACGACCGCGCGGTGTACGGCAGTGCGTTCACCGACGGCGAACCCGTCCCGGCGCCGCCGGACGTCCTGCGGGCGTTGGAGACGATCGACTGGGGCAAGGGCGACCCGCAGACCGTCGACCTCGGCAGTATGGGGTCGCATCGGGTGGGGCACCGGGATTTCCCCGGTGGTGAGCGACTGGTGTCGGCCGTGTCGCTGGATCTGGCGAACAAGACCGTGGCCGGCAAGGGCCTGACGGTGGCGGTGCTGGTGATCCTCGCCGTCGCGGTGACCGCGGTCGGGACGATGATCGTGGTGAACTACGCGCTGCGACCGCTGCGGCGGGTAGCGGACGTTGCCGGGCAGGTCGCCGCCCTGCCGCTCGATGCCACCGACTACCGGATCACCGCCCGTGTGAGCCCGGCCGACACCGACCGTCGCAGCGAGATCGGGGTCGTCGGCCACACCCTCAACCGGCTGCTCGCCAATGTCGACTCCGCGTTGGGTGAGATTGCCGCGTCGGATCGGCGGACCCGCCAGTTCCTCACCGACGCCAGCCACGAGCTGCGGACCCCGCTGGCCGCGATCCTCGGGTACGCCGAACTGACCCGGCAGGACAGCGAGGTGCTGCCACCGACCACCGAATACGCGCTCGCCCGCATCGAGGCGGAGTCACGGCGGATGACCTCACTGGTGGCCGACCTACTGCTGCTGTCGCGTCTCGACGAGGGTGGCGACCTCGAGGTCGAGGATCTCGATCTGTGCGACGTCGTCGCCGACGCGGTCAACGACGCCGCGGTGAGCGCACCGGAACACCACTTCACGATCGACCTGCCCGACGAGGCGATCTGGGTGCGCGGCGACCGCGCCCGGCTGCATCAGCTGCTCGCGAACCTGCTCGGTAACGCCCGGGTGCACACTCCTCCCGGCGTCACCGTGATCACCTCACTCACCACCGGCAGCGACGGGTGGGTAGATCTCGTCGTCACCGACGACGGGCCCGGCATCCCGGAGGAGATCATGCCCAATCTCTTCGGGCGGTTCGTCCGGGCCGACAAGTCGCGGTCGCGCGACCTGGGCTGCAGCGGTCTGGGGTTGGCGATCGTGTTGTCGATCGTCGAGGCCCACGGCGGGACCGTGACCGCTCAATCACGGCCGGGCAGAACGGAATTCAGGGTGCGGCTGCCGGCAGCCGCTCAGCTGGCCGAGAACTGATCGGCCGCGCTGCCATCCATGTCGTAGACCCGGGCATGCAGCACGGTCCGATTGCGCAGCGCGGCCCGTACCGCCCGGTGCAGGCCGTCCTCGAGGTAGATCACGCCCCGCCAGCGGACCGCGTGCGGGAACAGGTCCCCGTAGAAGGTCGAGTCCTCGGACAGCAGCCGGTCCAGCGCCAGCACCGTGGTGGTGGTGACCAACTCGTCGAGGCGGATCTGTCGCGGCGGAATCTGCGACCAGTCGCGGTAGCTCAGATTGTGCTCGGGGTATGGCTTGCCGTCCCGAACGCCTTTGAAGATCATCGGGCCGTCGTCCCGGCCGCAGCCGCCCGACCCCGCATCACCATTTGAGCAAGGCTAGTCGCTGGTGGCCGGAACGTCAGCGGTGGGCGAACATCCGTGCGTCGCCGGCACCACGCGGTGGCACTCGGCGTGCGTGGGTGCTAAAAGCGGACGTGAGAGTCCGTAAAATGGAGACGACTTGGAGGTGTACCGGATGGGAAGTGCTGACGACCGTCGTTTCGAGGTGCTCCGTGCCATCGTCGCCGACTTCGTGGCGACCAAGGAGCCGATCGGTTCCAAGGCCCTCGTCGACCGCCACAACCTGGGCGTTTCGAGCGCAACGGTGCGCAACGACATGGCGGTACTAGAGGCCGAGGGATACATCACCCAGCCCCACACGAGCTCCGGGCGGGTGCCCACCGAGAAGGGTTATCGGGAGTTCGTCAACCGCATCGACGACGTCAAGCCGCTGTCGACTTCTGAACGTCGGGCGATCATGCAGTTCCTCGAGTCCGGCGTCGACCTCGACGACGTGCTGCGCCGCGCGGTGAAACTGCTGGCCCAGCTGACCCGGCAGGTGGCGATCGTCCAGTACCCGACGCTATCCACCTCGACGGTGCGACACCTCGAGATCGTCGCGCTGACTCCGGCCCGGCTGCTGATGGTCGTCATCACCGATTCGGGCCGGGTCGATCAGCGCATCGTCGAGCTCGGCGACACCATCGACGAGCACCAGCTGTCGCAGTTGCGGGAATTGCTCGGTCAGGCGCTGGAGGGCAAACGTCTGGCGGCGGCCTCGGTCGCGGTGGCCGATCTGGCCGCGCGGCTCGACGGGTCGGGCGGCCTGGGCGATGCCGTCGGGCGGTCGGCGACCGTGCTGCTGGAGTCGCTGGTCGAGCACAACGAGGAACGCCTGCTGATGGGCGGCACCGCCAACCTGACCCGCAACACCGCCGACTTCGGCGGGTCGTTGCGCTCGATCCTCGAGGCCCTCGAGGAACAGGTCGTGGTGCTTCGGCTGCTGGCCGCGTCACAGGAAGCGGGTAAAGTCACGGTGCGGATCGGCCAGGAGACCGAGGCCGAACAGATGGCCGGAACGTCGGTGGTCACCACGACCTACGGCAGCTCGGGCACCGTGTACGGCGGTATGGGTGTTTTGGGACCCACCAGAATGGACTATCCGGGAACTATCGCCAATGTCGCGGCGGTTGCGATGTACATCGGCGATGTCCTAGGACACCGAGCCGGGTAGCCGGCGACATTAGACACCGAGCCGGCTAGCCGGCGGGGATTCGAAAGGTCAACAGTGGCACGGGACTACTACGGCTTGCTCGGGGTGAGCAAGGGCGCCAGCGATCAGGAGATCAAGCGCGCCTATCGAAAGCTGGCCCGCGAGTACCACCCCGACGTCAACCCCGACGAAGAGGCCCAGCACAAGTTCAAGGAGATCAGCGCCGCCTACGAGGTGCTGTCCGATCCGGAGAAGCGGCGCATCGTCGACCTGGGTGGCGACCCGCTGGAAGGCGCCGCGGCGGGTGCCAACGGGTTCGGCGGCTTCGGCGGCCTGGGTGACGTGTTCGAGGCGTTCTTCGGTGGTGGCGGCGGATCGCGCGGCCCGATCGGCCGGGTGCGCCCGGGTTCGGACTCGCTGCTGCGGATGCGCCTGGACCTCTCGGAGTGCGCGACCGGTGTCACCAAGCAGGTGACCGTCGACACCGCGGTGCTCTGTGATGTGTGCCAGGGCAAGGGAACTCACGGCGACTCCAGCCCGACGGCCTGCGACACCTGCGGTGGACGTGGTGAGGTGCAGACGGTACAGCGTTCGCTGCTGGGTCAGGTCATGACGTCGCGGCCGTGTCCGACCTGCCGCGGTGTTGGCGAGGTCATCCCCGACCCGTGCCACCGGTGCGCCGGTGACGGACGGGTGCGCGCCCGGCGCGACATCAGCGTGAAGATCCCGGCCGGTGTCGGCGACGGCATGCGAGTGCGGTTGGCCGCGCAGGGCGAGGTCGGTCCGGGCGGTGGTCCGGCGGGTGACCTCTACGTCGAGGTGCACGAGCAGCAGCACGACGCGTTCGTCCGCGACGGCGACGACCTGCACCTGACCGTGTCGGTGCCGATGGTGGACGCCGCGCTGGGTACCTCGGTCACCGTCGACGACATCCTCGACGGACTGACCGAGATCACCGTGGCGCCGGGCACCCAACCCGGCTCGGTGATCACGCTGCGCGGGCATGGGATGCCGCATCTGCGTTCCGGCGTCCGCGGTGACCTGCACGCACACATCGAGGTGACGGTGCCCGGCAAGCTCGACGCCCGGGCCAAGGAATTGCTCGGCGAGTTCAAAGCCCGCAGCCACGCCGAACCCGAGGTCAAATCCACGCATGCCGCGGCCGGCAACGCCGGCGGACTGTTCAGCCGGCTGCGCGAGACATTCAGCGGCCGTTAGGCGTTGGCCGACACACTGTTCTACGCCGACGCCATCCCGGCGGTCGGGCAGCAGGCTGTCGTCGACGGCGACGAGGGTTTCCACGCCGCCACGGTCCGGCGGATCCGGCCCGGGGAGCGGCTGGTCCTGTCCGACGGCGACGGAACGCTGGCGCGCTGCGAGGTCGAGGAGACCAGCAAGCGGGGCTTCTCGGCCCAGGTGCTGGAACGTTGGACGGCGCCGCGTCCGCACCCGACAGTGACTGTGGCGCAGGGTATTCCGAAATCGGAGCGTTCGGAGCTGGCGATCGAGTTGGCGACCGAGGCCGGCGCCGACGACTTCATCGCCTGGCAGGCCGACCGGTGTGTCGCGCGTTGGGACGGTGAGCGCGCGGAGAAGGGGCTGCGCCGCTGGCGTGCGGTCGCGCGTTCTGCGGCCAGGCAGTCACGGCGCGCCTACATCCCGCAGATCGACGGTCCGATGACGACGGCCGCGCTGGCGGGTGTGGTCGCCGAGCGTGCCGGTGCCGGCGGACTGGTGCTGGCACTGCACGAATCGGCCGACCGCCCGCTGGCCGAACTGCCGGTGGCCCAAGCGGATTCGATCCTGTTGCTGGTGGGTCCCGAGGGTGGTATCAGCGACGCCGAACTCGCCCGGCTGACCGACGCCGGTGCCACGGCGGTCCGGCTCGGGCCCACGGTGCTGCGCACCACGAGTGCGGCCGCGGTGGCTTTGGGCGCGCTCGGCGTGCTCACCGACCGATGGTCGACGGTCTGAGTCAGGACGGATCGGGCCGGGCGGCCAGGCGCGCGTAGATCGACGCGGCCTCGGCGCGGTTGCTGGCGTGCAGCTTCCGAAGCACCCGTTTCACATGGGATTTCACGGTCCCCGGGGTGATGACGAGTTCGTCGGCGATCTGCTGGTTGGTCCGCCCGTCGGCCATCAGCCGCAGCACCTCGGCTTCACGGCGGGTCAGCATCTCGTGCACCCGCGACTCGACCTCGGCCGGCCGGCGGCTGGCCGGACTGCGTTCGGCGGGTTCGACCTTGCGCAACTCCAAGTCCGCGTCCTGCAGTGCTTGGGCGGCCTGCTCCGCGGTGGCCAGTGCGGCGCGCACGTCGGCGTGCTGGCGGCGCATCCGCTCCATCAGCACGGTGCGTTCGAAGGCATAGCCGAATCCCTCGGCGAACGCCCACACGGTGTCGCGGTCGATCTCGTCGACGGTGCGCCCGGAGTACAGCCGGTCGGCGTGCAGGAAGCCGATCACCCGTCCGGTCGGCATGACCGGCGCCGCGACATAGGAGCGGGTCAGCGAGAAATCGATGATCGGGCGGTTGACCCGCGGATCGTTGCGGGCGTCACGCACGATTTCCGGTGCGTGCCTGCGGATCATCTGCGTCTGGAGCAGCATGTGATCCAGCGGTGGGGCGACCGACTGCGCGAAGGCGATCATCTTCTCGGCGCCGTCGACGTCGTCGCCGAAGTACGCCGATTCCATCACCATCTTGCCCTCGTGCACCCGGAACAGCACCGCACGGTCGAAGCCGCACGACTCGACGAGTTCCCGCGGAGCGCGGTCGACGATCTTGGCGACCTCGTCGATTCCGCGCAGCTTGGATAAGCCTTCCTGAACCCGCAGCAGCGCCAGCGTCCGGCGCCGGGCACTGTCCTCGATGAGCTGGCGCTCCAGCAGAGACAGGTCGAGCACGGCTTCCAGTGCGGCCAGCGCCTTCTCGTCGCCGAGGGCTTCCAGCGCCTCGCGCACCAGGGTGGCCTGGGCGTCGACGGTGTCGGCGACGGCCCGGATCGGGTCGTCGGCGCGTTCGACGATGCCCGACCGGCAGGCCTCGTCGTAACGGCGGGACACCGCACTGACCGGCGGGGCCTTGGAGGCCCAGCCGGGGTGGTTGCCGTCGACGAGCGCGGTGACGGGCAGACAGTCGGTAGGGGTGGTCACAGTCAGGCGATCGTCTCACCGCGATCGCGGCGGTGGTGGCAAAACTGCCCGCTCGGGAGCGCAACTGACCTCTATCGGGAGATCGACCATGCCCCCTGCCAGCAATGAAGCTGATGGCATGACCTCGACGACCGCCTCAGCCCTGCACCTGCTCACCACCGCGGACGGGATCGCGAACCCCTATCCGCTCTACGAGCAACTGCGGGATGCCTCCCCGGTGGCGGGCTATCAGGACTGGCCGCCGGGCACGGTGCCCGGTGCCGACGAACCGGTCACCGCGTGGGCGCTGTTCCGCTATGACCAGGTGCTCGCGGCGGCCCGCGACAGCGAGACGTTCTCCTCGCGCGACCCGATCCAGGAGGCGTCGTCGGCTCCGAGCCTGATGCTGGTGAACACCGACGCGCCCGCGCATACCGCCGAACGCAAGCTGGTCAGCCAGGCGTTCTCGCCGCGGCGCATTCGGCGGCTCGAGGACTGGCTGGATCAGTTGGTTCCGCGTCTGCTCGCCGACTTCGACGACCGCACCGGCGGCGACGGCGATCGCGATGTCATGGAGTTCGCCGACGAGGTGCCCACCCGGGCGATGGTGCGGCTGCTCGGTCTGCCCGAGGGTGACCATGTCCGGTTCAAGAACTGGGCCAATGCGTTCATGCTCTCGTCGACGATGAGCGCTGAGGAACGGATGGCCAGCAACTTCGAGATGGTGACCGCGTTCACCGAACGAGTGACGGAAAAGCTTGCCCGCGTGGATGATTCACAAGATATCGAGGACGCCGAAGACCTCATCTCGGCGCTGTTGCGCGCCGAACTGGACGGTCAGCGGCTGACTCCGGAACAGGTGGTGCGGTTCTGCGTGACGCTCGTGGTGGCCGGCAGCGAGACAACCACCTATCTGATCGGCAGCGTCCTGCATGCGATGGCACGCGAACCTGCGGTCACCGCCCGGCTGCGGGCCGACCGCTCGCTGCTGAGCACCTTTATCGAGGAGGTCGCGCGGCTCACCGGGCCCAACCGGTTGTTCCGGATCGCGACCCGCGACGTCGAGATCGACGGCGCCACGATCCGCAAAGGGGAGTGGGTGGCGTTGTTCTTCGGATCGGCCAATCATGACCCGGCCGTGTTCGACGATCCCGAGCGGCTGGACCTGGACCGGCCCAATATCCGTCAGCACCTGGCCTTCGGTCACGGCCTGCATTTCTGCCTCGGGGCGCCGCTGGCCCGGCTGGAGGTGCTCGCGATCGTCAACGCGGTGCTGGACCGCTATTCGGTGATCGGCCTGTCCGAGGAGCCCGGCGAGCGCCAGACCGCCAGCCTGCTGACCCACGGCTTCGTCCGCCTGCCGCTGCAGCTGACCCGATGACCATCACTGAAAGCGCCAATATCGCGACCACCAGGGCCATTTACGCCGCGGTCCCGGCCGGCGACCTCGACACCGCGCTGCGCCATCTGGATCCGGACATCCGCATCACCTACTACGGCAGTGACGCCATTCCCTACGCCGGGGACTACCGGGGCATCGCGGAGGCAACCGAGTTCTTCAGGACGGTCGGTGCTCACATCGACATTGTGGCGATGGAGCCGTGGCTGTTCATCGGCGATGGCGACAACCTGGCGGTCTGGGGACACCAGAAGTTCCGTCGGCCGGCGACCGGACACACCTGGGAATCGGAGTTTGCCCACATCATCACGCTGCGCGACGGTAAGTGGCTGCACTTCCGGGACTTCATGAACTCGGCGCTGACCCATCAGGCGTTCGCTCAGAGTGTGGGTTAACCAGTGGGAGGCGTGCCGTTCGGGCGGTAAACTGGGGCTTCAGTTGTAACCGGAACCCAGGAAGCAGGCTTCGAAGACCACGTGACGCCCCGCGAGACGACCGCTGCTCGCCCTGATGACAGCCAGGTGCGCAGCAGCATGACTGTTCCGCCCGACCTCGTCGTGGGCCTGCTGGGTTCCGCTGACGAAAACCTGCGCGCCCTCGAACGCAGCCTCTCGGCCGATGTGCATGTCCGGGGAAACACCGTCACCATCTCCGGTGACGCGGCCGACGTGGCGATGGCCGAGCGGGTTCTGTCCGAACTCATCGCGATTGTGGCCGGCGGTCAGACGCTGTCCCCGGACGCGGTGCGCCGCAGCGTCGGAATGATGGCCGGCGCCGACAACGAGTCGCCGGCCGAGGTGCTGACGCTGGACATCCTGTCGCGGCGCGGCAAGACGATTCGGCCCAAGACCCTCAACCAGAAGCGTTACGTCGACGCCATCGATGCGCACACGATCGTGTTCGGCATCGGACCGGCCGGCACCGGCAAGACCTACCTGGCCATGGCGAAGGCGGTCCACGCGCTACAGACCAAGCAGGTCACCCGCATCATCCTGACCCGCCCCGCGGTGGAAGCCGGTGAGCGCCTTGGCTTTCTGCCCGGCACGCTGACCGAGAAGATCGATCCCTATCTGCGGCCGCTCTACGACGCGCTGCACGACATGATGGATCCGGCGGCCATCCCAAACCTGTTGAGCGCCGGGGTGATTGAGGTTGCCCCGCTGGCCTTCATGCGCGGCCGCTCGCTCAATGACGCGTTCATCATCCTCGACGAGGCGCAGAACACCACCGCCGAGCAGATGAAGATGTTCCTCACCCGCCTCGGCTTCGGCTCCAAGATGGTCGTCACCGGTGACGTCACGCAGGTCGACCTGCCCGGCGGCGCCAAGTCCGGTCTGCGCGCGGCGATGGACATCCTCGACGGCATCGCCGACATTCACTTCGCCGAGCTCACCAGCGCCGACGTGGTGCGCCACCGGTTGGTCTCGGAGATCGTCGACGCCTACGCGAAAGCCGAGCAGCCCGCGCTGATGAACCGTTCCCAACGACGCTCGACGCGGCGGTAGGGACGCCCCAGACATGACTATCGAGGTATCCAACGAATCCGGCCTCGACGTTTCCGAAGAGGAACTGATCAGCGTCGCGCGCTTCGTGATCCGCCGCATGGACGTCAACCCGGCCGCCGAACTGTCGATGGTGCTGCTGGACACCAACGCGATGGCCGACCTGCACATGCGATGGATGGATCTGCCCGGCCCCACCGACGTGATGAGCTTTCCGATGGACGAGCTCGAGCCCGGCGGCCGCCCGGACGCGCCCGAACCGGGGCCGTCGATGCTCGGCGACATCGTGTTGTGCCCGCAGTTCGCCGCCGACCAGGCCGCCTCCGCCGGGCACAGCCTCGGTCAGGAGCTGGCGCTGCTGACGGTGCACGGGGTGCTGCACCTGCTCGGCTACGACCACGCGGAGCCGGACGAGGAAAAGGAAATGTTCGACCTGCAACGCAAGCTCCTCGAAGAGTGGGTGGCCGAGCAGGTCGAGGCCTATCACCAGGATCGGCAGAACGAGAAGGACCGGCGGCTGCTCGACAAGTCGCGGTATTTCGACCAACCGTGACCGGATGGAGTGCGCTGCTCGGCGCGATCGCGCTGATTGCGCTGGGCGGGCTGTTCGCCGCGATCGACGCCGCGATCAGCACCGTGTCGATCGCGCGGGTCGAGGAGCTGGTGCGCGACGAGCGCCCCGGCGCGCTGCGCCTGGCCAGGATCATGGCCGAGCGGCCGCGCTACATCAATCTCGTTGTGCTGCTGCGTATTGCGTGCGAGGCCGCCGCGACCGTGCTGTTGGTCGCCTTCCTGTGGGATGACCTCGGGCTGAAGTGGGGGCTGGTGGTGGCGGCAGCGATCATGACGGTCGCCAGCTTCGTCGCGATGGGCGTCGGACCGCGGACCATCGGCAGGCAGAACGCCTACACCATCGCCTTGACGTCGGCAGTTCCGCTGCAAGCCATTTCAGTGCTGCTCACTCCGATCAGCCGGCTGCTGATCGTGCTCGGTAATGCGCTCACCCCGGGTCGCGGTTTCCGCAATGGACCGTTCGCGTCCGAGATCGAGCTGCGTGAGGTGGTCGACCTGGCGCAGCAGCGTGGTGTGGTGGCCGACGACGAACGCCGGATGATCCAGTCGGTGTTCGAACTCGGCGACACCGCGGCGCGTGAGGTCATGGTGCCGCGCACCGAGATGGTGTGGATCGAGAACGACAAGTCCGCCAGCCAGGCGACATCGTTGGCGGTGCGCAGTGGCTACTCGCGCATCCCGGTGATCGGCGAGAACGTCGATGATGTCGTCGGCGTTGTCTATCTCAAAGACCTTGTGCAGCGCACTTACTATTCGTCGGACAGCGGTCGCGGCACCAAGGTCGCTGACATCATGCGCCCGGCGGTGTTCGTCCCGGACTCCAAACCGCTCGACGAGCTGCTGCGCGAAATGCAGCGCGACCGCAATCACATGGCCCTGCTGGTCGACGAGTACGGCGCAATCGCGGGCCTGGTCACCATCGAAGACGTCCTGGAGGAGATCGTCGGCGAGATCGCCGACGAGTACGACACCCGCGAGGTGGCGCCGGTCGAAGAATTGGGCGACAACAAGTTCCGGGTGTCGGCGCGCTTGCCGATTCAGGACGTCGGCGAGCTTTATGACGTCGAGTTCGAAGAGGACCTCGACGTCGACACCGTCGGTGGTCTGCTTGCCCTCGAGCTCGGCAGGGTGCCGCTGCCCGGGGCCGAGGTGGTCTCCCATGGGCTGCGGCTGCAGGCTGAGGGCGGCCGGGATCACCGGGGACGGCTGCG
The DNA here is from genome assembly GCF_019456675.1 of Mycolicibacterium pallens. Taxonomy (NCBI): domain Bacteria; kingdom Bacillati; phylum Actinomycetota; class Actinomycetes; order Mycobacteriales; family Mycobacteriaceae; genus Mycobacterium; species Mycolicibacterium pallens. The sequence goes on along the minus strand of NZ_CP080333.1, from coordinate 3,907,209 downwards.
CATCGGCACCGTGCTGGTCAGCCGGATCGAGCCGGAAGGAAGCGACGAGGATGAGTGACGCGGCTGCGATAAGCGAATTCCGTTCTGGCTTCGTCTGTCTGGTCGGCAGGCCCAACACCGGGAAGTCGACGTTGACCAACGCTCTGGTCGGCACCAAGGTGGCGATCACCTCCAACCGTCCGCAGACCACCCGGCACACGATCCGCGGCATCGTGCACCGCCCGGAGTTTCAGATCGTGTTGGTCGACACCCCGGGCCTGCATCGCCCGCGCACCCTGCTGGGTAAGCGGCTCAACGACCTGGTCCGCGACACCTACTCCGAAGTCGACGTCATCGGGCTGTGCATTCCCGCCGACGAGAACATCGGGCCCGGCGACCGCTGGATCTACGAACAGATCCGCGAGGTGGCGCCGCGCACCACGCTCGTCGTCATCGTCACCAAGATCGACAAGGTGGCCAAGGACCGGGTGGCCGCGCAGCTGATCGCCGTCCACGAACTGGTCGGCGACACCGCGGCCGAGATCGTCCCGGTGTCGGCGACGCGAGGCGACCAAGTCGACGTCCTGATCGACGTGCTGGCCGGTCAATTGCCGCCCGGCCCGGCCTTTTATCCCGACGGCGAGCTCACCGACGAACCCGAAGAAGTGCTGATGGCCGAGCTCATCCGCGAGGCCGCGTTGGAAGGTGTGCGCGACGAATTGCCGCACTCGCTGGCGGTGGTGATCGAGGAGATCGAGGAGCGCCCCGACCGGGATGATCTGATCGATGTGCATGCCGTGCTGTATGTCGAGCGGGACAGCCAGAAGGGCATCGTCATCGGTAAGGGCGGGGCCCGGCTCAAAGAGGTTGGGACGGTGGCCCGTACGCAGATCGAGAAGCTGCTCGGCACCAAGGTGTACCTCGATCTGCGGGTCAAGATCGCCAAGAATTGGCAGCGTGACCCCAAACAGCTTGGCCGGCTTGGGTTTTAGAGGTTAGAGCTTAAACCCGCTCTGCCGTTCGAAGTCAGCGAGATCGAAGTAGTCGCTGAACCGGACGATCTTGCGGCCGTCGTTCATCGTGAAGTAGTCGCTGCGCTCGACGAGCACCAGACCGGGTTCGGCGGCCAGCGTGACGATGTCGAGCTTGGCCTCGGCGAACGCGTCCAGGAACGCGCGAAAGATTGCGCGGATACCGGCGATTCCGGTGATCGGTGCGACGGGCACATTGTGGTAGACCGCGTCGTCGGCGAATGCCTCACAGATGACGTCGAGGTCGCGGTCCTCCCAGGACCCGAGAAGTCCTACCAACGCACCCGTGTGCCGACAATTACCCGTAATGGCTATTTATTGGTGATCGGTCGGCACCGGGGTGTTCCACCAGATCTCGGGTTGCTTGTTGGCCCAGCCGTTGATGGCCTCCAGCTCGGCGGCCAGTGAGATCAGCAGCGGCTCGCTATTGGCCGGGCCCATCAGCTGTACCCCGATCGGCAGGCCGTCGGAGGTGAAACCGGCCGGGACGCTGATCGACGGCCAGCCCAACAGATTCCACGGGAACGTGACCGGGCAGGCGGCGATCATCGCGCGGTCGGTGCCCATCGGTCCTAGGCTGTCGAACCTGCGCGCCGGGGGCGGAGGCTGCGCAGTCGTCGGCGCGAGCACGACGTCGACGGAGCGGAAGATCTCTCCGACGCGGCGGTGCAGCCTGGGTTCGCTGGCCCGGGCGTGGCGCAACATCGATCCCGACAACAGCCGGCCGATCCGCATGTTGGACTCGGTCCGCGGATCGAAGGTGACGTCCTCGCCGAGCCGCTCGGCCCAGTCCAGCAGCCCGGCGGTGGAGCGGGGCAGGAACGTCAGCGGCAGCCGCAGCCCGTAGTTGGGGTTGCCCGCCATCACGGTGTGGCCGAGCATGCCGAGCTGTTCGGCGACCCCGCTCAGCGCGACGCGGATCTCCGGATGCAACTTGGCGCCGAAGAACGTGAACGGAAACCGGGTGGACAGCGCGATCTTCAGCGGCCCCTGGGCGGCGCCGACAGAGTCCGACATCAGCACCGGCGGCGGCTTGAACGGGTCGTCCTCGTGGTTGCCCGACACGGCGTCGAGGAGCAGCGCCGCGTCGGCCACCGTGCGGGCCAGCACCCCATTGACGGTGATGCCGTTGAACGGGTCGTGCACCGGCCAGGTGGAGATGCGGCCACGCTGCGGCTTGATGCCGACCAGGTGGGTCCAGGCGGCGGGCACCCGGACGCTGCCCGCGCCGTCGGAACCGATGGCCGCGGGGACCAGGCCTGCGGCGACCGCGGCGGCGCTGCCGCCCGAGGAGCCGCCCGGAGTGTGCTTGCGCGACCACGGATTACGGGTGTGCCCGAAGGCCGGTCCGCTGGTGAACGGCCACTGTCCGAGTTCGCAGCAGTTCGTCTTGCCGACGATGACCGCGCCCGCCTCCCGTAGCCGACGTACCATCTCGGCGTCCTCGGTGGCGGGCCGGATGCGTCCGGCGGTTCCGAAGGAGGTCGGCACCCCGGCGATGTCGACGTCGTCCTTGACCGCGATGGGGATGCCCAGCAGGGGCGCCTGTTCACCGGCGGCGCGGCGGCGGTCTGCGTCGGCGGCCTCGGCGAGCGCGGACTCGGTGAGTACCACCCGGAAGGCGTTGAGGGTGGACTGGCTCGCGGTGATCGCGCGCAATGACCGGCGGACCAGTTCGGCGGACGTGACCGTGCCGCTGGCCAACTGATAGAGCTGCTCACCGATGGTCGGAAACCGCGGCGGCCTGCCCAAACTCCCGTGAGCTGTCATGGCGACGTCGAGACTAACGGCGCGCGTCCGTGCTTATGTCGCAATGCGGTGGGAAACTCGTCAGATGCGGCTGTATCGGGATCGGGCGGTCGTGCTGCGCCAGCACAAGCTCGGTGAAGCCGACCGCATTGTCACCTTGCTGACCCGCGACCACGGCCTGGTCCGCGCGGTTGCCAAGGGTGTGCGCCGTACCCGCAGCAAATTCGGTTCCCGGCTGGAGCCGTTCGCCCACATCGACGTCCAGCTGCACCCCGGTCGCAACCTGGACATCGTCACCCAGGTGGTGTCGATCGACGCCTTCGCCACCGACATTGTCAGCGACTACGGCCGCTACACCAGCGCCTGCGCGGTGCTGGAGACCGCCGAACGGCTGGCCGGCGAGGAACGTGCTCCGGCGCCGGCACTGCACCGGCTCACGGTCGGGGCGTTGCGTGCGGTGGCCGACGGCACCCGCAGCCGCGAACTGGTCCTGGACGCCTACCTGTTGCGGGCCATGGGGATCGCCGGCTGGGCGCCGTCGCTGACCGAATGTGCCCGCTGCGCGGCGCCGGGCCCGCACCGCGCATTCCACATCGCCGCTGGTGGCAGCGTCTGTATGCATTGCCGTCCGTCCGGCTCGACGACGCCGCCGCAGGCCGTGCTGGATCTGATGGCGGCGCTGCACGACGGCGACTGGGAGCTCGCGGAGGCCTCGACGCCGTCGCACCGCAGCCACGCCAGCGGCTTGGTGGCTGCGCATCTGCAGTGGCATCTGGAACGCCAGCTGCGCACCTTGCCGCTGGTGGAGCGGGTCTACCGGCGGGCCGCTGACCACGGGATGGAGAGGTTCAGGCAGGATGAGCCATATGGCGATGAACCGGGTGACCAGCTCGTGGCGGGGGGCTGAGCGCAGGCGGAAAGAGACCTTTCCGCAGCTGCCCCCGGCGCCCGACGATTACCCGATGTTCCCGGACACCTCTGTGTGGCCGGTCGTGTTTCCCGAGCTGCCGCCCGCGCCGGACGGCGGGCCGCGCCGGCCGCCCCAGCACACCTCCAAGGCCGTGCCGCCGTCGATCCCGGCCGCCCAGATGCCCAAGCACGTGGCCGTCGTGATGGACGGCAACGGGCGATGGGCCACGCAGCGCGGGTTGAGCCGCACCGAGGGCCACAAGATGGGTGAGGCGGTGCTGATTGACATCACTTGTGGAGCCATCGAGATCGGTATCCAGCATCTGTCGGTGTATGCGTTCTCCACCGAGAACTGGCGGCGCAGTACCGAAGAGGTGCGGTTCCTGATGGGCTTCAACCGCGAGGTGGTGCGCCGGCGCCGCGAAAACCTGGACGCCATGGGCGTCAACATGCGCTGGGTGGGGTCGCGGGCGCGGATGTGGCGCAGCGTGATCAAGGAATTCGACATCGCCGAGAACATGACCGTCGGCAACGACGTCATCACTGTGAACTACTGCGTGAACTACGGCGGCCGGGCCGAAATCGCCGAAGCGGCAAAACAAATCGCGCGCGATGCGGTGGCGGGCCGGGTCGACCCGGAACGGGTGAACGAGGCCACGATCGCCGAGCACCTGCACCGGCCCGACATTCCCGACGTCGACCTGTTCATCAGGACGTCGGGGGAGCAGCGGGCGAGCAACTTCATGCTGTGGCAGTCCGCGTACGCCGAGTACGTCTTCCAGGACAAGCTCTGGCCCGATTACGACCGGCGCGATCTGTGGGCGGCATGCGAGGAGTACGCCGAACGCAACCGGCGCTTCGGCCGGGCCTGAGATGGGACTCGACGCACGGCTGGCCGAGGCGTTGAGCGCGGTCCTGCCCGTCGAGGTGGAGGCCGACGGCGCGCTGACGGTGCGCTACGAAGGCACGTTCGCCTCGCTGCGCGTGGTCACGATCGCCGAGGACATCGAGATGGTGTCGGTGACGCAGGTGCTGGCCTGGGATCTGCCGCTGAACGCCGGCTTGCGTAAACGTGTTGCCGCACAAGCACAGTCGACGATGCTGGGGACCGTGACGTTGGTCGAGTCCGGCAAGAAGGGCGACGTGATGCTGCGCTACAACTTTCCCGGCGACGGCCTGGCCGACGGGGCGCTGCAGACGCTGGTGTTGATGGTGCTGGCCGGCGGGGCCGATGCCCGCCGCGCGCTCGTCGACTAGGCGCGTCCCCTCGCCCAAACCGACGTTTCGCAGCGAAAGTTCGAGTGGATCGCGACAAAACGTCGATCTCGGCGACGAGCCCGCGCACTGCCCGGGGCGACGGCGGTTAATCAGATGTGAGTTCCACCGATACCTGGATTGGGCAGCGCGGGAAGTGACCGTGCTTTCTCCCTTGCTGTAGCGCGGGCATGCTTCAGCCTCGCGTGAAATGGGTTGCGGTTGTTCTTATCCAAGTTGAGCGGAAGATCAAGCGTCTCCAACAGGTGGTCCTCTAGGAGCCAGGGTTGGGCAATCGGGTACCACGATACGAAAGCGTTTGCGGCCATCCATCGAGACAGATCCTGTTCGCCAGCTCCGAAGTGAAGACGCGCCCCCGAGCCGTACAGTCGCAACTCGATAGCCAGGCGGTCCGCCAACAGGCAGCCGAGGGTGAGGCGCAGCGTCGATCGAGCGGCATTACCGGTGTAATGGGTTCGAATCCGTTTGTGGAGCGTCTGCTTACTGGGGCTTCGTCCGCTCCGTGGCGGCGCTTGCGGGCTGATGCCCGCGTAGAGAAGGGTTAGTCCGTCACGAGACTGGCAGTCTGCGATATCGATGTCGGCTGGCAGCTCCCGAAACCACCACCCATACACCCCAGGGGCAGGCTCCACGAGGGGTGACTTCGCCAAGACGTCTGCGCGGCTGTGGATATTCGCGGCCAGGTAGCGTGCGACGTCATCTGAGGTGGGCACGCTTCGATACTGCAGGACGCAACGGGCATGCGCGTTGAGTGAGCAACCACGTTTCACGCCACTCGCACGTTGTCTGCGTCAACGCTCACTCAATGTGTACAGCTCAGTCGCGGCACTGTCCGCAGGTGCCGAACAGCTCGATGGTATGGCTGACATTCGAAAAGCCGTGTTGCTCAGCCACTTCCGCGGCCCAGGCCTCGACCTCACGGCCGCTGACCTCCACCGCCGCACCGCAACTGCGGCACACCAGATGGTGATGGTGGTCGTTCCCGGCGCAGCGGCGGTAGACCGACTCGCCGGTGTCGGTGCGCACCATGTCGACCAGGTCGGCCGCCGACAGCGACTGCAGTGTGCGGTACACCGTGGTCAGTCCGATGTTCTCGCCGCGGCGGCGCAGCTCGTCATGCAATTCCTGAGCCGAGCGGAACTCGTCGACGGTGTCGAGCAACGCGATGATCGCCGCCCGCTGGCGGGTGGCGCGTACGCCGCCGGCGCCGGCGCGAGGACGAGTGTCGGCGCCGGTCACGGGTGTTCCTCGCCGGCGTGGTCGATGGCGGCGACGATGATCTCGGCCAGGTGTTCGTCGACCAGCCGATACATCACCTCGCGCCCGGACCGTTCGCCGGCCACCACCCCGGCGGCCTTCAGGATTCGCAGGTGCTGGCTGACCAGCGGCTGCGGGACGTCGAGGACGTCGACGAGTTCATGCACGCAGCGCTGAGATTCCCGCAGTTGCAGCACAATCGCGATGCGCACCGGCGCGGCCAGCGCGCGCAACAGCTCACCGGCGCGTTCGAGGAGGGCGGCGTGGTCGGTGGCGGTGGTCATGCAACACCTCCACGCTATTGGAAACGATTTCCACTTGCCGCTCCACTTTTCCATGCACGATCACGCATGTCAAAAGTTGCTTCGGTGGGTCGTTAGGCTGTATGGCTGTTGTCCGCCAACAGACAGGAGTGGCCCCACCGTGGCGTCCGTCATCGATTCCGTCGTCAACCTGGCCAAGCGTCGCGGTTTGGTCTATCCAGCCGGCGAGATCTACGGCGGGACCAAGTCGGCCTGGGACTACGGGCCGCTGGGTGTGGAGCTCAAGGAGAACATCAAGCGCCAGTGGTGGCGCTCGGTGGTGACCGGCCGCGACGACGTCGTCGGCCTGGACAGCTCAATCATCCTGCCGCGCGAGGTGTGGGTGGCCTCCGGCCACGTCGAGGTGTTCAACGACCCGCTCATCGAGTGCCTGAACTGCCACAAGCGGCATCGCCAGGATCACCTCCAGGAGGCGTACGCCGAGAAGAAGGGCATCGACGATCCCGAATCGGTCGCGATGACCGAGATCGTCTGCCCCGACTGCGGCACCAAAGGCCAGTGGACCGAGCCGCGCGAATTCAACATGATGCTCAAGACCTACCTCGGTCCGATCGAGTCCGAGGAAGGCCTGCACTACCTGCGGCCCGAGACCGCGCAGGGCATCTTCGTGAACTTCGCCAACGTGGTCACGACGTCGCGCAAGAAGCCGCCGTTCGGCATCGGCCAGATCGGCAAGAGCTTCCGCAACGAGATCACCCCGGGCAACTTCATCTTCCGCACCCGCGAGTTCGAGCAGATGGAGATGGAGTTCTTCGTCGAGCCGGCCAGTGCACCCGAGTGGCACCAGTACTGGATCGACACGCGGCTGCAGTGGTACATCGACCTCGGCATCAATCGCGACAACCTGCGCCTCTTCGTGCATCCCCAGGAGAAGCTGTCGCACTACTCGGCGGGCACCACCGACATCGAGTACAAGTTCGGCTTCCAGGGCAACCCGTGGGGTGAGCTCGAAGGCATCGCCAACCGCACCGATTTCGACCTCAAGACGCACTCGCAGCATTCCGGCACCGACCTGTCGTTCTACGACCAGGCCGCCGACACCCGCTACATCCCGTATGTCATCGAACCCGCTGCGGGACTTACCCGTTCGTTCATGGCGTTCCTCGTCGACGCCTACGCCGAGGACGAGGCGCCCAACGCCAAGGGCGGGGTGGACAAGCGCACGGTGCTGCGGCTGGACCCGCGGCTGGCGCCCGTGAAGGCCGCGGTGCTGCCGCTATCCCGGCACGCCGACCTCAGCCCCAAGGCCAAGGACCTCGCCGCGGAGTTGCGCAAGAACTGGAACATCGAGTTCGACGACGCCGGCGCGATCGGCCGCCGCTACCGTCGCCAGGACGAGATCGGAACGCCGTACTGCGTGACCGTCGACTTCGACACCCTCGAGGATCACGCGGTCACCGTGCGCGAGCGCGACCAGATGACCCAGGAGCGCATCGGCATCGACTCGGTGGTCGACTACCTGGCCACCAGGCTGAAGGGTTAGAAGCGGCCGCCGCCGCCCAGCATCCCGCCGCCGTCGCCGCCCGAGGATCCGCCGAACGTCGTCGACGACCACCCGCCGCCGCTCCAACCGCCGCCGAAGCCGCCGCGCATACCGCCGGACAAGATGTTGCCGAGGATGATGCCGCCGATCACGGCGCCCATGTTCGACGAAGCGCCAACGCCGCCATAGTGATTCATATACGTCCGCTGGGCGTTCTGCACGTCGGTGTTGGCCAGCTGCTGAGCCTGCGCGGCCAACATCGACGCGCCGTTGGCATGGGCGATCGCCTCGGTGACGTTGGTCTTGCGCTTGGCCTGTGCGGCTTCTAGTTGTCGCACTGCCTCGTTGAGGCGGGTGCGGGCCTCGGGCCCGACGCTGCCGCGGCGGGTGTCGATGTAGTCCGACACCGACCGCACCCGCGATTGCGCGGTGAACAGCGCCTGGTCGTAGGACCGGCCCAGCCGCTCGGCGTTCTCGCGTTCCTCGGCGACGGTGGCCAACAGCCGGTCCAGGTCCGCGTCGGCCTGGGTCAGCTGGGTGAACGCCCCCAGCGGGTCTGCCGACCCGTCGGTCTGCGCGGCGGTGACCGCCTTGACCGCGGCGTCGCGGGCCGCGGTCAGCTCGGCGGCATTGGACAGCCCGCCCTGGGTCAACTGGGCGACGGCCTGATTGATGCCCTGCTGAGTGTCAGCGATCGCCGCGGGCAGGGTGGCGACGGCGCGCCTGATGTCGCTGGCCGCACTGTCGACTGCGTCGAGCATCGAATTTGCTTGCTGCAGGGCGGCTTCTGCGCCGCGCACGCAGTCGACCAATTCGCTCTGCTCGCCGGCGACCGGCTTGGCCACCAGCTCGCGGGCCCGGCTGATCGAATGGTCGGCGAAGTCCAGCCGCTCCTTGGCGGCGCCGACGTTGCGGGCCACCGAGGCCAGCGCCGACTCGGCGAACTCGGTATGCAGCTGGGTCAGCGTCTGCTGGGCGGGATCGATGCGGGCGCTGACATCGACCAGCTTCTGGGTGAGTGCGTCGAGCCGGTCGGGGGCGTTGATGACGAGATCGCGCAATTGGTGGAACGCCTGGTTCTGGGCTTCCAGCTCGCGGTTGGCCCGGGCTGCGGCAACGATCACCCGGGTCAGCAGATCGCGGCGCTGGGCCGGCGTCTCGGGAACCGCGTCGTCGAGTTGCTGACGCACGTTGAACGCCTGCTGCAGCGTGGCTTTGGCGTTGTCGACGGCACGGGTGAACGGTTGCGTCTGCTGGTCGCCGAATTCCTCTGTCGCCAAGACCAATTCGTTGGAGCTGGTGCGTACGGCGTTGTCGACGTCGACGACGATCGAGCGGGACAGATCGTCGAGGGCGTCGAGCGGAACCGACGCCAGGGCATTGGGGTCGGTGGGGTCCACCCGCTTGGCGGCGGCAACCTCGGCTTCGTGGCGCTTACGGCGGCGCCGGCGGCTCCACAACAGCAGCACCACGACCGCCAGCACGATGACCGCCAGAATGATGACCAGCGGCAGCAGCGAGAACCCGCCGACACCGCCGGTGTTCTTCGCCGCCAATCCGTCGGCCGCCGCAACCGCCGCACCGGCCCAGTCGCCGCTGTGTAGCGCGGGCTCGATCTTGTCGTGACGCAGGTCGTCGATCTTGGCGCCGCCGGCCGCTGCGCTGGGCACCAGGAAGGCGTACGAGCGTTGCGACGTCGCGACCGCCAGGATCGCGTCCTGATCGCTCAGATCGCTGGCCAGCCGGGTTTCCTCGGTCCAGCCGACGGCGGACTTGGGTGCGAACGAGTCGACGAAAACCACCCACAGCCGGACGTGCCGGTCGCGGTAGAGCGTGTCGACGGCGGCCTGCACATTGGCGATCTGGCCGCCACTCAGGACGCCGGAGTTGTCGGTGACGTAGTCGGGCAGCCGAAACGGCGGCTCGGCCGTGGCGGCCGGTGCCACCAGAGCGGCGGTCGTCAGGATGGCCACGAGCAGGCTGAGCAGACGAGCGAGGCGCATGACCGTCAAATGTAGTAGGGCCGGTGCTGGCAGACTGTGCGTCGGTGACGACGAATGAGCACGGCCACTACGACGAGGCCGACCGTGAGCGGGTGGTGCACGAGCCGCCGAAGACTGCCGGGCTGCCCGGTACGTCGACGGAGCATCGCACCGACTTCGCTCGCGACCGTGCACGCGTGCTGCACTGTGCCGCTCTTCGCCGGCTGGCGGACAAGACTCAGGTGGTCGGCCCGCGGGAGAGCGAGAACCCCCGCACCCGGCTCACACATTCGCTCGAGGTGGCCCAGATCGGGCGGGGGATGGCGCTGCCGCTGGGGTGCGATCCCGACCTCGTCGACATGGCCGGCCTGGCCCACGACATCGGGCATCCGCCGTACGGCCACAACGGCGAGCGCGCGCTCGACGAGTTCGCCGCCGCCTGCGGCGGCTTCGAGGGCAACGCCCAGAACTTCCGCATCCTCACCCGTATCGAGCCGAAAGTACTTGACGCACAAGGGCGTAGCGTCGGCCTGAACCTGACGCGGGCGGGGCTCGACGCCGTCACCAAGTATCCGTGGTTCCGCGAGCCCGGCGTGCGTAAGTTCGGCTTCTACGAAGACGACCGGACGCTGGCCGAGTGGGTGCGCGGCGCGGCGCCCTCGCGCCGCCCGTGCCTGGAATCCCAGGTGATGGACTGGGCCGACGACGTGGCGTACTCCGTGCACGACGTCGAGGACGGTGTGGTGTCCGGCCGCATCGACCTGCGGGTGCTGGCCGATGCCGATGCCGCCGCCGCGCTGGGCACGCTGGGGGAGTCGACCACGGTCGCGGCCGCCGAGCTGGAAGCCGCCGCGCAGCGGTTGTCCGAGCTGCCGGTGGTGGCCGGCGTCGGCAAGTACGACGGGACGCTGGCGGCATCGGTGGCGCTCAAGCGGCTGACCAGTGAGCTGGTGGGCCGGTTCGCCTCGGCGGCGGTCCGCCTGACCCACGAGGTGGCCGGGCCGCAGCCGCTGGTCCGCTACCAGGCCGATCTGCAGGTGCCCGCGACGGTCCGCGCCGAGGTGGCACTGCTCAAGACGTTGGCGCTGCAGTTCATCATGTCCGACCCGCGGCACCTCGAACTGCAGGCGCGGCAACGGGAACGGATCCACCGGGTGGCGACGTGGCTGCTCGATGGCGCGCCCGCGACACTGGATCCGGTGTTCGCCCCGGAGTTCACCGCGGCCGCCGATGACGCCGCCCGGATGCGCGTCGTCGTCGACCAGCTCGCGTCCTTCACCGAGGGTCGGGTGGAGCGCATCGACGCGCACATCGCCGACGCCCGCGAGTCCTAGACTGTGCCGATGACGACAGCGGTGAGCGGAGGTGGGGACCGAAAGGGCCGCATCCCCGAACGCGATATCGCCGCGATCCGCGACCAGGTCCGCATCGAAGACGTCGTCGGCGACTACGTTCAGCTGCGTCGGGCCGGCGCCGACTCGATGAAGGGCCTGTGTCCGTTCCACGACGAGAAGTCGCCGTCATTCCATGTGCGCCCGAACCACGGGCACTTCCACTGCTTCGGCTGCGGCGAGGGCGGCGACGTCTACGCGTTCATCCAGAAGATCGAACACGTCAGCTTCGTCGAAGCCGTCGAGGTCCTCGCGGATCGGATCGGCTACACCGTCAGCTACAGCGGCGGCGGCACAAGCGTCCAGCGTGACCGCGGCAGCCGCAGCCGGCTGATCGCCGCCAACGCCGCCGCGCAGGAGTTCTACGCTGCCGCACTGGAATCCGAGGAAGCCGCACCGGCGCGGCAGTACCTGACCGAGCGCAATTTCGATGCCGCCGCGGCCCGCCAGTTCGGCTGCGGCTTCGCGCCCTCGGGCTGGGATTCGTTGACCAAGCATCTGATCCGCAAGGGCTTCGAGTTCAAGGAACTCGAAGCGGCCGGACTGTCGCGGGAGGGCCGCCGCGGCCCGATCGACCGGTTCCACCGCAGGCTGCTGTGGCCGATCCGGACCGCCAGCGGCGAGACCGTCGGATTCGGTGCGCGCCGCATCTTCCCCGATGATCAGATCGAGGCGAAGTACGTCAACACCCCCGAGACCGTGCTCTACAAGAAGTCCAACGTGTTGTTCGGCATCGATCTGGCCAAGCGGGACATCGCCAAGGGTCATCAGGCCGTTGTCGTCGAGGGCTACACCGACGTGATGGCCATGCATCTGGCCGGCGTCACCACCGCGGTCGCCTCGTGCGGCACGGCGTTCGGCGACGAGCACCTGTCGATGCTGCGGCGGCTGATGATGGACGACAAGTTCTTCCGCGGCGAGCTGATCTACGTCTTCGACGGCGACGCGGCCGGGCGCGCGGCCGCGCTCAAGGCGTTCGCGGGGGAGCAGAACCTCGCCGGGCAGAGCTTCGTGGCGGTGGCCGCCGACGGCATGGACCCGTGCGATCTGCGGTTGGCGCAGGGCGACGGCGCGCTGCGCGATCTGGTGGCGCGGCGCACACCGCTGTTCGAGTTCGCGATCCGCACCGCCTTGGCCGAGCACGACCTGGACTCCGCCGAGGGCCGGGTCGCGGCGCTGCGGCGCTGCGTGCCGATGGTCGCCCAGATCAAGGACCCGACACTGCGCGACGAATACGCCCGTCAGCTCGCCGGCTGGGTGGGATGGGACGACGTCGCCCAGGTGATCGCCCGAGTTCGTGAGGAAGCCGGTCACAAGCCGGCCGGCCGGGACAACCGGCGCGCGGCGCGCCCCAAGGCCGCGGACGCCGGGGCTCGCCGACCCGACCCGCGGGACCCGACGCTGTGGCCGCAGCGCGAGGCGCTCAAGGCCGCACTGCAGTACCCGGCGCTGTCCGGACCGGTATTCGATTCACTGACCGTCGAGAGCTTCACCCATCCCGGATACGCCGCGGTGCGCACCGCGATCGAAGCGGCCGGCGGGACGTCCTCGGGCGTCATCGGTGCCCAGTGGATCGACAAGGTGCGCGAACAGGCCGGCGCGCCGCTGACCGAAGGTCTGATCACCGAGCTCGGTGTGGAGACGATTCGGGTCGACGAGGAGGAGAAACTGCCCCGCTACATCGGCGGTGTGCTCGCCCGGCTGCAGGAGGTCTGGGTGGGCCGGCAGGTCGCCGAGGTCAAGTCCAAGCTGCAGCGGATGTCGCCGGTTGAGCAGGGCGACGAGTATCACGCGCTGTTCGGCGACCTGGTGGCGCTGGAGGCGTATCGGCGCAGCCTGCTGGAACAGGCCAGCGGCGACGACCTCACTGCGTGAAAACTGCCATCGGGTTATGGTTAACGTGCTGCCTGTCTCCGGCGAAAGGTCAGATATGACTACCGCGAACACTCGTGCCCGGCGTATCGCCACCTTCGGTGCGCTTGCCGTGGCTGCGGCGGCGGTGCCGGCCCTGGCCGCACTGGAGGCTCCGACGGCTTCGGCGAATCCCGGCGGCACCTGCCTGGCCTGGTTCGGTTCGCGCGGCGACGGCCAGTGCCTGTCGTACTCGAACAACAACGTGAGCATCGGCACGCCGCAGTTCGGCGTCTACGGTCCCGACGCGGGCTCGATGCCCGGTGGTGGTATCGGTGTCAGCACGGGCCCGCTGCTGCCGGGTCAGACCATCAGCATCCCGCTGGGCTAATTCCTGGGTCGAGATCGACCTGAGGGCTGTGAATCCGCGCGATTTGACGACCGTCAGGTCGATTTCGTCGTGTCTACTTCTCCGACCGCTGTGGTTCCACCACGGTGGTGTTCGCGTCGATCTCGGTGAGTGTGACCATTTTGGGGTCCGGGTCCGGTGATACCCGGTCGGCGAGTTTGCGGCGTCCGGCGTCGATCACGGTTTTCGTGGCGGGATTGTCAGTGATGGCTCGATACGTGCCGACGATCTGCTCATAGCGCTTGCGGCCGGCCTTGGTGCCCAACACGTAACCAACGCCGAGCACGGCCAAATACTGAATCACTGCGTTCCCTTCCTGAAAGCTCGCCTCCCCATCCTGCCTGACGTACCTGTGTTGGCGCTCGCCCGCCGGTTTGGCATCCGGAGTCCCCGGTAAGCTAGAGTCACTCTCCGGCCCGCAACAGCGCAAGAGCGCTCACGTGGGCAGCAGATAGTCCCCTGTAGCTCAATTGGCAGAGCTTCCGACTGTTAATCGGACGGTTGATGGTTCGAGTCCATCCGGGGGAGCAAGGACTGTCACAGGCTGAATAGTTGATTCGGCCTCGGAACCGTTGCTTGCCAACCAAATTCGCGGTCCAGGCGGGTCCGCATGGTATCGGCCGGCTGGGGTTCACCGTGCACCACGAACACCTCTCGCGGCGGCGTAGTGAAGCCGGAGGCCCAGCGGATGAGCTCGTCGGCGTCGGCGTGCGCGGACAACATCGCGAGGTTGGCCACCTGGGCTTTGATCGGGACCCATTCGCCGTAGATCCTGACGTAGCGCTGGCCGGCGGCAATGGCTGCACCGCGGGTACCCGGCACCTGGTAGCCGGTCACCATGATCGTGTTCCGCGGATCGGGTGCGAACGCCTTCAAATGGTGCAGAATCCTGCCGCCGGTGGCCATCCCGCTGGCCGAGATCACGATCTTCGGTGCACGGCTGGCCGAGATCTGCATCGACTGCTCGGGTTCGCGGGTGTACGTCACCATGGCGCACATCGCCTCGTAGACCTGCGGGCGCAGGCGGTGGTCATCGCGATAAGTGCCCAATAGGTCGCTCGCGTTGATCGCCATCGGGCTGTCCAGGTACACCGGGATGTCCGGCAGCCGGCCCGCGGAGCGCAGCTGCCACAGGTAGTAGAGCAGCGTCTGAGCCCGACCCACCGCGAACGCCGGTATCACCACGGTGCCGCCACGCGCCACCGTCGCGTCGATGACGTCGGCGAGGGCGTCGGCGGGGTCGGCTCGATCGTGCAGGCGATCCCCGTAGGTCGACTCCATCACCAGGTAGTCGGCGGCGGTCACCGGGTCGGGATCGAGCATGATCGGGTCGTCGTAGCGCCCCAAGTCTCCGGTGAACACGATGCTGCGGCCGTGCCACCGCACCTCGACCGTCGCCGCCCCCAGAATGTGTCCGGCTCGGCGGAATGTGACCGCAGGCCCGTCGTCGGGCGCAGCGAACTCGCTGCCGAACGGATGGGTATCGAACAGCTCCATCGCCCGTCGGGCGTCCTCGCTGTCATACAGCGGCAGCGCGGGATGGTGCTTGGTGGCCTTGTGCTTGTTGAGGAAGGCGGCGTCTCGCTCCTGCAGGTAGGCGCTGTCCCGCAGGATGATCTCGGCGACGGCGGCGGTGGCGGGGGTGGACAGGATCGGCCCGCTGAAGCCGTCGCGCACCAACCGTGGCAGGTAACCGGTGTGATCGAGGTGAGCGTGGGTCACGATCACCGCATCGATGCTCGACGGGTCGACCGCCAGAGGTTCCCAGTTCAGCTCGCGCAAGTTCTTCACGCCCTGAAACAGCCCGCAGTCCACCAGGATTCGCTTGCCGCCGGCTTCCAACAGGTGTTTGGATCCGGTGACCGTGCCGGCTGCGCCAAGGCTGCGCAAGCTGAGTTCAACGTCGTGCGATCGGCTCTCACCAGGCATGACGTCAGTCTCTCAGAGACACCGCCGGTTCCGAGATGATGACGGGTCACGCAAGGTGGTGACTTGTGGCCCTGGTGCGCGCCGTTCGCTGAGACGCCGTCAGAGCCACAGATACACACCGGACAGCAGAGCCCACAACGCGACGCAGTACACCTCGAAGGCCACCCGCAGCGGGATCGGTGCGTGCCGCAACTCCATGAAGTCCAGGCCGACCAGTCGCACCTTGATCGCGGCGATGGCCAGCACCGCGACCGCGACCAAAGACCCGGTGCCGTGGTCGGCGCCCAGGGCGAACGATGCCAGCGTGGCGGCCACCAGAATCAGCCAGCTCACGCCGGCGCGGTTACGCATCAAGGCCAGCATCAGCTCACCAGGTACAGGAGTGGGAACAGGACAATCCACAGCAGGTCGACCAGATGCCAGAAGCAGCCGCCGCCCTCGATCACCGCCAGCCGGGTCGCCGACAGCTCGGTGCGCCGCGTCTGGGTCAGCATCAACACCAGCACCAGGATGCCGATGCAGACGTGCAGCAGGTGCAACCCGGTGAGGATGAAGTAATACAGGTAGAAGTGGTTGACGCCCGCGGTGTGCCCGTCCTGAACCAGCAGGACGTACTCGGTCACCTTCAGCGCCACGAACACCACGCCGCAGCCGGCCGCGGTCACCAGGGCCTGCGCGGCAGTGGAGCGCAAACCGGTGCGCAGCGCGCCGATCGCCGCCACCACGAACAGCGAGCTGGTCAGCAGCACCAGGGTGTTGACCAGCCCGATGTTGACGTGCAGCGTCTTGCGGGCTGCGTCGAAAACCTCTGGCGCTTTTGATCTTTCGACCATGAACGTCGCGAAGAACGCCGCGAATACCAGCATGTCGCCCAGCAGGAAGACCCACGTGCCCGCTTCGCCCGGGATACGACGGCCGGTAGTGGCTGAGGCCGCCGTCATGCGTGTTCGGCGCGCTGCTGAGCCTTGATGCCGCGGTTGAGCACATAGGTGGTGGCGAACAGCCACACCACCAACGCGAAACCGGGGATGTAGAACGCGAACACCCCGTGCCAGGCCAGCGGCCCGTCGTTGAACACCACCACCACACACCCCGGCAGCGACAGGAGTGCCACCCACAGGTTGAGGTAGCCGTACCAGCGTGGGAACGTCTGCGGTTCGGTCTTGTCGATGAACGACGCGATCGCCAGCGTGATGTTCTGCACGATGATCGTGCCGACGATGCCGATGAACATCAGCCAGAACACATCGTTGAGCGCCTGCGTGATCTCCGGTGACCTGCCCTCGGGGCGGAACGCCGCGGCCGCCAGCACCAGGAACGGAAACAGCAGTGCGGGAACGAAAATCGTCGCCGCGAACAACTGCGTCATCGAGAGCATGCCCCACTGCCCTTCGATCCGGCGGATGCGCAGCACGATGGTCGCCAGGAACGGCAGCGCGATCACCGAGGTGAGCAGACAGCCGGCGATGCCGATGCGGATCCAGATCTTGTGGTCGACGAAGAACTCGGTGACTTCCGTCGGCGACCACACCGGCGAGATCGGCGGGAACAGCCGCGCCAATCCCGACATGCAGGTGCCGTACAGCAGGATCATGATCGTTCCGCACCACGCGCCGATGCGCTGCAGCCTGAGCTCCACGGCGGCGACGTTACCGCCTCAAACCCGCTGTTTTGTCAAAATTGTCAAAACTGCTAGTCGTTGAGGATGTTCTCCGGGTGCAGCATCTCCGCGTAGCGCAGCTGTTCGGGGATTCCGAAGCCGTCGACGAGCAGTTCGGCGTGCGGCCGCAGGTCGCGGCAGCGTTGGTTGATGCCCCGGGTGACGGCTTTGGCGCGCTCGGTCGACAGGAACCGGTGCTCGATGAACCACGCCTTGTCGTCCTCGATCACCGACAGGGCATAGAGGTCGCACACCATCCCGAGGATGCTCCGGGCCTCGTCGTCCTCGCACGCGTCGATACCGGCGACGAACGCCTCGAGCACGATCCGGTCGATATGCGCCTTCGCGGTGTGCAGCACGTGGTCCTGCACGGAGTTGAAGGCGTCGAACGCCGACATCTCCTTGGATTTGCGCTGTAGCCGACGCGCCACCGAGGACAGCAGGTACTGCTCGCGGTCCTCGAACATCTGAACCTGCGTGCCGCGGTTGAACAGGCTGCCTTCCTCCTCGTTGTCCTGACGCGAGTCGAGGATGGTCTGCATGATCGTCTCGGCCGCAGTCCTTTTCAGCACCCGGTCACCGGCGAAGTTGGCGGCGAAGCGGACCCACTCCACCGGGCTCATGCCCTTGATGTCGTCGGCGTAGGCGGTCAGCAGTTCCTTGGCCACCAACTGGGTCAGCACATGGTTGTCACCTTCGAAGGTGGTGAACACATCGGTGTCGGCGCGCAGCGCGATCAACCGGTTCTCGGCGAGATAGCCTGCGCCGCCGCATGCTTCGCGGGCTTCCTGGATGGCGGTGCTGGTGTGCCAGGTGTTGGCCGCCTTGAGCCCCGCCGCCCGGGACTCCAGCTCGCGTTGCTCCTCGGTGTCGGGATTGTCCGCGGTTTGCAGGTCGTGCAGTCGGGCGACCAATTCGTTTTGGGCGAACTGCAACGCATAGGAGCGTGCGATCAGCGGGAAGAGCCGGCGCTGGTGCACCAGGTAATCCATGATCAGCACCTCGCCCTCATCGTCGGGCGCGCTGAACTGCTTGCGCTGCAACGCATATCGAACAGCGATGTCAAGGGCCACCCGTCCGGCGGCCGCGGCACTGCCGCCGACCGTGACACGGCCGCGGATCAGCGTCCCGAGCATCGTGAAGAAGCGCCGGTTCACGTTCTCGATCGGCGAGGAGTAGGTGCCGTCCTCGGCGACGTCGCCGTACTTGTTCAGCAGGTTGTCACGCGGAATGCGGACGTTGTCGAACATGATCCTGCCGTTGTCGACACCCGGCAGGCCGCCCTTGTAGTGGCAGTCCGAGGTGGTGATGCCGGGCAGATCGTTACCGTCCTCGTCGCGCAGCGGCACCACGAAACAGTGCACCCCGTGCGATTCGCCGTTCGTGATCAGCTGCGCGAAAACTGCTGACACCCGGGCGGTTTCGGCTGCTCCACCGATGTAGTCCTTGCGTGACGTCGGGGTGGGGGAGTTGATCACGAACTCCTGGGTCGCCGGGTCGTAGGTGGCGGTGGTCTCCAGGGACTGAACGTCGCTGCCGTGCCCGGTCTCGGTCATGCCGAAGCAGCCCACCAGGTCCAGGTCGATGATGCGCTGCACATAGGCCTTGTGGTGACGCTCGGTGCCCAGGTTCTCGATGGCGCCGCCGAACAGGCCCCACTGCACGCCCGCCTTGACCATCAGCGACAGGTCCGACATGGCGAGCATCTCGATGCGCGTGACCGCAGCTCCCACGTCTCCGTTGCCGCCGTGCTCTTTACGGAACCCGTCCTCGGCGGCGCCGTGGGCCGCCATGATCTTCATCTGCTCAGCCACCTTCGCGCGGGCGATGACGGTGTTGGGCGTGTAGTGCGGCCGGAATACTTCGGTGGAGAGTTCGGCGCGCACGGCGTTCTTGACGTCTCGCCAACGGCCGTCGAGGGCGTTGCGAAGGTGCTCCGCAGTGGTGGTCATGGCATGAAGGTATCCCCGCAACCGATTTGGCAAACGCGGATGTGGCAAACGCAGGTAAACCTGAGTCGATGTGACCTGACAGGCCGGCGTTGAATGGCGGTATGTCCGAGCCCGAGGGGGAGGTCGCGCCGGGCCACCTACCCCACGACATCGACCACTCCCATCCCGACGTCACCGGAGGCTGGCTGCGTGCGGCGACGTTCGGCGCGATGGACGGTTTGGTCTCCAACAGCGCTCTGATCGCCGGGGTCGCGGCCGGCGGCGGGGCCCACACGGTGGTACTGAGCGGGGTGGCCGGGCTGCTCGCGGGCGCGTTTTCGATGGCGCTCGGCGAATTTACATCCGTCACCACCGCCAACGAGCAGATCGACTCCCAGGTGCGCATCGAACGGCGGTCGTTCGAGCGGCATCCGCACGCCGAACGGGACGAACTCGTGTCGATGTTGATGGACATGGGGATGTCCGAGACCACCGCCCGGCAGGCCACCGAGGAGATTCACCGCGACGAGGAGCAGGCGGTGCACTTCCACCTGGCGCAGGAGTTGGGTGTCGATCCTCGCGAGAAGCCGTCGCCGGTGATTGCCGCGATCTCGTCGTTCGTGATGTTCGCCGTCGGCGCTGTCATTCCGCTGCTGCCGTATCTGTTCGGCGCCGAGAAGCTGTGGCTCGGTCTGGTGTGCAGCGCGGTCGGGTTGGTGGTGGCGGGTGCGGTGGCCGCTCGCTTCACCAAGGGATCGGTCTGGTTCGGCGCCGGGCGGCAGCTGATGTTCGGGGCCATCGCGATCGCGGCGACCTACGCGGTCGGAAATCTCGTCGACGCGGCGCTGTGAGCAATACGCTGACGCGGTGATCCGTAGCGTCGGGAAGCTGGGCCCGCTCAAGGTTTCCGGTCTCGTGTGGTGGCAGCTGCGCTGGGATCTGCTGGCGATCGTCGTGGTAGCCGCCATCCTGATCCCCATCCCGGACCCCACCCAGATCGACTACGCCTCGGCCGTGCTGTCGGTGTTGGGTATCGGCGCGTCGGTGTTCATCGGTTTTCGCAACACCACCGCCTACAACCGGTGGTGGGAGGCCCGCACGCTGTGGGGCAACGTCATCATCAACTCGCGCGCCACCTACAACACCCTGTGCTCCGTCGACTCCGGCGCCCCGGGGATGGCAGAGATCGTGAGTCGGATGCGTCGACGCCAGGTGCGCTACGCCTGGCAGCTGGCTGCCGACCTGCGCAAGATTCCTGCGGTGCCAGGCGTCGACGATCTCACGCCCGAGGATCCCGCGGACATCGGCGCCACCGATCTGATGACCCGCCAGGCCGTCGACATCCAAACCCTGTCGGCCGAGGGCCACATCGACAATCAGGCCCGGGTGATGCTGATGAGCGTCAACACCGCACTCGTCACGGCCCAAAGCGGTCTGGAACGCATCCGCAACGAACCGATCCCGCTGCAGTACGAGGTGTTCATCCGCGGGCTGGCCTGGTTCTTCGCGATCATGGCCTTCAGCCGGTTGGACGGCTCATCTCATCCGTACGCCGGTGTGACCATCGGCCTGCTGCTGATGGCGGTGTTCATCGGGGCCGAACGACTCGGCCATTTCATCGAGCAGCCCATGCACAACGGGATCTTTGACATCGCGATGTACCGGTTCTGTGCCGTCATCACCGGCGACTTACTGGGAAAGGATCACCCGCTGGCTCAGCCCCGGGAAAGCGCCAACGCCACCATCTGGATGTGAGTGCTCAGCGACATTCGGCGACAACCGATTCGGCGAATCGCTCGATCGGGCCGCGGTAGCGTTCGACGTCTCCGTCTGCTGCGACGGCCGGGTCGGTCATCCATGGGGCGCACATCACCGCGGTGATGCCGATGTCTTCGGCGCGCTTGTAAAGGTCCGGCGACGGCGGATCCATCAACGCCAGCATGATCTCGAAAGGTTGGTCCGCGCGGCCGAATTCGCGGCGTAGTGCATCCAGCTTGGACACGTAGGCTTTCGCGTCGTCGAACGTGTAGGCCGTGCCGATCCAGCCGTCACACAGGGCTGCGGCGCGCCGCAGGGCCGCGTCGGATTCGCCGCCACACAGGATGGGCACCGGCTGCGGCGGATGCGGCTCGATCATCATCTCGGGCACCTCGTAGTACCGGCCGCTCCACGACACCCAGCCGCCCTGCCACAGTGCCCGCAGCGCGGGGATCATCTCGTCCAGACGCTTGCCGCGGTTGCCGAACTCCTGACCCAGCAGCTCGTATTCCTCACGCATCCAACCGATTCCGACGCCCAGGGAGACCCGGCCGTCGGACAGCGATGCGGCGGTGGCCACCACCTTGGCGACTTCGATCAGCGGGCGGGCGGGTGCGACGTAGACCGCGTTGGAGAAGCGCAGGCGCGTCGTCACCGCCGCCATCGCTCCGATCATCACCCAGGTGTCGGGCCACGCGGTCTCCGGCTGCCAGCCTGGCTTGCCGGTCGGTGACGGGTACGGCGAACGCAGATCCCGCGGATAGATCAGGTGATCGGCGCAGATCATGCCGTCGTAGCCGGCGTCGTCGACCATGCGGGCGACTGCCAGAGATTCCGTCGTCTTCATGAACGGGGTGCCGCACCAGAACTGCATCGTTCTCCTCGGGGTCGGCCCCCGCGTCGCTCAGCTTTCGCTGCCGACGGTCACCGCGGTGGCCTGATCGGTGATCTCCTCGAGCTCATCTTCCTCCGTGTCAATAGCGCTCAGATGCCGGCTCGACATCGCCAGCACACCGGCGCCGAGCAGCACCGCACCGGCGCCGACCCAGAACGGCAGGTGCACGCTGACCCGCTCGCCGAGCACACCGGCCAGCCACGGGGCGACCGCGGCGCCACCGAACCGCATGAAGCTGTAGGCCGCCGACGCCACACCGCGTTCGACCGGCGCGGCCTTCATGACGGTTTCGGTGATCAGCGTGTTGTTGACGCCGATGAACAGGCCGGCGATCACCACGCAGGCGGCGAGGATGGTCTTGTTGTCGGTGCCGAGCGCCATCACGACCAGCAGCGCCGAGAAGCACAGCAGGTTCACCAGCAGCACCCGCACAGTGCCGAATCGGTGCTGCAGCTTCGGGGCAACCACTACCGAGGTGAACGCCAGTGCCAGGCCCCAGCCGAAGAAGATCAGGCCGATCTGGTGTGCGTTCATGTCGAGCGGGAACGGCGTGAACGCCAGCAGCGTGAAGAAGCCGAAGTTGTACAGCAGCGCGGTGATGGCCACGCCGAGCAGGCCGCGGTGACGCAGCGCGCGGAACGGGTCTGCCAGCGTCGTCATCCGTTGCGGACGGGGCGTCTCAGGCAACAGCACCGCCGTCACCACGAGTGCGAGGGCCATCAACGCCGACACCCCGAAAAACGGCCCGCGCCAAGAGATTCCACCCAGCACGCCGCCGACCAGTGGGCCGACCGCGATGCCCAGGCCCAGCGCGGCTTCGTACAGAATGATGGCCTGGGCCACCGAGCCGCGCGCCGAGCTGACGATGGTGGCCAGCGCGGTCGCGATGAACAGCGCGTTGCCCAATCCCCACAGTGCGCGCCAGCCGACGATGCCCATCACGGTGTCGCTCATCCCGGCCAGTCCGGCGCCGGCGATGATGATCACCAGACCGAGCAGCAGCGTGCGCTTCGGGCCGATGCGGCTGGACACCACGCCGGTGACGAGCATGGCCACACCCATGACGGCCATATAGCTGGTGAACAGCAGCGACACCTGTGACGGTGTGGCATTGAGATTGTCGGCGATGGGTTTGAGGATTGGGTCGACGAGTCCGATGCCCATGAAGGCGACGACGGATGCGAATGCGACGGCCCAGACGGCCTTGGGTTGGCGCCACATGAGTGGCCTCACTCCTTACTACTTATTGGGGAAAGCTGTCGATGTCGTCGAGCAGGCGACGGATCGCCTCGACGGCAGCCGACAGAGTTTCGCGGTCCTCTTCGGAAAGCCGCTCGATGCGCGGGTCGATGACCGCGGCGCGGTCCGCGCGGACTTGGGCCAGCATGGTCTGACCAGCCGGGGTGATGCGGATGCGGACGGCACGCGCATCGTCGGGGTCGGGGGTGCGGGTGACCAGTCCGGCGTCCTCGAGTCGGCGCACCTGGGTGGTCATCGTCGGCTGGGAGCAGTGATCGAGCTCGGCCAGATCGGAGATGCGGGCCTCGCCCTGGTCGTCGATGGTGCCGAGCAGGCGGGCCTGCGCCCAGGGCAGCGGCAGCCGGATGCGCTGGGTGGCCAGCCGATTGAGCCGTGCGACGACAGTCAGCAGCTCAGAACCCAGGCCGGTCTGGTCGGTGGACGCGGCGCCGGGTCGTTCCTGGGTGGGCGTCGGACTCATACGTCCATATTTACATAGAAATACTATGTTGTCTTCTGCCTGGCCCGTGGGCTTTCTCACAGCATGTCCACAGGAGCGCCTGACCGCGGCAGGTCGAGGCGACGAGCAGTCCGCGGCGGCTGGCAGAATCGGGTGATGACTGCGACGAGACCGGAGGCGCCTGCGCAGCCGTCCCGTCCGTCGATCGATCGCCGTGCCGGCCGCTCCCTGTCGCCGGTGGAGATGGCCCAGGCCTCCGTGATGGCCGCGCTGGCGGCCGCGCTGGCGATCATCTCCGTCGTCGTGCCGTTCGCCGGGGGACTGTCGCTATTGACCACGGTGCCGATGGGGCTGCTCGGCTACCGCTACCGCCTTCGGGTGTTGCTGGCCTCCACGGTCGCGGCGAGCGTCGTCGCCTTCCTGATCGCCGGCATCAGCGGACTCATGGTGGTGGTCAACTGCGCCTACGTCGGCGGGCTGGCCGGCATCATGAAACGCCGCGGCCGCGGCACCCCGACGGTCATCGCGGTGGGCTTGGTGGCCGGCGTGATCTTCGGCGTCTTCATCATCGCCGCGCTGACCGTGCTGGTTCGGCTGCGCACGCTGACGTTCTCGGCGATGACCGCCAACTTCGACGGCGTCGTCTCGGTGATGTCCCGCTTCGAGCCGTTCCGGCCGGCGGCCGAGGACGCCCGCCACATGTTCGGTGTTGCGCTGCAGTATTGGCCGGCGCTGCTGATGGTGTACGCGATCTTCTCGATCATGGTGGTGACCCTGGTCGGGTGGTGGGCGCTGTCGCGGGTGCTGGACCGGTTGCGCGGCATACCCGATGTACACAAGCTCGAGACCCCTGCCGAGTCCGGACCGGTCGCGCCGGTCCCGGTGCGCTTGGTCGACGCCCGCTTTCGGTATCCGGGCGCCGCCCACGACGCACTGCGCCCGCTGAGCCTGACCGTGGACGTCGGGGAACACGTGGCGATCACCGGCGCCAACGGCTCCGGGAAGACCACGCTGATGCTGCTGCTGTCCGGGCGTCAACCGACGTCGGGCACGATCGAGCGGCCGGGCGCGATCGGCTTGGGTCAGCTGGGTGGGACGGCCGTGATCATGCAGCACCCCGAAAGTCAGGTCCTCGGAACACGAGTCGCCGACGACGTCGTCTTCGGCCTGCCGCCGGGAACCCGCACCGATATCGCGGCGCTGCTCGACGAGGTCGGCCTGGCCGGTATGGAGGAGCGGGACACCGGCGGGTTGTCCGGCGGCGAGCTGCAACGTCTGGCGGTGGCCGCGGCGTTGGCCCGGCAGCCGTCGATGTTGATCGCCGATGAGGTCACCAGCATGGTCGACCAGCGGGGGCGCGAGGCACTGCTGAGCGTGCTGTCCGGCCTCACCGAACGTCACCGGATGGCGCTGGTGTCGATCACGCACTACAACAACGAAGCCGATACCGCCGACCGGGTCATCAATCTCAATGAGTCGCTGGACAACACCAACATGGTGGAAAGCACCGACGCACCGACCGCGACGGAAAGCGCCCCGCCGCGCAAGGCGGAACCGGTGCTGCAGCTCGAGCACGTCACCCACGAATACGCCGCGGGCACACCGTGGGCCAAGCCCGCGCTGACCGACGTCACGTTCACCGTCCACGAAGGTGAGGGCCTGCTCATCCACGGCGGCAACGGTTCCGGGAAGTCCACCCTGGCGTGGATCATGGCGGGGCTGACGACACCGACGAGCGGTTCGTGCCTGGTGCGCGGCCGGCCCGCGCCGGATTGCGTCGGCGAGGTGGCGATCGCCTTCCAGGCTGCCCGGCTGCAGTTGATGCGCAGCCGCGTCGATTTGGAAGTTGCGTCGGCAGCGGGCTTTTCACCACATGACACGGCGCGGGTGACGGCTGCGCTGGCGAAGGTGGGTCTGGACGCCGCACTGGCCGGGCGTCGCATCGACCAGCTGTCCGGTGGGCAGATGCGCCGGGTGGTGATCGCCGGGCTGCTGGCCCGCTCACCGCAGGCGCTGATCCTCGACGAGCCGTTGGCCGGGCTGGACGCCGCCAGTCAGCAGGGCTTGCTGCGGCTGCTGAGCGATCTGCGCCGCAACAGTGGGCTGACCGTCGTGGTGATCTCGCACGACTTCGTCGGACTGGAAGAGCTGTGTCCGCGCACGCTGCACCTGCGTGACGGTGTGCTGACCGAGGGGCCGTCATGACCACCGACCGCCAGCCGCGTCCGGTGGTGCTGCTGCGGCCCATTCCCGGCACGTCGCCGATTCACGAGTTGTGGGCGGGCACCAAACTGATTGTCGTTCTCGGCTTTTCGGCGCTGCTGGCGTTCTACCCGGACTGGGTGCCGCTCGCGTTGGTCGCGATCCTCATCGGTATCGCGATCAAGATGGCGCGGATCCCGCGCGGAGTGGTGCCGTCGGTGCCGAAGTGGTTGTGGTTCCTGCTGCTGCTCGGCGCGGTGACCGCGGCGCTGGGCGGCGGAACTCCGGTGGTGCACCTGGCGTCACACGCATTCGAACTCGGGGGGCTGCTGAAGTTCCTGCGCGTCACCGTGGTGGCGATCGTGCTGCTGGCGCTTGGGATGATGGTGTCGTGGACGACGAACGTCGCCGACATCGCACCGGCGGTCGCGCGGCTGGGCCGGCCGCTGAAGGTCTTCCGGATTCCGGTCGACGACTGGGCGGTGGCACTTGCCTTGTCGCTGCGGGCATTCCCGATGCTGCTCGACGAGTTCCGGTTGCTCTATGCCGCGCGACGGCTGCGGCCGCGGCCGGTGCTGACCAGTCGCCGGGCCCGGCGGCGGCGGTGGGCGATCGAGATGGTGGACCTGATGTCGGCCGGTGTCACGGTGGCGCTGCGGCGGGCCGACGAGATGGGCGACGCGATCACCGCACGCGGCGGGACCGGGATGATCTCCGCGGCGCCGTCCGGGCCGAAGCGCGCTGACTGGGTGGTGCTGGCGATCTCCGCGATTGTGTGCGCGGTGTCGGTCGGCTTGCAGGTGACCGTGCTGGCGGGGATCTAACGCGACGCCGCGGCATTCGCCGCCTGCTGAGCGGCCGCCAACGCCTGGTCGACCGGCGTTCGGCCCAGAAACATCTCGTCGAAGTACGGCTTGATCGCCTGATATCCCGCGGCGAAGCCGGGTCCGCCCGGTGCGGCGATGCGCGGCCCGTCGAGCACCCGGAAGAACGGTGTGACGTCCACACCCTTGGCTGACCAATAGTCGAAGTACGCCTGCTGGGCGGGCAGCACTGCCGGAATGGCCGCGCCATGCCGGCCGACGAAAGAGTTGCCGTGCGCACTGCCCAGCCACGCCAGCACCTCACGCACCGCGTCCGGATGACGGCTGGCCGGATTACCCGCGGCGACAATCCCGTTCGTGACGCTGACCCGGCCCGCGGGCCCGGCAGGCAGCATGGCCACACCCCAGCGGAACGTGGCCTGCTCGGCGACCTGAGCCAGGTTGTAAGTGCCCGACTGGAACAGCGCCATCCGCCCGGACAGGAACTGGTTGCGCGAGAAGTCACCGTTGTCGTTAGTGTCCGACGCCGGCGGCGCGACCCGGTCGGTGTTGATCAGTCCGACGACATACCGGAATGCGGTGGCGGCCTGCGGGTTGTCGAGTGCGAACCGATCTCCGTCGTTGAAGATGCCGCCTGCCGAGCCGATGTAGTTGAGGTAGATGGCCTGTAAGTCGTTGGCGGCGTTGTATCCCCATTGCCTGCCGTGGGTGAGGCGCTTCAGCAGCGGCCGCAGCGTGTCGACGCTCGGGTTCGGATTCCAGCGCAGCGCATCCAGTTCGGCGGGGTCGACGCCGACGGAGGCCAGCAGATCGGCGTTGTAGTACAGCGCGATCCCGGCGTCGGTCAGCTGCGGCACCCCCCACAGCGAGCCGCCGCGGGTGAACTGCGCGACCACCGACGAGTCCCACTCGCCGAGCGGTTCGACGGCCATCAGTCGGTGGTTGTCGGCGTACTCGGCGAAGTTGGCGTTGTTGAGCCAGAAGACATCGTCGGCGCCGCCGCCGGCGACGTCGGTGCGCAGGGTATTGAAGTAGTTGGCGTAGGGGACGACGTTCGTGCGCACCTCGATCCCGGGGTGGGTGCGGGTGAATTCGGCGAAGGACTCGGCGTAGGCGAGCGCGACCTGGGGATCCCACAGCCGCACGGTGAGGACGGTCTTGCCCGACGGGTCCGTGGTTCGGCCGAGCGCCAAGGCGCCCGCCACCAGCAGCACAGCGACGGCGATCAGCCCGGCCAACAGTCGGGTGGAGAACCGTGGCGGCCAGCTCATTTGAGCCCGGTGACGACAATCGAGCGCACGATCTGGCGCTGAAACACCAGGAACAGCGCAATCAGCGGCACGATCGCCACCGTCGTCGCCGCCATCACCAGCGTCCACTGCGCGTTGTACTGCGTCTGCAGGCCCGCCGTCGCGACCGTCAGCACCCGCCATGTTCCGCCGCTGGTGATGACAAGCGGCCACATGAACGAATTCCATTGACTGACAACGGTGATCAGCGTCAGTGTCACCAGGATCGGCTTGCTGGCCGGCAACACCACGTGCACGATCACATCCAGGGTGTTGGCCCCGTCCAGGCGGGCGGCGTTCACCAGGTCGGCGGGGATACCGCGGAAGTACTCGCGCAGCAGGAAGATGGCGTACGGCGAGCCGAACAGGAACGGCAACACCAACGCCCAGAACGTGTTCCGCAAGCCGAGCTCGGCCATCATCAGATACAGCGGCACCACGGTGACCGTGCCGGGCACCATCAACGTCGCGACGTACACCCAGAACAGTGCGTCGCGGCCGCGGAACTCCAAGCGGGCGAACGCATATCCGGCCAGCACTGAGAACGTCAGCTGCGCCAGCGTGATGATGGCGGTCATCAGCGCGGTCACCGTCAGCGCCCGGACGAATCCGGCGTCACCGAGCGCCGCGTAGTTGGCCAGCGTCGGCGGGTTGGGCAGTGACAGCGGTGTGCCGGTGGCGAACTGCTGCGCCGAGGTGAACGACGTCAGCAGACCGAGCCCGAACGGCGCCAGGGTGATCAGCGCGCCGAGCAGCAGCCCGAGGTAGATCAGCGCGTTACGTGAGGTCATAGCTGATCCGCCGGCGGAAGTAGAGGTGCTGGACGATCGTCGCGCCCACCAGAATGACGAACAGCACCAGCGCCATCACCGCCGCGCGCCCGATCGCGGCCGCGCCGAACGCCTCGGCATAGATGCGATGCGCCACCAGATCGGTGCGCCCGGCGGGGCCGCCGCCGGTCAACGCGTACACCGTGTCGAACACCTGGGCCGCGCTGACGATGCCGGTGACCGAGACGAAGAACAGCGTCGGACGCAGCATCGGCAGCGTGATGTGCCAGAACCGCTGCCAACTCGTCGCGCCGTCGAGTCGGGCCGCGGCGTGGATCTGCGGGGGAATAGCCAGGATGCCCGCCAGGAAGAACAGCGTCACATAGCCGACGTTCATCCATACCGTCACCGCCGAGACCACCGGCAGCGCCAGCCCCGGATCGGTCAGCCACTCGATGCGACGCCCCAACACAGTGCTCACCGCGCCATCAGTGGGCGCCAGGATCCAATGCCACAACACCGCGACCGCCAGCGGCGAACACACCCACGGCAGCACGTACAGGGTGCGGAACACCCCGCTGCCCGGTAGCTCGTGGGCCAGCAGCCCGGCCGCGAACAACCCCAGCACGATCTGCACCGGAACCACGATCGCGATGAAGGCCAGCGTCACCAACAACGAGTTGCCGAAGCTGGCATCGGTGAGCACCGAGCGCCAATTGTCCAGCCCCACATAGCGGATAGGCCCCAGCAGATCCCAGCGGTGCAGGCTCAGCCACACCACCACCAGCATGGGTAGCAGCAGGAAGCAGACAACCCCGAACAGGCTCGGCGCCAGCAGCGCGTACCCCAGCAGGGCCGGGCGTGCTCGCCGAGTCATCACGTTACGGTAGAGCACGTGAGTCCCCGTGATGTCGACGCCGACTTCTTGGCCTTGCCGCGCCATGCCCTCGCCGACGCGGCCCTGTCCGCCGCCCGCGCCGCCGGTGCGAGCTACGCAGACCTGCGCATCCACGCCATCACCAACGAGGTGGTGCAGCTACGCGACGGTGAGCTGCAGAGTGCGGTCACCGATCGGGAGATCGGGCTGGCCGTGCGGGTGATCGTCGACGGCACCTGGGGCTTCGCCTCGCACGCCGAACTGGCCCCCGAGGTCGCAGCGGACACCGCGCGCCGCGCGGTTGAGGTGGCCACCACCCTGGCCGCGCTGAACGCCGAGCGCATCGAGCTGGCGGCCGAACCCGTCTACCGCGACGTCACCTGGGTCTCGACTTACGCCATCGACCCGTTCACGGTGCCGACCGCCGACAAGATCGCGCTGCTGGGGGAGTACTCCGGGCGGCTGCTGGCCTCCGACGGTGTGGACCATGTGTCGGCGATGGTCATCACCGTCAAGGAGCAGACGTTCTACGCCGACACGTTCGGCTCGTCCATCACCCAGCAGCGGGTGCGGCTGCAGCCGCAGCTGGATGCGGTGGCCGTCGACGCCGCCGCCGGCAGTTTCGAGTCGATGCGCACGCTCGCTCCGCCGACCGCGCGCGGCTGGGAAGCGGTGGCAGGTGACGACATCTGGGACTGGACTGCCGAGCTGGCCGAGTTGCCCGGCTTGCTGGCCGAGAAGACCAAGGCCCCGACCGTGGTCGCCGGGCCGACCGATCTGGTGATCGACCCGACGAACCTGTGGCTGACCATCCACGAATCCATCGGACACGCGACCGAATATGACCGCTCCATCGGTTACGAAGCGGCCTACGCGGGCACGTCGTTCGCGACGCCGGACAAGCTGAACACGATGCGGTACGGCTCGCCGGTGATGAACGTGACCGCCGACCGCACCGTCGAATACGGTTTGGCCACAACTGGATACGACGATGACGGGGTGGCCGCGCAGAGTTGGGACCTGATCCGCGACGGCATCTTCGTCGGTTACCAGCTCGACCGGGTGTTCGCGCCGCGGCTGGGTCTGGCTCGCTCCAACGGCTGCAGCTACGCCGACTCCCCGCACCACGTCCCGATACAGCGGATGGCCAATGTCTCGCTGCAGCCGGGCACCGAGAATCTCGGCACCGATGACCTGATCGCCCGAGTCGAGAACGGGATCTACATCGTCGGCGACAAGTCATGGTCGATTGACATGCAGCGCTACAACTTTCAGTTCACCGGCCAGCGGTTCTACCGAATCCGCGACGGACGGCTGGACGGTCAGCTGCGTGACGTCGCCTATCAGGCGACCACCACCGATTTCTGGAATTCGATGGAAGCCGTTGGCGGGCCGGCGACGTGGCAACTGGGTGGGGCGTTCAACTGCGGCAAGGCCCAGCCCGGGCAGGTCGCGGCAGTCAGTCACGGCTGCCCATCGGCGTTGTTCCGCGGCGTGAATGTGCTCAACACGCGCGAAGAAGCGAGCCACTCATGATTCCCGCACAGCAGGTCGTCGAACTGGCGCTGCAGGCCGCGACCGTCGACGAGACCATCGTCATCGTCACCGACCGGGCCGCGGCGGCACTGCGGTGGGCCGGGAACTCGATGACCACCAACGGTGTGTCGACCACTCGGTCCACCACCGTGATTTCGATTGTGCGCAAAGGAAATACATCGCACACCGGCGCCGTGCGCAGCAGCGACGTCAACCCCGCCGCGATCGCGGTGCTGGTGGCCGCCGCCGAACACGCCGCGCACGCTGCACCCGACGCCCGCGACAGCGCCCCGTTGTTGACCGGCAGTGGTCTACCCGACGACTGGAACGAGCCGGTACCCGAGACGGGTGCCGGGGTGTTCGCCGATGTCGCGGAATCGTTGTCGGCGGGCTTCGGGCGTGCCGATCGGTTGTACGGCTACGCACACCACGTCGTCGAGACGACGTTCCTGGCCACCTCGACCGGGATCCGCCGGCGCTTCACCCAACCCACCGGAACTGTGGAGATCAACGCCAAACGCGATGGCGCCAGCGCATGGGCGGGGATCAGCACGCCGTGGTTCACCGATGTCCCGACCGACAGCCTGCTCGACGACCTGGCGATGCGGCTGGGCTGGGCCAACCGCACCGTCGAGCTTCCCGCGGGCCGCTACGAAACGCTGCTGCCGCCGTCGGCGGTCGCCGACATGATGATCTATCTCGGCTGGTCGATGGACGGCCGCGGCGCGGAAGAGGGCCGCACGGCGTTGTCGGCGCCCGGCGGCGGAACCCGGGTCGGGGAGAAGCTGACCGAGCTGCCGCTGACGATGTACTCCGACCCGTTCGCCCCGGGCTTGGAGTGCGCGCCGTTCGTCGCGGCCACCACCGGATCGGAATCGGTCTCGGTGTTCGACAATGGGCTGGACATCGGGCGGGTGGACTGGATTCGCGACGGGTCGATCCACGCGCTGGCCTATCCGCGCGCCGCGGCGGCCGAGTTCGGGACGGCACCGGCCGTGCCGGCCGACAACCTGCTGATGACCGGCGGTAGTGCGGAGCTCGCCGACATGGTGGCCGCCACCGAGCGTGGCCTGCTGCTGACCACGCTGTGGTACATCCGCACCGTGGACCCGACGACGCTGCTGCTGACCGGGCTGACCCGCGACGGCGTGTACTTGATCGAAGACGGCGAGGTCACCGGGGCGGTCAACAACTTCCGCTTCAACGAAAGCCCGCTGGATCTGCTGCGCCGGGCCACCGAGGCCGGTCTGCCCGAACAGACGCTGCCGCGGGAGTGGGGCGACTGGGCCACTCGCGCAGTGATGCCGACGCTGCGAATCCCCGACTTCCACATGTCCTCGGTCAGCCAGGCGCAATAATCGGCAGATGGCCGATGATCTTGACGTAGTGCTGACCCAGCTGGTGGTGCAGTCACCGGCCGACCTTCAGCGCATTGTGGGACTGGTCCGCACCACCTGTGGCGAAACGCTGTCGCTGACGCCGTTGCCCGCGCAGACACCGGTGCGCGCGCCGGAGTCGGACGCCGAGAAGGTGGTGGCCGAGTTCGCCGAGCAGTTCAGCATCGACGTCTCGGCGATCTCCGATCGGCAGCGGGAAGCGTTGACGACTGCCCTGGGTGCGGCGAGCTTCGCGGCGGTCATCCAGATGTTCTTCGCCGACTTCCTCCCCAGGGTGCGCAACGGTCTGGAGGTGCTGGGCCTGCCGGTGAGCTGGGTGCCTGACGAGCCGGTGTGGGATTCGGGTATCGACGCGGCCGACGTGTTGTTCAACCAGCTGCTGCCGGGGGTGGCGAGGCTGAAGTCGTTGGATCCGGTGACCACGGAGGTGGTGCGGCTGCGTGGGGCGGTCGCGCACAACTGCCGGTTGTGCAAGTCACTGCGGGAGGGCAACGCCCTCGACGCCGGCGGCAGCGAGTCGATGTACGACGACATCGAGCACTTCGAGTCCTCCGAATTACTTTCCGACGCGCACAAGGCGGCGTTGCGCTACGCCGACGCGCTGATCTGGTCGCCGGCGCGCATCAGCCCGGCGGTGGCTTCCGGTGTGCGGGGACACTTCTCGCATGAGCAGGCCCGCGAACTGACATTGGACGTGATGCGCAATGCCAGCAACAAGATCGCGGTGTCGTTGAAGGCCGACCAGGCCCGCGTCGCCGAGGGCACCGAGCGCTACTTCATCGACGCCGACGGTCAGACCGTCTTCGCCTGAGCCAGCGCCTTCAAGGCGGCCTCGACGTCGGCCTCGGTGGTGGCCCAGGAGCAGACGAACCGGACCGGGGGCTTGTGCGGGTCGGGCGCATGCACGGCGAAATGTTCGCGCACGGAGTCCAATGCCTCGGCGGGAAGGTCGACGAACACCTCGTTGGCCTCGGTGGGCGAGCTCAGGTGCAGGCCGAGATTGGTGATTCCGACGCTGAGCCGAGCAGCCATCGCGTTGGCGTGCCCGGCCGCCTGCAGCCAGACGCCGTCGCTGAGCATGGCGTCGAATTGTGCTGATACGTAACGGTGTTTGCTCGCCAGGTGACCGATCTGCTTCTGGACGAACTCGATGTCCGCGAAGTGTTCGGGGCGGCGTACCAGGATCGCGTCGCCGAACAGCATCCCGTTCTTGGTGCCGCCGATTGTCACGATGTCGGCGTCGCCGACCGCCAGTGCGGGCGGGACATCAAGGGCGGCAACCGCGTTGGCAATCCGGGAGCCGTCGACGTGCACCAGTAGGTCGAGCTCGTGGGCGTGATCGATGAAGGCGGCGATTCCGTCGGGCTGCCACACGCGGCCGTTCTCGGTGGACTGGGTGATGGTGACGATGCGCGGCTGGGAGTGGTGCACGTCGCCGCGCCGGGTGATGCGCCGGTCCAGCTGTGCCGGATCGAGGATGCCGTCGTCACTGGGTAATGCGACCAGGCTGGCACCCGACACCAGGGTCGGCCCGCCTGCCTCGTCGAGCAAGGAATGGGCGATATCGGTGCAGAGGATCTCGTGAAAGGGCCGCACCGCCGAGGCCAGCGCGATGATGTTGGCGCCGGTGCCGGTGAATGCGAACAGGACGTCGGCATTGGGGGAGTCGAAGGTGTCCCTGACCCGATCGGCGGCACGCTGCGTGATGGGGTCGTCACCGTAAGACGTGGTGGTTCCGGTGTTGGCGGCGACGACCGCTTCGAGAGCGATGGGGTGTGCTGGGGCGGCGTTGTCGGAGGCAAAAGCGCTGGATACGGCGGGCACCCTGTCCATGATGTCACCGGGCTCGCAGTGAGCGGAACGGTTGCCGCCCGGTCGGGGCGCCGGGAGACTGGAGCAATGTCGGACGCCGAACCCCACAAGACGGACACCACACCCGGGCTCGCGCCCGTGGCCGGTCAGCTCGAAGGGATCGCGGCGCAATTGGGGGTGAAGTCAGTTCTGGTGATGCGCTCCGAAAACGATTCGATGGTGGTCGCGGCCACCGCGGGCGAGGCCACCCAGCACTACACGGTCGGGGCGGCAGGCAAGAAAGCGCTGGCAGACGCGTCCAGGGCGCCGTTGTACGGCGAACGTGTGGTTGACGGCAACGATGCTCTCTTCGTCCGTGACTCGCGGGAGGACCCGACGTTCGCCGGCAATGAAGACGAAGTCGAGTTCGGTCTGCACAACTATCTCGGGCTGCCGGTGCACGACGGGTCGGGCCGAGTTGTGGGGACCGTGTGCGTGCTCGATGACGCCGCGCGCGATTACACCGATGAGCAGCGCGCACAGCTGTCGTCGTTAGCCGCGAATGTGGAGCGGATCGTCGAGCGCGACAGCGGCGCGCTGGGCTGAGCGGGGCTTACTAACGCCCGTACCCGTCGGCATGCGACCATAGTTGCCGCACTGGGGCGGTAGCTCAGTCGGTTAGAGCCGTGGACTCATAATCCATTGGTCGCGGGTTCGAGCCCCGCCCGCCCTACAAGTACTGGCACGACGGCGGGTGACGGGGTCGGCCCAGCGTCCTTGATGTCCCTGCGCAGCAAGCAAATCGGCACGGGAACATTCCCGCGGGCATGATGAGTTCCAATGGTCTGAGCACCACCCAAACCCAGGAATGAGGCACCCATGGCCGCAGATCTCCCCGACAAAGCTCTAGAGCTGCGATCGCTGGTCACTTCGGCCGGCAATCTTGAACTCTCGCTGCACGAGGTCGATGTCCCCACGCCGCAGGACAACGAGGTGCTGGTACGGATCGAGGCCGCGCCAATCAACCCCTCCGACCTCGGCCTCTTGGTGTCCAGCGCCGATATGGCCAAGGCGGAGGTTACCGGCACGAAGGACCGCCCCGTCGTCACCGCACCGATCGAAGCGACCCAAGCGCTGAGCGCGCGGCTCGATCAGTCCCTCCCCGTCGGTAACGAGGGGGCGGGCACCGTCGTCGCGGCCGGATCATCCGACGCAGCCCAAGCTCTTCTCGGTAAAACGGTCGGTATCGCAGGCGGCGCGATGTACTCCCAATACCGCGCCGTCGATGCGCGAGCATGTCTTGTCCTGCCTGACGGCGCCACCGCGCGCGACGGGGCATCGTCGTTCGTCAACCCGCTGACCGCGCTCGGCATGACGGAAACCATGCGCCGCGAGGGACATTCGGCCCTCGTGCACACCGCCGCCGCATCCAACCTCGGGCAGATGCTGGTCAAGCTCTGCCAGAAAGACGGCATCCCGCTGGTCAACATCGTCCGCAAGCCCGGCCAAGAGGAACTGTTGAAGTCCCTCGGCGCCGAGCACGTCCTGAACTCCACATCGCCGACCTTCGACGCCGATCTGGTCACGGCGCTCACCGCGACCAAAGCGACGCTGGCGTTCGACGCCACGGGCGGCGGAACGCTGGCAAGCCAGATCCTCAATGCCATGGAGGAAGCGGCCAACGCGACCGCGGGGGAGTACTCCCGGTACGGGTCGAGCGTCCACAAGCAGGTGTATATCTACGGCGCGCTCGACACCAGCCCGACAGTCCTCACCAGGAATTTCGGTATGGCATGGGGGCTCGGTGGATGGCTGCTGACGCCATTTCTGGCGAGCGCAGGCGCTGAGACCATCAGTCGGTTGCGCGCTCGGGTGGCCGCCGAGCTCACCACGACCTTCGCAAGTAGCTACACCCGCGAGGTATCCCTCGCCGGCATGCTCCAGCCCGAGGCGTTCAACGAATACGTAAAGCGGGCCACGGGGGAGAAGTTCCTCGTCACGCCGCAGGCTGTCCCCTAAGCGAGAAAACGCCCCTGGGCACACGGCCCAAGGGCATTCTCTCGCTCAAGAATTGAGCACCGCTAGAACCAGACTTTTCGACCACCGACCGGGCGGCCGACTGCCCCGAGGATCCACAACACGAGTCCGACGACGACGAGAATGCCGCCGATGGTGTACAGGATCGACAGGCCGGTGAAATAGCCGATCAATAGCAGGATGATGCCGAGAACGATCATTGTTCCGTCCGATCCGTAGGGCGACTGATATGCACTGCGACTAGGGAATTGCCGGATTGGTCATTTTCAAACCGCAATGACTACTCGGCGGCCTTCTGCCGAGCTTCCGCCGCCTTTTCCGCAGCACGTGCAGCGTCGGCCTCGGCCTCCTTCTTGGCCGCATCGCGGGCAGCCTCAGCCTTGTCCTGCTGAGCACGGCCCTCTTCGCGCAGATCGTCCTTATCGGTGACGATGCCGACGACTTCCTTCGCCTTGCCCTTCACATCTTCGACGATGCCCTTGACAGCCTCTTCGGGTCCGCTATCGCCCATGGTTGTTCCTTCCGTTCGGTCGGGTGCACTGCGCTTTTACATACCCGTCAGCGGCAAAGGTTCAACCATCAAATTCTTGTGACGCCGCACACCGGGCATGGTCAGCGCAAGGCGCCCACGAACGAGATCGAGACACGCGCCGCTTCCGGTTTCGGCTTAACGCGTTTGGGGACGGGCTCTTCGTCGAGCGCCGGCACCAGTCGATCGGCCTGCTCCAGCCTCTGAGTTACCGGGGCCGGATTCTGAATCGTCTATGCCGCAGTGTTTCTCGGCTTCCTCGACGTCGACGCATTCACCGTTGCAGGTGGCGGTTTCGTCGGCGCACCGCCGGTATCGAGCGTCCTTATCCAGGTGGTCACCGAGCCGGCGGCGTTGTCTTGTGCGCGAGCAGCGCGTCGAACAACCATCGACAATGTTGCGACTGTCGCCGTAGATGGGCAGGAAGCAGTGTCGAGGCACGGCTCAAAGAGGTGCTAGACCAAGCGGAAGATTGTCCGATATTTCACCTGTGTCGCAAGGGAATTAGTTGCGGGAGGTTCAGCGGTGAGACGTCTGTGGGCGGCCGGGTGCCGCCGGCCACCGCCG
The DNA here is from genome assembly GCF_019456675.1 of Mycolicibacterium pallens. NCBI lineage: Bacteria > Bacillati > Actinomycetota > Actinomycetes > Mycobacteriales > Mycobacteriaceae > Mycobacterium > Mycolicibacterium pallens. Next base: position 3,869,879 of record NZ_CP080333.1, on the reverse strand, counting down.
CGCCGCTCAGGGATGTCACCAACGACGAATGGTTGGACCGAGACGCCCGACGGGGCGCTGTTCTTACTCGGTAGCGGCGACCGATTGAGGTACTGAATCGGCGAATAGTTCAACGCCGGAGCAGATCTCGCCTGCCGCTCGCCGACCGGTCACCACGATCCACCCTAGGGTTGCCATCGCGGCAACGACGTAGACCAGCCCGGCCCACGCCAGGTACCAGGGCCGGCTAATCACCCACAGACTCGGCTCGGCGAAGGCCAGCAGGCTTGGCACGCTGAGAAGAGTCAGGACCAGCCAGGCGCAGCCGAAGATGCGGGCACCCGGCCGTTCGCGCCAGGGCCCGGTCAGCAGCCACATGGCCAGGGGCACCACCCAAATCCAATGGTTCACCCATGAATCGGTGAGATCAACAGGCCGAAGAGTTCGACGACCAGGAGCGAGCCGAGCAGGTCCCTCGGCTGTCCGCTCGTACCCAGCGCCCGCCAGGCCAGCACGGCGAGCACGGCGGTCAGAGCAATCGCGGTGAGTACCAGTGCGCCTTGGCCCACGTCATGGCCGACGATTCTGGACAGCCCGCCGCGCCAGGATTGATTGATCGCGATGCCGATCGGAATGCGGGTCATATCGCCCATCACATCAGTGAAGAAATGGGGCACCTGGTTGCCCACGACCAGGTAGGAGAGCCCGATGGTGCAGAAGAAGACGACGGCTGAAAATGCCGCGGCCGCCCATCGACGGACGCCTACGAAATAAAGCCCCGTGACAGCCGGGGTCAGCTTGACCCCGGCGGCCAGACCGACAAGCAGGCCCGATACCCACCACCGTCTGGAGTACACCGCGTATAAAACGGCCAGAGTGAGAAACACCCCAACCTGCCCGAGATTGAACGTAATCCGCACCGGTTCCAACCAGATCACGCCGGCGGTCCACAGCATCGCGCTGCGGTGACCTCCGCTGCCGATCAGCCTTTGGCTGATCCACACGATGCCATAGACGGCCAACAAAATCGCGAGCTGCCACAACAGTCCAGCCACCGGGAACGGCAACCAGGTCAACGGCCAGAACACCATCGCCGCGAACGGCGGGTAGAGGAATGGCAACGGCTGATTCGGTGATTGGGCCGAGTAGCCGAACGAATACAACGAGTCCGGCTGGTCTAAAGCGGCCCCACCGAGCATGTAGACGTGGAAGTCCACAAGGTTTGGCGGGCTGGGGATGGTGATTGCCGTCAGCACCGCAGCGCTGACCAGCAGCAGCACCGGGGCCATCAGCCTGTGGCGGTAGAGCCGCGCCACTACCTCAGTCACCACGTCGACCCGTCACGGTGATCCACGCCAGCGTGGCCAACGCCGCCACGAGGTAGACCATCTCGCCCCAGGCCAGATACCACGGACGGCTGATCTGCCAGATGTTCGGTTGGTCGATGGACAGCAGGCTGGGCACGCTGATCACCATGAGTACCAGCCAGCCCCAGCCGATTATTTGGGCGCCGGACCGGCTGCGCCACGGGCCGTGGATCAACCAAATCATCAGCGGGACAACCCATACCCAGTGATGGGTCCAGGACACTGGTGCGGCCAGCAGGCCAAAGACCTGTAGCACGAGTAGCGATGCGAGGCGATCTCGCTCTCCTCCGACCGACCCCAAAGCCCGCCAGGCCAGAACCACCAGCACCGCAGTCAGCACGGTTGCGACGATGACGATCGGACCAGTGCCGACGTCGTAACCCATGACCCGTGAGAGGCAACCCCGCCAGGACTGATTCCACGCAGAGCCCACCGGAAGCGTCGCGCCGGCCTCGCTCATCCGATGTGGAAAGTAGCGCTTGGTCTCATGTGGCAACACCAGGTAGGACAACCCCACCGTGCCGAGGAACACGACGGCGGAGAACGCCGCAGCCCACCAGCGGCGCATGCCAACCAGATAGAAGCCGGTCATGGCCGGCGTCAGCTTGATTCCGGCGCCGAGCCCCACCAGTAGGCCGGACACCCACCAGCTTGAGCTGTAGGCCGCGTAGAGCAGGGCAAGCATCAGGAAAATGCCGATCTGACCGACCTGGATCCCGCCGCCCGGTGCCTCCATCCAGATGACCGCAGCTGTCCACAGCATGGCGATCCGTCGGCTGCCGCCGCCGATGAAGCGCTGACTGAGCCGTACCGACCCGTACAGTGCAGCGATGAGTCCGACCTGCCAGATGAATGCCACCAGCCCGAACGGCAGGAAATGCATCGGGTAGAACGCCATCGCCGCGAAGGGCGGGTAAGTGAAAGGTAGGTGCTCGCCCTTCGTCGGGTCGACGTAGAAGAACTGATAGAGGGTGGCGGGGTGCTTCAGCGCCGCACCGCCCAACCAGTAGACGCGCAGATCAAAGAAGGCGTCGCCCTTGACCAAGTAGTAACCCATGGTGGAGGCCAGTCGGGCAAGGACGCTGATGGTCAACAGGATGGGCGCTGCCGACTCACATCGAGAAATAAGGGATCGAAGGGAAGGCAGGGGACGAAGGGAACGCGCATCCAAGACAGCTTCCGCATTCACAGGACGACTATAACAACGGTTGCTGCAGCGGGCCCAATAATCCGTGAGGCCGCAATTAACTATTCACGCCACACCGAAGTAGCATTCGCCCAGTTTTCTGGCGGCGGTCGCGGTTTTGCGCCTGGTTTGTCAGCGTTCTCCAAGGCGCAAAGCAGCTGAAAATCATTGTGCTACATGGTATGAGGCTGATTCAGCATCGGGGGAGCCGGCCGGTGGAATGCCTTTGTCGCCGACTGCGGGGATGCGTCCCATTAAAGGAAAAAGTCATTAGATTCGGCACTTTGAGCCAGCTGCAAACGTATTTAGCGGTCAAGTAAATTTTTTGCTGGTGGACATTTAGCGATGCCGTCAATTTACGCGTGGGAATTTGCTGTGGTATTGCGGAGCGAGGTTTCAGCGCTGTCGGAAACCCGTCGGATTACAGTCAGGAGCTGCGGACGTTGCCGGTGGCCAGGCCAACCTCTCGAATCTCGTTAACGAGATTGACGTTGCCGAAATCGGATGCCAACGGGGCTTGGGCTCGGCACGCTCCACAAGACGTGGCACGGCGCTGCGCTGGCGCGGCCCGACTGGATCGAGGTGCCCGGCGTTAGGTTAGGTCGCGGCGCCTGCACAGCGCTGCGGTGTCCTTCCCCCGCTGTCAAGTCGATCGGACGTCATCGGCCTGCACGTCGGCCAGTGCGCGACAGCCTGCCGCGACGCTTGGAGTCTGTAACGAATAAGTCAATAACCGCAGGCCTGCAGGATGGTTCGTTTAGGCTGCCCTTGGCCCTCCGTCGGGGTGTGGCCGGAGGGGAGTTCGCTGTCATGAATCCTGTTCGCACGCGAGCAATCGTCCGCGTCGCGGCGGCCGCCGTCGCGCTCGGGTTGGTCGTCGCCGGATGCGGTAAGGATGAGGAGAAGTCGTCGTCATCGGCGACGAGCACCACCACATCAACGACCACGTCGACGACGACCGCAGCGGCCACCACCAGCGCTGAGGCCTCGACACCGGCCGGCACGCCGAACTACGCGTCGCTACTGGTGAAGCCGGCGGACATCCCGCAGGTGGCGAACACCCCGTGGACGGGTGACGCGCCGAAGACCACGTTGACGCCGCCCCCGCCGGACGTGTCGCAGACCTACACCTCCGGGACTGATGCGATCAACATCTCCGTGATCATCAGCGATGACGCGTCGCAGGCAGCGACCGGCCTGACGGGCGCGGCGAACAGCGTGCCCAGCCAGGTGACCGGTACACCGGTGGCGCTGCCTGCGGTCACCCCAGATGCGAACGTCACCATTGGCACCTCACTGGACGGCAAGTCGGCGATGGCCGCCCTGCTCTTCACCGTGGACCGCACTGTCGTGGTGGCGATCTTCAGCAGCGCACCCGGTGACCTCAACCCGGTTCCGCAGGACTTCGTCGAGGCCGTCGGCAAGGCTCAGGTCGCGGCGATTCAGCAGAACCTGCCCAACCTGAAGTAAGTTCAGTGAGCTTTCGCAAAAGGTCAGGGGCGCTGCGCCCCTGACCTTTTCGCGCTCTGCTGCTCGACGGCGGGTGCGACCCAGCGATGAAGGAAGGCGCGCAGCTCTTTTCCGTGGCGATCCGGGCCGCCGGGATCGAGGATGAACGACTGCACCGTTCGCAGCATGAACTCGACGAGTTCGTCGAGTCGCCGCCCGCTGAAACCGGCTGCGTCCCAGTCGATGGTGAAGCGCTCCAGGATCATCCGGCCGAACGAGATGGCCGTCTCCGAGGTGACTCCCGCGGCGAACGCGCTGGCCCGTCCCGGCTCCATGACAAGGCTCAGGTAGCGGTCGGCGGGCAGCTGCTCCAAGGTGTAGGCGATGCCCTCGACGACGGCGGTGGTGGGGTCGGTGATCGCCTGCAGGTCGCGGGCCAGCCGGTCGAGGAATCCGCCGACCGCCGACATCGCGGTCCCCGCCAACAGTGCGTCCAGAGTGGGGAAGTAGCGGTACACCGTCTGGCGCGTGATGCCGAGTTTGGCGGCCACGTCGGAGACCGTGACGGTGCCGGTCGCGTCGATGGATGCGCGGGCCACCTCGACGATGCGGCGGATCGCCTCCTCGTCGTCGACGGGGATATCGCCCGCCCAGCCGTGTCTGCGCATATGCGCATCGTGTCATCCCACGTCTCGTCATGTCCGCAGCACGCGATGCTTGACCATACACGGGGTTGCCGATGTATGGTCAGGTCACGCCCACCCGAGAAGAGGTCACCATGACGGCTGTCGTCGAAGGTCCGGTCAACAACCAAGACGTGGAACTGACTCGGCGTGCACTGCGGCACGCGATCGACAAAACCACCGACATGGCGCCGCGCGAACTGAAGGTGCCGTTGCACTACTACCGCGACCCGAAGATCACCGAGATCGAGGAATCGCAGATCCTGCGCCGCGTGCCGCTGGCGATCGTTCCGTCGGCGCAACTACCCAACGCCAACGACTACGTCGTGCGGTCGGTGCTGGGCGACTCGCTGCTGGTGACCCGCGACCGCGACGGTGTCAGCCACGTCTTCCTCAACTACTGCCGTCACCGCGGAGCCATGCCGGCCTGCGGGTCGGGCAACGCGTCGAGGTTCGTGTGCCCGTATCACGCGTGGAGCTATCGCAACACCGGTGAACTGTTCGTGGTGCCCGGCAAGGCGGGTTTCGATTCGATGGACAAGGCCGAGTACGGATTGGTCGAGTTGCCGAATGAGGAACGGCACGGGTTCATCTGGGCGGTGCTCACCGCGGACGCGAGCATCGACGTCGACGCCCATCTCGGTCCGATCGGGTCCGAGCTCGAGTTGATGAACTACGCCGCGTACGGCTATCACACCGAGAAGGAGTTCCAGTCCCAGGTGTCGTGGAAGGGCGCGCTGGAAGCCTTCGCCGAGGGGTATCACTTCCCATTTGTCCACGGGGAGAGCGTGATCGGCCAGAACACTCTGCCCGACACCGGGGTGTACGACGAGTTCGGCAAGCACCATCGGATCGGCTTCCCGTTCAACTGGGTCACCAACCTCGCCGACGATCCGTCGGGATCCTGGGACCCGCACCAGAACATGGGCGTCATCTACTGGATCTACCCGAACCTGATCCTGGCCAACAGCCCGATCGGTGTGGAGATCATCGACATCCTGCCGGCGGGGGAGCCGACCCGATGCTCGGTGCGGCACAGCTGGATGGGACGGGTTCCGGCCACCAACGACGAGATGCGTGCCGTCTACGACCAGGTGTACGACGGTGTGCACGCGGCGGTCGTCGACGAGGACTTCGCGATGCTGCCGCAGTGCGGTGAGGGTGTCCGGCACGGCCAGCACGACCATATGCTGATCGGGCGCAACGAGATCGGCGTCCAGCACATGATCAAGGTCTTCGCCCAAGAACTCGGTGTGGCCCTGGGCTAGACGAAACTACACCCCGGCCGGGACCCGTTCCCGCGCCGCCGAACTCCGCATCTCGGCGCGCAATGTCGTGAAGTCGGAGATCGTCTTGGACACCACGGTGGCCACCGGTCGAGCGTTGCGACTGGTGGCCTCGGTCTTGGACACCATGATCACGCTGTCGATGTAGGGCTGGATCGTGGTCGCGTTCTGCACCGTGGCGACGATGACGAGCTGGAAACCGAACTTACGGAAGGCCTGCAGCGCCTGCTGCGCGAACTGCGGATCGGACTTCGAGAACGCCTCGTCGAGCATCAGCTGCGCGAAAACCGGCTTGTTGTCTGAACTTTCGGGACTGGCGAGGTTGAAGCTCAGCGCGCCGGCGAGGCAGAACGCCATGAGCTTCTCCTGCTCGCCACCGGAGTTGTCGCCGGCGTTGCTGTGCGTGCGGATCAGTTCCTCGGTCCGGACATCCCACTCGGCGCAGTCGAAGGTGAACCGGTTGCGCACATCGAGGGCGTCGCGCGTCCACGCCTTGTCCTCCGGCGCCGTCGACGCCAGCCGGTTCCGCAGCCTCAGGATGTCGGCGTACTGGTCCAGGATCGCCTGCTTGTCACCCAGACCCACCTCGGCGATGCGCCGCGAGATCGCCCGCACGATCTCGGTCAGCTCCGCCACCGCGGTCAGGCTGCGCGGGGTTGCCCGCAGCGTCAGCCGTGTTCCGTTGTTGAACTCGACCGCGCCCAGCCCGGTGTTCACCCGATCGATCTGCTCGCTGATCCGCCGCGCCTCCTGCTCGGCCACCCGGTGCAGCGTGAGGATCGCATCGGGCGCCTGCTCGGTGACCAAGCGCATCATCCGCTCGTAGGCGTCGGGCAGTTCGCGCTCGTCGATATGCCGGCACAGCGCCACGTAGTCGTGCACCCGCTCGTCGAACACCTCGCTGTCGTTCGGGATCGCATCGGGGAACGCCGTATCGAAGGTGTTCAGGATGCGGGCCAGTTCATCGTATGAGCGCCTTCGGCTTTCGCGCAGCTGCTCACGCTCGCGCCGGATCGTGTTGAACACCGCCTCGCGGTGCGGCTCGGGGTTGAGCACCTCCAGCGGGACCGGGATGGCGGCCGCGTAGCGGTTGAGCAACTCGGTCAGCGGCTCGGAGACGAATGCGGGCGTCAACCGATCTTGCAGCTCGAGCAGCTGGGTACGCCGGCTGTCGAGGTCGTCGCGGCGGGTCTGAATGGCGCCACGCCGCGTCATCAGCGTCTGGATCTCCTCCCAGCACTCGTCGGCGCGGGCGGTCAGCGCCTCGATGTCGGGGTTGTCGGCCAGCAGCAGTTCGAACTGCTCGCGCAACCGGTCGGCGTGCCCGTCGGCGGTGTCGATGTCCACCTGGTTCCACTGCGGGAACTGCTCACAAATCGCCTTGCACGCCGCTGCCCGGTCGCGCCACTGCTGACGCTGGGCGGCGATCTCGTCGGCCTTGCGCCGCGCCTGCTGGTACACCTCTTCGGCAGTGCCGAGGTCGACGGTCAGCGCGTCGATCTTCGCCCGGACGTCACCCTGGTAGATGTAATCGGATTGCTTGAGTGGACGGCGATCGTCCTTGATGGCCAGTCGCTCGGAGTCCTTGTACAGGCCCGTGTCGGTGACCGCGCGCCGGAATCGGGAGAACACATCCGGGGTGTCGACGCAGATGTGGTCGCCCGCCGCGGCGATGACGTCCGCTGCCTCGGCCGCGCACGGATGAGTCGGGTCGACCACAAAAAGTTTGCCCGCCAACGTGTTCGGGTCGGCATCAACGGGGTTCGCGCCGACCAGCGAGGCACGGACGTGGTGCAGCTGCAGCCGCCCGCCCATATTGGTCTCGTTGACGAACCGCAGCACCGCCGAATACCGCTCGTCGGGGACCAGCAGCCGCAGGCCCACCCCGCGCAGCACCTTCTCGACGGCCACCCGCCAGCGACTCTGGTCGGGGCGCAGGTCCATCAGCTCGGCGATATAGGGCAGTTCACTCGGGTCGACACCGACTGCGGCACAGATGTGTTCACGCATGGTGATCGCAAACTCCGGCAGCGCCGACCCGACGTGCTCGACGCGCTTGAGTTCCTTGGCCGCGTCGTCCCGGGCGATGCGGGCCGCCTTCTGTGCGTACTCGGCGTCGGTGGATGCCTCCCGGCCGCGGTCCAGTTTGGCCAGCAGTTCGGTGACCTCGGTGGCGAGTTCCTCACGCAGATTCCAGAACTCGTCGGCGGTGTCCGGGACGTCGATGTCCTGGGCTGCCAGCATCGCCTCATAGGCCGCGCGTCGCCGCGACACCTGCTCGGCCTGCGCTTCCGCACCGGCCACCTGGGACTGCAGCGGTCCGAGGCTCGCGCTGGATCCGCTGATCTGGGCGTTGAGCGAATCACCTTCGGCCTTCGCCAGATTCAGCTGCCGAGTGACATCCTCGTACTCGTTGCCCAGCTGGTCGATCGTGGCGTCCAGCGACTCGATCTGGGGCCCGCACTGCGCGAGCCGGACGTGGTCGGTGTAGGCGCGGACCATCGGCTGGTCCACCAGGTCGATGATCCCCAGATCGGAGGACTCAGAGGCGTAGCGCTGCTGGATCTTCTCGATATCGCCGAGGATCTTGCGCTTCTTCTGCGCGACGGCCAGCAGTTCGCGAGCCTCCACGAGCGGATCGATCTGCTTGAGCGCCTCCGGCAGCCGGGTCAGGCTGCTCGGCTCGTCGAGCATGAACTCGCGGACGAACTGTTCTAGTCCACCAACGCTTTTCAGCGATTTGGCTTTGCCGAGCAGCTGCTGAGCGGCGTCGGAGGCGCGAATGCCGATGGTGGCGTACAGCTGAGCCAGGTACTGCGACTCGACCTTGGTCGAGAACCGCCACTCGTCGTCTTTGAACACCCCGGAGTCGAATCGCCCTGCCGCCCAGCGGTTGCAGACGTCCTCGATGTCGCGGTCACCGTCGGCCAGCACGAACCGGCTGGACGAGTCCGAGCGCGATTCGCCGGTCAGCCACTTCAGTACCAGGCCGGTGACCGAGCGCCCGGTGTTGCTGCGGTAGGTGACCGCGATGGCCGACCACGCGGTGCCCTCGCCACGCAGGTACATCACCTTGCTCGAGCCACCGTCGCTGCGCTGACCCCACGCCCCGCGCACGTACTTGTCCACGGTGCGCCGGCCCGCGCTGGAGCCGGCCGCGGTGTTGTCACCGGAGGCGTTGAAGTTTCGTCGGTTGAACGGCAGGAAGCCGAGCGAAATCGCATCGAGCAGTGAGGATTTGCCACTTCCGGACGCTCCGGCGATCAGCGCGCCGCCTTCGCTGAACGGGATGTCGTGGTAGCCGTCGAACACGCCCCAGTTGATGACCTGCAGCCGCGACAAGTGGAATTGTTCAGCCATCGAGTGCGGTCTCCTGTTCGTCGCGGTCCGGGGATGCGCCACCGGACAGCAGCAGTTCGAACTGCTGCTGCAACTCGGCGATCACCGATGCGGTCATCACGGCGTTGATCACCGGGCTGACGGTGTAGCTGTCTTCGTCGTCGCGGGTCTTGCGCAGAATCTCCAGCGCGGTCAGCCGGGCGATCGCCGCGTCGATGCGGGCGGTGAAGGTCACGGTGTCCCGGTCGACGTCATTAAGCACGCCGGAGAACAGCCCGTGCACCTCCTCGCGACTGATCAGCACGGCCTGCCCGCCGGCGGCGCGCGACATCTGCGCCAGGTGCAGCGCCAGGATCGAGTCGTAGGTGCCCAGCGGTTCGCGGCGCAGAAGCTTGACGCCCCTGGCGGATTCGTACCGGGCCTGCTCGACGAACGCGACGTCACTTCCGTCGACCACGCGCAGCATCAGGTCAAGTTCGGAGAGCCGCACCGAGAGCTGAGCGCGGTACTCCAGAACCCAGCTGTACAGGTCGGCGTCGGCCTCGGCGCTGATGTAACGACGGGTCAGCAGCTGCTGCAGCGCCCAGCACGCCCGGTCGGGCAGCTCGCTGACATCGCCGTCGAAACGCGGGCGCCGCTGATGCGGGGTACGCGCCGTCTGATCGACCTGCGGCAGCGAGCTGAAGTCGATGTCGGAGTCGGTGGTCGTCATGCGCTGGCTCCCAACAAGCTGGAGATCGGTTCGGTGAAGATCAAGTGCGGAACCTCCATCTCGCGATCCCGTCCGTCGAGCGACTGGAACCGGACGGTGACCGGCTTGGCTGCCTGCGCGGCATCCGGCTGCTTGAGCGCCCACGACCACAGCACGATGACGTGGCCGAGGTAGGCGGCGTCGAGCATCTCCACAGCGGCCGGCAACGACAGCGGGCCGCCGGCGTCGAGCGCGGTGTTGATCATCTCCGACATCGCCGGCGCGTCGACCTGTGTGGTCAACGCCGCGAAACTGGTCAGGTCGAGCTCGCCCTCGGCCGCCTGGGCGGGCTTCGGGTTCGACAGGTCGCCGATCCGGAAGCTCAGCGCGCCAACAGAACTGATGGCATGGCGAGCCAGGGGCAGTTCTATGTCCAGGCGCGAGTCGGTCAGCGAGCTCTTGAGCAGCGCGCGGGCGGCGCCGATCGCGTCGTTCAGCTGGCGTGCCACGCCGCGGCTCTGCTCCAGGGTGCCGAATGCGGTGAACCGTTTGACCCGCTGGGCGCAACGCTGCTGGATACGCTCGACCTCGTCGATCTGCTGGCCGACGAGCTCGAAGAACCCGGCCATGACCTTACGCAGCGCCGGGTCGAGGGCGGGCAGGGCGTGCGCGACGGCGGCGACGTCGGCCTCGAACTCCGCGCGTTGGTCGGGGTCGTTGATCATCCGCAGGAAGGCGCGATGCGAATCGCGGCCTTGGGAGTCCCAGGCAGCCTGGTAGTCGGCGTACATCTGACGCTGCCGGTCGCGGTAGGCCAGGTTGCTGTCGATCGGATCGTCGAGTGCGGCGGTGGCCCGCTCGATCATCGTGCCGTACTGGCCGATGTCGGTGATCAGCCGCTCCATCTGCAGGGCAATGGCGTGGGCTTCGTCGTACATGTCGGTCATATCGACGTCGGCGGAGCGGTCGAGATCCTCACCGCGTTCCAAGGCGTCCAGTTCGGCCCGCAGTGCGTCGATCTCGGCCTGGATGCCGGCGCGGATGCGGACCGGGTCGTTGCCGACCCGCAGGGCGATCTGCTTGAGGCGGGAGGCGATGCCATTGATCGAGCCGCCAGTGGCGATGGTGTCCTGGCGGCGCAGTCCGCGCAGGAAGTCCAGGGCGCGGCGGGCGTCCTGGGTGAGGTAGCACAGGTTGCGTTCGACGCCCGTGCGCTGGTCGGCCACCCGGTGCAGCCAACCCTGGCTGGCCCAGCTCTTGATGAGGCCCAGCCCGGACTGTTCGCCGCCGGGCCGGCCCAGCTCGTCGAGGTCGCGCTCGAGTCGCACCACGAGTTCGGTCTCGCTGATCACACCCTCGTTGAGGTGGCGCTCCATCAGGGTGGCGTAGCCGCCGAGGTTGAGCGCGGCCAGCAGCCGGATCGTGGGGGAGCCCTGGATCTCGCGGTTGACTTCGAGGAGGTCGACGGCCGACAGAGAGGTGTCGTCGTGCACGTCTATTTCCCCCTCGATGTAGTTGGTTGGACGGTCCAAGATAGGCGATTGCGGGGACATCGGACGACGCCCGCTTCGGGGTGTCGGATGGCCGTCTGAAAAGGTACGTCACACGAGTCTCAGAGGCCTCGCGGGCCTCATTGCCACCGTCGCGAGTGTGCGCTCAGGTACGCCGAACGCGGCGTGTTGCGGATGAAACCGCACGCTCGCGCCCGAGCCGACCTACCTGAGCAACTCTCCACTCGGCCGCGTCGACAGCGGCCGTGGTCGCACGATCCTCGGCCACCAGAACCACCGCCCCAGTAGGGCAGCAAGCGCCGGCGTCATGAACGCCCGGATCACCAGGGTGTCGAACATCAGCCCGAGCCCGATTGTCGTGCCCACTTGGGCGATCACGATCATGCTGCTGACGGCCATCGCCATCATCGTGAACGCGAACACCAGCCCGGCCGCCGTCACCACCGACCCGCTGCCGCCCATTGCGCGGATGATGCCGGTGTTGATCCCGGCCGGTATCTCTTCCTTCATGCGCGCAACCAGCAGCAGGTTGTAGTCGGCTCCTACGGCCAGCAGGATGATCACCGCCATCGCGATCACGATGAACTGCAACGGCATACCTAAGATGTGCTGCCAGAGCAGAATCGACAGCCCGTAGGACGCGCCGAGCGACAGCACGACGGTGCCGACGATCACGGCGGCGGCCACCAGCGCCCGGGTGATCAGCAGCATGATGATGAAAATCAGCGAGAGTGCCGCCAATCCGGCGATTTTGAGGTCGTAGGAGTTGCCATCCTCCATGTCCTTGAACGCAGATGCCGTGCCGCCGAGGTACACCTTGGAACCCTCCAGCGGGGTGCCCTTGATGGCTTCGAAGACAGCGGCCTTGATGGCGTCGATGCGTTTGATGCCCTCCGCCGACATCGGGTCTGCCTCGTGGGAGATGATGAACCGCGCCGCGTGGCCGTTGGGCGAGATGAAGTTCTTCATCCCGCGCTTGACGGTGTCGTTCTCGAAGATCTCCGGCGGCGCGTAGAACGTGTCGTCGTTGAGCGAGTCGTTGAACGCCGCGGCCATGGCCGCTGAGCCGTCGTTCATCGCGGCGATCTGATCCTGCATGCCGGACTGGGTCGACTGCAGCGTCAGCATCATGATACGCATCCGCTTCATCGACTCGATCGATGACTGCATCAACGGAATCATCTGCGGCATAATCGAATCCAAGGCATGCATATCGGGTAGCAGCCGCTGGATGTCGTCGGTCATGGTGTCCACGCCGTCGAGGGCGTCGAACGTCGACCGAACCGCCCAGCACATCGGGATGTCGAAGCAGTGCGGTTCCCAGTACAGGTAATTGCGGATCGGCCGGAAGAAGTCGTCGAAGTCGGAGATGTGGTCGCGCAGCGCCGCGATGTCCAGCGCGGTCTGGTCGGTCTTGCCGACCATGTCGTGCGTGGTCGCGCTCAGCTGCTCCATCAACCCGATCATCTGGGTCATCGTGTTGATGGTGTTCTGCATGTCCTGCCCCTGCACCAGCATGTCGGCCATGCGGTCCTGCATGTAGGAACGGTTCATCGTCTGCAGCGACCCGCTGATACTCATCTGGGCCGGAATAGTGCTGTACTTCAACGGTTTTCCGTCGGGCCGGGTGATGGACTGCACGCGACCGATGCCCGGGACCCGCGCGACCGCCTTGGTGATCCGCTCGAGCACCAGGAAGTCGGCCGGGTTGCGCAGATCCTGATCGGTCTCGAGCAGCAGCAATTCCGGGTTCATCCGAGCCACCGGGAAGTGACGTTCGGCTGCCGCGAAGCCCTCGTTGGCGGGCAGGTCGGCAGGCAGGTACTTGCGGTCGTCGTAGTTGGGGCGATAGCCGGGCAGTGCGATCAACCCGATCAGGGCGATGAAGACGGTGAGGAACAGGACCCAACCGGGCCAGCGCACCACGACCGCTCCGATGCGCCGCCAGAACCGAATTCGCATCGCCCGCTTCGGTTCCAGCAGGCCGAATCGGCTGGCGACCGTCACCATCGACGGACCCAGCGTCAGCGCCGACAGCACCGCGACCACCATGCCGACGGCGAGCGGGATACCCAGCGTGTGAAAGTACGGCAACCGGGTGAAGGTCAGGCAGCACGTCGCACCGGCGATCGTCATCCCCGAGGCCAGCACCACATGCGCGGTGCCCCGAAACATCGTGTAGTACGCCGACTCTCGGTCCTGCCCGTCCACCCGGGCTTCTTGATAGCGGCCGATGAGAAAGATGGCATAGTCAGTCGTGGCAGCCAGCGCCAGCGGCACCAGGATCTGTGTGACAAACGTCGTCAGCCCAATCAGGTTGTGGTAGGCCAGAAATGCCACCGCCCCCTGGGTCACCGACAATCCCATGACGAGGATCACCAGAACGACGCCGACGGTGGTGATCGAGCGGTAGAAGAACAGCAGCATGCAGATGATGACCGTGACGGTGGCGATTTTCACCACCTGGATGCTGCGGCCGCCCTCTTTCTGCTGGTCGGTCTGCATCGCCGAACCGCCGGTCACGAAGGTCTTGACGCCCGGCGGCGGAGGCAGATCCTTGACGATCGTCTGAACCGCCGCGACCGACTCGTTGCCCAGCGACTCACCCATATTGCCGGCCAATGACACCTGCACGTAGACGGCCTTACCGTCGGCGCTCAGCGCACCGGCTTCGGTCAGCGGATCACCCCAGAAATCCTGGACGTGCTGCACGTGCTTGGTATCGGCGTGCAGCTTGTCGATCAGCGCGCTGTAATACTGGCGCGCCGCCGCATCGAGTGGCCGCTGCCCCTCCAGGACGATCATCACCGCGTTGTCGGAGTCGGACTCCTCGAAGACCTTTCCGTTGCGCATCAAGGCGATGACCGACGGGGCTTCTTTCGGCGAGAGCGACACCGCGCGCATCTCACCGACGACGTCCAGCGGCGGCACGAAAACGGTCAGGACGCCGATGACGGCGAGCCAGCCGAGGATGATCGGAATCGCCAAGCGGCGGATCCACTTGGCCACCCCGGGGTTCCGCTCGGCCGAGACCTCAATACGACCGTGCGGTACCCCGGTCTGAGTCCCCACGGCGTCCAGTCATAGCAGACCGCGGGACCGCTAGCGCAGCAATTGACCGTGCGGCCGCGTAGACAAGGGCTTGGGCCGCACGATCTGCGGCCACCAGAACCACGGGCCCATCAACGCGGCGATCGCCGGCGTCATGAACGCGCGCACCACCAAGGTGTCGAACAGCAGGCCGAGTCCGATCGTCGTGCCCACCTGGGCGACCACCACCATCGCGCTGACCGACATCGAGATCATCGTGAACGCGAAGACCAGGCCGGCCGCCGTCACCACGGACCCGCTGCCGCCCATGGCGCGGATGATGCCGGTGTTGATGCCTGCCGGGATTTCTTCCTTCATCCGGGCGACGAGCAGCAGGTTGTAGTCCGCGCCGACGGCCAACAGGATGATGACGGCCATCGCCATCACCATGAACTGCAGCTCCATGCCCAGGATGTGTTGCCACAGCAACACTGAGAGCCCGAACGATGCCCCGAGAGACAGCACGACGGTGCCCACGATCACGGCTGCTGCCACGATGGCGCGGGTGATCAGCAGCATGATGATGAAGATGAGCGATAGCGCCGCCACGCCGGCGATCAGCAGGTCGTACTCGTTGCCTTCCTGCATGTCCTTGAATGCCGACGCGGTGCCGCCCAAATAGACCTTGGATCCTTCCAGCGGCGTGCCCTTGATCGCCTCGAAGGTCGCGGCCTTGATCGCGTCGATGCGGTTGATCCCATCGGCCGAGAGCGGGTCTTCCTCATGGGAGATGATGAAGCGCGCCGCGTGGCCGTTGGGGGAGATGAAGTTCTTGATGCCGCGCTTGAACTCGTCGTTGTCGAAGATTTCCGGCGGCAGGTAGAAGGTGTCGTCGTTGAGCGAGTCGTTGAACGCCGCCCCCATCGCCGCCTGGTTCTCGCTCATCGCGGCCTGCTGATCCTGCTGGCTGGCCTGACTCATCTGCTGGGTCAACATCATGACGCGCATGCGTTTCATCGAGTCGATGGTCGGACCCATCAGCGAAACCATCTGCGGCATAAGCTCATCGAGGCGATGCATGTCCGGCAGCAGCTGCTGGATGTCGTCGGTCATCTTGTCGACGCCGTCGAGGGTGTCGAAGACCGAACGCGTCGACCAGCACAGCGGGATGTTGTAGCAGTGCGGTTCCCAGTACAGGTAGTTGCGGATTGGACGGAAGAAGTCGTCGAACTCCGAGATGTGGTCGCGCAACTCAGCGATGTCCAGCGCTGTCTGGTCGGTCTTCCCGACCATGTCGTGAGTGACGGAGCTCAGCCGCTCCATCAGGTTGATCATCTGCGTCATCGTGTTGATGGTGTCTTGCATCTGCTCGCCCTGAACCAGCATGTCGGCCATCCGGTCCTGCATATACGACCGGTTCATCGTCTGGTTGGTGCCGCCCATGCTGATCTGCGCGGGAATCGTGCTGTACTCCAACGGCTTTCCGGCGGGGCGGGTGATCGACTGCACCCGGCCGATACCCGGCACTTTGGCGATGGCTTTACTGATGCGCTCGAGCACCAGAAAATCCGCGGAGTTGCGCAGGTCCTGATTGGTGTGGAGCAACAGCATCTCGGGATTCATCCGCGCGATCGGGAAGTGCCGTTCGGCCGCGGCGAAGCCTTCGTTGGCGGGAAGGTCGGCAGGCAGGTACTGACGGTCGTTGTAGTTCGGCTGATAGCCCGGCAACGTGATCAGGCCGATCAGCGCAATCATGATCGTGGAGAACAGGATGGCGACGGGCCAGCGCACCACGGCCGCTCCGAGACGGCGCCAGAACCGGATCCGCATGGCCCGCTTGGGCTCCAGCAGTCCGAAGCGGCTGGCGACGGTGACGATCGCGGCGCCCAGTGTCAGCGCCGACACCACCGCGACCACCATGCCCACGGCGAGCGGGACGCCCAGCGATTTGAAGTAGGGCAGCCGGGTGAACGACAGGCAGAACGTCGCGCCCGCGATCGTCATACCTGAGCCCAGCACCACGTGCGCGGTGCCGTGATACATCGTGTAGTAGGCGTCTTCGCGGCTCTCGCCGAGCGCGCGGGCTTCCTGATATCGCCCGATCAGGAAGATCGCATAGTCAGTTGTCGCCGCTATCGCCAATGTCACCAATAGCTGAGTTGCGAACGGCGACAGGCCTATCAGGTTGTGGTAGCCCAGAAACGCCACCGCACCTCGGGTCACCGTCAAACCCAAGATCAACATCACCAGGACCAGCCCGACGGTGACGATTGACCGGTAGAAGAACAGCAGCATGATCACGATCACCGCGATCGTGGTGAGCTCGATGATCCGGATGCTCTTGTCGCCGGCGAGCTGTTGGTCCGCCTGCAGCGCGGGCCCGCCGGTGACGAAGACCTTGACGCCCGGCGGCGGGGAAAGACCTCTGACGATCTTCTGGACCGCCTCGACCGAGTCGTTGCCAAGTGTCTCGCCCATGTTTCCGGCGAGGTTCACCTGCACATAGACGGCTTTCTGGTCCGTGCTCAGCGCGCCGGCCTCGGTGAGCGGATCACCCCAGAAGTCCTGGATGTGCTGCACGTGGGTCTTGTCGGCCCGCAGCTTGGCGATCATGTCCATATAGAACTGCCGCGCGTCCTGGCCCAGAGGTTGGTCGCCCTCCAGGACGATCATCGCCGAGCTGTCGGAGTCGGACTCCTCGAAAACCTGGCCCGAGCGCATCATCGCGATGACCGACGGCGCGTCCTTGGGCGACATCGACACGGCCCGCATCTTGCCGACCGCTTCGAGCTGCGGAACCGACATGTTCAGCACGACGATGAGGCCGACCCACACGAGGATGATCGGCACCGCCAGGCGGCGGATCCACTTGGCCAACGCCGCACGTTGCGGCGGCTCGGCGTGGACCACGCGCTCTTCGGTAGGGGCGCTCACCAGCCCAAGTCCTCCCCGCTACGGCGAATTACTTAGACAGTTTTACCAGACGGCCAGTCTTATTTGTGGGCCAGGTAACGGCGTGCTCAGATCGCCGAATGCAGCGGCGGCGGCGTGCCGTGCAGGACCGCACGGCCGATGTGCTGGTACTTCCAGCGCACCGGATCGTGCAACGTGTGTGTCCGGGCATTGCGCCAGAAGTGATCCAGGTTGCTGTCCGCAGCCGCGCTGCGCGTTCCGCTGACCTCGAATAGTGCGCTCGACACCTCGTTGGCCGCCTTGTCCGCCAGGATCTTCGCGCCCGCGACGGCTAACGAGGCTTCGGCAGCGTCCGCGTTGTCGACGGTGGCGCCCGCGACGGTCAGCGCGGCTTCCGCGGCCTGGACCGAGACCGCCAGCTCGCCGAACCGCTGAATGAGCAGGGGATCGTCGCCGGCCTGCGTCACGCCGGCCTCGAACCACGGCCGGCTCTTCTCCCGGACGAACGACGCGGCGGCCGCCAACGCGCCGCGGGCGATGCCGGCGTCGATCGCGGCGTGCAGCAGCTGAGCGAAGGCGCCGTAGCCGGTCGGCTCGTTGACCGCAGGCCCCCGCGGAACAAGCGCGGACTTCTCGACCACCACGCCGTCGAAGGTGACAGTGCCGCTACCGGTGGTCCGCTGGCCCAGTGCGTGCCAATCGTCGACGATGTGAACGCCCGGTGTGTCGGCAGGCAGGAAGGCGACGTACTGACCGTCGGCCAACCCACTTTCCCCGTCGGGGTCGTCGAGGCGGGTCAGCACCGCCAGGGTGTCCGCGAACAGCGAGCCGGTGCAGTAGTACTTCGCTCCGTCGATCCGAAAGCGATTACCGACCGGGCGGACGGTGGTCGCGATGTCGGCGACGGTCGCACCGCTGCGTTCGGACTGCGCGTTCGCGATCCGGGCGCCATGCAGCAGCAGCTCAGCATGGTGCCGCAGCTGCTCGTCGGTGCCGGCCAGCCGCAAGAGGTTGACGTACACGAAATGACTGTGCGGGATTTGGGCGATGTTCGGATCGGCGGTCGCCAGAATCCGGAAGACCTCGGCGACGGTACTGGCCGGCAACCCGGCCCCGCCGTAGCCGCCGGGCACCGTGATGGCCAACAGGCCGCTGGCCGACAACCGATCGATCTCGGCAAAAGGCAACTCACGCTGCCGGTCCCGCGCGGCGGCGCCGGTCGCGAATTCGGCTGCGAGCTCCCTCGCGACGGCGACGGCCTCGGCCGATGTCGCGAGGATGGGACAGGCGGAGATCGCGGTCATGGCGCTTCGACCGCTGCGGCTTTGACGGCTCGGCTGACTTCCTGGCGCAGCCGAACGTATTCGGAGCTGCGGCGCAGTTCGTCGGCGTCGATGCCGGTTCGGGGTAGGTCCACCGGTAGGTCGAGGGCGATCCGGCCCGGGCGGTGGGTGAGCACCACGATCCGCGATCCCAGGAACGCCGCCTCGTCGGCGCTGTGCGTGACGAAGACGGTGGTGCGGCCCGACTCCGCGCTGACCTCGCGGATGTCCTCCTGCAATCGTTCCCGGGTCAGTGCGTCCAACGCGGCGAACGGCTCGTCGAGTAGCAGCAGCGAGGTCTCCGGTCGTTCGGAGGCCAGCGCCCGCGCGATGGCGACGCGCTGCTGCTGACCACCGCTGATCTCCCAGATCTTGCGGTGCGTTATGTCTTTCAAGCCCACCCTGCTCAACAGCTCGTCGCGCCGCTCGGTCCGTCGTTCACGGGGCGTGCCTGCGTACTTCAGCGCCAGTTCGACGTTGCCCCCGACACTGCGCCACGGGAACAGACGTGGCTGCTGGAACACCACGCCGGCGGTCTGGCCCGGCACCGGGCGACGGCCCGACACCTTGACCTCGCCACTGGTAGGGGATTCGAATCCGGCGATCAATCGCAGCAGGGTGCTCTTGCCGCATCCCGATGCGCCGACGAGAACAAGGAACGAGCCGGGCTCGACGTCGAGGTCGACGGGCCCGAGTGCCGTCGTCTCTCCGTAGCGGTGTTCGACGCCGCGGATCTGGAGTCCGCCCGCGTTGTGCGACCCCGACACCGGGGTCGCCGCGGCCGTCCTACTGGGCGATGACATTCGGTAATCCCTGGGTGTAGATGGCGTCGGAGAATGTCGTGAGCGGCGCCGCCGCCGGGATCTGCTTCTGGTCGGCCAGGAACTGCGATGCGCTCTGCAGATTTGCCGCGATGTTGCCGGGATTACCCTGGCTGCCCAACCATTGCGGCGAGGCGACCTCCTGCGGCGTCAGATACACACCCTGCTTGAGCTGACCCTCGACATCGCCTGGGGCTAAACCGATTTCGCCGGCAATGGCCTTCGCGGCCGCGGCGGGATCGTTATGGATGACCGTCAGCGCCCTGGCCTCCTGCTTGCGCCAGACATCGACGACCTCCGGATGGTCCTTGGCGAACTGGTTCGACACCACACCGAGATCCAGGGTCGGCTTCCCGTCCTTGGCCAGCTGACGGCTGGTGATTAGGTCCTTACCGGTCTTGCGTAGCTGATCCAGCGTCGGCAGCCAGGTGTAGGCGGCCTCGATGTCGCCGCGTTCCCAGGCGGCCAGGATCGCCTGCGGCTGTAGGTCGATGAGCTGAACATCGTTGGGCGACAACCCGTTCTGGGCCAACGCGGCCAGCAGACTGTAGTGCGCGGTCGAGGCGAAGGGGGTGGCGACCCGCTTGCCCTTCAGGTCGGCGATTGAGTTGATGTTGCTGCCGTTGCGGGCCACCAGTGCCTCGTTGTCACCGGCCACGTCGAGCACGAACGCGACGCTGTACGGAATGTTCAGTGGCGCCGACAGTCCGCGGGCGACGGGGCTGGAGCCCAGCGCGCCGAAGTCCAGTTCCTTGGCGATGAACGCGGTGTTGACGTCGGCGCCGGAGTCGAACTTGACCCACTTGATGTTGTAGTCGGGCAGCGCATCTTCCAGCCACCGGTTGTTCTTCACGATGAGATCGCCACTGGGGAAGGCCTGATACCCGAGACGCAGCGTGGGCTTGCCCGCCTGCGACTGCGAGTGATCGACCGAGCAGCCCGCCATGCCGATCACAGTGATCGCTGCGGCAGCCACCGCGATGAGCTTGCGCACCTTCATACTTTTCCTCTCCAGGGGACGGCGCGACGCTCGACAGCGCGCAGTAGACCGTCGATCACGAGCCCCGAGATACCGATCGCGAAGATGCCGACCAGCACGACGGGAGTGTTGTTGTAGTTACTGGCGTCTTTGACCAGACCGCCGATGCCGGGGATGCCGTTGAACAGCTCGGCGGCGACCACCGAGGAGTACGCCATGCCGACGGCCAGCCGGATTCCGGTGAACGTTTCCGGCAGCGCCGACGGAATCACGATGTCGCGCACTACATCCCGGCGCGACGCGCCGAGTGCCCGCGCCGCCTCGACCAAGCTGACCGGCACCGCGACGACGGCCGCCGTCGTCGCGACGGCCGCAGGTGGGAGTGCCGCCAGCGCCAGCAGCGTGATCTTGGGCGCCTCGTCGATGCCGAGCCAGATGACCAGCAGGAAGAAGTAGGCCAGCGGCGGCAGCGCGCGCAGGAACGTCAGCCACGGCTCGAGCACACTGCGCACCCACGGGATGGAGCCCATCAGCAGGCCGAGGGCGACACCGACGGCCACCCCGATCACCACACCGACCGCGACCCGGCGCAGCGTCATGTACAGGTGCTCCCACAGGAGATATCCGGCATAGCCGCGGGTGCCGTCGTGTGTGGTGGACACGTCGATGAAGGCGCGCCACACCTTACTGGGGTACGGCACGAAGGTCTGGTTCCAGATCTCGCTCGCCGCGGCCAGCTGCCAGACGACGAAGAACACCAGCAACGACAGCACCGGAAGAACGAGTCGGGTGACCCATGACGGCCACCGGGTACCGAGTGGTGGATCGGTGGCGCCGGTGGGGGCGACGTCGACGAAGACAGACACTCGAACACTTTTGCCCGCTGGCAACCCGCTGTGAATGTCTGCGCTCACCGCGAATCAAAGTCTGGGTTTGCGTTCACGTCGACGTTAAATCTGGTTCTCCTCCTGCCTGGCGCGGGAGGGTGGGGGCCACCGAGTCTCAGGAGGCCAGAAACGTGAAGCAGGACGCCGAGTCCGAGCTGTTGCGCGCCCTGCACGACGGCTCGCTGACCGAAATCGAGGTCGCCTGGAGCGACCCGTTCGGCCACGCCGCCGGCAAGCGGATCCCCGCACAGCAATTCATCGACCGCGCCAAGCACGGATTCGCGTTCTGCGAGGCCGCTCTCGGATGGAACACCGACGGGACGGTGATCGACGGTCTGCGGCTGACCAACTGGGACGACGGCTATCCCGACGTCCACGCCATCCCCGACTTCTCGACCTACAAGCCGCTGCCGTGGCGCGCCGGTGTCGGCCACGTGATCTCCGATATCGTCCGCCCGGACGGCACACCGTCACTGCTCGATCCGCGGGGAGCGCTGCGTCGGGTGATCGCGCGGCTGGGCTCGCTGGGCTTCACCGCGAAGGTCGGCGTCGAGTTCGAGTTCTATCTGCTGAACCCCGACGGCTCGCCGATTCAGCATGACATTCACGCCTACTCACTGGAGAACGCCAACGGTCTCGATCCGCTGATCTCGGATCTGCACCACACGCTCGGTGCGTTCACCCGGCTGGAGGGGGTGCAGACCGAGTACGGGCCCGGGCAGGTCGAGACCAATCTGGTGTACACCGACGCATTGGCCGCCGCCGACGACGGCGCGCGGCTGAAGTACGCCGCGAAGGAGGTGGCGCGCAAGCATGGCAAGGTGGCCAGCTTCATGCCGAAGCCGTTCTCGGATCACTCGGGAAGCTCGGCGCACCTGCATATCTCGCTGTGGCGCGATGACGAGCCGGCCTTCGCGCCGGTGGACGGCAATGAAGGCGAGCTGACCCTGCTCGCGATCGCCGGTCTGCTGGAGCATCTTCCGGCGATCACGCTGTTCGGGGCGCACTCGGTGAACGCCTACCGGCGCTACACGCCGGACTCGTTCGCTCCCGACACCGTCAACTGGAGCCGGGACAACCGCAGCGCGGCCATCCGATCACTGGTGGAAGATCCGCCGAGCGCCAGCCGAATCGAATTGCGTTCGGGCGCTTCGGATGCCAACCCCTATTGGCTGATCGCCTCGGCATTGGCGGCGGTGCTGGCCGGACTGGAGGCCGGCCGCCCGCCGGTGGCCGCCGGCGCAGGCAACCTGTACGGCAAGGGAGCTCCATTGCCCGATTCATTGGGTACCGCGCTGGCACTGACGGAACAGGACGACACGATCCTGGAGATCCTCGGCAGGGATTCGGTGCTCGACTTCATCGCGATCGCCCGCAGTGAATGGTTGGCTTACTCGGGTCATGTCAGCGACTGGGAGCGTCAGCGCTACCTGACCACCTCATGAGCGGACCCCGGTTCGGGCTGTGGGCACCGGTCTACGGCAATCACGGCGCCCGTTTGCACCCCGACGATCTGCCGGACGCCAGTTATCGGCGCACCCGCGACCTGCTGATACATGCCGAAAGTCGGGGATTCGACGCGACTTTGGTGGCACAGCATGTGATCCATCCCAGCGACACCGAGAACGACGTGCTGGAGACCTGGTCCACGCTGGCCGGCCTGGCCGAGGCCACCGAACGCATCGAGTTGATCGGGGCGATCAAGCCGCTGCTGTTCAACCCGCTGGTGTTCGCCAAGCTCGCCGCCAACATCGCCGACATCTCGGCCGGCCGCCTGTCGATCAACGTGGTCACCGGCTGGTTCCTGCCCGAGCTCGAGGCGTTGGGCGTCGACCCACTGGCCCACGACGACCGTTACGCCTACACCCGGCAGTGGTTGGACACCGTTCTCGACTTGTGGAGCGGCAAGCACGTCGCGGTCGGGGATCGCGGGGGACAGCAGGCTCTGGTCCGGCCGGTCCCGAAGGACGTCCCGCCGGTGTACATCGGCGGTGAGTCGGAGCCGGGACGGGCGCTGGGCGCCTCCCACGGCGACGTGTATTTCATCAACGGCAGGCCGTTCGCCGACACCACCGCGCTCATCGAGGACCTGCGTGCCCGTCCCCGCGACCGCGGACCACTGCGATTCGGCTTGTCCGCCTTCGTGATTGCCCGCCCGACCGAGGCCGAGGCCAAGGCCGAGGAGGCGCATCTACTGGCGTTGATCGACGCCGAGTCGCGGCCCGAGATCTCCACCGGCACCGATCCGAATACCGCGATGTACCAGGTGCTCGCCGGTAGCAAGCGCATCGGCTCCAACGGCGGCACGCTGGCCGGTCTGGTCGGCAGCTACGAGCAGGTGATCGAGCGGATCGACGCCTTCCACGCGGCCGGCATCGAGCTGTTCATGCTGCAGTTCCAGCCGATCGAGGCCGAACTGGACCGCTTCGCCGACAACATCATCAGCCATTACCGAGGAGAACGATGAGCGAAAATCCCCGGCCGGTGGCGCCGCGCCCGAGGTTCACCACCGAACCGCTGGGCGGGACACCGGCCGAGCGGCTCGCCCGGCTCGCCGAGGTGGTCGAGGACCTGCGCCACACCGATGCCGCGGCCGAGCGCGACCGGGTTCTGCAATACGACGCCGTCGAGGCCATCCGTCGCACCGGTGCGTTGACGCTGCGCGTGCCATCCCGCTACGGCGGTCCCGGTGGGTCGGTGCGCGACGTCCTGACTGCGGTCATCCGTATTGCACGCGGCAGTTCGAATGTGGCACAAGCACTTCGACCGCACTTCGGCTTCGCCGAGCGATTGCTGAGCAATCGTGCGACCGAGCCCGAACGCGAGGAATGGTTCCCGCGGGTCAACGCGGGCGTGGTCGTCGGCAATGCGATCACCGACGCCAAGGGCAAGACACCGTCCGGTGGCGACACCACATTGCTGGCTGACGGTGCCGGGGTGTTGCGGCTCAACGGCTACAAGTTCTATTCCACCGGTACGCTTTTCGCCGACCTGATCGCGGTGTCGGCCAGTGACGCCGAGGGACGTGACGTGCAGGCGATCGTGCCCGCCGGACGCGACGGTGTCGAATTATTCAACGACTGGGAAGGTTTCGGGCAGCGCACCACCGCCAGCGGCGGAACCCGGTTCACCAACGTGGAGGTCCGCCCGCACGAGGTGATCACCGTGTCCGACGGTCAGCATCTCGGTCACAGCACCGCGTTCCTGCAGCTGTATCTGGCCGCGGTTGCCGCGGGTATCGCGGCGGCGGCGCGTGACGACGCCATCTGGTACGTGCAGAACAAGGCGCGCCCTGCCTCGCATTCACTGGCCGACACCGCAGCCGAAGATCCGTTCACCCTGCACGCCGTCGGTGAGATCGCCGCTAACGCGTCGGCGGCCGAGGCACTGGTGCTCGCTGCCGCGGATGCGCTCGACGCCGTGGTGGACTCCGGACGAGTCGACGACGCGGACGAATTGGCCCGGGTGGCGATCGTCGTCGCCGAGGCACAACTGGTCGCGGAACGGTTGACCCTCGCCGCGGCCGAGCGGCTGTTCGATACCGGCGGAGCGTCGGCCACCGCCCGCGCCCTGAACCTCGACCGGCATTGGCGCAACGTTCGCACGGTCTCCACGCACAACCCACTGGCGTATAAGGCGCACGCGGCAGGCAATTACGCCGTCAACGGGGTGTGGCCGCCGGCCAACGGCTACTTCTGATCCAGGCTGCCCAGGTCGTCGGGAACGTCGACCGCGTATTCCTGCAGCGTCTCCAGCGGGATCACGTCCAGGGTCCGCTCGTGGGTGCAGGCGAGGACGACCGGCGCGGCGTGGCCGTCGGTGTGCGCGCGCAGCCAGTTCAGCGCAGTCACGCACCAGCGGTCGCCAGGCCTCAAGCCGGGGAACCGGTACTGCGGCATCGGGGTCGACAGATCGTTGCCGATCGAGCGCTGATGCTCGAGGAACTCGGCGGTCACGACCGCGCAGATCGTATGTCGTCCGGCGTCCTCCGGCCCGGTCGAGCAGCAGCCGTCGCGGTAGAAGCCCGTCATCGGCTCCGTCCCGCACGGCTCGAGGGGACCGCCCAGCACATTGCGATCAGCCATGGTGCCAGTATCGCCCAGGATCAGCGGCTCCGGCCCCGGTTGCGCCAACCGCGATACCCGCGATGCGCGGCGAACGCCCCGATGATCGCGGTGATGCACCACACCGCGATCGCGGCATAGCCCAGCGGCGACGACAGATCCGAGATAGACGCGCCCAACGCGGTGTACACGAACGCCCGCGGCGCTGATCCGATGAAAGCCCCGGCGGCCATCTGCCACAACGGCATTCCGAAGGCGCCGAACGCGTACGACGCCAGGGCGTCGGAGATACCCGGCACGAACCGCTGTCCGACCACCGCCCACAGTCCGCGCCGCTGAATCTGTGCGTCGATCCGGCTCGACCAGTCCGCGCCGAGGAGTGCCCTGGCGCTGTCGCGACCGGCTCGCCTGCCGAGCAGGGCGGCGATCATCGCCGTCAGCACCGTCGATCCGAGCGTGACGAAGGTGCCGAGCAGCGGTCCGAACAACACACCGCTGCCTGCAGCCAGCAGTGGTCCCGGCACGAACACGGCGGCCAGACCCGCCGATACCACCAGGTAGGCCAGGGGAGCGGCGGGGCCGGTCGCCGACACCGCGGCACGAATTCCGGCCGGGTCGATCACCTTCGACACCGCAACCAGATAGAACAGGGTCAGCAGGGCAGCGACGAACAACACCAGCCGCAGCGCGTGCGGCCACCGCCGGGTTGCCGGCGGATCGGAGTCGTCGACCATTCAGTCTTTGTAGTAGACGATCTGGTGACTGGTCGCCAGCAGGGTCCCGTCGCGGCCCCAGATCTGCGCGGACTGGTCGAAATATCCGCGGGCGAAACGTTGCGCGTGGGCGCGGGCCAGCACGTAATCGGTGCCCTGCCGGTCGAGCTCGGCGCTGTCGACGTGGAAGTAGGTGGTCAGCGAGATGGTGCCCGCCGGCAGCATCTTCCCGCGGCGCAGGAACACTCGTGGATAGAAAACGTCGGTGAGTGCGGTGAGAGCCGCGAAGTCCAGCGCGCGGGCTGGGCGCTGTCGCACCCACAGCGTCGTCGTCGACGATGGGCTCTCCACGGAGTCGGTGGGCACCGCGCCTTCGGCATAGTGCATGTCATAATTGCGCATCCACGGCACGGGGCCGGGAAGTGTTGTGTGCGAGAGACTTTCGGGATCCGGTACCTCGGGCATGGTGACCTCGGTGTCCGACCAGGCGTCGCGCCGGACGCCGAAGACGGCCGTCGCGGTGGTGGTGACTCCGTGGTCCTGGCTCACCTCGGCGAGCCAATGCTGGTTGGTCCGGTTGGTGCGGACCGCGCGCACCGCGACGTCGAACGAGCCGTCGCTGACCGGGGCGAGGTAGTTCACGGTCAGGGCGACGGGGTCACCGATGCGGTCGGGGTGATCGGAGATCGCGCGCACGATCGCGGCGGCGGTCACTCCACCGAACGGGCCCACCATATTCGCGAACTCCGGTGTGGTCTGGCCGACGTAGTGCCCGTCGCCGTTGTGCGCCAGATCGATTGCGGTGTCGAAAGCATGGGTGGTGGTCGTGGTCATCGAACCGTCTTTCCGGTTTTGGCTGGGCGGGCACCGGGACCGGGTCGAGGCTCGGTGTCATGGGCGGTCAGCGGGGTCTGGTCGTGGCTACATCGCAGGGTGAGCTCGACGGGATGGCCGCAATCCCGGTGGACGATCTCGACCGGTGGACCGTCGGGGTCTGCCTCCCACGTGTCGCCCCACTGCATCAGAGCGATCACGGCCGGCAGCAGATCCCGGCCCTTCTCGGTCAGCCGGTATTCATGTCGCTCGCGCTGACCGGGCTCCTGATAGGGCACCTTCCGCAGGACTCCCGCGGCGACGAGCGTGTTGAGCCGATCGGTCAGGACCTGCCGTGGACAGCCGATGCGGGTCTGGAATCGCTCGAAGCGCCGGGCGCCGTAGAACGCCTCGCGCAGGACCAGCAACGTCCATTTCTCGCCGACGATGTCCAGTGCCCGCTTCACCGAACAGTTTTCGGTGCTGAACAGGTCGCGGTCGACGGACATGACCGCCAGCCTAGCAGAGTCTGAAATCTGGACTCAGACTGCGCTGCCGAACGTCACCCAGGGGTGACGTTCGGCGGGAAGACTAAGCGGTTGTGGCCGCGGAACCGAGAGAGGCCTTCAACGAGGACAGGTCGGTCTTCATCAGCACGACGTTGTAGTTGCCCCACAGCGACATGTTCCAGTAGAGCGTGCTGTCGTCCGGATTTCCGTTGCCGTCCACCAGCTTTCCGGTGCCCGACCACGGATGGATCATCGGCGCGTACAGCCCGGGGTAGGTCGCGGACGTCGCCACCGTGATCGGTGCCGACCACGTGTCTTCCGGTGAGTCGGCGTAGCGCAGCTTGACGTTGTTGTTGCCGTCGGCGTACATCATCACGTACTTGCCCAGGTACTCGTTGTACTGGACCGACATCTCGCTGACGTTGCCGCCCGTCTTGGCGCCGAACAGGCCGCCGAGCATGCCGCCCAGCACGTTCGGGTTGTTCGCCCAGTCGATCACGGGCCCGAAAAGCCCTGCGGAATGGGTGGAGTCGCCGATGATCGGCGTGGCGGCGACGGGTTTGCCGGTGATCCAGTCCTTGCCGTTCCAGTACTGGTACTTGGCCAGGTTGTTCACGTCGTCGACGGACACCCGCGACAGATAGGCCGAACCTGCGCGGCCCGACGGAGTACCAAAGGCGTAGAGGTACTGGGTGTCGCCCTCGGCGACCTGATCGGCGGGCTGCAAGACATAGGCCGCCTGCTGGAAGTTCTGGTTGCCCGGGACGTAGGGCTTCGTCGAGCCGAACCAGCTCGCCGAGCGGATGGTCGAGCGCTGCAACACCCACTTGTCGGTGGCTGGGTCGTACATCGAGATCGCCGAGTAGTTCGTCGTCCACCGGCCGGGGGTATCCCACGACTTGACCGACATGTAGTTGACGTACTGCTCGTTGTTCACCGAGATGGCCGACGTCGGGATGACCGTCACCTCGGAACCCAGGAACGGGAACAGCACGCCGGAATTGCGCGGGATGAACTGGTAGGCGTAGCCGGTCTGCAGCAGCGTCAGCCCGTTGGTCAGGTTTTTGTCTTGGCTGAGCAACAGGACGTTGGACCGCCAGTCGCCGGTCATGCCCGGCGCGCTGAAGGTGTCACCGAACGCCAGCTGGATGTTGCCGGTCAGCCCGTTCTCCCACATGATGCCGAGGTCGGTGCCGTAGATCCCGAAGCCCTTGGTGTTGTTGGTCTGCGGCCAGCCGATGCCGGGGTAGGCGTTGTTCGCCTGCCCGGTCACCCAGCCGACCGGATACGACGGAATGACGGTGGGTGCTGTCGTCACCGCAGCGGCCGACACCACCGCACCGGCGGGCGCGGCCTCGCGCCTGGAGCTCGCCACACCAGTTGCGTTGGTCGTCAGGCCTACCGCGGACAGCAGGCTGGTGACCGCCTTCGGTGCAGTGGGCTTCGCCGCGGCACTCACCGCGCTCGCCTTGGGAGCGGCGGCGGCCTCGGGGGTGTCCTTGTTCGCGCTGCGCGTGGTCAGTTTGTTCGACGTGCACGCCGAGGAGGCAGTCGACTTCGGCTTCGACGGTCCGGAGGACCCGGTGCTCGACGAGCTGTGCGACGACGGGCCTGAGTCGCCCGAGCCGGACCCCTCCGCCCACGCCGCACCGGCGCCGGCGAGGATCGCCACCCCAACGCCCAAACCCACTGCCAGACCGCCGATACGGCCCACATACATCGAGGCACTCTTCGTCGAACCCATACTGCTTCCCCTTAGAAAATGCTGAGAAGACGGTACCGCACCTGGCAAACCTCGTGGCCGACTCGGAGTCACAAGTCTGCAAACAATTTCATCGATCAACGGGGTGTGAGAAGCGTGCTCACATCGGCGATCACGGCCCGAGGGAACCTCGTCCGGCGAACCGGCTGGTCAGCGTCGAGCGGCGCCGAGGAAACACCACCTATTGCCATACCGGTGATTTCCTGGAAAGATCCAGCGCTCGAACAGGCATTCAGGCCTATCTAAGGCCCCCGGCGAGGGCGAGTTCGCCGCTTTCAGTGAGGATTCCCATGAATTCGCCCTCTGCTTCTGCCCGTATTGCCGCACTCGTCGGCGGTGCCGCCCTCGTTGCCATGGCGTCGTTCGTCGCGTCGTGCAGCAAGAACGAGAGCCCGGCTCCGTCGCCGTCCACTTCGACGACCACGACGACGTCACCGGCGTCGCCCAGTCCGTCGGCGACGCCCACCGAGAAGCAACTCAGCCCCACCGACGGCAACAAGTTCTCGCCGACCGTGATCGCCCCGCCCGCGCCGACCGAGCCGCCGGGCAACCACCATCACGGTCTCAACTGACGGCGGCGAGCTCCCGCGCGATCGCGGCGTGATAGCGGTCGATGTTGGCCGGGTTGACGATCCGGAAGAAGCCGTCGGGCATCGGTGACTCCTTCGGGGCTTCGATGGTCATCGTGCGGGTGAACAATGTGATGCCCGCTCCGGGGGCGGTGAAGTGGTACTCAACGGTGATCCGGCCGTCCATGCCGCCGTTGCCCTCTCGATCATGTCCGAGCCGGCCCACCGAGTTGAACACCCAGAGCCGCGGGCGCATGGCGATGGCCAAGTGCCAGGTGAAGATCCGGTCCCCGTCGGGGCCGCCCTCTTCCCAGGTGTCGCCCACGGCCAGTGGCAGCTTGTCCAACTTGCCCACGTAGTTGCTGCCGGGGTAGGTCTTGGTCCAGTTGGCGGGGTTCGTCACGAAGTCGTAGATCGTCTCCGGTGACTGGCTGAAGGCCGTCTCGGAGCTCGTGGTCACGATGCCCAATTCCGTTGCCTTTCTTGTCGACTGTGCGCGCAGTTTACACATTCGTTCAGATTTGTAACTGTGCGGGCCGCCGTGGCGGTATGGTCCATCGGTGCGTTCAGTTGTGCGCTTCGGCGCCCATGTCGGCCGCGGTGTCCGGCGCCTTGCCCTTGACGGCGCGCAGGGTCGCAGGCGGTCGTTTCCCCGTCGGATCGCCGACCTCACGCCAACGGAACTGTCGGCGATCATCGGCTGCCGGGTCGACTCGGTGGACGTTCTGGACGGTGTGACCGGCACGTCGAGCCGCGCCCGTCTCGGGATCACCGGCGACGACGTGCCGGCATCGGTGTTTGTGAAGATGTCCGCCGAATCCGCGGGCATCAGGATGCTGGGCGAGTTGGCGGGCCTCGGTGAGACCGAAGTTCGGTTCTATCGCGAACTGGCACCGGAACTCGGTGTGGGAATTCCACGTTCGTACGGCGCGGCGTTCGACAGTCTGACCGGACGGTTCGTCATCGTGCTGGAGGACATGTCGACCTCGCCCTGCCAGTTCCCGGACACCCTGCACCCGCTGTCGACCGATCAGATGGCCCAGGTTGTCGACGTGCTCGCCGAACTGCATGCAACGTTCTGGGGGCGACTACCGCAAAAGTCAGGTGGCAGTGGGCAATTCGGTTGGTTGATAGCACCCTCGGAGGACCCCGCCAATCTGCTGACGCCCACGGTGATGCGCACGTCGGCTCGCCGACTGGCGGGCTCGACGTCGATCCCCGTGCTGGCCGGCCGCTACATCTGGGAAAACTTTGCCGCCGTCACCGCGGTGGTCGACAGCGGTCCGCACACCGTCCTGCACGGAGACTCTCATCCCGGAAACACGTTCTTCCGCAACGGGCATGGCGGTCTGCTGGATTGGCAGGTCGTCCGGCGCGGTCATCCGTCACGCGACCTGGCGTATGCGATCGTGCTCGGCACACCGGTCGGCGAGCGGGCAGGGGTCGAACGCGACCTGATCGACACGTACCGCACAGCACTGGCGGCTCGGGGCGGACCGCGACTGGACCGCGACGACCTCTGGACGAGGTACCGGCAAGCCGTTGTGCACCCGTATCTTTCGGCGCTGGCAACGGCCGGGCTCGGCGGCATGCAAGAAGAAGGTATCGCCCTGGAGGGCTTGCGACGAGCGGTGACGGCGCTGGAGGACCTCGAAACCGTCACCGCGCTACAACGTGCGCGCTGAGATCATTTGAGGCAGTTGAAGAGCCGACGACCGGTCAGGTCGAACCACCGGGTGCGCTCGCGTCCACCGAGCGCCGCTCTGCCGCCTCCTGCGGTGTCGGCCACGCCTGCGGCACCGGGCGTTGACGCACCTTCTGTGGCCACCAGAACCAGCGGCCGAGCAGGGCCGCGATCGACGGCGTCATGAACGACCGGACCACGAGGGTGTCGAACAACAGGCCCAGGGCGATCGTCGTTCCCACCTGGCCGCCGACCCGCAGCGGGCTGACTGCCATCGACGCCATGGTGAACGCGAACACCAGGCCCGCCGAGGTGACCACCGACCCACTGCCTGCCATGGCCCGGATGATGCCGGTGTTGAGCCCGGCATGGATCTCTTCCTTGAACCGGGCGACCAAGAGCAGGTTGTAGTCCGAACCCACCGCGAGAAGGATGATCACCGCCATCGCGATCACCAGCCAGTGCAACGGCTGACCCAGAATGTGTTGCCACAGTAGGACGGAGAGGCCGAACGACGCACCCAGCGACAGCACCACCGTGCCCACAATGACCGCGGCGGCCACCACACTTCGGGTGATCACCAGCATGATGATGAAGATCAGGCACAGAGCCGCGATCCCGGCGATCATCAGGTCGTAGTTTGCGCCGTGCTGCATGTCCTTGTAGACCGACGCGGTGCCACCGAGATAGACCTTCGAGCCCTCCAGCGGAGTGCCCTTGATCGCCTCGAAGGCGGCGTTCTTGATCTTGTCGATGTGCGAGATGCCTTCCGGCGTTGCGGGGTCTCCTTCATGGGAGATGATGAACCGCACCGCTTTTCCGTCCGGTGAGACGAACATCTTCAGGCCGCGCTTGAACTCCGGGTTGTCGAACACCTCGGGTGGCAGGTAGAACGAGTCGTCGTTCTTCGACGCGTCGTAGGCCTGCCCCAGCGCGGTCGCGTTCTGCTGCATGGCGTCCATCTGATTCTGCAGCCCGCCCATGGTCGACTGCATCGTCAGCATCGTCGTCTTCATGGTCTTCATGGTCGCGATCATCGGCGGCATGACCTCGATCATCTTGGGCATCAAGACGTCGAGCTTGTCCATGTCGACCATCAGGGAGCCGAGATCGTCACTGAGCGTGTCGATTCCGTCGAGCGAATCGAAGATCGACCGCATCGACCAGCAGATCGGGATGTCGAAGCAGTGCGGTTCCCAATAGAGGTAATTACGGATGGGTCGGAAGAAGTCGTCGAAATCGGAGATGTTGTCCCGGATTTCGTTGGTGTCGGCGACCATCTGCTTGGTCTTCTCCACCATGCTGTGGGTGATCCCGACCATCTCTTTGGTCAGCGCCAGCATGCGCTCCATGGTGTCGATGGTGACCTGAAGCTCGTCGCCCATCTTCAGCATGTCCTTCATGCGGTCCTGCAGATACGACATGTTCATCGTCTGGTTGGTGCCCTGCATGCTGATGATGAACGGGATCGAGGTGTGCTCGATCGGGGTGCCGAGCGGACGCGTGATGGTCTGCACCCGACCGATGCCCGGAATGTGGAAGACCGACTTGGCGATCCGGTCGACGACCAGCATGTCGGCCGGGTTGCGCACATCGTGGTCGGTTTCCAGCAGCAGCAGCTCGGGATTCATCCGGGCCTGCGGGAAGTGCCGGTCGGCCGCGGCATAGCCCTGGTTGGCCGGAATGGTGCCCGGCAGGTAGTAGCGGTCGTTGTAGTTCGTCTTGTACGAGGGCAACGCCAGCAGCCCGATCAAGGACAACGCGACCGACGCGACGAGGATGGGTCCCGGCCAGCGGACGACAGCGGCGCCGACCCGGCGCCACATGCGGGTGTTCATCTTCCGCTTCGGCTCGAACAGCTTGAACCGGCTGCCGATCGAAATGACGGCAGCGCCGAGCGTCAACGCGGCCAGCACTACGACAAGCATGCCGATGGCCAGCGGAAAGCCCAGCGACTTGAAGTACGGCATCCGGGTGAAATGCAGGCAGAAAGTGGCACCAGCGATGGTCAGACCCGAGCCCAGAATCACGTGGGCGGTGCCGTGATACATGGAGTAGTAGGCGGTTTCGCGGTCCTCGCCGGCGAGGCGTGCCTCGTGGTAGCGCCCGATCAGGAAGATCGCATAGTCGGTGGCGGCCGCGATGGCCAATGTCGCCAGCAGGTTCACCGCGAACGTCGACAGGCCGATGAGCTCGTAGTGACCGAGAAGGGCGATGACCCCTCGGGCCGCGGTCAGTTCGGTGAACACCATGACCAGCACGAGGATCACCGTCGTGATCGAGCGGTAGACCAACAGCAGCATCACGAAAATGACGGCGATCGTGAGGCCCTCGATCATCTTCACGGCCGAGTCGCCCGCATTGTGCTGATCGTGGCTCAATGCGGTCGGACCGGTGACGTAGACCTTGATCCCGGCGGGCGGTGGATTGTCGTTGACGATCTTGCTGACCGCGTCAATCGATTCGTTGGCCAGGCTTTCGCCCTGGTTTCCGGCCAGGAACAATTGGACGTACGCGGCTTTGCCGTCGGCGCTCTGAGATCCCGCGGCGGTCAACGGATCGCCCCAGAAATCTTGGATGTGCTGGACGTGCTTGGTGTCGGCGCGAAGCTTTTTCATCAAGTCGTCGTAATAGTGGTGCGCCTCGGGCCCGAGCTGCTGCTCGCTCTCCAGCAGAATCATCGCGCTGCTGTTGGAGTTGAACTCCTGGAAGTCCTTGCCGATCGTCTTCATGGCCTTCATCGACGGCGCATCCATGGGCGCCAACGACACCGTGTGGTCTTGGCTCACCTGTTCCAGCGAGGGCACGGCGACGCTGAGGACGACCACCAGTCCGAGCCAGAGCAACACGATCGGTACCGAGAACGCCCGGACGAACCGAGGGATCATCGGGTTCTTCTTCGGCGGCGCCTGCAGGGTCATGCGGACTTCACCAGACAGAAGGTTTGGGCATTGACGCCGGTCGAGGTCTTCTCATCCTTCAGCACGCCGTCGACCAGGATGCGGCACCCGATCGTGTCGGTATCGCCCTGGGCCACGATGTTCGCGCTGGCGGCGGGTGCCGTCGTGGTCAGCGTCAGCGACCAGGGCAGCGTGATATCGCGGGCGATCTGGGGCTGCGCGTCCAGGTCGAGGTAGTTGATGGTTGCCACTGCGCCTTCGGGGCCGAAGATCTGATAGGTCACTTGCTTGGGGTTGAACGGCTTGGTGTCGTTGGCCAGGCCACTGCCGGGACGGGTCAGCTCGGTCTTACCGAAGACGCCGTGCAGCCGGAAGACGCCGAATGCGGCAATGGCCACCACAATGACGATGACCAGCGGTATCCACGCCCGCCTCAATGCCTTGACCATAGGAATCCCCGACGAAACTACGACGCCGGCACGGACAGCGCGGCGACTCCCTCGGCGCCGTTCGTGAGCGCGGCCGTCCGTCCCATCTCAACCCCGTTTTCCTGTGTCGCGACAGCTTAGGTCATTTAACGTAAGAGATTAGCTCACTTAATTGATTGGACGATACCCCTCGGTAGCTCAGGCGATCGATTCTCCCTCGACGTTCGTGCCCGAGGTCACATTGTCCGCCGGAATGAGCTGCGGTCACACTGTCGGCCGCGCTAATTGCAGTGTCACGCAGTGAATTGTGTGGGATGGCGCTTGCGGCACTGTTTAGCTGTCCTACAATCTTGGCCATGAACGTTACGAGGCTTGCCATGGCCGCCGTTGCGGCCGTCGCGGCGCCGATCGTCCTGGCCGCGCCGTCGCACGCCGACCCGGACACCGACTTCGCCAATCAGCTGCACACCTTCGGGATCTACGGGCCTCGTGACTACAACGCGTGGATCGGCAAGATCACCTGCAAGCGTCTGGCCACCGGCCTGGACAAGGACGCCTACGCCTCGGCGAAGTTCCTGCTGACCAACCTCCCGCTGGGCACCAACCAGGGTCAGGCTCTGCAGTTCCTCGGTGCCGCGATCGGTACGTACTGCCCGGACCAGGTGGGCGTTCTGCAGAGGGCTTCCGTCGGCTAGCAGCCGGTCATGGCAGGCCCCGTCGACCGGGTCATCAGTGCGGACGTCCCCGGTGCGCCCGACGCGGTTCGCGCCCATTACGTCGACCTGAATAACATCAAAGATGTGCACCCGTTGGTGGTATCGGTCGAAACGCTGTCGCGCACAGCCACCGACGACGGCTACGTCCACGTCTACCGCGTGCGTGATCGCATCCCGCTCGGTGTCGTGACGTTGCCGATCACCTATACGGCGCGGTTGGAGGTGCCGTCGACCGGCCCGGTGCGCACCGAGGCCCGCCAGTTCCCGGCCGTCCGGCTGGATTCGGTGGTGTCCTTCGACCCGATTCCGGCGGGGACCCGGTTGACCGAGCGGATCCGGTTCCGTGCGCCGTGGCCGTTGCTGGCGGTGACCGTGCGCCAGGCGGTCGACGCCCACACCGAGATGCTGGCCGGCATCCGCCGGCATTTCGAGAGGGCCTAGCCCGCCGTCTTCCCGTTGTCGACGTTGTACACCGCGCCGTGGATGGTCACCGCGTCGTCACTGGCCAGGAACGCGATCACTTTCGCGACGTCGGGGGGCGCCATCATCCCGCGCGGTGCGGCGATGCGCATGATCAGGTTCCAGTCGGCGTCGTCGGGGGTCTTGAAGTCGGTCACCTGGGGGGTCAGCATCCCGCCCGGGCAGATGACGTTCACCCGCAGCTGCTCTTTGGTGTATTCGATCGCCAGGGCCTTGGTCATTCCGACCAGTCCGTGTTTGGCCGCGCAGTACGCCGCCGAGTAGACCTCGCCCTCGATGCCGGCGATCGACGCGACGTTGACGATGTTGCCCCCGACCTCCAGCAGGTGCGGCAGCGCCGCCCGGATGAGATAGAACGGCCCGTTCAGGTTGACCGCGAGGTCGTAGTCCCAGTCCTCGTCGGTGACCGAGGTGGTGTGTCGCATCTGGTGAAAGCCCGCCGCGTTCACCAGCACGTCGAGCCGGCCGAACCGTTCGATGCACTCCGCGACGGCGTCCCGGCAGGCCTGTGCGCTGGTGATGTCGACCGACGAATATGCCCCGCCCGCAACGGTTTCGAACACCGTGGCCATCCGCTCAGCGTCGCGGGCGATACCGAATACCGTTGCGCCCCGCTCGGCGAACACCTGGGCCGTCGCGGCGCCGAGGCCCGATGAGGCACCGGTCACCAACGCGACCTTGCCGTCCAGCTGTGTCATGTCGCAGACCCTTTCGCTCAAGCGTGTACGTCGCGAAGACCCTTCGCGTTGCGCAGTCCCGAGCAGTTGTAGCACTCCACGCAGCCGACGCAGTCGCTACATCTCACACAGCCGACACACGCCGTGCAGCGACGGCAGGCGACGCAGGCCACACAGGCCACGCACTTGCGCAAGCGCACCGACAGCACGGTGAGCACGCTGCCCGCGACCAGCGCGCTGCCCGCAGTGGCCACCGACCCGACGACCAGGGCGCTGCCCGCGGTCGCAATGGAGCCGATGACAGCGCCGCTGCCTGCGGTGGCGATCGAGCCGTTGACCGCCGCACTGCCTGCGGTGGCGATCGATCCGGCGACGACGGCGCTGCGCACGGTGCTGACCGATCCGGCGACGACCACGCTGTCGGTGGTGTCGATGGAGCCGGCCACCGCGTTCGGTTCGGAAGGTCTGGTGATGGCGAGTGTTGTCACGCCACGAGCATGTCAGCCCGAGCGCGGTCGTGCCGGTGGTACGGCTGCCAGCAAGGTGCGGGTGTACTCCTGTTCAGGTGCGCTCAGCAGATCGGCGGCCGGCCGGTATTCGACCGCGGCGCCGTCGCGCAGCACCAGCACGTCGTGGCTCATGCGTTCCACCACCGCAAGGTCGTGGGAGATGAACAGGTAGGTCAAGCCGAGCTCGCGTTGGAGGTCGCTGAGCAGGTCGAGAACTCGGGCCTGGACGGACACGTCGAGGGATGCCGTCGCCTCGTCGAGGATGACCAGCTCCGGTTCGACCGCCAGTGCGCGGGCGATGCTGACCCGTTGCCGCTGGCCGCCGGAGAGCTCATGCGGGTAGCGCGATGCGAATTCCTCGGGTAGGCCGACGAGCTCCAGCAGTTCGGCCACCCGTTCGGTACGGGCGTGTTTGCCACGCCGAATGCGGTGGACGACAAGGGGTTCGGCGATCGCCGAACCGACACGGGCGCGCGGATCCAGGGCGGCGAACGGGTCCTGCAGCACCAGGCTGATCCGTCGGCGCAGCGCCTTCTCGGCTGCGCCGCGCACCCCGAGAATGTCCGTCCCCTCCAGCGTGGCGGTGCCCGACTTCGGGGCGACCAATCCGGTGAGGGCCCCGGCCACCGTCGACTTGCCGGAGCCGGATTCGCCGACCAGACCCAAGGTGGTGCCGCGGCGAATCTGGAACGTCACCTCGTTGACGGCAGGCGCACCGCCGAACTCCACAGCGAGCTTGTCGACGTCGAGCAGGACAGGTGCATCGGCCGGGGCCGGAGGTGGGCCACCGGCTCCAATCAGCGGCCGGGCATCGAGCAGCTCGCGGGTATAGGCATGGGCCGGCCGGTCGAAGATGTCGAGGATCGGGGCCTGTTCCACCGCGACGCCGTCCTGCAGCACGGTGACGGTGTCGGCCACCTGACCAACGAGCCCCAGGTCGTGACTGATCCACACCACCGCGGCCCCGAAATCGCGCTGCAGATCCTTGATGAGGTCGACGATCTGCGCCTGTGTCGTCACGTCCAGCGCGGTGGTCGGTTCGTCGGCAACCAGGAGCTCGGGGTCACACGCCAGGGCGATCGCCACCATCACGCGCTGGCGCTGGCCGCCCGACAGCTGATGCGGGTAGCTGTCCAGTCGGCGCTCCGCATCGGGTAGCCCGACGGCCTCCAGTAACTCCAGGGCCCGCTGACGCGCACTGCGACGGGTCAGATTGCGGTGCGCCTGAAGGGATTCGGTGATCTGGCGCTCCAGGGTGAGCAGCGGATTGAGCGAAGTCCCAGGGTCCTGGAAAACGAATCCGATGCGGCCACCGTGCACGCTGCGCAACACGCGCGGCTTGGCGCCCACCAACTCGATCGAATCACCGCCTGCGGCAAGCGAACTCGAGCCGGTCACCACGGCGCCCGGAGCATCGAGCAGCCCGGTTGCGGCCAGCGCGGTCACCGTCTTGCCCGAGCCGGATTCGCCGACGATCCCCAGCGTCTGGTCGGGCTCGACGTCGAACGAGATGCCCCGCACAATCTCTCGGCGACCGAGTCGCACCCGCAGGTCCTGCACGCTGAGCACCGGGGTCATGAGCCGCGGCCGGCTTCGGTGGAGGTGCGTTGCTTGGGGTCGAGCACATCACGCAGTCCGTCGCCAAGGAGGTTGAACGCCAGCACGATCACAAAGATCGCCGCGCCGGGAAACACCGCCACCCACCATGCCAGCGTCACGAACCCCTGCGAGTCGAAGATCATCCGGCCCAGCGACGGTTGAGGTGGCTGCAGGCCCAGCCCCAGAAACGACAGGGCCGCCTCGGAGAGGATCGCGAACGCCAGCGACAGGGACGTCTGCACGATCAGTGGTCCGGCGATATTCGGC
Source organism: Mycolicibacterium pallens (assembly GCF_019456675.1). Taxonomy (NCBI): domain Bacteria; kingdom Bacillati; phylum Actinomycetota; class Actinomycetes; order Mycobacteriales; family Mycobacteriaceae; genus Mycobacterium; species Mycolicibacterium pallens. The sequence goes on along the minus strand of NZ_CP080333.1, from coordinate 3,830,746 downwards.
AGGACGTGACGGGCCAGGATGTAGCGGTGCGGGCTGCCCATCGAGCGTGATACCGCCACATACGGTTCGACCCGCACACCCAACGTGCTGGCCCGGGCCACCCGGGCGAAGATCGGCGTGTAGACGACGCCGATGGCGAGCATCGTGGTGGTCAGCCCGGGACCGAGAACGGCGACAATGGCCAACGCCAGCAACAGAACCGGGAATGCGAACATCACGTCGACGCACCGCATGAGCACCGTATCCAGCCAGCCGCCCCGATAGCCGGCGAGCAGGCCGACGGTCACCCCGACGACAAGCGCGAACGCGACGCTGACGACCGCCACCTGAAGGGAGGCGCGGGTGGCGACCAGAACCCGAGACGCGATATCGCGGCCCAGTTCGTCGGTGCCGAACCAGTGTGCGCCGCTCGGAGCCTTCAAGGCATTCGGCACGTCGACGTCGTTGACACCGGACGGCGCCAGCCAGTGCGCGCCCAGCGCGGCGACGACGATCGCGAACAGCAGCGCGGCACTGATCACCGCGACCGGGTTGCCAAGCAATAAACGCCAATTCGACACCCTCATGACAGCCGGATCCGGGGATCGACCACCGCGTACAGCACGTCGACGATCAGGTTGATGAGCAGGAACAGTGCTGCGATCAGGAGCACCGCACCCTGGATCACCGGGTAGTCGCGGGCGGCGACGGCGTTGTAGGTCAACCGTCCCAGGCCGGGCCAGGCGAAGACCACCTCCACGACAATCACCCCGCCGAGGATCGTCGCCAGTTGGATGCCGGTGATCGTCAGCACCGGAACCAGTGCGTTGCGGACGATGTGTCGCGACGTGACCACCGCCGGGGCAAGGCCTTTGGAGCGGGCGGTGCGTACGTAGCCCGCTTCGGCGACCTCCAGCACCGCCGAGCGGACGTAGCGGGTCATGATGGCCCCGGCCACCAGTCCGACGGTGAGTCCCGGCAATACGATGTGTCGCAGCCAGCCACCGGGATCGGACAGCAGCGGCCGGTATCCGGAGGTGGGCAGCCAGCCGAGCGTCGAGGCAAACAGGCCGATCAGCAGGATGCCCATCCAGAAGTCCGGGATGGAGACGCCGAATTGACTTGCCACCCGGACGATTCCGTCACCGGCCCGCCCGCGGTGCAACGCCGAGTAGATGCCGGCGGGCACGGCAATCACCAAGGCGATCACAATCCCGACAATTGCCAGGGACACCGTTGCGGGCAGCCGTTCGAGCAGGGTGGCGGTCACCGGTTCGCCGTTGCGGAAGCTGACGCCCAGATCACCGGTCAGCGCCGAGCCGGCGTAGGAGAAGAACTGGGTGATCAACGGCCGGTCCAGTCCGCTGGCCGATCGCAACGCCTGATAGGCCTCCGGTGTGTAGCGCGTGCCGAGCGCGATCCGCACCGGGTCGCCCGGGACCAGATGCACCAAAGCGAACAGCACGACGAGAACGCCGAACAGGACCACCACCGAGTAGAGCAGTCGGCGCAGCAGGAACGTGATCACGCTGCACCACCCGACCTCAGCTGGGCGGAGCGGAATCTCACGGCCCCGTCGCGACGCGCGTCGTATCCGGTGAGGTTCGTCGACCAGCCCTGGATCACCGAGGGGTTGTACAGGTAGATGTAGCTGGCCTTGTCGGCGATGATCGTGGCGGCCTTGGCGTAGTCGTCCTGGCGGCGCGCGCGGTCGGTCTCGGTGCGGGCCGCGTCCAGCAGCCGGTCGACGTCCGGGTCGGAGAACTTCTGCGCGTTGCTCGTGCCGCCGGTGTGGTGTTGGGCGTAGTAGAAGTCGTCGGGGTCGATATTGCCCAGCCAACCCATCATCAGCATGTCGAAGTGACCGCTGTTCTGTTCGTCGAGCCAGGTCGCGAAGTCAACGGTGCGAATGTTCACCGTGATACCCACGGCCGCAAGGTTGTCCGCGATGATCTGCGCCGCGGTGACGGTCTCCGGGTACTCACTGGTGACCAGCATGTCGAGGTTCTGATTGCCGACTCCGGCTTCCCGCAGCAACTCCCGGGCGCGACCCTCGTCGTGGTGATAGCGGTCGTACGGGGTGTACCACGGGTTACCGCGTGGAATCGCAAGCTGATTCGCGGTCGCGGTGCCATAGCTGGTGGCTTGCACGATCGACTCACGGTCGATGCCGTAGGCGATGGCCTGCCGAACCCGGACGTCGTTCCAGGGTTTGCGTGCTTCGTTGAGGGCCAGATACCAGTAGTCGTTGCTCGGTGTGACCGCCAGATGGATGGAGTCGTCGCCCTTCAGCTGTTCGACCCGCTGGGGCGGGATTGTGTCGGTCCAGTCGATCTCACCGGCTTGCAGGGCCGACAACGCCGTCGACGGTTCGGAGATGAACCGGAACGTGACACCCGGAATCTTCGGGGCTCCTCCCCAGTAATTCTTGTTCGCGATCAGGGTGATCGAGTCGTCGCTCTTGCGTGCGGCGAAGGCGAACGGCCCGGTGCCCACCGGATGTGTTGCGATCTGGCCGGTTTCGACGTTGTGGCGCTGCACGATCGCCAGACCTTTGAACCCACCCACATTGGTCAGCAGATTCGGGGTGGGGTGCGCCACGGCGATCACGACGGTCTGCGGGTCCGGCGCGCTGATGTCGCGGACCGCGCTCAGCTTGTCGACGTTGGCGAGTTTGCCGTCGATGATCCGCCGATAGGAGTAGACGACGTCGGAGGCGCTGAACGGGGAACCGTCGTGCCAGGTGATCCCGGGCCGCAGACGGAAGGTCCACGTGAGCTGGTCGGGGGAGACCTGCCAGGACTCGGCGAGGGCGGGGCGCATCTCGAGGTTCTCGTCGGGCTCGACCAGGGTGTCGAAGACGTTCTCCAGCACCTCGAAGGAAAAATAGGCGGTGCTCTTCTGCGGGTCGAGCTGATCGGGTTCGCCGGCGATCGCCGCGGTGAGGTTGCCCGCCGACGGGCCGCCAAGATCCACCCGCGAACCCGTCGAACACGCCGCCAGCAGCGCGATCACCACGAGGGCAGCGGTCAGCACCGCTGAGCGTCTCATCGCCGAACGAGTTTCCCGAACCGTTGATCTCCTAAACGCCCAGCTGCGATAATCGGCGCGGGTCGGGGACCGGAGGGGACATGGTTACCGTAATGCGCGCACTGGCCGCGGCGGTTCTGTTCATCAGTGCACCAGTGGGACTCGCCGTTCCCGCCGCCGCTGACCAGCCGATGGAAGGCAGCTACACCTACACCGAAGCCGGTCTGCCGCCCGCCACCTGGACGTTCTCGCCGACCTGCGTGCCGGTCTGCCCGGTCAGCAGTCCCGAGTGCACCCGTCCCTTCGGCGCCGGTGGCCCCACCGGGTGCACCCTGCACATGTCCAGTTCGACGGCACAGCACATCAACCGCGACGAGCGGGAGATGAACTTCGGCGCCACCGCGCGCATCGTCAACGGCATGTGGAGCTTCACCTATCCGCAGCCCGAAGGTGTGCGCTGCCCCGACGGCAGCTATGCGCTGTCGACCGACACCTACGCCTTCGACGACGCCACCCTGACCGGCACCCACACCGTCACCTGGACTCCGCAGTGCGGCATGCAGGCCGGGATGACCAACACGCCGTTCGCGCTGGCCTTCAACGGTCCGCTGCCCGCGCCGGTGACCCGCTACCCCCTCCAATGCAATCAGTTCGGTGTCTGTCGCTAATCCGGTCAGAAAATTACGCGTGCGTGACCAAGTGCCCGCGGCGGCGGCGCACGGACCGTCACTCGCCTTGAATGGAGGCGACACCGAAGCCAGCTGATTGCAAGTGCATCCGGCGGGGTATCGCCTAGGGGCTCGGCCGGGGCGAACCAAGCCCTCGGCGAGAGAGGAGCGATCGATGCGTACCGTCCCGGGCGCCACCGATCATGTCGTGGTGGTGGGCGCGGGCCTGTCGGGACTGTCAGCTGCGCTCCAGCTGGCCGGTCGCGGCCGGTCGGTCACCGTCCTCGAACGTCACCCGTTCCCCGGCGGCCGGATGGGGCAGGCCGACATCTCCGGTTACCGCATCGACACCGGTCCGACGGTCCTGACGATGCCCGACATCATCTCCGACGCCTTCGACGCGGTCGGCGCGTCGATGACCGAGCATCTGCGGCTGGACCCGGTCGACCCGGCATATCGGGCCACCTTTGCCGACGGCAGCGCGCTGGACGTGCACCCCGATGCCGCCGCGATGACGGCGGCGATCGAAGAGTTCGCAGGCCCGGAGCAGGCCGCCGGCTACCAACGACTGCGGGCCTGGCTCACCCAGCTCTACAAGCTAGAGATCGACGGCTTCATCGGGTCCAACTTCTCCTCTCCGCTGTCGCTACTGACCCCGCAACTGGCCCGGCTCGCCGCCATCGGTGGCTTCCGCGGCTGGGAACGGATGGTCAGCCGGTACATCACCGACGAACGCGTTCAGCGGATCTTCACCTTCCAGGCGCTGTACGCCGGGGTTCCGCCTCAGCAAGCGCTGGCCGCCTACGCCGTGATCGCCTACATGGATACCGTTGCGGGCGTGTACTTTCCGCGTGGCGGCATGAGGGCGGTGCCGGAGGCGATGGCCGCCGTCGCGGCCGGGGCCGGTGTGCAGTTCCGTTACGGGTCGACGGTGACGGCGCTGGAGCGATCGGGCTCGCGGGTGACCGCGGTGCGCACCAGCGACGGTGCGCGGATCGCTTGTGACGCAGTCGTTCTCACCACAGAGCTGCCGCTGACCTATCAGCTGCTCGGTCGGACACCGCGGCGGCCGATCAAGGTGCGCCCGGCCCCGTCGGCGGTCGTCGTACACGTGGGCGTGCCCGCGGTCGGCGAGCGCCTGCTCCACCACAACATCAGCTTCGGGCACCACTGGGCGCGCACGTTCGACGAGATCATCCGCGACGGCGTGCTGATGAGCGATCCCTCACTGTTGGTCACCCGGCCCACCGCGGGCGACCCGAGCTTCGCACCACCCGGCCGCGATCTGCTCTATGTGCTGGCTCCGGCGCCGAATCTCGAAGTGGGCAAGGTCGATTGGAGCTCGACGGGGGACAGCTACGCACGCCAGGTGGTGGCTACCGCCGCCGACCGGCTGATGCCCGGGCTGGACAGCGACGCCGAGATCCTGGACGTCGTGACACCCGCGGACTGGGCCGCGCAGGGCATGGCCGCGGGCTCGCCGTTCGCGCTCGCGCACACCTTCTCCCAGACCGGTCCCTTCCGCCCCGCGAATCTGGTTCGGGGCATTGACAATGCCGTGCTTGCCGGTGGGTCGACGGTGCCCGGCGTCGGCATCCCGACCGCGGTGATCTCCGGGCGGCTGGCCGCGGACCGGGTCACCGGTGCCGACACCGACCGGTCCGCCAAGCGCACCATCGTCAGCTCCGGAAGCAGGTAGCGATGATCCACACCGAGTTACACGCCGCGGGCATCGACGATTCGCGACTGGCCGAGTCCTACCGGTACTGCCGGCGTCTGAACGCCCAGCACGGCCGGACGTACTTCCTGGCCACTAGGCTGCTGGCTCCGTCGCAGCGCCCACCCGTGCACGCCCTGTACGGGTTCGCGCGGTACGCCGACGACATCCTCGACGATATGGACACCGACGCCAGCATCGCCGATCGTGAGCGGCGCCTCGACGAACTGTCGGACAAGTTCTTCAGCGGTGACGAGAGCGAGCCGGTGCTGGCCGCGGTGCTGCACACCGCCCGCACCTACCGCATCCCGCTCGATCTGTTCGACGACTTCCTGAGCTCGATGCGCATGGATCTGACCGTCACCGACTATCCGGACCGCGCCGCACTGAACCACTACATGCGCGGGTCGGCCGCGGTCATCGGCCTGCAGATGCTGCCGATCCTGGGCACGGTCGGTCCCGCCGATGAGGCCGCGCCCTATGCCGAGGCGCTCGGACATGCCTTCCAGTTGACGAACTTCCTGCGCGATGTCGACGAGGACCTGGCCCGCGACCGCATCTATCTGCCTGCCGACGAACTGGCCGCCTACGGCGTGGACCGGGACGTGCTGACCTGGTGCCATCAGAACCGCCGCACCGACCCCAAGGTGCATCGTGCCCTGGCCGCCCAGCACGATATCGCCCGCGGTGTATACCGGCAGGCGCGCAAGGGAATTGCGCTGCTTGCCCCGCAGTCGCGGCCGTGTGTGGCGACCGCGTTCACGCTGTACTCGGAGATTCTCGACCGTATCGAGGCCATCGACTTCGCGGTGTTCAGCACACGGGCCTCGGTCGGAATCGGCCGGCGGCTGCAGGTCTTCGCCTCCGGACTGGTTCGGGCCCACAACGCCCGCGGCGCCGCCTGATGGATCGCTGGCAGTACCTGATCGTGCTGGGCGCGTGCCTGCTGATCACCGCACCGTTGGAGATCTTCGGATCCGGGGTCTACCGCCAGCCGATGCGGCTGCTGCGATCCGTCGGCCCGGTGGCGTTGGTGTTCGTCATCTGGGACGCGATCGCGATCGCCGGCCACGTCTGGACCTACAACCCCCGCTACATCAGCGGGGTGCACGTCGGTTTCGAGATCCCGCTGGAGGAGCTGCTGTTCTTCGTGGTGATCCCGATCTGCGGCCTGCTGACCTACTCGGCGGTGAGCGCGATCCTCGGCTTTGTGCGTGGTCGCCGATGAGCGGACTCGGATACACGCTGCCTGCCGTCGTCGCACTGATTGCGGTCATCGCGCTGGAATTGGCGGTTTTGCGCACCGGGTTGTTCGGCAAGGTCGAATACTGGATATCGATGGGCATCGTGGTGGCATTCCAGGTGATCGTCGACGGCTGGCTGACCAAGCTGTCGGCGCCGATCGTGATCTACAACGAGCAGCACACCAGCGGGGTGCGCTTCCCGTGGGACATCCCGGTGGAGGACTTCGTGTTCGGCTGGGCGATGGTCACCGCCGTGCTGTTGCTGTGGGAGAAGCAGCGGCCGAAGAACGGAAGGCAGCGATGATTGATGTCCCGGGCGCCTTCGACGTCGGCGCCCACGCCTACGACAAACTGGTCGGCGCGAACCCCGGCTATCACGATCATCTGCGAATCTCCGCGCGGCGGATGCGTATTCCCGACGGCGGGCGCGGGCTGCGCTTGTTGGACGCGGGCTGCGGAACGGGGGCGTCGACGGCCGCGCTGCTGGAGGCCGCCCCGCATGCCGAGATCGTCGCCGTTGACGCGTCGGCGGGCATGCTGGCCGAGGCGAGTGTCAAGCCGTGGCCGGACTCGGTTCGGTTCGTGCACAGCCCGATCGAGAAGATCGCCGACGCCGGGGTGGAGGGTCCGTTCGACGGCATCTTCGCGGCGTACCTGTTACGCAATCTCGCCGACCCCGATGCCCAGCTGCGGACGTTCCGCGAGCTGCTCCGGCCGGGTGGGATGCTCGCCGTGCACGAGTACTCGGTGCGGGATTCCCGTGCGGCCACCGCGATTTGGAATGCCGTCTGCTGGGGGATCATCATCCCGTCCGGGTGGCGGCAGACCCGGGACACCTCCCTCTATCGGCACTTGTGGCGCAGTGTGAACAGCTTCGACGGCGCCGCGGCGTTCCAACGCCGGCTGACCGCGGCGGGGTTCTCCGGTGTGCACAGCGAGACCATGCCGGGCTGGCAGCGCGACATCGTGCACACGTTCTTGGCGGACGCGCCGCGATGATCGATCCTCGCCGCGTCACCCACCCGGCGCCCGCCGGCGTGCCACACGCGCACGCGCTGTCCGCTACCCCGCGCGTCGTCGTCGTGGGTGGTGGGATCGCCGGGCTCGCGGCCGCCACCGGGTTGGCCGAGCGCGGGGTCTCCGTAGAGCTTCTGGAGCGGGAGCACTACCTGGGCGGCCGGGTCGGTGGCTGGACCGAGCGGCTTGCGGACGGCACCGACGTGGCCAACAACCGCGGCTTCCACGCCTTCTTCCGGCAGTACTACAACCTGCGGTGGTTGTTGCGCCGCACCGACCCCGGGCTCGAGCGGCTGCGGGCTGTCGAAGACTATCCGCTGGTCGACGGCGAAGGCCGTCGCGACACCTTCCGGGGTCTGCCGAAGACGCCGCCGTGGAACGCGCTTGCCTTCGCCTTGCGCAGCCCGACCTTCCGGATGCGGGACCTGGTGCGGCTCAACGCTGTTGCGGCCGCGCCGCTGGCTGCGGTGTCGGTGCCCGAAATCTACGAACAACTCGACGATCGCGATGCCGGGACCTTCCTGACCGATATCAATTTCCCGGTCGCCGCCCGGCACCTCGCGTTCGAGGTGTTCGCCCGTAGCTTCTTCGCCAGGCCCGAGCGGCTGTCGGCGGCCGAATTGGCGACGATGTTCCACATCTATTTCCTGGGCTCCAGCGAAGGTTTGGTTTTCGACGTCGCCGCATCGAATTTCGACACGGCGCTATGGGAACCGTTGGGCCAGTATCTGATCGACCACGGTGTCCGCGTACGGCGAGGGGTGTCCGCGGAATCGGTGACGGCCGGTGGCGCCAAGCTGCTGCAGGTGCGCGACTCGACCGGGACGACAATCGACGCCGACGGTGTCGTGCTGGCCACCGATGTCGCTGCGTTGCAACGCATCGTGGCCGCCTCTGCGGGCTTGGGTGACGACGGCTGGCGTCAGCAGGTGGCGCAGTTGCAGACCGCGCCGCCGTTCGTGGTGCAGCGACTGTGGCTGGACCGCCCGGTGAACTCCGACCGGCCGGCGTTCCTGGGTACCGGCGGCCTGGACCCGGTCGACAACATCAGCGTGGTCAGCAGTTACGAGCGGCAGGCCGCCGAATGGGCCCGCGCACACCATGGTTCGGTAGTCGAGGTGCATTCGTACTCGGTGGGCGACCAGCCGCAGAGCGAACTCCGCGAGCGCATGCTGGCGCGGCTGCATCAGCTCTATCCGGAGACCGCGGCGGCCGGCATTGTGGGGGAGACGCTGCTGGTTCGCGACGACTGCCCGCTGTTCTGGCCGGGTGCCTTCGCCAAGCGGCCGACGGTCACCACGCCGATCCCCGGGTTGATGCTGGCCGGCGACGGTATCCGTATCGACCTGCCGGTGGCGTTGATGGAGCGGGCCGCCACCACCGGGTGGACGGCGGCCAACCAACTGCTTTCCGGCTGGGGGATCGCCGGGCACACCCTGCACACCGTGCCGGTGCAGGGACGCTCGCCGGTTCTGCGCCGGCTGGCCAGCCGAGAGGGGCGCGCCTCATGAGTTTCCGATCGCGGATGAAATCGATTCCGCTGCAAGTCATCCCGAAGACCGACTGGGCTCGCCAGCGACCCACCTATCAAGACGCCCAGCCCGCACTCATCGACGCCGCACTGCGCCGTGCCCAAGAGCGGCCCAGCGGCAACTGGTATGTCTTCGGCGCCAGCACCGATGTCCGTGCCAATCGGCCGTTCGGCGCACACGTCGGCGGGCTGGAGATCGTCGCGTGGCGAGATCAGCAGCGCCGCTTGCACGTCGGGCCCGCCACCTGCCCCCACCTGGGTGCCGATCTGGCGACCGGCACAGTGGAGTGCGGCGGCCTGATCTGCCCGTGGCACGGGTTGCGACTCGAGGGTAAGCGCGAGTTCGGCTGGAAACCATTGCCCGCCTACGACGACGGCGTGCTGGTATGGGTACGGCTGGACAAGGTCGGTGGCGAACCGCCACTGGACGCCCCGGTGATTCCGACCCGACCCACCGGGGGGCGCCTGGCGGCGGTGACCAGGCTCGAGGGCGTGTGCGAACCGTCCGACATCATCGCCAACCGGCTCGACCCGTGGCACGGGGCCTGGTTCCACCCGTATTCGTTCACCCAGCTCGAGGTGCTGAGCGCACCAGGTGTCGACGCCGACGAGGACGCCGACCGGTTCCTGGTGGCGGTGACGTTCCGGATGGGGCGCCTCGGCGTGCCGGTGATCGCGGAATTCACTGCGCCGGAACCGCGGACCATCGTCATGCGGATCGTCGACGGCGAGGGCACTGGCAGCGTCGTCGAAACCCATGCCACTCCGATCGGGCCGGGGCCGGACGGGCGCCCGCGCACAGCGGTGATCGAAGCCGTCGTCGCACAGTCCGACCGCACCGGCTTCCATTACTCGCTGCGCGTGGCACCGCTCATCACCCCGCTGATGCGCCGGGCGGCCACTCGGTTGTGGCGTGATGACCTCGCCTACGCCGAGCGGCTATTCGCCTTGCGCGAGAAGGCATCCGGCTAGCCGACGGTCAGGATCGTCTTACCGGGCAGCCGTCCCGCATCGGCGTCGGCGTGCACGGTGGCGATGTCGGCCAACGGCCGGCGATCCGCGATGTCGATCCGCAGTTGTCCGGTGTCCACTTGTTCGATGAGGCCCGCGAGTTGTGCGGCGTCGCTGCGGACGAACACCCGCTGGCCCGGCCCGGAGGTCATGGTGCCCACGTACCGGCCGCCGGCCGCCATCAAGCCGCCCAGCGCGTCGGTCTCGTCGGGCGTGGTTCCGATCAAATTCAGCACCACGTCGAACGGCTGTCCGTCGAGGGCCGGTGTGGCCGAGTAGTCGATATAGTCGATCAGATGGTCGGCGCCGTAACCCCGGAGTCGCTCGGCTGCAGTCGCTTTCGCGGTCGCGGTGACGACGGCGCCGGCCTGCTTGGCGAGCTGAACCGCGTAGCCGCCGACGGCTCCACCCGCGCCGTTGATCAGGATCGTCTGCCCGGCGCTCAACCCGGCGATCTCGAAGAGTGACTGCCAGGCTGTGAGGCCGACCGTCGGCAGCGCGGCGAAATCGGCCAGCGGCAACGACTTTCCGGCCGCGGCCAGTACCTCGGCCGGCGCGATCACATACTCTGCAGCCGCCCCACGAGCGGCCATGGGGAGCAGGCCAACGACTGCGTCGCCGGCGTGCCATCCGGTGACGCCGTCACCGAGCTCGACGATCGTGCCCGCCACATCGATGCCGGGAATGTGCGGAAACGTGATCGGGAAAACCTCCGAGAGGTAACCGCCGCGGATCCCGGCGTCAACCGGGTTGAACGACGTTGCGGCGACCTTCACCAGGACCTGGCCCGCACCGGGCGTCGGCCGCTCGATGTCGCCGTACTGCAGAACGTCGCTGTCGCCGTAGCGGTGGTAGATCGCTGCCTTCATGATGACCTCCTGTGTCGTTTGCTTCGAAGTCGAAGCAGTTACGAAACAGGTAACTTACTTCGAGTTCGAAACATTCCCGGCTACGATTCATGAATGGCCAAGGCGCTCCAGCCGTCGCAGATGCGTACGTACTTCGCCCTCACCGAGGCGGCGAGTCTGCTCCAGTACGCCGTCCAACAGCAGCTGCGAGCCGAAGGCGGTCTGAGCTACGTCCAGTTCGAAATCCTGGCCAAACTCGTCGACGCCGACCGGCCACTGACGATGACCGAACTGGCCGACGGTGTCGTCTACAGCCGCAGCGGCCTGACCCATCAGGCCGGGCTGCTGGAAGCCGAGGGGCTGATCACCCGCCAGGGCAGCACCGTCGATCAGCGCGCCACCGTCGTAACGATCACGAAGGCGGGTCGGCGCCGGCTCGACACAGTGCTGCCCGGCCACATCGACGTGGTCCGCGGACTGCTCTTCGACGCGCTCTCGGCCGACGACGTCCGTGCCCTCGGCGACCTGATGACCCGCATCCGCGACCACATGCGGGAGCAGCCGCCCCGGTCCGCCGCACCCCGCCGCAGCCGCGCGTCCAGCGATCGGGACAACTGAACTAACTCGCGCGACAACCCGGCTAACCTGCGTCCATGGCCAAGCGAGTCGTGATCTGGGGTACTGGTTTCGTCGGCCGGATGGTCATTCCCGAAGTGCTGGATCACCCCGACTTCGAGCTCGTCGGCGTCGGCGTCAGCAACCCGGCCAAGGTCGGCGTCGACGCCGGCGAGATCTGCGGCATCGGGAACATCGGCATCGCGGCCACCGACGACGTCGACGCGTTGATCGCCTTGCAGCCCGACGCGCTCGTGCACTACGGGCCGACCGCCGCGCAGGCCGACGCCAACATCGATCTGATCGGACGCTTCCTGAACGCCGGCATCGACGTCTGCTCGACCGCGATGACCCCGTGGGTGTGGCCGAAGATGCACCTGAACCCGCCGAACTGGATCGACCCGATCACGCGCGCCTGCGAGGCGGGCCAATCGTCGTGCTTCACCACCGGCATCGACCCCGGCTTCGCCAACGACCTGTTCCCGATGACGCTGATGGGTCTGACCTCGCAGGTCAAGCTGGTCCGCGCGTCCGAGCTGCTGGACTACACCAACTACGAGGGTGACTACGAGTTCGAGATGGGCATCGGTCGCGAGCCCGAATTCAAGCCGCTGCTGCAGAACTCCGACATCCTGGTGTTCGCCTGGGGCGCGACGGTGCCGATGATCGCCTACGCCGCCGGGATCGAGCTCGACGAGATCACCACCACCTGGGACAAGTGGGTCACCCCGACCGAGCGCAAGACCGTCAAGGGCGTCATCCCCGCCGGCCACGTCGCGGCGGTCCGGTTCACGATCAACGGCGTCTACAAGGGTGAGACCCGCATCCAGCTCGAGCACGTCAACCGCATCGGTCAGGACGCCGCCCCGGACTGGCCGTCGGGCACCCAGGACGACGTCTACCGCGTCGACATCCAGGGCACTCCCAGCATCTTCCAGGAGACTGCGTTCAGGTTCACCGACGGTTCGGGACGTGACGCCGCGACCGCGGGCTGCCTGTCCACCGGGCTGCGCGCGCTCAACGCCGTACCGGCCGTCAACGACCTGCCGCCAGGCTGGGTCACCCCGTTGGACCTGCCCCTGATTCCGGGCCGCGGCACTATTCGCTGAGGTAACGTCCCGCGGCTTCGGATCGACATATTCGGTGAATCCGAAGATCGCGCTGGGGTTGCCCGCATGCCCGTGTTGCAGGCTGGGCGCCCGGATTGGACGTCATGACAGACCCAACGAGGCCGGCGGTCGGCCTGTCGGTCGGTGCGACCACACTGGCCGCTGTCACCCCGGATAACTCCGTCACCCACCCCGCCGTCTTCACGCTGCCCAGCGGCGTGGTGATCACCGACTTCGTCGACCGGGTCGGCGACCCGGTCGGGATCGTGGCATCCGACGGCTCGGTGCACCGCGCGGAAAATTTGCTGGCCGAGGCGCTGCGTTCGCTGGCCTATGCCGCCACCTCGGGCCGGCCGCTGCCGCGGACCACCGCGATCACCTACCCCGCGCATTGGCGGCCGCCGGCCGTCGACGCGCTGCGCCGCGCGATCCGGCAGATACCCGAGTGGTCGGCCGAAGAGCCGCTGTTCGTCGCGGACACCACCGCCGCACTGACCGCACTGACCGCTAACCCCGGCCTGCCCACCCGCGGTGTGATCGCCCTGTGTGATTTCGGGGGCAGCGGAACGTCGATCACCCTGGTCGACGGTGCCACCTCCGCGCCGATCGCGCCGACCCTGCGCCACCCCGACTTCTCCGGTGACCTGATCGACCAGGGCCTGCTGGCGCATGTGATCGCCGAGCTGTCGGCAGGCGGAACGCTCGACGTCACCGGCACCTCGGCGATCGGATCGCTGACCCGGTTGCGGGCCGAGTGCCGGGCGGCCAAGGAGCGGCTGTCGACGGTCACCGTCACCGCGCTGCCCGCCGAGCTGCCCAACTTCCGCGGCGACGTCCGGCTCACCCGCACCGAGCTCGACGGCGCGATGGGCCACGCGCTGAATGAATTCGTCGCCGTCCTGCAGGACGCCCTGGCCCGCAACGGGGTGCGGCCGGCCCACCTGGCGGCGGTCGCCTCGATCGGCGGCGCCGCCGCGATCCCGGTGATCACCACGACCCTGTCCGAGCACCTACGTGTTCCGGTGATCACCACCCCGCGCCCGGCGCTCACCGGCGCCATCGGCGGCGCGCTGCGGGCAACCCGGGGGCCGGCCGACGACAGCGCCACCGCGATGGCGCCGGCACCGGTCGTCCCCGTCGCCCCGTTCGAAACGGCGCCCGCTCCGGCCACCGGTGTCGCGCTGGCCTGGTCCGAGGCACCCGACGTGCCGGACCTCGCGCCCGCCGTCGAGCCCGTGGCGCCGGCTGCCGCTGTGCGACCGCTGCTGGACTTCGAATCCGACCCCGAACCGGCTGACTCCGCAGAGGCCGCGCCCGCCTGGTACCGGCGTCCGATGCCGGTGGTCGCGGCCGCCCTGCTGGTCATCTTGATGGCCGGCGCCGGAACCGCGGTCGCTCTGCGCGCCGACAGCAGCGCCGAACCCGTGACGCCCGCGCCGAGCGTGACGACCACGCCGCAGGCCGCCGCTCCCGCTCCGCCCGCGCCGACCGGTGACCCGACGGCAGCGCCGGTGCAGAACCAGGCGGTGCAGCAGGCCCCCGCGCCGCAGACGGTGGTGCAGCAGGCGCCCGCCCCGGTGACGGTGGTGCAGCAGGCGCCGGCGCCACCGCCGGTCACGGCCCAGGCGCCACCGCCACCGCCGCCGGTCACCGAGACGCAGACGACGACGGTCGTCACCACCGAGGTGTCCACGCCGCCGCCGGTGACACAGACCGAGACGCAGACGGTCGCTCCGCCGACGCAGCAGCCTCAGCAGCCGCGGTTCATCCCGACCATTCCGCCGATTCCGACGATTCCGGGTATCCCGCAGATCTTCGTGCAACCGCCGCCCTCAGGCTGACCGGCGCCGCTTCTCCAGCACTACCAGTGCCAGCGGGATGGACATCTGCGCCGGTGCCGCCGTGAGCGCAGCGGCCAGGGCGTCGTGCAGCTGATCGACGAATTCGCGGCGCCGCTTACTGCGCCGGTCGCGGCCCCGGCCGGCGTCGGCGTCGGTGTCCACCGCGGCGGCAAGCGTGGGAAACATCGAACCACGAAGGAAGTCAGCCCAATTGGTGCCGAAGGCGGCGGCGTCTTTGTCGCTCTGATACTGCGCCCAGAACCGGTCCTCGCCGTTGAACAGTTCGATGTCCTCGATCGACAGACCTTCGAACCGGCCCGACGGGTGAAACGGCGCACGAAAGTCCTTCTCGTCGCGGCCCGTTGAGGGAACCGACATGCGACGCACCTCGTCGTCGGTGATCAGGCCGTCGGCGACGAATTGGTCCAAGGCGGTCATGATCGCGTCGAACGCGACCTCGAATCCCGAAGTGCCATCGGGCTTCAGCCCGACCGTCAGCACAAGCAGCCGACCCCCCGGCGCCAGTTCACGACCGCGGAAGGCGATGAAGTCGCGCCAGTCCTCGGCGGCCTGGCGGGCGTAGGCGCGGCGTGCGTCGTCGTCGGTGCTGTAGGAGATCTCGATGTGGTCGGGAATCGGCATCGGCACCCGCCGCAGCCAATGGATCGCCCACGAACTCCAGCCCAGCGCGATGCTGTCCGAGGGGAGGATCTGGCTGTAGAACGACCGGCCCACCACCGAGGCGTAGGTGGCCGAATCCTTTTTCAGGTAGCTGTCCTGATCATCGGCCAGCGTGCTGAACAACGTGGTGAAATCGTTTCCGGGGACGTCGGTGTGGGCGACCAGGATGGCGTGGTCGGTGCGGGTGCGTTTGCGGATGATGTCGATTGCCGCCCCGATCGGCAGCAGCGAGTTGTAGCCCGTCGCCGCCCCGTAGTCGGCGATCGCGATGGGCTGCGGCGCCCGCGGGATCGCGATGCTACGGGCTGCCTCTTCGAAACGTGCTGTGGCAGTTCGCAATCCAGCTGCCTGCAGCCGCGAGGATTCGGTATAGGTGTGGCTGCCCATCGGCTGCGGGCGCACCACGATGCTGGATTCGCGCATGTCAGCTCCTGCGGCGGCGGTGCAGCAATAACCCGACCACCAGACCCACGACCGCCATCGCGGTCAACAGCAGCCACATCGGCGATTCAACGGTGATCCACAGGACGTGCACCCGCTGGCGCTCGCGGTTCTGGGCGATGAAGATCGCTGCGAGAACCACCAGGGTGATGGCCAGCCAGTAGCGCAGAGCGAACCGCCGCACCGCACCACCGGCGGGCTTGTCGACTTCGTCTCTGGACATCGCAACCTCCCCCTTTGTGCCGATGCGTTGACGTTAGTCGCTGTCGGCTAGTTCGTCGGATAACTCACGCCGGTCAGCTTCTCGGACAGTTGCCACAGACGCCGAGAATCCTCGACGTTGGCGGCCCGGCCGGGGATCTGCGCCTCGGTCACGCCGCCACCGGCGAGCTCCTGGAATCCGCGCGGGCCGTAGAACTCGGCTCCTCTGGCTTTCGGGTCGACGGCCGAGTACAGCACGGGGATGATGCCCTCGTCGACCTCCTGCCACATGAAAGGCAGGTAGCGCCAGCTGAACTGGTAGAAGCGCGCCAACGCGGTCGGCTTCGCGCGACCGTGGGACGGCCCGCTGATCTGGAGGTTGGTCTTGCACAACCCGGGGTGGGCGGCGTTGGACGTCAAGCCCCACCCGAGTCGGCGGCTGATCCGGTCGAGTTCGATCGCGAACATCAACGTCGCGCTTGGACTGGCCGTAGGACAGGTTGGCCGAGTAGCTGCGCTCGAAATTGGGATCGTCGAAGTTGATCCGGCCAAAGCGGGCCGCCAGGCTGCTCAGCGACACCACGCGCGGATTGTCGGCGGCGCGCAGCAGTGGCAGCAGGTGGGCCGTCAGTGCGAAATGGCCGAGGTGGTTGCAGCCGAATTGCAGCTCGAACCCGTCAGCGGTGGTGTCGCGCTCGGGCGGCTGCATCACGCCGGCGTTGTTGACCAGGATGTCGATCGGGCGGCCTTCTGCGTTCAGTTCCGCACCGAGTTCGGCGACGCTGGCCAGCGAGGACAGGTCGAGGTTCTTGATGGTCAGTTTGGCGTCGGGGACCTCGGCGCGGATGTCGGCGATCGCGGCTTCGCCCTTGGCGCGGTTGCGGATCGCCATGACCACGTCGGCGCCTGCGGCGGCGAAGCGTTTGGTGACGCCGAGTCCCAGTCCGCTGTTGGAACCGGTGACGACGGCGAGTTTCCCGGAGAGGTCGGGGAGGGTGAGGGCGAGATCAGTCATGCCGGCGACGTTAACAGAACAACGGTCTGATAACAAGAGAACGCTGGTCTGCTAAATTGAAGCCCGTGACTTCGACGTTTCAGCGCGCCAGGCGGCCCGAGCAGCTGGCCGCCCGCCGCTCGGCGATCCTTACCGCGGCGCGGGCGGCACTGTCCGAGAAAGGGGTCGACGGAGTCACGCTGCGTGACATCAGCGAGCGGGTGGGTCTGGCGAAGTCCAACGTGCTGCGCTACTTCGACACCCGAGAGGCGATCCTCCTCGAGGTGCTGCACGAGGAGTGCCGGGACTGGGTGGCGGAGCTCGAGCGACAGCTGGGGCGGCCGCGGGCGCGAAAGCCCGGCTATGCGACCGAGATTCGGTTCGCCGGTGTCGTCACCGACACGCTTGTGGAGCGGCGGTTGATGTGTGAGCTGCTGGGCGCGATGGCCGGTGTGCTGGAGCGCAACATCTCCGGTCAGTTCGCCCGTGACTTCAAAGTCCGGGTCATGCAGAGCATCGCAACGGTGTCCGAGCTGGCCGCCCGTCAGCTGCCGTGGCTGCCAGACGAGTTCGCGGCGTTTTTCGGCGAGGGAACGTTGAGTCTCGTCGCCGGCATGTTCCCGTTCTCGGTGCCCACCGAGTCGATGCGCGACGTGATCTCCGAACTCGGCTTTCCAGACCCGCATACCCGGTTCGTCGAGGGCCTGCGGACGGGGCTGGTGACCTGGCTGATAGGAGCCGCGGCGCAGAGCCCGGCGTGACACACTTTCTCACCATGGCCGGCACCAAGACTGTCTCCCGCATCCTGACGCTCTCGGGAATCTTGATGATGGTGATCGGTGGTGTCGGTTTCATCATCGTGATGGTCCTCAACGCGTTCGTGCTCGACGAGTTCGACGCCTACGGCGAGGTCCCGATTCCCGGTTCTGCTCAGGTGCAGCTGCCGGCCGGCCAGGCGCAGATCAGCTTCCACACCTCGGTCACCGGGTCGCCGTCCAGCGGTTTCCCGTTGCCGTCGTTGCGGTTGAACATCGTTCCGCCGGAGGGGGTCGCGGACCCGGTGCTGACCGAGAACCACGGCACTCTGACGACGGTCAACAGTGACACCCACATCCGGATCTGGACCGCTGAAATTCCCGCGGCCGGTACCTACCAGATTCGCACCGACGGGCAGGTGAACGGCTACATCAATCCGCGGCTGGCGTTCGGCAAGGAAAGCGGCTCAGGATATCTGCCCTGGGTGTTCGGCGGGATCTTCGGACTGGGCCTGCTGGACCTGATCGCATCGCTGATTTTGCGCAGGCAACAGCCCACGGTTGCGCAGTTCACCCCAGCTCACCAGTACACGCCGTCGGATCAAGGAGTACGGCTGGAGCAACTGAAAACTCTGGCTGCTCTGCGGGATTCGGGAGCGCTGACACAAGACGAGTTCGACGCGGAGAAGCGCAGGATCCTGGGCGAGTAGGCTCAAACGCCGTGAAGGCTGTCAGCTGTGTGCACGGAACGTTGTCGGTGATCGAGATGCCCGCCCCGAAGCCCGCGGACGGTCAGCTGGTGGTCAATGTCGCCAGCTGTGGCATCTGCGGATCGGATCTGCATGCCAAGGACCATGCCGACGAGGTGCGCAGCAACGCCGACGAGATGGGCTACCGCGACTTCATGCGCAGCGACACCCCCGTGGTGATGGGTCACGAGTTCTCCGGGGAGGTCGCCGAGCGCGGCCGCAAGACCCCGAAGGGCTTCAGGGTCGGCACCCGAGTGGTGTCCTTCCCGCTGGTGCGCGGTCACGGTGGTGTGCACTTGACCGGGCTGTCTCCGCTTGCTCCGGGCGGGTACGCCGAGCAGGTCCTGGTTCAGGCGGCCATGACGTTCGCAGTGCCCAACGGTCTGTCGCTGGACGTCGCCGCGCTCACCGAGCCGATGGCGGTCGCACTGCACGCAGTGCGGCGCGGTGAGATCAAGAAGAGCGACACAGCCATCGTGATCGGCTGCGGGCCAGTCGGTTTGGGGATCATCTGCCAGCTGAAAACGTTGGGGGTGGCCACCATCGTGGCCAGTGACTTCTCGCCGGCTCGGCGAGCGCTGGCCGCGCGGTGCGGCGCCCACATCGTCGTCGATCCGAAGGTGGATTCGCCGTACGAACAGGCGTCCAAGCCGCTCGACGCTCCGGCCCTCTACGAGGGCGGTATGAGCGCGATGGAGAGACTTCGGAAGCTTCCCGGATGGCAGCACGTCTATCGCGTCGCCGACGCGCTGGGCGCGGTAGCGCCCAAGCGGCCGGTGATCTTTGAATGTGTCGGCGTGCCCGGCGTGCTGGACGGGATCATCGGTGCGGCGCCGCTGAACTCACGGGTGGTCGTCGCCGGGGTGTGCATGGGTGCAGACCGGATACGGCCGTCGATGGCCAACGTCAAAGAGGTCGACCTGCGATTCGTATTCGCTTACACGCCACTGGAATTCCGCGACACCCTGCACATGCTGGCCGACGGCAAGCTCGACGCGTCCGCGTTGGTGACGGGGAAGGTCGGCCTCGACGGTGTCGCGGCCGCCTTCGACGCCCTGGGTGATCCGGAAGTGCACGCGAAAATCCTGGTCGATCCCAGCAGTTCGGTGATTACGCCCTAACGGCCGACGGGCTGGGCGGCCATTGCTTTGACGTCGGCGGTATGCAGCGGATGACCGCCGACGCCCCAGTCGCCACTGCTGACCTCCTCGACCACCACCCAGGTGACGGGTCGCATGGTCTCGCCCTCGATGTCGACCATGGCGTCGGTGACCTTCTGGATGATCTCCTGCTTCTGTGCCGCCGAGAACACTCCCTCGATGACCTTCACGTTGACGAATGGCATCGCCTTCTCCTTTTCTATTCTCCTGCCGGCCAGCGGAATTGCTGGCCGAGTCCATGGATGTCCGCGAAGCGCGGTGCGTTCGGTTCGAGCGGTAGCCGAAGTCCGTTGACCAGGTAGCTGATCATGCGGTAGTAGCCGGCAAGCATGAGCAATTCGATGATCGCCTCGTCTGAGTGGTATTCAGTCAGGCTCTGCCACAGGTCGTCATCAACAGTGCAGAACTGATGCAAGCTGTCACAGAGTCGGATGAGGACTCGGTCCTCGTCGGACCAAACATCTTCGCTCGCATCGCGTTCCACGAGTGCTGCGATCTGCGGTTCATCCAGTTCTGCCTTGGTGGCGTACGCCGCCACATGCACACCCCACTCGTATTCGGCATTGCACAATGCGGTTGTGCGGTCGATGACGATTTCGCGCTGCCGGATGGTCAGGTGTCCCCGGTCGAGAAGTCCCGCACTGAAGAGCTTGAAGAACAGCCGACGATCGCGGGCCAGCGTGGTGAAGAGAACGAGCGGTTCACCGCCTCGCATCACTGCGTCGATGCTGCCTTGGATGTCCGCGGGCAGCGGAGAGGCGGCCGGAGCCACACGGGCGCTATGATTCTTATAGCGTGTCATGGTTGCGACGATGCCCACACGTGCTACAAAATGTAAAGCATGAATGTTCCCAAGCTTGGCCGGCCTGTGCGTGGCTCGTCGAGTGGGCGCCCGATCATGGTCGTTCTGGATGTGCTCGGTCGGCGCGGCGCACTGCGCGTGTTGTGGGAATTACGCGATGGGCCATTGACTTTCCGCGCGCTTCAGGAAGCGTGCGAAACCAATCCGGGCTCGCTCAACGCGCGCCTGAAGGACTTACGCGAGCTTGGAACCGTCGTGCACGACGACGGCGGTTATCGCCTGACCGACAGTGGTCATAGCCTCATGAAGACTCTCAACAGTCTCCAAAGCTGGTCCGAGCGCTGGGCCTCGGGCGCTCAGTCGCAGAGCTAGCTGCCCTTGGCAACCCACTCGTCGTAGTTCACCAACTCGTCGCCGATCCGCGTGGTGTCTCCGTGGCCGGTGTAGACGACGGTGTCGGCGGGCAGCTTGCCGAGTTTGTCCTTGATCGACCCGAGGATGGTCGGGAAGTCGGAGAATGACCGGCCGGTCGCGCCGGGGCCGCCCTGGAACAGGGTGTCGCCGGAGAACACCGCACCGAGTGCCGGTGCGTAGAGGCAGGTGGAGCCGGGGGAGTGTCCGGGAGTGGCGATCGCGTGCAGCTCGATGCCGTCGGCCTTGAGCACCTGACCGTCGGAAATCGTGCGGAACTCCTTGTCGCCGTGCGTCATCCGCCACAGCATGTCGTCGGCAGGATTCAATAACACTGGGGCGTCGAGATCGGCGGACAGTTGCGGCGCGACGGTGATGTGGTCGTTGTGGCCGTGAGTGCACACCACCGCGACGACGTGCCGGTTGCCGACCGCATCCTCGATGGCCTTGGCGTTGTGAGCGGCGTCGATGACGATCACCTCGGAGTCGTCGCCGACGATCCAGATGTTGTTGTCGACTTCCCAACTGCCACCGTCGAGTTCGAAGGTGCCGTGGGTGACAACCCGCTCGATGCCGCTCACAGCACGACCACCGAGCGCAGCACCTCACCGGCGTGCATCTTGTGGAAGGCGTCTTCGATGGCATCGAGGCTGATACGTTCGGAGACGAACTTCTCCAGGGGGAGCCGACCTTGGCGGTAGAGGCTGATCAGGGTGGGGAAGTCGCGTTCGGGCAGGCAG
This sequence comes from Mycolicibacterium pallens, assembly GCF_019456675.1. NCBI lineage: Bacteria > Bacillati > Actinomycetota > Actinomycetes > Mycobacteriales > Mycobacteriaceae > Mycobacterium > Mycolicibacterium pallens. The sequence continues at coordinate 3,809,202 of NZ_CP080333.1, read as the reverse complement.
TCGCCGTACCACGAGGACTTCAACGATCCGCCGCGGGAGAAGAAGTCGACCAGCGGCATCTCGAGTGTCATATCGGGGGTCGGAACACCCACCAGGACAACGGTTCCGGCGAGGTCGCGGCCGTAGAAGGCCTGCTTCCAGGTCTCCGGGCGGCCGACGGCGTCGATCACGACATCGGCGCCGAACCCGTCGGTCAGGTCTTGCAGGGTCTCGACGACGTCGAGCTCCTTGGCATTGATGATGTGGGTGGCGCCGAACTCGCGCGCCCACTGGAGTTTCTTGTTGTCCATGTCGATGGCGATGATCTTCTTCGCACCGACCAGCGCGGCCCCGGCGATCGCGGCGTCACCGACGCCGCCGCACCCGATGACGGCCACGGTGTCGTCGCGGGTGACCGCACCGGTGTTGATCGCGGCACCCAGGCCGGCCATCACCCCGCAGCCCAGCAGGCCGGCGACGGCGGGGTCGGCTTCGGGATCGACCTTGGTGCACTGGCCTTCGTGGACCAGGGTCTTGTCGGCGAAGGCGCCGATGCCCAGGGCGGGGGTCAGTTCGGTGCCGTCGGTCAGGGTCATCTTCTGGGCGGCGTTGTGGGTGTTGAAGCACAGGTGCGGGCGGCCGCGTTTGCACGCCCGGCATTGCCCGCACACCGCACGCCAGTTGAGGATGACGAAGTCACCGGGTTCGACGTTGGTGACGCCCTCGCCGATCGCTTCGACGGTGCCGGCGGCCTCGTGGCCGAGCAGGAAGGGGTACTCGTCGTTGATGCCGCCTTCGCGGTAAGTCAGATCGGTGTGGCACACCCCGCAGGCGATGATGTCGACAACCACCTCACCCGGGCCGGGGTCGGGGATCACGATGTCGACCAACTCGACGGGCTGTTTCTTGGATCGCGAGATCACACCGCGCACTGTCTGGCTCATGGGCCAAACACTAGCGCGGGGGATACCGAATGCGCCGTGCGTGTCCCGCTCGGGCGATACGGTGAAGACTTGCTTACCGCGATCCTTCACACCCAGGCCGACCTGCTGATCACGGCCCGTGCCGCCTACCGCCGCGGCGACTTCGAAACCAGCTATGCGGCGTTCTCCCGCGCCGGCGCCGTGGGTCCGTTGGCGCTTGACGATCTCGATGCGATGGCGACATCTGCGTTGCGGCTCGGCCACCAACGCGAGGCGATGCGGGTCGGTGAACTCGTCTACGTCCGGTTGGCGCGAACCGATCCCAATGCGGCCGCGGGCAAGGCGGTCGAACTGGGGTCGGCGTGGTTGTCGCGGGGTGAGGTATCCGTCGGGCAGGCGTGGATCAGTCGGGCGCGCGGACTGCTGGCCGAGGCGCCGGACAGCCCCGCCTCCGTTCGACTGACCTATCTGGAAACGGTCGTCGCCGTAGTGAGCGACGACAGCGATCTCGCGGCCGAACGCTCCGCGGTGCTGCGCGCGATGACGTTGGTTGGCGCAGCACCGGCGGCCGCCGGTGAGGCGTACTACCAGCTCGGTGAACTCCGGCGCCGTCGCGGTGATATCGACGGAGCGTTCGCGGCGTATGCCCGAGCCCGCGAATCGGGTGTCGTGCCGCAACCCGGTGCGGCGCTATTGCGCTGCGCACTGGGCGATGTGGACACCGCGCGGGCCGAGGTGCGGGCAGCGATCGAGGAGGCCGACCCGCGCCACCTGCCGCGGCTGCTGCGCGGTGCGGTCGAAATTGCTTTGGCTGCAGGCGAACTCGATGAGGCCGACGATTACTTGCGCGCGTTGGAGTCTGCCGATGGCGTGGATTCTGCGATGCGTGGGGCGGTGCTTGTGCGCCGTGGCCGATATCGCGAGGCGCTGACAGTATTGCGGGCGGCGCTGCGAGAGCCACGGGTGCGCGAGTCGGCGTCTGCGGTGGCCGAGGTTCACGAGTGGATCGAGCGGGCCTACACCGGTCTGCTGACGGCGCCCGCGTAGCCTGATCTTGATGGCCACGCCACTCGACTCGATCGCCGACTGGCCGTGCCCGGCCGCCGCCGCCGCAGTGGTGGGCAGCGCCGGGGTCCTGGCCGAGTACGGCGACACCGCTCGCCGATTCCGGCTCGCATCGGTGACCAAACCGCTCGCGGCGCGCGCTGCGCAGGTGGCGATCGAAGAGGGCGTCGTGGAGTTGGACACCCCCGCGGGTCCGCCGGGCAGCACGGTCCGGCATCTGCTGTCGCACGCCTCGGGGCTCTCGATGCATTCGGCGGAGGTGATGGCCGAGCCCGGGAAACGGCGGGTCTATTCGAACTACGGCTTCCAGGTGCTGGCCGAGACGATCGAAGCCGAGTCCGGGATCGAATTCGGTCGGTATCTGGCCGAGGCGGTGTTCGAACCCCTGGGGATGGCCGCATCGGAGTTGGACGGCGGCGCGGAGGCGGCCGGCTTCGGCGGGGTGTCGACGGTGGCCGATCTGACGGCGTTCGCCGCTGACCTGCTGGCGCCGAAGACAGTGTCGGCTCAGCTGCACAAGCAGACGATCAGCGTGCAGTTCCCGGGCCTGACCGGGGTGCTGCCGGGGTTCGGGGTGCAGCGGCCCAATGACTGGGGGCTGGGCTTCGAGATCCGGGACGACAAGTCGCCGCATTGGACCGGCTCGGCGAACTCGCCTCGGACGTTCGGCCACTTCGGCCAGACCGGCACCTTCATCTGGGTGGAGCCGGAACTGGCGTTGTCGCTGGTAGTGCTCACGGACCGGGATTTCGACGAGTGGGCCAAACCGGCCTGGCGGGCGCTCTCTGATGAAGTTCTGAGAGAGTACGCACCGCACTAGCGCAACACAGGCCTCACAAGGCACAATAGACACGCACGACACTATTGCAACTCGGTTACACCAGGTCGTTGGGGAAGACGTCCCTCGTAGAGCCGAAGGAGCAAGGTGATGCGTGCGTCGAACCAGTTCGCCGATGCGACGACTGGCGTGGTGTACATCCACGCCTCTCCCGCAGCGGTATGCCCACATGTCGAGTGGGCTCTGTCGTCGACCCTGAATGCCAGGGCGAACTTGAAGTGGACCCCACAGCCGGCGATGCCTGGGCAGTTGCGGGCGGTGACCAACTGGGTTGGTCCCGTCGGCACCGGTGCCCGGCTGGCGAATGCGCTGCGCTCGTGGTCGGTTCTGCGGTTCGAGGTCACCGAGGATCCCAGCGCCGGCGTGGACGGCGAGCGGTTCTGCCATACGCCGCAGCTCGGTCTGTGGGCCGGAACGATGAGTGCCAACGGCGACATCATGGTTGGCGAGATGCGACTGCGGACCCTGATGTCCTCGGGCGCCGACACGCTGGCCGCTGAGCTCGACTCCGTGCTCGGCACGGCATGGGATGAGGCGCTCGAGCCGTACCGCGATGGCGGTGACGGCGGCGAGGTGAGTTGGCTCAGCAGGGGAGTCGGCTAAGCCACACCGATCAGAACGGTGGGGGTCGGGTGCGTTCGGCGACGCGGGCGTCGTTGAGTTTGCGCTCGGCTGTGATGCGGTGAGCGCGTTGGGCTGCCCGGGTTTTGCGCCGGGTGGGCATCATGATGCCGATCGTTGGTGGCGGTTCCCCTTGCGGTGGCGGCAGGGCCGCGGTGGTGGTGTTCCACGTCGGCAGGAATAGGTGACTGCCGGGTCTGGTGATGTACGTGCGTCCGGTCGGTGAGGTCCACGTGATGGTGCCGTCGGGGTGTTGACGATCCGACCAGCCGGCGTAGAAGGTCTTGAGCAGATGGTGTTTTCGGCACACACAGGCCAGGTTGGACGGGTGCGTCGGGCCGAACGGCCAGGCGATGGTGTGGTCGACATCGCAAAACTCGGCGGGCACATCGCAATTCGGGAAGCGACACGTCATGTCCCGCATCCGCACGAATTCATCCAGCGCTGTGGACGGGCGGTACTGCGGTTCGGGCTCATTCTTCGGACGGCGTACGTACCGCACTTTCGCACCAGAATTGATGAGCTGGGCCAGCAGCGGTGTTGGCACGGTGCCCCGATGGCCGGTCATCACCCCAATGGGCGCCCTGCGGTTCGCAGCTTCGGATGAGGTGTCGGGCTGCTCACCGTGGCTGACGCGATCGGCTTGCTCCTGGAGCGCCTCGGCCTCGGCCACCACATGCACCACCACACTGGCTGCCCGGCCGTCGTCACTGGCTGCGGGGCATTCGGGGTTGCCGCATAGACACGCCAAGCGGTCCGCGCCGGCGGCCATGGCGCCCATGGCATCGGAGCGGCGCTGGGCGATGGTGCGTGGATCGTCCTCGCACACCGAATACGCAATCTGCGTCAAACGGCGCTGCACCACCGCGCCGTCGACGACGGTCACCGCGCCCCGAATCTCGACGACTCCATCACGGGCGTTCTGCATGTCGACCACGACGTCGCGATCCCGGGCCCTCGACCGCACCCGGCGCACCGCACCCGGGTCGTAACGATCTACCCAGTAGTCGATGGCGCGCTGCAACTTCAGCGCCGACAACGCACCCCAGGCAACTGCATCCTCGGCAATCGCCTTGTCCACCAACGCCCAGGTTGCTCGGTCTTGGATCAGGTAGGTGCGATCGGTGATCGCCTCACATACCCGATAACTCAACACGCCCGCCGCGAACAGCTCCGCCACCCTCGGCAACCGATGCCGCAGCGACATTGCCATCAACATCTCGCTCGAAGCCCGACCGGAAGTGATGTGCAACGCCGCCGACACCTCGGCGACCGCGGCATCCCACTCGTCACAGGCCCAGTGCGCGTGCTCGTTGTCTGCGCAGCGCCGCGCTACCAACTCGCCGATGGCTGCGACCCGCCGCGCAGCGTCCTGGGCCTCGCTACGCGCGAAGTCGACGAGGGCATCCACCACGCCCGCATCGCTCGCGGAACCCAACCCGGCATCGAACATACATTCGATCATGCCATCGGGGGGTGACAAGTTCCCCTAACCTGATCGCATGGTCCAACTCCACGTCGAGAAGACGATCGCCGCGCCGCCCGACAAGGTCTTCGCGTGGTTGGCCGATCCGGTCAATCTCAAGTCGGCGCCGCTGATCGTGACGGCCGAGTGGGCGAAAGATTCGCCGCCGCCGGGCCTGGGCGCAATCCGAACAGGCTTCGCCATCGGTCTGTGGTTTCGCGAGGAGATCGTCGCCTACGACCCGCCGCACAGCTATACCTATCTGATCGTCGGATCGGTTCCGGCGTTCGACCACGAGGGTGGCACGTTGACCTTCACCCTCACAGACGGCGGCACCCACGTCGATTGGGTGAGCACGTATACCCATCCGGCCCGTGGTGGTGGTAAGGCGATGGAAGCGCTCAGCTCCAAGCTCCTGCCGTGGAATTTCGCCGCGGTGCTCGACGGTTGCGCGAAGGCGTTGGAGCGCTAAACCTTCTCCGGCACAATAATTTTCAAAGCAGCCGGAACCGCGGCGATCTCCGCGGGCAACGGGCACACGTAGTCGCCGTCGGCGTAGGCGTTGATGCCGGGGGAGTCGACCGTGACCGTCCGGGCGCGGGCCGTCGTGACCTGGGGGAGGTTCACGTGCGTGCCCTTGAACACCGTCGGGAACAGCCGGATGAGTTTCGTGCGCGACGACGCGCCCACCATCGTGATGTCGAGCATCCCGTCGGAATGATCAGCGCCCGGAGTGATCAGCATGCCGCCGCCGTAGCTGCGGGTGTTGCCGAACGCCACCAGCGTGAGGTCGGCGACGATCTCGCGTTCACCGTCGAGCACCAGTCGAAAAGGCAAGGGCCGCAACCGAGAGATCTCAGCGACCAGCGCCACGTTGTACCGCATCCGGCCGTGCGGCCAACTCATGCGGTTCACCCGGTCGCTGACCAGTGAGTCGAACCCGGTCGCGGCGACCGTTCCGAACCAGGTGCTGGACCCGTCGGCGCCCTTGATGTGCCCGAGGTCGACGGTTTCGGTGTATCCGGCCGCGATCACGTTTACCGCGGCCACCGGATCGGCCATCGGCAAGCGGTACTCGCGGGCATGGTCGTTTCCGGTGCCGGCCGGCACGATGCCGAGCGGAATGTCAGTGCGCGCCAACGCCTGTATCGCCAGGCGGATCACGCCGTCGCCGCCGATCACGACCAGCGCGTCCGTCTCGCGGGTCAGCGCCTCGTCGACCAGTTGGCGCGCGTGGGCGGCGTCACGTCCGACGATCCCGGTCACGTCGATGCCGAGCTCCTGGAAGCGGGCCACCGCCAGCTCCCCGGCATGGGGTGCATTACCGTGACCCGATTTGGGGTTCGTCAGGACAGTGACGCGGGAGATCATGGAATCAGCTTGCCCGGGTTCAGGATTCCCGCCGGATCGACCGCCTTCTTCACGGCCTGCAGCACCTTCACGCCCAACTCGCCGATTTCCGCGGCCATCCACGGCCGGTGATCGGCCCCGACCGCGTGGTGGTGGGTGATGGTCCCACCGGCGCGTGAAATCGCGTTCGACGCAGCGACTTTCGCGGCCAGCCATTGTTCGGCGACATCGCCGCGCTGGCCGGCGACCACCGTGAAGTAGAGCGATGCGCCGGTCGGGTACACATGCGAAATGTGGCACATCACCAAGGCGGGCGTGCCGCTTTCGGCAAGCGAGTTCGTCAGCGCTTCGGTCACCGCTGTCTTAAGTGTGGCCAGGTTGGCCCACGTGGTGGCCGTCTCGAGCGTCTCGCACAACGTGCCCGCGGCCAGCAGCGAGTCGCGCAGATAGGGGGCGTCGAAGCGGCCGTGCTCCCACGCGCGCGCCGGGGCCTCACCCAACGACGTCCCGCCCTGGGCCTCCAGCACCGCGCGGGTTTCGGCGTGCCGGCTCTCGGTGTGCGCGGCGCTTCCCTCGAACAAGGTGAGTGCCAGACACCCGCCGGTGATGCTCTGCTCGCCGATGTTGCCGGTCGTCGCCAGGTTCACGCCGGTCTCGGCCTCGTCGGACAACCGCAGCACGGTCGGGCCGGTGCCGATCTGGGTCACTGCACGCAAAGCGGCCGCGCCGGTGGCGAAGTCGGGGAACGACCACGCCTCGTAGCGCGTGGTCTCCGGGACCGGGTGCACCCGAAGGCGCACGCGGGTGATCACACCGAAAACGCCCTCAGACCCGGAGAACAGCTCACGCAGATCGGGTCCGGCTGCGGTCTCCGGCGCGCGGCCGAGGTCGAGGACGCCGACCGGGGTGACCACCGTCAGCCCTCGGATCATGTCGTTGAACCTGCCGTAGCCCGCCGAATCCTGTCCCGAGGACCGGGTGGCCGCATATCCGCCGATGGTGGCGAACCGGAAGCTCTGCGGGAAGTGTCCGAGCGAGAAGCCATGTTCGCCCAGCAGCCGTTCGGCGTCCGGCCCGGTGACGCCGGCGCCCAACTCGGCCTCCATCGACGTCTCGTCCAGCGAGTGCAGCGCGTCAAGCCGGCGCAGGTCCAGGGAGATGACCGCGGCGAATTCACCGCGAATCGGGTCGAGCCCGCCGACCACGCTGGTACCGCCGCCGAACGGCACGACTGCGATGCCGTGCTGCGAGCAGTAGCGCAACACCGTCGCGATCTCGTCCTCGTTGCCGGGAAGCAGGACTGCATCGGGGGCATCCTGATGAGTTTGCTTGCGGCGCAACAGATCCAGCGTCGACTTGCCGCCCGCATACAGCAGGCGATCATGATCATCGGTCCGGACGTACTCGGCTCCGACGAACTCGGTGAGGGCGTCGCGGTGCGCGTCCGCCAACGCCGACGGTCGCACCTCTACCTCATCGATGGCCGGGGCCGGGATTTCGCTCGCCGTCACGCCCAGTGCCTGCTCGAGCAGTGCCTTGATGCCGTCGGACAGGGGTTTGGCGGCCTCCGGATCACCCCAGGCGTTCCAGGACATCGGGGGAACAAGGGTGCGGGCATCGTCGCTCATGCGTTACAGTATTACAGATGCTGTCAATCAGTAACGACGAATCGGTGGACATCGGCGACCGGATCATGGCCGCCGCGGCCAGCTGTGTCCGGGACTTCGGGGTCGAGCGCGTCACGCTGGCCGAGATCGCCCGTCGTGCCGGCGTCAGCCGTCCGACGGTGTATCGCCGCTGGCCAGACACCCGCACGATCGTCGCGTCGCTGCTCACTGAGCGAATCACCGGTACCTGGCGCGCCGTGCCGGCCACCCAGCCGGGTCGAACCGGCCTGGTCGAGCGGATCGTCGAGGTGGCACGCCGCCTGCGTGACGACGAACTGATCACGTCGGTGCTGCGATCGGCCCCCGACTTGGCGATGACCTACATCGCCGGACGGCTGGGTACCAGCCAGCAGATCCTCATCGACTTGCTCGTCGACGCGCTGCGGGACGCTCAGGCCGACGGCAGCGTGCGGGCCGGCGATGTCCGCCAGTTGTCGGCGATGGTGCTGTTGATCGGCCAGTCCGCAATCCAGTCCGCCCAGATCGTCGAACCCATCCTCGACGCCGACGCGCTGAGCGTCGAACTGTCACATGCACTGAACGGATACCTCGCCCCATGAGTGACCTGACCGCCCTCAATGCCGGACGCCGCGCCACTGACCTGATGGAGCTCGGTGACGGTGCCCGCGTTGACGTCGTCGTGATCGGCGGCGGTATCACCGGCACCGGCATCGCGCTCGACGCGGCCAGCCGCGGCCTGTCAGTGCTGCTGGTCGAAAAGCACGACCTGGCTTTCGGTACGAGCCGGTGGAGCTCCAAGCTCGTGCACGGCGGCCTGCGCTACCTGGCCACCGGCAACGTCGGCATCGCCCGGCGCAGCGCGATCGAGCGCGGCATCCTGATGACCCGCAACGCGCCGCATCTGGTGAGCGCCATGCCGCAGCTGGTTCCGCTGCTGCCCTCGATGGGTCGCAGCCAACGTGCCTTGATCAGAACAGGTTTCATGGCCGGCGATGCGTTGCGGATTATGGCCGGCACCACGTCGTCGACCCTGCCGCGGTCGCGGCGGGTCGGCGTTCCGCAGGCACTGGCGATGGTGCCCACCGTCCGACGCGAGGGTCTCGACGGTGGCCTGCTGGCCTATGACGGCCAACTGATCGACGACGCCCGATTGGTGGTTGCGGTCGCCCGCACCGCCGCTCAGCATGGCGCGCGGATCCTGACCCGGGTGTCGGCGGCGGCTGCCAGCGGCACCTCGGTGCGATTGGTCGACGAACTGACCGGCGAATCGCTGGACGTCAATGCCCGCGCGGTCATCAACGCGACCGGGGTGTGGGCCGGCGAGGTGGACGCCGCGATCAAGCTGCGCCCCAGCCGGGGAACACACCTGGTGTTCGACGCCGCCTCCTTCGGGAATCCGACTGCGGCGCTGACCATTCCGATCCCCGGCGAGATCAACCGGTTCGTGTTCGCGATGCCCGAACAGCTCGGCCGCGTCTACCTCGGCTTGACCGATGAGGATGCGCCCGGCCCGATTCCCGATGTGCCGGAACCGACTCCGGGCGAGATCGGCTTCCTGCTCGACACCGTCAACACGGCGCTGGGAACCGCGTTGACGACCGCCGACGTCAAGGGCGCATACGCGGGGTTGCGCCCCTTGATCGACACAGGGGAGGGCAGAACCTCTGACTTGTCGCGCGACCACGCGGTGATCGAATCCTCCAACGGTGTGTTCAGCGTCGTCGGCGGCAAGCTCACCGAATACCGGCACATGGCCGAGGACGTCCTCGACCGTGCGCTGGCCGACCGGGCGATGACGGCCCAGCCGTGTCGGACCCGGAACCTACCGTTGGTGGGTGCGGCCGCCAATCCTGTTGCGACGCTGCGCACCACGACTGATCTGCCGGGCTCGCTGGTGGCGCGCTACGGTGCGGAGTCACCCAACGTGATCGCCTCAGCCCGGTGTGAGCGGCCCACTGATGCGGTGGCCGACGGAATCGACGTTACCCGTGCGGAATTCGAGTTCGCGGTCACCCATGAGGGCGCGCTGAGCGCCGATGACATCGTCGATCGACGCACCCGGATCGGGCTGGTCGAGGCCGACCGCGCCCGGGCGTTGGACGTGGCCGACGAACTTCTGGCCCGCGCCTGACTTACAGCGGGATGTTCTTGTGCCGCCCGCGCCGGGCCGGGGCCTCGGCGAGTGCCTGCGTCAGCTTGCTGCGGGTGTGCGCCGGGTCGATCTTCTCGTCGACCACGCCGATCTCGACCGCGCTGTCCACACCGCCGGCGATCCGCTCGTGCTCGGCGGCCAATTCCTCGTGCAGCGCTTCGCGTTCGTGATCCGGTGCGGCGGCCAGCTTCTTCTTGTGCAGGATGCCGACCGCGGCCTTCGCACCCATCACCGCAACCTCGGCGTCCGGCCAGGCGAACACCTTGGTGGCACCCAGTGACCGCGAGTTCATCGCAATGTAGGCCCCGCCGTAGATCTTTCGCGTCACCAGCGTGACCCGCGGAACGGTGGCCTCACCGAAGGCGTGCAGCAGCTTCGCGCCGCGACGGACCACGCCGCCCCACTCCTGATCCACGCCGGGCAGATAACCGGGCACGTCGACGACGACCACCAGCGGAATGCCGAAGGCGTCGCACAGGCGCACGAAACGTGCTGACTTCTCGGCACTTTCGGAGTTCAGGCAGCCGCCGAGGCGCAGCGGGTTGTTGGCGATCACGCCGACGGTGCGCCCGGACAGCCGGCCCAGGCCGACGACGATCGACGGCGCCCACTTGCCCTGGAATTCCTCGAATGGGGTGTCGGCGTCGAGCAGCGCCTCGACCAACGGGTGCACGTCGTAGGCGCGGCGAGCCGATTCCGGCAGCAGCGCGTGCAGGTCGGAATCCCCGGCCTCGGCCTTGCTGCGGTCGAAATGACCCTGCTGAGAGAACAATCCGACCAACCGGCGGCCGCGCTCGTAGGCGTCGAGCTCGGAGTCGGCGACGATATGACAGACACCGGACTTCTTGTGGTGGGTGTCGGGCCCGCCGAGGGAAGCCATGTCGACGTCCTCGCCGGTCACGCTGCGCACCACGTCGGGGCCGGTGACGAACACCCGGCCCTCCTGGGCCATGATCACGACGTCGGTCAGGGCCGGGCCGTATGCGGCGCCGCCGGCGGCGAAGCCGACCACGACCGAGATCTGCGGGATGTAACCCGACGCGCGGATCATCGCTTCGAAGACCAGGCCCACGGCGTGCAGCGCCTTGACACCTTCGGCGAGGCGGGCGCCGCCGGAGTGCCAGATGCCCACGATCGGGCTCTGCTCCTCGATGGCGGTGTCGTAGGCGTTGACGATGTGCTGGCAGCCCTCCACGCCCATGGCGCCACCCATGACGGTGCCGTCGGTGCAGAAGGCGATCGTGCGCACACCGTTGACGCTGCCGGCGGCGGCGAGCACACCGGAGCGGTCACGCTCATGCAGCAGCTGCACGCTGCCGTCGTCGAAGAACGTGGACAGCCGCAGCAGCGGGTCGCGCGGGTCGAGTGATTCGCCGACCGTCTCAGGGGCCATGATCGTCATCTAAACCTCCATGTGTGCGCGGATGCTTCGAGTCTGAGGATTTCAGTACTTCCCGAAGGCGATCGCGACGTTGTGACCACCGAATCCGAACGAGTTGTTGATCGCGTACTGGTAGTTGCCTGGCCGGGGTTCGCCGGCCACCACGTCCAGATCGATCTCCGGATCGAGGTTGCGCAGATTGAGCGTGGGCGGCACGACGCCGTCCCGCAGCGCCAGCACGGTGAGGATCGACTCCACCGCGCCGACAGCGCCCACCGAGTGGCCCAACGCCGACTTCGGCGCGTAGACGGCCGGCCGGTGATTGCCGAGCGCATTGTTTATTGCCTTGCCTTCCGCGACGTCGCCCACCTGGGTGCCGGTCGCATGGGCATTGATGTGATCGATATCGGAGGGCTCGAGACCCGCGAGCTGGATTGCCCGTGTGATCGCATGACCCGCCTGCTCACCGTTCGGGTCGGGCGCCACGATGTGGTACCCGTCCGAGGTGATGCCTGCCCCCATGATGCGCGCGAGGATGTTGGCCCCGCGGGCCTTGGCGTGCTCTTCGGTTTCGATGACCATGAGCGCACCGCCCTCACCGAAGACGAACCCGTTACGGTCCTTGTCGAACGGCCGGCATGCCCCGGCCGGATCGTCGTTGGTGGTGGACAAGACAATTCGCATCTGAGCGAAGCCTGCGATCGGCACGGCCTCGATCCTGGTCTCGACGCCACCGCACACCGCGATGTCGGCTTCGCCGAGAACGATCTGCCGCCATGCCTGCGCGATGCCCTCCGAGCCCGAAGCGCAGGCCGAGACCGGGGTGATGACCCCGGCCCTGGCCTTCAGCTCCAGGCCGACAGCCGCCGCGGCGGCGTTGGGCATGTACATCTGAACCGCAAGCGGCGAAACCGCTTTCAGCCCTTTGGCCCGCATCCCGTCATAGGCGAACACCAATTCCTCGGTGGATCCCATGCCGGTGCCGATCGACACCATCAACCGCTTGGGATCCACCTCGGGGGAGCCGGCGTTCTGCCAGACCCGCCGACTCAGGACCGTGGACATCTTCTGCAGGTAAGACAGCCGACGAAGTTCGACGCGAGTCAGCTCGCCGTCGAACTCCTCGACCAGATGCCCACCGATTCGCACCGGCAGGTCGTACTTCTCGACGAACTCGTCGTTGAGAAGCCGGATACCGCTCTGCCCGTCCAACAGCTTCTTCCAGGTGCTGTCGGCATCGGATGCCAGGGCGGTCGTCATCGCAACGCCGGTGACGACCACGTTGGGGAAGCCGTTCCCCGTCGACAGACGAGTCAACCCTGCCATTGCTTCCTGCTAGTCCTTTCCCCCCGGAACGGTGTCAGTACCGCCCGAAGGCGATCGCGACGTTGTGCCCTCCGAACCCGAATGAGTTGTTGATCGCGTACTGGTAGTCGCCGTAACGCGGTTCTCCCGCAACGACATCCAGGTCGATCTCCGGATCCGGTGTCTCGTAGTTCAGTGTCGGCGGGATGACGCCGTCACGCAGTGCCAGCACGGTGAGGATGGATTCCAGCGCACCGACCGCACCGATCGAGTGGCCCAGGGCCGACTTCGGTGCGTACACCGCGGCGTGTCCCACACCGGCCACCCGCAGGGCGTTGGCCTCAGCGGTGTCACCGATCGGGGTTGCCGTGGCATGGGCGTTGACGTGGCTGATGTCCTTGGGGGACAAGCCCGCCGTCTCCATCGCCCGCTTCATCGCCTGGCCGGCCCGCAGGCCGTCCGGCGCCGGGGCCACCATGTGGAAGGCGTCCGAGGTGATGCCGGCACCCATGAGCCGAGCCAGCGGCTTGGCACCGCGGGCCAGGGCGTGCTCCTCGGTCTCGATGATCATCATCGCGCCGGCCTCACCGAACACGAAGCCGTCACGGTCCTTGTCGAACGGGCGTGAGGCCCCGGCCGGGTCGTCGTTGCGGGTCGACATGGCGCGCATCATCGAGAACGCCGCGATGGGCAGTGCCTCGATGCCACCTTCCACGCCACCACAGACGGCGAAGTCGGCGTCACCCATGACGATCTGACGCCACGCGTGGGCGATCGCCTCGGAACCGGAGGAGCAGGCGGACACCGGGGTGATGACCCCGGCGCGCGCGCCCAGCTCCAGACCGGCCACCGCAGCGGCGCCGTTCGGCATGATCATCTGAACGGCGAGCGGGGACACCTTGCGGGGCCCGCCCTCGTTCATCGCGTCGTAGGTCTCGACGATCTTCTCGCCGCCACCCAGACCGGTACCGATGACCACCGCGAACCGGTCGGGGTCGACCTCGGGCTTGCCCGCGGTCTCCCACAACCGGCCCGACAGCAGCTTCGACATCCGCTGCACGTAGGACATGCGGCGCATATCGATGCGGGTCATGTGCTCGTCGATGTTGTCGACCAGGTGACCGCCGATACGCACTGGCAGGTCCCATTTGGTGACGAAGTCATCGGTGAGCTCGCGAATACCGCTTTCGCCGGCCAGCAGGCCCTTCCACGTGCTCTCGATGTCCGCAGCAAGAGCCGTGGTGGCCTCGACGGCGGTCACCACGACGGAGGGAAAACCGCCGTTAGCAGTGGAAGGCCTGGTCATTCTGCTGCGAACTTCTCGCGCAGGGCGGCAGCAGCCTCGGGGTTCTCTTCCTCGAGCTTCTGGATGTAGGAGACGACGTCACCGACGGTGCGCAGACCGGCGAGGTCCTCGTCGGGGATCTTCACGCCGTACTTGTCCTCGGTCTGAACGGCGATCTCCACCATCGACAGCGAGTCGATGTCCAGGTCGTCGACGAACGACTTCTCCGGGGTGACCTCAGACGGCTCGATGCCGGTCACTTCTTCGATGATCTCGGCGAGGCCGGCGATGATTTCTTCCTGAGAGGCGGGCACGGTGGCTCCTTCGTAATCGGTTGTGCTACTTGGGTGAAACGCTTGCTATGTGGTTGTCCTGGATGGGTGTAGCCGGTTAGAGCTCGGCGAGTCCGTCCAGGTCTGCGGGTGTCTTGATCGCACGATTGGCGACCCCCCGAAGTTCTCGTTTGGCGATCCCGGCCAGAGTCCCCGCGGGCGGGAACTCGACGATCGCGCTGCCCTCTGCGTCCTCAAAGAGCTGCCGCATGGTGTCGGTGCACAGATCCCAGCGCACCGGGCGGGTGAGTTGCGCGACGAGCTTCTCCATCGCGTCCGCCGCAGAAGATACCGGCTGACCGTCGGCGTTGCTCAGCAGCGCGGTCGTCGGCTCGTTGGTCGCAACCTCGGCCGCTGCTGCCGCATACCCGTCGAGCGCGGAAGCCATGTAGTGGGTGTGGAATGCGCCTGCGGTGGCCAGCTGGCGCACCCGGGCCTTGGCCGGCGGATCCTCGGCCAGCTTCTCCAGAGCCGCGACCGCTCCGGCCGCCACGATCTGACCTGCGGCGTTGCGGTTGGCGGGGATCAGGTCAAGACGTGCCAGCGCTTCCAAGACCTCGGCCTCGTCCCCACCCAGGATGGCGGACATGCCGGTCGGCTCGATGGCGCAGGCCTTGGCCATTTCGGCGCCGCGGACGGCGGCCAGCTTGACCGCATCGTCGGCGGAGATGACGCCCGCGATCGCGTAGGCCGCGATCTCGCCGACGGAGTGGCCTGCGACGACGGTCTTGCGGCCGGCCAGGGTGCCGCGCTTGGTCAGCTCGGCGTTGGCCAGCAGGGTCGCTGCCACGACCAGCGGCTGGGTGACCGCAGTGTCGGTGATCTCGTCAGCAGATGCCGTGGTCCCCAGGCGGGCAAGGTCCAGACCGGCGATATCCGACCAGGTCTTGATCTGATCGGCCGCGCCGGGCAGCTCCAGCCAGGGCTCGAGCATGCCGGGGGTCTGCGAACCCTGGCCAGGGGCCAGCAACGCAATCACGGGTTCTTGGGGCACTCATTAAGAAAACATTGTGAAACCGGATTTGCACGGTGTAAGAGATTATGAACCTCGTCTTATGTTTTTGTGGGGGTCCCACAAAAGTGCATGTGATGCGACTCCATCGATATCTGGCCGCGATCTATTCCTCTTATCAGACGTTTCCGGGGCTTCCGACCAACGGCGGTGTGAGTTGGGCAACAGAACTATTTGCCGTGGTATTGATGGGCGCCGGGTAGCCGAGGCGGCCGACGGTGGACGCCACTCGCAGCACGTAAGCATCGCGCGGCAGGGTGGGATCGCGGCCGGTGAAGTCCGTGATCCGCTTGAGGCGGTAGCGCACGGTGTTTGGATGAACGAACAATTTCCGGGCGCAAGCTTCGATCGCGCCGCCGCTGTCGAGGTACGCGTCGAGGGTCTCGGTGAGGGCCGGCCCGGCGTCGGCGAGCGGCCGCATGATCTCGGTGTGCAACGCGGCCACCGCCGAGGTGTCGCCGAGTAGCGCCCGTTCGGGCAAAAGCTCGCGGGCCAGGACCGGCCGCGGGGCGCCGCTCCAGCCGACGACGGCGTTCATCCCCGAGATCGCCTCACTGGCACTGTGATACGCCGCGGTCAGCATGGGTGCGGTCGGCCCGATTACCACCGGACTGTCGGAGAACGCATTGATGAGGTCGTTGAAGAATTTGTCGGTGGGCGCCAGGGGCCCGGAGATGATGCCGATCAGCCAGGTGCCGTGCACGTCGGCCAGGGCCGAGCGGCCGTGCCGGGCGGCGATGTCGCGGACGTCCTCGCTGGCGAGTTCCTCCCGGCCTGCCGGCGGGGTGCCGACGACGACGGTCGCCGGGGCGGTGGTGTCCCAGTTCAGGGCGGCGGCCCGGGACAGCAACTCTTGGCCGGTGTCGCCGCGGACGACGGCGTCGACGACGCTGGCCTCCATCCGGCTGTCCCAGGAGCCGCGTGCCTCAGCAGCGTCGGCGTAGGAGGCCGCCGCCGCGAACGCCAGGTCGCGGCTGTAGCGCAGGATGCCGATCGAGAGCGCGGTGCGCTGCTCGTCGTTGCGGCCCAGCGCAGGAACCGCGGCCTCGAAGTACTCCATGCTCACCCGGACCATGTCGACGGTCTGCGCCAGCGCGATCCGGCGGGTGAGGTCTTGGGGGACCAGGGCGAATGCGTCGGCGGTGTAGCCGACATTGCTCAGCGGGTTACGGATCCACTCGGCGAAGTTGACCACCGCGGTCTGCAGGACGAGCTGCACGCTGGCGCGCTGAGAGGCCTCGAGTTCCCCGAAGAACGGCAGGTGCTCGTGCATGGCCTGCACGGCCTGGGTGGCCAGCCGGCCGGAGTACTGCTTGAGCCGGCGCAGCGTCGAGTCCGGCACGTTCTGCAGCAGCTCCAGCGCGGACGGTGGGAGCGGCTCGACGAGCGGGTTGTCACTCACCCCTAAAAGCTACGCCGCTTTTCTGGATGTTCCCACCAAATGCACGGGGGTAGGGGCCGCTATCTAGGCGCTGCCGGTGTCGACGTAGGAGACCTCGGCGGCCATCACGTCGTCGATCCGGTACTCCTTGGCTGCCGCGATCGCCACCGACGGGTCGATCTCGCCGTCGCGGGCCAGCGCCTCCAGCACCGCCACCACCACCGACTCGGCGTCGGTGTTGAAGTACCGCCGGGCCGCGGGCCGGGTGTCGGAGAAACCGAACCCGTCGGTGCCCAGCGTGACGTAGGTGTTGGGCACCCACGGGCGGATCTGCTCGGGCACCGCACGCATCCAGTCCGACACGGCGACGGCCGGGCCTGCGGTATCGGCCAGCGCCTGCGTCACGTAGGGCGTCCGGGCCTGCCGGTCCGGGTGGCGCAGCAGCTCCTTCTCGACCTCGACGCCGTCGCGGTTGAGCTCACCCCAGCTGGTCACCGACCAGACGTCGGCGGCGACGTCCCAGCGCTCGGCCAGCAGGTCGGCGGCGCGCAGGGCCTCGGGCATCGCCACGCCGGAGGCCAGGATCTGCGCGACGTTGGTGCGCTTCTCGCCGGCCGCCCGGTAGCGATACATGCCGCGCAGCAGGCCTTCGGGGTCGAAGTTCTCCGGCTCCGGCGGCTGGGCGTAGGGCTCGTTGTAGATGGTGATGTAGAAGTAGACGTTCTCCGGGTCCTCGCCGTACATCCGCGCCAGGCCGCTTTCCACGATGTACGCGATCTCGTAGGCGAACGCCGGGTCGTAGGCCACTACAGCAGGGTTGGTCGCAGCGAGCAGCAGCGAGTGCCCGTCCGCATGCTGCAGGCCTTCGCCGGTCAGCGTGGTGCGCCCGGCCGTCGCGCCGAGCACGAAGCCGCGGGCCATCTGATCGGCGGCCGCCCACAATCCGTCGCCGGTGCGCTGGAACCCGAACATCGAATAGAAGATGTAGATCGGGATCATCGGCTCGTTGTGCGTGGAGTAGGACGTGCCCACCGCGGTGAACGACGCCGTCGAGCCGGCCTCGTTGATGCCCTCGTGCAGGATCTGGCCGACTTCACTTTCCTTGTACGCCAACATCAATTCGGCGTCGACGGCGGTGTACAGCTGGCCGTTGCGGTTGTAGATCTTCAGGCTCGGGAACCAGGAGTCCATGCCGAAGGTGCGCGCCTCGTCGGGAATGATCGGCACGATCCGTTTGCCGATCTCCTTGTCGCGCAACAGCTCTTTGAACGTGCGCACGGTGGCCATGGTGGTGGCCACCTGTTGCTGGCCGGACCCCTTCTTCAGCGCCTTGTACACATCGCGCGACGGCAGTGGGAGCACCTTGGTCTTGGTGCGGCGTTCCGGCAGGAAGCCGCCCAGGGCCCGGCGCCGGTCGATGAGGTAACGGATCTCCGGAGCCTCTGGGCCGGGGTGGTAGTACGGCGGCAGGTAGGGGTTCTCCTCGAGTTGCTCGTCCGACACCGGGATGCGGATGGCGTCGCGGAAATCCTTGAGGTCTTGCAGGGCAAGCTTTTTCATCTGGTGGGTGGCGTTGCGGCCCTGGAAGTGGGCACCCAACGAGTAGCCCTTGATGGTCTTGGCCAGAATGACCGTCGGCTGGCCCTTGTGCTCCATCGCCGCGCGGTAGGCGGCATAGACCTTGCGGTAGTCATGCCCGCCACGCTTGAGGTTCCAGATCTCGCTGTCGCTCATATCGGCCACCAGGGCCTTGGTCCGCGGGTCGCGGCCGAAGAACTGGTCGCGCACATACGCGCCGTCGTTGGCCTTATAGGTCTGGTAATCACCGTCGGGCGTGGTGTTCATCAGGTTCACCAGCGCGCCGTCCTTGTCGGCGTGCAGTAGGGCGTCCCACTCGCGGCCCCACACCACCTTGATGACGTTCCAGCCCGCACCGCGGAAGAAGGACTCCAGCTCCTGGATGATCTTGCCGTTGCCGCGCACCGGCCCGTCGAGGCGCTGCAGGTTGCAGTTGATGACGAACGTGAGGTTGTCGAGCGCTTCCAGCGCGGCGACGTGGGCCAGGCCGCGGCTCTCGGCCTCGTCCATCTCGCCGTCACCGAGGAACGCCCACACGTGCTGATCGGAGGTGTCCTTGATGCCGCGGTCGTGCAGGTAGTGGTTGAACCGCGCCTGATAGATCGCGTTCATCGGGCCCAGGCCCATCGACACCGTTGGGAACTCCCAGAAGTCCGGCATCAGCCGCGGGTGTGGGTAGGACGGCAGCCCGCCGCCGGGGTGGCTGTGTTCCTGGCGGAAGCCGTCGAGCTGGTCGGCGGTGAGCCGGCCTTCGAGGAAGGCGCGGGCGTAGATGCCGGGGGAGGCGTGGCCCTGGATGAAGATCTGGTCGCCGCCACCCGGGTGGGCCTTGCCGCGGAAGAAGTGGTTGAAGCCGACCTCGTACAGCGCGGCCGACGAGGCATAGGTGGAGATGTGCCCGCCGACGCCGACGCCCGGCCGCTGCGCGCGGTGCACCATGATCGCGGCGTTCCAGCGGATCCAGGCGCGGTAGCGGCGCTCGAGGTCCTCGTCGCCGGGGAACCACGGCTCCAGCTCGGTGGGAATGGTGTTGACGTAGTCGGTGGAGGTCAACGCCGGTATCGCGACGCGCTGCTCACCGGCGCGCTCCAGCAAGCGCAGCATCAGATAGCGCGCCCGGGCCGGGCCCGAGCGGGCCAGCAGGTCGTCGAACGACTCCAGCCATTCCGAGGTCTCCTCGGAGTCGATATCGGGCAGATATGACGCGACGCCTTCGCGGATCACCCGTACTCGATCGGAATCATTTGGGCTGCTTGAGTTTTGAGCCAGGTCGTGGCGCGCGAACTCGGTGGTCAACTTCAGCTCCTTAGTAGGAGGTGCAGGTTTTGCACCGTCCGACTTCTATCGTGCCGCAATCGAGCCAGTACCGACGAGTAGTCAACCGTGCGGTTGGTGAATTCTTCGCGGCGCGCCGAGCAGGGCCCTTACCCGGTAACCTGCCGGGGTGCTGATCATACATGCGCGCAGATTGCGGATCGGC
This sequence comes from Mycolicibacterium pallens, assembly GCF_019456675.1. Taxonomy (NCBI): domain Bacteria; kingdom Bacillati; phylum Actinomycetota; class Actinomycetes; order Mycobacteriales; family Mycobacteriaceae; genus Mycobacterium; species Mycolicibacterium pallens. Next base: position 3,789,427 of record NZ_CP080333.1, on the reverse strand, counting down.
GGGCTGCTGGTCGGCAGCGCGGCGGCCGTGCTGGCCGGCGTGGTGGGCTGCACCAGCGTCACCGGCGGCGAGCCGTCGGCCAACTCGCGCGACGCGCCGGCCTTCCGCACCTCGATGTCCGTGTCGGCCTCCGAGTCGGCCGCCTCGTCCAGCGCTCGGGAGTCCGAACGGCAGGCGTCGGTGACGACGCAGGCCATGCACGACACATGCGAGACGCTGTCGACGTCCAGCGCCGATGCGATCGACGCCGTCAACGCCTACGTGAGCGCGTTCAACCAGGCCACCCCCGACATCGCGACCACCGAGGGCCCGGCGGTCGATGCGCTGAACAAGAGCGCCGACGCCGTCGCAGGCAGCATCACCGACGCGATCCCTGACGAGCTGAAGGCTGCGTTCAAGGATTGGGTAGACGGTGCACATGCGACAGCGAGAGCGATCACCGGTCACGCGGGCCCGGCGGAGTTCAACCAGACCATCCAAAGTCTCAACGACACCAGGTCGAATGCGTTGAGCTTGTGCGACGCGACCTATTGATTCGCACCGCACGGCGAGTAATTGTCGTCGTCGTGCGACGATAGGCCGTAGACAGCCGACCCTGATTCCAAGGAGGTTCCGACCGTGGTCGCGGAGGGTGGCCCCCCGAACTACGCCCAGAAGCTGGGCATCCAGAAAGACCAGGTCGTGCAGGAGCTGGGCTGGGACGAGGACACCGACGACGACATCAGGGCGGACGTCGAGGACGCCAGCGGCGGGGAACTGCTCGACGAGGATGCCGATGAGGTCGTCGACGTGGTCCTGCTGTGGTGGCGCGACGGCGACGGTGACCTGGTCGATCGACTGATGGATGCGATCGCGCCGCTGGCCGACGACGGCATCATCTGGGTGGTGACACCCAAGACCGGCAAGCCGGGCCACGTGCAGCCCGCCGAGATCGCCGAGTCGGCGCCGACCGCGGGACTGATGCAGACGTCGTCGGCCAATCTGGGGGATTGGATCGCGAGCCGACTGGTGCAGCCGAAATCGAAGGCGGCCGGGAGGCACTCGTGACAGGTGCGGTCGGAGCGCAAGCCCCTGACTTCACGCTGAAAGACCAGAACGGTCAGCCGGTCACGCTCAGTGACTTCCGCGGCAAAAAGAACGTGCTGCTGGTGTTCTTCCCGCTCGCGTTCACCGGCATCTGCCAGGGCGAGCTCGATTATGTGCGCGACCACTTGCCCGAGTTCGACAACGACGACACCGCCACGCTGGCGATCTCGGTCGGGCCGCCGCCGACGCACAAGGTCTGGGCCACCCAGAGCGGATTCGGATTTCCGGTGCTCTCCGACTTCTGGCCGCACGGTGCCGTCGCCCAGGCCTACGGGGTGTTCAACGCCGACGCCGGCTTTGCCAATCGGGGGACCTTCGTGATCGACCGCGACGGTGTCATCCGGTTCGCCGAGTGCAAGGAGCCCGGCGAGGCGCGCGATCAATCGGTTTGGACGCAGGCGCTGGCGGCCGTGTAACCTCCCCCGGGCACGGGCGCGTAGCTCAGTGGTAGAGCTCTGGTTTTACACACCAGCGGTCGGCGGTTCGATACCGTCCGCGCCCACCAAAGACCCACCTGCCGAGATCACGCGAGCTTGGTGTGCATCAGTAGGACGTTGTAGTCGCCCCACATCGACATGTTCCAGTAGATGTCCTGCCCGGTCGACCAGGGATCCATCATGGGCGCATAGAGACCCGGGTACTGCGTCGACGTCACCAGCGTCGTCGGACCCGACCACGGACCCTCCGGCCGGTCGGCCGTGCGCATCACGACGTTGTTGTTGTTGTCCGCGTACATCATCACGTACTTGTTGAGATAGGTGTTGTACTACACGGACATCTCACCGGCGCTGGGATAGGTCTTCTTGCTGCCGCCGAACAGGCTGCTGAACCAGCCCAACAAACCAGTACTGGCTGTGGTGGTCGCCGGCAAGATGGGCGTCGCCGCCGACGGCTTGTTGGCCACCCAGGAGGTCCCATTCCAGTACTCGTACTTGGTTTGGTCCGCAATGTTCGCCTGCTGCACGCGTGACAGGTAAACGGTTCCGCCGCGGCCTGACGGCGTGCCGAAGGCGTAGACGTAGCCGGCGTCGGCCGATCCGGCCGGCGGTCGGACGAAGGCACTCTGCTGGAAATTCTGGTTGCCCGAGACGTACCCGGTCGTCGTGCGGTACGACGCAGCCGAGCGGATCGACGACGGTGCGACGGTCCACGTCTGACCGTTGTCGTCGGAGTAGGCAATGGCCGAGTAGTTCGTGGTCCATCGCCCGGGGGTGTCCCAGGACTTCACCGACATGAAGCTCACGTACTGACGCGAACCATAGGTGTTGTTGTAGGGCACCGAGACTCCGGATGTCGGAATGATGGTGACCTCCGACCCCAGCGGGCCGATATAGCCCGGGCTGTTGATGATCTGCTTGGAGAAGTTGGGGCTCGACAGCGGTGAGCCGCTGAAGACGTTGCCCACCTGGCCCGGTGCCACGCTGATACCGTCGGCAAGCACTTGATCCGAACTGCGCAGCAGCGTGTTGGAGCGCCAGATGCCCGTCTGCCCGGTGCCGCTGAACGTGTCCCCGAACGCCATCAGAACCTGATGTTCGTTGACCGGGGTGGCCGGGTTGTCGGCGATCCCGTTGTCCCACATGATGCCGAGGTCCGTGCCCGCGATGCCGAACATCGCCGCGGTGTTGTTGGTGCGGCTCAGCAGATAGGGGCCGGTGGTCCCGATGCCTGTCACCCACGCCACCGGCGTCGTGGTGGGCCCGGTGGCCACCGCGGCCGCCGCGACGGACTGGGTTTGCAGAGGTGCGGTCGAGATCGCTTGCGTGGGAACCGATCCCAGCGCGGCGCTGCGGAGGCGGGACACCATCGTCTCGAATTCACGTCTGGTCCAGGCCAGCAGACCCCACAGCGTGGGAGACCCGGCGGGCGCCAGCGGTGAGTTGGCAGCGAGCGGATCAAGCCCGAAGGCGGCGAGCGCGACGCTGACGACGTTCGGAACCGTCTGGGTGGTCTTCGAGACGGACGTATCCACCGCGGCCGCCACCGGCTGTACCTTGACCACGGCCGACGCGACTGTTTCGGCTGTCGGTGCGGCGACGGCCGGCTGGGTCTGCACCGCGCTCTTGATCGACGGTTGCGGGGCCGCCGCTTGTCGGCTGTCGGAGCTTCCCGTGGACGTCACGGCGGCCGATGCCGGCGGTGGCGCTGCCGGTCGGCGCTTGGACGCAGCGGGGGCAGGCGGCTTGGCGTTCGGCGAATTCCGATGGGCGCGAGAGGGATTCACCAGGCTTGGCGGGCGCGGGACCGTCACGCCCGTGGGGGAGGACGGTTGCGGCATCTTGGCCCCACCGACTCCTGAGTCGGCCGATGCTTGGGTCTGTTGTCCATCGGCAGTCGACGACGGTGTGTCTGACGCCGCGGAGGAACCGGTGCCATCGGCCCACGCCACCCCGCACCCGGACGCCACGGCGATCCCCACACCGAGTGCGATTCCCAGCCCCCCAACGCGGCCTACATATGCTGCTGCGCTCATTTCATACCTCATGACCGAATCCGGTCCGACTCATTTCCATGGGACTACTCCCGGCCATCTGGCAAACAGGGGCAAAGGTCCCTAACTGGGCGTTAATTATCTCTGGCGAATGCGATGCTTGCGGTGGCAACATCTCGTCTGCCGGTAGATCAGGGAAACTGGCTGTGCTGCAGCGGTTTTCGGGATGGCTCCGCCGCGTGGGGGCTCTCGATTGCTCTACCAGTAGCATTTCGTCCATGCGGCTCGACCACGTGGTGCTGTGGGTCCAGGACCCCGCCGTCGCCATGGACTTCTACACCCGGGTCGTCGGACTGCAACCCGTTCGCTTCGACGAGTTCCTCACCGGCGACGCGCCGTTCCCCAGCGTGCGGGTCTCCGACGATCCATCATCGACCTGTCCCCGAGTGGCAAAGCCGCGAGCACCGAGACCCAGACCCATGTCGCGGGCAGCGCCGGCCACCCCGTCAACCATGTGTGCCTGGCGATGACCAAGGCTGAGTACGACGCGCTCATCGACCGTTTGCAGGCTGAGGGTATCGACACCGGCGCACGGCTGGCGCCGACGTTCGGCGCCCGCGGCTGGGGACCGGAAGGGATGTATTTTCCGGACCCGGACGGCAACGTCGTCGAGGCCCGGTACTACGACGACTGATGGCCTATTCCCGAAAGGAGAGCGGACGCATGTGGGTGGCTCCGAGGGCTGCCGCCGGTGTCGGCGCGGTCGTGGCGTTGGTGGCGTTGTCGGCTGGCTGCAGCGGCAACTCGAGTTCACCGCCGCACACGTCGGGCTCGTCGTCGGCCGCGGGTAACGCCGCCGCGCCGAATTCGGCGCAGCCGACCGATTACACGAAACTCTTGATCAAAGCGACCGACATCGAGGCGCCGATGAGCTTCACGGCAGCTCCGCCCGTCGTGAATCCTGATGGCCGGCCCGGTGCGGCAGTCACGTTCAGCGGTCCGGAGAATTCTCGGGTCATCACGGACACCGTCTTGGTGTTCCCGGATGCCGCCGCCGCGGCCGGCGCCCTGGAAGCGGCCAAGAACGCTCTCGGTGGTTCGGTGAAGGGGGTGCCCAAACCCGCGGACGTCGGTACCGGTGGCACGAAGATCGAGGGAAACTCGCTCGACAATGCCAGGGGGAAGACCGTATTGCTCTTCACTGAGGGACGAGCATTCGTCACGATCGACTTCGACGCGCCGGCCGAGTTGTTTCCGCCCCCCGAATTCGTCACTCAGCTCGGGCAGAAACAAGCGGCAGCCATCAAGAACGGTCTTTAGCGACCCGAAATGCCGTGCGCTGGAAGCTCATCGATGAGTTCGTCGAGGAAGTGGCCGGCTTCGCGTCCGGCCCGCTCCGGATCCTGATCGGCGATCGCGTCGACCAGTTCGGCGTGCCCGACATCATGCATCGTGGAGGTGACGGCGACGCTGTCGGTGACAGCTTCGGTCAACCCGCGATACAGCTCGATGAGCACCTCGTTGTGCGACGCGCGGACCACCGCGAAGTGCAAGTGCGCATCTGCCCGGGAGAATTCGACACGATCGGTACCGGCGTCCAGCGCATCGCGGCGTGCAAGCAGTTCGCGAAGCTCGGCCACATCAGTGTCGGTGCGGGCGGTGGCGGCCAATCGTGCCCCTTCGACCTCGAGGCAACGTCGCACCTGCAGCACCTCGCGCAGCTTCGACCCGCACATCCGGCTCAGCGCGCCCGATATTTCACTGGTGGCCCGGACATACGTCCCGTCGCCGCGGCGAACCTCGAGAATGCCGCTGTGTGCCAGCGCGCGGACGGCCTCCCGCACGGTGTTGCGGCCAACACCCAGCGCGGCCGCCAGACCTGGCTCGGTGGGGATCCGGGTGCCCACCGGCCATTCACCCGACGTGATCGACTGCCGCAGCTGGTCAATGGCGTGATCGACCAGCCCGGAGGGGCGTGCGGCTGCTAACGGCATCGAAAACCCTTTTCATCCGATCATGGGATGTATGACACGATAGCGCGGTGAGTCGCTACGAGCATGATCTGGCCCTCGAACTGGACGGCGCGGTGGAGGTGCCCCCGAGTGGGCGTGTCGCCGCCGGTGCCGTCCTGGTCGTCGCGGTCGTGCTGACCGCACTCAATCTGCGCCCCGCCGTCACCAGCGTCGGCCCGGTGCTCGGCGATATGCAGCGCGCGCTCGGAGCGTCGGCGGTGTGGGCCGGCGTCCTCACCACGCTGCCCGGATTGTGCTTCGCCGGTGCCGGATTGGCATCGGCGGCACTGTCCCGCCGGTTCGGGCTCGGCCGGTCCATCAGCCTGGCACTGGCCACGCTGATCGTCGGTCTCCTGGTTCGTGTGCTCGACGGGTCGTACGTGGTCATCGGGGGAACGCTCGTGGCGACAGCGGGTATCGCCGTCATCAACGTCCTGATCCCGGTGGTGATCAAGCAGTCGTTTCCCGCCCAGCTCGGGTTGATGACCGGCATCTACACCGCCGCACTGCAGGGCGGCGGTGCGCTGGGGTCGGCCGTCACCCCGCCTCTGGAGAACATCTACGGGGGTTGGCGCCCGGCGTTGGGCGCGTGGGCCGTGCTGGCCGTCGTGGCGCTGCTGGTCTGGCTGATCGCCGCACGTCGCGTCGAAAACCCGGTTGCCTCAGCCGATTCCGGCGAGCGCCGCTCGCTCGTCCGGAATCCGTTGGCGTGGACGGTGACGCTGTTCTTCGGGACCCAGTCACTGCTGGCCTACATCATGATGGGCTGGCTGCCGGAGGTGTTCATCGACAACGGGGTCAGCAAGACCTCTGCGGGCCTGCTCGTCGGACTGCTCTCCGTGATCGCCCTGCCCATCAGTCTGGTCCTGGCGCCGATGGCGGCGCGGTCGGAACACCAGAGCGGCTGGATCGCCGCGCTCGGGGTGTGCGGCTTCGCCGGTGTGGTCGGCCTGCTGGTGGCTCCGGGCTTCAGCCCGCTGCTGTGGAGTGTGCTGGTCGGCATCGGGATGAGCGTCTTCTCGTTGGCCCTGACCGTCATTGCCTTGCGGTCGCGCACGCCCGAGGACACCGTGCAACTGTCGGCGATGGCGCAGGGCTTCGGTTATCTGCTGGCGGGCGTCGGACCGTTCCTGTTTGGCACACTCCATGATGTGACCGGAGGCTGGACGGTGCCGTTCATCATGGTGCTCGGTGTGTATGTGGTGCAGATGGTCTTGGGCGTGCTGGCCGGCCGCAACCGCTACGTGTGAGGAGACGTTCAGTGCTGTCGACGGACTGGTCGCGGTCGATGGGTCTCGACGTGCCGATCGTCAACGCCCCGATGGGCGGCGCCGCCGGTGGCGCGCTGGCCGCCGCGGTATCCCGGGCCGGCGGCCTGGGCATGATCGGCATGGGAAGTTCGGCAACGGCGGCGAAACTCGCCGCCGAACTGCCGCATGTGGCAAACCTGAACCGGCCGTTCGGTATTGGCATGGTCGAGTGGGTGGCGGCCGGTCAGCCGGAGTTGCTCGACACGGCACTGGCCGCGCGGCCCGCGCTGCTGAGCGTCAGCTTCGGCGAACGGTGGGAGTGGGTGCGGCGTGCGCATGACGCCGGTGTCCTCGCCGCCGCGCAGGTTCCCGACCTGCCGAGCGCGCGACGCGCGGTCGACGCCGGCGCCGACATCGTGATCGCCCGCGGGGCCGAAGGTGGCGGCCACGGCGAGCCGCGCGTCGGCACGCTCCCGCTCCTCACCGAATTGCTCGACCACCTCGACGTCCCGGTACTGGCTGCCGGCGGCATCTCGTCCGGGCGTGGGCTGGCCGCGGTTCTGGCGGCCGGTGCATCGGCGGCGTGGGTGGGCACCGCGTTCACCGCGTGCACCGAGTCGCTGTTGTCGGACGCCACCCGGGAACGGCTGTTGTCCGCGTCGAACACCGACACGGTGACCACCCGGGCGTTCGACGTCGCGCTGGGATACGCGTGGCCGCCGTCGCTGCCAGAACGGGTGCTGCGCAACGACTTCAGCGACCGCTGGGACGGTCACGAGGAGTCGCTCGGTCCCGACGCCGCCGCGGAGCTGGCCGAGGCCATCGCAGGCGAGGACTTCACCCGGTCGCCGATCAACGCCGGCCAGGGTGTCGGGGCGCTGACCGCCGTCCGATCGGTTGCCGAGGTGATCGGCCAGCTGAGTAGTGAAGCGGCGGAACTGCTTTCGCGCTGGACTACGCGGGAGTGAAGGCCTGGCGCGGAATGGTCAACGGCAGATCCACCGAGCTCACCAGCCCCGGCTGCGCGTCGACGACATAGGGGATCGCATTGACCACGCGCATCGCGGTGGCCACCATCGCGCCGGCCCCGGAGGTCATCGACTCGATGCCGGCCTTCTTGCGGTCCCTCAGTGTCACGTCGAAGGTGCAGTCGATGTCCGGAGTGCCGGTGATCACGACGCGGTAGCCAAGCGCATTCGGCAGTGTCGGCCAGTGCGGCGCGACGTCGGGAGCCAGCCGGGTGACGTGCTCGATGATGATGGCTTCCTTGCCGTCGACGATGCCGATCGCCTGCATCCGCAGCGCGCCGCACGTGCCCGCCTCGACGGTGCCCATCGCCACCTCGAGCGTCCGCTCCGTCACCGCACGGTCGAATGTTTCTCGCACTTCCTGCAATTCGACACCGAGCGCTTCGGCCACCATGCGCATCTGGCCGTGCCATTCGCCGGCAATCGCGCCGGGGAAGCTGATCCACGGCGTGTAGTCCAGCGGCCTGCCGAATCCCAACGCGTCGCTCATGATGTCCGGCACCCCGTAGTCGTCGTACAGGCCGATCTCGTAGGAGTGGATCTTCTCGATCTGCGATGACTGGGTCGAGAGCACGAGCGGCAGATAGTCGGCGGCGAACCCGGGCTCGATCCCGGATGCGTAGAGCGTCACCTGACCCTGCTTCGCGGCGGCCGCGATCTGCTCGCGCCACTCGACGGGCTCGTAGGCATGGGGGTTCACCAGTCGGGTGGTGCTGGTCGTGACGACATTGATTCCGGCGCTGAGCAACCTCACGTAGTCGGGGATCGCCAGCGCATCACGCTCAGGGCCACTGGCCGCGTAGATCACGCAGTCCGGCTTGAGCGCGATCAAAGCGTCGGCGTCGGTGGTGACCGCCAGGCCGATCGGCTCGCCATTGGCCAATTCGCCGGCATCGCGACCGTCCTTCTCCGGAGAGTGCACCCACACACCGACGAGGTCGAGGTTGGGGCGTTCGTGAACGGCCCGGATTGCGATCGACCCGATGCCACCGGTGGACCACACGACCACGCGGTATCGACCATCAGCCATGACTGCCTCCAAAACCTAAGGTTTGATCCGGAACGTAACAGTCGTCCGTCGAGACGGTCAAGGAACCGACCGAAGCGGGGTAGCGGGGAACAAAATTTAGGTTATGGTGAGGCGGATGTTCACTCTTCGGTTCGACATGCGCGCACCGGCGGGTTCGGCAGCGACGACCGACCTGTATGGGGCTGCGGTCGATATGTGCGAGTGGGCCGAGGACCGCGGTGCCGTCATCGCCGTGCTGTCCGAGCATCACGCGACCGACGACGGCCATCTGTCCGCGCCGCATCTCCTGGCCGCGGCCATCGCCGCGCGGACCAAGCATCTGGCGATCCTGCTGGCCGCGGTGCCGATCACGTTCTGGGATCCGGTGCGGCTCGCCGAGGAGATCAGCGTGCTGGACATCATTGCCGAAGGCCGGGTCTCCTACGCTTTCGGCATCGGCCACCGGGTCGAGGAGTACATCCACTTCGGTGTCGATCACCGGCGCCGCGGAAAGCTGGCGGACGAATCGCTCGCCCTGCTCCGCGAGCTGCTGCAGGGAGAGCCCGTCGACCATGACGGCCGACGGATACATGTGACGCCACCGCCGGTGACACCAGCAGGGCCGCACATGCTGATCGCCGGCGGCAGTAAGGCGGCAGCCCGTCGGGCTGCGCGTTACGGGCTCGGGTTCATCTCCCAGGTCGCCTCGCCGGAGCTCAAGGTCGTGTACGAGGCCGAATGCCGCGCCAACGGAGTCGAACCCGGCATGGTGCAGTTCCCGGTCGAGGGCGCGCCGACAACGGTTTTCGTCGCCGACGACGTCGATGCCGCGTGGCAGGAGCTCGGCTCCTACCTGCTGCACGACGCCGTGACGGCGGCGTCCTATCGGCACGGCGACGACTCGGTGGCCAGCATCTCGCGCGCCTCGACCGTGTCGGAGTTACGGGACGCGAGTGGTCCCTACCGGATCTTCACCACCGACGAGGCCGCCGACTGGATCCGCGGCGGTAGGCCACTTCCGTTGCTGCCGCTGTGCGGCGGCTTGCCACCGGCTATCGCTTGGCCCTATCTCGAACGCGCCGCGACGGCGAGCCAACGCGCACAGGAGACGCAGTGACACTGAGAACAGTCGTCTGGTCGACAGGCGGGGTCGGTTCGATCGCCATCGACGCGATCCGGGTTCGGCCCGATCTCGAACTGGTCGGAGTATGGGTGCATTCGCCCGACAAGGTCGGCAAGGACGCCGGTGAGTTGGCCGGTGGCACGCCGATCGGGATCACCGCGACCGGCAACGCCGCCGAACTCGTTGCACTACAGCCGGATTGCGTGGTCTACGCCGCAAGCGGACCCGATCGCGACGCCGGCGCCGTACCGGACTACCTGATGCTGCTCGAGGCGGGGATCAACGTCGTCTCGACCTCGTCGACCAGCCTGGTCTACCCGCCGGCCTACTACTCGCCGGAATGGCGCGACCAGATGGAGCGGGCGGCCACGGCGGGAGATGCCTCGTTCTACGCGTCGGGCATCTTTCCCGGCTTCGGATCCGATCAGCTGGCGTTGCTGCTGTCGACGCAGTCCAAAACGATCCGGCAGGTGAAGGTCACCGAGGTCGCGCTCAACGACCACTACCCGGTCGCCGACGTGATGATGAACGGCATGGGCTTCGGGCACTCGCTCGACTTCGAACCGTTGCTCAAGACACCAGGCTTCATCGAGATGGCCTGGCGAGCACCGCTTTACCTCATCGCCGAAGGCCTCGGTGTCGAGATCGAGGAGGTGCGGGGCACCCTCGACCGGCGGACCACCGACCGCGACATCGAGGTGGCGTTCGGCACGATCAAGGCAGGCACCTGCGGCGCGGTCAGCACCAGGGCGGCGGGCGTGGTCAACGGTCGCGAGGCCATCGTCGTCGAGCACATCATCCGAATGGCCCGTGACGTCGCCCCCGACTGGCCGGCATCGGAGTTCGACGCCTCGTATCACGTGGACATCGCCGGCGATCCCGACATTCACTGCGCGATGAACGTTGGTGCCGCCGAAGGGCACGGCGCCGGCCATGCCGCGATGACCGCCACCGCGATGCGGGTGGTCAACGCGATTCCGTATGTGGTGGAGGCGCCCGCCGGACTGCTCAGCTCGCTGGATCTGCCGAACACCCTGCCGCGACACGCGATCGATTGGAGAAACGAATGACTGGCGCCAGTGCCATAGACCTGTACTACGACCCTTTCGACTTCGCGATCGACGATGATCCGTACCCGATCTGGAAGCGTATGAGAGACGAGGCCCCGCTCTATCACAATGAGAAGTACAACTTCTTTGCGCTGAGCCGTTACGACGATGTCAGCCGCGAACTGCACAACTGGGAGACCTACCGCTCGGGCCGCGGCACCACGATCGACATCATCATGAGCGGCCTCGAAGTCCCGCCCGGTGTCATCCTTTTCGAGGATCCGCCGCTGCACGACCTGCACCGGCGGCTGCTGTCGAAGGTGTTTACGCCCCGACGGATGGAAGCGATCGAAGACCTGGTGCGACAGTTCTGTGTTCGAGCCCTCGACGCGCTGACCGGTGCCAAACAGTTCGACGTGATCACCGACTTCGGCGCGCTGATCCCGATGCGGACGATCGGCTATCTGCTGGGCATTCCCGAAGAGGGCCAGCAGCACATCCGGGACAGCACCAACGCCCAGATCGACCTGAAGGACGGTGGTTTCCAATCGGTCTCGGCTGACGCGTTCGAGAATGCCTACCAACTGTTCGCCGACTACATCGAGTGGCGGGCACAGCATCCGTCCGACGATCTGATGACGCAGCTGCTCAACGCGGAGGTCGAAGAGGATGGACGACTTCGACCACTGACGCGCCTCGAGGTGCTGACGTACACCAGCATGATCGCCGGCGCGGGCAACGAAACCACCACGCGCCTGATCGGTTTCATCGCTCAGATGCTGGCCCAGCACCCCGATCAGCGCCGCGAGCTCGTGGAGGACCACTCGCTGATCCCGGGGGCGATCGAGGAGACGTTGCGCTACCAGGCGCCGTCCCCGGTACAGGCCCGCTACGTCGCACGCGATGCCGAATGTTACGCGCAGCGCATCCCGGAGGGCTCGATCATGTTGCTGCTCAACGGGTCGGCCAACCGCGACGAGCGCCACTATCCGCGCGGCGAGGAGTTCGACATCCACCGCACCGGCGCGCACCTGTCCTTCGGCCAAGGCCTGCACTTCTGCCTCGGCTCATCGCTGGCCCGCATGCAGGCCCGAGTGGCCACCGAGGAGATGCTGCGGCGCTGGCCGGAGTGGGACGTCGATCTGGCGAACGCCGCGATGGCGCACACCTCCAGCGTCCGGGGCTGGGGCACGCTACCGATGATCGTGGGCTGAGCTCAGCCGCGGCGCGTGGCGACGCCGCGCAGCGACGTGTCCCGGATATGGATGAGTGACGCCCGTGTCCCGATGTCGCGCAGGATGTTCTCCGGGATCCAGCCGACGCCGATCACCGCGCGTGCGAGCATCTCGTTTGACGGAGTGTCGATCGCTATCTCGCCGGTCTTGATGCCTTCGGCCAGAAGCATTTTCATCTGTCCGACGCGCGTCGAGAACAGCCAGCCGGGATCCGGGGTGTCCGGCGGGGACTGGCGCATCCACGCCAACTGGATGCGGAACTCGTCGCCGAACTTCTCCAGGACATTCGTGTGAATCCATGACACCGCGTCGAGCTTCTCCAGCGGGGACGAGTCCGAGCGCAGGACATCGGTCCACCCCGGCTCCATCTTCTCGCCGAACGCGCGCATGATGTCGGTCAACAGTTGGTCTTTGGAGCCGATCAGCCGGTACACGGTCCCGGTGCCCATGCCGGCCGCGGCGGCGATATCCCTGATCGAAGTGAATTCATAGCCCTTGCGCCCGAACTCGGTCCGGGCGACCGCCCTGATGCGGGCGGCGTCGTCGGCCGGGTCGTCGGCTTCCTGCCAGGACTGCACCACCTGATCTGCCGCTCGGTACGCGGCAGACGCGTCGAGCTCGACATCGGTGACGGGGTTGGTGGCCAAGCCCTCCAGCAGGATCGTGCACAGCAGGGCGGCAACCTTGTCGGGCCCCGCGTCGTTTCGGATGACGTCGAGTCCGACGTGCAACATGGTCTGAACGAAGCGGTCGGCGAGAATCGAGATGTCGACGTGCGGGCCGATGTAGCCACTCCACCGCGCGGCCCGCAGCGTCTGCAGCGTGGCCGCCAGAATCGCGGTGGGCCGTTGCCGGGCGAGTTCGGTCAGGTCCGGGTCGGCGGACGGGAACTCGTAGAACGTCATCTGCAGTGCTGCCCGATGGGTGACCGCGCACTGGGCGATCGCCGACCCGAGGTCGACAAGCCGGTCGAACGCTGACGTCGAGCCGGGGCCATCGAGCCGGCTCTCGGCTTGCCGAGCGATGTCGTCCAGATCCTCGTGGTAGCTCCGGAGCAACTCGACGAGGATGGCCTCTTTGGATTCGAAATGGTGATAGAGGCTTCCCGGCAGAATGCCTGCGGCGTCGGCGATCTCCTGCAACGAGGTCCGCAGCCCCGAGGCGGCGATCAGCGCGGCTGCGGACTGCAGTATGTCGCTGCGCCTGCTCACGGCACCTCCAATGCGGACCGGATATTTGGTAACGGTAGCAGAAGCAGGGCTCGTCACATCGTTGACGGCAGGAGGGCGACTCGGTAGGGTCCGAACAAAAGTTAGGTTGCGGGAATTCTGGTGACGAGTGAGGTCCATGTCGAGCAACCCGATGACCGGTGAGCGCCGCAGTGTCGTCATCACCGGCGCCTCGCGAGGGCTCGGCCTGGCGTCGGCCACGAAGCTGTACAAGCGGGGTTGGCGCGTCGTTGCCGCGATGCGGTCTCCCGACACCGGCATGAAGGTGCTGCGGGAGGCCACCGGCGCCGGGGACGACGACCCGAGGCTGGTCGGCGTCGCGCTCGATCTCACCGACCTGTCCTCGGTGACCGCCGCGGCCAAAGCCATCGAAGATGCCGTCGGCGCGCCCTATGGGTTGGTCCACAATGCCGGCATCTCCGCGGCCGGCATGGTCGAGGAGACGCCGACCGAGCTGTGGGAGCGGATGTTCGCGACGACGATCTTCGGCCCGGTGGCGCTGACCAAGGAGTTACTGCCGTCGATGCGCCGGGCCGGCGCTGGACGCATCGTGCTGGTGTCCAGCCAGGGCGGTGTTCGCGGAATGCCGGCCACCGCACCGTATTCGGCGGTCAAGGGTGCCTTGGAACGGTGGGGTGAGTCGATGGCGGGGGAGGTCGCGCCGTTCGGCATCGGTGTGACCGTCATCGTCACGGGCACCTACGACACCGACATCATCACCGACGCGGGCACCACCGACTGCCGCGATCTCGCCGGCGTGTACGCCCGCCACCACCAGACCATGGACAAGCGGGGACGGGCCGCGATGAAGCTGGCCGCACGCTCCCCGGAGAAGTTCGCCGAAGGTCTGGCCAAGGCCCTCGACAGTGAGAAGCCCTTCGTCAAGACCGCGATCGGTCCGGATGCACGCATGCTGTTGATCGCCAACCGGGTGTTGCCATCGGCCGGACTGCACCAGATGACCCGGCTGATGATGGGCATTCCGCGGTTCGGTGCCATGAGATCAGGAGGCAGCAGCAGTGACTGACAGCGCAGGCGTCCGCTTCGAAACCAAGATGATGATCGACGGCAAGCTCGTCGACGGTCAGGCGGGCACGTTCACCAACATCAATCCGGCCACCGAGGAGGTGCTCGGCGAGGTCGCCGACGCATCCAAGGCCGATATGCACCGGGCCATCGATGCCGCGCGGCGCGCGTTCGACGAGACCGACTGGGCGACGAATCACGCCTTCCGCCAACGGTGTCTGCTGCAGCTACAGGAGGCGCTGGAGTCCGAACAGGAGGAGCTGCGCGAGGAACTGATTCTCGAAGTGGGCTGTCCGCGCGCCATCACACACGGCCCGCAGCTCGACGCGCCGCTGGCCGACGGTCTCCGCTATCCGGCCAAGCTGATCGACGAATACCCTTGGGAGACTTCGCTGGGCGACGCGGTGGTGTCGGTGACCGGCGTCAACACCACCCGTATGGTCTGGCGGGAGCCGGTGGGTGTGGTCGGTGCGATCGTGCCGTGGAACTTCCCGTTCGAGGTCACCATCCAGAAGATCGGCCAGGCCCTCGGGACCGGCAACACCGTCGTCCTGAAACCGGCGCCCAACACCCCCTACAACGCGACCCGCCTGGGTCGGCTGATCGCCGAGAACACCGACATCCCAGCGGGTGTGGTCAACGTCGTCACTGCCTCGCACCACTTCGTCGGCGAGGAGCTCACGCTGTCGCCGAAGGTCGACCTGATCTCGTTCACCGGATCGACGGCGGTCGGCCAGCGGATCATGGAGAAGGGCGCCGCCACCATGAAGCGGCTGTTCCTGGAACTCGGCGGCAAATCGGCCACGATCGTGTTGGAGGATGCGGACTTCGCGCTCGGATGCATGATGGGCATCGCCCCCTGCATGCACGCGGGTCAAGGCTGCGCCAACCCCACCCGGATGCTGCTGCCACGGTCGCGCTACGAGGAGGGCGTGGAGATCCTGCGCGGCATCTACGAGGGAGTCTCCGCCGGCGACCCGCAGGACCCTGGAACACTGTGCGGCCCGGTGATTTCCGACCGCCAGTGCAGTCGGATCCGCGGCTACATCCACAAGGGCGTCGAGGAGGGAGCCACACTGCTCGTCGGCGGTGCCGAGGCCCCCGAGGGCATGGACACGGGGTTCTTCGTCAAGCCAACGCTTTTCGTGAACGTCGACAACTCAATGACGATCGCTCAGGAGGAGATCTTCGGCCCGGTGCTGTCGGTCATCCCGTTCGACGACGAGGACGACGCCGTGCGCATCGCCAACGACAGCCCCTACGGCTTGGCCGGCAATGTGATGGCGGGCTCACTCGACCGCGCATTGTCGGTGGCCAAGCGCCTGCGCGCCGGTTTCATCGGCCTGAACGGCACCGCGGGCTACGGCGCCGACACTCCGTTCGGTGGATACAAAGCCAGCGGGGTGGGCCGTCAGAACGGTATCGCCGGATTCGACCAGTACACCGAAATCAAATCGGTTGCCTACCCAGCACAGTGAGGAGCTTCTTGTTGTGACCGATTTCGACGTGGTGGATTTCTTCACCGACGAATCGCTCGTCCCCGATCCCTACCCCTACTTCGATCACCTGCGGTCGAAGTGCCCGGTGACGCCGGCAACGGCCTTCAACGTGCTGGCCGTGACCGGATACGACGCGGCGCTGAGCGTGTACAAGAACCCGGCGTTCTCGTCCTGCGTCTCGGTGGCGGGGCCGTTCTCGGGCATGCCGATCACCCCGGGTGAATCCGATGACGTCTCGGATCTGATCGAGCAGCACTGCGCCAATGTGCCGATGGCCGAACACATCACGTCGCAGGATCCGCCGCTGCACACCCGCACCCGCAGCCTGATGAACACGCTGATCACGCCGAAGCGTCTCAAAGAGAATGAAGACTTCATGTGGCGGCTGGCCGATCAGCAGCTCGACACCTTCCTGGCCAAGGGCGAGTGCGAATTCCTCACCGACTACGCGAAACCGTTCTCACTGCTGGTCATCGCCGACCTGCTCGGGGTGCCGGCCGAGGACCACGAGGACTTCAAGACCGTCTTCGCCAACGAGACCGTCGGTGAACTCGGCAAGGATGCGCCCACCTCGCACAACCCGCTGGAGTGGCTGAACGACCGCTTCTACCGTTACCTCGACGACCGCAGGCGCGCACCGCGCGAGGACGTCCTCACCGGGCTGGCACTGGCGAAGTACGACGACGGGTCGACTCCCGATCTCGATGACGTGGTGAACCTGTCGACGTTCCTGTTCGCCGCAGGCAGCGAGACGACCACGAAGCTGGTGAGCTCGGCGGTCCGGTTCATCGGCGACAACCCGGGATTCGAGGACATGCTGCGGCAGGACCGCAGCAAGATCCCGGCGTTTCTCGAAGAAACCCTGCGGATGGAGAGTCCGGTCAAGGCTCACTTCCGGATGGCGCGCACCAACACCACGATCGGCGACGTGGAGGTCCCGGCCGGAACGACGGTGATGCTGATGCCGGGCGCCTGCAACCGCGACGCCGAGAAGTTCGAGAACCCACATGAATTCCACGCCGACCGGCCGAATGTGCGCGAACACATCGCGTTCATCCGCGGTGCGCATTCCTGCCCGGGTGCGCCGCTGGCGCGGGCGGAAGGACGAATCTCGTTGAACCGCATCCTGGATCGCATGAAGGACATCACGATCTCGGAGTCCGACCACGGTCCCGCCGAGAACCGGCACTACACCTACGAACCGACA
Organism: Mycolicibacterium pallens; assembly: GCF_019456675.1. Taxonomy (NCBI): domain Bacteria; kingdom Bacillati; phylum Actinomycetota; class Actinomycetes; order Mycobacteriales; family Mycobacteriaceae; genus Mycobacterium; species Mycolicibacterium pallens. The sequence continues at coordinate 3,772,243 of NZ_CP080333.1, read as the reverse complement.
TTCATCATGCGCGGGCTGAGCGAACTGCACATCACGTTCACGCCGGCCGACTAGAGGGAGAGACGCCATGACCGGAAAGCTGGAAGGCAAGGTCGCTTTCATCACCGGAGCCGCCCGCGGGCAGGGCCGCGCACACGCGATCGCGATGGCCCGGGAAGGCGCCGACATCATCGCGGTCGACATCTGTCGGGACATCCCATCGAACCCCTATCCCTTGGCCACCCCGGATGACTTGGCTGAGACCGAGCGCTCGATCAAGGAGATCGGTCGCCAGGTGCTTGCCCGGGTGGCCGATGTCCGCGAACGTCACGAGCTGCGCGACGCGGTCGAGGCGGGTGTCGCTCAGTTCGGCAAGATCGACATCGTCGTCGCCAACGCCGGCATCCTGCCGATGGCGATGGGCCGCCCGCACGACGCGATGTCCTTCGTCGACGCCAGCGACGTGGACCTGCTCGGGGTGATGAACACCGTCGCGGTCACGGTGCCGCACCTGCCCAACGGCGCCTCGGTGATCGTCACCGGTTCGACGGCGGGGATGATCCGCGGCACCACCGACAACCCGAACATGGGACCCGGTGGCCGCGGTTACGGTTGGAGCAAGCGGGTGATCATCGAGTACGTCGAAGAGATGTCGATGGCATTGGCCGACAGGATGATTCGCGTCAACGCGATCCACCCGACCAACTGCAACACCCACCTGCTGCAGAACGACGGGATGTACAGCATGTTCCGGCCCGATCTGACTCAGGCAGGCCAGCAGGCCACCCGTGAGGACGCCGAGCCGCTGTTCACGATCTTCCAGGCGATGCCGATCCCGTACATCGAGCCGGAGGACATGGCCAACCTCGGGGTGTTCCTCGCCAGTGACGACAGCCGCTACATCACCGGACAGCAGATCCGCGTGGATGCCGGCTCATTGCTCAAGTGGCCGAACGGCCCAGGGTGACAGGAGCACTATGGGAGCGGTAATCATGCTCGGCACGCTGCTCGGGCTGATCGTGCTGATCTTCGGATTGGTGATCTACTTCGATCCGGAAGCGCGGGACCGATGACCCCGGTGATGGTCGCCGGCCAGACGTTCGCCTACGTCGGCGGCTTCGTTCTGCTGGCCGTCGGCATTTACCTCAGCGTGCGGCGCGGGCGCATCCACCCGCTGCTGCTGGTGTCGATTTCGGCGATCTCGTTCTCGTGGATCGAGGCGCCTTACGACTGGGCGATGTATGCGCAGTTCCCGCCCGCACTCCCACGCATGCCGTCGTGGTGGCCGATGAACATGACGTGGGGCGGCGGACTGCCCTCGGCGGTGCCGATCGGGTACATCTCGTACTTCGTGTTCCCGGCGTTGATCGGTGCTTTCCTCGGCCGGTGGCTGGTCAAGCGGTTCGGCTGGCGCAGGCCGCAAACCCTGCTGATCGCGGGCTTCGGCGTCGGCTTCTGCTGGGCGCTGTTCTTCAATGCGGTCATCGGTGCTCAGCTCGGCGTCTTCTACTACGGGTACGTGATCCCGGGGCTCGCGATCTTCGAGGGCACCAAACACCAGTACCCGATCTACGATTCGATCGCGATGGGCGTGCAGATGATGGTCTTCGCCTACCTGCTCGGCCGCACAGATGATCAGGGCCGCAACGTGATCGAAGTCTGGGCCGACAAGCGGTCGGCGAGCAAGGTGGGCGCCGGAGTCCTGTCGGTGGTGGCAGTCGTGGTCGTCGGGCATCTTCTTTACGGGGCGGTCTTCGCGCCGCACCTCGCCACCAAGTTGGCGGGCTACGTGACGGTTGGGCCCACCGAGCAACTGTTCCCCGGTGTGCCCAACCAGCCGCGTTGAATTACGGGGCGTAGCAGCGCTCGTCGTTGTTGACGTTGATCCAGCAGTTCGGGCTGATGAAGTGAGCGTTGGGGCCGGGCACGTTCAGGACGCAGTTCGGTCCGTCGAGGTGATAGCCGATTCCGCAGCCGTCGGCTGCGCTTGCGGTGGGGGCGAAGCCCAGGCCCAGGGCCAGCGCGCCGGCGGCGACGGCACTGGCGAAAAGTCCTGTGGCACGCTTCGAAATCTGTGCAGTCATCGTGTCCTCCGAGTTGTCAGTTCTGTGGTTCGTGGTCCGCTCGGGTTGAGCGAGGCTCGAAACGAATCGTGCGCCCGCCCCTATCGCGCGTCTGTCCGCCGAGCGGATGGTTGGCGGGAGGAATTGCGGATCCACCGATCGGTGGACGCCCAGCGGTGCGCTTCAGCCATCCCCGAACGGTGAAGAACGGGATCGTCCAGCCGAGCCAGGCGCCAAGGCCGGCGACGAACCACAGGTAGTGCTCTGGGTTGCCGTCAAAGATGCTGTGCTGCAATGGATGAAGTGCCAGGAACAGTATCGGGGTCCAGATCCGATTGGTGATGATGGACAGTGTGAGGGTGGCGCTGAGGACCATGTTCCTACGGTGCTCTTCGAACCTGCGCTGGCGGATGGCGCGGTACCCGTTGATCGTGAACCACAACCACAGCGTCGCCAGGACGACATTGCTCACGGCGAGGAACGGCCCGAACGGGGTCGCCGCACCGATGATCAGCGCGCAGATCGCCGCCGGGATGGCGGCGGCCACGTAGATACGACCGCACCGGCGGTGCAGGGCCAGCCGGTGGGTGCGGAGTCCGGGCCAGATCTGGGCCAACGCCATCAGCATCGCGACCGCGGCGAACATCACGTGAGCGACCAGCAGTGGGTAGTGCAGACCGAACGTGGCCGGCACCCGGGTGCGGCCGGTGAAATAGGGCGGCAGCGATAGGGCGAGGAAGGCCACAGCAATCAGGGCGAGCAAGGTCGCCAGCGCGGACCGCTTTGCGTACGTCATACGCAAAGCGTACGGTATACGCATTCGTGATGTCGGTCGTTTACGCTGACTGCGATGGCCGACGAGACCATTCCCGAAGCACTCGCCGTGCTGTGGCGGGACCCTGCGCCGACCCGGCGAGCCGGTGGGCTCAGTCGCGCCCGCATCGTCGACGCCGCCATCGAGATGGCCGACGCCGACGGCCTTGCCGCGCTGTCGATGGCGAAGCTCGCCGAGCGAATGGGCTGCGGCACGATGTCGCTCTACCGGCACATCGCCAACAAGGAACAGCTGATCGCCTTCATGTTGTCCGCGGCCCCCGGACCGCCCCCGGCGCCGGCTGAGGGCGCGGATTGGCGTGCCGCTCTTGACGGCTGGGCCATGGGACTGTGGCAGGTCTACCACCGGCATCCGTGGGTCCTGGCCGCATCGACCGCGGGGCCGCCCGTCGACCCGGGTCAATTGGCGTGGCTCGATGCCGGCCTGGCCGCGCTGCGGGACACCGGCATGGCCGAACGCGACAAGTTGGCCGGTGTGCTGGCGGTGCTGCACTTCGTGCGCGGCGCCGCGGCGCTGGCGATCGAAGCGCCCACCGAGGGTCCCGACTATCCCCGTTTGCTGCACGGTGTCGTCGACAGGGATCGGTTTCCGGCGTTGGCTTCCGCGCTGGAAGCCGGCGCGTTCGACGACGAGGACGAGGACCACGGTGACGCGTTCCGGTCCGGGTTGAGCCAGTTGCTCGACGGCTTGTCCCTGAAACTCTGAGTAAATCCCCCCATTTGCCCCTCGGCGGGCAAATACTGAAGGACGAACGACAGGGGGGCGCCATGCGTACAGCGGCGTATATCGGGGGAATCGGCGGATTCGCGGTGGCTTTGGGTGTCGGCGCCGCGGTGACCGCGGGCTGCGCAGTGGCGTCGGCCGACTCGGCGGACTCGGGCTCCGGTCCGAAGACGTCGGCGACGCACTCGTCGTCGACTGCCCGCTCGGCCGTCGGCCATACCCAGCGGGCCAAACCCCAGCAGAAATCGTTGCCCACCAGACAAACTCGGGCAGTCGCACCGAAGGCGAACGCCACGGCCGTGGCCTCCGCGCCGGTCACCACCAAGGTCGGCTGGGTCACCGGACCCAATACCTCGGCCCCGGGCCGGTTCGGGATCTACGGCACCGACGTCGGGATCATGTGGGACAACGGCATGGCCGGTGACAAGCGGCAGGTGCTGATGATCTTCGGCGACACCTTCAGTGGCCCCGGTATGTCGGGTAACTGGCGGTCCAACGTGCTGCTGCGGACCACTGACCCCGTCAACCGCGTCTTCGCGCCCGGTTCCACCACCGACCCGTTCGCCGGTTCGCCGTTGAGCTCACCGGGGATGTCGAAGCAGGTGATCGCGGGCAGCGCACGGAATCTGGGCCCGTTCGGCTCCCAAGTGACGGTCATCCCGACCGCGGCGATCTCGGTGCCCTACGACAACCAGTACGGCGCACGGCAATACGTCAACTTCATGTCGGTGCGCTCGTGGGACTTCGGCGGCGCCTGGACCACCAACTACTCCGCGATCGCCTATTCCGATGACAACGGCCAGAATTGGACGGTCGCGCCGCAGACCATCCGGGCGGCGAGCTGGTTGCGCTCGTCTACTCCATTCGTCTACGGGAACCAAAACTTTCAGCAGGGCGCCTTCGTCAAACCGCCCGCCGATTCACCCGACGCGGGATATGTCTTCTCCTACGGCACGCCGTCGGGCCGGCTCGGCTCGGCGTACCTGTCGCGGGTCGCAGAGGCCGACATTCTCGATCTGACGAAATACGAGTACTGGGACGGCGACACCTGGGTGGCCGGCAAGCCGGGCGCCGCGGTGCCGATCCTGCCGTCCACCCGCAGCAATCAGTACGCCGGCGGATTCCTCGGCCAGCTGGGTCTGTTCTTCGGCGGCTGGGTGGCCGGCATCTTCGGAGTGGGCGGCCCCAGCGGGCACGTCAGCGAGCTGTCGGTGCAGTACAACACCTACCTGAACAAGTACGTGGCGATGTACTCGAGCAGCGTTGGCAGCGTGATCATCCGGACAGCCGACAGCCCGCAGGGCACGTGGTCGGCACCGACCACGCTGGTGACGTCGGTGCAGTACCCGGGCCTCTACGCGCCGATGATGGATCCGTGGTCCACCGGCCAGGACATCTACTGGAACATGTCGCAGTGGGGCAGCTACAACGTGCTGCTGATGAAGACGACCCTCGGCGCGGCCGCGGTTCAGGCCTGAGCCGGAGGCGCGAAAAACTCCAGCGTGATGCCGTCGGGGTCGCGGAAGCTCAACCCGGAACCGTAGTGCGCGTCCACAATTCCGCCGTGCGTCACGCCCAACTCGTCGAGGCGGGCCTGCCAGCTCTCGAGCTCGCCGCGGTCGGCGACGCCGAAGCCGACGTGGTCCAGGCCGACGTTGTGCTCGCTGAACGCCTGATCGGACGGCGCGGTGGTGTGCTGGTGCAAGCCGAACAGAGTGCCGTTGTCGAGGAGGAACACGCAGTGGTGGAAGCCGGCGTCGGTGTCCTCGTCGAGCACCGGATCGGAACCGAGCAGCGCCCGGTACCAGGGCACGCTGACCGACAGGTCACGCACCGTGACCGCGACGTGGGCGAGGGTGGGAAACGACATGGCACACCTTTCTGATGGTGGGTCTAACAACAGGTATGACGGGGATGGCCCATCAGATGTTCATGCGGACCGGCGTCGGCGCCGCTGATCGCGCCGACGAACGCGTCCAAATCGATGCGCTCGCCGCCCAGCCACGTTCCGCTCACGGTGGCCTTCTCGGCCAGCTGTGCGGGATCCACCGCGTAGGGGTCGGCGGCCAGCTCGGTGAAATCGGCGAGCTTGCCCACCTCGAGTGAGCCGATCAGCTTGTCCCGGTGCAGAGTTCGTGCGGCATTGATGGTGTGCGCGCGCAGGGCGTGGTCCAAGGTGATGCACTGGTCGGCGCCGTGCACGGTGCCGGCTCGGGTCCGCCGCGTCACCGCGGTCTGAATATTGAGCACCGGCGTCGGTGGCGACACCGACCCGTCGTTGTGCAACGAGACCACCGCTCCGGATGCCACCGCGTCGGCGAAGGCCCCCCACTGGCTGCCGTGCTCGTGATCGAAGATCTGGCCGTCCAGCAGATCGCCCCAGTAGTAGTACTGGAACGGCGCCATCGAGACGTGCACCCCCAGGCCGGCGGCCCGGTCGAACTGGCGCCGGGTGCCCGCCCCGAGATGTTCCAGACGCCAACGATGGTCGGTTCCCAGCAGATTGTGCCGGTGCAGCGCCCCTTCGTAGGCATCGAGTGCCAACTCGATGGCGAGGTCGCCGTTGGCGTGAAAGGCCATCTGCCAGCCGGTGGGAGCGGCGACGTCGAGCACAGCGTTCAGTTGCTCCAGGCTGTAGTTCATCGACTGGGGGCCGCCGGCCACGGCCGGGTCGATACCCGCGGTCCTCGTCGCCTCGGTGCTCAGGTAGGGGAAGGAGATCGCGATGTTGCCGATCCAGGGTGAACCGTCGGTCCACAGTTTGACGCCCTGTTTGACCAGCAATTGCTCTGCGACACTGAAGCTTTCGGAATCGTTGTACGTGTCGGTCGTGGACATCTCCCACATGCTGACCCGCAGCGGGCAGGACGGCGCCGCGGCCAGCGCCTCGTAGGCACTCTTGAACTTCGGGTCATAGGTCATGTCCGAGGTCGACGTGTAGCCGCCACGGGACATCCAGGCGTAGTACTCCGCGGCACTGACCAGCGGGTTGCCCAGCTGGGCCAGGATGGGCCCGGCGACGGCGAGCAGCACCGCCGTCTCGAATCCCTGGCCGTTGAGGCTGCCGTCGGAATTGCGGCCGAAGTGGGCGCCGACCGGGTCAGCCGGCGGATTCACGTTCCAGCCATGCTGTTTCATGACCGCGGTGTTGAAATACACGCCGTGGCCGGAGTTGTCGGTGATCACGGCGAGCCGGTCGCCGAAGATGCGGTCGAGTTCGTCGACCTTCGGCGACGGGCGCTTGTGCAGCAGTGCGTCGAAGCCCGCGAACAGCAGCGGCGTGGTCGGGTCGGTGGTGGCGACGGCGTCGGCGAAGATCGCCTCAGCGTCCGACCAGGCGGGTGCGTCCCACGGCGCGATCGAGCGGGCCGGCGGCTGGGTGGCGATCCCGCTCATCACCGGATGACTGTGCGGCTCAACGAATCCCGGGAGCAAGGCGGCAGCGCCGGTGTCCACGATCTCGGCGTCGGGACACCCCGCCTGACAGTGCGCCACCGAACCCACCGCCACGATGCGGCCATCGGCAACGGCGACTGCCTCGGCTCGCGGCTGGTCGGGATTCATGGTGATGATCGTTCCTGCGGTGAGGATCTTCGGTGACATGTTGCCCCTTGTGTGTCAGACGATCCGCTGTCCGCGGCGCGCTCTGGCCCGCATGTCCCACAGATAGAGCTGATAGCCGAGAATCCAGGCCTGGTGCGGGATCAGTCGGTCGGCCAGCCGCAGCGCGGCGAGTAGCCACTCGAAGCGGCGCTGCTGGCCGGCACCCCAGGGCAGGCGCATCATCGCCCGGAATTCGGGCGGCAGGAAGCCGGCGGTGGCGAACAGATTGAACCTGCCCAGCGTTTCCCGGATCGGCAACGGCATGAACGCCATTCCCGCAACACCTTTCAGATGCTCGCGGACCGGCGGGTCGATCTGCAGATCGTCCAGCGAGCGCTTCCAGTACTCGTCGAAGGCCGCGCGGTCGGCAGGCCACATACCCTCACGCACCTGCAGCGTGGTTCCCAACCGGCTGGCGTCGGCGTACACCGCGTCGGCTGCCTCGTCGTCGAGTGGGCCGTAGAGAAACTCGTGTTGGTCGACGTAGTAGCGGTACAGGCAGGCCGCCACCCACAGCTGCAACTTGGGGTCGAAGGCGCGGTAGGACACCGGACTGGCCGGCGTGGAGCGGACCTGGGCGTGCGCGGTGTCCACCGCGGAGCGGATCAGGGCGCGGTCGGCATCGGTGCCGATCGTGGCGGCGGCCAAATACGTGCCGGTGGTGCGGGCTCGCTTGATCGGATGCTTGTAGACATTGCCGCTGTCCACCGGGCTCTCCAGGACGCCGTAGCCGACGCCGGGGTGAGCCAGTTGCATGATGACGTTGGCTGCGGGCGCCAACACCGCGGCCGGGTTGAGCAAGTCCGAGACTCGCTTCGGGTGTCGCGTCATCGCGGCCTCATCAAGGCAGTACATCACGTGTGAGAGAGTGCCGGGGTGTTTGCGCGCAGACCGGCCCGCGGTGTCGGCATCCTGGTGGCCCAGCTCGCCGACGTGGCCTTCGGTGACCCGGTGCACGGCCATCCGGTCGCGGGGTTCGGTTGGTGTGCAGCCGCACTCGAGAAGCTGACCTACCGCGACAGTCGAGCCGCGGGCGCGGTGCATACCGCTGTCCTGCTGGGCGGGTTGGCCGTCGCGGGCACGCTGGTGCAACGCAGCACACGCGGACCGGCGCTGGCAGCGGTGACCGCCGCGGCCACGTGGGTGGCACTCGGCGGAACCACGCTGGGCCGCACCGGTGAGGGGGTGGCCGACCTGCTGGCCGCCGGGGACATCGACGGTGCCCGGGCGCTGCTGCCGTCGCTGTGCGGTCGGGACCCGTCCGCACTGGACGCCGACGGCTTGGCCCGTGCTGCCCTGGAGTCGGTGGCGGAGAACACCTCCGACGCGCACGTCGCGCCGCTGTTATGGGCGGCCGCCGGGGGAGTGCCGGGTGTCCTGCTGTACCGCGGGGTCAACACATTGGACGCGATGATCGGGCACCGCTCGCCGCGCTACGAGCGATTCGGTTGGGCGGCAGCACGTTTGGATGACGCCGCCAACTACGCGGCGGCGCGGGTCGCGGGCGCGCTGGTGGTGGTGTGCGCCCCGCTGGTCGGCGGTTCCCCGACCGGTGCGCTACGCGCGTGGCGCCGCGACGCGGCGCGGCATCCCAGCCCGAACGCCGGTGTGGTGGAAGCGACCTTCGCCGGAGCGCTGGGCGTGCGCCTGGGCGGTCCCACCCAGTACCACCACCAGTTGGAGATCCGCCCGACCCTGGGCGACGGCCACGTCCCGGGCATCGAGGACCTGCGCCGGTCGGTGCGGCTGTCGCGGACCGTTCAGGTCGCCGCGGCGGTGCTCGCGGTCGGTCTCACTGCCGTCGGCCGTACCGGTCGGCGAGCTTGTCCTCGACGGTGACCGGCGCCGACGGCGTGTTCGTGGCGGCCGCGTTCTCCCGGCGGCGTGCCTTGATCTCCGAATACACGAAGTAGCCCAGCCCGATCGGGGCGACGATGCCGAACGCGATCCACTGGATGCCGTACGACAGGAACGGCCCGGCATCCAGGTGCGGCAGTTCCGCAATACCCAAGCCACCGGGCTGGTTCTCCACCAACTGCAGGTACGAGCCCGCCACCTTTACCCCGGTGGTCGTGCCGACCTGCGCGGTGTCGATGGCGTACAGCTGGGTGAAGCCGCCCTCTGTGAACGGTGGCTTGTCCGCGGGCGCGGTCTCCGAATCACGCAGCCGCGCCGTGATCGTCACCGGACCGGATGGCACCGGCGCGATCTCGGGCACCTTCGAGCCCTGGACGGCAAGCACATATCCCCGGTCGACCAGAACCGTCGGGCCGCCGTCGACGATGAACGGCACCAGCACCTCGAAAGCCGGTGCGCCACCGACCACCCGCAAGCGGGCCAGCACCTCGGCGGACGGCACGTAGCGTCCGGTGGCCGTCACGCGCCGCCACTGCGCATCGGGTGCCGACGAATCCTGATGCGGCAGAAGCGTTGTCACCGCCACCGGCTCCGCATTCAACGAGGAGGCGATCTGGTTGTTCTCCCGGCTGGTCTTGGTGTTCTTGCCCAGCTGCCACGGCGCCAGCACGGTGAAGCACAGGTAGGCAAACGCCACCACCACCAACGCCAGGGCGATCCAGCCCGGGCGCAGCAGGAACAACAGGCGCTTCATCAGCCGGTCAGGCCCTCGCCGGCCAGGCGTTCGTCCACCCAGGCGTGCAGGCCCGGCAGGGCCGCCTCGATGACGGTGAACGTCTCTTCGAAATCTGTCGGCCCGCCGTAATACGGGTCTTCGACGTCGTCGGCGTGTGCGCCCGAACGCGGGTCGAATGACCGCAGCAGACGCACCCGCTCGGGCTCCACCCCGAGGTGGGTCAGCATCCGCACATGGTTGCGCCCCAGCGCGATCACAAGGTCGGCCGCGAGGTGGTCATCGCCGACCTGCGCCGCGCAGTGCTCGGTCGGATAGCCGTGCTTGCGCAGGACGGCGTTTGCGCGTTCGTCGGCACTGTCACCGGCATGCCAGTCGCCGGTGCCGGCGCTGGTCACCCGGACCAGATGGGCCAGGCCGCGCTGGTCGATCTGGTGGGCGAACATCTTCTCGGCCATCGGCGAGCGGCAGATGTTGCCCGAGCACACGAACGTCACGTGCAGCAGCTGTGTGTCAGACACCGAGCACCTCCCGCAGCGCCGTCACCGTCGGGACATGCGCGGCCGCGGCCTCGGCCAGATGCGGCTCACGGAAGTCGGCGGCGCCATAGCCCCAGCCGACCACGACCGTGTCGATGCCGTGCTCGGCGGCGCCCTCCACGTCATGGGCGCGATCGCCGACCATCACCAGCCGCTCGGGCAACGGTTGCAACTGGGCCAGCACATGCGCCAGCACGTCGGCCTTGCTCGAGCGGGAGCCGTCCACGCTGGCACCGGCGATCACGTCGAAATGGTCCGCCAGCCCGAAGTGCTCGAGGATTCGCTGGGCGGTCGGCTCGGCTTTGGACGTCGCGACGGCCAGCCGCACCCCCGCCGAGCGCAGGTCGGCCAGCAGCTGCGGAATGCCGTCGAACAGGCTGTTCATCGCCCAGCCCCGGCTGGTGTAGTCGGCCCGGTAGGCCGCGATCGCGTCGTCGGCGCGCTCACCGAGGCCGAGGCCGGCCAGGGTCTGATGCATCGGCGGGCCGACGATCCGGCCGGCCAGATCACCGCCCGGCGCCTCGGCGCCGACGGCGGCCAGTGCGTGCCGGAAGCTGGCCACGATGCCCTCGGCCGAGTCGGTGAGGGTGCCGTCGAGATCGAAGATCACCAACTGCGGGCGGGTGTCGGAGGCCGTGCTTGTCACCGGTCCATTGTGGCCGATCGCTGCGCACTACTGTTCTTGGCGTGGTGGAGGTGCGTCGATGAGCGTGAAACTGGCCGAGGTCATCGCCGTGCTCGACGCCGCCTACCCGCCTTCGCTGGCACAGAGCTGGGACTCCGTCGGCCTGGTCTGCGGCGACCCGGACGACGCCATCGACTCGGTGACGGTGGCCGTCGACGCCACCGCCGACGTCGCTGCGACAGTCGGCCCGCGCGGACTGCTGCTGGCGCACCACCCGCTGCTGCTGCGCGGGGTGGACACCGTGGCCGCCAGCACCCCGAAGGGTGCGCTGATCCACCAGCTGATCAAGGCGGGCGCCGCGTTGTTCACCGCCCACACGAATGCCGACTCGGCGAACCCGGGGGTGTCCGACGCGCTCGCGGAGGTCCTCGGCCTGACGGTCGACGGCGTACTCGACCCGATCAGCGCGGGCGGCGATATCGACAAGTGGGTGGTCTTCGTCCCCGCCGCCGACGCCGAGACCGTCCGCTCCGCGCTATTCGCCGCCGGGGCCGGCCACATCGGCGACTATTCGCACTGCAGTTGGAGCGTCGCGGGCACCGGTCAGTTCCTGCCGCTCGAGGGGGCGGCACCGGCCATCGGAACGGTCGGCTCGGTGGAGCAGGTCGCCGAAGACCGCATCGAGGTGGTGGCCCCGGCCCGGCTGCGGGCCCGGGTGCTCGCCGCGATGCGCGCCGCCCATCCCTACGAAGAACCGGCGTTCGACGTGCTCTCGCTGGCCGCGCTGCCGTCGGGCGTCGGGATCGGGCGGATCGGCACCCTGGCCGAACCGGTGCGGTTCGCCGACTTCGTCGCCCGGGCAGCCACGGTCCTGCCGCAGACGACGTGGGGGGTGCGGGCAGCGGGTGACCCGGACGCTCCGGTGAGCCGGGTGGCGGTGTGCGGTGGCGCCGGCGACTCCCTGCTGGGTGCGGCGGCCGCTGCGGGTGTGGACGTCTACCTGACCGCCGATCTGCGCCACCATCCCGCCGATGAGCACCGCCGCGCCAGTGACGTCGCGTTGGTCGACGTCGCGCACTGGGCGAGCGAGTATCCCTGGTGCGCTCAGGCGGCCGCGCTGCTGCGCGCTCATTTCGGAGCGGCGTTGCCGGTCAGCGTCTGCGACCTGCGCACCGACCCGTGGAACATCGAATCAGTGAAAGGCATGTCGTGAAAGCTGAACTGGCACAGCAGCGTTCGCTTCTGGAGCTGGCCGAGCTGGACGCCGAACAGGCCCGCCTCGCTCACCGGGCGGCCAACCTGCCCGAACAGCAGGAGTACGACACGGCCCACGGCGAGCAGCGGGCGTCCGCTGACCGGCTGGCCGCGCTGGCCATCGCGATCGAGGACATCGACGGTCAGGTGAAACGGCTCGAAGCCGAGATCGACGGCGTGCGCCAGCGCGAGGACCGGGACCGCAATCTCCTCGACTCCGGCACCGTCAACCCCAAGCAGCTAGAGGAACTGCAGCACGAACTGGACACACTGCAGCGCAGGCAGGCAAGCCTGGAGGACTCACTGCTCGAGGTGATGGAACGTCGCGAACAGTTGGCCGCCGACCAATCGGAGGAGCAGGCTAAAGCCGAAGGCTTGCAAGCGAATCTGACCACCGCGGGCCACAACCGCGATGAGGCGCTGGCCGAGATCGAGCGGGTACGCGGAGAGCGCGCGGCCCGCCGCGAGGAGATCGTGGCCGGGTTGGATCCCGGTTTGGCCCAACTTTACGAACGGCAGCGGGCCGCGTCGGGTGCCGGCGCTGCGCGACTGTTGGGCCGACGGTGTGGCGCCTGCCGCATCGAACTGGATCGCGGTGAGCTGGCGCGGATTTCGGCGGCGCCGGAGGACGAGGTGGTGCGCTGCCCCGAGTGTCAGGCAATCCTGCTGCGGATTGATGGGGCGTTCCGGTGAAGGTACTCATCGAGGCCGACGGCGGGTCACGGGGCAACCCCGGACCGGCGGGCTACGGTTGCGTGGTCTGGTCCGACGATCATCAGACCGTGCTGGCCGAGCGTGGACAGGCCATCGGCATCACCACCAACAACGTCGCCGAATACCGCGGGCTGATCGCGGGCCTCGAGGAGGCCCGTCGGCTCGGCGCCAATGAGGTTGCGGTGTCGATGGATTCGAAGCTCGTGGTTGAGCAGATGTGCGGGCGCTGGAAGGTCAAGCACGCCGCGATGGCCGAACTGCATCAGCAGGCTCGCGCCCTGGCGTCGACCTTCGATTCGGTGACCTATCAGTGGATTCCACGTGAGCAGAACTCCTATGCTGATCAGCTCGCCAACGAAGCCATGGATCGGCAGGCGCAGGGGACCGTCGCCGACCCGCCGCCCGCGGCGGTCGCCGTGCCGCCCGCGGCGTGGACCGGCAACCAGGGTGCCCCGACCCGCATGCTGCTGCTGCGGCACGGACAGACCGAATTCTCCCGGCAGCGGCGCTATTCCGGCCGCGGAAACCCCGAACTCACCGACGCCGGGCGGCGCCAGGCAGAGTCGGCGGCGCGCTATCTAGCCGAGCGCGGCGGTGTCGATGTGGTGCTCAGCTCGCCGTTGAAACGTGCCTACGACACCGCGTCGGCCGCCGCCACGGCGCTCGGCCTGGACGTGACGGTCGACGCGGATCTGATCGAGACCGACTTCGGGGCGTGGGAGGGTCTGACGTTCGGCGAGGCACGGGAGCGCGACCCCGACCTGCACGGCCGCTGGTTGCGCGACACCGGTCTGCGCCCACCCGACGGGGAGAGCTTCAACGACGTGGAGGAGCGCATCCGGCGGGTTCGCAAGCGGATCATCGCCGAGCATCCGGGCGCCACCGTGCTGGTGGTTTCGCACGTGACGCCGATCAAGACGCTGCTGCGCCTTGCGCTCGACGCCGGGCCCGGCATCATGCACCGGTTGCATCTGGACCTGGCATCGCTGAGCATCGCGGAGTTCTATCCCGACGGCGGTGCCTCGGTGCGGCTGGTGAACCAGACGTCATATCTGGCCTGAATAGCACCGGTCGGCGTGGGTATGCCCCCGTGCCATGACCGTTGAGTACGACTGCATCGTGGTCGGCGGCGGCGCCGCGGGCCTGAGCGCCGCCCTGGTGCTGGGCCGCGCCCGTCGGCGCACGCTGCTGGTCGATGCGGGCCAGCAGAGCAACCTGCCGGCCCACGGCATCGGCGGCCTGCTCGGCTTTGACGGCCGCTCGCCGGCGGAGCTCTATGCGATCGGTCGCCAGGAGCTGACGCAGTACCCGAGCGTCGAGTCGGTTGTCGATGAGGTGGTCGACGGCACCGACCGCGGCGGGAGCTTCCGGCTCGAACTGGCAGGCGGCAGCCACCGGACAACGCGGCGGGTGCTGCTGGCCACCGGAGTCGAGTACCGTCCGCCCTACCTGCCGGGCCTGCGTGAGCTGTGGGGGAGGAGCGTGTTCCACTGCCCGTTCTGCCACGGCTGGGAGGCGCGTGACCAGCCGCTGGGTGTGCTGGCCAACGGCGAAAAAGCGTTGCACGCGACGTTGTTGATCCGGAACTGGACCGAGGACCTGGTGTTGTTGACCGACGGGCCGGCCGATCTCGACGCCGAGGCGAGCGCGCTGTTGGACAAGGCAGGCGTGCGCGTCGACACCCGTCGGGTCCGGCGCCTCGCCACCGACAGCGGGCGCCTGTCGGCGGTCGTCTTCACCGACGGGTCGCGGCTGGAGCGCAGTGCACTGATGGTGGCGACCACCCTGCATCAACGCTCGAACCTGGCCGACCAGCTCGGGGCGGTGTCGCATGAGCACGGCCCGGTGATGACCGATCCCGTCGATGTCGACGGGTTGGGGCGCACCACCGTGCCGGGGCTCTTCGCCGCCGGCGACCTGTGCACGCAGGCACCGCACGTCGCCACGGCAATCGCGACCGGATCAGCGGCGGCCACCGCCGTCGTGCAGAGTCTGCTCACCGAGGACACCGGCCTGCCATTCCCACCGCGCACCGCCTGATCTCACTGGCGCAGATGCACCCGTTCGCCGTGCGGACCGAACAGGACGATGGCCTCCACCGGGCCGTCAACGGCACCGAACCAATGCGGGGTCCAGGTGCTGAATTCCACGGCCTCGCCGGGTTCGATGACGAAATCCTGCTCACCGAGGATGAGTTGCAGACGGCCGGACAGCACGTACAGCCATTCCTGACCCTCGTGGGTCGGCAGTTCGGCCGGCGGGTTCCGCCGCCGCGCACTGATCCGGATCTTGAAGGCCTGCGGCCCGCCCGCCCCGCCGTGACGGGTCAGCGGCCAATAGGTGACCAAGTGGCGGGTGTGCGACGGCGCCCGCACCCGCGGGTCGACTGTCGTTGGCGCACTCAGCAATTCGTCGGCAGTCACCGATAGCGCCGCGGCCAGCCGGGGTAGATGATCGAGCGCCAACCTGCGCTTACCCGATTCCAGCCTGCTCAACGTCGAGACGTCGATACCCGCCCTCGAGGCAACGTCCTCGAGCGTCAGGCCGAGCCGGCCGCGCAGTTCGCGCAGTCGCCTGCGCACCCGCAGATCGACATCGTCGTTTGCCTGCATGGCAAATGACATTGCCACTGTTGGCCGACGCGGGCAAGCTCGATGGCATGACTACCGATCACCACACCCACTGGGAGACGCGCTACGCGGAGAAGCCGCGGATCTGGAGCGGACGCCCGAACGCGCACCTCGCCGACATCGTCGGTCCGCTGACCGGTTCGCGCGCACTGGATCTGGGCTGCGGCGAGGGGGGTGACGCCATGTGGCTGGCCGAACACGGTTGGCACGTCGTGGCCGTCGACGTCTCCACCACCGCGCTGGCCCGCGCGGCCGAAGACGCCGCAGCGCGAGGAGTGGCCGACCGCATCGACTTTCAGCAACACGACCTGACCAAGACGCTGCCCGACGGCCCGTTCGATCTGGTGTCGGCGCACTTCTTCCACACCACACTCGAGATGGACCGGCCCGCGATCCTGCGGCGGGCCGCGGCGACCGTGGCGCCCGGGGGAGCGCTGTTGATCGTCGACCACGGCGGTGCGCCGGCGTGGGCGCCCGAGGAGATCCATCACCACGAGTTCCCGGGTCCTGAGGAAGTGCTGGCCGGCCTGGCGTTGGACGAGTCCCAGTGGGAGACGGTGCGGGTCGGGACGGAAGAGCGTGACGCGGTGGGGCCCGAGGGTCAGCACGCCACCCTGGTCGACAACATCATCCTGGTGCGCCGCAAATGAGCTACCGTGTTCAGGCGAACGAGTTGGCCGGGCGGCCGCGGCTCACCGTGGAAAGTGAGTCGAGGAAAGTCCGGACTTCACAGAGCAGGGTGATTGCTAACGGCAATCCGAGGTGACTCGCGGGACAGTGCCACAGAAAACAAACCGCCGTCCGTCAGGACGGTAAGGGTGAAACGGTGCGGTAAGAGCGCACCAGCATTCCGGGTGACCGGGATGGCTCGGTAAACCCCACCCGAAGCAAGGCCAAGAGGCCGCACCTGGTGCGGCTGCGCAGGCGATCGAGGGCTGCTCGCCCGAGCCTGCGGGTAGGCCGCTCGAGGCACCCGGCGACGGTGTGCCCAGATGGATGGTCGCCGCCGTCCCGCCGCGGTTACCCGCGGCAGGGCGGGACAGAATCCGGCTTATAGGCCAACTCGTTCGCATATAGCCGTTTAACAGGCAATATGCGGCCATTCGGCCCTGCCGCTACGCACCGGCTTCGCAGAGCAACGGTCGATCCCGGCCATGAGCGCTCCGACCTTGAAACGCTCCGTACGGGCAGGCGTTGCGGACCAGTGGCACCGAGCACCCCGTTAGGTGAGCCGGTGTTCTACCCGGCTGACAACGCAGAGGGGCCGACGTTCAAACAGCGTTGACAGCGTGACTGGCCGTTTAGTGTGCCGGGATGGATCGCATCTGGCAGTCGGCGTGGGAACGATACGGAGCGTGGTACTCATGGGTGATCTGGGTAGTGGTGTTCGCTGTGCTCCTGCCGAGTTGCCTCGTTTGGTCGTGGGTGGTGGTCGCTTTCGAGAAGTCCAGCCAATACGTCGAGGCGACCGTCATCACCGGCGTCGCGGTTGCGGTGTTCACGTTCTTCATGGTTCTTCCTGGTAGCCGGCGGCTTCGGGGTGTAGAAGAGTGGGCGGCGGGCCGAGAGGTCGATCGTGTACGGGCGCTAGAAGATACGTACACGTGGACTCGCTCGGCGGTCGTCCGATGGTTAGTGCTTGACGCGGTCGGGACGGCCCTCCTATTGATTCTTGTCGCGGCGGTCACTGGGGCGAGTGAATCGCGGCTGATCCAGTACGGGATTCTGGGCGCGGCGTTCGGTTTTGTCGCGACCGTGTTTGGCATGCACAGCCTCGTGGAACCGGCGTTGCGGCCGCCCAGGGCCGCCTTGGTCGGTGACACCCAGATTGGCGATTCGCTGCCGCGTACCCACCCGACTTTTGCCGCGTGGGTGAACCTGTCAATGCTCGCAGCTGCGTTCAACTTCGCCCTCAGCGCCGCAATGCTGGCGGTAGTTTTCGATCCGGTCCGTGACGTGCCGGTGCTCTGCGTGGTGATCGCCTTCGCGCTCGTGCTTTTCTACGCGGTGCCGTTCACGATATTCACCGGTTTCGCACCGTCTCTGCGTCCCGTTCGCGACCTGACCGAAGGCACCGAACGTGTTGCAGCCGGGATTTACACGCGACGCCTTCCGGTGGTTCAGGATGATGATCTGGGCGCATTGGCGGCGTCGTTCAACCGCATGCAGGCGGGGTTGGTTGAGCGGCAACGGCTTCAAGCCGCGTTCGGGACCTACGTTGACCCGGCCCTGGCTGCACGACTGCTCGAACAGGGTGATGACGTGTTCACCGGCGAGCGTCGCGAAGTGACCGTAATGTTCATCGATGTTCGCGATTTCACCCCCTTCGCCGAGGCGAACACGGCTGAGGACACTGTCGCTCGCCTCAACGCCCTGTTCGAGATAGTGGTCCCAGCAGTCATCGATGCCGGCGGGCATGTCAACAAATTTCTCGGCGACGGCGCATTAGCAGTCTTCGGCGCACCCAACGATCTCGCCGATCATGCCGACGCCGCAGTGAGAGCCGCAGTGTCCATCCAACGCATGGTTACCGAGCGGTTCAGCGGGGAGCTTCGGATCGGCATCGGGATCAACACAGGCGTGGTGATCGCCGGAACCATCGGAGCCGCTGGCCATCTCGAATTCACCCTGATCGGCGACACCACCAATATCGCCGCTCGCATTGAACAACTCACCAAGTCCACTGGCGACACAATCCTGGCCGCCGAACAGTCTGTCGACGCCCTGACTACTCGGCCACCGGGACTTGTCGACCGAGGATCGCACGCGCTGAAAGGCAAGTCCGCCCCCGTGCACGTCTTCGGACTGGACGCCGTCAGCGTCGGCTGATGTGAGCCGGAGGAGATTGTCGCCGACCGATCTATTCGGCCACGTCGGTGACGAATTCATTGCGCAATCTGACGCCGCTTACTTGCTCCTACAGTTGACGTACGAGCTGTCGGACCGCGAACTCGTTCGCCCCGCGCTCAGTGCGCCTTTTTGAACGTCTTCCGCAAGGCGCTCAGCGCGTCGTCGAGCTGCTCGCGGCAGCGATTCGCCAGGTCGTCCTCCTGCTGGTACAGCAGGCCGTAGGTGAACGTGTCCTCGCCGGCGGCGTGCGCGGCCAGCGACTGCTGCGCCAGGTGCGTGCGGCTGACCACGCTGTCCTGATGGTCCCCGAGCAGGGTCTGGATGGTCTTGGCCCGGTCGGACACCTTGGGCTCGCCGGTGGCCGCCGCAACATAGCGAAGTCGCTTGGCGCCCTTGCGAATTCGGTGCAGTGCTTCGTCGCGGTCCTCGGTGGCCTCCGCGGCGTTCTTGGCCGCCTTGCGCACCCGCTTGTAGGCCGAGTCGATGCTGACCGGCTTGGGCTCCTCGCCCGGTGCAGCCGCAGGCGGCTGCGCGGCGACCAATCCCTCCAGCGCGTCGAGCAGCCGGAAGTACCTGCTCGAGCGCATCGCGGCCAGCGAGCGCCGCAGACCGGCCTGATAGCTGCGCTTCGCGCCGGCGACCAGCCGCTCATACACCGGACCGCGGACCAGGTCCCCCGGTAGCGCCTCCAGCGCGGCCTCGTAGCGTTCGGCCAGCACCTCGGCATCGCGCGCAACGCCCAGCACGCCGGCCAGCTGGCGCAGCTCGTCGAGAATCCAGGCGTCGTCGGTGAGCCCGAAGGCGTCTTCGGAGGCCTGCAGCAGGCTGCGGATCTTGCGGGTGGTCACCCGCATCTGATGGACCGAGTCGTACGTGTCGGCCCGCACGGCGCGATCCCACACCAGCAGCTCGCTCACCTGCTCGGCGACCGCCTGGTGCACCGGATCGCTGGAGACCTCGTTGTCCTCGGGTGTTTCCGGCCCCGAGCCCGCGGTCTCCAGGACTTTGGTCAGCTTCGATCCGTGCCCGGCGGGCACGGCGCCTGCGTCGAGCAGCCGGTTGCTCAGTCGCTTGAGCACATCGCGGCCGCCGTCGAGGCTTCCGTCGACGAGTTCGAGCTCCCATTCGTGCCAGCGCTGCTCTTCGCCGTCACCTGACCCGAGCGCCCACGCGCTCACCTCGTCGTCGCAGAACTCGGCCAGCGCGGCGCCGTCGCCGCCGTAGAGCATCACCACATTGCGGGTCGTCGAGATCCGCGCCACCGGGTTCAGCGGACGGTCCCGCACGACCGCGAGCACGATGTCCAGCAGATCCGCGGGTACCGAGTCGCCGCCCTCGGCGGTGCTGTCCAGCGGCGCGTGCACCTCGGTCCGGGCGTCCGGGCCGGCGGGCAGCTTCAGGTGCCAGCCGGCATCGGAACCGCCGGTGCGGCGGCGCAGAGTGATCCGGTGGGCGTTGAGGTCGCGTGCGGGTGTGTCGAAGTACACCGCGTCGAGTGATTGCACCGGCTGCCGCTCGACGCGGCCGACTACCGAGAGACCGTCGAACGACGGGAACACCGTTCCCTCCGGGACGTCGAACTTGCGCTCCACCTCGACATGGCGGTTTTTGCCCGCGTTGCCCGAACCCATGCCGCCCAGGATTTCACATCTAGGTGAACAGCAGGTCAGCTGGCCAACTGTCCGGCGAACTCCCCGGCCTGATCCCAGGCCCGGCGCTCGGCGGTGAACGCCTCGGCCTGCTGGGCGCGGAACTCGGCGATGCCGTCGGCGTTCAGCGTGAGGAAGCGCTGGTACTCGGCCATCGCGAAAGTGCCGTCGGTGATGTCGACCGAACCCCGGCCCGCGGCCATGTCGGCGCGCAGGTCCAGCAGTTCCTCGGCGCTGACCGGATAGAAGCCGATCCGGTCGAAGTAGCGCAGCAGCCACGGAGTTCCGGGCTCGAAGGAGCGGGAGTCCTGTGGGTGCCGGTGGTTCCACACCTGGGTTGTGCGGCCGACGAATTGGTAACCCCCGGGCCCTTCCATGCCGTAGATGCACAGATACGCCCCGCCGATACCGACGGCGTTCTCCGGTGTCCACGTGCGTGCCGGGTTGTACTTGGTGGTCACCAGCCGGTGGCGCGGATCCAGGGGAGTGGCCACCGGTGCGCCGAGGTAGACGTCGCCGAGGCCGAGCACCAGGTACTGGGCGTCGAAGACGGTGTCGTGCACCTGCTGCAGGTCGGCCAAACCGTTGATGCGCCTGATGAATTCGATGTTCCACGGGCACCATGGCGCGTCGGCGCGCACGCCGTGGATGTAGCGCTGGATGGCCTCGTGGGTGGCCGGATCGTCCCACGACAGCGGCAGTCGCACGGTCCGGCTGGGCACGACCAGCTGGTCGGTCGCGGGCAGTGACTCCTCGGTGCGAGCCAGCAGGTCGACCAACTCGGAGGTGCTCAGCGCGGCCGGGTCGAACTGCACCTGCAGCGAACGCACGCCCGGGGTGAGCTCGGTGACCCCGGGAACCGCTGCGGCGGTGAGGGATTCGTAGAGCACGTGGACGCGGGCGCGCATCGCGAGGTCGAGCACCATCGGGCCGTACTCGACGAGCACACCGCCGTCGCCGTCGCGGCGCACGGTGACGGCGGTGCCCTCGGTGCCGACGAACCGGGTCAGCACACCGTCATCGGCGTCGCTGGAGGTCGAGATCACCAGCGGCATCGACGCCCGCCGGTCGGCGGCGATGCTGCCCAGTGAGGGAGCGCGGTCGGCGCGCACCGGTACGAACCGCACGGTGTCGCCGGGGGCCATCTGCCCGAGTTTCCAGCGGTCGCCGCGCACGACCGTAACCGGGCAGACGAACCCACCCAGGCTGGGTCCGTCCGGACCGAGCAGGATCGGTGTGTCGCCGGTGAAGTCCAAAGTGCCGACGCAGTAAGCATTGTCGTGGATGTTCGACGGGTGCAGGCCCGCCTCGCCACCGTCGGTGCGGGCCCACTGTGGCTTCGGGCCGATCAGACGCACCCCGGTGCGGTCGGAGTTGAAGTGCACGGTGTAATCCGTGCCGGTGATCGTCGCCATATCGGCGCGGGTGAAGAACTCGGGTGCGCCGTGCGGGCCCTCGGTGACGGCAACCTGCCAGCGGTGGCCGATCGCGGGTTGCTCGTCGATGGCGGTGCGGGCCGGTCGGGCCGAGGCGGGCCCGGGATCCTCACCGATGGTCAGCACATCCTCGACACGCAATGGGCGACCGTCGTGTCCGCCGAAGCACCCCAGCGTGAATGTCGCTGTGCTGCCCAGGTATTCGGGTTCAGAGAGACCGCCGGCGACCAGTACGTAGCAGCGCATGCCGGGGCCGTCGACCACCCCGATGTCCAGGACGCCGCCTGCCGGTACGGTGACCGACTGCCACTGGGGCGCCGGCTCACCGTTGACGGTGACCGGAGCGGCAGCCCCGGTGACACAGACGCGCGCACCATCGGGAAAGCGCAGCGCCGGACCGGCTTTGGTGCATTCCAGACCCGCGGCACCCTCGGGGTTGCCGAGCACCCGGTTGCCGAGCCGGAAGGATAGATCGTCCATCGGGCCGGACGGCGGCACTCCGACATGCCAGAAGCCGACGCGGCCAGGCCAGTCCTGGACGGTGGTCAGCAGGCCCGGCCGCTCCACCTCGAGTTTTCTCATGAGTCGGTGATCACCATCCGCACCGGCGTCGGGTCGAAGCCGTTGCAGGGGTTGTTGATCTGCGGGCAATTCGACACCAGCACCAGGGTGTCGGTGTCGGCGCGGACCGTGAGCGACTTGCCCGGCGCCGACAAGCCGTCGACGATGCCCAGCGTGCCGTCGGCCTCGACGGGCACGTTCATGAAGAAGTTGACGTTGGAGACGATGTCGCGCTTGCCCATTCCCCATTTGGCGGCCTCGGCGAGGAAGTTCTCCGCGCAGGCATGCTGATGCACGGTGTGGTGGCCGTACCGCAAGGTGTTGGACTCCTTGGAGCAGGCGCCCGCGATCGTGTCGTGATTGCCCACCTCGTCGGCGACGATCGTCACCAGCGGTCTGCCGTCGGCGGCCCGCAGCACCGAGCCGGTGGTCAGGAAGATGTTGCGCTGCGCGGCGATCGTGGCCTGCGCGCTGTAGCGCCCGGCCGGATCCACGGTGTCACCGGTGACGGCATAGAACAGAGTGTCCACCGCCTGATTGCCGTGCAGGTCGATGATCTGCAGGCTTTGACCCGCGCGCAGGATCTTCGACCACGGTGCGCGTGCCTCGACGATCTCGTCGGAAATCATTGTGCTGCCGCCCAAGTGGATTCGGTGTTGAACAGGGCTCGGAGGTATTCGGGATCGGTGTTGACCGGGGTGGTCAGCTCCTCGTCGGCGCGCCAGGCCACGATGTCGAGCCCGGTCACCGCGGGCTGCGGGTCCAGCGGGTGCGCGGTGTTCACCACCGCGACGACGACCGGCAGCTGGATCAGCAGCTCGACCGCCGCGGCGGGGCCGGCCGATCCGGTGTAAGTGAGCGCACCGGTGTCCTCGACGCGCACGCCTTTGAACAGCGTCGCCGACGGTGCGACGTCGCGGATGTCCATCCCGTGCTTGATCGCAGCCAGCAGCATCATGGATTGGCCCGAGGCGGGCAACCCGCATAACAGGTCGTGGTGTCCGGAGGTGTCGGCCACCACCGTCGCCAACAGACGGCCCTGGTCCGAGAGCAGCGGATGACCCACGCCGAGGTAGGCCTGCCACGGGACCTTCATGGTGTCGGCGACGTTCAGCCGCTCCCAGGAGGCATCGGCCCGGAACAGCAGCAGGTGAGCGCAGGCGCCGCCGTCGGGATCGGCCAGCCGCAGCCGGGTTCCGCGGCCCAGCACCCGGGTGGCGTAGGACTCGGCCGGCACGGACTCGGCCCACACCAGACGGGTGCCATCCACCCCGTCAGGCAGGGCGGGCACCCGCATGCTGGCTTCGCCCGCCTGGGAACGGGCGTGTGCGCGGGCCCCGTCGGTCGACGCGGTTGTCATCTGGGCGCTCCTGTGTCGGGCCGATTACCTGTCAACTGAAAGTTTTCTCAAGGGCCGTTCCCGGGGAATGTCGCCGATGTAACGAGTGGGTTGACTGGATTTCGATCAAGTGACAGGTATTGCGGACCGGGGCCGGGTGCCAGAATGACGTATGCGCAGCCAGGGCCATGACGGCCGCGGTCGGCCCCGGCTCGAACAATCTCGCCGGCCCGGCAACACCGCGCGCGAGGAGATCCTGGACGCGGCCGCCGAGCTGTTCACCAAGATCGGTTACGCCGGGACGTCAACCCGCCGAATCGCCGACGCTGTCGGCATCCGCCAGGCCTCGCTGTACCACCACTTTCCGACTAAAGACGACATCCTCGACGCGCTGCTGGCCGGGACCGTCGACGAGGCTTTACAGCTGGCTGGTGACCTGTTGGCCCAGCCGGGTCCGGCCAGTGAACGGCTGCGTGTCCTGGTGATCGCGGACTGCACGCAGCTGTGCGCCAGCCGCTGGAATCTCGGCGCGCTCTATCTGCTGCCGGAACTGCGAATCGAACGGTTCTCGCAGTTCCGCGCCAACCGCGAAGAACTGCGCCGCCGCTATCGCGCGCTCGCGGCTCAGGTGGTCGCCGAGTGCGACGGCATCCCGGAAGCCGACGACCTTCCGTTCCGTCTGGTGGAGTCGGTGATCAACCGGCGCTCCGACGACGAGGAATGCACGCCTGAGACGCCCGCGGTGATCGCCGCTGCCGCCCTGCGAATCCTGGGTTGCTAACGTTCGCCCCGTGAGCGACTACCAGACGTTGTCCTTCGAGCAGTCCGGCCCCATCGCGCGGATCGTGCTGAACCGGCCCGACGCCGCCAACGGCATGAACGATGTGATGACCGCCGAACTCGCCCAGGTCGCCGCCCGTTGTGACGTGGCGGAGACCAAGGCCGTCATCCTCACCGGAGCGGGCCGCTTCTTCTGCGCCGGGGGCGACCTCAAGGCGATGGCGGCGTCCCCGCTGGGGCCAGGCCGCTTCGTCAAGGGCATCGCCGACGACCTGCATCGCGCGATCTCCACGCTGGCGCGGATGGATGCCGTGGTGATCACCGCGGTCAACGGCGTCGCCGCGGGCGCCGGCTTCAGCCTGGCGGTGGCCGGGGATCTGGTGCTGGCCGCCGACAGCGCGTCGTTCACGATGGCCTACACCAAAGCTGGGCTCAGCCCGGACGGCAGCTCCTCCTACTTCCTGCCGAGGATTATCGGTGTGCGCCGGACTCAGGAACTCATGCTGACCAACCGCACGCTCAAAGCCGCCGAGGCCGCCGAGTGGGGTCTGGTCAACGAGGTCGTACCCGCGGCTGAACTAGAAGCGCGCGCTCAGGCGCTGGCGGAGCAGATCGCTTCTGCGGCAAAGGGTTCCAGCGGCGCTGTGAAGAAGCTCATGCTCACCACGTTCGGCAGTGGACTCGAGGAGCAGATGGAACTCGAAGGCCGGCTGATCGCGGCGTGTGCCGACAGTGCCGACGGCCGTGAAGGTATCGACGCGTTCCTGAACAAGCGGGCGCCGAAGTTCAGCTAGAAGCTGTGCTCCTCGGCCGGGAACGCACCGGTCGCCACCTCTTCGGCGTATTGCATTGCCGCGCGGCGTAATTCACCGCCGACATCACCGAATCGCTTGACGAACTTGGCGGTCTTGCCGCTGGTGAGTCCGGCCATGTCCTGCCAGACCAGCACCTGCGCATCGCAGTTCGGTCCGGCGCCGATGCCGATGGTCGGGATCGTCAGCTTGCCGGTGATCTGGGTGGCCAGCTCGGCGGGCACCATCTCCATCACCACGGCGATGGCACCGGCTTCCTGAACCGCGATCGCATCGTGGATGGTCTGCTCGGCGGCGTCACCGCGGCCCTGCACGCGGAAGCCACCCAGGCCGTTGACGCTCTGCGGGGTGAACCCGATGTGGGCGACCACCGGAATGCCTGCGGCGCTCAGCGTCGCGATCTGCTCGGCGACCCGCTCGCCGCCCTCGAGCTTGACCGCGTGGGCGCCGGTCTCCTTCATGAAGCGCGTGGCGGTTGCGAGTGCCTGGCGGGGGCTCTCTTCATAACTGCCGAACGGGAGGTCGGCGACGACGAGTGCATGCTCGGCGCCGCGGACAACACCGCGGACCAGGGGGATCAGCTCGTCGACCGAGATCGGAACGGTGGTGTCGTAGCCGTAGACGACGTTGGCGGCGGAATCGCCGACCAGCAGCACCGGGATGCCGGCCTCGTCGAAGGCGCGAGCGGTGGAGTAGTCGTAGACGGTGAGCATCGCCCACTTGTGTCCTTCGGACTTCCACTTCAGCAAGTGATGGGTGCGGACCTTGGAGCGCGAAACGGAAGGCGCAGACGAGCCGCCATAGACAGTCTGTTCAGACATCGGTGTCCCTAAAGATCGTCTTTGTCGATCCTCGAGGCCCATCCGGGTCCCCGGGTTCGTTTGACCCCTCAAGTGTGCCATCGGACACCGCAAAGCTGAACGGAGGAGTGAAGTGGACTTTCTCACACCCGTGCTCGGTCCACCGGCATACCATCGGCGGCATGGTGCAACACCTGCAGCGGCTCAGCGGTCTCGATGCCAGCTTCCTCTACCTCGAAACGCCCTCCCAGCCACTGCATGTGTGTTCGATCCTGGAGCTCGACGCCTCCACGATCCCCGGTGGCTACAGCTTCGAACGTCTCCGCGACGAATTGGCCTTGCGCGTCAAGGCAATTCCGAGTTTCCGCGAGCGGCTGGCCAACAGCTTCCTCAATCTCGACCATCCGGTGTGGGTGGAAGACGAGCACTTCGAGATCGACCGCCACCTGCACCGCATCGGGTTGCCCGCACCCGGTGGCCGGGTGGAGTTGGGGGAGATCTGCGGCCATCTGGCGTCGCTTCCGCTGGATCGTCGTCATCCGCTGTGGGAGACCTGGGTAATCGAGGGCGTCGGCGGTACCGATGCGCGCAACGGTGGACGGTTGGCCGTGCTGACCAAGGTCCACCACGCGGCGGTCGACGGGGTGACCGGCGCGAATCTGATGTCGCAGCTGTGCAGCACCGAACCCGACGCGCCGCCACCCGATCCCGTCGAGGGGCAGGGTGACACGAACCAGCTGCGCATTGCGTTGGGCGGCCTGGGCCGGTTCGCCACCCGGCCGCTGAACCTGGCCACCAAGGTGCTGCCGGCGACGCTCACCACCGTCGTCGACACCGTCCAGCGCGCGGTCGGAGGCCGGGCGATGGCCGCGCCGTTCGCAGCGCCGCAGACCAAGTTCAACGCCAGCGTGACCGCCCACCGCAACGTCGCGTTCGCCGAGCTGGACCTCGAGGACATCAAGACCGTCAAGAACCACTTCAACGTCAAGGTCAACGATGTGGTGATGGCCCTGGTCGCCGGGGTTCTGCGGCAGTTCCTGCTGGACCGCGGTGAGCTTCCCGAGTCGTCACTGGTGGCCATGGTCCCGGTGTCGGTGCACGACCGTTCGGACCGGCCGGGCCGCAATCAGGTGTCCGGCGTGTTCACCAAGCTGGAGACCCACATCGAGGACCCCGCCGAACGGCTGAAGGCCATCGCCGCGGCGAACACCACCGCCAAGGAACACAGCTCGGCGATCGGCGCCACCCTGCTGCAGGACTGGAGTCAGTTCGCCGGCCCGGCCGTGTTCGGTGTCGCCATGCGGGTGTACGCCCGCAGCCGGCTGACCGAGGCGCGCCCGGTGCACAACCTGGTCGTATCGAACGTGCCAGGTCCGCAGATTCCGCTGTACTTCCTGGGCGCCGAGGTGAGCGCGATGTACCCGTTGGGGCCGATCTTCCACGGGTCGGGTCTCAACATCACGGTCATGTCGCTGAACGGCAAACTCGACGTCGGACTGATCAGCTGCCCCGAACTGTTGCC
Organism: Mycolicibacterium pallens; assembly: GCF_019456675.1. NCBI lineage: Bacteria > Bacillati > Actinomycetota > Actinomycetes > Mycobacteriales > Mycobacteriaceae > Mycobacterium > Mycolicibacterium pallens. The sequence goes on along the minus strand of NZ_CP080333.1, from coordinate 3,744,939 downwards.
AGACCTGTGGGATCTGGCCGATGACTTCGCCGTCGGCATGAAGGAACTGCTCGACGCCACCAGATGAGCCGCCCGGGGCGGGTCGGTGTGCGAGGCACCCCGGCTGAGCATGGCAGCATGTTTGCCATGAGTTTCGTCCGCCGACCGCGCGCCGTCCGCACCGCCCTGGTGCTTCCCGCCGTGGCCGCTCTCGTCGTGAGTTCCGGCTGCAGCTCGACCGTGACGGGGACGGCCGTGCTGGCGGGACCGCAAGTCGGCCAGCCGGTGCAGTGGGGCCCGTGCCGGACGGCCGGCGGCGGGGGTGGCAACTCGCTGCCGATCCCGGCCGGCGCAGAATGCGGCAAGATCGCGGTTCCCGTCGACTACAGCAAGCCGGACGGTCCTGCCGCGACGCTGGCACTGATCCGCTTCCCGGCGACCGGTCAGAAGGTCGGCTCGCTGATCATCAACCCCGGCGGCCCCGGCGAGTCCGGCATCGAGGCCGCCTCCAGCATCGTGGAGAACCTGCCGAGCAACGTGCGGCAGAGCTTCGATTTCGTCGGCTTCGACCCGCGCGGTGTCGGCGCCTCCACTCCGGCGCTGTGGTGCAACTCCGACGCCGACAACGACCGCATCCGGGCCGACCCGCAGGTCGACTACAGCCCCAAGGGCATCGAGCACATCGAGGGCGAGACGAAGGCGTTCGTCCAGCGCTGTGTCGACAAGATGGGCAAGGACTTCCTGGAGAACGTCGGCACCGCCAACGTCGCCAAGGATCTCGATGCGCTGCGCGTCGCGGTCGGCGACGACAAGCTCACCTACCTCGGCTACTCCTACGGCACCCGGATCGGCTCGGCCTACGCCGAGGCCTTCCCGGACAAGGTGCGCGCGATGATCCTCGACGGCGCCGTTGACCCGAACGCCGATCCGATCCAGGCCGACATCGATCAGGCCGCAGCGTTCCAGCAGGCGTTCAACGACTACGCCGCCGACTGCGTGAAAGACCCGGGCTGCCCGTTGGGCAATGACGCCGACAAGGCTGTCGACGTCTACCGCAGTCTGGTCGACCCGCTCGTCGACAAGCCGCTGCCGACCTCCGATCCGCGCGGGCTGGGTTACAGCGACGCGATCATCGGCACGATCATGGCGCTCTATTCGCCGAATCTGTGGCGGCACCTCACGCAGGGGCTGACCGAGATGACCAACGGCCGCGGCGACACCATGCTGGCGTTGGCCGACATGTACATGCGCCGTGACGCAAAAGGCCACTACACCAACGCGACCGACGCCCGGATCGCGGTCAACTGCGTGGACCAGCCGCCGATCACCGACCGCGACAAGGTGATCGCCGAAGACAAGAAGATGCGCGAGGTCGCGCCCTTCATGAGCTACGGCGACTTCACCGGGCATGCGCCGCTGAGCACGTGCGCCTTCTGGCCGGTGCCGCCGACCAGCACCCCGCACGAGGTCAAGGTGTCCGGGCTGCCGCCGGTGCTGGTGGTGTCCACCACCAACGATCCGGCGACGCCGTATCAGGCGGGCGTGGACCTGGCCAAGCAGCTCGGTGGGGCGCTGCTGACGTTCAAGGGAACGCAGCACACGGTCGTGTTCCAAGGGAACACCTGCGTGGACAACTACGCCGCCGCGTACCTGGTCGACCTGAAGCTGCCCCCGCCCGGCGCCACGTGCTGACGCGAAATATCCCCTGGCGACGAGCATCTGAGATCGGAGTGTGACCGGCTCGCCGTCATACCGAGTACGCGGCCATGCGACGATTACTGCCATGGGACGCTCGAGTCGGCCTGGCTCGGCTGTGTTTCTGGGTTCACTCTGCGTTTCGCTGGCGGCCGGTGTCATGGCGCCGTCTGCTGCCGCCGCCCCGAACCCCGGAGCCGGCCAGACGACGGCGCCACAGGTGACGTGGGGCAATTGCCAACGCTTCCTGGGCGATAACGCCCATGACATCCCGGCCGCGCAGTGCACGGCCGTGCCCGTTCCGATCAGCGACGCGGATCCCACTGGGCCGCAAGCACAGTTGGCCGTCATCAAGGTTCCGGCTAGCGGTCAGCGGATCGGCGCGCTGTTCGTCAACCCCGGTGGCCCCGGCGCCTCGGCGGTGGACTCGGCCGCCGGAATGGCGTTCGCGTTGGCCGGCAGCCCGATCGCCGAACACTTCGACATCGTCGGGTTCGACCCGCGCGGGGTCGGCTACTCGACGCCGTCGGTGCGCTGCCGAACCGATGCCGAGTTCGACGCGTGGCGGCGTAACCCGATGGTGGACTACAGCCCGGCCGGGGTGGCCGCGATCGAGAAGATCAATCGCGACTACGTCAAAGAATGCACGGACAAGATGGGTGCCGCATTCCTGGCCGGAGTCGGAACCGATTCGGCCGCAAAGGATATGGACGTCGTCCGCCGGGTGCTCGGCGACGACAAGATCAACTACCTCGGTTTCAGTTACGGCACCGAACTGGGCACCGCGTATCTGGAGAAGTTTCCGGACCGCGTTCGCACGATGGTGCTCGACGGAGCGATCGACCCTGCGGAGAACACCGTCGACTCGATCATCCAGCAGATGACCGGCTTTCAGGTGGCGTTCAACGACTACGCCGCCGACTGCGCGAAGTCAGCGGGCTGCCCGCTGGGCACCGACCCGGCGCATTGGGTCGACCGGTACCACCAGCTGGTCGATCCGCTGGTGACCAAGCCGGGCCCGACATCCGACCCGCGCGGCCTGGGTTATCAGGACGCGATCACCGGCACATTCAATGCGCTGTACACACCGCAGTATTGGAAGTTCCTGACCAGCGGCCTGCTCGGCTTGCAACGCAAGACCGACGCCGGTGACCTGTTGATGCTGGCCGACGAGTACGAGGGCCGCGACCCCTACGGCCACTACAGCAATGGGCAGGACGCCTTCAACGCGGTCCGCTGCGTCGACGGCCCCACTCCCACCGACCCGGCGACGTGGGCCGACATCGACCGGCGCACCCGAGAGCTGGCGCCGTTCCAGTCCTACGGTCAGTTCACCGGGCTGGCGCCGCGCGACATGTGTGCGTTCTGGCCCGTGCCGCCGACCTCGCAACCCCACCAGGCGGTGCCCGCTCCGCTCGGTAGCGTCGTCGTCGTCTCCACGACGCACGACCCGGCCACCCCGTATGAGGCGGGGGTCAACCTGGCCCGTCAACTCAACGCGCCACTGATCACGTTCGACGGCACTCAGCACACGGCGGTGTTCAACGGCGACGAGTGCGTGGACTCGGCGATCGTGAAGTACTTCGTCGACCAGATCGTGCCGGGCAACCTGCAGTGCTGATGACGAGCCGCAGCAGCGCCGTAACACGGAATTAACACCCGCTGCATACGCTCGCATTCATGGACCGCCAGAAGGAATTTGTGCTGCGCACGCTGGAGGAACGGGATATTCGGTTCGTCCGGCTGTGGTTCACCGACGTGCTCGGGTTCCTGAAGTCGGTCGCGATCGCACCCGCCGAGCTGGAAGGCGCCTTCGAAGAGGGCATCGGGTTCGACGGGTCGTCGATCGAGGGCTTCGCGCGGGTCTTCGAATCCGACACCGTCGCACGCCCTGACCCGTCCACGTTCCAGGTGCTGCCGTGGACGACGAGTTCGGGCCAGCACCACTCGGCCCGGATGTTCTGCGACATCACGATGCCCGACGGCTCGCCGTCGTGGGCCGACAGCCGGCACGTGCTGCGCCGTCAGCTCGCGAAAGCCAGCGATCTCGGGTTCTCCTGCTACGTGCACCCGGAGATCGAGTTCTTCCTACTCGAACCCGGTCCCTACGACGGCTCGGTCCCGGTGCCCGCTGACAACGGCGGCTACTTCGACCAGGCCGTGCACGATTCGGCACCGAACTTCCGCCGTCATGCCATCGACGCTCTGGAGCAGATGGGCATCTCGGTCGAATTCAGCCATCACGAGGGCGCACCCGGTCAGCAGGAGATCGATCTCCGTTACGCGGACGCGCTTTCCATGGCCGACAACGTGATGACGTTCCGCTACCTCATCAAAGAGGTGGCCCTCGGCGAGGGAGTGCGGGCGTCGTTCATGCCCAAGCCGTTCGCCGAATATCCCGGTTCGGCGATGCACACCCACATGAGCCTGTTCGAGGGTGAGACCAACGCCTTCCACAGCCCGGACGATCCGCTGCAGCTCTCTGATGTCGCGAAGTCGTTCATCGCAGGCATTCTCGAGCACGCCAGTGAGATCAGCGCGGTCACCAACCAGTGGGTGAATTCCTACAAGCGGCTGGTGCACGGCGGCGAGGCCCCGACGGCGGCATCGTGGGGTGCGGCCAACCGCTCGGCGTTGGTGCGGGTGCCGATGTACACCCCGAGCAAGGCGTCCTCGCGCCGCATCGAGGTGCGCAGCCCCGACTCTGCCTGCAACCCGTACCTCACGTTCGCCGTGCTGTTGGCGGCCGGGCTGCGCGGTATCGAGAAGAACTACGTGCTCGGCCCGCAGGCCGAGGACAACGTGTGGACGCTGACCTCCGAGGAGCGCCGCGCGATGGGCTATCGCGAGCTGCCGTCCAGCCTGGGCATCGCGCTGTCGGAGATGGAGAACTCCGAACTGGTCGCCGAGGCGCTGGGCGAGCACGTCTTCGACTACTTCCTGCGCAACAAGCGCGCGGAGTGGGAGGAGTACCGCAGCAACGTCACGCCGTACGAGTTGAAGGCTTATCTGTCTCTTTAGTTGGTCTATCCGTGCGATAACGTCGTGCAGGTGGCCAAACCAGCGACGCAGCGCCCGCGCGTACCCGGCGTGGGTCGGCTCGGTTTGGTCGAGCCGACGGCACCTGCCGACCTGAAAACGCTGGGCTGGGACACCGACGAGCACGTCGAATTGCTGTGGTCGCTCTCGCGTGCGCCCGATGCCGACTCGGCCCTGCAGACGATGGTGCGGCTGGCTGATGCGCTGGGCGGCGACTGGCCGCAGCTGAATTCCGCGCTGCTCAAGGATCGCGGACTGCGCGGGCGCCTGTTCGCGGTGATCGGCTCGTCGCTCGCGCTGGGCGATCATCTGGTGGCCAACCCGGGTTCGTGGCATCTCCTCGAAGGGGATGTCACGCTGCCCGACGCTGCCGAACTGGGCCGGTTGTTCGATGCCTGCATCGCTGAATTCGGCACTGACCCAATGATCGTCATGCCCCAGTTGCGCATCCTGTATCGCGACCGATTGCTGGTCCTGGCCGCCCTCGACACCGCCTCGACGGTGGAGAACGAGCCGGTGCCCGCGTTCTCCACGATCGGTGAACATCTCTCCGATATCGCCGACGCCGCGCTGGGCGCGGCGCTGCGAGTCGCGAGCGCGACGGTCTGCAAAGACGACGCGCAGCCGCCCCGGCTGGCGGTCATCGCGATGGGCAAATGCGGTGCACGCGAACTGAACTACGTCAGCGACGTCGACGTCATCTTTGTCGGCGAGGATGCCGACTCGGTGACCACCCGCGTGGCCGGGGAGATGATCCGGCTGGCGTCGGACACCTTCTTCGAGGTCGACGCCGGGCTGCGCCCGGAGGGCAAGCAGGGCGCCCTGGTGCGGACCCTCGACTCGCACGTCGCCTACTACCAGCGGTGGGCCAAGACCTGGGAGTTCCAGGCGCTGCTCAAAGCCAGGCCCGCCGTCGGCGACCCGGAGCTGGGGCGGCAGTACATGGCGGCGCTCATGCCGATGGTGTGGAGTGCCTGCGAGCGTGAGGATTTCGTGCCCGAGGTGCAGGCCATGCGCCGACGGGTGGAGGCACTGGTACCCGCCGACCTCCGCGACCGTGAGATCAAGCTGGGTACCGGCGGCCTGCGCGACGTCGAATTCGCGGTCCAGCTCTTGCAATTGGTGCACGGCCGCACCGACGATTCGCTCCACGTCGCGTCGACAGTTCCCGCTCTCGCGGCGTTGGCCGACGGCGGTTACGTCGGACGCGACGATGCCGCCAACCTGACCGCGTCGTATGAATTCCTGCGGCTGCTCGAGCACCGCCTGCAGTTGCAGCGGCTCAAGCGAACTCACACTCTGCCTCCGCCGGAGGACGAGGAGGCGCTGCGCTGGCTGGCCCGCGCGGCGCACATGCGCCCCGACGGCACCCACGACGCGCTGGGTGTGTTGCGCGAAGAGCTCAAGCGTCAGAACGTGCGAGTGTCGCGGTTGCACGCCAAGCTGTTCTACCAACCGCTGCTGGAGTCGGTCGGCCCGTCGGTCGAAGGTCTCGCGGCAGGACTGCCGCCGGCGGCGGCCGAGCGGCAATTGGCCGCATTGGGTTACGAAGGCCCGCAGACCGCGTTGACGCACCTGAGCGCCCTGGTCAACCAGAGCGGCCGGCGCGGCCGGGTACAGTCGGTGCTGCTGCCACGCCTGCTCGACTGGCTCTCGGATACGCCCGACCCGGACCGCGGGCTGCTGGCCTATCGACGGATCAGCGAGGCGTTGGCCGAACATCGTTGGTATCTGTCCACTTTGCGCGACGAGAGTGCGGTCGCCAAACGTCTGATGCGGGTGCTGGGGACGTCGGCGTACGTGCCGGAACTGTTGATGCGCGCGCCAGAGGTGATTCAGCAGTACGCCGACGGTCCGTCCGGTCCCAAACTGTGCGACGTCGAACCCGAAGCCGTCGGCCGGGCGCTGATCGCGTCGAGCGCCCGGCACACCGATCCGATGCGCGCGATCGCTGCCGCCCGTACTCTGCGCCGCCGGGAACTGGCGCGGGTGGCGTCGGCGGATCTGCTCGGCATGCTCGAAGTCCGGGACGTCTGCGCAGCTTTGACGTCGGTCTGGGTGGCGGTGCTGCAGTCCGCACTCGATGCGGTCATCCGGGCGAACACCCCTGCCGACGGTGTGGTGTCTGCCAAGATTGCGGTCATCGGGATGGGCCGGCTCGGCGGCAAGGAGCTGGGCTACGGTTCGGACGCCGACGTCATGTTCGTCTGCGAGCCGAATCCCGGCGTGGAGGAGTCGCGCGCCGTGAAGTGGTCGGTGCTGATCGCCGAACAGGTGCGCACGCTGCTCGGAACACCCAGTGCCGACCCGCCTTTGGAGGTCGACGCCAACCTGCGGCCGGAGGGCCGACAAGGCCCGTTGGTGCGCACCCTGTCCTCGTATGAGGCCTACTACGCGCAGTGGGCGCAGCCGTGGGAGATCCAGGCGCTGCTGCGCGCACACCCGGTGGCCGGTGATTTGGATCTGGGGCTTCGCTTCGTGCTGATGGCGGACAAGACGCGCTACCCGGCGGGTGGTGTGTCGGCCGAAGCGGTGCAGGAGATCCGGCGGGTCAAGGCGCGGGTGGACGCCGAACGGCTGCCGCGCGGCGCCGACCCCAACACCCACACCAAGCTCGGGCGTGGCGGCCTGGCCGACGTCGAGTGGACTGTGCAGCTGCTGCAATTGCGGCACGCTCATGAGGTTCCCGCGCTGCACAACACCTCGACCCTGGAGACGCTGGATGCGATCGGCGCCGCCGAACTGCTCGCCGAAGACGATGTCGACCTGCTCCGGCAGGCGTGGCTGACCGCGACCAGCGCCCGTAATGCGCTGGTGCTGGTGCGGGGCAAGCCGACCGACCAGCTGCCCGGCCCCGGGCGGCAGCTCAACGCGGTGGCGGTGGCCGCGGGCTGGCACAACGACGACGGCGGAGAGTTTCTGGACAACTACCTGCGGGTGACGCGGCGGGCAAAAGCCGTAGTGCTCAAGGTTTTCGGAAGTTAAGGGTCAGGGGATGGATTTTGAGTTTGGCGTGATCAGCGCCGACGAGCATGACCGGGTCAGGGCGTTGCACGAACCGCTGGCGGAGGCGGTGCGCAGGCTGATCGACGCCAGCCTGCACAGCGGGGCTGACGCCGAAACCATCCAGCGGGCGCGCCAGACCATCGACGAGGTCAGCGAAATCCTCGAGCGCACGCCCACCGATCGGCCGCGGGTGTTGCGGCATGAGGAGTCCGGCCTGCCGGTGGTGTGGCGCAATCCCGCTGTGGGACGGCACAATCCGCTCGCACCGCCGATGATCACCCATCACGAAGACGGCCGGTGCTGGACGGAGTTCACTCTTGGGCCGGTGTACGAGGGGCCGCCCGGGTTGGTGCATGGCGGCATCTGCGCGTTGCTGCTCGACCAGCTCCTCGGCGAAGCCGCCACCAGTCAGCTCAGCAAGCCGAAGTTCACCGGCACGATCACGCTGAAGTATCTGCGCGGCACCCCGCTGGGCCCGCTGCGAGGCGAGGCGTGGCATGAACGCACCGAAGGCTACAAGACCTACGCGCGCGGGTTTCTCGCCGACGCACAGGGACCGACCGTGGAAGCAGAAGGGGTTTTCATCATGCCGGCATGGGCGCGGGACGCAGGATGAAATTCTATGTGAGCGTTGCGTTTCTGGAGACCCGCGAGATCGTCGAGATCGCGAAGGCCGCCGACGACCTGGGATACGAAGGGCTCGGCATCCCCGACCACGTGGTGAACCTGGAAACCCTGGCCACGCCATACCCCTACACCAAGAACGGCGAACGACGGTGGCAGCCGTTCACCGACTGGCCCGACCCGTGGGTTCTGGTCGGATCGCTCGCGCAGGCCACCGAACAGATCAAGTTCGTCACGACGGTGTACATCCCGGGCATGCGGGATCCGTATTCGGCCGCCAAATCCATTGGCACCGCGGCATACCTGGCCGACGGTCGCGTCGAACTCGGTATCGGCGTCGGCTGGTGCGAAGAAGAGTTCACGTTGATGGGCCAACAGTTCGCCAAGCGGGGCAAGCGCACCGACGAGATGATCGAACTCATGCGGGCGCTGTGGCAGCCCGGGTGGACGGAGTTCGACGGCGAGTTCTACAAGACTCCGCGGCTGGAGATGATGCCCACGCCGCCGCACATCCCGATCTACAGCGGGGGACTGTCGGATATCGCGCTGCGCCGAGCCGCTCGCCTCGACGGTTGGATCGGTGACCTCATCAGTCTCGACCAGGCCATCCTCCGAGTGGACAAGCTGCGTGAGTTGCGCGCCGAAAACGGGTTGAGCATGGACGGTTACGAGATCCTGACACCGTTGACCGACGCATTCACGATCCCGCACTATGAGCGCGCTGCGGCGGCGGGCATCACCGGCATCGTGACGATGCCGTGGATGTTCTACTCCGGACCCGACGCCTCGCTGGCGGACAAGATCGACGGGATGCGGCGCTTCCGCAAGGATTTGGCGCTGGACGCCTAGCGGCGGCCGCGGATGGCATCCACCGCATAGGCGCCGCCGCCGGTGAAGACCAGCAGCAGGAATCCGAAGCACAGCGCGACGGCCAGTTCGCCGCCGTTCACGACGGGCCAGAAGCCGCCGCCGGGTGCGCCTTTCGGGTTCTGCCCGAAGTGCTGGGTGAAGTACGCGACGGCCATCTCGCCGGAGGCGATGAATGCGGCGATCCGGGTGAACAGGCCGACGGTGATCAACGTGCCGAGGATCAACTCCAAAATTCCGGCATACCAGACCGGCCACGAACCGGTCGGCACCGAATAGCTTGCGGGCCAATTGAAGAACTTCGACAGGCCTTCGAACAGGAACAGCAGTCCGAAGAAAATCCGGAACACGCTGAGGACGGCGGGCTGGTAACGGTCGATGCGAGCGTCAAGTCTCTGCGTCATGGCTAAACGATACGTTGGCGGTCGCTCAGTAGCGCGGGCGGCGGAATCTGCTCAACAGGCCGCGCCGCCGGACGGGTTGTCCGGTCGAGTAGCCGGTCACTCCACCGGCTCCGACGCGGCCGCGGCGTCGCGCGTCGACGGAGAGGCTGCCTGCGCCGAGCCCCGCGATGGCCAGGAAGCCGAAGCAGTACAGCAGTGCCGGCTCGCCGTTGTTGGCCAACGGCCAGAAGCTACCTTTGGGTCCCTCGAGCGGCGGCCAGTGCATCCAGAAATACGCCACGGCCATCTCGCCTGACGCGATGAACGCCGCTATCCGGGTGAACAGCCCGACCGTGATCAGAAGTCCCGCAACGAATTCGATCAGGCCGGCCCACCACATCGGCCAGTCGCCCACGGAGAGGGGGCCGGGCGCCGGGACCGGCCAATTGAACAGCTTCTGGGAACCGTGGATCGTGTACGCCAGTCCGAACACGATTCGGAAAATGCTCAAGAGGGTCGAAGAGTGGTTTGCCAGCCGCGCGTCCAGATTGGTCGTCATGTGCCCCAACCCTACGCGCAGACGGACAGGAATTTCACAGCTGAACGCCAAAGAGCCGGCAGCGCGAACGCTACCGGCCCTTTGCCAACGTCGACCTACACGTCGTAGTACAGCGCGAACTCGTAGGGGTGAGGACGGATCTGGACAGGCATGATCTCGTTCTCACGCTTGTAGGAGATCCACGTCTCGATCAGGTCGGTCGTGAAAACGCCACCCTCGGTGAGGTATTCGTGATCGGCCTCGAGACGGTCGATCACGGCCGACAGGGACGTCGGCGCCTGCGGGATGTTGGCGGCCTCCTCCGGCGGGAGCTCGTAGAGATCCTTGTCCACCGGCGTCTGCGGCTCGATCTTCTTCTTGATGCCGTCCAGGCCGGCCATCATCATGGCCGCGAATGCCAGGTACGGGTTGCCCGAGCTGTCCGGCGCGCGGAACTCGAGGCGCTTGGCCTTCGGGTTGTTGCCGGTGATCGGGATACGCACGGCGGCCGAGCGGTTGCGCTGGCTGTAGACCAGGTTGATCGGAGCCTCGTAGCCCGGCACCAGACGCTTGTAGGAGTTCACCGTGGGGTTGGTGAACGCCAGCAGCGACGGCGCGTGGTGCAGGATGCCGCCGATGTAGTGGCGCGCGATGTCCGACAGGCCGGCGTAGCCCGACTCGTCGTGGAACAGCGGCTTGCCGTCCTTCCACAGCGACTGGTGCACGTGCATGCCCGAGCCGTTGTCACCGAAGAGCGGCTTCGGCATGAACGTGACGGTCTTGCCGGCCGCCCACGCGGTGTTCTTGACGATGTACTTGAACAGCAGCACGTCGTCGGCCGCGTGCAGCAGCGTGTTGAACTTGTAGTTGATCTCGGCCTGGCCGGCGGTGCCCACCTCGTGGTGGCCGCGCTCGATCGTGAAGCCGGCGTTCTGCAGGTTGGTGGTGATGTCGTCGCGCAGGTCGACGTAGTGGTCGTACGGCGCCACCGGGAAGTAGCCGCCCTTGGGGCGCACCTTGTAACCACGGTTGGCCGAGCCGTCGGCCTCAAACGGCTCACCGGAGTTCCACCAGCCCGACTCGGAGTCGACCTCGTAGAAGGTGCCGTTGATCTTCGAGTCGAAGCTCACCGAGTCGAAGATGTAGAACTCGGCCTCGGCACCGAAGTAGGCGGTGTCGGCGATGCCGGTGCTGATGAGGTAGTTCTCCGCCTTGCGGGCCACGTTGCGGGGATCGCGGGAGTAGGCCTCGCGGGTGAACGGGTCGTGCACGAAGAAGTTGAGGTTCAGCGTCTTGGCGGCGCGGAACGGGTCGATGCGGGCCGTGACGGGGTCCGGCAGCAGCAGCATGTCGGACTCGTGGATCGACTGGAAACCGCGGACGGACGAGCCGTCGAACGCCAGACCGTCCTCGAACACGCTCTCGTCGAACGCCGAGGCGGGAATGGAGAAGTGCTGGACCACGCCGGGCAGATCGCAGAACCGGATGTCGACGTACTCGACGTTCTCGTCCTTGATCAGCTTGAAAAGGTCGTCAGCGTTCTTTTCTGCCACTTACTACTCCTTCGGTGGATTCTTAACCCGCGGCTGACGGTATGGATCTTGTGTTGCACGGTCGTCAAGCGCATGTTGCGCCGACGTTACGCATGAGGACCTTCGGTGCTGCACGGGGGGTTGCCGACCGCCCGCATATCCTGGGTTCATGGCGCGTGAAATCGGATCCTGGCTGTCCGGACCGGAACCGGTGAAGCCGGGTGACGATGCCGACTGGCCTGGCCGGACGCTCGGCCTGCCCGAATCCGGGCCGCGTTCGCTGGCGCGGATGGGCCGGCGGTTCCTGGCTCTGCTGATCGACTGGCTGATCGCGTACGGCCTCGCGGCGCTGGGGATGACGCTGGGTTTCATCAGTGTTTCTGTGCTGTCGACCGCGGTATTGGGGACCTGGTTCGTGCTCGGCGTGCTGTCGGTACGGCTGTTCGGGTTCACCCCGGGGCAGTACGCGCTCGGGTTGATGGTGATTCCGGTGGACAACCGCCAGCACGTAGGAAGCGGTCGGGCGATCGGACGGGGGCTGTTGCTGGCCCTGGTGATCCCCGGTCTGTTCACCGACGCCGACGGGCGCGGCTTCCAGGACCGGCTCACGGCGACGGCCGTCGTTCGACGCTGACATCCTGTCGGAGGCTTCTGGCATAATCGAACACATGTTCGAAGAACTGTTGGACGTCGACCCGGCTGACCAGTCGGCCATGGTCGAGCGGATCGCGGAGTTGGAGCGGATCAAAGCCGCGGCGGCGGCAGGGCAGGCGCGGCTGACGGCCACGCTGGATGCTGCGCGGCGATCGGCAGAGGCGGCGGCGGGGATTCCCGTCGCGAAGCGGGCTCGGGGCCTCGCTTCGGAGGTGGCGCTGGCTCGCCGTGATTCGCCAGCCCGCGGTGGACAGCATCTCGGTTTCGCCAAGGCCCTCGTGCACGAGATGCCGCACACGCTGGCCGCGCTGGAAAACGGGGTGCTGTCGGAATGGCGGGCGACGATCGTGGTGCGGGAGTCGGCGTGCCTGGATGTCGAGGATCGGCGGCGGCTCGATTCCGAATTGTGTTCGGATCCTGACGAACTGCTCGGTGTGGGGGACGCGGCTCTGGGGGCGAAAGCGAAGGCGATCGCCTACCGCTTGGATCCGCGCGCCGTGGTTGAGCGGGCGGCGAAGGCGGTGGCCGAGCGCACGGTCACGACTCGTCCGGCGCCGGATGCGATGACGTATGTGACGGCCCTGCTGCCGGTGGCTCAAGGTGTTTCGGTGTATGCCGCGCTCAAGAGAGAGGCCGATGTCTGCCCCGATGCGCGCTCACGAGGACAAGTCATGGCCGACACCCTGGTCGAGCGGGTGACCGGGCGGCCGGCTGACGTGCCTGTGCCTCTCATGGTGAACCTGGTGGTCTCCGATCAAATGCTGCTCGGAGCCGAGCAGGGGGCGGCTGTGATCGCCGGTTACGGCTCGGTGCCCTCGGCGGTGGCCCAGAAGATGGTCATGGACACGGTGACCGATGAGCGGTCGCGCGCCACGCTGCGTCGGCTGTACGCGAGCCCGGACAGCGGCGCGCTGGTCGCCATGGACTCGCGGTCGCGGTTGTTCCCCAAAGGTTTGGCAGACTTCATCGAACTGCGGGATCAGCGTTGCCGAACCCCCTACTGCGACGCGCCGATTCGGCACCACGACCATGCGGTACCCCATTCCCGCGGCGGTGCCACCACGGCGGAGAACGGGCAGGGCTTGTGTGAGGCGTGCAATTACGCCAAAGAGTCTCCGGGCTGGCGGGTGACCGCCGGTACCGACGAGAACGGCACGCACACAGCGGAATTCATAACGCCGACCGGCGCGCACAATCATTCCGCCGCGCCACCGATGCCCGGCACGCCGAAAATTCCGAGGAGCTCCGCGGAGCTGTACCTCAACGGCGAGCTGCTCCGGGTGATCGCCGCCTGAGCTAGAGCTGGTGGCGGACTTGTCCGTTCATCATCGTCATCGTCACCTGTGTGCGGTGGATGTCGTGTGGGTCGACCTCGAAGATGTTGGAGTCCAACACGATCAGATCGGCACGCTTGCCGACCTCGACCGAGCCGACCAAGTCATCGAGCCGAACCTGGTAGGCGGCGCCCATGGTGTTGGCGTGCACTGCCTCGGCGACGCTGAGCTTCTGATCGGCAGGCGCCAGCACGGGTGCATCGGGCTGGCCGATCAGCTGGCGGGTCACCCCGATCTGGATGGAATCGAGCGGCTTGTAGGTGGAGAAGTAACCGGCCGCCGGCCAGTCGGTGCCCAGTGAGATCCGACCACCTGCACGCAGGATGTCCTGCGCGCGATAGAACAGGTCCTGCCGCGGCCGGCCATACCGCACCGCGAGGTTCTGCACCGTATCCGGATCGGCCGACATCCAATTAGCCGAAAACTGCGCCGTCACACCGAGTTCGGCGAACCGCCGGTTGTCCGAATCCTCGACGTACACCAGATGCGCGATCGTGTGCCTGCGATCGCGCGGGGGGTTGGCCGCGATTGCCGCCTCGATCGAGTCCAGCGCCACGCGCGCGGTGCGCTCGCCGCACGCGTGCACGTGCACATCGACGCCGGCTGCGTCGACATCGCGGACCAACTGGCGCCACTGTTCGTCGGTGAACGGCGAAGCACCGATCGACTCCGGCTTGTCGGCGTACGGCTCGATCAACCACGCGGTGTATCCGCCCTGCGTGCCGTCACCGATGACCTTCACCGCGCCGACGGTCACCAGCTCGGTCGAGATCCGGTCGCGGATATCGGTGAAGGCCGCCACCGCATCGTCGATCGGCGGAGCTTTCACGCTGTAGGACGCGACGACCCGAAACGGCAACGCCCCGCGCTCCTCCAGGTCGGCGTACAACGCGATCAACGCGCCCTGGTCCTCACCGATCGGCGGCACGCCCGCATCGAATACCGAGGTGATCCCGGCGGCCGACGCCTTGGGCAGCCACGACTCCAGCAGTGTCTGCATCGACAGCGGCGAAATCGGATCGACGGCATTGACCAAACTGAGCACCGCATCGACCTCGAGGAGGTACCCGGTCGGATCGCCGTGCTCGTCGCGGACGTAGTAGCTGAACCCGGGAATCGGATCTGGGGTGTCGCGGCCGACACCGGCGATCTCCAGCGCCGCACTGTTCGCCCACATGCTGTGGCCGTCGATCGCGAAGAAGAACCCCGGTCGATCGGGCAGCACCCGATCCAGCTCGTGGCGGGTGGGGCCATCGGGGCCGAACATGTCCACGCGCCAACCGAATCCGCGCACCGGACCGTGCGTGTGCTCCGTCGCGTATGCGGCGATCGCGGCCAGCGCGTCCTCTCCGGTGGGCACCTGCAAATCGACGCCACTGGTCAGAAACGCGCCGAGGAACGGATGGATGTGCCCCTCGACGAACCCCGGCAACATCAGATTGCCCTCGAGGTCGACGACGCGGGTGTCCGGACCTTCGAGCGCAGTCGCACCGGCGTCGTCTCCGACGTAGGAGATCGAATTGCCGGTGACGGCCACTGCTTGCGCCCACGGCTGCGCGGGCGACACGGTGTAGATCCGTCCGTTCCGGAAGACGACGTCGGCGTACGTCGTCGCCGGCGTCGCCACCGCCGCACGCTGCACTGTCCGCCGGGTCAGAACACCGGTATCCAGCGCGCTGAAGTGCGGCGCCCACTCACATGCCGTACAGATGACGTCCCCCCGAGACGGCGCTCAGCGCCTGCGCACCGTGCGTTGCACGCCCTTCATCTTGGCCTGTGCGGGCATCGGACCCTTGGGCATCGCGGCCGGACCCACCCGAGAGCCCAGCGCGCCCAGCTTCGACTCCAGCGAGTCCATCTGCTTGACCGTGATGTTGGCGGGCAGCTTCGTCAGGTGCCGCTCCAGCTTCGACAGCGGCACCTCGCCCTCGCCGTTGCCGACGATCACGTCATAGATCGGGATGTCACCGACCAGCCGGGCGGTGCGCTTCTTCTCCTGCGCCAGCAGCGGCTTGACCCGCGCCGGCGAACCCTCGGCGACGAAGATCACACCGGGCCGTCCGATCACCCGGTGCACGGCGTCGAAGTGACCGGTGGCGGCAACCCCCGGCGTCACCCGCCACTTGCCCCGTAGGTTGTCCAGCGCCCAGGCGGCCGCACCGGTCTGGCCCTCGGCTTTGCGGAAGACCGACTTCTGGGCGCGCCGGCCGAAGATGATGAAGGCCACCAGCGCGCCGAGCGCGACGCCCAGCACGATCAGCAGGTACATCGTGATGCCGCCGGCGAACACCCCGGCCACCACCGCAGCTGCCACGATCAGCACGAACGCGCCGATCATGTAGGGGAGCAGCCGCTTGTCTTCCTTGCGCTGCATCTGGAACGCCTGCCACAGCTGGGCGCGGCGCTGCTTGGCCGCGACCTTGGCTGCCGCCTTCGCCTCGGCCTTGGCCGCCTTGTTCTCGGCGGCACTACGGGATTTCGCCATAACTACCAAGAATACGGAAGGGCGATCACCGCGATGCCGCGACGGCCTGTTGATACAGCCGGCCGGCGCGGTAGGAGGACCGGACCAACGGCCCGGACAGCACTCCGGCGAAGCCCAGCCCCTCGGCGTACTCGGCCAGCGCGACGAACTCCTCCGGCTTGACCCAGCGCTCGACCGGGTGATGACGCACCGACGGCCGCAGGTACTGGGTGATCGTGACGATGTCGCAGCCGGCCTCGTGCAGATCGGCCAGGGCGGTGTGCACCTCGTCGATGGTCTCGCCCATGCCGAGGATCAGGTTGCTCTTGGTGACCAGCCCGGCCGCGCGGGCCGCGGTCAGCACGTCGAGGCTGCGCTGGTACCGGAACGCTGGACGGATCCGCTTGAAGATCCGCGGCACCGTTTCGACGTTGTGCGCGAACACTTCTGGGCGCGCCGCGAAGACCTCCTCGAGCAGCGCCTGCTCGCCGTTGAAGTCCGGGGCCAACAGCTCCACGCCGGTGTTCGGGTTCAGCTTCTTGATCGCGCGCACCGTCTCGGCGTACAGCCACGCTCCGCCGTCGGGCAGGTCGTCGCGCGCCACCCCGGTGACGGTCGCGTAGCGCAGCCCCATCGCGGCCACACTCTCGGCGACCCGGCGCGGTTCGTCGCGGTCCAGCTCGGCGGGCTTGCCGGTGTCGATCTGGCAGAAATCACAGCGCCGCGTGCACTGCTCGCCGCCGATGAGGAACGTCGCCTCCCGGTCTTCCCAACACTCGAAGATGTTGGGGCAGCCCGCTTCCTCGCAGACCGTGTGCAAACCCTCGCGGCGCACCAAACTTTTCAGCGCGGTGTACTCCGGACCCATCCGCGCGCGGGTCTTGATCCACGGCGGCTTGCGCTCGATCGGGGTCTCGGCATTGCGGACCTCCAGACGCAAGAGCTTGCGGCCCTCTGGAGTCACTGTCACGTCTTCAAGCTTACGGGCAGGCGGCCGTCGAGGGCGTCACACACCGCTTCGGCGACCCGGGCGCGGACGTCCTCGACACCGACGTGGCGGCCCAGTTCAGCCGTCAGCGAAGTCACTCCGGCATCGGAGATCCCGCACGGCACGATCGTCGAATACGCACCCAGATCGCAGTCGCAGTTCAGAGCGAACCCGTGCAGCGTGGTGCCGCGCGCCACCCGGATGCCGATCGCGGCGATCTTGCGGGTTCCGGTCACCCACACCCCGGAGCGGCCCTCGACGCGGCCGGTCTCCAAACCGAGGTCCGCGCACACCGAGATCAGCGACTCCTCAAGGCGCCGAACGTAATTCACCACATCCAGCGGCTCAGCCAGCCCGATCA
Organism: Mycolicibacterium pallens; assembly: GCF_019456675.1. NCBI lineage: Bacteria > Bacillati > Actinomycetota > Actinomycetes > Mycobacteriales > Mycobacteriaceae > Mycobacterium > Mycolicibacterium pallens. Next base: position 3,727,475 of record NZ_CP080333.1, on the reverse strand, counting down.
CCGGATAGCCGACCAGCTGCCCGGGGCCGTGCCAGGTGATCTTGCCGCCGCGGTCGGTGTCGACGACCGGGGTGCCGTCCATCGGCCGTTCGTGGGCCTCGGTGCGCTTACCCGCGGTGTAGACGGCGGGGTGCTCGAGCAGGAGCAGGGTGTCGGGGCCGCCGGCCACCCGGGCGTCGGCCAGCTCGCGCTGCATCTGCCAGGCATCCAGGTAGTCGACGACGCCCAGCTGGCGCACTTGCATGCCCGCTGAGCTCGATCGGATGGATTCCCGCACGTAATCGACGGTACTAGTTCTGCGCGGACGTGGTGGCGTAGGCCAGCGCCTCGCCGATGGTGTTGTGGTGAAAGACGAACCCAGCCCGCTCCAGGGCGGCGGGAATCGCCCGCTGACCGCCGAGCAGTCCCTCGTCGGCGAACTCGCCGAGCAGGGTGCGCAATGCGAACCCGGGCACCATCAGTGGGGTGGGCCGGTTCAACGCCCGGCCCAGCGCGGCGGTGAACTCAGAATTGGTCACCGGAGCCGGCCCGGTGAAGTTCACCGGACCCGACAGGTCGGGATTGTTGATCGCGAACAGCAGCCCGCGGATCTCGTCCTCCAGACTGATCCACGGCATGTACTGCCTGCCGTTGCCGAGCCGGGCCCCCAGGCCCAGACTGAACAGCGGCCGGAGCCGGGAGAGCACACCGCCGCCGGGGGAGAGCACCAGGCCGGAGCGGGCCAGCACCACCCGGGCCCCGGCGTCCTCGGCGGCCAGCGCCGCGGCCTCCCAGTCCACACAAAGCCGCGACAGGAATCCGCCTCCGGCAGGGGCGGTTCCGTCGACGACGCGGTTTCCGGTGTCGCCGTAGTAGCCCACCGCGCTGGCGTTGATCAGCGTCGGCACACCGGCATCGGCGACGGCGGCCGCGATCACCTCGGTCGGTCCGATGCGGCTGTCGCGCAGGCTTTGTTTGAAGGACCCCGACCATCGCTTGTCGCCGACGTTGACGCCGCACAGGTTGATGACCGCGTCGACGCCTTCCAAACCGGACGGGTCGAACTCACCACTGTCGGGATTCCAGTGCAACTCGTCGCCGTTGGCCGGCGCGCGGCGCACGATCCGCAGCACCCGATGATCCGCGGCGCGCAGCGCCGACACCAGCGCGGAACCGATGAGACCGGACGAACCGGCGATCGCGACGACGAGCCCGCCTACAGGTTGGCCCATGGCGTCACAAGCCCAGGTCGGCCTCGAATGCCCCTTCTTCGAGACGCCGCTTGACGGTGGTCAGGAATCGGCCGGCATCCGCGCCGTCGATCAGCCGGTGATCGTAGGTCAGCGGTAGATAGCAGATGGATCGCACGCCGATCGACTCATTGCCGAGCTCGTCGACGATGACGCGGGGGCGTTTGACGATCGCGCCGGTGCCCAGCATCGCCGCCTGCGGCGGCACCAGGATCGGGGTGTCGAACAGGGCGCCCTGGCTGCCGATGTTGGTGATCGTGAACGTGCCGCCGGACAGCTCGTCGGGCTTGAGGTCACCCGAGCGGGCCCGGGCGGCGATGTCGTTGATCGCGCGGGCCAGTCCGGCCAGCGACAGATCACCGGCGTTGTGGATCACCGGCGAGAGCAGACCCTGCTCGGTGTCGACGGCGAACCCGAGGTGCTCGGCGTCGTAGTAGGTGATCTCCTTGGTGTCCTCGTTGTAGCTGGCGTTGACGTTCGGGTGCACCTTGAGCGCATCGATCACCGCGCGGGCGATGAACGGCAGATACGTCAAGTTCACGCCCTCGCGCTCGGCGAAGTCGTTCTTGGCCCGGGCCCGCAGCGCCACGATCTTGGTCATGTCGACCTCGTGGGTCTGGGTCAGCTGCGCGGTGGCCTGCAGCGACTCGCGGGTCTTCTTCGCGGTCAGCTGGCGAATCCGATTGGCCTTCTGCGTCGTGCCGCGCAAGTGTGACAACGGCGACGAGCTGGTGTTGGCGTCCGCCGGTGCGACGGCCGCCGCCGGCGCCTTGGCGGGAGCCTCGGCGGCCTGCTCGGTCTTGGACTTCTTGGCTTCCGCGGCGGCGAGCACATCCTGCTTGCGGATGCGTCCGCCGACACCGGTGCCCTTGACGCCGGCGAGGTCAATCCCGTTCTCGGCGGCCAACTTTCGCACCAGCGGCGTGACGTAGGGGCTGCCGTCTGCGGCCTCACCGTCCTCAGAGGCCGCCGGGGCGGGAGCCTGCTTGGGCTCGGGCTTGGGTTCCGGCTTGGGTTCCGGTTTCGGCTCGGGCTTCGGTTCCGCCTTGGGCTCGGGCTTCGGTTCGGGCTTGGGTTCCGGTTTCGGCTCCGGCTTCGGTTCGGGCTTCGACTCGGCCTGCGGCGCGGCGCCGGCATCGCCGATCTTGGCCAGCTCGCCGCCGACGGCGACGGTGTCGTCCTCTTCGGCCGTGATCGACAGCAGGGTCCCCGCCACCGGCGAGGGGATCTCGGTGTCGACCTTGTCGGTCGACACCTCCACCAGCGGCTCGTCGACCTCGACGGAGTCGCCGACCTTCTTCAACCACCGGGTCACCGTGCCCTCGGTGACCGACTCACCGAGTTCGGGCATCGTGACCGACGTCGCCTCACCGGACGACTCGGAGGATCCGGACGACTGCGCGGGTTCCGGCTCAGGCTCAGGCTCGGGTTCCGGCTCGGGCTCCGCCTCGGTCTCTTCGCTGGCGGTCTCGGTCTGGGCCGCGGGCTCCTCGGCCGGCTTTTCTTCTTCCTCGCCGGCCTCGCCGATCACCGCGAGTTCGCCGCCGACCTCGACGGTGTCGTCCTCCTGGGCAACGATCTTCGTCAGCACACCGGATGCGGGAGCGGGAATCTCCGTGTCGACCTTGTCGGTCGACACCTCGAGCAGAGGCTCGTCGACCTCGACGGTGTCGCCCTCTTGCTTCAGCCACCGGGTGACGGTTCCCTCGGTGACGCTCTCACCGAGTGCCGGCATCTGGACGGACACGGCCATTGTGTTGACTCCCTCGAACGGTCAGTCGTGCGGGTCGGACTTCTGGCATACCACAGCGTCGCATACCCATCCTGTCATTGCCGGGCCACTCGCATGCACTCAGGGCGACGTGTGATTTCTCTGGCACCATCGAGGGAAAGGACCATTGAGAGGAGCGCATAGGAGTTGGGACTGTTCGACAGGTTCCGGGCTTCCCGCCGCGGTGAATCTTCGTTGGCCGCCGACCGCAGGCACCTCCACGAATGGGCCGCGCAGCGCACCGGGGTGGAAGCCTTCGTCGAACCCAAGACCAGCGTCACTCCGATGACCGTCGTACTCGTGGCCGCCGACGGCGAGTGGACCCGCCGCCCGGCCGACGGCGCGGCCGGTGCCCGCAGGCTCGGCGAAGAGCTCGGCATCCCCGTCTATGACGTGCAGAAAGTCGGGTATCCGCAGCGAATGCGCGACTATGACGCCCGACGGCGGATCGAACGACGCCGCCAACGAGAGAAAGACCTGGAGACCTGATGACGATGCGCTATGTCGACAGCACCGACGGCACCCGGCTTGCGGTGTACGAGGAAGGCAGGCCCGACGGCCCCACCGTCGTCCTGGTCCATGGCTGGCCCGACTCGCACGTGCTGTGGGACGCCGTGGTGCCGCTGCTGGCCGACAAGTTCCGCGTCATCCGCTACGACAGCCGCGCCGCCGGCGCGTCCAAAGGTCCCAGGTCGTTCTTGAAGTACCGGATGGCCGATTTCGCCGACGACTTCGCCGCGGTCGTCGCCGAACTGAGCCCGGGCCAACCGGTGCACGTGCTCGGCCACGACTGGGGCTCGATCGGCTTCTGGGAGTACCTGAGTCGGCCGGGCGCCAGTGACCGGGTCGCATCGTTCACGTCGGTGTCCGGACCGAGCCTGCACCACCTTTTTCGCTACATCCGGGACGGGCTTAAACGGCCCTATCGGCCGAAGCTGTTCGTTCAGGCGCTCGCTCAGCTGCTGCACCTCACCTACACGCTGCCGCTCTCGATTCCGGTGCTCGCGCCCGCGACACTGCGGCTGACCGCCGGAGTCTTGAAGGCCGGGATCACCCTCGGCATCCCGAAGGATCAGCTCCACCACGGGGGGACATTCGCCGACGACGCGGCGCGGGGCGCAAAGATCTACCGCGCCAACGCGTTACCGGCGCTGATCCGCAGGCCGCAGGAATTGCACGTCGACGTTCCGGTGCAGCTGATCGTCAACCTCGACGACCCCTACGTGCGGCCCTACCTCTACGACGACACCCCGCGCTGGGTGCCCCGCTTGTGGCGCCGCGAGCTGCGCTCCGGCCACTGGTCGCCGTTTTCGCATCCGCAGGTGCTGGCCGCGGCGGTCACCGAACTGGCCGAGCACCTGGACGGCAAACCCGCCAGCCGCGCACTGCTGCGGGCGCAGGTCGGCCGCCCGCGAAAGCCCTTCGGCGACACGCTCGTATCGGTGACCGGCGCCGGTAGCGGTATCGGCCGCGAGACCGCGCTGGCGTTCGCCGCCGAGGGCGCCGAATTGGTGATCAGCGATATCGACGAGGCCGGCCTCAAAGAGACCGCGGCCAAGATCGGCGCGCACGGCGGCGTCGCGCACACCTACCTGCTGGACGTCTCCGACGCCGACGCCGTCGAGCGGTTCGCCGACGAGGTGTGCGCCGCCCACGGCGTGCCCGACGTCGTCGTCAACAACGCCGGTATCGGGGTGGCCGGAGCGTTCTTGGATACCCCCGCAGAACAATTCGACCGTGTGTTGGACGTCAATCTCGGCGGCGTGGTCAACGGTTGCCGGGCTTTCGCCCGCCGGCTGGTAGAGCGCGGCACCGGCGGCCACATCGTCAACGTGGCCTCGATGGCCGCCTATTCACCGCTGAAGGGGCTCAACGCCTACTGCACGTCCAAGGCGGCGGTGTACATGTTCTCCGACTGTCTGCGGGCCGAATTGTCTTCCGCCGGAATCGGATTGACGACGATCTGCCCCGGCATCATCAACACCAACATCGTGTCCACCACCCCGCTGATCGCGCCGTCGGGCAAGCGGGCCGCCGTCGCGACGCGGCGCGCGCAGCTGGAGACGATGTTCCAACGCCGCGGCTACGGCCCGGACAAGGTCGCCAAGGCGATCGTCTCGTCGGTCAAGAAGGACAAGCCGATTCGGCCCGTCACGCCCGAGGCCTACCTGCTGTACGGCACGTCCAAGGTCCTGCCGCAGGGTATGCGCAGCATCGCCCGCACCGGCGTGGTCTAGCCGTTGGCGGCGATGTCCTCCAACACGGCGAACATCGTCCGCGTGGGTACCCCGGTGCCGCCCTTCGGCGTGTAGCCCCACGGTCCGGAGGTGTTGTACGCCGGGCCTGCGATGTCGATGTGCGCCCACTGCACGCCGTCGGCCACGAACTCGCGAAGGTAGACCCCGGCGACCAGCATGCCGGCGAAGCGCTGCGAGCTGACGTTCGCCAGATCCGCGACGCTGGACTTGAGGTCGTCCTTGAGCTCGTCCGGCAGCGGCATCGCCCAGGCGTTCTCGCCCTCGGCCTGAGAGATCCGCGCCACCCGGTCGCGGAAGTCCTCGCTGCCCATGACACCCGGAGTCCGGCCGCCCAGCGCGACGGTCTGCGCGCCGGTCAGTGTCGACGTCTCGATCAAGTAGTCGGGGTTGTCCTCGCAGGCGCGCACGATCGCGTCGGCCAGGATCAGCCGGCCCTCGGCGTCGGTATTGAGCACCTCGACGGTGATCCCGCCGTACTGGGTCAGCACGTCACCGGGACGCTGTGCGGTCGACGACGGCATGTTCTCGGCCATCGGCACGGTCGCGATCACGTCGATCGGCAGGCCCTGCTTGGCGGCCAGCACGACCGTGGCGATCACCGCGGCGGCGCCACCCATGTCGGAGGTCATGTGGTGCATCGACGCGGCGGGCTTGATCGAGATGCCGCCGGTGTCGAAGGTGATGCCCTTGCCGACCAGCGCGACAGTCTTGCCGCCCTTGCCCTTGGCGCCGCGGTAGGTCAGTCGCACCAGCCGCGGCGGGCGCGACGAACCCTTGCCCACCCCGATGATGCCGCCGAATCCGGCCTTGGTGAGCGCCTTCTCGTCGAGTACCTCGACCTTGAGGCCGGCCGCTTCACCCAAAGCCTTGGCCCGATCCGCGAATTCGCCCGGAAAGAGGTGGCTGGGCGGGGTGTTCACGAAATCGCGCGCAGTGGCCACGGCCGTCGCGATCGCGGTTGCCCGGGCGGCGTCCTTCTTCGCCCCGGACGCAGTGCTCAGCGCGATGATCTTGCTTAAGCCCGGTTCCTTCGGCGCGGTCTTGGCGCTGCGGAACTCGGTGAACCGATAGCCGCCGAGGATGAGCCCCTCGATCGCGGCCTCCAGGTGCAGCTCGGTCAGCGTGGTGATGACGGTCTCCACCCCGGACAGCGCGCGGACTGCGACACCGGCGGCGCGCCGGATCACGTCGGCCGGCCACTCGTCCCGCGCAGCGCCGAGCCCGACGGCCAGCACACTGCCGACCGCCAGCGACGGCACGTGCAGCCGGGTCACCTGCTCGGCGCCGCCCTTGGCGCCCAGCGCGCGCAGACCCACCTGGATTTCGCCGATGGCCTCGGCGTCGAGGAACGGGCCGCCGACCACCGCGGGGGAGCCGTCTCCATCGGACCCGGTGACGACCGGAACGATCAGCACGGCCGACTGCGCCCGCTTGGGCAGCGAGGTCGCGACGGTGACGGCGGGGGCGGCGTATCCAGGTTCGGTGCTCACGAGGATTCACAGTAGACGCGGGGCACTAGTGTTGTTGGCCGTGACCGACACATCGGATCTGTTGCTTGGACCGCTCGACAGCCAGCACCGCGAGCTGGGTGCCACCTTCGCCTCGTTCGGCGGCTGGCTGATGCCGGTGTCATACGCCGGGACCGTCGGCGAACACACCGCCACCCGCGAGGCCGTCGGCCTCTTCGACGTCAGCCATCTAGGCAAGGCGCTGGTCGTCGGCCCGGGTGCGGCGGAGTTCATCAACTCCACGCTGACCAACGACCTGCGCCGGATCGGTCCGGGCAAGGCGCAGTACACCCTGTGCTGCACGCCCGAGGGCGGGGTGATCGACGACCTGATCGCCTACTACGTCAGCGACGACGAGATCTTCCTGGTGCCCAACGCCGCGAACACCGCGGCGGTGGTGGCGGCGCTGCAAGCTGCTGCACCACAAGGCATCTCGATCACCGATCTGCACCGCTCGTATGCCGTGCTGGCGGTGCAGGGGCCGAAGTCGGCCGAGGTGCTCGCCACGCTCGGTCTGCCCACCGACATGGACTACATGGGCTACGCCGACGCCACGTACTCCGGTGTGCCGGTGCGGGTCTGCCGCACCGGATACACCGGTGAGCACGGCTACGAGCTGCTGCCGCCGTGGGACTCCGCGTCCGTCGTCTTCGAGGCGCTGGTGACCGAGGTGCAAGCCGCGGGTGGACAACTCGCCGGTCTGGGCGCGCGTGACACCCTGCGCACCGAAATGGGCTACCCGCTGCACGGTCACGAGCTGTCACTGGACATTTCGCCGCTGCAGGCCCGCACCGGGTGGGCGATCGGGTGGAAAAAGGACGCCTTCTTCGGCCGTGATGCCCTGCTGGCCGAGAAGGAGGCCGGCCCGCGCCGGCTCCTTCGTGGCCTGCGCGCCACCGGGCGCGGCGTGCTGCGGCCCGACCTGACCGTGCTGAACGGCGCAGTGCCGGTGGGCGTCACGACGTCGGGCACCTTCTCGCCGACGCTGAAAGTCGGTATCGCGCTTGCCCTCATCGACACCGACGCCGGTATCGACGACGGGGCGCTGGTCACTGTCGACGTGCGTGGCCGCCCGCTGGAGTGCGAGGTGGTCAAGCCGCCGTTTGTCGAGGTCAAAACTCGCTAGCAGGCCGGTCTACAATTTCAGCTATGACCACCCGCCTCGAGTTCACGGTTGAGCGCAACGCGAATCCGGCGACCGACGAGGTACGGGCTCAGATTCTGGCCGACCCGGGATTCGGGCGCTTCCACACCGACCACATGGTGTCGGTGCAGTACACCGACGAACTGGGTTGGCACGACGCCCGCGTCGTCCCGTACGGCCCGATCGAACTGGACCCGTCGGCCATCGTCCTGCACTACGCGCAGGAGATCTTCGAAGGCCTCAAGGCCTACCGGTGGGCGGACGGCTCGATCGTGTCGTTCCGCCCGGAGGCCAACGCGGGACGGCTGCGCGCCTCGGCGCGCAGGCTGGCGATCCCCGAGTTGCCCGAGGACCTCTTCGTCGAATCGCTGCGCCAGCTGATCGCCGTCGACAACCAGTGGGTGCCGCCCGCCGGTGGCGAGGCGTCGCTGTACCTGCGGCCCTTCGTGATCGCCACCGAGCCGGGCCTGGGTGTTCGCCCGGCCACCGAATACCGCTACCTGGTGATCGCCTCACCGGCCGGCGCGTACTTCAAGGGCGGTATCAAGCCGGTCAGCGTGTGGCTGTCCACCGAATATGTGCGGGCCAGCCCGGGCGGCACCGGCGCGGCCAAGTTCGGCGGCAACTACGCCGCCTCACTGCTAGCGCAGGCCGAGGCCGCCGAGCACGGCTGCGACCAGGTGGTGTGGCTCGATGCTCTCGAACGCCGCTACATCGAGGAGATGGGCGGGATGAACCTGTTCTTCGTCTTCGGCAGTGGCGGCTCGGCGCGGCTGGTCACCCCGGAACTGTCCGGCTCGCTGCTGCCCGGCATCACCCGCGACTCGCTGCTACAACTGGCCAGTGACGCCGGATTCGCGGTCGAGGAACGCAAGATCGACGTCGAGGAATGGCGCAAGGGTGCGGCCGCGGGGGAGATCACCGAGGTGTTCGCCTGCGGCACCGCCGCGGTGATCACGCCGGTCTCCCACGTGAAGTACGGCGACGGCGAGTTCACCATCGCCGACGGTCAGCCCGGCGAGGTCACGATGGCGCTGCGCGACACGCTCACCGGCATCCAGCGCGGCACCTTCGCCGACACCCACGGCTGGATGGCGCGGCTCAGCTAAGCGGGCGGGGCTTCGACTCGCTCGAATCGACCGGTCTTGGCGCCCAACCTGATCCGATAGACCGAGCCTCGGCGCAGACTCGAGTGGTCAGGCGGAGGCTGCCCCTCGGGCAAGGTCAGCAGTGGCATGATCCGCGCGACGAGCAGGGCCAACCCGGCGTCCCAGTCCGGCCCCCGGCACTCCTCGAAGATTCCCCACGCGATCACGCTGCGCCAGTTCGACAAGTCGTCCACCTGCTCTACCTCTACGCAGACCTGCGGATGGGCCCGCATCGCGCGCAGCTTCGCGCCGTCCATGGCGTGGCCGTAGACGTAGGTGCCGTCATAGACGTAGGTGACGGGAACGACGTACACCTGCCCGTCACTGATGCAGCCGAGCCGCGCGATCACCTCGGCGTGCAATATCTCCTCGATCTGCCGGTTGTCGAGCTCACCCAGCATGGATCACCGATCCGAGGATTGTCAGCGTCGTCGTCAGCTCGATCACCGCACCCAGCACATCTCCGGTGATACCACCGAACCGGCGCACGCAGTGGTGCACCAGCAGCACGGCCAGGGCCAACGCGGTGAGAACGACGAGCGGGCCCTGCCAGACGCGAGCCGTTGCCACCGTGGCGAGCCCGGCGACGAGGAGGGTCCATAAGAGCGGGATCCACAGGGGCTGAGTGCCGGCCACCTGTCCGCCGAGTGAGCTGCCCGGCGCCGCTGGGACACCTCTTCGGCAGGCCAGCACCGCGGCCACCCGGCCGGTGGTCACCGCCGTGACGACCGCGACCGCACCCGTCCAGCCGGACGGGGCCGCGGCGAACGCCAGCGCCTGAGCGGCCAGCACCACCACGACGGTCGCTACCCCGAACGGGCCTGCCGTCCCGTCGCGCATTACCTGCAGTGCTCGCTCGGGCGGTCCGTAGCAGCCCAGCGCGTCCACCGTGTCGGACAGCCCGTCGATGTGCAGGCCACGCGTCACCAGCAGCAGCACGGCGACCGTGAGTAGGCCCGGCAGGGCGTGATGCGTCCCGAAAGCCCAGTCACCGACCCACAACACGGCGGCGGCCAGCGCGCCCAAGGCCACGCCGACCACCGGCAGCGCCGTCATCGTCGACCGGCCGAACGTGCTTCCTCGCAGCGGAACGGGCAATACTGTCCCGAACGCGAAAGCCGTTGCCAGCGAACGGAACACGGTCAGTCCGCAGCGCGATCGGAGACGCCCGCACCCTCGAAGGTGGCCATCGATCCCAGCGTCGCGACCGCCGCCCGCAACACCGGCAGCGCGACCGCGGCGCCGGTGCCCTCGCCCAGACGCAGGCCGAGGTCGATAATCGGCTCCAGCTCCAAGTGCGCCAGTGCCAGCGTGTGCGCCGGCTCGGTGGACCGGTGCCCGGCCTGCCACCAGGCCCGCGCGCCCGGCGCCATCCGGTCGGCGACCAGTGCGGCCGCCGTCACCACCACGCCGTCGAGCAGCACCGGCGTACGCCGCACCGCGGCCTGCGCGCAGAACCCCGCCATCGCGGCCAGATCGGCACCGCCGCAGGTCCGCAACAGGCCGACCGGATCGGGCCGGAATTGGCGGGCCCGGAACATCGCGTCGCGCACCGCCGCGGCCTTGCGTGCCCAGCCGGCGTCGTCGATACCGGTGCCGCGCCCGACCACGACGACCGGCTCGGTGTCGGTCAGCGTGGCGATCAATGCCGTTGCGGCCGTGGTATTTCCGATGCCCATGTCGCCTGCGATCAGCAGGTCGGCGCCCGCGTCCACCTCGTCGTCGGCGAGTCGCCGGCCCGCCTCCACTGCGGCGATCACCTCGTCGGCGCTCAACGCGTCTTCGACCGCGATATTGCCGCTGGAGCGGCGCACCTTGTGCGCCCCGATCTCCGCGGTCAGCGGCTCCTCGCAATCGACCGCGATGTCGACCACCCGCACCGATGCGCCCGCCACCTCGGACAGCACGTTGATCGCCGCGCCGCCGGCCTCGATATTGGCCACCATCTGTGCGGTGACCTCCGGCGGATACGCCGACACCCCGGTGCGCGCGATCCCGTGATCGCCGGCGAAAACCACCACCCGCGCTCGTTCGAATTGCCGTGGCGGGCAAGCCCCTTGGCAACCCGACACCCAGATCGACAAATCCTCGAGCCGCCCCAGTGCGCCGGTCGGCTTGGTCAGGATGTCCTGGCGACGCTTGGCCGCGGCGGCGGCACGGGAATCTGGCGGGGAGACCGCGGGAAAGTCCATCAGCTCAACGCTTTCGTCGGTTTGACCCAGACCGGCAATCCCGCAACCACCAGGACCACCTGCTCACAGCACTGGGCGAGTCGTTGGTTGAGTGTGCCGAGCTCGTCTGTGAAGCGCCTGCCAGCCGCGGTCGCCGACACCACGGTCAGCCCCACCTCCGGACTGACCAGCGCCAGCGGTCCGGTGAAACCCTCGACGGCGCTCACCAGCCCGTCGACGTCGCCTGTCACCGAACCGCCGTCCCAGCCCCGGCGATCCAGCGCCGCGGTCAGCCAGCCGCCCAGGTCGTCGACCAGCGTCGCGATCGCGGGATCATCACGCAAAGTGCTTGCCACATCGGTGGTTTCGACGGTGCTCCAGGAGTTCGGCCGTCGTCCCTGGTGCGCTGCCACCCGCTGCGTCCACGCGGGGTCGGCGTCGGCGGGCGCGCCGGTCGCGACGTAGCGCACGGCGGAATCACCGGCCATGATCTCTTCAGCCCAACGTGATTTGCCCGACCTGATTCCGCCGAGCACCAGGGTGCGCACCGGGTCTGCAGACTCAGACAACCTTGGCGCCGCGCTCGACCTGCGGTCGCGGCGCGCGCATGCGGCGGATCTGCGAGGCTCGCCCCGCGGCATACATCCCGAGCTTGAAGGCGCCCTCGGTGTTGTCCGGGAACTTGGCGTCGACAGCCTTGTTGACCTTGCGGCCCAACAGGATTCCGTCAATAGCCATGATCGCCATCAACAGCAGCATCGCCGGTGAGATGAACAACTGCACCTGCGGCACGGCCAGCATCACGAAGATCAGCGCCAGCGCGGCGGGCATGAACAGCCCCAGCACGTTGTGCCGGGAGTCGACGATGTCGCGCGCATACCGGCGAACCGGGCCCTGGTCGCGGGGCAGCAGGTAGGCCTCTTCACCGGCCATCATCCGCTCACGCCGGTCGTTCATCGCGGTGCGGCGCTGCGCCTTTTCCGCCTGGCGCTCCTCCTTGGTGAGCGTCTTGCGCATCTCCTTGCGGCGCTTCCGAGCCTCGGCCGTGGTCATCGGCGCCGGGGCGACCGGGCCGCGGCGCTTGGCCGAGGCACTGCGCTTCGGCGTCGGCTTGCCCTTGGGTGCGGTGGTGCCTGCCGCGACGGCAGGCTCGTCGACCTCGACTGGTTCGGCCTTGGCGGCGCCCTCGTCGTTCTTGCGGCCCAGCAGCTTCACGCCTGCCAGGTTACCCTGCACGAATGCGGGTGCTGATCGCGCCGGACTGCTACGGCGACAGCCTGACCGCCGTCGAAGCCGCCCAGTCCATCGCCGCCGGTTGGCGCCAGGCCCGGCCTGACGACGATCTCGTCCTGGCGCCGCAGTCTGACGGGGGTCCCGGCTTCGTCGGCGTGCTGGCCGGCCGGCTCGGCGAGGTGCGCCACACCCGGGTGTCCGGCCCCCTGGACGACGAGGTCGACGCCGACTGGGTCGACGACCGCGCCACATCGACCGCCTACATCGAGTGCGCGCAGGCCTGCGGCCTGGCGCTGCTACCCGGCCCGCCTACCCCGGACACCGCGGTCGCCGCGCATAGCCGCGGAGTGGGCCAGCTGATCGCAGCCGCGCTGGAGGCCGGCGCGGAAACGATCGTCGTCGGCCTGGGCGGCAGCTCCTGCACCGACGGCGGACGCGGCATGATCGAGGCGCTCGGCGGACTGGCCGAGGCCAAGGCCGCGCTGGCCGGCGTCGACCTGATCGCCGCCACCGACGTCGAGCATCCGCTGCTGGGCCCGATGGGTGCGGCGCGGGTCTTCGGCCCCCAGAAAGGTGCCGACGCCCACGTCGTCGACATTCTCGAGCAGCGGATGACGGCCTGGGCGGCCGAACTCGACGCGCTCGCCGGACACACGGTCAGCCCGCTGCCCGGCGCCGGTGCGGCCGGGGGACTGGGCGCCGCGCTGCTGGCTCTGGGCGCCCGCAGGGAATCCGGTGCTGCCGTGATCGCCGAGCACACCGGCCTGGCCGCGGACATCGTGGCGGCCGATGCGATCGTCACCGGGGAGGGCCGGTTCGACGACCAGTCACTGCACGGCAAGGTGGTCAGCGCGCTGGCCGGCGGTGCCCGGGCCCGGGGTATTCCGGTGATCGTGCTGGCCGGCCAGGTCACCCTCGGGCCCGCTGAGCTGGCTGAGGCAGGAATCACCGCGGCGCACGCCATTGCCGACTACGCCGGGTCGGTGCAGGTCGCGATCGACGACGCCGCTGCTCAGCTCACCGGGCTGGCCCGCCAGACCGCGGCATCAACTCGGGAATAGCGCCCGGACAAGGTACCGTTGATGAAGTGGGCATGAACCCCCCGGGGGCCCCGCCGAGACATTCTGCTTTAGGGAGACGCAATGACTGTTTCCGACCAGTCGACCACGACCGAGACCCACGGCGTGACCCTGACCGAGGCCGCGGCCGCCAAGGCCAAGTCGCTGTTGGACCAGGAGGGCCGCGACGATCTGGCGCTGCGGATCGCCGTGCAGCCCGGCGGCTGCGCCGGCCTGCGCTACAACCTGTTCTTCGACGACCGCGCCCTCGACGGTGACCTGGTCGCCGAGTTCGGTGGCGTGAACCTGACCGTCGACCGGATGAGCGCTCCCTACGTGCAGGGCGCCACCATCGACTTCGTCGACACCATCGAGAAGCAGGGCTTCACGATCGACAACCCGAACGCCACCGGCTCCTGCGCCTGCGGCGACTCGTTCAACTGATCAAACTCCGCGACGGCCGTCCAGTTTCAGTACTGGGCGGCCGTTCGCAGTAGATACGAGCACACGAGCAGCTGATTGCCCTGGCGCAGCAGCTGCGCCACACCCTGCTCCTCGCCGCGATTGCCGCGGCTGCCGGACGACGCCACCTTCATCGTGAACAGCACCTGAGCCTGGTAGTTGGACCACGGCACGACCGAATCGATCGAGGTCACCTCGGCCCCGGCGAACTGCCTGCGGAAGGCGTCGCTGGCCAGCTTGGCCAGCGCCAGGTCGGACTTGCGGTCCTTCACCCCGTCGTACATGCCGCACAGGTTGTTGCGCGCGATCGTTTCGGTGTCGCCCTTGGACAACGCGTTCAGGTAGTTGGTGATCGACGTCTTGGCCGCCTCCTGGCTGAACCCGCCCGCCGTCGTCGTGCTGGGCTGGCCGGCGCGGACCACCAGCACCGCCGCTACGGCGCCCACCACGAGCACCAGCGCCAACAGACTCAGCCACAGGGCCGTACGGCGCTTGCGTGGCTTCGGCGGGTAGGGCACCGGCGGCGGAAGAGCGCCGGGGTAGATACCGGGATAGGGGACCGGCGGGATCGCACCGGGCGGCCCGTAGGGCCCCTCCGGGTACGGCTCGCCCTCGGCCCCGACCTGCTGGTGCGGCGGAATCGGGCCAGGCATCGATAAGTCTCCTGGTGTCGGGGAAGGCCAAAACTTCAAGCACCCGTCGCAGCGGGGCCGATGCCGGGCCATATAGTCGGCTCTTGTACGCAGGCTAGCGCACGAAGCGAGCTAGTCCCACTAGCGAATGAAGGGCGGCTCAACGTGGCGATCGCGGTGACCGGATCCATTGCCACCGACCACCTGATGCGGTTTCCCGGGCGGTTCTCCGAACAGTTGCTCGCCGAGCACCTGCAGAAGGTTTCGCTGAGCTTCCTGGTCGATGATCTGGTGGTCCACCGCGGCGGCGTTGCCGGAAACATGGCCTACGCGATGGGCCTGCTCGGCGGCAGCCCCGTGCTGGTCGGCGCCGTCGGGTCGGACTTCGACCCCTACCGGGAGTGGCTGGAAGCCCACGGTGTGGATACGTCCAATGTCTTGGTCTCGAAGACGGCCTACACCGCCCGGTTCGTCTGCACCACCGACGAGGACATGGCCCAGATCGCGTCGTTCTACCCGGGCGCGATGTCGGAAGCCCGCGACATCAAGCTCGCCGACCTCGTAGAGCGAAGTGGCGCACCGGAATTGGTGATCATCGGCGCCAACGACCCGGAGGCGATGTTCCTGCACACCGAGGAGTGCCGCAAGCTCGGCCTGGCGTTCGCCGCCGACCCCAGCCAGCAGCTGGCCCGGCTCAACGGCGAGGAGATCCGCCGGCTCATCGACGGTGCGACCTACCTGTTCACCAACGACTACGAGTGGGATCTGCTGCTGCAGAAATCCGGCTGGTCCGAAGCCGAGGTGATGAGCCAGATCCAGCTGCGCGTCACCACGCTGGGCCCCAACGGCGTCGACCTGGTCGGCCGCGACGGCACGTTCATCCACGTCGACGTGGTGCCCGAAACCCAGAAGGACGACCCGACCGGCATCGGCGACGCCTTCCGCGCCGGCTTCCTGACCGGCCGTGGCGCCGGCCTGAGCCTGGAGCGCGCTGCGCAGCTCGCCTCGATGGTCGCCACGCTGGTGCTGGAGGCGCCGGGACCGCAGGAGTGGACGTGGGATCGCGACGCCGCGATCGCGCGCATCAAGGACGCCTACGGCCCGGAGGCCGCCGACGAGATCGCCGCCGCGATCGCCTAGAGCTGCACGGGGTAGTGCGGCTCGTTGATCACCGGCACCACGGCATGCTCGACGAAGATCGCGTGCCACAGCATAAAGATCAGCACCGTCCACAACCGGCGGCTGTGATCGCCCTCGCCGGCGCGGTGCGCGTCGAGCATGGCGCGCACGGCGGGAATGTCCACGAGATGACCGGCCTGCGAGGTGTCGATCATTCCGTAGGCCCAGTCCATCAGTTCCCCCGAGCGCAACCAGTGCCGGATCGGTACGGGGAAGCCGAGTTTCGCGCGGTTGAGCACATGCGCGGGCACGATCGGCTCGAGCGCGCGGCGCAGCGCGTACTTGGTGGTGGTGCGGGTGATCTTCTGGTCGTAGGGCAATCGGGACGCGACCGCGAACACCTCGGGGTCCAGGAACGGCACCCGCAGCTCCAATGAGTTGGCCATCGTCATCTTGTCGGCCTTGACCAGGATGTCGCCGCGCAGCCAGGTGAACAGATCGATGTGCTGCATCCGGGCCACCGGGTCCCAGGCGTCTGACTCGGCGTAGATCGGGCGGGTGACGTCGGTGTGCGTCCAGTCTTCGCGGAACCCGGGCAGCACCGCGCGCAGCTGTTCGTCGGAGAAGCTGCGGGCGTTGCCGTAGTAACGCTCCTCGAGCGTCAGCGAACCGCGGTGCAGCAGGCTCTTGCCGCGCATACCTTCCGGCAGCGGCTTGGACGCCCGGCCCAGCGACTTGCGGACCGGCCGGGGGAGATAGTCAAAAGGCTTGAGCGACAACGGCTCCCGGTAAATCGTGTAGCCGCCGAACAGTTCGTCCGCGCCCTCGCCGGAGAGCACCACCTTGACGTGCTTGCGCGCCTCGCGGGCGATGAAGAACAACGGCACCAGCGCGGGGTCGGCGACGGGTTCGTCAAGATACCAAACGATTTCGGGCAGCGCGGCCACGAACTCGGCCTGGCTGACCACCTTGGCCACATGCCGCGCGCCGATCGCCTCGGCCGATGCGACGGCCACGTCGACCTCGGAGAAGCCCTCGCGTTCGAAGCCGGTGGTGAACGTGATCAGCCGCGGGTTGTGCCGAATGGCCAGCGCGGCGATCGCCGTCGAGTCGATACCGCCGGACAGAAATGCCCCGACGGTCACGTCGGCACGCATGTGCTTGGCCACCGAGTCCTCGAGGACCGCGGTGATCTCGTCGTAGCGGGCCTGCTCCTGATTGGCGACGAACGGGGTGGCGCTGAATCGCGGCACAAAGTAGCGCTTCACCCGTGGCTGCTCGCCGGGCCGGATGATCGCGTAGCTGCCCGACTCGAGCCGGCGCACACCGCGGTGCAGCGTCTCCGGCTCGGGGACGTACTGCAGCACCGTGTAGTGCTGGACGGCCCGGACGTCGAGGTCGAGATCGAATCCGATCTCGTCGGCCAGGCCGAGCAGACACTTCTTCTCACTGGCGACCGCGGTCCCCGCCGAACCGGTCGCCATGAACAGCGGCTTGATGCCGAACGGATCGCGGGCGCAGAACAGCTCGGAGTTGGTGGTGTCCCACAGCGCAAACGCGAACATGCCGCGAAGCCGGTTCAGCGCCTCGGTGCCCCAGTGGTGATAGGCGGCGACGATCGCCTCGCCGTCACCGTCGGTGGCGAAGGTGGCGCCGAATTCCGCGCTCAGCGCCTGGCGCAATTCCAGGTAGTTGTAGATCTCGCCGTTGAAGACCAGCACGTAGCGGTCGGGTTCCTCCGGCGGACCCCAGCGCAGCGGCTGATGGGAATGGGCGATGTCGATGATCGACAGCCGGTTGAACCCCAGCACCACGGACGCGTCCGACCACGTTCCCGGCTCGTCAGGGCCCCGGTGGCGCATCAGATGCGACGCGCCCGCCACCGCCTCGACGCTTGCTTCGGTGACAGGGCTTGCAGGGGCTGTAACCAGGGCAAGCAGTCCGCACACCGGGCCCAGTATGCCGTAACTGGCGGATGTGCCGGGCTGGGTGTTCGGGCGTGGTCTACGCTGCGTAGTATTCGATGCGCGGAAAGTTCCCGCGACGACGAAAATACGGTGTGGGCCCCAAGTCCCCGATACAGGAGGCGCCAACGTGAAGACCCGCGGTTCCCGGTTCCGGGTGCTGGCGCTAGCCGTCACCTTTGGTGCGCTGGCGCTGACCCTCAGCGGGTGCAGCTGGCAAGAGGTGATGGGCCTCGGCTGGCCCAAGGGCATCACGCCGGAGGCGCACACCAACCGCGACTTGTGGGTCTGGTCGGTGATCGCCGCGTTCGCCGTCGGCATCATCGTGTGGGGCCTGACCTTCTGGGCGATGGCGTTCCACCGCAAGAAGAAGGGCACCCCGGTCGACGCGCCGCTGCCCCGCCAGTTCGGCTACAACATGCCGCTGGAGCTCGTGCTCACGGTGATCCCGTTCCTGATCATCTCCGTGCTCTTCTACTTCACCGTCGTGGTGCAGGAGAAGATGATGCACCGCGACCCCAACCCTGAGGTCGTCATCGACGTCACGGCCTTCCAGTGGAACTGGAAGTTCGGCTATCAGAAGGTCAACTTCTCCGACGGCACCCTCAACTACGACGGCGCGGACCCGGCTCGCAAGGCCGCGATGGTCTCAAAGCCCGAAGGTAAGGACGAGCACGGCGAGGAGAAGGTCGGCGCGGTGCGCGGCCTCAACCCCGAGGACCGCACCTACCTGAACTTCGACAAGGTCGAGACCGAGGGCACCAGCAACGAAATCCCGGTGCTCGTGCTGCCGGTCGGCAAGCGGATCGAGTTCCAGGTCGCCTCGGCCGACGTCATCCACTCGTTCTGGGTGCCGGAGTTCCTGTTCAAGCGTGACGTCTTCCCGAACCCGGAAGCCAACCACACCGAGAACAAGTTCCAGGTCTCCGAGATCAGCGAGACCGGCGCGTTCGTCGGGCGCTGCGCGGAGATGTGCGGCACGTACCACTCGATGATGAACTTCGAGGTCCGGGTGGTCTCGGCCAACGACTTCAAGGCCTACCTGCAGCAACGCCAGGCGGGCAAGACCAACGCCGAGGCGCTGCAGTCGATCAACCAGCCACCGTTGGCGACCACCACGCACCCATTCGACACCCGTCGGGGCGAGCAAGTGATCCCGCAGGCGAGCAAGTAGGGGACCGTAGATGCATATTGAAGCCAGGCTCTTCGAAATCCTGACCGCTTTCTTCGTCCTCGCCGCGATCGTCTACGGCGCGCTGACCGCGATCTTCCAGTACGGCGGCATCGAGTGGGCCGGTACCACCGCGCTGGTGCTCACCGCCGGCCTGTCGCTGATCACCGGCACGTTCTTCCGGTTCGTCGCCCGTCGCCTCGACACCCGGCCCGAGGACTACGAGGACGCTGAAATCAGCGATGGCGCAGGTGAATTGGGCTTCTACGCGCCGCACAGCTGGTGGCCGATTCTGATCGCGCTGTCCTTCTCGACCGCCGCCGTCGGCGCCGCGCTGTGGCTGCCGTGGCTGATCGCGGCCGGTGTGGTCTTCGTGATCGCCGCGGTCTGCGGTCTGGTGTTCGAGTACTATATCGGCCCTGAGAAGCACTGAGACCCCCGCGCGAAGGTCACAATCGAGACATCACTTGGCACTTCAGGCGTGCTGCGTCGTATCCGGTGCGCCTGGTTGGGTAGGGTCTTGCCAGGGCAACGGGAGCCGTCGGCACGCTGCGTGCCAGTCCTTGGCCCGCGTGCCGCGGTGATGTAGTCGAAAGAGGACAGGCGAGCATGAGCGGGCCGAATCCGCCGGATGAGGAGTCGGGCGAGGTGGGTGAGACACCCACCGGTACAGGCTTTCAGGCCTACTCTGCGCCCGAATCCGAGCAGTACACCGCTGGTCCCTTCGTCGCGCCCGATCCCGCGTTGTACGACTACGACAGCTACGACGCGGGTACCGAGTACATCGAGGAATCACAGCCGCCGAGGTGGCCATGGGTCGTCGGGGTCACCGCGATCGTCGCCGCCATAGCCCTGGTGGTGTCGGTGTCGCTGTTGGTGACCAGCACCGACACCAACCAGCTGGCGACGCCGGCGACCAGCACGACAGTCAAACCGCCGCCGGTCCAGGACGAGATCACCACGACTCAGCCGCCGCCACCGCCGCCGCCGCCGCCCACCACGACGGAGCCGCCGCCCCCGCCGCCTCCGGAGACCGTGACGGTGACGACCGAACCGCCGGCACCCCCGCCACCTCCACCCCCGCCAGCGACGACGGAGGCACCACCACCCGTGACCACGACGACCGCCCCGCCGGCCCCGGCCACCACCTCGACGACCCCGGCCGGTCCGCGCCAGGTCACCTATACCGTGACCGGCACCAAGGCGCCCGGGGACATCATCTCGGTGACCTACGTCGACGCCTCGGGTAGGCAGCGCACCCAGCGCAACGTCTACATCCCGTGGTCGCTGACGGTGACACCGATCTCACAGTCCGACGTCGGCTCGGTGCAGGCGTCCAGCCTGTTCCTGGTGAGTCGGCTGAACTGCTCGATCACGACCAGCGACGGCCAAGTCTTGTCGTCGAACCAGAACAACGCTGCGCAAACGAGCTGCTGATGACTACAGATGTAGAAGAAGACCGACGGTCACCGGAGACGGTGGACCGGCTGCTGGTCGGCGTGTGCGGCGCGATCTGGCTGGTGCTGCTGGCCGTCACGGTGATCGCGATCGTCGCGCTGGTGGACATGAGCCGCGGCCACACCGCGAGCTCCGGCGGCTCGCACACCCCGTGGCTGCTGTACAGCATCATCATCGTGTCGGGGCTGATCATCCTCGGCGCGATCCCGCTGCTGATCCGCGCGCGCCGCACGGCGCTGTCCGATTCGCGGCTGACGTCGGAGCCGGCCAAGACTGTGCCGCCGCGGTCCACGAGTGCTCCTGCGGCCCCTGTGCGCGGCACAGAGGCGCCCACCGAGAAGATGAAGGTCTTCGGCTCGACGGTGGACCCCTACGAGCGGTATCAGCCCGATTTCGCCCAATCGTCGGCGTCGCGGCGGGCTGATCCGCTGATCCCGGCGACCGAGCTCGACCGGCTGTGGCTGCGCTGCACGGTGATGCTGGCCGGGGCGATCGGTCTGGCGCTGGTCGGGGTGTCGACCGCGACCTATCTGATGGCCGTGAACAACGACACCGCGGCATGGGTGGCGTTGGGCCTGGCCGCGGTCATCACGATCGCGATGCCGGCGATCCCGGTCACCTATCTGCGTCAGCTGCATGGCGCGGTGGAAGAGGCTGTGCCCGCCTAGTTTTGGGCGTCCTACATTGAGTGAGCGGTGAGGCTGCAAGTCTGGCGCTGAGATGGGGCGTGAGCGCTCACTCGATGAAGAAGCTGATCGAGTGTGCGGTGAGATCGCAGATGAAGGTCGCATCTAGATCTGTACGCACACTCGATGCAGAGGGCGCGGTGTCGGGTGCTTCCTTCATTGAGTGAGCGGTGAGGCTGCAAGTCTGGCGCTGAGATGGGGCGTGAGCGCTCACTCGATGAAGAAGCTGATCGAGTGTGCGGTGAGGACGCAGATGCAGCGCTGAGATGAGACGTCAGTGCTCACTCGATGAAGACAAACGAAAGAGCCCCGGACCCTGTGGGCCCGGGGCTCTTTCGTTACTGCCTAGTGGTGGTGGCCGTTGCCACCTCCGTTGCCGTTGCCATTGCCGTTGTGCTCGCCTTCCTGCCATTCGCGCAGGGCGGTGAGCGTCCGGAGCTCGGAGGCGTGTGCTGCCTCGTTGAGCGCGGCATCCTCGGACGCCGGGTCGGCGGTGAGGAAGCTGCCGTGGCCGGTTCGGCCGCCGGAGCCGAGCTTGTTCATCCGCTTCGGCAGAGCCGCACCGGCGTACTCCAGCGGAATCGGGTGACCGTGCTCGTCGACCGGGCCCAGCGGCTGGTGGATCTCGATGTAGGCACCGTGCGGCAGCCGCTTGATGATGCCCGTCTCGATACCGTGCTCCAGCACCTCACGGTCGCTGCGCTGCAGGCCGACCGCCCACCGGTACGCGATGAAGAAGATCAGCGGCGGCAGCACCAGCGAACCGATACGGCCGATCCACGTCGTCGCGTTCAGCGAGATGTGGAACTTCAGCGCGATGACGTCGTTCATCGCGGCCAGCGTCCACACCATGTACAGCGAGATCGCCATCGCACCGATCGCGGTACGCGTCGGAGCGTCACGCGGGCGCTGCAACAGGTTGTGGTGCGCGGTGTCCCCGGTGAACTTCTTCTCCAGGAACGGGTAGGCGATCAGCAGCCCGAACACCAGACCCATGACCAGAGCGACCCAGAACGCCGCCGGGATGGTGTGGTGGCCGAGGTAGAGCTCCCACGGCGGGAAGATACGGGCCAGGCCTTCCGTCCACATCATGTAGAAGTCGGGCTGGCTACCGGCCGACACCTGCGACGGCTTGTAGGGACCCAGCTGCCAGATCGGGTTGATCTGCAGCAGACCACCCATCAAGCCGAGGATGCCGACGGTGACCGCGAAGAACGCACCGGACTTGACCGCGAACACCGGCATGACGCGCACGCCGACGACGTTCTTCTCGGTGCGGCCGGGGCCGGGGAACTGGGTGTGCTTCTGGAACCAGACCAGCGCGAGGTGAACACCGATGAGCGCCAAGATGATTCCGGGGATCAGCAGGATGTGCAGTGCGTACATCCGGGGGAGCAGGGTGCCCACCGCGCTGCACTGGTAGCCCAGCCCGCCGCACGGGAAGTCACCGCCGAACAGCGCCCAGTGCAACCAGGTTCCGACGATCGGCACGCTCATGGTGATCGAGGACAGGGCCGCGCGGAGGCCGATGCCGGACAGCAGATCGTCGGGCAGCGAGTAACCGAAGTAGCCCTCGAACATCGCCAGGATCAGCAGCAGCGAACCGATGACCCAGTTGGCCTCGCGGGGCCGGCGGAACGCGCCGGTGAAGAAGATGCGGGCCAGGTGCACCATGATCGCCGCGGCGAACAGCAGCGCGGCCCAGTGGTGGATCTGGCGGACGAACAGGCCACCGCGCACCTCGAAGCTGATGTCCAGAGTCGAGGCGAACGCCTTCGACATCTCGACACCCCGAAGCGGTTGGTAGACACCCTGATACGTCACTTCGGCCATCGACGGATCAAAGAACAGCGTCAGGTAAACGCCGGTGAGCAGCAGCACGATGAAGCTGTACATCGCGATCTCACCCAGCAGGAACGACCAGTGCGTGGGGAAGACCTTGTTCAGCTGCCGTCGAACCGCGGCTGACGGGTGGTAACGGGAGTCAATGGCGTCGCCCTGCTTGGCCAGGGCATCGTTGAGTTTCGGACTCATGATGTGCGCTCCCAGAATGCGGGTCCGACGGGCTCGGCGAAGTCACCGTTGGCGACCAGATACCCGTCCTTGTCAATGGTGATCGGCAACTGCGCCAACGCGCGCGCAGCCGGACCGAAGATCGGCCGTGCGAAATGCAGTGCGTCGAACTGCGATTGGTGGCACGGGCACAGGATGCGGTAGGTCTGCTGCTCGTACAGCGAGGCCGGGCAACCCAGGTGCGAGCAGACCTTGGTGTAGGCGAACAGCTCACCGAAGTTGAAGCTCTCCTGGCCTTGGCGCTTGACCACCTTGGAGATGTCGGCCGGCTTGATGCGGATCAGCATCACCGGATTGCGAACGCCCATCGCGATTTCGCTCAATCGCTCGTGGCTCTCGACGGTGGTGCCGTCGCCGTCGCTTTCACGCCACGGGAAGACTGTTTCCATGCCCCCGGCGTCGATGTCCTCGGGCCGCATCTTGACGAAGGGCGACTCGCCCGGCAGGCCGGTGGCCCGCGCCAGGTAGATCGTCTCGCCGGTGAACCGCGGGGTCCACCCCGAGGTCCACAGCACCGCCTTCTTGCCCTCGGCGGTGGGCACCACGGGCTTCCACGGGTTCTTGATCAGACCGCCGATGAACGCGACCAGCGTGCCCGCGCCGAACGCGCCGAGCCCGATCCCGAGTGACAGCCCAACCAGCTTGCGCCGCTTGATCGTCGAGCCCTCGAGTGCGTCGGTCAGGTTGGCGACGACGGTCTTGCGCGCGATCTCCGGGGAGGCACCGTCGTGGCGCTCCTGTACCGAGATCTCCTCGGGGATGAACTTCTTCTGGTAGAGCACCGCGCCGATACCGATCGCCAGGATCGACATACCGAAAGTCAGGCCGTAGAGCGGGGTGGCCAGCTCGGACAGCGAGCGCTCGTTGGAGCCGTCCCACTGCCACGGCCAGAACAAGAACACCAGCAGCAGCGCCAGGCCGAACAGGCCGCCGAGCAGCAGCCAGATCGACACCAATCGTGCGGCACGCTTCTCGGCCTTGGTTCCCTCAACCGGCCAGCGGGGCTCCTTGAGGATGGTCTCGACGCCGTCGATCCGGCCACCGAGGTCGACCAGTTGCTCGCGCGTCATCGTGGCCAGCTCCGCGTCGGTGGGCTGACCCGGCACGCCGGCGTGCTCGGGCACGTCGGTTCCCTTGTTCACGTCGTCACTCATGATGATCTTGCTCCGATCCACAGAGCCGCCGCGATGACGGCGACCATGCCGATGATCCAGGCCGCCATGCCCTCGGAGGACGGTCCGAAGCCGCCGAGGCCGTAGCCGCCGGGATCCGGCGCGCGGGTCGCCATCCGCACGTAGGCGACGATGTCCTTCTTCTCCTCGGGGGAGAGCTGGCGGTCACCGAACTTGGGCATGTTCTGCGGACCGGTCAGCATCGCGGTGTAGATCTGGGCCGGGGTGGCCGGCTCGAGCTCGGGTGCGTACTTGCCCGACGACAGCGCGCCGCCCTTGCCGGTGAAGTTGTGGCACGAGGCGCAGTTCAGCCGGAACAGGTCGCCACCGCGGGCGACGTCATTACCGAGCAGCGAGTGGTCGGCGATCTGACCGTTGGCATCCCGGGGAACCTCCGGGCCGCCGCCATTGGCCTGCACGTAGGCGCCGAGTGCGTCGATCTGGGCCTCGTCGAAGATCGGGTCCTTACGCGGAGCCTGGGCCTCACCGCGCATCGCCGGCATGCGACCGGTCGAGACCTGGAAGTACACCGCGGCCTCGCCGACGCCGATCAGGCTGGGCCCGCGGCCCTCGACACCCTGGAGGTTGGCGCCGTGGCAGGTAACACACGAGGTGTCGAACAGCTGCTTACCGGTGCGCAGCAGTGCGGACTGCGATTCGTCGGCCACCGCCACCTGGGGCGTGGGCGTCAGCGTGGCGGCCAGGCCACCGGCGACACCGAGGCCGACGAGCAGAAGTACCGCACCGGTCAGGCGGCGACGAAGCCGGCGACGCGACTTGTCGCTCCTCGGTGCCTTTCGCTCTTCGCCCGATCTCTTGAGCATCGAACCCCTTCTCATCGGATGAAGTAGATCGTCGCGAACAGGGCGATCCACACGATGTCGACGAAGTGCCAGTAGTAGGACACGACGATGGCAGCGGTCGCCTGGGCAGGCGTGAACTTGCTCATCGCGGTGCGCAACAGAAGCAGGATGAACGCGACCAGACCGCCGATCACGTGCAGACCGTGGAATCCGGTCGCGAGGTAGAACACGCTGCCGTAGGCACTGCCCGGGATCGTCGTGCCGTGGGTGACGAGGTGGTAGTACTCGTAGCCCTGGCCGAGGACGAAGAACAGACCCATCAGGAACGTGATCACGTACCAGCGGCGCAGCCCGTAGACATCACCACGCTCGGCCGCGAACACACCCATCTGGCAGGTGAACGACGACGCGATCAGCACCAGCGTCACCGGAACCGCCTGATACAGGTTCAGTTCGGTCGGCGGCGGCGGCCATACCCCGCCGGCCTGAGCACGTGCAGTGAAGTACATCGCGAACAGTCCAGCAAAGAACATCAGCTCACTGGAAAGCCATACGATGGTGCCAACACTGACCATGTTCGGCCGGTTCAGCGAATGTACGCGCGATGTGATCGCAGTTCCCGAAGTGCCAACAGCGCTCGTCACAACTAGAAGTATGACGCTTTGTAGTTGTCGAGGTACAGCCAGGGGGCCAATTGGTCACATCTGTCGGGAAACTGACGTGTGGAGATGCGCTGCGGCATGGGAACATCGGCGCGTGACTCACCCGCTTTCCTCGCCCGGCGCCGACTCGCCGGATACGTCATGGCCGCAGGTCCTGGACCGGTTGACGGCCAGCCTCGAACTCCTGCCCGGACAGGCGAGCTGGGCGATGGACCAGATCATGAGCGGCGTCGCGACCCCGGCTCAGATCGCGGCCTTCGGCGTGTCGATGAAGATGAAGCGACCGACCGCCGCGGAGGTGCGTGAGCTCGCCGACACGATGCTGCGGTACGCGCGCATGGTGCCCACCGATCAGATCGGCCCCGAGACCGTCGACATCGTCGGCACCGGCGGCGACAAGGCGAACACCGTGAACCTGTCGACGATGGCGGCGGTCGTGGTCGCCGCGGCCGGCGTGCCGGTGGTCAAGCACGGCAACCGCGCGGCGTCGTCCAAGAGTGGTGGCGCCGACATGCTGGAGGCGCTCGGCGTGCGCATCGACCTCGGTCCCGAGGAGGTGGCCCGCTGTGTGGCCGAAGTGGGGATCGGGTTCTGCTTCGCGCCGGTCTTCCACCCGTCGTACAAGTTCGCCGGGCCGCCGCGCCGCGAGATCGGCACCCCGACGGTGTTCAATCTGCTTGGGCCACTCACCAATCCGGCCAGCCCGCGGGCGGGCCTGATCGGGTGCGCGTTCGGCGATCTCGCCGAGGTGATGGCCGGGGTGTTCGCCGCCCGCCGCAGCAGTGTGCTCGTGGTGCACGGCGACGACGGTCTCGACGAACTCACCACCACGACGACGAGCACCATCTGGCGGGTGCAGGCCGGCACCATCGACAAGCTCACCTTCGACCCGATGGGGTTCGGTTTCGCTCGGGCCCGCATCGAGGAACTCGTCGGCGGCGAGGCCGAGGAGAACGCCGCGGAGGCGCGCGAGGTACTCGGCGGCGCCAAGGGGCCCGTGCGGGACGCGGTGATCCTCAACGCCGCGGGCGCGATGGTCGCCCACAGCGGCCTATCCAGCCACGCCGAATGGCTGCCGTCGTGGGAGGACGGGCTGGCCCGTGCCGCGGAGGCGATCGACTCCGGCGCGGCCGAGCAGCTCCTGGCGCGTTGGGTGCGGTTCAGCCAGCAACTCTGAGCTGACCTGCTCGGCCGCCAGCCGGGCCGATCGAGCCGTCGCCGCCCACTGGGCCCACGGGCCCGCCGAGGCCAGAGGGGACGCCAAACCTGTTGTGGCGCCGACGATTCGCACGCCTTGCGCGTTGAGCCAGCGGGCGATCAGGGCGGTCTCTTCGACCAGCGCGCCGCCCAGGGGTGCAGCCCGGGGGAGCACCACCTGCGCGCCGGCCTGCAGGGCCTCGACCACCGGCATCGGTGGGACGCGACGGGGCGCCACTCCGGCTGCGGCGAGCTGCCCGTGCCGGATCACCGCCAGCTGCCAGCCGCCCGCGCCATCGGGTGCGGCGGCAACCAGCTCCTCGACAGCGCTGAGCGAGCGCAGGCGCTGGCCCCGCCACAACACGTCGACGGCCGCGGCGATGTGGTCGCGCAGCCGCGCCGCGCTCTCGTAGCGGGACTTCTGCGCCAGCTCGCCGACCTGATCGACCGCTGCGCCCAGCGCATCGTTGTCCAGGCCCTCGATGAGCGCGGCCGCCCGCTGCGGGGCGGCCGCATAGTCCGCCGCGGTGATGCCGCGCGGTGCCGGACAGGGGGAGACCTCGCGGTCGGGACAGGCGGGCCCGTGCTCAGCGGCGCGGCCGATACGGCTGGTACAGGTGCGCACCCCGGTGAACCGCGCGATCAGGTCGGCGGTGTCCACGGCGTCGGCCCGCGACCGGAACGGGCCGATCGCGCGGTCGTGACGGGGCTCGCGAACCACCGACAGCCGCGGGAACGCCTCGTCGGTCAGCACCACCCACCACCACCGATGCGGGAAGCGGGACCGGCGGTTGTACGGCGGCGCGTGCGCGGCCAGCAGCCGCAGCTCGCGCACCCCGGCCTCCAGCGCGTGGGCGCATTCGACGTGGTCGACCGCCGTCGCCAGCGCCACCATCTCCTTCATCCGTCCGCGCGGATCCGCGCCGTTGAAGTACTGGCCCACCCGGCGGTGCAGATCCGTAGCGGTGCCGATGTAGAGCACCTCGGCGGCAGGTCCGCGAAACAGGTACACCCCGGGCCGGCGCGGCAGGTGGCGGGCCAGAACCCGCTTGCCGCGTTGGGCATTCGAGATGTTGGGCAGATACCCGCGCAGATCGGAGTAGGTGTGCACGCCCTGATTGCCGACGCGCTCGATCAGCGCGTGCAGCACGTCGACGGTGGCGCGGGCGTCGTCGAGGGCGCGGTGGGTCGGTGTGGTGGCTGAGCCGACGAGTGCGGCCAGCGTGGACAGCCGCACGCTGGGCGCCTCCTCGCGGGTCAGCACGCGGCGGGCCAGCTTCACCGTGCACAGCACCGACGGTCGGGGCCAGGGGATGCCGCACTGTTCGGCGGCGGACTTCAGAAAGCCGATGTCGAAACCGGCGTTGTGGGCGACCAGCACTGCGCCACGGGCGAATTCGAGAAACATGGGCAGCACCGAGGCGATCGTCGGCGCGTCGTGAACCATCGCGGTGGTGATCCCGGTGAGCCGGACGATCTGCGGTGGGATGGACCGCCCCGGGTCCACCAGGGTGGCGAACTCGCCGAGCACCTCGCCGCCGCGGACCTTGACCGCGCCGATCTCGGTGATCGCGTCGCGGGAGCCGTCCGCCGACGCGGTGGCCCGGCCGCCGGTGGTCTCCAGGTCGACGACCACGAACGTGGTGTCCCGCAGCGATACGTCGGCGGCCGGATCGACGTCGGCGAAGCTCAGCTGCGCATCGATCGGTGAGCCCGCCACAGCGATTGACGGTAAGCAGACCCACCGACAGCGTGGCGGCGACACTCCGGACTTGTCGGTGGCCGGCGATAGCGTGCGGCCAACTCGATGAGAGGAGTCCCGAGATGGGAATGGAGCCAGCCGAACCGGTCGTCATCGACTGTGACGACTGTGCGGTTCGCGGCCCGGGGTGCCGTGACTGCGTGGTGAGCGTGTTACTCGGCGTCCCGGAAACTTTGCTGGAAGACGAACGAGCCGCGTTGGAGGTGCTCGCTGAGGTGGGCTTGGCGCCGAAGTTGCGGCTGGTGCCCATCCACCGCGACGGCGGACGGGGGCTGGCTAGCTAGTTCCTGCTAGGTTGGTTGGCAGGTTGTGACTGGTGTGGCTGACGTGCCTGAGATTCTGCTGAATTTCCGCCCCACGTTTGGACAACGCCGATGCCATTTCGTAACCTATTCGAGACCTAAGGCACTCGATGCAACAACGTCGACGGCACTTAAAGGAACGCAATTTTGAGCTCTGACCGCAGATACCTGACTAAACGCGTTCTTAAACGTCCTCTAGTTGGTGGGATTGCGGGTCTGACCCTCCTGTCCGCCGTTATCTCCGGGGCCTCGCATGCCGACCCTGCCGAGGACGGCGTCGCCAAGCTGAATGAACTGTCACGACAGGCAGAACAGCTCACCGAGGCGATGCATTCCGCTCAGCTTGATCTTGACCAGAAGCTGCGCGCCGAGAACGTTGCCGAGAAGAAGCACACCGACGACCTCGCCGCAGCTGACAGCGCTAAGGCCCAGCTGGCGACCTACCAGGGTGCGGTCGACAAATTTGCTGCCGCGGTCTACATGGGTGGCCGCACCGACGGCCTGAACGCCATCCTGACCGCCGAGTCGCCGCAGGGCCTGATCGACAAGATGGCCGTGCAGAAGGTCATGGCCGCCGAGATGGCCGCCCAGATGCAGAGCTACCGACGAGTGACCGACGAGCTGCACCAGGCGGAGGCCGAGTCGGCCAAGTCCGCGGCTGACGCCAAGACCGCCGCCGAGCAGGCCGCGGCGGTGCGCGCCGACCTGCAGCGCAAGCAGTCCCAGCTGCAGGTGCAGATCGCGGTCGTGAAGTCGCGTTACCAGACCCTCACCCCGGATCAGCGCACCGCGCTGGCCGCTCCCGGACCGGTGCCGCCGGCCGAGATCCTGGCCGCGCCCGCGCCCGAAGGGCTGCCGCCGCTGAACGACGTGCCGCCGCCCGATGCGCCGCCGCCTACGCCGGACGCCGCCCAGGTGATCCCCATGGCCGCCGTTCCGACGCCGGGCTCCGGTAGCGAGCAGGGTGCCGTCGCCGTGCAGGCCGCTCTGACCCGGATCGGCGATCCCTACGTGTGGGGTGGCTCGGGTCCGAACCAGTTCGACTGCTCCGGCCTGGTGATGTGGGCCTTCCAGCAGGCCGGCATCTTCCTGCCGCACTCCAGCCAGGCCCTGGCCCACGGCGGCCAGCCCGTCTCCCTGGACCAGATGCAGCCCGGCGACGTCGTGAACTACTACTCCGACGCCTCGCACACGGCGATCTACATTGGCGACGGGATGATGGTTCACGCCTCGACGTTCGGCCGGCCGGTGATGATCTCTCCGGTCAACAACGCCCCGATCTACAACGTCCGTCGCTACTGACCCACCGCGGCGGCGCGCACTCGCCGCCGTCCTCTCGGTCGTTCTGATCGCCGAACTTCTCGGTGGCTCGGCGCTGATCGCCGCACCGTCCGCGCCGGTACCGCCTCGCTCCGCCGTGCCCGCCCCGGCCCCACTCGTGGTCGGTGACGGTCGGACCGTGCGACTGATCAGCCTGGGCGGGGAGCTGACCGACGGCTTGCTCACCCGGGTCGCCGGCGATATCGGCGATGCCGTCGCCGCCGTCGAAAAATTCTGGGGCACCGACTGGGATCGCGAGATCGTCATCATCGCCACCGGTTCCCAGCAGGAATTCCTCGCCCAGGCCGGCCTCGATCCGAACCGCCAGTGGCAGGACATCGCCGCGGTGTCGGTCGCCGACCACGTCGACCTGGCCCACCACCGCGCCAGCGGGCAGCGCATGGTGTTCGCCCCCGGTGCGGCCGCCATGAGCGATCAGTCGCTGCGAATCGTGTTGACCCACGAGCTTTTTCACCTCGCCGCCCGCGCCGACACCGCCCTGGACGCGCCGCGCTGGCTGGTCGAAGGGGTAGCCGACTTCGTGGCCCGCCCGGCTACGCCACTACCGCCGGGGGCCGCCGCGGACACCGCACTGCCCACCGACGCCGACCTGGACGCCGCCGGGCCGCAGCGGGTGCGCGGCTACGACCGGGCCTGGTGGTTCGCCCGATTCGTCGCCGACAGCTACGGCGTCGACGCGTTGCGCCGGCTCTACGTCGAGGCCTGCGGACCCGGCCACGGCGACTTCGAGACGGCTGTGCATCGCGCGCTGAACACCGACACCGCCGCGCTACGTGCCCGCTGGGCGCAGTGGCTGACCGGCTAGCGTGTACGGCGATGACGCGAGTCCTGCTGGTCACCAATGACTTTCCGCCCCGGCGCGGCGGTATTCAGTCCTACCTGGAGCAGTTCGTCGGACGGCTCGCGGACAGCGGCGAACACCAGCTCACCGTCTACGCCCCGAAATGGAAGGGCGCGCCGGAGTACGACCGGGCGGCCGGCTATCGCATCGTGCGCCACCCCGGCACGCTGATGCTGCCCGAACCGGGTGTGGACCGCCGGATGCGCGAACTGATCAGCGACCACGACATCGAAACGGTGTGGTTCGGTGCGGCCGCGCCGCTGGCGCTGCTGGCCGGCCGGGCCCGCGGCGCGGGTGCGCGCCGGGTGCTGGCCAGCACCCACGGCCATGAAGTGGGCTGGTCGATGCTGCCGATCGCCCGTTCAGCGCTGCGGCGCATCGGCGACACCACCGACGTCGTGACATTTGTCAGCCACTACACCCGCGGACGGTTCGCCTCTGCCTTCGGTCCGAACGCCGCCCTCGAGCACCTGCCGCCCGGCGTCGACGCCGACCGGTTCCGTCCCGACCCGGCCGCCAGGGCCGACCTGCGCGCCCGCTACGACCTCGGTGAGCGACCGACTGTGGTCTGTGTGTCCCGGCTCGTTCCCCGCAAGGGCCAGGACATGCTCATCAAGGCGCTGCCGGGCATCCGTGCCCGGGTGCCTGACGCCGCGCTGGTGATCGTCGGCAATGGGCCCTACGCCGACGATCTGCACAAGCTCGCCGACCAGGTCGGTGTCGCTAGCGACGTCGTGTTCACCGGTGCGGTGCCCAGCGCCGAGCTGCCGGCCCACTACGCGATGGCTGATGTCTTCGCAATGCCTTGCCGCACAAGGGGTTCCGGTCTGGATGTGGAAGGACTCGGCATCGTGTTCCTCGAGGCGTCGGCGGCCGGGGTGCCCGTGGTCGCCGGCAACTCCGGCGGTGCCCCCGAGACGGTGCGGGACGGTGAAACCGGCCGGGTGGTCGACGGGCGCTCGATCGAGGAGATCACCGACGCGGTGTCGGGCATTCTCGGTGACCCGGAGCTGGGCGCCCGGATGGGTGAGGCCGGCCGGCGGTGGGTCGAGGTGGACTGGAACTGGGCGGCGCACACCGCACGGCTGTCCGAACTCCTACGCACGACTCAGTAGTTTCACGGGTTAGTTAGCTACCCTCGCCAACGTGCTGGCCGGCCCCGCTCTCGACCGACGCAGCGGCCAGTCGCAGCCGGTGCGTGGGCGGCTGGCGTCCCTGACCGGGTTACGCGCCGTGGCGGCGCTGCTGGTGGTCGGCACCCACGCGGCATTCGCGACGGGCAAGCTCAGTCACGGCTACCTCGGGCTGGTGTGGGCGCGCCTGGAGATCGGGGTGTCGATCTTCTTCGCGCTGTCGGGCTACCTGCTGTTCCGCCCGTGGGTGGTCGCGGCGGCCGACGGGGCGGCGGTGCCGTCGACGCGGGCCTACGCCCGACGGCGGCTGCGACGGGTGATGCCCGCCTACGTCGTCACCGTGCTGGTGGCCTACGGCGTCTACACCTTCTATTCGACCGGGCCCAACCCCGGACAGAGCTGGTCCGGCCTCATCCGCCACCTCACGCTGACGCAGATCTACACCGACAACTATCTGCTGACCTACCTGCACCGTGGGCTGTCGCAGACCTGGAGTCTGGCCGTCGAGGCAGCGTTCTACGTCGCGCTGCCGCTGCTGGCCTATGTGCTGCTGGTG
Organism: Mycolicibacterium pallens; assembly: GCF_019456675.1. Lineage (NCBI taxonomy): Bacteria > Bacillati > Actinomycetota > Actinomycetes > Mycobacteriales > Mycobacteriaceae > Mycobacterium > Mycolicibacterium pallens. The sequence goes on along the minus strand of NZ_CP080333.1, from coordinate 3,694,621 downwards.
GTCGTGTGCGGTGATCGGTGGCAGCCGGCGCGGTTGCTGGCCGGGCTGGCGGGTCTGGCCGCGATCAGCCCGCTGTGGCTGTTCGTGCTGACAACGACCGACTGGCTGCCCAACTCGGCGGGTATGTGGCTGCCCGCGCAGCTGGCTGCCTTCGCCGGCGGGATGGCGGTAGCGGTGCTGCAGATGATGGGGGTGCGCTGGCGGGCGGGCCTGGTCGTCCCGGTTGCGGTGGCGCTGTTCTCGAGCACGGTGTCGGTGGCGGAGCCGCTGAGCAAGGCAGTGCTCTACGCCGTGATCGCGATGCTGGTTGTGGCAGCGCCGACGCTGGCCGCGGGTGGCCTGTCCGACCGGCTGCTCAGCAGCAGGCCGATGGTCTGGCTCGGCGAGATCTCCTACGAAATCTTCCTGGTGCACGTGCTGGTGATGGCCGTCGTCCATGGCGCGGTGCTCGGCTGGCCGTTGTTCACCGGCTCGCTGGCCGGTCTGTACCTGCTGACGCTGGCCGTCACGATCCCACTGGCCTGGCTGCTGAACCGGCTCACCGGTCGGCGGCTAGGTGCCGGGGCAGCCGGCCCACGCTGAGGAATTCCAGTCCGGGTGCGCCTTCATGTTCTCCGCGCACCACTGGGCGCCCTCTTCGGTCGTGCTCTTCCACTCATACGCCCGCTCGTCTTTGAGCGCCTGCTGACCTTCCGGGCTGGCCGCGGAGTTACCGGGCTTGCCCGCCGACGCGACGGCCTGGTTGCAGTTCAGGAACAGCAGCATGGTGTTGTTCACGGGTTGGAAGCTGTCTCCCTTCACCCACGGCGCCTTCTGCGAGCGGGTGACGGTGCACTTCTCGGTGGGCAGGTCGGAGCCGACCCGACCGCCGACGACGACGGTCATCCCCGCACCGCTCAGCGAGCTGGCGGCGTCGCCGTAGGTCTCGCCGGCATACGGATCGGCCGACGCGACCCCGGAGTCGAAGACCGACGCCGCGAGCACGCCCACGGCACCGGCAACCACACACCTATTTCGCATAGATCGCTCCGATCTCGTCGGCGAACCGTTCCGCCACCACATTGCGCTTGACCTTCAAAGTCGGGGTCAGCTCACCGGTCTGCACGGTGAAGTCACACGGCAGGATCCGGAACTTGCGGATCGATTCCGCATGGGACACATGCTGATTGGCGTCCTTGACGGCGAGCTCGATCTCGGCGATCAGATCGGGATCCTCCCGCAGGTCACCGACGGACGCGCTGGCGGCCTTGCCGTGCTGGGTCTTCCATCCGTCGAACGCCTCGGGATCGATCGCGATCAGGGCGCCGATGAACGGCTGGTTGTCGCCGACGGCCATCGCCTGGCTGATCAGGGGATGGGCGCGCAGCGCGTCCTCGAGCACGGCGGGGGCGACGTTCTTACCGCCCGCGGTGACGATGATCTCCTTCTTGCGGCCGGTGATGGACACGAACCCGTCGGCGTCCACGCTCGCCAGATCGCCGGTGTGGAACCAGCCGTCGATGATCGCCTCGCTGGTCGCCTTCTCGTTGCGCCAGTAGCCGTGGAACACGACGCCGCCCTTGACCAGTAACTCGCCGTCCTGGGCGACCGCCATGCTGTTGCCCGGCACCAGCTTTCCGACGGTGCCGACCTTGAGCTCGCCGATCCGGTTCACCGTGATCGCCGCGCTGGTCTCGGTCAGCCCGTAGCCCTCGTAGATCGACAGCCCGGCCCCGCGGTAGAAGTGGCCCAGCCGCTTGCCCAGCGGCGCGCCGCCGGAGATCGCGGCATGGCAGTCACCGCCGAGGGCGGCCCGCAGCTTGCCGTAGACCAACCGGTCGAACACGGCGTGGCCGAGCTTCAGCAGCAGGTTGGGCCCACCGTTCTCCAACGCCTCGCTGTAGGCGATCGCGGTCTTGACGGCCAGCTCGAAGACCGGCGCCCGCCCGCTGTTGCGGGCGTTCAATTCGGCTGTGTTGTAGACCTTTTCGAACACCCGGGGTACCGACACCACAATGGTCGGCTTGAAGGCCTGCAGCATCGGCACCAGGTTCTTGATGTCGCTGGTGTAGCCGAGCGTCACCTTGTTGGCGAACGCCGTCATCGACAGGGCGCGGGCCAGCACGTGTGCCAGCGGCAGAAAGACCAGCAGCCGTTCGTGCTGGCGCAGCAGCGTCGGGAAACACGCTGTCGTGCCGCGGGTTTCGTAGAGCAGGTTGGCGTGGGTGAGCTGGACACCCTTGGGCCGGCCGGTGGTGCCCGACGTGTAGATCAGGGTCGCCGGGTCGGCCGACCGCAACGCCGCCAGTCGGCGCTCCAGTTCCGCCGGATCAGTGCCTTCGGCGGCCTGCGCCAGCTCGTCGAGCGCGCTCATGCCCGCGGACTCGATCCGCAGCGTCTTGCGCAGGGCGGGCAACTCGTCGTGGAGTTCCTTGACCATCTGCGCATGCGCCTCGGTCTCGGTGAAGACCAGCACGGCACCGGAATCCTCGAGCACCCAGCGGACCTGATCGGTCGACGACGTCTCGTAGATGGGCACGGTCACCCCGCCGACCGACAGGATCGCGTAGTCGAGGATCACCCACTCGTAACGGGTTGCCGACAGGATCGCCACCCGGTCACCGGGCTGCACACCTTCGGCGATCAATCCCAGCGCCGCCGAGCGGATCTGGGCGGCGACCTCGGCGCACGTCACGTCCGTCCAGCCGCCGTCGACTTGCCGCTGGGCGATCACATAGGTCGGGTCCGTGCGCTCGTGGTCGTACACCGAGCTGACGACATTGTCGTGCTCACCGACGGTGAACGCCGCCGGAACGCTGTACTCACGCATGTCAACAGCCTAGTCACCGGCGGGCAGGCGGCCCGCGCTTGGACCCGATATGTGAAGCTGTTGGCATGAACAGCATCCAGGTCGCCGACGAGACGTTCGTCGCGGCTGATCCGGCGGCCGTCGGGCGTGCGGTCGCGGACCGGGCGAGCTGGCGGCGGTGGTGGCCGGACCTGCGGCTCGAGGTCGTCGAGGACCGCGCCGACAAGGGCGTGCGCTGGACGGTCACCGGCCCCCTGACCGGCACCATGGAGATCTGGCTCAAGCCGGTGCTCGACGGCGTGCTGCTGCACTACTTTCTGCACGCCGAGCCCTCCGGGGTGGCGGCCTGGCAGCTGGCCAAGATGAACCTCGCCAAACTGACGCATCAGCGCCGGGTGGCCGGAAAACGGATGGCCTTCGAAGTGAAATCCACGCTGGAGGCGTCCCGTCCCGTGGGCGTCGCACCCGGCATCTGATATCAGGTCAGACCCTTCGGCGGGAGGGTACCTTTGTGGCCGAGGGAGCGGACCCTCACGAGGTCACGCAGTGCAAGCGATGGGAATGGGCAACAGTGGCGGACAAGACGGCGCAGACCATCTACATCGACGCGGATCCCCGCACCGTGATGGACGTCATCGCCGATATCGGGTCGTATCCGCAGTGGGTGTCGGAATACAAGGAGACCGAAGTTCTCACCTCCGACGATTCCGGTTATCCGCTGACCGCCAAGCTGGTTCTGGACGCCGCCGTCCTCAAAGACACCATGGTGTTGTCCTATGACTGGCCGGCCGATCGCAAGTCGGTGCGCTGGTCCCTGGTTTCGAGCTCGCTTTTGCGGGCACTCGATGGCGCATACACGTTGCAACCCAAAGGTTCTGGTACCGATGTCACCTACGAGCTGTCCGTGGATCTGATGATCCCGATGATCGGGCTGCTCAAGCGCAAGGCCGAGCGACGGCTGACCGACACCGCGCTCAAGGACCTGAAGAAACGGGTCGAGGGCTGAGTGACTGATCGGGCACGGATCAGTTTCTTCGTCGGCAAAGGCGGCGTGGGTAAGTCGACGCTGGCCTCGGCGACGGCGGTCCGGGCGGCCTTGGCCGGGCAGCGGGTGCTGGCCGTGTCCACCGATCAGGCTCATTCGCTGGGCGATGTGCTCGGCGTCGCCGTCCCGCCGACCGGCACCCGAGAGCCGGTCCGGATCCTCACCGAGGAGGGCACCGACGACTCCGCGGGCGGCCATCTCGACGCGCTGGCTCTGGACACCCTGGCGCTGCTGGAGGACCGTTGGCGCGCGATCGCGCCGGTATTGGCCGCCAGATTCCCCGACTCTGACCTCAAAGATGTTGCTCCCGAAGAGCTTTCGGCACTGCCTGGAATCCAGGAGGTGCTCGGGCTGGCCGAGGTTGCCAAGCTGGCCGACTCCGGCCAGTGGGACTACGTCGTCGTGGACTGCGCCTCGACCGCCGACGCGATGCGGATGCTGACCCTGCCTGCGACCTTCGCGATGTACGTCGAGCGGGCCTGGCCCCGGCATCGCCGCCTCAGTGCCGCCGTGGACGGGGTGCACGCCGCGGCCACCGTGGCGGTCGTCGAGGGCATCAGCGGAGCCGTCGAAGGACTGTCCGCCCTGCTCACCGATGCGGAGCGGGTCAGCGCCCACCTGGTGCTGACCGCCGAACGGGTGGTGGCCGCCGAGGCGGTCCGCACGCTCGGCTCGCTGGTGTTGATGGGCGTGCAGGTCGCCGAACTGATCGTGAATCAGGTTCTGCTTCAAGATGATTCGTACGAGTACCGCAACCTGCCGGACCATCCGGCGTTCGGCTGGTATGCCGAGCGGATCTCCGAACAGCAAACGGTGCTCGACGAACTCACCGCCGCGATCGGTGACGTGCAACTGGTGCTCGCGCCGCATCTGGCCGGCGAGCCGATCGGACCCAAGGCGCTCGGACAATTGCTCGACAGTGTCCGGCGCCGCGACGGTTCGGCGCTGCCCGGGCCGTTGAAGCCCGTGGTGGACCGCGAATCGGGCTCGGGACTCGAAGCCGTCTACCGCATGCGGCTAGAGTTGCCGCAAATCGATCCGGGCACGCTGACGCTGGGCCGGGTCGACGACGACCTGATCATCGGCGCCGCGGGGATGCGACGCCGGGTACGGCTGGCGTCGGTTCTGCGGCGGTGCATCGTGGTGGATGCGGCGCTGCGCGGCACCGAACTCACCGTGCGCTTTCGACCCAACCCGGAGGTGTGGCCCGCGTGAATGGCCCGCATCCCGATCTGGGGCCCGAACTGCGCGCGCTGGCCCAGGCCATTCTGGACCGGCTCGACCCGGCGGTGCGGGCCGGCGCCGCGATGGCGTCCGGTGGCGGGCAGGGCAAGTGCCAGCAGGTCTGGTGCCCGGTGTGTGCGCTGGCCGCGCTGGTCAATGGTGAGCAGCATCCGCTGCTGACGGTGGTTGCCGAGCACAGTGTGGCGCTGGTCACGATGATCCGGGCGGTCATCGCCGAGGACGGGGCTGGGGCAGGGCCCCCGCCCGGGCCGGACGGCCCATCGCCGACTCCGCCCGATCCGGATTCGCCGGAACGCCCGACCAGCCGCTATCAACACATTCCGGTCAGCGTCGAGGACTGAGGCCACCGCGACCTGTGGTCGGTCTCCGCTGGCCTGGGTACAGTTGCACGAAAGCGCGTAGGTGATCGGGAGGCTCCATGTGGTACTGGCTGTTCAAGTACATCTTCATGGGGCCGTTGCTGTCACTGCTGGGTAGGCCCAAAGTCGAAGGGCTGGAACACGTTCCGACCAACGGCCCGGCGATCTTGGCCAGCAACCACCTCGCGGTGGCCGACAGCTTCTACCTCCCGCTGGTGGTCCGGCGGCGGATCACCTTCCTGGCCAAGGCCGAATATTTCACCGGCACCGGCATCAAGGGCTGGTTCACCCGGTGGTTCTACACGGTGGCCGGCCAGGTCCCGATCGACCGCACCGACGCCGACGCCGCGCAGGCGGCGCTGACCACCGCCCAGCGTCTGCTGTCGCAGGGCAAGTTGATGGGGATGTATCCCGAGGGCACCCGGTCACCGGACGGCCGGCTCTACAAGGGCAAGACCGGGCTGGCCCGTCTGGCCCTGGAAACCCAGGTTCCGGTGATTCCGGTCGCGATGATCGGAACCGACGTCGTCAACCCGCCGGGATCGAAGATGTGGCGCTTCGGCCGCGTGACGGTCCGCTTCGGCAAGCCGATGGATTTCTCCCGGTTCGACGGCCTGGCCGGCAACCGGTTCATCGAGCGGGCCGTCATCGACGAGGTCATGTACGAGCTGATGGAACTGTCCGGTCAGGAGTACGTCGACATCTACGCCGCGACGCTGAAGAACAGCGAGGCCCCCGCGGACCCTAAGCAGGGTGGACCAGGTCAGCCACCGGCGCGGATCCCGGAGACCGCCGCCGGTTAGCGATCGGGGTGATCACCGTCAGCCCCGCGACGATGATCACCGCCAGCGCCCACCAGACGTACGACATCCCGAGCAGCTGGCGCCACCACGACGCCGTCTCCTCGTGATGCTGGGGCAGCAGTTCTAGCGGAATCCACACCATCAGTGCCACGCCGACGGCGGTCGCCAGGCCCAGGGCCATATTGCGCCGTCGATAGGCGGCCACGGCGGCGGTGAGCACCGTCGGCAGGGCCCACACCCAGTGGTGGGACCACGAGACCGGCGACACCACCAGCCCGAACAGGGCCACGCACATCAGCGCCAGCGTCGGTTCCCCCGCGGCCAACACGCGGCGGACCGCCCAGACGGTTAGGGCCAGCACCGCGAAGCAAGCCAGCGTCCACAGGATGAAGTGGGTGCTCTTGTCCAGGCCCAGCCGGGCCAGCGCCCCGGCGATGTTCTGGTTGGTGTTCAGTGCGGCGCTGCCGATGCGGTCGGTGTGCCGGATCGTGGTGGTCCAGTACTCCAGCGAGTCCCGCCAGGCCAACGCGCAACCCAGCAGGCTGGCCGCGACGAAGGTGCCTGCCGCGGTCAGGGCGGCGCGGCCGTCGCGGCGCAGCACGAAGTACAACAGGAACACCGCTGGGGTCAGCTTCAGCGCGATCGCCACCCCGAGCAGCATCCCGCGCGGCCACGGCGTCCGGCGCGGTACGCAATCGGCGATCACCAGCGTCATCAGCACGACGTTGATCTGACCGAACGCGAAGTTGGCGTCGATCGGTTCCAGGTACATCACCGCCAGCGCCACGATTCCCGCTGACAGCCAGGCCCGACGCAGCCACGCCGGCTCCCGGGTGAGCGCCGAGTCCTGCCACACCTCCAGGCGGGTCAGCACGATCCAAGTACTCACCAGCACCAGCACCAGGGTGATGACCGTGATGATCACGCTGGCCGCCGACAGCGACACCCAGGCGAACGGACTGAACATGATCGCAGCGAGCGGGGGATAGGTGAACGGCAGGCCCAGCCCGATGGTGGTGCGGAAGGTCGCGTCGCCGGAATACAGCGACTGACCGTGCAGCCACGCCTGGCCGCCCATCCGGTAGACCTCGATATCGATGCGGTAGGGGATATGGCCGAACAGCAACCAGCCTGCGTAGACGCCCAGCGCAACGATCGCGACCTGGGAAACCCGCCACCCGGCGACCAGCCAGGGCCGCGTCGTACTGCCCACGTCGCTACTCATCTCGCAAACCAGACTATCGGGGCGCTGCGACGCGCCGGGGGATATCCCGGCCGTGCCGGGCCCATCGGCGTGCGTCGGCGCGTATCTTCACGTCCCGTGTCCTACCACCTGCACTTCGACGTCGTCGCCCCCGGGCGCGTGCCGCTGATGTGGTGTCTGATCGCGTTCATCTGCACGTTCTTCGTGACCCGAACGATCGTCCGCTATATCCGGCACAACGCAGGCAACGACGCTCCCCGCAAATGGTGGCAGCCGCGCAATATCTCCGGTAGCGGCGGACTGCACATCCACCACGCGGTGTTCGGCGTGGTTTTGGTGATGATCTCCGGGGTGGCGATGGTGACGATGGCCACCGAGGGTGGCAGCGGTGAGTTCACCGCTGCCGCAATCGTTTTCGGTATCGGCGCGGCCTTGCTTCTCGATGAGTTCGCGCTCATCTTGCACCTGCAGGATGTGTACTGGGCCGAGGACGGCCGGGCATCGGTGGATGCGGTGTTCGCCGCGATCGCCGTCGCCGGGCTGTTGATCGTGGGATTCAACCCGCTGTCGTTCTTCGATATCGGGATCTGGCGGGCTGACGATTCGTTCGGCGCCCGCACGCTCGTCGTGGTGCTGGCCGTGTTGACGCTGGCCTTGGCGGTGGTGGTGTTGCTCAAGGGCAAGGTGTGGACCGGCCTGATCGGGATGTTCATCACGCCGCTGTTGTTCATCGGCGCGATCCGGCTGTCCCGGCCGCACGCGCCATGGGCGCGCTGGTTCTACCAGGACCGCCCCCGCAAAATGCACCGCTCGCTGGAGCGGGAGCGCTATATGCGGCGCCCGGTCGTGCAGGCCAAGCTGTGGCTGCAGCACATCATCGCCGGTGAGCCGAGCTTCCCCGCCGACGCCGAGGTGGACGCCGAGTTGGACAAGGAGATCCACGCCGCTCCCGCGCCGCCGCACCGCATCGAGGCGAAGGGATAGGGTGCGGCCGGTGCGGTTCTTCTACGACACGGAGTTCATCGACAACGGCCGAATCATCGATCTGATCTCGATCGGTGTGGTGGCCGAGGACGGTCGCGAGTTCTACGCGATCTCCACCGAGTTCGACCCGGACTCCGCCGGAAAGTGGGTCCGCACCAACGTCCTGCCGAAGCTGCCGAGCCCATCGTCGAAGCTGTGGCGCTCCCGCAGGCAGATACGGGAGGGCCTGGAGGAGTTTCTCGGCATCGACGGCGACGAGCCGATCGAGCTGTGGGCCTGGGTGGCCGCGTACGACCATGTCGCGCTGTGTCAGTTGTGGGGCCCGATGACCAGCCTGCCGCCGCAGATCCCACGGTTCACCCGCGAGCTGCGCCAGTTCTGGGAGGACCGCGGCAGCCCGCGGATGCCACCGCGACCCCATGACACCCACGACGCCCTGGTCGACGCCCGTCACAACCTGCGCCGGTACGTGCTGATGACCACCGGCGTCGACGTGGGTGCGGCCCCGGTCAGCCGGTAAAAGGGAGTGCGCGGCCCGGTTACCATGGACGGGTGAACTGGACCGTTGACGTACCGATCGAGCAGCTGCCGTCGCTGCCGCCGCTCCCGGCTGACCTGCGCGGACGGCTCGATGCGGCGCTGACGAAGCCGGCCGTGCAGCAGCCCAGCTGGGATCCCGAGCAGGCCGCCGCCATGCGGACCGTGCTGGAGAGCGTGCCGCCGGTCACCGTGCCGTCGGAGATCGAGAAGCTGAAGGCGCAGCTGGCCGATGTGGCCCTCGGCAAGGCGTTTCTGCTGCAGGGCGGCGACTGTGCCGAGACCTTCGTCGACAACACCGAGCCGCACATTCGTGCCAACATCCGCACGCTGCTGCAGATGGCGGTGGTGCTGACCTACGGCGCGAGCATGCCGGTGGTCAAGGTGGCCCGCATCGCCGGCCAGTACGCCAAGCCGCGCTCCTCGGACACCGACGCGCTGGGGCTGAAGTCCTACCGTGGCGACATGGTCAACGGTTTCGCCCCCGATGCCGCGGTGCGCGAACACGATCCGTCGCGTCTGGTCCGCGCGTACGCCAATGCCAGCGCCGCGATGAACCTGGTGCGGGCGCTGACGTCGTCCGGGCTGGCGTCGCTGCACGCGGTGCACGACTGGAACCGCGAGTTCGTCCGCACCTCGCCCGCCGGTGCTCGCTACGAGGCCCTGGCCGGCGAGATCGACCGTGGCCTGCGCTTCATGACGGCCTGCGGGGTCAACGACCGCAACCTGGACACCGCCGAGATCTACGCCAGCCACGAGGCTCTGGTGCTGGACTACGAGCGGGCCATGCTGCGGATGGACGCCGAAGCGGTCGGCGGCCCGAAGCTCTACGACCTGTCGGCACACTACGTCTGGATCGGCGAGCGCACCCGCCAGCTCGAAGGCGCGCATGTCGCGTTCGCCGAGGTGATCGCCAACCCGATCGGCGTGAAGATCGGCCCGACCACCTCACCGGAACTGGCGGTGGAATACGTCGAGCGCCTGGACCCGAACAACGAGCCGGGCCGCCTGACGCTGGTCAGCCGGATGGGCAACGGCAAGGTCCGCGACGTGCTGCCCGCCATCATCGAGAAGGTGCAGGCCTCCGGCCACCACGTGATCTGGCAGTGCGACCCGATGCACGGCAACACCCACGAGTCCTCGACGGGTTACAAGACCCGCCACTTCGACCGCATCGTCGACGAGGTGCAGGGCTTCTTCGAGGTGCACCGCGCGCTGGGCACCCATCCCGGCGGTATCCACGTCGAGATCACCGGCGAGAACGTCACCGAATGCCTTGGTGGCGCGCAGGATATCTCGGATTCGGACCTGGCCGGCCGCTACGAGACGGCCTGCGATCCGCGCCTGAACACCCAGCAGTCACTGGAGCTGGCGTTCCTGGTAGCGGAGATGCTGCGCGACTAGCTCGACGGGCCTGCCGCGGTAGCTGATGTACTTGTCCGGTCTGACCACGAAGGCGCTGGGCGCGCTGACACCGTACTGACGGTGTGCCGATCGAGTACTGACCACGTGGGCTTTCACCAGCCCGGGGTGATCTTGCTCGAATTGGTCGGCGAGTCCTCGTAATTCGACCTCGGGCCGGGCGTCGTCGTCGAGTCCGGTGAAGAGCAGCACCGTGTGGTGCGTGCCGCGGAACAGGTCGTAGAGGCGTCCCGGCTGACCGTCGATCAGGACGTCGGCCTCCCGGGCGCGGTCGCCCGGCGCGGGCGCGTCGTGCCAGCCGGAACCGTCCTCGGCATTGAGCGGGCTGTCCGGATAGTGCAGACGCAGTTGCGCCAACATGCCGATGAACCTTCTGCGCACCCACTCGCGGGTCAGCACTTGGCCCGCGAGCACCGGCGCGACTCGGCCACGGGCCAAGCGCGCCAACGGATTCTGGCCGCCGAAGACCGAAAACAGCCGGTCGGTGGTCTTGAGAAGTTGGACGCCGATCGGATGGCGTTCGGCGTTGTAGCTGTCGACCAGTGATTCGTCGGCGAGCCCTCGCAGCACGTAGGCCAGCTTCCAGCCGAGGTTGTACGCGTCCTGGATGCCGGTGTTCATGCCCTGCGCACCGGCGGGGCTGTGCACGTGGGCGGCATCGCCGACCAGCAGGATCCGGCCGTCGCGGTAGCGCGGCACCGTGCGGCTGTGCACCCGGTAGCGGGTGACCCAGAACTCCTTGATCACCGTGGCGGGGAACGGAACTCGTTCGTCGACCATGGCCTGGAACTCGTCGTGCGTCGGCTCGCTGTATTCCGCGCTCGGACCGTCCGGGCCCGGAGCCGCCGGGCCGGCGACATCGGACTGGGGCGGGAAGTTGCCGAAGATGCGGTAGCGGTTGGTGCCCGGCATCGAAAATGCCGCGAAAATGCCTGCCGGACTGGGGAATCCGTAGAGTCCGCCGTGTGGCAGCTTCCAGTCGAGTTCGGCGTCGGCCATGATGAACTCGTCGCGGTAGGTGTCACCGGAGAACGGGATGCCGCTGGATTTGCGCACCGCGCTGTGCGCGCCGTCGCAGCCGACGACCCAGTGGCAGCGCTCCGTTTCGGTCGAGCCGTCGGCGTGCCGCAGGGACGCGGTGACCGTGTCGCCGTCCTGAGTCAGACCGGTGAGTGCGACGCCGCGTTCGATCTCGACGCCGTGACTGGTCAGCAGGTCGGTGAGGATGCGTTCGGTTTCGTGCTGGGAGAGGATGCGCGGCTCGGAATAGGCGGTGTAGTTCTGCGGCCCGGTCAGCTGGCCCGCGAAGTCGAGGTCGATCGTCTTGTCGGCGAAGGTGATCGTCAGCTGCGAGGCCGGCGTGCCCGCCGCGAAGGCCTGCTCGATCACACCGAGGTCGTCGAAGATCTCGAGCGTTCTCGGTTGGACGACGAGCGCGCGGGAGGTGGTCGCCGGTTGCTCCGCCCGGTCGATGATGCGCGGTGTGACGCCGTGTCGCGCGAGTTCGTTGGCCAGCAGGAGTCCGGTCGGGCCCGCGCCGACTATCAGGACGCCGAGATCGGATGTGCTCATGTCCATCACCTCACAATTCATCACGAGATGAATTGAGTATCACTACGATCGTAGTGACTGTCAAGGGCTAGAGCAGACCCTGCAGATTGCTCCCCAGCGTCCAGCCCGCGGCCGCCATGCCGCCGGTGAGCAGCAGCACGATCAACATCCAGAACATCAGAGACCGCCTGGCGCGCTGCCGCTCCCAGATGAATTCACCGATGTCGATGCCGGCGAATTGGCTTGCCATCTCGTGGGTTTCGTCATCCTCGTCGGCGGGTTGCCAGTCCTGTGGGTCGCGGATGAGCTGACGGGTGGGATTCTTGACCGGGGCCGGCGCCGGTATCGGCCCCGGGGCCGGGGCGGGCACGGCGGCGCGGTGCTCGACCGTCGGCCGACTGTGCACAGCGGTGGCCGCGGCGTGCTGCGCGGAGTTCCTCGGCGCCGGCACCCGGAACTTCGGCAGCCCCAACTCCATAGCGATCGCGTCCAGGTCGCCGGCCATCTCCTCGGCGTCGGCGAAGCGCGCGTCGGGGTTGCGGGCCGTCGCGCGGCCGATGAACTCGTCGAACTGGGGCGGCACACCACTGATCGCCGCGCTGGGTGGCGGGACGTCGTGGTCCATCCGCTGATAGGCCACGGTCAGCGGATTGTCACCGGTGAATGGTGTTGCCCCGGTGAGCAATTCGTAGGCCAGGATGCCGACGGCGTAGACGTCGCTGCGCGCGTCGGCGGCGCCGGTGCTGACCTGCTCGGGCGACAGATAGGCCGCGGTGCCCAGGATCACGCTGGTGGAGGTGATCCCGGCCTCGGCCACCGCGCGGACCAGACCGAAGTCGACGAGCTTGACCTCGCCGTCGTCGGAGATCAGCACGTTCTCCGGCTTGACGTCGCGGTGCACCAGCCCGGCGCGGTGCGCGGTGGCCAGCCCACCCAGCACCGGGCGCAGCACCGCCGCCGCGGCGTGCGGGGGCATCGGGCCGCGCTCGCGCAGCAACTCGCGCAGGGTTCCACCCTCGATCAGCTCCATGACGAGGAACGGATGGCTGCCGTCCAGACCTTGGTCGTACACCGCGACGAGACCGGGATCCTTCAATCGCGCCACCGCGCGGGCCTCCCGCTGGAAGCGGGTCAGGAACTGGGAGTCGTTGGCGTAGCGCGCGTCCATCACCTTCAGCGCGACCGGGCGGTCCAGGCGCACGTCCAGACCGCGGTACACCGTGGACATGCCGCCGGTGGCGATCCTGGCCTCGACGCGGTACCGGCCTTCCAGCAACACGCCGTTGAGTGGGTCCGACGTCACCGACACATGGTATGCCGAGGCGCAGGAGTTCTAGACTAGGCCGGTGAGCAGCATCCCCGCCGGCGAGGACGTATTGGATCCCGACGAGCCCGTGTACGACCTGCCTGCAGTCGCCCAGCTGTTGGGTATCCCGGTGACCAAGGTGCACCAGCAGTTACGGGAAGGTCACCTGGTCGCGGTCAAGCGCGGCGGCGTGCCGATGATTCCGAAGGCCTTTCTCACCGAGCGTGGCGAGGTGGTCAAGAGCCTGCCCGGCCTGCTGGCGGTGCTGCGCGACGGCGGCTACAAGGACACCGAGATCCTGCGCTGGCTGTTCACCGCGGACCCGTCACTGACGATCACCCGCGACGGGGCGCGCGAGGCGGTCAGCAACGCTCGCCCGGTGGATGCGCTGCACGCTCACCAGGCTCGTGAGGTGGTTCGGCGCGCTCAGGCGATGGCCTACTGACCTTCAGCGAATACCAGGCCGCCAGCGCACAGGCGGTGGCCAGCAGCACGTGGATCCACGAGTACATCCCGTGTGAGCCATCGGGCTTGAAGATCACCATGATCCACGTCGAGAACCCGGCGATCAGTGCGATCGCCGCCCGCGACTGTGCCAGCGCCGAGAGCACCGCGAGCGGCCAGGTGTAGTACCAGGGCAGCGCGGCGGGAACGAACAGCACCACCACCAGCATCGCCCACGCGATGCCGAGGAGCGCCTCGCGGTCGTCGTGCCGAAATCGCCACCACAGCAACGGAAGTGACACCGCGATGATCACGATCCCGGCGATCCGGGTGGCGTCGAGGACCGCGTAGAAGTTCACCGGCATGAACAGTCCGCCGATCGCGTTGGTGAGGTTCGCGATCGCGGTCGGAATGGTCAGCCAGTTGATGATCTTCACCGACCCGGCTAGCGCCGTCAGCCAGCCCAGCCCGACCCCGGCGACCCAGGACAGCACCGCGAAGACCGCGACGAAGATCGCCACCGACGCAGCCGAGGCTGTCGCGAAAGCCCTTATCGCCCCGATTTTCTCGCGCTCACGGAGATGTCGCATCCACACCCACACCATGAACGGCAGCGCCAAGACCGCGGTGGCCTTGACCGCGACGGCGATTGCGATCAACGCAGCGCCGGCCGTGTGATGACGGGCGAACGTCAGCGCGATGCCGGCCATCATCAACCCGACCATCAGCATCTCGTTGTGCACGCCGCCCATCAGATGGATGATCACCAGCGGGTTGAGCGCGCAAATCCACAGTGCCACCGCGCCGTTGGCGCCGATGTGGCGGGCCACCCGGGGCGCGGCCCAAATCAGCAGCGCCAGACCGGGGAGCATGCACAGCCGCAGCAGCATCGTGCCTGCCACCACATGGTCGCCGACCAGAGTGGTGACGAACCGGGCAACCAGGATGAACGCCGGCCCGTAGGGGGCGGTGGTGGTGGTCCAGATCGGACTCACGTTGTCCAGCAACGAGTTCTGGTTCTCCACCGGCCCCACGGCGTACGGGTCGAGGCCGTCGCGCAGCAGCGCACCCTGAGCCAGATACGAGTACGTGTCGCGGCTGAACAGCGGAACGCTCAACAGCAGGGGAGCCAACCAGAACCCGGCGGTCGCGATCATCGTGAACTCGCTGACCTCGGCGTCCGGATCGACAACCCGCCGGCCCACCCACAGCCACGCCACCAGCATCAGCACGACACCGACCCACAGCAGCACCGACGAGACCACCAGGCCGTGGCCGAACCGCAACCAGGACAGGTGCATCGTCTCGAGCAGCGGGTCGTGCTGACGTGTGCTGCCCGCGCCCAGCCCGCCGAGCGTCAGCAGGATCGCGCCGAGGAAACCCAGCAGGGCCGGGCGGCCCTCATCGGCGGCGGTGAACGCCGTCAGGCGCGCGAGGCCGGCCCGGCTGGTCGATGTGGTGGGTGTGGTGGCGGACATGGGCCTAGGCGGACCGGTTGGCGGCCAATCTGGCGAGTTCGGTCAGCCCGGCCTTGGCAGGCGCGTTGATCGGCGCGCTCTCCAGCAGGCTCAGCGCGCGGTTGGTCAGCAGTTCGATGCGGCCCTCCACCGCGGCCAGCGCGCCTACCGACTCGATCACGTCGCAGAGTTGACGCACGTCGGCGTCGGACAACTCGGTGCCGATCCCGGCGCGCAGCCGGTCCGCGGCGGCCGGATCCGAGGCGGCCGCCCGCTCGACGGCCTCGGCGAGCAGCACGGTCCGCTTGCCGGAGCGCAGGTCATCGCCGGAGGGCTTGCCGGTCACCGCGGGATCACCGAACACGCCGAGGACGTCGTCGCGCAGCTGGAATGCGACACCGAGGTCGGTGCCCAGTTCGTAGAAGATGCGCTGCACATCGGGACGGTCGGCGGCGGCCGCGGCGCCCAGCTGCAGCGGCCGCGAGATCGTGTACGACGCGGTCTTGTAGGTGTTCACCTTCATCGCGGACTCGATCGACTCGGCGCCGCTGGATTCGTTGACGATGTCGAGATACTGGCCGCCGAGCACCTCGGTCCGGATGTCCGACCACACCCGCCGCACGCGCCGCCGGCCGTCGGCGTCCAGATCCGCCGCGGCGACGATGTCGTCGGCCCACACCAGCGAGAGGTCACCGAGCAGGATCGCCGCGGACCGGCCGAACTGCTCGGACCCACCGCGCCAGCCGCCGCTGCGGTGCAGGTCGGTGAAGTGGACGTGGACCGTCGGCCAGCCGCGCCGGGTCGCCGAATCGTCGATGACGTCGTCGTGGACCAGCGCGCAGGCGTGCAGCAGCTCCAGCGCCGAGAACAGCAGGAACATGTCGTCGTCCACCGGCAGATCGGGATCGGCGGTCACCGCACGGTAACCCCAGTAGGCGAACGCGGGCCGCACTCGTTTACCGCCCCGCAGCACGAAATCCTCGAGGGTCGCGATCAGACCGTCGTAGTCGGTGCCGATGTAGGCGGCGTCGGCGCGGCGGCCGGCCAGATACTTCCGAAGTTGATCGGTGACGGCGCCGGCCAGCTGGACGGCAGACGGAGCTGCTTCGACGCTCAGCGCAGCGCCCCTTTCTGTGTACGACCCGCCGGGGAGATCCGGGTGCAACCAGAGTAGAACGTCTGCTAGCTGTCGGCCTGATCGGAGCTGGCGAACCGCGGAGACCGGTCCCGGCTGACCCAGGCCAGGCTGCCGATGACACCGCAGACCACCAGCGCGCCGAGGCCCAGCCACAGCGCCGCGCCGGTGAAAGACCTGGTACTGGGGTCGGTATAGCGGGCCTGGGCGCTCATCGTCGAGACCACACCCGGCTTGAGCTTCCACTCGACGACGTCGGTGTCGAGGCGATCGCCGTTGGTCGACGTGACCTCGCCGGGAAAGGAGACCGTCAGGGAAACGTCAGCGTCGGTATCGGTGACGCTGGTCAGGTCGACGCGACCTTCGAGGATCACCAGGTTGCCGGCGCGCCGCAGCGAGATGTCCACCCCGGCGGCCTCGCGGTTGAGGTTGGCCAGCTGGGGCACCTCGGAGAAGCTCAGGTTCGAGAACACCGCCTCGGAGCCGACGAAGTCGTCCGATTTGTACTTCGACACCGAAATCTTCTGGCTGAACGGCACATTGAGGTCGAACTGCGGCCCCTGGTCGTCGGAGTCGCGAGCCTTCGCCGCGGCGATGATCTGCCCGGATACCTGGTCATCCGGCGACACCGTGATCGAGGCGTGCACCCGCACACAGCCGACCGCCAACGGCGCAACGAGGAGCAGCAACAACGCCAGGGCGCGTAAGCGCAGGCGGCGGGAACGGTCGCGCACGTGGGTATCGTGCCAGATCCGCCTCAGAGCGGGAGGCTGCGACCCAGAATGGCGAACGCCCGCGGATCGCCGGCGAAGTGGTAGCCGCGGATGACGTCGGTGAAGCCGAGCCGCCGATACAGCCGCCAGGCGCGGTTGGCCTCGCCGATGATCTCGGGGGTCGACAGCAGGACGTGCGACTCGCCGCGGCCGTCCAGCAGCCGCCGGGCCAGCGCCTCGCCCAGCCCGCGGCCCTGGGCGCTCGGATGGATGTGTAGCTCGGTCAGCTCGAAATAACTGCTGGTCAAGCGGCTGATCTCCTCGGCGGGCACGCCGATCCGGTGCAGCCCCGACACCACCTGCTGCTGCCACCACTGGTCCGGGGCCCCGCAATACCCGTAGGCGATACCGAGCAGGGGAGCGCCGTCCAGCTGCTCCGTGCTGTCGGTCTCGACGGCGGCGACGGCCTTCCAGCCGTGCCTGCGGGTGTGCTCGAGCCACATCGCCGCACGCTGACCCTCGGTGCCACGCGGGTAGCGCATAGCGTCGACATACACGCTCAAAGCGTCGTGAAGGCGCTGCGCCATGTCGGTGGGCGACAGATCGATGAGGAAAGTCGCCAACGCCTAGATGCCCTTCTCGTCTGCGGATCGGTCCTTGTAGGTGCATGGCCATTATCAGTGCAGTCGCGGCCCATGCTCGCCGGCGCCGGGTGACCAGGCCATTACGCGGTGATGGCGGGGACTGAACAACGCCTGGACACAGCTACAATCGGGTGGACCAACTAGGTGGTACGCGGCAACTTCTGCTCGTATCATTTGGTTAGTTGCCCCGTAATCGCTGGGCAGCCAAGTTCTATCGGAATCGTGACCGGCCGTGTCGGCAAGGAGGGACGAATGCCACTCTCCGATCATGAGCAGCGCATGCTCGATCAGATCGAGAGCGCTCTCTATGCCGAGGACCCCAAGTTCGCCTCCAGTGTGCGGGGCGGAACTCTGCGGGCCCCCTCCACGCGCAGACGATTGCAGGGCGCAGGCCTGTTCGTGATCGGTCTGGCGATGCTGGTTGCTGGGGTTGCGTTCAAGGCCACGATGATCGGAAGCTTCCCGATTCTGTCGGTGGTGGGTTTCGTGGTGATGTTCGGCGGTGTCGTGTTCGCCATCACCGGCCCGCGCGTTGCCGGCGGCCGGGACCGCTCGGGCCCGTCCTCGTCGGCGGGCGGCCAGCGTCAGCGCCGGCCGAAGGGCGGCGGGGGTTCGTTCACCAGCCGGATGGAGGATCGCTTCCGGCGTCGTTTCGACGAGTGACCGCCTGCGTCTCGCATACGGGGTAGCCGTTTCGGCTGCCCCGTTTTTGTTTGCCGGGGGCTTCGGCGTGGCGCGACCGATACGTGCTGCCGTCGGCCGCGGCCCTATGCCCGCCCCACAACGCCCCACCCCCGGCTGAGCTGCGCTTTTGCAGGCCACGGCGGCCCTGGCAGCGGTCCAGAACTGTTTTCGGTGGCAGAAAGTGGTGGAGCATTGCCAAAATCAAGCCAATCGGTGGAGCAAAGTGGGGGATTGTGGGGTATTGTGGCGGCTAACGGAGCGACGGCTCCGGGGGCGTAGGAGGTGCAGCCGTGTTTCTCGGCACCTACACGCCCAAGCTCGACGACAAGGGGCGGCTAACACTGCCCGCCAAGTTCCGCGACGCACTGGCAGGAGGGTTGATGGTCACCAAGAGCCAAGATCACAGCCTTGCCGTCTACCCGCGTACGGAATTCGAACAGCTGGCCCGGCGGGCTTCGCAGACCTCGCGCAGCAATCCGGAGGCGCGTGCATTCCTGCGCAACCTGGCGGCCGGCACTGACGAACAGCATCCCGACTCCCAAGGCCGGATCACGCTGTCGGCCGACCACCGGCGCTACGCCAACCTGTCCAAGGAATGCGTGGTGATCGGCGCCGTCGACTTCCTCGAGATCTGGGACGCCCAGGCCTGGCAGGACTACCAGGAGACCCACGAAGAGAACTTCTCCGCGGCCAGCGATGAAGCACTCAGCGACATCATCTGAGCTGGCCGCCCAGCCGGAGGTAGCCCGTGCATCGTGGTCTCTGCCCGAACCGACCCTGACGTACTTCCCCAACGCCAGGTTCGCGCTTTCGGACAGGGACCTCGATGCAGGGGCACACCCTGATTCACCCGGAGGTCCCGTCGTGGTTGACGAATCCGACCACGGGCACATCCCCGTCCTGCTGGACCGCTGCGTCGAGATCCTCGGCCCGGCGCTGACCCGGCCGGGCGCCGTCCTCGTCGACGCGACGCTGGGTGCCGGTGGGCATTCCGAACGCTTCCTGACCGAATTCCCCGAGTTGCGCCTCATCGGCCTCGACCGCGACCCCGGCGCGCTGGCCGGCGCCCGAGCGCGGCTGGCCCCCTTCGCGGACCGGATCACCCTGGTGCACACCCGCTACGACGGCATCGCCGACGCGCTCGTCGAAGCGGGTTGCGGGACAACCGAATCCATCGACGGCGCGCTGTTCGACCTGGGTGTCTCGTCGATGCAGCTCGATCAGGCCGAGCGCGGATTCTCCTACGCCAAAGACGCGCCGCTGGATATGCGGATGGACACCGATGCCCCGCTGACCGCCGCGCAGATCCTGAACACCTACGAGCGCGCCGAACTGACCGACATCCTGCGCCGCTTCGGTGAGGAGAAGTTCGCCCACCGCATCGCGGGTCTGATCGTCGAGCGCCGCCAGAAAGCGCCGTTCGCCACCACCGGTGAACTCGTCGAGATCGTCTACAAGGGCATCCCGGCTCCCGCGCGGCGGACCGGCGGACACCCCGCCAAGCGGACGTTCCAGGCGCTGCGGATCGCCGTCAACGCCGAGCTGGACTCGCTGACGGCTGCCCTGCCCGCGGCGCTGGCCGCGCTGCGCGTCGGCGGCCGGATCGCGGTGATGTCGTATCAGTCGCTGGAGGACAGGATCGTCAAGACGACGTTCGCCGCGGCCACCGCATCTCGGTCACCGGAGGGCCTGCCCTTCGAATTGCCCGGCTACGAGCCCGAATTCAGTGCGATCACCCGTGGTGCCGAACGTGCCGGCGCCGAGGAGATCGAACGCAATCCACGCAGTGCGCCGGTTCGGCTCCGGGCACTACAGCGCGTCATGTCGGTGAACCCGGGACGGGGAGGGAAGAACTGATGAAGGTGGGGCGCAAGCCAGCCGGTCCGGTTGATCGTAAAGAGGCCAAGCGGGACAAGAAGGAACCGATGAAGTCGGCCAAGAAGCGCGGCGCCGAGGCGCCGGCACGGGGCGCACGCGCATCGGCGCGTCGGCCGCACGAGCCGCGCAGTTCACGGCAGGGGCCGCAGACCGCGCCCGTCGCCAGACCCGCCGAACGCCCGACCCGGGCCAAGAACGTCAGTCAGGCCAAGGCGCGCGCCAAGGCGCGGAAGGCCAAGGCGCCCAAGGTCATCCGGCCGCCACTGCGCGAGCGGCTGATCGCCCGGCTGGCCACGATCGACCTGCGCCCACAGACCCTGGTGGCGAAGGTCCCGTTCGTGGTCTTGGTGATCGGAGCGCTGGGCCTGGGCCTGGGCGTCACGCTGTGGCTGTCCACCGACGCCGCGCAGCGGTCCTACCAGTTGGGCACCGCTCGTTCCACCAATGAGGCGCTGTCGCAGCAGAAGGAAGCGCTCGAGCGCGATGTGCTGGAGGCCGAGTCCGCGCCTGCGCTGGCCGAGTCCGCGCGCAATCTGGGCATGATCCCGTCCAAGGACACCGCCCATCTGGTGCAGGATCCGACGGGTAACTGGACAGTGGTGGGCAAGCCGAAACCGGCCGAAGGCGTTCCGCCGCCGCCGCTCAACAGCAAGCTGCCTGACGCGGTGCCGCCGCCACCGGCCGCACCGGCGCCGGCCCCGGTGGCCGCACCGAAGCCGGGAAGTTCGCCCGAGGTTCCGGTGCGTGTCGCGCCGACTCCACTCGGTGGCGTGCCGTTGAATGGTGCGATGCCCTTTGGCGTTCCACTGGCAGCGTTGCCAGGCACCGTTCTCGCACCCGGCGCTGTCGCTGTGCCGCCCGCCGCGGCGCAGGCCCCGCTGCCCGGCACCCTGGCGGTCCCGGCCCAGGCGCCGGCACCCGCTCCGGCTTCCGGTCTGGTGCTCGCACCGGTGCCCGCGCCGGCTGACGTCCCACCGCCGGTGGTGCCCGCACCGCCCGCGCCCGATGTTCCGCTGCCCGGAGCCGGGCAGTGAGTCGCCGCGAACCCAAGCGGCAGCGCACGAAAGCGGTCAAGGGGCAACCGGATAGCGGGCCGGGTCGCCCGGCCAAGGCGCGGCGCACCCGCGAAATCATCGAAAGCGGTTCACGCACAGCTTCATTCGTGTTCCGGCACCGCGCAGGCAATATCGTCATCTTTCTCGCGCTCGGGGTGGCCGCCACCCAGCTGTTCAACCTTCAGGTGCCGCAGGCCGCCGGCCTGCGCGCCGAGGCCGCCAGCCAGCTCAAGGTGACCGACGTCGAAAAGGCGGTCCGCGGCAGCATCGTCGACCGCAACTTCGACAAGCTGGCGTTCACCATCGAGGCCAGGGCGCTGACCTTCCAGCCGGCCAAGATCCGCAAGCAACTCGCCGAGGCGAAGGAAAAGTCGCCCGCCGCACCGGATCCCGACACGCGGCTCACCCAGATCGCCACCGAGGTGGCCGGCAAGCTGGGCAACAAGCCCGACGCGGCCACCTTGCTGAAGAAGCTGCGCAGCAACGAGACCTTCGTCTACCTCGCGCGTGCGGTCGATCCCGCGATCGCCAACGCCATCATCAAGAAGTTCCCCGAGATCGGCGCCGAACGCCAAGACCTGCGCCAGTATCCCGGTGGCGCGTTGGCGGCCAACATCGTCGGCGGCATCGACTGGGACGGCCACGGTCTGCTCGGCCTCGAGGACTCGATGGACTCGAAGCTGTCGGGCACCGACGGCTCGATTACCTATGACCGCGGTTCCGACGGTGTGGTGATCCCCGGCAGCTATCGCAACAAGCACGACGCCGTCAACGGCGCCACCGTGCAGCTGACCCTCGACGACGACATCCAGTTCTACGTTCAGCAGCAGGTCCAGATGGCCAAGGACGCCTCCGGCGCCAAGGACGTCTCGGCGGTGGTGCTGGACGCGAAAACCGGTGAAGTGCTGGCGATGTCGAACGACAACACCTTCGACCCCAGCCAGGACATCGGGCGCCAGCAGGACAAGCAGCTGGGCAATTTGCCCGTCACCTCGCCGTACGAGCCGGGATCGGTGAACAAGATCGTCACCGCCTCCTCGGTGATCGAGTACGGGCTGTCGAATCCCGACGAGGTGCTGCAGGTACCCGGCTCGATCAACATGGGCGGCGTCACCGTCGGCGACGCGTGGAGCCACGGCGTGATGCCATACACCACCACCGGCGTGTTCGGGAAGTCGTCGAACGTCGGCACCCTGATGCTCGCGCAGCGGATCGGGCCGGAGCGCTACTACGACATGCTCGGAAAGTTCGGTCTCGGGCAGCGCACCAATGTGGGTCTGCCGGGCGAGAGCTCGGGCCTGGTGCCGCCGATCGACCAGTGGTCGGGCAGCACGTTCTCCAATCTTCCCATCGGGCAGGGCCTTTCGATGACCTTGCTGCAGATGACCGGAATGTACCAGGCGATCGCCAACGACGGCCTGCGCATTCCGCCGCGGATCGTCAAGGCCACCGTCGCCGCCGACGGCACCCGCACCGAAGAGCCGCAACCCGCAGGCATCCGGGTCGTGTCGCCGGAGACCGCCCGCACGGTGCGCAACATGTTCCGCGCGATCGTCCAGCGTGACCCGATGGGCTACCAGCAGGGCACCGGCGCGCCGGCGGCCGTCGACGGCTATCAGATCGCAGGCAAGACGGGAACCGCCCAGCAGATCAACCCGGCGTGCGGCTGCTACTACAGCGACGTCTACTGGATCACCTTCGCCGGCATGGCGCCCGCCGACGACCCGCGCTACGTCATCGGCATCATGATGAACAACCCGCAACGCAATCCGGACGGTTCACCGGGGCACTCCGCCGCGCCGCTGTTCCACAACATCGCGGCCTGGCTGTTGCAGCGGCAGAACGTCCCGCTGTCGCCCGATCCCGGCGCGCCGCTGATCCTTCAGGCCACATAGCCGGGCCGCCCAGCTCGCTGGGTAGGGTGACAATCCAATGACCAACCCCCTCCGGCCCCGCACCACGCCGGCGCTGCCCCTGCCGATGCTGGCCGCTCGGGTCGGCGCGGTGCCCGTCGCCGGTGGTACGGCGCCCGACGTGCGGATCACCGGAGTCAGCCTGCGCGGCCAGGACGCGGTGGCCGGTGATCTGTTCGCCGCGCTGCCCGGCTCGTCGGCGCACGGCGCGCAGTTCACCGACGCGGCCATCGAGGGCGGCGCCGCCGCCGTGCTCACCGACGCCGAAGGTGTGGCCGTCATCCACCGCCTGCTGGGCGACTCGGCGCCCATCCCAGTACTGGTGCATCCGCAGCCGCGCGCCGTGCTCGGCCAAGTCGCCGCCGCCGTGTACGGCCACCCGTCGGACCGCGTCGTGGTTCTCGGCGTCACCGGAACCTCCGGCAAGACCACCACGACTCATCTGGTCGAGGCGGGCCTGCGCTCGGCCGACCGCGTCCCGGGCCTGATCGGCACCGTCGGCGTCCGGATCGCCGGGGAGGATGTGCCCAGCGCGCTGACCACTCCAGAAGCCCCCGCACTGCAGGCGCTGCTGGCTGTGATGGCCGAGCGCGGCGTCGACACCGCGGTCATGGAGGTCTCCAGCCACGCCCTCGAACTCGGCCGCACCGACGGCATCCGGTTCGCGGTGGGCGGGTTCACCAACCTCTCCCGCGACCATCTCGATTTTCATCCCACGATGGAGGCCTACTTCGAGGCCAAGGCCCGGCTGTTCGACCCGGCCTCCCCGGCGCATGCCGCCGTCTCGGTGATCTGTGTCGACGACGACGCGGGCCGCGCCATGGCCCGCCGCGCCGACGATGCGGTGACGGTGTCCGCCGACGGCCACCCGGCGAACTGGCGGGCCGAGGACATCGAGATGCTCGACGGCGGCGCCCAGGAATTCACCGCGGTCGACCCGGCCGGGGTGCACCACCGGCTGCGGATCCGGCTGCCCGGGCGCTACAACGTCGCCAACGCGCTGCTTGCGCTGGCAATGCTCGACGTCGTCGGGGTGTCACCCGAACAGGCCGCACCCGGGCTGCGGGACGCGTCGGTGCCCGGCCGGCTGGAACCCGTCGAACGCGGGCAGGACTTTCTCGCCGTCGTCGACTACGCGCACAAACCCGGTGCGCTGCAGGCGGTCTTGGAGACGATGAAGCCCGCGCACGGCCGGCTGGCGGTGGTCTTCGGCGCCGGCGGCGACCGCGATCCCGGCAAGCGAGAAGCCATGGGCCGCACCGCCGCCGAGCTCGCCGACCTGGTGATCGTCACCGACGACAACCCCCGCGGCGAGGACCCCGCCACGATCCGGGCCGCGATCGTGGCCGGCACTCGTGCCGGTTCGGCCGACGTGGTCGAAATCGGGGACCGGCGCGACGCGATCCGGCACGCGGTGGCCTGGGCCCGCGGCGGTGACGTGGTGGTGATCGCGGGTAAGGGCCACGAGAAGGGGCAGACCGCGGGCGGGCAGACCCGGCCCTTCGACGACCGCGCCGAGCTTGCGGCCGCCCTCGACGCGCGTGGAGCGGGCGCATGATCGCGCTGTCCGTCGCCCAGATCGCCGAGATCGTCGGCGGTGAGCTCGCCGACATCACACCCGACGAAGCCGCCGAGCGGATGGTCACCGGCACCGTCGAATTCGATTCGCGCGCAGTCGGTCCCGGCGGGCTGTTCCTGGCGCTGCCGGGCGCCCGCAGCGACGGACACGACTTCGCCGAGGCCGCCGCCGCAGCGGGTGCGGCCGCGGTGCTCGCGGCGCGACCGGTCGGGGTGCCCGCGATCGTGGTGCCACCGGCGGCCGCCGCGGACGCCGGAGCCGGGGTGCTCGAACACGACGTCGACGGTTCCGGAGCCGCCGTGCTGGCCGCGCTCGCCAAGCTTGCCAAAGCGGTCGCCGCCGAACTGGTGGCCGGGGGGCTGACGATCGTCGGGATCACCGGATCCTCGGGTAAGACCTCGACTAAGGATCTGATCGCCGCGGTGCTGCGGCCGCTGGGCGAGGTGGTCGCCCCGCCCGGTTCGTTCAACAACGAACTCGGCCATCCGTGGACCGTGCTGCGCGCGACCGAAGACACCGATTATCTGGTGCTGGAGATGTCGGCCCGCCATCTCGGCAACATCGCCGCCCTGGCCGACATCGCGCCGCCCTCGATTGCGGTGGTGCTCAATGTCGGCACCGCGCACCTCGGCGAGTTCGGTTCCCGCGAGGTGATCGCGGCCACGAAAGGTGAACTGGTAGAAGCGGTTCCGGCCTCCGGCGTGGCGATTCTGAACGCCGACGATCCGCTGGTGTCGGCGATGGCGCAGCGGACCGCCGCGCGGGTGGTGCGGGTCGGACAGTCCGAGACCGCGGACATCCGCGCGGTGGACATCGAACTCGACGAGCTGGCCCGGCCGCGCTTCACTCTGATCTCGTCATCCGGTCGCACCGAGATCCAGCTCGCCGTGCACGGCGAGCACCAGGTCGGCAACGCGCTGTCCGCGGCGGCGGTGGCGCTGGAATGCGGGGCGACGCCCGAGCAGGTGGCTGCCGCGCTGGCCGCCGCGGGTCCGGCCTCACGGCACCGGATGGAGGTGCGCACCCGCGCCGACGGGATCACCGTCGTCAACGATGCCTACAACGCCAACCCCGACTCGATGAAGGCCGGTCTGCAAGCGCTGGCGGTGATGGCGCGCTCCGGTGAGCCCCGCCGGAGCTGGGCGGTGCTCGGCGAGATGGCGGAGCTGGGGGAGGAGTCGATTACCGAGCATGATCGCGTCGGCCGACTTGCCGTGCGCTTAGATATCAGTCGACTCGTCGTCGTCGGAACCGGGAGGCCCATGAGCGCCATGCACCACGGTGCGGTCATGGAGGGATCCTGGGGTTCGGAATCCACCATGGTCGCCGACGCCGACGCCGCACTGGCGTTGTTGCGCGCCGAACTGCAGCCCGGTGACGTCGTCCTGGTGAAGGCCTCCAATTCGGCGGGCCTCGGCTCGCTGGCCGAAGCCCTGCTCGACGAGGGCGCCTCATGAGACTGATCCTCATCGCCGTCGCGATCGCGCTGGCGGTCTCGATCCTGCTGACCCCGGCGCTGATCAAGCTGTTCACCCGTCAGGGTTTCGGCCACGAGATCCGCGAGGACGGTCCGCCGAGCCACAAGACCAAGCGCGGCACACCGTCGATGGGCGGCGTCGCGATCATCGTCGGGATCTGGGCCGGCTACTTCGGCACCCACCTGGTCGGTCTCGCGCTCGACGGCGACGGCCCGTCGGCCTCCGGTCTGCTGGTGCTGGGCCTGGCCACCGCGCTCGGTGCGGTCGGCTTCGTCGACGATCTGATCAAGATCCGCCGCTCCCGCAACCTCGGCCTGAACAAGACCGCCAAGACCGTCGGGCAGATCACCGCCGCCGTGCTGTTCGGCATCCTGGTGCTGCAGTTCCGCAACTCCGACGGACTGACACCGGGCAGCCCCGAGCTGTCCTACGTGCGCGAGATCGCCACCGTCACGCTGAGCCCGCTGCTGTTCGTGCTTTTCGCCGTCGTGGTGGTCAGCGCATGGTCCAACGCGGTGAACTTCACCGACGGGCTCGACGGACTGGCCGGCGGCAGCATGGCCATGGTCAGCGCCGCCTACGTGCTGATCACGTTCTGGCAGTACCGCAACGCCTGCGCCACCGCGCCGGGACTGGGCTGCTACAACGTGCGCGACCCGCTGGATCTCGCGCTGCTGGCCGCGGCCACCGCAGGCGCGTGCATCGGCTTCCTGTGGTGGAATGCCGCACCGGCCAAGATCTTCATGGGCGACACCGGGTCGCTGGCGCTGGGCGGCATGATCGCCGGGCTGTCGGTGACCAGCCGCACCGAGGTGCTGGCGGTTGTGCTGGGCGCGCTGTTCGTCGCCGAGGTGACCTCGGTGGTGGTGCAGATCCTGGCCTTCCGGACGACCGGGCGTCGGGTGTTCCGGATGGCGCCCTTCCATCACCATTTCGAGCTGGTCGGCTGGGCGGAGACGACGGTGATCATCCGGTTCTGGCTGCTCACCGCGATCGCCTGCGGGCTGGGTGTGGCCCTGTTCTACGGCGAGTGGCTGTCGGCCATCGGGGCCTGAGATGCCCGGGCTCGAGGCGCTGACATCGGGTGCGCAGGTGCTGGTGGCCGGCGCTCGGGTCACCGGGCGCGCGGTGGTGTCCGCTCTGGCCTCCTTCGACGTGCACATCTGGGTCTGCGACGACAATGAAGAGTCGCTGAAGGCGTTGGCCGACAACGGCATTGACGCGATCACGCCCGCCGACGCGGTCCTGTCGATCAGCGACTTCGCCCTCGTCGTCACCAGCCCGGGCTTCCCGCCGACCGCACCCCTGCTGGCGGCGGCCGCCGCGGCCGGGGTGCCGATCTGGGGTGACGTCGAGCTGGCGTGGCGACTGGACGCTGCCGGGCATTACGGCCCACCGCGTCGCTGGCTGGTGGTCACCGGCACCAACGGCAAGACCACCACGACCTCGATGCTGCACGCCATGCTGGTCGCCGACGGCCGCCGCGCGGCGCTGTGCGGCAACATCGGCGACCCGGTACTCGACGTGCTAGGCGAGCCAGTCGACGTGCTGGCCGTGGAACTGTCCAGTTTCCAACTGTTCTGGGCCCCGTCGCTGCGCCCGGAGGCGGGCGTGGTGCTCAATATCGCCGAAGACCACCTCGACTGGCACGGATCGATGGACGCCTACGCCGGCGCCAAGGCCCGGGTGCTCGACGGTCGGGTCGCGGTCGTCGGGCTCGACGACCCGGTCGCGCGGAGCCTGCTGCCAAACGCCGCCGCGCCGGTGAAGGTGGGCTTCCGGCTGGGGGAGCCGGCCGCCGGAGAGCTCGGCGTCAAACACGGCATGCTCGTCGACCGGGCCTTCGCCGGCCACCTCGACCTCGCGCCGGTCGCCTCGATCCCGGTCGCCGGCCCGGTCGGAGTCCTCGACGCGCTCGGCGCGGCCGCGCTGGCCCGCGCCGTCGGCGTCGCACCCGCCTCGATCGCCGACGCGCTGGCCGGCTTCCAGGTGGGTCGCCACCGCGCCGAACGGGTTGCTGTCGTCGACGGCGTGACGTACGTCGACGACTCGAAAGCCACCAACCCGCATGCCGCGCACGCGTCGATCACCGCGTACCCGCGGGTGGTGTGGGTGGCCGGCGGCCTGCTCAAGGGCGCCTCCGTCGACGAACTGGTCATCCAGGCAGCGGATCGCCTGGCCGGCGCGGTGCTGATCGGTCAGGACCGTGCGGTGGTTGCCGAGGCGTTATCGCGACACGCGCCCGATGTCCCCGTCATCGAGGTGGTGACGCGGGAGGATGCTGTGGTGCATGAGACCAATGAGTCAGGTGTTACTCATGAGACTCGAGTGGTCGACGCCTCCGCTCCGGGCCTGGGCGCCCGGGTGATGACCGAGGTCGTTGCCGCCGCCGCCAGCCTGGCTCGCGCCGGCGATACGGTGCTGCTGGCCCCGGCCGGCGCGTCGTTCGACCAGTTCGCCGGCTACGCCGACCGGGGCGACACGTTCGCCGCCGCCGTGCGCGCCGCGGTCCGGTAGTCGCGCATGTCCTCGATCCTGTCCCGGCTGCGCCGTCGCGGCGCGGCCGACACCACCGACACCACCGTCGAGCCCGACACCGACGCGGTCGAGGCCACCGACGACACCGATGCCGAGGCCACCACCGCGCCGGTCGCCGCCGCGGAGGCGCCCGCCAAGCACCGGTTCGAGGTGCACCGCCGGTTCGGCGCCTGGCTGGGCCGGCCGATGACGTCGTTCCACCTGATCATCTCGGTGGCCGCGCTGTTGGTCACCCTCGGTCTGACGATGGTGCTGTCCGCGTCGGGCGTGCACTCCTACGACGAGGACGGCTCACCCTGGGCGATCTTCGGCCGCCAGGTGATGTGGACCGTGCTCGGCCTGTTCGCCTGCTGGGTCGCGCTGCGGGTGCCGGTGAACTTCTTGCGCCGCACCGCCTTCGCCTCGTTCGCGATCACGATCGTGATGCTCGTGCTGGTGCTGATCCCGGGCATCGGCCACGAATCCAATGGCTCCCGTGGCTGGTTCGTCGTCGCCGGCCTGTCGATGCAGCCCTCGGAACTCACCAAGATCGCGTTCGCGATCTGGGGCGCGCACCTGCTGGCAACTCGCCGCCTGGAACGCGCCTCGCTGCGTGAACTGCTGATCCCGCTGATCCCGGCGGCAGTGGTCGCACTGGTGCTGATCGTCGCGCAGCCCGACCTCGGCCAGACCGTGTCGCTGGGCATCATCCTGCTGGCGCTGCTCTGGTACGCCGGCCTGCCGCTCAAGGTGTTCGTCAGCTCACTCGGGGCGGCCGTCGCCGCCGCGGCCGTGCTGGCGGTCTCCGAGGGCTACCGGTCCGATCGGGTGCGGTCCTGGCTGGACCCCGGCGCCGACGCGCAAGGTTCGGGATACCAGGCCCGGCAGGCCAAGTTCGCGCTGGCCAACGGCGGTGTCTTCGGAGACGGGCTCGGTCAGGGCACCGCGAAGTGGAACTACCTGCCCAACGCCCACAACGACTTCATCTTCGCGATCATCGGCGAGGAACTCGGCTTCGTCGGCGCGTTCGGACTGCTGGCGCTGTTCGGGTTGTTCGCCTACACCGGCATGCGGATCGCCCGGCGCTCTGCCGATCCGTTCCTGCGGCTGCTGACCGCGTCGGCGACCATGTGGGTGGTCGGCCAGGTCTTCATCAACACCGGTTACGTCATCGGCCTGCTGCCGGTCACCGGTATTCAGCTGCCGCTCATCTCTGCGGGCGGGACATCAACGGCGACAACGCTTTTCATGATCGGGCTGATGGCCAACGCGGCCCGTCACGAACCCGACGCGGTGGCCGCGCTGCGCGCAGGCAGCGACGACCGGATGAACCGGATTTTGCGCTTGCCGCTGCCCGAGCCCTACGCACCCTCGCGGACCGAGGCGCTGCGCGACCGGCTGCGCACCAAGCCGGCGGCCCCGAAGTCCGCCAAGCCGGCGAAGGCCGCGCGGCCGGAGAAAAAGCCGGCCAAGAAGTCGGCCCGCAAACCCCAACCCACCCGAGACCGTGCCGCAGTTCCTGCAAAAACCCGGACGGCCCAGCGACCCACCCGGCGCTCAGGGCATCATGGTGACGCTCCGCGTAACAGCGCGCAGCATCCGAATCCGGGAAGCAGCCGCGCACGGCGGTCGCGCACATTGGAAGGTCAGCGTTACGGGTGAGTGTCTCGGTGTCGGTCGTTCTTGCTGGTGGAGGCACCGCGGGGCATGTTGAACCGGCAATGGCGGTGGCTGACGCCCTGAGGACCCTGGATGCCGACGTCCGGATCACCGCGCTGGGGACCCCGCGCGGGCTGGAGACCCGGCTGGTGCCCGACCGGGGTTACGACCTCGAACTCATCACTCCCGTGCCGTTGCCGCGCAAACTCAACGGCGACCTGGTGCGCCTGCCGCTGCGGGTCCGTCGGGCGGTGCGGGAAACCCGCGCGGTGCTCGACGACGTCGCGGCCGACGTGGTGATCGGTTTCGGCGGCTACGTGAGCGTTCCCGCCTACCTGGCGGCACGTCACCGCGTCCCGGTCGTCGTGCACGAGGCCAACGCGCGCGCCGGTATCGCGAACAAGCTCGGCGCCCGCAGCGCGCGCAAGGTGCTGGCCGCGGTGCCGGACTCCGGGCTGCGGCATGCCGAGGTGGTGGGTATGCCGGTGCGCGCGTCGATCACCTCGCTGGATCGCCTCGCGCTGCGCGCGCAGGCCCGCGAGCATTTCGGCTTCGCCGAGGATGCGACCGTGCTGCTGGTGTTCGGCGGTTCGCAGGGTGCGGCGTCGATCAACCGTGCGGTGTCGGCCGCCGCGGGCGAGTTAGCCGCCGCCGGGATCTCGGTATTGCACGCTCACGGCCCGAAGAACACCCTCGACCTGCGCAGCCCGCAGCCCGGCGATCCGCCCTACGTCGCGGTGCCCTATCTGGACCGGATGGACCTGGCCTACGCCGCGGCCGATCTGGCGATCTGCCGGTCCGGTGCGATGACGGTGGCCGAGGTGTCCGCGGTCGGCCTGCCCGCGGTGTACGTGCCGCTGCCGATCGGCAACGGCGAGCAGCGGCTCAACGCGCTGCCGGTGGTCGACCCCGGCGGTGGTCTGCTGGTCGAGGACGCCCAGCTGACCCCGGAGTTCGTCGCCAATGAGGTGACCGGCCTGCTGACCGATCCGTCGCGGCTGCAAGCGATGACGCTGGCTGCCGCGCGCGTCGGGCACCGCGACGCCGCGCAGCGGGTGGCCGAGGTGGCCCTCGACATCGCCCGCAAGGGCCGCCGATGAGCGCGCCGAAGGGACCCCGGGAGCTGCCGCCCGAACTGCAGCGGGTGCACATGGTCGGCATCGGCGGCGCGGGGATGTCCGGCATCGCGCGGATCCTGTTGGACCGCGGCGGCCTGGTGTCGGGATCCGACGCTAAGGAGTCACGTGGTGTGGTCGCGCTGCGCGCGCGTGGCGCGGTGATCAGCATCGGGCACGATGCGGCGAATCTCGATCTGCTGCCGGGCGGTCCGACGGCGGTGATCACCACGCATGCGGCGATCCCGAAGACTAACCCGGAGCTGGTGGAGGCGCGCACGCGGGCGATCCCGGTGATCCTGCGTCCGGTGGTGCTGGCCAAGTTGATGGACGGCTCCCGCACGTTGATGGTGACCGGCACGCACGGCAAGACCACCACGACGTCGATGTTGATCGTCGCGCTGCAGCATGCCGGGCTGGACCCGTCGTTCGCCGTCGGTGGCGACCTCGGCGAGGCAGGAACCAACGCGCACAACGGAAGTGGTGACTGCTTCGTCGCCGAGGCCGACGAGAGTGACGGCTCGCTGCTCGAGTACACCCCCGACGTCGCGGTGGTCACCAACATCGAGGCCGACCATCTCGACTTCTTCGGCAGTGCCGAGGCCTACAGCGCGGTGTTCGACGCGTTCGTCGAGCGGCTGGCGCCGGGCGGTGCGCTGGTGGTGTGCGTCGACGACCCGGGTGCGGCCGCGCTCGCCGAACGCAGTGCGGCACTTGGGGTTCGGGTGCTGCGTTACGGCGAGGGCCCGCAGGACGGACTGGCCGGTGCGCTGGTCGGCTGGGAGCAGCACGGCACCGGTGCGGTGGCTCATATCCAGCTGGCCGGCGAGGCGCACCAGCGAGTGATGCGGCTGGCCGTCCCGGGCCGGCACATGGCACTCAACGCGCTGGCGGCGCTGCTGGCCGCGGTCGAGGCGGGCGCCCCGACCGACGAGGTGCTCGATGGCCTGGCCGGCTTCGAAGGCGTACGGCGGCGGTTCGAGCTGGTCGGCACCGCGGCCGGGGTGCGCGTCTTCGACGACTATGCCCATCACCCGACCGAGGTCAGGGCCGCGCTGACGGCACTGCGCACGTTGGCCCGCGAGGGTGAGAACACCTATGCCGGGGCCGGTCGGGCGATCGTCGTTTTCCAGCCGCACTTGTATTCGCGCACAAAGACTTTCGCGAACGAATTCGGGGACGCCCTCAGTGGCGCCGACGAGGTCTTCGTTCTCGACGTCTACGCCGCGCGTGAGCAACCCATCGCCGGGATCAGCGGAGCGACGGTGGCCCAGCACGTCAGCGTCCCGGTGCATTACGTCCCCGATTTCTCGGCGGTGGCCGCGCAGGTCGCGGCGGCGGCCCGTCCGGGTGATGTCGTGGTGACCATGGGCGCCGGGGATGTGACGATGCTGGGCCAGGAGATCCTGACGGCATTGCAGACCAAGGCAAATCGGTCATGGTGACCGAGGATGGGGCCGACGGGCCGCCGGAGGCGCCCGCCGAGGATGCCCCCATCCTGCCCAAACCGACGACTGGCAGCGAAAGTGCGAGTGACGACGCGCACAGTGCCGATGCAGCCGAGCCCGATGGCGAGGAAGAAAACCAAGTAGTAGAAGGCCCCCGCATGCGGGAACGCCGCGAGCGGGCTGAGCGCCGCGCCGCGCAGGCCCGTGCGACCGCCATCGAACAAGCCCGCCGCGAGGCCAAGCGCCGGGTTCAGGGCCAGGCGGTCGAGGCCCCGAAGGCCTTGGGTAAGAGGACTGTTCGGGGCCTGAGGCTGTTCGTCTGGCTGATCGTGCTGACGATCATCAGCGTGGGTCTAGGGCTGATCCTCTATTTCACGCCGGTCATGTCGGCGCGCAACCTGGTGATCACCGGGATCGGGGCGGTGACCCGCGAGGAGGTCGTCGACGCCGCGAAGGTCACGCTCGGTACGCCGCTGCTGCAGATCAACACCGACCAGGTGGCCGATCGGGTGGCCGGCATCCGGCGAGTGGCCAGCGCGCGGGTGCAGCGCGAATATCCGTCGACGTTGCGGATCACGATCGTCGAGCGCATCCCGATCGTGGTGAAGGACTATCCCGACGGCCCGCATCTGTTCGACAAGGACGGCGTGGATTTCGCGACGGCTCCGCCGCCGCCCGGGCTGCCGTACATCGACGTCGACAAGCCCGGCCCGAGCGACCCGCCGACCCGGGCGGCGCTGGAGGTGATGACGGCGTTGCGTCCGGAGGTCGTGTCTCAGGTGAGCCGGGTGGCCGCGCCGTCGGTGGCGTCGGTGACGTTGACGCTGACCGACGGCCGCACGGTGGTGTGGGGGACAACGGACCGCACCGACGAGAAGGCGGAGAAGCTCGCGGCGCTGCTGACCCAGCCGGGCAAGGTTTACGACGTCTCGAGCCCGGATCTGCCGACGGTCAAGTAAAAATTCGCCCGCGACACCCCGGCGCGCCTCCCACATCCAGCTCCCACCGGCCATACCGTTCTGGTTGCACGGCGCTACTTGACATAACTCTAAATCTCTGGTTGAGGTTTAGGGTTTGCCGGAAGAGCCGCAGGACCCGATCCCCACCTGGGAGGAAGACAGACGATGACCCCCCCGCATAACTACCTCGCCGTTATCAAGGTCGTTGGCATCGGCGGCGGCGGCGTCAACGCCGTCAACCGCATGATCGAGCAGGGACTCAAGGGCGTGGAGTTCATCGCGATCAACACCGACGCCCAGGCGTTGTTGATGAGCGACGCCGACGTCAAGCTCGACGTCGGCCGTGACTCCACTCGTGGTCTGGGCGCAGGCGCCGACCCCGAGGTCGGCCGCAAGGCCGCCGAGGACGCCAAGGACGAAATCGAGGAGCTGCTGCGCGGCGCCGACATGGTCTTCGTCACCGCAGGTGAAGGCGGCGGCACGGGCACCGGCGGCGCTCCCGTCGTGGCCAACATCGCCCGCAAGCTGGGCGCGCTGACCGTCGGTGTGGTGACGCGGCCGTTCTCCTTCGAGGGCAAGCGCCGCTCCAACCAGGCCGAGAACGGTATTCAGGCGCTGCGCGAGAGCTGCGACACCCTGATCGTCATCCCCAACGACCGCCTGCTGCAGATGGGCGACGCCCAGGTCTCGTTGATGGACGCCTTCCGCAGCGCCGACGAGGTGCTGCTCAACGGCGTGCAGGGCATCACCGACCTGATCACCACCCCGGGTCTGATCAACGTCGACTTCGCCGACGTCAAGGGCGTCATGAGCGGGGCGGGCACCGCCCTGATGGGCATCGGCTCGGCCCGCGGTGACGGCCGCGCGCTCAAGGCCGCCGAGATCGCGATCAACTCGCCGCTGCTGGAAGCCTCGATGGAAGGCGCGCAGGGCGTGCTGCTGTCGGTGGCCGGCGGCAGCGACCTCGGCCTGTTCGAGATCAACGAGGCCGCTTCGCTGGTGCAGGACGCCGCGCATCAGGACGCCAACATCATCTTCGGCACGGTCATCGACGACTCGCTCGGTGACGAGGTGCGCGTGACGGTGATCGCCGCCGGTTTCGACTCCGCCGGACCGAGCCGCAAGCCGGTCGTCGGGGGAGCCGCGGGTGCGACCACCGGCGCCCAGCCGATCGCACCGGGCGCGGCCGGCAAGCTCAGCTCGTCGCTGTTCGACCCGATCGATGCCGCGAGCGTGCCGGTGCACACCAACGGCGCGACGGTCAGCATCGGCGGTGGCGACGACGGCGGGATTTCCGACGACGACGTCGACGTGCCGCCGTTCATGCGGCACTGACGTCCTCCGCTCTGCCGCAATACTGGTTTTGTGACAGTCATCCGCCGCGTGACCACCACCCGCGCCGGTGGCGTCTCGGCGCCGCCGTTCGACACCTTCAACCTCGGTGACCATGTCGGCGACGACCCGAAAGCCGTTGCGGCCAACCGGAAACGGCTGGCCGCCGCGATCGGACTGGCCGAGGACCACGTGGTGTGGATGAACCAGACCCACAGCGATCATGTCGCCGTCGTCGACGGGCCCCGCGCCGACGCCGTCGACGACACCGACGCGCTGGTGACCACCGAGCGCGGGCTGGCACTGGCCGTGGTCACCGCCGACTGTGTGCCCGTGCTGATGTCCGACGCCCGTGCCGGGGTCGTCGCCGCCGTCCACGCCGGGCGGGTCGGCGCCGCCGACGGTGTGGTGCTGCGGACCTTGGAGACGATGCTGGCCAACGGCGCGCACACACACGACATCACGGTGCTGCTTGGCCCGGCCGTCAGCGGCGCCAACTATGAAGTGCCCGCCCAGATGGCCGCCGATGTCGAAGCGCGGCTGCCGGGCAGCCGGACCCGGACCGCGAAAGGCACACCGGGACTGGACCTGCGGGCCGGAATCGCCAGGCAGCTGATCGATGCGGGCGTCAACGCGATCGATGCCGACCCGCGCTGCACGGTGGCCGACACGAAATTGTTCAGTCACCGGCGCGATGCTCCGACCGGCCGGCTCGCCTGTTTGGTGTGGATGGAATGACCAGCGCGACCGACCGGGAAGCCGAACTCGCGACCGCACTGGCCGCGCTGACCGACCGGCTCGCGGCGGCGGCGCGCGCCGCGGGCCGCGACGTCGCCGAGATCGAGCTGCTGCCGATCACCAAGTTCTTTCCGGCCACCGACGTCGCGATCCTGTGGCGGCTGGGCTGCCGGGTGTTCGGCGAATCCCGCGAGCAGGAAGCGTCGGCCAAGATCGCCGAGTTCATCGATCTCACCGGAGCCGGCGACGTCCGCTGGCACATGGTCGGCCAGATTCAGCGCAACAAGGCCAAAGCCATTGCGGCATGGGCGGATACGGTCCACTCACTGAGCACCGCCAAGGTAGCCGCCGCTCTGGATCGCGGCGTCGCACTCGCGATCGAGAACGGCACGAGGACCGCACCGATCACGGTGTTCGTCCAGATCAGCCTCGACGGCGACACCTCGCGCGGCGGTGTGGACATCGGCGATCCCGAGGCCGTGGACGAGCTGTGTGCCCAGGTGGACGAGGCCGGTGGGCTGCGGCTGGCCGGTTTGATGGCCGTGCCGCCGCTGGGCGCCGACCCCGACACGGCGTTCGCGGCGTTGGCCGAGGAACACCGCCGGGTATTGCGCAATCACCCTCAGGCGACAGCGTTGTCGGCGGGGATGTCCGGCGACCTGGAAGCAGCGGTGCGACACGGTTCGACGTGTGTGCGTGTCGGAACCGCGCTTATGGGACAACGTCCTCTAACGTCTCCCTGAGTAGTCACTCCAGTCACATCTTCATCACAGACACCGAACTTCACGCTTTCAGAAGGGTCCAGCGATGAGCACTCTCCACAAGGTCAAGGCCTACTTCGGTATGGCTCCGATGGACGACTATGACGACGAGTACTACGACGATGACGACCGCGGCGCTCACCGCGGCTACGCCCGCCGTGAGCGCTTCGCCGACGACGAGTACGAGCGCCCGGGGCGCTACGACGACCGCGAGCCGCGGATGGGTCGCGAGTACGACGACCCGCGCGACGCCGACTACGCGCCGACGGGCGGCTTCCGCGCCCAGTACGGCGACGAGCCGCGGTTCCGTCCGCGCGAGTTCGACCACGCCGATATGGGCCGCCCGTCTCGCTTCGGCTCACTGCGCGGCTCGACCCGCGGCGCACTGGCGATGGACCCCCGCCGGATGGCCGAACTGTTCGAGGCCGGCAGCCCGATGTCAAAGATCACCACGCTGCGCCCCAAGGACTACAGCGAGGCCCGCACCATCGGTGAGCGCTTCCGCGACGGTCAGCCGGTGATCATGGACCTGGTCTCGATGGACAACGCCGACGCGAAGCGGCTCGTCGACTTCGCCGCCGGCCTGGCCTTCGCCCTGCGCGGGTCCTTCGACAAGGTGGCAACCAAGGTGTTCCTGCTGTCGCCGGCCGACGTCGACGTCAGCGCCGAGGAGCGCCGGCGGATCGCCGAAGCGGGTTTCTACAGCTACCAGTGAGCAGGTCGGCGTGGGACGTCACCAGACTTAGGTAGGCTGACGGCGTCGCGCTGGCCTCAAACCAGCGATGTCGGCAATGTCACATCCGCTGTTGATTAAGGACCGGCTCTAGTTGTCGCTGTTCTTCGAAATCCTGGGCTTCGCGCTGTTTGTGTTCTGGCTGCTGCTGATCGCCCGGGTCGTCGTCGAGTTCATCCGCTCGTTCAGCCGGGACTGGCACCCGCGGGGCGTCACCGTCGTGATCCTCGAATTGATCATGACGATCACCGACCCACCGGTGAAGCTATTACGTCGACTTATCCCGCAGCTGACGATCGGCGCGGTCCGCTTCGACCTGTCGATCATGGTGCTGCTGCTGGTGGCGTTCATCGGAATGCAGCTGGCATTCGGCGCTGCCGCCTGAGGGCGGGAAACTACCTCATTGAGACGAGAATCGCGATTAGCCACGCCGAGCGGGTGGTATCGAAAGATTGAAATTAGCTCTTAATTATCGGAGCGACGGTTCTGGTGTGACAGGATGGACGCCAGTTACAGTACGGAACGAACGCGCTGGCCGCGTTCTACACTTTGCAGACGGTTAACCGCCCAGACCCGAGGGGGCAGATGATGCCGCTTACACCGGCCGACGTGCACAATGTGGCATTCAGCAAGCCGCCCATCGGCAAGCGAGGCTACAACGAGGACGAGGTCGACGCCTTCCTCGACCTGGTGGAGAACGAGCTGACCCGGCTCATCGAGGAGAACTCGGATCTGCGTCAGCGGGTCTCCGAACTCGACCAGGAGCTTTCCGCCGCCCGCTCCGGTGGCGCGGTCCCGCAGCCCACGCAGGCGATCCCGCTCTATCAGCCCGAGCCGGAGCCCGAGCCCACGCCGGCGCCCGCGCCGCAGGCCGCCCCGCAGCCCGCGCCGAGCCCGGCCGCCAGCGAGGAGCAGGCCATCAAGGCGGCTCGCGTGCTGGCCCTGGCCCAGGACACCGCGGACCGGTTGACCGGCACCGCCAAGGCCGAGGCCGACAAGCTGCTCTCGGACGCGCGGACCAACGCCGACCAGATCCTCTCGGAGGCCCGCCACACCGCGGAGACCACGGTCGCCGACGCCAAGCAGCGCGCCGACGCCCTGCTCAGCGACGCGCAGAACCGCTCGGAGACCCAGCTGCGGCAGGCGCAGGAGAAGGCCGACGCCCTGCAGGCCGACGCCGAGCGCAAGCACACCGAGATCATGGGCACCATCAACCAGCAGCGCACCGTTCTCGAGGGACGGCTCGAGCAGCTGCGGACGTTCGAGCGCGAATACCGCACCCGGCTCAAGACCTACCTGGAGTCGCAGCTCGAGGAGCTCGGCCAGCGCGGATCTGCCGCACCGGTCGACTCGGGTGCCGCCAGCGATGGTGGTGGGTTCAACCAGTTCAACCGGGGCAATAACTGACCTTTGCGCCCGCTGGAGGTTGACCGATGCTGATCGTTGCGCTGGTTCTGGCGGTGATCGGCCTCGCGGCCCTGGTCACCGCCGTCGTCACCAGCAATGAGTTGGTCGCGTGGGTGTGCATCGCGGCCAGCGTCATCGGGGTGATCCTGCTGATCGTCGACGCGATCCGGGAGCGCCAGCACCGTCGCCTCGACGAGGCGGAGGCGGCGACGCCGGCAGCGGCCGAGGAGCCCGTGGAGTCGTCGGCGACCGCCGAAACCACCGCGTACTCCGAAACCGACGAATCCGTCGATGCCACATACTCGACGTTCGACGCCGACTACCCCGAGGACGACACCCCGGCCGCCGAGGAGACGTCGGCCGAGACGGTCGACGAGCCCGTCGAGGAGCCGGAAACACCGAAGCAATAGCCGGAAGAGCAGAAGTCCGGCGAGTCCGGCGCACGCTGACCTTTTCGTGACCGCTGCGGCGCGCTCACTGGATCTGTCGCCCGCGCGGGTAAAAGAGACACCATGAGCATCGAGTACGCCAGTGTCGTCGACCATCCCATCGCCGAGGTGTTCGCCTGGCACACCCGTCCCGGCGCGATGCGGCGGCTAATCCCGCCGTGGCAACCGATGCGTGCGGTGGCCGAGACCGAGTCGCTGGCCGACGGACGCGCAGTCCTCGGCCTGCCGGGCGGCCTGCGTTGGATCGCCCAGCACGATCCGGCCGGTTACGACCCGCCGCGCCAGTTCGTGGACGTGTTGTCCTCGGACGGTCTGATGACCTTGCCGCCGCGCATCATCGGGTGGTGGCGGCACACCCACCAGTTCAACGACATGGGTGACGGCACCACCGAGGTGCACGACGAGGTGGACACCACGGTGCCCGGCGCCGCTCTGCGCTCGACGTTCGTCTACCGGCACCGCCAGCTCGCCGACGACTTGGCCGCGCACCGCGACGCCAGGCAGGCGGGCGCCGGCCTGCTGTCCGTCGCGATCACCGGTTCGTCCGGTCTGGTCGGCAGTGCGCTGACCGCCCTGCTGAGCACCGGCGGACATCGGGTGATTCGGCTGGTGCGGAGTGATCCGGCCAGACCCGATGAAAGACGTTGGGATCCAAGCAGTCCCGCGGCCGACTTGTTCGAGGGCGTCGATGCGGTCATCCATCTGGCCGGCGCCTCGATCGCCGGGCGGTTCACCGACGCCCACCGCCGGGCGATTCGCGACTCCCGCATCAAGCCGACCCGGCGGCTGGCGGAGCTGGCCGCGTCGGCGGGGGTGCGGACGTTCGTGTCGGCCTCGGCGATCGGGATCTACGGTTACGACCGCGGCGACACCGTACTGTCCGAGGACAGCGCCCGCGGTGACGGTTTCCTCGCCGACGTGGTCGCCGACTGGGAGGCCGCCACCGAGCCTGCCGCACGGGCCGGGGTGCGGACGGTCGCGGTGCGCACCGGAATCGTCCAGGCCGCCCGAGGGGGGACCCTTCGGCTGATGCGTCCGCTGTTCGCGGCAGGGCTGGGCGGCCGGCTCGGCAGCGGCGAGCAGTGGTTGTCGTGGATCGGCATCGACGACCTGCTCGACATCTACTATCGCGCGCTCTACGACGAGAGACTGACCGGTCCTGTCAACGCCGTCGCGCCAAACCCGGTGCGCAACAAGGCATATACCGAGGCGCTGGCCTCGACTCTGCACCGCCCCGCGGTGCTGCCGGTGCCCTCGATCGGGCCCCGGCTGCTGCTCGGCAAGCAGGGTGCGCGTGAATTGGCCGAGGCCGACCAGCGAGTCCTGCCGGCCAAGCTGCAGGAGGTGTGCCACCGGTTCCGGCATTCGCGGGTCGAGGAGGCGCTGGCTCACCAGCTCGGGCACGAGCCCGGCTAGTTCAGTCGGCGGCCCGCCACGAGTGCAGACTGCGCAGCAGCGCACTCTTCTTGTGCTCGTGGCCGGCCATCCGCCCCAAGACATCGTCGAGCGTGATGACCGCATCGGTGATGTAGGGGCCCTTGTTGAGCATCACGCATTCGGCGCGTTCCGCCATTGCGGCATCGCTGATTTCGGCGCGCGAGGGCAGTCCGGTGGTGGCGAGTTGCTCGAGCACCTGGGTCGCCCAGATCACCGGCAGGTGCGCGGCCTCGCACAGGCACAGCGTCTCTTCCTGCAGCTCGGCCATGCGTTCGTAGCCCACCTCGACGGCCAGATCGCCCCGGGCGATCATCACTCCGACGCGGCGCCGGCGCATCGCGGTGAGCAGCAGCCGCGGCAGATGTTCGAAGGCCAGCCGGGTCTCGATTTTGAGGACCACCCCGAGATCGCGGTCGCCGAGCCGGTCCAGTTCGTCGAACAGCCGGATGACGTCGGCAGGTTCACGGACGAATGAGAGCTCGACGAAGTCGGCCAGCTCGACGACGGCGGCCAGGTCTTCGATGTCCTTGTCGGTCAGTGCCGAGATGGGTAGATCCGTGTCGGGCACGTTGATTCCCTTGGCGGCGCGCAACTTTGCCGTGCCGTGCGCGGGGCGCTCGATGCGGACGTCGATGGTGTCGGCGGCCACCGCGATCACCACGCCACCGAGCTTGCCGTCGTCGAAGAACACGCGTTCGCCTACCTCGGCGGTGTCGAACACCTCCGGCAGTGTGCATCCGATCCGCGGCGGCTGGCCGTCGTCGACGGGCGCCGGTGTGCAGTCGCGGGTCAACCGCACGACGTCCCCGGCGGCCAGTCGCAGGCTCTGTTCGATGGCGGGCAACTCTCCGACCTTGGTGGAGTCCTTCCGTCCGGCCTTCAGAACTGTTCCGCTGCCCACGTAGGTGGTCTTCTCGGCGGTCACGATGAATCCACCGGGTGCCGCGGCGGCCAGCAGCAGCCGTCGCTTCGAGCCGCGGGTATCGCGCAGCACCAGTTCGTCACCCTCGGTGCGGTCGGCCAGCCAGTCGGCCTTGACCGGCAGGGTGGTCAGGCCGGGCTCCGGCGGCCGGGCCGGGCGCCGCGCCGATGTCAGCCAGCCGCGTCCGGCCGCGACCACCTGCCCTCGGGCGTTTCGGGTCGGCCGCAACCGCACCACCTGGGGG
Source organism: Mycolicibacterium pallens (assembly GCF_019456675.1). NCBI lineage: Bacteria > Bacillati > Actinomycetota > Actinomycetes > Mycobacteriales > Mycobacteriaceae > Mycobacterium > Mycolicibacterium pallens. Next base: position 3,652,676 of record NZ_CP080333.1, on the reverse strand, counting down.
CCTGGCTCCAGCGGGCCGGTGCGCAGCTTGGGACCGCCCAGATCCATCGCGATCAGGCACGGGCGGCCGGCCGCTGCGGCCGCGGCACGGACGTTGGCCGCCATGGCTTTCCATGCGGTGGCGTCGTCGTGGGCACAGTTGATCCGCGCGATCCGCATTCCGGCGTCGATGAGCGTGCGTGCCAAACCGGGATCGGTGGCGGCCTCCGACGGCAGGGTCACCATGATCCGGGCAGCGCGGTCCTCAGGCGCCGGCCCCAGCAGCTCGGTGGCATTGCGCTCGAGTAACCGGGTGCCCTCGGGGACCTTCACACAGACCTGATCGCTCGGGGTCCAGCCCTGCCCGCGCAGGGCGGCGATCGCCGAGGACACCAGCTGCAGCGTGGCTTGCACGTGTGCCTCGCTGCGCCCCAGCGACGACAGCCCGAGTTCGGTGAGCTGCTGCTGCACGTCGCGCAGGTCTACTTGCCGAAGCGCCCAGTAGTGCACCAGATTTGTTGCACTGCAGCGGTTCTCCGTGTGAACCGGATCGGTCCACGGCTGCCACCTGAGTTCGGCGTCGGCGAGTTGGGCCAGCAGGGCGTCGACGTCACTCTGCAGCTGGGCGAGCTGCTGCGCGTCGGCGGACATGACCCGGCACGCTAGTCATCTCAGGTTGCGATCAGGTGAACGATCGGCCGCGGGCAGTTAGCGGGCGACCTTGTCCAAGAAGCCGCGGACCAGCAGCCGGAGCCGGCGGGCGGCGTCGTCGACGTGTGTGGTGGTATCGGCGCGCACATCGTCGGCCCGCAGCCCGAGTTGGGCCAAGTCGCCCTCGCCGTCACGGTTGCGGTCGTCATCGATCCACAGTTCCAGCAGCTTGTGGTCCAGCTCGGGGTGGAACTGCAGGCCCATCGCTCGGCCGTGGACGAAAGCCTGTGTGGCGCGGTCGTTTCGGGCTATCACAGTTGATCCGGCCGGGGGAGTGAACCGGTCGAAGTGCCATTGGAACCATGGCCCGTCGTCCGGCACCAGTTCCGGATCACTGCTGGACACCCGGTGCCAGCCGATCTCGGGATCTGTCGACCGCGCCACCGTGCCGCCGAGTGCCGTGGCCACCAGCTGGCCGCCGAAGCACACCCCCAGGACACCGACGCCGGCGTCGACGGCGTGGCGCACGGTGTCGATCTCGGTGGCGACCCATGGTAGCCGTTCGTCGTAGACCGCCCACCGCGAGCCCAGCGGCACTATCACGTCGTAGCGGGTGGGATCGGGGAAGGTGACGTCGACGGCCGGGTCGGCTGCTCGCTCGGCCGGGACCACCTCGAATGTGTCGACGTCGAAGCCCAGTTCGGTGAACGTCTCGCCGAGCAGCGCTTCGGGGGCGATCGGATCGTTGTAGATGAACAGGACCTGACGGGGCACCCGCATACGGTACGGCAGGTGTGCGGCTACACGCAGTCCGAGGCGCCGTCGACGACCAGCACCGCGCCGTTGATATAGCTGCTCTGCGCCGTGCACAGGAACGCGATGGCCGGGGCGACCTCGTCGACGGTGCCCATCCGCCCGGCCGGGATGTGCGCGATCTCGGTCGCCACGATCTCCGGGGCCGCGTGCATCGGCGCGGTCATCGCGGTCTCGATGGTGCCCGGCGCCACGGCGTTGACCCGGATCCCGTACTTGGCCCACTTGACCGCCAGGTTGCGGGTGACGTTGACGATCCCGGACTTGGCCGCACCGTAACCGGGGACCATCGTGACCGCACGCAGCGCCGACATCGACGCCAGGTTGACCACGCTCGCGCCGCCCACCGCGGTAGATGCCTTCAGCGCGCGGCGCAGTCCGACGGTCAGCCGGTACGGTCCGGTGAGGTTCAGCGCGACGGATGCGGCGAACCCGTCGGGGGCGGACTCGTCGAGGCCGCCGGGAAAGTTGGCGCCGGCGTTGTTCACCAGCACGTCGAGCTCGGTGATCCCCTCGGCCAGGCTGTCAATGGATGCATTGTCGGTGAGCACAAGTTGCCGGTAGGTCATTCCCGACAGGTCGGTGTCGTAGTCGGCGGCGGCGGGTTTGGTGCCGGTGACGGTGACATCGGCATCGGCGTCGCGCAGCAGCACGGCCACGGCGTGCCCGATGCCGCTCGTCGCGCCGGTGACCAGAGCGCGGGTACCGGTGAAGTCGAAGCTCAGCTGGGCGGTCATGTGTACCTTTCGATCTGCTTGGTCAGCCAGGCGCTTTCCCAGAAGTTGACGCTGCCCGCCAGGAGCTGCTCGTGGGCCGCTTTGAGCACCGCGCGGGCCGCGGGGTCCTCGGGCCTGGTGTGGGTGACGAGCTCGGCGAGGTGGATGGCCTGCAGTGGGCGCCCGCCGGCGAGGTGGGCTCCCGCGCGTTCGGTCAGCGCCGCGGCGCCGGCCAGTTCCACCAGATCCGCGCTGACGGCGTCCGCTCCGATCGGGTACAGCTCGGTGGTCGAATTGTGGTGGAACCAACCGGAATAGTTCTCCCAGATCGCCCGGACGTCCCAGGCGACTTTGCCGTAGCCCTGTCCGACCTCGAGATCCTCGGGCAGGGTGATCTCGCGCATGAGGGTGCGAACGTCCTTGCCTGCGTTCATGCCCGCCACGGTCTGGTCGTGCAGGTATTGCACGGCATCGCGCAGCCTGGTCAGTTCGGCGTCGATCAGGTCAGCTCCACGGATGGGCTCGAAGTGGCCGGTGAGCAGCACCTCGGGTTGCAGGGCCCGCACCCGCTCGATGGTGTCGACCACGGTCAGCGCATCCCGGTAGCGGTCGCCGCGGATGGTGACCAGGTTGGGGATGTGGCCGAAGATCGGACCGAAGGTGTTGCTGCACAGGCAGACCCGCTCGTCAGGGAGCCAGACCACCATCGAGTCGGTGGTTTCCCCGCCGGGCGTGGCGATCAGTTCGAAGCGACGGTCGCCGACGGTCAGCGACAGCCGGTCGTCCACGACGAGGTCGGCGCATCCGGCGCTCTGCGGCGGCAACTTCTTGCCGAAGCGCGCCTGGATGTGGGCAATGCCATCGGCAAGTCGGCCCGAGAATGCGAATGCGCTGCGATTGGCGCGGTAGGGCAGCAGTCGTTCGTTGTCGTCGCGCCACTGCGCCCAATTGGCCTGTGCGACAACCGTGGTGCCGGGGTCGCGCAGGGTGTCCAGACCGCCGACGTGGTCGTAGTGTCCCTGGGTGATGACGATGTAGCGCACCGGTGAGGAGTCGACGGCGTCGAAAACCGCGCGGTGCACCGGACTTTCGAAGCCCATGCCGGTGTTGACGACCACGCGCCCGTCCGAGGTGGTCAGCAGGTAGGAGTTGGTCAGCCCGGGGGAGCACCAGATGCCGGGGGCGACTTCCTCGGCGCGTTCGGCGCATGCCGGTGCCATCGCGTCGGCGCCGGGACGGCTGCGGTAGATGGGATCCACTGAGTACCTCTAGATCTCGGGGCGGACATCGAAGCGGTCGAAGTAGAAGGCGAACGTCGAGCGCAATTCCTCGGGGTCGACGCCGAAGTGGCGTCTGATGTCGTAGGGGATGCGGCCCTTGGCGCCGCGGCGGTTGTCGTCGATATAGGCCGCAAACCGCTTGGCCACCTTGGGCGGAATGTCGATGCCCGCGCGTTGGTAATAGTCGCTCAGTACCGGCATCTCGTTGCCGTTGAGGTGATGGAAGCCGATGTCGACGCTGCGCTCGGGGGCCACCAGATCCCGGTCTCGCACGCACGCGGTCAGAAGTCTCCTGATTCGGTCGCTCCAGTAATCGACCAGCCAGTCGGGATCGATACTGGTGCGGCGCAACCGATCCGAATACGCCATCATCGTGATGGCCGACTGGATCACCGCGACCGGATCGCGGTGGGTGAACGCGACGGTGGCATCGGGGAACGTGGCCATCAGCGGGCCGAGCTGTTCGGCGTGCTGCGGCGATTTGAGCACCCAGGTCCGCGGACCGCGCAGGAAGGTCAACGCTTGCAGGATCTTCTTCAGGTAGGCGTAGTGGCGGACGTGGTCGAGGCCGAGGTAGTAGTCCCGCCAGCCCGGGACCCGGGCGTGCCACTCCAGGACGTAGCCGGCCATATCCAGGTCGAGAAGCTCGACCTCTTCCTCGATGGCCTCGGGGAACCGGTCGTGCATTGCCGCGACGTAGGGCGTGGTCGCCATCAGCGCCTCGTGTTCGGCCTTGACGCGGGTGTAGCGGGGATCGACGCCGAACACGTCGGGTCCCTGTCCGAGGGCGGGAATCGGATCCTCGGCTTCCCAGTACGGCAGGGCGCGCCGGCGCGGATCCTCGGCGATCAGGTTGACCAGGTGGGTGGTTCCCGAACGCGGCATGCCCACCACGATCAGCGGCCGCTCGATGGGGATTGCTTCGATTTCGGGATACCGCTTCAGCAGATCGGTCAGTGACAGGCGGTTGCGGACCTTACGAATCACCCTGGCCCGCAGGCTGCTTCGGATGAGCTGGCGCAGGCCGGTGTCGGACTCGATGGCGGCGACATGCGCCGCCAGGTGGTCGGCGAACCCGTCGTCGTCGGCCAGGTCGTCGGCGCCGGCCTGGTGCACGGCTTCGGCCATCATCTCGTCGATGTCGAAGGTGACTTCGCGGGCCTCGGTGTAGTCGAGGATCTGTCGCTGGGTGTCGGTGAGGACGGGATTGGTCAGGTCGTCGAGGTTCAGGGTCTCCATTGATGACTTCGTCGTCATGACTTGTTCCTGTCGAATATTCGACGTACCGTTCGGCAATATGACGCTGAACCTAGACCCTGCCAAGACGGCGGGTCAAGCGTCGCCTCCCACCGAGCGGGTGATCGCCGTGATGGAGATGCTCGGCGCCGACCCGGGCCGCCAGTTCACGCTGGCCGAGATCTCCCGCGGCCTCGGTATCAGCCGGGCCACCGGGCACGCGATCCTCGCAACGCTCGTCGCGCACGAGTGGGTCACCCGGGATCCGCAGTTGGCCCGTTATGCCTGGGGGCCGGCCATCGCCGGCCTGGCCAAGCCCGCCGACCTGTTCCGCGACGAGCTGGCCGAACTGGCCGCGGCCACCGGAACCCAGGTCTATCTCGCCCGTCGTGACGCCAGCAGCTTGGTGATCATCGACGTCGCCGGCGAGACCCTGACGGCACCGCGCATCGGGCGGGGGACCAAGACGCCGTTCGTCGCCCCGTTCGGTCGCGATTATGTGGCGTGGTCGACGCCGGAGGCCCAACAGGCCTGGCTGGAGGCGATCGGCCAGCCCAGTCCCGCGCTACGCAAGCGAATCTCGGCTGTATTGACCGAAACTCGTAGACGCGGCTTCGTCGTCGAGCGACTCACCCGGGAGTATCTGCGGGTCTACTCCGCGCTGCAGGCGCTGTCCGGGGATGGCGAGGTGGATGCGATCACCGCGCAGCTGGCCCGGGCGTTCGCCGATCTCAGCGTGATCGACGTGCTGCCGGGTGAATTGAGCGCCGGCGCCACCCACAGCATCGCGTCGGTGTCGGCGCCGATCACGACTGCCGACGCAGTGGTGACCATGTCGGTCACCGCGGCTCCGTTCGCCACGCTGGATGCGTCGGCGATCAGCGGCCTGGGGCAACGGGTGTGCGCCACCGCCGCTGCCATCGGCGACCGGCTCAACCGCTACGGCGATCAGGCCTAGCCCCAGCCGCCTTCGCGCCAGCACACCCAGTCGATCTCGACCAGTGCGCCCACGGCTAGGCCGGTGGTACCCACGCAGGTTCGGCTCGGCAGCCGATCGGGGAACCACGGCGCATAGGCGGCGTTGAAGGCGGCGTAGTCATTCCAGTCGAGAAGGAAAGCCCGCACCGAGACCACATCGGCCAGACCGCCACCGCAGAGCTCGGTCACCCGCAGCAGGTTGGCCAGCACCTGATCGGTCTGGGTCGCGACGTCGTCGCCGATGACAGCGCCCGTCGTGTCGGTCGGCATCTGACCGGTGACGTACAGCGTCTGGCCGGCGGCGGTCGCGTGGGCGAACGGCGCCACCGCAGGCGGGACACCGTCGGCCGGGGTGAACGTGAACGCCCGAGTCATGCAGCAGGATTCTGCCACCGCGGGAAGCAACGCTTGTCGATTCGGCCGTGGACGCCCTGGCGTTGGTCGACCACCTGGGTCACGGTGAAATCCACCGCCACCGACAGGAACGAGTAGGCGTCCGCCCGTGACAACCCGAAGTAGCACTGCAGCAGCTGAAGAGTCCGCAGCGTCGCGCACTTCATCGCGGCGTCCAGGCTGTCACCGAAACCGTGCACCAGCAGCTCGGTCGACGTCTCCAGCACCGGCACGGTGAATGGCAGATCGCGGCGAATCGTCAAGCGCAGCAACCCGTTCAGCGACGACTCCAGCGCGGTGCCGCTGACCTCGCCGTCGCCCTGCGAGACATGCGGGTCACCGACCGACAGCAGCGCGCCCGGCACCTGGACGGGGTAGTACATCCGGCCGCCGGCGCCGATGCGCCAGTTGTCGACGTTGCCGCCGTGATCACCCGGCGGTACCGAGGAGACCCGCACCGGGTCGGCGGGTGCGACGCCCATGGTGCCGAAGTGCGGGCGCAGCGGCACCACGGTGCCGGGCAATGCCGGTTCGCGGCTCGCCGGGTCGGGCGCGACGATCGTGCCGGGCTCGTTGGCCAGCGGGGTGGCGGTCCAGTCGTAACCGAACAGCGCGCGTCCCAGCAACGCATCGGTGTCGAGTTCGTAGACGGTGACCCGCTCGACGGGAATCTCGTCGTACAGGTAGCCCCAATGTCCGGCGAGGTTGGATCCGTAGGGCAGCCGAGGGGTGGCTTCCAGGATGTCGACCTGCAGCACGTCACCCGGCCGGGCTCCGGCGACGGCGATCGGGCCGGTGAGGATGTGCGGTCCGGGTCCACGGTCGTCGACCTCGGCGAATACCTCCTCGATGCGCTCATCCATCAGTAGGTCGGGGGCGTCACCGGCGTGATGGGTGAGCGTCTCGATCGACACCAGATCACCGGATTCGACGGTCACCGCGGGGGTCTGCCGCGGGTCGAAATAACCCCACTGCACCGTCTGCGCTGTCGCCGGAAGATGGTGCAGTGTCATAAGCGTCAGATCATGCCAGCAGCCCCGCCGGGGCGCGCGTCGAGAATTACACCGTGTGGTAGCGGCGTTCGGGGCGGCCCGCTCCGTACTGCAGTCGCAGACCGAGCACACCCGCGGTGAGGAAGTACTCGAGGTAGCGGCGCGCACTGACCCTGGAGATGCCCACCCGGTCAGCACATTCGGCCGCCGACAGCTCGCCGGCCTCACGGACCGCCTCCAGGACGAGCTGTGCGGTCTCGGCACCGAGACCCTTGGGCATCGGCGGAGGTTCGCCGGTTGCGGGGGAATGCCCGAACAAGCTGTCGACGAAGGTCTGATCGATGCCCACCGCGGCACCCAGCGCGTCGGCGCGGGCGGCGAAGGCTGCCAATTTCGTTCGGAGCTGGTCGAATTCGAACGGCTTGATGAGGTAGTCCGCGGCGCCGCCGTCGAGCGCGCCGGTGACGGTGTCGAGCTCTCGGGCCGCGGTGATCATGATGACTCCCACGGTGTCGCCCTCGCCGCGCAACTGCTGCAGCACCTGCAGACCGGTCATATCGGGCAGATACACGTCCAGCAGGATCAGATCGGGGTGCAACGTTCGAGCGGCATCGAGAGCGGCGGCGCCGGTGTGGGCGACCTCGACGGTGCGGAAACCGTCGATGCGGTCGACGAAACGGCGGTGGATGTCGGCGACCATGAAGTCGTCGTCGACGACCAGCACTTCACGCATGAGTCACCGACTTGATTCTGGGCAGCCGGGCGACGAACAGGGCCCCGCCGTCAGCGGCATCGCGGACCTCGGCGGTGCCACCGTGTTGGGCGGTGATCAACCGGACCAGCGCAAGCCCGATGCCCCTGCCACCGGGAACGTCGGGCTTAGACGTAACACCACGAGAGAAGATTTCGCTGCGTTGTGCCTGCGGCACACCAGGTCCGGAGTCGGCGACCTCGATCGTCAGGCCGTCGCCGTCGTCGATGTGCACGGTGACTCGGGAGGCGAGAGTTCCCTCCGACACGTCGACCGCATTGTCGATCAGATTTCCCAACACCGTGATCACGTCGGTAGCCATGGCGGGGCTCAGCGCCGCCAGGTGTGAGTCGTCGGTCAACTGCAGCGAAACACCGCTTTCGGCAGCCAGCGTCGTCTTGGCGATCAACAACGCAGCCACCGCCGAATCTGAAATATGTTGTGTGACTGCCGCATTGATCTCCGCGCGGCGGCGGGTCAGGGCACCGACCAGATCCCGTACCGAGTCGTACTCGCCGAGCTGAACCAAGCCGGAGATCGTGTGCAGCTGGTTGGCGAATTCGTGGGTCTGCGCCCGCAGGGTGTCGGTAACACTCTTGTGCGACGAGAGCTGGCCCTGCATCGACGCCAGTTCGGTGCTGTCGCGCATGGTGGTGACGGTCCCGATGCGCTGGCCCTGACTGGTCGCCGCCCGGCGGTTGAGCGCCAATACCCGGGTGGGCGTGGCGATGACGACGTCATGCCCGTTCTCGCCGGACACCAGGAAGTCTGCTACGGCTGGGTCGATGCCGGCGTCGCGAACCGGACGGTTGACCACCTCTGGGCCGATGCCCAGCAGTTCCTGGGCGCTGTCGTTGACCACCGTGATCACGCCGTCGGTGTTCACCCCGATGACGCCTTCACGGATGCTGTGCAGCAACGCTTCTCGGTGCTCGGCGAGTCCGGCGATCTCGGCGACCTCCAGTCCCCGGGTATGCCGTTTGATCCGTCGGGACAACAGCCAGGAGGCGAGCAAGCCCAGCGCGGCGCCGAGACCCAAATACACCAGGAGTCGCTCGCCTGCGCCGCTGAGCAGTTGCCACACCGAAGGGTAGGGCTCGCTGACCGACACCACCGAGAGAACGCGCCCGTCGCTGGACAGGATCGGGACCTGGCCGGCCATCGCGTGTCGCCCGTCAATGTCGAGGTCGCCGAACCAGGCCCTGCCCTCCACGACGCGGCTGGGTCCGAAGCCGACGGTCTTCCCGACCCGGGACGGATCCGAGGAGGCCCGCACCACGCCCGTCCGATCGATCAGTTCCGCGAGCCCGGCACCGGAGAGGGCGACAGCGCGATCGACGTCGGGAGCGAGCAGACGAGCGGCAAACGGGTCCGCGTATCGGTCTCGCACGACTGGAGTCGAGGCGACGTTCTCGGCGACCGCGATCATTCGTTGCCCGCGGACGTCGCGAAACTCCTTGGTCGACTGGGCCACCGACACTGCGGCCACCGCGATCAGCACGACTCCGACGACCAAAACCTGGAAGGCCAGAAACTGACCCGCGAGGCTTCGGCTGCTACGTGCCAGCGATGACCACAACGACCACAACTTCCTTTACGTCCCAAAGAGTGACCCGCATCACTCTATCGGCCAGTATTGCTGAGCATCACAACAATGCGAAGGGGCACGACGATGTGGCGGCGTAGCCGACGACCATACCTCCGGCCGGTTGCGGCCGCGCTCGCCGTGGCGCTACTGCTCGCCGGCTGCGGCGTGACGCGCGGCGACGATCCATCCGGGCTGCACAGGTTGCGAATGATGGTGCCCAACAGCCCCGGTGGGGGTTATGACCTGACCGCACGGACGGCGGTGAAGATCATGGAGGACCAGGACATCACCGGCCGCGTCGAGGTGTTCAACGTGCTCGGCGCCGGTGGCACGGTCGCGATGGCCCGGCTGATGAACGAGCGCGGCAACGACGATCTGATGATGACCATGGGTCTGGGGGTGGTCGGCGCCACCTACACCAACGGATCCAAGATCAAGGCTTCCGACGCCACCGCCATCGCCAAGTTGATCGAGGATCCCGGGGCGATCTTCGTCCCCGCCGATTCACCGTTCAAGACGGTGGCCGACTTTGTCGCGGCGTGGAAGGCCGACCCGAGCAAGATCACGATTGGTGGCGGCTCGTCACCGGGCGGCCCGGACCATCTGTTCCCGATGGAGGTCGCGAAGAAGGTCGGCGTCGACCCGAAACAGGTCAACTTCATCACCTACGACGGCGGCGGTGACCTGCTGACCGCACTGCTGGGCAAGAAGATCACGGTGGGAACCTCCAGCCCGGGCGAGCTGATCGACCAGATCGAGGCGGGTCAGCTGCGGGTACTCGCGGTGTCCAGCAAGGAACGTGTGGAGGGCATCAATGCACCGACGCTCACCGAATCCGGTATCGACCTGACCTTCGCCAACTGGCGCGGAGTCCTTGCGCCACCGGGCATTTCGGACACTGCCAAGAACGAGATGGTCAATGCGCTCGAAAAGATGCATGGTACAAGCGAGTGGAAAGACGCGTTGGCCAAGAACGGCTGGACCGACGCCTTCATCACCGGTGCGCAGTTCGAACAATTCCTCAAAGACCAGGACAATCGGGTCTCGTCGACCCTGACCGAATTGGGGCTGTTGTGAGCATTGACGACACAGTGGCGGAAGAAACCCGCACCGTCGACTACGCACAGTACGTCGTGGTCGCCGTGCTGCTGCTCGTCGGCGGATTCCTGATCTACACCGGACTGACGCTTGACGAGGGCTTCGCGAAGGTGGATCCCGTTGGGCCCAAGTTCTTTCCGTTGATCGTCGGTGTCGCGGCGCTGGTACTCGGGGTGGTCCTGGCCGTTGCGATACCGCGGGGCAGCAAGGGCGAGGCCGACGCCGGCGAGGACATCGACCCCGAAGCGCCGGGAGACTGGCGCACCGTCGGGTTGCTGATCGCACTGTTCGTCGCCATGATCCTTCTGGTCAATCTGCTGGGCTGGGTGATCATGAGCGCGCTGTTCTTCGCCGGTGCGGCAACGATTCTGGGCAGCAGGCACTACGTGCGCAACCTCGTCATCGGCGTCGTGCTCGCACTGGCCAGCTTCTATGCGTTCTACTCCGGGCTCGGAATCCCGCTGCCCGCAGGCATCTTGGACGGGATTCTCTAGAATGGACAACTTCAACTGGCTGCTGCAGGGCTTCGCCGAGGCGGCGACCCCGATGAACCTGTTGTACGCCGTGATCGGGGTGCTGTTGGGCACCGCCGTCGGCGTGCTGCCCGGAATCGGGCCCGCCATGACAGTGGCTCTGCTCCTTCCGATCACCTACAACGTCAGCCCCAGTGCTGCTTTCATCATGTTCGCCGGTATCTTCTACGGCGGCATGTACGGCGGGTCCACCACGTCAATCCTGCTGAACACGCCGGGGGAGTCGTCATCGGTGATCACCGCCATCGAGGGCAACAAGATGGCGAAAGCAGGCCGAGCCGCGCAGGCGTTGGCGACGGCGGCCATCGGTTCGTTCGTCGCGGGCACCATCGGTACCGTACTGCTCGCGGCGTTCGCGCCTGCGATCTCGCGATTCGCGGTCACCCTCGGTGCGCCGTCCTATCTGGCGATCATGCTCTTCGCGCTGGTCGCGGTGACCGCGGTGCTCGGCTCGTCGAAGTTACGCGGCGCCATCTCGCTGGTGCTCGGCCTGGCGATCGGCATCGTCGGCATCGACTTCCTGACCGGTCAGCCACGGGCCACGTTCGGCATTCCGCAACTGTCGGACGGGATCGACATCGTGGTGATCGCGGTCGCGATTTTCGCTGTGGGAGAGGCACTCTGGGTGGCCGCGCACCTGCGCCGGCGGCCGGCCGACGTGATTCCGGTCGGCAGGCCGTGGATGGGTCGCGACGACTGGCGGCGGTCGTGGAAGCCGTGGCTGCGCGGTACTGCTTTCGGGTTCCCGTTCGGTGCGCTACCCGCCGGCGGTGCTGAGCTGCCGACCTTCTTGAGCTACATCACCGAGAAGAAGCTCTCCAAGCATCCGGAGGAGTTCGGCCGCGGTGCCATCGAAGGGGTGGCGGGGCCGGAGGCTGCCAACAACGCCTCTGCCGCAGGCACTTTGGTACCCATGCTGTCGCTGGGGCTGCCGACCAACGCCACCGCGGCGGTCATGCTCACCGCGTTCGTCTCCTATGGAATTCAGCCTGGGCCAACACTGTTCAGCAAGGAGCCGCTGCTGATCTGGACGCTCATCGCGAGCCTGTTCATCGGCAACCTCTTCCTGCTGCTGCTCAACCTGCCGCTGGCGCCGCTGTGGGCCAAGCTGCTGCGCACGCCGCGACCGTACCTGTACGCCGGCATCCTGTTCTTCGCGATGCTCGGGGCGTTCGCGGTGAATATTCAGCCACTGGATCTCGCCTTGCTGCTGCTGTTCGGGCTGCTCGGTTTGATGATGCGCCGGTTCGGCCTTCCGGTACTCCCGCTGATCATCGGTGTCATCCTGGGGCCGCGTATCGAGCGCCAGCTGCGCCAGAGCCTGCAGCTCGGCGGCGGCGACTGGTCGAATCTGTTCACCGAGCCGGTCGCGATCGTGACGTATGTGTGCATGGCGGTGCTGCTTGCCATCCCGCTGGTGCTGCGACTCCTGCACCGGGACGAGGAGACCCTGCTGATCGTCGAGGACGATAAGGATCAACGAGAGAAGGCGCAGACAACATGATCGTCGTGGGATACACCAACGACCAGTTCGGCGAGGCGGCGGTGGACGCCGGCATCGCCGAGGCCGCTCTGCGCGATACCGATCTGCTGGTGATCAACTCGACGCAGGGAGACTCCTACGTCGACGCCGCGTTCGCCCACACCCGGCAGGTGCGCAATATCGAGGAACGCTGCGGGACTGCGGGCTGCGGTACGAGCTGTCCCAACCAGTCGGGGTGTACGCCGCCGACGCGCTGCTGGAGGCGATGGAGCGCCCCGAAGCCGAGCTGTTGGTGATCGGCCTCAGGCACCGCAATCCGGTCGGCAAACTCCTGCTGGGCAGCGTCGCGCAGCAACTGCTGATGGAATGCCCAAAACCTGTGCTCGCGGTGAAGCCTGGCTAATTACGAATAATGGATGTCATGGACATCACCGGAGCGGTCTGGTTCATCACGTGCGCCGTCATTCTCGGCCTGTTTGTGTTCGACTTCTTCGCTCACGTCCGGGTGCCACACGAACCGACATTCAAAGAGTCGGCGATCTGGTCGTCGGTGTACATCGGTCTCGCGGTGGCCTTCGGCTTCGTCGTGTGGGCGCTGTGGGGCGGGGAGTACGCGGGTGAGTACTTCGCCGGGTATGTCACCGAGAAGGCACTGAGCGTCGACAACCTGTTTGTCTTCACGGTCATCATGAGCACTTTCGCGGTGCCACGGGCGTTCCAACAGAAGCTGCTGCTGATCGGGATCGTGCTGGCGCTGGTGATGCGCGCCGGTTTCATCGCCGTCGGTGCCGCGGCCATCAGCGCGTTCAGCTGGGTGTTCTACCTTTTCGGAATCTTTTTGGTGCTCACCGCGATCAAGCTCGCGAAGGAGGCCGGCCACGAGAAGGAGGTCGAGGAGAAACGCGACAGCCGGATCATCGCGCTGGTGCGGCGCGTCGTCCCGACGACCGATGACTACCACGGCGACAAGTTCCTCACCACGCTCGACGGCAAACGGACTGTCACGCCGATGTTGTTGGCGCTCATCGCCATCGGCTTCACCGATGTGCTGTTCGCACTGGACTCGATTCCGGCGATCTATGGTCTGACCGAGCAGCCCTACATCGTGTTCACCGCCAACGCGTTCGCGTTGATGGGGCTGCGGCAGCTGTACTTCCTGATCGGGGGACTGCTCGACCGGCTGGTGTACCTGTCCTACGGGCTGTCGGTGATCTTGGCGTTCATCGGCGTCAAGCTGGTGTTGCACGCGCTGCACGAGAACAGCCTGCCGTTCATCAACGGTGGCCAGCATGTTGCGGTGCCGGAGATTTCGACCGGGATGTCGATGGGCGTGATCGGCGTGGTGCTGCTGGTGACCACGGTCGCGAGCCTGGTCATGACACGGGGCCGGGTCAAGCAGACGCCTTGACGACATCGGCGGCTGAGCCGCTGGTGGGAGTGATTCACGAAAGACCAAGCGTTACAGCGCGATCTCAGTTCCAGTCGCGGAAGGCGGCCAGGAGCTTGCTCCGAAATTCTGGGTCGAGATGCTCGTGATCGATCTTGCCGAGCGTGTCGATGGTGGCCTGGAACTGTTGGAGGTACGACGCGCAGCCGTCACAGTCGAGCAGGTGCAGATCGAAGCGCGATCGCGACGTCAGGTCCAGGGATCCGTCGAGGTAGGCGGTGACCAGTTCGACCAATTCGTTGCAGGACATCGGTTCAGGGGTCACGGCGCCTCCCGCACGTAGTCCTCGAGTGCTTGCCGGATGGCCGCGCGTCCACGGTGGAGCAGGACACGCTGGTTGGCGACGCTGATGCCCAGCAGTTCGCACACCTCGCTGGAGTCGAATCCCAGCATGTCGCGCAGGGCCACGACCGTGCGTTGGCAGTCGGGGAGTTTGTCCAACTCGCGGCGTGCGACAGCGATGAATTCGGTACTGAGCACCGACCCCTCGGGGGTGTCGGGAAAGGGTGCCGGTGCGCGCTCATCTCGCCAGTGCCCGGGCCAGTCCGGGTCGCTTGCGGAACGGAACCGCGCCGGGTCGACGGTGCTCCCGCCAGACGCCGCCAGTTCCGCGTCGGCGGTGCGCTGATCGCGGATACCGCGGGCTTTTGCGATGTTGATCATGACCGTGAAAAGCCATGTCCGAAGCGAGGATCGGCCCTCGAACTTGTCGATCCCCTTGATCAGCGCGATCCAAGTCTCCTGGACGACCTCTTCGGCGGCCTCCGTGGTTCTGACGTAGCCGCGCGCAACCCTCAGCAGCGCAGGCGTATGACGGTCGACCAGGGCGGCAAACGTCTGCTCGTCGCCGGCCCGCAATGAAGCGACCGTCGCCGACTCGTCGTTCTCCGTCCCGATCATCGAGACGAAATACTATCCGCTCAGCGGTATTCCGGATTGGCAAAATCATAGCGACAGTCGGCGTCCCACCCCGATCGAACATTGCCGTAGGCCGGTATGCCGCCGGCGCTGCGCAGCAGTTGCGCCAGGTGCATCAGATTCCACGTCATGAAGGTCGTGTTGCGATTGGTGAAGTCGTTCTCCGGCCCACCCGAACCCGGATCCAGGTAGGACGGTCCGGGACCTGCTTCTCCGATCCACCCGGCGTCAGCCTGTGGTGCAATGGTGTAGCCGATGTGCTGCAGCGTGTACAGCACATTCTGCGCGCAATGCTTCACCCCGTCCTCGTTGCCGGTGATCAGACACCCGCCGACGCGGCCGTAGTAGAGGTACTGGCCGGCATCGTTGAGCAGATGCGATCCACCGTAGAGTCGCTCGTGTACCTGCTTCATGACCGAGCTGTTGTCGCCGAGCCAGATCGGCCCGGCGAGCACCAAAATGTCTGCGGCGAGCACCTTTTCGAACAACTGCGGCCAATCGTCGGTAGCCCAGCCATGCTCGCGCATGTCGGGCCACACGCCGGTGGCGATGTCGTAATCAACGGCGCGTACCACGTCGACCGCGACGCCGTGCGCTGCCATGATCGAGCTGCTGATGTCGATCAGCCCCTGGGTATTGCTTGTCTCGGGCGACCTTTTCAGGGTGCAGTTGATGAACAAGGCGCGCAGACCGGTGAAGTCAAAGTTCGGATGATTCATCGGGGCGTTCTCCCTTTCCGTGGTGCCGCCTCTGTAGTGGTGTGAGCCGCCATAACCGTTACGCCGTCCCGCCGATGTAACGCAGCGTGCTCAGAACCGCACCAATCGGTGGAACGGACCACAGAAAGGGTTTCGCAATGACCACCATCCAGACACCAACTCGTATCCACGTAACCGATTCGGCGGCAGGCACAGTGGGCGCGCTGGCAGCGCGCTACGGACTCGTGATCGTGATCGGCTGGATTGGCGCGTTGAAGTTCACCGACTATGAGGCGCACGGCATCCAGCCGCTGGTCGCCAACAGCCCGTTCATGAGCTGGGTGTACGGCATCTTCTCGGTGACCGCATTCTCGACGGTGTTGGGTGTCGTCGAGATCGCGACCGCGCTGCTGCTCGCCGTCAAGCCGTGGTGGCCGAAGGTATCGGTGCTGGGCAGCGTCATGGCGGTAGGTCTGTTCCTCGCCACGATCAGTTTCCTGGTCACCACGCCCGGCATCTGGGAAGCATCGGCAGGCGGCTTTCCGGCGCTGTCGTCGACCGGTCAGTTCCTGATCAAAGACGTCGCGCTGATCGGGCTCGCGGCGTGGACGCTCGGCGACGCACTGCGTGCCATCCGCCGCGTCTAGGGCGACTCTCGCGGTGGATCGTCGCTTGCGATGGCACACCGGACGTACTCGACGATGTGGGCGTAGCTACGCCGGGTGATGTCAGCGGCGTCGCTCATGATGTTGTACCCGTGGTCGACGCCGGGCACCTCGTAGTACTCCACCAGTGCGCCGACAGCATCGAGGCGGGCGGCGTACCTGCGGGCCTCGTTGCGCAGCCGATCATGCTCGGCGGTCACGACCAAAGCAGGTGCGATACCAGCAAGGTCGGCCGAGTCGTCAGCCCATGCCGGCGAAGCCAGCCGGTCCCTGCGCTGGGCCGGGTCAGGGATGTACGCGGTGTCGAAGACCGCACCCATCCACGGCTTCATCACCGCGCGCGGGCCGATCACCGAGGGTTTGTCGCGGGTCGGCGTCACCAAGTCCAGCGGGGCGTAATGCAAGACCTGCAAAGCGATCTCGGGCCCGCCGTTCTCGAGGGCCAGCCGTGCCACCGCGGCGCTGAGGCTGCCGCCCGCGCTCTGACCCCCGACGCAGAGTCGAGTTCCGTCCCAGTCCCGACCGGGGTCGGCGGCCCAGCACGCGATGTCGTAGAGCTGGTGCGGGGCGGCGGGAAAGCGGTGGCCGGGCGCGAGCACGTAGTCGGTATTGATCACGACCGCACCGCTGTTGGCCGCCAGGTATCTGCACCACGGATCGTCTTGTTCCCGGTGTCCGACCACGAAGCCGCCGCCGTGGACGTTGACGTACGCGGCGGGCCGGCCCGCGCCGGCTGGTGGGTGATAGACCGTTGCGGGCGTCGGCCCGTATCGCGTGGGAATGGTGATCTCCGACGTGTGGCCGGCGATCTCCGGGAAGCGTACGGCGCGCTTCGGGGCTGGATTGACCGTCGCAGCGAACACGCGCGCTAGCGTGTCGGCGACCAACAGAAGGGACAGCAACGACATTCGGTAACGGTCCTTCGGTTAGCGGTTGAGCATCCGGGCGACGTCGACGACGGCCGCCGCGAATTGCTCCGGCGCCTCCTGTGGGACATTGTGTCCGATCTTGTCGAGGATGCGGTGCTGGTAGGGGCCGGTGTAGATGGCGCGGTACGCGGCGCCATCTTTGGCGGCGCCGTCGAAGTCGCTCGCGATCGTGATGGTGGGCACGGTGATGCGGGGCTTCGTCGCCAGCCGTTGTTCGTCGGCGTCGTAACGCGATTCGCCCATGGCGAGGCTGAGGCGCCAGCGGTAGTTGTGAATCACGATGTCGACATGATCGGGGTTGTCGAACGCCGCAGCGGACAGAGCGTAGGCGGCGTCGTCGAAGTGCCAGAGGGGCGAGGCAGTCGACCAGATCAGCCGATTGAACGCGGTGGTGTTGTGGCGGTAGCCGAGTTCGCCGCGCGGCGTGGCGAAGTAGTACTGATACCACCAACCGCGTTCGGCATCGGGAGGCAGCGGTTGGCGATTGGCGGCCAGGTCGACGACGATGTAGCCGCTGACCGCGACGAGTCCGCTAACCCGCTGAGGCCACAGCGCGGCGACGACGTTGGCGGTACGGCCGCCCCAGTCGTAACCGCCGAGGATCGCCTTGTCGATATGCAGAGCATCCATCAGCGCGATCACATCGTCGCCCAGGGCGGCCTGCTGACCGTTGCGGAATGTGTCGGTCGACAAAAATCGGGTCGATCCGAAGCCGCGCAGGTACGGCACGATCACGCGAAACCCTTGGCCGGCAAGGATTGCCGCGGCATCGGCGTAGCTGTGGATGTCGTAGGGCCAGCCGTGCAACAGGATGACCGGTCGTCCGTCGGCCGGCCCTGCTTCGGCGTAGCCGACATCGAGCAGACCCGCCTTGATCTGCTTGATCGGGCCGAGGGTGTGCCGCGGCGAGCTGGGCGGCGCGTCGGTGCGGGCCGGGGTGGTCGCACACGACGACAGGAGTGCCGCACCCCCGGCAATCGCCGTCAGTCGCCCGAGGCCTCGTCTGCTGATGCCGTTCATGCCTCCAGTTGACGCCATCCGGCTCATCGCGTCCAACGATTTTTGTCGATGACTGTCATCTGTGAAACAGATACGGTGGACGTGTGGAACTGCGCCAGATCGAACACTTCGTGTACGTGGCCGAAGAGATGAGCTTTACCCGCGGAGCCCAACGGGCGCACATCGTGCAGTCGGCATTGTCATCGTCGATCGCCAGGCTCGAACGTGAGCTGGATGTGCAGCTCTTCGATCGATCGCGGCAGCAGATACGTCTCACCGCCGCCGGCGAACGGTTCCGATCACACGCCTACGACGTATTGAGGGCGAGTCGACTGGCCGTCGAGTCGATCGGTGAGTTCACCGGAACTCTTTCCGGCACAGTCGAATTCGGGTCGCTGATTTCCTCAGGGCCATTGGATGTTGCCGCCGTGCTCGGGCGATTTCACCGCGCCCACCCGTTTGTTGGATTGCGGTTGCGGCTGAGCCAGACGGGAGCGTCGTCGTACCTGTCAGCGCTTCTCGAAGGATCGTTGGACCTGGCTTTGGTGTCGGTTCCGGGGTCAAGTCCAGGGGCGTGGTGTACGACGCCGTCGTGTGATTCTTCGTGGTGATGGTTCAGGCGGTCAGTACCGCGGGGGTGGCCTCCTGTTCGGTCGGGGTGTCGTTGATGGTGCGTGATTTGCTCAGGACGTCAAGGCCGAGGTAACGCCGGGACTCAGCCCATTCGTCGTGCTGTTCGGCCAGTACTGCCCCGACGAGGCGGATCAGGGCGTCGCGGTCGGGAAAAATGCCCACGACATCGGTTCGCCGACGGATCTCCTTGTTGAGCCGTTCCTGGGGGTTATTCGACCAGATCTGGCGCCAGATCTGCTTAGGGAACGCGGTGAACGCCAGCAGGTCAGACCGGGCCGCTTCCAGGTGGTCGGCCACCTTGGGCAGCTTGTCGGCCAGCGCGTCAATGATCCGGTCATATTGCGCTGCAACTGATTCCGCGTCGGGTTGATCGAACACCGAGTGCAGCAGGGTGCGCACCCACGGCCACGACGACTTCGGGGTGATGGCCATCAGATTGGTCGTGTAGTGCGTTCTGCAGCGCTGCCAGGCCGCGCCGGGCAGCGTGGCACCGATCGCGGCCACCAGACCGGCGTGCGCGTCACTGGTGACCAGCTTGACCCCGGACAGACCCCGGGCGGTCAACGACCGCCAGAACGTCAGCCACCCGGCACCGTCCTCGGCGGTGGACACGTCGATACCCAGGATCTCGCGGTAGCCCTCGGAGTTGACCCCGACCGCGATCAGGGCGTGCACGTTGACCACCCTGCCGCCCTCGCGGACCTTCAGCACCAGGGCGTCAGCAGCGACGAATGTGTACGGACCGGCATCCAGCGGTCGGCTCCGGAATGCCTCCACCGCGGTGTCGAGTTCCTTAGCCATCACCGAGACCTGCGACTTCGACAGGCTGGTAATGCCCAGGGTCTCGACCAGTTTGTCCATTCGCCGAGTGGAGACACCGAGCAGGTAGCAGGTCGCCACCACCGTTGTCAGGGCCCGCTCGGCTCGTTTGCGGCGTTCCAGCAGCCAGTCCGGAAAGTAGGAGCCCTGCCGCAGCTTGGGGATCGCAAGGTCCAAAGACCCTGCACGGGTGTCGAACTGGCGGTGCCGGTAGCCGTTGCGGGAGTTGGTCCGTTCGGTGCTGCGCTCGCCGTAACCGGCGCCGCACAGGGCGTCGGCTTCCGCGCCCATCAGGGTGTGGATGAACGTGGCCAGCAGTTCACGCAGCACGTCGGGATGAGCAGTGGTGAGTCGTTCGGCCAGCACGGCCGGCAGGTCGATATTGTGGGCAGCGGTCATCGCGTCGATTCCTTCTTTGCTCGAGTGACTTTGGACGGTCTCTCGAAGAATCACGCGATGACCTTCAATCACTCGGCTACGACACGCCGGTACCGCTGATCAGGTCCGACTCGTACACCACTCTGCTGGACGCAACCGGTTCCGGACCGCCACCCGCCTGCGCTGAACATGCAGTTGCTGTTCGAGGAGCCAATGGTTTTCGTGTGTCGGACTGACCACGTACTGGCCGGAAGGTCCCGGTTCCGCCTCGCAGATGTCGCGACCGAGGACCTTGTCGGTTTGCCGCCGGGCTTCGGACTGCGGACGCTGGTCGACGACGCACTGCACGCTGTCGGCGTCAGCGCGCGCACGCAGTACGAGGTCCCCGCCGGCTTCGCCGCGATTGCCGAATTGGTACGCAATGGGCTGGGTACCGCGTTCATGCCTCGTTCGGAGGCTCACCGGTTGGATGGACTGGCGTCGATCGCACTGACCGATCCGCTGCTGTGGCAGGTGTACCTGGCATCTCGGCCGATGGATCAGCTGACGGCGGCAACCAGCGTGCTGGCCGAGATGATTCTGGAGGCTGCCGTCGGCGCGCGGAAAAAGAGTAAAAGTGTCCGAGGGGGGACTTGAACCCCCACGCCCGTTAATAGGGCACTAGCACCTCAAGCTAGCGCGTCTGCCATTCCGCCACTCGGACTCAGTGAGCAGCTAAGGCTAACGGATCGAGGACCGCAGCCCAAAACTAGGCCGAGGGCAGCCGCCCGGCGATCTGCCCGGCGATCGCGCTGGCCGCCGCCGTCGGCCCGTTCAGGCTGCACGCCTCGACGTCCACCGCGACATTGCTGTGCACGGTCAGCGCCCGCTGACACGCCCATCGCTGCGGGCTCTGCTGTACCCGCGACACTGCAAGCACGTCGTGATCGGTGCTGGTCTGCCCGACCGACCACACCTGCGGCGGGCCGATCGGCTGCGCGTAGTTGAGCTCCCGGTTCGAGCAGGCCGCCCAGCCGCGCTGCGAGGCCGTGAAGAAGTCCGACGCGGCCTGCGCGGTCGGGAACGACACCACCGCCTGCACGGCGAAGTGCGACCACTCCGGCGCCGTCGGCGCCTCCCGCAGCACCTGGCCGTGAATGGCCGTCGATCCGCTGTTCGCGTACACGCCCTGCTGGGCAGCACCGGCGATGGCCAGGCAGTTCACGTCGGCGAAGTGGGCGCTGTCATTCCACGCCTTGTTCACGTCGGTGGTGACGACCACGTCGTCGCTGGCCAGCGCCGCGCCCACGTCGGGAGCCGACAGCAGCAGCGCCGGAAGGCCGTCCGGGCTGGTCAGCGGCGCACGTTCGGCGGGCTGCGCGGTACCCGCCGTCACGGCCGAGCAGCCGCTGACCGACAGGCACAGCAGCGCCGCGATCGCGGGCAGGCGGGGAGTCATCCGCTAAATCAAACCCTAAATCGGCGTGTTGCGCGAGTGGTTCTTGGGAAACATGTGGTAATGCCTGACCTCCGCAGCCACGGCCGCCCCGCGCCAGTGGTAGGAAAGGGGACTGTGACCCAAGCCGTCGACGAGGTGGTCGATCTCGTCAGTTCCCTGATCCGGTTCGACACGTCCAACACCGGCGAGTTGGCGACCACCAAGGGCGAGGCGGAGTGTGCCCAGTGGGTGGCCGAGCAGCTCAGCGCCGTCGGCTACACATGCGAGTACATCGAGTCCGGCGCGCCGGGCCGGGGCAATGTCTTCGCCCGTCTCCCCGGCGCCGACCCCAGCCGCGGCGCGCTGCTGATCCATGGTCACCTCGACGTGGTGCCCGCCGAGCCCGCCGACTGGAGTGTGCACCCGTTCTCCGGTGCCGTCGCCGACGGCTACGTGTGGGGCCGCGGTGCGGTCGACATGAAAGACATGTGCGGCATGATGATCGCGGTCGCCCGGCACTTCAAACGTGCCGGCATCGTGCCGCCCCGCGATCTGGTGTTCGCGTTCGTCGCCGACGAGGAGCACGGCGGCACCTACGGCGCGCAGTGGTTGATCAACAACCGCCCCGACCTTTTCGAGGGAATCACGGAGGCCATCGGTGAGGTGGGCGGCTTCTCGCTCACCGTG
Source organism: Mycolicibacterium pallens (assembly GCF_019456675.1). Taxonomy (NCBI): domain Bacteria; kingdom Bacillati; phylum Actinomycetota; class Actinomycetes; order Mycobacteriales; family Mycobacteriaceae; genus Mycobacterium; species Mycolicibacterium pallens. The sequence goes on along the minus strand of NZ_CP080333.1, from coordinate 3,630,596 downwards.
CCGCGCAAGGACGGTGGCGAACGCCGGCTCTATCTGATCGAGACCGCCGAGAAGGGGCTGTCCTGGATGCGGCTGACTGCGCGGGGCCGCGCCGGGCACGGATCGATGGTGCACGACGACAACGCCGTCACCGCCGTCGCCGAGGCCGTCGCCCGCCTGGGGCGGCACCAATTCCCCTTGGTGTTAACCGATTCCGTGGAACAGTTCCTCACCGCCGTCGCCGAGGAGACCGGTTATAGCTTCGATCTCGATTCGCCGGACCTGGACGGCACGATCGCCAAGCTCGGCGGCATCGCCCGCATCGTCGGTGCGACACTGCGCGACACGGCCAATCCCACCATGCTCAAAGCCGGCTACAAGGCCAACGTGATCCCGCAGACCGCCGAAGCGGTCATCGACTGCCGGGTGCTACCCGGGCGCAAGGAGGCCTTCGAGCGGGAGATCGACGAACTGATCGGTCCCGACGTCACCCGCGAGTGGGAGCGCGACCTGCCGTCGTACGAGACGACGTTCGACGGCGACCTCGTCGACGCGATGAACGACGCGCTACTGGCCGTCGATCCGGAAGCCCGGACCGTGCCGTACATGCTCTCCGGTGGAACGGACGCCAAAGCCTTTGCCAAACTTGGCATTCGGTGTTTCGGCTTCATCCCGCTGCGGCTGCCGCCCGAGCTCGACTTCGCGGCACTGTTCCACGGCGTCGATGAGCGGGTACCCGTGGACGCACTGCACTTCGGCACTCAGGTGCTCGAGCACTTCCTCAAGAACTGCTGACAACGAAAGGAAAACCAGCACATGGCATTTCCGTACAACCCCTACGACTTCCTGCCCGAGCTGCCCAGTTTCACACTGACCAGCACCGACTTCAACGACGGCGAGCAGTGGAAGAACGCTCAGGTCAGCGGAATCATGGGCGCCGGCGGTGAAGACGTCTCGCCGCAGCTGAGCTGGTCGGGTTTCCCGGAGGAGACTCAGAGCTTCGCCGTCACCGTCTATGACCCCGATGCGCCGACCGGTTCCGGCTTCTGGCACTGGGCGGTGGCCAACCTGCCCGCTACCGTCACCGAACTTCCCTCCGGGGTCGGCGACGGCTCGGTGCTTCCGGGCGATGCCCTGACATTGGTCAATGACGCCGGCATCCGCCGGTTCCTGGGTGCCGCCCCGCCGCAGGGGCACGGCTACCACCGCTACTTCGTCGCCGTGCACGCGGTGAAGGTGCCGAAGCTGGAGCTCACCGAAGATGCAAGCCCGGCCTACCTCGGGTTCAACCTGTTCATGAATTCCATTGCGCGCGCGGTCATTCACGGCACCTACGAGCAGAAGTGAGCTAGACCGCCGACCCGACTGCGTCGCTCAAGGATGAGAATCCGCCGGCATGCAGTCGGGCGGCGATGCCGTCGTGAATCTCCTTGGCCCACAAGCCGCCGCCGTAGATGAACCCGGTATAGCCCTGCAGCAGGGCGGCACCGGAGGTGATGCGCTCCCACGCATCGTCGGCGGTCTCGATGCCACCCACACTGATCAGCACCAGGTCCTTGCCGACCCGCCCGTACAACCGGCGCAGGATCTCCAGGGACCGCCGCGCCACCGGCGGCCCGGAAATACCGCCCGGCCCGAGCTCGTCGACGCCGGGCGTCCGCAGGCCGGCCCGCGAGATCGTGGTGTTGGTCGCGACGATCCCGGCCAGTCCCAATTCCACGGCCAGATCGGCGACGGCGTCGACATCCTCGTCGGACAGGTCCGGGGCAATCTTGACCAGAACTGGCGTCGACGTCTCGTCCAACACCGCCGACAGGATCGGCCGCAGCGATTCGACCGCCTGCAGGTCGCGAAGCCCGGGCGTATTGGGGGAGCTGACGTTGACCACCAGGTAGTCGGCCAGCGGGCCGAGCAGTCGTGCGCTGGCGCGGTAATCGTCGGCGGCCTGCTCCGGCGGGGTGACCTTGGACTTGCCGATGTTCACCCCGACGGGCCAATCGGGCCGATAGCGGGCCAGCTGCAGCGCCAACTGCCCGGCGCCGTGATTGTTGAAGCCCATCCGGTTGAGCAATGCGCGGTCCTCGGGGAGGCGGAACAACCGCGGCAGTGGGTTGCCCGGCTGCGGCTGAGCCGTGACCGTGCCGACCTCCGCGTAGCCGAATCCCAGCGCGCCCCAGGTCTTCAGTCCCAGGCCGTCCTTATCGAAGCCGGCCGCCAACCCCATCGGTCCGGGGAACCGCACCCCGAACACAGTGCTGGCCAGCACCGGATCACGCGGTGCAAGCCGGCGGCGCAACGTTTCCCGGGTGGCGTTGGTCGCGGTTGCGGCGCGCAACGAGCCGAATACGAACGTGTGGATGCGTTCGGCCGGCACCAGGAAGAATGCCCGCCGCAGCGCGTCGTACATCACAGCTCGGGTTGGTCGGCGGCTTGGCCGTTGAAACGAGACTTCTTGCGCCGCAAGAGGACTCGACGGCTACCGTCGGTGTAGAGGCGAACGCGGGTCAGTTCCCAGCCCCGGTACTCGGCTTCGATCGACAGCCGGGTGGAGGCGCTGATGCGGGTCACGTCCGGTGGTAGCCGTAGCGGGATCCACTCGTAGTCGTCGGACAGTTCGACTTCCCAGCTCGCCGGCATTCCGCCGCGGTGCGCCGCACTCATCGGCCGCCCGCCGCGTTGCGGATCACCTGCACCCCGGCACCGGCTGCCGACACCACGTAGAGCGTGTCGGACTTGTCGTCGAAAGCCAGCGAGTTCGGTTGCTGCACGGTCGGGTAACGCACCTTTTCCACAGGGATACCAGTCGTTAAATCGTAACCAACAACCATGTTCGACGCGGTTTGCGAAACCCAGGTCAGATTCCGGGACCCGGCCAGTCCGTACGGCGCCTCCGGCACCGGGTAGGCCTGCCGCTCGATCAGCGGATCGACGCCGAACACCAGCAGCTGGCCGGCGCGGGTATCGGTCACCAGCACCCGGCCCAGCGGATCGGCCACCATCGTGGTGGCGCCTTCACCGGCGCGCAGCGCCTGCTGGGTGCGGCCCTCGCTGTTCAGTGAGGTCACCGAGGTCTGCCCGCGATCGAGGACCACCGCATTGTTGCCCTCGGTGACCACGGCGTCGACCCGCGCGAACATCTTCACCTTCTCCGCCACGGCGGTGTCCGAACCCAGGGTGTAGGCGGTTCCGTCGGCGCTGCCGAGCACCAGCCGGCCGTCGGCGCGGCGCGCGATCGCGGTGAAGTCGGTGCCGGCCTCGTCGTTGATGGACACCGGGGTGGCGGTCCCCGCAGTCAAGTCGACGGTGACGTAACCGCCACGGGTGGACAGGTACGCCGCGCCCTGGCCGTCGCCGGCGATCGCCGTGGCCGGGCCGGGCAGGCTGAGTTCGCGGGGAACACCCGATGAGTTGAACAAGGTCAGGGTCGCGGGGGCCTGCGGCTCGGCGCCGGGGGTCAATACCGCCAGCGACCCGGTCCGCTCGTCGAAGACCGCGGCATCCGGGTTCCCGCCCAGCGGGAGGATCTCACCGGCGGGACGGGTGGCCGGTGGCGGGGACACCGCGGGGCCGGCCGGTTCGATCGTCGGTGGCGGCGTGGCCAGCGGATTTGTCGAGCAAGCAGTCGAGCTAGCGCCCGTGACCAGGGCAAACGCCAGCAAAACAGCGGTGGACCTGCGCAAACCGATCCGGTTTACCACTTCTGCCAACGGGTAGCCCCCGGTTGTGTTCAAGATCGAGCGACCAAGTCGCCCCCTGTCGATCAGGAAGTCTAGGCGGGCACCGGGAAGACAAAATGACGTGATTGTCTTCTCTTGTCCCGTAACCCGCGTTATGGTGACCTCATGACGCTGGCCATTGACGGGCGAGAGTTCGCGATCGAGGACATTTCCACTGGCGTGTTCGCCAGCGGATTCGGTCACCTCGGCGATGGCCGCAGCTTCTCCTTCCAGGTCCACCGCGGCCAGCTTCTGGTGGAGGTCTACCACCCGCGCCTGGCCGGTCCCGTGCCGCACGAGGAGGACGTGGTCGCGACCGCGACCCGCAGCCTCACCGACTTCGACGTCGACGACGAGCGCAGCCTGACGGCGGCCGTGCGCGACGCGGTGGCGCACGCTCAGCCGGTGCGCTGAACCCCCAGGTCTATCCAGTACGGTCGGCGACGTGGATGTCGCGCCGATGTCGTGGTTGCAGGTCGTGGTCTTGTCGATCGTTCAGGGCCTGACCGAGTTCTTGCCGATCTCGTCGTCGAGTCACCTGGCGATCGTGTCCCGGGTCTTCTTCTCGGCCGACGCCGGCGCCTCGTTCACGGCGGTCTCCCAGTTGGGTACCGAGTTCGCCGTCGTGGTGTTCTTCGCCCGCGACATCTGGCGAATCCTCAAGGCCTGGTTCGACGGATTGTTCGTCAAGGCCCACCGGGACAACATCGATTACCGGATGGGCTGGTACGTCATCATCGGCACGATTCCGATCGTCGTAATCGGTGTGGCGTTCAAAGAGGTGATCCGCGGCGAGGTCCGCAACCTATGGATCATCGCCACCGCGATGCTGGTGTTCTCCGCCGTGATCGCCGCCGCCGAGTACTTCGGCAAGCAGACCCGCCACCTCGAGCAACTGACGTGGAAGGATGGCCTGACCGTCGGCCTCGCCCAATGTCTGGCCCTGATCCCGGGCGTCTCCCGGTCCGGCTCGACGATCAGCGCGGGCCTCTTCCTCGGTATCGACCGCCCGCTCTCCGCGAGATTCGGCTTCCTGCTTGGCATTCCGGCTGTCTTGGCCTCGGGGCTGTTCTCCCTTCCCGACGCCTTCCACCCGGTCACCGAGGGCATGAGCGCCACCGGGGCGCAATTGCTGGTGTCGGTGATCATCACGTTCATCGTCGGCTACGCCGCGATCGCCTGGCTGCTGCGCTTCGTCGCCAACCACGCGATGTACTGGTTCGTCGGCTACCGCGTAGTGCTGGCTCTGGTCGTGATGGCGCTGCTGAGCACCGGTGTGGTGGCGGCCAGTTGACCGTCATCCTGCTGCGGCACGGCCGCTCGACATCGAACACCGCGCACACGCTGGCCGGCCGGACTGAGGGCGTCGAACTCGACGAGAAGGGTCAGGCTCAGGCCGCCGCGCTCGTCGACCGGGTCAAAGGCCTGCCGATCAAGGCCCTGGTGCGATCTCCGCTGCTGCGCTGCCGCCTGACCCTCGAGCCGCTGGCCGCCGAGCTGAACCTCGAGCCGGCGGTCGACGAGCGGCTCGCCGAGGTGGACTACGGGCAGTGGACCGGGCGGGCGCTGAAGGATCTGGTGAAGGAGCCGCTGTGGGCGGTGGTGCAGCAGCAGCCCAGCGCGGCCGTCTTCCCGGACGGCGAAGGTCTGGCGCAGGTGCAGGCCCGCGCAGTGGCCGCGGTGCGCGAGCATGACCGCAGGCTCGCCGAGGAGCACGGCCACGACGCGCTGTGGATCGCCTGTACGCACGGCGATGTGATCAAGGCCGTCGTCGCTGACGCGCTGGGCACGCACCTCGACAGCTTCCAGCGGATCACCGCCGATCCGGCATCGATGAGCGTGATCCGCTACACGGCGATTCGCCCATTTGTGGTGCACGTCAACCACACCGGCGCCGAACTCGCCTCGGCGCTCAGCGCCCCGCCACCGGCCGAGGGCGACAAGACCGCCGACGACGCCGTCGTGGGTGGGTCGACGGACTGAAGCTCCAATTACAGCTCGGGTGTTCGAGCCGGTATTTTGGAAATAACATGGCCCGCGCAATTCACGTCTTCCGCACACCCGACCGATTCGTCGCCGGGACCGTCGGGCAGCCCGGAAACCGAACCTTCTATCTGCAGGCTGTTCACGACAGCCGGGTCATCTCCGTCATCCTGGAAAAACAACAGGTCGCCGTCCTGGCCGAGCGCATCGCGGCGCTGCTGGTCGAGATCAACCGCCGGTTCGGCACCCCGCTGCCGCCGGAGACCGACGTGGAAGACCTCAGCCCGCTGATCACTCCGGTCGACGCCGAGTTCCGGGTCGGGACGATGGGCCTCGGGTGGGACTCCGAGGCCCAGACGGTCGTCGTGGAGCTGCTCGCGGTCTCCGAGACCGAGTTCGATGCCTCGGTGGTGCTCGACGACGCCGAGGAAGGTCCCGACGCGGTGCGGGTTTTCCTCACGCCCGAGTCGGCCCGCCAATTCGCCTCCCGCTCGACCCGGGTCATCTCGGCCGGACGCCCGCCGTGCCCGCTCTGTGATGAGCCGCTGGATTCCGAAGGGCACATCTGCGTGCGCACCAACGGATATCGGCGCGGCGCGTTCGGCGAGGCCGACGACGATTTCGACTCGTGACGGGCGCCGACGAGGCGTTGGCCCGCGACGCGCTGCGCTGCGGTGAGCTGACGATCCTCGGGCGGATCCGCTCGGCGAGCAACGCCACCTTCCTGTGCGAAGCCGCCTGGTCGGACCGCATCGTGCACTGCGTGTACAAGCCGGTCGCGGGGGAGCAGCCGCTGTGGGATTTCCCCGACGGCACCCTCGCCGGCCGCGAAGTCGGCTCGTATCTGGTCTCGGCGGCGCTGGGCTGGAACATCGTGCCGCACACCATCATTCGCGACGGCCCGGCCGGACCCGGGATGCTTCAGATGTGGGTCGACCAACCCGGCGACAGCGACGACGCCGAACCGGACGGGCCCGACCTCGTCGACATCTGTCCGCCGGGATCCGTTCCGCCGGGCTATCTTTCGGTGCTGCGCGCCTACGACTACGCCGGCAATGACGTCACCCTGGTGCATGCCGACGACCCGCGGCTGCGGCGGATGGCGGTATTCGACGTGATCGTCAACAACGCCGACCGCAAGGGCGGGCACATCCTGGCCGGCGTGGACGGCCGGGTGTACGGCGTCGACCACGGCGTCTCGCTGCACGTCCAGGACAAGCTGCGCACCGTGCTATGGGGCTGGGCAGGCAAGCCCATCGACGACGAGACGCTGGAGTCGATCGCCGACCTCGGTGAGCAACTGGCCGGGCCGCTCGCCGAACAGCTTCGCGAACACATCACCCCGGCCGAGGTCGCGGCGCTGCGACGGCGGGTCCGGACCCTGCTGGCCGAACCCGTCATGCCCGGACCCGATCGGCACCGGCCGATTCCCTGGCCGGCCTTCTGACCGGAGATACTGACTCAGATGAGCATGACCGACGCGGCGCTGGCCGCCGACCTGGCCGAGGAGGCAGGCCGGCTGCTGCTGTCGGTGCGTGACGAGGTCGGGTTCGATTTTCCGCCTGCCCTCGGCGATGCCGGCGACGTGCGCGCCAATGCGCTGATCCTGCGCCGGCTGCGTGCCGAGCGGCCCGGTGACGCGGTGCTCTCCGAAGAGGCCTACGACGACCTGAAGCGGCTCCAAGCCGACCGGGTGTGGATCATCGACCCGCTCGACGGCACCCGCGAGTTCTCGATGCCGCGACGGACCGACTGGGCCGTGCACGTCGCCCTGTGGCAGCGGACCGGCGGACCGGACGGCAGCATCACCGACGCCGCGGTCGCGCTGCCCGCGATGGGCGAGGTGTTTCGCTCGGACACCGTGGCCGCTCCGCCGCCGGCGCCGCCCGGCCCGATCCGCATCACGGCCAGCTCCAACCGCCCCCCGGCCGTCCTGTGGCGGCTGCGCGACCGTCTCGACATCGAGTTCCTCCGGATCGGATCGGCCGGTGCCAAGGCGATGGCGGTGGTGCGCGGCGACGCCGACGCCTACATCCACGCCGGCGGCCAGTGGGAGTGGGACTCGGCAGCCCCGGCCGGGGTGGTGCAGGCCGCCGGATTGCACGCCACCCGAATCGACGGGTCGCCGCTGCGTTACAACAGGCCTGACCCCTACCTGCCCGACCTGCTGATGTGCCGGTCCGAGGTGGCCGACCTCCTGCTCGATGCCATGTGGCTGGCGAGCTAGGAATGAATCCACCCGTCCCGTTGTCACTGTCTTCGCAAGAGTCCGGGTCACCACACCACCTGAGAGCGCCGTGAACAGCGAAACCCTTAGAGTCGAGGCCATGCAGTCCTGGCCGGCCGTCGACATCCCACAGCTGCCCGGCCGCGGGCCGGCCCTGCGGTTGTACGACACCGCCGACCGTCAGATCCGCCCGACATCGCCGGGGGAGACCGCGACGATGTACGTCTGCGGCATCACGCCCTATGACGCGACGCACCTCGGCCACGCCGCGACGTATCTGGCGTTCGACCTCGTGCACCGGGTCTGGCTCGACAGCGGCCACCAGGTGCACTACGTGCAGAACATCACCGACGTCGACGACCCGCTGTTCGAACGGGCCAATCGTGACGGGGTGGACTGGCGCGAACTCGGCGCCCGCGAGATTGCGCTGTTCCGTGAGGACATGACCGCGTTGCGGGTACTGCCGCCACGCGATTACGTCGCCGCCACCGACACCATCGGCGAGGTTGTCGAGCTGGTCGAGAAGATGCTCGCGTCCGGGGCGGCCTACGTCGTCGACGACGCCGAGTACCCCGATATCTACTACCGCGCCGACGCCACCACCCAGTTCGGCTACGAGTCGGGCTACGACCACGACACGATGACCCGGCTGTTCGCCGAGCGCGGCGGCGACCCGGATCGCCCCGGCAAGGCGGATCCGCTCGACGCACTGCTGTGGCGGGCCGCCCGGCCCGACGAGCCCAGCTGGCCCGCCCCGTTCGGTCCGGGCCGACCCGGTTGGCATGTCGAGTGTGCGGCGATTGCCTTGAACCGTATCGGTTTTGGTTTCGACGTCCAGGGCGGCGGCAGCGACCTGATCTTCCCGCACCACGAGTTCTCCGCCGCGCATGCCGAATGTGTGGTGGGGGAGCGCAGATTCGCCAGGCACTACGTCCATGCCGGGATGATCGGCTGGGACGGGCACAAGATGTCCAAGAGTCGCGGCAACCTGGTGCTGGTCTCCCGGTTGCGCGAGCAGGGCGTGGATCCGGCTGCCATCCGGCTGGGCCTGCTGGCCGGACACTACCGAAGCGATCGGTCGTGGAGTGACGCTGTGCTCGACGAGGCCAACGCCCGGCTGCACCGGTGGCGGACCGCCGCCGCGCTACCCGCGGGCCCGGCCGCCGCCGACGTGATCGGCCGGCTCCGCCAGTATCTGGCCGACGACCTCGATTCCCCCAAAGCGCTTGCCGCCGTTGATGGTTGGGTTACCGACGCGCTGGAGTACGGTGGCCACGACGAAACCGCGCCCGCCGCGGTCGCGGCCGCTGTCGACGCCCTGTTGGGTGTGCCGCTGTAGGTGTACTTTTGACGGCCATGGGTTCCGTCAACGACAAAGTCGTCTTCATCACCGGTGCCGCCCGCGGGGTCGGCGCCGACGTCGCGCGCCGGCTGCGGCGCAAGGGCGCCAAACTCGTCCTGACCGATATCGACGCCGAACCGTTGGCCGCCTTGGCCGCCGAACTCGGCGAAGACCATGTGCTCACCGCCGTCGCCGATGTGCGCGATCTGTCGGCCATGCAGTCGGTGGCCGATCAGGCTGTCGAGCGGTTCGGCGGTATCGACGTCGTGGTCGCCAACGCCGGCATCGCGACGTATGGGTCGGTGCTGCAGGTGGATCCGGACGCCGTCAAGCGCCTGCTCGACATCAACGTGCTGGGGGCCTTCCACACCGTGCGGGCCACGTTGCCCTCGATCATCTCCCGGCGCGGTTACGTGTTGATCGTGTCGTCGTTCGCCGCCTACGCCGCTTCCCCGGGGCTGGCGCCGTATCACGCGGCGAAGGCCGGCGTCGAACACTTCGCCAACACGCTGCGCCTCGAGGTGGCCCACCACGGTGTCGCTGTCGGCTCCGCGCACATGTCGTGGATCGACACCCCGATGGTCCAGGATGCGAAGAAGGACCTGGCCAGTTTCCGGGAGATGCTCACCCGGGTGCCCAAACCGCTCGGCAACACCACCAGCGTGGACAAATGCGGCGAAGCCTTCGTCAAGGGCATCGAGGAGCGCAAGCGTCAGATCAACGTGCCCGGCTGGGTGGGCGCGTTCCGCTGGCTGAAGCCGCTGCTGTCAACACCATTGGGAGAGCGGCCGATCGCGGCCCTTGTCCCGCGCATCCTGCCCAAGATGGATGCGGAGGTGGCCGCGCTCGGCCGCTCGACCAGTTCCCGGTTGGAGGAGCTGGAAAGTCCCTGAGCTACCGCGCCTTACAGCGCGACAGCGCCGTAATTGCCCACCTGCGAAGACAGGAATCGCAACTGGTCGGTGGCCGAGCCCAGGGTCTGGTCGATCGCGGTGAGCCGGGCGGCGTAGTGCGCCACCGGGTATTCCGCGGTCACGCCGATCCCGCCGTGCATCTGGATCGACTCCTGAGAGATGTGCTTGCCCGATCGTCCGATCTGCAGCTTGGCCCGCGCCGCGACAACGGGATCGAGCCGGCCGTCGGTGATGCACATCGCCGCGTAGTAGTTCATGCTGCGGGCGAGCTCCAGCGAGACGTACATGTCGGCAGCGCGTTGGGTGAGCGTCTGGAATGTCTTGAGCGGCACACCGAATTGCTTGCGGGCGTTCAGGTATTCCGTGGTCAGACGCAGCGACTCGTCCATGGCGCCAACCGCTTCGGCGCACAGCGCCGAGGAGTACCGGATCAGCGTCGCGTGAATCCGCTCACTGGCATCGCCGCCGTCGCCGAGCGGTTGTGCCGGGGTGTCGGCGAAGTCGATCTCGGCGCCGCGCTGCCCGTCGAACGTCCGGTAGCCGCGTCGGGTGGTGGCGGCAGCGTCGACGAGGAACACCCCGACGCCACCGTCGGGCAGGCTCGCGGTGACGACCAGGGCATCAGCGCTGTCACCGGCAAGCACCGGATTCTTGCGGCCGGTGATTGTCCACGAGTCGCCGTCTTTGGTTGCGCGGGTGGACAATTCGTCCAGGCCGCGCAGCCCCTTCTCGGTGTGCGCCAGTGCCAGCAATCGCTCGCCGGCCGCGACCTCGTCGAGCTGAGCGCGCTGTTCGTCGTTGCCGAGCTCGGCGATCAGGCCGCCCGGGATCAGTGCGGCGGCCGCGACCGGTTCGGGTGCCAGCCGGCGCCCGAGCTCGGTCATCACGACGATGATCTCGATCTGGCCGGACTCTTCGGGCTCGAAACCCAGTCCGAGGATGCCGATTTCGGCCAGTTGGCGCCACACATCGCGGCTCCAGCCGAGCTCGGAGTCGACGGTCTTGTTGCGCGTCTCGATGTCGTAGGTGCGGGCGAACACCTCGCGAGCGGTGTCGCGCAGGAGTTCTTGTTCGTCGGTCAGGTCAAAGTTCATGGCCGGTCCTCACAGTCCCAAGATCGTCGAGGAGATGATGGTGCGCTGGACCTCGTTGCTTCCGCCGTAGATCGAGGTCTTGCGGTAGTTCAGGTACTTCGGCGCCGCATGCTGCGCCCACAGCGGAGAGTCGATGTCGGCGCCGCCGTCGAACGGCAGTGCATCCGGTCCGGCGACCTCCACGGCCAGCTCGGTGACGGCCTGCTGCAGCTGGCTGCCCCGCAGCTTGAGGATCGACGACGCCGGGTTCGGCTTGCCGGTGCCCTCGTCGCCACTGACCCGCAGTTGCGTGAGTTCCAGTGCCAGCAGCTCGTTTTCGATCTCGGCGACCTTGGCGGCGAACAGCGGGTCCTCGAGGAGAGTGCCCGTGCCGACCTTGGTCTGCGCGGCGTTCTCCTTGACGTCGGCGAGCCACAGCTTGGTGGTGCCGATGCGGGCGATGCCGGTGCGCTCGTTGGACAGCAGGAACTTGGCGTAGGTCCAGCCCTGGTTCTCCTCGCCGACGAGCTGGTTGGCGGGCACCCGGACGTCTTCGAAGAAGACCTCGTTGACCTCATAGCTGCCGTCGATCAGCTTGATCGGCCGCAGCGTGATGCCCGGGGTGTTCATCTCGACGAGGATGAACGAGATGCCGGCCTGCTTCTTCGGGGCATCGGGGTTGGTGCGGGCCAGCACGAAGATCCAGTCGGCGAACTGGCCGAGCGTGGTCCAGGTTTTCTGGCCGTTGATGACGTACTCGTCACCGTCGCGCACGGCGACGGTGCGCAGCCCGGCCAGATCGGAGCCGGCTTCGGGCTCGGAAAACCCTTGGCACCACCAGATGTCGAGGTTCGCCGTCGGCGGCAGGAAGCGTTCCTTGATCTCCTGCGAGCCGAAGTGGGCGATCACCGGTCCGACCATGCTGGCGTTGAAGGCCAGCGGTTCGGGGACGCAGGCCATGCGCATCTCGTCGGCCCAGATCTGGCGCTGCAACGGGGTCCAGTCCTTACCGCCCCACTCGACCGGCCAGTTGGGCACGCCCAGGCCGGCCTTGTTCAGGATCCGCTGGGTCGTGATCGCGTCATCGGGGAAGTTCAGACTGTCCGTCCGGGCCCGTTCGCGGATCTCGGCAGGGATCTGGGTGGTGAAGAACTCCCGCAACTCGTCGCGGAACTTCACGTCCTCGTCACTGAGTGCCAGTTTCACGAGAGCAACCTCGATTCTTGTTACTCGGCAGTATCCATTGCACGGTAGCGCAGCCCTACCAACTGGTCGGCAGGACCACCCCTGACGGCGCCATTCTCGTCAGCGCTCCGTCAGAGTATTCGAACGTGAGTTCGGGCTAGCCGCGGAAGCCGGGACCCCGCCGGCGCAGGTAGCGCTCGAACTCGGCGGCCAGCGCGTCGCCGTCGACCTTCGACAGCGCCTCGTTCATGTCCACCTCGGCGTCACCGCGCTGTTCGAGGGAGGCCACGTACTCGGCGATCTCCTCGTCCTCGGCGGTCATCTCGGTGACGGCCTGCTCCCACTCCTCGGCCTGGGCGGGCAGGTCGGCCAGCGGCACCTCGATGTCGAGCACGTCCTCGACGCGGCGCAGCAATGCGACGGTGGCCTTCGGATTGGGCGGCTGCGAGACGTAATGCGGCACCGCGGCCCAGAACGTCACCGCCGGGATGCCCGCCGCCACGCACGCGTCCTGGAACACCCCGGCGATACCGGTCGGGCCCTCGTAACGTGTCTCCTCGAGGCCGAAGAACTTCGCCGATTCGGGGGAGTAGGCCGCGCCGGACACCGGCACCGGCCGGGTGTGCGGTGTGTCGGCCAGCAGCGCGCCGAGGATCACGACGGTGTCCACGTTCAGCTTGTCGGCGATCGCCAGCAGCTCGGCGCAGAAGGTGCGCCACCGCATGTTGGGTTCCACCCCATGCATCAGCACGATGTCACGGTCGGAGCCGGGCGGCCGGCAGTGTGAGATCTGCATCGACGGCCACACCAGTTCGCGGGTCACCCCGTCGACCTGCCGAATCACCGGACGGTTCACCTGGTAGTCGTAGTACGCCTCGTCGTCGATCTCGATGATCGTGTCGGCCTCCCAGATCGCGTCCAGGTGCTCGAGCGCGTCACTGGCGGCGTCACCGGCGTCGTTCCAGCCCTCGAAAGCCGCGACGATGATCGTGTTCTGCAGTTCGGGCAGATCCGGGCCTTTCCCGCCGATGAAGTTCGAGGCTGTCACCACCTCAGCCTAAGGCTTGCTCGGCTCCGATGAGCCGTCTCGGACCGACTGCGGCCCCGGCGTGTGGTGCTCTTTGGCCGAGCCGAAAAGGGCGTCCGGAAGTCGATTGCAGGACCACGTAGACTTTTCACCGTCGAGAGGCGTTGCAACGGGTCGCCGAATCTGAGCCGGTACCCGCCACGCTCGGCAGAGTTAAGGACGCCTTCCGCGACGGAAGGATGCACGTGAGTTCTTTTGAGCCGCAAATCCGGCCTGACTGCACCGACGAACTGACGGCTGCGTTGCGCCAGCGGATCGTGGTGATCGACGGCGCCATGGGCACGGCGATCCAGCGCGACCGGCCCGACGAAGCCGGGTACCGCGGCGAGCGGTTCAAGGACTGGCCGAGCGATCTCGTCGGCAACAACGACCTGCTGACGCTGACGCAGCCGCACATCATCGAAGGCATTCACCGCGAGTACCTCGATGCGGGTGCCGACATCCTGGAGACCAACACGTTCAACGCGAACGCGGTCTCGCTCTCCGACTACGGCATGCAGGAGCTGGCCTACGAACTGAACTACGCCGGCGCCGCCCTGGCCCGCACGGCCTGCGACGAGTTCAGCACGCCCGACAAACCGCGCTACGTGGCCGGCGCGCTGGGGCCGACGACGCGGACGGCGTCGATCTCGCCGGACGTCAACGACCCGGGTGCCCGCAACGTCTCCTATGACCAACTGGTCGCCGCGTACTTCGACGCGGCGAGGGGCCTGGTCGACGGCGGTGCCGACCTGCTCATCGTCGAGACGATCTTCGACACGCTGAACGCCAAGGCCGCGATCTTCGCCATCGAGACGCTGTTCGAGGAGCGCGGCCGCCGCTGGCCGGTGATCATCTCCGGCACCATCACCGATGCGTCGGGGCGGACGCTGTCCGGTCAAACCACCGAAGCGTTCTGGAACTCGATCCGGCACGCGAAGCCGCTCGCGGTCGGACTCAACTGTGCCCTGGGTGCCCCGGAGATGAGGCCCTACCTCGCCGAGATGTCCCGGATCGCCGACACCTTCGTGTCCTGCTACCCGAATGCCGGTCTGCCCAACGCTTTCGGCGAGTACGACGAGTCGCCGAAGCGTCAGGCTGGCTACGTCGCCGACTTCGCCGAGGCCGGTCTGGTCAACATGGTCGGCGGCTGCTGCGGCACGACGCCGGCGCACATCGCCGAGATCGCCAAGGTGGTCGAAGGCGTGCCGCCGCGTGAGGTGCCGGAAATCGAGGTGGCCACCCGGCTTTCCGGCTTGGAGCCGCTCAACATCACCAAGGACTCGTTGTTCGTGAACATCGGTGAGCGGACGAACATCACCGGTTCCGCCCGGTTCCGCAATCTGATCAAGGCCGAGGATTACGACACCGCGCTCTCGGTCGCCCTGCAGCAGGTCGAGGTCGGCGCGCAGGTCATCGACATCAACATGGACGAAGGCATGATCGACGGCGTCGCCGCGATGGACCGGTTCACCAAGCTGATCGCCTCCGAGCCGGACATCAGCCGCGTCCCGGAGATGATCGACTCCTCCAAGTGGGAGGTCATCGAGGCCGGCCTGAAGAACGTGCAGGGCAAGCCGATCGTCAACTCGATCTCCATGAAGGAGGGCGAGGAGAAGTTCGTTCGCGAGGCCCGGCTGTGCCGCAAGTACGGCGCCGCCGTCGTCGTGATGGCGTTCGACGAGCAGGGGCAGGCCGATAACCTGGAGCGCCGCAAGGAGATCTGCGGGCGGGCCTACCGGATCCTGACCGAAGAGGTCGGCTTCCCGCCCGAGGACATCATCTTCGACCCCAACTGCTTCGCGCTGGCCACCGGTATCGAGGAGCACGCGACCTACGGGATCGACTTCATCGAGGCCTGCGCCTGGATCAAGGAGAACCTGCCCGGGGTGCACATCTCCGGCGGCATCTCGAACGTCTCGTTCTCGTTCCGGGGCAACAACCCGGTGCGCGAGGCGATCCACGCCGTCTTCCTGTTCCACGCCATCAAGGCCGGGCTGGATATGGGCATCGTGAATGCGGGCGCACTGGTGCCCTACGACTCGATCGACCCCGAACTGCGGGACCGGATTGAGGATGTGGTGCTGAACCGCCGCGAGGATGCGGCGGAGCGACTGCTCGAGATCGCCGAGCGGTTCAACAGCAAGGACAAGGGCGAAGATCCCAAGGCCGCCGAGTGGCGCAGTCTCCCTGTGGGGGAGCGCATCACGCACGCGCTGGTCAAGGGCATCGACGCCCACGTCGACGACGACACCGAGGAACTGCGTGCCGAGATCGCCGGCGCGGGTGGTCGCCCGATCGAGGTGATCGAGGGCCCGCTGATGGACGGCATGAACGTCGTCGGTGACCTTTTCGGCTCCGGCAAGATGTTCCTGCCTCAGGTGGTGAAGTCGGCCCGGGTGATGAAAAAGGCCGTCGCCTACCTACTTCCGTTCATCGAGGCGGAGAAGGCCGAGAACGGCACGGCTGATTCGAAGGACACCAATGGCACGATCGTGATGGCGACCGTGAAGGGCGACGTCCACGATATCGGCAAGAACATCGTCGGAGTCGTGTTGCAGTGCAACAACTTCGAAGTGATCGACCTCGGTGTGATGGTGCCCGCCCAGAAGATCCTGGACGCGGCCAAGGAGCACGACGCGGACATCATCGGGCTTTCCGGGTTGATCACCCCGTCGCTGGACGAGATGGCCAACTTCGCCGTCGAGATGGAGCGCGAAGGCCTGCAGATCCCGCTGCTGATCGGTGGTGCGACTACGTCGCGTGCGCACACGGCCGTGAAGATCTCGCCGCGCCGCAGCGGCCCGGTGGTCTGGGTCAAGGACGCGTCGCGCTCGGTGCCGGTCGCCGCCGCGCTGCTCGACGACAAGCAGCGGCCGGCCCTGCTGGAGGCCACCGAGAAGGATTACGCGTCGCTGCGCGAACGGCACGCTCAGAAGAACGAGCGGCCGATGCTGACGCTGGAGAAGGCCCGCGCCAACCGGACGCCGATCGAGTGGGAGGGCTACACGCCGCCGGTGCCCGCGCAGGGTCTCGGTGTGCGGGAGTTCTTGGACTACGACCTGTCCGAGCTTCGCGAGTTCATCGACTGGCAGCCGTTTTTCAACGCCTGGGAGATGAAGGGCCGGTTCCCCGACATCCTCAACAACCCGGCGTCCGGCGAAGCCGCGCGCAAGCTGTACGACGACGCCCAGCAGATGCTGGACACCGCGATCAAGGAGAAGTGGCTGACCGCCAACGGCGTCATCGGGTTCTTCCCGGCGAACGCCGTCGGCGATGACATCGAGGTGTACACCGACGAAAGCCGCAGCGAGGTGCTGACCACGTTGCACAACCTGCGTCAGCAGGGCGAGCACCGCGACGGCGTCCCGAACCGGTCGCTGGGTGACTTCATCGCACCGAAGGAGACCGGTCTCGCCGACTATATCGGTGCCTTCGCCGTGACCTCCGGGCTCGGCAGCAGCGAAAAGATCGCCGAATTCAAAGCGGCTCTGGACGATTACAGCGCGATCCTGCTGGAGTCGGTCGCCGACCGGCTGGCCGAGGCGTTCGCCGAACGGATGCACCAGCGGGTGCGCAAGGAGTTCTGGGGATACCAGCCCGACGAGCAGTTGGACAACGATGCGCTCATCGGGGAGAAGTACGTGGGTATCCGCCCGGCCCCCGGCTATCCGGCGTGCCCGGAGCACACCGAGAAGGTCACGCTCTGGAAGCTGATGGATGTCAAGGAGCGCACTGGCATCGAGCTGACCGAGTCGATGGCGATGTGGCCCGGTGCGGCGGTCAGCGGCTGGTACTTCTCGCATCCGCAGTCGCAGTACTTCGTGGTCGGCCGGCTGGCCCAGGATCAGGTCGCCGACTACGCCAGGCGTAAGGGCTGGACCCTGCAGGAGGCCGAGCGCTGGCTGGCGCCGAACCTCGGCTATAACCCGGAGGACTGAGCGGTCCGCGCTCGGAAGTGCAGGCTGCCCCGGAACTGAAGCAGCACAGCGACAGTCGCGGTCCAGCCGGTCTGGTGGCTGGCGCCCAGCCCGCGCCCGGTGTCGCCGTCGAAGTACTCGTGGAATGGGACCAGGTCACGCCAGTGCGGGTCGGTCTGGAAGTACTCGTTGTCGCCGAACACCGCTCGCCGGCCGTTCTCGTCGCGGACCAGAAGACCGGTCAGTTGGCGGGCCAACCGGTCGGCGACCACGTGCAGGGTCACCTCGTCGGCCGACCCCGCCGGATCGGGAACGCGGTAGGTGTCGCCGAGGAACCGGGCATAGGAGTTGAGCGCCTGCACCAGAAGGAAATTGGTCGGCAGCCAGATCGGACCGCGCCAGTTGGAGTTGCCGCCGAACATCCGGCTGCGTGATTCGGCCGGCTGATAGTCGACGACGTAATCGGCGCCGTCGGTGTGGTAGGTGTACGGGTGGTCGCGATGGAACCGCGACAATGAGCGGATCCCGTTGGCAGACAAGAACTGTTCGGGGTCCAGCAGCCGCTGCAGGATGTGGGTGAGGCGGTCTCGGTGGATGACGCCGATCATCAAGTGGGTGCCGTCGCCGCCGGTCATCACCAGCTGCACGTCGTCGTCGGTGTGCTCGTAGGTCCGTGCCAGCGCCCCGAGGCAGTCCGTCAGGATCGTGGTGACCTCGGTCGCGCTGGTCGGTATGGCGATCGCGGCGAACAGCGGGACGATCGCCTGGATGGAGAACACCTCCAGCGATCTGCTTGTGCCGTCCGGCATTTCGATGACATCGTGATAGAAATTCGTGTCGTCGTTCCAGAAGCTGACCTGGTAGGTGCCCTTTTCCAGCGAGTTGGCGACCAGCCATGCATCCCACACCCACCGGCTGAACATGTCGGTGTAGCTGGGATCGGTCTGCGACAGTTCGATCGCCATCTCCAACAGATGGAAGATCAGTGCCGCCATCCACGCCGTGCCGTCGACCTGGGCGAGCTGACCACCGGTGGGTAGCGGCTCGTCGCGGTCGAACACCCCGATGTTGTCCATGCCGAGGAAGCCGCCGCCGAACACGCCGCGGTTGGTGTCGTCCTTCTGGTTGAGCCACCACATCGCGTTCAGGGTGGCCGACCGGTACGCACTGGCCAGGAAGTCGAAGTCGCCGACACCGGTGCGTAGTTGATCCAGTTGGTAGACCTGCCAGGCCGCCCAGGCATGCACGGGTGGATTGGTGTCACCGAACTTCCACTCGTAGGCCGGGATCTGGCCGTGCGGATGCTGGGCGGTCGAGTTGTGCAACACCAGGACCTGGGTCTTGGCGAACTCGGGATCGATGAGCGCCAATGCCACGCAGTGAAAGGCCAAGTCCCAGGCCGCAAACCACGGGTACTCCCACGCGTCGGGCATCAGGATGACCTCGCTGACTGCGAAGTGTTGCCAGTCGTGATTGCGCGCACCCCAGCGTTGCCGTGGCGGTGCCGGTTGTTCGGGATCGCCCTTGAGCCAGCGCCGTACCGCGTAGTTGTAGAACTGTTTGCACCACAGCAGCCCGGCGAACGCCTGGCGTTGGACGAGCCGCTCGTCCTCGCTCAGGTCCGCTGCCGCGACGGCGTGATAGAACTCGTCGGCCTCACGTTTGCGGTCGGCGAGCACCGTGTCGGCGTGGCCGGGCGGGTGTCTGGTATCGGTGGCCGCGAAATACACTGTGATCGTTGAGGTTTCGCCGGGTTGCAGGATGGCCGCGACAATCGCGGCGACCTTGCTGCCCTCAGTCGGGTCGATGGCGTCGGCGATGCCGTCGACGACGAAGTCGTTGATGCCGTCCTTGGTGGTGGCCGAGGCGTTGGGCGAGGAGAACAACAGGCGATTGTTGGTTTCATTCTCGCAGAACACCAGTCGCGGAATCTCCCCGTCGGAGGCGGTGACCGTGAACCACCGCTGCCCGAGCTTGGGGTGGGACGTGCGTGCCGCGGATCACCGCAGGCGGTGATCCGCGGCCGTTCCTGGTCTGGGTCCCACGACCAGGTGTTGCGATACCACAGCTGTGGCAGCACGTGGATCGGCGCGGCGTCCGGCCCGCGATTGGTCACCGTGATGCGGCAGTAGACGTCCTCCGGGCCGTCCTTGGCGTAGGCCACCTCGACGTCGAAATAGCGCTGCTGAAGCCATTGTTCGCGCAGTGCGTCGAATAGTTCGTACTCGTCGTCCTCGGGACCCCGCTGCTGATTGGTGTGCAGCAGATCGTCGTAGGGGAAAGCGGCCTGCGGGTACTTGTAGACCATGGACGCATAGGCGTGCGAGGGCAGGTTGTCGGTGTAAAACCAGTAATCCTTGACGTCCTCGCCGTGGTTGCCCTCCTCGTTGGCCACCCCGTAGGGCCGTTCCTTGAGGATGCGGTCGTGCCCATTCCACAGGGCCACGCCGAGGCAGATGGTCTGCTCGTCATCGCACCAACCCGCCAGACCGTCGTCGCTCCACCGGTAGGCCCGGCTGCGCGCATGGTCGAACGGAAAGTATGCCCAGGCATCGCCATCGGCGCTGTAGTCCTCTCGGACCGAACCCCAGGCACGCTCACTCAGATACGTTCCCCAACGCCGCCAGGGCGCGGCCTCGTCGAGGCGGTTCTGCTCGGCCGTGCTCACTGGTGGGCGGGCAGCCAGGGCTGACGCCAGCCCGGATATCCGGCGACGAGTTTGTCGGCTCCCGACGGTCCCCACGAGCCCTGCTCGTAGACCTCCACCGGCGGCGGTGAATCAAGCAGCGGCTGCACGATCCGCCAGGTTTCCTCCACGCCGTCCTCGCGGATGAACTGGCTCGAGTCACCGTGCATGGCGTCGCCCAGCAGGCGTTCGTACGGTTCGGGAGCTTCGGCCATTTCGTCGGCAAACACCAGGCAGAGGTTGACGGCGCGGGTGGTGTCGGCGCCGGATTCCTTGGCCTGCAACACCAGGTCCACGCCGGGGTTCGGGTCGATCCGGAAGATCAGCTCGTTCTGTTCGTGGATCTTCGGCAAGAACGGCAGCTCTGGCGGGCGCTTGAAGATCACCCGAATTTCGGTGGCGCGCACCGGCAGAGCCTTGCCTGCCCGGATGAAGAAGGGCACACCCGACCAACGCCAGTTGTCGATGTACAGCTTCAGCGCCGTGAAGGTCTCGGTCTGCGAGTCGGGCGCGACACCGTCGACCGCCAGGTACCCGGCGTACTGGCCGCGCACGTAGTGCTTGGGGTCGGCCGGACGAATGCTTTTGAACAACTCGACCCGCTTGTCGCGGAAGCCGTCCGGGCCGCCACTGGACGGTTCGGCGGCGATCAGCCCGATCAACTGCAGCAGATGGTTCTGCACGACGTCGCGCAGCGCCCCGACCGGGTCGTAGAAGTGGCCGCGGTCCTCCACCCCGAAGTTCTCGGCCATCGTGATCTGCACGGCCTCGATGCGGTCGCGATTCCACAGCGGCTCAATGATCGAATTCGAGAACCGGATATAGCGGATGTCCATCGCCGGCTCTTTGCCCAGGAAGTGGTCGATGCGGTAGATCTGCCACTCCTGCAGGTGAGCACTCAACTGGTCGTTGAGCGCCTTGGCCGACGAAAGATCATGTCCGAACGGCTTTTCCACCACGACCCGGGCGTTCCCGGTCAGGCCGGCGCCGGCGAGGCCGTCCACGACCCGGCCGAACAGCGAGGGCGGGATCTCCAAATAGAACACCGGGTTGCTGCGTCCACTGATGGCTGCGGCGACCTTCTGATAGGTCCCCGCGTCGGCGAAATCGCCGGACACCATGGACAACCGAGCAGCGAACCGGGCGAACACGTCGTCGTCCACCGGTTCGCCGGTGGCCTCGATGGCGGCCCGGGCATGCTCGCGCAGGGTGTCGGCGGACCAGTCGTCGAGAGCGACGCCGACGATCGGGCAATCGAGCAGACCGCGCCGCTCCAGGCGGTACAGCGACCGGAACGTCATCTTCCTGGCCAGGTCTCCGGTGATGCCGAAGATCACCAAAACATCTGCGGCAGAGGCGTTCACCGGCATCACTTCTTCTCCGCGTGGCCGCCGAACTCGCTGCGCATCGCCGAACAGATCTGGTCGGTGAACTCGCCGAGCTGTCGGGATTGGAAACGCTCGTAGAGCGCGGTCGTGATGACCGGGGCCGGAACGCCTTCGTCCACTGCGGCCAGCACCGTCCACCGTCCCTCACCGGAATCCGATACCCGCCCGGAGAACTGGGCGAGGTCGGGCGACGCGGCGAACGCGTCCGCGGTCAGGTCCACCAACCAGGAGCCGACCACCGACCCGCGGCGCCAGACTTCGGCGACCTCGCCGACGTTGATGTCGTACTGGTAGGCCCACGGATCGCGCAGGGGAGTGGTCTCGGCATCGACCACGCGATCGACCGTGCCCGCGTTGGCGTGCTTGATGATGCTCAGCCCTTCGGCGATCGCCGCCATCATCCCGTACTCGACACCGTTGTGAACCATCTTCACGAAGTGCCCGGCGCCGTTGGGTCCGCAGTGCAGGTAGCCCTCCGGTGCGGTTCCGGGGGCGTCCGCCGGCCGGCTCGGGGTGGGTTCGGCGGTACCGACGCCCGGTGCGATGGTCTTGAAGATGGGATCGAGGCGCGCGACCACGTCCGTCTCGCCGCCGATCATCAAGCAGTAGCCGCGGTCCAGCCCCCACACGCCGCCACTGGTGCCGCAATCGACGTAATGCAGATCACTTTCGGCGAGCTTCTGAGCGCGGGTGATGTCGTCGCGGTAGTACGAGTTACCCCCGTCAATCACGGTGTCCCCGGCTGACAGCAGCGGGACGAGGGTGTCCAGGGTCGAGTCGACGATTGCGGCGGGCAGCATCAGCCAGATCGCCCGCGGGCCATCGAGTTGTGCGACGAATTCCTCGATGCTGGCCGCGCCGGTGGCGCCTTCGGCTTCCAACTGGCTGACCGCGGCCGGGTTCACGTCGTAGACAACGCAACTATGGCCGCCCCGCATCAGCCGCCGAACCAGATTCGCTCCCATACGACCCAAGCCGACCATTCCCAGTTGCATAGCGCCACCCTAGTGATCCGGCGCAGCAAACTCGCCGGATTCGAAGTCATCGCCGCTCCCATGGCACAATCGGTGGCGTGCGAGCGGTCTTGTGGGACATGGACGGCACTCTCGTCGACTCCGAAAAGCTGTGGGATGTCGCGATCAACGAGCTGTACTCCCGCCACGGCCGGGTATTGCCACCCGAAGTCCGCGACGCCACGGTGGGCGGGTCGGCCGATGGGGTGATCCGCATCGTGTTCGCCGACCTCGGTCTGGAGCCCGATCCGGAACACATGGCCGAGGTTGCCGACTGGATGCACGACTATGTCGGAGAACTGTTCACCACCGGGCTGCCGTGGTGTCCGGGCGCTCAGGAACTGCTCGACGCGCTGCTGGCCGCGGGGGTGCCGATGGCACTGGTGACCAACACCCGCCGGGGGCTGACCGAGAATGCGCTCAATAGCATTGGCCGGCACTACTTTTCAGTCACCGTCTGCGGTGACGAGGTGCCCGAGGGTAAACCCGCGCCGGATGTCTACCTGCGCGCGGCCGAACTGCTCGGCGTGAGCGCCGAGGATTGTCTGGCGATCGAGGATTCGACCACCGGCACGGCGGCCGCCGAAGCGGCGGGCTGCCCAGTGCTGGTGGTGCCCAACGAGGTCGAGGTGCCGGTCAGCGTCCGTCGCCGCCACGTTTCGTCGCTCGCCGGCTTGGGCATCCCGCAGCTGCGACAGATCTACACAGAGCTGCAGTTGGGGCTGCGCGAGCGCTCAGCGTGAACGGCTGACCGATATCGGCGTGGGGCGGCTGCGACTGTGCAATCGTAGTTGCCACCAGGTTTCGCAGTGCTGCGGAAAGGACGCCTCATGGCCGGCCAAGGACCCACCAGCGACTCACCCACGGGATTAGAGGATGCGGAATTCTCGTCGGGTGGTACGGCGGTACGGATAGCCTCGGTGGCCGCCCTGGGCGGTCTGCTGTTCGGCTACGACAGCGCGGTGATCAACGGCGCCGTCGACTCGATCCAGGAAGACTTCGGCATCGGGAACGCCGAGCTCGGCTTCGCCGTCGCGTCGGCGTTGCTCGGCGCCGCCGCCGGTGCGATGTCCGCAGGCCGGATCGCCGACCGCATCGGCCGCATCTCGGTCATGAAGATCGCGGCGGTGTTCTTCCTCATCAGCGCCATTGGCACGGGCCTGGCGCCCAACGTCGCGACCGTCGTCATCTTCCGGATCGTCGGTGGTATCGGCGTCGGCATCGCCTCGGTGATCGCCCCGGCCTACATCGCCGAAACCTCCCCGCCGCGCATCCGCGGCCGGCTCGGCTCCCTGCAGCAACTGGCCATCGTGTCCGGCATCTTCTTGTCGTTCGCGGTGAACTGGCTTCTCCAGCACGCCGCCGGTGGCCCGAACAAGGAACTGGCGCTCGGGCTCGACGCGTGGCGATGGATGTTCCTGGCGATGGCCGCGCCTGCGATCCTCTACGGGGCGTTGGCGTTCACGATTCCGGAATCCCCGCGGTATCTGGTGGCCAGCCACAAGATTCCCGAGGCGCGCCGCGTGCTGACCATGCTGCTGGGTGAGAAGAACCTCGAGATCACCATCAGCCGCATCCGCGAGACGCTCGAGCGCGAGGACAAGCCGTCGTGGCGGGATCTGCGCAAGCCCACCGGCGGGCTGTACGGCATCGTGTGGGTTGGCTTGGGCCTGTCGATCTTCCAGCAGTTCGTCGGGATCAATGTGATCTTCTACTACTCGAATGTGCTGTGGCAGGCCGTCGGATTCGACGCCGACCAGTCGGCCATCTACACCGTGATCACCTCGGTGGTGAACGTGGCGACCACGCTGATCGCCATCGCGTTGATCGACAAGATCGGGCGCAAGCCGCTGCTGCTGATCGGCTCGTCGGGCATGGCCGTCACGCTCATCACGATGGCGGTCATCTTCGCCAACGCGACTCTCGTCGACGGAAAGCCCAACCTGCCGGGCGCATCCGGGGTCATCGCCTTGATCGCTGCGAACCTCTTCGTGGTGGCGTTCGGCATGTCCTGGGGGCCGGTCGTCTGGGTGCTGCTCGGTGAGATGTTCCCGAACCGCATCCGTGCGGCCGCGCTCGGCCTGGCGGCGGCGGGGCAGTGGGCGGCGAACTGGTTGATCACCGTCACGTTCCCCGGTCTGCGCAACCACCTGGGCCTGGCGTACGGGTTCTACGGGCTGTGCGCGGTGCTGTCGGGATTGTTCGTGTGGAAGTGGGTCCAGGAGACCAAGGGTGTCTCGCTTGAGGACATGCACGCCGAGCTGCTGCACGAGGACAAGCCGCCCGCGCACTCCGGCTAGCTAGCGCGAGCGCACCGGCCGCGGGTGTGCGATCCGATACGCCGCGATTGGCGAGTCGCGTACGAAACCGCACAACCAGTGGTCTCGCCGGTCGAAGGGCGCCGAGCGTGTCGGTTTTCGACGCGATAGCGCGATTGTTCGACGACGAGTTACACGCTCGGCGGGGCAACGGTTCGGGAAGGCTCTCGTCGAAAAGGTCTCGCCCGATTACCGCGGCAAAGAACGGTCCGTCAGGACATACTGCGTCTGTGGAACCGCGCGATGGGACGTCGTTCGGCACGTACACGATCACGCGTTTGCTCGGCCGCGGCGGCATGGGCGAGGTGTACGAGGCCTATGACACCGTCAAGGGCCGTACCGTCGCGTTGAAGATCCTGTCCGACGGGGTTTCTCACGATCCGGCTTTTCGTGCCCGGTTTCAGCGGGAATCTCAGGCCGCGGCCATTCTGCAAGAACCGCATGTCATTCCGATCCACGACTGGGGTGAGATCGACGGTAGGCTCTACATCGACATGCGTTTGGTGCAGGGGCACACCCTGGCGGAGCTGATCGCAGAGGGGCCGCTGGCGCCCGCGCGGGCAGTCGGCATCATCACGCAGATGGCCGCCGCTCTCGATGCCGCGCACGCTGCCGGCCTGATCCACCGGGATGTCAAGCCAGAGAACATCATCGTCACCCCGGCCGATTTCGCCTACCTGGTCGACTTCGGCATCGCCGAGACCAAGGGCGCCACTCGGCTCACCGAGGCCGGCAGCCAGATCGGCACCCTGAAATACATGGCGCCCGAGCGGTTCAACGGCGAACCGGCCACCCCCGCGGTCGACGTCTACGCGCTGACCTGCGTGATGTACGAGATGCTGACGGGCGAGACACCGTTTCCCGGCGACAGCCTCGAAAGTCAGGTCGGGGCGCACCTCACGGCGTCGCCGCCACGGCCGTCGACGGTGAATCCGCGGATCCCCGCGGCGTTCGACGACGTGGTCGCCCGCGGAATGGCCAAGGATCCCGACGATCGGTATGGAACCGCGGGTGGTCTCGGCCGCGCGGCCCAGCGCGCCCTGCAGTACGCGGTGACC
Source organism: Mycolicibacterium pallens (assembly GCF_019456675.1). Taxonomy (NCBI): domain Bacteria; kingdom Bacillati; phylum Actinomycetota; class Actinomycetes; order Mycobacteriales; family Mycobacteriaceae; genus Mycobacterium; species Mycolicibacterium pallens. The sequence goes on along the minus strand of NZ_CP080333.1, from coordinate 3,604,728 downwards.
GCGCCGCACACGACGCCGACGGCCACCTCGCCGCCGCCCGCCGAAGCGACCACCACGACCACGCCGGAGCGCGGGCGTCGCTCCTGGCTGCTGCCGACCGCGATCGCCGTTGCGGCAGCGCTGATTCTGGGTGGCATCGGCGTGATCATCGGGCTGCTGGCCCGGGACAATTCGGGGCAGGCGATGGGTCCGGTCGCCAAGACCGCCGAGGTGGTGCCCGGACCGGACCAGAGCGCCCTGCACCAGTCGTGCGACGACGGGTTCACGTTGCCGAATGCCGGCGGGTTCGGCACCCACGCCGGGCGCGGAACCGCCGAAACGACATGCCTTTTCACCAAGAGTGTGCTGACGTCGTACTGGGCTCAGTATGGCAACGCCAATGGCATCCCTCGGGCGGTGTCGGCGCCGGGTGCAGTCGATTGCCGCAGCGTGCCCGGCGCGCAGTGCAATGGCTCGAACTTCGTCGTGCAATGCCAGCAGTACCCGGGCGACAACTGGATCACGTGTACCGGCGGAAACAACGCCCGCGTTTACCTATGGTGAGGCGCAGCTGCCGGTGGGCAGCGCCGCGCGATGCGACATCAGCCAGTCGGCGATCGTCGACAGGTCGGCGGTACCGTCTTCGAACCGACCCGAATCTGGTTGTGCGGCAAGCGCAATCGCGGTCGCTCCAGCGGGTGTGACCAGCACCCCCACTTGGCGCACCAGGTAACCGCCGGTCACCGACGGACCCCAGCCACCCTTGAACCGGGCACCGTCGACCACGCCGATACCCCAACGCTGCGCGGCGTCGACCTGCCCCATCAACGCGAAGACCGGAGCGTTCGACCTGTCACACCACGCCGCCGAGACGAACCGGACCTGGTCGGCCAACGCCCACTCTGTCTGGCCGAAAGCGCTGAACTCCGGCCGGATTCGTCGCGACTCAACCGAGGTCGGATCACCCGCCTGTCGCAGCACCGCGTCCACCGCCTGCGCGGCCCCGGTGGGATCACCGAGCCCGGTCCACAAGGATTCCGCTGCCGCATTGTCGGATTCGGTGATCGCGGCGGTCATCGCGGGCGTCACGACGGGCGGATTCTCGGCACGCAACGCCGCGATGACCAGCGGGACCTTGATCGTCGACCACGCTGCCCCACTGCGAAAGTCACCCAATACCAGCGGTTCCTGACCACTACCGACGGGACCGATCGCGATGCCGACCGTCGCATGCAGCGACGCTTGCAGCCGAGCGAAAGCGGCGGCCAGTGAGTCGTCCGGCGCGCGACGCGGCACGTGCGTGCCGATGACGATTCCCGCGGCCAGCGCCAGCGTGCCGAACAGCGCGATACCGGCGACCAGCCACACCCGGTGTCGGCCGCGAGCAGCTGTCATGGGTCGACCATCCGGTACGCGCCGTCCGGCTGTCAACGACACCGAGAGATCCTTTGAGAATCCTCCAAGGCCTCCGCCGGAAGCTTGCCGACATGATCACCAAGAGCACAGCCGCGATGGGCGTCATTGTGGCGGCCATGACCTTCAGCCCTGCGGGGCACGCGTGCCCCGACGATTCCGTGGTGAACCTGCCGATGACCGACGCTGTCCGCGCCGAGCTGATCCAGGCCGGTGCCGCGCTGACCGGACGGCCGGCCTCGGAGTTCCGAGAACTGCGGCCGGGTTACACCTACTACGCGTTCGACCCCAACCCGGTGAACACCTACTACTGGGCGGCTGCGCAATTGTGGAATCCCACCACGGAAGAGGCCGCGATCCAATTGCAGGACCAGAACAGCTACATGGTCTTTCGCAAGGGCGCCCAACCGGGAACGACATGGCTACCCATCGCTGTCGGCTACGGCCCCATCCGGGCGGGCAAGCAACCCTGCCCGGTGCCGCAAGCGGTGCGCGACGTCTGGGCCTGGCCTGCCGGGACGTGCTACCCGGGCACGAACTGAAGGATCGAATCGGCAAGCGAGCCCGTCAGTTCACCGATCGATTTCGATGGTGAACTCGTGGCCGCAGATCACGATTCGGTCGCCGTCGGCGAGCGTCGTGCTGGGCCGCAGCCGCTGACCCTGTACGTGCACGCCGTTCGCCGACCGCACGTCGGTGATCACGAAACTGCTGCCGGTGTCGACGATCACCGCGTGATGCCGGCTGACGTCGGGATCGTTGAGCACGATGTCGTTGTCGGGCAGGCGACCGATGCGAGTGACCGCCCCGTGCAGCACATGTCGCTGACCGGTGCCGTCGCGCAGGGCGGCGACGGCAGACTCGGCGCTGCCCGACGTGGTCAGGGTGTGCACCGCGGTCGCCCTGGCCGCCTGGCCCACATCGAGGCGCTCCTGGCGCAGGATTCGCTCGTTGAGCTCGTTCACCGTCGGCCCGGGATCGATACCCAAATCGTCGGCCAGCAGCCGCTTCAGCCTGCGATGGGCGGCGAGCGCATCCGATTGACGTTCGCTGATGTAGTACGCGGTGATCAGCTGTACCCACAGCGGCTCGCGATACGGGTGTTCGCCGACCAGGGCCTCCAACTCGCCGATCACCGAAACGGCTCGGCCGCAAGCGATCTCGGCCTCAGCGTGCGCGGTCTGCACCAGGACCCGGTCTTCGGTGAGGGCGGCGGCGAACGCCTCGGTGAAGGCGAAGTCCCGCAGATCGTCGAGCACCGGTCCGCGCCACTGCGCCAGCGCCGCGGACAGCCGCGTACCGGCCTCGCCGAAATTGCCCGCCGCGGCGGCCTGAAGTCCAGCGGTCTTCTCGGCGAGGAAGCGGTCGAGATCGCAGTCACCGTCGGCGACGGTGAGCCGATAGCCCGGCGGCGAGTTCGCCCACACATCCTGACCACCGCCGAGCAGGCGACGCAGATTCGACACATAGGAGTGCAGGCTCGCCCGGACCGCGGCCGCCGGCGACTCCTGCCACACGGCGTCGATCAGCCCGTCGGCACTGACCGTGCGGTTGCGGTTGATCAGCAGCATCGCCAATATCGCGCGCTGCTTCGGTGTGCCCGGCGCGACTGACGCGCCGCCAACGGTCAGGTGCAACGGACCCAGTAGGCCGAAACCCAGATCCGCCGTCGCCATGGGCACATTGTGACGCCATTTGAGAATCCTCCAAGCGCTCCGCTCGAAACTCGTCTCGATCGGCCGCAGCAGCGGCCCGAAGAACGGAAAACGCCATGACCGCACGAGTCACCCCCAGCCTCCACCGGGCATTGGCCGGCGCCGCGGTGATCGCCGTCGCGACCGGCCTGATGACCTGCTCGGTGGCGCCCAGTCCGGCCGACCCCGGCGCCGAGATGACCGCCGCCCAGGTCCCGTGGGAGAAGGTCGGCGCCGGTTGGATGCTCGCCGCCTGGAACCCGGTCCCGGGGCGGCGGCCCGGCGAGCAAGTGCCCGACGGCGAACCCCGCGTCGCACCGTCCACGCTGTTCCTGCTCGACCCGAACGGGAAGCGCTACGCCGTCGGCAGTCTCCCCGTCGTCGGTGCCGACCCCGCCAGGGACAACCCCGGGCATCCCGTCGGCCTGGCGGACTGGTCACGTGACGGCCGGCACGCCCTGCTCCAGGAGGTCGACAGGTGCCCGCAAACGCATGACGCACAGGGTTGGCACTGCGCCGATCCCAGCGCGCCCGAGGTGCGAACCACCTTCACCGATATCGACCTGACCACGGGCGTCCACGTCGCCTTTGAGGTTCCCGCCGCCGTCGCCGGGGAGTACGCCGGGCCGACCGATCGATCGGTCCTGCTAGCGCCCGGGTTCACCGAGAAGTCCGCGCTGCGGCGGGTCGACCTGAACGGTGCCGAGCAGGTGCGCTATCCCACCGATCTCGGTGCCGCAGGCAGGTTCACCGGCAGCTTCCTGTCCTCGTCGGACCGCACCCAACTGGTGGCCAGCGGCGACAAGGGCATGGTGATGCTCGGCGAGGACGGGGTCGTGAGCCGGACGCTGCCGGTGCCGGACTCGATCACCTCATGCCGGCCGGTTCGGTGGTGGACCCCGTCGGTGGTGCTCGCCGATTGCACCGACGTGGCCGCCAAGGGCGACCAACTCTGGACTGTTCCTACCGACGGCGGCCAACCGGCCGCGCTGACCGCACCCAACACCGGTCAACAGGATTCCGGATTCGGCCGCGACCTGCACGATGCGGCTGCCTGGCAGTTGCCCAGCGGTACGTATCTCCAGTCGCTGGGAGCGTGCGGCACGGTCTTCGTTTCGAAGCTGACTGCTGACATGCACACCACGCCGGTGACAATTCCAATCCTCGGCAATTCCAGCGTGGGCGTCGTCGGTGCGACCGGCGACAAGTTGATCGTCGAAGGCCACGCCGGCTGCGGCCCGGGCACATCCCTGCTCGCCTTCGACCCGGCGGCCAACACTGCCGAAGTTCTGCTCGGGCCGAAGGTCAACGGCGGCTCCGTTCAACGCGCGATCATCTACCCGGGATAAGGAGACCGTCATGATCAAGTGGACGGCAGTCGCTGTACTGCTCGCTGGGGTGGCCGGATTCGGCATGGTCCCCGCGGTCGCGGCGCAGTCGGCGTGCACAGATCTCGGTGGCACGGTGGACGCCTCGGCGCAGTGCCATATCGACCGCGCCGACGCCGGTTTCCGGTTCCACGCCAGTTTCCCGGTCGGCTATCCCGACCAGCAGGCGGTTGCGAGCTACCTGACCGGTGAACGCGACCGGATGGCCGACTACGCGGCGACGTTTCCGCCCACCGGCAGAGAGTCGGGCTACGAGCTGACGATCACCGGCAAGCCCTACCAATCGGCGGGCACCGAAAGCGTCGTGTTCGCCGCCCAGAACGATTCGGGCGCGGCCAACGAGGGCCGTCCGGCCACCTCGTACACCGCGTTCAGCTACGACCTGGGCCGCGGCGCTCCGATCACGTTCGCGTCATTGTTCAAGCCGGGCACGACGCCGGCCGACGTGCACGCCGCGGCGCCGAATCTGCCGGCGCCGGACGACTTCGGTGTGCACGGCTACCGCAACTTCGCGCTCACCGACGACGCGGTGGTGATCTTCATCGATCAGGATTTCCTGCATGTGGGCCCGCGCTCGGTGTCGGTACCCCGGTCGGAGCTGGCCGCGCTGTTGGCCTAGGGGACGTCGGTGTACTGCCAGCTGGCCCCGGTGGTGGAGAAGGTGAAGCCCTTGCCGGTCTGTTCGCTCATGCACGAGATGCCCGTCTGCTGCGAAATGTTGCAGCGGAATCCCGCAGCCGCGAGAATCTTGTTGAACGGCAACGTCTTCGGTGTTCCCGACGGCTGCTTGAATTGCTCGGCCGGCAGCGAAGCGAACTGCGGATCTTCTTGTGTGCCCACCACGATCGAGTTGGGGGCGGCGCTTTGCCCATCGGCGTCGGTCACCGTGTCCGGTGCACCCGTGACGCCGATCCGCCCGGTTCCCGAACTCGACTGGCAACCGGCCCAGGTGCGGGGGACGATCACGCAGCGCCAGCTGCCGCTCGGGCTGGCGAAGTAGTAGCCCGAGCGGACGTCGTCGGTCCTGGTGTAGAAATCGAACGCGTTGACCAGCTTGTCATTGCTGGGGCGAGCCGACGTTGTGGCAGCGACCGGTGGAGCGGTTTGCTCGCTGGTCTCCTTGGTGGTGACGATCGGGTTGGAACAGCCGGCCAGGGCCACCACCGCGGCGCCCAGGACGAACAGTGGCCGGGATCCTCGCACGAGACGTCAGAGTAGTACCGCACCGGAAACCGCCGTGACGGCGCATCGGCCCGCATGGAACAATCGCAGGCCGTGAAGACCTTCGAGGAACTGTTCGCCGAACTGGGGGAGCGAGCCCGGACCCGGCCCGCGGGCAGCGCCACCGTCGCCGCCCTCGACGGCGGTGTGCACGCCCTCGGTAAGAAGATCCTCGAAGAGGCCGGCGAAGTCTGGCTGGCCGCCGAACACGAATCCGACGAGGCGCTGGCCGAGGAGATCAGCCAGCTGCTGTATTGGGCGCAGGTGCTCATGGTGGCCCGCGGACTGACCCTCGACGACATCTACCGGAAGCTCTGACCGTGGCTGCCATGTTGCGTGTTGCCGTCCCGAACAAGGGAGCGCTGTCCGAATCGGCTGCCGAGATCCTGTCGGAGGCCGGCTACCGCCGGCGCACCGATCCGAAGGATCTCACCGTCATCGACCCGGTCAACGGCGTCGAGTTCTTCTTCCTGCGGCCCAAGGACATCGCGATCTATGTGGGGTCCGGGCAGCTCGACTTCGGGATCACCGGCCGGGATCTGGCCGCCGAATCCGACGCCCCGGTGACCGAGCGGCTGGCCCTGGGCTTCGGTTCGTCCACCTTCCGGTACGCCGCCCCGGCGGGGAGGCAGTGGACGGTCGCCGACCTGGCGGGCAAGCGCATCGCCACCGCCTACCCGAATCTGGTCCGAAAAGACTTGGCGGGCAGGGGGATTGAAGCGACGGTGATCCGGCTGGACGGTGCTGTCGAGATCTCGATCCAGCTGGGTGTGGCTGATGCGATCGCCGACGTGGTGGGTTCCGGACGGACGCTGCGGCTACACGATCTGGTCGCTTTCGGTGAGTCGCTGTGTGATTCGGAAGCGGTCCTGATCGAGCGGGCGGGCAACGGCGACGACGCGAACCGGGCCGCGCGTGATCAACTGGCCGCTCGCGTCCAGGGCGTGGTGTTCGGCCAGCAGTACCTGATGCTCGACTACGACTGTCCGCGTTCGGTGCTCGAACGAGCCACCGAAATCACGCCCGGCCTGGAGTCGCCCACGATCGCGCCGCTGGCCGACCCGGACTGGGTGGCGGTGCGCGCCCTGGTGCCGCGTCGCGACGTCAACGCGATCATGGACGAGCTCGCGGCGATCGGGGCCAAGGCGATTCTGGCCTCCGACATCAGGTTCTGCCGCTTCTGATTCGTTCCGCGGCGGACAGTCGGCGGTGTTAGCGTCCTTTACGACACCTCCGGTCGAAGGGCTGCCATGAATTACGTGCTTCTCGCACTGTTGTTCGCACTACTCATCGGCATCGTGGCAGGTGTGCGCGCGATGACGCCGCTCGCAGTTCTGGCCTGGGGCGCGATGCTCGGCTGGATCAATCTCGCTGATGCCCCGCACGGCCAGTGGTCGTCGTGGCTCGGCAACATCATCGCGGTGATCGTGTTGAGCCTTCTCGCGCTCGGCGAACTCGTCACCGATCAGCTGCCCAAGACGCCCAGTCGCAGGGTGCCCTCGCAGTTCGGTGCGCGCATCGTGATTGGCGCGCTTGCCGGTGCGGTGATCGGCACCCCGTTCGGTCACATCTTCAGCGGCATCGGCGCCGGCATGATCGGCGCGGTTCTCGGCACCATGGGCGGTGCTGCCGCGCGTGGCGCGCTCGCCGCGAAGTTCGGCAAGGACCGTCCGGCCGCTCTTCTTGAGGATGCGGTGGCGATCATCGGCGGGTTCCTCATCGTCTACTTCGCCGGCGTGAGCCTGGCGTGACCCATTTCGATGCGATCATCGTCGGTGCGGGCCAGGCCGGTCCGCCGTTGGCGGGAAGGCTGACCGACGCGGGCCAGACCGTCGCGGTGATCGAACGCAAACTCGTCGGCGGAACGTGCGTCAACTCCGGTTGCATTCCCACCAAGACTCTGGTGGCCAGCGCGCACACCGCCCACGCCGCGCGCCGCGGCGCCGACTATGGGGTGTTCACCGGTGACATCTCGGTCGACATGGCAAAGGTCAAGGCGCGCAAGGACGGAATCGTGCTCGGCGATCGCAGCGGCGTGGAGTCGTGGATCGAGGGTATGCCGGGATGCACGCTGATCCGCGGCCACGCCCGGTTCTCCGACCCGCACACCATCCGCGTCGGCGACGACGTCCTGACCGCCGGCCGGATCTTCCTCAACGTCGGTGGCCGGGCGGTGGCGCCCGACCTGCCGGGGCTGGCCGACATCGACTACCTGACCAATGTCGGCATCCTCGAACTCGACACCCTGCCCGAACATCTGGTGATCGTCGGCGGCAGCTACATCGGCCTCGAGTTCGCCCAGATGTATCGCCGGTTCGGCGCGCGCGTCACCGTGCTCGAGCGGGGACCTCGGCTTACGCCACGTGAAGACTCCGACGTCTCCGCGGCCATCGAGGAGATTCTCACCGACGAAGGCATCACGGTCGTCACCGGCGCATCGGACCTTCGATTCAGCAAGCGCGACAACGGCTTCGACGTGGTTCCCGCTGCGGGGGCGCAGCCCATCGTGGGCTCACACCTGCTGGTTGCGGTGGGTCGCCAACCCAACACCGACGACCTCGGCCTGGACCGGGCGGGGGTCGAGGTGGACAGCCGCGGCTACATCGTCGTCGACGACCAACTGCGCACCACCGCCGAGCACATCTGGGCGATGGGGGACTGTAATGGCAAGGGCGCCTTCACCCACACCTCGTACAACGACTACGAGATCGTGGCGGCCAACCTGCTCGACAACGACCCGCGGCGGGTCAGCGACCGGGTGCCGACGTACGCGCTCTACATCGACCCACCGCTCGGTCGGGCCGGTATGACCGTCGACCAGGTGCGCAAGTCCGGACGGCGGGCTTTGGTGGGCAAGCGGCCGATGACCAGGGTCGGCCGGGCTGTGGAAAAAGGTGAGACCCAAGGCTTCATGCAGGTCGTCGTCGACGCCGACACCGAAGAGATTCTCGGCGCCGCCATCCTCGGCGTCGGCGGTGACGAGGTCATCCATTCGATCCTCGACATCATGTCCGCCAAGAAGCCCTACACGGCGATATCGCGCACCATGCACATCCACCCGACGGTCAGCGAGCTGGTACCCACCATGCTGCAGGAGATGACCCCGCTGACCTAGGCGTGCTTGCGCTTGCTGCCGGCAAGCCCTTTGGCCGCAGTGTGTTTGGCGCCCGTTGCGGCCGGCGGCGGTGTGGCGGCGGCGCCGCCTGCCTTGACGCCGTTGATGTTGAAGCCAGGTCCGGACTTCAGGAGGAACTGGTTGCTGGCGAACAACGAGCCGGCGACGGCGAGGGGGCCGTCGCCCGCCTGGACCTTATTGTTGTAGCCCAGAACGCTGAAGACAGAGTTCGCCGTGCCTTGTGTTGTCGTCACCAAGAACGCGTTGTAGGTCCCGAGGTTGGTCGCGCTGCTGAGCGTGCCGAATGCGTGGACAAAGCTCTGGTCGCCGGTGTTGAAGGCGGCATTGCCGGAGCCGAAGCTGAGCACCTCCGAGCCGCCACCGAACAGATTCACAGCGACGTTGCCGACCCCCAGTGCTTCGGCGTTGGAGCTTCCGATGGAGACCGCGAGGTTCAACACCTCGGACGGGGCAGCGCCGGCGTGAGTGTCGGCGTTGGGCCCGGCCGAGAGCGCCAGACCCAGACTGGTGGTGACCGCTTTACTGCCGTTGCCGAGCGCAGTCGCAGATCCAAACCAGCCGAACGCGCCGGCGAAGGCGCCGTCGCCGAGGGCGAGCGCGGCACCGAGGGCGCCCTCGGCGCGTGCTGACGCCCCCGACCCGAGCGCGATCGCGATCGTGGTGGGACTGCTGGTGCACTGGGCGCTGTTGCCGAAGCCGAACAACGATGCGCAGCTGGCATGGGCCGTGGGGGCGCCGGCGAACCCCATGGCGCCGGCCGTCACTGCGCTGAGCGCGATCGAGAAGTACCGGTTCATAACGGGAGAGATTATTGCCCCGCCGTACGGGTAACTGACGGAACCGACAAATTCGTACTCTTCTGGGTTTGCGCCCGCTCTGGCATGCTGTTGGGCATGACTGAGCCGCAGTTCGGAGGCACCGAGGGCGTACCGCCGCCCAACTACCAGGCTCCGCCGAGTTACCCGATGCCGCCGCAGTATCCGGGCCCGGGTGGCTACGTCGACCCCTCGGCCCCGTTCGGGCGTCATCCGGTCACCGGCGAACCGCTGTCGGACAAATCCAAAGTCGTCGCCGGCCTGCTGCAACTGCTCGGGTTGTTCGGCCTCGTCGGGATCGGCCGCATCTACCTCGGCTACACCGGCCTCGGTATCGCCCAGCTGCTTGTCGGCCTCGTCACGTGCGGGATCGGTGCGGTCGTCTGGGGCATCGTGGACGGCATCCTGATCCTCACCGACAAGGTCCGCGACCCGCAGGGGCGCCCCCTGCGCGATGGATAACGTTCACCACCGTCGCACAACCCGGCTCTACACCGGGATCGGTACGGGCGCGCTGGCCGTCGGTGCGCTCGCCTACGTCGGCTTCGCCGACCCGCACCGGCCCGGCTCGCTGTTCCCGCCGTGTCCGTTCCGGCTGCTCACCGGCTGGAACTGCCCCGCCTGCGGCGGCCTTCGGATGACCCACGACCTGCTGCACGGCGACGTCGGCGCGGCCATCGTCGACAATGTCTTCCTCCTGGTCGGCCTACCCCTGCTGGCGATCTGGGCCATCTGGCGGATCCGGCGAGGGGAGCGGGCCTTTCCGCCGTCGGCGATCGTGATGGTCGCGGTCGCGGCCCTCAGCTGGACAGTGATCCGGAACCTGCCCGGCTTTCCGCTGGTGCCCACATTAATTGGGCAGTAGCGCTGTAACCGCGCTGATACACTGGAGCCTGAAATTCATCGGGCCGGTGCAGTCCTGAGACATCACACGTCAGACTGCGGCAAGGCCACACATCCTGCGCAACGCGCACCCCACCTTCCCGCCGCATGACCGACCGCGGAGGAGCGTGGAATGCTGTTCTCAGCACTTCCCGAAGCGCAGGGTCTCTACGACCCACAACACGAGTCCGACTCGTGCGGTGTGGCGATGGTGGCCGACATCAAGGGCCGGCGGTCGCACCAGATCGTCGCTGACGGACTGACCGCGCTGGAGCACCTCGAACACCGCGGCGCCGCGGGCGCCGAACCCAACAGCGGAGACGGCGCAGGCATCCTGCTGCAGTTGCCGGTCGAATTGCTCACCGACGTTGTCGACTTCGAGCTGCCCTCACCAACACCCAACGGGTGCAATACCTTTGCGGCCGGTATCTGCTTCCTGCCCCAAGACCCGGCGGATCGGCGGGCCGCCGTCGAACGCATCGAGGCCATCGCGTCCGAGGAGGGCATCGAGGTCCTCGGCTGGCGCACCGTTCCGGTCGACCCCGACGGAGCTGAAGTCGGCGCGACCGCGCTGGGCTGTATGCCGCACATGTCGATGCTGTTCGTCGCCGCGCCCGCGCGAAATGGTGCCCGCCCCGGCGGGATCGACCTCGACCGCCTGGTGTACCCGCTGCGCAAGCGGGCCGAACAGGGCAGTGTCTATTTCCCGTCGCTGTCCAGCCGTACGATCGCCTACAAGGGCATGCTCACCACAATGCAGCTGCCGCAGTACTTTCCCGATCTGCGAGACGAACGCTGCCGCAGCGCGATCGCGATCGTGCACAGCCGCTTCTCCACCAACACCTTCCCGTCGTGGCCGCTGGCGCACCCGTTCCGGTTCGTCGCCCACAACGGCGAGATCAACACCGTGCGTGGCAACCGCAACCGCATGCACGCGCGGGAAGCTATGCTCGCCAGCGCCACGATTCCCGGTGACCTGAGCCGACTTTCGCCGATCTGCACACCCGATGCCTCCGACTCCGCGTCCTTCGACCAGGTACTAGAGCTGCTACACCTCGGCGGCCGCAGCCTGCCACATGCGGTGATGATGATGATCCCCGAGGCGTGGGAGAACAACGCGAGCATGGACCCCGCCCGCCGGGCGTTCTGCCAGTACCACGCGTCGCTGATGGAGCCGTGGGACGGCCCGGCCTGCGTGACATTCACCGACGGCACCGTCGTCGGAGCGGTGTTGGACCGCAACGGGTTACGGCCCGGGCGGTGGTGGCGCACCATCGACGACCGGGTGATCCTCGCCAGTGAAAGCGGCGTACTCGACATCCCGCCGGGTGAAGTGGTGGCCAAGGGGCGCCTGGAACCGGGCAAGATGTTCCTCATCGACACCGCCGCCGGGCGGATCGTCAGCGATGACGAGATCAAGGATCAGCTGGCCGCCGAACAGCCGTACGCCGAATGGCTGCACGCCGGCCTGCTCGACCTGGCCACCCTGCCGCCCCGGACCCGGGTATCGCCGAACCACGAATCCGTGGTGCGCCGCCAGATCGCGTTCGGTTACACCGAAGAAGACCTGCGGATCATGCTCACGCCGATGGCGGCCGCGGGTCAGGAGCCGCTCGGCTCGATGGGTACCGACACCCCGGTGGCCGTTCTGTCGCAGCGACCGAAGCTGATCTACGACTACTTTGTCGAACTGTTCGCCCAGGTGACCAATCCGCCGTTGGACGCCATCCGCGAGGAGATCGTCACCTCGATGGCCCGCGTCATGGGTCCCGAGCAGAATCTGCTCGAACCCACCGCCGCCTCCTGCCGCCAGATCCTTCTGCATGGCCCGGTGCTGGACAACGACGAGCTGAACCGGATCGTCCACATCAACGACGACGGCGAGCAGCCGGGTCTCAAAGCCGCTGTGCTGCGGGCACTTTACGATGTGGAGCGCGGCGGGGAAGGCCTGGCCGAGGCCATCGAGGAGTTGCGGCACAAGGCCTGTGACGCGATCGCCAAAGGTGCTCGCACCCTGGTGATCTCCGACCGCGACTCCGACCACACCCGGGCGCCGATCCCGTCGCTGTTGGCCGTCGCCGCGGTGCACCACCACCTGGTGCGCACCAAGCAGCGGACCATGGTCGCGCTGGTGGTGGAAAGCGGAGACGCCCGCGAGGTGCACCACATCGCACTGCTGATCGGTTACGGGGCGGCCGCGGTCAACCCGTATCTGGCCTTCGAGTCGATCGAGGACCTCATCCGCGAAGGCGAGCTCACCGGAATCGATGCCGGCACCGCGGTGCGCAACTACCTCAAGGCGCTCGGCAAGGGCGTGATGAAGGTGATGAGCAAGATGGGCATCTCCACCGTCGGCTCGTACACGGGCGCACAGGCTTTCGAGGCCATCGGACTGTCCAAAGACGTGGTCGACGAATATCTGACGGGCACCGTCAGCCAACTCGGCGGCGTCGGGCTCGACGTGCTGGCCGACGAGGTCAAGCAGCGGCACCGCCGCGCCTATCCGGAGAATCCGACCGAGCGGGTGCACCGCAGGCTCGAGGTCGGCGGTGAGTACCAGTTCCGCCGCGAGGGCGAACTGCACCTGTTCACCCCGGAAACCGTCTTCCTGCTCCAGCATTCGACGCGCACCGGGCGAAACGACGTCTTCGCCAAATACTCCGAGGAGGTCAACCGGCTCTCCCGCGAGGGCGGAACGCTGCGCGGCCTGTTCAGCTTCAAAAAAGGGCTGCGGCCGCCGGTTCCGCTGCACGAGGTGGAATCCGTCGACGCCATCTGCGCCCGCTTCAACACCGGTGCGATGAGCTACGGCTCGATCTCGCAGGAAGCCCACGAGACCATGGCGATCGCCATGAACAACCTTGGTGGCCGGTCGAATAGTGGCGAAGGCGGGGAGGATGAAGACCGGCTCTACGACCCGCGCCGGCGCAGCGCCGTCAAGCAGGTGGCGTCCGGCCGTTTCGGTGTCACCAGCGACTACCTGGTCAACGCGACGGACATTCAGATCAAGATGGCCCAGGGTGCCAAGCCGGGAGAGGGCGGCCAGTTGCCCGGCTTCAAGGTGTATCCGAACATCGCCAAGACCCGGCACTCCACGCCGGGTGTCGGCCTGATCTCGCCGCCGCCACACCACGACATTTACTCCATCGAGGACCTGGCGCAGCTGATCCACGACCTGAAGAACGCCAACTCGCAGGCGCGGATTCACGTCAAGCTGGTCAGCTCGGTCGGGGTCGGCACCGTGGCGGCCGGGGTGTCCAAGGCACACGCCGACGTCGTGTTGATCTCCGGCTACGACGGCGGCACCGGTGCGGCGCCGTTGACCAGTCTCAAGCATGCCGGGGCGCCATGGGAGATCGGCCTGGCCGACACCCAGCAGACGTTGATGCTCAACGGGCTTCGCGACCGCATCACCGTGCAGTGTGACGGTGGCCTGCGTACCGCGCGCGACGTCATGGTTGCCGCACTGCTGGGTGCCGAGGAATTCGGTTTCTCCACTGCACCGCTGGTGGTGGCCGGCTGCATCATGATGCGGGTCTGCCACCTCGACACCTGCCCGGTCGGAGTGGCCACCCAAAACCCGGAATTGCGAGCACGTTTCAACGGCAAGCCGGAATTCGTGGAGAACTTCTTCAGGTTCATCGCCGAGGACGTGCGGGCGATGCTGGCCGAACTCGGCTTCCGCAGCATCGACGAGGCGGTCGGCCATGCCGAGGTGCTCGACACTGCCGACGGGGTGGCGCACTGGAAGGCCAAGGGTCTGGACCTGAGCCCGATCTTCGCGGTGCCGCAGACGTCGCACAGCGAGCGTCGGCGCGTGCGCGACCAGGAGCACGGCCTCGAGCACGCCCTCGACCAGACCCTGATCGCGCTGGCCGAGGGAGCGCTGGAGGATGCCCACCCGGTTCGCCTGGAACTGCCGGTGCGCAACGTCAACCGCACCGTCGGCACGCTGCTGGGCTCCGAGGTCACCCGGCGCTACGGCGCACAGGGTCTGCCGGATGACACCATCCACATCACGCTCACCGGCTCGGCCGGCCAGTCGATCGGGGCGTTCCTGCCGCCCGGTATCACGCTCGACCTCATCGGTGACGCCAATGACTATGTGGCCAAGGGGCTTTCCGGCGGCCGGGTGATCGTCCGCCCGCCGGACGACGTGCTGTTCCTGCCCGAGGACAACGTGATCGCCGGCAACACCCTGCTGTACGGGGCGACGTCGGGCGAGGTGTACTTGCGCGGCCGGGTCGGGGAGCGGTTCGCCGCCCGTAACTCCGGTGCGCTCGCGGTGACCGAAGGCGTCGGCGACCACGCCTGCGAGTACATGACGGGCGGGCGCGTCGTCATCCTCGGCCGCACCGGCCGCAACATGGCGGCCGGAATGTCCGGTGGTATCGCCTATGTGCTGGGGCTCGACCCGGCGATGGTCAACACCGCAATGGTCGAACTCCAGGTCCCGGATCCCGACGACCTGGTGTGGCTGCACGACGTGGTGACGCGCCACGCACGCCACACCGGCAGCACGCTGGCCCGCTCGGTGCTTTCCGACTGGCCAAGGCGCAGCGCACAATTCACCAAAATCATGCCCACCGACTACCGACGAGTCCTGGAGGCCACCCGGATGGCCAAGGCCGAAGGGCGTGACGTGGACACCGCGATCATGGAGGCAACTCGTGGCTGACCCCACCGGATTTCTGAAGGTTCCCAAGATCGAGGCCGCCAAGCGGACCGTCGACGAGCGGGTCGGCGACTGGCGCGAGGTCTACGAGCGCCAGGACCCCAAAGAGCGAGCCGGGGAAGTGGCCCAGCAGGCGCGTCGCTGCATGGACTGCGGAATACCCTTCTGCCACTCCGGAACTGCGGGGTGCCCGCTGGGCAACCTGATCCCGGAATGGAACGACCTGGTCCGTCGGGGCCGCTGGGATGCGGCCAGTGAGCGCCTGCACGCCACCAACAACTTCCCCGAGTTCACCGGGCGGCTGTGCCCGGCGCCGTGCGAAGCGGCCTGCGTGCTGTCGATCGCCGAAGACCAGACCGGCGGCAGCGTGACGATCAAACGCATCGAGAACACCATCGCCGACCAGGCGTGGCGGCTCGGCATCGTCGAGGCGCAGCCGGCCGCGATCGGCACCGGCCGCAATGTCGCGGTGGTGGGTTCCGGTCCCGCGGGGCTGGCCGCCGCGCAGCAGCTGACCCGCGCCGGGCACCACGTGACCGTCTACGAACGCGACGACCGGCTGGGGGGCCTGCTGCGCTACGGCATCCCGGAATACAAGCTGGAGAAGGCCACGCTGAACCAGCGGCTGGCCCAGATGCGTGCCGAGGGAACCCGATTCGTCACCGACTGCGAAGTGGGCGTGGATGTTTCGGTGGAGGAGCTGCGCAACCGGTTCGACGCCGTCGTGCTGGCCGTCGGGGCGTTGCGCGGACGCGACAACGACGTCGAGGGCCGCCACCTCAAGGGCGTGCACCTGGCGATGGAGCATCTGGTCCCGGCCAACCGGGAATGCGAGGGCGACGGACCGTCGCCGCTGTCCGCCAAGGGCAAGCACGTGGTGATCATCGGTGGCGGCGACACCGGCGCCGACTGCCTGGGCACCGCGCACCGCCAGGGCGCGGCATCGGTGACCCAGCTGGACTACAACCCGCAGCCGCCGGAGGTTCGCGACGACGAACTGAGCCCGTGGCCGACCTGGCCGCTGGTGCTGCGTACCTCGCCGGCCCACGCCGAAGGCGGCACGGTCCACTATCAGGTCGCGGTGCAGCGCTTCGTCGGTGACGACGACGGCAATCTGCGGGCGATGGAGATCGCCGAAGTCAAGGTCGAGCGGGTCGACGGCAGACGGGTCATCACGCCGGTCGGCGACACGCTGGAGATCCCCTGTGATCTGGCGCTGCTGGCCATCGGTTTCGAAGGGGTCGAGCACATGCCACTTCTCGACGACCTCGGTATCGCGTTGAGCCCGCGGGGAGTCATCGGCTGCGGATCGGATTGGCAGACCGACGCGCCCGGCGTGTTTGTTTGCGGTGACGCCCACCGAGGCGCGTCGCTGGTGGTGTGGGCGATCGCTGAGGGCCGTGCCGCCGCGCATGCGGTCGACGCGTATCTGATGGGTGAGTCCGATCTCCCCGAGCCGGTCCGGCCGCACCAATTGCCGTTGGCTGTCAGTTGAGTGAATAGCGTGCCGCCGCCATCTGTATCGGTCGAGATGCCCGTGAACCGCGACTATGCTGGGGCGTCGTGAGTAGACGCGGCAAGATTGTCTGTACCCTCGGCCCGGCCACCAGCACTGACGAGTCGGTGAAGGCTCTGGTCGACGCCGGCATGGACGTGGCCCGCCTGAACTTCAGCCACGGCGACTACGCCGACCATGAGGCGGCGTACAAGCGAGTTCGCCAGGCATCGGACGTCACCAGCCGCGCGGTCGGCATCCTCGCCGATCTGCAGGGGCCCAAGATCCGGCTGGGCCGATTCGCGGACGGCCCGACGTATTGGGCTAACGGCGAGACGGTGCGCATCACCGTCGAGCACTGTGAAGGCACCCACGACCGGGTCTCGACCACCTACAAGAACCTGGCCCGTGATGCCCAACCGGGGGACCGGCTGCTGGTGGACGACGGCAAGGTGGCGCTGGTCGTCGAACACATCGATGGCGACGACGTGGTCTGCACGGTGACCGAGGGCGGCCCGGTCAGCAACAACAAGGGTCTGTCGTTACCCGGCATGAACGTCTCGGTGCCGGCGCTGTCCGAGAAGGACATCGAAGACCTCGAGTTCGCGCTGCGCCTGGGTGTGGACCTGGTGGCGCTGTCGTTCGTCCGCTCACCGGCTGATGTCGAGTTGGTGCACGAGGTGATGGACCGGGTCGGCCGACGCGTCCCGGTGATCGCGAAGCTGGAGAAGCCCGAGGCGATCGACAACCTCGAGGCGATCGTGCTGGCCTTCGACGCCGTCATGGTGGCCCGCGGCGACCTCGGCGTCGAGCTGCCGCTGGAAGAGGTTCCGCTGGTGCAGAAAAGGGCCATTCAGATGGCCCGCGAGAACGCCAAGCCGGTGATCGTGGCCACCCAGATGCTCGAGTCGATGATCGAGAACTCCCGCCCCACCCGGGCCGAGGCCTCCGACGTCGCCAACGCCGTGCTCGACGGCGCCGACGCGGTCATGCTGTCCGGGGAGACCTCGGTCGGCAAGTACCCGCTGGAGGCGGTACGGACCATGGCTCGCATCATCGGTGCGGTCGAGGAGAACTCGACGGCCGCACCGCCGCTCACCCACGTGCCGCGGACCAAGCGCGGCGTCATCTCGTATGCCGCCCGCGACATCGGTGAGCGTCTCGACGCCAAAGCGTTGGTCGCGTTCACCCAATCCGGGGACACCGTGCGGCGCCTGGCGCGGCTACACACCCCGCTGCCGCTGCTGGCGTTCACCGCGCTGCCGGAGGTCCGCAGCCAGCTGGCGCTGACCTGGGGCACCGAGACGTTCATCGTCGGGCACATGGAGACGACCGACGACATGATTCGCGAGGTCGACCGCTCGATGCTCGAGCTGGGCCGCTACAAGCGGGGTGACCTGGTGATCATCGTCGCAGGTGTGCCGCCGGGCACAGTAGGCTCGACGAACCTGATTCACGTCCACCGGATCGGGGAGGACGACCACTAGGGAGAGACTGTTGGCCAACGCGGACCTCGACGAGCTGCTGGCCATTCTCGACCTGTCCGACCTCGGCGACGACGTGTTCGCCGGCGCGCATCCGCACAAGAACCCGCCGCGCACCTTCGGCGGACAGTTGATGGCGCAGGCGTTCGTCGCAGCCACCCGCACCCTGCGGCACGAGATCGCACCGAGCGCGTTGTCGGTGCACTTCATCGGCGGCGGCGATCCGGCCGAAGACATCAAGTACCACGTCGTGCGGCTGCGCGACGAGCGGCGCTTCGCCAACCGGCGCGTCGACGCGATTCAGAACGGCACGCTGCTGGCCACCGCGCTGGTGTCCTACATCTCGGCAGGCAGCGGACTGGAACACGGCGTTCCGATGCCCAATCTGCCGTCGCCGGAGACGCTGCCCACGATTGACGAGCTCCTCGTCGGGTACGAGAAAGTGGTGCCCGGATTCGTCGAAGCGCTACGTCCCATCCAGTGGCGCTACACCAACGAGCCCTCCTGGATCATGCGCGAAAAGGGCGGCACTCTCACCGGAAATCAGGTGTGGCTCAAGGCCGATGGCGCGATGCCGGACGACCCGACGCTGCACACCGCCGCGATGATCTATTCGTCCGACACCACGATCCTCGACTCGATCATCACCACGCATGGACTGTCGTGGGGCTGGGACCGCATCTTCGCCGTCACGGTCAACCATTCACTGTGGTTCCACCGGCAGGTCGATTTCTCCGACTGGGTGCTCTATTCGACGAATTCACCGGCCGCCGCCGAATCGCGCGGCCTGGGCAGCGGCCACTTCTTCAGCCCCTCCGGGGACGTGGTGGCCACCGTGACCCAAGAAGGAATCGTCAAGCACTTCCCAGGAAATGCCTGATAGCGGGCGTATTGTTCCTCGTGTGACCGAACCGCCGGTTCAGGTCGCGCAGCGCCTGCGCGCCAGAGAACGGGTTGTCGTGCATGTCGACACCCTGGCTGCTCGCTGGGTGGGTGCACTGGCGTTGCTGATCGCCACGAGCTGGCTCACCGTGCTGATGATCCGCGCACACCACCACCACACGCACTGGCATGCCGACAGCCGCGTCGCCTGGTCGTTGACGATCCTGGCCGCGGTCGCCCTGATCGCCCGCGGCATCTTCCTGGGCCGGCCGGTGACCGCCGCGCATGCGATCGCGGCCGCGATCGCGGTGCTGGCCGGCTTCGCCGCGCATCTGCTGGCCTTCGACGTCACCGGCGATGTGCTGGTCGCGATGTCGGGGCTGCTGCTGATGTGGCCGATGACCGCGCGGCCGGAGCCGGCGCAGCTGGCCCGGGTGTGGGCGCTGGTCGAGGCGACCCGCGGTGATCCGGTGGCACCGTTCGCGATGCAGACCCTCAAGAGCTATTTCTTCAGCGCGGACGGCACCGCCGCGATCGCCTACCGCACCCGGCTGGGCTACGCCGTAGTCAGCGGTGACCCGATCGGTGACGAACTCCGATTCGAGGAGCTGGTCGGCGACTTCGTCGGCATGTGCCACACCCACGGTTGGCGCGTGGTCGTGCTGGGTTGCAGCGAGCGCCGGCTCGGGCTGTGGCGGGACCCCGCGGTGATCGGGCGGACACTGCGGCCGGTGCCGATCGGCCGCGACGTCGTGATCGATGTGCCGTCCTTCGACATGGTGGGCCGCAAGTTCCGCAACCTGCGTCAGGCAGTCCAGCGCACCCACAACTTCGGCATCAGCACCGAGATCGTCGCCGAGCAGGGACTGGACGACCGACGACAGGCCGAACTCACCGACGTGCTGCTGTCGTCGGCGAAAGGGGCGCGCACCGAGCGCGGCTTCTCGATGATCCTCGACGGAGCGTTGACCGGTCGCTATCCCGGCGTCCTGCTGATCATCGCGCGGGACAAGGCCGGCCGGGTGCAGGGATTCCACCGGTACGCGGTGGCCGGCGGCGGCACTGATGTCACCCTCGACATCCCGTGGCGGCGCCGCGGCGCCCCGAACGGTATCGACGAGCGGCTCTCGGTCGACATGATCCAAGCGATGAAACAGCTTGGGACACAACGTCTTTCCTTGGCGTTCGCCGCGTTTCCGGAGATCTTCAACGACAAGCAGCGCGGGGCGCTCAGCACGTTCTTCTACACGGCGATCCACCTCGGTGACTCGCTGATCGCGCTGGAGTCGCTGTACCGCTACCTGCGCAAGTTCCACGCCCTCGGCGATCGCCGCTACGTGCTGCTGCCGCTGAGTCAGGTGCTGCCGCTTCTGGTCGTGCTGCTCTCGCTGGAGTTCGTGCCGCGGCGGCGGCAGCTTCCTCCTACGGCGTCGGCGTCAACGTGACGCTGAACTTGTTTTCCACGGACTGCTTGAACTCGTCGGCGCACTGCTGGACCTGCTGCTGATCCTGGCCGGCCTTCTGCAGGCAGTCGATGTAGTCGGTGGCGCCGACTTCCTTGAACACGCCGACCCAGACGGCGATGAACGCCAGGCCGACGATGATCGCGAGGAAACCGAGAATGATGCCGGCGAGCGCCACGCCGCCGTTGTTGGCCTCACCGCGCTTGACGCGGCTGCGGCCGGCGAAGCCGATGATCACCGCGACGATGCCCAGAATGATGCCGCCGACCACGGAGAACGACGACAGCAGCGCGACGATCGCGATGACCAGCGCGGTGACGCCCAGGCCGTTGCGCGGGCCGGTGGGCGGCGGTGTGTAGCCGGAATACGGCTGCGGCGGGGCCGGCGGATAGCCGCCGGGATACTGGCCGTACGGCGGGGCGGGATAGCCGGGCGGAGGTGGCGGCGGCGCGGCCTGCTGCGGCGGCGGGGTGGGCTGCTGAGGTGCCTGCTCTGGGGGCTCAGTCATGGATTGCACGTTACCTGTCGTGGCCGATCGATAGTCGCGGACAGGCGAGGTCGATACCAAGTTGATGACTGGCGACCACCACGGTGCGTCGTGGGCCCAGCAGCCGGCCGTCGAGCAGGGCGGTGAGGATGCGTTGGCCGTCGGCCGCATCGAGGTGTTCGGTCGGCTCGTCCAGCAGCACGATCGGCGCCGGGGACAGCAATACCCGCGCCAGCAGCAGCCGGCGGCGTTGACCCGCCGACACCGCGGCCGCACCGCCACCGAGCACGGTGCCCAACCCGTCGGGCAGGCCGGACAGCCACTCGTCAAGGCCCACCGCGGCCAGCGCATCGGTGAGCTCTGAGTCGGTGCAGTCGCCTCGCGCCACCAGGAGGTTGTCCCGCACGGTGGTGCTGAACAGGTGAGCGTCTTCGGCGAAATAGCTGATGGCGCTGCGTAATTGAGATTCGGTGAGCTCGCCGGTCGGTGTGTCGTCGATGGTGACGGTGCCGTCAATCGGCGGGATCAGCCCGGCCAGCGTCATCAACAGCGCGGTCTTGCCCGCGCCGCTGCGGCCGGTGATCGCCAAGCGGGCACCGGGTTGCAACGTCAGGGTGACGTGCTCGCCCACGGGGCCGCCGGGATAGCCGGCCCGCACGTCGGCTCGCAGGACCGGTGTCTCGGCGGGTGCGGTGAGGGTGACGGTCGCCTGCGTGGCGGGCGCGGGGAGCAGGTCCCGCAGTCGTGCGGCGGCGATTCGCCCGCGGGTCAGTGCGACGGCCGCGCCCGGCAGCGCGACGGTCGCCTCGAATGCCGAGAGCGGCAACAACATCAGCACCGCCAGCGTGGTGGGTGCGGTGTGCGCGGCGATGCCGATTCCGGCGACGACGGCTCCGATGACGCCGGCCCCGACGGCCAGCGTCGGCACCGCGGCCGCCGCAGCGGCGGGGGCGGCCGCCCGGTCGATCGCAGAGCCCCAATCACGCTGCCGCTCTTCGGCTTCGGCGATCACGGCCGGTAGCCGGCCGGCGACCCGCAGCTCGGCGGCATGCTCGAGTGCGGTGACGGCGGCGATATCGCGATCGGACTGTTGCCTGCGGGCGACCTCTTCCTGGGCGCGTGCCGCCCGCGCGGCCAACCCGGGCGCCAGCACACCCGCGATCAGCAGGCACACCGCGAGGACGACGGCCGCGGCGGGGGAGATCATGGCGATGACGGTCGTGGCGGCCACACCGAGCACGGCAGCGACACCGATCGGGACGTAGGCGCGGACGGCGACGTCGGCGACGGTGTCGACGTCGGTGCCGACTCGCGTCAGCAGGTCACCGCTGTGCAGTCGCGCCGTCACGTCGGCCGGGCCGTGGGCCAGCCGTCGGTAGATCTCGGTGCGTTCACCGTCAGCCGCCCGCAGCGCGGTGTCGTGCGATGCCAGTCGTTCGCAGTAGCCGAACACGCCCCGGGAGATGCCCAGCGCGCGGACGGCGACCACGGCGATCGACAGGTCCAGCACCAGCGGCATCTGCCAGGCACGGGTGATCAGCCAGGCCGACACCCCGGCCAGGGCCAGCGCGCTGCCCAGTGCCAGCGTGCCGAGGGCGATGGCCAGCAGCAGCCGCCGCCGGTCAAATGCGGGCATACTGATCGGCCTCCACCGCGATGACGTGATCGGCGATCCGTACCACACTGTCGCGGTGCGCGACCACGATGACGGTGGCCCCACCCGCTGCGCGGTTGCGGATCGCCTGCAGCACAGTGTGTTCGGTGGCCTCGTCGAGATGTGAGGTGGGTTCGTCGAGCAGCAGCACGGGCGCGGGGGAGCCCAGAGCGCGGGCCAGGCCCAGCCGCTGCCGCTGGCCCAGCGACAGACCCACCCCGCCGCGGCCCAGCACGGTGTCCATGCCGTCGGGCAGGGTGTTCAGCACCTCGGTGAAACCGGCTGCATCGCAGGCGCTTTGCGTGTCGGTGAGTGGGCCGAACAGCGTCAGGTTGTCCGCGACGGTCCCCGGGATGATCGCCGGGCGTTGCGCAAGCCAGGCCAGCTGCCGCCACCAGGCCGGGCGGTCGAGCTCGTCGACGTCGACACCGTCGACGGTCACCCGGCCGTTTGTCGGGGTGAGCAGTCCGGCGATCGCGAGCAGGGTGGTGG
The DNA here is from genome assembly GCF_019456675.1 of Mycolicibacterium pallens. Taxonomy (NCBI): domain Bacteria; kingdom Bacillati; phylum Actinomycetota; class Actinomycetes; order Mycobacteriales; family Mycobacteriaceae; genus Mycobacterium; species Mycolicibacterium pallens. The sequence continues at coordinate 3,581,568 of NZ_CP080333.1, read as the reverse complement.
TCTTGCCCGCGCCGTTGGCGCCGGTGAGCACGGTGACCTCGCCGGGCAGTACCCGGCCGGACAGCTGGTGCGGCGACAGGCCGTCGCGCCCGGCGACACTGAGCCCGTCGAGGACGATTTCCGCGCCGGCGGCCGAGACGGTGCGGGTGCCCGCCGGTGGCTCGGGGTTCTGTTCGATCAACGCGAACGCCTTGTCGGAAGCGGCCTTTCCGTTCTGCGCGGCATGGAACTCGACACCGACGCGGCGCAGCGGCCAGAACACGTCGGGCGCCAGGAGCAATACCGTCAGTCCGGCCGCCAGGCTCATCTCGCCGAACACCAGTCGCAGTCCGATGCTGACCGCGACCAGCGCCACACCCAGCGTGGCGATGAGCTCGAGTACCAGTGCGGACAGGAAGGCGATGCGCAGGGTGGCCATCGCCGAACGGCGATGAGCGGCACCGAGTGTGGCGATGCGCTCGGCCGGGCCATCAGCGCGGCCGAGCGCGCGCAGGGTGGGGATGCCGGCGATGAGGTCCAGGAGTCGGGCCTGCAGTGTGGTCATCGCTTCCAGTGCGGCGGCCGACCGTTCGGCGGTGGCCAGTCCGATCAGCACCATGAAGATCGGGATGAGCGGCAGGGCAACCAGCACGATCGCCGCGGATTGAATGTCGTTGACCGCGATCACGATCACCGTGGCCGGGGTCAGGATCGCCGCCAGGAACAGGGCCGGGAGGTATGCGGTGAAATAGGGCCGCAGGCCATCGAGTCCACTGGTGACCACCGTGGCGGCATCGTCGCGCTGGAGGTTGCGTTCACCAGGCGGCAAGGCGGTGACCGTCCGCAGCACCCGGCCGCCGAGGTCGGCGATCACCGCGCTGGCGCCGCGCTGACCGAGTCGTCCCTGCAGCCATTGGATCAGCGCCCGAAACAGCCACAGCGCGGCCAGGATCGCCAGTTCGGTGCGCCAGTGCGCCAGGTTGCGGGTGGCCGGATCGGTGATGACACCGGCTACCAGATGGCCGAGGATCACGGCGCCGGCGATGGCGCAGCCGGCAATCAGCGTGCCGCAGCCGACCGTCGCGACCAGATACCGGCGCACGGCTGACGAGGCCCGCCACAGACGTGGGTCCAGCGGGCCCGACCGCCGCCGGTCGGTGCTCAGGGCACGCGCCTGCGGGGCAGGCCGACCGACTTCGGAATCGACTCAGCGAAGATCCGTTTACGGAACACCCAGTACGTCCAGCCCTGGTAGACCAGCACGATCGGAGTGAATATCGCTGCGGCCCAAGTCATCACCTTCAAGGTGTACGGGCTGGACGATCCGTTGAAAATCGTCAGGTCGTAGGCCGGGCTGATGGTCGACGGCACCAGGTTCGGGTACAGCGACCCGAAGAGCAGCGTCACCACCGCGGCGACGACGATCGTCGTCGCCAAGAACGCCCAGCCCTCCCGCGCGCCCCACGCGGCCGAGACTGCGGCAAGCTGGGCGATCACCGCGACGGCCAGGACCGCCCACGTCCACGACTTGCCATGTGCCAACTGGGTCCACAGGCCGAACGCGCCGACCAGCACAGTGGCGGGCAGGGCCAGCGTGCGGGCCACCCGCACCGCATCGCCACGCACCTCGCCGCCGCTCTTGAGCGCCAGGAACACCGCGCCGTGGAACAAGAACAGCGAGCAGGTGGCCAACCCACCGAGCAGCGTGTACGGATTCAGCACATCGGTGATGGACAGCCCCGTGACATTCTTGTCCGGCCCCACCGGCAACCCGTTGACCAGGATCGCGAAGGCGACACCCCACAGGATCGCAGGCAGCCACGACCCGGTCGCGATGCCGATGTCGCACCACCGCCGCCACTTCGGGTCGTCGATCTTGCCGCGCCATTCGATGGCGACGATGCGCGCGATCATCGACAGCAGGATCACCAGCAGCGGCAGGTACAACGTCGAGAACACGGTGGCATACCAGTGCGGGAAGGCCGCGAACATCGCTCCGCCGGCGGTGATCAGCCACACCTCGTTGCCGTCCCAGACCGGACCGATTGTGTTGAGCACCGCCCTGCGGTGACTCTCGTTATCGCCCTTGCCGATCCGGCCCAGCCACGCCATCACCATACCGACACCGAAGTCGAAGCCCTCCAGGACGAAGAAGCCCAGGAACAGCACGGCCACGATGACGAACCAAATCTGTTGCAGCCCCATGATTGTCTCCTCAGTAGGCGAACGACAGGGGTGCGACTTCGTCGTCCCCGGGTGGGGTAGGCGGCGCCGGTTCGGCGTCGTGTTCGAGCGGGCCCGCGGTGACGTAGCGGCGGATCAGGTAGAACCACACCACGGCCAGCACCGCGTAGATCAACGTGAACGAGATCAGCGACACCCAGACCAGACCCGGCCCGTGCAAGGACACGCCTTGGCGCACGGTCAGCCGGACGAGTTGGTCGCCATCGGGGTTGGGCGCGACCACCCATGGTTGGCGGCCCATCTCGGTGAACACCCAGCCGGCGATGGACGCCAGGAACGGGGTCGCAATCGTCCACAGCGCGAAGCGCGAATACCACCTTGCGCCCGGGACGCGGCCGCGCCGAGTCAGCCACAGCGTGGTCAGCGCGAATAGCAGGGGCACCGCCATCAGGCCGATCATGGCGCGGAAGGCCCAATACGTGACGAACAGATTCGGCACATACCAGCCGGGGCCGAACCGCTGTTCATATTGCTGCTGAAGGTCGTTCGTGCCCTGCAGCGTCACGCCGCTGAACTTGCCCTCGGCCAGGAACGGCAGTGCGAACGGCACCTCGATGACGCGGGTGATGCTGTCGCAGTTGTTGTGCGTGCCGACGGTCAGAAGCGACAAGTTGGGATCGGTTTCGGTGTGGCACAACGATTCCGCCGCGGCCATCTTCATCGGCTGCTGGTGGAACATCAGCTTGCCCTGCACGTCGCCGGTGAAGAACAGGCCGACACACGCCACGAGCGCCACCAGCGAGCCGAGGATCGCACCGGGACGGTAGAGGGCGGTGGCGTCCGGCGCTCCCTTGGCCCGCACCATCCACCAGGCGCACACCGTCGCCACGAACGTCGCCGCGGTGAGGAACGATGCGGCCACCGCGTGCCAGAACGCCGCGATTCCGGTGTTGTTGGTGAACAACTCGACGATGCTCTGCAGTTCGGCGCGACCCGTCGCCGGGTTGAACCGGGTGCCCACCGGGTGCTGCATCCAGGAGTTCGCGGTGATGATGAAGAACGCCGACAGGTTGACGGCGATGGCCACCAGCCAGATGGACGTCAGGTGCAGCCACCGCGGCAGCCGGGTCCAGCCGAAGATCCACAAGCCGATGAAGGTCGACTCCAGGAAGAACGCGACCAGGCCTTCGAGCGCCAGTGGCGCGCCGAACACATCGCCGACGAAGCGGGAGTATTCACTCCAGTTCATCCCGAACTGGAACTCCTGGACGATGCCGGTTGCAACGCCGATCGCGAAGTTGATCAGGAAGATCTTGCCGAAGAATTTGGTCAGCCGGTACCAGGCCGGGTTGTCGGTGATCACCCAGATCGTCTGCATGATCGCGATCAGCGGCGCCAGCCCGATGGTCAGTGGGACGAAGATGAAGTGGTAGACCGTCGTGATTCCGAATTGCCACCGGGACACGTCAAGAGCACTCATCGCGGAACTCTCCAAGGAACGCGAAAGGCGCGGATCGCCTATCTACGACAGAGTGTAGTAGCGGTCCGCGCCGTTCGCGCTAGAGCCTTTTGGCCTTTTGTGACGAGGATCCTAGGTCTGAGCGGCGGTGATCCGTTGTCCGATGTCTTTCGACGCCTTGCGGATTCCGAAGCTCGCCACGATCTCGAAGACTCCGATCACGACCAGCCAGATGCCGACCACGAGGGTCAGGGTGGCCAGGGACGGGAACGGCGACGCCAGCACCACGATGCCGGCGAGGAGGCTGATCACGCCGACAAAGATCTCCCAGCCACGGCCCGGTGTGTCCGGATCGCTGATCGCGGACACCGCGGTGGCGACGCCGCGGAAGATGAAGCCCACGCCGATCCAGATGGCCAGCAGCAGAATGGAGTTCTGGATGCTGCGGAAGCACAGCACCGCCAGAATCAGGGCGGCGGCGCCGCTGATGAACAGCATGACCCGGCCGCCGGCCGACACATGCAGGGTGAAGGCGTGGAACACCTGCGAGATGCCGGTGACCAGAAGGTAGGCGCCGAAGAAGATCGCCGCGACGAGGATCGAGATTCCCGGCCAGACGAGTACCAGGACGCCAAGGGCGAGCGACAACACGCCCGACAGCAGGACCGACTTCCACAGATGCGGCAGCAGCGGCGGGGCAGAGGTAGTAGTCATGGCCGAAGTGTCGCACAGAGGATTGGCGCGTCTGGGCAGTTCATCGGGGGAAGATCAGGTTCCGCTGCCAGATGGTTACGGTGCTACTACTGTTCCGTTACCGGGAGTACAAAACGCCCAACCGGCCATTAGTTTCGGGCGGGACAGCCCGGATGCAGTCGAGAGAAAGAGGCAACCGTGCAGAACTGGTGTCGCATTGCCGGAGTGGTAGCCGTGGCGGGCGTCATGGCCCTATCGGGCTGCAGCAGCAAGAACGACTCGGGCGGCGCAGGCCCGTCGACCGCGACCACGGCGGCCAAGGCGCAGAAGGTCGACGAGATCGCCGCGACCGTTCCCGACGAGATCAAGAAGTCGGGCAAGCTGGTCGTCGGCGTGAACATCCCCTACGCGCCCAACGAATTCAAGGATCCCAGCGGCAAGATCGTCGGCTTCGACGTCGATCTGATGAATGCGATCGCCTCCACGATGGGATTGACTGCGGACTTCCGCGAGGCGGACTTCGCCAAGATCATCCCGTCGATCCAGCAGGGCACCTTCAACGTCGGTATGTCGTCGTTCACCGACACCAAGGAACGTCAGCAGTCGGTGGACTTCGTCGACTACTTCAACGCGGGCATCCTGTGGGCGCAGCGACCCGGCTCGCCGATCGACCCCAACAACGCGTGCGGCAAGAAGGTTGCCGTGCAGGCGACCACCACCGAGGAAACCGACGAGCTGCCCAAGAAGAGCAAGGCGTGCACCGACGCCGGCAAGCCGGCCATCGAGATCCTGAAGTTCGACGGGCAGGACGCCGCCACCAACGCCGTCGTGCTAGGCCAGGCCGACGCCATGTCGGCGGATTCGCCGGTGACCGCGTACGCCATCAAGCAGAGCAACGGCAAGCTCGAAGCCGCCGGCGAGATCTTCGACTCGGCACCGTACGGCTGGCCGGTGGCCAAGGGCTCGCCCCTGGCCGCGTCGCTGCAGAAGGCCCTCGAGCACCTGATCTCGACCGGTGACTACAAGACGATCGCCAGCAACTGGGGTGTCGAGGCCGGAATGGTCACCAAGCCCGTCATCAACGGGGGGACCAGCTAACCGATATGGCTGTCGACGAGTCGGCCCCACCTGCCATCAACGCGGTCCCACTTCGTCATCCGTGGCGGTGGGTGGGGGCGGCCGTCATCGTCGTCCTGCTCGGACTCTTCCTGTATGGCGCGGCCACCAACCCCGCCTACGGCTGGTCCACCTACGGCGAGTACCTGTTCAACGACCGCATCATGCTCGGCGTGTTCAACACGCTGCAGCTGACCGTCTACGCGATGGTGCTGGGCATCGTGCTCGGTGTGATCCTGTCGGTGATGCGACTGTCGCCCAACCCCGTATTCGGTGCTGTGGCATGGGTTTTCCTGTGGATATTCCGCGGTACTCCGGTGTACGTGCAGTTGGTGTTCTGGGGATTGATCCCGACGATCTACCAGAACATCCAGCTCGGTATTCCGTTCGGTCCGTCGTTCTTTCATCTGGACCTGCAGGACCTGTCGATCCCGTTCCTGCTGGCGGTCATCGGACTCGGGCTCAACGAGGCGGCCTACATGGCCGAAATCATCCGCGCCGGAATCACCTCGGTGCCCGAGGGGCAGTCGGAGGCGTCGACCGCGTTGGGTATGTCGTGGGCAATGACGATGCGCCGCACCGTGCTTCCGCAGGCGATGCGGGTCATCATCCCGCCCACCGGCAACGAGGTGATCAGCATGCTGAAGACCACGTCGCTGGTGACGGCGGTGCCCTATTCGTATGACCTGTACAGCATCGCCTCGCGGGAGATCGCGGCCCGGACGTTCGAGCCGGTGCCGATGCTGCTGGTGGCCGCAACCTGGTATCTGGTGGTCACCAGTGTGTTGATGGTGGGGCAGTACTACCTCGAAAAGTATTTCTCCCGAGGCATATCCCGGCGGCTGACGTCCAAACAGCTCGAGGCGCTGGCGAAGGCGCAGACCGGCACGGAGGCGGGACACGTATGACCGGCGAACCCATGGTGCGCGCCGAGCGGGTGTGCAAGGACTTCGGGGCCCTGTCGGTGCTCAAGGGTGTCACGCTGTCGGTGGACCGCGGGCAGGTGCTGGTGCTGGTCGGCCCGTCGGGTTCCGGCAAGTCGACCTTCTTGCGGTGCATCAACCACCTCGAAACCGTCAGTGCCGGAAGGCTTTACGTCGACGGGGAATTGGTCGGGTATCGCGAGCGGGGTGACAAGCTGTACGAGATGTCGCCACGCGATGCTGCCAAACAGCGTCGCGACGTCGGGATGGTCTTCCAGCACTTCAACCTGTTTCCGCATCGCACCGCGCTGGCCAACATCATCGAGGCGCCGGTTCAGGTCAAGGGCGTGAAGAAGGCCCAGGCCGTCGCGCGGGCCCGCGAATTGCTCGCCCAGGTCGGCTTGTCCGACAAGGCCGATGCGTATCCCGCGCAACTCTCCGGCGGGCAACAGCAGCGGGTGGCCATCGCGCGCGCACTGGCGATGGAACCGAAGCTGATGCTGTTCGACGAGCCGACGTCGGCGCTGGACCCCGAGCTCGTCGGTGAAGTGCTCGGCGTGATGAAAAAGCTCGCCAGTCAGGGCATGACGATGGTCGTGGTGACCCACGAGATGGGCTTCGCCCGTGAGGTCGCCGACGAGTTGGTGTTCATGGACGGCGGGGTGATCGTCGAAAGCGGGCCACCGCGGGAGGTTCTGAGCAACCCGCAGCACGACCGCACCAAGGCCTTCCTATCAAAGGTGATGTAGCCCCTGGCGTGACGAGGATGACAGGAATTCCGGGCAGGAATGCCTGTCACGTCGGCGTTGCATAGAGCATGACGACAGCGACCGGACAACGACGAAACTCCGCAGAAGTAACCGGATTCCACGCCTCGCCCGAACTGGCGGCCAGCCTGCAGCGAGTGCTGGTGGACCTCATCGAATTGCACCTGCAGGGCAAGCAGGCGCACTGGAACGTCGTGGGAACGAACTTCCGCGACTTGCACTTACAGCTCGACGAACTCGTCGACTTCGCCCGTGAAGCCAGCGACACGATCGCCGAGCGCATGCGCGCACTGGACGCGGTACCCGACGGCCGCTCCGACACGGTCGCGGCCACCACGAGCGTCCCGCAAATCCCCGGCTACGAACACAACACCACTGAGGTGGTCGACCTGGTGACCACCGCGATCTACGCCGTCGTGGACACCATGCGCGACGTCCACGACGCCGTCGACGCCGAGGACCCCACCACCGCCGATCAGCTGCACCAGATGATCGACGGCCTGGAGAAGCTGGCCTGGCTGCTCAAGTCGGAGAACCGCAAGGTCTAGCCGGTTGGACTTTCGACCCGCCCAGTCTCTTCCTGGGCGGGTCGATTGCTGTCCGGGGCAGGTTGTGCCCGGCGGTCGACCAGATACCAGGTGTGCATCAGGCCCTTGCCCTTGACGTCGACGTCGCCGCGTTCCTCGAGGACGAAGCGGTCCCGCAGCCGTTCGTAGACATCCTGGGGCACTTGGATTCGACCCTCCGGGTCGGTGGTCTCCATCCGCGAGGCGACGTTGACCGCGTCGCCCCACACGTCGTAGAAGAACCGGCGGGCGCCGACCACGCCGGCGACGACGGGGCCCGCAGCCATCCCCATCCGCAACGGCACGGGCTGGCCATTGGGATCGCGCAGATCTCGGACCGCCTTGGCCATGTCCAGGGCGAGATTCGCAAGTGCCTCGACGTGATCCGGCCGGGATTCGGGCACACCACTGACCACCATGTAGGAGTCGCCGGTGGTCTTGATCTTCTCCAGGCCGTGCTTGTCGACGAGCCGGTCGAAGGTGGTGTAGAGCCGGTCGAGGAAGCGCACCAGCTCGGCCGGCGGAATCTGACTGGCCCGTTCGGTGAAGCCGGCGATGTCGGCGAACAGGATGGAGGCGTCGTCGTACCGGTCGGCGATCACGCCGCGGGCGGGATCCTTCAGCCGTGCCGCGATGGTGGCCGGCAGGATGTTGGCCAGCAGCGCTTCCGAGCGCAGGTACTCGAATTCCATTGCGGCTTCGGCACGCGAGACCTCCCGCATGGCGTACCAGACCGTCGCGAAGATCATCACGCACGCGGACACCGTGGTGATCACGAAGCCGGCGTTGACCAGCCAGCGCGGCTGGATACCGGTGTCGCCGGGAACCAGGAACTGCGATGCGATGGTCAACCCGGCGCCGATCGCGACGACCGTCGACGCCAGCACGACGTGTTCGACGCCGAGCACCAGCACCGCCAGTGATGCCGACACAAGGTAGTAGAACTGGATGCCGGAGTCCGTGCCGACCTGCCAGCCGACGATGGTCAGCGATACGAAGGCGAAGAAGACGAAGGCCAGCGCGGCGATGATGTCGCCGAACCGGTGCAGCAGCGGGATGATCCCGAAGATCGCCGCGGTGCCGAGGTTGACCAACCCGATGACCACCAGGTGCTCCCCGGTGATGAACTGCAGGATCCCCACGACGGCGGTGACGACGGCGGCCATCGACGCCGCGATGTTGAGCACCCGTTGCCTGCGTTTGATGGACTCCGCCCAGTGCAGGTTTCGGGCCGGCGTGCGGCGCTGCATGCGCTCGCAGTCCGCGCGCTGGGCCGGCCCGTCCGACGGCACCGAACCGGCGCATTTTCGCAGGGTGCCCACGTCGGCAGCTTATCTGCACGGCTGGTGCAGCGGCGCTAACCTGCAAGAGTGACCCGCATTGCCTGTGCGCAGATCGACCCGACCATCCTCGCGCTGGACGCCAACATCGAGCTCTCGGCATCCGCCGTCGCCGACGCCGTCGCCCAGGGTGCGGACGTGGTGGTGCTGCCCGAGTTGGCGACATCGGGCTACATGTTCACCGACGCCGACGAAGCTCGCTCGGTGGCATTGCGCCCGACCGACCCTGCCTTCGAGGCGTGGCGCTCGGCCGCCGGGGACGCGATCGTGATCGGCGGGTTCTGCGAGCTCGGCGACGACGGCTTGCTCTACAACAGCGCGCTGGCGCTGGACCGCGAGGGGCCGATCGCCACCTACCGCAAGACGCACCTGTGGGACCGGGAGAAGCTGATCTTCACCCGTGGCGGCGAGCTGCCGCCGGTGTTGAAGACCCGCCACGGTGCGATCGCGGTGATGGTCTGCTACGACCTGGAGTTCGGTGAGGTGACCCGCCGGGTGGCGGTCGATGGCGTGGAATTGATTGCGGCGCCGGTGAATTGGCCATTGTTCCCGCGCCCGGAGGGGGAGCGGCCGGGTGAGGTGATCACGGCGATGTCGACCGCGAGGCTCAATCGGGTGGTCGTCGCGGTGTGTGATCGCGCGGGCGTGGAGCGCAATCAACCGTGGACCGAGGGGTCCGTGATCGTCGACCCCGACGGCTGGGTGGTCGCGGAGGCCGGCGCGGGGCCCGGGCTGGCCATCGCCGACGTCGACCTGTCGGCGACGCACGACAAGACACTGACGGAGTACGTCGACCTGCTGTCGGATCGCCGTATCGACCTGTATTGAGAGAACTGCGATGAAGACCCGTGGTATCCGCCTATGGCATGTGGTGGCGGGAACCCTGCTGTTCTTCGCGGCAATACTGCTCGCCGGAATGGGCGTAGCCGCAACGGCTTCCGGCAGCCCCACGTGTACGAACGTGGGACCCACCACCACGACGGTCTGTCAGAGTCCGGGCAACGCGCAGATCACCACCTCGCCGGGGACGATCGCCACGCCGAACTGGGGTTGGCCGTTCTGGGGCGGCGGATTGGTGATCGGGATCGGCTGATCGACTCGTCGGAAGATGCGCGATTTGCGCCTGCCGAAAGTTTGCCGATGGGTATGCTCGCCTGACCAGGCCGTACCGGATCGGCCGATGACGACGGGGAGTGGGAACGAACATGAGCTCTGGGCGCTTGACTCGCCACATTGCACTCTTTGCTGGCGGGGCCGCGATCGTCGGGATGGGGGCGCTGACCGCCTGCAGCCCCAACGAGAAGGAAGCCCCGTCGTCGACGACGACCACTCCGTCGTCCACCGTGGCACCGTCGCCCACCGAAAAGGCCGTCACCCCCGGCGGCGGGAACTCGTTCTCGCCAACGGTCAACCCGGCGCCCCCGGGAGCGGTCTGCAAGGAAATCGTCGGCAACAACTGCATCCGGTAAGTCAGGCCTGAAACTCTCGCCGCGTGGAGCGGTCGAAGAGCGGCGCAGTAGCAGCACCGGATCCGCGCAGCCCTGCGCCAGGCCGCGCCGGTTGTAGGTCCACCGACCACGGCTTGCGCCGCATCCGTACGAGTAGCGACCGCGGCCAAGATCCGGGGGTTGCACTCGAGGAAGCTCACCTGCCGGTCCGGACCCTGACACGCGTCGAGGTGGGCGACCGTCGAGCCCTCGCGCACTTGCGGTGCGCCGAGGATTGCTTCGCCGTCGACCGTGAACACTTGAGCCCGACATCCTGGCCCGGGAAAATCTGCTGAGCGACCAGCGGGCGGTACCGGTATTCGTCGTTGTCAATGATCTAGCGGATATCGTCGGCCGATGTCGCCAGCACGAGACCCTCCGAGCCGGTGCGTGTTGGCCGATTCGGCCACGCGAGCTGCGAACTCGTCCGCGAGTCGGCGCATAGAAGTGAGGCTGGGGTGCTAGCAGATCAGCAGGACCCCCGGGCCGCGCGGAGGCGCCGCTGTCGACTGTGGGCATTGGCGAACGTCTTGGGGTCCGCAGCGGGGCGACGCTGTTGCCGAGCGGTTCCGTGCCCGGCGTCAGGCAGACCAATCCGGCCCAGCGGACACGCGTCGTCGCTACTCGAACTCCAAATCAGTTACCTTGCGCAAGCGCCAATTCTGTGACGCGAAACACTCGTCGTTTCGGTTTATGCATGCCGATGAACAGGCAACTTTCGCTTTACGGCCCGCCATGTTCGTGCAATAAGGGGGAGATGCGTCATGGCGGGCCTCTCACTTAGCAAAGGAGGGGGCATGCGAACGCTGAGGCGGCTCCGGAGGCGGGTCAAGTCCGCATTCCGGCGCGATCAATACCTGATCTATAAGGTTCTGTTCATTGTTCTGCTTGTTGGTGTGACGGTAGCTTTGGCCGCTTATGTATTCGACAAGTGACCCGTAATTCGACAGAGGATGCTGACGCGACCGTCTCTCGGCCGATCGAATCCATCGACACCATAAGCCTGGGTTGTTTTCGCAAGGGCCCCAATTGGTGTCAGCCGAAAGTGGTTCTCTCCGTCCGCAATTCACGTCCTTCCGGCTCGCAGCGTCCACATTGGCCTTGTCTCCGGGCCGTTACTGGAACGCTGACTTCTGTGTCGAACTCCGTTACGCGTGCCGCGGCGTAGCACGCCATGTTCGCTGACATCTCTGGCCACCTCTCCCTGGCCGCGCGGCTGGGGAGCGCAACGGAGCCCGGGCGAGGGTCCGACCCGCAGGGTTAGAAGGCAACGCCTGCGGGCTCACCCTGGCCGGGCGGCTTGTCGGAGCGCAACGCGGCCAGGGTGATTAACTCTGAGCCAAAAGCGAAGACGGGTAACGGGCGCACGTAGTTAACTACTCGGACCGTCTATCCATCGTGCGAAGGGAGACCCCGCTGCGGCAAGGGGGGACAGGCCGCAGCGCGGTCTCGCTAGTGAAACGATGTGGCGGCCCGTTTCGTTCCTATAGCTCGCCTCGCATGCTCTGGACGCCTCGACGTCGTTGGCGCCGTCGCCCCGACCGGCTTTCGATCTCCGCGCTGGCCGTCCTGCTGCCAGCGTTACCCGCAATGTGCCCTTCGCCGAGGCCCGGTCACGAAGCGCTCAAAACACCCGCACCGGTTCGTCGACCACGCGCGCGACGCTCGGGGTGCAAGGTATCGAGCATGCGTTGAGCAAAACGGCCTCGCCCCGATGATGCGGCCGGAAGCACCCGCGTCTGTCCGTTCGGCGAACATCTCTACTATTAACGTGATAGATAATTATGACGTTGGGGGACTGTCCTGCCACCGCGCTCCTGGGGGGTCGGACCCGCCCGCCCCTCGCGCCGCATTACCCCCCATGCGGTTGCGAGGGCGGGCGGCTTTCCCGAGAGCGTCAAGCGCCTAGAGAAACGCCCCGGCTTGCATGCCCACACCGGGCCGTCTGGTTCGCTAGCGCGGGCTAACATTTGCTCGCCATGCCGTGGCGGCCGGTATCAGAGGTCGACCACTCGCCCGAGCTGTACGTGTGACTTCGGGCATGAGCTGCGACCTACCGCTGTTGTGCCTACCGGCTGCTTTTTGGGCGGATCCGCTTCTCGTGTAGCTCAGACCATGATGCTCTGAGCTGGTCTTTCTTGGTGCCCTCGGTGAGATTCGAACTCACACTGCACGGGTTTTGAATCCGTTTCCTCTGCCAGTTGGGATACGAGGGCAGGCCGTCGCGACGGCGGTGTCCCACCATAGTGGATGACGGCAGCGGCGCCGCCAACCGGTCGGCCGCGGCGCCCCGCGGTCGCTGTTTGGGGCCGTTCACGCGACAATGTCTGCATGACCGACGCCCCAGACCGTATTGCCCGACGCGTGCTGATCGCCGAGGACGAGGCGTTGATCCGGCTGGATCTGGCCGAAATGCTTCGCGATGAGGGTTACGAGGTGGTCGGCGAGGCCGGCGACGGCCAGGAAGCCGTCGAGCTGGCCGAGCAGCTGCGCCCCGACCTGGTGATCATGGACGTCAAGATGCCGCGCCGCGACGGGATCGACGCGGCCGCCGAGATCGCCAGCAAGCGCATCGCTCCGATCGTGGTGCTGACCGCCTTCAGCCAGCGCGATCTGGTGGAGAAGGCGCGCGATGCCGGTGCGATGGCCTACCTGGTGAAGCCGTTTTCGATCAGCGATCTGATCCCGGCCATCGAGGTCGCGGTCAGCCGGTTCGGCGAGATTGCCGAACTCGAGCGCGAGGTGGCCAACCTGTCGGACCGGCTGGAGACCCGCAAGCTGGTGGAACGGGCCAAGGGTCTGCTGCAGGCCAACCAGGGGATGACCGAACCCGAGGCGTTCAAGTGGATCCAGCGCGCCGCCATGGACCGGCGGACCACCATGAAACGGGTCGCCGAGGTGGTGCTGGAGACGCTCGACACGCCCGGTGCGGATCCGGCGTCGAATTGACGCGTTAACTCTGCATTTCCTCTGACCGCGCCGTTTGCCGCGATCCGGAATATGCTCACGGCCAGGCGTTGGCCAAGATGACGCGCTGCGGCCACCGGTTGGTTATGTTCTACCGCAGTGTCGAGGGTGGGCCGGATGGTGGTCTGCGATGTCGGCGCCGTGAAACTACTGACCCGGAGGTGAAACGTGCGCGGACGCGCGACACGCAGTGCAATCGCCGCTAGTTCAACGTTGCTGGCGGTCATGGCTATCGCCGGTTGCAACCAGCAGTCCCCGTCGAATGGTGGGAGCTCCTCGCAGGGCGACCTGAAGATCGTCGAGCAGGTTCAGATCGACCAGAACGGTGCTGAGGTCAAGCCCGACGCAGGTGCCACCCCAGCCGACCCGGCCGGCGACGGCAAGGCCACCTGCCCGCCGGTGTCCATCGCGATGGCCGGCGCGCTCAACGGGCCGGACGCCGCACTGGGCATCAACATCAAGGACGGCGTGCAGCTGGCGATCGACAAGCACAACGCCGCCAATCCGGGCTGCCAGGTGCAACTGAAGCCGTTCGACACCGAGGGTGACCCGCAGAAGGCTACCGCGATCGCGCCGCAGATCGTCGACGACGCGTTCACCATCGGCCTTGTCGGACCGGCGTTCTCGGGCGAGACCAAGGCCACCGGCGGGGTCTTCGACCAGGCCGGTCTGGTCGCGGCCACCGCGTCGGCCACCAACGTCACGCTGTCCGAGCAGGGCTGGAAGACGTTCTTCCGCGGCCTGGCCAACGACGGAGTGCAGGGTCCGTCGGTCGCCAACTACCTGAAGAACACGCTCAAGCAAACCAAGGTCTGCGTCGTCGACGACAGCACCGACTACGGCACCGGTCTGGCGGCCGCGGTCCGCGAGACCCTCGGCCCGGTGGCCCTCGACGCCTGCAAGATCTCGGTCAAGAAGGGCGATAAGGACTTCTCGGCCGCGGTCACCCAGGTCAAGGGCCAGTCGCCGGATTCGGTGTTCTACAGCGGCTACTACGCCGAGGCGGCGCCGTTCGTCCAGCAGCTGCGCGACGGCGGTTACACCGGCAAGTTCGTCAGTGCCGACGGCACCAAGGATCCGGAGTTCGTGAAGCAGGCCGGCCAGTCGTCCAAGGACGCCATCCTGTCGTGCCCCTGCGGGCCGGCCACCGGTTCCTTCGCCGACGAGTACACCAAGAAGTTTGGTCAGGCTCCCGGCACCTACAGCACCGAGGGCTACGACCTCGGCACGATCCTGCTGAAGGGCATCGACGCAGGCAAGATCACCCGGGCCGACCTGCTCGACTGGGTGAAGAACTACAACGGGCAGGGTGTGGCCCGTAAGTACCAGTGGACCGACAAGGGTGAGCTCACCACCACCCTGATCTGGATCTACAAGGTTCAGTAGCCGATACGCGAGACGCGTCCGGGACCGCAAGGCTCGGACGCGTTCTCGTTTCAGACACCAAGGAGGCTGCCGCCTAGATGGTCTACGAGAGCTTCGGCCAGATGACGTATCTCGCCAGTGACATCGGTTTCAACATCGACAATCTGCGAGACGGCTTCTGGCAGTTGACCATCGACGGATTGTCGTGGGGCGCCATCTATGCGCTGGTGGCCGTCGGCTACACCCTGGTGTTCGGTGTGCTGCGGCTGATCAACTTCGCGCACTCCGAGATCTTCATGTTCGGCATGTTCGGCGCCTACTTCTGCCTGGACATGATTCTGGGTTTCACGCCCAGCGGTAACGCCTACAGCAAGGGCGTGTTGCTGACGGTGCTCTACCTGGGCATCGCCATGTTGTTCGCGATGCTGGTATCCGGTTCGGCGGCAATGGGTTTGGAGTTCATCGCCTATCGACCGCTGCGGCGGCGTAACGCACGACCGCTGACGTTCCTGATCACCGCCATCGGCATGTCGTTCGTGCTGCAGGAATTCGTGCATTTCGTGCTGCCGAAGATCATCAAGGGCTACGGCGGCAGCAATGCGCAGCAGCCGATCATCCTGGTGCAGCCGAAAACTCAGTTCCACATCTTCGGTGCCACGGTCTCCAACGTCACGCTGGTGATCG
The DNA here is from genome assembly GCF_019456675.1 of Mycolicibacterium pallens. Lineage (NCBI taxonomy): Bacteria > Bacillati > Actinomycetota > Actinomycetes > Mycobacteriales > Mycobacteriaceae > Mycobacterium > Mycolicibacterium pallens. Next base: position 3,566,038 of record NZ_CP080333.1, on the reverse strand, counting down.
TCGCGGCGGCGCTGGTCCTGGCGGCGTTGACCGACATCGCGATCAACCGGACCAAGTTCGGCCGCGGGATTCGCGCGGTGGCTCAGGACCCGACTACAGCGACGCTGATGGGGGTATCCCGGGAACGCATCATCCTGACGACATTCCTGATCGGTGGTCTGCTGGCCGGTGCGGCCGCGCTGCTGTACACCGTCAAGGTGCCGCAGGGCATCATCTACTCGGGCGGATTCCTGTTGGGTATCAAGGCGTTCTCGGCGGCCGTGCTCGGCGGCATCGGCAACCTACGCGGGGCGCTGCTGGGTGGCCTGGTGCTGGGCATCATGGAGAACTACGGCCAGGCGGTGTTCGGCACCCAATGGCGTGACGTCGTCGCGTTCGTGTTGCTGGTTCTGGTGCTGCTGATCAGGCCCACCGGGATACTCGGGGAAAGCCTCGGAAAGGCACGGGCATGAGCGAGCAGACGCCAGGAAAGTGGTCGGGCCGGCTACTGGCTCCCGGCGACGGTCTGCGCGGCTGGTGGGCGGGCCTGTGCCGAGTGCAAAAGTGGGGCTTCGGAGTACTGGGTTTCGCATTGCTGGCGCTCTCGCCGCTGTTTCCGCCCCCGTTCTTCGACACGCCGGGAATCAGCTTCGGCGGCACCATGGCTCAGTTCGCGATGGTCGCGATCATCGCGATCGGCCTCAACGTCGTCGTCGGCCAGGCCGGTCTGCTGGACTTGGGCTACGTCGGCTTCTATGCCGTCGGCGCCTACACCGTGGCCCTGCTCACCAGTCCCGACAGCCCGTGGAATCAGCTCAGCGACGGCGGCGCGTTCAGCGAGAACTGGGCCTGGCTGTCGTGCGTGCCGCTTGCCATGGCGTTCACCGCGCTGGCCGGCCTGATCCTCGGCATCCCGACGTTGCGACTGCGCGGTGACTACCTGGCCATCGTCACACTGGGATTCGGCGAGATCATCCGGTTGCTCGCCGACAACCTGTCCGGCGTCACCAACGGTTCCCGCGGCCTCAACGGGGTGGCCTATCCGCGAGTCGGACAGACCGACAAGCTGCCCGAGGGGGTCTTCTCCAGCGGTAACTCGACGGGCCACGCGAACTACGGGACGTGGTGGTTCTGGCTCGGCTTGATCCTGATCGTGGCGATCCTGCTGTTGGTCGGCAATCTCGAGCGCAGCCGGGTGGGCCGGGCGTGGGTGGCCATCCGCGAGGACGAGGACGCCGCGGAAGTGATGGGCGTCAACACATTCCGGTTCAAGCTGTGGGCGTTCGTGATCGGCGCCGCGATCGGCGGACTGTCCGGGGCGCTGTACGCCGGGCAGGTCCAATACGTCGCGCCGCCGACGTTCAACATCATCAACTCGATGCTGTTCCTGTGCGCGGTCGTCCTCGGCGGGCAGGGCAACAAGCTCGGCGTCATCTTCGGGGCGTTCGTGATCGTCTACCTGCCGAACCGGCTGCTCGGTGTGCACTTCCTGGGCATCAACCTCGGCGACCTGAAGTACCTGTTCTTCGGCCTGGCACTGGTGGTGCTGATGATCTTCCGGCCGCAGGGTCTGTTCCCGGTGCGCCAGCAACTGCTCACCTACGGCAATAGAGCCCGAAAACTGTTGAGCAGAGCCGATGACAGCAAGGCGGCGGCATGACCGAGCCCGAGATCGACGAAGAACTGGCCGCCTACCACCGTGACACCGTGGTCGCCGAGGGCGAAACCCTGCTGGAGACGAAGGATCTCACCGTGAAGTTCGGCGGTTTGACCGCTCTGGATTCGGTGAGTTTCGCGATCAAGCGCGGTGAAATCCTCGGGCTGATCGGTCCGAACGGAGCAGGCAAGACCACCTGCTTCAACGCGATCACCGGTGTGTACCGGCCGAGTTCGGGCTCGGTGACCTTCGACGGGGCGCCGCTGGGCCGGATCAAACGTCACCAGATCACCCGGCGGGGAATCGCCAGAACCTTCCAGAACATCCGGCTGTGGGGCGAGATGACCGCGCTGGAGAACGTCGTGGTGGGCACCGATGCGCGACACAAGACGTCGGTGCCCGGCGCCCTGGTGCGGACACCCCGGCATCGCCGCGAAGAGAGCTCCGCCATCGAAAAGGCCGCCGCGCTCCTACAATTCGTCGGTATCGCGCACCGTGGCGAAGAGAAGGCCAAGAACCTGCCGTACGGGGACCAGCGTCGACTGGAGATCGCGCGGGCGTTGGCCACCGAGCCGAAGCTGCTGTGTCTGGACGAGCCCGCGGCGGGCTTCAATCCCAGCGAGAAGGCTGCACTGATCGACCTGATCCAAGCCATCCGCGACGACGGCTACACCGTGCTGCTCATCGAGCACGACATGCGACTGGTCATGGGCGTCACCGACCGGATCGTCGTCCTGGAGTTCGGCCGCAAGATCGCCGACGGGTTGCCCGCCGAGATCCGCGACGACCCGGCCGTGATCGCCGCTTACCTGGGGGTGCCCGATGACCAGCTCTGAGAACGCGCCGCTGCTCGAGGTCCGCGACGCCGTGGTGCATTACGGGAGAATCGAAGCGCTGCACGGGGTTTCGCTGGAGGTGCGACAGGGGGAGCTGGTGACGCTGCTCGGCTCCAACGGTGCCGGGAAGACCACGATGATGCGGGCCATCTCCGGGCTGCGGCCGCTGTCGCGGGGATCCGTGTGGTTCGAGGGCCGCGACATCAGCCGGGTCAAGGCCCACCAGCGCGCGATCGACGGGCTGATCCAGGCGCCCGAGGGCCGCGGCGTGTTCCCCGGGATGAGCGTGACCGAGAACCTCGAAATGGGTTGCTACGGGCGCAAGTTCGACAGCAAGGCCGAGCGCCGTGAGCGGCTGGACTGGGTGTTCGAGACCTTCCCGCGGCTCGCCGAGCGGCGGACCCAGGTCGGCGGCACCCTGTCCGGCGGGGAGCAGCAGATGCTGGCGATCGGCCGAGCGCTGATGGCGCGCCCGCGTGTGCTGCTGCTCGACGAGCCGTCGATGGGGCTGGCGCCCATGATCATCTCGCAGATCTTCAAGATCATCTCCGAGATCAACGCGCAGGGCACCACCGTGCTGCTGGTGGAGCAGAACGCCCAGCAGGCGCTTACCCGGTCCGACCGCGCTTACATCCTGGAGACCGGGACCATCACACGCAGCGGTCCGGCCCGAGAGTTGTTGGCCGACGACAGTATTCGCGCCGCCTACCTCGGGGTGGCCTAAGCCGCACGGGTCAGTACACGCGCCCCCTGCTCGGTGATGGCGATGGTGTGCTCGGAGTGTGCGGTGTTGGAGCCGTCGGCGGCCCGCAGGGTCCAGCCGTCGGGGTCGACGGTGAGCCGGTTGGTTCCGCGTCCCCACCACGGCTCCAGCGCCAGCGTCAGGCCGGGTTTGAGCACCATCCCGCGGCCGCGCTTGCCACGGTTGGGCACGTGTGGGTCCTCGTGCATGGTGCGGCCCAGCCCGTGCCCGCCGAAGTCGGTGTTGACGGCGTAGCCCGCGGCAGCGGCCACCTCGCCGATGGCCGCCGAGATGTCGCCGAGCCGGCCGCCGGGCACCGCGGCCGCGATACCGGCGTCCAGTGCGCGGCGGGTGGAGTCGACCAGTGCGGTGTCCGCGGCGTCGGCGTTGTCGCCGACGATCACCGTGACCGCGGAGTCGGCCACCCAGCCGTCGATCGACACGGCGAAGTCCAGCTTGAGCAGATCACCGTCGCGCAGCACGTAGTCCCAGGGAAGCCCGTGCAGCACAGCATCATTGACCGACAGGCAGATGACGTTGCGGAACGGGCCGCGGCCGAAGGACGGAGAGTAGTCCCAATAGCAGGACACCGCACCGCGCTCGTCGATCAGCGCCCTGGCGCGGTGTTCGAGCTGCATCAGGTTAACGCCCGGTTCGGCCTCGGCGGCCAGGGTCGCCAGGGTGCGCGCCACAAAGTCACCCGTGACGGCCATCTTGTCGATTTCCTTGGCGGTCTTGAGTTCGATCATCGGAGTGCGTTTCCCTTCGTCGGTATTTTTATACCGTATACTCGACCGCATGGTGCGCGTACCGCTGAGCCCCGAGCAGATCCGAGCCGGACAGCGCCTCGGCGCGTTGATCAGGACGGCACGGGCCGGCCGCGCACCCGAGATGATCGCCAAAGACGCGGGTATCTCCCCGGAGACGTTGCGCAAGATCGAGGTGGGCCGGTTGCCCAGCCCCAGCTTCGGCACCGTCGTAAGCCTGTGCGACGCACTCGGTTTGCCGCTGCAGGACGCCGTCGAGGTGTGGCGGGGTGGCGGCACGCAAACTAGTCGACGCGAAACCGCTTGACCCGCGACGTCGCGCCCGCCGTCAACGTCACCGCGCTGCGCGGTACTCCCAAGTGCTCGGCGAGCAACCGGGCCGCGGCCTCGGTGGCCTTGCCCTCGGTGGCGGGCTCCCGTACGAAGAGCGTCAGCGACCCGTCATCGGCGGTCTCGACCCGCGGCCCCTTGCGGCTGCCGGGTTTGACGGTGACGACGACGGTCTCGGCCACCTAGCGAGCGACGACCACCGAGGAACCGTGGCCGAACAGGCCCTGGTTGGCGGTCACGCCGACCTTGGCGCCCTCGACCTGACGGCCGGTGGCCTGGCCCTTGAGCTGCCAGGTGAGTTCGCAGACCTGGGCGATCGCCTGCGCGGGGATGGCCTCGCCGAAGCTGGCCAGACCACCGGAGGCGTTGACTGGGACCCGGCCGCCGATCGTGGTGGCGCCGCTACGCAGCAGTTGCTCGGCCTCACCCTTGGCGCACAGACCCAGATGCTCGTACCAGTCGAGCTCGAGCGCGGTGGACAGGTCGTAGACCTCCGCCAGCGACAGGTCCTCGGGACCGATGCCCGCTTCGGCATAGGCGGCGTCGAGAATCTGATCCTTGAAGACCCGGTCCGGACCGGGCACCACCGCAGTGGAATCCGTTGCGATATCCGGCAATTCGGGCAGGTGCTGCGGGTACTGCGGGCTCTGCAGGCTCACCGCGCGCACCGAGGGCACACCCTGGGTCGAGCCCAGATGCTTCTCGGTGAACGCCTTGCTGGCCACGATCACCGCGGCCGCGCCGTCCGACGTCGCGCAAATGTCAAGCAGCCGAAGGGGATCGGAGACCACCGGACTGGCCAGCACATCGTCGACGCTGGCTTCCTTGCGGTAGCGGGCGTACGGGTTGTTCAGCCCGTGCTTGGCGTTCTTGACCTTCACCTGGGCGAAGTCCTCGAGCGTCGCGCCGTAGAGATCCATCCGGCGCCGCGCCAGCAGCGCGAAGTACACCGTGTTGGTGGCGCCGATCAGATGGAACCGCTGCCAGTCGGGATCGTTGCGACGCTCGCCACCGACCGGGGCGAAAAAGCCCTTCGGGGTGGTATCCGCGCCGATGACCAGCGCCACGTCGCAGAAGCCGGCCAGGATCTGCGCTCGTGCACTCTGCAGGGCCTGCGAACCGCTGGCGCAGGCGGCGTAGCTCGAGGTGACCGGGATGCCGTTCCAGCCGAGCTTCTGCGCGAACGTCGCACCGGCGACGAAACCGGGGTAGCCGTTGCGAATCGTGTCGGCACCGGCGACGAGCTGGATCTGGCGCCAGTCCAGGCCGGCCTCGGCCAGTGCGGCGCGGGCGGCCACCACGCCGTACTCGGTGAAGTCGCGGCCCCACTTACCCCACGGGTGCATGCCCGCGCCGAGGATGTAAACCGGTTCCGCGCTCATTTCGCGATCTCCCATGCGTAGGTGACGCGCTCGGTGCCGTCGTCGTCGGTGTACAGCGGCATCGTGGTCAGCTGCACTTCCATACCGACCTTCAAGTCGGCGGCCAGTGTGCCCTCGACCACCTTGCCCAGCACGATCAGACCCTCGTCGGCGAGCTCGACAGCGGCGACCGCGAACGGTTCGAACGGGTCCGGCGACGGATACGGCGGGGGAGGCGCGTACCGGTTCTCGGTGTAGCTCCACACCGTGCCGCGGCGCGACAGCGCGACGGCCTCGAGTACATCGCTGTCACACGCCGGGTTGGGGCAGTTGTTGGTCCGCGGCGGAAACACGTAGGTTCCGCATTGCGGGCACTTGCCGCCGATCAGATGCGGCACACCGGCGTCGTCGTGGTCCCACCAACCGTCGATCGCCGGTAGTTGCGCGGGGGCGTCTGGAGAAGCTGGCACGGGGTCATCGTATGCGATGCACGCTGTGGAACTGAAACGTGTTCCAGTTCCGATATTGGGATCGGTAGCCGATGCTGCGGGGTGAACTCGTGGCATGGGACTTTTCAAGAAACTCAGTGATCCGGCCCTGCTGGGCGGCCCGTCGAACAAGTCAGTAGCCGACGATGACCCGATCTGGGAGCCGATCAACGGCATCTCGCTGGGCAACTACGCCGAACTCGCCCTCGCCGCGCAGAAACGCGGTGTCACCGACGAGGCAGGCATGATCGCCCTCGGCCAGGAACGTGGCTGGGATCCGGCCGACACCAAGGCCGCACTCGACGGGTGGGTGCAGCGAATGGGCCAGTCGATGGCCGTGGGACAGCGATTCCGCAAGCTCCTCGGGTACTGAGTGTCGGGGGCGGTGCATAGAGTGATGGCGTGACGGCGAGCGCTACCGACCAGAAACCGACCCTGCTGCTGCTGGATGGCAATTCGCTCGCTTTTCGGGCGTTCTATGCACTGCCCGCCGAGAACTTCAAAACCAAGAACGGGCTGACCACCAACGCGGTCTACGGCTTCACCGCCATGCTGATCAACCTGCTGCGCGACGAGGCGCCCACTCACGTCGCCGCCGCATTCGACGTGTCCCGGCAGACCTTCCGCAAGGAGAAGTACCCGGAGTACAAAGAGGGTCGCTCGGCGACGCCCGATGAGTTCCGCGGCCAGATCGAGATCACCAAGGAAGTGCTCAACGCACTGGGGATCACCGTCCTGGCCGAGCCCGGCTTCGAGGCCGACGACATCATCGCCACGCTCGCCACCCAGGCCGAGCAGGAGGACTACCGGGTCCTGGTGGTCACGGGCGACCGTGATGCGCTGCAACTGGTGAGCCCGGACGTCACCGTGCTCTACCCCCGCAAGGGCGTCAGCGACCTCACTCGGTTCACCCCTGAGGCCGTCGTCGAGAAGTACGGCCTGACGCCGACGCAGTACCCCGACTTCGCGGCGCTGCGCGGCGACCCGAGCGACAACCTGCCGGGCATCCCGGGAGTGGGCGAGAAGACCGCCTCGAAATGGATCATCGAATACGGCTCGCTGCAGGGCCTGGTCGACAACGTCGACTCGGTGCGCGGCAAAGTCGGAGATGCGTTGCGCGAGAACCTGTCCAGCGTCATCCTCAACCGGGAACTCACCGACCTGGTCAAGGAAGTCCCGCTGGCTCAGACGCCCGACACACTGCGTTTACAGCCGTGGGACCGCGACCAGATCCACCGTCTGTTCGACGACCTCGAGTTCCGGGTCCTGCGGGATCGCTTGTTCGACACGCTGGCCGCCGTTGAACCCGAGGTTGACGAGGGGTTCGATGTCCGGGGCGGTCAGCTCGAACCCGGCGCGGTGGCAGCGTGGCTGGACGAGCACGCCAAGACCGGCGCCCGGTCCGGTGTCGCGGTCGTCGGCACCCACCGGGTGTACGACGGTGATGCCACCGCACTGGCGATCGCCACCGCCGACGGTGACGGCGCCTACATCGACACCGCCGTCCTCACGCCCGACGACGAGGCTGCGCTGGGCGCCTGGCTGGCCGACGAGAGCGCGCCGAAGGCGTTGCACGAAGCCAAGATTGCGATGCACGACCTGGCGGGTCGGGGCTGGCAGCTGGCCGGTGTCACGTCCGACACCGCGCTGGCGGCGTATCTGGTGCGGCCCGGACAGCGCAGCTTCGCCCTCGACGACCTGTCGCTGCGTTATCTGCGTCGCGAGCTGCGCGCCGATAACCCTGAACAACAACAACTTTCGCTCCTCGACGACAGCGAGGGAGTGGACGAGCAGGCGGTGCAGACCGTCATCCTGCGGGCCCGGGCGGTCGCCGACCTGGCCGACGCGCTGGACGCGGAGCTGGACCGCATCGATTCGTCGTCGCTGCTGGGCCAGATGGAGCTGCCGGTGCAGGCGGTCCTGGCCAAGCTCGAAAACGCAGGCATCGCCGTCGATCTGGAGAAGCTGAACACCCTCGAGCGGGAATTCGCCGAGCAGATCCGCCAGGCTGCCGACGCCGCATACGAGGTGATCGGCAAGCAGATCAACCTGGGGTCGCCCAAACAGCTGCAGGTGGTGCTGTTCGACGAGCTCGGCATGCCGAAAACCAAACGCACCAAGACCGGCTACACCACCGATGCCGATGCGCTGCAGACATTGTTCGACAAGACCGGTCACCCCTTCCTCGAGCACCTGCTGACGCACCGCGACGCCACCCGGCTCAAGGTGACCGTCGACGGGCTGCTCAAGTCCGTGGCCGCCGACGGTCGCATCCACACCACGTTCAACCAGACCATCGCCGCGACCGGGCGGCTGTCGTCGACCGAGCCGAACCTGCAGAACATCCCGATCCGCACTGACGCCGGCCGGCAGATCCGCGACGCGTTCATCGTGGGCGAGGGCTACGCCGAGCTGATGACCGCCGACTACAGCCAGATCGAGATGCGGATCATGGCGCACCTGTCCAAGGATGAAGGGCTCATCGAGGCGTTCCGGACGGGGGAGGACCTGCACTCGTTCGTGGCGTCGCGCGCGTTCGACGTCCCGATCGACGAGGTCAACGCGGAGTTGCGCCGGCGCGTCAAGGCGATGTCGTACGGCCTGGCCTACGGGCTGAGCGCCTATGGCCTGTCGGCCCAGCTGAAGATCTCGACCGAAGAAGCCAAAGTCCAGATGGAGCAGTACTTCAACCGGTTCGGCGGGATCCGGGATTACCTGCGCGACATCGTCGACCAGGCCCGCAAGGACGGCTACACCTCGACGGTGTTCGGCCGACGGCGCTACCTGCCGGAGCTGGACAGCAGCAACCGGCAGGTGCGGGAGGCTGCCGAGCGGGCCGCGCTCAACGCCCCGATCCAGGGCAGCGCCGCCGACCTGATCAAGGTGGCGATGATCAACGTCGACTCGGCGATCAAGGAGAACGGCCTGTCGTCGCGCATGCTTCTGCAGGTGCACGACGAGCTGCTGTTCGAGGTCGCGCCCGGCGAGCGGGACGCTCTCGACAAGCTGGTGCGCGACAAGATGGGCAGCGCCTATCCGCTCGATGTTCCGCTCGAGGTGTCCGTCGGATACGGCCGCAGCTGGGACGCCGCCGCGCACTAGTCGCCGGTGAAATTGAGGCGCCGAGCAAATTCGTTAGGCGAAATACCGGTGCAATGACGCCGGAGACGGTACCGTCGGTCGGACCGCATCACATGCGCGAAAACCGGGGGGATTTCGATGTCGAAAGTTACGTGGGAGGCGCGCGTCGGCGCGTTTGCCTTCATGGTCGGGCTGTCATGGGCGGGACTGCAGGCGGCTGGTGTTGCCAGCGCAGATGACGGAGCCAGCTCGAATTCGCCGTCGGCATCGACAGGGCACGCCAACCCAGGCGCTGGCGTTGCTCGGCATTCCGCACACTCCGCGCGCACATCGGGAGCCGTCGCGAAGCCGTCGACAAGCAGTGCCCGTCCGACGCGTTTGCTCGGGTCCCCGCTGGCAGATACCAAGCGGCCCGCACCGACCACACCGGCTGCGGTGACGCCGAAGTCCGATCCAGTCATCAGCGCCCCGCTGGCCGCACGGCCTGCGGCGTCGGCGTCAGCGAACCCAGTACAGAACTTCGTCGACCACCTGCCGTTGCAGATTCGCCGCACCTTCTTCAACAACGCACCGACCGTGCAGCCAGTCCAGGTCACCGGTCAGCATGACGGGGTGATCAGCGGAACCATCGGCGCGGTCGACCCCGAAGGGGACGTGATCAAGTACAAGGTCGTGGCTTCCGGCGCCGGCGCGCCTTTGCACGGCACCGTTTCGGTGGCCTCCGACGGCACATTCACCTACACGCCAGGGGCGGATTTCACCGGAACCGACCAGTTCGCCGTGCGCGCAACGGATGTTGGAACGCACATCAACCTGCTGAACCTCTTCCGCGCGTCCAGCACGACCGCCTCGGTCACGGTGAGCCAGTACGCAATCGGGACGCCGACGTTGAAGTTCGCGTTCACGTTCGACTCCGCGTCGGAGTCGTGGTGGTCTCCCGCTTCGCGCGCTGCATTGCAGGCGGCAGGCGATTACCTGTCGTCGCGCATCGTGCCGTCGGCCTCACTCCCGGTGACCGTGAGCTATCTGATCACCGTGCAGAGCACACCCGGCTCCAGCCTGCTCGGTACCGGCAGCAGCTCGCTTGCCATCGTCGGTAGTGGAAAGTTTGAAGACACTGTGGTGCAACACAAGATCCTCACCGGGATCGATCAGAACGGCACGCAGGCCGATGGCAGCATCGTGTTCAACTCCGCGCACACGTGGTCCTTCGACAGCACCCCGGGCTTCCTCGAAACCGATTTCGAAACAGTCGCCTTGCACGAACTCGTGCACACGCTGGGCTTCTTGTCGACGATCGGAAGCGCATCGTCGTCGACCTACCGAACGACAATGGACTCCTACGCCGTCAACAGCACCGGTGCCCATTTGTTCGGCAGCAATGGTGCCTGGCTCGGCGGGACCGGCGGCGGGGTCTACTTTGGCGGCCCCACCGCGGTGGCCGCCAACGGCGGATTGGTGGCACTCGACGCCACTGGCGCGCATCTGAACGGTTCGACGTTCGCGGGGTCGTTGATGAGCCCGAGCATCGGCACCGGCGTTCGCCGCATCAAGTTGAGTGCGGTCGAGATCGGCATGCTCGAGGACCTCGGCTACACCGTCACCGCCTAGCCCTACACCGGCGGTCGGTAGCCGTTGAGCCAGTGCAGCGCCGCCCCGGCCTCGGCTCGGGCGGCGACCACACCGTCGACCTCGATCTGCTGCAAAGCGAACACCCGGGCGTCGCCGAAACCGCGGTCGATGCGATCCCGCACGAACGCCAGCTCGACGACCTGGATGGCGAACTTCTTGACCCCGCGCCGGGCGGCCCGCCCACCGAACCGGTTGGCGGCGGCCACCACCTCTTTGCGGGTGCGGATCGTCCCGAGCCAGCCGGCCTCGGCAGGGGTGATCAAACCCGCCGCCACCATGCCCGGCAGCTTCTCGGCCACCACGCGCTGTTCACGCCGCCGGCTGCGCACCGCCAGCGTGACCGCGAGCGCGAAGATCGGCATCATCCACACCACATACAGTCCGAAGTAGGCGCCCGGACCGGCCAGCGCAGAGCCGTTCCACAGTCCGTGCATCACCACCGCGGCGAGGTACCCGAGCACCACGCAACCGACCTTCGCGAACGAATTGCGTTGCTGCAGGGCGAAATGCACGCCGATCGCGGTGAACGTCGTGAACAACGGGTGGGCGAACGGTCCCATCACCAGACGCATCCCCGCGGTCAGCAGCGAGTCGCCCAGCGATCCACCGTCGGCGATGTAGAAGATGTTCTCCAGCCACGCAAAGCCGATCGCCGTCATCCCGGCGTACACCAGGCAATCGGTCAGCGAGTTCAGTTCGGCACGGCGCACGCCCGTCATCATCAGCAGCAGGAACAGGCCCTTGGCCGCCTCCTCGATCAGCGGGGCGCCGACCGCAATGGTGAACGGACTCGACTCTGAGCCGCCGGTGCTCACCGCGGCGTCGAACACCATCTCCAGGCCCACCGACACCACGACCGCCACCGAGGCGCCCCACACGAAGGCGAACACCAGCAGCCGGGGCGGCTCGGGCTCCCAGCGGTCCAGCCAGAGGTAGGACAGCACCACCAACGTCGTCGCCACGGTGGCCAGGACGAAGCCGATGATCGTCCCGACCGGGTTGACCGCGGTCAACAGGGTCAAGATCAACCCGGCGACGGTGCCGAGAACGATGATCACCGCCAGCGGGGCGCCGACCTTGCGGACCGGCCGGGGCAGCGGCGGCGGATAGGGGTAGGACACCTGAGCAGGGTATTCGAAACGGCGCCCGCACAGCGGGCTCACAGACCCGGGTTTGTCCAGCGTGCGCCTAGTCGAGTAGGCTCAGGAAGTACCTGTGTGCACTGTCGCGGGTACATCATCTCGAGAACAACTGTCCCTACGATCAACCTTGTCCGGAGCAACCCAACAATATGCCAAGTCCCACCGTCACCTCGCCGCAAGTAGCCGTCAACGACATCGGCTCGAGCGAGGACTTCCTCGCCGCCATCGATAAAACCATCAAATACTTCAACGATGGCGACATCGTCGAGGGAACCATCGTCAAGGTCGACCGGGACGAAGTTCTCCTGGATATCGGCTACAAGACCGAGGGTGTGATCCCCTCCCGCGAACTTTCCATCAAGCACGACGTCGACCCCAATGAGGTTGTGTCCGTCGGCGACGAGGTGGAAGCCCTGGTCCTCACCAAGGAGGACAAGGAAGGCCGCCTGATCCTGTCCAAGAAGCGAGCTCAGTACGAGCGCGCCTGGGGCACCATCGAGGCCCTCAAGGAGAAGGACGAGGCCGTCAAGGGCACCGTCATCGAGGTCGTCAAGGGCGGCCTGATCCTCGACATCGGCCTGCGCGGCTTCCTGCCCGCATCGCTGGTCGAGATGCGGCGCGTCCGCGATCTGCAGCCGTACATCGGCAAGGAGATCGAGGCCAAGATCATCGAGCTGGACAAGAACCGCAACAACGTGGTCCTGTCCCGTCGCGCCTGGCTGGAGCAGACCCAGTCTGAGGTCCGCAGCGAGTTCCTCAACCAGCTGCAGAAGGGCGCCATCCGCAAGGGTGTCGTCTCCTCGATCGTCAACTTCGGCGCGTTCGTCGACCTCGGCGGGGTCGACGGCCTGGTGCACGTCTCCGAGCTGTCCTGGAAGCACATCGATCACCCGTCCGAGGTGGTTCAGGTGGGCGACGAGGTCACCGTCGAGGTGCTCGACGTCGACATGGACCGCGAGCGGGTTTCGTTGTCGCTCAAGGCGACTCAGGAAGACCCGTGGCGCCACTTCGCCCGCACCCACGCGATCGGTCAGATCGTGCCGGGCAAGGTCACCAAGCTGGTGCCGTTCGGTGCGTTCGTCCGGGTCGAGGAGGGCATCGAGGGCCTGGTGCACATCTCCGAGCTGGCTGAGCGTCACGTCGAGGTGCCGGATCAGGTCGTGCAGGTCGGCGACGACGCCATGGTCAAGGTCATCGACATCGACCTGGAGCGCCGCCGCATCTCGCTGAGCCTCAAGCAGGCCAACGAGGACTACACCGAGGAGTTCGACCCCTCGAAGTACGGCATGGCCGACAGCTACGACGAGCAGGGGAACTACATCTTCCCCGAGGGCTTCGACGCCGAGACCAACGAATGGCTCGAAGGCTTCGACAAGCAGCGCACCGAGTGGGAGGCCCGCTACGCCGAGGCCGAGCGCCGGCACAAGATGCACACCGCGCAGATGGAGAAGTTCGCCAAGGCTGAGGCCGAAGCGGCTGAGCGGCCGGCCGGCAACGGCTCGTCGTCTTCGTCGAGCTCGGGTGAGTCCGCCGGTGGTTCGCTGGCCAGCGACGCTCAGCTCGCCGCGCTGCGCGAAAAGCTGGCAGGCAACGCCTAAGTAATTCACGACCGAACGCCCCGGCTCATCCGAGCCGGGGCGTTCGTCGTCTCGGCTGCCTGAAAGACTGGTGCAGTGCTACGTATTGGACTCACCGGCGGTATCGGCGCCGGCAAGTCGACGGTGTCCGCCACGTTCTCCGAATGTGGCGGCATCGTCGTCGATGGCGACGTCATCTCCCGTGAGGTCGTCGAACCGGGTACCGAGGGTCTGGGCAAGCTCGTCGAGGCCTTTGGGTCCGGGATCCTGCAAGCCGATGGCGCCCTGGACCGTCCCGCGCTGGCCGCGATCGCGTTCAGTGACGAGGAGAAACGGCAGACCCTGAACGGCATCGTCCACCCACTGGTGGCGACTCGGCGCTCGGAGCTGATCGCCGCCGCGGGGGAGGATGCGGTGATCGTCGAGGACATTCCGCTGCTCGTCGAATCCCAAATGGCGCCGATGTTCCCGCTGGTCATCATCGTGAACGCCGATCCCGAAGTGCGGGTCAAGCGGCTGATCGAATACCGCGGGTTCAGTGAGGACGACGCCCGGGCCCGTATCGCGATGCAGGCCACCGAAGAGCAGCGGCGGCTGGTCGCCGATGTGTGGCTGGACAACTCCGGCAGCTCCGGGCAGCTGGTCGAGAAGGCACGTGAGCTGTGGTACCAGCGCATCCTGCCGTTCGCACACAACCTCGCCACCCGCACGCCGGTGTCCAGCCCGACCGCCATCGTTCCGGCCGACCCCACCTGGCCTGATCAGGCGCGGCGAATCCTGGCTCGCCTCAACACCACCTGCGGGCACCGGGCGGTGCGCATCGATCACATCGGGTCAACGGCCGTGCCCGGCATGGACGCCAAGGACGTCATCGACGTCCAGGTGACCGTCGCCTCGCTCGAGGTCGCCGACGAACTCGCCGAGGATCTGCTGCGGGCCGGCTATCCGCGCGTGGCCACCATCACGTCGGACGTGCCGAAGGAAGGCACCGATCCGGCGTTGTGGCACAAGCGTTTTCACGCCTCCGGCGACCCGGGCCGGCCCACCAACGTGCACATCCGGGTGGACGGCTGGCCCAACCAGCGGTTCGCGCTGCTGTTCGTGGACTGGCTCAAGGCCAACCCCGGCGTGCAGGCCGACTATCTGGCGGTCAAGCGGTCGGCGGCTCAGCACGCCGACATCGGTGCCTACGCCGAGGCCAAGGAGCCGTGGTTCCTCGACGCCTACCGTCGGGCGTGGGCGTGGGCAGAGTCGACCGGTTGGACGCCCGCCGTCTGACTACCGGAACGCGCGGCGCCGTTCCAAGATGAGCAACGGGATTTCCCGGGGCGTGTTGCGCTGATAGCCCTCATATCCCTTGTAGGCCTTGACAACTCGGGGCCACAACTCGGCTCGCTCTTCCGGGGTGGCACTGCGGGCCAGCATCGGGACCGTCGAGCCGTCGACGGTCACCCCGACGTCGGGATTGGCGATCGCGTTCTTGTACCAGTCGGGGTGATCCTGGTGGCCGCCCTTGGAGGCGACGACGACAATGCGCTTGTCATCGTGAATCGGAGACGTCAGCAGGTTGGTATACGGCTTACCGGATTTGCGGCCAACGGTGTGCAACTCGAGAGTCAACATGCCCATCACGGTGCGCGGGTAGCGGCCACCGGTGAGCGTCAGCAGCAGGCGGTGACCGTTTTCCAGCAGCCAGGCACCGGCCGAGGCGACAGCATCGGGTTTCTGCACCAGCCCAGGCTATCTAGGTCGCCGGCGCGGAGACCGGTGCCGGGGTGGGCGTGGCATTCGGTGCGGGAGTGTCCAAGGGCGCACCGCACTGGATGGTGCCGTAGAGCGGATCGTCCTTCGGGCGGAACAGTCGCGGGGCGATGAATTGGTCCGCCTGCGCGATGATCTGGTCGTCCGCGAGGATCTCGCAGTGCAGGTTCGACCCGTACGGCCACTGGATGGAGATCTCCATGCCGGCCTTCTTGGGATCGTGAAGGACGGTGTTGACCTCGAAGGTCATCCCCGGCAGCAGCGTCGGCTGATCGCTGTTGACGTTGTTGTCGTCGATCTTGTACGCGACCACCGCGCCACGGGAGGTGCCGGTAGCAGAGGCCCGGTAGGTGATGTTGTGTAGCAGGTTCGGGTCGGGATCCCCGTTCGCCACCGGCGTCGGCGGGGGAGCCGGCTCCGGATCTGCCAGCGCGGTGGCCGCGGTTAACTGAGAACCCGCGGCCAAGGCGACCGCGGCGACGATCCGCAGCCATCGGCGCTTGGTGGACCTCATAGGTAGGCAGACTACCCGTCCGATACGACGACGCTGATTCGTTGCCCTGCCCGAGGGGGCTCAGCGCCAGGTCAACGTCATCCCGTCGGCGGCAAGCCAGGCATTGAGGTCGTGGTCGTGGCGGGCCAGGCCCTCGATCGCGACGACGACGCGTTGCAGGGCTTCCTCGGCGGTCTCGGTGGTCAGCAGACCGTCGCGGTGCGCGGCGAACAGTTCGTCGGTGTCGATCAGATCGGTTCGGTCACCGGAGTAAACCACCAGGTCAAGGTAGTGGTCCTCGGCCTGCCAGGCGGTCTCGCCGACGGTGATCTGGCCGATGTCGAGGTAGTAGTCCTGCGGGCGCTCGTGGCCCGGGTTGAAATGGAAGACATTCGCCCTCAGTCCCAGGGACGGCAGCAGCCACGACTCCAGGTAATGGAATTGGGTGCGGCCGGGGGTCGGGCGGGCCATGTACAGCCCCCACGGGGTGAGCACGTACTCGTCGACCGCCCGCACGATGCCCTTGGGGTCGGTGTTCGTCTTGGCGGCCAAGTCGAACATCTCCTGCTTGGGCGGATGGACGGTCACCGCGCAAGCGTAACGAGGAATGAAATGTGTCGGTGGGGACGCTTAACCTGGGGACATGGCATTCGCTACCGAACACCCGGTGCTCGCGCATTCGGAGTACCGACCCGCCGCCGACGCCGTGGACGGTCTGGTGCGCAGCGGCGCCGACTTCCGGGTTGTCAGTGAGTATCAGCCCGCCGGTGACCAGCCCGCCGCGATCGACGAGTTGGAGCGCAGGATCCGGGCGGGGGAGCGTGACGTCGTCCTGCTCGGTGCGACGGGCACCGGTAAGTCGGCGACCACGGCCTGGCTGATCGAACGGCTGCAGCGCCCGACGCTGGTGATGGCGCCGAACAAGACGCTGGCCGCCCAGCTCGCCAATGAGTTGCGAGAGATGCTGCCGCACAACGCGGTTGAGTACTTCGTCTCGTACTACGACTACTACCAGCCCGAGGCGTACATCGCCCAGACCGACACCTACATCGAGAAGGACAGCTCGATCAACGACGACGTCGAGCGGTTGCGCCACTCCGCGACGTCGAGTCTGCTGTCTCGGCGCGACGTCGTGGTCGTCGCGTCGGTGTCCTGCATCTACGGCCTGGGCACCCCGCAGTCCTACCTCGACCGGTCGGTCGAACTGCAGGTCGGCACGGAGGTGCCGCGGGACGGCCTGCTGCGGCTGCTCGTCGACGTGCAGTACACCCGCAACGACCTGTCCTTCACCCGTGGCTCGTTCCGCGTGCGCGGCGACACCGTCGAGATCATCCCTTCCTACGAGGAGCTCGCGGTTCGCATCGAGTTCTTCGGCGACGAGATCGAGGCGCTGTACTACCTGCACCCGCTGACCGGCGATGTCGTCCGCCAGGTCGACTCGCTGCGGATCTTCCCGGCCACCCACTACGTCGCAGGCCCGGAGCGGATGGCGATGGCCATCTCGACGATCGAGCAGGAGCTGGCCGAGCGGCTGGCCGATCTGGAGAACCAGGGCAAGCTGCTGGAAGCTCAGCGGCTGCGGATGCGCACCAACTACGACATCGAGATGATGCGTCAGGTCGGGTTCTGCTCGGGTATCGAGAACTACTCGCGCCACATCGACGGGCGGCCCGCGGGGTCGGCGCCCGCGACGCTGCTGGATTACTTCCCCGAAGACTTCCTGCTCGTGATCGACGAATCCCACGTCACGGTCCCGCAGATCGGCGGCATGTACGAAGGCGACATGTCCCGCAAGCGCAACCTGGTGGAGTTCGGGTTCCGGCTGCCGTCGGCGGTCGACAACCGGCCGCTGACTTGGGAGGAGTTCGCCGACCGGATCGGACAGACGGTGTACCTGTCCGCGACGCCGGGGCCGTACGAGCTGAGCCAGACCAGCGGTGAGTTCGTCGAGCAGGTTATCCGTCCGACCGGGCTCATCGACCCGAAGGTGGTGGTCAAGCCGACCAAGGGCCAGATCGACGACCTGATCGGCGAGATCCGGACCCGCACCGATCGCGATGAGCGCGTGCTGGTGACCACGCTGACCAAGAAGATGGCCGAAGACCTCACCGACTACCTGCTGGAGATGGGCATCCGGGTGCGCTACCTGCACTCCGAGGTGGACACCCTGCGCCGCGTCGAGCTGCTGCGGCAATTGCGGCTCGGTGAGTACGACGTGCTGGTCGGTATCAACCTGCTTCGCGAGGGTCTGGACCTTCCGGAGGTGTCGCTGGTGGCGATCCTCGACGCCGACAAGGAGGGCTTCCTGCGCTCCACCCGAAGCCTCATCCAGACCATCGGCCGCGCGGCGCGCAACGTCTCCGGTGAAGTGCACATGTACGCCGACAAGCTCACCGACTCGATGAAGGAAGCCATCGACGAGACCGAGCGCCGGCGAGCCAAGCAGATCGCCTATAACGAAGAGCACGGCATCGACCCGCAGCCGCTGCGCAAGAAGATCGCCGACATCCTCGACCAGGTGTACCGGGAGGCCGACGAGACCGAAGCCATCGAGGTCGGAGGCTCCGGGCGCAACGCCTCCCGCGGCCGGCGTGCGCAGGGCGAGCCGGGCCGGGCGGTCAGCGCGGGCATCGTCGAGGGCCGCGACACCTCGAACATGCCGCGCGCCGAACTGGCCGATCTGATCAAGGATCTGACCGCACAGATGATGGCGGCGGCGCGCGATCTGCAGTTCGAGCTGGCCGCGCGGATCCGTGACGAGATCGCCGATCTGAAGAAGGAACTGCGCGGCATGGACGCCGCGGGGCTGAAGTAGCCGGTGACGCTTGAGCTCAACCACGGTTGAGCCTTTACGGTGATGCCATGACCGAGACCACCGCATCGGCCGCGGGCAGTTGGCGAGAGCTGCTGGGCCGCGACTATCTCGGCGCGGTCATCGTGCTGGCCGGCGGTGTGGCGATCTATGCCATCAACGAATTCATCACGATCAGCCTGCTGCCCAGCGCCGTCGCCGACATCGGCGGCGAGCGGCTGTACGCCTGGGTGACGACGGTCTATCTGGTGGCGTCGGTGACGGCGGCGACGACGGTCGGACCGGTGTTGACCCGATTCGGCCCGCGCACCGCGTATCTGGGCGCGTTGCTGTCTTTCGCCGCGGGCAGTGCGCTCTGCACGTTGGCGCCGACGATGCCGCTGCTTCTCGGCGGACGGGTGGTGCAAGGTCTGGCCGGTGGCGTGCTGGCCGGTCTCGGTTATGCGGTGATCAGCGCGGCGCTGCCCGACCGGTTGTGGACCCGCGCGTCGGCCGTGGTGTCGGCGATGTGGGGGGTCGGCACTTTGGTGGGTCCGGCCGCCGGCGGCCTGTTCGCCCAATTCGGTTTATGGCGAGGCGGATTCGGCCTGCTCGCGGTGCTTGCGGTGGCGATGAGCCTGCTGGTTCCGCTGGCATTACCGGCACGGACCGATGCCGACCAGCAACCGCCGGGGACCCGAATCCCGGTGTGGTCGTTGCTGTTGCTCGGTGTGGCGGCACTGACGGTCAGCGTGGCGGTGATCCCGCACAGCGCGGGCGCCATCGCCGGTCTGCTGGCTGTGGGTGCGGCCCTGGTGGCGGTGTTCATCGTCGTCGATCGCCGAGCCTCGGCTGCGGTATTGCCGCGCAAGGCTTTTGAACCCGGTCCGCTGAAGTGGATCTACCTGACCCTCGGACTGTTGATGGCGGCCACGATGGTCGACATGTATGTGCCGCTCTTCGGTCAGCGGCTCGGTGCGCTGGCGCCGGTCGTGGCGGGGTTCCTCGGCGCCGCGCTGTCGGTGGGCTGGACGGTCGGGGAGATCGCCAGTGCCTCGATCACCAATGTCCGGCTGACGGTACGGGTGGTGGCGATCGCCCCGTTGGTGATGGCTGTGGGTCTGGCGCTGGCGGCGTTCACCCAAACCGATGGTGCGCCAACGACTGTCGTTGTCCTGTGGGCGGTGGCGTTGGTGATCACCGGGTCCGGTATCGGGATGGCGTGGCCGCACCTGTCCGCGTGGGCGATGGGTGCGGTCGTCGACGATCCGCCCCAGCAAGCAGTAGCCGCTGCGGCGATCAACACCGTCCAGTTGATGTGCGGAGCGTTCGGCGCGGGACTGGCGGGTGTCGTGGTCAATCTGCGTGCCGCACCGGACGCGAGTGCGAGCCGGCTGATGTTCGGTGCGTTCGCGGTTCTGGCGGCAGTGGGCGTCGTCGCCTCGTACCGATCGGGGCGCGGTCGAGCGGACTGAGGCCTACTCGTCCTTCTCGTCGAGCCGGCGCACACCGGTGACGCCGGCTATCCCGGCAACTGTGGTGGGCGCGTGCAGGATTCGCGTACCCGATAGCGTCATCAGGACGCCGCCGTCGGGATCGCTGTTGAGTTCGGCCAGACTCCACTGGTGCTTGTCGCAGGCGGCCAGGATGTGGGTGAGCACACCGCGGTCCGGCTCGTAGGTGACCCGCAGCCGCACCGAACCGGCCAGCCGTGCGGTGAGGCGACGACTGAGCGGGTTGAAGCCGAGAACGATCACGAAGTGCAGGATCGTGACGATGATCGCGAGCTTGACCAGGCCCGCCGCGGCGGCCATGCCGATGGCCGCGCACTCCCAGATCGCGGCGGCCGTCGTCAGCCCGTGCACCGCGCCCTGGCGGGTGATGATCAGCCCGGCACCGAGGAAGCCGATGCCGGAGACGATCTGAGCGGCGACGCGCGACGGGTCGACCTCGACCAGGCCGTTGGTCAGCACGTCGAAGAAGCCGTACTTGCTGACGATCAGGATCAGCGCGGACGCCGTGCCGACGATCGCCTGGGTGCGCAGCCCGGCGCTCTTGCCATGTATCTCGCGTTCCAGGCCGATCAGCGCGGTCAGCCCGAACGCGATCAGGAGTTCGACGATCTGCCGGGTGCCCTGTCCGGGGCCGCCGAGCAACGGCGGGTCGGCCAACCACATTTGCATGTGGTAACCGTATTGGCCGCATGGCTGTCGGAGCAGCAATCACGCTGAGCCAAAGGATGGGCGAGTCGCGGCCGCGCTGGCAGAGTCACGTCCTGACTCGCGGGTGTGGCTGAGTGGCTAGGCACCGGCCTGCAAAGCCGTTTACACGGGTTCGAATCCCGTCACTCGCTCGTATGACTGCCGTTACTGTTCGTGAGTAACCGGTGTCAAAGATCGGGATTTTGCCGCTGTGAGCTGCGTGTTTATTGCGCTAGTGGAGCGTTGCTCGTGAGCGTTCGCGATTCGTCGCGAACTGCCGTTATGTGATAATTTGCGTACCGTGGTCGTACCGCAGGGTGTGCCAGCAAACATGTGATCTGGGCTGGTGGCGCGCGCCTACCTGGGACCGCTACTTGTAGCCCTGCTCCCGAAGTCGCTCGCACGACTCCACCATCTGTTCGAGCTGTTGGCCTTGCAGGCCGTGGCGGACTCCGGCATCCCGGCATTCCTTTTCGTACGGACGGTACGACGCGCATGTCCAGACGATCTGACTAATGATCACTGCGCCCAAGATCAGACCGGCGATAAGCCATACGCGCTTTTTATTCGGTTTCTCGCCGGTTGCCGGGCTGGGTGGCTGGGCACTGCTTAGCTTCGCGCGTCGGCCATCCCACTGGGTGCCGGTCCAATAGACCTCGGCGGCCTGGTCGTGCGGGTCGGGATACCAGCCTGCTTGCAATTCCCCCATGATCGGCGAATTTACAGATTAGGTTCAAAGTACACGGCGCGTACTCTAAAGCCGTTGCAACACAGGGACTTTGACGTGTTGACGGGGGCGTCAAGCCGCTGTAGCGTCCCCCGCCATGACACTAGCTACGCTGGACCAGATCACCCCGCCCGCTGACGCCATCCGATGTGATCCGTGGGAGGACGACGGGCAACGCAGCTTCGCTATCACTGAGCCAGTCGAACTGGACGCGGGTGGTTACCCGCTGAGCGTTCGGGTTGCAGGGGCGCAGGACTACACGGGCGCGGTTGAGCGGCGCGTGGTTTTGAGGGTCGGCCACGATGATTGCGAGATGACCGCCGAGCAGACAGACAGCCTGATAGCGGCGCTGCTCGCAAGCAGAAACCGACTGCAAGCGTCCGAATTAACACACCCCAACGGTGTCTTGACGCAACCACAAACTGTCGGCGTGTCTTAACGCAGGTCGCCCACATGTTGTGCCAGGCTTGTTCTGTCGCCATCGAACAAATTGGCGAAGAAAGGAGGCGATGGAAGATGACAGCAGTGGACATCGAATACGGCATCGACCGAACTCGGCAGTCGCCGTGTTGCGGAGTACCGATCCTGCTTGAGCATCGGTCCGTACCCGTATGGGGTGGCCGCGCTCAACTGGGAACCGTTGAGCGGTGCTCGGAATGCGAAGGCCGGATTTAGGCACGGTCCGGCCCCGGTGAGCTTCCTTAGTTCTCACCGGGGCCGGTCCGCTGGCCGCGACTCCATGCCGGTTACCAATCCGGCACGCGACCTGCCATAAAGGAGATTCGGGCCATGCACGCCGCGTTAACGCACTCGACCCGAACATATTTCGTCAAACCGGTTCCACCTTGCGGTGGACCTGTTCTATTACGGGCTGTCTGACTATGCATCTAGCCCACACCCGCCGCGTCGTTGCGACGGGACTACCCGACCCTGTTGGCCGGGCATGTCTTTGGTTACCGGGCGCGTTCCCGGTAACGGTTAAGGGTCATAAGCTCCGATGTCGTCCAGCCCTCAAACGGCTTAAGAGACACCGAGAACGGACCCATACGCTGCTCAGTGACCGCCCCTGACGGGTCGGCCAGCATCCGCAGACTTGCGGTCAGGATCACTGACCAAATGTCGTCGGCGGGCACACCAGCCGTGAAGCCGCGCCCCCTTGTGTGGGACGCGGCCCGCGCCGTCACAATCGAAATGATCGCCTCGGCCTGGTCGTGGTTGACCTCCCGGCCCGCCAGCGCCGCCAGATCGTTAGCCGTTGGCGCTGGCATGACTAAGCCTCGGTAAGGACCGTGACGGCCTTAGCCTGCAACAGGCCAACGTCATACCGGGTAACCACGCGGATACCAACGGTGTCGTAGTCGCCCCACGTCTGATCCAGAATCTTGACCTCAGCGTCCAGATCACGGGCCACGGCAACCTTGGAAAAGTCCACCAGGGCAACGCGGTTCTTAGTCGACACAGCCGGGATGTTGTCCGTGATGATCACAGGCAGCCCGAACAGCTGGAAAGCTGATCCGTTCTGAATGGTGGACGGGTCAAAGATGTACCGGGCATCGTCCGTGCCGACCTTAAGCTTGCGCAGCTTGGCGAAGCTGGCCGCCGTCATCACCCAATGCGTCGGCTTGACGTGGTTGCCTTGTGCCGTCGCCATGCCGTCAATGAGGCTGTCGGCGTCCGTCAGGTCCAGCGTGCCGGTAGCAATGCCCGACTGGCGGAAAATGCCCTTAATCGTGTTCGACGTTCCCGGCCCGTCCCACAACAGGGCGTCGAGCGTTTCAGCGACGTTGGTAACCACCGTCGTCTTAAGGGTTGCGTCAAGAGCTACGACAGACTGGCGGGCCAACTCGGAGCTGTACCGGGTTAGCACCTTAAGGCTCTTAAGCGTGGACGGCAGCAACGTAACTTCGTCAAACGACACGTTGCCGTCGCTGATCTGTTCACCCGGCCCGTAAAAGCCAGCGGTCACGCCCGAAGCAACTCGCGGAATACGCAACTGATCGTTAGTGTCGAAAATCTGCGGACCCGCCGCCAGAAACGTTGATTCCTGCGCAAGTGGCGCAACCAAGATTTCCGCAACCTGCGACTGCAATAGCGTGGTATTACCACTAGGGATTCGAATAGTCATATTCTTTTTTCCTTATTAAATTTTGAGTTTCAATTGTGCCCGCCGCCCGGACGGGATAAAGCGTTTGCGCGCCTGGCGCAGGTTTAGCCGGTTACAGCCTCAAGCTCATAAACGGCCCAATCAAACCGGTATCCGGTAAGCGGGTGCGCCTGATCCCAGAACGGCCCACCAACAACGGCGAAAATCTGACCCGTCGAGCGGGTCACCCGGTCCCGCACTTGAAGGTCAGTGCCGCCGCTCACGTACAGCTCTGCGGTGCCCTTGCTGGACTCTGCGCGCTCACCGGGGGTCCGCGACCACCTTCCCCAACCGAACGCGCCCGTAATGGTGTGCGTGCCGGTCGTGGTCCGGTTCCCCCGGTTGTCCGTGCTGCCACGGGACACCGTGAGCGTTTCCCCGATCATCGGCCCCGCAACAGTTCCAGCAGGTTCACGCCGCTCTCAGCGTCGCCCCGGTTTCCCTGGCCCGCGTCACCCTTAACGACTCGCTTAGCCAAGTAAGGCCGGTCAGCTAGCAGCGCATCAAGCGCCGCCCCTAGCTGCTCGGCGTCCTCTAGGTGCTTAGCGTCGTAGGGCAGATCGGCTGAGTTTTCTAGCCGGTTAGTTGCCGTGACTAGGGCCGTGTGCAGGCGTCGAGCCAGCTTGTCGGCCTCGTCCTCGGCAGCCTTAACTCGCGTGCGCCAATCTGCGTTCTCTTTTCGGAGCTTGTCTACGACTTCACGCGGGAATGTGTCGCCATCGGTGGTTTTATCGGCATTGTCATCTGGCTGCGCGTCTGGCGCATTTTCTACCGTTTCGGCGGGTGTCGTATTACTGTCTGCGGTTTCGTCAACCTGCGGGGCATCTGGCCCCGTATTTACGTCACTCATGCTGCCTCGTTCAATTTGTTAGCCATCAATTCAGCGTGCTTAGAAACCGCCATTGAGAACTCCGGGTTTGCATTCGCCAAAGCGTCACGCTCGGCGTCGTATAGCTCTTGCTCAATATCGGATTGCGTGTAACCCAAGCGGCGCAATGCGCCTGATTTGCTCAAGATTCCGGCCTGAACCAACTTCACAACGGCATCCGCCGCCTGGCTCTCAGAACGCGTAGCAGGGTCACACCACGTCACCTTGCACTCAATATCGGCAGGGTTAGCGCCGGTCCGAACCGCCTTCATAAGCCGCCCAACCGTCTCCCAGCTCCGACCAAAAGCGTTCTGCTTACTAGACGCTTTACTGGTCAACCCGGCCTCAGAAGCGCGCAAAGAATCAGCCGACGACGGATTATCGTGCAAGATACCGAGATAGTGAGGCGGCAACGACGACACGCTAGCGATTTCACTAAGGATCAAATCAGCCGCATTCTTATACGCCGCCAAATCAGCTGCCGCTAGTTGCGTAGCCTTAGCCTGCTCATTCTCCAAGATAATCAGTCGGTCGTTATCCGGAACGGGCGATACAAGCTCCATAATCTCGTTGCCGTCGCTATCTAGAACGGGGTCCCCGTTTTCATCGCGCTTAGCGACCTCGACCATTTCCACGCCAGTCAGCACGCGGCGCGGCTTCGCGTAGAACTCCGACCCGACCAACATGTCGGTAGAGATTTTCGACAAGCCATCGGAAGGCTTCATAATGTCGGAAATTTCGCTTACGCCATCCCCGATAAGGTCGGCGTTAAGGAACCTGACAACCGGCACCATTCCCATGTGGTGAGGCAGCTTCTCTACCAGCTCGTAAGCCGATGACGCCGCGCCCACGGCCTTGGCGCGCCAATGCTGCACCTCGGTCGGCAGATACACGTAGGCGTGCGATTCGTGCTTAGTGGTGTAGCGCTTTACTGCGCTGGTAATGACGCCGGTAGCAGGGTCGGTGAGCACCTGGACATTCAGCGGGCTTTCTACCGTGGCGATAGGCCGGTTTCCGTCGCCCCACACGATCACGAACGACTGCCCGTAGAGCAGCGCCGACCGATGAACGATCCCGGCCTGTTGGTCCAGATCGTTAGCGATGAAGTCGCGCCAGATCGTTTCGTCTGGATCAAAACCCAAAATCCGGCACCGCTCCGCAAGGGCATTCACTAGAACGCGCGGAATGTTGACGACCATGCTGCTAAGGCGGTGTCCGATTGCGGCCTGAGATTCCGGGGAAACGAAACCGAGTGACTGATTCTCACCACGGTAGTACCGGCCATAAATTGCGAATTTGTGTTGCGGCGCGTCCAGCGCTTGCAGCAACTCAATCAATAGGTCACTAGACAAAGATATTCCTTATTCAGTTTTAGTAGGGCCGCGAGTAAACCCGCCGCTTAGGTTTCTTCTCCGACGCGCACCACGTAGCCCGTGAATGCGCCATCATCAGCGCCGTAGCCAAGTCGATTTTCGGAGCGTGTTTAGTGTGCGTGACGGCGCTCATCGAAAGTCCCCAGGTGTGCTCGCCGAAATTCCTCACCTGTGAGCAGCGGTCAGTGTAGTTGTTGGCGGGTGCCGGTGGTGGTTCGGCGCAGGGTTTCCGCGGCGGCCTGGTGGTCGCGTAGCCGGTAGGACTCGCCGTCGAGGTTGATGACCACGGAGCGGTGCAGCAGGCGGTCGAGCATGGCGGCGGCCACGGTGGTATCGCCGAGGATCTCGCCCCAAGCACCCACCCCGCGGTTGGTGGTGATGACGATGCTGGTCTTCAAATACCGTTGGGAGACAACCTGAAACAACGCCGAAGCGGCTTCGGCGGGCAACGGAAGGTAGCCGAGTTCATCGATCACCAGCAGCGTCGGGCCAGCGAAGAACCGCATGGTGGTGGCCCAGCGTCCCTCGATCGCGGCGCGGTGACACCGTGCGGCCAGATCGGCGGCGGTGGTGAAGTAGGTCCGGTAGCCGGCATGGGCGGCAGCCCTTGCCAACCCGACGGACAGATGCGTCTTTCCGGTGCCGGGCGGGCCGATGAGCAGAATGTTGGTCGCGGTTTCCAGGTAGCGGCAGGTGCCCAGTTCGTCGATCAGCTTGCGGTCGATCCCGGCGGCAGCATCGACATCGAAATCAGCGAGGGTGGCCGGGGTGGGCAGGCAGGCGAACCGCAACCGGCCGGCCAACCGTCGGGCAGTGCTGGCCTCGACCTCCACGGCCAGCAGTCGCTCCAACGCCACGGTCAGTGACAGCCCCTCGGCGGTGGCCTGATCCAGCACCGTCGGTAGGGCTTCAGCGGCCGCGGCCAGTTTGAGCTCGGCCAGATGCGAGCGCAGCTGCTGATAGCGGCTCGCCGCCGACGATGGTGATTCCTCGGTCGTGGTGGTGGTCTTACCGGTGCGTGGAGTGGGGGTCATTTGATGGTCCTGTTCTGGGCGGCACGCTCGTAAGCGGACAGATCGATGACGGTGGAATCGGTTGACGGAGTGGAATTTTCACTTGCGGTGGTGGATGGCTGCTTGAGCGCAAGCAGTTGCGCGGCAGCGGCTTTGGCAGCCGGACCCGGTGGGATGCGTTCCTTGCGGCGGTGTGGCCGTCCGGTCGCCGCGGTGGCCATTGCCACGGCATCCAGGGCGATGACATGACCGCTGTCACGCACCATCACCCCGAGCCCATCAGCAGCCATCCGATGGCGGGCGATCACGATCCCGCTCATGGTGGCGATGTCGCAGAACTGCCCGCCGACCGGATGTGACACCACCACATTGGCGGCGGCCAGTTCCGGGGGCACCGAGTAACGGTTACCGCGGTAGGACACCATCGCTTGGCGCGAGGCGGTGCGTGCCTCGGCCACGATCACCGGATACGCCTGCGCCGGCACCGGAGCCAGTGGCTCCGTTTCGGCCACCACGGCGACCGAGGATCGGCCATCAGCGGTGGCCCGCAATCGGGTGTCACCCCGCACTCGGGCGAAGCGATCCAGGCTCGTTTGCGCAGCCTCGACGGTCATGTCGTCGGCCAGGGTGCGCCACCAGCGTTGCGCGGCGGTGTGGTTGACCTTTTCCACCACCCCCTTGCGGTTGCCGCGCCGAGCCGGGCAGACCGCCACCGAGACGCCGTAGTGCTTGGCCACCCCAGCGAACGACGCGGTCACCCGCCCGCTGCCCGGATCGCAGACCGTGGCCATCCGGTCAAACCGCCACACCCGAGTGCACCCGCCCAGGCCGCGGGTCACCCGATCCAGCCCGGCAACCAGGTGCGGCTGGTCCTCGCTCGGCGTCAGATAGCCACGCCACTTCCCGGAATGCGCCAGCGATCCGACCAGCAGGTGCGCGGTCTTGCCCCAACCCCACGATGCCGGTGGATCGGGCAATTCCAGCCAATCCCATTGGGTTTCATCACCCGGCGCATGTGGGATCACCGCGTTCGGACGCTGCGTGGCGGTCCGGCACGCCTCACAGACGGGCCGCAGATCCCGGGTTCGGATGTTGCGCGTCAGGCTCTGATACGACAGGCCGAACCCCAGCTCCTCGAGTTCGTCGTAGAGGGTGCGGGCCCACAGGTGCGGGTCCTCGGTCAGCCTCGCGACCACGTAGTCGACGAACGGATCGAACGGATCAGGGTCGGGCCGGGCACGGACCCCGGGCTTGCCGTCACCGGCCAGATACTTACGGACCGTCTTGCGGTCGAAGCCGGTGTGACGGGCGATCGCCGAGATCGTCCAACCACGCTTGGCCAGGGCATGTACTTCCACATCGTCCTCCCATGTGAGCATGAGAAAGCGGGCCTCCTTCGGGCAGTGCTGCAGGCGTCAGACACCAGCAGCATCGAAGGAGGCCCGCCCTTCTCGGCGGAGCCACACGGGTGGGGAATTTCAGTGAGCGTCAGTGGGGAATTTCAGTGAGCGCGGTCATGCGAAGTCTTACCAAGGCGGATGCCAATATCTGACTCTTTAACCGTCGCGTTAAGGACATGCCGCCTAAGGTCCGCGTCCCCGGAATGTGTAAACAGCCCAGCAAGCGCCGAACTGTGCAGATCGTTAGTCGCTGCCGTCTGGCGGGTAGGACTCTGCGGATACTTCACCATCGGTAAGCCCTCAGCCGCCAGCACTAGCGCCGAACGGGTGAAGTAAGCCGGGTCGTAGGCAACCTCACGAATGTTGTACCGCTTAGCCGCGTCCCTAATAGCCTGCTCAACGTCCAAGACCGGAACCTGCCAACTGTCGTCGTCGCGTGGCTTCTCCCACACCCGCCACTTATCGAAGTGCGGCGTAGCCGAGACGGTGCCAACGACAATCGCGGTGGCGTCGTCGGAATTGCTGGCGTCGACCGCCAACACAACCTCGGCCCCGTCCGGGACCGCCAGTCCGTTGCCAAGCCCGTCCCAGGTATCCGCATCAATGAACGGGTGCTCATTGCTAGCGATCAGCTGACACAGACGCGCACGCCGGTAAGCCGCCTCGCTAGTGGCCGTCTTAGCCGCCCGGACAAACGAATCCATCGCCAGAAAATCGCCGTAAGCCGGATTCGCCAGCCGGATGCAATGCTCACAAAGCTTGTCGTGATCCTGGAAAGCGTCAGCGGAGAACTCGCGCCACACAATGAACTCGTCGCCAAGGTCTCGGTGTAGCTGCCGCCACGTCTGCAACACGCTGCCCTCAAGCGCAGCCGGGGGCGTACCGATGCCCACCAACGTGGACGTAGGCCGCTTTCCCTGAGCCAACATCAACACGTCAACCGTGTCGCTCTTAGTAACGCCGATCTCGTCAACCAGGCAAAGGCTGAAATCAAGCCCCTCTAGCGCCTGCGGCTCAGAAACCAGGCAATCGAAACTGCTGTAAGACGCCGGGATATACATGCGGTCCTTGGTGATCTGCACCCGCGCGTTCAACTCCGGGGACTGCTCCACCAGCGTCCGCGCAATGTTGAAGATGATTCGCGCCTGTTCCTGGCTTATCGCGCACACCACGACGCTCGCGCCCTGGCCGTACGTGAATAGATGAAACACCGCCCACATCGCCAACAGCGACGATTTGCCGTTACCGCGACCGATCATCCAACCGGCCAAACGCGGCTGAGGTTCAGCGTCGATAACCGAACCGACCAGCTCTAGTTGCCAGTCCCGCAGGATCACGGGCTGCCCAGCGCCATGACCTTTGGGTACGCGCAGGAACCGCTTGCAGAACTGCCGGAACCGCTCACTTGGCTTGCCTTGGGGACGCCACGGCAACGGGCTGTCATCAACAGGCTTAAGCCGCACCGGTCACCCCCTATTAAGTTGTATTTGTGCAGTTCAGAGCGTCACCCGCGCTGGTCAATGCATTGACCAATCGGGATTTTGCAGTGAAATCGGTTAGGTTTTGCCGCTTAAGCTGCGGAAACGGCTTTAACGAACGCGGAAACGCTGGCCGATCAAGAAGAGGATCAGGCCGCGTCGGGGACCCTGCCCACCCTTAGCGTTTGTGCTGGTCAGAGCGGTGGCCGGCTGGTTTGCCAAGCGTGCTCAGCCTCTGGCTTGGTTGCCCAGCGTTTTTGTCGCACCCTCGGCGTACCGTAGAGCTATGGAACAGGTAGTTGCTGAAATGGGTTCGGTGTGGCCCGGATACTCGGTGTTGACGCCCGCTGGTTTAAAGAAGGTTGTGCGCGTGGGGCGTACGCCGCATGAGTTCATCTATGAGTTTGAAGATGGAACGCACTTCATTACCGCCAGCGGCATGACGATCACAATCACGCGCGGCTAGCGGACTTGGACTGTGCGCCAGGTAACGAGAGGATCAGATGGCTAACACAAGATTCGACATGGTTAAAGCCTCAGAACTCAAGGTGGGCGACATCATCCGTCTTGATCATGTCCACGACATACAGCGCTGGGGTCCGTTAGCGACTGTTACGGCGGCTGGCGAGGGCTTCATACCGTCCATTGATCACAAGCTTGATTTCGAGCCTTACACGATTGGCTGCGAGCAGTGGATGGATGGACGTGGCCGGACGTTCATCATCCCGACTACTCCCGATACCGAGTTTGCTCGCGAAGTATGGCTTGGCAGTGGTCCTCATCCACCGCTAGGCGGCGCTCCGGCGGCGTCGGCGGGTGATGCTCCCTAGCACCTGTTGGCGCTCGGCGTCGGTACACCTGTCACCTCGCGTTGAGTTGCAGGTACGACACCAGACACGCAAGTTCAGTTCCTCGTAAATAAGGTCAGGCCGCTCTGTCGGGGTGATGACGTGGTCCACCGTTAGATCGGTTGTCGCTGAGCACTTTTCACAGAATGGGCTAAGCCGCCTTAGCTTTGCGCTTAGCTTGCGCCACCGCCAATCTGAGGCGGTACGCCCCTTACGTCCACGTTGGTAGTGGTTGTTGAGTGGGCGTTGGCAGTCGGTGCAGCGTGAGCCGCTAGGGATCAGGCAGCCGCACCCTAAGCACGGTCGATTCACCACTCGCGCGGTGGCCGACCTGCCGCGAAGTCGGCGTGACCCACTAGCAGCTTGCCTACCCGCTCCGCGTCGGCCAGCGGCATAGCGATGGTGTACCGCTCATCGCCTGCGACGACGTGCATCCCGATGTGGGTAATGGTGTCGGCGTAGCCCTCTGCGTAGCGGCCAAAGCTGAACTCATAGTGGTCAGCGGTGATGGTCTGTTCGTGTGCTGGCTGGTGTAGCTCAATCATGTATTCAGTTGTCCTGTTCTGTCTCTAGCAGGTCGATTAGTAGGTTTGTAAGTTCTGGAATGTCGTCGCATGGGATGCTGACGATGTTTATTCGCTCGCTTTTGGATGCGCGTCCGATCTGTATGGAATGCCGGTTTCGGCTTACGTGGATCGGCGCTCCATCTTTAGGCTGGATTTTGTGCGCTCTCATCGGTTGGTTTCCTCTACGCAGCATCGGCAGCCGTGCCGTGGCGCGTAGCACTTGACCGGCTCGCGGCGGGGATACGGCAGTTTTGCCGGTGCCGTCAAGATTTCCGGGCCGGTCTCATTGCCTGTTAGTTGCGTGGTCCGTTTAAGGACTCTAACCACCATGCCCGTAATACCCCCCTGATTTAGCCCGTAAGCCGACAACGCCCGACCGGTAAGGCGATTGCCTTAGATCGGGCACTGCGCTCGTTAGAATTGATTTCAGATCATGCGGTAACGCTTACGCGGCTTCTGCGCTTCCATGATTTCATCGCCCGCGCGCTTGATCTCTTCCCATTCCTCCGGAGACGCCACAACGAATACGCCGCGCTGACTAATGATCAAACCGGTAGACGGGCTGCCGTCTTTGTTCCGACGCTGGTTAACGCTGATCCTGTCCCACTTGCGGACGTTAGGGTTGCTGATCTTCACGCGCATTCCTCCCCGAATCTCTTAAGCCATTCGTCGGACATGTCGGCGAAGCTGGTGAAGGTGTCGCGCGCGTCCGCGTTACTCACGTAACGTACGTGTTGGTCTTCTAAGTTGGTGTTTTCTTTGGTTTTCTTTGTTGCGGGATTTTCCGGCAAGGTGCTTGCGGGATTTTCCGGCAACCCTTTGCGGGTTTTCCCGGCAAGGGTTGGTTGGTGCGTCAGTTCCGCGTGCTCAGCCTCGGTGAACCTCCGCGACACATGCAGCAGGTACTCCCGCCGGTTCCCCGGCAGGTGCCTGATCGCCAGCCAGCGCCGCGCGTCCAGCTCATCTAATGCCTTGCTGATCGCGGCTCGGTCCCGGCCCATCTCTGCCGCGATGGACTTGGCCGAGACCTCGTAGCCGTCCGCATGGGACAACAGCAGAAGCACAACAGAACGGGCCGTGTGGCTCAGCTCTACGTCGCGCGCCAGTTCGTTCGGAATCAACATAAAATCACCCCTGGGCCGGTCGCCTACCAGCTTTATCGGATTGCGGTTACCCACACCCGTACTCCTGTCTGCACGCCTCCCCGCGTGCCGTTGCCTTGCTCCCGCCTAAACGGGCCAACCATTCGATTACTTGCCGTAAGGCTTAGTCGCCGGAGAAACGCCCCACGGACGACGCGCCCACTTCGCCTCACGCATCAAAGATGCGTAACTCACCGGCTCCGGGAGTTCATGCCAATACAGGTTCACTGCCCGGTCGTCAGTGACATCGCCATTCTTACGGGCCACGTCGTACCGCCACACCAGCGCGCGCCCCTGGCGCATGAACACCTGACGCGGCTTAGCCAGGTGCGCCGACGCAACCATGTACCGGCGCGGAACGCCATACGTATTGCCCTCGAAATGCACCGGCACAAGCACACCCTCAGCCGGATGCAGAATGCACGATAGCTTCCATTCGTCGGCGCGGCGGACGGCACCATCGGGGTGAGCCTCGTATCCCCAAACATTAGGGACGGGACGCCAAAGAAATTCGTCGTCTACAATTAAGTCTACATCATTAGCGAACTGCGCATATTCGGTTATTTCCATCGCTAAGCCCACTTAAGCGTTAGCGAATTGCGCGTTAATCCAGTCCTCTACGTCTTGCTTGCGGTACATCACCCGACGACCGATTTTCGCCGCCTTTGGACCGACGCCCTGAGCTTTCCACCAACGCAAGGTGCTTATCGCCTGGTTGCACATGCGTGCGGTTTCTTCAATGCCAATTAGTTCCGTCATTCTATCTGTGGCCCCCGTTCATTGTTCGATTTCCCTACCTGAAACCAACAGTACCCGCGACTTCTCGTCAGCCAAAACATTAGAGGACAATAAGATACGTTCTAATATTTCGTTTGGACGGGTTTTTTGCGTACTGTCAGTTGGTATGCAGACCACCACTCGCACCGCCGTCAAGCGGTCACCCGGCGTCAAGGTTCAAGACCTCTGGTACTCGACAATTAACGGCAGGGCCGACCTCAGCCGCCCGACCGCCCGCAAGGGCAGGGGAAAGCGGTATCGCGTTACGTCCATCGACAACACGGGCAAGATCAGCACCGAACATTTCGCCACGAAACCGCAGGCAGAGGCCCGTCAGAAGGAACTGACGGCCAAGATCGTGACGGGAACCTACGCCGCGCCATCGGCGGGCAAGGTGCATTTCCGTGACGTGGCTGAGGATTGGTACGCAATCAAGGCCATCCGTGTGAAGCCCAAGACGTTGGAGGGTTACCGGTCGCTATTGGACACGCACGTACTGCCCAAGTGGGGGAGTGCGCCGGTCGGAAACATCACCTGGCAGGCAATTCAAAAGTGGGTTGCCGAGCTTAAGAACACCGACACGGCCAACCGTGAGGGCAAGCTTTCGGCGTCTCGAATCTTGCAGGCGTACCACGTATTTCGGGCTGTCCTCGGTCACGCGGTCAAGTCCAAGATGCTTGCGACGAATCCCGCCGCTGATATCGACCTGCCTCGTAAGCCGACGCCGGACCCGCGCTACCTGACGCATGAGCAGGTGGCCGCGCTCGCCGCCGATTGTGGGGAGCATGACGTGATGGTGTTGGTCCTCGCCTACTGCGGGCTGAGGTGGGGTGAGGCCATTGCCCTCACACGCGGTGACGTGGACTTTGAGCGTGGCCGCATCGCGGTCCGTAAAGCCGTCACCCGGACCGACCGCAAATACGTCCTGGGGCCGACCAAGACGCACGAAACCCGGTCGGTGCCCGTGCCGTCCACGGTCCTAAAGCTGCTTAAGGAGCGCATTGAGGACCGGCCAGCCGACAAGCTGGTGTTCCCTGGCTCGCTCGGCTACATGCGGTCGCATGAGTTGCGCCGGGTGTTCGATCCGGCGGTCGCCAAGGTGGGGGAGCCTGGCCTTGTGCCGCATGAACTGAGGCACACATGTGCATCGCTTGCCATCCGGAGCGCTGGTGCATCCATCAAGGCCGTGCAAGCCTTGCTTGGGCACAAGACGGCCACCATGACGTTGGACCGCTATGGCAGCTTGTATGACAGCGACTTGGACGCGGTAGCTGCGCGTTTGGAACTTGAATGTGCGTACCCTGTGCGTACCGACGAGGCCAAGATAGCTGTCTAACTGGACTTGTAGACAGTTTCGAATCCCGTCACTCGCTCGCATGTCGTCACGAGCTGATGCTCACGGCGGCCACTTTCTGCGGCGTTCTGGCCCCGAAAACACCGGGGCCGCTGACCGAAATATCGGCTCGAATCCCACCTGTGGGAAACCCCCACTTCAGCGGATGTTTGCACAGTGAAATTGTCGTCGGGGTAACCGCACCAACACCGCTTTGCAACAGTTCGATAACCCCCCGAATGGCTGGCCCCGTTTCGGTACTTACACGTCTGTAGTTTGCCTGTCAGGCCTCTCACAGAAACGGGGAAATGATGTCTCGGACCACCTCTCGCGTGGCGGCGGTCACTGCCATGGCGACGGCGGGGTTTTTCTGGACGGCACCGCTGTTCAGTCCCCACGCGGTCGCCAACGTCGGCACCCCCGGTGTTCCGTGCATGGGCATTCTCAACCAGGGCATCACTTCGCCGCCTGACCTGTCGCAGGGCATCCCGGGTACGTCGAATTCCCTGTTCACACCCGGTTCGCCGACCGCCGGCGGCCCGGTGCCGCCGGCTACCGTGCCTGGCAGCGTGCACATCCCGCCGGCCAGCGCTCCCGGCTCGCCCGGCATGCCCGGTACCGGCGGCGTGACCGTCCCGCCGGCGTCGGTTCCCGGTGCGCCGGGGACCAGCACCACGCGTGGCATTCCGACTCCGCCCGCGGCGGTGCCGGGGACTCCGCCCGGTGTTGGTGGCGGTGGTATCCCGACTCCGCCCGCCGCGGTGCCCGGCACTCCGCCCGGTGTTGGTGGCGGTGGCATTCCGACTCCGCCTGCTGGTGTTCCGGGGACTCCGCCCGGTGGTGGCGGTGGTGGCATTCCGACTCCGCCTGCTGGTGTTCCGGGGACTCCGCCCGGTGGTGGCGGTGGTGGCATTCCGACTCCGCCTGCTGGTGTTCCGGGGACTCCGCCCGGTGGTGGCGGTGGTGGTATCCCGACTCCGCCAGGAGGTATGCCTCCTGCACCGATCAACGATGGCGGCGGTCTGCCCGCCGCACCCGCCGGAGCCCCCGTCGCCGACGCGGCCGGTGGCCTGCCGGGCGTCGGCGGTGGTGAGGGCGGCGCTCCCGGTGCAGCCGGTCTGCCGGGTGGTGGCGGTGCCGGCGGCGGCTCGGGCGCGGGTGCCGGTGCGGGTGCACCTGGCGCTGCGGTGGCCGACGCGGCTGGTGGCCTGCCTGGCGGTGCTCCGATCTCCGATGCCAACGGGTTGGTCCCGCCGCCGGCGGGCGCCGTGCCTGCCGCGCCGCTGGCCGACGCATCCGGTCTGGCGCCTGCCCCGCCGGCCGCGGCTCCTCCCGTTCCGGTCCCCGGTGGCGGAGCATTCCCGCCGGGACCGCCCGCCGCGGTGCCCCCGGCTGAGGTGCCCGGTGGCGGTGGCGTTCCCGGTACGCCGCCGGCGGCTCTGCCCCCGGGCGGGATTCCCGGTGGCGGTGGGGTTCCCGGTACTCCGCCCGCGGCGGTGCCTCCTGGCGAGATTCCGGGTGGCGGTGGGGTTCCCGGTACTCCGCCGGCGGCTCTGCCCCCGGGCGGGATTCCCGGTGGTGGTGGAGTCCCCGGCACCCCGCCGGCCGCGGTCCCAGGCACTGTTGTGCCCGAATCCGTTGTGACACCGCCGGTTCCGCCGGCCGAGGTGCCCGGTGGTTCGATCCCGGGTTCCGGCGGCACCCCGCCGGCACCGCCGGCAGCAGTGCCCGGTGGCGACGTGAACGGCTCCGTGTCGACGCCGCCGGCCGCAGTGCCCGGCGGGCCGGGCGGCGGAAACAACCTGTCCCTCAACACCCCCGGGATTCCGGCAAATCCGGTGCCCGGCAACGTGGTCAACGATTCGGCGGGAACCCTTCCCCCTCCCGGCGTCTCGATTCCGGGTGTCCCGACCCCCGGCGGCATGATCAATGTCCCCGGCACGCCGTCGGTCACCCTGCCGGGTGTGCCCAGCGCGGCATCCACTCCGGGGATCGTCACGCCGCCCGCCGCGGTCCCCGGTGGCCCGGGAGTCCCGGTGAACGTGAACGTGCCGGGAACCCCCGTCGCGGTCCCCGGTACGCCGGGAACCCCCGGAATGGAGCTCCCGCCGACGCCGCCGCAGGTGATCCCCGGCACGCCGGGAACCCCTGGGGACCAGACACTTCCGACTCCGCCGGCTGCCGTACCCGGTACGCCGGGTGAGGGCACGGGCGGTGGTCTGCCCACTCCGCCGGCCGCGGTCCCCGGCACTCCCGGCGGCAACATCGTCGAGACCGGTTCGACTCCGCCGGCTGCCGTTCCCGGCACGCCCGGTGAGGGCACCGGTGGTGGCTTGCCGACGCCTCCGGCTGCTGTTCCCGGCACGCCGGGTGAGGGCACCGGTGGTGGTCTGCCGACGCCTCCGGCTGCTGTTCCCGGCACGCCGGGTGAGGGCACCGGTGGTGGGTTGCCGACTCCTCCGGCAGCTGTTCCGGGTGGTCCCGGTGGCGGCACCGGCGGCGGTGTGCCGACCCCACCGGCCGGTGTGCCGGGCGTGCCGGTCGGCGAAGGCGGCACTGTTGCTGCCCCGGCCGGAGTGCCGGGCGCGCCGATCACCGACAACGCGGGTGCCGCGGTTCCCGCCGCTCCCATCACTGACAACAACGGTGTAGCCGGTGGCGCGCCGGCCGCCGCACTGTCCGATGCGTCCGCAGCGGCCGGGGCCGCTGGTGGCGGTGGCGGTGGCGCTGGCGCCGGAGCCGCAGGTGCGGGCGGCGCTGTGGGTGCGCCGGTCGCCGACGCCGCCGGTGTCGTCGCGCCGTCGGCCGGTGTGCCCGCGGCGGATATCGCCGCGGCGGCCGCCGGTGTCCCGGCCCCGCCGGGAGCCGTGCCCGCAGCCGCGGATGCCCTTGGCGGTGCCGGCATCCCGACCCCGCCGGCCGCCGTTCCGGGTGGTCCGGGCGGTGGTGGCGGCGCTGGTCTGCCGACGCCTCCGGGTGCGGTTCCGGGTGGTCCGGGTGGCGGTGGCGGCGCTGGTCTGCCGACGCCTCCGGGTGCGGTTCCGGGTGGTCCGGGTGGCGGTGGCGGCGCTGGTCTGCCGACGCCTCCGGGTGCGGTTCCGGGTGGTCCGGGTGGCGGTGGCGGCGCCGGTCTGCCCACTCCGCCGGCCGCCGTGCCGGGTACTCCGTTCACCAACAGCGTGGTGACGCCGGGCACGCCGCCCGCAGCGGTTCCCGGTGGTCCCGGGGGCGGTGGTGGCGCGGGAGTTCCGACCCCGCCGGCGGCGACACCGGGCACGCCCGGCGGCAACCGGATGCCGACACCGCCGACACCCCCGACCGTCCTGCCGGGCGGACCGGGCGGCTACGTCGGGCCCACGCCGGGTGGTCTCGGCAGCCTGATCCCGGCGGCGCCGATCGCCGATGCCGCGGGCACGCTGCCCACGCCGCCGGCGCAGCTGTTCGGGACGATGGCCCAAGGTGTGGCCACCCTGCTGTCGCCGCCGCAGATCACGATCCCCGGCATCCCGGGCTTCGGGATTCCGCTGCCGTCGACCATCTCGGCGCCGCGTGACCTGTTGTGCACGGGCACCGCCTGGTCGGCGACGGCCGGAACCGAAACGGGTGCTCCGGCCGGGGCTCTGCTGGGAACCGAGGTGCCGCCCGCGAACCGGTGGTTCGGCAACTAATCCAGCAGGCTCGCGAAGATGTCCGGGTAGTACAGGTGAGCCAGGAAGTGCCCGCCGGGTCGCTCGTGCAGGGTCGCACCGGGTATCCGGCGGGCCAGCTCGGGCGGCCAGGCGTGGCTCACCAGTTCGTCCTGCTGACCGCCCCAGACGTCGACGGGGATGGTGATCTGTTCCGGGGCGAAGCCCCACGGTCGCATCCACGCCCGGTAGTCCTCCGCGACACCACCGGGGCGGCGCAGGGCCTCGGCGGACATCCGTCCGAACTCGTCGTAGCCCTCGTCCCGCAGCACCGCATCGTCGGCGGCGCCCAGTTGGGCGGCGGCGAGGCGCCCGTAGAGCGCTGGTGCGCGCCGCGCGGCCAGCGCCATCGCGGCGAAACACGGCTTGACCACCCACGGCGCACGTTGTGACAGCCGGGTGTACACCCGGTCGAACGCGGGCAGCTGTGCGAACACCCCCGGCTCGGTCAACGGCAGCGCGCCGGCGATGATCGCCACCCGCCGTACCCGTTCCGGCAGCGCCCAGGCCAGGGCGGCCGCGTACTGGCCACCCATCGACCAGCCCATCGCGGCGCATCGCTGCACGCCGAGCCGGTCCAACAGGTCGGCCACGTCGTCGGCCCAATTCAGGATCGTGCGGCCGGGCGCAGCGTCGGACCCGCTGATTCCGGGACGATCCGGGGAGATCAGCCGGACACCGGCCGTACGGGCGGCGGCGTCGGCGGCGGCCACGTCCAGCCGGCAGGCCAGGCCACCGTGAGCGTTGACGACGACCTCGCCGTCGGGCGCGCCGTACTGCGCGAAACACACCGAACGTCCGTCGCGCAGTCGCACAGTGAGGCTTTCGGCGGGGGCGGGCATCGGCGCTCGCTTTCTCTTCAGCCGGATAGTAGCCCCGCGGCGAATCTCAGATCGGCGACAAGCGCGTCGAAATTCTTCGCCCGTTCCTCCGCAGGCCTGCGCAGAATCGCCGACGGATGCGCGGTGGTGACGACGCTCGGGTCCACGCCGAGGTCCGGTTCGGTGGGCAGATGCAGCTCTTCACCGCGATGCGCGGTGAGCCGAAAACCATTGCCCATCAACGCTTGTGCGGCGGTGGCGCCCATCAGCACCACGACTTCCGGTTTGACGGAGGTGATTTCGGCGAACAGCCAGGGTCGGCAGGCGACCACCTCGGTGCGGCTCGGTGTTTTGTGGATGCGCCGTGTCCCGCTGGGGCGGGTGAACTTGAAATGTTTGACGGTGTTGGTGACGTAGAGGCGTTCGCGGTCGACCTCGGCGGCGGCCAGCGCTTTGTCCAGGAGATTGCCCGCCGGCCCGACGAAAGGTCTACCGCGACGGTCTTCCTGGTCGCCTGGCTGCTCGCCGACCAGCATCATGGCCGCATGGGCCGCGCCTTCGCCGAACACCGTCTGCTCGGCGTCGCGGTACAGATCGCAACCTTGGCAGGTCCGGGCGGCCTCGGCCAGTTGATCGAGGTCGTGCGTCTGCGGCACAAAGGATTGCGCGGTGGACGTCATGGATGCGGCGTACCCGCCTTCACACCGGCTGATGCATCAGCGAATTGACTTGGTGACCTGAGCAAAATTGAACTGCCAGCGTTCGACGATCCGAAAACCGAGCCGGTGGGGGATCTGATAGGCCAATGCCCGTTCCAGCCGCGGGCCGGCGGGCAACGCCGGCCCCTGCTCGTGGGCGGGCCGATGCGTGTCGTGCTCGGACACCGTCCAGAGCGCCGGGCAACCGGGCATCTTGTCGGCCCAGGTCCACACGGCGATGTGCGCGTCCCACAACATGTTTCGGTCGATGCCGGTGGGGCCGCGACCGTAGTCGTGCAGTTTGGCGAACGCGGCGGGACGTGCGGCCGTCAACGGTCGGATCGGTCCCGGTTTCCAGGCGGTCGAATTGTCCATCACGAGGCAGTCGC
Source organism: Mycolicibacterium pallens (assembly GCF_019456675.1). NCBI lineage: Bacteria > Bacillati > Actinomycetota > Actinomycetes > Mycobacteriales > Mycobacteriaceae > Mycobacterium > Mycolicibacterium pallens. The sequence continues at coordinate 3,525,938 of NZ_CP080333.1, read as the reverse complement.
CAGGTGCGGCATGGCGGGTGATGACGTCGGCGACCTGGCTGTAGTCCATGCCTTCCTTGGCGTAGGGCCCGCGTTGGGACAGATAGTTCGGTGTTGCGACGACCGCGAAGATGACGAGCAGGACGGTGATCGCGACCCGGGAGGAGCGGGCGAGCGCCACGATGCACGCGCCGAGGACAAGCGCCATGGCCGGGGCGGTGAACGACAGATAGCGCGGGTAGTACACCGGATCGCCCAACAGCGAATAGACGAGCACGGCGACGGTGGGCAGCACGATCCAGGCCAGGCTGATCGCGACCAAGCGCCGTGGCCGCCAGCCGGCCCGTCGCCACGACACGAGGCCGGCAACGATCAGCAGTCCAGCCATCACCGCGGCAGGCAGCGAATGGTCGAAGTACTGATCTACCAACATCATTCCGACAGTTCGGGCGCCCAAAGGAGAGATCCAGCCAACCTGGAACAGCTGGGTCTGGGTGAAGAACAGGAACGGTGCGCTCGCCGCGCAGGCGACAACCGTCGCGAGCGTCCAGTGCCATCGGGTCCTTTTCGACGCGCCCATCGCCAGCACCATCACCGCGTGCACCGGCAGCAACAAAACCGAGAAGACGTTGAGCACCGTCGCGCCGGCGGCCATGAGGGCATATCCGGTCCACCACCGCGGCCGGTCGCGGCGCAGTGCAGCCAGGCACAGCACGGTGAGCCAGACACCGGTGACCATCGTCAGCGCATATGACCGGGTTTCGAGACCGGCCCACGTCACACGGGGCAGTAACGCGAAAACGACGCCGGCCGTCACCCCGACCGAACGGGTCGAGAGCCGTCCGCCCAGCGTGACGACACCCGCGGCCGCCACACCGACCGCGATCGAGCTGGAGAGCCGCGACCAGAATTCGGTGGCGGGGAACACGGCGAACCAACCGTGCATGAGCAGGTAATACAGGCCGTGAACGGCGTCGATGTTGTCGAGCATGCGCCACAGGTCGGGCACCGATCGGGTGGAGGCCGAGATCGTGGCGGCCTCGTCGAACCACAGCGACGGCCGCGCCGCGCCTGCCGCGCTGACCACGGTGGCGAACACCGCCACCCATACGGCGTCGAGCGGCCGGGCGGAAGCGGATGGCCGCTCCCCGTCGCTTCTGACTCGTTCGGGCCGAAGGGTGATGCTCACGTGCGTCGTCCGTACCCCTGTCAATTGATGCCCAAAACGTTAACCTGCAGCTCTCCAATACCGTTCGGTGCATCAGTCGATGGCCACTGGCGGAATTTGGAGAGGTTTTGAATTGAGACCTTTGGACATCATTGATGTGGCAGCGCCGACAATCGCGATTCGGATGCGATGTGGATTTGCAATTGCGGTAGCTGTCGGACGGCTCACGCAACTGTCGGGGACGCTATTTTGCCCGGTAGAGTGGCATCGCGCGGCGCGCCGGAATTGCCGCGTGGCGTGAATCGCACCCTTGCGTGGTGCCAAAGCGATAGTGTTCCCGGTGGCGTTGACATTGGAGACTGGAGGGTACGAATGGGCGGTTACAAGACCGTGGTCGTCGGCACGGACGGCTCGGATTCCTCGCTGCGTGCAGTCGACCGGGCGGGCTACCTCGCCTCCGAACCGGGCTCCAAAGTCATCGTGGCGACCGCCTACTTCCCGGCCAACGAAGACACCCGTGCAGCCGACCTGCTGAAGGACGAGGGCTACAAGATGGCGGGCAACGCTCCCATCTACGCGATCCTGCGCGAGGCACGCGACCGCGCCAAGGCCGCCGGTGCAGCCGAAGTCGAAGAGCGCGCCGTCGTCGGCGCTCCGGTAGACGCCTTGGTCGACCTGGCTGAGGAAGTCAGCGCCGATCTGTTGATCGTCGGCAACGTCGGCTTGAGCACGATCGCCGGTCGCCTGCTGGGCTCGGTGCCGGCCAATGTGGCACGCCGGTCCAAGAGCGACGTGCTGATCGTTCACACCACCGGTTAGCCGCCCGGGACAGGGCTACCGCAGACTGGTCTGATGACCCACTGCCGAACCCGACTGTGGGTCGATGGCGAACTGAAGACCGAAGACTTTCCGCTCGAGGAAACGTCGAACCATCTCGCCGAGCGTGGCGCGTTGGTCTGGGTGGATATGTGCAACCCGGACCATGATGTGTTGTGTCAGCTGGCCGGCGAACTGGGCTTCGATCAGCACGCCGTCGAGGACACCATCGCGCACGCCGAACGCACCAAGGCGACCAGGTATGCGACGCACACGTTCATGACCGTCTATGCCACAGCGTTGGCGCCGCCGTTGGCCAACGATTTGGAGTCGCGGCTGTTGCTGGCGCGGGTGTCGATCTTCGTGTTGCCCGCCGGGATTGTCACAGTGCGGCACGAATTAGACTCGCAGAAGCCGGTTTTCGACATCGACGAGGTGGTTCGGCGCTGGGACGAGAACGCCGATCTGCTGAAGATGGGCGCTCCGGCATTGTTGCACGGGTTGCTCGATGTGATCGTGGACGGGCAGTTCGACACCATCCAACAACTCGACGACGCGATCGAAGCGCTCGAGGACGGGTTGTTCGACGACCGGGCGGTGACGCGCACGATTCAGCGCTCGACCTACCGGCTGCGTAAGGAACTCGTCGAGTTGCGGCGGGTGGTGCTGCCGATGCGGGAAGTGATCAACACGATCATGCGTCGCCGTGCCGAGCGCGGCGACACCGTCGAACTCGACAGCTGGTACTCCGATCTCTACGACCACGTCATCCGCGCGGCGGAGTGGACAGAGTCGTTGCGCGACATGATCACTACGGTGTTCGAGACCAACCTCTCGCTGCAGGACGCGCGGCTCAACACGATCATGAAGAAGCTCACCGGCTGGGCGGCGATCATCGCGGTACCGACTGCGGTGACTGGGTGGTACGGACAGAATGTGCCGTACCCGGGATTTCAGAGTGTGGCGGGCTTCGTATCCAGCGCGGTCGTCATCGTCCTGATGTCAGCGCTGCTGTACGTCGTGTTCAAGCGAAAAGGCTGGCTCTGAGGCGTCAGACACGCAATGCGGTGAACGGCGCAAAAGGCAGGTTGCGCACGACGAACCAGACGGCCACCAACGCCAGCGCCACGTACGGGGCCCATCGATGGTGTTGCCACCCGATGATCGGCCGGCCGGTGGCGCGACCGTAGGTCCAGGTGCCGAAGGCGACTGCGAGAAATCCGAGCGCCACCAACCCGAGCGCGTTGAAGCGGACCGCTGCCAGCAGGTCGCCGTGCAGTAGTGAATAGATCATTCGCAGAGTGCCGCAGCCCGGGCAGTCAACGCCCAGAAGGGCTTTCGTCGGGCAGACGGGAAGAATGCCGCCCGGTGTGGTCGGGTCGCCGATCCACACGGTGGCGCACGCGCCCGCCGCCAGAGCTCCTACGAGAAGCGGCGGGCCGAGGCGGGCGAGGCGACCGTCGGCCGCCTGCCCAGCCTCGGTGGAAATCACGACGTGGTGGTGTCGGCGTCCATGTTCATGACGCCGGCAGCAAACAGGATGATGTAGATCACGAGGATGACGGCCCAGATGATGACGCTCCAGATCACCCACTTCTTGGCGGCCTTGGCCGATGCCTCCGCTTCGGCGTACTGACCCTGCACCCAGAGTCCATTGACCTGAGCGGCTTTCACGATCGCGACGATGCCGGTGATCGGGAAGCAGAAAATCGTCGCCAGGATGGCGAGAGCCAGGTTGTTCTTCGGCTGTTGAGCCGGGGGTGGGGCATAGCCTGGGGGTTGCTGAGTCATCGACGCCTCCGTATTTTCTGTCTGAGTTAGGGGGCAAAGCGGTGCATACGCTACCGGATGAACCCCCTGTACAGGGGGCATCATTTCGGAAGTCGTCGGCGGTGTTTCCGGTCGACACGACATTTTGCCAAGTTGTCACTTCGGGGATTGCCGTTTCGGATTTCGACACCTGTCGGTGGTTTAGGCTCGGCCGAGGGCGGCCTGATATGCGGAGGAGACGCCGATGAAGGTTCGATTGCTGAGTGTTGTTGGTGCAGTTGGCATTGTGATGGTCGGTGGGGTGGCTTGTTCGAAGGATGACAGCTCCGGTGACACCACCACGGCATCGGCGACAACGCCAACCGCGGGCACGACGACGTCCGCGGCGGCCACAACGACCACCGCCGCGGCCGGTGGGTCCGGTGCAAAGGTGACCGTCGACGGGCAGGCCAAGCAGCTCGACGGACCGGTGGTCTGCGCGACGACGGACGGCAAGTTCTCGATTGCCATCGGCGACGTGATCACCGGCGTGATCGTCGGGCTCGAGCAGGACGCGTCGAAGGTCCGTGGCGTCGGGCTCGGAGATGTGAACGGCGTGGTGCTGAACTTCACCGACGGGGTGCCCGGCGATACCGCCACCGCGACCAAGGACGGCAACACCTACACCGTCAAGGGCACCGCCAGCGGGTCGGACTCGGCAGGCAAGCAGGTGAGCAAGCCGTTCGAGGTCGTCGCCACCTGCCCCTAGCCGGCTGCTCCCCGCATCTGACTGAGCACGCGGACAACGACTTTCGAGGCCAGCCACAATGCCACCTGGTCGTCCTCGGAGACGGTAGGCATCCACTCGGCGATGCGCTGCTTGCGCACTTGCGCGCGGGCATCCCAGTTCTGCTTGCCCCCCTCGCTGAGCATGACCTGCGAGGCGCGGCCGTCGTCGGGGTCATCCAATCTTTCCAGCAGGCCCTGTCGTTCCAGGCGCTGAACCAACTGGGTCATGCCGGACTGGCTGGCGCCCTCGGCGGTCGCCAACGCCGTCACTCGCATCGGACCCTCGTGGGAGAGCCGATTGAGCACCAGCGCCGCGCTGGCGCTGAGATCGTCGCGGTTGATCAAGTATCGCCACAGGGTGTCCGTTGCGAGTGCCACCATCTCGGAAACAGCCTCGACACCGTCAGCAACCGTTAACTCCATGCTTATTTATATCACTGGAGTAATGCACTGGGAATAATCAGCGAACCTTCAGCGTTCGCGCAGCCCTGCCGAAATCACTGCGTGTAGACGCACAGGAAACCTCAAGGTGGGAATGTGCCGCATGGCTTGCAATCACCAACTGCATTCTGCATAGGATGCAAAAGTGGGGCAACGGGTGAGCGGCCGGTCGGTCTTGGCCAGAAGTTGGTTACCTCTGGTGGTCGTCATCGCGCTGGGTATCGGTGCGTTGTCCATGTGGAAGGTGCATCAGTCCTCGGCGCCGGGACCGGTTCTGGCGGTCAATCCGCCGCAGGCCCCTGAGGAGTTCACGCCCAAAACGCTGACCTACGAGCTGTCCGGAGACCTCGGCAGCAGCGGCATGCTGGACTACATCGACATCGACGGGCATCCCCACGAAGTCGATCTCACCGAACTGCCGTGGACGCACACCGAGAGCACAACACTGACTGTTGTGTCGGGGAGCATCTCGGCGCACGTACACGGGTCGCACGTCGCGTGCCGGATGCTGGTGAACGATGTCGTCCGCGACCAGCAATCGGCCGATCGCGAGGACGCCGACGTCACCTGCCGGGTGAAGTCCGCGTGAGCGCACATCAGGCCAAGCGCCCGTTCTTCGCGAGAATGGTGCGGCTGCTTGCGATCCCCATCATCATCTTCTGGGCGCTGCTCGCCGTCACGACGAACACCTTCATCCCGAAGGTCGAGGACGTCGCCACGGAGCTGGCGGGGCCGGAGATCCCGAGCTATGCGCCGTCACAGTTGGCCCTGCTGCACATCGGGGACAAATTCAAGGAGTCGAACTCCACCAGCCTCACCATGGTCGTGCTGGAAGCCGACCACCCGCTCAACGAGCAGGACCACCAGTACTACAACGGGCTCGTGCAGCGGCTGAGACAGGACACCCAGCACGTGCAGTACGTGATGGATCTGTGGGGCAAGCCGATCACGGCGGCCGGCGCTCAAAGCATCGACGGCAAAGCCACCTATGTGCTGCTGCGCCTGGCCGGTAATGTCGGCCAGATTCAGGCCAACGAATCCGTCGAGGCCGTGCGGGACATCGTCAAGAATGCCCACGCGCCAACAGGTCTCACGGTTTACGTCAGTGGGTCGGCGCCGATGGCCTCGGACACTCTGTCCATCGCCAACTCGAGCCTGAACAACATCACCATCGTCACCGTCATCTTGATCTTCGTGATGTTGCTCCTGGTGTACCGGTCGCTGACCAACGTCGCCGTCCCGATGTACACCGTGCTGTTCGAAATTCTTATCGCCAAAGGTGTCGTCTCCACCCTGGGGCACTGGGGCATCATCCCGATGTCGTCCTTCGCGGTGAATATCGTTGTCTCCCTGACCCTTGGCGCGGGGACGGATTACGGAATCTTTCTGCTCGGGCGCTACCACGAGGCCAGGCAGCTCGGTGAATCCCGAGAAGACGCCTACTACACCGCCTTTCGCGGCGTCGCCCCGATCATCATCGGGTCTGGGCTGACGATCGCGGGCTCGTGCTTCTGTCTGACGTTTGCGCGCTTGGACTATTTCCACACCATGGGCCCGGCGGTCGCCATCAGCATGCTGTTCACCATCGCCGCCGCGCTGACACTCGCGCCTGCGCTGCTCACCTTGGGCACCCTGTTCGGGCTCTTCGACCCCAAGCAGGCCAGGCGTGGCCGACTGTACCGGCGGATCGGCGCCAGCGTGGTCCGGTGGCCGGTGCCGATACTCGCGGCCAGCACCGCGGTGGTGGCGCTCGGGGCGATATTCGTCCCGAGCTATCGGGTGAGCTACGACGACCGCGCCTACCAACCGGTCAGCGGCGCCGCCAACCAGGGCTTCACGGCCTCGGACCGGCACTTCCCGTCGAGCAAGCTGTTCACCGAGATGATGATGATCGAGTCCGATCACGACATGCGAAATTCGGCCGACTTCATCTCGCTGGACCGGGTGGCAAAGGGTCTGGTGCGGCTGCCAGGTGTCGCGATGGTGCAGAGCATTACCCGTCCGCTTGGCCGGCCGCTGGATCACGCAAACATCCCGTACCTGTTCACCGTGCAGGGCGGCGCCGCCGGTCAGCAGCTGCCCTTCAACCAACACGCCAACGACAACACCGATCAGCAGGCTCAAATCCAGGCTGACACCGTCACGACTCTGGGTAAGACGATCGACCTCACCCAGAAGTTGGCCGACGACCTGCACGCCACGGTGCTCACGCTGGAAAATCTGCAACAGGTCACTGACGAGATCAACGACGACATCTCGAACCTGGACGATTTCATCCGGCCGCTGAAGAACTATTTCTATTGGGAGCCACACTGTTACGACATCCCGATCTGCTTTGCGTTCCGATCGTTGTTCGACGGCCTCGACGGTATCGACGCCCTGGATGCACAGATTCACAACGCGGTCACCGACTTTCAGGCAGTCGACGCCCTCATGCCGCAGATGGTCGCGCAGCTGAAGATCACCCGGGACGAAACTCAGGCGCTACAGACGATCATCGTCAACAATTACGGTCCCGCGCATCTGCAGGCCACCCAAACTGACCAGACCTTCGACGACCAGATCAACGTCGGCAATGATTTCGACGCCTCGCGCAGTGACGACTACTTCTACATGCCGCGTGAAGCGTTCGACAACGAAGACGTGAAGACCGGTATGCAGCTGATGATGTCACCGGACGGCAAGGCCGCGAGGTTCGTCATCACCCACGAGGGCAATGCAATGGCGCCCGAAGGCATCGACCACGTGAACGCGTTTCCGGATGCCGTGAAGTCGGCGCTGAAAGAGACGTCGCTGGCCGGCGCGAAGATCTACACCGGTGGCGCGGCATCGAACAACAAGGACATCAAGGAGTACGCCGCCTCGGATCTCAAGATCGTGACGATCGCCGCCTTTGTGTTGATCTTCCTGATCATGCTCGTGCTGACTCGAAGCCTGATCGCCGCAATGGTGATACCGGGAACCGTGGCGTTTTCGTTCGCCGGCGCGTTCGGCCTGTCAACCCTGTTGTGGCAGCACCTGATTGGGCTGCCTCTGCACTGGCTCGTGCTGCCGATCACGTTCGTCATCCTGGTGGCGGTCGGTTCGGACTACAACCTGCTGCTGATCGCGAGGGTCCGGGAGGAGATCGGCATCGGATATCAGACCACCGGATTGCACACCGCGTTGATCCGGGCGCTCGGTAGCACCGGCGGGGTGGTGACATCAGCTGGCCTGGTGTTCGCCTTCACCATGCTCGCGATGCTCGCCAGTGACCTGAAAACCATTGCGCAAGTGGGTTCCACCGTCTGCATCGGCCTACTGCTGGATACGTTGATCGTGCGTTCGTTCATCGTGCCCTCGCTGATTCGCATCCTCGGACCGTGGTTCTGGTGGCCGGTGCTGGTTCGCGCGCGGCCGCTGCCACGGCGGACGCCGGCAGACTTCGCGGGGGTGACCCGGTGAACCTGAGCACGCACACCGCCGGCCTGGGCCTGTGGGGACTGCTGATGTTCGTGGCGCTCGGGTTCGAGGTGGTGTTCGCGACCCTGGCGTTCGTCTACATCCGGCGGCTACTGCGGTTGCGCACCCTGCCACTGAGCGACGACCTGAACGGCTATCAGAAGGCGCTGCGCAAGCTCCGCAAGAACGAGCCGATGTCACGAGACGAGTGGAACCTCGCCGAGCGAATCCTCGACATCCGCCGCTCGCCGCTGGCCTACTCGGTGCCCGCCGCATTCATGACCATCGGCATCTTCTACATCTTCGGCAGCCTGGAGTACCTCCACGGGCACACCCCGTCGGAGCGGACTTTCCTGGGCGTGATCCCGATGTTCACGTCCACCAATCTCATCATTCAGATGCGCAAGAGCGCGCGGCTCAAGAAGCGGCTCGCCAAGGCCACCGTCGTCGAGCCGGAGGATTCCTCACCAGCCGCGCTCGTGCCATTCGGCTAGGTGCGGACGCTCGGCGCCCAGCGTGGTGTCGTCGCCGTGCCCCGGATAGACGACGGTGTCGTCGCCGAAGCGGTCGAACACCTTGCTGGTCACGTCGCCGAGGAGTTGCTCGAACGCGCCGGGCTCCCAGGTCTTGCCGACCCCGCCCGGGAACAGGCAGTCACCGGTGAACAGATGGGTGGCGGTCTGCTCATCGGTGGGCCGCAGCGCCAGCGCCACCGAGCCTGGGGTGTGCCCCTGCAGGTGGATGACGTCGAAGACGAGTTCGCCGACGGTGATCGTGTCGCCGTCGGCCAGGTAGCGCTGCGGCGTCACCGGCAGCGGCTCGGCGTCCAACTCGTGGGCGGCGGTCGGGACGCCGGTCGCCTCGGCGAGGGCTTCGAGTGCCTGCCAGTGGTCCATGTGCTGGTGGCTGGTCACGATGAGCGTCAGCTTCGGGGCGTGCTTGCGCACCAGGTCGACCAGCAGCTCGGCGTCGTTGGCGGCGTCGATCAATAGACTGTCCCCAGAACGGGAACACGTCACCACGTATGTGTTGTTGTCCATCGGGCCCACCGACATTTTCACGATCGTTGCGCCGGGCAGTGTCCGGCGGGCGGCGGTCTGGGGTTCAACGTGTCCGGTGTAGGCGTCGTCGATGACTGTCATGGCCGCCACATTACTTGTCGGTGGGTCGACATAGCATGGGGAGCGGCGTCTTCTCGCCAACAAACCCGCAGGAAGGGGGGCCGGTGGCTGACCGGCTGATCGTCAAGGGCGCGCGTGAACACAACTTGCGCGGCATCGACTTGGACCTGCCTCGGGACAGTCTGATCGTCTTCACGGGACTGTCCGGATCGGGCAAGTCCTCGTTGGCGTTTGACACCATTTTCGCCGAGGGCCAGCGGCGGTACGTCGAGTCGCTGTCGGCGTATGCGCGCCAGTTCCTCGGGCAGATGGACAAGCCGGACGTCGACTTCATCGAAGGCCTCTCGCCGGCGGTGTCGATCGACCAGAAGTCGACCAACCGCAACCCACGCTCGACCGTCGGCACCATCACCGAGGTGTACGACTACCTGCGTTTGCTCTATGCCCGGGCCGGCACCCCACACTGCCCGGTGTGCGGTGAGCGCATCGCGCGCCAGACCCCGCAGCAGATCGTCGACCAGGTGCTGGCGATGGACGAAGGTCTGCGGTTCCAGGTGCTGGCACCGGTGGTGCGCACACGCAAGGGCGAATTCGTCGACCTGTTCGACAAGCTCAACAGCCAGGGCTACAGCCGGGTCCGGGTCGACGGTGTCGTGCATTCGCTCACCGACCCGCCGAAGCTGAAGAAGCAGGAGAAGCACGACATCGAGGTCGTGGTCGACCGGCTCACTGTCAAGACCAGCGCCAAGCAGCGTCTCACCGATTCGGTCGAGACCGCGCTGAACCTGGCCGACGGCATCGTCGTGCTGGAGTTCGTCGACCGCGAAGACGACCACCCGCACCGAGAGCAGCGGTTCTCCGAGAAGCTGGCCTGCCCCAACGGCCACCCGCTGGCCGTCGACGACCTCGAGCCCCGGTCGTTCTCGTTCAACTCGCCCTACGGCGCCTGCCCGGAGTGCAGTGGTCTGGGCATCCGCAAGGAGGTCGACCCCGAGCTGGTCGTGCCCGATCCCGACCTGACGCTCGCCGAAGGTGCGGTGGCGCCGTGGGCGATGGGTCACACCGCCGAATACTTCACCCGGATGATGTCGGGCCTCGGCGAGGCGATGGGCTTCGACGTCAACACCCCGTGGCGCAAGCTTCCGGCCAAGGCACGCAGGGCGATTCTGGAGGGCTGCGACGAGCAGGTCCACGTCCGCTACAAGAACCGCTACGGCCGAACCCGTTCGTACTACGCCGAATTCGAAGGCGTGATGGCGTTTTTGCATCGGCGCATGGAGCAGACCGAATCCGAGCAGATGAAAGAGCGCTACGACGGGTTCATGCGCGACGTGCCGTGCCCGGAGTGCAATGGCACCCGGCTCAAGCCAGAGATCCTCGCGGTCACCCTGGCGGCGGGGGAGCACGGCGCGAAGTCGATCGCCGAAGTGTCCGAGCTGTCCATCGCCGATTGTTCGGAGTTCCTCAACGACCTCACCCTCGGCGCGCGTGAGTCGGCCATCGCCGGGCAGGTCCTCAAGGAGGTGCAGTCCCGGCTGGGCTTCCTGCTCGACGTCGGCCTGGACTACCTGTCGCTGTCCCGCGCGGCGGGCACGCTGTCGGGCGGTGAAGCGCAGCGCATCCGGCTCGCCACGCAGATCGGGTCAGGTCTGGTCGGTGTGCTCTATGTCCTCGACGAGCCATCGATCGGTCTGCACCAGCGCGACAACCGCCGCCTCATCGAAACCCTCACGCGGCTAAGGGATCTGGGCAACACACTGATCGTCGTCGAGCACGACGAAGACACCATCGCGCACTCCGACTGGGTGGTGGACATCGGCCCGGCAGCCGGCGAGCACGGTGGTCAGGTTGTGCACAGCGGGCCGTATGCCGACCTGTTGCGTAACCCGGACTCCATCACCGGCGCCTATCTGTCGGGCAAGCAGAGCATCGACGTTCCTGCGATCCGCCGGCCGATCGACCAACGCAAGCTCACCGTGATCGGTGCGCGAGAACACAACCTGCGCGATATCGACGTCGCGTTTCCGCTCGGTGTGCTGACCTCGGTGACCGGAGTTTCCGGTTCGGGCAAGTCCACCCTGGTCAACGACATCCTGGCGTCGGTGCTGGCCAACAAGCTCAACGGCGCCCGCCAGGTGCCCGGCCGGCACACCCGGATCAACGGGCTCGAGCATGTCGACAAGCTGGTCCGGGTCGACCAGTCACCGATCGGGCGCACCCCTCGCTCGAACCCGGCCACCTACACCGGCGTCTTCGACAAGATCCGCACCTTGTTCGCCGCGACCACCGAGGCCAAGGTCCGCGGCTATCAGCCCGGCCGGTTCTCGTTCAACGTCAAAGGTGGCCGCTGCGAAGCATGTTCGGGCGACGGCACCATCAAGATCGAGATGAACTTCCTGCCCGACGTGTACGTGCCGTGCGAGGTCTGCCACGGCGCCCGCTACAACCGCGAGACGCTCGAGGTGCACTACAAGGGCAAGACCATCTCCGAGGTGCTCGACCTGTCGATCGAGGATGCCGCCGAGTTCTTCGAGCCCATCTCCTCGATCCATCGGTATCTCAAGACGCTCGTCGACGTTGGCCTCGGGTACGTGCGGCTGGGGCAGCCGGCGCCGACGCTGTCCGGTGGTGAAGCGCAGCGCGTGAAGCTGGCCGCCGAACTGCAGAAGCGCTCGACCGGCCGCACGGTCTACATTCTGGACGAACCGACGACGGGTCTGCATTTCGAGGACATCCGCAAGTTGCTCAAGGTCATCAACGGCCTTGTCGACAAGGGCAATTCGGTGATCGTCATCGAACACAACCTCGACGTCATCAAAACCTCGGACTGGATCATCGACATGGGTCCCGAGGGCGGATCCGGCGGTGGCACGGTCGTCGCGCAGGGCACGCCCGAAGATGTGGCGGCAGCGCCGAGCAGCTACACCGGCAAGTTCCTCGCCGACGTACTGCCCGCGGCCCCGGCACCCAAGCGGGCGACGCGGCGGCGCAAGGTCAGCTAGCCCTGCACCGTCGGCCGGATGGTGATGTCACCGATCTCGACGTCACGCGGCTGCTCGATCGCGAACGCGATCGCCCGGGCGACGGCGTCGGCCGGCAGACCGAAGCTCTCCATCGCCGCGCGTGCCTGTGCCCGCGCCTCGGGGTCTGAGATCGACGAGTCCAGTTCGGTATTGACGTAGCCCGGGGAGATCGACGTGGTGCGGATGACGCCATCGGTGGATTCCTGGCGCAACGCTTCCAGAAGCGTGCGCACGGCGTTCTTGGTGGCGGCGTACACGCCCATCTCCGGCACGATCTTGAGTCCGGCGGTCGACACGACGGTGACGAAATCGCCGTGACCTTGCCTGCGGAAGACGGGCAGCGCCGCGGCGATGCCGTGCAGCACTCCGCGAAGGTTGACGTCGATCATGGCGTCCCAGCCATCGACATCGAGATCGACCGTCGGCCCGATTCTGGCGACCCCGGCGTTGCCGACGAAGACGTCCAGGCGGCCGAACTCATCGACGGCAGCCGAAACCAGCCGCTCGACGTCGACCCGGTGGGTGACGTCGGTCGGGACGGTGATCGCGGTCCCGCCGGCATCGCGGATCTCCCCGGCGAGTTGGCCGAGCCGCTCCTCGCGGCGGGCGCCGAGCACAACGCTGGCACCCCGCTGCGCCAGCAGTCGCGCTGTCGCGGCACCGATCCCGCTACTGGCGCCGGTAATCGCGACGATCTTGCCGGTCAGGACTGATCCGACTTGTGCATCGACTCGCGGATCTCCTCGAGGCGCTCGGCAGCCGCCTTCTGGCGTGCGTCGTACTGTTCCTCGACTGTGCGACCTTCCGGTGTCTCGGCGGCCAATTCGGCTGAGCCGAGCGCAGTTCCGTACCGCGTCTCGATCTTTTCCTGCACCGACTCGAAGGTCGGCACCCCGGAGTCGTTGTAGCCGGAGTCCAGTGGTGGTTGGGCAACGGGTTCGTCGGGCATGACGCTCACCGTACTCCGGGCGGCCTTCCTGCGGCGGCGATCGTCACCGGGCCGGGCCGGGGGGCCGGCGGACCCGGCAGCGCGATCGGCGGGACACCCGGAGTCCCGATCTGACCGGCCAGCCAGGGCAATGCGGCGGCGAAGGCGCGTGCGGCGAACGGCCAGTCGTGCTTGCCGGGTTGCGCCACCACCGAGCAGTTGATGCCGTTGGCGGTGCCCAATCCGCACAGCGTATTGGCCGCCTCGGTCTGGTCGCCGGGATTGCGGGCGGCGTCCCGCCCGCCCAGGCCGCTGGCACCGGCGTCGATCGCGCTGGGGGCAGCGCGCTGAGCCGATGGCGCGCCCGAAATGGCGAACCACCCCGATACGTTCTGATACGGGCCGTGTTTGGTGATGACGGTGGCCGGGTCGAAACTCGCGTACGCGGCGGCGTTGCCCCCGAACAGCCGGGAGATCGTCTGCGTCTTGGTGCCGGAGTTGGGCGCCAGATCACCGGCGATGTCCTCGAACGTGCTGAACATGTCCGGATGCATGGTGGCCAGGTCCACGGCGCAGGTTCCGCCCATCGACCAGCCGACCAAGCCCCAATTCGCCCGGTCGGCGCTGACACCGAAGTTCGAAAGCATGAACGGCACAACATCTTTGGTGAGATGGTCGGCGGCGTTGCCGCGCGGACCGTTGACGCACTCGGTGTCGTTGTTGAACGCCCCGCCCGAGTCGACGAACACAAAAACCGGCGCGTTGCCGTGATGCGCGGCCGCGAAGTCGTCGATCGTCTTGATCGCATTGCCCGCCCGCAACCAGTCGGCGGGTGTGTTGAACTCTCCGCCGATCATCATGACCGTCGGTAGTTTCGGCGGTGGGTTGGTGGCGTAGTACGCCGGTGGCAGGTAGACCCATTCGTCACGATGCGCGAAATGCGATGCGTCCGACGGGATCATCACCGTCACGACCGTGCCTTTGGCGGGAATGGCGTGCTGCTGCACCATCGCGGTGACGGTGGCGCGGTCGGTCTGATCCGGTAGCGGGCCCGCGGTCAGCTGGTTCCACGCGGTTTGAACGGTGGGGAAGTAGCCCACCCAGAGGTTGAGCATCAACGCCGTCGCCAGCGCGCACAACGGCACCGCCAACACCGACACGCCCCGGCGCCACCAGCGGGCGCCGCGCCAACCGACGATCGCGACCACGGCGGCCAGGCCCGTGGCGGCCGTCCACACCCACAGCTGGTGCGGGGCCGGGTCGCCGGCCAGGCCGTCGTCGGAGATGCTCCACTGGGCGAACCACGCGGCCGCGATGCCGACGGTCGCCGCGAGCGGCAGCCAGATCAGCCGCCAGCGCCGCGTCCGCCAGCCGACAGCCAACAGCAGAACGAGGCCGGCCAGGATCTGCACCGTCAGCGGCAACCATCCGTGCATCAACGAAATGTGTTGGTGATCAGCCTCGGTCACGTTCTCATGGTGCCGACGTTTCCTGGCGGGTCGCTGTGAATCGACTGCGGCTGGCTAACGCGGCTTGGCGAGCGGGAACGGCAGTGTCTCCCGGATGCTGTGTCCGGTGATCAGCATGACCACCCGGTCGACGCCGACGCCCAGGCCACCGGTCGGCGGCATCGCGTATTCCATCGCCTGCAGGAAGTCCTCGTCGAGTTCCATCGCTTCGGCATCACCACCGGCGGCCAGCAGGGACTGCTCCTGCAGGCGGCGCCGCTGTTCGACCGGATCGGTGAGCTCGCTGTAGGCGGTGCCCAACTCGACACCCCACGCCACCAGGTCCCAGCGTTCGGCGACCCCCGGCTTGCTGCGGTGCGGCCGGGTCAGCGGGGACACCGACGTCGGGAAGTCGGTGTAGAACGTCGGCGCCTCGGTGGCGTCCTCCACCAATCGTTCGTAGAGCTCCAACACCACCGCGCCGGCGTCCCAGTGAGTCAGGTACGGGATCTTCGCGGCGTGGCACAGCCGTCGCAGGGTGGCCAGATCGCTGTGGGCGTCGATCTGTTCGCCGAGGGCTTCGGAGACGGCGTCGTGGACGGTCTTGACCACCCATTCCCCGGAGATGTCCACCGGCTCGAGCTTGTCGGGGGCGTCCGCGCGGGGCCGCATGACCACCGCGGAGCCGTTGGCGGCGATCGCGGCGTTCTGGATCAGCTCACGGCAGCCGTCGATCCACACCCGGTAGTCCGCGTGCGCCTGGTAGGCCTCCAGCAGGGTGAACTCCGGGTTGTGGCTGAAGTCGACGCCTTCGTTGCGAAACGCCCGCCCCAACTCGAAGACTCGCTCGACACCGCCCACGCACAATCGCTTGAGGTACAGCTCGGGGGCGATACGCAGGTACAGGTCCAGGTCGTAGGCATTGATGTGGGTCTTGAACGGCCGGGCATTGGCGCCACCGTGGATCTGCTGCAGGATCGGTGTCTCGACTTCCAGAAAGCCCTTGTCGAACAGGGTGTTCCGGATTGAGTGCAGGACATTGCTGCGCGCGCGGATCAGGTCGCGGGCTTCGGGGTTGATGGTGAGGTCGACGTAGCGGGCGCGCACCCGGGCCTCGGGGTCCTGCAGGCCCTTCCACTTGTCGGGCAAGGGGCGCAAGCACTTTCCGAGCATGCGCCACTGCTGGACCAGGACCGAGCGGGTGCCGTTCTTGCTGAAGCCCATGTGGCCGGTCACCTCGACGAGGTCACCGAGGTCGACGGCGGCGAAGTCTTCGGTCGCACCGTCGAGCGTGGACTTGTCCAACAGCAGCTGTACATCGCCTGACCAGTCGCGCAACTGCGCGAACACCACGCCGCCGTAGTCGCGGGCGCGCAGAATGCGTCCCGCGACGCTGAGCGTGACGTCGTCGGCCTCGTCCAGCGCTTGGGCGATCGTGTGAGTGGGCGGCTGGCCGACCGGGTAGGCGTCGATCCCGTTGCGCTGCAACGTCTTCAGCTTCGCCATCCGCACCCGGACCTGGTCCGGAAGTCGATCGCGCTGCCCGGTTTCGGGGTCGCGGGCGGGTTCGTCGGCGGCGTCGGGGGCGGTGCCGTCGGCGTGCAGCCGTCCGGAGGCGGCGAGGTCCTGGGGGACCGACGAGTAGTGGCCGGTGTGCTGCTTGGTGCGCCGGGAGAACGGCAGCACCAGGAAACCTTCGGCGATGACGGATGCGACGCCGACCCGCGGGATCAGCCGGGCGTCCTCATAGCAGGCGTAGCGCGGCACCCAATGCGGTTGGTACTTCATGTTGGAGCGGTACAGGGTCTCCAGCTGCCACCACTTGGAGAAGAACACCAGCACGGCGCGCCACAGCCGGGCCACCGGGCCGGCACCGAGCTGGGCGCCCTGCTCGAAGGCTGCCCGGAACATCGCGAAGTTCAGCGAAACCCGGCTGACGCCAAGGTCTTCGGCGTTCTGCAGCAGTTCGGTGACCATCAGCTCGATGGTCCCGTTGGGGGACTGCGGTGAGCGACGCATCAGGTCCAGCGACAGTCCGTTGGTGCCCCACGGCACCAGTGACAGCATCGCCACGACGTCGTTCTCGTCGTGGACGGCCTCCACCAGCAGGCAGTCACCATCGGCACGGTCACCGAGTCGGCCCAGCGCCATCGAGAAGCCGCGTTCGGTCTCGGTGTCGCGCCAGGCGTCGGCGCGCGCGATCACGGCGGCCATCTCGTCGGAGGAAAAGTCACGGTGCCGTCGGAACCGCACCGTCAGCCCGGCGCGACGGGCCCGGGTCACGGCCTGGCGCACGGCCCGCATATCGGATCCGGACAGGTGGAACTGGTCCGGGTAGAGGATCGCCTCATCGCCGAGCTGCAGGGCGTTGAGGCCGGCCTCGCGGAATGCTTGCGCAGCTGTGGAACTGGCGCCCATCACGCCCGGTGCCCAGCCGTACTCCTGGCACAGCGACAGCCACGCCGCGATCGCCTGCGGCCAGGCCCGTGGGTCGCCAATCGGGTCGCCGCTGGCCAGGCAGACCCCGACCTCAACGCGGTAGGTCACGGCGGCGCGCCCGTTGGCGGCGAAGACCACGGACTTGTCGCGGCGGGTGGCGAAGTACCCGAGCGAGTCGTTCTTGCCGTACGCCTGTAGCAGTCCGCGGATCGCGGATTCGTCCTCACCGGTCAGGGCGTTTTCGGCACGCTGGGATTGGAACAACACGATCGCGGCCACCATCAGCGCGACCGCGCCGAACAGGCCGAGCAGCGCGTTGACGAAGGTGTGCGGATGACCGGTGAAGGATTCGGAGCCCGCGCCGGCGAACGCGCTGACCCGGTTGAGCGCGTAGAGGAACCGGTCTTCACGGGCCAGCGTGCCGGGGAAGAATTCGAGCAGCGCCCAGCCGATCGCGGTGCCGACGGCCAGGCCGGCCACCAGCGTTGCGGCGGCCTTGAGCAGGGCGCCGCGACGCACCCTGGCCCAGAATTCTTTGTAGGCCAGCACCAGGGCGACGGCGGCGGCGACGTGGAAAGTCAGGCCGATGACTTCGCCGGCGTCCACGGCCGCTGACTCGTCGCCGGTCACCAGATCGGTGATGTTCCAGACCGACGCGGCCAGCATGTAGAAGACGAGGATCCACCACGCGATGCGTTTGCGCGCCGCGAGTGCGGCGGCCAGCAGAACGAGGACGAAGGCCCACGCGAAGCTGGTGTCGGGGAAGTTGAACAGGTAGCTGTTGATGAACTCCCGCGGTATGCGGATGGCGTGCCGCAGGATCGTCGACACACTCGACAACAGCGACAGCGTCGCGATGACGCCGATGATCCAACCTGCTGCGGCGGGCACCCAGCGGAACCGTGACGTTGGCCGACTCGTGGTGACGGTCATAGTGCCGCGAGGATATTACTTCGACATGCGAAATGTCTGTGGTGCGCTACCAGACAGGACCCGTATATTTTTCGCCCGGCCCGCTGCCCGGTTCGTCCGGGGCCGCACTGGCTTCCCGGAACGCCAACTGCAGGCTCTTCAGTCCGTCGCGGACGGGGCCCGCGTGCGGGCCGAGGTATTCCGCCGAGGCGGTCACCAGACCGGCCAGCGCGGTGATCAGCCGGCGGGCCTCGTCGAGGTCGCGATGTTCGCTGGCGTCGGGATCGGGGGACGACAGTCCGATTTTCTCGGCCGCAGCGCTCATCAGCATGACCGCGGCGCGGGTGATGACCTCAACGGCGGGAATATCGGCGAGGTCGCGGATGTCATTGGAGTCCGTCATGCCTGCTAGACTGGCATGCACGACCGTCCCGGCGTACGCCAGGGACAGCAAGTGGAGTCCCACTCCCACCGTCGGCCACGGATGTTTCCGCAGGTACAACGGTCCGGTCGCAGGTACCGCAAGGGTATCTGTTCTGCGGTTTCGCAGGCGGCGTCAGCCGTGATCGGTCGGCACTGGGCCCTGCTACATGCAGGGCCTTCTCGCTGATGGCGTGGTTTCTCCCCGGCTGTTCCCCAGTGTGAACGTCGCGGTGGTCTGAAGAGAAACCGAACCAGGGAGGCCCCATCAGCACTGAGACCCGTGTCAACGAGCGCATCCGCGTACCTGAAGTCCGACTCATCGGGCCCGGCGGGGAGCAGGTAGGCATCGTGCGCATCGAAGACGCTCTTCGCGTCGCCGCGGATGCCGATCTTGACCTCGTCGAAGTTGCCCCGGACGCCAAGCCGCCGGTCTGCAAGATCATGGACTACGGCAAGTACAAGTACGAGACAGCCCAGAAGGCGCGCGAGTCCCGCAAGAACCAGCAGCAGACCGTCGTCAAGGAGCAGAAGCTCCGGCCCAAGATCGACCCCCACGATTACGAGACCAAGAAGGGTCACGTCATCCGCTTCCTCGAGGCGGGGTCGAAGGTCAAGGTCACGATCATGTTCCGCGGTCGCGAACAGTCGAGGCCCGAACTCGGGTTCCGACTCCTGCAGCGGCTGGGCGCCGACGTCGCCGATTACGGCTTCATCGAAACGTCCGCCAAGCAGGACGGCCGCAACATGACGATGGTGCTGGCCCCGCACCGCGGCGCGAAGACTCGCGCCAAGGCGGCGCACGACGCCGACGCCCCCGTGGGGCGCCCGGCCGAGCCGCAACCAACCGAAAACCCTGAGACCACCTAGAACTGAGGACCAATGCCCAAGGCCAAGACTCACAGCGGAGCTTCGAAGCGCTTCCGCAAGACCGGCACCGGGAAGATCGTGCGGCAGAAGGCGAACCGTCGCCACCTGCTCGAGCACAAGGCCACCAAGCGCACCCGCCGCCTGGACGGTCGCACCGTCGTGGCGCCCAACGATGCCAAGCGCATCAACGCGATGCTGAACGGCTAAGCGCCGTAACCCCCTCAACTTTTTGACCCAACGAGAATAGGAACACCGCAATGGCACGCGTGAAGCGCGCACTCAATGCCCAGAAGAAGCGCCGCACAGTACTGAAGGCGTCGAAGGGCTACCGCGGCCAGCGCTCGCGGCTCTACCGCAAAGCCAAAGAGCAGCAGCTGCATTCGCTGACTTACGCCTACCGGGACCGTCGTGCCCGCAAGGGTGAGTTCCGCAAGCTGTGGATCTCCCGCATCAACGCGGCAGCCCGCGCCAATGACATCACCTACAACCGGCTGATTCAGGGCCTGAAGGCCGCCGGCGTCGAGGTCGACCGCAAGAACCTCGCCGAGATCGCCGTCAGCGACCCGGCCGCGTTCACCGCACTGGTCGAGGTCGCCAAGAAGGCGCTGCCGGAGGATGTCAACGCTCCCTCCGGTGAAGCCGCCTGACAATTCGGGAGTCAGAGGCACTCACTGAACGATCCGCCCGGGTGGCGGCTGCAGTTAAATTGCAGCGCCACACCGGGCGTCGTCGTGCTGGGCGCTTCTTAGCCGAGGGTCCCAACCTCGTTGAGGCGGCGGCACGTCGGGGTCTGGTCGTCGAGGTGTTCGCCACCGAGGCCGCCGCTGCGCGCCACGCCGAGCTGCTGGCCGGGTTGGTCGTGCATGAGGTCACCGAGCGGGCGGCGAAGGCGCTGTCGGAGACGGTGACGCCCTCGGGACTGGTTGCGGTGTGCACACTGCCCGACCACGATGTCGCTGCCGTGCTGGCCGGTCGGCCACAGTTGGTGGTGGTCGCCGTCGACCTGTCGGAACCCGGGAACGCCGGCACGCTGATCCGGCTGGCCGATGCGATGGGAGCCGCCGCGGTGGTGTTCGCCGGGCACAGCGTGGACCCCTACAACGGCAAGGTCTTACGGTCTTCGGCGGGCAGCATTTTCGCGGTGCCGGTGGTCGTCGCGCACGACACCGCAGCCGTCATCTCGGGCCTGCGGGACGCGGGCCTGCAGGTGCTGGCGACCACGCTGGACGGCGAACTGAGTCTGGATGACGCCGCGTTGAGCGCACCGACCGCCTGGCTGTTCGGCGCCGAAGCCCAGGGACTGTCTCCTGAGGTGGCGGCACTGGCCGATCACCGGGTGACCATCCCGATGACCGGCAGCGCGGAAAGCTTGAATGTTGCTGCCGCGGCGGCTATTTGCCTTTATCAGAGCGCGCGCGTCCAGCGCGCCGCCGGCAACTGATGCACAATGACGGAATGAATTCAGCTCGGCGGACCGGGCAAGCTGTCATCAGAGTCGAGGGTCGAGACAAGGTAACCGGTCGAGCCCGGTACACGGCGGACAATGTGTTCGACGGGTTGGTCTATGCCACCGTGGTGCAGTCTCAGATCACCAGCGGGACGGTGACAGCCGACTCCCTACGGGAGAGCGCCGCGCGTGCCGCCTCGGCCCCCGGTGTTCTACACGTGCTGACCCCTTTGAATTGCCCTGTGCTGCATCGGTTGCCGGTTGAGGCCACCTTCGACCTGCCGATGGAACGCCGGCCGCCGTTGTCGGATCTCACGGTGCAGCATGTCGGCCAGCACATGGCCGTGGTGGTCGCTGATTCGCCGGAACACGCGACGTACGCGGCCTCTCTCTTCGATTTGCGCTACGAAGTCCGACCGGCCGCCTCGGATATGGATGCCGTGCTGGCCAATGCGCAGCCGCCGGACGAGAATGACGGCGAGATCCGATACGGCAGCTATCTGCCCGACCATTTCGTCAAGCTGGACGAGGAAAAGCTGCAGGACCGTCGTGGGCCGCAGGCTGAACCCGATCTGGCCGCACGCGTAAGCGCGCAGTACACCACACCGCTGAACGCGCACTATCCCATCGAGCTGTCGGCCACGATTGCCCAGTGGCACGGGATGCAACTGACTGTCCACGACGCGAGCCGCTGGCTGGCCGGCGAGCGTGCCGCGCTCGCCGCCTACCTCGGCATGGCCGAATCCGAGGTTCGGATTCTGTCGCCCCTGGTGGGAGGAGCGTTCGGCGCCAAGAGCTTTCTGTGGATGCACGTGGCGTTGTGCGCGGTCGCTGCCCGTGAGGTCGAGCGTCCAGTCAAACTCGTTCTGACCCGCAATCAGATGTTCTCATCGACGGGGCATCGCCCTCGCACCCGACAGCAGGTCACACTCGTTGCGGACGACGGTGGAACCTTGCACAGCGTTGAGCACCACACGCTCACCGAGACCTCGACGGTCGCGCACTTCTGCGAGCCGGCCGGGCTATCCAGTCGCATCCTGTACCAGACACCGCGGCTGGTGGTCTCGCACCGGGTCGCGCGAATCAATGAGCCGACACCATGTTTCATGCGAGGACCGGGGGAGGCGCCGGGTCTGTTCGCCCTGGAGTCCGCGATGGACGAACTCGCCGTCGAACTGAACATGGACCCGCTGGACCTGCGGATCCGCAACCATGTCGACGTCGACCAGGCCAGCGGCAAGCCGTGGTCGGGCAAACACCTTCTGGACTGTTATGAACTCGGGGCGCAGCGGTTCGGCTGGGACAAGCGTCCGCGTGAGCCGCGATCGTTGTCGGACAGCGGGATTCAACTCGGCTGGGGAATGGCCACCGCGACGTATCCGGGCCGCCGGATGCCCGCGTCGTGCAGTGTGGCGACTGCCGCCGACGGGTCGGTGCAGTTCGCTTCTGCCACCCACGAAATCGGCACCGGAGTGCGTACGGTCATGTGCCAGGTCGCGGCGGATGCGGCCGGCTTGTCCCTGTCTCAAGTGACGTTCGAGTCCGGTGACTCGTTGTTTCCCGACGCCCCGTACAGCGGAGCGTCCCAGACGACGGCTACGGTCGGCTCGGCTGTTCATGCCGCTGCCACGCAGTGGAAAGACCGCCTGCGCGCGCTGCTGCGCGCCGACGAGACGACGCCCTTCAACGGAACGGACGAGTTTCAGGTCATCGATGGTGACGTGGTGTCGGCGGGGCACCGGGTGAGCGTCGCCGAGCTGATCGCGTGCGGCGGGCAGCGGTATGTGGACGAGCTGAGTTTCTCGGCCTCGGTCGATGGAGGGCAACAGCGGGGCAGTGTCTCGCAATCATTCGGCGCCCACTTCTGCGAGGTCGAGGTCGACGAGGAGATCGGACGGGCCGCCGTGACGCGCTGGGTCGCGGTGATGGACTGCGGGCGGGTGCTCAACCCGGCGCTGGCCCGCAATCAGGTCATGGGCGGCATCACTTTTGGGGTGGGCATGGCGCTGATGGAGCAGGTGCCCTACGACGCTCGGACTTCTCGGTTGATCGGCGAGTACTACGTGCCGACACATGCAGACCGGCCTGACTTCGACATCACGTTCGTCGACGAACCGGACTTCGGACTGGACCCGATCGGCGTCCGCGGCATTGGCGAGATCGGTGTGTGTGGTGTTGCCGCGGCGGTCGCCAACGCAATCTTCCATGCCACGGGCCGACGCATTCGCGACCTACCTATCACTGTCGAGCAACTGATGAAGGAACGGTGATGGGCACGAACCCGCAGCGAGATATCGTCTTGAACATCAATGGAACTGAACACCGTCTGTCGGTCGACGTCCGCACCACGCTACTGGATCTGCTGCGTGAGCGACTCGCGTTGACCGGAACGAAGAAAGGGTGTGACCACGGCTTGTGCGGTGCCTGCACGGTGGCCCTCGACGGTGAACGGATCGTCAGCTGCCTGGCTCTCGCAGTGTCGGTCGACGGGTCGGCGGTGACGACCATCGAGGGCATCGCTGACGGCGAGGTCCTCGACCCTGTTCAGCAGGCGTTCCTCGACCACGACGGTTTCCAATGCGGTTACTGCACTCCGGGGCAGATCTCGTCGGCACATGCAATGTTGCGCGAGCATGCGCGGGGTGATCTGTCCGCGGCGTCATTCGAGGGTGATCGACGCGCCGCGCTCCAGGGCCGCCCCGCCCTCACCGAGAGTGAGATCCGGGAGCGGTTGGCGGGCAACATCTGTCGGTGCGGTGCGTACTCGAACATCGTCGATGCCGTCGCCGCGGCCGCGGAGGCGACCTCGCAGTGAGGACCTTCGACTTTCGGCACGCGGTGTCGGTTGATGACGCGATCCGTTCTGTTGCCGAGACCGGCGGAGCCTATCTCGCAGGTGGCACCAACCTCGTCGATCTCATGAAGAACGGTGTGCTGCAACCACCTGCCCTCGTCGACATCCGGCGCCTCGGGCTGAGCGAGGTGGCGAGCACCGAAGCCGGCGGTGTACGCATCGGCGCCGGGGTCACCAACAGTGCGCTGGCCAACCACCAACTGGTCCGCAGCCAGTATCCGGTGTTGTCGCAGGCACTACTGAGCGGGGCCACCACACAGCTGCGCAATATGGCGACAGTGGGCGGCAACCTGCTGCAGCGCACGCGATGCCCGTACTTCATGCAGACCGAATTCGACCGGTGCAACAAGCGCGTCCCGAATTCGGGATGCGCGGCACTCGACGGGTTCAACCGCGAGCATGCGCTGTTCGGAACGAGTTCGCATTGCGTGGCGACCAACCCCTCCGACATGGCCGTGGCGCTGACAATCCTCGATGCGGTTGTGCATGTGCAGGGTCCCGGCGGCAGTAGAAGTGTTCCCATCACCGAGTTCTTCACCGTGCCCGGTGACACTCCTCAGCGCGAAAACTGCTTGCAGCCAGCCGAACTGATCACGGCCGTCGAGCTGCCGCCGTCGCCCTACGCGGCTCACTCGTGGTACCTGAAGCTGCGTGACCGGCACAGCTACGCCTTTGCGTTGGTGTCGGCCGCGGTGGGCATCGAGGTGAGCGGTGGGGTGATCGTTTCGGCGGCAGTCGCCCTCGGCGGCGTTGCCCCGATGCCGTGGCGTGTACCCGCGGCCGAGGCGATATTGATCGGACAGCCGCCCGAGGACACGGTGCTGCGTGCCGCCGCGGAGCGGGCACTGGCGGGCGCCCGGCCGCTCAATCAGAACGGGTTCAAGATTCCGCTGGGACGCAGCGCCGTCCATCGGGCTCTCGTCCGCGCCCTCGACACCGTTGGTCCTGCCGCCCATCAGGGCTGATCGGCCCCGAAAGCGGGTCGCAGGGCGAGCCAAATCAAGGTCCTTCGACTCTCCCGAAGCTGCTGAACCGGGACGACGCTTGCCTGACGGGGAGTAGTCGGCAACGGGAGGTTCAGATGCTGCCACCGCGGATGATGGTCGCCGGTATCACCGCCGTCGCTCTCACCGGCTGTGGCTCAACGGCAATCCTTCCCATGAAGACCACCATCGTCACCAACACCGCGGTCGACACCGTGACAGTCGCACCGTCACCCCCGCCGCTGCGGCAGTCGATGCGAGCGTGGTGGAACCAGGTACAGGACCACGTCGGCGCGATTCAATCCGCCGGGATCGCGGTGGCGTCGGCCGCAGAGGCCCACGATGCCGGCGCCCTGAGCGCAGCCTGCGCGAAATATCACGACGGGGTGGAGGGGCATATGCCACCGCCGGATCCGGCCTTGGCGGCCGAATTGCAGGCGGCGCTGTCGGACTACGACGTGGCGATGCATTTCTGCGTGGAAGCCACCAGCGACCTCGACGACAACGAGCTGCACCACTCGCTGGAGTTCCTGCGGTCCGCCAGCGCCGCGATGCGTCGGGCAGCCGCCATCTTGGATCGGGATCTTGGCGAGCCGGTCCAGATCGGCTGAGCGGGATAGCTAAGCCCCGAGCAGCCCCTTGGCCACGTGGGTGATCTGCACCTCGTTACTCCCGGCGTAGATCATCAGCGACTTCGCATCGCGGGCAAGTTGTTCCACGCGGTACTCGGTCATGTACCCGTTGCCGCCGAACAGCTGAATGGCCTCCATGGCCACGTCCGTTGCCGCCTGCGAGCAGTAGTACTTCATCGCCGAGGCCTCGGCCAACGAGATCTGGGTGCCGGTCTGCCCGCATTCGATCACCCGGAACAGCATGTTGCGCACGTTCATCCGGGCGACCTCCATGTTGGCCAGCTTGAGCTGGATCAACTGGAACTGACCGATCTCCTTGCCCCACAACGTGCGTGTCTTGGCGTAGTCCGTGCACAGCCGCAGGCACTCCTCGATCACCCCGAGCGCCATCGACACCACGCCGATCCGCTCCGCGGCGAAACTCGAGCGGGCGCTGTCGCGGCCGTCGCCAGACTTGTTCTCCTCGGTCTCGCCCAGCAGCCGGTCGCGACCCAACCGCACGTTGTTGAAGAACAGCTCACCGGTGCGGGAACTGTGAATGCCCATCTTGCGGAACGGCTTTGCTTGGACAAAGCCCTCCATCCCCTTGTCGAGCACGAACGTCAGCACCTTGCGGTCACGCTTGTCCGCCCCATCGCCTTCGTCCAGCTTGGCGTACACCACCACGACGTCGGCGTCCGGCCCGTTGGTGATAAAGGTCTTCTGCCCGTTGAGGATGTAGTCGTCGCCGTCGCGCACCACATAAGATTTCATGCCGCCGAACGCATCCGAGCCCGAGTCCGGCTCGGTGATCGCCCACGCGCCGATCTTGTCGTAGGTCACCAGATCGGGCAGCCAGCGTTCCTGCTGAGCCAATGTGCCGCGGCTCTGGATCGTGGGGACCGTCAGTCCCAGGCTCACGCCCATGCCGGTGACCAGGCCCATGCTGACCCGGCACAGTTCGCTGATCAGCACGAAACCCATTCCGGCCGAACCACCGTCGCCGAACATGCCGCCACCGCCACCGCCGGACTTCGGTTCGGCACCGGAGCGCAGCCGGTCCAGCCGCTTGTTCAGCGACTCCCGCGCCATGTCGCCGATACCGAACGTGGCGAACAGTTTCCGGACGATGGGGTACGGCTCCATATCGCCGCTCTCCAGCTCGTCGAGGTGCGGGCGCACCTCTTTGTCGACGAACTCACGCACGGCGTCGCGCACGGCGATATCGACGTCGGACCATTCGATCATGGGTTCTCCGGTTCAGGCGGCAGTGGAACGTCCTCGGGCGGGCCGCAAACCGGCTAGTGAGAACGTCGTGTGGACCAGCGACCCCGCACGCGCGACGAGGCTCTTGGTTCGAGGGACATAGTGCATGGGCAGCCCACGACGATCTTTAGGGGGTGCCATGAAACCGGGCGCCTCGACCAGGGGGGCGTCGGCCGGGATGTGGCCCGACGCCCGCCGGTACGCCGACAACGCGCGTGGATGCAACCGGATCTCGTCGGGCACCGCCCAGAATGCGAGCTCGACGGCCTTGCCGAATAAGCGCAGCGCGACCTCGTCGCCAGGGGTCCACCGCATCCCGGCTTTCTCTCGCACCGCCGGATCGAACAGGCCGGCGGCGATCCAGCGCTGGGCGCCCACCATCGGCTTGAACAGCTGGTCCCACACCGGAGTTGGCATCAACACGAATTTCGGCTTGGGGATCCGGATGTCGAAGATATCCAGGGTCGCCTTGTTGATCTCCAGCTCGTCGCGGCAGACCCGATCCCAGTACTCGCAGAAGTCCTCCCACGTCTCGGGGACCGGCTTCATGCTCATGCCGTACATCGCGTACCACTGGACGTGTTCGTCGAACAGCTGGCGCTTCTCGGCCTCGGTCAGGCCGCCGCAGAAGTATTCGGCCACTTTGAGAATCAACATGAAGAACGTGGCGTGCGCCCAGTAGAACGTCTCGGGGTCGAGGGCGTGGTACCGCCGGCCCGCGTTGTCGACGCCTTTGATGCCGCGGTGGAACCCCTTGATCTGCTCCCCGGTTTGGCGCGCTCGCTCGCCGTCGTAGACCACGCCCATGATCGGATAGACCGACCGCGCCACCCGCTGCAGCGGCTCGCGGTGCAGGATCGAGTGCTCTTCCACCCCCGCGCCCAGCTGGGGGTACATGTTCTGCAGCGAGCCGATCCAGACTCCGAGCATCCCCGTGCGCAGATCGCCGAAGTACTTCCAGGTCAGAGAGTCCGGCCCGAGGGGCTCGGCGCTGCGTGTGGTCGTCGTTGACCTCATCGCCTAACGATAGGGCTGACAACGAGCGTTGTCTACGACGGCGACGAAGCTGTGACCAGTCGTTTGGCATAGCGATACGTCGACCGCGTCACACCTGGTTGGCTGCCCCGAAAACCGTTGCCTAGGCTTGATCTTGTGGACGTCGAGCCGTTCGACGATCAACCCGATTCCCTCGTTGACGTCGACCATCTGGTGCGGCCCGGGCGTGGGCCCGCGGCGTGGTGGCACAACACCAACCACAACCCCGGACTCATCGCCCTCGTTCGTCGCGCTCGGCGGATGCTGCCCGGCGACCCGGACTTCGGCGATCCGCTGTCCGCGGCCGGTGACGGCGGTGCCCGCGCCGCCGCACGTGCCGCCGACCGTCTACTGCGCGACCGGGAAGCCGCCACCCGGGAAGTGAGCTTGGCCACACTTCAGATCTGGCAGGCGCTCACTGAACGCGTCTCCGGGCGGCCGGCCAACCCTGAGGTCACTCTCGTCTTCACCGATCTCGTCGGGTTCTCCAGTTGGTCGCTGCAGGCCGGCGACGACGCCACACTGCGGCTGCTGCGCCGCGTCGCCCAGGTCGTCGAACCGCCGCTTCTCGACGCCGGCGGCCACATCGTCAAACGGATGGGCGACGGCATCATGGCCGTCTTCACCGATGCCGCGACCGCCGTGCGAGCCACCATGGCCGCCCGTGACGCGCTGCGATCGGTCGAGGTAGACGGCTATACACCCCGGATGCGTGCCGGAATCCACACCGGCCGCCCGCAACGCATCGGCTCGGACTGGCTCGGCGTCGACGTCAACATCGCGGCCCGGGTGATGGACCGCGCACCCCGTGGCGGGCTCGTTGTCTCGGGGGAGACCTTGGAGTGCATCAGCCCCGACGAACTGGACGCGCTGGGCGTCACGGTCAAGCGGGTGCGGCGGCAGGTCTTTGCCCCGCGCGCCAGCGGTGTACCGACGGATCTGGTGATGTATCGCCTCAAAACCCGCAGGGACCTGCCAGTCGAGGACGATGGAGACGATCTCGAAGCCCAGGCATAGTGGATGGAGATGGTTCTCTCACTGCTGACGCGGCTGGTCCGCGTTCGGGTCACCCTGGGGTACACCGCCGCACTCGTGGCGGTGGCGGCCGTGCTGCTGGCGCTCGGCCCGCATGTGCGTGACCAGGTGATCCTGCACGCGAGTACCAATCTGCACAATCTCGCGCACGGGCGTCTCGGCACGCTGATCGGCAGTGCGTTCGTCATCGAGACCGGTCCCATCTACGTGTGGCTGCCGGGCCTGTTCGCGATCCTCGGCCTCGCCGAGTTGCTGTGGCGCAGCCGGTGGATGGTGCTCGCGTTCGTCGTCGGCCACGTCGGCGCGACGTTGCTGGTGGCGGCCGGGCTGGTCGCTGCGCTCGCGGCGGGCCTGGCGTCCTGGTCGATCGTCAACGTCACCGATGTCGGCATGAGCTACGGCGCGGTGGGTGTCCTCGGCGCGCTCACCGCGGCGATCCCGCGCCGCTGGCACGCGGCGTGGACGGGCTGGTGGCTGGCGGTCGCGGTCGGATCGGCGGTCAGCACCCTGGGCGACTTCACCAACGTCGGCCATGGTGTCGCCCTGGTGCTCGGCATGGTGGTCGGCACCCGCTTCGGCCACCCCGCGCACTGGACGACCGCGCGGTACGCGCTGCTCGCTGTGGCGGCGGCGTTCGGGTACCTGATCATGGCGAACACCGGACTGTCGATCCTGACGACTTCGACGCTCGGTGTGCTGGGTGCGCTGACGGCCGCCTACGTCGCGCGCCGCCTCTCGGTGCGCAGGGCACTGTCCGCCGCGGCAGTCCCGCAGCCCGCCGCCTCGTAAGTCCTCCTTCGCACAACCTCGAGTCGTAATCGACGCCGCGCCGCGACAGCGTCAGTTATGACATAAATCTAGTCAGTTATGACATGTGTGTGGTACGAATTCTCCCGAAGCCAGGGAGGGTGTCGAGGTGACTCAGCGCGACGCGACGTCGACGTGGCGAGGCGTGATCCGCCCCGCGGTCGGCGTGGCGTCCGTGGTCCTGCTGGCCGCAATCGTCGGCGGCGCCGTCGTGATGTTCCGCGGCGACGTGACCTCCGGCGTCCCCATCACCGTGCTCTCGCCCCGCGCCGGCCTGGTGATGAATGCCGGGGCCAAGGTGAAGATGCGGGCCGTCCAGGTCGGCACGGTCTCAGCGATCGAGCAACGACCGAACGGTCAAGCGGTCCTTCATCTTTCGATCGACCCCACCGAATTGCCGCTGATCCCGGACAATGTCGGGGTCGACATCGCGTCTCCGACGGTCTTCGGCGCCAAGCTCGTCGAACTCACCCCACCGGAGCATCCGTCGGCGCAGCCGCTGCGCGCCGGTCAGGTCATCGACGCGACCAACGTGACCGTCGAGATCAACACCGTCTTTCAGTAACTCACCTCCGTGCTGTCAAAAGTGCAGCCGGAGAAGCTCAATGACATCCTCGGTGCCCTCGCCACTGCGATGAACGGGCGGGGAGAACGCCTGGGTCAGATGTTCTCGGATTTCGACGCACTGCTGGCACAACTGGAACCCAGCCTCGACACCATGCGGCACGACATCGTCGCCGCGAATGTCGCGGCCAGGGCGTACGCCGACGCCGCACCGGATCTGATCCGGACCGCCGAAAACGCCACGCGGATCAGCACGACGATCGTCGACCGGCAGGACGAACTGAATGCGTTGCTGCTCAGCGTGATCGGACTCGCCGATGTCGGATCCGAGGTGGTCGATGGCAACGGCCAGGCGTTGACCGATGTCCTACGCCTGTTGGTGCCCACCACCGATCTGACTAACCGTTACCACGAAGCCCTGAACTGCGCGCTGGCCGGACTGATACCGATCGCCTTGGCGCCACCTCAACCTGATCCCGGCGCGGTCGTCTCGGTGAGCTTCACCCTGGGCTTGGAACGGTATCGCTATCCCGCCAATCTGCCCAAGGTCGCCGCGACCGGTGGACCCCATTGCGCCGACCAAGGATTGCCGCGCGTGGCCCCCAGCGCCAAGCCGCCGTTCCTGGTGACCGATGTAGGTGCCAACCCGGCCCAGTATGGCAACCAGGGAGTGTTGCTGAACTCCGACGGCCTCAAGCAATTGCTGTACGGCCCGCTCGACGGGCCGCCGCGCAACTCCGCACAGATCGGGCAGCCGGGCTGATGAAGTCATTGCGCGCCATCGGGCTCAAGTTCACGGTGTTCGCCGTGGTGACGATGTCAGCGACGGTGTTCTTGTTCATGACGTTCGCCCAGTACCGAACAGGCCGCTCGAATGGATACTCCGCGGTGTTCGCCGATGCGTCGCGGCTCAAACCGGGTGACAGTGTGCGCGCGGCCGGTATCCGGATCGGCACGGTCGACACGGTGACACTGCGTGCGGACACCACGGCCCTGGTGACCTTCGAGGCCGACCGCGACGTCGTGCTCACCACCGCGACGAAAGCGGCTGTGCGCTACCTCAACCTGGTCGGCGACCGCTACCTGGAGTTGGTGGACGCACCGGGATCCGCAGCGGTCATGCCGGCGGGTTCGCAGATCCCCGTCGATCGGACCCAACCGGCACTGGATCTCGACCTGCTCCTCAGCGGGCTCAAACCCGTGATCGCCAGCCTCAGCCCACAGGACGTCAACGCCCTCACTTCCGCGCTGGTGCACATCCTCCAGGGCGAGGGCGGCACCGTCGAATCGCTGTTCGCCAAGACCTCGTCGTTCACCAACGCGCTGGCCGACAACGACGGCGTCATCCGGGAACTCATCGAGAACCTGAATGTCGTGCTGTCGTCGCTGACCAGCGAGGGGGACCGTTTCTCGACGGCGCTCGACCGCGTCGAGAAGCTGATCACGGGTTTCGCCGGCGACCGCGATCCGGTGGGTGCGGCGATCGACGCTCTCGACGCGGGCACCGCGTCATTGGCCGGCCTGCTCGCCAGCGCGCGCCCACCGCTGGCCGGGGCAGTCAACGAGCTCAGCCGGCTGGCCCCACTTCTGGACCAGGACAAGGAAAGACTGGATCGCGCACTGGCGAAGGCCCCGGACAACTACCGCAAGCTCACCCGCCTCGGGGCCTACGGCAGTTTTATCGCCATGTACGTGTGCGGCATGTCGGTGCGGGTGACCGACCTGGAGGGCCGTACCGCGGTCTTCCCGTGGATCAAGCAGACCGGCGGGAGGTGCGCCGAGCCGTGATGGTGAAATACCGTGGCGCATCGCTCATTCGAGCCGGATTCATCGGTGTCTCGGTGGCCGTTCTCGTCGTGCTCGTCGGACTGGCGCCGCAGCGGTTGACGTCGTGGGCGACGCAGGTGAGATACCAGGCGGTGTTTCCCGAGGCCGGTGGTCTGGTGACGGGCAACGACGTTCTGGTTTCCGGGATCAAGGTTGGCACCGTCTCGGATGTATCGCTGTTGCGCGGGGATGCGTTGGTCACGTTCACCGTCGACGGCACGGTGCATCTGGGCTCGCAGACAACTGCGCACATCAAGACCGGAACGGTGCTGGGGGCGCGCATCGTGACACTTGTTCCGGCGGGCGCCGGCACGCAGAAACCCGCAGATCCGATTCCTCTTTCACGCACGTCATCGCCTTACGTGCTGACCGATGCGGTCGGCGATCTCACCGCCAACGCCGCGGGGATCGACACCGCATCGTTGAACCAGTCTCTGCAGACCTTGTCGGACACGGTCGATGCGATGGCGCCGCAACTGGGACCCACCTTGGATGGGCTGACCCGGCTGCCGCAATCGATGAACAGTCGTAACGACACTCTGCGTGAACTCCTGCGCAGCGCAGCCGATTTGGCGGGAGTGCTGTCCGATCGTCGCCAGCAGGTCAACGCGCTGATCCTCAATGGCGCCGACCTGGTCTCGGTGCTGGCGCAACGGCGCCAGGCGATCGCCGATCTGCTGGCCAACACCTCGGCAGTGAGCAGAGGGCTGTCCGGGCTGGTTCACGACAACGAAGACAAGCTCGCGCCCACCCTGCAGAAGCTCAACTCGGTGACGGCTGTGTTGCAGAAGAACAGTGACAACATCGCCAAGGCTCTGCCCGGCCTCGCCAAGTACGAGATCACCATGGGGGAGGCCGTTTCCAGCGGGTTCTACTACCAGGCCTACACGGCCAACGTGATACCCGCGGAGTTTCTCCAACCGTTCTTCGACTACGCGTTCGGCTTCCGCCGCGGTGTCGACGCGGGACAGCCGCCCGACACCGCAGGGCCGCGGGCCGAATTTCCCTTCCCATACAACGCAATTCCGCCCCACCCACCGGAGGGGCAACGGTGAGCGCGCGCACCAGGACCGTCGCCGCCACCGCCGCGGTACTCGTTGCGTTGTGTGCGGCGAGCACGGCATTCGTGGTTCGCCACGCGCTCTATCCCACCACGACCATCACCGCGTACTTCACCGCCGCCACGGCGATCTACCCCGGTGATGAGGTTCGGGTGTCCGGGGTCAAGGTCGGGAAGATCGACTCCATCGAGCCCCTCGGTGGTCAGGTCAAAATGGTGCTCGCCATCGACCCGGGGGTCGCCATCCCGGCCGGCGCCGACGCGGTCATCGTCGCGCAGAACCTCGTCGCAGCCCGGTACCTTCAGCTGACACCGGCCTACCGGGACAGCGGCCCTACCATGACATCCGGCGCGGTGATCCCCGTCGAACGGACCGCCGTTCCCGTCGAATGGGACGACGTGAAGACCCAGTTGATGCTTCTGTCAAGGGATTTGGGGCCCAGTACCGAGACGGCGCGGCCAGCGCTGGCGCGACTGATTGACGACACCGCTGACGCCATGGGCGGCAATGGCGTCAAGCTACGTCAGATGCTGGCACAACTGTCGGCGGTCGCGCGCATCGTCGCCGATGGCAGCGGCAACATCGTCGACATCGTCAAGGGCCTGCAGAACCTGGTGACCACGCTGCGCGACAGCAGCGGCGCGATCGTCGACTTCGAGCAACGGCTCGCCTCGCTGACGGGCACGCTCGGCGAGAACACGGGCGATCTCGACGCCGCGCTGCATGATCTGGCCACCGCGACGGTCGACGCGCAACGCTTCGTCGGGCAGAGCCGCGAGCTCACCGTCGAACAGATCCAGCGTCTGACGGAGGTCACCCGCAATCTGGCCGACAACCGCAAGAGTGTCGAACAGCTACTGCACGTCGCGCCCAACGCATTCGCCAACTACTACAACGTCTACAACCCCGATACCGGTGACAACATCGGATCGATCGTGTTCAACGATTTCAGCAATCCCGTCCAGTTCATCTGCGGGCAACTCGGGGCCATCGAGAACGCCACCGCGCCGGAAACGGGCAAGCTGTGCGCCCAATATCTCGGCCCGGCAATGCGCCTCCTCAGCTTCAACCTGGTGCCGTTCCCGATGAGCCCGTACCTGATGAAGGCGCCGTCGCCGGAGAATCTGCTCTACTCCGATCCAGCCCTGGCTCCCGGGGGCGCGGGCCCGGCCCCGGGCCCGCCCGAGACACCGCCCGCGGTCTCGGCCTACTCGGGAGCCCCCGGCTCATGATGTGGCGTCGGGTGGCGGCCCTCACCGCGGTCATGGTCATCGCCTCCGGTACGTCGGGATGCGCCTTCCGAGGGTTGAACTCGCTTCCGCTGCCGGGCACCGAGAACCGAAGCGGCTCTGCTGTCTACCACATCGAGCTGGCCAATGTCGGCATGCTGGAATCCAATTCACCGGTTCTGGTTGATGACGTCGTGGTCGGCACCGTGGGTCCGATGCGGCTGAGAAACTGGCATGCCGACGTCGAGGTGTTCCTCCGCCCCGACGTGGTTGTGCCCGCCAACGCGCTCGCCACCGTCGGGCAGACCAGCCTGCTGGGCTCCATGCATCTGGAACTCGATCCGCCCCTCGGCGAGGCACCCCGTGGCCGGCTCGAGGCGGGTGCGACGATCCCACTGAGCCGGTCGTCGACCTACCCGTCCACCGAACGGACGTTGTCCACGCTGTCGGCGGTGGTCAACGGCGGCGGGCTGGGACAGATCGGCGACGTGATCCGCAATGCCAATTCAGCGCTGTCGGGCCGTCAGCAGCAGGTGCGAGATCTGTTGCACCGCTTGGACGAATTCGTCGGTGCGCTGGACGGTCAGCGCGGTGATCTGATCGACCTGATCGATGGTCTCAACCGGTTCACCGGAACGCTTGCGGCGCAACGCGACGTGATCGACCGTGCACTGCAACGTGTCCCGGCCGCCCTCGACGTGCTGATCGCGCAGCGCCCGCGAATCGTCACCGCGCTGGACAAACTACGACGCTTTAGTGCGTCGACCACCGATCTGATCGACAATGCTCAGAGCGACCTGGTCACCAACCTGCACAACCTCGAGCCGACGCTCAAAGCACTGGCCGACATCGGGCCCCAGTTGGACACCGCGCTGGCCTTCGCGGTCACCTATCCGTACAGCCAGAACTACATCGACCGCGCGGTTCGCGGCGATTACGTCAACATGTTTCTAGTCGCCGACCTGACGGTTCCGCGGCTGAAGCGGACCCTGTTCCTTGGTACCCGGTGGGGTGACGAGAACGCGAAACTGATTCCCGCGCCGGGGGATCCGTGGTATTTGAACTACACCTACGACCCGCTGCGCACCGGCATCGCGGATCCGCCACCGCCCCCTCCGAGCGGAGGTGGCTGATGCTGACCCGCCTCGTGCGCATCCAACTGGTGATTTTCGGCATCGTCGCCCTTGTCGGTCTCCTACTGATGACCGTGCTGTTCATTCAGGTTCCGACCCTGCTGGGCATCGGCAAGATCACCGTCACGCTGGAGCTGCCTGCCGGCGGGGGTCTGTATCGGTTCTCGAACGTCACCTACCGCGGCGTCCAGGTCGGCAAGGTGACCGCTCTGCGGCTGACCAAGACCGGAGCGGAAGCCACGCTTTCACTGGACACGTCGCCGAGAATACCGCTCGACGTACGCGCGGAGGTGCGCAGCGCTTCGGCGATCGGCGAGCAATACGTGGACCTGCGGCCACACAACGCATCCGGTCCCTACCTGAGCGACGGATCGGTGATCCCGGCGCAGCAGATCAGCCTGCCCCAGGCGGTCGGCCCGATGCTGGACACGGTGAGCGCGCTCGTCAACAGCGTTCCCGGCGACAAGCTGGCCACGCTGATCGACGAGTCGGACAAGGGTTTGCGCGGGGCGGGCTACGACCTGTCATCGCTGCTCGACTCCTCGGCCACGGCCGTCGGCAAGATCGGCGGCGTCGGTGACCGCACCCGGATGGTGATCGACGATGTGACGCCACTGCTGGATTCCCAAGTCGCGACGACGGATTCATTGCGGACGTGGGCGCGAGGCCTGGCCGATGTCACCCAGACAGTGGCCGACGACGACAGTCAGGTGCGCGCCATTCTCAACACCGGACCGGGCGCCGCGGACGAAGTCACCCGGCTGCTCGATGAGGTGAAGCCCACCCTGCCGGTGTTGTTGGCGAACTTGAGCGCGCTCGGCCAAATCCTGGTCACCTACAACTCGTCGCTCGAGCAGCTCCTCGTGCTGCTGCCGCCGGTGATCGCCAGCACGCAGGCATTCGGATTGCCCACCAACAACCCGACGGGCCTGCCGGTGGGGGAGTTCGCAATCACGCTGGGTGATCCGCCGCCGTGCACCGTCGGATTCCTGCCGCCGTCATCGTGGCGCTCCCCGGCCGACACCACCACGATCGACACCCCCGACGGCCTGTATTGCAAACTGCCGCAGGACTCGCCGATCGCTGTTCGCGGCGCCCGAAACTATCCATGCGCAGGCAAACCCGGAAAACGTGCGCCGACCGTCGAGTTGTGTGACAGTGACCAGCCGTTCGTGCCGACGGCGATCCGTCAGCACGCGGTAGGCCCCTATCCGCTCGACCCGAATCTGGTGGCGCAGGGCGTCCCGCCCGACAGCAGAGTCAACGCCGGCACGGCACCGAGCGGCTTCAGCGGATCCGACCGCACCCGGCCGCCGGTGGCGGTGATCCCGTACAACCCGTCGACCGGAAGTTACGTCACCGGCGACGGGCACCGGTACGTGCAGTCGGATCTCGGCGCCGCCCCCAAGGTGCCGACGTCGTGGAAAGACCTGTTGCCGTGTTAGGCCAACGGAGCCAGACCGGATCGCACCAGATCGATGCTGGTCGAGACAACTTCGCGCAGATCGGTGGCGCAGCCATCCCGGCCCCAGTGTTCCACGGCGGCGACGAGCACGGCCGCGAGCGCGGCGCCGGCCACTTCAGCGATCAGGTCGACATCGGGCAGGTCGGTGTGGCGGCGCTTGACGAAGTCGGTCAGCACTTCGGCGAACGACGCCTGAACCACCCGAAGGTGGCCCGCCGTGCGCTCCCCGTCGAGCAGCGTCGCGCGCAGGATCGCTGCCTGGCGAACGACTTCCAGGTCATGTGGGAAGCTCACCACGCTGCCGAGCACCGCGTCGAAGAGCGACTCGTTGGCCGGGCGCCGTGACAACGCCTCTGCGAACCACTCGAGTTGGGTTTCGTAGTCCTGGAACAGCACCGCCTCTTTGGTGGGGAAGTGCCGGAAGAACGTGCGCTGGGTGACGCCCGCATCGTCGGCGAGTTGGGCCACCGTCACGTTGGCGAAACCGTCGCGGGCGAATCGCGCCAGTGCCACCTCACGCAGCGCTTCCCGCGTCGAGGTCCTGCGCCGGTCGTGCAAGTTCGTCATAACGCCATTTTCGCACAATCGCTTTCATCAAATCATGTCAGTCGTGACATCGGTCCCATCAAGTGAGGAGAAAAGCGCAATGAGTGATTACGACGCGATCGTCGTCGGGGCGGGCCACAACGGCCTGACCGCGGCGGTGATACTGCAGCGCCAGGGTTTACGCACGGTGGTTCTCGAGCAGAACACCTACTCCGGCGGTATGGCCGCGACCGTGGAGTTGATCGACGGGTTCCGTTACGAGATCGCCGGGTCCGTCCAGTTCCCTACGGCGCCGGAAGTCGCAAACGCCTTGGAACTGCACACGATTCCCCAGGTCCACGCCGAGGTGCAATCGGTGAACCTCGGTGAAGCCGGGGAGGATCCGATGATCCTCTACAGCGACCCGATGAAGTACATGACGCATCTGTCCGAGAAACACGGCGCCGATTCGGTGCTGGGCATGGCGAAGATGCTCGAGTGGACCACCGGGCCGTCGCGCGCGCTCGGACGCTTCGAGGCGCGGACGCCACCGAAAACTCTCGACGAGATGTACGCCTGTGCGACAAACGAATCCGAGCGTCGCGCCATCCACGAAATGCTGTTCGGCAGCGCCATGGACGTCATCGACCGCAACTTCCCGGAGAAGGACAAGTACGCCCCGATCCGGGGCATGCTGGCGTTCCTGGCGATCAACTCGACCTACCGCGGCCCGTTCACCCCGGGCAGCGCCACGTGTCTGGCCTTCGCGATGGGTGTTCCCGACGCGGACGCCACGATGATGACGAAGCTCGAAGGCGGCATCGGTGCGGTCTGCGACCATCTGAAGCGCCTGTTCACCGAACTGGGCGGGGAAATCCGGTATCGCACCAAAGTTGAGCAGATCCTCGTCGAGAACGAGCGGGTCACCGGTGTCCGCCTGCGCGACGGATCGGTGCTGAAGACGCCCGTCGTGGTGTCCAACCTGTCGCCGGATCTGACGCTGGTCGACATGGTCGGAACCGAGCACCTGCCGGGCAATCTGGTGGAACGCCTCAGCGGCCGAGACCATCGTGCCACCTTCATCCAGATGCATTTCGCCCTGGACGGATT
Organism: Mycolicibacterium pallens; assembly: GCF_019456675.1. Taxonomy (NCBI): domain Bacteria; kingdom Bacillati; phylum Actinomycetota; class Actinomycetes; order Mycobacteriales; family Mycobacteriaceae; genus Mycobacterium; species Mycolicibacterium pallens. Next base: position 3,487,442 of record NZ_CP080333.1, on the reverse strand, counting down.
GCCCGAATTCGCCGCACCCTACGAGCTGCTGAACGAATCGGGCATGCAGCAGTCCGTTGGTGTCTTCGGCACACCCGAAGAGCAACAACGGCAGTGGGAGATGGCCCGGGCCGGGATGCTTCCCGACAACCCGTCTTTCGGCATGCAGATCCCGTCCGTCACCGATCCGAGCCTGGCGCCGCCTGGCAAGCACGCCGCGAGTGCGTACGCCTACGGGTTCCCGGTCGAGGCGCCCAGGGAACAGCACGGTCGACTCAAACACGAGATGGCGGAGACGGTGATCGACAAGATCACGAAATTCGCCCCGAACTTCCGGGATATTCAGATTCGGCACATCACGTTCGCGCCGTATCACATGCAGACGATGTTCGGCGCGCCCGACGGCGACTTCTGTCACGGGCTGCTCCACCCGGACCTGATGGGCCCGAATCGGCCTGGCCCCAAGGGCTTTCTCGACCTCCCGATCCCCATCGACGGCCTCTATCTCGGCGGTGCCGGCTGTCACGGCGGACCGGGCATCACCTTCGTCCCGGGATACAACGCGGCCTATGCCGCGCTCGACGACCTGGCGGCGTCATGACCTACGTCATCGGCGAGCCCTGTGTCGACATCCGGGACAAGGCATGTGTGGACGAGTGCCCGGTCGACTGCATCTATGAGGGGGAGCGGATGCTCTACATCCATCCGGACGAATGCGTCGACTGCGCGGCGTGCGAGCCGGTCTGCCCGGTCGAGGCCATCATCTACGTCGACGACGCGACCGACGACTGGCAGCCCTACGTGGCCGCCAACGCGGACTTCTTCGCTGAGTTGGGGTCACCGGGTGGCGCACGCGGATTGGGCAAGCAGACGTTCGATGCACCGCTGGTGTCCCAGTTGCCGAGGAGGGATACCGCGGCGGGCTAGGTGCCTTCGTCGCTTTTGGGTAGGAAGCGTTCGGGGTGGTGGTAGGTGTTGGTGCCGCCGATGAGCATCGGTAGGTGTGGCGGCGGTATCCATTCGGTGTCGCCGTTGGCGAGTTTGCGGGTTTTCCAGCCCTGGTCGAGGAGTCGGTGGTCGGCTCGGCAAGCCAGGGTGAGTTTGTCGATGTTGGTCAGGCCACCCTCGGCCCATTCGTCGACGTGGTGGACCTCGGTGAGATATCCCGGTGCATCACAGCCGGGCCGGGTGCAGCCACGTTCCTTGTTGTGCAGCATGATTCGCTGATCGGCCGAGGCGATGCGTTTGGTGCGGCCCAGCCACAACGCCTGCCCGTTCACGCCATCGAACAGGGCGAGATAGTGGTAGGCGTGGCTGGCCATCCGGATGACGTCGGGGATGGGCAGCAGGGTGCCGGTTGCGGTGACCGCGTGCCCGGTCTTGGCCTGCAGATCTTGCAGGGTCGCCGAGGCGATCACCGTGACGGGTAACCCGTTGTGCTGCCCCAACTTCGGATCACCGAGTTGACCGCGCACCAACGCCGTCAACGCATCATGCTGACGCTGCCCATGGCTGCGCCGGTCACGCTCGGCCACCTCCTCAGACGGAGTGAGGGTGGGACTTTGGTCGGCCGGGTTGCACACTCCGGGTGCGGCGAACTTGGTGAACCACGCATCCAGCATGGACCGCAACTGCGGGTCGGCGACCAACTTCCCGACGCTCATACCGTCGACGCCCTGCCCGCCGCACCAGACGAAGCCGCGCTTGCGCGCCCGATCCTCATCAGAGAACTTCCCGTCGGGGTTCAGATGCAACGCCAACCGCAGCGCCACCTTCTCCAACTGATCGGGCCGCAGCACCGCGGCCTTCTGCGCCAGCATCCGTTCGGCGTTCTCAATATCCACCGGCGCGACGTGCACGGGTAGGTCGCGGAAGAACTTCTGAATCACCCGCAGATGCTCGCCATCCAACAGTCCGGCCTGCCAGGCCCTGGAGGTGTCCGGCAGCAGTGGCGGCAGCGGCTCCCCGGTCAACGCCCGCCGCGGCGCGAGCTGTTCGGCGTCCCGGATCCGCCGCTTGGCCTCCCGTGGACTCACCCGCAACACATCGGCCACCGTGATCGGCACCGGCGGGCACCCCTCGAACTGCTCCAGCCGTGCGGTCAGCGCATGCGACACCGCCACCTGGCGCCGTCGCGCCGTCTCCAACCGCTCCAACACCACGAACCGCTCAGGCGGAGCCAAGACATCGAGATCGACCGCGGCCAGAGACTCGACGACATCGTCGAGCGCCTCCAACACCGCGGTGATCGAACTCATGTTCGAATCCTATGCCGGGCCACCGACAGATTCTGTTCCAGCAGAAAATCTGTGGACGAAGTCGAAACTGTGGATAACCTTCAGCGCGTTGATGATTCGGCTAGCGGAACTCCTCGGCGGACGCCTCGATCCAGTCCGAGCGCCACGACTCCGGCGGATCCTCGAGCAGTTCGCCGGGCATCAACCAGTCGTAGATCTCGGCGTAGGTGCGGGTGCGCTGACCCTCGATCCGGCGATTCAGCATCGACGGCTCGAGCTCGCCGAATCCGCTGAGGCCCATCGACGCAACGATCTGGGCGGCGCTGGCCACCGTGGCCCGCTGGAAGTTGACCACCCGCTGAGTCTTGTCCGGAACGTAGAGCGCCCGGGCCCGGGCCTTGTCCTGGGTGGCGACCCCGGTCGGGCACTTGTTGGTATTGCACTTCAGCGCCTGAATACAGCCGACCGCGAACATCATTGCCCGCGCGGACATCGTGAAATCCGCGCACTGGCAGATGCGGCTGACGATGTCGACGCCGCTGGCGACCTTGCCCGACGCCCCGATCTTGATGGAACCCCGCAGTCCGGTGCCGACGAGAGCGTTGTGGACCAGCATCAGCCCCTCGGTCAGCGGCATACCGACATGGTCCTCGAATTCCTGTGGGGCGGCACCGGTTCCGCCCTCGGAGCCGTCGACGATGATGAAGTCCGGCGTGATGCCGGTGTGCAGCATGGCCTTGCAGATCGACAGAAACTCGGTGCGCGCGCCGATGCACAGCTTGAATCCGATCGGCTTACCGCCGGACAGGCTGCGCAGCGTCGCGATGAAATGCATCATCTCCAGCGGGGTTCTAAACGCGGTGTGCGACGGCGGCGAGACCACCGTCTGTCCTATCGGCACACCGCGCGTCGCCGCGATCTCGGCACTGACCTTCGCGCCGGGCAGCACGCCGCCGAGACCGGGCTTGGCGCCCTGGGACAGCTTGATCGAGATGGCCTTGACCGTCGGCCAGCCGGCCTTCTCCTCGAACAGCTCCGCATCGAAGTGCCCACCGGCGTCGCGGCACCCGAAATATCCGGAGCCGATCTCCCAGATCAGGTCGCCGCCGTGCTTGAGGTGATACGGACTGATGCCACCCTCGCCGGTGTCATGGGCGAACCCACCGAGGGCCGCGCCACCGTTGAGTGCCTCGATCGCGTTGCCCGACAGCGCCCCGAAGCTCATCGCCGAGACGTTGAACAGCGCTATGTCGTAGGGCCGGGTGCAGTCCGGGCCGCCGAGCCGCACCCGCGGCGTCAGGTCGGTGGCCAGTCGGGCGCGCAGCGAGTGGCGGAGGAATTCGTAGCCCAGCGCGTTGACGTCGCGCTCGGTGCCGAACGGCTCGTCGCTCTTGGTGGCCTTGGCCCGCTCGTAGACCATGTCGCGAGTCTCGCGGTCGAACGGGCTGGCCTCGGTGTTCGACTCGATGAAGTACTGCCGGATCTCGGGCCGCAGGGCTTCGGCCAGCCAGCGCGCGTGGGCGAGGACGGGATAGGACCGCAACAGAGTGTGCCTGGTCTGCAGCAGGTCCCACGTTCCGAGCGCCGCGATCGCCAGGAGCGGCGCCGCGAGCAGCCACCACCATGGACTGAACAGGAACGCGAGTCCTGAGACGGCCAGCGCGACCACCCACACGGCCGCGACGGCGAGAGCTCTGAGCATCCGGCTTCCTCGGGGTGAAATGCCTGCGAGGCGTCATTCTGGCATCACCTATGATCGGCACTTGCGTCACATCCGTGGCGCAAACAACCCCAGCTGCGAAAAGGAGCGTCTTGCCGCGTGGGTGAGCAACCCGTCGACCTGTCGCAGGAATCGTTGACCGAGGCCGTCAACGCGGCCCGGCATGCCTTCGACCAGGCGGCTGACCTGGATGCGCTGGCCCGCGCCAAGACCGATCATCTCGGCGACCGTGCGCCGCTCGCACTGGCCCGCCAGGCGCTGGCCACGCTGCCCAAGGCAGACCGCGCCGAGGCCGGCAAGCTGGTCAACGTCGCCCGCGGCGACGCGCAGCGCAGTTTCGACGAGCGGCTGGCGGTACTGCGGGCCGAGCGCGACGCGGCCGTGTTGGTGGCTGAGGCCATCGACGTCACGCTGCCCTCGACACGGCAACCTATCGGGGCGCGGCACCCGATCACGATCCTGGCCGAGCACATCGCCGACACCTTCATCGCGATGGGCTGGGAGCTGGCCGAGGGGCCCGAGGTCGAGACCGAGCAGTTCAACTTCGACGCGCTGAACTTTCCGCCCGACCATCCAGCCCGCAGCGAGTCCGACACCTTCCACATCGCCCCGGAGGGATCGCGGCAGTTGCTGCGCACCCACACCTCCCCGGTGCAGGTGCGCACGCTGCTGGACCGTGAGTTGCCGGTCTACATCGTCTCGATCGGGCGCACCTTCCGCACCGACGAACTCGACTCCACCCACACCCCGGTCTTCCATCAGGTCGAGGGTCTCGCGGTGGACCGCGGACTGACGATGGCCCACCTGCGCGGCACCTTGGACGCCTTCGCCCGATCGGAGTTCGGTGAGGGCGCCCGCACCCGGATGCGGCCGCACTTCTTCCCGTTCACCGAGCCCTCGGCGGAGGTGGACATCTGGTTCCCGAACAAGAAGGGCGGCCCCGGCTGGGTCGAATGGGGTGGCTGCGGCATGGTCAACCCCAACGTGCTGCGCGCGGCCGGAATCGACCCCGAGGTGTACTCCGGCTTCGCCTTCGGCATGGGCCTGGAGCGCACCCTGCAGTTCCGCAACGGGATTCCCGATATGCGCGACATGGTCGAGGGTGACGTCCGGTTCTCGCTTCCGTTCGGGGTCGGCGTCTGATGCGGCTTCCCTACAGCTGGCTACGCGAAGTCGTGCAGCGCGGCGCACCCGACTGGGACGTCACGCCCCACGACCTGGAACAGGCGCTGATCCGCGTCGGGCACGAGGTCGACGACATCATCACCCTCGGACCGGTGACGGGCCCACTCACGGTCGGTCGGGTCACCGCGATCGACGAGCTGACCGAGTTCAAGAAGCCGATCCGAGCCTGCAAGGTCGACGTGGGTGAGGGCGAGGATCGTGACATCGTCTGCGGTGCAACGAACTTCGTGGTCGGCGACCTCGTCGTGGTGGCGCTGCCCGGCACCACCCTGCCCGGTGACTTCCACATCGCCAGCCGCAAGACGTATGGCCGGCTGTCCGATGGCATGATCTGCTCGGCCGCCGAATTGGGCTTGGGCGCAGATCATTCCGGGATCCTGGTACTGCCGCCCGACACCGCCGAACCCGGCGCGGACGGTATCGCTGTGCTCGGCCTCGACGACGTGATCTTCGATCTGGCGGTCACTCCGGACCGCGGCTACGGCATGTCGGTGCGCGGCATCGCCCGCGAGATCGCGTGTGCCTACGACCTGGACTACGACGACCCCGCCGACGTCCCACCGCTGCCTGCCGACGGGCCGGCGCTGCCGGTCACCGTCGAACCCGGCACCGGCGTCAGCCGCTTCGCGCTGCGGCCGGTCACCGGTATCAATCCGAAGGCGTTGTCGCCGTGGTGGTTACGCCGCCGGCTGATGCTGTCGGGTATTCGGCCCATCTCGCCGGCTGTCGACGTCACCAACTACGTGATGCTCGAACTCGGCCACCCGATGCACGCGCATGACCGCAGCCGGATCAACGGCGAATTCGTCGTCCGGTTCGCCAAGCCGGGGGAGACCGTTGTCACGCTCGACGACATCGAACGCAAGCTCGACCCGGCCGACGTGCTGATCGTCGATGACGTCGCCACCGCGGCCATCGGCGGTGTGATGGGTGCCGGCACCACCGAGATCGACGACGACTCCACCGACATTCTTCTGGAGGCCGCGGTCTGGGATCCGGCCGCGGTGTCGCGCACGATCCGGCGCCTACACCTGGTCAGTGAGGCCGGCCGGCGTTACGAACGCTCCGTTGACCCCGCCATTTCGGTTGCGGCGGTCGATCGGTGCGCCAAGCTGCTGGCCTCGATCGCCGGGGGCACCGTCGAACCCAACCTCACCGATTGGCGCGGTGACCCGCCGCGCAAAGACTGGTCTCCGCCGCCGGTGCGGATTCGGTTCGACCTGCCCGATCAGCTTGCGGGCGTCGAGTACGAGGGCGGTGCGACGGTCAAGCGGTTGACCCAGATCGGCGCCACAGTCGAAGAGGACGGCGACGACCCGGCGATCCTCATCGTCACCCCGCCGAGCTGGCGGCCCGACCTGGTCCAGCCTGCCGACCTCGTCGAAGAGGTGTTGCGGCTGGAAGGCCTCGACAAGATCCCGTCGGTATTGCCGACCGCCCCGGCGGGCCGCGGCCTGACCCCCACCCAGAAGCGGCGCCGTGCGATCGGTAAGGCGCTGGGCCTGTCGGGGTACGTCGAGGTGCTGACCAACCCGTTTCTGCCCGCCGGGATCTTCGACCAGTGGGGCCTGTCGGACCGCGACCCGCGGCGGGTCACGACGACGGTACTCAACCCGCTGGAGGCCGACCGGCCCCACCTGGCCACCACATTGCTGCCGGCGCTGCTGGAGGCCTTGTCCCGCAACGTGTCTCGGGGCTTCGGCGACGTCGCACTGTTCTCCATCGCCCAGGTCGTGTACCCCACCGATCAGACCACGGGTGTCGAGCTGATCCCGACGCATCGCCGGCCGAGCGAGGACGAGATCGCGGCGCTGGATGCGTCGCTGCCCAGTCAGCCGGTGCACGTGGGTGCGGTGCTGACCGGGCTGCGCGAGCCGCGCGGACCGTGGGGACCGGGCCGTGCGGTGGAGGCCGCTGACGCCTTCGAAGCCGTGCGGACCATCGCCCGTGCCTGCGGTGTGGACGTGACGTTGCGCGCTGCCCAGTACCTGCCGTGGCATCCCGGCCGGTGTGCCGAAGTTCTGGTCGACGGGCGCGTGGTCGGGCATGCCGGCCAGCTGCATCCCGCGGTCATCGAGCGTTCGGGACTGCCGAAGGGCACCTGCGCGGTCGAGCTCGACCTCGATGCCGTGCCGATCACCGAGACGCTGCCCGCCCCGCGGGTGTCGCCGTTCCCGGCGGTGTTCCAGGACGTGAGTCTGGTGGTCGCCGCGGACGTGGCCGCGCAGGCGGTCGTCGATGCGGTGCGCGACGGCGCCGGGGAGCTGCTCGAGGACGTGGCGCTGTTCGACGTCTACACCGGTCCGCAGATCGGGGAGGATCGGAAGTCGCTCACGTTGGCGCTGCGTTTCCGTGCACCGGACCGGACGCTGACCGAAGACGAGGCGAGCGCCGCCCGCGACGCCGCGGTGGCCGCGGCCGCCGAGCGCGTCGGCGCAGTTCAGCGCGCCTGACCCGTCCTCGCCCAAACTGACGATTGGCAGGGTTTTTGCGAGTGGGGGCCTGCATTTCGTCGACCTCGGCGCCCAGGCAGGGAATGTATTTGCATTGGTATGCATAACCATGCAGAATCATAGGATGACTTCGGTGGCGATTGCCGGTGCCAGCGGCTATGCCGGCGGTGAGATCCTGCGTTTGTTGCTCGGACATCCGGCCTACGCGGACGGCCGTCTGAGCATCGGCGCGCTGACCGCCGCGGCCAGTGCGGGCACGCACCTGTCCGAGCACCACCCTCACCTGTTGCCGCTGGCAGACCGGGTACTGCAGCCCACCGAGCGCGACGTGCTGGCCGGTCACGACGTGGTGTTCCTGGCTCTGCCGCACGGCCACTCGGCGGCGCTGGCCGAGCAGCTTGGCGACGACACCCTGATCGTCGACTGCGGCGCTGACTTCCGGCTCACCGACGCCGACGACTGGCAGCGGTTCTACGGCTCGGAGTACGCGGGCAGCTGGCCCTACGGGCTGCCCGAGCTGCCCGGTGGAAGGGACCGGCTGCGGGACGCCAAGCGGATCGCCGTGCCGGGTTGCTATCCGACTGCCGCGCTGCTGGCCCTGCTGCCCGCGGTGGCCGAGGGTCTGGTCGACCCGGCGGTGACCGTCGTGGCGGTCAGCGGCACCTCCGGCGCGGGGCGGGCCGCCAAGGTCGACCTGCTGGGTTCGGAGGTCATCGGCTCCGCGCGCGCCTACAACATCGCCGGCGCACATCGGCACACCCCGGAAATCGCGCAGGGTCTGCGAGCGGTGACCGACCGTGACGTCACCGTCTCGTTCACCCCCGTGCTGATCCCGACCTCGCGCGGCATCCTGGCCACCTGCACCGCACGCACTCAGGCGCCGGTGTCCGAGATTCGCGCGGCCTACGAGAAGGCCTACGACGCCGAGCCGTTCATTCATCTACTGCCCGAGGGCCAGCTGCCCCGCACTGGTGCGGTGATCGGCAGCAACGCCGCGCAGCTGGCGGTGGCTGTCGACGTCGACGCCGGAGTCATGGTCGCGGTGTGCGCGATCGACAATCTGGTGAAGGGGACCGCCGGCGCCGCGGTGCAGTCGATGAATCTTGCGCTGGGCTGGCCGGAGATTGAAGGACTGTCGATTGTGGGGGTGGCGCCGTGACGCTCGCTGATGCCAATTTGGTTCGGACGCAAGGGGTTACCGCGCCCGCCGGCTTCCGCGCGACCGGCATCGCCGCCGGCATCAAGGCATCCGGAAACTTGGACCTGGCGCTGGTGTTCAACGAAGGCCCCGACTACGCGGCCGCCGGCGTGTTCACCCGCAACCAGGTCAAGGCGGCGCCGGTGTTGTGGAGCCAGCAGGTGCTCACCACCGGTCGGCTGCGCGCCGTGCTGCTGAATTCCGGTGGCGCCAACGCGTGTACCGGTGCGGGCGGCTTCCAGGACACCCACGCCACCGCCGAGGCCGTCGCGGCCGCGCTGTCGCAGTGGGGCACCGAGACCGGGCCGGTCGAGGTCGCCATCTGCTCCACAGGCCTGATCGGCGACCGCCTGCCGATGGACAAGGTGCTGGCCGGTGTCACCGACATCGTCCACGAACTCGGTGGCGGATTGACCGGCGGTGAGGAAGCCGCGCGGGCCATCATGACCACCGACACCGTGCCCAAACAGGTTGCGCTGCATCACTCCATCGAGTCGGGTGAGAACTGGACCGTGGGTGGAATGGCCAAGGGTGCCGGCATGCTGGCTCCCTCGTTGGCCACGATGCTGGTCGTGCTGACCACCGACGCGGTGGCCGACGCCGCCGCGTTGGACACCGCGCTGCGCCGGGCCACCGCCAAGACCTTCGACCGGCTCGACGTCGACGGCAGCTGCTCGACCAACGACACCGTGCTGCTGCTCGCCTCGGGCGCCAGTGAAATCGCGCCCACCCAAGAGGATCTGGACGCGGCGGTGCTGCGGGTGTGCGACGACCTGTGCGCACAGCTGCAGGCCGACGCCGAAGGGGTCACCAAACGGATCTCGATCACCGTCACCGGCGCACCGAGTGACGACGACGCCGTCGTCGCGGCCCGCGTCGTGGCCCGTGACAGCCTGGTCAAGACGGCGCTGTTCGGCTCGGATCCGAACTGGGGCCGGGTGCTGGCCGCGGTCGGGATGGTGCCCTTCGAGATCGACGCCCAGCGGATCACCGTGTCGTTCAACGGGTTCCCGGTGTGCATCGACGGCGCCGGGGCGCCCGGCGCCCGCGGGGTGGATCTATCCGGCGCGGATGTTCAGGTGACCGTCGATCTCAAGCTCGGCAACGGCCAGGCCACCATCCGCACCACCGATCTGTCGCACGCGTACGTCGAAGAGAACTCGGCCTACAGCTCATGACCGCAACTGTGAACACGAAGGCCGCGATCCTCGCCGAGGCGCTGCCGTGGCTCAAGCAACTGAACGACAAGATCGTCGTCATCAAATACGGCGGCAACGCGATGACCGACGACCGGCTCAAGGCCGCGTTCGCCGACGACATGGTGTTCCTGCGCAACGCCGGTATCCACCCGGTGGTCGTGCACGGCGGCGGACCGCAGATCAGCGCGATGCTCAAAAAGCTCGGCATCGCAGGCGAATTCAAGGGCGGCTTCCGCGTCACCACCCCGGAGGTACTCGACGTCGCACGGATGGTGCTGTTCGGGCAGGTCGGCCGTGAGCTGGTGAACCTGATCAACGCGCACGGTCCCTACGCGGTCGGCATCACCGGCGAGGACGCGCAGCTGCTCACGGCGGTGCGGCGCGGGGTCACCGTCGACGGCGTTCTCACCGATATCGGCCTGGTCGGCGATATCGAGCACGTCAACGCCGCTGCGGTCCTCGATCTCATTGCAGCCGGGCGTATTCCGGTGATCTCGACCATCGCACCCGACGTCGACGGGGTGGTGCACAACATCAACGCCGACACGGCGGCCGCCGCGGTGGCCAGGGCGTTGGGCGCCGAGAAGCTGTTGATGCTCACCGACGTCGAGGGTCTGTACACCGCCTGGCCCGACCGGAATTCGCTCGTCAGCCAGATCGATACCGACACGCTGACCGATCTGCTGCCCAATTTGGAAAGCGGGATGATCCCCAAGATCGAGGCCTGCTTGCGAGCCGTCGAGGGCGGGGTGCCCAGCGCCCACGTCATCGACGGCCGCGTCGAACATTGTGTGCTGGTCGAGCTATTCACCGATGAAGGCACCGGCACGAAGGTGGTGAACCCGTGACATTCGGCGGGCAGGAGCGGAGCGACTCGGGGATGTTGCTGACGCAGCGTTGGCAGTCCGTCATGATGGACAACTACGGCACCCCGCCGCTGGCCTTGGTCAGCGGCGACGGCGCTGTCGTCACCGACGAAGGCGGTAAGACCTACCTCGATCTGCTCGGCGGCATCGCGGTCAACATCCTCGGCCACCGGCACCCGGCGATCATCGAGGCGGTCACCACTCAGCTCAACACGCTGGGCCACACGTCCAACCTGTATGCCACCGAACCGGGAATCGCGTTGGCCGAGGCGTTGGTCGACCAGCTCGGCGCACCGGCGCGGGCGTTCTTCTGCAACTCCGGCACCGAGGCCAACGAGGTCGCCTTCAAGATCACCCGGCTGACCGGGCGCACGAAACTCGTTGCCGCGCAGAACGCCTTCCACGGCCGCACCATGGGCTCGCTGGCATTGACCGGACAGCCCACCAAGCAGGCGCCGTTCGAGCCGCTGCCCGGCTATGTCACCCACGTGCCCTACGGGGACGTCGAAGCCCTCGAACAGGCCGTCGGTGACGACACCGCCGCGGTGTTCCTCGAACCGATCATGGGTGAGGGTGGCGTCGTGGTTCCGCCCGCCGGGTACCTGGTCGCCGCGCGCGAGATCACTAGTCGCCACGGCGCGCTCCTCGTCGTCGACGAAGTGCAGACCGGTATCGGGCGCACGGGCGCGTTTTATGCCCACCAGCACGACGGCATCACCCCCGACATCGTCACGCTGGCAAAGGGTCTCGGCGGCGGCCTGCCGATCGGCGCCTGCCTGGCCATCGGCCCCACCGCCGAGCTGCTGACTCCCGGACTGCACGGCAGCACTTTCGGCGGCAACCCGGTGTGCACCGCTGCCGCGCTGACGGTACTCAAGGTGGTCGCCCAGGAGGACCTGGTTACCCGCGCCGACGTTCTCGGTAAGACGCTGAGCCACGGCATCGAGGCGCTGGGCCACCCGCTGGTCGATCACGTTCGCGGCCGGGGCCTGCTGCGTGGCGTGGTGCTGACCGCGCCGCAGGGCAAGGCGGTCGAAACCCTGGCCCGCGAAGCGGGTTTCCTGGTCAACGCTGCCGCTCCCGACGTGGTGCGGCTGGCCCCACCGCTGATCATCACCGAAGCGCAGATCGACAGTTTCCTGCACGCATTACCGGCGATCCTGGAGGCGGCCCGATGAGCACCCTGAGGCATTTCCTGCGCGACGACGACCTGCAGCCTGGGGAGCAGGCCGAGATCCTGGAGCTCGCAGCCGCTTTGAAAAAGGAGCCGATGAGCCGGCGTCCGCTGGAGGGCCCGCGCGGGGTGGCGGTCATCTTCGACAAGAACTCCACCCGCACCCGGTTCTCCTTTGAGGTGGGCATCGCCCAGCTCGGCGGCCACGCCGTCGTGGTCGACGGCCGTGCCACCCAGCTGGGCCGGGAAGAAACCCTCGAGGACACCGGACGGGTCCTGTCGCGCTACGTCGACGCGATCGTCTGGCGTACCTTCGCTCAGCAGCGGCTGAACGCAATGGCCTCGGCCGCAACGGTTCCCGTCGTCAACGCCCTCTCCGACGAGTTCCACCCCTGCCAGGTGCTGGCCGACCTGCAGACCCTCGCCGAGCGTAAGGGCTCACTGAACGGGCTGCGGATGACGTATTTCGGTGACGGCGCCAACAACATGGCGCACTCGCTGATGCTCGGCGGAGTCACCGCAGGTATCCATGTGACGATCGCCGCTCCGGCCGGCTTTGAACCGCACCCGCTGTTCGTGGCCGCCGCCGAGCACCGCGGCAGGCAGACCGGTGCCACCGTCACCCTCACCGCCGACCCGGTGGCCGGTGCGAAGGGGGCCGACGTGTTGGTCACCGACACCTGGACGTCGATGGGGCAGGAGAACGACGGACTCGACCGCGTTGTCCCGTTCCGGCCGTTCCAGCTCAATGCCGGCTTACTCGGCCACGCCGACTCTGAAGCCGTTGTGCTGCACTGCCTTCCGGCGCATCGTGGCCATGAGATCACCGACGAGGTGATCGACGGTAAGCACAGTGCGGTGTGGGACGAGGCCGAGAATCGGCTGCACGCCCAGAAGGCACTGCTGGTGTGGTTGTTGGAGCAGCGATGACCAGCGAGGTCAGCACCACACGAGCCGGGCGGCAGGCCCGGATCGTGGCACTGCTGTCCTCGCGGTCGGTGCACAGCCAGAGCGAGCTCGCCGCGCTGCTGGGCGATGAGGGTATCGAGGTCACCCAGGCCACGTTGTCGCGCGACCTCGAAGAGCTCGGCGCGGTCAAGCTGCGCGGCGCCGACGGTGGCAGCGGCGTTTACGTGGTGCCCGAGGACGGCAGCCCGGTGCGCGGGGTGTCGGGCGGCACCGAGCGGGTGTCCCGCCTGCTCGCCGATCTGCTGGTGTCGACCGACGCCAGCGGCAACCTGGCCGTGTTGCGTACCCCGCCCGGGGCGGCACACTATCTGGCCAGCGCCATCGACCGGGCGGCGCTGCCCGACGTCGTCGGCACCGTCGCCGGTGACGACACCATCCTGGTGGTGGCCCGCGAGCCGATGACCGGAGCGCAACTGGCCACCATGTTCGAGACCATCCACAAGATCCACTAGACCCTAAAGAGCAAGGAGCACTTCATGTCCGAACGCGTCATCTTGGCGTATTCCGGCGGCCTGGACACCTCGGTGGCCATCAGCTGGATCGGCAAGGAGACCGGCAAAGAGGTGGTGGCCGTGGCCATCGACCTCGGCCAGGGCGGCGAGGACATGGAGGTCGTCCGCCAGCGCGCCCTGGATTGCGGTGCCGTCGAAGCGGTCGTGGTTGATGCCCGCGACGAGTTCGCCGAGCAGTACTGCCTGCCGGCCATCCAGTCGAACGCGCTCTATATGGACCGTTACCCGCTGGTGTCCGCACTGAGCCGGCCGCTGATCGTCAAGCATCTGGTGAGCGCGGCCCGTGAACACCGCGGCGGTATCGTCGCCCACGGCTGCACCGGCAAGGGCAACGACCAGGTGCGCTTCGAGGTCGGATTCGCCTCGCTGGCCCCTGATCTCGAGGTGCTGGCCCCGGTCCGCGACTACGCCTGGACCCGCGAGAAGGCGATCGCGTTCGCCGAGGAAAACGCGATCCCGATCAACGTCACCAAGCGCTCGCCGTTCTCCATCGACCAGAACGTATGGGGTCGGGCGGTGGAAACCGGCTTCCTGGAACACCTCTGGAACGCGCCGACCAAGGACGTGTACGACTACACCGAAGACCCGACGCTGAACTGGAGCACCCCCGATGAGGTGATCGTCGGTTTCGAGAAGGGGGTGCCGGTCTCCATAGATGGCAATCCGGTGACTGTTCTGCAGGCCATCGAGGAGCTCAACCGCCGTGCCGGCGCGCAGGGCGTCGGCCGCCTCGATGTCGTCGAGGACCGGCTGGTCGGCATCAAGAGCCGCGAGATCTACGAGGCGCCGGGCGCCATGGTCCTGGTCACCGCGCACACCGAGCTCGAGCACGTGACGTTGGAGCGCGAGCTCGGCCGGTTCAAGCGGGGGACCGACCGTAAGTGGAGCGAGCTGGTGTACGACGGTCTGTGGTACTCGCCGCTGAAGCGGTCGCTGGAGGCGTTCGTCGCCGACACCCAGCAGCATGTGACCGGTGAGATCCGCATGGTGTTGCACGGCGGGCACATTGCGGTCAACGGCCGGCGCAGCCCGACCTCGCTGTACGACTTCAATCTCGCAACCTACGACGAGGGTGACACCTTCGACCAGTCGTCGGCCAAGGGCTTCGTCCACGTGCACGGCTTGTCGTCGAAGATCGCCGCCCGCCGGGACCTGGCAGGGAACCAGCCGTGAGCACCAACGAGGGCTCGCTCTGGGGTGGCCGTTTCGCCGACGGGCCCGCGCCCGCGCTGGCGGCGTTGAGCAAGTCCACGCACTTCGATTGGGTGCTCGCACCGTACGACGTCGCGGCCTCGAAGGCCCATGCCAAGGTACTGCACACCGCGGGTCTGCTGACCGACGAGCAGCGCGACGGGTTGCTCGCCGGCCTGGACAGCCTGGGACAAGACATCGCCGACGGCAGCTTCACCCCGCTGGTCACTGACGAGGATGTGCACGGGGCGCTCGAGCGCGGCCTTATCGAACGCGTCGGTCCGGATCTCGGTGGCCGGCTGCGGGCCGGTCGGTCACGAAATGATCAGGTGGCCACGCTGTTTCGGATGTGGCTGCGCGATGCGATGCGACGGGTCGCCGACGGCGCCCTCGAAGTGGTGGCCGCATTGGCGACGCAGGCCGCCGCCCATCCGACGGCAATCATGCCCGGCAAAACCCACCTGCAGGCTGCGCAGCCCGTGCTGCTGGCGCACCATCTGCTGGCGCACGCTCATCCGCTGCTGCGCGACGTCGACCGCATCGCCGACTTCGACGACCGCACCGCGGTGTCGCCCTACGGCTCGGGCGCGTTGGCCGGCTCATCACTGGGGCTCAATCCCGATGCGATCGCTGAGGAATTGGGATTCGCTGCCGCAGCTGACAATTCGATCGACGCCACCGCATCTCGTGATTTTGCCGCCGAGGCCGCCTTCGTGCTCGCGATGATCGGCGTTGACCTGTCCCGGCTCGCGGAGGACATCATCCTCTGGAGCACAACCGAATTCGGCTACGTGACGCTGCACGACTCCTGGTCGACGGGCAGCTCAATCATGCCGCAGAAGAAGAACCCCGACATCGCCGAACTCGCCCGCGGCAAGGCCGGACGGTTGATCGGGAACCTCACCGGGCTGCTGGCGACGCTGAAGGCACAGCCGCTGGCGTACAACCGCGATCTGCAGGAAGACAAGGAGCCGGTGTTCGACTCCGTCGCGCAGCTGGAGCTCGTGCTGCCCGCGATGGCCGGACTGGTCGCGACCCTGCGCTTCGACACCGACCGGATGGCGGCACTCGCGCCGGCCGGCTACACCCTGGCCACCGATGTCGCCGAATGGCTGGTGCGTCGAGGAGTCCCGTTCCGGGTTGCGCATGAGGCGGCCGGCGAGGCGGTGCGTGCCGCCGAGGGTCGCGGTGTCGGCCTCGACGAACTCACCGACGACGAACTGGCCGGGATCAGCAGTGAGCTGACCCCGCAGGTGCGGGAAGTGCTGACCGTCGACGGATCGGTGTCCTCCCGCGACGCCCGCGGCGGTACCGCGCCGACCCAGGTGGCCAACCAGCTCGGGGTGGTGCAGGACAGCATCGAAAAGCTGCGCATCCGTTTGCGGCGCTAGAACATCGCACGCGACCCACTACGATCGGCAGGTATGGGGGGAGCGCCGGACACGGCCGCCACACCGCGGCGGGGCCTTCGTGGCTGGCTGTCCGGCCTGAGCTTGAGCCAGATCGGACAGCTGCTGACTGTCGTCATCCTGGCCGGGACGGCGTTGTTCGGTGGCCTCGACACTGTTGACACCGCCGTCACCGAGTTCAAACCCGGTGACGAGTTCAGTGACAACGCCTTCACGGTCACTGTTGAACGCGCCACGTTGGTCGACGAACTGCGCTCGGGTACCACCCTGGTCGCCCCGAAAACTCCCGGCCGGACCTATCTGGGCGTCGTCATGAAGATCCGCAATGACGGCACCGTCCCGGCGTTTCTCGACGACGAGATCGACCTGCGCGACCACCCGGAGAAGCGGTTCTACGGTGTCGTGCGGCTGGCGAACGGCGCACCGGTCCCGAGCCTTGGCCCGGGACTGACGGAGGAAGTCGCGACGATCTGGACGTTGCCCGAAACGTCTCTGCGGCCGGGTGATTCGGTGACGATCAGGATCTGGAAGAAGAAGTTCACCGAGCCCATGGTCACCTACGGTAAGACCTGGGTGGACAGCGAGACCGAATACGGTCAGGCCACACTTCCGGTGCGAGGCAAGGCATGAGCCGTCGAACCGTGTTCTCAGCTGTGGCAACGGTTGTCGCGATCGCCTTGGCGACCCTGGTGTGGTTGCATCTGCCTGCCAACACCACCATCTACGCGCCGTTCGACGTCCACGCGGGAATGGCCAGCCGAGCCGTCGGCCAGAACCTGTCGGCCACCGTGACCAAGGCCGCGATCGCCCCGACCGTTACGGCCAAACAGTCCCGGAAATCCTATCCGGCGGCAGGTGTCTGGGTCGTGGTGTCGACGACGCTCGACGTGACCCGAGAACCCGTACTGCCGCACGCCGATCTGCTCGTCGGCCCCAACACCTACGTGCCGACCACGGTGCTGCTCCCGGGTGCCGATCTGGTGCAGCCCGGGATAACTCAACAGCGCACATGGGCATTCGACGTGCCGCCCGATCTGCTGAAGTCGGTTCCGTCGGTGGTGGTGCGGCTCTGGGGAGGCGACGGCCGACTCGATTCCCGGTTGGTCATCGACATCCCGCTCGACAACGTCGACCGCCCACAGTCCGTCGTCGTGCCACCGTCCGAACTGGAGGCGCGATGAAGTCACCTGTCCCGGAAAAGCTGTGGCAGCGCAACGTGCTGGCGATGGTCGTCGTGATCGCGGCACTGGCCGTCCTGGTGGTCGTCGATTACTGGCCCGACTGGTCACGGTACCGAGACACCACGACCCCGCCGCACGTGATCTCCGCCGGGCAGAGCGCAACGATTGACGGCCAGACCTGGTCGGTAGCCGGCGTCCGCCACCTGGACGAACCACCCGGCCCGCGCACTCGAAAACTCCCGAAAGGCACAGTGCTGGAGGTGGTGTCGATCCAGCGAACCAACGGCCGGGACGGCGACTTGTGCACGGGCGTCGTCACCGACGGCACGCGGCGCTGGCAGGCTGAGGCGATTGGCGGCTACAACGTGCCGCTGCCCGACAATGCCTCCGACCGCTGCACCAGGCCGGGCCCGGTGCAGTTCACGTTCCTGCTTCCCGATGACGTCGTACCCACCGCCGTCGACGTGGTGGACCTCGACGGCCGAATCAGGCTGCGGCTGCAGTTGTAGGCGCCGCCTCCGGCTCGGGGTCGCGGGCGATGTGCTCGACGCAGTAGACGAATGTGCTTGCCACCAGGCAGATCCGAAGCGGCTCGACGATGAGGTGCGACAACAGGCTCAGGCCATTGCCGAAGCCCTGCCAGAACGCCCACGGGTGCGGGCCGACCACCCACGCGATACCCCGGAAGAGATAGCCGTCACCCAACTGCGCGCGGTAGAAGCTGCCGGTCATGTCCAACCACGCGAGGCCGAGATAGGCCAGCACATAGAGCGTCAACGCCAGAACGCCACCGTGCAGGACGATCCGCGCCGAGTCGGTGACGGGCCGGAACTTGCCCACTTGATCGACGCCATAGTCGACGATCTTCTCGCGCACTGCCTTGGGGACGACGCGCAGGCGCTTCTGCAGACGCTTCCCGGTGGGCGCCGACCGGGTCATCCACGTCGTCGCGCGCCGACCGGCGACCCGCTGCACCACACTGCGCCAGTCGGCCGTGGTGGTCACCCCGTAGACGATGCCGGCTACGGCGAGCCAGATCAACGGCACGGCGGCGCCGCCGAACACCGTCCGCAGAGCCCACATCACCACGTCCCAGACCTTCTCCAGTGGGGAGAAGTAAGAGAACAGGTCCGCGCGAGTGTCGCTGAGCCACACCATCACTCGTCGATGAGCCACCCAGTCCCCGGGCTTTGTCAGGATCGTGACCCCCTGATTGACCGAGAAGCTGAGCACCAAGAACACCCACAGTGCATCGAAGTAGAGGCGTACCGCGACTAACCACGACGGCAGCCGGTCCTTGAGCTTGCTCAAGACGGTGCGGATCACCAGGGCCGCCCCGATCAGCACCCACGTGCCCGCGCCGACCGGCAGTTGGGCGTGGAGATCGGTGGGCGGCCCACCGTTGACAACCGCCATCATCGACTCGCCTACCCGGTATTGCAGTGCGCGCTGCTCGAAGGCCAGCCAGTCCTCGCGAAACATCTGCCACGCCAGGTAGATCGCAAAGAACGGCACGACCACAGTCGAGAACAGGTCGATGCGCCGCGCCGGCCGTCGCCCCAGCGCCGCGAGCACCGGGAACGCCGGGCGCAGTACCAAGAACATCCCCACATAGGAGCCCAGTCGCGCCATGCCGGCCAGCGGCATGATCAGCGATGCCCACCAATGGTTGTCATAGCCGGCCCAGGCGGCCCACTCGATGGCGCCGCGGCGACCCAGCACACCGAGCAGGTATAGCGCGGCCAGTTGCGGCCAGTACCGGACCCAGACGCGCAGCGGCCGCACCAAGTAGCGCATGGCCGACATTGTAGGAACCTGAGCGCGCGCTAGTCGACCAGCTCGGACAGCTCCAACCAGCGGTTCTCCTTCTCGGCCACCTCGGCCTCCAGTTCCCGGAGCTGCTGGGTCAGCTTGCCCAGTCCGACGTGGTCGGACTGGTCGTGCTCGGCCAGCTCGACGTGCTTGGCGTTCACCCGGTCGGACAGCTTGGCCAGCGCGCGGTCCAGCGACGCGATTTCCTTTTCCACACTGCGTAATTCGGCACCTGAGAGCGCCTGTGTGGGCGGCTGTGCGGCTTGGGGAGAAGCCCCGCCGCTGACTTCCCGTCGGGCCTTGATGCGCAGGTACTCGTCGATTCCGCCCGGCAGATGGCGGAGGTGTCCGTCGAGGATCGCGTACTGCTGATCGGTGACCCGCTCGAGCAGATACCGGTCGTGCGATACCACGATGAGCGTGCCGGGCCACGAGTCGAGCAGATCTTCGGTGGCCGACAGCATGTCGATGTCGACGTCGTTGGTGGGCTCGTCGAGCACCAGGACGTTGGGTTCCTCCAGCAGAGTCAGCATCAACTGCAGCCGCCTGCGCTGGCCGCCGGACAGCTCTCCGACCCGCGACGCGAGTTGCTCACGCCGAAAACCCAAGCGCTCCAACAACTGTGTGGGGGTGATGTCCTTACCGTCGACCTGGTAGTCGGTCTTGAGCCGGCCGACCACCTCGCGGACCATGTCGCCGGCGATCTCGGTGAGCTGGCTGGACTGCTGGTCGAGCATCGCCAGCCGCACGGTCTTGCCGCGCTTGACCCGGCCCGAATCGGGGTGCACGGTTCCGGCGATCAAGCCCAACAGCGTCGACTTACCCGCGCCGTTGGCGCCGACGATGCCGGTGCGCTCGCCCGGACCGATGCGCCATTCCACATCGCGCAGAACAGGTTTGGCGTCATACGTCACCGACACGTCGAGCAGGTCGATGACGTCCTTGCCTAGCCGTGCGGTGGCCAGCTTGGCCAGCTCGACACCGTTGCGAATCGGTGGGACGTCCTCGATCAGCTGGTTGGCGGCATCGATGCGGAACTTCGGCTTTGACGTTCGGGCCGGCGCGCCGCGACGCAGCCAGGCCAACTCCTTGCGCATCAGGTTCTGCCGCTTGGCCTCCGCGGCGGCGGCGATGCGGTCGCGTTCGACGCGCTGCAACACATACGCCGCGTAACCGCCGTCGAACGGTTCGACGATCCCGTCGTGTACCTCCCACGTGGTGTTGGCGACCTCGTCGAGGAACCAACGGTCGTGGGTGACCACCAGCAGGCCGCCGGTGTTGCGCGCCCACCGCGTCTTGAGGTGCTCGGCCAGCCAGGTGATGCCTTCGATGTCGAGGTGGTTGGTCGGCTCGTCGAGGGCGATGACATCCCAGTCGCCGATCAGCAATGCCGCCAGCTGCACCCGACGGCGCTGGCCGCCGGACAGCGCGGCCACCTGGGTCTGCCAGTCGAGGTCGGCGACCAGGCCGGCGACGACGTCGCGGATGCGGGGGTTGCCTGCCCATTCGTGTTCGGGGATGTCGCCGACGAGCACCTCGCCGACGGTGCTCTGCGGGGGCATGGTGTCGGCCTGGTCGAGGGCGGTCACGCGCAGGCCGCCGCGCTGGGTCACCCGGCCGGAATCGGGGGCGAGTCTTCCGGTCAGCATCGCCATCAGGCTGGATTTGCCGTCGCCGTTGCGACCGACGATCCCGATGCGGGCGCCGTCGTTCACGCCGACGGTCACGGATTCGAAGACCACCTGAGTCGGATATTCGAGATGGAGCGCTTCGGCGCCGAGCAGGTGTGCCACTGGCAACAGGCTACTGGTCAGGTCCCAAAGCGAACGGACGCGGATCGGCCTTGTGCCATGATGTGCTGGCTGTCGGGGCCTTATGCAGCAGCGATGTGGGACAGGGGAGAGCCGTGGATCTGAACTTGTCGGCGGTCACCAGGCCTGTGGAACGCCTGATGGCGACGGCCCAAAACGGTTTCGAGGTGTTGCGCTTAGGCGGTCTGGAGACCGGTGCGGTGCCGTCACCGTTCCAGATCGTCGAAGACAAGCCGATGTACAAGCTGCGGCGTTACTTCCCGCCGGACAGCAGGCCGGGTCAAAAGCCCGCGGGCCCGCCGGTCCTCATGGTCCATCCGATGATGATGTCGGCGAATATGTGGGACGTCACTCGCGAGGACGGCGCCGTCGGCATCCTGCACGAGGCGGGCATCGACCCGTGGGTGATCGACTTTGGCTCGCCCGACGAGGTCGAGGGCGGCATGGAACGTAACCTCACCGACCACATCGTCGCGCTCAACGAGGCCATCGACACCGTCAAGGACATCACCGGTCAGAGCATCCACCTGGCCGGCTACTCGCAGGGTGGCATGTTCTGCTACCAGACCGCGGCCTACCGGCGCACCAAGGACATCGCGAGCATCGTCGCGTTCGGCTCCCCGGTGGACACGCTGGCCGCGCTGCCGATGGGTATCCCGCCCAACATCGGTGCGGTGGCCGCGGACTTCATGGCCGACCACGTGTTCAACCGCATCGACATTCCAGGTTGGTTGGCGCGCACCGGCTTTCAGATGCTCGACCCGCTCAAGACCGCCAAGGCGCGCATCGACTTCCTGCGCCAGCTGCACGACCGGGACGCGCTGCTGCCGCGCGAACAGCAGCGCCGCTTCTTGGACTCCGAGGGCTGGATCGCCTGGTCGGGTCCCGCGGTCTCCGAGTTGCTCAAGCAGTTCATCGCACACAACCGGATGATGTCGGGCGGCTTCGCCATCAACGGTCAGTTGGTGACGCTCTCCGATATCACCTGCCCGGTGCTCGCCTTCGTCGGCGAGGTCGACGACATCGGCCAGCCTGCCTCGGTGCGGGGCATCAAGCGCGCCGCTCCCGGCGCCGAGGTGTACGAGGTGATGATCCGCGCCGGGCACTTCGGCCTGGTGGTCGGATCGAAGGCGGCCACCTCGACCTGGCCGACGGTGGCGGACTGGGTGCGCTGGCTGTCCGGTGCGGATTCCCGCCCGGCCAACATCGCACCCATGCAGGACAGCGACGCCGAACCCGACGACTCCGGCGTGGCGCTGTCGGCGCGCCTGATGCACAGCATGGCCGAGGCGTCGGAAGTGGCCTGGTCACTGGCACGCGGTGCGGCCGACGCGGTGGTGAACACGAGGAAGTCGATGCGGACGCTTGCGGTGGAGACTGCGCGAACCCTGCCACGGCTGACCCGCCTGGGCCAGATCAACGACCACACCCGCATCTCGCTGGGCCGGATCATCGACGAGCAGGCCGGCGAGGCTCCCAACGGCGAGTTCCTGCTGTTCGACGGCCGGGTGCACACCTACGAGGCGGTCAACCGGCGCATCAACAACGTGGTCCGCGGCCTCATCTCGGTCGGCGTCCGCCAGGGTGTGCGCGTCGGTGTCCTCATGGACACCCGGCCCTCGGCGCTGGTCGCCATCGCCGCGCTGTCGCGTCTCGGCGCGGTGGCTGTGCTCATGCCGCCCGATGTCGACCTCGACGAGGCCGTCCGCATCGGCGGGGTCACCGAGGTCATCACCGACCCCGGCAACCTCGACGCGGCCCGCAAGCTGCCGGTCAAGGTGCTGGTACTCGGCGGCGGCGAGAGCCGTGACCTGAACCTGCCCGAGCACAGCAACGTCATCGACATGGAGAAGATCGACCCGGACGCCGTCGCGCTGCCGGGGTGGTACCGGCCGAACCCCGGCTTCGCCCGCGATCTGGCGTTCGTCGCGTTCAGCACCGTCAGCGGTGTTCTGGTGCCCAAGCAGATCACCAACTACCGCTGGGCGTTGTCGGCGTTCGGTACGGCCTCCGCCGCGGCGCTGGGGCGCGGTGACACGGTGTACTGCCTGACCCCGCTGCACCACCAGTCCGGACTGCTGGTCAGTCTCGGTGGGGCGGTGGTCGGCGGCACCCGGATCGCGTTGTCGCGGGGGCTGCGCCCGGACCGTTTCCTCGCCGAGATCCGGCAGTACGGCGTCACGGTCGTCTCCTACACCTGGACGATGCTGCGCGATGTGGTTGACGACCCGGATTTCCGGTTGCGCGGTAACCATCCGGTGCGGCTGTTCATCGGTTCGGGCATGCCGCCCGGGCTGTGGCAGCGAACCGTCGATGCCTTCAGCCCGGCCAACGTCGTCGAGTTCTTCGCCACCACCGACGGTCAGGCTGTATTGGCCAATGTGGCGGGCGCCAAGATCGGTAGCAAGGGCCGGCCGCTGCCGGGCGGCGGCCAGGTGGAGTTGGCGGCCTACGACGCCGACGAGGATTTGATCCTGGAAGACGACCGCGGATTCGTCGCGGTCGCCGAACCCAACGAGGTCGGTGTGCTGCTGGCCCGGCCGTGGGGGCCGATCGATCCGACCGCGTCGGTCAAACGCGGGGTGTTCGCCGCCGGTGACACGTGGATCTCCACCGAGTACGTGTTCCGCCGCGATTCCGACGGCGACTTCTGGCTGCTGGGCAACCGTCCGCTGCTCATCCGTACCGAGCGCGGTGTGGTGTTCCCGGAGGCGGTCACCGACGCCGTCAGCCGGATCACCGCTGTCGACCTCGCCGCCACCTACGGCGTCGAGGTGCCCGGCGGGACCATCGCCGTCACCGCGATCACGCTGCGCGACGGCATGACCGTGACCACCGCCGACCTGACCGACGCGTTCGCGTCGATGCCCGTCGGCCTGCCGCCGGATGTGGTCCATGTGGTGCCCGAGATCCCACTCAGCGCCACCTGCCGACCGACGGTCTCGGCGCTACGAGCCGACGGGGTGCCGAAGGCGACTCGTAACGCCTGGCATTGGGAGCCCGATACGGGGAAGTACAAGCGCTTGACGGCTGCGGTACGAGCCCAGTTCAGCGGTACCGAGAACTGAGCTTCTGCCCAGGTCGCGCAGCGCTGTTAGGCTCGCCGAGAGTCCAGGTACCCACGCGTCGGAGGAATGCATGGCAACCCAGACGAATCACTGGCGTCGCGCCGTCCGCGGCACGGCGATCGGTGCCCTGACCGCTGGGTTGCTGGTCGGCATGGGCACGCAGCAGGCGCTGGCCGATCCGAGCGCCGCGCCGGCCACGCCGTCAGCGCCGGCGACGCCCGATGCCAACGGCGTCCCGCAATTCCAGAGCGCCGACCAGATGCTGGCGTTCATCGACCAGAACTACGACCAGGGCGCCGGCGGCGGCCAGCTGTCCAACCTGATCAAGTCGGCGATGAAACTGCGGGCGCAGGGCATCAAGCCGTCGAAGACCAACATCGCCGAAATCCAGAACGCGCTGCAGTACCGCCCGAATCAGAAGCCGCTGATCGAGGCGCTGCAGAACACCCTCGGCTACCAGCAGAAGATCTTCGCCCAGATGCAGCTTCTGCAGCAGGCGCAGCAGCGCCAGCAGAACAACGCCGTGATGGGAGCCGGGCAGATGCCGAGCGACGGCGCCCCGACGATCGGCGGCAACCAAGCCCCGGCCGCCGCGCCGCCCGCGATCCCGTAGCCGCCTGATGCTCGACGAGAAGCTGTTGGACATTCTGGTGTGCCCGGCCGACCGCGGGCCGCTGATCCTGGTGGACCAACGTCTGTACAACCCGCGCCTGCACAAGGCCTATCGCATCGACGACGGCATTCCCGTGCTACTGGTCGACGAGGCCGTCGAGGTGAGTCCCGAGGAGCACGACCGTCTGATGGGTCTCGCGAACTCGTAACCCGCGCAGCCCATTTGGCGTACTTTGGCCGGATGGGGGACAACGTTGTCGCCAAGCAGCTTCCCGGTGAACTCGCCAAGTGGGATCCGGTTTTCACCCGACGGGTGATGGGCCGGATGTGGCCGTTCATGCGGCTGTACTTCCGCGCCGAAGTCCGCAATCTCGAGGTGTTCCCGCCGTCGGGCGGTGCGCTGCTGGTGTGCAATCACTCCGGTGGCATGTTGACTCCCGATGTTCCGGTCTTCGGGCCGGCGTTCTATGCCCGGTTCGGCTACGACCGGCCGCTGTACACGCTGGCGCACTACGGGATCTTCATCGCACCCTGGGGTCCGCTGTTGCCGCGTCTCGGTGTCGTGCACGCCAGCCCGGAGGCTGCGACCGCGGCGCTGCGGTCCGGTGCCGTCGTCCTCGTCTTTCCCGGCGGCGACTACGACGCCTATCGACCCACGTTGCAGCAGAACAAGATCGACTTCGACGGTCGCACCGGATACGCCCGTACCGCGATCGAGACCGGCGTGCCGATCGTGCCGATGGTTTCGATCGGCGCTCAGGAGACCCAGTTCTTTCTAACCCGGGGGACCGAGCTGGCCTACCGGATCGGACTGCCGCGCATCCGGGCGGAGATCATGCCCCTGACGGTCGGGCTTCCGTTCGGGTTCACCGTCTTCTTCCCGCCGAACCTGCCGCTGCCGTCGAAGATCGTCATGGAGGTCCTCGACCCGATCGACCCGAAGGATTTCGGCAAGAACCCCGACATCGACGAGGTCGACGCTCATGTCCGGCGCGTCATGCAACGCGCACTGGACCGCCTCGCCGCGCGGCGCCGCTTCCCGGTGTTGGGATGACGGTCAGGACAGCGCGGGCAGCTCTCCGGTGAGATAGCGCTGCAGGGTCGGCGCGATCGTCTCGGCGATCTGTTCCGGTGCCAGCGACGCGAACGGCTCCAGTCCGATGATGTAGCGCGCTATGACCACACCGACCAGTTGCGAGGCCACGAACTGCACGCGCAGCCGCCCGGTGCCCGGTGGGTTGTCCACGCGCGGCGCGACCTCTGCGGTGATGACCTCCTGCAGGAACGATCGGACCAGGCTGATATCGGCGCCGGCGAGCAGTGATCGCATGGTGGCGATGAGCCCGGCGCCCATCTCGGAATCCCACAGCGGTAGCAGGATCGACGGCAGCACACGGCCCAGCTCCTCGACCGGGGTGTCGCGCAGCGGAACAAGAACGGTCATGGGGTCGATCGGAATGTTGATCGCCGCGGCGAACAACTCCTCCTTTGTGCCGAAGTAGTGGTGCACCAGAGCGGAGTCGACGTCCGCGGCGGCGGCGATCGATCGGATCGACGTCTTGTCGATACCGTTGCGGGCGAACAACTCTCGTGCGTTGGTCAGGATCCGGTCGCGGGTGTCCGAGGTGCCGCGTGGCCGTCCGGGACGTTTGTTCTGCCGTGGTTCTACGGTCACGGGGTGCGCCGCCGCAGGGTCGCCGCAGCCAGGGCCATCGCCACCACCGCGAAGGCGAGGACCACGAAGATGTCCCGGATTGCGATGCTCGTCAGGTCGGTGTGGGCGTTGACCTGTTGCAACGCCTCCAGGGCATAGCTGGCCGGCATCGCGTTGCTGATCCACTCCAGCCAGGTCGGCATCTGGTTGCGCGGCACGATGATTCCGGCCAGGAGCAACTGCGGGACGATAAACACGGGCATGAACTGTACGGCCTGAAATTCGGTCCGGGCGAACGCACTTGCCAACAGCCCGAGCCCGACACCCAGCACGGCGTTGATGACGGCGATGACGAACACCCACAGCGGGCTGCCCTTGGTGTCAAAGCCCAGCAACCAGAACGACACGACACAGGCCAGGATCGCCTGCGCGGCGGCGGCGACCGAAAACGCGGTGCCGTAGGCGGCCAGCAGATCCAGCCGGCGCAGCGGCGTGGTGAGGATGCGCTCCAACGTGCCCGAGGACCGCTCGCGCTGCATGGTGATCGAGGTGATCAGAAACATCACGAACAGCGGGAACAGCCCGAGCAGGATCAGGCATGCGGTCTGAAACGGCGAGACCGCACCGGGGAACTTCGGCACGTCGTCGAACATGAAGTACATCAGCGTGATCACCGCGCTAGGCACCACGAGAATCATTGCGACACTTCGGTGATCGGCGCGCAACTGGCGCACGATGCGGCCGGTGGTGGCCAGGTAGGCGCGCGGGCTCAGCGTATGGGAGCTGCGGTGCTGTGCCTGATGATGGACAGGAACGCTTCCTCCAGTGACGTGCATCCGGTGTCCTCTCTCAGTCGGGCGGGGGTGGTGTGGGCCAGGAGCCGGCCTTCGCGCATGAGCAGCAGGCCGGCGCAGTGGTCGGCCTCGTCCATCACGTGACTGGACACCAGCAAGGTGGTGCCCCGCCGGGCCAGCTCGTCGAATTGGGCCCACAGGTCCACACGCAGTACGGGGTCCAGGCCGACGGTCGGTTCGTCGAGCACGAGCAGGTCGGGATGGCAGACCAGAGCGCATGCCAGTGACACCCGGGTGCGCTGGCCGCCGGACAGGTTGCCGCAGTAGGCCCCAGCGTGATCGCGCAGTCCGACGTCGTCGATGGCGCGGTCGGCCGATTGCGCCGGGGTGCCGTAGAGCGCCGCGAAATAGCGGACGTTGTCGATGACGCGGAGGTCGTTGTAGATCGTCGGGTCCTGGGTGACGTAGCCGACCCGGTGACGGAGTGCGGGGGAGCCGGCCGGATGCCCGAGAACGGTGACGGTTCCCGACGCGACGATCTGGGTGCCGACGATGCTGCGCATCAGGGTGGTCTTGCCGCAGCCCGACGGGCCGAGCAGTCCGGTGATCGAACCGCGGGGGATCGCCACCGAGAAGTCGTGCAGCGCGACCCGTTTACCGCGGACCACGCGCAGATTCTCGATACGGACGGCCGGCTCAGCGCGGCCCGTCGCTAATTCATCACTCGATGAACTCATCACGTGATGAATAATCCTCCCCGGCGGAGGCCCGGTCAATGCCTCGGGCAGAATTTCTTGTGATGAGCGCCGATCAGCTGGACACCGACCCGGTCTCGGCGGCACGGCTGTTGCTCGGCGGGGTCATCAGCTGCCGCGGGGTCAGCGCGCTGATTGTCGAGGTCGAGGCGTACGGCGGCCCGCCGGACGGGCCGTGGCCGGACGCGTCGGCGCATTCGTACCGGGGGCCGGGCATCCGTAACGCGGTGATGTTCGGCCCGGCCGGGCACCTCTATACCTATCGAAGCCACGGCATCCATGTGTGCGCCAATGTGTCGTGCGGCCCGGACGGTACGGCTGCGGCGGTGCTGCTGCGGGCGGCGGCGATCGAGTCGGGGCTGGACGTGGCGCAGGTCCGCCGTGGCCCGCTGGTGCGCCCGAGGGCGCTAGCCCGCGGCCCGGGCAACCTGTGCTCGGCGCTGGGCATCGGGATGGAGGACAACGGCGTGGACGTCTTCGACCCGGCGTCTCCGGTGACAGTGCAGCTCGGCGAATCTCTCGGCCCAGAAAGTGCGGGTCCGCGGGTCGGGGTGTCCCAGGCGGCCGATCGGCCGTGGCGATTGTGGCTCACCGGACGGCCGGAAGTGTCGGCCTACCGCCGCAGTCCCCGCGCGCCGATCCCGGGCGCGAGCGACTGAGCGCTGCCCATGCGGGAAGATCAACGCATGGGCACGACGATTCTCGATGAATTGGGTTGGCGCGAGCTGATTGCACAGTCGACCGATATCGACGCGCTCGCCGCCGCGGCCGCGCAGCCACCGATGACCGTCTATTGCGGATTCGATCCGACCGCGCCGAGCCTGCACGCGGGAAACCTGGTGCCGTTGCTCACACTTCGGCGATTCCAGCGGGCCGGGCACCGACCGATCGTGTTGGCCGGCGGCGCCACGGGCATGATCGGTGATCCTCGTGACACCGGCGAGCGGACGATGAACACCACCGACACCGTCGCGCAGTGGGCCGAACGGATCCGTGGGCAGCTGGAGCGGTTCGTCGACTTCGACGACTCACCCAGCGGTGCGGTGGTGGAGAACAACCTGAACTGGACCGCTCAGCTGAGCGCGATCGATTTCCTGCGCGACGTCGGCAAGCATTTTTCGGTCAACGTGATGCTCGACCGGGACACGATCCGGCGCCGGCTCGAGGGCGACGGCATCTCCTACACGGAGTTCAGCTACATGCTCCTGCAGGCCAACGACTACGTGGAACTGCACCGGCGCCACGGCTGCTCGCTGCAGATCGGCGGTTCCGATCAATGGGGCAACATCATCGCGGGGGTGCGGCTGGTGCGCCAGACGCTCGGCGCCGGCGTCCATGCGCTGACGGTGCCGCTGGTCACCGCGGCCGACGGGACGAAATTCGGCAAGTCCACCGGCGGCGGCAGCCTGTGGCTGGATCCCGAGATGACCAGCCCGTATGCCTGGTACCAGTACTTCGTCAACACCGCCGACGCCGACGTGGTCAAGTACCTGCGTTGGTTCACGTTCTTGGCGGCCGACGAACTGGCCGAGCTGGCCCAGGCCACCGCGGAACGCCCGCATGAGCGGGCCGGCCAGCGCCGGCTGGCCCAGGAACTCACCACCTTGGTGCATGGTCGGGCCGCGACCGAGGCGGTGGAGCACGCATCACAGGCGTTGTTCGGCCGCGGCGAGCTGTCGCGGCTCGATGAACCGACCCTGGCGGCCGCGTTGCGGGAGACCTCGGTGGCCGAGCTCGGGCCCGGCGGCGCGGACGGCATCGTCGACCTGTTGGTGGCCACCGGACTCTCGGCGAGCAAGGGTGCCGCCAAGCGGACGATCGCCGAGGGCGGAGTCTCGGTCAACAACGAGAAGATCGACAGCGAGGATTGGGTGGCACAACCGTCCCACTTTCTCCACGGGCGCTGGCTGGTGCTGCGGCGCGGGAAGCGGAATATCGCTGGGGTGCAGCGGGTTTGAGGCTTCGGAGTTGCGGCGAAACGCCGATCTAGCAGGCGATTTGACTCGCCGTTAGCTCGTCTGTAACTTATTCCAAGTCAGAGCGGCCCGGCCAAGCCGGAGAGCGCGAAGACCTCCCGGGAATCAAACCTGGTAACAGGTTTGTTCCTCTTGTCCGCACGATATCTACGCGGCCTTCGGGTCGCGGGATTACTGCGCGGTCGAGTGGGGGACTGGGGTGTGTTGTTTGAGAACTCAATAGTGTGTTTGGTGGTTTTTGTTTGTTGTTGTTTTTTGCCATGCTCTGATACCCCCGTGTTGGGGTGTGGTTTTTTGATGCCAGGTTTTTGGTGTCTTGCTTTGGTCAGATTGTTCTGATTCGAATTCACCTGTCTGTGGATGGGTTGTTTTTGTTTGGAGAGTTTGATCCTGGCTCAGGACGAACGCTGGCGGCGTGCTTAACACATGCAAGTCGAACGGAAAGTGCTCTTCGGAGTGACTCGAGTGGCGAACGGGTGAGTAACACGTGGGTGATCTGCCCTGCACTTTGGGATAAGCCTGGGAAACTGGGTCTAATACCGGATAGGACCACGGCCTTCATGGGTTGTGGTGGAAAGCTTTTGCGGTGTGGGATGGGCCCGCGGCCTATCAGCTTGTTGGTGGGGTAATGGCCTACCAAGGCGACGACGGGTAGCCGGCCTGAGAGGGTGTCCGGCCACACTGGGACTGAGATACGGCCCAGACTCCTACGGGAGGCAGCAGTGGGGAATATTGCACAATGGGCGCAAGCCTGATGCAGCGACGCCGCGTGAGGGATGACGGCCTTCGGGTTGTAAACCTCTTTCAGTAGGGACGAAGCGCAAGTGACGGTACCTGTAGAAGAAGCACCGGCCAACTACGTGCCAGCAGCCGCGGTAATACGTAGGGTGCGAGCGTTGTCCGGAATTACTGGGCGTAAAGAGCTCGTAGGTGGTTTGTCGCGTTGTTCGTGAAAACTCACAGCTTAACTGTGGGCGTGCGGGCGATACGGGCAGACTGGAGTACTGCAGGGGAGACTGGAATTCCTGGTGTAGCGGTGGAATGCGCAGATATCAGGAGGAACACCGGTGGCGAAGGCGGGTCTCTGGGCAGTAACTGACGCTGAGGAGCGAAAGCGTGGGGAGCGAACAGGATTAGATACCCTGGTAGTCCACGCCGTAAACGGTGGGTACTAGGTGTGGGTTTCCTTCCTTGGGATCCGTGCCGTAGCTAACGCATTAAGTACCCCGCCTGGGGAGTACGGCCGCAAGGCTAAAACTCAAAGGAATTGACGGGGGCCCGCACAAGCGGCGGAGCATGTGGATTAATTCGATGCAACGCGAAGAACCTTACCTGGGTTTGACATGCACAGGACGCCGGCAGAGATGTCGGTTCCCTTGTGGCCTGTGTGCAGGTGGTGCATGGCTGTCGTC
The DNA here is from genome assembly GCF_019456675.1 of Mycolicibacterium pallens. Lineage (NCBI taxonomy): Bacteria > Bacillati > Actinomycetota > Actinomycetes > Mycobacteriales > Mycobacteriaceae > Mycobacterium > Mycolicibacterium pallens. Next base: position 3,456,275 of record NZ_CP080333.1, on the reverse strand, counting down.
AGCTCGTGTCGTGAGATGTTGGGTTAAGTCCCGCAACGAGCGCAACCCTTGTCTCATGTTGCCAGCACGTTATGGTGGGGACTCGTGAGAGACTGCCGGGGTCAACTCGGAGGAAGGTGGGGATGACGTCAAGTCATCATGCCCCTTATGTCCAGGGCTTCACACATGCTACAATGGCCGGTACAAAGGGCTGCGATGCCGTGAGGTGGAGCGAATCCTTTCAAAGCCGGTCTCAGTTCGGATCGGGGTCTGCAACTCGACCCCGTGAAGTCGGAGTCGCTAGTAATCGCAGATCAGCAACGCTGCGGTGAATACGTTCCCGGGCCTTGTACACACCGCCCGTCACGTCATGAAAGTCGGTAACACCCGAAGCCGGTGGCCTAACCCCTTGTGGGAGGGAGCCGTCGAAGGTGGGATCGGCGATTGGGACGAAGTCGTAACAAGGTAGCCGTACCGGAAGGTGCGGCTGGATCACCTCCTTTCTAAGGAGCACCACGAAAACGGTTGAGACACTGGGTCTTACCGGAGCCGTGAGGAATCGTCGCCTGTAGTGGGTGTCGGTTTGGTGCACAACAAACGTTCGGCCGGCGGGGATGCCGGTCGTGAGGAATTGCCAGACACACTGTTGGGTCCTGAGACAACAGACCCGTCTCTGCTTGGACTGCGGTTCAGGAGGGCTGTTGTTGCTCCACTTTGGTGGTGGGGTGTGGTGTTTGATTTGTGGATAGTGGTTGCGAGCATCGAGCACGCAAGTTCGCGTCGGTTCTGTGAAGAGTCGGCGTGTGTTTGTGTGTGTAAGATGTGCAATTTCTTTTTTCGAATTGGTTTTTTGTGTTGTAAGTGTTTAAGAGCGCATGGTGGATGCCTTGGCACTGGGAGCCGATGAAGGACGTGGGAGGCTGCGTTATGCCTCGGGGAGCTGTCAACCGAGCGTTGATCCGAGGATGTCCGAATGGGGAAACCCGGCACGAGTGATGTCGTGTCACCCGTACCTGAATACATAGGGTATGGGGGGGAACGCGGGGAAGTGAAACATCTCAGTACCCGTAGGAAGAGAAAACAATTGTGATTCCGTTAGTAGTGGCGAGCGAACGCGGAGGATGGCTAAACCGTATGCATGTGATACTCGGCAGGGGTTGTGTGTGCGGTGTTGTGGGACGTTTCGTCTTCGGTCTGCCGGCCGGGGCGGGAGTGATAAACCGTGGTGTTAGGTGAAGTGGCCTGGGATGGTCTGCCGTAGTGGGTGAGAGCCCCGTAACTGAAAACATGACGGCTCCTGTGGAACTGTTCCCGAGTAGCAGCGGGCCCGTGGAATCTGCTGTGAATCTGCCGGGACCACCCGGTAAGCCTGAATACTTCTCAGTGACCGATAGCGGATTAGTACCGTGAGGGAATGGTGAAAAGTACCCCGGGAGGGGAGTGAAAGAGTACCTGAAACCGTGCGCTTACAATCCGTCAGAGCCCTCGACGTGTCGTGGGGTGATGGCGTGCCTTTTGAAGAATGAGCCTGCGAGTCAGGGACATGTCGCGAGGTTAACCCGGGTGGGGTAGCCGTAGCGAAAGCGAGTCTGAATAGGGCGTATCCACACAACAGTGTGTGGTGTAGTGGTGTGTTCTGGACCCGAAGCGGAGTGATCTACCCATGGCCAGGGTGAAGCGCGGGTAAGACCGCGTGGAGGCCCGAACCCACTTAGGTTGAAGACTGAGGGGATGAGTTGTGGGTAGGGGTGAAAGGCCAATCAAACTCCGTGATAGCTGGTTCTCCCCGAAATGCATTTAGGTGCAGCGTTGCGTGTTTCTTGCCGGAGGTAGAGCTACTGGATGGCCGATGGGCCCTACTAGGTTACTGACGTCAGCCAAACTCCGAATGCCGGTAAGTGAAAGCGTGGCAGTGAGACGGCGGGGGATAAGCTCCGTGCGTCGAGAGGGAAACAGCCCAGATCGCCGGCTAAGGCCCCTAAGCGTGTGCTAAGTGGAAAAGGATGTGCAGTCGCAGAGACAACCAGGAGGTTGGCTTAGAAGCAGCCACCCTTGAAAGAGTGCGTAATAGCTCACTGGTCAAGTGATTGTGCGCCGATAATGTAGCGGGGCTCAAGCACACCGCCGAAGCCGCGGCAATACACGTTTGTGTATTGGGTAGGGGAGCGTCCTGCACTCCGGTGAAGCAGCCTGGTAATGGAGCTGTGGAGGGTGTGGGAGTGAGAATGCAGGCATGAGTAGCGATAAGGCAAGTGAGAACCTTGCCCGCCGAAAGACCAAGGGTTCCTGGGCCAGGCCAGTCCGCCCAGGGTGAGTCGGGACCTAAGGCGAGGCCGACAGGCGTAGTCGATGGACAACGGGTTGATATTCCCGTACCCGTGTATAAGCGTCCCTGATGAATCAGAGGTACTAACCGCCCAAATCCAGAATCACGGATCCCTTCGGGGTGATGGTTTCTGGGGCTGCGCGGGACCTTCTCTGGTAGTAGTCAAGCGATGGGGTGACGCAGGTAGGTAGCCGTACCAGTCAGTGGTAATACTGGGGTAAACCTGTAGGGAGAAACGTAGGCAAATCCGCGTTTCATATATCCTGAGAGGTGATGCATAGCCGAGTGAGGCGAATTCGGTGATCCTTTGCTGCCAAGAAAAGCCTCTAGCGAGCGTATACACGGCCCGTACCCCAAACCAACACAGGTGGTCAGGTAGAGAATACCAAGGCGTACGAGTGAACTATGGTTAAGGAACTCGGCAAAATACCCCCGTAACTTCGGGAGAAGGGGACCCCTACTGTCATCACCCTTGCGGTGGGCAGCGGTGGGGGGTGGCACAAACCAGTGAGAAGCGACTGTTTACTAAAAACACAGGTCCGTGCGAAGTCGCAAGACGATGTATACGGACTGACGCCTGCCCGGTGCTGGAAGGTTAAGAGGACCCGTTAACTCTTTTAGGGTGAAGCGGAGAATTTAAGCCCCAGTAAACGGCGGTGGTAACTATAACCATCCTAAGGTAGCGAAATTCCTTGTCGGGTAAGTTCCGACCTGCACGAATGGCGTAACGACTTCTCAACTGTCTCAACCATAGACTCGGCGAAATTGCACTACGAGTAAAGATGCTCGTTACGCGCGGCAGGACGAAAAGACCCCGGGACCTTCACTATAGCTTGGTATTGGCGTTCGATACGGTTTGTGTAGGATAGGTGGGAGACTGTGAAACTCACACGCCAGTGTGGGTGGAGTCATTGTTGAAATACCACTCTGATCGTATTGGACTTCTAACCTCGGACCGTATATCCGGTCCAGGGACAGTGCCTGGTGGGTAGTTTAACTGGGGCGGTTGCCTCCCAAAATGTAACGGAGGCGCCCAAAGGTTCCCTCAACCTGGACGGCAATCAGGTGTTGAGTGCAAGTGCACAAGGGAGCTTGACTGCGAGACGGACATGTCAAGCAGGGACGAAAGTCGGGACTAGTGATCCGGCACCCCCGAGTGGAAGGGGTGTCGCTCAACGGATAAAAGGTACCCCGGGGATAACAGGCTGATCTTCCCCAAGAGTCCATATCGACGGGATGGTTTGGCACCTCGATGTCGGCTCGTCGCATCCTGGGGCTGGAGCAGGTCCCAAGGGTTGGGCTGTTCGCCCATTAAAGCGGCACGCGAGCTGGGTTTAGAACGTCGTGAGACAGTTCGGTCTCTATCCGCCGCGCGCGTCAGAAACTTGAGGAAACCTGTCCCTAGTACGAGAGGACCGGGACGGACGAACCTCTGGTACACCAGTTGTCCCACCAGGGGCACCGCTGGATAGCCACGTTCGGACAGGATAACCGCTGAAAGCATCTAAGCGGGAAACCTATTCCAAGACCAGGTTTCTCACCCATTCAGTGGGATAAGGCCCCCCGCAGACCACGGGATCGATAGACCAGACCTACACGCACCGCAAGGTGTTCAGGGAACTGGCACTAACCGGCCGAAAACTTACAACAACCAAAACAAAACACCACATTTGGTTCGTTCAAAGACGCACATCAACGCCCGCAACCACAATCCAGCAGACACACTGCACCCCACCACCAAAACTAAGATTCCCCCACAAAAGGGGGTCACTGAAAAGTGAATAGAGTTACGGCGGCCATAGCGGCAGGGAAACGCCCGGTCCCATCCCGAACCCGGAAGCTAAGCCTACCAGCGCCGATGATACTACCCACACGGGTGGAAAAGTAGGACACCGCCGAACACAATTTAGTGAAACGCCCCCCGAGAAATCGGGGGGCGTTTCCATTTCTTTATCGAATTCCATTACCGCCATATGGTTTATCCGAATTGTGGCTGTCTGACCGCTGCCCGTATCCTTTACAGGTGGTCGATGACAGGCAAGGCAATTCCGGCGGACGTCCGCCGCGTCGTCCCGCGGGAGCCGGCGCCGGGAACCGCGACCGTCGGGGCGGCAGTGCCCCGCGCCGGTCGGGTCCTGGTCGTGCCCGTCCGGCCCAACCTCAGCCGTCCGCCAATGGCGACGACGCCGCGCCACGTCAGGCAGGTCCGGCCATTCCGTCGACCATTGAAGCCAAGCAGCTCTCGCCCGAAATCCGCGGCGAACTCACGACTTTGGATAAGTCGACCGCCGACACGGTCGCTCGCCATCTGGTCGCGGCGGGTGAACTGCTGGACGAGGATCCGCAGGCCGCGCTCGAGCATGCGCAGGCCGCCCGCGCCCGTTCCGGGCGGATCGCTGCGGTGCGTGAGGCCGTCGGTATCGCGGCCTACCAGTGCGGGGATTGGGCACAGGCCCTCTCGGAGTTCCGCGCCGCTCGCCGGATGGGCAGCAAGTCGCAGCTGCTTCCGCTGATCGCCGACTGCGAACGCGGGGTGGGCCGACCCGAGCGCGCTATCGAACTTGCTCGCAGCCCGGAAGCGGCTGAGCTCACCGGCGACGACGCCGACGAACTGCGGATCGTTGCCGCCGGCGCCCGCGCCGACCTTGGCCAACTGGAGCAGGCATTGGTGGTGCTGTCCACGCCGCAGCCAGATCCGTCGCGCACCGGATCGACCGCAGCTCGCCTGTTCTACGCCTATGCCGAGACGCTGCTCGCGCTCGATCGAGGTGATGAGGCGCTGCAGTGGTTCATCCACGCCGCCGCGGCCGACATCGACGGCGTCACCGACGCCGAAGACCGGGTCAGCGAGCTGGCCTGACGTGACAACCCTTGTGCAGCAACATGATTGCCTGCTGCTCGATTTGGACGGCACCGTGTTCCGCGGTCACGCGCCGACCGAAGGTGCCATCGACGCCCTCGATGCCGCGCAGATTCGCAAACTGTTCGTCACCAACAACGCCTCCCGCGCCGCCGACGATGTGGCTGCCCATCTACGCGAGCTCGGGTTCACCGCGGATGCTGCCGATGTGGTGACCAGTGCCCAGAGCGCGGCTCGCCTGCTTGCTCAGCAGCTGGAGCCCGGCTCGAAGGTGCTGATCGTCGGAACCGACGCGCTGGCCGGTGAGGTCGAGGCCGTCGGTCTGAAGCCGGTCCGACGTTTCGACGACGAGCCCGTTGCCGTGGTGCAGGGGCACTCGACGACGACCGCATGGCCGGACCTGGCCGAGGCTGCGCTGGCCATCCGGTCTGGCGCACTGTGGGTCGCTGCCAACGTCGACCGCACGCTGCCCACCGAGCGAGGACTGCTCCCCGGAAACGGTTCGATGGTCGCCGCGTTGCGCACCGCCACCGACGCCGATTACCAGGTGGCCGGCAAACCTGCTCCCGCCCTGATGCGGGATGCGTTGGCGCGGGGCTCATTTGACACGCCACTGGTGGTCGGTGACCGCCTCGACACCGATATTGCCGGTGCGAATGCCACAGATCTGCCCAGCCTCATGGTGTTGTGCGGGGTCAGCACGGCCGCTGAGGTGGTGCACGCGGTACCCGAGCAGCGGCCCACCTACATCGGTGCCGACCTTCGGGATCTGCACACCGGCGCGGAGAACCTGGAGGTCGCCGAACAAGCCGCGTGGCGGGCTGAGGTCGCCGATGGTGCGGTCACCGTGACGGCGGCAGCTGCAGATGAAAGCCAGGACGGCCTCTCGGTGGTCCGCGCCACCGCGCGGGCGGTGTGGGACGCGGCCGGGAACGGACGTCAGCTCGCCGTGCGAGCCGGTGACGACACCGCACGCGCCGCGCTGCAGCGCTGGTCCCTGCTGACGGCTCAGGATCAGCTAGCGTGAACGGTGACATGAACACCGACCCCGAACAGATCCGCGCCGACATCGACGCCGTGCTGGCTCAGCTGCCCAGCGTCGACCCGGACAGCGCCGACGTCGCCGGTGTCGATATCGACGCCGTCGGACGGCAGCTCGAGGAAGCGCACCAGATCCTGGTCAATGCGCTGGAATCGGTGGAGAAGGGCTGAGTTCGCGCATGACGCGGCGTGCCCGGGTTGACGCTGAGCTGGTCCGTCGCGGCTTGGCACGTTCACGACAGCAGGCCGCCGAACTCATCGGCGCAGGCCGGGTCAGCATCGACGGCATGCGGGCGGTCAAACCCGCCACCGCGGTGGCCGTCACCGCCAACCTCACCGTCGACGCCAGTGACGAGCGCACCTGGGTGTCCCGCGGCGCCCACAAGCTGATCGGTGCCCTGGACGCCTTCGGCATCGACCCGGCCGGGCGGCGGTGCCTGGACGCCGGTGCATCGACCGGGGGCTTCACCGAGGTGCTGCTGGACCGTGGCGCGACCGAAGTCGTGGCCGTCGACGTCGGTTACGGGCAGCTGGCCTGGTCGCTGCGCTCGGATCCGCGGGTGACTGTCATCGAGCGCACCAACGTCCGTGATCTGACGCCGGAGGCGATCGGCGGCCCCGTCGACCTCGTGGTGTCGGACCTGTCGTTCATCTCGCTGTCCACGGTGCTGCCCGCACTGACTGCCTGCGCGTCGGCGCGCGCCGATATCGTTCCCATGGTGAAGCCACAGTTCGAGGTCGGGCGCGAGCAGGTCGGCGCCGGTGGTGTGGTGTCGGATCCGGCGCTGCGGACCGCCGCGGTGTTGGCCGTCGCCGCCCGCGCCGGTGAGCTCGGTTGGCAGACGGTCGGCGCCACCGCGAGCCCGCTGCCCGGCCCGTCGGGCAATGTCGAATACTTTCTCCTGCTGCGTGCCGAAACGGACAGTGGGTTGCACGGAGACGAACTGGACGCCGCGGTACGCCGCGCCGTCGCGGAAGGACCGCAATGACTTCAGAGCGGGCGATCCTGCTCGTCGTGAACAATGGCCGCGACGAAGCCACCGAGACGGCTCGCCGGGTGGAAAAGGTGTTGGGCGACAACGGCATTACGCTGCGGTTGCTGTCCGCCGAAGCTGTCGACCGGGCCTCGCATTTCGATCCCAACGACATGCAGGCGGTGGGCTCGACCACCGAGGTGGTCGACGCCGACGCCAATGCGGCCGTCGGGTGCGAGCTGGTGCTCGTCCTCGGCGGTGACGGAACCTTCCTGCGGGCCGCCGAATTGGCGCGCAACGCCGAGATCCCAGTCCTCGGCATCAACCTCGGCCGCATCGGCTTTCTCGCCGAGGCCGAAGCCGAAGCCATCGACACCGTCCTCGAACACGTCGTCGACCGCAGCTACCGCGTCGAGGAACGGATGACGCTCGATATCGCCGTACGGGCCAAGGGAGAGGTCATCACTCGCGGGTGGGCGCTCAACGAGGCCAGCCTCGAAAAAGGTGCGCGGCTCGGGGTGATCGGTGTCGTCCTGGAGATCGACGGACGGCCGGTTTCGTCCTTCGGTTGCGATGGTGTGCTGGTGTCGAGCCCCACCGGGTCGACCGCCTACGCGTTCTCCGCCGGCGGGCCGGTGGTGTGGCCGGACCTGGAGGCAATCATCGTGGTGCCGAACAATGCCCACGCGTTGTTCGCGCGTCCGATGGTCACCAGCCCTACCGCGCTGATCGCGATCGAGATCGAGGACGACAGCCACGAGGCGCTGGTGTTCTGTGACGGCCGCCGCGAGATGCGGGTGCCGGCGGGCGGACGGCTCGAGGTGACCAAGTGCACGACACCGTTGAAGTGGGTGCGGCTGGACAGTGCGCCGTTCACCGACCGGCTGGTCCGCAAATTCCGCCTGCCGGTCACCGGCTGGCGGGGGCAGTGATCTGGCGATGCTGGCCGAGATTCGAATCGAGTCGCTGGGCGCGATCAGCGCCGCCACCGCGGAGTTCGACCGCGGCCTGACAGTACTGACCGGCGAGACCGGCGCCGGCAAGACCATGGTGGTGACCGGCCTTCATCTGCTGGGCGGTGCGCGCGCCGACGCCACCCGGGTACGGTCGGGCGCCGAACGGGCCGTCGTAGAAGGCCGTTTCGCCACTGCAGAACTCGACGACGCCACCGGCAAGCAGATCGACGAGATTCTCGATTCGTCCGGCGCCGACCGCGACGATGACGGCAGCATCATCGCCCTGCGGACCGTCAGCCGCGACGGGCCGTCGCGGGCCTACCTCGGTGGGCGCAGCGTGCCGGCCAAGTCGCTGTCGACGTTCACCGCCGAACTGCTGACGCTGCACGGCCAGAACGACCAGCTGCGACTGATGCGACCCGAGGAGCAGCGCGCCGCGCTGGACCGCTTCGCCGGGGTCGACGCCAAACTCGAGCGCTACCGGAAGCTGCGCGATCAGTGGCAGGTGGCCCGGCGCGATCTGGTCGACCGGACCAACCGGGCTCGGGAGCTGGCTCAGGAGGCCGACCGGCTGAAGTTCGCGCTCACCGAGATTGACGGCGTCGACCCGGCCCCGGGCGAGGATGAATCGCTGGTGGCCGACATCCGCCGGCTCTCCGAACTCGACGCGCTGCGCGAGGCCGTGGCCGGTGCTCGTGCCAACCTGTCGGCTGATGACCTCGCCGACGGCGAACCCCATTCGGCGACAGACACTTTGGGCCGCGCAGCGGCGCTGCTGCAGTCGACCGACGATCCCGCGCTGGGTGCGCTGTCCCGACAGCTCACGGACGCGTTGACCGTTGTCGGTGATGTCGCTCGCGAACTCGGTGACTTCCTGGGTGACCTGCCCGACGACGCCAGCGCTCTGGAGACCAAGCTGGCCCGCCAGGCGGAGCTGCGCAGCCTGATCCGCAAGTACGCCGCGGACGTCAACGGTGTGCTGGCGTGGGCCAAAGAATCCCGGGAACGCCTGGCGCAGCTCGACGTCTCCGAAGATGCGCTGGCCGGGCTGGCCCGTGCCGTCGACGAGCTGGCCGCTCAGGTGGCGACGTCCGCGCTCGAGCTGTCCAAGGCGCGCGCCAAGGCGGCGAAAGGCTTGGCCAAGGCGATCACCGCCGAGCTCACCGGGTTGGCGATGACGCATGCCGACTTCAGCGTCACGGTGTCGCTGATGCCGGCCCGCGAGGACGACAGCGCACCGCTGCGGTTGCCGTCCGGCGAGACCGTGCACGCGGGAAGCGAAGGTATCGACCTGGTCGAGTTCGGCTTCACCGCACACCGCGGCACCGACGTACTGCCGCTGAACAAGAGCGCGTCCGGCGGCGAGCTGTCCCGGGTGATGCTGGCCCTCGAGGTGGTGCTTGCCGCCTCGGCGGAGGGCACCACGATGGTGTTCGACGAGGTGGACGCCGGTGTCGGTGGCCGGGCCGCGGTGCAGATCGGCCGTCGGTTGGCGCGGTTGGCCCGCAGCCACCAGGTCATCGTCGTCACGCACCTGCCGCAGGTCGCTGCCTACGCCGACAGCCACCTCGTCGTCGACAGCGCCGGCAACGGAACCAGTGAGGTGCGGCGCCTGGACACCGAACAGCGGGTCGGTGAGCTCGCGCGGATGCTCGCGGGGCTCGGGGAGTCCGACACCGGCCGTGCGCACGCCCGTGAGCTGCTCGAGGCCGCGCAGGAGGAACGGCTCAGCTGAAGTCGTAACGCAGCAGATCGCGTGTCCGAACCGTGTTACTGCTGTGACAAAATGTGACTTGTGTGGCTGGTGTTACGGCGCGCCTCCGCGGATATCCGTCCGGTCGCCGACAGAATCCCAGCATGAAGATGTCAGCGCTTCTCTCCCGTAATACCGGTGCACGACCAGGAGTCACGGGCACCGCCCGCGTCGACCGCGACATCGACCGCCTGCTGCGTCGCATCGGCCCGGGCGACATCGTCGTGCTCGACATCCTCGACCTGGACCGGATGACCGCTGACGCTCTGGTCGACGCCAACATCGCCGGCGTCGTCAACGCCTCCCCGTCGATCTCGGGCCGGTACCCGAACCTCGGCCCGGAAGTGTTGGTGGCCAACAACATCACGCTGATCGACACCGCGGGTCCCGAGGTCTTCAAGAAAATCAAGGACGGCGCAAAGATCCGGCTGCACAACGGTGGGGTGTATGCGGGTGATCGCCGGCTGGCCCTGGGCGTGGAGCGCAGCGATGAAGAGATCGCCGACCTCATGCAGGACGCGAAGACGGGACTGGTCGCGCACCTGGAGGCTTTCGCGGGCAACACCATCGAGTTCATCCGCAGCGAGAGCCCGCTGCTGATCGACGGCATCGGCATTCCCGATATCGACGTCGACGTCTACCGCCGCCACGTCCTGGTGGTCGCCGATGGACCGGGCGCCGAGGATGACCTCAAAGCCATCAAACCGTTCATCAAGGAGTACCAGCCGGTGCTGATCGGTGTGGAGAGCGGCGCCGACCTGTTGCAGAAGAACGGCTACCGGCCCCAGCTGATCGTCGGCAACCCCGACCAGATGAGCGCCGATGTGCTCAAGAGCGGTGCGCAGGTGGTGCTTCCCGCCGACGCCGACGGCCACGCCAACGGCCTGGAGCGGATTCAGGATCTGGGCATCGGGGCGATGACGTTCCCCGCCGCGGGCTCCGCCGCCGACCTGGCGCTGTTGCTCGTCGACCACCACGGCGCCTCGCTGATCGTCACCGCCGGGCATTCGGCCAGCATCGAAGAGTTCTTCGACCGCTCGCGCCAGCAGAGCAACCCGTCGACGTTCCTCACCCGGCTGAAGGTCGGCGAGAAGCTGGTCGACGCGAAAGCCGTTGCCACGCTGTATCGCAACCACATCTCAGGTGGCGCGATCGCGATGCTGATCCTCGCGGTGCTGTTCGCCATCATCGCCGCCCTGTGGGTGTCGCGGGCCGACACCTTCGTCATCGACTGGATCGTGACCTATTGGAATCGCTTCTCGCTGTGGGTGCAGAGCTGGGTGACCTAGGCGTAGAGCAGAAAGGCTCATCGCTGTGATTTCGCTACGCCACCATGCCATTTCGCTGGCTGCGGTGTTCCTTGCGCTGGCCGTCGGTGTCTTCCTGGGCTCCGGCGTGCTCTCCGACACGCTGCTGTCCGGGTTGCGCGACGAAAAGCAGGATCTGAACAAGCAGATCACCTCGCTCACCGATCAGCGCAACGCGCTGAACGAAAAGCTCGGTGCGGCTGATGATTTCGACAAGCAGATGTCGGGTCGGATCGTCAAGGACGCGCTGGCCGGCAAGTCGGTGGTGCTGTTCCGCACCCCTGACGCCGACAACGACGACGTGGCGGCGATGAACCGGATCGTCGGTCAGGCCGGTGGCATCGTCACCGGCACGGTCGCGCTCACGAGGGAGTTCGTCGACGCGAACTCCGCGGAGAAGCTGCGCTCGGTGGTCAACTCGTCGATCGTGCCCGCCGGTGCGCAGCTGAGTACCACGCTGGTCGACCAGGGCTCACAAGCAGGTGACCTGCTCGGCATCGCGTTGCTGATCAACCGCAACCCCGCGATCCGCCCAGCCGACGACACCCAGCGCGACACCGTGCTGGCGGCGCTGCGCGACACCGGTTTCCTCACCTACCAGGGCGATCGCATCGGTGCGGCCAACACCGCCGTCGTCGTCACCGGGGGAGCGCTGGGTGACGATGCAGGCAACCAGGGCTCGACGGTCGCCCGCTTCGCCGCGGGAATGGCACCGCACGGGTCGGGGACGGTGCTCGCCGGGCGGGACGGCTCGGCCACCGGAACTTCTGCCCTGGCGGTGACCCGTGCCGATGCCGGTATGGCCGCCGATGTGACCACCGTCGACGACATCAGCGCGGAATCGGGCCGCATCACGACAGTGCTGGCCCTGCAGAACCTGATCAACGGCGCGCCGTCGGGCAAGTTCGGCATCGGGCCGGGCGCAGCTTCGGTCACCGTCCCGCAGTAACTCAGGGGTAACGAAGGCCACCCGCGTGTTAGCGCACGCTTGTCGGCGTCGGTGTTAGGGTGAGATTCCGTGGGTAGGCAGGCCCAGGCAGTTCACAGCGATCCCCTGCCCGACGTCACGGAGGTTGCTCTTGCCCCCATTGCGCAAGCACCCGCAGACCGCTACCAAGCATCTCTTCGTCAGCGGTGGAGTTGTTTCGTCGCTCGGCAAGGGTCTGACCGCCAGCAGCCTCGGTCAGTTGTTGACCGCACGCGGTCTGCAGGTGACGATGCAGAAGCTCGACCCCTATCTGAACGTGGACCCGGGAACGATGAACCCGTTCCAGCACGGCGAGGTCTTCGTCACCGAGGACGGCGCGGAGACCGACCTCGACGTCGGTCACTACGAACGCTTCCTAGACCGCAACCTGTCCGGGTCGGCCAATGTGACCACCGGGCAGGTGTATTCGTCGGTGATCGCCAAGGAGCGTCGCGGCGAGTACCTCGGCGACACCGTGCAGGTCATTCCGCACATCACCGACGAGATCAAGGGCCGCATCCTGGCGATGGCCGAGCCCGACGCCGCGGGCAACCGTCCCGACGTGGTGATCACCGAGATCGGTGGGACCGTCGGTGACATCGAGTCGCTGCCGTTCCTGGAAGCCGCACGCCAGGTGCGCCATGAGGTCGGCAGGGAGAACTGCTTCTTCCTTCACGTGTCCCTCGTGCCGTATCTCGCGCCGTCGGGTGAGCTGAAGACCAAACCCACCCAGCACTCGGTGGCCGCGCTGCGCAGCATCGGTATCAGTCCCGACGCGCTGATCCTGCGCTGTGACCGCGACGTACCGGAGCCGCTGAAGAACAAGATCGCGCTGATGTGTGACGTCGACATCGACGGGGTGATCTCCACCCCCGACGCGCCGTCGATCTACGACATTCCGAAGGTGCTGCACCGCGAGGAGCTCGACGCCTACGTGGTGCGCCGGCTCAATCTGCCGTTCCGCGACGTCGACTGGACGCAGTGGAACGACCTGCTGCGCCGGGTGCACGAGCCCAAGGAGACCGTGCGAATTGCGTTGGTGGGCAAATACGTCGACCTCTCCGACGCCTACCTCTCGGTGGCCGAGGCGCTGCGCGCCGGCGGATTCGCCCACCGCGCCAAGGTCGAGATGCGCTGGGTGGCCTCCGACGACTGCGAGACCGACAGCGGCGCTGCCGTTGCGCTGGGTGATGTGCACGGAGTCCTCATTCCCGGTGGGTTCGGCATCCGCGGCATCGAGGGCAAGATCGGTGCGATCCGCCATGCCCGCCAGCGTGGACTGCCGGTGCTGGGCCTGTGCCTGGGCTTGCAGTGCATCGTGATCGAGGCCGCACGTTCGGTGGGTCTGGCCGAAGCCAACTCGGCCGAATTCGACCCGGACACACCGGATCCGGTGATCTCCACGATGGCCGATCAGCGCGACGCGGTCGCCGGTGACGCCGATCTGGGTGGCACCATGCGCCTGGGCGCCTACCCGGCGACGCTGGAAGTCGGTTCGATCGTCGCCGAGGCGTACGACTCGACGCACGTGTCCGAGCGTCACCGGCACCGCTACGAGGTCAACAACTCCTACCGCGACCGGATCGCCCAGAGCGGGCTGCAGTTCTCGGGCACCTCACCGGACGGTCATCTGGTCGAGTTCGTGGAGTACCCGCGCGACGTGCACCCGTTCCTGGTCGGCACGCAAGCCCATCCCGAACTGAAGAGCCGGCCCACCCGACCGCATCCGCTGTTCGTCTCGTTCGTCGGTGCGGCGATCGACTACAAGGCGGCCGAGCGGTTGTCCCTGGAGATCCCCGAGCAGCACTCCAACGGCAAGGAACGTCCGGATCAGTCGGCCCAGCCGCTGGCCGAGCAGGTTCCAGAGCACTCGGCTCGTGGCTGACCACGACTTCGAGACCGTCTCCTCCGAAACCGTTTACCGCGGAAGCATTCTCGCTCTGCGGACCGATCAGGTCCGCATGCCCGGCGGTCACACTGCCAAACGTGAAGTGGTCGAACACTACGGTGCGGTGGCGGTCGCCGCGGTCGACGACGCCTACCGGGTGGCCATGGTGTACCAGTACCGCCATCCGGTAGGCCGCCGGCTGTGGGAGTTGCCGGCCGGACTACTCGACGAACCGGGGGAGGATCCGGCGGCAGCCGCGGCGCGCGAGCTGCTCGAAGAGACCGGCCTCACCGCTGAGCACTGGAGCGTGCTGGTCGATTTGGTGTCCTCGCCGGGTTTCGCCGACGAAGCGTTACGGGTGTACCTCGCTCGGGGTCTGGTCGACGTCGGTCGTCCCGACGGCCACGACGAAGAAGCCGACATGGAGGTGCACTGGTTCGGTATCGAGGACGCCGCGCACAAGGTGCTGGCCGGTGAGATCGTGAATTCCACTGCAGCAGCAGGCATTCTGGCGACGTACGCCGCAGTCGTCGAGGGTAAGCCGACTCGGCCTGTCGATGCGCCGTGGCCTGATCGTTCGAAGGCGTTCGCCGCCCGCAAGGCCGGCTCATGACCACGTTCCGCCCGGCGTTGGACGGCCAGCTGCAGGGCTACCTCGACCACCTCACGATCGAGCGCGGGGTGGCCGCCAACACCATCAGTTCCTACCGGCGCGATCTGCGCCGCTACGTCGAGCACCTGCGCCTGCGTGGTATCGACGACCTGGCGGGGGTCACCGAGAACGACGTCAGCGAGTTTCTCGTGGCGCTGCGCCGCGGCGATCCCGACACCGGCGCTGTGCCGCTGTCGGCGGTCTCGGCCGCGCGCGCGTTGATCGCGGTGCGCGGGTTTCACCGGTTCGCCGCCGCCGAAGGAATCATCGGTGTCGACGTCGCCCGGGCGGTCAAGCCGCCCACACCGAGTCGCCGGCTCCCGAAGAGCCTCACCCTCGACGAGGTGCTGGCGCTGCTCGAAGGTGCCGGCGGGGACAGCCCGTCCGACGGGCCGCTCACACTGCGCAACCGCGCACTGCTGGAGCTGCTGTATTCCACGGGCGCGCGAATCTCCGAGGCTGTCGGCCTCGACGTCGACGACGTCGACACCGAAGCCCGATCGGTATTGCTGCGCGGCAAGGGCGGCAAGCAGCGCCTGGTGCCCGTCGGTCGCCCGGCCATCGCCGCCCTGGACGCCTACCTGGTGCGAGGCCGTCCCGACCTGGCGCGCCGGGGCCGCGGGCTCGGATCGTCCCCGGGTCGCTCCGCTCCTGCCCCAGGGCCGGCGATCTTCCTCAATGCCCGCGGCGGCCGGCTGTCGCGGCAGAGCGCCTGGCAGGTACTGCAGGACGCCGCCGAACGGGCCGGCATCTCCTCGGCGGTGTCGCCGCACACCCTGCGGCACTCCTTCGCCACCCATCTCCTCGACGGCGGCGCCGACGTCCGCGTCGTCCAAGAGCTGCTCGGGCACGCCTCGGTGACGACGACGCAGATCTACACGCTGGTCACGGTGCATGCCCTGCGGGAGGTATGGGCCGGCGCACATCCGCGCGCATGATGTCGCGGGTCTGCCTCTTGTGGAGCCGACACACCGTTAGACTTTCGCGGATGTTCGCCACGCCGCAGAAAAGCCTGATGACGGGGGGCACGGCGTGACCGACGAGGCAGACGAAGCCACACCGATCGGTCTCACCGGCCGCCCGCCCCGCCACATTCCCGAACCACAGCCGCTGACCTCGCACGGTCCGGCCACCGTCATCTCGATGTGCAATCAGAAGGGTGGGGTGGGCAAGACCACCTCCACGATCAATCTCGGGGCGGCGCTGGCCGAATACGGCCGCCGGGTGCTGCTGGTGGACCTCGATCCGCAGGGCGCGCTGTCGGCCGGGCTCGGCGTGCCGCACTACGAGCTGACCCACACCGTGCACAACCTGATGGTCGAGCCGCGGGTCAGCATCGACGAGGTGCTGATCAACACCCGGGTCAAGAACTTGGACCTGGTGCCCAGCAATATCGACCTGTCGGCCGCCGAGATCCAGCTGGTCAACGAGGTCGGCCGCGAGCAGACCCTGGCCCGCGCCCTGCACCCGGTGCTCGATCGTTACGACTATGTCCTCATCGACTGCCAGCCGTCACTGGGCCTGCTCACCGTCAATGCGCTGGCCTGCTCCGACGGCGTCGTCATCCCCACCGAATGCGAGTACTTCTCGCTTCGCGGGCTGGCGCTGCTCACCGACACCGTCGACAAGGTGAAAGAACGGCTCAATCCGCGGCTGACGATCAGCGGGATCCTGATCACCCGGTTCGACAACCGCACCGTCAACGCCCGTGAGGTCATGGCCCGGGTCCTGGAGCGCTTCGGCGACCTGGTGTTCGACACCGTCATCAGCCGCACCGTGCGCTTCCCCGAGACCAGTGTCGCCGGCGAGCCCATCACCACTTGGGCGCCGAAATCGGCTGGCGCACAGGCATATCGATCGTTGGCCCGCGAGGTCATCGACCGCTTCGGCAAGTGACCGAATCACCGGCACCCGAAAAGGGTTTCCGAGTCCGGCTGACCAACTTCGAGGGTCCGTTCGATCTCCTGCTGCAGCTGATCTTCGCCCACCGCCTCGACGTGACCGAGGTCGCGCTGCATCAGGTCACCGACGAGTTCATCGCCTACACCCGGGAGATCGGACCGGAACTCGAGCTCGACGAGACCACCACCTTCCTGGTGATTGCTGCCACACTGCTCGATCTCAAGGCCGCCCGGTTGCTTCCCGCGGGCGACGTCCACGATGAAGAGGATCTGGCGCTGCTGGAGGTGCGCGACCTGTTGTTCGCGCGCCTGCTGCAGTACCGCGCGTTCAAGCATGTCGCCGAGATGTTCGCCGAGCTGGAGGCCGCGGCCCTGCGGAGCTACCCCCGGGCGGTGGCCGTCGAGGAGCGCTTCGCCGACCTGCTTCCCGAGGTCATGCTGGGTGTCGACGCCGCCAGCTTCGCTGACATCGCGGCCGCTGCGTTCACCCCGCGACCGGTTCCCACCGTCGGCACCGAGCATTTGCACGCGCCTCAGGTGTCGGTGCCTGAACAGGCGGAGCGGCTGCTGGAGTTCCTGTCGGCGCGCGGGGTGGGGCAGTGGGCGTCGTTCAAGGAGCTGGTGGCCGACTGTGAGGCGCCGATCCAGATCGTCGGACGGTTCCTGGCGCTGCTCGAACTGTATCGGGCCAGGACGGTAGCATTCGAGCAGCCAGAACCACTTGGTGTGCTCCAGGTTTCATGGACCGGAGACCGGGTTGTCAACGAAGAGCTGGTCCGATCCGAGTGGGAAGAAGAACCGAACCAACCATGACCGACGACGCAGCCGACGTATCCGACGTGGATCTGGGGTCCGACGCGGAGCCCGATCTGGGTATCGACGTCGCCCACGCCGAGATGGACGATGACGAGCTGGCCCGGGTGTTGGAGGCGCTGCTGCTGGTGGTGGACACCCCGGTCAACGCCGAGACCCTGGCCTCGGTGACCGAGCAGCCCGTGTATCGGATCACCGCCAAGTTGGAGGCCATGGCCGCGGAGTTGGCCGAGCGTGACAGCGGTATCGACCTGCGCGAGGCGGGCGGAGGCTGGCGGATGTACACCCGGGCCCGGTTCGCGCCTTATGTGGAGCGACTGCTGCTGGATGGGTCGCGCTCGAAGCTGACCAGGGCGGCATTGGAGACGCTCGCGGTCGTCGCCTACCGGCAGCCCGTCACCCGCGCTCGGGTCAGCGCGGTGCGCGGCGTCAACGTCGATGCGGTGATCCGCACCTTGGTGGCCCGCGGGTTGATCACCGAGGCGGGCACCGACGAGGACACCGGTGCGACGACGTTCGCCACCACCGAGTTGTTCCTCGAGCGGCTCGGCCTGTCGTCGCTGGGCGACCTGCCTGACATTGCACCGTTGCTTCCCGATGTCGACGTGATCGACGATCTGAGTGAAAACCTGGACGACGAGCCACGTTTCGCCAAACTGTCCGGTGGCTCGTCTGGCGAGGAACCGGCCTCTTTCGATGTGGACACCGATGCCTGAGCCAGAGGGAGTACGGCTGCAGAAAGTGCTGTCGCAGGCGGGCGTCGCCTCGCGGCGGGTGGCCGAGCGGATGATTACCGACGGCCGGGTGGAGGTCGACGGGCGCATCGTCACCGAGTTGGGGACTCGGGTCGATCCGGCCAACGCCGACATCCGGGTGGACGGCGCACGCATCGTCCTGGACGACTCGATGATGTACCTGGCGATCAACAAGCCCGTCGGCATGCATTCGACGATGTCGGACGACCGCGGGCGGCCGTGCATCGGTGATCTGGTGGAGCATCGAGTCCGCGGCAACAAGAATCTGTTTCACGTCGGTCGACTGGACGCCGACACCGAAGGTCTGCTGCTGCTGACCAATGACGGCGAGCTGGCGCACCGGTTGATGCATCCCTCGTTCGAGGTGCCGAAGACGTACCTGGCGACCGTAACCGGTTCGGTGTCAAAGGGTTTGGGTAAGACGCTGCGCGCCGGTATCGAACTCGACGACGGCCCGGTCGCGGTCGACGACTTCGCGGTGGTCGATGCGGTGCCGGGGAAGACATTGGTGCGGGTGACGCTGCACGAGGGTCGCAAGCGCATCGTGCGCCGGCTACTGGCGGCGGCGGGCTATCCGGTGGAGGCGCTGGTGCGGATCAGCATCGGTGAGGTGACGTTGGGGGAGCAGCGGCCGGGCAGTATCCGTGCGTTGACCCGCAAGGAAGTGGGCGATCTGTACAAGGCGGTAGGGCTGTGAGCCGATGCGTGGTGGCGGTCGACGGACCCGCTGGGACCGGAAAGTCTTCGGTGTCACGAGGATTGGCCCGTGCACTCGGCGCGCACTATCTGGACACCGGTGCGATGTACCGGCTCGTGACGCTGGCGATCCTGCGTGCCCGCATCGATCTGGCCAACGCTGAGGCTATCGCGGCGGCCTCCGATGTCCCCCTGTCGGTGGGCTCTGACCCGGATGTCGACCGGGCTTTCCTTGGCGACGAGGACGTGTCGGCCGAAATCCGTGGCGACGAGGTCACCCGCGCGGTGTCCGCGGTGTCGGCGGTCCCGCAGGTGCGCACCAGGATGGTCGCCATGCAGCGCGAATTGGCTTCGGGGACAGACAGTGTCGTCGTCGAAGGCCGAGACATCGGTACGGTTGTGCTTCCGGATGCCGACGTGAAGATCTTTCTGACCGCCTCGGCCGAGACGCGGGCGCGCCGGCGGAATGATCAGAACATCGCCGTCGGGCTGCCCGATGCGTACGAGACGGTGCTGGCGGATGTGATCCGGCGCGATCATCTGGACTCGACCCGCGCGGTGTCCCCGCTGCGCCCGGCCGAGGACGCCATCATCGTCGATACCAGTGACATGACCCAGGACGAGGTGGTGGGCCACCTGCTCGATCTGGTCGAAAAGCGAAGTGGTGCAGTGCGATGAGCGAGGACGGCACGTGGTCTGACGAAAGCGAATGGGAGCTTTCCGACGACGGGTTCGACGACGAGGACGAGGCCCTCGCGCCGCCGCCGGTGGTGGCGGTGGTCGGTCGCCCCAACGTCGGCAAGTCCACCTTGGTCAACCGGATCCTCGGCCGGCGCGAGGCCGTCGTGCAGGACCTGCCGGGGGTGACCCGCGACCGGGTCTCCTACGACGCCTCCTGGATCGGCCGGCGGTTTGTCGTGCAGGACACCGGCGGGTGGGAGCCCGACGCCAAGGGCTTGCAGCAGTTGGTTGCCGAGCAGGCCTCGGTGGCGATGCAGACCGCCGACGCGGTGATCCTGGTGGTCGACGCGACGGTCGGTGCGACCGCCGGTGACGAGGCGGCGGCGCGTATCTTGCGCCGGTCGGGTAAGCCAGTGTTCTTGGCAGCCAACAAGGTTGACAACGAGAAGGGCGAGGCCGACGCGGCCGCGCTGTGGTCGCTGGGGCTGGGGGAGCCGCACCCGATCAGCGCGATGCACGGTCGCGGGGTGGCTGATCTACTCGACCAGGTTGTCGAAGCTCTACCGACCGCGTCCGAGGTGGCTCATGCTGCCGGTGGACCGCGACGGGTTGCCTTGGTGGGCAAGCCCAATGTCGGCAAGAGTTCGCTGCTGAACCGGTTGGTTGGCGCGGAGCGTTCCGTGGTGCACGACGTCGCGGGCACGACCGTCGACCCGGTCGACTCGTTGATCGAATTGGGCGGCAAGACATGGTGTTTCGTCGACACCGCCGGGTTGCGCCGACGGGTCGGACAGGCCAGCGGCCATGAGTTCTATGCCTCGGTGCGCACACACAGCGCGATCGACACGGCCGAGGTGGTGATCGTGTTGATCGATGCGTCGCAACCGCTGACCGAGCAGGACCAGCGAGTGCTGTCGATGGTGATCGAGGCGGGCCGGGCGCTGGTGCTCGCGTTCAACAAATGGGACCTCGTGGACGAAGACCGGCGTTATCTGCTGGACAAGGAAATCGACCGCGAGTTGGCGCAGTTGCAATGGGCGCCCCGGGTGAATATCTCGGCCAAGAGCGGTCGAGCCGTGCAGAAACTGGTGCCGGCGATGGAGACCTCACTGGCGTCCTGGGACGCCCGCATCTCGACGGGGCAGCTCAACACCTGGATCAAGGAAGTGGTGGCGGCGACCCCGCCGCCAGTGCGTGGTGGTAAACAACCGCGGATCCTGTTCGCTACCCAGGCCACTGCCCGTCCGCCGACGTTTGTGCTGTTCACCAGCGGTTTCCTGGAGGCCGGCTATCGACGGTTCCTGGAGCGGCGGCTGCGTGAAACATTCGGTTTCGAGGGCACCCCGATCCGGATCAACGTGCGGGTGCGGGAGAAACGCAAGCTCAAGCCGCGTTGATTCGGCGGGTTTGACGGTATTTGATCGCCGCTGAGCATAGATTGCCGGGCATGGAGTTTGCCATCTCTTCTGCGCTCGCCAGGCGGCTGGCCTACGGGGTCGCCGGTTTGATAATCGCCACCGCGCCTGCCGTCGCCGCATTCACCGGAGCATTCGACGGTGCGCCGCGGGTGCTGGCCTGCTCGGAGACCGACACCGAGGACAGCTTTTCGATGAACTGCGCGCCGACGGTCATCCCTGACACCAGTGACATGTTGACCGAAGCCGAGGTCGCCGAACCCGGCTGGAACGGCGGTAACCACAGCGGCGGTGGGGGCGGCGGAGGTGGCGGCCACCGCTAACGCGTGAGCCCGCGGTTCCCGTACGTGTCGAAGTGGACCACGTCCTCGACGGGTTTGCGGGTCGTCGGGCCGTAGCGGCCGCGTGGCCAGCCGAGCGGGACCACGCAGATCGGTGTCACCGACAGCGGTAAGCCGAGGATCTTGCGGGCCGAGGTGACGTTCCACAGCGGCATGGTGATCAGTGATGCGCCCAGGCCCATCGCTCGGGCTGCGAGCAGGAGGTTCTGCACGCTGGGGTAGATCGACCCGAAGTACGACGTCTCGCCGACGAACGGCGTGGGGACGTAGGGGACGCGCGTGCCGCCGCGCAGGCAGGGGATCACCAGGACTGGGATCTCGCTGAAATGATCGACCTGCCACTCCACGGCCTTCAGGATCTTCAGCATCGACTCGTCGTTGGCCGCCTGCCGTCTGCCGAGCGCTCCGTAAATCGACCAGGGCTGGCGGTAGCGCTTGCCGAGTTGGTCTTTGACCTTTTGGTCTTTGACGACGATGAACTCCCAGTTCTGACCGTTGGATCCGGTGGGGGCTCGCAGGGCGAGTTCGATGCATTTGATGACGATCGCGTCGTCGACCGGGTCGGGTTTGACCCGCCGGATGGCTCGCTGAGTCATCATCGCGTCGAGCAGGGGCATGGAGAGGTTGGCCAGCGCCTCGTCGGTACTCGGAATCTCGCTCATGGGAACTGAGGCTAGGTGCCGCGGCGCCCGGGTGGTGCTGTGTGCTGGATCACGTTGTGGGCGAGCGGCTTTGATGGACCCTGCGGGCGACGTCGGTGATGAGCTGGTGCCCAGATAGGGTTTCGTGGTGTCCGTTGCCCACATGATCGTGATCGTCCTGGCCGGGATGGGGGCCGGCGCGATCAATTCGCTGGTCGGTTCGGGCACGTTGATCACTTTCCCGACGCTGGTGACCCTCGGCTTCCCACCCGTGACGGCGACGATGTCGAATGCGATCGGCCTGGTTGCCGGCGGGGTCTCGGGGACGTGGGGATATCGCAAAGAACTCGGCGGACAGTGGAATCGACTGCGGTGGCAGATCCCGGCATCGCTGATCGGGGCGGCGATCGGGGCGTTCCTGCTGCTGCATCTGCCGGAAAAGGTCTTCACCCAGATCGTGCCGGTGCTGTTGATCTTGGCGCTGGTGCTGGTCGTGATCGGGCCGCGGATCCAGGCCTATGCCCGCTCACGCGCGGAGGCGGCGGGGCGGTCGGCCGAGCATGTGTCACCCAAGCGGATGGTCGCGCTGGTGGCCGGGACGTTCGCGGTCGGCATCTATGGCGGCTACTTCACCGCCGCGCAGGGAATCCTGCTGATCGGCGTGATGGGCGCGCTGCTGCCCGAGGACATGCAGCGGATGAATGCGGCCAAAAATCTGCTGTCGCTGCTGGTGAACATTGTCGCGGCGGTCGGCTACACCGTGGTGGCGTTCGACCGGGTGAGCTGGGAAGCGGCCGGTCTGATCGCCGTCGGGTCGCTGGTCGGCGGATGGCTGGGCGCGCACTACGGTCGGCGGCTGTCACCGAACGTGCTGCGGGCGGTCATCGTGGTGGTGGGCCTGATCGGGCTGTACCGGTTGTTGACGGTGTGACTCTTGTGGCCGATTCGGGTCCGCGGCGCAGCCTACGGTAGGCTTTCGACGCTGCTTCCGACGTCGAGTCGGGGGCAACGGGCTGTGGCGCAGCTTGGTAGCGCACTTGACTGGGGGTCAAGGGGTCGCAGGTTCAAATCCTGTCAGCCCGACCGTGTGATGTCTCGAGACATCGGAATAGCTCTGAGCCTGCTTTGGGTTCAGGGCTTTTTCCGTTTGGGGCCTTTGGGGGCTCTGGTGGGTTGGTAGTCCCTGGTGGGGTCGAGGATGAGGTCGCGCAGTACTTCTCCGGTGGCGGCGTTGATGACGGTGATGTGGTGGTCTTGGGCCAGGATCAGGACGCGGGTTCGGTAGTGGTGGCGTCCGATGCCGATGTGGTGCAGGCGGCCGTTGACGCGCAGGGTGACTGACCCGGCTTGGTCGACGCGGTCGGTGCGCACGCGGTTGTGGGTGTCGATGCGGCTTGCTGGGTTGGCTTTGGGTCGGCTGGTGTAGATGGTGAACCACCCCAGGTTTTGTTCCTAGTTGGGCGCGAGGGCCGGGACTGGCTGGCTCGCGGGGTGTGAGGCGCCCCTGAGGGCGGCCTCGTACTCGGCTGGTGGAACGTAGCCGAGGGCTTCATGCAGGCGTTCCTGGTTGTACCAGGCCACCCATGCGGCGGTCGCCAGTTCGACGTCGTCGACGCCGCGCCACGGCTTGCCGCGGCGGATCACCTCGGTCTTGTAGGCGGCATTGACCGCCTCAGCGAGGGCGTTGTCGTAACTATCGCCACGCGACCCCACCGACGGCGCGATTCCGAGCTCGATCAGCCGGTCGGTATATGCGAGCGACAGATACTGGGAGAATTCAATCGGTCGATGCAACACCGGGGTTTTGGAGCGAGTGTAGCTGCTGTGCAAAGACTTCGGCGGGAGTCTTCCACCCGAGGACCTTGCGCGGTCTGTTGTTGAGCGTCAGCGCAACCGCTTCGAGGTCCTCTGCAGACCATCGTGATAGGTCAGTACCTTTCGGAAAGTACTGACGCAGAACACCATTAGTGTTCTCGTTGGTGGGTCGCTGCCACGGAGAGTGGGGGTCGGCGAAGAACACCTTCGTGCCGGTATCGAACGTGAACTGCGCGTGGGCGGCCAACTCTTTGCCGCGGTCCCAGGTGAGCGTTTGACGTAGCTGCGCGGGCAACTGCGCCAGCGATGCGGCCAGGGCGGCATTCATTGCCTCGGCGCCATATCCGCTCAACGCCGGCCCATTCTTCACCGGCGGTGTCAGCCCCCACCCCTCGAGGCGGGGAAGATGAACCAGCATCACCGAGCGGCTCTTGCGCTCCACGACTGTGCCGATTGCCGATCGGCCGGTGCCGATGATCAGGTCACCTTCCCAATGTCCAGGCACGGCGCGGTCGGCAGCTTCGGCAGGGCGCTTGCTGATCACGACATCCGCGCTGACGTGCCCCTGCGGTTTGTTCCGCATCCGGCCTCTCGGAACCCGCAGCGCACGGCCAGTTCGCAAGCATGCAACCAACTCTCGTTTGAGCGCCCCGCGCCCTTCGATGAACAGTGATTGATAGATCGCCTCGTGACTGATCCGCATGGAATCATCATCAGGGAAATCCAGCGGTAAGCGGTGTGCAATCTGCTCCGGGCTCCACGCCGTCGCCCAACGCCGGTCTTGTCGATGAGGCTTGTTGCGCCCCCTCCAGGCTCGGGTCTGCGGACCCGCAACGATGGTGCCGTCGGGCCGGCGAACGCTGCCATCGAGTCGCTGCTGCACATACTCACGCAACCGGTGGTTGACCGCGAGTTTCGCGGCTTTCGGGCGCTTCGCCGCTTGCTGGGCCTTCCACTGCGCCACCCCTGCGCGATAGACCTGCTGACCACTGCGGGTGGCCGCGTTGCGCCGCAGTTCCCGAGAGACCGTCGAGGGGTCACGGTCGATCTCGCGGGCGATCTCACGCACGCCGGCACCCTGCGCGCGCAGCAGAGCGATCTCCTCCCGCTCGGCAAACGACAGATACCGGCCCGTAGGCTCATCCAAATCAATCGGTGACATGCCGCCAGCGTGGCGGAACCACCGCTGTGCCACTGGAGATGACACGCCAACTTCTGCGGCAGCACCGTCGGTCGAGGCTCCCTGGGCGATCAGCCGCCAGAACCGGCGCTGCACCGCACGCGAGGGCTCCGGTCGCCCTGGTGAGCGCATCGCGGGCCGCAACGCACGATCAGCCGCCCACTGACGCCGCCTGCCAACATCTTTCGCTTCCTTGCGCTTGGCCACTCCGCACCTCCATCATCGAGGTGTTGCGACGACCAGTTGAATCCGCCCTGGGAACCGCGGTCGGAATGATGGACCAACTCAGATAGATCTGAGTTCGACTGCCACACCGCATGATTGAATGCCTGCAGCGGGAGATCTTCAGTGCGCATCGTGGTTGAGACTGCCCATCCGACGATTTTGCGGGTGCATACATCGGTGACGAACGCGGTGTAACAGAATCCCTGCCAGGTACGCACGTAGGTGATGTCAGCAACCCATAGCCGATTCGGCGTAGCGGCGCTGAACTGGCGGTTGACCAGATCGGCCGGCCGCACATCGGCCGGATCGGTGACCGTGGTGAACACCGGTTTGCCCCGCTGCACACCGCGCAACCCGGCCTTGTGCATCAGCCGGCGGGTTTGTTCGCGGCCCAGGTGCCAGCCGCGGCGTTTCATCGCTGCATGCATCTTCTTGACGCCGTAGACCGAGAAGTTGTCCTTGTGCACGGTGCGCAGGTCAGCGATCAGCTGTTCATCGCGGATCTCGCGATCTGATGCTGGACGCACTCGAGCAGCGCGGTAGCCACGTGCGGTGAGAAACCCCGGGATTGCTGCCCGTAGGACACGGCAGATGAGCTCGACCCCGAACTGATCGCGATGTGCATCGATGAAGGCGATCATTTCGTCACGGGGCGGTCGAGCTCCGCTGCGAAAAACGCAGACGCTGACTTCAATAGTTCATTGGCTCTGCGAAGTTCGGCTACTTCACGCTTGAGCTTACGGATCTCGGCGTGCTCAGAGCTGGTCGTTCCGGGGCGCTCTCCGGCATCGACTTGGGCCTTGCGTCGCCACCGACGCACTGATTCCTCCGAGATACCGAGTTTGCTGGCCACCGACTTGATGGCCTCAAACTCAGAAATATCCGAGGCTTCCATCGTCGTGTCCAACAACCGCAACGCACGATCACGAAACTCCGGCGAATACTGACGGGGCATGCTCCTGATCCTCCTATAAAGATCGGAACAAAACCTGGGGTGCTTCATGGTGGCGGGGGTGGCCCGGTGGGGTAGTGATCGGTGTGGGCGGCGGTGGTTGTACTCGTCGACGAAGGCGTCGATCTGGGTTTGCAGCTCGGTGATGCTGGCCGCGGGTGGTTGCTTGGTGAGTGCTTTTTTGAGGGTTTGGTGGAAGCGCTCGACTTTCCCGCAGGTGGTGGGGTTGAATCGCCCTGGATCTCCCAGAGGCTCGGGCTATTGGATTCCGACCAGGGGTTGGTCAGTCCTTTGTGCATCGTAGAACGCGGCTTCGAATTCGGTGGGTGGGATGTCGCCGAGGTAGCTGTGTAGCCGGCTGGTGTTGTGCCAGTACACCCAGCTCAGCGTGGCCAGTTCTACGTCCTCGACGGTCTTCCAGGGTCCGGTGCGGGCAGGGCCGTAGATCAGTTCGGCCTTGTAATAGCCGTTGACCGTCTCGGCGAGAGCGTTATCGAAACTGTCTCCGACGGTGCCGATCGAGGGCACGGCCCCGATCTCGGCGAGCCGCTCGCCGTAGCGGATAGAGGTGAACTGGGAGAATTCAATCGGTCGATGCAACACCGGGGTTTTGGAGCGAGTGTAGCTGCTGTGCAAAGACTTCGGCGGGAGTCTTCCACCCGAGGACCTTGCGCGGTCTGTTGTTGAGCGTCAGCGCAACCGCTTCGAGGTCCTCTGCAGACCATCGTGATAGGTCAGTACCTTTCGGAAAGTACTGACGCAGAACACCATTAGTGTTCTCGTTGGTGGGTCGCTGCCACGGAGAGTGGGGGTCGGCGAAGAACACCTTCGTGCCGGTATCGAACGTGAACTGCGCGTGGGCGGCCAACTCTTTGCCGCGGTCCCAGGTGAGCGTTTGACGTAGCTGCGCGGGCAACTGCGCCAGCGATGCGGCCAGGGCGGCATTCATTGCCTCGGCGCCATATCCGCTCAACGCCGGCCCATTCTTCACCGGCGGTGTCAGCCCCCACCCCTCGAGGCGGGGAAGATGAACCAGCATCACCGAGCGGCTCTTGCGCTCCACGACTGTGCCGATTGCCGATCGGCCGGTGCCGATGATCAGGTCACCTTCCCAATGTCCAGGCACGGCGCGGTCGGCAGCTTCGGCAGGGCGCTTGCTGATCACGACATCCGCGCTGACGTGCCCCTGCGGTTTGTTCCGCATCCGGCCTCTCGGAACCCGCAGCGCACGGCCAGTTCGCAAGCATGCAACCAACTCTCGTTTGAGCGCCCCGCGCCCTTCGATGAACAGTGATTGATAGATCGCCTCGTGACTGATCCGCATGGAATCATCATCAGGGAAATCCAGCGGTAAGCGGTGTGCAATCTGCTCCGGGCTCCACGCCGTCGCCCAACGCCGGTCTTGTCGATGAGGCTTGTTGCGCCCCCTCCAGGCTCGGGTCTGCGGACCCGCAACGATGGTGCCGTCGGGCCGGCGAACGCTGCCATCGAGTCGCTGCTGCACATACTCACGCAACCGGTGGTTGACCGCGAGTTTCGCGGCTTTCGGGCGCTTCGCCGCTTGCTGGGCCTTCCACTGCGCCACCCCTGCGCGATAGACCTGCTGACCACTGCGGGTGGCCGCGTTGCGCCGCAGTTCCCGAGAGACCGTCGAGGGGTCACGGTCGATCTCGCGGGCGATCTCACGCACGCCGGCACCCTGCGCGCGCAGCAGAGCGATCTCCTCCCGCTCGGCAAACGACAGATACCGGCCCGTAGGCTCATCCAAATCAATCGGTGACATGCCGCCAGCGTGGCGGAACCACCGCTGTGCCACTGGAGATGACACGCCAACTTCTGCGGCAGCACCGTCGGTCGAGGCTCCCTGGGCGATCAGCCGCCAGAACCGGCGCTGCACCGCACGCGAGGGCTCCGGTCGCCCTGGTGAGCGCATCGCGGGCCGCAACGCACGATCAGCCGCCCACTGACGCCGCCTGCCAACATCTTTCGCTTCCTTGCGCTTGGCCACTCCGCACCTCCATCATCGAGGTGTTGCGACGACCAGTTGAATCCGCCCTGCGACCCCGCATCAGAGTGACATCTCAAGCCCAGCAACGTACTTCCCCGCGACCACCGGGCCATCTCCAACGCATCGAGAACCATCGAGGTGCGCATGTTGCTGGCCACTCGCCACCCCACGATCATCCGCGAATGCGCATCGACAATGAAGCACACATACGCCACACCGGCCCAGGTCGGCACGAACGTCAGATCGGTAACCCAGAGCTGGTTGGGCGCGGTTGCGGTGAAGTCGCGCTTGACCAGATCCGGGTGCCGCGGCGCACCCGGAGCGGGCTTGGTCGTGCGGACCTGTTTGCCGCGACGAACCCCTTCGATGCCGGTGGCCCGCATCAAGCGGGCCACCTGATCGCGACCGACGTCGTGGCCGGCCCGGCGGGCGGTTTTCCACAGCTTGCGGGCTCCATAGACGCAGTAATTGTCCTTCCAGAGCTGGCGCAACGCCGGCCCCAGCACAGCGTCACGCTGCGCCCGCACCGATGGCCGGCGGCTCTTGGCGTCGTAGTAGGTGCTCGGGGCCACCTGCAGGCCTGCGCTGCGCAGGACGGTGCAGATGGGCTCGACCCCGAACGCCTCCCGGTTGGCGTCGATGAAGGCCACTATTTCTTGTGTTGGCGGTCGAGCTCCGCCCCGAAGAAACTCGCCGCACGCTTCAGAATTTCGTTGGCCCGCTTGAGTTCTCGAATCTCTTGCTCGAGTTCTTTCACCTTCGCAGATTCCGTTGTCGTCACACCCGGTGCGTGGCCGTCATCGATGTCGGCCTGGCGCACCCAGGAGCGCACCGATTCCATCCCGTACCCGAGCTGGCGGGCCACCCGCGCCACCGTGCCCTGCTCGGTCCCCAGCTCTTCGCGCAGCGTGCGGACCATACGCACCGCCGCGGCCTTCTCCTCTGAGCTGTAACGGCGCGTCGTGGGCTTCCCGGGCGACTGTTCCTTCGGCATACCTGCATCCTCGTTTCCAAGGTCAGGAGCCTCCAACATTTCCAGGGCGATTCAGGTGGTTGGGGGTGGAGTTGATTTGGCGGACTTGCAGGTGGCGCAGCTCGGCTTCGAAGTGGTTGCGTCCGCCTTTGCCGCCGGCGAGGCGGGTGGTGAACACCATGCCGTTGTCGGTCAGTGTTGAGTATGGGATGCCATGGTGGGCAACGGCTTTGCGGAATTCGTCGAGGACGATGGGCCCGGTGACGCGGCGGTGGGCGGTCACGGATAGGGCGTAGCGGGAGTGGTCGTCGATCCAGCACAGGATCTCGGTGTGGGTGCCATCGGTGAGCCACCAGTGGGTGAAGTCGGCTTGCCAGCGTTCGTTGGGTTGTTCGGCGGCGAAGCGGATGTAGGAAGTCTTGGGTCGTTTACGCGGGTTGGGTTCGACCAGGCCGGCGGCGTGGAGGTGTCGGCTGATCGAGGCTGCCGACACGATCAGTTGGTGGTGGTGTTGTAGGTGCCAGGCGATGGTGTGCGGACCGTTGTCGAGGCCTTTGCCGGCCAGGGTGGCGCGCAATTCGATGATCAGATCGATGGTGGCCTGCGGTAGTCGGGTGGGGCTGCTGTGGGGCCGGCGTGAGCGAGGTTTGAACGCTGCCTCGCCTTCTTCGGTGTAGCGGGCGATGAGCCGGGAGATCCAGCCCTGCGATACCCCGTAATCCCGGGCGACCTGCGACTGTGAGCGGCCCTCAACAAGCACCGCGGTGATGACCAACCGAGCCTTCGACACCAGCCGAAACTGGCCCACCACCTATTCCGATGTCTTGAGACACCCCATTCCGATGTCCTGAAACACCACACTGTCAGCCCGACCGAACGAAAAGCTCGCTGGCGAAAGCCGAGCGAGCTTTTTCTATGTGGTGGAGATGACGCGGGGAGCCGAGGAGATCCCGTCCCTGTAAGTGCGACACAGAACCGTAGGTTTCGGCCTGCTCAATTGCGCATCGGCGGGTTGCTCTTGCCGTAACAGCGCCAACGCATGGCTAATGCGTCAGCGTTTAAAAGGTGGCGCCGTATGTCGGCTGCCAGGTGAATGGGACCACTTCAGAGCTGGTTTTGCCATGAGCATGGGACCACCTGTTTGCCATTGATGGGACCACCTGGCTGGCTGGTTTGCCAGTTATGGGACCACCCCGGCGTGGCGTGGGTTCTTCCGGTTGTTGGGCCGCTGTATTGACCCAATGAGCTACCGGGAGGTATCGGTGATCGAGATCGTGGAAATGCTGCGGCTGTGGCTGCAGGGATTGGGGTTGCGGGAGGTGGCCCGGCTCTCGGGCATCGACCGCAAAACGGTGCGACGCTACGTCGACCGAGCCCGTGCCAGCGGGCTGGACCGTGACGGCGGGCCTGATCAGCTCACCGATGAGTTGATCGGCGCGGTAATTGCCGGGGTGCGTCCGCACCGGCCGGCCGGCAAGAGCCTGGCGTGGGAGACGATCGCTGCAGAGCATGAGCAGATCAAGGGCTGGCTCAAAGACGGATTGACGCTGACCAAGATCCACACGCTGCTGGGGCGCCGCGGTGTGGTGGTGTCGTATCGGACGCTGAATCGTTACGCCACAACGGAATTGGATTTCGGCCGGCGTCAAGCCACGGTGCCGGTGGCCGATTGCGAACCGGGTGCGGAGGTGCAGGTCGACTTCGGTCGCCTCGGGATGCTCACCGACGCCGCCGATGGCCGGCGCCGAGTCGTGCAGGGATTGATCTTCACCGCGGTGTATTCGCGGCACATGTTCGTCTGGCCCACCTACCGCCAGAGTTTGGCCGAGGTGATCGCCGGGTTCGAAGCGGCGTGGGTGTTCTTCGGCGGAGTGTTCGCGGTGGTGATCCCCGACAACATGAAAGCCATCGTCACCACCGCGCACGCGACCGAGCCCCGGCTCAACGACTCCTTCCGTGAGTACGCGCAGGCGCGGGGGTTCGCCGTCGACCCGGCGCGGGTCCGCAGCCCCAAAGACAAGCCGCGGGTGGAACGCATGGTGTCCTACGTGCGGTCGAATTTCTATGCCGGAGAAGCATTCCGGGATCTCGACGACTGCCGCAACCGCGCCGAGCTGTGGTGTTCAGACATCGCCGGGCTGCGCATCCACGGCACCACCCGCCTGCGCCCGGCAGAGGTGTTCGCCGCCGATGAGTTGCCCGCACTCAAGCCCGTGCCTGAGACGGTGTTCGACGTTCCAGTCTGGACGCACCCCAAGGTGGCACCCGACCGCCACGTGCAGGTGGCCAAGGCGCTCTACAGCGTGCCCGGAGAGCTGGTCGGCAAGCGCATCGAGGCCCGCGCTGATGCACACACGGTCAAGCTCTACTGGCGCGGTGAGCTGATCAAGGTGCACCCGGTCACGGCCCCGGGCCGCCGACACACCGATCCGGCTGACCTTCCCTCGGAGGTGTCGGTCTATGCCATGCGGGATCTGGATGCCCTGCAGCGCAAAGCTGCCGCCCAGGGCACCCATGTCGGCGTCTACGCCGCCGCCGTGCTCGAACACCCGTTGCCGTGGACCAAGATGCGTCAGGTCTACCGGCTGCTGGGGCTGGTGCGCCGCCACGGCCCCGACGCTGTTGACGACGCGTGCCGGCGCGCCCTGGACGCCGAGGTAATCGATGTCGGGCTGATCGAGCGGATCCTGACCCGCGGGGGCGGTGAACAACTACCCCTGATACCCACACCGCCCGGGGCGGCGTCGCGGTTCGTCCGCGACGGCTCGGATTTCGCGGTGCGCAGGCCCTCATGAGCACCCAACGTCCCGACACCAGCCCGGCGGTCAAACCGATCGAAGTCTCCGCTGAACTCAAAGCCCTGATGCGCCGCCTCAAGCTCGGCCAATTGCTCGACACGCTGCCCGAGCGGTTGGCGCTGGCCCGCACCAACCGGCTGCCCCATCACGACTTCCTGGAATTGTTGTTCGCCGATGAGGTCACCCGCCGTGACCGCGAATCCGCGGCCCGCCGCGCCAAGGCCGCCCACCTCGACCCGGCGATGCAGCTCCAAGCCTGGGACGACTCCGCCGCCGTGGCGTTCGATCAACAGTTGTGGGCCGAGCTGACCTCACTGCGATTCCTCGCCGATGCCTACAACGTGCTCGTCATGGGGCCGGTCGGAGTGGGAAAGACGTTCCTGGCCAACGCCTTAGGGCACATCGCCGTACGCAAACATCACAGCGTGCACACCGAACGGGCCGACAAACTGTTCAAACGCCTACGCGGGGCACGCCTGGACGGCAGCTACGAAGACGAAATGCGCAAACTGCACCGCGTCGATCTACTCATCATCGACGACCTCGCGCTGCACCGCCTGGAGGCCACCGAGACCACCGACTTCTACGAGATCATCGTCGAACGCCACCGCGCCGCATCGACGGTGATCACCAGCAACCGCGAACCACCCGAGATCCTGACCATGATGGCCGACCCGCTGCTGGCCCAATCGGCGATGGACCGACTGCAATCCGCGGCCTACGAACTCGTCGTCGAAGGCGAGTCCTACCGGCAACGCCAGAAACCAGGGACACCAAAGCCGGCCCCTCCGACTTCGTCGGATTGACCGGCAACCACCCCTTCGGCCACTATCAACGCACGGCCTGTAACCGGAACAACCCGGTCCCATGCTCATGGCAAACCAGAGGTCCCATCACCCTGGCAGGCGACAGCCGTACGGGCCGATCGCGCCCAATCTCCAACTTCCCCTGATCATTCCGGGGCCCATATGTCAGCGTTGGTGACAGTCAGCTACCGCGGTAGCAATCGTTGCACGGATTTGCCCATGCGTAGGTGGCTGCAGCTCGGTGCGGCGTCCGCCGGCATGGGGCGCGGTGCTGATCGGCTGGTCGCTGATCGGCTCCGGGCCGGTCTGTCCAGTGCAGACAGCGGCGCCGCGTCGTCGTCGCCTGGACCGGCCGCATCGTCGCCCGAGGCTGGTCACTCGGGCTCGGCGGCCCCGTCGCGCGC
The DNA here is from genome assembly GCF_019456675.1 of Mycolicibacterium pallens. Taxonomy (NCBI): domain Bacteria; kingdom Bacillati; phylum Actinomycetota; class Actinomycetes; order Mycobacteriales; family Mycobacteriaceae; genus Mycobacterium; species Mycolicibacterium pallens. Next base: position 3,423,168 of record NZ_CP080333.1, on the reverse strand, counting down.
CGGCTCGAGGTCGACACCACCGCGCCCGGTGACCTGCACGCTGGTGACCGGCGACGTGAAGTCGCGAGTGTCCTCACGTGCTGCCACCCCGAGCAGCACTCTGTTGAGTGGCAAGAATGCCGCAGCGGCAATTAGGAGCGATCCCTTCGGTGCGCTCGGCAAGTTCTTCCTCGGCCCGCTCAAGGAACTTCTCAACCGGAAAAGACGGTGTTGAACCAGCTCACGGACAGAACCGGTCGGCGGTCTACACGATCGACGGGAGAACCTTCGTGACGTACCGGAGGGTCTTCGCCGAACGCCCGCCAGAGCTCACGCTCATCACGGTCTCCAGTCAGATCTCTGACAGGAATCAGGACATCGTCATCCGGAACAATTTGAAGCTTGACCCGCCACAAGTTCGGAGTCTGTGGCGACGTCAGTCCGCACCGAACGGCGGTTTCGGCCCATCCCCAGCAGGGAACAGCGACCTCCATGGCACTTCGCGTCGCAGTCACCGGACCGACCGGGGAGATCGGGATCTCCACGATTGAGGCTCTCGAGGCGCACCCCGATGTCACGCAGATCATCGGCATGGCCCGGCGACCTTTCGACCCGACCGACCGCGGCTGGACGAAGACGGTGTACCGGCAGGGCGACATTCTGGACCGGGCAGCCGTCAATGCACTGGTGAAGGACGTCGACGTGGTTGTCCATCTCGCCTTCATCATCATGGGCACGCGGGAGGAGAGCGCCAGGATCAACCTCGCCGGCACCCGCAACGTCTTCGAGGCCACCGTGGCCGGTGGGCCGCGCCGCCTCGTGTACACCTCGTCGGTGGCGGCGTACGGCTACCACCGCGATAATCCGGTGCCCATCACTGAGGACGTGCCCACTCGTGGCACGCCGGAGCACTATTACTCCGAACAGAAGGCCGCATGCGAGCACGCGCTGGCCGAGGCCACCGAAGGTTCGTCTTTGGAGGTATATGTGCTTCGGCCGTGCATCGTCGCCGGGCCCAAGGCGCCCGCACTGGCCGAGGCCATGCCGTGGAATCAATTGCCCGGGGCGGTGCGTCGACTCACTCAAGCGGTGCCGGTGCTTAAACCCCCGATGCCCGACCCTGGCACGCCGGTGCAGTTGGTGCACCACGATGACGTCGCGTCGGCGATCGCCCTGGCGGTCACCACCACGACTGCGCCGCCCGGGGCGTACAACATCGCCGGCGACGGACTGGTGACGATGTCGGACGTCGGCCGGGCGCTCGGTGCCAGGCCGATCAAGGTGCCGCACGTCGCGGCGGTGGCCACCTCGGAGGTGTTGGCGCGCTTGCCTTTCGTGCCCTCGGCACTGGAGTGGTTGCATGCCGGCCGGGCATCGACGGTGATGGACACCAGCAAGGCCAGAGATCAACTCGGCTGGCGGCCCAAGTACAGCGCCGCTGAAACGCTGTCCGCACTGGCCGATGCCGTCAGCTGACTTCGGATCAGTCGGTCTTGGCACTGACGGGGGTGCCGAGTCTGGCACGTGGCTGTCGGGGCTGCTTCTGTGAAAGATCGTGTCGTGGGATCGCGCAGGTAAGCGGCGGCGGGGCCGGTGGGCTTTGTGCTGCTGGCTGCATGCTCGGCCTCGTTGAACTCGGGTCCGCTGCCGCTGCGGCGGGTATCTGAGACCGCGTTGACGGGCGGCCCGGCGCGGTTCGACTACGTCGCACTCGATCGGATCCTGCCGGCTCTTTGTCGCCCGTCTGGGAACGGGCGAGCTGATCGATGTCGACGTTCGAGCCCACGCCGTAAGCGGGCCACCCTTCGAGTGGTAGAGCAAGAGGCTGCGGCACTTGAGGACTCCACCCAAAGCGAGTCGTGCGAGACACGGCAGTTGATGGATACCGTAGCCGGCGTTGATGAGTTCGTCGACGAACTAGGCCACCGCCCCGGGGCCGTAATGCGGCGCCCGCATAGCCAATACGGTCTTCGCAGTGTTCAGGTGCAGCAGTTCGGGTCGAGGACCGAGCACAGTGCCACCAAGGATTCGCGGCTCGGTTTGTGATATATGTTCGTGCCGCGCCGTTCCGATTCCACAAGACCCGCCCGCCGCAACTGCGAAAGGTGATGACTCACAGTCGATTCGCTCAGATCAACCGCCGCGGCCAAGTCGCTACTGCATTCCTCCCCGGCTTGGCTGCCGAACAGCAGCGACACCAACTTGACTCGCACCGGATCGGCCAGCGCCTTGAGGCGCAGCGCAATCTCCAGCGCGGCATCGTCGTTCAGCGGGCCGGCCGCAACGGGCGCGCAACAGACCGGAGCGGAGATATCGAGGACAGGCAACGCCTTGGGCATGCCAATTATCCTGCCACACAATGTTGACATATATCGAAGTTTGGCATGATCCGGCTCCAGATGGTTCGACATTGCGCCGAAACGGTTAGGAGGTCGTCATGTCCCGGATCCAATTGCCGCTCAACTCGTCGGTGGCGCACTGGGATTGGCGTTGGCGGTAACTCTTTACCTCGACGTCACCGAGACTGCCGACGACGCAGTCGTGCCGCACGACACCATGTCCACTCCGCCCACGGAGTTGCCGCGATGAGCAACCCTCTGTGCTGTTCCTCTGCACGTACAAGGCGGGCCGTTCGCAGACGGCGATGGGCAGGATAGCTCTTGCCCGACCCTGCCGGTCAAACCGTTGACGCGGTGCGACCGATCCGGGGCGAGACCGGGCACCACGTGCGCGGACTTCTGAATCAACTCGGCGTGCTGACAGCTGGGGCGGAGTGCCCCAAAGTCGGGTTGCTATTAGGGGGTCGTGAAGGGATCGAAGAAGGAGACGCTGCCGAAGCCGGCAGAAGCGTCGTACGTCGACCAGGTCGGGATATCGAGCACCGGCGTCAGAATCTTGAAGGAAACTCTGTTGCCGGATGCCGAAGGCATGTCGGCGTAGTAGGTGCCGAACCCTGTATTGCCGAAGTAGGTGTAGTTGAAGACGGAGCCGACAGGTGGGACATCACCGGTGCCGGTTCCGGGGGTGCCGCTGGTGACCTTGGTTACCAGAATCGCTTGACTGTAGGTGCCGTACATATCCAGCTGGGTCGCTATGTCGGCGTCGAAGCTTCCCTGCTGTACGCCCGCCGCATCGTAGATACCGAACTGCTGGTAGCCCTGGATCTGAATCTCTCTGGGCGGCAGACCATTTACGCCACTTGGTACCAGGTTCGAAATGGGCAAAAGGCTGTACCCATCAGGGCCAGGCAATCGCCTCACCGGGGGCAGCGCCGATGCGTCGAGAAGATTCAGCGGGAAGGTGCCGATGTTCGACACCGTGCCGTCTTTCACCAAGATCGTCGAAACCTTGTTTCCGAACGGAGAGGGCAACGACGAATACACGGCATACGTGTTGGGATCAGCCTCGTACATGACGTTGAACACCGACCCCACGGGCGGTACGTCGCCAGCCTTTGTCCCGGCTGTTCCCTGAGTAACTTTGGTGACCAGTATTGCCTCAGTCGTCACACCCATGACGTCCGCAGTGGGAGTGAAGACGCCCTCGAAACTCCCCACCGTGTTACCGGCCGAGTCGCGGATATCGAATACTTGATGGCCTTGCACCGTTGTGTAGTACGGCAGGAATCCGCTTGTGCCGACGATTGTTTCGCCCGTGGAATCGGCGGGAACGATGCTGTATCCGTTGCCCAGGTTGATCGGTGTGTTGTCGACGGTGTGGTCAGCGATGCCCTTGGCCGCGTCGAAACCGAACGGAAGCGGGATGTCACCGAACGGCGTTAGGAGCTTGAACGTGACGAGATGGCTGGGCGATGACGCCAGGGCCGAGTAAGACCAGCCGAACCCACCGAACAGGTCGAACCGGGAGATCAACGAGCCGACCGGCGGAACTTGACCCGGTTCGGTACCAACATTGATTCCATCGTTTGAGGTGACCAATAGCTCGACATACTTACTTCCCAAGTTGAACGGACTTCCCGTGCTCACCAGGGCGCCAAAGCTTCCCACGTTCTCGTTGGTGGTGGGATCGACCACGTTGTATAGCTGCTGTCCCTGAACGAGGGTTGGTCCACCCGGCCAAAACGTCCACTGTCCGTAGAACGAGGTGACCACTTCAGTCGAGCCGGGCACCAGGTTGTAACCGTTGAACGGTAGCGTCTGGTTCAGTGTCGACACGGTCGGTCCGATATGGACTGCGATCGACACTGCACGAAATGCCGCTTGCGCGATACCTATCAACGAAGATGCGACGGCCACATAGATCTCGTTGAGGGAGGGTTTCGGCTTCAGCGCGTAAGGATCCACCGAAGTGTTCTGCGCCGCTGATGCCGAGGTCGGCGTCACCGACGCAACCGCGGCGGGCGTGCTGACGGTTTGGGCGGCCGTGGTGAGCGGCATGATCAACCGACGGGCGCGGGGCGCCGCTGTCGCAGTGTCGCGCGGCGCCGAACCGGCCTGCACGGCCTCGGTGTTCACGCTGGCGACCGTCGAGTTCGCGGCAGGCGCTTTCACCGGTTTGGCCATGGTGCTCGCCGTCGAATCTCGGAGAACTTGCTTCGCTGCGGGGGTGCGGTCGGCGGTCTGGGCGGTTCGCGGATGCGCTGGACTGTGCGACGGCGAAGTTCCTACGGAGTGCTTGGAGGAGTCTGGAGATTCGGAGTCGGCCGCGGCGATCGCGCATCCGGCAAACGCCACGGTTCCCACACCGAGAGCCACCGCCAGACCGCCCACCCGGCCGATCCAGCTCGAAGGCTCCCACGAAGCGCTCATCGGTTGACACCATTCTTTCGTTCCACCGCTTTCTCGGGAAGCAGAGACTGCTGGTTCCGAGATGTGCAGCCGGGGAACTCGCCATCAGGCGAACCGCCCGTACTGCGCTTAGTCGGATGCTTTGGGCACCACACTAGTGGGAAGAAGCCTGCGGCACCGGACTTTTCACGGCGAAGTTCGGCAGGTGCCGTCAGCGCCGGGGTCCGCAGCGCTAACAGTGGAGCAGTTGGAGGCCCTGCACCGTGGGGCGACTGGCCGGCCTATGCGGCAGTCCGACGACCGGGATGAGGCGGCGCGAGCCGGCGACGGTCGCTGAGTCGTACTCAACAGAGATGGCGCAGGGTTCAACAGAGCCGCAATCTGCGCTCAAGTTAATTAAATGGACTGCCGGAGCGTTCGGCCGCGAGGAGCTGGTCGCCGTTAGGACCGTTCACTCGGTCAACGCCGCACTGAGTTCACGGGTGACTGCGGCAAGCTGCTCACCCATGCGGATGACGTCGCTCCCACTCATCGGCTCGGCGCTTGGAACAAGGCTCAGCATCAAGGCAATTCGGGAATCCGGCTGCAGGATCGGGGAGTCGATATGGCTCACGTCGTAGGTGCCGTCCGGCTCCACGCTGACGGGCAGCCACTCCTCCTGGTGGATCAGCTCGTCGGTCAACGCCTGCGCCAGCTCGCTGAGCCGGGTGGAGCGCACTTCGGCGCTTCGCACGATCAACGCCAGTTCCTGCAGACGTAGGTCCGGCAGAAGGTGAAGGCCGACGGCATAACCGCGATGCGCGGTGGCGGCGATGGCTTGGCGGTAGCGGTCGCGCACATCCTCGGGCAGGGCAGCCAGCCAACGATCGCGAGCCTGCGCGCCGGCCCAGGCGACCGTCGACGTGCCGTAGGGCGGCCGATGCGGAAACTGTGTACCGATCGGCATCGGGTGACCGCCACCGAGCCGGCTTCGGACTTGGTCGACGACGGTGGAGTAGTCGTCGCCGACCGAGAACGCGACGCAATGCGCACCCGTCGTCGTCGACAGCTCGACCATCGCGGACCGCGCCAGCGCCAGCGCCGGATAGTGCCCGGCCGCCTCCCGTCCGAGGCGGACCAGCGCGGGGCCCAGGTGATAGGTCTTGCGAACCGGGTCGCGCAGCAGCCAGCCGGCCTGCAGAAGCTCCGACAGCATCGAGTGGCAGCTGGCTTTGTGCACGCTCAAGTGACGCGAGACCTCAGCCAGCGTCAGGCCCTTGCTTCCGTCGCCGGCCAGGTGCTCGAACAGGTTCACCACCCGCGCGGTCTGCGGAGATGGACGGGGTGGCATCTGCCGATGGTCGCATAATGCGACTGGTTGCGGTGTTATACGCGACCATGTGACGATGCCCACAATGAATGACCTACGAGGCAACGTCGCCGTCGTAACCGGGGGTGCGGGCGGGATCGGCCGCGCGATGGGCAGACGGTTCGGCCAAGAAGGCATGAAGGTGGTGCTGGCCGACGTCCTCCCAGATCCGCTCGACGAGGCAACCCGAGCGTTGACGGACGAGGGCATCGAGGCGATCGGTGTGGTCACCGACGTGACCGACTACTCCTCGGTGGAGGCGCTCGCCAAGCAGGCGCTCGATCGCTTCGGCGCCGTGCATCTGGTGTGCAACAACGCCGGCACCGGGGCGGTCTCCGAGGGGTACATGTGGGAGCACGACCTCGCCGACTGGCGCTGGGGCATCGACGTCAATGTGCTCGGCGTCATCCACGGCATCAAGGCGTTCGTGCCGATCCTGCTCGAGCAGGGTGAAGGCCACGTGGTGAACACGTGTTCGGGCAATGGGGGATTCGCGCCGATCGCTCGTGGTGCGATGGGCGGGCCGGCCACTGCCGTCTATCCGATGACCAAGGCCGCCGTGCTGTGCCTCACCGAAAGTCTTTACACGCACCTGGAAATGACGGGCACCGGTGTGCGGGCGCACGTGCTGTTCCCGGGCGGCTTCTTGAACACCGGTATCTGGGAGTCGTGGCGGCATCGCCCGCAGCAGTACGCGGCAACCCAAGAACGCCGCACCCCCGATCAGACACTGGCGCGAGTGGTGGACCGATTCGAATCCGCAGGCGTGCACATCGAATTCACGCCGCTGGAGACCGTCGCCGACCAGGTTGTCGAGGGAATTCGGGCGGACCGCTTCTGGATGATGGGACCGCCCGCTCCGTCGGATGACGTGGTGAGCAAAAAGGCGGCATCGATCATCACCCGCGGCGAGCCCGACTACCTCGTCGACGTTCTCGGCAAGAGCGCCGCGAAGACAGCCGCAACCGAAGGAGGAAAGTGATGAGCGCCAACGAGGTTCGCTACGGCCCGCGTCCGCCTGAGGCACGCGTCGACCACGAGATCGACGCCACCAAGGCGCCCATCGCCACCGAGGCCGTCACGGTCACGTACCTCACCGATCCGGACATCGTCGCCGCGGTACTGCCCAAGCCGCTGGAACCGGCGGCCGAGCCCCTGGTGCGAATCTCGCTGCAGCGGGTGCAGATCGACGGCAGGCCACCCTTCGGATCGGCGGTGTTCTCGGTGACGGCCCGTCATGGCGATGTCGAAGGCGACTACCCGCTGTTCATGCCGCAGTCCACCGAACAGTCTGTCACCGGCGGACGGGAGACGTTCGGCGAGCCGAAGAAACTGGCCGACATCCGTGTCGACCGCGACGCTGACGTCGTCACCGCAACCGTTGCCCGGCTGGGTTATCCGCTCATCACCGTGCGCGGTCGCGTCACCGGGCCGGCGGAGTTGCCGCCCGATCAGGTGAACACCGAGTTCTACTTCAAGTTCCTGCGCGCCCCGGACGGCGACGGCATCACCGACCCGCATCTGGTGTACGGCGAATATCACCGGCACTACGAGGTGCTGGAGAACATCGACGGCACTGTCGAGCTGGGAGAGTCGCCGCTGGATCCGGTGGCCGATATCGTTGTGCGGGAGATCAAGTCGATCACCTGGTGCCGTCGGCGCACCGTGCAGGTGGGCAGGATCGCCGAACGAGTGCCTGCCGAGTGGCTGTTGCCCTATGTGCACCAGCGTTACGACGACGTGGCGCTGCTCGCCGCGCCGACGCCCGAGCCGACCCGGGTGTAGCCGATGGACCGGTACACCGTCATTTCGGCCGACTGCCACGCCGGTGCCGACCTGCTCGATTATCGCGACTATCTCGATCCAGACTTTCGCGACGAATTCGACAGCTGGGCAAAGACATACGTCAACCCGTTCGCTGACCTCGCCGATGCTGATGCCGAACGCAACTGGGACAGCGATCGCCGCAATGCGGACTTGGACGCCGAAGGTGTCGCGGGAGAGGTCATCTACCCCAACACCATTCCGCCGTTCTTCCCGTCGTCGAGCCTGGCGGCCACGCCACCGGTGACCGCGCGCGAGCTGGAATTACGCTGCGCCGGCCTGCGTGCACACAACCGGTGGCTCGCCGACTTCTGTTCCCTCTCACCCGAGCGGCGTGCCGGGGTGGGACAGGTCATGCTCCAAGACCTCGACGGCGCCGTCGGCGAGATCAAGCAGATCGCCAAACTTGGTCTGCGCGGCGGTGTTCTGCTACCCGGTATCCCGCCCGGCTCGACGATCCCGCAGCTCTACGCCGAGCATTGGGAACCGCTGTGGGCGGCGTGCGCCGAGGCGGGCGTCGTGGTCAACCACCACGGCGGAAACGCCGGACCGAGCCCGCTCGATGGCTGGGGCAGCTCGTTCGCGATATGGGTGTACGAAACGCACTGGTTCGCCCATCGAGCGCTGTGGCACTTGATCTTCAGTGGCGCCATGGATCGCCATCCAGACCTCACCGTCGTCTTCACCGAGCAAGGTGCCGGGTGGATCCCGGCCACTCTGGACTCGCTCGACGTCGCGGCGGCCCGCTACGCGCGCGAGGGCTCGGCGATCGCCCGCTTCGCCGGCCCCACCGCCGGATCGCTGAGCCTCAAGCCCAGCGAGTTCTGGTCCCGGCAGTGCTATGTCGGTGCCAGTTTCATGCGTCCCGTGGAATGCGCCGAGCGTCATGACATCGGCGTCGACCGCATCATGTGGGGAAGTGACTATCCGCATCTGGAAGGGACGGGTTTCTTCACCCGAGAAGCATTGCGCTACACCTTCTCCGACGTTCCTGCCGAAGAGGTGGCGGCCATGCTCGGCGGGAACGCGGCCGCTGTCTACGGTTTCGACCTGGCGGCCTTGCAGCCCCTGGCCGATCGCATCGGCCCGACGGTGGCCGAGGTGGCCGAGCCGCTGGCCGAGGTACCCGCGGGTGCAAGCAGCACCGTCTTCGAGCCCGATCCCATTCGCACCTGGTAATCGAGAGGACCCTCATGAACAACGCGGCCCCGTACCTCATCATCTCCGCAGACACTCACGCCGAACTTCCCACCGAGATGTACCGCGAGTACGTCGACCGCGAGTATCGGGAGGACTTCGAGGCATATCTCGCCGAAAAGCAAGCGGCGGCACAGGCCGGCGGGTTCATCGACGAAGAATTCGCGCAAACCTGGTTCGAGGAACACGGCGAGGGCATCACCGGTGGGTGGGACGTCCGGCAACGAGACAAAGAACTCGACGGCGACGGCGTGGCCGGTGAAGTCATCTTCCCCGACGCCGACGCGGTGACAGGGGTCGCCGGCGCACCCTTTGGTGCCGGTTTGGGCCAATCAGGAGATTTGGACCCGGGCCGTGCCATGGCGGGGGCGCGGGCGCACAACCGCTGGCTGGCCGAGTTGTGCAGCCACAGCCCGGAACGGCGGGCCGGGGTTGCGGTGATCCCGATCCTCGCCGACGTTGACGCGGCGGTGGCCGAGATCAACCGCGCCGCCGAGTCGGGGCTGCGGGGCGGGATCTTGATCCCGGTGCTGTGGGGTGACTACCCGCCCTACCACGATCGGCGCTACGACAAGGTCTGGGCCGCTTGCCAGGACCTGAACATGCCGGTGCACACCCACGTTGGTCCGGCCCCGAGTGCGGACTACGGACAACACCTGGGCATCTACACCACCGAGGTGCGGTGGTGGGGAGCCAGGCCGCTGTGGTTCGCCTTGTGGGCCGGGGTATTCGAGCGTTTTCCGCAACTGCGTTGGGGCGCCACTGAGTGCGGTGCGTTCTGGGCCAACGATCTGCTCTGGCTGATGGACACCCGCTTTCTGCGCGAGCACTCGGCGAAGAAGATGAGCAAGCTGCTCGAGGGCGATCTGACGATGCCGCCCTCGGCGTACTTCGACCGGAACTGCTTCATCGGGGCCACCACCACCGAGCGCCGGGAACTGGCCCGCCGATACGAAATCGGTGTCCCGAACATATTGTGGGGCAACGACTATCCCCACCCGGAAGGAACTTGGCCGAACACCCGCAAGTGGCTGCGGCACACCTTCTGGGACATCCCCATCGACGAGACTCGGCAGATGCTGGGGCTGGCCGCGGCCGAGATCTACAACTTCGACCAGAAGGCGCTCGCGCCGCTGGTGCAGCGCATCGGCCCCACGCCCGCGGACCTCGGCCAGGACGACGCGGTGAGTATCCCCAAGTGGGAGATGGCGCGCCAGGCCGGACGGCACTGGCTCAATGAGACGGAGCCGCTGGCCGACCTGGTGGAGAACTGATCGATGAGCTCGGCCGACGAGCCGCACCTGAAGGTCGAGCGCGATGGCAGCGTCGTCGTGCTGACGATGAACAACCCGCGTCGGCAGAACGCCCTGACGCCGTCGATGCTCATGTTGATGGCCCAGGCCTGGGACGAGATCGACGCCGACGATGGCATCCGCGCGGCGATCCTGACCGGGGAGGGCTCGTCGTATTGCGTGGGTGGAGATCTCGCCGACGGATGGATGGTTCGCGGGCCGTCCGACAAGGGTTCCGCGCCGCGGCCGGAACGCCCGTCTGAGGGCAGCGTCATCACCGACGGCCTGCTATTGACCCGTTCGTTGGCCAAGCCGCTGATCGCGGCCGTCAATGGGGCGTGCCTGGGCGGCGGCTGTGAGATGTTGCAGCAGACCGATATTCGGGTGGCCGAGGAACATGCCGTATTCGGGCTGCCGGAGGCGTGGTGGGGGCTGATCGCCGGCGCCGGATCGACGGTTCGCCTGAAGCGCCAAATTCCCTACACCAAGGCGATGGAGATGATTCTGACCGGCGAGCCGTTGACGGCCGCGGAGGCCTATCACTTCGGTCTGGTCGGTCATGTCGTTCCCACGGGTCGATCGCTGGAGAAGGCACGCGAGCTCGCGGCGAAGGTGTGCGCGAACGGTCCACTGGCAGTGCGGAACGCGAAGGCATCCATCGTGGCCACTGGCTGGCTCGACGAGGCCGACGCCCGTCAGATCGAACAGCGACTCGTCGTGGAAGTCATGCGCTCCGAGGACGCCAAGGAAGGACTCGCGGCGTTCACAGACAAACGTGCGCCGCGATTCACGGGACGATAAGGGGGTTGGCATGGAACACGCTGGACCGCTGAGCGGTATCCGCGTCCTGGAGCTGTCACTCGCGCTCACCGGTCCCTACATCGGCGCTCTCTTCGCCGATCAGGGCGCCGACGTGGTGAAGGTGGAGCGGCCGGACATCGGCGACATCCTGCGCTGGATCGGCCCGAGCGTGAACGGGTTGAGTGCCGTCTTTCGGGTGTGCAACCGCGGTAAGAAGTCGATCGCGGTCGATGTCCGCACGGACGCCGGACGGGAGATCGCGCTCGAACTGGCGGCACAGGCGGATGTGGTGATCCAAAACTTCCGGCCCGGCGTGGCCGATCGGCTTGGCCTCGGCTACTCCGACGTGGTCGCGGTCAACCCCGACGTCGTCTACACCTCACTCACCGGATTTGGTGAGGTCGGGCCGTATCGCGACCGCAGCGCGTACGACACGGTGATTCAGGCCTACGGCGGTGTCGCGTCCAGCCAAGCGTCGCCTGACGTCGGGGAGCCGATCTTCCTTCAGCAGGTGATCGCCGACAAGGTCACCGCGCTGTATGCCAGCCAGGCCGTGACCGCCGCGTTGTTCGCCCGCGCGAGCGGACGCGGGGGACAGCATGTGCACGTTTCGATGGTCGATGCGGTCGTGTCGTTCCTGTGGACGGATGCGGCAGGCAACGAAGTCCTGCTCGACTCGGACAACTCTCAACCGTCAAGTTTCACATCAGGATTCAAGCCGTTCCGGTTCATCGACGGATGGGGCGTGGTGACGCCGATTTCGGATTCGGACTTCACGGGCATGTGCCGTTGCCTGGATGCGCCCGGTGCCGATGATCCCCGGCTGCGCACCGCCGACCTGCGCAACCAGCATCGCCCGTTGATGGCCGAGGTGATGGCGGCGTGTTACGCCGGTGCGGAGAAGCTGACGGTGCGTCAGGCGACCGAGAGGTTCGAAGCCGCGGACGTGCCGTACGCGATGATCGTGCCACCCTCCGAGCTGCCGGACGACCCGCACGCGATCGCGATGGGGTTGTTCGAGGAACGTGACGACCCCGTCGTCGGACGAGTGCGCATCCCACGGCATCCCGCAATCTTCGACGGAACTCCGGCCCAGCTGGCCGGTCCCGCACCGAAATTGGGTGAACACACCAGGGAAGTACTCGACATCGTCGGCCGCGCCCACGAGGAGGACACGCTGCGGGGGTCGGGCGTCATCGCGTGAGCGCGAAAGCTAGACCGCGATAGCCTCCACGACGCTGATGGGGCCGACGGTATCCACCACCTGATTCAGCCGAAATCCGGTCTGGGTGAACAGTCGGCCGTATTCGGCAGCGGTCCGTTCGCGGGCATTGGCGACGACGAGCATCTCGATATCCACCCATTTACCGTGAAAATTTCTGTCGTGGTCCGGAATGACGAACTCGATCAACAGCACTCGTGCGTTCGGGCCGGCAGCCGCGCGCACAGTACGGAGGATGCGCACTGCGTCGTCGTCGGGCCAATCGTGGATCACGTTCTTGAGCACATAAGCGTCCGCGCCGGCAGGGACTGCATCGAAGAACGAGCCGCCGACGATGTGGACGCGCTTCTCAATTCCGTGCTTTCTGAGCAAAGCCGGCGCTTTCGCGACAACCTCAGGCAGGTCGAAGAGCACTCCCCGTGCCTGTGGCGCGGATTCGAGAATGGCGGTGAGCAATCGGCCATGCCCACCGCCGACATCCACGATGGTGTCGAAGCCGGTGAAGTCGTACGCGGCGACCACCGGCGCGATCGCGAAGTCGGAGACGCCAGTCATCGCCGCGTTGAAGATCTCCGCGAGTTCGGCTTCGCCGGCGAGGTATTCGAAGACGGGTTTACCGCGCACCGCGGGCACCACCGCATTTCCCGTCCGGATGGCGTCGGTCAGATGACTCCAATGCTCTCGGTGTTGCGGCGACCCCACCCATCGGGCCATGCCGGCCATCGAGACCGGAGACTCGGTTCGCAACGTGTCCGCGAGCGCGTTCAGTTCGTAGCGGCCGTCGCGCCGCTTCCGGAAGATACCGATTCCGATCAACGCGCGCAGTACCCGCTTGAGCGCATCTGCATCGACGCCGAGCTGGCGTGCCAATTCGTCGCCCGACGCAGGACCGTCTTCCAGCGCATCGGCGACTCCTAAATCGACTGCAGCAGTGATACTTTGAGCGATCCATGCGCCCATCATCAGTTCCATCATCACGGCGGCCGGCGGTGCCGCATGGTGGTCGAGACGAGACATAAGATGGCGAGCTCTTTCGACTGCTCGCGAGACCGAAGCCGGTGGCACTCTGGTGGATATCACGTGACAATCCCTTCTCGGTTGTGACCGTCGCCGTCGGGCGTCCGAACCGTAGCCCCGCTCCAGCCTTATTGCAAGTGGTTACTTGCAATAAGATGGGCCGGTGCCCAAACGCATCGATGAAGACCAGCTGTTCGAGACGACGGTCGCCGTCCTCGCCGAGTCCGGCTATCGCGCCACCACCACCCAGGAGATCGCGGCGCGGGCGGGGGTCAACGAGGCGACCCTGTTCCGTAGGTACCGCGCGAAGGGCGCGCTGATCAACGCGGCCCTGACGCACGTCTTGGCCGATTCACCGTTTGCGCGCGTGGGCGTCAGTGCCGATGTGACGGCGGATCTGGCCGCACTGGTGCGGGCATACGTCGACACCGCCGACAAGTACGGCGGTGTGGTCGCGACCCTTCTCGGGGAGGTGCCGCGCACTCCCGAACTGCGCGGTGCGATGGCGGCGCTCATGCCCAATCTTCGCAACGCCGCGGAAGTCATTGCCGCGCATCAGCAGAACGGGAACCTGTCCGTGGGTGACCCGCTGCAGAAGTTGATTGCGTTGATCGGGCCCCTATTGGTCTTCGGCCTCTGGGCGCGCACCGGGGCTGAGCCGACCGTCCCCTCGATTGACGCGGGCAGTGTAGTCGCTGACTTTCTGGACGGGCATCGAGCTCGACGCTAATCGGTGTGAAGGGGCGGCACCCCGAGTTCCTTCGCCGGCGCGCTGAGATAGCGCTGGACGCTGGGGCCGATCAGTGTGGTCACCTCGTCGGCGGTCAACGTCGACAACGGCGGCACCTGCATGACGTAGCGGAGCATCGCCGTGCCGACGAGGCTGGTCGCCGCGAGCATGGCCCGAAGCCGCGCCTCGTCCGTGCCGCCCAGCGCATCGGCGACAGCGGTCATCACGTAACTGTGCAAGAAGTCCCGAAATGCTTCGTGCGCATCGCTATTCGAGGTTGCGGACTGCAGCATCGACACCATACTCGCAGCGGTGTCGGGTTGCTCCCAGATGCTCAGATAGGCGCGGACGATGCGAAAACCCAACTCGTCGTCATCGCCGGCTGTCAACTGGTCGGTGAAGAGGTTCGGGTCGAGAACCAGCTTCATCGACTCGCGGAACAATTCCGCCTTTGAACCGAACAGATAGAGCACCATCGACGGGTCCACATGCGCCTCGTCGGCGATCGCGCGCAATGTCGTCTTCTCGTAGCCCTGTTGGGCGAACTGGCGCTTGGCTGCGCGCAGGACGACGTCCCGTGAGACAGGTTCGCCATGGCGCCTGCCTCGTCGCTTCTCCATCGTCGCACGTGAAGGCATATTCAGACGGTATCATTTCAACGGCTATTGAAATACGTCGCCGCGAGGTTTACGCTCGCGTCATGATTTCATCCGCCGTTGAAAAAAGCGCTGACGGTGCCACTCGCAGCCAGGCGGCGGCGGTCGCTTGGCTCGGCGCCGGCGCGATCACTGTCGGCATCGGCGTGGCCTTGGCGCACGGAACGCCGACAGCAGAAGCCGACTCCGGGCACAGCGGCAAAAGCAGCACTGCGGCGACCGGTGATCCTGGGCCGGCAGCGCCGACCGGCCAGGGCTTCGGCTCGCCGAAAGCGAAGGTGGTAAAGCCAATTCAGGCGTCCGGCGGTGTCGACCGCACGATCGTCTCGGCGAGTCGGATACCGCATGCGGCCGCGGTCGCCGATCGGCGGCACGTGATGCCGCCCCCGAGATTGTCGGTAGCCCATGATGTTCTGGGCTGGGTCGGTCGCGAGGTGCGCTACACACTGTTCAACAAGCCTCCGGTGATCACACCCGTCCAACACTCCGAAGATCCCGTCACCGGTGTCGTGGCCGGCGATCTTCACGGTGGAGGCGCGCCGGCCGGAGGTGTGGCCTATACGGTCGGCCAACCCGGTAACGCGGTGGTGCGCGTCAACCCCGACGGCACCTTCAGCGTCACACCCGACGCGGATACCGCACACCTGGGCGGTTCGGTGAGCTTCAGCGTCACCGCAGACAACGGCCGCCTCTACCGGCTGCCCGGTCTTCTCGGCCGCATCCAAGCAGTAATCCATTCGTACGCACAGCGATTCGGTGTCAGTGGGCCTGACGCCACCACCACGGTGGTGACTGTCGAGGTCGCGCCGATCAACAAGCCGCCGACCATTTCCGGTTATTCAGATGACATGCCGGCCGCGGACGGCACTGTCTCGGGCCGTATCGACGCCAGTGATCCGAATCAGGACATTCTCCAGTTCGTCGGACCGGCCACAAGCGCGCTCGGGGCCCTGATCACCATCGAGCCGGACGGTTCGTTCACGTATGCGCCCACGGCCGAGATCCGCCATGCCGCAGCCGCGGACAACGCGCCGGATGCCGCCAAAACGGACAGCTTCACCGTCACCGTTAACGACGGCTACGGCGGTTCCACCGCCCGGACGATCAGCGTGCCCGTGAGCCCGGCCAACGCGAATCCGGTTGGCGGTGCGGTGACCGATCTGGCAGTGGACGAGATCATTGGGTTTGTCGGTGGAACCGTCACCGGGGTCACCGATCCCGATCTGGACACGCTGAGCTACAGCTCGAGTCCCACCAGCGTGGGCGGCGGTTTCGTCGACGTCTTCGGTGACGGCTCGTTCACCTACAACCCGACGGCCGACCAACGGCACCTGGCAGCGGCTTTGGGGGCACCGTTCTCGGTGACCCATGACAGCTTCACCATCTCGGTCTCGGATGGCCACGGCGGGAGCACGGCAATCACTGTGGTCGTCCCTGTTCCGCCTGAAGCGGATGAACCGCCGACCGGCGTTGCAGCAGGCTGATCAACTCCACCAAAGCGATGTGATGGCCGGGCGTGTCACGCCATCGAGAACTGTTCGTGCATCACAACCACGCTGGCGACGCGCTGTAGGCCGCCCTCCACCGCGATGCGCTGATCGTCGGGGACGTCCAGCAGGTGGTCGAGTGCCGTGGTCACCTTCTTCATGTCGTAGATCGGCTGATCCTTGGCGGCCCGGGATGCGAACGTGTCTCGGTAGAAGGCCAGCATCGGGTCGTCGGGGTTCCGGGTCGGAGGTGTCGTGAACGGATGCTTCTGGCGGTCATAGACCTCGGGTATCAACACGTCCTTGGTCGCCTCACGCAGGACGTGCTTCTCGCGAATGCCCTTGACCTTCATGGTCACCGGCACGCGGGCCGCGACCTCGGCAACGCGATGGTCCAGAAACGGCACCCGTCCTTCGATGGAATGCGCCATCTCCATTCGGTCGGCGAGGTAATTCAGGATGAAGTTCGGCAACACGGTTTTGGCGTTGACGTAGAGCATTTGATTCAGGCGGTCGCGGCCGGCGATGCGTTGCGCCAGCGGCAAACGGTCCAGCGCCGAGACCAGCGGCCGGTACTCCTTGACGTAGGAGGGCAGATCATCACGAAGTAACGGCCCTACGCTATTGGTTTGCGTCGCAGCCACATTGAGCGTCGCCGGGAGCCAGCCTAGCCTGCGCTCCACCGCCTGCATCTCCGTGCTGCTCACCTGCTGCGGCATCATCAACGCCCGCGTCGCCGCATTGGCACCCAGCATCTGATCGAGCAGCACCGACCTCTCGGCGGCGCTTAACGTCGGGTCGTCATTCAACGCATCGACCCGGAAGAACGGATAGCCACCCAGCATTTCGTCGGAGCCTTCACCGGTGAACACCACTTTGATGCCCGCGGCTTGAACGGCCCGGCTGAGCAGATACTTGGCGATACCGTGGCCATTGAACATCTGCGTCTCGGCATGCCAGACCGCGTCGGCGAATGCTTCGGCGATCTCACGGCCGGTGATGGGGATCGGATGGTATTCCGCCCCAACGTGTTTGGCTTGAGCCTCGGCGATGGTGGCTTCGTCATACAGCGGGTTCTCGAACGTCAGCGTGAACGCGCGGATCGGCCGGTCCATCTCCTGCTGCGCAAGCCCGAGTACCGGGCACGAGTCGATGCCGCCACTCAAGTACGAGGCCACCTCGACATCGGCGACGAGGCGCTGCCGGACGGACTCACGTAACGCTTCGCGAAACTCCTCGACGACCTCCGCTTCGGTGCGCCGGTCTGCCCGCGTCTGCTCCGCGGTCGGCATCTCCCAATCCCAATACGGATAGATGCGGACACCACCGTGCGGGCCACGGCATAGCAGCCCGGCGGCACCGTGCTGATCCCGGCGAACTCCGTCTTCTCGTGAGTCCTGCCGAATCCGCCCGTCGCGCCCTCGAGATCCCACGCGGCCGGTACGCCAAGGGCCAGAAGCGCTTTGATCTCGGAGGCGAAGAACACCTCGCCGTTCACCACGGCGTAGTAGAGCGGCTTCACCCCGAAGCGGTCACGGATCGCAAACATCGCCCGTTGACGTTCATCGGCGATGATCACCGCGAATTCACCCCGCAGCAGCGCAGGTGCTTGCATCCCGCGCTCGTGGTACAGATGGAGCGCAATTTCGCTGTCACTCTCGGTGGCGAAGCGGTAACCGTTCGCCCGCAGATGCTCACGGATCTCGCGGTAACCGTAGAACTCGCCGTTGACCACCATGTGAACCGCGCCGTCCGGGCTCGTCATGGGTTGGGTGCCGTTGTTCAAGCCGATGATCGACAAGCGCGTGTGCCCGAGCGTCCACTGTCCGTCACGGGACGTCCATGTGCCGGTACCGTCCGGCCCGCGATGCTCCAGGAGTTTCAGGGCCGCGTCACGTCGATCAGTCGGAAGGTTCCGACGCGTCATCGTGGCGAAAATTCCGCACATATGTCTCCTCCGACATCGTCGTCGTACACCGAGCGGGGAGAGCCGAACGGTGGAGCTGTCCGTCAGTCCAACCTAACGCCACGCCACCGCGGGCTGTTCCGCCAGAAACTGCGTCAGAAATTCGTGGGAGACTTCTCAAAGCGGAAAGGGGCGTCGCGATGGTCTCGAGACACTCGCTCAGAGGTGCCGTCCTGGTGGCGGTTGCGACGGTCAGCATTGCTGTAGTGGCGAGTCCTGCCGCATCAGCCCTGCCCGCGTGCGCTGTCGATTCACTGAGCCTGAGCACAAGTGCGCCCGCGTCGCCGGGGGATGCCACGCAGATCCACTTCGACCTGATCGTCACCAACACCTCAGCGCAGCCCTGCGAACTTCAGGGCTATCCGGTTGTCGACCTCATCGGCCCCGACGACCCGATGTGGGGTCCGGATTACCAACTGCCGCAACAGGCCGGCGACCCGCAACCTGTAACACTCGGGCCCGGAGCCTCCGCCGCCAGCCGCCTGACCTTCCTGGCCGAGCCCAATGGCTGGGTCCCGAACACGATCGCGGTGAGTCTG
Source organism: Mycolicibacterium pallens (assembly GCF_019456675.1). Lineage (NCBI taxonomy): Bacteria > Bacillati > Actinomycetota > Actinomycetes > Mycobacteriales > Mycobacteriaceae > Mycobacterium > Mycolicibacterium pallens. The sequence goes on along the minus strand of NZ_CP080333.1, from coordinate 3,404,362 downwards.
CCGAATTCACCCGGGCGACTGGAAGCTCCGTGGATCGCCGGTGGCGTTCCGGTCGCGCGACAGGATGCCGCGAGCCATCCGGGGAGCTACATCGGACCGCTGCAGCCGGCGCCGCCTGCATGATGGACACGCAGCAGTTGGCGGACGAGCTCAATCATCCCGGCGCTCAGATGTTGCTCGGCGGTTCGATGGCCCGGCTGGCCTACAACGGCCACGATGGCTTTCCGCGGGTCATTCCCGTCGGCTTTTACTGGACCGGTGACCGCATCGTCGTGTCCACGGCGCCGACCTCACCGAAAGCCCGCGCGCTGGCCGTTCGTCCGCAGGTGGCTCTTACGATCGACGGCGGGTCGTCCCCGGAAAATGCCAAGGCGCTCCTTGTGCGCGGTCTGGCGACGCTCGAGACAGTCGACGGCGTCACCGAGGAGTATTTGGCGTCCGCGCGCAACTCGATGAGCGGTGAGGAGCTCGCCGAGTTCGAACGCGCCGTGCACTCGACATATCCGGAGATGGTGCGCATTTCGATCACGCCGCTGTGGGCGCGGTTCTACGACTTCGGCGCAGGCCGGCTGCCGGGTTTCCTCGCGGACTTGATGAACGGCGGCTAGCCCGCTGAAATGCTCTGCTCGTAGGTGAACACGTCGTCCGGATCGTAGGTCGCCTTGATCTGCCGCAACCGGTCGACGTTGGCGCCCCAGTACGCGTGCTCCCAATCCGGCATACCGGCGTTGGGCACATTGACGTACGCGTCGTTGACGTAGGGCGCCAAGGCCTCGCTCATCTCGGCCACCCACCCAAGAGCCGCTGCGGTCTCGTCATCGGAAGCAGGTGCGCCGCCGCGGACACCCCAGCCGGCACCCGGTTCGGCGTAGTACAGCGCACTGCGGTGCGCGAAGGCCGAGCCGTTCGAGGGTTCACTGGCCGCGACCGCACCGCCGAACGCATTGGTGAAGTAGTTGCACCCCGCCGGCGCCTTCGCCATGAACTCGGCGATGATGCGCACCGCCTCGGGCGGCATCGGTTCGGTGATGAACTGCGAGGTGAACTTCCAGTTGGCCGGTTCCTCCTCGATGGGTATCTGGAAGCCCGCGTAGATCTTTGGCCAACTCGCGTCCTGCACCATGACGTCGGGGCTTCCGATCGCCAGGATTGGTGAAAGTAGCTGCAGCGCCTCGACTTCCGAGCCGCCGGCGAGGACGGCATGGAGACCGACCCGGTCGCCCTCGATCTCCAGCTGACTGGTCATTCTGTTGTCGACGTACGGCGCGCACCGCTGCCACTCGTCGAAGACCGCTTCAAGGTGGTCCAGCCCGCGCCAGGTCGCCACAACGAAGATCGCCTGCGTCAGGGGATGAATCCGGTACGTCAGCGACGTGACAATTCCGAAGTTGCCGTTGCCGGCTCCACGCAGCGCCCACAGCAGGTCCGGATTGTGCTCGTCATCGGCAATGACCACGTCAGCACCACCGTCAGCTGAGGCGACCACGACCTCGGCCGCCAGCAGGTTGTCCGAGGCCATCCCGTACATGCGGGTCAACAAGCCGAAGCCGCCGCCGAGCGTCGCGCCGACCAGCCCGACGCTTCCTTCGGTTCCGGTGGGCGCTGCGAACCCCGCCGCGCCCAGCCCGGTGACCGCCTCCAGCTGGTTGAGTCCGGCCCCCACGGTGGCTGTCTGTGCCTGCGCGTCGATGGTCACTGATTTGATCTTGCTGACGTCGATGACGACGCCGTCGTCGACGCCGGACCAACCTTCCAGCGCGTGGCCGCCGCTGCGGACTCGTACCGAAACATTCTGCTGCCGTGCCCATGTCAGCGCGTTGACTACGTCCTCGGTGCTAAGCGCGTACACAACGGCCGCCGGCCGGTGGGTGAAGAAGTGGTTCCAGCCCCTGCTGGCATCGGCATAGTCGGCGTCACCGGGACGGACCACCTGGCCGGTGAGAACGGTGCTTGCGGTCATGATCACTTCACCTCTTCGAACATGTTGGGATCGCCGGGCTCATGCTCGAGAACGGTGCGGTTGAACTTCCACATGTAGCCGAAGTACAGCAGCCCGGCGGCGGACAACCCGAAGGCGAGCACGATCGGCGCCGACGTCGGTGATGTCGCGATCACCACGAACAGTGAAATGATCACCCACACAAGGGCTCCGATCGCGACCGGCCATTCCCAGCGGCCGAGGTCGAACCCGCCCGGTTTGCGGTCGAGCTTGTGGCGGGTCGCCAGGTACAGGACGATCGTCATCAGGTAGGGCAAGATCGTGACGATCGCGCCGGCCATGATCAGTTGCAGCAGAGCGTCTCCCGGCATGAGCGCCATCAGGATCACACCGACGGCCAGCACCAGGACCGTCGCCGGAATCGGGGTGCGTGTCTTCGCATTGACCCGTCCCATCACCTTGCTGGCAGGAAAGCGTCCGTCGCGGGACATGGCATAGATGTAGCGGGCGCCTGACACCATGCTGACCAACGCGGCGCCGAAGAAGGCGAGCGTGATGGCGGCGAGTAATGGCCGCTCGAACCCGGGTCCGAAGCGCTGGTTCATGATTTCGGCGACCGGAGATTCGGTGTTGGAGACCTTCGCCATGTCGGTGATCGACACCGTGAGGATGATGACGAACACCATCCCGAGAACCGAGGCAGCCGTCACGGATCCGATGATCGCGCGCGGAACGCTGCGTGTCGGATTCTTGGCCTCCTCAGCCATATTCGACGCCGTCTCGAAGCCGACGAGAGTGGACAGGCCCATGATCGATGCGGCCATCAACCCACCGCCGATGGCCCAGAAGTTCGGGTTCCCTTCGGTGATACCGCGAGAGAACAGGTTGGCGGGTGCGGCGTTGCCGCTCACCACTATGGCGATGGTCAACGCGATACCGATAACCAGGAGAATGCCGAGCTCGACACCGACCGACAGCGAGTTGACCCACCCGACGATGCGTGTAGCGGCGATCGCCAGGATCGCCTGAATCACCAACACGATCACTGTGATGATGCGCGCGGTGGTCTCGTTCGGCTCCATGCCCAGAAGTGGCATCAGGCACTGACTGGCCAGGGCGTTGTCGATCGTCACCGGACTGGCGACCGCACTGAGGACTGCGAGCCAGCCGAAGAACCATCCGATCTTCGGACTGGCCAGGCGCGACGCCCACGCATACGACGAACCGCTCAACGGGATGCGGGCGGCGAACTGCGCGTACACCAACGCCACCAGGATCTGTCCGATGGCGACGATCGGGAACAGCCAGATGCCGACCGGTCCGGAATCACGCAGCACGTCGTCATAGGTGGCGAAGATGCCGACCGCGACGGACAGCGAGGCGAACGAAATGGCAAACACCTGAAAGCCATTCAGTGTCCGCTTGAGCGCCGGCTCATAGCCGCAGTCTTCGCAGAATTCGTCGGCTGCTTCGTTGGCAGTCACAGACTGCGTCATCAGCGTCTCCTCGGTTGGTCGAATGGTAGGTCCGGCGCGGCTTTATCTGCCGCGATCCGCACTGATCGGGTGGCCGACGCTTGTCGGGTGAGCCGTGTGCACAGAGCCGGGGACGTGGGTGCCGCTGTCGTCGCCTTGGATCGGGATCGGGTGACCCCGCTCCACGACTTCCTGGTCACCGCGGTCGTATGACTGGACCTGGTGGGTAACCGCGGGCACCGCGGAGTCGGCTTGTGCCAGGCCGGTTCCGATACCGAGAGCGGCAGCGCCGATGCCGCCGAACAGTGCGCCGTAGACCGCCAACTTCGTGATGCCTGTGATCGTGTTCATGTGGCTCAACGTATGGCGCACAGGGACACATGGGCTTCGGCTGAACTATGTGTTCGCCCAATCGAGGTATGGGTCAAATGATGTAGGGGAGTGGAGTCACGCACCGGAAGCGCCGGTCGCACCTTGGCCGCCGTGCGCTCCCGTGCCACCCGTGCTGCCCGACGGTCCGATCGCGGGGTTGTCGGGGGACGACGGAAGCTTTCCGGTCACCCCGCCAGAGCCGCCGTGGCCGCCGGTGCCACCGGCGCCACCGCTTCCTCCGGAGCCGGCGGCACCGATGAGACCGGTCGAACCGGAATGACCGCCGAGGCCGCCCTGTCCCGCTGAGCCGGCCGCACCGCCCGTGCCCCCTTGGCCGCCCGCGCCGCCGACACCACCGCTTCCGCCGGCTCCGCCGTCGCCACCGATCCCGAACTCGTTGCCGCCGCTGAACGCGAACGCACTTCCGCCATCGCCGCCCTGCCCACCGTCGCCGCCGAGACCGCCCTCTCCACCGATGCCGCCGGTGCCACCCGTCCCGGCGGCGCCGCCGACGCCGAACCACAGGCCGCCTCGGCCACCGTCCCCGCCGACCCCACCGGTTCCGCCGGAAGCTCCAGTCCCGCCGACGCCGCCGACGCCGCCGGTTCCGCCGCCGCCACCCACCGCATTGAGGTCTGCGTTGCCGGACGTGGTCGCGGTACCGCCCGCGCCGCCTCCACCGCCGTTGGCTGCGGTGCCTCCGGTACCTCCGGTGCCGCCGGTACCACCTCGGCCTCCGCCACCGCCACTGCCGAACAGCAGGCCGCCATTGCCGCCGGCGCCACCGGCACCTCTGGTACCGCCGGCGCTGCTGGCGCTCGTGCCGCCACCCCCGACACCACCGATACCACCAGAACCACCGGCCGCGTCGGCGTCGGACAGCGAAACGTCAGGGCTATAGCCAGCCCCGCCAGTGCCGCCGACCTGGCCCTCCGTCCCGTCGGCGCCGACGCCACCGGGACCGCCGACGTTGCCGGCGGCCAGACCGGCTGTGCCCGTGGCCGCCGTTCCGCCGTCTGGTGTGGTGGCAGCCGTCCCGGCGAGGCCCGCGCCGCCCTGGCCGCCGGCTCCGCCACTGCCGAACAGGACAGCGCTGCCGCCAGCGCCACCATTGCCGGGGTTGGAGCCATTGACGCCGAGCGTCGCAGCCCCACCGAGTCCACCGGCCCCGCCGTCACCGGACAGCAGACCGCCGCTGCCGCCCCGCCCGCCATTGGCGCCGGCACCGCCGGTACCACCGGCTCCGCCGCTGCCGAACAGTCCTGCGGCTCCACCGTTTCCGCCGGCGACCCCGTCGGTGGTGCTGTTCCAGCCAGCTCCGCCGTTGCCGTACAACAGGCCTCCGGCTCCGCCGTTGGGGTGGGCCGCGGTGCCTGCAGATCCATTGCCGATCAGAGGCCGGCCGAGCAGAGTCTGGGTAGGTGCGTTGACGAGATCAAGCACCGCAGCATTCGCGTTGCGCGATAAGGCAATTCGGGGTGCGCTCGGTGTACGTGCTGCGGGACGCCCGCCGTTGCCGACCCTGGTCTTGCCGAGTTGGCCCCCGGCCACCGGATTGGTGCTGCGACCGGGCGCGGCATGGCCGGTCGCCGAACCCGTCGGGGTGTCGGCCCACGCGAGGCCACCGCCGCCGGCGATCAACGTGCCCACCCCGAGCGCGACAGCCAAGGCCCCGATGCGGCCGACACATCTTCCAGCGGTGCTTGCGCGCGGACGCGCGGCGCGATGGTGTCCCATGCGATGTCTCCCGACCGAGGTGTGCAGGGGAGTCTAGCGACGAACGGCGTCCTAATGGTGCGACTCCAGCAACCCGGGATCGGGCGGGGTAAACATCGTGTGGCGCCTTGCGGAAGGTTCGGCGAGCAGCGCGGCGATTCATCGTTTCCGGGCGATCGGCCCGGGTTATGAAACAACAGTGAGCAACCACCACGTGAACCTGACTCCGCAGGAAGACTCGCTGATCGGGGAGAGCCACCCCGAGGCGCTGGCCCGCATGGACGCCAAGCAGCTGAAGGATTTGCAGCACCGCCTGCGGCAAGCGCGGGAGAAGAACTTCAGCCTGTTGCGCCGCCAAGGCGCAGCACGGGTCGAGGCGGAAGGAGCTCGCGGCGCCGCTCAGCCGGCCAGTGAGAAGCGCTCGGAAAAGGTGGAGGTATTCGACGCGGCACTCGCTCGGGTGACCGAGCGTCTGGACGCCATCGTCGAGTAGCGGCTAGCGCGGGCTGTCGCCGGGGCGGGCGCCCCGGCGGCCGGGGCGCCGGCGCCGCCGGTGCCACCGACAGGCGGACTGCCCGCCGTCGCGCCCTGGCCTGCTGTCGTCCCACCGACCCCCGTGCCGCCGTTGGCCCCAGAGCCGCCGGCCCCGCCCGGTCCGGATGCGCTGTTCCCGCCGGGGCCACCAGCACCACCGTGGCCGCCGAAAATCACTCCGGCACCGCCTTGGCCACCTCGGCCGCCCTGGCCGCCGGTACCGGTGGTCGCACTGCCGCCGTGGCCGCCGACCCCACCGTCGCCGCCGGACATTCCGCCGCTGCCACCCGCGCCGCCGTCGCCGCCACGCCCTGTGGTGCCGTTCGTCGTGCCGCCCCCGGTACCGCCGTCGCCGCCGCCACCGCCAACACCGAAGATGCCACCGGCGCCGCCATCGCCGCCTCGACCACCACTGAAACCGCCACTGCTGCTGGCATTTCCAGCATCGCCACCGAATCCGCCCCGGCCGCTGATGACGCCACCGTTGCCTCCGCGGCCGCCTTGACCGCCGGCTGCGTTGGTGCCGCCGTCACCGCCCTGGCCACCACCGCCGCCGCCGTGAAACAGGCCGCCGTTACCGCCGGCGCCTCCGGCGCCGCCATTGCTGAGGTTTCCGCCGCCGCGTCCGCCGTCGCCGCCGTTGCCGCCGATCCCGCCGAACGGGCCGGAGTCGCCTCCTCGGCCGTCGGTCCCGCCGTTGCTTCCCGCGGATCCGTCTCCCGCGGTCCCGCCTCCGCCGCCGTGACCACCGAATATGCCGCCGTCGCCTCCCCGACCGCGGGAACCACCGCCGGGAGCACCGAAACCACCGTTGCCGCCATTGCCCATCAGGACACCGCCGTGGCCGCCCATTCCTGCGTCGACATGCTCGGCGGTCCCGTTGCCGCCCCGTCCACCGGAGCCGAACAATCCGGCGTTGCCGCCCTTTCCGCCGTTGGCGCCCACTCCGCCATTACCGAGCAGCCAGCCACCGTTGCCCCCGTTGCAGGCCGTACCGCACGTCGCGGGGTCTGGGCTGAACCCGTTGCCGATCAGCAGTCCGCCGTTCGGATGGTCGGCCGTGCCCTCGCCGACGAGAACGATCGGAGCCAGCGCACCGGGTGCGAAAGCCGCTGGCGTCAGCGAGTTGTCACCACAGAATTGAATGCTCGAATTACATTGTGGCGCAGCGCTTGCCGGTGCCGCTGACACCACAGCGGCGACCACGTAGCCGGATCCGGCGAGGCCGGCGAGCCCAGCGTGCACGTAGTGCATGGCCCTCATGCAGTGGCCCGGCCGATCGCGAGCGGGTGAACAATCGCGGGCATCCCGTGCCAGACGGCGGCATCGGCCCGCACGGTGAATCCGCAGGAGTGCATCAAATCCAGGGTCGGACGGTTGCACACACATCCGCCGGCGAAACCACGCCATGGACGCAGCATCATGTCCTGGTAGGCCGCGAGGAATCGTGAGCTCGCTCGAATGTGTTCGATGAACAGCAGTTGCCCGCCCGGGCGCAGGACACGGTGGATCTCTCGAAGGGCGCCCTCGGGGTCCGGGACAGTGCACAGCACCAGCGTCGAGACGACGGTGTCCACTGAGGCGTCGGCGAAGGGGAGATGAAGCGCGGACGCGTCGACGATGTTCGCGGTGCGCCCGACCCGCTCGAGGCGCCGGGCCAGCTTCCGGCGCATACCCGGCTCGGGTTCGGTGAACACGAGCTCGTCGATGCTGTCGGGGTAGTGCCGGACGTTGAGCCCGGTTCCGGCGCCGACCTCGACGACCCGCCCAAAGGCGTCGGCCACCAGCGCCCGCCGCCGGCGTCGCATGCCGACTAACTCGCCCAGCCAGACGAACGGGTCGTACACCAACGCCATGACACGCAGCCACACCGCGTAGGTGGACGTGTGGCGCTGATCGGTGCTGGATTCGTCGCGGGCAGTCTCGGTCATGGGCCGAACCTACGAGCCCACCGTCCACGGCCGCATCGCTCAACCCGGCCATTCTCGGGTGGTGGCCGGTTCGGGTCACTGACAGGCGATTGAACCCGGGGCCAGTCTGGCTCGTGTCGTACACAGACGACAGTTCCGGGTCGCCCGACAAGACAGGGGCATGCGCGCATCGTGGAACAAAGTCTGATGGGACTTGCGTTCGGCGCCGGATTGGTGGCAGTGCTCAATCCGTGTGGCTTCGCGATGCTGCCTGTCTATATGACGCTGGTCGTGCGCGGCGATGCCACCGGCCAGCTCACGGCGTTGCGCCGCGCGGGAGTGGCCACCATCGAAATGGTGCTTGGCTTCATGACGGTGTTTGGCGCCTTCGGCCTGCTCACCGTGTCCGCTGCCGCCACCGTGCAGCTACGTCACGGTGGTGATCGGTTTAGTGCTCGTCGGACTCGGCATCTGGTCGCTGGCCGGCCGTCACCTCCCCGGCTTCAACCCGGTGACCCGCAGCAGCCGGTGGGCGCCGACCGCGCGCGGCGGCTCGATGTTCGGCTACGGGGTGGGCTACGCGATCGCGTCGCTGTCGTGCACCATCGGACCGTTTCTGGCCGTGACCGCGGCCAGCTTTCGCAGCGGCCTGATCGTCAACGGGTTGCTGACCTATCTGGTCTACGCCGCGGGCATGTCGCTGATCGTCGGTGTGCTGGCCATCGCCGCGGCCTTCGCCAACCCCGTCGGGGTCTACCGCATGCGTCGAATCCTGCCGTATATCAACAGGTTCGGCGGCGCTCTGGTACTGCTCGTCGGCTTGTATGTCGGCTACTACGGGGCGTACGAGATACGTATCTTCAACGGCACCGCAGCACCGGACGACCCGGTGATCACCGGCGCGGGTCGCATCCAGGGCGCGGTGGTGACGTGGGTGCACGGTCACGGCGGCTACCCGTGGCTCGCGGCACTGTCGATCCTGATGCTGGGCGCGTTCGCGGTCGCCTGGACGAGGCGCCTGCGCCGCACCGCGAAGGTTCGCCGCGTGCTCAGGCTGCATGCCGGTGAGCTGAGTCCGTCTTCTCTCTGACCCCCTCAGGCGCCCGCGTGCCACGCTCGCGAAGATGTGAAATCACTGGTTTCCTCATGAACCAACCGGAATCGCCACTCGTGTCCCAAACTAGAGGACACTGATTGCGCGATCAGGAATAGGTCATCAACGAGCGAGGAGTGTCGATGTCGACACCAACGGTTGCGGCGAACGACGGTGTCGGGCTCCCCGAGGCCACGGGCGGCGACGCCCGGCAGCGGATCTTGGAGGCGACGGTGCAGTGTTTCCGCGCCTACGGGTACGAGAAGTCCTCGATGCGGTTGATCGCGAACACGGCCAAGGTGTCGCAGACCCTCCTGCACTATCACTTCGAAACCAAAGAGAAGCTCTTCGACGCCGCCATCAACGACGTGGCGACCAAACTGTTCGAGACTGCCGCGACTCAACTGATGCCCACAGATTCCGTGGGCGACAACCTGGCCGACGCAGCCGGTTTGTTGTACACCCTATTCATCGACAACCTCGACACGGTCACCTTTGTCGTCGAGTTCGGGGCGGCCGCCAACCACAACGACTTTCTGCGCACCGCATACCTCGAGTTCCGCGATACCCAGCGGCGCCAGTTCGCCGGCTTGCTCCGATCAATCGCCGGTGAGGCGGCGCCGGATCACGTGATCGACGAGTCGGTGCGACTCATGGAAGTCGTGCTCTTGGGGATGTCGATGCAGCGTCCGTTCGTGGCGGACGAGCAGCGCCTGCGCGGCGACTTCGACAGCTTCGTCATCATGCTGATCACGCGGCTCTTCGAAGGCCTGACGTCAGGCTGATGTGATGACCACCGTCGACGGTCCGTCCTCACCCGGCGGCACCCACCCGTACGCGCTGTGGGATGCGGCATACGTGCTGGGGTCGCTGTCGTGTGCGGAGCGGCGGGAATTCGAAGTGCACCTCAAGGCGTGCCCCTCCTGCGCCGACGCGGTCACCGACCTCGGCGGTATGCGGGCGCTGCTGTCTCAGATCGACCGCGGTTACGTGGACACCCTTGATGAGCCCGATGGGTATGCCGGATTGCCGCCGTTGCGGGACGAGCTGCTGGCCACGGTGAATACCCGACGGCGTCGGTCACGCGCGGCGACGTGGACGTTGGCCGCGGCAGCGGCGTTGGCCATCGGCCTGTTCGTCGCGAGCCAATCCAACCCGATGGTGGTGACACCGGCACCGCAACCCAGCCAGGCATCAGCGCTGACGATGACACCGAAGAAGCCCGTACCTCTCACCGCCACAGTCACTCTCACCCGTCGCGCGTGGGGCACCCGCATCGAGATGCAATGCACCTACGAGGCCGGGCCGATGGACGTCGACTACGACGGCGACGAAGCCAGCGACAAGCTGGCGATGGTGGCGGTGGGACGCGACGGCAGCCGGACCGAGCTGGCCACCTGGACGGCGCGAATCGGGATGCCGGCATCCTTAGGCGGCAGCACCTCGATGCCCGTCGACGAAATCGCCTCGGTGCAAATCATTTCCGCCGATGCCGGCGCGGTGCTGCTCGAGCGTGACCTCTGAGGTGCGCGGGATGCCTCTCGCTAACCCATCGTGACCAGGTTGCGCCATAGGTTGCGCAGGCTGTCCGTCCCGCCGAACAGCGTCGTGAAGTGGGTGGAGTCGATGAGCACGATATCGCCGGCACGCTTGGCCGCCGGCGGCATCCAGATCAGCGCGTTGAACTCGGTGTTGCCTTGTTGGGTGAATGGATGAGGCCGGTGCGGGTCCACCTTCTGACGTCCCAGCACACGCAACTCGGGTCCTTCGGGTGCGGTCAGCTCGTAGTGCGGCAGGTGCGGATGGAAGTTGAAGGTCGTCACGTTGTCGAGCAGCCGTGAGCTGTCGAGATCACGAAACCCGTTGAGTGGAGCGATCTCTCGGGTGCCCTCGATGACCGCTGGTCGCAATCCCCAGATGTTGTGGACCGGCACGTGCAGCGCTTTCATCAGCGAACGGGTGTACTGGCCGAAGCGCTGCTGACGAGGAACGAGCCGGTCGCCGTGATGTTCGTACTCGATTTGGCGCTGGGTGAGGTCGTCGGTGAACCCGACGTCATGGTGGGGTGCGAGCACCAGGCAGGTCCCCTCACGCTGCAGCCAGTTCTCGATGGCTGCGATCTCCTCGGGTTCGGCGTGCTGCTCGGACACCAGATGATCGAGGCCGAAGACCATCAGGGTGTCGGTGTCGGCGAGAATTCGGTCGTCGATCGGCTGCCGGTAGCCGGCCTGGTCGATGCGCTGGAACACCGCGACGGGATGTCCGGTGGTCTCCTCGGTGAGCTCTTGGAACGAAATGGTGGACCGGTGAAAGAGTTCGAGTGTTCCGGCGATGCCCTGTAGGAAGTTCGCTTCGGCGTATTCCGCCGTCTCGTAAGCGGGCCACGCCACGTTGCGCACCTCGGTCATGGTGGAGAACCGGTTGTAGATCCCGGCCGGATCCCGTTGCGCCTCCCACGGATAGCTCCACGTCCAATAGATGCTGACTCGCCTGCGTCCATCGTGCTGACGTGCGACGTGACTCTGGTTGTAGGTGCGTGCCCGCATGATCCTTCTCCTACGTGCCGAGCGTGGCGAGATGGCGCAGTGCGTTCAGTCCGGGGAGGAAGAAGTAGGCCCCGCCGGTGAGGGTCGTGAACGCCGGGATGCCCTTGTGGACCTTTCGGATGGGGCGCTTCGGGACGGTGAAATCCAGTGTTCCGTCCTGGCTTCCACAGATTGGGTCGTGTTCGTTGCCGAGTTCGTGGAAGGTCTTGTCGTTGATCCATACGTTCTGGGCGAACTCGAACTGGCGCACCAGGTCAGCGCAGATGATGAACGCGGCGATTCCGCGTTCGACCCCGTCGTCCGGCGCGCCCTCGGGTAGTGCGGGCCCGTAGGTGGCGCCTCGGCGGATCATGCGGCGGCGGTTCATGTAGTGGGCGGTGTCGCGCGGGTTGAGCCGGCGTGCGTGCGATCCCAGCGGGCAGGCATAGCCGAAAGGATCCATCTCTTTGTAGTTGTAGTCGTTGTTGCGCATCGGGTCGGCGCCCAGTTCGGGATCGTCCTTATCGGGCGCCAGCACCAGGGGGGCACCGCTGCGCCAGCGGCCCATGAATTTCGCCGCCAGCAGTTCCTCGCCGTCCGGGGTGTCGGCGTTGGCTCGTAGGTAGTCCCGGAACACGGCCACGTGCTCCTCGAGTCGCCGATACGCCATGTAGCTTCCGTTGCGCGACAACACCTCTGGCGCGGGAAGATTGAGCACGGGCCCGTTCTCGTCGGGATATCCGAGGATGAACTCGCCGGGCTCCAGGGCATCGCCCGAGCCGGGAGTCGGCTCTTCGCCTGAGCCTTTCATCACCGGCTGGGACAGCCGGTCACGAAATCCGAAATGATCATGCGCGTAGTTGAACGGCGGGTTGGCGTTGAGGTCGAGATACGACAGGCTTCGCACGCCGTCGGTGGCCGCGAGCAGCTTGTCGTGTTCGGTGATGGAGCGCTTGCATTGTTCCTCGGTGCGGGAGAACAGAATGGCTATTGCGTGGAGGTCGTCACCGGCCAATCCACCGACCCAGTGCTCCGGTGCGGCGGCACCGGTGTCGCCCAGGATTTCGGCGCGGGCCGGCATGCCCTCGCGGAAGGCATCGGGAAACGACGCCAGCGACTCTTCGGGCACCCCGAGGGCCCGCAAGCCGGTCCACGTGAAGGCCAACGTAACCCAGCGATCGGAGGTGTCCATGGTGGCGCGTACGTCGGCGGCTGACTGCACCTTGTCGAGAAGTGCGGTAAGCCATGCACGGCCACCGGTCGGGGTGTCGAAGGTCAGGAACTCGTAGCGTCCGGTGATGGCCGGCGTACGGGTCAGCAAGATGTGCTGGATGTCGTCGAGCTCAAGCGCGGTCACTGCGCATCGCTCACTGCATCTGGTCGAGCATCGTCGAGAAGGCGTCCTTGAGCCGCAGTGCCTTCTTGATCTCGTCGGCGGTGACGTAGGGGTATTCGCCGTATTCCAAGAAGCTCGGGCATTGATGGTCACGCACGAACTTCACGAACGCGTCCGGGTTTTCCTTCCAATCTTCAGGAAAGCCCTCGAGATTCGTGAAGACCGTGGTGATCCCGGTTTGGCTGAACAACTGCACCGCGTCCTCGGTGTATTTGTCGAAGTCGGTGTCGAAGATGCCCTGGTATTGGAAATGCAATCCGGAGCCGACGTCGAACAACACCCACCGCAGGTAGTGCAACCGCAGTGGCGCCAGTACGTCCGGGCTGGCCGCGATCGCCTCCTCGATCTGTTTGCCGTAAGCGCGGACGGCGTCCTCGCGTCCCTCTTTGACTTTGGCGATGATCGAGAAGCCATAGCAGGCGGGCGTGCGCGGGAAGACGGGTCCGTAGCGCCCGCGTTCAAGGGTGAAGTAGCCCTCTTTCGGGATGGCCTTTGCAGCGGGCTTCGACCAATCGTGATCTGACATCGACGACCCCCCAATCACCGCAGTGACTACGGAGGCAACTTAACACCGCTGAACCGATGAGGCACCAGAATGGCAGCCATGACCATCCTGGCCGCCGTCATTGTCGTCGTCACTCTCGTCGTGATGACGACCGGCCGGCAGCCTGCCGTGCTCGCGCTGATCTGCGCACTCGTGGTGGCGGGCATCGCGGGCATCGCCACGCCCGCCGAGTTGTTCGCCGGGCTGAGCAACGGCGGCGTCATCACCATCGCCGCGATGCTCGTCATCGCCAAGGGCGTGCTGTACACCGGGGTCATCAGCCGAGTCACCCATCGCCTGCTGTCAGGGGTGCAGAACACCGGACAGGTGTTGCGTCGGCTCATCCCACCGGTCGGCGTGGTCTCCGCACTGATCAACACCACTCCGATCGTGGCGATGCTGATCCCCGCGACCAGGGAGCTCGAACAGCAGTCCGGCGTTCCGGCCCGTGGCGTCCTGTTGCCCATCGCGCACGCCACCACCCTGGCCGGCTCGGCCACCCTGATCGGAACCAGTTCCAATCTGCTCATCGCCGGGCTGGCTACGGCGTCGGGCGTCGGCATCACGATGTTCTCGTTCGTCCCCATTGCGGTGCCGGTGGCCTTGATCGGATGGCTGGTGTTGGTGATCACGGCTCCGCTGATGTTGCGTGGCCGTGCCGAGCCGCTGGAGCGCGAATTGGTGTGGCGGGCAGAGATTCCGGTGGCGGGCGGGGCCAACGCCGTCGGCCGCACGGCCGCAGCGCTGGGTGTGCGAGCCACTCCGGAGTTCGAACTGGTGGAGATCCAGCGCTGGGGCGACTGTCTCGAGCCGGACAGCGTGATCCAGACCGACGACGTGCTGGTTTATCGGGCCACCGAGTCCGGTGTGCGAATGCTCTGGGCCAGCCCGCGATTCGGGCATGCGGCTCAAGCCTTGTATCTGGTCTCGATCGCCACTGACGAGTCGGCCAGTGTGCGCGACCTCGAAGAGGAGGAGGACGTGCAGGTGGTCGCCGCGCAAAGCACCAAGCTGCTGCGCGACACGCCAGCCCTGCCGGGCGAGATGTGTCTCGTGACAACCAGTTCCGTGGACGCGCTCACCGACCACCCGCTGGTCGGGCTGTGGCAGACCGTCGCAGGCAAGGCGCCACAGACCGCCAAGACGTGGGTTGCCCTGGCCATCCTCGTTGGCGTGGTGACCAGTGCTGCGTTCGACGTGGCGCCCATCGAATTGATCGCCGTCACCGGGGCGACTCTGATGGTCCTCACCAAGGTCCTCACACCGCGCTCGGCCGCGCGGGCGTTGAACTGGAACATTCTCGCCATCATCGCGGGATCCATCGGGCTCGGTGTGATCGTCGTCAACAGCGGTCTCGGTGAACACATCTCATCGGTGATCCTGAAGCTGTCGGCCGGAAGCACAGCACTGGTCATTTTGGTGATCGCAGTGATCACCACGGTGCTGACCAACGTCGTGACCAACGCCGCCGCGGCGGCCATCCTCACGCCGGTGGCGCTGACCGTCGCCGAGTCCACCGGGCTGAATCCGATTCTGCTGCTGACGCTGATCGGTACGTGCATCTCGTTCACGTTCCTCAACCCCTTCAGCCACCAGTCCAACTTGATGGTGATGAAGCCGGGCGGGTACAGCGTCGCGACGTTCGTGCGATTCGGGATTCCGCTGACGGCGGCCTCGGTCGCCGCCGCGTTCGGCGTTGCCTGGCTGATATCGCTGTAAGCGGTTAAGCCACAACGATCTTGGGGATGGTACCGCGAGCGGCGCCCGAGGCCAGGCCCGCGAAATAGGCACCTGACCACATCCACAGCCCCGCCTGCAGCCGCAGTGCGCTGCGGCCGACGGCCGTATCGCCGTCCGCGTAGGCCGTCATGCTGGCCAGCACGGCCGCCTTACTGACCATGAGATAGGCCGAACTCAGTTGCACCAGCGCCGTGTAGGACGTGGGGGAGAACCCCGCGCGGGCCAACCCCTCCCAGACGAAGCGCCCCGCGCCTGTCGCACCCTCCAGCACGGTGGTCCACATGGACATCTCTGCCCAGCCAGGACTGGTCGGGTCGCGCAGCGTGCTCAGCGCATCGTCATACCGGGTGGCCAACTCCAGCGGAAAAGCGGTCGAGTTGCACGCCAGAAAGCTGTCGCAGGTCAACGTGTCCTGCATCGACGGCACGCCGGCCGGCGGATGCTCCAGCACCACCTGTAGATAGCCACGGTTGTACCCGTAGAGCGCCAGCAACACCGGCACCGAGACGTGTGCGACAGTCGAGACCACCCAGTCCGGTGCCTTGGCCGCAACGGCCGTCAGCCCGCCCGATACTGCGTCGAACAACCGGATGCCGATCGCTGACGGCGAGAGGTCGATCGGCGAGGGCACCAGGGTGGGTATCGCGATCGCCGGAGTGTTGGTGGGGCTGGTGCTCAGATTGTCGCGCAACCAGATTCCGCCGAAGTAACCCGACGCCGCGAGGTTGCCCAGCAACAGGCTCGTCTGCTGTGTCGGAATGTTGTCCTCGGCGAGGGCGTCCAGACTCTTGACTGCCAGGTCGCCGAAGAAGAACCGCGCGCTGTCGGCCGGATCACCGCCGGCCGCAACGAAATTCGTGGCGAACGGCTTCATGAAGTCGGTGGACACCGTGAACGAGGCGCCACGGGTGACGGGCATCGGCGGCAGGCTCACCGAGATTGCGGGGGACAGATGTGCCGTCGGCTGGGTGGCCGTCCGGTGGCTCTGGTTGCGCACCGACTCGTGCCGGACAGCCTCACGCGCGGATTTGGCGGCGGGCTTCGTCACCGACTTCTCCGGCGAGCCGGCGCCGTCGGGGGCAGCCGACGCGACCCCGTGCCCGAGGAACAGCCCAGCACCGATCCCCAGCGCAAGCACACCACCTGCGAAATAACCTGACACCCGCACGCTGCGCAGACTACCAGTACAGCAAATAATGGTGTTGCGGTTTAGTGATCCAGTTCGGCGCGAACCTCCGACACCGTGTCGGCATCGCAGAGGCGCAGACTGTGGGCCACGGCCGCAGCCTGCGCGGCATCGGCCACCAGATGCATCGGGATGCCTTCGCCCCGCAGCGCCTCGGCGTGCTCGGACAATGCCGAGTTCCGCTCCTCGTCGTCGGCACCGACCTGCCGGATGATGGCCGCAAGCACCCGCCCCGGAAACTCGCGCGCCAGCTCTTCGTAGATCACCGGGTCACGCTGTCCGCTGTCGCCGATCAATACGAACCGCATTCCGGGATAGGCCTCGAACAGCCGGCGCACAGCTGAGCGCTTGTGCTCGGCGCCGCTGCGCCGCAGATAGCGATCGGTCGGACCCCAGTCGGTGAGGAACATCGGGCCCGGTGGAAAGGCGCGGAGCTCGACGAATTGTTCGAGCATCGAATAGAACGACCAACTTCCCGTGGACACGTAGAAGAACGCCGGCTCGGGGCGGCGGCTACCGGTGCGACCGGGGATGCCCCGCGCCAGGCCCCGGTAGAGCGCCGACATGCCGGGGATGGCGGTGCGCTCTTCCACATGCCGCAGCAGCGTCCTGGCCACCATCGCCACGCCCTCGGTGAGACCGGTCAGCAGGATCGTGTCGTCGATATCGGAGATCACCAGAAACGGTGCGGCCAAGGACGGTTTGAGTACCCACCCGGTGCCGGTGGCGCTGTCGTCATCGTCGATGCCCGCGACGACGGCCTCCGCCGCGTGCCAGCCGACCCGCAGCTTGGGCACCGGCAGCGAGAAGGTGGCGAAGCCGTGACCGTCGGTGACCTCGGTGGCCCGGTATCTGCCGATGCGCAACTCGACCTCGGCCCCGACGATGGACAGCGTGGCGTGCCGTCGCACATTGCTCTGCGCCACATCCCAATACGGGATGCGACTGTTGCCGGGCAGTTCCGGTGCTTCCATGACCCGAACCCGAACCTTGGCCACATCGGCTGCCACATACCCGCGGTAGACCACCACGTGCACACCGCGAAACGCCCCGAACTGAACTTTGAGGTCGCGGCGACGCTCGGTGAGCTTGCCCTCCAGCCCCGCTACCACTGCGGTCAGATCCGAGGTGATGCGGCGGGGCAGGCGAGGCATGCCACCAGCATGGCAGCACGACGTCCCCCGATTGGCGGACACGCGATTCATCCCGGACATCCGCCAGCCGACCGATGCCGTCGCCGCCTGCAACCAAGCAGAGTCAAAGCCAACGACGACAACGTCAAACAGGGAGGTCAGCCATGAAGAATCGCATCGCACGTTGGTTGGAGCGGGCCGGTAACAGCATCGGCGGCGCGGACGCGCTCACCCCGATCGATCCCTTCTACGGCGCATCCTTCCGGGGCCGCGTGCCCGCCATGACCGAAGGGCGCAGCGTGAGCGCCGGGCGCCTACCGCTGGTGGCCGCTGCGCACCTGCCGGTCTTCTGAGCCGACGGTCTGGAACACTTTCGCGCATGGGCTCGCTCGTCTCGAACGTCTCCGACACCGCCCGCTGGGTGACCGCACATCGCGCCAAGGAATCGGCGCGGCCGGACGCCTTGTTTCACGACCCGCTGGCCGAACGGCTGGCCGGCGAACAGGGCCACGCCATCATCGCCGCCGCACCACGAAGCATCCGCGATGGTTGGTGGCTGGTGGCCCGCACCAAGATCATCGACGACCTGATCGCCGAGGCCATCAGCCAAGGGTGCGACCGGGTGCTGAACCTGGCCGCCGGGCTCGACACCCGGCCCTACCGGCTCGACCTGCCCTCAGATCTGCTGTGGGTGGAAGCCGACCTCCCGGACCTGGTCGCCGAGAAAGAGCAACTGCTGGCCGGGGAAACCCCGCGCTGCCGGCTCTCGCGTCACGCCGTCGACCTTGCCGATCCCCGCGCTCGCGAGGCCTTCCTCGACGATGCTCTCGCCGGGGCGAGCAAAGCCTTTGTACTCACCGAAGGTCTGTTGATGTATCTGACCGATGCCGACGTCGTCGGATTGTCGGCCGCGTTTCAGCGTCCCGAAATATTCTGGTGGACCTTCGATTTCGGGTCCGGCGGCATCAAGGCGACGATGAACGACAGAACCGACGGCATGATGCGCAATGCGCCGATCAAGTTCGGGCCGCCCAATGGGGTCGCGTTCTTCGAAGGTCTCGGTTGGTCGACGGCCCTCATCGAACCGCTGTTGCCTGCGGCCCGCCGGTTTCGCCGACTGCCGCTGCTGTTGCGGCTGGCGGCCCTGTTGCCGCAGCCCGATCCGCGCAAGCCGGGCGACAAGATGTGGAGCGCTGTGGCCTGTCTGACCCCGCCGGCGCGCTCAGTCCGGTAGCCGGCTGAAATGGTGTGCGGTGATGTCGAAGCGGTTGCGCATGTACAGCCGATGCGCGGCCGCGCGGTCCGCGCCGACGCCGGAATCCAAGTGAATCGCTTCGCAATTCAACCGTTGCGCCTCGACGACGACCCACCGCATCAGGGCGTCGGCATGTCCGCGACCGCGTGCCCGGGGGATCTCAACAACGTCTGCCACGAGGCCTGACGCTAACCAACCGGGTGCGCCGGTGGCATCTCAATTTCTGCTTGGCGCTAGGAGACACCCAGCAGTGACTCGATCCCACTGCGCGCGAAGTACAGCACGAAGCCGGCCGCGACGACCCACAACAAGGGGCTGATCTCACGGGCCTTACCGGCGGCCGACCGCACCACCACCCACGTCACGAATCCGACGCCGATGCCGTTGGCGATCGAGTAGCTGAACGGCATCACCGCGACCGTCAGCACGACCGGCAGCGCGACCGAGAATTCCGAGACGTCGACGTGGCGAAGCTGGGAGAACATCATCGTTCCGACGATCACCAGCGCGGCCGCGGCGACTTCGGTGGGCACGATCTGCGCCAGCGGCCCGACGAACATCGCGGCAAGGAACAGCGCGCCGGTGACGAGGTTGGCCAGCCCGGTTTTGGCGCCTTCCTCGATGCCGGCCCCGGACTCGATGAAGACGGTGTTCGACGACGCCGACGTCGCGCCGCCGACCACCGCGCCGGCGCCTTCCACGATGAGCGCCGAGCGCAACCGTGGGAAGTTCCCGCGGTCGTCGGCCAGGCCGGCTTCACGGGACAGCCCGGTGAAGGTGCCCATCGCGTCGAAGAAGTTGGCGAATACCAACGTGAACACCAGCATCGTGGCGGCCAGGACGCCGATCCGCCCGAAACTGTCGAAGCTGAAGGCGCCGACCAGAGAGAGGTCCGGAAGCGCGAACGGCGACCCCGACAGCGTCGGCACCGACAGGGTCCAGCCACCGTGGTTCTTGGTGGCGGGACCCAGATGCCAGATCGCTTCGATGATGACCGCGACCACGGTGCCGGCCACCAATCCGAGCAGAATGCCGCCGCGGACCTTGCGCACGACCAGGATTCCGGTGAGTAGCAGCGTGAACACGAACACGACCGTGGGCACGGTGCTGATCGAGCCGTGCCCGCCACCGCCCAATCCGACTGGGGGAGAGGGCAATCCGGTCGAAGAGATGAAGCCGGCGTCGACCAGTCCGATGAACATGATGAACAGGCCGATACCGGCGGTGATCGCCAATTTGAGCTGCATGGGCACTGCGTCGAACACCAGGCGGCGCAGTCCGGTGACGGCCAACGCGACGATGATGAGGCCGTTGATCACCACCAGCCCCATCGCTTCGGGCCAGCTGACGGTTCCCACCACGGTGGTGGCCAGGAACGAGTTGATGCCCAGCCCGGCGGCGAACGCGAACGGAAGCCGGGCAAATACGCCGAACAGGATCGTCATCGCCCCGGCCGCCAGCGACGTCGTGGCCGACACCTGCGCGAAGCCCAGCTTCTGTCCCGTCACGTCTGCGGCGCCGGACAGGATGATCGGGTTCAGCACCACGATGTAGGCCATCGCGATGAAGGTGACCAGGCCGCCACGAACTTCGGCGCCAATCGTCGACCCGCGGGCGGTGATCTCGAAGAAGCGGTCGAGACGATTCATCCTTGGAACCCTAGGGGACGCCTGATCTCAGGACGGAACGGCGGTCACCGGAATCGTGACGGTGCCCTGGCAGGCTCCGCTCTCGACAGTGGTTTCGAAGGTGCCCGCCAGTGATCCGTCGGACTGCGGCTTGTAGGTGGTCACCGAATGCGCCGGGTCGTAGGTGATGGTGCCGTCCGGCAGGGTGCAGTCCCACCGCCAGCTGTTCGACCGTGACCACTGCGAACCCGACCATACGAAGCTGGTGCTCTGCGTCGCGTTGTCCTTGGGCGTCGGCCCGTCGAGCACCGAGGCGGTGCAAATGCCGGCCGCGCAGTCCGTCGTGATCTTGTACGAGGCCGTGTACGGGGTTTCCTGTTGGGCGGCGGCGATGGACGTACCCGACTTCTGATCGGTGTGGAAGGTGATCTTGTACCAACCACCCCAGAACACCTCGTCCGCGTGCGCTGCGGGGGCCGAGACCACCAGGAGTGCAGCGCCTATAGCCACGCCAAAAGCTTTGGGGTCAGCCAAAATAACTCTCGTCGCCAGTCGGGTAGCCGCCACCGTTTGTGGCAATGTGTACGTGAGTGTAGTGGTTGGCGTCGTCGCCACCGAGATTCGGCATCAACGACGGCTTGCCTGCGTGGTCGTAGATGATGCGCCGCCAGATCACATGGTTCAGCGATAACCGGTCGGCATTGGCCAGGGCGAACGCGGCGATTCGGTCGCCCAGTTCCTTGCCCTCGGGGCTCTGGTAGTTCGGGATCATCACATCGATCGCCATGCCGTTCGGATGCCACTTCAGCGCGTCGGGCCGGACTCCGCCGATGTTGTGGATCTCGGGGAAGTAGGCACTCACGAGGCGCTCGGCCAAGATCGTCTTGATCTGCAGGCCCTGTTCGATACCCACGCCTGCGGGTAGTGCATGCAGGGTGGTGCGGTTGACCGCACTTCTGCTGGCCACCAGCTCGGCTTGGGACATGACGACGTAGTGCGCGCTGATCGGTGCAGCAGCCACATCCATGGGGGCGGCGGCGACGAGTTCGGCACAGCATTCCAGCGAGCCCTGTGGCGCTCGGGTGGGCGCCGAGCCGGTGCTGCCCGAGAGAATCGCCGCGGCGGGGAGAGCGGCCAATGCGACCACGCGGACGGACCATCGGCGCCGTGGCCTGGCTAACCGGTGCTTTCCCACGGACGGCACTTTACCTGGACAATTCCGCCGCACATACTCCCTTCGCTATCTTCTGGCCAGCCGTGCGGTGCCCAGATAAGGGTGTGCGATGTTGCTGTCCGGCCGGTCTCCCGGCGACTGACGCCCGGCCCTGCCGGGTCAGAAAACATGCCATGACATGCGTGTTCATCTTCCGTTCACCGAACCGAATCCGGACCGATACTGTCGGGTTTACGGTTCGCTCGATCGGCCACGATTCGCGGTCTCTTATTTCGTGAATCGGCCGGCGGATCCGCGCAAAAGAAGGTCAGCGCTGGTGATCAGCCCGGGCGGAACGGCCACCACAGCGGGTCTTGCGTTGAGGGCCGGCAACCCCGCTGGACAGGCCGCGGCTGCGTGCGCTGACCCGCTCGTCGAGACCGACGAAATGTCGCCGACTTCTCGCACTTTCGCGGCGAAACGTCGGTGTGGGCGGTCAGTCCTCCTTGGCGATGAGCCGCTTGAGTGCCGCACGGTCGGGCTCGAGCAGCTCGGCGATGCGGTCCTGATTGACATCGGCGACGATGATCTCGCCGACATCCTTGTGCACATCGCTGAAGATGCCGTGCGCCTTCATCTTGTCGGCTTGGTAGATGTTGTCCTCGGTCGGCGTCACGTAGTACACGGCGTCGGCCTTGAACCGGTGCACCATCCACAGATGGATCAACGTCATCAGGCGCTTCTTGCGGAGCTTCTCGGCGAAGGTGTTCTGGTCGCGCACCGTCAGGATGCTGCGCCCATGCCGGTCCTTGATCGGGTCGACCAGCACGTTGGCCAGCAGTTCCTGCTCGCCACCCTTCTCCCGCTCGCCCCAGATGCCGAGCTCGAGAACCTCGCCGCCGGCCCGCCGCGGCCGCAAAGTCACCCGCAGCTTCTCGCCGAGCTCGTAGTGCTCACTCCATAGCGCCAGCCAGTCCTCGAGCAGCTTCTTGGGCACCTCGGTCTGCACCAGATGCTGGTGCTGAGTGGAACCCTTGCCCATCGACTTCGTGGTGGCGGTGCGGCCCGACGACGCGGCCAGCGCGGCGTCGCTGCGCGGACCGCCGACGAGGGTTTGCGGTGTGCGGTAAGGCGATTCGACGAGCCGCATCTTGCGCTGCAGGCGGGCCAGCGCCAGCATGCCGTCCTGCCGCAGGGCGGTGGCGAACTCCTCGGCCGCGACGCCGTCGATCTGGTGACCGCCGTACGTCATGAAGTTGAAGACGAAGCCCATCTTCCCGAGCTCCTCGGGGAAGGCGCGCATCTCCTCGTCGGTCATTCCGGTGGTGTCCCAGTTGAACGAGGGGGACAGGTTGTAGGCCAGCATCTTGTCCGGGTACACCGCGTGGACGGCCTCGGCGAACTCGCGGGCGTCGGCCAGGTCCGCGGTCTTGGTCTCCATCCAGAGCAGGTCCGCAAAGGGCGCTGCCGCAAGCGATTTCGCGATCGCATAGGGAATGCCACCGCGTACCTGGTAATAGCCCTCGGGCGTCTTGGCTCGCTCGGGATCCCATGCCGCGTCGACGCCGAGTTCGCGCGCCTTCTCGCGCGCCGCGTACAGCGATGCGGTCTTGGCGAACTCGCGCCATTCCGCTGCGCTCATCTCGTGCGGCTCGCCCTCGCCCTCGCGGAACGCGAGAAGTTCGGCGACGGCGTCCCCGTAGGTATCCAGCGAGGCGTCGTCCTGCCAGGCGTCGACGAACTTCGACTCGACCATGTCGAACAGGGCGTCGAGCGAATGCTCTTTACCGTTGCGCCAGGCGGCGGCCTGTTCGGCGATGAGGTCGACGATGCCCTGCCGCTGCAGCCACGCGTCGGCCACCGCGTACTCACCCTCGGGCAGCGCATAGAGCAGATGACCGTTCAGTTCGGTGACACCCGACTCGTAGAACCGGCGCACCATCGCCAGGAAGCACGACTTGTACGGCGGCACCTTGAGATTGGTCGCGCCGAGCAGGAACGGCTGATCACGTTCGTCGGCCCGGCTGTCGATGAGGTTGGCGGCTTCGGCATCGGTGCGGGCGACGATGATGCCCGGCACACCCATGATGTCGAGCTGGAAGCGAGCGGTGTTGAGCCGCTTGAGCTGCTCGTCGGACGGCACCAGGACCTTGCCGCCCTGATGGCCGCACTTCTTGGTGCCGGGGCGCTGATCCTCGATGTGGTAGCCGGCCACTCCGGCCTCGACGAAACGGCGAATCAGGTTGCGCACGTGTGGATCTCCGCCGTGCCCGGTATCGGCGTCGGCGATGATGAACGGACGATAGTCGACCGCCGGAGTGGCGGCCCGCTGCTCGGGAGTCATCTGCAGGCGCAGGTACTGCTGGTTGCGGTCAGCGGTCAACAACGCGCGGACCAGGCCGGCGGCCTCTTCGGGCACCTGGCTCAGCGGGTAGCTCGCCAGGTCCGGACCCGGGTCCTCGGTGGTGGAACCCTTGGCCGAGGTCGCCCAGCCGCCGAGGTAGATGCCCTCGATGCCCATCCGCTTCATCGTCACCGCCTGGCCCGGCGAGTAAGGGCCGAAGGTGGTGATGCTCTTCTTGGCGGCGAAGAGTTCCCGCAGGCGTTTATAGAACGCGGTGGAGGCTTCGCGGGCGACGGTGTGGTCGACCCGGATCGTGCCGCGCTGCTCGACGACCTGGCTTGCTGTGTAGAGCCGGGTGATTCCCTCGAATCGCGGACTGTCGATGTACTGCTGGGTTTCGGCGACCTCGCGCTGATGAGGCGACTGGGTCGCTGAGTCCGCTTCGATAATGGACATGGGTCTCACGCTCCTCGCTGAGCTGGTTCCCGCCCAGGGGACACCCCGAGACGGCACCTTCGATTATCCCGACTCCATCGCTGCCGGGAGTGGGTTTCCGATCAGTCCGGCATACCGTCGACGCCGCGTTGACAGTGAAGGACGTCCTACCCACGGCGAGTGCGTGTGCGCAGCAAATTTTGCATAGGCAAATTGGATGTCTAATCGGTGGCCGTCGCGAGAATTGCTCGGCTGATCTGAAATCCCCTGTGCCGATGCATATTCGGGCCGCGCAGTCCATCGCTGTATTTATTGACGATGGCGCAATGAAAAAAGCTGAACTGTGATCGCGGCGAATTGTGTCGATGAAGTCCACGCCGGTACTCCAATCAGGTACATTCCTGTGGTCCACATCACTGGCCGCGGCCGGTTGGGGACATCCTTTCGCTTGGGGTCGGGGTAAGGAGAGGCTGCGGTGAAACGGCGCGACCGCCCCCCGCTCAAGACTGCCGGCGTGGTGTTCCTCGTCTTGATCATGGCCGTCCTCACACTGGTCTACTTGCAGTTCCGCGGAGACCTGTCGCCGAGCACAACGCTGACTATGGTGTCCGATCGCGGCGGTTTGGTGATGGACACGGGTTCGAAGGTCACCTTCAACGGAGTGGTCATCGGCCGAGTCCTCAATGTCAGCTCCGGTGAGCGCGACGGGAAGAACATCGCGCGGGTGACACTCGATGTCGACCCGCACTACCTGGCCTTCATTCCCGCCAACGTGCACGCCGACATCAAGGCCACGACGGTGTTCGGCAACAAGTACGTCGCGTTGTCGACGCCGAAGAACCCGGTGTCCGCGCGTCTGACGAGTTCCGATGTCATCACCGCCTCCAGCGTCACCACGGAGTTCAACACCCTGTTCGAGACGGTCACCTCGATCGCCGAGAAGGTCGACCCGGTCAAGCTGAACCTGACCCTGTCGGCGGCCGCCGAGGCGCTCAGCGGGTTGGGCGGCAAGTTCGGCCAGTCGATCGTCAACGGCAATGCGGTGCTTGACGACGTCAATCCCCAGATGCCGCAGATTCGCCATGACATTCAGCGCCTGGCCGATCTGTCCGATGTCTACACCAAGGCCAGCCCGGACCTTTGGGATGCACTCGACCACGCGGTGGTCACCGCGCGCTCGCTCAATGCCCAGCAGCAGGACATCGACGCCGCGCTGCTCGCGTCCATGGGATTCGGCAACAACGCCGCCGATGTCTTCGAGCGCAGCCAGCCGTACTTCGTTCGCGGCATGGCGGACCTGGTGCCCAGCGCTCAGCTGCTCGACACCTACAGCCCGGAGATCTTCTGCGGTATCCGCAATATCGCGCAGGCTGCGCCCAGCGCACTGGAAGCCTTCGGTGGCAACGGATATTCGCTCAACACGATGACCGAGATCCTGGGCGCACCGAATCCCTATGTGTATCCGGACAATCTGCCGCGGACCAACGGTCGGGGTGGTCCCGGCGGGGCACCGGGATGCTGGCAGACGATCGACCGCAATTTCTGGCCGGCTCCCTACCTGGTCATGGACGACGGCGCCTCGATCGCGCCGTACAACCACTTCGAGCTCGGCCAGCCGCTGCTCACCGAATATGTGTGGGGCCGTCAGGTCGGCGAGAACACCATCAACCCCTGAGGTCGGCCAGTAAGGTTGCCGGCTATGCGTGTTCGCCTCGAGAGCTCACGATGCGTGGGCCATGCGCTCTGCTACGCCACTGATCCCGAGCTGTTCCCCGTCGACGACATGGGCTACTCGACGCTCGAGGAGCATGACGTTGCGGCCGGAGACGAACAGCGCACCCGTGATGGCGTGGCCGCCTGCCCGGAAGAAGCGTTGATTCTCGACGAGGGTGATTAGTTGGCCGAACAGGGCGCGCCCCGCCACACGACGTTGCGCCGGACCCTCAACGTCTGGTCGGCGGTGGGCGTCTCGGTGGCGCTCATGGCGCCGTCGATGGCCATCAACATCAATCCCCAAGGAACGGCATCCGCCGTCGGTCGCGCCGTTCCACTGGCGTTTCTGCTGGCGACCGTCGGGGTGCTGCTGATCGCCCACACGTTTGTTCGGCTGTCGCAGCGATTCAGTCACGCCGGCAGTGTGTACGCCTTCGTGGGCGTCACCCTCGAACCTCGGGCCGGCAGTGTGGCCGGCTGGCTCAACGCGGGAACCTATGTCTTCTACGGCGCGGTGACGTCGACTGCCGCGGGTATTTTCCTCACCGACTTGGCTCGGAAAGTGGCTGCGCCCAAAGAGTTACCGGATTGGGCGGCGTTCGTGTTCGCCTGGCTGGTGCTCGCTGCGGTGTGGTGGTTGTCGGCCCGTGAGATCAAAGGAGGCACCACGGTCCTTCTGGTCACCGAAGGACTGACGATCACGCTCATCCTGGTGGTGGCGGCGATTACGCTCGGCAAGTTGATCACCGGCCACACGCCCAATGGTCAGCACGTGGACATGTCGGTGTTCACCGTTGCTCCCGGTACATCGGTGTCGACGGTATTCCTGGGAATCGTCTTCGGTTTCTTGTCTTTCGCCGGCTTCGAGGCTGCGGCGACTCTCGGCGAGGAAACCGACGCACCGCGGCGCAACATTCCACGGGCCATTCTCGGCACGGCACTGTTCGGAGGAGTGTTCTTCGTGGCGGTTACCGCCATCGAGGTGATGGCATTCGGCACAGATACCGACGGGGTAGCGGCTTTCGTCAAATCCGACGCCTTGATGGGCGATCTCGCTCAGCAGTACGTTGCCCCCTGGCTGTCGTATGTCATTGTCGTCGGCGCGACGTTCAGTGCGGCGGCGTGCTGTCTGGCCAGCGTGGTGGGCGCGAGTCGGCTGATCTTCGCGCTCAGCAGGGACGGGATAGGCCCCGCGGCACTGGCGGCGATACATCCCCGGCGCAATGTGCCGCATGTGGCTGCCGCCACCGCCGTGGCCGCGGTGTTCGCGATCCAGGCCGTCGGTTGGTTTGCGTTGCGGGCGCGGCCCTTCGACGTGTTCACCATCGCGGCCACAGCGGGAACGCTGATCTTGCTGGTGGCATACGGGCTGGCCACACTCGGCGCCATTCGGTTGGTGTTTCTTGCCGGTGACGACCGGATTCACTGGTGGGAGGTGGTGCTTCCACTGCTCGGACTGCTGCTGCTGGGCTACACCCTGTATCGCAACGTGATCCCGTGGCCGCACGGCAGCGCACTGTGGGGGCCGTGCCTGGCCGTCGCGGTCCTAATACTTGTCGTGGGTGGTGTGCTCGCACGCCCTGCTGCTGCCCGTGAAGCGGGAGTGAAACTCATGGCACAGCAAGGCTTTTGACAGACCGAACAACTGAGCCGCACTGCCAAAACGTGGCAGTGCGGCTCAGTTATTGAGTTTCTCAGGCGGGTTGGGGAGCCAAATCTCCTGGGGGAGGGGCGATGTCGGTTCCTGCGGGCACGATGTCACCGGCAGGCGGAGGGACCTCGTCAGCCGGCGGCGGAGGCGGTGCGTCGACCGCATCGACGAACACCGGTGCGTCCGGCGGCGGGGGAGCATCCGGTGCCGGCGGGGCGAGCGGATCCTGCATGTCCTCGGCCGGCATCGGCAGGTACATGTGATGGGTGAACTGCGGCTGGAAGGCGCCGCCGCCACCAACACGTACGCCACCGCCCTCGCCGCTGGACACCGGGGTGCCGTCGGGCAGCGTGACAGCGGTGTGCCCGCCGTTCCAGCCGATCACCAGGGAATTGGGTGCGGTTCCGTAGTGGAATCCGCGGGCCAGCAGTGCAGCTTCCTCGTTGCCGGTGTGGAACCGGCTGCCGTAGACCGGCCTGCCGGTGGCCGCATTGGACACCCAGGAGGCCAGCCCCGAGCAGTCGGTGCCCGCCGGACTGTCCCCACCGGGGATGTACGGCGTGCCTGACACCTGACTGATCAGTGTCATCAACGTCGCGATTGCAAACATGCGGCCGAAACTAACAACAATTTGCGCATATACCAAAGTCTGTGCTTTTCACCACGTTTCGAGAATTAGTGTGGCGCACACAACATAATTTTTGAGAATTTCGAAGCGATTCCGATTAGGCGGCTTTGCGCGATCTGCGAATTAAACGCTATGACAAGGCGTTTCGGCAAGTACGGGCCTGCCCGTGTTCGCACAGCAGATTCGCATGCGCGCGCGCCCTCAGTCGTGCGCCGTGACGGGGATGAGACTTCTTGAACGATTCAGGCGAGCTGAAACCGCTACTTTGCCGTAATCGCGGATGTGCGCGAACTTCAGCCTTCGGCGCGGACCTGGTCCTTGACCGCAGGCACGATCGGCGGGGCGGTCTTCCAGTTCGGCAGGCCATCGGACTCCAGGCCCACCGGCCAGCCTTCCTCGTGCACCTGTGCCCAGTGCGAATGGTTGAGCTGGTGCAGCGTGAAGCAGGCGTTCAGCGCGTTGTAGAAGCCCATGTTGTCTTGCGTCTGATTGACCGCTTCCTTGGCCAGCAGTGCCGCCATCGTGGGCACCTCGGCGATCCGGCGGGCGAATTCCAGGGTCTTGTCCGCGAGATCGTCCAACGGGAAGACCTTGGAAATCATGCCCAGCTGGTATGCCTCGTCGACCTCCATCGCGTCACCGGTGAGCATCAGCTCCTTGGTCTTGCGAGGACCGAACTCCCACGGGTGGGCGAAGTACTCGACACCGCACATGCCCAGCCGGGTGCCCACCACGTCCGCGAACCGGGTGCCCTCGGCGGCGATGATCAGGTCGCACGCCCACATCAGCATCAGCGCCGCCGCGTAGACGTCGCCGTGCACCTGCGCGATGGTGATCTTGCGCAGATCGCGCCAGCGGCGGGTGTTGGCGAAGAAGTGATGCCACTCCTGCAGCATCAGCTTCTCCGCGCCCTCCCGGTTGGCGCCCAGACCCTGAAAGCTCGGGTGCTGGTCGGGACCGGGCGTGTACTCGGCGCGTGATACCGCCGACCCCAGGTCGTGGCCGGAGGAGAACATCGGCCCGTGACCGCCCAGGATGACCACCCGGACGGTGTCGTCGGCCTCAGCCCGCAGGAACGCCTCGTTCAGCTCGACGAGCAGGCCGCGGTTCTGCGCGTTACGTGCGTCGGGCCGGTTGAGCATGATGCGGGCGATACGGCCTTCATCGAGCTCTTCGTAGGTGAGGAACTTGTAATCCTGGGACATAGCGGCATTCTATGCAGACGAGAATGCCGTTACCCGAGCCGGGCGCGCAATTCGCGCTTGAGGACCTTGCCATAGCTGTTCTTCGGCAGGTCGTCGACGAACAGGTAGCGCTTGGGCCGTTTGAACCGGGCGATCCGATCGAGCAGGTGGGCGTCGAGCACCTCAGCGGCGGCGGAGCCGACGATGAACGCCACGACGACCTCACCCCACTCGGGATCCGGCGCGCCGACGACGCAGGCCTCGGCGACGTCGGGATGCTCGAGCAACGCCTCCTCGACCTCCCGCGGATAGATGTTGCTGCCTCCGCTGATCACGACGTCCTTCGAGCGGTCGCGCAAGGTCAGGTAGCCGGACGAGTCGAACGAGCCCATGTCACCGGTGTAGAGCCAGCCGTCCCTGAGCGTCTCGCGGGTGGCATTCGGGTTGTTCCAGTACCCCGACATCACCACATCGCCGCGGCACGTGATCTCGCCGATCTGACCCGGATCTGCGTGGCTACCGTCCTCACACAGCACCGCCACCTCGACCCCGGACCGCGCATAGCCCACGGAACCCAGGATCGCGTCGTCGGTGGAGTCGTGGTCGGCACGCCGCAATCCGGTGATCGTCATCGGCGATTCACCCTGCCCGTAGATCTGCGCGAAGATCGGACCGAATGCGGCCATGGCCTTCTTGAGGCCGTCGACGTACATCGGGCCGCCGCCGTAGACGATCATGCGCAGGGCCGCGGGTGCGTGGCGGCCGGTGTCGACGAGTCGCTGAATCATGGTGGGCGCCAGGAACGCCGACGATCCCGGATGCGCCGCGCACAGGTCGAGGAACTCGTCGGGGTCGAACACGCCGGACGCGGCGACCACCTGCCGCGCACCGCGCAGCACGTAGGGCGCGATGTAGAGCCCGGAGCCGTGCGACATCGGCGCGGCGTGCAGCAGGCTGCAGTTCTCGTCCGGCGAATCGATGTCGGCAAGATGCGCCACGGTCATCGCGGTGAGGCTGCGATGCGACAGCATCGCTCCCTTGGAGCGGCCGGTGGTGCCGCTGGTGTAGAACAACCAGGCCAGCGTCGACGGGTCGGTCGACGGTACCGTCGCCGGCGGTGCGGCGAACAGCTGGTCGTAGTCGGGGCCGCCGATCAGCTCCACGTTCACCGGGGACAGCGGCGTCAGCTCGGTCGCGATCTTGGGGGATGCGAATACCGTTGCCGCACCGGAGTCTTCGAGTATCTGGACCATCTCGCGGGGATGCAGCTTGAAGTTGACCGGGACGACGACGCACTCGGCCGCCCAGACCGCGTAGAACAGTTCGACGATTTCGGCCCGGTTCTCGCTGGCGATCGCGATCCGCTGCCCGGGGGAGTGCGCGCGCCGCAGGCTCGAAGCCAGTCGCAGCGCGCGCTCCCGGAGCTCGCCCCAGGTGTGCAGCTGCTCCTCGCCGCGGTAGACCGCGCCGCGGTCGCCGAACCGGGCGGCTGCCTGATCGAGGGTGGCGAACAGGTTCACCGGGCGACCCACTCCGAGGACAGCCCGAAGTCCGACAGATACTTGGTGGAGCTCCAGCCGCCGTCGACGACGATGGTCTGGCCATTGATGAAACTGCCTGCGGGCGAACACAAGAACGCCACTGTGCCGGCGATGTCCTCGACCCGGCCCAGCCTGGTGTGCGGCGTCATCTCCGTCTGCATCTTCCGGAAGCCGGGATCTTCGAGGCGGTGCTCCACCATCGGTGTCAGCGTGACGCCCGGTGCCACGGCGTTGCTCCGGATGCCGTGCGCACCGTATTGGCAGGCGATGTGCAGGGTCAGTGCGGTCAGCCCGCCCTTTGCCGCGGAGTAGGCGCCGCCCCGCAGGCCGCCGACCACGGCGAAAGTGGACGTGACGTTGATGATGGCCGAACCGGGGTGCATCAGCGGGATCACGTCGCGCGCGAGACGGAACGGGGCGCGCAGCATGACGCCGAGGAAGTGATCCAGTGTCTCGTCATCGGTTTCGTGCAGCGGTTTGGGACTGCCGAGGCCGGCGTTGTTCACCAGGAAGTCGACGCGCCCCCAGCGGGATGCCGCTGCCTCGACGATCCGCTGTGGGGCGTCGTCGTCGGTGATGTCGACCGCAACAGTGGCCACCCGGTCAGGATCGCCGATCGCTTCGGCCAGGGCGGTGAGCCGGTCGGGATCGCGCCCGGTGCCGACCACGGCCATACCCGCCTTGGCGAGCGTTGTGGCGCAAGCGAATCCGATTCCGCTACTCGCGCCGGTCACCACCGCTACCTGTACGTCACTCATCCGCTTCGACCAATCTCGCTCGGATCTGATGTTTGAGCACCTTGCCGGCGTCATTCTTGGGCAACGCGTCCCAGACGGCGACCTGTTCGGGCCATTTGAATTTCGCGACGCCGCAGGCGTGCAGGAAGGTGCTCAAATCATCGACATCGGGCCCCGGCGGGTGGTCGGTGACGATCACCGCGCAGGCACGTTCCCCGGTGCGCGGATGGGGGACGCCGACGATCGCGATCTCGCGGATGTCGGGGTGCCCGAGCAGGATGTCTTCGATTTCCTTGGGGGCGATGTTCTCGCCGTTTCGGATCACGATGTCCTTGGCTCGGCCGGTGACGGCGAGGTAGCGACCGTCGACCCAGTGACCGAGGTCGCCGGTGCGGAAGTAGCCGTCGGCATCAAAGGCGCAGGCGTCGTCTTCTGGGTGCAGGTAGCCCAGCAGCATCTGTGGGCCCCGCGCGCGGATCTCGCCGTCGACGATGACGACGTCGGCGATTCCCGGACAACCGTCGGTCTCGGCGGCATGGTCGAGGTCATCCGCTGCGCCGACGGTCATGACCGGAACCTCGGTCGAGCCGTACACGCGCGTCACCATCGCCTGCTCGAAATAGTCAGCGGCGGTGCGGATCAGCGCTGGTGGCACGGAGGCGCCGCCACAGATGAAGACCTTCAGATCGGGCAGCCGGGTGTCGGCGCGTTGGGCGGCGGCGAGGATGCCGTTGAGGAACGGCGTTGCTCCCGCCACGTGTGTGCAACGTTCCCCGACCATGAGGCCAACGGCCGCGTCGGGATCCCAGCGGTCCACGAGCACCGCGGTGGTGCCAAGCAGGATCGGGAACTCGAACGCATAGATCGAACCCCCGATATGGGCGATGGGAGATGGAACCAACGAGACGCAGCCGGCGCCGACCCGCCAGTGCTCACCGAGCTGGCGGATCAGGGCGTGAATCGAATTCTGACTGTGCAGAACGCCTTTGGGCCTTCCGGTAGTGCCGGAGGTGTACATGATCATCCGGACAGCGTCGGGATCCACCGTCGGAAGCCGTCCCGCAGGCTGCGGCAGCGAGTCGAACGCGATTTGGCCGGCAAGCGGTTCGCCGCGCACCACCACCACCACGGGCGGATCGGGCATCGTGGCGGTGACCCGCGCCAGCATCGCCGCATAGTCGTGACCGCCGAATTCGGCTGGGATGAAGATCATTCGTACGTCGGCATCGGCCAAGATGAAGGCCAGCTCGTGGTCGCGCAGCGACGGCAGGATGGGGTTGACCACCATGCCCGCCGCCGTCGCCGCGTGGTAGACGATCGCCGCCTCATGCCAATTCGGCAGCATGAACGACACCACGCTTCCGACCGGCATCCGGGCGGTCATCGCGCCGGCCAACTCGATTGCGTGGCCGTGCAGCGTTTCGCAGTCCAGCCGGACGGGCCCGTCGACGAGAACGTGGCGCTGCGGGGTGTCGCGGGCGGCGGCGGCCAGGGCGTCCGCCAGGGTGTCGCGCACCCACAATCCGGCGGCATACGCCTCGGCGGCCAACTCGGTGTCCCGCTGTGCGGTGCGCACGCCCGGCTAGCCCTTCACCCGTCGCATCGTCATCGAATGACGGAACCGCGAACCCGGGTGGGTGTTGACGGTCACCTGGGCGATCTCGCCGTCGGATGTGGTGTACGTGCGCTGCATCTCCAATGCCGGCGTGCCCGCCTCGACCTTGAGCCGGCCGGCCAGCTCCGGACCGACCTGGACCGCGGAGATCTCCTGGCGCACCTCGACGATGCTGAGCCCGAACAGATCCTCGATGAGCGGGAAGATCGGTCCGCTGTGGTTCTGCAGCATCCGGCCGACCGCCGCGAAGGCGCGGTTGATGTAGTACTCCGTTCGGCAGACCGGAGCGTCGGCGCCATCGGCGCCACGAAATCCGCGCACCGCCAACCATTCATCGCCCACGGTCAGGCCTGTCCGCTGCGCGAGCTCGGCGTCGATGGTCACCATGGCGATCGATTCGATCGCGAAGCGGGCGCCCGTTGCGAAGGCCAACAAGTCGTTGATGGACACCACGTCCTGGACGTAGGCGTGTGACGCCGGCCGCGGCACCACCATCGTGCCGGCCCGCGGTCGCGACGACACCAGGTTGTCCTCCCGCAGCCGCCGCAGCGCTTCGCGCACCGTATAGCGGCTCACCGAAAAGCGTTGACACAATTCGTGTTCGGTGGGTAGCTGAGATCCGACGGGATACACGCCGTCGACGATCTCCTTGCGCAGGGTGCGGGCCACCTGGATGTAGCGATGGTCGCCGGACTCGGTGTGCGGCATCTCAGCCCTTTCGGCGGACGGCCAGAACACTGCCGTCGGCATCCGCCGAGACATACAGGGTGCCGTCCGGCGCGGCCGCGATCCCGGCGAACGGCCCCTGCGGCCCCGAGAAGGGAGGCATGCCCCGCAACGGCTTGGGGGTCACCCCGGGCGGCGCGCCGACCGGAAGGCCGGAGGCGATCGTGGTGCGGGATCCACTGGTCAGGTCGACGTCGATGAGCGACTTCGCCTCCGCGTCGACGATGAACAGTCGGTTGCCGTCCACCAGAATGCCCTGCGGACAACCCAATCCGTCCGCCACGGGCTCGGCCCGGCCGCCGTCGACCCGGACCACGCGGCCGCGCTCACTCACCAGCGGACTGCCGTCGGGCCCGAACGCCACCCCGACCGGAGTGTCGAGTCCGGTGGCCAGCACCTCGGTGCGGCCGGCGTCCACCGACAGCAGGCGTCCGGTGCCCTGCTCGACGGCGACGATGCCGCGCGGGCCGACCGCCACCCCGTAGAGCTGATCCAATCCGTCTGCCAGGAAGTCACTTTCGCCGTCGGCGGGGCGGAACCGGGCGACCTGACCACCCGAGGTCGTCACCACGAATTCACCTGGCCCCGTGGCCGTCACACCACGTATGAATCCCGGATAGCCGGGGCTGAACAGCATGCCCAGCGTCTGCAAGCTGCCGTCGTCACCCAAGGCGTAGAAGTAGGTGCCGTCGGCGATGTACACGACGCCGTCGGGACCGACAGTGAGATCGAGCGGCCAGTTCAGCCCGCCGGGCAGTGCCGTGCGGGTCTGCAGACCGTCGAGAACCTCGGTGATCTCACCGGTGAAGTTGGAGACGAACAGTCGGTCGCCGACGAAGGTCAGGTTGTCCAGCCCGGGATTGAGGTTGGCCAGCACCGTCTGCTCGCCGGTGCGTGGATCGATCTGCAGGACCTGACCACTGTGCACCTGGGTCGACACCATGTTGCCGCCGGCATCGAACTTGACGGCATCGGGCACGCCGAGGCCGGTCGCGACGACTTCATGATTGCCGCCGTCCGGGCTGATGCGCCAGATCTCGTTGGCGCCCATCACCGGGAAGTACAGCAACCCATCGGGTCCGACCTCCATGGCGTTCGGTGATGGCACGTTCTCCATCAGGATCCGCGGCTGGCCGCCCGCCGGATCGAGCTCCATCAGCCGGCCGCCCTCGCGGCACTCGCCGATGAACAGCCGGCCGTGGTGCACGGTGATGCCGTTGGCGCAGGGCAGGTCGTCGCGCAGTACTCGGGTGGCGCCGTCGGGGGTTCGGACGCTGACGCGACCGTCCATCACCTCGGTGGCGAAGAGGTTCCCGGCATCGTCGAAAGCGACGTCGTCGGGGGCGATGATGTCGCCGCCCTTGGCGCTGATGGTGTCGACCGATCCGCTGTCGATATCGAGGGCGCTGATCTGGCTGCCGGTCACCTGCGCGATGTACACGCGTCCGTCCGGCCCGGTCCGCAGCCCGTTGGCGCCGAAGAGCCGGCTGGCTGGGGTGCGGCGTTCGACGGTCCAGCCGTCCGCAACGACCGGGGGTTGGGCAAGGGTGAAGCGGCCATTCTGCTGGGGCGTCACGGCGTGACCGTACCAACCAGATTTAGTCCAGACAATAGTTGGTGCCTATGTTGGCTCAGGCCCTTGACGCTGCTATAACTGCTGCGGAATCATGTTCTCCAATCAGCAGAATCCCGATAATTGTCCGGACAAGACTGCGAGCGAAAGCAGGGTATGACGGATCTCCTCAGGCTCGACGGCCGCATCGTTGTGGTGTCGGGCGCCGGGGGCGGCGGCATCGGAACGGCTGTGACCGAGATGGCGGCGCGGGCCGGTGCGACCGTCGTGGCGGTCAGCCGCTCCCAGGAAAACCTCGACACCCACATCGGGCCGTTCATCGCAGAGGGGCTCCGGGTCGTGCCGGTTTCGGCCGACGCCGCGACCGACGACGGGATCGCCACCGTGCTGGACACGGTGCGCCGCACCGAGGGGCGACTCCACGGCCTGGTGAACATCGCCGGCGGTGCCGCACCCGCGACGTGGATGCCCGCCACCCGCGTCAGTCGCGCGGATTGGCGGGAGTTGTTCACCGCCAACCTCGAGACGATGTTCTTCATGAGCCAGGCGGTGGCCGCCGAGATCCGCGCGGCCGGCGGCCCGGGCTCGATCGTGTCGGTGTCCTCGATCAGCGGGATGAACACCGCGCCCTTCCACATCGCCTACGGCACGGCCAAAGCCGCGATCGTGGCGGCCACCCGGACGATGGCGGTCGAACTCGCGCTCGACGACATCCGCGTCAACGCCGTCGCACCCGGGGTCACCGAGACCGCGGCCTCGCGCACCTACGTCGACCCCGATCCGGAACGGGACCGGGCGGCGATCGCGATGGGACGGCGCGGACGTCCCGAGGAACAGGCCGGCGCGATCCTGTTTCTGCTGTCTGACCTGTCCAGCTACATCACCGGCCAAACCCTGCTGGTCGACGGCGGTTTGGATCTGCGGTGGAGCCACCTGCGCGCCGACAACACGTCGCTGTTCCTCAAAGATGACGACTTCCGCCGCGAAATCAGCAGGCCCTGAAAGGAATTGACGATGGGCGAACTGGAGAGTGCCGAAGAACTCGCCGAGCCGATGACGATCGGCGTCGAGGCCTATATCTCGCCGGAATACGCGCGCGCCGAACGCGACAGGCTGTGGCGCAAGGTTTGGCAGCAGGTCGGACGCGTCGAGGAGCTGCCCGAGGTCGGCAGCTATCTGACCTACGACATCCTCGATGACTCGATCATCGTCGTGCGCACAGGTCCCAACGAATTCGCCGCACACCACAACGTGTGTATGCATCGTGGCCGTCGACTGGTCGACACGCCGGCGGGAGCGAAACACGCTGTCGGACGGGCACGTAAGTCGTTCGTCTGCGGATTCCACGGCTGGACCTACGGTCTGGACGGTGCGTGTACCCACATCCGCGAACAGGACGACTGGAAAGGTGCGCTGAACCCCGGCAACACCCGGCTTCGGCCGGTGAACGTCGACACCTGGGGTGGCTGGCTGTGGATCAACATGGATCCCGATTGCGAGCCGCTGGCGGACTACCTGTTCCCGGCCGCCAAGATCCTCGACCCGTTCGGGTTGGAGAACATGCGGTGCAAGTGGCGTAAATGGGTGCACTTCGACTGCAACTGGAAAGTCGCCCTGGAAGCGTTCAACGAGACGTATCACGTCTTCACCACCCATCCGGAATTCAACAAGTTCGGTGAGTTCAAGGGCTGGGCCAAGGCGCAGGGCCGGCACAGCAACATCGGGTACGACGCGCCCGAGGAGATGGCCGAGACCAAGTCGAAGATCAGGCTGGGCACCGGCGATCCGCGGATCTCCACCGCGGAGATGCAGGTGTACACGATGGAGGAAACCAACGCCACCACCACGCAGACACTGGTGGCCGCGGCCCTGCGGCTGGTGGACGAATTGCCCGAGGGCACACCGGCCGACAAAGTGCTCGAGCACTGGCTGGCCTCCGCGCGCCGCGACGACGAGGCCCGCGGGGTGGTTTGGCCGACGATTCCCGCCGACATCCTGGGGCAGAGCGGGACCGCGTGGCAGCTGTTCCCCAACTTCCAGATCGGCCAGGGCCTGACCAGTGCGCTGTGCTACAGCGCGCGCCCCGACCCGAGCTACGACCCAGACAAATGCATCTTCGAGGTCTCGGTGTTCGAGCTCTACCCGAAAGACGCCGAGCCGCACACGGAATGGGAGTACACCCCGGTGGGTGATCCGCGCTGGCGCAGTGTGCTGC
Organism: Mycolicibacterium pallens; assembly: GCF_019456675.1. Classification (NCBI taxonomy): domain Bacteria; kingdom Bacillati; phylum Actinomycetota; class Actinomycetes; order Mycobacteriales; family Mycobacteriaceae; genus Mycobacterium; species Mycolicibacterium pallens. Next base: position 3,366,401 of record NZ_CP080333.1, on the reverse strand, counting down.
CGCAGGACTTCTCCAACATGGCCGCCGTGCAGCAGGGGATGAAGTCGCTGGGTTTCCCGGGGACGCAGCCCAACCCGTACCGCGAGCGCAGCACCGTCAACCTGCACTACCAGCTGTCGAAGTACATGGGCACCGGGGAACCCCGACCGCTCGCAAAGGAGAACGACCGATGACCACCGCGGAATGCGGACCCACCGACGTCCCGGCCGACGTCGACATCGAGGCGCTGCGGGAGAAGTACCGCGTCGAGCGGGAGAAGCGACTGCGTCCGGAAGGTTCCGCGCAATATCTGGAGCTCGAGGGTGATTTCGCCGAATTCTACGAAGTAGACCCGTATACGCCGGTGGCGCAACGTGACCCGATCGCCGAAGACGTCGACGTGGTGGTGCTCGGCGGCGGTTTCGCCGGGCTGCTGGCGGGTGCCTACCTGAAGAAGGCCGGGGTCGAGGGCATCCGGGTCATCGAGATGGCCGGCGACTTCGGCGGCGTGTGGTACTGGAACCGGTTCCCGGGGATCCAGTGCGACAACGACGCCTACTGCTACATCCCGATGCTCGAGGAACTCGGCTTCATGCCGTCGAAGAAATTCGCCGACGGCGCCGAAATCTTTCAGCACTGCCGCAACATCGGCAAGCATTTCGGGCTGTACGACGGTGCGCTGTTCTCCACCCAGGTACGCGAATTGCGCTGGGAGGACGCGTCGCAACGCTGGCGGATCAGCACCGACCGGGGCGACGACATCCGGGCCCGGTTCGTCGTGATGGCCCAGGGCTCCTACAACCGGCCGAAACTGCCGGGCATCCCGGGGATCAAGGACTTTGGCGGACACGTGTTCCACTCCGCGCGCTGGGACTACGACTACACCGGCGGCAGCGCCGACGGCGGCCTGGACAAACTGGCCGACAAGCGCGTCGCGCTGGTGGGCACCGGAGCCACCGGCATTCAGCTGGTACCGCATCTGGGCCGGGACGCCAAGGAGCTCTTCGTCTTTCAGCGCACCCCGTCGTCGGTCGATGCACGCACCAACCCGCCCACCGACCCGGCCTGGGCCGCCTCGCTGCAACCGGGCTGGCAGGAGGAGCGCAAGCGCAATTTCCACAACTGGTCGCCGTTCGTCGGCGTGGTGTTCGGTGAACCGGATCTGGTGTGTGACTTCTGGACCGAGCTGGGACGCAACCTGACCGCGCGGATCGCCGCCACCGAGGATCCCGCCTCGGTGTCGATCGAACAGATCATGGCGTTCCGCGAGGAAGAGGATTACAAGATCATGGAGCGGCTGCGTCGCCTCGTGGCCGAGATCGTCACCGATCCCGACACCGCCGAGGCACTGAAGCCGTACTACCGCTTCATGTGTAAGCGGCCGACCTCCAGCGAGCACTACCTGGCGACGTTCAACCGGCCCAACGTCACGCTCGTCGACGTGTCGGCGTCCAAGGGTGTGGAGCGGTTGACCGAGAAGGGAATCGTCGCCGACGGAGTCGAGTACGAGGTCGACTGCGTGATCTTCGCGAGCGGCTTCGAGATCTCCACCGAGATCAGCAGGCGATTCGCGATCGATGCCATCGAGGGTCGCGACGGGCTGTCGCTGTTCGACCACTGGCACGACTCGTACAAGACGCTGCACGGCATGACCAGCCGCGGCTTCCCCAACCAGTTCTTCATGGGCTTCATCCAGGGTGGTGTCTCGGCCAACACCACCGCGATGTTCGAGCAGCAGGCCAAGCACATCGCCTACATCATCGCCGAGGCGCAGAACCGTGGCGCAACCGTCGTCGAACCCAGCCAGGAGGGGCAGGATGCCTGGGTGAACACGGTCCGCGAGCTGTCCATCGACAACTCCGCGTTCGAACTGTCCTGCACGCCCGGCTATTACAACAACGAAGGCCAGGGCGGCGCCAAGGACAACGGCGCGTTCCTCGGTGACTTCTATTCGCCCGGCTTCTACGCCTTCGACGAACTCCTCGCCGAATGGCGGGCCAAGGGTGACCTCGACGGCCTGGTGCTCGGAACGTAGATGGCACAAGCACGATTCGACGACCGGGTCGCCGTCATCACCGGCGCCGGCCGGGGACTGGGCCGTGAGTATGCGCTGCTTCTGGCCGGTTTGGGCGCCAAGGTCGTCGTCAACGACATCGGCGGCGAGCTGACCGGTCACGGCGTCGATGCCGGCCCGGCTCAGCAGGTGGTCGACGAGATCGTCGCTGCCGGCGGGGAGGCGATCGCGTCGTCGGAGTCGGTGGCGACCCCACAGGGTGGTCAGGCGATCCTGGCGGCCGCCATCGAGGCGTACGGCCGCGTGGATGTCCTGATTCACAACGCCGGAAACGTCCGGCACGCACCGCTGCCGGAGATGACGGCCGAGACCTTCGACGCCGTGCTCGACGTTCACCTGCGCGGCGCATTTCACGTTGTGCGCGCGGCCTTTCCGCTGATGTGTCAGGCCGGCTACGGCCGAGTGGTCCTCACGTCGTCGATCGGCGGCCTGTACGGCAACCACGCGGTGGCCAACTACGCCGCAGCCAAGGCCGGGGTGATCGGGTTGTCCAACGTCGTCGCTTTGGAGGGCGCCGACCACGGGGTGCGCTGCAATGTCATCGTCCCGGCGGCGGTGACCAGAATGGCCGAGGGAATCGACACGTCCGCCTATCCGCCGATGGGTCCCGAGCTGGTCGCTCCGGTGGTCGGCTGGCTGGCGCACGAATCCTGTTCGATCACCGGGGAAATCCTCACCGCCATCGCGGGTCGGGTGGCCCGGGTCGCCGTCGTCGAGTCCGCCGGGGTCTACCAGCCGGCATGGACCGTCGATGATGTGGGCGCCCGCATCGACCAGATCCGCGACCTCGGTGAGCAGCTCGTGTTCCCGGTTGTTCCCGACGGCCACAACGCGCACATCGGCCACAGCTTCGCCATGGCAAGGGGCACGGTATGAACAGCAGCGGCCCGCTGGCCGGGATCCGCGTGGTCGACCTCACCGCGATGGTGATGGGCCCCTACTGCACCCAGATCCTGGCCGACATGGGCGCCGAAGTCATCAAGGTCGAGCCACCGGCCGGTGACGACACCCGGTATGTTTCGGTCGGCCCGGCGCCCGGACTCAGCGGGGTGTTCGTCAACGTCAACCGCGGTAAACGTAGTGTGGTGCTCGATCTTCGATCGGACGAGGGCCGGGCCGCGCTGCGCGCGCTGATCGCCGGCGCCGACGTGTTCATCCACTCGATGCGCGCGAAAGCGATCACCAAACTCGGGTTCGGTTACGACGACGTGGCCGCCATCAACCCGTCGATCGTCTACACCAACTGCTACGGGTACGGCCGCCGCGGACCCGACCGTGACCGCCCCGCCTACGACGACACCATCCAGGCCGAATGCGGCCTACCCGCCGTACAGGCCGAACTGACCGGTGAAGCCAACTACGTCGCCACGATCGTTGCGGACAAGGTGGCCGGGCTCACCGCGGTATATGCGACGACGATGGCGCTCTTCCACCGTGAGCGCACCGGCGAGGGGCAGGAGGTGGAGGTCGCGATGTTCGAGACGATGGCCTCGTTCATGCTCGTGGAGCACGCCAATGGCGCGATGTTCGACCCGCCGCTCGGCCCCGCGATGTACCACCGGACGGTCGCGCCGAACCGAAAGCCGTACCGCACCAAGGATGGTTACATCTCGGCACTGATCTACAACGACCGGCACTGGGCCAGCTTCATCAACGCCGTGCAGCCCGCGTGGAACACCGAGCGCTACGCCACACTCACGGCGCGGGCTGCCGAGATCGACACCGTGTACTCACTGGTGGCGCAGACCATGACCGAACGCACGACCGAGGAGTGGCTCGCGTTGTTCGTCGAGCTGGAGATTCCGGCCGCACCGCTGAACTCACCACAGGCACTGTTCGACAACGAACAGCTCAATGCCGTCGGCTTCTTCGAAACCGTGCCCACCCCGCAAGGTCCGGTTCGGATGCCGGGCGTGCCGACTTGGTTCTCCCGCACCCCGGGCCGCATCGCCGGCCCAACCCCCGAACTGGGCGCCGACACCGAGGCGGTGCTGGCGGAGTTGGGTTTGGCGGAGGTGGAAAGCGCATGAGTCTGAACTTTGACATGGGTGGGCCCGCGACAGAGTTGCGGTCGCGTCTGCGTGAGCTTGTGCACGAGCATGTTCCCGAGGACTTTCTCGGCGCGTTTACCGATGACCCCGCGGATTTGGAGGTCGCGCAACGGTTCTGCCGAACCCTGGCCGAACAGGAGTTGCTCTGCCCGGCGTGGCCGGTGGAGTTCGGCGGTCGCGGCGTCTCGGTATGGGAGCAGACGGTAGTCCGCGAGGAGATGTGGGCGCACCACGAACCACGCGGCGCCCAGTACATGGGGGTCAACTGGGTGGGGCCCATCATCATGCGGCACGGCACCGAAGCCCAGCAGCGCCAGCATCTCCCGGCGATCGCCCGCGGTGAAGTGATCTGGTGTCAAGGATTTTCGGAACCGGAGGCGGGCAGCGACCTGGCCTCGTTGCGCACAACCGCGCGCCGGGATGGTGACGGCTGGCTGGTGAGCGGTCAGAAGATCTGGACGTCGTATGCGACGATGGCGCAGTGGTGCTTCTTGCTGGCGCGCACCACGAAAGGTGAGAAGAAACAACAGGGCCTGACGATCTTCCTTGTCCCGATGGATGATCCGGCGATCCAGGTGCGCCCGATCCGCTGCATGATGGGCCCCCATCATCTCAATGAGGTCTTCTTCGACGACCTGCGGGTGACCGAGGCGGATGTGCTCGGCACGGTCGACGAGGGTTGGTCGATCGTGCAGGAGGTGACGTCGTTCGAGCGGGTCGGGATCGCCCGTTACGCCCGGTGCGAACGGTTGCTCGTGGCGGCACCGACGGTGCTCGGCGACCGCTGGAACGACCTGCCGGCCGAACTGCGCGGTCGATGGGTGCGGATGTTGACCCACTGCCGCCGTGCGCGACTGATGGCCTATCGCATCGTGGAACTCCAGAGCACCGGGCAGGTCCGCCCCGGTGACGCCGCCGCTTATCGGATCGCGGTCACCAAGCTGGATCAGGACAGCGCCGAGGTGTTGATGGATATCGCGGCCGAGGTGTCACACGACGATCCGCGGGCGGGATGGTTCCTCGGCGAGGTCGATGACCATTGGAAGTATTCGCAGGCCTCGACGGTGTCCTCCGGCAGTATCGAGATGCAGCGCATCCTGCTGTCGCGTTCTCTGCTGGCGGCGGCGAAATGACGTCGATGGTGCTGGACCTCAGCGAGGACGCCAGAGAATTTGGGCGCCAGGCACTTCGGGCGCTGGAGGCCGCGGGCGGTGACCAGCTCGTGCAGCAGGCCGAGGCCAAACCGGACATTCGAGAATCGCTCGTCGGACCGGTCCTCGCCGGCCTCGGTGCCTGGGAGCTCGACCCACGAACCGACGTCGACGGACTGGAAGCCGCGGCGGCTCTGTGCCGCAGCGCAGGCTACTGGGCGGCGCCCTACCCGGTGGCCGAGCGCCTGGCCGCCCCGACCGACCTCGACGTCGACGGCCTGGTGGTTGTCGCGGACACCAGGCCATCGGCTGCCCTGGCCGGACTCGACTCCCGTTGGGCCGCTGTGACATTGGCTGGTGTACGGACCCACGTCACCGGTCACGCCGCGACCGGGTCGGCCTTCGTCACCGAACTGCAGCTGGCGGCAATCGATGAGAACGGGGCGGGGGACGTCGCCCTGGCGCTGACGCTGCCATGTTGGACGCTGCTGGGCATGCTGGATCGCGCGATCGAGTTGACCCTTGCGCATGTGAGCCTGCGTAAGCAGTTCGGTCAGACGCTGTCGTCGTTTCAGAGCGTCCAGTTTCAGCTCACCGACGCCGAAGTCGAGCGCAGCGGGTTGGACATTCTCGCCAAGTACACGCTGTGGAGCATCGGTAACGGCAGCGCCGATGCGCTCACCGACGCGCTCGCCCTGCGCATGGCGGCTCTCGAAGCCGCCGAGACCGTGTTTCGGGTCTGCCATCAGCTGCACGGTGCGGTCGGGTTCTGTGACGAGACGACGCTGTCGTGGCTCTCGCGCTACAGCCAGCCGCTACGGCGGCTCCCGTTGGGTCTGTCCGCCACGCGAGATCTGCTGGCACGCAGAGCCGGCGGAACCGGGCTGAAAGGACTGTTCGCATGAGGGTGGTGGTGATCGGCACCGGTTTCGGCAAGCACGCCGCTGCGCCGGTGTATGAAAGTCTCGGCGCGGACGTCGAAGTGGTCAGCCCGCGTGACGATTCCGCGGTGGAGGCCGCTCTGGCGTCCGGGGTCGACCTGGTGTCCGTCCACTCGCCGCCGTTCATGCACCTCGACCATGTGAACGCCGCGATTGACCGCGGCCTGGCCGTGCTGTGTGACAAACCGTTCGGCCGCAACGCAGCCGAAGCCGAGGCGATGCGTGATCGCGCCCGCGATGCCGGAGTGCTGCACTTCCTGAACTTCGAGTTCCGCTTCACCGAGGCGTGGGCGAAGCTCAAGCAGCTGGCCGACGACGGAATGATCGGCACGCCAGCGCATTTGAATTGGACTTTTTACGGCAGCGGGATGCGTGGGCGGCCGTACGGCTGGATCAACGACCGGGAGCGTGGCGGCGGTTGGATCGGCGCCTACGGCTCGCACCTCATCGACTTCACGCGGTGGTTGTTCGCCAGCGAGGTCGCCGACTGCGGGGGTGTCACGCGTATCGACGGGTCGCCGCCGGAGGCGACCGCCGAGGACGCCTACTCGGCATGGTTCCGGATGGCCAACGGCTGCACCGCCACCCACGACACCGCATTTGCCGGGGCGGTGCCGCTGGCCCCGCGTGCGGCGCTGCTCGGCAGCGCCGGGTCCATCGAGCTGACGGCTGACACCACGCTCGTCGTGTATCGGCCCAAACAGGATCCGGAGACTTATCAATTTCCGCCCGCGCCACGGCGGTCGCCGCCTCCCGCGTTGTCGTCGTTTCTCGGCATGGTCGTCGAGGCGGTACGGACCGGCGCACAGATCGCTCCATCGTTCGACGACGGGGTGGCGGTAGCCCATGCCATGGACCGGCTGCGGGCCAACTCATGACGAACCTGGAGGACTTCCGGATTGAAGTTCGGGCGTGGTGCGAGACCCACGTGCCCACCGACTGGCGAACCACCCAAACCGGGGCGTCTGATCGCGAATTCGTCGCGTTCCAGAAGGCCTGGTTCGCCGAACTGCACGCGGCCGGCTTCGCAGTTCCGCACTGGCCGGCGCAGTGGGGCGGCGGCATGCCGGTCGATCAGCAGATCGTGCTGTACTCCGAACTCGCCGCGCACGATGCCCCGCGACTGGTCCTGGCTTTTGTCGGCATTCATCACGCCGCATCCACCCTGTTGGTGGCGGGCACCGAGGAACAGCGTCAACGTCACCTCCCCGCGATCCTGGACGGCGAGATCTGGGTGCAGGGCTTCTCCGAACCCGAAGCCGGATCCGATCTGGCGGGCCTTCGTACCACGGCCCGGCGGGTGAACGACACCTATGTGGTGAACGGTCAAAAGATCTGGGCCAGTGGGGGATTGCACGCCGACTGGTGTCTGCTACTGGCCCGGACCGATCCCGACGCCCCGAAACGGCGCGGCATCTCGTATTTCCTGCTGGACATGACTACGCCGGGGATCGAGGTGCGGCCGATCCGCAACGCCGTCGGCGAATCGCACTTCTGCGAGATCTTCCTCGACGACGTGGTGATCCCCGCGGCCAACCTCATCGGTGCGGAGAACGAAGGCTGGCAGGTCGCCCAGGCCACCTTGGGCGCCGAACGCGGTATGACGATGCTGGAGCTGGCCGAGCGCCTGGGCAATGCGGGCTTTCGGTGGCTGGTGCAGGCCTGTCAGCCGGTCGACGATGCACTGGTCGCCGACCGTCTGGCGCAGTTCGAGATCGAGATCGCCGGGCTGCGCGGGTTGTGCCGCGACCTCGTGCTCAGCCACGACACCGGCGGTGTCGGAGCGGCGGACGCGTCGGTGGTGAAGTTGTTCTACAGCGAACTGCTGCAGCGCATGACCGATTTCGGCGCCGAGATCGGCGGCCTTGCCGCTCACACCACGCTCACCAAACCGGCCTCCAGCGGCTGGGAGTCGGGCTCGTGGATGCTGGACTTCATCGGCTCCTGGGAGTGGACGATTCCGGGCGGAGCCAGCGAGATCCAGCGCACGATCATCGCCGAACGCGGGCTGGGATTGCCGCGCGAACCGAGTGTGACTTGATGGTGGGCGAGTTCGACGAGTTTCACGCCGAGCTGCGTTCGGTGGCAGGTGATCTGCTCGCGAAGGACAGGGCGGTCGAGTGGGCCGCGCTCGCCGACGCGGGCTGGGTCGGACTGGAAGTGCCCGAGCAGTTCGGTGGCGCCGGCGCGACGTTCGCCGAGGTGGCCGTCATCTGCGAGGAGATGGGCCGAGCGGCCAGCTCCACCAACTTCCTCGGCAGCGCCGTCCTGGCCGTCGGCGTGCTGAACAGTCTGGCGCCCAGCGACACTCGTGACCGGCTGCTCACCAAGGTGGCGGCCGGCGCCACCCGGGTGGCCGTCGCCGTCGAACCGTTCGACTTCGTGCCCGATGCCGAGGGCGCCGACACGGTTATGGTGGTCACCGATGACGGGGTCACCGAGGCGACGGTGACCGTCGCCCCGCAGCCGGTACTCGACGAAACCCGCAGGCTGGCCCGGGTAAGCGTCGAACAGTACTCGGACACCTTGGCATTCACCGACGAGTCCGCCGTGCGCCGACTGCACGAACGCGCCGCTGTCGCGATCGCCTGCGACAGCCTGGGCGTGGCCGAGGCCATGCTCGCCGCGACCGTCGCCTACGTAAAGGTGCGCCACCAATTCGACCGGGCCATCGGCTCCTTCCAGGCGGTCAAACACGCCTGTGCCGACATGTACGTGAAGATCGCGGTGTCGCGGCAACTGGTGGACGCCGCGGTTCACGCCGTAGCCACGGACGGGGCCGACGCGAAAGTTGCTGCGGCAATGGCCAAGTCGTATGCCTGCAGCACTGCTGTCGACGTCGCCGGGAAGGCCATGCAATTGCATGGCGGCATCGGCTACACGTGGGAAAGCGGGATCCACGTCTATCTCAAGCGCGCCGCGCTCAACCGCTCGCTGTTCGGCTCACCGGCCGCGCATCGGCACGAACTCGCTCAACGCTATCTATAACGGAATCAAGGAGTTTCGCATGGGTGTACCGGTTTACAAACGCATTCTCGACCTGTTCGAGGCCGAGGGTGTGAACACACTCTTCGGCATCCCGGACCCAAACTTCGTGCATATGTTCACCGAGGCCGAGGCGCGCGGCTGGTCGGTCGTGGCGCCGCACCATGAGCTCAGCGCAGGCTTCATGGCCGAGGCCGCGTCCCGGATGACGGGCAAGCCCGGCTTGTGCATCGGCACGCTCGGCCCCGGGATGGCGAATATCGCCGGCGCCATCCAGTGCGCACTCGTTGAGAACTCACCGGTCATCTTCCTGGGCGGTCAGCGGGCCCGCGTCACCGAGCGCCGGGTCCGCCGCGGACGCATCCAATTCGTCCAGCAGGAACCACTTTTCGCCGCGTCGGTGAAGTACAGCTCGTCGATCGAGTACGCCGACCAGACCGACGAAATCATTCACGAGGCCATCCGCAAGGCGATGTCGGGCACCCCGGGTCCCACCTATGTCGAATTCCCGTCGCACGTCATCCTCGAAGAGCTCGACGTCGATGCCGCGCCGCCGCCGTCGGCCTACCGGCTGGTGAACCAGGGCGCGGGCAGTCGCGAGGTGGCCGAGGCAGCCGCGCTGATCCGGGAAGCCAAAAGCCCGGTGCTGCTGGTCGGTCACGGTGTGCACACCTCCCGCACCCAGCAGGAGGTCAAGGAACTGGCCGAGCTGATGGCCTGCCCGGTGATCCAGACCTCGGGCGGTACCTCGTTCATCCCCGGGCTGCAGGACCGCACGTTCCCGTACCTATTCTCCCCGGCCGCCAACGAGGCCGTCGAAGAATCTGACCTGTGTGTCGCCCTCGGGACCGAGCTCGGTGAGCCCATGCACTACGGCAAGACCCAGCACTGGGCCGCGGGCAACGCGAACCGCAAATGGGTGATGGTGGAGCAGGACCCGACCGCGATCGGTGTCAACCGGCCCGTCGACGTAGCGCTGGTCGGCGACCTGCGTGGCGTGGTGCCGCAGCTGGTCGAGGCCCTGCGGGACAACCCACGTTCGCCGTCACCGAATCTCGAGACGCTGATCAAGGCCGATGCTGCAGAGCTGGTCCGGGTGGCCGAGGAGGCGCCGAGCGGGCGCACCCCGGTGCACCCGGCGCGCTACGTGGTCGAGGCGACCAAGGCATTCGACGAACTCGACGACGGCATCCTGGTGCGTGACGGCGGTGCGACCGTGATCTTCCAATGGACCTATTCGCAGACCAAGCCGCGCGATGTGATCTGGAATCAGAACTTCGGCCACCTCGGCACCGGTCTGCCGTACGCCGTGGGCGCTTCGGTCGCCGAGGGGGGGCACGCGCCCGGTCATGCTGCTCACCAGCGACTCGGCGTTTCTGTTCCACGTCGCCGAGCTGGAGACCGCGGCCCGGCTGAACCTGCCGCTGGTGTGCGTGGTGGGCGTCGACCACCAGTGGGGCCTCGAGGTCGGCGTCTACAAGCGGACCTTCTCCCAGCCGTCGCCGCAGCCGGGGGTGCACTGGAGCAAGGACGTCCGGATGGACAAGATCGCCGAGGGCTTCGGGTGCCACGGTGAGTATGTGGAAAAGGAGGAGGAGATCGGCCCGGCGATCGCCCGCGCCTACGCCAGTGGCAAAGTCGGCGTGGTGCACGTGTGCATCGACCCGAAGGCCAACTCCGAGGAGATGCCGAAGTACGACCGTTTCAGGACCTGGTATGCCGAAGGCACCCAATAACGACCACGGGCGGGCAAGGATTGAGGAGGATGAGAGCCATGCGTGAATATCTGAAGTTCTACATCGATGGCCAGTGGGTGGACCCAATCGAGCTGAAGACTCTCGACGTCGACAACCCGACCACCGAGCAGGTCGGCGGCAAGATCGCGATCGGCAGCGAAGCCGATGTCGACAAGGCGGTCAAGGCCGCTCGCAAGGCGTTCAACACCTGGGCACAGTCGACGCGCGAAGAGCGCCTCGAGGTACTGGAAGCGGTGCTGGCCGAATACCAGAAGCGCGCCGGTGACTTGGGCGACGCGGTGCACGAGGAGATGGGCGCGCCGCCCTCGCTGGCGTCGGGCTCCCAGGTGATGATGGGCATGCTGCAGCTGTCCACCGCCATCGACGTGCTGAAGAACTACTCCTTCGAGGAGCAGAAGGGTGCCACCCTGGTCGCCAAGGAGCCGATCGGGGTATGCGGGCTGATCACCCCGTGGAACTGGCCGATCAACCAGATCGCTTGCAAGGTGTTCCCCGCCCTGGCCGCCGGTTGCACGATGGTGCTCAAGCCGTCGGAGGTCGCGCCCTTCAGCGGGCAGATCTTCACCGAGGTCATGGATGCGGCGGGCGTGCCTGCCGGGGTCTACAACATGGTCTTCGGTGACGGGCCGGGCGTCGGCACCGCCCTGTCCAGCCACCCCGGCATCGACATGGTGTCGTTCACCGGATCGACGCGGGCCGGTATCGAGGTCGCGCGCAACGCGGCACCGACGGTCAAGCGGGTGGCTCAGGAACTCGGCGGCAAGAGCCCGAATATCGTGCTCGACGACGACGCCTTCGCACAGAGCGTTGCGGCCGGTGTCTCGGTGATGATGGTGAACTCCGGCCAGAGCTGTAACGCCCCATCTCGGATGCTGGTGCCGAATTCGCGGCTCGACGAGGCCGTCACAGTGGCTCGCGCGACCGCCGAAGGGGTCAAAGTCGCTGACCTGTCCGACAATTCGGCGATCGGTCCGGTGGCATCGAAGATGCAGTTCGAGAAGGTTCAGGGTTTGATCCAGAAGGGTATCGAGGAGGGCGCGACTGTGGTCGCCGGCGGCCCCGGCCGCCCCGACGGCATCGACACCGGGTATTACGTGCGCCCCACCGTGTTCGCCGACGTGAACAACGACATGACGATCGCCCGCGAGGAGATCTTCGGGCCGGTGGTGTGCATCCTCGGCTACGACGATCTGGATCAAGCCATCGAGATCGGCAATGACACCGACTACGGCCTCTATGGTTACGTCTCGGGCGCTGATCTGGAACAGGCCCGCGCCCTGGCCCGCCGGATCCGCGCAGGCACGGTGACCATCAACCACGCGTTCGACATCACCGCGCCGTTCGGCGGCTACAAGCAGAGCGGTAACGGTCGCGAATGGGGCGAGGAGGGACTCGACGAGTTCCTCGAGTCCAAGGCCATCCTGGGTTATGCGCCGGCCGGCACGGGGGAGTAGCGCGGGCCTGACTGTCTCGCACTAGCATCGGCACCCATGCGAGTGCTGGTGCAACGGGTCACCTCGGCGTCGGTGTCGGTGGGTGGTGACGTGGTCGGTGAGATCCGGCCGTCCGGTCAGGGCCTGTTGGCTCTGGTGGGTGTCACCCATTCCGACACCGATGCCGTTGCTCGACGGATGGCCGAAAAGCTCTGGCAATTGCGGATTCTCGACGACGAGCGGTCGGCCGCCGACACCGGCGCGCCGATCCTGGTGATCAGTCAGTTCACGCTGTACGCCAACACCGTGAAGGGGCGCAGGCCGAGTTGGAACGCGGCGGCGCCGGGGTCGGTCGCCGAACCGCTCGTCACGGTGTTCGCCGATGCGTTGCGGGAGTTGGGTGCCCACGTCGAAACCGGGGTGTTCGGCGCGGACATGAAAGTCTCGCTGATCAACGACGGCCCCGTCACGGTGCTGCTGGAACTGTGACCCCAAGCTCCTGCAGGGGCTTGCCTTTCGTCTCCCGAATCGTCAGCACCGTGGCCAGCGACACGACCGCGGCGATGATCACGTAAATGCCTGCGGCATAAGCGTTGCCGGTGCGGGCGGCCAGCCACGTCACCACGTACGGTGTGGTGCCGCCGAACACGGCCACCGAGACGTTGTAGCCGATCGAGAGTCCGCTGTAGCGCAGGCGGGTGGCGAACAGCTCGGCCGCCACCGCCAGCGACACCGAGACGAACACCGCCTCGATCGCGGCCAGCAGACAGTGCGCCAGCACGGCGTAGGCCAGTGACCCCGAATTCAGCATCACGAACGCCGGATACGACAGCGCGACGAAGCCGACCGCGCCGGCAATCAGCAGCGGCCGTCTGCCGATCCGGTCCGACAAGGCCGCCAGCGGCAGGATGAGTGCCAGCGCGACGACGCTGGCCGTGGTGATCGAGACGAACGACGCCGTCTTGGAGAAATGCAGCGTCTTGATGAAATAGGTTGGCAGGTAGGTGAACACGACGTAGAACGCGACGTTGTGGATGATCATCAGGCCGATGACCTGGAGGATCGGCCGCCACGCAGTAGTGACGGCCTCCCGCAGCGGTGATGCGGCCACCTCGTCGGCTTCGGACAGTTCGGCGAAGGCCGGAGTGTCGTGCAGTCGTAGCCGGATGTAGAGGCCCACCAGGCCCAGCGGGCCGGCCAGCAGGAACGGAATCCGCCAGCCGTAGCTCTCCATGGCGCCGGTCGGAAGGAGCGTCGTCAGCAGGGTCACGGTGACCGAACCGAGCAGGAAGCCCAGCACCGCCGACCAGACCAGGAACCCGACCACCAGTCCGCGACGGCGGTCGGTCGCGAATTCCGCGAGATAGCATGCGCCACCGCCATATTCGCCGCCGGAGGAGAATCCCTGCAGGCAGCGCAACAGCAACAGCAACAGCGGAGACGCCACCCCTACGGCGGCGTAGGTGGGCAACATGCCGATCAACAGCGTTGAGCCGGACATCAACAGGATCACCACGGCCAGCACCCGCTGACGGCCGATGCGATCACCCAGCGGGCCGAAGAAGAACCCGCCCAGCGGGCGCATGAAGAACGCGGCGGCGAAGATCGCGAAGGTGTTCAACAGCGCGGCTGTTTCATTGCCGGGCGGGAAGAACTTGACCGAGATGATCGTGGCGAGGAAGCCGTAGATCGCGAAGTCGTACCACTCGACGGCGTTTCCGATCGACGCCCCGACGATCACCCGGCGAAGGGGGGATGTGTTCGCTATGTGATCATCGCTGGGCAAAGTGCGTTCTCCTGCAATCGAAGTCACCAGCACGATAACGATAATCGCGGCGAACGTCGGCCGATTGCAGACCGCGCGGGCGCGGCCGGGTTCAGAACCGCATGCCGCCGCTCACTCGCGTCGCCGTCACCTGCGTCGAATCGATATTCGCGCTCCATGTTCCGAACTGCATCGGCGGTGCCTGCCGCATCTGCTGATCGATACGCATCTGCCGGACCTGCTCGAGATGCTGCTGCTGCTGGGCCGCCAGCGCGTCGGTCACCTTGTGATCGCCGGGGGCGCTGTTGTTCATCACGCCGGTCATCGTGTGGTCCGGCCGCACCACCCACGATGCGCGCGAGGAGTTCATCGTCGCGGTGTAGATACCTGCGGGAGCGGCGGCGGGTGCGGCGCTGAAAGCGTGCGGCGCCGAGGCGTCGTTCATGGTGAGCGTGCCGCGCAATGCCGAACCGTCGTAGGTGGCGTCGATCCGGTCGGCGTACATCGATGTCATGCTCATTTTGCCGCCCTGCTGGGACCCGAAGAACCATGCCTCCTCGTCTGTTCCGTTCGTTGCGTAGCCGACGACCTTGTCGCCGTCGACGGTCACCGCCAGCGTCATCGGCGGCTCGTCCTGGGCGGCCATGTCGACGATGAAGGTTCCGTCGGAGGGCATCGTGACCGCGTTTGCCTGACCGGCTGCCAAGCCGACGACCGCGGCGACATTGACGATCGCCAGACCAATTCCCATGGCGATGGCGCGAGTGGTCGGTTTCATGTCGAGGTAACTCCTTGATGCACTGGCACCCGCGGTGTGCGGGGTCTTCATCGCGGTGGTGCCGCTATCGCCGCGTGGCGTTACAGCCGATTGCTCGAGAACCCCACCCGGGGGATGGTTCACTGGATGCGGACACCGCACGGGTGGGAGGTCGAGCGATCACAACCGATGCCGAGAGCGCCGACGCCGGCGTCCCCGAGGACGTCCGGCACGCGGTGATGACCGCCGTGTACGACGAGCTGACCCGATGGGGCCTGGAGCGGTTCGACGTTCCGACGATGTGCGCTCGTCACAAAATCGACGAATCAGTGGTGACCAAGTACTGGGGCGACGGCAGCCGGCTCGCACTCGAAGCGCTCCTGTACTGGAGCAACGACGTTCTCACCGCGCCGGACACCGGCTCACTGCGCACCGATCTGCAGGCTCTGGCCACGGCGGTGGCCGAGCAGGTCAACGACACCATGGGCCGCAGCCTCCTGCGTGCGATGGTGGTCGACGATCGAGCCGCATTCGCCGATGACACCAGGATGGCGTTCTGGATGAGGCGGTTCGCCGGCATCCGCTCGGTTTTCGACCGGGCAGCCGCGCGCGGTGAGCTGCGCGACGGCGTTGACACCATCGCCGCGATGCAACTCGTGCTCGCCCCGATCAACGTGCGCGCGCTCTACACCCGGGAGCCGATCGCCGATCACTACTGCGCCGCCATCGCCGATCTGGCCTGGCACGCTATCGCTAAGCGGTGACCGACCCCAATCACACCCGTTGTCTGCGAGGCTTTCGCTGAGTGTGCGGTTCACCGGACGCCATCACGAAGCTGAACTCCCCGTCGGATTCCATGTAAGCGCGGCTGACCCGGCTGATGTCGTCAATGCCTTGCTGACGCAGCTGACCCATCAGTTCTTCGGGAGTAACCAACTCGCGACGCATGTTGCGGCGCAACATTTGACCATCACGAACCAACGGCAGGGCCCGCGGCCGGATCAGCCGCTCAGCCCACTTCCAGCGGTAGGCGATCACATCAAGCACAAACGACCACCCGATGATCACAGCCACCAGCAGCAGTCCGTCGGAAACCGAGTCATAAGTACCGGCCATGCCGTTCTGCGCGGCGTCGGCGATCAACACCACCACCAGCAGGTCGGTCATGCCGGTGGTTCCGCTCTCACGCTTGAGCAGCACCCGCAGCAACGTGAACAGCGCGAGGTACATCAGCGTGCCGCGGATGACGATCTCCAGCGGTGGGGTCTGCAGCGCGAAGACCTTGGCCCAATCGATCATGGCCCGCGGAATACCCCGCCCGGCGACGGTTAGCAGGGTCCGAGCAGTGGTACCTGACGACGATGAGCGCACCGGTGGACGTGGTGGTCGTGGGCTCCGGCCCGAACGGGCTCGCGGCCGCCGTGATCGCCGCCGCGGCCGGGTTGTCGGTCCGTGTGCTGGAGTCCGAATCGACGCTCGGCGGCGGTGCCCGCACCGAGGAACTCGACCTCGGAGTGCCGCTGCTGCACGATGTGTGTTCAGCGGTGCACCCAATGGCGGTGGCCTCGCCGTTCTTCGAACGGTTCGATCTTCGTGCGCGCGGCGTCGAGTTGCGGCACCCGTTGATCCCGTTCGCTCAGCCGTTGCTCGACGGCCGGGCCGCGGTGGCCTATGAGGATCTCAACCGCACGGTCGGCGAGTTGGCCGAGGACGGCGCGCACGAAGGCCGGACGTATCGCCGGGTGATGGCTCCGCTCGTCGAGGGCTGGTCGGCCGTTCGCGATCTAGGACTCTCTGATGTTCGGCACCTGCCGGGCAGTGCGGTGCGGCCCTCCGGGTTGGCGGGGACGGCGGCACTGGCTGCTCGGGCGTTGGAGCTGGGGACCCCGCTGTGGGATCGGTTGACCAGGGCGCCGCGCGCCGGTGCACTACTGACGGGTGTTTCCGCCCACGCCAACGTCGAGATCCCGTCACTGGCCGGTGCGGCGACGGCGTTGCTTCTCGGCACGTTGGCGCACAGTCACGGGTGGCCGATACCGGTCGGCGGCAGCCAGTCGATCACCCAGGCGTTACTGGCCGATCTTGCCGGCCGCGGGGCCGAGGTCGTCACCGATTGTCAGATCACCGACTCCGCCCAGTTACCACCGGCACGGACGTACCTGTTCGACACCTCGCCGTGGACGCTGACGAAGGTGTTCGGGGCTCGGTTGCCCGAGAGCTATCGGTCGGCGCTCGGGCGCTTCACGCCCGGAAACGGGGTTGCCAAAGTCGATTTCGCGTTGTCGGGCCCGGTGCCGTGGACGGATCCGCGACTGGCCGAGGCGGGAACCCTGCACATCGGTGGCAGCCGCGAGGAGATGAAGCAGGCCGAGGCCGACACCGCGGCCGGCCGGCACAGTCCGACTCCGATGACGCTGGCCAGTCAGCCGACCGTGGTGGATCCCACCCGGTTCGGGCCCGGCGGAGGCCGACCGCTGTGGACGTATGCCCACGTACCGAACAGCTCGACCCACGACATGACCGAGGTGGTGACTGCACACATCGAACGGTTCGCCCCCGGCTTCCGTGATGTGGTGATCGGCTCGCGTTGCATCCCGGCCGCCGCGATGGCGGGGCACAATCCCAACTATGTCGGCGGTGACATCGCGGTGGGCACCGTGTCGATGTATCGCATCCTGGCCCGGCCGGTGCCGCGGTGGAACCCCTACCGCACGCCGCTGGACAATGTGTATCTGTGCTCGGGCTCGACTCCACCCGGGCCCGGAGTGCACGGAATGTGTGGCATGCACGCCGCGACCCACGTCCTGCGCGAGCAATTCGGCATTCGTGAGCTGCCCGACATCGGTCCCGGAAGTTGACCTGACAAAACAGTTGCCGTGAGGCAACTATTTAAACGTTCGGTGAGGATGTGCCCAAGACCGGATGGATCCGGTGCGCAGCCGGGTAGCCGATAAGCATGTCGACGCCGAGCACACCCGAACCCTGGACACTGCGGGACTACGCGTTCATCGCCGATGGCGAACGCGGTGTGCTGATCGGGCCGCACGGCGAATACGCCTGGATGTGCGCCCCGCACTGGGACAGCGACGCCGTCTTCAGCTCGCTGATCGGCGGCGGCGGCAGCTACACCGTCACCCCGGCCGCGCCGTCGGTGTGGGGCGGCTACTACGAGCCCCGCTCGCTGATCTGGCGGTCGCGATGGGTGACGACATCGGGCATCACCGAATGCCGTGAGGCGCTGGCCTACCCTGGGCGTCCCGAGACCGTCGTGATGTTGCGGCGCATCGAGGCGATCCGCGGCGACGCCCGCCTCGATGTGCTGCTGCGGCCCGCGGCCTCCTTCGGCCACAAGCACATGCGCAACATCCGCCGCGACGATGCGACCGGCACCTGGTCGGCCACTGTCGGGTCGCTACGTATGCGCTGGTCCGGCGCCCCGGACGCGCAGGTCACCGGGGACGGGGCCGCCGACCGCGCGCTGACCGCAAGCGTGGTGCTGCACGAGGGTGACAGTGTGGACTTGGTTCTCGAACTCTCCGAACATGAACTGCCGCCCCGGCCGGTGGTGGCGCCACAGGCCTGGGCCGACACCGAAAAGGCCTGGGCGGAAGCCATTCCGCGGTTCGGCCGGACGGCCGCACCCCGCGATGCCGAACACAGCTACGCGGTGATGCGCGGGATGACCACAGCCACCGGCGCGATGGTCGCAGCCGCCACCATGAGCCTGCCCGAACGGGTCAACGAAGGTGCCAACTACGATTACCGGTACGCCTGGATCCGCGACCAGAGCTACGCCGGAGTCGCCGTCGCCGCCGACGGGCCTCACGAATTGCTCTGCACCGCAGTCTCATTCGTTTCCGAACGGCTTCTCGCCGACGGTCCGAAGCTGATGCCGGCCTATACCGGCACCGGCTTGGCGGTCCCGGAGCAGCGGCGACTCGATCTCGCCGGGTATCCCGGTGGCTACGACTTGGCAGGCAATCACGTCCGCGATCAGTTCCAGCTCGACATGTTCGGCGAGGCGCTGCTGTTGTTCGCCGCCGCCCACCGCCACGACGTGCTGACCAGTGACGCCGCACACGCGATCGACGTCGCAATCGATGCCATCGAGGACAACCTGGACCGGCCCGATGCGGGTATCTGGGAACTCGAGAACAGACTGTGGGCACATTCGCGGCTCGCGTGCGCCTCGGGGTTGCGCGCGGTGGCAGCTGCCGGCGCGGCCCGCGATCCGGGTCGTCTCAGTACCCTTGCCGACCGGATCGTGGCCGACACCTCCGCGAACTCCCTGCATCCCACCGGGCGCTGGCAGCGTGCCCCCGACGACGAACGCGTCGACGGCGCACTGCTGTTCCCCGCCTTACGCGGCGCGCTGCCGCATGACGACCCGCGCTCGGTGGCCACTTATCGTGCGGTCGAGCGCGAACTCAGCCGTGACTACTACGTCTACCGGTATCGCTCCGAGCGCGGTCTGGGCACCCACGACAGCGCATTCCTGTTGTGCGGCTTCGTGATGGCCCTCTCCGCGCTGCAGCAGGGCCACACCGTGGACGCGTTCCGGTACTTCGAGCGCAATCGCGCCGGGTGTGGCACGCCAGGCCTGTTCTCCGAGGAGTACGACATCCGGCAACGCCAGCTCCGCGGCAACCTGCCACAAGCGTTCGTCCACGCCCTGATGTTCGAAGCGTCCGCCCGACTCGCGCAACACGCGCCAGACAATGAAAGGAATGACCCATGAGTACGTCGGTCAAGGGAAAGACGGTCGTCGTCACCGGCGCCAGTGCAGGCATCGGACGAGCGGTGGCGCGCGAGTTCGGACGGGCGGGGGCCAACGTCGCCCTCCTTGCCCGCGGGCGTACCGGCCTCGAAGCGGCGGCTGCCGACGTCGAAAAGTGCGGCGCCCGAGCACTTGTCATCCCCACCGACATATCGGACTACGCGCAGGTGGACGCCGCGGCGCAGGCTGTCGAATCCGAACTGGGACCGATCGACATCTGGGTCAACGTCGCATTCACGTCGGTGTTTGCGCCGTTCCACGAGATCACCCCCGACGAGTTCAGGCACGTCACCGAGGTGACCTATCTGGGGTTCGTCTACGGCACGATGGCCGCGCTGCAGCGGATGCGGCCCCGCAACACCGGAGCGATCGTGCAGGTCGGCTCGGCGCTCGGCGGCCGCGGCATCCCGTTGCAGTCGGCGTACTGCGGAGCCAAACACGCCCTCAACGGCTTCACCGAATCACTGCGCACCGAACTGCTACACGACCACAGCAACGTCCACGTCACCGTGGTGCAGATGCCTGCGGTCAACACCCCGCAGTTCTCCTGGGTACTGTCCCGGCTTCCGAAGCATCCGCAACCGGTACCGCCGATCTATCAGCCGGAGATTGCCGCGCGCGCGGTGCTGTTCGCCGCGAAACACCCTCAGCGCAAACAGTTCTGGGTGGGAGCCAGCACTGTCGCGACGCTGCTGGGCCAGCGGGTGGCACCGCGAGTACTCGACCGCTACCTCGCGCGGACGGGGTATGCGTCGCAACAGACCGATGCGCTGGCCCCCCGCACCCAGCCCAACATCTGGCAGCCACGAGATGACGAACCTGGTGCCGACCACGGGGCTCACGGCGCTTTCGACGACCGATCCCACGCTCATAGCCCGCAGTGGTGGCTGCGGGAACACGCGGCGCCGATCGCCGCGGTGGCCGGCGGAGCGGCCGCGGTGGCCCTGGCGGTGGGGAGCCGGTAGACGGCTACTGCTGCGCCCGGCGTTTTCGTGCGATCTGACTGTGAGAACTCGTGGAGCGGTTTCACTGCGGACCATCGCGGCAACACGTGCGTCGGGGGTGTGGCACGGCTCACAACGTGGGTGGGAGGGAACGGCGATATGGCTGAACGTGGTGCGCAGCCACCAGTGCCGCGGGGGCGACGGCTGTTTTTGAAGGCGGTGCGGCATCTGTTCAGCCCGTTGAAGCCCGACGACTACCTGTAGATGGTCAATCCGCTCTGGACCACCAAGGAGTTGCGCGGCCGCGTGGAACGCGTCGAACCGCAGGGATCGGAGGCGGCGAGCGTACTGATCCGGCCGAGTTACGAATGGCCCGGCCACAAACCCGGACAGTATGTGCGCCTCGGCCTGGTCATCGACGGTCGCTATCACTGGCGCGCGTACTCACTGACGTCCGACCCCCAGCCTGAGGACGGGTGGATCAGCGTCACGCCGAAGAAGGTCGATAGCGGTGTGGTGTCGCCGTACCTCGTCAGCAAGATCCAGCCGGGGGAACTGGTGCGGCTCGGCGATATCGAAGGCGTATTCACGCTACCCGAACCGGTGCCGGCGAAGATGCTGTTCATCAGCGCGGGCAGCGGCATCACGCCCATCATCAGCATGCTGCGCAGCCTCGATCATCGGGATGCGCTGAACGACGCGGTGGTAATCCACTCCGACCGGTGCCGCGACCACGTCATGTTCCTGTCGGTGCTCGAAGACCTGGACCGTCGCCATGACGGCGTACAGCTCGACATCCGCCTCACCGCCGAACGCGGACGCTTGTCACCGGAGGAACTCGATGAATTGTGTCCGGACTGGCGCGGGCGGGAAGCGTTCTGCTCGGGGCCCGGCGACCTTCTCGACGGCCTGATCGAATTCTGGGACCGCAACGGGGATCCCGAACGGCTGCACTACGAGCGCTTCCAGCCGAAGATCGGCGGCAACCCCGGCGAGGGCAAAGGCGGGAAGGTGACATTCACCGACAGTGACGTCACCGTCGATTGTGACAGTGGCACACCGATATTGGAGGCCGGTGAACAAGCCGGAATCAACCTGGCATTCGGCTGTCGCATCGGTATCTGTCACACCTGCGTGGGCACCGTGAAGTCAGGCAAGGTGCGCGATCTGCGCTCCGGCGATGTCACCGAGCCCACCGGTCAGGACGTGCGGATCTGCATCCATACCGCCGAAGGCGACGTGGAACTCGAATTGTGATCGGAAGGAACTCATGACCACCACCATCCAGAGCCCGCTTGCCCGCCTGACCGATCGAGAGCTCGAGAAGCTCGCCAAGGAATTCGACGCAATCCACGACGAGGTCTTCGCCGAACTCGGTGATCGCGATCGCCGCTACATCAAATCCGTGATCACCGCGCAGCGCCAGATCGTGGTCGTCGGACGCGTGTTGCTACTCGCCTCGCGGTCGCGGACCGCCTGGGTGCTCGGCACAGCGTGTCTGAGCATGGCGAAAATCCTGGAGAACATGGAGCTGGGGCACAACATCCTTCATGGTCAATGGGATTGGATGAACGACCCCGACGTCCACTCTTCGGTATGGGACTGGGATACGGCATCCACGGCCAAGGCGTGGAAGCACTCCCACAACTACGTCCATCACACGTACACCAATATCTTGGGCAAGGACCGCGATCTCGGATACGAGATCATGCGAATCGATCCCAACCAGCCGTGGCATCCCGTCTGGCTGGCGCAGCCGCTGTTCAACTTCCTGCTGATGATGCTCTTCGAGTGGGGAGTTGCCGTCCACGACATCGACTTTCGTGCCGCACAGCGCGGCGACAAGCCGTGGTCCGAAGTTCGCTCGGAGTTGAAGGGAATCTCGGGAAAGGCGCGCGCGCAGATAGTCAAGGACTACCTGGGTTGGCCTGCGATCAGTGCGGGTGCGTTCGCGCTGGCGCAGGCCGCGACGCGAGGCCGGCTCGAACAGCCGAAGCATTCGCGTGTCGGGCGTCGGCTTCGGCAGGTGTCGGCAGGCCGAATGGGTTCGGCGGCAAGCTTCCTGGACCGTGCTCTGCCCGGTGTCGAAAGCACGTTCCTGCGCACGCTGGGCGCCGATATGCTGGCCAACCTGATTCGCAACGTGTGGGCGCACTCGATCATCTTCTGCGGCCACTTTCCCGACCAGACATACACGTTCACCGAGGAAGAGGTCGCCAACGAGACCCGCGGCGGCTGGTACGTGCGGCAACTGATCGGTGCGGCCAACATCGAGGGGAGCCCGCTCTTTCACCTCGTCAGTGGCAACCTGGGCTATCAGGTCGAACACCATCTGTTCCCCGACATGCCCAGCAGCCGGTACTCCGAGATCGCTCCGAAGGTCAAGGACATCTGCGAGCGTTACCAGCTGCCATACCACTCGGGGCGGTTCTCCAAGCAGCTGTTCACGGTGCACCGCACCGTCTTTCGTCTGTCGTTCCCCGGCGGAAAACCCCGGCCCAAGCCCGGACCGTACCAAGGCGACGGCGCCCAGTCGCCGAAAGGACCCAGCGAAGCGACGCGTTTCCGCGAGCGGGTACCCGCCGAGCATCCCGACGCCGGGCCGGAACATGAGTCGGGCGGTGTGGCCGTCCAGCCGCCACCGCGTGGACGGGACTGACTGCGCGGCATCCGAATCCGGGATCTGGTGATGTGGACCATCGACCTTCGGCCGTCATCCGATGCTGTTGTCTTCCTGCGTGACGATTTCGGTCTACCAGATTGCGATGTGTCATCGTGAAGATAGTGAGAACGGTCCAATCTCCAAAGAAGTTGGGGCGATTTCTGTTTCGCATCCCGGTGTACATCTACCGGCTGGGCCTCGGCGGGATCTTCGGCGGTCGCCTGCTCGTGCTGTATCACCGTGGGCGCGTGACCGGAAGACAGCGCCAGACTGTTCTCGAAGTGGTGTCTCATGACATCACCGACGACAGCTATGTCGTCGCCAGCGGGTTCGGTACCTCGTCGATGTGGTACCGCAACGTCATCCAGACACCCGAGGTCAGCATTCAGGTGGGGCGGCACACGCTCGACGTGGTCGCGATGCCGGTTCCCAAACACGAGGGCGCCGATATATTCGCCGCCTACGCGACGCGACACCGGCTGTTGGCCAAGTATCTTCTCCCGCGTTTACTCGGATTCGAGGTCGACGGTTCCGAGGAGGATTTCCGGGCCGCCGGGCAACAATTGCCCTTCATCAGATTTCTTCCTCGGCACGGATGACTTCGCGGATTCTCGCCATTCGGCTGGACGGCGTCGGTGGTTTTCGTGCGTTCGCGCTGCACGGCGACCGCACACATGACCGCACCTGGCAGAATGCCAGGCATGAGGAGGCAAGCTGCGCAGCAGGCAGACGACGGGCCGTCGGCGGCCGATGTCGATGCGGTACTGCGGGCTTCCCGGGCGCTGGTGGGCATCGCGGCCGCCTCGATTGCCGAGACCGCTGACGTCGTCACCGTGCCGCAACTGCGGGTGCTGGTGATGATCGACACCCACGGGCCACTGAATCTCGCGTCGGTTGCCGCCGCGCTGGAGATCAGTCCGTCCAACGCCAGCCGGATCTGCGACCGGCTGATCAAAGCCGGCTTCCTGCATCGGCAGGACTCGGCGGAAGACCGCCGCAACATCTCCCTGTCGTTGAGCACGGAGGGGCGGCAACTCGTCCGCAAGATGAATCGCCATCGCCGCCGGTCGATCACCCGGGTCTTGCGCACGATGAGCGCTGAGGAGCGTGCTGCGGTGATCGCCGCGCTGGACACCTTCGCCGTCGCCGCCGGTGAATCGGCTGACGACGCCGGGCTGCGTCTGGTGTGGCCGCCGGCCTGACACGACCGATTTGTTACCGGTCCGCGCTCTGGCGTCCACATCAGACGTGAGAACGTAGACCCCTATGCACACGCACAACTTCGTCACCTACGAAGAATTCGGTCGCCGATTCTTCGAAATCGCGGTGACCGAGGAGCGGGTGGCCGCCGCGTTCGCCGAGATCGCCGGCGGTGAGTTCGAGATGGGCCCGATGGCGCAGGGGCCCGCGGGTCTGGCCAAAGTCACCGCCAAGGTCAAGATCCAGCAGCCGACCGCCCGCCGCAGCGTCGGCGACACCATCACCTTCAACGTCCGGATCCCGCTGCTGATCGAGCTGATCGTCGACCTGCGGGTGGACAAGCAGCGATTCACCGTCGACGGCGATATCGCCCTACGTGCGACCGCGCGGGCGGCCGAACCGCTCACGCTGGTGATCGACGTCGCCAAGCCGCGGCCCTCCGACATCGCCGTGCACGTGACCTCGAAATCGGTGCGCGGCGAGATCTTGCGTATCGTGGCCGGCGTCGACACCGAGATCCGCCGCTTCGTCGCGGCCTATGTCGCCGACGAAATCGACAGCCCGGCATCGCAGGAAGCGAAGGTGATCGACGTCGCCGAAGCAGTCGCCTCGGCCTGGGACTGAGGAGTTCGGGTGCGGTTCGTCTTCGTCCACGGCGGCTTTCACGCGGGCTGGTGCTGGGAGCGCACGATCGCCGAACTCGACCGATTGGGGCACGAGTCGGTGGCGGTTGATCTGCCCGGTCACGGTTCTCGCGTCGACGACCCGTTGAGCGAGTGGACCATCCCGTGCCGCCGTGACGCGATCCTTGCCGCGATCCGTCCCGGCGACGTGCTGGTCGGCCACTCCGGCGGCGGCTTCGACGCGACGGTGGCCGCCGACGCCGCCGTCGACGACGTCAGTCACATCGTGTACTTGGCCGCGGCACTTCCTCGGGAGGGGCGCAGCTATCCCGAGGCGATGGCGATGCGCAACACCGAGGACGGTGAATTCGACGGTGACGTCGGAGAGATGCTGGGCTATCTGCACTTCGACGACGAGGGTGCGATGACCTTCGCCGATTTCCACGGGGCTTGGCGCTACTTCTACCACGACTGCGACGAGGCGACCGCTCGTTGGGCGTTCGATCGCCTGGGGCCGGAGAAGTTCGGCGCGGTCAACGACACCCCGGTCTCCGTGCCTCGGTTTTGGGCGGCGGGGATCCCTCGCAGTTTCATTCGCTGCACCGAGGACCGGTCGATGCCCCGCTGGCTGGCCGACACCGTGACCGAGCGCCTCGGGGTCGAACAGCTGACCATCGAGGCGTCCCATTCGCCGTTTTTGAGCCGTCCGGCCGAACTGGCTGAGCTGCTGGTGCATGCGACCACCACCAAGCCGGTCGGGCCTTTACAGCCGGATTAACCGTGCCTTAACGGAATCTTGCGTAAAGCGGGTAATCCGATGCGATGAACCGGTTGAGTGGGCAGCGATGACCGCGATCGACATCGAGCCGCACGCGCCGGAAGACGACCAGGCACCGCCAAGCAACCGGCTCATCCTTGCGCGGCGTATCGCGATCGGAGCCTGGCTCACGGCGATCGTATTGTGGACGGCCACAAGCGGTTTGGCGCTCAATCGGGAATTGATTCTGCTCTATGTGTGTACCGGCCTGCTGGCCGCCAGCATCGGCAGGCGACGGGTGCTGCTGATCGTGCGAGACTGGCTGCCATTCGCGCTGGTGCTGATCGTCTACGACCTCAGCAGGGGAGCGGCCAATCTGATCGGCATGCCCACCCAGTGGACGTGGCAGCCGGATGTGGACCGCCGATTGTTCGGCGCGGTACCGACCGTGTGGCTGCAGGAACACCTCAAGATGCCCTCCCCGCCCTGGTGGGAGGTGGTCATCAGCACGGTGTACATGTCGTTCTTCATCCTTCCGTACGTGGTCGCCGCCGTGCTGTGGCTGCGCGACCGGGCGGAGTGGAAGGCTTTCGTCCGTCGCTTCGTGGTGTTGTCGTTCACGGCGCTGGTGATCTACGCAGTCGTGCCCGCCGCGCCGCCATGGGCAGCGGCGCGCTGCGAGGCAGCCGACGTGGCCGGCAGACCGTCGGCACCGGCATGCATGTTCCGCCCGGTGCCGCTCGCCGACGGCGGCCTGCTGGGGTCCGTGACCACCGCGCACGCGGGCGCCAACGACTTCATCGAGCGGATCTCCACCCGCGGCTTCGCGATGCTGCATCTGGATGTGGCCCGCGCTCTGCTCGACGAGGGGCAGGCCAGCGTCAACCTGGTGGCGGCCATTCCGTCGCTGCACGCTGGGCTGTCGGCGATGATCGCCGCGTTCCTGTGGGGCCGGGTCGGACGCCGGTGGCAGCCGCTACTGGCCGGCTACGTCGCGATCATGGCGTTCACCCTGGTGTATTCGGCCGAGCACTACGTCATCGACCTCCTGCTCGGCTGGGCGCTGGCCGCGGTCACCGCGCTCGCCATCCGCCGCTACGAGCGACGGCGGCTAGGTGCGGCGGGGGCGCCCGGTGAAATTCAGTGGCCGACCGACGACGCTGAGCTGGGCGAGAAGGTCGTCGACCCGCGTTCCGGGCACTTCGGTGCGCCACTGGGGCACGCTACCGGTCAGATGTAGGGATCCGGGCCCGAGAGACAGGCTGGTCAGGGTCAGCCCGCTGGCCAGTTCGGGCACCCGTACCGGGTAGGCCGGCAGTCGGGTGGGCAGCGCCCAGCGGCGTCGACGGGTCCGCACCGCGCGCGGACGCAGCCAGAGTGTGGAGCCGTCCAATGTCACGTCGACCTCGACACTGCCCAGCGCGGGGCGGCGCGACCAGCGCAACCGCGCGACGCCCTCGTCATCGACGTGCCCCGACAGTCGCGGCAGCGCGTCGGTGAATACCGCGTCGAGCGCATGGGTGGAGACGGCCATGGTCACCTCGACCGGTGCGGCCACCAGGACCGGCGGCACGCCCGGCTTCAGATGCACGTTGTGCAGAACGACGGTAGCGGACTCGAAAGAGCGCTCGCCCCAACGGATGTCGGTGGCGGCGATCCGCACATCGTTCAGCTGGCCGACGGCCAGCCCCCGGACATCGAGACGCGAATCGAATTCGGTGACGGTCAGCGTGATGTCCCCGCCGTCGAGTCGCACGGTCATCGTCCGGCCCACCACGAGCCGCTTGATGGTCATGAACACGGTTCGGTACGCCACCGCGGCCCCGGAGCTCACCGGCAGGGCGGTCGCCGTTGACCACACCGAGGACAGCAAACCCAGCGAACGCGACATAGGGTCTCCCATCCTGCTCGGTCCGCACCGCGTGGCGCAAGAGTCTTTGCGTACGTTTGTAATCCGTGCGCTCGGGTATAAATGAGCCGATGACGTCCGTGGTGATTGTGGGAAGCGGCTTCACCGGGTTCGAGTGTGCGCGCCGCCTGCAGCGGCGGCTCCGCAGGCAGGACGCGGACGTGCAGATCACTCTCATCTCGCCGATCGACTACATGCTCTACACGCCGCTGCTACCCGACGTGGCCGGCGGACTGGTCGACGCCCGGTTCGTCTCCATACCCCTGGCCGGCACGCTGCCCGGCGTTCGAGTGATTCGAGGCCGGGTGGACAGCGCGGACCTGACGGGGCACACGCTGGCCTACACCGACCCCGAGGATCGCACTCACGAGTTGGCCTGGGATCGGCTGGTGCTCACCCCCGGTTCGGTGACGCGGTTGTTCGACATCCCTGGTCTGGCAACTTACGCACGCGGACTGAAGTCGATCGCCGAGGCGCTCTATCTGCGTGACCACTTCCTCGAGCAGCTGGAGCTGGCCAGCATCGACGACGACCCGGCGGTGGCGGCAGGCCGGCGCACGATCGTGGTGGTGGGCGCGTCCTATTCGGGCACCGAACTTGTCGTGCAGCTACGAGCTCTCGCCGACGCCGCGGCCCGTCAGATGGGCTTCGATCCCGAGTCGGTGCGCTTCGTCCTGCTGGATCTCGCCGAACAGGTGATGCCCGAGGTGGGTGAGAAGCTCGGCAAGGCGGCCATGAAGGTGCTGCACGACCGCGGCATCGACGTGCGGCTGGGTTTGACGCTCAAGGAAGTACACGCCGATCACGTTGTGCTCAGCGATGATTCGCGCGTGGATACTCGGACGGTGGCGTGGGTGACCGGGGTGACCGCCGCGCCGTTGATCGAGACGCTGGGTCTGCCCACCGAAAAGGGCAGGCTCAAGGTCGGCGCAGACCTGCGGGTGCCCGGCCATCCCGACGTGTTCGCCGCAGGCGACGCCGCAGCCGTCCCAGACCTGACCCAACCCGGCACGATCACGCCGCCGACCGCCCAGCATGCCGTGCGGCAGGGAAAAGCGTTGGCGCGCAACGTCGCCGCCAGCCTCGGGTTCGGCACGCCCAAGGACTACAAGCACCGCAACATGGGGCTGGTCGTCGACCTCGGCCCGCACAAGGCGGTGGCCAACCCGCTCAACATTCAGGTCTCGGGTCTGCCTGCGAAGGCTGTCACCCGCGCCTACCACCTCTACGCGATTCCGCGAGCAGTCAACCGCTGGGCGGTCGGCCTGGCATACCTCACGGACCTGATCTTTCCGCGCACCCTGGTGTCGATGGGGCTCGCCAGTCAGGAGGACGCCCAGTTCTCCACCAGCGAGGGCATCCCGATGCTCAAGGCCGACTGACTACAGATCCAGCCTCAGATGGCCGCCCTCGGGTGCGCGCGACACACAGGTCAGCATCAACCCCTGCGCCCGTTCCGGCCCGGTGAGCAGCGTATCCCGGTGTTGCACAACACCATCGAGCACGCGGACGCGGCAGGTGCCACAGAAGCCCTGTTGGCAGGAGTACGGGGCGCTCACATGTTCCCGCTGCAGCGCGGCCAGTAGCGTCTCGTCGGCGTGCACGAGCACGCCGGCGCCTGTGGAGGCGATGGTCGCGGTGAACGTCGTGCCGTCGACCACCGGTGCGGCGGCGAACCGCTCGAAGTGCAACTCGACGTCATCGCGGCCGGCCAACGCGGTGCGGATCGCCGTCAGCATCGGCGCCGGCCCGCACGTGTAGACCGTCGTACCGTCCTGGCAGTCGCCCAAAAGGTCTGCAGCAGTGGGTATTCCGTGCACATCGTCGGTGCGGATCTGCACCCGTTCGCCGAACCGGCGCACCTCGTCGAGGAAGGGGATGGACTCGTCGTTGCGCCCGGCGTAGATCATCGACCAGTCGACACCCAGCCGCTGCGCCAGGCCCAGCATCGGCAGGATCGGCGTGATGCCGATGCCGCCGGCGATGAACCGCAGCCGCTGGGTGGGCGAACCGTAGCCGGGAACCGTCAGCGGGAAGGCATTGCGCGGCCCGCTGGTCGTCACCGTCGCCCCGATGTCGAGGCTGTCGTGCACCTCGATGGAGCCGCCCCCGCCATCGGGGATGCGGCGCACCGCAATCCGGTAGTGGGTGGCCACGGCGGGATCCCCGCACAGTGAGTACTGCCGCACGCGGCCGCTGGGCAGATGGATGTCCAGATGTGCGCCGGGATACCACGGTGGCAGCGGCGTTGCATCCGGCGCTGCCAGTGTCAGTGCCACCACGTTCTGGTCCCGGGCGACGACCTGGCGGTCGACCACCTGCAGGGTGAGCGTCCGGTCGCGACCCGCGGGGATCACCGGGCGACGAATCGCCCCGCTGATCGCCCACAACGCGGTGATCGACGCATCGGTGAGGCTCAGCAGCACGTCGTGACGGGTTCGGCCCGACGCGCTCGGCGGCGCGGACCGTGGCCGGATCCTCACAGGTGCGCGGCGCGGGCGGCCGGTGAGCTGGCGAGGTAGGCGACGGCC
The DNA here is from genome assembly GCF_019456675.1 of Mycolicibacterium pallens. Lineage (NCBI taxonomy): Bacteria > Bacillati > Actinomycetota > Actinomycetes > Mycobacteriales > Mycobacteriaceae > Mycobacterium > Mycolicibacterium pallens. The sequence continues at coordinate 3,336,105 of NZ_CP080333.1, read as the reverse complement.
TGCGCGGTGGAGCCGACGTCCTCCGGTGAGTAGTTCGGCCGGAAATAGGTCAACGTGGTGGAACCGAACAGCTGCCGGTATTTGGGCAGCAGACCCAGTTTGGAGTCGCGGGCCCGCAGCCGCTGCATCTGCCACCAGCTCATGTCCAGGGTCGGGTCGGTGCGGCACAGATACCAGCTGCCGCGGTTGAAGAAACCGGCGATCAGCGTCACCGCCATCACCATCGACCGGATCCGGTCGAGATAGCTGTCGTGGAAGTAGACCGCGACGTCGTGTGCGACGGTGCGGTGCTCGACCTCTTCACTGCCGTGCCAGCGGAACACGTCGACCAGGGTGGGATCGGCGCCGTAGTCGTCCCAGGCACAGTTCAACGCGAAGTCGCCCAGCACCGCGGTGTAGTGCTCGATCGCCGCGATCAGCCACAGCCGGTCACAGAGATGGTTCAGCCGCTTGCGCGGATCGGCGGACGGGCTCGGCGACAGCACCTGGCCGAACACGTAGTCGAGTTGGCGCAGAATCGGCTCGGGATCCACGCCGCGGGCCACCATCAACTCCTGCAGCACCCGGTCGTGGGTGTCGGCGTGAGTGGCCTCCTGGCCGATGAACCCGCGCATGTCCTCGGCCAGCCGAGGATCTTTCACCAGCGGCAACGCCTCGTTGTAGGTGTCGACGAACCAGCGTTCGGCGACCGGGAGAACCACGTGGAGCAGCCCGACCACATGGGAGGCGACCGGGTGGTCGGGAATCCAGTGCAGCGGGGCTTCGGAGACGTCGAAAGCTACCTTGCGAGCCTGGATCTGCACCGGCCCCGGATCGATCTCGCGGGGGAAACGGCGTGGGCGCAGCATGGGCGAAACCTCCCGGATTGTTGCCCGGAAGTCTAGCCGTCGAGCTGCGTCAGCCGACCTGAGTCGGCGTGACGATGACGGTCCCCGGAGCGCCCGGCGTCGGGCGCGACCCGCCGTCGGACGGGATCTGCTGGGCAGGCGCCGAGCCTGGCCCGCTGGGCGCAGGTGCCTCGGGCTGAGCGGCCTTGGTGCAGTTCAGCATCAACGACATCTTGCCGCTGGCCAGATACTTCTGGCTCTGAACCACACACTTGGCCTGGGGCACGTCGCTGCCGACCGAGCCGCCGAAGACCGTCTGGATGCCCTGCGCATGCAGGATCGCGACCGCCTTGTAATACGGTTCGCCGAGGATGTTCATCGTGCCGCCGGCATTCGGGTCGGCGCTGCTGGCCCCCATATTGAGGGCGGCTACTGCCGAACCCGCGGCAAGCGCGCCGGCGGCCACCAGGATGAGCCTCTTCACTCCAACCTCCGTCTGTCTCCGGTCGAACATAGCCCAGGGAGCTTGGAGGTCGCTCTTCGAGCAGATCCCACCAGCCTCTTGCGACGTCTATCGCCACAGGGGCATGGGAACGTTTCAGCCCGCCGCCGACTAAAAGGTGTCGCGGTGACGTTCCTGCTCAACGACGGCATCCAGGTCCGACAGTCGCGCCATCGACGACACCGCTCGCGCCGTACGGCGATTGTTCGCCAGCAGATCCTGGTGGCGATGCACGAAGGCCCAATAACCCGCGGTGAACGGGCAGGCGTCGGCGCCGAGACGGACCTTCGGGTCGAAGCTGCAGCTGCGGCAGTGGTCGCTCATCTTGTTCACGTACGCACCACCGGAGGTATACGGCTTGGTGGCCAGCATCCCGCCGTCGGCGTGCTGGCTCATGCCGATCACATTCGTCGGCATCACCCACGCGAACCCGTCGACGAACGCGGTGGCGAACCACTCGGTCAGCGCCCGCGGCTGGTAGCCGCGCTGCAGCGCGTGACTTCCCAGCACCATCAATCGCTGAATGTGGTGCGCCCACCCGCGGTCGCGCACCCCGCCCAACGCATGCCGCAGGCACTCGGCGGTGACCGAGTCGGCATCCAGCTCGGTCCACCAGGCCGGTAGCGGAGTCTGCGCGGCCAACGCGTTATTGCCCAGATAGTCCGGGTCGAAATGCCAGTACAGATGCCACATGTACTCCCGCCACCCGAGAATCTGCCGGATGAACCCCTCGACCGCGGCCAGCGGCGCCGTGCCGTCCCGGTAGGCCTGCTCGGCGGCATGCACCGCGTCCAGCGGGTGCAGCACACCGAGATTCAACGGCACCGACAGCAGCGAATGCGCCATCGTCCAGTCGCCGCCCATCATGGCGTCCTCGTAGCGGCCGAACAGCGGTAGTCGCCGGTCGATGAACCGGGCGAGGGCACGGCGCGCCTCGGCCGGGGTCACCGCGAACAGCCGCGGCCCGTCGACGCCCACGGTGTCGAGACCCATCGCGTCGAGGTCGCGGCGCACCGCCTCGTCGATATCGTCTTCGCGCGGCCGGTACGGCGCATCGATATCCAGGGCCGCCGCGTTCTTCGGCGGGGACTCGCGGTTCTCGGTGTCGAAATTCCACCGGCCACCCACCGGCTCGGAGCCGTCCATCAGCACGCTGAACCGGCGGCGCTGCTCGCGATAGAAGTCCTCCATCCGGAACCGTCGGCGATCCCCGGCCCACTGCCGGAACTCCGCGCGCGGCAGCGCGAACGTCGGGGTGGGCAGGATGTCGGCGACCAGGCCGTCGCGGTGCAACCGCTGCACGAACCGCTCGGCCGCGAACGACGTCGGCTCATGCACCAACACCGGCCTGCCGTAACGGCGCAGTGCCTCGGTGTAAGTATCGGTGCGCAGGAAGGTGGCGCGCTCACCGAGGTCGGCTGCGGCATGCCGCAGCGCGGACAGCACCAAGTGCAGCTTCTGCCGGTGATAGCGGCGGCGGCGCAGCACCGAGGCCGCCTCGACCAGAAGGACGGGACGGTGGGCGTGCTCGCCGCCATACACTTGCGGGCCGAGCTGGTCGGCGAACAGCCACAGCGGGGTGTCGTCGGCGCTCATCCGGTCGGTCCTAGCCGCCGTTGCCGCGCAGGATCTCCTCGGCGCATCGCAACCTGGTATGCCCGGTTTCCTGCATGCAGACACGGACCGGGGATTCGGTCTCGGTCGGTGGCGCCACGATCGGAGCCGTCGGCGACGACGTGACCACCGGATTCGGGATGACGTCCTGATGCACCGACCACAGATAGCGGTTGGTGTACTGCAGCTTCGTGCAGTAGGCCGTGGCCCCGTCCGCGGTGGTTCCGGTGGCGCCCGGCTCGCTGCAGTCCGAGCCGATCACCGCGGTCGGGGTCGGTTCCACGGTGACGGTGTCGGTCGGTGCGGTGGTGGTGGTGGTGGTCGTCGTGCTCGTCGTCATCACGGGCGGTGGCGGCAGGGCGGGCTGAGTCGTTGTGGTCGTGGTGCGGACGTCCTTGGCGGCGACGTCCTCGCCGCGGTCGCGCCCGGCGATGAACGCGGCGGCCACACCGACGATCAGCAGTACCAGCAGCAGGGGAAGCAGGATCTTCAGCCACCGATTGTGCGACTGCGGCGGCGGCTCGCCGATCGGGGCGGCATCGGTGATCGGAGTCAGCCGGGTGGCCTCGGGGTCGGTGAGGCCGTCACCCGACAGCGGCGTGGTGACGTGGTGGGACAGGGCGCGCGCGAAGTCCACGCAGCGGTCGAAGCGCTCGGCGGGATCCTTGGACAACGCCTTGCGCAGTGCCGCGTCGAGGTTCGCGAGCTCCGGACGGTGCTCGCCCAGGCTCGGGGGCGATGCCGACAGATGCTGGCTGATCACCACCGCGGGATTGGAATGCGGGAACGGCGGTGTGCCGGTGAGCAGGTGATAGGCGGTGGCGGCCAGCGCGTATTGGTCGCACCGCCCATCGAGATCGCGGCCCATCAGCTGTTCCGGCGCGGCGTACGACACCGTGCCGACCGTCATATTGGTCTGGGTCAACCCGCTGGCGTCATTGTCCCATCGCGCAATGCCGAAGTCCGCCAACAGAATTCGTTCCTCGCCGGACTCCAGTTTGGAAACCAGGATGTTGGCCGGCTTGACGTCGCGGTGCAGCAGGTGGCGTTGGTGGGCGTAGTCCAGCGCCTCGGCGACCGCGGTGACGATGTTGAGTACTTCGCGCTGCGGCAGGCCGTTGGGAAACTTCGCCAAAAGGTCGGCGGCGTCGTTGCCGTCGACGTAGTCCATCGCGATCCAGAGCTGACCCTCGAATTCGCCGCGATCGTGGACACCGACGATATGCGGGTGCCACAGCGTGGCGGCGATGTCGGCTTCACGCTCGAACCGGGCGCGGTATTCGGCGTCGCTGCTCACCGAGGCCGGCAACACCTTGAGGGCATCGTGGCGGGGTAGGCGCGGATGCTGGGCCAGGTAGACCTCGCCCATCCCGCCCGCGCCCAGCAGTCGCAGGATCGAGTAACCCGCGAAAGTCTCGCCTTCGGCCAGCGGCATGGCCCGATACTACAAATGTCCTGCCCGAACAGGTCCGGACGCGCGAAGCTCAGCAAGCTCGTCCGAGGTGATGCCGAGTACCCGCAGACAGGCGTCGGCCACGTGGCCGGCCAGTGTGGCGGGGTCCGGATGCGGGGGTGGTATCCACATGTTCACCAGCGACTCGACCAAGCGGAACGGAAGATCGGCCGCGTCCTCGGCGACCCCTGTCGCGGCCAGTACGGTGCGGCTCAGATCGAGATAGGCCCGCCGCAGCCGCTCACGTTCGGTCCAGAACGCGGCCAGTCGGGCCTCACGCAGTTCCGGCAGGAGATAGAGGGCACCGAGGTTCCACCGCGACGTCAGCAGTTGGGCGCCGTCGAAGGCAGCCAGCGCGTGCAACGTCCGCGCTGGCGAATCGTGGTCCAGCGCGGCCAGGAACGTCAACGTCGGCGTGACGGTCTGGTGCAACAGCGCCGACAGCAACTCGTCCTTGGTCTTGAAGTAGTGGTACAGCGAGGCCTGCCGGATGCCGACCGCCTCGGCGATTGCCCGGGTGGACGTGCTGGCATAGCCGCGGGTGGTGAACAGCTCCGCCGCGGCGTCGAGGATCTCGTCCCGGGCCGTCGTGCCGGGTCTGCGCCGCTCGGTCAAGCGCGGGCGGCCCGCCCGCGTTGTCTCCATGAATCCGATGTTGACCCACATCACCTGCGAAAAGACAGACCCAGGGATTTTCTGTCACACGACAGAAACGCGGGTTACCTATCGGTTACGCGCCGCCACGGGTTGGTTACGCCAGCGACACCCACCACGACATGCGGCCCGTAAAACTGTCAATCGACAGGTTGATGACTCACCGGTGAGCTCATTCTCGTGACCTCCTAACCTCGGGGAGACTCTGCATGGCGAGCGCCGCAAGTGTTGCGCTACGACCGGACACCCCGGCGACGATGCCGGACGACGTGGTCGCGGCGGTGGACAATCTGTGTGTCACGTTCCGGCGCAACGGACGGGACGTGCATGCACTCCGAGGCGTGTCACTGCAGATCGCACCCGGGGAAATCGTCGGTCTGGTCGGCGAATCCGGTTCGGGCAAGAGCGTTTTGGGCTTCAGCATGCTGGGCTTGCTCGGTGCCGCGAAGACCGTTGGCAGCGTTTCGGTCTGTGGTACCAACATGCTCACCGGTGCCGCCAAGCAGTTGCGCAAGGTCCGCCGGTTGGACCTTGGCGCGGTATTCCAGGACCCGATGACGTCGCTGAATCCCACCATGCGGATCGGCAAGCAGGTCGAAGAGGTCGCCGGCAGCAGCGAAGAAGCACTGAAACTGCTCACCGCGGTGGGCATTCCGGACCCCGAGCGGCGGATGCGGGCCTACCCGCACGAACTGTCCGGCGGTCTGCGGCAGCGGGTGATGATCGCGATCGCGGTGGCCGGTGATCCCGAACTGATCATCGCCGACGAGCCGACGACCGCGCTCGATGTCACGGTGCAGGCCCAAGTGCTGGCGCTGCTGCAGCGCCTGCGCGCCGAAATCGGTTGCAGCATTGTGTTGATCACCCATGACCTCGGTGTCGCCGCACAGATCGCCGACCGCATCGCGGTGCTCTACGCCGGGCGAATCGCCGAAATCGGCCCCACAGCAGACGTTCTCGCCACGCCTGCTCACCCGTACACCCACGGCCTGCTGCAATCACGGCTGACCCTGGACACCGCGCGTGATCGCCCCTTGGCGGCGATGGCCGGACAGGTGCCAAGCCCGACCGCGCCACTGCCGGGTTGTGCGTTCGTACCGCGGTGCGCGCTGGCCCGGCCCGAGTGCTCGGTCACACCAACGGATCCGGTGCTCGTCGCCGCCGACCGGGTCAGTGCCTGCATCGTCGAACCGGCGCAGATGCGCACCGAACTGGCCGGCGTGGTCGCGGCCGAGACCGAGGCTTTCGCCGATCGGACCGAGATCGCGGTTGACGCCCCACCCGCCGTCGACGTCCGCACCGTCACCAAGGCCTTCACCGTGCGGCGCCGTCGGCTCGATCGCTCCGGCGCGTCCGGGGGCAAGCTGCAGGCGTTGCGCGGGGTGTCGCTGACCGTCGCGCAGGGTGAATCGGTGGCCCTGGTGGGGGAGAGCGGCTCGGGCAAGTCGACTCTGCTGAGAATCATTGCCGGACTAGAGAAGCCGACGACCGGTGAGGTCGAGCTGGCCGGGGATCGACGTCCACAGATGGTCTTCCAAGACGCCGGCGCATCGCTGACGCCGTGGTTGTCGGTGGGCGAGCTGATCGGGGAGCGGCTGCGCGGTACCTCCATGTCGCGCGGCGAGCGGAAGGACGCCGTCGCCGCGGTGCTCGAGCGGGTCGGGTTGCCCCTCGACGTGGTCAAGTCCCGAGCGGCGCAGCTGTCCGGCGGTCAGCGGCAACGTGTTTCGCTCGCACGCGCCACGGTGATCCCGCCGCAGGTGCTGTTGTGCGACGAGCCGACCAGTGCGCTCGACGTGTCGCTGGCGGCGTCGGTGCTGAACCTGATCGGGGAACTGCGCCGCACGCTGGACATGTCAGTGGTGTTCGTGACCCACGACCTCTCGGTGGCACGGGTGGTGGCCGACCGGATCGCGGTGATGTATCTGGGCCGGATCGTCGAGATCGGCCCCGCCGAAGACGTGATCGGCCGCCCGACCCATCCCTACACCCAGGCCCTGGTCGACGCGATCCCCGATCTCGGCCGCGACTGCCGGGTGCTGGCCGGTGAACCTGCGAGCCCGTTGTCGCCGCCGACCGGATGCGCCTTCCACCCGAGGTGCCCGATCGCGATCGACACGTGCCGTGATATCGAGCTCGACGTGCGTCTGGAGGGCATTCCCGGCAGCCCGCACCAGGTCGCCTGTATCGAACGAAAGGCGCGCTGATGGCCATCGCGATACCTGCCCCGGCGCTGCTGCGCAGCCGCGAGAAGCGGATGGCCGGACTCCCGAAAGACCGTGCGCTGATCCTGAATTGGCTCGGTGTGTCACTGATCCTGGTGCTGACGGTGATCGCCGTCGCCGTGCCGCTGCTGGCCCCGCACGATCCACTGGTCCCGGTCGGCATGCCGCTGCAGGCGCCCGGTAAGAACGGGTTCCTGCTCGGCACCGACAGCGTCGGGCGCGACATCTTGAGCCGCGTGCTCTTCGGTGTCCGGTCGAGCTGGTTCGCCGCGCTGGTGGTCGTCGGCGTCGGGCTGCTCATCGGTGGTCTGGTCGGGCTGATCGCCGGCGCCACCGGCGGCTGGATCGACGCGACCCTGATGCGAATCACCGACGGTTTTCTGTCGCTGCCGGCTCCGGTACTGGCGATCGCCGTCGTCGCTGCGCTCGGACCCGGCTTCGTCCACACGCTGATCGCGGTGTCGATCGTGTGGTGGCCGTTCTACGCCAGGCTGGTTCGCGGTGAGATCGCCCGGCTGAAGGCACGCCCGCACGTCGAGGCCGCCCGGCTGGCCGGCGTCGGACGCATCCGGGTGGCGGTGCGCCACCTGCTCCCTGGAGCGGTGCCCAACGCGCTGGTGGCCGCGAGCCTCGACCTCGGCACGCTGATCCTGACGCTGGCGGCCCTGTCGTTCCTCGGACTCGGGCAATCCGCCCCGGCCCCGGAGCTCGGAGCTGATGCCGCCCGCAACCTGAGCTACTTCCTGCAGCAGTGGTGGGTTCCGGTGATGCCCGGCCTCGGGGTTCTGGTCCTGGCAGTGATCGGCAACATCGCCGGTGACAGCCTGCGCAACATGATGAAGACGAGCTAGGAGGACGTGAGATGAAAACGTTCATTGCCTCCCGACTGGCGGCCACGGTTGCGATTCTGGTCGCGCTCACCGCGGTGATGTTTGTGCTGCAGCACATTTCGCCGCTGGATCCGGTCAAGGCCCAGATGGGAGCCCAGTCGTCGGCGTCGGCGGTGGCAGCACGCCGGGAAGCGCTCGGCCTCAACGACCCGATCGTCACGCAGTTCTGGCACTACCTGACCGGGGCCGTGCAGGGTGATCTCGGCACGTCATACCGGACCCGGCACCCCGTCGCGTCCGATCTGGGCAGCTTCTTCCCGGCCACCCTGGAACTGGCGATCTACGGCATCGGGATCGCGCTGATCCTCGCGGTGTTGCTGGCCTTCAGCACCACATTGAAGTGGCGCGGCTCGGCGGTGCTGCGCGGGGTGCTGTTCACCGGTGCGTCGGCGCCGATGTTCCTCCTCGGCATTCTCGGGCTGATCGTCTTCTACCAGAAGCTCGGCTGGGTACCGGCCAACGGCCGTATCGGAATCAGCAATCCGCCCACCGGGCCCACCGGGCTGCTGACGGTCGATGGACTCATCAGCGGACGCTTCGACGTCGTCGCCGACGCGCTGCACCACCTGATACTGCCCGCGCTGGTGCTGGCGCTGGGCCCGGCGGTGGCGATCGGCCGGGTGCTGCGATCCAGCCTGCTGACCGATATGGACAGCGACTACGCGCGGACCGCACGGGCAAAAGGGTTGTCGGAGAGCCGGATTGTGGCCGGACACGTGCTGCGCAACTGCGTCGGTTCGGCCTTGTCGATGACCGGGCTGCAGGTCGGCCTGATGTTCGCCGGTGTGCTGGTTATCGAGCAGGTCTTCGGCTGGCCCGGCATCGGCCAGTACATCGCGCAGAGCATCCCGGTGGCCGATTTCCCGGCGATCGCCGGCGTGACGCTGATGCTCGGCGCCCTCTACGTCTTCATCAATACGGTCGTGGATCTTCTCCAGGCCGCCGCAGACCCCCGCATCGCAGTTACAGGAGGATAGGTGCCGAAACAGCCACTGATAGTGGGCAATCCGGTCTTGGTCGTCGTCGACATGCAAGAGAGCGGCGATATGCCCGTCGAGGAGGTGGGCATCCCGCACATGGCCGGATACGCCGACCGCATCGGCCGGGCGCGGCAGCTCATCGCCGCCGCGCGCGCCGCGACCATCCCGATTGTGTTCTTCCAGGAAGTGCACCGCGCCAACGGCATCGACTTCGGCCGCGAACTCGACGGTGTCGAAGGACCGCACTGCATCGACGGCCGGCCAGGCACCCCGCTGCACCCCGAGCTGCTGCCCGACTTCGACGGCCCCAATCACGAATTCCATATCGTGAAGCGCCGTTACTCCGGCTTCATCGGGACCGAATTCGAGATCGTGCTGTCCGGCCTGAAGGCCGACACACTGATCCTGATCGGCGGCCTGACCGACGTGTGCGTGCACTACACCTTCGCCGACGCCCATCAGCGTGACTTCCACGTGCGGGTGGTGTCCGATTGCGTCGGCGGTTCGTCGGAGTATCGGCATGAAGCCGCACTGGATGCCATGGAATATCTGCAAACCGGCGCAACGCGGACCACCGAGGAGATCCTCGACGCTTTTGCATCCCTCACCACCCCGGTACTAGAAGGAGCCGCCCGATGAAGAAAATCACCACGCTGCTCGCGATCGGCGCGACCGCAGCACTGGCTCTGACCGCCTGTGGCGGTTCGAATTCCGGTGGCAGCAGCACCCCGAACGCGGCTCCGACCGACAAGGTGCTGAAGCTGTCGTTCCTGCAGGATCCGGGCCAACCGCCGGACCCCGACATCTACTATGCAGGCCAGGGCCTGCTGCTAACCACCAACACCTATGAGGGTCTGCTGCAGTACAAGGGCGGCACCGACAAGGCGGAACTCCAACCGCTGCTGGCCACCGAGTGGACGGCGTCCCCGGACAACAAGGTGTTCAACTTCAAGTTGCGCCAAGGGGTGAAGTTCCACGACGGCACACCCTTCACCTCGGCCGCGGTCAAGGCGTCCTTCGATCGGCGCGCGGCCGTCAATCAGGGCCCGGCATACATGGTCTCGGACGTCGAATCGGTCACCACTCAAGGCGATTACGACGTCACCGTCACGCTCAAGGCGCCGAACTCGGCATTCCTGGACTACCTGGCCTGCCCATACGGTCCGCGCATGATGAGTCCCGACGGCCTGCAGAAGAATGGCGGCACCGACCACGCGCAGGGTTATCTGACCACCCACGACCTGGGCACCGGTCCGTACACGCTGACCGCCGCCGAGGTCGGCTCGAAGTACCAGCTGACCGCCTTCGGCGACTACTGGGGCGCCAAGCCGTATTTCGAGAAGGTCGAACTGCCGGTGATCACCGACGTCTCGGCTCAGCAGCTGCAGTTCAACAACGGTCAGCTCGCCGCGATCCTGCATGACCTTCCGTCCTCGGCAGTGCAGTCCTACCTGGACAACAAGTCGTTCACGAATTACTCACTGCCGACGATGATGTCGAACTTCGTCTACATCAATCCCAAGAAGGGGATGATGACCGACGCGAAGAACCGCAACGCCGTCATGCAGGCCATCGACGTCGACGAATTGGTCAAGCAGACCTACTTCGGCCGCGGCAAGAAAGCCGACCAGATCTACCCCGCGAACATGATGGCCGCTGAATACGGCAAGCAATCGGTGACCCATGATCCGTCGGTGCTGACCTCGCTGGCGGCGGGCCTGCCCGCTGACCAGAAGTCGGTCACCATCGGTTATGACTCGTCGAACCCCGATAACCAGTTGATTTCCAACCTGATTCAGACCCAGCTGGCGGCGGCCGGACTCAATGCCAAGGTTCAGGCCTACCCGACGTCGGAGATCTATGGATGGGTCGGCGGTGACGGTCAGGCGGCACCGGAGATCATGACCTACCTCGGCTGGCCGGACGCGCCGTCGCCCTACACCTGGGGGCACATCTCCTGGGATGCCGACGGCGGCCTGAACTTCTTCGGCTGCTCGGCCCCGCCGATCACCGACGCGCTGGCCAAGGGTCTGCCCACCGGCGACCTTGCGGATTTCTCCACCGCTGGTGAGGAAGCCGTGAAGACGGGTTGCTGGCTCAACATCGCCAATGTCAACGACTTCATGGTGGCCCAGCCATGGCTCAAGGGTGTCGAGCAGGCGCACGTGGTGACTGACCCGAACACGCTCAAGTTGGCCGCGCTGTCGGTAGGCTGAGCCGAATGGTTCTGGGAGACGGGAAAGTTCGCCGGATCGTCCTGCTGACCCTCGGTTGGGAGGAGCTGCCTAAATCGGTGTCGGTCTACGGGGCGCCGCCGGAGCTGCGGATGCGTGAGCCGGTTCCCGGTGTGCTGCTGCAGACCGACGGCGGCTGGGTGTTGCTCGACACCGGGTTCAACACCGCACTGATCCGCGATCCGGCGTTGTACCGGCGGTTCTTCCCGACCGTCGAGTACATCCCGGTACTCCCAGGACCCGGCGAGCCGATCGAGGAGTCGTTGCACGACATCGGCATCGACGTCGACGACATCCACCTCGTGGCGCTGTCGCATCTGCACCACGACCACGCGGGCGGCGTGAAGCTGTTCGCCGGCAAGGTCCCGGTGCATGCGCAGCGCCGCGAGCTGGAGTACGGGTTGTCGAACCATCCCGAGCCCGAACACAACGCGATCAACCGGATCGACTTCGACGATCCCCGCATCGACTGGGTGCTGGCCGACGGTGAAGCGCAGATCGCACCCGGGATCACCGCGGTGCCCACCTACGGCCACACGCCGGGGCATCAGAGCTTCGTCGTCGACCTCGACGAGTCGGTGGGCGGCGGTGGGTTCGTGTTCGCCTTCGACGCCGCCGATCTCACCGAGAACATCGAGCACGAGTTGCCGATCGGCGGGTTCATCGACGTCGACCCCGCCGAGACGGTCGAGCCGATCCGCCGGCTGAAGCGACTGGCCGCCGAGAAGGGGTACGAGCTGGTGCCCGGCCACGACCCGCATGTCTGGCCGGAACTGACGAGGGCCTTCGCGGAGCGGTTCGGCCCGGTGCCGCCACCGTGAGCACGGGCGCCGTCGAGCACGTCATTCGCGCACCGCGCGCGGTGGTCGACGGTGTGGTTCGCTCGACCGCGATCGGCCTGGCGGACGGCATGATTCGGGCCGTCGATTCGTTTGACGCCGGCTTCGGCGGGGTCAACGAGACGGTCCTCGATCCCGAAGTGGTGTTGCTTCCGGGCCTGGTGGACACCCATGTCCACATCGACGAGCCGGGTACCGACTGGGAGGGCTTCGAATCGGCCACCGCGGCGGCGCTGGCAGGCGGCATCACCACGGTGGTGGACATGCCGTTGGACAGTGATCCCGTCACCACGACAGTAGCGGCGCTGGAGGCCAAGCGATCGGTCGCCGACGGGGCGTGCCGCGTCGACACCGGATTCTGGGGTGGCATCGTGCCGGCCAACCTCGCGTCGTTCTCCGTGCTGGCCGGGGCAGGCGTGCTCGGGTTCAAGTGTTTTCTGTCTGAATCGGGAAACCCGAACTTCCCGCCCCTGGATGCCCACCAGTTCCGGGCGGCGATGGCCGTTGTGGCCGAACTGGATTCGGTGCTGCTGGTGCACGCCGAAAGCCAGCGGGTGCTGACCGGTTGCCCAGCACCGGCCGGCCGGTCGTACGACGATTTTCTGCGGTCGCGGCCCGACACCGCCGAATTGGATGCGGTCCGCATCGTGCTTGACGCGGTCGCGCAGACGGGTGCCCGCGCCCACATCGTGCACGTTTCGAGCGCGCAGGTGTTGCCGCTGATCGCCGACGCCAAATCGGCGGGCCTTCCGGTGACCGCTGAAACATGCCCGCACTATTTGACTTTCACCGCCGAGACCATCCCCGATGGTGGGACCCTGTTCGCAGCGTGCCCACCCATTCGCGGCGGTGACAACCGCGACCGGCTGTGGGCGGCCTTGGCCGACGGCACGCTCGATATGGTGGTCTCCGACCACTCGCCGTGCGCCGGTGAGTACAAGGATCTGATCGGCGGTGACTTCGGCCATGCGTTCGGCGGGATCAGCTCGCTGCAGATCGCACTCCCCGCGCTGTGGACGCACGCCGCTCGAGTGGGATTCGGCCTGCCTGACGTGTGCCGGTGGATGGCACAGGCACCAGCCGAACTGGCCGGTCTGGCCGACCGCGGTGTCATCGAGCCCGGGAAACGCGCAGACTTCTGCGTATTCGACCCCGACGAATCCTGGGTGGTGCGCGGCGCCGACTTGCGACACCGGCACCCACTGACTCCCTATGAGGGGCTCCCGCTGGCAGGAGCGGTGCGTCAGACGTGGCGGGGCGGACACATCGCCGGAGACGACAGCCGCGGGCAATTGCTGCGCGCCTCAGTTCGGGAGCCGGCATGAAAATCCTGGTCCTCAACCCGAACACGTCGGTCACGATGACCGCCGAAATCGATGCTGCGGCACGGTCCGCCGCTGCTCCCGGAACCGAGATCGTCTCGACGCAGCCGAATTTCGGGGCGGCCGCGATCGACTCCGCAGCGGAAAGCTATCTGTCCGCCGTCGGAGTGATGGACGTCGTCGCCACCCAGTTGGCCGCCGGGACGTTCGATGCCGACGCCGTGGTCTTGGCGGGATTCGGCGAGCACGGCAAGGATGCGCTGCAGGAGATGCTCGACGTCCCGGTGCTCGACATCGCCGAATCCGCCGCCCACGTCGCGCATCTCATCGGCAGGCGGTTCTCGGTGGTCACCACGCTGGCCCGCTCGATCGCCCCGATCGAGGATCGGCTGCTGCTGGCCGGTCTGGGCGCACACTGCGTGTCGGTGCGAGCATGCGGACTCGGGACCGCGGAGGTCGACGCCGACCCAGCCGGTGCGGTCGCCGCGATCGTGGCCGAAGCCGAACGCGCGGTGACCGACGACGGCGCAGACGTGATCTGCCTGGGTTGCGCGGGCATGGCGGGTGTCACCGCCGCAATCGCCGAGAAAGTCGGTGTGCCGGCCGTCGACGGCGTGGCCGCCGCAGTGGGTCTGGCGCAGATGCTCGTCGGGCTCGGTCTGTCCACCAGCAAGGCCGGGGTGTATGCGGCCGGACCGGGCAACGCGCGCACACATTGGCCACTATCGCAGGCGTTGGGCACATGACCGGATTGGACCTGGCCAGCCGTGCGGTCGGCGGCAGCGTCGTGGCGGCCAGCGACGAATCGTTCGGCTTCAAGGAGCAGCTGATCAAACCGGCCGAACCCGCCTTTGTCCCAGGCACTTTCGATCTGCGCGGTGAGGTGGTCGACGGCTGGGAGACCCGCAGGCACGCCGCCGCGCCGGATTGGGCCATCATCCGGCTCGGAGTGCCGGGACGGTTGCGCACCGTCGACGTCGACACCCGCTTCTTCACCGGAAACCATCCCACCGGCTGCACGCTGTACGCGGCGACGCTGGCTGCCGATGACGACCCGTGCGGCCCGACCGTGAACTGGCGGCTGCTGTCACCCCTGACCGCGCTGAAAGCCGACGCGCACAATCCATTCGCCGTTGACGACCCGCGCCGCTACACCCATCTCAAGCTGGTGATCGCCTCCGACGGCGGCGTGGCAAGGCTTCGGGCGTACGGCGATCCGATTCCCGACCCGACGCTGTGGGCCGGCGTGACCGTCGAAGTGTCCGGCGCCGAGCAGGGCGGACGCGTCGAGCACTGCAGCGACACGTTCTACTCCGACGCGCGGGCGATCATCGCCGCGGACCGGCCGCAGAACATGGGATCGGGCTGGGAAGCCCGGCGTCGGCGCGACATCGGTCCGGACACCCACGATGCGGTGACGATCTCGTTCCTGACATCCACCGACCTGGACCGGGTCGAAATCGACACCTCGTACTTCGTGTTCAACGCCTCCCGTGAAGTCTGCGTGTGCGGCACCCGCGACCGGCCAGACGAGCGGCGGCCCTGGTGGGCGTTGCCCTTCGACGAGATCGTGCTACCCCGCACCCGACTGCTTCCCGACGCACGGCAGGTCTTCGTGGTCAATGCTCCCGCGATCACGGCGATTCGCGTGCAGGCCTATCCAGACGGCGGCATCGCACGGGTTCGGGCGCTGGGCCGGCCGACCGGCGCCGGAATGGCACAGCTGCGGGCACAGTGGGACGCAGCACTGTGACACCGGTGATCACCGACTGCGCCGGACTCTGGCGTCGCACACTGCTGATCGACGCCGATGGGTCCCGCGACACCGGGACGAATGTGCTGTGGCTGCAAGGACTTTCCCTGTTCGTCGATGTGCGGGGTCCAGGGGAGGGGTTCGCCGGGCGGCTCGGGCAGCACGACGACGTCTTCGAGTGGAGCCGCCTGGTCGACCTCCAGCCACCTGGTCTGCCGGACGCGGGCCGGATGAGCTGGGCCGGTGACACCCTGGTCGAGGTCGGCGTGCACGCCGACTACACCGAACACTGGCAGCGTGAGCCCGGTGGCGCGCAGCCGTGTTGGGGATTGCTGGCCTCGGCAGCGGACGCGACGGGCGTGCTGGTGCGAGTGGGGGACCGATTTGGCTGGGCCCACCCGGGCGAGATCTCACTCGGAGTCGTCAGTGAAACCGACTGGCGGATAACCGAATCCAGCCATTCGGATCGAGCCGGCGCGGTACTGCGCCCTCGACTGACGTCAGGACAGCTGGGAGTCGACGACGACATCGCCTGGGACATCAACGACAGCGAAGGACACGTGACACTGTGAGCGGGACGACATCATTTCAAACGGTACCCGTCATCGACATCAGCGGATTGCGGTCCGCAGACCGGGCCGAACACGACCGGGTAGCAGCCGAACTCGGCGCAGCCGCCCGCGAGGTGGGGTTCTTCTACATCTCCGGCACCTCGGTCAGTGACGAGCTGTTCGGTCGGCTGCTCGATGCGACCAAGCAGTTCTTCGCCCTCCCAGTAGAGGAGAAGATGAAGTCCTATATCGGACTGTCCCGGTGTCACCGCGGCTACGTCCCGGTGGGCGAGGAGGGCTTCTACGGTGACAAGCCCGATGTCAAGGAGGCGTTCGACACCGCACTGGACCTGCCCGCCGACGACCCCGACCACCTGGCCGGCAACCCGATGCTCGGACCCAACGTGTGGCCAGAGCTACCCGGCTTCGCCGACACCGTCACCGAGTACTACCAGGCTGTGCTGGAAGTCGGCCGAGATCTGTTGGGCGCGTTCGCCGTTGCCTTGGGCGAGGATCCGGACACCTTCACCAGACATGCGACCAAGACGCCGAGCCAGCTGCGGCTGATCTACTACCCGCACAATCCGGACGCCGAAGACGCGCAGGGAATCGGTGCGCACACCGACTACGAGTGCTTCACGCTGCTCAAGCCCACCGCCCCGGGACTCGAGGTGCTCAATGGCGCAGGCGAATGGATCGACGTTCCGCCGATTCCCGGCACGTTCGTGGTCAACGTCGGCGACATGCTCGAGTTGTGGACCAACGGCGCCTTCGTCGCGACCTCACATCGTGTGCGCAAGGTGAAAGAGGAGCGGTACTCGTTTCCGCTGTTCTTCAACGTCGACTATCACACCGTGGTGCAGCCGTTGCCGCAGTTCGCCGACGGACCGTCGCGACCGGCGCTGGTGGCCGGCGAGCATCTGTTCGCCCAGACCGCGCAGACGTTTGCCTACTTGCGGTCACGGCTGGAGAGCGGTGAGCTGGTGCTGCCCGACGGGTCGTTGCAGACCGGCACCTTCGGCCAGCAGGCATTGCAATCGCGCGGCTGACTGCGCCGAGTGTGGACTCTGTTCTCAGCGCAGCCGGCGGGCAGGGCGAGTCTCGATCGCGTCGATGATCAACGCGCGGCGGGTCAGCAGCCACCCCGAGTCCGACCGCTGATAGTCGTCGTCGTAGCGCAGGTACCACACCAGATCGGTGACGCCCTCGGAGGCGCGGCTCCAATGGTGTGCGGTCGCCGCGATACGTCCCTGTGCGACATCGGAATCCGGGCCCGCGGTGTACACCTCGGAGTCGACGCTGTGATGGGTGCGCCCGACGCTGGTCACGGCGGCGAGTGCCTCGCGAATGGCGCCGCGGCCGCGATGCGACCGCGCCGGGGTCAGCACATCGGGAGGCTCCGGTAACACCAGTTCACCGTCGCTTGCGAACAACTCGAGCACGGCGTCGACATCCCGATCGTCGACTGCCGCGGCGTACCGGTGCACCACGCTCGACAGGTCCAATCGATCCGGAACCGAGAGTGTCACGGCGACAAGCCCAGCCGTTGAGCGCAGGCAGACAACAGATCCTCGGCCTCGGAGAGATCGGTGACCGGCGGCATACCCAGGACCAGCCGATCGGCGCCGGCCTCGGCCAGCCGTCCGGCGCGGTCGGCATCGACCTTGGTGACCAGATGGCCCAGTGACAACTCGAGGGAATCGGGGTCGCGGCCGGCATCCTCGGCCGCCACCCGCATCACCTCGACCAGCGTCGCCAGCTCACTGCCGCCGACCCCGAGCGGCTGGAAACCGTCGCCCAAGCGTCCTGCCCGGCGCGCCGCGAGCCGGCTGTGGCCGCCAATGTGAATTGGAATACCCTCGGCAGCAACGGGTTTGGGGTACGACATGGCATGGTCGAAGTCGTAGAAGTCACCGTGATGGCTGACGCCGTCGGGGTTATCGGCCCACAACGCCCTTAGCACCTCGATCTGTTCGTCGGCGAGACGGCCCCGACTCTCGAAATCCGCTCCGCACGCTTCGATCTCTTCGCGCAACCACCCGACCCCGACGCACAACCGCAGCCGTCCGCCGGACAGGACGTCGACCGTGGCGGCCCGCTTGGCCAGCATCACCGGCTGATGGTTGGGCAACACGAGCACCCCGGTGGCCAGACCCAGCGTCGTGGTCTGGCCCGCCAGGAAAGCCAGCATCTCCAGCGGATCGGGAACCGGACAATCCGGTGCCACCTCAACCCGCCCGGACGGATCGTAGGGATACACGCTGGTGTATTCGGTCACCAGCACCGTGTGCTCGGCCATGACGATCGACTCGAAACCACATGCCTCGAGATGGCGGGCGAACCCGGCCATCCACGCCGGGTCCGCGGTGACCCCGGCCCCGATCGGAGCGACGACGGCGACCTTCACGTCGTGAGGTTAACCCGCGGGATCTGGATCGCCTTCGCCCAGTCCCGGCAGATGAGTCATCAGCCGGTCCAGGAACACCACATGGCCATTGAGCAGCTTGCGGCGTGCCTGTGCCACCGGGAACCAGCCCACCCGGTCCAGCTCGGGGAACTCCTGAATGCGGCCCGATCCCTTCGGCCACTCCAGCGCGAACGTATTGCTCTGCGCCTCGGTCACATCCAGGTCGGCGTCCACTGCGAATACCGTCAGCACTTTGCCGCTGGGCTGCTTGACCGCGTCGAACTCGATCCGCGGGC
The DNA here is from genome assembly GCF_019456675.1 of Mycolicibacterium pallens. Classification (NCBI taxonomy): domain Bacteria; kingdom Bacillati; phylum Actinomycetota; class Actinomycetes; order Mycobacteriales; family Mycobacteriaceae; genus Mycobacterium; species Mycolicibacterium pallens. The sequence goes on along the minus strand of NZ_CP080333.1, from coordinate 3,317,558 downwards.
CGACCGGCACGTCGCAGCCCAACTCCTCGGCGAACTCGCGCTGCGCAGCCGACCACGGGTCGTCGGTGTCGGGGTCGTACTCGCCCTTGGGAATCGACCACGCACCGTCGTCCTTGCGCGCCCAGAACGGCCCCCCGGGATGGCCGATGAGCACCTCGACGACGGCGCCGTCGACACTCCGGTGAAGCAGCACGCCGGCACTGTATTTCGGCATCGCTAGTCCGGCGGCGGCGTGGTCGCGGAGTGCATCGCCGCGGCGAGCGCCTGCGCCCGCGGGCACGTCAGCACGTCCTCGAGCAGCAGCGGAGACCCGTCGGGCCCGGTCAGCGGAACGCGCCAATTCGGATACTCGTCAGTGGTGCCCGGCTGGTTCTGCGTGCGACGGTCGCCCACCGCATCGGTCAACGACAGTGCCAGCAGCCGCGACGGGGTGCGGGCCAGATAGCGATACAGGCCGAGGATCACCTGCTCCTCGTCGGCACCGTCGCCGAGCAGCCCGACCCGGCGCAGCTCGGCCAGCCAGGCCGCCTGCTCGATACCGTCCTCGGCCAGTTCGTCCTCTGCGGGGCGGGTGAGCAGGCCGAGGCGGTCGCGCAGCCGCACATGTTCGCCGGCCAGATATCCCGGCGTCGGCGGCAGGTCATGGGTGGTGACCGAGGACAGGCACAGTTCACGCCACCGCTCAGCCTGAAGCGGTCCGCCGTCGCCGTCGCGATCCAGCTCAAACCACAGGATCGACGTGCCCAGCACCCCGCGGGCGCGCAGGTAGTCGCGGACCCACGGTTCCACCGTGCCCAAATCCTCGCCGACGACGACCGCGCCGGCCCGGTGCGCCTCGAGCGCGACGATCCCGATCATCGCGTCGTGGTTGTAACGCACGTAGGTGCCCTTGGTCGGCGCGGCGCCCGCCGGGATCCACCACAACCGGAACAGGCCGATGATGTGATCGATGCGGACCCCGCCCGCGTGCCTCAAGATGGCGGCGATCAGCGCGCGAAATGGTTGGTAGCCAAGCTCTTCGAGCTGATCGGGTCGCCACGGTGGTTGCGACCAGTTCTGGCCGAGCTGGTTGAACTCGTCCGGTGGCGCACCGGCGGTGACCCCGAGGGCCAGCACGTTTTGCAATGCCCAGGCGTCCGCGCCGTCGGGATGAACGCCCACGGCCAGGTCGTGCATGATGCCCAGTGCCATCCCGGTGCGCACGGCCTGAGACTGAGCGGCGGCGAGCTGATCGTCGAGTTGCCACTGCAGCCAGCGGTGGAAGTCCACGGCGGAGCCGTGCCGTCGAACGAAGTCGGCCACATCGGGATTGGCCGGATTCCGTAGGCCCTTCGGCCATTTACGCCAGTTGCCGCCGTACTTCTCGGCCAGCGCCGACCAGGTGGCGAAGTCGTCGAGGGCCTGACCCTCCCGTTTTTTGAAGGCTTCGAAGGCCAGCTCGCGGCCCGCTGACCGAGGAACACGGTAAATCGCTTTCAGCGCAGTGCGTTTCGCGGCCCATGCTGAGTCCCGGTCGATCGCGTCGATCTTGCGTGAGCGCGCCTGCACCGCGGCGCGCAATTTCCACACCCGTCCGCGTTTGGGCAGATACGCGAACTCGGGGACCGCCTCGACACGCAGGTACAGCGGATTGGTGAACCGCCGCGATGTCGGCAGGTAGGGGGAGGGCTCCATAGGTTTGGTCGGCGCAGCCGCGTGCAATGGGTTGACCAAAATGTAGCCGGCTCCGTGGCGTGCCCCCGCCCAGACCGCCAGGTCGGTGAGATCGCCGAGATCGCCTACGCCCCAAGAGTTCTTGGAGCGCACGCTGTATAGCTGGGTAGCCAGGCCCCACGTGCGCCGCGTACCCAGCCGCGCCGGTAGCCCCAGCCAGGACGGGGTGACGATCAAGGGCGTGCTCGACTCGGTGGCGCCCGAACGCAGATGCACGCGGTGATAGCCCAGCGGCAGATCGGCAGGCAACACGAACGTCGCCTCGCCGACGAGCCTGCCGTCCAAGTCATACGGCGGGGTGAAGTTGTCGGCCTGCCGCACACCGGTGCGGACGGTGCCGTCCTCCAGACGGACCCAGACGTGCGCCGGGTCACCGTGGGTGACATGGACCCAGAAGGACGTCTCACTGTCGGCGCGGCCGATGATCGTCGGCGGCAGCGGTCGCGACCAGTGGCGGGTGTCCTGCGCCGAAAGCGCTGCGGCGCGCCCCTCTTCGGTATGCGCCTCGACACCGAGCGCGGCCAGCACCGCAATCAAGGTGTCCTCCTCGACCGGCACCGAACGTCCGGTCCAGTCGTGGTACTCGGTGGCCACCCCGAACCGGTGGGCGAGTTCGGCCAGCGACGCAGCAGTCATGGCTGCCATCTTGCTCGGTTGCCCGTAACCTCGCCTCACATGGGCCGCCCGGGACGCGATGTGCACCATCGGCGGGCCCGCGTCGCCAGCGCCGCACTGTTCCTCACGAACGGGGCGTTGTTCGCCAACCTGCTGCCGAGGTTCCCCGAGATCAAGACCGACCTCGGACTGTCGAACACCGCGTTCGGGCTGGCGGTGGCCGCGTTTTCGGGCGGCGCGCTGCTGACGGGGCCGGCGGCGCCGGCGTTGATCCGCCGGTACCGCTCGTCGGTGGTCGCGGTCGCGGGCAGCGTGCTGATCGCCGTGTTCACGATCGTCGCCGGCCTGGCGCCGACCGGCCCGGTCCTGGCGGCGGCACTGTTCTGCGCCGGGGCGGCCGACTCGGTGACCGACGTCGCCCAGAATGTGCACGGGCTGCGGGTGCAGCGCGCCTACGGCCGGTTCATCATCAACTCACTGCACGCGGTGTGGTCGTCGGGTGCCGTGCTCGGCGGCCTGATGGGCGCTGGCGCAATCTATCTCGGCATTCCGCGCGCCGTGCAACTGTCGGCGTCCGGCCTGGTGTTCAGCGTGCTCTGCCTGATCGCCTACCACTTCCTGCTGCCGGGACCCGACCACGACGACACCGAATCCCGTACCGACGAGCGCGTCGCCGGCGAGTCCGGCCGCAGCGTCCACCTCGTGCTGGCCGCACTGGTGGCGATCGCGATCGCCGGGGCCGCCGTGGAGGACGCGGGCAGCTCGTGGGCCACGCTGTATCTGCGCGATTCGCTGTCAGCGCCCGCTGCGCTGGCCGCCTTCGGTTACGTCGCGCTGGTCGGCTTTCAGTTCATCGGCCGCCTCGTCGGCGACCGGCTGACCGACCGATGGGGACCGTGTGCGGTGGCCCGCGCCGGCGGACTGATCATCGCGGTGGGCATGGCGACGGCACTGGCGTTCCCCAGCATTCCCGGCACCATCGCCGGATTCGCCGCCGCCGGATTCGGCTCGGCCACCTTGGTGCCGGGCGCGATGCACGCCGCCGACGAGCTGCCGGGACTGCGGGCGGGCACCGGGCTGACGGCACTCACCTGGCTGATGCGGGTGGGGTTCCTCGGCTCGCCGATCCTCGTCGGTGCGATCGCCGACGCCGCGTCACTGCGTGCTGGCTTGGTGACGGTCCCGGCGGCCGGACTGGTGACCGTGCTGCTCGCTCGAGCTCTCAGTCCGCGGCGCCGGTCAGCTCGATCGTGAGCACCCCGGCGATGATCAGCCCGATGCCCCCCATCATCAGCGGCGTCAGCGGCTCGGCGAACAGCACCCGCGCGATCACCGCGATCAGGGCGACACCGGCCGCCGACCACACGCCGTAGGCGACACCGACCGGCATTCCCAGCGACAGCGTGACCGACAGCAGCGTGAACGACGCCAGATAGCCGATCAGCATCGGCGCGATCCAGACCTTCTTGCGGAAACCGTCCGAGGCGCGCAGGCACAGGGTCGCGCACACCTCGATGAGGATGGCGCCGGCCAGCGTCAGCCACATCACGGCGCGCCCTCCTCGTCGGCGACGTGCCGCGACCCGAGTTCCACCATCAGCACACCGGCGATGATCAAGACGATCCCGACGATGATCGGAGCGGTGAACGGGTCGCCGAAGATCAACGCGGCCAGCACGGCCGTTGCCGCAGTGCCGATCGCACCCCAGACGCCGTAGGCCACCCCGACGGGCATACCGGCGCGCAGGACCAGCGCCAGGAAGTAGAACGAGGCGAGGTAGCCGGTGACCACGAGGACCAGCCAGGCCGAATGATCCTGCGACGCGCGCAACGACAGGGTGCCGGTGACCTCCACGGCGATAGCGGCGAACAGCAGCAGCCATTTCCGCACGCCGGTCAGGATAGCTGGGCCGGCGAGTGTGGTCGCCGTCATACCGCGCCGCAGCGGTGACCGGATAGACGAGCCGTGCTGCGGCCGGTCACGTTACCCGTGGGTAGCGTGGATGGGTGGCGTCGTTCATCGACACCGCGCGAGCTGCAGGAGGTAAACGATGACAGCGGATGCGAGCATTCGGCCGGTCGTGGACAGTCCGGTCGTCGAAACCAGTTACGGGCCGGTCCGCGGCGCCGACGATGGCCGGGTCAAGACGTGGAAGGGCCTTCGCTACGCCGCCCCGCCGGTCGGCGATCTGCGCTGGCGCGCACCGGTGCCCCCGCAGCCCTGGACCGACGTGGCCGACGCGACGACGTTCGGTCCGGTGAGTCCCCAGCCGCGCAGCCCGATTCCGATGGGCCTCGGGACCCGCGCCGACGAGGACTGCCTGTTCCTCAACGTGTGGGCTCCGTCGGGCACCCAGCCCGGCGACGCCAAGCCCGTCATGGTGTGGGTGCACGGTGGCGCCTACATCTTCGGATCGGGCAGCCAGCCGATGTACGACGGCACGGTGCTGGCCCACGGTTCCGACGTCATCGTCGTCACGATCAACTACCGGCTAGGTGCGCTGGGCTTCCTCGATATGTCGGCGGCCGGATTCGACAGCAATGTCGCCCTGCGCGATGTGCTGGCCGCACTGCGCTGGGTTGCCGACAACATCGCCGCCTTCGGCGGTGATCCGGACCGGGTGACGTTGTTCGGCGAATCCGCCGGAGCCGCCATCACCACGACACTGCTGGCCGTGCCCGAGGCCGCGGGGCTGTTCTCCCGGGCCATCGCCCAGAGCGCGCCGGCCACCTCCATCTACGGCAGGGAACGCGCGAAGGAGATGGCCGAGCTGTTCCTCGAGCGGCTCGGTATGACGGCGGACGAGGCGCAGCGGGCTCCCGTCCAAACGCTGGTCGACACCTCGCAGGAGGTGTTCGACCACGTCCCGTCGACCAGGCCCGGACTACTGGCGTTCGCCCCGACCGTCGACGGGGACCTCGTCCCGGACTACCCGGTGAAGCTGGCGCGGGCCGGCAAGACGCATCCGGTGCCGCTGCTGATCGGGACCAACAAGAACGAGGCGGCGCTGTTCCGGCTGATGCGCTCACCGTTGATGCCGATCGCGCCGAAGGGCGTCCGAACGATGTTCGGTGAGATGGCCAACGACCAGCCGGGCCTGCAGCTGCCGACCGCCGAGCAGATCAGTGCGGCCTACCCCGCCAAGATGGCCCGCACCCGCAGCCTCGGCGTGGCCAGCGACGTGGGCTTCCGGATGCCGACGGTGTGGTTCGCCGAGGGGCATACCGCGGTGGCGCCGGTGTACCTCTACCGGTTCGATTGGGCCACACCGCTTTTCAAGGCCATTCGGCTGGGCGCAGCGCATGCCACGGAGTTGATCTACGTGTGGGGCAACCTGATCTCGGGTCCCCGTGACGTGACCTTCAAACTCGGTGGGCTCAAGACCGGCGAGGAGCTGAGCGAACGCATGCGAGCGCGGTGGACCAGCTTCGCGGCCACCGGCGATCCGAACCTGCCGATGGGGCAGCCGCGCTGGGCGCCGTACCGCACCGACGACCGCGCCACCCTGCTGATCGACCGCGAGGACCGGGTCGTCGACGACGTGGACGGTCCGATCCGGCAGGCCTGGGGCGACGAGGTGCTCAGCTTCCGCTGACGCTTCTTGACGCCGTGTCTAACAAGGCGTCGAGATCGGGTTAGACTCCCGGTCAGGAGGTGTCAGAGTGGACCGAATCGGGGAACTGTTGTCCGTTCTCCCGCCACAGATGCGCGAGCCGGTGTTGTTCGCGATCCCGTTCTTTCTGCTGCTGCTGACGATCGAGTGGACCGCCGCCCGCAAGCTCGAGCGGCTGGCTGAAACCGAGCAACCCGCCTCGGGCGCCTACCACACCCGCGACGCGTGGGCCTCGATCTCGATGGGCCTGATGTCCGTGGCGACGATGGGGGCCTGGAAGTTCGGTGCCCTGCTCGGCTACGCCGCGCTCTACGCCTACGTCGCGCCGTGGCACCTGTCGCCGACGAAGTGGTACACGTGGGTGATCGCGATCGTCGGGGTCGACGTGCTGTTCTACGCCTACCACCGCATCGCCCACCGGGTCCGGCTGATCTGGGCCACCCATCAGGCGCATCACTCCAGCCGGTACTTCAACTTCGCGACCGCGCTGCGCCAGAAGTGGAACAACAGCGGTGAGATCATCATGTGGATTCCCTTGCCGCTGTTGGGCATTCCGCCGTGGATGGTGTTCACTAGCTTCTCGATCAGCCTGATCTACCAGTTCTGGATCCACACCGAGCGCATCGACAAGCTGCCGCGCGCCTTCGAGTTCGTGTTCAACACGCCTTCGCACCACCGGGTGCATCACGGGATGGATCCGGAGTATCTCGACAAGAACTACGGCGGGATTCTGATCATCTGGGATCGGCTGTTCGGCACCTTCCAGCCCGAGCTGTTCCGCCCGCACTACGGCCTGACCAAGCCGGTCACGACGTTCAACATCTGGAAGCTGCAGACCCACGAGTACGCGGCGATCGCCCGCGACGTGCGCTCAGCTCGCCGCTGGCGCGACCGGCTGGGCTACATCTTCGGGCCGCCCGGCTGGCAACCCACCACTTCGGCGCGGCCGGCGGCTACGGTGGCCACCAGTTAGTCAACATCGGTGCCGTCATCGAGGATGGAGCCCATGGAGGTCAAGGAAGTCCTGCTGCCGGGAGTCGGGCTGCGCTACGAGTTCGACAACGCCGAGGGCAACCGCATCGGCGTGATCGCACGTCGCAGTGGCGATTTTGAAGTCGTCGTCTACGGCGCCGCCGACCCCGACCAAGCCCGCCCGGTGTTCCGCCTCACCGACGAGGAAGCCGACGCACTGGCCCAGATCCTCGGGGCGCCGCGCATGGTGGAGAGCTTTGCCGACCTGACCAAGGAAGTGCCGGGACTGGACGCCGGCCAGGTCGAGATCGTGGCGGGATCGCCGTTCGTCGACCGGCCGCTGGGTGACACCAAGGCACGCACCCGCACCGGTGCGTCGATCGTGGCGATCGTCCGCGACGAAGAGGTCCTGGCCTCACCCAAACCCGACCAGGTGCTGCACGCCCGCGACGTTCTGGTGGTGATCGGCACCGAGCAGGGTATTTCGGGCGTCCGTCGAATCGTCGACCAAGGCTGATCTAGGTGGCTGTGTCGGCGGCGCTTCTCCTCGAACTCGGCGTCATCTTCACGGTCCTGACGATCCTCGGAACCCTGGCGCGCCGCTACGCGCTGTCGCCGATCCCGCTGTACTTGCTGGCCGGGCTCGCGCTGGGCAACGGCGGGATCGCTCCGATCCCGGCGGCGGGGGAGTTCGTGTCCGCCGGCGCCACGATCGGCGTGGTGCTGCTGCTGTTGACCCTGGGCCTGGAGTTCTCCATCGGCGAGTTCGCCGCCAGCATGCGGCGTCACCTGCCGTCGGCCGGCGTCGACCTCGTTCTGAACGCCACCCCGGGGGCCATCGCCGGCTGGCTCCTCGGCCTCAACGTCGTCGGCATCCTGGCGATGGCGGGCATCACCTTCATCTCCTCGTCGGGCGTCATCGCCCGGCTGCTCAACGACCTGCGCCGGTTGGGTAACCGCGAAACCCCTGCGGTGCTGTCGATCCTGGTACTCGAAGACTTCGCGATGGCCGCCTACCTGCCGCTGCTGGCGGTGCTGGCGGCCGGCGGAACGTGGTGGGAGGCGCTGCTGTGGATGGGCGCCGCGATGATCGCGCTGGCGGCGGTATTCGCGGCGTCGTATCGCTGGGGCCACCACCTGGGTCGGCTGATCAGTCATCCGGACGACGAGCAATTGCTGTTGCGCATCCTCGGGCTGACCCTGCTGGTGGCGGCCGCCGCCGAACATCTGCACGCCTCGGCGGCGGTAGGTGCGTTCCTGGTCGGGTTGACGCTGACGGGGGATACCGCCGATCGGGCCCGCGCGGTGCTGACCCCGCTGCGGGACCTATTCGCGGCGGTGTTCTTCGTGGCGATCGGGCTGTCGGTGGCCCCGAGCGATCTGGTGCCGATGCTGCCCGCGGCCGTGCTGCTGGCGGCGGTCACCGCGGTCACCAAGGTGGCGACCGGTGTGTACGCGGCCCGCCGTGACGGCGTCGGCAGGCCGGGCCAGCTGCGCGCGGGCACCGCACTGGTCGCCCGCGGCGAGTTCTCGCTGGTCATCATCGGGTTGGCGGGCACCACCGTCGCCGCGATCGGATCGCTGGCCACACCGTATGTTTTCGTGCTCGCCATCGTCGGGCCGCTACTCGCGCGGTTCGCCCGGTAGCGCGGCCACGTCATGGCACCATGCTGGGGTGCAGACCGTATTCGATCGCCGAGTCGACCCCGCCCTGATCGCCCGGGCGCTGGGGTCAGCCGCGCATCGATCGATGTGGTTGGACATCCCGCGGCCCGACTACCCGACGCTGTCCGGCGGCCTGACCTGTGACCTGCTGGTGGTCGGCGGCGGGTACGCCGGTTTGTGGTCGGCGCTGCACGCCAAGGAGCGTCATCCCGGCGCGCGGGTGGTGTTGATCGAAGCCGAGCAAGTCGGCTGGGCGGCCTCGGGACGCAACGGGGGCTTCGTCGAAGCCAGCATCACCCACGGCGCCGAGAACGGAAAGTCGCGCTGGCCAACCGAATTCGATCGTTTGGAGAAACTCGGCCTGGCCAACCTCGACGGCATGCAGGCCGATATCGAGTCCTACGGCATGAACGTGGACTGGGAGCGCACCGGCATGTTGACGGTGGCCACCGAGCCGCATCAGGTCGAGTGGCTGGCCGAAGGGGCCGACGACGGCGAGGGCCGGTTCCTCGACGAGGCCGCCGTCCGCGATGAGGTCGCCTCGCCCACCTACCGGGCCGGCCTGTGGGCCACCGACACCTGCGCGATCGTCCATCCTGCCCGGCTGGTGTTCGAGCTGGCCCGCGCCTGCGCCGAGGCCGGCGTGGAGATCTTCGAACACACCGCGGCGCTGTCGGTGCACCGGGAACGGCGGGGGATTCGGGTGGAGACCCGCGCCGGCACGATCGAGGCCGATCAGATTGTGTTGGCCACCAACGTCTTTCCGAGCCTGCTCAAGCGCAACCGATTGCACACCATTCCGGTCTACGACTACGTCCTGGCCACCGAGCCGCTGACCTCCGAACAGCTGGACCGCATCGGATGGCGCTCACGGCAGGGCATCGGCGACAGCGGCAACCAGTTCCACTATTACCGCCTCTCGGCGGACAACCGGATCGTCTGGGGCGGCTACGACGCCGTCTACCACTACGGCCGCCGAGTCGACCCGATGTACGAGGACCGGCCGGAGACCTACCGCAAGCTGGCCGCGCACTTCTTCATCACCTTCCCGCAACTCGAGGACGTCCGCTTCAGCCACCGCTGGGCCGGTGCGATCGACACCAACACGCGGTTCTGCGCGCACTGGGGGCTGGCCGGCCGCGGCCGGATCGCGTACGTCAACGGATTCACCGGTCTGGGCGTGGGTGCGGCCCGGTTCGCCGCCGACGTCTGCCTGGATCTGCTCGACGGTCACGCCACCGAGCGGACCGAGTTGGAGATGGTCAACCGCAAGCCGCTGCCGTTCCCGCCCGAACCGGTGGCCAGCGTCGGTATTCAGGCGACCCGGTGGTCGCTGGATCGGGCCGACCACAACCAGGGCAAACGCAATCTCATCCTGCGCACTCTCGATCGACTGGGACTGGGTTTCGATTCCTGAACCCAACTGACGGGGATTCCTGCGGCGACACGCCGGGTACGTCATAGTTCGTTGGTAACGATTTGAAATCGGCGCCGATACACAGTCGAGATACTTTCGCGGCGCGTCCTTGACGTACCGCCGACCGATCGGGGTGTAGGGTGACTCGCTTTTCACTGGGATGTGTCGTCTCCGCCGCGGCCGTGGCCGTGTCCGCGTTCATCGCCCCGATCGCCCAGGCCGCGCCCGGTGTGGTGGTGTCGCCCGGGATGGAAATCCGCCAGGCCAGCAATGTCTGCACGCTCGGCTACGTCGACCCGGTGGCGCGAGTCGCGTATTCAGCAGGCCACTGCCAGGCCGACGGCCCGGTGACCGACCGTGACGGCCGGTTCATCGGCATGGTGACGAATTTCCAGGACAACACCCCGGACGGCGCCGTCGTGCGCACCGATCAGGTGATCTCCGACTACGAGATGATCGCCCTGGGCGCCGACGTCGCGGTCAACAACATCCTGCCCGGTGGCCGTCAGCTGGTCGCCGAGGCCGCCCCGCCGATGGTCAACGGCCAGCCGGTGTGCCACTTCGGTGTGATCACCGGGGAGAGCTGCGGCTCGATCGAGCGGGTCAACAACGGCTGGTTCACCATGCAGAACGGTGTCGTGAGCCAGAAGGGTGACTCCGGTGGCCCGGTGTACATGCCGATCGACAACAACAAGGCCGTGATCGTCGGGCTGTTCAACAGCACGTGGGGCAACCTGCCCGCCGCGGTGTCGTGGGTGGCCACCAGCCAGCAGGTGCGTGCCGGCGCCGACGTCGTCAATGTGGCAGCCGCGGAACAGGCCAACGGCAACTGACATTGAGTGAGCGCTGACGCCGCATATGCCGCGCGGACCTGACACGTGAGCGCTCAATCAACTAGCGGGCGAGCGCGAACACCGGGATTTGCGGTGCGGCAGCGCGCAATTCGTCGGTGCTCGACTCCGGTGTGAGACCGGCGATGTGCCCCTTCACCTCCCAGTACCACCGGTCGAGATAACTCTTGAGCAGTTCCGGCTTGGCGTCGTCGTCGACCTCGGTGAGCGCGACGGGGGTGCGCCGCCAGCGTGGGCCCATTTCCACCGCGCCGGCCGCCCGCGCGTTGCGTGCCCACTGGGTGTTGCCCCGAGGTGAGACCAGGTAGTCGGTCCCGTCGACCCGCAACACGTTGACGACCACGCGGTGTGGCGCCCCGGACTTGCGTCCCCGCACCTGCAGGGCGCGGGTGCCGGCGATGCTGATCCCCGCCTCGGCGAGCTGACGGATGACGACATTGAACGCGCGGGCGGCGGCGTTCGGGCGGTCATAGTGCGTGGTCATGGATCTCCTACAAAGTTAGAGAGCACTGCTCTTGTTTTGAGAATGCCAGGCGCTCTCGGAAAAAGCAAGAGCAGTGATCTCGAACGTGCGAGACTCGGCGCGTGGGGAAACGACAGGACGCGCGACAACGCATCGAGGCCCAGATCGTGGAGCTCGGGCGCCGGCAGCTGGCCACCGAGGGTGCGGCCGGATTGTCGGTGCGCGCGATCGCCCGCGAACTCGGCATGGTGTCCTCGGCGGTGTACCGCTACGTCGCCAGCCGCGACGCGTTGCTGACCCTGCTGCTGGTCGATGCCTACTCCGACCTCGCCGACTCCGTCGGGCAGGCCCGCGCAGGCGCCGATGGCAGCTGGCGTGACGATGTCGCCACGATCGCCCGCGCCATCCGGAACTGGGCGCTGGACCAGCCGGCCGAGTGGGCGCTGCTGTACGGCAGTCCGGTGCCGGGCTATCACGCCCCGGCCGAACTCACCACCGGGCCGGGCACCCGGGTGATCGGCATGCTGTTCGACGCGGTGGCCACGGGCGTGGCGACCGGGGACATCAGCCTCACGGAACATCATGTCGCACAACCGATGTCGACAGATCTGCTGCGCGTGCGCGACGAGTTCGGCTTCCCCGGTGACGACGCGCTGGTGATCCGGTGCACCGCGGTGTGGGCCATGATGATCGGCGCCGTGAGCCTCGAGGTCTTCGGCCAGTACGGGACCGATACGTTCACCGATCCCCGGGTGTTGTTCGACCAGCAGATCGAGCTGGCCGTCGACCTGCTGACCGCCGGGCCGCAAAACTAGAACACGTTCTAGCCACACCGGCAGGGCGGGGATATCCTCAAACCGATGACCAACCAGACACCTGTCCAGATCGCGTGGGTGACCCGCGACCTCGACGCCACCGAAGCGGCGCTGACCACGCTGCTGGGGGCCAGGAAATGGATCCGGATGCCCGACGTTCACTTCGGGCCGGACAGCTGCCAGCACCGTGGCGCGCCCGCCGATTACACGGCCGACATCTCCCTGAGCTACGCCGGCGACACCCAGCTGGAGCTGATCGCGCCGACCCGCGGCGAGAGCATCTACACCGAGTTCCTCGCCGAAAGCGGACCGGGGCTCCACCACATCTGCGTGGAAGTCCCTGACGCCGACGCGTTCGAGGCGGCGCTCACCGGCGCGGGCCCGACGGCCGAGGTGGTCGCCCGCGGTGTGATGCCGGGCGGGATGCAGTTCGCGTACCTGTCCGCCGCCGCAGCCGGGGTGCCCTACCTCGAGATCGCGTACATCCCCGACGACATCCGCACGTTCTTCGACTATGTGAAACAGGAGCAGCAATGAGTGGCCTGGACATTCCCACGACCGTCGCCGCCTCGGACGTGACCGAGTGGTCCGACGAGTTCGACGTTGTGGTGATCGGGTTCGGCATCGGCGGCGGCTGCGCGGCGGTCAGCGCCGCGGCTGCGGGCGCGCGGGTCCTGGTACTCGAGCGCGCCGCCGTCGCCGGTGGCACCACCTCGATGGCCGGCGGCCACTTTTACCTCGGCGGTGGGACCGCGGTCCAGCAGGCGACCGGCCACAGCGACAGCGTCGAGGAGATGTACAAGTACCTCGTCGCGGTGTCGCGGGAGCCGGAACTCGACAAGATCCGCGCCTACTGCGAAGGCAGCGTCGAGCACTTCAACTGGCTCGAGGAACTCGGCATCGCATTCGAGCGGACCTACTACCCAGAGAAGGCGGTCATCCAGCCCAACACCGAGGGCCTGATGTTCACCGGCAACGAGAAGGTATGGCCGTATAAGAACATGGCGGTGCCCGCCCCGCGCGGCCACAAGGTGCCGGTGCCCGGTGACACCCAGGGTGCCGCGATGGTGATCGACCTGCTGCTCAAGCGGTCCGCCGAACTGGGTGTGCAGATCCGCTACGAGACCGGCGCCACCAACCTCATCGTCGACGGCGATGCCGTGGTCGGAGTCGCATGGAAGAAGTTCGCCGAGACCGGCTCGATCCGCGCCAGAGCCGTGGTGATCGCCGCCGGCGGGTTCGTGATGAACCCCGACATGGTCGCCAAGTTCACGCCGAAGCTCGCCGAGAAGCCGTTCGTGCTCGGCAACACCTACGACGACGGTCTCGGCATTCGGCTGGGTGAGTCGGTGGGCGGAGCGACCAAGCACATGGACCAGGTGTTCATCACCGCGCCGGTCTACCCGCCGTCGATCCTGCTGACCGGCATCATCGTCAACAAAGAGGGCAAGCGGTTCGTCACCGAGGACTCCTACCATTCGCGCACATCGGGTTTCGTGATGGATCAGCCGGACAGCGCGGCATACCTGATCGTCGACGAGGCGCACATGCAGCGCCCGGAGATCCCGCTGATCACCTTCATCGACGGATGGGAGACCGTCGAGGAGATGGAGGCCGCGTTGGGCATCCCGACCGGCAACCTCGTCGAGACGCTCAAGAACTACAACGAGAACGCCGCCAAGGGTGAAGACCCTGAATTCCACAAGCAGCCGGAATTCCTTGCGCCGCAAGATAAAGGGCCGTGGGGTGCCTTCGACCTGACGCTGGGCAAGGCGATGTACTCGGGCTTCACCGTCGGCGGCTTGGCCACCGACGTCGATGGCGAGGTGTTGCGCGCCGACGGCAGCGTGATCCCCGGCTTGTATGCGGCGGGGGCGTGTGCGTCCAACATCGCCCAGGATGGCAAGGGCTACGCCAGCGGCACGCAGCTGGGGGAGGGCTCGTTCTTCGGCCGCCGGGCCGGAACGCACGCCGCCAAGGTGGCAGCCGCCGTCTGAAACCCTTAGGGCGACGACACTATCCGGTGGTCGTAGGCGAACACGATTGCCGAGGCGCGGTCGCGCAGCCCGAGCTTGGTGAAGATCCGGCCGATATGGGTCTTGACCGTCAGGGCCGAGATTCCCAGCTCGTGGGCGATCTCGCTGTTGGTCCGGCCGCGGGCGATCAACGTCAGCACATCCTTCTCGCGTGGTGTGACACCGTCGAGGGCTGGGGAGGGGCGGGCCGGCGCGGCAGCGCTTCGGTATGCGGTCAAGATGCGGGCGGTCACCGCCGGATCGAGGAAGCCGTTCCCGGACGCCACCGCGTGCACCGCCCGGATGAGCTCTTCGGCCGGTGAATCCTTCAGCACGAAACCGGCTGCACCGGCACGCAATACGCCCGACAGCAGTTCGTCGTCGTTGAAGGTCGTCAGTGCGAGGACCGGCGGGCCGCCGATGTCGCAGAGCCGCCGGGTCGCCTCGATCCCGTCCACGCGCTTCATGCGCAGATCCATGACGACGACATCGGGCCGATGGCGCTGCACCGCGTCGGGGACCTCGTCGCCGTCGGTGCATTCGCCGACCACCACCACGCCGTGCTGGCGCTGCAGGATCAGCGTGAGACCGGACCGCACCAACTCCTGGTCGTCGACGATCAGCGCGGTGACGACCTGTTCTACGGCGGTCATGAGGCGCTGCCCAGTGGCAGTCGCGCCCGCACCGACCACCCGTCACCCCATGGACCGGCATCGACTGTGCCACCGAAGATCTCGACTCGCTGCTGCATACCGTTCACACCCCGGCCGCGAGTTGCGGCCGGACGCCGAACCGCGTCACCCATGTCGTTGACGACGCTCAACGTTGCCTCGTGCGCTGAGATCGCCAGCGCCAGGCGCGAACTCGACGACGGCGCGTGCTTGGCGATGTTGGTCAGTGATTCTTGGGCAATGCGATACAGGGCCAAGCCGGCAGCCGGCGACACGTCGGCATAGGACCCGCTGATGTCGGCGGTCAGGCGCAAGCCGGCCTGGATGAACTCGTCGGTCAGGCCGGCGATGTCTTCCACCCCGGGTTCCGGTGCCAGCGAGTCGTTTCCGGCGTCGAGCAGACCCACCGTGCGGCGCACATCCGACATCGCCTGACGGCCGAGATCCTCGGCCTGCCGCAGTGCGTCGACGGCCGCGGCACTGTCAAGGCCGTGCTCGAGCGCATGCCGGGCGCCCGTCAGATGCAACAGGGTGATGCTCAGCGAATGTGCGATCACGTCATGGATCTCGCGGGCGATCCGGCGTCGTTCGTCGGCGGCCGCATGCGCGGCCAGTTCGGCCTGGGTCCGTTGTTGGCTGATGAGCAGCTGGCGCTGAACGTGAACGAGGTAGCCGACGAGCCAGCCGATGCCCAGAAACGCCAGATACAGCTCCGGGGTGTCCAACCGGTGCGCGGCCGCGGCTCCGATCAGAAGTGCTGCGGCCGTCGCGGCCGCGAGGAATCCGCCGAGCATCGAGGTGATGGCTCCGACGACCCCCACAGTCAACGTGAGCAACAGCGGTGCGAAGTCGCCCCGCACCGGCGTGGAGGTGGCGAAGAGCAGGACCGCCGTCCCCGCCATCCATGCGGCCCACAGTGCCTGGCCCTCGTACTTGCAGATATTGAAGACGAAGAACAGCACCCACGGTATGAAAGCCACGGCGATCGCCGCCAGCGCCACCGGCCAGTCGGACATCGGTCGCTGAAGGGTCGCGATCAGCCCGATCGCGGCCATCGTCACGTCGATGATGATCACGAAGGTCCAACTAAAGCCCGCCGGGATCATCGGCTCCCGGCTCCTGGCCCACGCGTGGAACTGTCGCTTGACCGCAACCAGCATGGTGTCAGCCTAGGGCGGGCGGCTCGTGCTGCGCATCGTCCGTCGGCACGACGGCGAGGTACTCCCGTGGTAGGACCCCGGTGAGCTCAGAGCCGGTGCATTTCCCGCGCCATCGCGGCTTCTTCCATGAATTCGGTGCGCAGCGGCGGGTATTGGGTGCGCAGCCGATCACCCGACGCGGCCGCGGCCGCGCGGACCGCAGCGACGCAACCCATCAGCCAGTCGGCGAGTGGACGGTGAAATGCTATGCGCGGTTGTGGGATTCGGACCGCTTGACCAGATCTGGCAACGTGTGAATATGTCATGGCATCGACGCTATGAACTTCGAGCGCCGAGCACATCGTGCCGGGGACTGATCTTGATCTACGACTATGGGAGGATGCCGCGGGCTACCCCGCGGCGAAAACGCCGCCCTGGACGAGAATCGACAGGCCGATGGCGATGAGTACCACCGGCACGATGACGTGGCCCCACCGCGACAGCACCGTGGCGACTGCCGGATGGCCGGTGACAGCAATACCGGCGACGCACCAGAGTGCCACGCCGACCAGGAAGATCGCGACGGACCCGAGCATGCCGCCGATACCGGCGACGGCGAACACCGGGACGTAGACGCCGATGTTGTCCCCGCCGTTCGCGAAGGTCACCGCAGCGACACCGAGGATGCCGACAGCGTTGTCTCGGCCGTCGTCAGGTCCGTCGTCGCCGGGTCGCCAGGCTTGCCAGGCGGCGCGCACACCGAGTAGCAGCGGCAAGATCCCGAGGTACGCGATCGCCCGTTCGGGTAGCAGACTCGCACCCAACGCCCCGAGCGCCGAAACAGCAAGGATGCCAACGAATCCGAAATAGTGACCGGCAATCACCCGCAGCACCTCGGGCCTGCGGCGTGCCGCCCGGCCGAAGAGCACTGCGAGCACGACGATGTCGTCGATGTTCGTCACCGCGAACATGGCCGCCGCCTTGCCGACCAATCCCAGGCCGCTCACGGCGGGAGGCTAGACGGTGGCCGGCTCGTTGCCGTCGACGTGACCAAGGCGCCACTGGCCCTCGCCGAGCAGTTCCAGATGCTTGACATGGTGCTGCTCGACGGTGCTGCGGTGGCTGACGCTGACCAGGATCGTGTTCGGCAGCTCGGTGCGCACCATCTCGTAGAGCGCGAACTCCAGACCCTCGTCGAGCGCCGAGGTGGCCTCGTCGAGGAAGACCGCCTTGGGCTTGGTCAGCAGAACGCGGGCGAATGCGATGCGTTGCTGCTCGCCCGGTGAGAGCACCTTGGCCCAGTCCTGGGACTCCTCGAGTCGAATCGTCAAGTGCGACAAAGCAACTTTGCTCAGCGCGCGCTGCAATTCGTCGTCGCTGATCTCCCCGGAGGTGGCGGGGTAGGACACCACCGTGCGCAGGTCGCCCAGCGGCACATACGGCATCTGCGACAGGAACATGGTGTCGTGGTCGTCGGGCCGGCACAGGGTGCCCGAGGTGAACGGCCACAGCTGCGCCAGGCTGCGCAGCAGCGTGGTCTTGCCCGCGCCCGAAGGCCCGGTGATGACGAGGGTCTCGCCCGGCTCCAGCCGCAGGTCGATCGGATCGACGAGCCGGGTGCCGCTGGGCGTGCGAACCTCGACCTGGCGCAACTCGACCGACCCGTCATGGGTGGCAAGCGTGGTCAGCTTCGGCAGCTCGCGCGCTTCGGCATTGGTCTCCACCAGACCGTGCAGACGGATGATCGCCGCGCGGTAGGAAGCGAACGAGTCGTAGGCGTTACGGAAGAACGACAGCGAATCGTGGATGGAGCCGAACGCACTCGAGGACTGGGTGACGTCACCGAGGTCGATCTGTCCGGCGAACAGCCGCGGGGCCTGGATCACCAGCGGCAGCGGGTTGATGATCTGGCTCATCGACAGGTTCCACCCGGTCAGGGCGATCGTCCGGTTCACGTAACGCTTGTAGTTCGCGATGATCTGGGCGAACTTGGTGCGCAGCAGGCCGCGCTCGGCATTTTCGCCGCGGTAGAAGCCGACCGCCTCGGCGGCGTCCCGCAGTCGCACGAGCGCGTAGCGGAAGACGGCGTTGGTGAGCTCGTTGCGGAAGCTCAGCTTGATCAGCGGGTGACCGATCCAGAAGGCGATGATCGTCGCGAACACCACGTAGACCAGGACCACCCAGAACAAGGCGTGCCCGAGCGTCACCCCGAGGAACGTCAGCGGACCCGAGAGGTTCCACAGGATCACGGTGAACGAAACGACGGTCACCAACGAGTTGATGGCGCCGAACAGCAGGGTGTTGGAGCTCATGATCGTCGGCTGGTTCGTCGACGAGCCGACGCCGGCGGTGAAGATATCGATGTCCTGCTGGATGCGCTGATCCGGGTTGTCGATATCGGAGTCGGTGAAGCGGGTGCGGTAATACGCGTGGTCGTCGAGCCAGTCACAGGTGAGCCGGTCGGTGAGCCACACGCGCCAGCGGATGATGAACCGCTGCATCAGATAGATGTCCAGCATGACCCGGCTGATGTAGATGGTCGCCAGAATGCCGAACAGGATCAGCGCCGCCCAGAAGCCGTGGATACCGGACTGGCGGACCTCTTCATTGCCGCCGCCGGCCCCCTGGAACGCCACCTGCAGCGAGGTGTACAGGTCGTTGCTGTAGTAGCTGAGCAGCACATCGAGGCGCACCGAGATGATCGTCGACAACAGCAGGACGCCGACCCAGATCCAGGTCACGATGCTCTGGCGACCCTTGAAGTAGTCGCCGGTGATCCGCCAGTACTGCCTGCCCCACACCGTGTACTTGGCCAGCAAAAACAGCACGATCAGGCTGAGAACGGCGCTGATGCCCCATGCCTTGGCAATCCAGATCAAGGACGGGACGAGCTCGTGTCCCCAGTCCATCGACGGGGTGAACTTCTCCAACGCGGTTCTCCTCTTGAGGCGTCGCCCAGCACGGCGCCCAATCCGGCGGCTTTTCCGGCGAACCTACCCCGGCATTCCGGCGAAGGCGCGCGTGTGTGTCAGATGGCTGGCGAAATGTGAGCTTCAATCCGCCGACGGTACCGTTGACACGTGGCGAAAACTCGCAAGGACAGCGTTGCCGGACCCGGCCGCATCAGCCGGGGCTTCTGGCGCCTGCTCGGTGCCACCACCGAGAAGACCAAAGCGGCGTCGATGGCCGAGGTGGACGCCTCGGCCGAGTTCGACGAGAAGGCCAAGGGCCTCGACGACGAGCAACTGGCCAAGGCGGCGAAGCTCCTGGAACTCGGCGACCTGGCTTCGTCTGCGGACATCCCACAGTTCCTGGCCATCGCCCGCGAGGCGGCCGAGCGCACCACCGGTCTGCGTCCCTTCGACGTACAGCTGGCCGGGGCGCTGCGCATGCTGGCCGGCGATGTCATCGAGATGGCCACCGGTGAGGGCAAGACGCTGTCCGGCGCGATCGCGGCCGCCGGCTACGCCCTCGGTGGGCGCAACGTCCACGTCGTCACGATCAACGACTATCTGGCCCGCCGCGACGCCGAGTGGATGGGTCCGCTGATCGAGGCGATGGGGCTGTCGGTCGGCTGGATCACCGCCGAGTCGACGGCGCAGGAACGCCGGGCCGCCTACGAATGCAACGTCACCTATGCCTCGGTCAACGAGATCGGCTTCGACGTGCTGCGCGACCAGCTGGTCACCGACGTCGCCGACCTGGTCTCGCCGAACCCCGACGTCGCGCTGATCGACGAAGCCGACTCGGTGCTCGTCGACGAGGCGCTGGTGCCGCTGGTGCTGGCCGGCACCACCCACCGCGAGACGCCGAAGGTCGAAATCGTCCGTCTGGTGGGTGAATTGGCGGCCGGCACCGATTACGACACCGACGCCGACAGCCGCAACGTGCACCTCACCGAGGAGGGTGCCAAGAAGATCGAGGCCGCGCTCGGCGGTATCGACCTGTACTCCGAGGAGCACGTCAGCACGACGCTGACCGAGGTGAACGTCGCCCTGCACGCGCATGTGCTGCTGCAGCGCGATGTGCACTACATCGTCCGTGACGGCGCCGTGCAGCTGATCAACTCCAGCCGCGGGCGGATCGCCCAGCTGCAGCGCTGGCCCGACGGTCTGCAGGCGGCGGTCGAAGCCAAGGAAGGCATCGAGACCACCGAGACCGGCGAGGTGCTGGACACCATCACCGTGCAGGCGCTGATCAACCGCTACCCGACCGTGTGCGGGATGACCGGTACCGCGCTGGCCGCCGGCGAGCAGCTGCGCCAGTTCTACAAGCTGGGCGTCTCGCCGATCCCGCCGAACACGCCCAACATCCGTGAGGACGCCGACGACCGCGTCTACATCACCGCGGCGGCCAAGATCGAGGCGATCATGGAGCACATCGTCGACGTGCACGCCACCGGCCAGCCGATCCTGGTCGGCACCCACGACGTCGCCGAGTCCGAGGAACTGCACGAACGGCTCGTCCGCCGCGGCGTCCCGGCGGTCGTGCTGAACGCCAAGAACGACGAGGAGGAGGCCGCCGTCATCGCCGAAGCCGGCAAGCTCGGCACCGTCACGGTCTCGACCCAGATGGCCGGCCGCGGCACCGATATCCGGCTCGGCGGTTCCGAGGAAACCGATCACGACAAGGTCGCCGAACTGGGTGGCCTGCACGTCATCGGCACCGGACGGCACCGCACCGAACGCCTCGACAACCAGCTCCGCGGCCGCGCCGGCCGCCAGGGCGACCCCGGCTCGTCGGTGTTCTTCGCCAGCTGGGAGGACGACGTCGTCGTCGCGCATCTCGACGAGGGCAAGCTGCCCACCGAGGCCGACGAGACCGGGCGGATCACCAGCCCGAAGGCGGGCGCCCTGCTCGACCACGCCCAGCGCGTGGCCGAAGGCCGGCTGCTCGACGTGCATGCCAACACCTGGCGCTACAACCAGCTCATCGCGCAGCAGCGCGCGATCATCGTCGAGCGCCGCAACACCCTGCTGAGCACGCCGACGGCGCGCAACGAGCTCAAGGAGCTCTCGCCGGACCGCTACGAACAACTCGCGGAGAAGTCCAGCGAGGAGCAGCTGGAGGTCATCTGCCGCCAGATCATGCTGTTCCACCTCGACCGCGGCTGGGCCGACCACCTGGCGTATCTGGCCGATATCCGGGAGAGTATCCACCTGCGCGCGCTGGGCAGGCAGAACCCCCTCGACGAGTTCCACCGGATGGCCGTCGACGCGTTCGCGCACCTGGCCGCCGACGCCATCGAGGCTGCGCAGCAGACCTTCGAGACCGCCAACATCCTCGAAGAGGAGCAGGGTCTGGACCTGTCGAAGCTGGCCCGCCCGACCTCGACGTGGACCTACATGGTTCACGACAACCCGCTCAACGACGACACGTTGTCGGCGCTGAGCCTGCCCGGGGTCTTCCGCTAGCGCTAGGTTTTGTCCATGACGCGCCACGCCCGCGACCGGGTGCTGACGATCCCGAACGTCCTGTCGGCGATCCGGCTCGTCCTGGTGCCGGTATTCCTCTACTTGCTGCTCGCGACCGATGCCTACGGATGGGCGGTCGCGATCCTGATGTTCAGCGGCTTCTCCGACTGGGCCGACGGCAAGATCGCCCGGCTGGTGCCCAACCAGTCGTCGCGGCTGGGGGAGCTGCTCGACCCGCTGGTCGACCGGATCTACATGCTGGCCGTGCCACTCGGCATGGGGTTCGCCGGCGTGGTGCCCTGGTGGTTGGTCGCCACGCTGATCGGCCGCGACCTGGTGCTGGCCGCCACCCTGCCGGTGGTCCGCAGCCGCGGATTGACTGCCCTGCCGGTCACCTACATCGGCAAGGCGGCGACGTTCGCGCTGATGTCCGGCTTCCCGCTGGTGCTGCTCGGCCAGTGGGACGCGACGTGGAGCCACGTGATCGGCGCGTGCGGCTGGGGCTTTCTGATCTGGGGCGTCGGCATGTACCTGTGGTCGGCGGTGCTGTATCTGCTGCAAGTCCGGCTGGTCGTGACCAGGCTGCCCAAGGTCGGCGTCAGCGATGCCCGCATCTGACAGCGCGCTCGGCGGCTACGACCCGCGGGCCGGCCGCAGCGAACGCCACGAGCAGCGGCCGACCCTGATTCCGCTGCCGGGTCTGCTGCGCTCCCTGCTGACCGAACACCTCGACCCTGGCTACGCGGCCGCGGCCGCCCAGCGGGAAACAACCGGGCAGTCCCGCCGGCCGCTGGAAACCCATGCCTGGCAGGCGCTGGCCGCGGTGCTGATCGCGGTGGTGTTCGCCGCCGCGGTCGCCCAGGCGCGGTCCACCGCGCCCGGCGTCAACGCCGCCCAGCAGGTGCTCGCCGCCAGCGTGCGCTCCGCCGAAGGCACCACCGACCGGCTGACCCGCCGCCGCGACGAGCTCGCCACCCAGGCCGACACCGTCCAGCGTCGCCAGCTGCGCGAGGACGCGGCCGGCCGCGACCTGCTCAGCCGGCTCGATGCGCTCAGCCTGGCCGCGGCCACCACCGCCGTCATCGGGCCCGGCCTGTCCGTCACCGTGACCGACCCCGGGGTGGGCCGGGATCTGTCCGACGTCTCCAAGCAGCGGGTGGCGGGCAGCCGCCAGATCATCCTGGACCGCGATCTGCAGCTCGTGGTGAACTCGCTGTGGGCCAGTGGGGCCGAAGCGATCTCGGTCGGCGGTGTCCGGATGGGACCGAACGTGACGATCCGCCAGGCGGGTGGCGCCATCCTGGTCGACAATCATCCGATCAGCAGCCCGTACACCATCCTCGCGGTGGGATCGCCGGGCGAGATGCGCGATACCTTCGACCGCAGCGGCGGACTGCAGCGGTTGCGGCTGCTGGAGGTGTCCTACGGGGTGGGGGTCAGCGTGAGCAGTGGCGACGGCCTGTCGTTGCCCGCCGGTGCGGTGCGGGAGATTAAATTTGCCAAGCAGATCGGCCGATAGGGGGCGCGTCAGGTGATCGGAATCGCCGCACTCATCGTCGGCATCGTGCTGGGTCTGGTGCTGCACCCCAGCGTTCCCGAGGTCATCCAGCCCTACCTGCCGATCGCCGTCGTCGCCGCGCTCGATGCGGTGTTCGGCGGTCTGCGTGCCTACCTGGAGAAGATCTTCGACCCCAAGGTGTTCGTGGTCTCGTTCGTGTTCAACGTGCTGGTCGCGGCGCTGATCGTCTACGTCGGCGACCAACTGGGCGTGGGCACCCAGCTGTCGACGGCGATCATCGTCGTACTCGGCATCCGCATCTTCGGCAACGCCGCCGCGCTGCGCCGCAGGCTGTTCGGGGCATGAGGTGACCGACGAAGAACACGGCCGCCACGAACTGCCCGGACCGGCGCCGGTGCGCCGGTTCCGCGGTCGCACACAGCTGATCTTCGGTGCGCTCGGCGTACTGCTGTGCCTCATGCTCGGTGTGGCGATCGCCACCCAGGCGCGCCAGACCGAGACCGGCGACGCTCTGGACACCGCACGCCCGGCCGACCTGCTGGTGCTGCTGGGCTCGTTGCAGCAGCGCGAAGCCACGCTCAACACCGAGGTCGCCGAACTGCAACGCAACCTCGCGGCCATGCAGACCGCCGGCAGCAGCGACCAGGCGGCGATCCAGAACGCCCAGGCCAGGCTGGCCGCGTTATCGATCCTGATCGGCACCGTCGCCGCCACCGGACCGGGCGTGACGATCACCATCGACGATCCCGGACCCGGGGTGGCGCCGGAGACCATGCTCGATGTGATCAACGAGCTGCGGGCCGCCGGGGCGGAGGCGATGGAGATCCGCTCCGGCCAGCAGGCCGTCCGGATCGGCGTCGACAGTTGGGTGGTCGGCAGCCCCGGGGCGCTGGTCATCGACACCCAAACCCTCGGCCCGCCGTATTCTGTTCTGGCCATTGGCGATCCACCCACCCTGGCCGCCGCGATGAACATCCCCGGCGGCGCCGTCGACAGCGTCGAACGGGTGGGTGGGCGAATGACCGTCGCGCAGTCGGACAAGGTGGACATCACCACCTTGCGGCAACCGAAAGCGCGCCAATACGCTCAGCCCGTCAAATGAGCGTCCGACACCGAGGAGCACTGTGAGCGAAATCCCAGCCGACCTGCGCTACACCGCCGAGCACGAGTGGGTGCTGCGCATCGGTGACGACACCGTGCGCGTCGGCATCACCGACTTCGCCCAGTCCTCGCTGGGTGACGTGGTGTACGTGCAGTTGCCCGAGGTGGGCAGCGACGTCACGTCCGGTGAGTCCTTCGGCGAGGTCGAGTCCACCAAGTCGGTGTCGGACCTTTACGCGCCCGTCACGGCCAAAGTGATTGCGGTCAACGGCGAATTGGAAGGCAGCCCCGGGCTGGTCAACTCCGATCCCTACGGTCAGGGGTGGTTGTTGG
Organism: Mycolicibacterium pallens; assembly: GCF_019456675.1. Lineage (NCBI taxonomy): Bacteria > Bacillati > Actinomycetota > Actinomycetes > Mycobacteriales > Mycobacteriaceae > Mycobacterium > Mycolicibacterium pallens. The sequence goes on along the minus strand of NZ_CP080333.1, from coordinate 3,293,242 downwards.
AGTTGCAGGTCGACGGCGATACCCTCGAACAGGGGTTGGCGGCGTTGCTCGATGCGGACGCCTATCGGGACACTGTGACTGAATGACATTGTTAGGGTGCCTGCCAGCCACCGATCCGGCGGTGGTGGGCACAACGACGACCACTGCGCGGTACGGTCGACGTAAGTGATTGTTGAGGCGGACGGGCGCCTTGTGCGGATACCCGCCAAGTACAGCCACGGCAGCCAGTGAGGAGCAGCGGGTGACCGACAAGGACCAGAACTCGGACGAAGTCACCGTGGAGACGACCTCCGTCTTCCGCGCCGACTTCCTCAACGAACTGGATGCCCCGGCAGCCGCCGGCGGCGAGAGCGCGGTATCCGGGGTCGAAGGTCTCCCGGTCGGATCGGCGCTGCTGGTCGTCAAGCGTGGCCCGAACGCGGGCTCGCGGTTCCTCCTGGATCAGGCGACGACCTCGGCCGGCCGCCACCCGGACTCCGACATCTTCCTCGACGACGTGACCGTCAGCCGCCGGCACGCCGAGTTCCGCTTGGACGGCAACGAATTCCAGGTCGTCGACGTCGGCAGCCTCAACGGCACCTACGTCAATCGCGAACCCGTCGACTCGGCCACGCTGGCCAACGGTGACGAGGTCCAGATCGGCAAGTTCCGCCTGGTCTTCCTCACCGGCCCGAAGTCGTCCGACGACGAAGGTGGTCCAGGAAGCTAGTGTCCGCACCCGATAGTCCCGCGCTTGCCGGGATGTCTATCGGAGCGGTCCTGGACCTGCTGCGACCGGACTTCCCGGACGTGACGATCTCCAAGATTCGGTTCTTGGAAGCCGAGGGCCTCGTCACGCCGGAGCGCAGCGGTTCGGGCTATCGGCGGTTCACCGCGTACGACTGCGCGCGGTTGCGGTTCATCCTGACCGCCCAGCGCGATCACTATCTGCCGCTGAAGGTCATCAAGGCCCAGCTCGACGCCCAGCCGGACGGCGAGCTGCCCCACGTCGGATCGCCTTACGCCGTACCGCGTTTGGTGACCGTCGCCGACCAGGATGCGCCCGGCGCCGACGACGACATCGACGTGGCGCGCACCCAGGTGCGGCTGAGCCGCGAAGACCTGCTCGAGCGTTCCGGGGTGGGCGAGGAGTTCCTGACCGCACTGTGCAAGGCGGGTGTCATCACCACCGGCCCGGGCGGGCTGTTCGACGAATACTCGGTGGTGATCGCGCAGTGTGCGCGGGCGCTCGGCGAGTACGGCGTGGAACCCCGGCACCTGCGGGCATTTCGGTCCGCGGCCGACCGTCAGTCCGATCTGATCGCCCAGATCGCCGGCCCGGTCGGCAAGGCGTCGAAGACGGGTGCGCGCGACCGCGCCGACGATTTGGCGCGGGAGGTTGCCGCTCTGGCGATCACGTTGCACACGTCACTGATCAAGTCCGCTGTACGAGACGTTCTCGACCGCTGAGGACTAGACTCCAAAGGACTGCAACGACAGCGCGGAGGTCAGACACAGATGGGTGAGGTTCGTGTGGTTGGCATCCGTGTCGAGCAGCCCCAGAACCAGCCGGTTCTGCTGCTGCGGGAATCCAACGGCGACCGTTATCTGCCCATCTGGATCGGCCAGTCGGAGGCCACCGCGATCGCGCTGGAACAGCAGGGCGTCGAGCCGGCCCGGCCGCTGACGCATGACCTTTTCCGAGATGTCATTGGCGCACTGGGGCATTCGCTCAAAGAGGTGCGGATCGTGGACTTGCGGGAAGGCACCTTCTTCGCCGACCTGATCTTCGACCGTGACGTCAAGGTTTCCGCGCGTCCGTCGGACTCGGTGGCGATCGCACTGCGGATGGGTGTGCCCATCTATGTCGAGGAGGCGGTGCTGGCCGAGGCCGGGCTGCTCATTCCCGACGAGAACGACGACGAATCCACCGGTGCCGTCCGCGAGGACGAGGTGGAGAAGTTCAAAGAGTTTCTCGACAGCGTGTCGCCGGACGATTTCAAGGCGACCTGACCGGGTATCCCGGTGCCTGGCGAACGCCATCGACCGCAAGATCACGGATGCGTCTCACTTGGCCTGCAGCGGTTCGACACGCGCGGCGGATGACGCGGAGCACGGCCAAGGACAGCCATACTTTGATTGCGAACGACGAGCGCGACTGCCCGTCGAAAAGCGTATGCTCGGTGGACTCGGACTGGGCAAACGTGGTTGGTGGAGCGGTCAGCGGGCCATAGGTTCGAACGGCGAGAGGAAGCATCGTGGGCGAGCAGCCACGTCAGGGACAGTTGGACCTTGCTGGCACGGGCTCTGATTCCGATGGCCGCTTTGAGGCGGACATACCCACCGGCGCGCCGGTGAGTGAGCCGGTGCAGCCAGGCCTGTTCCCCGACGACTCGGTTCCCGACGAGCTGGTCGGTTACCGGGGCCCCAGCGCCTGCCAGATCGCCGGGATCACCTACCGGCAGTTGGACTACTGGGCCCGCACCTCCCTGGTGGTGCCGTCTATCCGCGGCGCGGCCGGCTCGGGCAGCCAGCGGCTGTACTCGTTCAAGGACATCTTGGTCCTCAAGATCGTCAAGCGTCTGCTCGATACCGGCATCTCACTGCACAACATTCGCGTCGCCGTCGACCATCTGCGTCAGCGCGGCGTGCAGGACCTGGCCAACATCACCCTGTTCTCCGATGGCACAACGGTCTACGAGTGCACGTCGGCCGAAGAGGTCGTCGATCTGCTGCAGGGTGGCCAGGGTGTGTTCGGCATCGCGGTGAGCGGTGCCATGCGGGAATTGTCCGGCGCGATCGCCGACTTCCCGGGTGAGCGGGCCGACGGCGGCGAGTCGATCGCCTCGCCGGAGGACGAGCTGGCCTCCCGGCGCAAGAGCCGCGACCGCAAGATCGGTTAGAATCGCGGGGTATCGCCCTCGCGCGGGAGAGCTTCGTGGCAGCCAGTCACGGACGCCGAAGGAGCAACACCTCTCCGTCAACCTCTCAGGCACCCGGACCGCGCGTGGCCACGATGCCTCTGGAAAGCGGTGATCTGACGGTCGCCCGCCCATGGGGAAAGGCAGTCTCGCCGCCAGGCGAGCTCGCCGAATCTCTCAGGCGCCCGGTCCGGGTGGACGACAGAGGGAGAGGACGCCGCTGACGGCTGCGCCGTAAGTCAGGAGTCCCGTGTCCAATCACACCCCCACCTTCGCCGATCGTCACATCGGACCGGATTCCGATGACGTCGCCACCATGCTCGACGTGATCGGGGTCGCCTCGCTCGAAGAATTGGCCGCCAAGGCGCTGCCGGCGGGCATCCTCGACGCACTCGCCTCCGACGGTCTGGCGCCCGGCCTCGATCAGCTGCCCGCCGCCGTCGGCGAGCACGAAGCACTGGCCGAACTGCGGGGGTTGGCCGACACCAACACCATCGCGGTGTCGATGATCGGGCAGGGCTACTACGACACGCTCACCCCGTCGGTGCTGCTGCGCAACATCCTGGAGAACCCGGCCTGGTACACCGCCTACACGCCGTATCAGCCGGAGATCAGCCAGGGCCGGCTCGAGGTGCTGCTGAACTTCCAGACCATGATCGCCGACCTGACCGGGCTCGAGGTCGCGAACGCCTCGATGCTCGACGAGGCCACCGCGGCCGCCGAGGCGATGACCCTGATGCACCGCGCCGTGCGCGGCACCGGCAACCGGCTGGCCGTCGACTCCGACCTGTTCCCGCAGACCGCGGCCATCCTGGCCACCCGCGCCGAGCCGCTCGGCATCGAGATCGTCACCGCCGACCTACGCGGCGGGCTGCCCGAGGGTGAGTTCTTCGGCGTGATCGCGCAGCTGCCCGGCGCCAGCGGACGGGTGACCGACTGGTCCAAGCTGGTCGAGACGGCCCATGAGCGCGGTGCGCTGGTGGCGCTCGGCGCCGACCTGCTGGCGATGACGCTGATCGCCCCGCCCGGCGAGCTCGGGGCCGACGTCGCCTTCGGCAGTGCCCAGAGATTCGGCGTGCCAATGGGATTCGGCGGTCCGCACGCCGGCTTCCTGGCCGTGCACAGCAAGCATGCCCGGCAGCTGCCCGGCCGGCTGGTCGGCGTGTCGGTCGACAGCGACGGGGCGCCGGCCTACCGGCTGTCGCTGCAGACCCGCGAACAGCACATCCGCCGCGACAAGGCGACGTCCAACATCTGTACCGCCCAGGTGCTGCTGGCGGTGATGGCCGCCTCCTACGCCAGCTACCACGGTCCGGACGGGCTGACCGCCATCGCCAAGCGCGTGCATGGACACGCCCGTTCGCTGGCTGCCGGTCTGGGCGCCGCGGGCGTCGAGGTCGTGCACGACACCTTCTTCGACACCGTGCTGGTGCACGTCCCGAACCGGGCCGCCGCGGTGCAGGCCGAGGCCAAGGGCCGCGGCATCAACATCTGGCGGGTCGACGCCGACCACGTCTCGGTCACCTGCGACGAGGCCACCACCGAAGCGCACGTCGCCCTGGTGCTCGAGGCGTTCGGCGCCGCTGTCGCCGGAGACTATGCCGGACCCGAGATCGATTCGCGGACAACCGAATTCCTGACCCATCCGGCCTTCCACCGGTACCGCACCGAGACCGAGATGATGCGCTACCTGCGCACGCTGGCCGATAAGGACATCGCGCTGGACCGCAGCATGATCCCGCTGGGGTCCTGCACGATGAAGCTCAACGCCGCGGCCGAGATGGAGTCCATCACCTGGCCGGAGTTCGGCCGCCAGCATCCGTTCGCCCCCGCCGGTGACACCCCGGGGCTGCGCAAGCTCATCGCCGACCTGGAGAACTGGCTGACCGGGCTGACCGGATACGACGCAATCTCGTTGCAGCCCAACGCCGGATCGCAGGGCGAGTACGCCGGCCTGCTGGCCATCCGCGAGTACCACCTGGCCAACGGCGACACCGGTCGCGACGTCTGCCTGATTCCGTCCAGCGCGCACGGCACCAACGCCGCGTCGGCCGCGATGGTCGGTATGCGGGTGGTCGTGGTGGCCTGCCGGGAGAACGGCGACGTCGACCTCGACGACCTGCGCGCCAAGGTCTCCGAGCACGCCGATCGGCTGGCCGCGCTGATGATCACCTACCCGTCCACGCACGGGGTGTACGAGCACGACATCGCCAACATCTGCGCGGCGGTGCACGACGCCGGCGGACAGGTCTACGTCGACGGCGCGAACCTCAACGCGCTGGTCGGTCTGGCCCGGCCGGGCAAGTTCGGTGGCGACGTCAGCCACCTGAACCTGCACAAGACGTTCTGCATCCCGCACGGCGGCGGTGGCCCGGGCGTCGGCCCGGTGGCGGTGCGGTCACACCTGGCGGCGTTCCTGCCCGGCCATCCGCTGGCCGAGGAACTGCCGAAAGGGCACCCGGTCTCGGCCGCCCCGTATGGCTCGGCGTCGATCCTGCCGATCACGTGGGCCTACATCCGGATGATGGGCGGTGACGGCCTGCGCAATGCCACGCTGACCGCGATCGCCTCGGCCAACTACATCGCGCGCCGCCTCGACGAGTACTACCCGGTGCTCTACACGGGCGAGAACGGGATGGTCGCCCACGAGTGCATCCTCGACCTGCGGGGCATCACCAAGGCCACCGGGGTGACCGTGGACGATGTCGCGAAGCGGTTGGCGGACTTCGGTTTTCACGCGCCGACGATGAGCTTCCCGGTGGCAGGCACGCTGATGGTGGAGCCCACCGAGAGCGAAAGCCTCGCCGAGGTGGACGCGTTCTGCGAGGCGATGATCGCGATCCGCGCCGAGATCGACAAGGTCGGTGCGGGGGAGTGGCCGGCTGAGGACAACCCGCTGCGCAATTCGCCGCACACCGCCGAATGCCTGCTGGTCGACGAGTGGACCCACCCGTACACCCGCGAGCAGGCGGCCTACCCGCTCGGCAAGGGTTTCCGGGCGAAGGTCTGGCCGCCGGTGCGCCGGATCGACGGCGCGTACGGCGACCGGAACCTGGTGTGCTCGTGCCCGCCGGTGGAGGCGTTCGCCTAACTACGGGGCGTAGCAGGGCTCCGTGCCGGGCGTGTAGTACGGCAGGCCGGTCGGCGAAATGCACGGCGCCTCGCCGGGGAATGCGGGAACCAGGGAGTACGCGTAGCTCTCCGGGAAACCGTAGCGGGCCCAGTCGCCCGCCACCGCGGCGTCGATGGCGTCACCGGCGATGCCCGGGGTGCACCCGCCGACGGTCACGTGCCGACCACCGACATCGCCGCAGATATCGGCCTGGGCCACCGGGGCGATCGCCGCGGGGATTGCCGACAATGCGGCCACACTCAGCAGAATTGCTGCAGTTTTCTTCGACATGCCGTCATTGTCGCAGGCGAATGAGCGTGCGTTACGCTCCCGCAAAATTTAGGACAGCAGCGTCGAGATTGCCGTCGCGAGGTCCGGCGAATCGGACGTCGCGACGTTTTGATAGGTGCCGCCGGAGGCCTGGGCGACCGCTTCCCACGTCGCGCGGTCGGAGTCGTCACCGAAGTCGATGACGTTGATCGCCACGGGCTTGGCCGGATCGGCCGCCGACTTCACGTACTGAATCAAGCCGGGGCCGTCCAGCGTCTGGTCGGTGTGCGGACCCTGGGTGATCACCAGCAGTGAGTTCGTCTGGCCCTGACGGAAATTCGCCAACGCCTCGCCGTACGCCAGCCGCAGCGTCGTGAACGACACCGCTCCGCTGCCCGAGGGCGACAACCCACCCAGGGTGTTGGTCAGTGCGGCCGACTGGTCGCTGACCGGTCCCAACGGCACCGCCGACTTGCCCTCGACACCGTTGAACGTCCACAGCCCCACCGCCGCGTTCGGCGGCAGTGCGCCGATGCGATTGTTCAGCGCGGTCACGACGTTGGCCAGCCGTGACTTGCCGCCCTCGTCGGCGCCCATCGCCTGGTTGAGCATGATCGTGGTGGTCGAGCCGGTGGCGGGGGTCGACACCGCGGCGGCCAGGGTGGCCCGCACGGACTCGTCGTCGATCGTCAGGGGTGACCCGACCTGCGGGAAGCTGACCACGTCATTGCCCGGCGGGGTGGTGCCCTCGGCGCGGAACCCCGCTTTCGCCAGGGCGCTGAGCTGTTCGGGTTTACGCATGTACCGCGCGAATTGGCTTGCCGCACTGACCTGTTCTTCGGACAGCCAGTTACCCGACAGCAGGACGGTGGGGTAGTCGGCCACGGCCACCGGGCCCTGCGGCAGCCATTCGGCCACGGCGCTCTTGGCGTCCTGGGTCGACGACACCCTGGCGAACAACTGCTGTTCGGTGATGGCCACGGCGTGCACCGGAGCGCCAGCGGGATCACCCGCCCCGAGCAGCGTCTTCCACGCCGTGTCGGCGGTGTTGTCGGCGAGCTTGGGCTGACCGGCGACCAGTCCGTTGACCGCACCGAGCCCGGCGGTGGCGGGCGAGTTCGCGGGTGCCGACGCCGAGGCCACCGCCTCGGCGGCCAGATAGGTGGCGTCAGCATCTCCGACGGTGGGCAGCGCCAGCCGCAGCGAACCCCACCCGGGCAGGTTCAGGCCGTCGAGTGCCGTGGGATTGGCCTGCAGCCCGGGCAACGCCGACCAACCCTGTTGGCCGAGGGCGTCTTTGAGCTGAGGGCGCACGGCGAGCACGACCGGCGAACTGACCAGTGAGCGGGCGTCGCTGACGACTTCCTTGCCTGCGGTGGACTGCAGACGCGCCGTCCCGATGGAACTCGCCGGAATCCACAGCGCCGGACGCTCACCAAGATCGCCGGGCCAGTTCGCGACGAAACCATCGACCACGCGATCCGAATCAGCGCCTGTCACAACCATTTTCACGCAGCGATCGCCGACCGGGGTGACCGTCGCGTTGAAGCCCTGGGCGAACGTCTTGACGGTGTCGGCGATCGACGGATCGGCGACCACCCCGACATTGAGCGTGCCGCCCAGACACTTCTGGGCCGCGTCGGTGGACCGGTGGGACAGCGCATCACCGAAGAACCGCCACAGGATCACCGCGCCGACGACCACCACCACGGTGATCAGCGCGACGATCACCCCGACGCTCACCCCGCGGCGGCCGCCCTCGTTGCGGTGCCCGCCTTCGAAAGCGATTCTGCGACGGGCGGTGTCGGTCAGCGCCGACGAGCCGGTGTCGTCGTCGACATCGGGCGTGTCGGCGTCGCCACCAGAGCGGGCGAAGCGACCGGTCGGGTTGTCGTCGGCAGGCTCGTCACCGAAGGAACCCCCGGGACCCGGTCTGCTGTGCCTGCCCATGGCGGTGCTTCATCCTCTTTCGTCGAACGGCAATGCGGTGCTGCGTGCAGGTCAGGCGCCGGTGCTGGCCTTGTACTCCCGCCGGCGCCGATGCAGGATCGGCTCGGTGTAGCCGTTCGGCTGGGCGGCGCCCGCCAAGATCAGCTCCTGCGCGGCCTGGAACGCGATGCTGTTGTCCGGGTCGGTCGCCATCGGCTTGAAGTCGGGATCAGAGGCGTTCTGCTCGTCGACCACCGCCGCCATCCGGCGCAGGCTCTCGCGAACGTCGTCCTCGGTGATCACCCCGTGCCGGAGCCAGTTGGCCAGCAGCTGGCTCGAAATACGTAGCGTCGCACGGTCTTCCATCAACGCGACATCATGGATGTCGGGCACCTTCGAGCAGCCGACACCGGCGTCGATCCAGCGGACCACGTAGCCCAGGATCGACTGGCAGTTGTTGTCGACCTCTTCGTGGATCTCCTCGGGCGACCACGCCAGCTCCTTGGCCAGCGGGATCGTCAGTAGTTCGTCGATGGTGGTGCGGGACTTTCCGGCCAGCTCCTTGTGCACCTCGTAGACGTCCACGTAGTGGTAGTGCATGGCGTGCAGCGTGGCCGCCGTCGGGGACGGCACCCACGCGGTGGTGGCGCCGGCCTTCGGTTGACCGATCTTCTGCTCGACCATGTCGGCCATCAGGTCGGTCATCGCCCACATGCCCTTGCCGATCTGCGCCTTGCCGGAGAACCCGGTCGCCAGGCCGATGTCGACGTTCTGGTCCTCGTAGGCCTTGATCCACGGCTGGGTCTTCATGGCGCCCTTGCGGATCATCGGGCCGGCTTCCATGGAGGTGTGGATCTCGTCGCCGGTGCGATCCAGGAAGCCGGTGTTGATGAACGCCACCCGGTCGGCGGCGGCCTTGATGCAGGCCTTGAGGTTGGCCGAGGTGCGGCGCTCCTCGTCCATGATGCCGACCTTGATCGTGTTCTGCGGCAGGCCCAGCACATCCTCGACGCGGCTGAACAGTTCGCAGGTGAACGCGACCTCGTCGGGGCCGTGCATCTTCGGCTTCACGATGTAGATCGAGCCGGTGCGGCTGTTCTGCCGCGGGCTGCCGTCTTCGGCCTTGAGCCCGTGCACCGCGATCAGGCTGGTGAACAGCGCGTCCTGGATGCCTTCGGGGATCTCGTTCCCGTCGGCGTCCACGATCGCGTCGTTGGTCATCAGGTGGCCGACGTTGCGGACGAACAGCAGGCTGCGGCCGGGCAGCGTCAACTCGCCGTCGCCGGGCGTCTTGTAGGTGCGGTCGTCGTTGAGCACGCGGGTGAAGGTCTTGCCGCCCTTGCTGACCTCTTCGGCCAGATCACCCTTGTTCAGGCCCAGCCAGTTGCGGTAGCCGAGCACCTTGTCGTCGGCGTCGACGGCCGCGACCGAGTCCTCGAAGTCCATGATCGTGGTGATCGCGGACTCCAGCACGACGTCCTTGATGCCGGCCTTGTCGGTCTTGCCGACGGGGGATTCGGGGTCGATCAGGATCTCGATGTGCAGACCGTTGTTGACCAGCAGCACCGACCAGGCCGGTTCGCCCAGCTCGCCGGTGTAGCCGAGGAACTTCTCCGGGCTGGCCAGTCCGGTGGACTCGTCGCCCTGAGCGATCTCGAGTGCGTCGTCGGCGACGCTGATGCCGGTCGCGTCGGCCCATGAGCCCGATGCCAGCGGAACCGCCTTGTCGAGGAAGTCACGGGCGTAGGCGATGACTTTGTCGCCGCGGACCTTGTTGTAGCTGGTGCCCGGTTCGGCGCCGCCCTCGGTGCTGATCACGTCGGTGCCGTAGAGCGCGTCGTACAGCGAGCCCCACCGCGCGTTCGCGGCGTTCAGCGCGAAACGGGCGTTGAGGATCGGCACGACCAGTTGCGGGCCGGCGGTGGTGGTGATCTCGTCGTCCACCCCGGAGGTCGTGATGCTGAAGTCACCCGGGTCCGGCTGCAGGTAGCCGATGTCGGTGAGGAACTGCTGGTATTCACCGGCGTCGATACCGCCGATGATCCGCTGGCGATGCCACTTGTCGATCTGCGCCTGCAGATCGTCGCGGCGGGCGAGCAGGTCCTGGTTCTGCGGCGTCAGGTCGGTGACGACCTTGTCCACACCGGCCCAGAAGCTGTCGGCATCAATCCCGGTGCCGGGCAGCGCCTCGTTGGTGATGAAGTCGTACAACACCTGCGCCACACGCAGGTTGCCCACGGGCACGCGATCGCTCATCTGTCCTCCCTCACGACAATCAATTCATCTTACCCGCAGGTAGGAACCCCTCCGACACAGTGTCGTAGGCCACGTCCGCGCTCAACAACCGGTCACACCACCCCAGCAGCCGAGCACGCAACGGAGCTGCGCGCTCGGCTATAACTCCCTGGCACCGCACGTATTCCGCCCGCCCGGCGGGTTCCTCAACGGTGATGGGCTCAAACCCGAGGTCCGTCAGGTCATAGGGACTGGCCCGCATGTCGACCTCGCGGGCCTCGGCGGCCAGTTCCAGGCAGTCCACCAGTAACTCGGACGCGACCAGCGGACCGAGCTTGAAGCACCACTTGTACAGATCCATGTTCGCGTGCAGACAGCCCGGCTGCTCCCAGTCGCGCTGGGCGGCGCGGGTCGGTATCCCGCGGTTGCGCGGAGCGGCCGCGGCGGTGAAGAACCGGTAGGCGTCGAAGTGCGTGCAGCGCAACGGCATCGACTCGACCACCGCGTCGGTGCCTGCGCCGCCGAGTCGCAGCGGAACCGCGCCGTGGCGAACGGCGTCGGTGCGGTAGACCATCGCCCACTCGTGCATGCCGAAGCAGCCGAACTGCGGTGCGCGTGCCTCGGTGGCCCGCAGCAGATCGGCCACGAAAGCGACCGTGGACAGTCGCGTGCGCAGGAAGTCCGCGCTGACGGTCACGCCGTCGGGCGTTGCCTCGTAGCCGGCGCGGTCGAGGTATTCGGCGCCGGCCGGCCCGGCCAGCGCGGTGCCGTAGCCGGGGTGCCACACCCGCAGCTGGCGCGGCCGCAGGCTGTAGTAGGTGAACAGGAAATCCCACACCGGGTGAGCCTCACCGCGCCGAGCCCGCTCGCCATGCGGTCCGGTGAACGTCTCCACCCGGGTGCGGTGCGCGTGCGCCCGGGCCAGCCACTCGTCTTCGGCCAGCACGCCGTCAGGCACGGTGCATTCCGTCGCGCACGGTGCCGATCAAGTCCTCGACCAGGTCTTCGAGCGCGACCATCGCACACACCGACTGGTCGCCGTCGGTGACCAGCGCCAAATGGCTGTTGTCGCGGCGCAACTGCGACAGGGCGTCCGGCAGCGGCATGTTGGCGGGCACCCGGGGCAGCGGACGCACCACCGATCCGTCGACCACCGCGTCGCGCTCGTCGATCATGTCCAGGATGTCCTTGATGTGGACGAAGCCGACGAAGTCGCCGCGCGCATCGGTGACCGGGAATCGGGAGTAGCCCGTCTCGTTGAGCGCCTCTTCGATGGCACTGACCGTGGGCCCGCCGCCGGGGCGCGCGACCGGAACCGCGCGGATATCGCGCACCGGCACGGCCACGTCGTTGACCACCCGATTGCGGATCTGCAGCGCCCGGGTGAGCCGCATGTGCTCTTCGGGGTCCAGCAAGCCTTCGGACCGCGATTCGGCGATCATCTCCGCGAGCTCGACGGTGGAGACGGTGACGTCGAGTTCGTCCTTCACTTCGATGCCGAATGCGCGCAGCGTGGTGTTGGCCGCCCAGTTGTAGAACGCGATGAACGGCCGGGCGAAGCGCACGTAGACCAGATACACCGGCACGACGAGCATCGCCGTCTTCTCCGGGCCCGCGATCGCGATGTTCTTCGGCACCATCTCGCCGAGCAGCACGTGCAGCGTGACCACGATGCCCAGCGCCACCACGAACGACACCGTGTGCAGCACGGCGTCGGGCACGCCGACCAGATCGAACGGTTTCTCCAGCAGGTGCGCCACCGCCGGCTCGCCAACCCGGCCCAGCAGGATCGAACACACGGTGATGCCCAGCTGTGCACCGGCCAGCATCAGCGACAGCTGCTCGCCGGCGCGCAGCACCGTGACCGCGCTGCGCTTACCTTGTTCGGCAAGTGCTTCCAGCCGGTCGCGGCGGGCTGAGATCAGCGCGAACTCCGACCCAACGAAGAAGGCGTTGGCGGCCAGCAGCGCCACGGTCAGCAGCACGCCGAGAATGTCGCCGCCCATCAGCGCTCCCGCCCCTCGTCGCCGTGCGGGGCGATCTGGGTCAGCACGAGCTGGTCGATGCGGCGGCCGTCCATCGCGACGACGGTGGCCCGCCAGCGGACCGGTTCGTCGAAGAGCGCGTCGGGGTCGAAGGCTGACAGTTCCACGGATTCACCCGGCTCCGGGATGTGGCCCAGCGTCTCCAGCACCAGCCCGCCGATGGTCTCGTATTCGCCTTCCGGTGCGCGGAAGCCGGTCGCCTCGGCGACCTCGTCGATGCGCAGCAGCCCGGAGACCCGCCAGCCCTGTCCCGCCTTCTGGAAGTCGGGCGTGGAGTCGTCGTGCTCGTCGCGGACGTCGCCGACGATCTCTTCGATCAGGTCCTCCACGGTGACCATTCCCGCGGTGCCGCCGTATTCGTCGACGACCATCGCGGTCTGCAAGCCGTGGCCGCGCAGCTGGGTCATCAGCGCATCGCCGTCGAGGGAGGACGGCACCGTCGGCACCGGACTCGCCAGCGACACCAGCCGCGTGGTCGACCGCTCGGCGGCGGGCACCCCGAACACCTGCTTGACGTGCACGATGCCGATGGTTTCGTCCAGGTCGCCGCGAACGATCGGGAAGCGGGAGAAGCCGGTGCCTGCCGAGGCGGTCACCAGATCGGCGACGGTGTCGTCGGCGTCGAGCGCCTCGATCTCGGTGCGCGGCGTCATGAACTCTTCGGCGATGCGCGACCCGAACTGCAGCGAGCGGTTCACCAGTGCCGCGGTGGCTTCGTCGAGCGACCCGTGCTCGGCGGAGCTGCGGACCAGCGAGCCGAGTTCCTCGGGGGAGCGCGCCGACCGGAGTTCCTCGGCGGGCTCGATACCCATCCGCCTCAGGATCCAGTTGGCGGTGCCGTTGGTGAGGTTGATCGCCGGTGTCATTACCTTCGAGAACAGCAGCTGGAAACCGGCGGTGGCCCGCGCGGTCGGCACCGGACGGGCCACCGCGAGGTTCTTGGGCACCAGCTCGCCGAACACCATCGACAACGAGGTGGCGATCAGGATCGCCAGAACCAGTGCGATGCCGGGGACCGCCTTCTCCGGGATGTGCAGGAGATCAAGGACCGGGTCGAAAAGCCGCGCCAGCACCGGTTCGGCGAGGTAACCGGTGGCCAGAGTGGTGATCGAGATGCCGAGCTGGGCGCCGGACAGCTGGAAGGACAGCGTGCGGTGGGCGCGCTGCACAAAGTGGTCGCGGCGGTCACCGCTGCGGGCGTTCGCGTCGACCGTGCTGCGTTCCAGGGCGGTCAGCGAGAATTCGGCCGCGACGAACAGCGCCGTCCCGAACGTCAGCACGACGATCGCCAGCAGGCTCAGAACGGTGTACAGGACGCTCATGAGGGGGAGCCGGGCCGATTGCCCGGCCGACTAGTGGAAGGTTCGGCGTCGGCCTCGTCCGCGGGCCGCTCGGCCCGGGCAGCCCGATCCGCGGGGGCCTCGACGGGTGCCTGCGGCACGGGATCCCTTTCCTCGGTCAGAGCAGAACAAATCCCTATGGTAGCGGCAACCTCGACAGCGTCCGGCTCACCAGCCGGTGGGTAGCGGGTGCCCTTCGGCGAATCCGGCGGCCGACTGCACGCCCAGCACCACCCGTTCGTGCAACTCGGCGATGGTGGACGCCCCGACGTAGGTGCAGGTGCTGCGGACTCCGGAGGTGATGTGGTCGAGCAGGTCCTCGACCCCGCCGCGGTCGGGGTCCAACGCCATCCGCGAAGTGGAGATGCCCTCCTCGAACAGCGCCTTGCGGGCACGGTCGAAGGCGCTGTCGGCGGAGGTGCGGGCCGCCACCGCCCGCTTGGAGGCCATGCCGTAGCTCTCTTTGTAGGGCCTACCGTCGCGGTCGCGCATCAGGTCCCCGGGCGATTCGTAGGTGCCGGCGAACCAGGATCCGATCATCACGTTCGACGCGCCGGCGGCCAGGGCCAGTGCCACGTCGCGGGGATGACGAACGCCGCCGTCGGCCCAGACGTGGGCCCCGAGTTCCCGTGCGGCCGTTGAACATTCGAGTACCGCGGAGAACTGCGGGCGTCCGACGCCGGTCATCATCCGGGTCGTGCACATGGCGCCAGGGCCGACTCCGACCTTCACGATCGAGGCGCCCGCACCGATCAGGTCGCGTGTCCCCTCGGCGGAGACGACGTTGCCTGCCGCCAGCGGGACCCCGAGGTCCAACGACGACACCGCCTTGATCGCGTCGAGCATCTTGAGTTGGTGGCCGTGCGCGGTGTCGACCACCAGCACGTCCACGCCGACCTCGGCCAGCGCCTGCGCCTTGGCGGCCACGTCTCCGTTGATACCGACCGCGGCGGCGATCCGCAGCCGGCCTTTCCCGTCGACGGCGGGGGTGTAGATGCCTGCGCGAATAGCGCCGATGCGGGTCAGCACCCCGGCCAGTGCGCCGTCGGCGTCGGTCAGGACGGCCACGTCCACCGGCGCGTGCTCGAGCAGCTCGAACACCTGGCGTGGTTCGGTGTGCACGGGCGCGGTGACGAAGTCGGTGATCGCGATGTCACGCACCCGTGCGAACCGGTCGACCCCGGCGGTGGCGGCCTCGGTCACCAGGCCGATCGGCCGACCCTCGAACACGACCACGGCCACGCCGTGGGCGCGCTTGTGGATCAGCGCGACGGCGTCGGACACCGAGTCGTCGGGCGCCAGGACCACCGGGGTGTCGGCCACCAAGTCGCGGCTCTTGACGAACTCCACCGTCTGCTTGACCGCGTCGATCGGAAGGTCTTGCGGCAGAACCACAATGCCGCCGCGGCGGGCAACCGTCTCCGCCATCCGCCGCCCGGCCACCGCGGTCATATTGGCCACGACGACCGGGATCGTCGTGCCGGTGCCGTCCGAGGTCGACAGGTCGACGTCGAAGCGCGACGCGACGTCAGATCGGTTGGGGACGACGAAGACGTCGTCGTAGGTCAGGTCGTACGGAGGCCGCTGGCCATCGAGAAACTGCACGTACCTCAGGGTACCGCCAGTTCTCAGGCCTCGACTTCGGTGCGATCGCCGCTCCACAGCGTATGGAACCGCGCGGCCGGGTCGGCGTCGGTGCGGCCGTAGGTGTGCGCACCGAAGAAGTCGCGCAGGCCCTGGGTCAGCGCCGCAGGCAGCCGCTCGGTGCGCAACGCGTCGTAATACGACAGCGCCGAGGCGAACCCGGGGATCGGGATGCCCAGCTCGGTGGCCTTCACCACGACGCGACGCCAGCTGTCGATGCCAGCCTCGACGGCATCGCGGAAGTACGGCGCCGCGATCAGCGTGGCCAGGTCGGCGTTCTCGTCGAAAGCCTCGGTGATCCGGTTGAGGAACTTGGCCCGGATGATGCAGCCGCCGCGCCAGATTCGGGCCATGTCGCCGGGGGTGATGTTCCAGTTGTATTCGGCGCTGCCGGCCTGGATCTGGTTGAAGCCCTGCGCGTAGGCGATGATCTTCGATGCGTACAGCGCCTTGCTGACGTCGTCGATGAATTGCGCTGCGTCCGTGGGGCGTTCACCCAGATTGCCGGAGGCCAGGCCGGTGGTTGCCTTGCGCTGGGCGACCGACCCCGACAGCGCGCGGGCGAAGACCGCCTCGGCGATACCGGTCACCGGCACCCCGAGGTCCAGCGCCGACTTGACCGTCCAGCGGCCGGTGCCCTTCTGCTCGGCCTCGTCGAGGATGACGTCGACCAGCGGCTTGCCGGTCTTGGCGTCGGTCTGCTTGAGCACCTCGGCGGTGATCTCGATGAGGTAGCTGTCCAGGTCGCCGTTGTTCCATTCGGCGAAGATCTCGGCGATCTCCGGGGCGCTCTTGCCGAGCCCGTCACGCAGCAGCTGGTAGGCCTCGCCGATGAGCTGCATGTCGGAGTACTCGATGCCGTTGTGCACCATCTTGACGAAGTGGCCCGCGCCGTCCGGGCCGATGTGGGTGCAGCAGGGAACGCCGTCGACGTGTGCAGAGATCTCCTCGAGCAGCGGGCCGAGCGACTTGTAGGACTCGGCCGGGCCGCCCGGCATGATCGACGGTCCGTTCAGCGCACCTTCCTCACCGCCGGAAATGCCGGCGCCGACGAAGTGCAGACCGCGCTCGCGCACTGCCTTCTCCCGGCGGATGGTGTCGGTGTAGAGCGCGTTGCCGCCGTCGATGATGATGTCGCCGGGTTCGAAGACCTCACACAGCTCGTTGATCACCGCATCGGTGGGGTCGCCGGCCTTGACCATGATCAGCGCGCGACGGGGCCGCTCGAGCGCGGCGGCGAACTCGGCCATGGTCTCGGTGCGGACGAACTTGCCCTCCGACCCGTGCTCGGCGAGCACGGCATCGGTCTTGGACACCGAGCGATTGTGCAGTGCGACGGTGTAGCCGTGGTGGGCGAAGTTCCGCGCGATGTTGGAGCCCATCACCGCCATTCCGGTAACACCGATCTGTGCAGTGCCGTCCGTCTGCGGTGAGCTCATATCGCGCCTTTCAGTTGTGTGATTTTGTTGTGGCACAGTTGATTTCAGTACAGAAACAGCCGACGCAGCTCGGTCAGCCACGGCATCGCGACCGCGACCGTGGGCACCACCAGCACCGCGGCGGCCGCGGTGTAGGCCGCCAGCGCCAGCAGCAGGCTATTGGGCTCGCCCGCCAGCCGGCGCACCCGGATCAGCGTGGTGGGGCCGCCGCCGGCCAGGGCTCCCTTCGGCGTGCGTCCGGCGGCGCAGGCCACCAGGGCGCGGGCCAGGGGAGCGGGTCCCGCGGTGCGCACCGCGGCGTCGTCGGCGAGCATCTCCACGAGCAGCCGGACCGCATTGAGCGCGCTGCCGCTACGGACGAAGCGGGGGAAGGCGGTGTGCACGGCGATGAAGGCCTCGAGCACCAGATCGTGGCGCGCCCGCAGATGTGCCCGCTCATGGCTGAGGATCGCGGCGAGTTCGGTGTCGCTCAACGCCGATAGCGTGCCTTCGCTGAGCACGACCCGGCTGCGCACTCCGGGCAGGCAGTAGGCCAGCGGCTCGGATACGTGCAACACCCGCAGCCCGCTCATGCCGTGCCGGCAGTCACCGAGCAGATCGACGACCATCCGGTGGTGCGCCCGACGGCGCCGGGTGGCGACGGCGACCTGGACCACGGCAATCAACAGCCGGGCACCGATGAGCAGCGTGATCGCGAAGACCACCACATAGGCCGCCCACAGCGGCCAGCCCAGAACCGCGATCTCACTGGTGATCGTCGCGGTCGGGCGGCCGTCGGGTCCGGGGGCGAAAAGCCGGCTGGCGATCGCCAATCCCGCGCTGAATGCCGAGAGCACGGCGGCCACCGCGATCGACTGCCAGAGCACGATTGCGGCCCGCGGCGCACGCATCGGCCACGACGCTCGAGCCAGCAGCGCAGGCACCGGACCAACCAGCATCAAGGCGAGGAAGGTGAAGGCCAGCGCGGACACGCTGAAATTGTCCCTCAGGCGTTGGGCGTGCCGCCAGCGGGCCAGGTTGAACGGTGCTTGGACTCCAATTCCGCCAAGGCTCGGCGCAATGCGTCGGCCTCATCTACGCCCACCCGCTCGACAAAGTGCACCAGGGCGGCCTGCCGGCTGCCGGAGTCGGACGCCTGATCCAGCGCATCGACCATCAGTCCGGCGACCAGTTCGTCGCGGCCGTGGACCGGGGCGTACTGATGGGCCCGGTCATCGCGGATCTGGGACACCAGATTCTTGCGGGCGAGGCGCTGCAGAACGGTCATCACCGTGGTGTAGGCGAGGTCTCGTTCGGTACAGAGGGCCTCGTGGACCTGTCGAACCGTGAGCGGCTCACCAGCGGCCCACAAGTGGTCCATCACCGCGCGTTCCAGTTCGCCCAGACGAGTCAACTTGGCCATTTCCGTTCATCTCCGTAGGCAGTCAAATCAGAGTACTCCCGGTTACTACCGCGCGTCGTACCCAACGTGTCGATCAACTCCGCTCCTGCAGACCGTGTTCCCGCGGGACGGCCCCCACAAGCGTCTGTGCAGGCCACACGGCGAAAATCCGCCAACACTGTGACGGCACTCACAGGGCGCATGACTAACTGGCCGTCCTCTCTTATGGTTAGGCTTACCTAACCACATGAGGAGGTGCCGTGACCACAGCCGTGGTTGACCCGTTGATCGACGGAATGACCATCCGCCGGATCCTGCCGTTGCATGAATCCAGCCGCCGACTGCGCGATCTGAGCCCGGATTCGCCCCGGGTCCACGGAGTCGCCGTGATGGCCGACGTGTCCCGCCGCCGGTGGTGGCCGCTGGATTCGGTGACGTCGACGGGCCGGCTGGCGACCATGTTCGAAGCGGCAGCCGGCGAGCTCGATGACCGTCGCGCCGCCGCCCAGCAGTTGGCCGCCACGTTCACCCACGCGGTACTCGGCCGGGCCGTCACCCTGTTCGTCCTCGAGGGCCGGGCCTGGGACGCCGGGCCGGGGAACCTGTGGATGCATGTCGACTCCGAGGGGGCGATCGACTGGGCCGCCGTCGTGGATCCGATGCTGCGGGTGCTGCCGGACGATCCGGCGACCACCGACGTGGTCCGGCTGCCCAACGAGCTCGCCCTGGCCACCTGGACGGCACACCGCTGCCATCGCTCCCTGGAGCCGATCTTCGAGTCCCTGCATCACCTCAGCCGCGGCTCGCTTACCCCGGCGGCCATGTGGCAGATGGTCGGCTCGGCGGTGGTCATCACCGCAACCCAGGTGCCGATGCTCACCGGCAGCGGTGAACTCACCTGCATGCGTCGCGGCCAGGGGGTGCTCGACGCACTGACCGGCTTCGGCTTACCGGTGCGGGCGCTGCGGCGGGTGGGGTAGGTCTTGTAACTTAGGCAAGCCTTGCCTAGCCTGATGACACCAGACCATCGGACCGCGCCGGAGTTTCTGAGGGCTGCAGAAACCCCCGGTCCATGCCGAGGACGGGCCCCGTGCTCTGCGTGCGGGGCCCGTCCCTCGTCTCGGACCCGCTGGTGTAGACACTGAAGACGTGCAATCAGAACAGCCGTCGATCGAGCAGATCGCTTTCTCCGCCCCGTTCGACAACGAACTCGGGCTGACGTTCACCGAACTGACCGTCGATGGCGCCAAGGCCCAGCTGGAGGTGCAGCCCAAACTGCTGCAGCCGATGGGCATCGTCCACGGCGGGGTCTACTGCTCGATGATCGAGTCGATGGCCAGCACGTCGGCCTTCGTCTGGCTGGCCGCCAACGGCGGCGGCAACGTCGTTGGGGTCAACAACAACACCGACTTCCTGCGGGCGATCTCCGGCGGCACCGTGTACGGGGTCACCGAGCCGGTGCACCGCGGCCGTCGCCAGCAGCTGTGGCTGGTGACGATCCGCGACGACAAGGACCGGCTCATCGCTCGCGGTCAGGTGCGGCTGCAGAACCTCGAGCCCGAAGCGTAGGACCTCGCCGCCCTGCTGATCCCGTGCGAGCGTGGCAGGATCGCGCACTATGCAACTGACACCGCACGAGACCGACCGGTTGCTGCTGTCCTACGCCGCCGACCTGGCCCGCCGCAGGCAGGCTCGCGGGCTCAAGCTCAACTATCCCGAGACCGTCGCGATCATCACCGACCACGTCCTGGAGGGCGCGCGCGACGGTCGCACCGTCGCGGAGTTGATGGTCACCGGCCGCGAGGTGCTCTCGCGCGACGAGGTCATGGAGGGCGTGCCCGAGATGCTGCACGACGTGCAGGTCGAGGCCACCTTCCCGGACGGCACCAAGCTGGTCACCGTCCACCACCCGATCCCGTGAATCCCTGGAGAGGACAGCATGATTCCCGGTGAAGTCTTCCTCGGTGACGGTGACATCGAGATCAACGCCGGCGCGGCGCGTGTCGAGCTGGAGATCGTCAACACCGGGGACCGGCCGGTGCAGGTGGGCAGCCACGTGCATCTGCCGCAGGCCAATGCGGCGCTGTCGTTCGACCGGGCGGCCGCGTACGGGCACCGGTTCGACATTCCCGCGGGGACCGCGGTGCGCTTCGAACCCGGTGTGCCGCAACGAGTCTCCCTCGTGCCGCTGGAAGGTCGACGCGAGGTACACGGGCTGAGCCTGAATCCACCGGGAAAGTTGTGACGCCGATGAGCGCTTGCGTGAAGAGAGTAGACCGATGACGTCGCTGTCGCGGGCGCGCTACGCCGCACTGTTCGGGCCCACCGCCGGTGACCGGATCCGGCTTGCCGACACCGATCTGATCGTCGAGATCACCGAGGACCGCAGCGGCGGCCCCGGCCTGGCCGGCAACGAAGCGGTGTTCGGTGGCGGCAAGGTGCTGCGCGAATCGATGGGGCAAGGCCGGGCCACCCGCGCCGACGGCGCCCCCGACACCGTGATCACCGGCGCGGTTATCATCGATTACTGGGGAATCATCAAGGCCGACATCGGTATTCGCGACGGCAGCATCGTCGCGATCGGCAAGGCCGGCAACCCAGACATCATGTCGGGTGTGCACCCCGACCTGGTCGTGGGTCCGTCGACGGAGATCATCGCAGGCAACGGGCGCATCGTCACCGCCGGCGCGATCGACTGTCACGTGCACCTGATCTGTCCGCAGATCATGGCGGAGGCCATCGGCGGCGGCATCACCACGATCGTGGCCGGCGGAACCGGTCCGGCCGAGGGATCCAAGGCCACCACCGTCACGCCGGGCGCCTGGCATCTGGCCCGCATGCTGGAGTCGCTCGACCACTGGCCGCTGAACATCGCGCTGCTGGGCAAGGGAAACACCGTCAACCCTGACGCGATGTGGGAGCAATTGCGTTCCGGTGCAGCGGGTTTCAAGCTGCACGAGGACTGGGGGACCACCCCGGCGGCGATCGACGCGTGCCTGACGGTCGCGGAGGCGGCCGGGGTTCAGGTGAACATCCACACCGACACCCTCAACGAGGCAGGCTTCGTCGAAGACACCCTGGCCGCGATCAAGGGCCGCAACATCCACGCGTATCACACCGAGGGTGCCGGCGGCGGGCACGCGCCGGACATCATCACGGTGGCGGCGGAGTCCTATGTCCTGCCCAGTTCCACCAACCCGACCCGGCCGCACACCGTCAACACTCTCGACGAGCATCTCGACATGCTGATGGTGTGCCATCACCTGAACCCCAGCGTGCCTGAGGATCTGGCGTTCGCGGAGAGTCGCATCCGCCCGTCGACCATCGCCGCCGAGGACCTGCTGCACGACATCGGGGCCATCTCGATGATCGGCAGCGACGCCCAGGCGATGGGCCGCATCGGCGAGGTGGTGCTACGCACGTGGCAGACCGCGCATGTGATGAAGCGCCGCCGCGGAGCCTTGGAAGGCGACGGCGCGGCGGACAACAACCGGGTGCGCCGCTACATCGCGAAGTACACGATCTGCCCGGCCGTCGCCCACGGGCTCGATCGCGAGATCGGGTCCGTCGAAGTCGGCAAGCTGGCCGACCTCGTGCTGTGGGAGCCGGCGTTCTTCGGTGTGCGCCCGCACGCGGTGCTCAAGGGGGGCATGATCGCCTGGGCCGCGATGGGCGACGCCAACGCCTCCATCCCGACCCCGCAGCCGGTTCTGCCGCGCCCGATGTTCGGCGCCGCACCCGCCGCCGCGGCCGCCACCTCCGTGCACTTCGTCGCTCCGCAGGCCATCGAGGACGGACTGGCCGACCGGATCGCGGTCACCCGCCAACTGGTGCCGGTCGGAAACGTCCGCGCCATCGGCAAGGCGCAGATGCCGCTCAACGACGCCCAGCCTCGCATCGAGGTCGACCCCGACACGTTCACCGTGCGGATCGACGGCGAGGTGTGGGCCGAACAACCCGCCACCGAACTGCCGATGGCGCAACGGTATTTCTTGTTCTGATGGCGTCGCTTTCCACCCTGCTGACCCTGGCCGATTCGCGCCTTCCCACCGGCGGCCACGTGCATTCCGGTGGGGTGGAGGAGGCGGTGACCAGCCGGCTGGTCGTCGACCTCGGCACGCTGGAGGCCTATCTGCGCCGCCGGATCCGCACCAGCGGGTTGGTGACGGCGTCGGTCGCCGCCGCTGTCCACCGCGGTGACCTGGCGCCTGCCCATGCCGATGCCGAAACCGACGCCCGCACACCGTCTCCCGCCGCCCGCCAGGCGTCGCGCGCGCAGGGCCGCGGGTTGCTGCGCCTGGCCCGCCGGGTATGGCCGGATGCCGATTGGGATTCCCTCGGACCCCGGCCGCATCTCGCGGTGACCGCAGGGCGGGTCGGTGTGGTCAGCGGGCTGGCGCCCGAACAAACCGCACTGTCGCTGGTGTACACCACGATGACCGGCACTGCCACCGCCGCACAGCGGCTGCTGGCCCTGGATCCCGCGGATGTCGCGGCGCTGACCTTCGGCTTGGCGCAGCTGTGCGAAGACACCGCCGAGGTGGCCGCGCGCGACCTGGCCGACCTGTCCGATCCGCTGCTCGACGAACTCGCGCAGCGACACGCCGAGCGCGAACGCCCCCTGTTCGCTTCCTGAAAGAAGTTGTATGCCTCCACATTTCATTGACGGTCAGCCGCACGAACATCCCGACCGGCCCAAGCGAACCCGCCAGCCGGGCGAGCCGTTGCGGATCGGGGTCGGCGGCCCGGTCGGGTCGGGTAAGACCGCTCTGGTGGCCGCGCTGTGCCGCCAGCTGCGCGACGAACTGTCGCTGGCAGTGCTGACCAACGACATCTACACCACCGAGGATGCCGACTTCCTGCGCCGCCACGCGGTGCTGCCCGACGACCGGATCGCCGCCGTCCAGACCGGCGGCTGCCCGCACACCGCGATTCGCGACGACATCACCGCCAACCTCGACGCCATCGACGATTTGATCGCCGGGCATGACGATCTCGACCTGATCCTGGTGGAATCGGGTGGGGACAACCTGACCGCGACGTTCTCCTCCGGCCTGATCGACGTACAGATCTTCGTCGTCGACGTGGCCGGCGGCGACAAGGTGCCGCGCAAGGGCGGCCCCGGCGTGACGTTCTCGGATCTGTTGGTGGTCAACAAGACCGACCTGGCGCCGCTGGTCGGTGCCGACCTCGACGTGATGCGCCGCGACGCCGCCAAGGTACGCGAGGGCCGCCCGACGGTGCTGATCTCGCTGACCGAGGATCCGGCGGCATCGCCGGTCCTGGCCTGGGTGCGCGAGCAGCTGCGCGTCAACGAACCCGCCTGAGCCGCAATGCGTTCGGATGTCATGGTGGTGGCGCAGCCCGGCCGGCTGCCCCGGATCGAGTGTCGCGGGGCGCTGGCCGCACGGCACACCGAACCCGACACCGTGCATTTGGTGTCGGCGGCCGCGACACCGCTGGGCGGGGACACCATCGCAATCCGGATCATCGTGGAACCCGGAGCGCGACTGCGGTTGCGCAGTGCCGCCGCGACCGTCGCGCTGCCCGGCGCGGCCACCACCGACTCGCACGCCTGCTGGCACATCGAGGCCGCCGGTGAACTCGACCTCGACCCCGAACCGACGATCGTCGCCGCCGATGCCCTGCACTCCAGCGAGATGACGGTCTGCTTGGACGATGTGGCCCTGCTGCGGATCCGGGAGCGGGTACAGATCGGCAGAACCGGTGAGCGCGAGGGGTTTTGGAGCGGTGCGATGCGTGCCGACGTGGCCGGCGCGCCGCTGCTGCGGCACCGGGTGGAGCTGGGGCGAGCGTCGGTGGCCGACGATGCGCTGGGCGCTCCGCTGGCCTGCGTGAGCGAACTGCGCTACCCCGAACCGGCCGCCGATGCTGCGGGGGTCACCCTGAAGCTGGCCGGCGGCGGCAGCCTCTCGACCTGGCAGGGTGCCCGCCTCTACTCGTGACGACCGGCGAGGGTCAGCACCAGCCGGGCACCGCCCAGGGGGCTGCTGGTCAATGATGCTGTGCCGCCGTGCAATTCAGCCTGCTGGGCCACCAGCGCCAGGCCAAGGCCGGACCCGGACCGGGATGCGGTGGAGCCGCGGGAGAACCGCTCGAACACCGCGGCCCGCTCGTCTTCGGGCACCCCGCTGCCGTTGTCGTCGATGGTGATCTGCACACCGGCGGCCGAACTGGACACCGACAGCTGGACTTCGGTGGCGGCGCCGTGCTTGACGGCGTTGGCGATCGCGTTGTCGATCACCAGCCGCAGGCCCACCGGCAGCCCGACCATCAGCACCGCGGGGGACGGCACCAGCGACACCTTCAAGTCGCGGTAGATGCGTTCGGCGTCGTGCGCGGCACGGTCGAGTAGTTCGGTGACGTCGAACGGCACGAAGTCGTCGGCCGTGGTCAGCTCGCCCTGGGCCAGCCGTTCCAGCGCGGTGAGCGTGGCCTCGATGCGGCTCTGGGTGCGGATGACGTCGCCGATCACCTCGTTGCGCTGTTCGGGCGCGAGGTCCAGCGTGGAGAGCACCTCGAGGTTGGTGCGCATGGCGGTCAGCGGGGTGCGCAGTTCGTGTGAGGCGACGGCCGCGAAGTCGCGGGCGGACTCCAGCGCGGCCTTGGTGCGGCCTTGCTCGTCACCGATGCGGGCCAGCATGCCTTCGACGGCCTCGGCGATCTCGACCGCCTCCTTGACGCCGCGCACCTGTACCTCGTCGGGGTTGGACTGGGCGTTGATGGCGCGGGCCTGCTGCGCCAGCAGCCGGAACGGGTTGATCATGATCAGCGAGATCAGCCAGCCCACCACCACGGTGCCTGCGATGACACCGGCGCAGATCAGCAGCACGCGCAGGTGCAGTTCGGCGATCCGGCGCTGGGTTTCGGCCAGCGGTGCGCCCAGGGCGATCGTGGCCCCACCGACCGAGAAGGTCCGTACCCGGTACTCGACGCCGTCGATCGTGGTGTTGGCGTAGCCGTTCTCCAGCTGGGGCAGCACGACCTCGGGCGGTACCG
Organism: Mycolicibacterium pallens; assembly: GCF_019456675.1. Taxonomy (NCBI): domain Bacteria; kingdom Bacillati; phylum Actinomycetota; class Actinomycetes; order Mycobacteriales; family Mycobacteriaceae; genus Mycobacterium; species Mycolicibacterium pallens. Next base: position 3,267,927 of record NZ_CP080333.1, on the reverse strand, counting down.
ACATCGCCATCGCGCCGACCCGGATGGTGCGCACCAGGTTTCCGTCGGGGGTGGGTGTGCCGACTCCGCCGGGCTTCGCGGTCGTCAGCAGCGAGCCGACGTCGCCGAGGCTGCTCACCGAGTCCAGCCGGCGGTCCAGCTGGCTGTACTGGTCATTGGTGACGCCCAGCCACACCCAGGTGCCCAGGGTCAGTACCAGGATGACGACCGACAGCGCGGCGACGATCACGATCGTGCGCAGCGAGAGCATGCGGGTAGGCAGCCGCTGCAGCACGCGGTAGACGATCTCGTCGGGCTTCACGACCACGCCGACCACCTTAGGGCGCGGCGTGCGACGGGCGTGGGAGCGCGCCGGGGCGCGGCTAGATCACTCCGGGTGCCAGCGGGCGCTGCGGGAGACCGCAGCGGCTGCGGAAGTCGGTCGACGGCTGGCGAATGCCATCCAGGTCGGCGCGGATTCCCGGGTTGGCGTCCAGGTACTGCTGCGTCTGAGCCTTGACCTGAGCCTTCGGCAGACCCTGCAGCCCGGTGAAGAACGCGTTGACATCCGGATGCGTGAACAGATAGTTCGACATCGCCGCCGACACCCCCGACATGATGCCGGTCATGTCCGCGGTGGTGCAGTTGGGCGGCGGGTCGGCTACGGCCGGGCCCGCCACGCTGAGCAACACCGCGCCGGCGCCGATCGCTGCCGCAGCCGCGCGACGCACAGAACGATTGAATGTCATCGAGCCCCCTCGTAGTCAGACGGTCTTCGCCGATCATGCTAGGGCAGCCGGTGGGTGGACGCGCTGATTTCGCCTGCGCTCACGGGCGATTCCCAGTAAGCCCAGGCGGACGTCAGCTGGCGGCTTTCTCGTCCTCGACCGTCGCCGCGATCTCCTCGAGTTGCTCGATTCGGGTCCTGGCGTAGGCCTGCTGCTCGGTGATCGTCAGCTGACCACGGTGGCTGCCGATGAACGTGCTGATCCACGACAGCGAGGTGGTCAGGCGCGCCTTGAACCCGACCAGGTAGATCAGGTGCAGGAACAGCCACGCCAGCCAGGCGATGTACCCGCCGAATTCGATCTTGCCGATCTTGGCCACCGCCGAGTAGCGCGACACCGTGGCCATCGAGCCCTTGTCGAAGTACTGGAACGGCTCGCGCGTGGCGGGGTCGGCGCCCTTCAGCTCGGCCTTGACCAGCTTGGCGGCGTACTTGGCGCCCTGGATGGCGCCCTGTGCCATACCGGGGACACCCTCGACGAAGGCCATATCGCCGATCACGAACACGTTCGGGTTGCCCGGAACGGTGAGGTCGGGCAGGACCTTCACCCGGCCGGCGCGGTCGATCTCGGCGCCCGACTGGTCGGCGATGATCTTGCCCAGCGGGCTGGCCGACACACCGGCCGACCAGACCTTGGTGGCGCACTCGATGCGGTCGAGGCTGCCGTCGCCGCGCTTGACGGTGATGCCGTTGCGGTCGACGTCGGTGACCATCGCGCCCAGCTGGATCTCGACGCCCAGCTTCTCCAGCCGGTCGGCGGCCTTCTTGCCGAGCTTCTCGCCCATGGGCGGCAGCACGGACGGGGCGGCGTCGAGCAGGATCACCCGCGCGCGGGTGGAGTCGATGTGCCGGAACGCTCCCTTGAGGGTGTGGTCGGCCAGTTCGGCGATCTGTCCGGCCATCTCGACACCGGTCGGGCCGGCGCCGACGACGACGAACGTCAGCAGCTTCTCCCGGCGCACCGGGTCGCTCGACCGCTCGGCCTGCTCGAAGGCGCCCAGGATGCGGCCGCGGAGTTCCAGCGCGTCGTCGATGGTCTTCATGCCGGGCGCCCACTCGGCGAAGTGGTCGTTACCGAAGTAGGACTGCCCGGCGCCGGCGGCCACGATCAACGTGTCGTACGGGGTCCGGTAGGTGTGGCCCAGCAGGATCGAGTCGACGGTCTTGTTGGCCAGGTCCACGTTGGTGACCTCGCCCAGCAGAACCTGGCAGTTCTTCTGGTCGCGCAGCACCACGCGGGTCGGCGGGGCGATCTCGCCCTCGGAGATGATGCCGGTCGCCACCTGGTACAGCAGCGGCTGGAACAGGTGGTGGGTGGTCTTGGCGATCATCTTGATGTCGACGTCGGCTCGCTTGAGCTGCTTGGCGGCGTTCAGGCCGCCAAATCCCGATCCGATGATGACGACCTTGTGCTTATCCGATGGAGTGGCACCGGGGTGGGTCATTTCTGCTCCTCAACGACATGCACAGGACACTTACTACGGTAGTCGCCCGGGCAACCGGTTTCGCGCCGGTACCCGGGCCGATCAGGTGATGTAGGCCACGCCTTGGGGCTACCCGCCCAGCAGCGGTCGTAAGACCTCCGCGACGGCGGTGATCCGGCCCGGGTGGTAACCGTCGAGGTGGGTGACCGGACTGAGGATGACGCCGTCCACGCCGGCGTCGAGCACCTTGGTCTTGATCTGGTCGGCGATCTGGTCGGCGGATCCCCACACCGCGCGCTGCCGGACGTCGTCGGGGATGAAGTCTTCGGTGATGTTGTCGTCGATCAGGCCGAAGACCAGCATGCTGGTCTCGAGCGTGGCGGGGTCGCGACCGATCTTCTCGCACGCCTCGTTGACGACCTGGATCTTGCGGGGCAGCTCGTCGAAGCCGGCGATGACATTGAGGTGGTCGAAGTGCTTGGCGGCCAACGGGATTGTCTTCTTCTCGCCGCTGCCGCCGATCATCAGCGGGATGTGGTCGCGGAAGCGGGGGATCGCGAACGCCTCATTGGTCCGGTAGTACTTCCCGCTCACGGTGACGCGCTCGCCGCGCAGCATCGGCAGGATGATCTCCAGCGCCTCGTCGAGCTTGTTGAACCGGTCGGTGAAGGTGCCGAACTCGTAGCCCAGTGAGTCGTGTTCGAGTTCGAACCAGCCGGTGCCGATGCCGAGGATCGCGCGGCCCTGGCTGATCACGTCCAGCGTGGTGATCGCCTTGGCCAGCAGCGTGGGATTGCGATAGGTGTTGCCGGTGACCAGCGTGCCCAACTGCACCCGCTGCGTGGCGTTGGCCAGCGCGCCCAGGGCGGTGTAGGCCTCCAGCATCGGCTCCTCGGGCTTGCCGAGGTTGGGCAGCTGATAGAAGTGGTCCATCACGAAGACGGCGTCCGCGCCGGCCGCTTCGGCCTCCTGGGCCTGCGCGATGACCGTGGGGAACAGCTCCGGAACGCCGGTTCCGTAGGAGAAGTTGGGGATCTGAATTCCGAGTCGAATCGTCACGGATTCGACGTTAGCCCCCGCCGGCGAACTGCGGGTTAACCCCGTCAGCCGAAGTTGGCGAGCGCGCCCCGGCCGACGTGCACCGTCTGGCCGGTGATGTGCCGGGCCGCCGGGGTGGTCAGGAACAGCGCCAGGCGCGCGATCTCCGCAGCCACCGACGGTGGCGTGGTGGACAGCCCGTCGTACGACGGCTCGGCGCTGCGGCCACAGGCCACGGTGTTGACGGTGATTCCGCGGGTTCCGAAGTAATCCGCTTGTCCCGCAGTCCAATTCGACAGTGCAGCCTTGACCGCGGCGTCGGCGCCGCCGTCGCGCGGGTTTTCCGGGACGACGGTCACGATCGACCCACCCGAGCGCAGGTGATCACCGATGTTCTGCACCAGCAGCACTGCCGAGAGCACGCTGGCGTCCAGCGCGGTCCGCCAGGCCTTCGCGGTATCGCTCAGCGTGTAGGCGCGGGGGTCGCCGCCGACCCAGGCCGGCGCGGGTACGTGCACGATGGTGTCCAGGTGATGCGGGAACTGGCTGCGCAGGTCGCCCAGAGTCTCGGCATCGGTGGTGTCGCACACGATGGCGTCGACGTCGAGCTCCTTGGCGGCCACCTCGAGGTCGTCGCGGCGGGCCCCGCTGATGACGACCTTGTGGCCTGCGTCGCGGAAACCTTCCGCAATCGTGCGACCCAGTTCGGTGTCACCTCCGGTGACCAGCACGTCCATCGCCTTCAACCTCCTCGTTGGATTGGAGGAAATGTTACTGGACGGTAGCTAAAGAGGCCAATGCCGCGCCGACACGATCCGGACACGGCACGGTGTTTCGCCCTAGGGTGTGTCGGGTGAAGCGCAGCCGGGCGCACCGCACGCAGCCCCCGCTGCCCCGGTGGGTGTACGTGCCCGCGGCGCTGGGCGCGGCGTTCGTGGTGCTGCCCCTGGCGGCGATGGCGGTCAAGGTCGACTGGACGCATTTCTGGTCCCTGATCAGCAGCGCAGCGTCCCAGGCCGCGCTCCTGCTGAGCCTGCGCACCGCGGCGGCCAGCACGGCGATGTGCCTGATCGTGGGTGTGCCGATGGCCCTGGTGCTGGCCCGCAACGACGGCCGCATCGTGCGGGCGCTGCGCCCGCTGATCCTGCTGCCGCTGGTCTTGCCGCCGGTGGTCGGCGGTATCGCCCTGCTGTACGCGTTCGGCCGGCTCGGCCTGCTCGGCAGCTATCTGGAGGCGGCCGGCATCCAGATCGCGTTCACCACCACCGCGGTGGTGCTGGCGCAGACGTTCGTCTCGCTGCCGTTCCTGGTGATCGCGCTGGAAGGTGCGGCGCGCACCGCGGGGGCCGAGTACGACGTCGTGGCGGCGACGCTGGGGGCTAGGCCGGCGACCGTGTGGTGGCGGGTGACGTTGCCGCTGCTGACCCCGGGCCTGGTGTCGGGCGCAGTGCTGGCCTTCGCACGGTCGCTGGGGGAGTTCGGGGCCACGCTGACCTTCGCCGGATCGCGGCAGGGCGTCACCAGGACACTGCCGCTGGAGATCTACCTGCAACGCGAGAGCGACGCCGACGCGGCGGTCGCGCTGTCGCTGCTGCTGGTCGTCGTGGCCGCGGTGGTGGTGCTGGGTCTCGGGGCGCGACGGCTGTCCGGCTGGACCGGCAATGGCTGAGCTGCAGTTCGCCGCCGCGGTGGCCGAACGCTCCTACGAGGTGGCCTTCGAGGTCGCGGCGGGAGAGGTGCTGGCCATCCTCGGGCCTAACGGCGCGGGCAAGTCCACCACGCTGCACGTGATTGCCGGTCTGCTGCAACCGGATTCGGGCATGGTCCGGGTCGGCGGGCGAACGCTGACCGACACAGCGGACGGTATCTCGGTGGCCACCCACGACCGTCGCGTCGGCCTGCTGCTGCAGGACCCGCTGCTCTTCCCGCATCTGAGTGTGCAGGCCAACGTCGAGTTCGCGCCGCGCAGTCGCGGAGCGGGGCGTGCGGCGGCCCGCCGCAGTGCCGCGAGCTGGCTGGCCGAGGTGGGACTGACCGAGCTGGCCGATCGCAAACCGGACCAGCTCTCCGGCGGGCAGGCCCAGCGGGCCGCGATCGCGCGGGCACTGGCCGCCGAGCCGGAGGTGCTGCTGCTCGACGAGCCACTGTCCGGTCTCGACGTCGCGGTGGCCGCCTCGGTGCGGGCGCTGCTGCGCCGGGTGTCGTCGCAGTCGGGCCGGGCGACCGTTCTGATCACCCACGATCTGCTCGACGTGCTGACGCTGGCCGACCGGGTGATGGTGCTCGACGACGGACGCGTCGCCGAGGTCGGCGCGGTCGGCGAGGTCCTGGCCGCGCCGCGCAGCATGTTCGGCGCTCGCATCGCCGGGGTGAATGTCGTCCGGGGCGAGGCGGCCGGTCCGGAGGCCCTGCGGGCCGCCGACGGAGCCCTATGGCACGGCCGCCACGATGTGGAACCGCAGGAGGCGGGCGCGCTCGTCGCGGTGTTCTCGCCGGCCGCGGTCGCGGTGTACCGCGAGCTGCCGCACGGCAGCCCGCGCAACAGCGTCCAGATCCGCGTCGCGGAGCTGGACGCCGACGGCGCGCGGGTGCGGGTGCGCGGCCAGGAGCAGGCCGACGGCGCGCCCGGACTGGCCGCCGACATCACCGCGGAGTCCGCGGCGGGCTTGCGGCTGGCAGCCGGGGACGACGTGTGGTTCACAGTCAAGGCCCAGGAAGTCGCCCTGCACCCGGCGGCCCGCTGACGAGCCCGCGGCGACCTGCGTCGATGGCCGATTTTGTAAGCTCGCAACAGCGTTACACCGCGCCACATCGTGAGCAGGCCACACTTGCGTCACGGCTGTAACACGGTAGGTTCATCGCCATGACGCAGCCGGACTCGATTTCGCGACGGCCGGGCCTGTGGACGGCGTTCGCGGTCACCGCGGTGACCGCCGCCACCGCCGTCACGATCGCCCTGCCGTCGACGTCTGCCGTCGCGGATCCCGCGACGCCGACACCCACGACGGCGGCCCCGGCCGCCCCGCCGCCGGCCGCGCCGCCGGCCACCGATCCCAACGCCCCGGCGGTGCCGCCCCCGCCGCCGGCGGATCCGAATGCGCCGCCGGTCGCTCCGCCGCCGGCGGACCCGAACGCCCCGCCGGCCGACCCGAACGCCGCGCCGCCGCCTCCTGCGCCGCTGGAGCCGGGCCGCATCCCGAACACCTCCGGTGGCTTCAGCTACCTGCTGCCCGCGGGCTGGGTGGTTTCCGACGCGTCGCGGCTGAACTACGGCCAGGCGCTGCTGAGTAAGACCACCGCGCCTGCCGAGAACGGTCAGCCCGCCCCGACCGCCAACGACACCAGCGTCATCCTCGGCCGACTGGACCTGAAGCTGTTCGCCGGCGCCGAGCAGGACAACAGCAAGGCCGCGATCCGGCTGGCGTCGGACATGGGCGAGTTCTTCATGCCGTTCCCCGGCGTGCGGATCAACCAGCAGAGCGGGGCGTTGCAGGCCGGTGACATGCCGGGCTACTTCTCGTCCTACGAGGTGAAGTTCACCGACACCACCAAGCCCAACGGCCAGATCTGGGCGGGCGTCGTCGGCACCGCCGTCCCGAACGCGCCGCGCGATCAGCGCAACCAGCGCTGGTTCGTGGTGTGGCTGGGCACCGCCAAGGATCCGATCGATCCGGCCGCCGCCAAGGCGCTGGCCGAGTCGATCCGGCCGTACACCGCGCCGCCTGCGCCGGTGGCCGATCCCAATGCGCCGGTGGCAGACCCGAACGCGCCGCCGCCCGCCGCGGGTGGCCGGATCCCGCTCGGTGTCCCCGTCCCGGTGGAGACCCCGGTCCCGGGAATGACGCCCGGCCAATAGCCGATCGTGGCCGTTTGAGCAGGCCAATCGTTATCTGCCAGGCGTATACCGAAGGGATGGCGGCCAGCATCGGCGCTGGCCGGCGACCTGTAGGAGACCGTCATGGACATGGTGGCAGCGACTGAATTTCTCGCCCGTTCGACGACGCTGACCAGTGTCGGCTGGATCGGCTACATCATCATCGGCGCGCTTGCCGGCTGGATCGCCGGCAAGATCGTCAAGGGCGGCGGTTCCGGCATCCTGATGAACATCCTGATCGGGATCGTCGGTGCGCTCATCGGTGGATTCCTGCTGAGCTTCTTCCTCGATACCGCCGCAGGCGGGTGGTGGTTCACCTTGTTCACCGCGATCCTCGGCTCGGTGATCCTGCTCTGGATCGTGGGGATGGTCCGGCGCACCTGACCCCCGTTGCGCAGGCGATGGCCCGGCTGAGCCGACAACCTCAGCCGGGCGTTGCACGATAGGGAGATGGCGACCTCACCCACCACGATGCGCGCTTGGCGAGTACGCAGGCCCGGACCGATGCGCAGCGACCCACTGGAGTGGGACAGCGCCGCCCCGATCCCGCAGCCGGGGCCCGGCGAACTGTTGGTGGCGGTACTGGCCTGCGGTGTCTGTCGCACCGACCTGCACGTCACCGAAGGCGACCTGGCCGTGCACCGCCCGCACGTCACGCCCGGCCATGAGGTGGTCGGTGAGGTCGTCGGGATCGGGCCCGGCGTCGAGGACTTCGCCACCGGCGACCGGGTCGGGATTGCCTGGCTGCGCCACACCTGCGGACAGTGCCAGTACTGCCTGCGCGGCGCGGAGAACCTGTGCCCGAACTCCCGCTACACCGGCTGGGACGCCGATGGGGGATATGCCGATTTCGCCACCGTCCCAGCTGATTTCGCGCACCGGCTGCCCGCCGGATACTCCGACAGCGAGCTGGCGCCGCTGCTGTGCGCCGGAATCATCGGCTACCGGTCGCTGGTGCGGGCCGAGCTGCCGCCCGGCGGCCGGTTGGGGTTGTACGGATTCGGCGGCAGCGCGCACATCACCGCCCAGGTCGCCCTGGCGCAGGGCGCCGAAATCCATGTCATGACGCGCGGCGCCGACGCGCAGGAACTCGCGCTGAGCCTGGGTGCGGCCTCGGCGCAGGGAGCCGCCGACCCGCCGCCTGTCCCGCTGGACGCGGCGATCATGTTCGCTCCGGTCGGCGACCTCGTGCTGCCGGCCCTGGAGGCCCTCGATCGCGGCGGCACGCTGGCGATCGCGGGGATCCACCTCAGCGACATCCCGACGCTGAACTATCAGCGCCATCTGTTCCAGGAGCGCCAGGTCCGATCGGTGTCGTCGAACACCCGCGCCGACGCCCGCGAGTTCCTGGCCTTCGCGGGCCGTCACCGCATCGAGGTCACCACACCGGAGTATCCGCTCGACCACGCCGATCAGGCGTTGACCGACCTCGTCGAGGGCCGGATCGCCGGTGCGGCGGTGCTGCTGCCGTAGCCGGCGCTCAGGTGGACAGGTGCCAGACCAGGGCGGCGGCCAGCGCACCGAGGCCGTTGAGTGACCAGTGCAGCGCGATCGGTGCGATCAGGCTGCCGCTGCGTCTCCGCAGCCAGGTGAACACGAAACCGGCGGCGCCGGTGGCCAGGACCGCCATCACGACCCCGGCGAGCATGCCGAGGAAGCCCCCGCCGAACAGCCGGGTGAAGCCGACATTGCTGCTGGTCAGGCCCAGTGAGGTGGCGACGTGCCACAGTCCGAACAGTAAGGATCCTGCCGCGGCAACGCCCCGGAAACCCCAGGCGCGATCCAGCGCGCCGTGCAGGACGCCACGAAACGCCAGCTCCTCGGGAATGACGGTCTGCAGCGGGATGATAATCATGGAGGCGAGCAGCGCGCCGGACAGCGTCGCATAGTGGTTGTTCAAAAACATCGGCCGGGTCCACGGCAGCAGGGCGCCAACCGCGATCACGGTCAGCACCAGTAGCACCGCGCCGAGCGCATAGAGGGCGCCGGACTTCCAGTGTTCGCGTCCCAATCCCAGCTCAGCCCAACCCAATCCGCGGGAACGCACCAGCATCAGCAAGCCGACCGCGGCGGCGGGCACCACCGCGACGTTGGCCCACGGCGTGGTGAAGTGGGCGAGCAGGTTGGTCATCGCGAGCACGACGACAACGACGCCGATGTCGACGTAGATGCGGAAGTGGTGCAGGGCAGCCAGCTGCGACACATGCGGATGCGGATGGGCGGCGACTGCGGCGTGCTCGGACATAACGGCGTCAATATTACCTGGCGCGGCCGAGTGCCCCAGCTAACTTCTATTCGTTGTCCCCTCCGGTGGCGGCGGTGGCGTCGATCGACACACCCGGTTGCGCGCCGCCCGCGCCCGGCCACACCCAGTCGCGCACCTCGGGGATGTCGTCGCCGTGGGCCCGGGTGTACTCGCGGGCGGCCAGCCGCTTGTCGACCATCTCCTGGCGCAGCGTCGCGCAGCTCGACTGCAGGTGCGGAACGCGGTCGATGACGTCGATGACCAGGTGGTAGCGGTCCAGGTCGTTGAGCATCACCATGTCGAACGGTGTGGTGGTGGTGCCTTCCTCCTTGTAGCCGCGGACGTGGATACGGCTGTCGTTGCTGCGGCGGTAGGTCAGCCGGTGAATCAGCCAGGGGTAGCCGTGATAGGCGAAGAGGACCGGCTTGTCGGCGGTGAAGATCATGTCGAACTCGCGGCTGGACAACCCGTGCGGATGCTCGGTGTCGTCCTGTAGCCGCATCAGGTCCACGACGTTGACGAAGCGGACCTTCAGTTCGGGCAGATGCCGGCGCAACAGGTCGACTGCCGCCAGCGCCTCCAGCGTCGGCACATCACCCGCGGCGGCGATCACCACGTCGGGCTCTTCCCCGACGGTCTCGTTACCTGCCCATTCCCAGATCCCCAGACCGCGGGTGCAGTGCGCAATCGCCTGCTCCATCGTGAGGAAATTCGGGTGCGGCTGCTTGCCGGCGACGACGACGTTGACGTACTGGCGCGACCGCAGGCAGTGGTCATAGGTCGAGAGCAGCGTGTTGGCGTCCGGAGGCAGGTAGACCCGCACCACCTCGGCCCTCTTGTTGACGACGTGGTCGATGAAACCGGGATCCTGATGGGAGAAGCCGTTGTGGTCCTGACGCCAAACATGGCTCGACAGAAGGTAATTGAGGCTGGCGATCGGGCGCCGCCACGGGATGTGGTTGGTGACCTTCAGCCACTTGGCATGCTGGTTGAACATCGAGTCGACGATGTGGATGAAGGCCTCGTAGCAGTTGAACAGCCCGTGCCTGCCGGTCAGCAGATAGCCCTCCAGCCAGCCCTGGCATTGGTGTTCGGACAGCATCTCCATCACCCGGCCCGCGCGGGCCAGGTGCTCGTCGACCTCGGGGCCGAAAAACTCGGCGTTCCACTGTTTGTCGGTCACGTCGAACACGGCCTGCAGCCGGTTGGAGGCGGTCTCGTCTGGTCCGAAGATCCGGAAGTTGTCCGGGTTGAGCCGGATCACCTCGGTAAGCCACTGGCCGAGTACCCGGGTGGCTTCGGCGACGGTGGCGCCCGGTGCGGGAACGTCGACACCGAATGTGCGGAAGTCCGGCAGGCGCAGATCCTTGAGTAGCAGGCCACCGTTGGCGTGCGGGTTATCGCTCATCCGCAGGTGACCGGCCGGTGCCAGCGCGGCGATGCGCGGGTCCAGCGTGCCGTCGGCGTCGAACAGTTCTTCGGCGCGATAGGAGGCCAGCCAGTCGGCCAGCACCTGCAGGTGCTCGGGGGTGTCGCGGGCGTTGGACAGCGGAACCTGGTGTGCGCGCCACGATCCGGTGGTCTTCTTACCATCGATGTAGGCCGGGCCGGTCCACCCCTTGGGGGTGCGGAACACGATCATCGGCCAGGCCGGCCGCTCGTCGCCCGGCTGGGCTTTGATCTCGGCGATCCGGTCCAGCACCTCGTCGAGCAGGGCCGCGAACCGGCGGTGGGCGTCGGTGTGATCGGTCGACCCGTCGTCGGGCACCTCGAAGAAGAACGGCTCGTGGCCGAAACCGACCATCAGACTGCGTAATTCGTCGTCCGGGATGCGGGCCAGCACGGTGGGGTTGGCGATCTTGTAGCCGTTGAGATGCAGGACCGGCAGCACCACACCATCGCGGGCGGTGTTGACGAACTTGTTGGAATGCCAGCTGGTGGCCAGCGCACCGGTTTCGGCTTCCCCGTCGCCGACGACCGCGACGACCAGGAGATCGGGATTGTCGAACGCGGCGCCGTACGCGTGCGACAGCGCGTACCCCAGTTCACCGCCTTCGTGGATCGAGCCGGGCGTCTCTGGGGCGACGTGTGAGGGAATGCCGCCGGGGAAGGAGAACTGGCGGAACAGCCGGCGCAGGCCCTCGGTGTCCTGGGTGATGTCGGGATAGGTCTCGGTGTAGGTGCCGTCGAGGTAGGCATTGGCCACCAGTCCGGGACCGCCGTGGCCGGGCCCGGTGACGTACACCGTCGACTGCTCGCGCTGCTTGATCGCGCGGTTGAGGTGCGCGTAGAGGAAGTTCAGCCCGGGCGTGGTGCCCCAGTGGCCGAGCAGCCGGGGTTTGACGTCCTCGCGGGTCAGCGGTGTGCGCAGCAGCGGGTTGTCGAGCAGGTAGATCTGTCCGACGGAAAGGTAGTTGGCTGCCCGCCACCAGCCGTCGAGTTGATCAATGGTCTCCGCGCTTATCGAGTCCATGTCCCCATCAAACCCCGAGTCGCGCGACCGTGCCGCCGGGGCACCGATTGTTCACCACTACGCTGTCCGACGTGCTCGCGTCGGAACCTTTGCTCGCTGGAGTCCGAGTGCTCGACCTGTGTGACCAGACGGGTGATGCGATCGGACGGCTGCTCGCCGATCTCGGCGCCGACGTCATCAAGGTCGAGCCGCCCGGTGGTAGCGCCGCGCGACGCGCGCTGCCCACCCTCGACGGGGTCAGCATCCCGTTCGCTCTGCACAACGCCAACAAGCGCACGATCGTGCTCGATCCGGCGGACACTGACGACCGACGGCAGTTCCTGGAACTGGCCGGCGGTTCCGACATCGTCGTCGACAGCGGGGCGCCCGGGCTGGCGGCCGCGTTCGGCACGTCGTGCGACGCACTGGCCGATCAGTTCCCGCACCTGGTAGCCATGTCGGTCACCGACTTCGGCGCCGACGGCCCACGGGCGTCGTGGCAGGCCACCGACCCGGTGCTGTATGCGATGTCCACAGCGTTGTCCCGGTCCGGTCCGACGACGGGCACGCCGGTGCTGCCGCCGGACGGCATCGCGTCGACCACCGCGGCCGTGCAGGCCACCTGGGCGGTCCTGGTCGCCTACTTCAACCGGTTACGATGCGGGACAGGCGATTACATCGACTTCTCCCGGTTCGACGCCGTGGTCCTGACGCTGGACCCGCCGTTCGGCACCCAGGGTCAGGCCGCGACAGCCCGCAATGCGGGCGAACGCTGGCGCGGGCGGCCGAGGAACCAGGACTCCTATCCGATCTTCGCCTGCCGCGACGGGTATGTGCGGATCTGTGTACTGGCGCCGCGGCAGTGGCGCGGCATGCGGGCCTGGCTGGGCGAACCCGAGCAGTTTCAGGATCCGGTCTTCGATTCGATTGCCGCCCGCACCAAGGCCTTCGGTGAGCTGAGCCAACTGATGGCAGCGCTGTTCGCCGACAAGACGATGGCCGAGCTGGTCGTCGAAGGGCAGGCGCACGGCGTGCCGATCGCCGCGGTGCTGACCCCGTCGGAGGCACTGGAATCCGAGCACCTCGCCGAGGTCGGAGCGCTGGTCGACACCGAGGTCGCACCCGGTGTGACGGCCCGCGTTCCAGCCGGTTACTGGGTGGTCGACGGTAAGCACGCCGGTTACCGCACACCCGCACCCGAAGCCGGTCACAGCGACGAGCATTGGCAGACAGCACGATTCGCGCCAGCTGCCACGCAGGCGGTGGGCGCGCGTCCGTTCGAGGGCATTCGGGTGCTGGATCTCGGCGTGATCGTCGCGGGTGGCGAGCTCAGCCGGCTGTTCGGCGACCTGGGCGCCGAGGTCATCAAGATCGAGAGTGCCGGCTACCCGGACGGACTGCGCCAGAAGCGTCCGAATCAGCAGATCAGCGAATCGTTCGCCCGCGCACATCGCAACCAACTCGGGCTGGGACTGGAACTTCGCAGCCCTGCCGGGGCTGAGGTGTTCAGCAGCCTGGTGGCCGCCGCCGATGCGATGTTCGCCAACTTCAAGCCGGGAACGCTTGCAGCTCTTGGCTTTTCCCACGACCGGTTGCGGCAACTCAACCCCGGTCTGGTGCTGGCCGAAAGCAGTGCTTTCGGCGATGCCGGGCCGTGGAGCAAGCGCCTGGGCTACGGCCCGCTCGTGCGCGCGACGATCGGGGTGACGCGGTTGTGGACGTCGCAGGAACCGCCAGCGCCCACCGCGCGGCACGCGTTCTACGACGCGACGACGATCTTCCCCGATCACGTCGTGGGCCGGATCAGTGCGATCGGGGCGCTGGCCGGGCTGATCCGCCGCCAGCGTGACGGCATCGGCGCCCGCATCCCCGTGTCGCAGGCGGAGGCGGCGATCAATCAGCTCGACACTCTCTACGTCACGCTGGCCGCGGCGGCGAGCGGTGCCGGACAGGTCGAGGCGGATCCGGCCGAGCATCTGGTGCTGCCGTGTGCGGGCGATGACGAATGGTGTGTGGTGTCGATCCGTTCGGACGCCGACCGCCGTGCGGTGGCCGCCGTCATCGGCGACACCGACCTGGCCGATTGGGTGAAGGCCCGCCCACCTTGGGAGGCCGCCGAGGCTCTCCAGGCCGCCGGGGTGCCCGCCGGCCCGATGATCCGGGTCACCGAGCTCGCCGATGATCCGCAGCTTCGGTTACGAAAAGTGTTCAGCGACATGGTTCATCCGTTGCTCGAGCATCCGCTGCCGACCGAGGCCGGTCCGGCGCCCTACCGCCACATCCCGCCGGCACCGCAGCGCCCGGCGCCGCTGCCGGGTGCCGACACCCGCCAGGTCTGTCGCGACGTCCTCGGCATGGCGGACGATGAGATCGACCAGTTGATCGCCGATGGCGTGCTGTTCGCCGCCGAGACCACAGGAGTGACGAGATGACCACGACCGCGGAGATCTTCGTCGACGGCGCGTTCCGTCGTGCCGACCAGGTGCAGCCGGTGATCGAAGCGGCGACCGGTGAGCCGCTGGGCGACGGCGCCAGCGCCACCGAGGCCGAGATCGACGCCGCGGTTGCCGCGGCCCGGGCCGCACTCGCGGACTGGCAGTCCGCCTCGCCCGATCACCGGGCGGAGGTGCTCACTGCCTTCGCCGCAGCGCTCGACAAACGTGCCAAGGGCACCGACGAACTGGTGACCCGCGAGAACGGCATGCCGATGTCGTTGTCGCGCGGGGCCAACGGCCGCTTCCCGGCGGCCCTGCTGCGCTACTACGCGCAGCTGATCACCGACACGCCGATCGAAGAGATCCGCCCGAGCATGATCGGGCACACCGTGGTGCGCCGCGAGGCCGTCGGCGTGGTGGCCGCGATCGTGCCGTGGAACTATCCGCAGGCGCTGGCCGCGTTCAAGCTGGCGCCCGCGCTGGCCGCCGGCTGCACGGTGGTGCTCAAAGCCGCCCCCGAAACAGCGTTGGACGCCTTGGTGTTCGCGCGTGCCGCCGAGGAGGCGGGCCTGCCTGCCGGTGTGCTCAACATCGTTCCCGGTGGTGCGGCCGCGGGGGCCTACCTGGTGGCTCATCCCGGGGTGGACAAGGTCACGTTCACCGGCTCGACGGCCGCCGGTCGCGCGATCGGCGAGGTGTGCGGACGGCTCCTGCGTCCGGTCACTCTGGAGCTGGGCGGCAAGTCCGCGGCGATCATTCTCGACGACGCGGACCTGGACGCCACGATCAAGGGTCTGCGCACCGCATCGTTCGTCAACAACGGCCAGACCTGCCACCTCAGCTCGCGGATCCTGGCACCGCGGTCGCGCTACGGCGAGGTGTTGGACGCGCTGGCCGGCATGGTGGGCGAGCTGAAAGTCGGTGACCCGCTGGACACGTCGACCGACATCGGACCACTGGTCAGTGCCCGCCAGCGCGACCGCGTGCTGGGCTACATCGAATCCGGCAAGAACAGCTCGGCGAAACTCATTGTCGGCGGCTCGGTTCCGGCCGACCAGCCCCGCGGCTGGTTCGTCTCGCCGACGGTGTTCGCCGACGTCGACAACTCTGACCGGATCGCCCAGGAAGAGGTCTTCGGCCCGGTGCTCGCGGTGATCCCGTACGACACTGACGACGAAGCGATCGCGCTGGCCAACGACAGCGAGTTCGGCCTGGCCGGCACGGTCTGGTCGAGCGACGACGAGCGGGCCATCGAGGTGGCCCGTGCGGTGCGCACCGGCACGATCGGCATCAACGACTATCAGCTGGACTTCCGCGCCCCGTTCGGCGGGGTGAAGGCCAGCGGGATCGGCCGTGAGTTGGGCCCGGAAGGCCTCGACGCGTTCTTCGCGCTCAAGTCGATCTATCGGGTGGGACCGGCAGACGACTGAGTGGCCACCCGTGACGGGCTCTGCCGCGTCACGAATGGCCACTCAGATCGGGGTCTCTAGCCTGTGGTTAGCCCGTTCCCAGGCAGCCGACGCCGTTCACGCAGCCGCCGGCACCGCCCGGTCCCGCGCCGCCTTGGACGCCCGGAGCGGATCCGCTGACGCCGCCGGGTCCCGCACCGCCTTGGACGCCCGGGGCGGATCCGCTGACGCCGCCGGGACCCGCGCCACCCTCGACGCCGGGTGCCGTGCCCGTCACGCCGCCCGGTCCTGCGCCACCGTTGACGCCCGGTGCGGTACCCGTCGCGCCGCCGGGTGCTGTGGTGTCACCGCCGGCCGGGCTGGTCGTCACCACGACAGACGAGGTCGGCGACGTCGTCGTGGTGGTCGTCGACGTGCTCGTCTTGGAATTGTCATTGCTGCTACCGCAGCCGACGGCAAGCGTCAGCACCGCGGCTCCGCCGACGAATGTCATAGCGGCCCTTGAAATCACTCCCGATCCCACAGCCATGCGGCCCTCACTTCCTTGTTAGGGGACGCTTACGCGTACCCCCCGCGCCCAAAAACAAACCCTGCGTGCCCGTTTGACCGCCAAGGCCTGGGGTATCGACTGTTCTCGACGAAGGGAGCACGAGGGTGAGCGTCCTGGACAGCGCGAAGGGTCAGATCGCCGGACTGGTCGACAAAATCGCGGACGCCGCGCCAGCCGCTGCTGGGATATCCGTCCGGCGGGATCTACGGCTACACCCATCCCTTCGGCGGATACGCCGGTTCGCACGCCGAATACATCCGGGTGCCGTTTGGCGACGTGAACTGCTTTCCGATCCCCGCAGGCGTCAGCGATGAACAGGCGCTGTTCCTGTCCGACGCCGCGCCCACCGGGTTCATGGGCGCTGACTTCTGTGACGTCTCCGCGGGCGACACCGTCGCCGTCTTCGGCGCCGGCGGAGTGGGGTTGATGGCGGCCAAGAGTGCGCTGCTGTTGGGCGCCGAGCGGGCGATCGTGATCGACCGTGTCCCGGAACGACTTTCACTGGCTATTATATAGGTTCCAAATTTCCATGGCGGATTCCAAAACTCGATGGCGGATTCTGGCGGATCCGCCATCGGGATTGGAAATTACCTAGGCCGTCTAGGTATCGGCGCAGCAATCATGGCGATGATCGATGCCGGTGCGTGTTCAGTGGCACGCTCCCCGTGACGCGCAGGGGGCATCTCTGTCGTTCATCTCCCATGGGGCGACATCCTCTCCGACATTGCTACCGCCCGTCCCATATGCCGTGGTCGAGAACGCATCTGGCTTGACGAGCTACATACCTACCTGACAGAAGTGATACGCATGCGCTCGGTAACCGACAGCTTGGTCTACTCCGTGGTACTCGACGAGGAACGTCCCGGTGGCGACCGAACCCCAACCTTCCGCGAGTTCGTCACAGTGGAAGAGTGCTACTTCCATCCATACGGTGTCCGAGGATGACCCACCGACCCGCCCAACTTCATAGCGTTCCGGTGGTCGGGCGCCGTTCAACGGATCCACCGCATCATGCAAGCAGACGTCATCCCCACTATCCGCGATCGATTCCCCTTTCTTCCGCAAGGAGACGCCAGCGATCGACCCCATGCTGTATACGACCTCGGCCCGAGGATCCCCCCGCTCGACCCAATCCCTAACGGTCCCGGTATTTTGAACCGCCCCGGGGAGTCCGGAGATTTTCTGATTTGAGGACTCAGCCGGCGGCTGGCCTCGCTTGTTGAGCGTAGTAGGCAGCCTCAATCTCGGCTGGCGGGACGTCGCCGCAGTACTCGTAGAGCCGGCGGTGGTTGAACCAGTCGACCCAGCGCGCGGTCGCCAACTCGACGTCCTCGACGGTGCGCCAGGGCTTGCCCAGTTTGATCACCTCGGTCTTGTACAGCCCATTGATGGTCTCGGCGAGCGCGTTGTCATACGAGCTGCCGACCGCACCGACCGACGGTTGGATACCGGCTTCGGCGAGACGTTCCGTGAATCGGATCGACGTATACTGCGAGCCTCTATCCGTATGGTGGACAACATCTTTCAAATCGAGGACACCGTCTTGCTGACGCGTCCAGATGGCCTGCTCGATCGAGTCGAGCACCATCGTGGTCGCCATCGTCGACGCCACCCGCCAGCCCAGGATCCGCCGAGCGTAGGCATCGGTGACAAACGCGACGTAGGCGAACCCCGACCAGGTCGACACATAGGTCAGATCGGCCACCCAGAGCCGATTCGGTGCGACCGGACCGAAGCGCCGACCGACCAGATCGGCCGGACGCACTGCGGCCGGATCAGCGATCGTGGTCGGTTTGGCCTTACCACGTACCGCACCGGACAGGCCGAGTTCAGCCATCAGCCGCTCCACCGTGCAGCGGGCAACCCCGATGCCCTCGCGATTCAGTGCTAGCCACACCTTGCGCGCCCCGTACACGCGATAGTTCGCGGCGTGAACACGATTGACGTGGGCTTTGAGCTCCTCGTCGCGAATCTCGCGACGACTGGGCTCACGCTCGAGATGCTCGTAGTACGTCGACGGGGCGATCTGCACACCGAGCCGGACGAGCTCATCACAGATCGACTGGACACCCCACCGCAGACCATCAGGGCCCTCCCGGCGGCCCTGATGCTCAGCGATGAATCGACAGACTAGTGGTGTGGCCGGTCCAGCTCGGCCGCGAAGAAAGCCGACGCCGTCTTCAAGATCGCGTTGGCCCGCTTGAGCTCGGCGTTCTCCCGGCGCAGCTTCTTAAGCTCGGCGGACTCCTCGGTCGTAGTTCCCGCCCGGGCGCCGGCATCGACCTGGGCCTGGCGCACCCACTTGCGCACCGTCTCAGCCGTACCGATCCCTAGTAGCCGGGCGACTTCGCCCATCGCCGCCCACTCCGACTCGTGCTGATCGCTGATCTCAGCGACCATGCGCACCGCCCGCTCACGAAGCTCCGGCGGATACCGCCTCGACGAACCACCTGACATGACCCCATCCTTCCCAACAAATGGAGTCTCCGGACATGCCGGGGCGGTTCATTTTCCCCTCATCTCGGCTCTGGGTACTACTCGACCAACTCCAAACAGCGCCAACACTCAAGGAAGCACTCACGGGAACCCGCGCACTGCAGGAGAATTGGTCGAAGGCCTAAACGACGCCGGAACTGTGGATTGTCGGTGTTTACGGCCTGACGCGCCGAGCGTTGCTCGGCGGGGAAGGTGCCGTGATGACGACACCGGATGATGTGGCGAAGAAGAAAGCAGGTGGAGCAGTCCGCCGAGCAGCAAGCTGCGGTCGAGCCGGTGCGGCTGGCCCAGCGGCAGGGACTGCCGATGACCGGGCCCGACGGGATGCTCAAGCAGCTGACTAACACGGTGCTCGAGACTGCGCTCAACGAGGAGCTGGCTGAGCCCCTGGGCTATGAGAAACACGATCCGAACAGGTGCCGGGACCGGCAATATCCGTAACGGCACTCGGACCAAGACGGTGCTGACCGACACCACCGGCGCTGTCGAGATCGATGTGCCGCGGGATCGGGCGGCGAGTTTCGAGCCGCAGATCGTCAAGAAGCGTCACCGCCGACTGTCTGGCATCGATGAGGCTGTGCTGTCGCTGGACGCCAAGGGGTTGGTGTCGAAGGAGACGATCAGCCGGATCACCGACAAGGTGGTCGAGGAGATGAATGACTGGTCGGTGCGGCCACTCGATGAGACCTACGCCGCGATCTTCGTCGACGCGATCGTGGTCAAGGTCATCGACGGCCCGGTCGCTAACCGGCCGTTCTACGCCGCCATCGGGGTCACCCCGGCCGGGGAACGCGACACCCTCGGGCTGCGGGCCGGCACCGGCGGTGAGGGCGTCAAAGTTCTGGATGAGCGTGCTCACCGACGTGCGCAACCGAGGCGTCAAGGATGTGTCCTTTGTGGTGTGTGACCGGCAACAAGGGCTGCCGGAGGTGGTGAGTAACGTCTGGCCGCGAGCAATCGTGTAGACGTGCATTATTCATCTGATTCGCAACACTTTTCGGCTCACCTCGCGCAAGTACTGGGATGAGATCAAACGCGATATCAAACGGCCTACACCGAGGTCAACGCGACCGCGGCCCGGGTAGCGTTCGACGACCTGACCGAGAAATGGGGACAGCGCTACCCGGCGGTGATCCGGCTGTGGGACAGCGCCTGGGCAGAGTTCCTTCTGTTCCTGGACTACGACGTCGAGATCCGCCGGGTTCTAGTACCAACGCGATCGAGTCGCTCAACGCCCGCTACCGGCGTGCGATCAAGGCCCGCAGTCACTTCCCCTCCGAGCAGGCCGCGATGAAGTGCTTCTACCCGGTCACCAGATCGCTGGACCCAACCGTTGAGCCCGTGGAGGTCCGGATATCAGGGCCAGCAGCAGGCGTTGCAGTTCCTTTGGGTGTGGGTTGGATTTGGTGAGTTGGTGGTAGCCATAAGCAACACGGTCACAGCCGGAATCGCTCGGCTGTCGTATCGGTGGGCTAGCCGCGGGGTATGACGCCTAGGGCGCCTCCCTCAGCTTCCCACCGTTGGATGGCGATTGGGGAGAGGTGTCGAGTGTCGGGAGCGAGCATCTCGGCTGCGACCAGGTTGCGTCCAGCAGAGTGGTGTACGAGTCGGACCTGATCAGCGGTACCGGCGTGTCGTAGCCGAGTGATTGAAGGTCATCGCGTGATTCTTCGAGAGACCGTCCAAAGTCACTCGAGCAAAGAAGGAATCGACGCGATGACCGCTGCCCACAATATCGACCTGCCGGCCGTGCTGGCCGAACGACTCACCACTGCTCATCCCGACGTGCTGCGTGAACTGCTGGCCACGTTCATCCACACCCTGATGGGCGCGGAAGCCGACGCCCTGTGCGGCGCCGGTTACGGCGAGCGCAGCACCGAACGGACCAACTCCCGCAACGGCTACCGGCACCGCCAGTTCGACACCCGTGCAGGGTCTTTGGACCTTGCGATCCCCAAGCTGCGGCAGGGCTCCTACTTTCCGGACTGGCTGCTGGAACGCCGCAAACGAGCCGAACGGGCCCTGACAACGGTGGTGGCGACCTGCTACCTGCTCGGTGTCTCCACTCGGCGAATGGACAAACTGGTCGAGACCCTGGGCATTACCAGCCTGTCGAAGTCGCAGGTCTCGGTGATGGCTAAGGAACTCGACACCGCGGTGGAGGCATTCCGGAGCCGACCGCTGGATGCCGGTCCGCACATTCGTCGCTGCTGACGCCCTGGTGCTGAAGGTCCGCGAGGGCGGCAGGGTGGTCAACGTGCACGCCCTGATCGCGGTCGGGGTCAACTCCGAGGGCTACCGCGAGATCCTGGGTATCGACGTGTCCACCGCCGAGGACGGTGCCGGGTGGCTGACGTTCTGGCGGTCGTTGACCGCCCGGGGTCTGTCCGGGGTCAAGCTGGTCACCGGTGACGCGCACGCCGGTCTGGTGGCCGCGATCGGTGCCACGCTGCCCGGCGCGGCCTGGCAGCGCTGCAGAACGCACTACACGACCAATCTGATGGCCATCACCCCGAAGTCGTCGTGGCCGTGGGTGCGCACCCTGCTGCACTCGGTGTTCGATCAACCCGACGCGGAATCAGTTGCAGCGCAATATGACCGGATCATTGACGCGCTGGCCGACAAGCTGCCCAAGGTGGCCGACCACCTGGAAGCGGCCCGGTCTGACCTGCTGGCGTTCACCGCGTTCCCTAAGCAGATCTGGCGCCAGATCTGGTCGAATAACCCCCAGGAACGGCTCAACAAGGAGATCCGTCGGCGAACCGATGTCGTGGGCATTTTTCCCGACCGCGACGCCCTGATCCGCCTCGTCGGGGCAGTACTGGCCGAACAGCACGACGAATGGGCTGAGTCCCGGCGTTACCTCGGCCTTGACGTCCTGAGCAAATCACGCACCATCAACGACACCCCGACCGAACAGGAGGCCACCCCCGCGGTACTGACCGCCTGAACCATCACCACGAAGAATCACACGACGGCGTCGTACACCACGCCCCTGGACTTGACCTGCGACCAATGGGCGTGCAACCCGCACGTCGGCGATGCCGGATGGTGGCGTCATGCCGCTGGGGAGTGTATAGGGGGGTCTCTTAGGGGTTGCTGACATGTCCTGCCCTTTGGTCGTGGTCGTAATACTGGTTCGCCATGGATGCTGCCTGCGCACAATCGTTTTCGGAGACTGGTGGTTTTCAAGCCGAGGGGCAGCCATGGGCTCTGATCGGGCGCAGCCCGCGAATTGGCGTCCACCCTCAGGTCGTCGCTCAGACGTGTGTTAGGTGCTCATGCATGTGGCAGTTGAGGTTGTGATCGTGATGCAAGAGTGGTAGTGCTCCTCCGTCGGCTTCCCATCGTTCGGGCGCGATGGGCGAGAGCGGTCGGTCATCGCTGCGGCGCGTGATTTCGAGTAGTTGGTCGGGTTTGGACGCGTCGTCGACACTGGCCGCTTTTGTCATCACGTCGTACGCGTGGGTGGACTCGGTGTAGGGAGGTACGACCAGTAGGTCGAGCTTTCCGAATCGGGGGCCGAACAGCGAGATTGCGTTGGGCAATTCTTGGTGGGCACTGATGGTTACTTGATGGCCTTGGTGTTTGATGCCCAGGGGTGCTGGGGACCAGTCGTTTTCGTGGTAGTGCACGCTGTCGATCGAGCCGACTCGTAGCGAGAGTGCTGTCAGTAGGGCGGGTAGTTCGCTGCCGAGTTCGGTTGATCGTGGCCACCAGGCGCCTTGGACGAAGCCGCACGATCGGTGTGCGGGTTTGAGCCGCATCCGCAGGTTTGCCATGGCTGACCGGCTCGTCGATGCGTCGTGGAGGTTCTCGGTGATCGTCAACATGTGCTGCCTTCCGTTGTTGCGCTCTCTCACGACGAGTTCTATTCGGCGGCCGCATTCGTCGAGTGCATGGGTTAGCCGTCGGGGCGCTTACCAGGGCTTGTCCGCCGCGCCGCTCGTCGGAAGTGGTCATGTCCCATGGTGGTCGAAATGTGAGTGTTGCGCTTGCCGCACCCCGACAACAGCAGATCTGCTTTTTGTCGCGGTGGAACTGCGGCGAGCTGACCGGCTGGTCAGCTGTGAATCTTCGCCGTTTATCGACCGGACTTTTCATAGCGGAGGCTGTCTCAGCGGTCATCGCGCCCGCACGCCATGGCTGCGATGAGCCACAACACAGCGATGAGGGAGGAGTATCGTTCCGACTGGGCCTAGGTCAAACATATGTCAAACGCCGGGTTTTGGCCCGGGTGGTGCGGGTTGCGGTTCGCGCCGGCCGACGTTGAATTCGCCGCGGGTTTCGTTGATAAGGCCGTGGAACCTATGCGGTGCCAAGCGCGCTCGATGGCATCGCCGGGTATTCAATCTGCCCTAACCACAATCGTCAGACGATGCGGTGACGTCGGCGGCCTGGCGTGGTGTCGTCGGTGAGTTCGTCGATGACCGCAGAGGGTTTTGTTGCGGGCGACTAGCTCAGTCTCAGAGGCTTCGAGATCGCAGATTTTGCGATGGACCTTAGTGAGTTGAATTCTTTGAGCGTGAAGAAGGGAGGTCTTGTTGGCGACATGGAACGCCCTCATAACCGCTTGCGGCATCTCGTGGGCGTCGTTGTCGGGATCGCACAACGGTTTTGCTGATCGCTGCCGACACCGCCCGGCCGGCGTGTTGATGTAGGCGGTGTGTGGCCACTACGGCGTACTCGCAACTCCTGCTGCAATGCTGCTGGTGAATCGCCCTGGATCTCCCAGAGGCTCGGGCTATTGGATTCCGACCAGGGGTTGGTCAGTCCTTTGTGCATCGTAGAACGCGGCTTCGAATTCGGTGGGTGGGATGTCGCCGAGGTAGCTGTGTAGCCGGCTGGTGTTGTGCCAGTACACCCGGGACTGCCCCGAGTTCAGTTGACTCGCGGGGTGTGAATTTCAGGCCGCGGTTGCGACTGGTGTGTGGAGCAGTTCGAACTCTATCGGGGTGAGCCTGCCGAGTGCGCGTTGCCGGCGGCGTCGGTGGTAGGTCCGCTCGATCCAGGACACGATCGCCAGGCGTAGTTCGGCGCGGGTGGACCATCGGTGTCGGTCGAGCACGTTGCGTTGCAGCAGGGCGAAGAACGACTCCATGGCGGCATTGTCACCGCATGCTCCGACTCGACCCATCGATCCGTGTAATCCGTTGTGTGACAGTGCCTGGACGAACTTCCGAGATCGAAATTGGCTGCCTCTGTCGGAGTGGACAATCGTCGACACGGGCGACCGCAAGGCCACGGCGTTGGTCAAGGCGGCCACCGCCAGTGAGGACTTCATGCGGGAGTCGATGGAGTAGCCGACGATCCGGTTGGAGTAGACGTCTTTGATGGCGCAGAGGTAGAGCTTGCCTTCGTCGGTGCGGTGCTCGGTGATGTCGGCCAGCCAGACCTGGTTGGCGGCCGGGGCGCTGAACTGACGTTGCACGAGGTCGTCGTGTACTGGTGGTCCGGATCTGCGGTTCAGTCCACGCTTCTTGGCGAAGATCGACCAGATTCGTTCCTGCGAACACAGCCGCGCGACGCGGTTCTCGCCGGCGGTGATCCCACGCTCGGGCAACTCATCAGCGATGAACCGGTACCCGAAGGCGGGGTCATCGGCGTGGATGTCGCGGGCAGCGTTGATCAGATGCGCATCGTCCCAATCACGCTGTGACACGGGCGCTTTGCGCCATTTGTAGAACGCCTGGGTGGAGAATCCCAGGACCCGGCAGGTCACCGTGACGGGTATCCCGTCGGCGGCAAGGTCAAGGACCAGCGGGTACATCATTTTGGGTTGGCGTCCCGCGACAAGTATCCGACCGCGCGGCGCATCACCTCGGCTTCCTGCTCGAGGAGCTTGATCCGCTTGTGCGCCTCACGCAGCTGCGCTGCTACGTCCTCGCCGGCTGCGGCAGGACCGGGCCGGTCGACACCGTCCTCGCGGTCGGCAATCTTGAGCCAGCGGTGCAGGCAGGCCTCCGAGATCCCGAAGTCCTTCGCGATCTGACGCAACGGCGCCTCACCCTTGCGGGCCACGGCGATGACATCAGCACGGAACTCGGCAGGAAACGGCTTCGGCACGAGATTGATCCTTCCAGCGAGGACGAATCCTCACAGGTCAGGAGTCAACCAAACCGGGGGCAGTCCCCCCAGCTCAGCGTGGCCAGTTCTACGTCCTCGACGGTCTTCCAGGGTCCGGTGCGGGCAGGGCCGTAGATCAGTTCGGCCTTGTAATAGCCGTTGACCGTCTCGGCGAGAGCGTTATCGAAACTGTCTCCGACGGTGCCGATCGAGGGCACGGCCCCGATCTCGGCGAGCCGCTCGCCGTAGCGGATAGAGGTGAACTGCGACCCCGCATCAGAGTGACATCTCAAGCCCAGCAACGTACTTCCCCGCGACCACCGGGCCATCTCCAACGCATCGAGAACCATCGAGGTGCGCATGTTGCTGGCCACTCGCCACCCCACGATCATCCGCGAATGCGCATCGACAATGAAGCACACATACGCCACACCGGCCCAGGTCGGCACGAACGTCAGATCGGTAACCCAGAGCTGGTTGGGCGCGGTTGCGGTGAAGTCGCGCTTGACCAGATCCGGGTGCCGCGGCGCACCCGGAGCGGGCTTGGTCGTGCGGACCTGTTTGCCGCGACGAACCCCTTCGATGCCGGTGGCCCGCATCAAGCGGGCCACCTGATCGCGACCGACGTCGTGGCCGGCCCGGCGGGCGGTTTTCCACAGCTTGCGGGCTCCATAGACGCAGTAATTGTCCTTCCAGAGCTGGCGCAACGCCGGCCCCAGCACAGCGTCACGCTGCGCCCGCACCGATGGCCGGCGGCTCTTGGCGTCGTAGTAGGTGCTCGGGGCCACCTGCAGGCCTGCGCTGCGCAGGACGGTGCAGATGGGCTCGACCGAACGCCTCCCGGTTGGCGTCGATGAAGGCCACTATTTCTTGTGTTGGCGGTCGAGCTCCGCCCCGAAGAAACTCGCCGCACGCTTCAGAATTTCGTTGGCCCGCTTGAGTTCTCGAATCTCTTGCTCGAGTTCTTTCACCTTCGCAGATTCCGTTGTCGTCACACCCGGTGCGTGGCCGTCATCGATGTCGGCCTGGCGCACCCAGGAGCGCACCGATTCCATCCCGTACCCGAGCTGGCGGGCCACCCGCGCCACCGTGCCCTGCTCGGTCCCCAGCTCTTCGCGCAGCGTGCGGACCATACGCACCGCCGCGGCCTTCTCCTCTGAGCTGTAACGGCGCGTCGTGGGCTTCCCGGGCGACTGTTCCTTCGGCATACCTGCATCCTCGTTTCCAAGGTCAGGAGCCTCCAACATTTCCAGGGCGATTCATGGGGCCCACTGTTCTCGTCGTCGATTACCCGCTCTCGATGGTCCCGGGCCGTCACGATAGGGCTTCGAGCAGGGGCGGAAGTTCGATGGACAGTTGGTTGACTCGAGGGCCACCAGCCGCCGTGTACGAAACCGGCAGAGCGCTGCGCGCCGGTTTTAAGCACAATCGGGGACGTGCGATCGGCAATCGCCGGTGTGGTTGCCCGAAGTCCGTAGTGGGGTGCGGGCACGAGTGAGTTCCCTTTGTCGTTGTGCGTGAGATGAATTGGCTCGGTGAGGATGCAGCGGTCGTCTGGTCTAGGGCTGGCCGCTGGGTCCGCCGGGGCGGACCAGGGTATCGATGCCGTGTCGCCAACCGATGGCGCGGATGCGGTTACACACTGCTCGCGTACCGGCCAGGAGAATCGCTGCAGCAGCGGCGACACCTGCCCACAGCGCGACTGCTGCAGTCACAGCATCCAATGCGGCGCGGCTGGTCGGCGTGGGTTTGTCGGCGAGAGCGCCGGTGACGTCGACCCAGATCGCGATGTGGTCCCCGGATTTGCTTGCATTGGGCGCCGTGACTGCGCCTCTGTGCTCGCTGCCGAAAGCCGACCATCGGGCCTGCATGGTGGCATCGCCAGTCCGCGAGATATATTGGGCGGCAGTGTCGTCGGTGATCGTCGCAGTGGTGATGTGACGTGTGTGGGCCTGCTGCGCGTAGACGTCGCGGCGTGAATCGTAAACCGCGGTGCCCACCGCACCGGTAAGGGGCACGGCCAGCAGAGACAGCACGATGGCGAGCGTCAATACCAGTGCCTCGATCCGATCGGTGCCCCGTACCAAGGGATTACGGCTCACCAACTCGAAGACCGACCAGCGTGGCAGACGCATCGTGAAGGTCTCCAGGACGTCGTCAGGTGTCGTCTGGATGCTGATTGGTCGGTCATGCGGACGGGGAGCGGCCATTTAAATCCCCTGTTGGCGAGTCGATTTGGAGTTTGTCGGTGTGAATTGTCGACGCGTGGAAGACACGGGGCTCGCGAGTCCATTTTACGGCCTCAGTGGCCAGCCCCGGTTCGCGACTCTCAGCGATGCGGCGACGGTCCCGCACGACGCGCAACGGTGCGACCGCCGATCGCACTAGCCGATTACGGTCGTCCATGAGGTCTCCTGCACCAATCGCGTCTATTGCTTAACCCGTTCCATCGTGGTGGGAATTAGTGGCTCAGGTGTTGCCCGGCTAAGACAACGCCGCTGCGGTGCTTTGTCGAATCTCGACAGCGGCGCTAGCCACTCGAGTCGATCGTTGGTTACGTGGGCAGCCGGTAACGCACGGCGTTTCGTGCACGCCAAGACACCGATCCGGGCGAGCCCGGTCCGCCCCCGTACTTCGAATTGGTCGCAAGGTCGTTAACTGAGACGATCGGCGCGGTCACCGAGTCGTTGAGCGGCCAGCGCCGGACTGTGTGCAGTGACTAACTAGGTGGCCTTATCGCCTGCCGGGCGGTCATCCCAAGCGTGTCATGACCTGGGATAGCATTGATCGTTCTTACCGGATCGGTGAAGAAGCGTTAGCCGTTCGGCGGTGTCGTTTCCTGATCACGATGATCAGTTCGGGATGGGAGCGGATCGTGATCACTTTAGACCGCTTGGTGAACGTGCTCGGTAGTTACGGGGTGCGCTTGCGTTGGTCGTCGGTGCCCAGGTCCACTGAGCTGAGCAGCGTGGTAATCCACGAGCCGGCCGAGCACCGCACGGTGGTGGGCGATGTGTTGCTGGCCATTGGTGCCGGCTCGATCAGGGAAGCGGTGCGGTGGGCGGCTGCGGCACGTGCGGTCGTGGTGTTGATGCGCGGCGCTGAGGAACCGACCACATTCGACGATGACGTCGAGGCGGGCGCAGTGATGGTAGTCGACGAGGCGGTGTCGTGGAGCGAGTTGGCCGCCGTGGTCTATGGGCTGGTGTTGGAGGGCCGCGAAACAGAATCGGGCCGCGGCCCCACCGATTTGTTCGCACTAGCCGACAGCCTGGCAGAGGCCATCGGCGGTGCGGTCGTCATCCACGATCGACTGTTGCGGGTGTTGGCATATTCCAGGCAACAGCAGCACGCTGACTCAGCACGGATCGCGACCATCTTGGAACGACAAACGCCGGAGCCGTTGCGCGAATTCTTCGCCGCCCGTGGCGTCTTCGCGCATCTAGAGGTTTCTGACGAGCCGTTGTTTGTCGCCGAGGATGCCGAACAAGGCTCGATCGGGCGCATGGTGGTGGCGGTGCGCTCGGGCCGAGAACTCATCGGGTCGGTGTGGGTAGCGTGCCCGGCACCACTGGATGCCGCCGCGGGCACCGCCTTGACAGATGGCGCGCACACGGTGGCCCTGCACGTGTTGCGGTCGCGCGCCAGCGCCGACCTTGAGCGTCAGGTCGAATCCGAACTGGTGATCCGGTTGCTGGAGGGCGCCGCTGATAGCGCCACGCTCGCCAGCAGGTTGGGTATGACACACGGCCGATTGCGGGTGATCGCCCTGCAGGCGTTCGTCGGCGCGGACCGTGATGCGGCCCTGCTGTTGGCTTTCGAGCGTGCCACCACCGGGTTTGGGTGGTCACGGCCGGGCCGTAGCGCTTTGGCCGGCAACACCGTCTACACCTTGCTGCCCGGCGAGCAGTCATCGCTGGCGCGTCAGTGGATCACCGGTTTGCAGGCGGCGTTACCCGAACGAACGACGGTGTGGGCCGGTATCAGCGGTGCCGCCGAGGTGGGCGATCTGGCCGCCGCTCGTCTGGAGGCCGATGAGTGTCTGGCGCTACACGAGGTGTCTTCTCGAGTAACACCCCCCGCATACGACGAGTCCTGGGATGAAATCCTGCTGCAGCGGCTACGTACCGTGGCGCGCTCCGGTCGGACCCCGGACCGGGGACCGGTGGCCGATCTACGCCGTCACGACCGCGCCAACGCCACCGACTACGTGCTCACTTTGCAGGCGTGGCTGGAAGCTCAGGGCGACCCCGCCGAGGCTGGTAAGCGTTTGGAGGTCCACGAAAACACCGTGCGTTACCGCATGCGCAAGATGGCTGAGATCACCAACCTGCCCTTAGATGACCCCCGAAAGCGGCTGGCCATGATGATCGAACTAGCGGCTACCGACACCGCATAGCACTGTCCTTGCGTCGCTGAAAGCCGCGGTCGCGGAATGTAAATCACGATCACCGGACGCGTTGTTGGAGCACGACAACGGTCGACTCCACCGTTGTCGGGTCCCCGCAAGCCCTGCAGCACCCGTCCACGCCAGCATGGAAGTACCAGTCAAGAAGCCTAGGCGTGGAGGTGTGTGATGGTCGGCGGCCAACGGATCGACAGCGGCCCCCGATCGGCGATCGTCGTCGGTGCGGGCATCGTCGGGTTGTCGACAGCGTGGTTCTTACAGGAGCGCGGAGTCGACGTCACCGTCGTGGACTGCGCCGGGGTGGCCGCCGGCGCGTCGGCAGGCACCGCCGGCTGGATCGCCCCGGGCCTAGCGTTGCCGCTGAACTCTCCGGGCGTGCTGCGCCACGGACTGCGGGCCCTCCGCGACCCGACGGCTCCCTTACACATTCCGTTGACCGCCGACATCGGGCGCCGGACCTTCTTCTCACAGTTCCTCAGTCACTGCCAGCGCGAATCGTGGAAACGAGCCCTCCGGGCCAATGTGGCACTCAACGAGGACTGCATCGAGGCTTTCGACGTGCTCATCGCCAACGGTGTCGATGCGCCAGTGACCGACACACCTATCACCGCGTTGTTTAGCAGCACCGAAGAAGCCGACCACGCGCTATGGCAGCTACGCCAGCTCGAAAAAGCCGGGCAGCCAACCGATGTCACCGGTTTGTCGGGTGAGGCCTTACGTGAGCAGGTGCCTCTTGTCTCACCGGCAATCACCGTCGGGCTCAACGTCAACACCCAGCGCGTCATTGACCCGCGCCGATCTGTCGACGCTCTGGGCCGTGCCGTGGCCAGCCGCGGGGCCGCGATGCACAGGCTTGAAATCACCGATGTAGCCAGCTCTCGCAACGGCGTCACGGTGTACTCGCGTCGCAAAGTTTTGGCTGCCGACGCCGCGGTGATCGCCACCGGTGCACGATTGTCGCAGCTGGCGGCCCGCTGGGTGCGAGTGCCGGTACAGGCCGCTCATGGCTACTCGTTTACCGTTCCGGTGCAGCGCCCCCTACCGAGCCCCATCTACCTGCCAAGCGCGCGGGCGGCGTGCACGCCGCACGCAGGCGCCATGCGTGTTTCGGGGACCATGGAATTCCGTCACCCGCACAGCGCCCGCGTTCCATACCGTGTGGAGGCGCTCGTCGCCTCGGTCACGCCCTTTCTATCCGATGTGCGCTGGAGCGAACGCAGCGACGTATGGGTTGGCGCGCACGCCATCACACCCGACGGCCGCGCGCTGATTGGTGAAGTCTCACCGGGGATCTACGTGGCCGGCGGACACGGCATGTGGGGCTTGACGCACGGCCCAATCACCGGCCGGCTGTTGGCCGAACAGATCACCACCGGCAAGCAACCCGAAGCCCTGCGCGAATTCGACCCGCTGCGCCGAACCGGCCACTAGACCTCAGCACGCTAATTGGCTCAACGTGTTCGTAGAGCCGCAGGAGTTGCTTCTGCTGAGCCGCATCGAGTTCCATCGATTGGTGGCGGGCAAGTCCGCGTGCCGTCCGCTGATCTCGATGTTTAGCATCAGTCGAAGCAGCTTATTCACAACGCTCGAGATCTCAAGCGGAGGCTGCCTTGCTGCAAGGGAAACATCGCCGCCGAGGGCGGACTTGTTCAGGACTGGGCTTTGAGGAAATTCGCTGCGCGGCCCGGCGCGCCGTTTTCGAGACGATGGCAACTGGCAGCCCCCGTTCAGGGAGCCTGCGCTTCGTGGCTCACGCCGCTGTGCCGACAGGGCGGCCCAGGATATGACCGAACATGCGACACAACTGACCCGACGGCGTGACGGGACCTGGCCGCACTCAATTCCAGCACCTGGAGAGCGGCGACTCTGAAACCTCAATCCTTCGGCACGAGCAGTCTGGTCAACCAGGAAGCCACGTCAGTCGAGTGATTGTGTCAGCGGCGTCTTGGATGACTCGCACGCGAGTGTACATTTTTTCATTTTGCTATTTATAACGCTCACGTACCGGTAGGAATTCATGCGACCATCAAATGGCGCGGCAGTGACGAGAGCGGTGCAATCAATGGGTTCGCAGCCAGTAGAGTGTTTTTAGAATTGTGCCAACTCTACAAGAAGGCACAAAACTCCAGGGTGAGCGTCAGCCCTTGCGCTTGCGCGCACGCGGTGTCGCTTCTATCACCTTGGCGCGCTTCATAGCCCGACGTTCCTTCAGGGACAGTGCGGGTTTTCGAAGACTTTTTTCCTGCAGATTTATTAGCCATTGTCGCTCCTTTATGCGAAGTGGCAACCACTGGCACCCACCATACGTGAGAAAACATAGAACGCCGCTTGCCTTGTTATTCCCGTAAGCTCCGCACGGCCCGAATTGTCGATGCGGCAACACGACTGCTGTCGCCAGAGAGATTTGTCGGGGATCGCGAAGTCCGATCGTCCGCGAGTTTTTCGGCCCAGCGCAGACCGCTGTGGTATCACCGGCTCATGCCGGTCGCGGAACGCCATCGTGCCCGACACACGCATCGCTCGGCCAGCTCACTACTGGATAGCGACATCTGAGCGGGCCCCGCCGGCGCACCCGAGGAAGTCAGAGCCGTATCCAGCTCAGGCACCGATAACCCCAGACGGTCGCGGCCTCATCGGTGAAATTGCGCGCGGCGTGTATGTGGCGGGCACTACGGGAAGTGGGAACTGGCGCACGGCCCCGTTACGAGCGGGCTCTGGCCGAACGAATCACCACCGGTAAACAACCCGAAGCGTTGGTGCACATTCGATGCGCTGCGCCGACTACTGCGCTAATTCCTCCGCGACCTGGCGAAGGCGTCGTAAACCCGACCCTTACGCGAGTCGATGGGGTCGCCGCCCGCCTCTGACGACACCCAAATCGAAAGGTCCACCAGAATGACCAGCACCCAACACGACTCGATGACGGCACCGTCCGACCTCTACCGGCACACCGAGGGGCTCGCTGCCCTCGCGACGGCGCATCGTGTTTGACGAACCCGTGCACGACGCAGCTATCGCTGAAGACCCACGCGACTGGATTGCCGAACCCGGCATGGTCCTCACTTTCTACTACGACGACATCGACACAGTTCTACTCGCAGGCCGGGGGGCTAGCGTGTTCGACCGATTCGGCGCCGGGACGCGCTCTTATCGGAGAACGCTGGGTCAAACTCGCGTTGAACCTCGGGCTGCTTGCCGGTCGTGATTTGTTCGGCGAGCAGTCGGCCTGTCGCTGGAGCGTGGGCCATTCCCCCGCGTACCGTGGCGGTAGTGGCTATGCCCGGGGCAGACCCCGATGACCCAACTGGCGTCCTGCGGGGTTGGTGGGTGTCAGGTGTGGTCGATGTGGGTTAACGTCATCGGGTGCCTAACGGCGTAGACGCGTTCGCGTTGTCCGTGAACTGCAACGAAGGACGTTTGTCGTCATCAGGGGTCATCGCGCCCGTACAGGATGGAAGCGACGAGCCACACCAGGGCAACGAGGATGAAGATGACCCCCACCGGGTCGACGTCGTCAAACAACATGGGATCGCCGCGTTTTCGTCCGCTTCGTGGCTACTGGAGCTGTGGAGACTGGCGCAGCGCGTTTGTCGTCTTGTTCCTGTGAGTGCACTGCAAGGGGCCGGGCTCGCTCGGTTGTGAGCTTGCCTCGTTGATCGCCGATGTCGAACCCGTGCGGATGGCATCGTCACGCGACGAGACCGGACTCGGGGCGAGTCCGCCGGCGGAGCGCGCGTGATCTTGGTGGATGCGACCGGTTGTGACGGCGCGCGCGGGTCTGATGTGGGCGCCTAGCTCTGGTTCGTCTGCTTCGTGGTCCCGGATCCGGTGGTGGGCTTGGTTCAGTGGGTCATTCGGGGCGATGAGAAAGGGGTTAGTAAGCGACACGTGACTTCCTCTCAATTGCTTCTGGGCGTGATCTTTTGGAGATGCTTTGCGATCTTCAGCGCGCTCCGGGCCGGTTCTGGTCCGCGGTGTGAAGGCCGTAGGGCACTGCTTTGAGCAGCGTGACGGCCAGGGCGGGACCATTGGGCAGTTGGTAGGTGCGACGTTGACCGGCGCGTGCGCCTGCGATCGCGGCGCCCAAAGGGGATTGGATGGAATAGACCGCCATGTCGGCGTATTCGGCACTGTGCACGCCTAAGAGGAATGTGTCGGTGTCGCCGGTGGCGTCGTAGCGGACAGTGACGACCATTCCGGGCTCGGCTATCCCATCGTTGGGGGGGTCCTCGCCGACGATGGCGTGGATCAGCAGGTCATGAAGCTGTTGAATCCGTGTCGCCCACGCGTGTCGGACGGCGGTGGCGTTTTCGTCGGCATCATCAGCGACACCTGCAGAGAACAGGAACTGCAGGGTGCCCAGTTCCTGATTCAACCGCTCATGGGCTTGCGCTGAGATCCACACGCGTGGCGTAGTGGGCATGCTATTTCCTTTTCATATCACGAGCGAGTGGTCACGAATGGTGTTGCTGTACTAGAAGACTCGCTTGCACCTCGACACGGGGTGTTGGATCGCGACGGGCGTGCGGCCCACTTGGTGGGTACGGCGGCCATGCGCCGCTCGGTCCCGGTGACGACCAGATCGTTGCTGAGCGCTCCGACACCCTTCAGGTGGCGGATCGGGCGGCGACACGGGGTGTCGATGTACCCCTGGCCGTGCGCCCGCTGTTCCTCTGAGCGGCCTCCGCTCGCCCAGGGGCGTTGCCTTGCGGCGGGACGGACGGTGACCGAGTCTGATCCGGGGCGTGCATACCGTAGGGCACCGCCGTGAGGAGCGTCACGGGCAGGTTGGCCCCACTAGGGATGGAGTAGGTGCGCTGTTCACCGGAGCGCGCGCCGGCGATCGCGCTGCCCAGCGGTGATTGCATCGAGTACACGTCGACATCGGCGTCTTCGACGCCGCGCACGCCCAACAGGAACGTTTCGATCTCACCGGTGTCGTCGTAGCGCACGGTCAGAACCATTCCCGGTTCGGCGATACCGTCGTCGGGCGGGTCCTCACCGACCACCGCATTGGTCAGCAGATCCTGAATCTGGCGGATGCGTGCTTGTCGCGCTGCGAACTTCGTGACGAGAGGCTGGTCGTTGTCCCTCGAGTCCTCAGCGACTTCGGTGGTGGGGCGTGAACGCAGGGCGGCCAGTTCGGTCTGCAGCCGCGTATAGGCCTCTCGGGTCATCCAAACGGGTTCGGTGCTAGTCATTTTGAGGGATTCCTTTCATTGAAGCGGGGATGTCGTCAGGGGCGGGCCGTCGCAGAGCGCCGCCCCTGACGACTCGAGGGCCCTTGAGGGGCGGGTTCAGGGATTCTGGAGGGGTTAGCGGCCCGTTCGGCGCAGCGGGTCGAATTCGCGCAGTGCTTCGGGTTGCTTGCCGGTCGTGATGTATTCGGCGAGAAGTCGTCCGGTTACCGGGCCATGCGCAAGTCCCCACATGCCGTGGCCGCCGGCGACGTAGACCCCTCGCGACACCTCCCCGATCAGGGATCGGCCGTCGGGCGTGATCGGGCGCGGACCAACCCAGATGTCGTCGCGGTCGGCCCAGCGCACCCCTTCCAACAAGGGCTTGGCAGAGGAGACTATGGCGTCCACCCGCGCTGGTATGGCTGGTTCGTACGGGTCGCGGAACTCCATGGTGCCCGAGACGCGCAACGCGCCTTGGTAGGGCGTGCAGGCCACCCGCACGTCGGGCAGATAGATGGGGCCGGGTATGGGACGGTCGACGGGCACCGTGAATGAGTAGCCGCGGCCGGCCTGCACGGGAACTCGCACCTGGGAGCCCGCCAGCCGGGACAACCACGCGCCGGTGGCGATCACCGCGGTATCGGCGGTCAGCGGCTTGCCGCTGCGCGGATACACCGTGACCCCACTGCCCGAGGACTGCACGTTGCTGACTTCCAGAAGGCATATCGTTGCCCCCCGGTCGACGACCGCGCGGCCCAGGGCGTGCACGAAACGTCCCGGGTCGATGAAGCGCTGGCCGTTGACGCTCAACGCGGCGGTTATCGCCGGTGATGCCAGCGGCACTTGTTCGCGCAACGCCTCACCGGCCAGTGCGGTGACAGACGTTGTCTGCCCGGCGGTTTCGAACGAGTGAAGCTCATGCATCATGCGCTCTGCTGCCTCGGTGTTGCGGAACAGCGCCGTGATCGGCGCGTCGGTCACCGGCGCCTCGACTCCATTGGCGAGGAGTACGTCGAATGCTTCGAGGCTTTCATCGTTGAGCGGCACGTTTGCCCGCACAGCGCGGTTCCACGACGATCGGCGGCAGTTGGCGACGAACTGCATGAGGAACACCCCCAACGCCGAGTCAGCGGTGAGCGGGATGTGCAACGGGGCGGTGGAGTCGAGCAGGGCGCGCAGACCGTAGCGAACCACCGCCGGGGAGTTCAACGGAAGAGTCAGTGCCGGTGCGATCCAGCCTGCGTTGCCCCACGATGCTCCGGCGGCCACGCCAGTGCGATCGAGCACGGTGACATCGACGCCGCGCTCCTGCAGGAACCACGCCGTCGACAATCCGACGATGCCCGCACCGACCACGATGGCCGATCGCGGTCCGCCGTCAAGGCGCTCAACGCTGCCCATCACGTGCCTCCACAGTTGAACTTTGGTTGGTATCTCCATCCTGGCGTGGAGGCGGCCGCTACGTTTGCTCGAACCGGACAATCCGCCGATGCCCGGTTGTGCGTATCCGACAAAGCCGCTTGATAAGTGTGGAATGCGCGCGGGGCCGCTCAATTCAGGTTTCGGTGCGAGCACGTGAGTTGCTGATTATTTTTTCTGACGTATGGTCGGGGCAGGTGGTCGCCACTTCAAATAAAGGAGCGTCAATGGCTGACAAATATCCGGGCAAGAATCTTCGAAAACCCGCACTGTCCATCAGGGAGCGCCGAGCTGCTAAGCGCGCCAAGGCCGTCGAGTCAACGCCGATCAGGCGGAAGCGGAAGGGCTGACGTTAAAAGTGAGTCCTCAAGCTGCCTCGAAGAATACGGCAAGCATTTTCGAAATTGAGCTGTTGATAATGGGTGCAGACTGAATCGATCAGTTGGCTTGCAGAAGTAATTGGGTCTGATGCGAGTGTGCGATGGGATGCAGCGGCAGTCACGAAGCCGCGGCGAGCGACCAGCCGAAGCAGCCTGTAGTGGCGCGTAACGAATGCGGGGTTGCTGTCTGCGGCTGTCGACCGCGTCGATCGACAGCCTGCATCCTCACCAGCCCCGATAGTGAGATGCGCGCGGGCGAGCGCACCGACACGACCGCAGGCTCGCTGATGAGGCTCCCACGGTGGTCACGGCGGATGACCAGGACCTGATCAAGAGGGATGCAGACGCTGCTGCGTCAAGGCCCTCGCGACTCTCTGCCGACGAGGGGCGCCTGGTGATTCTTGAGACACGCGACCGGCTACGACCCAGGCTCGGCACTCGTCATTGATGTCGTCGAGAGTGACCGCGACGCGAGCCCTGCGGCCGGACACCGGAGTCGCGGTGATATCTCGCTTCCAGTAAGCCGATCAAGATCTGGACAACCGTGTGGTTCTCGGATCCGCCACGAAAAACGGAATTGGCGTCCGCCATCTTGAGTGGAATTTTGGAAAGGCGCTGTGAGAGGTGACGGCATCCGCCATGTGAAAGTGGAACCTACACTGGCCCACGACGGATACGGTTTGGAGACAATCGATTACACGACCGTCGAGAGTGTGCATGAGACTCTGCGGGAGATGACCGGCGGGCGTGGCCCGGACGCGTGCATCGACGCGGTCGGTATGGAAGGCCACGGCACCGGTGTCCAACAGCTCTACGACCGGGCCAAGCAACTGCTGCACTTGGAGACCGACCGCGCCAGCGCGCTGCGGCAGGCGATCCTGGCGTGCCGCAAGGGTGGGGTGGTGTCGGTGCTCGGCGTCTACGGCGTGACCGACAAGTTCTCGATGGGCGTCGTCACCAACAAGGGTCTGACCTTCAAGTCGGCCCAGCAGCACGGCCAGCGGTACATGGCGCGGCTGTTCGACTACGTGCAGCAGGGCGATCTCGACCCGGCGAAGCTGATCACCCACGACCTCCCGCTGGAGCAGGGTGTGCAGGCCTACGACATGTTCAAGAACAAGGACGACGGCTGCATCCGGGTGGCCTTGCGGCCGTAGCCGTCAGTCCAGCGAATCCCAGAAGTCGGTCAGCGCCTTGGCTCCGCGCACCGGATCCTGCAGCATCCACCAGTGCCCGAGCCCCTCGAGCACCTCGGTGCGGGCACCGGCCTGCTCGGCCGCGGCGCGTCGCTGCTCATCGGTGCCGACGTAGGTGTCCTCGGTTGCCAGTAATGACAGCCCTGGGCGGGCTGTGGCGTTGGCCAGGAAACGGCCCGCCTCGGCGACCGCGGGCTGCGCGGCAGAGCGGTACAGGGCAAGGATGGCCCGGCCCATCTCGGGTCCTTGCGCCAGCGCCAGTTCGGTGGCGACGGCGGCCGGGATGCCCATCCCGGTCAGCAGGGCGACCCGGTCATCGTGCGAGCTGCCGGCCATCGCCTCGATAGCTTCTTCTCCAGCGCCGGGGGTCTGCCACACCTGAGCCATGTCATGCCAGACGTAATCGGGATGCATCACTCCGACGATGTCGCTGGCCCAGCTGCGCACCAGCTCGGGACGATTCATCACGACATTGAGCACATGACCGCCACCCCAGTCGTGGCCGACGAGGTCGACCGGGGTGTCGAAACCCTCCAGCTCACCGATCAGCCAGTCCCGGTAGGCCACCATGGTCGCCGGGAAATCGTCGGGTAGCGGCGCGCCGAACCCCGGCGGCGACAACCGCACCACATCGTCGCGACCGAGCGCCTCGACCAGCGGGCCCCAGATCACATCGGTTTCCGGATTGCCATGCACCAGAACGACCGTCATGGCGCCATCCTGGCATGACCGTCGGCGCGGCCGAGAACCGCCATCGGACCGGCTGTCGGCCGATGCTAGGTTTTGACAGGCGTCAACAGCCGCCACGACTACAGATAGGGGCCGTCGATGGATCCTCGGACGCCGGTACTGGTCGCGGTGGGACAGATCAACCAGCGCGACGAGGCGCAGATCGAACCCGTCGACCTGATGGCCGCGGCCGCCCGCGAGGCCGCCGGCCCGGCGGTGCTGCAGGCCGTGGACGCCATCCGGGTGGTCAACCTGCTCTCGTGGCGCTACCGCGATCCGGGCTTGTTGCTGGGCCAGCGGATCGGCGCCCGCAATCCGTCGACGTACTACACCGGGGTCGGCGGCAACACCCCGCAATCCCTGGTCAACCAGGCCTGCCTCGACATTCAGCAGGGCCGCGCCGATGTCGTGCTGCTGGCCGGGGGAGAGACGTGGCGTACCCGGAAGCGCTTGCAGGGCAAGGGAATCAAACCCGACTGGACGCGTCAGGGCGAGGACGTCGCCGTGCCGCCGGGCGCCGAGGACGAGGTGCCGATGTCGAGCCCCGCCGAGGAGCGCATCGGCCTGCTGCTGCCGTCGCATGTCTATCCGCTCTTCGAGCAGGCGCTGCGGATCGCGAGCGGCGAGAGCGTCGAGGTCCATCAGCGCCGGATCGCCGAGCTGTGGGCACGGTTCAGCGCGGTGGCCGCGGACAACCCGCAGGCCTGGAGTCGCGAGCCGCGCACCGCCGAGGAGATCGGGCAGGCCGGCCCGGACAATCGGATGATCAGCTGGCCCTATCCGAAGTTGATGAACTCCAACAACATGGTCAACCAGGCCGCCGTCGTCATTCTGTGCTCGGCGGAGAAGGCAGGAGAGTTGCAGATCCCGCGAGATCAGTGGGTGTTCCCCTACGCCGGCACCGACTCGCATGACACTTACGCGGTGGCCGAACGCCACGAGCTGCACCGCTCACCGGCGATCCGCATCGCCGGGCGCCGCGCGCTCGAACTGGCCGGTGTCGGCGTCGACGACCTCGCGCACATCGACGTCTACTCGTGCTTCC
The DNA here is from genome assembly GCF_019456675.1 of Mycolicibacterium pallens. NCBI lineage: Bacteria > Bacillati > Actinomycetota > Actinomycetes > Mycobacteriales > Mycobacteriaceae > Mycobacterium > Mycolicibacterium pallens. Next base: position 3,228,815 of record NZ_CP080333.1, on the reverse strand, counting down.
CGTCAGCGGTACAGGTGGCTGCCGCCGAACTCGGCCTGTCCACGGACGACCCGAAGCGGCCGTTGACCGTCACCGGCGGTCTGACCTTCGCCGGTGGCCCGTGGAACAACTACGTCATGCACTCGATCGCCACGATGGCCGGCTTGCTGCGCGCCGAACCCGGCGCCTATGGCCTGATCACCGCCAACGGCGGTTTCCTGACCAAGCACAGCTTCGGTGTCTACAGCGCGACCCCGCCGCCGGCCGCGTTCCGCTGGGAGGACGTGCAGCCCGAGGTCGATCGCGAACCCACCCGCACCGCGGTGGTCGAGTGGGAGGGCGAGGGCACGGTCGAGTCCTGGACCACGCCGTTCGACCGCGACGGACGTCCGGAGAAGGCGTTCCTGACGGTGCGGACCACCGAGGACGCCCGCGCGATGGCCGTCATCGACGACGCGGACGCGGCGGCTGTCACCGTGGCCGAGGACATCGCCGGTGCCAAGGTCCGCGTGCATGCCGACGGCCGGGCCAGCCTGTCCTGATCGGCGTCCCCTCGGGAGTCGAAAGGTCGATTTTTTCGTCGCGACCTGCTTATTCTCGTCGCAGTACGACGGGGGAACTAGGGGCGTGGCATGCGGATCTTGCTCACGGAGGTCACCGGAGAGCTAGGTCGCGCCCTCGCCCAGAGCCTGCTGGCAGCCGGTCACGACGTGTACGGCATCGCCGCGTGTCCCCACCGTGACCTCGATCCGGGTGTCGACTTCGTCGGTGCGGCCCTGAGCCACCCGGTTCTGTACCGGTTGGCCGAGCTGGCGGATGTCGTGATTCCCCTGCCCGACGACAGCCACGCGGCGACCCGTCCCGCCGACGTCGCCCGGGTGTGTGACGCGGCAGCCCGCGGTGGTGCGCGGATCGTGTTCCCGTCGTTGTCGCTGCTGGCTCCGCGCAGCTGGCAGCAGGTCGAGGATCTGGTCAGCACCGGCTGGGCGCCGAACCTCGTGGTTCGCATCGCCGCTCCGGTGGGAAGGCAGACCAACGCTCTGGTGTGCCGCTCGGTGGCGGCTCTGCTGAGCGGTGCCGCGACAGGGTCGTTGCATGTGGTGCACATCGACGACCTGATCCGGTTCCTGGTCCTCGCCGTCGCTACCGACCGCACCGGCATCGTCGACCTGGCAGGAGCCGACGTCACCACCGTGGTCTCCGCCAGCCGGCTGCTCGCCGGGGTGGACCCGCACCCCAGGGTCCGCGGCGTGTCGGGTTGGCCGCAGTTGTGCCCGCCGCTCGATCTGAGCCCGCTGCGTACCGAGTGGGACTTCGAATGTGGCTGGGGCGCAAGCGATGCCATTGCCGATACGGTGCGTGGGCTGCAGGGCCGCAAGATCGGCTCGGCCGGTGCGGTCGCCGTCGCCGGACGAATCCCGTTGCCGGTCACCACGGTGCCGCGGGCGGCGGGCGGCGGTGCTGCGCCCGAAGGGCTCGACGGCGAGTTCGACGACCGGATCGACCCGCGCTTCCCGGTATTCGTCGCGAGCCCGCTGAGTGATGCGGGCGCGGGCCCGTTCACGCCGATGTCGCTGGATCTCCACCTGAGCGGGCTGCGACTGGCCGGACGGTCGCTGTCTGCGCTGCTGGAGCTTCGTGACTCGGTCGCGCACGAATGGGAGAGCAGGTTGGTCGCGTCCTTCGGCCACCGGATCTACCTGGGCGCCTCGGCCCTGGCGGCCGCAGAGCCGCGGCTGCCCTCCCGGGCGGCCGCCCTGTCTCGGCGGCTGCGCGCCGCGGGCGATGACGCAACCGCGGGCCCCGGTCTGCTGGCGGCGGTCACCGGTGCGCTCTCGACGACTCGCCTGCTCGCCTCGGCCCGTATGTACAACCGTCATCTGCGGGACTACCGGCACGCCGCCGACGCCGAGCGGCGCGATGTCGCCCTGCTGCGTGACGCCCAGCTCGATGCTCGGATTCGACTGCTGCGCAGTCGAATTCACGAAGGATGGACGTTGACCGCGCTCGCGGTCCTGCTCGCCGAGGTGGCTCCCGCGCACCTCGACGGCGCGGAGCAGATGGTGAGCATCCGCACCGAGATCGACTCGCTGGCGCGCGTGCTGCGTGCGCATCCGTATGCCCGCGCGGCATTGGAGGCCGGCGATATGGCGGCCGCCCGCACCGGCGCCCCGATGCTGGCGAGTGCGTTCGAGGCCGCCCTGGCCCATGTCGGGCATCGCGGGCCGGGCGGCGTCGAACTCGCGACGCGCACGGTTGGCGACCGTCCCGACGCTGTGTTGGCGGCGGCCATCCGGGTGCACGGCTCCGGCTATCACGAAGATCCGACGGTACCCGGCGCGCAGGCCTGCCGGGCGGTGGCATATGACACCACGCTGCGGTTCACCCACCAATTGCGGCTTGCGGTACGGGAATTGGGCCGCCGGCTGATGGCCGCGGACAAGATCGCGGCCCTCGACGACGTCTTCCAGCTCACCGTCGAGGAGGCGCTGGCCGTCCCCGCCGACACACGGCTGCGCATCAAGCGCCGCATCGCCGAGCGCGAGCGGCTGCAGACCCTCCGCCTGCCCGCCGTCATCGACACGGCGTGGGCCCCGGTCGATGCGCCGGACCCGGCACAGGTGGCCGATGAACTGCACGGGACCGGCGTGGTCGCGGGTGTTGCGGAAGGCACGATCCGGGTGGTCGACTCGGCCGCCGACGCGGGCCTCACCGACGATGACATCGCCGTCGTCGCAGGAGCCGACATCGAATCGGTGACCCTGCTGGGCACACCGGCCGCTGTGCTGACCCCGGGCGGGGTGATGCTGGGTGACGCGGCGTTGAGCGTCCCCTGCGTGGCCGGTATCCCGGCGACGTTGCGCAGCGGGATGCGGGTCCGGGTGGATGGTTCGGCTGGGCTGGTCACCGTGCTGGCACCCGCCTGTGACGTGGTGGGAGCGTGACGGGCGTATACCGTGGCCCAGTGATGTGGCGGACGATAGCGGCGCTCTCGGCGTTGTGGTGGGTGCTGATCGTCGCGCCGGCGCTGACCGCCACCCGGCTGCTCGACCATGCCGGTGCCACTTCCGCCGAGGGCGGTGTGCTCGCCGTCTGGCTGGGCGGCTACATCGCGCAGTTCGTTGTGTTCCTGGCGATCTCACGCCGGTCGCCGCGCCCGGCGGTGCTGGGCTGGGTGATCGCCTCGGTAGTGCCGTGGGCCGCTGACTGGACCACGCCGTTGTCGATGTGGTGGCTGGTGCTGTGGACCGCGCTCGTCGTCGGTTATGCCGCATGGTTGGTCGTCGAGGTGTCCCGTGTGGACCAGCTGCGCAGCGGCGGGGTCGCGGCCAGCGGCGTGGTGCTCGAGGTCATCAGGCCGACGTTCAACGTCGTGGTGAACAAGGACGCCAGCCGTCGCGTACTGCGGCTGCGCGTCGAACGGCCCGATGGCACAGCACCTTACGAGGCTCGGGTCACCGCGACGTTCACCCTCGGTGAGCTACCCGAGGCCGACGACCGGCTCGCCGTGCGCGTCGATCCGACCGGGCCGCAGCTGATCGAGCTCGTCGAGGACGAACCCATTGTCCGGGCCGCTCCGCAGCCCGACGACCTGCCGCCCGAGGTGGCCGAACGACTGCAGACCTTGAAGACCATGCGCGACCGTGGCGACCTCACCGACAGCGAATTCGCGACGGCGCGACGGCGTCTGCTGGAGTCATCCGCCGAGTAACTCGCGCAGCCGCAACGCATTACGCACGGCGTGGCCGTGCCCGTCGTTGTTGAAGTAGACCAGCACCCGGCGCTCCTGGTCCTCCCATTCCCGGATCCGGTCGGCCCACCAGCGCAGGTCGTCCTCGGTGTAGTCACCGGCATAGATCGGCGCGGTATCGGGACCGTGCATCCGCACGTAGACCAGGTCGGTGGTGGCGCGCAGCACGCAGGGCATCCCCGGCCCGCTGATCACGACGTAGGCGGCGCGGTAGCGCTCGAGGATCTCGTAGACCGCGGGGGCATCCCAGGTCGGGTGCCGCATCTCGACGGCGACCCGGATCCAGTCGGGGACCAGCGACAGGAAGTGCTCGAGCCTGGCGTCGTCTCGTTCCAGGTCGGGGTGCAGTTGCACCAGCACCGCCTCGCGCTTGTCGCCCAACGCGCGCTGGCAGCGTTCGAGGCGGTCGATCCACGGTTCCGGGTTGTTGAGGCGGCGGTAGTGGCTCAGGCCGCGGTGCACCTTGACCGTCATCGTGAACCCGTCGGGCAGTCGCGTCCGCCAGCCTTCGAAGGTGGCGTCCTTGGGCCACCGGTAGAAGCTGGCGTTGAGTTCGACGGTGTCGAACATTTCGACGTAGCGGGCCAGCCGTTTGGCCACCGGCAGGCCCGGGCGGTACAGCACCGAGTCCCAGTGGTCATAGGACCACCCTGAGGTGCCGATCCGGACGGTCACGGCTCAGCCGGCGATGCGCTGCCGCACGTCGTCGTCCAGGGAAACCCGCACCAGCGCCGCGGCGAGCGGCGCGATCACGCGGCCGGTGAGACTGGCGAGCTTCTCGGGGTCACGGGGGAGTCCGAGTTGCTCGGCGCTGTCGAGGGCGCGCTTGTCGAAGTAGGGCCGTACCCAGGGCCAGACGTCTTGGACCTCGCGCAGGAATATGTCCGATCCGGTGTCGCCGATGCCGGTGAACTGTTTGATCAGCTGCTTGGCGGATCGCACGTCGGGCTTGCTGATGCGGGCCAGGTTGCGCAGATCGTTGCGGTAGTCGTCGTTGACGCGAGTGGCCAGTTCGGTGAGCCGGGACGCCGAACTCTCGTCATAGCGCACATAGTGCGCCCGGGCGAACGCGTCGATCATCGTCTGCCGGTTGGCCGCCAGCACCGCCCGAGGCGTGCGCAACCCGGCCCGGAACAACTCCCTGGCCGCGTGCATCGCGATCGAGGCATCGATCGGCTTGCTGGCCAGCATGCACAGCACCATGAGCTGGAACAGCGGCATCGGAGTGTCCCGCAGGGTGATTCCCGCTTCGGCGGCATACGTCCGGCCCGCGTGCTGGCGCAGTCGCTGTATGAGCCGCCTGGCTTCCGCATCGTCCATCTGCCAGGCGATACCCGCGGAACGAGCTGACGAAACGGGACGTCATTCCGGCGTAAGAGATATCAGCGTTTGGTGTCGCGCCAGTCGACCATTTTCTCGACCGTGCTCAGGTCGTACTTGCCCTCGGACGCGCGGACCTCGGTGTGGAACAAGGTTGCTCCGGCGGCCAGGTAGTCGTCGGCCGACTTCGCACCGGTGAAGAAGGTCGAGCGTTCGATATCGCTGTCGGCACGCCCGAATCCGACGGCCAGCTCGGCGACGCGGGCGCTGGCCTCGCGGTAGGAGTCGATGGGCAGGAAGGTGTGCCAGATGTCGGCGTGGCGCGCGACGGCGGGCAACGTGCGCTTGGGGCCGGATCCACCGATCAGGATCGGGATCTTGCGCAGCGGCGCCGGATGCAGCAGCTGGAATCGGCGCTCGATGCGCAACAGACCCTCATCGAACGCATCAGCCCGCGACTTGACGGTTCCGTAGTCGAAACCGTATGTGGTGTAGTCTTTTTCGTACCATCCGGCACCGACGCCGAGGATGGTCCGGCCGCCGCTGATGTGGTCGACCGTGCGGGCCATGTCCGCGAGCAGATCGGGATTGCGGTAGCCCATGCCCGATACCAGCAGCCCCAGCTCGGCGCGCGTGGTGATTTCGCCCCAGGAGGCCAGCGCGGTCCAGCCTTCGAAGTTGTTCACATCCGGTTGGACTTGGGACAGCACCGGTTTCGCGTCGACGATCGACTCGATGAACGGTGCGTGGAAATGGTCGTAGCCGAAGATGACGTCGACGCCGATCTCCTCGGCATGCAGGACGGCCTGGCGCCACGTGGCGTAGTCAGGGGTGTCGGCTGGCTGGATCTGGACGGCAACGCGGACGGGAAGGGTCATGCACGCGACAAGCAGGGCTCATCGCGATTTATTCCAGGGTCACTTCGCGGGTAGGGATTTCGCGTAGTCGACGCCGCGGGTCACCCAACTCTGCAGCTGACGCTTGGTCCGCACGCCGTCGTCGCCGACGCGGATCCAGCCCCGTGCTTCGCGGCCCGCCATGACCATCGGTTCGGTGTGGTCGCGGGTCAGCAGTTCGGCGGTGTCGTCGGGCGGGACGCGCACCATCAGGCCGCCCTTGCCGCTGGCGCAGGCGGCCATGTTGCCGTTGATCAGGAATGCCAGTCCGCCGAACATCCGCTTTTCTTCGACGCCGTGTTCGCCGGCGAGCAGCTCGCGCAGGCGGTTTGCGAGGTCTTCGTCGTAGGCCATGTAGAGACGGTAATGCCGGCCGCCGACAAAGTGTCGGGGCCGGCATCACGCGTCGGGTCAGGCCGCAGCCGTGGCCGCCTCGGCGGCGGGCTCCAGCGCTTGGGCCACGATGTCGGCGACATCGGTCATCGGCTTCACCGTCAGCGCCTCGAGCACCTCGGCCGGGACGTCGTCCAGGTCGGCCTCGTTGCGCTGCGGGATGAAAACCGTTGCGAGCCCCGCACGTTGGGCGGCCAGCAGCTTCTGCTTGACACCGCCGATCGGCAGCACCCGGCCGTTGAGGGTGACCTCGCCGGTCATCCCGACGTCCGAGCGGACCTGCCGTCCGGTGGCCATGGAGACCACCGCGGTCACCATCGTCACGCCCGCGGACGGACCGTCCTTCGGCACTGCGCCGGCAGGCACGTGCACGTGGATCTTGCGGTTCAGTGCCGCGGGATCCACACCCAGCTGCTCGGCGTGGCTGCGGACGTAGGACAGCGCGATCTGCGCCGACTCCTTCATCACGTCACCCAGCTGACCGGTCAACTGCAGGCTCGGCTCGCCCTCGGTCGACCCGGCTTCGATGTAGAGCACATCGCCGCCCAGTCCCGTCACGGCCAGTCCGGTCGCGACACCCGGCACTGCGGTGCGTTCGGCCGACTCCGGCGTGAAGCGTGGACGGCCAAGGTAGCCAACCAGATCCGGCTCGTCGATCGTCAGCGGGTCCGGGTTGTCCGCCAGCTCGGTGGTCGCCTTGCGCAACGCCTTGGCCAACAGTCGCTCGAACTGCCGCACACCCGGTTCGCGGGTGTAGTCCGCGGCGATCTTGCGCAGCGCCTCGTCGGTGACCGTGACCTCCTCGGGGGTCAGCGCCGCGCGGTCCCGTTGCCGGGGCAGCAGGTAGTCGCGGGCTATGGCCACCTTGTCGTCCTCGGTGTAGCCGTCGAGCTGGATCAGTTCCATGCGGTCCAGCAGCGCCGAGGGGATGTTCTCGATCACGTTGGCGGTCGCCAGGAACACCACATCGGACAGGTCCAGATCCAGCTCCAGATAGTGGTCGCGGAACGTGTGGTTCTGCGCCGGATCCAACACCTCGAGCAGGGCGGCCGACGGGTCGCCGCGGTAGTCCGACCCGACCTTGTCGATCTCGTCGAGCAGCACGACCGGGTTCATCGATCCGGCTTCGCCGATCGCGCGAACGATACGGCCGGGCAGCGCGCCGACGTAGGTACGACGGTGCCCGCGGATCTCCGCCTCATCGCGCACGCCGCCCAGGGCGACGCGAACGAACTTGCGGCCCAACGCCCGTGCGACGCTCTCGCCCAGCGACGTCTTGCCGACACCGGGCGGACCGGCCAGCACCATCACGGCACCGGAGCCGCGGCCGCCGACGACCTGCAGGCCGCGCTGTGCGCGGCGGGTACGCACGGCCAGGTATTCGACGATGCGGTCTTTGACGTCATCCAGTCCGTGGTGGTCGGCATCGAGGATGTCGCGGGCCGCCTTGAGGTCGGTCGAGTCCTCGGTGCGGGTGTTCCACGGCAGGTCCAGCACGGTGTCCAGCCAGGTGCGGATCCAGCCGCCCTCGGGGCTCTGCTCGCTGGAGCGTTCCAGCTTGCCGACCTCGCGCAGCGCGGCCTCGCGGACCTTCTCGGGCAGGTCGGCCGCCTCGATGCGGCCGCGGTAGTCGTCTGAACCGTCGGGCTCGTCCTCGCCGAGCTCCTTGCGAATCGCATTGAGCTGTTGGCGCAGCAGGAATTCCTTCTGCGTCTTCTCCATGCCTTCGCGCACGTCCTGCGAGATCTTGTCGCTGACCTCCACCTCGGCAAGGTGTTCGGCCGTCCAGTCGATCAGCAGCTGCAGGCGGGCGTCCACGTCCTCGGTCTCCAGCAGCTGACGCTTCTGGACGTCGGACAGATACGACGCATAGCCGGCGGTGTCGGCCAGTGCCGACGGGTCGGTCAGCTGGTTGACGGCGTCGACCAGCTGCCAGGCCTCGCGGCGTTGCAGCAGCGCCAGCAGCAGCTTCTTGTATTCGGCGGCCAGCGCCTTGGTGGCCTCGGTGATCTCGCCCTCGGCCACTTCTTCGACGGTGACCCACAGGGCCGCACCGGGACCGGTGGTTCCGGCGCCGATGTGCGCGCGTGTCTCACCGCGCACGACCGCGGCGGCAGCACCGCCGGCGATCCGCCCGACCTGCACGATTGACGCCAATACACCGTATGAGGGGTACCGGTCGTCGAGGCGCGGTGCGATCAGCAGCTTGCCGGAGTCGCTCGCGCGAGCCGCATCGACGGCGGCCCGGGCGGCGTCGTCGAGCGTGATCGGCACCACCATTCCGGGCAAGACGATCGGGTCGCTGATGAACAACACCGGCACAGATTTGGCTTCAGCCATCAATCCTCCAAAGTTCAGTCTGACCGACTCAACCTTGAGTGGTTCCAGTTTGTTCCCCGGCCGTCGGGCGCCGAACGTCACGCTGGAGTCACGCTCAACGCCCAGCGTGACGCAGGAGTGACGCTCGGCGCAGGTGCGCCCACAGACAAAGCAGCGAGCCTGCCGCCGGGGGGTGGCGACAGGCTCGCTGTTGTTCGGGGGTAAATCAGCCAGCGGAAGGAGTGGCTCCCAGAACCCGCTGCATATCCGGGATCATCTGCTGAAGCTGCGCGCCCCAGTAGCCCCAGCTGTGCGTGCCGTTCGCGGGGAAGTTGAACACACCGTTGCGTCCACCAGCCGCGAGGTAGTTGTCCATGAAGGTCTTGTTGGTCCGCAACGTGAAGCCTTCGAGGAACTGAGCGGCCATCAGGTTGCCGCCGCCACCGGAGGTGTCGAGATCCGACGGCGTACCGGTGCCGCAGTAGATCCAGATCCGGGTGTTGTTGGCGACCAGCTGGTTGATGTTGACCATCGGGTCGTTACGCCGCCACGCCGGGTCGGACGACGGACCCCACATGCTCTGCGCGTTGAAGCCGCCCGCGTCGTTCATCGCCAGACCGATCAGCATCGGCCACCAGCCCTCGGAGGGGTTCAGGAAGCCCGACAGCGATGCGGCGTAGACGTACTTCTGCGGGTAGTAGATCGAGTAGGTCAGCGACGCGCTACCGGCCATCGACAGACCGACGACGGCGTTGCCGTTCGGGTTGACGCCGTAGTTGGCGGCCAGGTACGCCGGCAGCTCCTGGGTCATGAACGTTTCCCACTTATAGGTGTAGTTCTGCCCGTTGCCCTGCGACGGCTGGTACCAGTCGGTGTAGAAGCTGGACTGACCGCCGACCGGCATGACCGTCGACAGACCCGAGCCGTACAGCCACTCGAACGCCGGGGTGTTGATGTCCCAGCCGTTGTAGTCGTCCTGAGCGCGCAGGCCGTCGAGCAGGTACACGGCGTGCGGGCCGCCGCCCTGGAACTGGATACGGATATTGCGTCCCATCGCGGCGGACGGGACATCGAGGTAGAGCACCGGCAAGCCGGGCTTGGAGAAGGCGGCCGCGGTCGCCGACCCGCCGACGACACCAATCAGGCCGGGCAGAGCTAGTGCGGCCACGAAGGCTGCGGCCACGCGGCGCAACCAAGTGCCTCGCAACTTATCGACGATCTTCATGACGGAAACCATCACCTTTCGTACGTGTTTCACAGTGGAGAAGTGCTGTGCTCTGGCAGCTAATCACGGTGCGTAGCCCGGACTCGGCACGCGCGGCGGTGTGGCATATCGCGGTTCGCTAACGATCAGGAGACGCGCTGGACTCGGGATGTCCAGCACGCCAACAGCTTTGATCTGGCGTCAATAACGGAAAGGTCACGCGAATGCAACGGTAGAGTCGAGGCATGGACCCGTTCGATCTGCAGCGCTTCGTCGATGCCCAGGACCGCGTCTATGACCAGGTGCTCGCCGAGCTGCGGGCCGGCGCCAAGCGCAGCCACTGGATCTGGTTCATCTTTCCGCAGCTCGCCACACTCGGAAGTAGTTCAACGGCAAAGCGTTTCGGGATCGAATCGCTCGCTGAGGCGCAGGCATACCTGGCGCATCCGCTGCTCGGGACGCGGCTGCGCGAATGTGCCCGGCTGGTCACGGCGATCGACGGCCGCTCGGTCAATGACATCTTCGGCTGGCCCGACAACCTCAAGGTGCGTTCGTCGATGACGCTGTTCGCGCACGCCACCGACGACAACGCCGACTTCCTCGCGGTGCTTGACAAGTTCTATGGCGGGGAGCAGGACGCGCGCACACTCGAGTTGCTATAGCGGCCGCAGCACCAGCCAGCCCTGCGGCGGGACAACCACCTCGTCGACGACCTCGTCCGGCGGCGCCCCCGTGCCACCCACCAGTTGGGCTTGCCCACCTATGAGCGTGGCCACCGGCAGCGACATCGGCGAGTCGTCGATATTGAGCGCGACGATCAGCGCCTCGTCACCGCTGCGGGTCTCGTAGGCGTATCCGCGGTTGTCCAATTGCAGCGCAGTTGTTTTCGCGTCGAACAGCCACGGATTTCGCCGGCGCAGACCGATCAGGTACTGATGCAGATTCCATGTTTCGCGCCCGGCGGCGTCCAGTGGAACCGGCGGAGTGCCGAATTTGGGACGCACCGCGTCGTCGCCGCCGGCCCGTTCTTCCTTGACGCCACGGTATCCGAGTTCGTCACCGGCGTAGACAGCAGGGACGCCGCCGGTGGTGAACAACAGCACCAGCGCGTGCGCCACCTGCTCGGAGCGCTCCAGCTTGCTGGCGATGCGGGTGACGTCATGATTGCCGACGAACGTCAGTGGCGCGAAGCGCGACAGAAAGTCGTTGTGGCGCTGCAGCGCCCAGTCGAGCTCGTGGAAGTTGCCGTCGTTGAGGCTGCTCCAGATCGCCTTCCACAACTCGTACTGCGTCACCGAGTCGACACCGGAGCCGTCGACGAACGCCGCGTAGTCACCGTGGATCACCTCGGCGACGAACCACGCGTCGGGGTGGGCTTCCCGGACTCGGGGGAGCACCTGCGCCCAGAACGACTCCGGCACCGCGTACGCGGCGTCCAGCCGCCATCCGTCGGCGCCCCGGCTCAGCCAGTGGTTCATCACGTCGACGACGTAGTCGACGACAACCGGGCTCTTGTGGTTGAGGGTGACGAGTTCGCTGTGGCCTTCGAAGGTATGGAAGTGGCCGGGCCGGCCACGGAACCACGCCCGGGCGTCGGGGTCGGTGCCTTCGACAGCTCGCCGATAACGCTCGAAATCTGTTCCGACATGGTTGAACACACCGTCGAGCAGCACGCGCAGCCCACGCCGATGCGCTTCGGCGACCAGGTGATCGAAGTCGCCGTCGTCACCAAGCCGGGGGTCGATGCGGTAGTGGTCGGTGGTGTCGTACCCGTGGGTGCGGGAGGCAAACACCGGGCCCAGCGCGATCCCCGAGGTGCCGAGTTCGACCGCGTGGTCGAGCCAGTCGACCAGGCGGCTCAGCCGGTGCTCACCGGGACCGGGTGGGTCGGTGGCCGGGAACGCGCCGACGAAACCCAGCGGATAGACATGCCACCAGATGGCGTGGCGCACCCAGTCGCTCATGGCGCGAACTTCGCGGCGTAGAGAGTCTTCATCTCGTCCTGATACCCAGGAGCGGGGCCGTCGACCGTCAGATGTGGGGCAATCGTGGTGATCGGCAGCGGCGCCACCGGCGGCAGCGGCGCCTGCCACTCGGCCAGCCAGCGAGCCAACTGCTCACCGGCGACGGCAAAAACGATGCGGCCCAAGCCAACCCATGCGTGCGCTGCCGCGCACATCGGGCAGTGCTCGCCGGAGGTGTAGACAGTGGCGGCGACGCGCTGATCGGGGGAGAGGTTGGCTGCAGACCACTGCGCGATCGCCAACTCCGGATGCGCGGTGGCGTCCCCACCGGCCACGTGGTTGTGATCCTCGAACAGGACTGTGCCGTCGGCGTCGACCAGGATCGAGCCGAACGGCTCGTCACCGGCGTTCAGCGCGGTGCGGGCAAGCTCGACGCAGCGGCCGAGCCGGCGGATGTCCTCGTCGTCGAGCGCCACGCTGTCTGAGCTTACGCAACCGGTGTCGGAGGATGCCGGAAGCGCCAAAGGTCCAACAGCCGCATCGGATCCACCGGCGAGCCCGGACGGCCACGGGCCAGCGGATAGCAGGCGAACCCGACGAACAGCGCGACCAGGTGCCCGACCGGGGTGAACGTTGGGGTGATCACCACATTCCCGATGCAGTAGGCGAGCGCGATGAACAGATACAGCCAGCGCCACGGCCGCGCGATGTGGTACGTCAGCAGGCCGACGATGCCAACGGCGAAATAGCTGACCCCGATATCGCGGGCGTTGAGGTACCGCGGTGAGATCAGTGCCTCCTGGATCTGCCAGTACAGGTATCCCTCACTGGCATAGGTGGCGACGATGTGGGCGATCAGCCCGGCGATCACGAAACGCAGATGGCCCAGCCAGCGTTCGGCGGGTGCCAGAAAGAGGCAGAACCCGATCAGATACGGCCACCAGGCTGCGCCGTCGAGCCATAGCAGGCTGGTGATCAGCACGCGGATCGGGTCGGAGGCGAGGTGGTGCAGGTTGGTCGAGTCCTTGCGCAGCAGCTCGAGCAGGTGCCAGCGCGGCAGCAGGTGCTGGGCGATCGTGGTCAGAAACAGCACCGCCAGCCAGCCGAAGGTGATCGGTGCGCTGCCGATGAAATGCACGACCCGGCCGGGCCAGCCGCGCCGCGTCGGAAGGACCGGCGAGGGAGGTTCGAGGCCGTCGTGCACCTGTCGAGATTACTGCCTCAGTGGCAGCAGTCCTGGTTGACAACCTCGACCCGGCACAGGCAGGACGCCAGAATCGGGACGTCGGCGCGGGCTTTGGCCAGCTCCAGCTGGCGGCCGATGATTCCGGCTTCGGCGTCGCGTCCCAGTCGCTGCAGGCATTCGTGGTAGCCGTGCAGGCTCCAGACATTGCCCGGGTGCTGACACGGCCGGCTCAGCGTCGGGTCGAGGCCGAGGTCCGCGGCATACACCGCGGCGGCCTCCTCGACCCGACCCTGTTCGAGCAGCAGCGCGCCGTAGGCGTGCCGCGTGGGCTGCATCCAGCCCCAGGGTTCGTCGTAGGGCAGCGCGTCGTCGAGGGCGATCGCTCGCCGCAGGTGATCGAAGGCCGCCTCGAAATCGCCTTCCCGATAAGCGATCTCGCCGTCGAGCATGGCCGCGGCGACAGCCAGGATGTCGCGGCTGGTGTTGTTGAACAGATACCGCGACTCCGGGACGCGGGCATACTCCGCCGCGAACGCTTCCCGCTCAGCTGCAGCCTGGACCACCTGCCCCTTGGCCGCATGCGCGACACCGCGCCCGTAGTGGATGGTTGCCGTTGTGCTGCAATACAGTTCGGGATCGTCAGGAAGCGGCTCGGCGATCAGCTCGTCCCAGCGGCCGAACCGGATCAGCACATGCACCCGCAGTGGGACGAACGCTTCCAGCCAGTCGGCCATCGGCGGGGACTCGATCGAGAGGAGCTCCGGAGTGAGCTGTCCGGACAGTTCGTCGGCGGCCTGCAGCGCGATCTGCGACTGGCCGGCGAACATCGCCGAATACACGATGAAATGCAGATCGTGTGCTCGGTAGAGCGAGTAGAAGTTCAGCGGTCCGGCGTGGGCGACGAAGCGCCGATCGGCGGCCACCGCAGATTGGTTGGCCAGCACCGAGTCTCGGTAGTTGCCGCACAGCACGTCGATGTGCGACGGCATGTGCTGCAGGTGGCCGGCGTCGGGCACCAGGCCGCGCAACAGGTCGGCGGCAGGCAGCGCATCCTCGGGATGCGCGGACATCTCCATCGCGTGGATGTAGAGGTGCAGCACCCCGGGATGGGCGCGGCCGGCCTCGGTGCGCAGTGCGGCGTCCAACAAAGCCTTCGCCTCCACCGCTCGTGAACCGGGCGCCGGTTCCCCTGTTGCGGTGTCCCACAACGCCCATGCCGTGATGTTCACCAACGCGTCGGCGGCCAGCGCCAGCACGTCCACGTCGTCGGGATACGCCCGCGCCAGCTCCGTCATGGCTTCGGCGTAGGCGACATGCCCCGCGGCCAGCGCGTCCGCGTCAGAAGGATCGTCGGTGGGGAAGCGGGCGGCCAGCGCCGCGATCAAAGCATGCTCGACGACACTGCCGCGGCTCTTGGCGGCGAGCTGCAGTTCCATCCGAGCTCGCGCCAGGGAAGCGGTCAGGTCGACGGGATCGAAGGCCTCCCAACCCTTGTTGTAGTTCGGCCCGATCGCATACGCGATGCCCCACCGGGCGATCGCGAGGTCCGCGTCGAGCGCCAGCGCTCGCTCAAAGCAGGTGATCGCCTCTTCGTGGTTGAAGGCGTACGCCCACACCAGTCCACGGTCGAACCACACCTGCGCTTGCGGTGAGGGGGTGTCGACGGGCCGGTGGTAGCTGCCGAGGTCGTAGTACGGCTCAGTGTCGCCGAGCGGAACCGCCATGCGCTCACCCTAGGGCAGCGCGCCGAGTGCCGATACCGTTGCAACCGACCAGAACGAAAGGGTGCACCGTGATTCGCTGCGTGCGTTTGTTCACCGGACCCGATGGGGGCTCCCACGTCCAGATCGGACGCCTCGATCTCACGTCAGGACGCAACGACGACCTGGTGTCGGCGGCGATGGCCTCGACCCGGGTGACGGCGGAGGAGACCGCCAGCGGTGGGACGCTGGCCTGGCATACCGCGCCGGTGCGTCAGCTCGTCGTGACGCTCGCCGGGACGTTGGTGTTCACCACTCGCGACGGCGAGGAGTTCATCCTGACCCCCGGCGACGTCCTGCTGGCCGAGGACACCGTGGGCTCCGGTCATCAGTGGCGGCTGGTGGGTGAGGACCCGTGGCGGCGGCTCTACGTCGTGCTTGCCGACGGCGCCGAGGTCCCGTTCGTCAGGGACTAGTGCCCGGCGACGATATCGGATTCGTCGACCGTCACCGGCTCCTTCGCGCCAGGCAGCAATGAGTACGCCAGGCACACCACCGCGAAGAACAAATACCCCAGCGCCACTTGAGGATTGGCGGCCCAGGCGATCTCCGGCGCGTGGATCAGGCCGATAAACGACAGCGCCGCGGCCACCACCGACGCCAGCGCGGCGTAGCGGAACTTCTTCTCCAGGATGAACGTCACCATCGTGCCCAGCAGCAGACCCACCAGGATCGCGCCCTCACCAAGGGTCTGCAGTCCGTCGTACACCACGCCGGCGCCGCCGAGGGCATCCATGCCGACCTTGGCCGCCGACGTCCCAGCCGCGTTCAACGCGTTGTCGATCAGCCCGCTGGCCCATTGCGCGAGGTTCGGCAGCAGCGCGGCGACGACCGCAACCGCGTGGAGCCGGGGTACCGCCTGGAAGGCCTGGGCACCGATCAGCAGGCCGATGTAAAGCAGGATCGGCACGATCGCCGGCACCGGCAGCAGCGCGGCCAGCACGCCGAACAACCCGAGGAAGCACAGCAGTCCGATCACCACGCCGCTGGCCAGTGAGTAGCCCGCCCGCCCGCCGGCGTCCTTCCAGCCCGGGTGGCCGATGTAGACCGCGGGCGGGAACGGTGAGCCGAACGCCGATCCGATCACCGCGCCGGCGCCGTCGGCCAGCAACACGCTGCGCAGGTTGTAGTTGTCCCCGGCCGCGGCCGCGCTCTCCACATTGCTCATCGCCTCCGTGAAGTTGTAGACGCCCAACGGAATTGCGGTTCCCAGTAGCGGTGCCAGATGCGACAGACCGGACCACAACAGGTCGAGGCGAAGGTCGGGAATGCCGATCGCGATGTCGGAGACCGCCTTGCTCACATCCGGCGCCGACATGAACCCACCGATCCACCCGATCGCGGTGCCGACCAACAGCGCGACCAGGCCGACCGGAATGTTGCCCGGCAGCTTCACGTCGGTGAAGAAGCCGATCAAGATGATTGCCAAGACCGGAAGGCCGATCCAGGCGGCCTCCCACATCTGCGCGGCGGGTCGCATCGAGATGAACGTGATCGAGATGCCGGCCAGCGTGCCCAGCATCGCCGCGCGGGGGGTGAGCTTGCGAATGTACGGGCCGACGAACCCGCCGATGATGACGATGACGCCGATCATGAACGCCCACGCCAGACCGGACTGCCAGGCCTGAATCGGATCCTTTGTGGCGAGATACACCGGCAGCATGACGACGAACACAACGATGAACATGTGCGGCACGCTCGGCCCGTACGGCAGGGCGGTGACGTCGCCGCGGTTCTCCCGTCGCGCCAACCGGCGCGCCAAGAACGTGTAGTACAGGTTGCCCAGCACCAGGGCCACACCGAGCGCAGGCAGGACGGTGCCCAGTACGTCGTCGGCGGGGAGCTTGACCACGCCGATCATCAGCGTGGTCAGAGTCAGGACGTTGACCAGAATGTTGAAACCCAACCCGAAGAAGGCGTTGAGATCACCGCGGGTCCACCACGGAATCTTCAGCTCGCTCGGCGGTGTCGCGGGCTCGGTGACGTCGGTGCTCATCGGCAGGCCTTTCTGGCGCGTCCGAACGGCATGCGCTAAGAGGATTCTCGACGCTCCCGTTCCATCCAGGGGTCGGTTGTGTGTCATTTTTGTTAGCGCGCGGCGAGACCCTCGTTCGACAGTCGATCGGCGCCATGCTCTAGTGCTGGAGTGCTGGAATTCACCGTCGAGGACCTGTCGGCCGAGGAGATCGAACGGCTGCGGGCGATCTATGAACCGCTGGCCGTCTCGGTGCGGGAGTTGGTCGACGCCACGATCCGCACCGAAGTCGATGCCGACACCGTCGCCGCCGTCAAGGCCGACATCGACGCCGCGACCGCCCGGCTGCGAAGCAACCAGATCGACGGCGCCTTCGGGGTCAAGCGCACCACGTCTGGTCAGAGCATGAGTTGGGGCAATGCCGTGATCGGCCTGCGCAACCCGGTCGCGCCGCCGCTGAGCATCCACCGCGATCCCGACGGTCGGTACTGGTGCGACTTCGATCTCGGTGCGGCCTATGAGGGTCCACCCGGGCATGTTCACGGCGGGGTGTCGGCGCTGGTTCTGGATCACGTGCTGGGGGAGGCGGCCAGCCCGGACGGCAAGCCCCGCTTCACCGGCAGCATCACCGTGCGGTATCCGCGGGCCTGCCCGCTCGGGGCGCTGCATGCCGAAGCTCAGATCACTCGGGTCGACGGCGTGAAAACCTTTGTCTCGGGCTATATCTCCGACGCCGAGGGCATCACGGTGGAAGCTGACGGCGTCTTCATCACTCCGCGCTGGCTGCGCGACTGACTGAGGTAGGTTCGGCGCCATGGAGAAGGTGATAGTCACGCTGCGCACCGCCACCGCCGACGACGAGTGGGCCGAGCAGTTGCGCGGGCCGGTGGCCCAGGAGTTGCTCGCGTTGGGTCTGCCGGGGTTGACGGTCAACGTCCGCGACCGTGACGTCCGCGATTCGATGATGACGTTGACCGTTCTTGATCCGCCGGTGCAGGCGCTGGTCAGTCTGTGGACTCAGCAGTACTACGGCGACCAGATGCTGATGGCGCTCGAGTTGCTCGGCCACTACGCCGAGGAGATCGCCGCCTACCTCGTCACCGAGTCTGCTCCCTTGCCGCCGCCGTCGACTCCACCCGGCGAGCGGTCGCCGGGACTGGCCAACATGGCGCTGCTGCGGCGGCCGGCGGACATGGACGAGGCCACCTGGCTGGCTCGCTGGCACGGCAACCACACACCGGTGGCGATCGCCACGCAATCGACGTTCACCTACGTCCAGAACTACGTGGTGCGCGCGCTCACCGAAGACGCCCCAGTGATCAATGCGATCGTCGAGGAGCATTTCCCCATCGAGGCGGTGGGCAGCCTGCACGCGTTCTTCGGCGCCGCCGACGACGCCGACCTCCAGAGTCGTATGGAGCAAATGGTCGCCAGCACAGCGGCTTTCGGGGCCAACGTCAACATCGACGCGGTGCCCACCAGTCGCTACCTCTTTCGCAGCCCCTTCGTTTCCGAGCAGTCATGACCACCCTGGACGAGGCTGTCGCGCTGGCACGGGCCGACCGAGGTCTGGCGGTGGTGTCGACGGTGCGCGCCGACAACACCATCCAGGCGTCGTTGGTCAACGCCGGGATCGTGCCGCACCCGGCCAGTGGCGAACCGGTGCTGGCGTTTGTCACGTATGGCCGGGTGAAATTGGCGAATCTGCGGGCGCGGCCCGCGGTGACGCTGACGTTCCGCAACGGTTGGCAGTGGGCGTCGGTGGAGGGAACCGCCGAACTCGCCGGGCCGGACGACCGCCCCTCGTAGCTGGAGTCCGCGGACCAGTTGCGGCTGCTGCTGCGCGAGGTGTTCTCCGCGTGCGGTGGCACACATGACGATTGGGACGAATACGACCGGACGATGGTCGAGCAGGGTCGCGTCGCGGTATTGGTCGCGCCGACGCGCGTCTACAGCAACGGCTAGCAACGATTCTGCGCTCAGCGCGCCATCTAGGGCTCATCTCACGCTCTCACCGCAGACTCGATGATGGTCCCGAGCGGCTAGGTCCCATCTGCCGGGCTTTGGCAGCCCGTCACGCGCGACCACCCTCTAGGCTTCGCCGCGTGACGCTCCTCATCGACGACGAGAACCGGGTCCGCACGATCACCCTCAATCGTCCGGATGCCCTCAATGCCTTCAACGAGGCGCTCTATGACGCCACCGCCGAGGCGCTGCTGGCCGCCGCCGACGATCCCGAGGTCGCCGTCGTAATCATCACCGGAGCCGGCCGGGCGTTCAGCGCCGGCCAGGATCTCGGGGACATGCAGGAGCGCATCACCAACCCCGACTTCGTCCAGGGCGCCCACGGATTCCCCGGCCTGATCACCGCGCTGAGCGAGTTCCCCAAGCCGCTGATCTGCGCGGTCAACGGCGTCGGCCTCGGCATCGGCACGACGATCCTGGGTTACGCCGACCTGGCCTTCATGTCCTCGACGGCGCGTCTGAAGTGCCCGTTCACCAGCTTGGGGGTTGCCCCCGAGGCCGCCTCGTCATACCTGTTGCCGCAGTTGATCGGTCGGCAGAATGCGGCGTGGCTGTTGATGTCCTCGGAATGGGTGGATGCCGCCGAAGCATTGCGCATGGGCCTGGTCTGGCGGGTCAGTGAGCCCGACGAGCTCATCGCCGATGCCCGCAGGCACGCCGAAGTGCTTGCGTCCCGGCCGATTTCGAGTCTGATCGCGGTGAAGCAGACGATGACCGAACCGGCCAAACCGGAGATCGCCGCGGCGACGGCGCGGGAGAACGCGTTCTTCGAGAAGTTGATGGGCGCGGCCGCCAACGCCGAGGCGCTGGCGGATTTCCACCGCGGAAAGTCCTGAGTCAGCTCGCTCGCGCTGCGCCGACGGCGGCGAAGTGCTGCTCGATGATGGCCCGCACGGTGCGGCGGCACCGGCCACAATCACCACCCGCGCCGCAGGCCGCGGCGACCTGCTTGGACGTGCACGCCCCGCGGGCCACGGCCTCACTGACCGTGGCGCTGGTCGCCCCCGCGCAGAGGCATACGTACATCAGCGCTTCACTCTCGTCACAGGATGGCGTCGCACACCGGACATATTAGCCGAGACTAACCTTAGTTAGGTACCCCTACAACATGCCGTCCCATTCAGCTGCACAAAGCGGCCGCCGGGAGTGCACTAGGGTGATCTCCGCAGCCAAATTGGGGAGACGTCATGCAAGGTGATCCGGAAGTTCTGCGCCTGCTCAACGAGCAGCTGACCAGCGAACTGACCGCCATCAATCAGTACTTCCTGCATTCCAAGATGCAGGACAACTGGGGCTTCACCGAGCTCGCCAAGCACACCCGGGACGAATCGTTCGACGAGATGCGCCACGCCGAGGCCATCACCGATCGGATCCTGCTCCTCGACGGCCTGCCCAACTACCAGCGGCTCGGCTCGCTTCGCGTCGGGCAGACCCTGCGCGAGCAGTTCGAGAGCGACCTGGCCATCGAGTACGAGGTGGTGGGTCGCCTCAAGCCGGCCATCATTCTGTGCCGCGAGAAGCTCGACTCCACCACGGCCAACCTCTTCGAAGAGATCGTCGCCGACGAGGAACACCACATCGACTACCTCGAGACGCAGCTCGAGCTGATGGACAAACTCGGCGTCGAGCTCTACTCGGCGCAGTGCGTGTCACGCCCGCCGAAGTAACCTACGGCCGGTCTTCGGCCCGCCACGCATAGACCATGCACACCTCGCTCTGCACAGCGCCGTAACGTTCGCGCTCACTGGCGAACCACGACGTCGTGAATCCGCGCGCTTCGAGCATCTCGACGACACGGTCCTTGGTGGCGAAGTACTCCACCTCCAACACCACCTGACGGATCAGGTCCCAGTGTTGGGCTGTGATCCCTTGCAGCACCGCCACTTCGGCGCCCTCGACATCCACCTTCAGCACGTCAATGCGGTCGAGGCGATACTCCTCGATGACCGACGACAGCGGGACCAGCGACACCGTCACGGTCTTGGTCCGGCCCATCCACGCCACGACCGGGCGCACCGCGATGCGGCCGAGTCGGGAAGGAAGCACTCGGATCATTCCGGCGACGTCGCTGACGAACCGGTCCAACCGCTGGCGGGCGAACTCGGCGTCCTGCGTGCTCCACAGGGTGAAGTTGGGGTGGTACTGGAAGATCACCTCGTCGCTGGTGTCGGACAGGCCGCGGTTGATCGCATGGACCGTCAAGGACGCGCCGGGGCGGGCGTCCATCGCGGCGGCGTAGTCGCCCCGATTGGCGGCGGCGGCGTTCGCCGCGAGCACCGAGAAGGTCGTGGGAATCGGCTCGAAGGCGAAGACCTGCGCCTCGCCGCGGCATTGCCGGGCCGCGAACAGCGTGAACATCCCGATGTTCGCACCGGCGTCGACAATCACTGCGCCGGGCCGAAATTCGATGAAATCGCCCTTCGCGTACACCGAGTCCGCGCCGAAGATCTCCGGGTACAGGAAGTTGGTCTCGATCTTCTGCCAGTGGCGGATTCGCATGCCGTTGGGCAGCGTCACCGGCGTACCACCGCTCGGCGGCCCGGCCAGCACGCGCCGGAGCGGAAGAGGGACCATGCGGGCATTGTCCACTAGCCGACTCCGCCGGGAAACTAGAACACGTTCCAGATTCGCGGTTTGCGGCGTACCATCACGCCCATGAGCCGAGTCGGAAACTTCCCCGACGACGACGTCGCGGGCTGGATCGTCAAGTCTCCTGACCTGGGAACGGCCATGGCCGCCTTCTCCCACGCGGTGTACAGCGAGAAGAACCGGCTGCCGATGCGGGTGCGCGAGCTCGCCCGCGCGGTGATCGCACACGACAACGAATGTGTCTTGTGTCAGAACACCCGCGATGCCGACGGCCCGGCCGCCGGTGTCGACGAAGAGCTCTACGACCACGCGCTGGAGTGGAAGACGTGGGAGGGCTACAGCGAGCAGGAGCGCATCGCCGCCGAGTTCGCCCACCGATTCGGCACCGACTGGGCGAAGCTCAAGTACGACGAGGACTTCTGGGATCGCGCCCGTGAGCACTTCTCCGACGAGCTGATGGCCGACCTGACGTTGTCGTGCGCGATGTGGGTCGGCATGGGCCGGATGCTGTCCACCCTGGATATCGGCCAGACCTGCAAGCTGACGCTGCCCAGCCGCGCATAGCGGCTATTCACGGCGGCCCGCGCGCACGGTGGGCACAATAACTTCCATGACCACACCGCTCGCGGGCGCGGCTATCGGCCAACTCGAAGCCGACGGGGTGGATACCGTCGTCGGCACTTTCGTGAGTCCCTCCGGCTTGACACACGCCAAGACTGTGCCGGCCCGCCGACTCAACGCCTTCGCCGATCCGGGGCTGGGCTTCAGCCCTGTCACCCACGGATTCGCCATCGACCGCGCCGGCATCGCCTTCGCGCCCGGGATCAGCGTGGTCGGTGACCAACGGATCCGCATCGACCTCGACACGCTTCGCGTCATCGGCGACGGCCTCGCGTGGGCGCCGGCCTCCTTCTTCGATCAGGACGGCGATCCGATTCCGGCCTGTGCGCGCGGAACGCTCGGGCGTATCGAGGCACGGCTGGCCGAGGCCGGTCTGCGGGCCCAGGTCGGCCACGAGATCGAGTTCCTGCTCGTCGATCCCGACGGCAACCGTCTGCCCGGCAGCCTGTGGGCGCAGTACGGATTGGCCGGCGTGCTGGAATACGAGGGCTTCGTGCGCGACGTGACCGCCGCCGCCGCGTCGGCCGGCGTCGGTATCGAGCAGTTCCATCCCGAGTACGGCATCAACCAATTCGAGATCTCACTGACCCCGAAATCGCCGGTGGCCGCCGCCGATCAGCTGATCTTGGCCCGGATCATCATCAGCCGCGTGGCCCGGAAGTACGGGATGCGGGTGAGCCTGTCCCCGGTACCGTTCGCCGGAAGTGTGGGTTCCGGCGCGCACCAACACTTTTCGCTGCTGCGCGGTGACACCCCGGTGTTCTCCGGTGGCACCGGCGCCGAGGGCATGACCGCCGAAGGGGAGAGCGCCATCGGTGGCGTCGTCTCCGGGTTGCCACAGGCACAGCTGATCCTCTGCGGGTCGATCGTGTCCGGATTGCGGATGCAGCCCGGCAACTGGGCCGGGGCCTTCGCCTGCTGGGGCACCGAGAACCGCGAAGCCGCAGTCCGATTCGTGCGTGGTACGCACGGCAACCCGTATGGCGCCAACGTCGAGGTGAAGGTCGTCGACCCGTCGGCCAACCCCTACTTCGCCACCGCCGCCATCCTCGGCCTGGCACTCGACGGCATCGACAGCGGCACGGCGATACCGCCGGAAACGCTCGTCGACCCGAACACCTTGTCCGAGGACGACCGAAAGGCCGCGGGTACGGTGGCGCTCAGCAGCGACCAGGCCGAGGAGATCGCGGCGCTCGACGGCTCGGCGCGGTTGCGGAGGATCCTCGGGGATCCGGCCGTCGACGTGCTCGTCGCCGTCCGCCGCTACGAGCACGAAATGTATTCACATCTGGACGCCGAAGCGCTGACCGAGAAGTTCCGGATGGCCTGGAGTCTGTGAGTGACAACCGCGGTGGACGACCACATCGCTGATGTGCGGTTGGTGGACAACCACGTACACGGCTTCTGGCTCACGTCCGGTGA
This sequence comes from Mycolicibacterium pallens, assembly GCF_019456675.1. NCBI lineage: Bacteria > Bacillati > Actinomycetota > Actinomycetes > Mycobacteriales > Mycobacteriaceae > Mycobacterium > Mycolicibacterium pallens. Next base: position 3,205,411 of record NZ_CP080333.1, on the reverse strand, counting down.
TCGCAGGCGTTTCGAGAACGGGCTCAACGAGGCGAACACCGAACCGCTGGCCGACTTCGACTCCGGCTTTGACACCCAACTCGGCTTCGCCGTGCGGGCTCATTGCGCGCCGTTGCTCGGCTTACCGGAACATGCTGAGCCACAGAGCTATTGGGAACGTCGCAGCGAGCTGACCGAAGACCAGCTGGCACGGGTCTTCCTGCCCGCCGCCGGCGTCAGCGACTGGCTGGTCGACACCGGGCTGCCGGGTGAGATCGCGGGGTTGCCCGAGATGACGCAGGCATCCGGTGGCGGGGTCGGTGAGATCGTCCGGCTCGAGCAGCTCGCCGAGCAGGCGGCCGCCGCACCGGGTGACTACGCCGACGCGTTCCGCCGAATCCTGCACGAGCGCAGTGCGACTGCGGTTGCCACCAAGACGGTGCTGGCTTACCGGGGTGGCTTCGACGGTGATCTATCCGAGCCGGACCCGCGCGATGTCGCCGAAGCGGCGGCCCGCTGGCGCGACGCCGGGGGAGTCCGGCTGACCGACCGGGTGCTCCTGCGGTTCGGCGTGCACGAAGCGCTGCGGCTGGGCAAGCCGCTGCAATTCCATGTCGGTCTCGGCGACCGCGACTGCAATCTGCACCGAACCAATCCGATGCTGCTGCTGGACTTCCTGCGCCACTCCGGCAGCACGCCGGTCGTGCTCCTGCACTGCTACCCGTACGAGAGGGAAGCCGGCTATCTGGCACAGGCCTTCAACAACGTCTATCTCGACGTCGGTCTGAGCATCAACCATCTCGGCGCTCGCGCGGAGGCATTCATCGGCCGCACGCTGGAATTGGCACCGTTCCGCAAGATCCTGTACTCATCGGATGCCTTCGGCCCTGCCGAGTTGCACTACCTCGGTTCGTTGCTCTGGCGTGCGGGGATGGCCGCCGTCCTCACCGGATTCGTGGCGCGTGACCAGTGGAGCGAAGCCGACGCGATCCGGGTTGTCGACCTCATCGCGCGCGACAACGCCCTGCGCCTCTACGGGCTGTGACGGGAGTTTCGCCACCAGTGTTCATGGCGAAAGTCCCTTCCCCACGCTCCAGCTAATAAGCGAGGCTACGAACGACTCTCAACCCTCGGGGGAACGATGAAGGCGCTCGGCGTGCTGTTGTCTGCGGCATTCGCAGCGCTGGTCGTCGCTTTGGCGCCCTTCGGGCATGCCGACATCGCCATCTGGGTGCCGGGTGCGGGCGCCGCCGGTAGCCCGAACTGGGACGTGATGCGGCGCGTCCCCGCTGGTTACACGCTCGAGCAGCTTGACTATCCCGACGGCTTGTGGCCGTGGACCGGGCTGAACTCCGCGACGGGCGCGCAGTCGATCGCCGCCGGCACGCCGCTACTGGACACCATGATCAGCACCGCGCTTGGGCAGGGCAAGGTCATCGTGATCGGCGAATCTCTGGGTTCCCTGGTTGTCGACGAGGAACTGCGCAAACTCGCCGACGATCCGGCGGCACCGGACCCCTCGCAGCTGCAGTTCATGGTGCTCGCGGACCCGTCTCGAACGGGTGGCTTGTTCTCATACCTGCCCACCGGCAGCCGCGAACTGCTCACCGGCGGTGTCACCGAGCCGGTGCCGGTCACCCCCTACAACATCACCGTCATCAAGCTGCAGTACGACGCGATCGCCAGTTTCCCCGACCGGCCATGGCACCTGCTCGCCGATCTCAACGCGTTGGCCGGGGCGATGGTGTACCACGGCACCGACCACTACGGCAGAGCCGCGCAGATGGTGCTCAACGGTGAGGTGCCGCCCGAGAACATCACCACGAGCACGAATGCCAAGGGCGGCACTACCACCACCTACACCATCCAGCAGGAGCCTGCGCTGACCCACCTGCTGGAACCCTTCTTTCCGAAATCGGTTGCGGTACTGGACAAAATACTGACACCGATGATTGCTCTGGGCTACTCAGAATTGACTCCGGACGCCGGGCCTCATCTCGCCCCGGGAGGCGCGCTGGTCGATCGGAACGGGCAGCCGGTGTTCGACCGCAAGCGCACGGTGAAATCCACCGCAGTCTCGCCGAGAAAGCAGGCGTTGCCGTCCCGCGCGGTGGGGACCGGGGGCAGCCGTCGTGTGGCGGCGAAGTCGACCCCGCCGAGCGCCGGTAGCGACCGACGTCCGGGCCGCTAGCCCCGCGCCTTCGCCGCGCGCTTGGACCCGGCAGTGCCCTTGCCCTTGCCGTTGCCCTTGGCCGGCGCCTTGGCGTGACCGGTCGATGACTTGCCCGCCGAAGTCTTGCTTGCCGACGGGGTGGCACCCTTCTCGGCCACCGGCGCCAGGGTCGCTTTGGCCGCGCTGGCCTTGGGCGCCAGGTGGGGCAGTGCGAGCGTGAAGGTCGCGGGCGGACCCGGCCGGGTCAGCTGCGCCGCGATGGCCTTGGCCGCCTGAAGCAGGTTCTCAACGGTCCCGAAGCCGACGGCGGCGCCGGATAGGAGGCCGCCGGCCGGATCTGCGAATCCGGTTGGGCCGCCGGGGAATCCGTTGAGGAATGCGTCGGTCAACACTGCGGGTGCGCTGATGAAGTCCTCGACCACCGATACGAAATCTCGTGACGAGACCGAGTCGACGACGTTCTGCGCCAGTGCCGCGAAGGCGGACACGGTGGCGTTGATCGGGTAGAGCGGTGCGAGGGCTGCGGACGCCACCGCGATCGGCAGAGCGTTCTGGACGACGTCGTTGACGTTGGCGACCATGTTCTGGATGACCGGCAGCACTCCGCCGATCAGCGGAAGGGCCGGACCGAGCACCAGGCCGAGGCCGGTACTGAAGACTCCGACGATCGCATCACTGACCTGACCGTTTCGCAGCTGGGTGATCGCAGTTTGCAGCGCCGCGGGCAGGGCCTTCAGCTGGTCGGACAGTGCGACTCCCGCGTTGTTGAATGCGTCGCCGAGAATCTGGGCGTTACCCAGGCTGTTGCCCAGCATCGCGGTAAGGATGGGCAACGGATCAGCGGCGATCTCGTTCGCGAGTCCATTGAGGCTGGCCACGGTGTGCGTTACGAGGTTGGTGTAGGCGGTCACAGGATCGACGAGTGCGACCAGACCTACATCTGCATGTGAAATACGCTGTGCTGCAACGTGAGCTGGATCAGATATCGGAGAGATCGGAGTGACGGCGATGGCCGCCGCTCCAAATATGGCCACGCCGGCGGTGGCATAGGGACGGATTGCGGTGTGCATTGGAGCCCCTTTCGAGTCGGGATTGAGCACCGACTAGCAAAGTAACTCCGAAACTTACCCCGAAGTAAGTAGTGCGTGCGTATGCAATCAAATCTGCTTGCGTGTGCAAAAGAGTCACCGTTAACTTAGCTTCGCTGTCTAGTTATCCGGCCGTGATCATCGCGGCGACTCGAGCCATGCCGCGGGCCGTGCGGCCCCGATTTCCGACCCTGATCCGCCGAGTGTTTCCCTTGCTGGCGAGAGGTCATGCGCGAAATAGCCGTGCTCACATCACAATTCGCACTATTGGCGAGATTTGCCCCAGTGAAATGTCACGGCCGCTGTGCCATCGAATTCGCTGGGAACATGCTGTGTGGCAACAGAATCCCGGCCGCGTTTGCCGGGGCCGTCAATAGTGCGGGCAGATTCGTCAGGCCGGCGCGAAGTGCGTCCAGTGCGCCCAGTCGGCCGGTCCGGTGCAGATCAGCGGCACCCCGTAGACCTTGGGCTCCCATTCGTCACCGGCCACCCGCTCCTGTGCGGTGGTGCCGGGTGTGGTGCAGGGCAGTGAGTTGGCCGCCTCGCCGACCAGTGGGCCGGTCGACATCCACACTCCGCTGGCCGCGCAGATGAGGGTGTTCTTCTGGGCGTCGAATCCGAACACGAACCCCGGGCTCGGCGTGCACGGCATCCCGGCGACGACGTTTTGCGCGACGTTGGGCACGCAGCTCGGGGAGTGGCAGGAGGTGGCCGACGCCGGTGCGGCGAGCGGGATCACCGCGCTCAGCAGTCCGGACACCACAACCGACCCGATGACGATCCTGCGCATCCCTGCCTCCTGACGCTGTGCCCTATTCGGCCTGCTCAGACTAGCGGCGCGCGGGCAGCCTGGGGTCAGATCAGCCCGGTCGCGTCGAACATCCACGACATGTCGGCGCTGGCCAGATCCTCGAGCCACGTCGGCGGCGCGAAGCTGGTGAGCCCGTTCATGTCCCAATAGTCCTTCCACAGCGTGATCTTGCCGTCCTGCACCTTGTGCACCGTGACGAAGCGCAGCACTCCCTGCTCACCGGTCTGGAACGTCCACGTCTCGGAGTGCTCGTACATCGTGTCCACGCCGTTGCTCACCAGTACGCCGTCATGGTTCTCGTAGCCGGCCAACGGCTCCAGCCCGATCTTGAGGCGCTTCACGATGTCCTCGGGGCCGCGCGCGGCCGCGATCGGGCCGACGGGCATGTCGACGTAGATGCAGTCGTCGGACAGGAACGTCTTCAAGGTTTCCCAGTCGCGGTTCGACAGCGCCTTCCACATGCCCAGCACGGTCTGGGCGACCTCCGTGGGTACCGCCGAGGTGTCAATTGACATGTGCGAGCTCCGATTCCGTCGTCGTGGTTCCGGGCGCCGGTGTCGTCCGGCCCACCCGCAGGAAACTGCCGGTGCGCTCGGATCCCAGGAGTGGGGTGGGTTCGCCGTCGGGGACCACCGCGCGCCCGCCGATCAGCACCAGCTCGACGGCGTCGTTGTTGCGGTTGACCATTCGGGGCAGGTTGGCGTACTGCTCGACGGGCGCCTCGGCGTAGTCATCGAGGTGGCTGTCCAGGTACTTCGGGTTCACCACCACCAGATCGGCGCGGTCGCCGACGCGGAGGTGGCCGGCGTCGATCTGATACCAGTCGGCCAGCTCGCCGGTCATCCGGTGCACGGCCTGCTCGACGGACATGAACGGGCGTCCCTTGCGCTCGGCGTCGCGCACATGGCGCAGCAGCCGCAGGCCGTACTTGTAGAACGCCATATTGCGCAGGTGCGCACCGGCATCGGAGAAGCCCATCTGGACGCCAGGGTGGCGGGCGAGCTTCTTGAGCACCTCGGGCCGGTGGTTGGAGATCGTGGTGCGCCAGCGCAGCTTGGTGCCGTGCTCGAGGACCAGGTCCAGGAACGCGTCGACCGGGTGCAGTTCACCGCGCTCCATGCCGACCTGGCCGAAGGACTTGCCCACCACGGATTCGTCCGGGCAGGCGACGATCTCGGCGTCGAAGAAGTCGCGGTGCCACACCCGGACCCCGTATTTGCTGTCGTAGTCCTTGCGGAACTGGCGCCGGTACTCCTCGTCGGCCAGCAGGGCGTTGCGTTCGACTTCGTCACGCAGGTGCAGGGCGGCGGCGCCCGACCCGAACTCCTCGAACACCACCAGGTCGATGCCGTCGGCGTACACCTCGAACGGCACCGGCAGATGCTGCCAGCGGAAGTCGCCGCCCAGCTTGTTGGCCGCCTTGGCCAGCGGACCCATGATCCAGATCGCGAACGGGTTGGCCTTGACGTCGGCCGCCGACAGCAGGCTGGTCTTGAGCTTGTCGCGAAGGGCCGGGATCGACTGTGCCACTTGAGAAACCAGGTTCAGCGGATTCTGGATATCGGGCCCGGACTGCAGCACGCGACCACGCTTGCGCAGCAGCGACTTGAGCCGGCGCAGCTCGCGGGGCTTGGCGTACGTGGAGGGGAGGGTCCGCGACCGGCAGGTCTCGCCGTCGATCTTGTCGAACAACAGCTGCTGCGAGGACAGCCCGACGAATCCGGCGTCCAGCGCCTCGGCCAGCATGCGCTCCATCTCGGCCTGCTGACGGGCGTTGGGCCGCACGTCTTTTCGGGTGGCGCGATCCAATCCCATGACGGCGGTGCGCATATCGGAGTGCCCGATGAACGCCGCGATGTTGGGTCCGAGCGGGCGCGACTCCAGGGCCTCGACGTATCCCTCGGCGGTGGTCCACGTCTTAGCGTCGTCGACGGCGGCGATGACGTGCTCACGCGGAATCGCCTCAACCCGCCCGAATAGGTCGCCGGCGTCGCTGCCGTTGACGTGAATCGTGGACAGCGAGCACGAGCCGAGCAGGACGGTGGTGACGCCGTGTCGCACCGACTCGGGCAGCCCCGGGCCACCGAGCACCTCGACGTCGTAGTGCGTGTGCACGTCGACCATCCCCGGCAGCACCCATCTGCCACCCGCCTCGACGACGTCGTCGCAGCCGGTCACGTCGAGTGGACGAAGGCTGACCACCGCGATGCGCCCGTCCTTGATGCCGATGTCACGGATTCCGGATGGGGCGCCCGTGCCGTCGAACCAGCGGCCGTTGCGGATGATCGTGTCGTAGCTCACGAGGCTCAATAGAACCGTTTGCTTGCGCGAGTGTCAACGATTTAGTGGACACTTTTTCGGATCTGTTTACTCCATGCCTGCCCAGGCATCCGGCTGTCGGCCGTCGAGGTCGGTGAACCCGTACTCGCGTGCCAATTCACCCGCCGTCACCGATCGCTGATGCCACCGCGCTCTGTCGCGGTCGGCCGCGATCGAGGCGATTCCACGCCCGACGAAGCGGGGCGATTCCGACTCGGCGAAGCCGGCCGGCGCGTCCGCATCTCGCCAGGTTTCTTCCGTGACGCCGTAGTGCTCGAGCATGATCTCCGAGCGCAACCAGCCGGGCGTGACCGCCACAGCCGTCGCGCCATAGGGCGTCAGCTCGTGCCCGAGCGCGAAGGCCAGCCGGTTGACAGCGGATTTCACGGCGTCATAGAACACCGAGATGCGGTAGTTCGCGGCGTTGTATTCGGCTGTGCCGTCGGTCATTTCGACCAGGAGGCCGCCCGGTTGCTCGACCAGCAACGGCAGCAGGGCATGCGCGGTGATCAGATGGGTGTCGATGCCCAACCGAAGTATCCGCAGTCCGTCGGCGATGTCGAGTTCCCAGATCGGGCGGTCCCACTGCGGCGGCGGCCCCTTGAGGATCTCGGCACCCCAGATGTCGTTGACCAGCACGTCGATGTGGCCGTACTCCGACCGGATTCGGTCGGCCAACGCGGCGACCTGCGCCGGTTCCAAGTGGTCGACCTGGACCGCCACTCCCGTTCCGCCCAGTTCGTCAACCAGGGCTGCGGTTTCTTCGATCGTCTCCGGACGGTCGTAATCGGACCCGCCGCGACCGTTGATGCTGCTGCGGCCGGTGCAGATGACCGTCGCGCCTGCCTCTCCGAGCGCAGCGGCGATCCCGCGGCCTGCACCTCGCGTCGCGCCGGCCACGACAGCGATCCGGCCCGCCAACCGGTCAGGCTTCATGACCGGGTTCAAGGTCTTTGACGTCGGCGAACGTCACCAGATCGCCGAACTGCTCAGGTGCGGCCCCGGCCACCGGCTCGGTCAGGTGCCCGACGTGGTCGCCCAGGTCGAACCGCTCCAGAATGCGCCCGGCGAACCATGCCGCGGCGTCGGAGAGGATCGGCAGGCCGTCGGGCCCCTCCCACCAGTCGCAGCGGCTGAACTTGTCCACCCGGTCGCCGGTCTCGCTGCCGAACAGCCGCGCCAACTCCGTGTGTTCCTTCGCCAGCAGGTGCACGGCCAGATGGGTCGCGCCGTCCGCGGCGACCCGGTAGGTGTGGTTCTTCTTCGAGAGTCCGACCAGAAACCTGGACGGATTGATCGACACCTGGCTGCTGAAACCGACCAGGCAACCCGCGCGCTGATCACCGACCCGGGTCGTCACCACGAACATCGGATAGTCCAGCAGCGCGACGACCTGTTCGAACGCCTCGGACCCGGGTAGTACGTCATGGTCTGCCATGCCTCCCCCTTCCCGTGACGATCATGCCTTCAGCTCACGCTCAACCGGCGGGCGCATACTCGCCTAGGTGACTCCATTACAGCGCTACATCGCCGAAGAGATTGCCACGGATCACGTTGACGGCCTGTTGAGCCGACGCGAAGCGCTGCGACGACTGGCGCTACTGGGTGTCGGCACCGCGGCCGCGAGCGCGCTGATCGCCTCATGCGCCACCGACAAACCGAAGACCGCATCGTCGTCCCCGGCGTCGTCGCCATCGGGACCGACGTCCGCTGCACCGCCGCCGGGAATGGCAGCCGCGCTGCCCACGGCGCCGGTCACCTGGCCTGGCCCGAACGGGCAACTGCAGGGGGCGTGGGCGCAGGCCGCCACCCCGCGCGGCGCGGTGCTGGTGATCCACGAGAACAAGGGCCTCAACGACTGGGTGCGTACCGTCGCGGGCCGGCTGGCCGGGATCGGCTACTCCGCCCTGGCGATCGACCTGCTCTCCGAGGAGGGCGGCACCGCGACATTCACCGACCCGGCCGCCGCGACCGCCGCACTCGGCACCATCGCACCCGAACGCTTCGTCGCCGATCTCAGATCGGGATTGGACGAACTCGCGCGCCGGACGCCCGGCCAGAAGCTTGCCGTCGTGGGCTTCTGCTTCGGCGGCGGACTGGTGTGGCGGCTGCTGGCCGCCGGCGAGCCGCGACTGGCCGCCGCCGTGCCCTTCTACGGTCCGCTGCCCGACTCCCCGAACTTCGCCGGGTCCAAGAACGCGGCGGTGCTCGGCTTGTACGGTGCGCTCGACCAGCGCGTCACGTCCTCGGAGCCGGCCGCCAAGGCGGCGCTGGATCAGGCCGGTCTGGTCAACGATCTCGTCGTCGAACCCGATGCCGATCATGCGTTCTTCAACGACACCGGACCGCGCTACAACCCGATCGCCGCCGCCGACGCGTGGACTCGGGTGCAGGACTGGTTTTCCCGCTACCTCGCCTAGGTGTCCAGCCGGACGGTGACCGTCACCCGGCCGCGTTCGTCGCGGGTGGCGACGGCGTGGCCCGGTCGTTCGGTGCCGCCGAGCAGGATCGTCAGTGGTGCGCCCGCCCCGGTGAAGTTGCGCCACCACGTCTTGCCGTCCGGCATGGCGACCCCGATCAGGATGTCGGAGCCGCGACGGCGGTAGCCGACCGGCAAAGCCACGGTGCGTCCGCTGCGCCGGCCGGTGTAGCGGATCTCGGTCAGCCCGCGCCCGACGATCCGGCCCCATCGCGGCGACGTGATCAGGGCGGTGGCACCGCGATTCACCACACCGGCTGCTGCATGGAACACATCCGAAATCTGCACGTGAGCAACGCTAGCCGACGCGTGGCTGTTCACCGCCTGTTCAGGACGCGGAAGCCCACGGGTCCCCGTACGCACATCGCAGCACGGTCGGATACGGCCATGATGAGGGTCGCGCAGGTCGCGAACTTCTACGGCCCCCGGTCCGGTGGCCTGCGCACGGCGGTCGACCGGCTGGGCGCGGAGTACTGCGCGGCCGGGCACGAGGTCTTTCTGATCGTGCCCGGGTCCACCGCCACCCACACCACGTTGTCGAGCGGAGTCACCCGAATCACAGTGCCCGCCAAGCAGATTCCGTTCACGGCCGGCTATCGCGCGGTGATGCCAGCTCCGGTGACCACACTGCTGGAGCGGTTGGCGCCCGATGCCATCGAGGTGTCGGACCGGTTCACCCTGCGTTCTCTGGGCGGATGGGGTGCACGTCACGGGGTGACCACGGTGATGATCTCCCATGAGCGGCTGGATCGATTGACCGGCCAGGTCATGCCCAAGCGGCTGGCGCGGTGGATCGCCGACACGGCGAATCGCCGGACCGCGGCAAACTACGACACGGTGTTGTGTACCACCAGCTTTGCCCGCGAAGAGTTCGACCGCATCGGCGCCACCAACGTGATGACCGTGCCGCTGGGCGTGGACCTGGACACGTTTCACCCAAACCGGTTCTGCGCGCACACTCGCAACCGTTGGGCCGCTCCGGGCCAGGTGCTGCTGGTGCACTGCGGCCGGCTGTCGGTTGAGAAGCGCGCCGACCGCAGCATCGATGCGCTTGCCGCACTTCGTGATTCGGGTGTCGACGCACGCCTGGTGATCGCCGGTGACGGGCCGATGCGGGCACGACTGCAGCGACAGGCGACACGGCTGCCGGTGGATTTCACCGGCTTCATCGACTCACGCAGCGCCGTTGCCACCCTGCTGGCGTCCGCGGATGTCGCATTGGCGCCCGGCCCACACGAGACCTTCGGCCTGGCCGCCCTCGAGGCGCTGGCCTGTGGCACACCGGCGGTCGTGTCGCGCACCTCCGCATTGACCGAGATCCTGACCTCCGACAGCGGCGCATGCGCCGACAACGACCCGCATGCAATCGCCGCGGCCGTCGCCGGTGTCATGGACCGTCCCGAGCAGCAGCGGCGGTATTGCGCCCGGCGGCGGGCCGAAACCTTCACCTGGCCGCGTTCGGCGGCGGGCATGCTGGCGGCGCTGAGCGGTTTGGGTCACGGCCGCGACGGGAACGCCGTCAATTGACGGTGCCGTATCAGCGGCCCGCTACTGAAGGAGCCGAGCATGGCCTCGAACAATGTCGTCTGGATCGTCATCGCTGTGGTTGTCGCACTGATCGTGATCGGAGCGCTTGTCTGGGTGGGCCGCAAGCGGCAGGTCAGCCGCCGCGTCGCGAAGGCCGACGACATCCGGGAAGAAGTCCGGCAGGATCAGCTCAAGCTGCAGCACCGTGAAGCGGTCGCCGAGGAGACCGCCGCGAAAGCCCGTGCGGCAAAGGCCGAAGCGGACGCGAAGGCCGCCGAGGCCGCCCGCCTGGAGGCCAACGCCGCCAAGCATCGCGAGGACGCGACCGCACACCGCGAAGATCTCGACGAACGCGCCCGGCACGCCGACTCGCTCGACCCGCGGGTCAAGGACGTCAAGGAAGAGGACCGCGCGGAGTCAGTCGCGCGAGGGGATCAGACCGGGCGCGCCGAGGCTGACCGGTAGCTCGGCCCAGCCCCGCAGCACACGAGTGTCGCGGCGGCTGCCGAGGCCGGCCAGTTGCGCCTCGGGGAAGTGGGTGAAGAACCGGCGCAGGCCGACCTCACCCTCGGCCCGCGCCAGGGCCGCCCCGAGGCAGAAGTGCCTGCCGCCGGAAAAGGCAAGGTGCTTACCGGCATTCGGCCGGCCGACGTCGAATCGGTGCGGGTCGTCGAACACCGCCGGGTCGCGGTTGGCGGCCGCCAGATAGATCGCCACCATCTCCCCAGCCCGCACGGTCGCACCCGCCACCTCGGTGTCGCGCAGGGCGATCCGCGCCGACAACTGCACCGGTGACTCCAAGCGAAGGATCTCCTCGACGGCGTTCGGCCACAGCGACGGATCGTCGCGCAGCCGGGCGAGCTGATCGGGGGAGTTCAGCAATAACCGAATTCCGTTGCCCAGCAGATTCACTGTGGTCTCGAAGCCGGCGGCCAGCACCAGACCGGCGACGCCCTGCAGCTCGGTTTCGTCGAGCTGCCTGCCGTCTTCCGACGCGGCGATCAATTGGCTCATCAGATCGTCGCCGGGGTGCTCGCGCAGGTCACGCAGGTGTGCCGACAGCCACCGGTTGAAGCCGGCCAGGCCCTTCTGCACCCGCTGGTATTGCGACCAGGTCAACCCGACGTCCAGGCTCGGGGCGGCGAGCTCGCCGAACTCCAGGATCCGCGGCCGGTCGGCGTCCGGCACACCAAGGATGTCGCCGATGATCGCGACGGGCAGTTGCGAGCTGTACCGCTCGACGATGTCGACGATGCGAGGGCCGTCGGACAAGCCGTCGAGCAGGTCCGCGGCGGTCTCCTCGACCCGGTCGCGCAGCGCGGCCACCGCCCGCGAGGTGAACACCGACGAGACGGTCTTGCGGTAGCGAGTGTGCTCCGGGGGCTCGACGGCCAGCAGCGACGGCGGGCGCAGGGGATGTAGCAGGTCGTCGCGGGTGCGCCGCTCCACCCACTGCAGCGGCTTGGGCAGATTGCCGCCCAGGATGATCACCCGGAAGTCGTCGGAGCGCAGCAGCTCGTGCGATACGGCGTGGTCGAGGGCGAGGTAACCCAACCGGGTGGGGATCATCGGGCCTTGCGGGCGCATCTCGTCGAAGAACGAGACCGGGTCGGTGCGCACCGACGGGTCGAACGCCATGCGGGCCTGGGGGTCGCCGCGTCGGGCCGCCACGCTGGCCGCCGCTCGGATCACGCCGTGCATCACCAACCAGTGCACCCGCTGCTTCATGCTCATCACGCTACGAGTGCTGCGCGGTCCGCGCCACAACGTCAGGCCGGCGTCCAGCTGACCGGCAGCCGCTTGATGCCATGGATGAACGCCGACAGCAGCATCGACGGCTCTTCGGTGACCGCGATGTCGGGCATGCGGCGGTGGAGTTCCTCGAAGACGACGGCGATCTCACGGCGAGCCAGGTTGGCGCCCAGGCAGAAGTGCGCACCACCGCCACCGAACCCGACGTGATGGTTGGGCGTGCGGGTGACGTCGAAGAGCCACGGGTTGGCGAACTTGTCCTCGTCGCGGTTGGCCGAGGCGTACCACATGGTGACCTTGTCGCCCTCGGCCATCTTGACCCCGCTGAGCTCGATGTCACGGGTCACGGTGCGGCGCATGTAGATCACCGGCGACGCCCACCGCACCACCTCCTCGACCGCCGTGTCTTTGACGCTCTCGAAGTCGTTCCACCAGATCTCGCGCTGTTCGGGATAGCGGGTCAGGGCCAGGACACCGTGGCTGATCGCGTTGCGGGTGGTCTCGTTTCCTGCGACCGCCAGCAGGATGAAGAACGAGGCGATCTCGGCCGACGTCAGCCGTTCACCGTCGACCTCGGCGGCCACCAGCGAGGTGGTGAGATCGTCGCGGGGATTGACCCGCCGGTCCTCGGCGAGCGCGGTGGCATACGCCCCGATGTCGAAGGCAACCTTGAGGAACTCGTCGAAATCGGTGGTCAGGTCCGGGTCGCCGAAGCCCAGAATGATGTTGGTCCAGTGGAAGATCCGGTCGTGGTCTTCCTCGGGGATGCCCATCATGTCGCAGATGACCTGCAGCGGCAGCGGTCCGGACAGCTCGGTCACCAGTTCGGCGTTGCCGTCCGGATGGTTGGTGATCATCGCCGAGACAAGTTGTTGCGCACGCTCGCGCACGGACTCCTCGGTGCGGGCCACCACCTTCGGGGTGAAGGCGCTGCGCACGATGTTGCGCAGCCGGGCATGCCGCGGGTCGTCGAGGGCGATCATCGAGCCGAAGTACTCGGCGACCTCCGGGATCTGGTCGCCGATCGTGATGTTCGGGTAGGAGCTGAAGATCTCCGGGTGGCGGCTGGCGTAGAAGACGTCGTCGAGCTTGGTCAGCGCCCAGTGCCCGGGGCCCGGCTCGATGCCTTCGAACTCCACCTCGTGAAAGAACTTGATCGGGGCCTCGCGGCGCAGGGTGGCGAACGCGCCGTCGCGCAGCGAGTCGTCCATGCCCCAGAACTCGAAGGTGCCCAGATTGATGTCCTCGAGGGCCATTTCGGGTGGTGTCTGGCCGTTGATACGTGTGGCGATGCCCATGGCGACGACATTAGAGTCCGCAGCCTGCGCTCGTGATCATTTCGGTATTCAGGCAAGCTTGCTCCACGATGACGCGCACCACGACCACACTGCGGTTCGCCCTACTGCTCACGGCCGCCAACGGCTTCCTGGACGCCTACACCTACCTGGCCCGTGGCGGGGTGTTCGCGAATGTCCAGACGGCCAACGTGATCCTCTTCGCGCTCAACATGAGTCACGGCAAGCTCACCAGTGCGCTGGCACATGTCTGGCCGATCCTGGCCTTCTTCGCCGGAGTCGGCCTGGCTTCCTATCTGAAGTCGGGTCGGGTGGAGCGCTACCTGGCCCATCCGATGCGCTGGACCATGCTGCTGCAGGCCGTCGTGCTCTTCGTCATCGGCTTTGTCCCGGCGACAGTGGCCCACAGCTACGTCACCGTGCCGATCTCCTTCGTCGCGGCGATGCAGATGGGGCTGTTCCGCAATATCGGGGATTTCGTGTACCTGCCGGTGGCCACCACCGGGAACCTGATGCGGCTGGTCGAAGCGGGCTACACCGGTTTCGTGGACCATGATGCGACGGCGCGACAGGCCTTCAGCACCTATGCGTGGCTGACGGTGTTCTTCACCGGCGGCGCGGTGATCGGTGCGTTCGCCACCCGAGCCTGGAGTGTGCACGCGATCTGGATCCCCGCCGCGCTGCTGTTCGTGACGCTGATTCTGTTTGTCATCGACGAGCGCAAGGGAGTCGAGCCGTGAATCTGCCTGCCCTGCAATGCCGTTCGTGTCGACGAGAGTTCGACGTCGCCGAGCTGGTGTGGCGCTGCCCGTGCGGCGGGTTGCTCGACATCGGCGGGCCGTGGCAGGAGGTGATTGATCCCGCCATGGCGCTCGGCGAGGGCAACACCCCGATGATCCCGTCGCAGAGCCTGCCCAACGTCCGGTTCAAGCTCGAATTCCTCAGTCCCACCGCCTCTTTCAAGGATCGCGGAGCGGTGGTGCTGGCCTCGCTGGCCGCGCGACTGGGCGTGAGGAGGGCAGTGGTGGACAGCAGCGGCAACGCCGGTACGGCGGCCGCTGCGTATTTCGCCAGGGCCGGCATCGACTGCGAGGTGCTGGTTCCGGCGTCGACCTCGCCGGAGAAGCTCGCCCAGATCCGGGCGCACGGTGCCACCCTGACTCTGGTGGCGGGCACCCGGGCCGACACCGCCGCTGCCGCGGCGGACATCGCCGGGCAGCCAGGGGTGTTCTACGCCAGCCACGTCTATCACCCGTACTTCATGCACGGCGTGAAGAGCTACGGCTACGAGATCTGGCGGCAGAACGGAAACGCCCTGCCGTCGACGGTCCTGGCCCCGGTCGGCAACGGCACGCTGCTTCTGGGTTGCTACCTGGCATTCACCGAACTCGTCGCCGCCGGACTGGCCGAGCGGATGCCGGCGATCGTCGCGGTCCAAGCCGCCGGCTGCGCGCCGCTGGCGGCCGCGTGGGACGGCAAGGACAGAACGTTCGGGTCCACGGTGGCCGAGGGCATCGCGATCACCGCGCCGCCGCGGGCCGAGCAGATCGTGGCGGCAGTGCAGGCTAGTGGAGGCGCGATCGTCACGGTCGAGGACGACGCGATTATCGCCGGGCGCCGCGCACTGGCGCGGGAAGGGTTGTTCGTGGAGCCGACGGCGGCGGTCTGCTACGCCGCGGCCGCCGGTGATCCCGGTTTGGCCGCCGACGACGTGGTGATCCCGTTGTGCGGCGCGGGTCTCAAGCATCCGGGCGATTGAACTACGCCAGAGCGGGGAAGCAAAGAAGCATGGCAACCTACCGCGTGATCAACCCCAAGGGTGACGTCGTCGACACTAAAGACATCGAGAGCGCCGAGGACGCCCACGCCTGGTTCGTCGACTCCCGGGCCGACGACTCCGAGTTGGGTTGGCGCATGGAGGTCGAACACGACGGGGAATGGAGCTTCTTCGACGACAGCGAAGGCAGCCCCGACTGACTCAGGCCAGGTCCCAGCCCATGTTGCGGGCGAAGGCCACCGCATCATCGGAGACCGTGCCGAGCTTCTTCGACGCCTGGATGTAGCCGCGCACCATCGGCATGAAATTCATCGGGTTGTAGGCGTCTTCCTCGTAGCTCCACAGCCCGTCGCCGGCGTACTTGAGCACCGAGATGTTCGGCTCCTCGTGAATGCTGCCGTCGCCGGGATCGCGCATCCGGTTCTGGAACTCGCAGATCACCCAGCCCTTGTCCACATCGATCGAATGCCAGGTCGACGGGAACCATGGCATCTCGGTGCCGGGAAAAGTGTTCATGGTGTTGACGATCCACGTGCGGATCGCTTCACGGCCTTGGAACGTGCCGTAGGAATGCTCGACGTAGGTGGCGTCCTCGGTGAACTGGTCGGCGAATCGCGACCAGTCCCAGCTGTCGGCGATACCGACGACAACCTGCTTGTGTTCCTCGAACGCCGACTCAATTTCTTCGCGTGACCACCGACCCATCCACCGGTTGTATCAAACAGACCGGCGGCCGTGGCCACGTTTCAGTCGTTCTCGACGACCTTCTTGATCCGTTCCAGCGTGGTGCGCATGTCGCGTTCGTTGCGTCGCTCACGCAGGAATCCGCCGAAAACCTTGAACACCCGCATGAGCGCGGATTTCGGCATCCAAAAGGATTCGGTCACGTCGGTGCCGTCGCCGCTCGGCTCGAGCCGGTAGTGCCAGTTGTTGAGCGCCTTGTCACCGGCCAGCACGGCGAAGCCGAATTCGCGTCCGGGCTCGCATGCGGTGACGCGGCAGGTGGTCCAGTAGACCGGGCCGATCTCGTTGCGGCGCACGTGGCCGCGGAACTTCGCACCCAGTGCCGGCCCGGTGGCGCCTCCGAGCCACTCCGACTCGAACACCTCGGGCGAGAACTCGCCGGTCCTGGTGATGTCGGAGATGACGTTCCAGATCTTGTCGGCCGGTGCGGCCATGTGCACAGTGACGGAGCCTTCCATGACGGTGATCCTAAGCAGCCGCGGCGTAGCAGGTGCATACCTCGGCGCATGCTTGGGAATTCAGCTGCCCATGGTCACGGTGCATCGGCGGATGGCGGTATCGGCGGAGTCGGTCTGGAACGTGCTGACCGATCTGGACGACTGGCCGCGATGGGGGCCGACGATCAGTCGTGCCGAACTCGATGACGGCAGCAGGCAACTCGCGGCGGGCTCGACCGGCCGGGTGTGGGCCACACCCGGAGTCGTCAGCGTGCCGTTCATCGTCACCGAGTTCGACGCGGGACGACGGTGGGCGTGGTCGGTCGGCGGCATATCGGCCACCGCCCATGGCGTCGAGCCGGCGCCGGGCGGCTGCCAGGCCTGGTTCGAGGTGCCGTGGTGGGCCGCGCCCTACACCGTGGTCTGCGCGATTGCGTTGCGGCGCATCGAAAGTCGGGCGGCTAAGCGGAGGTGACGTGCGGGATCTCCGGCTGCAGGAACACGTCGTTGAGGGTGACGGTGCGCAGGTTGCGCGACCGGATGACGTCGACCAGGGCGGGGAAGACGTGCGTGACCGGCGGGTGGTTGAGGTGACCGATGACGATGTTCTGCTGAATGAAGTACTGATCGGCCATCTTCACGATGAAGTCTTCGGCCACCGGCGTGGAGTCGGCCAGCGAGCCCGCCCATAGCGTCGGCACCCGATAACCCAAGTCGGCGGCCACGGCGTCGACGGTGTCGTTGTGGTTGCCGTACGGCGGGCGGAAATACGGTGTGGCGTCGGCGCCGAAGGTGTTGCGCAGGAAGCGGTCGTTGCGCTGCAACTGGTCGGCGACCTGTTCCTTGGTCAGTGTGGTCAGGTCGGGATGCGACCAGGTGTGGTTGCCCAGTTGGATCTGACCGGAATCCACCAGTGGTCGCAGCAGGGCCGCATTGTCCCGCCACGAGTCGTAGACCCCGTTGACGAAGAACGTGAGCCGGATTCCGGTGTCCTTGGCCAGTTGCGTATAGAGCCGCACCACTTCGGAGTTCACCCCGTCGTCGACGGTGAGTGCCAACAGGTCGCCATTGCCGGGAATCTTGGTCAGCTCACCGCCGCCCGGTAACGGGATCCGCGCCGTCGTCGGCGGCGGAGGTAGCAGCGGCGCCGCGCCGATCGGCGGCGGGGGAGCCTTGGCGGCCAGCGGTGCGGGGGCCTGCGACATCGCGATTGCGCTGGATGCCCCGACGAGTCCGGCGGAGGCGAACAACCCGATCACGAATTGGCGGCGGGTTACCTCGGGCACGTCACGATCCTGCGCCTCGAAGTCACATCCGTAACACCCGTCACACCCATAGGCTAAGCTGCGCGACCGCAGAAACCCGGCACATCCGCCCCTGTGTCGCCTGTCCCACCGGGCTACCGTGGCCAGGTGGATGCAGTGAAGATTCGGTTCGGGGTCAGTCTGGGTTTCGGTACCGAAGTCCAGGAACTGCCGCGCATCGTCGATCGCCTGGAGTCGGCGGGGGTCGACTCGATCTGGTTCTCGGAATTGGTCTACACCCCTGCCGTGGATCCGTTCGCCGGGATGGCGTATTCGCTCGGACGAACCAGCCGGCTCAAAGTCGGCACCTCGGTGGCAGTGCTGCCCGGCCGCAACCCGGTCCTGGTCGCCAAGCAGCTGGCGTCGCTGGCCGTCCTGGGCCCCAAGCGGGTATTGCCCGCGTTCGGTCTGCGCCCGGCGTCGAAAGCGGAGTGGGACTTGTTCCCGGTTCCCGACGGCCAGCGCGCCGCGGTGTTCAACGAAGCGCTGGAAGTGTTGCGCGCCTTACTGACTGGCGATGAGATCACGTTCGACGGGCGGTACTTCCAGCTGGCCGGTGTCTCGCTCGGCATCCGCCCGCCGGGCCCGGTCGACATCTGGCTCGGCGGTTCCGCCCCTGCGGCATTCCGCCGGATCGGGCGGCTCGCCGACGGCTGGCTGGGAAGCTTCCTCACACCGGACGAGGCACGCGTCGCGCGGGAGAGCATCGAACGGGCCGCCGCCGAGGCGGGCCGCGCTATCGAACCCGACCATTACGGGCTCAGCCTGGCCGTCGCCGACGGTCACCTGCCCGGCGAGATCGCCGCTGCCGTACGGTCCCGGCGCTCCGATGTGGATCCGGCCGACTTGATCGCCGGGGACTGGTCCCAACTACACCGGCAGCTCGACGGGCTGATCGCCGCGGGGCTGAGCAAGTTCGTCATCCGGCCGGTCGGCGACACACCGGCGGACGAGTTCATCGAACGTTTCATCGACGAGCTGTTGCCCCGGCAGAACTGATCCGGCAAAGTACCGCTGATGTCGAACCATTTCACCGGCCTCAGCCTCGGTCCACCACTGGGCGATCAGCGACTGGATCTGTGTGACCTCTATGCATTTCAGTCCCCGGCCGATGCAAGCCGCACGGTGCTCATCTTAAACGCCAACCCGAACGCCGACGCGCTGCATCCCGAGGCGATCTATCGGCTCGCGGTGGACAGCAATGGAGACCTGCGCAACGACATCGCCTTCAGCTTCGTGTTCTCCGAGCCTGCGGACGGCCGCCAGACCGTGGACGTCTTCAAGGCCGTCGGCGACGAGGCCGAATCGCCGCTTCCCTTGGGCGAGAAGATCTTCGAGGCCGTCGAGGTGTCCTTCGGGCCCACCGCAAACGTCGTGCAGTCGGACGGTTACACCTTCGCCGCCGGTGCGCGCAGCGACGCGTTCTTCTTCGACTTCGACGGCATCAAGAATCTGTTCGACATCACCGGCGGCCGTAACTTCACCGCGCCGCATCTCGGCGGTGAGTCACCGTGGACCGGGGTGGACTCCAACCTCACGGCCAACGTGTTCTCGATCGCCATCGAGCTGCCGACCGCCGAACTGGGCGCCGATCCCGACATCCGGATCTGGGGGCGCTGCAGCCTCAACCGCGACGGCGAGCTGCTGCACGTCGACCGGGCCGGTCACCCGTCGGTGAGTAGCTTCTTCAACACCGACGACACCAAAGAGGAATACAACGCCAGCGAGCCGATCCACGACCGCGAGCGCTGGATCGGACAGTTCATCCATCTGATGGGACACACCGGCGGCTACACCGACGACGAGGCCATCGAGGCGATCGACACCGAGGGCACCCTGCCGGACATGCTGACCTTCAATCCGTCGAAGCCGGCCAAGTACCCGAACGGGCGAACCTTCAAAGACGACGTCATCGACTACCGGCTGGCATTCCTGACCAAGGGCGACTGCCCGCCCAGCGGTCTGGCCCCGCACACCGACACCCTGGACGTGTTCCCGTATCTCGGCAATCCGCACCCGGCGGGTTAGGAGCTGCAGTACGACCGGGTGGCGGCATCCAGCGCCCTGCGGTAGAGATCGTCGAACTGCCGCTGCGCGGCGACGGTGCTCTTGGTCGCGTCCAGTGCGGCACCGCATCCCGGTGAATGCAGCAGCGGCCCCTGCGCGGCGAGCTGCTCGACCATCTCGCGGTTGAGCCCGTCGATGACCGCCCGGGAGGACGCCAGGTCGGGCGCTGTGGTGGGTGCGCCGGCCGGGTCGAACTTCCACCCGGCGAACCTTGCGTACTCGATGGCCTCGGTGGCGTTGATCTGGTTGGTGAAGATCGTGGTGACGTAATCGGTTGCCACGCCGCGTGATTCGGCATCCCTCGACACCGCGTCGAGGACCACCTTGACACGGGCGGGGTCGGTGATCGGTCCGCCGGTGATCCACTTGTTGGCGGCCACCGCGTCGGCGGTCTGCAGGCGCTGCGCCGAGGCGTCGACGAGGTCGTACAACGGTTCGGGCGAATCGGCCAGTGCCGGTGCGGCCGTCGCGACCGCCATCATCGTCATCATCGCTGCGGCGCCGCGCGCCAGGGCATGGGTCATACGACCATCCTTGACGACTATTGCCGCCGATACCGGCATTGACGTTAACTGTGTCGGTGGCGGACTGGAGCGGCCGGGACTACAGCCGGGTCAGCAGCCTGCAGCGCTCGGTCGCCGCCGAGACGCTGGCCGAACTCGTCGTCGACGGCGGCGAGTGGGTGCTCGACATCGGCTGCGGCGACGGCTTCCTCACCCATGAGATCGCCGCCCGTCTACCGCATGGCTTCATCGTCGGCGTGGACGCCTCACCGCGGATGGTCGCGACCGCCGGACATTCCGGCGCATCGGCGCCGGCCGGACCGGTGTTCGCGTGCGCCGACGCGCGGCGGTTGCCGTTCGGCAGAAGCTTCGACATGGTCGTGTCGTTCAATGCGCTGCACTGGGTGGTGCAACTGGGTGAAGCGTTGACCGGCATCGCCGCGGTGCTGCGCCCGCAGGGGCGGGCGCTGATCCAAATGGTCTGCGGCGGAACACGACCCAGCATCGAATCCACCGCCATGGCGGTGGCCGCAGGTGAACGCTGGGCGCACTACTTCGCCGAATTCCCTGCGCCTTTCCTCCATCCCGATCCGGGAGCGTTGCGCGAGCTGGCGCAGAGCTGTGGATTACGGGTCGAGGTGATGACGGTGCGCGACCGCGAATGGGACTTCGGCAGCGTCGAGCAATTCACGGCGTGGTCCGCTGTGGGTTGCACGGCCTGGACTGACCGCCTGCCCGAAACCGAGCGCGCTGCCTTCATCGACGACATGGTCGCCGCCTACCAGCCGGTGGCGGGCCGTCCGGGGCTGTTCCGGTTCATGCAACTGCGCGCCGAACTGCGCGCCTGAGATCAGCCGACCGGCCCCGAGCCGAGAACAATGGGTGCGCTGCGCGGGTTGCCTTCGCGGTCAACCCAGTTCAACGTGATCGTGTCACCGGGATGGTGGGCATCCATGAAGTTGGACAGGTCGGTGGCCGTGTTGATCTGCACGCCGTCCGCCGAGGTGATGACGTCACCGGGCGCCAGGCCGGCGCCACGCGCGGCGGTATCCGGAAGAACTTGGCGCACAACGGCTCCCGATGGTCCACCGGGGGCGGGATCGGCGATGCCGACGCCGATGAAGGCGGTGTCCCCGATGTGTACGCCAGGGCCGCCGCCGGAGCGGATCGCCCCCGCCACACCCATCGCGCGGTCGATCGGGATCGCGAAGCCCTCGCCGCCGCGGACATTGCCCATCCGGTAGGTCAGCGTCGCCGCGACGGTGACGCCGACGACCTGACCGGTGGAGTTCACCAGGGGGCCACCCGAGTCGCCCGGCCGCACGTCGGCCGCCACTCGGATTAGATCGGTGAGTTCCCGTGAGCCGCCGCCCGATTCATCGGATGCGCGCACCGACGCACCCAGCTGCGTGATAGTGCCCGGCGAGAAGCTCGGCGCACCGCCGGCCCCGCCCGCATTGCCGATCGCCGCGATCGGGTCGCCGACGGCCAGGCCCGACGAGGTGCCCACCGACGCGACGGGCAGACCGCCGGCGCCGCGCAACCGCACCAGGGCGATGTCATTGGCGCGGTCGAAGCCGATAACATCGACGGGGTAGGTGCGCCCGTTGGCCAGGCTGGTCGCGGTGATGCTGGTGGCGCCTTCGATGACGTGGTTGTTGGTCAGCACCTCGCCGTTGGGATCCAGGACGATGCCGGTCCCCGCGCCCACGGCGCTCTGATAGTTGAGGGTCGTATTGATGTCGACCAGACCCGGGGTGACCTGTCCCATCACGGCGGACTGATCCAGGGGCGCCAGGGGTGCCGGCGTGAGGTGTGGCGGCGCGGCATGCGCCGGTCCGGAGAGCAGACCGGGCACCAACAAGAGGGCGGCCAGCGTGCTCAGCAGCCGGCGCCCATGACGAGATGGCGTTGCGTCCATGACTCAACTTTGCCCGAAAAGCCGCCGACATAACATTCGGGTGGCCTTTTGGCCGCTCGTGGCGTTGCTGAGCACGGCGCCACTGTTTGGTGCGTCACATTAACGGGCAGTCCGTTCCCAGCATCACGTCCCGACCACCCGACGCGAAGGAACGGAAAAAGTGAGCACTCCGGAACGCTCCGAAGACCACGGTGATCAGCAGGCGGCGAGCGAGAAGCCGGTGCCGGACGACAGCGCGAAGGCCAAAGCTAAAGAAATGATGACGGCTTATGAGGACCGGCCCACCGCGGTGTTGCCCGGATCCGACAACACCGTCACCGGCACCGCCGTCAACGACTGGCTTGACGAGGAAGGACAGCCGAAATTCGGCAACGACGGCGAGTCCGGCAAACCGTCATGACAACCGCCTTTCAGCGTCCTGCCAGGTTTGCTCAAGTGGGGAGTTTGAGCGCAGTCGCGTAGGCTACCCGGGATACGTCACCAGGGGAGTGTGATCGGTCTCGCGGGGGTGGACCGGAGTGCAGACGCCAGAACAGGAATCGATCTCTTGAATACACCCGCGAAATCACCGCAGATGGAGCCGCACTTCGACGATGTGCAGCACCATTACGACCTGTCCGACGACTTCTACCGACTGTTCTTGGACCGGACTCAGACCTACAGCTGTGCCTACTTCGAGCGCGACGATCTGACGCTGGAAGAGGCGCAGATCGCGAAGATCGATTTGTCGCTGGGAAAGCTGGGACTCGAGCCGGGCATGACGTTGCTCGACGTCGGTTGCGGGTGGGGCGCGACGATGATGCGCGCGCTCGAAAAGTATGACGTGAATGTCATCGGCCTGACCCTGAGCAAGAATCAGGCGTTGCACGTCCAGCACCTCTTCGACGATTCGGAGAGCCCTCGGTCCAAGCGGGTTCTGCTGGAGGGTTGGGAGCAGTTCGACGAGAAGGTCGACCGGATCGTCTCGATCGGGGCCTTCGAGCACTTCGGCTACGACCGCTACAACGCGTTTTTCGAAATGGCCTACAACGCGTTGCCCGCCGACGGGGTGATGTTGCTGCACACCATCGTCAAGCCGAGCGACGACGATTTCAATGCGCGCGATCTGCCGATCACCATGCGGCACCTGAAGTTCTTCAAATTCATCATGGACGAGATTTTCCCCGGCGGACAGCTTCCCCAACCGTCGACAGTTATCGACCACGCCACTCGTGCGGGGTTCTCCGTCAACCGGGTCCACCCGCTGCGACTGCACTACGCCCGCACCCTCGAGATCTGGGCCGCCGCGTTGCAGGAGAACGAGGAAGAGGCCGTCGCCCTGCAGTCGCGCGAGGTCTACGACCGTTACATGAAGTATCTGACCGGCTGCGCGGAGTTGTTCCGCGACGGCTATACCGATATCTGCCAGTTCACCCTGGCCAAGGGCTGACACTCGTCAGCCCTCGGCTTCACCCTCCTGGGTGAGGGGCCGAACACCGAGACGTATCCCCCGGCGTACGCCGCATCACGATGTCACGTTTGACGTTATGGGTCGGACCGGGCCCTCGTCGCGGGTAGAAGGCCCGCACCTCATAGGGCCATTAGTCCCTAGCTGGGTGTCACTATGTTGATGTCATGCCCGCCGCGACCGTCCTGCGTTCCCGGCCTGCAGTGCTGCTCATCGCGGCCGCGCTGTCGGTCAGCTTGATTCTGGGGTCGAGTTTCCTTGCGCTGCACCACTTTCGGGACTTGCGTGGCGCGGCGGTCGATCCGGTGGCGCAGCCGCTGAGCGACGAACAGTCCAGAGCGCAGGTGCTCGGGCCTGCGGGGGAGGTCGTCGTAGCCGGCAAACTCAAGAGCGTGAGCGCAAGCTATCTGCTCATGTCGTGCACGAACGCCGACGAGCCGCCGTATCAGGGCGCGATCTACCTCAACTTCGACGTACCCGACGTCTTGGCGACCCCGAAGTACTTCGATGCGATCGCGACGGCGATGACCGCGCGCGGCTGGACTGAAGGGCTGCCGCCCAACCGGCATCCCGGTGGGCGCACGTTCACCCGCGACGGCGTCACCGTCATCTATTTCCGCAACGACGACCGGAGCAACCGGGCGACGATGCAGATCTACGGCGAATGTCGCAATGTCACCGACCACCGCAGAGACACCACCGGCTGGGTGGACGTCACCGCCGCGCTACCGCGCTGAGCTGGGAAAGTCCCGGCGATCGGGGACATTGGTCCCTGAAATCTCGGGCCTTCTACCCGTATCTGCTACGACGGGTTACACATAGAATCGCATCTATGACCTACGTGATCAGCAGTGCGTGTGTCGATGTCAAGCACAAGGCCTGCATGCAGGAATGCCCGGTCGACTGCATCTACGAGGGTGACCGGACGATGTACATCAACCCCGCCGAGTGTGTGGAATGCGGCGCGTGCCGGATCCTCTGCGAGGTTGACGCCATCTACTTCGAGTCCGATCTGCCCGACGAGGAGAAGCGCTTCCTCGCCGACAACGCCGCCTTCTTCACCGAGGTGCTGCCCGGGCGCGACGCCCCGATCGGCAATCCGGGCGGTGCCTGCGAGCTGGGCCCGGTCGGGGTGGACACCCCGATGGTCGCAGCGCTTCCGCAACACTCGGCCTGACCGGCTCCGCACTCCTCGTCGATTCTCGCCGCCGCCCGTTATCGCATCGTCGCCGTAGCGGCACCGAACCGTGCTCATTCGCCGGTATACGCCGGGCGCGGGTAGGCTCCACGGAGATCGAAGACGACCACGCTGTCCCGGTTCGCTTCCGGCGCTCCCAGCGAAGTATCGCGTCAGGCCCCCTGGTGCCTGTCGCGTGCTGTGTGAGCCCGGTGAGGCGTGCACCGAAGAGGAGTGCTTGAAGTTGGAGACCGTCCTAGGGCTGTCGATGACCCCGACCACCGTCGGCCTCGTCCTGGTCGAAGGCGACGGCGTCGAAGGCGCCACGAAGGGCCATGACGCGTTCGAGGTACGCCGCGGCGGGTTCAGCCCCGTGACGACGTCGGAGTTCGTCGCCGAGGCGCTGTCGCGCACACAGGCCATCGCGGACGGCCAGCGCCTGCAGTCCATCGGTGTGACGTGGAGTGATGACGCCTCGGTCGAGGCGTCGCTGCTACTCGACTCGCTCGCCGACTGTGGCTTCGACAACGTGATCCCCATCCGCCTGCCCGAGGCCACCGAGGCGTTCGCACGCGGCATCGGGCAGGTCATCGGATCCGACGTCACCGCGGTGTGCGTCGTCGAGCCTGAGGCCATCGTCGCGCTGATCGTCGACGCCCACGAGGGCGCGGTGCAGACCGCCGTCACCTACGCCCTGGAAACCGACCAGGACCTGATCCACTGGCTCTCCGACATGCTGGGCGCCAGCGAGTGGGAGCCCGACGGCCTGGTGCTCCTCGGTTCGGGCGAGGGGTTGGAGTCGATCGCCCGCCGCCTCGAACAGATCCTGGGGATCCCGGTGTTCGCTCCCGCCGAGGCCGAGCTGGCCCTGGCCCGGGGCGCCGCGCTGGCCTCGGTGAACGGCATCGGGGTCGCCGACGACCCACTGTTCGACCTCCCGGTCCCGCCGCCGGCGCGCCGGCAGGACTCGACCGCGCTGCGCGGTGCGACCGCACTGCTGGCGGGTGGTGTGGTGGCCTTCGTGGTGTCCGCATCGGTGGCGGTCGGCCTCGAGCTGCTGCCCGACCACGGCGCCCGCCCCCAACACCGCGACGTCGTCAACACCGCCGAGACGCCACCGCTGCGGCCGGTCACGGCCCCGGAGGCGCCGGCACCCGCACCGGACGCGCTCTCGAGTGCGGCCGAGCCGTCCCAAACCCAGGCGCCCGAGCCAACCTTCGACAGCGCCCCCGTCGTCGCGATGACGATGAACGTGCCCGCACCGCCGACCGAAGCGCCGCCCGCCGATCTGAACGCCGAGCCGGCGGGCCTGCCGCCGATGGCCGCGGCGCCGCCGCCACCGGCACCCGTCGCCACCGTGCCCCCGGTGAACGAGCCCAAGCAGACGCTACGGCAGCGGATCTGGGAACGTCTGCACGGCGGCTGACGCCCGGTTTTCGCTGAGGATCGGCCATCGCACCCATTCGCCCCGCCCGTCGGGCGCAGTTACGGCATGTCACCGCAGGTTTGGCCGGTGCGGCGATGCGGAACATCTAGACTGTCACTTTGCTGTTCGCCCACGTGAGGACACCGAGCCATGGCCAAAGCAGTTCGACGAGCAATCGCCGCCGCGGGAATCGCGGTGCTTTCACTGGCGGCTTCCGTGCAGACCAGCACGGCGGCGGTCGCCCCTTCCATCGACGGGGCCACTGTCGCCTCCGTCTCGCCCACGAACGGGCAGGTGGTGGGGGTTGCCATGCCGATCACCGTGACGTTCACCAAGCCGATCACCGATCGCTGGGCGGCGCAGCAGTCGATCACGGTGACGACGCCCGCCAATGTGGCCGGCCGCTTCGAGTGGCGCGACGACAAGACCGTTCAGTTCGTGCCCGACCAGTACTGGCCGGCGCACTCCGAGATCACGATGATGGCCGGGGGCATCCCGCGCACCTTCGGCACCGGCTCGATCGTGCTCGGCGTCGCCGACATCTCGGCGCACACGTTCACCGTCAGCATCGACGGGCAGGTGGCCCGCCAGATGCCCGCGTCGATGGGCAAGCCCAGGCACCCAACTCCGGTGGGCAGTTTCACCGCGCTGGAGAAGCAGTCCACCGTGGTGATGGATTCGCGCACGATCGGTATCCCGCTCAGCGATCCGGAGGGTTACAAGCTCACTGTGAACGACGCCGTCCGGGTCACCTGGGGCGGGGTGTACGTGCACTCCGCGCCGTGGTCGGTCGGTTCGCAGGGCTACGCCAATGTCAGCCACGGCTGCATCAACCTGAGCCCGGACAACGCCTCGTGGTATTTCAACCAGGTTCACATCGGGGACCCGATCGTCATCAACGCTTAACTGCGGCAGGGCTTTCCGCGTCGATCGCGTGGAGGTTCTTGGCGGTCGGTGAGGCGGGCACCGTGGCGGGATCGGGGTAGGTGCGCAACACCCGGTCGGCGGTGCCCGGGGTGGTCACCCCGAACCAGTAGTGCTCGTTCTTGAAGTGGTGCAGCCGGTGATCACGCCAGATCACCCGGTACACAGCGGTTTTCGGCTTGTAGTCGGTGTGTACCAGGTAGTGGCACCACTCGTAGAGCAGCCCGAAGGTCAGCATTACGACGAGGAATGTCAGCCCCATGCCGGTGCGGGGGAACAACAGCAGCGCGATCGCCACCGCCGAGGCCACCGCGCCGATCGCGGACTGCAGCGGGATGAACACCAGGTCCACGTCACGCGGTGCGATGTGATGCTCGCGGTGCTTGCGGGCCAGCAGCGGGTCTACGGTGATCCTGCCGACCCGGCGCGGCCGCCAGTGCAGGATGAAGACGTGAATCGTCCACTCCAGGAACGGAAATGCCGCGGCGACCGCGAACGGCACCACCGCATCGGTGAGCTGCCAGTCACCGACGGCAATCCGGGCGATCACGGCCCCGGTCAGCGCCGCGACGAACAGCCACGGGGTGGGATGCCGCCAGAATTCCCGGCCGGCGTCGGCTAGCGTCAGGCCGCGGCGGGTATTGGTCGATGCGCTCATTGTTGATCCTCCAGCGCGGTCAGGGCCGCGACCAACGCGGCGGTGGCGGGTTCCAACAGTGCACGGGCGGCCGTTGCCGCCTCGTCCGGCTCGCCGGCCGCGATGGCGCGAGCCACGCGGCGATAAGCCTGCGTCTGCCCGACCTCGGCGGCCATCAGTGTGGCCAGCGCGGGCAGCGCGGGTTCGTAGGCGGCTCGTAAGGTGTTGAACATCAACCGAAATGCGATGGAGTCGGCGCCGTCGACGACGTGATCCCAGAACGCCAGCGCATGCCGCTGCTGCTCGAGGGGGTCCTCGGCGGACTCCAGCGCCGCGATCGATGATTCGAGCACATCGGCCAGGCCGGCGGGCCGTCGTTGCGCGGCCAGTTCGGCCACCTTGGGACCGTTGTGCAGGCGGGCTTCGAGAATGCTGCGGGCCACCGATACGTCGAGTTGCCCATTGCGCAAAAGCAATTGGGGGAGCAGGTCCAGTCCGGCGTGCCGCCGGAAGTCGCGGACCGTGGTGGCATCACCCTGGCGGACCTCGACCAGACCCGCGGCCGCGACCCGCTTGAGCGCCTCGCGCACAGCGGGCCGGGAAACGCCGAGCACCTCGGCGAGCCTGCGCTCACTGGGCAGCGGCTCCCCGGGCTGCATCTCCCCGCTGAGGACATCGGCGAGGATCTGCTCGAAGACGTCCTCGGGAACGGAACGCCGATTGATCGGCTGCAGTGCCATGGCCCCAGCATGCCCCGGCCTCGGCCAGAGGTCAAGTGGTCAGACCAGTGCTCCCCGCCCAAACCGACTCAGTGTCATCTTTGTGATGCCGCTGTTGCGGTGGTTGGGTTCTTCTCACCTGGTGTGTGTGCTCACAAACCGACTGCCGTCCTGGAGGGGTGTGCGTTGAATCGTTTTGCCGGCATCAGGTGGGAAGGACCGACCGGCGTGACTTGATAGGAGCGTGGCACCGCCCCCACTGAGATGTGTCCAGCCGGCCGGCCCAACCTTCACTCATCCACCTCTTGATGAAAGAAGGCACTGTCCATGGTGGTCATTGGAGCCGATGTACACAAGCGCACCCACACTTTCGTCGCCGTCGATGACGTCGGGCGTGAACTCGGCAGTAAGACGGTTCCAGCAACGACGCCCGGACATACCGCTGCGGTGCAGTGGGGTCGGGAGAACTTCAGTGGCGAGGTGATCTGGGGCATCGAAGACTGCCGCAATCTGTCCGCACGTCTGGAACGTGATCTGCTCTCGGCCGGACAGAAAGTGGTGCGGGTAGCACCGAAGTTGATGGCGCTGCAGCGTGCCGGCGGACGCGCTCGCGGCAAGTCGGATCCCATCGATGCTTTGGCGGTGGCGCGTGCGGTGCTGCGTGAACCCGATCTGCCGGTGGCTGCCCACGACGCGGTTTCACGGGAGTTGAAACTGTTGGTTGATCGCCGCGAAGACCTTGTGGTGCAACGCACCTCGATCGTCAACCGGTTCCTGGGTCGCGTTCATGAACTCGACCCCGCCCACAGCCCGAAGAAGCGTTCCCTGGATCGCGCCAAGACCCAGAAGGCGTTGGCGGACTGGCTGGCCACCCTCGACGGGCTTCTTGCCGAGCTGGCTGCAGACGAGCTGGCCGACATCGTTCGCCTCACCGCCACGATCAACGCACTGACCCAACGGATCGGGACCGCCGTGCAAGCAGTATCTCCGACCTTGTTGGCACTACCAGGCTGTGGTGAACTCACCGCAGCCAAACTGGTCGGCGAATCCGCTGGCATCACCCGCTTCACCAGCGAAGCTGCCTTCGCCCGCCACAACGGCACCGCACCCATTCCCGCCTGGTCGGGCAACACCGCTGGCCGGATGCGTCTCAACCGGACCGGCAACCGCCAACTCAACGCCGCCCTCCACCGCATCGCCATTACCCAAGTCGGCATGACCTCAAGCGCTGGACAGGCCTATTACCGAAAACGACTGGCTGGCGGTGACTCCTCAGCAGAAGCGCTGCGGTGCCTTAAACGACGTCTGAGTCGCACTGTGTTCAACCGACTCCACGCCGACCAAAAATCACGGCATCCAACCAACCACCAGGCCGCCGCTTGACATAGGAGAAATGCATCGCAGCAGAAGTGCGAGAAGAACGCCGCACAACGTCGATCTCGGCGACGGCTATTTCGCGTGGCGCGCCGTGAATCGCAGCGTGACCTCGTCGTCCACCTTCAGCGTCCCCATGAACAGTGAGTACGGCTTGACCCCGAACTGGCTCTGCACCACCGCGGTCGACGTCGTCATCACCCAGGTATCACCCGCGTCCTCAACCGCGAGATCCACCGAGTGCGGCCGCGACGTGCCGTGAATCTCGACGGTGCCATCGAGGCGATAACCCGTCGGGATCGCGCTGATGTCCTCGGCGACGAAGGTGATCGTCGGAAACTTCTTGGCGTCCAGCGACTTCAGCGCGTTCGAGCGGACCACGCCCTTCTCCGGTCCGGTCAACGGCGTGACCCCACCCTCGCCCTTGAGGACCTGCAGCGAGTCGACATCGACCACCAGCCGGGCCGTCGCCGGTTCATCCCCCCGCCACTGGACCTCGGCCTGCCACGAGGCAAAGGCGATCGTCAGGCGATGCCCCATCTTGGCGGCCGGCCCTCCGACACCGGTGAGGATCTGCAGCTCACCTTCGGCCGCGGTCAGTGTCCAGGCAGTTTCCGTCACGCCTCGACTGTATCTGGCTGTCCCGCAAGCTACTTGCCCGCGCTGGCTCCGGTGTAGTCGACCTGCCAGTGCTTGATGCCGTTGAGCCAGCCGGACCGCAACCGCTCCGGCTTGGACAGCGGGGTCAGATCCGGCATGTGATCGGCGATCGCATTGAACATCAGATCGATGGTCATCCTCGCCAGGTTGGCGCCGAGGCAGTAGTGCGCGCCGGTGCCCCCGAAGCCGACATGGGGATTCGGGTCGCGAAGGATGTTGAAGGTGAACGGATCGTCGAACACCTCTTCGTCGAAGTTGGCCGAGCGGTAGGACATCACCACCCGCTGCCCCTTCTTGATCTGCACACCGGAGAGCTCGACGTCTTCCAGAGCGGTCCGCTGGAAGGAGGTCACCGGCGTGGCCCACCGCACGATCTCGTCGACCGCGGTCACCGGACGCTGCGCTTTGTACAGCTCCCACTGGTCCGGGAAATCGGCGAACGCCGTCATACCGTGGGTGATCGAGTTGCGGGTGGTCTCGTTGCCCGCCACCGCAAGCAGGATGACGAAGAAGCCAAACTCGTCGTCGGAAAGCTTGTGCCCGTCGACGTCGGCCTGCACCAGCTTGGTCACCAGATCGTCGCCGGGGTTGGCCGTCCGGTCGGCCGCCATCTGCATCCCGTACATGATCAGCTCACCCGCGGCCCCCTGCGGGTCGTTGCGGTGGAACTCCGGATCCGCTTCGCCGACCATCTGATTGGACCAGTCGAACAGCTTCTTGCGTTCGTCCTGCGGCACGCCCATCAGGTCGGCGATCGCCTGCAGGGGCAGTTCGCACGAGACCTCTTCGACGAAGTCGCCCGACCCCTTCTCGGCGGCGGCCTTGGCGATCGCCTGGGCTCGGTCTCGCAGGTTCTCGCGCAACGTTTCGACCGCTCGCGGTGTGAACGCGCGGGAAACGATCTGGCGTAGGTGGGTATGCCGCGGCGCGTCCATGTTCAGCAGGATGAACTGGCCGGTGTCCTTGTGCGACACCGCCGCGTTGTCCGGATAACGCGGCAGTGCGGTGTTCTCCAGGCTGGAGAACACATCGCTGCGCCGGGAGATCTCCTTCACGTCCTTGTGCTTGCTGACGACCCAGTAGCCCTCGTCGTCGAAACCGCCGACACCCATCGGCTGTTCGTTCCACCAGATCGGCGCGACCCGGCGCAGCTCGGCGAGCTCCTCGACGGGCAGTCGCTCGTTGTTCAGATCAGGATCAGTGAAGTCGAAACCGGGGGGCAGGTTCGGACTGGGCATAAAAGCGCACCTCCATACGACGTCATCTAGTGCCCGGTAATGCATGCCTACACCACGCGTGGAGGCCTCGGTAGAGCTTTCGGAAACTGATAACTGAAACGTGTTCTATTAAGCCTGCGACGTGGGCGCAAGGGCGTCGGCAGTCGCGTCGTCGGCGGGCAGGAACGCCTCGATGCTGAGCTCCGCGGCAGTCAGATCCAGCGCGGTACCGAACGTCGTCACCATCGAGATGAACGTCAGCCGTACTCCGTCGAGTCGGTCGAGCTCCAGCGGCACCGCGACACCACCGAGGTCGGTTGACGCGCCCTCGCCGCCGGGGTAGGACTCCAGCTCGGCCAGCAACTCGGCCGAACCTCCCGCACCGGCCTCCCGACGCAACCGACTCAGCAGATGGTGGCGCCACTGTGCGAGATTGCGGATCCGAGGTGCCAGGCCGTCGGGATGGAGTGCGATCCGCAGCGCGTTCGGCGTCTGCAGCAGATGCGCCGCGACCCCGTCCAGCAGGACGGCGGTGCCCGGATTGATCTGCAGCACATCCCAATTCCGGTTCACCGCCAGGCACGGATACGGGTCGTAGGCGGCGAGTACCCGGTCGACGCCGGCGCGCACGGCTGCCATCCCCGGATCGTCGAAGCCCCGCTCGGCGTAGGCCGGTGCCAGTCCCGCCGCCAGCAGCAGCTGATTCTGCTCGCGCGCTGGTACCGCCAAGGCGTCCGCGAGCCGAAGCACCATCGCACGGCTCGGTGTGGACCGCCCGCTCTCGACGAAGCTCACGTGTCGAGCCGAGACATCGGCCTCCAGGGCGAGGTCGAGTTGGCTGAGCCGACGACGGCGCCGCCAGTCCCGCAAGAGTTCGCCGAACGCTGTATCACCCATCCCGTCAGCATCTCCCAGGCGCGGGGTGCTGTGCCATTACCTTGGAGGTAATTGCATCGCTTACCTCATCGGGGGAGCGTTGAGACCATGACGACGCACAGTGATTCGCATCCGGTTCCGCGCTGGCTCGGCTTCGTCCTCAGGTCCGACCGGGCCGGTTCGGCATGGTTCGTCGGCGCCGGTTTCTTCCTGGCGCCACTGCTGGCCCTGGTGTCACCGTGGCCGGCGCTGACCGTGGCGATCTGGATCGTCGTCGGGCTGTTCGGGCTGTGGCTCGGCCTGCTCGGGGTTGCGATGGCCACTGGGCTGGCGATGGTCATGCGGTCGAATACCGAGATACCCGAGGACTATTGGCGCTCGATCGTGAACTACTGACTCAGTCAGAAAGGATGACGGCGTTCTCCGGGCAGGCGTCGGCGGCCTCGCGGGCACTGTCCTCGAGCCCGGCGGGCACCTCGTCGACGATTGCCTCGGCGTAGCCGTCGTCGGTCATCGCGAAGACGTCCGGGCAGACGGTCGTGCAGACGCCGTGGCCGCGGCAGCGACCGTCGTCAATGCTGGCTTTCATGCGAGATCAAACTCCAGATGCAATTCGGTGAGCCCACGCAGGATGTAGGTCGGCACGTAGTTGTACCGGCGCGCATCGGCGGGGCCGTGGTGCTCCTCGCTGATGCGGATGTCGGTGGTGCGATCCAGCAGCCGCTCGAGCGCCACCCGCGCCTCGGCCCTGGCCAGCGGGGCGCCCGGGCAGGTGTGGATACCGCGGCCAAAGGCAATGTGCTGCCGGGCATTTG
This sequence comes from Mycolicibacterium pallens, assembly GCF_019456675.1. Classification (NCBI taxonomy): domain Bacteria; kingdom Bacillati; phylum Actinomycetota; class Actinomycetes; order Mycobacteriales; family Mycobacteriaceae; genus Mycobacterium; species Mycolicibacterium pallens. The sequence continues at coordinate 3,171,963 of NZ_CP080333.1, read as the reverse complement.
ACCGCGACGGGTCGAACGTGTTCGGGTCGGTGAAGCGACGCGGGTCGCGGTTGGCCGCGGCCTGCACCACCATCAGCGTCGAGCCGGAGGGGACGTCCACCCCACCGAGGGTGACCGGCTCCTTCGAGAGTCGGAAGTCGCCCTTGACCGGGCTCTCGAAGCGCAGCGCCTCCTCGATGAAGTTGCTCACCTTGGACCGGTCCGCCCGCAGCTGCGCCTGGAACTCGGGGTTGTCACCCAGAATCTGCAGCGCGGCGCTGAGCAGTCGAACGGTGGTCTCCTGGCCCGCCGAGTAGAGGTTGGCCGCCACCCGGGCGACGTCCCCGGGATCGGGAACCGAACCATCGGGGAACGTTGCCGCGGCCATCTCGGACAGCACGTCCCCGCGTGGATTGGCGCGACGGTCCTCGATGTAGGCGCTGAACTTGTCGTAGAGGTATTCCAGCGGGGACTTGGCCAGGCTCTCGCCCTTGACGCTGCCGATGCCGCCGCCGTGGTGCGCGCCGCTCGCCATCTCCCGCACGAACTCGTCGCGGTCGTCGTCGGGAACGCCGAGCAGGTCGGCGATGATCATCAGCGTGAACGGTTGCGCGAAGCCCGAAATCAGCTCGCCGCCGGTGCCGACGAGGTAGCCGTCGAGCGCCCGGTCGACCATCGTCCACATCGCGTCCTCGTTCTCCTTGAGGCGCTTGGGCGTGATCAGCCGCATCAGGAGAGCCCGGTGATCGGTGTGCACCGGCGGATCCAACGCCGGTAACTGGTCGAAGAACGGAAGCTCGTTGCGGTGCTGGGCGATGAGTTCGGCGACGTCGTCGCGGCCCTCGACGGGGACGGGGAAACCGGGGAAGGGGCCGGTCACCGCGATGCAGGACGAGAAGCGGTCGGCATCGCCGGCCACCTCGCTGGCCTCCTCCCAGCCGGTGACCATCCAGACGTTGTGGTGCGGTTCCTTCGAGACCGGGCATCGGGCCTGCAGCGCCTCGAGATAGGGGTACGGATCGGCCACCAGGCCCCGATCCGTAAAGAAGTCGACGGCGTCTACGTCAGTCACTGAGGAAGTCCCTTCACGAATCGATCTGCCATACGATCGGCAAGGAGGATGCTAGTCGATCGTATGGTAGTTTACTAGCCGATCGTAAAGCTGGATTTCGAAGGGAGCCGACGATGAGTGCAGTCGCTGTGGCCGCTTCGACTCCCGACACCCGACAGCGGCTGATCGACGCGGCCATCGCACTGTTCATCCGGCACAGCTTCGCCGGGACCTCGCTGCAGATGATCGCCGACGAGCTCGGGTTCACGAAAGCCGCTATCTACCACCACTTTCGGACTCGCGAACAGCTGTTGACGGCGATCCTCGAGCCGATCATCGACAAGCTGTCCGCAGTGGTCGACGACGCGGAGAAGCAGCGCGGCGTGCATGCTCGCGCCGAGCGGATGCTCAACGGTTACGCCCGGCTGGCCGTCGAGAATCCGATGCTGGTCTCGGTGCTCGCGGCGGATCCGAGCGTGCACACTGTGCTGAAGGCCAACCGCGAGTGGACGCACATGATCTCGCGTCAGATGGCGCTGCTTGCCGACGTCCACCCCGGCCCGGGTGGGCTCATGCGGGCGCAGTTCGTGTTCGCCGGCATCGCCGGGTCGGCCGATCCGAAGCGCCAGGTCGACGACGAATGGCTGCACGGTCAGCTCGTCGACGCCGGCCGGCGCGCGCTGGGGATGCGTGCGCCCCGACGAACGTCCTGACTTCACATCATCGTTCACCAGGCGGTGCGACCGCCGGAAAGGGGAAATTGTGTCCACCTCGAAGACGGCGTTGGTCACCGGTGGCGGTTCGGGAATCGGTGCGGCGGTGGTCAATCGGCTTCGCGCCGACGGCTACAACGTGGCGATCATCGATCTCAATCCGTCCGAGGCCGAGCACTCCTACGTCGCCGATGTCACCGACCGCGCGCAGATCGACGCCGCGCTCGCCGAGATCCACTCGGCGCTGGGGCCGGTCACGATCCTGGTGAACGCCGCGGGTAAGGACAGCTTCCGTCGCTTCCTCGACCTGTCCTTCGAGCAATGGCAGAACATCGTCGACATCAACCTGCACGGCGTGTTCCACACCATCCAGGCCGTCCTGCCCGACATGATCGAGGCCGGCTGGGGCCGCATCGTCAACATCTCCTCGTCGAGCACGCACTCCGGGGTGCCCTACATGTCGGCTTACGTCGCGGCCAAGTCCGGCGTCAACGGTCTGACGAAAAGCCTTGCGCTGGAATACGGTCCGGCCGGTATCACGGTCAACGCCGTGCCGCCGGGCTTCATCGACACCCCGATGCTGCGCAACGCCGAATCGCGCGGCTACATGGGTGACATCCAGGCCACGATCGACGCAACCCCGGTGCGCCGAATGGGCAAGCCCGAGGACATCGCCGCGGCCTGCGCGTTCTTCATCTCCGAGGAAGCCGGCTACATCACGGGCCAGATCCTCGGCGTGAACGGCGGCCGCAACACCTAGCCCGCGGGCTTCGTCGTCGTCGGCGTTGACGTCACGGTGACCGTGGTGGTGCTCACCGTGGTCGTCGCGCTCGCCGACGTGCTCGCGCTGCTCGAGGTGCTGGTCGGGGAGAAGCTGGCCTCCTTGAACTCGATCCACGAGTCCTTGTAGATCACGTCGTCGCCCGAGGAGACCAGGATCTGGGTGGGCGAAACCGCATACGTGACACCGTCATTCGAGGCGACCAGCGTCCCGTCGGAGCTGCGGGTGATCGGCAGGTGCAGGGGAGCGTTGTCGGACAGGCGCACGCCGCGGTACTCGAGGCCGCCGTCGGCTTTCACGCAGATGACCACCAGGGACTTCGAGGTGCGGCCGTAGGCCATCAGCGTCTGGTTCTCGTCGCACCGGGCGCCGGTGTCGACGTAGCCGCGCGAATCGGCCTGGAACGAAGCCGGTGCGCCAGAGGTCGACGTTGACGTCGAGGTGGACGGCGAGGCCGTTGTCGCCGTCGTGGCGGTCGTCGACGACAGGGTGGTGGGCGCCGCCTGCGCGACGGGCAGGGTGTCCGGGGTGCCGGAGGCGCTGACCCCGACCACCAGGCCGACGGCCGCGACAACCCCGCTGACCCCGAGCCATGGCAACAAGTGAGCTGACATGGGTTAAGCGAACCACCTCGGGCGACAATTTCCGCGCTGGTGCGGCGGCGTTTCGGCGATCAATCGTCGGCGCAGGCCCATCACTACGCTCGAGCCCATGGGCGGACAGCGGTTGGTCTTCAGCGGGTACATCGCCGGATTCGGGACCGGCTCCGGTGTGCGCCTGGTCATCGGACACTGGACGCGGTCACCGTTCGGTGCGTTCACCGACGTCATGGTCCAGACCGCGGCCGACGAGCGGGTCCTGCTGGCGCCCAGCGCCGAGGTCGCGGAGTTCGTCGCCGACACCTATCACTTCGACCGCATCGACGTCGGCCCAGTAGCCGCCGTGATGTCCGGCGCCCGGCTCGACGTGACCGCCGGCGAGCTAACCGTCGCCGTCGGCGTCGGCGGACCCGCGCCGCTGGACCGGCTGTTGCGCCTGGTCCCCGGCGGCTGGCCGTCGCGCCGTGGTGGCTCAGCGCGATCGACCCCATCGCCTCGCGGATCGTGCCGGGCGTCCATACCGCGGGTAGCGCGGGGCAGGGGCGGCGCGAGTTCTACGGCGTCCGGCGTTCCCGCCGCATCGTCTCGGTCAGCGGCGCCTTCGGCGGGCGCGACCTCGCCGGGGTGGCCCCATTGCTGCCCGCGGTGGGCTTTGGGTTCTCGTCGGCGCCGCCGGACCCGCAGATCGTCGCCGTCACCACGACCATCGACGAGGGGTCAGCCGGCCGGTTCAGCCGGCGTCGACTCATGGGTTAGCACCGCCCACAACAAGCCTGCGGCCTGCCGCGCCTGATCGTTCGGCACGATGGGCGAGCCCGCCGCGGGCTGTTCGGCCGGTGCACCACTGATGTGTTCCACCAGCGCCACCGCCAGCGAGCGCAGCTTGACGTTGGATTCGTGGCTGGCGCGGCGCAACGTCGCCCACGCGGTGTCGGCGTCGCACATCAGCCGTCCCATGATCGCGCCCTTGGCCTGCTCGATGGCGCCGCGTGACTGCAAAACGGCCAGCATGTCGGCGGTCGCGGTCGCGTCCTCGGCGCCCGCCGACACCATCGCCGCCGAGACCAGCTGCTCGTAGCCGATGAGGGTGGTCACCGTCGTCGCCGTCGACGGCCGGTGCAGCGCGCAGGACAACACGACCGTGCTGTCGGCCTTCCACACGCCGGGCACGGCAACCGCGCCGAGCACCTGCCGCCATGCCGCGCTGTGTTCGGGCACCCGGCTCTCCATGGCCTGAAGACTCAGCTCCGGCCAGCGTTCGTCGGCCCACAAATCCAGGCTCAACACCGGCATCTGATGGACGAATGCGTCGATGACCGGACCACCGAGGCCGGCCAACTGGGCTTCGACGATCTCGCCGCCGTAACCGCGCGCGGCCAGCACCGTCGCCTCTTCCTCGTCGAGGCGCCGGTCATGCACGGTGATCGCCAACCCGATGGCGTCGGGGAGGTCGAGATGGACACGTTCGAGGATCCGGTCGAACAGCTCGTTCTGGGAATCCTCGCGCGGATGGAACTCGGGGACGGGCATGGTGTGCGACTCACTCCTCGGTGATGACGGTGGCCACCCGGTCCAAACCGGAGATGCCGAGCAGGGCCTTGATCGGCCCCTCGGCCGCCACGATCATCGTGAGTTCGGTGGTGGCTGCGACGGCGAACAGGGCTCGCACGGCCGCGCTGTCGCAATAGCTGACCTCGGACAGGTCGACGGTCAGCGGGGTGGATCCGGTGGCAGCCTTGGCCAAGACGTCCTGGAACTGGCCGACGTTGGCAAGATCGATCTCGCCGGCGGCAGCCACCCGCGGTGACTCCACATCGGACCCCACCGTGACCCGGAACTGGGCCTCTGCCATCAGCGCAACTCCTCGAGCATCTCGGTGGCGGTCCCGACGCACAAACGGTAACGACAGTTACTGAGCGATTGTTGCGGATGGTTCCAACCGGACTCGATATTAGGCCGCAACACCGTGCCGAATCCGATTTCAGCAACCGATGCCCGGCCGCCCGCTACACCCACCAGTTCTCCCGTCGTCATCTCCGCCCCCGACGACGTAATCGCCGCGCAGCTTAGCAAGCGTGGATGCGTCCTGAGATGTCAGCTAACGCAAAATTTCCCTACCGTCACATCCGAGACCGACTGGGGCGCCTTTCGTCAGTTCACCGCAGACACATCCGCAACAGCAGTTAGGCTCAGGCCGAGGGCGCCGGGGGCAAGGGGCCCTTCGGGTAGAGACCTAGAGGGTGGATAGATGCTCCGCGAATTCGTCATCGCAGCAGCCGTTGCCGGCACGGCGCTGGCTGTGGCACCAGGTGCCGCAGCCGATGAACCCCACGGCCCGTTCCCGGGCGATCCGCCCGGCATGAGCTACGAGGCCTACCTGAGCGCACCGTGCTATCAGTGGGACCGGTTCGCGTTCGGCCGCGGCCCCGGCGGCGAGCCCTTGCTCTGCCGCTGGATTCCCGGCCAGTCGCCGATCGGCATGGACCGCCCGCCCGAGGGCGTGGGCTTCTGGGTGCTGTCACCCAAGATCTACGGAGTGCAGGCCGTCGGCTCGCCGTGCCCCGGCTCGCAGGCCGCGGCGCAGTCGCCCGACGGACTGCCCATGCTGTGCCTGGGTGCGCAGGGCTGGCAGCCGGGCTCGATGCATTCCGGCGACTGGGGCAACGGCAACGATTTCTACCCGGCCAGCTGACAACGACAGTGCCGCCAGGACATTCATCCTGGCGGCACTGTCGTCTAGGTCCTAGACCGTCGCGTTGAGTTCTTCGAGCCGTCCGGTGGACTCGAGGTATTCCTGCACCCAGCGCTCGATGACCGCCGAGGTCTTTTCGACCTTGGCGAACTGGCCGACCACCTGACCGACCGGGTTGAACGCCACATCAACCGTCTCGTTGGGGTACTTGCTGGTCGCGGCAACCGCCATGCCGGAAACCATGTACTGCAACGGCATTCCCAACGGCTCGGGGTTGCCCTCGGTCTGCCACGCTTCGGTCCAGTCGTTCTTCAGCATCCGGCACGGCTTGCCGGTGAACGAACGGCTGCGCACCGTGTCGCGGCTGCTGGCCTTGATGTAGGCGGCCTGCTGGACGGGGGTGTTCTCGGCTTCCTCGACCATCAGCCACTGCGAACCCGACCAGGCGCCCTGGCAGCCGAGCGCCAGCGCGGCCGCGATCTGCTGGCCGCTGCCGATGCCACCGGCGGCCAACACCGGCCGTGGCGCGACGGCCTTGACGACCTGCGGCCACAGCACGATCGAGCCGACCTCACCGCAGTGCCCGCCGCCCTCGCCGCCCTGGGCGATGATGATGTCGACGTCAGCCTCGGCGTGCTTGAGGGCCTGCGCGGGGGAGCCACACAGCGCGGCGACCTTGCGACCGGCGTCGTGGATGTGCTTGATCATGTCGGCGGGCGGGGTGCCCAGCGCGTTGGCGATCAACGTGCATTTCGGGTGGGTGAGGGCGATCTCGACCTGGGGCGTGGCGGTCGCCTCGGTCCAGCCGAGCAGCTGCAGCGCATTGGAGTCGGCGTCCTCGACCGGCACACCGTGGTCGGCGAGCAACTTCTTCGCGAAGTCGAGGTGCTGCTGCGGAACCATCGACTGCAGCATCTTGGTGAGTTCCTCGGGGGACATGTTGGCGTCCATGCCCTCGTACTTGTTGGGGATCACGATGTCGACACCGTAGGAGTGATCGCCGATGTTCTCGTCGATCCACTTCAGCTCGATCTCGAGCTGCTCGGGGGTGAAGCCCACCGCGCCGAGCACGCCGAAACCGCCGGCCTTGCTGACGGCGACGACGACGTCACGACAGTGGGTGAACGCGAAGATGGGGAACTCGATACCGAGCTCATCGCAGAGGGCAGTGTGCATGGACCGGCTCCTTCAAGCGGGGGCATAACCAGATTGGAACGTGTTCTAGTTTAGTACGTCGCCGATGCGGCAGTACCAGGTATCCACCATCAGCCGCCGGACGAATGCCTATCTGCCCAGCCAAGCCAGCCAGAGCACCAGAAATGCCAGCATGCTTACCGCGCAGACGAGGTGGTCGCGGTAGATCGCGCGGGCCAGCCGGGCCTGTTCGGCGACCGTATCGGTGCGCCGGCCCAGCCGCACCGCATTGGGCACGGTGCGCGTGAGCGCCAGCGTCACCGGCCCACTCGCCAGCAGCGCCGACACGGCGATCAGCCACCCCGGACTGTCTCCGACGAACGCTTCGACGGCCAGCACGCCCAGCAACACGACCATCACCGCCGCGATCAGACGGCCCATCGGCTGCGACGTGGTCGTCGCCCGGCGGTAGTAACCGCCGATCGAGGGCAAGGCCGACTGCTGGTCGCCCCGGATCTGGGTGTCGAAGATCAGATCCATCCACAACACCGCGAGCAGGAAGCCGCTGCATGCGGTCAACAGGCCGGTGAGCAAACCCATCGCACCTCCGCCCGTCAGGAGTACCGTTTGATTGTCTGCTCATCGCCGGGCACGGATCAACGACGGGGGTCCGCCATGGTCGTTTCGGGGCGTCGGACCCGACGCCTGTCAGCCGGAATCGCTGCTGCCGCACTGACTGCGGCGCTCACGCCCGCCGGCATCGCATCGGCGGCCCCCGCTTCGGAGTGCACCAATGGCGTCGTCCCGCTCAACCCGTACGTGGTGAACTGCAACCTGCCACCCCGCAGCGGTCAGGTCATCGGCGCCGCGCCGGATGCGGGGGCGATCATCGCGTGCCGGCACAGCCCGATCTGCCTGTCGTACTACGTGAATTACCCAGGCATGCTGATAGTTCCGGGCTATCGACCCTAGGTTTTGACGCCGCTGCGGCCGCCAACCACCAGCGACCCGCCGGCCACCAGCACGCCGATCACCGTCAGCGGAATCGACCAGGCCCGCCGGGAGGACACCGCCGACTGGCACTGGGCCACGAAGTCAGGGTGCTGGACGATCTGATTGAGGATTGGCACATTGGCGATGACGTTCTTGTCGTTGGCAGCGCGGGCCGCCGACAGGTCTTCGGAAACCGCGTTGCCGCAGCCAATGCTGCCGCCGTTGCCGTCCGACGTGGACACCGGGACCAGTAGCGCGATCACTCCCGCGACCAGCAGCACCGCACCCACCAGAAGGATCAAGCGACGCGTCGCCATAGCCCTGCCTCCTTACGCGTCCGTCGAATCGGTGCGGTAAGTACCCCGGCGGGCATTCGGTCAAACGCGTGCGGCGCTCGGCCGCCGAACGTCACTCAGGCGCCACGTTGGGCGCTCGCCGTCACTCTGGTGTGACGTTCGGGGCGGGCGTCAGGGTTTGGTGAACAGTTCCACCTCGGAGACCAGCGGCAGGTTCAGCGTGGTGCGAATGCCCGGCGGGGCTGCGATCACCGCGGGGATGGCGTTGACGATGCGGCCGGCGGCGCCGGCGATCGCGGCCTGGTTGTGGTCGCCTCTACTGCTGCTGGGGACGATGTCCACCGCGTACGAAGGCTCACCGGTGATTTCAATGCGGTACGAGCCGCCGCCGGCTGCGGGCTGTGGCAAATCCGGACGCAGATCGGGGCGCAACCGGGTGATGTGCTCGATGACGATCGCGGGGTGGCCGTTGACCATTCCGCGGATCTCGAACTGCAGGACGGCCAGGGTGCCCTTGGCGACATGACCGACCGCGATGTCGAAATCCTCTGGCGCGGGTTCGCGTTGGTACGACTCGGTGATCTCGTCGACCTCGATGCCCAGGCCGGCGGCCAGCTGCCGGATCGCCGTGCCCCAGGCGATGCTGAGTACTCCGGGCTGCAGCAGCATCGGGATCTCGTCCATGGAGCGGGCAAAACCCATGTAGTGCATGACTTCTGCGCCGTCGTAGGACGCGTAGTCGTGGATCTCCATGCATCGCACCTGCTCGATGCGCTGACAGGTGCTGGCCAGCGCGAGCGGGATCAGATCGTTGACGAAGCCCGGGTCGACACCGCTGATGAACAAGCTCGAATTACCTTGTCGGGCCGCGTCTTCCACTCTCTGGATGTACTTGTCTGGCATCACGCCCCAGGGGTACTGCAGCAGCCCGGGCGATGATCCGACGACGTTGATCCCTGCCGCCAGGATCTTGCGGACGTCTTCCATAGCCTCGGGCATGCGGGTGTCGCCCATCGCGCAGTACACGGCGCACTCGGGCTCGGTCGCCAGCACCGCGTCGAGGTCTTTGGTGGCCAGGATGCCGGTCTTGACGTCCAGGCCGGCCAGTTCACCCGCGTCCTTGCCCACCTTCTCGTCGGCCGACACGCACAACCCGGTCAGCTCGAAGCCCGGGTTCTCGATCAGCTCGCATAGGGCTATCCGTCCGACGTTTCCGGTGCCGATGTGGGCAACGCGGATGGCCATAAGTTCTCCTCATGCTGGGGTCTGCAGTCGGTTCAGTATGCGCATTCGACGCCGAAACTGGAACAGGTTCTACCTCGCGGCGAGAGCTACCGGTAGCCTGTCGGCTCATGGGACGCGTAGACGACAAAGTAGCCATCATCACTGGTGGCGCACAGGGGATGGGCGCCGCTGACGCGCGGATGCTGGTCGCCGAGGGCGCCAAGGTCGTGATCGGGGACATCCTCGACGACAAGGGCAAGGAACTCGCCGACGAGCTCGGCGACGCCGCGCGCTACGTGCACCTCGACGTCAGCGACGCCGACCAGTGGGCCGCGGCCGTCGACACCGCCGTCACCGAGTTCGGCAAGGTCAACGTGCTGGTGAACAACGCGGGCATCGTCCAGGTCGCGCCGCTGAAGTCGCTCGACGTCGAACGGTGGAAGAAGGTCCTCGACGTCAACCTGACCGGCGCGCTGCTGGGCATCAAGGCGGTGCTGGAGCCGATGAAGGCCGCCGGCGGTGGGTCCATCATCAACGTCTCGTCCATCGAGGGCATGCGCGGCGCCTCGTGGGTGCACAGCTATGTGGCGTCCAAGTGGGGTCTGCGCGGCCTGACGAAATCAGCTGCGCTGGAACTGGCGTCGGACAACATCCGGGTCAACTCGGTGCACCCGGGCTTCATCCGCACGCCGATGACCAAGCACCTGCCCGAGGACATGGTCAGCGCTCCGCTGGGCCGTCCCGGTCAGCCCGAGGAAGTGGCCACCTTCATCGTGTTCCTGGCCAGCGACGAGTCGTCATTCTCCACGGGATCGGAGTACGTCGTCGACGGCGGCCTGATCACCGACGTGCCGCACCGCGCGATGCCTTAACCTCTGCGGCGGGTGCGCAGCGCCAGCGAACCGAACGCCGCGCCCAGGGCCGCGCGCCCCAGCGCGGGGAAGTGTCCGATCGCATTGGCCGCGCTGCTGCGACGGCCGGGGATCGACAACCGCAGCACCGGCCAGTCGTTCGCCGCGGCCTTCGCCGCCAGGCCCGGGCGCGGATTGACCGGGCGCGGATGGCCGACCAGCGTCATCAGGGCGGCGTCTTCGTCGCCGTCGGCGTAGAAATAGCTGCGCGCCAGGTCGATTCCGTTGGCCTCCGAAAACCGTTGCACCGCAGCAGCTTTCTGGCGTCCCCACACGATCGGCTTGGTGATGGTTCCGGTGAGCCTGCCGTTGCCGTCGAGTTCGAAGGTGTTGCAGACGACGTCGGAGATCCCCAGCGCGCGCGCCACCGGCTCGGCGTGGATGGTCAGCGCCGACGAGCTCAACACCACCGTGTGCCCGCGATCGCGGTGCGCGCCGACGATTTCGCGCATCAGCGGATACACTCGCTCGGCGATCTGTTCGGCGTACAGCCGCTCGCCGATCTCGTCGAGATCGGCCAGTGATTCGCCGCGCAGATAACCCGCGGCGCGGATCAGCAGCCGCTCGAACTGCATGCGACCCAACTTGTAGCGCAGCGACGCCTCGATCACGCCGAGCACCTCGCCGAGCCTGGCCTGTCCCCGTCGCACTCGATCACTGGCATGCGCGGTGGCGGTGAACCCGGCCACCAAGGTGCCGTCCAGGTCGAAGAACGCACCGACCGCCGCACCCGGCGGGCTCCCGGCGATCTGCGTGAGCGGATCCGATGACAGCGTCACCACACCATCATGCCGATCTTGTCGGGAATGCCCGGCCTCGTGTGGTGTTGCACACGCACATGAGGCTCAACGATGCGGCACGCGATCTGATCGGCGCCGCCGCCGACGCGACACTGGTCACCCTCAATCCCGACGGCAGCCCGCAGGTGTCGTTGGTGTGGGTGGCGCTGGAATCGGGTGAGGACGGCGACGAACTCGTGGTCGCCAGCCTCGCCGACCGCAAGAAGGTCCGCAACGTGCGTCGTGACGGCCGCGTCGCGCTGACGATCGTGTCGAGCGAGCCGGGCAGTGTGAGGCGCCCGTACCTGACGGTGACCGGGACCGCGCGCGTCGTCGAGTGCGGCGCACCCGAACTGCTGCGGCAGCTCGCCGCGACGATGGTCACCGACGACACCGTGGTGTTCCCGCCCGAGGATGCGCCGCCGGGATACCTCACCCGGATCCGGATCGACGCGGTCGGCGGCATCGGACCCTGGGCGGACTAGCCTTCGCGGGTCTGCGCGGCGGCTTCCAACTCCTCTTCCCAGGCGCCCTCGTCGCGCCCGAGCGCGATCGTTGCCGCGGCCATCGCCCCGACCGCGACGGCCAGGACGACGGCTACCGGCTTGGTCACCGCGAGGTGTTCACCGAGCACCACTTCACCGAACAGCACCGCGATCACCGGCTCGAGCACCAGCATCGCCGGGACCGAGGCGCGCAGCGACCCGGCGTGAAAAGCCGACTGCTGCAGCAGGGTTGCGATGACGCCGACGGCCAGCACGACGTACAGCACCGGTGAGGTGAACAACCGCAGCATGCTGCCCTCGCGCACGACGTGCATGACGAGTTTGGTCAGCACCGCCACCACGCCGAACAGGACTCCAACGCCGACCGCCAGCAGGATCGCCCGCCGCCAGTCCGACAGCCGCAGCGCCACCAGCAGACAACCGGCCACGAACAGCAGGCTGGCGCCGGCCACCACCACGGCCGGCAGGGTCGCGCCGTCGTAGTCGCCGGGCTTCGTGCGAGCCAGCGACACGAACACCGCCAGCGCGAGGGTGAGCACCACGGCCCACATCCACTCGACACGCGACACCCGCCGGTGCGCCAGCCGCGCACTCAGCGGCAGCGCGAACAGCAACGCGGACACCATGAGTGGGGCGACCAGCAGCAGCGAGCCGTACGCCAGCGCGACCGCCTGGAACGCATACCCGGTCACCGCGGACGCGGTGCCCGCCCACCACAGCCGACGGCGCAACAGCGTCGACACCATCGTGGTGCTGACACCCTGATCGCGGGGCACATCCATGGTGGCCCGCTGTCGGACCACGATGCCGATGGCCGCGAACACCGCACCGGCAAGGGCGGCTGCCACGACGAGCGCGTGTTGCAGCAATCTCCGTCCCTTCCAAGGTGTTCCTGCGGTGGCGTCACCACCGAATCTAGGGCACGCATGCATCGGGCGACGTCAGCGACGTCGCACGGCGTGCGTCAGCGAACCTGCACGACCACCGGTGTGCTGTTGTACCCGGTGACCCTGACCCAGGCCGGGGCGGGTCCGGAGTCGGGCACCCGGCCCGTGATCTGGACCGTCTCGCCGGGGAACACGGTCACATAGTTGTCGTCGTACTCGATCGGCAGGATCTCGTCGGCGAGCGGGCCGGTCAGTAGTTCGGCCCGCTCGAAGAAGGCGATCCGCGGCGTCGGGTTGTGCAGGCTGATCGTCACGTCGCGGCCGGCGTGGTCACCGCCGGTGGCAGTGACGTCCAGCGGCACCTTCGGCATGGTGTTCAGCGCGGTCATGTCCGCCCAGCTGACCTGATTGGAGTTGAACGCCGCGTCGTTGGCCGGTGGGCCGACGTCGTCGGCCTGCCGGGACTGCCAGTACACGTTGTCGGCCACGACAGCGCCGGTCGAGTCGAGCAGTTCGCAGCGGACGAAGAACACCGGAGAGTCGGGCGGGCCCGGCGGCAGCGTCATCGCCTGCACCGCGCCGCCCGGGTCGACGGCGATGTCGTCGGCAGCCCGGTCGTCGCGCAGCGCGCCGTTGAGGCCGTAGACACGGACCCGCACGCGCAGGTTCTCCCGGGTGTCCGGTGACTGGTTGACGACGAACACCCTGGCCTGGCGGTGGTTGCCGGTCGCGTACGAGTCGAACACCACCGACAGCGGCTGCAGGCCCTTCTTGGCGCCGTAATACGCGCCGCCGGGACGCAGGTAGTAGTCGAAGATGTTGCCGAAGAACGACGGCCAGTGGCTGTTGAGCATCCAGTAGATCGTCATCTTGTGGCCGTCCCAGCCGTTGGCCGCGAACGACTCGAACTGCGCGCGCGTGGCCTCGTAGTGCGCCAGCTGCGCCTTGTCGGCGAACATCCGCGCGTTGGTGGACGGGCCGTAGCGACGGTCGATCACCCGCTGGACATTGGCCAGCCGCGAGTTCTGCGGATCCGAACCGGCGTGGAAGAACCAGGTGTCGTTGATCGGCCACAGCTTGTCCGGCGGGATGAACTTCTGCAGGCTCGCAAACGGCGGGATGTGTTCGTTGTCGCCCTGTTCGGCCGAGGATCCACGCGCCGCGCCGTACTGCCCGGCGAACCAGTACGACGGTGGACGCCAGGTGTAGGGGCCGGCCATCTGGATGCCGTCCCACACCTGCTGGCCGTCGGCGTCCCGGTTCAGCGACGACACCGTGTCGACGGTGGCGTTCTGCCAGTGCAGGTCGGACAGGATCTGGTGGTACTCGGTCAGCACTTCCTCCGGCGGGCGGCCGTCACTGCCGTTGGCCCAGACGAACACCGACGGATGCGAGCGCAGCATCTCGATCTGCGAGCGCATGCTGTCCTGCGAGACCCGGCGATCCTCGTCGTCCCACTGCTGCCATTTCTCCCACTGGTTGCAGCACATCCAGCCGTACATCAGCGGGATGCCGAGTTCGTCGGCCTGCTCGACGAAGCGCTGCGAGGAGATCTTGGACTCCAGCCTCAGCATGTTCAGCCCGAGGTCTTTGACGTAGCTCAGGATCGCGGCGTCGCGCTCGGGGTCGTACTTGTAGAGCAGGTCCGGCGTGTACGTGGCGCCGCGGACCAGGAAGTTCTTGCCGTTGACCTGGAGGTAGAAGTTGCCACCGGTCCCCAGTTCGGCGAACGAGTCGTCGGAGTCGCGGCCCTGCGTGATCGTGCGGATACCGAACTTCTGCGTCGCCACCTCGGTGGCCTGGCCGTTCTGGACGAACTCCAGCTTGAGGTCATAGAGGTCGGGGCGGCCCATCGTGTAGGGCCACCACAGGTCCGGATGACTGACGACCAGTGCCGGGAAGCGGTCGGGACTCAGCGTCACCTCGCGCTTCTCGCCGGGCATCAGCGTGACCGCGTCGTCGACGTAGATGGGCGCCTTGCCGTCACAGGTGATCGTGGCACGCAACACCCCGCGCACCTTCTCGGTCGAATAATTGTGCAGCGGTGCGTAGACCGTGAGGCGGGCGCTGTCGGTGTCGGGCAGTGGCAGCTCGGTGTTGACCGTGGCGTCGCCGATCGAGACGCGTCCGGATGTCTTGAGGTACACGGGCTTCCAGATGCCGGCGTTGCGGTCCGGCACGAAGGAGTTGCCGTTGGCCGGGTTCTTGTCCGGGCCCTGATAACCCAGGTAGCGCCAGTTGATCCAGTCGTACCAGCTGTCGGCGAGTTCGACGCCGTTGACGTCCTGGATGGCGCGTTCGGGGGTCACCTTGACGGCGAGGGTGTTGGCCTTACCCGGCTGAATCCAGCGGGTGACGTCGAGTTCGTGACTGTTGTACATGCCGACGACCTGCCTGTTGTCGGCGACGCGACGGCCGTTGAGCCACACCTCGGCGCGGTAGTTGATGCCGGGGAAGTCCAGCACGTAGGTCGGGTAGTCGGCCGGCGCCGTGAACGTCGTGCGATACCACCAGTCCTGCTCGTAGAGGTCCTGCGGCACGTTCTGCAGAAGGTTCTTGCCGTAGTAGAGGTTCGGGTAGACACCGTCGTCCTGCAGGGTCTCCAGGACGGTGGCCGGCATCCGGCGCACCGGGTGCCACGCCGCGGCGTCGTAGCCGTTCGTCGAGATTGTCGCGCCATTCGCCGGCAGGCCCTGGGCGGAGGTGAGGCGCCAGCCGTCGGACAGTTCGATGTCCTGGGCGGGATGAGGTTGAGGACCGCCGAACACCCGCAGATCGCCGGCACACAGCAGGAGGAGTAGCACGACGGTCAGCGTCCCGAAGGTCTTCGCCACCGTCCCAAACTCCTCATGTCGAATCCGCGACAGGTCACCCCCGCGCAACCGGTCATCCGCCGCGCGTTCATCTTGGCAGAGCGCTGCGGCAAACGCCGTATCTGTTCTTGTGCAACGCCGCACACCTGAGCCCCACTCCACGTTAGTCGCGGAGTTGCGCGCAGCGGCGCCGAAGTCGGGCCGCCGGATCTACGCTGGGGCCATGACCGACCAAGACCGCGCTGCCACCCGCCGCGAGATTGCCGATGCACTACTCAACGCCCTCGAGCGTCGCCACGAGGTGCTCGACGCGATCGTCGCATCCGATAACCGGGACTCGGCGATCACCAACGTCGCCGCGCTGCTCGGGACGTCACGCCGGGGCACCGAAGCCGTCCTGGGCCTGTCGTTCGATCAGGTGACACGCGATTCCCGCGACCGCATCACCGCCGAACTCCGCGACCTCAACAGCCAGCTGTCCTTCACCCTGGGGGAGCGGCCGGCCAGCATCGACGAAAGCCTGCAACTGCGCCCGTTCTCCGACTCCTCCGATCGCGACATCTTCGCCACCCGCACCCAGGAGGTCGGCGCGGCCGGCGACGGTTCGGGCGCGCCCGCCGGAAACCTCGACGACGAAATCCGTTCGGCGCGTGACCGATTGAGCGCCGAGGAAGCGGCCTGGTTCGTCGCTCTTGACGGCGAGGACAAGGTCGGCCTGGTGTTCGGCGAGTTGGTCGGCGGTGAGGTCAACGTGCGGATCTGGATACATCCCGACCACCGAAAGAAGGGGTACGGCACCGCCGCACTGCGCAAGTCCCGTACGGAGATGGCGGCGGCCTTCCCGGCGGTGCCGCTGGTCGTGCGTGCTCCGGGCGCGGCGCCCCGCTGAGCCGTCGACCGACATGAACATCGCGGTGCAGATCGTCCTGCTGGTGGTCGGCATCGCTGTGGTGCTGGGACTGGTGGCCGGCGTGATCGTGCTGATCTATCGCGGCAAGTACCGCTCCGCGGCCGCGCAACTGGAGAGCGAACTGGCGGTCGAGACCATCGTCCGGCCGTTCGAGAAGGGCAACTACCGGGGCGCCACCGCGCCGGGCTACCCGTCGGTGAAGAACAACGGCCGCATCGCGCTGACCCGGCGGCGACTGGTGTTCCTCACCCTGACCGGTACGACGATCAGCGTTCCGCTGGACGCCATCACCGGACTGCGGCTGGCGAAGGTGTTCAAGGGCAGCGTCGCCGGCGGTTGGACGCATCTGGTGGTGCGCACCGCCGGCGGGGAGATCGGCTTCTACGTCACCGACACCGCGACCTGGCTGCAGGCGCTCGGTGAGGCCACCGGGCTGACGCCCGATCCGGTGGGCTGAGTCAGTAATCTCGCTCGGTATGAGCGTGCGCGCGGGAATCGTGGTCACCGGCACCGAGGTCCTGACGGGGCGCGTCGCGGACCGCAACGGCCCCTGGGTGGCCGACCGGCTGCTGGAACTGGGCGTCGAACTGGCTCACATCACCATCTGCGGTGACCGGCCCGCCGATATCGAAGCGCAGCTGCGCTTCCTGGCCGCCGAGGGCGTCGACCTGATCGTCACCACCGGCGGCCTCGGCCCGACCGCCGACGACATGACTGTCGAAATCGTCGCGCGCTTCTGCGGCCGCGAACTGGCGCTCGATGCGGAGCTGGAAGCCAAGATCGCCGCGATCCTCAAGCATCTGATGGCCCGCTTCACCGGTATCGACTTCGACGCGGTGCGTGCGGCCAACCGTAAACAGGCGATGGTTCCGGTGGGCGCCCACGTCCTCGATCCGGTCGGGACAGCGCCGGGCGTCGTCGTCCCGGGTTCACCGACGGTGTTGGTGTTGCCCGGGCCGCCGCGCGAACTCCAGGCGATGTGGCCGGCCGCCGTTGCCGACGAGGCCTTCCAGCAGGCCATCGCCGGGCGAACCGTCTACAGCCAGGGCACGGTCCGGATGTTCGGGCTGGCCGAGTCCGGGCTGGCTGAGACCCTGCGCGAAGCCGAGAGCCTGCCAGGCTTCGCCGACCTCGAGATCACCACCTGCCTGCGCCGTGGCGAGGTGGAGATGGTCACCCGTTATGAACCGCACAGCGCGCCGGCGTACGCGCAGTTGATGGATCTGATTCGAGCCCGGCACGGCGAGATGGTGTTCTCCGAGGACGGATCGCTCGTTGACGATCAGGTCGCCGGACTGCTGGCGGGGCGGCGCATCGCGACGGCGGAGTCGTGTACGGCCGGCTTGCTGGCGGCACGGCTGACCGACCGGGCCGGGTCGTCGGCCTACGTGGCGGGTGGGGTGGTGGCCTATGCGAATGAGGCGAAGGTGGATGTGCTCGGTGTGGACCGCGCGCTCATCGACTCCTGCGGAGCGGTCTCCCAGGAAGTGGCCGAGGCGATGGCCGCGGGGGCATTACGCCGATTCGGCGCCGACACCGCGGTCGCTATCACCGGTATCGCCGGGCCGGGCGGCGGAACGGAAGCCAAACCGGTAGGCACGGTGTGGTTCTGCGTGATGCTGGGCGACGGCACGACGGTGAGCCGCTCGGTGCGGTTGCCCGGTGAACGCGCAGATATCAGAGAGCGGTCCACCACGGTGGCCATGCACCTATTGCGGCGCACTCTGCTCGGATTGGCTTAAGCCAGACAGCCTTCGGCATCCGCGACGACGAGCTCGTCGGGATTGCACAGCGCGTACATGCGCGCAGCGAGGTCGGCGAGTTCGACGATGATCTCGGCGCGGCCCAGCCCGGCTTCGAGAGCTTCGTCGAGCAGTGTGCCGATATCGCTACGGCGGTTCTCGGCGCCATCGGCGATCACTCCGTCGGCGTGCGAGATTCGCGCGGCCCGGATCATCCGCCAGGCGTAATTGCGTTCTGCGAGTACGTCGTTCATGTCCACACCTTTCGAAGGCGGTGCCATGACGTATCCGTCAATACACCGGCCACCCCCATTACGTCAATCAGCTTGGCGTGTAATGGCCTTCACCCATAGGGACTTCTGGCCCATGACAGTGGGGGAATTAGGCATAAGCACGGGTCAGTTCGGGGCGAAACGCTAACTGACGAACCCGTCGAATTGCCTTAATTCCCGCATTAGCTCACGTACCGTGGGACGGTCCTATTCAGCGCGACCCTGATTTGGGAGAGCCATTCATGCGAAAAGTCATCTTGGGTATTGCGACGACAGCTTTGATCGCCGGTTCACTGTCCGGTGCGGTATCTGCCAATGCCGCATCAACAACCACTCCCACGCCGTACGGCCCGGGGCATTCACCGGTCATCACCGCGCTGGATTGCCGAGGCGGTACCGGGACATGGGTTGTGGCGCGGGCTTTTTCTGGCGTGACGGCTGGCGCGGCTGGGGCTGCTACCCCTGCTGATCGCGCATCGACGAATAACCCGACATTCATTCCTTTCCTGAACGGAAGACCTCGAATATGAACTCTCGTTGTATCGGCGGTCTGACCGCCGCTCTGTTGTCGGCAGGTATGTCGCTCGGCGCCGGTTTGGCATCCGCCGATCCCGGTGACTACACCGTGTTATTGATCGATCCGAATGTGGTGACCGACTCGCTCGCCTACACCGCGGGCCCGCCGACCCTCAATCCCGGCGGCCAACCCGGCGCAATGACTGTCTACACCCATCGCGACGGCCGCACGATCACCGACACCGTCTGGGTGCTGGGCGATCCCGGTGCCGCCGCGGGTGCGATCAGTTCCGCGCAGGCCGCCACGCCGGTGGCCAATCAGAAGTCGGTTGCCGCTCCGGTGGGACAGGGCGGACAGCTGATCACCGGGACATCGCCGGACGGCACGCGATCGCTGAGCATTCTGTACTTCACCGAAGGCAATGCCGCGTCGTCGCTGGAGTTCTCCGGCCCGGTCGCCGACCCGGCACCCAACGATCTGGTGATCGAGTTCGGCCAGAAGCAAGATGCGTTGATCAAGAGCCGACTGGGCGCCTAACCCAGACATCCGATACCCGCGCCGCGCTGGAATCATCCGCGCGGCGCGGGATTGGATTGCGGTGTGGATCAGGCTTTTTCGTCGCGATCCCACAGCTCGAGCATGGTGCGCAGGATGTCCTCGGCCCGGCCCAGACCGGCCAGGTGGCTCTCACCGGATAGCGTGTAGAGCTCCGCGTCGGGCAACTTGGAGACCACGTGCTGCCCGTGCGCGAACGGCACGATGTGGTCCTTGTCGCCGTGCCACCATCGGATCGGCACCTTGACCTCGTCGAGGCGGAATCCCCAGTCCCGGGCGAACACGACGATGTCGGCCAGCGGCGCCGACAGCTGCTTGCGGCTGCCGTTGAGCAGGTCGTCGAGGAACATCGCCTTGAATTCCGGGCGCACCAGCATCTTGCGGTCGCCCTCGGGGGAGATGCCGGCATAGATGTAGAGCGCCGGCTCGGCCACCGGTTTGATCAGCCGGATCAAGCTGACGGCCGCGAGGCGCAGCGGGGCGCCGGCGACCTCGATGATCGGGGCCGCGGCCGCGCCGACCTTCATCAGGCCACCCTTGATGGCTTCGGGCCCGACCGTCGGGGCCACTCCGCCGAGCACGGCGGCGGCCACGATCCGCTCCGGCATCGCGGTCGCGCAGCCCAGTGTGTACGGCCCACCGCCGGACAGTCCGACCACGGCCATCTTGTCGACACCGAGGGTGTCGGCGATGATCGCCAGGTCCTTCGAGAACGCCAGCACGTTTTCGTACTGGTACGGGGTGGACGAGCCGATCCCTGGCCGGTCGACCCCGATGAGCCGAATGTCGTTCTGTTCGGCGAACACTCGCGCTTCGACGGGGATCTGCCGTCGAGCCCCGGGCGTACCGTGCAACCAGAAGACGGCCCGGCCCTGGGCGCAGCCGAATTCGGCGAAACCGATCTGACGGTCCTCCGAGACGGCGATATTGCCTTCCAGCTTGGGACGCGCGATAGCGACAACCATGGGCACAGTGTCTCATGTGCGGACATGACCGCTGCACGGTTCGTCCAAAGCAGCAAAGGCGCTCAGGCCGCGGGCGCGCCCAGCCATCGGGACGGGCGCCGCTGCGCCCATGGAACAGCCTGCTCGAGCTGGGCTGCCAACTGCAGCAGCACCGTTTCCTCGGGCGCCATCAGCTGAACGCCGATGGGCAAGCCGTCCTCGGTGGTCGCCAGGGGTACGGAGATCGCGGCCCAGCCGGTCACGTTCGCCATGGTGGTCCACCCGGTGTGCGCGAACTCGACGTCGAAGAACGCCCGGGTTGTGCCGCGGGGCTGATCGAGAACGCCGTAGTGCGGCGGCGGCGCCAGCAACGTCGGGACGAGCAAAAGGTCGTGGGCGCCCATTCCCGCGACGAAGTGCCGGGTCTGGCTGTGGATGGCTTCGATGGCGTCGGCGTAGTCGACACCGGAGGTGGTGAAACCCTCGCGCATCATCACCCAGCTGCTGGGCTCGAACTCGTCCTCGCGGGGATCGCGGCCGAGGTGGGACCTCGCGAAGTTGTACAGCTGCACGTTGCTGACGTTGTGCAGCACGGCGATCGCGTCGGCGACGGCGTCGGTGTCGAATGACGGCGCTCCCGGTTCCACGTGATGACCGGCCGATTCCAGTGCGCGCCCGGCGGATTCGACGGCGGCCGCGACACGGGGGTCGGTCGGCGGGGCGGCAAAAGGGGAGTGGGTGGCGATCAGGATCCGCTGCGGAGCCGGCGGCTGATCGAGCGCGCGCAGGAACCCCTGGGCGGGCAACGGCGCGTTGTACGGATCGCCCGGCGCACTACCGGTGACCACATCGAGCAGCGCGGCGCTGTCGCGGACCGTGCGGGTCAACGCATGCTCGACCGCCAAACCCTCCAGCAGCTGCCCGGACGGGGCGAACGATGTGCGCGCCCGCCGCGGTTTGAGCCCGACCAGCCCGCAGCACGACGCGGGCACCCGGATCGATCCGGTGCCGTCCCCGCCCGAGGCGGCCGGCACGACGCCGGCGGCCACCGCCGACGCCGACCCGCCGCTGGAACCACCGGGGGTGATGTCCGGCGACCACGGATTGACCGTGCGACCGAACAACGTCGGCTCGGTGGTGCAGTGATTGCCCCATTCCGGGGTGTTGGTCTTGCCGAACACCACCAGGCCGGCCGCCAGATACCGCTCCACGATCCACGCCGTGTACGGCGCGATGTGGTTGCGCAGGGCCTGTGAGCCCATCGCCTCACGGACCCCGGACAGCGAGGCCCCAAGATCCTTGAGCAGGAAGGGAACTCCGGCCACCGGCCCTGCGACCCCGGTGCGCAGCGTGCCCGCCTGGTCGAGGGCGACCGCTTGGTCGCGCCCACGGTCGAACGCGTCGGTGATCACAGCGTTGAGGCCGCGGGCGGCTTCTAACCGGAGGATGGCGGCGTCGAGCAGCCCGGCGGCCGACACCTCTCCGGAAGCGGCAAGCGCCGCCTGTCCCATGGCGTCGAGGTCGGCAAGTTCAGCGGCGAGTGTGGAATCCATTGCCACGGATCCTTGCCGCCCACGGTCGCGCCGGCAACCCGGCGCGCGAATCGTCAGTTACCGCCGGGAGACAGCAGCTCGCTGGACTGGTTCTGCTGAGCTGCGGCTTGCGCGGCGGCCGCATCCTTGGCGGCCTGTTCGTCCTCGGCTGCCTTCTCCGCGCGACCCTCGGGGCTGCCGAGTGAGTTGCCCGACTTGCCGGCCGTGGCGAGCTTGGCATTGCAGTTCAGGTACAGGAGCACCGTGTCGGTGACGGGAGCGAAGTTGTCACCCTTCATCCAGTCGGCCTTCTGCGAGCGGGTGACCACGCAGTCGCCCTGGCTCAGCGAGTCCCCGACAGACGTTGCGATGACGGCCTTCTGTCCAGCGTCGCTGATCGCCTTGGATGCATCCGAATACGACTGTCCGGCGTAGGCGTCAGCGAACGCGACACCCGATCCGAGAGTGAGCGACATCGCAGTGAGCGTGACGACTCCCAAGCCGAGTCGGAAGAGCTTGGTCATTTCGGTTCCTCCACGGCAGATCCCAGCAAAGGCAGCGTCACAAGCGCCGGGACGCGAAGAACTGACAATAAGGCCACTTACTGGCAACTAACTGGGTGACAGCTGGTGGCCTGCTGGTAACCGACGGCGTGCGGGTGGCCCCGGCTTTTTGCCTGCCCGAGTTCCGCCCGTCACTTCGCCGATATCGGCCGGTCGGGCCGGACGGGTTGACTGACACCATGTCTGAGACTGAGACCACGACCGAGTCCGAACCAGTCGACGCCGTCTTGATCGTCGACGGGGAACCGACGCCGCGGACGAACATCGTCATCCGCCACGTCCTCGAGCGCCAGATCGCCGCCGGCCAGGCGCTCAGCAGCCAATTGATCAATGCGACAACACTTCTCACCACCGCCATCGCGCACGCACCCTCCACCTTCGCCGGTGCGATCCAAGACGGTGACACCATCGCGGCGGCCTGGGAGCGCACCGGCACCGGCGTGGCCGACGTCGTCGACGAGGCCCGCGGCCGGCTGCGCGCCGCCGTCGTCAGCTACGTCGGTCACCAGGCAACATTGCCGGTGGCTGTCCTCGGATATGCCGGTGAGGTCGCCGCTTCGGTGGCCTCCGCGCAGGGAACGGTGGCGGGTTCGGCCATCGACGGCGCTTTCGCGGTGGCAACCGCCGCCACCCAGGGTGACGATGTACGTGCGGCGCTGTCACGCAATATCGACGAACTGCGGGCCACCGCGGTGGCCGCCCGAGGCGACATCACCGAATCGGTCAAGCGGGCCGGCCAGGAGGTCCGCGAGGCCGTCGGCGGCGAACTCGAACCACTGGTCGCCGCGATCACCGGTACGGACGAGGATTCTTGACGGACAACGAACTTCAGGTGACAAGCGGCACATTTGCGCGTGTGCCGCGGCAACCAGAGCCCGCCGGCTGGCACAGTGGTGATGTGGCACAAACACGGCGGACACGATCGGGCCCATGGCGACACCCGTTGTCGCTGGGGTTCGAGGCGCACCGCGGCCTGCTGTTGCTGCGTCTGCGGTGGCACGAGCGCAATCACCGGCGCGCGCTCACCTCACACACCGCTACCGGTGACACGCCTTCGGTATGACGACGGGGTTTCGCCGCAGAACTGACTGAAGGCCCGGGTGAACGACCCCACGCTGTCGAAGCCCACCGCGGTGGCGGCCTGCTGCACGCTTTGGGTGGGCGCGGCCAGCAGGGCCATCGCTCGTAACATCCGGGCGTGCAAGAGATAAGTGCGCCAAGGCATTTGCGCTTCGCTCTGGAATTGGCGGCGCAGAGTCCGTTCGGAGACCGCGACCGCCCGGCACACCTCGGCGAGCGTTACCGACTGCAGGTGCTCCTTGGTGTAGGCCATCGCCGCGGCGACCAGGGGATCGTGGGAGCTCGGAAGGCTCAGCGGCGCTTCGTGATCCAGCGCCTCGGCCACCAGGTTGGCCAGCGTGCGGAAGAATGAGTCAGCGGCCTCGTCGTCGGCGGCCCGGTAGATCGGCCACCGCAGCGCGTAGAGCATCATCTCCCGGATCAGCGGGGAGACGGCCAGGATGCGGGCACGGTCACCGGCGGTCGGTATGAGTTCCGGGTCGAACATCACCGCCAGCGTCTTGACGGAGGGATTCATGGTGGCCTGATGTTCCAGGCCGGCCGGAATCCACGCCGCCTGCTGAGGCGGCAGCAGATGGTGCGCCGAGGCCGTCTCGACCTCGACCACGCCGCCGATCGCGTATTCGATCTGGTGCACGTCGTGGAAATGCCAGCCGGTGACGAGCAGCTCGCCCTCGTACAGATAGCTGCCGGCCAGGACCCGGCCACCGCGGCGCAGTTCCACCTGGCCGATGTTGGCCGGTCGAGACAAGTCTCTGGCCGAATGTGCGGAGACGGTCACGATTATCGAGGGTACAACTGTGGCATGAACGTCGACGACCTGATCCTGGTGAGCATCGATGACCATGTCGTGGAGCCCCCCGACATGTTCCTCAACCACGTCCCGGCCAAGTACAAGCCCGAGGCCCCGATCGTCGTCACCGACGACAAGGGCGTCGATCAGTGGATGTACCAGGGCCGGCCGCAGGGCGTCAGCGGGCTCAATGCCGTGGTGTCGTGGCCTGCCGAGGAGTGGGGCCGGGATCCGGCCGGCTTCGCCGAGATGCGCCCGGGCGTGTACGACGTCCACGAGCGGGTGCGCGACATGAACCGCAACGGCATCCTCGCCTCGATGTGCTTCCCCACGTTCACCGGCTTCTCCGCGCGCCACCTGAACATGACGCGTGAGGACGTCACGCTCGTCATGGTGTCGGCCTACAACGACTGGCACATCGACGAATGGGCCGGTTCCTACCCCGACCGGTTCATCCCGATCGCGATCCTCCCGACGTGGACGCCCGAGGGCATGTGCAACGAGATCCGCCGGGTCGCCGCCAAGGGCTGCCGGGCGGTCACCATGCCGGAACTGCCACACCTCGAAGGCCTGCCGAGCTACCACGACGAGGACTACTGGGGCCCGGTATTCCGCACGCTGTCGGAAGAGAACGTGGTGATGTGTCTGCACATCGGCACCGGCTTCGGCGCGATCAGCATGGCCCCCAACGCACCGATCGACAATCTGATCATCCTGGCCACCCAGGTCTCGGCGATGTGCGCTCAGGACCTGTTGTGGGGCCCCGCGATGCGCAACTACCCGGACCTGAAGTTCGCGTTCTCCGAGGGCGGCATCGGGTGGATCCCGTTCTACCTCGACCGCAGCGACCGGCACTACACCAACCAGAAGTGGCTGCGCCGCGACTTCGGGGACAAGATGCCCAGCGACGTGTTCCGGGAGCATTCGCTGGCCTGCTACGTCACCGACAAGACGTCGCTGAAGCTGCGGCACGAGATCGGCATCGACATCATCGCCTGGGAGTGCGACTACCCGCACTCGGACTGCTTCTGGCCGGACGCCCCCGAGCAGGTACTCGCGGAGCTGAATGCCGCAGGCGCGTCGGATTCCGACATCAACAAGATCACCTGGGAGAACTCCTGCCGGTTCTTCGGCTGGGATCCCTTCGCCCGCACCACCCGTGAGGACGCGACGGTCAAGGGCCTGCGCGCCAAGGGCGCCGACGTCGACGTGTCGATCCGCTCGCGCAAGGAGTGGGCCGCCCGCTACGCCGAAAAGCAGCTCACCAAGGCCTAAGTCCCCTTCGCGATCTTCTCGTGCGCCGAGACTGACGCTGCCGTGCAGAAGTGCGGGTAAAGCTCACGCCACCGTCGATCTCGGTGAACTTCGTCGCCGAATCGCTGCTTGCACCCGCCCGATGATGTCGTCAGGGGTGTCTTCGGCGATCACCCGGATGACGATCCAGCCCAATTGCTGAAGACGTCGGATGCGCCGTTGGTCCTTGGCATATTGGCGCCGGTCGGTCCGGTGGTGGTCGCCGTCGTACTCGACGGCGACTTTGATGTCCTCCCACCCCATGTCGAGGACGCCCAGCAGCCGCCATCCGTCCATCACCGGAATCTGAGTGGTCGGCGCGGGAAAGCCCGCGCCTATCAACAGCATCCGCAGCCACGTCTCCTTCGGCGACGCCGCGCCTCCGTCGACAAGCGGAAGGATCGCCTTGAGCTGCCGCACTCCGCGGACGGCCGGATGCAGTTGTACCAGCTTCGTGACCTCGTCGATCGAGTAGAACGTCGCCCATTTCAGCGCGTCGAGCCGGACGAGGGCCTCGTCGAATGCACGGTGGCGACCGAGGTCGAAGGCAGTGCGCACAGGTGTGGTCACCGGCAGTCCCGCCACTGTGGTGACCTCTGCGTCGGCAAGTGTCTCGTTTCGCACGACCAGGCCATCGTGTCGACGTGCGCTAGGAGCGATCAACTCGATCGGCTCGTCGGCGTCGACCCAGCGAGATCCGTGCAATGCCGCCGCCGCGGCTCCAGCGATCACAGCTCGCTTCTTCGACCACAACCATGCCCCCAGCGTGCGGTCGCGTAGCGACGCGTCGAGAGACTTCAGCACGTACACATCGCGATAGATCGGCCGGTACCAGCGGCGTAACTCATGCTCGGTCAGCTGCCCGGTTGATACCGCCTGGCTCCCGATGAACACCCGATCCATCCCTGGATGGTTGCGCATCGCACCGACATGCATCGAGATCGACGTGAACGCGCGAAAGTGCGAGTACACGTCACGCGAACGTCGATCTCGGTGCGAGAAGTTTGGGATCGGTAGCCGCGACCGGAATCTGTACTTCTCTCGTGACGGCGCCACCGAGGCGCTGCACGAGCGAAGGGAACACAGGTGAAGCGAATTCTCGCGGTCGGTGTCGGCGTGATCGGCTGCAGCGTGATGCTGGTTGGCTGCTCCGACAACAACAGCAGCAGCAAGAGCTCGAGCCCGGCAACGGGCGCCGCGCCCACCAGCGTTTCGGTGGCCTCCAGCGGCAAGACGTCGGTGAAGGTCGAGGGCAACGACCTGCAGGGCTTGGATCTGAACTCCGTCACGTGCGTCAAGCAGGGCGGCACGATCAACATCGCCAGTGGCGCGGTGGGGGGTCAGCAGGGCCTCGGCGTGGTCATGAAGGACGGCCAGCCGCCGACTGTGCAGTCCCTCGGGATGGTCGTCGACGGCAACGCACTCGCGGTGAGCGACAACATGGGCGTCAAGACCGGCTCCGCGGACGTCAAGGTCGACGGCACCACCTACACCATCACGGGTGAGGCCGCCGGCGCCGACATGAAGAACCCGATGGCCGGCATGATCACCAAGAAGTTCGAAATCTCCGTCACCTGCAAGTGACGTGATCAACAGCCCGGGCGGGGGGCGGCGGACGTGTCGAGCACGTCCGCCGTCTCGCCGTTACCATCATCGGCGGTTGCGCTCGATTTATGATGCAGCCGTGTCCATTACCGGTGAGCTGCAACGGGCTCGCCAGCTCGCCCTCGCGGCCCAGGAGGAGAAGGCCAAGGACCTCCTGCTGTCGTTGATGCCAGACATCGAACGCGAGGACCGCGACGATCTGGCACTCGAGGTCTTCGCTCAGCTCGGCGAAATCTACCTCACTCGAACGGCTTACGACGGCACCCGCGAATGCCTGCACCGGATCAGCGACTGCCTGGCCAAGTACTCCGGGTCAGGACCGGAGAACGAGCACATGATCGCCCGCTACACCCTGCGGGCTCGCTTCCTGCGCACCGGCTTGGCCGCGGCAGGCGGCGAGCACGAAGAAGCCGCACGGGAACTCGCGGGCCTGCGTGATGACGACGCCGCCGCGCGGTTCGGCGACCTGGAACCCGAGCAGCGCCACCTGGAGACCTTGGCCGGCGTGCTGTGTGCGACGGCGTTGTGCGACGACGACCTTCATGTCCCGGCAGCCGAACTGTGGCAGAACGTCATTCCGGTCGTCGACGGTCTGACGGGCGGAACCGACGAAGCCGACCAGTTGCTCGTCGCGGCCGGTCTGGCCTATGGCAGGTTCTGTGTTGAGACCGGCCGGCTGGACGAAGGGGAGCAGTGGCTGCGCCGTGCGGGTGCCCGGGCCCAGCGCCGGGAGTGGGCATTGTATTGGGCCAGAGCCGAACTCGAGACCGCCGCGGCCATGTGGATGCGCGGTGACCACGAATCGACCGAGCGGCTGGTCGGGTCCGCCTACCCGGTGATCGCCGAGCACTCCCGAGCCCATGACGTCGCCCGCTGCTGGCTCTATTTCGGGTTGACGCGGTTGGGATTCGGCTGGCTGAAGGAGGCCGACGAATCCTGGGGGCACGCCGAGACGCAATGGCGAGAACTCGGACGCCCGCTGTTCGTCCACCGTATCCTGTTGCAGCGCAGCTGGATTTCGGTTTTCCGCGGCCGGTTCGCCGATGCGGTCGAACAGGTGGCGGAGGCGCGCAAGTTCCTCGACAGCTGGCCTAGGTCCAGTTGGTTGCAGTACGCCCGGCTCGACGACCATCTCGGCTCGATCTGGCGGGCCGACGCCTTGGCTGACTTGAACTTCGACGGCCTCGGCGATCCGTCGGACAGCTGGCAGGCCAACAAGGAACGCCAGGTCGCCTCGCAGGGCGTCACGCGTTTCGACACCGGAAGCGAGCGCCACCTCAGTGCGCTGGCGAAGCTGGAAAAGGCCGCCGAAGTCAAGATTCCGGCCGCGCTGGCCGTCGACTCGGTGCGCTACGCCATGACCGACGCCGACGCGCGCTGGCGATGGGCCTCCCAGGTCTCGGCCCGCATGCTGGCCGGCGCGTTCTCGGTGGCCTGGGAGTGGGAGAACGACGCCCTGCTCAGCGAGCTCATTGAATATCATTGTGCACGAGGTACATTCGCCAACGAGCCGCGCGGTGAAGCCGGGGGCTGGGACGCCCCGGCGACGGCGACGGTGCCCGTCGAAACCCTCGACGAGGAGGCGCTTGCCGCGGGCGGATACTCGGTCGACGCCCTGACCCAGACGACGTTGGGTGCGCTTCCGCCGCTGCAGATGGACCCCGATGGTTCGCCGATCCTGGCGCGCTACCGGCTCCTGGCGCAAAACCGCTATGGCCAGGCCGTCACCTCCGCCGCTCCCGTCTGGTCGACGTGGCCATGACCACCACCCTGGTCTTGCGGTTCGCCGACGTCGGGGTGGCGACGTATGCCAGCCTGCGCATCGTCGGCCAACCCGAATGCACGGTGACGTGGGTGGTGCACGAGCCGATCGTGCTGGCCGCCCTCGAGGAGCTCAAAGGTGCCCTGCCCGACCCCGACGGTGACGAGAGCCTGGCCGACGCCCTGGACCGGGCGCTGACCCGAGGCCCGTTCGCCACCACGCAGGGTGAACTGACGCTGGCCTACATCCTGGGTGTGCTGCTGATCGCCGCGCCGGCGTGGCAGCTGCTGGCCGAAGCGGCGGGCAGGAGCGAAGCGACCGGGGAATCGGCAGGTGTCGCCGATCCGCGACCGGTGCTGTTCGTCTCGCCGAGCGCCCGCCTGGCGCGTATCCCGTGGGGGGCGCTGGCGGTCCCGCTGACCGGCCCCAGCCCCGAGGAACTCGTCGCCGCCCGCAAGGAGGCGGTGACCTTCAAAGGCACCACCGCGGCCCGCATTCCGTGGCAGCTCGCCGACATCGACACCGTCACCGAGGGTTTCCGGCTGATGGAGATGGTCGATGTGGTGATGGCGGTGCCGCCCAATATCCTGCATGCCCCGCGCACACCGGCACGGTGGCGCGAACGACAAAGTGCACCAGCGCTTCTCGTGGTCGACCCGCGGGTGCCGGGTCAGCGGCCAGATTCGGCCCTGGGCTCGGTTCTGGGCCGGCCGTCGAGTGAGAGCACGCTGTCCCGCCACTTCGCCGAACTCCTCGCGCACCGTCCGGTGCTGCCCGAGGTCGACGCGCCGGTGGAGCTGTTCCGCCGCAGCGATGCCGACCGCAGCTGGCTGGCCGCGCAGCTCGATCGCGCCCCGAGCCGCATGCTTTACGTCGGGCACGCCAGCGCGGCCGACCGCGCGCACGGCTATGCCGACCGCGCCGCACTACACCTGGCGTGCACGTCCGCGGCAGACGGTGCCGCCGAGCCGGTGGGCGATCACCGCCCGTTGTTGGCGTCCGATCTGATGGCCGCCCAGCTGCCGGTGCCCCCACGGGTGGCCCTGCTCGCGTGTGGCTCCGGCGGGGACTATCAGTTCGACGAGGCGACTGGTCTGGTCGCGGCGATGGTTCTCTGCGGGAGTGAGCTGGTGACCGCAACGCTGTGGTCACTGCCCACCACGGCGGGGTACCGCCGGTTCACCGGGCGCACCGAGGACCCGATGGCCGAAGTCGTCATGGCCGTCGACGACGCCCACGAGGCCGACGACGCGGTGCTGAGCCTGAATCGCTGGCAACGTGAGCAGATGCGGCGGTGGCGTAACGGTGAAACCACCGCCAGCCCGTTGTACTGGGCAGCGGTGGTCACCTTTGCGGTCGGGGGTGCCCGGTGATCGCGTCAGGCCGGGGGCAGGCACACCGCGATCGCGGACTCGTCCTCCGGCAGGTAGTACGTGTCGATGATGCTGCCGGGGGACACCTTGGCCAGCGCGGCCTCGGGCACCAGCGTGACCTCCTGGGCCGGGAACTGACCGCCGCCCGGGCGGGTGACCATCAGATCCAGTTGCACCTCGCGATAGTCCTCGCGATCACGGCCGGTGGCTCGCATGCCGGTCACCACGCTGCAGGAGCGGGTGCCGAACCGGATCAGATCGAGCTGGTCGTGGGTGAGCACGCCCTGACGCAGCAGCGAGTGGTCGGCGGCAGCTCGCACGGCGATGGCATCGTCGGCCAGCGAGAGCTGCTTGCGGCTGGCCGGGTCGAACGACACCAGCACGATGACGCCGGGACGCAGGGCCGAGACCACCGGATCGTCGTGGCCGTGGCACAGGCGTCCGGTGAAGCGCTGACCGGCAACGCTTTCGACCTCGACGACGATCACGGGATCGTCGGCACCGGCCACCATCTGCACGGTGCCGACGCCGATCGAGCGGGGGCAGCGGGTACTGCGGGGGGGCCTGCTTCGCGGCGGCTGCCCGGCGAGGCCGGCGGCGACGATGATCGAGGCGAGTGCGATGGCGGAGACGACGGCGATGGCGCCCAGGAGTGCATCAGACATGGTGAGCAGCGTGCCGACCGTCACCGGCTACCGAACCCAACTTTGCGCTGGCCTTATTCTGTCCGGATGAGCGCCGGCTCGGACACGGTCACAGGAGTCGTCACGTCGCAGCCGCGGCGGGCGGTGATCGACCGTGCGTGGCGGACGATCGGGCCCGGCGTTGCGGTCCTCAGCGGCGACGACGGTGGCCCGTTGCGCCGGACGGTCAAACGCATCATCGACCCGCTCGTGCTGCGGCTGCGCAGCAATCCCGCCTATTCTGCGCCGTTCGTCGACGCCGACATCGCCGCCGAGATGACGGATGTGATCCTCGATCACGCCGACCGGTTGCGTTGGGCCGCAGCGTGGTTCGAGCTGATGAAGCAGGAGCGGCGCCGCCAGCGCATCACCACCGGCAATGCCCAAGACCTTTATTTCCCAGTGTGTTTCGAGCTCGCGGTCACCGACGGGGCGCCCGGCGGCGACGGCCTGCGCACCGCCGCGGACGCGCTGCGTGCCGTTCACGACGACCGCGACCGCACCGCTGTGGAAGTGCTCAACCAGCACCTCGCCTCGCCGCAGGTCGTTGCGCGTCTGTCCGCCCAGTTGGACCGCAGCTGGGCCGACGTGCGGGCCGACGACAGCATCAGCGGACCATTCCTGGCCGGCCTGACCACGGTGCTGGGCCCGGCCGAGGGGCATCGCGCCGGCGTTGCCCGCCAACGGGTGTGGTCGGCACTGATCGCCGACGCGACACCGCACAACCTCGGCGCCCGCGCGCGCACCCAGCCGTCGGCCCTGCCGTGGTCGATCCTGGACCTCGGCCTCACCGCGGCGTTGCCGCTGCAACCACCGTCGTTGTCCGGCGGCCCGGAGCGCGATCGGCCGCTGGACCGCAGCGTGGTCGACCGCGTCCGCGCGACCCTGCGCCGCGCACTGGATCGCGACGAGCTTCCCGACGTTCCGCTGTTGTGTGCCGAGGAGGTCGACCGCGCCTGTGCCCCGTGGGGTCTGCTTGCCGAGGACAAGCAGGCCGCACTGGTCGCCGGCATCGAGGTGGCCTGCCAGCTCGCGCCCCTCGACGAACGTGCCGTGGCCGAGTATCAGCTGGCGGCGGTCATCCAGGCCCGGTTGCGTAAGGAGGCGTACGTATTGCACGCGCGCCGTGTGCTGGCCGGCGCCGAACCGGTGCATCCGCGGCAGCGCCAGGTCGTCGAAGATCTCGCGTGCTTTGCCCGGCCGTACCTGAGCCGGCTGTGGGCGCGGCTGCACGGCCGCGACGTGTGGCAGGAGCCCTGCGACGACGTCGACGATCTGCGAGCCCTGCTGGAAGGGGTCGCGCGATCGGTGAGCCTCGATCACCGCCAGCGAATCAAGGCGATGCTGGAAGTGCAGGTGGCGCAATGAGATTGGTGGCCGATTCCGGACTGTGGCGCATCGGCCCAGCGGTGGCCTCGGTGCCGCTGGTGGCGGTGCTGGAGGTCGACGGCGCGGTGCTGGCCTGGACTGTCGACGAGGCGCCGGACGCCAACGGCGCCCAGATCACGCTGACCGACGCGACCCGGGCTGACTGGCTGTGGCGGGTACTCGGCGAAGACGGCCATCACGCGTTGGCTGCGGCCACCGGGAACCCGCCCGATGAGCGTGCCGGAGTTGACCTTTCCGGCGTCGAGGTACGGCCCGGCGCACTGGACGGGTTGCGCAGGCTCGCCGTCGGACACTGGTTGCGCCGGTGGTGGCCCGCGAGCGTCCGTGACGGCATCAGCGGCCTGGATCCGGCGCTCCTCGACGCCGAGATCGCGCTACTCACGGCGGACGCCGAGGACTTCGTGGCCGACGACAGCATCGACGCCGATATCGGCGCGCTGTTGGCTCCGCACGCCGCGGCCCTGACGCTGCACCTGCTGGTCGGTGACCCACGGGTGGTGGACCTGGTCCGAAAGGTCGTCCGGCTGGCCCAGGATGTCGGCGTCGACGCTCCCGGCTGGGCCGAATTGACCGATACCGTCGAGAACGCGCAACCGCAGCACGCGCCCGCGCACCAGGACGACTATGCGTTGGCAGCCCGCGGCGACGCTGGACCGGTGCCGACCGGGTTGATCGCCCGCGGCGTGGCGCCGATCGCCTGGTCTGCGGTTCCCAGCGGCGTGTTCGACGCCGCCGAGGACACCGTGACGTGGGCGGTGGCCGCCCACGGCGACCAGGTCACCGCGACGCTGCACGCAGCGGTGATCGGGCCTGGCTCGCCGGCCGGTATCCCCGTCGCCCTGCACTGCGGGAACCTCACCGCCACCGGCGAACTCGACGCATCGGGCCGGGCGACGATCGCACTGCACGACGACGCGGACGCCTCGGCGACCGCCGCCGCGGCGTGGGACCAGGACTGGTCGGCGACGACGGTGACCGTGGGTGCGGACGTCGACGAGTCGAACGACGCGCGCCGGCGGGTTCGGCAGTTCGCCCGGCAGCGGCTCGCGCAGCCCGGACCCGACGCGTATCTCGCCGAAATCCTGGCCGCCGAATCCGACTACTAGGCCAGCGGGGACGGCGGCCCGGGCTTGACGTTCGCCGCGTCGCGACGGCGTGCGGCCATCCCGGCCAATGCCTCGAACACCACGCGATGCGCGGCGTTGACCGTCAGTTCGGCGTGGTCGTAGGCCGGGGCGACCTCGACGACGTCGACGCCGGCCACGTCGTGCTCGTAACACAGTTGGCGGACCATCCGCAGCAGGTCGGCGCTGGTGATGCCGCCCGGCTCGGGAGTTCCGGTGCCGGGGGCGTGGGCGGGATCCAGAACATCGATATCGACTGATACATAGAGCTTTTCGGCTTTGTCGAGCGCTTCGGACACCGCCCGTCGCATCACTTCCTTGAAGCCCAGATCCCAGATCTCCTGCATGGTGTGCCAGGTCATGCCTTGTTCTTGCATCCACTCGAACGTGTCCTGGGGCGGCCAGTACCCGCGCAGGCCGACCTGAACGAAATGCGTCCCGGGGACGGCACCGGATTCGATGAGCCGTCGCATCGGGGTGCCGTGACTGGCCAGGTTCCCGTCGATGATGTCGGCGGTGTCGGCGTGGGCGTCGAAATGGACGATGCCGACGTTGCCGTAGCCGTGCACGTCGGCAACCGCGGTGGCTGACGGCCAGGTGATCGAATGGTCGCCGCCGAGGACGACCGGCACGATGCCGCGCGACGCGACGGTGTGCACCCGTTCGCGAATGTTGGCGTGCGACACCTCGGTCAGCCCGTGCGGGCAAAACGCGTCACCGAAATCGACGACCTCGAGCCAGTCGAAGATCTCCAGCCCGAGATCCATGTGGTACGTGCCGGGTTCGTAGGCGGTGGCCCGGATGGCTCGCGGCCCGAACCGAGCACCCGGGCGGTTGGTGGTGGAAATGTCGAACGGCGCCCCGACGATCGCCACGTCCGGCCGCCAGCTGTCCAACTGCTCCGGTTCGGTCAGGAACGGACGATGCCCGAACGAGGCCAGCCCCGCATAGGGCAGATCCAGTTGCCCGGCCATCCCGGGAGGCAGGTCACGCACGGGCTTGTCGTCATGGCCGGAACTCATTGGCCAGACATTACCGCCGCCGGGCCACCGGAGTTAGCCTCGTGGGCAGGGCAATCGAAGAGGAGTTGAGCAGTGTGAGCGCACCGACCGATCGGGCAGAGGTCGCCCGCGCCTTCGCCCAGCACCGGTTCGACGAAGCCCTCCCGCACCTGGCCCGCAACGTGGTGTGGACAATCGTCGGCTACTCGGTGCTCGAGGGCGCCGACGCTGTCGCCACCACGTGCCGCGACACCGCGGGCGGCCTGGCCGCGACCGTCGCCACCTGGGACCGCTGCCTGACGGTCGAACAGGACGACACCGTCGTCGTCGAAGTGCTTGGCAGATACCAGCGCCCGGACGGTGTCACGATCGTCTCGAGCTGTCACATCTGCCAATTCGCGGGAGACGAGATTGCGTCGATCACGTCCTATGGCGTGGAGGTCGACCCGGAATCGGTGGGCGCGCCCGCCGATGTCCGGCGAGCCGGCAGCTGAGCGTCAGAGCAACGGGGTGTCGTAGCCGTCGTTCTCGTCGTCGGAGATGCTCAGGCTCGGGCGCACCACATAGCGGGCTTGATTGCCACCGGCCCGGCGGGCCTCGTACATGGCTGTCGTGGCCAGCGCCACGATCTCGTCGAGGATCTCGCTGGGCGGGTGCTCCACCAGCGGCTGAAGCGGGGTGCTGACGACGCCGATGCTGGCCGTCATCCCGGCCGGTGATGACGCGATCGCACCGCGGATGCGCTCGATCAGTGGGGACGAGTCCGGCGTCGTGAAGCAGTCGGCGACAAAGAATTCCGCCTCGCTGACGTGGCCGAGGATCGCGTCGCGGCGCACCGTCTCACGCAGCGCCTGCCCGGCGGCCACCCGTGCCCGGTTCCCGCCTCGATTGCCGGCGACGGCGACCATCGCCGCGAAGCTGTCGATGTTGACGACGGCGATCACCAGGTAGCGGTCGTCGTCGCGGTTGCGCGATGCCAGCAGCGTCGCGGTCTGCAGATAGAACGCGTCGCGGTTGAGCAGGCCGGTGAGCGGTTCGACGGCGTCGGCCCCGTCCTCGGCCCCGGTCAGCCACACCACCAGCCGGCAGGAGAAGGCCGCGAAAACGTACAGCAGCAGCATCAGCGCGACACCGGCCAGCGCCAGCGGAAGATCGACGCTGGCCATCCGCACGGCCAGGTAGATCAGCGTCGCGACGGCAATCGCCAGGATCATCGCGAGCAGCCGCGGGCCGTGGAAGAGGGCGGCGTAG
This sequence comes from Mycolicibacterium pallens, assembly GCF_019456675.1. Classification (NCBI taxonomy): domain Bacteria; kingdom Bacillati; phylum Actinomycetota; class Actinomycetes; order Mycobacteriales; family Mycobacteriaceae; genus Mycobacterium; species Mycolicibacterium pallens. The sequence continues at coordinate 3,136,216 of NZ_CP080333.1, read as the reverse complement.
CCGATGACCAACGCGAACGACGACGCACCCAGCAGTCCGTACAGCGGTTCGACCGGGACGATGGTTCCGACGGGGATGGCCACTGCGGCGATGGCGACCAGCAACGCCGACTCGTTGCGGGTGGGCCAGCGGTGCCGCAACCAGATGAACGTGGACGCGAAGCACAGGACCGATACGCCGATCAGCAGTGGACGGCTGATCGGCCACTGCAGCGTCGCCCCGCTGCCGATCGTGGACAGTGTGATCAGGCCCAGCGTGAACACACTTCCGGCGATCACCCGGGAGGTGTAGGTCTGCGCTCCGCGGGCCGCGAGCACCGCGGTCAGGGAGTAGTACTGGTTCGCCGAACGGGTCGACAACGACAATCGCATCAACCCACCCCTTCGTCATCGCACCGCTGCTGCACGACTCGCCAGCAACGAATTCGCGCTTGCGCCACCGGTGCCGGATACCGAGCCTAGCGAACGCTTTCTGCACTGGCCACCCCTGGTTTTCTCAGATTTTCCGGTGGCGACAATTTCAACGGCGTGGCGAATGGTCGATATAGGTCAGGCGGGGACAACGACGGTCAACTCGTTGCCGGTCCGCTCGACGTGCATCCCGGCCCGGCGGGCGACGGCGGCGACGGCGGCCGCGTCGCCGGGTTCGGACCGCGACGATGCGAGTGCCCGCGCGAACCGGCCCTTGTGCGCCTTGTTGAAATGCGTGACGACAGTGCGGCGCCCATCGGGGTGTTCGGCCAGGACATCGACGCGCACAGCGTCCGGAATTCGGCCCAGTGCGGCGTAGGAACCCGACCGCAGGTCGACGATGAGCTCGTCAGTCGACATCTCGGCCAGGACCGGCTCGAGAACGGGGCGCCACCGAGCGGCGAGCGTCGCGCTGCCCGGAAGCTTCGACGACGCCGACAGCCGGTAGGCCGGGATCAGGTCGTCGGCCCGGAGCACGCCGAACAGGGCGGAGCCGACGGCCAGCCGGGCGCGGGCCCGCGCGGCCGCGGCGCCGCGAAGCGATTCCACGTCCAGGGCGTCGTAGAGCACGCCGGTGTAGCGGGTGATGGCCGGCAGCGTCGGTGAGCTCAGCAGTAAGGCGTTGCGCTCGATCTCGGCGTCTTGTGCCGGGGAGATGCCCAGCGCCGCCCGGCACGCCTCGGGTTCGGCGGCCAGCGTGACGAGTTCGTCGATCAGGGCCCCGCGCAGCGGACCCAGCGCCGGACTGCTGAGATCGTCCAGCCGCAGCGGAGGTCCGTCGCCGCCACTGCGTTTGGTCTCCGACGGCGGAAGCAGCACGATCACGACCGAGAGGCTAGCGGGCAGCGCGGGAAGCCCGTACCGGCCCCCGTCGCGGCGCTGATAAATTTGGCGCCGACGTGTCTTGACACAACAGGACACACATTCTGCAGCTGCACACCGAGGGGTAAAGGTGGCGCCGGCCGAACAGCCGAACCCTGAAGACGAACTACGGCAACTTCGGCAACTCGTCAACCACCTGCCGGGGATTGTCGGCTACTGGGATCGCAATCTGCGCAACGTGATCGCCAATGATGCGTATCTCGGCTACTTCGCGATGGCGCCGCACCAGGTGCACGGCCGCCATATCCGTGAGGTGCTGGGGGAGACCGTGTACGCGTTGAACCTGCCGTACATCATGGGCGCGCTCGCCGGCCGCCCGCAGCTCTTCGAGCGTGAACTGGTCGGCCTCGGCGGAATTCGGCGGCGCACGCTGCTGTCCTACATTCCCGACATCGTCGACGGTGAGGTACTGGGCTTCTACATTCAGGGCACCGATCTCACCGAGGAGGCCGACGCCGAGCGGGCCCTCGACGATGGGCGTCGGCTGTTCGAGATCAGCATGGCCAATGCGCCCTACGGCAAAGCGGTGGTGACCACGACCGGCGAAATGCTGCTCGCCAACCCGGCGCTGTGCGCGCTGATCGGCTACGGCGCAGACGAACTCGTCGGCCGCGATTACCGCGATTTCGTCCACCCCGATGACGTGGCCGCCGGTGAGCAGGAGATGGCCTCGTTGCTGGCCGGGACGGTCACCCAGATCTCGTCGGAGCGCCGCTATGTCCGCCGCGACGGCAGTGTGATTTGGATGCAGCGCAGCGCGGTTCTGGTGCCGGGACGGTTGCCGGGTGCCGAAGACCTGGTGATTGCGCAGTTCCAGGACGTCACCGCCCGTCGGCACGCCGAAGCCGAGCTGGCCCGGCTGGCCGTCACCGATCAGCTCACCGGTCTGTTCAACCGGCGCGCCCTGGTCAGCCGCGTCGCCGAGCACCAGGCCGGTAGGCCGTGGGCTGCGGTCGGTCTGATCTTCATCGACCTGGACGGGTTCAAACACGTCAACGACACCCACGGGCACGCCACCGGTGACGTGGTGCTCGCCGAGGTTGCCCGCCGATTGAGTGACGCTGTCTGCGAACCGAATTCGGCCTACCGTCTCGGCGGCGACGAATTCGTGGTGCTGGTGCCCGACGCCGCGCACGACACCGAGGTGGGCGAACTGGCCGCGGCCGTGCGCTCGGCGCTGACCGGTCGCTACACGGCCGACTCGAGCGAATTCGGCCTGACCGCGTCAGTGGGGTGGACCTGGGGTCACGACGACAACGCGGAGGAATTGATCCGCAAGGCCGATATCGACATGTACCGGCAGAAGGCGCGGCGCGGCCAGTCCGCCGTCCGGGGCAACCCGAACATCTGATAGACCCTCTTGGCGTGAAGGCACTCAGCAGCGATATCTGGGACGTGATGTCGACCGCCAGGGCCATCAGGCGGTTCACCTCCGAGCCGGTCGACGACGCCACGCTGGCCCGCTGCCTGCAGGCCGCGACCTGGGCGCCGTCGGGGGCGAACGCTCAGGGTTGGCGATTTGTCGTTCTGCGCTCGCCGGAGCAGCGGGCGGTGGTTGCCGAAGCCGCGGCCCGCGCGCTGGAGGTCATCGAGCCGGTGTACGGGATGAGCCGTCCCGCGCCCGACGACACCGGCAGGCAGGCCCGCAACAACCGCGCGACGTATGAATTGCACGACCGCGCAGGTGAATTCACCTCAGTGCTGTTCGCTCAGCAACACTATCCGACCGCCTCTGAGCTGCTGCTCGGCGGCTCGATCTTCCCGGCGATGCAGAACTTCCTGTTGGCCGCCCGGGCTCAGGGGCTGGGTGCCTGTCCGACCGGTTGGGCGTCCTACGGCGGTGCGGAGTTGCTGCGGGAAGCGGTCGGCGTGCCCGACGATTGGCTGATCGCCGGGCACGTCGTCGTCGGCTGGCCGCGCGGCAGGCACGGCCCGTTGCGGCGCCGACCGCTGTCAGCCGCGGTCAACCTGGACCGCTGGGATGCGCCGGCCGACGAACTACTGGCCGCCAAGGACGCTCAGCCGTAGGCAAGCAGCAGCGGCACCCGCTGTTCGGCGCTGGTCAACGAACCGTGCTGGCCGATCAGCGCGGACTCCATGGGCTCGGCGGTTCGCCGCACCAGTGCGGCGCGGTCGCGGGTGGCGGCGACGACGTCACCGATGCGGGGCCGCACTCGGTCGTCGACGGCCTCGCCGAACCAGCCGGCCGCGATCGCCTCGTCGCGGGTTACCACCCAGGCACGGTCGGCCAGTCTCGCGCGCCACGTGGCCAGCACGTCGGCGGCCGCGCCGTCGCGGACGTAGACATGCCGAGCCCGTGCCTCGCCACCGATCGCCGCCACACCCTCGAGGAGATCGGGCGCGCTGTCGAGGTCGACGGTGGCTGCGCCGTCGACGGCCACCATGCCGTGATCGGCCACCACCGCGAGCAGACCGCCGGCGGGCAGGCTCTCGACGACGGACTCCACCAGCCGGTCGACCTGTCGCAGTTCCAGTCGCCAGGCCGGCGAACCGGGACCGTAGAGGTGACCCATCAGGTCGAGGTCGCCGTGGTAGCCGTAACAGAAGCCGCCACTCGCGATGGCGCCGCGAACTTCGGCGGCCAGGTCGCCGAGCCCGATCACGCCGACGTAGCGGCCACCGCGCAGCACCGCCCGGGTCAGCCCGGAGCCGGTGAACTCCGCGCCGGAGACCACGCTGACCGCCATGCCCGCTGCGGTCGCGCGCTCGAAAGTCGTTGGCAGTGGCTGGATTTCCTCGGGTACCGCCTGCTCGCGCGCGTCGTCGCCCCACGGATGCGGCCGCCACCGCAAAGCGTTGATGACACCGACCTCGGGTAGCCGGAAGGACAGTCCGACCATGCCGTGGCCACCCGACGGATGGCCGGTGCCCACCGCGGCCAGGCCCGCCGCGGTGGTCGACGGAAACCCGACGTGCAGGCTGCGTCCCCGCAGCCCGGCCAGGACAGGTGCGTCGTCGGCGTAGGCGTCGAGCAGTTCGGCGCCGAGGCCGTCGATCAGCAGGACGCAGGCTCCGGCAACGGGCCCGGGCAGGCTGATCCGCGGCTCGAAGCCGACCACTCCCATCGCGGCCAGGACTGACGGCACCACGTCGGCCAGGTGCGGGGTGTCGGTGTCCACGTGCGGCAGAGTCACGGCTTCGAGCCTGCCATGTCGTCAGGGTTTGCCGAAGCCGGCCTTCGTCAGGATCTCCTGCCCGGTCGGCCCGGTCACCAGGTCGACGAACTTGCCTGCCAGAGCGGGATTTCCGGCGTGGGCGAGAGTGGCGATCGGATAGGTGTTGACCGCGCCGGCCGCCTCGGGGAACGACACCGCCACAACCTTGTCGCCTGCGGCCGCGGTGTCGGTGACGTAGACCAGCCCGGCGTCGGCCTGTCCGCTGGTGACCTTGTTCAGCACGTCGGTCACCGAGGATTCCTCGCTCACCGGGGTCAACTGCACTCCGGATGTGGTCTCCACCGCCCTCGTGGCCGATCCACACGGCACCTGCGGCGCGCACACCACGACGTTGAGGTCGGGCTTGGTCAGGTCGCGAAATGACGTGATGCCCTTGGGGTTTCCGGGGGCGACGGCAATGGTCAGGGTGTTGGTGGCGAAGTTGACCGGCGCTCCGGCGAGCAGACCGGCCTGGCCCGCCTTGTCCATGTTCTTGGTGTCGGCGGAGGCGAAGACGTCGGCGTGCGCGCCCTGGGTCAGCTGGGTCACCAGATCCGAGGATCCCGCGAACGAGAACTCCACGGAGGCGCCGGGGTTGTCCTTGGCGAACTGATCGCCGATTGCGGTGAAGGTCTTCTTCAACGAGGCGGCGGCGAAGACGACGATCTTCTGCCGGCCCGCCGACGTCGACGACGACTGCTGCGACGGGGAACCGCACCCGGCGATGAGCAGCAGCCCGGCGGTCAGCACCGGCACCAGACGTGCGATCACGACTGTCCTGATGTTTCGACGATCACCGTGGTGGCCTTGACGACGGCGACCGCGACGCTGCCCGGTTCGAGGTTCAGCTCGCGGACGGCCTCGCTGCTCATCAGCGAGACGACGGTGAATGGCCCGCATTGCATTTCCACCTGAGCCATCACGGTGTCGGCGACCACCTTGGTGACCAGTCCGGCGAACCGGTTGCGGGCGGAGCTGGCGATCGAAAGCGGATCCTTGGGGGCAGCGGCGGCGGTCTTGCGGGAGTAGGTGGTCAGCGCGGCTCCGTCGACGGTCTTGCGACCGGACTGGTCGCTGCCGGTGGGCAGGCCGCCGTCGTCGATCCAGCGTCGGATGGTGTCATCGCTGACACCGAGTAACTCGGCGGCCTCTCGGATTTGCAGCATCGGCACGGCCGAATGGTAGCCGATAATGGCCGCATCCGCGGTCCCGCACCTAGATTTACGCCGCATATGCGGCACCGGTCCGTCGGCATTGATCAGATGCGGTCGCGTCGTAAGGTGTGGCGGTGCGACACACGCGCGGCAGCGCACTCCTGGCGGCCTTGGCGCTGTGGGTGCTCGCTCCGGCGACCGTCCACGCCGACCCGAACGCCCTGTGGACGATCGTCCACGACCAGTGTGTCGTCGATGTGCAGCAGCACCGCGATCCGGCGCCCTGTTCCCGCGTCGATCTCAGCCGTGGTGAAGACGATGGCTATGCAGTGCTCAAGGACATCGTCGGAGACCGGCAGTATCTGGTGATCCCGACCGCGCGGATCACCGGGATTGAGAGTCCCGTGCTGGTGGATCCCCACGCCACCAACTACTTCGGTGCGGCCTGGCAGGCGCGGTCGTTCGTCGAACAGCGCGCCGGCGGAACGATCCCGCGGGACTGGATGAGCCTGGCGGTCAATTCCGCGGTGGCGCGGTCGCAGAACCAGCTACACATCCACGTCGACTGCCTGCGCGCCGATGTCCACGACGCCCTACGCTCGGCGGCCGGTGCCGTCGGGCCGGGATGGGCACCGCTGCCCATTCCGCTGACCGGTCATACGTATTGGGCGATGGCCGTCGACGGAATCGACTTGGACGCCAACCCGTTTCGTCTTCTCGCCGACGGCCTCGACGGCGCGCGCGACGACTTAGGGCAATACACCGTGGTCGTCGCCGGCCTCACCGGACCGGGCGGGCGGCCCGGGTTCGTCGTCTTGGCCGACCGTGCCGACGACGTGAGCAACGCCGGCGGTGAAGAACTGCAGGATCACGACGCCTGCCCGCCGCCGCTGCCCGCCACGCCCACCACCGCCAAATAGCATCTCGAATCACCGCGAGCGCATTGCTGGTCAGCGCCGCACCGGGTCGCCACCATCGATGGTCGTGACCGAATCCAGACACACCATTGGCGTCGACTGGTGGGCGACGATCGTCGCCGGCGTCTTCGTCGTCCTCGCCGTCGCCGACGTCCTTCCCAAGATCCCGTGGTGACCTCATGACCACAGCCGGCGTCGCAGAGACCTCCGAAGAACAACCGATCTTCACCAGCCGCAACCTGCTGGACTACGTCCCGGGTGTGCTGCTGCTCATCGGCATCGGCCTGCTCGGCAAGTACGCGCAGATCTGGTGGAATGCGCTTGCCAAGAAAGAACATTGGACTGTTCCCGACATCGAGTACGTGCTGTGGGCCATCGTGATCGGCCTGCTGATCACCAATACCGTTGGGCTGCATCGGGTTTTCCGGCCAGGCGTGCAGACTTACGAATTCTGGCTGAAGATCGGCATCGTCGCGCTCGGTGCGCGGTTCGTCCTGGGGGACATCGTCAAGCTGGGCGGCATCTCACTGGTGCAGATCCTGCTGGACATGGCGATCGCGGGCACCATCATCCTGTTGGCCGCCAAGGCTTTCGGGCTGTCCGGCAAGTTGGGCTCGCTGCTGGCCATCGGCACCTCCATCTGCGGGGTGTCGGCCATCGTGGCATCCAAGGGCGCCATCCGAGCGCGCAACTCCGATGTCAGCTACGCGATCGCGGCGATCCTGGCGCTGGGCGCCGTCGCCCTGTTCACGCTGCCACTCATCGGGCACGCGCTCGGACTGTCCAGCCATGAGTTCGGGTTGTGGGCCGGTCTGGCCGTCGACAACACCGCCGAGACCACCGCGACCGGCTACCTGTATTCCGAAGAGGCCGGCAAGCTGGCCGTGCTGGTGAAGTCGGTCCGCAATGCGCTGATCGGGTTCGTCGTGCTGGGCTTCGCACTGTACTGGGCCTCGAAGGGTGAGGCCGACGAGCTGGCCCCCGGATTCGGGGCCAAGGCGAGATTCGTGTGGGACAAGTTCCCGAAGTTCGTGCTGGGCTTCCTGGCGGTGTCGACTCTCGCCACGGCCCACTTGCTGAGCAAGGGACAGATCGCGAACCTGGGCAACGTCTCGAAATGGGCGTTCCTGCTGACGTTCGCGGGCGTCGGGCTCAACACCAACGTCCGCGAACTGGCCCGGACCGGGTGGCGTCCGCTGGTGGTGGCGGTCATCGGTTTGGTCGTGGTGGCCGTGGTGTCGCTCGGCCTGGTCCTATTCACCTCGCGCGTGCTGCATTGGGGGGTGGGCGCGACGTAGGAGGCGTTCACCTGGCGACGGCAGAGATGTCCAGCCGACGCATGGGCGGGTGCCGCAGCGGGAATCCACCATCAGCCGTCAGTTGTGAGCGGCTGCGATCGTGCGCGACGCAGACGAGGAGGTGCGAGGTGGGACTGGATCCGGAACAGCGACAGCAGCGGCAGGTCACGAACGAAGCGGCTGAAGAAGCAGCAGCCCATAGCAACTGGACATACCCGTGGCCTCCGGCCGGTGATGGTGCAGCGCATCCCGCCGGTGAGGGTGACGTGGGCTCATCCAACGCCGGTGGCGACCGGGCCACGGTTGATTCATCGATCCGCACATCTCGTGCCGGCCAGCCGGATCAGCCGGCCGGGCAGCCGTCGCAGTGGACGCGCGTCGTGGTGGCGGCGACGATCGCCGGTTGTGCGGTGCTGCTATGGAAACGGCGTCTGACAGTGCGGCGCCGGCGCGACCTAACTCAGTACGGCGGCAGCTGACCCTGCCCGGATGCGCCGGCCATGCCGTTGAGGGTGTCCAAAGCGTGGCGCAGCTGCAGCTGGGACAGCAGCGGCCCGGCGGGCGCGGGCGGCTGGGCGTCGGTCAGGGTCCACGGCTGGCAGCCGTCGGTCTTGAACGAGACGTCGCCCGGATCGATCTGCACCACGGAGGGCTTCTTGGTGAGCGCGTTGTCCACGTTGGTCTGCCCGTCGGGGCCGCCGGTCCGCTTCCAATAGCAGGCGCCGCCCGCGACCGGGCCCGCCGAGGCGTAGGTGCCCGGGACGATGTCGACGCCGACCTTGTAGACGCCGTCGCTGTCGATGGTGGTCTTGGGTGCGCCGGCCGGTGCGGGCGCCGGCGTCGCGCCGGGGAACTCGGAGGGGGCCGCGGCGGCGACCGGGCCCGGTGCGGGACCGGTGGGTGACGGTGTGGGCGCCGGAGTGGTGGTCGGATCGGCGGCTGCCATCCCGCCGCCGAGGACGCCGGCACTGACGGCCAGCGCGCTGATTGCGATCACATTGGTTATTCGACCCACGTCAACTAGGGTAACCCGGCCGCGGACCCCCTTGGACCGGACTGAGTTAACGTCAGCGGATGCCCAGCTTCAGCGATGCGGTAGCCAGTGGAATGCCGGTGCTCACCGACGGCGGCATCGAGACGCGGATCATGTTCGAGACGTCGATCACGATGAACCCCGACATCCAGGTGGCCGGTTTGGTCGGCGACCCGCAGGGTGAGCCGGCACTGCGCGCGATCTATCAGAGCTATCTCGATGCCGCGGCGGCGACCGGCGTGCCGGTGGTGATCGGCACACCGACGTTTCGCGCGAGCGTCAACCACACCCGACGTGCCGGTCTCGGCGGTATCGAGGCGGTCGAGCGGCTCAACCGTGCCGCGGCCGCCTTTCACCGGCAGCTGCTCGACGGTCATACCGGCCCACCGGCGTGGATCGCCGGGGTCCTCGGCCCGGCGGGCGACGCCTACCTGCCCGCCGAGGCGCCCTCGGCGTCGGCTGCCGACGCCTACCACCGACCGCAGATCGAATCCCTCGCCGGGGCCGGGGTGGACTTCCTGTTCGCGGCCACATTCCCCGCCGTCGACGAAGCGATCGGCGCGGCCAGGGCGATGGAGCGCACCGGCTTGCCGTTCGTCGTGTCCTGGGTGCTCGGCGCCGATACCCGGGTACTGGACGGGACGACGCTGGCCGAGGCCATCCGCCGAGTGGATGACGAAGCGGCACCGACGTACTTCTCACTGTCGTGCATCCACCCCACGGTTGCCGCTCGCGCGCTGGACGCCTGCGGTGACGCGGTCACCCGGATTCGGGAGGTGAAGGCCAACGGCTCGGTGCTGAGCCCCGCCGAGCTGGTGGCACTCGACCACGCAGAGAGCGACCCGCCGACCGAGTTCGCCACGGCCATGAACGACCTACGACGCGATTACGACGTTCCCGTCGTCGGCGGATGTTGTGGCACGACCGACGCGCATATGCGCGCCCTCGGCGAGCTGCTCACCCGCGGGTGAGCGTGGGGATCAGGCAGTCTTGCTCAGCAGGGGGAGCAGCAGCCGGCGACGGTTGAGAACCGCGTCGTCGAACTCGTGCTCGGCCTCGGCGACCGAACCCACGACCGGGAACACGACATCGCTGTCACGGCGCAGCCGACGGTTCACCGCGTCGCTACCGACCACGGCCCATTCCACACCGGCGGCGGTGCAGACGTCGTCGATGTCGCACAGCAACCGGATGGCGTGCGGAGCGAACGAGCTCACCCCGGACAGGTCCAGAACGAACGGCTTCTCGGCGAGCACCAGTCGCTTCGCGCATTCGGTCACCCGGTCGACGTTGACGGAATCGATGCGTCCGCTGACCGCGACAACCGTCGCCATGTGGCGCGAGTGTGCTCGGATATGGGCGCCCTCGTAGTCGACAGCGGGGTTTCCGTATCGCGACGTAAAGCTCGTCATGGGGCGCCTCGTTTCGGTCTTGGTGCGTGTGTGACGGTTGTAGACCGCCTCAACTTGACCCAAACGTTATGCCGCAAATCTAAGGTCACCGGGAGCAGTGGCTAAAACTCTGTTAAGAACCCAACTTTCGCCAGCTAGCACCCAAACGGGCAACGTCGACCGTCGAGGCGGCTAACGCAGCGCCGGCAGAACGTCGTCTGTAAGTAAAGTTACGGACTTCCACGCTTCCTCCACGGGCATGCCTCCGACCAGCGGATGCATCACGATCGGGCCGTAGTTTGCCGTTGCGCGCACTTCGTCGATCAACTGGTCGGGCGTGAGGAATCGGTACCTGCCGGAGGCCCGAACTTCCTCCAGGGTCTGCACTCCCGGCAGATGCATGGACGACCGGGACGGGTCGTCGGACCATGCTCCATACGTGACCGCCTCCCACAGAATGTGGCTACCGAGTTCGGCCCAGGCGCGCTCGGGATCGGAGTGCAGATAGATCATTCCGCGGTTCACCGCGGGCGGCATGAGGACGAACGGGCGCAGGCCCGCTTCTCGGCACAGCTCCGAGTAGTACTCCGCGAGGTCGGGCCGGTGGTCGGGCAGGCTCAGGGGTAGGCCGAACCGCACCGCCCGGCGAACGGTGGCGCGAACACCGCCGCCGACATAGAGCGGAGGGTGCGGCTTGGACCAGGTCCCCGATACGACGCCGGTATCACCGGTCCACGCGGCCAGCATGGTTTCCAGAAGCTCATCCATCAGTTCGCCGCGGCGACCGAAGTCCACCCCGAGCGCCCGGTACTCCTCTTCGCGGTAGCCCAGGCCGACGGTGGTGTGCAGTCGGCCCTGGCTCATGGCGTCGACGAGCGCGATGTCCTCGGCCATCCGGACGGGGTTCCACAACGGCCCGAGCGCGCAGTCGATGCTGGCAAAGATATTGGCCGTGCGGGCCAGGAACATCCCGGCGATCATCACCGGATTGCAGCTCCAACCGTGGCCGGTGACGTGATGTTCGTCGACGCTGATCGCCGCGACGCCGTGCCGGTCGCCGAATTGTGCCAACTCCAATGCGGCGGAAAGCAATTCACCCTGAACGCCGGGATCTCCGCCTGGAGAGGCGAAATTGAACCGGAGAATTGCGAGCATCTGAGCACTGTATGGGTGCGATGACGCCAAACTCGATGCGAACGGGTCACGATTTGGCTGCTGTGCCTCGTCGCTGGAATTGCCTGTCAGGGGGCGCCGCTAGCGTGACGGCGTGCGCGAGGGCTCGGCCGCGGTGACGACGGCGCTGCAGTGGCTGGGGTTGTGGGTGGTCACGACCGCGTTGTTGACGTTGATCGGTGTGCTGAACACGGCCGCGTGGGTGCTGGCCGCGCTGAGTGCGGTCGCGGTCGTGGTGTCTGCCTGGCGCGCCCTGCTGGTCTGGCTCGACCACCGCCGAGATATCCGGCGCGACGCGCTGTACCGGGCCACCGGGCAGGCGGCCGTGGACGCCATGACCGGTGTCGAATTCGAGCACTATGTCGCGGCCGTATTGCGGGGGATCGGCTATACCGTCGAACTGACAAGGGCAACGGGAGATTTCGGCGTCGACCTGATCGCCACCAAGGACGGCACCCGGACCGCGGTGCAATGTAAGCGGCAGAATCGCGTGGTCAACGGCTCCGCGATTCAGCAGGTGGTCGCCGGTGCCGCCGTCCACGACTGCGCGGCGACGATGGTGGTGTCCAACCATCGCTACACCAGAGCCGCCGAACAACTCGCAGAGGTGCACGGCTGCGTGCTGGTCGACCGCACCCGGCTGGCGCGAATGTCCCGGCCTCAGCCGATGAACCGGTCCCGGTAGGGGCGCAGTCGTTCGGCCACCTCACCGGCGTCGAGTCCCACATCGGCCAGGTCGTAGATCACCTCGCCGTAGCGGCCGCGTGGGTGCTCGGCGATGAAGTCGGCCATCGCGGCGCGCACGTCATCCCCGAACGGCTGATCGGCCAGCGTGTAGATGGCCGACAGGGTGCCCTGCTCGTCGGCCATGAAGTCGGTGAACCGCACATCGATCGACTGGCTGGCCGGCAGCACGTCGCGGTCGCGCACGCAGCCGCTGAACAGGTCATCGGCCCGGTCGAACCAATACCGCGCAATCTTGATCGGATCCGGCTCGGCACACGCCATGCGGGACGCGTAGGCGATCATCGTGACCATCGATCGGGTCACTTCGACTGGATCGCGATGCGTCACAACGAAAGTCGCATCCGGGAACGTCGCGTACAGGGTGGGGAACTGCTCGAGGTGCTGCGGTGACTTCAACACCCACCGGGTGCCGCCGCGCAACCACTGCATGGCCTGCAGTTGACGCTTCAGGTAGGCGTACGACGGTCCCTGGTCGTGGGCTTTGTAGTGTGCGGCGAAAGACGGCAGATAGTAGGTGGTTTCGAAGAGCATGCCGGAGATGTCGTTGGCCAACAGCTGGATCTCTTCGTGCGCGTGATCGACGGTCATGTCGTGCATGCGCTTGAATTCCGGCATCGTGGTGTCGATCAACTCGAGTCCTGCCGTGCATCGGTCGCGGCGCGCTTGACCGTCTTCGCCGGGTGCGGGGAAGGGCTCCAGGCTTTCCCAGTAGGGCAGATAGCGCATGTTCGGGTCTGCGGCGATCAGGTTGTGCAGGTGCGTGGTGCCGGTGCGGGGCAGGCCGCAGATGATGATCGGCCGGGCGATCTCGATGTCCTCGATCTCGGGGTGCTCGGCGATCAGGGCCTCCAGCCGCAGCCGGTTCACCAGGTTCCCGACGAGTTGCTCGAAGACGACGGCGACTCCGACGTCGGACAGCCCGGCCTCCTCACGCAGCGACGCGGTCAGGACGTCCAGCCGTTCGCGGAAGCTGTCGTCGCCCCAGCTGTGCAGCCCGGTGCGCTCAGTTGCAGTGGCCAGCAAGGCATCTGAGGTCAGCTCGAGGATCGATCCATAGCCGGCGAGCGCCTCGCGGATTGGCGCAGCGGCGTCGGGGAACACCGGGTGGGCGAGGTCGGTGAACCTGATCGGCTTGGGGCGCTGCACGTCGGTGGTCACGCCGAGACCTCGGCGACGTCGACGACCCGGCAGGTCGGTCGCTTCGGGGTCTCCTCGGGCAGGAACCAGCGCAACCAGATCAGGCCCTTGCTTCGCCCGGCCGTCGACACCCAGTTGGGATGGCCGGGATCGGTGTCGCTGACCACGATTCGCCACGACCCGTCGGGTTCGTAGGTGACGTGCGCACCGTTGATGGTGACCCGTTCGTAGGTGTAATCGTAGGTGTGCAGGAAGGGATTCCACAGGCACAGGTTCCAGAACACGCATTCCGGCGACGTGCCCTCGATCACCAGCGCCTGCCCGGGCTCCAACTCGTAGGCGCCCATCGCGTACGCGGCGTCGCCGGCTGCCCAACCGTAGGTCTGCTGCGGAACCGGGTAGGGCTCGGCGATCTCATTGGCCGGCTCCACTGTGGTGGGGATGAACGAGTACTGCTCGGTGAGCCACGTCCGCGCGGCCCGCAGCCGCCGGATGAGGTCGGCGCGGTCGTCACGTTTGCGGGCGGGCGGATCGATCGCCTCGATCGTCCACTGCACGCGGCGGTCCGTCTCGGGGTTGTTCAGGTAGTCACGGGTCAGCGCGACGACGGCGTCGTGCTCCAGCTTGAGCCAGGCCCCGGGCTGCGGGTCGGGGCTGATCGTGAACTCGAAGTTGCCGTCGTCGTCGAATTCCAGCGAGCGGTCATTCATCGTTCCGACGATGCGATTGCTGTAGTGCCCGTCGTCGGGACCGCCGTAGACGGTGATCGACAGGTAGACCGAGTCACCGCGATTGCCGGTGACCCGGTAGGTACGGGCGGCGTCGATCGGGGCCAGCTGATAGAACGCGTCCGAGTTGTCGCCTCCCCAGCGCTGATAGGGCCCGATGACGTCGACGAATCGCGGGTTGTCCTTGTCTCCCCACACATAGGTGTCGACCGCCACCCGCAGCAGGCTGAACGTCAGCCGATACCCGTCGAGGATGTCGGCCTCGGATAGTGGGGGATCACTCGTCAGGAACTTGCGTTCGAGCGCCCCGAGTTCGTCGAGCAGTTCGTGGAAAGCGGTCGACAATTCGTCGTCTGCCATCGTCATTGCCTTTCTCGTTCCTGCGCACCCTGCATGACCAGGGAGCAGAGCTTGTCGACCAGGTGTTCGGTGTCATCGCGCCCGTCGACGAGCGCGCTGTAGAAGGTGGTGCCGACCAGCACGTTGAACAGGGTGTCGGTGTCGACGTCGGCGCGCACCACCCCTTGTTCAGCGCCCGCGTGGACCAGGTCGGCGAGCTCGGCGCGAATCCTGTCGTCGAGCAATTGCTGTGTGCGGATGTGCAATTCGGAGTCGCGGCGCCGCTCGGCGAGAATGCCCATCGTCGCGGCCTCGACCGCCGGCTCGCGCCAGAACGCGACCGCGCCGCGGATGAACTCGCGCAGATCGGTCTCGAAGTCTCCGGATCGCGGCAATCCGGGTGTGCCGCTGTCGGTTCCGAACGCCGCTTCGAACACCACGTGGGCTTTCGACGGCCAGCGCCGGTAGATCGTCGGGCGGCTGACACCGGCGGCACGGGCGATGGACTCCATGGACACCTGGTCGTAGCCGGCATCGATGAGCAACCGACGGGTGGCCGCCATGATCGCGGAGTCGGTCCGCGGGTCCCGTGGCCGGCCTCGGACCGGTTCCAATCCTGCCGCCACGTCGCGGTCCGGAGCGCTCACGAGAAATTATGTTCCGTTACGTCACGTAAAGTGTCAAGACTGTGACGTCCGGATTGAACCGGTTCACCCACGGGAATCGTGACACCACAATCAGTCCCACCCGACTGCTGCCAGGAGGTCATGTCATGAAACTCATGCGCCGAGCACTCGCCGCGGCCATGGTCGCCCTGACCGTCGGCGTCGCCATGCCTGCCTCGGCACTCGCCGACGACCAACTCGCGTTCACCGGCACCACGCTGAGCGGCGCGCCGTTCAACGGCGCGAGCCTGCAAGGCAAGCCCGCGGTCCTGTGGTTCTGGACACCGTGGTGCCCGTTCTGCAACGCCGAGGCGCCCAACGTCAGCCAGGTGGCCGCCGCCAACCCCAAGGTCACCTTCGTCGGCGTCGCCGCCCGGTCCGACGTCGGCCAGATGCAAGCGTTCGTGTCGAAGTACAACCTGAACTTCACCAACCTCAACGACGCCGACGGATCCATCTGGGCCCGCTTCAACGTGCCCTGGCAGCCGGCGTACGTGTTCGTCCGCCCCGACGGTTCGTCGACGTTCGTGAACAACCCGACCTCGGCCATGTCGGAGCAGGAGCTCAGCGACCGGGTGCGCGCACTGGCGTCCTGAGTCGCGACGTGGACGCGAATCTGACCGGCCTGGCACTGGCCGCCGGGATGGTGGCTGCGCTCAACCCGTGTGGGTTCGCGATGCTGCCGGCCTACCTCACGCTCGTCGTACGCGGCGAGGACGCGGATCCGAGCCGCACCGCCGCGGTGGGGCGTGCGCTCGGGGCGACCGCCGCCATGGCGCTGGGCTTCCTGGCGGTGTTCGGCCTGTTCGGCCTGCTGACGGTCCCGGTGGCCGGCGTCGTCCAGCGTTACCTGCCGTACGCGACGATCGTCATCGGCATCGCCCTTGTCCTGCTTGGCATTTGGTTGTTGTCGGGACGGGAATTGCGGTGGGAGTCGGTCAGCCCGAACTGGCGATGGGCGCCCACGGCTCGACTGGGATCGATGTTCGGCTACGGCGTGGGTTACGCCGTCGCGTCGCTGTCATGCACCATCGGCCCCTTCCTCGCCGTCACCGGTAGCGCCCTGCGCACCGGCTCTGCTGTCGACGCGATACTGGTCTACACCGCATACGCCGCCGGACTGGCCCTGGTGGTCGGCGTGCTCGCGGTCGGGATCGCTTTGACCAGTACGGCTTTGGTGGACCGGCTGCGCCGACTGCTGCCCTACGTCAACCGGATCAGCGGGGTGGTGCTGATCGTGGTCGGGCTCTACGTCAGCTACTACGGCCTCTATGAGGTCCGGTTGTTCAGCGCGCAGGCGGATCCTGTCGATCCGGTGATCGCCGCCGCGGGCCGGCTGCAGGGCGCGGTGGCCGGCTGGGTCTACCGGTCGAACGCCTGGACGTGGGCGGTGGTGCTCGCGCTGTTGGTCGGGGTCGCGTTGTTGCTCCGGCGCCGGCGTGTCCGCCGATATACTCCGCTGCACGTCCCACAAGGGGGAGGAGAAGCGGATGACCCGACATTCGATACGAACCTGGGGAGCGGCCGGCGCGGCCGTGCTCGCCTTGACCGGAGTGCCGGCGGCGATCGTGACGATCCAGCCGGGCGGTCAGGCTAACGCCGACGTGTGCGCCAGCGCCGGCCGGCGGGTGACGGTCAGTGGCTGCGCGAATCTGTCCGATGTGATGGCGCCCTATGTGCCGCCGCCGTCGTACTACGCGCCGATGCCCGAGGACTATCCGCCGCCTCCGCCACCCCCGCCGCCGCCGGTGACCGGCTGCGTGGGGTACAACGGCCGCTGGGTGAGTGCGGGCGGCTGCCGCTAGCTCCGCACATTCGCGAATGTAATTGCGCTACAACGACGAAACCCCGCGGGCGATGCCCGCGGGGTTTCGCTTACCGCTGAGTTCAGGACAGGTCGAACCGGTCGTTGTTGGTGACCTTGACCCACGCCGCGACGAAGTCCTCGACGAACTTGCCGGCGTTGTCGTCCTGGGCGTAGACCTCGACCAGGGCGCGCAGCACCGAGTTCGAGCCGAACACCAGGTCGTTGGCGGTGGCCGTCCACTTGAGCGCACCGGTGGTCCGGTCCGTGCCCTCGTAGACGTTCTCGGCGTTCGCCGACACCTTCCACTCCGTACCCATGTCGAGCAGGTTGGTGAAGAAGTCGGTGGACAGCACGCCGACCCGGTCGGTGAACACGCCGTGCTTGCTGCCGCCGTGGTTGGCGCCCAGCACGCGCAGGCCGCCGAGGAGCACGGTCAGCTCGGGTGCGGTGACACCCAACAGGTAGGCCTTCTCCACCAGCAACTGCTCGAGCGGAGCCTTCTCGCCGGGCCGTACATAGTTACGGAACCCGTCGGCCCGCGGTTCGAGAACCGCGAACGACTCCACGTCGGTCTGCTCCTGGGTGGCGTCGGTCCGCCCCGGTGCGAAGTGCACGTCGATCGCGTAACCGGCCTCCTTGGCCGCCTTCTCGATCGCGGCGTTGCCGCCGAGCACGATCACATCGGCCAGCGAGACGGTCTTGCCGCCGGAGTTGAACTCCTGCTGGATCTTCTCCAGCACCGGCAGCACCTTGGCCAGCTCGGCGGGCTCGTTGGCCTCCCAGTTCTTCTGCGGCTCCAGCCGCAGCCGGGCGCCGTTGCCGCCGCCGCGCTTGTCGGTGTTGCGGTAGCTCGACACCGAGGCCCACGCGGTCTTGACCAGCTGGGGAACTGTGAGCCCGGAGTCCAGGATCTTCGCCTTCAGCTCTGCCGCGTCGGATTCGCTGATCAGCTCGCCCTGCACCGGCGGCACGGGGTCCTGCCACAGCTGGGGCTCGGCCACCCACGGGCCGAGGTAGCGGCTGATCGGACCGAGGTCGCGGTGCAGCAGCTTGTACCAGGCCTTGGCGAACGCCTCGTTGAGTTCCTCCGGGTGATCCAGCCAGCGGCGGGTGATGGCACCGAACTCCGGGTCGACCCGCATCGAGACGTCGGTGACGAGCATCGTCGGCTTGCGGTTGGGGCCACCGAACGGATCGGGGATGATCGCCTCGGCGTCCTTGGCCTGGAACTGCCATGCCCCCGTGGGGCTCTTGACCAGCTCCCACTCGTAGCCGTAGAGGATCTCCAGGTAGGCGTTGCTCCACTTGGTCGGCGTGGTGGTCCACACCACCTCGAGCCCACTGGTGACGGTGTCGCCGGCCTTGCCGGAACCGAACGGGCACTTCCAGCCCAGGCCCTGCTGCTCGATCGGGGCGCCTTCGGGCTCGGGGCCCATGCCCTCGTCCGGGCCGGCGCCGTGGGTCTTGCCCAGCGTGTGGCCACCGACGATCAGCGCTGCGGTCTCCTCGACGTTCATCGCCATCCGGCCGAAGGTTTCCTTGATGTCGATCGCGGCCTTCAGCGGATCCGGATTGCCTTCCGGCCCTTCGGGATTGACGTAGATCAGACCCATGGTGGTGGCGCCGTAGGGCTCCGCCAGGTCGCGTTCACCGGAGTAGCGCTTGTCGGTGCCCAACCATTCGTCTTCCTCGCCGAACAGGATCTCTTCGGGCTCCCACACGTCGGGGCGGCCGAATCCGAAACCGAAGGTCTGGAAGCCGGCCGACTCGAGCGCGACGTTGCCGGCGAACACCAGCAGGTCGGCCCAGGAGATCTTGTTGCCGTACTTCTTCTTCACCGGCCACAGCAGGCGGCGCGCCTTGTCCAGGTTGGCGTTGTCGGGCCAGCTGTTCAGCGGGGCGAAACGCTGCATGCCCTGACCGCCGCCGCCGCGGCCGTCGTAGATGCGGTAGGTGCCCGCGGCGTGCCAGCTCATCCGGATGAACAGGCCGGCGTAGCTGCCGTAGTCGGCGGGCCACCAGTCCTGTGAGGTGTTGATGACCGACAGCACGTCGGCCTTCAGCGCCGCCGGGTCGAGCTTGGCGAACTCCGTCGCGTAGTCGAAGTCGTCACCGAGCGGGTTGGAGTACGGCGAGTGCGGGTGCAGCTTGGAGACGTCGACCTGATCTGGCCACCAGTCCTGATTGGTCCGGGGCGCGTGTGCTTTCGGCGTCGGCGACGGGATCGCCGGGTTCTCGCTCTCGCTGGTCGAGGCGCCCTGGTTCGGGGCCGGGGGGTGGCTTGCGGACGTATCAGAGGACACTGTTTCCCTTTCTCATTGCACACATCATTTTGTTGACTGGGCTGTGATCACTTATGTGATCGCAGGAGGTTCTTTGGCCGAGCAGTCGGGACACAGGCCCCAATAGATGACCTCGGCTTCGTCGAGCACGAAACCGTTGTGCTCAGACGGCGTCAAACACGGTGCGTCCCCGACGGCGCAGTCGACGTCGCCGATGACACCGCACGATCGGCACACCATGTGGTGGTGGTTGTCGCCGACGCGCGCCTCGTAGCGCGCCACCGAGCCGGACGGTTGAATGCGCCGGACCAGACCGGCCGCGGTCAGCGCGGCCAGGACGTCGTAGACCGCTTGGCGAGATACGTCCGGCAGGCCGGTGCGGACGGCTCCGAAGATGGTGTCGGTATCGGCGTGCGGGTGTGAGTGCACGGCGTCCAGGACGGCGATCCGCGGGCGGGTGACCCTCAGCTGCGCTGCCCGCAGCTGGTCGGAGAGATCCGAGACGGAGGTCACGTTTTGATAGTCGTCTCTTTTCTGGAATCGGTCAAGAGTTGATCGCTATCGAATCCTGCGGGCCAGGTCAGGGCTGTTGTGTGGGCGTGTTCCGCGGACGGGCGGTGGGGCTCAACGGCGCGATCGGCGCCGGGCTGAAGCTGTTCGGCCCGGGAATCGTGGCCTTGCTGGTGGGCTGCACCGAGACGCTCCTGGGACTGGGCTCCGGAGCGTTGTTCGTGGATCCGCACGCCGGGAAGGCGATGACACCGACGGCGGCCAGTGCCACCAGCCGAACCGTTCGACTCCCACGCATCGCTGAAAGCTACCGCGTTTCGGTCGAATCAATGCCGCGACCGGGCTATCTGTATGGTGATCGGCGGATCGCGTCCGGCGGCCACCCCGGACCGCACCCGGAACCAGTCGTCTCGTCAGGAGCAGTTTCGTGCCCCTCAACACCGTCGCGCTCGAACTCGTGCCGCCCAACACCGACCGCACGCCGGACGAGATGCTGGAGGAAGCGCGCAAGGTCGTGCAGTTGTCCGCCGAGACCGGTGTGCGGATCGGGCACGTGATGATCCCCGGGATGATCGAAGAGGACAGCGGCCGTCCGATCGAGATGAAGCCCAAGCTCGACGTGCTCGACTATTGGTCGCGCATCTCTCCGGAACTTCCCGGCGTCCGCGGTCTGTGCACCCAGGTGACGGCCTTCATGGACGAGCCGACACTGGTCAGCCGGCTGACCGCTCTGCTGGACGCCGGCATGGAAGGTGTTGCGTTCGTTGGGGTTCCACGGACCATGAACGACGGCGAGGGCGCCGGCGTCGCACCCACCGACGCGTTGACGATTTTCTCCGAGCTCGTCCCGAACCGGGGCGCGATCCTGATTCCGACCCGTGCCGAGGAAGCCGGCCGGTTCGGTTTCAAATGCGGCCGGGGCGCCACCTACGGGATGACGCAGCTGCTGTACTCCGACGCGATCGTCGGCTTCCTGACCGAGTTCGCCGCCACTACCGACTACCGCCCGGAGATCCTGCTGTCGTTCGGGTTCGTGCCCAAGGTCGAGTCCCGGGTCGGCCTGATCAACTGGCTGATCCAGGACCCGGGCAATGCGGCGGTCGCCGCCGAACAGGACTTCGTGCGCACGCTCGCCGAGAGCGAGCCACCCGTCAAGCGCCAGCTGCTGGTCGACCTCTACAAGCGCGTCATCGACGGTGTCGTCGATCTCGGGTTCCCCCTGAGCATCCACTTCGAGGCGACCTACGGAATGTCGCGACCGGCCTTCGACACCTTCGCGGAGATGCTGGCCTACTGGTCGCCGGCCGCCTCCTGAGCGCCGCGCATGAAGGAAATGATCGACTTCGACGGCGCGCCGGTCTTCGCGATTCCGGCCCGCGAGGGCTATCGCGGCTTCCCCGGCTGCGAGGGAATGCTCGTCGAGGGGCCGCAGGGTTGGGGCGAGTTCTGCCCGCCTCGCGACAGCAGTGATCTGGTGGCCGCCCGCTGGCTGACCTCGGCCATCGAGAATGGCACTGTCGGCTGGCCTGATCCGGTCCGCGGCCGGGTGGCCGTATCGGTGGCGGTGCCCGCGGTGACCGCCGAGCAGGCGGGGGAGATCGCCGCAGGCAGCGCCTGCCGTGCCGCCGACGTGGTGGTGACCGGTGAGCCCGACGATGCCGATCGGCTCGCGGCGGTGCGCGCGGCGCTCGGATCCGACGCAGCCGTCCGCTGTGTGGCCGCCCAAGCCTGGGACCTCGACACCGCCGCTGCGGTGATCCCGTGGCTCGACACCGCCGCCGGTGGCCTGGAGTTCGTGCAACAGCCGTGCGCGACGGCGGCGGAACTGGCCATGCTGCGCCGCCAGATCGACGTGCGCGTCGCGGTCGACGTTTCCGACCTCAGCAGCGACGGCTTGACCCTCTCCGAGGTCGCCGACATCGTGGTGCTCGACGCCGCTCCGCTGGGCGGGGCACGCCGGGCATTGCGGTTCGCCGAGAAGTGCAACCTCCCCTTCGTGGTGTCGGGAGTCGGCCAGACCAGCATGGGGTTGGCCGCCGGCCTGGCATTGGCCGGTGCGCTGCCCGAGCTTCCGTTCGCCAGTGGCCTGGCCACCGTCGCGACGCTGGCCGGCGACATCGTGCCCGCGGGTCGCGTGCTGATTTCGGACGACGGTTTCCTGCCGGTGGCGCCCTCGGCCCCGGCGCCCGACCAGCGACGGGTGGCGGAATTCTCGGTCGACGACGCCAGCCGCATCGCATGGTGGCGGCAGCGGCTGCGCACCGCCCGAGAACTCCTGTAAGAAAACTGTTTGATCGCAAGAACCGCCGGGTACAAGCGCGCCGATGACTTCAGAACCGGCGGACCCGCCCATCCCCCCGCAGTCGATGTCCCCGTTCGAGTCGAGGCGAACCACCATCATCGTCCTGTGGACGACCTACGTGGTCGCCGCGATCATCCTGGTTTCGTACTGGGTGTACGCCGCCTAACGGCGCGGGCGCCAGGCCGCGACGGCCAGAACGACGCCGACCAGGACGACGATCGGCCCGAGCACCGACCATGTCGTGGTGTTACTCATCGGGCTTTCGAGTGACACCGACCCCACAAACGGGTCTACGCTGATCACATGGGCAATTACCTCGGGCGGGTGCGGCTCTCGGTCCACACCGATGAATCAACCAGCGTGGAACGCCAGCGCGAAAACATTGAGCAGTGGGCGACGATGCACGGTCACCGTATCGTGGGATGGGCTGAGGACATCGACGTATCGGGCAAGGTCTCGCCGTTCGACACGCCACAGTTCGGGGACTGGCTCAACAATCGTTGGCCGGAGTTTGACGGCATCGTCGCCTGGAGGCTAGACCGCTTGGCCCGCAATATGTTTGGCCTGAATGACCTGTTTCGCTGGGCGCGTGAGCGTGACAAGACTGTCGTCTCAATCACTGAATCCCTAGACCTCTCCACAACGATGGGCCTGGCGATAGCGGGATTCCTCGGGGCGCTGGCGCAGATGGAACTTGAAGCCATATCGACCCGCGTTACCGACTCTCATCGGCATTTGCACAGCGTCGGTCGCTGGGGTCACGGCAAGCCGCCGTACGGCTACCGGGTGGTGAAGAACGGGGATGGTTGCCGCCTGGACATCGACCTGGTGAAGGCCAAGGTTGTGCGCCGCATCGTCGCGGACGTGCTCGATGGTGTGCCGCTCTCTCGTGTGTGCCGCCAACTGGAGACCGAGGGCATACCGCCGCCTCGGCATAAGCCCGGTGGCAGCACACGCTGGAGCCAGAGCGCGACACGCAACATTCTGCGCAACCGCGCCATGCTCGGTGAATACAAGCGTGGTGACCTCGGTCCAGACGGCAAGGCGATCAAGGTCGGACCCGAGTTGATTGACCTGGAGACCTACCAGCGGTTGCAAGCGGCCCTGGACTCCGCCAGCAAGGGTGTCGGCGTTCGCCGTGACGCCTCGCCACTGTCGGGCCTGGTGAAGTGTGCCGAGTGCGGGTCCTCGCTGTGGTTCGACACCAAGATTGTGCGGGGCAAGCAGTACACCTATTACCGGGCGAACCGGGAGTGTGAGCACCCCGTCACGATGCAGGCAGAGTTTCTTGAGCAGGCAGCCGAAACCACCCTGTTGCACTTCTACGGCGACAAGGAAATTCAAGATCGCCAGTGGGTTGCCGGGGAGGACACCGTTACGGCGTTAGCGGACGCTGTACGGCGCTTTGAGGCACTGGCAGAGCAGCTGGGGTCTAACGATTCGCCCACGGCGCGGGGTGTCCTACAGCGCCAGCTAGACGCCGTTACCGCCGAGATGAAAGGGCTAGAGGCCAAGCCTCAGACCGAGGGGCACTGGGCGCAGGTTGGCACGGGCGTGACGTGGGGTCAGCGGTGGCACGGCACCGGCTGGGATGAACGCCGCACGATGCTGCGAGACGCAGGGATTGAGTTCCGCGTCAAGGGTGGGCCAGGCAAGGACCGGGAGGTGTCGATCCCCAAGCGGTTCGACCGTACAGCTGTTGTACGGCAACAGTTTTCGGTATAACGGGAACCAGAGAGGAGATGACATGACATCAAGTACAGGCAGCCAGCACCGGGGCGCTGATCAGCGAGCTAGTCGCACGCTTCTGGGACAAAGTGCTTTTCAAGAACCAGAGGATGAATGCCCGAGACCGGAGGATCGCGGCAGTCATGAACGGCTGAGAGGCCCCGTAGCGCCCACGAAAAGCCCGCCCAGGTCAGATACGGCCTGGGCGGGCTTTCGTTATGAGCGAGGGAGCTTCACGACATCCTCGCGTCCCGTCGCTCTTTCACGCCAGGACAGCCAGGAGTACACCGTTCTTCCAACACCTCAGCGTCGCCGTACGGCTGGCCGTCCACAGGGAAGTCGTCAACGCGCTGCCTGATTGGCCGTCCGCATCTGTGGCAGGTGCCAGCGTTTCGCATTCTCTCAACCATGAACAAAACGCTAGCGCGCCAACCGTGCAACCGCTACAAAAAATTCTAGAAATGAATACCAGCGGAGGGCGCGGTCTCCGTCCGTCTAAAACTGTTCCGCGCCCTCCCTGGCTAATGAGGACCGATTTCTATAAGTATCCAACTCATTTATTGTCGGCCCTGTCCCATCAAAGTTGGTCGCGGAGACGAGTTTTTTAATGGGAAGATAGAACCCCGCAGATGGAATACGAGAAAAAGAGGACCTGCGGGGGAAGTTGAAAAGCCGGGGCGGGTCAGGGAAAAGCCACCCCGGCTGGGGCGCGGCGAGAGAATCGCGCCCCCATCGCCTGAAGCGCAGCCAAGGAGGGGGCGCAGCAATCAGGCGAAGCTGAAAAGTTTTAGAAGGGAGGGAGAAACGTAATCACCCGTCTCTCCCTCCCCCTATGACCGAAGCCTATTCAGGCATTCGTTGTGCCGGTCGCAGTGAACTAAAACACTCACCAGCATTTCCCGCTAAAGGCATGGCGTCCTATACGGCGGGAACCGTTTGTTTCCTACTCTGTAGGAGGTTGCGGCCTGCGACCACGCCTCTTGGACTGATCGTTGGGTGCGGCATTTGCCGCGCCATCGTCGGCCTGGAGTCGGACGAGGGATTGGTTACCCTCGCCGCGTTCAACCAAATCGATGTACGGCTCAATCCCGCCATTGCGTTCGCGGGCCATCCGTTCATCGAAAGGTACGTACCTAGTCTGTGACGCCAATAAAGGCATCGACAGTGCCGCCTGTAATCGCCGTAGAGACCACAGCGCGGAAATACCTAGCCGGAACAGTGCCCGTCTGGTGGTAGACCGTTGACGCGGCGCTGACGGCCAGAGCGGGGCCGATGACGTACCAGTTGGTGCCGTCTAGGCTGCCCTGAATTTCCACATCACCGGCTGAAACTCCGGCACCGGTCACAACGACCAGGTTGGAGTTAGTACGCATGACTGCGCCGTCCAACACTGTGGACGTGGCGTTAGTCGCGCTGGCAGCCCTCAGGGAATGCACCGGGGGCAGGCCCGTGGTGTACGCCTGAATTTCATTACCGAAATCGTCAACGTAGGCCATTAGTGAGCCAGTCCCGTCACGTAGTTGACCGCAGACGGGATAACCGTTGCGAGCGTCAGACGCTCCTCAGCCACGGTTGTGAGAATGTTGGTCACCAGACCGTCATTCACGTATCCCATGTGGGTCTGAATGCCCTCGCGGACCAAAACAGAACCCATCTTGGACGTATCCACCAGGAAGGCATCGCCATCGGTTGCGGCGGTCGTGGTGAGAACGGGAACGCCCCACACCGTAGTGACAGCCTCATGCAACGGATCGCCCACAATGTAACGGCCCTGAGTATCCTTTAGCCTGCGGGTAGCAGACCAAGTAGTCGGGGACATAATGACAATGTTGGGCGTGGCGAAAACGCCGGATTCAATACGCATCTGGTTAATCGCCAATTCGAGCGAGTCGAGGTTAGTCGAGCCAGCGGGGTCGGTAGTCGCATTGTGCGTCAAAATGCCCGACTGGGTAGACCATCCCTGAATGCCGAGATTGCTCGACACGGTGCCGTACAGGACGGCGTGGTTCTCGACAACGGAAATCTTGCGGAAGATCGTATTGACGAGATAGGACCGCCACTGCGGAGCGTCGGCCATAGACTCTGACGATTCATTGAAGTAACCGGCAATCTTCTGCGCGGTAACAACAACCTTGTCCGCAGCGGGATTCCACTGGGGCTTGCTGGTCCCTTCAGCTACAAAGTCAGGAGCACCTGTATCGGACGTGAAATCGTGCTGAAGAAACTGATAGCTCGGGGCGCTGATCGCGGTCACCGGGAGGTGATCAATAATGCGCGCCTCAAAGTATTCGCCAACAATGCCGGGAGCCTGCTGGGCGACCAAGAGGGAATCGACCGTTGAGAAAGTCGTGGTCTTGGTCTGAATATCTTTAGTGCCAATCGAGTAATTGCCCTTATTCTTAATGACAATCTCGTGTGCCTTGTCAACCTCGGTCTTGGGCAGGCCCAGGGGATAAACATCCTTGCCTAGACCTTTAGCGCCCAGCGGCAATTCACCCGTGGCAGCAATTGCAGAGCCGTAGCCCTTGGAGCTGCCTCCTGCGGCGACGACTTTGGCAACACGCTCATCTCGCTGCACTCCAGCCAGTTCGGCTTGTAGCTGCTTAAATTCGGCATCCCATTCGTTTCCCTCGTTGATTGTGAGGTTCTTGGATGCACGTTCTTGCAGTTCATCGAAACGACGCGCAATATCGCGTGCTCGATCTTTGGTTGTATTCACTTGTTATTTTTCTTTCATTGGAAGTGAGTTATTTTCCGACTTCCAAGCGGCCTACGTTTTGCATTCGTAAGCGGGTTGGTTGCATTCTTTGAGTGAATGCGAATCGCGGGTCATCTATTTGGCGGGACGGTTAAACCGTGCGGCCAGATGAGCGGCGATAAAATTTGGGAGCGAGGCCCGAACGCCCAGGCGAACCAATGGTCCGCGTTCGGTAAGCGTTGGGCATAGCGTTAGCGGCCTGGTGAGGATCGGCGGTCTGGTTGACCCGCCCCGCCTTCTGCCGAATTGGTCGGCTTATGTCGCCGGTGTCCTCTAGCATCCGCGACTGTGGGGGCATTCTCGGATTTGGTTAGCCAGCTCGACGCGGACGACCGCATCAAGGGCAGGCAGTTCGAGCGCATCTGCCAGTGGTTTCTGACCAACGACCCGACCTACAAGAGCACCCTCCGCCGTGTGTGGCTCTGGGACGAGTGGGTCGGTCGTTGGGGTGGCGACGCCGGTATAGACCTCGTCGCTGAGGACCTAGACGGTCGGTTGTGGGCGATCCAGGCGAAGGCGTACAAACCAGAGAACGCCGTCACCAAAGCCGATGTTGACAAGTTCCTGTCCGAGTCGTCGAGGGCGGTGTTCTCCTACCGACTACTGATCGCCACCACCGACAAACGGCACCACGTTGCCCGGCGGACGATGGACGACCAGGAGAAGAAGGTCGGTTTCGTTGGGCTGTCCGATCTGCTTACCTCCGAGGTGGACTGGCCCCGCCATCCAAACGACCTTCGCCCATCACGGCCTCCGAAGCCTGCCAGACCGAGGGAACATCAGCGCGAGGCGATCCGCGATGTGATGAAGGGCTTTACGAAGTCGGATCGCGGTCAGCTCATCATGGCGTGCGGAACAGGGAAGACTTTGACCTCTCTCTTCGTTAGGGAGAAGCTCGCCGCCGGGCGGACTCTGGTCCTCGTACCTTCGCTGTCCTTGCTGAAGCAGACGATGCAGGTCTGGCGGGTCAACGCGAAAGTACCGTTCGTCGCGCTGCCAGTTTGCTCTGACGAGACGGTGGGAGCTTCCGACACGGACCCGGCGGTCGGCCATACGAGCGAGCTGGGCGTGCCCGTTACCACCGATCCGTCTGAGATCGCTGCTTTCATGCGACGCCGGTCGGGACCGCTTGTGGTGTTCTCGACCTACCAGTCTTCCCCGCAGATTGCCGCCGCCTTTGCTCTAGGACGTGTGCCCGCGTTCGATCTGGTGGTGGCCGACGAAGCGCACAGGGTCGCGGGGGTCGAATCATCGGATTTCGCAACGGTTCTCGACGCGATGGCGATTAAGGCACAGCGGCGGTTGTTTATGACGGCCACCCCGCGCTACTACACAGGCAGGGTGCTGAAGGCCGCGCAGGAAGCCGACCTTGAAGTCGCCTCTATGGATGACCCCTCCCAATTCGGGAGTGTGTTTTACCGCCTCTCTTTCAGCGAGGCGATCTGCCGTGACCTGCTGACTGACTACCAGGTCGCCGTTGTCGGCGTTGACGATGAGACGTACCTCCGATGGGCGGAGAAGGGAATGCTCCTTACTCGTGATGGAAAGAGGATCACCGACGCACGGACTCTGGCCGGACAGATCGGCCTGGCGAAAGCAATGCGGCGCTACGACCTTCACAAGGTCATCTCGTTCCACTCTCGGGTCAAGCGCTCACGGGAGTTCTCTGCTGAGATGCCCGACGTCATCGCATGGATGCCGGTCCGGCAGCGCCCGAAGGGTGTGCTGTGGTCGCGTCACGCTTCCGGTGAAATGTCCGCCGGTGAGCGCCACGTCCTGCTCCAACAGCTGAGCCGGCTTAACGACGGGGAGCGTGGGCTACTGTCCAATGCCCGTTGCCTCGCTGAAGGTGTGGACGTTCCGACGCTTGACGGTGTTGCGTTCATCGATCCCCGCCGAAGCGAGGTGGACATCGTGCAGGCGGTAGGACGGGCGATCCGGAAGTCGGCGGATAAGCACGTTGGAACCATCGTCATCCCCGTGTTTATCGACACCGACGAGGACCCCGAGATCGCCCTTGAATCATCTGTATTCAAGCCGGTATGGGATGTCATAAAGGCCCTCCGCGCACACGACACTGAACTCGGCGAGCAACTCGACACCCTGCGCCGCGAGATGGGGCGCGGAGGCGGAAGCCCGAAACTCCCTGACAAGATTCACCTCGACCTACCCCTGAAGATCGGGGCTGACTTCGCCACGGCTTTCGAGGTACGTCTCATCGAGCAGACTACGACCCCGTGGGAGCAGTGGTTCGGATTACTCCAATCGTTCGTCAACGACCACGGGCATGCTCGTGTTCCACAGTCCTACAAGGTCAATCGCTACCAGCTCGGTAAGTGGGTCAACAAGCAACGCGCCACGTACGCCAGAGGCAACCTCGATACCGACCGCCAACAACGGCTGCAGAACCTGCCTGGCTGGACATGGGAACCAAAGGCAGACCAGTGGGAGCTGGGTTTCAGTCACCTGCTGCACTTTGTCGAAAATCACGGACACGCCCGTGTCCCGTTGTCCTACACGGCCGATGGCTACCGGCTCGGTACATGGGTCATCAAACAACGCGGCAAGTACTCTGACTGCACCCTTGACGCTGATCGCCAACAGCGATTGCAGGAGCTGCCCGGCTGGACATGGGACACCCTCGTCGATAAGTGGGAGGAGAGTTTCCGTCGACTCGTGGATTATGTCGAGATTCACGGTGACGCCCGCGCCCCAGCGTCCTACACCGTGGATGGCTACGCACTCGGCGCGTGGGTTGTGCATCAACGCTCCAAGCATTCGGAAGGCACCCTTGACGCTGATCGCCAACAGCGATTGCAGGAGCTGGCCGGCTGGACATGGGATCCCTTCGTCGACAGGTGGGAAGAGGGGATCAGCCACCTCCTGCACTTTGTCGAAATTCACGGACACGCCCGTGTGCCGCGATCCCACATCGTCGATGGCTTCCCCCTCGCTACCTGGACGACCACCCAACGTGGAGAGCGCAAAAAAGGCAGGCTTGACGCCGACCGAGAACGCCGACTCATGGAGTTGCCCGGCTGGACTTGGGATCCCGTCGCCGACAGGTGGGAGGAGGGGTTCAGCCGACTCGTTGATTACATGGAACGCCACGGTGATGCCCGAGTCCCACAGTCCTACCTGGTCGACGGCTATAACCTCGGATCGTGGGTCAATACCCAACGCAGCAGGCATAACCAGAAGAGATTGGAGTCGGATCGCGCCCAACGACTCGCCGAATTGCCGGGTTGGGTGTGGAGTGCGAGGGAAGCCAAGTGGGACGAAGGGTTTCAGCACCTCCGTGAGTTCGCGCAGGCTCATCGCAATGTGGCGGTTCCGATTGACTACGAAGCCCACGGATTCAAGTTGAGAAACTGGTTGGTAAATAACCGAGTCAAGTTCGCCAGGCTCAGCCAAGACCGCCAGCGGCGGCTCCAGGCTCTTCCCGGATGGGACAACTACTCCCACGACGTGAAGTGGGAGAAGGGTTTCCAACACCTAATCGCGTATGTGAAAGAACGCGGCGACGCCAAGGTCGAACGCAGCTATGTGGTCGACGGCTACCCGCTCGGAAGCTGGGCGATGACTCAACGGCTTGAGTTCACCAAGGGAAGGCTCGCCAAGGACCGCGTCGAGCGTCTGGCCGCCCTTCCCGGGTGGGACTGGGACCGTCGACGCAGCAAGTGGGAGGAAGGGCATGACCGTCTGGTGGAGTACCTCCAGCGGAACGGATCACCGCCGCCGCAGGGTTATGTCGACGAGACCGGCTACCGACTCGCAGCTTGGGTTAGTCAACAGCGTCATCTCAACCGGACTGGCGAACTTGATCCAGACCGCTGGGAGCGGATGAACAAGCTGAGAGGTTGGGAATGGAATCCGCCGCGTGGAGCAGTGGCGCGGCGACGCCACTAATTAATCGTCAACAGCCGACGCCTCCAGAACATCGGACATGAACGAATTGGCCTCGTTCTTTTATGCAGGACTCCGACCGGCTCCTCCATCGACCGACATGGCATGTGTTCGCTTCTTATGCCAATACGCGCTATCTCTGCAAATCCGAGAACAGAATTCAGAGGCAGGGCCGCGCTTGTTTGTCGGCGTGTAAGCCGCGCCACATTCTTGGCATTTTCTTGGTTGTGACAGTGTAAAACCTTTCCCACATTTGATTAACGCGGTTCTACTTCGACCCCCCCGTCCCGGTCGCCGGGATGGTCGCTCGCCAGCTATTTGCTGGTACCCCTCCCCAAGCAGGTAAATCTACATGTCAATGTTTGCTAGATCATGTTCCATAGGCGCTGGCCAGAGAGTTTGACCGGACAAAGCGCTATCGCAGACGTGGTGGGGGCGGATAAGCGCACGATTGGGCGTGATCTAGCAACTGGGGCAAATGCCCCGGTTGACCCAAACCGCAAGTTCATGGGCCAGGATGGGAAAGGAATGCCTATTTCCGGCTGCAACGCATATAGGGCGAACAGGTCAGCATTTGGTGCGACGGCCCGTCCATTATGGGCACGGAGGGTATCTCTACCGGGCGGGGAAGGTCTGTAGCACTCCCTGCCCACGAGAGAACGCGCTGAGGCGTTCAACTTCCGAATCGGTGAGCAGCAGGAACCTGTTACCGGCGCGAACCAGGATGCGGCCATCGGCCTGGCGGGTGGCGCTCATCATGGCACGGTACTTATCGCTGATGACGGTAGCGGCCATTTAGACAGCTGCTTTCAACTGCTCAAGCGAGATGTCTCCCGCCCGGTATTTCTTTGCAAGGTGCGCCGGAAACATAATCTCGGGCTTCAGTTCCATTGTCGCGGCGAGTAGCTGTAGGCCCATCTCATGTGCCGCCTCGACGGTCATGGGCAGCATGAACGGATCGCAGTATTCAAACTCGGCCACGAGGGACACGCGAGGCGTCCCATCGGCGGCATTACAGGCGTAGACCTGGAAGTCCTTTGCAATGAATTTCTTGATCCGGTTAAGAACGCGATCACTGTAACGCATATTGTAAATCCTTTTAGGCTGCGCCACGCAATCCCTGCTGGCGTTTGAAGTTTATAAATTCGATGTCTTTTGCCGCTTGTACGTCTTCCCACCACTTGAGGTTGTCGGCGCGGCAGTTGGGCACGCCTGGCGCTTTCCACGGGCTGCCGTCGATGTAGTAGGGGCGTGCGGTGCGCCAATTGCCGGGCGGGCGGTCGAAAGCCAGGAGGACAACTTCATCCAACAGGCGAAGTGTGCTGTATTTGTGTGCAGCTGGGCGGCCTGTCGGATCACCAAGGAACCGTATCGGGGCCGCATTCTTGCCCATGTGGGAGTCGTTCATCCACAGGCAGCGCGGGCAGTCCTCGACGCAGCCGGGTGACGGTATGGGGCCGAGGTAGTCGGCGGTCAGATCAACAGTGGGCAGACCGGCCAGCTGGTTGGTGATGGGTTGAATCTTCCAATGGTGTCGCACGATTCCGTCGCTGTTGACTGACCAATTCGGCAGTCCGACTATATCGCGACGTTCGGCCACTTGTTATTTACTTTCATCTCAAATTCCTGTCAATAAGTAATATCAGTTGGTAACGCGGGAGCTGTACTGGGGAACCTTTACGGCTGCGCGTTGCCGTTTTCGATCACGAGGAGCATTGAGGAGAATGAGTTGTCTTGAAATTTTCATTCACCCTGCGTCCCGCAGTTGGTAACCGGGGGAGGAATTTTCCTTCTCCCTGCAAACGCCCTTGCGTTCGCAGTTGGTCACCGCCTCGCCTTGCGGCTCGGTTACAAGCGAGGAATACACCTCACCGACCCGCCTTCCACTTTAATCCCGAGACCCCATTTTGGGTGCATCGCTGCGGGCCTCGAATTTGCATTTCCCCAGGTCGCCGAATTTTGTGTGAGCAACGTCACTATTTACTAGATGCCGACCTGCGACTATAGTGCCGACTCTGCACTGTGCTGCTAGCAGTGCCTCACCTAGCCGCCTCGCCTCGTCGGGCGACAGCAGGAGCGGTCCTACCCGGTCTCCGGTTGCGCTGTTGAAGGTGCTCACCGCTACTTGTGCGGGGCCTGCGGTGCTCAACTCGACCGTCACTGTCGTCTCGTCGTCGTTGCGGTTGAAGGTGTCGATGATCTTCATGAGGGTTCCCCGTGATCGGAGTGCGCGGCCTGGGGTCCTCAAAAGTCGCTCGCTCTTGGCGACTCCGGCGTAACTGCCCCTATCCGGCCTGGCCGACAGCCTACGCCGGTTTTCGGCGGATGTCCCATTTCAGCCAGGGGCAAAATGCCTGATAAGCGTGCTTTTCAGTACAGTTAGGCTGTTGTGAGGTCCCTGTCAAACGGACTGCCCTGCACCGCCCCGAACCCCTGCAGGGTGAACAACAGACCGAACAGCGCGACCAGCACACCGAGGCCGCCGACGACGTGACGCATGGTCAACCCTTCTTTCCACTGGGCATGGCAGCGGACACCGCGCGCATGACCGCCCGTTTCATTGTCGCGGCCCCGGAGCCGGCGGTGGCGCTCAACGCCGTGCGATTCGGCGGATTCAGGTGCAGCACATCGCCTTCGGCGAGCCGACCGGCGCGGATGACGTTGCCGTAGACGCCGAGGCAGCGGCGGGTGTGCGCGGCTATCGTGCGGGTGATCTCTTTGTCCCGCTTGAGTTCGGGCTGCTCATGGGAGGGCATCACGCAACGGATCGTGGGAATCAGCGGTTGCAGCTCGGCGTGTGGGGCATGCAGTTGTCCGCCGCACCAGTCCCATTCCGGGTGTGCCGCCGTACTGGGGGAGTCCACCACGATCGTGGGGCGGAACCGGCGGATGTCGAAGTCGGAGTCGGGCGCCAGCGACGCGAGCGTGGCCAGACTCTGCTCGGTGATGATGTGGACGGGATAGGCGTCGACGTAGGTGCCGACGGGTGTGGCGTAGCGGCTGATCTCGGCAAGCTTGCGCACCGGGAACATCGACAGGTCGGGCAGCGGCTCGTCGTCCTCGAGTCCGAAGATCGTGCGCAGGTCCGTTTTGGTGGCCATCGGTCCGCGGTATTCGTCGCGGCGCTCGAGGGGCGGCAGTGGACGCAGCTCGACCGCGCGGTCGAGATAACGCGAAAGCGCTTGATGCACATCGGGATCCGAGCTGGATACCTCGGTGCCATCCGGGAATCCGATCAGCACCTCGGGTGCGTGGCCGGGCCCGGCGTCCGGCCCCGGGGCGTCTGCGTAGCGCGCCGTCAACCACAGCAGGCCGGGCAGTCGTTTGGCGCTGGTCGTGGCGTCCAGTTCGACGTCGCGCACCGCCCAGGTCCGGTCGGCGTGCAGTCCGAGCTCACCGATCGCGGCCTCGGCCACGCGCTCGCCCTGCATCGACTTCACCGGGTAGCGCCAGATCGAGGTGATGCGGCCGGCGGGAATCATGGATTCAGCCTAGATCGTCACTCCGCCGGTGAACGGTGCAGTGCGCGCGAGGCGACGATCAAAGCGGTCAGGCTGACCACCAGCCAGACGCCGAGCACGATGAACGGCAGCGGCCGCTGGTTGTGCGGAAAGTAGGTCGCCGCGTGGATCGCCGATACGGTCGCGCCGCTGGGCAGCGCGTGGTTGAAGAACGCGAACGGCTGTGGCAGCAGCGACGCCGATACCGCCCCTCCCGAGGACGTGTTGCCCAGCAGGATGAACACCAGCCAGGTCGGGATGATGGCCCATCGGTGGATCAGCACCAACATCGTCGAGTTGAACGCCGCCGCCACCGCGATCTGCAGCGAGATCAGCAGCCACAGTTGAGGGAACGGTGTGCTCAGCGCCTTGAGGACCGGGCCGGTGACCACCGCCAACGCCGCCCCGCCGACGACCGCGAGCACGAGCATGCACAGCAGCCAGCGCCGCAGGGTCAGCGTCTTGACGTTGGCCCGCAGCTGGAACATCGTGATGAAACCCAAAATCGTGGCTGCGATGACGAGATAGAAGGTGGCCAACCCTGCGGGGTCGGACGGCGGCAGCGGGTGTAGATCGACGATCGGCAGGATGAACTGCCCGGGTTGGGTTTGATCCAGCTGGATCAGGGCGCGGGTGCCTGAGGGGTCGCTGGCGCTGGACAGCAACAGCTGCGGCGGGCTCGCGGTGGCGTCGATGGCGGCGGTGATGCGCTGCTGGTTGATCGCGGTGACCGCCTCGTCCCGCGTCGCATATTCGTGGATGTCGAACTCGTTGTTGTTGCTGCGCAACGCCTTTTCGAACGGTGCGGTGGCCGCGGTCGTTCCGACGACTCCGACGGGCAGGTTGCGCGGGGAGGGCCGCCCGAGTGCGACGGTGTAGGCCGCGGCGAAGCTCGATGCCAGGACGATCGCGATGGCGAGGACCGTGGCCACCTTGCGGATCTCCAGCGGGATGCGTCGCAACCCAACCGGGGGAGCGTCCTCCGTCACTGCGCCCACACGCACTCCTCGTCGTTCGATCGCAGCTCAACGTACCGCGGTCGCAGAGATCGGACGTGTCGACGACCGTCTTCGGGGTACCCGGACGCGTGCCGACGACACTGAACGTTCTCGATCCCCGTACCGGCGAGCTCGTCACCGAACTCGCCATGACCGAACCCGCCGGCTGTGCTGAGGCGATACGCCGGGCCCGCGCCGCCGCCCCCGCGTGGGCGCGGACACCGGCTGCCGAACGGGCCGCGGCGATCCACGCGGCGGCGAACGCCGCCCGGGAGGTCGCCGACGAGCTGGCCGCACTCAACGAACGCGAGACCGGCAAGCCGCGCGACGACGCCCGGGGCGGGGTCGACGCCGGTGTGGGCACGTTGATGCAGTACGCCGAGCTCGGCCCGCTGCACGGCGGTCGCAGCCTGCAGGGCCAATGGGCCGCCACCGATCTGATGATTCCCGAGCTGCGCGGTGTGGTGGCGGTGCTGACCCCGTGGAATGATCCGGTGGCGGTGGCCGCAGGTCTGCTGGGCGCCGCGTTGGTCACCGGAAACACGTTGGTGCACAAGCCAAGTGAGCGATGCCCGGCGACCGGTCGGCGATTCGCCGAAGTGATCGCCGCGCAGTTGCCGGACGGCGTGCTGCAGATTGTGGACGGCGACGGCACCGTCGGCGCACAGCTCGCCGGCGCCGAGGATGTCGACGTCGTGGCTCATGTCGGCAGCAGCGTGACGGGTCGTGCGATCGCCCGGATGTGCGCCGAGCGCGGCGCCAAGGCACTGCTGGAAAACGGAGGCAACGACGCGTTGATCGTTGACGCCGGGGTGGACGTCGACTGGGCGGCCGAGCAGACCGCGCAGGGCGCCTTCGCCAACGCCGGTCAGATCTGCGTGTCGGTCGAGCGGGTGTTCGTGGTCGAATCGGTGGCGGGACCGTTCCTCGATACGTTGGTGGCGCAGGCCGCCGCGTGGAGCGAGCGGATCGGCCCGCTGGTCGATGAGCGTCAGCGCGAACTCGTGCACCGTCACGTCACCGACGCCGTCAAGGACGGCGCACGGATTCTGGCCGGCGGTGTCCCACGGGTCGGACCGGGCACCTTCTATCCGCCGACCGTGCTGGCCGACTGCACCCCGGACATGCTGGTGATGAGCGAGGAGACCTTCGGACCTGTCGCGCCGGTCCGCACCGTCACCGACTTCGAGACCGCCCTGGCCGAGGCCGCCGATGACCGGTACGGGCTGGCCGCCACCGTGTTGACCGCCGACATGGGCCACGCTCAAACTGCTTGGCGCAGCTTGCCGGTCGGCACGGTGAAGATCAACGCGGCGTTCGGCGGTGCGCCCGGAGGTGCATCCGAACCACGGCGGGCCAGCGGCAACGGATTCGGGTTCGGCCCCGAACTACTCGACGAGATGACCGCGATGAAGGTGGTGCACTGGTCACCGCCGGGGCCATGAAAATTCTGACGAAAGAATGACCACGCCGCCCGCCGGCCATCCACGGTGGGAACGGCTCCGAAGCACTCGCATCCTCTCGATTGAGTCCGGGTGCAGCTTGCAGGAGCCTCGCAATGAAATCACTGTCCACGCTGGTTGCGTCCCAAGGTGATGCAATCGATTCTCGTTACCACCCGTCGGCCGCGGTCCGACGGCAGTTGAACAAGGTCTTCCCCACCCATTGGTCGTTTCTGCTGGGGGAGATCGCGCTGTACAGCTTCGTCGTCCTGCTGATCACCGGCGTCTATCTGACACTGTTCTTCGACCCGTCGATGAGGGAGGTCACCTACAACGGCGTGTACCAGCCGTTGCGCGGCATCGAGATGTCCCGGGCCTACGCCTCCACCCTCGACATCACGTTCGAGGTTCGCGGTGGCTTGTTCGTCCGCCAGGTCCACCATTGGGCGGCACTGCTTTTCGCTGCGGCGATCATGGTTCACCTCGCCCGAGTCTTCTTCACTGGCGCCTTCCGTCGCCCCCGCGAGGCCAACTGGGTGATCGGCTCGCTGCTGTTGATCTTGGCCATGTTCGAAGGGTTCTTCGGCTACTCGCTGCCGGACGATCTGCTCTCGGGCACTGGTATCCGGGCCGCGTTGTCCTCGATCACACTCGGCATTCCGGTCATCGGAACCTGGCTGCACTGGGCGCTGTTCGGCGGCGACTTCCCGGGTGACGTCCTGATCCCGCGGCTCTACGCCATCCACATTCTGATCTTCCCCGGAATCATGTTGGCGCTCATCGGTCTTCATCTGGCGCTGGTGTGGTTCCAGAAGCACACCCAGTTTCCCGGGCCCGGCCGCACCGAGAAGAACGTGGTAGGTGTGCGAGTCATGCCGGTGTTCGCGGTGAAGTCGGGCGCCTTCTTCGCGATGACGGTCGGCGTCCTGGGCCTGATGGGGGGTCTGCTGCAGATCAACCCGATCTGGCAGATCGGCCCGTATAAGCCCGCCCAGGTCTCAGCCGGTAGCCAGCCCGACTTCTACCTGATGTGGACCGACGGGCTGATCCGCTTGTGGCCGGCGTGGGAGATCTACATCGGCAACCACACGATCCCGGCGGCGGTGGCGGTCGCGGTCCTGATGGGTGTGATCTTCGCGCTGCTCATCGTCTACCCGTGGATCGAGAAGCGGCTCACCGGCGATGACGCACACCACAACCTGCTGCAGCGCCCGCGCGACGCTCCGGTGCGAACGGGCATCGGCGCTATGGCGATCGCGTTCTACATGGTGCTGACCTACAGCGCGATGAACGACATCATCGCCTACAAGTTCCACATCTCGCTGAACGCGACGACCTGGATCGGCCGCATCGCGATGGTGGTGCTGCCGCCGCTGGTCTTCTTCATCACCTACCGCTGGGCTATTGCGTTGCAGCGCAGCGACCGTGAGGTGCTCGAGCACGGCGTCGAGACGGGCATCATCAAGAGGCTGCCGCATGGTGCGTATGTCGAAATACATCAGCCGCTGGGTCCCGTCGGCGCCGACGGTCACCCGGTCGCACTGGAGTACCAGGGCGCACCGGTGCCCAAGCGGATGAACAAGCTCGGTCTCGGCGGCGCACCGGGCCGGGGCAGCTTCCTCACCGCGGACCCGGCCGATGAGGACGCCGCGCTCACCGAAGCAGAGCACGCCGCCGAACGACGGGCGCGCACCGCGCTCGAGGAGCGTCAGGCCATCGAGGCTTCGACGGGCCGCTGACGGCCGCCGATCGGCACCTCTGCACAATCGGCTGATGCGCGCCGTCCGCTCGATTCAGGGGTCAGCCACCGTCGTCGACGTCGAGGAGCCGTCCGGTGACGGGCCGATCCTCGACGTCGCGTCCGCCAGCATCTGCGGCAGTGACCTCGGCATGATGGCGTTCGGGCTGCCGGTCACGATCGGCCACGAGATCGCGGGCACGGTGGATGGACGGTCGTACTGCGTCGAACCGACGCTGGGCTGTGGCGAGTGCGATCAGTGCCGCGGCGGGACGCCTCAGCGGTGCCGGGGGAGCGCGCCGCACGGGCTGCTCGGGGTGGCCTTCGACGGCGGGCTCGCTGATCGGGTCCGGGTGCCCGCCGAATGTCTTGTCCCGCTGCCGGAGGGCCTGCCGGTAACCGACGCCTGCCTGGTGGAACCGCTCGCGGTGTCCTGGCATGCGTTGCGCAAGGTCGACGCCGGGACGTCCGACCGGGTCTTGGTGGTCGGTGGCGGAAGCGTGGGGCTGCTGGCCGTCGCCGCGGCGCACGCCATGGGACTCGACGTCGACCTGCAGGCCCGCCACCCGCATCAGATCGAGGCGGGCCGGCGCCTCGGCGCTGGGACACCGCACGGTGACTACGACGTGATCGTCGAGGCAGTGGGCTCCGACGAGGCGATCGCCGACTGCGTGCGCCAGGCCGTCCCGGGCGGCCGGATTGCGATAGTCGGTGTGTCGCATGGGGATCGAGCGGTTCCCGGCATCCCGTGGATGCTCAAGGAGCTGACGCTCACCGCCTCGATGTGCTATGACCGCAAGCCCGATGCGCGTGAATTCCTCGATGCGGCAGCGGCATTGGCCGCAGATCCGGACATCGCGGCCACGGTGATCACCCACCGGTTCCCGCTGGCCGACGCCGCGCAGGCGTTTCGGGTTGCGGGCGACCGGCGAAGCGGAGCCATCAAGGTCGTGTTGGAGCCCTAGTCGGCTACAGCGTCACCGGCATCGCGCCGACATGCCAGATCTCGTCGGAGTATTCGGCGATCGCGCGATCCGAGGAGAACTTGCCGCTGCGCGCGGCGTTGAGGATCGACATCCGCGACCACGTGTCGGAGTCCTGCCATGCGGCGCTGACCCGCGCCTGGCAGTCCACGTAGGAGCGGTAGTCCGCGAGCACGAGGAACGGGTCGTGGTGCAGCAGGTTGTCGACCAGCGGCCGCAGCACCTCGGTGTCGCCGTGGGTGAAGGTGCCGTCGACGATCAGTTCGAGCACCTCGGCCAGCTCAGGGTCATTCTCGACGAAACTGGTCGGCCGGTAGCCCTCGGCCTTGAGCTGCTCCACCTCGTCGACGGTCAGGCCGAACAGGAAGAAGTTCTCCGGGCCGGCCTCCTCGCGGATTTCGACGTTGGCGCCGTCGAGCGTGCCGACGGTCAGCGCGCCGTTGATCATGAACTTCATGTTGCCGGTGCCGGATGCCTCCTTGCCCGCGGTCGAGATCTGCTCGGACAGGTTGGCCGCCGGGTAGATCAGGTGCGCGTTCTTGACGTTGAAGTTCGGCAGGAACACCACCCGCATGAACCGGTTGACGTCGGGATCGTTGTTGACGGTGGCGCCCACCGCGGTGATCAACCGGATCATTCGCTTGGCGATGAAGTAGCCGGGCGCGGCCTTGCCGCCGAAGATGAAAGCCCGCGGTGCGATCGCGAAGCCCGGGTTGCGCTTGAGCCGGTTGTACAGGGTGATGATGTGCAGCACGTTGAGGTGCTGGCGCTTGTACTCGTGGATGCGCTTGACCTGGACGTCGAACATCCACGTGGGGTCGAGCTCGATGCCGGTCGCGGAGTGTACGTACTCGGCAAGTCGACTCTTGTTGGCGCGCTTCACCTCTCGCCACCGCTCACGAAACGCGGGGTCGTCGGCGTAGGATTCCAGCCGGCGTAGCTGATCCAGGTCGGTCAGCCAGCCGTCGCCGACGGTCTCGTCGAGCAGGGTCCGAAGCCCGGGGTTGGACAGCGCCAGGAAGCGCCGCGGCGTCACACCATTGGTGA
Organism: Mycolicibacterium pallens; assembly: GCF_019456675.1. Lineage (NCBI taxonomy): Bacteria > Bacillati > Actinomycetota > Actinomycetes > Mycobacteriales > Mycobacteriaceae > Mycobacterium > Mycolicibacterium pallens. Next base: position 3,096,105 of record NZ_CP080333.1, on the reverse strand, counting down.
CATTGCCGAACCGGTCCGGCCACATCTCGTAAAAGTCCTTCAGTACACTGGCTTTCAGCAGTTCGGAGTGCAGCGCGGCCACCCCGTTGACCGCGTGACTACCGACAGTGGCCAGGTGTGCCATCCGCACGCTCTTGCCGCCGTCCTCACCGATGAGCGACATCCGCCGCGCCCGCTCCTCGTCCCCGGGAAACCTGGTGGCCACCTCCTCGAGGAAGCGGTTGTTGATCTCATAGATCATCTCCAGGTGCCGGGGCAGAGACTCGCCGAACATGCCCAGCGGCCAGGTTTCGAGTGCCTCCGGCAGCAGGGTGTGGTTGGTGTAGGCGAACGTCGCGACGGTAATGTCCCAGGCCTCGTCCCAGCCCATGTGGTGTTCGTCGACCAGCAGGCGCATCAGTTCGGCGACCGCGATCGAAGGATGCGTGTCGTTGAGCTGAATGGCCCACTTGTCCGGCAGGGCGCTCAGCGGAAGGCGGGCCCGCTCGGTGTGGATGCGCAGGATGTCCTGCAGTGAGGAGCTGACGAAGAAGTATTGCTGCTGCAGTCGCAGCCGCTTGCCCGCTTCGGGTTCGTCGTTGGGATAGAGGACCTTGGAGATCTTCTCCGAGAGGACCTCGTCCTCGACGGCCTTGTAGAAGTCGCCGGTGTTGAACGCATCCAGTGCGAACGACGACACCGACCGCGCGCTCCAGAGTGTCAACGTGTTGCAGGTGTTGACCCCGTAGCCCTGGATCGGGGTGTCGTACGACACGCCCTTGATCACCCGCCGCGGAATCCAGCGCACCCGGTGGTTGCCTGCGACGTCCTCGTACTGCTCGGTGCGTCCACCCCAGTTGACCAGATAGCTGGCGTCGGGTTTGTCGATCTCCCAAGGGTTTCCGGCCACCAGCCAGTTGTCGGTCTTCTCGACCTGCCAGCCGTCCTGGATCTCCTGATCGAAAATGCCGAACTCGTAACGGATTCCGTACCCGATCGACGGTCGCTGCAGGGTGGCCATCGAGTCGAGATAGCAGGCGGCGAGCCGGCCCAGGCCGCCGTTGCCGAGCCCGGGTTCCTCCTCGCAGGCCAGGATCACATCGAGGTCCTGCCCCAGTGCGGCGAGGGCTTCGCGAGCCTGGCCCTCGATGCGCAGGTTGAGCAGGTTGTTGCCCAGCTGCGGGCCCATCAGGAACTCGGCGGACAGGTAGCACGTCACTTTGGCCGGGCCGTGCAGCAGATCCTGGGTAGTGGCCATCCAGCGCTGCTGCATGCGATCGCGCACGGCCAGGGCGAGTGCGCGGTAGTAGTGCTCGGGGGTCAGCACACTCGGCGGACGGGCGATGGAGTAGGCGAGGTGATCGGCGATCGCCCGGTGCAGCGCGTCGGCCGACAACCCGGTACGGCTGTGCTCGTGCGGCCGTGCGCCGGTCGGGCTCCCGTCATGGTCGACGACTTCGCCTGGCGCATTGCTGACAGTCATTGCGTACTCCTGCTCGGCGGACCGCTTCTCGACCCGTACGGGACCCGCAGTCTGGCATCGCCGTATTTCGGTTTGGCGAGGTCCATGAGTCAGTCCCGTGAACTGTTGCCGCCGCGCCCTACGATCGCGGGCATGACCACATTGGAGAACCGCCCGAACACCGCGCTGCTCGTCATTGACGTGCAGAACGAGGTGGTGGCCCGCGCCCACGACCGGGATCGGATTGTCGCCAGAATCGCCGGTCTGGTCGAGGATGCGCGGGGCGCCGGTGTTCCCGTGGTCTGGGTCCAGCACTCCGACGCCGAACTCATTGCGGGAAGCCAGGAATGGCGCATCGTCGACGAACTGACCCCGGCCGAGACCGAGCCCCTGGTGGCCAAGAACTACGGGGACTCCTTCGAAGACACCACCCTGGAGTCGACGCTCGGCCAGCTGGGGATCGGACACCTGGTGGTGGCCGGCGCGCAGACCGACCAGTGCGTTCGCTCGACGATCCATGGCGGCTTCGCGCGTGGCTACGACGTCACGCTGGTCGCCGACGCCCACACCACCGAGGATCTGTCGCAGTGGGGTGCGCCGTCACCCGAGCAGGTGATCGCCCACACCAACCTCTACTGGTCACATCAGTCGGCGCCGGGTCGTACAGCGCAGACCGTGCAGGCCGGTGACATCGTCTGGTAATCGCTCCCGCCGAACGCCACCGCGCTATACATTCTTTCAAAAGTGTTCACTGCCGCGCGGCACGCAGATCGGAAACCACAATGACGTCGACAGTTCAATCGGAGATCCGGCCGCTCGACGTGGCCCGCGGCATGCGCGACCTGGTGGTGGCCCAGGCCGGCGAGTCCGAACGGCTGCGGACCATCGCCCCGGCCGTCGTCGAGGAGATGTGGGCCAGCGGACTGATGCCGTCGTTCAATCCCGTCGCGGCCGGCGGAGTGGAGCCGTCGTTCACCGAGATGATCGAGACGTGGATCGAGATGGCCTGGCAGGACGGATCGTTCGGCTGGATCGGGATCGCCAACCTGCCGTCGTCGTTCGCTGCCGCGGCCTACCTTCCTGACGAGGGCTTCGCGGAGGTGTTCACCGCGAACGACAACCGCGTCACGATGGGCGGCCAGTTCTTTCCCAACGGCTCGGGTGTCACCGTCGACGGCGGCTACCGCGTGAGCGGTTCGTGGAGTTTCGGGTCGGGCACCGGCCATTCCGAATATGTCTGCGCCGGATTCTTCCCGATGGTGGACGGCCAGCCGGTGATGGGACCCGGGGGACTACCGGACATGCAGGTGGCCGTGATCCCGCGCGACGAGATCGTGTTCAAGGACGGCTGGCATGTCCAGGGCCTCAAGGGAACCGGCTCGTACGATTACGCGGTTGAGGATGTGTTCGTACCGGCCGCGCGGACCTTCCCGCTGTTCTCCAGTACGCCGCACCGGGGCAGCTCGCCGGCCACTCGGATGGGACTGATGCCGGTCACCGCGGCCGGTCACGCGTCGTGGGCACTCGGCGTCGCCAAGAGCATGCTCGACGACGTGGAGGAGTTGGCGGCCACCAAGTTCCGGATGAGCGACATGGCGTCACTGGCCAGCCGGCCCACCTTCCAGAAGGGGCTGGCCCACCACGTCGCCGCCTGGCGGGCGGCGCGGCTGCTGGTGCTCGATGCGTTCGGCACCGCTGAAGCGGCGGTGGCGGCCGGCGAGGAGCTCACCCCCACGTTGCGCGCCGATATGCGCGTGGCGGCGGTGTATGCGACCGACGTGGCGCGCGAGGCCGCCGAGTGGGCGCATCTGGCTGCGGGGACCACCTCGATCCGGGAGGGCAGCCGCCTCGAACGCGCCTTCCGCGATATTTACACCGGCACCCAGCACGCGTTCATCAGCGAGAAGGTGGCCATCGACGTCGCCCAGATCTGGCTCGGCATCATCGAGGATCAGCCGGGGTTGTGACGGCTGGACCATTTCTCTCGCGGTGCCGCTGATGCCGCACTAGGGTCAGAAAGTTATGACCGACTGGTCCGATCCGCGGCTGCCGCGCAACCAGACGAGTAGCCCGCGGCAGCTCAAACGGTTGAGCCGCAACTTCGCCGGGGTCGGTGTCGGGATTCCTCCCGAACGTCTCCAGCAGATCGCCATGGGTCAGGCGGCCACCGAGGACGAGTTCGTCGATGTGACGTTCGCGCTGACCGCGACACAACTCCGCAGCGAACAACGCCGCACCAAAGTCAGCCGCGCCCAACGGAGTTGCGTGCGCGGCGCCATCGTGTTCGCCGCGGTCCTGATCGCCATCAACGTGCTGATGTGCCTGGGTCTGCTGCTGTTCGTGCTGACCCAGCACACCACCCCGTACTAGCCGGTCACGTACCCGTCGGCGACGTCGAGCGCCTTGTCCAGAATGGCCAGGCCCTCGGCGACCTCGGCGTCGCTGATGTTGCAGGCCGGTACCGCGTGGATCCGGTTGAAGTTCGCGAACGGCAGCAGACCACCGGACTTGCAGGCGGCCAGCACCTCGTTCATCGCCGGGCTGGAACCGCCGTAGGGCGCCAGCGGTTCCCGCGTCTGCTGATTCGCCACCAGCTCGATCGCCCAGAACACACCGAGACCGCGCACCTCGCCGACCGACGGGTGACGGGCCGCCAGCTCCCGCAACCCCGGGCCGAGCACCTGCTCACCGAGCCGGGCGGCATTGGCAACCATGCCTTCGTCTTCCATCGCGTTGATCGTCGCGACCGCCGCACCGCACGCCAGCGGGTGTCCCGAATAGGTCAGACCGCCCGGGTAGGCGCGGTCGGCGAAGGTCGAGTAGATCGCGTCGTTGATCGCCACCCCGCCGAGTGGCACATACCCCGACGTCACACCCTTGGCGAACGTCATGAGGTCGGGCACCACGTCAAAGTTCTGGATTGCGAACCACTTTCCGGTCCGGCCGAACCCTGCCATCACCTCGTCGGCGATGAACACGATGCCGTGGCGGTCGCAGATTTCCCGCACGCCGACCATGTACCCGGGCGGTGGCACCATGATGCCTGCCGTGCCCGGAACGGATTCCAGGATGATCGCGGCGATCGAGTCCGCGCCCTCGTGCTGGATCAGCCGCTCCAGGTAGTCCAGCGCGCGCTCCGACTCCTGCTGCTCGTTCTCGGCGAAGAACGAGGAGCGATACAGGAACGGGCCGTTGAAGTGCACGACACCGGAACTGGCGTAGTCGTTGGGGTAGCGCCGCGGGTCGCCGGTCAGGTTGACCGCGGTGTCGGTGCCGCCGTGGTAGGAGCGGTAGCGGGACAGCACCTTGTAGCGCCCGGTGTGCAGGCGCGCCATCCGCACGGCGTGTTCGACGGCGTCGGCGCCACCGTTGGTGAAGAACACCCGGTTCAGGTCACCGGGGGTGCGCTCGGCGATCAGCCGGGCCGCCTCCGAACGGGCGGCGTTCGCGTGCTGCGGCGCGATCGTGCACAGCTTGGCGGCCTGCTCGGCGATCGCGGCCACGACCTTCGGGTGCTGATGACCGATATTGGTGAACACCAGCTGCGAGGAGAAGTCGAGCAGCTTGTTGCCGTCGCCGTCCCAGACGTAGGAGCCCTCCGACGCGACGATAGTCATCGGCTTGATCTGCGCCTGCGCCGACCAGGAGTGGAAGACGTGCGCGCGGTCCAGCTCGTAGGCCCGCGCGGCTTCGGCGCGGGCGGTGTCGAGGTCCTGGCCGCTGGGCAGGATGTGGGAATCGATAGTCGTCATGGATGCCTCTTTCGAGCTCAGGTGTTCTGCGGGAAGCCGAGGTTGATGCCGCCATGAGAGGGATCGAGCCACCGCGTGGTGACTACTTTGCCACGCGTGAAGAAGTGCACGCCCTCGGTGCCGTGGGCATGGGTGTCGCCGAACAGCGAGCTCTTCCAGCCACCGAAGCTGTAGTAGGCGGTCGGCACCGGGATCGGCACGTTGATGCCGACCATGCCGACCTCGACCTCATTCTGGAACCGCCGGGCCGCGCCACCGTCGTTGGTGAAGATCGCGGTGCCGTTGCCGTACGGGTTCGAGTTGATCAGCTCCAGAGCCTCGTCGTAGGAGTCCACCCTTACCACCGAGAGCACCGGGCCGAAGATCTCGTCGGTGTAGACGCTCATTTCGGGGGTGACATTGTCGATCAGGGTGGGGCCCAGCCAGAAGCCGTCTTCATCGCCGTCGACGGCGGTGCCTCGGCCGTCGACCACGATGGTGGCGCCGTCCGCCTCGCCGGCGTCGATGTAGGAGGCGACCTTGTCGCGGTGGGCCTTGGTCACCAGCGGACCCATGTCGGTGTTGCGGGTGCCGTCGCCGATCTTCAATGACGTTGCGCGCTCGGCGATCTTGGCCACCAGCTCGTCGGCGATCGGGCCGACGGCGACGGCGGCCGAGATGGCCATGCAGCGTTCACCGGCCGAGCCGAAGCCGGCGTTGATCATCGCGTCGGCGGCCAGGTCGAGGTCGGCGTCGGGCAGGATCACCGCGTGGTTCTTGGCGCCGCCGAGAGCCTGGACGCGCTTGCCGTGCAAGGTCGCGGTGGAGTAGATGTACTGCGCGATCGGGGTGGAGCCGACGAACGAGACGGCCTTGATGGCCTTGTTGGTCAGCAGTTCGTCGACGGCGACCTTGTCGCCCTGCAGGACGTTGAACACGCCGGCAGGCAGACCCGCCTCGGCCCACAGGTTCGCGATCCACAGCGCGGCCGACGGATCCTTCTCAGAAGGCTTGAGCACCACAGTGTTTCCGGTGGCGATCGCGATGGGGAAGAACCACATGGGCACCATGGCGGGGAAGTTGAACGGGCTGATGACGGCGACCGGGCCGAGCGGCTGGCGGATCGAGGCGACGTCGACGTTGGTCGAGGCGTTCTCGGTCATCCCGCCCTTGAGGAGATGCGGTATGCCGCAGGCGAATTCGACGACTTCCTGACCGCGGGTGACCTCGCCGAGGGCGTCGGAGAGCACTTTGCCGTGCTCGGCGGTGATGATCGCGGCCAGTTCTTCCTTGCGGGCGTTCAGCAGCTCCCGGAATGCGAACAACACCGAGACCCGCTTGGCCAGTGAGGTGTCGCGCCAGGCCGGGAACGCGGCGGCAGCGGCGTCGATCACCGCGCGGGCGTCGGCGACGTCGGCCAGCGCAACCTGACCGGTGACCTGGCCGGTGGCCGGGTTGGTGACGGCGGCCGTCCGGTCGCTGCTGCCGGCGAAGTTCTTGCCGTCGGCCCAGTGGGCGATGGTGCGGACGCGGGTGTTGGGCGCGGTGAGGGTCATACTGCGATTCTGGCGGGCGAAGAACCTGCTCGGAGCCGACAGAGTGTAATCATCAGATGTATGTCTTTTACACTATGTCAATGCAGCTGACGCTCTCCGACATTCTCGAGCTGCCGTCGGTGCAACGGGGCGAGCCGGAGGTGGTGTGCACCGGACCGATGGACCACCCGGTGCGCTGGGTGCATGTCAGCGATCTCGCCGACCTGTCGGGCCTGCTGACCGGCGGCGAACTGGTGCTGACCACCGGTCAGGCGCTGGCCGACCCGGCTCGGCGGGACGCGTACCTGCCGGGGCTGGCCCAGGCCGGCGCGGTCGGCGTGGTGATCGAGCTCGGCCTGCACATCGACCGGCTTCCGGAGTCGGTGCGCGCAGTGGGCGAGGCGCTGTCGCTGCCGGTGATCGTGTTGCACCGGCCGGTGCGCTTCATCGACGTCACCGAAGAGGTACATCGCCGGATCGTCGCCGACCAGTACGCCGAAGTCGCGTACGCCCAGCGGGTGCACGAGGCGTTCACCGCGTTGAGCATGCGCCGCGCCTCGGTCGACCAGATCATCAGTGCGGCTGCGGAAATGCTCGACACCCCGGTGGTGCTGGAGGATCTCAACCGGCAGGTGCTGGCGTTCGACGGGCGGGGTATCGCGGCGGCGGAGCTGCTAACCGAGTGGGAGCGGCGGTCGCGGTTGGCGGGCAGCGATACGTGGACGGCCTGCCCGGTGGGGCCGCACCGCGAGGAGTGGGGCCGGCTGATCGCGCCGCGGGTCGCGGCCGATCAACGCGCGGTGATGACGTTGGAGCGTGCGGCCCAGGCGCTGGCCTTGAATCGGATGGTCGAGCAGAACCGCAGCTCGCTGGAACTGCGGGCGCAGAGCGGCTTGGTCGACGATCTGCGTCGCGGACGGATCACCGACGAGGCCGAGGCCACGGCCCGCGCCCATGCTCTCGGTCTGCGTCCCGCGCTGACCTATGTGCCGATGACGGTGCGGCTACGGGAGAGTCCGGGCGCCGATCAGGTCGTGATCGCTCAGCGTCGGGTGCGCACGCTGGACGCGATCATGCACGCCGTGCGGTCCGCCGGTCATACCGGTCTGGCGGCCACCCGCGACGACGGGCAGATCGACATCGTGCTGGCGCCGCAGCGCACCAGCACCCTCGAGCAGGTGTGCACCGCGATTCGCCAGGCGGTCATTCGCCTCGACGGGGTGAGTGGATGCGCGATCGGGGTCGGGCCGGAGTCCAGCCGTCTGGTCGACGCGGTGGGCGGGCTGCGCGAGGCTGCCCACGTCGCCGAGGTGGCTATCGCGATGCCCTTGCAGGACAAGCCATTTCACCGGGTATCGGACGTCCGTCTACGTGGGTTGCTGTCGCTCATCCGGACCGATTCGCGGGTCCAGGCGTTCGCCGAGACGGAACTGGCCGGACTGCTGGCGCATCGCGCGAAGCACGGCGACGAGGCGTTCGATCTCCTGCGGCGTTTCCTCGAGGCCGGCGGCAACAAGGCCGAATTGGCCAGGACACTGCACATGTCCCGGCCCACGCTGTACGCCCGGCTGGACGCACTCGAGCGCATCGTCGGCCTCGACCTCGACGATGCGGAGTCCCGGACGTCGTTGCATGTGGCGATGCTGATTTTGAGTTCCTAAACTGCGCCGAGACTGCACTTGTTCGCGCACTTACTCGGGAAACGTGTACAACATGTGCAGTTTCGGCGACATCACGCCGACGCGGGGTCCTCGGCGTCGCGGCGCTCGTCCTTCAAGCGTTCCTTGCTGCGCAACAGCCGCAGCAAGGTCACCAGCACCAGCCCGCCGGCGATGTTGCCGACCAGGGTGTACCAGAACCACCCGAGCCAATCGAGATAACCGAACGGTGCTTCGCCGGTGGACAGGGCGCCAAAGATCAACAGCGAGTCCAGGATCGAATGGAACAGCTGGAGCCCGGCCAGCACGAAGGCCCCGGCTACGGCGGCGGCGATCTTGCCGGGCACCGAGTCGGTACCGTGCTGCATACGCGTCATCAGTGTGATCGCCATGCCGCCCAGCACCGCGAGCGCCAGCGTCTGCACCGAGAGCGGCGCACGTACGAAATGCTCTGCGGATTCAATGGTTTGCGCCTCGAGCTTGGGGAACGCCGCGATGATCAGCGCCATGATCACCCAGCCGCCGACGAGGTTGGCCACCAGGGTGCCGCTCCACAGCTTCGCGAGCTGAGCCACGCTGGCCCGCTTGGCGGCCACCGTCGTCACGGGAACCAGGAAGCCTTCGGTGAACAGCTCGCTGCGACCGAGGAGCAGGGCAAGGAACCCGATGGAGAACGCCAGCCCGGCCAGTAGTTGGTTGTGCGTCTCGTGCAGGACGGACAGATACGCGAGCACGCCGATCGCGACCTCAGTGCCTCCGAAGAACCCGGTCACCAACACTTCACGCCAGCTGCGATGCAGACGCTGGCTGCCCTCGTCCACCATCCTGTTGAAGGCGGCTTCGAGTTCGTCCTCGATCGGACTGTCGGACTCGCCCAGTTGGCGCTGGCTCGTTGTACTCACGATTCGGTGTACCCACCCACTTCGCGCCCAACACGGCAAGCCGCTGAGCACTTGCTCAACGCTCGCCCATAGACTGGCCCACCGTGGGCATTCTCGTTGGCTTCGCGCCGTGGATCGTCTATTGGGTACTCGTCGGCAACGTGCCGTTCAAGACGGCCGTGCTGGTCGCGCTCGGTATCGCGGTGATCGGCCTGGTGATGAGCCGCACTCGCAAGGCCGCCAGCCTCACCTTCGAAATCGGTGCTGTCGCAATCTTCTTCGTGCTCACCGTGCTGACCTTTGTGGCGAGCGAGTCGTTCATGGAGCGGTGGATGCAGCCACTGAGCAACGCGGGCATCCTGCTCATCGCCCTGGTCGGCGCTCTCATCGGCAAGCCGTTCGTGCGCGAGTTCGCCGCGGCCGGCCGCTCCGACGAGATCATCAACAGCGAGCTGTTCAGACGGATCACATCGCTGCTGACCTGGATCTGGATCGCCGCCTTCGCCGGTATGACGGTGTCCTCGGCGATCCCACCGATCGTGCAGGGCGACGCAACGATTCTCGACACTGCGACCCCGCTGTCGTTCCTGTGCTACTGGGTGATTCCGTTCGCGCTGTTGGGTCTGGCCGCGCTCGCCTCGCGGATCCTGCCCGACAAGATGGTCCTGTCCGACGACGTGGTGCGTGAGACATCCTTCGTCGCCTACAGCGAAGCCGCGATCGACGAGCTGTACTACCTGGCCCAGGAGCACGCCAACCGCGAAGTCGGTGCGGGCAAGGAGGCCTACGACGTCAAGGTCGGCGGGATGGGCATGACGCTGACCGGAGACGACTCCCGCAAGTCGTGGCCGTCGACGTACCGGGTGCGCGACCGGCGCCGCTGAGCGAGCCTCCCTGCGGCCCCACACCGTTGCTGACGGCATGTCGGCGATCGCAACCAATCGGGCAAGGATGCACACCGCTTTGGACACCGTTGCGTCACGGTTCGGCTAAAGGCCCAGCTCAGGCGGTAACCGCAGCAAGCAGCTGTCACCTATTTGCGGTAGAAAGTGACAGAAGTGACCTCTGTGAAGAGGACGGAGCTTTGCTCAGAGGCGCCCGGAAGGTGGAAACGATGAACAAGCGGTTGTATGCCCTGGCGATCAGCCTGATGATGCTGCTCGCAATCCCCGGCCTGCTCGCCCCGACGGCAACTGCCGCACCGGTGGGCCGGGATCAGTACGTCCAACTGGTGATCCAGCGTGGACTCGCCCAGCGCGGCGTGCCCTACGCGTGGGCCGGCGGTGACATCAACGGACCCACCCTGGGCAAAGGACCGAGCGCGGCCGTCGTCGGCTTCGACGCCTCGGGCTTGATCCAGTACATCTACGCCGGCGTCGGAGCCAAGCTGCCCCGGTCATCGGCCGACATGTACAAAGTGGGCCAGCACGTCACCGCCGACCAGGCGCTGCCGGGTGACCTGATCTTCTACGGACCCGACGGCACGCAGAGCGTCGCGATGTTCTTGGGCAACAACCAGATGCTCGAGGTCACCGACACCGTCGTCGCGGTGTCCGCGGTTCGCGCCAAAGACATGGCGCCGTACCTGGTTCGCGTCATCGCCTAACCGACCCCTGGGGGCGTGCCGTTGATCGCGTCGACGATTCGTCGGCGCGCGGCGCGCCCTTCGGGTATCGGTAGCAGGGGATAGACGTGCACCATGCCCTCGCCCTCGATGACGTCGGCGTCGACCCCGGCCGCCGTAGCCCTGCGGGCCAACAGGTGCGCGTCGGGGTTGAGGATGTCGCGGGTTCCGGTGAAGATCGTCAGCGCCGTCAATCCCGTCAGCTCCGCCGACAACGGGCTGACCAGGGGGTCGTCGATGCTCAACCCACCGCGCCAGTAGCGCACGTACTCGGCGATGCCGGGACGGGACAGCCACGGATCCCGCGGTTCCAGCGCGGGGATCTCGGGGTTGGCCATGGCGGCGTCGAGCGCCGGTGCGATCAGGAATAGCCGGCAGGGCTGCTCAAAACCCTTGTCGCGCAGCAGTATTGCCGAGGACAGGGCGATCTGGCCGCCGGCTGAATCGCCGAGCAGGAAGGTGCGCCGCGACCCCACCAGTGCAATCTCGGCACTGACGAGTTCGGCGACCCGCGGCACCACCTCACCAGCGGTACCCCACGGGATGAGGGGGTAGATCGGAACCCGCACCGCCGTCTGCGTCTCGGCGGCCAGCTGGGCGATCAGCCGCCAGTGCGCCGGCTCGATCTCATTGACCCACCCGCCACCGTGCAGATACAGCGCCCGATGGCGGGCGCGCCCGCCTGCGGGTGACACCGTGTAGATCCCCGGGTCGCTCCGCTCCTGCCCGCCGAATGTAGATCGGCCACCCGTCGTGTCCGGCGCTGACCTCGACATCGTCACGTAGCCGTGGCGGCCCGAAAGGCAGGGGCCGCAACGCTCGCTCGGCGACTCGCTGACGCGCGGCGACAGCGTCGGACAGGGGCTTCCCCCGTCCGGTGGCGCGCAGTATCAGCGGTACCAGTCGGCTAGCCGCACTCGGCATCCGACCATTGTGGCCGACTCAGGCCGGCCTCAGGCGCAGTCGGAGCAGACCATGCTGGTCGCGTCGGCCAGCCGGCTGCGGTGATGCACCAGAAAGCAGCTGGTGCACGTGAACTCGTCCGCCTGCTTGGGGATCACCCGCACCGTGAGTTCTTCGTCGGACAGGTCGGCGCCGGGCAATTCGAAAGAATCGGCGGCCTCGGCCTCGTCAACATCAATCACGGCCGTAGCCGTGTCCTTGCGCCGTCCCGCCAGATCTTCGAGCGACTCTTCCTCAGGCTCGGCCTGGGTACGGCGGGGAGCGTCATAATCAACCGACATGGTCCGTGCCTTTCATTCCTTCCGCATTCGACGTCGCGACAACGCGGTCGAATGCGAGTTTGTTCCCGTAGCCGGTCTCGGCTAAACACCGTTGTTTCGGGCTGTCTCCCCGCTGGCTACTGCCTGGCTGTGGCCTGCGGATTCTTACGCCTTTAAGTACGTAGAAGGCGATGCTCAGGTTCGCCAGAGCGACTCCTGGACGACGCTGGCGATCAGGGTACCGTCATCGCGCTGCAGTGACCCGCGCGCCAATCCGCGCGCGTCGCTGTGAGTCACCGCGACCGCATCGTAGAGATGCCAGTGGTGGGGGTCGCTCGGCCGATGCAGCCACAGCGCGTGGTCGAGGCTGGCGGCACCGCCCGGGCCGGGGAATTCCGGTCCCGGCGGCCGGGCCGTGGACACCATGCCCAGGTCAGAAATGAAGGTCAGGGCGCAGGCCCGCAGCAGGGGATCGTCCTCGACCGGCTCGCGGGTGCGGAACCAGAAGGGCTGAGTGGGCCAGTCGACGCCGCTCTGCCGGCCGGGCGCGATGCGGATGTCGAAGTGATCGGCCCACTCGATCGGCAGCCTTGTGAGAATCGTCGCGTCCGTCAAGGGGACTCGTGGTTCCTGCGGCCGCTGCCAGTCGGTGTTCGTCTCGGGTTGGTGGAACGACGCCAACATCTCGAAGATCGCGGCGCCGTCCTGCACGGCGGTGACGCGGCGGGTGTTGAACGAGCGTCCGTCACGGGTGATCTCGACGGTGAACTCGACGTCGACGCCGATCCGGCCGCCTTTGATGAAGTAGGCGTGCAGGGATTGCGGCAGCCGACCCGGTTCCACGGTGGCGCCCGCGGCCGCGAGCGCCTGCGCGGCGATCAGTCCGCCGAACAGTCGGGACCCGGCACCGTAGGACGCCGAGGCGCGAAACGTGTCTCCGCTGCGGTCGAGTTGGACCAGGTCGGCGATCCAGCTCGGCATGCTCTCCCCGCGTTGTCGTGGTCGAAAATCGCACTCACGATAGTGCATAGACTTCGTCCATGGACCGCGGCCACGTCGACGCACCTGACGGCCTGCTTCGCATCGAGGACTGTCTGGACGCGGACGGCAACGTCGTGTTGCCCCCGGGTGTCACGCTGATCTCGTTGATCGACCGCAATATCGCCAACGTCGGCGATTCCGTTGCGTATCGCTACCTCGACTACAGCCGTTCGGCGGAGCCGGTGGTGTTCGAGCTGACGTGGGCTCAGCTCGGCGTGCGGCTGCGCGCGATCGGCGCGCACATTCAGCGCGCCGCCGCGCGCGGGGACCGGGTCGCGATCTTGGCGCCGCAGGGGTTGGATTACGTCGCGGGGTTCTTCGCCGCGATCAAGGCAGGCACCATTGCGGTGCCGTTGTTCGCGCCCGAATTGCCCGGCCACGCCGAACGTCTCGATACGGCCCTGGGTGATTCCGAACCCACCCTGGTGCTCACGACCGCGGCCACCGCCGACGGGGTGCGTGAGTTTCTGTCGAAGCTGCCGCCGGCCCGGCAGCCGCAGGTTCTGATCATCGACGAGATTCCGGATTCGGCGGCCGACGACTTCGCCCCCGTCCCGATCGACGTCGACGATGTCTCGCATCTGCAGTACACCTCCGGCTCCACGCGCCCGCCGGCCGGCGTGGAGATCACCCACCGCGCCGTCGGCACCAACCTGATCCAGATGATCCTGTCGATCGATCTGCTCAACCGAAACACGCACGGCGTCAGCTGGTTACCGCTCTACCACGACATGGGCTTGTCGATGATCGGCTTCCCGACGGTCTACGGCGGGCATTCCACACTCTTGTCGCCGACCGCCTTCATCCGCAGGCCGCAGCGCTGGATCCGGGCGCTGTCCGACGGGTCCAGCGAAGGCCATGTCGTCACCGCCGCACCGAATTTCGCTTACGAGTGGACCGCACAACGGGGATTGCCCGACGCCGGTGACGATATCGACCTGAGCAATGTGGTGATGATCATCGGTTCCGAACCGGTGAGTGCCGACGCCATCGCCACGTTCTCGGCGGCGTTCGCACCGCATGGTCTGCCGCCGACGGCATTCAAACCCTCGTATGGCATCGCCGAGGCCACCCTGTTCGTCGCGACCATCGCACCGACGGCCGTGCCCACGGTGATTCGGCTGGACCGTGAGAAGTTGGCCGGTGGGGTCGCGAGCGAGGCCTCGGCGGACGACGCCGACGCCGTGATCGGGGTGTCGTGCGGCCAGGTGGCCCGCACACTGTGGGCGGTGATGGTCGACCCGGACACCGGCGAGGAGCTACCCGATAGCCGGATTGGTGAAATCTGGTTGCACGGCAACAACATCGGGCGCGGTTACTGGGGCCAGCCGGGGGAGAGTCAGCGAATCTTCGGCGCCCGGTTGACCCGCCGGCGCGACGGCGGCAGCCACGCCGAGGGTGTGCCCGATGATGCGAACTGGTTGCGCACCGGCGACCTCGGCTTCTATCGCGGGGGTGAGCTGTATGTGACGGGCCGCCTCGCCGACATCGTGACGATCGACGGGCGAACGCTGTATCCGCACGACATCGAGAAGACGGTCGCGGATTCGTCGCCCATCGTTCGGCGCGGATACGTCGCGGCGTTCTGCGTGCCGGCCAACCAGATCGCCGGTGCGACAACACAAGACACCGGTGACCAGCTTGTGGTGATCGCGGAGCGCGCGGCGGGCACCAGCCGCAGCGATCCGACGGCCGCGATCGAGGCCATCCGGTCGGCGGTGAGCCAACGGCACGGCATCGCGGCCGCCGACGTGCGGCTGCTGCCTGCGGGCGCGATCCCGCGCACCACCAGCGGCAAACTCGCCCGGCGGGCCTGCCGTGCCGAATACCTCAGCGGCGTAATGGCAGGGCGGTAAATCCGTGCGGCCGTTGACATTTGGTGCTGTGGCAATCGCTACCGTGATCACCGCGTCCGTCGTCCCGTCGATCGCCTCGGCCGGTGGGCCGGCCACCTTGAAGGTCTGCACCACCGGCGATTACCGGCCATTGACCTACCGCGACCCGGCGACCGGGCGGTACAGCGGAGTCGACATCGACATGGCCACCGACCTGGCCGCACATCTCGGCCGTGAACCGGTGTTCGTGCCCACCAGCTGGTCGGCGCTCGTCGCGGACCTCACGTCGGCCGGAAAGTGCGATATTGCGATGGGCGGCATCACCGACACCCCTGAGCGGCGCCGCGTCGCCGAGGTCAGCAGGCCATACCTGGCCAGTGGCAAGACCCCGCTGGTGACGACGACCAACGCCGGGCGACTGGCGACAATCGAACAGATCAACCAGCCCGGCGTGCGGGTGATCGAGAACAGCGGCGGCACCAACGAGCGCTTCGCCCGCACGAACTTCCCCGATGCGCAGCTCACCATCTGGCCGGACAACACCACGATCTTCGATCAACTCGCGGCCGGCAACGCCGACGTCATGGTCACCGACGCCATCGAAGCCATCTATCAGTCGTCGCTACACCCGCAGTTGGTGGCCCAGCACCCGGAGCAGCCGTTCACCGCGGAGGCCAAGGCCTACCTGCTTCCCAAGGGCAGTCCCCTCCTGGGCCAGACCGACGCCTGGCTGACCGGAGCGCTCGACGATGGCACCTATGCCGGGATCTATGAACGCTGGGTGCACTCACCGGCGCCCGAGCCGCCGGGTTAGGCCGGTCAGCGTCCCTTCCACTGTGGCGTGCGTTTCTCCCGCCAGGCCAGCAGGCCTTCGCCGACGTCCTCGGTGGCACCGGCGACCTTGCGCATCACCTCGCCGAAGCGCACCGACTCGATCCAGCCCATGTCGGCGGTTCGCCACGCCACCTCCTTGGTCGCCCGCTGTGCCAACGGCGCGGCCTCGGTCAGTGTCCTGGCCCATGCCTGCGCCTCCGCCTGCAGGTCCTCGGGTTCGACGAGCTTCCACACCAGCCCGATCTCCTTGGCCCGCTCGGCGCTGATCGGCTTTCCGGTCAGCAGAAGCTCCATGGCGTTGGCCCAGCCGACGCGGTGCGGCAACCGGATGGCGCCGACGATGGTCGGCACGCCCAGTCTCACCTCGGGAAAGCTGAAAGTCGCCTCGGTAGAGGCGATCACGAAGTCGCAGAACAGGACGCCGGTGACTCCGTAGCCGACGCACGGACCATGCACCGCGGCAATCGTGGGCTTGAAAAGCTCCATACCGCTTTCAAAGGAGTTGATGGTCGGCTTCTCCCAGAAGGTTCCGCCGAAGGTGCCCACCGAGCCTTCGCCGTCCTTGAGGTCACCGCCGGCGCAGAAGACGTCACCGGTGGCGGTCAGGATTCCGACCCAGGCCTCCTCCTCATCGCGGAATCGGTCCCATGCCGCGTTGATTTCCTGGCGGAGCGGACCGTTGATGGCATTGCGCGCCTCCGGCCGGTTGAGGGTGATGGTTGCGACGTGCTCTTCCAGCTCATAGGTGACGAGGCTCATTGCTGCACTCTAGTTTCGGACCGCAGCGCACGACGCGTGTGACGCAATCGAAGTTTGCTGAATTCACATGATCATGAATCTTTTCCAGCAAATTGGTGCTGTTTGTATATCGACAGCAATCGCCACTTGTGCGTCAGCAAACTTGCAGGCAAATCACAAAGCGAAAACGCTTTTTCGTTCTAGACAATTATGAGACGCCGCCCCGTGGAATTGGTAATTTTCAAATGCGGCAGCAGAAGCCGGGGTGGGGCAAGGTGTTTCAGACAACGAGGCGCGCGCTCCCCAGCGGCAAGAGTGTTCGGGGGTGAACATGTCAGACGAAGAGTTTCGGCTGAGTTCGCGGCGACTGGTTAACAACGCAAAGTCATATACGGACGCTTGGTCTCAATCGCCATACGTCGGCCGAATCGGTGGGCTGGCGGTCGCTTTGGGTATCGGTTCGGCGATGATGGCGGGCGGCGTCGCTCACGCGGACACGTCGGGCGCCGAGCAATCTCAGGGTTCGGCCACCAAATCGAGCCAAGCCAGCTCAGCTCGCTCGACGCGGCATTCGGCCGCCAGCTCGTCGGCTTCTCGCTCCGGATCGCGAACCTCGCCTAAACCCAGCCCGCGCACAGCAGATGCGGCTCCCGAACCGGCCCTCACCGCCCCGAAAGCCGTGGCAGGCGCGGGCATCAGCGGGTCGACGACGCGGGCAGTCACCGATTCGGTGCAATCGATCAGCGTGTCTACCCCAGTCGTTCTAAAAGAGGTGGCGAGCACCCCGGTCGTGTCGGTCGCTCGCAGCACCGCCAGCCCGGCGGCATCGGTCAACGCGGCCGTCAGTGCGACCCGTGCCGCGCTGGAAAGCCTGCTGAACAACGCGAAGCCGCCGACACTGCCGCCGCCCCAACTGCTGCTGTCTCTGCTTCAAGGGGCACGCAAGGAATTCGAGTCGCTCCTCGGCACGTCGACGGCCAGCGCAGCGACGGCGGCCGTCGCAGGAACCGCCACCAGCGGCACGACCACCGTCGTGATAGAAGGCGAGTCGCTGACCGTCAGTCCCGCCAAAGCCGGCAGCATCTACTCCGACGCCACTGCTTCTGGACGCAAAGCGCTGCTGCTGTCCACGAATTCAACAGCCACAAAGACACTTTCGCTCCCGTCGGCGACGGGACTGGTGATACGTGCCCGGGGCGACCAGTACAACGGTGCTCCGATCATGACGGTGTCAGTCGACGCGGTCGTGGTGGCTACCACACAGGTGTCGGCGACGTCGTGGACCGACTACTCGATCCCCGTGTCGCTATCGGCCGGAACCCACACGATCAGCGTCGCGTTCACCAACGATCTGCGTCAGTCCGCAGCCAAGGACCGCAACCTGCGCATCGACACGATCACCGTGTTGCCGGCGCCCACCTCGACTCCGCCAGCCACGCAGACGCCACCCTACTTCCAGGCGGCCGACTGGTTGTGGAAGCCGATCGTGGCGAATCCTGTCATCGCCGCGAACAGCGCCGCCTGGGTCCAGTACTTGTCCGCCGTGAATGCCCAACACGTGGCCGACCTCTATCAGTACGGTGTCACCCTCGTGACAGCCACGGCGACGACGCCGCGCTATGACGTGACGTTCACCAAACCCTGGGGGAGCGACCCGATGGCCTCCTACACCGTGGCCATTCCACCCGGGCTGAATCTGCCGGCGGGCTCAGACAGGCAGGTCGCCATCCTCGATCCGGTCACGGGGAGGGCATTTGGCCTCTGGCAGGCGAGCTACGACAACACCACCGACACCTGGTCAGCCTCCTGGGGCGGCATGACCGACCTGAGCGGCAATGGCGTCGACCAATCCGGTTCTGCGACGGGGACGAACATCGCCCGGTATGCCGGTGTCATCACAGCGTCGGAATTCAGCGCCGCGGTTTCGGCCAACACCGGAATCAACCATGCGCTGTTCATCTCGAGTGACATCGCCGGCGCACTGTTCACCGGACCGGCCACCAAGTCGGACGGCACCAATATCGCCGGGGTTGCGACCCCGATACCGGAAGGCACCCGGATCCAGCTGGATCCGTCCATCAATGTCGACGCGATTCCCGGCATCTCGGACGCCGAAAAGGTGATTGCGAAAACGCTTCAGACCTACGGCGCCTATGTCGGCGACCAGGGCGGTGCGCGCATGGCGTTCGTCTTCGAAGTAACCCCTGACGCTTCGCCGACGAACCCGGGCGCGGTGTGGACCGGCGCGGGCCTGTCGTGGGACTACTACGACATGGCCGCCATCCCGTGGTCTCAGCTGCGGGTCCTGGCGAACTGGGACGGCTCTTGACCGCTAGCCGCGCGGGCGGGTCGCGGGATTCGCGACCGCGGTGACCATGCTGGTGCCGAAGGCCCCCGAGTCGTCGAAGAGGGTTGCGGTGCCCACCGACACTCCGTTCTCGGCGAACTGGGTGTCGGCCTGCACACCGATGTACACACCGCGCGGAAGCCGTGACAGCGCCACCGTCAGATCGCCGTTGACGTAACCGGTTCCGCCGCCGCCTAGATTCGTCACCAGGTTGGCGGCAGCCTCGGCGACCACCGCCGCGCGGACGAAGGGCGTGGCCGGCAGACCGGCTACCGCGTCAAGGCCGCCGTAATAGGCGCGTGTGCGTCCGGCGATGTACGGTTGTTCGCCCATTGGGCTCCATCCGGTCCCATCGCTGTCCACGTAGAGGGCGCGATCGTCGGCATCGGCGGCACGCGCGACAGACTCTGCGGTATCGCGTTCGGCGATGTCCGGTGCGTGAGATTGCCGGTATTGCAACATGGTTGCGCGGGCGACGATCCAATCATCTTGAATGATGTCGCATTCGGCGGTACGCATCCGGTTGCCGTGCCGGATGAGCCGGGTCTGGACTCCGGTGGGCACCGCGCGTGCCGGCTTGAGCAGATCGAGCGTCAGCCGGGCGGGAAGGTAGCCGGCGGCGCCGTACTTGCGCTCCAGCGTCGAGGCCGCGAGGCCGGCGATCGCTTGACCGCTGAGCAGTCCGTCACTCCAGGAAGCCGCAGCCGATGTGGTGGGCCGGAAGATGCCGGTGCCGTGCTGAACGAAATACGCTGGGCGGATACCGATTGCACTCGAAGCCACCGCCGTGCGCTGGGACAGAGCCATGCCGCTGTTCACCGTTGCCATCCTTTGAGTCAGGGGAGCCGCCGCTTGCTTGACGGCTCACCAGGCAACTATGACTGCGGGCGGCTTCGCGAAATATCCACCGATCGGCTGGATCATCGGATGAACCCGGTGTCCACCGATCGGTGGACGCGGCTGTGCCTGTCAGGCCTCCAGTCTGGCGCGGACTGCGGAAAGTCGTTGCTGCAGTTCGTCTTCGGTGATGACGCCGCGGGCCAGCAGTGAATGTGCCAGCGACACCAGTTGGCTCTCGGGATAGGGAAGGTCGGAGTACACGGTCGCGGACAGGTCGTCTTCTTCGTCGCGGCGTTCCTTGAACGTCGGGACGTCGGCATCGCACGCGGCGTGGTCGAGTGCGTCACACAGTCCATCGAGGCTGGTCTTCCACGGCGGCACCGGGTTCTCCACACCGTATTTGGAAGCCATGACCGGCCAGACCTGATTGCGTTCGACGATCTGGCGCAGCGGGTCGGGGGTCATTCGCCGACCGGATGTACGGCGGGGCGGGTCTCGGTGATGACGTTCGTGGTCACCCCGGGCTTGGGTAGTGCGACACCGATCAGGCAATCGCGGGTGATGATCTCGGTGAGCTGATCCTCGGTCCAGCCCTCGGTGCCCTCGGGGCGCATCGGCATCACCATGAACCGGTGCTTCTGGTTGGAGTCCTGCACCCGTACCTCGACGTCGTCGCCCAGATAGAGGCCGAACTCGGCGAGCACCTGGCGGGGCCAGCGGACCAGTCGCCTGCGGTAGTTGGGGGTGCGATACCACTCAGGGGAGTTGCCCAGAATGGGACGCGGGTAGCAGGAGCACAAGGCGCAGACGATGACGTGGTGGACGGTCGGGGTGTCCTCGAGGATCTGGAAAGCGGTGAAATCGCTGGGGGTGCCGAAGCCGGTCGGCTCCAGCCAGTCGACGCCGACCGCCTTGCTGGCGGTCATCGGCTCGGCGAGGGCGAGTGCTTTGAAGTCGGGGTCCAGCCAGGCACGGGCCACTAGGCGGGCGGCCGGCGTGGGACCGATCTGCTCGGCGAACTCAGTGAAGCGCCGGTGCTCCTCAGCGGTGAAAATGCCTTTCTCGATACACAATTCGCGTAACGCGATCTCGAGTACCTCGAAGTCGGTGATCTCATCGACCATCGGCTTGACGGTGCGGTCGTGGTCGTGGTCGTGGTCGTGGTCTGTCATGTCCGTCCGTTCTACGCGGGCTGGAGCCAGTGTTCGGGAATCTCGGTGCGCAGGCTGTCGCTGGCTGGGCCGTTGAAGTCGTTCCACAACTCAGACATGCGGAATTTGACGACATAGAACCATTCAGGTTTGGCGTCCGGGATGTCCCAGGTCTCGTCCTCCGCGGCGGGGCTTTCGTAGGCCACCGCGTCGATCACACCCGTCGCGCCACGGACGTATTCGGGTGTGCGCGTGTAGAACAGCACCGGAAGTTCGCGGACCACCACGGGGTCACCGACCTTGAACCTCGGCTCTCCGGCCCGGCCCGCATATACCTGCGGATCGCCCTTACCCTGGGCGTGCACGATGTGGCTGTTGCGCTCGACCTGAGATCCGTCGCCTTCGAACTTCGGTTCGGCCTTGAGGGTCTTGCCTTCCAGTCCGCCGGCGTAGCGTTGTTTGACCTCGGCCATCCGTTCGGTGAGTTCGGTGAGCCCGATGTGGTGCTTCTCGATCAGCACCCGTGCCACCGACAGCAGCCAGCGGCCGTAATAGGGGAACCCGAGATAGACGGCCCGCTGGACGTCGACGTTGCCGATGCGCCGCCGCTCCTCCGAGAGCCAGATCCCGCGCCACGCGAGGACCTCGCAGATGACGTAGGTCATGTGCTCCCAGTACTCGTAGTCCTTGTTCTCGTACTTCATCGGAGCGTCGGGTTCGCCGCCGACGTCGTGTACCGGTTTCATGTAGGCGAGGAACCGGGCATGGTCGAGCAGGTCCGGAGTCGGCGCATCCGGCAATTCCGGATAGGCGGACTTGAGGCGCGCCACCAGGGCGAGCTGTTCAGCGCGTTCGGCAGCAGTGCTCATCGAAGGCCCCTTGATGTGGCTGTGCACGACGTCAACGCGTCACAACGTAACACCGGTTAGCTTCGGTGACGACGGAAACGTCGTATCTACGCCAGCGAAAGTGCTTGCGCTCAGGCATATCCCAGCGCCACGTTTTCGGCGCGGATGCGCACCGTAAGCACCAGGGCATTGGCGATGCTGAAGACGATGGCCGTTACCCAGGCTGAGTGGACCAGCGGCAGGGCGGCCACCTCAGCGGTGACTGCCGTGTAGTTCGGGTGATGCAGCCACCGGTATGGCCCACGCTGAACCAGGGGAGCTCCTTTGATCACGATCAGCCGGGGGTTCCAGTGCTTGCCCAGCACCGCTACGCACCACCACCGCACCGCCGTGCTGATCAGCACGACGCCGACCATCGGCCACCCGAGCCAGGGCACGAACGGACGGTCTGTCACCGCCACCTCGGTCACGCACGACAGGAGAAGCAGGCTGTGCATCGTCACCATCACCGGATAATGTCGCTGCCCAAACTCCCTGCCGCCCTGGGCAAATGACCATTTCGCGTTGCGACGCGACACGGCTAATTCGGCGAGACGCTCGATCCCGATCAGCAGAATGAACCAGTAGTACATGTCGGTCTCCTTCACCAGCCGAGCAGCAGCAGTTCGAAAGCGAAGCCCGGACCCATCGCGAGCATCAGCCCCAGCGAGCCCGCGGCGGGGCCGGCGGAGACGGTCCGGTCGAGAACGTCGAGCACCGACGCCGACGAGATGTTGCCGTAGTCGCGCATCGACTGCCAGTTGTGCCGCAGCGCATCGGGTGGCATGGCGATGGCGTTGCTCATCGCGTCGAGCACCTTGGGTCCGCCGGGATGACAGACCCACGTGGCGATGTCGGCTGTGGTCAGCCCGTGGTCGGCGAGGAAGCGGTCGACTTCACCACCGAGATGATCGTCGGCCATCTTCGGGACGTCTCGCGACATGACGAGTTGGAAGCCGCTGGAGCTGACGTTCCAGCCCGTGACGTCGATGGTGTCGGCGAATAACCTGCTGCGCGTGGCCAGTAGCCGTGGACCGGGGTGGAGAGGAAGGCCGGCGGGGACCCGATCGGCTCCGGTCGCGACGATGGCGGCCGCGCCATCGCCGAACAGGCACACGCCGATCAGCGCGGGGATCGACGTGTCGTCACGCTGCAGCGTCAGCGAGCACAGTTCCACCGACAGCAACAGTGCGACGTGGCCAGGAAAACCACGAAGGTAATCGTGAACCCGTGCCAGTCCGGCCGCACCGGCCACGCATCCCAGTCCGAACAGCGGGATGCGTTTGACATCGGGTCGCAACCCGACCGCCGACGCGATCCAAGCGTCGATGGTGGCAACGGCCACTCCGGTACTCGACACGGTCACGATCGCGTCGACCTCCTGCGGGTGCAGGTGCGCAGCCGCCAGTGCGCGGCGCACCGCCTGCTCGCCGAGTTCGACGGCCACCTCGAGGTAGGCCGCATTGGCCTCGGTGAAGTCGGTCAGCTGGGGGTAACGCTCCAGCGGCAACGCCAGATTGCGGTACTCGACGCCGCTGGTTCGCGCGAAGCGCGCAAAGCCGGGCTCGGCGAACGAGGTGAGTTCGGCTGCCACCTCGTCCTGGTTGTAGCGGTGCTCAGTGAACGCCACGGCGGTGCCCGCGACGCGGGGGTCACCACCGCGGCGGATGGCGGCAGAGTTTTCGGATCGGGAAAAAGCGGTATTTGTCATGCGCGCTGTAACGCGCCCGAGAGCCGGAACGAATTCCGCTCGCGGCCATGCGGTGAAATATCGCACAGGTGGGTGATAAAGCGCTGCTAGATCGGTATAACTGCAGCTCAACACGATTTTATTAACCGCGGCGAAGTAACTCATAAAAGCGCGCTGAGAACTCCCAGAAATGTGTCCGAATCTGATATTCAATTGCGCGTCGGCTGCTTATGCGCTGGGAGTGCGCGGTGGGGGTGAACGTTGATCGCCGATACTTCGTGCATGGTTGATCGCGCTAATCCCGGATTCACGACCGACGAGCACACCATGCTGGCGGCCTGGCTGGACTTCTATCGCGCCACTGTGCTGATGAAATGCGAGGGGCTCGACGACGAACAGCTTCGCACCGCCTCGGCCCCGCCGTCGCCACTGACCCTGCTCGGGTTGCTTCAGCATCTGGCGGAGGTGGAACGCAACTGGTTCCGCCGGGTGCTGGCCGGGGAGGCCACCGGCCCGATCTACTCCACCGCGGTCGACGCGTCCGGCCACGACGGGGGCTTCGAGGTGTCCGCCGACTCGTCGTTCCGTGATGCGCTCGCGGTGTGGCAAGACGAAGTGGCACACGCCCGTGCCAACTGTGTCGCTCGGGACGTGACCGATACCTGCCCCTTCATGGGCGCCGAGGTGAGCCTGCGATGGATCTACATCCACATGATCGCGGAGTACGCGCGGCACTGCGGGCAGGCCGACCTGATCCGCGAACGCATCGACGGGGTCACCGGCGTCTAGCCAGACGCTCTGCTAACGGCCGAATCCGGCGTCGCGCAAGGCTTGTGCCATCGAGCCGGACGACCGGTTGGACTCCCGTCGCCCGCCATCGCCGCCGCGCGCAGGCTGGCGGCGGTCCCGGTTGGGCGCCGGGCGGGCGCCGCGCTCGGCGCGCTTGGGCTGATCGCGCTTCGGCGTATCGCCCAGGCGCAGAGTCAGTCCGATGCGCTGGCGTTCGACATCGACGTCAAGCACCTTCACCCGCACCACCTGACCGGATCGCACCACCTCGTGCGGATCGGACACGAACCGGTCGGACATCGCCGAGACGTGCACCAGGCCGTCCTGATGGACACCGACGTCGACGAACGCCCCGAACGCGGCGACGTTGGTGACGACACCTTCGAGCACCATGCCGACCTTGAGGTCGGCGACCTTCTCCACCCCGGCGGCGAAGGTCGCGGTGGAGAACGCCGGCCGCGGATCGCGGCCCGGCTTCTCCAACTCGGCGAGGATGTCGGTCACCGTCGGCACGCCGAATCGGTCATCGGCGAAGTCAGCGGGCCGCAGCGATCGCAGTGAGCGTTCGTTGCCGATCAGCTCGGCCAGCGTGATGCCCGAGCGGTCCAGGATCCGCCGCACCACCGGGTAGGCCTCGGGGTGCACACCCGATGCGTCGAGGGCGTCGTCTCCGTCGCGGATCCGCAGGAAGCCAGCACATTGCTCAAAAGCTTTGGGGCCCAAGCGTGGAACGTCGAGCAGTGCGGTACGGCTGCGGAATGGCCCGGTCTTCTCGCGGTAGGCGACGATCGCCTCGGCCAGCGATTCGGTCACCCCGGACACGCGCGAGAGCAGCGGCACCGACGCCGTGTTGAGATCGACCCCGACAGCGTTGACCGCGTCCTCGACCACCGCGTCGAGGCTGCGGGCGAGGGTGCCCGGGGTGACGTCGTGCTGGTACTGGCCGACCCCGATGGACTTCGGCTCGATCTTCACCAATTCGGCCAACGGATCCTGCAGTCGCCGGGCGATCGACACCGCACCGCGCACCGTGACATCGAGGCTCGGGAGCTCGCGAGCGGCATAGGCCGACGCCGAGTACACCGACGCGCCTGCTTCGCTGACCATCGCCTTGGCCGGGGCGGTCGCGCCAGCGCCGCGGATATCAGCGATGAGCTCGGTGGCCAATGCATCGGTCTCCCGCGATGCGGTGCCGTTGCCGATGGCGATCAACTCGACACCGTGTTTCGCGACGAGTGCGGCCAATGTTGCCTTGGCCGAATCCCATTGGCGCTGAGGCTGATGCGGGTAGATCGCACCGGTCTCGAGAACCTTGCCGGTGGCATCGACCACGGCGACCTTCACGCCGGTTCGGAAACCCGGGTCGAGTCCGAGGGTGGTGCGGGTGCCGGCAGGCGCTGCCAAAAGCAGATCCTTGAGGTTCTTGGCGAATACGGCGACCGCATCCTCCTCGGCGCGTTGACGCAGCCGCATCCGGGCGTCGACCGCGCCGGAGATCATCAGTCGGGTGCGCCACGCCAATCGCACGGTGGTGGCCAGCCATGGGGTGGCCGCCGACTTCGCGCCGAGGTCGACGCCGAGAGCCTGCGCGACCATCACCTCGTAGGCATCGTCGCTGCCGCCGTCGAAGCGCAGCGCGAGTGCTTGTTCCTTCTCGCCACGCATGACTGCCAGCACCCGATGCGACGGCATGTCCTCCAGCCGCTCGCTGAACTCGAAGTAATCCCGAAACTTCTGCGCCGCCGGGCTTTTCGCCGCCTCCTCGGAGAACGGTGCTGTCCGCAGTGCACCCTCGGCCCAGAACTTGGTCCGGATGGCGCCGACCAGTTCGGCGTCCTCGGCTGCTCGCTCGACGAGGATGTGCCGCGCACCGTCGAGCGCTGCGGCGGCGTCGGCGACGTCGGCGCCCAGGAATTCCGCTGCCGCCTCATCCGGGTTGATGGTCGGGTCGGCGAGCAGCCGATCGGCGAGTGGCTCGAGGCCGGCTTCCCGGGCGATCTGAGCCTTGGTGCGCCGCTTGGGTTTGTAGGGCAGGTAGATGTCCTCGACCCGGGACTTGGTGTCCGCGGCCAACAGTGCCGCTTTGAGCTCGTCGGTCAGCTTGCCCTGCTCGTCGATCGACGCCAGCACCGCGGCGCGCCGCTCATCCAGCTCGCGCAGGTAGCGCAGCCGCTCCTCGAGGTCGCGCAGTTGGCCGTCGTCGAGGCTGCCGGTGACTTCCTTGCGGTAGCGGGCGATGAAGGGGACCGTGGCACCCTCGTCGAGCAGCCGGACCGCGGCGGCCACCTGGTTCTCTGCAACGGCGAGTTCTGCAGCAAGACGGGCATTTACAGATTTCAGGGTTGAGCTCGAAGTCACGCGGAGACCCTACCGAACCTCGCCGACATTCCAGCGAACCGATCCTGGGGGTGTTGCGCGAATTCGAGCCGCGCCGCCAGAACAGGAATAGCCGCGCGGAGCGAGGGGTTTGGCGCTATATGCCCAGAGAACTGACTGAGTCCGAGCGGCAGGAGTTCCTGGCCGCCAAGCATGTGGCGGTCATTTCCGTCGCCGCCACCGACGGCCGGCCGCCTGCCAGCGTCCCGATCTGGTACGACTACACGCCCGGCGGCAACATCCGGATCACCACGGGTGCGTCACGGCGCAAGGCGCGGCTGATCAAGCAGAACGGTGCGCTGACACTGGTCGTCTAGAACGAAGAGCCGCCGTATCAATACGTATCGGTGGAAGGGTCGGTCGTCGACGTCACCGAACCCACGCCGCCCGAGGTGGGGGAAGAGATCGCGGTGCGCTACCTGGGCGAGGAGGCGGGCCGCGCGTTCGCTCAGAGCCTCGAAGGCGAGGCGACCGTGCTATTCACCATCCGCCCGGATCGCTGGTTTTCCGTCGACTACTCGGAATGAGTTGGGATCGGTAGGCGAATCCCGGTTCTTTACTTCTCGCATCGACGCCACGAGGCGACGGACAACGAGAGGAAGAACCCATGAAAATCCTGCCGGCCCCCATCGCGCAGCAGATCGATCGCGTCGATCGGCAGTACAGCCTGTACATCGGTATCAGCACCGGCCTGCTCGCGTTCTGGTCGATCTACCGCGTGCTCTGGTCGATCTACCTGGCAGTGACCTACAACTTCATCTTCGGCTCGCTGGTGTTCCCGATCGTGCTGTGGGCAGTGATCGGTGTCGGCGCCGCGGTCGTGTCGCTCGGCTTCTTCACCCGCTATCGCACGGGATCGGCCACCGGCACCGTCGAGAGCAGGCCCGAAACCAATCAGATCTGACCTGCGGCCCCTGGTGCCCCTCGGAATGAGCGGGCACCAGGGGCAACGCTGAAACGGCCCGCGCCGCACCGGCGATAGGAGGGGAGTACACGGGGTTCGCCCCGGTACGCCCCTCGCCGATATGTGCGACGATGCCCCTACGCCGAGGGGCTACAGAGAGGACCGCCGGATTCATGACTGAAGGGCACCGCGCAGCGACAGTCGTCCGCGCCATCCTTACCGCGAGCTTCGCCGTCGGCGCCGCGTTCACCGGGGCCGCCACCGCTGCGGCCGACCCCATGACGCCGACACCCATCCCGGTCCCGGCGGATCCGTCCGCGGTGCCCGCAGGCCAGCCGGTGTCGGTGCCCGTCGATCCCGCGGCCGCCCCGGCGCCCGCACCTCCGCCGCCGGGGGCGCCGCCCTCGGTCCCCGAGATCGCGAACCCGAAGTACGGCTCGAGCAACAGCAACTACGGCAGTGGACCCCTGGGCACTCTGCGGGATATGTGGCACCAGGTCCGCGACCCCTACTACGGGCCCCAAGACGACCCCGAGGCCATCGGCTCCGTCGCGCCGCCACCCGGTGCCGGCGCGCCGCCGCCGCTGCCGCCCGGTTACAAGTCGTATACCGCGCCCGGCTCGGAGGCACCGCCGAGCGAGTTCGGCCCGGGTAAGCCGCCGCCGCCCGGGACTCCCGCGCTGCCGCCGGGCTACTACTCGCTGAACGGGCCCCCGCCGCCCGGATACGAATACAACACGTCCGGTCAGCCGGCTCCGATCACTGCTACGCCCGCGCCCACGCCATAGCGCCTGACACGCCTATCTTCCGGGGTGGGGGATTACTCGCGCGCTGCGCTGGTTATATTTGCTAAGTATCTCGATGACGTCTGAACGTTGGAGTCTGCACATGGCTGTGATCAAAACCGCCCTGTCCGTCGCGGCACTCGCGATCGGGCTGACGATGGGCGCCGCGCCGGCAATCGCGCTCGCAGACCCGCCGCCCCCGGATCAGAACGTCGGCGAGCCGGTCCCGGACTGGGCGCCCCGTAAGCCTGCCGAGGTATGGGCCGGTCATCCGGTGGTGTGGACTCACATGTGGGGTGGCCGCTGGGGGGTCTGGATCAACGACCAGTTCATCACCCTGTCGTCGAACCCCGTCACCAACGGCGGCTGAGCGATTCCTGCCAGCGAGTCTCACTCGTCACATTCGCCATTCAGCAGCGGCCTGGGGTGGATACTGCGATGTGGACCGCTATATAGTTAGTCCGCTTAAGGTTTTGATGATTGGGGCAGGAGAACGATGGCTGGTTTGAAGAGTCGCGCGAAGCTGGCGAGCCTGGCGCTGAGCGCGATGGCGGCGGTAGGAGTCATCTCGGCCGGTCCCGCCGCGGCGGACGCCAGCGACGACTACCCGATCCCGCACCGCATCATCATCACCCAGTGCGACGTCGAGCAGTACATGCAGGCCGCGCGCGATACCAGCCCGGTCTACTTCGAGCGGTACATGATCGACCGCAGCAACCGGCCCGCCGACGTGCAGCAGATCGCATTCGATCGCATCCACTGGTTCTTCTCGCTCGACCCGGTCGCGCGCCGGCAGTACTCCGAAGACACCGCGACCAACGTCTACTACGAGTTCGTCGCGACCCGCTGGGGCAACTGGGCCAAGCTGTTCTTCAACAACAAGGGTGTCGTGGCCAAGGCCACCGACGTCTGCATGAACTACCCGCCCGGTGACATGTCCGTGTGGGACTGGCCCGTAGCCCGGTAGTGCTCGGCTGATCGGCTGACGGCGGTAACGCCGCCGTCAATTCCACCTATATACCGGCATCAACGGTGATGCCCATTACGTAGGTGGACTATGAAGCAAACCCACGCGATTGCGATCGCGGCGCTCGTGGCCTGCACGTCGACGATCTCGGCTCCCATGGTCGCCGCCGATCCTGCGCGAGTCCCCTGTGGGGTGCTCGATCAGATCCGCGAGAGCCTCGACAACGACATCAACGCCGGCATCGGCGGAGTGCGGATCGTCATCAGCTCGCCCTACGCCAGCGGTGCCGCACAACAGCGCGACACCAATGTGAAGCTCGCGATGATCAGCCACGGCGTTCACTACATGGAAGACGTCAACGGCCCGGGAATCGTCCCGGGGCTGGCTCCGGAGCTGGTCGATCTACGCCGGGCAAGCGACGACATGCGAGACGCCGTGAGCGCGCTGTTCGTCGTGTCACCGGGCTACGGATACGGCCTCGGCTACGGGAACTACGGGCCGACGGTGTCCAACGCCTGGCCGCAGCCCTCGACGTGGACCGCAATCGACTACGCCGACCAGAAGAAGGACGACATCTACGCGCTGGTGAACGGGCTGCAGGGCACCTGCGTGCCGTGACCGGCTAGGAGGCGCTGAGGATTTTAATCGCGAAGACCAGCGTGTCGCCCGGCAGGATGCCTGCCCTCGGCTGACCCTGCGGGTAGCCGTCCGCAGAGACCATGGCGACAGCCACCGTGGATCCGACCTTCTGGCCCGCGATGGCCTTCTGGAACCCGGGCACCACGCCGTCGAGCGAGAATTCGGCCGGCTCACCCCGCTGGTAGCTGCTGTCGAAGACGCTGCCGTCGCGGCCGTTGACACCCTCGTAGCAGACCGAGACCGTGGCGGTCGGCGCGACGACCGGTCCGGTGCCGGCTTGCAGGGTCTGCACCTGGGTCGCGTTGACGCTGAACGGCGCGGTGACCGTGACGACCGGGGCCGAGGTATCGGTGGATCCGGTGACCGCGACGCTGCCGGTCGCGCCGGGCAGTGTCCACTCGGGTGCGCCCGGATTGGCCGGCGGCGCGGTCGGGCATGCGTCCGGACCGGCGGCCTGAGTGACCGTCGAGGCGACCGCGGGCGCGGTCGAGGACTTGCTCGCCGACGGCGCAGCGGTATCCGAACCGCAGGCCGCCAGTGTCACGGCAAATGCGGCGGCGCAGGCGCCAAGGGCAACAGCAGAGGGCACGCGGGAGAAGTTCACGCTCTTCACGCTACAGCGATGCGGTCCGACGAAAGTCTTGGCTAGCACCGAACTCATTCTCAGCAAAGCCTCAGACGGTATAGGCAAACTGCTTTCAGGCGCCTGGTGGCGCATAGAGGCCGTGTCACGAGAAAGAGAAGCCGAACGCAATGGACTACAGGTCAGGAAACTCGCCGCAGGAGCGCCACTACCAGTGGCAGCCGAAAGATTCTGTGGAACATTCTAATTCAAGCCAGTGGGGCTCACCCGGATATCAATACGGTTACGGCAATGCCGACACCGCGCAGATGTATCCGCCCCCGCACGGAGCGCGTCCCGGCTATGAGAGACCTGTGTCACAGCAAAAGCCTCGGCAACGAATGAAGGCGCGAGTCGGGATTTTGGTCGGCGGTACCGCTGTGGTTGCCATGATCGCCGGCGCCGCCGGAGCCGTCGCCGTCGTCGACCATTCCGGGCAACCGACAGCCACCGCGCACGCACCGGCCGTTGCCGGAGCTCCGTCGCCCAAGGCGCCGGTCGCCGCCGGCCAGCAGACCAGCGCGGCGCCTGCCGGTTCGGTCGAGCAGGTCTCCGCCAAGGTGCTGCCCAGTGTCGTGAAACTGCAGCTCACCAGCGGTCAGGGGCGCGAGGAAGGGTCCGGAATCATCCTCAGCTCCGACGGGCTGATCTTGACCAACAACCACGTCGTGGCCGCGGCCGCGCAGGCCGCGGGTGACGGGCCGATGGCGACTGAGGGTGGACCCGGCGGCCAGCTGCCCGGCGGCCGCAGCGTCCGGCCGTTCGGTCAGAGCAGCGGCGGCCTGGAAGCGACCGTCACGTTCTCCGACGGCCGCACCGTGCCGTTCACGGTCGTGGGCACCGATCCCGCCGACGACATCGCGGTGGTTCGCGCCCAGAACGTCTCCGGACTCACCCCGATCACCATCGGCTCGTCGAAGGATCTAAAGGTGGGGCAGAACGTCGTGGCCATCGGCTCCCCGCTGGGTCTGCAGGGCACGGTGACCACCGGCATCATCAGCGCTCTGGACCGTCCGGTCGCGACCGGCGACGAGCAGTCCGGTCAGCATTCCGTGATGAGCGCCATCCAGACCGACGCGGCGATCAATCCCGGCAATTCCGGTGGCGCCCTGGTCGATATGAACGGTGATCTGATCGGGGTCAACTCGGCCATCGCGTCCCTTGGCGGCGGCCAGGATTCACAAGCAGCGCAGAGCGGTTCGATCGGGCTCGGGTTCGCGATTCCGGTGGATCAGGCCAAACGCATTGCCGATGAACTGGTTTCGACAGGGACCGTGCAGCATGCCTCGCTCGGGGTGCAGCTCAGCTCCGACGACAGCGCACATGGTGCGATAATCGCCGGCGTCGCGGACGGAAGCCCCGCGGCCACTGCGGGTCTGCCGAAGGGCGCGATCATCACCAAGGTGGACAACAAGGTGATCGACGGCCCGGAGTCGCTCGTTGCGGCCATCCACTCCAAGGCGCCCGGTGACAACGTCACGCTGACCTACGACGACCCGTCGGGGGCGTCGCGCACCGTTGAGGTCACCCTGGGGCAGATGCAGTCCTAGCCGCACAACCACTTTCGAGATAGGCGGCGGCCACGGTCCAGTGGCTGTCGCCCATTTCGGCCGCCGGCAGCGAGTGCGGCAGCCCCCAGCGCGGCAGTAGCGCACCACAGAGGCATACGCCGCACAGCTGGGAGAGTTGCTTACACCGAGATCGCGGGGTGGCCTGCTCACCGGCGCGGGGCTGCAGGCACTGCCGTAAAGATCCCGGCGCAGCCGCCGGTACGTCGTAGGCTCGCAGTCGATGCTCGACAAATCGGAGATCCGCTTCCTGCCGGTCGGCGCGCGTCGTCTGGCGTACGAGGTGCGCGGGGACGGGCCGCCACTGGTCGCGCCGGCGTGGTGGGTGAGCCATCTCGAGCTCGATTGGCAGAACCCTGACGTGCGGCAGTTCTGGGAGGGCGTCGCGCAGGGCCACACCCTGATCCGCTACGACCGGCTCGGCGTAGGGATGTCCGACCGCGAGATGCACGAAGGCGATCTCACTCTCGACGGCGAGGTCGCGATGCTGCGGGCATTGCTCGACGAGCTCGAGCTGGATCGTGTGTCGCTGATCGGCGGGTCATCGGGCAGCTGCACCGCGACCGCTTTTGCCGCCACGTTTCCGGACCGCGTCGACCGGCTTGTGCTGTACGGCTCGTACCCCCATGGCGAGGCGTTGACCGCTCCCGGGGTGGGAGACGCGATCGTGGCGGCGGTGCGCGCACATTGGGGACTCGGTTCGCGGATGCTCAGCGACATCTTCCTCGGCAGCGCCGACGCGACGGAGCACGAACGCTTCGCGCGGTTGCAGCGTGACTCGGCGACCGCCGAAACGGCCGCCGAACTCTTGAGTCTCGTCTACCGGTTCGACGTGCGTGAATATCTTCCGCGTGTCCGCCGGCCGACGACTGTGGTGCATCGCCGGGACGACCGCGCGGTGCCGTACCGGCTCGGGCGAGAGGTCGCCGCCGCTATCTCCGGCGCGACATTCATTCCGCTGCAAGGACAATCGCACTTTCCCTGGCACGGCGACGTCGACTCCGTCGTTCGGGCGTGCCGGCAGGGCCTGGCATCGCACGCACCGCCGGTCCCGGTTGCCGACCCGCGCGAACCCGTCCTGCTGTCCCGTCGTGAGCGCGAGATCCTCGGTTGCGTCGCGCGCGGTCTCGGCGACCGCGAGATCGCCGAGCAGCTCCAGCTGAGCCCGCACACGGTGCACCGCCATGTCGCCAACATCCGCCGCAAGTTGGGGGCCGCCTCGCGCACAGCGGCGGTCGCGCAGGCGGCCCGCCTCGGCCTCGTCTAGCCTCGCGCGGCACTGTCCGTCACGGCGTCCGCAGCGGCCAGCTCTGCAGCAGGCCCGCCAGGCGGTCGGCACCGCGACCCACGCCGCCGGTGGCTTCGAACCCGGCCGCAACCGCGGCGGCACCCTCACCCATCGTCATCGCTTCTTCGACGGCCGACCGCAGACGCTCTTTGGTGAGTCGGCGCGCGGGTAACCGTGTCCCGCACCGCGCGATCTCGACCCGCCGCGCCACCTCGAACTGATCACGCCCGAAAGGCGTTACGGAGACCGGGATTCCACGTGCCAAGGCCTTCTGTGTGATGCCCATTCCGCCGTGGGTGACAACGCAGACCGACCGCTCGAGGATCGCCGAGTGCGCGGTGAATCGCGACAAGGTCACGCCGGGCCGTTGTCGCACATCGACATTGCCGCCACCGGGCAGCGTCGCCACGATGTGTACAGGTAAGCCCTTGAGCCCCTCGATGGCGGCACCGACCAAGACGTTGTCGGCCTGCGCGAGCGACGACGTTGTCACCAGCACGATCGGCGCATCGATGTGGTGCAGCCACGCTTCGTCTTCACTGCTTGGCGGGTCGAAGGCGGCCGGCCCGATAAGTTCGACGTTCGGTCCCCAGTCGGTGTGCGGATACTCGAAGGGCTTGCCCGTGGCGACCAGTAGCAGCGGCGCGCGCCGCAGTAGCTGGTCGGCGTTTCGCACCCTGGGTAGTCCGAGACCGTCTCGCACCGGCGTCATTTCAGCCCGGAACGGCACGTCGAAGATCGCACTGGTCACCATCTGTATGCCGCAATCGCGGACGAAGCCGATCGGGCCCGGTCGCGGTGCGACACCCGCGCCGAACGGCGGGGACCCGGGTGAACGGAGATAGGGGATGAACGGGCTGAGCACCGCCCACGGTCTCGGCGTCGTCTCAGCGGCGGACTGCGCTCCCCAGCTGTTGGCGTCGATCAGACAAATGTCGGGCTGGACGTCGGCCACCGCGTCGCGGAAGTCGTCGACCTCGTACTCGGCACACTGAC
The DNA here is from genome assembly GCF_019456675.1 of Mycolicibacterium pallens. Classification (NCBI taxonomy): domain Bacteria; kingdom Bacillati; phylum Actinomycetota; class Actinomycetes; order Mycobacteriales; family Mycobacteriaceae; genus Mycobacterium; species Mycolicibacterium pallens. The sequence goes on along the minus strand of NZ_CP080333.1, from coordinate 3,061,715 downwards.
CGAGTACTCGGACGGTGTTGCCTGCCGCGCGCAGCACACCGCCGGCGGCGGGCCCTGCGCTCTGCAACGCCTCGATACGCGGATCGACGGCGTGAGCGTCGAACCCGAGCTGACGGCACAGCGGCACTCCCGCCGCAAGCGTGCGAACGTGCACCCGGTGCCCACGCGCGGCGAGCTCCGTCAACAGCGCGCAGAACGGAAAGAGATGGCCCAGCGCGGGTGCGGTGTACGCCAGTACTACCGCCATCGCGGCTGGGACCTGTCCCGGATGCGGGCGGCCCACGCCCGTCCGAGGCCGCCTGCGGCGACGACGGCACGCTGCGGTGTGCCCACCGTGGCGCGTTGGGTGAAGATCTCGAAGTCCAGCGCTTCGATCCGCGAGAGGATCTTCGAGTAGAGATTCAGCGCGGTTTCGACGCACGGTCGTGAAATAGGCTGCAGCATAGCGATTCCGGGATACGCCTGTGCGTAAACCTCGCGGGTGCGGGCATGCTGTTCGATCAGCGCCGCACGCACTCGCGCTTCGGTGCGCCGGTTCTCGTGACACCACACCAACAGATCGCGATCGACGCCATGGACGGCGAGTTCGTCGGCGGGCAGATACACCCGTCCGCGCGCGAGGTCCTCGTCGACATCACGCAGGAAGTTGGTGAGCTGGAACGCTTTGCCCAGTGCCGCGGCGTAGGGCGCCGCCTCCTCGCGGGGCACGATCGTGCCCAGAATGGGCAGCATCTGGAAGCCGATGACTTCGGCCGAGCCATACATGTAGCGCTCCAGCGCGCGGCGGTCCGGATAGTCGGTGACGGTCAGATCCATCCGCATCGAAGCCAGGAAGTCGTCGAACAACTCCCAGCCGATGTCGTATCGCCGTGCCGTGTCGACCACCGCCGCCAGAATCGGGTCGTCGTCGCCCGGTTCGTGATCGACCAAACTGGTGAACAACCTGTTCGACAGCGATGTCAGCTCCGAGGTCTGCTGATCGATACTTCGCCCTGCGTCGCGATCGTCGAGGATGTCGTCGGCACGGCGCGCGAACCCATACAGCGCGTGCACCGCAGGTCGCTGGTACGGAGCGAGCAGCCGGGTGGCCAGGAAGAAGGTCTTGCCGTAGCGGGCATTGACCACCCGGCAGCGCCGGTAGGCCTCGCGTAATTCTGGCTGACGCACACCTGCGGCGTCGAGTTCGGAACCGATCATGATCAGCTCAGGCCATCCGCACCGTGCACGCGTGCGCCATACCGACCAAGGCGCCGCGAGGTTGTTCCGGAATATCAAGACCCTCAATGAGATTCAATGCGCGGGTACGCAACTGGGTGATCCGCTCCTCAACCCACTGCACAGCCCCGCTGGCGCGCACCAACGAACGCCAACGCTCTACCGCCGCGTCGTCCAGTTTTCGCAGCGCCATCACCTCGTCGAGCTCGGAACGCACGCCGGCGTCGGCCAATTCGTGCGCCGCCACCAACACGCTGGTCGCTTTGCGTGACTCCATGTCGGTGCACGCCGATTTCCCGGTCAGCTCCGGAGATCCGAACACGCCGAGCACGTCGTCACGCAACTGAAAGGCTTCCCCGATGGCACTACCGTATCCCGACAGCGCTTCGAGGACTGCCGTGTCGCGCCCGCCATTGCTGCGCCGAGCTCCAGGGGCCGCCGGACGGTGTAGTTCCCCGATTTGCGGCGCAACATCTCCAGTACGGCGTCTAGGTTGGGCAGGCCGCCGGAACCGGCCACCAGGTCGGCGAATTGTCCGACCGCCAATTCCACCCGCATATCGTCGTAGCGTGGCCACACGCGAGCCAGGGCGGGCTCGGATACCCCGCTTCGTCGCAGCATCTGTTCGGCCCACACCAGGCACAGGTCGGCCAGCAGCGTCGCTCCCGACTCGCCGAATCGATCGGCGGGCCCGCCGAGGGAGCGGTCGCGGTGCCAGTGCCGTAACCGCACATGCACCGCCGGCATCGCGCGCCGCATGACCGAACCGTCCATGACGTCGTCCTGAATGAGCGCGAACGCGTGGAGTAGCTCCAGGCTGGCGCATGCCCGCAAGGCGGGCTCGTCGGGAGCGGCGCCGCACAACCACCCCAGATACATGAACGTCGAACGCAGGTACTTGCCGCCGTCGACGAACTCCTGGAGTACCTCACCGGCGATGTCGACGCCGGAATGCGCCAGCCGCGGCACGCACTCGGCCCGCACGAAGTTGCCGATGTGGGCGCGCGCGCCCGTGCGTACATCGTCAAGCCAGCGCGGTGCCCGTGCACCCCACGGCTGGACGTGCGTCATCACAGGTGTGCCGGCTCGGTCACCGCTCGTCAACGGCCGATCCCTTCCTCGTCAGAAACCATGCCATCCGTCATTCGGAGTCGACGCCGCCATGGATGGGTTCTTTTTTGACGGATTTGACCGACTCGGTCGGCGGCGGGGGATGGCTGGTCAGGCGGTCATGCCAGCGGGCCAGCCGAGCCGGGGCCCACCAGTTGTGCCGGCCGAGCAGGTGCATGAAGGCGGGCAGGAGCATCATCCGCACCACAGTGGCGTCGAGGACGATGGCCAAGGTCAGTCCGACTCCGAACATCCGCATGAAGGACACCTTCGCGGCGAACAGCGCACCGAAGGAGATGGTCATGATCGCGGCAGCGGCGGTGACCACCCGGCCGGTGTGGGCCAACCCCTGCGCGACGGCTTCGTCATTGGCGTGCCGTGATCGATCGCTGGCCAGCCAGAACTCGCGGATCCGCGCGACGATGAACACCTCGTAGTCCATCGACAGACCGAACGCGATACAAAACAGCAGAATCGGCATGTTGGCGACCAGAGTCCCGGTGACGGTCGTGCCGAGCGCGCCGAGGTGGCCCTCCTGAAACACCCAGACCAGCGCCCCAAACGAGGCCATCAGCGACAGCAAGGTCAGGATCAGCGATTTGATCGGCAACACGACGCTGCCGGTCAGGGCGAACATGACCGCGAACATCACCGCGGCGACGACGCCGAGTACGAGCGGCAACCGCGAGGTGATCGCCGCCAGGCTGTCCTGACTGACCTGGGTGGGACCGGTCAGCCACACGTCGCGGCCGCCGGGGCCGGGCGCCGCGTCGACGGCCCGGAGAGTGTTGACGGCGGAGGGGGAGAACGCCGGTTCAGTGGTGCTCACGGTGAGGAACGCCGCGTCATCGCGGACGCCCGCTGTTCCCGCCGGCGGACCGGCGCGTGCGCCGGCGGCGAACGAGGCTGTCGGCGTGCTGACGTCGGCGACACCGGGCACCCGCGACACGGCTTGGGCGTAGACGTCGATGTCCTGGCTGGATAACCCTCGGGCGTCGGGCAGCACGACCTTGATCGCGTCCTCGGCGTTATCGGAGAAATCGGTGCGCAGCATCTCACCCACGCGGTAAGCCGAGGCCGAACCCGGCAGCACTCGCTCATCGGGCAAACCCCATCGAACGCCCAGGAACGGCAAGCCGAGCGCCAGCAAGGCGGCCGAGCCGGCCACCGCGACTATTCCGGCCCGCCGCGTCATGAATACCGTTGTGCGGTACCAGAATCGGTCGCTCGGCCGCCGGTGTCTGCCCACCGCGTCTCGGACGGTCACCCGACTGCCCATCAACACGATCGCGGCCGGTGTGATTGTCACGGCCGCAAGTGAACACAGCGCCACGGTGGCGACCCCGGCGTAGGCGAACGACTTCAGGAAATACAGCGGGAACAGCGCCAGGGCGGCCATCGCCATCGCCACGGTGAGCGCTGAGAACAGGACTGTTCGTCCGGCGGTCACCATCGTGGTGACCAGGGCGCGGTCGGGCTGTGCGCCGGCCGCGATCTCGTCGCGGTAGCGGCTGAGGAGTAGCAGTGTGTAGTCCACCGCCAACGCGAGGCTCAGGGCCGCACTCAAGCTGAGCGCGAAGACGGACACGTCGGTGAACGACGCGATGATGCGCAGCAGCGCCATCGAGCCCACGATCGAGAACGCCCCGACGGACACCGGCAGCGCCGCGGCGGCCAGGCCTCGGAAGACCCAGATCAGAACGACGAACGTCAGCGGAATCGCAATCGACTCCATGACCACGACGTCGCGTTGCGTCTGGGAATTGATCTGGGAGAACACCATCGCCGAGCCGCCGGCGATCACCTCGATGTCGTGATTCGCGTCGTTGCGGCCGGCCATGACGAGGTCGGTCAGTCGTTGGGCATGCTCGGGTGCTGCGTCCTCGCCGCCGCGAAGAGCCACCGCGACCAGACCTGAGCGGCCGTCTTTACTGATCAACCGACCGGAGAGGGCGGGCGGCGTCGTCCACGGCGAGGCCACTGCCGCAACGGAAGGATCACTGCTCACGCGATCGACAATGGCTTCCCCGACAGCGCGAGCGGCGGCGCTCTGCGCGTTCTGCGGATCGCTCACGACGAACAGCAGTTGCATGTCGCCCTGGCCGAACGTCTCGGTCAAAACATGGGTGGCAGCCGCGGATTCGGCGTGGGAGTCCACAAATCCGCCGGCCTTGAGATTGCCCGCCGCCGACACGCAGATCAGACCGGCCAGCGCCATCACAATTACCGCGCCCGCGACGATCCGACGGGGTGCTGCCAGAGCCAGCAAGGCCATCCGTTGCAGCACAGCGCCTTACCTCGCTTCCGACGCAGCGGCCATGTTCGCCAATCAGCTTGGGGAACCCGGGGAGTCAGGGAATGGGATTGACGCGTTCGTCACCGAGACGTCACGGTTGGCCGAGGCCGTCGGGTGCTTGATGTGCGGAGCCCGCGTGCAGCAGAGTGATGAGCGGATCGGGTCGACGAGCGGATCGGCACGATGACGGACGGTGACGCAGAGGAGCGTGTTGGTGATGCAGATTTCCATGTTCGGGCAACTCAGCGGATCGGGTAGCGGATCTCCGATCGACGCGACGATCGCCAACCTCGCAATGCTGCGCGACGAGGGCTTCGCGCGCGTGTGGATGAGCCAATTGCCTTACGAGCCAGACCTTCTCACGGTGCTCGCGATCGCCCTGCATGAAGTCGACACGATCGAGGTGGCCAGCGGCGTGGTGCCGATTCAGAACCTGCATCCGATGCTGATGGCTCAGCGTGCGCTCACGCTGAGCCTTGCGTCGGGCGGCCGCTTCACGCTCGGGCTGGGGATGACCCATCAAGCGGTCACCGAGGGCATGTGGGGCATCCCGTGGGACAAGCCGGTGCGCAGGCTCAACGAGTACCTCGACGGGCTGTTGCCGCTGCTGGCCGGTGAACCCGCCGATGCGGCAGGGGAGACGGTGACCACCCGCGGCGCCCTGATGATCGCCGGGGCACCTCGACCCGATGTCTATATCGCGGCTCTCGGCCCGCAGTTGCTCAAGATCGCCGGGAAGCGCACGGCCGGCACCTGCACCTGGATGACCGGTCCCAAGACGCTGGCCGAGCATGTCGGCCCGACGCTGCGGCAAGCGGCCGCCGACGCCGGCCGCGAAGGCGCCGTACGGGTTGCCGCGTCATTGCCGATCAGCGTCACCGACGACGTCGACTCGGCTCGCAAGCAGGCGGCCGAACAGTTCGCGCTCTACGGCCAGCTGCCGTCGTATCGGGCGATGCTCGACCGCGAGGGCTACGCCGGCCCGCAGGACGCCGCGATCATCGGCGATGAGGACACCGTCCGCGGCCGCCTCGACGAACTGGCCGCGGCAGGCGTCGACGAGTATGTCGCCGCACCGTTCGATCCGTCGTCCGAGGGCCGGGCGCGAACGCGGGCACTGCTGCGCGCCTACGACGCGTAGGGAGCTCAAACGCCGCACGGGTCGTCACCCATCCCGGCAGACGGATTTCGCACCGGTGAGATAGATCACTTGACATCGGCGGAATCGCAGCTAGGCGGTCCCCGCTTGTAGCAGGCAGAAGCCACTCCAAGGACGGGGACGACCATGATGAACACATCGCTGGCGCGGACGAAGAAGGCCGCTCGAACGGCAGCTTTCGGTACTTTCGCATCGATCGCAGTCGTCGCCGGTTTGTTCGCCGGCCCCGCCGCGACCGCCAATGCCGCCGAGGACTCGTGCGCCGCAGTCGAGGTGGTCTTCGCCCGCGGCACCTTCGAGGCGCCCGGTGTGGGCGCCACCGGGCAGGCCTTCGTCGATGCTCTGACCGCTCGGCTGCCGGGCAAGACAGTTCAGGCCTACGGCGTGAACTACCCGGCGTCGCTCAACTTCGGGCAGGCGGTCGACGGAGTTGCCGACGCCGCCAACAAGATTCAGTCTGTTGCCACGGAGTGCCCGTCGACAAAGATTGTGCTGGGCGGCTATTCCCAGGGCGCTGCGGTGGCGGGATACACGACGTCGAGCACCGTTCCGGCTGGGGTCGCACTGCCGGCCAATCTCTCCGGCCCGCTGCCCGCCTCCGTCGCGTCGCATGTCGCCGCGGTGGCTCTGTTCGGGACTCCCGACGATTGGTTCCTGGGTCTGGCAGACCGCAGCGCGCCCCCGATCGTCATCGGTGACCTGTACGCAGGCAAGACCATTCAGCTTTGCGCCGCAGGCGATCCGGTGTGCTACCCCGGCGGGCTGAACCGTGCTGCGCACAGTTCATACAAGACCAACGGCATGGCCGACCAGGCTGCTGACTTCGTGGCGGGCAAGATCGGCGGCGCCGCCCCGGCCGCGACGCTGGTCCAGGCCGCCGGTGAGGTCGACGCCGGTAACTGACCGACGCTCAGGCGCGGGTGAGCCGAAAATGCGTGGACGTCATCCGGTGGTCGTTGATAGCGTGCGTGCGACCGTGACATCACGCGAGGAGGTGAGACCCATGAACCAACGAACCATGTGGGTGCTCCCACTCGCGTTCACCGTCGAGCGGCAGCGGTAGGTGTCGCCGGGAGCGTCCAAACACGCATCCCGAGAGGCAACACCATGCAATTCATATCTGCGACAACATCATCCGCTATTCTCGAGCGCCATTTCACCCTGGATGGGATCACCGGTGTCCTGTGGTCACCGGCATGCAGAGCGGTCGACTCGCCACTGCTGTTGGCGGGACATAGCGGCGGCATGCACAAGAAAGCACCGGGCCTGGTAGCCACCGCAATGCACGTCGTGGCTTCCTACGGGTTCACAGTGGCCGCGATCGACGCGCCCGGACATGGCGATCGCCCGCGAAATCGCCGCGACCGCCAGTGGGCCGAGGCGATCCACCGGGCTCGCACCGCGGGCGAATCGATTGCCCCGATCGTCATCGACTACACCCGGTCATTGGCGCAGCGGTCGGTTCCGGAGTGGCAACGAACCCTCGACGCCCTGCAGTCGCTGCCCGACATCGGCCGTGACGCACCGGTCGGCTACGCCGGCGTCACGACGGGTAGGGTGATCGGAGTGATGCTGGCAGCAGCCGAATCCCGGATCGTCGCGGCCAGCTTCGGCGGCGGGTTCGTCGACGACAACGTGATCCGGGCTGCCCGTCAGGTGACCATCCCGGTCGATTACCAGATCCCCTGGGATGATGCAGATTTCGATCGTGCGTCGGCGATGGCGCTCTTCGACGCGTTCGGCTCGAAGGAGAAGACCCTCCACGCCTACCCGGGCCGCTATCACCCGATTCCCGAACATCTGCGCGACGAGGCGGCGCGCTTTCTCGCCCGCCACCTCGGGCGCACCGCCACACGCGCGCCGTTTGAATCCGACGGTGACGGGGCAGGCTGACGGCATGAGAAAGATCGTGGGTCGTTCGACCATTCTGACTGCCGCCTGCGCGCCGATCGCGGCAATGGCGATGCTCGCACCAGCCGCCTCCGCCGAACCGCTCGATTGCCAGAACGGTTCGTGGTGGGATCCGGTCGCCAATGTATGTCAGCCGCCGGCCGGACCGGTGCCGCTGGATTGCCAGAACGGCGACTGGTGGGATCCGGTCAGCAACAGCTGCAAGCCACCGTTGGTGCCGCTGCCACCCGACTGCGGGGTCGGCCAGTACTGGAACCCGGTGTCGAATGCCTGCAGACCGCTGGGCCAGGTCTAACCGGCGTTCTGGTCGCGGCGCCTGTTCTCCTGGCTTGCGTGATGGCCCTGATGCACCGCCGACTGCCAGGTGTAGGGCTCCTCGGGATGACCGGAGCCGCCCAGGATGAAGGTGCGATCGCTGCGGTTCGCGCGGGCGATGGAGGCCATCCAGGTTGCGACCGTGCTGAACCGGTTGCGGACGCCGGTCAGGAAGGCGATGTGAATGAAGCCCCACCCCAGCCATCCGATGAGCCCGGTGAGCTTGATCGGGCCGGCCTGCAGCAGGGCGTGGCCGCGGCTGATGTACGCGGCTGACCCGAGGTCGCGATAGCGGAAGTCCTTTCGCGCACTTCGGCCGAGGTCGCGTTTGATGCAGCCGGCCACGTGCAGCCCGCCCTGCATAGCGTTCTCCGCGACGCCGGGCAGCCCGTCCCGGCCCGCGAGATCACCGATGACGAAGACCTCCGGATGCCCGGGCGCCGAGAGGTCGGCGTCGACCGAGATTCGCCCCGACCGGTCGGTCTTGGCGCCCAGCACTTCCGCGGCATGCCGCGCGAACGGTACAGCCTCGACACCGGCCGTCCACAGCACGGTGCGAGTCGCGTAATACCGGTCAGGGCCACCGTCCTTCGAGCTCACTGTCACCCCGTCGCGTCGGACGTCGCTGACGTGCACACCGAAGTGCATTTCCACGCCCAGCCTCTCGAGCTCGCGTGCGGCACGATCGGTCAGCGCGGGCGCGAAGCTCTTGAGCACCCGATCGCCCCCGTCGAACAGCAGGACCCGCGCTTCCTCCGGATCGATGCTGTGGAACTCATTGGCCAGCGCGCGGGTTGCGAGTTCCCTTATCTGCCCGGCCAATTCCACGCCGGTGGGACCGGCGCCCGCCACTGCAAACGTGAGCCACTCGTCGCGTTCCGGGCCGGGCGGCAAGGTCTCGGCAATCTCGAACGCCGCGAAGACTCGGCGACGGATGCTCAACGCATCGTCGAGTGTCTTCATACCCGGGGCCCAGGCGGCGAATTCCTCTTTACCGAAGTAGGACTGGCGCATGCCCGCGGCGATCACCAGATAGTCGTAGTCGAGTTCGTACATCGACTCGTCGGGCCGGCGGGCCGTGACCCGACGTGCTTCGGCGTCGAGTTTGATGGCCTCACCGAGCAGGGTGGTGACGTTGCGATGGTGCGCCAATTCCTCGCGCAGCGACCGGCTGATTTGCCCGATGCTCAGCGTCCCGGTTGCGCATTGGTACAGCAGCGGCTGGAACACATGGCAGGCCGCGCGGTCGAGCAGCGTGACATCCGCATCGACGCGGCCGAGCCGGCGGGCGCAGAACAGTCCACCGAAGCCGCCTCCGATGATGAGCACCTTGGGTCGGTCATCACCCATTCGATTGAACCTCATTAGCGTTGAAGTACCCGCTCGCGAAGCGATGCATACGGGTGCCTGATCAATTTGCCGGCCGAGTGCTTGGCGCACCGAGTTGAGCGATAACGGTCCAGCCGCCACGCTATTCTGCCACGCTATTGGCGGTCAACGCCGCGGGCTGGAGGGGACGCGTTGTCGCTTGGGAGTCGCCGCCTGGGTTGCGGGCTGACTGCCGCCGTGATCGCGGCGGCAGCGATCAACGCGGTCGGCGTATGGGGAGTGTCGACAGCTCTACGGGTGCAATTCGCTCTCGAAGCAATTGTCTGTATTGCCGCACTGGTGGTCGGGTTGGCCGTCATACCCCGGGTGACCGGCCTGTCACGGTGGTGGCGAATGTCCCTGCTCGCGGCGGTGGCAATTTTCCTGGCGGCCGAACTCGGGTGGCAATTGGCGGGCTTTGCCGACCGGCATGCCACGGCGCCATGGCTGAGTGTGGTCGCCTACTTCGTTGGCGCGTTCTTCTTTTCCACGGCGATGGTCCTGCTGATTCGCGCCGGGCGCGATCACGGCTCCCCGGCCAGGGGGCTCACCTGGCGCAAGGTCTTGACCACCGTCCTGGACGGGCTGATAAGCGCACTGTCGTTTTCTCAGTTCATCTACCTGGCTCGTCCGGGTGCCATAGACAGCGCAGCTCTTCCTCGATCGACCAACACCACGGTGGTGCTCGCCATCGCCGCGGTCGAAATGGTGGTGGTGATGATCGCGGTGCTCATCGCGATGTGGTACCCGCCGTACCGGCTGGGCCGCGCCAACTACATGTTGCTCGCCGCCGCAGTCATCACCCTCGTTTCCTCCGACCGGCTGCTGGCCTACCTTCGCAGCGTCGACATGTCGAGCCTGGATCTGTGGATCGGCGCCGGGTTCATCGTCGCGCCGCTGCTGATCGCGTGGAGCCTGCTCGAACTGCCCCCACGGCCCCGCCCGCAGAACGAGTTGCCGACCAACTGGGCCCAATTGACCCTTCCCTACGTCGGATTCATGGGCAGCACGGCGCTCCTCACGTTCCAGGTGATCGTCGGGCGGGGGATCGACGTCTTCTTCGCGACGACCTATCTGGCGCTGGCGTTGCTTGTCGCGACCCGTTACCTGGTCGCGATGCGGATACAGCGGATGTTGACCGAACAGCTCGTCGATGCCAAGCGTCGACTCGCACACCAGGCCCATCATGACGCGCTGACCAACCTGCCCAACCGACTGCTGCTGGCGCAGCGGCTCGACGAGGCGATACGCGATGGGCCGTTCGTCCTGATATTCGTCGACATCGACGACTTCAAAGAGGTCAACGACCGATTCGGGCATGCGGCCGGCGACGAGCTGCTGTGTGCCATCAGCTCCCGCCTCCGCAGCTGCCTCGGGCGCGACGACACGCTCGCGCGCATCGGGGGAGACGAGTTCGCGATCCTCATCGCCGGTGAAGTCGGAACGCCCGAGATCGTCGCCGACCAACTACGCGTCGCGCTGCGCAGCCCGTTCTCGGTCCACGGGACGTCGATCCGGGTGCGGGCGAGCATGGGTCTGGTCAGTCCGGGGCATCACGGCCTGGCCCCGACGTCGGATGATCTGCTACGGCAAGCCGACATCTCGATGTACACGGGCAAGCGGCTGGGCAAGGACACCGCGGTGGTCTACCGGCCGGCGTTCAGTGTGTCGGAGGACTTTCCGACGGCCCTGCGCCAGGCGAAAGGTGGTACACCGCAAGGCTTCCGGCTGAAGTACCAGCCGATCGTCGAGCTACCGCACGGGGCGCCGGTGGCGGTGGAGGCACTCGCGAGGTGGACGACGCCGAGTGGCATGCAGATCCCGCCGCAGACCTTCGTCGCCCTCGCGGAGGCAAACGGGTTGGGCGCGCAGCTGGATGCACTGGTGCTCGATCAGGCCTGCGCCGACGTTCGGGATGCCGGCCTCGATATGGACGTCCATGTCAATATCGGCGCGGCGAGGCTCGGCAGTGCGGGATTCGAGGGTGTCGTCACGCGCACACTCGAGCGCCACGGCCTGCCGGCAGCCCGGTTGGTCCTGGAGATCACCGAGACGGTTCCGATCGTCGACCTGGTCGAGGGGGCGGCCGCCATCAGACGCTTGAATGACCTTGGCATCAGGGTCGCTTTGGACGATTTCGGTGCCGGTTACAACTCGCTGACCTACCTGCACGAGTTGCCGGTGCAGATCGTGAAATTGGACCGGGGCCTCGCGCTGGGCGTCGACCCACGACGCAACCTCACCCTCTACCGGTCGGTCATCGGGCTATGTGAAGCCTTGGGCCTCAACGTGATTGCCGAAGGTATCGAAACCGCCGATCAAGCCGAGACGATCTTCACCGCCGGATGCGGATTGGCGCAGGGCCATCTGTTCGGACGAGCAGCATCGCTGGTCGATATCGGGGTGTCGTCGACCACACGGTAGCCCTCATGGTCGAGCCTCTGTTTGACCTGGGTTCCGCCGACTCAGGCCGCTGACTTCTCTAAGATGTGCACACCGCAGGCTGATCCCAGGCCGATGACATGGGCCAAGCCCACTTTGGCGTTCTCGATCTGCCGGTCACCGGCCTCACCGCGCAGGTGGTGGCAAATCTCCCAAATGTTCGCGATGCCGGTCGCCGCGATCGGATGGCCCTTGGATTGGAGGCCACCGGAAACGTTAACCGGCGTCGAACCGTCACGCCAGGTGGCGCCCGAGTTGAAAAAGTCTGCTGCGCCGCCTTCTTCGCACAGCATCAAGTTGTCGTAGTGGACCAACTCGGCGGTCGCGAAGCAGTCGTGCAGTTCCACCAGGTCGAGGTCCATTGGGCCGACGCCGGCCTGCTCGTAGGCGGTGGCGGCCGCGTTGCGCGTCAGGGTGTTGACATTCGGCAGGACCTGGCAGCCCTCTTCGTACGGATCCGTAGTCAACACCGATGCCGACACCTTCACGGCCCGCCGGCGTTGTTCGGCCGACAGCGTCTTGAGAGTTTCACCGTTGCACACGATCGCGGCCGCCGCGCCGTCGCAGTTGGCCGAGCACATCGGGCGGGTGTTGGGGTAGGCGATCATGACGTCGTTCATGATCTGATCGAGGGTGAAGCGCTTCTGGTACGCGGCCAGCGGATTCAACGTCGAATGCGCATGGTTCTTCTCGCTGATCTTGGCGAACAACTCGAAGCTGGTTCCGCCGTACTTGTGCCCGTATTCGGTGCCGATCTGGGCGAACACGCCGGGCATGGCCTCGGTGCCGATGCGCCCGTCGATCGGCGCAACGGCACCGAAACGGCCTGACGGCTCCCACACCCCGGAGTCGTCTTTCTTTCGGCCACCGGCACCCAGAAGCCCTGCCCCGGAAAGCTTTTCCACTCCGACGGCCATGCCGTAGCGCACTTCGCCGGCCTTGACGGCCATGATCGCGGTGCGTAGAGCGGTGGCTCCGGTGGCGCAGGCGTTGGCGACGTTGTACACCGGGATGCCGGTCTGGCCGACCTGCTTCTGCAGCTGCTGGCCGATGCCGGCGCTGGCGTTCATGAGATTGCCCGCGGCCAGTACGCCGATGTCGGCCATGCTCACGCCGGCGTCCTGCAGCGCCGCCATGGCGGCCTCCGCGGCCAGGTCGACGGTGTCCTTATCGGCTTGCTTGCCGAACTTGGTCATCCGAATACCCAGGATCCAGATCTCGTCGCTGGCACTCATGACATCTCCTTGGAAGCGGTTGCGTGGTGGGGGAGTCAGGCGATGGGCTCGAAGCCGAATCCGATGGCCTCGGTGCCTTCTGTGTCGCTGCCGAGCGAGTACGTGCTCAGGCGCACCTTCATGCCGTCGTGGACGTGTTCGGGGTCGGGCTCGACATTGACGAGATTGGCGCGCACCTGAGTGCCGTCGCAGTCGACGACGGATGCGACGAAGGGAACCGGCACACCAGGCGCGGCGAAGGTGACGATGGTGAACGTGCGCACCGTGCCTTCGGTGGCGACCGGAACCGTCTGGAATTCGGTGGCGAAACACTTCGCGCAAGCATTGCGCCGGTCGAAGAACCGGGCACCGCAGGATGTGCACTTATGCGCCACGAGGTGGGGTTCACCGTCGTCGAGCACCAGGTAATCGACCATCGGAATGCGCTCGGCCATGTGAACCTCCGTTCGTATGTCTCAGTGACGCTAGCGAAGCGATACCGGAGATCAAAGACCGGGTTCGCCAATGCCGCAACGAAAGGTCTCGACGGCTTCGGTTATAAAGACGTCAGTCAGTAGGCCGAGTCGAGGAATCGGCTGCGCACGTCAGCGGTCGGAATGGGGCAGGTGTCGTATCGCCCTCCGACGCGATAGCGCACGGCGGCGAACCTGCCGTAGAGCCAGTCACGCACGGCCGGCGGAATCATGTACGCCGCCAACGTCAATCGCCACCAGCCACCGAGGTATGCCGCAACCTGCAGCAGGGTGCTGGAGCGGACATACACCGCCTCGCCGGGCTCCTCGGGATGACGCACGAAGACGGCGGTATCGAGGCCTGCCAGCTCCGGGTGGCGAGAGATCGTCTCGCGCGCGAAGTCACTGTCCAGCGCGGCGAACCCTAGCGTTCCGCGATGGTCGTATCGAAGAATGGTGCGCACCGCGGCGTTGCACACACCGCACACGCCGTCGTAGAGCAGGACAGGGGCGCTCGGTGGAGTCTGTGTCGGCGTCATCGCCACCTCCTTCGCCGAAGCGATTACCGCCCCTCCATCATCACAAATCACGCCCGGATCGGGCACGGTGTGTTCCCAGAGTCACAGCGTTGCCGCTCATTGGGTCCGAGCCCATGCCCGGGACCTGGCGCTCGTGTTCAGCGGCCAACAGCAACACCTGTTCGGCGGACAGCGGCACACTGAAATAGAAGCCCTGCACCACGTCGCAGCCGAATTCGATGAGACACGTGGCGATTTCAGCATCCTCGACGCCCTCAGCCACGACGATCAAGCCCAGTTCGTGGGCAAGCGTGATCACGGCGCGAACCACGGTCGCCACCCGCGCATCGTCCAAGATCTGGACGACGAGCCGCCGGTCCAGCTTGACCTCGTCGACGGGCAGCTCGCACAGGTACGACAAGGTGGAGTAGCCGGTGCCGAAGTCATCGATGGCAATGCGAATACCGCTGCGGCGCAACTGGTTCAGGACATCGCGGGTGCCCTCCATATTTCCCAGCACCAGATCCTCGGTGATCTCGACGGTCAGCGCACTGGCCGGCAGATCGCGATCGGCCAGCGATCGGCGGATTCGGGCGGGCAGGTGGGGATCGGCCAGCAGCGGTGCCGACATGTTGACCGCCACCGGCAGATGCACTGCCGCCTGATGCCACCCGAGTGCGGCGTCGAGCGCGGTGTTGATCACCAGATCGGTGACCGGCCGCATCAGGCCGTGGTGTCGAACCAAAGGCAGGAATTCGTCCGGACTGAGCAGGCCGCGGCGGTGGTGCGGCCAGCGGATCAAGGCTTCGACGCCCACCATGCGGCCGGTGATGAGGTTGAACTTGGGCTGATAGGCCAACGTGAGCTCAACGGAGTCGATGGCCTCGCGCAATTCACCAAGCAGCTGCTTCGACGCGGCGTCCTCGGGTGACGGCGCACTGTGCAACCGTTGGATCAGACCGTTGTCGGGCGAGTTGTCCAGGTGCAGTTCGTGGGTGTACCGCTGCACACCGGGGGTGCGGGTCTTCTTGGCGGCATACATCGCCGTGTCGGCCCGTTTGACCAAGTCTTCGGCCGTCGCCGCGGGCTCGTCGGGGCCCGCCACCGCCAGCCCGACGCTGGGCCTGATGAACAGCTCCTGACCCTCGATGGTGAAGGGTTTGTCGAAGGACTCCGCGATGCGCTGCGCGATCTGATCGGCGTGCTCGCGCAAGGTGTCGTCGTCGATGAGCACGACGAATTCGTCGCCGCCGAGACGGGCGACGGTGTCGCTGTTACGGACACAACCCAGGATCCGCTCACCGGCCCGGTTCAACAGTTCGTCGCCGGCCGGGTGGCCCAGAGCGTCGTTGACGAGCTTGAAATCGTTGAGGTCCAAGATGATCAGCGCCACCGACCCACGGTCGCGCTCCCGTCGTTGCATCGCCTCCTCGAGACGGTCGGAGAACATCGCGCGGTTGGCCAGGCCGGTGAGCGGGTCCCGCAGCGCCTGTTCGGCGACGGTCGCCAGCAGCCGGCGATTCTCCGTCACCGCCAGGTACTGGCGGCCCAGCACCGCCAGCATCAGCAGCGTTCCCACGGTCCCCACCAGCGGGGTCTGGAAAACGGTCGCCGGCTCGGCAGCGGCGACGATGCCGGCCAGAAGCAGCGGGGCGTAGGGAAACCAGACCGACGCCCAACTCGTCACGTCGGCTCGCGCCTTCGGCAGCCGGACCTCGTCGCGGCTGGAGGTGGCCGCCACCATGATGAGCAGGAGGCCGGCGACCCATCCGACGTCGATCACGCCTCCGCTGGTATACGCATTCTTCGCTGTCAGGTAGGCAAAGCCACTGTCGGCCAGGGCGATGAAGACCAGCGCCAAGGTCAGTGCGTTCAACACCCGGCGTTGGTCATCTGCTGCTCGCAGCCAGGCCAGCGCCGCGATGGTCAGCAATACCACGTCCGAGAGCGGATACGCCAGCGAAATGACCATGGCCAGCGTGCTGTCCGACCCGGCAGAGTAGATCGGGCTCAGGATGGTCACCCAGCTCACCAGGAAGAGTGACCCTGCCACGATCACTCCGTCGAGCAGCGTGCGGGCTCGCGATTGGCCGCTGCCGGCGGGGAAGAGCAGCAGGCCCACGCAGAAACCGAGCGGCATGACCAAATACGCCGCGTCGGCCAGTGAGGGGAACGGCGGCTCCTCGAGAGCGAGCTCGTAGTAGGCCCACAGCAACTCGCCGAGTGCCCAGCCCACCATTCCGATCGTGATGGCGACCCACGCGGCGCGCATTCGCCCATGCACCGCCCGCGCCGCCAGGGCGGTGAAGATGGCTGCAACAACGCCCAGAATCACGAACACGATGTCGTCGATTGCTTCGACGGTGCTGCCCTGCGACCAGCCACTGAAGATCCAGACCACGAAGGCGACGAAGAAGACCGCGGCGCCGATTGCGACACGGGCGGTCTTGGGCATCGCGGCCCCTTCCTGCACCGCCCGGTGGCAGAACTGTCCGGGACGCCTAAAGCCTCAGCAAGAATAGCCGATGCGCAAAGAAGAACCAAAGCAAATCACGGCGATGTTGCACTATAAACTGTCGCGATAGTCACTTCCAGCAACATTTGGTCCCTGGCCTGGCCACCAACCGGGCCGCGCGATCTTCGCCCGGTGCGCTAGACATGTCCCCGTGGACATCGACGGAGCGGTGGCGGTGGTCACCGGAGCGGGTTCGGGCATCGGCAGGGCCATTGCGGCGGCGCTGGCCGCGGCCGGGTGCTCGGTGGTGGTCGGCGACATCGATGCAGACGCGGTCGCCGAGACCGCCGGGTCGATCGGTGGCGTCGGGGTGGCGGCGGACGCCTCGAGCGCCGAGGGTATCGCCGCTCTCCTGGACGCCGCGCGCGGCGCGTACGGACCAGTCGACGTCTACGTCGCCAATGCCGGCATCGCCGGTGAGTCCGGGCTCGGTGACGACGAAGCCGCGTGGGATCGGATCATTGACGTCAACCTGCGCGCTCACATCCGAGCAGCCAAAGCTGTTGTGCCGGAATGGCTTGAGCGCGGCCGCGGATACTTCGTCTCGGTCGCGTCGGCCGCCGGTCTGCTCACCCAGTTGGGCGCGGCGCCCTACAGCGTGACCAAACACGCCGCCGTCGGATTCGCCGAGTGGTTGTCCATCCGCTACGGGGACAAGGGGATCGGGGTGAGCTGCGTGTGCCCGATGGGGGTGGACACGCCGCTCCTGCGCGGCATGGCCGAATCGCCGGACGAAGAGATCCGAGTGGCAGGCGCCTCGGTCACCAGCGCGGGCGCGGTGATCGACCCGGACGCGGTTGCTGCCCTGGTCGTCCAGGCGATCGCCGACGGCACGTTCCTGGTGTTACCGCATCCCGAGGTGCTGACCATGTATCGACAGAAAGGCGCCGACTACGAGCGGTGGATCGCCGGGATGCGCCGCTTCCGGAACAGCTTGGGTTAGCCGCCCGCCGATAACGTTTCGGGCACGACGGGGCGGGGTAACAATGCGCCAACGTCGAAGTAAGCCGGCGTCGGACCGCGAGACGAAGGAAACCTCATGATTCCGTTCATCTGCCCGACCTGCGGGCAACTCGACATCGACAGCCCGGACTGTGCCTCGTGCGCGGCCCCCACCAACCACGAGGCCGCCTGATCCCTGGGGCGGCTACTCCGCGGCGTGCCATGGTTCGCGGGCGAAGACGTCCTCGACCATAGGCCTGAAGAATGCAAGCGGCCGGTGTTCGAAACGTGTGTCGAAGCAGTTCTGGTCGTACTTCTCACAAAATTCCACCGCGTCGCCGAACCACGGATGTCCGCGGTAGCGTTCCCGGGCGTCGCGAACCCCGCCCATGTGCGGCGCGTAGTAATACTGCTGAAATTCTGGATGCACCTTGACGATCCAGGCTGTGCGCTCTGACACGTACGGCGCGATGACGGCGGATGCGAACGCCCCGTGAGCGTGGGGCGCGAACGTGTCGCCGATGTCGTGCAGGAGGGCAGCGACGACATACTCGGCGGTTCGGCCGTCGTCGAAGGCACGAGTCGCTGACTGCAGCGAATGGTCCAGCCGGCTGACCGGGTAGGCCTGCTCACCGTCGGCAAGTGCTTCGACCAAACCCAGGACGCGATCGACCAATCCGGCGTTGTTCGCCGCCTCCGCACGCTCGATGAGGGCATAGTCCTGCGCGGTGCCCTCGGCCATGGTGCGGTAGGTGGCCCGCGTTGGCGCGCTCATGGTCGGCTCCTCTCGGGACGGCGTCCCGATTAACCTAACCGCGGCGTGTTTCGGCCGTATGACGACGAATGCGCGCTGCCGGCCGTCTGGTCAGCGGTGAAGGTTCCACTGGCCGACGTCGGAGGCCAGGGCGTCGTTCACATCGACTTCGAGCCCGCCGACCAGCGGGCCGGGATTGGACGCGGTGCTCACGATGCGCTGATAGAGGACGGCCGCGGGGTGGACTCGATTACCCGACCAGGCCTTGGTCTGCCAGGCCCAGGCGCGGCCAGGAGTGCTGGATCGCCCGATAACTCCGTCGGCGAGGGCCCACTGACATACATCGATACCGCCGTAGACGCCGGTCCGTTGTACGCCGAGCACCGAGTTGATGCCGCGGAACCATTGCAGGGCAACGCGATTCCACGTGTCACGGTCGATGTCCTCGTCGATGGTGAAGAAGACCGGTGCGCTCTGGCCGCCACCGGCCGCGGTGTGCAGCTGCCACGCGGTGCGCGCGTCGGCGATGCCACCCGCGTAGCCGCGCAGGAAGTCCGACGGTGCGGTGCCCCCCGGCTTGCCGTACTGATAGTTGCTGACGATTGCCAGACCTGCGGCGGTCAGAGACTGGGCGTAGGGCAGGGTGATCGGCTTGGCGCCGAACGACGAGCCCGGACGCGATGTCGAGACGTAGTTCACCACTCCTGCGTGGCCGGCAGCGCGGATGTGCTCGGCGGGGATCTGTTTGGCGGCGAAGTCGATCAGCGTAGGAGCCGCGGCGGCCGCTGTGGGCGTGCCGAGACCCAGCGCCGCGGCGCCGAGACCGGCCAGTGCGCCGGCGTAGCGCAGCGCATCACGGCGGGTGACGCGTGTGGAATCGGGCATTTCGTACACCGCGCGATGTTAACGATGTGACTGCTGTAAACGGTGGAACCACGCGGATCGTTGCGCGTTTCAGCCCAAGATGAGTTCGGCCCGTAATCTCCGCGATGGGGGAGAGGCTTATCCAGTTGGTTGTCTGCCCCGCATGACTCCCCACGCGCCGATGACAAGCAGGAGCCCGAAACTCACGGCCGTGAAAGTCGGGAGCCCGAAGTCGGTGATCAGCGGAACCGAGAGAGCAGTGAGAAGCCCGCCGCCGAGGATCGGCTCGTAGATGAGTTGCTTGTATCCGTAATCGTTTGCCGTGCTGGTATTCCTCTGCGGATCGACCATGTCCGCCAACACGAATCCGGTTGCGACGTTTCCCCGTGACTGCCCGAAGTCGGCGACGGTGTGCTCGAACCAATTGCGGCGGTGGAATCGTCGGCCCAGCCAGATCAACGAGACCGCGCTCCACAGCACGCCGATCACCGTGAAGACGATGATCGCCGGGACGTTCGAACCCAGTGCCGCCAACGACATCGTGCCGATCGCGCACACCAGAAGCGCGTCGAGGGCGATCGCGGAAATGCCGTCCACCGCCCGCTTGTCGATGTTGGCGGCCTGCCCGGTCCTGGTCGCCAGCCACTGCACGATGAAGCCACCGATGACGGTGATGGGGAACAGCGGGAGCCTGTCGAAGATCTCTGAGCCGAATTGTCCTGCAACAAACCGCAATCCCCACAGCAATCCGATGGCCAACAGGATCGCGGCGGCGATCAGAGCGAAGGCGAGGACGGTGGCGTGGATGCCGTCGTCGGTGCGATCGCGGTTGTCGGCAGGGGCCACCCGGATGCGGTCGACGTCGTAGTCGTCGCGCGCGGTGAGCGCGACATTGCGTGCCACCGTTACTTTGGGGCTGCGGACCGCCCACCGTACGAGGGCAGAGCCCACTCCGATACCGGTGATCATGCTGATCGTTGCCAGACCCAGGCCGACGTCCACCAACTCCGGAGCCCCGGCGTCGGTGAGCAGTTGGCCCATGCCCGCGATCGTGCCGTGCCCACCGGCGAACGACATTTCGAGCAGCGCTCCCGCCGCAGGCGGTAACCCGAAGACAGGCCCAAGGAGGAAGAGGACCGCAGCGCCGGCCAAAGCGAACTGCCCGAGCGACAGGAACGTGCCGAACAACGCATGCGGGGCGGCGGCATGCCAGAGCTGTCGAGGCTTGGGGAGGGTCTTGCCGATCATGATCGCCCCGAAGACCACGTTGATCAGCAGACCCGGCATGACCCGCCAGATGTCGAGCACTCGGGCGGGAAAGAGCCCGCCTGTGTCAGTGAGATGGCCGAGAACCTGAGGCCCCAGGAGCAACACGAGAAAACCCGCGACGATGCTCGACGGGATGAACAATGCGCGCAGGAAACCGAGGCCCGCGCGGACAATCCAGCCGACTGCGAACATCACGCCGAGGATGACCAGGGACAAGCCAACCGTCTGCGCGTCGGTCAGCCGGTCGATCATCACCAGTCCTTCGTCGAGGTGTTCCTGTCCAACCTACGGCCGCGGGAAGTCGGCGGGGAAAGGGTTTCGACGAATGCTCGTGAGGAATCCTCGTGCGCGGTCAATCCGGCGGGGTCCAGCGGACAGGTAGCCGCTTGATGCCGTGAAGGAATGCCGACGACAGGATGGCCGGTTCCTCGGCGGCGACGATATCGGGGATCTGGTGGTGCAGTTCCTCGAACAGCACGCGGATCTCGCGCCGGGCCAGGTTGGCGCCCAGGCAGAAGTGCGCTCCGCCGCCGCCGTATCCGAAGTGCGGGTTGGGGTTTCGGGTGACGTCGAACAACCACGGGTTGTCGAATTTGGCTTCGTCGCGGTTGGCCGAGTTGTACCACATCGACACCTTGTCGCCGGCTTTCATGCGGACGCCGCCGAGTTCGATGTCTTCGGTCAGATTGCGCCGCATGAAGATCACCGGGCTGGCCCACCGGACGATCTCTTCGACCGCAGTGGCTGCGATGCCGTCGAAGTCGGCCCACCATGTCGCCCGAGCGTCGGGGTATCGACTCAGGGCCACCATGCCGTGGCTGATGGCGTTACGGGTCGTCTCGTTGCCGGCAGCGGACAGCAGCATGAAGAACGAGGCGATCTCCGCGGACGACAGCTGCTCACCGTCGACCTCGGCCGACACCAGGTTCGAGGTCAGGTCATCGGCGGGTTCGGCGCGGCGGGATTCGGCCAACTCGACGCCGTACGCGGCGAGGTCGAGGACCACCTGAATGACCTCGTCGTGGTCGGAGGCCACTTCCTTGTCGCCGATTCCCAATGCGACCGACGTCCAGTGGAAGACCTTCTGTTGGTCGGTTTCCGGGATGCCCATCATGTCGCAGATGATCTGTAGCGGGAACGGCCCCGAAAGGGACTCGACGAAGTCCGCCGTCCCGTCGGGGTGGCTGGCCACCATGTCGCTCACCAATTGCCGAGCCCGCTTTCGCACGCTCTCGTCGATGCGGGCCACCATTTTGGGTGTGAACGCACGATTGACTATCGATCGAAGGCGTTGGTGACGCGGGTCATCGAGGTTGATCATCGAGCCGCTGAATTCGGCGACTGCAGGGTCGATTTCGCTCAACGACACGCTGGTCGGGGTGGAGCTGAACAGGTCCGGGTGCCGACTCGCATGGTGGACATGGTCGTAGGACGTCAGCGCCCAGTGGCCGGGGCCCGCCTCGAATCCGGGCGTCGTGGCTGACTCGGAAAACGCGACGGGCGCTTCGCGACGAAGAGTGGCGAACGCACCGTCGCGGCGGTCGTCGTCCCATCCCCAGAACTCGAGTGAGCCCAGGTCGATGTCGGACAGCGGAATGTCTGGTGGTGGGGTGCCGTTCGTGCGGTGCGCGATACCCAGGTCAATCGTCGCCATGGTGGCCTCCCGGTCAGAGCCTGCCTGCCACATCCATGCTCACGTGCACCGCGTCCACACGTATGAGTAGCGCACTACTTAACTTCTGATGCTGGCCGCAGAACGAGGGTTCGTTTCGAATGGATGTTCGATGGGCACCCGTGTGGGATGACCGAACAATCACAGACCACCAACGACAACCCGGAGAAAGACACGTCTGAATGGGTGACGGGGGACGAGCCGATGACCGGGCCCCAGCGCAGTTATCTGCATACCCTGGCCCGCGAAGCCGATCAAGAACCACCTGAAGATCTGACGAAGGCGCAGGCGTCGGATCTCATCGAGGAGCTCCAGGCCAAAACCGGACGCGGCGACTGACCCGGGGCCACGCTCCGTGCACTCTCACAATCCCGCGGCCCCGGATGTGAGCTGACCGTCATTCCGGTGTCATCGTCCGCGGACATCGCTGCAACATCAGATTTCTACCGTCGCGGAATGGGTTTGGTGCGAAATGTCGTCGTCGTCGGGCACGGAATGGTCGGACACCGGTTCGTCGAAGCGTTGCGTTCCCGGGACTCGAATGGAACCTGGCGAGTAACCATCCTTTCGGAGGAGTCCGACGCGGCGTACGACCGGGTCGGCCTCACCGGTTACACCAGCCACTGGGACCGCGCGCAACTTGCGCTGCCCGGCAATGACTATGCCGACGACGACGCCGTCGTCGTACACCTCGGCGTGGCGGCCCGCGAGATCGACCGAGAAGCCAAGACAGTGACCGCCGCCGACGGGCGAGTTTTCGACTATGACGCGCTGGTATTGGCGACCGGGTCGTACGCCTTCGTGCCGCCCGTCCCGGGACGCGATCTTCCCCAGGTGCACGTCTACCGCACGCTCGACGATCTGGACGCCATCCGACTCAGCGCCCAAGCCGCACTGGCTTCGAGGAATCCGACCGGCGTGGTGATCGGCGGCGGTCTGCTCGGCTTGGAAGCGGCGAACGCCCTGCGCACGTTCGGCCTGACAGCCCACGTGTTGGAGATGTCGCCCCATCTCATGGCGAACCAGCTCGACGAGGCAGGCGGCGCACTGCTGCGCAGGATGATCAAGAACCTCGGCATCGAAGTGCACACGGCGGTGGCCACCACGAGTATCGCCCCGGCGCAACGGCACCGCCCGCTGCGCAAGTCGGAGATCGACGATTCGGTGCGGGTGTCGCTCAATGACGACAGCACGATCGACGCCGGCGTGGTCGTCTTCGCAGCCGGGGTACGCCCTCGTGATGAACTCGCCCGAGCCGCAGGGCTCGACATCGCCCAACGTGGCGGCGTACTCACTGATTTGTCCGGCGTCACAAGCGATCCCGACATCTATGCGATTGGTGAGGTGGCTGCCATCGAGGGGCGCTGCTACGGTTTGGTGGCACCGGGATATGCCACTGCGGAGATCGTCGCTGACCGGTTGCTCGGTGGCGAGGCCGAATTCCCCGGCGCGGACATGTCCACCAAGCTCAAGCTTCTCGGTGTCGATGTGGCCAGCTTCGGTGATGCCCAAGGGCGCACGCCCAATTGCCTCGAGGTCGTGGTCAACGATCCGGTCAAGCAGACCTACGCCAAGCTGGTGCTCTCTGACGACGCGAAAACACTGCTCGGCGGGATCCTGGTCGGTGACGCCTCGGCGTACGCGATGCTGCGTCCGATGGTGGCCAGCGAACTGTCCGGCGACCCGATGGCGTTGATCGCGCCCACGGTTGACGGCGCAGCGCCGGCCCTGGGTGTTGCGGCCCTGCCCCGACATCGCCCAGATCTGTTCGTGCAACAACGTGACCAAAGGCGATCTGAAAGAAGCCATCTGCGGCGGCTGCGAGGACGTTCCGAGCCTCAAGAAGTGCACGCTCGCCGGAACCTCATGCGGATCGTGCGTTCCGTTGCTCAAGCAGCTGCTGGAAGCGGAGGGAGTCGAGCAGTCCAAGGCACTCTGTGAGCACTTCAGTCAGTCGCGTGCCGAGCTCTACGAAATCATCAGTGTCACAAGCATTCGTACATTCTCCGGTCTCATCGAGAAGTTCGGCACCGGCGCAGGGTGCGACATCTGCAAACCCACCGTCGCGTCCATCCTGGCCTCGACCAGCTCGGAGCATGTCCTCGACGGTGAGCAGGCTTCGCTGCAGGATTCCAACGATCACTTCTTGGCCAATATCCAGAAGAACGGCAGCTACTCGGTGGTGCCACGCTCACCCGGCGGCGAGATCACGCCCGAGCAGCTGATCCTGATCGGCGAAATCGCAAGGGACTTCGACCTATACACGAAGATCACCGGCGGCCAACGTATCGACATGTTCGGCGCACGCGTGGACCAACTGCCGGAAATCTGGCGGCGACTGATCGACGGCGGTATGGAGTCCGGTCATGCCTACGGCAAAGCCCTGCGGACCGTGAAGAGCTGCGTCGGCAGCACCTGGTGCCGATACGGTCAGCAGGACTCGGTCGACATGGCGGTGGAGATCGAGAAGCGGTACCGAGGTCTGCGCGCACCGCACAAGATCAAGATGGCGGTGTCCGGCTGCGCCCGTGAGTGCGCTGAGGCCCAGAGCAAGGACGTCGGCGTCATCGCCACTGAGCGAGGCTGGAACCTCTACGTGTGCGGCAACGGTGGGATGTCGCCACGGCATGCGCAGTTGCTCGCAAGTGACCTCGACGACGAGACGCTCATTCGCTACATCGATCGGTTCCTGATGTTCTATATCCGCACCGCCGACCGGCTTCAGCGCACCGCGCCGTGGTTGGAGGCGATGGACGGCGGCCTCGAACACGTGCGTGCGGTCGTCTGCCAGGACTCACTCGGTCTGGCGGACGAGTTCGAGGCGGCGATGGAACGCCACGTGGCCGGCTACGCCTGCGAGTGGAAGGGCGTGCTCGAGGACGAAGAGAAACTCTCGCGGTTCGTGTCCTTCGTCAACGCGCCTGAGGTGGCGGATCCGACGGTTCAGTTCACTAAAACCTCAGGGCGCAAGGTGCCCATCGGGATGCCGACGCTGCGGCACGCGTCCGAGGCCGCGTGACGCACCCTTAGCCTCGATCCACCGATGAAGTGGCTGGTCATCGGGTGTCGGAATGAGGAAAGTGCCCTTTGAGCTGGGATGATTGGTGTTCTCTAGGCATCAATCGAACCAGTTCAGAAAGGCACTTCCGGTGCAAGTGTCCCATAGGTTCGCTGTGTCGTCGGCGGTGTTCGACGATCAGCATCTCGTGTCGTGCGCTGGCCTGGTACCGGTGATGACGTTGGCCGCTCAGACGGGGCTGGCGGAACTGTTGGCCGGTAAGGTTCGCTTCACCTGCGAGCGGATCAAATCGGGTGCGGCTAATCCGGCGCCCAAGCTGACCACGCTGATCGCCGGGATGTGTGCCGGCGCGGACAGTATCGATGACCTCGACCTCGTGCGCTCAGGTGGGATGAAGACCCTCTTCGACGGCGTGTACGCCTCGTCGACAATCGGAACATTGTTGCGGGAGTTCACCTTCGGCCATGCCCGCCAACTCGATGGGGTGCTGCGAGGACACCTGGTCGCCTTGTGTGAGCGTGTGGCGCTGTTACCCGGTGCTCACCAGCGGGCCTTCATTGACATCGACTCCCTGCTGCGCCCGGTCTACGGCCACGCCAAACAAGGCGCCTCCTACGGACACACCAAGATCGCCGGGAAACAGATCCTGCGCAAAGGTCTGTCCCCGTTGATCGCCACCCTGAGCACCGGTGACAGCGCTCCGGTGATCGCCGGAGCGCGACTGCGTGCCGGCAAGGCCAACTCCGGCAGAGGCGCAGCGAGCATGATCGTCGAGGCGGTCGCCACCGCCCGTGCCGCCGGAGTGACCGGAGAAATCCTCGTCCGTGGCGACTCCGCGTACGGCACCGGCACCGTCATCAGAGCCGCCCGACGCGCCGGGGCCCGTTTCTCGGTGGTGCTGAACAAATCGACCACCGTGGCCGCAGCCATCGATTCCATCGACGAGGACGCCTGGATCCCGGTGTCCTACCCTGGTGCAGTCCGCGACCCCGATACCGGCGCCTGGATCTCCGACGCTGAGGTCGCTGAAATCGCCTACACCGCCTTCAGTTCCACCGACCACCCGATCACCGCCCGGTTGATCGTCCGGCGCGTCAAAGACGCCCGCTATCCCGACACTCTGTTCCCGGTGTGGCGGTATCACCCGTTCTTCACCGACACTGACGAACCCGTTGACGCCGCCGATATCACCCATCGCCGCCACGCCGTCATCGAAACCGTCTTCGCCGACCTCATCGACGGACCCCTGGCGCACATGCCCTCAGGACTGTTCGGGGCGAACTCGGCGTGGATCCTGTGCGCGGCGATCGCCCACAACCTGCTGCGCGCCGCCGGAGTGCTCGCCGGCGGCACCCACACCGTGGCCCGTGGTGCCACCCTGCGCCGCAAGATCGTCACCGTCCCCGCCCGACTGACCCGGCCGCAACGCCGACCAGTTTTGCACCTACCCACTCACTGGCCCTGGACTGATCAGTGGCTCACATTGTGGCGCAACACCATCGGCTACAGCCCACCACTACCAGCAACACCCTGACCATTCGGCCGGACAGGCCCCTACCGGAGCACACAGGAAAGCTGGGCAGACCAGCGGCAACCTCCTGCTCACACCCCTACGGAACGAAGAACGGCCCCAACAGACACATCAATCACTCCAGTCCACGGATCGAGGCTTAGCCCTACTGCGCGACGGCGGAACTGCGGCTTGCCGTGCTCGTTGAGTGGCCTCGCCCGAGCCTCCAGAATTTGCCCGGGTTAACATCTGCCGCTCGGGGTAGACGAGTGTCGGGGCGTGCTCGCGTCCGGCGAGACACGCCGCCGCTGCAGCGCCGTGCGGGGAGGTCCTGACGGTTGGCGTCAATTTTCGCGGGCGCGTTGCGAATTGGTGCTCAATTGTCGAGCCTTCTCGGCACTTCAACTACTCCCGGTCGGGCGATAGGTTTAACAAGTGGTTAACGGTGGAGGCGGGTCCGCGTTCACCGGCCCGGTGCATGCAGAGCTCGACGAGCTGGTGGCAGCGCGGGACCGGATGGAGCAACTGGTTCGCCTCATTGTCGAGATCGGCTCCGATCTCGATCTCGATGTCACATTGCGGCGGATTGTCAGCGCGGCGATGGAGCTCACGGGCGCGAAGTATGGCGCGCTCGGTATACGCGCCGCCGACGGAAGCTTGATCTCGTCTGTGCGTGCGGGGATCGACGCAGACACAGCGCGCCGACTGGGCGATCTGACAGTGGGCGCGGGTCTGCGCCTCGGTGACGTACAGGCTTCACCACTGGCCGCTCATCTGCACGGACACGACCCACTGTTGCGGGCCCTGCTATGCCTGCCGATCACCGTGCGTGACAATGATTTCGGCACTTTGTATCTGATGGACGACCGGCCCGAACAGGCATTTTCTCCCATTCACGAGGCTGCGGTCCGGTCGTTGGCTACCGCAGCGGCGGCCGCTATCGACAACGCCCGCCTGTTCGAGCGGGCGCGCGAATCGGCGAAGTGGATGACGGCCAGCCGGGAGATAACGGCTGCGCTTCTCTCCGGTGATCCACAGACCAGGCCGCTGGAGCTCATTGTCAACCGTGCGCTCGAGTTGGCGGATGCCGAGCAGGCGATCCTGCTGGTTCCGGCCGAGCGAGATGTGATCGGTGATGACGCCGACGCCCTCGTCGTGGCGGCGACGGCGGGCAGGTACTCCTCGGAGGTGATTGGCCGGCAGGTGCCGATGGACGGATCCACCACCGGCAGCGTTGCCCGGCGCGGCGTGCCCCTCATTACCGATTCGTTCCAGTACCCGATTGAGGGGTTCACCGATGTCGGTGAGCGCTCGGCGATCGTCATGCCGCTGATCGCCGACGATGTCGTGCTCGGAGTGATTGCTGTCGCGCGTCGACCCCATCAGCCGGCTTTCGACGACGCGTATCTGGACTTGGTCAGTGATTTCGCCAGGCACGCCGCCATTGCGCTGGCGTTGGCTGCGGGGCGTGAGCACGCGCTCAATCAGGAGCTCGCCCAGGCCGACACTGTCGATGGTGCAGTGCTTGCCGCCGCTGAGGAACTGCGCCGACTGTGGCGGGCCCGCCGAGTTCTGACCGTGACTTTTCCGGCCGCGTACGGGGACCCGCATGTGGCTGCGACCGGTGGGGGAGCACGATGGGCCGACCTACCGCCGGCGACCCAACAGCTCCTTGGCTCACTGCGCGATGGGGAGTTCTTGACACCCCACGTTGCGCACACCGGAGCCGCCGGAATCGCGCTGCAGCATCCGGACGGGGTCCTCGTCGTCTGGATCGAGCTCGGTGAGCAGCGACCGTTCACCCTCGAAGACCAGACGCTGTTGACGGTGCTCGCCGGCCGTCTCGGCCAGGGGCTGCAACGCGTGCATCGCGTGGATCAGCAGCGCGAGACTGCGTTGGCGCTGCAACACGCCATTCTCGGACCGTCCGACATACCAAGTGGATTCGCGGTGCGCTACCAAGCCGCCAGCCGTCCGCTGCAGGTGGGCGGAGACTGGTACGACATCGTCTCTCTCGACGACGGCCGCATCGCGCTGGTGGTCGGCGACTGTGTCGGCCACGGCTTGCCGGCCGCCACCGTGATGGGGCAGATCCGCAGCGCCTGCCGTGCGTTGCTCTTCGAGAATCCCAGTCCTGCAGTCGCATTGGCGGCTCTGGATCGTTTCGCGGCTCGATTGCCCGGCGCCCACTGCACCACGGCGGTGTGTGCGGTGCTCACCCCGGACACCGGTGAGCTGGTCTACTCCAGCGCCGGACACCCGCCGCCGATCCTGGTCGCACCAGACGGCACCACCCAGTCGCTCGACGATGGCCACACCATCGCATTGGGAATCCGGCACGATTGGCCCCGCCCCGAAGCGCGCATCACTCTGCCTGCCCGCGCCACCCTCGCGCTGTATACCGACGGGCTGGTCGAACGTCGCAGCACGCCGCTGGAGCACGGTATTACCCGTGCGGTCAGCCTCATTCGCGACGGACAAGCGTCGGTGCTGGACGATCTCGCGGACCAGGTGATGTCCAGCCTGTCGCCACGTGACGGTTATCAGGACGACGTCGTGCTGCTCCTATACCGGCAACCGGCCTCCTTGGAGCTGGAGTTTCCAGCCGACGCCAACCGTCTGGCCGATACCCGTATTGTGCTGCGCGACTGGCTTTCCCGAGCCGGGATGACGCCGCGCCAAGCCATGAACGTGCTCATCGCCACCGGTGAGGCTCTCGCCAACGGTATCGAGCACGGATACCGGGACAGCTCGGATGGCACCATCCGCCTGACCGCCACAGCGCTGGCCGACCGGGTGCAGCTGGCCGTCGTCGACCAGGGGTCGTGGAAGCCCGCGCAACCCGTTGGCGACTCCAACCGCGGCCGTGGCATCACGCTCATGCGAGAGCTCATGGACGACGTCGCCATCACTCGCGACGCCGCCGGAACAGCAATCCACCTATCCGTGAGGATCAACTGATGGCCACACCGCTCACCCTCGACAGCGCGCGCCGCAATGACGGAACGTTCGTCCTGACCGCAGCCGGCGAGATCGATATGAGCAATATCGCGGCGTTCAACGACAGCCTTGCCGCCGCGATCAGTGAGTCCGCAGGAAGCGGAACGGCGCTCACGGTGGACCTCAGTGCCGTGGGATATCTGGACAGCACCGCGATCACCGCGCTGTTCAGCAACGCAGACCACATTGCGATCCTCGCTCACCCCCATCTGATGGACGTGTTCAGCGTCAGTGGTCTGACCGAACTGGTCACCGTCGAAGCTGCGCCGGCGGAGCCGTCCTAGCGTTGTCGGCGGCGGGGAAGACGTTACGTCGACGACCGGGGATAGCCGCGCCGGACCGCGCGGTCGAGGATGCCCAACGTCGCCCGCAATGCCGGCTCGCCGACGATCGGGAAGATCTTGGCGTCACGCCAATGCTGATCGATGTCGGACCAGTCGTAGAACGAGGTGACCGTCGTGCCGTCGTCCGTCGGGTCCAGGCGGTAGCCGTAGACGTGCCCGATGTCCGGCTTCAGTTGGCCGAAGATCGTCCACGCGATCAGCCGGTCCTGCTCGAATTGGGTGATCGACACGGTGACGTCGTACTTGCCCAACGGATAATCGTTGAGCGATTCGCGGTCCATGTGCACAACGAACATGTCGCCTACGGCGCCAACGGGCTGACCGTCGGCGTCCTGCAGCATGCCGGTGGCGTCGATCGCGACGTGGCCTTGTGGATCGCACAGCACTGCGAAGATGTCGGCGGCCGGCGCGGGGATGGTTCGTTGCACCTCGATGCGTTCGCTCACGGTTAGATCCTGGCACGTGCGATTCGCGGTGTAGTCCGAACGCCGAATGGGCACCTCACAGTAGTGAATCTGGCCGAATGGTTCCTGACCGGCGACGAGCGAGGGAACCCCGCCACCCGGCTGCCGGCGTGGTCGGAAGGCAACCGCGCCGAGCCGCTCATTCACGGTGCCACGTACTTCGAACGACTCGCCGTCGAGGTGGAGACGCTGCAAGCAGGCGACTATGTCTTCTTCACCGACTGGCGCGGCGACCCCGACGAGCAGTTGCGCGATGGCGGACCGACGATCCGTGAATTGTTCTGCCACGCCGCACAACGGGGTGTGGTGGTCAAAGGACTGGTGTGGCGATCGCATCTGGACAAGTTCCAGTACAGCGAGGAGGAGAACCAGCATCTGGGGGAGGCGATCGAAGAGGCGGGCGGGGAAGTGCTGTTGGATCAGCGCGTTCGCGTCGGCGGATCGCACCATCAGAAGCTCGTCGTGATTCGCCATCCCGAAACGCCAGAACGAGATATCGCGTTCGCCGGCGGAATCGACCTGTGCCATTCCCGCCGTGACGACGAGTCGCACGAGGGTGACCCGCAGGCCGTGCAAATGGCCAAGAGTTATGGGGACCGGCCGCCATGGCATGACGTGCAGCTGCAGATCCGGGGCCCGGCTGTCGGCGCCCTGGACACCGCTTTCCGCGAACGCTGGAATGATCCGGCACCGCTCGACACGTTGTCACCCGTTGCCTGGGTGATGGACAAGTTGCGCGGCGCTGACCTCTCGCCGGGCACGCTCCCGGAGCAACCACCGGATCCGCCGGCATGCGGACCTCATGCCGTCCAGGTCTTGCGTACCTACCCAGACGCGCACTTCCAGTACGACTTTGCGCCGCACGGGGAGCGCAGCATCGCCCGCGCGTACAACAAAGTGGTGCCCCGGGCCCGGCGACTGATCTACGTCGAGGACCAGTACCTATGGTCGGCGCGGGTGGCCAAGTTGTTCGCCAAAGCCCTGAACGACAACCCCGACCTCCATCTGGTGGCTGTGATTCCCCGTTATCCGGACGTCGACGGTCGACTCCAATTGCCACCGAACCTGGTGGGCCGCTGGCAGGCCATCGCGACCTGCCAGAGCGCAAGTCCTGAGCGGGTCCACATCTTCGACGTCGAGAACTACCGAGGGACGCCGGTGTATGTGCACGCGAAAGTCTGCGTGATCGACGACATCTGGGCATGCGTCGGCAGCGACAACCTCAATCGGCGGTCCTGGACCCATGACAGCGAATTATCCTGTGCCGTCATCGATTCTGAGGGAACCTTCGCCCGCGACCTGCGGCTGCGGCTGCTACGCGAGCACCTGGACCGACCGGCCGACGGCAGCGAGGACGGCAATCTCGTCGACCCGGTCACGGCGATACGCGACATCACCGCCACAGCGGATGCACTGGACGCGTGGTACCGGTCGGGCTGCCACGGGACCCGACCGCCGGGCCGGTTACGGCCGCACAAACCGGAGCGTCTGGGGTGGCCCACCCGACTCTGGGCTGAGCCCCTGTACCGCTTGATCTATGACCCCGACGGGCGCTCGTACCGCGACCGGCTTCGCGGCCGACTGTAGATCAGCAGTCGTTACCTGCCTGCATAAGAACGTTTTTCAGGCGGGGTGCCGGTGAGGCGTGGATGTCGTAACCGGGATTGTCATCGGCCCAGGCGATTTCGTAGCAGTCGCGAAACCCGGCCGCGGTGTCGGCTGGACTGTCTGAGTGTTCTTCCACCCATCCGTCGAGCGAGCTCTTGCAGCCGACGAGATTGACGTTGCCGAACTTGACGGCCGAAGCCGGCTGTCCGGTCGAACCGTCAGCACTGGGTGGGTGGCTGGATCTGTGCCACTCGATCAGATCGCGCACGGCGACCAGGTGGCATGGCTGGTCTGTTGTCGGCGGCAGGGGAGTCGCTCGCGGGACTGCGCTCGACGCGGCCACCGGGCTCGGTGACGGCGCTGCGGCCTCGGGTCCGCTGCACGATACGACGACTAACGGTGCGACCACGGTAATCAGCGTCGACACGATGCGCACCATTCGCCGGAGTCTACGGACAGTGGTTGGGCGCTGCGAGCGGTGTCCCAGGCCGGGCGCGCCGCTTAGCTGAAGACGTCGTTGAGTGTGACGGTCTGCAGACCCCGGCTGTTGATGATGTCGAGCAGTTGCGGGTAGGTGTGCATCACGGGCGGCAGGTTGGCGTGGCTCAGGATGATCTGCTGCGGCTGGAATGACTGCTCGGCGAAGGCGACGAGTTGCCGCTCGTCAACCGGTCTCGAATCGCCGACGGTGCCGCTCCACAGCGTGATCGTGGTGTAGCCCAGGTCGGCGGCAATGCGGTCGGTATCGGCGGTGTGGGCTCCGTACGGCGGACGGAAGTAGGGGGTGCCGTCGGTGCCGAAGGTATTGCGGAGGAAGTCGGCGTTGCGTCGGATCTGATCGGCGACCGCGTCGAGCCTGATCCGGGTGATGTTGGGATGGCTCCACGTGTGATTACCCACCTGGATCTGCCCGGATTCCACCATGGGAGCCAGCAGTGGCGCGTTGACCGACCACGACGTGTTCACGCCGTTGGGAAAGAACGTCAGTCGCACTCCGCTGTCGCGGCAGAACTGGGCGCAGGCGGCCACCACCGCCGAGTTGGTGCCGTCATCGACGGTCAGGGCCAACTGGTTACCCTCGCCGGGCAGCCGGGTCACGATGCCGTGCGGCGCGGGAACCTGTGCGTTGACTGGATGCGTGATGTCGGCCCGCGCCGTCTCTCGACTTGTCGCGGCAGCGGCTAGGACGCCAATTGCGATGGCGCGCAACATAGTGCGCCTGTCGAGCTGCGACACGGCGTGAACGCTATGAGTGCTTCCTTGCGACACGCTGTACGGCAGCTGTCGACTTGGTGGGTACGAGGGCCCTCACATTAGGGCGCTCAAATAACCCTGCGGCTCACTGGTTCTGAGTCCGGTTGCTCCGACCGGTATCGCCACCGAACATGAACAAAAGAGGTACCGACGATGATGTCGAAAGATCAACACCGAGCCGTACAGTCGAACGCCGATAGAGTGAAGATGTGGGCGATGATCGCGGGCATGGGTGCCGTGCTGGCCGCCGCGTCCTACACCGTGATCCATCACGACGCGAGCCTCGGGGGATCGACCGTTCCCGTCGGCGGCGGTGTCGTTGTTGCGGGCGGCAATCACAACAAAACTTTTGCGCCGCCGAGCGCCCCGAATATGAACATGGGCGGCACGGTCACCGAGACGACGCCAACTGACGTACTGCCGGTGGAGAAGGCCGAGCCTGCCATCAGAGGCGCGCACTGATCCGGTGGCCACCGAGTTCGGCAGTGTGCCGGTTTGTCAGCCGGTCGCGAGCAGGTAGATCCCTAGTGCCCCGGCGCCAAAGACGAGGATGTGGCGACGGTAAGTCTGAAGCCAGCTGTACGTCGCGGTCACAATCGATTGCGTCTTCGCGGGCTGTAGCAGATAGCTGAGAAGCAGTAATTCGACAATCGCCAGCATTGCGACGGTGAAGGCGATCGAAGCGCCGACCTGGGCGCTGATCGAGGCGCCCGACGCGTGAATGATGGATATCGCGGCGAGGTATTCAACGGGCGCGGGCCCCTGCGATAGTCCCACGACAAACGAGACCCATGGATTACCGCTTTGCAGCATGCGGCGAGCGCGAACCGCCAAACCTGCCATCGCAGTCGACTTCACCGGCTGTTCCGTCCAATCCGGTTGATCAGCAACGCCTTTCGTTGCATAAGCTGGCTGGCGGATCAGACGGACGGCGCCAACCACAGCGACCAGCAGGGCGATGGCTCCCAGGACAACCTCGGTGTTGCCGTTGGTGAGGTCTGCCAACGAACCAACCACCTTGTTGATGAGGCTGGGCACGATGTCTTTCAGCAAGACTAAGGTCGCCAGGGCGCACGCCAGTCCCACCGCCATGCCGCCGGCCCAGAATGCCACCAGATTGAGGACCGGCCGTGGCCGCGAAGTCAATATCACTGTGATGCCGATGCGGAGTGGGTCTGCCGCGACCGAGAGGCCCAACAGCATCACGATGGCCCACATATGGGCAAACGGTACCCACGGCTTGCCCCAGCGTCAACGCCAGTTAACCCGAGGACACCTTATTTGATTGGGTGAATAACCCCGCTTCCGAATGGTGTCCGAGAGGGTCGTTTCATTCGTCAGCAAACCGATTCACCTCGCAGCTTACTGTGCTAACCTGCCCCGCATAGCAGGATGCGCCGTGCGTTACCACGACTGGTAGGCGGGCGCTGATGGTGGGGATTCGCATAGGCCCGGGGGGGAGGATGCGTGGCAGACAACAAAATTGACGCGCACGTAGAGGTCGCGTGGTCGACTGGACTTGAAGGCTTGTCCGGGCGGGCTGCCTCACATGACGGACTATGTCTCGTTGCGCCGGAAACGGCGCTGGCTAACACATTCTTGGCGCCCTTGTTGGACGCCGAGAGTTCTCGTTATGGGACTTTGTCGGAAATTTCAGCAAACTGCTCTGCTCGGGAGGTACCCACGGTGACCGGCGAGAACTGTCCCTTCGGCAGAATGGTAGACATGGATCGGCTGGAGCTCATCCATGTCTAGGCGAATGCCGGTCATTGCAGCGATTCCGAACTACAACACGGGCGGATATCTGCGCAGGTGATCACCAAGGGCGACGCGCCCCTACGAGGTGACTTGGTTGCGTCCGGCTTTCTTCGCTGTATACATAGCGGCATCAGCACGGGTGATGATGTCCGTCACGGATTCGCCCGGGACAGCCAGTGCCGCACCGATGCTCACCGTCGCATTGATGATGTGGCCGAGGTGATGGATCGGTTCGGCGACGTGCTCGCGGATCTTGTCGGCGAGCGTTGTCAGTACCTCCATACTTTGCACGCCGGGCAGTACGACGAGAATTTCGTCTCCTCCTGCTCGCCCCACAGTGTCGCCCTGGCGTAGGCAGTCACGCACGCGTGCCGCCACGGTCGACAACACGACATCGCCCACGGGATGGCCCCAGGTGTCGTTGATCGCTTTAAAGCGGTCGAGGTCGCAGTACAACAGACCCAGGTGCGCTGCGGGAATCTGGTGATCCCGCAGCGCGGCTTCCAGCCGCGTGATGGTCTCGGCATGATTGACCAGTCCGGTGAGCGTGTCCAGGCGGGCGAGCCGCTGCAGTTCCTCCTGCATCTTGATCAGCTCTTGGTGTTGATGGCGCAGCTGTTGTTCGGATTCGTGGCGCTCAGTGACATCGCGGATCGCCGCCGACACGTGCAGAGTCTCGCCGATACGCAATGGGCTCAGGCTGATGTCGACGGGAAACTCGGAGCTGTCACGACGCAGGCCCCACAAGTCCAGACCACTGCCCATCTGCCGCAATGTCGGCGCGGCGAGAAACCGGGTGCGGTGCCGTCGATGGTCGGCTCGGTACCGGGCCGGCAGCAGCATCTCAATCTCGCTGCCGATCAGCTCTTCACGCTGATAGCCGAACATTCGATCCGTTTGGGCGTTGGCCAGCGTGATACGGCCGTCCGTGCCGATGATGACCATCGCGTCCGGCGCCGCCTCCAACAGGTCGTAGAACATCGAGTGGGCTCGCTGCTGGTCGGCGGCGAGATCGGTGATTACTTCCGTGAATCCTTTGATCGAGCCGTCCGGCAGCCGCAGCGCGCTGATGACGACACCGGCCTGAAAGTGGCCCCCGTCCTTCCGCACGCGCCAACCCTCGGCTTCGAACCGACCCGATTTTTCGGCGGCCGACAACTCACGTTCGGCCACACCGGCCCGCTGATCGTGCTGCGTGTAGGTTCTCGACATCGGGCTGCCGACGATTTCACCCTCTACATAGCCGAACATCAGCTGGGCGCCCGCACTCCATCGCAAGACTCGTCCTGTCGCGTCGAGTGCGACGATCGCGCGATCCAGCACCGCGTCCACCATCACCGCGGCGTCACTCGGGTCAGGGCGTGGGCCAGGTTGCGTCGCAGCGTGAATCACCATCGCGGATGCGCCCCCCGTATGCTCCAGGCCGGTCACGTCGGAGCATAGGGGATCTCGGCCCACAAGAGCCAGCCCGAATAACGTAGTCAGGGCAACTCCTAGCGGTGCTGTCCAGCCGCGACTTGCGGTGACCAATCCTGCTCATCACCAAGAGGTTTGAACCAGCAAATTTAACATTGGGCAGGACCAACGGTGTCGGTCACTCGTGCCGCGAGCTGTGAGTGGATTCACTCCCACCAGAGGACCTTGGTCTCTTTGGCTTCGCCCTGCCCAACGGCAGGCTGGAGTCATGCGCAAGCTAAGCGAAGACGTTGTCATGCATGAGGTGGAAGCCAGGCTGATTCAGCAGTATCCAACTGTTCCTGCGCCCGACGTTGTTGCCGCGGTTGCCGAGGCTCGGAAGTCGTTCGCCAACAGCACCGTTCGTGATTTTGTTCCGGTCCTGATCGAGCGCCGAGTGCGGCGTCTACTCAACGAACGCAGTCACGGCGTCCTGCTCGCCAGCTGACTGGGTCGGCGTGACCGGGCCGGAACTGCCGCCGTCTGAGCCGACAGCCTAGGCTGCGACGTTCCTGTTGTGTTCGGATGAGACCGCGTTCTGGGGTCCTCGCGCCGGAGGAAGTTCGCGGAGATGCTGTACACCCAGAGCACACGGAAGCAGCGCCACGATCACCCGGTTGTGGTCGTCATGGTGCGCTGTGGGCAAAGAGCGTCGCAACGAAGCAGCAGCGGTTTCCGTTCGACTGAGGATTCGGCCGACAACGCCGGTGACGGCGACCGCCGGGTGGCGCGATCCCGTCCGACGTCGAAGCGGCTTGGTGTCGACCTGGTCCTGCGACTCGACAACTAAACATGCACCGGTCGATTCGGCCGGGTTGTCGCCGATCAGAGGGGATTGCGGTCCTTGGTGCTGATCGCGGCCGTTCGCCACATCGCCGTCTGAACATGTCGAGTCAACCTCATCGGACCGTGGCAGTATTTGGGCGTGCGGCAGCCCACGGTGCGCGTGTCCCAACTTGGAGAGGAGTGGCGAATGCCGATTCCGAAGATGGTGGCCCGGCTGAATCGAGTGGGCCTCAATAAGGTCACCCAACATATTGCGCCCTGGGCACCCGGGTTTGGGCTGGTGGTTCACCAGGGTCGCAGTTCTGGGCGAAGCTATACAACCCCTGTCAATGTCTTTCGGACGCCAACCGGAGTACGCATTGCCCTCACCTACGGCGCCGACAGCCAATGGGTGAAGAATGTCGTCGCCGCACAGGGTTGTACGTTGCGAACCCAGGGCCACACGCTAACCCTGTCCGAGCCGCGGATCGTCCACGACCCAGAGCGCACGAGCATCAGACCACTCGAGCGACGGGTACTAGGCATGTTGGCGGTTGACGACTTCCTCGACCTGACCGAGTACCACGAATCAGCCGGATAACGCCGTCGGCGAGGACGGGAAGCACGGAAGTCCCTCGTGCTTGATCTATCGGAGGTCCTCGCAGCAGGACGCGCGGCACACATGCAAGCACGTAGGGGGCAACGCCGACAGACGTCACTGGATATCGGTGTTATCAAGAAGTGTCGAATTCACCCGCGCCTGTGCCTTGTGAGCCTCAAGTCGAGGTCGGCAACTGAAGCGTCGTCGGCTGCGTTGAGGTGTCGCTAGCGTTGCCGTGCCGGCTCGACCATGTCACTAGTTGGTTTGGATTGGTCCGGTGCTAATCGTGAGGATGATTTCATCGCTGAAGGGTGCCGTTGTTCCCTCGGGTGGTTTCGTGGCAACAACACAGTCGGGCGGCACTGTGCTTGAAACGACGTGAGCGCGTCTGGTGTGGGTGAATCCTGCCTGCTGAAGGATGTGTTCGGCTGTGTCGCTTGGCATCCTTCGCACGTTCGGTATCTGGCCGTGGCTTACCGGGTGTGCCGAGCATCCCGCGAGGACCAAGAGTCCCAAGATCAGTAATGTGGCCGATCGTGTCCGCGGATGTCTCCGCTGCTTCTTGTGGCGCATGCGATCTATTTATTCGTGTGCGCGTGTTGCGCGTCAACGCGTTGAGCGCCGGACATTCAGTTGGTTCGAAGATGTGACCTTGGGCGGTTGATGGCGGGGTAGGTGGCCATGGGTACTGCGGCGCGGGCGGCGTGGATGTTCATGACTTGGGTGGAGTAGCCGAGTAGGTCAGCCAGTGAGGCTGCGTCGATTTCTTTGGCGAGGTCATGCAGTGCTGCGTTGCGTGCGGCCGTGATGTCGATCCCCAGACTGCGCAATCGGTGCATGAGTGATTGCTCCGATATATGTTGTCCTGCAGTGTATCCCGGAAACAACCAAGGGGAGCGGTGGTTCATCGTTCGGCTGTTGGCCCGCTGTTCGAGGTGCTGGTGAAATAGGGGGAGTAGCGCCGGTGGGATGGGGGCGGGCACTGCGCCGAGGGCGATGGTGGTCCGTGTGGGAGTTGTGACCACGTCGTCGATGGTGAGGCGGCAGATGTGGTCGAGGGGCGTGCCGAAGAGCATCAGCAGGAGCGCGGCGATTCGGGTGGAGAGGAGGACGTGGTCAGCTTCGATGACGTGTTTGATGAGGTCGAGGTGCTGTCGTGTGGAGGCTAGTGGGGCGGTGCGGGCCACGCGGTAGCGGGTTTTGAACGGTGGTGCGATGCCGGCGCGGGCGCGCCACTGGATGAAGTTGCGGATGGCGGTGCGGGTCGTCGTGCCGTCGCTGAGGTAGGTGTCGAGCTGGCCTTGGGTGAGGTCATCGATGGTGGTGTCGTATTCGGCGAGCAGCCAGGTGAGGAACTTGGCGGCTTCGGTGATTTCTTGTTTGGCGCAACGGGTGGCGTTGTCCATGTTGCGTGTCGGGTCGTTGTTGTCGCGCAGGCGCCGCAGATGATGCCATCGGGCGAATTGTTCGATGGGGGTCGCGATCGTGGGGGTGTCGCGCAGCGTCTGTAGCCGTTGGTCGAGCCACCGTTCGAACCGGGCGAGGTATCGGTCGCCGCGGTCGGGCATCATGCGGTGCGCGATCAGCATTTCGCGTAGGTGCTCGAGTGCCTTCGATGGGGGCATCGCGTCGAAGGCGTCGTGACTCAATGGCAGTTGGCGGGTGCCGATCAGGTTGAGCAGTTCGGCGGTGGCCGGTTGGCGCATCCAGGTGATGATGCTTTCTGGGCGGGGGACTGCGGCGAGTTCGACGATGAGTCGTTTGAGGCGCATGTCGGGTGGCTGGTGCGGGGCGAGGATCTGTTCGAGGTCGGTGGTGACGATGCAGCGGGCGCAGTGTCCGCCGCGCAGCCGCTCGGCTTCGCGGCCGCAGTTGTCGCAGTCGAGGTTGGTGGTGATGCCGGCGCAGTTGCGGCATAGTGCTGCGCCGGTGGCTGTTTGGCCGGGCACGAGTCGCTCGGTGCCGCAGAATGAGCACAGGCCGTAGGTGCGGGCGGCGGTGGTGAAGCACGGTCCGCAGATGGCGCCCTCTGGCCAGTGCACCCGGATCT
Source organism: Mycolicibacterium pallens (assembly GCF_019456675.1). Classification (NCBI taxonomy): domain Bacteria; kingdom Bacillati; phylum Actinomycetota; class Actinomycetes; order Mycobacteriales; family Mycobacteriaceae; genus Mycobacterium; species Mycolicibacterium pallens. The sequence continues at coordinate 3,021,850 of NZ_CP080333.1, read as the reverse complement.
TGGGTACGAGGTGGTGGCATCGACTGCATTCGATGTCGCCGATGGTGCGGGGGCGTCCGCGGCGGCGGGGTTCAGTCATCGGTGATGATGCGGGCCTTCACCGGCCGGTAGGCGTTGAGCAGGGGAACGTCGCTGGGGGCGTTGACGGCCTTGGTGCGGGATTGGCGGGTGTCGGTGGCGGTGTAGGTGATCAGGTCGCCGGCCTCGATGCCGAAGATGTCACAGAGGGCGACGAGGACCTTGAACGAGATCCGGTCGGGTTCTTGGCCGACGATGCGGTAGATCTGCGATTCGGAGAGCGTGATGCCGCGTTCGCGTAGCGGCGCGACGAGGTCGCGGCTGTTCTTCATCCCGGCGCGGGCCATGAATTCCCTGACCCGCCAGTGGTATTGAATCTCTCGCCTCATCGGGACTCCCGTCGTCTGCTCTCACTCAGGTCGGCCTTGCTGCGGGTCAGCGTTGCGCTGAGGACCCGCTCCAACTCGCGGGCCCGGTAATCGGGGGCGGCCAGGGTGTAAATGGAGGTCGTGGCGGCGTGCTCGTGGCCCAGCTGCAGCTGCACGAAACTCACGTCGTAGCCGTACGCGGTCTGCAGATTGGTCGCATACGAGCGGCGAAGAGCCTGTCAAGTTATCTGTGTAAGTCGCCTATCCGATTCGTCCTGAATGTGTGTTGCTGTGTTTAGAGATAGCGTTCGATGCGGTCTGGGTAGACCAGGCTGAGTTGTTCGAGTGCTTTCTTCCAGTTGGTGACTACCTGTCCTTCCACGAGGCGCCCAGGGGCTGTTCGGCAGAGCTTCTTGCCGCGTTCTTTGGCCCGCTCGGCGGCGCGTTTGTCCTCGATGTTGCAGATCGCCAGCCACAGCAGTTTCACGACCGAGGCGTCGTTGGGGAACTGGCCGCGGTTCTTGATGACCTTGCGCATCTGGTAGTTCAGCGATTCGATCGAGTTCGTCGTGTAGATCACCCGACGCAACTCCGGCGGAAACGCCAGGAACGGGATGAACTGCTCCCAGGCCCGTTCGAAAGCCTTTGTCACCGTGGGGTTCTTCTTGCCCAACTCCGAGGTCGTGAACGCCTGCAATTCGGCGTGGGCGGCATCAGCACTGGGCGCGGTGTAGATCGGCTTCAGTGCTGCGGCTACGGCCTTGCGGTCACCGTAGGACACAAACCGCAAGGCGTTGCGGATCAGGTGCACCACGCACGTCTGAACGGCCGCTTGTGACCAGGTCGCCGCGATCGCCTCCGGGAACCCGGTCAGTCCGTCGCAGCACACGATGAGCACGTCCTTGATGCCGCGATTGGCCAGATCCGAGCACACCGACGCCCAGAACGACGCTCCCTCGGTGGGCTGAACCCAGATGCCCAGGACATGCTTGACGCCGTCCATATCCACGCCCACGGCGATGTGGGCGGCCTTGTTGCGGGTGTGGCCGCCGTCTTTGACCTTCACGATCATCGCGTCGAGGTAGATCACCGGGTACAGCGGTTCCAGCGGCCGGCGCTGCCAGCTGAGTACCTCATCGGAGATCTCGTCGACGATCTTAGAGATCGTCTCATGCGACACCTCGGTGCCAATCGTAGAAGCCAGGTGAAATTGGATGTCGCGCAATGTCATTCCACCGGCGTACAGGGAGATGATCATGTCATCGAGCCCACCGATCCGGCGGGCGCCCTTAGGGACCAGCGTCGGGGTGAACGAGCCGTCGCGGTCTCGTGGAACCTCCAGGGCCACCGGCCCGGCCTCAGACTGCACCGTTTTGGGTGAGTGGCCGTTACGGGCGTTGGGCATCGCCCGCCCGATGGGATCGCCCTTCTCATAGCCCAGATGCTCGGTGAGCTCAGCGGCCAACCCGCGCTCCAGAGCCAGCTTGATCAACCCAGGTAGCAGCCCGCCCTCACCGGTCAGGGCAACCTCGCCGGAGTCGACCTGAGCCAGCAGCTCATCGACGGCACCCGAGGCCCGAAGCGCCTCGGCCATCTCCACTGTGGACCCCGCCTCGACCAGCGATGAATTCACGTCCTTGCCTGTCGTCACGTCCTGCGATCCTTCCGTTAACAGGACTTACACAGACCATTTGACACGCCCGCGGCGAAACGAATGCAGGTCCAGACCTGCGGGAAACCCAAGCTCGTCGATAAGGTCCCGCATCCGCTGCCAGAGGTTGCGTTCGGGCACCAGCCCACCCTTCTCGGTGGGGAACAGGTCGGTGACTGGCTGGCCATAGCGGGGAAGTCCACGCTCGACCCAATCCGCGACCGCCTCTGCAGCCCAGTCGAAGACGGTCAACACGGTGCGCTGCTTGGGCGGCGAGTTGCGCATCGCCTTGCCGTGCCGTATCCGCACCAGACCCCAGTCGCCGAAGAACGGCGCTCGGGCGTTACGGGAGAAGTCGACGAGCTGCAGGTGCCGGACCTCGTTGCGGCGAAGGCCCCAGCCGTAGAGGGTCTTGAACGCCACCGCATCCCGCCACGCCGCCAACGCGCCCTTGCGCCCGGCGTGCAGGATCCGTTCGGGCTCCAGATCTGCCAGGTCGAAGAACTGTTGGAGCTCATCGAGGGTGAAGGGCCGCTTCACCGCCCGCGAGTCATCGACCTGCACGTGTTTGGCCCGGTTGAACTCGGTGATCACCTGACTGAACACCGTGCCAAACAGCCGACCGCAGTGCTCATTCCAGTCGTAGGCAGGATTGGTGGCGTAATCCAGGAACAGTTTCACGTCGGTCTGATAGGCCCGCACCGTGCTATGGGCTCGGTTGAGCACACCGCGCAGATGACCGAAGAAGTCATCAGCATCGGCGGGAGTCCACTGCCAGGGGAATGCGCCCACGAAGTCGGCCATCCGCAGCACCTGAGCATTGCGTCGACGGATCGTCTCGGTGGAGGTGCCCTGAGCCAGCTGCGCACGCCGCCAACCGGTCAGCACATCCTCCAGGAACGCCTCAGGATCCGGACCCGACGCACCCGCCGGCAAGTACACCAGCCGACCCATCGCATCGTCCATCCTGGACCTCCCAATTGAATGCATATTCTGCACTCAGGATGCAGATCATGCAGAGAAACGATGCAGAAACCCAGCTCACGCCAGCGGATCGTCGCCCTGACCACCAGCCGGGGCGCGTCCAAGCCTGCCTACCGGCGGTGTGCCCGAACGAGACGAAACGTGCTCTGCCGCAATATCGCCGACCGCCGGTGGGGGTGTTATCAGAAACTGATCTATTCGCATGCCACGCGAATAACCAACTTACAACTTGACATAATGTGGCTTATCGGCAAAACGTAGACCTGGGCCAAACCCGGGATCCACACGTCAGGCGGTTCTCGTCGCACTCAGTGCATACATTCCATGGACGGCCTTCCTTCCCTGACCGTGTTCGTGGAAACCGCGTTCGTGGAAACACCGACCCCCCCGAGGGCGGCGTCGGCGCTGTACTCGTGGCTGCCGGCGGCACCGTTTCGCTGACGGCGGCCGCCGCCCGCGTCCGGCGCCGGTCGGGACGCTTTGCGACCAAACCAATCCCGCACGCGCACCAGCCTGATAACGCTAATTCGTCACTGTGACGTTTATGCAGGTGTGAACGCGTCTCAGGGTGCGCACCTGGCCGGCCGTCTCGCGCGCAGCCATAGAGCCCACCCAGTCATCGCAAACCCTGCGACGCTCCACGCACCACCACAGTCACCGCCGATGGCGGTCGACACGTCCCCCACACTTCCCCGTGGCAGCCACTAGATACGTCACAGTGACGGAATGAACCGCTCCTCGCCGGCTGCAAGCCACTCGAAGTTATGACCGAATTCCCCACGCCTTCAACGTAGTTCACCAAGTGCGACGAAGGGCGGCCCACTAGAATTCGTCACCGTGGGACGTCGGGGTCACCGTGTACTTGCGGTCGTCCTTACCGCCTTGTCGACGACCGGATTTGGCATTGTCGGCGCCGTCGCATCGACCGGTACCGCCACCGCCGAATGCTTCCAGCGAGGCGGCTACAACCCTCCGCGCTGCACGACGCAGGGCAAAGCCGTTAGTTCCGAACAAGATTCGTCGGACTCGCCGGATAAGGACCAGTCGGAGACCCCTCCGTCCGGCAGTAAGCCGGCAGACTCGGCACTCGATGCCTGCCAAGACCAAAGTGCCATGCCCACCTCGCTCGGATTGCCGACCGCCACGTGCCGTGCCAGCCAGGGCCCGACCAGCCCGCCGGACTCGGGCGTGACGGCCTGTCAGAATCAGAGTGTCATGCCCACTGCGATCGGCCTGCAACCCACCACGTGCCGTGCCAGTCAGGGCCCCAACACGCCACCCGACTCCGGCGTGACCGCCTGCCAGAATCAGAGCGCGATGCCCATCGCGATCGGCCTACAGACCACCACGTGTCGTGCCAGCCAAGGCCCGAACACCCCGCCCGACTCGGGTGTGAACGCGTGTCAGAACCAAAGCGCCATGGCCAATTCGCTCGGTCTTCCACCGGCGGCGTGTCCCCCGAGTGCGCATGGTTGACTCCTGATGAGGAGGTAGTCGAGGAAAGGAGTGCCAGTGTTCAGAGGCCCGATCGAAGATCGCCTTGCCATCCGGGAACGATTCGACAGCTACGGCGACGCCGTCACCCGCCAGGCACTCGACGACTATCTCGACTGCTGGACCGACGACGGTCAACGCTTCGGCAGTGGCGGTGAGTGTCACGGCAGAGACGAACTGCGCACGCACTGGCACGGCATCTGGAAAGCGCTGGCGCAGATGGCGTTCATGACCCAGATCGGTGCCATCGAGGTCGCGGGAACAGCCGCGACCGCACGGTCCTATTGTCTGGAAACGCTGCGCTTCCACGACGGCACGACCCGTCAGCTCATCGGAACCTACGACGACGAACTGCGTCGCGTCGACGGGGTATGGCGATTCAGTGTGCGCCGCTACCGAGTGCTCATCGACGACACCAACGCCTAAGGCCGTAGGCTGCGCAGCGTGCTCTTCACGAACTTCTTGAGCATCACCTCGCGCGCTGGGCCGCCCTCTCGGGCGCTGATGAGTACCGCGTGCAGCCCGATCAGGAAGAACGCGGCGCCGTCGTAGGCCTCGACGTCGTCGTAGAGTTCGCCACGGATGCGGGCACGTTCGATCTCGGCGGCCAACAACACGAAAGTCGGGTGCCTGCTCCACTGTTCGTCCTGGGCGAGCGCCGGTGAAAAATAGAGGCTGATCACATCACGGAATAAGGCTGCACCCCAACGAGTTTCGAGCTCGACTACCAGCCGGATGATTTCCTCAAGCACGGCCGCCAGGTCGTGGCGCGTCTCCAGGAATCGACTCAGCTCCTCACCCAGGAAGTCCTCGTCGCGGCGGATCAACTCGAGCAGGACATGTTCTTTGGTCGGGAAATGAAAATAGAACGTGCTTCGGGCGACGCCCGCGGCTTCGACGATGGCATTGATATCGGCCGAACTCGTCCCGGCCCGCTGAAACTCGACGATGGCGGCATCCAGAACCCGCGCGCGCGTTCGACGACGCTGGGCTTCTCGGCTGGTCGCGGTCTCACGCACCGTCCCATTGTGCAGCATGGACCTCTCTCATTGACAGATGTCACTCAAATGACACTTAATTGGCTGAATCCGGTCGCAGAAGGACCGAGTTCCGTTGTCATCTGTCAGCGAACGTGCTACAAAAAGGTCGATGAACACCAAGGGTCAGCGCATTCTGTTGTGGACCGCTCCGCCAGCCGTGGCGCTGCTCGCCCTGGCCTACCTGTTGTTCCCGGTCTTCTCGCCGCCGCTCTCCCCGACGCTGTCCCCCGAAGACGTGGCGGCGTTTTTCCGAGACAACGCCACCGGCGTTCTCGGCGTTGCGATCCTCTGCAACCTGATTGCCGGTTCGCTGATCCCGCTGTTCGCGGTGACCGCCGTGCAGATCTCCCGGGTCGCCACCTCGAGCGTCGTGCTGACCTACGCCTACATCATCTGTGTCGGCGTCGGGGCGACAGCCTTCATCCTCGCCGACTATTGCTGGGGTATGGCCGCTTTCAGGCCCGACCGCGATCCTCAGCTCGTGAGTCTGCTCAACGACATGGCGTGGTTCTTCTTCATCGCACCGGTCGGCACCATCATCGTGCAGAACCTGTGCTTCGCACTCAGTGTGTACCTCGACGAGCGGCCGGATCCGATCTTCCCGCGCTGGGCGGCGCACTTCAACGTCGCGACCGTCGTGCTTCTCGCTCCGAGTGCCTTCTCGATCCTGGTCAAGACCGGTCCTCTGGCCTGGAACGGCGTCCTGTCATTCACGTTGCGGCTGGTGACATTCGCCGTCTACATCGTGGTGATGTTCGTCGTCCTCCTGCGTGCGGTGAACAACCAGGGCAGCGAGCGGGAAGTGCTCGCGTGACGCGGCGCAGGAACCGCAAGCTCGATCAGTGGATCACCTTCTGGAGTGTGCCGTTCTTCTTCAACATCTTCGGACTGGTGTTCGTGCCGCTGAGCTGGATGATGCCGCCGCGGTCGCCGAGCGCGTCCACGCCGGACATCGTCGCGTTCATGCAGTCGCACAACCTGCTCGTCGCGTGTGTCCTGCTGACGCTGGCCTACGGTCTCGCGCCGGTGTCCAACGCGGTGTATCTCATGCAGATCAAGCGCATGTCGGTCAGTCCCGCGTTCCGCTACACATTGATGACGGGGGCCATCACCGGCGCCATCGTCGGCATGCTGTTCCCGATGTTCTGCTTCGGCCTCGGCGCCTTCCGGCCCGGGTACAGCCCCGCCGTTCTGTCGATGCTCTACGACTTCGGCTATTTGGCGTTCATCGGATCCCTGGGCTGCTTCTGCGTCATGTGGATGGCGTTCGGATTGGCCATCCTCCTGGACACGAACAACGTCCTGCCGAAGTGGCTCGGCTACTACACCGTCTGGCAGTACATGACCGAGTTGATGGCCGCACCGGTCTGGATCAACAGGTCAGGGCCGTTCGCCTGGAACGGCCTGATGACGTTCTGGTTCACGATGGTCCTTTATGTCTCTTGGCAACTCGTGGTCTACACGTGCATCTACCGGTCGATCAAGAAGCAGCCCGAGTCTGAACTCGACAACGCCGATCTCTCGACGGTCGCCACCGATTCGCGCACCGGGGTGACCGCGTGACCGACGTTGCCGAGGGTCGCGCAGACGACCTCAGCGCGTCGCGGCGAGACCCCGTACCCGGGCATGTACCCGGTGACCCGAGCATGTGGTTCTTCGTCATCGGCGATCTGTTCATCTTCGGTCTCTACTTCATCGGCTATATCTACTACCGCGGACAGAATCCCGATCTCTTCCTACGCAGCCAGGCTCGGCTCAATGTGGACATCGGCGCGATCAACACCGTTGTGCTGCTGACCAGTTCGCTGTTCGTGGTTCTGGGCGCCACCGCGGCCCGCGCCGGTAATTCGGCGGAAGCACTGCGCCGCTTCGTCATTGCGCTGGCCCTGGGCGCCGCCTTCCCCGTACTGAAGGCGTTCGAATGGATTCCCGAAATCACCGCCGGTATCACGCCGGGGACCAACCTGTTCTTCATGTTCTACTTCGTGATGACCGGCCTGCACCTGTGCCACGTTCTGCTCGGACTCGTCATCCTCTGCTTCGTGATCCGTAACCTGAAAACCGCAGCGCAGCCGAAGATCTCGTTCGTCGAGACGGGTGCCACATACTGGCACATGGTCGATGTCCTGTGGTTGGTCCTGTTCGCAGCGTTCTACCTGATGAGGTGATCTTGTGACCGCGCTGATCCGCAATTCGCTGACCATCGTATGGGCGCTGCTCACCGCGGTCACCGTCGTGTCGTGGCTGGTGTCCCGTGACGGCGGGGCCGCCCATCAGCTGAATTCGACGGTCACCACCGTCGTGCTGTTGATCGCCGCCGTGAAGGCACAACTGGTGATCTGGCACTTCATGGAGGTTCGGCGTGCGCCGGTGTGGCTCAAAGCGGTCACCAGTGGATGGGTGGTCGTGGTGATCGCTGCGATGCTCGGCGTGTACTTCGCCGGCGGATAGTGTCGCCGAGCCGGCTGTTGATCCGGAATGCCGACAATTAGTTCGGCACATGGTGCTTCCCGGCACATCAGCTGCAATGCTGGGCACATGCGCGACATCCTGCGTGGCCGGTGGTCGCTGCTGTGGCTGCTGGCCCCGGTGGCGCTGTTTCTCGCGCCACTCCCCTTCGTCAACCATCCCTACCTCCTCGGGCCGTGGCTGTTGGGTGCAACCGTGCTCACTCCGCTGTTCGTCTACCTGGCCGCCCGCAGTGATCCGGTGTTCCGCCACCACTCGTCGGCCCGAGACGAGCACGAAAGCCGGTGAACGCCGCCGTCTCGGTTTCGGTGCTGGCTGCGTTCCTGGTGGCCACGGTTGTCCTGGGCGTCGCGGCGCGCACCCGCGGCTCGAAGACCCGCGACCTGGTGGACTGGTCGATCGGCGGGCGCAGCCTGGGTCTGCTGCTGACCCTGGTGCTGATGGCCGGTGAGACCTACACCAGCTTCAGCTACCTCGGTGCCGCGGGGTGGTCGTATACCCATGGGCTTTCGGCGCTGTACGTGGTGGCCTACCTGTCGATCGGGATGGCCATCAGCTACCTGATCGCACCGCTGCTGTGGAACTACGCCCACGCTCACAACCTGGTCGGGCTCAGCGACATCGTCGCCCACCGGTTCGCCGCCCCCCTGGCTCGGTGCGGTGGTAGCAGTGCTGGCGACGGTGTTCGTGCTGCCGTACATCCAGTTGCAGATCACCGGCCTTGGAGTCGTGGTCGCCACGGTCAGCTATGGCACGATCGGCCTGTCGCTGGCGTATCTGCTGGCGTTCGTCATCTCCGAATCGTTCATCGTCCTCAGCGGATTACGGGGCAGCGCGTGGGTCTCGGTACTCAAAGACGTCCTGGCCGTGCTCACCCTGGTCTTCGTCTTCGTCTACATCCCGCTGCACTACTTCGGCTCCTATTCCGCTCTGCTGCAACGCATCACCGACGACCACCGCGCCTGGCTGACGCTGCCGGGTCCGACCAGCCACACCCTCGGCGTGGGCTGGTTCATCTCGACGGCCATCCTCAACGGCGTGGTGTTCACCGTCTTCCCGACGCAGATCGCCGGGTTCCTCGGCGCGCGAAATGCTCAGGCACTGCGCAGGAATGCCATCATCCTGCCCTTCTACCAGGTGTTGTTGTTCGTGCCGGTGATCCTCGGGCTGGCCGCACTGTTCGTGGTGCCGGGACTCAAAGACTCCAATCTCGCGCTCTTCGAGATGATCAGGACCGAAGTGCCCCCATGGTTGCTCGGTGTGATCGGAGCGGCCGGTGCGCTCTCGGCAATCGTGCCGATGGCGATGTTTATGCTCGTCATCGGAACCATGTGGGGCCGTTCGGTTTTGGGAATCCACCCGCGAACCGCGCCGCGGCAGCGCGAACTTGCCCAGGCGGTGGCCCTACTGGCCGGCGTTGCGGCGCTACTGATGACCTACACCTGGCCGAACGCTCTGGTTCGGCTGTCGCTGGTGTCGTATGAGGGTATGGCGCAGTTGATGCCGGCCGTGTTGGTGGCGCTGGTGTGGCGGAAGGTATCTGCCACAGCGGTCGTCGCCGGGCTGGCGGTCGGTGTGAGCGCAGTCTGCTGGCTGGTCTTCACCGATCACGACCCCGTCCACGGCATCAACGCGGGGCTGGTGGCGCTGGCCGGCAATGTCGTCGTTTTGGTCGCAATCAGCCTGATCCGGCCCGCGGCAACGCCCCGTGACAGGCTGGCGCAACCGGAATCGGCTAGCCGCGTTTACCCGACCGCGACTTCGCCGACATGTTCAGTTCAATCGCCGCCTGAATGAGGTCCGCCAGCACCTCTTCGTCGATGACATCGCCCTCGTGAAAATCGATCGCCCGCCGGGTGTTTCCCTCGAGACTGGAATTGAACAATCCCGACGGATCCGGCAGCGACGCACCCTTGGCGAACGTCATCTTGACCGCGGCCTTATATGTCTCACCCGTGCAGATCATTCCGGCGTGGGACCACACCGGAACACCGCGCCACTTCCACTCCTCCACCACGTCCGGATCGGCACGTTTGATCACGGCACGGATCTGCGCGAGCGTCTCGCCGCGCCAATCGTCGATCTCGGCAATCCGGGCATCGATCCGTTGCGAAGCGGTGAGGTTGTCGTCAGCCATCTGTCCATCATGGTCACCAGTGCCGCGATTTTGTATTCCGGGTCACAGAGAGTATCTTTTCCCGCGGCCCAGAATCGTTTCGGAAAGCTTGAAGATGCGTACTCATTACAGAACTCGCGGCTTCTCCACTCGACCGCAACGGGGTCTTCGCACCCATCATGTCCTTCGGCCGATGGCCGGCCAGTGCTTCGAAATCGACATTCGGTTCGAGAGCAACCGCTGGCTGATTCGCATCCCGGAAATCAACGATGCGACCGAGGCGACCACACGGGACAAAGTCGAATTGGCCGCCCGCGAGTGCATCGCCACCCGCACCGGCATCCCCATCGGCTACATCTCCGTCTGGGCTCGCGACTGACCCGAATCCCGTTGCCTGGCAACGGGATAACTTAGCCCGTCAGTGAGTCACGGGCCGGAACAACGGTATCCACACCCGGGTGTCTTCCTCTCCCGAGAGCCCGGTCCAGTCTTCGAAGAAGACATCCACCTCGAGCCCGATCCGCATGTCCGCCGGCTCGACATCCACGACATTGCTGATCAGCCGAACGCCCGGCTCCTCAGCAATTTCCACCATCGCCACGATGTAGGGCGGCTCGAATCCGGGAATCCAGGGCTGCCGGTCGACGCTGAATGCCGCGACCGTCCCCCGCCCGGACACCTTCTCCGGGCCGACATCGGTACTGCGACAGCGCCAGCACGCCGGTCCGGGTGGGTGGAAGAAATGTCCGCAGGCACGGCAGCGGCTGATCAGGAGATTTCCCTCGCGTCCACCGGTCCAGAACGCTTGCGATTCGGGGGTTGGGCTGGGCGCGAGCCGCAGATCCGGGCGTTGATAGCTCATCGGCTGCTCACCAACATCGAACCCGCGACGGGTCCGCCGCCGACGCCGACCGCGACGACTTCCGGGGTGCGCGGAGCCTGGCGTTCACCGCCTTCTCCCCACAGCTGCACGCACGCCTCGTGCAGGAAGCCCATACCGTGCAGGCGTCCGCCCGACAGCTGACCGCCGCTGGTGTTCAACGGCAACTCGCCGTCGAGCGCGATCCGCTCACCGCCGGCGATGAATTCGCCGACCCGGCCGTGCTCGCAGAATCCCAGCGCCTCCAACCACATCACGGTCAGAAAGCTGAAGCCGTCATACAACTGGGCCATGTCGACATCACCCGGTCGCAGTTCGGTGTGCTCCCACAACGTGGCGGCCGAGTCGTGGGCGGCCATCGTGGTCAGGTCGAAACGTTGTTCCCACGTTGGTCTTTCGAACATGCCCGGGCCGACGGATTCGACCGTCAGCGGGTGGCGAGGCAATCCGCCGCAGGCATCCCGACGGGAGACGATGACCGCGGTGGCGCCGTCGCAGGGCACATCACAGTCGTACAGGCACAACGGTTCCGAGATCATCCGCGCGGACAGATAGTCCTCCATCGTCAGTGGGTCGCGGTACACGGCATCGGGGTTGCGACCCGCATTGCGCCGGGCGTTCAGCGCGATCGCACCGAGTTGCTCACGGGTGAGCCCGAAGTCGTGCATGTACCGCTGCGCCGGCATCGCCAGCCAGTTGGCCGCCGACAGCGCGCCGAACGGCGCCGTCCATTCCATCTGCGGCGGCAGCTTCCCGCCGCCGCCGAGCAAGACCGAGGCGTGGCCGCCGCCGGCGTGCTGCGCCGCGGTCGACTCCCACACCGACCGGAACACCACCACATGGTTGGCCAAGCCGAGGGTGACGGCCATACAGGCTTCGATCACCGGTCCGATCTGACCCGCGGTCTCCAGCCCGGACATGTACCACCTGCTGCGTAGGCCCAGGGCGGTCCGCACGTCGGTGACGTTGGCCCCGGAAAAGCCCGGGTTGCCGGCCACCGCACCCGGATAGCTGGCGATGCCGTCCACGTCGTCGACATCGAGCCCGGCGTCGGCGATCGCCCGCAACACGGCTTCGATGGTCAGTTCCAGCCCGGTGCGGCCCAGGCGGCGCCCCACCTGCGACTTTCCCGCACCGGTGATGACAGCCTTGCCGTCGAACGGCCCGCGGGTCACCGGCTCCTCCCCTCGGTCTGCGCGGCCACGAGGTCCGCGAGCCGGGACACCTCGGCCTGCAGACTTTCGATATGCGCAACGGTGGCGGCTTGCTGGGCGCTGTCCTCCGCCGATACCCGTTGCACGATCCAGCTGGCGATGGTGGCAGTGATGGCACCGACCATGCTGATCCCGCCAATCATGAGCAGCGCAGCGACGATCCGCCCCAGCACCGTCACCGGATAGAGGTCGCCGTAACCGACGGTGGTGATGGTGGTGACCGACCACCAGATCGCGTCGCCGAAGCTCGTGATGTTGGCGCCGGGCGCGGGACGTTCGACCTGGAGCACCGCCAGTGAGGCGGCGTAGACCAACAGGACCGCGCTGAACGCGGTGTAGACCACCACGCGGCCGCGGATCGCGTCGCCGATGGCGCGCTGCAGGGCACCCACGAGCGCGACGAGGCGCAGCAACAGGAGCGGACCCATCAACGGCAACACGACGACGACGAGATCGAGCAGGTGGCGGACGAACCACCGGGTCCGATGCTCGGCCAGCACCAGACGCGCGACATAGTCGACGAGGAAGGGCAGATACAGCACGAACAGCAGCCCGTGAATGATGTGCTGGTTCAAGCCCTGTGGTTGCGCCAGCACCTTGACCGAGAACAGCGCAAGGAAGATCGCGGCGCAGGCCGCCAGCGGCCACTCTGCCAGCCCCTCCCAGCGCTGCTGTCGCGACGCGGGGTCCGTCGTCTCGTCAGCCATCTCACGATCGACGATCGTCACGATGTCGGGGTCTCCTCCTGCTTGTGCGTAACCTGGCGGGCTCGCATGGTCTGGTCGGTCAGGCCCAGTGCGATCAGCACGTCGATCGCAGTGATCACCAGGCCCCAGTAGTACATCCACCGGATTGTCGGGTCGGGTTGGGCGGCGAAGTACACGACCAGAAAGATCGGCCCGACGATGCCGAACACGAAGCACATCGCCTGAACCTTCAGGTACACCAGGAACGTCTCCATCGTCACTGCTCGCCGCGGGCGACGGGCCGATCCGGATCGGAGCTCCACTGCGACCAGGATCCTGGGAACAGGGCCGCGTCGCGGCCCGCGGCGGTCAACGCGGCGACGGTCACCGCCGCGGTGATCCCCGATCCGCAGTAGACGCCGATCGGATCGCCGGGTTCGATACCGCGGTCGGTCAGCAGGCCGGCCAGGGCGGCGTCATCGAGAAACGTTTCCTGCCCGCTGAGCAGCGTCGTGCTCGGAAGGTTGCGCGCGCCGGGGATGTGCCCGGCGACGGCGTCAACCGGTTCCACGTCGCCGCGGAACCGTTCCGGCGCTCGGGCGTCGAGCAGCGGGCCGTTGCCGACCTCGTCGATGGTCAGGGTTGGCAGCGCGCCGGCATACAGATCCTCGTGGGCCACCGTCACGTCGCCCGGCGCCGGATCCACCGGACCGGCTTCGACCGGTCCGCCTGCTGCCTTCCACGACGACCAGCCTCCGTCGAGGATGCGGACGTCCGTGATTCCCGCGGCCGTCAGCACCCACCAGGCCCGCGCCGATCCCGCCCGGTTCCAGTCGTCGTAGACGACGACCGGGCGCCCGTCACGAACACCCCAGCGTCGTGCGGCGGCCTGCACCGCCGACCCCGACGGAAGCGGGTGGCGGCCGCGGTCTGGCACGGTGTGGTCGGTCAACTCGTCGTCGAGCGACACGTACACCGCGCCGGGCACATGCCCGCGCACGTACTGCTCTCGGCCGTCCGGTTCGCTCAAGGTCCAGCGCACGTCGAGCACGGTGACCGGGTCACCGGCCGCCAACCGGTCGGCCAACGCGTCAGCGGTGATCAGCACGTCAGCGCGCCCCGTCATCGAGTCTCCGTTCGTCGTCAGCCGGCACCGATGATCATGCCCGGCGCGCCCGCTGAGGCGGGCATCAGGTGATCAACCTGAGAGGAACCTGAAATCGAGTAGTGCACTACGCGTGCGCACGCCGATATCCGCCCGATAACTTGGCTTCAACATCGGACGAAACACGGATTCCGCCCGGGGGGCGCCGGAATCGCCTGATGGCTCGCAACACGGCTTTGGGGGGTGTGGTGCGAGCACCAGGCGGCGCTGGGGAAGGTGTGACAACCTTCCCCGGCGCCCGTGGTCTTTCTCGGCACCTCTCCGCCCCGTAGCCGACGGTAGGGTCGGCCGGGTGACGTCTCCAGCGGCATTCACCACCGACGGCCGACCGCGCGCCCGCGGACTCGACATCCCTCTTACCGGCGAACCGGGGCCACTCAACGCGATCACCGACGTGCCCGGTGTCGAGGTCGGTGTCACCACCCTGGTGGCCGGTGACGCGGTCCGCACCGGCGTCACGGCGATCCTGCCCCGCGGGCGGGCCGGACTCGGCCGGCCCTGCGCGGCGGGGTGGTTCTCCCTCAACGGCAACGGCGAGATGACCGGCACCACCTGGATCGAGGAGTCCGGTGCCTTCAATCTGCCTGTGCTGCTGTCGAATACGCATGCCGTTGGTTCCTGCCATACGGGCGTGATCTCCTGGGTCAACCGCGTCGACCCGGTCCTGGCACGGCAATGGTTGTTGCCGGTGTGCGCCGAAACCTGGGATGGCTACCTCAACGACATCAACGGCGCCCATGTGCGACCGGAGCATGCCGAAGCAGCCCTGGACAATGCCACCGGGGGCCCGGTGGCGGAAGGCTCTGTCGGCGGCGGTACCGGGATGAACTGCTATGACCTCAAGGGCGGCAACGGAACCGCGTCTCGGCTTGTGCGCTACGGAAGCCACACCTTCACGGTGGGCGCGTTCGTGCAGGCGAATTTCGGTGCGCGCCATGAACTCACCGTGGCCGGGCGGCACGTCGGCCAGCGCCTGGACGTCGAGAATCCGCTCGACGGCGACTGGTTCGAGCGTGATCTCAACCGGCCGCCGCCCGGCGCCGGTTCGGTGATCGCGGTGATCGCGACCGATGCGCCGCTGCTACCCGGACAGTGCAAGGCACTCGCCCGTCGGGTTCCCTTGGGGCTGGCCCGTACCGGCACCACCGGTAGCCACTTCTCCGGAGACATCTTCCTGGCCTTCTCCACCGCTGACGCACCGGATCTCGCCAGCCGCTTCCCCATCGGCCCGGTCCGCGACGACGAGTTCGGCCACGTGAGGTTCCTGCCGTGGGGCCGGATGGATGAGCTCTACGCCGCCGTCGTGCACAGCGTCGAGGAGGCGGTGCTCAACGCACTCGTGGTCAACGCCGACATGGTCGGCCGCGACGGGCATCGATCCCCCGCGGTACCGCACGACCAGCTGCGCGCGCTGCTGCTCTAGAGTCAGACGCTCAACGTCGGGATCGAATCGGGTGCGCTGAAGTCGATCTGAGCTGCCGGGTTCGCGATCGCGGTGACCAGACCGGTGCCGAACGGGCCGACACTGTCGAACAGTGTCCCGGTGCCCACCGAGATGCCGTCCGACACCCAATGTGAATCACCTTGCACACCAATGTGTTCCGACTCCGGCAGCCGGGACAAAGCAACGGTCAGATCGCCGTTGATGTAGCCGATGCCCTTGGTGCCCAGGTTGCTGACCAGACTGGTGGCCTCGGCGACGACGACCGTCCGGACAAACGGGGTGATGTCGTGACCGGCGACCACGTCGATCGGGCTGTGATAGACGCGTTTACGTGAGGTGTTCTGGTGCGCTCCCCCGTCGGCGCGCCATCCGACGTCGTCGCTGCCGATGAAGAACCCGTGCTGCTCGCCATCCGATGGCGGGGTGAATTCGGCGTGAGCGAACCATTCGTCGCCCGGCGGAGGCTCGGACAGCCGGTACTGCACCAGCGTCGCCCGCGCGACGATCACGTCGCCCTGCATGACATCGCACTCGGAATTGCGGATGCGGCGACCGTCGCGAATCAGCCGCGAACGCACCGTGGTTGGCACCCGTCGAGCCGCCTTGAACAGGTCGACCGTGAGCCGCGCGGGCAGGAACTCGGGCAGTCCGAACCGCTGCTCGAGATTGAACGCGGCCAGGCTGACCACCGCGGGCCCGTTAAGCATGTCGTCGCCCCAGCGGCTTCGGGCGTTCTCCGTCGGGTGGAACATGCCGTCGGGATCGGAAATGAAATGCGCCGGTCGGGTGCCCATCCGGGCATCCTCGCACAACGGACTCCGGTGTCAGCCATCGGTTCTTAGACGACATAATCAACGGGTGTCAGATCTTGAGACGCAGGGCATCGGCTATCGCAGGCCGGGGCTTCTCGTCGCCACCCTGAGCGTCGTCGCGCTGACGGTGGCCGTCCTGCAGACCGGAGTCGTGCCGGTCCTCGGCGTGATGGCTCGGCAACTGCATGCCTCCCCGGTCGACGTCAGCTGGGCGGTGACGGCGAATCTGCTCGCCGCGGCCGCCACCACGCCGCTCATCGGCCGGCTGGCCGACCTGTACAGCAAGAAGCGGGTGCTGCTGGCCGTCCTCGCGATCGTGCTCGCCGGCTCGTTACTCGCCGCGCTGACATCGTCACTCCCCCTGCTGATCACCGCGCGGGTGTTGCAGGGCGCGTCGTACTCGCTCTACCCCATCGGGGTGTCCATCCTGCGGGAGGAGTTGCCTGCGGACCGGCTGATGCGCGCGATGGCGGTGCTGTCCGGTTCCCTCGGCTTCGGCGGCGGTATGGGCCTGGTGGTCACCGGCCTGCTGATGCGCGGCGACGCCGGCTATCACCGGGTGTTCTGGCTGACGACGATCTTCACCGTTGCGGTGATCGTCGCGGTGCTGGCGGTTCTGCCGACCCGGCCCCGAAGTTCCGACGGGACGGTGGACTGGGCCGGCGCGGCGGGGCTCGCGCTGGGCCTGTCCGCGGTCCTGCTGGCGATCACCCAGGGCCACGGCTGGGGCTGGATCTCGCCCGCCACGATCGGCTGCCTCGGCGCCGGACTGGCGCTGCTGACGGCGTGGTGGCGGTGGGAACGCCGCAGCGCCCACCCGCTGGTGTCGACGGCGATGCTGTCCCGACGCCCAATCCTGTTGACCAACCTCGCCACGATCCTGGTCGGAATGGGCCTGTACTTCGCGTTCCTGGGCCTCACCGACTTCGTCGAGGCGCCGGCGGGCAGCGGCTACGGCTTCGCGGCGACCGTGCTTGGCGCCAGCGTCATCTTCCTGCTGCCGGGCGCACTGGCCGGCTTCCTCACCGCGGTGGCCAGCGGCCGCTACATCGACCGCTTCGGCGCCCGCGCGGTACTGATCGTCGGTGCGGCCGCCGGGGTGCTCGGATTCGTCCTGCTGGCCGTCCTGCACGACGAGCCGTGGCAGGTGATCATGGCCGGCGTCCTGGCCAACGCCTACATCAGCCTGGCCTACGGCGCACTGCCCGCCCTGGTCGTGCGCGAGGTCGACGCCGACGAAACCGGTGTCGCCACAAGCATGAACGCGATCGCGCGCACCGTGGGCAGCTCGATCGCGGCCGCGATCGTCGCGGTGCTGCTGGGCCGCTCCCAACACGGCCACACCCCGGAAAGCAGCTTCACCATCATCTTCGCCCTCGGTGCGATCACCGCCGCCGCCGCGATGGTGTTGATCGCCGTGACCCGGCCCCGGCTGCGGACCGCCTCCGTCGACGACGTCGCCGAGTCCCGCGCGATGAACCACGAGTGGGGCTGACTACCCGGGCTGAACGGAAGCCGGTGCGTCGCGCACCCCCCGGTGGGCGGCGCCGATCCCGGCGACCACGACGAACGCGATCCCGGCGATCGCGGCCGCGTTGGGCACCTGATGCAGGACGAGAAATCCGATCAGCAACGCCAGCGCGGGTTCCAGACTCATCAACGTGCCGAACGCCGCGGCGTTCAGGCGACGCAGCGCCAGCAGTTCGAGGATGAACGGCACGATCGGCAGCAGCAGCGCCAACCCGAGGCCGATGAGGATCATGTCCGGAGTCATCCGTGGCAGCACGGCCGCGCCGACCGTCGCCGTGCCGACTACGGCGGCTACCGGCATCGAGACCCCCAGACCCTGAAGTCCACTCACCCGGTCGCCGACGCGCTGGGTCAGCAGGATGTAGGCCGCCCAGCAGACCGCCGCACCCAGCGCGAAGCCCACGCCGACGGCGTCGATGTCGCCCTGCCAGGGTTGGGTCAACGCCAGGACGCCGACGGCGGCCAGCGCCGGCCACACCCAGCGAGCGCGGCCGCTTCCACTGACCACCGCCACCCCGAGCGGTCCGAGGAACTCCAGCGCGCTGGCCGTGCCCATGGGGATGCGGGCCAACGCCGCCATGAACAGCATTGTGATCAGGGCCGTCACGATCCCGAGCGGCACGCAAATTTCGAAGGTGGCACGGGTGAAGTCGGCCCGCCGCGGCCGAACCACCACCAGGAACAGGACGCCGGCCCAGGCCAGGCGCAACCACGCGGCCCCTTCGGCCCCGATCCGGTCGATCAGATCGACCGCGAGCGCGAGGCCGAGTTGAACGCTGGTCATCGACCCCACGGCCATGGCGGCACCGACACGCGCCGGATGTGCGGTCATGGTGGGCATTCAACGACACCCGTCGCATCCTGATGCCAGCGGGCTGGTATCAACGTTGCTGACACCCCATAAAAAGCGGACACCGTGGAACGGACGCGCTGTGACTTCTTCGCCGAAGGACGCCTCGCTCGACTCGATCAGTCGAACGCTGGCCCAGGTCGTGCGCCTGACCAGCAGCCGGTCCCTGTTCGCTCGTCAGGCCGCCGCCGCCGGCGTCGGCCTGACCCAACCGTCGTATGCGCTGCTTCGAGCACTGATCGACAACGGCCCGCTCGCCATGGGTGCCCTCGCGCGCAGTACCCACATGGACATGGGAATGGCGACACGTCAGGTCACCTCCTTGGTGGACGCGGGCCTCGTCACGCGAAACCCGGACCCGGCCGATCTGCGAGTCGCCCTCGTGACCGTCACCTCGCAGGGACGACGCGTCGCCGGGAAGCTGCTCGGCGTACGCATCGGCCACCTCCAAAGGGCGCTGGCGGACTGGACGGAAGCCGAACTCGATCAGTTCGATCGGCTCCTGACCCGATTCGTCGCCGACTCCCTTGCCACCCCGATCGACGACTGAACCACTCCGTTTGCTTGACTTTGTCAATCTTTCGCTCCTACTCTCGACCATGGCCGGGGCACGGTTCTACTTCGACGTGGGCAACTACGTCACGATGCTGCGACTCGTGCGCGCCGAGCCCGACCGTGGCCGTCGACGAAAACTGCTCGCCGCGTTCCTGATCGGCGTTCCGGCGATGGCGGCGATCCACGCCATCTGCTTCGCGTTGGATCCGCTGCTGTTCCCCTCGCTGCGGCGCACCGAGGTCCGCGAACCGGTCTTCTGCGTCGGGCATGCCCGCAGCGGCACCACCTATCTGCATCGCCTGATGGCGCGCGACGACCAGTTCAGCGTGGTCCTGATGTACGAGATGTTCTTCCCCTCACTGCTGGAGAAGCGGCTGCTGCGGCTGCTGTTCCGTGCCGACGAGGTGCTATTCGGAAAGCGGCTGCGACACAGGATCGACGCGATCGAAGAACGCGCCTTCGCCGAGACCAACGACATGCACCGCACCGGCTTCTTCGCCGCGGAAGAAGATGACTTCCTGCTCACGTGGTCGCTGGGGTCCGGATTCTGGATCGTGCTGTTCCCCTACCTGGGTCAACTGGACTTCTACCACGTCGACAGGTGGAGTGAACGCAAGCGCCGCCGGCTGATGACGTTCTACGCAGAATGCGTCCGACGCCAAGTGGCCCTCAACGGCGGCCGGACCCACCTGAGCAAGAACCCCACCTTCTGCGGGCGCGTGGAATCACTCATCGAAACCTTCCCCGACGCGAAATTCATTGTGCCCATGCGGAATCCGTACGAGACCATCCCGAGCCTGCTCAAGATGCTGCAAACCACCTGGCAACTACAGGGCCGCGACGAGCGGTTGATCCTGGAATCGATCCGAATCCTGGCCGACCAGTCCTTCGACTCCTACTGTCATCCGCTCGACGTGCTGGCCCGTCACCCCGAGATCCGCTCGTGTGTGGTCGATTATCGCGATCTGGTCGGCGAGCCTGCGGCCACCATGCGGCGGGTCTACGACGAGCTCGACCTCGATCTGCCACCGGATGTGGCCGCAGCCATCAGCGCCTCGCGCGGGCAGGGCCACGAGACCACCCACCGGTACAGCCTCGAGGAGTTCGGTCTGGATCCGCAGGCGATCCACGTCCGGCTCGCACCCCTTTTCGACCAGTTCGGCTGGTCGAACGAAGGACACGAAGGAGAGCACGCAGGTGTCAACTGATCACGGTGCCGGCGAGCTGCGTGCCGCCTGGGACGACCTCACTGCTGCCCTGAACCGCGCCCGCGACGCCGTGGACTCCGAGGAGCTGCACGCTCCCCCGCCCAGCGAACGCGGCCTGGCCGAGGGTTACCGCTACCTCCTCGGATTCACCTTCGCCGCGATCGAGCGGGCTTTCTTCGAACACCCCGAATTCCCCTATTTTCGGCGCGCCATCCAGCCGACCGACAAGGCCACCATCGACAACGCCGACGCGCTGTACCTGTCGGCGGCCATCGACGGCGATCAGACGTACCGCATCCGTGGCCGGGTGCTCGCGCAGGCGCCGCAGTACATGATCTTCGAGACCCACACCGCATACGCCGGGGACTCGGGCAGCCTGATGGAACTGAGCCCAGCCCATCGCATGATCACCGGGTCGCTGGACAGCAGCGAGTTGCGCATCGAGAGCGACGGGCAGTTCGAGATCCTCGTCGGTCCGCAAGCCCCAACCGGGTTCACCGGCAATTTCCTGCCTAGCCGGGTCACCGAAACCGGCTCATGGACAGCGCAATACCTCATCGTGCGGGTGCTGTTCCACGACTGGGCCCACGAGTACTGCCCCGACTTGCACATCGAGCAGATCGGTCAGGAAGGACGGCATCCCAGGGCCATCGACGCCGCGGATGCCGCCAGCCGGATGCGTCGTGCCGGTTCGATCGTCGAGAACCAGATGAAGTTCTGGAACGAGTTCTACGACGTGATCTTGGAGGCGCACGGCGATCGTAACGGCGACGGCGCAACATTCATGCCGCGCAACGGATTGAACGCACCTGCTCGCGCCAACCTGGCCACCGGTGGCGGGCAGAACACGAACGTCTACTCCGGTGGGGTGTTCGACCTCGAGCCGGACGAGGCACTGCTGATCGAGACGAGCGTCCCGGTGCAACCCGCCTACAGCGGGTTCCACCTGAGCAACCTGTGGGGTGAATCGCTCGACTACGCCAATCACCAATCCAGTCTCAACGGCTTCCAGGCCGAACCGGATGACGACGGCATCGTCCGCTACGTCGTCGCCGCAGGCGATCCGGGCGTACCCAACTGGCTGGACACCACCGGGCTGCGGAAGGGCTTCCTCAGCTTCCGCTGGACCTACGCCCAGGATCCCGAGCAGCTCCCCGAAATCTCGGTCAGCACAGTCCCGTTGGCTGACGTGCGCAGCCGCATGCCCGCCACCACGCGGACGGTAACGCCCGACGAGCGGGCCGCGCAGATCGCGATCCGGCAGGCGCACGTGCAGCGCAGGTACCGCCAGTACTGACTCGTCTAGCCGGTGACGCGGTCGACCAGTTCGCGGGCCAGTGCGAACGCCGACGTGGCCGCCGGGGACGGCGCATTGCGCACATGGGAGATGCGACCGTCGCGGGAGATCACGAAATCGTCGACCAGCGAGCCGTCGCGGCCGACGGCTTGCGCTCGGACACCCGCGTGTGAACTGCCGTCCAGATCAGTCGGCGTCAGCCCGGGCATGTAGCGGGCGGCGGCGGTGACGAACGCCTTGCGGCTGGCCGCCATCCGGATCTCGTCGAGCCCCACCCGCCAGTAGCGGTGCGCCACCCGCCAGGTGCCCGGCCAGGTCAGCGTCTCCCACGAGTCGCGAACACTCAACCGCCGCAACGAATACGCGTCGCGGGCAGCCACCATCATGGCGGTGGGTCCGAGTGTCACATCGCCGGTGATGTGCTTGGTGATGTGCACACCGAGGAACGGCAGGTCCGGGTTGGGCACCGGATAGATCATCCCGTTCAGGCGCGGTGACAGCGTGGGTTTGAGTCCGAGGTAGGCCCCGCGGAACGGGACGATCTGCGGATCTCGCGGCGCCCCCGCACGTCGGGCGAGGCGGTCGGCCCACAGTCCGGCACAGGCGATCACCGTGCCGGCACGCAGCGGGCCGCCGGCGGTGTGGACAACCGGATTCTCTCCGCCGTCGATCGCGGTCACCGCGGTGCCGAACCGCACCGAGACCCCCGCGGCCGTCAGTTCATCGACCAGGGTGGTGGCCACGGCGGGGTAATCGACGATGCCGGTGTTGGGCGCATGAAGTGCTTGCAGCCCAACGGCATTGGGCTCGATCTCGGCGATCTCCTCGGGGCCAATGCGACGCAGACCCGGCACGGCGTTGGCGATACCGCGCTCTTCGAGATCGTCGAGGCGACCGAGCTCAGCGGGCGATACCGCGACGATCAGTTTGCCGCACCGTTCATGCTTGATCGCGTTGTGCTCGCAGTACTCGTACATCAGCCGCGCACCTTCGACGCACAGCCTGGCCTTCAGCGATCCGGGTTGGTAGTAGATGCCGCCATGGATCACTCCGGAGTTGTGGCCAGTCTGGTGGCGCGCCGGCGCGGCTTCGCGTTCCAGGACGGCGACCGAATCATCGGGGCGGCGCCACATCCACTCTCGGGCCACGGCCAGGCCGACGATGCCGGCGCCGACGACCACGAGGTCGTACCGATCGGCAGAACCCATGGCGCTCAATCGATATCGACGTCAGTGGCCTGGTCGACCGCTCGCAGCACGTGTTCGCGGCGTTCCTCGATCGTCCGGCCCAGTTCTTGCAGCAGCAGCGGATTGCGCTGCACCAGGTCGGCGACCGTGTCGCGAGGTAGGTACACCACCGCGACCTCGCCGACCGCGTAGGCGCTTCCGAGCACGGGCTGCCGGGTCAGCGTGGACTGGCCGAGGAACGAGCCCTCGTCCTGGGTCCAGGCCATCACTTGCGAACCATCTTCGAGATGCGCGTTCATCTGCACGGTGCCCGACAGGACGAACATCATCCCGCTCGGAACCTCACCGGCGCGCTGCATGCGTTCGCCATCACCGTAGCGCTCAATCCTGGCGTGCTCGACCAAATCCTCGTGCTCGTCGCGGCGCAACTTCAAGACCGGACCGACGACCTTGTTGAAGCTTTCGGAAACTCTCTCTGGAGTGGAGAATTCGTCGTCGGTCTCGTCGAGGTGCAGCCCTTCGCGCCGGGCGGCATACCAGATCCAGCGCCGGAATGTGGCTTTGGCCTTTCCGTCCTCCGCGGGTGACTTCAGCGGAATTTTCGTGCGGTACTCCATACCGCCGATCGGGACCGTCTTGGGCGCGCGGTCCGGATCGCATTGGGGCAGCTCGGCTGCCGCGCGAGTGAGCATGTCGCACACCCGGTCTGGCGGATCGTCGTGGGCGAAGACGACGTCCACCTCGCACGTGTGCTGGCCTTCGGGGCGACTGAGGTTGGTGAACGATGCGCTGGCGAGCACGGAGTTCGGGGTGATCTGCAGACCGGTCCCCGTCTCGAGATGTGTGGCGCGCCAGTTCACCTCGACGACACGGCCTTTGGCCTGCGGGGTCTCGATCCAATCCCCCAGTTTGAACGGCTGCTCGAAGAGCATCAGCAGCCCGGAAATGATCTGGCCGACCGAATTCTGCAGAGTCAGGCCGACGACGATCGAGGTAATGCCCAGCGCGGTGAACAGACCCTTGACGTTGGCGCCCCAGATGTAGGCGAAGATCATCGCCACCCCGACCGCGATCAGGACGAAACGCAGAACGTCGAGGAAGATCGACGGCATCCGCTTACGCCAGGACCCGTCCGGTGCGCTCTGAAACAGCGCCGCATTGATGCCCGAGAGCATCAGCACCAGAACCACGAACGCCGCAAGGGTCGCGACGACCCGCACCGACGTGGCGTGCGGCGGAATCTGATTGGCCTCCAGCATCAACAGCAGTAGTGCGATGAGCGGAAGAAGGTAGTTGCGCAGAATCGTCACGGGCCGCAGCAAAGCGCCCTGCTTGCGTTGCAGCGCGTGCTGCCACTCGGTCAGCGCCACCAATCCCAGCGGAAGGCCGAAAGCGATGCCGACCGCCCAGTAGAACCATGCCGAGGAGAACACGTTGGCCATCAGTGACGCTCCGCGAGCCGCCAGATCGGATTCGCCTCACCGTCGACCGAGACGCTACCCGCAGAATCGAACTGCATCGTCTCCTGCAGCACCTCGTAGACATGGGAGGTGACGTAGATTCCGGGTTGTGGCGAGCCATCTTTGATCTGATGTGCGAGGTTCACCACTGCGCCCCACATGTCGTAGACGACCGACGGGCGCCCGAGCAGCCCGCTACTGACCATGCCGGTGTCGATGCCGGCGCGCAGCTGCAGGTCGTTGCCCGTCTCAGCGTTGAACCGCTCGACGATCCGCTGGCATTCCATGGCGAAGTCCACGGTCCGGCGCACGTTGTCCAACCGCGGCACAATCAGCCCACAGCTCGCGAGATAGCCGTTGCGCACGGTGTGGACGGTTTCCATGCCGAAATTCTCTGCGGCGGCGTCGATCTGCCGGATCAGCTCGTTGACCAACGCCAGCGATGCGTCGGTGGCCAGCTCGGCCTGTAGGCGATCGAGGCCGATGAGGTCGGCGAAGATGACGGTGACGTTCTGGTGCTCGACGGCGATGATCTCCTCGCCCTGCTTGAACCGCTCGGCCAGCGCATCGGGCATCAGCGACCGCAGCAGTTCGTCGTTCTCCTTGCGCTGCTGATTGATCAGGTCTTCCTTGACCGTCAGACTGCGGCCCATCTCGTTGAACGCGACTGTCAGATCTCCGATTTCGTCGCGACTGTCGACCGGGATGGCCACGTTGTAGTCGCCGGCACTGATCCGCTGGGCGCCAGCTTCCAGCCGCCTGATCGGACGCACGAAGATCTGGGCCAGCGATATGGCCAGCAGGCACACCACGAACACGATGCCGGTGGTGACCAGCACGACGGTCTTGGTGAACGCTGTCTCGCGGGCGAACGCCTCTGCGGTGGTCACTTTCGCGACGATGGACCAGTGCAGTTCCGAGTCTTTGATCACCAGAGGCGCATAGGCCTGCAAGGTCTCCTGACCGAGATAGTCCTTGGTGATGACGGTTCCGGTCTCCCCCTTCTGGGCGTTGAGGGTCGCCGCGGACGTCATTTTCTGGATCAGTGTGGTGCCACCCTGACGGATCGCCATATCGGCGACGTCGGGAGGCGTGCCTGCTTCCACGACAGCGGACTTGTACTGCTGCGGATCCTCCAGGAACAGACGCGAATCCGACCGCATCAGGTCGTCCGGCCCACCGAGGACCGTCTCCCCCGTCTCGCCCATTCCGGCCTGCTGCCACTGCTTGTCGAACGTCATCAGCCGGTTGATCTTGGTGATCGGAAACTGCAGTGCCAGCACTCCTTCGGCGCGACCGTTCTTGAGTAGCGGCGCCACCATCCATGCCGTCGGCTGCATTTCAGCGGGCTGGTAGAACTCGAAGTCGGTGAAGCCGACGTAGTCGATCTGGTTGGCCGACATCGCTTTCAGGTACGCCTGGCGAAGTTTGGATCCGGAGTAGGGCCCGTCCAGGATGTTGGTTCCGAGATCGACGTCCTTGTAGGCGCTGTAGACGACATTGCCGCGACCGTCGAGCAACAGCGCGTCCTCGAAATCGAAGCGCGTCACGATCTGCCGGAAGAAGTCCTGGAAGCGTGCATTGGCGGCCGACCACATGCTTCCGTCGCGGGCGTCGTTGATGGTGATCGCGTTGTCGTCGTCCTTCCGCAGCGCGGTGTAGTTCGCCTGCAGATACCGCTCGGGGTTGGTCGTCGGCAGCAGTGCGGCCGCGTCGAGCTTCGTCCCGCTGTATTGCTCGACCTCTTTGATGAACGTGTTGTTGTAGTAGTCGGTGATGGTCTGAGATTGCGCGGGAGTGATCTGCACGGTCGACAGCTGATCGAATCCGGCGGTGAACTCCTCCAGAGCGGTCTGGGTGCTGACCCCCTGGGTGTAGGTGATCAGCGAATTCCTCAAGTCCGAGATCTGGTTGGTGAGCGCTCGGGTTTGCGATCCCCGGACCTCGGTGAGGCGGCTGAACACCGCTTCCCGAATCGAGGCGCGGCCCGCCTTGAAGGCGATGCCCCCGATCACCGCGGACGCCAGCACGGTGCAGAGCACCATCATCAGGATGAGCTTCGACAGGATGCTCACGTGCGCGAGCAGTCGGCGGCGCCGGAAGCGATCGAGACGGTTCCGCGGCCGGCCGGCCTGCGGCGTTCGGTCGATGTCGGCCTCGGCAGCGTCTTGTTCAGACACTTGCGTCATAGGCATCCCTTCGCCCGGCACGGCCTGAAAGGCACGTGTCAGGAGAGCAGAGTACCGCAATCTGTGACCAATGGGGCTGATGTGGCCGATGATGTAGTGATCCTGGCCGCGGTCCGGCCAGCGGTACAGCTGGTTGCCACACCGGCGACCACGATGGTCGGATAGCACCCGTGGACACGACTTACGAAGGCACCAAGCGCGAGATCTCCACCGAGAAGGGCGTTCTGCGCTACCACGAGGCCGGCGAGGGCCCCACCCTGTTGCTCTTGCACGGTTCCGGCCCGGGTGTCACCGGCTGGCGCAACTTCCGCGGCAACCTGGCCTTCTTCGCCGAGCGCTACCGCTGCCTGGTGCTGGAGTTCCCGGGCTTCGGGGTGAGCCACGACTTCGGCGGCCACCCGATGCTGGATGCCCAGGCCGCGGTGCCGGCCTTCGTCGACGCGCTGGGCCTGGAGAAGGTCGACGTGATCGGCAACTCGATGGGCGGCGGAGTCGGCATCAACTTCGCGATCAATCACCGCGACCGGATCGGCAAGCTGGTCACCATCGGTGGTATCGGCACGAACATCTTCAGCTCGGGCCCCAGTGAGGGCATCCGGTTGCTGCAGGAGTTCACCGAAGACCCCACCCGGCAGCGCCTCATCGACTGGCTCAACTCGATGGTCTACGACCCGGCCCTGGTGACCGAGGAGCTCATCGAGGAACGTTTCGCGCTGGCCACCGATCCCGAGACGCTCGAGAGTGCGCGCCGGATGTACGGCAAGGCGGCGTTCGCGGCGATGACGAAGATGATGCGCAACGCGGACTTCCCGCTGCCCTGGGCGATCATGCACAAGGTCAAGGCCCCGACACTGCTGACGTGGGGGCGTGACGACCGGGTGAGCCCACTGGATATGGCGCTGATCCCGATGCGCACCATCCCCAATGCCGAGTTGCACGTGTTCCCCAACTGCGGGCACTGGGTGATGATCGAGGCCAAGCAGGCGTTCGAGAGCGCGGTGATGAGCTTCCTGCAACGGGACTGACGGCGCGGATGTGCGCCCGACTGTGGGTGTCGTGCACAGATTTCGATCGCTTTTCGTGCATAGCCCCCACAGTCGGCGGCTGACCGCTCAGGGCGCCTTGATCAGGTCGAAACCCTTGTATCCGGCCGCGGCGACCTCGGCGCAGATGTCGTTGTACGCCCCGAAGCCGCCGATGAAGAGCATGAAAACCCGTGGCTTCCCAAGCACATTGGCGCCCAGATACCAGGAGTTCGCTTTCGGGAAGAGCGTGGTTGCCGCCCGCTGGTTGAGTTCGGCGAGCCAATGCTCCACCGCGTCCGGTGTCGCCTCGATGCCGACGTATCCGTGCGTGTCGAGATAAGCGATGGCATCGGCGATCCAGTCGACGTGCGCCTCGGCGTGCAACACCATGTTGGCGAGCACGGCCGGGGCCCCAGGGCCGGTGACCACGAACAGGTTCGGGAAGCCATCGTCACCCAGGCCGAGGTAGCTGCGCGGGCCGTCGGCCCAGTCGTCGCGTAACAGCTCTCCCCCACGCCCGACGATGTCGATCTTGCCCAGTGCGCCGGTGAGCGCGTCGAATCCGGTGGCGAACACGATCGCATCGAGATCCACGTGCTGTTCGGAAGTGTTGATACCGGTCTCGTCGATCGACACGATCGGCGTGCGGCGGACGCTGATCAACGTGACGTTGGGCCGATTGAACGTTTGAAAGTAGTTGGAGTCAGTGCAGATTCGCTTGGTCCCGATCGGGTGATCGTCGGGGATCAACAGATCGGCGACATCCGGGTCGTCGATGACCGCCCGCACCTTCTCCTCCCAGAACCGGCGTGCCTCGTCGTTGGCGGCCTGATCGATGAGTTGATCGGGGAACGTCTTGGAAAACAGCACACCGCCGAGGCGCCAACGCTTCTCGAACGCTTCCCGCCGTTCTTTCTCGGATACCTCGAACGTCAGTGTGGTGGTGCCGACATACGGCGAGCCGCCGCCGCTGCGGAACGAGACTCGGCGGCGCTCGGCATAGGTCGCCTTGACCTCGGCCACCTGCTCGGCGGTCAGGGGTGTGTTGCCGGCCGGGATGCTGTAGTTCGGGGTGCGCTGGAAGACGTACAGGTGCTCGGCCTGTTCGGCGAAGATCGGAATCGATTGGATCCCAGACGAACCCGTGCCGATCACCGCCACCCGCTTGCCGGTGAAGTCCACGCCCTCGTGGGGCCAGTGCGCGGTGTGGTAGGTCTCGCCCGCGAAGCGATCCAGGCCGTCGAACGCGGGCGTGATGGCTGCCGAGAGGGCTCCGGTCGCCATCACCACGAACCGCGCAGTTGTCATCCGGTCGTCGTCGGTGGTGACCGTCCAGCGCAGCGTCGCCTCGTCGAGGACCGCCGAGGTCACCCGGGTGTTGAACGTGATGTCGGAACGCAGGTCGAGCTTGTCGGTGACCCAGTTCAGATAGGCCAGGATCTCGGTCTGGGTGGCGTACTTCTCGGTCCACGTCCATTCTTGCTGCAACTCGTCGGAGAACGAGTAGCTGTAATCGACACTCTCGACGTCACACCGGGCGCCTGGATATCGGTTGAAATACCAGGTGCCGCCCACCTCGGGCGCCGCCTCGAAAACGCGAACCGACAACCCCTGGTTACGGAACTTGTGCAGCGCGTACAGCCCGGCGAAACCGGCGCCGACCACCACCACGTCGACCTCACGTGCGCTCATGTTCTGCAGCGTAGGTCGAAATTCTTACGTAGCCCCGCTCATCGAGACATTGGCCGATACGGACCGCCTCGCGGGTTCAGGATGGAGCCAACAGCCCAGAACTGGACAAGGATGCATGATGACCGCTTCGGTGCTCGACAAGACGATGGAGCTCGCCGACCAGCTGCGTGAGCAGGCCGTACAGGCCGAGAAGATCGGCAAGCTCACCGATGAGACCGTCAAGGCGATGAAGGAGGCCGGCCACATCCGGCTACTCCAGCCGGCCAAGCACGGCGGCCTGGAGGTGCACCCGCGTGAGTTCGCCGAAACCGTGATGGCCTTGGCCGCCTTGGACCCGGCCGCCGGCTGGATCAACGGTGTCGTCGGTGTGCATCCCTATCAGCTGGCCTACGCCGACCCGCGGGTGGCAGAGGAGATCTGGGCCGACGACGTCGACACCTGGGTCGCCTCGCCCTACGCCCCGCAGGGCATCGCCAGACCGGTCGACGGCGGCTACATCTTCAACGGCAGATGGCAGTTCAGCTCCGGGACCGACCATTGCGACTGGATCTTCCTGGGCGCCATCAAGAGCGACGCCGACGGCAAGGTGCAGATGCCGCCGCAGATGCTGCACATGATCCTGCCGCGCAAGGACTACGAGATCGTCGAGGATTCCTGGGATGTCGTCGGGCTGCGCGGCACCGGCTCGAAAGACGTGATCGTCAAGGACGCCTTCGTCCCCGAGTACCGCGTGATGGATGCGTTCAAGGTCATGGACGGCACCGCGCAGCGTGAAGCGGGAATGACCGACACCCTCTACCTGATGCCGTGGTCGACGATGTTCCCGCTGGGCATCTCCTCGGCCACCATCGGCATCTGCGAAGGGGCGCTGGCCGCACACCTGGATTACCAACGCGAGCGGGTCAGTGCCGCAGGCACCGCAATCAAGGACGACCACTACGTGATGTACGCGATCGGCGAGGCCGCGGCCGACATCAACGCCGCTCGCCAAGAGATCCTGGCCAACGTCGACCGGATCTACGACATGGTGGACTCCGGCAAGGAGGTCTCGTTCGAAGACCGCGCCGCCGGACGGCGCACCCAGGTACGTGCGGTGTGGCGTGCCGTCAGCGCGGTGGACGAGATCTTTGCTCGCTCCGGCGGCAACGCGATGCGGATGGACAAGCCGCTGCAGCGGTACTGGCGTGATGCACACACCGGCATGGCACACGCAATCCACGTGCCCGGCACGGTGTATCACGCGTCGGCGTTGAGTTCGTTCGGTGTCGATCCGCAGGGTCCGCTGCGGGCGATGATCTGACGGGGAGCGCATCGGTGAGCCTCCTCAAAAGCCTCGGCTACGTCACCATCCACACCGCCGACATCGAGCGCTGGCGCCAATTCGCCTTCGGTGTCCTGGGTTTCGCCGAAGGCAAGGGGCCTGACCCGTCGGCGCTGTACCTGCGGATGGACGAGCGCGCCGCCCGGATCATCGTCGTTCCCGGCGACGGTGATCGGATCAACACCGTCGGCTGGGAGGTCCGCGATCACGCCGCCCTCGAGCAGATGAAAGCGATCCTTGACGGCGCCGGGGTGGCCTACAAGCAGCTGTCGCAATCGGAGGCCGACGACCGGCGCGTCGAGGAGGTCGTGGCATTCGACGACCCGGCAGGCACCCACCTGGAGGTGTTCCACGGCGCGGTGCTCGACCACAGCCCGGTGATCACCCCCTTCGGGGCGCGGTTCGTCACCGGCGACCAGGGATTGGGTCACGTGGTCTTGCCCGCCATGGACGCACCCGGCCTGTTCGACTTCTACACCGACGTCTTGGGTTTCGTGTCCCGTGGCGCCTTCCGCGTGCCGCTGCCCAAGGAGTTCGGCCCGATCCGGATCCGCTTCCTGGGGATCAACGAGCGCCACCACAGCCTGGCGATCGCCCCGGCCATGCACCAGCGCGATCCCGGCCTGATCCACATGATGGTCGAAGTCGACAGCCTGGACGCGGTCGGCGAGGCGCTGGACCGCATCGCCGCCCAAGAATTCCAGCTGTCCTCCACATTGGGCCGCCACACCAACGACAAGATGGTGTCGTTCTACGTCCGCGCACCCGGCGACTGGGACATCGAGTTCGGCACCGGCGGCCTGCGGATCGACGAAAACCATTACACCGCAGAGGAAATTACCGCCGACAGCTACTGGGGCCACAAGTGGGTCGGCGACCTGCCCGCCGCGATGCGTCCCTGACATGACCGAGGTCCGCCCGGTCCCGGCCGCCTCGGTGGCGAACTGGGACCACGAGGCCGACGTCGTCGCCGTTGGCTTCGGCGTCGCGGGCGCTGCCGCGGCGGTCGAGGCCGCAGGAGCCGGCGCCGACGTTCTGGTGCTCGAGCGGGCCGGAGCCTGGGGCGGCGCCGCGGCGCTGGCCGGCGGATTCATCTACCTGGGTGGCGGCACGGCTCTGCAAAAGGCCTGTGGTTTCACCGATTCTCCGGAGAACATGGCGGCCTTTCTCGACGCCGCCATGGGCCCCGGTGCGGACTCCGACCGCATCGCCGACTACGCCGAGGGCAGCGTCGAGCACTTCGAGTGGTTGGTGCGCTGCGGGGTTCCGTTCAAACCGGAGTTCTTCGGCGAGCCGGGCTGGGAGCCGCTGGGCGACCAGGGCCTGATGTACAGCGGCGGCGAGGACGCGTACCCGTTCAATACCATTGCCGAACCCGCTCCCCGCGGACATGTGCCGCAGATGCAGAACAAGAAGCAGGGCCAGGCCAGCGCCGGGTTCATGCTGATGAAGCCGTTGGTGGAGACCGCGACCGACCGTGGTGTGCGCTCGCTTTACGACGTTCGCGTGCATTCACTTGTCGTCGAATCCGACGGGCGGGTCGTCGGGATCACCGCCCGCCAGTACGGCACCGATATCGCGGTGCGGGCGCGCCGTGGCGTCGTATTGGGCACCGGAAGCTTCGCCTACAACGAATCGATGATGGCCCGATTCACCCCTCGGATCGCCGGCAGGCCGATCTCGGCGGTGGAACAGCATGACGGACAGGGCATTCGGATGGCGCAGGCGCTCGGCGCGGACCTCGCGCACACCGATGCCACCGAGGTCGCATTCGTGGTCGATCCGCAGCAGCTGGTGCGCGGCATTCTGGTCAATGCGCGCGGGCAGCGCTACGTCGCCGAGGACACCTATCCGGGCCGCGCCGGTCAGCTCACGCTCTACCACCAGAACGACACGGCGTATCTGATCCTCGACGAAGCGGCCCAGGAGGAAGCCTTGGCCTCGCAGACGCCGAAGCTGATTCTGCGCAAGCCGAAGTGGGTGTGCGAAACGGTCGCCGAACTCGAGGCCGAGATGGGCCTTCCCCCTGGAAGCCTGCAGGACACGGTGGCGCGCTACAACGAGGGCGCGGCCCGCGGTGAGGATCCGCTGCTGCACAAGAAGGCTCGGTGGTTGCGGCCGATCGGCAGCCCGGTGGGCGCCATCGACCTACGGCACGCTACCGGCGGATTCCCGCTCGGCGGATTGCGCACCAGCCTCGATGCCGAGGTGCTGCACGTCAGTGGCGAGTCGATCCCGGGCCTGTACGCGGCCGGACGCTGCACGGCGGGTCTGGCGGCATGGGGTTATGCCAGCGGTATCTCGTTGGGCGACGGCAGTTTCTACGGCCGCCGTGCGGGGCGCGCCGCCGCTCGGGGGTAGGCATCGACGAACAGATCAGGCGAATGTCGCAATGATCGCCTCCCGCGGTGAGCGCCATGTCAGGCCGAGCTCAGCGAGGGTCTGGCGGTCATCGGTCGGGATCGCGGCCGTAATCAATTGTGCCGCTTCGTGACTGAATCCCGAACTGACCGGGAGAACACTGCCGGCCAGATCCGCGATGCGGCCCAGCGTGCGAAATACTCGCGGGCTCATCGGAATTCGTTTGATCTTCCGACCCGACCCTGCCTCGAGCGCGGAGATCATCTCATCGAAGCTCAGGAACGTACCGCCACATAGGTAGCGCTTCGGCCCCTGCCCCGGACGCATCAACGCGCAGTGGACGTCGGCAACATCGCGTACGTCGATCATCATCATGCCCGCGTTGCGCACACGAGGCGCCACACCACCGTTGACGATCGCCGCCCAACCCTGCTCGGTGACACCGGGCGAGGTCCAGAATGACGGGCCGACAACGCTGGATGGGTAAGTCACCACAACGGGGGCGCCGTCCTGCTGCATCCGGCGGGCTGCCCGCTCGGCATACGACTTCGTCCTCGCGTACGCCGACTTGCCCTGCGCCGTCGGGCTGTCCGGCGTGATCACCGGGCCCGGAGGTGGAAAGAGCGCACTGTAGCTGCTGACCAACACGATGGGATCGAGTCCGCGCGCACAGGCCTGCTGCAGGATCGCTTCGGCGGCGTGGGCGTTGATTTCCCACATGAGCTTCTCCCGGCGGTCGTCGGTACCGACCACTCCCGCCGCGTTCACCACGGCCTCGCTGTCAGCCAGCAATGCGGCGACCTGGGTGGGCTCGCGCACGTCACCGCGATGGACCGTCACACTGCCCAAATCCGAGAATCGGCGCAGCAGATCCGGATTGTCCCAGCCCGGCTCGGCCAGGAGCGAGACGCTGTGTCCGGCGGCGAGCAGTCCACGCACCAGGTGCGCGCCCAGATAACCGGTTCCCCCGGTGACAGCGACTTTCACTTACCCGGATCCGATGCCATGGCCTTCGCGTCAAGACCGCCCAGGGAGTCCTGACCGACCTCCGCGTTGTGTGCGTGGGCGAAGTGATGCAGCCCGAACACCGCATCCATCCCGTTGCGCAAGCCCATCTGGTCTTCGCACTGGTTGACTGCGCGCTTGGCCAGTGCGAGACCGAATCTCGGCATGGTCGCGATGCGTTCGGCCATCTCGAGTGTCACGGCGCGGAGTTCTGCGCGCGGCACGACCCGGTTGACCATCCCGATCTCGTAGGCACGTTGTGCACCGAACTTGTCCGCGGTGAACAGCATCTCCTTGGCGAAACGTGACCCCACGATCCAGGGGTGCGCGAAATACTCGACACCCGGGATACCCATACGCACAACAGGATCAGAGAAGAAGGCGTCGTCAGAGGCGATAATCATGTCGCAGACCCACGCCAGCATCAGGCCACCGGCGATGCAGGCACCGTGCACCATCGCGATGGTGGGCTTGGGAATCTCCCGCCACCGTCGGCACATCCCGAGATAGACCTCGACTTCCCGGGCGTAGCGCATGTCCCCGCCCTCTTTGTCGACGTGGTCCCACCACAGCGCCGCCTTGTTGTCGTACGACACATGGTGATCGCGGTCGGGTGTGCCGATGTCATGGCCGGCGCTGAAATGGTCACCGTTGCCGGCCAGCACGATCACGTGAACATCGCCGTCTTCGACGGCACGCTGGAACGCGGCGTCCAGCGCATAGGTCATGACCGAATTCTGGGCGTTGCGGTAGCGGGGTCTGTTCATCGTGACCAGCGCGGTCCCGCCGATGACTTCGTAGGTCACCACCTCAGTGTCGAGTGCAGTCATCTCAGGCCTTTCGAAAGCCGCTGTGCCTAGCGCTGAGTACTGCCGGCGTCTACCGGAAGGCTAACCGAGGTGATGTAGCGCGCCTCGTCGGAGGCCAGGAACAAGCTGGCATTGGCGACGTCATGTGGGTCCACCCACGGCACGGGGAGCATGTTCATCGTGGTCGCGGCCTCGGCGAATTCGTCCCGGGTCGGCGGCCGGCCCAGGTCGGGCCGGAACGCGCTGCTCACCACGTCGTTCTGGATCATCGGCGTATCGACATTGGTCGGGTGCACAGTGTTGACGCGGATACTGTGCGGGGCCAAATCCTGTGCCAGACTGCGCATCAGACCGACCACACCGTGCTTGGCCGCGGTGTAGTGAGCGACGCCGACCAGTCCCCGCAACCCGGCGATCGAACTGACCAACACCATCGAGCCTGCCCCGCGGTCGATCAGGTGGGGAACCGTGGCCGCGCAGGTGTGCCACACTCCGGTCAGGTTGACGTCGAGCATTGTGCACCAGGTCGATTCGTCCATCTCCATGGCGAGACTTCGGGAGGTGATACCCGCCGTGGCGCAGACAATGTCGAGTCCGCCGAACTCGGCAGCCCCCCGGTCGACGCTCACGCGCAACGCCTCGAGATCGCGCACGTCGACGATGTCGGTGATGATGCGACCACCGACGTCCTCGACCAGGCGTGCGGTCTCGTCGAGATCAGCCGGGAGGCTGGGGGGCACGTGCACGGAATCCACAGGGCCACAGAGGTCGATGCCAATGACGTGCGCGCCCTCCTGCGCGAAGCGCACCGCCTGTGCGCGGCCGATGCCGCGAGCCGCGCCGGTGATGAAGGCCGTCTTGCCCGCCAGTCGGCCGTTCATGTCGTCTTCTGGGTCAGGCCGGCGTCGACCACCAGCTGGGTTCCGGTGATGTAGCGGGCCTGATCCGATGCCAGGAAGACGGCGGCGTTCGCCACGTCAACGGGCTCGACCCAGGGCACCGGAAGCAGATTGCGAGCGGCGAGGACCTCGACGGCGTCGGCTTCGGTGGGGTTGTCGAGATCCGGCCGCAGCCGCTTGTACGTCGCCGGGTTGCGCACCATCGGTGTCGCCACCGGCCCCGGGTGGACGGTGTTGACCCGAATGCTTCTGGGACCCAGTTCGTTGGCCAGAGTGCGGGCCAGACCAACGACGGCATGTTTGGTCGCGGTGTAATGGGCGGTGCCGGCGGTGCCGCGTATTCCGTTGGTGGAGCTGATGATCACAACCGAGCCACCGTCGGGACCGATGTGCGGAACTCCTGCCCGGACCGTGTGCCAGACGCCGGTGAGGTTGACGTCGATGGTGCGCTGCCACTCCTGCGGGCTGATCTGCCACGCGGGCCCACCCGGAGTGTGGATACCGGCGTTGGCCACGACGATGTCCACTCGGCCCAACTGCTCGGCGCCCGCATCGACCGCCGCGGTGACCTCAGCGAGGACGGTGACGTCGGCGATTCCGATGACGGCTCGCCTGCCCCGCCGGGAGACCTGCTCGGCCGTCTCGCGCAAATCCTCGGCGGCCTCGGCGTGGTCGAGCATGATGACATCGGCGCCAGCGTCGGCAAAGCGCTCACAATGCACGCGCCCGGTGCCTCGTCCCGCGCCGGTCACCAGGACGACCTTGTCCCTCAGTGCGGGCATTCACGGCGCCTTGAGCAGATCGAAACCCTTGTATCCCGCTGCGGCCACCTCGTTGCAGATGTCGAGATAGGTGGCGAAGCCACCGATGAAGAGCATGAAGGTCCGCGGCTTGCCAGGGACATTGGCACCCATGTACCACGAGTTGGCCTTGGTGAACAACGTGCCTTCGGCGCGTCGCGCACACTCCGCGATCCAGCCGTCGACGGCATCGGCGGTTGGTTCGATCGCGCTGTAACCGTGATCGCCGAGGTATGTGATGGCGTCGGCGATCCAATTCACATGCGCTTCGGCATGTAAGACCATGTTCGCCAGAACTGCGGGCGCTCCGGGGCCCGATACCAGGAAGAGGTTGGGGAAGCCGTCGGTGCCCAACCCGAGGTAGGTTCGCGGTCCGTCACCCCAGTCCTCGACCAACCGCTGGCCACCGCGGCCGACGATGTCGACCTTGGCGAGTGCACCGGTCAACGCGTCGAAGCCGGTGGCAAGCACCAGCGCATCGATCTCGAAGTGCGCTGCCGAGGTGTTGATGCCCGTGTCATCGATCGACTCGATCGGTGTGTTCCGAACGCTGATCAGCGTGACGTTGGGCCGGTTGAATGTCTGAAAATAGTTGGAGTCAGTGCAGATTCGCTTGGTCCCGATCGGATGGTCATCGGGGATGAGCAGATCGGCGAGGTCGGGATCGTCGATGACGGCTCGGATCTTCTCCTCGTAGAACTTTCGGGCTTCGTCGTTGGCCTCCAGAGAGACCATCTGATCGGTGAACGTTTTGGAGAACAGCACTCCCCCGAGTTCCCAGCGTTTCTCGAACGCCGCCCGACGCTCCTCCGGGCTCGCCTCCATCGTCAACTTCGGATGCGCAACATGCGGCGATCCACCACCGCTGCGCCACGATCTCTCGCGTCGCTGCGTGTAATTCGCCTTGATGTCGGCGATCTCATCGGCCGTCAACGGTCGGTTGCCTGCCGGCACGCTGTAGTTCGGCGTGCGCTGGAACACGTAGAGCTGTTCAGCTTGGTCGGCGATGATCGGAATCGACTGGACGCCCGACGATCCGGTGCCAATCACTGCGACGCGCTTGCCGGTAAAATTTACGCCGGCGTGCGGCCAGTGTGCGGTGTGATACACCTCGCCGCGAAAGTTACTCAAGCCCTTGAAGTCCGGCGTCAACGCCGCGGACAGCGGGCCGGTGGCCATGACGAGGAACCGGGCCTCCACTGTCTCCTGGGCGTCAGTGGTCACCGTCCATCGCAAGGTCCGTTCGTCGAGAACCGCACCGGTGACCCGAGTGTCGAACGTGATATCGCGGCGCAGGTCGAGCTTGTCGGCGACCCAGGTTATGTAGGCCAAGATCTCGGTCTGGGTCGCGTACTTCTCGGTCCAGGTCCATTCCTGCTGCAACTCATCGGAGAACGAGTAGCAGTAGTCCACACTCTCAACGTCGCAGCGCGCACCGGGATAGCGGTTGAAGTACCAGGTGCCGCCGACATCCGGTGCCCCCTCGAACACCCGCACCGACAACCCCTGTGAGCGGAACTTGTGCAGGGCGTAGAGTCCCGCGAACCCGGCACCCACCACGATGACGTCGACACTGGTATTCGGTGTACTACTCACGCGCTGGACGGTAAGCGGTCAGCGCCGGGGTGCTGCGTGGGCTTCCCGGTCAACGGACGCCCATATTTGACGTCCCGGCCATCGGACCCCTCCGGTGCGCGCCGACATCGCGTCCCGCGAGAATCGGTGCTCATGACCGAACCCGAACCCGGCACTACGGCAACAGATCTCGATGACGCCGACGCCGCCATCGTTCGAGTGGACCTCTACGGAACGACACACCGTTTTCGTTGGCCCCGAGACGCCACGCTCGTCGACACCATGATCGCTGCCGGGATTGATGTCCCGCACTCCTGCAAGGAAGGTCATTGCGGCTCCTGCGCAGCGACCACGGTGACCGGGGAAGTTCACATGGCCGGCTGCGACATCCTCGAAGCCGACGATCTCGCCGACGGGGTGATTCTGAGCTGTCAGGCGCGGCCGGTGTCCGACGACCTGCACATCGAATTCTGAACACGATGAACAGCGGCTTTCCGCTGACCGGGAATCGTCACCGCCGCACGTTCAGGAGCGGTACACGATCGACGACAGTGAGCGACGATAGGACCACATCATGACCGAGCGGGTAATCGACCACATCCGACAGATCGCGGATCAAATGCGTGACCAAGGTGCCGAGGCGGAGAAGATCGGCAAACTCACCGACCATACGGTCAAACTCATGAAGTCGGCGGGCAACATTCGACTGCTGCAGCCGAAGGCCCACGGCGGCTTGGAGGTGCATCCCCGAGAATTCGCCGAGACCGTCATGGCGACCGCCGCACTCGATCCGTCCGCCGGCTGGATCAACGGCGTCGTGGGCGTGCACCCCTATCAACTGGCCTACGCCGACCCCAGGGTGGCGGCCGAGATCTGGGCCGACGATGTCGACACCTGGGTGGCTTCGCCCTACGCGCCGCAGGGTGTCGCCACCCCAGTCTACGGCGGATACATCTTCAACGGCAGGTGGCAATTCAGCTTCAACGGCAGGTGGCAATTCAGCTCGGGCACCGACCACTGTGACTGGATCTTCTTGGGCGCGATGCTCGGCGACACCGACGGCAAGCCCCTGATGCCCCCACAGATGCTGCACATGATCCTGCCTCGCAAGGACTATCAAATCGTCGAGGACTCGTGGAACGTCGTCGGCCTGCGCGGCACCGGTTCGAAGGACGTCATCGTCAAGGACGCATTCGTGCCGTCCTACCGGACGATGGATGCGACCAAGGTGATGGATGGCACCGCTCAGCGTGAAGCGGGCATGGCCGAGACCCTGTATCTCATGCCATGGTCGACGATGTTCCCGCTCGGAATCAGTGCCGCCACCATCGGTATCGCCGAAGGTGCACTGGCCGCCGCGCTGGACTACCAGCGGCGTTGCGGTCAAGGACGATCCCTACGTCATGTACGCCATCGGTGAGGCCGCGGCCGACATCAACGCCGCCCGACAGGAATTGCTCGCCAACGCCGACCGCATCTACGACATGGTCGACGCGGGCAAGGAGGTGTCGTTCGAGGACCGCGCAGCGGGCCGGCGCACCCAAGTGCGTGCGGTGTGGCGCGCCGTATCAGCTGTCGATAAGATTTTCGCGCGCTGTGGCGGCAATGCCGCCCGGATGGACAAGCCGCTGCAACGGTATTGGCGTGATGTGCACGTCGGCCAGGCACACGCCATCCACGTGCCCGGGACCGTCTATCACGCGTCGGCCCTGAGCTCGCTGGGCGTGGATCCGCAGGGTCCGCTTCGGGCGATGATCTGAGGAATCCCATGAGTCTGATCAAAGGTCTGGGCTACGTCACCGTAGCTGCGTCCGATATCGACCGCTGGCGACATTTCGCCTTCGACGTCCTCGGCTTTGCCCACGGCAAGGGGTCCGATGCCTCAGCGCTGTACTTGCGGATGGACGAGCGTGCCGCCCGCATCATTGTCGTGCCCGGCGACGTGGACAAAATCGTCACGGTCGGATGGGAAGTGCGTGACCACGTCGCACTCGAAGAGCTCCTGGCGGGATTGGATGCCGCCGGTGTGCCCTTCAAGCGACTGACGCAAGAAGAGGCTGATGCCCGACGCGTCGAGGAAGTCATCGCCTTTGAGGATCCGGCGGGGACCTCGCTGGAGGTCTTCCACGGCGCGGTTCTCGACCACTCGCCCGTGATAACTCCTTTCGGGGCGCGATTCGTCACCGGCACGCAGGGTTTGGGACACGTGGTGCTTCCGGCCCTCGATGTCGACGGCGTCTTTACCTTCTACACCGAAGTGCTGGGTTTCACATCGCGCGGTGCGTTCCGGGTCCCGGTGCCGCCCGAATTCGGACCGGTGCGCGTGCGGTTCATGGGCGTGAACCAACGCCATCACAGCCTGGCGATCTGCCCCGCGCAGACCGTTCGCGATCCCGGCTTGATCCATCTGATGGTCGAAGTCGACTCGCTCGACGCAGTGGGTCAGGCCCTAGATCGGGTCAACGCCGAGGGCTTTCAGCTATCGTCGACGCTGGGTCGGCACACCAACGACAAGATGGTGTCGTTCTACGTGCGCGCGCCTGGTGATTGGGATATCGAATTCGGCACCGAAGGGATGCGCGTCGACGAGATGTACTACACCGCAGAGGAAATCACCGCCGACAGCTATTGGGGCCATCAATGGGTGTCTGACCTTCCGGCGGCCATGCGCCCATGACCGCCGAGGATGACGTCCACCCGGTCGCCGCGTCGTCGATCGACAACTGGGATCACGAGGCCGATGTGGTCATCGTCGGCTACGGCATCGCGGGTGCCGCAGCCGCGGTGGAAGCAGCGCGCTCTGGCGCCGACGTGCTGGTGCTCGAACGCACCGGATCGTGGGGCGGTGCGGCGGCGATGGCCGGTGGTTTCATCTACCTCGGCGGCGGTACGCCGATCCAAAAGGCCTGTGGTTTCGATGATTCGCCGCAAAATATGGCGGCATTTCTCAACGTGGCGATGGGGCCGGGGGCCGACGAGGAGCGCATCGCCGACTACTGCCAGGGCAGCCTCGCCCACTTCGACTGGCTGACGGAGTGTGGGGTTCCGTTCAAGCCCGAGTTCTGGGGTGAGCCCGGCTGGGAGCCGCCGGGCGACCAGGGTCTGATGTTCACCGGCGGCGAGAACGCCTACCCGTTCAACACGATCGCTGAGCCCGCGCCACGCGGACACATTCCGCAGATGACCGGGAAGGTAGCCGGCGAGAAGAGCGGTGGCTTCATGTTGATGAAGCCACTGGTCGAGACCGCGACGTCGCTCGGTGTGCGAGCCGTCTATGACGTGCGGGCACAGACTCTGATCGTCGAATCCGATGGTCGGGTGGCCGGCGTGGTGGCGCGGCAGTACGGCCAGACGGTGCGGGTGCGCGCCCGTCGCGGGGTCATGCTGGCCGCGGGCAGCTTCGCCTACAGCGAGTCGATGGTCAAACAGTTCGCACCGGCGATCGCCGGACGCCCCGCCGCGTCGATCGAACAACACGACGGCCGTGCGATCCGGATGGCGCAGGCGCTCGGCGCGGACCTCGCGCACATGGATGCCACCGAGGTGGCGTTCCTGATCGATCCGCAACAGACGGTGCGGGGCGTCCTGGTCAACGGCTTCGGCCAGCGATACGTGCCCGAGGACATGTACTCCGGCCGCATCGGCCAGTTGACGCTGTACCGGCAGGACGACACCGCGTATCTGATCATCGACGGCGACGCACAAGAGGAAGCGATGGCGGCGACGTCGGCCACCCCCTTCCTCAAGCGGCCCGCGACGTGGGTGTGCGACACGGTCGCCGAACTGGAGGCCGAGATCGGTCTGCCGGTCGGCTCCCTGCAGGCGACGATCGGCGCCTACAACGAGGCGGCCGTGCGCGGCGAGGATCCGTTGCTGCACAAGAAGCCCGAGTGGATCAAGCCGGTCGGGACTCCGGTCGGCGCCATCGACCTGCGTGCCAGCTGCGGTGGTTTCACCCTCGGCGGTCTGATGACCTCATTGGACGGCGAAGTCATCCACGTGAGCGGAGAGCCGATTCCCGGACTGTTCGCCGCGGGGCGCTGCACCGCAGGGCTGGCGGCCTGGGGCTACGCCAGCGGTATCTCACTCGGTGACGGCAGCTTCTACGGCCGACGCGCGGGTCGTGCGGCCTCGATCGCGTAGCCCGGCCAGACCCGATTTTCCCTCCGCCTCGCGGTGCTCCAGTGCTGCTGCACGGCCCGCGAGGCCTTGTGGTGACCGCCAACTTCCTACGGCGTTTCATGTGACAGCGCGCACAGCGCTGTGCTAAAACTATATTACTAATAGTCATATGCCTGGTTGGCATGCCGCTAAAGC
This sequence comes from Mycolicibacterium pallens, assembly GCF_019456675.1. Taxonomy (NCBI): domain Bacteria; kingdom Bacillati; phylum Actinomycetota; class Actinomycetes; order Mycobacteriales; family Mycobacteriaceae; genus Mycobacterium; species Mycolicibacterium pallens. The sequence continues at coordinate 2,979,429 of NZ_CP080333.1, read as the reverse complement.
TAGGAGGCCCTCATGACAATGGCTGTCGAGAAGGCGAGCGAGACGCCGAGCGCCGTCATCGACCGGATTTCGCTGGTGCTGGACGCTTTCGACGGCCCGGGCCGACTGACGCTCGCGCAGATCGTGCGCCGAACGGGCCTGCCGCGGTCGTCCGCGCACCGCATGCTCGAGCGCCTCGTCGCGTTGCGCTGGCTGCGCCGCGACGGCCGCGACTACGAACTCGGGATGCGGCTGGTCGAGTTGGGATCGCTGGCGCTGCACCAGGACCGCATTCACCGGGCCGCCATCCCGTTGCTGCGTGACCTGCACCGAGCCACCGGTTTGGTTGTGCACCTCGCGGTCCTGGACGGATCCGATGTGGTCTATCTGGAAAAGATCGGCGATCACATGGGCGGCGCGATTCCCACCCGGGTGGGTGGTCGTCAGCCGGCACACTGTACGGCTGTGGGAAAGGCGATCCTGGCCGATAACCACATCACGGAGGTCGACCTCACCGACCGCAAGACCCGGTTCTCGATCGCAACGACGCCCCAGCTGGTCGCGGAGTTGGCGAAGATTCGCGCGCACGGCGTGGCCTTCGAACGCGAGGAATCGCTGCCCGGCTTCGGCTGCGTGGCGGCCCCCATCGGCCCGGCCGGTCAAGCGGTGGCCGCGGTCTCGGTCTGCGGACCGATGAGCCGGATGGCGTTCGACAGCCGACTGGTCGCGCCGGTAAGAATGACGGCGATGGGTATCTGGCGTAGCGCTGAGGACGGCGCCGACCGTGTTGCGCCGACACTGCAGTCCCTGCGCCCGCTGCGGGTCGGCCCCACTCCCCGGCCCATGGGACGGGATTCGGCATCGCTGCAGCCGGCGTGACTCTCGATCCTCAGATCGCAGGCCTGATCGAAACCCTGGACTCGGGGTTTCCGCCCGTGCACACGATGACCGGAGCCGAAGCGCGCGCCGCGATCCGCGCCCGTTTTGTGCCGAATCCGAACCCCGAACCGGTTTTCCACGTCGCCGATCGCCAGATCGATGTCGCGGGTGGACGCGTGGGCGTCCGAATCTACCGGCCTGAGTCCAGTGAGCCACTGCCCATACTCGTGTATGCCCACGGTGGCGGGTTTGTGTTCTGCGACCTCGACAGCCACGACGGGTTGTGCCGCAACCTCGCCAATTCGATTCCCGCCGTGGTGGTCTCGGTCGGCTACCGACTGGCCCCCGAGCACAGGTGGCCCACCGCTGCCGAAGACGTCTGCGCCGCCACCCTGTGGGCGGCGGCGCATGCCGCTGAACTCGGCGGCGATCCCAGTCGGATCGCGGTCGGTGGGGACAGCGCAGGCGGCAACCTCGCCGCGGTCACTACTTTGATGGCCCGGGATCGTGACTCGGTGGACATCGCCGCGCAGTTGCTGCTGTATCCGGTGATGGCCGCGGACTTCGACACCGAGTCCTACCGGCGTTACGGCCGCGGCTACTACAACCCGCGCCCGGCGCTTCAGTGGTATTGGGATCAATACGTGCCGGCGGTCGAGGACCGTCGGCATCCGTACGCCTCGCCACTGCAGGCGGATCTGACCGGTCTGCCGCCGGCTGTCGTCGTGTTGGCCGGCCACGATCCGCTGCGCGACGAAGGATTCGCCTACGCAGATGCTCTGGCGGCGGCGGGGACGCCGACAACGCGGTGTTCATTCGAGGGCGGCATCCACGGTTTCATGACGATGCCGATGCTCGACCTGGCCCACCGGGCCCGTCGGGAGGCCGCCCGCTCGTTAGGTGAGCTGCTCCGACGCTGACGGCACTGCCGCGCCGTAGCGTTGCAGTGGGTCGAGCACACAGTGCGTGCGGCCGAAGACCGTCACCATGCACTTGTTGTTGTGGTTGCATCGGCTACGCGAATCCGGTTGGGAAATCATCGAATTGACCCGGTCAGGCTCACGCAGCAGCGCCCGCCCCATCGCGAAGAAGTCAAACCCCTCGGCCCGCCCCGTCTCCAGATGCTCGCGCTCGGTGATGCCACCCAGCAGGATGAGCTTGGTATTGCGCATGAGCGGCACGAATTGGCGCGCGGCATCCAGCATGTACAGGTCCTGGTACGGATACACACCCATCGTCCGCTTACCGAACAGCCGAACAGCGGGACGCAGCGCGGGCGGCATGACCCCGGCGAACTCCTTGACCGGTACGTCTCCCCGGAACAGGTACATCGGCTTGTACACCGACGAACCCTGGGTAAGTTCCAACGCATCCAGGGTGGCGTCCGAGTCGAGAAGCTGCGCGGTGCGTAGTGCCTCGTCGATCCAAATGCTGCCGGGCAGGCCGTCATCCATGTCGAGTTTGGCGATCACCGCGATCTGGTTGCCCGTCACTTCACGAACATGCTGGGCTATTTCGCGGACCAGCCGCGAACGGTTGTCGATACTGCCGCCGTAGGCATCTTTTCGCCGATTGATGAGCGGACTGAGGAACGAACTCGGCAGATAGAGATGGCCAAAATGGAGCTCGACCGCATCGAATCCGGCGTCGACTGCCACCTGCGCGGCGGCCCCGAACTGCTTGATGACGGTGCGGATTTCCTCGACTGTGATGGCTCGGCAGTACGCCATGGACGTGGGATTGACGAATCGACTGGGAGCCACAGCCGTAACGCCGGTGAGCTTACGTGGTGCCACCACGCCGGCATGTCCGAGTTGCGCCGATATCGCTGACCCGGCTCCGTGTACGGCGTCGGTGAGTCTGCGCAGGCCGGGAAGCGCCGCGTTGCTCATCACGATCTGACCCGGCGCGCTGGCACCCTGGGGCGACACGCAACAGTAGGCGACTGTCGTCATGCCGACACCGCCCTCGGCGAACGTGAGGTGGAACGCGATCAAGTCATCGGTGACCTCACCTCGTGGCGAGCGTCCCTCGGAGGTGGCGGCCTTGATCACTCGGTTGCGCAGGGTTACCGGGCCAAGGCGCGCCGGACTGAACACATCGCTCACCGGATCACGATCGCGCCCGCGCCACATGCGGTCAACGGTGGTTTCCCGTTGGCCGGGAGCCGCTGCGGATCACCGCGGCCACGGACCGTAGCGTCGCGACCATGGCCGAGGTGTTCATCGTCGACCGCGTGGTCACCGCCCCGGGTTGCGCACAGACTTTCATCGACTCCTACCTGTCCGGCTACGCTCCCGGCGCCCGGGACCGAGGCATGGAGTTGCGCGATGTCTTGGTGAGCCCGCCGATCTTGTTCGACGACCGCCCCAACGTCGTCACGATCACCTGGTCGTTGCCCAGCCCCCAAGCCTGGTGGCAGATGACCTGGCAGGGTCGGCCCGATCCGACGGTCGCACGCTGGTGGGACGGCATCTCAGAGCTCGTGGTCGAGCGCAGCCGCAGCGTCGCGACGCGCAGCCAGGATATCGACCGCACCGAGAGCCCGGCGCCGATGCCGGAGTCGCGCGGCGGGAGCCCGACGGTGGGTGTCACTCGGTTGCTGGATGTTGCCGAGCATGAACGCGGACGGGTGCTGAGCGCACTGCGAAAGGCCGCCGAAACCGCCGGGTCGCTGCGGTCACTGGTTGAACCGACGGAACCAGGCTCACGCAACGGCGGTGACATCCTGGTCCACCTTCGGTTCCCAGACCTCGATGCCTGGGCCCGAAGCGATTTCGACGATGCATTGCGCGATCCGGCGATCACCAACGTCAACGGCGTGACGTATCGGGGAACTCCCCTGTGTCGTGGTGCCGGCTCGGTGTACCGAGCGTTGCTCCTGCGGGTACCGCCAGAGGTTCCCGCGGAACAGGTCAGCGCATTCGAACAAGAACTGGCGATGATGCCCAGGTATGTGTCCACCATCCAGGCATGGCAACTGAGCCGAGTCGATGAGGCGATCGGGAGGACTGGCTGGACTCACGTCTTCGAGCAGGAGTTCACCGATGTGGACGGATTGATGGGCCCCTACCTGATGCATCCCGTCCACTGGGCTGTGGTGGATCGTTGGTTCGATCCCGAGACAACCGACATGATCGTCCGAGACCGCGTGTGTCACAGCTTCTGCCGGATCGACGGCCCCGTCCTGAGTTGAAGCCCGGCAGCTCTTCAGATCCCGGCGGGCAGAATGTTCGGGTTTGCGGTCGCCGGTGGTTCCAGTGGCGGCAAGGCGGTGAGCCCGTCCAGCGAATACACCGGAAGACCTTGCGACCACGGGTAATGCAAACTGAAGGCCACCAATCCCGTTCGCTGTTCGGCCGGCAGGTGGCACATCGCCAAGACGGTCTCGGCCAGGTATTCGACCGGCTCGGTGGGAAAACTGTCCGGAATCAGGGACGACGCACCAGGCGTACGCACCGCGGTCGACGGGCCAACACAATTCACCGCGATGTTGGCGTCGAGCAACTCGGCCGCGACGCCTTGGGTGAACCGGTGCAACGCGGCCTTGCAGGACGCGTAGATCACGTCGCCCGCGGTCTTGTTGTAGTCACGGTACGGCCGAGCCGGTGCCACTCCGGTGACCGAGCCGATGTTGACGATCCAACCGGCCCCCTGCCGACGCATGTGGGGCACTGCGGCTTTGGTCAAGACGAACGGTGTTTTCAGGTAGTGCTCGACGGTTCGGTCGAACGTCTCCAGGGACATGCTCTCGACCACTGAATAGTCGGCGAATCCTGCGTTGTTGACCACGATGTCGATACGGCCGGTACGGTCCACCACCGCGTCCACCAATCCGTCACGCGCTGCCGGGTCTTCCAGGTCGGCGGCGAGACCGAAAGCTTGCCCGCCAGCCTCTTCGATCAGTCCGATGGTCTCCTCGATGGTGCCGGGTAGAGCCTCGGTGTTACCGGACCGCAGCGAGGGCGACGGGGTGTAGGCCCGGGCAGTGACCGCGACGGTGGCGCCCTCGGCGGCAAGTCGCTGAGCGATCGCCCGCCCGATCCCACGGCTGCTTCCGGTTACCAATGCCGTCTTCCCGGCAAGGATCTGGCTCATTGCAGGACGAAATCCTCTTCGACGGGAGCCCGGTGCTGCTGCCACAGGTCGACCAGTCGGTACGGGGTGGCGACGACGACGCGACCCGATTCCGACCGGTAGTAGGTGTGGGCGTTCGGGGTGTGGCACCACACGGTGCGTTGCATCGCCTCGTCGATACCGGCGACATACTCTTCAAACGCGCGCTCGGTCACTTCGATCGTCCTCGCGCCGCGTAAAGCCATGAGCTGCAAGCACTCCAGGATAAAGTGGGCAAGGACCTCCATGGAGAAGTTGGCGCCCGCTCCGTGTCCGGGGCTGTAGTTGGGGGCCGATGTGATGAACAGATTCGGAAATCCTGGAACGGTTCCGCCACGATAGGCGCGGGGACTGTCCCCCCACTCCCCCGCCAACGTCTTGCCGCCCCGGCCGCGAATGTCGACGGTGGACAAGAAGTCGAGATGGTATCCGGTGGCGTAGATGATGACGTCGAGGTCGATCTGGCGACCGTCGGCGGTCACAATCCCGTCGGCGTTCACCTCGGCGGGTTCACTGGCTTCGACGTCGACATGCTCGCGGGTCAGCGCGGCGTAATAGCCACCGGGATCGCGAATGATGCGCTTGCCATAGGGTGCGAAGTCGGGTGTGACCTTGCGGGCCAATTCCGTTCCGGCCCCGAACATGCGGTCGATGTAGTCCAAGCACATCTGCAGCAAGACATCGTTGGCCGGGGAGATCGACAGGTGCGTCTTCGACCACTCGGGGTCCTGCAGGATGATCGGATAGTTGTTGTCGGCGGTGCCCCAGTACGACTTGAGCCGGTGCCACATGGCATAGAACGGCAGCACCCGGCCCAGATAGCGCCGGTGCTCGGGCACCTCATCGGAGAGGCGCTTGCGGGGTGCCACCCAGTGCGGCTGCCGTTGAAACACCGTGAGGTGTTCGACTTCGCCAACGCAGGCGTCGACGATCTGCACGGCGGTACACCCAGCCCCGATGACGGCCACCCTCTTGCCGGTCAGGTCGAGTGTGGGGACCCACTGGGCTGAGTGAATACTGGTTCCGGCGAACGTTTCTCGGCCCTTGAGGTCCGGAAAGCGGGGCCGGTTGAGGTACCCGGCCGCGGTGACGACGACGCTGGCATAGTCGACGCTTCGGACGCCGTCGGCGGCGCGGGAGTGGATCTGCCACTGCTGGCGTTGCTCGTCCCACCACAGCGCTTCCACTTCAGTACCGAACCGGATGTGGCGGCGCAGGTCGTGTTTGTCGGCCAGGGCCACCAGATAGGCCTGGTATTCGGTACCTTCGGGGTAGTAGTTCGACCAGTCCGGGTTCACTTCCCGAGACAGCGAGTAGTACGCCGACGGCGTGTCCACGCCGATGCCCGGGTATGTCGTGGTCAGCCACGTGCCACCGACCTCATCGTTGCGGTCGTAGATCTCGAAGTGCACCCCCTCTTCCGCCGCGGCCAGTGCGACCGCAATGCCGGCAATACCGGCACCGATGATCGCCATCGTCGTCGTCGAGGGAATCGGCGTCGTCCGGGGCAACGTGGGTTGAGAGGGTCGGAAGCCACCCTGCTCGAGCAGCAGATCCACCTGTTCGTCGTCGACGTCGGTGCCCAGCGCGATCGGCAGCAGCGTGGCGAACAGCCCACGATCGTCGGCGGCGATCGCTCCCGCCGGCCGGGGCCGACCGAGCGCGGCGATGATCTCGTCGGCCAGCGCAGCCGCGGTGGCGGGGTCGGTGGTTCCCGCTCGCTCCGGCGGGTCCGGGACGTGGTCGATCTTGCCCGCGTACCGGTCCACGACCGATGCGTCACCCGTCATCTGGGCGAGTACCGCAACCAGAACGCCGGGGTCTGCCTGACGCAGATGCGCCCGCAGAACAGCCGGATCCGGTGCGCTGTCAGCCGATGACGACGATTCAGTGGTAACGGTCATGCGTCGAGTATCGAACGCAGTCGCCACCCGCCACGCCCGCCTGTCTACTGAGCGGGAGACGAACCACCACTCCCGCGCTCGACCTGCCTACCCTGCGGCTCATGCACTCTGAGGACCTCGCCGCGGTCATCGCGCGTGCCCGCAGTCACAGCCTGGGTGACATCCCGCGCCGTTCGGCACGCAAGCAACCGGACAAGACCGCCATCATCGACGGTGACGTGGTGCTCAGCTTCGCCGACTTCGACCGCCTGGTGGACCGCGCCGCCGCAGCCTTCCACGACAACGGATTGCGACCGGGCGATCGGGTCGCGCTGTTGGCGCACAATTGCTGGCAGTACGCGGTACTGGCCTTCGCCACCGCGCGCGCCGGCGTGGTGCTCGTGCCGATCAACTTCATGCTCACCGCCGAAGAGATCGCCTACATCCTCGGGCACAGCAAGGCCACCGCGTTCCTCGTCGAGGCCGACCTGGTGCCCGTCGCCGAGCAGGCGATGGCGCTCAGTCCGACGGTGACCACGAAGGTTGCGTTGATACCCGATGGACAATCCCCGCATGCCGGTTGGTCGGATTTCGCCGACTGGCTGGCCACGACCAGCCCGGCACCCGATGTCCGCGTCGACGACGACCAGCTGCTGCGGGTGATGTACACCAGCGGTACAGAGTCGCGGCCCAAAGGGGTCATGCACAGCAGCCGCAGCCTGATGTGGCAATACATCAGCACCATCGTGGCCGGCTCCATGTCCGGCGATGACATCGAGGTCCACTCCCTGCCGCTGTATCACTGTGCGCAGTTGGACAACTTTCTGGCCACCGACATCTATCTCGGCGCCACCAGCATCATCGTGCCCCGACCGGATCCCGAGCTGGTTCTGCGCGCCATCGAACGCTACGGCGTCACCAATTACTTTGCCCCACCGACTGTCTGGATCAGTCTGCTCCGCAGCCCGGTGTTCGACGAGGTGGATTTGTCGAGTCTCCGCAAGGGCTATTACGGAGCGTCACCGATGCCCACCGAGATCCTGTACGAGATGAGACAGCGGCTACCCAACCTCCGATTGTGGAACTTCTACGGTCAGACCGAAATGGCTCCCCTGGCCTCCGCGTTGGGACCCGACGAGCAGGATGCACATGCCGGGGCAGCGGGGCGGCCGGTCGTCAATGTCGAAACCGCCATCCTCGACGAGGCGGATAATCCCGTCACCGTCGGGACGGTGGGCGAAATCGCCCACCGCAGTCCACATTTGATGCTCGGCTACCTCGATGCCGAGACGACCACGGCCCAGGCCTTCTCCGGCGGCTGGTTCCACTCGGGAGATCTGGGTTTCTACGATGAGCACGGTCTGCTCCATGTCGTGGACCGCAAGAAAGACATGATCAAGACCGGGGGCGAGAACGTCGCCAGCCGCGAGGTCGAGGAAGTTCTCTACCGGCATAGCGGAATCGAAGAAGTGGCCGTGTTCGGCCTACCGCATCCGGTGTGGGTGGAGGCCGTCGTCGCCGCGGTGGTCGTTCGTGCCGGCGCCGCTCTGACCGAAGATGACGTCCTGCGCCATTGTCGCGACCACCTCGCCGGATTCAAGACGCCCAAACAGGTGTTCTTCGTCGACTCTCTGCCGAAGAACCCCAGCGGAAAGCTGCTCAAACGCGATCTGCGCCAGCGGTTCAGCGTCGAACTCACCGAAACCGAAAGGGATTCCCCACGTGTATGAGGGCCGCATCGCGCGCTTTGATGAACCCGGCAAGCCGTTCGAAATCCAGACGGTCAGCCTTCCCGAGGTAGGCCCGGGCGAAATCCTGGTCCGAGTTCTGCGCGCGAATATCTGTGGATCCGATGTCCACGCCTGGCACGGCACGTTCGCGACGCGAGGTCTGGGCGGCCAGCTGCCGACGGTTCTCGGTCATGAAATGGTGGGTGCCGTCGCCGCGCTGGGCTCGGGGGTATCGACCGACTCCAGCGGCAAATCACTGACCGAGGGCGCCCGAGTGGTGTTTCCGTACTTCTACAGCTGTCACACCTGCAGGAATTGCCTGGCCGGGCGACGCAATGCTTGTCTGAACCTGAAGATGGCGATGTTGGGGCGCGCGGACGAGCCGCCTTACTTCGTCGGAGGTTACGGCGACTACTACCTGCTGCCCGCCGGTGCGGTTGTCTACTCGGTTCCCGACACTGTGAGCGACGACATCGCCGCCGGCGCGAATTGCGCTCTATCGCAGGTGATGTACGGACTGGAACGTGTCGATCTGCAGCTCGGCGAGCATGTTGTAGTGCAGGGCGCAGGAGCCCTGGGGCTGTACGCGATCGCCGTCGCCAAAGCCCGCGGTGCCGCCAATGTCATCGCTATCGACGGAGTCTCCGAGCGGCTCGATCTCGCAACAGCGTTCGGCGCCGACACCGTGCTCGACCTCAACGAGATCAGCACACCGAAAGATCGCGCGAAAGCGGTGCGTGGGTTGACCGACGGCCACGGCGCCGATGTGGTGGTCGAAGTCGTAGGACACCCCTCCGCCATCGAGGAGGGTCTGCAGATGCTCGGGCAGTTCGGCCGCTACGTCGAGATCGGCAACATCAATGTGGGCCAGACCTTCTCATTCGATCCGTCGCGTTTCGTGTTCTCCAACAAGACCATGGTCGGAGTCTCCCTGTATGACCCGGCAGTGCTCTCCCGCGCCTTGACATTCCTCGACCGCCATCAGCACTCGCTGCCATTCGAGCGGCTCGCTGCAGCGTCCTACGCACTCGACGACATCAACGATGCGTTCGCCGCTGCCGACGGCAAGCGGGACATCCGGGCCAGCTTGATTCCCTGACCATCACGACCGCAGGAGAAATCGCTTTGTCAACCTACGAGCACCCCACGCTGTTCATCGACGGCCGCTGGGTAGAACCGGCCGGCAGCGGCGTGATCGATGTCATCGACCCCGCAACCGAGAAGGTGATCGGTCACGTGCCCAACGGAGCCGCCGCCGATGTCGAGGCGGCGGTCCAAGCAGCACGCCGCGCGTTCGACCCGCTGATCAGCGTGAGCGAACGTCGTGATCGCCTCCACCGCGTGATCGACGCGATGGAGAAACGTCTGCCCGACATTGCCCATCTCATCACCGCCGAGATGGGCGCCCCGGTGCGCATCGCCGAGACGGTTCAGACCCAGGTTCCGTTGGCAGTGGCCAAGGCGTTCGCCGACGCACTGGATGGCTTTGCCTTCGAGGAGCGCATCGGCAATTCCCTGGTGCTGCGGGAGCCGTACGGGGTGGTCGGTGCCATCACACCGTGGAACTACCCGCTGTACCAGGTGGTCGCAAAGGTCCTACCCGCCATCGCCGCGGGCTGCACCGTTGTGCTCAAGCCCAGCAACGACGCGCCCCTGTCGGTGTTCGCCTTCATGCAAGCGTGTGAAGAGGCCGGGTTGCCCCCCGGCGTCATCAACATCGTGTCAGGGCCGGGTCAGGTCATCGGTGAACTCTTGGCGTCTCACCCTGACGTCGACTTTGTGTCCTTCACCGGGTCCACCGGCGTCGGAGCGCGGGTCGGCGAACTGGCCGGGCGCTCGATCAAGAAGGTCGCCCTCGAGCTGGGCGGCAAATCCGCCAACGTGATCCTCGACGGCGCGGACGTGGCGACCGCCGTGAAGGTCGGAGTCGGCAATGCGTTTCTCAACGGCGGCCAGACCTGCATGGCGTGGACGCGGATGCTGGTGCCGCACAAGCATTACGGCGAGGCGCTGGAGCAGATCGAAACCGCGGTCTCCCGTTACACCGCGGGTGACCCCTGGGATCCCGCCACCCGCATCGGTCCATCCGCCTCGCGCGCTCAGTTCAACACCGTGCGCGGCTTCATCGAGCGCGCCGCCCACGAGGGCGCTCGGCTGTTGACCGGCGGCGCCGACCCTGTCCGCGACAAGGGATTCTTCCTCGCCCCAACCGTTTTCGTCGACGTCGACCCAGAATCCGAACTCGGTCAGGAAGAGGTGTTCGGCCCGGTCCTGGCGGTCATCCCCTATACCGACACCGACGATGCGCTGCGCATCGCCAACGGAACTCCCTACGGACTGTCGGGTGCGGTGTGGGCCGCCGACGACGAGACCGCGATCGCGTTCGCGCGCCAAGTACAGACCGGCCAACTCGACATCAATGGCGGGCCCTACAACCCAGCCGCACCGTTCGGCGGATACAAGAAGTCCGGCATCGGGCGGGAACTGGGACGGTTCGGGCTGGAGGAATATCTGCAGACGAAGTCCCTACAGCTGCGGGCGGGCGCATGAGTTCACCATTGGACGTCAATACACAAGGTGCAGTTCAGGTCTGGACCATCACCTTGCCGGAGGTCGGCAACGCCATCACCGACCCGGCCGTCATCGCTGCATTCGAGCAGGCTGTCGATGCGGCGAACCGTGACACTGCCGTCTGTGCGATCGTGCTGACCGGAGCCGGCAAGATCTTCTCCGCAGGCGGCAACGTCAAAGACATGGCCGACGGCCGTGGCATGTTCGGCTTGAGCGCGATCGACCAACGGCGCGCCTATGTGGACAGTATCCAGCGGATACCGCGAGCGCTTGCCCGTCTCGAAGTGCCGCTGATCGCGGCGGTCAACGGTGCGGCCGTCGGTGCCGGCTGCGACCTGGCGATGATGTGCGACATTCGCATCGCCTCCGAACGCGCATCGTTCGCCGAAAGCTTCGTCCAGCTCGGCCTGATCCCCGGCGATGGCGGAACCTGGTTCCTGCCGCGTGCGATCGGGTACGCCCGGGCCGCGGAGTTGACCTTCACCGGTGATCGCATCGATGCGCGCACCGCACTCGAATGGGGCTTGGTCAGCCGTGTCGTGGCACACGATGACCTGCTGGCCGAAGCACGGGCGTTGGCAGAACACATCGCGGTGAACCCCCCGCACGCCCTGCGGATGGCGAAACGGCTTCTGCAAGAATCCATCTCCGGCTCCCTGGAATCCACCCTGGCAATGGCCGCGGCGATGCAGCCGTTGGCTCACCACGACTCTGAGCATCAGCGCCGGATCGCGAAGTGGAGGACGACGTGACGACTGCGATGCCCCGCCTGGTACCACCGGTCAGCAACGACGCCTCCTCGCACGCACTACGGATGGAAGTGCGGGCTTTCCTGGCGCAGCAACTGGCCGCCGGCGCGTTCCGGCCGTCCATCGACTCGTGGTTGTGCGGCTGGGATGAGGGCTTCACCTCGGCGTTGGCCGAGCGTGGCTGGCTGGGCATGACCGTCCCCCGGCAATACGGCGGCCACGGTCGTTCCTTTCACGAGCGCTTCGTCGTCACCGAGGAGTTGCTGGCTGCGGGCGCTCCGGTCGCGGCACATTGGATCGCCGACCGGCAGATCGTGCCAGCGCTACTCAAATACGGTACGGAGCAACAAAAGTCACACTTCCTGCCACGCATCGTCTCCGGTGAGTGTTTCTTCGCGATCGGGATGAGTGAACCGGATTCCGGATCCGACCTCGCCAGCGTGCGGACCCGGGCAACCCAGGTCGACGGTGGCTGGTCGCTGACCGGCACCAAGGTCTGGACGTCCGGAGCTCACCGTGCGCACGCGTTCATCGTGCTCACCCGGACTTCCGCCGCGGACCCTGCGCACCGCCACGCCGGACTGAGCCAATTCATTGTCGACTTGCACGCTCCCGGCGTGGACGTCCGTCCTATCGTCTCGATGAACGGCGGCCACCATTTCAACGAGGTCATCCTCTCCGACGTCTTCGTCCCTGACGCAATGCTCTTCGGGGAGATCGGGCAAGGGTGGACGCAGGTCACCTCAGAGTTGAGTTTCGAACGCAGTGGCCCGGAACGCTTCCTGTCCACGTTCCCCCTGCTCGCGCACGCGGTGGAGATCACGGGCAAACGGCGGGGACCGGGTGACCCCGAGCTGGGGCGGCTGGTGGCTCGCATCGCCGGCCTTCACCATATGTCGACGGCAGTGGCGGGCGCCTTGCAACGCGGAGAGAGCTGCGATGTGGCGGCCTCCGTCGTCAAGGTGATGGGCACGACCGTCGAAGGTGACATCGCCGACTTCGCTGACCTCGAAACCGGCGACAGCACAACAGAATCCGCGGAGTGGCTGCGGCTGATCGCCGAAGCCGTCGACCAGCGTCCCGGCTTCACACTGCGCGGCGGAACCAACGAAGTGTTACGCGGCGTGATCGCACGCGGATTGGGCATTCGATGACCACAACCCACCTTTCGACCACCGCGGCCCCCGCGGTCGACCCCGACCTCGCCGCCATGATGGATGCTGTTTTCGCCGACCACCAGCGCAGCGGACCCTCACACTCGACCGGTGGACGGGCTGCTCTGGACCGCACCCTGTGGCACCGTCTTGATTCCCTCGGGTTGGCGCGGCTGACCGGATCAGAGAAGTCAGGCGGCAGTGGGGCGGGCTGGCATGAGGCCGCGGTGCTGCTGACTGCCGCGGCACGCCATGGCATTCGCACTCCCGTCGGCGAACACGACTTGCTGGCGTGCTGGCTGCTGGAGACCCTCGGCCGGCCCGTCGGCGGTGCCATCCGCACAGTGCAGCTACCGGGGCGCGACGGCGGGCATGATGCACCGGTTCCCTGGGCTGCCGAGGTCGACCGGATCGTGGTGGTGTGGTGGACCGGTGACGAGTATCGCCTTGCCGACGTCGAGTCCGCCGCGCTGTCCCTCGTTCAGGGTGCCAATTTGGTCGGCGAGCCCCGCGACACGGTTCGTGCGGACCTCGCGGCGACAGAGGGAGAACCTGTCAGCGAAGCGCTCGTGGGACGGCTGAAGCGCAGGGCGGCGCTGATGCGGTCGATCCAGGTGTGCGCGGTACTGGAGCGCGCAGTTGAGCTGTCCATCGAGCACGTGTCCGCCCGGGTGCAGTTCGGGCGCCCCCTGGCCAAGTTCCAGGCCATCCAGAACCTCATCTCGGATGCCGCTGCCGAGGCCGCGCTCGCCCGCGTCGCCACCGAGGCGGCACTCGACGTGGCCGTCGCAACAGACTGGGACTCGGCGAACCTCGACTTCCTCATCGCCACCTCGCGTTCCTGCGCCGGCCACGCAGCGTCGGTGGTGACGCGAAATGCTCACCAGGTCCACGGGGCGATCGGCACAACTCGGGAACATCGATTGCACGAATTCACCCGTGCAGCGCTGGCGTGGCGAGCCGAATATGGGTCCGTGCGCCACTGGGACGAGCAGATCGCCGCCGCCGCAACCGCTGCGGGACCCGAGGGATTGTGGGCGCTGATCGCCGATAGTCGCTGACCCGGCCTCGGTGTTCCACTCAACGGTCATCGGCGGTGTAACTCGCGCCACATGCCGGTTGACTTCTCGTCATGAGCAACGAGATCGCCTTGTCCGAGGTCCAGGAGTTCATCGCGGGATTCTGGTATCACTACGACCAGGGCCACTTCGACGAGGTGGACGCCCGCATCGGCGACGAGATGGACTATCTGAGCCGCTCGGACTCCGGGAAATGCCCTTTCGAGCATCTGCTGGCGGCCGAACTCCACGGCGGCGAGCAAACCCGCGCGTGGCTCAGGGAGCACCGCAACGAGAACCCTTACCCGTGCCGCCACCACGCGACCAACATCTTCCGCACCGGTGTCGACGGTGACGTGACGTCGGTCCGGTTCTATCTGTTCGTCAATCAGATCACCAACAACGTTCCGTTCGCCGTATCCAGCGGTGTCGTCGACGCCGGCATCCGACGCTCGAACGACGGCCTCGTGTTCACCTCGATGACGGTGGTCCTCGACGCCGAGGATTCCGTGCCGCTCGCGCAACACACCGCCAACACCTCCGCCAGCACGTCCGCGTGAGCGCACGCGAGACCTTCGGCGGTGGGGTCGCCGTCATCACCGGTGCCGGCGCCGGAATCGGTGCGGGCTTGGCTCGTCAGGCCAGCCGGCTGGGCATGACTGTGGTCCTGGCAGACGTCGACGGTGCAGCAGTGGCGTCGCTCCGCGAAGAACTCACTGCGGCAGGCGGATCGGCGGTCGACGTGGTCTGCGACGTGCGCGACGCCGCTGCGGTGGAGGAGTTGGCCGACACGGTCTATCGCGATCTCGGCAATGTGCGCCTGCTGGTGAACAACGCCGGTGTCGAACAATTCGGCTATCTGTGGGACACCCCCGTCGCCAACTGGCAGCGGGTCGTCGACATCAACATCAGTGGCGTCTTCCACGGGATTCGGGCGTTCCTGCCCAGGATGATGGCCACTGATGCTCCTGCGTGGGTGTGGAATCTGTCCTCGATCGGCGGCGTCGCGGTGGTTCCTCTGCAGGCGCCCTACATCATGAGTAAGCATGCCGTGCTGGCACTGACCGAGTGCCTGCACCTCGAGGTCCAGTCCGCCGGTCATGATCACCACGTGCACGTGCAGGCAGTCCTGCCAGGTGCGGTGGTATCCAACATCTTTGAGTCCGCAGGCGGGGTGAACTCCGGTGACGCCGGCGCCGCCGAGGCCCAGCGAACCGCCATGCTGGACATCAAGGCCGAGGCCATGGATCCGATCGCCGCCGCCGAAGTGGTGTTCGAACAGGCCGCTGAAGGAAGGTTCTACCTCCTGACCCAGCCTGATTATGTTGGGTCGGCGATGGCGGAGCGGGCCCGTGTGTTGACCAACCAAGAGACGCCGCGGTTACGTACCCAGCGCCGATTCGACCCCGCCCAGAACTGACATGCTTCCCCCACTGGATCCGGACGCCGCAGATCGCGTCGCCGCTCTCGGTGAGCTGCCCCCGATGCGCAGCCGAGGACTGGCCGCAGTGCGGGCCGGCCTCGAATCCGCGCCGCTGCCCGACATGCCACCAATGGCGGCGATCGACGATCTGACCGCGGCGGGCCCGGCAGGACCGATCCCGCTGCGGCTTTATCGGCCCACCACCGAGGCCTTCCCTCCGGTACTCGTCTACCTGCACGGCGGCGGCCTGGTGATGGGCAGCAACCACTCGTTCCAACCCCTGGCACGCGAGCTGGCCCACGCCAGCGGTGCCGCGGTGGTATCGGTCGACTACCGACTGGCACCCGAGTCGCCGCCACCGGCCCAGTTCGACGACGCGTACGCCGCGACCGAATGGGTTGCGGCGCAGGCAGATACCCTCGTCTTGGACGCGGGCCGACTCGCGGTGGTCGGTGATAGCGCAGGTGGATCGCTGGCTGCCGCTGTTGCATTGGCGGCCCGGGATCACGGTGGACCCAAGATCACCGCACAAGTGCTGCTCTACCCCGGCCTGGACCGGGACATGGGCACGACGTCGATCACCTCGATGCCGGATGCGCCGATGCTGCGCCACGACGACATCCTGTACATGCACGAATTGGTAGATCAGGGGGCGGGGGCGCCGCGGGATCCCTACCAAATCCCGGCCTATGCAAGCGATCTGCGCGACCTGCCGCCCGCCATCGTGGTCACCGGGGAGTGCGACCCGATCCGGGATTGGGGCGAACGCTACGCGTGCCGACTGCGGGATGCCGGCGTGCAGACGACGCTCACGCGTTACCCGGGCATGTACCACGGCTTCCTGATGCGCTCTGATGCCACCGCGCGAGGTCGCTTGGCGATCGCGGAGATCGGTGCCCTGCTGCGCGCGAAGTTTCGTCATCTCGGTACCGACAGCGGGTCTCCCAGTCAACGGACGGTCGTCGGATCGTGCGAGGAGACACCCACCACAATCGACTACCTCACCACCGAAGGAGATCGTCATGCTGACCGATGAGCAGCGTCTGGAACTGTCCGACATCCTGCGTCCGGTGGCCCCGCCCCGCGAGCTCACCGACATCTACACCACTGATCAACGCAGGCGGCTACTCGATGTCGTCCATGACGAGGGGCCGTGGAAGCTCATCATCGCCCAGCACTTCGCCTCCGCCGACGAACTGATGGCCACCATGAGCGGCGCGTTTCCCGAGGGATTCACGCCCTCGTTGGACCTGTTCCTGACTCCGACCTTCCGCGGTTATCTCGCCAACTACGGGACCGTTCTCTACCCCGAATTGCACGACTGCTTCTACAACGCCGACTTCATCGGGCACGCAAAGAGCTACTGGAACGCGCAGTACGCCAAGCCGGAGATGATGCTGTTCAACATCAACGGGCCGTGCGCCAACCGCGACCCCGGTCACCTCGACTCCCCCAGCTTCCGCGGCGTCCGCCACGAGAACGCCCCGACCTGGCTGTGCAGCGTCATGGGGAAGTCCGGGCTGTTCACCGATTACCTGATCAAGATGGCCCAGGTCATCACCTGGTTCTCCCTCGACGAGAAATCCGGGTTCACCTACTGGCCGGACGGCCCGCTCAAGGCTCCCGCCCGGGTCCTGCCACCGATCAACAACCGCGGCGTGGTTGTGCAGAACGAGATGATGGTGCATCGCGGGGAAGCCAATGGTCCACTGGAGCAACAGGTTCCGGCCGGATTGGCATTCGACACCGTCTTCACCGGTGACCCCACCGACCGCGATCACTGGCTGTTGAAGAACGGTGAGGATGTCATCGCTCGCCACCACACCGACGAACTGAGGTTCCTGGTTCACTGGTCCGCAGAAGTCTTCACTGACTTCGACGAGCTCAAGAAGAACATGGATGGAACCGACGACATCACGATCGAACGCGCGATCGGCATGATGGTCGATGACCTCAAAGCCAAGGGCATCACACTCGACGTGCCGAGCGAGCCGCTGCACGATCCTGCGTTCATCGGAGCGCTCAATGCCGCCTACGATCTCGGCGGACCGGCGATCTACCCGGACGAGGCGCCCGTCAGCGCGTTCCAATTCGCCTGAGCAGTAAAGGGATTATCTGATGGAACGCTTCTCCGATCGGCGCGCGATCGTCACCGGCGCCGGATCAGGTATCGGCGCCGCCACCGTAGCCCGTCTGCTCGACGAGGGCGCGGCCGTCGCGGCGTTCGATGTCTCCGCGGCCGGCCTGGCGGCAACCACCGCCGCCGCCGAGGAGGCCGGAACGGCCAAGCGCCTCACCACAGCGGTGGTCGACGTCTCGGTTGAAGACGAGGTCATCGCCGCGGTGGATGCGGCGGTGACGGAGATGGGCGGCCTGGAGGCGCTGATCAACGTCGCTGCCATTCAGACGTGTTCGCATACCCACGAAACCAGTGTGGACGAGTGGAACCGCACATTGGCGGTCAACCTCACCGGAACGTTCCTCATGACCCGGCAAGCGCTGCCCGCGCTGCTGCAGTCGGGCCGTGGTGTCGTGGTGAACTTCACCTCCACCGCCGCGACGTTCGCTCACCCGTACATGGCGGCATACGCGGCGAGCAAGGGCGGGATACTCAGCTTCACGCACTCGTTGGCGTTGGAATACGCCAAGCAGGGGTTGCGCGCGGTCAACATCCAACCGGGCGGTGTGTCAACCGCGTTGGCCAACAGCACCTTGGACAAGATGCCCGAAGGATACGACCTTGGCCTATGGGCCAAACAGACTCCGCTGCTCCACGGCAACGACAGCGAGATCCTGGGTGACCCGAGTGCTGTCGCATCGGTCATCGCCATGGTTGCGTCCGACGACGGTGCGTTCATCACCGGCACTGAGATCCGAGTGGATGGCGGCGCGCACGCCTGACTGACAAGATCGCCGGCATGGATATCGATTCGCTCACGCTCTTGCTCGATGAACGAGCCATCGAGCGCGCGCTCATCGCGTTCGCGCGGGCGATGGATGAACGCGACTGGTCATCGATGGAGCGCATCCTCGCCGACGACGCCGAAGGAGATTTCGGAACCGGACGTGTGGTGGGGCGCTCCGCTGTCATCAACCTCGTCCGCGGTTATCTGGACACCTGCGGAGTCACCCAGCACCTGCTTGGCAACGTTGTGATCGACGTTTCGGGTGATCGGGCAGTCAGCCGGGCTTACATCCGCGACGTCCATCTCGACTCAACCAATGATCCAGCGACACGCATGTACACACTCGGCGACTACCGCGATGCTTGGCGGCGGACAGCTGACGGATCGTGGAGTCTGATCGAGCGGGTGAAGATCAATCGCGGATTTGTTGGCACGCTCGAAGTGTTCGAGGGGAAGTCATCCTGAATCCGCGGCGCAACCACATCATTCCGATACCGTCACGTCCATAAGCGGAATTCGCTTCATGGCAGTCGCTCGCGGATCCGGCGCTGCCGCGGCCGCCGCGTGGTTTTCCTCGCCGCGCGTGTAGGTCCACACGCAGAACGGTTCGCCCTTCGCGAACTTGAAATCCCTGGGCGGCAGATTGATTGAGAGCTTGCAGCCCGGGAAGAACGGCGCGCTGATGCGTTGTTCGAATGTGCAGTTCATCCACGCCCGCGCCGGCGGGTATAGGCCCTCGTCGGTGTATTTCTGAAGCACCTCGCAGCGGCGCATGTTGAGCACCACATGATCGGGGTTGTAGACGATGTACTCGCCGCCGTAGCCCAGGGTGCCGTCGATGCTCAGAACCGCGAGCTTGAGGAAGTCCACCACGTGCACGGGCTTGATCTTGAAGACCTTCGCCAGCTTTGGGTACTGGTAGTCGATGATCAGCTGGTACATGTCCGGCAGGCCGAGCCAAACCTCTTCCTCGGGGATGATCTTGGTCCACTGGTCGATGAAGTAGTTGTGTCCCTTGAGGTACTGGTCCCAGTACGTCTTGATGAGGCGGATCAACGCCGGCTTGGTCAAGTCCTCGGTCTGAACGTCGAACGGAATAGCCTGGTATTGGGCATCTTTCCAATCCCAACCGGGGGGTGCGATGAACCGCCCCATGGGCATGACCTGTCGCATTCCTGCTCTCGACACCTCGGCCGCCACATCCATGGCCGCGTTGATACCGACCTTCTCCGAGTAGATCTTCACGTGGGCGTACGGCATGAAGTTCAAGACGTCTTCGAACACGCGGGCCAAGTCCGCGAGGAAGTCGCGAGAGAAGTCGCCGATGTTGCCGACCTTGCCCATGAAGTCGTGGGTGTAGTCCTCATAGTTCAGGTCCTCGGCGGCGGTGTCGGGTTCCTCGGTAGCGGTTGACACGTGATCCTCCTGATGGCTCGCAAACTTGTCAGATCCAGCCGATGTGTCAGAATCTGACTAGTACGTTAGAGGCGGTGCAACGGACATCACTGCGCGCTTCCCGGTCAGCGGGAGGCCGCCTCGTTTGTCGGGCGAGCACACGAGATCGCGGCGGTTACGATGAACAGGCTGGTCAGACAAGGGGTGACAGCATGGCATTGACCGGTAAGCCGGCCACACTGACCGAACGGCGCGCCGAGGAGTTGCGGCTCGAAGTCGCCGTGGCGGCCCGGGACATCTTCCTTGCCGACGGATCGTTTTCCGCCACCGTCGAGCGAATCTGTGAGGCCGTCGGCATCGCGCCGCGCACGTTCCACCGCCACTTCCCCGTCAAGGAAGACGTGATCCTGCCACTCTTCGGCAAGTTCGGCAGCCTGAGCATTCACGTGCTCGCCGATGCGGAGGCAGGCAGCGACCCTGTCGAAGTACTGGTGCAGGCCTTCGGCACAGAAGTCCCGAAGCGCGGCCAATTCGAAGTCGACCGTGCGTTCATGGCGTTGGTGCTCAGCGACCCACAGTACCGGCTGCGTTGGCTGGACTGGGGTCAGGACCTCATCGGGCCGATCACCGATTTCCTCGATGCTCGGTTCGACCTCGGAACTGACTCCTTTTCCCGAGAGTTGCCCGCTCAGCTGGTAATTCAGGCGTGTAGGCATGCATACGTGCACTGGGTCGAACACGGCGACTTCGCCGGCCTGCAATCCGCACTACGTATCGCGATGGAGATGATCGTCGGTTCGCTCAGAGAAAAATAGCGCTGCGGTGCGCGGCGTCGGTCAGAGGGCGGTGTCGAGAACGGGAACCATCCCCGACTTCACGGCATCGACGATCGAACCATTGAGGGCCGAGCATGCCAGGAAGAGACCGCGCCCGCCATTCGCCGCTAATTGTGCTGCGCTACAACGCTCTTCACACCGGCTCAGCGCGGGGCCGGTCCATTGCACACTGGTCTGGTTCCAGCTGCTTTTGCGCACCTCGACGCCGGCGCCGCAACGCGCGCACGTCACGGGAACCATCGGCGCATCGTCGAGACGATTGTCCTGACGAACTGCCATCATCCCCCCACTGATTCGGACGCTGCCGCGCGCGCGGCGATGTTCGCGTCCACTTCCTTCATCCACGCCTCGGTAGGCCGGGTCGTGTCGAGTTCGAACTCGAAACGGTCCACCATGTCCGGCGTGACGTCAGCGACATCGACATAAAACTGCTCGTACCAGCGCCGCAGTTGATACACCGGGCCGTCCTCTTCGACCAGGAGCGGGTTGTCGATCCGAGTCTTGTTGCGCCAGATCTCGACATCTTGCTCAAAGCCCATCTTGACGAAGTCCCCGAGCCCGATTGCCGTTTGCATGGCGAGGTCGTCTGGCAGTTCGGCCGATTTCTTCACGATGATTCCGTATTGCAACACAAAGGAATTGGCGTCGATCGGATAGTGGCAGTTGATCAAGACGGTGTGGTGGTCGACGTTGGTGTAGTGGTAGGTCAAATCGTCGATCATGAACGATGGTCCGTAATAGGACGCCACCGATGTCGTTCCCAACATCTGGGTTTCACCGGGCTCCCCGATGTCTGGCCGGCCCGCGCTGTTCATGTATTGGGTCGCCACGTGGCCCTCGAAGATGTTCTTGAAATGGGTGGGCAGCGATCCGTGGATGTAGAAGAAGTGCGCCATATCGACAACGTTGTCGATGATCTCGCGGCAATTCGTGTTCACCACGGTCGTGTACCAATGCCAGTCCGTCCAGTCGTCGCTGGTGGCACCCTCGATGCGGGGGATCGTGACATCGGCTGGCGGCGCTTTGCGCTCGGGGTCATTCCAGACGAACAGCATCCCGTCCTGTTGCAAGGTCGGCCACGACGCGGTGCGCGCCAACCGCGGGGTGCGCTTGCTGTAGGGCACGGACTTGCACCGGCCGTCGCCACCCCACCGCCAGTCGTGGAACGGGCAGGCGATCTCGTTGCCTTTCACCGTTCCCTGGGAGAGGTCGCCGCCCATGTGCCTGCAGTAGCCATCGAGCACATTGACGGCACCGTCCTCGCTGCGGAACACCACCAGCTTCTGGCCGAAAGCGTTGATCTGGTGCGGCTTCCCGTCTGCGAAATCGCGGATCAGCCCCAGGCAGTGCCATCCCCGGGCAAAGCGGGTGGGTACCGACCCCGCCTCGATCAAGCGAATGTCGTCGGCCTCGGCGTGCGTCGTCATCTTAAGTCCGTCCTTCATCGATGGATCCGCGGGCTGATGTCACCATTCAACTTCGCAGATACGCCGCGCGAAGGTCCGCGTTCCGCTCAAAGGGAGGCAGGATTCCGAATCTGCGGCTGCAGATCTATCGTCGAAAATCGTGATCCCGACCAGCCATAACACCGTCCCCGCCGGGTTGACCATCGCCAACACCGAAGTGGACCTCCTCGTCGTGGGGTCGGGCACCGGGCTCGCCGCCGCCCTGGCCGCCCACGAACAGGGCTTGTCGGTCCTCGTCGTGGAGAAGTCTTCGCACGTCGGCGGGTCAACTGCGCGGTCCGGTGGGGCGCTCTGGCTGCCCGCCAGCCCGGTCATCGCCGAATGCGGCGGGGTCGATACCGCGACCCGAGCGCAAACGTACCTCGACTCGGTCGTCGCCGGCTCCGCACCACAAGAGCGCTCGGCGGCGTATGTGAAGAATCTGCCGGCAACCGTTGAGATGCTTCGCCGCACGACGCCGATGAAACTGTTTTGGGCCAAGGAATACTCCGACTACCACCCTGAAGCGCCGGGCGGATCGGCGGCCGGACGGACATGCGAGTGTCGACCGCTGAACACGTCGATCCTCGGCGACTACTTGCCCGACCTCCGTCCGGGAATCATGGAGGTCAGCATTCCGATGCCGACGACCGGCGCGGACTACCGCTGGATGAACCTCATGAGCCGGGTACCCCGCAAGGGGTTGCCCACCATTCTCAAGCGGCTCGCGCAGGGAGTTGGCGGGCTCGCTCTGGGGAGGCGCTACGCCGCCGGGGGCCAAGCCTTGGCCGCCGGTCTGTTCGCCGGTGCGATTCGTGCCGGAGTTCCGATCTGGCTCGGCACCGCACTGAAGGAGCTGACCACCGATGGCGACCGCGTCACCGGCGCCGTGCTCGAGCACTCGGGCACCAGCGTTACCGTCGTCGTACGACGCGGCGTCGTCCTCGCCGCGGGCGGATTCGATCACAGCATGGACATGCGGTGGAAGTTCCAATCCGAATCCCTCGGCCGAAATCTCAGTCTCGGTGCGGAATCCAATACCGGTGACGCGATCCGCATCGGTCAGGACATCGGCGCGGACATCGCGCTGATGGACCAGTCATGGTGGTTCCCTGCTGTCGCTCCCCTGCCGGATGCGGCTCCTGCGGTCATGTTGGCTGAGCGGTCGCTGCCCGGGTCGTTCATCGTCGACCAGAATGGCCGGCGGTTCGCCAATGAATCGGCCGACTACATGAGCTTCGGTCAGCGTGTCCTGCAGCTGGAAGCCGCGGGGACGCCGGTGGAAAACATGTGGATCGTCTTCGATCAGCAATACCGCAACAGCTACGTCTTCGCTGCTGAACTGTTCCCGCGGATGCCGATCCCCCAGACCTGGTATGACGCTGGAATCGCCGTTCGCGCAGACGATTTCAACGAGCTGGCCACCAAGATGGGGGTGCCCGCCGACGACTTCTCCGCGACGGTGGCCCGTTTCAACGAGAATGCGTTCGCCGGCGAGGATCCCGACTTCGAGCGCGGCCGCAGCGCATACGACCGCTACTATGGCGATCCCACCATCACCCCGAACCCGAATTTGCGGCCACTGGTCAAGGGGCCGTTCTACGCGGTGAAGATGGTGTTGAGTGATCTCGGTACCTGCGGTGGTTTACGCGCCGACGACCGGGCCCGTGTGCTTCGCGAAGACGGCACCGTGATCGGTGGTTTGTACGCCATCGGCAATACGGCGGCCAACGCGTTCGGGAACACCTATCCCGGCGCGGGGGCGACCATCGCCCAAGGCCTGGTGTACGGCTATATCGCCGCACAAGACGCCGCGGCGCGGACCTAAGACTCTTCGGCGTCGGCCTTGCGTTCGATCTCGTACCAGTAAGCCGGGTCTGGCCACGGAATCTTCGCGCCTTCACCAACTTTCGGGAATTTCGCCTCAGCTTCATCGAGATCCTTGATCAGTCTCAATGTGAGTTCCCGCTCGGATGCGTAGTAGCGTTCCGCCCATTCCAGCGCGATTTTGGCATAGGCCCAGGATGGATCCGCGGCGGCCCATCGTGCTTCCTTGGCCGCGTCGCGTTGCATGTCGTCGATGTAGGCGATGTGATCCTGCAGCATCTGCTTGAGCGAGGCCGGGTCGCTCAGGTGGCCCAACGTCACCCGCAGGATCGCCGGGTGCTTGAGCGATGGTGCCTCCACGGGGGCTTCGCGCGCCCAGCGGGTGACGGCCGCCATGCCGGCTTCGGTGATCTTGTAGAGGCGACGGTTACGGGGGCCGGCGCCATCGACTCGTGAGGTGAGCAGCCCCATCTTTTCGAGCTTTTTCAGTTCGGAATAGATCTGGCTGAATGCCGGGCTGCCGTAGTAGTAGCGCATGCTCCAGCTGATCCACTTGCGGATGTCATAACCCGACAGCTCGGTCTCATACGACAGCATCCCGAGCAGCGCCCAAGCCGTCGCCGACAGCGACGGCTGGGACTGGGGCTCGGGTTCAGTCACGAAGAAAGGGTATCAACCCAGGTCACCGGATTGCGCCTTCCGACCGCTGGTCGGGACGCCGCCTTGCGCGACGATCCTCGCCGCTAGGACCCTAGAGGTGCAGGCCGGCCAATCCGACCGACTCAGGCAAGACGGAGATATGAACAACGAGACACGAGTCGTCGACGTGTAATGCGGCGAAGCTGTGTTCGCGCCCCTGACACGGTCGGTCCAGCAGCTCATCGATGCCACGATCCGCACCGAAGTCGATGAAGACACGGTCGTTGAAGCTCGTGCGCTCATCGAGAGAGCCACTGAACTGCTCGCCGCTCAGCAGATCTCCGGCTCATTCGGTGTGCAGCCGACAACTGACGGAGGCACGGTCGCGTGGGGCAACGTCGCCATCGGCCTCCGTAATCCGGTCGCTCCCCCACTGGTCCTACACGACGATGCGGACGGCTCGGTCTATACCGACATAGACCTCGGTGCTGCCTATGAAGGCCCTCCAGGACACGTCCACGGCGGGGTATGCGCTCTGATCCTCGACCACATGCTCGGCGCAACCGCACATCAACCCGGAAACCCCGCTTTCACCGGGACGCTCACCGTTCGTTACGTGCGACCCACTCGCCTCGGCCGCATTCACACCGAAGCTCGGGTGGAGCGTCACGAGGGCATCAAGACGTTTGCCGTGGGCCATATCGCCGACGCCGACGGCGTGGTCACCGTTGAGGCGCATGGTGTGTTCATCCGCCCGGGCGCCCGTTGAGCGGACCATAGCGAGAACTCGGCGCGTGGGCGGTGTTAGCTTCGCGCAAACCTGGACCTGAGGTCACACCGAACCGGCGTTGAGGAGTGAATGATGCGTGGATTGCGCTCTGTCACAATGTGGTTGGCAGCCGTCGGCGTGCTGCCATGCGTCAGTGTCCCGAGCTCCGCCCACGCAGCCGATGAGTGGGGCCTCAACGGCACCTTCACCGCCACGTCCAATGGCGAATGGGCGAGGACCAACGATGTCTTCCATGACGAGAAATCGGTGCGATCCAACTGGGCCATCGCCACCCAATGCAGCTACCCCACCGAGTGCACCGGCACGGTAACCAGCGACGCGGGCTGGTCTGCGCCGATCTATCAGACGGGTGGAATGTGGTATGTCAAACGGACCGTGGACAATTGGGAACCGTGCCCCGACGGAACATCAGCCGACGGACTCCAGGTGTTCTGGTTCCAACCCATGACACCCGGCGGTGACGCCGGTGACCCCGACTCCACCACGCTGCTCGGCGAAGACCAAACGACCGGGCCCAGCGGGGCCTGCGGACGCAGCCTCGCCCTGTTCGTGAATATGCCGTTCAAACTCGTCAAACAGCACTGACGAGACACCGGCGCGAGCGGAGGCTCATGTGGTCGGCAGCAATTCCTTCCACGACCGGGTGCCGCCTGGCGCAACCAAATCGGATTGCTGGAACACCGCACCCTCCGGTGTGACGTATTGACCCGTCTTCGGGTTGTACCGGGTGACGGCCACCGATGGTCCAGGCCCCGCGGCGGGAGTGAATGCGCTGGGCGCGACCGGCGATGCTCCGCCGGCGGGCGCCGGTGCCGGCGGCGGAGCCGGAGTGCCCTGCAACGGGCCGAAGATGTTGTCTTGGAAACTCGTTCGGTCGTCGGGCGGGATCCCCTGCGCGATCAGGTTCGGATCGATCGGGTATGCACCGGTCGCATGCTGGCGCATGGCCAGCGGCTCGTAAGGCTGGTCGCTGTTGCAGATCTCCACCGTGGGAGCGCGCTTGCCCGGCTTGCCCATGCACGGGTAGTTGCGGGCGCCGCGAACACCGATGGGTGAGTCCTGCGGCAGCTTGCAGTAGAGCCCGTCCGGGGTGTCGACGTCCGACAAATCCTCAGGGGACCGCCACGAGCTCGGCGGTAGGAATCCCACGCTGCAGGCGGGTGGATCGTTCATCACGACAGTGAAGTCACCAAGTGACATGCCGGTGGGATTGCGCGGTCCGCCGCCCATCGACTGGGTGGCGGCAATATCAGGTGGCAGCAACACCAGCAACTGTTCCAGAGAAGCGTGATACGTGACGGCGACCTGACTGATGGTGGTGAGGTTGGCCAAAAGTACCGGCAGAGTTGGCTTTATCTGGTTGAGCAGTCGGGAAGCCTCATCGGCTGCGCCTGGCCCATTCGCCAACAATCCCCGCACCTGCGGATCGTTGTCCGCCAGTTGTCCGGCGACGCCGGCGACACTGTGTGCCCACGTCCGGATGGCATCGGTGGAGGCAAGCTGGCCATCCAGCAGCGGGCGGCCGTCGTCGACCAAGGTGCGGAGCCGGTCGGCCGAGCCGTTGAAGTCAGCGGCGAGCCGCGAGGACGAATCCATCAGCGTGCTCAAATCGTCGGCTGATCCGTTCAATCCCTCGTATGAATTGTCCAGCAGGTCTCCAAGTCGCTGTTTGGGAATGCTTTTCAGAAGCTCACTGGCTTGATCGAGCATCGGCCCGACCGCCTGCGGAACGGTGACATTGCTCGCCGCAATCACCGATCCGTCCCGGAGGTAGGGGCCTGAGGCACTGCGGGGTACCAGGTCCACGTACTGCTCCCCGACCGCCGAGACACTGAGGACCCGTGCCTGGACATCGGCGGGTACCTGCGGTGAGGTGTCGAGCGTCAATGTGGCCTCGGCACCTTGTTCAGTGGCTTGCACGTCAGTGACCTTGCCAAGCTGAACGCCGCGGTAGGTCACGTTCGAAAACCGGTATAGGCCGCCCGTTTCCGGCATCTTCAGCTTCACCGTCATCTTGCCGATGCCCAGCAGTGTCGGAACCTGCAGATACACCAAGAACATGACCGTGACCGACACGATCGAGGCAATCGTGAAGATGATCAGCTGATTGCGGATAAAACGCGTCAACATCACTGACCACCCTCGTCGTGCGGTGCCGCTTGCGGATTGGGACCCGGCGCAGGCACGGGATCCACCAACGGCGGGATCGGCGCAACGTCGGCCGGTTTGGGCGTCAGTGGCGCGTTGAGCGGATCGTAGGTGTAGGTCGCATACCACGGATCGCCCGGCGCGGGAACCAGTTTGGCGCCCTCCTGACCCCACCGGGTGCCCAGGAACAGGGTGCGCTTGAGCCGCGGGATGGTGAAGTCGAAGACGATGAACTGGTTCATGTAGTCACCACGGATGGCCCGGTCGATGAAGTTCTGCGTATACGGGAACGTCGTGGCATAGGCCAACACGGTGTCGAGTTTGGGACCCACATCGGCCAGGGAGCGCAATGTGGGTTCGAGGTTCTTCAGGTCGCGCACCAGGTCGGCCTGCGTATCGGAGATCAGGCCGGTGGCCAGATCACTGAAGGTGCGGAACTTTTCCAGCGCCGTGGTGATCTTCGGCTGCTCCTTGATCAGGACCTCCAACGCCGGCGGGATGCGTTTGAGCGCCTCGGTGAGCACGTCACGCTGGCCCGCGAACACATCGGCCAGACGATTCAATGAGGCGATGGAGGCATTGATGCTGTCCCGTTGAGCGGCCAGCATCCCGACGAAGTCGTTGAGCCGGCCCAGCAAGTCTCGGATCTGGTCCTGCCGGCCGTTGAGCGCGGTATTGAATTCGTGCACGATGTCGCCGATCTGGCCAAGGCCACCGCCGTTCACGACCACCGAGAGGGCCGAGAGCGTCTGCTCGGTCGAGGGGTAGGTCGACGAGCGGTTGAGGCCGAGTGTGGCACCCGGCTGCAGGCTGCCGGCCGGCGCCTGGCCGAGTGGCGGATTCAGGGCCAGATGCATCGACCCCAACAAACTGGTCTGCCCGACCACAGCCACCGCATTGGCCGGCACGACGACACCGGGATTGACCGACACCTCGACGTCGGCATGGCCGTCACGCGCCCGCATCTTGCCGACGCTCCCGACGACGACGTCACCGATGAGCACCGGTGAATTCGATTCCAGCGTGCCGACGTTGGCGAGCTCCACGTGATACGTGGCCGCTCCCGATCCGCGGCCAGCGGTGCCAGGAAGAGGCTGTGAATTGAGCCCGCCGAACGCGCACCCGCTCACGCTCACTGCCACACACGATGTCACCACCGCGAGCCGGCGCAGCGAATGATCTCGAATCATGATGATGGCGCTCCTTCAGCCGGGAGCAACATGCCCTGCAGGTTCGACGGAGGCGGCGCGGCGGGCGAGGACACGACACCGGGCGGCACCGGGGCGCCTGGGTACAGAGCCGGCTGCGGATCGGCGGGAAGACCATTGGGCGCATACGATCCCGCCGGGCCCGCCGGGGTGCCCCATCCCGGCGGTGCGGGAACGTCGCCGTTGTATCCGGTGTAGGCCGACACGCTCGGCGGGATCTCGGCAGGCGGGACCGACGCGCCCGAACCCCCGGGTGCCAGTTGCGGCTCGGAGTACACCAAGTTCTCCGGACTCGGCGACTTGCCCAGATAGGCGTTGAACGGGAACGGCAGATAATTGAAGTTCAGCAGCCGCAGTGCCGGCCCAAGGTACTGCGCGCACAATTTACCGGTCTCCGATGCGGTCGCATTGCTGACCGCACCAATTGCTGAGCAGATCACCTGGACCGGGTTGGAGAAGTTGGCCAAGGCGAACGCGCCGATACCGCTGCCGGTGTCGGGGTTGTAGATGTTGTAGCTGTTGCCGATCGCGTTGGGCGCCACGTGTAGCACGTTCTCCAACGTGGTCTTGTTGTCGGCGACCTTGCGAGTGACATCACCCAGTCGCTGAATCTGTTCGGCGGTTTGGTCGCGGCTGCCTGCGATGAAACGTTGGACGTCGACCACAGCGCCGGACAGATCGGTCAGTGCGGCGTCCAGATCCGAGCGGCTGCCGTCCACGACGCTGCTCACACTGGCCAGCCGATTCTGGAACTGGACAATCTGGGTGTTGCTGTCGCGCAGTGCGGTGACAAACGTCTGGAGGTTCTTGATGATGTCGGCGATGTTGCCGCTGCGGTTGGCCAGGACGCGGCTGATGCCGGCAAGCTGCGCGATGGTCTGCCGCAGCTTGTCGCCATTGCCGTCGAGTGCCGTGGCCGCAGTGTCGATGAAGCGCGCCACCGACGAGCTCGACGCGTCATTGGCCGGGCCCAGGTCGGTGGCCAGGCGCATGAGCTGGGTCTTGACCTCGTCCCACTCCACCGGAATCGCAGTGCGGTCCAAGCCGATCACCGCGCCGTTCGCCATGGTGGGGCCGCTCCCCCGGTAGGACGGCGCAAGTTGGACGAAGCGGGCACCGACGAGGTTCTGGGCGACGATGATCGCCTTGCCGTCCGCCGGGATCGACACTCCGTGATCGACGTCGAGTACGACTCTGGCCTGGTTCGGTTCGGCCTCAATCGATCTGATCGTGCCGACTTTCACGCCCGACACACGGACGTCATCGCCGGGATAGATCGCGGTCGCGCTGGTGAAATATGCGGTGATCGTTGTCGGCTTGGCAAGCGAGTGGCGAATCAGCACCGCGACGCCGGCGACCAGCAGCACCGCCAGCAGCAGCGCCGTGGCGACCTTGACTCGTGTGGGTGATGTCATGGCTGTCCCCATCGCTGGCCGGGCTGAGGTATTCCGTTGCGGGGGAACGGGAATTCCGCCCTGGGTCCAGCATTGTCGGATGGCTGGCCCGCATCGGTGCCGCGCCGGAAGCCCAGCGCATAGTCCAAGAAGGGCTGCAGGGTTTGGGCCGGCAGCAGATTGCCGACGAACGCGTTGTAGTAGAAGCCGTTGTTGACGGCCTCGGCCTGGGTCAACTGATACTTCGCCAACCCGTTGAGCGCCTTGACAATATTGTCGTTGTTCTTCTGCAGCATGGCAGTCACCGAATTGATCTTCTCCAGCGCCGGGGCCAGCGTCTTCTCGTTGTCGTGCACCAGCCCGCTGATCTGTTTGGACAGCGCGGAGGTGTTGGTCAGCAGATTCACCAGGGCGTAGCGCCGTTGATCCAGCACCTCGAACAGGTCATTGGCATTGAGAAGTAGGGTGTTCACCTGCTCACTGCGCTGCGAGAGAACACCGGTCACCTTCGAGGCGCTGTCGAGCAATCCCGCCAGCGAGTCATTGCGTTCGTTCAACATCCGCGACAGTGCGCTCACACCATCAAAAGTCGGACCCAGCTGCGGGGTGACGCGGTCCAGAGTGTCCGACAACGTATCCAAAGCCTGATTCAACGTCGCGGTGTTCGTGTCGGCGGTATTGGCGGTGAAATCGTTCACCGAATCGGTGAGCGAGTAGGGCGATCCGGTGCGTGACAGCGGAATGACGTCAGAGGACCGCAACTTTCCAGCTCCGCTGGGCTCGAGCGTCAACACTCGCTGACCCAGCAGCGTTCCGGTGCGGATGTGCGCGGTTGTCTCCGAGCCCAGTCGCACCGTGCCGTTGACCATGAAGGTCACCAGGGCGTCGCCACGCATCAACGACACCTCCGAGACAGTGCCGACCTTGATGCCGGCGACAACGACATCGTTGCCCGCTGTCAGACCGGCCGCCTCGGCGAACACCGCCTGATGCCGAATCGCACTGGCCCACGTCATCATCCGCTCGGGTTGCAATCCGACGACGATGACGAGAATGATCAGGACGAGGCCGATGAAGCCCGACCGTATCAGCGAGGATCCACGGTATTTGAGCATTACGGCTCGGCGCACCTTCCAGTGTGTTGGATGATCCAAGGGAAGTAGGCGGTCTGGCCCTGTAGATCGGTGACTCGCACGGACAAGCCACATAGATACTGATTGAGCCAGCTCCCATATGCGCCCAGTCGCACCAGCTTTCGGTAATTGGCGGGTGCTTTCTGCAACGCAAGATCCACCCGGGCTTTGTCCTGGTCGAGCAGCGGTGCCAGGCGGCCCAGCTGGTTGATGCTGCCACTCAACGGTGGTCGCGCCTGGGTCAGCAGGTCCGCAAGCGAGGCGGTGCCGGTATCCAGAGCGGAGATGGCCTCTCCGATGGGGTCTTTGTCGGCGGCCAGGCCACTGATCAGCTTTTCCAGCTTATCGAGGGTTCCCGAGAACCTCTCTCCGTCTTTACTGATCGTGGCGACGACGGTGTTGAGGTTGTCGATCAATTGCTGCACGGTCTTACCGTTGTCAGCCAGCGCGCTGGTGAATGATGATGTCCGGGCGAACAACGATTCGATATTGCCGTCCTGACCTTGCAGGATCTGGATCAGCGAGTTGGTGAGCGCGTTGACGTCCTGCGGATTCAGTCCCTGGACAACGGGTTTCAGGCCACTCAGTAGAAGGTCGAGATCCAGCGCAGGCTCGGTGCGGTCCAGCGGTATCCGCGAGCCCGGCGGCTGAACCTTCCCCGATCCAGGACTGATCAGCAGTTCCAGGTAGCGGTCACCGACCAGGTTGAGGTACCGGACGACCGCTGTGGTCCCCGACGTCAGCACGACATCCCGGTCGGCATCAAACGTGACGACCACCTTGTTGTCGACCTGCAGCGCGACATCACTGACGGTGCCGACGCGGACTCCGGCCACCCGAACCGAATCGCCCGATTTCAAGCGCGACGCGTCGGCGAACAGGGCCGAGTATGTGTTCGTCGACCCGCTGCGGAACTGACCGAAGATCGCAAACAGGGCTCCCGTCAACAACATCATGACGACGCCGAAAATGCTGATCTTGACGATCGTCTTCGACAGGCCCGTCATCCTGGCATCCCGATCTGTGTGGAGTTACGTGGCGGCCCGTCGATCGGTCCGAACAGAGCCTGCTTGAGCCCGTCTGAGTTGAGCAGGATTCCCTGGTTGCCGTACTGGGCCTGGTTGGCGCCGATATCGGTCACCACATAGGGAGGCCGTTGCTCAAAACCCACCGCCGGCAGGTCGGCGCACTGAGGGCCACCCTTGGCCGCGACTTTGGGGAGGTTGGCGGGATACCGGTAACGCTCGCGGCCCAGAAAGAATGAGTCGAGCAGCATGACACCCGGTTGCGCGGTGCCCGGCCCAGTGGCCAACGGAATCATGCCCTGTAGCCCACAGGTGATGGCCGCGTTGTAGCTGCTGGTCAAGTCCAGGGTGGGGACCAGCAGATGGACCAGATCGGTCAGCGGTTGCCGGTTCTCGGTCAAGACCTCAGTGCCGATGTCGGCGAGGCCGATCGCGCTGATGAGCAACGTGTCGAGATTCTCTTCCTGGTCGACGATGGTGTCGCTGATCTTCGTCGCGCTGCTGACGGTCTTCACCAGGTCAGGCGCGACGTCCGCATAGGCGTCGAATACCTCTGGGGCGGTGGCGATCTCGTGATTGATCGTGTCCAGGCTGGGGTTGATCTTGGCCAGTGCCTCATCGAGATCAACCAGGGTTTGGCCGAACTTGTCGCCGCGTCCACTCAGCGATTTGGCGATCGCTCCCAGCGTCTGGTTGATCTTGACGGGATCGATCTCGGACAGCACCGAGACCAACTGCTCGAAGACGGTATTGATCTCGACGGTGACGTGTTTACCGTTGATGACCTGTCCCGATTGCACACGCTCGGCGGACGGGTTTGCGGGCGTGCGTAGCTCGACGAATTTCGCCCCGAAGACCGTCGATGAGGTGATGTCGGCGTTGACGTTGGCGGGGATGATGCGCACCTTGGCCGGATCGATTGCCAGATGCAGGGCGGCCTTGCCATCGGGCAGCGAGTCGATGGAGGCCACCGTGCCGACTTGGGCACCGTGAAGTTTGACCCGGGCGTCGGGGTTCATCACCAGGCCGGCGCGGTCGGAGATCACGGTCACCGGAACGGTTTTGGTGAAGTCGCCACGAAACAATCCAGCGGCGACCGCGACGATCACCACGAGGGTCAGAACCGTCAGGCCGCCGGCAAGTGGTCTCGCGTAGTGGCGCACGGCGTGGGTTTTGGTTTCTGATCGGTCGGCCGGACCCGGACCGAGATTGCGTGTCACGTCATCTCCCTATCCGGACAGGTTGAAGTTGCCGTTGGAGCCGTAGATGGCCAGGGATACCAGCAGGGTGACCGAGACGACCACGATCAGGGAGGTGCGCACAGCGTTGCCGACGGCGACGCCGACTCCAGACGGTCCGCCGGTGGCGAAGTAGCCGAAGTAGGTGTGGATCAACAGGATCGTGATGGCCATCAACACCGCTTGCAGGAAGCTCCAGAGCAGATCGATGGGGTTGAGGAAGGTGTTGAAGTAGTGGTCATACAGGCCGCCGGACTGGCCGAAGAGCACCACCGTCGTGAACTGGCTGGCGACGAAGGACAGGATGACGGCGATCGAGTACAGCGGGGTGATCGCGACCATGCCGGCCACAATCCGGGTAGAGACCAAATATTCGACCGGGGGGATACCCATGGATTCCAGGGCATCGATCTCCTCGTTGATCCGCATCGCGCCGAGCTGGGCGGTGACGCCGGCGCCGAAGGTGGCCGCCAACCCGATCCCCGCCACCACCGGTGCGGAAATGCGCACGTTGATGAAGGCGGCCAAAAAGCCGGTCAACGCTTCGATCCCGATATTGCCCAGCGATGAGTAGCCCTGCACGGCCAGGGTTCCGCCCGCAGCCAGGGTGAGGAAGCCGACGATCACGACGGTGCCGCCGATCATCGCCAACGTGCCCGCGCCCATCGAGATCTCGGCGATCAACCGGATGATCTCTTTGCGGAAATGGATCGTTGCGTGGGGGGTGCCGGCGATCGCCCGGCCATAAAAGATGGTGTGGTCCCCGATCCGGCCGAAGGTGCCCAGGGGGCGGCGGACCTGGCGGGCCAAGCGGGGATACAACGCCTGTAGTGATGCCATCAGCGGGCGCTCATCCGGATACCGATCGCGGTCACCACCACGTTGACCACGAACAACGCCATAAACGCGTACACCACCGTCTCATTGACCGCGTTGCCCACGGCTTTGGCGCCGCCGCCGGTGATGGTCAACCCGCGATAGCAGGCCACCAGTCCGGCAATCAACCCGAACAGGGCGGCCTTGACACAGGAGATGATGACCTCGGGCACCCCGGTCAACAAGGTGATGCCCGCGGCGAACGCCCCCGGATTGACATCCTGGACGAACACGGAGAACACATAACCGCCCAGGATCCCGATGATCACCACCAACGAATTCAACAGAAGCGCAACCAAACCCGAGGCCAGCATCCGTGGGGTCACCAGGCGTTGCACCGGATTGATGCCCAACACCTCCATCGCGTCGATCTCCTCGCGGATCGTGCGCGACCCCAAATCGGCACACATCGCCGTCGCCCCCGCACCGGCCACGATCAACACCGTCACCAACGGACCCACCTGGGTCACCGCACCAAAGGCGGCACCGGCCCCCGACAAATCAGCAGCACCCAACTCCCGCAACAAAATATTGAGCGTGAAGCTCACCAACACCGTGAACGGAATCGCCACCAACAACGTCGGCGCCAACGACACCCGCGCCACAAACCACGACTGCTCCAAAAACTCCCGCCACTGAAACGGCTTGCGAAACACAAACCGCACCGCATCAGCCGACATCGCAAACAAACCACCAATAGCCTGCATCGGCCCGGACACCCCAGTCAGAGCGATCCCCGGCGACCAACGATCTGATGTGCGATTCGTCATGGGTGTCTGCAGCGTCATGGGACGAGCGATCCGCAACCTGGTGCCGCTACAACCCCGGCCAGGACACGGTTGGACCGCATGTCTACGAGGAACTGAATTCCGACAAAGGAATTCATGGATCGGTTGGCTCCAGGTGTGATCTCACGGTGGGTGAGTGCACCGCACAATGTGCTCACCGCCGCATCCGCTTCCCAGTCAGCGGGAGACATGTGGTCCGCAAGTCTCCCCGCTCACCGGGAGTGGTCGTTGCTTCCTGCCGGTCCACCGGTCACAGTGGTGCCAGCGACAAAGGAGGCCGATGAGCACGCAGGACACCTCGTTCGACGAGACCGTCGACGTCATTGTGGCCGGCTCCGGCGGGGGCGTCACCGGCGCTTACACCGCAGCCCGCGAGGGCTTGTCGGTGGCACTGGTGGAGTCGACGGACAAGTTCGGCGGCACAACCGCCTATTCGGGCGGCGGCGGCATGTGGTTTCCGTGCAACCCGGTGCTGCAACGAGCCGGCAGCGACGACACGATCGAGAAGGCGCTGAACTACTTTCACGCCGTCATCGGTGAGCGCACCCCACGGGACCTGCAGGAGACCTATATCCGGCGCGGACCGGGCCTCATCGAATACCTCGAGGCCGACGCCGAGAACTTCAGCTTCAGCGTGCTGCCCTGGCCGGACTACTACGGCAAGGCCCCCGACTCGCGGGGCGACGGACTGCGCCACATCGTCGCCAACCCGATTCGCGGTGAAAAGCTCGGCCCCAACGCCGGTTTCGTGCGCGGGCCACTCGACCACGACCGGCTCGGTGCACCCGCTCCGGACAAACTTTTCGGTGGGCGCGCACTGATCGGCCGGTTTTTGGCCGCGCTGGCCGACTACCCGGACGCTGCGCTGTACCGCAACGCGCAGCTGACCGATCTGATCACCGACGACGGTCGGGTGGTCGGTGCCGTTGTGCAACGCGACGGCAGTGAGGTGCGGATCGGCGCCCGACGTGGAGTGCTCTTGGCCGCAGGCGGATTCGAGCACAATCCGGAGCTACGGCGGTCCTACGGCGTGCCGGGTGACGCTCGCGACACGATGGGCGGGCCCGGCAGCACGGGCGCGGCGCTGCAGGCCGCGATCCGGATCGGTGCGGCCACCGACCTGATGGACCAGGCGTGGTGGTCGCCGGGGCTCACCCACCCCGACGGTCGTTCGGCGTTCGCGCTGTGGTTCACCGGTGGCATTTTCGTCAATCAGGGCGGACAGCGGTTCGTCAACGAGTCGGCTGCCTACGACCGGATCGGACGGGAGATCATCGCCGAGATGCAGGCGGGCCGGCTCGAGACCCCCTTCTGGATGGTCTACGACAACCGCGATGGCGAAGTTCCCCCGGTGAAGGCGACCAACGTCTCGATGGTCGACACCGAAAGCTACCGCGCTGCCGGATTATGGCGCAGTGCAAGCACCCTGGCCGAACTGGCCGACGCGATCGGCGTGCCCGCCGACGCGTTGGAGAAGACGGTCGCCCGCTACAACGAGATGGTCGCCGCAGGCGTCGACACCGATTTCGGCCGCGGCGACGAAGCCTACGACCGGGCGTTCTCCGGCGGTGAATCACCGATGGTGCCGATCGATACGCCACCGTTCCATGCGGCCGCCTTCGGCCTGTCCGATCTCGGCACCAAGGGCGGCCTGCGCACCGATACGCACGCGCGGGTGCTCGACGAAAGCGGCCGGCCGATCCCGGGCCTGTACGCGGCGGGCAACACCATGGCCGCGGTCAGCGGGATGACCTACCCGGGCGGCGGAAACCCGATCGGTGCGTCAATGCTGTTCAGCCACTTGGCTGCACTCGATATGGCCGGTGACGTCAGGTCAGCTTGATCAGCTTGAACGGCATGTTGATGAAGAGTGCGAGGCTGCGGCCGCAGGCACCGGGCTGGCCGGTGGTCGAGTCCTGACCGACCAACATGGTGGAGGTCGGGTCGGTCTGGTCACCGCCGGGTGAGGACCCGTGAAACCGAATCACCTGTAGCCCAGGGGCAGTGGTCCCGTCCTGGCACGGCATCCAGTCCTCGATGACGCGTTTGACGCGCCAGTCCCCGCCGGTCTGATAGATCGGTGCCGTCCATCCGGCGTCGCTGCTGACGGTGCCGGTGCACTCGGTGGGATAGCTGCACGTCGACGAGATCGTCCAGATGCTGCGCACGCTGCGTTCGTCGTGGAAGACATCGTTGCTGGTGGCCCACTCACCGTTGGACGTCGCCTGGTAGGTGCCGTTGAGCGCCCACTTCTCGTTGGCGGACGCGGTGGCCGGATTCAGCACACCGGCGAACACCGCAGCGGTCAGCGCCCCGACGCTGATCAGCGTTCGTGACGTACGCATGTGGCCTCTCCCCTCACCTGTGCTCATGTCGTCGGCAGCAGATCCTTCCACGACATATCCCCGTTCACGTTGGTCAGACTGGTCTGCTGGCCGGCGTGGCCGTCCGGCGTGGCGTAGTGACCCGTCGCGGGGTCATAGGTGGCGATTGCGACCGACGGGCCCCCGCCCGAGCCGGGCGTGAAAGCGCTCGGCGCGACGGCCGGGCCGCCACCCTGGTCGGTCGGCGCGATATCCGGAACACCATAGGGCTTGAGGGTTGCCGGTTCGGGCGGTATCGGTGTTCCGGCGGGCGCGGGCACCGGTCCCGGCGGCAGCGGCGTGCCCTGCAGCGGTCCGTAGATGTGGTCCTGGAACGTCGTGCGGTCGTCGGGCGGGATGCCTTGGGCAATCAGGTTCGGGTCGATCGGGTATGGACCGGTGGCATGCTGCCGCATGGCCAGCGGCTCGAACGGCTTGTCGCTGTCACAGATTTCGACGGTGGGTGCGCGCTTGCCGGGCACATCCTGACACGGATAGTTGCGGGCGCCGCGGACGGCGATCGGCGAATCCTGTGGCAGCTTGCAGTAGAGGCCGTCCGGTGTGTCGATGACCGAGGTGTCCTCCGGCGAGCGCCACTGCGACGGCGGCAG
Source organism: Mycolicibacterium pallens (assembly GCF_019456675.1). Lineage (NCBI taxonomy): Bacteria > Bacillati > Actinomycetota > Actinomycetes > Mycobacteriales > Mycobacteriaceae > Mycobacterium > Mycolicibacterium pallens. The sequence continues at coordinate 2,941,265 of NZ_CP080333.1, read as the reverse complement.
GAAGCCGACCGTGCACGCCGGCGGATCGCTGATCGTCAGCGTGAAGTCGCCCAGCGTCATACCGGTCGGGTTGTTCAACGGTGAGCCGACGGCCTGGATCGAGCCGACGTACGGCGGCAGCAGCACCAGCAGCTGTTCGAGACCCTTGTTGTAGGTCACGCCGATCTGCCCCACCGTCTGAAGGCTGGCCAACAGGATCGGCAGCGTCGGCTTGACCTGCGTGAAGAGTGCGGACGCCTCATCGGCGGCACCCGGGCCATTGGCCAGGATGGCACGCCACTGCGGGTCGTTGGTGTTCAGCTGATCGGTGATCCCGGCCAGGCTGTGCGCCCACGTGCGGATCGAGTCGGCCGACGCCAGCTGACCGTCCAACAGCGGGCGGCTGTCCTCGAGCAGGGTGTGGGTCTGATCGGCGGTGGCGTTGAAATCGGCGGCGAGCCGTGACGCGGAGTCGTTCAACGTGGTGAGGTCGTCACCGGCGCCATTGAGGGCCTGGTAGGTGCTGTTCAGCAGATCCGGGATCCGTTGAGTGGGAATGCTCTTCAGCAGAGCGTTCGTCTGGTCCAGCACGGGACCGACCGCTTGCGGGACGGTGGCGTTCTTGACCGGGATTACCGAACCGTCCTGCAGATACGGCCCGGAATCGGTGTGCGGCACCAGATCCACGTACTGCTCGCCCACTGCCGACACGCTGAGCACCCGAGCCTGCAGGTCGGCAGGCACCTTCGGATCGCTGGCCAGCGACAGCGTGGCCACGGCGCCGGTTCGTGTCGGCACCACCTCGGTGACCTTGCCCAGTTGCACGCCGCGGTAGGTGACGTTCGAGAATTGGTAGAGGCCACCGGTTCTCGGCAGTTCGAGCTTGACCGTGATCCGGCCGATGCCCAGCAGGGTGGGGGCCTGCATGTACACCACCACCATGACGGCGATACCGACGATCGACGCAATGGTGAAGATGATCAGCTGATTACGGACAAAACGCGTCAGCATCAGTTACCCCCGTCCTGTGGCGCTGACCCCGGTGCTGGTCCGGGCAACGGCCCGGTGGCCGGACCTGGCAGCGGACCGGTGCCCACCCCCGGTGCCGGCTGCGTCGCGTTCGTCAACGACGCCTGCCCGGGCACAGGCGCGGGACCGGGGCCGAACTCCTGCGACACGTCGGCCACCTGGGTGGGTGGCGGTGCGGGGCTGAACGGAGCGTTCAGCGGATCGTAGGTATAGGTCGCATACCACGGATCACCGGGCGCGGGAACCAGTTTGGCGTTCTCATCGCCCCAGCGGGTGCCGAGCATCAAGGTCTTCTTCAACCGGGGCACGGTCAAGTCGAAGATGATGAACTGGTTCAGATAGTCGCCGCGGATCGCCCGGTCGATGACCTGCTGGGTGTACGGGAACGTCGGGAAGTACGCCAGCGCGGTGTCCAGCTTCGGCCCGACGTCGGCCAGAGACTTCAGCGTCGGCTCGAGGTTCTGAAGGTTGCGTACCAGGTCGGTCTTGGTGTCGTTGACCAGACCGGTGGCCAGGTTGGAGAAATCCCGGAACTTCTCCAGGGCCGTCACGATGCGGGGACGCTCCTTGACCAGGACATCGAGGGCAGGCGGAATCCGGTTCAGCGCGTCGGTGAGGACTTGCTGCTGACCGGCGAACGTACCCGCCAGCCGGTTCAGCGAATTGACCGCCTCGTTGATGCTGTCGCGCTGGGTGGCCAGCAGGCCGACGAAATCGTTGAGCCGCGTGAGCAAGTCACGAATCTGGTCGGTCCTGCCGTTCAGTGCGGCACTGAACTCGTGGATGATGTCGCCGATCTGGCCCAGTCCGCCGCCGTTCACGACCACCGAGAGCGCCGAGAGCGTCTGCTCGGTAGACGGATAGGTCGACGAGCGGTTGAGGCCGAGCGTGGCACCGGGTTGCAGGACGCCACTCGGTGCCTGGCCCAGCGGCGGGTTGAGCGCCAGGTGCATCGATCCCAACAGGCTGGTCTGGCCCACCGACGCGACCGCGTTCGCGGGGATCACGGTGCCGGGCTGGACCGATACCTCGACGTCGGCGTGCCAGTCGTTGACGGTCATGTCGCCCACACTGCCGACCACGACGTCACCGACCATCACCGGTGAATTCGATTCCAGCTGACCGACATTGGCGATCTCGATGTGATAGGTGGTCGAGCCCTTGCCATGGCCGACCGTTCCCGGCAGCGGCAGGGAGTTCAGCCCACCGAAACTGCAGCCGGTCGCCGTGACCGCGACGCATGACGCGGTGATCACCAGGCGCCGCACCGAACCTCTGGTCATGATGGCGGATTCCCTTCGGCGGCAGCCGGAGGTGGAGGTGGTGGCGCCGCCTCGGCCGGCAGCAGCATGCCCTGCAGGTTCGACGGAGGCTGGGCGGCCGGTCCGACCGGAACACCCGGCGGGACCGGTGCACCCGGGAAAAGAGCGGGCGACGGATCGGCGGGCAATCCATTGGGTGCATACGCCCCGTGATAGGTGTTCGGCGGTCCGCCCCAACCTGCCGGTCCGGGCACGTCACCGTTGTATCCGGTGTACGCCGACACCGCAGGCGGAATCTCATAGCCCGGCGGGGTCCCGCCGGAGCCGCCCGGGGCCAGACCGGGCTCGCTGTAGATCAGCTTGTCCGGGCTGGTCGACTTGCCCAGATAGGCGTTGAACGGGAACGGCAGGTAGTTGAAGTTGAGCAACCGCAGGGCCGGCCCGAGGTACTGCGCGCACAACTTCCCTGTCTCCGGCGCGGTGGCGTTCTGCACGGCACCGATCGCCGAGCAGATGACCTGCAGCGGGTTGGAGAAGTTGGCCAGCGCGAATCCGCCCATCGCGCTCTGGGAATCGGGGTTATAGATGTTGTAGGCGTTACCGAGTGCATTGGGCGCCACGTGAATCAGGTTCTCGACCACCAGCTTGTTGTCGGCCAGGTTCTTCGTGACGCTGCTCAGCCGCTGGATCTGTTCGGCGGTCTGGTTGCGGGTACCGGCGATGAACCGCTGCACGTCGACGACCGCACTCGACAGGTTGGTCAGCGCTCCGTCCAGGTCGGACCGGCTGCCGTCGACCACGCTCGACAGCGAGGCCAACCGATCCTGGAACTGGACGATCTGAGTGTTGCTGTCGCGCAACGCGGTAACGAAGATCTGCAGGTTCTTGATGGTGTCGACGATGTTGCCGCTGCCGTCGGCCAGCACCTTGCTGACCCCCGAGAGCTGCTTGATGGTGTCCCGCAGCTTCTCGCCGTTGCCGTCGAGCGCGTTGGCCGCGCTGTCGATGAAGCGGCCGACCGAGGTGGTCTGCCCTTCAGTGGCGGGGCCGAGATCGGTGGCCAGGCGCATCAGCTCGGTCTTGATCTGGTCCCATTCGACCGGGATTGCGGTGCGGTCCAGCCCGATCACCGCACCGTCGGCCATTGTCGGGCCCTTGTCCTCATAGGGCGGGGTCAGCTGAACATAGCGGGCGCCCACCAGGTTCTGCGCGACGATCACCGCCTCGGCGTTCGCGGGGATCGGAACGTCCCGGTCGACCGCCATCACGATCTTGGCCTTGGTGCCCTGGGCCTCGATGGAATCGATGGTGCCGACCTTCACGCCGGCGACCCGCACTTCGTCACCGGCGTAGATCGCGGTGGCACTGGTGAAGTACGCCGTGATCGTGTTGGGCTTGAAGAACGCCTGGCGCACCAGCAGCGCGATCCCGCCGACGATCAATACGGCCAGCACCGCGGACACGACGACTGTCAGCCGCCTGCGAGACTTCATGGCTGCCCCCATCGCTCATAAGGCTGCGGTATTCCGTTGTACGGGAACGGGATCTCCGCACGCGGTCCGGCATTGTCGGACGGCTGGCCCGCATCGGTGCCGCGCCGGAAGCCCAGCGCGTAGTCGAAGAAGGGCTGCAGTGTCTGCGCCGGGTTCAGGTTGGCGACGAAGGCGTTGTAGTAGAAGCCTCCGTTGACCGCTTCGGCCTGCGTCAGCTGGAACTTGGCCAGACCCTTCATGGCCGCGGTGATGTTGGCGTTGTTCTTCTCCAGCATCGCGGTGACCGAATTGAGCTTCTCCAGGGCCGGTGCCAGTTCCTTCTCGTTGTCCGCCACGATTCCGCTGAGCTGCCTGGACAGTGCCGAGGTGCTGGCCAAGAGGTTCGCGATCGCGTAGCGGCGCTGCGACAGAACGCCGATCAGGTCGTTGGCGTTGAGCAGCAGGGTGTTCACCTGTGCGCTGCGTTGCGAGAGGATCCCGGTGACGTTCGCCGCGCTCTTGAGCAGGTTGCTCAGGGATTCGTTGCGCTCGTTGATCATCCGCGACAACTTGCTGATCCCGTCGAACGTCGGGCCTAGCTGCGGGCTGATCCGATCCAGGGTGTCCGACAAGGTGTCCAGCGAGTGGTTGATCGCCGCGGTATCGGTGTCTGCGGTGTTGCCCGCGAAATCCTGCAGCGACTGGGTCAGCGAGTAGGGCGACCCGGTACGCGACACCGGAATGACGTCGTCAGACCGAAGCGATCCCTTGCCGTTGGACTCCAACGTCAAAATCCGTTGTCCCAGAAGCGTTCCGGTGCGGATATGCGCTTCGGTGTCGGCGCCGAGCCGAACCGAACCGTTGACCATGAAGGTCACCAGCGCCTTGCCGTGCTGCAGAGACACGTCCGAGACGGAGCCGACCTTGACTCCGGATACCTTGACGTCATTACCGGGCTGCAGGCCGCCGGCCTCGGTGAACAGCGCCTGATGCCGGATCGACGTGGCAAGCGACGCCAGCCGTTCGGGCTGTAGCCCGACCGTGATGACGAGCACGATCAGGACGAGGCCGATAAAGCCCGCCTTGATCAGCGAGGACCCACGATATTTGAGCATTAGGGCTCCGCGCACCTTCCAGTGTGTTGGATGATCCAGGGGAAGTAGGCGGTGCGGCCCTGCAGGTCGCTGACACGCAACGACAAGCCACACAGGTACTGGTTGATCCAGCTGCCGTAGGACCCGAGTCGCACCACCTTGCGGTAGTTCGCCGGCGCCTTCTGGATCGAGATGTCGAGCAGCTCCTTGTCCTGATCAAGCAGCGGAGCCAGCCGGCCCAGCTGGTCGATGGTGCCGTTCAGCGGTGCGCGCGACTGGTTGAGCAGATCGGTCAGCGACGCGGTGCCGTTGTCCAGAGCGGTGATCGACTCACCGATCGGGTCTTTGTCATTGGCCAGTTCAGTGACCAGCTTCTGCAGCTTGTCGACGGCGCCGGAGAACTTGTCGCCGTCCTTGCTGATCGTGGTGATCACCGTGTTGAGGTTGTCGATCAGCTGCTGCACGGTCTGGCCGTTGTCGGCCAGCGTGCTGGTGAACGACTGCGTCTTGGCGAACAGCGAATCGATGTTGCCGTCCTGACCCTGGAGGATCTGGATCAGCGAGTTGGTGAGCGCGTTGACGTCCTGCGGATTCAGGCCCTGGACAACGGGTTTCAGGCCACCCAGCAGCAGGTCGAGGTCAAGTGCCGGCTCGGTGCGGTCGAGCGGGATCCGGCTGCCCGGCGGCTGGATCTTCGCCGATCCAGGACTGTCGACGAGCTCGAGGTAGCGGTCCCCGACCAGGTTGAGGTAACGCACCGTCGCCTTGGTGCCGGATGTGAGCACGATCTTGCGGTCGGCGTCGAAGTCGACGACCACCTTGTTGTCGGGTTGCAGCGCGACATCAGTGACAGTGCCGACGCGAACACCGGCCACCCGCACCGAATCCCCGGACTTCAGGCTCGAGGCGTCGGCGAACACCGCCGAGTAGCTGTTGTCCGAACCGGACCGGTACTGGCCGAAGATCGCGAACAGCGATGCGGTCAGCAGAATCATCACCACGCCGAAGATGCCGACCTTGAGAAGCGTCTTCCACAGCGCGGTCATCCCGGTTGTCCGATCTGTGCGGAGTTGCGCGGCGGGCCGTCCAGCGGGCCGAACAGCGCCTGCTTGAGTGCGTCGGAGTTCAGCAGGATGCCCTGGTTGCCATACTGCGCCGGGTTCGCGCCGATATCGGTGACGACGAACGGCGGGCTGGTCTCGAACGGCACCTTCGGCATGTCGGTGCACTGCGGACCACCGGTCGCCGCGACCTTCGGCAGGTTGGCCGGGTAGCGGTACCGCTCACGGCCGAGGAAGAACGACTGCAGCAGAACGGCTCCCGGCAACGGCAGGCCCGGGCCGGTGGCCAGCGGAATCAGGCCGCCGATACCGCAGGTGAGCGCTGGGTTGTACTTGTTGAGCAGATCGGTGGTGGGTACCAGCAGGTGCACCACATTGGCCAGCGGCTCCCGGTTTTCGCTGAGCACCTCGGTTCCGATGTCGGCCAGACCGATGGCGCTGACCAGCAGCGTGTCGAGGTTCTGCTCCTGGTCGACGATCGTGTCGCTGATCTTCGCCGAGTTCTTGACGGTGTCCAGCAGATCGCCGGAAGCATCGCCGTAGGCGTCGAACACCTTGGGCGCTACTGCCAATTCATGGTTCAGCGTGTCCAGGCTGGGGTTGATCTTGGCCAGCGCGCTATCGAGATCGACGAGGGTTTGACCGAACTTGTCGCCGCGGCCGTCCACCGACTTGGCGATCGCGCCCAACGTCTGGTTGAGCTTGGCGGGCTCGATTTGGTTGAGCACCGTAACCAGCTGCTGGAACACGGTGTTGATCTCGACGGTGACGTGCTTGCCGCTGATCACCTGCCCGGCCTGGATGGACTTCGCCGACGGATCCTGCGGCGGGTTCAGCTCGACGAACTTCGACCCGAACACCGTCGAGGAGGTGATGTCGGCGCTGACGTTGGCCGGAATGTCGTTCACCCGCGCCGGATTGATCGCCAGGTGCAGCGCAGCGGTGCCGTCCGGCAGCAACTCGATGGACGAGACCTTGCCGACCGGGGCCCCGTTGAGCTTGACCTTGGCATCCGGATACATCACGAGACCGGCGCGCTGCGAGATCACGGTCACCGGAACGGTTTTGGTGAAGCTGTCCTGGAACAACCCCACCGCCAGCGCAATGATCGCGGCAATGATCACCACGGTCGCCAAACCGGCGATCGGGCGCGCGATACCTGATTTCATCTCCGCACCTCGACTATCCGGACAGGTTGAAGTTGCCGTTGGAGCCGTAGATGGCTAGGGATACCAGCAGGGTGACGGAGACGACCACGATGAGGGAGGTGCGGACGGCGTTGCCGACGGCGACGCCGACTCCGGAGGGTCCGCCGGTGGCGAAGTAGCCGAAGTAGGTGTGGATCAACAGGATCGTGATGGCCATCAACACCGCTTGCAGAAACGACCAGAGCAGGTCGATGGGGTTGAGGAATGTGTTGAAGTAGTGGTCATACAACCCGCCGGACTGGCCGAACAGCACCACCGTCGTGAACTGGCTGGCGACGAAGGACAGGATGACGGCGATCGAGTACAGCGGGGTGATGGCGACCATGCCCGCCACAATCCGGGTACTGACGAGGTATTCGACCGGGGGGATGCCCATGGATTCCAGGGCGTCGATTTCCTCGTTGATCCGCATCGCCCCGAGTTGAGCGGTGACGCCGGCGCCGAAGGTGGCGGCCAATCCGATCCCCGCCACCACCGGTGCTGAGATGCGCACGTTGATGAAGGCGGCCAGGAAGCCGGTCAATGCTTCGATCCCGATATTGCCGAGGCTGCTGTAGCCCTGTACGGCCAGGGTGCCGCCGGCGGCGAGGGTGAGGAAGCCGACGATGACGACGGTGCCGCCGATCATGGCCAGGGTGCCCGCCCCCATCGAGATTTCGGCGATCAGCCGGATGATCTCTTTGCGGAAATGGATCGTCGCATGCGGGGTGCCGGCGATCGCCCGGCCGTAGAAGATGGTGTGGTCCCCGATCCGCCCGAACGTGCCCAGCGGGCGGCGGACCTGACGGGCGATCCGCGGATACAACGCCTGCAGTGATGCCATCAGCGGGCGCTCATCCGGATACCGATCGCGGTCACCACGACGTTGACCACGAACAACGCCATAAACGCGTACACCACCGTCTCATTGACCGCATTGCCTACGGCTTTGGCGCCGCCGCCGGTGATCGTCAACCCGCGATAGCAGGCCACCAGCCCGGCAATAAGACCGAACAGGGCGGCCTTGACACAGGAGATGATGACCTCGGGCACCCCGGTCAACAACGTGATGCCGGCGGCGAACGCCCCCGGATTGACGTCCTGGACGAACACGGAGAACACATAGCCGCCCAGGATCCCGATGATCACCACCAACGAATTCAACAGAAGCGCAACCAAACCCGAGGCCAGCATCCGTGGGGTCACCAGGCGTTGCACCGGGTTGATGCCCAACACCTCCATGGCGTCGATCTCCTCGCGGATCGTGCGTGACCCCAGATCGGCACACATCGCCGTCGCGCCGGCACCGGCGACGATCAACACCGTCACCAACGGGCCGACCTGGGTCACCGCACCAAAGGCGGCCCCGGCCCCCGACAGATCAGCAGCACCCAACTCCCGCAACAAAATATTGAGGGTGAAGCTCACCAACACCGTGAACGGGATCGCCACCAACAACGTCGGCGCCAACGACACCCGCGCCACAAACCACGACTGCTCCAAAAACTCCCGCCACTGAAACGGCTTGCGAAACACAAACCGCACAGCATCGGCCGACATCGCAAACAAACCACCAATGGCCTGCATCGGCCCGGACACTCCGTTCAGAGCGATCCCTGGCGACCAACGATCTGATGTGCGATTCGTCATGGGTGTCTGCGAAACCTCCAACGTCGTCGTGGTCATCAGCCCAGCGTCATGGCACAAACCGGTCCAAAACTGGAACGTGTTTCAACGACGCCAACGCAGATTAGTGCACTTACCGCTCGCACGGTAGCGAATCTCGGCAATCGAGACCTGTGACTGGTGTTGTCGATGTTTCTCGGCTTTTGTTCGAGACGAGTCGGCCTCGAGTGTCTCGTTTCACAGCTCCGCCGTCGGTTTGGCGTCCAGAGCGAGGATTCCGTTCAGCGGGATCGCCCCTGCGCGGAACGGATCACGACCCACAATGTTCGAGGCCCCATCACCGCACTGAAACAGGAGCTGACCCGTCATGGCGAGCTTGCAGCGTTACTCCGATCGTCGCGTGCTGATCACCGGCGGTGGTTCCGGTATCGGCCAGGCCTGCGTGTTGCGCATCCTCGACGAGGGTGGTCGTGTGGCGGCCGCCGACATCAGTGAGTCCGGCCTCAAGGACACGGTCGCCAAAGCGGGTGACGCCGCGAGCAGGCTGACCACGGTGGTCGTCGATGTGGGCTCCGAGGATTCAGTGAAAGCCGGTGTCGGCGAGGCGATTTCGACACTCGGTGGTCTCGACACACTGGTGAACGTGGCCGGCATCTTGCGCTCGGACCATTTCCTGGACACCACGCTGGCGGCCTTCGAGCAGGTTCTGCGGGTGAATCTGGTCGGCACATTCCTAGTGACCCGCGAGGCGATTTCCGCGCTCAAGGAGGGCAACGCCCCCGCCGTCGTGAACTTCAGCTCGACCTCGGCGGCCTTCGCCCACCCCTACATGTCGGCGTACGCCGCGTCCAAGGGTGGCGTTCAGGCGATGACGCACGCCCTGGCGGCCGAGTTCGCCAAGACCGGCATTCGGTTCAACTCGGTGCAGCCCGGCTCGATCTCCTCGGGCATGACCGACGGCACCGGCGAATCGAAGCAGAGCGTCGGTCCGGGACTGCCCGAGGACGTCGACTACAGCCTCTTCGGCCGGGTCGCGCCGCTGCTCCCCCTGCCCAAGGGCGAGATCTTCGCCAAGCCGGATGCGGTCGCCAATGTGGTCGCGATGCTGGGCAGCGCGGACGCCTACTTCGTCTCGGGCACCGAGGTCCGCATCGACGGCGGCGCGCACATGTGATCAGGCGTTGATGCCTGCGGTCAGGATGGCGGCCAGTTCGCGGTACGCCGCCGCGTCGTCGAGACCGGTTGTGGACCGAACCGTCCCCTGCTGAATGCGGACCATCGTGGCCGCTGCCAGATCGGCGGCAAACGCCGCGTGTACATCCCGAAATTCTTGGGCGGCAACGCCTTCGGCGATCAGCTCGCTGACCCGACGGGCGGCGATCGTGGTGTTCTGCTCATAGACCGCCCGAGCGGGGGCGAAGGCGCCCAGGTCGGTCATGAACCGCTCCGATGCGACTTCGAGCGCGGCACCGACGGCGGTGAGGTAGGCGGTGATGCGTTCTCGCGCCCCGCTCGCCGCGGAAACCCGCTGCTCGACATCGTCGGTGGCCCGCCGAAAGAAGTGGACGGTGACGGCGTGGACCAACTGCTCTTTACTGCCGGCGAGCGTGTACAGCGTGCCCTTCGAACAGCGCAGCCGGGCGGCGATGTCGTCGAGGGTCAGGTGAGCGAACCCCTCGGCGAGGAACAGCGTCAGGAGCGCGTCGAACAATTCGCCGCGGCGCCGCGTCCCGAAGGTCGGGGCGGTGGGGGTAGTCATTCATGGAATAGTACTGACTAACGTAACTCAGTACTATTTCTGGTACCGATCGAGAGGTCTCACCCATGCCCGTCGACCGCCTTCTCCCCGACCAGGACGCCGCGGACCTCATCGCGCTGACCCGGGACATCTGCGACAAGATGCTCAGCCCGATCGTCGACCGGCATGAGCGCAACGAGACCTATCCCGAGGGCGTCTTCGCCCAGCTCGGCGCGGCCGGATTGCTGAGCCTGCCGCAGCCGGAGGAATGGGGTGGCGGCGGCCAGTCGTTCGAGGTCTATCTCCAGGTCCTGGAGGAGATCGCCGTGCGCTGGGCCGCGGTCGCGGTGGCCGTCAGCGTGCACAGCCTGTCGTGCCACCCGCTGTTGATGTTCGGCACCGATGAGCAGCGCGCGCGGTGGCTGCCGGGCATGCTGTCCGGCGAGCAGATCGGCGCGTACAGCTTGTCCGAGCCGCAGGCCGGCTCCGATGCCGCCGCGCTGCAGTGCAAAGCCACCCCTACCGACGGCGGATACCTCATCAACGGTTCCAAGGCCTGGATCACCCATGGCGGACGCGCGGACTTCTACAACCTCTTCGCCCGCACCGGCGAAGGGTCTCGCGGCATTTCCTGCTTCCTGATTCCGGCGGATCAACCCGGCCTCAGCTTCGGAAAGCCCGAGGAGAAGATGGGCCTGGCCGCGGTTCCGACCACGTCGGCGTTCTATGACAACGCACTGGTGGACCCCGAGCGCCGGATCGGCGCCGAGGGCCAGGGTCTAGGAATCGCGTTCAGCGCGCTGGACTCGGGGCGACTGGGCATCGCAGCCGTCGCCGTCGGCATCGCGCAGGCCGCCCTCGATGAGGCCTGCGCCTACGCCAACGAAAGAACCACGTTCGGCCGCAAGATCATCGACCATCAGGGGCTGGGGTTCCTGCTCGCCGACATGGCCACCGCGGTGGCCAGCGCCCGGGCCACTTACCTGGATGCCGCCCGTCGTCGCGACGCCGGCCGCCCCTACTCGCAGCAGGCCAGCGTCGCCAAGCTGGTGGCCACCGATGCGGCGATGAAGGTGACCACCGACGCCGTCCAGGTTCTCGGCGGTGTCGGCTACACCCGCGACTACCGCGCGGAGCGCTTCATGCGCGAAGCCAAGATCACCCAGATCTTCGAAGGAACCAACCAAATCCAGCGACTGGTTATCGCGCGGGGGCTCACGACCACCTGAAACGGGGTTACGATCCGTCCCATTGACGGCCTCCAGCCACCCGGGCCCGTGCTGCCGTTCAATCGAAAGCCGTGCCCCAGACGGGGGCTGTACGAGCGATTCCATCGAAGAATTCATATTTCGTTGCGGAATCGGTTGCGAAGAGCACGCAAATCCGCAATCGTTTAGGGGCGGAGTCGACAGGTCGCAACTCGTCGGCCCGCGGACGAAGGAGGACGGGCCCTGACCGACACCGGCGCCACCGCCACCCAGCAGACCCCCGGACACACCGGACCCCGGCGCACCAGCGGCGCGCCGGTCATCGAAATCGATCACGTCGTCAAGCGCTTCGAGGACTACGTCGCCGTCGCTGACGCCGACTTCTCGATCGGTGCGGGCGAGTTCTTCTCCATGCTCGGCCCCTCCGGCTGCGGAAAGACCACCACCCTGCGCATGATTGCGGGCTTCGAACAGCCCACCGAGGGCGCGATTCGGCTCGAGGGCGTCGACGTATCCCGCGTGCCCCCGCACAAGCGCAACGTCAACACCGTCTTCCAGCATTACGCGCTGTTCCCGCACATGACGGTGTGGGACAACGTGGCGTATGGCCCACGCAGTCAGAAGAAGGACAAGGCGGCGGTGAAGAAGAGTGTCGACGAGATGCTCGAGGTCGTCCGCCTCACCGACTTCGCCCAGCGCAAGCCCGCCCAGCTCTCCGGCGGTCAGCAGCAGCGCGTCGCGCTGGCCCGGGCCCTGGTCAACTACCCCAGCGCACTGCTGCTCGACGAACCGCTCGGCGCCCTGGACCTCAAACTGCGCCATGTCATGCAGTTCGAACTCAAGCGCATCCAGCGCGAGGTCGGCATCACGTTCGTCTACGTGACGCACGACCAGGAGGAAGCGCTCACGATGAGCGACCGGATCGCGGTCATGAACGCAGGCAACGTCGAACAGATCGGCACCCCGACCGATATCTACGACCGTCCGTCGACGGTGTTCGTCGCCGGCTTCATCGGCCAGGCCAACCTGTGGCACGGCCGCCAGACCGGTCGCGTCAACCGCGATTTCGTCGAGGTCGAGGTGCTGGGCACCAAGCTCAAGGCGAAGCCCGGGGACACCACGATCGAGCCCGGCGGTCAGGCCACCCTGATGGTTCGGCCCGAGCGGGTCCGGGTGTCGATAGATCAGCCGACCGGTGACGTCGCGACGGTCGGCGCCAAGGTCGTCGACCTGACCTTCCAAGGGCCGGTGCTGCGTCTATCGATGGCGGTGGCCGACGGCTCCCCGATCGTCGCCCACGTCGGACCGGAGCAGAACCTGCCGATGCTGCGGCCCGGCGACGACGTCCACGTGGCCTGGGCTCCCGACGCGTCGCTGGTGTTGCCTGCGGCGGACATCCCGACCACCGAAGACCTCGAAGAGATGCTCGATGACTCGTAGAAGAACCGATCCCCGCGCTTAGTCCCCCGACCTTCCCCCTACGAAAGGCATTACGGCACATGGCCACAGAGATCGACCCTCGGATCCTTGCCTCGAACGCGTCCCGGCGCCGGTTCATCGGTGGCGGTGCCGCCGCCGCAGCCGCGCTGGTCCTCGGACCTTCCTTCCTCGCAGCGTGTAGCAAGTCCGACAACAAGAGCAGCTCGAGCGGCCCGGCGACCCCATCAGATGACGGCTCCCCGGCCACCGGAAAGCTGCGCATCTCGAACTGGCCGCTGTACATGGCCGACGGTTTCGTCGCGGCGTTCCAGACCGCGACCGGGCTGACCGTCGATTACAAAGAGGACTTCAACGACAACGAGGAGTGGTTCGCCAAGAACAAGGAACCGTTGTCACGCAAGCAGGACATCGGCGCCGATCTGGTGGTGCCCACCCAGTTCCTGGCAGCCCGGCTCAACGGGCTCGGCTGGCTCAACGGGATCAGCGAAAGCCGTTGGACCAACAAGAAAAACATGCGTCCCGACCTGCTCAACGCCAAGGCCGATCCAGGCCGCAAGTTCAGTGCGCCCTATATGTCGGGCATGGTCGGTCTGGCCTACAACCGCGCCGCGACCAACCGCGACATCACCAAGATCGACGACCTCTGGGATCCGGCGTTCCGGGGCAAGGTCAGCCTGCTCGCCGATACTCAGGACGGCCTCGGCATGATCATGCTCTCGCAGGGCAACTCGGTTGAGGACCCGAACATCGATGCCGTCAACAAGGCCGTCGCACTGATCAAACAGCAGAAGGACGCCGGTCAGATCCGCCGGTTTACCGGCAATGACTATGCCGATGACCTGGCATCGGGCAATGTCGTTATCGCCCAAGCCTATTCGGGCGATGTGGTACAGCTGCAGAAGGACAACCCGGACCTGAAGTTCGTGGTGCCCGCCTCCGGCGGCACGACGTTCATCGACACGATGGTGATTCCCTACACCACCCAGAACCAGAAGGCCGCCGAGGCGTGGATCAACTACGTCTACGACCGGGCCAACTACGCCAAGTTGATCGCGCACACCCAGTACGTCCCGGTGTTGACGGATATGACCGACGAGCTCAACAAGATCGACCCGGCCCTGGCCGCCAACCCGCTGGTCAACCCGTCGAAGGCCACCCTGGACAGCCTCAAGACCTGGGCTGCGCTGACCGACCAGCAGACGGACGAGTTCAACAAGGCCTACGCGACCGTCACCGGCGAGTGACGCGATGGCAGGAGTAGCCAGTAGCAATCGGCAGCGGAGCAAGCTCGCGCCCTACCTGATGATCTTGCCCGCCCTCGCGTATCTCGGGGTCTTCTACGTCGTTCCGTTCGTCTCGCTGCTGCGGACGTCGTTGTCGACCATGGGTGGCTCGATCTATCTGCCCGAACTCACCTTCGCATGGGATTTCGGCAACTACGGCGAGGCGCTCAGCGAGTACCGCGAGCAGATCCTGCGGTCATTCGGTTACGCGCTGACCGCGACCGTGCTGTGCCTGCTGTTGGCTTTCCCGCTGGCCTACGTGATCGCCTTCAAGGCGGGGCGGTACAAGAACCTTCTGCTGGGCCTGGTGATCCTGCCGTTCTTCGTGACGTTCCTGATCCGAACCCTGGCGTGGAAAACGATCCTCGCCGACGACGGCTGGGTGGTCCACACATTGGGTTCGGTCGGGCTGCTGCCGTCGGAGGGGCGTCTGCTCTCCACCGGCTGGGCTGTCATCGGCGGGCTGACCTACAACTGGATCATCTTCATGATCCTGCCGCTGTATGTCAGCCTCGAGAAGATCGACGCCCGTCTGCTGGAGGCGTCCCGAGACCTGTACGCCTCCAACCGCAGGATGTTCGGCAAAGTGATCATGCCGCTGGCGATGCCCGGCGTCCTGGCCGGCAGCATGCTGGTGTTCATCCCGTCGGTCGGCGACTTCATCAACGCCGACTACCTGGGCAGCACTCAGACCAGAATGATCGGCAACGTCATCCAGAAGCAGTTCCTGGTGGTCAAGGACTACCCGGCGGCCGCCGCACTGAGCTTCGTGTTGATGGCGCTGATCCTGGTCGGGGTGCTGATCTATACGCGGGCCCTCGGCACTGAGGACCTGGTATGACCACCGAGGCTGGGGCGGCGATCGCGCAGACCATCGACCACGGCGGACTTGCCAAGCCGGGCCGCAATATTCGGGGGAATTTCAAGCTCGGCGATGTGGCCCTGCGGATCATCGCCGGCCTGGTGCTCTGCTATCTGTTCCTGCCGATCCTGGTGATCGTTATCTTCTCGTTCAACAAGCCGGCCGGGAAGTTCAACTACACCTGGCAGGGCTTCACGCTGGACAACTGGGCCGACCCGTTCAAATACCCGGCCCTGACCGAAGCGCTGAAGCTGAGCCTGAACGTCGCCGCGGTGTCGACCCTGATCGCCGGAGTCCTCGGCACGTTGGTCGCGATCGCCCTTGTGCGGCAACGGTTTCGTGGTAGCAAGGCGGTAGACACCTTCCTGGTGCTGCCGCTGACCTCGCCCGAGGTCGTCATGGGCGCCTCGCTGCTCACCCTGTTCCTCGACCTGGGCTGGGCCACCGGATACACCACGATCGTGATCGCGCACGTCGCGTTCGAGATCAGCTTCATCGCGATGACGGTGCGGGCGCGGATCCGTGGCTTCGACTGGACACTCGAGGACGCCTCACTGGATTTGGGCGCCGGGCCGACCCGGACGTTCTTCCGGGTGACGTTGCCGCTGATCGTGCCGGGCATCGTCGCGGCCGCGATGTTGTCGTTCGCGCTGTCGTTGGACGACTTCATCATCACCTATTTCGTCAGCGGCTCGACGGTGACGTACCCGCTGTATGTGAACGCGGCGGTGAAAGCCGCTGTGCCGCCTCAGATCAACGTGCTGGCCACTGCGATCCTGGTGATCAGCCTGATCTTGCTGGGCGTCGGCACTTTGTACCGGCGCAAGCGCGACACCTGAGATCGACACGCGAACCAGCCGGTTCGCTCCGGTAATCGCCGTGGATACGGCATCCTTGGCGGGTGACGGTCGACGCGATACTGGAATCCATCCCACCGCTGGCGGTGTACCTGATCGTCGGTCTGATCATCGGTCTGGAAAGTCTCGGCATTCCCCTGCCGGGCGAGATCGCCTTGGTCAGTGCGGCGTTGCTGGCTTCGCGGCACACTCTGGACATCAGCCCGTTGTGGGTCGGCGCGGCCGCCACGATCGGCGCCATCATCGGCGACTCGATCGGATACTCGATCGGCCGCCGGTACGGCATGGGGCTGTTCGAACGGCTCGGTAAGCGGTTTCCGAAACACTTCGGTCCCGGTCATGTGGCCTTGGCCAAGCAGCTGTTCGCCCGCTGGGGGGTGTGGGCGGTGTTCTTCGGGCGCTTCATCGCGCTGCTGCGGATCCTCGCCGGGCCCTTGGCCGGCGCATTGCGGATGCGCTACGGGCGCTTCCTGGCCGCCAACGCATCCGGTGCGGTCTGCTGGGCCGGCGGCACCACCGCGGTGGTCTACTACCTCGGCTTGGCGGCCGAGAAGTGGTTGTCGCGATTTTCCTGGGTCGCACTGGTCGTCGCGATCATCGTCGGTATCGGGATGACGTTGCTGTTGCGGGAACGGACGAGAAATCTGATCGCCCAGCTCGAGGACGAACACGACTGGGAAACACTGCGCAAGCACGACTGAAATGGGGCAGCTGTGAACTTCCCCCGAGACCGTGGAGGCATCAACAATAGGGATCGAGATGCCAGAGAAACGGAAGAAGTACGACCGGGAGTTCCGTGAGGGTGCTGTCCGGATCGTCGAGGAGACGGGCAAGCCGATCGCGGCGGTCGCGCGTGATCTGGGGGTACACGAGGGCACGCTGGGCAACTGGGTCGCGCGGGCGCGGGAAGCCCGTGAAGGCCGCGGTGAGCTGACCCGCGACGACCTCGACGAGCTCAAGCGCCTGCGCAGCGAGGTCGCGGAGTTGCGGATGGAGCGTGATGTCCTCAAGCGATCCGTGGTCCTGTGGGTGAAGGAGGCGACGAAGTGAGTGTGGCCCGCTTCATCGCCGACCAGAGGACCAAATACCGTGTGCCTCATACATTTACCTGCACATTGTTGGGTGTCGGCGTGTCCTGGTTCTACAAGTGGATCGGCCGTGCGGAGTCGGTTGATGGGGTGCATACCGATACTGATCGGCGCCGTGTCGAGATCGACGATGCGGTCAAGGCAGCGTTCGGGAAGGCCAGGGGACTGCACGGTTCGCCGCGACTGGTGGCTGACCTGCGCGATCTCGGATGGACGGTGTCGGAGAAGACGGTGGCCGACTCGATGCGCCGCCAGGGCCTGGTCGCGCGCCGTATCAAGCGCTGTGGCGGGCTGACCCGCCAGGACAAGACCGCACCGAAATTCCCCGACCTGCTCAAACGGGACTTCGCCGCCGCCGCGGCGAACTGCAAATGGGTGGGTGATATGACCGAGATCCCGACCGAATCCGGGAAGCTGTATCTGGCCACCGTGATCGACCTCTACAGCCGCCGGCTACTCGGTGCGGCGATGGGCCTGCACCCCGACGCCGAGCTGGCGTGCGCGGCCATCCAGATGGCCGTGACAGCCCGCGGTGGCCGTCAGGCGATTTGGCGCGACGACGAGTCGCAGCGGGTCATATTCCACACCGACCGTGGGAGCACCTATACCGCCAAGAGCTTCACGAGGGTGTGTCGGCGGTTGGGTATCCGGCAGTCGATGGGCCGGGTTGGGTCGTGTTTCGACAATGCCGCCGCGGAGGCGTTCTTCTCCTCGCTGGAGTGGGAAGTGCTGTCCCGCAATACCTTCCGTGATACTATCCAGGCGCAGGCTGTGGTCATCGACTGGTGCTACACCTTCTACAACCACCAACGCCGGCACAGTTCGGCAGACGGGTTATCGCCCGTCAACTACGAGATCAGGGAATCCAAGACCGAGCCGGAAGCGGCATAGGAAACCCTCCACGATTTCGGGGGAAGCACAGCTGCCCCATGCCCAGAGCCGGTGTGGAACGCCAGCATTGACCCCATGAACACACCACAACGCGCAGTGAGCGCGATCGCAGACCATCCGACCCTGCCTTCGGGCACCGACGATCGGGTGAGCGGCTTCGGCATCATGGGCCTGCCGTTCGACACCGGACACTATCTGGCGTACCGGGATTTTCCGGCGTCCTCCTTCTCCCCCGCGTACCGCTCGGTGTGGCACCGCGACCCGGCTGATCGATGGACGTTCTACGCCACCACGCCTGCCGAGCAAAGCTGCTCGCGCTACTTCAGTTCGGCCACAACGGTTCCCGCGGTGGAGTGCGACATCACGACCACGTGGACCGACCCCTGGTCTCTTGTGATCACGATTCCCGGGCTGCTGCGCTGGACGGTCGGCATGAGCAGCACACCGGTCACCCGCGCCGTCAGCATGCTCGGCCGCGCCATGCCCGAATGGGCCTGGGGCAATGTGCCGGTGCTCGCGGGTATGGGCCGGATCGCCGGGCCGCTGCTGCGAACGGGCGGGATGCGACTGGCCGGCACCGCGCCGAACGGTCAGAACTTCCGCGTCGCCCCGCGCCAGGTCTGGGCCGTCCGCCGCTCGCGAGCGGTGCTTGACGGTGTCAGCCTCGGCACCGTGGCCCCGCTGGCCAGCCAGAGCCGGTTGGCCGACTTCCGCCTGCCGCAGCGTGGCCTGTGCGTGATCGGCACCGCTCGGTTCGACAGCTTCGATCCGCAACGCCATGCCGCGGCGTGGCAGACCGCGCCAAGAGAACCCGTCAACGCGTGTTAGGGAGCACAATCGAGCGCGTGGCAGCACCGAGGACCCCGACCGGTCCCCCGTCACGAGCACCCAGCCGGGCCGAGATGCTGGCGGCCCTGTCGGTGGCGATCGACCTCGGCCTCGGCCAGCCCGCCGAGCACATGCTGCGGTCCGCCCTGATCGGAACCAGGATCGCCGATCGGCTGGGCCTGGACGCATCCCAGCGCGATTGCGTGTACTACACCACCCTGGTGATGTGGATCGGCTGTCACGCCGACTCGCACGAGTTCGCGAACTGGTTCGGCGACGACATCTCGGTGCGTCGCGACGCCTATCACGTCGATTGGGCCGGGCTGCCCTACTACCGCTTCCTGGTTGCGAACGTCGGCCGCGGTGAACCGATCACCCAGCGGCTGACGTCGATCGCGACGCTGTTCATCAACGCCCGCGGCAACATGTCCGCCCTGATCCACTCGCACTGCACGTCGGCGGCGCTGCTGGCCGACCGCATGGGTCTGGGTGCCGGCGTGCAGAACGCGCTGGGGTTCAGCTTCGAACGCTACGACGGAAGCGGGATGCCCGGCGGGGTCGGTGGTGCCGAGATCCCGATCGAGATGCGGGTGGCCCAGCTCGCCGATATGGCCGAGGTGCACCATCGCACGGGCGGGGTGGGCGCCGCCGTCGACATGGCCAGGCAACGCAGCGGCAAGCAGTTCGACCCGGATGTGGTGGACGCCTTCGCAGCAGACGCGGACGCGATTCTGGCCGGGCCGCCGGCGGGTGAGGTCTGGGAGGCTGCGCTCTCGTGCGCGCCCGATCGCCACGAGCCGTTGCAGCAGCAATCCTTCGACGAACTGCTGATCGCGCTTGGCGACTTTGTGGACTTGAAATGTCCTTTCACACTTGGTCATTCACGTGCGGTGGCGCAATTGGCGGGTGATGCCGCCGAGGCGGTCGGCCTGGCCGCCGATACGGTGACGTTGGTCCGCCGAGCCGGCCACGTCCACGATCTCGGCCGTATCGGTGTCTCCAATCAGGTGTGGTCCAAGCCCGCGACATTGTCCGCGGCGGAGTTCGAACACATGCGGCTGCATCCCTACCTCACCACCCGCATCCTGAGCCGGATCGACGGGCTCGAACCCGTCGCCCAGATCGCCGGGAACCACCACGAATGCATCAACGGAACCGGCTACCCGCGCAGCCTGCCCGGCGCCGCACTCGGCATGCCCGACCGGGTACTGGCCGCAACCGTCGCCTACCAATCGGCTTTGGAGCCAAGGCCATACCGCTCCGCACTGGATCCGGACGCGGCGGCCCGGCGGATCCGCGACCGCGTTCGCGCCGGCGAACTCGACGACGTCGCCGGCGAGGCCGTTCTGCAGGCGGCGGGGCATCGGAGCCGACGCTCGGCCACCCGACCCGACGGCCTCACCCCGCGCGAGATCGAGGTGCTGCGCCTGGTGGCGCAGGGTGCGTCGAACAAGGAGATCGCTGCCGCACTGGTGATCAGCGAGAAGACCGCCCGCAATCATGTCGAACGGACCTACGCCAAGATCGGGGTGTCCAATCGGATCGGTGCGAGCATGTACGCACTGCGTCACGGGCTCACCGAACCGGTGTAGTTGAGGCGGATGCCCCATGATTGCGGCGCCCTTGCCGACGAGCATCATGGATATGACACACAATCCGTCGTCCGCGCACACGCGGACTCGCCGCATCCTCGTCGTGGCCTACGGGGTCGCGAGCTATCTCGTCTTCCTGGTCGCCTTCTGCTACGCCGTCGTCTTCGTCGGGGGCATCCTCGTGCCACGGACGGTCGATCACGGTATCGACGGCGCCTCGTTCGCCGTGGCGCTGGTGATCAACACCCTGCTGCTCGGGCTGTTCGCCGTCCAACACAGCGTGATGGCCAGGCCCGCCTTCAAACGGTGGTGGACGCGCTTCGTGCCGCCCGCCATCGAACGCAGCACCTACGTCCTGCTGGCCAGTCTCGTTCTGCTGCTGCTCTATTGGCAGTGGCGCACGATGCCGGCCGTGATCTGGCAGGTCGATCAGCCTGCGGCCCGGGTGCTGCTGTGGACGCTGTTCGCGGCGGGCTGGGCCACCGTCCTGGCCGCCACCTTCATGATCGATCACTTTGAGCTGTTCGGCCTGCGGCAGGTGTTCGCGGCCTGGCGCGGCTCTCCCCGGCGAGAGACCGGTTTCCGGGCCACCCTGCTATACCGGCTGGTGCGCCACCCACTGATGCTGGGCTTCCTGGTCGCCTTCTGGGCCACGCCCGAGATGACCGCGGGGCACCTGCTGTTCGCGATCGGTACGACGGGCTACATCCTGATCGCTATCCAGATCGAGGAGCGGGACCTCGTGGCCGAGCTCGGCGCGAGCTACCAGGCCTACCGGAACAGCGTGCCGATGCTGGTTCCCGGCATGCGTCCACGGCGGTCATGCCCGGTGACGGGCGCCACGACGGATGGTTTTTCCGGCGCTGCGCACGGGTAACTCAATTTTCGTGGCCGACAACGCGATGAACGGTGCTGTGCGAGCAGCCACGAACAGCAGACCCTTCGAGTTGGCCGCCAGGGCGGGATACAGCATCAGCGGTGTCCTGCACCTGCTGATCGCCTACATCATCGTCCGACTTCCATTCGGCTCGGCCGGAAACGCCGACCAGTCCGGTGCACTGGCAACGCTGGCGGCCCAGCCCGGTGGTGCGGTGGCCCTCTGGCTGGTCGCCGGTGGCCTGGTCGCCATGGCCCTGTGGAGGGGTGCCGAGACGATCCTCGGCTCGCATCCGAGCGAGCCGGGGCGCGAGCACGACGGTCCCTACGACGTCTTCGATCGGATCAAGTCGGGCGGTCTGGCCCTCATCTACGCCGGCATCGCACTGGCCGCGGTGAAGTTCGCCGACGGCGGTGGCGAGTCCAGCAGCCAGCGCAATACCGGTCTCACCGCCCAGTTGCTCCAAACCAGTTGGGGAAAAGCGCTTCTGCTGATCGCAGCCGCGGTGATCATTGGCATCGGCGGCTACCACGTCTACAAAGGGATCTCGACCAAGTTCGAGGAGGACCTGACGGTCAGCGGTGGCGGCCCGTTGATCACGCCGCTGGGCATCGCCGGATACACCGCGAAGGGCATCGTGCTCGGTGGCGCGGGTGT
The DNA here is from genome assembly GCF_019456675.1 of Mycolicibacterium pallens. NCBI lineage: Bacteria > Bacillati > Actinomycetota > Actinomycetes > Mycobacteriales > Mycobacteriaceae > Mycobacterium > Mycolicibacterium pallens. The sequence goes on along the minus strand of NZ_CP080333.1, from coordinate 2,919,234 downwards.
GCTTCTGATCATCGCGACGCTGACCACCGACCCGTCCAAGGGCGCCGGGCTGGACGCCGCGGTCAAGAGTATGGGCGAGGCACCATTCGGCAGGGTGCTGCTCATCGCGGCAGCGGCCGGTTTCGCCGCCTATGGTGCGTATTGCTTTGTCCTCGCGCGCTTCTCGCGGATGTAGTGGACTCCAGCGCGATGGCAGTACGGCTCGGGCGGATCTACGACGAACCCGCGCCCGCCGACGGCGCCCGAGTTCTCGTGGACCGGCTTTGGCCACGCGGTATGAGCAAGGAGCGCGCGCAACTGCAGCACTAGTGCAAGGCCGTCGCTCCGTCGACGGAACTACGCACTTGGTATAACCACGATCCGGCGCTGTTCGACGAGTTCGCTCAGCGCTACCGCGCAGAGCTCGATGAGCCCGAGCGCGCGGCCGCATTCCAGGAGTTGTGTCGGCTCGACGAACGCGGAACGCTCACATTGCTGACTGCCACGAGGGACGTCGCACGTAGTGAGGCGGCTGTTCTGGCCGATCTCATTCGGCGAAATAACGCACCCGGGTGATGTCGCCGCCGGCGTTGCCGAGCTCAGCGATCAGGACTCCCGCTCGCGCGCCGCTGCGCGACGCGGTGATCGACGAACCCGCGGCGATCACCTTGGTCCACGATGCGCCGGCCAGCTCCTCGCTGAAAGCCCCGAACTTCAGTGGGTTTCGTTCGCCACGGGTGATCAGCGCACCGGACCCGAGCGCCCGCCACGCCCGCAACTGGTCGCCGGCGGCCACCGCGTCGAGGAAGCCGCGCACTGTCCGCTTACCCCGGAATCGGGCACCGCGGAATCCGGAGGCGAATCCCAACGATCCGCGCCATCCCTGATTGCGGATCAGCGCGCGGCTCAATTCCAGCGCCTGCGGACCCGCGGCCGCCCCATTACGGGCGAACTGCACCATCATCGCGGGCAGTTCCCAGTAGGCGCGCAGCCGTTCGATACGCCACGCGTCGTCGATCTCGCGGAGGTCGTACCGCAATACGGCTGGGATTCGCATCGTCACCGCCGGCCCCATCCCGACCTCCAGGACGACATCGCGAATGACCGTTGTGTCCGAGACGATGTCGGCTTCGTGATGAAAGACGATCTCGCGCGGGGCGATGAACGTGTCGTAGAACCGCCCGATCTGTTGCGGCCCGACGTGCGGCCGCGATCCGACCGGGTCTTCGACCCGGCCGTCGTCGGTGAACAATCCGACCCAGCCGGCGCGGTCGTGGTCGGCCGCCATCAGCGGGGACCGGTCGACCACATCGATGAGTGCCGAGCGGGACGCGGTCATCAGACGTTGTGCACCAGTTCGACCCCGCGACCACGCATCTCGTCCAGGGCCTCAGCGGTCGAAGTGGGTGCCACCCCGGCCGTAAGGTCAACCAGCACACGGGTTTTGAACCCGTTACGAGTGGCGTCGGCCGCGCTTTGGCGCACACAGTAGTCGGTGGCGATGCCGACGATGTCGACTTCGTCGACTCCTCGGGCGCGAAGCCAGTCGGCCAGCGGGGTGTGGTCGACCACACCTTCGAAGCCGCTGTAGGCCGCGGTGTACGCGCCCTTGTGGAACACCGCCTCGATCGGCGCGGTATTGAGGTCGGGGTGGAAGTCGGCGCCGGATGTGCCTGCCACGCAGTGCCGTGGCCACGAGTCGACGTAGTCGGGCTCGTCGGCGAAATGGCCGCCCGGGTCGAGGTGATAGTCCTTGGTCGCCACCACGTGGTCGTACCCATGGTCACTGGCCAGCAACGCGTTGATGGCCTGCACCACCGCGCCGGCTCCGACCACGGCCAGCGACCCGCCCTCGCAGAAATCGTTCTGTACGTCGACGATGATCAACGCCCGCATCTGCCCACCGTATCTACAGATCCGAAGCTGTCTACCCGCAGTACAGTTCGTAGCGATATGACACTGTTCGACTTTTTCCGAGCCGAGGAGCTGCCGGTGCCGGCGATCACCCCGGCGCAGGCTCATGACATCGTCACGACCCACTTCGGGATCGACGCCGAGGTATCGGCGCTGGGCAGCCAGCAGGACGCCAACTTTCTGCTGAGCGACACCGGCGGCGCCCCGATCGGGGTGCTCAAGATCGCGAACCCGGCGTTCTCCCGCGTCGAGATCGAGGCCCAAGACGCCGCCGCGGCGCACCTGAGCCGGGCCGGGCGCGACGTGCGTGCGGCGACGAATGTCTCGCTCGACGGTGTCGATCCGATCGCCGAGGTGCGCGGCGACGACGGCGTGGTGCTGTACGCCCGGATCATCCGGCACCTCGACGGCGGCGCGTTGAGCGGCGAGCAGTACCTCCCCCCGGTCCGGGTTGCGGCGCTGGGCGCCCTGGCCGGCCGGGCGGTTCAGGCGCTCGCCGACTTCGAGCACCCCGGCGTCGACCGGGTGCTGCAGTGGGACCTGCGCCACGCCCAGCGCACCGTCGAGGCGCTTGCCGGGCACTTCACCGATCCCGCCCGCCGGGAGGCCGTCGAGACCGCGTCGGCCGCGGCCTGGCAGGTGGTCGCCGACCTCGCCGAGGACCTGCCGGTCCAGGTGATCCACGGGGACATCACCGACGACAACGTGGTGTGCGGTCCGCCCGCGGCCGGTCAGTTACCCGACGGTGTCATCGACCTCGGTGACCTCACCCGGTCGTGGACGGTGGGCGAGTTGGCGATCGCGATCTCCTCGCTGCTGCGCCACGAAGGCGGCGAGCCCGTCGCCACCCTGCCCGCCATCGCGGCCTTCCACGCGGTGCGTCCTCTCGCCGCGGCTGAGCTCGAGGCACTGTGGCCGCTGGTGGTGCTGCGGGCGGCGGTGCTCGTGGTCAGCGGCATCCATCAGGTGACGCTCGACGCCGACAACACCTATGCCGCGGACGCGCTGGACTCCGAGTGGCGGATCTTCGAACGGGCCGTCGACGTGCCCGCCGAGGTCATGACCGCGACGATCCGCGCGGCGCTCGGAGCGGCCGAGACCGTCGAGCCGGTGCCGGTGGAGGCCGCCCTGATCCCCGGCCTGGCACCCGCGTCGGTGGCGCGGCTGGATCTGTCCTCGGAGTCCGACGCGATGGATGCCGGCCGGTGGCTGGTCGCCGACTACGAGGACGACCTGGCGGTCAAGGCGCTGGTGGCCGGAGCCGGTGCGGTCGTGACCACGTTCGGTCAGCCCCGCCTCACCCGCTCGGTGCCCCTGCGTCCGCAGTCCACGGCAACCGTCGGCACCGGCATGGACGTGTGGGTCGGCGCACCCACGCCGATCACCGCACCGTGGGCGGGTGTGGTCGATGCCGTCGGTGACGACACCGTCACAGTCACCGGCACCGCCGGAACGGTGCAGGTGCGCGGAGCGGTGCGTATCGACGACACCGTCCAGCCGGGCCACACCGTCGCGGCGGGCGCGGCGCTGGGCAGCGTCGAGGGCCATGCCTGGATCCAGTGGCGTACCCGACCCGACGTCGTGGTCCCCGACTTCGTCCGAGCCGAGTACGCCGCCGGCTGGCTGAGCCTGGTCATGGATCCGAGCCGGCTGCTGGGGTTGCCCGCACCGGCCCCGGCGGCCGACGACAGCGAGGCGCTGTGGCGCCGTCGCGCAGATTCCTTCGCCACGGTCCAGGAGCACTACTACCTCAACCCGCCCCGCATCGAGCGCGGCTGGCGCGAGCACATGGTGGCCACCGATGCCCGCAGCTACCTCGATATGGTCAACAACGTCGCGATCCTTGGCCACGGCCATCCGGTGCTCGCCGACGCCGTCGCGCGCCAGTGGCGGCGACTCAACACCAACTCGCGGTTCAACTACGGCGCGGTCGTGGCGCTCTCGGAGCGGCTGGCCGCCACTCTGCCCGCCCCGCTGGACACGGTGTTCCTGGTGAACTCCGGTTCGGAGGCCGGTGATCTTGCGCTGCGGTTGGCGATGGCCACGACCGGGCGCCACGACGTGGTGTCGATGGCCGAGGCCTACCACGGGTGGACCTACGCCACCGACGCGGTGTCGACGTCGGTGGCCGACAATCCGAACGCACTGGCCACCCGGCCGGGCTGGGTGCACACGGTGCCCTCGCCCAACGCCTACCGCGGCGAGTATCGCGGCGCGGACGCGCAGCGCTATGCGCCTGAGGCGGTCGAGATCATCGAAAGCCTTGCAGCTCAAGGAAATCCGCCAGCGGCATTCATCTGCGAGCCGTTCTACGGCAACGCAGGAGGGATGGCGCTGCCGGACGGTTACCTCAAGGCCGTCTACGCCGCAGTGCGCGCCGCGGGCGGGCTGGCCATCGCCGACGAGGTGCAGGTCGGCTACGGCCGAACCGGCCGGTGGTTCTGGAGCTTTCAGCAGCAGGACGTCATTCCCGACATCGTCACCGTCGCCAAGGCGATGGGCAACGGCCAGCCGCTCGGTGCGGTCATCACCACCCGCGAGATCGCCGAGCGATACCGCACTCAGGGCTACTTCTTCTCCTCCGCCGGGGGCAGCCCGGTCTCGTGCGTGGTCGGCCTGACGGTGCTCGACCTGCTGGAGAAGGAGGGCCTGCAGTCCAACGCGCTGACCGTCGGCGACCACCTGCGGGCACGCATCGAGGAGCTAGCGACCCGCCACCAATTGATCGGCACGGTGCACGGCAGCGGGCTCTACATGGGTGTCGAGCTGGTCCGCGATCGGGAGACCCTGGAACCCGCCGTCTCCGAGACCGCCGCGATCTGCGAGCGGCTGCTCTCCCTCGGTGTCATCGTGCAGCCGACCGGGGACCGGCAGAACGTGCTGAAGGTCAAGCCGCCGATGTGCATCACCCGCGAGTCGGCCGACTACTTCGTCGACATGCTCGACCGAGTGCTGTCCACCGGCTGGTGAATCAGCTCTCCCGACGGGCTGCCAGCCAGTCCCGCTGAGCCCGCACGAACCCCGCATCCACCACCGCGCCGTGGCCGGGCACGTACCGGGCGTCGTCGCCGCCCAGTTCGAGTAGCCGGTCCAGGGCGAGCGGCCACGCCGATAGGTCGGATTCGGCATTGATGGCCGGCTCCGCGGATTCTTCGACCAGGTCGCCGCAGAAGACGACCGGCGTCTCGTCGGCGCCGATGGGCGGCACGACAACGACCAGGTCATGGTCGGTATGGCCTGGTCCGGGTAGTTCCAGGTGCACGCTGCGGCCACCGAGGTCGAGGTTGGCGACCGTGACGACATGGTCGGGCGCGCGGACTCCGGCAATCGCCCGGTCCAGTCGTTCCGGGTCGGTCCCGTACTGCAGGGCGTGGGCCCGAACCGCGTCGATTCCGGTGGTCAGCGCGCGGGCCACTGCCGCAGGCGAATACAGGACGGCCGTACCGAAACCGGCCGAGCCGAGAATGTGGTCGAAGTGGTGGTGGGTCATCACGAGGTCGGTCACTGCGGCACCGGTGAGTTCGACGACATCGTCGGCGATCCGCGCTGCTTCGGAAAGTGTTGTACCGCAATCAATCAGCAAAGTCCGGCGGTCGCCGCGCACCACCCCCACCGTGACGTCGAGGAAGGGCAGCCGGCAGCGGTGTACGCCCTCGGCGAGGGTTTCCCAGTGGAGGTGCATCACAGGAAAGATAGCCCCTGGCCTACGGTGGTAGCGGGCACTTACGTTGCACTGTGTAGCTAAGCGAATTATAGTCCAGACACATGTCCAGACAGTTCGCTGACCGTGTCCGGTTACATACACGATGACATATGCGAGCTCGGCGGGTAACCCGGCCGTATCGGTCATGGACGTTGCAGGAGCGTGAAGATGCGGATTGCGTTGCTGTCCTACCGCAGCAAAACCCACTGTGGCGGGCAGGGCGTCTACGTCCGGCACCTCAGCCGCGGACTGGTCGAACTCGGCCATGACGTCGAGGTGTTCTCCGGCCAGCCCTACCCCGAGATCCTCGATCCCCGGGTTCGGCTGACCAAGGTCCCCAGCCTGGACCTCTACCGCGAACCCGACCCGTTCCGGGTGCCGCGGCCCAGCGAGATCCGCGACCGCTTCGACGCCCTCGAGCTGGCCACCATGTGGACCTCTGGCTTCCCCGAACCTCGCACCTTCAGCCTGCGCGCCGCCCGCCTGCTCGCCGCACGCCTCGACGAGTTCGACGTCGTCCACGACAACCAGTGCCTGGGCACCGGCCTGCTGCGCATCGCCGACATGGGTCTCCCCGTCGTCGCGACCGTGCACCATCCGATCACCAAGGACCGAGTGCTCGATCTGGCCGCCGCCAAGTGGTGGCGAAAGCCGTTGGTGCACAGGTGGTATGGCTTTGCGCAGATGCAGAAGAAGGTCGCCCGCAGCATTCCCGACCTGCTGACGGTGTCCTCGTCGTCGGCCACCGACATCGCCGACGACTTCGGCGTCAGCCCCCAGCAGCTGCGGGTCGTGCCACTCGGCGTGGACACCGAACTGTTCAAGCCGTCGGACCTGCCGCGCGTCCCTGGCCGCATCATCGCCATCTCGAGCGCCGACCGGCCGCTGAAGGGCATCGGGCACCTGCTGCACGCCGTCGCCAGGCTGCGCACCGAACATGACCTCGAGCTGCAGCTGGTGGCCAAGCTCGAGCCGAACGGGCCGACCGAGAAGCTCATCGCCGAACTGGGTATCAGCGATATCGTGCACACCTCCAGCGGACTGTCCGACGAGGAACTCGCCGGCTTGTTCGCCTCGGCCGAAATCGCCTGCATCCCCTCGTTGTACGAGGGTTTCTCGCTGCCCGCGGTGGAAGCCATGGCCAGCGGTACACCAATCGTGGCCAGCCGTGCCGGTGCGCTGCCCGAAGTTCTGGGACCGGACGGCGAATGCGCCGACCTGGTGACGCCGGGCGACGTCAAGGAACTGACCGCTGCGCTCGGCCGCCTGCTGGAATCGCCGGCTCGACGCCAGTGGCTCGGCACCGCTGGCCGGCGCCGGGCGCTCGACGTGTTCAGCTGGGAGTCGGTTGCCGCGCAGACCGTACGGGTCTACGAGCAAGCCATCGCCCGCACCGGGCGACGCATCACCACCACTGTCGAGGCGGTGGACGAATCATGCTGACCGTCGACTACGACCGGCTCGCTGTCGGACCGGGAACCAAATTCATCGATGTCGGTGCCGGCGCCGGACGGCACAGCTTCGAGGCCTACCGGCGTGGTGCCGATGTCATCGCCTTCGACATGGACGCTGAAGGACTGGCCGACGTCGACACCCTGCTGCAGGCGATGGGTGAGGCCGGCGAGGCACCCGCATCGGCCAAGGCACAGGTCGTGGTCGGCGATGCGCTGGCGCTGCCCTACCCGGACGGCGAGTTCGACGTCGTCGTCGCTTCGGAGATCCTCGAGCACGTCCCCGAAGACGACGCCGCCATCGCCGAACTGATCCGCGTCCTCAAGCCGGGCGGCAAACTCGCGGTGACCGTGCCGCGCTGGCTGCCCGAGAAGATCTGCTGGATCCTGTCCGACGAATACCACGCCAACGAGGGTGGCCATATCCGGATTTACAAGGCCGACGAACTACGCGACAAGCTCGTTCGCGGCGGCCTCACGTTCACTCACCTGCATCACGCGCATGCCCTGCACTCGCCGTTCTGGTGGCTCAAATGCGCTGTGGGCGTGGAGAAGCCGAATCACCCGGCGGTCAAGGTCTATCACCAGCTGCTGGTGTGGGACATGATGTCGCGCCCCGCGCTCACGCGGGTGGCCGAGTCCGCGCTCAATCCGCTGGTCGGTAAGAGTGTGGCCCTCTATTTCGAGAAGCCGATCACGAATGACACGCTGGTCTGATCTCGAGGGCGTGCCCGGCGTAGCCGGCGTCCTCACGCCGCAGCAATGCCGCCAGACGGCGGAATCCATTGCGGCCGTGCAGGAATCCTCGGGCGAGATCCCGTGGTCGGAGATCGGCCACACCGACGTGTGGGATCATGTCGAGTGCGCGATGGCCCTGACCACCGCCGGCCTCCTCGAACCCGCCCAGGCCGCCTACGAATGGTGCCGCCGCGAGCAGCGCGCCGACGGCTCCTGGCCCATTCAGTATCGCCGCGGCGTGATCGAGGATGCCAACAGCGACAGCAACTTCTGTGCCTACATCGCGGCCGGCGTCTGGCACCACTATCTGGTGACCGGTGATCGGCGGTTCGCCGAGCACATGTGGCCGACCGTGCGCGCCGGTATCGAGTTCGTCCTGGGCTTGCAGGCCGTCACCGGTGAAATCTATTGGGCGCAGGGACCGTCCGGCGTGCTCGACGAAGCCCTGCTGACTGGCTGCGCGAGCGTGTACCACAGCATCCGCTGCGCGCTGGCGCTCGCCGATCGGATGGACGATCCGCAGCCGGAATGGGAAGTGGCACTGGGACGGCTGGGTCACGCCATCGCCGACCACCCCGACGCCTTCACCGAGAAGCCGCACCACTCGATGGACTGGTACTACCCCATCCTCGGCGGCGCGATGAGCGGCGAGCAGGCACGCGCCCGAATCGCCGGCCGGTGGGATGAATTCGTGGTCGACGGGCTGGGAATCCGCTGCGTCGATGATCGGCCGTGGGTGACGGGCGCCGAGACCTGTGAGTTCGTCATGGCGCTGGACGCCATGGGCGATCGGCAGCGGGCCCTGACCCAATTCGCCGCCATGCAGCACCTGCGCGAGAAGGACGGTTCCTACTGGACCGGCCTGGTTTTCGCCGACGGCAAGCGTTGGCCGGTGGAACGGACCACCTGGACCGCGGCGGCGGTGATCCTGGCCGCCGATGCGCTGTCGTCGACCACCGGTGGCAGCGGCATCTTCCGTTCCGCCGACCTGCCCCGCGGGCTCGAGGGCGACTACGACTGTGAATGCGTCAGGCGCTGACCGGATCCTGCCCGGCAGCCCCGGAGGTGCGTTCGAGCACCCGCAGCGATCCCGTGCAGCCGACCTCGGTGAAGTGACCGGATTCGATTGCGCGGCAATAGATGTTGTACGGCGGGCGGCCGCCGTCGCGCGGGTCCGGGAAGACGTCGTGGATGATCAGCGTGCCGCCGGGGGCAACCCACTTGGCCCAGCCGTCGAAGTCCTGCTGGGCGGCGTTCTCGCTGTGCCCGCCATCGATGAACAGAAGATTCAGGGGCGTGCGCCAGCCGCGGGCGACGACCGGCGACTTGCCGACGACCGCGACGATCGTGTCGTCGAGGTCGGCGGCGTCCAGTGTGCGACGGAAGGTGGGCAGTGTGTCGAAGCGGCCGCTGACCGGATCGACCATCGAGGTGTCGTGGAACTCCCAGCCGGCCTGATGTTCCTCGGAGCCGTGATGATGGTCGACCGTGTACAGCACACTGCCCGTCGCCGCGGCGGCCGCACCCAGCATCACGGTGGACTTGCCGCAGTAGGTGCCGATCTCGACCGCCACGCCCCGATCCAGGTATCGCATGGCCGCGTCGTACAGCGCGCGTCCTTCGTCGGCGGGCATGAAGCCCACGACCTGCTCCGCCAATTCGAAAAGGCGGGAAGTTTGCGCGGCGGCGGTAGTGTCGGTGCGGCTCATGTTCCGAACCTAACCCGTACGCGTGGTCGATGGCCAGCGCGCACCTTGTCGGTGCAGGTCGGTTGTAGTAGCGTCCGGACATGTGTCTGATCCGGTAGCTCGGGAATCGACGCGACGCCGGTTGACAGCTAAGCAGGCAGCTACGGTCGACCGCTTGGGCCGCGCCGCGGTCGAGGTGCTGAGCCGCGAAGGATTCTCGGGCCTGACGATTCGGATGGTGGCCGCCGAGGCGGGGGTCGGGGCAGCTACCGCCTACACCTACTTCTCGTCCAAGGAGCATCTGGTGGCCGAGGTGTTCTGGCGACGGCTGGCCTCGACACCGGCGCCACCTGACGACTCCCCCGACCCGGTCGATCGCGTGGTCGGCGTGCTTCGGCACATCGCACTGCTGGTCGCCGACGAACCGGAACTCGCCGGCGCGGTCACCACCGCGCTGCTGGGCAAGGACCCCGACGTCGAACATCTTCGCTTCCGCATCGGCCGCGAGATCCATCAGCGGCTGAGCACTGCGCTTGGGACACACTGTGATTCGGACGTCATCGAGTCGCTCGAGCAGCTCTATGCCGGCGCCCTCGTGCGGGCCGGCATGGGATACGCGTCCTACACCGAGATCGCCAGCCGGCTCGAGGCGTCGGCACGTCTCCTGCTGACCTGACGTTTCAACCCGTCGTGGCCCGGGCATGACCACCAGGTGGATGTCGACCATCCTGAGTCCGACCAGAGGTGGAACGCAGCGGCCCGTTCCGAGACCGAGGCTGAGCGGCTGGACCGCAATTGGTCCAACCTTCTCCAGGAGCTTCGCGTCACGCAGACCGGCGTTCAGTTGCTCACCGGCTTCCTGCTGACGCTGCCCTTCCAGAACCGGTTCACGACCTTGAGTTCCGAGCTTCGTGCGGTGTACCTGGCCACCGTCATCTGCTCGCTCGCGGCGACGGTCCTGCTGGTCGCACCGGTCGGCATGCATCGACTGCTGTTCCGCAGGCACAAGCTGCGTCCCCTGGTGGCGATCGCGCATCGATTCGCGTTCTGCGGGCTTCTCCTGCTGGGTGCAGCGCTGACCGGCGTCGCGATCGTGGTGTTCGGGACGGTATTGGGCGAAGATGCCGGAGTGCTCGCCGGCATCGTGACCGCCGCCGTGATGCTGGCTGCCTGGGTGGCGTTTCCGTTGTGGATGCGCCGCCTCGACAGCTGAGGCCACGGGTTTGACCGCGCAGCCGGTAGGGAACACCCGCGCCATGTTGATTCGCAGAGTTGCCCGGCCCATGTTGGCGGCGGTGTTCATCGGTCAAGGAATCGAAGCCCTGAAAAGCCCCAAACCGGCGGCCGAAGCCGCCCGCCCAACTCTCGAAGGCCTGCAGAAGCTGCCGGAGCCCGTCAGCGCCAATGTGCCCAACGACCCCGAGACGCTGGCGAAGATCACCGCCGCGGTCCAGATCGGTGGCGGAGTGCTGCTGGCATCCGGCCGGCTGCCCCGAATCGCGTCAGCCGCGTTGGCCGCCACCGTGATTCCGGCCAACCTCGGCGCGCACATGTTCTGGGATGAGCCCGACCAACAGCTCAAGGCCGAGAAGCGCCGCGCGTTCCTGACCGATCTGAGCCTGCTCGGCGGACTGATCATCGCCTCGGCCGACACCGCCGGGAAGCCGTCGCTCGGCTGGCGTGGGCGCCGCGCGGCCCGCAAGGTCAGCGATGCCGTTTCGGGAAGCCTGCCCGGGTCGAGTCACAGCCTGCTGGACAACGATCTGCTGGATCGGGTCGGTCCCAAGGTCGGCCATGGCCTTCAGGTGGGCGCCGAGCGCGGCCGTGAGCTGGCCTTGACCGCCGGCGAGCGCGCTGCTCCGCTGCTGGAGACTGCCCGCAAGCGTGGCGCCGAGCTCGCCGAGATCGCCCGCGAACGGGGTGCGGAGCTGGCCGACGTTGCCAGTGAGCGCGGCGCCGAATTCGCGGAGATCGCCCGTAAGCGCGGAGCCGACCTGGCCGATGTGGCCAGTGAGCGTGGTGCGGAGCTGGCCGAGGTCGCCCGGAAGCGCAGTGCGGACTTCGTCGACGTCGCCCGGGACCAGGGCGGTGAATTGGTCGACACCACGCGCGCCCGGGCCAAGAAGGCGAACAAGAAAGCCAAGAAGGAAGCGAAGAAGCTCTCTCAGCGCTGACTTTCGGATCACGCCACCGCGAAGCCTCTGCTGTACCCGGCCCGGAGGGTAGATTGAGCCGGACTGATTTCAGCGGGAGGAGCGAGCAATGACCACCGGTGACAACGATCCCAACGCCTACGGCCCGCCCGGCGGCTATCCCCCGCCGCCTCCGACGGGTCAGCCGGGGAGCTATCCCCCGCCGCCGTCGGGTTATCCCCCGCCGCCACCCGGTCAGCCCGGCGGGTATGCGCCGCCGCCACCCCCGCAGGATCCCTACGGTCAGCACGGTTATGGCGGTGGCTACCCGCCGCCGGTGCCGGCTGGTGGCCAGCCGGGCGGGCTCGGGTTGCGGTTCGCCGCGCGGTTCATCGACGGCATCATCGTGGCCATTGTGTCCTTCGTGCTCGCCCTGCTTCTCCACGCAACGAGCAATATCCTTGTGACTGGCCTGTTTTCGGGTGTCTTGACGTTCGTCTACTTCGTGGCGTTCGAGGTGACGCAGGGCTGGACGCCGGGCAAGAAGATCCTCGGCCTGTCCGTCCATGGCCCCGGTGGCGCGCCGAAGCCGGACGTCCAGCAGTCGGCGATCCGCAACTCGTTCACGCTGCTGTCGGTGATTCCGTACATCGGCGGCCTGCTGGCCGTGATCGCCTACATCGTGATCGCGGTGACCATCAACGGCAGCCCGACCAAGCAGGGCAAGCACGACGAGCTCGCAGGCGGAACGCAGGTCGTCAAGAACTGAGCGCCACGCTCAGATCACCAGGCCGAGCAGCAGCACGACGATCAGGCCGGTCACTGACAGCACTGTCTCCATCAGTGACCAGGTCTTGATCGTCTGCCCAACGCTGATCCGGAAATACTGGTTCACCAACCAGAATCCGGCGTCGTTGACGTGGGAGAAGAACAGCGAACCGGCTCCCACGGCCAGCACCACCAGTGACACCTGACCGCTGCTGAGGCCTTGGACCAGTTCGAGCACCAGCGCGGAGGCCGTGATCGTCGCGACCGTCGCCGAGCCGGTCGCCAGGCGGATCAGCACTGCCAGCACCCAGGCCAGGATGACCACTGAGATGTGCACGTCCTTGGCCCAGTCGGCCAGCAGGGTGCCGATCCCGCTGTCGACCAGAACCTGCTTGAACCCGCCGCCCGCGGCGACGATCAGGATGATCCCGGCGACCGGCGGCAGGCCCGATTCGACGCACTTCATCACGTCGGCGCGCGACATGCCCGCGCCCCTGCCCAAGGTGAAGATGCCGACGATGACCGCGATCAGCAGCGCGACCAGCGGGGTGCCCAGCACGTCGAAAGTGATTCGGAACCATTGATTCTCGTCGTCGATGAAGATGTCGACGAGCGCTTTGCCGAGCATCAGCACGACAGGCAGCAGCACGCTGAACAGCGTCACCCCGAACGACGGGCGGCGGTTGCCGCGGTTCTCGTCGGGAATCACCTCGCCTTCCGGACCCGCCTCGCGCAACGCGGCCGCACCGGAGGTGAATGTGTCGGGTGCTTCGACGACAACCCAGCGTCCGGCCAGCTTGCCGAACAGCGGGCCGGCGACGATGATCGTCGGAATCGCAACGGCCACACCGAGAGCCAGCGTCAGGCCGAGGTCGGCGTGCAGGAGGTCGATCGCGGTAAGCGGACCCGGGTGCGGCGGCACGAAACCGTGCATCGCGGAAAGACCTGCCAGCGCGGGGATTCCGACGGTGATCAGCGAGAGCTGCGAGCGGCGCGACACCAGGTAGATCACCGGCATCAACAGGACCAGACCGATCTCGAAGAACATCGGCAGACCGATGATCGCACCCACCAACGCCATCGCCCACGGCAGTGCCCTTGGCGAAGCGTGGCCGACGATGGTGTCGACGATCTCGTCGGCGCCCCCGGAATCGGCCAGGAGTTTGGCGAACATGGCACCCAGGGCGATCAGGATGCCGACTCCGGCGGCGGTGGAACCGAAGCCGTCGCTGAACGACTTGAGCACCTTCTCGAGGTTCTCGCCCGCGACGATGCCGACGGTCAGGGCGCCGAAGATCAACGACAGGAAGGGATGCAGGTGCACCACGGTGATCAGGACGACGATCACGGCGATACCGGCGAGGAAGGCCAGGATGAGCTGCCACCCCGGCGCGACCGGGGTCGCCAGTTTGGGTGCTTCGGCCAGGATGGCGGTATAGGTGTTCATCGGCGTCACTTTCCTGATGTACGGGATACGTAGCTGTCGACGATCGAATCGATGCTCTGATCGACATCGATGCTGATGCCTTCTTCATCGGCATCGAGGGGTTCCAGGGTGTCGAATTGCGAGGCCAGCAGGGTCGCCGGCATGAAATGGCCTGGCCTACTTGCCTGCCGGCGCGCGATGACCTCGGCGGTGCCGCGCAGATGCAGGAACCTGACACCGGCACAGTGCCGCCGCAGCTGATCGCGATACTTGCGCTTGAGCGCCGAACAGCTCATCACGCCACCGTCTGCGTGTGCGGCCAGCCACTCCCCGATGGACTCCAGCCACGGGTAGCGGTCGTCATCGTCGAGCGGGTGGCCGGCGGTCATCTTGGCGATGTTGGCCGGCGGGTGGAAGTCGTCGGCGTCGGCGAAGGGCACGCGCAGACGTTGCGCAAGCGCCGCGCCGACGGTTGATTTCCCCGAGCCGGACACCCCCATGACGACGACGGGTGAGGTCATGCTTGCGTCTACCCTGCTGTTCGGCATGTCACACAGCATCCATCAATAGTCATACGATTGCAATACCAAATCGTGATCAATCTGTTTATATCGCCGCATGCACCAGATATGACAACATGTATGGGTGTCTACCGAGCCAATGGTCAGCGAGCTGCACAGCAGCGTGCTGACCGCGCTCGGTGAGGCCATCGTCTCCGGGCGCTATCAGACGGGGCATGTGTTGACCCTCGACGGTGTCAGCGCCGACTACGGTGTCTCGCGTTCGGTGGCCCGGGAGGCCATCCGGGTGCTGGAGTCCATGCGGATGGTCGCTCCGCGCCGTCGCGTCGGCATTACGATTCAGCCGTCGAGCAAGTGGAATGTGTTCGACCCCAGGGTGATTCGCTGGCGGTTGGATGTCGGCGACCGGTCCGCACAGTTGATGTCGCTGTCGGAGTTACGCCGCGGATTCGAACCGGCCGCAGCCGCACTGGCCGCGCGACGGGCCGATCCGCATCAGTGTCGGATCATGGCGGCTGCCGTGTCCGACATGGTGGTGCACGGCCGCTCCGGCGATTTGGAGTCGTACCTGTTGGCGGACAAGATCTTTCACCGGACCTTGCTGGAGGCCAGCGGTAACGAGATGTTTCGCGCGCTCAACGATGTGGTCGCCGAGGTACTCGGCGGGCGGACGCACCGCGGCATGATGCCCGATCGGCCCAACCCCGCCGCGATCGAACTGCACGATGAGGTGGCACGCGCGATTCGGATGCGCGACGAGGCCGGTGCCGAGCGCGCGATGCGGGCGATCATCGACGAATCGGCTGCCGCGCTCGCGGGTGACCTGTCGGCTCAGCCGGGAAATTAGCCTGCGACGCTAGGACGCTTCCGGCTGCACGTGGAAGTACATCATCAAACCTTCGACCTTGGTCACCGTCACGAGCTGCCGCCTCGTCTCACCGTCGGCCGTGACGTCACAGTGTGCCTCCGCGCCCTGCTTTCCCTCCAGGCCGCCATCGCAGTCGGCCGAATCGACAGTGACTTTTGCCGACTCCGACACCGTCTTCGCCACCAGCTTGTCCAGCTGCTCCTTCGATGCGGCAGGAATCATGCTGTAGCTGACCTTCTCGCCGTCGATCTTGGTCGCGGTCACGATGACGTCGAAGCTGTCGGCACCGTTCAACAACAACTCGCAGCGGGTGGTCTTGCCGACAACGCCCGGCAGATTCTCCTTGCACGTCACTGTTTGCGGCTTCTCGCCGGCCTGTTGCAGCCGTTGGGTGATGTCTTTCTCGAGATCTGTTCTCGACACGGACAGACCGCCGGTACTGGCGTGGAAAGAACACCCGCTCAGCGCAGCCGCCGTGAGGCCGACGGCTGCCAACGTGGCGCCAACCCGGGTCGAGAGCATCGAAGCAAGATACCAAGTGGTTGACTGTCGAAGTGAGCAGAACTCCCGCACTGGCACGCCGCTTCTTCGATCGCTTTGAACCGGTTTACGGCATCACGTACTTCGCACCGGGTGTCCGAACTGCGTTCGACGCCATGGGATTCGTCGGTTTCTGGCGAGGTTACTTCGCCGGCCGTGCCGCACCGCTGGGTCAGGTGCCGGTGGAGGTCGTGACAGCGATCTTCTACAACTTCTCCGCCGAACGCGTCGGCAAGGCGATACCGGCGATCTGGGACATCGCCACCCCCGCCGAGATGGTGCGGGTGCGCCAGGAGACCGCGGTCGCGGCGCTGCAGGGCTACGGCTTGAGCGATGACACCCCGGGAGTCGCAGAGGCAGCCGAACTGGCCGGCCTGGCGGCACGGGGCGCACCGCTGGACGGCCGGCCACTGTTCGCGGCGAATCTCGCGCTGCCCTGGCCCGACGGTCCGCTGGCGTCTTTGTGGCACGCGGCGACGCTGCTCCGCGAGCACCGGGGCGACGCCCATGTCGCGGTCCTGGTGAGCGAGGGCATCAGCGGGCGCGAGGCGAATGTCTTCCATGTCGCCGCCGGGGCGGTTCCTGCCGATTTCATCAAGCGCAGCCGCGACTACTCCGACGAAGAGTGGGACTCGTGTGTGCGAGCTCTTGCCGAGCGCGGATTGCTCACTGACACAGGCACTCTCACCGACGCCGGTCGGGCAGTCAAGGACCACGTCGAATCGCGCACCGACACCCTGGCGCTATCGGCACTGGACGCCCTCGACGACGCCGCCGTCGAGCGATTGTTCCTGGCGCTCACGCCGATCACCCGACAGGTCATCGCCGGCGGTGACTTGCCCGCGGCGACGCCGATGGCGCTGCGCCGCGACGAGCTCGACGACAACTCCGCGCGGCTGTAGCTCACTTCGTCGGGTCGTGACCCCAGTTCATCAGTGAATAGCGCCACTTCGAATCGGTGATGTCGCCGTCCGGGCGCTGAGCGAGATGCCGCTTGGCATAACCGACGACCTTGCGCATGTGGGCGTGGTCGTCGTCGCTGAGGTCCGACTTGCGGGTCCGCAGGATCTTCACAATCCGTCGGCCGCTCTCATGTCCGGTCGACTCCGAGGCGCCGGACTTCTGGCCCACCGCTCTCGACTCGTCGGTGTCAAGCCATTTCTCGAGCTCGGCGGCCGTCATGTTGACAACTGTGCCGAACTCGTCGGCGGTATCGTCGTCCGCCATCGTCTAGCTCGACTTACGGTGCAGCGCTTCGGGTTTGTGCACAGCATCGTTGCCGCTCTTGTCGCTGCGGACCCGGTACTGCGGGTCGTCCTTCGAGGCGCGCACCGTCCGCTTGGCCGCCGTGGTGTCCGAGGTGATCTTCTCCTCCACCGTGCCTTCGGCGGTGCTGCCGTGGGTCTGCCAAGTGACCTTGTCACCCTTGTGGAAATCGTCTTTGCCCATGCCCGCGCGTACCCGCGCCGTGCCGCACCTAACCGGTCGCGGCGCAGCCGTAAGAACTCAACTGCGAGAAAAGGACTTTGGTCATCATTTGCACGACCTCTGCCGTGCTCGGTCACGTGCCCGCCGATCTACGGTTGACAGTGAGCAGATAAGCCAAGAGGAGGCAGGAGACCAGTGGACATCTGGAGCGTGTGGACCGTCATCGGTAAGACCGTTGCCGCCCTTGACTGGATGTGGTTCTTTCTCATCGCCTCGGCCGTGGTCAGCGCGGCGATCGGCATCGGGAGTTGGTTGACAGCGAGTGCGCCACGGCGGCCTCGATCAGCACAGCGGCGACGTGTGACAGCGGAGCCCGACGAATCGCACGACCGGTTCCGATCAGCGGCTTAACCTGTCACAGGTTGCGGTTCCACTCCACCCAACCCGAACCGGTCCTGCCGTCCGCCGTCTCGACGGTGACCCACGCCCGCGGAAAGAAACTGACCTGACCCTCCGGAGCCACCAACCGAACGGGCGCGTGACCGCGGACGTCGACGGTCGTCTGGACCGGGCCGGGAAGGTAGTCGATCGTGGTGGTCATCGGTAATCCATTGTCGGAGAACGTCGCTTCGGCAGTCACCGTCGTCGTCTCGGTGACCGGCTCGCCGGCACGCTGGATATAGCCGACACTGATCGGGTCCATCCCGGGGATCCGGAGGTCGACGCCGTGCAGGTGGGTGCCGTCGTCGAGGTGCAGTGCGCTCCAGACCCAGTCCATGCTCCACCAGTCGCGCACCCCGTGGGAGTGGTCGCGCTGTCCGGGAACCGCCTCGAGCTGGTGGACCCGTCCGTCGATGCTGACGGTTCCGGTGACCGTGCACGGTATCTCGTAGCGCGTGGTGATGCGATACGCATACGGTGTGCCCGCCGTCGTCCAGGTGAGGTCGATGGCCAACTCGACGGGCCGGCCCGGCTCGCCGCGCAACAGCGCCGACGGATCGTCGTATTCCTGTGCGGTACCGCGCGCCTCGACACGGTAGGTCTGCAGCGGCGTGATGGCGCCGTGACGCAATTCGGCACCATCGGCCCGCGCCACCGCCGGATCGGCGGGTAACGGCGCCTCGAAGTCGACCAGGGCGACCGTGGGCATGTCGGGACCGCACACCAGCGCGTTGATCCACGCCACGTTCTGATTGGGCACCAGCCCGAGCCGCAGCCAGCCGCCGACGCCCTGTGCCGGATCGGCGAAGTCCCAGTACCAGCTTTCGTTCCAGAGCGGCTCATCACCGGGTTGATGGGCGCCCTCGTCGGCCGGGTCGGGCGTCAACGCGGCCACCGCGGCGGGCGGCGGCAGGATGTCGAGTGCGCCGGTGTCCAGGACATGGCTGGTGTGCCGATCCAGCATGGTCAGAAACATCCCGTCACCGCGCTCGGTCCGCTCCACGAGCATCGACGAGACCACCGCCATCATCACGCCCGCGAAGCTTTGATGACGGACACCCTCGCGGACCTGGTCTGCGGTGATCGCCGAATCAGGGCCGAGCCCTTGGTGATACGCACGCAGCAGCTCGTCGTAGTGGGCCCGGCGATCCTCGATGGTGAGCGCGCAGCCGATGAAATAGGCCACGTCGGTCATGGCCGGGCCCCAGGTGACGGTCTGCCAGTCCACCACGGTGAGGTCACGTTTGGAGCCGGGGCGACCGAACAGCATGTTGTCCAGCCGGTAGTCGCCGTGCACCAGGCCTTTGATCCGCTCCGGCACCGATTCGTCGGCCATGTAGGCGTCGAAGCTGGCGACCAATCGTTCGCACACGAGTCGTTGGTCGGGGGTGATCGCATCGCCGTACCGGTCGGCGAAGCCGGACCACAGCTGGCCGACGAGGGCCTGGTTCAGCGGGGCCGCCCGAACGAGCCATTCGGCCTCGGCCAGACTCTCGCTGCCGATCACGGGGGCATGCAGACGGCCGAGTTCGGTCAACGCCAGGGTGGCGTCGGCGATTGTGGCACCGCGGATTTCGTTGCCGACCTCGGCGGGGGCCGCGTCGTCGAGGAGCAGCGTGAAAATGCCCGTCTGCGGGTCATAGGAGGTGTGGTAGCACTCGGCGATCGGACCGCCGAGCCGTGGCGCCACGTCGGAGTAGAACTTGACCTCGCGCTCGTACAGCCCCAGCGCGAGCCCGGTCTGCCTGCTCGTCGGATCCGTGGCGGCGACCTTCAGGACCACCGAGGCGGGGCCGGCGGCGCCGTCGTCGTAGGTCAGTCCGATCCGATAACACTCGCTCATCTGCCCGGTGCCGATGCGGTCGACGGTGAACCCTGTCACCGGAACTCCGAGGGTGGCGGCCAGCCACTCGGCGGTCAGGTCACTCGGGCGTTCGATGACGATGTCGTTGGTCTGCACGCGACCAACCTAAGACAAGTCCCCGGCACCCCGGAAGGTTTTCCCGCCATTTCTTGACGGGTGTCAATTGAGTTCCGGGCTAGCGGCCGGCCAACGAGAAGCCCGCCCACGCCTCGCGCCGATGGGGATGCGGGTCGTAGTCGACGCGGGTGTGCCGGTCGAACACCAGCACCGGACGCTCCGACTCCGTGTAGCGGGGCCAATCCTCCCCCGGCACACCGGCGCGGCCGAAATGGCGCCACCGGTTCTGCACGTCGCGGCTCACCCGCAGCGCCGAACGGCGGTCCATGGCCGCGGTCAGCGCCGAGCCGAATCGCGTGCGGTAGATGTCGAAGACGGCCAGCAATTCGGTGGCATGCGTGGCCCCGAGACCGGACCAGTGCAGGGTGCGCGGCGCATAGTCGTAGCGATACACGTACGTGGGTGCATGCGGGCTGTGCGCTTCGGCGATCTGCCAGGCGGCCGTGCCGAACGCGAAGTCGCCACCGAGTTGCACACAGGCCTCCGGACGCGGATAGCCCGGGTAAGCGGCGGTGATACGTTGTCGCGCTTCGGGTTCCGTGCCGGCCAGCAGTCGCTCGATGGCCGACTCGGTGGTCGGTAGCAGCTTCATGAACCGGGTGAACAGTTTGCCTTCGTCGGCGTTGGTGCCCACGATCAGCGGCACCTTGTGGGCGGCGCCCCGCCGCATGGCTGCCACCGGGTCGTCGGGCAGGACGTCGTCACCGTAGGTCGGCCCGAGCGAGAACGCCCCGTCCATCTCGGTCATGCTCTCGGTGAGCAGTGTGTCCAGCGCGACGACCAGATCCCGTGGGCGGGCCCGCATCAGAGTTTCGGCGGCATCGTCACCGCCGGCGCCGAGCAGCTTGGCGAACTTGCCCGCGATCGTGGCCGCGGTCTCCGGTCCGCTCACCAGCCCAGACGCGGGGCTCTCGGAAATGGCTTGGGCGAAAAGACCTTCCGCTTCGGGAACGGCCAGCAGGGTCGCGACGGCATGGGCGCCGGCGCTCTCACCGAAGATCGTCACGTTGCCGGGGTCGCCACCGAACGCACCGATGTTGTCGCGCACCCAGCGCAGGGCCATGACGAGGTCGCGCAGGAACAGATTGCTGTCAATCGGGGTGTCCGGCGTGGACAGCGAGGAGAGGTCCACGCAGCCGAGAGCGCCGAGGCGGTAGTTCACCGAGACATAGACGCACCCGCGACGGGCCAGTGCGGCACCGTCATAGAGCGGGGTGGCCGAGCTGCCCATGAGGTAACCGCCGCCGTGGATGAAGAACATCACCGGCAACGGCGCGCGGTCCGGCTCGGTGCCCGACCACTGCGGCGTGACGACGTTGAGAGTCAGGCAGTCTTCGCCCATCGGCTGGTACTTGCCCACTCCCAACATCGTGTAGCGGCGCTGCTGAGGTGCACAGTTGGCGAAGCCGTGGCAGTACCGGACGCCACGCCACGGCTGCGGGGGCTGAGGCGCGCGGAAGCGCAACGCACCTACCGGCGGGCGGGCGTACGGGATGGAACGCCACCTGTTGACCCCGTTGCGGACGAACCCCTCGACGATGCCGCTGCGCGTGGTGGCGCGGACGGTGTGTTCGTGCATCACTCGACGGTAGCGAACATTTCGGGTCTCGACGCGCCTGACAAGCGCAACGGCTGTCGCCCGCTAGCCTGTCGGGATGCGGATCGCCGTGCTGCTCACCGCGTCGCTGCTGGTCGCGGGATGTTCGGGCGCGACCGGCGGTCAGGCGCGTCAGACCCAGCTGACACCGATCACCCCGTCGCGCACGGCCACGTCGTCATCCGCTCCCACGTCAGCCACCTCGTCGACGACCGCCACGTCAGCGGTGCCGGCACCGGTGGCCGGGGTCCCGATCGCCGAGGCGATCGCGTGGATCGAGGCGGCCCCGCCGATCGACGCCGCGCAGTACCACATCGCACTGCGCGGCAGCGTCACCACCGAACTCGGCGATGATGTGGCCTTCACGACCCCGAGCGGGACGAACTGCATGACCGACGCCAAACACGGCTCCCCCGCGCTGGCTTGCCTGGTGGAGCTGACGAATCCGCCGCCACGGCCGGCGGATACCTACGGCCAGTGGAAGGGCGGCTGGGTCGACTTCGACGGTTCCACGATCCAGGTCGGCTCCGCGCACGGCGACCCTGGCCGCTTCGCATACGGCCAGGGCCGCGAATTGCCTTACGACGTCTCACTGTCGTTCGGCAACTACCGCTGCCGCACCGATTCCAGCGCCCTGTTGTGTGTGAACTACGCCCGTCAGTCGGCAGTGCGGCTCGCCGCCGACGGTGTCGACGCGTTCGCCTGTGCCCGGCAGGTCACGCCACCGGCCGGAATCGGTGTGCAGTACGTCTGTTAGTGCGCGTGCGCCGGATAGGCGTGCACCACCGCGGTATCCAGTTTCGGAATGGCATGAGTGAGCGCGTGTTCGGCGTGATGCGCCAGGTCGTGCGCCTGCCGGAGGCTGAGCTGCGGGTCGACGTCGAGTTCGACGTCGGCATCGAGGCGAAGGCCTATCCAGCGCATCCGAACCCGTTGCACGCCAATGACTCCCGGCTGGTGTTCGAGGGTGTGGTAGGCGGTGTCGACCAGCGCGGGGTCGACGCTGTCGAGCAGGCGCGCGAAGACATCACGGGCCGCGACGACCATCACGACCAGGATCGCCGCCGCGATGATCAGGCCGATGATCGGGTCGGCGGCCGGGAACCCAAGGGCCACACCGACTGCGCCGAGGACCACCGCCAGCGATGTCAGTCCGTCTGCGCGAGCGTGCATCCCGTCGGCGCGCAACGCGGCTGAGCCGATCCGTCGTCCGACGCGGATCCGGTAGACGGCGACGATCTCGTTGCCGACGAATCCGGCCAGCCCGGCCGCGGCCACCCAGCCGATGTGGGACACCGGTACCGGATGAAGCAGCCGGTCGATGGCCTGTACCGCCGCGACGACGGCCGATACCGCGATCACGGCGACGACGAACAAGCCCGCGAGGTCCTCGGCCCGCCCGAGGCCGTAGGTGTAGCGGCGGGTCGCACTGCGGCGACTCAGCGAGAAGGCGATCCACAACGGAATGGCGGTCAGCGCGTCGGAGAAGTTGTGAATCGTATCTGCCAGTAGCGCAACCGAACCCGATGTGACGACGATCGCGACCTGAAGAAGAGCGGTGATGCCGAGCGCGATCAGGCTGATCTTGACGGCACGGATTCCGGCGGCGCTGTCGCGCAGCGCAGTGTCGACCCGGCCGGCATGGTCGTGAGTGTGGCCATGGTCGTGGTCGTGCTTCATGACGCGCTCTCCCGGCTCGGCAGTTCTCGGACGCCGCGATGGTGGGCGGGTGTGCCGCCCGCGGCGTGCTCGGCGTTGTAGACCGCGTCTGCGACGAGTTGGCGCACATGGTCGTTCTCCAGGCGGTAGAACACCTGGGTGCCTTCCCGGCGGGTCCGGACGAGGCGGGCCATGCGGAGCTTGGCGAGGTGCTGCGACACCGAGGGAGCCGGCTTGCCGACACGTTCGGCGAGATCGTTGACGCTCAGCTCGCCGTCGATCAGCGCCCAGAGCAGTTGCACGCGGGTGGCGTCAGCCAGCATGCGGAAGACCTCGACGACCAGAAGCGCGTGGTCCTCCGCAAGCTGTCTATCTGCATTCATACGCAGATAGTAGCGGATGCTAGGCGGCGAGAACGCCCTTGGCCCGCAAGATCGGAAGCACGCCCTCGGCGAACCAGTACGCCTCTTCCAGGTGCGGGTAGCCCGACAGGATGAACTCGTCGAACCCGACGGTGTGGTACTCCCAGATCAGGTTGGCCACCTCCTCGTGGCTGCCGACCAGGGCGGTGCCGGCGCCGCCGCGAACCAGGCCAACACCCGCCCACAAGTTCGGGTAGATCTCCAGCTTGTCGGTCCGGCCCCCGTGCAGCGCGGTCATCCGGCGCTGCCCTTCGGACTCCGACGTGGCGTGAAGCCTGGTCGCCTCCTCGATCTGAGCCGGCGTCAGCTCGTTGACCAGTTCCTCGGCGACCGCCCACGCCGCCGCTGAGGTATCGCGGGTGATGGTGTGCAACCGGATTCCGAACCGCAGGGTCCGACCGCGCGCCTCGGCCAGTTCGCGAACCCTGTCGATCTTGGCCTTCGCCGCCTGGGGCGGCTCGCCCCAGGTGAGATAGACGTCGACGTGCTCGGCGGCGATAGGCAACGCCGCCGCTGACGAGCCGCCAAAATAGAACTCCGGCAACGGGTTCGGGGGCTCCGACACCCGCCCGTCACGGATCTTGTAGTACTCGCCGTCGAAGTCGAACGAGTCGCTGCCCCACACCGACTTCACGATCGTCAAGAACTCACCGGTCCGCGCGTAGCGCTCGTCGTGGTCCAGCCAGTCACCGAAGCGCTGCTGCTCGCTGTCGTCGCCGCCACTGACCACGTTGAGCAAGAGGCGTCCGTCGGAGAACCGCTGCAACGTCGCGGCCTGCTGGGCGGCCAACGTCGGGGGTATCAGCCCGGGCCGGAAGGCAACCAAGAACTTCAACCGCTCGGTCTCGGCCAGCAGCGCCGACGCGGTCAACCACGCGTCCTCGCACCAGGTTCCGGTCGGCGTCAGCACTCCCTCGAAACCCAACCGGTCGGCGGCCCTGGCCACTTCGGCCAGATACCGACGGCTCGGCGGGCGGTATCCGTCGGGAACGATGTGGTGCGACGACGCATGCGACGCCCCGACGATCGACCGGCTGTCGCCGTTGGTGGGCAGGAACCAGAAAAACTTCGCAGGCACGCCCAACGACCTTAGAAACCACCGGCCGCCCGGTTAAGGGTTTGCGTCGTGGTGACCAAAAGGGCCGCCGTCATCGGCGGGTCAGCACCCCGGAATGCTCGATGGACTCCAGCAGCAGTGTGCGATAGCCGAATTCGTCGAACAGGACGGTGATCCGGTCGTCCTCGGCGCCCATCACCACCCCGGAACCCCACTCCCGATGCTCGACCGGCGTCTGCACTGCCCAGCGGTCCGTGGCGGGCGGCTCGTCGTCGACGACGCCGGAGGCACAGTTGTCGCAATTGCCGCACGGCTCGGGCAACGGCTCCCCGAAATAGCCCAGCAGGAACTGACGACGACACTCCCGCGTCTCGGCATATCCGCGCATCATCTCGACACGAGTGCGGTCGATGCGTTCGTTGCGCTCGACGATCTCGACAGCCCGGTGCACCGCCTCCTCGACTCCGATACTGCTGCTGCGGGTGAAACCATCCCGCGTCGAGCAGACCAGTTCCGCCTCCTCGAGCAGGTTGAGGGCATTGGTCACCCGCGGCCCCCGCACTGCGAGCCGGGTACGCAAGTCGCCCAACCGTTTCGGAGCCCGGCGATCCAGATCCGCATAGACCCGTGCCAGCAGCTCCTCGTCGGGCCGGTTGGTGGTGAAGAACCGGGCCAGGCCCAGATCCTCCGGCCGGTAGAACAGCGCCGCCGTCGCCGGTTTCCCGTCGCGACCGGCGCGCCCGATCTGCTGGTAGTACGTGTCCATGGAGTCCGGGATCGAGGCGTGCACGACGGTGCGTACGTCGGCCTTGTCGATGCCCATCCCGAACGCCGACGTCGCCACCACCACGTCCACACCGTGGTCGGCCCGGAACAGCTCGTGGACCTCGTCGCGTTGCGCGCGCGACAAACCGGCATGGTAGGCGCGAGCAGTGACGCCGAACGAATTCAATTGCGCGGCATATGTTTCAGTGTCCTTGCGGGTCGCGGTGTACAGCAGGGCAGGCCGTTCGACCGTCAGCATCCTGGCCAGTACCGCATCGCGCTTGTCGTCGTCGGCGACGTAGTGGGACACCTCGAGGCCGATGTTGGGCCGGTCGAACCCGC
Source organism: Mycolicibacterium pallens (assembly GCF_019456675.1). NCBI lineage: Bacteria > Bacillati > Actinomycetota > Actinomycetes > Mycobacteriales > Mycobacteriaceae > Mycobacterium > Mycolicibacterium pallens. The sequence continues at coordinate 2,893,814 of NZ_CP080333.1, read as the reverse complement.
TGGCGATCACCAGCGGATCGCGCAAGCGCAGATGCTCGACGATCTCGCGGCGCACCACCGGCGAGGCGGTGGCGGTCAGCGCGACGACCGGCGGGCCGCCGAACCTTGCGATGCTGTCGGCGATCCGGAGATAGCTCGGCCGGAAGTCGTGACCCCACGCCGAGACACAGTGCGCTTCGTCGACGACCACCAACGAAATGTCCATCTGGGCCAACGCGGTGAGGACGTCATCGTTGGTGAGCTGTTCGGGCGCGAGGAACACGTATTCGGCTGCGTGCTCGCGAACCGCCTGCCAATTCCGCGCGATGTCGTGACTGCCCAGTTGCGAGTTGATGGCCACCGCCTCGGGGGCTTCAGTGGACGCCAGCCCGCTGATCTGGTCGCGTTGCAGTGCGATCAGCGGTGAGACGACCAGCGTGGCGCCGTCGATGAGCACGGCGGGCACCTGGTAGATCGCCGACTTGCCGGAGCCGGTCGCCATCACCGCCAGCACGTCGCGGCCGGCGAGCACCGCCTCCATCGCCTCGAGTTGAGCGGGCCGCAACTCCGGCCACCGGAACATGTCTTTGGCAACCCGCTGCAGCTCCGTCCGCCGGCTCATCCGCTGCCACTACCCCGCCACGACGTGGTCAATCGGCGGCGTCAGCGCCAGCCGTCGGCGGCCTTGGCGGCCCGGACCAGCGCGTCGCACAGTTCCCGCAGTTCGGATGTGGCCGCACCCTCGTCGACTGCGGTGGCGACGTCCTCGGCGGCACACCGCACCTGGAAGACCCGGTCGGACAGTTCGGCGGCCTCGTCGGCCGAGAGCACCACGGCGTCTTCGGGGATCGCGCTGCCTTTGACCAATGCGCGCTGCTCGTATGCGCGCTGCCGGCAGGACTGGCGGCAGTACTGCCTGCGCCGGCCCATCCCGGCGTCGGCCACCTCGCGTCCACACCACCGGCACGGCTGAGAGCGGGAACGACGCGTCACGCCATGTGACTGTAGACGGCCTCGTGCAGTGATCCCGGTATCATGGTTGGTCGAGTCGGGAACCGCAGAGAGTTGTCTTGCGTTGACTACCCGGACTTCATAGAGCGCTTGAGGAGAGTTGACGATGGCTGATCGTGTTTTGAGAGGTAGCCGCCTCGGAGCCGTGAGCTACGAGACGGACCGCAACCACGACCTGGCGCCGCGTCAGATTGCGCGGTACCGCACCGAGAACGGCGAGGAATTCGAGGTTCCGTTCGCCGACGACGCCGAGATCCCCGGCACCTGGCCCTGCAAGAACGGCCTGGAAGGCACCCTGATCGACGGCGACCTGCCGGAACCGAAGAAGGTGAAGCCGCCGCGCACCCACTGGGACATGCTGCTGGAGCGCCGCTCGATCGAGGAGCTCGAGGAGCTGCTCAAGGAGCGCATGGACCTCATCAAGTCCAAGCGTCGCGGCAGCTGATCTCCTAGCGGACGACGCCGCGGGCGCGATCGATGCGCCCGCCGATGCCCCACTGGGCGACCTTGACCATCGCTTCGCGAATGTTCGAGCCGCTCATCTTCGACACCCCGAGTTCGCGCTCGCGGAACGTGATCGGCACCTCGGTGACGGTGAAACCGGCGTTGATCGTGCGCCAGGTCAGATCGATCTGGAAGCAGTAGCCCTTGGAGTCGACCGCTGACAGGTCGATCTTCTCCAGCACCTCGCGCCGGTACGCGCGATAGCCGGCGGTGATGTCGTGGATACCGACGCCGAGCAGCACGCGCGAATACGTGTTGGCGGTCTTCGACAGCACCAACCGCCGGTAGGGCCAGTTGCGGACGGTGCCGCCCTGGACGTAGCGGGAGCCGATCGCCAGGTCCGCGCCGTTGTCGATGGCGTCCAGGAGCCGGTAGAGCTGCTCGGGAGCGTGGCTGCCGTCGGCGTCCATTTCGACGAGCACGTTGTACTGGCGGCTCAGTCCCCAGGCGAAGCCCGCCAGATAGGCGGCGCCGAGGCCGTCCTTGGCGTTGCGGTGCATCACGTGCACCCGGTCGGTGTCGGCCAGGGACAGTTCGTCGGCGAGCTCACCGGTGCCGTCGGGGCTGCCGTCGTCGACGATCAGCACGTGCACCTCGGGACAGGCCTTGTGTACCCGGCCCACGATCAGCGGCAGGTTCTCCAGCTCATTGAACGTCGGAATGATCACCAGGGTGCGCTGGCTGGGGCGCTCGGCGCCCGGATTGCCCCGGTCGGTCATGACTCTCCTTTGTCGTGCTGCCCGGCCAGGGCGGAAGATGATTCGCCCTGCTCCGGCGTGGTGTCGCCGTCGTCGTCGCCCCCGGACATGCTGTCTGCGTCCCGTTCCGGCCGCCTGCGGCGCAACGGGCGCATGAACCAACCATTGTGCAGTATGGCCCCGATCACGACCGCAACGGCGGCTGCGACCAGCACCCCTTGGATCAACGGCCCCCATCGGGTGGCCGGGGTTTCGCTGGTTTTGAGCCGCACGGTCATGTCGAGGTAGGCCGGCGAGAAGAACTGGGTGCGGGCCAGCTCGGCGCCGTCGGGGGCGATCACCGCGCTGATCCCGACCGTGCCGGCCACGACCACGTAGCGGTCGTGCTCGACGGCGCGGGCGCGGGCGAACGCCAGCAGTTGCTCGCTCATGTTCTGGTCGAACGTCGCGTTGTTGGTGGGGACGGCCAACAGCTGTGCCCCGTTGCGGACCGACTCGCGCAACGCCCGGTCGAAGATGACCTCCCAGCAGGTGGCCACCCCGACCGGAACTCCGGCCGCATGCACGACACCAGAGCCGTTGCCGGGGACGAAATAGCCGGCGCGGTCGGCGAAGGAGGACAGGTGCCGGAAGAACCCTCGCCACGGCAGGTACTCGCCGAACGGTTGGATGATCTGCTTGTCGTGGCGCTCCCCCGGTCCGTTCACCGGATCCCAGACGACGACGGTGTTCGATGCCGTGGGGTTGTCCGGCGTCCAGTCCGGGCGGGCGACGACGGCGCCGACGAGGATCGGTGCGCCGATGGCCTGCGCGGCCACGCTGATCTGCTGGGCGGCGTCGGGATTGGTCATCGGATCGATGTCCGACGAGTTCTCCGGCCAGATCACGAACTGCGGCTGCGGTGCCCTGCCCGCGCGCACATCGTCGGCCAGCTGCACGGTTTGGCGCACGTGGTTGTCCAGCACCGCACGACGCTGACTGTTGAAGTCCAGCCCCAATCGCGGCACGCTGCCCTGGATCGCGGCGACCGTGACCGTCGGCTCGTTGCCTGCACCGCCTGCCGCGCGGCGCACCTGCGGTGCGGCGACCGCGGTGGTCAGCAGCACGGCGGTGATGCACAGCCCGGGCAGCAGTAGGCCGGACAGTGACACGTGCGCGGCTGGCTTGGCCGGCCCACTGTGCCGCCACCAGCGGGCGATCTCGAAGACCAGCGCGGCCAAAGAGGTGCCCAGCAGGGCGACGGCGAACGACAGCAGCGGAACGCCGCCGAGCTGCACCAGGGACAGGAACGGGCCGGTAGTTTGCCCGAATCCGACTATCCCCCAAGGGAATCCACCGAAAGGCACGGTGGATTTCAGCCATTCCTGGGCCGACCACACCAGGGCGAACCACAGCGGCCAGCCGGGAACGCGACGCACCGCGACGGCCAGCCAGCCGAACAGCGCCGGGAACAGCGCCTCCATCGTCGCCAGCGCCAGCCACGGCACCGGGCCGACCAGACCGCTGATCCAGGGAATCAGCGGGATGTAAAAGGCCAACCCGAACAGGAAGCCGTACCCCAGGCCGCCGGCCGCCGTCGTCTTCGGATGCACCAGCACCCAGCTCAACAGCGCGAAGCTCACGACGGCCGACCACCACCAGCCGATCGGCGGGAAACTGATGCACAGCAGCAGGCCCGCGGTCACCGCGACCAGCAGCCGGAACAGCCGCGGCGGCAGTGCGGTGCGCGCCCAGTTCAGCAGCCGGCTACCCATGAAGCACGGCACCCCGGTGCACGGTCTGACGGCAGCGCGGCAACGGATCGCCGGGCGCCAGTCGCGGCAGCGCGGGCACCCGCGACCGCGGATCGGTGGACCAGCGCTGGACGCTGTCGGCCGGGGCGGCCACATCCAGCTGGCCCGCCTCCCACACCGCGTACGACGCCGGCGCGCCCGGCACCAGGGTGCCGCTGATGCCGTCGCGCACCCCACCGGCCCGCCAGGCACCCCGGGTCGCAGCGGCGAACGCCGCTCGTACCGAGATCGAACTTCCGTGCGTGTGGTGGTGGCTGGCCGCGCGTACTGTCGCCCAGGGATCGATGCTGGTCACCGGGGCATCTGAGCCGAACGCCAAGGGCACGCCTGCCGATGCTAATAGCGAGAACGGGTTCAGCGAAGCGGCTCGATCAACACCGAGTCGGCGGGCGTACATGCCGTCGCGACCGCCCCACAGCGCGTCGAAGTTGGGCTGCATGCTGGCGGCCACTCCGGCCTGGCCGAGCGTGGCGGCCTGCTCGGCGCTCACCATCTCGAGATGCTCCAGCCGATGGCCGCAGCGGGCCACCGCGGGTGCCCCGAACCGTTCGACGAGCCGGGCCACGGCATCGACGACGGCCGTCACCGCCGCGTCGCCGATCACGTGGAAGCCCGCCGTCACGCCCGCATCGGTGCAGGCGAACAGGTGATCGGCGATCGCGTCGGCGTCCAGGTAGCAGTTGCCGGTGCAGTTGGGGGCGTCGGCGTACGGCTGGCACAGCCAGGCGGTATGTGAGCCCAGTGCGCCGTCGACGAACAGGTCACCGGCCAGCCCGCTGGCGCCGGTCGTGTCGATGAGCGCCCTGGCCTGCGCGGCGCTGGATACCGCTTCACCCCAGTAGCCGACGACCTCGACGCCGTGATCGGTGGCCCGCAGCTCCTGCCAGTCGTCGGGTCCACCGATCTGGGGTCCGGCGCATTCGTGAACGGCGACGATGCCGGCCCCCGCGACCGCATCCAGGGCGGCGAGCCGGGCGTCGGAACGCTGCCGGGCGGTCAAGAGGCGGCGCGCCTCCCCGCGGACCAGGTGGTGGGCATCGGCCGACAGCGGGCTGTGCGGGTGGTAGCCGGCGACGGCAGGAAGCCCGGGAACCAGGTCACGCAGGCCCGTCGATGCGACAGCGGAGTGGACGTCGACGCGGGCCAGGTAGGCGGGCACCGCGCCGACGACGGCGTCGAGTTCTTCCGTGCTGGGCGCCTCGTCTCGGGCCCAGCCGGTGTCGTCCCAGCCGTGCGCCCAGATCGGCTGGCCGGGATGGGCCGCGGTGTGTTCGGCAACCAGGTTCAGACAGTGCTGCCTGGAGGTCGCACCGGTCAGGTCCAGGCCGGTCATCAGGAGCCCGGTCGAGGTCAGATGGATGTGACTGTCGACGAACGCGGGTGCCACGAAGGCGCCGTCGAGGTCGACGACCTGCGCGTCGCCGAACTGCGACCGGCCGACCTCGTCGCTGCCTAACCAGGCGACGACGCCGTCGCGGACCGCCATCGCGGTCGCGTCCGGGTGCGACGGGCTGTGAATGCGGCCGCCCAGCAGCAGTGTGGTCACGGTGAGTCAGTCTCCCCCGCCGAAGCGAGCGAGCCGAAGAGGGTCAGTACCGGCGGACGATGTTGGCGTCGTGGACGGGTCCCTGAACCTGGTCCTCGACGACCTCGCCGTCGATGTAATCGCCGCGACCGGGGTAACCGGCGGGAGCAGTCAGGTTGATGACGGTGACCCGGCGGGCGATGCCGCGGGTGAGAAGCATGCCGGCCAACGGGCGGACCACGCTGCGGGTCGGGGGCAGCAGCATCAGCGCGCCGATCGCGGTGCTGACGATGCCGGGGATGAACATCAGGACCGTGCCGAGCGCGACGAGCATGCTGTCGGCGACGGCGCCCTGCGGGTCGGTCCGGGTGCGCTGCAGCTTGAGGATTTGCTTCTTGACCTGCGAGCCGGCCAGCGCGACACCGATCACCGAGCTGGCCAGCAGGATCAGCAGGGTCCAGCCGATGCCGACCGACCAGGTCAGGGCGGCCAAGACCGCAAGCTCGACCACGGCGTAGAGCAAGAACGTCCGCATCACCATGTAGTGGCAACGAGCCGCGAACCGGCCTGGTTCCGGTAGGCCTGATAAGACCCTGTGATTTCTATTGCGGGGTGATCTCGAGAGCGACGTGCACCTTGTCGATGCCGCCGCGGACCAGGCTGTGCAGATAGAACCACCAGGAGTGCTGCCAGTAGCGGCGCAACACCTTGTTGTAGACGCCGCGGGTCTCGGAGTCCGGCAGCACCCGGGCGGTCGCCTCGACCGCCGGACCCTTCGGCTTTCCGAGCGAATGGGATTCGGCGATGGTGACTCGCGGCGTGTTGCGGATCCGCTTGACCTTCCACGAGACCCGGTCGGTGATCACCAGCAGCCGGTCGCCGTCGGGCACGCCCCAGATCGCCGTCGGCTTGGGAGTGCCGTCCTTGGTGAATGTGGTGAGAAGCAGGTATTTCGCCTGGGCGACGTCGTGGAAGGTGGGCTGCGCCACCGAATTGGCCATGCGTCCCTGTTCCCGCTGGCTAGTTTTTTGAAGCGTCGGCTGCCCGCAGTTCCAGACCCACGTTGCGGGTGCTTCCACCGCGCAGCTTGGAGAAGAAGTTGAAGACCTTGCCGAGCAGCCCGTAGCGCTTGCCGATCGCGGTGTAGACCCGCTCGATCTGCTGGGCGTCGTCGAGGATCGTCGCGACGGCGTCCACCGGTTCACCCTTGACCTTGCCACCGCGGTCGCACACCGCCACGGTCACCCGCGGGGTGTTGCGGATGCGCTTGACCTTCCAGGAATCCTTACCCGTGATCACCAGCGCGCGGTCGCCGTCTGGGGCGATCCAGATCGGCGTCGGCTTGGGCCTGCCGTCCTTGGTGAACGTCGTCAGCGACACGTACTCGGCCTTGATCACGTCGGCGAAGCTGGGAGCCATCGCATCAACTTAGCGCGCCTCGAGGTCGCCCTCAGTCTCCAAGAGAACCTGTCGCACTTTGTTCAGGGTTTCCGGATCCGGGTTCTCCCACATGCCGCGCCCGACCGCCTCGAGTAGCCGTTCGGACATCCCGTGCAGCGCCCACGGATTGGACTCGTTCATGAACTTGCGGTTCTCCGGGTCCAGCACGTAGGACTCGGTGAGCTGCTCGTACATCCAGTCCGCCATCACCCCGGCGGTGGCGTCGTAGCCGAACAGGTAGTCCACCGTCGCGGCCATTTCGAAGGCGCCCTTGTAGCCGTGCTTGCGCATCGCGGCCATCCAGCGAGGGTTGACCACCCGCGCGCGGAAGACGCGGGTGGTCTCCTCGGACAGCGTGCGGGTACGCACGGCATCGGGGCGGGTGTTGTCGCCGATGTAGGCGGCCGGCGCCTTCCCGGTCAGCGCCCGCACGGTCGCGACCATGCCGCCGTGGTACTGGAAGTAGTCGTCGGAGTCGGCGATGTCGTGCTCGCGGGAGTCGGTGTTCTTGGCGGCCACCACGATTCGGCGGTACTGGGTGGACATGTCGTCGGCGGCAGGCCTGCCGTCGAGTTCGCGGCCGTAGGCGAATCCGCCCCAGGCGGTGTACACCTCGGCCAGGTCGGCATCGTCGCGCCAGTTGCGGCTGTCGATCAGCTGCAACAGGCCGGCTCCGTAGGTGCCCGGCTTGGAGCCGAAAATCCGTGTGGTAGCGCGTCTTTCGTCGCCATGATCGGCCAGGTCGACCTGGGCGTGGGCGCGGACGTAGTTCTGTTCGGCCGGTTCGTCGAGGCCGGCGACCATGCGCACCGCGTCGTCGAGCATGGTGACGACATGAGGGAAGGCATCGCGGAAGAATCCCGAGATGCGTACGGTCACATCGATCCGGGGCCGTCCCAGCTCGGCGAGCGTGATGGCCTCCAGGTCGACGACGCGCCGAGACGCATCGTCCCACACCGGCCGGACACCCAGCAGCGCAAGGACTTCGGCGATGTCGTCACCCGAGGTACGCATCGCCGAGGTGCCCCACACCGAAAGTCCGACCGATCGCGGCCAGTCGCCGTGGTCGGTGCGGTAGCGCTCTAGCAGCGAATCGGCCATCGCCACACCGGTTTCCCAAGCAAGTCGGGACGGGACGGCCTTGGGGTCGACGGAGTAGAAGTTGCGGCCGGTGGGCAGCACGTTGACCAGACCGCGCAGCGGCGAGCCCGACGGTCCGGCCGGGATGAAGCGGCCGTCAAGGGCGCGCAGCACCTGCTCAATCTCGGCGGCGGTGCCGGCCAACCGCGGCACCACTTCGGTGGCCGCGAACCGCAGGATCGCCGCGACACCGTCGTCGTCGGTCAGTTCCCCGACGCGGTCGGCGTCCCAGCCGGTGGCCTGCAGACCCGCCAGCAGCGCGCGGGCCTGCTGTTCGGCCGCGTCGACGTCCACCCGGTCGGCGCTGCCGTCTTCGGCCAGGCCGAGAGCCTGACGCAGACCCGGCAGATGCTGCTCGCCGCCGAACAGCTGCCGGGCCCGCAGGATCGCCAGCACCAGGTCGAGTTCGGCCTCGCCCGCCGGCGCGGCACCGAGGATGTGCAGACCGTCGCGGATCTGGACGTCCTTGATCTCGCAGAGCCAGCCGTCGACGTGCAGCAGCATGTCGTCGAACGAGTCGTCCTCGGGCCGTTCGGCCAGGCCCAGATCGTGGTCCATCTTGGCCGCACGCATCAGCGTCCAGATCTGCTGGCGGATCGCGGGCAGCTTGCCCGGGTCGAGCGCCGCGATGTTGGCGTGCTCGTCGAGCAGCTGTTCCAGCCGGGCGATGTCGCCGTAGCTCTCCGCGCGCGCCATCGGCGGAATGAGGTGATCGACCAGGGTGGCGTGCGCGCGGCGCTTGGCCTGGGTGCCCTCCCCCGGGTCATTGACGAGGAACGGGTAGATCAGCGGCAGATCACCGAGTGCGGCGTCGGTTCCGCAGGCCGCCGACATGCCAACGGTCTTGCCGGGCAACCATTCCAGGTTGCCGTGCTTGCCGAGGTGGACGGCGGCGTGCGCGCCGAACCCGTGTCGCAGCCACAGGTAGGTGGCCAGGTAGTGGTGGCTCGGCGGCAGATCGGGGTCGTGATAGATCGCGACCGGGTTCTCCCCAAATCCGCGCGGCGGCTGGACCAAAATCACGATGTTCCCGGATTGGATTGCGGCGACGACGATTTCGCCATCGGGATTCTGGCTGCGGTCGACGAACAGCTCACCGGGCGGCGGGCCCCAATGGGCGACCATCGCTTCGGTCAGTTCGTCCGGCAACGCGGCGAACCACTCCCGGTACTGCGCGGCCGGGATACGAATCGGGTTGCCCGCCAACTGCCCGTCGGTCACCCAGTCGGGGTCCTGCCCGCCGCGTTCGATGAGCGCATGCATCAGCGCGTCACCGTCGGAAGCGTCGACGCCGGGGATGTCGCCGATGCGGTAGCCGGCGTCGCGCAACGCGTGTAGCAGCGCGACGGCGCTGGCCGGGGTGTCGAGTCCGACGGCGTTGCCGATCCGGGAGTGCTTGGTCGGGTACGCCGAAAACACCAGAGCCAGCCGCTTCTCGGCAGGTGCGACCCGGCGCAGGGTGGCGTACTTGACCGCCAGGCCTGCCACCCGCGCGCACCGCTCGGGGTCCGGCACGTAGGAGATGAGGCCGTCGGAGTCGATCTCCTTGAACGAGAACGGAACCGTGATGATCCGGCCGTCGAATTCCGGCACCGCCACCTGGGTGGCGACGTCCAACGGGCTCAGGCCGTCGTCGTTGTCGGCCCAGGTCGCCCGTGAGCTCGTCAGACACAGCCCCTGCAGGATCGGGACATCCAGCGCGGCAAGGTGTTTGACGTTCCAGTTGTCGTCGTCGTGGCCGGCGCCCGCGGTGGCCGGACGAGCCCCGCCGGCCGCCAGCACGGTGACGACCATGGCATCGGCGGTGCCGAGCAACTCCAGCAGTTCGGCTTCGGGCGTGCGCAAGGACGTGCAGTACACCGGAAGCGCCCGCCCGCCGGCCTCTTCGATCGCGGTCGACAGCGCCTCGATGTAGGCGGTGTTGCCCGCCAGCTGCTGAGCCCGGTAGTACAGCACGGCGACCGTCGGCCCGTCGGACGCCGCACTCGTCCGCTCCAGCACACCCCAGGCGGGGGTGGCCGAGGGCGGGTTGAAGCCGAAGCCGGTCATCAGCAGGGTGTCGGACAGGAATGAATGGAGATTCCGCATATTTTCTGTCCCACCCTGGGCCAGATAGATGTGCGTCTGCACGGCGATGCCGGCGGGCACCGTGGAGCGTTCCATCAGATCGGCGTCGGGGGCCTGCTCGCCGCTGACCACGATGGTCGGGCGCCCGCTGGCCACCACCGCGTCGATACCGTCCTGCCAGGCCCGGTAGCCGCCGAGGATCCGCACGACCACCAGATCGGCGCCCTCGAGCAGCTCGGCCAGCTCACCGTCGATAAGCCGGGCCGGGTTGGCCCACCGATAGTCCGCGCCGCTGGCACGGGCGGTGATCAGGTCGGTGTCCGACGTCGACAGCAACAACACGGTGGTAGACACCCACCATTCGTACCGTACGGCGGCGTTCGCGCCCTATTCGGATCGTGGCTAGCGCAAGGATGTACGCCACGCCCGTACGCCGAGACCATCGACTCCATGGCCTTCTCCCTCGACGTTTCCAAGCTGGGCGCCGATATCGGCGCGGTTGTCTACGGCGTGCGGCTCGGCGGTGACCTGCACCGCGACATCGTCGCCGCCATCCGTGCCGCACTGCTCGAACACAAGGTGATCTTCTTCCGCGATCAGCACCACCTCGAGGACGACGAGCAGATCGCGCTGGCCCGCCTGTTCGGTGTGCCGACGATCGCCCATCCGACGGTGACCTCGCGCGGCGAGACGGTGCTGCCGATCGATTCGCGCTTCGATCGGGCGAACTCCTGGCATTCCGATGTGACGTTCGTCGACCGGGTGCCCAAGGCGTCGCTGTTGCGCGCGGTGACCCTGCCCGCCTACGGCGGCAGCACGGTGTTCGCCAACACCGAAGCGGCCTATGACCGGTTGCCACCGGCGTTGAAGGCGCTCGCCGAGAACCTGTGGGCCACCCACACCAACGTGTACGACTATGCGGGCGGGCAGGCCGAGCATGCCGTCAGCGACGAAACCCGGCAATACCGGGCCGAATTCGAGTCCTCGTATTACGAGACCGAGCATCCGGTGGTGCGGGTCCATCCCGAGACGGGCCGACGAGTGCTGCTGCTCGGCCATTTCGTCAAACGCTTCGTCGGATTGGGCAGCAGCGAGTCGGCCAGCCTGTTCACCGTGTTGCAGAACCGGATCACCCGGCTGGAGAACACGGTTCGGTGGAACTGGCAGCTCGGCGACATCGCGGTGTGGGACAACCGCGCCACCCAGCACTACGGCGTCGCCGACTATGACGACCAGTTCCGCTTCCTGAGCCGGGTGACGCTGGCCGGCGATGTGCCGGTCGATGTGCACGGCCGGCCCAGCCGTGTGGTGGTCGGCGACGCGTCGCACTATTCGGACGTGGTGTCCCCGGATGTGGTTGCCACAACACCGGTTCTGGCCGCCTGAGGCGATATCGACGAACGGGCTCAACGCGACACCGACGGCGGCGACGACGGCGACCGGGGCAAGAAGCGGCAGCCAGGGCAGGCCGGCGGGGACCACGGTGGCCAGGGCTCCGACGATCGCGAAGCCGGCGATCCCGACCGCCGTCGCCCGGGTGAGCGTGGCGTACGTCAACACCAGATAGGCCGCTGCGCACACCCCCGAGGTCGCGGCCAGCATCGGATGCGGCTCGGTCAGCGCGACGACGCACACCACCGCCAGGACCGCCGCGGACGCAGCGGCCCGCACAAACAGCCCGGCAAGAATCGCGATGAACGCCACCGCCGCCGCGATCAGCCCGCGATGGTCGGCCCCGACCGCCGCCGCTGCGGTCATCGCCACCCCGAACAGTGCGGCCACGAGCCGCTGCGACGTCATGACGACCGCCTGCCCCGGTCGGGCACCAGGCTCATCGCCTGATCGAGGGTGATCCCGGTCGGCCAGGACACCACGTCGACACCGATCACTTTCATGTCGCGGTACATCGACGAGCGCTGCAACGCCCACATCCACCGCCACCACGGTGTGCCCCCGTTTGGACAGGTCGATCAGAGCGAGTGCGAACTCGGTGTCGAGCAATGTCGAGAACGCGACGACGACCGCACCCGGCGGGACGGCCGCCCGGGGCGCCAATGTGCCTGCGGTGTCCTGGTATTCGCTGCCGACCCCGAGGGCCGCGTCGAGCACCCGGTAGAACTGGCGCCGGCCGATGTCGGCGCCTAGCCAGCGGGGCCGACGGCCGCCGAGCCCGACGATGCCGGCCCGGTCCCCGTTGCGCAGCGCGGTCTGCACCACCTGCGTCGCGCCGCGCAGCGACCGTTCGGTGGCCGCGGTGGCAGGGCCCGCGGGTTGGGCGCTCATGTCGACGAGCACCACGACGTCGGCGGCCCGGTCGGTGAGCCGTTCGGTGACGTGCAGGCTGCCGCGGCGGGCGCTGACCGCCCAGTTCACCGCACGCAACTGGTCGCCGGGCAGGTAGGGACGGATGTCGGCGAATTCGACACCCGGACCGATGTGTCGGGTCAGGTGGGTGCCGAGGCGGTCGGGCAGTTCGGTGCGCGGCAGGCCGGTCGGTTGCGGAGGCGCCACCGGGAAGACGAACAGGTCGGCGGCGTCGACGGTGCCGGTCCCGCTGATCAGACCGCCCGCCGCGTCGAGCCGCACCCGGACCCGCAGCGGGTAGCGGCCCCACCGCTGCGCCTGCGCGGCGACCGTGATGCGGCGCCGGTCGGCCGCGATCGTCTCGGTGTGCAAGCCGGGAACCGCCTCGAGTTCCAATGTTGCGCCGGAGGCGCGATCGGTCAGTTCTGCGCTGAGCTGCTCGCGTTCGTTCTCGAAGCACCGCGTCATGGCCGGCTCGCCGGTCACCGACACCGTCGTCGGCTTGCGCTGCCAGCCGATCGAGGCCAGCACCCCGAGCATCGGCGCCGCGAATGCGATCAGCTGCCAGCGCGAGGCGATCACCGCGACGGCCAGCGCCACACCGACGCAGGTGGCGATGGCCCGCGTCAATGCCGATGCGCGCCAATGCAATACGGCATCGACGGAGCGGGTGCCGTCCGTCATTGCCCGCGCGCCCGGGGCACCGGCAGCCGTCGCAGCAGTTGCTCGACAACGTCGGATCCGTGCACGCTGCGCACCCACATCTCCGGCCGCAGGCTGATCCGGTGAGCGATCGCCGGGACCGCCAGCGTCTTGACGTCCTCGGGGATGACGTAGTCCCGGCCGGACACCAGCGCACGGGCACGGGCCAGCTGGACCAGGTCGAGTTCGGCGCGGGGGCTGGCGCCGACTGCGACCTGCGGGTGACTGCGGGTGGCCGTCGCCAGCGACACCACGTAGTGCAGGACGTCGTCGTGCACGGACACCTGCTCGACGGATTCCCGCATCGCCAGGAGACTCTCGGCGTCCACCACCTGATTGACGGTTGCCTCGGCCGATCCACGCTCCAGACGGCGGCGCAGCATCGACGCTTCCTCGGTCTCGGAGAGGTACTTCAGCGCGACCTTGACCGCGAACCGATCCAGTTGTGCTTCCGGCAGCGGGTAGGTGCCCTCGTATTCGATCGGGTTGTCGGTGGCCAGCACGATGAACGGCGCGGGCAGCCGGTGGGTTTGGCCGTCGATGCTGACTTGGCGTTCGGCCATCGCCTCCAGCAGCGCGGCCTGAGTCTTGGGCGGCGTGCGGTTGATCTCGTCGGCCATCAGCAGGTTGGTGAAGATCGGGCCGGGCCGAAACTCGAATCTGCCCGACTGCATGTCGTAGATCGTCGAGACGAGCAGGTCGGCGGGCAGCAGATCCGGGGTGAACTGCACGCGGGTGAAGCGCAGGCCGAGCGCCGCCGCGAACGACCGTGCGATCAACGTCTTGCCCATGCCCGGCAGATCTTCGATCAGCACGTGCCCGCCGGCCAGCACCGTGGTCAGAATCAGCGTGAGCGCGGCGCGTTTCCCGACCACGGCCCGCTCGATCTCGTCGAGCACCGCTTCGCACTGAGCTGTCATCGCGGGGGCGGGCATCGTCATAGGTTTTCCATCCGTCGCAGGATTTCCTCGAGCGTGGCGTACCCCGGTCCGGGCTCACGTCCCCGTGTCCGCACGATGTTGTTGGGGTCCACCCAGCCCCAGAGGTCGTCGCCGAACACGATGTGTCCGGTCGCCTGTAACGCAGTCGGATCGCGCTGCCGGGTGGCGAGCACGAATTCGCGCGCGAGTCGGGGACGCAGATGCCGGTCCCAGTCTTCCCTGGTCGAATCCGCCCACTGGACCGTCGATTCGGTGCGGGATCGCCAGCGCAGCAACGCTTCCGCCGGATCGTCGGTGATTCCGTCGGTCGCCGGACGGCGCTGTGCCGCATCGAAGGTCAGGCGGGTGGCGAGCAGGAACACCGCGAGTGCGAGCCCGGCCGCCGGCAGAACCCAGTGCCGCGCGCCAAGAACCAGCGCGAGCACTTCCGCCCCCGCGACCAGAACCAGCCCGCCAGCCACCAGCCGGATCACACCCGGCTCCGCAGCTCGTCGAGAACCAGGCGAAGGGCCCGTTCGACGGTCTCCCGATGTCCCTCGTTCATCACGTGCGTGGAGAACCGCGCCTCGGCGAACAGCGTCACGAGTTCGGTTGCGCTGTCGGCATGAATCGCCTCGTGCTCGACGGCACGCGCCAGCACCTCCGACGGGGTGTCGGACTCCTGCGGGGCGGCGCCGGGGGCGTTGGCCAGTGCGTGTTCCATTGCCGCGTAACACGCGATGATGGCCTCCCGGGGTTCACGGCTGAGGTCGCCGACCTCGGCCAGACCCCGCTCGGCCGCCAGGGCGAGGGATCCCGGGCCCTGCGGCGCGGGATCGGTCGGGCCGCCGTCGTCGGCTGTCGGTTCCGGCTCCAGTCGGCGGCGTTCGCGCACCCGCAGCAGGACCGCCCCGACCAGCATCACGACCAGCAGGGCCGCGAAACTGACCATGAGATACCAGAAGACCGGGTCAGTGGCGTCCGGCTCGGGTGCGGGTGGGCGCGGGGCGCCGGGTTGGCCGGGCGGTGCGGTGCCGGTCGGCGCCGCTCCGGGCTGAGCCGGTGGCGGACCGCCCACCAGCTGCGGTAGGCGCAGCTGCGCGAACAGTGCGGCCATCAACAGCCAGGCCAGGATGGCGCCGGCGATCACCAACACGAAACGCCAGCTCTGTCGCACTCCGACCCCACCACCGCCGCCGGGCACCTGCGAGCGCGCGGCTTGCGTGGCGCGCTGCGGATCACGCAGCCTGGCCACGATCGACACGAGCACCACCAGCAGGCAGGCCACCACGAGAGTGAGCAGTCCGAGCAGGCTGCCGGTGCTGTCGCCCGGTTTCGGCCGCTCGGTCGGCTGGGCACCGGGTAACCGCCCCCGCACGGCGATCCCGAGCAGCAGGACCAGCGCCACCAGTGCGGTGACCCGCACTCTCGCTTGCCTGGTCCCGCCCATCAGTGACCGGTTCGGACCTCGAAGTCGGCGACCACCGGTCCGCGCAGCAGTTCCCGGTGCCTGCCCGGGTGCCAGGGGAAGACCTCGGGCAGGCCGTCTTTGCCGATGTACCAGCTGTTGCATCCGCTGGCCCAGATCGTTTGGGGCAGAGCAGCTTTGATGTCCTCGTTGTAGGTCTTCGTGGCCCCCTCGGTGGGCGCGGCGCTGGCCACCCGTCCCGCGCGGATCTGCTCGATCCACCACATCGCGTAGTCGGCCTGATCCTCGGCGACCGGTACCAGCGATTGGTTCGCGATCGGCGAGTGCGGACCCATCAGCATGAACAGATTCGGGAAGCCGGGTACCGCGATCGATCGGTAGGCATGCGGCCCGTCGGCCCACACCTCATCGAGGGTCGTGCCGTTCTCGCCGACGATCGACATCGGCCGCACGTAGGCGCGGGCGTCGAACCCCGTCGCGAACACCAGGACATCGACCTCATGCAGCGTGCCGTCTGTTGTCACGACGCCCCGCGGCTCGATGTGGTCGATCGCATCGCTGACCACCTCGACGCCCGGCTTCTGGATCGACCGGTAGTAGTGCCCGGAGATGATCAGGCGCTTGCACATGGCCTGATAGTCCGGGGTCAGCTTGCGCCGCAGGGTTCGGTCCCGCACCGAGAGCCGCAGATTGAGCCGGCACATGGTGTGGAAGTAGGTTCGCGCGGGACCGGGCTGAATCGGTGCGCGGCCGTAGATCGTGGAGATGAGCCGTGACCAGAATGCGTATCCCGGTCGAGCGAGCGCGGGAAATCTGCGGATCGTCTCGCGACGCAGCCGGGTGAAACGCAGATTCGGGAACGGCAGCACCCACTGCGCTGTTCGCTGAAAGACCTTGAGCTGCGTGACTTTTCCGCCGAGCTCGGCGACGATCTGGACTCCGGTGGAGCCGGTTCCGATCAGGCCGATCCGCTTGTCCCGCAGGTCAACCGAATGATCCCATCGGGCGGAGTGAAAAGCCGGTCCCGCGAAGCTCTCCCGGCCCGGAATCTCGGCCACGCGCGGCACCCGCAGGAATCCCGTCGCGGTGACGAGTACGTCGTATTCGTCCTCCCCGGAGTCGGTGCTCACGCGCCATCGACCGTCGCAGTACCGGGCGGCGGTCACCTCGGTGCCGAAACGAATGTGACGGCGGAGGCCGCGTTCGTCGGCGACCCGGCGTAGATACTGCTGAATCTCGCCGCCCGGCGGCAGCATCCGCGACCACTCGGAGTTCGGAAAGAACGAGTAGCTGTAAAACGGCGATGGGATGTCGCAGTGCAGTCCGGGATAGGTGTTGTCCCGCCAGGTTCCACCGACATCGGCGGCCTGCTCGTAGACGACGAACGAGTCGATGCCGGCATCTTGAAGCTTCATGGCCATACACAGGCCGGACATGCCCGCGCCGATGATTCCCACCCGCGGTGTGGCAGCCGTCGCCATGGCCCGAACATACGCCCGTACGGTGGACGGGTGAAGCGTTTGCGCGACGACGACGCCTGCCCCGGTGCCCTGCAGGTGCACCAGGCGGCCGACGGCGCGCTTGCCCGGTTGCGGTTGCCCGGCGGAATGATCGCGGCCGGCCAACTGGAAGTGCTGGCGCACACGGCCACCGAGTTCGGCAACGGCACGCTGGAACTCACGGTGCGGGGCAATCTGCAGCTGCGTGGGGTGCGGGACGCGGCGGCCGTCGCCGAGGCCGCGGCCGCCGCGGGCCTGCTGCCGTCACCCACCCACGAACGGGTGCGCAACATCGTCGCCTCACCGCTGTCCGGCCGGGTCGCTGGACTGGCCGATGTACGGCCCTGGGTCAGCGAGTTGGACGCCGCCATCCGGGCCGATCCGGAGTTGCAGCGGCTGCCCGGCAGGTTCCTGTTCGGGATCGACGACGGTCGCGGCGACATCTCCGGGCTGGGCGCCGACGCCGGTGTGCACGTGCACGCCGACGGGGTGGCCCTGCTGCTGGCCGGCCGTGACACCGGCATCCGGCTAGGCGGCGACGATGTGGTGCCGACACTGATCACGATTGCACGCCGCTTCGTCGATATTCGCGGAAAGGCCTGGCGGATAGCCGAATTGGACGATCTTTCGCCGTTGCTGACGGGTTTCGCGGTGAGCGCCGTCCCGGCAGCGGAGTATCCGCCGGTGCTGCGCCCGCCGGTCGGTTGGATCACGCAGGACGACGGGCGGGTGGCGCTGGGGGCGGCCATCCCCCTCGGTGTGCTGCAGGCCCGGCAGGCCGAGTTCGTCGCGGCCGTCGACGCGCCGGTGGTCATCACGCCGTGGCGCTCACTGCTGGTATGCGACCTTGACGAGGGCGTCGCCGATACCGCGCTACGGGTGCTGGCCCCGATGGGGTTGGTGTTCGACGAGAACTCACCGTGGCTGGACATCAGCGCCTGCGTGGGCAGCCCAGGGTGTGAGAAGTCGCTAGCCGACGTGCGCGCCGAGGCCACCCGAATCGCTACGGAGGAAGATGCGCGGCTGCCCAGCGGCCACGTTCACTACGTGGGCTGCGAACGGGCGTGCGGCAGCCCTCCAGCAGGTCAGGTGTTCGTCGCGACACCGGAGGGGTTCCGGGAACGCTCGTAGTGGCGCCGAACTCGCGCGCGATTGCCACAGTCGGCGGTGCTGCACCAACGGCGGTTTCCGCGCCGGCTCGTGTCGAGGAACAACCAGCCGCAGGCGGCGTCACCGCACGCCTTGATGGCTTCGGGCGTGACCGACTGCCACAGGTCCACCGCCGCCACGACGATGCGATCGATCGGCGTGTGCAGGGTGAGCTCACGTTCCGTCCACATCACCGCACCACCACACTCGCGCAGGTGCCGTCGACGTGCCGTCCGGGCGAACGCGTCGCTGATGACGTCACACTCGGCTGCTGTCGCGCCGACGGTCCAGACCGAGTGCAACGCCTCGCGAATCCGCTTGGCGTCGCGGAGCGCCCGACTGGCGGCAGCGGAACTCTCGGCGCACTGCGTGAGCAAATGCCGTGCTTCGGCCGGGTCGACGACACCGGCGTGTATCGCCCAGCCCACCAGATCTCGATAGCTCTGCAGGTGGTCGACAACGCGTGATGAATCACCGCGCCACGCGACGGTGTTGACGAAGTCCACAGCGATGTGGCCCCCGCGCAATTCGAGCTCTCCCTCCATGCCAAACATGCTAATGGGTTTTGACCTCTTTACCTATTAGGTAGGTCTGGGTACGCAACTGACATGCCGCTGCCGACAACCCACATTCAGATCGTGGATCCCCGCATCGGATTGGCGGTCGGAGCGCTGTGCGTTGCGTCGTCCGCCGTCTTCCTTGACCTCGCCGACACCACCGCGGCAACCGCGAGCACAGGCAGATGCCTGCTGGCGCTGCCCGTGATCGGCGCACTCGCGATCCGCGAAAGACGTTGCGCCGGAGCGCTTTCTCGGTCGGGAATTCTATCGGACACATGCTGTGGAGCGCTGTTCGCCGGTGACATGCTGTGGTGGACGGAAGCGATCCGTGAAATTGGTGCCGGATTGTCAACGGTTCTCGTCAACACCCAGGTACTGCTCGTGCCGCTACTGGCCTGGATGGTGGACCGTGAAAGGATCGAGCGGCGATTCCTCATGGCACTGCCGGTCATGCTGACCGGTGTGGTGCTGACCGGTGGGCTGGTCGGTCATGCCGGCCACGGAGACGCCGGCCGCGGAACGGTGCACGCGATCGCCGCGGCGCTCTGCTACTCGGGGTTCTTGTTCCTCCTGCGCCGGGGCGGCAAGGAGGGGCTTCCGGTCCAGACCTACGCGGTGGTGCTGGTGACCGCGGCCGCGACCGCCGCTGCCGCAGGGCAATGGTGGGGTGGGCTGGACACCACGCCGTCGCGGCCGACGATCGGCTGGCTGATCCTCGTCACGCTGACCGGACAGCTGGTGGGCTGGCTATTGGTGGCCAAGCTCTCGCCGAAGGTCGGCAGCGAAACCAGTTCGGTGCTGCTGCTGCTCACCCCGGTCGGGGCACTGATCGGCGGCATGGTGATCCTCGGCGAACGCCCGACAGGTCTGCAGCTGGTTGGGTGTGCGCTGGTGATCGTCGCGGCATACGCGGTGGTCGCACACCGTCACCGTGAAAGCGGGCCGTAGTGTGATCGCGTGCTCGACTACATTCGCGACGCCGCCGAGATCTATCGGCAGTCGTTTGCGACGATTCGCGCCGAAGCCGATCTGACGCCGTTTCCCGAAGATGTCGCGCGTGTGGTCGTCCGGCTGATCCACACCTGCGGGCAGGTGGACGTGGCCGAGCACGTGGCCTTCACGCCCGGTGTGGTCGCCGCAACGCATGCCGCCCTGGTGGCCGGGGCGCCGATCCTGTGCGACTCGTCGATGGTCGCGGCCGGGATCACCGCCGCCCGACTGCCCGCAGGCAATGAAGTCGTGTCGCTGGTGGCCGATCCACGGGCGCCCGAGCTGGCTCAACGGACCGGGAACACCCGGTCGGCCGCCGGGGTTGAGCTGTGGGCCGACCGGCTGGCCGGGGCTGTCGTCGCGATCGGCAACGCCCCCACTGCCCTGTTCCGGCTGCTGGAACTCATCGACGACGGCGTGCCCGGCCCGGTGTCGGTACTGGGCGGACCAGTGGGGTTCGTCGGCTCGGCGCAGTCCAAGCAGGAACTGATCGACCGGCCCCGGGGCATGGAGTACCTCGTGGTGACGGGACGCCGGGGCGGCAGCGCGATGGCAGCGGCCGCCGTGAATGCGATTGCGAGTGAGCGGGAATGACGGGTGTGTTGTACGGCGTCGGCCTGGGCCCGGGTGATCCGGAGCTGGTGACGGTCAAGGCCGCCCGCATCATCGGCGCGGCCGACGTCGTCGCCTATCACAGCGCTCGGCACGGACGCAGCATCGCGCGGCGCATCGCCGAGCCGTATCTGCGCGACGGCCAGATCGAGGAGCACCTCGTCTACCCGGTCACCACCGAGACCACCGAACATCCCGGCGGCTATGCCGGCGCGATGGAGGACTTCTACCGCGAGGCCGCCGAGCGGATCGCCGCTCACCTGGACGCCGGGCGTGATGTCGCGCTGCTCGCCGAGGGTGATCCACTGTTCTACAGCTCATACATGCATATGCACACCAGGCTGACCGAGCGGTTCAGCGCAGTGATCATCCCGGGCGTGACGTCGGTGAGCGCCGCCTCGGCAGCCATCTCCACTCCGTTGGTGACCGGTGACGAGGTGCTCTCAGTGCTGCCCGGCACCATGCCGGTACGCGAGTTGGCCCGCCGCCTCGCCGACGCTGACGCCGCGGTGGTGATGAAGCTGGGCCGCACGTATCCGCATGTGCGCGAGGCGCTTTCGATGGCAGGCCGCCTGGACGAGGCGTTCTACGTCGAGCGGGCGAGCACCGACGCACAGCGGGTGCTGCCGGCCGGCGAGGTCGACGACGAGACCGTGCCGTACTTCTCCCTGGCGATCCTGCCGGGTGGCGAGCGCGCGAAGCCCGTCACCGGCGGCGTGACGGTGGTGGGCCTGGGCCCGGGCGACGTGGACTGGATGACTCCGCAGAGTCGCACCGAGCTGGCCGCCGCCACCGACCTGATCGGCTATGGCCCGTATCTGGACCGGGTGCCGACACGGCCCGGGCAGCGTCGTCATCCCAGTGACAACACCGACGAACCCGCCCGCGCGCGGCTGGCCTGTGAGCTGGCCGAGCAGGGACATGCGGTCGCGGTGGTCTCCTCGGGCGATCCCGGTGTGTTCGCGATGGCCACCGCGGTGCTCGAGGAAGCCAAGCAGTGGCCGAACGTGCCGGTGCGGGTGATCCCGGCGATGACGGCCGCCCAAGCCGTCGCCAGCCGGGTCGGCGCGCCGCTGGGTCACGACTATGCGGTGATCTCGCTGTCGGATCGGCTCAAGCCGTGGGACATCATCGCGTCGCGGCTCTCGGCCGCCGCCGAGGCGGATCTGGTGCTGGCGATCTACAACCCGGCGTCGAAGAGCCGCACCTGGCAGGTCGCCGCGATGCGCGAGCTGCTGCTCGAGCACCGCGAGCCGGGCACGCCGGTGGTGATCGGCCGGGACGTATCCGGTCCGCACGAGTCGGTGACGGTCGTGCGCCTGGGTGATCTGGACCCGGCCGACGTGGACATGCGCTGCCTGCTGATCGTCGGGTCATCGCAGACCCAGTGGTACGGCGACACGGTGTTCACGCTCCGGCGCTACCCGAGCTGACGCCCGACTCGCTCGCTCGCACAGGGCTTTTCAAGCCTCAAAATTTTCTTTGGGCTCTGTGGTCACACTGGCCACAAGTGGGGCGATTCTGTCGGGGTATCGAACTAATGTTCGATACATGTTGGACGCGCTGGACGACGTACTGACCGCCTGGGACAAGGTGGCGGCGTTGCCGGCGGTCGACATGGCAGCACCCGAGCTGTTGCTCGCGCTCGAACGAGTCGAGCGGCTGCGCCGGCTGCTGCCCGCGGTCGAACACACGGTCCTGACACAGCTGCAATCCCAAACCACTCCCATCGCCGTGGGCGCCAAATCCTGGCGAACTGTACTCACCCACCGGCTCGGCATCAGCAGCACCGACGCCACCCGCCGACTGACTGACGCTGCCGAGCTGGGACCGCGGCAATCCCTTATCGGAGAACCGCTTTCACCGGCCCTGCCTGCGACTGCCGCCGCGCAAGCTCGTGGAGAAATCGGCGCCGACCACGTAGCCGTGATCCGGTCCTTCATGGACCATCTCCCCGCAGCGGTCGACGGGGCAACGCGCGAGCATGCCGAAGCTCAGCTGGGCGGCCTGGCTGGCGGGCTCACTCCGGAAGCACTGCGCAAACTCGCTCATCAGCTGATGGCCATGATCAACCAGGACGGCAGCCTCGACGACGAACGCGACCAGGCCCGCAAACGCGGGATCACCGTCGGGCCACAGCAAGTCGACGGGATGAGCAGGATCTCCGGCTGGGCGGATCCGGAATTGCGGGCGGCTCTGGATGCCGCCAATGCGAAGCTCGCCGGGCCGGGTTACTGCAACCCCGACGATGAAACACCCTGCGTGGACGGCACACCGAGCGAACAACAGATCACCAGAGACATGCGCTCGGCCGCCCAACGCACCCACGATGCACTCAAGACGGTGTGTTTGGCGATGCTCTCGTCGGGTCAGCTCGGTCAGCACAACGGGTTGCCTGTCACCATCGTCGTTACCACCACGCTCGAGCAGCTGACGTCTGCCGCCGGGCTGGCGCATACCGGTGGTGGCACCTACCTGCCCATGCCGACGGTCATCCGGATGGCTGCCCGTGCGCACCCCTATTTGACGGTGTTCGAGTCACCGCGAGAGATCAAGCTCTACTACGGGCGCACCCGGCGTACCGCCTCTCCCGGACAACGGCTCGCGCTCTACGCCATTGACAGGGGCTGCGCGAAACCCGACTGCACCGCACCCGCTTACCACACCCAAGTCCACCATGCCGTCCGCGACTTCGCCGACGGCGGCAACACCGACATCAACGAACTCACCTTGGCCTGCGGCTGCGATAACCGCATGGTCAACACCGGGCCCGCCGGCTGGACCACACGAAAACGTCGACGGGACAACAGAACCGAATGGATACCACCACCGCACCTCGATCGCGGGCAATCCCGGGTGAACTACTTCCATCACCCGGAGGAGCTGCTCTGCTGAAGGCGTGCCACCCAGGCGACGGCCTCGTCGACGCTGCCCACCGCGGTCACCCGCGCGGGCAGTGGCGGCCGGTCGATCATCACCACCGTCACGCCCAGGTCATGCGCGGCTTGCAGCTTGGCCTCGGTCAGCGCTCCCCCGCTGTTCTTGGTCACCAGCACGTCGATCTTGTTGTCCCGCAACAGTGTGTACTCATCGTCATAGCCGTACGGCCCGCGGGACAGCAGCACCTCGTGATTGCGCGGCAGCACCTCCGCATCGGGCGGCGTCACGACCCTTATCAGGAACCACGCGTCGCTGTCGGTGAACGGCTTGACCCCGGAGCGGCCGGTGGTAAGGAACACTCGTGAAAAGCCTTGCGCCGAGACGAACTCAGCGGCCTCGATGTCGGAGGCCACCCGCACCGCATCGGTAGCGTCCCAGGCGGGGCGGGACAGTACCAGGTGCGGTAGATCGAGTTCAACGCACACCTGCGCGGCGTGTGCAGTCATGGTGGCGGCGAACGGGTGGGTGGCGTCAACGACGGCATCGATGTCGTTGTCGCGCAGCCACTGTCGCAGGCCGTCCACTCCGCCGAAGCCGCCGATGCGGACCGGACCGACCGGCAGCGCAGGATCGGGCACCCGGCCGGCGAGCGAACTGACGATCTCCTGGCCCGGGTGCAACCGTGCCGCCAGCGCCCGCGCCTCCCCCGTGCCGCCGAGCAGCAGGATGCGCATCAGTGCTGGCTGCCGCGGGTGCGGCCCGACGAGTACAGGTAACTGTCGGTAAACCCTTCGGCGGCAAGCACATCACCGACGATGATCACCGCGGTCTTGGTGATGCCGGCGTCGTGCATCTTCTCGGCGATGTCGCCCAGCGTGCCACGCAGCACCACTTCCCGTGGCCAGCTCGCGAAGGCCACCACCGCGACGGGCGTATCGGCGCGGTAGCCACCGTCGCGGAGCTGCGGCACAATCGCGTCGATTCGGTGCGCGGCCAGGTGCAACACCAGCGTCGATCCCGGCTTACTGAGCGTGATCAGGTCTTCACCCTCGGGCATCGCAGTCGACAGAGTGGACACCCGGCTCAGCGTGACGGTCTGCGCCACCCCGGGCACAGTCAGCTCTCGGCCGAGCGCCGCGGCGGCAGCCGCGAATGCCGGGACGCCGGGCACGATGTCGTAGGCGATGCCGAGTGCGTCGAGGTGCCGGCACTGCTCGGCCAGCGCGCTGTAGATCGCGGGATCACCGGAGTGCAACCGCGCCACGTCCAGGCCGGCGGCATCGGCAGCGACGAGCTCGGCGATGATCTGCTCGAGTGTCAGCGGGCCGGTGTCGACGACCCTGGCATCGGCGGGACACAGCGCCAACAGATCGTCGGGCATGATCGAGCCGGCATACAGGCAGACCGGGCACTGTTGCAGCAGTCGCTGGCCGCGCACGGTGATCAGATCGGCCGCACCCGGGCCGGCGCCGATGAAGTAGACGGTCACTGCTTGGTCACCACCCACTGGGTGATGGGCCGTGCAGGGCGCCAGCTGGCGAAGCCGCCCAGGGGCTCGGCCTCGTAGTGCTGGAATTTCCGCAGCTCACCACCGAGCCGTGAATACCATTGGACAAGAAGCGCTTCGGATTCGAGGGTGACCGCGTTGGCGACGAGCCTTCCACCGACCGGTAGGTGTTCCCAACAGGCCTCCAGCAGACCAGGGCTGGTGAGGCCGCCGCCGATGAAGATGGCTGACGGGCGGGCCACCCCGTCGACGCCGCCGTCACTTAGCCGGGTGTCGCCAAATGCTTCGGGCGCTTCGCCGTGCACCTCGATATCGACGACATGCGAGACCGCATTGAGTCCAACGAACATACGGCGATGCTCATCGCGCTCGAACGCGACGGCGGTGCAGTCGGGCCACGCGCGGCACCACTCGACCGAGATGCTGCCCGATCCGGCACCGACATCCCATAGTCGCTCACCTGGTTTGGGCGCGAGTGCCGCCAGGGTCGCCAAGCGAATGGGTTGTTTGGTGATCTGCCCGTCGTTGGTGAACGCGGTGTCGGGCAGCAGCCATACCGGGTCCTCGGGGAGATAGCGGATCGCGATCACGTGGAGGTCGTCTATGTCAGACGGCGGATCGTCAGCCCATTTCGTTGCGGTGCCGTCGTGGCGGCGTTCAGCCGCGCCGCCGAGTTGCTCAAGGACAATGAGCTCAGAATCGCCGCGGCCGTGGTTGTGCAGCTCGATGGCCACGGCTCGCACGTCAGGTGCGCCGCTGGACAACACCACCGCCTGACCACCGCGGCGCACCGCCGCCCGCGGCTGTGCGGTCATCAAACTGATCACCTCGGTGTCCTGCACCGACCAGCCGAGCCGAGCGCACGCCAGCGTCACACTCGACACATGCGGCATCACCCGCACCCGGTCGGCGCCGCACAGGCGAATCAGCGAGGATCCGACCCCGTGCAACATCGGGTCGCCACTGGCCACCACGTGCACGTCACCGTCGAAGTCGCGTACTGCCTGCAGTCCACCCAGAAACGGCTTACCCCATTCCCGGCGCTCGGCGGTGACCGACTCGTCGAGCAGATCGAGCTGCCGCTGAGCGCCGTAAATGACTGCCGCCCGGCGTAATTCGGCGCTGGACGCCGGCGCCAGCCCTGCCATGCCGTCGGCGCCGATCCCCACCACAGTGATCATCGCGGCAACCTCCGCCACACAGACCTGGGCGTCATCCGGAATGCGAACGCCAACAACCGAAGTGGCGCGGGCACCCACACCTCGCTGCGCCCCTTGCGCAACGCGCGGGCCGCCGCGTCGGCCACCTTCGCCGGTGTACTCGACAGCGGCGCGGGATCCATGCCCTCGGTCATCCGGCCGATCACGAACCCCGGCCGCACGAGCAACAGCCGCACCCCGGTCCCGTGCAGTGCATCGGCCAGTCCCGACGCAAAGGCGTCCAGGCCGGCTTTGGCCGAGCCGTAAACATAGTTCGCGCGGCGCGCCCGCACTCCGGCGATCGAGGAGAACACCACGAGCGCTCCCCGGTCGGCCGCGCGCATCGCAGAAGACAGGTGGGTCAGGAGGCTGATCTGTGCGACGTAGTCGGTCTGCACCACCGCAATGGCGTGCGCGGCGTAGGCTTCGGCGCGGGTCTGATCGCCCAGGATCCCGAAGGCCAATACTGCCGTGCCGATCGGACCGTGCTCGGCCACCAGCCGCTGGACCAGCGGGCCATGCAACCCCATTTCGTCGGCGTCGAACTCGACGGTGTGCACCGCCGTCGCTCCAGCCATCCGCACCGCGCTGACCTGCTCGTCGAGCTGATCCGCGCGCCGCGCCGCCAGCACCACGGTCACTCCCGGCGCCAACCGCTGAGCCAGTTCGACGCCGATCTCGCTGCGGCCGCCGAGAATCACGACCGGACCGGCCCCCGTGTCATCCACGGCTGCGATTATCCACTGCAGTAGCGTGGACCCCGATGGCGAACTCAACGACCCGACTGACCAGCGATGCGCTGGCATTCCTCACCGAACGCCACCTCGCGATGCTCACGACACTGCGCGCCGACAACTCACCGCACGTGGTGGCGGTCGGCTTCACCTTCGATCCCAAGACCCATATCGCCCGGGTGATCACCAGCGACGGCTCACAGAAGGCGATCAACGCCGAGCGATCCGGCGTGGGGGTGCTGTCCCAGGTCGACGGCGCCCGGTGGCTGTCGTTGGAGGGCCAGGCCAGCGTCAACCGCGATCCGGCCGCGGTCCGCGACGCCGAACTCCGCTACGCCCAGCGCTACCGCACACCACGCGTCAACCCGAAGCGCGTCGTCATCGAGGTGCACATCACCCGCGTGCTCGGCTCCTCCGGCCTGCTCGACCACAAGAGCTAAACCGGCACCACCGTCAACCCGTGCGGGCCGGCGTTGATCGGCTCCGCCCCGTCAGCGGTGACGATCACGATGTCCTCGATGCGGGCGCCCCAGCGGCCCGGGAAGTAGATGCCCGGCTCCACCGAGAACGCCATGCCCTCGGCCAGCGGCAAGTCGTTGCCCGCCACGATGTAGGGCTCCTCGTGGACCGACAGCCCGATCCCGTGCCCGGTGCGGTGGACGAAGTACTCGGCCAGCCCGGCTTCGGCCAGCACGTCGCGGGCGGCGGCGTCGACCTGCTCGGCCGTCACACCGGGTCGCACGAATTCGACAGCGGCGGCCTGCGCGCGCTGCAACACCGCATACTGCTCGGCGATCTCGGCGCTCGGTTCGCCGAGGCTGTAGGTGCGGGTGCAGTCGGAGTTGTACCCGGGCGCATACGGGCCGCCGATGTCGACGACGACGATGTCCCCGGCCTGCAGAACCCGATCGGACTGTTCGTGATGCGGGTCGGCGCCGTGCGGACCGGACCCGACGATGATGAATGCCACCTCTGAATGGCCCTCGGCGACAATGGCTTTGGCGATGTCGCCGGCCACGTCGGCTTCGGTGCGGCCCGGCACCAGAAACTCCGGCACCCGGGCATGCACTCGGTCGATCGCGGCACCGGCCTTGCGCAGCGCGTCGATCTCGGCCGGGTCCTTGATCATCCGCAACGATCGCAGCACATCGGTGGCGAGCACCGGAACCGCGCCGAGGCGTTCGGCCAGCGGCAGCAGATGCAGCGCCGGCATCGAATCGGTCACCGCGATGCGCGCATGACCGCCGAGCGCAACTGCCACCAGATCGTACGGATCGTCACCGTCCACCCAATCCTGGACGTTCAGGCCGAGTTCGACGATGGCGGAGTCCTTCAGCGATGCCAGTTCCAACCGCGGCACCACCACGGTCGGCGCGCCGGTTGCCGGAATCACCAACGCGGTCAGCCGCTCGAAGGTCTGCGCCGCGGAGCCGACGAGGTAGCGCAGGTCGTATCCCGGGGTGATCACCAATCCGGCCACCCCGGCGTCGGAGGCCGCCGCTGCGGCGGCGGAGAGCCGGCGGGCATACACGTCACTGCTGAATCGGCTGGCGGCGCTCATGCCAGCCACGCTAGCGGCAGGCATACGATGACGCGATGCTGCGCGACATCCGTGAGCTCGCCGACGACCCCGCGGCCTACGCCGCCGAACTCAACCGGCGCTGGGGCGGGCTACTCAGCTATCGCTATCTGGGCCGCAGTTACTCGTCGATGGACGTCGGCGCCCAGGACACCGTGGCGATCCGACACGATATGCGCAACCCGGCAGGCGGCCTGTACCTGGCGGTGCTGGGCATCGTCTCCCCCGACAGCGGGCTGGTCTCCGACCTCGAGGCAGTGCCCAATCCGGTGATCCACTCCATCCAGGTCGTCGACCCCGGCCACGGCGTTCGCCGCATCGAGATCCAGTCCGAGGACCTCAAGCGGGGCAGGCAGATGGCCTACAGCCGATCGCGAATCGTCGACGCCGACAACCCCTCTCGCGTGCTCGCGCTCAACGAGGGCCAGGGCGTCAGCATCGGCGTTCCGCCCGAGGGCCTGGGCAAGATGGAGCTCAACCCGATCGAGGTCGTTGACTCTCCCGACCTCCCGCCGCTGTGGCAGGTGTTCGGCGCCACTCGCCGCCCCGACGGCAGGTGGGCGATGCCGGAGCTGTCGGTCGAGGTGGCCTCCCCGGACGCCGCGCTGCACGTCGGGCCCCAGTTCGTGCTGTTGGAGACCGCAGCGCTTGACGCGGCGGCCGCCGTCGCGGGCACCGACCGACTGCAGGGACTCAGTTCGCACGTGATGTTCCTGGCGCGCGGCAAGGTTGGGCCGTTCCGCGCCGACACCGAGCCGATCCGCGGCGCGGACGGCGCCATCGCGGTGCGCGTCACGGTGCACGACGAGGGCGCCGGCGACAAGGCGATCACCACGGGTTCGTACCTGTTCCGCTACGACGGATAGCTGGCGATCTCGACCAGGTTTCCCTCGGGGTCGCGGCAGTAGTAGGACGTCATCGCGCCGAGCGCACCGGTTTTCGGGACCGGTCCCTCGGTGATCGGCACCCCTTCGTCGCGCAGATGCGCCGCGACGTCGTCAGGCGATGCGGTGGTGATAAAACACAGATCCAGCGAGCCGGGTGAATCCACCACTCCCGTCGGCCAGTTCGACGCTCCGGTGGGCCGCAGGTTGAGTTTCTGATCGCCGAAACGCAGCGCAACCCGGTTTCCCGAAAACACCTCGCGGCGCATGCCGAGCACGCGGACGTACCAGTCGGCGACGGTCTCCACGTCGCGGCAATTGAGCACCACGTGGTCGATCCGCTCGATGGCCAACGACATACTCCGACGCTACTGGCAGGATGGCTCGCATGTCTGCACCGGTGTTGCTGCTCGACGGCGCGAGCATGTGGTTTCGTTCGTTCTTCGGGGTGCCCTCGTCGATCACCGCGCCTGACGGCAGGCCGGTCAACGCCGTGCGCGGCTTTCTGGACAGTGTGGCCACGCTGATCACCCGGGAACGCCCTGGGCGGCTGGTGGTGTGCCTGGACCTGGACTGGCGCCCGCAGTTCCGGGTCGATGCGATCCCGTCGTACAAGGCGCACCGGGTCGCCGAGGAAATGCCAAGCGGTGAAACGGATCTGGAAGAGGTCCCCGACGAGCTGAGCCATCAGGTCGAGATGATCATGGAGCTACTCGACGCGTTCGGCATCGCCACCGCGGGCGCCGAAGGCTATGAGGCCGACGATGTGCTGGGAACCCTGGCCGCCGCCGAGCAACGTGATCCCGTCGTCGTGGTCAGCGGTGACCGCGATCTGCTGCAGTTGGTGGGCGACGACCCGGTCGCGGTACGAGTGCTGTATCTGGGTCGCGGACTGTCGAACGCGACGATGTTCGGGCCGACCGAGGTCGCCGAGAAGTATGGCGTGCCGGTGCACCGGGCGGGCACCGCCTACGCGGAATTGGCTCTGCTGCGCGGTGATCCGTCCGACGGCCTGCCCGGGGTGCCGGGTGTCGGCGAGAAGACGGCGGCCACCCTGCTGTCGCAATACGGTTCGCTCGAAGACATCCTGGCCGCCGCGCACGACCCGAAATCGAAGCTGTCCAAGGCTTTTCGCAGCAAGATCCTCGCGGCGACCGACTACATCGAGGCCGCCGGTCCGGTCGTCCTGGTGGCCCGCGACGCACCGGTGGAGTTCAGCACCGACCACGACCGCCTACCGTTGGCAGCAGCCGACCCGTCGCGCGTCGCGGAACTGGCCCACGCCTACGGCGTCGGTTCGTCGATCGGGCGCCTGCAGAAAGCCTTGGACGCGCTCGACTAGCTACTCAGGCGCATGACGCCGCCGAGCGGCTACTTCGGCCGGCCGACCTCGTAGGTGCCCTTGTCGTCCTGGAACGTCACCGTCACCTGGCGCTTGGTGCCGTCGATGCTCACCTCGCAGGTGAACGTGTCACCCTTCTTGACCGTCGGGTTCTGACCGTTGTTGCACTTGACGTCCTTGACGTTCTTCGCGCCGTAGCCGTTGGTCTCGTCGGTGAGGATGTTCTGCACGCCCTGCTGGGCCTTGCCGATGTCGAGCTTGGTCGTCACGAAGAAGCCGGGCTTCCAGAAGCCCAACACCAGCACGACGGCCACGACGATCGCGGCCAGCACGCCGATGACGGTGAACAGCACCGCTGAGGACTTCTTGGCGGCGTCGTCGCCGGGCTGCGAGTATTGCGCGTACTGCCCGGGCTGGTTCGGGTCACCCGGGTACTGGCCTGGCTGCTGCGGGTATTGACCGGTCTGCGGGTACTGGCCGTACTGCGGCTGCCCGTACTGCGGGTACTGCTGCGGCTGACCCGGCTGCCCGTAGGTGGCCGGGTTGTACTCGGTCGGCTGCTGGTAGGGCTGCTGCGGGTACTGCTGCCCCGGCTGCTGGCCGTACTGCGGGTACTGCTGCGGCGTGTAGGCGGGCGGCTGCCAGGCCGGCGGTTGCTCACCGGACGGCTGCTGCCACGCCGGGGTCTCGCTGCCGGTGGGCTGCTGCTCGGAGCCGGAGGCAGGCTGATCCTGACCTTGCCCGGGCTGAGCCTGCCAGGGATTAGGTTCAGATCCCTGCGGTCCGCTCATCGTCTCTCCTTGATCTGGTAGCGATTCGCCGCCCCCACCGTAGCGTTTGCATGAGCCTACCCGCCATCAACAGCGACGACGCCGCGCCGGATGTCGTCGATGGCGCGTTTCGCAGTCTTGCGCAGCCCGGCTTCCGGGCCGGCATTACGGACCTGGTCGAGCAGATCGAGCACTTGGCGGCACCACCGGACGAAATCGCCCGCAGGCAGCGGCGTACCGGCACCGGCAACGTCGGAGGCGTCCAGGGCCGCCGCGAGGTCGCCGGTCGTTGCCCAGCGGTACATGGCGGCGACGAAGCCCTCGTCGGGCTCGCGGGTTGGGCTGATCCGGTGGCGGTTCTCGTCGGCGCGCAACTGCCCCGACATCCGGCGCATCTCGACCAGTGCTCGGCGCACGTTGGCGGTCGGCATCTCGATCGCGTGGTGCGGGGTGGGGCCGTCGCTGCCCCGGGCCTCGAACACCACCGCCGACAGCGCGGCGGCCAGCTCAGCCGGGGCCAGTCCCTTCCAGACACCCTTGCGCAGGCATTCGGCGACCAGCAGATCGCTCTCGTTGTAGATACGGGCGAGCAGACGGCCGTCGGCCGTCACCGCGGGCTGGCCGTCGTCATCGACCGCGATGAATCCGCGTTCGGTCAGCAATCCCACGATCCGGTCGAAGGTCCGCGCGAGCGAGTTCGTCGCCGCACTGACCTTCTTGCGGATCTGGTCGTTGTCGCGCTCGACCCGCAGAAAGCGCTCGCCGATGCGGACTTTCGCTTCCCGGTCGGCGATGGCGTGCGCGGAATGCTTGCGCATCGACTCCCGCAAGGTCAGCAGTTCGGGATCGATATCGGGGGCGTCCTCGGCGTCGCCGCGCCGTTTCCGGGTCGACGGCACCCGCAGCCCGGACGCCGCCGACAGCAGCGCCGACGCCAGGTCACGGCGTACCCGCGGCTGCCGGTGCTCGACGCGTTTCGGCAACGTCATCGACCCGATCGCGGCGGCCGCCCCGGCGAAATCTGCCGAGGAAACCCTTCCCGCCCAACGGTTTTCGGTCAGCACCAGCGGACGCGGATCGGACGTCTCGTTGGCCGCCTCCAACACCACGGCCAGGCCGCCCCGGCGGCCCTGTGTGATGTTGATGATGTCACCGCGCCGCAGCGCCGCCAACGCATCGGTGGTCGCCTGCCTGCGCTGTAACCGCGAGGCCCGCGACTGGGCCCGCTCCCGCTCGCTGATCTTGGCGCGCAGCCGCACGTACTCGATCATCGGGGGCTCCGCGTCGGGATGCTTGCGGCGGTTCCAGCCCAGCTCCCCGGCGATATCGTCGAGCATCTTCTCGCCGCGCTCGACTCCCCGCACCAGACCCACGACCGACCGATCGGCCTGATACTGCGCGAAGGACCGCTCCAACAGCTGGTGGGCCTGTTCCGGGCCCATTTGGTTCACCAGGTTGATCGTCATGTTGTACGACGGCGCGAACGAGCTCCGCAGCGGGAAGGTCCGCGTGGACGCCAGGCCGGCGACCTCGGCGGGTTCGACGTCCGGATGCCACAGCACGACGGCGTGGCCCTCGATGTCGATGCCGCGCCGCCCCGCACGCCCGGTCAGCTGGGTGTACTCCCCCGGGGTCAGCGGCATGTGCTGTTCGCCGTTGAATTTGACCAGCTTCTCCAGCACCACCGTGCGGGCCGGCATGTTGATGCCCAGCGCCAGCGTCTCGGTCGCGAACACCGCCTTGACCAGGCCGGCGGTAAACAGCTCCTCGACGGTGTGCCGGAAGATCGGCAGCATCCCGGCGTGGTGGGCGGCCAACCCTCTCAAAAGACCCTCGCGCCATTCGTAATAGTCCAGCACCGCCAGGTCCGCGTCGGCGAGATCGCCGCAGCGCCGGTCGATCACCTCGGCGATCCGCACCCGGTCCTCGTCGCTGGTCAGCCGCAGCGGACTGCGCAGGCACTGCTTGACCGCGGCGTCGCAGCCGGCGCGGGAGAAGATGAACGTGATCGCCGGCAGGAGTCCCTCGCGGTCCAGTGAGGCGATCACATCGGGCCGCGATGGCGGGCGGTACAGACCCGACCCACCGTAGCGGCGCGACGGCCCACGGCGACGGGGTTCCCAGTCGGTCAGCCGTTCGGCCTCGCGCCGGTGCGCGATATGGCGGATCAGGTCCGGGTCGACCAGATGCTGCTTGCCTTCCCGGTCGTAGTCGAACAGATCGAACAGTCGCTTGCCCACCAGCACGTGCTGCCACAACGGAACCGGCCGGTGCTCGTCGACGACGACGGTGGTGTCACCCCGCACGGTCTGGATCCACCCGCCGAACTCCTCGGCATTGCTCACCGTCGCCGACAGGCTGACCAGTCGCACGTCGTCGGGCAGGTGAAGAATGACTTCCTCCCACACCGCGCCGCGCATCCGGTCGGCCAGGAAGTGCACCTCGTCCATCACCACGTGCGAAAGCCCGTGCAAGGCATCAGAACCGGCGTACAGCATGTTGCGCAGCACCTCGGTGGTCATCACCACCACGGGCGCGTCACCGTTGACCGACTGGTCGCCGGTCAGCAATCCGATGTTCTCCGCGCCGTAGCGGCGCACCAGATCGTTGTGCTTCTGGTTGCTCAGCGCCTTGATCGGCGTGGTGTAGAAGCACTTTCGACCGGCTGCAAGCGCCAGGTGCACGGCGAATTCGCCGACCACCGTCTTGCCCGCGCCGGTCGGGGCGCACACCAGCACCCCATGGCCGCGCTCGAGGGCCTCACACGCCTGCACCTGGAACGGATCGAGCCGGAACGTCAGCAGCTCCGTGAACTGCTGAAGCTGCTTCCCCGGGTCGCTGCGCTCCTGCCCGCCGGAAGGCTGGCTAGGTGATGTCGTCATGCTGTGCCGCATACGTCGCCGGGGCGGCCACCGGTTCGGGCGCCTCGATGGGCGCTGCCTGCTCGTCGGGGATTTCGGCCTGCGCCTCGCGCTTGGCCTTGCGTCGGTCGTGCACCCGGGCGATCTGGATGGCGAACTCCAGCAGCAACGTGAGCGCGAGGCCGAGCGCCAGCATCGAGAACGGGTCCGACCCGGGCGTGGCGAAGGCGGCGAACACGAACACCCCGAAGATCAGGCCGCGGCGCCAGGACTTGAGCTTCGCATACGACAGCACGCCGATCAGGTTCAGCATGATGATCAGCAACGGGAATTCGAAACTGACGCCGAAGATCAGCAGCAGGTTGATCAGGAACCCGAAGTACTGGTCGCCGGAGAGCGCGGTCACCTGGACGTCGCTGCCGACCGTCAGCAGGAAGTGCAGGGCCTTGGACAGCACGAAGTACGCCAGCACCGTGCCCGCGACGAACAGGAGCGCGGCGAAGAAGACGAACACCGACGCGAAGCGCCGCTCGTTGCGGTACAGGCCGGGGGTGATGAACGCCCACAACTGATACAGCCACACCGGGCAGGCCAGCACGATGCCGGCGGTCAGACCAACCTTGAGCCGCAACATGAACTGGTCGAACGGCGCGGTGGCCAGCAACCGGCAGCCACCGTCGGCACTGATGTCGGCGCGCGCCGACTGCGGCAGCGAGCAGTACGGCTCGCGCAGCCATTCACCCAGGCTCTCCAGACCGAGGAACCCGTGGCTGTACCAGAGGAATCCGACGACCGTGGTCAGCGCGACGGCACCCATCGCGATCAGCAGGCGGTATCGCAGCTCCCGGATGTGGTCGACGAGAGACATCGTCCCGTCCGGGTTGACGCGGCTACGGCGTTGTCGAGGATCCAGCCGCGACAGAAGTTTAGGGGTGCGCACGGCAGCGGCTAACTACGGGCGTGTGGACGCCCCTGAGTCGTCGGTTCAGGCCGGTTTGGCGTCGGTGTGGCTCTGGGCCGGCGGAGTCACCGGGGCCTCGACGCGCTCGGACTGCACCTGAGTTGGCGGCTGCGCGGGCGTGACGGGAGTGTCCGTCTTGTGCTCGCTCTGCAGCTCCTTGACCTCTGACTTGAAGATTCGCATCGACTTGCCCAGCGAGCGGGCGGCATCAGGCAACCTCTTCGACCCGAAGAGCAGCACGACCACCGCGATGAGAATCAGCCAGTGCCACGGTTGTAGAGCACCCAATTTGGTCACCTCCAGAAGTTGCTTCGATGCTACCGCAGGTCCAGCTCGCCGTAGGCGTCCAACGCCGCGGCCGCACCCTCGCGCACCCGGGTCACCAGCGAGTCCGGGCCCAGAACCCGGACCTCGGCGCCGAATCCGAGCAACAGGCGACACATCCACTCCTCGGAGGCGTACGTCATCGAGGCCTTGCGGTAGCCGTCGGGCAGCTCCTCGAGGATGCGCATCGGGTAGTACTCGAGCATCCACGATGCCGTCGGCGCCAGCAGCAGCGTCGCCGCCGGGAGCGACGGGTCGGCATCGAACAGCGACGTGTCCGGCGGCGCCTGCACCGCCGGTTCCGGCGGGATAGCGGCCTGGTCGAGCACCGTTGCCTCCACGATCCGGTCCAGCCGGAACAACCGCACCCCCTCGGCGTCGCGGGCCCAGGCGTGCAGATAGCTGTGGTCGCCGACCAGCAGCACCCGGATCGGGTCCACCACGCGGCTGGTCAGGGTGTCACGGGAGGCGGAGTAGTACTCGATGTTCAGGGCGCGGCCGTCGCGGACTGCGGCCCGCACCGCCGCGGCGGTGTCGCTCTCAATGGGCGCTCGCTCCTCCACCGCGGCCACCGCGTGGGTGTGATCGTGGCCGACGGTGCCCGCCGCCGACTCGATCTTCGCGATCGCCGACAGCGCGGCCTGCGGATCGACGACACCCGGGATGTCGACCAGCGCCCGCAGGGCCACCAGCAGCCCGGTCGCCTCCGGCGAGGTCAGCCGCAGCGGCTCATCCATGCCCGCGGAGAACGTGACCTTGATCGAGTCGCCGGAGAACTCGAAGTCGATCAGGTCGCCGGGTCCGTAGCCGGGCAGGCCGCACATCCAGAGCTGATCGAGATCCTGCTGGAGTTGCTTACGAGTCACGCCCAGATCGGCGGCGGCCTCGTCGTAGGTGATGCTCGGATTCGCCTTGAGGTAGGGCACCATATTGAGCAGCCGCACCAGGCGCGTCGAAACGGGGGTCATGCTTGCACCCCCGCGTGGGCTCGCAACCTCGCGAGGACGTCGTCGCGCAAGGCGGCCGGCTCCAGGATCAACGCATCGGCCCCGTACCCGGCGACCTCGCGGGCGAGCCGGTCGCGGGTGCCGATGTCGATCTCGATCACCTCGCCGCTGCGCCCGCCGATGGTGCGGCTACCCGTCGATTTCCCGTTGCGCCGCAATGACATTGCTTTTCCGTCGGCAACCCACACCGATGCCTGCACCCCGCTGGGTGCTTCGCCGATGGCCCGGTCGACGATCGCCCGCAGGTCGACACCGTCCGGCCGGGTGACCGATCCGGGCGCCCCAACGGTTTTAATGTCGGCACCGATGCGCGAGAGCCGAAACGTTCTGGTGGCGTTGCGATCCCGATCGTGTCCGACCAGGTACCAGCGGCCCCGGTCGGTGATCACCCCCCACGGCTCCACCGTGCGGACGGTGTAGGGGTCGGTGGGCAGCGATCGGTGCCGGAACTGCACGGGCTGACCGGAATCGATGGCGGACAACAGGTTTCCCAGGACGTCCTCCGAGCCGCGCAAGCCGGGCGGCCCCGAGGCGGTGGTGATCGCGACGGCGGCATCGGGATCGACGTCGACGCCGGCGGCCCGCAGCTTCAGCAGCGCGCCCTGGGTGGCGGTGATCAGCTCCGGCGACTCCCACAGCTGAGTCGCGATCGCGACCGCGCCCGCCTCCTCGTCGGTCAGTTCGATATCGGGCAGCGCGTAGGCGTCGCGGTTGATCCGGTACCCCTCGGTCGGGTCGAACGACGACACCCGTCCGGTCTCCAGCGGAATGCCCAGATCGCGCAACTCGTTCTTGTCACGCTCGAACATGCGGGAAAACGCCTCATCGCTGGGGCTCTCGGCGTAGCCGGCCACGCTCGCGCGGATGCGGTCCGCGGTGATATAGCCGTGCGTGGACAGCAGCGCGATGACGAGGTTCATCAACCGCTCGACTTTGGATGTCGCCACTCGGAAAACCTTAGCGGGAAACGACGCGCCGCCCTTGCGGCGCGCTCGTCACATGCTCGCGATGAGCCGCTTCACCCGCTCGTCGACCGAGCGGAACGGGTCCTTGCACAGCACGGTGCGCTGGGCCTGGTCGTTGAGCTTGAGGTGCACCCAGTCGACGGTAAAATCGCGGCCGGCCTCCTGGGCGGCGCTGATGAACTCACCGCGCAGCTTGGCCCGGGTGGTCTGCGGCGGGGTGTCCACCGCGGCCTCGATCTCTTCGTCGGTGGTGATCCGGGTCGCCAGGCCCTTGCGCTGCAGCAGGTCGAACACGCCGCGGCCACGCTTGATGTCGTGGTAGGCCAGGTCGAGCTGGCTGATCTTCGGGTCGGACAGCTCCATGCTGTAGCGGTCCTGGTAGCGCTGGAACAGCTTGCGCTTGATCACCCAGTCGATCTCGGTGTCCACCTTCGCGAAGTCCTGGCTCTCGACCGCGTCGAGCTGACGGCCCCACAGGTCGACCACCTGGTCGATCTGGGTGTTCGGCTCACGGGTCTGCAGGTACTCCACCGCGCGGGCGTAGTACTCGCGCTGAATGTCCAGGGCGCTGGCCTGCCGGCCGCCCGCCAGCCGTACCGGACGGCGTCCGGTCAGGTCGTGGCTGACCTCCCGGATGGCACGAATCGGGTTGTCCAGCGAGAAGTCCCGGAACGCGACCCCGGCCTCGATCATCTCCAGCACCAGCGAGGCGGTGCCGACCTTGAGCATGGTCGTCGCTTCGCACATGTTGGAGTCGCCGACGATCACGTGCAGCCGGCGGTACTTCTCGGCATCGGCGTGCGGTTCGTCGCGGGTATTGATGATCGGGCGCGAGCGGGTGGTGGCGCTCGAGACGCCTTCCCAGATGTGCTCGGCTCGCTGGGACAGGCAGAAGGTGGCCGCCTTGGGCGTCTGCAACACCTTGCCCGCACCGCAGATCAGTTGGCGGGTGACCAGGAACGGCAGCAGCACATCGGAGATCCGGGAGAACTCGCCGGCGCGCACGATGAGGTAGTTCTCGTGGCAGCCGTAGGAGTTTCCGGCGGAGTCGGTGTTGTTCTTGAACAGGTAGATGTCCCCGCCGATGCCTTCGTCGGCCAGTCGCTGCTCAGCGTCGATGAGCAGGTCTTCGAGCACCCGTTCACCGGCGCGGTCATGTGTGACCAGCTGCGTCAGGTTGTCGCACTCGGCGGTGGCGTACTCCGGGTGGCTTCCCACGTCGAGGTACAGGCGCGCGCCGTTGCGCAGGAACACGTTCGAGCTGCGGCCCCACGACACCACCCGGCGGAACAGGTACCGGGCGACCTCGTCGGGACTGAGCCGACGATGGCCGTGGAACGTGCAGGTGACACCGAATTCGGTTTCGATGCCCATGATTCTCCGCTGCACGACACCGAGCCTACTGGTTGCGCTGCGCCAGTGGTGGGCAAGCAGGCGGCGAAACACGTTCAAAATCCCTGTGGATTGCCGAATATCCGCTCGCGCCGACCGTGTCAGCATGAGCCGTGACCGAGCGCGTCGTCGTCGATTCCGCAGCGGTGGGCGCGCTGGTGGACCGACTGACACGCACCGCAGCCGAGCTCGGCGGTGTCGCGATCCCGGGCATCGACGCGATGCCCGGTTCTGCGCTGGGCGCGTCGACCGCACCGGCGCGCGTCGCTGCTGAAGTGCACCGACTCGACCTGGCCCTGCAGGATTGGGTTTGCTCGGTCCGCCGGTCGGTGCACGAACTCGGTGCCGCCGATGACGTCGCCGCGGGCCAGCTCGGGCAGCGATGAGCCGGCCGACGGTTTCGCAGGTGTCCACTTGGCGACCGCAGGCACTCCTCGAACTGGCCGGCGCGTGGGACGACGCAGCCGGGCGGTTGCAAGCGCAGGCGGACGCTGTTGACGATTCGGTGACGCACAGCTCGGGCGTGTTCGCCGGTTCGGCCGCCGGCGCCGCCCGAGAGGCGATCGGCCCGACCGCCGCGGGCCTGCGTGGAGTGTGCCGGGCCTTGATCCTGGCCGCGGCTGAGGCTCGGGATGCCGCCGATGTCATCACTCGTGGACGTGACCGGGTCCTGGCGGTGGTGGCCGACGCCCGCGACGAAGGATGTGCCGTCGGCGATGACGGGACGGTTGCTCCGCCGTCTGCACCGTCGGCGCTGCTGGTGGCCTGCAGCGGTGGATCGGATTCGGTCGCCCACACAATGCTCGACGTGCGCGCGGCCGAACTGACTCGCGTTCTGCAGGGCGCGTTGTCATCGCTCGGGGCGGCCGACGCCGAGGCCGCGGCGGCGATCGATGCGGCATTCGACACCGCAATTCCCGGGGCGGCGCCGGTTCGGCCGGCAGGACTCACCGGAAGCTCCGTCGGCGACTGGCCGCACATGAGCCAGGTCAGCATCAACGCCTCGATCGCGGGGATGTCTGACTCCGAGCGCCGTCGGCTCGTCGAGAGCAGGCCCCAGGAGGTGGGCAAC
Source organism: Mycolicibacterium pallens (assembly GCF_019456675.1). Classification (NCBI taxonomy): domain Bacteria; kingdom Bacillati; phylum Actinomycetota; class Actinomycetes; order Mycobacteriales; family Mycobacteriaceae; genus Mycobacterium; species Mycolicibacterium pallens. The sequence continues at coordinate 2,854,015 of NZ_CP080333.1, read as the reverse complement.
ACCGATGGCATCCCCTGGGAGATGCGCATCGCGGCCAACCGGATCAACATCGCCAACGCGATACTCGACGAACGCCGCCGCATCGATGTGCCCGACGACGTGAAGTTGCGCGCCGCGGTCGCGCCCACGTTGGAACCGGCTGACGCCGAACGACTTTGGGCAACTCTGCACGCCGATCCGGCGATGCGTGCCTCGGCTGTCTCGGCGTACGACCGGGACGCACGGGACCGCATCGCCTACTACGAAAGTCTGCTCGCCGACGTTCCCGATTCCCTGGACCGCGACGGTCGGGTGCCGCGCCAGATCTTGGCGTTCGACCCGCAGCGGCAGTCGTTCATCGAGTTGTCGGGTGACCTGAGGCGAGCGCACGCCCTCGCGGTGCTGGTTCCCGGGCTCAACACCACCTTCGAGGGAGCGAACGACGATGTCGCCACCGCGCGACGCTTCGTGGCCGGGTCGACGGGAGACATCGCGATGATCACCTATCTCGGTGGGCCGTTCCCGACCGGTCAACTGGCCGCCGGCGTGGCCGACGCCGCCGATCCTCGCTATGCCCTGCACATGGCGCCGCGACTGGTGGCGTTCAGCGAAGACGTTGACCGCCGGGCCGGATCGATGCCGGTGACCTACCTCGGCCACTCCTATGGCGGGTCGATCCTGGGTAGCGCCGAGCATCTCGGGCTGACCGCCGATCGAGTGATCTATGTCGAGGCTGCGGGTGCCGGTGTTGGCGTGTGGGATACGTCGGATTGGCACAACCGCAACCCCGACGTTCTGCGGTTCTCCCTCACCGCACCGGGCGATCCGATCGGTCTCGTCCAAGGCATCCCGAGGGGCCCGCACGGCGCGGACCCCGACGGGCTGCCCGGCGTGATTCCGCTGGCGCCCGGACGCCGCCTCGGCGGCAGACCGATGGGTGGCCTGTCGTCACACAGCGACGTGCTCAACGAGCCGTCCGATGCCTGGCGCAACATCGTGGCCGTGATCACCGGCGACCGCGAGCACATTCGGGTGGCGGGTTAGCCGCGCGCCTGCTCGACAAAAAACCGTGCCGCCCTGCGGATCGACTCCTCGACAGGCTCGGGGTGCCAGCCCAATTCACGTTCGGCCTTGCCGTGGTCCAGCGGCGACATCAACTGCGCCATCCGCAATCCCACCACGGCGAACGGCAGGTCTCGGCGCAACAACTTCGACGCGAGATCGTTGGCATGGGCGGCGGCATACAGCACCGGCATCGGGATCTTGATCCGCGGACGCGCCACCCCGACGGCATCGGCGGCGATCTCGTGTACCGCCCGGGTGCTGAGGTAACGATCGGAGATGATGTAGCGCTCCCCCGGCCGGCCATGCTGAGCCGCCAGAAGCATTGCGCGCGCGGCGTCTTCGATACCGACGACCTCGGAGGAGAAGTCGAGATAGAACGGGAACCGGCCGGCGGCGACCTGCGCGATGAGGGAACCATGCGGCGTCGGCTGCCAGTCACCGGGCCCGTAGGTGGTCGAGATGCACATCGCGACGGCGGGCAGCCCCTTGTCACGGGCATAGCGCAACACCAGATCCTCGGCTTGCACGCGAGCCTCGATGTACGGGCCACCGCCGGTCCAATTGTGCGGATCGTCCTCGGTGACCGGGCGACTGTCACTGACCGCCAAAGTGCCCGTGGTGCTGGTGAATACGAACTTCGTGAGGTTGGCCTCGACGGCAGCGTCGAGCACGTGCCGCAGTCCTTCGACGTTGGTGCGGAACAACGGTGCCGGGTCGCGCAACCACATCCGCGCATCGACCACGCAGTAGTACACGACGTCGCAACCGCTCATGGCCGCGCGCAGGGCGTCGTCGTCGAACACGTCGCCGTAGTGCCGTTCGACGTCGAGATCGTCGATCGCCTTCGTCGAGCTGGTCTTGCGCAGCATCACCCGCACGTTCGCGCCACTGGCCACCAGTTGGCGCGTCACATGCGAGCCGAGGAACCCGCTGGCGCCGATGACGAGCTGCGTCAGGAGCTTTCCTCCGCGGCAGGCTCGGTCTTCGGCAGCAGCGCTTCCAACGCCGAGCCGGTGATGCGCCGGAATGCCCGTCGCGGCCGCTTGGCGTCGAGGATCGCCACCTCGAGGGTGGAGGGGCCGAGCACCCGTGGCTCAGCCGACGACGTCCCGCTGCCGCCGGTGCCGTTGATGCCGGCCCGCAGTGCCTCGACGGCGATACCGACCGCGTCGCCGAGTGTGGCGTTCTCGGAGTAGGACTCCTTGAGCGCGGCGATGATCGGATCGGTGGTGCCGCCCATGGCGACGTAATGCGGCTCGTCGGCGATCGAGCCGTCATAGGTGATGCGGTAGAGCTCAGGGGCTTTCGTCTCGCCGTAGTGGGCCACCTCGGCCACACAAAGCTCCACCTCGTAGGGCTTGGCCTGCTCGGTGAAGATCGTGCCGAGGGTCTGCGCGTACACGTTGGCGAGCTGACGACCGGTCACATCGCGACGGTCGTAGGCGTAGCCGCGGGTGTCGGCGAACTGGATTCCGCCGCGGCGCAGGTTGTCGAACTCGTTGAACCGGCCCACCGCCGCGAAGCCGACCCGGTCGTACAGCTCGCTGATCTTCTGCAGCGAGCGCGACGGATTCTCCGCGACGAACAGCACACCGGAGTCGTAGGCGAGCACGACCACACTGCGCCCACGGGCAATGCCCTTGCGCGCGAGCTCGGAACGCTCACGCATCGCCTGCTCAGGCGAGATGAAATATGGGAAGCTCACTTAGTCCACCCGAGGTGCTTCGTTGCTGGGTCCCGTGCCGGGACCGAATGTGTTTGTCCTGGAACGACTCTCGATAACCTCACGTGCGAGCGCCGAGATCCGCTGCTCGGTCACCTCGGCGGCGCCTTCGGCCTCGATGGTGACGGCGGTCGGGAAGATGCCGCGCACCAGATCGGGGCCGCCGGTCGCCGAGTCGTCGTCGGCCGCGTCATAGAGGGCCTCGACCGCCGCCCGCAACGCCGAATCCGCGTCGGTCACACCGGAATAGAGCTTCTTCAGCGACGACCTGGCGAACAGCGAGCCGGAGCCGACCGAGTGATAACCCTCATCCTCGATGTTCCAGCCGCCGGCCGCGTCGAACGAGACGATCCGCCCGGCCGCTTCCGGATTCGCATCATCGAGGTCGTAACCCACCAACAGCGGGAGTGCCACGAATCCCTGCAGTGCCGCACCGAGATTGCCGCGCACCATGGTGGAGAGCCGGTTCACCTTGCCGGGGAACGTCAGCGGGACGCCCTCGACCTTCTCGTAGTGCTCCAACTCGACGGCGTAGAGGCGGGCGAATTCGACGGCGATCGCCGCGGTGCCCGCGATGCCGGTGGCCGTGTAGTCGTCGGTGATGTACACCTTCTGCACGTCGCGGCTCGCGATCATGTTGCCCTGGGTGGCACGGCGATCACCGGCGATCAGCACACCGCCCGGGTAGCGCAGCGCGACGATCGTGGTGCCGTGCGGCAGTGCGTCACCCGGCAGCGCACCGCTCCCACCGGCGCCGGTGGGCAGTAGGTGCGGGGCTTCGCGCCGCAGATGATCAGAGAACGAAGACAGATCGGTCAGGGGTGAACTGGTGGCCAGGCGATCAGAGAACGGCCAGGTCACTGTCCGCCCTTTTGGACGTATGCGCGCACGAAGTCCTCAGCGTTCTCTTCCAGGACGTCATCGATCTCGTCCAGCAGATCGTCGGTCTCCTCAGCGAGCTTGTCGCGACGCTCTTGCCCGCCGGCACCGGTGCTGCCGAGGTCGTCATCCTCGCCGCCACCGCCGCCACGCTTGGTCTGCTCTTGAGCCATCGCTGCCTCCTGCTCGTGATGCGTTCTTCCACACTACCGGTCGAGACCGGTATTGCTCGGTCTAACGAACGTCAGGTCGTCAGTTGTTCCACGAGTTGCACTGCGCTGTCGACCGAATCGAGCAGCGCGCCCACATGCGCTTTGCTGCCGCGCAGCGGCTCGAGGGTCGGGATCCGCACCAGTGAATCGCCGCCCAGATCGAAGATCACCGAGTCCCAACTGGCCGCCGCGATATCGGCGCCGAAGCGTCGCAGACACTCGCCGCGGAAGTACGCCCTGGTATCGGTCGGCGGGTTGTCGACGGCGTCGAGCACCTGCTGTTCGGTGACCAGACGCTTCATCGAACCGCGTGCCACCAACCGGTTGTACAGGCCCTTGTCGAGCCGGACATCGGAGTACTGCAGATCGACCAGATGCAGGCGCGGTGCCGACCAGCCGAGGTTCTCGCGCTGCCGAAAGCCCTCCAGGAGGCGCAGCTTGGCCGGCCAGTCGAGCAGCTCGGCGCATTCCATTGGATCGCGTTCCAGCAGGTCAAGGATTTGCGCCCAGGTCTCGACGACCTGCGAGGCACTCGGATCCGGGTCGCGGGCGTCGACCAGCTTGGCCACCCGGTCCAGGTAGATCCGCTGGATGGCCAGCGCGGTCAATTCCCGGCCATCGGCGAGTGCCACCGTCGCACGCAGCGACGGATCCCGGCTGATGACGTGGACGGCGTGCACCGGCCGCGCCAGCGCCAGATCCGAAAGATCGAGGCCGAATTTCGGGCCTTCCTCGATCAGGTCCAGGACCAGCGACGTCGTGCCCACCTTGAGATACGTCGACGTTTCGGCGAGATTCGCGTCCCCGATGATGACGTGCAGACGGCGGTACTTGTCAGCGTCGGCGTGCGGCTCGTCGCGGGTGTTGATGATGCCGCGCTTGAGAGTGGTCTCCAGGCCGACCTCGACCTCGATGTAGTCGGCACGCTGGGACAGCTGAAAGCCCGGTTCGTCACCGGACGGCCCGATGCCGACCCGACCCGAACCGGTCACGACCTGGCGCGACACCATGAACGGCGTCAGCCCCGAGATCACCGCCGAGAACGGCGTCTGACGGCTCATCAGGTAGTTCTCGTGCGACCCGTAGGACGCACCCTTGCCGTCGACGTTGTTCTTGTACAGCTGCAGCTTGGCCGCGCCGGGCACGCTGGCCACATGCCGCGCCGCGGCCTCCATGACGCGTTCGCCAGCCTTGTCCCAGATCACGGCGTCCATCGGGTCGGTGACCTCGGGTGCCGAGTACTCCGGGTGCGCGTGGTCGACATAGAGCCGCGCCCCGTTGGTGAGGATCATGTTCGCCGCGCCGACCTCGTCGGCGTCGACGATCGGTGGCGGGCCCGAGGAGCGGCTGAGGTCGAATCCGCGCGCGTCTCGCAGCGGCGACTCCACCTCGTAGTCCCACCGGGTCCGCTTGGCCCGCTGGATGCCGGCGGCCGCGGCGTAGGCCAGCACAGCCTGCGTGGAGGTCAGGATCGGATTGGCGGTCGGATCGGACGGCGAAGAGATGCCGTACTCGACCTCGGTTCCGATGATCCTTTGCATGGGCGCCAGCCTAGCGGGGTGTGTTGCGCGCCTGCCGCGTGGACGGTCCCACTTCCGGCTACTGTGACCTGACTCGAAAGCCCACATCGGAGCCGCGCAACGATGACATCACCGGACCGCTACGCCGAAGAGCGCTGGTTTCTGGTTCGAGGTCTTCCCGCGGTGGTACGGCGCGGAACCCTGCTGCGGCGGGTGTGGGGCCGGTCGGCCCCCGCGCTCGCGGGAGTGGCGGTCTTCGCCGCGAACTCCATCCTGGTGGTGACGCTGTCGGGCAAACACACCATCGACATCGACGGCAGGCCGACGGTGGCCGAAGGTTTCCTCCTGGCGCTGGTCGTGCTGGTGTTGCCGGTGGCGGCGCTGGTGGGCTGGCTGGTGTCGCGGATCGACAGCCCGCTTCGGCGCGTCGTGGCGGCCAATGTCGCGCTGGCGGTGACCATCCTCGGGTGCGTCTTCGGCGGTCCGAGTCCACGGATCACGGTGAACCTGGCGATGGCGGCGATCGCCATCGCGGCGATTGTGGTCGCGACGGCGTCGGGCATCGGATCGATCGCGGGTTGGGCCGCGCGGGACACGATGTCGAACCTGGCGTTGGCCAGCGGCATGTTCGTCCGCGCGCTGCCGGTGGTGCTGCTGACCTTTCTGGTCTTCTTCAACACCTACGTCTGGTTGATGGCCGCGATCGTCAGCCGCGGACGACTATGGCTGGCCATCGGATTCCTGTTCGCGATCGCCGCCGCGTTCCTGGTGTCGAGCACCCTGGAACGAGTCCGCCCGATCCTGGACGAAACCGAAGCCGCCCCCGAGGACGCCGAGCGACTGGCCGGCACGCCGTTCGAGGGAATTGCCGACGAGCCCGGCGTCGACCCGCTGTCCCATCCCGAACGGGCCAACGTGGTGTTCGTCGTCGCGGCCTCTCAGGTGGGCCAGGTGCTGACGGTCGCGCTGGCCACCGGAGCGATCTTCTTCGTGCTCGGGCTGATCGTGCTGAGTCCGCCGTTGTTGGCCTCGTGGACCCGCGACAGCGGGAGCAACGACGGTCACATCCTCGGCATGACGCTGCCGGTCCCCGACCCGCTGATCCAGACGACGATGATGCTCACCGCCATCACGTTCATGTATCTGGCGGCAAAGGCGGTGACCGACAAGGAGTATCGCGCGCAGTTCCTCGATCCGTTGTTGGACAACCTGCGCCTGACCTTGGTCGCCCGCGACCGGTACCGCCAGTCGAGGCAGGCTCGGCCATGACCGCGCCTACCAGACGCGATGTCCAGGAGTGGTTCCTGAACCGCGGTCTGCCCCTGGTCCTCACGCGACGGGTGCGCTCGCGACGGTTGATCGCCCGATCGGCGCCGGTGGTCAGCGGGATCGGCGCGCTGATCGCACTGACGGCCCTGATCGCCGATTTCAGTGATGGACACGCCGACATCGGCACCGTGCTGCGGCTGGGCATCATGGCCGCCGTGCTGACCGCGGCGCCGTTCGTGCTGTACGTCCTGCACCAGGCTGGCACCACCCGCAGCGAGGCCGGCCGTCGCACTGCGGCGCTGCTTGTGATGGCGTTGTTCGTGATCGGCTTCCCGCTCGTCGACCGCGGCTGGACGGGGCTGACAGCGGCCGAGGTCGCCGGGTTCGGGATCGTCGCGTTGGTCGCGGTGTGGCTGACATATCTGGGTATCGGGTCAATTGTCCTGTGGGCCTTCCGATTTGCCTGGGTGCAGTTCGGTGCGCTCGGAACGCTGATGAGCCGCGCGCTGCCGCTTCTGATGCTGACCGTGGTGGTGTACTTCACCGGTGAGCTGTGGCAGTTGTCCGCTCGGATGACGCGCGAACGGCTCTGGCAGACAATCGGTTTCCTGGCCCTGGTGGCACTGCTGTTCATGGTCGTGACCATTCGCGACGAGGTGCAGGCGCTACGCGAGGACCGCTCGGGCCGACGCGACACCGCTGCGCTGCTCGACGGCACTCCCCTGGCGACGGGCACCGAGCCGGCTCGCACGCCGCTGTCGCTGGCCGAACAGGTCAACGTCGTCGCGGTCATGGTGGTCGCCCAAGCGATCCAGGTGGTGTTCTTCACCACCGGGTTGTTCGCGTTCTTCCTGGCGCTGGGCACAATCGCGATTCCTGACGACGTCACCGTGCTGTGGTCGGCCGAGCAGTCCTGTCCCGTCGGCCAACCGCCTTGCGCCGGAACATGGTTCGGCATCCACGTGCCGATCCCCCAGACCGTGGTGCACACTTCATTGTTCGTGGCGGTGCTGTCCGGGCTGTACTTCACCGTCAGCACCAGCGTGGACCCGCTCTACCGGCAGCGGTTCTTCGACCCGCTGGTCGCCGACGTCGCCGTGAGCCTGGCCGGCCGCGACGCGTATCTGGAGATGGAGGCAAACCATGACCGAGCGGCCTGATGTGTTCGACAAGCGCTACGGGGAGATCCTGCTGGTCACCCCCGGCGCAGATGGGCCCGAAGCGACCGTCTACAACAGCTTTCCGCTCAATGACTGCCCCGCGGAGCTGTGGAACAAGCTCGACGCCGAGGCGATCGCCAAGGACAACGGTGCCGTCGCCGCCCTTCTCAACGGGCCGCGCTACTGGTTGATGAGCAGCATCGAGAAAGCCGCGACCGCCCAGCAGGAGATCAAGACCTTCGGCGGCATCGACATGATTCGGCAGGCCACGGTCAAGCTGTCGTCCATGAGCCCAGCGCCGTACACAGTCAACCGAGTGGATCGCAAAGCCGTGTTCACCTTCGACGCCGGCCGGCCGGTGTTCGAACTAGTGGACCCGCAGGGGCAGCGCTGGGTCATGCAGACCTACAGCCAGATCGTGGACCCGGCCCTCACTCTCGCGAGCCTGCCCGACCTGGCCGAGCGCCTGGATGTGCCCGACGGGTGGCGCTACGAAACGCGCACACTCACCGAGCCGCTGAGCGTGGACACCACCACCCAGGACGCCCACGTGACCCAAGACAATTTCAGCAACAGCTACTCGTTGCAGATTTAAGGCGCTGAGCGCCTCATTCACCCCGATAGTCCCATCTGTAACAAACTGACGCGCGCGACGATAACGCTGCAGTAAGGCTCACCTTCGCCATACACTGCGGCCATATGGCGCCGCCGGATCCGGCAGAGGTGCGCACATCGGGGCGAAAGGAAACACCATGAAGAAACTCGTGATCACCAGCATCGCGGCGGCAGGACTCGGGTTGGCGCTCGCGTCACCGGCGTATGCGGATCAGGACTCCTTCATCACGACACTGGCCAACGACGGCTGGCACGGACCGGTCGCGACGGCGGTGGCACTGGGCCAGCACATCTGCAGCGATATCGCCGCGGGCGTGCCGCAGGCCACCACGCTGCAGACCATCTCGGACAACACCACCGACGGCGTGGAGCCGAAGGACGCGGCGTTCTTCTACAGCGCCGCCGCCTCGCAGCTCTGCGGGCACTGACGACCCGACCCTGGGCCGGTACCGCTACAGGTACTGGCCCAGGTTCGATTCGGTGTCGATGGCCCGGCTGGCGCTGCTGCTCTTGCCGGTGACGAGCGTGCGGATGTAGACGATCCGCTCGCCCTTCTTGCCCGAGATCCGCGCCCAGTCATCCGGATTCGTGGTGTTGGGCAGGTCCTCGTTCTCGGCGAACTCGTCGACGATCGAATCGAGCAGGTGCTGGATCCGCAGACCCTTCTGCCCGGTCTCCAGCACCGACTTGATCGCGTACTTCTTGGCCCGGTCGACCACGTTCTGGATCATCGCGCCGGAGTTGAAGTCCTTGAAGTACATGACTTCTTTGTCGCCGTTGGCGTAGGTGACTTCCAAGAACCGGTTGTCATCGATCTCGGCGTACATCCGGTCGACGACCTTCTCGATCATCGCCCTGATGCACTGTCCGCGATCGCCGCCGAACTCGGCCAGATCATCAGCGTTCACCGGCAGCTCTTCAGTGAGGTACTTGCTGAAGATGTCCTGTGCCGCTTCGGCATCCGGCCGCTCGATCTTGATCTTGACGTCCAGACGGCCGGGCCGCAGGATTGCCGGGTCGATCATGTCCTCGCGGTTGGAGGCGCCGATCACGATGACGTTCTCCAGCCCCTCCACACCGTCGATCTCCGACAGCAGCTGGGGCACGACCGTCGTCTCCACATCGGAGCTCACACCGGTGCCGCGGGTGCGGAAGATCGAGTCCATCTCGTCGAAGAACACGATGACCGGCGTTCCCTCAGAAGCCTTTTCGCGGGCGCGCTGGAAAATCAGCCGGATGTGGCGTTCGGTCTCGCCGACGAACTTGTTCAGCAGCTCCGGACCCTTGATGTTGAGGAAGTACGACTTCGCCTCACGAGCGTCGTCGCCGCGGACCTCGGCCATCTTCTTCGCCAGCGAATTGGCAACGGCCTTGGCGATCAAGGTTTTACCGCAACCGGGCGGCCCGTAGAGCAGCACGCCTTTCGGCGGCCGCAGCGCGTACTCGCGGTACAGCTCCTTGTGCAGGAACGGCAGCTCGACGGCGTCGCGGATCTGCTCGATCTGACGAGTCAGACCGCCGATGTCGCTGTAGGCGACGTCGGGCACCTCTTCGAGCACCAGGTCCTCGACCTCGGCCTTGGGAATGCGCTCGAACGCGTAGCCGGCCTTGGTGTCCACCAGCAGCGAATCGCCGGGGCGTAGCTTTCGCGGGCGCAGGTCGTCATCGTCGAGTTCCTCGGCGACGTCGGCGGGCAGGTCCTCGATGGCCACCAGCGGTTCGGCCAGCCAGACGATGCGCTCCTCGTCGGCATGCCCGACGACCAGTGCGCGGTGCCCGTCGGCGAGGATCTCGCGCAGCGTGCTGATCTCGCCGACCGACTCGTACGTACCGGCCTCCACGACGGTCAGCGCCTCGTTGAGGCGCAGCGTCTGGCCCTTCTTGAGCGACTTTACGTCGATGTTGGGCGAGCACGTCAAGCGCATCTTGCGGCCGGAGGTGAACACATCGACGGTGTCATCCTCGTGGGAGCCGAGCAGCACGCCGTATCCGCTCGGCGGCTGACCGAGGCGGTCAACCTCCTCGCGCAGCGCGAGCAATTGCTGACGGGCCTCCTTGAGGGTGTCCATCAGTTTCGCGTTGCGCGACGCGAGAGAGTCGATCCGCGCCTCGAGCTGGTGTACATCACGAGCACTGCGGGCGCCGCCTTGCGCCATGGCATTCTCCAGCTGATCGCGGAGTACCGCCGCCTCACGCCGCAGCTCTTCCAGCTCGGCGGCGTCTTCGCCGGACAGCTGGGGTTCTTGTGCCTCACTCATGTTGCGCTCCTCTCCCACACCGAGAGTTGGTGCGGTGGATACCTCAACGCTACCGGCCCAACCCCGATCATGTGCGTGCGGGGAATTTCGACACACTGGCAACACTGTTAATCTTTCTAATGAGTCGGGCCGATCGAGAGGACAGCCGTGACCCTGAAACTCCTAGCCACGGGCGTTGCCGCCGCAGCGATCGTCGGCGGCGTTGCCGCCGGTGTGACGTCGGTTGCATTCAGCTCGCCGGTGCCCGCACCGGCCGTGCAGCCCGTCGTCTTCGGCGCACCGATGCCGCAGACGCCGGCGCCAGAGCTCCAGAGCCAGCTCGTTGCCACGCTCAACGGCCTCCAGGGCGGGGGCTCGTTCTCCGGCAACAAAGGCTCGTACATCCAGTTCGGCCTGGGCCGGTTCGAGGGCATCGCCGCCGACCGTGCGTTCAACAACGCCTCGGCCAAGGGCCTGCTGCCGCTGAGCTTCAACATCGCCGACATCGACCAGGAAGGCCCGACCGCGACGGCCAACGTCACGGCCACCGCGCCCAACGGTCAGACCGCCACCCAGAGCATCCAGTTCGTGGAGGGCCCCAGCCCGAGCGGATGGCAGCTGACCAAGCAGTCGGCGCTGTCGCTGATGCAAGGAGCCGGCTGAGCCAGCCCGGGATGCGACACCCGTTCTTCGTAGGTCTGAGCGCCGCCACAATCGTGGCGGCGCTCAGCCTCTCGGGGTGTTCTGACCACGCAGAGCCGAAGTCAACTCAGAGTCCGTTCCAACAGTCGTCGAGCCCACTGGCGCCGCCCGCGTCCAACGCGGCCCCGCTGCCTGCGCCCGACACGCTGACCGCTGTGCTCTACCGGCTCGCCGACCCGGCGGTCAAAGGCGCCGACAAGCTTCAGCTCGTCGAGTCGACCACGCCTGGCGATGCCGCGACCATCGACAAGTTCGCCGCGGCACTGCGCGACGGCGGCTTCACGCCGCTGACCTTCACCGCTACCGAAATCCGGTGGTCGGACCGTCGACCCGACGACGCGCTGGCGTCGATCAACGTCACCACCTCCAATCCGGCCAACCCGGGCAACTTCACGTTCCCGATGGAGTTCCGTCAGGACAAGGGCAACTGGCAGCTGTCCCGCGAGACGGCCGATATGCTCCTGGCCTTCGGCAATGCCCGTGGCGGCGCCGGCGCGGCGAGCCCGACCCCCACACCCTGAATGTGGATCGGCTGGCTGGAATTCGACGTCCTGCTCGGTGACGTCCACTCGCTGAAAGAAAAGCGGGCCGTCGTGCGCCCGATCGTCGCCGAACTACGGCGGCGCTTCATGATTTCGGCGGCCGAGACCGGTTCAGCGGATCTGTATCGGCGTTCCGGCATCGGGGTGTCCGTGGTGGCCGGCGACCGCGCCCACGTCGTCGAGGTGCTCGATGCCGCCGAACGGTTGGTGGCGGGCCGTCCCGAGATCGAGCTGCTGTCGGTGCGGCGCGGGCTGCACCGCAGCGACGACGATTAGACCTGCTGACGCTTGCGGCGCAGCGGGGTCGGGGTGACCGTGCCGGGAGCCAGCCGGCGTGCCGAAATCAGGAACGCGGTGTGGCCGCGCATGTTGTGCTGCGGGCGCACCGCCAAACCGACGACATTCCAACCGCGCTGCAGCGTCTCCCACGTCCTCGGCTCGGTCCAGCACTGCTGTTCGCGCAGCGCCTCCACCGTCTTCGACAGCTGGGTCACGGTGGCCACGTACACCATCAGCACGCCGCCGGGGATCAGCAGCCGGGCGACGGTGTCCAGGACGTCCCAGGGCGACAGCATGTCGAGGACGACGCGGTCGACGGAGGCTTCGTCGAGGTCGGAGTCGACGAGGTCGCCGATGATCAGCCTCCAGTTGTCCGGGTCCTGCCCGAAGAACGTTTCGACATTGCGCTTGGCGTGCACGGCGTGGTCATCGCGCACCTCATAGGAGATGACCTCGCCGCCCGGGCCGACCGCCCGCAGCAGCGAGCACGTCAGCGCACCGGAACCCGCACCGGCCTCCAGGACCCGCGCGCCCGGGAAGATGTCGCCCTCGTGGACGATCTGGGCGGCATCCTTGGGGTAAATGACCTGGGCGCCGCGCGGCATCGACAGCACGTAGTCGATGAGCAGCGGCCGCAACACCAGAAACGCGTCGCCGCTGGTGGACTTGACCACGCTGCCTTCCGGCAAGCCGATCACCGTGTCGTGTTCGATGGCCCCGCGGTGGGTGTGGAACTCACTTCCCGGGTTCAGGATCATCGTGTAGTGCCGGCCCTTGGCGTCGGTGAGCTGAACGCGGTCCCCGACGACGAAGGGACCGGTCCGGCGCGGGGCGGGATCGTCGGTCACAGCCGTTCAGCCTGCCATAGCGGACTCGCCGCGCCGCGTACCGTCGCCTTGTCGGCACACCGTCTTAGGCTGCAGTTATGTCTGATCAGGGGCTGCAGGCGCCGCGACCCGCGCTGTCGCCGTCGCGGGCCGCGGACTTCAAGCAGTGCCCGCTGCTCTATCGCTTCCGTGCCATCGATCGACTGCCCGAGCCGCCGTCGACCGCTCAGCTGCGCGGTTCTGTGGTGCATGCCGCCCTCGAGCAGCTCTACGGCATGCCGGCAGCCGAGCGTGGGCCGGACACCGCCTTGTCTTTGGTCGACCCGGCCTGGGAGAAGGTGCTGGCCGAACATCCAGACTTCGCGGACGATTTCACCGACGAGCAACGAACTCAGCTTCTGGCCGAAGCGCGCAAGCTGCTCACCGGTTACTACCGGCTGGAAGATCCGACCCGGTTCGATCCCCAGAGTTGCGAGCAGCGCATCGAGGTCGAGCTTGCCGACGGCACCCTGCTGCGCGGTTTCGTCGACCGGATTGACGTCGCGGGCACCGGTGAGCTCCGTGTCGTCGACTACAAGACGGGCAAGGCGCCGCCTGCGGCCAGGGCGCTGGCCGAGTTCAAGGCGATGTTCCAGATGAAGTTTTACGCCGTCGCGCTGCTGCGTTCGCGTGATGTGCTGGCCAGCCGGTTGCGGCTGATCTATCTGGCCGACGGCCAGCTGTTGGACTACACCCCCGCGCTCGACGAGCTGCTGCGCTTCGAGAAGATCCTGATGGCGATCTGGCGGGCTATCCAATCTGCCGGTGCCACAGGCGATTTCCGGGCCAACCCGTCGCGGCTGTGCGACTGGTGCAGCCATCGCGCGCTGTGTCCGGCGTACGGCGGCACACCGCCGACCTACCCCGGTTGGCCGGAGGATCTCGGCGCGGCCAATTCGCGCAGCGAGGACAGGAACAACTCGTCCATGCGCGGACTGACGTCGCTCAACGCCGGCGCGCTCGCATAACCGGCCGCGCCGAAGACCCGGTCGAGGGTGCCGGTCGCGGTGACGGCTCCGATCGAAAGGCACAGACACGCAATGCCATCGGCGCGTAACTCGGCTAGCGCGCGGTGCGCATCGGCCTCGGCGTATCTGCCTTCGTAACCGTCGTCGTACGGGAATCCATCTGACAGCACGACAAGCAGCCGGCTCGGCGTGCCCGCATCACGCTTCAGGATGTCTCCCGCACCCCGGACTGCGGCACCGAGTCGGGTATACCCGGAGGGCTGCAACTGGTTTACGCGGGCGCGGCTGGTGATGCCGAAGCGTTGATCGAACGTCTTGATCGCCGGCAGGTGGACAGCGTGGCGCCCGTGGGATCGGAACGCGTAGACCGCAACACGATCACCGAGATCCTCCAGTGTCGCCGCCAGAGTGGCCGCCGCACGCCGCTGGTGTTCGTGCACGGCGCGACCTTCGGTGTCGGCGTCGTTGGCCGATCCGGAAGCGTCGAGCAGGATCAGCACACCCAGCTCTCGGGCGATCTTGCGCCGTTCGGTGTAGACGTGCTCGGGAGGCGAATTGCCCGAACGGGTTTCGGCCACGAAGTCGATCAGGGCGTCAGTGTCGAGCTCGTCGCCGTCAGCGCGGCGGCGCATCACCCGGTGCGCCAGGCCGACGCGAGCCAGCCGCTGCCGGAGCACTGGGTCGTCGGGCACGGTACCGGCGGATGCATCGGCCGGTACCGTCATCGGGTAGTCGATCACGCGGCACCAGTCGGGGCGATAGCGGCCGGCGAAGACATCCCATTCGGGATGCAGGGCGCCGGCGATGCCGACGGTCGCGCCGGGGCGGCCGGCGTCGGTGAACGCGATAGGACTCGATACCGGTCGGGCCTGCGGTGCCGCACTGCGGGCGCGTCGCACGGTGTGTACGGGAACCTCGGCACCCGCTTCGTCGTCGCTTTCGGATCGGGATCCGCCGAAGACCTTGCGGAGGAAGTCCGAGAGCATCGTCGAGTTGAGCACCGGGTTGTGAAAGAGCTTGAGAAGCTTGCTTTCTTCAGATGTCTCGTCGCTCTCATCGGCGTCGTCGGGCAGGTCGCGCAGGTCCTCGGCGGTAGCCGCCGCACCGGAAGCCTGCGGTGTCCGTAACAGGCGGGCGGGTCTGATGACGCCGAACCAGGCCGGCGGATCGGCGATCGCGGTTCGCCCGCGTGCCACGGACAACGATTCCGCAGGGCTGATGGTGAGCGGCGTCGGGTCGCTGCCCAGGACCCGGCGCCCCTCCACGGCGAGGTAGCGTCGCGCCAAGGTCCGCCGCCCCCGCAGCGCCCTGACGAGTTCTGGACTGAGGCTGCCCGCCGCGAGCAACATGGCCTGCAGGCACACTTCACGTCGATGATCGTCGACGGAGCCGTCGGCGCTCACGAAGATGACCCGCCCGTCGGTGTAGGCGGCCTCACCGGGCGCGGCCTCGGCGATGTCGAGCGACCGCCGTGCCAGATGCGTCGCGAGCAGCCGAAAGCGTTGCGGGGCAGCCACATTACTCACGGTTCGGCAGTACCGCGTCGGCCAGCTCGCCGAGGGCGCTTACCAGGTCAGGATCGTCAGACAGCACCCTGACCACGGCCGCACGGACGGCACTGCGCAGGCTGAGTCCCTCGGCGACGAGACCGCCGGCGAGAATCAGCAGCCGGGTCGACGCCGCCTCCCGCAGCGGTGAGCCGTCGAGGTCCCGGATCGCGCGCCCGAGGGTGACCAACGCCCGTGCGGTGTCGGCGTCGATTCCCGCCTCGCAAGCGACGATGTCGGTTTCGATATCGGCGGGCGGGAAGTCGAGTTCTATTGCGACGAACCGCTGTCGGGTCGATTCCTTGATGCTCTTCAGCACGCTTTGATAGCCCGGGTTGTAGGAGATCACGAGTTGAAACCCGGGTGCAGCCGGCACGCTGGTGCCGAGCCGGTCGACCGGGAGTTCACGACGGTGGTCGGCGAGCGGATGGATGACCACGGTGGTGTCTTGCCGAGCCTCGACGATCTCGTCGAGATAGCAGATACTCCCCTGCCGAACGGCACGCGTGAGCGGTCCGTCCACCCAGACCGTCTTACCGCCCTTGAGCAGGAACCGGCCGACGAGATCGGCCGACGTCATATCCTCATGGCCGGCGACGGTGACCAACTCGCGGCCGAGTTGGTTGGCCATCGCCTCGACGAATCTGGTTTTGCCGCAACCGGTGGGTCCTTTGAGAAGCACAGGCAGTCCGCGCCGAGCCGCCGCGTGGAAGACCTCGACTTCGTCGCCGACCGGTCGGTAGAACGGGGTGCTCACTTACCGGGCTCGAACGGAACGACCGGTGGCAGCGTTGCCCCCTCGGGCAGTACCAGCTTGCCGTTGACATCGATGAAGCCGGACCGTTTCGTCGGTACCGGAATGACCGGATCCGGGCACGGGGTGTCGGTGCCGTCGCCGCAGATGCCCCCGTTGAAGTACGAGCGCTTCTGGTGATCGGCCGGCCACGGATCGGAGTGCATGGCGAACCATTGCGCGGGCAGGTTGTAGAAGACGAAGAAGCATGCGCTGACCGCGCCGAAGATCGCGAGGAAGCGGACGAACTGCTGCCGGGCGAAGCCACCGCGCACCTGGTCAAGTCCGCGCTCGACGACGGTGCGGCCTCGGTCGTCGGTGAAGAAACGCAGACAGCTCAGGGCTGTCATCACACCGCCCCACATCAGCCCCTCGTAGATGGGCCACTGATGATAGGTGCCGGCGAAGACCGAAACTGATTGGATGGCACCGGGATACGTATAGAGCCCGAACGGAAGCATGAAGCAGGCTTCCATGACGAAGTCGAGGACGATGGCGGCCGCATAGGTGATCAGAATCAACCGCAGGTTGCTCATGTGCGGCCAGCGCGACTTCAGTCGGCGCATGAACCAGCACCCGGCAATGGCAAGCAGCAACACCATTCCGTAGCCGGTTGCGTTGATCAGCAAGGGTTCTGCGACTTGGCGGCCGGGCGATTCGGGTGACACCCACCCGGGGATGTGCGACGACCACGAACCGCGATTCCACAACCAGGTGTTGTAGGTGCACCACGTGTTGAGATAGTTCAGCAGCGGGTCTTGGAAAAAGAAGAGCGCGCACGAGATCAGCAGCAGTCCGTCCAGGGTGATCCGGCGCTCACGAACCCACGGTCGGATCAGGAACCACCAGATGGCTGCCGGTAATCCGACGCACATCAGTGCGCCGTTGGCGGTCAGGAAAATCTTCATGTAAGTCGGCGGGTCGCTGGGGCCGGCCGGCACGCGCACGAAGTACGGGCCGATCACCCATCGGATCCAGACGTAGAGCTGCAGGACCAGAAGTACGCCGCCGACGGCTGCCCACACCTTGACCGTCGTACCCGACGGGCGATGCGCGTCGCCGAGCGTCGCGGCGTCCGGTGCCGGCTCGACGACGGTGGCGGATTTTCTCGTGCGGGAAGCATCGCTCACGCGGCCAAAATATACCCACGGGTATCTCAGTGTCCATTGAGTACCTCAGATTCTGTGGCAGACTTCTGCCATGGCGGAGCGATGGACACGTGAGCGGCGACTCGAGCACACCCGCTCGTTGCTGCTCGACGCCGCCGAGGATGTGTTTGCCGAAAAGGGTTTCCTGGCAGCCAAACTCGATGACATCGCCCATGCCGCCGGCTACACGAAGGGCGCCATCTACAAACACTTCGCCACCAAAGAGGACCTTTTCCTGGCGGTCAGCGACCGGTACTGGCGGCGTTATTTCGACAACTTCGCCGAGGTGATGGCGTCGGCGAAGTCGGTCACGGCGCAAGAGTTCGACGATATCGCAGCGCGCTGGCGCCAGCTGAGCAGAGACCGCGGCGCTGAGCACGCGGCGTTGGGGCATGAGTTCACGCTGTACCTTCTCCGGAATCCGGAGGCGCGGGAACGGGTGGCCGCGAAGCGATCAGAGGTGGTCGAGAAGCTCAGCGAATTCATCGTCAAGGGCATCGACCGTCTCGGCGGGACACTGCTGATCCCGCCGTTGACCTTCGCACAAGTGCTGATCGCCACCAGCGACTCGGTGATTCTGGGCAGCGAGCTCGACGACGTGGACCTTTACCGCCCCATCGTGGAGATGTACACCTCGGCGATCAAGCTGCCCTAGCTTTATATAGCCTTACGCCTATATAGATGCGGTGCAATACTCGAGACGTGGACGTCTTCGAGGCGATCGCCGAACCGAACCGCCGAATCCTGTTGGACACGTTGGCCGCCGGGGACCGCACCGCGGGCGAACTCGTTGCGGCGCTGCCGGATTTGACCCAGCCGTCGGTGTCGCGGCACTTGCGCATCCTGCGCGAGGTCGGCCTGGTCGAGGTGCGTCCAGACGCGCAGCGGCGGATCTATGCATTACGTGCCGATGGACTCGTGGCGATTGACAGCTGGATCGAGCAGTACCGCCAGTTCTGGACCGGTCATCTCGACGCACTTGAGCGCCACCTGAACAAGAGCAAGGAGAATTCATGATCAGCCGCGAGGGCCAACTCAGTATCGAAAACGACCGGGCGATACTCACTTTCGAGCGACGGCTCCCCCACCCCATCGAGCGGGTGTGGGCCGCGATCACCGATCCCGCCGAGCGCGGGCAGTGGATGGGCGCCACGTCCATCGATGCGCGTGAGGGCGGGACGATCGAGATGACGCCGGCCGCACCGCCGATTCCGGCCGAACGGAAGCGGATGACCGGCCGGATTCTGGTTTGGGATCCGCCGCATGTTTTCGAGCACGAGTGGAACCAGCGGATCGTCGAGCCCGGCGTCGTGCGGTACGAGCTGTCGCCCGACGGGGAAGGAACGCTGCTGCGATTCAGCCATCGTGGCCTGGGGGTGCGCAACGCCAACGGTTTTCGACCAGGCACGCATGCTTACCTCGATCGGCTCGAAGCTCACCTGGCCGGGACGGAGATTCCCGACTGGCAGCAGCGCTACCGCGAGGTGGCCGACAGCGCATACGGAGGACAAGCATGGTGACACCTCAGGTTGTGGTGGCCTACCACTCGGGCTTCGGCCACACCGCGACGTTGGCCCAAGCTGTCGGTCGTGGCGCCGAGACCGCCGAGGCCCACGTTCGACTGATCGCGGTCGACACCGTCGGTGACGACGACTGGCCGGTGCTCGATGGCGCCGACGCGATCATCTTCGGTTGCCCGACCTATATGGGCAACGTGTCGGCCGGGTTCCAGGCGTTCGCTGAACGCACGGGCCGACGCTGCATGGAGGGCACGTGGCGCGACAAGGTCGGTGCCGGATTCACCAACTCCGGATCGAAGGCCGGCGACAAGCTGCAGACGCTCAGCGCGTTGGCGGTGTTCGCCGCGCAGCATCACATGCACTGGGTCAACCTCGGCCTGACCGCAGGGTGGAACACCAGCGCCGCAAGCGAATTCGAGCTCAACCGACTCGGCTTCTGGCTCGGAGCCGGCGCCTCCACCGATGTCGACGCCGATCCGCAAGCGGTGCACGAGGCCGATGTACGCACGTGCGAACACCTCGGCCGTCGAGTCACCGCGGTGACGCGTCAACTGCTGGCCGGCCGAGCCTCAGTGGCCGCCCACGATGCCAGGAGCGCCATATTGTCAGCGGTCGATGTGTCAGGTGGTGCGGTGTAGACGGTCAGGTGCAGGCCGGGATCGGCCGGCAGTTCCAATGACTCGACATCCAAATCAAGTCGACCCACGACCGGATGATGCATCCGCTTGCGGCCGGATCGATGGAGCCGGACGTCCTGGGATGCCCACCGCTGCCGGAACAGCTCACTGCGCGTTGACAATTCGCCGACCAGCGCGATGAGACCCTCGTCGTGTGGATTGCGACCGGCCTCCATGCGCAGTTTCGCAGCCACGTCACCGGCGATGTGGTCGTAGTCGACGAAGAATGCTTCGGCCGCCTCGGGGTCCAGGTAAACGAACCGCGCGGTGTTTGCGGGCCGTCGCGGGTCGGACAGCACTGGTGAGAACAGCGCTCGAGCAAGCGAATTCGTCGCGAGGACGTCATAACGCCCGTTACAGATCCAGGCCGGCGCGTCCGAGATGGCGTCGAGCACCTGCTGCAATGTCGAGCGCAGCACCCCGGTAGGCCTGGGCCGACGAGCCCCTGTGGGCGCCCCGGACTGGCGCGCGAGGTGGAACAGGTGGTCGCGCTCGGCTTCGTCGAGTCTCAGCGCAGAAGCCAACGCCTCGAGTACACCGTCGGAGCTACCGGCGAGGCTGCCGCGCTCCATGCGCACGTAGTAGTCGACGGATATCCTCGCCAACAGCGCTACCTCCTCGCGACGCAGGCCTTTGACCCGACGGTGACCGCCGTAAGCCGGCAGGCCCGCCTGCTCAGGTGTGATGCGGGCGCGACGCGAGCTGAGAAACTCCCGGATGTCGGCGCGCAGATCCATCGTGGTCATCACTTCACCGTAGGCCTGAGCCGACAGTTAGGGGGTGCCCGATGCAGTCGTCGCGATGCCGCCGTCCACCGGGATGATGGCGCCAGTGAGGTAGGACGCGGCTCGGCTGGCGAGAAACACGGCAACACCAGCCATGTCGTCGTCGCGGCCGAGCCGGCGCAGAGGGGCCGTTGCCGCGATCGTGTCGCCCACGACCTCGAGTGTCGACGCCATCATCTGCGACGGGAAGGGTCCCGGCGCTACCGCGTTCACCGTGACGTGCTGCGGGCCCAGCTCTCTGGCAAGCACTCTGGTGAGTTGGTGCAGGGCCGCTTTGCTGCTGGCGTAGGAGTAATTGGGCGACTGCGCGACGTGGATGGCGGCGATACTGCCGATGTTGATGATCCGCGCAGGATCATCGGCTGTGCCTGCCGCGCGGAGTGCGGGAAGTAGCGACTGCACCAGCCAGAACGGCGACTTGAGGTTGAGGTCGATCACGGCGTCCCACGCCTCGTCCGGGAATGTTTCCAGCGGCTCGCGCCACATCGCTCCCGCGTTGTTGACGAGGATGTCCAGGCGTTGGAAGTCGGCCGTGACGTGATCAGCGAGCCGCCGACACTCGTCGTGCTTGGACAGGTCGGCCGGATATGCGTGGACCGTGCCGAATTCAGACAGTTCGTGCTGTGCCTGCGCACACGCGTCGGCATTGCGAGAGCTGACGACGATGCGTGCGCCCGCCTGGAGGAGGCCGCGTGCGATCATCATGCCGATACCCTTGGTGCCGCCAGTGACGAGCGCGTACTTTCCGCTCAGGTCGAAAAGTTCTGCGTGCGTGGTGAATCGGCTGTTTGCCATTGGTCTCCGTCTCTGTTTGTCGCGGGCCGACTCAACCAGATTGACAGGCGTTCGACACGACTGGGAGACCGTGGCGATACAGGTACTGCGAGAGCCACCTAGAACGGGCCATAGGGCTACGACAGTTTTGATCCGCTCAGCGGATGCGCGCCGAAGAGGTCAGTCGCGGTGGACTTCGACGCCCCACAGCACGCGGCGCACCACGGTGCGGAATCCACGGGTCTGGGCGGGCGGTGCTGTCACAGCGATAGTGTCGGGCTCGGGCTCTGCTTCGGGCTCGGGCTCGACCTCAGCCGTTGGCTGCGGTTCGGCCTCAGGCTCGGGCTCGACCTCAGGCTCCGGCTCGGCCTCAGGCTCCGGCTCGGCTTCGGGCTCGGCCTCAGCCTCCGGCTCGGCCTCGGCCTCAGCTTCGGGCTCCGCTTCAGCCTCAGCCTCAGGCTCGGGCTCAGCTTCGGGCTCGACCTCAGCCTCGGGCTCCGCTTCCGGCCCGGCCTCGGCCTTAGCCTCCGGCTCGGGCTCTGCCTCAGCCTCGGCCGTATCACCAACAGCCGCGGCATCTTCGGAGTCGTGCTCAGCGGCCACGGCCGCGGCGGCGGTGATTCCGCCGCCGGTGGCGACGGCCACCAGATCCTCGGCCATCTTCTCGGCAGGCGACTCCTCGTCGGGCGCCTCGGTCGCGTGCGTGCCGCCGAGCGTGGCCGGATCCTCACGGCCCTTGGGCGCCAACAGGATGTACACGATCGCGCCGATGAACACGAACACCGACGTGAACGAGTTCACCCGGATACCCGCGATATGAGTGGCGGTGTCGTCGCGCAGCAACTCGACCCAGAACCGGCCGACGCAGTACGCCGCCACATACGCCGCGAACAGGCGCCCGTGACCGATCTTGAACCGCCGGTCGATCCAGAGCAAGAAGACGAACACCGCGACGTTCCACAACAACTCGTAGAGGAACGTCGGCTGCACCACACCGGCGACCTGTCCGGTCGACACCCCGTCGAGGGAATGCACGTCGACCATCCCGGACGAGTCCCGCCGGTAAAAGATCTCCATGCCCCACGGCACTGTCGTCTCGCGGCCGTAGAGCTCCTGATTGAAGTAGTTGCCGAGCCGGCCGATCGCCTGGGCCAGAACAATGCCCGGCGCAATCGCATCACCGAACGCCGGCAACGGAATCCCCCTGCGCCGGCAGGCAATCCATGCGCCGACCCCGCCAAGGGCGACCGCACCCCAGATGCCGAGGCCACCATCCCAGATCCGCAGTGCCGCCCCGATACCTGCGCCACCCTCGGCGAAATAGGTCCGCCAGTCAGTCATCAGGTGATAGAGCCGGCCACCGATTAGACCGAACGGCACGGCCCACAGCGCGATGTCGTAGATGACACCGCGCTCACCACCACGCGCCGCCCAACGTCGGTCGCCGATCACCAGCGCGGCGATAATCCCGGCGATGATGCACAGTGCGTAGGCCCGAATCGGGACCGGGCCCAGATGCCACACACCTTGCGGCGGGCTCGGGAAATAGGCCAAGACGGTTGTCGTCACGAAGCAGACACCTTCTGTCGCACACCCACGGCCAGCTCCTCGGTCAGCGTCCGCACCGCCGCCAACCCGTCGGTCAGCGCCGACACCAGAGCCGAACCCACAATGACCCCGTCGGCGAAGGCCGCGATCTCGGCGGCCTGCTCACGTGAGCGCACACCAAGACCGACCCCGACGGGGATATCCGAGACTACCTTGACCCGTGCGACCAGTTCCGGTGCGGCGCTGGACACGACGTCACGGGCACCGGTGACACCCATGGTCGACGCCGCATAGACGAACCCCCGCGAGGCTTCCACGGTTTTCGTCAGCCGCTCCGGGGTCGACGACGGCGCCACCAGAAAGATGCGATCCAGGTCGTACGTCTCGGCGGCAGCCAGCCACTCGTCGGCCTCGTCGGGAATCAGGTCCGGAGTGATCATGCCCAATCCCCCGGCGGCCGCCAGGTCGCGCGACCACGCGTCAATCCCGTAGTGCAGCATCAGGTTCCAATACGTCATCACCACCGCGTGACCGCCGGCGGCGCTGATCGCCTCCACCGCGCGCAGCGTGTCGCGAACCCGGACACCGCCCTGCAACGCTGCCTCGGTCGCGGTCGCGATGACCGGGCCATCCATCCCCGGGTCGGAATACGGAACACCGACTTCGACGATGTCGCAACCCGATTCGACCAGCGCGACCAGGGCGTCGATCGAGACGTCAACGGACGGATAACCGGTCGGCAGGTAGCCGATCAACGCAGCCCGACCCTCGTCGTGGCACGTCGCGAAGACCGAACCCAGCCGGCCCGACTGGCTGTGCTGGACCGTCATGAGGCTCCCGGGCCGGACCCGTCGAACAGCCCGAACCACTTGGCCGCCGTCTCCACATCCTTGTCCCCGCGGCCGGACAGGTTGACCAGGATGATCGAATGGGGCCCCAGCTCAGCCGCCAGCTTCACCGCGCCCGCCACCGCGTGCGCGGATTCGATGGCCGGGATGATGCCCTCCAATCGGCACAGCAGCCGGAACGCGTCCATGGCCTCGGTGTCGGTGATCGGCTGGTACTCGGTGCGACCGATGTCCTTGAGGAACGCATGCTCGGGCCCGACGCCCGGATAGTCCAAACCTGCTGAGATCGAATGCGACTCGATGGTCTGGCCGTCCTGGTCCTGCAGCAGGTACGAGTACGAGCCCTGGAATGCACCGGGCGTTCCACCGGTGAAAGTCGCTGCGTGCCTACCGGTTTCGACGCCGTCGCCGGCCGCTTCGAATCCGACGAGCCGCACCGACGTGTCATCGATGAAGGGGTGGAAGATGCCGATCGCGTTGGAACCGCCACCCACGCACGCGGCAATCGCGTCAGGCAGCCGGCCGGCCTGTGCCAGCATCTGCGCCCGGGCTTCCAGGCCGATGATGCGCTGGAAATCGCGCACCATCATCGGGAACGGGTGCGGGCCGGCCGCGGTGCCGAAGCAGTAGTAGGTCCGATCGGCGTTGGTGACCCAGTCGCGGAAAGCGTCGTTGATGGCGTCCTTGAGTGTCTTGGATCCCGACTCCACCGACACCACCTCGGCGCCGAGCAGTCGCATCCGCGCCACGTTGAGCGCCTGGCGCGCGGTGTCCACCGCGCCCATGTAGATCACGCACTCCAGGCCCAGCAGCGCGCATGCCGTCGCGGTCGCGACCCCGTGCTGGCCGGCGCCGGTCTCGGCGATGACCCGAGTCTTGCCCATCTGCTTGGCCAGCAGCGCCTGTCCGAGCACGTTGTTGATCTTGTGCGAACCGGTGTGGTTGAGGTCTTCGCGCTTGAGGAAGATCCGCGCTCCGCCCAGGTGCTCGCTCAACCGGACCGCTTCGTAGAGCGGCGACGGCCGTCCGGCGTAGTGGGTCTGCAGGTTGTCGAGGCGATCGAGAAATTCCTGGTCGGTCCGGGCCTTTTCGTAGGCGGCCGTCACTTCCTCGATCACGGCCATCAGTGCCTCGGCCACATAGCGTCCACCGAAGACCCCGAAGTGGCCGCGGGCGTCGGGCTCATGCGCGGTCGGCTCGGCGACGGCCGCACTCATGCGCGGCACGTTCGGAGTGGAGAGATCAGCCACGACTCAGCGAGCTGGCTTCGGGCAGGAGGGATGAGCTCCCGCGGTGACCAGGTCAGCGACGGCGCTGCGCGGATCCCCGCTGGTGACCAAGCCCTCGCCGACGAGCACCGCGTCGGCCCCGGCGCCGGCGTAGGCCAGCAGGTCACCGGTCCCCCGCACGCCGGATTCGGCGACCCGGATGATGTCGGACGGCAACCCCGGGGCGATCCGCGCGAAGCAGTCCCGGTCCACCTGCAGGGTCTTGAGGTCGCGGGCATTCACACCGATCACCTTGGCCCCGGCCTCCAGAGCCCGGCTGGCCTCTTCTTCGGTGTGCACCTCCACCAACGCCGTCATGCCGAGGGACTCGGTGCGCTCCAGCAGCGACTCCAAGGCCGGCTGCTCGAGTGCGGCCACGATCAGCAGCAGCATGTCGGCACCGTGTGCCCTGGCCTCGTGGATCTGGTAAGGCCGGACGATAAAGTCCTTGCGCAGCACCGGAATTCGTACCGCAGAGCGCACCGCGTCCAGGTCCGCCAAGGAGCCGTCGAATCGGCGCTCCTCGGTCAGCACACTGATCACCCGGGCGCCGCCGCTCTCATACGCGCGAGCCAGCTCGGCGGGGTCGGCGATGTTGGCGAGTTCACCCCGGGAAGGACTGGCGCGCTTGACTTCGGCGATCACGGCGATACCCGGCGCCCGCAGCGCGGCCAGCACGTTCAACGGAGCCGGCGCCGCCTCGGCAGCGGCCTTGACCTCATCGAGGCTCACGATCGCCTCGCGGGCGGCAACGTCTTCGCGCACTCCCTCGATGATGGAGTCGAGCACGGTTGCCGAACTCATGGCTGCCGGATCCCTTCTCACGCCGTGGCGATGTGGCTTAAGTCGTCTTGTGAAGGGTAGTCGTATCGAGCCGCGCATTCGTCACCGACCCTCGGTGTCGGTGCGGCGATCTGTGGGATCGACACCTTCGTCGAGCGCATCCCACATCCCCCGCTCCGACACCCCCGGCTCGGCCTCCTCGTTGCGCGCAGCGCTGCGGCGAACCGCCGGTGCGGCGTATTTGGCCGTGGCCTGCCGCCCGGTGGCCGCCGAGCGCATCAGTAGCACCGCGGCGACCAGCGCACACGCCGCGGCGCCGATGGTCAGCCCGGCGCCGACATAGTGCCGGTCGCTGGCCACCAGCGTTGCCACCGGGAACTGGGCGAGTTCGGCGGCACGGGGGCCGACGTCGGGGGTGACGATCAGGCTGACGCCGAGATAGCCGAGCAGCAGGGTCACCACCGCCACGAGCACCGCGACCGCCCGCAGACCCCATCCCCGCACCGCCAGCCCGGCCACCGCCGCGGCCAGCAGCAGCACCGCCAACGGCAGCAGCGCGTTGGACCAGCTGGCTCCCGTCAGCGTCACGGTCTTGGGTTGACCGAGGCCGTCGAACGACGTCGCCGACACCCACACCATCCGCGACGCCACCCAGAGCAGCACCGCCGAGACCACCAGCAACAGCTGTCCGATGCGGATCATCACGGCGCGCCCAGCGTCTCGGCGGCGGCGATCGCGCTCAGCACCGCCTTGGCCTTGTTGGCGGACTCGTTGTACTCGTAGGGACCGTTGGAGTCGGCCACCACACCGCCACCGGCCTGCACGTAGGCGGTGCCCTTGCTCATCAGCGCGGTGCGGATGGCGATGGCAAAGTCCGCATTGCCGGCGAAGTCCAGGTATCCGACGACGCCGCCGTACAGGCCGCGGCGGGTCTTCTCAACCCCTTCGATCAGTTCCATCGCCCGCACCTTCGGCGCCCCGGTGAGGGTGCCGGCCGGGAAGCAGGCCGTCACCGCGTCCAGCGCCGTGCGGCCGTCGGCGAGCAGCCCGGTGACCGTCGAGACGATGTGCATGACGTGGCTGTACCGCTCGATGTGGCTGTAATCCTCCACGCGCACCGTGCCCGGGACGCACACCCGGCCAAGATCGTTGCGGCCGAGATCGACCAGCATCAGATGCTCCGAGCGTTCCTTCTCATCGGCCAGCAGCTCCTTCTCCAGCAGCTGGTCTTCCTCCTCGGTCTGACCACGCCACCGGGTCCCGGCGATCGGATGCGTGGTGGCCCAGCCGTCCTTGACCGTCACCAAAGATTCCGGGCTGGAGCCGACGATCGAAAAGGCCGTTCCCCCAGTCTCATCGGGCACGTGCATGAGGTACATGTACGGGCTGGGATTGGTCACCCGCAGCATCCGGTACACGTCGATCGGGTCGACGGCGGTATCGATCTCGAAGCGCTGCGACGGCACCACCTGGAACGCCTCGCCGGCCTCGATCTCCTTGACCAGCCGCTCGACGATCTCGCTGTACTCCTCCATCGTGCGCTGCGAGCGGTGCCGGGGCTGCGGTCGCGAGAACGTCGCCACCGTCGACGACAGCGACTGGCTCAGCGCCGTGGTCATCACGTCGAGGCGCGCGACGGCGTCGTCGTAGGCCCAGTCCACGCGGTCGTCGGTGCCGTTCCAGTTCACCGCGTTGGCGATCAGGGTGATGGTGCCCTCGTGATGATCGACGGCGGCCAGATCGGTGGCGAGCAACAGCAGCATGTCGGGCAACCCGAGATCGTCGACGACCAATTCCGGCAGTCGCTCCAGGCGCCGGACGAAGTCGTAGGCGAAGAACCCGACCATCCCGCTCGACAGCGGCGGCATGCCGGCGAGCGACTCGGTGGACAGCAGCGCCATCGTCTCGTGCAGCGCCGTGAGCGGATCGCCGCCCGTCGGGGCGTCCTGCGGAGTGGCGCCCAGCCAGACGGCCTCGCCGTCACGCACGGTCAGCGCGGACGGCGCACCCGCCCCGATGAACGACCATCGCGACCACGAGCGGCCGTTCTCGGCGGACTCGAGCAGGAAGGTTCCGGGGCGGTTGGCTGCCAGTTTCCGGTAGGCCGACAGGGGTGTCTCGCTGTCAGCGAGCACCTTGCGGATCACCGGCACCACGCGATGTTCGGCGGCCAGCGCCCGGAACTCCTCGCGCGTGGTGGTGGCGGCGAGGTTGGATTGCACGGATACATCCTCCCAGACCCGCCGAGCCCATTTGACCGGCGTAGCCTGCACCCATGAAACGTGGAGACCGGGTTGCGGACTTCGAACTGCCGGACCAGACCGGCACGGTGCGCTCCCTGACTGAGCTGCTGGCCGACGGACCGATCGTGCTGTTCTTCTACCCCGCCGCGATGACGCCCGGGTGCACCAAGGAAGCGTGCCATTTCCGCGACCTCGCCTCCGAGTTCGCCGCGCTGGGCGCGAGCCGGGTGGGCATCAGCACCGACGCCGTCGAGAAGCAGGCCCGGTTCGCCGACTCGCAGAGTTTCGACTACCCGCTGCTGTCGGATGCCGACGGTGCGGTGGCCACCGCGTTCGGGGTCAAGCGCGGGCTGCTGGGCAAGCTGATGCCGGTCAAGCGGACGACGTTCGTCATCGACACCGATCGCACGGTGCTCGAGGTCATCGCCAGCGAGCTCAACATGGACAGCCACGCCGATAAGGCGCTGGAGGTGCTGCGTCAGCGCCAGAAGGCCTGACCGCGCATTGTGAATCCGGTTCTGCAACTCGACGATGTGACGTTTCGCCGCAACGGCAAACAGATCATCGACGGCATCTCACTCACGGTTCAGCGGGGCGAGCACTGGGCACTGTTGGGCCCCAACGGCGCCGGCAAGAGCACCCTGCTCGGGTTCTGCGCCGCGGTGACGTTCCCCACCACCGGCACGGTGACGGTGCTCGGCGGTCGGATGGGGCGCACCGATCTGGCCACGCTGCGCCGATTAATCGGGCACGTGAATCCGCGTCACCGCCTTCAATATTCGCTCACGGTGCGTGAGGTCGTGCTGACCGGTATCACCGCCACCATTGACCTTCCCATGCGTTGGACGCCGAGCCCCGCGGAGGCCGAGCACGCCGACGCGATGATCGCCGCGGTGGGCATGACCGGCAAGGCCGATGAGGTGTGGCCGACGCTGTCACAGGGTGAACGGGGCCGCACTCTCATTGCGCGGGCACTGGTTTCGGAGCCCGAACTGCTGCTGTTGGACGAGCCGACGACCGGGCTTGATGTTGCGGCGCGTGAGCAGCTGCTGCAAACCATCGACGATCTTGACCGGATCCACCCCGACGTGGCGTCGATCCTGGTGACCCATCACCTCGAAGAGCTGCCGACCACCACCACGCATGCGCTGCTGATCGCCGACGGCCGGACCGTGGCCAGCGGGCCTGCGCGCGAAACCATCTCGACCGACAACGTCACCGCCGCGTTCTCGCATCCGATCGAGGTCGGCTACCACGAGGGCCGCTGGAGCGCGCGGGCCAAATCGCTACAGTGACGCCATCCGCGGGTAGAGGATCGCTGGACCGAGCCAGCGTCTGAGGAAACGACGCAGTTCGGTTCCGTCTTGCCCGGGTTGCCGGGGATCGGTCAGCAGCGATTGCACGGTGCGCGCCGTCATTTCACACAGATCTCGGAGTGCCGAGGCATCGAAACCGTGCAGTTCCCAGTCCACATCGAAGCGGTGAAAGACCGACAAGCAGAACGTGATCGCCGTGTCCGATGTCAGTGAGGTGACGGCGTCGCCCTCATATCGGCGGGTGAGCAGATTCTCCAGCTGCGGATCGCCGCCGAGGTTCTCGATCCCGAACGACACGCTCTCGACAACGGCTGAAACCGGGTCGTTGAGGCCGCGGACGTGTTCGACGACCTGGTCGATGAATCCGTCGACGGCACGCATCGAGCTGGCAATGAGCAGCGCGTCGGCATTCGGGAAATAGCGGTACACCGTCTGGCGCGTGACACCGAGCTTGCGAGCGACGTCGGCAAGCCGGATCGCCGGACCCTGTTCGGCCACCACTTCGTCGACCGCGTCGAGGATTCGGGCAATCGCCTCCTCGTCTGAGGCGGGCGTCACCCCCGCCCAGCCGCGACTACGCATTGGCCCCCGCAAGCATGTCGACGTCGAAGGTGATGGGAAGTGTTGTTGGACCGGTCATTCCCAGCACGGATTTCCATGGGGCCGGGCCGACGCGCTGCGGCGCGGACAGGCGCCGGGTGAGCACGACGAGGGCTTCGGCCAGTTCCCGGCGTGCGAGATTGGCCCCGAGGCAGTAGTGGGCACCGCCGCCGAAGGTCAGGATCGGTGGCACGTTTGTACGCGAGATGTCGAAGCGGTCGGCATCCTCATAGATCGCGGGATCGCGGTTGGCGGCAAAGGAGTTCGCGAAGACGAAGGTCCCGGCGGGAAACAGATAACCGCCGAACTCGGCATCCTCCACGGCTGCTCGCGGCACGATGCAGGCCGCGGGCGAGTGGCGCATGCTTTCGTCGACGGCCTGCATCCCGAGTTCCGGTTGCTCACCCAGCTTCGCCCACTGATCCGGATGCTCGCAGAGCACCTGTACCGACGCCGCCAGTTGGTTTCGTGTGGTGTCGGTCCCCGCCATCAAGAAGCCGGCGACCAGCCCTCGGAGCTCCTCCAGATTCAGCTTCTCGCCGTCACTTTCCGCGCGAATGAGTTCTGACAGCAGGTCGTCGGTCAGGTTGTCTCGGCGGGCGGCGACCATGTCGTCGACGTAGGCATCGAGCTCGCCCCACGCGCGCATGATCGCGGACTCGTCGAAGTTCGCATCAGGCTGGAAATTGAAGGCCTTGAAGATCTCCTCGGTCCAATCCGAGAACAGCTGCCAATCCTCGCGAGGCGCGCCGATCAGGGCGCAGATGATCGGGGTGGGATAGGGACGGGCGATGTCGGTGACGACGTCGCAGCGCCCGGCGTCCATGACTCGATCGATCAGTCTGTTGACGACCTCCTGGATCGTGTCGGAAAGACGCGACGTGGCACGGGGAGTGAACGCCTTGGACACCAGTTTGCGCAGCCGGACATGTGGCGCGCCTTCCAAACCCAGGAGGCTGGTCGTCAGCTTGTCGTACAGCGGACCCGACGTGATGCCCTGCGCCGCCAGGGTGATACCCGGCGGCAGTCGGAACCTGTTGTCGCGCAGTATCTCCCGGGCCAACTCGTAGGACAGGATCTCCGGGCCGAGAGGCCCGATGGCGATCGGCGCGCGCGATTGCGCGCTGCGCAGGTCATCGAGGATGTCCTGCGGCGTCGCGGTGAGGTCATAACTGATCGTCGGCAGGTCAGCGTCGAAGACGTTGGGAGCGTGCACGGGCATGGGAGTCTCCTTCAGCACGGACATCTATGCCCCGAGTGTATGACCACTAATGACGGAGGTCAACGAGAACGCCGCAATTAGACCATACCGGCACGGTGGCCCCCGCAATGGTCATACATTTTCTTGGGATGCGTCTAGAAGACGGTGCTCAGCTCTCGGGCCCGAGCAACTGGTCGGCGTCGAAGCAGCTGTGATCACCGGTGTGGCATGCCCCGCCGACCTGGTCCACTTCC
This sequence comes from Mycolicibacterium pallens, assembly GCF_019456675.1. Lineage (NCBI taxonomy): Bacteria > Bacillati > Actinomycetota > Actinomycetes > Mycobacteriales > Mycobacteriaceae > Mycobacterium > Mycolicibacterium pallens. Next base: position 2,822,694 of record NZ_CP080333.1, on the reverse strand, counting down.
AGCAGCACCGCGTCGCCGTCGCAGTCCAGGCGCACCGAGTGCACATGCTGGGTGTGCCCGGAGGTCGCGCCCTTGACCCAGTACTCCCCCCGCGACCGCGAGTAATAAGTGGCTTCGCGGGTCTCCAGCGTGCGGGCCAGCGCCTCGTCGTCCATCCACGCCACCATCAGCACGTCACCGGTGCCGCGTTCCTGGGCGATCGCGGCGAACAGGCCGTTGGCATCGCGCTTGAGCCGCTTGGCGATATCCGGGTCGAGGCTCATCGCACGCCACCCCGATTCGTCCTCTTCGCTGCGCTCATCGGACTCCCCCCCGATTCGTCCTCTTCGCTGCGCTCATCGGACGGTGATCCCTTCGCGTGCCATCGCCGCCTTCACCTCACCGATCGTCAGTTCGCCGAAGTGGAAGACGCTGGCCGCCAGCACCGCGTCCGCCCCCGCCTCCACGGCGGGCGCGAAGTCGTCCACCGCGCCGGCGCCCCCGCTGGCGATCACCGGGACCGTGACGGCCTTGCGGACCGCACGCAGCATCGCCAGGTCGAAACCGGCCTTGGTGCCGTCGGCATCCATCGAGTTCAGCAGGATCTCGCCGACGCCCAATTCTGCCCCGCGCCTGGCCCATTCGACCGCATCGATCCCGGTCCCCTGCCGACCACCGTGGGTCGTGACCTCCCAGCCGGACGGGGTGCTCGTCGATCCCGCGGGCACCGTGCGGGCGTCCACCGACAACACGATGCACTGCGAGCCGAACTGCCGCGACAATTCGGCCAGCAGTTCCGGGCGCGCGATCGCGGCGGTGTTCACCGAGACCTTGTCGGCCCCGGCCCGCAGCAGCATGTCGACGTCCTCCACCGAGCGCACACCGCCGCCGACGGTGAGCGGGATGAAGACCTGTTCGGCGGTGCGGCGCACCACATCCAGCATGGTCGCGCGACCCGACGAGGACGCCGTGACGTCCAGGAAGGTCAGCTCGTCGGCGCCCTCGGCGTCATAGACGGCCGCCAGCTCGACGGGATCGCCTGCGTCGCGCAGGTTCTCGAAGTTGACACCTTTGACCACCCGCCCGGCGTCGACGTCCAGGCAGGGAATCACACGCACCGCAACGTCCATCAGAGGTAGTTCTCCGGCGGTCCGACCCGGTCGAGGATCTCCATGACGTGCTCGTGCACGCCGGGCGCGGCGGCCAACGCGGCCCGCGACGACGGCGTCCACTGCTCACCGGACAGGTCGGTGACGATCCCGCCCGCGGCGCGGACCAGCGCCACCCCCGCGGCGTGGTCCCAGATGTGGTCGCCGAAACTGATTGCCGCGCCCATGATTCCGGACGACACGAACGCGATATCGATACCGGTGGCGCCGTGCATCCGCAGCTTGCTGCAGACCCGGCTCAAGTTCTCCAGCACGGCCAGCCGATAACGGCCGGGGAACCGCCCCCGCCAGTCGACGTTGAACGTGCCGATGCCGATGACGCACTGACCGATCTCGCCGTGCCCGATCGGCGGTTGCGCTTCGCCGTTGTAGTACACCGGACCGCCGGCCACCGCGCTGTAGCGCTGATCGGTGAACGGCAGCCAGGTCAGCCCGGCGACGGGCTCGCCGTTGTGCAGCAGCCCCAGCAGGATCGCGGCCATCGGCGATCCCGCTGCGTAGTTGAAGGTGCCGTCGATCGGGTCGAGCACCCATACCAGCTCGGAATCGATGGGTGCACCGCCGAATTCCTCGCCATGCACGCCGATGCCGGTCGTCGACTCCAAGGCCTGAACGACCTGGCGTTCGATGGCCAGGTCGACCTCGGTGGCGAAATCGTTGCCCTTCTTCTGCACGGCCGAGTCGGCTCGGTGCCCGGCGATGAACGGCTTGGACGCCTCGTCCAGAATCGCGGCCGCCTGGGCCACCAGCGTGTCGAGGTCCACTACCGACTCACCGCGGCGAGCGCCTCCGGCAGCGTGAATCGGCCGGCGTAGAGCGCCTTTCCGACGATCGCGCCTTCTACGCCGCTGTCGGTCAGCGTCGCGATCGCGCGCAGGTCGTCCAGGCTCGACACTCCCCCGGAGGCGATCACCGGCGCGTCGGTGCACTCGGCGACACCCTCGAGCAGGTCGAGATTGGGTCCAGTGAGCGTGCCGTCCTTGGTGACGTCGGTGACGACGAACCGCGAACAGCCCTCACTATCGAGGCGCTCCAGCACATGCCACAGGTCGCCGCCGTCGGTCTCCCAGCCGCGGCCACGCAGCCGGTGCTCGCCCTCCACGACCTGCACGTCGAGACCGACGGCCACCTTGTCGCCGTACTCGGCGATTGCGGCGGCACACCACAGCGGGTTTTCCAGCGCAGCCGTGCCGATGTTCACGCGAGTACAGCCGGTGGCCAGCGCGGCTTTGAGCGACTCGTCATCGCGAATGCCGCCGGACAGTTCGACTTTCACGTCGAGCGCACCGACCACTTCGGCCAGCAGCTCACGGTTGGAGCCGCGGCCGAACGCGGCGTCGAGATCCACCAGGTGAATCCATTCGGCGCCGTCGCGCTGCCAGGTCAGCGCGGCGTCCAGCGCCGAGCCGTACTCGGTCTCGCTGCCGGCCTTACCTTGCAGGAGACGGACCGCCTTACCGTCGACCACGTCGACGGCGGGCAACAAAATCAGTGGCACTTACAGCCCCTCAACCCAATTGGTGAGCAGCGCCGCACCGGCGTCGCCGCTCTTTTCCGGATGAAATTGTGTCGCTGACAGCGGCCCGTCCTCGACGGCGGCCAGAAACCGCACATGGTGACTGGCCCAGGTCAGCTTCGCCTCAGGTGCACCCTCCCACTTCTGTGCGGCGTAGGAGTGCACGAAGTAGAACCGGGTGTCGGCGTCCAAGCCTTTGAACAGCACGCTGTCCGGTGCCGCTTCGACGACGTTCCAGCCCATGTGCGGGATCACCGGCGCATCGAGTCGGGTCACCGAACCCGGCCACTGTCCGCACCCTTGCGATTCGACCCCGAACTCCACGCCGTGGGCGAACAGGATCTGCATCCCCACGCACACACCGAGCACGGGACGGCCCGCGGCCACCCGGTCGGCGATGATGCGGTCGCCGCCGATCCCGCGCAGGCCGGTCATGCACGCCTCGAAGGCGCCGACCCCGGGCACGACCAGGCCGTCGGCGTTCAACGCGCGCTGCGCGTCAGCGGTCACCTCGACGTCTGCCCCGGTGCGCTCCAGCGCTCGTTGCGCCGAGCGCAGGTTGCCTGAACCGTAGTCGAGGACGACCACATCCTTCTTGCGGGAAACCGGTGTCACAGTGAGCCTTTGGTGGACGGCACGCCGGAGACCCGGGGATCGGGCTCGACGGCCTGGCGCAACGCGCGGGCCACCGCCTTGTATTCCGCCTCGGTGATGTGGTGCGGGTCGCGGCCGTAGAGAGTGCGGACGTGCAGCGAGATGCGGGCATTGAACGCCAGCGACTCGAACACGTGCCGGTTCACGACCGTGTGGTACGGGACGCTCGAGCCGGCAATGGTGAAGTCGACCATGTAGTCGGGTTCGCCGGTGTGCACGAAGTAGGGGCGGCCGGAGACGTCGACCGCGGCGTGGGCCAGCGTCTCGTCCATCGGGATGAAGGCGTCGCCGAATCGGCGGATCCCCTTCTTGTCGCCGAGCGCCTGCCCCAGCGCGGTGCCCAGAACGATCGCGGTGTCCTCGATGGTGTGGTGGCCTTCGATGTCGACATCGCCCTTGGCGGTGATCGCCAGATCAAAGCTCGCATGGGTGCCCAGCGCGGTCAGCATGTGGTCGAAGAACGGCACACCGGTATGCACGCTGACGTCACCGGTGCCGTCGAGGTCGAGTTCGACGACGATGTCGGACTCGCGGGTCTTGCGCTCGACCTTTGCGGTGCGGCTCATGGTGCTCCTATGTGGGCCAGTTCGGAGGCGGCCAGCCGTGCACTGGCGGCCAGGAAGGCGTCATTCTCGTCGGCCAATCCGATTGTGGTGCGCAAATATCCGGGAATGCCGACATCACGAATCAGGACGCCGTCGTCGAGGTAGTGCTGCCAGGCCTTCGCCGCGTTGGCGAATTCGCCGAACAAGACGAAGTTGGCGTCGCTGGGGATGACGCGGAATCCGTACTCGCTCAGTGCGGCACTGACCCGTTCCCGTTCAGCGATCAGCGTGGCGACGCTGCCCAGCGTGTCGTCGGCGTGGCGCAGCGCGGCGCGCGCGGCGGCCTGGGTGACCACCGAGAGGTGATACGGCAGCCGGACCAACAGGACGGCATCGATGATCGCCGGGGCAGCGATCAGGTAACCGAGCCGGCCGCCGGCGAACGCGAACGCCTTGCTCATGGTGCGGCTGACGATCAGCCGGGACGGGTACTCCTCGATCAACGCGATCGCGCTGGGCTGGCTGGAGAACTCACCGTAGGCCTCGTCGACGATCAGGATGCCGTGGCGCATGACGTCAAGTAGCCGTCGCAGGTCCTCCAGCGGAACGCTCTGTCCCGACGGGTTGTTCGGGCTCGCGATGAACACCACATCGGGGTCACGGGCGGCGATGACGGTCGCCGCGGTGTCGACATCGAGGGTGAAGTCAGCCGCGCGTACCGATTCGATCCACTCGGTCTGGGTTCCGTTCGAGATGATCGGGTGCATCGAGTAGGACGGCACGAAACCGATCGCGCTTCGGCCCGGGCCGCCGAACGCCTGCAGCAGCTGCTGCAGGATTTCGTTGGATCCGTTTGCCGCCCAGAGGTTCTCGGTACCCACCTCGACGCCGGTTTGAGCCCGCAGGTAGGCGGCCAGATCGGCGCGCAGCGCTACGGCGTCACGGTCGGGGTAACGGTGCAGGTCGGCGGCGGCCGCCGCCACCGAGCGGGTGACGTCGTCGACGAGAGCTTTACTCGGCGGGTGGGGGTTCTCGTTCGTGTTCAGCCGCACCGGCACATCGAGCTGCGGTGCACCATACGGAGATTTACCGCGCAGGTCATCGCGCAGCGGCAGATCAGCCAGCGTCACACCGGCTCCGGGGATGTTCGTCACCGTTCGAACCTCCGGCGGACCGCTTCCCCGTGGGCCGGCAGGTCCTCTGCCTTGGCGAGGGTGATCACATGACCGGCAACGTCTTTGAGCGCCGCCTCGGTGTAGTCGACGACGTGGATGCCGCGCAGGAAGGTCTGTACCGACAGGCCGCTGGAGTGCCGGGCACAGCCCGCGGTCGGCAACACGTGGTTCGACCCGGCGCAGTAGTCGCCGAGGCTGACCGGCGACCAGGGCCCGACGAAGATCGCCCCGGCCGCGCGGATCCGGCCGGCCACCTCATTGGCGTCGGCGGTCTGGATCTCCAAATGTTCTGCGGCGTAAGCATTCACGACCTGCACGCCGGTGTCGACATCGTCGACCAGCACGATGCCAGACTGCCGCCCACGCAACGCCTCGGTGACCCGCTCGCGATGCTTGGTGGTTTCCAGCTGCACGGCCAGCTCGGCTTCGGTGGCCTCGGCCAGCTCGGTGCTGTCGGTCACCAGCACGCTGGCGGCCATCACATCGTGCTCGGCCTGGCTGATCAGATCGGCGGCGATGTGCACCGGGTCGGCGGTGTGGTCGGCCAGGATCGCGATCTCGGTGGGTCCGGCCTCGGCGTCGATCCCGATCTGCGAACGGCAGATCCGCTTGGCTGCCGTGACGTAGATGTTGCCCGGACCGGTGACCATGTCGACCGGTGCCAGCTCGGCACCGTCGGTGTCGGTGCCGCCGTAGGCCAGCAGTGCGACGGCCTGCGCACCGCCGACGGCCCAGACCTCGTCGACACCGAGCAGCGCGGCCGCCGCCAGAATCGTCGGGTGCGGCAGGCCTCCATGGTCGGCCTGCGGCGGACTGGCGATCACCAGCGAGTCGACACCGGCGGTCTGGGCGGGCACCACGTTCATCACGACGCTCGACGGATAGACGGCGTTGCCGCCCGGTACGTAGAGGCCCACCCGCTCCACGGGGACCCAGCGTTCGGTGACCGAGGCGCCGGAGTCGAACAAGGTGGTGGTGTCGGTGCGGCGCTGGTCGGCGTGCACGGCGCGGGTGCGATCGATCGCCACCTCCAGCGCGGTGCGCACATCGGCAGGCAGCGCGGCCAGTGCATCGGCCAGTGCGGCGACCGGAACGCGCACGGTGTCGGGACGCACACCGTCGAACTTCTCGCCGTACTCCAAAGCCGCGACCGCGCCGCGCTCGGCGATATCGTCGACGATCGGCCGGACCTTGGGGACCACGGCGTCGACGTCCACGCCGCCGCGGGGCAGCGCCGCACGCAGCGACGCGGCGGTGAGCGCGCGGCCGCGCAGGTCGATCCGGTTCATGGCGAAGCTGGTCATCGCTTCAATTGTCCCCGATCGATGCACCCGAATAAAAATCGATTGAGTACACGTCGCGATGGCCCGGATACTGCGGTTATGCAATGGGAGCTGTGGCTGGCGTTCGTCGGCGCCGCAATCGCCATCAGTGTGTCGCCCGGGGCGGGCGCGATCCAGTCCATGGCGACCGGTCTGACGCACGGTCTGCGGCGCGGCTATTGGAGCATCACCGGACTGGAGATCGGCCTGATGCTGCAACTCGCGGCCGTCGCGGTCGGACTGGGCGCGGCAGTGGCGCAGTCGGTGGTCGCGTTCACCGTGATCAAGTGGATCGGCGTGGTCTACCTCATCTATCTCGCCGTCCGCCAATGGCGGAGCAAGCCCTTTGACCTCGGCGAACAACTCAGCGCCGAAATCAGTGCCGGCCGGCTCAATCTGCTGGTCCGCGGCTGTCTGGTCAACGTCACCAACCCGAAGGGCCTGGTGTTCCTGCTGGCGGTGCTCCCCCAATTCCTCGTTCCCACGGCCCCGCTGCTGCCGCAGTACCTGGCGATCGGCGCGACGATGGTGGTCGTCGACCTGGTGGTGATGGGCGCCTACACCGGGCTCGCGGCCCGGCTCCTGGGCTGGCTGCGCACACCACGCCAGCAACGGGCCATGAACCGCACGTTCTCCGGCCTGTTCGCGGCCGCGGCGGTGGTGCTGTCCCTGGTGCGCCGGGGCGCGGCCGCCTAACGTGGGCGCCATGTCGACCAAGGATCACCCGAACAACGCCCCCGGCGTGCCGATGCGGTTCCCCGTCTGGTTCGAGAAATTCCAGATCAAGTACTTCAATCCGGCCGTGAAGCCGCTGGCCAAGTACATGCCGGGCATGTCGGTCATCAAGCACCGCGGCCGCACCTCGGGCAAGCAGTACGAAACCGTCGTCTCGGCCTATCGCAAGGGCGACACCCTGGCCATCCTGCTGGCGCACGGCAAGACCAACTGGGTCAAGAACATCCTGGCCGCCGGCGAGGCCGACATCCACCACAAGCGCCAGGATCTGCACCTGGTGAACCCGCGGGTGGTGCCGGCGGGCACCGACAACCCCTCACTGCCGGGCATCGCCCGCAATGGGGTCAAACGCGGCGTCGGCGCGTTCGTCGCCGATATCGCCTGAGTCAGACCTCGGTCAGAGGTCCAGACCGACGTCGAGGACCCGCACCGAGTGAGTCAACGCACCGACGGCCAAGTAGTCCACCCCGGTCCCGGCGTATTCGCCGGCGGTGTCCAGGCTCAGGCCGCCCGACGACTCCAGCAGCACACCCGGTGCGTTCGCGTTGCGACGCTGGACGGCGATTTGGGTCTGCCACACCGGGAAGTTGTCGAGCAGGATCAGCTGCACGTCCTCGGCGAGCACCTCGTCGAGCTGTTCGAGGGTGTCGACCTCGACCTCGCAGGGCAGGTCCGGCGCCGCGGATCGAACCGCCCGCAGGGCGGCGACGACCGAGCCGGCGGCCGCGACGTGGTTGTCCTTGATCAGCGCGGCATCGCCGAGGCCCATTCGGTGGTTGACGCCGCCACCGACACGCACCGCGTATTTCTGCAGTGCCCGCAGGCCCGGCAGGGTCTTGCGGGTGTCGCGGATCTTGGCGTTGGTGCCCTCGACCGCGTCGACCCACGCCGCGGTGGCGGTCGCGATGCCGGACAGGTGGCACACGAGGTTGAGCAGCGTCCGTTCGGCGGTCAGCAGGCCGCGGGTCTGTGCCTGCACCCGCAGCAGCGCCGCACCGGCTTCCAGCCGGGTGCCGTCGTCCACCCGGTCCACGACCTGGTAGCCGTTCGCGCCGAGCACCTCGTCGAGAACCAGTAGCGCCACGTCGATTCCAGCGGCGACACCGGGTTCGCGCGACACCAGCGATGCCGAGGTGGTGGCGTCGTCGGGCACGGTGGCCAACGTGGTGATGTCGGGGCCGTAACGCAGGTCCTCGTCGAGCCCACGGCGGATCGTGATGCGAGCTTCGGCGAGCTCGTCGTCGGTGAGCTTCATCGCAGGCAGGCCGCCGCGTGGTCGCCGTGCAGCGTGCGGCTGAAGGCTTGTGCGGGATCGGGTTCGGGGTGATCGCCGCGGTGGTGGCAGCCGCGGGATTCGGTGCGCGCCAACGCCGCTGCCGCCACCGCGCGGGCGGTCGTGGTGAGTGCGACGTCCTCAGCGGCCGCGCGGGTGGTCATCCGCCTGGGTTTGGCCTCGGCGAGGGTGTCGGTGAGGCGCTGCAGTCCGGCACCGTCGCGGACCACCGAGGCGAATTCGGTCATCGCGGTCTGCAGTACCCGCCGATCGAGCGCATTGTGTTGCTGCTCTTGCGCTTTGGCCACCGGCGCACCGACGTTGCGGGCGTGCTCGACGGCCGCTTGGCCGGCACGGCCGCCGACGACAAGGCCTTCCAGCAGACTGTTGGAGGCCAGCCGGTTGGCGCCGTGCATGCCGGTGCGAGCGACCTCGCCGGCGGCCAGCAGCCCCGGCAGCTCGGTACGACCGTGGACGTCGGTAGCCACCCCACCGCAGCTGTAGTGCGCACCGGGCACAACCGGGATCGGTTCACTGGTGGGGTCGATCCCGGCGGCGCGGCAGGCCGCGGTCACCGTCGGGAAGCGTCGGGCGAAGTTCTGGATGCCACGCGCGTCCAAATACACACACTCGTCACCGCTTTCGCGCAGCCTGGCCTCGATGGCCGCGGCCACGACGTCGCGGGGCGCCAGATCGCCCAGCGGATGCACACCGGCGGTGACCGACTGACCGCGGGCGTCGCGCAGGACCGCACCCTCACCGCGCAGCGCCTCGGTGATCAGCGGTCGACGCCCGGTGCCGTCGCGGTCGAACAACATCGTCGGATGGAACTGGACGAATTCGATGTCGGTGACACCGACGCCGGCCCAGAGGGCCAGCGCGATGCCGTCGCCGGTGGAGCCTTCCGGGTTGGTCGTCGCCCGGTAGAGGTGACCCAGCCCGCCGGTGGCGAGGATGACCGACGGGGCGTGCACGATGCCGATGCCGTCCGCATTGCGGACCAGGACGCCGGTGACCGCCGTCCCGTCGCTGAGGATCTGCAGCGCAACGTGATTGCGCCGGATGTCCAAGGTGGCGGCCGCGTGGTCGAGTGCGCGCTGCACCTCGGCGCCCGTGGCATCGCCGCCGGCGTGGATGATGCGGCGGCGCGAGTGACCGCCTTCACGGGTGAGTGCCCATTGGCCGGGAGCGCTCTCGTCGAACCGGGCGCCGTCGTCAACCAGGTCGGCCACCGCGCGGTAGCCGTCGGCGACGATCGAGCGCACCGCATCGGGATCGCACAACCCGGCGCCGGCGGCCAGGGTGTCACGGACGTGCGCGTCCACGGAGTCGTCGGTGTGCGGTAGCACCACCGCGATCCCGCCCTGTGCGTAGAACGTCGCGGTGTCGGGCGCCTTGCTCAAAACGACTGTACGACAGCCCTTTCGGTGCGCGGCCAGCGCCGCGGCCAAACCGGCGACGCCCGTGCCGATCACCACGACATCGGCGCGCTGCTGCCAGTCCACACCTGCGGCGCCGGCACCGCAGGCGAAGGAGCGGGTCATTCGCCGCCGCCGGGCTGACCGATCTCGATCATCCGCTGCACGCTGGTGCGGGCCAGCCGGGCGGTCTCGGGATCGACGTCCACCTCGTCGGCGCCGTCGACCAGGCAGCGCAGCAAGGCGGCCGGGGTGATCATCTTCATGTACTTGCAGGACGCCCGATCGTTGACGGCCTGGAAGTCGATACCCGGTGCGGCACGGCGCAATTGGTGCAGCATGCCGACCTCGGTCGCGACCAGCACCTGCTTGGCGTGCGATGCCTTGGCTGCGTCGAGCATGCCGCCGGTGGACAGGATCTTGACCCGGTCCGACGGGAAGGCGCCTTCGCCGGCGAGGTACAGAGCCGAGGTGGCACAACCGCATTCGGGGTGCACGAACAGCTCCGCGTCGGGGTGAGTGCGGGCCTGGTCGGCCAGCTCATCGCCGTTGATGCCCGCGTGCACGTGGCACTCACCGGCCCACACGTGAAGATTCGTCCGGCCGGTCATCCGGCGCACGTGTGCGCCGAGGAACTGGTCCGGGCAGAACAGCACCTCGCGGTCGGCGGGGATGGAGGCCACCACCTCGACGGCATTGGAGGAGGTGCAGCAGATGTCGGTGAGTGCCTTCACCGCGGCCGTGGTGTTGACGTAGGACACCACAACGGCACCGGGGTGCTCGTCCTTCCAGGCCTGCAACTCCTCAGCGGTGATGGAGTCGGCCAGCGAGCAGCCCGCGCGCTGGTCGGGGATCAGCACCGTCTTCTCGGGGCTCAGGATCTTGGCGGTCTCGGCCATAAAGTGCACGCCGCAGAACACGATGGTCTCTTCGGCGGCCTCGGCGGCGATTCGCGACAGCGCCAGCGAGTCACCGACATGGTCGGCGACATCCTGAATGGCCGGTAGCTGGTAGTTGTGCGCCAGGATGGTCGCGTTGCGCAAGGTGGCCAACCGGCGGATCTCAGCGGCCCATTCCTCGTCACCGTTCACGCCGGTGTAACCCCCGGGCCCGTCGGTGATGCGGTCGACGAGTCCGTTATCGACGGCGTCTGCACGATCCAAGACGGTCATTTCCGCCTCCTGTCTCGCTTTCGAGGTTTTCGACTTACAATCGAAAACGTGCCTCATACTAGCACCGAACACGAAGTGCTTGCCGTCGTATTCCAGGTTGGCGACGCACACTCCCGTAAACCCGCCCTTAACGTGCTGTTATGGCAGCGCGCCCTGGAGCCCGAGCGTGGCAAATGGTCACTGCCCGGCGGCCGCCTTCGCGCCGACGAGGATCTGACGAGTTCGGTACGCCGTCAGCTTGCCGAGAAGGTCGACGTGCGCGAGATCGCTCATCTTGAACAGCTCGCTGTCTTCTCCGACCCGGGACGGGCGCCTGGTGTTCGCACGATCGCGTCGACATTCCTCGGCCTGGTGCCCTCGGTCGCCTCCCCCGAACTTCCCCCGGACACCCGCTGGCATCCGGTCAGCGACCTGCCGGAGATGGCCTTCGACCACCGCCCGATGGTGGAGTACGCGCGAACCCGACTGGTCGCCAAGCTCTCCTACACGAATATCGGATTTGCGCTGACGCCAAAGGAATTCGCGCTTTCGACGTTGCGCGACATCTACGGAGCCGCCCTCGGCTACCAGGTCGACGCCACGAATCTGCAGCGCGTGCTGGCCCGTCGCGGCGTCATCACACCGACCGGGACGACGGCACATCCCGGCCGCAGCGGCGGGCGTCCGGCAGCGCTGTATCGCTTCACCGACTCGCAGTTGAGGGTGACCGACGAGTTTGCCGCGTTGCGCCCTCCCGGGTGAGTCGGCTGGCTTCTTAGACCCTTCTTAAGGTAAAAAGGGTGGGATGCATCCGGTGAGCACAGGGGCGCCGAGCCCCGAATGGATCGGCCGCGCCCCGCACGAGGAGCTCGAGCGTGGTGCGCATCCCCTGTTGCCGAGTGACGATCCCTTCTACGAACCGCCTGCCGGCTTCGAGCACGCCGAACCCGGCACCGTGCTGCGTTCACGCGACGTCCAGCTGGGTTTTCTCGGACTGATCCCGCAGCGGGTGCGGGCCACCCAGCTGCTGTACCGCACCACGGACCACAACGGTTTGCCCCAGGCCACCGTCACCACCGTGCTCATCCCGACCGGTCACACCCCCGACCAGGTCCGCAACATCGTCTCCTACCAGTGCGCCATCGACGCCGTGGCTTCGCGCTGCTTCCCGTCGTACGCCATGCGCCGGCATGCCAAGGCCGTCGGCTCACTGCCCCAGTTGGAGTATCTGCTCGTCGCGGCCGCGCTGGCCGAGGGCTGGGTGGTGTCCGTTCCGGACCACGAGGGTCCGGCCGGCATCTGGGGTGCACCCTATGAACCCGGCTACGCCGTCCTGGACGGTTTGCGGGCCGCGCTCGGTTTCGAGCGGTTCGGCCTCGCCGCGGACAGCCAGATCGGGCTGTGGGGCTACTCCGGCGGCGGATTGGCCAGCGCGTGGGCGGCCGAGATGCACGAGGACTACGCGCCTGAGCTCAACCTTGTCGGTGCCGTTCTCGGCTCGCCGGTCGGCGACCTGGGCCACACGTTCCGCAAGCTCAACGGCTCCTACCTGGCTGCGTTGCCCGCGCTGGTGGTGTCCGCACTGGCCAAGACCTACCCGGATCTGAACCGCGTCATCGAGCAGAACGCCACCGAAGAAGGACTGGCGCTGTTACGGCGGCTGGAAAAAATGACGACCGCGGAGGCCGTCATCCGGTTGTTCCGCACCGACTTCGACGACCTGGTGCACCCGCCGCTGGAAGAGATCCTGGCGACGCCCGAGGTGCAATACGTCTTCGACAACATCAAACTGGGCAAGGCCGTGCCCGACCTTCCGGTGCTGATCGTCCAGGCCGTGCACGACTCGGTGATCGATGTCGACGATATCGACGACCTGGTGCACACCTACTCGGCCGGCGGCGCGCGGGTGACCTACCACCGCGACATGTTCAGCGAGCACATGCTGCTGCACCCGATGTCGGCGCCGATGACGTTGCGCTGGTTGACCGATCGGTTCGCCCAGCGCCCGATCGACGAGCACATCGTGCGGACCAAGTGGCCGACGCTGCTCAACCCGATGACCTACGCGGGCATGATGCGCCTGGGCGGAATCGTCGCCCGGGTTGTCACCGGCGGCCGGGTTCCGTTCCGCCCGCTGTAACCAGCACGCGTTCCATCGGCGGTAAAGCCCCGAGATCGTCACGCGGGGTGGCCACCGCCAGCAAGGCATACGTCAGCGCTGCGATCGCGGCCGGGAACAGCAGCGTCGTCGCGATCTGCAGCGGGCCGTGGGCGAAGAACACCGGCGGGGCCTCGGAATAGTAGAAGATCCGATGCTCCGGGCTCACCGGCGCGGTGTCGAACGGCACCGGCCCGTAGTGCCAACGCACCAGCAGCGCACCGACTCCGGCGGCGGCACCGGCGGAGGCCACCGACCCCATCCACAGCGCCGTCGCCAGCAGCGGGCCGCGATGAATGCGCCACTGCCACACCAGGACTGCGGCGACAATCGCCATCGAGGTCAGCAGGCCGACGAGCAACGCCGCCGACACGAACAGGTGATCGGATTCGCTGCCGAGGTAGGTCTGCACCCGTTGACCGGAGCGGGTCAGCGCGATCACCCCGTGCGCCGACGGCGCCAGCAGTGCCCACACCGCACCGACCACCGCGCCGGCCAGCGTCAGGCCCAGGAAGACAGTGAGAGCTGCCTTCTGCCGCTTCACTTTTGGGCCTCGAGATCATGGGAGTCGACCCGGCCGTGCCGCGAGCACTTGGCCCACCACCCGTCCGGTCGTACCTGGACCACCATCCGGCGCCCGCACTCCGCGCAGAAGCGGGGCGGTTCGAGCCCCAGCTGCGCCGCGGTGGGGACCGCGCTGCCCGCTGGCTCCCCGGTATAGACGTTGTAGATCCCGGCACTCACCGGTGCGGGCAACTGTTCGACCATCACAGGCTGGCGTTGAGGGCCTTGATCGGCATCTGCAGATCTTCGAGCAGCTCGAGATCCGACTCGGCCGGACGGCCCAGTGTGGTCAGGTAATTCCCGACGATGACGGCGTTGATGCCGCCGAGGATGCCCTGCTTGGCGCCCAGGTCGCCGAGCGTGATCTCGCGACCGCCGGCGAACCGCAGCATCGTGCGCGGCAGTGCGAGACGGAATGCGGCCACGGCCTTGAGTGCCTCCGACGCGGGCAGCACCTCCAGGTCACCGAACGGGGTACCGGGTCGCGGGTTGAGGAAGTTCAGCGGCACCTCATGCGGGTCGAGTTCGGCCAGATTGGCGGCGAATTCGGCACGCTGCTCGAGCGTCTCACCCATACCGAGGATGCCGCCGCAGCACACCTCCATGCCGGCCTCGCGGACCATCTCCAGCGTGCCCCACCGCTCTTCCCACGAGTGCGTGGTGACGACGTTCGGGAAGTACGACTGCGCGGTTTCCAGGTTGTGGTTGTAGCGGTGGACACCCATCTCCTTGAGACGATCCACCTGGTCCTGCGTGAGCATGCCCAGCGAGCAGGCGATCTGAATGTCGACCTCGTTGCGGATGGCCTCGATGCCTGCGGCCACCTGCGCCAGCAGGCGCTCGTCGGGACCGCGCACAGCGGCGACGATGCAGAACTCGGTGGCACCGGACTTGGCGGTCTGCTTGGCTGCCTCGACCAGGCTCGGGATGTCCAGCCAGGCGCTACGCACCGGCGAAGCGAACAGACCGGACTGCGAGCAGAAGTGGCAATCCTCCGGGCAGCCACCGGTTTTCAGGCTGATGATGCCTTCGACCTCGACCTCGGGTCCGCACCACTTCATCCGGACCTCGTGGGCCAGGGCCAGGAGTTCTTCGAGATGGTCGTCGGACAGCTGCAGGACTTCGAGCACCTGATCGCGATTCAGACCTTCGCCGCGCTCGAGCACCTGCTCGCGTGCCAGTGCCAATACGTCCACCGCTGCCTGCGTCACCGGCTCGTCCTCCTCGGTACTGCGAACTTGAACAGTGGTCAGGCTAGGCTACCGGTGTGCAGCTCCACAAACGCGACGTGGTCGACGCGGCGACGACATTGCTGGACAACTACGGCATGGCGGATTTGTCGATGCGGCGGCTGGCCCGCGAGCTTGCGGTCTCCCCCGGCGCGCTGTACTGGCACTTCGCCAACAAGCAGCAGCTGCTCGGCGCGGTGGCCGACCGCATCCTGGCCAATGTCGACGACGTGTCGGCCGACTGGGGCGTACGCGTCGCGGCGATCTGCGGCCAGTTGCGCGATGCCTTGCTCTCCCACACCGACGGCGCCGAGCTGGTATCGGCCAGCTTCGCCGCCGGCCAGTCCGAGGCGATGGCCCAAATCCTGTCGTGGCTGGCCGATGCGGCCGCCGTCGCCGGTGTCGATTCGGCGCACGCCGCGACCGCCGCCCGCACCGTCCTCTATTACGTGCTGGGCTTCACCGCCGACGAGCAGTCCCGACTGCAGTGGGATGCCGCCGGCGCCGACCTGCCCGATGAACAATCCGTCCTCGGCGCCGATCCCGGACGGCGATTCGACTTCGGGGTGCAGCTGCTGGTCGACGGAATCGCGGCACGACGGATCCTGCCGGTGTGATCACCGTCGACCAGGTGCGACCGATCGCGCTTGCGTTGCCGCGGGCCTACGAAACCGTTGTCCGCGACCGCATCACGTTCCGGGCCGGACGACTGGTGTTTGCGGCGTTCTCCCGCGACGAGACCGTGATGGGTGTGGGCTTCCCCAAGGAGGAACGCGAGGCAATGGTGGCGGCCGAACCGGAGAAGTTCCTGCTGCCGCGCACATCGGACATGCGCTACAACTGGATCCACGTCCGGCTGGACGCGGTCGACCTCGACGAGGTTCGCGAGCTGGTGATCGACGGCTGGAAGATGTGCGTACCGAAAAGTATTGCAGCGCAGATCAACTGATCAAGACGTGTTCGGTCCGAGCATCGCTGTCCCAGCGGCGCAGGCCGACAATCCCTGCCTCTATGTCGGAGCTGATCCCCGCTCTGGCGAGCGCTTCACCGATCTGCGCTGGCGTCAAGCGGCGGCCCAGCGTGACATGCGGGGTCCAGTGGCCGGGTGCGCTGTGGGAGAAGAGATTCCAGACGTATGGCTGGCACAGCTCGTAGATCCGGCGATGCAGGGCCAGCACTGCCTCTGACGGGATGACGAGCCGTGCCAAAGTCAGCCGGCCGCCGCCGAAAACCACTGGCGCGCCCAGCGTGGTGGGTAGCGGGAAGAGGTCGTCTAGTTCCGCCAGCCCGGTGTCCACGTCGGGTGATATGCGCTCCGCAGCGATCAGGGTGATGTGCGGTCGGTTGGTATCCGAGCGGACTCTCTGCTGGCTGGGCAGACCCGCCTCATCCAGGGCGCGCCATAATTCTCGGACGGCGGCGTCGGCGCGATCGTCGAGGAGCAACTCGATCGAATGTGCCATCTCAGATCAGGCCGGCGACCCAGTCCGGGTCGAATGCGCGGGAGCTGAACAACGCGAAGTCGTTCGGCGACACCGCGGCCACCCCGGCCGGCAGTGCGGCCCGCACCGGAGCCAACTGGGCCAGCGCCTCGCGGTTGGACTTCTCCGCGGGGCCGGGCTGTGCCGGCCAGGCACCGATCACCAGACCGGCACACGAAAGGCCTTTGGCGGCGAGCCCTTCCAAGGTCAGGGCGGTGTGATTCAGTGTGCCGAGACCGGGCTCGACGACGACGAGCACCGGAGCGGCCAGCTCGACCGCGAGATCGCGTAGCGTCGCGCCGTCGGCAGTCAGCTCCACCAGCAAGCCGCCCGCTCCCTCGACCAGCGTGAGTCGCCCGGGGCGGTCCACCCCGCGCACGGCGCTCAACAACTCTTCGGTGCTGGGCAAGGGCAGGCCGGCGCGCTCGGCGGCCGCCACCGGTGCCAGCGGCTCCGGGTAGCGGGCGACACCGACCAGTTCGGTGACGCCGGAAAGCCGGCCGACCTCGGCCAGATCGTCGTCACCGTCGGCCGTGCCGGTCTGCACGGGCTTGCACACCGCGACGTCCCGCTCGGCGACCCGGGCGTGGCAGGCCAGCGCCGCCGTCACGACGGTCTTTCCCACTCCGGTCCCGGTGCCGGTGATGACCAGGACGCTCATCTCGGCCGCGCCGCCAATACCGACGTCAGGACCTGGCGCGCGGTATCCATCTCATCGTCGGTCAGCGACGCCCGCGCGGTCAGCCGCAACCGCGAGGTCCCCGCGGGCACCGTCGGCGGCCGGAAGCAGCCCACCCGAACCCCGGCATCCAGGCATGCGGTCGCCGCGGCCACCGCGATTTCCGGGTCGCCGAGAATGACTGAGACGACGGCAGATTCGGGCTTCTCGGGTACGTCGCACATTTGTGCCAATTCCCGCGCCCGGTCAATCACGGCGGTGGCCCGCTGCGGCTCGGCGGCCAGCACGGTGAGCGCGGCCAATGCGGCGCCGACAGGGGCGGGCGCCAGCCCGGTGTCGAAGATCATCGTCCGCGCGGCATCGATGAGGTGGTCGCGCACGGCAGCTGGGCCGAGCACCGCGCCGCCCTGGCTGCCCAGTGACTTCGACATGGTCGTCGTCATGATCACGTCGGGTGACCCCGCCAGGCCGGCCTCGTGGATCAGGCCGCGGCCGCCGACACCGCGCACCCCGAGCCCGTGCGCCTCGTCGACCAGCAGCAGTGCCCCGTGTTTGCGGCAGACCTCGTGCAGTCGGCGCAGCGGCGCCAGCGCGCCGTCGGTGCTGAACACCGACTCGGTGATGACCAGTGCCCGGTCTTCGTCGCGGCCGGCCAGTGCGGCCTCGACCGCGTCGACATCGAGGTGCGGCGCAACGACGACGCGGGCCCGGGACAGTCGGCAGGCGTCGACGAGGGAGGCGTGGGACAGGGCGTCGGACACGATCAGCGAACCTGGGCCGGACAGCGCAACGGTGGCGCCGATGTTGGCGGTGTAGCCGGAGGAGAACACCAGCGCGGCCTCGGCGCCGACGAAATCGGCCAGCGCGCTTTCGAATTCCTCGTGCAGTTCGGTGTTGCCGGTGACCAGCCGGGAGCCGGTGGATCCGGCACCCCAGGTGCGCAGCGCGGCCACCCCGCCGTCGATGACCGCGGGATGTTGCGACAGGCCCAGGTAGTCGTTGGAGGCCAGGTCCAGTTCGGTGGCCACCGCCGGCCGCGTTCGCAGGGATCGGCGCAGGCCGGCCTCCCGGCGCTGCTGCTCGACGGTGTCGAGCCAGGCCAGTGGGGACAGACCGACGCGTGTCACGGGCACTCCTCCGACGCTACTTGAACACCGTTCAGGTTAGCGTGACGAAGAGCACCGAGGCACGAGGGGTGAGGAGTCGCGTCATTTAACCCAGTGCACGGGCAACGGCGACCATCGCCGAGGTGATCTGGTCTACCTCGGCGGGGGTGCAGATAAACGGCGGCATCGCGTAGATGAGGTTGCGGAAGGGCCGCAGCCAGACACCGTTGTCCAGGGCGACCGGGGTCGCGACGGTGAGGTCGACCGGCTCGCGCGTCTCGATCACCCCGATCGCACCGAGGACCCGGACGTCGGCGACCGACGGCAGCGCCCGCGCCGGCTCCAGCCCTTCGGCCAGCCCGGCGCCGATCTCGGCGACCCGGGCGCGCCAATCCTGCGCGAGCAGCAGTTCCACCGAGGCCACCGACACCGCGCACGCCAGTGCATTGGCCATGAAGGTCGGGCCGTGCATCAGCGCGCCCGCCTCGCTGCCGCTGATCGTGCGCGCGATGTCGAGCGTGCACAGCGTCGCCGCCAGGGTGACGTATCCCCCGGTCAGCGCCTTGCCAACGCACATGATGTCTGGGCTGACCTCGGCGTGGTCGGCGGCGAACAATTCCCCGGTACGCCCGAAACCGGAGGCGATCTCGTCGAAGATCAGCAGCACACCCGCGCGGTCGCACATCGCCCGCAGGTCGGTCAGATAGCGGGGGTCGTGGAAGCGCATCCCGCCCGCGCCCTGAACCACTGGTTCGACGATGACGGCGGCGAGTTCCTCGGCATGCTCGAGAAGCTGCGCCTCGAAGGCCGCGATGTAGGCGGGGTCGTAGTCGCCCGGCACCGGCGGGGCGAACACCTGCGGCGCCAACACGTCTGTCCACAGCGAGTGCATGCCGCCGTCGGGATCGCAGACGCTCATCGGGGTGAACGTGTCGCCGTGATATCCGCCACGCCAGGTCATCAGCTTGCGCTTGCCGAAGCGGCCCGCGCTGCGGAAATACTGCAGCGCCATCTTCACCGCGACTTCGACGGCCACCGACCCGGAGTCGGAGAAGAACACGGTGTCCAAACCCGCAGGGGTGATGTCGACCAGCAGCTGCGCCAGGCGCGCCGCCGGCTCATGCGTGAGCCCGCCGAACATCACGTGGTTCATCACCGACAATTGGCGGCTCAGCGCCGCGTCGAGCACCGGGTGGCCGTGCCCGTGCACCGCCGTCCACCAGGAAGCCATCGCATCGATCGCCCGGATCTCGGTGCCGTCGCGCACCAGAGTCAGCCACGCGCCGTCGGCACGGGTGGCAACCACCGGCGCCATGGCCTCGGCGCCGATCGTGCTGTACGGGTGCCAGATGTGCGCGGCGTCGATCTCGCTGATCTGTTGGGGGGTCAACGCCGACACGCTGTGTGAGCCTAGTCCAGCTCGGTCACCACCCCTGCAGCCGTTTGCTCAACGGAATCCGTAGCTCCGACGCGCGGTTCGCTGCGGATGAGAAGAATACCCGGGTTGGGTAGATTGAGTTCCGATCATGTTGACCCTCAGCCCGACCCGCCCGCCCGTGATGGGCTCGCGAAAATCGGGGTTCTACCGCCACGATCTCGACGGCCTTCGGGGGTTGGCGATCGCGCTCGTGGCGGTGTTTCACGTCTGGTTCGGGCGTGTGTCGGGCGGCGTCGACGTCTTCCTGGTGCTGTCCGGCTTCTTCTTCGGCGGCTCCCTGTTGCGCACTGCCCTGGATCCCGACTCTTCGCTGTCGCCCTGGCCAGAGATCCGCCGACTGGTTCGCAGACTGCTGCCCGCACTTGTCGTCGTGCTTGCCGCCGGCGCGGTTCTGACCATCCTCATACAACCCCAGACCCGCTGGGAAACCTTTGCTGACCAGAGCCTGGCAAGCCTGGCGTACTACCAGAACTGGGAGCTGTCGGCGACGGAGTCGAACTACCTGCGGGCCGGTGAGGCGGTCAGCCCACTGCAGCACATCTGGTCGATGTCTGTTCAGGGACAGTTCTACCTGTCGTTCCTCATTCTTATTTTCGCGTTCGCATATTTGCTGAGACGTCGCCTTGGTGCGCGTCTGCGCGGCACGTTCGTGGCTTTGCTGGCTGTGCTCACCATCGCGTCATTCAGCTTTGCCGCCGTCCTGCACGTCACTGATCAGACGGCCAACTACTACAACAGCTTCGCCCGCGCGTGGGAGCTGCTGCTGGGCGTGCTCGTCGGGGCGGCGGTGCCCTACATCCGGTGGCCGATGTGGTTTCGCTCCGTGGCCGCCACGGTCGGGCTGGCGGCGATCGTTTCGTGTGGCGCACTGATCGACGGGGTCCGCGAGTTTCCCGGCCCATGGGCGCTGGTGCCGGTCGGGGCGACCGTGCTGATGATCCTGGCCGCGGCGAACCGCCACGCGCGGCCGTCGACCGCCGACCGGCTGCCGCTGCCCAACCGGCTGCTGTCGTCCGCCCCGCTGGTCACCCTGGGCACGATGGCGTACTCGCTCTATCTGTGGCATTGGCCGCTGCTGATCTTCTGGCTCGCCTCGACCGACGGAAGCCGGGCCGGGTTCGTGGACGGTGCCGTCATCCTCGCGATCTCCGGCGTGCTGGCCTACCTCACGATGCGGTTCATCGAGGAACCGCTGCGGTTCCGGCGCGGCGCGACGGCGCCGGTGACACCGCAGCCCAGCATCCCTTGGCGCACCCGCCTGCGCCGGCCGACGATCGCGCTGGGCACCACCGTCGCGATGCTCGGCGTGGCCCTCACCGCGACGTCATTCACCTGGCGAGAGCACGTGACGGTGCAGCGCTCGCACGGCAAGGAGCTGGTGACGCTGTCGACCGTGGGCTACCCGGGAGCACGCGCGCTGACCGAACACGCTCGCGTCCCGAAGCTGCCGATGCGACCCACGGTGCTCGAGGCCAAGAACGACCTGCCCGAGTCCACCAACGACGGCTGTATCAGTGATTTCGACAACGTCGGCGTCATCAACTGCACCTACGGCGACCTGTCCGCGACCAGAACCATCGCGCTGGCCGGCGGGTCGCACGCCGAGCACTGGATCACCGCCCTCGACGCGCTGGCCAAGACGCATCACTTCAAGGTCGTCACCTACCTGAAGATGGGTTGTCCGCTGACCACCGAGCAGGAGCCGCTCGTGATGGGCGATAACCGGCCCTACCCGAACTGCCACGAGTGGAACGAGCGGGTGATGGCCAAACTGATCAGCGACCGCCCCAGTTTCGTGTTCACGACCTCGACGCGGCCGTGGAACATCAAGCCCGGCGACGTCATGCCCGCCACCTATATCGGGATCTGGCAAACCTTGTCGGACAACAACATTCCGATCCTGGCCATGCGGGACACACCGTGGCTGGTGCGCAACGGCGAGCCGTTCTTCCCGACAGACTGCCTGGCCAAGGGTGGCGATGCGGAGTCCTGCGGAATCAAACGATCCGAGGTGCTCTCCGATCGCAACCAGACCCTGGATTTTCTTCCGATCTTCCCGCTGATGCGGGTCCTCGACCTCAGCGATGCGGTGTGCCGTCGCGACGTGTGCCGCGCGGTCGAAGGAAATGTTCTCGTCTACCACGACTCTCATCACATCTCCGCGACGTACATGCGCACGCTGATCCCGGAGCTGGGCAGGCAACTGGGGGCGGCCACCGGTTGGTGGTGACAACTTGCGCATCATGCGCGCCACGTCGATAAGGTTTGAACATGGCGTCGAGCGAACCTGCGCTGGTCACAGTGTGGCCGGGCACTCCGTACCCGCTTGGGGCCACCTATGACGGCGCGGGCACGAATTTCTCGGTGTTCTCCGAGGTCGCCGACTCCGTCGAGCTCTGCCTGATCGCCAAAGACGGCACCGAGACCCGCATCGAGCTCGACGAAGTCGACGGTTTCGTGTGGCATGCCTACCTGCCGACGATCACTCCCGGGCAGCGTTACGGCTTCCGGGTGCACGGCCCGTGGGATCCCGCGGCCGGCCACCGATGCGACCCCAGCAAGCTTCTGCTCGACCCCTACGGCAAGTCGTTCCACGGCGACTTCGACTTCGGGCAGGCGCTGTATTCCTATGACCTCGGCGCCGAAGATTTGGCGTCCGGTGGAACCCCACCGATGGTCGACTCACTCGGCCACACCATGACCAGCGTGGTGATCAACCCGTTCTTCCAATGGGGTTCCGACCATCCGCCGCGGACGCCGTACCACGAGACGATCATCTACGAGGCGCACGTCAAGGGCATGACCCAGACGCACCCGGGCATTCCCGAGGAGCTGCGCGGCACGTATGCCGGGCTGGGACACCCGGTGATCATCGAGCACCTCAAGAATCTGAACGTGACGGCCATCGAGTTGATGCCGGTGCACCAGTTCATGCACGACCACCGTCTGCTGGACCTCGGACTGCGAAACTACTGGGGCTACAACACTTTCGGCTTCTTCGCCCCGCACTACCAGTACGCGGCCAACCAGCACGCCGGGGGCGCGGTGGCCGAGTTCAAGACGATGGTGCGCTCGTTCCACGACGCGGGCATCGAGGTGATCCTCGACGTCGTCTACAACCACACCGCCGAAGGCAACCACCTGGGCCCGACGGTCAACTTCCGCGGTATCGACAATGCCGCCTACTACCGGCTGCTCGATGACGACAAGCGCTTCTACAAGGACTTCACCGGCACCGGCAACAGTCTCAATGCCCGGCATCCGCACACCCTGCAGCTGATCATGGACTCGCTGCGGTACTGGGTGCTGGAGATGCACGTCGACGGGTTCCGCTTCGATCTGGCCTCGACCCTGGCGCGGGAGTTCTACGACGTCGACCGGCTTTCCGCGTTTTTCGACCTGGTGCAGCAGGACCCGGTCATCAGCCAGGTCAAGTTGATCGCCGAGCCGTGGGACGTCGGCGAGGGCGGCTACCAGGTCGGCAACTTTCCGGGGCTATGGACCGAGTGGAACGGCAAGTACCGCGACACCGTTCGCGACTACTGGCGCGGAGAGCCCGCCACGCTGGGTGAGTTCGCTTCCCGGCTGACCGGGTCGTCGGATCTGTACGAGGCGACGGGCCGCCGGCCGAGCGCGAGTATCAACTTCGTCACCTGCCACGACGGCTTCACGCTGGCCGATCTG
The DNA here is from genome assembly GCF_019456675.1 of Mycolicibacterium pallens. NCBI lineage: Bacteria > Bacillati > Actinomycetota > Actinomycetes > Mycobacteriales > Mycobacteriaceae > Mycobacterium > Mycolicibacterium pallens. The sequence continues at coordinate 2,799,418 of NZ_CP080333.1, read as the reverse complement.
GTGTCCTACAACGAGAAACACAACGAAGCCAACGGTGAAGACAACCGCGACGGCGAAAGTCACAACCGGTCGTGGAACTGCGGTGTGGAGGGGCCCACCGACGACCCCGAGATCCTGGCGCTGCGGCATCAGCAGATGCGCAACATCCTGGTCACCCTGATGCTCTCGCAGGGCACCCCGATGATCGCGCACGGCGACGAGATAGGCCGCACCCAGCAGGGCAACAACAATGTCTACTGCCAGGATTCGGCACTGTCGTGGATGGACTGGAGTCTCACCGAGACCAACGCAGACCTGCTGGAGTTCACCAAGAAGGTGACCGCACTGCGCAAGGCGCATCCGGTGTTTCGCCGGCGCCGGTTCTTTGACGGTGAGCCGCTGCGCACCGGCGATCAGGTCCGCGACATCGCCTGGTTGACCACCGCGGGCACGGAGATGACGCACGACGACTGGGTTTCCGGCTTCAAGTTCGTAGGCGTGTTCCTCAACGGCGAAGCAATCCCGGAACCGAACGCGCGCGGGGAGCGGGTGGTCGACGACTCGTTTCTGCTGTGCTTCAACGCCCACAAGAAGGCAATAGAGTTCACCGTTCCCGACAGTGAATACGCGCAGGCGTGGAGCGCCGTTCTGGACACCTCGGCCGCCACCGGCACCACGGACGTGGTGGTGAAAGCGGGCGAAACGATCAGTGTTCCATCTCGCTCGGTTTTGGTGCTTCAAAAGACTGCCTAGCGGGAACAGGCTCAGCTATGGCTTACCCGGTGCTGTCCACCTACCGCCTGCAACTGCGTGGCGCTTCGGCGGGCGACGCGTTCACTTTCGCCGATGCCGAGAAACTCCTCGACTATTTCGACTCACTCGGCGTCTCGCACCTCTACCTGTCCCCCATCCTGACCGCGGCGCCGGGGTCCACACACGGCTACGACGTCACCGACCCGACGACGGTGTCCGAGGAGCTGGGTGGGGCCGACGGGTTGGCCCGGCTCGCCGAGGCGGCCAAGGCGCGCGGGCTGGGACTGGTGATCGACATCGTTCCCAACCACGTCGGAGTGGACCAGCCGCAGCGCAACCCGTGGTGGTGGGATGTACTCAAGCACGGGCGGGAGTCGCCGTACGCGACGTACTTCGACATCGATTGGTCGGCCGACCCGGAGGGCCGAATCCTGTTGCCGGTCTTGGGTTCTGACGGTGACGTCGCGGACCTGACGGTGGACGGCGACGTGCTGCGGCTCGGCGACCTGGCGTTCCCGATCGCGCCCGGCACCGGTGACGGGTCCGGGGCCGAAGTGCACGATCGCCAGGCCTACAAGCTGATCGGCTGGCGCAACGGGGTGTGCGGCTACCGCAGGTTCTTCTCGATCACGTCGCTGGCGGGTCTGCGCCAGGAGGACCGGGTGGTGTTCGAGAAATCCCACGCCGAGGTGGCCCGCTGGTTCACCGAGGGCCTGGTCGACGGTGTGCGCATCGATCATCCCGACGGTCTGACCGACCCGACGGGCTACCTGCGCTGGCTGCGCGAACTGACCGGGCCGCAGGCCTGGATCGTGATCGAGAAGATCCTCGGCGTCGACGAGCCGCTGGACCCGTCGCTGCCCATCGACGGCACCACAGGTTACGACGTACTGCGCGAGGTGGGCGGAATTTTCGTCGACCCGACCGGCGCCGAGGCGCTGACCGAACTGGTCGACGCCAACGGCTTCGACTACGCCGGGGCGCCGGAACTGCTGCGGCAGTTGAAGATCGGTGCGGCAACCGAAACTCTAGCCAGCGAGCTGGCCCGACTGCGCCGCTCGATCGTGGCGGCGGTGGGCGCCGACCACCCGCAGCTGCCGGACGCGGTGGCGGCCCTGCTGACACATGTCGGTGTGTACCGGTCGGATTACCTCAACCTGTCGGCGGTGCTGTCTACCGCGATCGCGCACACCGTCGCCGCCCACCCCGAGCTGGCCGAGCCTCTGGAGCTCGTCTCGGCGGCGCTGGCGAGTGACTCAGCTGAGCCCGGTGCGCGGCTGCAGCAGCTGTGCGGGGCGATGACAGCGAAGTCGGTCGAGGACTGCTACTTCTATCGTGATGCGCGGCTGGTGTCGCTCAACGAGGTCGGTGGCGAGCCGGAGCGGTTCGGCGTCAGCGCAGCCGAGTTCCATCGCAGTGCGGCGGTCCGCGGGCGGCTGTGGCCGAAGTCGATGACCACTCTGTCCACCCACGACACCAAACGCGGCGAGGACGTGCGGGCACGCATCGGGGTGCTGTCGCAGGTGCCGTCGCTGTGGGCGGAGTTCGTGGGCAGCTGGCAGACCAGTACACCGGCACCGGACGCCGCGACGGCGTTGTTCCTGCTGCAGAACATCTTCGGCGTGTGGCCGGCCGACGGGCTGATCACCGACGAGCTGCGCACCCGCCTGCATGCCTACACCGAGAAGGCGATTCGCGAAGCCGGCTGGCACACCTCATGGAACGATCCGGACACCGAGTTCGAGGACGGCGTGCACGCCTGGGTCGACGCGATTCTGGACGGTCCGGTGGCCACCGAGATGACCGGCGTGGTGGTCCAGCTCAAGCCGCACGCACACAGCGATGCCCTCGGCCAGAAGCTGCTGGCGCTGACGGTCCCCGGCATCCCCGACGTCTATCAGGGCACGGAGCTGTGGGAAGACAGCCTCGTCGACCCCGACAACCGCAGGCCGGTCGACTACTCGAAGCGCAGTGCCGAATTGGAGCGCCTGTCGCACAGCAAGATTCGCGTGGTGCACGCCGCGCTGCAGGCCCGGCGTGACCGTCCGGAGACATTCCTGTCCGGCGACTACCGCCCGGTGCTCGCCACCGGCGTGGCCGCACCCCATATCGTGGCGTTCCAACGAGGCGTCGACGTGCTGGTCGCGGTCACCCGCTGGACCGTCCGCCTGCACCATGACGGCTGGGGCGACACGGTTTTGCCGCTGCCGGAGGGGGTGTGGACCGACCGGCTGACGGGTGCGCGCTGGAGCGGGCCGACACCGGCCGGTGACCTGTTCGCGGAGCTTCCCGTCGTCCTGTTGGAGAGATCAGATGCCTGAATTCGCGGTGTGGGCACCGCTTCCCAAACTGGTGCGCGTCGAGGTCGACGGAGCGCTGCATGACATGACCGTCGACGACGACGGGTGGTGGCGTGCCGACGTCGACTCGGCCTCGGACGCCCGGTACGGATTCGTCCTCGATGACGACCCGGCGGTACTGCCCGATCCGCGCTCGCCGCGCCAGCCCGACGGAGTGCACGAGCGGTCACAGCTGTGGGACGCCTCGGCAGCACAGTGGTCAGATCGGCAGTGGGCGGGCCGCTCGATCGAGGGCGCGGTGATCTACGAATTGCACACCGGCACGTTCACGCCGGCCGGCACGTTCGAGGCCGCGATCGAGAAGCTGGACTACCTGGTGGATCTCGGCGTCGACTTCGTCCAGCTGATGCCCGTCAACGCCTTCAACGGCGACCACGGCTGGGGATACGACGGGGTGCTGTGGTACGCGGTCCACGAACCCTATGGCGGCCCAGACGGTTTGGTGCGCCTCATCGACGCCGCGCACAACCGCGGACTCGGGGTGCTGATCGATGCGGTGTTCAACCACCTCGGCCCGTCGGGCAACTATCTGCCGAAATACGGGCCGTACCTGTCGTCGGTGAGCAACCCGTGGGGCGAAGGCATCAACCTCGCGGGCCCGGATGCCGACGAGGTGCGGCGTTACATCATCGACTGCGCGCTGCGCTGGATGCGCGACTTCCACGCCGACGGCCTTCGCCTGGATGCGGTGCACGCGCTGGTCGACAACACCGCGATTCACATTCTCGAGGAGATGGCGGCCGAAACCGACGCTCTCTCAGCGGTTCTGGGCCGTCCGCTGTCACTGATCGCCGAGAGCGACCTCAACGATCCACGGCTGATCACACCTCGCGACCGCGGCGGGTACGGTCTGACCGCGCAGTGGGACGACGACATCCATCACGCCATCCACACCGCGGTGTCCGGTGAGCGGCAGGGCTATTACGCCGATTTCGGCTCGATGGCCGCGCTGGCGACCACCCTGCAGAACGGCTACTTCCACGCGGGTACCTACTCCTCGTTCCGGCATCGCAGACATGGCAGGCCGCTGGACAAGACGCTGATCCCGGCGACCCGGTTGACGGCGTACACCTGCACCCACGACCAGGTCGGCAATCGCGCCACCGGTGACCGGCCTTCGCAGAACCTCGACTACGGCCAGCTCGCCATCAAAGCCGCGCTGGCGCTCGGATCCCCCTACACGGCAATGCTTTTCATGGGTGAGGAATGGGCGGCGTCAAGCCCGTTCCAGTTCTTCAGCTCGCACACCGAACCCGAGCTGGCCAAGGCGACCGCGGAGGGTCGCAAGGCCGAATTCGCCGACCACGGCTGGGATGCCGACGACATCCCCGACCCGCAGGACCCGCAGACCTTCCTCCGCTCGAAGCTGAAGTGGGACGAGGTCGACGAGGGCAGGCACGCCGAGCTGCTGGCGTTCTACCGGGGGCTGATCGCGTTGCGCCGCGACGAGCCGGACATGGCCGATCCGTGGCTGGCGCATCTGGTGGTCGACTACGACGAGGACGAACGCTGGATCGTGTTGCGGCGCGGCCGCATCGCGATCGCCTGCAACCTCAGCGAGCAGCCGGTCAGCGTGCCGGTGACCGGTGAGGTCGTGCTGGCCTGGGGCGATCCCGACGTCGGCGCCCACGGCACCGCGTTGCCGGGCCACTCGGTGGTGGTGACGCGCGCGGCCTAGGTCTGCGCGGGTTTCTGCTCGAAGTCCGCGGACAAGGCGATGCCTTTCCAGGCCTCGAGATCACGGCTGGTCTGTTCGAGCTTGGCGGCGATGCTCTCGACCGCGTTGGCGCCCAGCTGGATCCGTTCGGGCAGGTCGTCACGGCCTGCCAGGTCCACGATGATCTCGGCGGCCTTGCGTGGGTCACCAGCCTGCGCCTGATTGTTGTCGGTGGCCCACACGCGAGCCGCGCCACCACTGGCCTCGTAGTCGTCGATCTCCTTCTCGGCGATGTGCAGACTGCTGCCGTCGAGGAAGTCGGTCCGGAACGGACCCGGTTCCACGGCGACCACCGTGATCCCCAGCGGCGCCAGCTCGAGCCGCATGGCCTCCGACAGGCCCTCCAACGCGAATTTCGTCGCGCTGTAGATGCCCCACCCCGCCCAGGCCACGACACCGCCGACCGACGAGATGTTGATGACGGTGCCACACCGTTGATCCCGCATGTGCGGCAACACCTCTCGGGTGACGGCCAGCAGACCGAACACGTTGACGTCGAAGGCGGCCCGCGCCTCGGCATCGGAGGTCTCCTCGATGGCGCCGACCAGTCCGCGGCCGGCGTTGTTCACCAGCGCATCGATCCGGCCGAACCTGGAGATCGCCGACGCAACGGCGGCAGTGATCTGCTCGGGGCGATGAACGTCGAGTTCCACGGCGAGCAGCCGGTCCCCCGCGGTTGGCAGTGCGTCCAGCACGGCCTGCGGGTTGCGGGCGGAGGCGACGACGCTGTCACCGCGTTCGAGTGCGACCTTGGCAATCTCGAGGCCGAATCCGCGCGAGGCGCCGGTGATGAACCAGACAGTCATGGGGTGTCCTTTCGTCAAGGTTGGCTACGTCAGACTCAACGCGGCCGGCGGCGCGTTCATCGCGGTTATCGCGCCCTGCTGTTCCTAGGACTGCCAGTCCTGGTTTCACATGCCGATAATGGGGACCATGGGTTCGGCGGGAGAGCTGCGGGAATTTCTGACGTCACGTCGTGCCCGGTTGTCCCCCGCCGACGTCGGTCTCCGCGCCGGGAGCGGGCGGCGGGTGAGCGGGTTGCGCCGCGAGGAACTCGCCATGCTCGCCGGCGTCAGCGCCGACTACTACGCGCGTTTGGAACAGGGGCGTGCCCGCAACGTCTCCGACTCCGTGCTCACCGCCGTGGCCGACGCGCTGCGGCTGGACGACGTGGAGCGCAAGCACCTGATCGAGTTGGTTCGGCCGGCCAAAGCCGACGGGTCGGTCGCCGCGCCGATTCGTGCCCGAGCTGCGCTGAGATCGATGATCCATGCGTTGGATCCGACGCCGGCGATGCTCTACGGCCCTCGCCTTGAAGTGCTCGCGGTCAACCGGATGGCGGTGCTGTTGTTCGACGACTTCGACGCGATGCCGGTCGCCGAACGCAACATGATCCGGTGGATGTTCCTCAATCCTAAAGCCCGCCAGGTGTATCCCGATTGGCCGGAGATCGCCGCCCAGCTGGTGGCTATCTTGCGTCTGGCCGCCGGCCGCGACGCCGAGGACAAGCTCGTGGCTGAACTGGTCAACGATGTGTCAGCGCGCTCCGACGACTTTGCGAAGTGCTGGGCGGACTACCGGGTGTTCCAGCACACCCACGGCCCAAAGCGGTATCGGCACGACAAAGTCGGAACCATGACGCTCAACTACGAAACACTCGTTCCACCAACCGATCCCGATCTGCGCGTCATCCTCTACACCGCCGATGTCGGCTCGCCGTCGGCGGCCAAGCTGGCGGAGCTGAGCAGGCGGGACGCGGCGGAGTAAGGCTGTGGATAGCGGAATTCCCCGCGGCACAAGACGGTGCACCATACGGCGGTATGACGGACTTACTACCGATCCCCCCGACGGAGACCGCGACCGACCCCATTCATTCGCCTGCAGACCTGCGCGAGCGGTGGCGGGCGTTGATGGGGCCGCTCGGATTCGGCGAGAGACTGCTGTGGATCGGCATCGTCGGACCAGACCGGCGGATGATCAAGACGCTGACCCAGATGCCTATCGGACGTGCCCCCGACCGTGCCGTGCTCAGCGAATTGCTCGCAGGAATGATGATGATTGCTCGGGAGTCCGCTCCCGGAAGCACTTTGGCGATGCTGCTGACCAGACCGGGGTCCGACGGCATCAGCGCTGAGGATCGGCGATGGTCGGAGGTAATAGCCCACATTGCCCGCGAACAGAACGTATCCCTAGAAGCTCTTTTCCGGGCGAACGATCGAAGTCTCCTACCGCTTTAAGTGCTACCATGTGCTACATGGAGCGCATCGGGCTGCGAGAGCTGCGCCAGCATGCGAGCCAGTATGTCGACCGAGCAGCCGGCGGCGAATCCATCGAAATCACCGTGCGTGGGCGACTGGTAGCCATGCTGGTGCCCGCTGGTGAGGGAACCTGGGACGACCTGATTGTGCGCGGCGAGGTGCTACCGGCTCCGTCGCGCCTGAATCTGCTCGACGAACCGGCGCGGGACTACGGTTTCGACGCATCAGAATCCTTGCGTCGACTTCGGGACCACGAGCGTTGATGCAGGTTTACCTCGACACCTCCGCTTTGATGAAACTCGTGGTCCTCGAGCCCGAAACACCAGCACTACGAACGTATTTGACACAGTATCCCGACGATGTCCGGTTCACCGCGGCACTGTCGCGTACCGAGCTGCTCAGGGCAGTCCGGCGCAGCGGCTCGTATGAGCTTGCCGCACAAGCTCACCGACTGCTGGGCCGACTCGACTTGGTTGCAATGACTACCCGGCTGCTCGACGAAGCCGGCACAATCGGACCGCCCGAGCTGAGGACGCTGGACGCGATCCACTTGGCGGCCGCGCGTACCGCGCCTGCGTTGCGGAGCCTTGTCACATACGACCTCCGGCTTGCCGCGGCCGCCGAGGCCGTAGGCGTCACAGTCGCGACCCCGCAATAACGCTTAGGTCAGATACCGGTACGCCGGTGAACCCGGCTCCAGCGGCTCCACATGCAGGCCGGAGGCATCCATGCGCGCCCGCAGCCCGTCCAGGCCCGCGGCCGAGCCGAGCTCGATACCGACCAGCGCCTCACCGGTCTCGCGGTTGTTGCGCTTGACGTACTCGAACAGGGTGATGTCGTCGTTCGGCCCGAGGATCTCGTCGAGGAACCGGCGCAGTGCGCCCGGCTCCTGCGGGAAGTCGACCAGGAAATAGTGCTTGAGCCCGAGGTGCACCAGCGACCGCTCGAGCACCTCGCCGTAGCGCGACACGTCGTTGTTGCCGCCGGAGATCAGGCACACCACCGTCGACCCCGGTTCCACGCCGGCCTCCAGCAGCCCGGCCACCGACAGCGCCCCGGCGGGCTCGGCGATGATGCCCTCGTTCTGGTAGAGGTCGAGCATCGCCGTGCAGACCGCGCCCTCGTCGACCGTCGTCACCGACACCATGTCGCCGGCCGCGGCCAGTGCCTGATACGGCAGTGCCCCGATCCGCTTCACTGCTGCGCCGTCGACGAACTGGTCGACCTGCTCGAGGTCGACCGGGCCACCCGCGGCCAGCGCCGCGATCATCGATGCGGCGCCGGCGGGCTCGACGCCCAACACCGCGGTGTTGGTGGTCCGCTCAGCCAGGTAGGTGGTGATGCCGGCAATGCACCCGCCGCCGCCGACCGGCACGACCACCAGATCCGGCTCGGTGTCGAGCTGGGCGAGGATCTCCATGGCGATGGTGCCCTGCCCGGCCATCGTGCGCGGATCGTCGAACGGCGGGACCAGGGTGGCGCCCGTGCGGGCGACGTCGTCGAGGGCGGCCGCGGCAGCCAGGTCGTAGGTGGCCCCGCCGACGATCAGGTCGATGAACTCGCCGCCGTGGTAGCGAATCCGGTCGCGCTTCTGCTTCGGCGTCTTGGCCGGCACATACACCCGGCCGTGCACTCCCATCAGCCGGCAGGCCAGCGCGAAGCCCTGCGCGTGGTTACCGGCCGACGAGCAGACGACCCCGGCGGACAGTTCGGCCTCGGAGAGCTGCTTGAGCAGGTTGTAGGCACCCCGCAGCTTGTAGGACCGCACGCTCTGCAAGTCCTCGCGCTTAAGGTAGACGTCGGCGCCGGTGGCCTGCGAAAGCCGGTCGCTGTACTGCAGCGGGCTCTGGCTGACCACGTCCGAAATTCGCTGACCGGCCTCATCGATGTCGGCCGCTGAAATAGGTGGGCTCAGCGGCGTCCTTCGAGAATCATGGCTCAGTTCAGCGGACACCGATCAATGGTGCCACCGTGGGCCCCAAATCAGTGAATCGTTATGCCGATGCGCGCGGTGAAACGGCGCGCCAGCAGCGCCACGAGCTCGGGGTGTGCGCCGAGCGGCTCGGTCGCCGCCTGTGCGCCGCAACCGGCCAGCTTGGTGTGGAACACCCCGGGCGCCAGCAGGTAGGACGCGATGAACACCCGCCGCCCCCGAGAGCGGATCCGGCCCACGAGATCCGCGACGGTCGGCGCACCGGTGGCGACGAACCCGAGATGCACCTCACCCACCCTGTCGGCCAACAGCGAGGCGGCCTCGACCAGTTCGCGCCGGGCCGCCGGATCCGAGGAGCCGGCAGCGGCCATCACCACCGCGTCGCCGGGTGACCAACCCACCTCGAGCAGCCGGGTGTGCATGATCTCGGCCAGCACCGGATCGGGTCCCAAGGCCGGGGTGATCGTCACGCTCGGGTGTCCGCTTTCGGCGACCCGAGCCGGGAGGTCGGTGTTGACGTGATAGCCCGACGCCAGGAAGGCCGGAACGACGATCGCTGGTGCCGTCGAATCGGCCAGCACCTCACGAGGATTGGGTCCGAGCACGTCGACGAACGCGGTACGCACCGGGCCGACATGGTCGGCGACCGCCGACGCGATCTCGGTGATCGTGTTCAGCCCCAGCTGATTTCGGGTGCCGTGGGCGACCAGGATCAGTTCGGATGTCATGACGCCTCCACATCCACCGCGAGTCGGTAACCGCGCTTGACGACGGTCTGGACCACCCGCGGGGCGGCCAGCGCCGAACGCAGCCGCGCCATCGCGGTCTCCACCGCGTGGGTGTCCTCACCGCCGCCGGGCAGTTCGGCGAGAAGTTCCTCTCGGGACACCACCAGGCCGGGCGCCACCAGCAGCCGGCGAAGCAGGGCCATGGCCGCCGGGGGCAGCACCTTGAGCTGGCCGTCGACCTCGACGCTGGCGCTGCGGACGCTGATGCGGTGACCTCCTGCGCTCAATTGTTTTGCCAGACCGGGCAATTCCTCGGTGATCAGGCGGGCCAGGGCGCCCAGCCGATAACGCTGCGGTGAGCGCGGTTCGACGCCGAGCCGGGCCAGGGGGCTAGCCGTCACCGGGCCGACGCAAAACACCGCCACGTTGTGGCGAAGTGCGTGGACCAGACAGTCCAGTGCGCCAATGGCTTTCGCGCGTTCCAGCAGAGAAGCGACAGCGGGCGCGCTGGTGAAGCTCACCGCGTCGACGTCGGAATTGACAATCATCGAGATCAGCTGGTCGATGCGCCGGGTGTCGTCGGGCTGTTCCCAGCGGTACACCGGCACCCGGACCACCTGGGCTCCGGCCCGGGTCAGCGCGTCGCAGATGTCGGTGTCGGGTTCCCATTCGCTGGCGGCGCCATGCAGTTGCACCGCGATGCGCAGTTGGTCCACGCCCTCGGACAGCAGCCGTTCCAGCACTTCCACCGACGATTCCGACTCCGGGCTCCACTCCTCGCACAACCCGGCCTGGCGAACCGCGCCACGGGCCTTCGGGCCACGGGCCAGGATGCGCGTCGACCCCAGTGCCGCGAGCAACCCGTCGTGCACGTCCCAGCCGTGGGCGGCCTCGACCCAGCCGCGGAACCCGATACCGGTGGTCACCACCACCAGGTCGGGTGGTTCGGCGATGAGCTGTTCGGTCACCCGGTGCAGTTCGACATCGTCGACCAGCGGCACGATCCGGATCGTCGGCGCGTGAACGACCGCGGCACCGCGACGCTCCAAGAGCGTGATGAGTTCTTCGGCCCGGCGCGCGGCGGTGACCCCGACGGTGAAGCCCGCCAGCGGGTCAGCGACTTCTGATCTCGACGAATCCATCGACCACCCTGACGTCGTAGACCGGCAGTGCGTGTGACTCGTCGTCGAGGCACCGACCGTCGACCAGGGAGAACACCTGCTTGAGCAACGGCGACGCCACGGTTGGCTCGCCACGCCGATCCCCGACCAATCCGCGCGACATCACCGCGGCGCGGCCGAACGGGTCGATATTGCCGACCGCGGCCAGTGTGCCGTCGGCCAGTAGGAACAACGCGGCCTGCTCGCCGCCGGGCAGCAGCACCGCGACGCCGCGACCGGGCAGCAGTGCGCTACGCGGGCAGGCGGTGGTCCACACATCGAGGTCGAGTCCGACCCGGGCATCCGCAAGAACTGTCATGGTTTGAAGCCTCCAAGAACCTTGATAGAGGGGTCGTGTTTCGCGGCTGTTACGTTCGGCTTTCGGCCACGTTGACGCTGCCGGGCATGCCCAGCAGTAGCGGCACCTTGCGGGGGCCACTTTCGTCGAACGCGACCGTCGGGTCCGACTCGTCGGGGGCATTGACGAACGACACGAAACGGGCCAGTTTTTCCTGGTCGTTCAGCACACCCGCCCACTCGTCGGAGTAGCCCTCAATATGTCGGGCCATCGCGTCGTCGAGGTCGGCGGCGATGCCCAACGCGTCCGCACACACCACGTCGCGGATGTGATCAAGCCCACCCTCGATGGTCTCCTGCCAAACAGCGGTGCGCTGCAAGCGGTCTGCGGTGCGGATGTAGAACATCAGATAGCGGTCGATGTAGCGGACCAGGGTGTCGGAATCGAGGTCGCCGGCCAGCAGCTGCGCATGTTTCGGAGTGGCGCCACCGTTGCCACCGACGTAGAGATTCCAGCCCTTCTCGGTGGCGATCACCCCGACGTCCTTACCACGCGCCTCAGCGCATTCTCGTTGACACCCGGAGACACCCATTTTGATTTTGTGGGGTGAACGCAGTCCGCGATAGCGCAATTCGAGCTCGACGGCCATTGCCACCGAGTCCTGCACGCCGTAGCGGCACCACGACGAGCCGACACAACTCTTGACGGTGCGCAGCGACTTGCCGTAGGCGTGACCCGATTCCATGCCGGCATCGACCAACCGCTTCCAGATCTGCGGCAGCTGTTCGACGCGGGCGCCGAACAGGTCGATGCGCTGGCCGCCGGTGATCTTGGTGTAGAGGTCGAAATCGCGAGCCACCTGCGCGATCACCATCAGCTGTTCAGGGGTGACCTCACCACCAGGCAGCCGCGGCACCACCGAATACGTGCCGTTGCGCTGGATGTTGGCCAGGAAGTGGTCGTTGGTGTCCTGCAGCGCGGCCGTCTGGTCGTCGAGAATGTGGTCCGACGACGTGGACGCCAGAATCGAGGCCACCACCGGCTTGCAGATGTCGCAGCCGGTCCCGGTCCCATGCTCGGCGATCAGTTTCGAGAACGTGCGGATACCGGTCGACGCGACGATCTGGAATAGCTCCGCGCGGGACTGCGCGAAATGTTCGCACAGCGCCTTGGACATGGCCACGCCCTGCGACTCGAGCATTCGCTTGAGCATGGGAATGCAACTGCCGCAGGATGTTCCGGCGGCGGTGGCACATTTGATCGCCGGCACGTCGTGTGCGCCGTCAGCGATGGCTCCGCAGATGGCGGCTTTGGACACCGCGTTGCACGAGCAGATCTGCGCCTCGTCCGGAAGTGCGCCCACACCGACCTCGGCGCCGGCCGGCGAGATCAGCGTGGCCGGGTCGGCAGGCAGCGGGCGGCCGACCAGCGGGCGCAGGGTGGCGTACGCGGTCGCGTCGCCGACCAGGACTCCACCCAGCAGCGTCGAAACATCGTCGGAAACAACGAGTTTGGCGTAGGTCTGGTTGACGGCATCGTTGAGCACGACTTCCAGCGCCCCGGGTGTGCTGGCATGGGCATCGCCGAAGCTCGCGACGTCGACGCCGAGGAGCTTGAGTTTGGTGGACAGGTCGGCACCCGGGAATTCGGCAGCGCCGCCGACCAGCCGGTCGGCCACCACCTCGGCCATGGTGTAGCCCGGCGCCACCAGCCCGTAGCAGCGGCCTTCCACGGCGGCGACCTCACCGATGGCGTACACCCGCGGATCATCGGTCGCGCAACTGATGTCGGTCAGCACCCCGCCCCGTTCGGCGATCGGAAGCCCGCTTGTCCGGGCCAGTTCGTCGCGCGGGCGCACGCCTGCGGAGAACACCAGCATCGCCCCGTCGAGCCGCTCACCGTTGGACAGCGACACCGTGATCCCGTCGGCGCTCTCGACGATCTCGGTGGACGCGACGTCGGTGTGCACGACGATGCCGAGATCGGTGATCAACCGGTTCAGCAGCGCACCGCCGCCGTCGTCCACCTGGATCGGCATCAGCCTCGGCGACCGTTCCAGCACATGCGGCGTGAGGCCCAGCAGGCGCAGCGCGTTGGCCGCTTCCAGCCCCAACAGACCACCGCCGACGACGATGCCGGTCGCCCCGGGCCGGGCCGTGGCAGCGGCCGCGCGGATGGCGTCGAGGTCTTCCAGCGTCCGGTAGACGAAGCAGCGGTCGGAGTCACTACCGGGAATCGGCGGAACGAACGGGTACGAGCCGGTCGCCAGCACAACCGCGTCGTAACCGATGCGCTCGCCCGCCGAGGTGACGACCTCACGGGTGTCGCGTTCGATCGCGACGGCCGGCTCGCCGATCCGCAGATCGACCAGATCGTCTCCGGCATAATCATTTCCGGGCAGGGCCAGTGTCGTGCGGTCCCAGCCGTCGATATAGGACGACAACCCGACCCGGTCGTATGCCGCCGTGGGCTCCTCACACAGCACGACCACCCGCCAGATCCCGTCGCGGTCGCGATCCCGCAGTGCCTCGACGAACCGGTGGCCGACCATACCGTGTCCGACGACCACGACGGTCCGGCTCGCGGGGCTCATGCGACGGCTGCGGCGCTGTCGACCGCGGGGTTGTCGGACGTGATGACAGCGGCCCTCTTGGGTGTGCGGACGTAGGCCACCCAGGTGATCGCCGCGCACAGCACGTAGAAGCCGAGGAACACCCAGAACGCCATGGTCGCGGACTTCGCCGGGGACAGATACGACGCCCGCAGGGCGATGTTCACCCCGACCCCGCCGAGTCCGCCGATCGCACCGGCGATTCCGATCAGCGCGCCGGACATCCGCAGTGACCACGCGCTGCGCTCGGCCGTGCCGAGATCACGGCTCTTCGACTTGGCCTCGAAGATCGACGGGATCATCTTGTAGACCGAGCCGTTTCCCATTCCGGACAGGACGAACAACATGATGAATCCGGCGATGAACGCGGCCATGGTGGCACCGGATGCCGGCCCGGGCGTCGCGTCATCGATCTCACCCGCGGCGACCAGCCACATGGCGGCGGCGATCATCGCGAAGAACGTGTAGAGGGTGACCTTGCCGCCGCCGAACCGGTCCGACAGCCAGCCGCCGAGCGGGCGCGACAGGGAGCCGAGAACTGGTCCGATGAACGCGATCTGGGCGGCGTGCAGCGATGCCTGCGCGGTCATCGCCGGGGTCACGGGTCCACCGTGGGCCAGCCCGGCCAGGAAGTTGATCTGCAGTACCTGACCGAAGGCGAAGCCGAACCCGATGAACGAGCCGAAGGTACCGATGTACAGCAGCGAGATCAGCCACGAATCCCGATGTGCCGCAACGTCGATCAGCGAGCGCGCGTCGCTGCGCTGGTTGGTCAGGTTGTTCATGAACATCGCTGCGCCGACGGCGGCCAATGCGGTGAGCACCAGGTAGACGGCGCAGACCAGATGCGGTGACCGGTTGCCCACGCTCGCGATGACCAGCAGCCCGACGATCTGGATCACAGCAACGCCGATGTTTCCGCCACCGGCGTTGAGTCCCAGCGCCCAGCCCTTGTACCGCTGCGGATAGAAGGCGTTGATGTTGGTCATCGAGGAGGCGAAGTTGCCGCCGCCCAGCCCGGCGAAGGCGGCCACGATCAGGAACGTCGTGTACGACGTGCCCGGGTGTGCCATGAAATACAGCGTCAGCACCGTCGGGACCAACAGCGCCAGCGCCGAGAAGATCGTCCAGTTGCGACCGCCGAAGTGGGCAGTGGCGAACGTGTACGGGATCCGCAGCAGGGCGCCCACCAGGGTCGGCACGGCCACGAGGAAGAACTTGCCTGCCGCGTCGATGTGGTACACGCCCTGCGGCATGAACAGCACCATCACCGACCAGATGGACCACACCGAGAAGCCGACGTGCTCGGCGAAAATCGACCAGATCAGGTTGCGGCGTGCGATTTTCGCGCCGCCGTTGTTCCAGGCTTCGACGTCTTCGGCATCCCAGTCGTCGATGTCGTAGCCACTGCGGGTGGGTGAAGTCTGCATGCATTCACGGTAGGAATTCATTGTTGCGCCTTCGCTGCACGCCGTGATCGCAGTGTCACAACCTTCTCACTTTGGCGCGGACGCCGCCGTGAGGTCAGTACACGTCGCGCAAATAGCGCTTGGTCGCAACGAGTTCCCGCTTGTAATCGTGGGTGGCCTCGGCACTCAAGCGCCCATGGGTCGCGATGATCGTGCTCAGCGCGGCGTCCACACCGGTGGCCATACCGGTCGCGTCGCCGCACACGTACAGGTGTGCGCCGTCCTGAAGCCAGCTCCACAGCAGCGCACCGTTGTCGATCATCTTGTTCTGTACGTAGATTCGCTTGGCCTGGTCGCGGGAGAACGCCAGATCGAGTCGGCTCAGGAACCCGTCGGACACCATCTCGGTGAGATCGTCGCGGTAGTAGAAGTTCTCGGCGCGGTGCTGATCACCGAAGAACAGCCAGTTGCGGCCGGAGTGGCCCAACGCGCGGCGCTCCTGCAGGAAGCCACGGAACGGCGCGATGCCGGTGCCCGCACCGATCATCACGACCGGTGCGTACGGATCGTGCGGCGGACGGAAATGCGGTGAGTGCTGAAGGAAGATCGGCGTGGCCGCATCGGCGGCACGATCGGCCAGATACGTCGAACACACTCCCCCGCGCCGGGCGCCGTGCGGTCCCTCGTAGCGCACCACCGACACCGTCAGCTGCACTTCTTCCGGGCTGATCAGCGGGCTCGACGAGATCGAATAGGACCGTGGCGTCAGTCGCACGAGCGCGTCCTGCCATTGCCGGGTATCGGCCCGCACCCCGAAGCTGCGGATCACGTCGATTCCGTTGCGCCCCAGGCGCCAGGTGTCCAAGTTCTCCAGTGCGCCGCGCAGGTGTCTGACGGTCGCCTTGTCGGTGGCGGCGTCGGCGAGGAAGCTCACCAGGTTCGGGGTGAGCCGGCAAATGTCGTAACGGGTCGTCAGCGCTTCACGCAGCGTGCAGTCCACACCGTCGACCTCGACCACCTCGTCACCCGGTAAACCGGTGACCGACAACCATTCCGACACATCGTCGTCATCGTTGATCGGCATCACGCCGAGCGAGTCGCCGACGGAGTAGCCGACCCCATGCTCGGAGATGTCGAAGCCGAACTCCCGCACCTCCTTGGCCGCCGACACGGGCGTGAGCCGGACGTTGCGGCTCAGCTTGGCATGGATGGGGTCGGCGCGGGTGAACCGTTTGGGCGCGGTGGCGATCGGAACCTCCACTGTTGCAGTCGGATTGATGAGCCGGACGATCCGGCGGGTCCACTGCCCGACCGCCACCTCGTCGTGGATCTCACAGTCGCTGCGGTCGACGACCCGGCGCCCACCCAGCTCGGCCAGCCGGGCATCCACTGCGCGGGCGTGTCCACAGAACTGGCCGTAGGAGCGGTCGCCGATACCCAGCACTGCAAACCGGACGCCGGGCAGCGCCGGTGCGTCGGGTGCCCGTAACCGGTCCCAGAACGTGACGCCGTTGTCCGGCGGCCCGCCGTCACCGAATGTGCTCGTCACCACGAATACATCTCGGACACAGTCGAGTTCGGCTGGGTCGACATCGGCCATCGACGCCAGATCGGCCTCGACACCGTTGGCCGCGAATTCGTCCACCAACCGGGCGGCCAGATCCTCGGCGTTCCCGGTCTGCGAGGCCCACAGCACGACGGGTCCGCCCGACAGTGCCCGCCGGTCAGACTGCGCCCGAACAGGAGTCATATCGAGGGGGTGCAGACGCACCGCGCACACCTTCAATTCCGGCTGCAGAGACTGCTGATCGACCGCGTCGCTGGTCACGGCGTTGACCGTGACATCGTCGCCGTGTTCGTCGTTCCAGTGAAACGGCGCAAAACACGTCCCCGGCCGGACCCGCTCGGTGACGACGGCGGGCAGCACGGCGCGGCCGCGCCGCGACGACACCTCCACAGGCTGGCCGTCGAGGATGTCGAGGGCTGCGGCGTCGGCGGGATGGACCTCCACGAACGGTCCGTTGTCCAGGCGAGTGAGCTTGGCGACCCGACCGGTCTTGGTCATGGTGTGCCATTGGTGCGGCAGCCGACCGGTGTTGAGCACCAACGGGAATTCGTCGTCGGGGCATTCGCGCGGTTCCATGTGCGGCCGGGCGTGGAACACGGCGCGGCCCGACGGGGTGGCGAACTTCAGTACCCCGTCGTCGAGGTAGCGGATCGGGTGGCGATTCTCGGTGTCGCCGGGCGCGCATGGCCACTGCACCGGTGCCTCCCGCAACCGCTCATAACTGATGCCGCGAATGTCGTAGCCGGTCTGGGGATTGGCGAACCCCTTGATCTCGTCGAAGATCTCTTCACTGGACCGATAGTCGAAGTGCGCACCAAACCCCATTGCGGCGGCGACCTGGCAGATCAGCTGCCAATCGGGCCGGGATTGTCCGGCTGGCGAAACACAACGCTGCACCAGGGTCAGGTTGCGCTCGGAGTTGACCATCACACCGTCGGACTCCGCCCACAGCGCCGCAGGCAACACCACGTCGGCATAGCGGTTGGTGGCGGTATCGGTATACGCGTCCTGCGTGACGACGAATTCAGCGGCCTCGAGCCCGGCGATCACGCCGGCTCGGTTAGGCACCGAGGCCACCGGATTGGTGCAGATAATCCAGCAGGCCTTGATGTCGCGAGAGGCCATCTGGGAAAACATGTCGACGGTGCCGCGATTCACCTCGGTGCGGATCGTCCCCGGTTCCAGGCCCCACATCGACTCGACGAACGACCGGTCCGCAGCCGAGACCACGGAGCGCTGACCGGGCAATCCGGGCCCCAGGTAACCCATTTCGCGCCCGCCCATCGCGTTGGGCTGGCCCGTCAACGACAGCGGGCCGCTACCCGTCCGGCAGATGGCGCCGGTGGCGAGGTGCAGATTGCAAATGGCGTTGGTGTTCCAGGTGCCATGGGTGCTCTGGTTGAGCCCCATCGTCCACAACGACATCCATTCGCCGGCTTGACCGATCATCGTTGCCGCGGTGCGGATATCGGCCTCGGCCAGACCGGTGAGTTCGGCGACCCGCGCAGGCGAATAGTCAGCGAGGAATTCCGGCATCGCCGCCCAGCCCTCGGTGTGCGCCGCGATGAAATCCGCGTCGATATCGCCGGATTCCACCAGCAGATGCAGCAGACCGTTGAGCAGCGCGAGATCGGTGCCGGGCCGCAGTTGAAGGTACAGGTCGGCCTTCTCCGCGGTGGCGGTGCGCCGCGGGTCGACAACGATCAGCTTGGCGCCGGCCCGCAGCCGGTCGGCCATCCGCAAGAACAGGATCGGATGGCAGTCGGCCATATTGGCGCCGATGACGAAGAACAAGTCAGCGCAGTCGAAGTCGTCGTAGGAACCCGGCGGGCCGTCAGCGCCGAGCGATTGTTTGTATCCCGTTGCCGCACTGGCCATGCACAGCCGCGAGTTCGATTCGATGTTGACGGTGCGGATGAAACCCTTGGCCAGTTTCGTCGCGAGATACTGGGCCTCGAGCGACATCTGGCCGGACACGTACAGGGCGATCGAGTCCGGGCCGTGGCGATCCGCGATGTCGGCAAGCCTGGCGCCCACGGCCGCGACGGCGTCATCGACGGATGCGGCGTTGAATTCCTCTCCGCGGGCGGGACGAATCAGGGCATTCATCGCGCGGCCGTCGGGGTTGCCCATCAATTCGGCGTGTGTGGCGCCCTTCGTGCACAACCGGCCGCCGTTGGTGGGATGAAGCCGGTCACCGACGACACTGGCGATGACCGGACCTCCGAGGCCGGATTTGGTGCGCACCTCGATGCCACACCCCACACCGCAATACGAGCATGCGGTGCGGACGTGGTCAGCGCAGTCATTTCCGACACCCACGGCGCCAGACTGCCGAGGGCACATTACGGAAGATGCCGCGACGCGTTATCGCGACAATAAAGCGGCCTCACATCGCCGGCGGCGCTCGTGTGAGAACTCGCCCGACGATGTAACACTTGTCAACATGGCGACCGCCTCCTACCACCATGGCAACCTCCGACAAGCGCTGCTCGACCACGGTGTGGCGCTGGCCCGGGCAGGTGGCCCGGATGCGGTGGTGCTGCGCGACGTCCAGCGCCTGGCCGGGGTGAGCAATTCGGCCGCCTACCGGCACTACGCCGACCGGCGGGCGCTGCTTGCCGCGGTGAAAGCCGATGTCATGGCCCAGTTGGGTGCGGCGATGGCCGAGGCGGTGGAGCAGGTTGGCGAGGACGGTCCGCCGAGAGACCGGGCGCTGGCACGGTTCCGTGCCACCGGCCAGGCCTACATCGATTTCGCCGTCGCCGAACCGGGTCTGTTCCGCACCGCGTTTGCCCCGGACGGCACCGAACCGAACGAAGAGACGGTGCCCGCCGACCGGCATCCGTTCCAGATCCTGCGCGGCTGCATCGACGACCTTGTGGCGGCGGGCATGCTCGACCCCACGCGCCGGGATGGCTTCGACGAGGCCGCCTGGTCCGCCGTACACGGTGCGGCGACCCTGTTCCTGGACGGCCCGTTGGGGATGGCGGGAACCGACCGCCAGCACCTGATCACCGAGCGCATCCTGGACACATTCGGCGAGAGCCTGCACTAGCGGGATGTTGACAGCGTCAACTTTGGCCTGGCATGCTCGAGCATGTTATCGCCGTCAACATGAAGGGCCGCGCCCGTGTCCGTCGACATCCAGCCACCCCCGACGTCGGCCAACACAGCACGTCGAGGCCGGCCCCTCGCGATCCTCGCGGTCGTCCTGGTCGCCGCCCTGGCGATCAACGTCGAGACCACAATCGTCAATGTCGCTCTGCCGACACTGAATTCGGCGCTCGGCGCCTCGACCAAAGCGCTGCAATGGATCGTCGACGCCTACAACCTGGCGTTCGCCGCCCTGGTGTTGGCCGGCGGCACCATCGGCGACCGGTTCGGCCGGCGCGGCACGCTGATCAGCGGCCTGATCCTGTTCGCGCTCAGCAGCATTGGCGCCGCGCTGTGTACATCCACCGGTCCGCTGATCGCGATGCGGCTGGTGATGGGAGTCGCCTCGGCGCTGATCTTCCCCACCACGCTGGCCATCATCACCGATACCTTCCGGGAGCCGCGTCAACGCGCGGCCGCCATCGGCGTGTGGGGCGCGGTCACCGGCCTGGGCGTCGCACTCGGGCCCATTCTCGGCGGCGCCCTGCTGGAGGTGTACTGGTGGGGCAGTTTGTTTCTCGCGCTGGCACCGATCGCACTGGTCGCCGCGCTGGCCGCCCCGATCGTCATCCCGGCCTCGAATCCCGGTCGGGAGCACCGGCTCGATCGCGGCGGGCTCGTGTTGTCGGTCATCATGCTCGGCGCGCTGGTCTACACGATCATCGAAGCGCCCGACCGCGGCTGGGCCAGTGCGCCCACGCTGGCCGGCTTCGCCGTCGCGCTGGTCGCTGCGGTGAGCTTCGCCTGGTGGGAGCGCCGGCAATCCGATCCGCTGATCGACGTCACCCTGTTCACCAATCTGCGGTTCAGCGCGGCCAGTGGCGCGGTGACCGTGGCGTTCTTCGCGTTGTTCGGGTTCATCTTCCTGATCACCCAGTTCATGCAGCTGCTGCAGGGCAACAGCCCGCTGGAGACCGGGGTGCGCATCCTGCCCGTCGCCCTGTCCATCGCTGTCGGTTCGATCATCGGAACCCGACTGGCGGTGACCCGAGTCGGCACCAAAGTCGTTGTCTTCGTTGGCCTTCTGTTGCTGGCCGCGTCCTTCGGCTGGATCGCGGCCAGTGACTTGGCGATCACCTACCCGACGATGGCGATGCAGATGGTGCTGTTGGGCGGCGGCCTGGGCCTGACGACAGCACCGGCCACCGACTCGATCATGGGCGTGGTGCGCCCCGAGCAGGCCGGTGCCGGCTCGGCGGTCAACGACGCCACCCGGCAGGTCGGCGGCACCCTCGGCGTCGCGGTTATCGGGAGCATCTTCTCCACGCTCTACATCCGGCATCTGGCCGACAGCCAGGCCCTCGGCGCGATGCCGGCGGGCGCTCAGTCGACAGCCCGCGAGGGTCTGGCCCAGGGGCTGGCGGTAGCGGGTCAGGCGCCGCCGCCGTTCGCTGCCGCGGTACGCAGTGCCGTCGACAACGCATTCCTCGCGGGGTTGCAGGCCGGGTGCCTGACGGCAGCCGTGGTCTGCGTGGTGGGGGCGGTATTCGTGCTGGCAGTACTTCCGGCGCACCCGAGAACGTCGTTACCCGAATCCTAGGTTTCGGTCACCCGAAATCGAGGTATAGTCGTGCCATGACGAGCTTGGATCAGGTGCAGATCGCGGGCGTTCCGTGGCCGCGCTACAAGCTCGTCGCGTTACTGCTCGGCATGATTGTCTTCGCCGTGGTCGGCGTTGTCACGATGAATCCAGCGCCCGCCGTGCTGATGGCCGCCGGCATCTCCACTTCTGTGTGGCTGGCGTTCGGCATTCGCCGCAAGCACTAACGCTCCAGCACCCGCTTCAACGTCGCCAGGTCGGCCGTCACCGCCGCCGCATCGGCGGCATAGTCGTCGTCGGTCATGTCCGGTCTGCGCCGCAAAGTGAACACCACCTCGCACCAGTGATCTCCGGCCTGGACCACTCGCAGCGGGTTGAACACCGGCTCGCCCGACGGCAGATTCACCACATGGTCGAGCACACCCAGGTCGTTGGCCGGGGTGAACTCGATGGTGATCTCCCCCATCGGCGACTGCGCGACCCACGTGTCGCCGACGCGGGTCACCTCGCTTCGGGCCAGGCCGGCCGCCCACTGCGGCAGATTGGCCGGATCGGATGCGTACCGGTACACGTCGGCAGCGCCACGGTTGATCCACGCGCTGATGTGCTGGGACTCCATGGATTCCACGTTACTGAGGGCAGTGAATCCCGCACGTGCAGGTGTCGATCGATGGACACGTGCACTTCAGCGCCCATTCGATGATTCCGCGGGCTCGGGCCAGGGTCGCCATCTGCGCATCGATGTCGGCGAGCTTGGCCTCGGCCAGCGCCCGGCTGGTTGGCCGCCCGGGGGCGTCGTCGTGCAGCAACACGGCGATCTCGTCGAGCGCGAATCCGGCCGCCTTGCACAACCCGATGACCTCGAGTCTGGTCAAGACGGCGTCGTCGTAGCGGCGCTGCCCGCCGGCTCGCGACGGCGCGGACAGCAGCCCGATCTTCTCGTAGTAGCGCAGCGTCGTCGGCGCGATGTCCGCGCGTCGTGCGACATCGCCGATGGTCAGTGCAGTGGTCATGGCCATCCTCCGCGGCAGAGCTTGACTTGGAGTCAACTCTAAGTCATTGACTGTGCGGTATGGATTCTCTGCACGCCAGCCGGTACGCCCTATTGCGCACCTACCGCCGCGACGGCCGCGGTGTCGACACCCCGATCTGGTTCCACCTCGACGGCGACACCCTGGTCTTCCGCACCAAGCTCGGACCCAAGACCACGCGGATCACCAACAACCCGCGCGTGGAACTGCGGGTGTGCGACTACAAGGGCCGCGTCCCCGACTCCGCGCCCACGTTCGCCGGGCAGGCCACCCTGCTGTCAGGCGGCGAGGCCGAAGTGGCGAATCGGCTGCTGCACAAGCGGTATGGCTGGCAGTACAACCTGGTGCCGCTGTTGCCGCTGCCCGGTGTCAACAACGTCGACGCCGCCTTGCCGTGGCGGGAGAAGTGGCAGCGCATGCGCAATCCGAACCTCTGGCCGGGCAGCGCGATCGTGCGGGTACAGCTAGGCCTCGAGTAACAACCGCACGGTCTCGCGCAGGTCGGTCAGGCGCTGTCGTCCCAAAACCTTCTCCCAATGCGCCTCGACTGCAAGGGAATTAGCACGCATGACGCGTAGGGCTCCCCGCCCGCGCGACGTCAGCGTGATCAGCAGCGCACGCGCGTCGGCATTGTCGGGCGATCGCTCGACATACCCGTGTGCCTCCAAAGCGCGGATCGCCTGCGCTACCGCTTGCCTGCTGACGCGCAGCCGATCGGCCAGATCCGACGCGTGCAGCGCGCCCCCGGCCAGTGGCACAAGGGCCACCGCCTGCGCGGGGCGCAAGCCGTCGAGGCCCGCCGCCGCGAATGCCGCGCGCAGGCCCGGACCGCCACTGGCGGCCAGCATGTGCACCAGGGCCGGCACAGTGGGCTGCCAATTCACCCCGGAGACCGATCGTTTCGCCACGACAGAGAAGTGTGCCATCGTTCCCAATTTTGACAAGTGACTTGTCAATCACGGCTGAGCGCGTAAGGATGATCCGGTGCGGACGCGAATGGCGTACATGATCGGCGTGACCTGTGCCGTCGTCCTGACCGTCGCCGGGTGCCTGGGTGGCGGCCGCGCGGCAGGCATGCCGGGACAGTCCACCCAATCGCTGTCCGTCGGCGGCGTGATGCGTTCGTTTCACCTGTATCGGCCCGACGGTCTCTCCGGACCTGCACCGCTGGTCGTGATGTTGCACGGTGGCTACGGCGACGGAGCACAAGCCGAGCGCGCCTATCACTGGGATGCGCAGGCCGACTCGGGACGCTTCCTGGTTGCTTATCCGGACGGCGTGGACCGGGCATGGAACGCGGGATCATGCTGTGGCCGACCGGCCCGAACCGGCGTCGATGATGTCGCTTTCATTACCGCCATGGTGGCCGCGATCGAACAGCAGATCCCCGTCGACACCACGAGGGTGTTCGTCACCGGCATGTCGAATGGAGCCATGATGGCACTGCGGTTGGCTTGTCAGAGCTCACTTTTCGCAGCAGTCGCACCGGTCGCAGGCACCCTGCTGACCGGGTGCTCCGGCGCGTCACCGACCTCGGTACTGCAGATCCACGGCACTGCCGATGACCGGGTGCCCTACGGCGGCGGCCCCGGCACGGCGCTCACCGCGTCGGGCTCACCGAGGGTCGACGGACCCTCCGTCGAGTCGGTCAACGCCGACTGGCGCACAATCGACGGCTGTGCGCCCCCGGTTTCATCGAGCAGTGGTGAGGTCACAACTCTGCGAGCCGACTGCCCTGAGGGCCGCACCGTGGAACTGATCGCCATCGCCGGCGCCGGTCATCAATGGCCGGGCGGCGTGTCGAACCCCGTGGTGGAGAAGATCGCCGGCCTGTCGCCGCCGTCGACGGCATTGGATGCGACGGCGGCGATCTGGCAGTTCTTCACCCAGCACGCCCGCTCGCGCTAGCCGCCTAGGCAGCCAGGTCCCAGCAGGGCCTTCAAGTCCCCCATCAGCGCCGAGGACGGTGTGACCCGCAGCGCCTGGTCGAGTTCCAGCGTGGTGATCCGGTCGCCGCTGATCAGCCGCAGGTGCACCTGGGCCGTGCCGGGATGGCGGGCCAGCACCTGCTTGAGCGCGGTCACCTTGTCGATCGTGCACTGCCGGGTGGGCAGGCTCACCGCCAACGGCCGGTTCGCCTGGGCGTTCGAAAAGTCTGGCACCACAAGCTCGTTGGCGATCAGCGACATCCGGTCATCCTGCATGCGGACCTTACCGCCGACGAGCACCACCGCGTCGTCGGCGATCTCGGCGCCGAACAGCGAGTAGGTCTGCGGGAAGAACATCACCTCAATGCCACCCGTGAGGTCCTCCAACTGCGCGGAGGCCCAGGGCATTCCGTTCTTGTTGACCCGCCGGTTGACGCCGGCGAGGATGCCGCCGACCCGCACCTGGGTGTCGTTGGCGACGTCACCGGCGAGAATGGCCGGGATCTGGGTGTCGACCTGGGCGTTCAGCAGGTGCGCCACCCCGTTGAGGGGATGCCCCGAGACGTACAGTCCCAACATCTCCCGCTCCAGGGCCAGCTTGTGCTTGTCGTCCCATTCCTCGTCGGGCACGCGGATGGTGAACGCGGAATCCCCCGTATCGCCGTCGTTATCGCCACCGCCGAAGAGGTCGAACTGGCCGATCGCCTCGGCCTTCTTGGTGCCCAGCACCGAGTCGACCGCATCGGTGTGGATCAGGAACAGACCCTTACGCGGATGCTTCAGCGAGTCGAAAGCGCCTGCCTTGATCAGAGATTCAGTGACCTTCTTGTTGCAGGCCGCGATGTCGATCTTGTTCAGGTAGTCGGAGAAGTCGGTGAACTTCCCCTTGTCGGTGCGGGTGGCGATCAGCGAGCTGACCACGTTGGCCCCGACGTTGCGGATGGCGCCGAGCCCGAAACGGATGTCGTCGTCCACCGAGGCGAAGTTCTGCACCGACTCGTTGACGTCGGGCGGCAGCACGGTGATGCCGAGCCGACGGCAGTCGGCGAGGTAGACGGCTGCCTTGTCCTTGTCGTCACCGACGGAGGTGAGTAGGCCGGCCATGTACTCGGCCGGGTAGTTCGCCTTGAGGTAGGCCGTCCAGTACGACACCAGCCCGTAGCCGGCGGCGTGCGATTTGTTGAACGCGTAGCCGGCGAACGGAAGGATGGTGTCCCACAGGGCTTTCACCGCTTTTTCGGAGAATCCGTTGGCGGTCATCCCCTCCTTGAAGCCCTGATACTCGGCCTCGAGGACCTCGAGCTTCTTCTTGCCCATGGCTTTTCGGAGCGCATCGGCCTTGCCCATCGAGTAGGAGGCGACCTTCTGGGCGATGAACATGATCTGCTCTTGATAGACGATCAGGCCGTAGGTCTCGGCGAGGATCTCCTTGAGTGGCTCCTCGAGCTCCGGGTGGATCGGCTTGATGGCCTGCCGGTTGTTCTTGCGGTCGGCGTAGTCGTTGTGGGCGTTCATGCCCATCGGGCCGGGCCGGTACAGCGCCAGAACGGCGACGATGTCGTTGAACTCGGTCGGCTGCATGCGCCGCAGCAGGTCGCGCATCGGCCCGCCGTCGAGCTGGAACACACCCAGGGTGTCGCCGCGGCCCAGTAGCTCGTAAGCCTTGGGGTCGTCGAACGGCAACGTGTCCAGATCCAGGTCGATGCCCCGGTTGGCTTTGATGTTCTCGATGCAGTCGCCGATGATCGTCAGGTTCCGCAGGCCGAGAAAGTCCATCTTCAGCAGGCCGATGGCCTCGCACGACGGGTAGTCCCAGCCGGTGATGACGGCGCCGTCCTGCGGCCGTTTCCACAGCGGGATCGCCTCGATGAGCGGCTCGGAGCTCATGATCACCGCGCAGGCGTGCACGCCGGCGTTGCGGACCAGGCCTTCGAGCCCGCGGGCGGTCTCGTAGATGGTGCGGACGTCGGGGTCGGTGTCGATCAGCCCGCGGACCTCGGCGGCCTCCTTGTACCGCTCGTGGTTCGGGTCGGTGATACCCGAGAGCGGGATGTCCTTGGCCATGATCGGCGGCGGCAGCGCCTTGGTGATCCGGTCGGCGATCGCGAAGCCGGGCTGGCCGTAGTGAACGCGGGCCGAATCCTTCAGCGCCGCTTTGGTTTTGATGGTACCGAAGGTGATGACCTGGGCGACCCGGTCGCTCCCCCACTTCTCGGCGGCGTAGCGCACCATCTCGCCGCGTCGGCGGTCGTCGAAGTCGATATCGATATCGGGGGCCGACGGGCGTTCGGGGTTGAGGAAGCGCTCGAACAGCAGACCGTGCGGGATCGGGTCGATGTTGGTGATGCCCAGCGCGTAGGCCACCAGCGACCCGGCCGCCGATCCACGGCCGGGGCCCACCCGGATGTCGATGGAGCGCGCGTAGTTGATCAGGTCGGCCACGATCAGGAAGTACGACGGGAAACCCTTGCCGCAGATGACGTCGATCTCGTAGCTGGCCCGCTCGGTGTACTCCGAGGGCACCCCGTCCGGGAAGCGCCGGCGCAGACCGGCCTCCACCTCGTGACGCAGCCAGCTGCCCTGGTCGTGCCCGTCCGGAACCGGGAAGATCGGCATCCGGTCGGTCGGGGTCCACACATCGGCGTAGGACTGCACCCGCTCGCCGATCAGCAGCGTGGAATCGCAGGCCTCCGGAACTTCGGCGTCCCACAGCGCGCGCATCTCGGCGGCTGACTTCAGGTAGTAGCCGTCGCCGTCGAACTTGAACCGGTTGGGGTCCGACAGCGTCTTGCCGGTCTGGATGCACAGCAGCGCTTCGTGGTTGTGCGAGGCGTCGCGGGTGACGTAGTGGCAGTCGTTGGTGGCCAGCGCCGGGATGCCGAGCTTGCGGCCGACCTCGAGCAGGCCCTCCCGGACCCGGCGCTCGATCGACAGGCCGTGGTCCATGAGTTCGAGGAAATAGTTGTCCGGCCCGAAGATCTCCCGCCACTTGGCGGCCGCCTCCAGCGCCTCCTTCTCGTGGCCGAGGCGCAACCGGGTCTGCACCTCACCCGACGGGCAGCCGGTGGTGGCGATGATGCCCTCGGCGTGCTCGGCGATGATCTCGGCGTCCATCCTCGACCACTTGCCGAGCTGGCCCTCGAACGAGGCGAGCGTGGACAGCTTGAACAGGTTGCGCAAGCCGGTCGCGTTCTCGGCGACCATCGTCATGTGGGTGTAGGAGCCGCTACCCGAGACGTCGTCGCTCTTCTGGCCCGGATCGCCCCACAGGATGCGGCGGGTGTCAAAGCGCGAACCGGGCGCGATGTAGGCCTCGACGCCGATGATCGGCTTGATGCCTACCTTGGTGGCCGCGTTGTAGAACTCACTGGCCCCGAACATGTTTCCGTGGTCGGTCATGCCGATGGCGGGCATCTCCAGGCGCTGCGCCTCGGCCAGCATGGGCGTGATCTTCGCGGCACCGTCGAGCATGGAGTACTCGGTGTGGTTGTGCAGGTGCACAAAAGATCCGGCAGACGTTCCAGTACCCATAGGCCCGTCAGTCTAGGGCCGCGCACCGACAGCCTTCGGCGTGTCGCGGCACGTGTCTAGGGTGATTCTCATGTTCGCCCGCAAGCCCCCGCTGCGCAGCGTGGGTACCGACCCCGACTACCGCTTCACACTGGCCAACGAGCGGACCTTTCTGGCCTGGTTGCGGACGGGGCTGGCGCTGCTGGCCGGCGCTGTGGCGCTGGCCAGCCTGGTCCACGATTTCGGTCCGCGTCCGTTCCGGATCGTGATCACGGTGCTGCTGCTGGTGCTGTCGTTGATCGTCACCGCCGGGGCATACGTCCGGTGGGATGGCGCCGAGCGGGCAATGCGCGAGAAGCGGCCGTTGCCGACCGATCCACTTCCCCGGATCATCGTCTCCGGGGCGGCCATCATCATCGTGGCCGCGGCAGTGCTGGTCTACCTCGCCGAGTTCGGTCGGTGACCGCGAGCCCGGACGCCACGGCGGTGGCCGAGCGGACGGCACTCGCCTGGCAGCGCACGATCATCGGAGTGCTCGCGATCGGTGCCCTGCTGGTGCGGTGGAGTGTGGTCGAACGGTTTCCGCTGTGGCCCGGCGTCCTGCTCACCGGCGCCGCCGCGCTCGGCAGCCTCGTTCTGGTCCGGCGGCGCTACCAACGGGTCCGCGACACCGTGCTGACCGGGCAGACACCGTTGTCGCGATACTTCGTCCCAGCGGCCACGGCGTTCATGATCGCGCTCATCGCCGGGGTGGGCGCGGCAATCCTCGTGGAGTACAGCCGCCTCTAGGCCTCGTCTTTGAGCATGCGCGCTATTTCGCGGGCCTGCTCCTCGCTCACGTCACCGGAGAGCTGCAGCACCTCGCCGTCGATCCGCTCGGTGATCTTCGGCGCCCACACGACCACATTGGCCCGCACGAACGCGACCTGCTGGTCGATGTGCGAGGAGGTGAACTCGGCGAACGCGCGCGCCGACTCCGGGGTCATGGTCACCTGGACCATCTGCTTGGCGGTCAACGGGTTCAGGAACGAGTCGACGTCGGTGAGCTGAACCGTCAGCGCCTGAGGCCCGAGTTCGTACACCGCGGACTTGAGGATGTCGCAGATCCGCAGCGGCGCCTCGGGGGGCGTCGGGGGCGGCGGGTCGCAGTCCCCCGGCCGGATGACGAAGGGGCCTCCGGTCACCGGCCGCAGCGACAGTGGCTTGATCGTCAGCGGCGGCGGCGTCGTGGTGGTCGTGGTCAACGCGCTGTCGAGGTCCTGATGCTTGTTCAACAACGGAGCCAGCAACACACCGGCGACCGGCACGACGATGGCGATCGCTGCCACCGCGGCGACGATCGCGATCATGATCCGCCGGTTACGGAGGGAGTTGTCCGTCATGCGCTCCTCGATCTACAGCGAACGTGCCGAGGAGAAGCTACCCCAATCGGGCATCGCGCGGCGCGTCCTTGACCCCGAACCGCGCGAACACCATTGCGCCGAGGGCGACCAGGGTCAGCAGCGCCAACCCGATGCCGTAACCCGGCAGCAGCAACTCGTAGGTGGCGCCCATGACCAACGGGGGGAAGTAGCCACCCAGTCCGCCGGCTGCGCCCACCAACCCGGTGACGCTGCCGACCCGCTCCGGCGGGGCAAGCCGCGCGACCCAGGCGAACACACCACCGGTGCCCAACCCGAGGAAGAACGCGAGACCGACGAAGTCGACACCGGCCGGCCACTCCAGCGGCGGGCGGAACGCCACCACGGCGGCCAGCACCGCGGTACCGAGCAACGAGATGCTCACGACGGTGCGCGGGCTGATCCGATCGGACAGGATGCCGCCGATCGGCCGCGCGACCACCGCCGCGATCGCGAATCCGGCGGTGCGGGTGCCCGCACCGGCGAGGTCGAACGAGTAGACGTCCTTCAGATACGTCGGCAGGTACGTGGAGAAGGCCACGAATCCGCCGAAGACCACGCCGTAGAGCAACGACATCTGCCAGGTCACCGGAAGCTTCAGCGCCGCAAGCAGTTTCGGTAACACCGGATCGAGGTTCGGCACATATCTCGGTGAGTTACGCATCCCGAACCAGCACAGCGTCGCGGTCGCGACCAGTGCCACGGCCAGGATGACGTGGGTGGTCGTGTAGCCGAACCAGGCGACGAACCGCGGGGTGAACGCCGACGACAGCGCGGTGCCACCCATGCCGGCACCGAACACTCCGGTGGCGAAACCGCGCTTGCTCGGCGCATACCACTGGTTGACGAACGGAATACCGATCGCGAATGTCGTGCCGGCCAGGCCCAGCAGGAAGCCGAACACCAGCATCAGCGTGAACGACCCGGCATTGCCGGCGAACGCGACCAGCAGAACCAGCGGCGCGGTGGCGGCGGTGATGATGGGGAACATCAGCCGTCCGCCGTAGTGGTCGGTGAGCGCCCCCACCGGAATCCGGCCGACCGCCCCCACCAACACCGGCGTGGCGATCAACAGCGCCTTCTGGTTGTTGTTGAGGTGCATGTGCTCGGCGTAGCGGACAGCCAACGGCCCGATGATGTTCCACGCCCAGAACGTCACGGCGAACGCCCATGTCGCCAGCGCGAGATTGCGCCCCCGCCCCGGCAGGGCGGCGTCGGTGTCGATCCCCGGCGCGCTCATCGGTCGCGGTCCGCGGTTCCGACCGCGCTCCACGCCGTTCGGGTGGGGCGGGTGCCGATCGGTCGTTGATCGCGGGACCGGTAGACGATGTAGGGCCGGAACAGGTAGTGCACCGGCGCGGTGAACGCGTGCACCAACCGGGTGTAGGGCCAGACCGCGAACAGCAGCATTCCGACGACGGCGTGGATGTGGAACTGAATCGGCGCGGCCGCCATCGCGGCGACGTCGGGTCGCAGCACCAGCACCGAACGGAACCACGGCGACACCGTCTCGCGGTAGTTCGCCGCGTCCTGGCCTTCGCCGATCGCCACCACCGTGGTCCACAAACCCAGCACGATCGCGCCGACCAGCAGCACATACATGAGCTTGTCGTTCTTGGTGGTCGCCATGAACACCGGCCCGGTGGTGCGACGGCGGTACACCAGGATCACGATGCCGGCCAGCGTGCACACGCCGGCGACCGCACCGAGTGACAGTGCCAGGAAGTGGTACAGGCTCTCGTCGACGCCGATCGCGTCGGTCCAGGACTGCGGAATCAGCAGGCCGACAACGTGTCCCACGACCACCACCAGAATGCCGAAGTGGAACAGCGGCGAACCGATCCGCAGCAGGCGCGACTCATACAGTTGCGACGAGCGGGTGGTCCAGCCGAACTTGTCGTAGCGGTATCGCCAGATCGACCCGCCGACGAGGCTGCCGATACACAGATACGGCAGCACACCCCAGAGCAGAATGGTCATGGCCGCCCCTGGTATCCGGTCAGGCCCACCAGTTCGGTGGGCGGTGGTGGCGCTTCTGTCGCATGGGCTGCCGGAAGCGTGTCGCACACCGCGGCGACGGCTCGGGCGTAATGACTTCCCTTGCTGTGCAGGCTCTTGTGAAGCATGTCCAGACTCGGGCGGTACTGCGCGAGCAGCGCGCGGCCGGCCTCGAGATCGCCGCGAGCCGCGAATTCCAGAACCAGCGGCAGGTAGTCGGGCAACTCGCCGTGGGTGTCGATGACGGCGCCGCTCTGGCGATAGACGGACTTGAAGCGGGCCAGCACCTCACCCCGGCGGCGAGTATCGCCGTCGGACCAATACGACAGATACAGCGCGTGTTTGGAGCTGAAGTCGAAGGTCTCGACGTAGTTGTTCTGAAGGTCGGCCAATGTCCGGGTCCTCAGCTCGGCGAGCAACTCCCCCAGCGTGACAACGGGTGGCGAATCACCGTGCTCGGCGAGCGCCGCCACACAGGCGGGGAGCATCGCGACGAACTCGGCCGTCGGATAATCGAGGCAGCGTGCCGCCACCAGGTATAGCACCCGGTGGTCGGGCTCACGTCGCCGAATTCTCACGGGAACAACCCTTCCGGCGCACCGTTGCCGTCCCAGTTCAGCAGGTTCACCCGCTCGGTGCGCAACTCCTCACTGGAGGCCGCCGCATCGCTGGTCTGGCGCTGCCGCAACGCGGTGAACGTCTCGACCGCCACAGGCGTCGGCCGGCCGCTGGCTTCCCCGAACGGCCCGGACTCGTACATCCCCGGACCGTCGTCGAAGTCCAGTGCGCAGCCCATCTCCTCCAGCTCGTGCGCCTGCTCCTGATAGGCCGTCGGAATCACATAGCGCTCTTCATATTTCGCGATCGCCATCAGTCGGTACATCTCATAGATCGTTTCCTCCGACATGCCGACGCCGGCAGCAACAGCCGGATCGCCCTCACCCCGCAGCGTGACGCCACGCATGTACGACCGCATAGCCGCCAGTTTGCGCAGCACCTCGGTGACGATGTCGGTGCGTCCGGCGGTGAAGAGCTCGGCCAGATACTCCACCGGGATGCGCAGTGCCTCGATGGCGCCGAACAGGTTCGCGCAATCCTCACCGTCGTGGCCCTGCGCGCTGAGCACATCGACCACCGGCGACAGCGGCGGCACGTACCAGACCATCGGCATGGTGCGGTATTCCGGATGCAGCGGCAGCGCAACCCGGTACACCTTGGCCAACGCGTACACCGGTGACCGGCGCGCGGCCTGCAACCAGTCCTCAGGGATGCCGTCGCGCCGGGCCGCCGCGGCCACCGACGGGTCGTGCGGGTCGAGCAGCACGTCGAGCTGTGCCTCGTAGAGCTTTTGAGGATCGGTGGTGGCCGCCGCCTCCCCGACCCGGTCGACGTCGTAGAGGAACAGGCCCAGGTAACGCAGCCTCCCGACGCAGGTCTCCGCGCACACGGTCGGCTGGCCGACCTCGATGCGGGGGTAGCAGAGCGTGCACTTCTCCGCCTTGCCGGAGCGGTGATTGAAATACACCTTCTTGTAGGGGCAGCCGGTGATGCACTGCCGCCACCCGCGGCAGCGGTCCTGGTCGACCAGCACAATGCCGTCCTCGGCCCGCTTGTAGATCGCCCCCGACGGGCACGACGCCATACACGACGGGTTGAGGCAATGCTCACAGATCCGGGGCAGGTAGAACATGAAGGTCTTCTCGAGTTCGAAGCGGACCTTCTCCTCGGACTCGCGGCGGACCTTCTCGACGATCGGGTCGCGGTCCCCGTATTCACTTGCCCCGCCCAGGTTGTCGTCCCAGTTTGCCGACCAGGTGACCGCGGTGTCTTTTCCGGTGATCAATGATTTCGGCCGGGCCACCGGGAAGTCGTCGCCCAGCGGGGCGTCCACCAGGCTCTGATAGTCATACGTCCACGGCTCGTAATAGTCCGCCAACTCGGGCTGGACCGGGCTGGCGAAGATGCCCAGCAGCTTGGCCAGCCGGCCGCCGGATTTGGGCCGCAGCTTGCCCCGCCTGGTCAGCTCCCAGCCGCCGCGCCAGCGATCCTGGTCTTCGTAACGGCGCGGATAACCCTGTCCCGGGCGGGTTTCCACGTTGTTGAACCAGACATACTCGGTGCCGGCCCGGTTGGTCCAGGCCTGCTTGCAGGTCACCGAGCAGGTGTGGCAGCCGATGCACTTGTCGAGGTTCATCACCATGCCCATCTGGGCCATCACCCGCATCAGTAGCTCACCTCCTGCGGTCGCTTGCGTACGGTGGCCACGATGTCGCGCTGGTTTCCGGTCGGGCCCAGGTAGTTGAACGTGTAGGACAGCTGGGCGTAGCCACCGATCAGGTGGGTCGGTTTGACCAGCAGCCGGGTCACCGAGTTGTGGATACCGCCGCGCCGGCCGGTGGTCACCGACTTGGGCACGTCGATGGTGCGCTCCTGGGCGTGATGCACATACACCAACCCGTCCGGGATCCGGGGCGACACGATCGCCCGGCCGACGAAAACCCCGTTGGCATTGACACATTCGACCCAGTCGTTGTCGGCGACGTCGATGCCGGCGGCGTCACCGGTGCTCATCCACACCGTCGGGCCGCCACGCGACAGCGACAGCATCAACAGGTTGTCCTGATACTCGGAGTGGATCGACCACTTGTTGTGCGGGGTCAGGTAGCGCACCGTCACCTGGGTCGAACCGTCGTCACCGAGCCGCGGCTCGCCGAACAGCCGGTGCATGTCCAGTGGCGGCCGGTAGATCGGCAGCGCTTCGCCGGCATCTTGCAACCAGTCGTGGTCGAGGTAGAACTGCATCCGGCCGGTCAGCGTGTGAAAAGGCTTGAGCCGCTCGATGTTCACGGTGAACGGCGCGTAACGGCGCCCGCCGGTCTCCGAGCCGGACCACTCCGGTGAGGTGATCACCGGGACCGGGGCGCGCTGCGTGTCGGCGAACGTAATGCGTTTCTCGTCCGATCCTTCGGCCA
Organism: Mycolicibacterium pallens; assembly: GCF_019456675.1. NCBI lineage: Bacteria > Bacillati > Actinomycetota > Actinomycetes > Mycobacteriales > Mycobacteriaceae > Mycobacterium > Mycolicibacterium pallens. The sequence goes on along the minus strand of NZ_CP080333.1, from coordinate 2,765,110 downwards.
GGTCGTGCAGCTGCTTGCCGACGCGCTCCTCGAGACTGCGGAATCCCGCGACCGCCAGCGCGCCGTTGGTGGTTCCGGAGAACGACAGGATCGCCTCGGCCAGTTTGGCGTCGGTGTCGATCGCCGGTCTGCCGTCGCCGGCGCCGCCGAGCATCACCCCGTTGGTGTGCGCCAGCCGCGCTGTCTCGGCAGCTAGCGGGAACGTGACGTTCTTGACCGTGAACCCGGCGCTGTCGGCGAGCGGCCCGACGGTGGCCAGCTTGTCGGCGATCGCGGTGTAATCGCGTTCGACGACCGTGTAGATCGGCTTTGTCGGGCCGGGCGGCGGCGTCTCCCCCGGGGTGTCGTGCATCAGCGGTACGCTGACCAGGTCCTTGCGGACCCCCAGGTGGGTGCGTGCGAGTTCGGAAAAGCGCTGCGCCAGAAGATGAAACGCGTCGAAATCGGTCTTGGCTTCCCACGGCGGGTCGATGGCCGGAGTGAACGCGTGCACGAACGGGTGCATGTCCGTCGAGCTGAGGTCGTGCTTCTCGTACCAGGTGGCGGCGGGCAGCACGACATCGGACAGCAGGGTCGTCGACGTCATCCGGAAATCGGCCGACACCAGCAAGTCCAGCTTGCCCTCCGGAGCGCGGTCGTGCCAGACGACCTCAGATGGCCGGGGCGCGGCGGGATTTTCCTCACCGAGCACGTTGTGATGGGTGCCGAGCAGATTGCGGAGGAAATACTCGTTGCCCTTGGCCGAACTGCCCATCAGGTTGGACCGCCACAGCACCAGCGTGCGCGGCCAGTTCTGCGGCGCGTCGATGTCCCGGATCGCCGGCTCGAGTCGGCCGTCCCCCAGCGCCGCGGTGACGTACTCGGCGGCACTGCCGGCGGTTCCGGCCTCGACCGCGGCCTGTGCGTCCTCGGCGACCTGCAGCGGGTTGGTGCTGAACTGTGGGTAGAACGGCATCCAGCCGTTCGCGGCGGAGGTGGCGATCGCGTCGGCGGTGTGCGCACCGGCCAGATGGCCTTGGGCCAGTGGAGAGTTGAGCGAGTCGGCGAGGTAGCCGTCGTTGCGCCACTGGTCGGTGTGCATGTACCAGTACGAGGTGCCGGGCATGGTGCGCGGCGGGCGCGACCAGTCCAGCGCGTTGGCCAGCGATATCCAGCCGGTGATCGGCCGGCATTTCTCCTGCCCGACATAGTGCGCCCAACCCCCGCCGTTGCGGCCCATACAGCCGGTCAGGATCAGCAGTGCCAGGATCGCCCGATAGGTCACATCGCCGTGGAACCACTGGCAGATGCCGGCGCCCATGATGATCATCGACCGGCCCTGCGACTGCTCGCTGTTGGTGGCGAACTCGCGTGCGATGCGGATGCACTGCGCGGCAGGCACATTCGTGATCGTGGACTGCCACGCCGGGGTGTAGGGCGTGTCGGCGTCGTCGTATCCGTCGGGCCACTGGCCCGGCAGGCCCGGTCGCGCCACGCCGTACTGGGCCAGCATCAGGTCGAAGACCGTCGTGACCAGGTGGCCGCCGACCCTGCGGGCCGGCGCCCCGCGGCGCAACACCGAACCGGACCCGTCGGGCGCGTCGAACGCCGGTAGCAGCACCTCGACCGGGTCGGCCTGCGCACCGGTCATGGTCAGGGCCGGGGTGACACCGTCGAGGTCGAGGTTCCAGCGCCCCTTGCCCGATTCGGCGTAGCGGAATCCGATGGAGCCGTTGGGTATTACGGGTGCGCCGGTGTTCTCGTCGAGCAGCACCGTCTTCCAGGCGTCCTCGGTGGCGGTGTCATCGGACAGATCGGCGGCGGTGAGGAACTTGCCGGGTACGTAGGCGTCGTCGTGTGGATCGAGGCGGACCAGGAACGGCAGGTCGGTGTAGGTCCGCACGTAGTCGGTGAAGAACGGCACCGACCGTTGCACGAAGAACTCGGTGAGCAGCACGTGGCCCATGGCCATCGCGAGCGCCGCGTCGGTGCCCGGCTGAGCGGGCATCCACTCGTCGGCGAATTTGGTGTTGTCGGCGTAGTCGGGGCTGACGACGACGACTTTCGTTCCGCGGTAGCGTACTTCGGCCATCCAGTGCGCGTCCGGGGTGCGCGTCACCGGTACATTCGATCCCCACATCATCAAGTAGGTGGCGTCCCACCAGTCCCCCGACTCCGGCACGTCGGTCTGGTCGCCGAACACCTGCGGACTGGCGACCGGCAGATCGGCGTACCAGTCGTAGAACGAGGTCATGACCCCGCCGATGAGCTGGATGAACCGGGTGCCCACACAGTGCGAGACCATGGACATCGCCGGGATCGGCGAAAATCCGGCGCAGCGGTCCGGCCCGTAGGTGGCAATGGTGTTGACGTGGGCGGCCGCCGCGATCTCGACCGCTTCCTGCCAGGATGCCCGCACCAAACCGCCCTTGCCGCGCGCCTGTTGATAGCGGCGACGGCGGTCGGGGTCGGTGGTGATGTCTCGCCAGGCCAGCACCGGATCGCCAAGGCGCGCCTTGGCCTCCCGGTACATCTCGAGCAGCACCCCGCGCACGTAGGGGTAGCGGACCCGGGTCGGTGAGTAGGTGTACCAGGAGAACGCGGCGCCGCGCGGACACCCCCGCGGCTCGTATTCGGGGCGATCGGGACCGACCGAGGGATAGTCGGTCTCCTGCATCTCCCAGGTGATGATGCCGTCCTTGACGTACACCTTCCACGAACACGACCCGGTGCAGTTCACCCCGTGGGTGGACCGGACCACCTTGTCGTGGCTCCAGCGGTCGCGGTAGAAGACATCGCCGGCGCGCCCGCCGCGGCGAAAGACGGCCCGGCCGTCGTCCGACTCCGACCAGCCGGTGACATATCGGCCCAGCTTCAGCAGCGCCTCAGACGCAGAGTCCCCACCCATCACCACCATTGTGGCGCTTGGCAATACGCCGCAACGTGGCTTTGCGGAGAATTGTTCGTGTCACATGGGAACCGGGGCATCGAAGGCCGGGATGCTTCCGATGGAATCACCGCCAGCGCGATCATGGGTGTGACAAAACTCGTTGCGAGAATGCGGTTGGCGGTGTGTCGACCGCCGGCTGATTCCTCGCGTAGCGCCCGTAGATGACGCCGATGTCGAGAATGATCACACCCACCACCGAACCCAGTCGACGCAGGGCATGAAGACTGGCAAATATCAGTCAGACACCGAACACGACTAATAGGCAGCACCTACGTAGAAGCTCCCTAACGCTGGCGAACGGCCCACCTGATACCCACCCGATCATCACGTCGTGATCGCGACAATATCCGGACCGGGAGCACTCACGAAAACTAAGGTCGAAAGCCAGCGCCCCACCCGTTTGCTGGGTGAAGTAATCGTTCGCGGGGACCAAATGACGCCGTTAGTACGGCACCTGCACCCGAGACCGCCGCAGCGCATCACCGCTGAACACCAGCAACGCCAGCCAGATCAGCGCGAAGCCGACCCAGCGGGCAGGGGGCATCGGCTCGTGCGCCACCACCACTCCCCAGGTCATCTGCATGGCCGGATTCAGGTACATCAGCAGCCCGAGGGTGACCAGCGGAAGCCGCTGGGCGGCGGCGGCGAAGAAGAGCAGCGGGATCGCGGTGATCGGCCCCGACAGCATCATCAACGCGATGTGGCCCGGCCCGTTGGCGGTGAACTGGCCGTGCCCGCTCAGCTCCAGCACGGCGATGTAGGCGATCGCGAAGGGTGCCGCGATCGCGGCCTCGACCCCGACGCTGACCCGCGGATCGCATGCCACCACCTTCTTGACCACGCCGTAGAGGCCGAACGTCAAGGCCAGCCCCAGCGCGATGAACGGCGGGCCGCCGACCTCGATGCCCAGCAGCACCACCGCCGCCAGCGCGATCAGCACGGCCACCATCTGAGCCCGGTTGAGCCGCTCTCGGAAGATCAGCACTCCGAGCAGCACACTGACTAGTGGGTTGATGAAGTAGCCGAGGGCGCCGTCGACCACATGGCCGTTGTTGACCGCGAAGATGAAGATGACCCAGTTCGCCGACACCAGTGCCGACGCGCAGAACAGCAGCAGCCAGGTGCGCCCGGTGATCGACCGCAGATCGGACAGCTTGCGCATTGCCACCAGCACGCCGGCCATCAGTATCAGCGTCCAGATGATGCGGTGGGCCAGAACCTCAAGTGCCCCAGCCGGTTTCAGTAACGGGAAGAATGCCGGGAACAAGCCCCACGAACCGTAGGCGCCGATACCGTAGAGCAAACCGCCGGTCTTGGTGTCCTGTTTGGTGGCCGTCACGATTCGCCGCGCAGCACGTCAAGCGCATGCTGCAGATCGGCCGGGTAGGGCGCGGTCACCTCGAAGCGCCTGCCGTCGGCCGGGTGCGCGAACGCCAGCGAGCGCGCATGCAGCCACTGCCGCTCGAGGCCGAGTCGCTTGGCGAGCACCGGGTCGGCACCATAGGTCAGATCACCGGCGCACGGGTGGTGCAGGGCGGCGAAGTGCACCCGGATCTGATGGGTGCGACCCGTTTCCAGGTGAATATCGAGAAGACTTGCCGCCCTGAACATTTCGACGGTGTCGTAGTGGGTGATGCTGTGCCGTCCGGTCTCGGTGACGGCGAACTTCCAGTCGTGGCCGCGGTGCCTGCCGATCGGCGCATCGATGGTCCCGCTCGAGGGATCCGGATGTCCTTGCACCACAGCGTGATACCGCTTGTCGACGGTGCGCTGCTTGAACGCCCGTTTGAGCAGGGTGTAGGCCCGCTCGGACAAGGCGACCACCATGACCCCCGAGGTGCCGACGTCGAGGCGGTGCACGATGCCCTGCCGCTCGTGGATCCCGGAGGTGCTGATCCGGAAACCCGCGGCCGCCAGCCCGCCGAGCACCGTCGGCCCGTGCCAGCCGACCGTCGCGTGGGCGGCCACGCCCGGCGGCTTGTCGACGGCGACGATGTCGGCATCGGAGTACAGAATGGTCATGCCCTCGATCTCTTCGGGCGTGTTCTCCGGCGGCGGTGCTTCCTCCGGGATCTGCACATGCAGCCACGCACCGGCCTCGAGACGGTCCGACTTGCCGGCCCGCGCGCCGTCGAGTTCGACGCCGCCGTCCTCGGCGATCGCGGCCGCGGCCGTGCGCGAAAGCCCCAGCAGCCGAGCCAATCCCGCATCGACACGCATGCCGGCCAGACCCTCGGGGACCGGCATGGACCGTTCGGCCATCAGGCCGTCTCGGCCTTGTCGTCGCCTGCGGCCGGCTCTGCCTTGCGGCGACCGGTGGTGTCGAAGTCGTAGCCGAACAGCGACAGCGCGACCAGCAGAATGGCACCGCCGACGACCGCCGGATCGGCCACGTTGAACACCGGCCACCACCCGATCGACAGGAAATCGACGACGTGCCCGCGCAGCGGACCGGGCGAGCGGAAGAACCGGTCGACCAGATTGCCCAGCGCGCCGCCCAGGATCATCCCGAGCCCGACAGCCCACCACGGCGACACCAGCCGTCGGCCCATCCAGAAGATGCCGACAACGACACCCGTCGCAACCAGCGTCAGCACCCAGGTGTAGCCGGTGGCCATGGAGAACGCCGCACCGGAGTTGCGGACCAGCGTCCAGGTGACGGTGTCACCGATGATCGACACCGGCTGACCGGGAGTCAGCCACCGCACGGCCAGAACTTTGGTGATCACGTCGAGGGCCAGCACTACGCCCGCCACCGACAACAGCAGCCGCAGCCGTCGTGGCGACGATGACCGGCCGACCTGGTGGTCGGCGGTGTCGATCGCCGGTTCGGTGCTGCTACTGGATTCGTCGGTCACCCCCCCATCATTCCCTAGTCTGTTGGGCATGCCCCGACTCGTCGTCGTTACCACCGGCGGGACCATAGCGACCAGCGCCGACGGCGAGGGCGTCCTGCGACCCGTCCACAGCGGCGCGGAGTTGGCCGCCGGGCTGGATGCGCGGGTGATCGACCTGTTCACGCTGGACAGTTCCCAGCTGAGCCCGGCCGAGTGGCTGCGCATCGGACAGGCTGTCGCCGACGCCGCCCGGGACGCCGACGGTGTGGTCGTCACCCACGGCACCGATTCGATGGAAGAGACCGCGCTGTGGCTGGAACTCACCTACGACGGCGACGTGCCGGTCGTGGTGACCGGGGCCGCCCGGTCGGCCGACGACCCCGACGCCGACGGTCCGGCCAACCTCCGCGATGCCGTGGCCGTGGCGGGCAGCCCACTCGCCCGCGGCCTGGGGGTGCTGATCTGCTTCGCCGGGCGGGTGCTGCCCCCGCTCGGCACCAGCAAGGTCGGTGGCACCGACCTGTTCGGCGGGCGCCCGCCCGTGGGCCGGGTCAGCGACGGGACGTTCGGTGTGACCGCGCGCAAGGAGCGGGCCTACCTGGGCCCGGTCGCCGAAGCGGTACGCGTCGACATCGTGGCGGCCTATCCCGGCGCCGACGGGACGGCGATCGACGCGTTCGTCGACGCCGGTGCCGCCGGCCTGGTGATCGAGGCGATGGGGGCGGGCAACGCCGGGACGCCCGTCGTCGAGGCGGTGCGCCGGGCCAGTGCCCGCGGGGTGGCCGTCGCAGTGAGCACCCGGGTGCCCGGTGGGCGCACCGCGGCGGCCTACGGGCCCGGCCACGACCTGGTGGCCGCGGGTGCCGTGTTGGTGCCGCGGGTGCGCAGCAGCCAGGCCCGGGTGCTGGTGATGGCGGCGTTAGGGGTGGGGCTGCCGGTCGCCGGCGTCATCGAGCGCCTGGGCTGAGCGGGCCCGGTCTTCGATCTCGGCGACATAGTCGGCCCAGTCCAGGCTGTCGACCGGGTTGGCCTTGAGCAATTCGGGGTGATCGATGGGGAAGGTCCGCATCACCCCCGGTCCGCTGCCGCGGGTTTCGAATCGCACGCTGACCACACCGTGGCCGGCGCCCTGCACCCAGCCGTGGCCGAACTCGGGATGACGGACGTCGTCGCCGATGCGCCAGCCACCCGCGTCGGGCGCCCGCTCCGGTGTCGGCGCGGGAGTGTCCGGCGTATCGACGACCTCGGCCTCCTGCTGCTCCAGATCGGGGAACAACGATTCCTGGCGAACATCGGACAACCCCGAAAAGCCAACGCCGAGAAGGCGAATGGGGCCGACGTCCCGGGGGTCGAGCAGCAGCCGCAGCGCGGTGGCGGTCAATGTGCCGAGGTTGCCGGTCGCGTAGGGCAGCGTCGCCGACCGGGTCAGCGTGCTCATGTCGGACCGCTTGAGTTTGACGGTGACCGTGCGGGCGCCGCGACCGTCCCGCTCCAGGCGCCGGTGGGCGTGCTCGGCGATCGGGCCCATGGCCTCGCGCAGCTGCTCAATGGTGGTCAGGTCCGCGGGGAATGTCGACTCGGCGCTGATCTGCTTGGCCTCCGCGCGTTCGGCCACCGGGCGGTCATCGATACCGCGGGCCAGGCGGTGCAGCGCGGGCCCGACGGTGGCGCCCAGGACGCTGGCCGCCTCCGCGTCGGTCAGGGCGGCGAGCTGGCCGATCGTGTCGATGCCCAGCCGGTGCAGCTTGTCCTCGGCCACCGGGCCGATCCCCCACAGCCTTCGCACCGGAAGGGAGTCCAGCAGCGTGCGTTCCTCGTCGCGACGGACCACCCGGAACCCGTCGGGCTTGGCCAGATCCGACGCGATCTTCGCGATCTGCTTGCCCGACCCGGCCCCGACGGATGCCACCAGGCCGGTTTCCTCGCGGACCCGCCGGCGCAGCATCACGGCGAACTCCTCGACCTCCTCGGCGCTGGCGCCGGCCAGCTCGGCCGGCTCGCCGAACGCCTCGTCGAACGACAGCTGCTCGAGGACGGGCACCATGGCGCGCACGGTGTCCAGCACGCGGCGGCTGGCCACGCCGTAGACCACGCCGCGCGGCGGCAGCACCACCGCGCCGGCGCCGACCATACGACGGGCCTGGTGCATCGGCATCGCCGAGCGAGCACCGAACACCCGCGACTCGTAGCTGGCGCCGGCCACCACACCGCGGCCGCCGAGACCACCGACGAGGACGGGGCGGCCGCGCAGGGTCGGACGGGTCAGCTGTTCGACGGACGCGAAAAACGCATCCATGTCGAAATGCAGGACCCAGCGCTCCACGACACCCGATGCTATTGGCAGGCCGAATGCAGTAGCCGCTTGCTTAATGCCGCGGGCGTGGCGAGGCCCAGAATCACCGGCATGAGCACAGGACACCTCATCGGCTATGCCGGCGGACTGGCCGTGGCGCTGGGGGTCGGCGCCGCGGTGATCCTCAATGCCCCCGCCGCGTCGGCGGATGCGTCGTCGGCCACGTCGACCTCGTCCGGTCACTCGGGCACGGCCAAAACGGCGCGGGTCACCCAACGCACGAACACGGTGGCGTCGATGAGGCGTGCGCCAACGCGAAAGGCCAGCGCGCCAACGCCTTCGGCGACGCTACCGGCGCAACGGATGCGAGGCGAACAGCTGCCGGTGCGATTCGGCCGCCGGCGGCGGTCGGCAACACCCTGAGCGTCACCACCGACTACGACGCCGACAACAAACCAGTCACCCTGGTCGGGGTCGTCGACGCAACCGGAGCCCAGATCGGAACGAGGATCGTTATCGAGGGCACTCCCGGCACGCCCGCATACAGCACCGACGGCCAGCACGCCGTCATCACCACGGCGTTCGACGAGTCCGACTACAAGTCGACCTCCCATCTGGCTGTGATCAACACCGTCACCGGCGCGCAGGTCGGCACCACGCTGACGTTCACCGGTGACTCGACGTTCGCTCCGCCGCTGATTGTGACGGCGGACGCGTCTCAGGTTCTCACCGTCGGGGTCCTTTACGGCTCCGGTTCGTTCGCCAGATTGGTCGACACCACCGGCGGCGCGTGGGAAGGCTTCTTCTTGCGCGGGTATCCGGACCGCGCACCGCAACTGGCGTCCGATGGCGTCCACGCATTGATCACCACCGTCTACTACGACGCCGATCTCGGGGACACGTTGGTGACGGTCATGGACACCGCGACCGGTACGCCCGCCAGTATCTCGAAACCCACGGTTAGAGTCGACGGCCTTCAAGACCGGGCACCAATCGTGACCGCCGACGGCCACGCTGTGATCACGACCGCCTTCACCGACTCGGCGACCGGGGTCGTCTCCAATCGGGTCGCCATCTTCGATGCCACGACAGGCAGCCAGATCGGCACCACTCAAACGCTCGCGGGCACGATCTTGGATTCGCCCCCACCGACGCTCGACGGTGACAGCGTCGTGATTCACACCAGCACCGGAGCCACGACGACCATCGACCTGGCCACCGGCGCCGCGCGAACTATGCTGCCCCAGTGGCATTTCAACCCGGCGGGTTTCTGGAACACCCGAATCGGTGAAGCTGTCTACTCCGGCCTTCTCGTCGCCGGATTTCTCGGCTCCGCAATCATGGCGTTCTACGTCCTGCCCGCGATCCTCTGGTACCCGCGGCAATCGGAGACACCTTGCGGACGTTAGGGCTGCTGCCGGCCGCCGAGGCCGCGATCGGTTGACTCGAATCGACGCGTCGCCTCGGCCAACACCTGTTCGGCGTCGTCGAGTTCCTGCAGGGCGTCGTGGAGTTGGCGCTGCGCGTCATCGACCCGCTTCCGGCCGGTGTCGCGTTCTCGCTCGGCGGCGTGCACCAACGCTTCCGCCTTCTCGCGTTCTCTGTGGCGCTTCCCCTGCTCGCGCTTCTCGCGAGCCGTGGGTCTGGCCGGCTCCGGGGCGCGCTCCGCATCCTCGGAGGGCTCCACGCCCTCGGCGAAGCCGGACCAGCTCTCGGGCTTGGCGAGGCGGCCCAGCGCTGCGGCCACCTCAGCATCAGCGACGGCCGCCTGCAACGTGCCGACCACGTCCTCGCGCACGGACGCGGCGGGTTCAATGATCTGCGCCAGCTCAAAGCCTTTCGCTGCCAACGCATCAATGAGATGGCGCTGCTCTGCGGACAGTTCGCGGATGCGTTTCCCATCCATCTTCTGATGCGCGGCGCGCAGCCGCTCACCGAGTCCGCTCAGCTGCGGTCGCACCGAGGAATCCCGAATCGCAAGCAGGTTGACCACCCAGGCCGCCTTCGTCGGCTTGCGCGCGGCTTTGATCGCCTTGGTCGCCTCGGCGTCACCGTCCTGCTTGGCCCGCTTGCCCAATTCGGCGCGCTTCGCAGTGAACTTGTCGGGCGGTTGCGCATAGAGCTCGTCGAGCGCGTCGTCTGCCATGAGGCCCTGAGTACCCCCTGGGCTCCGATAGCGCAGTTCGTCGTGGCCCTAATGCGGTAGTCGGTTACTGCAAGCCGTCGTGTGCCCAAGACCCACGATTGAGTGAAGGATGACTACTCCGGGGGATTCACATGAGATCTGGGCGCCGTGTGGGCAGAGTTGGCGGATTGGCGATCGCGCTGGGTGTCGGCGCGGCGATATCGTGGGCCGCTCCGGCCGCGTCGGCCGACAACAGTTCCGCCGCCTCAGCTGGGTCTTCATCGATGCACAAAGCTGTATCGGCGCGGCCGAAGCCCGCCAACGCTGTTCGAGTCGGATCCACGCCGACCTCGAAGCGCGCGCAGCAGGCAGCGCGCGGAACGGTCAGGGCGCCGCAGCGACTGCTGCGGATCCTCGGCGGGGACTCTGGCGGTACCGACGACTCGCCGACGGCTTGGGCTTCGGCCGCGGTCGCGCGTCGTGAGCTAGCCCCTTCTGCGGCTGGCGCGGCCGCGTCCACCGCGCCAACGGTGGTAGTCATCGACCCCCAGTGGGATGGGAACGAGGTAACGGTGCACGATAGCGGCACCGGAGCTCAGATAGGTGACACCGTCATCCTCGACGGCAGCGAGCCGACGCTTACCTACGCCGCCGGTGGCACCCGCGCTGTGGTCACCAACACCGTCTACACCGGTTATTCGCACAAGACTGAGATCGCCGTCGTCGACATCACCACCGGCACCCAGCTGGGCGAGACGCGCGTCCTCGATGGCCGACAATTCAATTCTCCGCTGATCAATGCGGACGGCGTCCATGTACTTATCGCCGTCAATAAGCCGAGCACACACATCGCCGTTGACGATGTGGACACCACCGCGATCGTCGTCATCGACACCATCACCGGCGAACAAGCCGGCAAGACGCTCACAGTTGAAGGGACACGCGGATATTCGCTAACCGACGATGATCAGACCCATCTTGTGATCACCACAAGCCTCAGCGACTTGACTCATATCACGACCATCGATTCGGCCACCGGCGAGCAGACCGGTGCAACACTGACGTTCCCGGGCCAGATCCTCAGCTGGCCTGGGCCCACGACGAGCGCAGATGGCGCTCACGTCCTGTTCATCGTCAGCGCCGCCGACGAGACACGAGTGGTGCTGCTGGATATCACCACGGCCACCCAAACGGGTACCGGCGTCACGATTGCTGGCACCACCAGACTCAATCCGGTCAGCGACGGAACCCGCTTGACCCTCATTACCGCGGTCGGCGCCACGAACACCCACGGCAGCAGCACCCACGTCGCGGTGATCGACACCAGCACGGGCAAGCAAGTGGGCGTCACCACCGACCTCACCGGCACCGTCGGCGCCGGATCGGTGACACAAGCCGGCACGACAGTCATCGTTGAGACATTCGCTGGACTGAGGGCGACCGTTGACACCACCACCGGTACCGCGGTGGTGGATGTCGCAGGCTTCCCATGGGGTTTCGACCTGGAACGCCTTAGAGAAAAACTGCAGGAGCTCGGGCAGTCACGACTCGGGCGATTGGTACAGACATTGGCCTATGCGATCGCGGGTGTGACGCTACCCGTGCGCCTGGCGCTGGCTGCGGTGATTTTCTGGGGCGCGATCGGCCTGGGTGGGTGGTTCAGCAACATCGCGCCACCAGCAAGCGTTCAGACCGCCGCTACGCCTTCGTGATCGCGACGCGCACGCCGTCGCCGATCTCCACGCCGTCCTGGGGCTCGCCGAAATCGAAACTGGTCGCCAGGATTTCGCCCGAGATCAGATCGGCATGAGCCGCAGCCCAATCCGCCCGTTCGGCGGGCACCGCCATGAGCACCCGAATGCGATCGCTGACGTCCAGGCCGCTCGACTTCCGCAGGTCCTGCAGTTCGCGGATACGGTCCTTGGCCCAGCCCTCGGCTTCCAGCTCAGGGGTGACGGCGCCGTCCAGCACCACCAGGCCCGCACCGTCGGGCAGTGCGGCCGTCCACTCCGGGTCGGCGGCCACCAGCTTGGCTGTGAACTCCTCCGGAAGGAGCACGGCCGGGCCCGCGCTGAGCGTGCCGTCGGCGTTGAGGACATAGTCACCGGCCTTGACGGCCTTGATCGCAGCCTGGACGTCCTTGCCGATGCGTGGGCCGGCGGCGCGAGCGTTGACCGCGAGCTCGAAGCGGCCGTAGGCGGGCACGTCGTCGGTGAGCTCGACGGCCTTGACGTTGAGCTCGTCGGCGATCAGATCCGTGAACGGCTCCAGGCTCTGCGGGTCCTCCACTGCCACAGTGAGTTTCGGCAGCGGTAGCCGCACCCGCAGCTTCTTCGCCTTGCGCAGCGACGACGCCGTCGAGCACACGTCGCGCACCTGGTCCATGGCCGCGACCAGCGCCGGGTCGGCCGGGACGACCCCTGGCTCCGGCCAGTCGGTCAAGTGCACCGAGCGCTCGCCCGTCAGGCCGCGCCAGATCACCTCGGTGGCCATGGGCAGCAGCGGAGCCGCCAGCCGGGTGGTCACCTCGAGCACGGTGTGCAGGGTGTCGATGGCGTCGGGATCCTCTTCCCAGAATCGTGAACGCGACCGGCGCACATACCAGTTCGTCAACGCCTCGGTGAACTGGCGCAGCTGCTCGCAGGCCCCGGAGATGTCGCAGACGTCCATCGAGTCGGTGAGCTGGTCGCGCAACTCGGCGAGTTTGGCCAGGATGTAGCGGTCCAAGACGTTGGATGAATTCGTGCGCCAGGTACCGACTTTCGGCGCGTACAAGGTCAGGAAGCTGTAGGCATTCCACAGTGGCAGCAGCACCTGGCGGACGCCTTCGCGGATGCCCTGCTCGGTGACGATCAGGTTGCCGCCGCGCAGGATCGGCGACGCCATCAGGAACCACCGCATGGCGTCGGAGCCGTCGCGGTCGAACACCTCGTTGACGTCGGGATAGTTACGCAGCGACTTGCTCATCTTGGCGCCGTCGTTGCCGAGCACGATCCCATGTGACACACAGGTTTTGAACGCCGGCGTGTCGAAGAGCGCACTGGCGAGCACGTGCAGGGTGTAGAACCAGCCGCGGGTCTGACCGATGTACTCGACGATGAAGTCGCCCGGGAAGTGAGTCTGGAACCAATCCTGGTTCTCGAACGGATAATGCACCTGGGCATAGGGCATCGACCCGGAGTCGAACCACACGTCGAAGACGTCCTCGATGCGGCGCATCGACGAATTGCCGCTCGGGTCATCGGGATTCGGCCGCGTCAGCTCGTCGATGTAGGGCCGGTGCAGGTTGTCCGGCCGCACCCCGAAATCGCGTTCGAGCTCGTCGAGACTGCCGTAGACGTCGATGCGCGGATAGGCCGGATCGTCGGAAACCCAGACCGGAATGGGGGTGCCCCAGTATCGGTTTCGCGAGATCGACCAATCCCTGGCCCCCGACAGCCACTTGCCGAACTGTCCGTCCTTGACATGCTCGGGATACCAGGTGATCTGCTGATTGAGTTCGACCATCCGGTCGCGGAACTCGGTCACCTTCACGAACCACGACGACACCGCGCGGTAGATCAGCGGATTGCGGCAGCGCCAGCAGTGCGGGTAAGAGTGCTCGTAGGTTTCATGGCGGATCAGCACGGGTGCGTTGACCGCGGCCGCCCCGGTTCCGTTCTTCAGGTCACGGATGATCTGCGGATTGGCGTCGAACACGTGCTGGCCCTGGTAGTCGGGCACGGTCGCATCGAATCGGCCCTTGGAGTCCACCGGCGTGACCGGCACGATGCCGACGGTGTCGGTGGTGGCTTTGTCGTCCTCGCCGTAGGCGGGCGCCATGTGCACCATACCGGTGCCGTCCTCGGTCGTCACGAAGTCCCCCCGCAGCACCTGAAAAGCGTTGGCGGAGGACATGAAATACGGGAACGGCGGCAGGTAGTGCAGCCCGAGTAGCTGCTCACCAGTGACGGTGGCCAGCACCTCGGGGTCCTCCCCCAACTCGCGGGCGTAGGCGCCCAGCCGGGCCTGCGCCAGCACCAGGCGCCGGCCATCCACACCCACCACCACATAGGTGACGTCAGGGTTCACCGCGACGGCCTGGTTGGACGGCAGCGTCCACGGCGTGGTGGTCCACACCAGCAGGTAGGCGCCATCAAGATCGGAGCCGGCCTGGGTCACCCGGAAACCGACGGTGATCGCCGGATCCTGCCGGCTCTGGTAGACGTCGTCGTCCATGCGCAGTTCATGCGACGACAGCGGGGTCTCGTCGTTCCAGCAGTACGGCAACACCCGCACGCCTTCGTAGGCCAGGCCCTTGTCCCACAACTGTTTGAAGGCCCAGATGACCGACTCCATGAAGGACAGGTCCAGTGTCTTGTAGTCGTTGTCGAAGTCGACCCAGCGGGCCTGGCGGGTGACGTACTCGCGCCATTCGCTGGTGTATTTGAGCACCGAGGCCCGGCAGGCGTCGTTGAACTTCTCGATGCCCATCTCTTCGATCTGGGCTTTGTCGGTGATACCGAGCTGGCGCTGCACCTCGAGTTCGGCGGGCAGACCATGGGTGTCCCAGCCGAACCGGCGCTCCACCTTGTAGCCGCGCATCGTGCGATAGCGCGGCACGATGTCCTTGACGTAGCCGGTCAGCAGATGGCCGTAGTGCGGCAGACCGTTGGCGAACGGCGGACCGTCATAGAAGACGTACTCCTCGGCGCCGTCGCGTTGCGCGATGCTGGCGCGGAAAGTGTCATCGGCCGCCCAGTAGTCGAGAACCTCGAGTTCCAGGGCAGGAAAATTGGGTGAGCCACCGGCCGGCTTGGGGTAGCCATTCTCGGTCACGGGCGCGTTCGTCTCCTGTGCCAGGTGTCTGGACACGGGGACGACGACGCGCGGAGTGCGCGAGCGCCGCGGTACCACCCCGCTTACGCACGTCGACGTGCGTCGCTCTTGACAGGCTGTGACGGGCCCACCCGTTCGGTTCTACTCGGTCATCTCCGCGCCGCGGCGCGGGCCTTTCTTCCGAAGGCTCCCCGGTGATGGCCGGATCGGTGCCGTTGGAGGAATTCTAGCCGTTAGACGATGTCGTAGACCGGGGTGGCCTCGGAGGTCACGCTGATCAGGCCCAGGCGGAACTGATTGGCCAGTTCCTCGACCGTGCAGCGATTCAGCCGACGCGAGTCGTACCACCAGTCCATCTGCACCTCGCCCTCGGCGCGGTAGGCGAGAACGCCCAGCGCAGGACCGTCGGCCAACTGCAGCGGCCCGAGCGAGGGCTCCGGTGGCAACCCGAGGAACGAGAAGGCGACGTCGGCCGGCAACGCGTTGAGCCGGGCTGGCATCAGCGCTTCGCGGACGTCGGCCAACAAGGCGTCAGCGTCCATGCCTCGCTCATCGGCACAGCACAGCCGAAGCGGCTGAACCGTGGTCAGGCCACTGACCGTCACAAAGCCGACCCCGATGGTGCGGGCGATCGCCCGGCCCAGCGCGGCCAGGAGAATCTCCTCGACGCCGATGCGCGCAGCGTCGACGGCTCCGTCCAGTTCGGCGGTCAGTTCGTGGGACAGGGGCGCCGACAATCGGACCAAATCTTCTGGTCGAGGCCGGCCGGGAATCTCATCATCGACTACCCGCACATTGCTAGACGGGTAGGTCACGGGAGCAACCATGCCCCCACCGTAGCGGTCGTGTCCCATAAATGGGAGACCAATCCCACATGTGTGACGATGGTGTCAATAAATATATCAATTTGTCGTATCTAGTCACCGGTACCCATTACCGGGAGTTCGGGTTATTGTGAGCTGTGCCCAGGACCGATGAGAACGGACGCCAGCTCAAAACCCTCCTCGATTACCTCCTCGACGGAGACATCGAAGCCAGGGACATCTACGACGCACTGGGCACTTCCAGCAGCACTTATTACCGGCGGGTGAAGGAAAATGACTACCCGAACGCCGAGGAATTGCGACTGGTGGCCTCGCGCTTCGGGCTAAGTTATCCCGACTTGCAAGTTCGATTCGGACTCATGAGTCGCGAAGAACTTCAGCAATACTTCGAATCGTCTCCATTTACGGTGACGACAATTAATATGACAACTACGACGCGTAATCCCGTAAAACTCTCAGAATTGAAGCCTCGACTCGACGCGCCTCCGCTGTAGTATTTGCTGAAGTTATTCGGGGGCGTAAGGCGACGACGGCATGGGTCTTGGGGCATTGATCACGATCACGCTTGCGTGCGTGGCGTGGAGCTTGTGGATCAGGCGACTCACCTGGTCATGCCGGTGGGAAGTTGCCGCCACTCTCAACATCGCACTGCAGGGCGTGGCGGTGTTCCTGATGTCCCCGTTCGCCTCGGAAACCATCGGTCAGCTGCTGCACTCGCTGACCGGCGTGTGGAACCTCGAGGACTACATCGGCCATGACTGCTACGTCGTCGCCGCGTCCGCGATCGTCTACAACGCCCTCGGCCGGCTGCAGGACGACACTGCGACGCAGGCCGCATTTAAGCAATATGTCGAGCGTCCGGCGACGCTCTGCATTCCCTTGCTATTGGCAACCTTTTCGATGGGCAACGGCGCGAAGATTTATCGCTCTGACTTCTTCACCGTGCCCACCGACTTTTGGCTTTCGGCCTATTGGCTCTTGCTGTGCGGGATGCTGATCTATCTGCTCGGCTACGGGTCGCGGGCGCTGTTCGTCCTGCGCCAGGATCGGCGGTCGCGGCGGATCGCCAACATCTACCTGGTGTCGTCGGCCAGCGGCATCCTCGCCTGCACGATTCGCATCGTCACCGCCTACGTCCCTGCGCTGCAGGAGATCGAGGGCGGCACCCTGGTCTGGTTCTTCGCCTGCATCTGCGGCGCCGGTTTCGCCCTGACGTCCGCCCATTCGTGGCGCGTCAAGACCCGGTGGTTCACCCGGGCGCCAGGCTGACCACACGGCTCGTGGCTGTCCACGGCGCCGCCGCAGGCAGTGGTCCTTCCTGACTAGACCAGGTCGGCGGAAGGTATTCTGGGCCGATGAAATTCGCCGTGGCCGTCCATGGCACGCGCGGCGACATAGAACCCTGTGCCGCGGCGGGTCTGGAATTGCAGCGCCGCGGGCATGAGGTCTGCATGGCGGTGCCGCCGAACCTCGTCGACTTCGTCGAGGCGGTTGGGCTGTCAGCAGTCGCCTATGGTGTCGACTCGCAGAAACAACTAGATGCCGACGTTTTCAGAGATTGGTGGGCAATCCGCGATCCGCGAACGGTGCTGCGAGAAGCTCGAAGCTATGTGGTCGAGGGATGGGCACAGATGAGTGAAACCCTCACCGCCCTGTCGGAGGACGCCGACCTCATCGTGACTGGCACCACCTACCAAGAGGTCGCGGCCAACGTCGCTGAGTACCGAAACGTGCCACTGGCTGCATTCCACTACTTCCCTGCGCGAGCCAACAGCCAGGTATTGCCGATACCGCTGCCGGCGGCCGTCTACCGACCCATCTTCGCCGCCGCGGAGTGGGCGCACTGGCGCCTCCTCAAGCCGGCCGAGGACGAGCAGCGACGCCAACTCGGGTTGCCGCGCGCCACAACCCGCGCGAGCCAACGAATCGTGGAATCGGGCGCACTCGAAATCCAGGCATACGATGAGGTTTTCTTTCCGGGCCTGACGCGTGAATGGAAAGGCAAGCGTCCTCTTGTCGGCTCTCTGACGTTGGAGCTTCCCACCGAAGCGGATGATGAGGTGGCGCAGTGGATGGCGGCAGGAACGCCGCCGATCTACTTCGGTTTCGGCAGCATGCCGGTCGAGTCTCCCGCGGTCGCGATCGCCACGATCGCCGACGTCTGTTCCGAATTGGGCGAGCGCGCTCTCATCAGCGCCGGCGTCTGGGATGTGGCGGCCGATCCAGCAGCCCCGCATGTCCGGATCGTTCGGTCAGTGAATCACTCGGCTGTATTCCCCCGCTGCCGCGCAATCGTGCACCACGGCGGTGCGGGAACGACTGCTGCCAGTGTGCGGTCAGGGCTGCCGACGCTGGTGCTTTGGGTGGCGGCGGACCAACCCGTCTGGGCACACCAAGTGAAGCGCTTGGGGGTCGGATCTGCTCGGCGCTTCTCCCGCATGACCCGCGACGCGCTGACCAAAGACCTTCGGAGCGTCCTAGCCCCGGCATGCGTTGCGCGCGCACGGATTGTCGCCGCACAGATGACCACACCGGGGAACAGCGTCGCCACCGCGAGTGACCTGTTGGAGAAGGCTGCCAGCAACCATTCCCTGACGTGAATCATCAATCCATTCAATACAAATCGACAAGGTAAAATCGCTCGACATGTGGATGGCCGTGCTGCTGCTGGGCGTAGCGGTCAATTTCGAGCCGACGCGCATCGGTTTGATCGCACTGATGCTCACGCAGCAGCGGCCGATCCAGAAACTCTTCACTTTTGTGTGCACCGCGTTCGCCATGACCGCTGGCATCGGCCTGCTCGTCCTGTTCGTCTTCCACCACGGATTCTTCGGATCAACACACGTCAATGGCGCCAAACTGCAGATCGGTTTTGGTGCCGTCGTCTTGCTGCTCGCCGCGATTCTGGCAAGCAACGCTCCGCTCGGTTGGCTTCCTCGCCCACGCGCGGTGGATTCCGGTGCCAACGGCCACGACACCGCACCGCAGGCTCGGCCAGCACCCACCGTCGCTGGGAGGGTAGCCACAAAGGTGCGCAGCATTCTCAACGGAAAATCGCACGTATTGTCCGGCGCCGCGGGTGCGGCCCTGGCGCTACCCAGCGTCGAATACATGGCCCTACTGGCGCTGATCATCGCCTCCAACCAACCAGCGATCGTCCAAGCGGCGGCCCTATTCGCTTACGTCATGTTGGCCAACATGGTGGCGATGATCCCACTTCTGACCTACCTGGTCGCGCCGGACATGACGCGCACTCAGGTTGCGCGGTTCAACGGCTGGATCCGCAACCGTCGCCGTCGCGATGTCGCGGTTCTTTTGGCGACGATTGGCGGGATCCTGTTAGGCGTGGGCATCTACAATCTCTGACGCCGCACGGACCCGCAGCTATTCGATGACCCCGTTGAGCCCGAACTCGGTCAGTGTCCCGTCGACTAGATCCCGCAGCCGCTGCTTAGTGTTCTCCGCCCCGATCTCGTAGGCCTCGACCGAGATCACGACCTTGCCATTGACCCGCGCAGACACCACGACGAGCTGGCCATGCGACCGCTCGATCTCCCGCCGGGTCACGTTCTGGTCGAGGGCCCGCAGCACAACCTTCTCCGCGGTCGTGCTGTCGACCTGAGCGATCTGCGGCGGCAGATCGCCGAGGTTCGAACACGACACCGGCAGGTCTTCGGAGTAGGAGAACAGCAATTCGGCCACGCCCTTGACCGCGGCCTGGGGCAACCACGGCATCAACGGAAACAGCTCCATGGCCGGGTCGGTCTGCTCCTTGGCCATCTGTCGTGACTCGCGCACGACGGCGCGCGCCTCGGTCAGGTCGACGGTCACCTTGTCCGGGTCGACGGTGGCATTAGCGAAGGCCATGGCCAGGGCCCGATCGTCCTCCAGGCTTTCGCGCAGGTTGATGGCGATCACCAGCGTGACGGCGCCGTCGGACTTCCGGCGCCGGCCCAGCCGCTCGGCGAGCTTTGCGGTAACCCCCACCAACAGCGAATAGCCGTTGCCACCAAGGCTTTCCGCCCGAGAATCCCATTCTGCGATGTCGACGAAGGCCGCCACCGACGGCACGTGGACAATCTCGTCTTTGGACTCACCGCCGGCGCGCGCCTTCCTTGCCTGGGCGAAGTCACGCCGTTTGCTCCACACCAGCTTCGCGCCCTTGACCAAGGCCCGGCGCGCCTCCGGCAGGTCCCGCAGGGCCTGACGCGCGTCGGCGACCAACGCCTGTCGCCGGGTCCGCGAGCCCGGCCGGTCATATCCCCCATCGCGCACGTTCCCAGTGACCGCCTCGAAGATCGCCAGCCCGGCGGCGGTCCCGTCGCCGATCACATGCGAAGCCACCATGCTGATCGCGGTGGCGCCGTCGGTCAGCGGCTGGACCACCAGGTACCACGTCGGACCGTGCTCGGGATCGATCGGCAGCGTCGCGAGCTCGTCTGCCCAGTCCATGAGTTCGTCACGTGGACGCGGAGTTTCGTTGATCTGGATCTCCGACGGCGCGTGGCTGGGCTGGACCCATCGGGGCCGGCCGAAGGGAAGCGGTGAGCGCTCGATGCGCCGACCGCCGAGCGAGTCGGAGATATTGCGGTGGAAGCGCCGGAGGCCTTCGTAATCCACGGGATGTTCGTAAACCCATACAGCCTGCATGAGCTGGCCGCGACCGGTGGCGCGCATCAGCTCGAATGCCGTCTGATCGAAGAACTCGAGCCGATGCTCGCGGGTTTCAGTGGTCACTGCTGAACCTCACTCGATCACACCGGACAGCTCGAAGTCGGCCAGGGCCCTGGCGATGGCCTCGCGCAGACGTACACGGGAATTATCGGCGCCCGGTTGATAACGGAACACCGGCAAGATGACCCTACCGCCCAGCCGCGCGGACATCACCGACATCAGGCCACGCCGCCGCTCGAGAACACCAGAAGTGAGATTACGGTCGACTCCGCCGAAGTAGAAGCGATCGGCTTTCGTTCCGTCCACCCGCAGGACGTCGTCTGGCACATCGCCCATGTTCGAGCAGGAGACCGGCACGTCGACGGAGAAGTTGAAGGCCATGTCAGCCATCCGTCCCATCGCACGCTTGGGCAGGAACGGGATTAGCGGCAGCAACTCCACCATTTCATCAGGCTTCTCACGTGCGGTGATCAAGCCTTTCTTGATCGCCGTACGGGCGCTGGAGAGATCTTTGGCCACCGGATCTGGATCGAACGTGACGTTGGCGATCGTCACGACGTTGCCTCCGGTGTCACCCAAGTCTTCCCGGTCACTGACGGGAATCAACAGCGTCACCGCGCCGTCACTCGGCCGTGTCCGGCCGACATGCTGCGCGAGCTTTCCCGCAAACCCGGCTACCAGTGAAAAATGGTTTCCACCGAGCTCTTTCGCTCGTTGATCCCACTGGTCTTTGTCGATGAGCACCGCCGCAACGGTTGTCATCACCGACTCATGGCCGTCGCGGGCAGACGTGGCCGGCGCTGCACTCGGGCGCACCAGCTCATCCTTGCGCCGAGTCGCCACCTTGACCGCTTTGACCAGCGTCCGCCCGATCTCTGGCAGATCGGCAGCGAATTGACGGAGGTCTTGGGCAACCGCACGACCGCGGGTCCGGGAAAATCGGGTCGGATAGCCGAGGTCTATCCCGGTGCCGTTCACAGCCGCGATAACCGACGCGACGACCCCGCCACCGTCGACGATCGCGTGGGACACCACCAAGCTGACGACCGTGGTGCCGTCGGCAAACGACTGGACACCCATCCGCCAGGCCGGAGACCGCTCGGGGTCCAGCGGCAACTCCACCTGCTCATGCGCCCAGTCCCACAGCTCCTCTCGCGGCCGCGGCTGCTCGACGATTTCCAGCGGGGCCTGCGGGCCCGCCACCGATACCCATCGGTGACGACCGAACGGCAGAGGCGAACGCTCGATCAAGCGCCCAACCAACCCGCGCCCGAAGTTCTGGTGGAACCGCCGGACCCCGTCGAGGTCAATATCGTGCTCGTAGATCCAGATCAGCTGCATGACGGCCTCCTGGCCGGCACCACGCAAAGCTAACAACAACGCCTGATCGGCGTACGGGACTACATTGTCTGCTCTGGGTTCGCCCACCGGCATCAAACCGTCGCGGCGGGCACGCGAGACGACGAGACCAGCTCGGAACGGCCGTCTGCAACCCGAAGGTAAATGCACTTCATCAGTTCGACGAACTCGGCGACCGACTCGCGGGCGATCGGGTTATCTGGGTAGGCGACCGTGATGATCGTGCCGGTGGCCCGCCGGTTCACCCACATGCCGACCTGATTGGCCGCGCCCAAGTCCGTGTAGATGTGCCCGTTGAGCGCATACCACTGAGACATGATCACGGGGTTCAGCGGCGGCAGGCCCACGTCGAGGTAGGACAGCATCGGGACACCCGGACCGGCCGGGCGGATGCGTGGTGTCTCCTCGGTCTCCGCCAGCTCGTAGACCCGCTCGATCGGCACGTTCGCCAGCGGCATCCCCTGGTCGAAAGACTCCTGCGCAGCGCGCGCGACCTCGGCGAAGTTGCGCGCGGCGACCGGCACTGACAGCGGAACCACACCGGTGAACCAGCCCGTGGTCATGAACTCCGCGGGGGTGCTGCGGGTGGTGGTCGGGGTGATGACGTAGTAGTCGTCGTCACCGGTGACCTGCCGATGGGCGATCGCCGCGGCGGCAAACACACCACCGATGAAGCGGACACCGGCGGCGGTGCAGGCCGACTCGAAGCGGTCGGTCTCGTGCTCGTCCATCAGTTGTACGGTGAGCAGGTCACCGCTGCAGTGCACCGACGGATCGCCGAGCGGCAGCGGGAACGTCGGCATAGTCCCGCCGTTGTTCTCCAGGAACTCCAGCCAGCCGCGGACATCGGGCGAATCCATCGTCAGCTGCCTGGTGTAGTCGTGCTGACGCGTGCAGTAGTCCTGGTAACTGCCGGCCTCGGGCAGCCGCAGCGGCGCACCGCCACCGGCCAGCGCCTCGTAGTTCATGTGCATCTCCACGAACAGCGCCATCATCAGCATCGCGTCGGCGTGCAGGTGGTCGACGCTGACGTAGAACGTGAAGTGGTCCTCGCGCTGGATCACACCGAACCGGAAGCAGTCCCACTCCAGCGGACTCGGGGTGTCGAGCACGTGCTTCTTCCACTGGGCGGAGTTCATCTCGCCGTGCTTGGTGGCCACGAACTGGATGTCGTTCGGGTTTTCCACCGTGTGGCGGACGATCTGGTCGTCCTCGTCGAACTCGAACCAGCTGTGGAAGGTGTCGTGCCGGCGCAGGTAGGCGTTGATCACAAACGTCATCGCCCGCACGTCGCACTTGCCCGGCATGTTCCACGCCGGGATCAGCAGCCGCGCCATCTCCAGCCCGTTGGCCGTGTGATTGCGGTAGCTACGAATGTGCTGGCCCTGCTGATAGCTGGCAGGAGCGTCGCTGACCGGCGCGTCGAGCACCTTCTTCAGGCACGCCGGTGACGGGCTCCACGACACGACCTTGCCCGGTGCGTCTACCCAGTCATGGATTGCTGTTAGTGCAACCACCGTTAATACCCCTTCGACCCTATTAGCGGGATGCGCTTGACGTTATGACGCCGGCGAGTGTCTCGCACAGGCTCTCGGCCAACGACCTAACAGTCGTTATGTCCATCGAACGAACGCGTATCCCCGTTTCAGTTTCAATCCGCGTTCTTAGTTCTAGGTTGCCCAACGAGTCCAAACCGTATTCAGAAATCGGCCGATCCGGATCGATTGAACGCCGCAAAATCAGGCTGAGCTGCTCGGATACCAGACGACGAACTCGCATCGGCCAGTCCTCGCGCGGCAGGTCGTGCAGCTCGGCCCGGAACGTGCTGGTGTCGGCAGGCCGGTCGGCACTGGACTTGAAGGCCTCGGCGAACGGGCTGCGCCCGGCAAGCTCGGTGAGCCAGGGCGTCCCGATCATCGGCGCGTAGCCGCTGTAGGCGCGGTCGTGCCGCAGCAGCGCCTCGAACGCCCGTGCACCCTCCTCCGGGCTGATCATCGTGGTGTCGCCCGCTGCGGCCAGGTGCTTGCCGGCACCGATCTGGTCCCAGGCCCCCCACGCGACCGCCGTGGCAGGCAGGCCCTGCGAACGACGCCAGTGGGTGAAGCCGTCGAGCCAGCTGTTGGCGGCGGCGTACGCGCCCTGACCCGGCGACCCCAGCAGCGCAGCCGCCGAGGAGAACGAGCAGAACCAGTCCAGCGGCTGTGCCGTGGTGGCGCGGTGCAGGTGCCAGGCGCCGTAGACCTTCGGAGCCCAGTCCCGTTCGATCAGCTCATCGCTGATGTTCGGCAGGATCGAGTCCTCGACCACCGCGGCAGCGTGCAGCACGCCGCGCACGGCCAAGCCGGTCGCTGTAGCCACGGTCACCAGACGGTCGACGGTCTCCGACAGCGCGATGTCTCCGCTGACGACCTCGACCTCGGTTCCGGCGGCCCGCATGCGCTCGATCTCGACGAGCGCCTCGGGCTTCGACTCCGACCGCGAGTTCAGCACGATCCGGCCACAGCCGGCCGCTGCCATCTTCGCGGCGAGGAACAAGCCCAGGCCGCCGAGACCACCGGTGATGATGTACGACCCGTCGCGGCGGAACACCTTGGCCTGCTCCGGCGGGACCACCACATTGCTGTGGCCCACCTTCGGTACCGACAGCAGCAGCTTGCCGGTGTGCTCGGCGGCGCCCATCACGCGGATCGCGGTGGCGGCGTCGGCCAGCGGGTAGTGCGTGGTCTCCGGCTGCGGCAGAACACCGTCTGCGGTCAGCTGGTACACGGTGTTCAGCAGCTCGCGGATCTGCGCCGGATGCGTGGTGGCCATCAGCGCCAGATCGACACCGTAGAAGGACAGGTTTTTCCGGAACGGGAACAGCCCGAGCCGGGTGTCACCGTAGATGTCCTTCTTGCCGATCTCGACGAACCGTCCGCCGAAGGCCAGGATGTCGACGCCGGCCCGCTGGGACGCACCGGTCAGCGAGTTCAGCACGATGTCCACGCCGTACCCGTCGGTGTCCCGGCGGATCTCCTCGGCGAAGGCGGCGCTGCGCGAGTCGTAGACATGCTCGATGCCCATGCCGCGCAGGATGTCGCGACGCTCCTCGGTGCCGGCGGTGGCGAAGATCTCCGCGCCGATGTGGCGGGCGATAGCGATCGCGGCCTGACCGACACCGCCGGTGGCGGAATGGATCAGGACCTTGTCGCCGGCCTTGATCTTGGCCAGGTCGACCAGGCTGTGCCAGGCGGTCGCCGAGGCGGTGGAGACCGCCGCGGCCTGATCGTCGCGCAGACCCGATGGCAGCGTCACAGCCACGTCGGCGTCGCAGGTCACGAACGTGCCCCAGCAGCCGTTCGGCGACATGCCGCCGACATGGTCGCCGATCCGGTGGGAGGTGACGTCCGGGCCGACCGCGGTGACCACACCGGCGAACTCGATACCCAGCTGCGGGTGCAGACCCTCGAAGCTCGGGTAACGGCCGAAGGCCAGCAGCACGTCGGCGAAGTTCAGGCTCGACGCGGTGACCGCAACCTCGATCTGACCCGGCCCCGGCGGGATGCGGTCGAACGCCGCCAACTCCAGGGTCTGCATGTCACCCGGGACGCGGATCTCCAGGCGCATGCCGTCGCGCGAGTGGTCGACCACCGTGGTGTAGCGCTCGTCGGGCCGCAGCGGGTTCGGGAACAGATGCGCGGTGTACCACTCGCCGGCGCGGAAGGCGGTCTCGTCTTCCTCGGAACCGGTCAGCAGTACGCGGGCAACCAGCTTGGCGTCGACATCGTCGTCGACGTCGATCTGGCTGGGGCGCAGTTCGGGGTACTCGGCGCCGATCACCCGCAGCAGGCCGCGCAGGCCGGCCTGCTCCAGGTTGGGCCGGTCGTCGGCCAGCACGGTCTGGGCGTTGCGGGTGACGACGTAGAGCCGCGGCGCGTCACCGGCGGTGTCGGCCAGTTCGCGGGCGATGCGGACCAGGTGGCGGACCTGCTCTCCCCCGCGATGCGGCAGCTGCTCTTCGGGGCAGCCGGCGATGCGCGCCGGGGACACCACGACCACATTGTCGAAGCCGCCCTCGGAGAAGTACGCGGTCAGCTGCTCGGCGTTGGCGGCGTGGTCGGCCTGCTGCGGCCAGGACATCGTGGTGACGTCCGCGTCGTTGAGCTTGAGCGCGTCGGTGAGCGCCGAGGCCAGCAGGTCGACGGTGTCGGAGGTGCTGACCAGCAGCCAGGTCGCGGAGTTGGTCTGGGTGACCTCGGCGAGCTGCTGCTGGCGCCACTCGATGCCGAGCAGCCGCTCGTTGAGCACCCGCTCGCCTTCGTTGGTCTCCGACATGCCGCTGCCCATCCGCAGACCCTGGACGGTGAACAGCACCGTGCCGTAGTCGTCGAGCAGGTCCAGATCGGCCTGAACAGTAGAGCCGTCGAGCGAGGTGATCCGGGTCAGGCTGTAGCGGGCATTGCGGACCGCGCCGTACACGCGCAGGCGGTCCACACCCAGCGGCAGCAGCAGCCCGCCGTTGCCGGAGGCCTGCACACCCGGGTGCGCCGCGACGGACTGGAAGCAGGCGTCCAGCAGCGACGGGTGCACGCCGTAGGAGGTCTGCTGGTTGCGGATCGAGGTCGGCAGGCCGATCTCGGCCAGCACGGTGTCGGCGCTCTCATCCGCGGCGTTGACGGCCTGCAGCGCGGTGAACGCCGGGCCGAACTGCACGCCGCGGCCGTCGAACCACTGCCGGACGCCCTCGCCGTCGGCGCGGTTGGGATGCGCCTCGCGCAGCGCGTCCATGTCGTAGGGCTGGCGCTGCTCGCCGGCGTCCGCGGCGCTCAGCACCGCGCTGGCGCGCTGCTCGCGCTCGCCGTCGACGTCGGTCTCGACCACGAACTTCAGCACACCGCTGGCGTCCGCCTCCGCCGTCGCGCTGACCGGTGTCAGATCTTTCAGCAGCAGCATCGCGTCGAACGTGACGTCGCGGACCTCGGCATCGTCACCGAAGACGGTGCGCGCCGCGGCCAGCGCCATTTCGCAGTAGGCCGCGCCGGGCAGCGCCGCCACGTTGTTGATCTGGTGGTCGACCAGCCACGGGTGCGCGGCGGTGCCGACCTCGGCCGCCCAGGCGTGCCGCTCGGGCTCTTCCAGAAGCCGGACGTGCGAGCCCAGCAGCGGGTGGGCCGCGATCAGATGCGTTCCGCGGGTCTGGTTTTCGGCGCCGTCCGGGATCAGCACCAGGTTGCGGTGCGCCCAGGTGGGCAGCGGCGCGTCGACGAGCCTGCCGATCGGGTAGAGCACGGAGAAGTCGACCTTCGCGCCGGCGGAGTACAGGTCGCCGAGGAACTCACCCATGCCGTGCGGCACTTCCTGACCGCGCCGCATTCCGGCGAGCGCGGCGACGGTGATGTCCAGTGTGGCCGCGGTCTGATCGATGGCGCGGATCAGCAGCGGGTGCGGAGCCAGCTCACCGAACACCCGGAAGCCGTCCTCCAGCGCGGTCTGCACGGCAGCCGAGAAGCGAACCGTGTGGCGCAGGTTGTCGACCCAGTAGTCGGCATCGCAGTACGGCTGCTCGCGCGGGTCGAAGGAGGTCGCCGAGTAGTAGGGCACCTCGGGAGCCATCGGGGTGATGTCGTCGAGCATCTCGGAGAGCTCGTCGAGGATCGGGTCGACCTGCGGCGAGTGCGACGCCACGTCGACGTTGACCTCGCGGGCCATGATCTCGCGGGCTTCCCAACCTGCGACGATCCGGCGGACGGTCTCGGTGTCACCACCGATCACGGTCGACTTGGGCGACGCCACCACGGCGACGACGACGTCTTCGATGCCCTGCTGCTCGAGTTCCTCGCGGACCTGCTGGGCCGGCATCTCGACCGACGCCATCGCGCCCCCGCCGGCCAGGCGCAGGCACAGCAGCGAGCGGCGGCAGATGACCTTGACACCGTCTTCAAGCGACAGCGCGCCGGAGACGACGGCCGCGGCGACCTCACCCAGCGAGTGCCCGATCACCGCGCCGGGCGCAACTCCGTAGGAGCGCATCGTGGCGGCCATCGCGACCTGGACGGCGAAGATCGTCGGCTGCACCCGGTGAATGCCCTCGACGGTCTCGGGCGCGGTCATCGCCTCGGTGACCGAGAAGTTCGACTCGGCGGCGATCAGCGGCTCGATCTCGGCGACCTTCGCGGCGAAGACCGGCTCGGTGGCCAGCAGGCCGGTGCCCATCGAGGCCCACTGCGAGCCCTGGCCGGAGAAGATCCACACCGGGCCTCGGTCGTCGTGACCGACGGCGGGCTGGAACGGGTCGTCGCCCTCGGCGACCTGACGCAGGCCGGCGATCAGCTCGGCGCGGTCGTCGGCGATGACAGAGGTGCGCATCGGGCGGTGCCCGCGCCGGCGGGTCAGCGTGTAGCCCAGGTCCGACAGCGAGAGATCGTCACCGGCGGCCTCGACCCAATCGGCGAGGCGCCCGGCGGTGTTGCGCAGCTCTTCGACGGAGCTGGAGCACACCGGGAAGACCAGCAGGTCCTTGGCCGCGTCGGTCTTGGCGGCGTCGACGACCGCCTGCGGCTCTGGGGCCTGCTCGAGAATCGCGTGCACGTTGGTGCCCGACATGCCGTATGACGAGACGCCCGCGCGGCGGGGGCCACCGTCCTTCGGCCACGGAATGTTCTCGGTCGGGACGAACATGCCGGTCTTGACCTTGGCGTTCTTCTCCGACAGTTGGGTGAAGTGCACGTTCTGCGGCACGACGCCGTGGTGCACCGCCAGGACGGCCTTCATCAGGCCGAGGACGCCGGCGGCGGACTCGGCGTGGCCGAAGTTGCTCTTCACCGACGTCAGGGCGCAGGGGCCGTCGGTGCCGTAGACGGTGGAGACGCTGTTGAACTCGATGGTGTCGCCCACCGGGGTGCCGGTGCCGTGCGCCTCGACCATTCCCACGGTGGTGGGGTCGATGTCGGCGGCGGCCAGCGCGGCCTGGAAGACGGAGACCTGGGCGTCGCGCGACGGGGTCAGGATGTTCTCGGTGCGGCCGTCCTGGTTGGAGGCGGTGCTCTTGATGACAGCGAGGACGCGGTCGCCGTCGCGCTGAGCGTCGTCGAGGCGCTTGAGCACGACGATCCCGCACCCCTCGGCGCGGACGAAGCCGTCGGCGGCGACGTCGAAGGAGTGGCAGCGTCCGGTCGGCGAGAGCATGCCCTGCCCCGAGGACGAGGCGTAGAGGCGCTGATCCAGCATCAGCATCACGCCGCCGGCCAGCGCCATATCGCTTTCGCCGTCATGCAGGCTGCGGCAGGCCTGGTGCACCGCGACGAGGCTCGAGGAGCAGGCGGTGTCGGTGGTCAGCGCCGGGCCGTGCAGACCGAGCGCATGCGAGATGCGGCCCGAGGCCATGCTGAACGGATTGCCGGTGAAGGCGTAGGCCTGATCGAAGGCGCCGGCGTCGCTGGTGACCATCGCGTAGTCGTCGTGCGACATACCGATAAAGACACCGGTGGACGTGCCGGACAGCGACGACGGGGTGAAGCCCGCCTGCTCGACGGCTTCCCAGCTGGTCTCCAGCAGCAAGCGATGCTGCGGGTCCATCGCGGTGGCTTCTCGCTCGTTGATGCCGAAGAAGTCGGGATCGAAGCCGGTGACGTCATCGATGAAGGCGCCCCACTTGGACACCGAGCGGCCGGGCACCCCGGGCTCCGGGTCATAGAGATCGTCAGCATCCCACCGGTCGGCCGGAACTTCAGTGACCAGATCAGCGCCCTCGAGCAACGCCTCCCACAGCTTGTGGGGCGAGTCGATACCACCGGGCAACCGGCACGCCATGCCGACTACGGCGATGGGGGTGACAGATGTCTGACGCACGTCCGCTCACACCTCTCTTGGCACTGGGCAAGGCAACCAAACCGGTCCAGCTAGCTCAAAGCGCCGAGTCAAAGTTGCCAATGTCCTCGGTAGCCTAGCCGTTTTTCGTTAAGTGCGCGACAAATGTTTCGACTTTTTGATTCGGGTTTGGACAAAGTGACCTATGGCCCTAAGGGTGTCCCCCGGCCGGTGGATAAGCGATAGCTGATCTCCGGACAGCGCTTCGCCGCCAGATGTTCTCAGCGCTTCCGTTGGCTCAGCTAGAAAAGCCTCTGAACTGGGAATTTGTCGGTCCCTTTACGCCGGAGCAACCAATGGGACCGCGGCCCGCACCCCACCCTCGGGGGCACGGTGGAAGTTGCAGAGTGTTTCCTATCGCAATTCGGCCTCAATTTGGCATCGACAGCGTTATAGCAAATTTCAAATATCGTGTTTTTTAAATTTGGCCGACGGCCCTTAGAGATTCCGGGCGCAGCTCCATTCAATAATGCTAAACGTCATGCTGGACGGCACCTCGAGCGACCGTGATAGCGTGGCGACCCTGAGAGTTTCCGCTACCCCGCCTCAGCATCGAAAAACCTTCTAGCCTGCGGTTACCGATCTGTTACACAGAAGATGGCTACTAACCTGAGAGTAGGCTGAGATTTAATTATTAGAAGCGAGGAAAACGTGATTCAGACCACATCTAGCCGAGCTCCGATACTTCGATTACCCGCTCACCGATAACTTGGAGACCAAGTCAGCAAACGCTTCTGGATAAATGACCGGCTATTTGCAGACATTTGGCGAACTTTCTCCGAAATAAGCGCAAATTGTTGGCCCGGCGGGCGCCCGGTGACATTTATCACCCGTTTAAGGGCGTGTTGTGAAGTACCTGTGAAAGTTAGCTGGAGCCCCGAGGGGCGACGTTTGGCGAGGCCAGCGCAACCGCTGGAGACGCTCCGACCAGGCAACTTCCCGGGTACCTGGGCGCCACAGCAAGGGCTCGGATCGGTGATCTGGGGCGGGAGTTAGCCCGCGACAACGCCCGATGACGGCGCGGGGAACCGCGCGCCGAACTCGGTGACGGGCTGGAAGCCGTGCTTGCGGGCCGCGGCCGCGCCGCGCCGGATCAGCGCGGCGGTGGTGACGAAGCCGGCCTGGTCAGCCAGCACAAACGGGGTGAGCAGCCGATTGTGCACGAAACTGAAGGACAACCCCGCCTCCGGCACCGCCCAGCCGAGCGACCCACCCAGGCCGACGTGACCAAATCCGGGCATGATTCCCGCGATGGGCAGACCGTGATATCCGAGGTGGAATGCCATTGGAAGAATCAGGTTGCGATCCGGCGTTAGGTTGCGCCGCCCGGTGAGGCCCGCGACCAATTCGGCCGACAGATAGCGTTTTCCGTCGATTTCGCCGCCGTTGGCGATCGCACCGTACATGCGGGCCAGGCTGCGCGCCGTCGCGATACCGTTGGCCGCGGGCAGTTCGGCGTCCAGCAACGGCATCGCGCCCTGCACGGTGGCCTTCATACCGGGGAAGTACATGGAGCCGAATATCGCCGACAGCTCGAAGGCAGCGACCCGCGGCGCGATGGTGTTGAAGAACGGGTTGGGAATGTTCATCTGGGGGCCGATGATCGAGGCGGCCTTCGTCGGCGCGCCGGCCGGTGGCCTGCCCAGGTGGATCCCGTCGGTGTCGAGCGGCTCGGCCACCTCGGTGCGGATCAGCTCGCGCATCCCGACCCCGGTGACCGCGCGGGCGAGTCCAGACAGCAGCCAGCCGTAGGTCAGCGCGTGGTAGGCGGGCTTGCCGAAGTTCCGGCCGGGCGCCGCCGCCGCGATGCGTTCCTCCATCACGACGTGGTTGAGCAGGTCGCGTCGGCGCACCCCACGCAGATGGGCAAGACCTGCGCGGTGCTGCATCATCTCGCGCACGGTGATCGCAGCCTTGCCGTTGGCGCCGAACTCGGGCCAGTACTCGGCCACCGGCGCGTCATAGTCGATCAGGCCACGGTCCACGAGCCGGTGGATGACCGTTGAGGCCACACCCTTGGTCGCGGAGAACACCATCGCACCGGTGTCCGCCGACCAGCGTTGCCGCCCCCGTCGATCCGACCAGCCGGTCCAGACGTCGACCACCGGCTGGCCGTCGAGGTAGACCGCCAGCGCGCCACCGCCGAACCGCGGATGCGGAAACATCGCCGAGAAATTGCGCAGCGCGCAGGCGAAGTGCGGATCAGCAGCGCCCTGGAGTCCATGGGGCACTGTGTCGCTGCCGCGAGTTGCCTGAGTCACAACTGAGAATTTAACCGGCCTAAGCACATCTGTAACAAATCGTTGCCATTTCGTTAGCTTGACGCGCGGCCCGTCATGTTGACTGCTCAGCCGCGTCGAGGAGGCGCTGGGCTGCCAGCGCCGGAGTGAGTTCCCCGTCGCGCACCTGACGCTCGATCTCGGCGCGCTGCGTGCGAACAGCCGGGTGGTTCAGCACCCGATCGAGTACGGCATCGCGCACCATCGACCACGTCCAGTCCACCTGCTGCGCGCGCCTGCGGGCGTCGAACTCGCCCGCCTTGGTGAGCACGTCGCGGTGTTTGAGGACGGTGTCCCACAGCTCGGACAAGCCCGCGCCCTCGACTGCACTCATCGTCAAAACCGGTGGCCGCCAGAGGGTTTCGCGCGGATAGATCAGCCGGATCGCGGCCGTCAGTTCACGTGCGGCGGCCTTGGCCTCGGTCGCGTGTTTACCGTCGGCCTTGTTGACCACCACGATGTCGGCCAGCTCCAGCACACCCTTCTTGATGCCCTGCAGCTGATCGCCGGTGCGGGCCAGGGTGAGGAACACGAACGTGTCGACCATGTTGGCGACAGCCACCTCGGACTGCCCGACGCCGACGGTCTCGACCAGGATCACGTCGAATCCGGCAGCCTCGGCGAGCACCACCGTTTCCCGGGTGGCCTTTGCTACACCACCCAGCGTCCCGGATGTCGGCGACGGCCGGATGTAGGCGTCCGGGTGTACGGCGAGCCTGGCCATCCTGGTTTTGTCGCCCAGGATCGAGCCGCCGGTGCGGGTCGACGACGGGTCGACGGCCAGCACCGCGACTCGGTGCCCCTGCTCGATCAGGTACATGCCCAGCGCCTCGATGGTGGTCGACTTCCCCACCCCGGGCACGCCGGTGATGCCGACATGCAGCGCTGTGCCCGCATCCGGCATCAGCTCCAGCAGCAGCTGCTGAGCCTGATCCCGATGATCGGCGCGGGTCGACTCGACCAGCGTGATGGCCCGCGACAGCGCCGCACGATCGCCGCCGCGGATCGCCTCGGCCAGTCCTGCGACGTCGGCCGGCATCAGGTGAGCGTGTAGCCGAGCCGCTCGGCGAGCTTGTGCAGCAGGTCGACCGCGGCGTCGGCGATCACCGTGCCCGGCGGGAAGATCGCGGTGGCTCCGGCGGCGTAGAGCTCGTCGAAGTCACCCGGCGGGATCACGCCGCCGACCACGACCATGATGTCGGGGCGGCCCACCGCGGCCAGCGCGTCGCGCAGCGCCGGAACCAGCGTCAAGTGACCGGCCGCCAGCGAGGACACGCCGACGACGTGCACATCGTTGTCGGCGGCCTGTTGCGCCACTTCCTCCGGCGTGGAGAACAGCGAACCCACGTCGACGTCGAAGCCGATGTCGGCGAACGCGGTGGCGATGACCTTCTGGCCGCGGTCGTGGCCGTCCTGACCCATCTTGGCGACCAGGATGCGTGGCCGTCGGCCGTCGGCCTCGGCGAACTTCTCGACCAATTCCGTTGCGGTACTCACGTTGTGGGCCTTCCCGACCTCGTCGCGGTACACCCCCGCGATGGTGCGGATCTCGGCTTGATGCCGGCCGTACACCTTCTCCAGTGCGTCGGAGATCTCGCCGAGGGTGGCCTTGGCCCGCGCGGCGTTGATCGCCAGCGCCAGCAGGTTGTTGCCCAGACCGTCCTCCCCGGCCGGGCCGGAAGCCGTTGCGGCACGGGACAGTTCGGCCAGTGCGGCCTGGCAGGCCGCCTCGTCGCGCTCAGCCCGCAGCTGCGCCAACTTGGCGATCTGCTCGGCGCGCACCCGGCTGTTCTCGACCTTGAGGACCTCGATGTCCTGATCCTCGGTGACCTGGTACTTGTTCACCCCGATCAACGGCTGAGCACCGGAGTCGATGCGCGCCTGGGTGCGCGCGGCGGCCTCCTCGATGCGCAGCTTCGGGATGCCTTCGTCGATGGCCTGCGCCATGCCGCCGTGCTCGCGAACCTCGGCGATGTGCGCGCGGGCCTTCTCGGCGAGCTGATAGGTCAGCCACTCCACGTAATACGAGCCGGCCCACGGGTCGATCGGCCGGGTGGTGCCCGACTCCTGCTGCAGCAGCAGCTGGGTGTTGCGGGCGATGCGTGCCGAGAAGTCGGTGGGCAGCGCCAGCGCCTCGTCGAGCGCGTTGGTGTGCAGCGACTGCGTGTGGCCCTGGGTCGCGGCCATCGCCTCGACACAGGTGCGCGCGACGTTGTTGAACACGTCCTGGGCGGTCAGCGACCAGCCCGAGGTCTGCGAATGTGTACGCAGCGACAGCGATTTGGGGTTCTTGGCGCCGAACTCGGCGACCAGTTCGCTCCACAGCAGCCGGCCCGCACGCAGCTTGGCGACCTCCATGAAGAAGTTCATCCCGATGCCCCAGAAGAACGACAGCCGCGGGGCGAACTTGTCGACATCCAGCCCGGCGTCCCGGCCCGCCTTGAGGTACTCCACACCGTCGGCCAGTGTGTAGGCCAATTCGAGATCGGCTGTGGCACCGGCCTCTTGGATGTGATAGCCGGAGATCGAGATCGAGTTGAACTTCGGCATCTTGGCGCTGGTGTAGCCGAAGATGTCGGAGATGATCCGCATCGAGGGCTTTGGCGGATAGATGTAGGTGTTGCGGACCATGAACTCTTTGAGAATGTCGTTCTGGATGGTCCCCGCCAGCTTCTCCGGCGGCACGCCCTGCTCCTCGGCCGCCACCACGTAGAGCGCGAGGATCGGCAGCACCGCACCGTTCATGGTCATCGAAACGCTGACGGTCGAGAGGTCGATGCCGTCGAAGAGCTGGCGCATGTCCAAGATCGAGTCGATGGCCACACCGGCCATGCCGACGTCACCGGCGACGCGCGGATGGTCGGAGTCGTAGCCGCGGTGGGTGGCCAGGTCGAAGGCCACCGACAAACCCTTCTGGCCGGCCGCCAGGTTGCGCCGGTAGAACGCGTTCGATTCGGCGGCGGTGGAGAACCCGGCGTACTGCCGAATGGTCCACGGCTGGTTGACGTACATCGTCGGGTACGGCCCGCGGATGAACGGCGGTTCGCCAGGGAAGCTGTTCAGCGGATAGCCCGCCGCCACGACGGCGTCGCGGTCGGCGCCGACGTAAACCGGCTTGACCGCGATCCCCTCCGGTGTCTGCCACTCCAGCTGCTCAGCGGTGTAGCCGTGCGCCGAGGCGGCAGCCGCGACGTGCTCGGCGACAGCGGCCTCGGTGGGTGCCGTCGTGGGCTGGTCGCCGTGCAGGGGGACCTCGGCGAAGCTCGGTACAGTGCCCGTGGTTGACGCGGTCATGGATCAGGCCCCCAATCGGGTGAGCAGGGACGAAAGTGCTTCGACCGCATCTATTTTGGCGGTCAGGTAACCGTCTGGTTTGTCGGCGGCCTCGGCCACCGCCTTCTCGGGGCCGGCCAGGTAGATCTGGGTAAGGCCCGCGGCCCGCGCGGCGGCCACCACATCGGAGGCATCGGTGCCGTAGCGCGCGTCGGTGCCGCAGATCACCGCGACCGTTGCGCCGCTGTCGGCGACGGCCGCGGCGGTCCCAGCCGCGTCGACCGTGCCCGGGTTCACCGCCTCGATGCCGCCGGAAGCCAGCAGGTTGGCGGCGAACGTCGCACGGATGTTGTTCTCGGCCAGCGGGCCCAGCGGCAGGAGCAGGACCTGTGGCCGCGAGCCCGTGCGGTCGAGGAAGGCATCCGAGCGATCGCGCAGTGCCTCGAAGCCGGCCGCATAGCGGCGCACGGTCTCCGACGAGTCGAGGTGCGGCAGCGGAGGCTCGGCGAGGTTGGGGAACTCGTTCACCCCGGTGACCGCGGTGCGGCGGTGGGCGATGTCGTCGGCCCGGCGGGCCCGCACCTGCTCGATCTGTTCGGCGACGTGATCGGTGGCCGCGACGAATCCGCCGCGCGCCTCGATGTCCTGGAAGTGCGACCAGGCCTGTGCGGCAAGGTTTTCGGTGAGGTCTTCGACATACCAGGAACCGCCCGCGGGGTCGAGCACTCGCCCGACGTGCGACTCCTCCAACAGCAGCAGCTGGGTGTTGCGCGCGATGCGGCGGGCGAATCCCGCGCTGATGCCGGGGAAACCGCTGGGGATCGCCACATCGAACGGCAGCACGGCCACGGTGTCCGCTCCCCCGACGCCAGCGCCGAACGCCGCCAGCGTGGTGCGCAGCACGTTCACCCACGGGTCGCGCTGGGTCATCATCGGCAGCGAGGTGACCGCATGCACGGTCGCCGCCCCGCTGTCGGGTTGGCCGAGTACGTCGGCGACCCGGGCCCAGAGTTGGCGGGCCGCACGGAATTTCGCGATCGTCATGAACTGGTCGTCGTCGGCCACCAGCCGGAAGCTGATCTGGCGCAGCGCGTCGGCGATCTCGATGCCCGCGTCGACCAGCGCACGCACGTACTCCACGGCCGCTCCCAACGCGCCGGCGAGCTCCCAGGCCGCGTTGGCGCCGCGGTTGTGGAACGCCGGTCCGTCAACCGTGATCGCGCGAATCCCGGTACCGCCGGCGAGGTTCGCGGCGACCCGGGTGACCTCCTCGAGCTCCGGTGTGCTGAAACCGCTGAGCGGCGCGGTGAGCGGATCGGCACCCAGATCGATAGACAGTCCGGTTTCCCGGGTCGCTTCGCTCCTGCCCGCCGAAGTGGCGCGCTGGGTGTCGTCGGCGCCGGCCACCAGCGCCAGCACCGCCTCGGCGGCGGCACCGAACTGCGCCCCGGCGTCGAGGATCACCGGAGCGAGTTCGATGAACACTCCCTCGAGCAGCCGGTCCAGATCCGCTGCGGCGACACCGGTGTCACCGACCCGCAGCACCAAGGCGCTGACGCCCTCGCTCAGGGCGCCCAGCACCGCGGCATTGCCGTCGGCGACCTGGCCGGAGAAGCCGGGCCCCGGGAACACCTCGGCGACCTTCCAGCCGGCGATGACGTCGCGGCGGGCATCGCCGCCGCGGACGAACGGCCATGCGCCCGGCAGCGGCGACTCGGGCAACTCGTCCAGTGCGGTGTAGAGCGGCCGGATCGAAAAGCCCTCGTAGGTGGGAGAGTCCAGCAGCGTCTCGGGCTCGGCGGGCAGATCCGCGGGATCTTTCCGGCTGCTCTTGGCCAGCACGCCGGCCACCGCGGTGCGCCAGCGGGCGCGGCCTTCCTCAACCTCTACTGACACCGGCAACTCCTGTTGTCGCAGCATGCGGCAGCCCGTACGGGGACCAGCCATCAGACCATCAGGCTAAATGATCACTTCAGCCGTGACGTGGCCGACTACGGCTACCCGCCGGTAACCCCCGTCGCACCCGGCGAGCTGTCGCGCGAGGGCCGTAACCTTGGTGAACGTGACATCGAAGGCTCGCAGCACGTGGCGCAGTGTGCGCTCAGCGGTGATCTCCACCGCGCGTCAGGTATCCCGCACGCGCCTCGTCGTCACCGCGATCGCCTTTGTGATTCTCGTCGCAGTCGTCGTGTTGGTGCCGTTGCCCAGCGCCGTGCAGCTCCGGGATTGGGCGACATCGCTCGGCGCGTGGTTCCCGCTGGCCTTCCTGGCCGCCCACATCGTTGTCACCGTTTTCCCGTTCCCCCGCACCGCGTTCACCCTGGCCGCCGGCTTGCTGTTCGGGCCGGCGCTGGGTGTGGCGATCGCCGTGGTCGCCAGTGCGTTGAGCGCGCTGATCGCCTTGCTGCTGGTGCGGGCCGTGGGCTGGCAGTTCAGCAAGCTGGTCAGCCATCCCGCGATGGAAGCGGTGGACGCCCGGCTGCGCGCCCGCGGCTGGCAGGCGGTCTTCTCGCTGCGGATGATCCCGGCCGTGCCGTTCTCGGTGCTGAACTACGCCGCCGGCGCATCCGCCGTCCGGGTCATGCCGTACCTGTGGGCGACGGTGGCGGGGTTGATCCCGGGCACCGCCGCGGTGGTGTTCCTCGGCGACGCCTTGACCGGCAACGTCAGTCCACTACTGGTGCTGGTGTCGGTGTGCACCGCCGCCGTCGGCGTCGCCGGCCTGGCCTACGAGGTCCGAACCCATCGCCGCCACCACTCCGTAGGTCACCAGGAGGGTCGACGCGGCGACGAAATTCCGGCCGAAATCCCGCACTCGGACGTGTGAGCCGACGGCAAGCGAGAAGTACACGGTCAGCATCACCGCGGTGAACCGCGCCAACGCCGGGAACCGCCACACCGATGCCAGGCCGATCGCCGACGCGGCCTTGATCGGCGCAAAGATCCAGCGCTTGTCCACCGGAAAGCGAACGCCATCGAGACATTCGGTGACGAAGGGCGCCGGCAGTGCGCAGGCCACCGCGTCGGCTGCCTGCGCGGCCGCGAGAGCCGTGTAAATCCGCGCCGGCGTCGGCATCGGACTACTGATCAGAGGTGTGCCGCGGCGCGTACTGCGCGTCGGCCGGCGGTGCCTGCTGCTCAGACAGCGGCGGGTACGACACCGGTGGGGTGATCTGCTGCGGCGGCGGCACCGGAGCGGCACCGACGGCGGGCACGGTGGCGCGGGCCTCGGCCTCGGCCTTGGCCACCGCCTGGGCGATAGCCGGGTCGGTCTGCGTGTCGAACCAGTCGGCGACCTCGTCGTCGTCGTCTTTGGCGGGAGCGTCGTCCACCGGCGACGGCGTATAGCGGAACACCCCGTCCTCGCCGGGCGCGCCCAGCAGCTTGGTGAAGCCCTGCAGCGCCGAGCCGAAATCGCTCGGCACCAGCCACACCTTGTTGGCTTCACCCTTGGCCATTTGCGGCAGGGTCTGAAGGTACTGATAGGCCAGCATCTCCGGGGTGGGCCGGCCGGCCTTGATCGCGGCGAACGTCTTCTCGATCGCCTTGGCCTGACCCTGTGCCTGCAGGTAGGAAGCGGCGCGCTCACCCTGGGCCCGCAGGATCCGGGATTGCCGTTCGGCCTCGGCGGCCAGAATCGCGGCCTGCTTGGCGCCCTCGGCCGCCAGTATCTGCGCCTGCTTCTGACCCTCGGCTTGTTTGATCGACGCCTCCCGGCTGCCTTCGGCGGTGAGGATCATCGCGCGCTTCTCGCGGTCGGCGCGCATCTGCTTTTCCATCGAGTCCTGGATGGACGGCGGCGGATCGATGCTGCGCAGCTCGACGCGGGCGACCCGTAGGCCCCAGCGGCCGGTGGCTTCGTCGAGCACGCCGCGCAGCTGACCGTTGATCTGGTCGCGGCTGGTCAGTGTCTGCTCGAGGGTCATGCCACCGACCACGTTGCGCAGCGTGGTGGTGGTCAGCTGCTCGACGCCGACGATGTAGTTGCTGATCTGGTAGACCGCCGCCTGCGGGTTGGTGACCTGGAAGTAGACAACGGTGTCGATGTTGACCGTCAGGTTGTCCTCGGTGATCACCGGCTGCGGCGGGAAGGACACCACCCGCTCGCGCAGGTCGACGCGGGCGCGGACCTTGTCGATGAACGGGATCAGCAGCGTGAGCTGCCCGGAGACCGTCTTGCTGTAGCGCCCCAGCCGCTCGATGACGGCCGCTTCGGCCTGCGGTATCAGCGCGACGGACTTGGCGACGACGATGATCGCGAAGATCACCAGCACCGCCAGCAGGACCAAACCGGCTATGGCACCGTCCATGACGAGTTCTCCTTACTCGTTCTTCCAGACGACCGCGGTGGCACCGTCGATGTGCATGACGGTGACGTGATCGCCCGGTTCGTAGACATCGTTGTCGTTGTAGGGCCGCGCCGTCCAGATTTCGCCGTCGAGTTTCACCTGGCCTTCATGACGCGATATCCGGTCCAGCACCAGTGCGTTCTTGCCCTCCAGCGCTTTCACCGGTTCGGGCAGACCCTTGCCCGCGGTGAATTTTCGTCGCAGCGCCGGGCGCACCAGTACCAGCAGCAGTATCGAGACCACCAGGAACACCGCGCCGTCGGCCCAGACGGGCCAGTCCAGCAGCCAGCTCGATCCGGCGGCAGCCAGGGCGCCACCGGACAGCATCAGCAGGAACATGTCGCCGGTCAGTGCTTCGGCACCAGCAAGACCCAGGGCGAACACGAGCCAGATCAGCGCCGCGGGCATGGCGCCAGGATATCTCGGCAAACGGCACAGCGGTTGCAGAAAGCCGGTTCGGTGCCCAACCACTACACTGCGAGCATCATGTGGTGCCCAAGTGTTTCGCTCTCCGTCTGGGCCAATGCCTGGCTCGCAGGCAAGGCCGCGCCCGACGACGTCCTTGACGCGCTATCGGCTTGGGCGCCAACACATTCGGTGACCGCATACGATTCTGTTGCGGCCGGCCATACCGGCTTGCCCTGGCCCGATGTCGACGATGCGGGCGCCGTTTCGCTGCTCCAGACACTCCGGACCGTGGCCGGCCGGTCGATCGACGCCGGGCCGCCCGCGATCAGCCTGGCGCTGCCGGTGCCCGGCGACGTCCGCGGTCTGGCAGCCGGAACCCAGTTTCAGCGCGACGCGTTGGGCGCCGGCGAGGCGATCATCGTCACTAGCCCGCTGGGCGACACCATCGGCCTGGTCCCGGATTTCGAGTACGACGACACCGACGACGAGCTGCCCGACGGCGACCGGGTGCCCGAACTGTGTGCGCTGTCGTGGACCGTGTACTCGCTACCGGCCCGCCCCGTCCTCGATCACCTCGACCTCGGCGAGGCGGAGTACAGCCTGCGGTCGGCCGTGCGTTCGGCTGCCGAGGCGCTGGGCGCGCTGCAGCTCGGCGCCGCGGGCGGAATCGACGATCCGCGCGGCCTCGTCGAGCAGGTGCTGGAAACCGGACGCCACCACCGTGCCCCCGATCACGCTCCGACGCGGGCGCTTCGGGTGCTGGAGAACGCCGCACACGTCGACGCGATCATCACGGTCAGTTCGGGACTGATGCCGATCGGGACGCAGAGCGCGTCGGAAGCTCAGATCGCCAGCGACGCGCTGCGGCCGCTGGCGACGGTGGTCCGCTCGGCGCGGATCGCGGCGGTCACCGCGATCCTGCACTCGGCCTGGCACTAGCCGCACAGGCGGGCGTGCAGAACGCACCGTCGACGCTGGAGCCGTAGCCCGGAACAGGCTCGGCGCCAACCACTCTCGCCGGCTCGCGGCCATCGCGAACCTCGTCGACGAGGTCGAGGATCAGCCGTGCGAAGCGGCGCTGAGCATTGGGCGTCGACGCCCGCGCCAGCGCGACCCCGAGTGAGTCGGCCTGCTCGCGCAGCTCGTTGTCGAGATCCCACACCACCTCGATGTGGTCGGAGACGAAGCCCACCGGGCAGACCACCACCGCCTTGGTACCGGCCTGCGCCAGCTCCGAAAGATGGTCGCCCACATCGGGTTCCAGCCACGGCACCTGCGGCGGCCCGGACCGGGACTGCCAGACGACGTCGTAGTCGGCGTAGCCGGCCGCGGCGGCCACCAGCGAGGCGGTGTACCGAACCTGGCGGGCATACAAGTCGGGGGCGCACCGGTCGGCCGCGCGCAGCGGGATCGAATGCGCGGTGAACACCAGCCGGGCCTCGGCGCGCAGCGGTTCGAGCAGTGTCGCGGCGGCCGCCGCGATGGCGTCGGCGAACATCGCCACGAGCAGTGGGTGGTCGAAGAACTGCCGCAGCTTCACCAATTCCGGGGCACCGTCACCGACGCTGGCACGGGCGCGGGCGATGTCCTCCTGGTATTGCGCGCACCCGGAATACCCGCCCCACGCCGAGGTGGCGAACACCGCGGCCCGACGCACCCCCTCGGAAGCCATTGCGGCAACGGTGTCTTCGACCATCGGATGCCAGTTGCGGTTGCCGAAGTACACCGGCAACTGCTCCCCGCGCTCGGCGAGTTCGGCGCGGATCTCGTCGATCAGCGCGCGGTTGATGCCGTTGATCGGTGAGACGCCACCGAAATGCAGATAGTGCTCGGCCACCGAGGCCAGCCGCTCCGGCGGGATGCCGCGGCCGCGAGTCACGTTCTCCAGGAACGGCATCACCTGATCCGGACCTTCGGGGCCCCCGAAGGACAGGATCAGCAGCGCATCAAACGCCGTCACTACAGCAGCTGCGTGCTGGCGCCGCCGTCGGCGAAGATGATCGTTCCGGTGGTGGCGGGCAGCCAGTCGGACAACAGCGCGCAGACAGTCTTGGCGACCGGGGTCGGATCCTTCATGTTCCAGCCCAGCGGGGCGCGCTGATCCCAGCCCTCTTCGAGCAGCTGCATCTGCGCACCGGCCTCTTCACCCAGCGCGCCACCGACGATCGCGCTCATCGCGAGCGTGCGGATCGGGCCTGCGGCAACAAGATTGGAGCGAACTCCGACCTTGCCGGCCTCGCGGGCGACGAACCGGTTCACCGACTCGAGCGCGCTCTTGGCGACCGTCATCCAGTTGTAGGCCGGCATCGCCCGGGTGGGGTCGAAGTCCATGCCGACGATCCCGCCGCCGGGGTTCATGATCGGCAGCACGGCCTTGGCCAGCGAGGCGTAGGAGTACGCCGAGATGTGAATGCCCTTGGCGACGTCCTCGTACGGGGCGTCGAAGAACGGGTTGATGCCCATGCCGGTCTGCGGCATGAACCCGATCGAATGCACCACGCCGTCGATCTTGTTGCCCTCACCGATCACCTCGGAGATGCGGTCGGCGAGGCTGTCCAGGTGCTCCTGGTTCTGCACGTCGAGTTCCAGCAGCGGCGCCGGGTTCGGCAGCCGATCGGCGATCCGCTGGATCAACTTCATCCGGTCGAAGCCGGTGAGCACCAGTTCGGCGCCGGCCTCCTGCGCGACCTTGGCGATGTGGAATGCGATGGACGAATCGGTGATGATCCCCGTGACGAGGATGCGCTTGCCCTGCAGAAGTGTCAT
This sequence comes from Mycolicibacterium pallens, assembly GCF_019456675.1. Classification (NCBI taxonomy): domain Bacteria; kingdom Bacillati; phylum Actinomycetota; class Actinomycetes; order Mycobacteriales; family Mycobacteriaceae; genus Mycobacterium; species Mycolicibacterium pallens. The sequence goes on along the minus strand of NZ_CP080333.1, from coordinate 2,722,331 downwards.
GCGAAGTCCTTATCTCCTAGTGGCGCTGTGCGTCCCGGGGCCTAGTGGCCCATTCCCATGCCGCCGTCAACGGGAATGACCGCGCCGGCGATGTAGCTCGCGTCCTCCGATGCCAGGAAGCTGACCGCACCGGCCACCTCCTCGGCGGTGCCGACCCGCTTGGCCGGAATGAAGTCCAGTGCGCCGGCCTGGATCCGCTCGTCGAGCGCACGGGTCATCTCCGTGTCGATGTAGCCCGGTGCCACCACGTTGGCGGTCACGCCGGCTTTGGACAGCTCGCGCGAGATGGATCGGGCCATCCCGATCAGGCCGGCCTTGGCGGCCGCGTAGTTGGCCTGGTTGCCGATCCCCCACATGCCGGACACCGAGCCGATGTAGATGATCCGACCGAACCGGTTGCGCTGCATGCTGCGTGACGCGCGCTGGGTCACCCGGAACGCCCCGGTGAGGTTGGCGTTGATGACCTCCTGGAACCGCTCTTCGGTCATCCGCATGAGGAAGGCGTCCTTGGAAATGCCGGCGTTGGACACCAGTACCTCGACCGGTCCCTGGTGTTCCTCGACCTCTTTGAACGCGCGGTCGATGGCCGCGGTGTCGGTGACGTCGCACTCGACACCGAACAGTCCCTCAGGCGCTCCGGAGCCACGGTGGGTGACGGCCACCTTGTGGCCGTCGGCGGCGAGCCGCTGGGCGATCGCCAGTCCGATGCCCCGGTTTCCGCCGGTGACGAGAACAGAGCGGGAGACAAACGGTGGTCTGCCGGCCGGTTTGGCGTCGGCCGATTCTGCGGCTGCGGTTTCGGACATGAGTGTCAACTTAGTGCCTGCCGTCGGCCGCACCGAAATCAGCCGGGCAGGCGCCGGTTGATCAGCAACGCGGCCAGGGCAGCGACAGCCAGGACCAACGCACCCAGCCGCAGCCAGCCGGTACTGGCGTCACCCTTGATGGTTTCGTAGCCGATCTGGTCCTGCAGTGAGGTGAAGACCTCCTTGAGCTGCTGCAGGCTCGACGCGGTGTAGGCGTTGCCACCCGACAGGTCGGCGATCTTCTTGAGCATCTCGTCGTCGACCGGCACGGGCTGACGCTGATCGTTGATCTCGACGTAGCCGTACGGCGTGCCGAACGACACCGTGGAGATCGGCACGCCTTGATCTTTGGCCGTGCGCGCCGCGGTGAACGCGCCCTTCGGGTTGTCCGGGTTCGACGGCACGGTTTCCTTGCCGTCACTCATCAGCACGATGCGCGCCGGCGGCGGGGTGTCCCCGCCACCGATCACCGCGCCGACGGTCGCGATCGCCTGCAACGAGGTGAAGATCGCCTCGCCGGTGGCCGTGCGGTCGGCCAGCTGCAACTTGTCGATCGCGTTCTTGGTGGCTTCGCGGTTGGTGGTCGGCGAGACCAGCACGGTGGCGGTGCCCGCGTAGGCGATCAGACCGAGGTTGATGCCGGGGGTGAGCTGGTCGGCGAACTGCTTGGCGGCCTCCTGCGCGGCGGCCAACCGGCTGGGTTCGACGTCGGTGGCCCGCATCGACTGTGAGACGTCGATCGTCAGCATCACCACGGCGCGGTTGCGCGGGATGCGCACATCGTGGGTCGGCCCCGCCATCGCGATCGTCAGCAGTACCAGCGAGGCGATCAACAGGATGGCCGGCAGGTGCCGCCACTTGTTGGGTCGTTTGGGCGCAACACTTTCCAGCAGGTCCATGTTGGCGAAGCGCAGGATCCGCTTCTGCCGGGCGAACTGCGCGATGACGTAGAGCCCGACCAGTCCCGCGATGACGAGCAGGAAGAGGAAGAACCACGGATGTTCGAAGCCGCCCAGCGTCATCGGCCCGAGCAACGGCAATGTCATTGGCTGCCCGCCAGTGCGCCGCGGCGACGGGACGCGACGAACCGCACGATGTCGGCGATCCAGTCGCGGTCGGTGCGCAGAGTCATCAGTGGTGCGCCGCAGCGGCGCAACGTGCGCGCCACCTCTTCGCGGTGCACCGCGGCCGCGCGGGCGAAGTCGTCGCGCAGCCGCTCGTCGATCGTGAATTCGCGGGTGACACCGGATTCGGTGTCCTGCAGGATCACATCGCCGACGGGCGGCAGTTCGACGTCCCGCGGGTCGAGCACCTCGATGCCCAGCACCTCATGGCGCGCGGCGATCGCCCGCAGCGGCCGCATCCAGGTGATCGGTCCGAGGAAGTCGCTGATCACCACCGCCATGCCGCGCCGGCGTTCGGGCCGGCGCAGTGCGTCGATCGCGGCGGCCAGATCACCGCGCACACCGGCCGGCGCCTTCGGCATCGTCGCGATCGTCCGCAGCAGGGTCTGCTCGTGCATCCGCCCGGAGAGCGCCGGGACTCGGGTGATCGCGTCGCCGTTGGCGATGATCGCGCCGATCCGGTTGCCGCCGCCGCTGTTGAGGTAGGTGATCGCGGCCGCGGCGGCCACCGCCAGGTCGCGCTTCTCGCAGCCGGTGGTGCCGAAGTCGAGGCTCGCCGACATGTCGACCACCAGCCAGGTTTCCAGCTCGCGGTCGGCGATCATCTGCCGGACGTGCGGGTGGGTGGTGCGCGCGGTCACCGACCAGTCCATCCGGCGCACATCGTCGCCGGGCTGGTACATCCGCGACTCCCCCGGCTCCGAGCCGGGGCCGGGGATCAAGCCGAGATGATCGCCATGCAGCACCCCGTCGAGCTTGCGCTTGACGGTGAGCTCGAGGGTGCGCAGCGCCGCCGAGAGCTTGGCGTCACCGATCTCACCGCGCTGAAACGACGGCGGGTGGACGGTTTCCGAGTCGCTCACCGACCGTTGGCACCTGCCCCGGCGGGAACCACCGGCGGCGCCGAATGCCCTTGCTGCGGAACGGCATTGACCTGAGGCAGCGCGACGGTCTGCAGGATCCGGTTGATCACCGTCTCGGCCTTGATGTCATCGGCCAGCGCGTCGTAGGTCAGCACCAGCCGGTGACGAAGGACGTCGGGGATGACGTCGATGACGTCCTGCGGGATGACGTAGTCACGGCCACGCACCAGCGCCAGGGCACGGGCGGCGGCGATGATGCCCAGCGACGCACGCGGCGAGGCGCCGAACGCGACCCATGCCTTGACGTCGGTGAGGCCGAACTGCTCGGGACGGCGGGTCGCGGTGACGACCCGAACCACGTAGTCGACCAGCGCGTGGTGCACGAAGTTGTTGGCGGCGACGTTCTGCAGCCGCAGCAGGTCACCGGTCTCGAGGATCTGCTTGGGCTCCGGCGGGGTGACACCCATCCGGTAGATGATCTCGCGCTCTTCCTCCGGCGACGGGTAGTCGACGTTGATCTTGAACAGGAAGCGGTCGCGCTGGGCTTCCGGCAGCGGGTAGACACCCTCGTTCTCGATCGGGTTCTGAGTGGCCATCACCAGGAACGGCTTGGGCAGTTCGTAGGTCTTGCCGCCGATGGAGATCTTGCGCTCGGCCATGACCTCCAGCAGTGCCGACTGCACCTTTGCCGGGGCGCGGTTGATCTCGTCGGCCAGCAGGAAATTCACCACGACGGGGCCGAGTTCAATGTCGAATTCCTCGCGACCCTGGCGGTAGATGCGGGTACCGATGATGTCGGTGGGCACCAGGTCCGGGGTGAACTGGATGCGGGCGAAGGTGCCGCCGACGACCTTGGCGAAGGTCTCGACCGCCAGCGTCTTGGCGACGCCCGGCACACCTTCGAGCAGCACGTGACCCTTGGCCAGCAGCCCGACCAGGATACGCTCGACGAGCTGATCCTGGCCCACGATGATGCGCTTGACCTCGAAGATCGCCCGTTCCAGGGTGTGCACCTCGCCGGCCAGACCGTTACCGCCGGACGGCGGTGCGGCCGGGGCTCCGCTCGGCCCGGCAAACGATCCGGGGCCTGCGGGCGACCCACCTGGTGACGTCATCGACTTCCTCCACGAGCTGTTGGGTTTGGCGGGCACGCCGTGCCCTGCCACAACTATTCCAGGCGTTCTGAAATCCGTCGACGTGCCCCGGTTCGCTGGCGCGTCGAGAACGGTCGCCCGTTACGTCTCGATGATGCGCGTCAGATAGGGCGTCATACCCGCGGTGCGCACCGGGCTGACGGTCACCTGCCCGGCCGCCGACGACGCCTCGAGCATCTGCCCGTTACCCAGGTAGATGGTGACGTGTTGGGTCCCGTTGGGGCCGTAGAAGATGAGATCACCGCGCTTGGCCTGCGACGGCGGGATGTGGCGGCCGGCGTTGTACTGGTCGCCGGAGTACTTCGGAATCTGAATGCCGACTCCGGCGAACGCGTACCGGGTGAAGCCCGAGCAGTCGTAGCCCACCTTGCCGGCGTCTTCCTCCACGCCGGCACTGGGCCCGTTGATCGCGCCGCCACCCCACGAGTACGGCACCCCGCGCTGGGAGGCACCGCGGGCGATCACGTACTCGATGGCCTGCGGTCCACGCACCCGCCCGCCGGGGAACGCCGACGGCGAGCCGCCACCGAAGCCGAGACCGGACAGGAACTTGCGGCCCAGGTCCATGGTCGCCTGGGCGGCCTGCTGAGTGACCTGAAGCGAGGCGTTCGCCACGGCGACCGGGTCACCGGGGGCGCCCGCACTCAGGATCTTGGGCAGCGTCGGATCCCACTCGCCCGGATCGGCATTGGCCGGGCTGGCGATGCCCAGCCCCAGCGTTAGTGCCGTCAGGACCGTCCCGACGAAGAGCCGTCGAGAAGTGTTGCGAGACATGGGTACAACTCCGTCAGTATTCGATGTAGCGGACGACGAACGGGGTCATGCCGCTGGTGCGCACCGGCGAGATCTTCACTGATGAGCCGGTGTAGGGAGCCTCGAGCATCTGGCCCTGGCCCAGGTAGAGGGTCACGTGCTGGCTGCCGCCGGGGCCGTAGAAGATCACGTCACCGCGGCGCATCTGCGACGACGGGATCTTGCGGCCCATGTTGTACTGCGAGCCCGAGTAATGCGGCAGCTTGATACCGACGCCGGCGAACGCGTAGAGGATCAGCCCGGAGCAGTCGAAGCCGACCGTGCCCGCGCCGCTGTCGATGCCGTTGCTGGGGCCGGTGGCGGTGCCGCCACCCCAGGAGTACGGCACGCCCATCTGCGACATGGCCCGTTTGATGACGTATTCGGAGGCCTGCGCGCCGTTGGCGTAGGGAATGATCCCGTTGGTGATGCCGGTGTCGTCCGGCTTCAGGATGCCGAGCTTCTGCAGGAAGCTCTTGCCCATCTGCTTGGTCGCGTTCAGCGAGGAGGACGAGATCTGCAGCACCGCGTTGATGATCTGAATCGGGTCGCCGGAGACGAAGGCGCTGGGCACCATCGGCAGCGTGGTGTCCCATTCCGAGGCGCTGCCGTAGGGCGGGACGGTCCCCGCGCCCGGCGCCTTGGGTGAACCGGGGGCGGCCGGATCCCAGCGATCCCCCGGGGTCGCCGGGCCGGTCGCCGCCGACTGCGGCACGGCCGCAGGCGAATTCGCCGGCGCCGACCACCGGGCGGCGTCGAGCTTGTCCTGCGCCGCCTTGCGTTCCGCGGCCAGCCGGTTGATCTCGGCCTGCTGGTCGCTGAACGTCTGCTTGGCCGCGGTCAGCGCGCTGACCGCGGACTGCTGGCTGGCTTCGGCGTCGGCGACGGCCTTGTCGGCGTTCTCCTTCGCCAGCCGGGCCGCGGACTCCTGGTTGATCCGCTCGGTGCGGGCCCGCTGCAGATCGGTCATCACCTTCTGCGAGCTGACGGCCAGCGTCTGCCCGGCCGACGCGGTGGACAGGATGTCCTCGGGGTTGGTCGCCATCACCAGCGACGCCGACGGGCCGTTGACATAGGTGGCCGCGGCGAAGACGTCGAATCGCTTCTGCGCGTCAGCAATTGCGGCGTTGGCGTCCTTGACGCCCTGCGCGCTCGCGTCAACCTTTTCCTGGGCCGCGGCCGCCGCGTCGCGCGCGGCCTGGACGTCGACCAGCGCCTTGTTCACGCTCTCCTGCTCGGCCTGCACTTTGGCGCCGATGTCCTGCAGCCGCTGGTTGGCGTCGGCCACATCGGCGATCAGTCCCGCGATGGTGTTCGGGGCGGCACCGGGCTCGGCCTGCGCCAGTCCGGGCATCGTGAACGTCATGGCGACGGACAGTGCCAACGGACATACCGGCTTGGCGATACGGATAGCCGGCCGGAAAAGAGAGCCGCGTTGGGAACGTCTCATTCGACCCTGGTCTCCTCTGCTCCACACAGTCACGCCAGTAACAGATGTCACGTCAGTCACATCAATAACAATGGCGACAGTTGCACCGTACGTCACATTTGTCGCAGAGGAAACTTCCGGCAAGAATTACATGTTTGTCATTTACGGGATGTTGCCGAAAAGTAATCTTATGGATTTGCCAGAGAGTGCTATTTTCCCTGATCAGCAGGGTTAGCGGTATTTTGCGAGCGGCGTGCCCGAAGCTGCAGAACTCGGGTTAAAACAGCCGCTACAGCCACCCCGATCACGAGCGTGATCGTTAATCCCGTCCAGGGAAAGTCGGGCGTTTGCAACTGGTCCACAAATGCCAGTGTGCCGACCACGGGATTGGGGGCCGTCTTGGCGACGTCCTGCCCCGCCTCGAGGATCACGCGGTCGTAGGTGCCGCTGTAAGTGCCGGCCCACCCGGGGCTGAGCACGAGCACCGTCGACCCCGGGTCCGCACTTCCGATCTCGGTGGCGATATCGCGCAGCGGGGTGTCGATCGCCGGGCTCTTGTCCAGCACCACGACCTTGAGGTCGATGCCCTGTTCTTTGGCCGAGGCCACAATCTTCTGCAGACCCGCCACGTCGGCGGCCGGGGCGGCGACGCCGTCGGCGGCGACGTCGGCTTTGACCGCGGCCAGACACTGGTCGACCGGAGTCGACGGCGCCAGGCCGGCACTGCTGCACACCTCCACAGGAATGAAGGTCGGCGCGTGCGGAATCGTCACGATCGGAAACCGTACCTCGCCGCCCGGACCCGGGGTGGCACCACGCGCCGGAGAAGACAAGACTGGGTGCTGGCCCGCTGGCGACGGTTGATACCCCTGCCGCCCGCTTAGCAGGACAACCGTACTGTTAGTATGGAGACGGATGTCGACACAGCCCGTCGGCATCGAGGACAACGCCGGGAGTTGATGTGAGCAGCGAAAATTCGTCGAATTCGTCCCTGAACACGTATCGGTCGCGCGACACCTTGAAGGTCGGCGACAACAGCTACGAGATCTATCGCCTCGACGCGGTTCCCGGCACCGAGAAACTTCCCTACAGCCTCAAGGTGCTGGCCGAGAATCTGTTGCGCACCGAGGACGGCGCCAACATCACCAAGGACCACATCGAGGCCATCGCCAACTGGGATCCGACGGCCGACCCGAGCGTCGAGATCCAGTTCACCCCGGCGCGGGTGATCATGCAGGACTTCACCGGCGTCCCCTGCATCGTCGACCTGGCCACCATGCGCGAGGCCGTCGGCGATCTCGGCGGCAACCCCGACCAGGTCAACCCGCTCGCCCCGGCCGAGCTGGTGATCGACCACTCGGTGATCATCGACGTATTCGGTAGCGCCGACGCGTTCGAGCGCAACGTCGAGATCGAGTACTCCCGCAACGGCGAGCGCTATCAGTTCCTTCGCTGGGGCCAGGGCGCCTTCGACGACTTCAAGGTCGTCCCGCCGGGCACCGGCATCGTGCACCAGGTCAACATCGAGTACCTGGCCCGCGTCACCATGGTCCGCGACGGCGTGGCCTACCCGGACACCTGCGTGGGCACCGACAGCCACACCACGATGGTCAACGGCCTCGGCGTGCTGGGTTGGGGCGTCGGCGGTATCGAGGCCGAAGCCGCCATGCTGGGCCAGCCGGTCTCGATGCTCATCCCCCGCGTCGTCGGCTTCAAGCTGTCCGGCGAGATCCAGCCCGGCGTGACCGCGACCGACGTCGTGCTCACCGTCACCGACATGCTGCGCAAGCACGGCGTGGTGGGCAAGTTCGTCGAGTTCTACGGCAACGGCGTCGCCGAGGTGCCGCTGGCCAACCGCGCCACCCTGGGCAACATGAGCCCCGAATTCGGTTCGACCGCAGCTATTTTCCCGATCGACGATGTGACCATCGACTACCTGCGGCTCACCGGCCGCAGCGAGGAGCAGCTGGCGCTGGTCGAGGCCTACGCCAAGGCCCAGGGCATGTGGCACAACCCCGAGCACGAGGCCAAGTACTCCGAGTACCTCGAGCTCGACCTGTCCACCGTCGTGCCGTCGATCGCCGGCCCCAAGCGTCCGCAGGACCGCATCGAGCTCTCCGACGCGAAGTCGGCGTTCCGCAAGGACATTCACAACTACGTCGAGAACGGCAACCCCGCCCCGCAGACCAAGCTGGACGAGGCCGTCGAGGAATCCTTCCCGGCCAGCGACCCGGCGGTGCTGTCGTTCGCCGACAACGGGTCGGAGCCGCTGCACTCCGCGGCCGCAGGCGCCGAGGGCCGGCCCACCAAGCCGGTCAAGGTGTCCTCGGACGACCGCGGCGAGTTCGTGCTCGACCACGGCGCGGTCGCGATCGCATCGATCACCTCGTGCACCAACACCTCCAACCCGTCGGTGATGCTCGGCGCGGCCCTGCTGGCCAAGAACGCCGTCGAGAAGGGCCTGACCGCCAAGCCGTGGGTCAAGACGTCGATGGCCCCCGGTTCCCAGGTGGTCAGCGACTACTACGACAAGGCCGGCCTGTGGCCGTACCTGGAGAAGCTGGGCTTCTATCTCGTCGGCTACGGCTGCACCACCTGTATCGGTAACAGCGGCCCGCTGCCCGAGGAGATCTCGAAGGCCATCAATGACAACGACCTGACGGTCACCGCGGTGCTGTCCGGCAACCGCAACTTCGAGGGCCGCATCTCCCCCGACGTCAAGATGAACTACCTGGCGTCGCCGCCGCTGGTGATCGCCTACGCGTTGGCCGGAACGATGGACTTCGACTTCGAGACCGATCCCCTCGGTAAAGACAGCGACGGCAACGACGTCTTCCTCAAGGACATCTGGCCGTCCTCAAAGGACATCTCCGACACCATCGCCTCGGCGATCAACGAGGAGATGTTCAAGAAGAACTACGCCGACGTGTTCAAGGGCGACGAGCGCTGGCAGAACCTGCCGACGCCGTCGGGCAAGACCTTCGACTGGGACGCCGACTCGACGTACGTGCGCAAGCCTCCGTACTTCGACGGCATGCCTGCCGAGCCGCAGCCGGTCAGCGATATCACCGGCGCCAGAGTGCTTGCCCTGCTGGGCGATTCGGTCACCACCGACCACATCAGCCCGGCCGGCAACATCAAGGCGGGCACCCCGGCCGCGCAGTACCTGGACAGCAACGGCGTGGACAAGAAGGACTACAACTCCTACGGTTCCCGCCGCGGCAACCACGAGGTGATGATCCGCGGTACCTTCGCCAACATCCGGCTGCGCAACCAGCTGCTCGACGATGTCTCCGGCGGCTACACCCGCGACTTCACCCAGCCGGACGGCCCGCAGGCGTTCATCTACGACGCCGCGCAAAACTATGCGGCGCAGAACATTCCGCTGGTCGTGCTGGGCGGTAAGGAATACGGGTCGGGCTCCTCGCGTGACTGGGCAGCCAAGGGCACCAGCCTGCTAGGTGTGCGCGCGGTGATCACCGAATCCTTCGAGCGCATCCACCGGTCGAACCTGATCGGCATGGGCGTGATCCCGCTGCAGTTCCCGGCCGGCGAGTCGGCGGCGTCGCTGAAGCTGGACGGCACCGAGGTCTTCGACATCACCGGTATCGAAGAGCTCAACAACGGCAAGACGCCGAAGACCGTTCACGTCAAGGCGACCAAGGAAGACGGCAGCGCAGTCGAGTTCGACGCCGTCGTCCGGATCGACACCCCCGGTGAGGCCGACTACTACCGCAACGGCGGCATCCTGCAGTACGTGCTGCGCAACATGTTGCGGGCCGGCTAGCTCCGACGTGCCCAGGGTCAGCGAGGACCATCTGGCGGCTCGCCGTCGCCAGATCCTCGACGGCGCACGGCGCTGCTTTGCCGAGTACGGCTATGAGCAAGCGACCGTGCGCCGCCTGGAGCAGACCATCGGTCTGTCACGCGGTGCGATATTCCATCACTACCGCGACAAGGACACCTTGTTCTTCGCACTCGCGCGCGAGGATGCGGCGCGGATGGCCGACGTCGCGGCGCGCGAGGGGCTCATCCAGGTGATGCGCGACATGCTGGCCGCGCCCGATCAATTCGATTGGCTGGCCACACGTTTGGAGATCGCCCGCAAACTGCGCAACGATCCGGTGTTCCATCAGGGCTGGACGGAGCGCTCAGCGGAACTGGCGTCGGCCACCTCCGAGCGACTGCGCAGACAGAAGCAGGCGGGCCGGCTGCGCGACGATGTGGCGCCCGACGTGCTGCAGTGTTACCTGGACCTCGTGCTCGACGGACTGGTCGCCCGGCTGGCCGCGGGCGAGGATCCCCAGCGACTCTCGGCAGTGCTGGATCTGGTGGAAGATTCAGTGCGGCAGCGCGAGCGCGCTAGCGACGCGTGACGTGGTTGGGGCCACCGCGGCTGCGCATGGTGGTCCCGGACTCGCGCAACAACGCGTGGATCGAGCCGTAGGAACGACCCGTCGACGCCACCAGGGTGCGAATGCTCGCCCCGCCCTCGTAGGCGTTCCGCAGGTTGTTCAACAACTGATCTCGAGCTTCGTTGGGCTTCCTCATGATCACCCTCCCCGGTGGATCCGCACCAATAGCCCACAGAGTAGGAGCGTGCGTCGGGGAGTTGGGAGAAATGACCGAAATCGTTTATGCCAGTTGTCAGGCGAGCTCGATGAGGTCCCGGTACTCGTCGGACCAGAAGTCCTCGGTGCCGTCCGGAAGTAGCACCACCCTTTGCGGGTCGAGCGCTTCCGCGGCACCCGGATCGTGGGTGACCAGTACGACTGCACCCTGATAACTGCGCAGCGCATCGAGAACTTGTTCGCGCGAGGCGGGATCGAGGTTGTTGGTCGGCTCGTCGAGAAGCAGCACATTGGCCGTCGAGGCCACCAGACCGGCCAGAGCCAGTCGGGTCTTCTCACCGCCCGACAGTGTTCCGGCCGGCTGCTCGAGCTGGGGGCCGGTGAACATGAACGCACCGAGCAGGCCGCGCAGGTCCTGCTCGCCGGTGTCCGGGGCGGCGTGACGGATGTTCTCCCACACCGTCGCGTTGTTGTCGAGCGTGTCGTGTTCCTGTGCGAAATAACCGATCTTGAGCCCGTGCCCGGGTTCCAGTCCGCCGGCGTCGGGAGTTTCGGTGCCGGCGATCAGCCGAAGCAGCGTCGTCTTACCGGCACCGTTGAGGCCCAGCACCACGACCCGCGAGCCACGGTCGATCGCCAGGTCGACGCCGGTGAACACCTCCAGCGACCCGTAGTTCTTGGTCAGTCCCTTGACCACGAGCGGCGTCTTACCGCACGGCGCCGGCGTCGGGAACTTGATCCGAGCCACCTTGTCGGCCACCCGCTCGGCGTCCAACTCGGCGAGCATCCGCTCGGCGCGGCGCAACATGTTCTGCGCGGCAACGGCTTTGGTGGCTTTCGCGCCCATCTTGGCGGCCTGGGTGCGCAGCGCACTGGCCTTCTTCTCGGCGTTGGCCCGCTCGCGGCGTCGGCGCTGCTCGTCGGTGGCACGGGCGTCGAGGTACTTCTGCCAGCCCATGTTGTAGACGTCGGCCTCACCGCGCACGGCGTCGAGGAACCACACGCGGTTGACCACGTCGGCGAGCAGGTCGACATCGTGGCTGATGACGACGAGTCCGCCGGTGTGGTTCTGCAGGAAGCCCCGCAGCCAGCCGATCGAGTCGGCGTCGAGGTGGTTGGTGGGCTCGTCAAGCAGCAGCGTGGTGGCCGAGCCTGCGCCAGTATCGCTGGCGGCGAACAGGATCCGCGACAGCTCGACGCGCCGGCGCTGCCCACCGGACAGGGTGCGCAGCGGCTGGGTGAGCACCCGCTCCGGCAGACCCAGGCTCGCGCAGATGCGGCCCGCTTCGCTTTCGGCGGCGTACCCGCCGAGTGCGGCGAAGCGTTCCTCGAGCTGGCCGTAGCGGCGAATGGCCTTGTCGCGGGCGGCGTCGTCGACCACCTCGGCCATCAGTGCCTGCTGCTTCTCCAGATCGGACAGCAGCGTGTCCAGGCCGCGGGCCGAGAGCACCCGGTCGCGGGCCAGCACATCGAGGTCGCCCTCGCGGGGATCCTGCGGCAGATAGCCGATGTCGCCGGTGCGCACGACGGTGCCCGCGTACGGTTCGCCCTTCCCCGCCAGGATTCGCATGGTCGTCGTCTTGCCCGCGCCGTTGCGCCCGACCAGACCGATGCGATCACCCGGCTGGATCCGCAGCGCGGGGCCTTCAGCGAGGAGCAGTGTGCGCGCGCCGGCGCGGACCTCCAGGTCCGTTGCGGTAATCACGCGCACTACTCCTTCATGTCTGGCTACTTGTCGTCGGTGAAGACCGGGGCGCGGTTCTCGGCGCGCGCAGCAACCGCCTCTTCGAAGTTGGCGGTGAGCAGGCGCACATAGAGCTGCCCGAGGCCCTCGGCCTGCATATGCCCTTCCAGGCTACCGGCGTCCAGTCCACTCCACAGCGTCCGCTTGGTCAACTCGGTTCCCGGCCGGGAGAACGCCGCGATGCGGGTGGCGATCTCGAAGCAGACCGGCAACAACTCGTCGTCGGCCACCTGGCGGGACACCAGCCCGATCCGTTCGGCCTCCTGCGCGTCGACGTCGCGGCCGGTGAGCATGATCTCGAACGCCCGCGACGAGCCGATCGCGCGCGGCAGCAGATAGCTCAGGCCCAGCTCACTGGCGGTCAGTCCGTTGTTGATCCCGGCCGCGCGGAAATAGGCGCCACTGGCGGCGACCCGAATGTCTGCCGCCAGCGCCAGACACAGCCCGCCACCGATGGCGGCACCGTTGACCGCGGCGATGATCGGCTGGGGCAGCTTGCGCATGGCGAGGATCACATCGTCGAGCACCTGCATCGAGCGCAGTCCGAACGACGGGCGGGTCAATCCCGCGACGTGCGGCACCGAACCGGCGGACTTGTGGTCGGCCCCGGAGGAGAAGCCTCGGCCTGCGCCGGTGAGCACAACCGCGCGCACGTCGTTCTCATGGGCGAGTTCGGCGAGGACTTCCCGCAGCGGCAACATGACGTCGAACGCCATGGAGTTCATCCGCTCGGGCCGGTTCAGGGTTACCAGAGCCACGCCTGCCTGCGGTTTTTCGACGAGGACGAAACCAGAGTCACGAATCACCGTTGCACGGTAACCCGCGCGAAAGCCTCGGGGGCAGGAGCGGAGCGACTAGGGGGAAGTACTACGTCTCGGATTGCGACTGAGACGCGATGGCCGCGTCGACGTCGAACTCCTTGACCTGGCGGATCAGATCCTCGAGCGCGGCGGGCGGCAGGGCGCCGGCCTGGTTGAAGATCAGCTTGCCCTTCTTGAAGGCCATCAGCGTCGGGATCGAGCGGATCTCGGCAGCGGCCGCCAGCTCCTGCTCGGCCTCGGTGTCGACCTTGCCGTAGACGACGTCCGGGTGCTGTTCGGACGACTTGGTGAACGTCGGCGCGAAGGCGCGACACGGTCCGCACCACGACGCCCAGAAGTCCACCAGCACGATGTCGTTGCCGGTGATGGTGTCGTTGAAGTTCTGTGCGGTCAGGTCTTGGGTAGCCACGTCAGTCCTAACGTCTGGGTCTCGCTGTGTGTTCCCTCTAGCTGCTAATACAAACGGGCCAGGGCGCTGGCCGCATCGAAACCGCCGAACTCGTCGAGCGTGCCCTCGCGCACCCGATTCACCCACGCGGGGTCGGCGAGCAGGGCCCGCCCGACGGCCACGATGTCGAATTCGCCGGCCGCGAACTGGTCGAGCAGCCGGTCGATGGACGACGGCGGTATCGGTCCGCTGCCCTCGCCGGGCCGGAATTCGGTTTCCAGGCCCACCGATCCGACGGCGATGACGGGCAGGCCGGTCACCTTCTTGGTCCAGCCGGCCAGGCTCAGTTCCGGGTTCTCGTCGGGGAAGCCCGGCAGGTAGTGCCGCCGCGTCGACGGGTGCAGGACGTCGACCCCGGCCTCCACCAGCGGGGCGAGTAGTTGCTCGAGTTCGCTTGCGCTGCCGGCCACCTGAGCGTCGTAGCGGTTCATCTTCCACTGGGAGAACCGGTAGATGATCGGGAAGTCGGGGCCGACGGCCGCCCGCACCGCGGCGACGACCTCGGCCGGGAACCTGGTGCGCGCCGCCAGCGAGCCGCCGTAGCCGTCGGTGCGGTGATTGGTGTGCTCCCAGAGGAATTGGTCCAGCAGGTAGCCGTGCGCGCCGTGGATTTCGACGGCGTCGAAGCCGACGGCCTTGGCGTTGGCGGCGGCCACCGCGTACGCCTGCGCGAGTTCAGGTAGCTCTTCGGCGCTCAGCGCGCGGCCGGTCGTGCCACCGGCGATGTCGATGCCCGACGGGCTGACCGGTGTCTGGTCGGGGCGGTCACCGTCATGCACGCCGCGCGCGACGCCCTGGTGCCAGAGCTGGGCGGCGATGGTTCCAGCGTATGAGTGGACGGTATCGGTGACGGCGCGCCAGCCCGCCAGCACGTCGTCGCCGTCGAGGTTGGGGACGCGGTCGGGCCAGCCGGCCGCGGGATGCGGGATGCGAACGCCCTCGGTGATGATCAGCCCGGTGCCGCCGGCGGCACGCCTGCCGTAGTAAGCCGCGACGTCGGGTCCGGGGACCCCGTCCGGTGAGGCGGTCCGGGTCATCGGCGCCATCGCAAACCGGTTGGGCACGGTCAGCGATCCGACGGTCAGCGGAGTGAACAGTTCCTGCGCGCGTGCATCATCCATGACCGGCTACAACCGCATCGGGTGGCGTGTTGATTCCGTTCGGCTCACTGTGATTTTCGCGCGGTGGTCTCGATGAGCGCGACGGCGCGCTCGCGGGCACAATCGGCGTTGACCAGCAACTGATCTCGGCGCCCGGGCCACCAGAACAGCTCGATACCCAGCAGCACGAGGTACACGCAGGACGCGATCACATCGCGCGTCGAGCCGAATGCCGCGTCCCACGCCGCGGTCCCGATCGCGACGACGAGGATCAGTGGCACCACCCACCGGAAGTGTCGGCCGGTTTCGGCGGATGTGTGCATCCCGTCGGCGAAGTCGACCACCGGTTGCGCCAGCGCCGGGTCGCCGATGCGTCCGCCCCAGCGGGTGACGCCCGCGACGCGTACACGCTGTTCACCGGTCAGCGCCTTGGCGCCGGGCCAGTGCTTCGCCATCCGCCAGCCCAGCCAGATGCCGTAGATCACGGTGATGATGGCGCCCGCCAGCAGACCCGCGAACCACAGTCCGGAGTCCAGCCACGCCAGCAGGCCGAGGAAGATTCCGGTGCCGAGGCCCACCACGGCACCGCGACCGATAGCACCGCCGCGCCAGACGAAGGCCGGGACGGTGAGCATCAGCTCAGATTAGACAGTGAACCCCAGCGCGCGGAGCTGTTCGCGACCGTCCTCGGTGATCTTGTCCGGGCCCCACGGCGGGTTCCACACCCAGTTGATCTTGGCCTCGTTGACCAGGCCGGCGCCGACGAGGGCGGTCATCGTCTGATCCTCGATGACGTCGGTCAGCGGACAGGCCGCCGAGGTCAGCGTCATGTCGATCTTCGCGACGGTTCCGGTGTCGCCCTTCTCGACGTTGAGGTCGTAGACCAGGCCGAGGTCGACGACGTTGATGCCGAGTTCGGGATCGACCACGTCACGCATGGCTTCCTCGATATCGTCCAGCAACTGATTGGGCTCGGTCATCGCTTGTCCTCCAAGTCTTTTCGATGCGATGCCTGGGCCACTGCGTCCTTGAACGCCAGCCAGCCCAGCAGTGCACACTTCACCCGGGCCGGATACTTCGCCACACCGGCGAAGGCCACTCCGTCACCCAGCACATCTTCGTCGCCTTCGACGGTCCCCCGCGACGACACCATCTCGCTGAACGCCGCCACCGTCTTGAGCGCGTCGCCGACGGTCAGTCCGATCACCTGATCGGTGAGCACCGACGTGGCGGCCTGGCTGATCGAGCACCCCTGGCCGTCGTAGGAGATATCGGTGACCTTCTCGCCGTCCTCGGACAGCGCCACCCGCAGCGTGACCTCGTCGCCGCACGTGGGATTGACGTGGTGCACCTCGGCGCCGAACGGCTCCCGCAGCCCGCGGTGGTGCGGGTGCTTGTAGTGGTCCAGGATCACTTCCTGGTACATCTGCTCCAACTTCACGAGAAAAACTCCACCGCTCGCTTCACCCCGGCCACCAGGCGGTCCACCTCGTCGAGCGTGTTGTAGACCGCGAACGACGCCCGCGCGGTGGCGGCGATGCCGAACCGGCGGTGCAACGGCCAGGCGCAGTGGTGCCCGACGCGTACGGCCACGCCCTCGTCGTCGAGTACCTGCCCGACGTCGTGGGCGTGCACACCGTCGACGACGAAGCTCACCGGCGATCCGCGGTGCTCCAGCGTCGTCGGCCCGATGATCCGCACCTGGGGTAGTGCTGCCAGCCCCTCGAGTGTGGCGGCCACCAATTCGTTCTCGTGCGCCTCGACCGC
This sequence comes from Mycolicibacterium pallens, assembly GCF_019456675.1. Classification (NCBI taxonomy): domain Bacteria; kingdom Bacillati; phylum Actinomycetota; class Actinomycetes; order Mycobacteriales; family Mycobacteriaceae; genus Mycobacterium; species Mycolicibacterium pallens. The sequence goes on along the minus strand of NZ_CP080333.1, from coordinate 2,705,712 downwards.
GGCCATGCCGATCGTGTCGAGATACCGTGCGGCCGCGCCCAACCCGACGACCTGCGACGTCATCGGGGTGCCTGCCTCGAATCGCTGGGGTGCGGGCGCGTAGGTGGCGGCCTCCATGGTGACCGTCTCGATCATCGATCCGCCGGTGAGGAACGGCGGCATCGCGGCCAGCAGCTCGCGCCGGCCGTAGAGCACGCCGATCCCGGTGGGGCCCAACATCTTGTGACCGGAGAACGCGGCGTAGTCGACGTCCAGTGCGCGGAAGTCCACCGGCTGATGCGGAACCGACTGGCAGGCGTCCAGAACGGTCAGTGCGCCGACTGCCTTGGCCCGCGACACCAGCTCGCCGACCGGCGCGATCGCACCGGTGACATTCGAATGATGGCTGAAGGCAACGACTTTCACCCGCCCGTCGAGCTGCAGCGAATCGAGGTCGATACGGCCGTCGTCGGTCACGCCGTACCAGCGCAGGGTCGCCCCGGTGCGCCGGGCCAGTTCCTGCCACGGGATGAGGTTGGCGTGGTGTTCCAGTTCGGTGGTGACGATGACGTCCCCGGGACCGACCGCCTTCTCGAAGCGCTCGTCACCCAGCACATACGACACCAGGTTCAGCGATTCGGTGGCGTTCTTGGTGAACACCAGCTCGTCGGTGTCGGCGCCGACGAACGCGGCGATATCGGCCCGGCCTCGTTCGTAGGCGTCGGTCGACTCCTCCATCAGCTGGTGCGCACCCCGGTGCACCGCGCCGTTGGAGGTGGTCAGAAACTCACGCTCGGCGTCGAGAACTTGCAGCGGCTTCTGCGAGGTCGCCCCGGAATCCAGGTAGGCCAGCTGATGTCCGCCCCGCATGACCCGATTCAGGATCGGGAAGTCGGCGCGGATGCCAGTGACATCCAGGTCCACCGAGGCGGTCATGTCAGGCTCCTGTCGGCGCGGCCTGCTGGGTGAACCGCACGTAGCCGTTCTCCTCGAGCTCGTCGGCCAGCTCGGCGCCGCCGGATTCGACGATCCGGCCGTCGACGAAGACGTGGACGAACTGCGGGCGGATGTAGCGCAGGATCCGGGTGTAGTGCGTGATCAGCAGGACCCCGGCGTGCTCGGCCTCGGCATAGCGGTTGACACCTTCGGACACCACGCGCAGGGCGTCGACGTCCAGGCCGGAGTCGGTCTCGTCGAGGATCGCGATCTTCGGCTTCAGCAGACCCAGCTGCAGGATCTCGTGGCGCTTCTTCTCACCGCCGGAAAAGCCCTCGTTCACACTGCGTTCGGCGAACTGCGGGTCGATTTCCAGGTCGGCCATTGCTGACTTGACCTCTTTGACCCAGTGCCGCAGCTTGGGCGCCTCGCCGCGGACGGCGGTCGCCGCGGTCCGCAGGAAGTTCGACATCGACACGCCGGGCACCTCGACCGGATACTGCATGGCCAAGAAGAGGCCGGCGCGGGCGCGCTCGTCGACGCTCATCGCCAGCACGTCCTCACCGTCGAGGGTGATCGACCCCGAGGTGACGTGGTACTTGGGGTGGCCGGCGATCGAGTACGACAGCGTGGACTTGCCGGATCCGTTGGGGCCCATGACCGCGTGGGTCTCCCCCGACTTCACGGTCAGGTTGACGCCCTTGAGGATTTCCTTCTCGGTGCCGTCCTCGTTGGCGACGCTGACGTGAAGGTCCTTGATTTCCAAAGTGCTCATGGCTGGGTTGCTTTCGACTCGGTGATGGCAAGTTCTCGTTCGATGGCGTCCGTGAGGCGCTCGCGCACCTCGGGGACCGCGATCTTGGCGATGATTTCGTTGAAGAAACCGCGCACGACCAGGCGGCGGGCCTGATCCTCGGGGATGCCGCGGGCGCGCAGGTAGAACAGCTGCTCGTCGTCGAAACGGCCGGTGGCACTGGCGTGTCCGGCGCCGACGATCTCGCCGGTCTCGATCTCCAGGTTCGGCACCGAGTCGGCGCGGGCGCCGTCGGTCAGCACCAGGTTGCGGTTGACCTCGAAGGTGTCGGTGCCGGTGGCCTCGGCCCGGATCAGCACATCGCCCACCCAGACGGTGTGCGCGTCGGGCTTCTTGGAGTCCGGATCCCCTTGCAGCGCACCCTTGTACAGCACGTCGGACTTGCAGTTCGGCTGGGCGTGGTCGACCAGGAGCCGGGACTCGAAGAACTGCCCGGCGTCGGCGAAGTAGGTGCCCAGCAGCTTGGCGTCCCCGCCGGGGCCGGTGAACCGCACCGTCGTACTCGTGCGCACCACGTCGCCGCCGAGGGTGACGTTCACGTGGCCCAGCACCGAGTCCTTGCCGAGCTTGGCGTGATGCGCGCTGATGTGGACCATGTCGTCGGCGAAGTCGGCGATCCAGATGACGCCCAGGCCGGCCGAGTCGCCGACGATGATCTCGACGTTGTCGGCGTAGGTGCCGCTGCCGCGCAGATCGACGACCACGATCGCACGGGACAGTTCCTCGACGCGGATCTGCAGGTGGCCGTAGGCCACCCCGCCCTCGCCGGGACCGTCGACGGTGATCTCGATGGGCTCGGCGACCTCGGTGTCCCGCGCGACGGTGACGATCGTCGCGGAGTTGAATGACGAAAATGCTTGAGCGGCAACCCGATCGCTGGGAACGCCGCCCTGACCGAGTCGCTCGTCGCCGCGGCGGACGGTCTCGACCGTCACGCCGGGGCGCTCGGTCACCGTGATCGGCGCGGAGCCGTTGGCGACGGCGGAGCCGTCGTGCAGACCGCGCAGTCGCTTGAGCGGGGTGAACCGCCAGATCTCGTCGCGACCGCCCGGCACCTCGAAGGCGTCGACGTCGAAGGAGCTGAATTGCTCACCCTTGTTGATGGCAGTGAGTCGCGAACCCTCCACTGCCTTGGTCAGATTGCTCACTTAACCGACCGCACCTTCCATCTGCAGCTCGATCAGCCGGTTCAGCTCCAGGGCGTACTCCATCGGGAGTTCCTTGGCGATCGGCTCGACGAAGCCGCGCACGACCATCGCCATTGCCTCGTCCTCGGTCATGCCGCGGCTCATCAGATAGAACAGCTGATCCTCGCTGACCTTGGACACGGTGGCCTCATGCCCCATCGTGACGTCGTCCTCGCGGATGTCGACGTAGGGGTAGGTGTCGCTGCGGCTGACCGTATCGACAAGCAGCGCATCGCATTTCACGCTCGAACGCGACCCGTGTGCGCCCTTGTTGACCTGAACCAGGCCGCGGTAGGACGCCCGACCACCGCCGCGCGCCACCGACTTGGACACGATATTGCTCGACGTGTACGGGGCCAGGTGCAGCATCTTGGCGCCGGTGTCCTGGTGTTGCCCTTCGCCGGCGAACGCCACCGAGAGCACCTCGCCCTTGGCGTGCTCACCGGTCATCCACACGGCCGGGTACTTCATCGTCACCTTCGAGCCGATATTGCCGTCGACCCACTCCATGGTGGCGCCGGCCTCGGCACGGGCGCGCTTGGTTACCAGGTTGTAGACGTTGTTCGACCAGTTCTGGATGGTTGTGTACCGGCACCGGCCGCCGGGCTTCACGATGATCTCGACGACCGCGGAGTGCAGCGAGTCGCTCTTGTAGATCGGCGCGGTACAACCCTCGACGTAGTGGACGTAGGCGTCCTCGTCGACGATGATCAGCGTCCGCTCGAACTGTCCCATGTTCTCGGTGTTGATCCGGAAGTAGGCCTGCAGCGGGATGTCGACGTGCACGCCCTTCGGGACGTAGATGAACGAGCCGCCCGACCACACCGCAGTGTTGAGCGCGGAGAACTTGTTGTCCCCGGCCGGGATCACCGTGCCGAAGTACTGCTTGAACAGCTCGGGGTGCTCCCGCAGGCCCGAATCGGTGTCGAGGAAGATGACGCCCTGCGCCTCGAGATCCTCGCGGATCGAGTGATAGACGACCTCGGACTCGTACTGCGCGGCGACGCCGGAGACCAGGCGCTGCTTCTCGGCCTCGGGGATGCCGAGCTTGTCGTAGGTGTTCTTGATGTCCGCGGGCAGGTCGTCCCAGGTGGCGGCCTGCTTCTCGCTTGAGCGCACGAAGTACTTGATGTTGTCGAAGTCGATGCCCTCGAGGTTGGAGCCCCAGTTCGGCATCGGCTTCTTGTCGAATGTGCGCAGCGCCTTCAGGCGGATGTCGAGCATCCATTCGGGTTCGCTCTTCTTGGCCGAGATGTCGCGCACCACAGCCTCGGAGAGTCCACGCTGCGCGCTGGCGCCGGCAACGTCGGAGTCGGCCCAGCCGTAGCCGTATTTGCCCAAGGAGGCAATGGTCTCCTCCTGGGTCAACGGCGTCTCCGGGGTGAGTGTCATGCGACGCTCCTTCTGGTCTAGTGGTGTACCGGTGTGAGCGGCACGTGGGTGGTGCAGGCACAGTCGCCGTTGGCGATGGTCGCCAACCGCTGTACGTGGGTGCCGAGGACCTCGGACATGGCCTGCTTCTCGGCCTCGCACAGTTCCGGAAACTCTTCGGCGACATGCGAAACCGGGCAGTGGTGCTGGCAGATCTGGATGCCCTGCATGGGTCCGCCCACCCGCGTCGTCGCCGCGTAACCGGCCTTCGTCATTGCGTCGGCTACCCGCTCGGCAGTCGATTCAACGTCGTCCGGACCTTCCGTTACTCCCGCGAGGATCGCATCGATCCGGCGCCGGGCGAACGTCTGAACAGCCGCGTCCCCGCCGATTTCGCGCAGTTGGCGGATCGCGGCGGACGCCAGGTCGTCGTAGGTGTGCTCGAGCTTGGCACGCCCTGCCGCGGTGAGCCGGTACCGCTTGGCGGGCCTGCCGCGGCCGGCCTGCTGCCACGCCGCCGCGGCATTCGCCTGCGCGTCGCCGGCTTCGATCAGTGCGTCGAGGTGCCTGCGGACACCGGCGGCGGAGATGCCCAGCCGCTGCCCGATCTCGGCGGCGGTGATCGATCCCGACTCGACCAGGAGCTGCACAATGGAGCGCCGGGTCTGTCCGTCGTGCACTGCGGTGCCCACCACGGGCACAGCATCAGCATCGGACGGGAATTTCACAACACCAGTGTTACGCAATTCCCCAACCAGGTCTAGCAAGGGCACCCTTAGCACGCTGAGGGCGAAAAAGCTGCCGGATAGAGTGCTGTGGTGGCAGCCCGCCAGCTCTCGCTGAGTTCATCGATCGCCCGTCTGCACGGCGATGAACGCACCGTCGGCGCGCCCCTGAATGATGCCGAATTCCGCGCGATGCGCCGGACTCGGCTCTTCGGCGCCACCGGAACGGTGCTGATGGCGATAGGTGCGCTCGGTGCCGGTGCTCGCCCGGTCGTGCAGGACCCCACCTTCGGGGTGCGGCTGCTCAACCTGCCGTCACGCATCCAGACCGTGTCGCTGACCATGACCACCACCGGCGCGGTGATGATGGCGTTGGCCTGGCTGATGCTCGGCCGTTTTGCGCTCGGCAGCCGCCGGATGACGCGCAGTCAGCTTGATCACACTCTGCTGCTGTGGGTGGTGCCGCTGCTGATCGCCCCTCCGATGTACAGCAAGGACGTCTACTCCTATCTGGCGCAGAGCCAGATCTCGGCCAACGGGCTCAACCCCTACAAGGTCGGCCCGGCGCCCGGGCTTGGCCTCGACCACGTCTTCACGCTCTCGGTACCCAGCCTGTGGCGCGAGACGCCGGCGCCGTATGGACCGCTGTTCCTCTGGGTCGGGCGGGGAATATCCGCGTTGACCGGCGAGAACATCGTGGCCGCGGTCCTCAGCCACCGGGTGGTGGTTCTGCTCGGCGTCGGCATGATCGTGTGGGCGGTGCCGCGGCTGGCCCGCCGGTGCGGGGTGGCCGAGGTCAGCGCGCTGTGGCTGGGAGCGGCCAACCCGCTGCTGTTGATGCATCTGGTCGCCGGCATCCACAACGAGGCGCTGATGCTGGGTCTGATGCTCACCGGCACCGAATTCGCCCTGCGCGGCATCGATTCGGCCAAGCCGCTGTGGCCGAAGCCGCTGCGCTGGCCGCAGGGACGGGACGATTGGGCACAGTGGGTGCCGCCGGCGATGCTCGTTCTGGGCGCCGTGCTGATCACGATGTCGTCGCAGGTCAAGCTGCCCGGTCTGCTGGCGTTGGGCTTCGTCGGCATGGCGCTGGCCTACCGCTGGGGCTCGAACGTCAGGGCGTTCCTGCTGGCCAGCACGCTGATGGCCACGCTGTCGCTGGTGGTGATGGCGATCATCGGCTGGGCCAGCGGCCTGGGATTCGGCTGGATCTTCACGCTCGGCACCGCCAACGTGGTGCGCAGCTGGATGTCGCCGCCGACGCTGTTGGCGCTGGGTACCGGCCAGGTCGGGATCCTGCTCGGGCTCGGCGATCACACCACGGCCGTGCTGTCGCTGACCCGCGCGATGGGTGTGCTGATCATCATGATCACGGTCACCTGGCTTCTGCTGGCCGTGCTGCGCGGGCGGCTGCATCCGGTCGGCGGCCTCGGCGTCGCGCTGGGCGCGACCGTGCTGCTTTTCCCCGTCGTGCAGCCCTGGTACCTGCTGTGGGCGATCATCCCGCTGGCGGCCTGGGCCACCCGTCCCGGTTTCCGCATCGCCACGATCGCGGTGTCACTCGTCGTTGGAATCTTCGGGCCGACCGCGAACGGCGACCGCTTCGCCCTGTTCCAGATCGTCGACGCCACGCTGGCCAGCACGGTGATCGTGTTGGTGCTGATCGCGCTGACGTTCCATCGACTGCCCTGGCGCAAGGTGCCCGGGACCAACGAGACGTTCAGCGGTCAGGAGCCGGACGCCCCGCCTGCCGAGCCGCCCACCGAACCACCGGCGCCGCGCCCCGCGCCCGGCGCATACGCTGAGTCACCGTGAGTTCCGGCCGCGAAATCCCCGTGCGACTGCGCGGGGTGTCCAAGCACTATGGGTCGACGACGGCCGTTGCGAACCTCGATCTCGAGGTGCACGCCGCCGAGGTGCTGGCGCTGCTCGGTCCCAACGGGGCGGGCAAGACGACGACAGTCGAGATGTGCGAGGGCTTCACGCGCCCCGACGGCGGCACGATCGAGGTGCTGGGCCTGGATCCGGTCGCCGACAACGCGCGCGTGCGCGAGCGGATCGGCGTGATGCTCCAGGGCGGTGGCGGCTACCCGGCGGCTCGGGCCGGCGAGATGCTGAACCTGGTGGCCTCCTACGCCGCCAGCCCGCTCGATCCGGCGTGGCTGCTGGATACCTTGGGGCTCACCGACGCCGCCCGCACCACCTACCGGCGGCTCTCCGGCGGCCAGCAGCAGCGCCTCGCGCTGGCGTGTGCGCTGGTCGGACGACCCGAGCTGGTGTTCCTCGACGAGCCGACCGCCGGCATGGACGCACACGCGCGGCTGGTGGTGTGGGAGCTGATCGACGCACTGCGCCGCGACGGTGTGACGGTGGTGTTGACCACCCACCAGCTCAAGGAGGCCGAAGAACTCGCCGACCGGATCGTGATCATCGACCACGGCTCGGCCGTCGCGTCCGGTACACCCGCAGAGCTGATGCGCGACGGCGCCGAGGGCCAGCTGCGGTTCTCCGCTCCGCGTCAGCTCGATCTGACACTGTTGGTCGTGGCCTTGCCGGAAGGCTATGCGGCCAAAGAGGTTTCGCCCGGAGAGTATCTCGTGGAGGGCAAGATCGACCCGCAGGTGCTGGCGACGGTGACGGCGTGGTGCGCGCGGCTCGACGTGCTGGCCACCGATGTCCGGGTAGAGCAGCGCAGCCTCGAGGACGTGTTCCTGGAGTTGACCGGCAAGGAGTTGCGTCCATGAGCGACGCGTACGGAGCGAATCATGGGCAGACATGGCGCAACCGAGCCTGCGAGGTAGCGCCATGACGAGCGAGCTCTTCCCGGCGGGCACCTTCTCCCCCGACCCGCGGCCCAGTACGGTGCCGCGGATGCTGGCCGCGCAATACGGCCTCGAGCTGAAACTGTTGCTGCGCAATGGCGAACAGCTGTTGCTGACGATGTTCATCCCGATCACGCTGCTGATCGGGCTCACCCTGCTGCCGCTGGGCTCGTTCGGCGCGCACCGGGTCGCGGTGTTCGTCCCGGCGATCATGGCGCTGGCGGTGATCTCGACCGCGTTCACCGGCCAGGCCATCGCCGTGGCGTTCGATCGCCGCTATGGGGCCCTGAAACGGTTGGGCGCCACCGCCCTTCCGGTGTGGGGCATCATCGCGGGCAAATCGCTGGCCGTGGTGACCGTGGTGTTCCTGCAGGCGCTGCTGCTCGGCGGCATCGGCCTGGCCCTGGGCTGGCGACCCAACCCGCTCGGCCTGCTGCTCGGCGCGGTGGTGATCGCGCTCGGCACAGCGGGATTCGCGGCGATGGGGCTGCTGCTGGGCGGGACGCTGCGCGCCGAGATCGTGCTCGCCGTCGCCAACCTGCTGTGGTTCGTGTTCGCCGGGCTGGGGGCGCTGACGCTGGAAACCAGCGCGATCCCGCGCGGGCTCGCCTGGGTGGCGCGACTCACCCCGTCCGGCGCCCTCACCGAGGCGCTGACGCGAGCGATGTCGTTGTCGGTGGACTGGTTCGGTATCGCGGTGCTGGCGGCGTGGGGTGCGGTCTCGGCCCTGGCGGCGCTGCGCTGGTTCCGGTTCACCTGAGGCTATTCGATCGCCTGGTTCGGCTCGGTCGCCAGCTTCAGCGGTTCGTGCTCGACGACTCGGTCGGCGCCCGGCAGATTCGCGCACCGCGACATGTACTCGTCGATGCCGCTGGCGATCTCCTGCCCGGGGGTGCCCCACCCCGGCTGGTAGCCGTACACGTCGGCGAGCGGCCGGTGCTGACGGTCGCCGTCGAGGATCTCGACGGCGTTCGGACTCAGCAGCGCGGGGTGACGGACCCCGGCCGCCTCCGAGACCTTCAGCAGGTCACGGCGCAACGTCATGATGTAGTTCGCCAGCCGATGTGACTTCTGCTCGGGATCCAAACCCCGAGCGAGCCATGGGTTCTGCGTCGCGACACCGGTCGGGCAGCGGTCGGTGTGGCACTTCTGGGCCTGGATGCAGCCGATCGCCAACATCGCCTCGCGCGCGACGTTGATGAGGTCGACGCCCAGGGCGAACGCCACGATCGCGTTGGCGGGCAGGCCGAGTTTGCCTGACCCGATCCAGGTGACCCGATCGGTCAGACCGGCCTGTGCGAACACCCCGTAAACCTGGGCGAAGCCGACCCGGAACGGGAACGACACGTGGTCGGCGAAGACCAGCGGGGCGGCGCCGGTACCGCCCTCGCCACCATCGATCGTGATGAAGTCGACGCCGCGCTGCCCGTCCCCCATCCGGGCGGCCAGCTCCTGCCAGAATCCGATCTCGCCCACCGCGGACTTGATTCCGACCGGTAGTCCCGTGGCGTCGGCGACCCGCTCGACGACGTCGAGCATCTCGTCAACATTGCGGAATGCGGTGTGCCGGGACGGGCTGACAACGTCCTTGCCCTCCTGGACACCCCGGATCCGGGCGATCTCGGCGTTCACCTTGGCACCCGGAAGGTGGCCGCCCAGACCGGGTTTCGCGCCCTGGCTGAGCTTGAACTCGACGGCGCGGACCGGGCCGGACTGCACGACGTCGATCAGCCGGTCGAGATCGAACTCGCCGCGCTCGTTGCGGCAGCCGAAGTAGCCGGTGCCGATCTGGAACACCAGGTCGCCGCCCTGGCGGTGATGGTCCGACAAGCCACCCTCGCCCGTGTTGTGCCAGGAGCCGGCGAGCTTCACTCCCTTGTTGATCGCCTGGATCGCCTGCGGGCTGAGCGAGCCGAACGACATCGCCGACACGTTGACCACCGACGACGGGCGGAAGGCGTGCCGACGTCCCCGGGGTCCGCCCAGTATCTTTCCGCCCGGCAGCTCGATGTCGCGCCCGTGGATCGGCGAGGCGGGGACGACGTCGGAGAAGGTGGCCTGCTTGATGATCGGATAGGAGGCGTTCTCGGTGTCGTTGTCCGTACCGAACGCGAAGTAGTTGTTGTTCTTCTTGGCCGACGTGTACACCCAGCGTCGCTGATCGCGACTGAACGGCCGCTCGTCGTCGTTGCTGGTGATGATGTACTGGCGCAGCTCCGGGCCGATCGACTCGAGCAGATATCTCGCCCGCGCGATCACCGGGAAATTACGGCGGAGGGCATGCTCCTTCTGGACGAGGTCCTGCAGAGCGATGCCGGCGAGGGCGGCGGGAACCAGTGCGGCGAGCGTCCGCTTCTTCATGCGGCCCACCCTGCCATCGGTCCGGCCCCGGCCGGTAGGGACCGGAGTCACCACGCCGGGGGTCGCACGGACGGCCCTACTACAGGACGTAGTTAGCGGTCCTCTACGATCGGGCCGTGCCCGTCGGACGGTTTTTCCTGCGACTGGTGGACCTGCTGCCACTGCCGAGCCTGCGCGTCCAGCGCATCATCGCCGCCGCGGTGATTCTGACCCAGGGCGGCATCGCCGTCACCGGTGCGATCGTCCGCGTCACCGCGTCGGGGCTGGGTTGCCCGACGTGGCCGCAGTGCTTCCCCGGCAGCTTCGTCCCGGTCCCGCACGCCGAAGTGCCCGGCATTCACCAGGCCGTCGAGTTCGGCAACCGGATGATCACCTTCCTGGTCGTGATCACCGCGATCCTGGCCGTGCTGGCCGTTACCCGCGCCCGGCGCCGCCGTGAGGTGCTCGTCTACGCCTGGTTGATGCCGGCGTCGACGGTGGTGCAGGCGGTGCTCGGCGGCATCACCGTGCTGGCCGGGCTGGCCTGGTGGACGGTGGCGATTCACCTGCTGGCCTCGATGGCGATGGTGTGGCTGGCCACCCTGCTCTACGTGAAGATCGGCGAGCCCGACGACGGCATCTCGACCGCGCTGGTGCCCAAGCCGCTGCGGCACCTGACGGTGCTCGGTGCGGTGACGCTCGCCGCGATTCTGGTCACCGGCACCTTGGTGACCGGCGCAGGCCCGCACGCCGGTGACAAGAGCCCGCAGCGGGTGGTGCCGCGACTCGAGGTCGAGATCCTCACACTGGTGCACATGCACTCGACGCTGCTGATCGCCTACCTGGCGCTGCTGGTCGGGCTTGCCGCCGGCCTTCAGGCGGTGTTTGCGCCGCGGTCGATCATGACGCGGCTGGCGGTGCTCGTCGGTCTTGTTCTGGCCCAGGGCTTGGTCGGTGCGGTGCAGTTCTTCACCGGTGTCCCGGCCGCATTGGTGGCCGTGCACGTCGCGGGCGCGGCGGCCTGCACCGCTGCCACCGCCGCGCTATGGGCGTCGATGCGACAGCGGACCGAGCCCAAGACGCTCGAGGGCTGACTCGACTTCGAGGGCGAAGGCACGCTGCTGAAGATCGCGGGTGCGTTCGTCGAGCTGACGCCAGCCCAGCCCCGGCTCGATCACCTCGAGCTCCAGCAGCAGCGGATTGTCGGCGCCGCCGATGAGATCGACTCGGGCGTAGAGAAATTCACTGATGTCGATGCCCAGATGGCCCGCGGCGGCGGCCAGCGCGGCCGCGCCGACGTCCCACATCTCGAAGTCGGGATCGGCCGGGGCCAGCGACTCCTCGACGTAAGTCCCGGAATCGTGCAGCGTGGGCGACTCCCCTTCCGGCGGCAGCATCGGCCCTTTGGTGAACGCGTGCGACTGCCGGCCGCCGAGGAACACCAGCGCGGTCTCCCCCTGCTCGACGCGGGCGTCGTAGGGCTGGATCAACGCGGTGCGTCCGCTGTCCTGCAGGGCGCGGACGTGCTTGCGCGCCGCGGCGGCGTCGACGAACCTGCCGGTGTCGATCGAGCCGGCACCGATGGCGGGTTTGACCACGATCTCGCCCTTGGGCAGACGCACGGTGTCCCCGGGTTCGACGAAGAACGACGCGATGGTGGGGACGCCCGCGTCGGCGAGGTCCTGCAGATAATGCTTGTCGCTGTTCCAGGCCACCACGTCCGGTGCGTTGAGCAGATGGCGCACCCGCCTGGTCCAGGCCAGGAATTCCTCGCGGCGTTCGGCGTAGTCCCACGCGGCCCGCAGGATCACCAGGTCGGCCGTCTCGGTCGGCGGGTCGTCCCAGGACAGCCAGCGGGCATGCAGCCCCCGGGTGCGCAGGGCGGCGATCAGCCCGTCGTCGTCACCGTCGCCCGTCACCAGTTGCGGGCATCCGGCCAGCACGATGCTCGGATGGAAGACATCGGGACGAGCCAGATTCGGGCGAGCACTCACACCGGGGATGATAGTGACCATGCATGCGATCGAAGTCGCCGAGACGGGCGGCCCCGAGGTCCTGAACTACGTCGAGAAGCCGCAACCCACGCCCGGCCCGGCCGAGGTGCTGATCGCCGCGGACGCGATCGGCGTCAACTACATCGACACCTATTTCCGTTCCGGCCTGTATCCGCGGGAGCTGCCCTTCGTGCTGGGCACCGAGGTGTGCGGCACGATCGCCGCCGTCGGAGACGACGTCGCCGCGATCAAGCCCGGCGACCGGGTGGTCACCGCGGTGGCGTCTGGTGCCTATGCCGACTTCTGTACGGCCCCAGCAGATTTCGTCGCCTACGTACCGGACTCGGTGCCGTCGGACGCGATCGCGTCGGCACTGCTGAAGGGGATGACGGCGCATTACCTGATCAAGTCGGTGTACGCGGTGCAGGCCCGCGACTTCGTCCTGGTGCATGCCGGCGCCGGCGGCGTGGGGCTGATCTTGACGCAGTGGGCCACGAGCCTGGGTGCGCGGGTGATCACGACTGCCTCCAGCCCGCAAAAGGCGGAGTTGTCGCGGCAGGCCGGCGCGATCGAGGTGCTCGACTATCCCGACGAGCCCGGCGAGTTCGCCGCCAAGATCCGCGACCTCACCAACGGTCACGGGGTCGCGGCGGTCTACGACGGGGTCGGCAAGACGACGTTCGACGCCAGCCTGGCGAGCTTGGCGGTCCGGGGCACCCTGGCGCTGTTCGGCGCGTCCAGCGGACCGGTTCCGCCGGTCGATCCGCAGCGGCTCAACGCCGCCGGGTCGGTGTTCCTCACCCGGCCCAACCTCGCCCACTTCACCCGGACGCCGGATGAATTCGCTTGGCGAGCGGGCGAATTACTGGACGCGATCGCCAGCGGCTCGATCACGATCACCGTCGGCGGACACTATCCCCTCGCCGAGGCGGCGCAGGCGCACCGCGATCTGCAGGGCCGCAAAACGACCGGCTCGATCGTCCTGCTGCCCTGACTCCACCACTCGGCGAAACCGACGATTCGCAGGATTTGTGCGAGTAGATCGCTGCAAATCGTCGATCTCGGTGTCTTAGAACAGGGTCGGCAGCGCGAGGGCGGAGTCGACGGCCAGCGCGACGAAGACCAGCGCCAGGTAGTTGTTCGAATGCAGGAACAACCGCAGCGGCTTGACCGGGTTGCCGCGGCGCACGCCGGCATGCAGGCGGTGCGCCATGATCAGGAACCAGCCACCGGCCAGCGCCGCCACCGAGCCGTACAGCCAGCCGGCAGCAGGCGCGAGCGCCAGCGTCGCGATCACGGTCAGCCAGGTGTAGATCAGGATCTGCTTGGTGACCTGAAGCTCGGTGGCCACCACGGGCAACATCGGGACGCCGGCGGCCGCGTAGTCGTCCTTGTACTTCATGGCCAGCGCCCAGGTATGCGGCGGCGTCCAGAAGAAGATGATCGCGAACATCACCAGGGCCTGCCAGCCGATCGTGTCGGTGACCGCCGACCAGCCGATCATCACCGGCATGCAGCCGGCCGCGCCGCCCCACACCACGTTCTGCGAGGTGCGCCGCTTGAGCAGCAGGGTGTAGATCAGCACGTAGAACGCGATCGTGGCCGCGGCCAGATGCGCCGAGAGCAGGTTGGTGGTCCACCAGAGCCAGAAGAACGAGCCGACCGACAGCGTCAGGCCGAACACCAGGGCGTGGCTGCGCGGCACCGTGGCCCGGGCCAGCGGGCGGCGCTCCGTGCGCTTCATCACCTTGTCGATGTCGGCGTCGGCCACGCAGTTCAGCGTGTTGGCGCCCGCCGCGGCCAGCAGACCACCGAACAGGGTGTTGAAGATCAGCGGCAGGTCGACGGTGCCGCGGCCGGCCAGCAGCATGGCCGGAATCGTGGTGACGAGCAGCAGCTCGATGACGCGCGGCTTGGTCAGCGCGAGGTAGCCGAGGAGCCGGTCGCGGAATCGAATGGGCGCCCCGTCAACGAGGTGCACTTCGCGAACTCTCACGCAACTGACTCCTGACCTGACGATCTACTACAGAGGATGGTAGTCGGCCGCGCGAGCACTTCCGCACGGACGGGTCGATTCACGGTCATTCCATCGTGATGACACAGTTTGCGGTGTAGAGCTTCACCCGCGGGTAACGCTGGTAGCAGCACTATGCAGCCACCCACCTTGCAGCATTAGGGTGAAGAGGACCACCCAGCTTGCCGCCCTTTGATCACGCCAGGAGCGAGTTTGTGACCACTGTCGAAGAGATCGCCACGCTGACCCAACCCCACCACCCCGAGGACTGGACGGAGCTGGACTCCAAGGCCGTCGACACGGTGCGGGTGCTGGCCGCCGACGCGGTCCAGAAGGTCGGCAACGGGCACCCGGGCACGGCGATGAGCCTGGCTCCGCTGGCCTACACGTTGTTCCAGCGGGTGATGCGGCACGATCCGAGCGATACCCACTGGCTGGGCCGCGACCGGTTCATCCTGTCCTGCGGGCACAGCAGCCTGACGCTGTATCTGCAGCTGTATTTGGGCGGGTTCGGCCTGGAGCTCTCCGATATCGAGTCGCTGCGCACCTGGGGCTCCAAGACGCCCGGGCATCCGGAGTTCCGCCACACCAAGGGTGTCGAGATCACCACCGGCCCGCTGGGCCAGGGTCTGGCCTCCGCGGTCGGGATGGCGATGGCCGCACGCTACGAACGTGGCCTGTTCGACCCCGACGCCCCGGCCGGCACCAGCCCGTTCGACCACTACATCTACGTCGTCTGCTCCGACGGCGACATCGAAGAGGGCATCACCAGCGAGGCCTCGTCCCTGGCAGGCACCCAGCAGCTGGGCAACCTCATCGTGTTCTACGACAAGAACCACATCTCGATCGAGCACGACACCGATATCGCATTGAGCGAGAACGTCGCCGAGCGTTACCGCGCGTACGGCTGGCATGTGCAGGAGGTCGAGGGCGGCGAGAACGTGGTCGGCATCGAGGCCGCCATCGCCGAGGCCAAGAAGGTCACCGACAAGCCGTCGTTCATCTCGGTCCGCACGATCATCGGCTATCCGGCTCCCACCAAGATGAACACCGGCGGGGTGCACGGCGCCGCGCTCGGCGACGACGAGGTGGCCGCCACCAAGAAGGTCCTCGGCTTCGACCCGGACAAGAAGTTCGAGGTGCACGACGAGGTCATCGCGCACACCCGCAAGCTCGTTGATCGCGGCCGCGAAGCCCACGAGAAGTGGCAGGGTGAGTTCGACGCCTGGGCACAGCGCGAGCCGGAACGCAAGGCACTGCTGGACCGGCTGCTCGCCCAGGAACTGCCCGACGGCTGGGATGCCGACATCACCTACTGGGAGCCGGGATCCAAGGCGGTCGCCACCCGTGCCGCGTTCGGCCAGGTGCTCAACGACGTCGCCCCGAAGCTGCCCGAATTGTGGGGTGGTTCAGCCGATCTCGCAGGCAGCAACAACACGACGATCAAAGGCGTCAAGTCGTTCGGGCCGCCGTCGATCTCCACCGACGACTTCACCGCCGACTGGTACGGCCGGGTGCTGCACTTCGGGATCCGTGAGCACGCGATGGGCGCGATCCTGTCCGGCATCGTGCTGCACGGCCCCACGCGCGCCTTCGGCGGCACGTTCCTGCAGTTCTCCGACTACATGCGCGCGTCGGTGCGACTGGCCTCGCTGATGGACATCGACACCATCTACATCTGGACGCACGACTCGATCGGCCTGGGCGAGGATGGCCCCACCCACCAGCCGATCGAGCATCTGGCCGCGCTGCGGGCGATCCCCAAGCTGTCGGTGGTGCGCCCCGGCGACCCGAACGAGACCGCGTACGCGTGGCGCAGCATCATCGCCCGCGGCAACGGTGCGGGCCCGGTCGGTTTCATCCTCACCCGCCAGGGCATTCCGGTACTCGAGGGCACCAGCGCCGAAGGCGTCCAGAAGGGCGGCTACGTCCTGGGCGGCGGCAACCCGGCCGACGACGCCGACGTCATCATCATCGCCACCGGCTCTGAGCTGCAGCTGGCCGTCGAGGCTCAGAAGTTGTTGGCCGCCAAGGACATCAACGCCTACGTGGTGTCGATGCCCTGTGTCGAGTGGTTCAACTCGCAGCCGCAGGAGTACCGCGACAGCGTGCTGCCTCCGGACGTGTCGGCCCGCGTCGCGGTGGAAGCGGGGGTGGCCCAGAGCTGGTACCGGTTCGTCGGCGACACCGGCGAAATCATCTCGATCGAGCACTACGGCGAATCCGCCGACGACAAGACCCTGTTCCGCGAATTCGGATTCACCGCAGAAGCCGTCGCCGACGCCGCGGAACGCGTGATCGACAACTAATCCACACGACCAACTGAAGGGGAACGTCATGGCACAGAATCCCAACCTCGCCGCACTGTCCGCGGCCGGGGTGTCCGTCTGGCTCGACGACCTGTCCCGGGACCGGCTGCGGTCGGGCAACTTGCAGGAGCTGATCGACACCCGCAGCGTGGTCGGTGTCACCACCAACCCGTCGATCTTCCAGGCCGCTCTATCGCACGGAAACGCCTATGACGCACAGGTTTCCGAGCTCGCCGAGCGTGGTGCCGACGTCGACGCGACGATCCGCACCGTCACCACCGACGATGTCCGCGAGGCCTGCGACGTGCTGCGGCCGCAGTGGGAGGCCTCCGACGGCGTCGACGGCCGGGTCTCGATCGAGGTCGACCCGCGCCTTGCGCACGACACCGACAAAACCATCCTGCAGGCCATCGAGCTGTGGAAGATCGTCGACCGGCCCAACCTGCTGATCAAGATCCCCGCCACCGAGGCGGGTGTGCCGGCCATCGCATCGGTTCTGGCCGAAGGCATTTCGGTGAACGTGACGCTGATCTTCTCGGTCGAGCGGTACAAGCTGGTGATGGACGCCTATCTGCAGGGCCTCGAGAAGGCCAAGGAAGCCGGCCACGACATCGCCAAGATCCATTCCGTCGCATCGTTCTTCGTGTCCCGGGTGGACACCGAGATCGACAAGCGTCTGGAGAAGATCGGCTCCGACGAGGCGCTCGCGCTTCGCGGACAGGCCGGCGTCGCCAACGCCCGACTGGCCTACGCCGCCTACGAGGAGGTGTTCCTCGGCGGCGACCGGTTCGGCGCCCTGCGCGATGCGGGTGCCCGGGTGCAGCGACCGCTGTGGGCATCCACGGGCGTGAAGAATCCGGACTACTCCGACACCCTCTACGTCACCGAGCTGGTCGCCCCCAACACGGTGAACACCATGCCGGAGAAGACGATTGACGCGGTCGCCGACCACGGCGTCGTCACCGGCGACACGATCACCGGCACCGCGACCGCCTCCCAGGAGGTGTTCGACAAGCTCGACGCCATCGGCATCGACCTGCGCGACGTATTCCTGGTGCTGGAGAACGAGGGCGTGGACAAATTCGAGAAGTCCTGGCAGGAACTGCTCGACGCCACCCAGGAACAGCTCAACGCCGCGGCCAAATGACGGACCGGCCCGTACCCGGGGTGGTAGCGCCCGCCCCGGCCTCCTGGCACAACCCGCTGCGCGACAAGCGGGACAAGCGGATGCCGTTGATCGCCGGGCCGTGCGGCGTGGTGATCTTCGGTGTCACCGGCGATCTCGCCCGCAAGAAGCTGATGCCGGCGATCTACGACCTGGCCAACCGGGGGCTGCTGCCGCCGTCGTTCTCCCTCGTCGGTTTCGCCCGACGGGACTGGGCCGACCAGGATTTCGGCGCTGTCGTGCACGATGCGGTCTGCCAGCATGCCCGCACACCCTTTCGTCAGGAGGTGTGGGATCGGCTGGCCGAAGGGTTCCGGTTCGTCCAGGGCTCCTTCGACGACGATGCGTCGTTCCAGCGGCTGGCCGAGACGCTGGAAAAGCTCGATGTGGAACGCGGCACGGGCGGCAATCATGCCTTCTACCTGTCGATTCCACCGAAGTCGTTCCCGGTGGTATGTGAGCAGCTGAAGAAGTCCGGGCTGGCCCGTCAGCAAGAGGGCCGGTGGAGCCGGGTGGTCATCGAAAAGCCGTTCGGCCATGACCTGCAGAGCGCCATCGAACTCAACAAGGTGGTCAACAGCGTCTTCCCCGAGGAGTCGGTGTTCCGCATCGACCACTACCTCGGCAAGGAGACGGTGCAGAACATCCTGGCGCTGCGGTTCGCCAACGAGCTGTTCGAGCCGATCTGGAACAACCATTACGTCGACAGCGTGCAGATCACGATGGCCGAGGACATCGGGCTTGGTGGGCGTGGCGGTTATTACGACGGGATCGGGGCGGCGCGCGACGTCATCCAGAACCACCTGCTGCAGCTGCTGGCGCTGACCGCGATGGAAGAGCCGGTGAGCTTCCATCCGAGCGAGGTCAGGGCTGAGAAGATCAAGGTGCTCTCGGCCACCTCGCCCGTGCAGCCGTTGGACCTGACCACCTCTCGCGGTCAATACGCCTCGGGCTGGCAGGGCGGCGAGAAGGTCGTCGGACTGCTCGACGAGGAGGGCTTTTCGAAGACCTCCACCACCGAGACGTTCGCCGCGATCACGCTTGACGTCGACACCCGGCGGTGGGCCGGCGTCCCGTTCTATCTGCGGACCGGAAAGCGGTTGGGCCGCAGGGTCACCGAGGTCGCCCTGGTGTTCCGTCGTGCTCCCCACCTGCCGTTCGACGCGACGATGACCGAGGAACTCGGCAAGAACGCGTTGGTGATTCGCGTTCAGCCCGACGAGGGCATCACGCTGCGGTTCGGCTCGAAGGTGCCCGGCAGCGCGATGGAAGTCCGCGACGTCAACATGGACTTCTCCTACGGTTCGGCGTTCGCCGAGGATTCGCCGGAGGCCTACGAGCGGCTGATCCTCGACGTGCTACTCGGCGAGCCGTCGCTGTTCCCCGGCAACGCCGAGGTCGAATTGTCTTGGGAGATACTCGATCCCGTGCTGGATTACTGGGCTTCACACGGCAAGCCCGATCCCTACGAGTCGGGCACCTGGGGCCCCGATTCGGCGTTCGAGATGCTACAGCGGTCCGGTCGTGAATGGAGGCGTCCATGATTCGCGCCGGCGCCGATGCAGAGCGAGGCACGAGCGATGAGGAGAAGCGGCGCTGATGATTGTCGACCTGCCCGATACGACCACCAACGAGCTCAACAAGAAGATCACCGCGCTGCGCGAAGAGGGCGGGGCGATCACGCTGGGCCGGGTGCTGACCCTGGTGGTGGCGCCCGACATCGAGGCCCGGGTGGAGGACGCCATCGAGGCCGCGGTCTCCGCGAGCCGGGAACATCCCTGCCGCATCATCGTGGTGGTTCCCGCCGACCGGTTGGCGAACGACGCTCGGCTGGACGGTCAGTTGCGGGTGGGCGCCGACGCCGGCGCCGGTGAGGTGGTGGTGCTGCGGATCTCCGGGCCGCTGTCTCATCACGCCAGCAGCGTGGTGCTGCCGTTCCTGCTGCCCGATACCCCGGTGGTGGCCTGGTGGCCGGGCGTCGCCCCGGCGGTCCCCGCCGAGGATCCGTTGGGCCGCTTGGCCATTCGCCGGATCACCGATGCCACGGGGACCGAAGACCCGCTGGCGGCGATCAAGAGCCGGCTGCAGGGCTACACCGATGGTGACACCGACCTGGCGTGGAGCCGGATCACCTACTGGCGTGCCCTGCTGGCGTCGGCGGTGGATCAGGCCCCGTACGAGCCACTGACGTCGGCGCTGGTGTCCGGCCTCAAGGATGAGCCGGCCCTCGACATCCTGGCGGGCTGGCTGGCCAGCCGGATCGACGGCACGGTGACCCGTGCGGTGGGCGAGCTGAAGGTGGAGCTGGTGCGCGACTCCGAGACGGTGACGCTCGCCCGCCCGCAGGAGGGCATCACCGCCACCCTGACCCGCACCGCACGCCCGGAGGCACTGCTGCCGTTGCCGCGCCGAGAGACCCGGGAGTGCCTGGCCGAAGATCTTCGCCGGCTCGATGCCGACGAGATTTACCACGAGGCGCTGGCGGGTATTGAGAAGGTGCAGTACGTCTAGTCCCGTCGCCGGAAAGGCCGCCGCATGAGCCAGATAGTCGAGACCTACCCGGACAGCTCAGCACTGGTGGCCGCCGTCGGCGACCGGCTGGTGGAGGCGATCACCACCGCGATCGCCGCGCGCGGGCAGGCGTTCATCGTATTGACCGGTGGCGGAACGGGAATCAACCTGCTCAAGCATGTCGGCGCGCACGACGAGGCGATCGACTGGTCGAAGGTGCACGTCTTCTGGGGCGACGAACGCTATGTGCCCGCCGATGACGATGAGCGCAACGACAAGCAGGCTCGCAAGGCGCTGCTCGACCACGTCGACATCCCGGACAGCAACGTGCATCCGATGGCGGCCAGCGACGGCGAGTTCGGCGACGACCTGGACGCGGCGGCGCTGGCCTACGAGAGCGTGCTCGCCGCCAACGCCGAATCCGGCGAATCGACACCGGTTTTCGATGTCCACCTCCTCGGAATGGGCCCGGAAGGTCACATCAACTCGCTGTTCCCGCACACTCCTGCCGTCGCGGAGACCAAGCGTCTGGTGGTCGGTGTCGAGGACTCCCCCAAACCCCCGCCGCGGCGGATCACGCTGACGCTGCCCGCCGTCACCCGCTCCCGCGAAGTGTGGTTGGTGGTGTCGGGTGAGGGTAAGGCCGAGGCGGTCGCCGAGGCGGTCGGCGGCGCGAAACCGGCCGACTGGCCGGCGGCGGGCGCGAAGGGCCGTGAGGCCACGGTTTGGCTTCTCGACACCGAGGCGGCCAGCAAGCTGCAAGACTGAGCCCATGGTTGACAAGCCGCCCCCGCCGCGCACCGGTCGCGACCGGATCAAGACCCTGGCCCAGGCCGCGCTCAACGCCGACGTCACCGTCGACCAGCTCGACACGATCCTGACTCAGATGAGCGAGTCCCTCACCGACCTCAACACCACGATGAGCGGGATGAACGGCACCCTCGAATACTTCGAGGAGACGCTGGGCGTGTTCAACTCCACCCTGACCCGCATCGATGAGCTCGCGCCCCGGCTCAACGCGGTGGTCGAGCGAATGGAAGGGATCGTCGACCGCATCGAGCGCATCGTGGGAATCGGTGAGGCGGTGATGTCACCGCTGGCGGCCACCGAGTCGGCGGTGCGCGTGGTGGTCAACGCGATGCGCCGCCAGGGTCGTTAGCGGGTCAGCCCATGGACCTGCACGTCAAGGCCAGGGCACATTGGTTCCTGGGCTACGGGCTTGCTCGTTCAGCGCTCAAGGTGCTCGCACATCGCGGTGACCCGTTCGCGCGTCTCCTCATCGACAGCGACCGTCCGGAGAACACCTATCGCCTCATCGAGCAGATCCGGCAGCAGGGGCGAATATCCACGGCGATCGCAAGTGCATGGGTGACCGCTGACGCTGAGGTTGTCCGAAATGTTTTGCGCGACGACAGATTCCGAACCATCAAACCGATCGATCGCTCCCCTTTCCGCATCGTTCGGTGGCTGGTCGCAAAGACAGACCCGGACATGATGAATCCGGTGGAACCGCCGTCGTTGTTGGTGGTGGATCCACCCGTGCACACTCGGTTGCGTCGCCTCGTCTCACGGGCTTTCACACCACGCGCGATCGACGGACTCCAGCACCGCATCCACGCGATCACCGACACGGTGCTCGACGACCTCGCCGGCCACACGCACTGTGACCTGATAGCCGCCTTTGCGGCGCGAATTCCCATCGAGGTCATCGCCGAGATGCTGGGAGTGCCCCGCGACGAGATCCCGCAGCTCCACGCGTTCGCCGAACCGGGCGCCAAGCTTCTCACCACGACCGTTCCCGCTTGGGACGACTTCCGAGCGGCGTCCGCCGCACTGCTCGAATTCGAGGGCTACATCGCCGCACATATCGAACGGCTCCGGCGCAGCGGTGCGGACGACAGCATCCTGTCCGCAGTCCTGCAGGACAGCGACCTGACCGAAGAAGAGGTCAGGATGTTCGCCGGCCTGCTCCTCGGCGCCGGATTCATCACCACCACACATGCATTCGGCAATGCGGTGGTGGCGCTTCTACGTCACCCCGAGCAGCTCGCTCATCTGCAAGCGCATCCCGAGGGCTGGCCGAACGCGGTCGAGGAGACACTGCGCTACGACTCCGTCGCCCAGATCGGGGTGCGGGTGGCGACCGAGCCTGTCGAGATCGAGGGCTGCAGCATCGACGAAGGGCAGGCAGTGTTCGTCGTCATCGCAGGCGCCAATCGGGACCCCGCGGTCTTCGACCGTCCTGACGAATTCGACACCACCCGCGCCAATGCCCGCGAGCACCTCAGCTTCAGCTCGGGAATCCACGTCTGTATCGGCGCAGCGCTGGCGCGCCTGGAATTGAACATCGGTCTGCACGCACTGTTTCGGCGATACCCACAGCTTGCTCTGGATGGCGAACCGACGCTCAACGAAAGTACCCTGCTGCGCGGAGTGAAACATCTACCCGTCAGCCTCGGGCCCGCGGCAGTCGTCAACGCTTCACCACCAGCCGTCGGCGGGGTCGGCGGCTGACCAGTCGGCCAGCACGGGCGGTGCGACCAGCGGCAGCGGTCCGATGAGTTCTGCGGTGTTTTCGAGTGAACAAGCCTGCGTCATAGTGGGTTTGACGCATCTCCTGCCGGTTTGGTTCCCAACCGCGGACGCAGTCGTGCCGGGTCGATGACCGCGTCCTTCGCGAGATCGTCGGCGAGTACGGTTGCGGCCGCGGTCAGACCGAGGAGGTCGATGCCGTATGGCGGGTCGGTGACGCTGCGCAGGAGGATCGACGCACGCGTCAGTAGCGCTGCGGCACCCTTGCGGTTACCGCGCTGGATGTGCGTGATGCCGACGGCGAGTTGGGCCAGGCCCTGCCAGAGCGTGCGCTCGTCGTCGGGACCGTTCTTCCACGCGGCCTCGAAAACCTCATGTGCGTGAAAGGCGCGTCCTTGGTTCAGCAGATCCTGTGCATAGGCCAGTGTTTCGGCCGGTGGTATCTGAAGATCGTCCGGAATGCGGGGCACTCCTTCGACACCTTCTGGTAGCGGCCGGCCGAGTTCGTCGCGGGCCCTGGCATTGCGGGGCCGGCCGGACTCGTCGCGGTCGCGTGCCATGGGGCTAGCCGCTGTTTCGCAGTGCCGACGCCAGCCCGCTCATCGTGAGAAGGATGCCGCGCTGGACCAGCTCATCGTCGTCCCCGGACCGGTAGCGGCGCAGCAGCTCGACCTGTAAGTGGTTGAGCGGCTCCAGGTATGGGAAGCGGTTGAACACCGAGCGGGCCAGGGCCGGATTGTCGGCGAGCAGATCGTCTTGCCCGGTGATCAGCTGGTGGATCCGCAGAGTGCGGCCGTGTTCGGCGACGATCTTGTCGAACACCCGGGCGCGCAACTCCTCGTCGTCGACCAGTTCGGAATACCGGGCGGCCAGTCCCATGTCCGCCTTCGCCAGCACCTGAGCCATATTCGACAGCACAGTGGCGAAGAACGGCCACTTCTTGTAGAGCTCCTGGAGCACCGCGAGGCCGCCATCGTTCTCGGCGATCCACTCCTCGACCGCGGTGCCTGTGCCGTACCAGCCGGGCAGCATGACGCGTGATTGACTCCAGGCCAGCACCCATGGGATGGCCCGCAGATCGGAGATCGACGTGGTGGGTTTGCGCGATGTCGGCCGGCTGCCGATGTTGAGTGAGCCAATCTCGCTCACGGGTGTGGATGCTTTGAAGTAGTCGACGAACCCCGGTGTCTCGTGGACCAATTCGGCGTAGGCCCGTTGCGCGCGGGCGGCGAGGTCGTCGAGCACCTGGTAGGCCTGTTCGGCGAGGTCACCAAGACCCTCGGTGTCCAGCAGCGTCGACTCCAGTGTGGCCGCCAACAGGGTCTCCAGGTTGCGATGGGCGATGCGCGGCTCGGCATACTTGGCCGCGATCACCTCACCCTGTTCGGTCAGCCGCAGCGAGCCGTTGACCGCACCGGGCGGCTGGGCCAGGATCGCGTCGTAGCTCGGGCCGCCGCCACGGCCGACGGTACCGCCGCGACCGTGGAAGAGCCGCAACCGGATACCGGTCTTGCGGGCCGATTCCACCAGATCCAGCTCGGCCCGATAGAGCGCCCAGTTGGCAGCGAGGTACCCGCCGTCCTTATTGGAGTCGGAGTAGCCCAGCATCACCTCCTGGCTTTCCCCGCGGGCGTGGATCATCGCGCGGTACAGCGGAAGATCCAGCATCGCTTCGAGAATCGACGCACCGCGCTGCAGATCGTCGATCGTCTCGAACAGCGGAACGATACCGACGGGCGCATAGACGTCGTCGCCCGAAACATCCAGCAGTCCCGCCTCTTTCAGCAGGATCGCCGCTTCCAGCATGTCCGACACCGACTGGCACATCGAGATGATGTAGTTGGGTACAGCTTCGGGGCCGAACACCTTGACCGCGCGGGCAGCGGCAAAGACGATGTCGAGTTCCTTGCGGGCCAGCTCCGACACTTCTGAGTCGTCACGCACCAGCGGACGGCGGGTTTTCAGCTCGGCGGTCAGAACGTCGACCCGCTCCGGCTCGGACAGCGACGCGTAATCGGGATGTACCCCCGCCCACGACAGCAGTTCGGCGACGACCTCCTCATGGACGTCGGAGTTCTGCCGCATATCCAGGCTGCTGAGATGAAACCCGAAGACATCCACGGCTTCCCGCAGTCTGGCCAGCCGGTCGTCGGCCAGCAGCGCGCTGCCGTTGCCGCGCAGCGATGCGTCGATGACGTCGAGATCTTTCAACAATTCGTCGGGGGTTGCGTAGGGCTCCATCCCCAAATCGAGGGTGTGCTGCGGCGTTCGGTCCAGAATGTCGTGACCGGTCGCCGTGAGGCGGGCATGCACCACCCGCAATGCCCGCCGATAGGGCTCGTCCATCCGAGCCGGCTCGGTGCAGGCATCGGCCAGGGCGACCAGCTTGTCGGTAGTCTTCACCAGCCGCGCCGACATCGACAGTTCCTGCTCGAGCTTGGTCAGTTCAGCGAAGTAGTGCCCCAGCGCGGTGTAGGCGGCGCTGCCGGTGGCCAGCCGCACCACCTCGGCGGTCACGTTCGGGTTGCCGTCGCGGTCGCCGCCGATCCACGAGCCCGGGCGCAGAATCGGTTCCGGCAGCAGGTCGGCGTCGGGCCAACGGGCGCGCAGCGCCTCGCGAACCTCGGCGTTCACCTTGGGAATCACCTCGAAGAACGCCGCCGGGTAGTACCGCAGACCCACCTCGATCTCGTCCTGAATCTTCAACCGGGACAACCGGATCAGCGCGGTCTGCCACAGCGTCAGGATCTGTCGGCGCAGTTCGGTCTCGACCGGCTGGCCGTCCTCGGTCTCGTCCTGACCGTGCAACCGCACCCGCATCAGTTGGGTGATCCGGTGTTGGGTGTCGAAGACCGTGCGCCTGCGGGTTTCGGTCGGATGGGCGGTGATGACCGGCGCGACGAGCGCACCTGTGAGTGCCGTCTGCACCGTGGCGGCGTCCAGGTGTGCGGCGTCGAGCTTCTCGTAGGTGGCGGCCAGGGTGCTGGCCTGCGGCGGCTCCCCCGCTGCGACGTGCACGGCCCGACGCCGCTCGCGGTGGATGTCCTCGGCGACGTTGGCCAAGAGCGCGAAGTGCGTAAAGGCACGGATCACCGGGATGGCCTGATGGACGTCAATGCCGTCGAACAGCTGGGCCAGCTCGGACCGGTCGATTTCGGATCGTCTGACGCGGAACGACTCGACGCGGGCCTTCTCCACGAGCTCGAACACCTCGTCGCCGTTCTGTTCGCGCACGGTGTCGCCGAGGATCGCGCCGAGCAGTCGGATGTCCTCGCGCATCGGCTCGGTGGCCTCGCGTCCCACCTGGGTGCGCTGTACCGCGCCGATCGGTTCCAGCGACGCGTCCGCAGCTTCAGCCATCCCTCAAGTATTCCGGTGCTCGGTGGGTACTGCAGGGCGTGGGGTTGAGCAGGTGGTCCCCTCGTGATCTTGCCCCGTGGACCTTGCGGCCGGCTTCAACTACTGTCCAGGAATGCCGTGGGGAGCGGCAGTTCAGCCGAATAGGGGGCCGTATCGTCCTGTGCTGAGAATTTTTGCGACGCCGGAAGCCGCACGTCGGTCCAAAGCCGATTTCGTACTGGTGCTCGTTCTCGTCGCCGTCGCCGTCTTGATTTATCTACCGAAACTCATGGCGGTCGTGCTGGTCGACCACGATGACGTCATCAGCGTCGTCACCGCAACGTGCAATCAGGGGAATTTCCTGAACTCGCCGCTGAAGGGCCAGTGGGCGGATGCCTCGCAGTGGCAGCGGTACTGGCAATTGAGCTCCCACTGGTGCTTTGGCCAGATCCAAAGCGCCATGGTCGATTACGACATCCACCCGCCCTTCTACTTCTGGGTGCTGCATATCTGGTTCGTGCTGTTCGGCGTCTCACTCGTCAGCGCTCTGGTGCTCAATCTCGTCGTCGTGTGTCTGACAGCGGTGATCATCTACGTCACCTGCCGGGTGCTGGCGGTGTCGAGCACCCTGAGCTTCCTCGCAACGCTGGCCTGGACGGTGAGCCTGCCGTCGCGGACCGCGGTGAGCGTCATCCGGCAGTACTCACTGTTCACCATGTTCACCGCGGCGTTGTTGCTCGTGGCCGTTCTCTGGCTGCAGAAGAAGCAGTTGCGCTATCTGGTCACGCTCTGTGTCGTGCTGGTGGTCGGGGTCCTGACGCACTTTCAGTTCCCGATACCCGCTGCCGTCACCGTTGCCTTGGTGGCGGCAATTCTGTGGCGGCGTCGCTCAGTGAGGGAGATCGCTCAGCTCGGGCTCGCTGTCGTGGTAGCGGCAGTGGCGTTCTATGTCGTGGAGCCGGGTTTCATGGAATCTGTTTGGCGGGCGCGCGAACAGGCGCAGTCCTTCACGTTCCCGCAACTGTTCCAGCGCGCCGGTGCAATCATCCCGACGGCGCTGCAACTCTTCAATCCCCTCGACTGGTCGCACCCGTTGCCCTACGGACTACTCGACTGGGCGCAGCCCCAGTACGTGGTGATCAACCTGCTGAGCATCGCCATCGGTGTAGGCACGACATATCTCGTGGTCAGGATCGTGGTGCGTGCCATCCGATCGGGGCCGCGCGGTGTGGACGGTTGGCTGACGGTCCAGCGGCTGCCGATCTGTGCGGGCGTGTTGTGCCTGCTGACAGCCTTCGCCATGTACGTCTCGTTCGTCAGCCCCGTGCAAGCGATAGGTCTGCAATACCTGTACTTCGTCACACCATTGCTGTTCGTCGGCGTGGCGCGAATGGCTCAAGACGGCCTGGATGCCCAAGACAGCCCGAGCGTCCGCTGGCAGCGGCTGGTGTCCGCGCTACCCGTGGTGCTGTTGGTGTGTGCGATTGTCTCGTCGGCGTTGTTCGTGGTTCACCGTTCGGAGCTCGAACCGGTTCGCGATATCGCGCGTGCCGACGCGTTGATCGTGGACTCCGACCACTTCGGCGTGCTGCCCGCGATCCTGTGGCATGCCGATCCGCACACTAAGGTGTTCGCCGCGTCCCAGGATGCCATCCTTGCCAAGCATCCCGACGCCGGTCCCGCTGTGGCAGCCCACGAGTTCTACTACGTCAGCTCGACGGCATATGAAACACCCGGGCCAAGCAAGAGCAGATTCTGCGATGGCTGAGGACTCTGGGCCACGGCGACGGGGCCGTGGTGCGGCAAGGAGTCGTCCCGCTGATCCCGCTGGGCGGCGATATCTACCGGTTCACTCGCTGACGCGGGAGCGGCCTACAGATCAGCTGTACTTGATCTGCAGTGCCATGCCGATGATGGACACCACCCAGATGCCGGTGACGAACAGCGTGAGGCGGTCGAGGTTCTTCTCCACCACGGTCGACCCGGACAGGCTGGACTGCACACCGCCGCCGAACAGCGTCGACAGGCCGCCACCCTTGGCGCGGTGCAGCAGCACCAGCAGCACCACCAGCACGCTGGTGACCACCAGGATGATCTGCAGAGTCAAAACCATGGCGACCAGACTACCTGGTCGAAGCGGTCATCACGGCAGCGGCCCACCTGCGGCGATAGCCGACAGGGTGGCGAATTGCTCCCCATCCAGCGACGCTCCACCCACCAACGCACCGTCGACGTCCTTCTGGGCGACGATCTCGCCGACGTTCTTGGCGTTCACCGAGCCGCCGTAGAGCACCCGGATACCGTCGGCAATCTCCGGCGTGGCGAGATTACCCAGCTCGGCTCGGATCGCGGCGCAGACTTCCTGCGCGTCGGCGGCGCTGGCCACCCGGCCGGTGCCGATCGCCCACACCGGCTCGTACGCGATGACGATGTCGGCCAGCTGTTCCTTGGTCAGCCCGGCCAGGGATCCACGCAGCGAGTTCACGTTGAACTCGACATGGTTGCCGGCCTCGCGGACCTCCAGTTGCTCGCCAATGCAGACGATCGGCGTCAGTCCGTGCCGGAACGCCGCGGCCGCCTTCTCGGCGACCACCGCATCGTCCTCGTGGTGGTAGGTGCGGCGCTCGGAGTGTCCGACGACCACGAACGTGCAACCGAGCTTGGCCAGGAACGCGCCGCTGATGTCACCGGTGTAGGCGCCCGAATCGTGCTGTGACAGGTCCTGTGCGCCGTAGGTCAGCCGCAGTTTGTCGCCGTCGACCAGGGTCTGCACACTGCGCAGATCGGTGAACGGCGGGATCACCGTGACGTCGACCTTGTCGAAGTACTTGTCGGGCAACGAGAACGCGATCTTCTGGACGAGCGCGATGGCCTCGAAATGGTTGAGGTTCATCTTCCAGTTGCCCGCGATCAGCGGTTTACGTGCCATGTTCTCAGGACTCCAGGACGTCGATACCGGGCAGTGTTTTGCCCTCAAGGTATTCCAGCGATGCACCGCCGCCGGTGGAAATGTGCGAGAAACCGTCCTCGGGCAGACCCAACTGCCGCACCGCGGCCGCCGAATCGCCGCCGCCGACCACGCTGAACGCACCCTTGGCGGTCGCGCCGACGATCGCCTCGGCAACACCCTTGGTGCCCGCCGAGAACGCCGGGAACTCGAACACGCCCATCGGCCCGTTCCAGAAGATGGTGCGGGCGTTGGACAGCAGTGTGCTGAACCGCTTCACCGACTCCGGTCCGATGTCCAGGCCCATCTTGCCGTCCGGGATCTGGTCTGCCCAAACGGTTTCCGGCGGCGAGTCGGCGGCGAACTTCTCGGCCACCACGATGTCCACCGGCAGATGAATCACGTCGCCGTAGGTTTCCAGCAGTTGGCGGCAGGTGTCGATCATCTCCTCCTGCAGCAACGAGGTGCCCACCGAAACCCCTTGTGCGGCAAGGAAGGTGAAGCACATACCGCCGCCGATGACGATGCTGTCAGCCTTGGTCGCCAGGTTCTCGATGACGGCCAGCTTGTCCGACACCTTCGACCCGCCCAGCACCACGGCGTACGGTCGATCGGTCGAGCTGGTCAGCTGCTGAAGCACCTTGACCTCAGCGGCAACCAGCGCACCCGCGTAGTGCGGCAGCAGGGTCGCGACGTCATACACCGACGCCTGCTTGCGGTGCACCACGCCGAACCCGTCGGAGACGAAAGCGCCGTCGTCGCCGACCGATTCGACCAAAGCCTTGGCCAGCTTCAGCCGCTCGGCGTCGTCCTTGCTGGTCTCCCGCGGGTCGAAGCGGATGTTCTCCAGCAGCAACACGTCGCCGTCGGTCAGTCCTTCGGCGCGAGCGAGCGCGTCGGTACCGACCACGTCACCGGCCAGCTGCACATGCCGGCCCAGCTTCTCCCCCAGCGCGGCGGCCACCGGCGCCAGCGAGAACTCGGGCTCCGGTCCGCCCTTGGGCCGGCCCAGGTGCGCGGTCACGATGACCTTCGCGCCGGCATCGGCCAGCGCCTTCAGCGTCGGGACCGACGCGATGATGCGACCCGGATCAGTGATCTTCCCACCGTCGAGCGGGACGTTCAGATCGGAACGCACGAGAACGCCCCGACCCGAAACACCCTCGGCCAGCAGGTCGTCGAGCGTCTTGACGGCCATGGTTGTTAGAGGGACTTGCCGACCAGTGCGACCAGGTCCACGAGGCGGTTGGAGTAGCCCCATTCGTTGTCGTACCAGGACACGACCTTGGCCTGGTTGTCGATGACCTTGGTCAGACCGGAGTCGAAGATCGAGCTGTGCGGGTCGGTGACGATATCGCTGGAGACGATCGGGGCGTCGTAGTACTTCAGGATGCCCTTGAGCTTGCCCTCAGCAGCGGCCTTCATCGCGGCGTTGATGTCGGCGGCGCTGGCCGACTTGCTCAGCTCGGCGGTCAGGTCGGTGACCGAGCCGGTGGGGATCGGCACCCGCAGCGCGTACCCGTCGAGCTTGCCCTTGAGCTCCGGCAGCACCAGGCCGATGGCCTTGGCCGCACCGGTCGAGGTCGGCACGATGTTCAACGCCGCGGCGCGGGCCCGGCGCAGATCGCTGTGCGGGCCGTCCTGCAGGTTCTGATCCTGGGTGTAGGCGTGGATCGTGGTCATCAAACCCTTGACGATGCCGAACTCGTCATTGAGGACCTTGGCCAGCGGGCCCAGGCAGTTCGTGGTGCACGAGGCGTTGGAGATGATGTTCTGGCTGCCGTCGTACTTGTCGTCGTTGACCCCGAGCACGATCGTGATGTCCTCATCGGTGGCCGGCGCGGAGATGATGACCTTCTTGGCCCCGGCATCCAGGTGGCCCTGGGCCTTGTCACGCTTGGTGAAGATCCCGGTCGACTCGACCACGATGTCGACACCCAAATCGCCCCACGGCAGTTCGGCCGGGCCGGCCTTGACCTCGAGCGCCTTGATCTTGGTGTCACCGACGACGATGGTGTCCTCGCCTTCGAGGCTCACCTCATAGGGCAGCCGGCCCAGGATCGAGTCGAACTTCAACAAATGCGCCAGCGTCGCGTTGTCGGTCAGATCGTTGACCGCGATGATCTCGACATCGGTGTTCTTGCCCTGCGCCTTCTGCGCATCCAGAGCCCGGAAGAAATTACGGCCAATACGGCCGAAGCCATTAACGCCAACCCGGATGGTCACGTCATCTCCTCATAGTTGCTTCGCCAGTTCTCGCGCCCAGCCTAGTGGCCTGCTCACCGGCGTGCGCGACCGCCTAGAGGTCACCCGATCTGGGGCCACTTTGGTCGGCCCGGGGCGAGCCGGTCCACCGTTCCCGGATCGCCGGCAACGTGCCGTTCTCCTCGAGCGTGGCCTGCGCGACGTTGATCCGGCCCAGTAACGCGGTGTCGCTCGTCGGCACCGCGATCGCGATCTTCTCGGTGGTGATGCCGCGCTGAACTACGGCGATGCCGGGTGTCGCCTCGGCCAGCCGGGTCAGCACCGGGTCCAGCTTCATGAAGGCGTCGCAGCGGCCCGTCGACAGATCGCGCAGCGCGCTGCGAATGCTGCCGTAGTCGTACACCCGAACCCGCGCGACTTTGCCGTCGGCCAGCAACCGGTTCGCGATCGGCTGACTGGTGTTGCCCTGCTGCACCCCGATCGTCAATCCCTCGAGATCGTCGATCGACGCGACGTCGGGCAGCCGGGTGGCGTCGACAGCCAGCGCCTGACCGGAGATCAGGTACGGATCGCAGAACGCGGCCTTCAGCGCGCGAGAGCCGGTGACGGTGGTGCCGGAGGCCACGCAGTCGAACTCACCGGAATCCAGCGCGTCGAAGATGCCGTTGAAATCGCGCCCTTGGTAGCGGATGAACTCGACGTCGGCGCCGAGCTGCTGGCCGATGGCGGCCAGGAGTTCGACGTCCAGGCCGGTGCCGTTCACATCGTTGAACGGTGGGTCCGGCAATGCCGCCCCGACGCGCAACACCTCAGGCATGGCACAAACGCTAGCCCCTGGTCTGCCGCCCCGGGTGACGACGCCGAGAAAATTGGGTCCGCGGGCAGTACGCGCGCGAAAATGCCTGGCGCACAGCACCGATAGCGGCGCGCGGCGTTCAGGGCGGCCGACGGCGTCACGAAACCATGTTCAGCACAGAGGCATTCGGCGGGGCGCGTCGACCATGCCGGCGCGCCGCCCAGGACGGTGCACCTGCCACGACGCCATTACGCTGTTGTGATGGCAAGCGTTCTGTCGGTGAATCTGTCGGCGCACGCTCGGACGAATCCGGACGCGAAAGCGCCACGACCGACCGGCATCGACAAGCGGCCCACCCGCGAAGCGGTGATGGTGCGTGCGCCCGGTCCGATGCGCAGTGGTCTGGGCAGCGGTCTGGTCGGCGACACGATCGGTAACCAGAAGCTCCACGGTGGTGACGACCAAGCCGTCTACGCCTATGCCCGCGAGGACCTCGACGAGTGGGCGGCCCGACTCGACCGTCCGCTGTCCGAGGGGATGTTCGGCGAGAACCTCACCACTTCCGGCGTCGACGTCACCGGAGCACTCATCGGCGAACGCTGGCGGGTGGGCACCGACGGTCTGCTGCTCGAAGTCTCCGCACCGCGCACACCGTGCCGCACGTTCTCGTCGTTTCTGGACATCCGGGGGTGGATCAAGACGTTCACCGAAGCCGGCAAGCCCGGCGCGTATCTGCGGGTGATCACGCCGGGCGAAGTGCGTGCCGGCGACAGCATCGTCATCGAGGACAAGCCGGATCACGACGTGACGATCGGCTTGGTCTACCGCGCCCGGATGTCGGACCCCAGCCTGCTCCCCCAGCTGTTGCCCGCCGACGCGCTGTCGGCCGAACTCAAGGCCTACATCGCGAAGAAGACGGCGTAGTCGAGTCGACCGATGCCGCCGAGGAACGAGGCGGAGGAGGAGCGAGACAATCGGGGCTAGGCGTCTTCCAGCAGATCCGGCGTGACGGCCGACTCGGTATCGGGGATGCCGTCCTGCTTGGCCTTGCGGTCCGCCATCGACAGTAGGCGCCGAATACGGCCGGCCACAGCATCTTTGGTCATCGGCGGATCGGCCAGCCGGCCCAGTTCCTCCAACGACGCCTGACGGTGCTCGACCCGAAGCTTGCCTGCGGCGGCCAGGTGATCGGGCACGGTGTCGGCCAGGATCTCCAGCGCGCGTTCGACGCGGGCGGCGGCGGCGACCGCGGCGCGGGCGGAGCGCCGCAGGTTCGCATCGTCGAAGTTGGCCAGCCGGTTGGCGGTGGCGCGCACCTCGCGGCGCATCCGCCGTTCCTCCCACGTGAGCCGGGTGTCCTGGGCGCCCATCCGGGTCAGCAGCGCACCGATGGCCTCGCCGTCGCGCACCACCACCCGGTCGGTACCGCGCACCTCACGCGCCTTCGCGCTCACCCCGAGCCGCCGGGCAGCGCCGACCAACGCCAGCGCGGCTTCCGGTCCGGGACAACTGACTTCGAGTGCCGACGACCGTCCGGGCTCGGTCAGCGAACCGTGCGCGAGGAACGCACCCCGCCACGCCGCCTCGGCGTCGCCGACGCTGCCGCCGACCACCTGCGCGGGCAACCCGCGCACCGGCCGGCCGCGCATGTCCAGCAGGCCCGTCTGGCGCGCCAGCGCCTCACCGTCCTTTGCGACCCGGACCAGATAGCGGGTGCTCTTGCGGATGCCACTGGCCGACAGCACATGCACCACCGCGTTGTACCCGTAGAGGTCGTAGATGTCCTTGCGCAGGCGCCGGGCGATGATGCCCAGGTCCACCTCGGCTTCGACCACGACCCGGCCCGACACGATGTGCAGGCCGCCGGCGAAGCGCAGCAGCGAGGCCACCTCGGCTCGGCGAGCACTCACGGAATTGACGACCAGCCGGCTGAGTTCGTCCTTCACCTCGGCAGTCATCGCCACGGGTCGTCACCTCTCGGTCCATTGGCTGTCGGTCCCTGCACCCCGTCCCCCTGTCGCCCTCCTCCGGCCTGCACGGACGCAGCAGAGGAAGGGGAAGGCGGCGCGGTGACCGTTGTCCGGGTGCGCACACCGTCAAGCGCTGCAGCCAGCTTGGCCGGGTCATGTAAAGGTGTACCAGGTCTGGACACGTCGGTAAACTGAACTGAAGCTTCCAGCAGGCTTGCGGTACGCCGCAGTTGGTCACGTTCCCGGTCAGACGGGACCCGGGTCGCGTCGACGACGATCTCATGCACCGAGAAGCCCGGTGCGTGCTGAGCCAGAACGTGCAGATGCCGCTCGGCGGAGAAGCCCGCGGTCTCCCCCGGCTCGGCGGCCAGGTTGAGCACCAGGGCCCGCCGCGCCGCGGTGGCCTTCAGCGCCGCCGCCAACTCCGGCACCAGCACATGCGGGATCACACTGGTGAACCACGAGCCCGGTCCGAGCACCACCAGATCAGCGGTCATGATCGCGTCGATCGCCTGGCGGGTGGCCGGCGGATCACCCGGCAACAGGCGCACCCGGCGGACCTTGCCCGGCGTCGTCGCGACCGCCACCTGCCCGCGGATCACCCGGCTCATCCGCGGATCGCCTTCCAGACCGGCCACGTCGGCTTCGATCTGCAGCGCGATCGGGCACATCGGCAGCACCCTGCCCTTGACGCCGAGAACCCGGCCCAGCTCGTCGAGCGCGGCCACCGGATCGGCCAGCAGCTCGTTGAGGCCGGCCAGCATCAGGTTGCCGATGGGATGCCCGGCCAGCGCGCCACTGCCGCCGAACCGATGCTGGATGATGGTCGCCCACAACCTGCCGTGCGGACTGTCGGATGCCAAGGCCGCCAACGCCATTCGCAGATCACCCGGCGGAATGATGTCGAGCTCGCTGCGCAGCCGGCCGGAGGACCCGCCATCGTCGGCGACGGTGACCACCGCGGTGACGTCGTGGGTGAGCCGGCGGGCCGCGGACAGCGTCGCGTACAAACCATGGCCACCGCCGAGGGCGACGATACGAGTCATTCGCGACCCAGATCGCGGTGCAGGACCCGGACGGTCAAGTGCTCGTTGCCATCCAGCAGGCCGGCGAGCGCTTCGGCCATGGCGACACTGCGGTGCTTACCCCCGGTGCAGCCGATGGCCACGGTCATATAGCGCTTCCCCTCCTTGCGATAGCCGTCGACGACGAGTCTCAGCAGCTGATGGTAGGTCTGCAGGAACTCCGCGGCACCGGGTTGACCAAGGACGTAATCCCGAACCGCCGAATGCTGCCCGGTGTGCGGCCGCAGTTCGTCGACCCAGTGCGGGTTCGGCAGGAAGCGGACGTCCATCACCATGTCGGAATCCATCGGCAAGCCGTACTTGAACCCGAACGACTCGACCGTCACGGACGTCTGCGCGACGGTCTCGCCGGCGAAGGCACGTTCGATACTGTCGCGCAGACCGTGCACCGACAGGGTCGAGGTGTCGATGACCAGATCCGCCGACGCCCGAACCGAGGCCAGCATCGCCCGCTCGGCGGCAATGCCTTCGGCCAGGGTCTGGTTGCCCTGCAGCGGATGACTGCGCCGGTTGTTCTCGTAGCGGCGGACCAGGATGTCGTCGGAAGCCTCCATGAACAGCACCCGCGAATGGATGCCGCGGGTCGCCAGCTCGTTGCGTACCCAGTCCAGGTCGCCGGTGAACCCCCGAGACCGGACGTCCATGACGACGGCCAGCTGAGTGATCCGCGACCCGGCGGTCAAACCGAAGTCCACCATTCGGGCGATGAGTTCGGGCGGCAGATTGTCGGCGACGTACCAGCCCAGGTCTTCGAGCACCTTGGCCGCGGTGCCCCGGCCGGCTCCCGACAGGCCCGTCACCAACACCACGTCGATACCCGATTCCTCGCCGGTCTGGCCGGGGCGCATGTCCTCACCTGTGCTGTGATCTGTCATCGCGTCGCCTGTTCAGCAGACTGATCCTCGCCGACCGGCTCGTCCTGCGCAGGCGATACCGACGAATCCACCGTCACGCCTAGCGCTTCCAGCACGGCGGCTGCCGTCGCGGTGCCGATCCCGGGCACCGCGGTGATCTCGTCGACACTGGCCTGGCGCAATCGCGCCAGCGATCCGAAGTGGGTCACCAACGCCTTGCGCCGGATCTCGCCGAGCCCCGGCACCGAGTCCAGCGCCGAGGCCGTCATCCGCTTCGAGCGCTTGCTGCGGTGGTAGGTGATCGCGAAGCGGTGCGCTTCGTCACGGACCCGCTGCAGCAGATAGAGGCCCTCGCTGTTCCTCGGCAGGATCAGCGGGTCAGGTTCCGCGGGTACCCACACCTCCTCGAGCCGCTTGGCCAGACCGATGACGGCGACGTCGGCGACGCCGAGGTCGTCGAGCACCGCCTGCGCGGCGTTCACCTGAGGAGCACCGCCGTCGACGACGTAGAGGTTCGGCGGATAGGCGAACTTGCGGGACTTGCCCTCGGCGGAGAACTCCTCGATGGGCTGCTGCTGCTCGTGGACGTGGCGGGCGAAGCGCCGTCGCGTCACCTCGGCAATCGAGGCAACGTCGTCGGAGCGACCTTGGCCGGCGGCTTCGCGGATCGCGAAGTGCCGGTAGTCGGACTTACGCGGCAGACCGTCCTCGAACACCACCAGCGAGGCCACCACATCGGTGCCCTGGACGTGGCTGATGTCGACGCACTCGATGCGCAGCGGCGCGTCGGCCAGTCCCAGCGACTCCTGAATGTTCTGCAGCGCAGCCGATCTGGCGGTGAAGTCGCCGGCGCGCTTGAGCTTGTGCTGCTGCAGCGCCTCCTTGGCGTTGCGGTGCACCGTCTCGGCCAGGGCCTTCTTGTCGCCGCGTCGCGGAACGCGCAGCGCCACCCGCGAGCCGCGCAGTCCGGACAGCCAGTCGGCCAGTTCCTCGGCGTTGGGCGGCAGGCAGGGCACCAGCACCTCGCGCGGTACCGGATTGGTGGATTCGTCTGCGGCACCGCCCAATTCGGCCTGGTCACCGTAGAACTGGGTGAGGAACTGCTCGACCAGCTGCGCCTCAGCGGATTCACCTGGCCCGCTGGGCTTTTCGACCACCCAGCCGCGCTGGCCGCGAACCCGGCCACCACGGACGTGGAAGACCTGCACAGCGGCCTCCAGGTCGTCGTCGGCGAACGCGACGACGTCGGCGTCGGTGCCGTCGCCGAGCACCACGGCCTGCTTCTCCAGCGCCCGCTTGATCGCGGCGATATCGTCGCGCAGCCTTGCGGCCCGCTCGAAGTTCAGCTCGTTGGACGCCGCGTTCATCTCGAGCTCGAGCTCGCGGGCGAAACGGTCGGTCTTTCCGGACAGGAAGTCACAGAAGTCCAGCACGATCTTGCGGTGCTCCTCGGCGCTGACCCGTCCCACGCATGGCGCCGAACACTTGTCGATGTAGCCCAGCAGGCACGGTCGCTCGATCTGGCTGTGCCGCTTGAACACTCCGGCCGAGCAGGTGCGGGCCGGGAACACCCGGGTCAGCAGGTCGAGGGTCTCGCGGATGGCCCAGGCGTGCGAGTACGGGCCGAAGTAGCGGACCCCCTTGCGGCGCGGCCCACGGTAGACCGACAGCCGCGGATACTCCTCGTTGAGGGTGACGGCCAACACCGGGTAGGACTTGTCGTCGCGGTACCGGACGTTGAACCGCGGGTCGAACTCCTTGATCCAGTTGTATTCCAGCTGCAGCGCTTCGACCTCGGTGTTGACCACCGTCCACTCGACCTTGGCGGCGGTGGTCACCATCTGACGGGTGCGTGGATGCAGCGCGGAGATGTCCTGGAAGTACGACGTCAGCCGGGGGCGCAGGCTTTTGGCCTTGCCCACGTAGATCACCCGGCCATGCGGATCCCGGAATCGGTAAACCCCCGGTTCCACCGGAATGGACCCGGGCGCCGGGCGGTACGTCGACGGATCGGGCACGTTTCCAGATTAGTCGGGGCTCCGACAGGCACTACCGTCGACAGCGTGCCAGCAGCGCGCATCACCCGCCTCACCGAGTCGGACTGGGAACAGTTCGCCGAGCTTCGGCTGCGTGCACTCACCGACACCTTCGGCACCGACGACAGGCAGTACCTCGTCGAGGCCCGCTTCACCCCGACCGACTGGCGCCGCCGGCTGCGTGACCACGCGCAGTTCGTGGCCGTGCTGGGCGACCGGCCCGTCGGCATGGTGGCCGCCTATCAGGAGAGCGCGGAAGCGGCCTACGTGTACTCGCTGTGGCTCGAGCCGGAGGCCCGCGGGCGCGGGCTGGCCCGCTCGCTGGTGTCGGCGGCCGTGGACTGGGCACGCCGACGCGGGGTGCGCACCGCGACTCTTCGGATGGCCCCCGACAACGCGGCGGCCCGCGCGGTCTACGAGAGCCTGGGCTTCACCGAGGTGCCCACCGGCGGCGCCAAATCCGAAGTGGTGATGCGACTCACGATCCCGTGAGGTCGGGCCGGTACTTGGCGAGTTGCGCGCGCAGCGTGTCCATCGATCGCACCGCCCGCTCGCCGTCGACCGACTGAATGGCCAACACCGCGGCGTACTCGTAGTCGGCCAGGTCGACTCGGGCCCACCGAGCGCCCGGCGGGAACGACACCCCGACGACGTCCGTCCACGGAATCACCCGCTCCAGAAGAATGTTGCGCACCCCGAGCCCGGCGGGCCCGATGCGCAGCCGCGGGGTGGCCAGCAGCAGGATCGCGGCAGCTAGGATCACCCCGAGCCCACCCATCGCCACCTGGTCGGCGGTCTGCAGGGTCGCCCCGGTGTAGCGGATCTTCAGCAGGAAACCCACCACGATCCCGGAGGCCGCGACGACAAACGCGGCGCCGTAGGCGACGTACGGCGTCACGCGAGGCCGCACCACGACATCCCAGTCGCTGGTGCTCATGCCCCGCGCAGGTGGCGCAGCGTCAGCGCGGTGGACAGCGCGGCAGCGGCGGCCTGTGCGCCCTTGTCCTCGGCGGAGTCGGGCAGGCCGGCGCGGTCGAGCGCCTGTTCCTCGGTATTGACGGTCAGCACTCCGTTGGCGACCGGAGTGGACGCGTCCAGCGAGACCCGGGTCAGGCCCTGGGTGACCGCGTCGCAGACATAGTCGAAATGTGGTGTCTGGCCGCGGATCACGACGCCGAGCGCGACGACGGCGTCATGGGTGCGCGCGAGTTCCTGTGCGACAACCGGGATTTCGATGGCTCCGAGCACCCGGACGACGGTCGGGTTCGGTTGTCCGGAGTCCTCGGCCACCCGGCGGGCACCGTCGAGCAGCGCGTTGCAGATCTTCGAGTGCCAGGTGCTCGCGACGATGGCCAGCGACACATCCGAGGCGTCCATCTCCGGAAATTCGGGGAGGCCGGCGCCTCTGCTCACTACAGGGCCCCGCCCAGGTCGCCGGGCACGACCTCGTCGTAATCGTCGAGTCCGGTGAGGTCGTGACCCATCCGGTCGCGCTTGGTCATCAGGTAGCGAATGTTCTCGGCGTTGGCGCGCACCGGCAGCGGCACCCGCTCGATGATGTGCAGCCCGTAGCCGTCCAGCCCGACGCGCTTGGCCGGGTTGTTGGTCAGCAGCCGCATCGAACGCACCCCGAGATCGACGAGGATCTGCGCGCCGATGCCGTAGTCACGCGCGTCGGC
Organism: Mycolicibacterium pallens; assembly: GCF_019456675.1. Lineage (NCBI taxonomy): Bacteria > Bacillati > Actinomycetota > Actinomycetes > Mycobacteriales > Mycobacteriaceae > Mycobacterium > Mycolicibacterium pallens. The sequence continues at coordinate 2,666,102 of NZ_CP080333.1, read as the reverse complement.
GGGCAGCCCGAGCTCGAGGTTGGCGTCGACGGTGTCGGCGCCGGCGTCCTGCAGCTGGTAGGCCTGCAGCTTGTGCATCAGGCCGATGCCGCGGCCTTCATGGCCGCGCATGTAGAGCACGATGCCGCGGCCCTCGCGGGCCACCATCGCCAGCGCGGCGTCGAGCTGCGGACCGCAGTCGCAGCGCCGCGAGCCGAACACGTCGCCGGTCAGGCACTCGGAGTGCACCCGGACCAGCACGTCGTGGCCGTCGTTCTCCGGCCCGGCGATATCGCCCTTCACCAGGGCGACGTGCTCGACCTCTTCATAGATGCTCGAGTAACCGACCGCCCGGAACTCGCCGTGCCGGGTTGGGATCCGGGCCTCGGCGATGCGCTCGATGTGCTTCTCGTGCTTGCGGCGCCACTCGATGAGGTCGGCGATCGAGATCAGGGCGAGGTCGTGCTCGTCGGCGAAGATTCGCAGCTCGTCGGTCTGGGCCATCGAGCCGTCGTCCTTCTGGCTGACGATCTCGCAGATCGCGCCCGCCGGCTCCAGGCCGGCCAGGCGGGCCAGGTCGACGGCAGCCTCGGTGTGGCCGGGACGGCGCAGTACGCCGCCGTCCTTGGCGCGCAACGGCACAACGTGGCCGGGCTTGGTGAAATCCTCCGCGACGCTGCCGGGATCGGCCAGCAACCGCATGGTCGTCGCCCGATCGGCAGCCGAAATACCGGTTCCCACACCGATTTTGGCGTCGACGGTGACGGTGTAGGCGGTGCCGTGCTTGTCCTGGTTGACCGCGTACATGGGCAGCAGGCCGAGCTTGTCGCAGATCTCGCCGGACAGCGGCACACACAGGTAGCCCGAGGTGTAGCGGACCATGAACGCCACCAGCTCCGGCGTCGCCTTCTCGGCGGCGAAGATCAGGTCGCCCTCGTTTTCACGGTCTTCGTCATCGATGACGACGACGGCCTTGCCCGCCGCGATATCGGCGACCGCCCGCTCGACGGTGTCCAGCCTCGTCATCGTTGCCTGCTCACTTCCGCTGTTGTGCTACTAGACAGTATGAACCACCTGTGGCGCGTGGTTATTGCCCGTCCTGTTGAGCGGTCCGCTCACTCGGCTGGCGGCCGTCAGAGAGACCGGTCTGCGCAGGCCAAGGCCATGGTGTGACGTACGTGACAGGATTGGCCAGCGGGGTGAACGACCGATGAACTGAGCCGACTCGAGAGCCTCGATGAGTTGACTGTGCGGTCTCATCCGTCCCAGACGGGGCGGCGAGTCGCGGATGAAATCGCACAGCCGGCAACGGCTGCACGCAGGAGCGCGCGGCTCGGTTGGATTCCCCGCTGGGCTCAATGCTCGGGCGCGCCATGGGGACCGGTCAGGTGCGGCTGCGACCTGCCGCGGATCCTGGTTTAAGAAGGACCGGGTCGACGCCGCGGTCGTGTCCGCGCCGATGATCGCCGCCATCGTCGACGGCACCGGGCAGATCATCTACTTTCTGGTCGCCCATGCGAGGCTGCGGCAGTTGGCGGGGTTGTAGTCATCTTCTTTGCCCCGCTAGCTTTCGTAGGCAGCTTTCGAACTGCATTAGTAGGAGCCGGTGCCGCTGTTGCCGCCGCCGTTCGCGTTATAGAGCACCCATGTGTTTTGAGGGTTCGACGTCACCCAGCCGTTGGTGACCTTGTAATAACCGTCGTAGAAGGCCAGCGTGACGGATGTCGGACCGCTGCTTGAGCTCCAACTACTGCCACTTCCATTGGCGCCCCAGATGAAACTTCCCGCGGTCCTGGTGTAACAGGGCCCCGAGACGGTGCCACCGCATTGCCCCAGAGATTGATACCCGATCTGCAGGTCGCCTTCCGCGTCTCCGATGTTGATGCCCGTGACTACAGGTGCGTTGATCCCCAGGACTTTGGTCCAGCCAGTGTTGGTCTGCGCGCCGCCGATCGTCGGTGCGCTGTTGTAGCCGGCAACTGGCAGGTAGACCGTCATGACGTTGGACTGGCCGCCGAGGCTGTCGTAGACCGCGTAGTAGAAGTAGTCCTGCGTCTGGTAGGTGGTTCCGTTGGACACGAAGGTATTTCCCACCCCGAGCTTGGCGCGGGCGTGGAAGTAGGCCTGGTCCTTGGTGATCGTGTAGGTGAACGTTCCGTCGGAATTGATCTGCACCTGGCCACCGTTGGCCGTGGTGGCGGAGCTGGGCCAGACAACCGTGAGCCCGCTGGCGACCGTCGCGCTGAGCTGCCCCGTGGTCGTCTGCTTCCACGTCGTGGTGTTCAGGTTGAACGTTCCCGTGGCACCGCTGCTGGTATCGACGCCCGACACGTACTTGGCGACGTCGAACGGATCCTTGGTGAGGGTGAGGACCGGCCCCGCCGGAATTGCCGCCGTCTTTATTAGCGTCGACTTGTTATTGCCGTCGGTACCGATGATGGTGAAGCTATCGGCCCCGACGCTGGTGCGCGTGTAGGTGTAGGTGCCATCCTCGTTCACCGTCACGCTGCCGTGGGTAGGCTGGGTGCCCAAGGAGTATTTCAGCAGGCCGGTGTCGCCGGTCGGAATGCTAAGGCCGCCCTCGATCACACCCGAGGACGGGTTCGGGGAGCTGTAGGTCAGCGTGCGGGTGACGGTGTTGTTCACCGTCACCGTCACCGGTGTTACTCCACCGTGGTCGTCAGCGACCTGCACCTGGAACGAGTCGGAGGCGACTCCCTCCTTCGGGATGTAGGTGATCGCGCCGGTCGACGTATTGAGTTGCACGATAGAACCGTTGGTGGTGTAGATCGAGCTGGTCGTCGCTCCCGTCGTGCCGGGATTGACCAGCGAGTAGGTCAACGGATCGCCATCGCTGTCGCTGGCAGCGACGGTGCTGCGCCGGATGCCGAGGCCGGAGGCAGCGCCGAATGTCGGCGTCCACGAGGGGGCACTGTTCGTCCCGCCGGGAATCTGAACCTTGACGGTGACAAGGTAATTCTGACCGTCAGCCCCCTTCACGGTTACATCAACCGTGTCGTAGGGGTTGCTCGACGTTCCCGCATGGAAGTAGTCGGCGCCGGGAAGTGTTTGAGTGTAGGAGAATCCGCCGCCAGCACTGTTGATAGTGACCAGGGCGCCCCACGCCGACGTGTACGTGTTACCGGCTGCCGGCGAGAAGCTCGCCGCGTTACCGTTCTGATCGACCGCGTGGAACGTGCCATAGGCGTAGGCGGAGCCCAGAACCTTGCTCGGGTAACCGGAATTGTATGTAGTGCTCGTGGTGAAAGAAGTGCCCGGCAACGGGGTGTTGGCAACGGTCAAAATTTTGACCTGGAAGGTGAGTGTGTAGGGAGCACCGTCCGCAGACGTCACCGGAATGCTGACGGTGTCGTATTGGCCGGCCGCCCCCGCCGCAAAGAACGCAGCACCGGGAAGCGTGTTCGTGTAGGTATATCCGCCGTCGTAGGTGTTGATGGTGACCAGGGCTCCCCATGCTGAGGTGTAGGTGTTGCCGTCGGCGGGCTGGAAGCTCACCGAGTTGCCGTCCTGATCGACCGCGTGGAACGAGCCTGCCGCGTACTGCGAGGCGGTCTCGGGGGTCAAACCAATTGTGTAAAGCCAACTCTCATACGTGGTAGTGCGAGTATACGTCTGTAGGGCGGCCATCTCCTGGAACCGCTTGTAGATCCCGACCAGGGCGACATAGGTCACGAGCGTGAACGGATTGACTTGGGCCGCAGTCCAAGTCGGCAATACGATGTCGAACGCCTCTGCGGGGCTGCTGTACACGCCACCACCGAGGGCAACCGACGCCGCGACTTTGAGTTCGAGACTGGTGGCGTCGTGCAGGTCAGCCCGGGTGACGGTCGCGCCGGTGGTCGAGTAGATGACGTCGATGGCGATCTGTTCCATGTCATAAACGCCATTGAGCATGTCGGTCAAAACCGTCGCAGTCCCGGCTACGGCTGCACCCATGATCTTGTACGGCGTGATCACACCCAGAGCACCCGCGCCGTCGGCGATCTTGAAGGGCGGCACAACGCGATTCAAGAAGTCGCCGATCGCATTGAGGGTGGTCGCGAAGGTATAACCCGGGATCGACGAGGTGAAGAAGATAGCCGCGAAATTGAGGGAATCCCGAATCCACCGCACCGGACCACCGACGGGCGCAGTCGCGATCAGTTGGTCGAGTTGAGTTGTGAGCGCGTCGAGACTCTGATCGATTGGATGATTGGTGATGTCGACGAAGTGAGCCGGCGGACCAGGCCAGCCAACGAGTCGCGCCAGCGCCCTCGCCACGACGCTCAGGTAAACCGGGTCCTGGCTCGGATCCGCAGCGGCCGTCGCGGCGGCGGTGGGAGCGGCCTTGACAGCGGCGGTGGTCGCCTTGGCGATCTTCGGCGTGGTGGTGATCGGCGTCGTGGTGACAGCCACAGTTGGCGTGGCGGGGCTCGCGGTGTCGGTGAAAGGCGGGTTCACAGTATCTTCGGTCGCGGTCGCGGTCGCGGTCGTGCCGTCGCTTGGCGACGTCGTTGACTCAGCGGCATCCGACGAGCTCGCCACGGTGACGGACGGCGTCGACGTGGTGACACCCGCACCCGAAGTGGTGGTTGCGCTCGAACCCGATCCACTCGCGGCAGGTGAGGTGCGGGGAGCTTTAGTCGACTGCTTGCTGGCAGGTTGCTTCCGCGCGGACCCAGCCGTAGAACTTCCACGAGTGGGTTTCGAGGACGTGCCGGAGTCATTGGTCGAGGTCGCCTTCGGCGCGGAGTCCGACGAGCCCGCGTCCGCGGAGGCCGACGCCACCCCTTGCCCGGCGGCAACCGTCAGGCCCACGCCAACCGCAGCCGCCAAGATCCCGTTGCGAGCTGCTTGCCTCCCAATGTGCACGGAGGGCTTTCGGTGGCGAGCAGCCTTCTTCCGGTGGCGACCCCCGCGCTTCTTGGAACTCACCAACTCTCCCGCTCATCCGAATTGTGACGAGACTCACGGCGCCGCGGCGCGAGAGACGCACGCCACTTAGGCGCTACCGCAACGTAACATTACTTAGAAAATTTTCCAAAGCTTGCATTGGTCAAGTTTTCGGAAAACGCTGCTACCAGCTCATTCGACGCGACCTGCGCGAGTTGACATCCTCGAGTGGTGCTGAGCGACCGCCCAGCCACTACATATTCAGCAAATTAACCTACTAATCAATTGATCAGGCTTCACGCCGCAGGTCAGAGCTGGCGGTCGCCGAGCAGTCGCTCCACGTATTTGGCGATGACATCGACTTCGAGATTCACCGGCGTGCCGACCGGTGCGCGGCCCAGCGTGGTCAGAGACAGGGTGGTCGGGATCAGCGACACCTCGAACCAGTCGTCACCGAGGCCGGACACCGTCAGCGAGATGCCGTCGACGGTGATCGAGCCTTTCTCCACCACGTAGCGCGACAGCTCCGTTGGCAGGGCGATCCGCACGATCTCCCAATGCTCGGACGGCGTGCGGGACACCACATGACCGGTTCCGTCGACGTGGCCCTGCACGATATGGCCGCCGAGGCGGCTGTTGACCGCCGCCGCGCGCTCGAGGTTCACCGCACTGCCGACGTCGACCGCGGCCAGGCTGGACCGGTTGAGCGTCTCGGCCATCACGTCGGCACTGAACTGACCGCCGGGCAGCACCTCGACGACAGTCAGGCAGACACCGTTGACGGCGATCGAGTCGCCGTGGCGGGCATCGGCGGTGACGACGGGCCCGCGGATGACGAATCTGGCGGAGTCGGCCAAGTCATCCTTTCCGACGATCTCACCCAGTTCCTCGACGATTCCGGTGAACACGCGCCCAATCTAGCCCTGGCGTGACGACACTCGCCCTCCCCTACTGAAACCGCAGGTCAAGCCCCATCCCATCGGTGCTCACCAGCCTGGTAGCCGCGGCGTGGTCACCCCGACCCTCTACGATGCACCTATGCCGACGTGCCGCCGAATGTTTGCCGTCCTTGCCGCCCTCTTCGCAACAGCAGCGCTGTTTGTGGCGGGCTGCTCGTCCTCGTCGAAGCCCTCCGAGCCGCTACCGGATGCGACCGGACTGCTGCAGCAGTCCATTCAGGTCACCAAGGGCCTCAAGAGCGCCCACCTCGACATCACTGTCGGCGGCAAGATCGAAGGCCTACCCGTCAAGAAGCTCACCGGCGATCTGACCAACGTCCCCGCGACCGCGGTGTCCGGAAACTCGACGATCTCGATGGGCGGCTCGGATGTCGACATCCAGCTGGTCGTCCTCGACGGCACCCTCTACGCCGCCCTGACACCCAACAACTGGCTCGACATGGGCCCCGCCAAGGACATCTACGACCCCTCGGTGGTCCTCAACCCCGACAATGGCCTGGCCAACTGGCTCGCCAGCATCTCCGATGCCAAGTCGGAGGCCAGTGAGACCATCAACGGCGTGGACACCGTCCGCATCACCGGCAAGGTCAGCGCCGACGCGATGAACAAGCTGATCCCGCTCAAGGCGACCAGCCCGCTGCCCGCCACCGTGTGGATCCAGAAGGCCGACCCGCATCAACTGGTGCAGGCCAAGGCCGACACCGGCAATGGCAGCAGCATCCAGATCACGTTGTCGGAGTGGGATAAGCCGGTCACCGTCACCAAGCCCGCCGTCTGACGGGCGCAGGCGATGGCTGAGTCTCTGGACACTGGCGCCCACCGGGCGCAAGCCTCCGGCCGCAGCCGCCGGATCGTGATCAGCGCGGGCAGCCTGGCCGTGCTGCTCGGGGCGCTCGACACCTATGTCGTCGTCACGATCATGGTCGACATCATGTCGACCGTCGGCATCCCGGTGAACAAGCTGCAGCAGGTCACGCCGATCATCACGTGGTACATGCTGGGCTACATCGCGGCCATGCCGCTGCTGGGCCGGCTGTCCGACCGGTTCGGACGCAAGCTGATGCTGCAGCTGTCGCTGGTCACCTTCGCGGTGGGCTCGGTCGTGACAGCGATGTCGACGGACCTGACCATGCTGGTGGTCGGCCGGCTCATCCAGGGCGTCGCCGCAGGCGCCCTGCTGCCCGTCACGCTGGCGCTGGCCGCCGATCTCTGGGCGGCCCGCAGCCGCGCCGCGGTGCTCGGCGGTATCGGCGCTGCCCAGGAACTGGGCAGCGTGCTGGGACCGCTGTACGGCATCGGCGTGGTGCTACTGCTGGGCAAGTGGCAGGACGTGTTCTGGATCAACGTGCCGCTGACGCTGATCGCGATGGTGGCGATCCACTTCAGCCTGCCGTCCCATGACCGCAGCGAGAACCCCGAGAAGGTCGACCTGATCGGCGGCATCCTGCTGGCGATCGCGTTGGGCTTGGCCGTGATCGGGTTGTACAACCCGAACCCGGACGGCAAGACGCTGCTCCCGCCGCACGGCCTGATCCTGGTGATCGGCGCAGTCGTCGCGGCCATCGCATTCTTCGTCTGGGAGCGGTTCGCCCGCACCCGGCTGATCGAACCGGCGGGCGTCCGGTTCGTGCCGTTCCTGGCCTCGCTGGGCACCTCGCTGTGCGCGGGTGCGGCGCTGATGGTCACGCTGGTCAACGTCGAACTGTTCGGCCAGGGCGTGCTGGGCAAGGACCAGACGCAGGCGGCGTTCCTGCTGCTGCACTTCCTGATCGCGCTGCCGGTCGGTGCGCTCATCGGCGGCTGGATCGCCACCCGGGTCGGCGACCGGATCGTCGCGGTAGTCGGCATGCTGATCTCAGCCGGTGCGTACCTGCTGATCTCGCACTGGGGTACCAATGTGGCGAGCGCCCGCCACGATTTCGGTTTCGTGTCGCTGCCTGTCATCGACTCCGACCTGGCGCTGGCCGGCTTCGGGCTGGGCCTGGTGATCGGTCCGCTCACCTCCGCCGCGTTGCGGGTGGTGCCGGCGGCTCAGCACGGCATCGCCTCCTCGCTCGTCGTGGTGGCCCGCATGACCGGCATGCTGATCGGCGTCGCGGCGCTGAGCGCCTGGGGCCTGTACCGGTTCAACCAGATCCTCGCCACGCTGCCCAGCCCGGGCGGCAACAGCCTGGCCGCCAAGATCGCTGGCGAAGCCGAGCGCTACCGCACCGCATTCGCCATGCAGTACGGCTCGATCTTCTTCGTCACCGTGATCGTGTGCCTGGTCGGCGCCGCACTGGCCCTCTTCATCGGCGGCAAGCAAGCACACCTCGACGAGACCGACGACGCACCGTCGCTGACCGCGTCGCACTGACTCACACGTCGCGGGCCACCAGGTCGGCCCAGGTGTCGCGGCGCACAACGAGTCTGGCGTTGCCGTCCGCGGCGAAGACCACTGGAATCCGGCGCGCCCCGTTGTACTGGTTGGACATCGTGTAGCAGTACGCCCCGGTGACGGGAACGGCCAGCAGGTCGCCGACGGCCGGATCATCAAGGGGCACAACGTCGATCAGCTGGTCGCCGGATTCGCAGTGTCTGCCGACCACAGTGACGTCGGCGCCGCCGCCCACCCGGTCGACGAGCGTGGCCTCGAATCGCTGGCCGTACAGCGACACTTCGAGGTTGTCACCCATGCCGCCGTCGACCGCGACGTGGGTGACCACCCCGTGTTTGACGGTGGTGACGCGGTAGACCGTGCACGCCGCAGCGGCGGTCATCGAGCGGCCGGGTTCGACGATGATGCGGGCCTCAGCGGGGATGAGGCTGCGGGCCTTCTCGATCATCGTCTGCGCGTAGACGTCCACCGGCGGCGGCCGATCGGCGTAGGTGTAGCGCACGCCGAGTCCGCCGCCGAAGTCGTAGACGTCGAAGCTCCCGAGTTCGGCGACGGGCTCCACGGCGGCGGCCAGCTGCTCGGCATCGAGCAGCTGCGAGCCGACGTGGGTGTGGACACCATCGCAGCGCAGCACCTTGCTGCGGCGGATCCTCTCGATCGCCACTCGCGCGTCCGCGGGCAGCAGACCGAATTTCGAGCCGGCGTGCCCGGTGGCGACGGCGGCATGGGTGTCGGCCTCGATTCCCGGCACCACGCGCACCAGGCACGCCTGCCGACGGCCAGGCTCGACGATGCGTTCCAGTCGATCGATGTCGTCGAAGTTGTCGACGACGATCAGACCGACACCACTGCCGACGGCCATCTCGATTTCCTCGTCGGTCTTCGCATTGCCGTGCAACAGCATCCGCGCCGGGTCGGCTCCGGCGGCCAGTGCAGTGACGATCTCTCCCCCGCCTGCGACGTCGAGCAGCAGCCCTTCCTCGGCGGCGAGGCGCTGGATTGCGGTGCAGGGAAACGCTTTCGACGCGAACGCCACGTCACTTCGAGCCCACCGATCGCGGAAGGCGCTCAGGTACTCCCTGGCCCGCTGCCGCACAGCATCATCGGCGACCACCATGACCGGGGTACCGAATTCGGCGGCGAGTTCATCCAGCCGGCAGCCGCCGACGCTCAGCACGCCACCGTCTATCCGGGAGCCGGCCGGGAACAGGCCCAGCACGTCGGGATCGCTCATCTGAATAATCTTGCTTCATCGGCGAGGGTATCGACCCACGAGTCGGCGGGTACCCGACCGATCATGAGCAACGAACTTTCCGGCAAGAAGATCGCATTCCTGGTTGCCCCCGAAGGCACCGAACAGGTCGAGCTGACCAAGCCGTGGGAGGCCGTCGAACAGGCCGGCGGCACCCCGGAACTGGTGTCCACCGAGGTCGGCAAGATCCAGGCATTCAACCACCTCACTCCCGCCGATACTTTCGAGGCCGACAAGGCCGCCGACGCGGTGTCGGTGTCCGACTACGACGGACTGGTGCTGCCCGGCGGTGTCGCCAACCCTGATTACCTGCGCACCAAGCCGGCCGCGGTCGAACTGGCCAAGAGCTTCTTCGACGCAGGCAAGCCAGTGGCCGTCATCTGTCACGGACCGTGGACGCTGGTCGAGGCCGACGTCGTCGAGGGACGCCGGATCACGTCCTGGCCGAGCCTGCAGACCGACCTGCGCAACGCCGGCGCCGACTGGGTCGACGAAGAAGTCGTGGTGTGCACCGGTGGCCCGAACACTCTGATCTCCAGCCGCAAGCCCGACGATCTGCCGGCTTTCTGCGGAAAATTGGTGGAAGCTTTCGCTGGATAGCCCTTCGTCGGTAACGTCGCATCCATGCGGGGTTCGACATGCTGATCGCTGCCTTGCGAGATTTACAGTGGCGCAAGCGACGTTTCGTGATCGCGATCGTCGGCACCGGTTTGGTGTTCGCGATGACACTGGTTCTCACCGGACTGGCCAACGGTTTTCGGGTCGAGGCCACCCGTACGGTCGACGCGCTTGGGTTCGGCAGCTATCTGGTGAAAACCGGTGCGCCAGGGCCGTTCCTGGGGTCGTCACCGTTCCCGGCCGCTCAGCTGCAGCAGGTCGCGAAGATCCGGGGCCTCACCGCCGTGGTGCCGCTGGTCTATGGCAGCGCTACCATGCCCGACGGCGGATCGGCCCGCAATGTCAACGTGTTCGGCGCGTTGCCGCGCGGCCCGGGAATGCCGCCGATGGCGTCCGGCCGGGTGCCGACCCTGCCCTACGAGATGGCGGTCTCGAGCACGATGAACCGACCAGTGGGAGCTCGCGTTGAAATCGGTTCCAAGACAATGGAAGTCGTCGGCATCGTCGATGACTCGACAGCACTGGCCGGCCAGCCCAACATCTTTCTCACCGTGGAGGGCGCCCAACAGCTGTTGTTCTCCGGCCAACAGCTGCTGTCCTCGATCGGAATGAACGGAACGCCCGCGTCAATACCGAGCGGCTTCCGCACCGTTGATCGCGCCGGCGCGGTCGAGGATCTGTCTCGTGCACTCAAGGGTGCACGTCAGGCGATGACGCTGATGGCCGGGCTGCTGTGGGTGGTCGCCGCGCTGATCGTCGGGTCGATGATCTACGTGTCGGCCATCGAACGCACCAGAGACTTCGCGGTTTTCAAGGCCGTCGGAGTACCGGCACGTTCGATCCTCGGCGGCCTCGCCGTGCAGGCGGTGATCGTCGCGGTACTGGCCGCGCTACTCGGCGGTGTGCTGTCGGTGGTCCTCGGCCCGCTGTTCCCGATGCGGGTGGACATCCCGACGGCGGCGTTCGTAGCCCTGCCGATCCTGGCCGTGGTGATCGGTCTGCTGGCCAGTGTGGCGGGCCTGCGCCGCGCGGTGACCGTCGACCCGGCGCTGGCGTTCGGAGGGCCCTGACGTGGCAGACCTGCGGATCAAAGACCTCGTCGTGGAGTACTCCCGCGGCGAGTACGCGGTGCGCCCGATCGACGGGCTGAGCCTGGACGTCAGCGCCGGTTCGCTGGCAATCCTGCTCGGTCCCAGCGGGTGTGGGAAAACCACGCTGCTGTCGTGCCTCGGCGGGATCCTGAGCCCGTCGGCCGGCCGCATCGAGTTCGGTGACGTCGACCTGACCAAACTCGACGAGCGCGAACTGTCGGTGTACCGCCGCAACACTGTCGGCATCGTGTTCCAGGCGTTCAATCTCGTCGCCAGCCTGACCGCACTGGAGAACGTGATGGTGCCACTGCGGGCGGCCAAGGTGCCGCGCAACGAGGCGCGGCAGCGGGCCGAGGAGCTACTCACCCGGGTGGGACTGGCCGACCGGATGCGGCACCGGCCCGGTGATCTCAGCGGCGGTCAGCAGCAGAGGGTGGCGGTTGCGCGGGCGATCGCGCTGGACCCCCCGCTCGTGCTGGCCGACGAACCCACCGCCCATCTGGACTACATCCAGGTGGAGGAGGTGCTGGGTCTGATCCGTGAACTCGCCTCCGGTGATCGGGTAGTGGTGGTCGCAACGCACGACACCCGGATGCTGCCGATGGCCGACCGGGTGGTGGAGCTGATGCCCCACCTGCCCTACACCGAGCACGAGCCGGAGAACGTGGAACTCAAGTCCGGACAGGTGCTCTTCGAGCAGGGCACCCTCGGTGACTGCATCTACGTTGTGTCCAGCGGTGAAGTCGAGATCGTGCGCGAATTGTCAAGCGGCGGTGAGGAACTGCTGAAGGTCGCCGGTCCGGGCGACTATTTCGGGGAGATGGGACCGGTGTTCGGGCTGCCCCGCTCGGCGACAGTCCGGGCGAGAACAGACGCGACGGTGGTCGGCTACACGGTGCAGGCGTTCCGGGAAAAGCTGGGCGCCACCGGATCTCGGGAGATCGTCGAGCACAAAGAGCTGGAAGATTAGTTCCCCGGCACCAGACTCAGCAGCAGATCCGGCCCGATCCGGTCCACACCGTCGTAGCGCCACCGCAGCGCCCGCGCGATGCTGGGCACACCGACGTCGTCGACGGCGGTGACCGGGCCGCCAAGCAGGATCGGCCCGACGTAGGCCAAAATCCGGTTGATCACGCCGGCCCGCAGGAACGCACCCGCCAGCGTCGGGCCACCCTCGAGCAGCACGTCGGTGCGGTCGGACAGCGCCTGGATCACCTCGTGCGGGTCATGGGTGCGGATCACCATCGTGTGCGAATCATCGTTGAGCACATTGGCTTCCGGAGAGATCTCCCGCTTGCCGACGACGACCCGCAGCGGCTGACGGTCGGCCAGCCCGCCGCCGGGCAGCCGGGCGGTCAGCGTCGGGTCGTCGATGTCCACCGTGCCGGTGCCGACCACGATCGCATCACACGCCGCGCGGCGCACATGCAGATCGGCGCGGGCGGCGTCACTGGTGATCCACTGCGAGGAGCCGTCGGCAGCGGCGCTGCGGCCGTCGACACTGGTGGCGAACTTCCATGTGACGTGCGGGCGTCCGGTGCGCTGCTTGTGCAACCATTCCCGCAGCGGGCCGCCTGCCACCTCCTCCGCGCAGACACCGTCGGACACCGAGATCCCGTTCTGGCGCAATCGATCTGAGCCACCAGTGGCAACCGGATTGGGATCGGCGACGGCGTAGACCACAGCGGCCACCCGAGCCTCGATCAGGGCATCGACGCAGGGCGGGGTGCGGCCGTGGTGGTTGCACGGCTCGAGGGTGACCACCGCCGTGCCACCGACGGCGCGCTCCCCCGCCTCACGAAGCGCCACCACCTCGGCGTGCGGACCACCGGCCGGCTGGGTGCCGCCGACACCGACGACCTCGCCCTCGGCACTCAGAACGACCGCTCCCACAGGCGGATTCGGATACGTCGAACCCTTGACCCGCTGCGACTGATCGATGGCCAGCCGCATTGCGGCCTCCACCTCCGCCGGCGTGGGTGCCGTCATATCCGCAGATGCTGCGATGCGGTGGCGGCCTGCCGGCGCAGCGCCTCGACCGCGGCGGCCGGGTCACCGGCGCCGTAGACCGCCGAGCCCGCGACGAAGCAGTCCACCCCGGCTTCGGCGGCCTGCTCGATCGTGTCGGCATTGATGCCGCCGTCGATCTCCACCAGGATCGTCAGCTCGCCCGAGTCGACCAGCCGCCGTGCCGTCGCGACCTTCGACAACACCTCGGCGATGAACCTCTGCCCGCCGAAGCCCGGCTCGACCGACATCACCAGCAGGGTGTCGAAATCGCGCAGGATGTCGAGGTAGGGCTCGAGCGGGGTGCCGGGCTTGACCGACAACCCCGCCTTGGCGCCGGCGGCGCGGATGTCGCGCGCCACTGCGACCGGGTTCTCGGTCGCCTCGGCGTGGAAAGTCACGTTGTACGCGCCGGCCTCGGCGTAGCCGGGCGCCCAGCGGTCCGGGTCGTCGATCATCAGATGGCAGTCCATCGGGATGTCGGTCGCCTTGAGCAGACTTTCCACCACCGGCAGACCCAGGGTGAGGTTGGGCACAAAATGGCCGTCCATCACGTCGACGTGCAGCCAGTCGGCGCCCTCGACCGCGGCGGCCTCCTCGGCCAGGCGGGCGAAGTCGGCGGACAGGATCGACGGGGCGATCAGCGGTTTCATGGCAGCCATTAAACAGTCTTCTGCAGAGCGGCCGCGAACATGGCGTCGGTGCCGTGCCGGTGCGGCCACAGCTGCACGTGCGGCCCGTCGCCGAGCTGCTCGGCCGGGGCGAACAGCGGCCGGGTGTCCAGCGCGGTGACGCGATGGCGGCGCAGCGCATCGGACACCACCCCGACGGTCTCGGCCAGATGAGGCGAGCAGGTGGCGTAGAGCACCACCCCGCCGGGACGGACCAGAGCGATCGCGGCGGCCAGCAGTTCGCGCTGCAGTTTGGCCAGCACCGGCACGTCAGCCGGGGTGCGCCGCCAGCGGGCCTCCGGACGGCGTCGCAGCGCCCCCAGCCCGGTGCAGGGTGCGTCGACCAGCACGCGGTCGAAGCTGCCCGGCTGTAGCGCGGACTCGCGGCCGTCCACCCGCAGCACCTCGACCGGCAGGCCGCGGGTGTTCTGCTCGACCAGCTCGGCGCGTCGCGGAGCCGGTTCGATCGCGGTAACGGTGCCGCCCTGCTGCGCGCCGTTCGCTGCGATCAGCGCGGTCTTGCCGCCCGGCCCCGAACACAGGTCCAGCCAGCGGCCGCCGTCCTCGCCGACCAGCGGCGCCAGCGTCAGCGCGCGGGCCACCAGCTGGCTGCCCTCGTCCTGCACCAGCGCCTTTCCCTCGCGTACGGCCGACAGCCGGCCCGGATCGCCGCCGCCGAGATACACCGCGTACGGCGAGTAGCGCCCGACGGTCCCGTCGACGCCGGCGGCGAGTTCTTCGGCGGTCAGCACACCTGGGCGTGCCGCGAGGTGTACGCCAGGGCGGGCGTCGTCGGCGGCCAGGGTGGCGTCCAGTTCACCGGCGGCGGCGCCGAGCGCATCGGCGAACGCCTGGGCGATCCAGCGCGGGTGGGCGTGCACGAACGCCAGGTGCCCGACCGGGTCGGTGTCTTTCGGCGGCGCCAGCTCGGCCACCCAGGACGCTTCGTCACGGCCGGCGATTTTCCGCAGCACTCCGTTGACGAAACCGGCTCGGACACTGTCGAATTCGATACCCGCCTGCTCGACCGTGGTGGACACCGCGGCGTGCTCGGCGACGTTGGTCCGCAACAGCTGATAGCTGCCGAGCCGCAACAGGTCCCGCAGCACCGGATCGATCTGATCGATGGGTCGTCCGGCCGCGGCGGCGATGACAGCATCGAGCAGGCCGAGGGTGCGGCAGCTGCCGTAGGCGAGTTCGGTGGCGAACGCCGCATCGCGGCCGTGGATGCCACGCTCGGCCAGCATCGCAGGCAGCACCAGGTTCGCGTAGGCGTCCCGTTCCGACACCGCACGCAAGACGTCGAACGCGGCCTGACGGGCCGGGTCCAGCGGGGTGCGGCGAGGTCGGCGCGGCGGACGTTGTTGGGTGCGGTCCCGCCCGGGTGGCGCGCCGGTCCGGTCACGTTTCTGAAAGCTCTTTCCGCTCTGCGGCTTTCGCTTGTCCGGACGCTCACTCATGACGCTCGTACCGTCTCGTCCAGCCGGGCGCCGCGCGCCCAGTCGGCGGCGTTCATCAGCTTCTTGCCGGGCGGCTGCACCTGGCCGAGCAGCACCGGCTGCGACGCGGTCCCGACCCGCACACCCGACCGGTCCACCGCGATCTGCCCCGGCGCCAGCGGTGCGGCCGACTCGTCGACGGTCACCGGGCCCACCTTGACCCGCAGGTCGCCGATCATCGTCCAGGCGCCGGGATTGGGCGTCACCGCACGGATCCGGCGGTCGACGACGTGCGCGGGCAGGTCCCAGGACACCCGCGCCTGCTCGACGGTGATCTTCGGTGCCAGGCTGACCCCCTCGGCAGGCTGCGGCACCGGCGTCAGCGTGCCGTCACCGATCCCGTCCAGCGTCGCCTCCAGCAGACCCGCACCCGATTCCGCCAGCCGGTCGAGCAGATCACCGGACGTGTCGGTTGGGCGGACCGTTTCGGTGACCACCCCGTACACCGGCCCGGAATCCAGGCTCGGCTCGATCAGGAAAGTCGTTGCGCCAGTGACCGAATCGCCGGCGGCAACCGCGGCCTGCACCGGCGCGGCACCCCGCCAGGCCGGCAGCAGCGAGAAATGCAGGTTGATCCACCCGTGTTCCGGCACGGCCAGTAGCGCCTCGGACAGCAGCGCGCCGTAGGCCACCACCGCGCAGCACTCCGGCGCCAGTTCGGTCAGCTCGGCGATGAACTCCGGTGAGTTCGGCCGCGCCGGGCGCAGGATCGGGATACCCGCCTCGTCGGCCAGCCGTGCGACTGGTGACGGCGCGGGCTTGCCGCGACGGCCGGCGGCGGCGTCCGGACGGGTGAGCACCGCGATCACGTCGTGGCGCGGTGAGTCGATCAGCCGCTGCAGCGACGGCAGTGCCGGTTCGGGTGTGCCGGCGAAAACGATTCGCATACCTCTACTTTGGCACCTGGTAGAACTCGCGTTGCGACACCCCGGCCATCGGTGCGACGAACATCGTCGGAATCGTGGTGATCAGCCGGTTCACGGTCGCCACCGCGTCGTTGTAGTACTGCCGGGCGAACGCCAGCTTGTCCTCGGTATCGGCCAGGTTCTGCTGCAGGTTCAGGAAGTTGTTCGACGAGTTCAGCTGCGGATAGGTCTGGCCCAGCGCCAGCACCTGGCCGACCGCGTTGTCGAACTCCTTCTCGGCTGAACTTCGTTGCGCGACAGACTTTCCCGCAGTCGCAGCCGCCAACGCCGTCTGCGCGTCGGCGACGTGGTCGAGGATCGCCTTCTCGTGGGCGGCGAACGTCTGCACGGTCTGCACGAGGCTGGGGATGAGGGACGCCCGCCGGGTGAGCTGCACATCGATGCCGCCGAGCGCCTCGTCGACGCGGACGTCGGCCGCACGAACCTTGTTGTAGCCCAGTACGAATCCGATCAGCACCAGGACAGCGAGCACCAGCACCACGATCAGCACGAAGCTCACCATGATCCGCCTCCTCCCCCGCCACCGCCGCCGCCTCCGCCGCCACTGCTGAACCCGCCGCCTCCACTGCTGGACGACGATGAGGACTGCGAAGCGGTGTACGCGCCGATCGACGACGACAATGCCGACTCGAAGCTGTCGAAACTAGCACCCCCGCTGGTCGCGGCATGCCAACTGGTGCCCGACGAGGAGTGATACCACTCGGGCTGCGGATCGACCTGACCGGTCGCGGTCTGGTACTTGCGTGCCCACAGCGCGGCCACTCCGCCGGCCACCGCGAACGGGATGTAGGCGGTGTAGAGGTCCTTGTGGGCGGCGAAATCGAACCGTGCCTCGGCGGAGTCGGTGGACAGCATCCGGTGGAAACCGCCGGCCTGCGACCACAGTTCGCGGCCCGCGGCGGTGCGCCGGCTACCCACCCCGTCGGTCCAGGACCGGGCCGAGAACAGGAAGAACAGCGCGAACGGCAGACCCCACAAGGTGATCGGGAAGAACAACCAGTTGAAGAACCCACACGCGGCCAGCAGCAGCGCGATGACGTTGAAGAACCGCAGCCACAGCTCCTTGGAGCGTTTTTCCATCAGGCCGTCGAACGCCCACTTCTTGACCGCGGCGGCCATGTCTTCCTTGGCGCGCGACAGCTTCTTGCCTGCCGTCACGGTGCCGTTGGCGTCGAACCGGGCGTCGGGGCCGATGACCTTGAGCGCCCCGGCGACATCCACGCTGACCGGATCGATGTCGGCCCAGGCGTCATACGGGGCGCTGCCGGTGATGGTCCACTTCTTGTCGCTGACCTGGTGCAGGGTGATGAGCTTGCGCTCTGCGAGGTAGAACAGGGTCGCCGTCAGGCCGTTGGCCGGCACCTTCTCGGTGCGGATGTACTCGCACTGCACGGGGCCGAGGCCGGGCGGCGGCGCGTACTGCAGCGGGAACCCGGGTGAGGGTTCGACCGTCGTCCGCCACCACAGGTAGGCGCCGAGACCGGCGGCCAGGGAGGCACCGAGCAGCCACAGCATCGCGGGTAGCGACCGGCCCAGGATCGGATCCCACTTATAGCTCCACGGCAGCTCGGTGCGCGCCGGGGTGGGCACGTCGACGCCGGCGCGCACCGTCACCGGCGTCCGCGGATCCAGATTGCTCGCCGCCAGATGAACCCGGTCACCGCTGACGGTCAGGTTGTCGCAGGCGCGACCGACGCCGTAGCCGACCGAGCATTGGGCGCCGGTCACTCCGCCGGGCAGCGAGATCGAGATGTCGGCCCGCTCGATGACGTTGTTCCAGGCCGGAGCGATGACATTCCAGAAGAACGCCGAGCGCGACGACGGATCGCCGGTCGTCGACGCGAACGTCTTGCCTGCCCCGGTGCCGCCCGGGTCGAGGACACCGTCGACGGTGTAGCGGATCCGGTAGACGTGCGTGCCGTAGTCCAGATAGCTGTTCGGATCGCCGATCTTGGCCACCCGGAAGCGTTTTCCGCTCTCCCAGGACAGCGTGTAGGGCACCGGGCGGTCGTCGAGAAGGATCTCGGTGATCTGGGGCGGCTGACGGATGTGGGTGTTGTTGAGGTTCGCGACGTCCCAGTACCGGAAGATGCCGTGGCGCCCGCTGGGAAATTCGCCGGTGATGATCTCGGTGGCGTCCATCCGGCCGTTCCCGTCGACGACGAACTCGGCGTGATAGTCGGAGATGACGACCGGGTCCGACACCGGGCCGCCCTGCGAACTCCCGGTGAAGACCAGCGGCCACAGCAACCCGATGACGATGAGCAACAAGGTGATCGACAACCCGATGACCCGGCCGGTCACCTTCATGTTCACCTCCGCGGTCAGATGGTCGACATCACCCTATGTGCAAAGGATCGATCTGTACCCGAACTGCCTCGTGGTCGTGGCGTGCGCTCGCGATCGCGATCGCGCTGCGCAGCGAAGCGGCCAGTGCCAGACCCTCGTCGCGACCGACCCGCACCAGCATCCGGATGACGGGTTCGCCGGGTGCGGTCGCAGGCGGCCGGCGGACACCCGGCGGCAGGTCGACGGGTCCGAGCTGGTCGGCGTCCTCGGGGAGCTCGGCGTGGTCGAGCAGCGCGCCGACCGCGGCCGCGCCGCCGTCGACCGCGGCCATGTGCACACTGGGCGGCAGCCCGACCTCGGCGCGCGCCTCCAACTCGGCCTCGGCGTGGCCCACCGGATCCCACTTGATCAGCGCCTGCACGGTCGGGATCGCCGATTCCGCGACGACCGCCACCACCCCGCCGTCACCGCGCGGCCGCACCTGCGCGGCAGCCGCCATCCAGCGCCGCAGGGTGTCCTCGGCCGCCCGCAGGTCCTGGCGTCCGAGCAGCGCCCAGCTGTCCAGCAGCAGCGCGGCGCCGTAGCCGCCCGGCACGTGCGGCTCGGCGCCGGGGGTCGCGACGACGAGGGCCGGCCCCGGTTCGATCTCGGTGTGCACGGCATCCCCGGCCGAGGTGATGACCGGCGTGCCGGGGAAGGCTCGGCCCATCTCTTCGGCGGTGCGCCGCGCCCCGACGACCACCGCGCGGATCGCGTCGGAGCCGCAGCGCCGGCAGCGCAGCGCGGTGTCCATCCGCCCGCACCACCGGCACACCGCCCCGGCGGCATCCCGCTCGGACAGCGACAGCGGTCCCATGCAGTGCCGGCACCGCGCGATCGTGCGGCAGCGCGCGCACGCCACCGATGGCACGTAGCCCCGGCGCGGCACCTGGATCAGCACCGGCGCCTCCTGCTCGAGCGCAGCGCGCGCGGCCCTCAAGGCGAGCGACGGCAACCGCGCCGAGCGCGCGGCGGGGTCGCGTTCCTCGGCGTAGCGCTCGTCGTCGAGCGCGACCACTCGTGGCGCGGCGGCCCGCACCAACGGCCGGGGCGCGACCAGATCGTGCGCCCAGCCGCTGCGCACCAGCGCGTGCGCCTCGGCGGTGCGGGCGTAGCCGCCGATCACCGCCGCACACCGCAGCTGGTGGGCCCGCAGCATCGCCACCTCGCGGGCGTGCGGATAGGGAGCCCGCGGTTCGGCGAGGGTGTCGTCGCCGTCATCCCAGACGATGACCAGGCCGAGCCGGTCGACCGGCGCGAACACCGCGCTGCGGGTCCCGATGACCAGCCGGGCGTGCCCGCGCAGCGCGGACAGCCAGCGCCGGTACCGCGCCGACGGACCGAGGCCGGCCGACAGCGCGACGACGGCGGCCGGGTCGATCCGGGCCGTGGCGGCCCGCCATAGCGCGTCGATGTCGCGCTGGTCGGGAACCACGGCCAGCACCCCGTAGCCGCCGCCGACCGCGGCCGCGGCCGCCTCGGCGATCCGATCGCACCACTGCTCACCGGGCAGCGCCTGCCACACCGCGCGGGCGGCCCGGCCCTCACTGAGGGCGGTGAGGAACTGTTCGCCGCGGGCGTATCGGCCCCAGCCGGCCGGGTCGACGGGCTCGACGACCGGCAGCAGCGGCGCATCAGCCTGAGTCTTCTCGGCCCGGGCATGACGCGGCGGAATGGCCAGCCGCAGGACGTCGGGGCGGGTGCCCGCGTAGCGCGCGGCGACCGCGTCGACGAGCCTGCGGACCTCTTGAGTGAGCACCGGCTCGGCCGAGATCACCCGGTCCAGCCAGCCGAGCTGGCCGACATGGTCGGTGTCAGAACGACGTTCGAGCACGAAGGCATCGACCAGCCGGCCGTGGAAGCGGACCCGTACCCGCACGCCGGGCTGGGCGTCGTCGGACTGTTCGGTCGACACCAGGTAGTCGAACTCACGGTCGAGGTGCGGCACCGACAACATCGGCAGCACCCGGGCGATGGGTTCGTGCTCGGCGGCGCGCCGGATCGGCATCGTCGAAGACTAACGACGAGGCCGACAAACGTTTAGTCGGCCGCCGCCCGGCCGAAGAAGAAGCCCGCGGTGATCAGTACCTGCGAGGTGGCGTACACCCACCAGATCGGCACCTCGAGAGCCTGCGAATCGAGCACGAACCGGCCGATGCCGATCATCCCGTCGGAGACGGCGAAACACACCGCCCCCAGCGCCGTCCACGGGGTGGGCAGCTTGGCCACCAGCGCCGCGCACACCATCGCCGCCAGCACCGCCATGTAGAGGATCACCGGGATGGTTAGGCCGTCCGACACCAGCCGCGGCCAGAACCAGATCAGCAAACCGACACAGGCACCAACGACGACGGCCGCCGCCGCCAGACGTGGTGGGGTGGGCGCGCGCAGCGGCAGCAGCGCACCGAGGTAGCAGAGGTGCGCCACCAGGAACGAGCCGAGGCCGAGCACGAACGAGGGCTGCCACCACGGCATCGCGAGGAAGAAGTCACCGCCGGCGGAGAACAGCAGCGCCGCGACCAGCCAGCGACGCTCCCGGATGATCGGATGCCACAGCGCGGCCACCGCGAGCAGCACGGCCGCCAGCGCCTTGACGGCGGGCTGGCCCGGGAACCGGCCGGTGAGGACCGCGTTGTGCGGCAGCGTCAGCGCCGCGACCGCCAGGAAGATTCCGTAGCCGACCGCGACGGCGGCAGCGGCTGCCCACCACGTTGTCAGTGTCCGTAAGTACGGTGACTTCATGCCCAGCTCGGAGAGACCGCCGGTGGATGCCATCTTGCAGAAGGTACTGGAAGCGGTTCCCTTTCAGTTGACCGTTGACGGCGGAATCGAGGAGGCGCGCCGCCGCCTGCGGGACTTGCCGCGCCGCCAGGTGCACCCTGACCTGCGGGTGGAGAACCACCAGATCGACGGGCCCGCAGGCCCGATTCCGATCCGGGTGTACTGGCCGGACGACGTCGACAGTCCGCCGGTGACCATGTACTTCCACGGCGGCGGGTTCGCCGTCGGCGACCTCGACACCCACGACGGCACGGCCCGCGAGCACGCCGTGGCCGCGGGCACTCTGGTGGTGTCGGTCGACTACCGGCTGGCCCCCGAGCACCCGTATCCCGCGGCGGTCGACGACGTCTGGGCCGCCACCCAATGGGTGGCGGAGAACGCCGACCGGTTCGGCGCGGACGCCTCGCGGCTGGCGGTGGCCGGCGACTCGGCGGGTGGCACGCTCTCCGCGGTCGTGACGCAGCTGGCCCGGGACAACAGCGGGCCGCCGATCGCATTTCAGCTGCTCTGGTACCCGTCGACGATGTGGGACAACTCGCTGCCGTCGTTCGCCGAGAACGCCGAGGCACCGGTGCTCGACAACGCCGCCATCGAGGCCTTCACCAAGTGGTATGCCGGCAATGTCGACCTGAAAAACCCGCCGGTCGGGCTGGCGCCGGGTCGCGCGGCCGACCTGTCCGGGCTACCGCCGGCCTACATCGCCGTCGCCGGTCACGACCCGTTGCGCGACGACGGTGCCCGTTACGCCGAGTTACTGAGCGCCTCAGGTGTAACAGTCGACCTGCATTTGGCCGACACACTGGTGCACGGCTACCTCGGTTACGCCGGGGTGGTACCGGCCGCCACCGAGGCGACCGACCGTGGATTAGCCGCTCTGCGCGCAGCGTTGCACGTCTGAGCGGACGAAAACGCACGGCTAGCAGCAAACCTTGTCGGGACCGTCCGGACAGGCCAGAATGGCACCAATCGCCACAATCGGGAGGATCAACCCCATGAAGATCGCTGAAGCCGCCGGAACCCGGCGCACGCTCGGCTTCTGTCTCGGCGCTGTCGCGGCAGGTTTGGCCTCGGCCGTCATCGCCGCACCGGCCGCCGTCGCCGCACCGGACTGCAGCAAGCCTGCCGTCGATGCCCAGGTCGCCCAGTCGCAGGGCGCCATCCAGGGCTACCTCAACAGCCACCCGGACGGACAGCGGATGCTGATGACCGCGGCGCTGCAGCCGCGCGCTCAGGCCAGTGCCACCCTGCAGGCCTACGCCCAGTCCAACCCGCAGGAGTACCAGGAGTTCACCGCACTGCTGGCCCCGCTGGGCACCCTGCAGAAGCAGTGTGGCGTCCAGGTCATCCCGCCGCAGTATCAGTGGGCGTTCGACCAGTTCGTCGGCTGATCGCCTCCGCTCATCAGTACAGCCCGGCCGTGACTCGACGGCCGGGCTGACTGTTTGATGCCGCTACAACGCACGCATCGAGTCCTGGAGTGGCTCACCCAGCAGAGCGCCCAGGCACCGGCCACGCCGGAGTACGGCTCCTGGCTGTTGGGCCGCGTCTCGGAGAGCCAGCGCCGTCGGCGCATCCGTATTCAGATCATCCTCACGGTGTTCGTGGTGGTGGCCAACCTCATCGGCGTCGCGGTCGCGATGTCGGTGATCACCTTCGCCATCCCGGTGCCCAATATCTTCGAGGGCCGCGCACGGCCGATCATCACCATCGTGGCCCCGGTCTATGTCGGGGTCGCGGTGATCATCGGCTGGATCTGGGCCACCCGTCGCGTCCTCGACGCACTGCGCTGGGCGATCGAGGACCGCGATCCGACGCCGCGCGACCTGCGCAACACCTTCAGCGCCCCGTGGCGGCTGACCGTTATCCCGTTGGTGCTGTGGGGTGTTGGCGCGGCGTTGCTGACCACCCTGTTCGGCTTGGTCGACACCGGATACATCCCGAAGATGTTGTTCGGGATCACGTTCAGCGGGATCGTGGTGTCGGCCAGCTGCTACTTCTTTACAGAATTCGCGCTGCGGCCGGTGGCTGCGCAGGCCCTCGAAAGCGGTAAGCCCGAGCATCGGGGCGGCCCGGGAGTGCTGGGGCGCACGATCATGGCGTGGGTGCTGGGATCGTGCGTGCCGGTCGCGGGAATCGCCCTGGCGGCGGGCTTCACCCTGACCCTGCGCAACATGAACGTCACCCAGTTGGCGTTCGCCGTGCTGCTGTTGGCCGGTGCCGCAGCGATTTTCGGCTTCATCCTGATCCTGATCGCGTCGTGGCTGATCGCCACGCCGGTGCAGGTGGTGCGCGCCGCGATGCAACGCGTCGAAGACGGTGACCTCGACGCGCATGTGGTGGTCTTCGACGGCACCGAACTCGGCGAGTTGCAGCGCGGTTTCAACACGATGGTCGAGGGCCTGCGCGAGCGCGACCGCGTACGGGACCTGTTCGGCCGCCATGTCGGACGCGACGTTGCCTTGGCTGCGGAGAAACGCAACATCAACCTCGGCGGCGAAGAATGTTGGGCCGCAGTGTTATTCGTCGACATCGTCGGATCGACACAGGTCGTGGGCAGCCGGCCGCCGGTGGAGGTCGTCGAACTGCTCAACAAGTTCTTCGGTGTCGTGGTCGACGAGGTCGAGCGCTGCGACGGCCTGATCAACAAGTTTGAAGGCGACGGCGCGCTGGCGGTGTTCGGTGCGCCGGTGGCGCAGGAGCAGCCCGCCACCAACGCGCTCGCCGCCGCCCGGGCGATCGCCGAGCGCCTGCGCCGCGAGGTGCCCGAGATCTCGGTGGGCATCGGGGTGGCCGCGGGCATCGTGGTGGCCGGCAATATCGGGTCGCATCATCGGTTCGAATACACCGTCATCGGCGACCCCGTGCACGAGGCGTCCCGGCTGTGCGAGATGGCGAAGAAGATCGGCGCCGGACTGCTCGCCTCGGGTCCCGCGCTCGAAGCCGCCGACGCCGCCGAGCAACGCTTCTGGAAACTCGACGACGAGGTCACGCTGCGCGGCCGGTCGACGCCCACCCGGCTGGCCGTTCCCGCGACGACCACTGAGGAATGATTTCGGTCCTCGTTGGCTTGTGAGAGTTGGCAATCCAACCCTTGAGCAACGGAGGAACTCGATGACCACTCCCCTGGCCGGCCGGCGTGCGCTGGTCACCGGCGGTTCGCGCGGGATCGGCGCCGAGATCGTGCGCCGTCTGGTCGCCGACGGTGCCGCGGTGGCGTTCACCTATCAATCCTCCGCGTCAATCCTCCGCGCAAACGGCACAGGCATTGGCCGACGAACTCGTCGCCGCCGGAGGCAAGGTCGTCGCCATCCAGGCCGACAGCGCCGACGCCGACGCCGTCGCCGCGGCGATCGACGAGACGGTCGCGAGCCTCGGCGGCCTGGACATCCTGGTCAACAACGCCGGCATTGCGCTGGCCGGGACGATCGACGAGTTCTCGCTGGAGGATTTCGACCGGCTCCTCGCAGTCAACGTGCGCGGCGTGTACGCGGCCATCCAGCGTGCGGTCCCGCATCTGGGCGAGGGCGGACGCATCATCACCATCGGCAGCGTCAACGCCGATCGGGCACCGATGAACGGGTTGGCCGTGTACGCGCTGACGAAAGCTGCGGTTGCCGGTCTGACCCGCGGCCTGGTTCGCGAGCTCGGGCCGCGCGGCATCACGATCAACACCATTCAGCCCGGGCCGGTGGCGACCGACATGAACCCCGAAGTGGGCGGGTTCTCCGATCAGGTTCGACCGTTCATCGCGGTCGGTCGCTACGGCCAGCCGCGCGATATCGCCAGTGCAGTCGCCTATTTGGCGTCACCGGAGGCCGGTTACGTCACCGGCGTCACGTGGAACGTCGACGGCGGCTTCGTCATCTGACGCCCTCGCCCAATCCGACGATTGGCAGACAAAGCGCGAGATGACGCCTGCACAACGTCGATCTCGGCGGTGACTCGGACAGAACTCAGCGGTGTGACTTCCACCGGCGATAGGCCTCGGGCATGCACACCGCGCAGGGCCGATAGCCCGCCGCGACGGCCGTCGGCTCGTCAGCGAAGAACACCCGGTGCGTCACATACTGGCCGGCCCCGATCGCCCGCAGCGCTGACGGACAGTCCAGACGTCCGTAGATCCTGGCCCGCCGGTGCCCACCGAGACGCCCCGGCGTCAGGCTCGAATACTGTTGACCATCAGCAGCGTTCAGGGTGTACAGCGTGGTCACGACGCGTCGTGGAAGATCAGTCCGAGCGTCATGCGTGATCCGGTGTGCAGGGTGGACACCCCGTGGCGGACCGGACCGGCCGCCCAGCCACGATTGGACAGCACCGGCCGCTCGCGGGTGGTGATCACCAGCCCGTGCCCGTGCGGTATGGAGATCGCCGTACCGCGGGACTGCGCGCGGACGCTGCTCGTACAGCAGGAATTCGCCTCCGGTGTAATCGATGTCCGGCCGGGTCAGATTGATGACGACCTGTAACGGAAACACCAACTCGCCGTAGAGATCCTGGTGCAGAGCACACCATCCACCGGCCGTGTACTTGAGCATCAGCGCGGTGGTTCTGGTCTGCCCGGCGCGATGGCAGATGTCCAGCCACTCGTCGAGACTGTCGGGCCAGGGCGGGTCGCGGCGCAGTTTGCGCCACCAATCCCGGGCGATCGGCAGCAGCCGCGGATACAGCGCGTGCTTGAGTTCGGCCACCGCCTGCGGGTACGGCCGGGCGAAGTACCGGTACTGGCCTTCGCCGAAGCGGTAGCGGGCCATGTCGATGGTGGACCGGAACCGGCTGTCCTCCGGATAGATCGCCGCCAGTTCCGCGGTCTCGCCGGGGCTGAGCAGCGGGCCGGTCAGTGCGCCACCGAGAGTTTCCAGTTCGGAAGCGACCGCGTCCCAGTCGGTGGCGGCGACGCGTTGGTCATACGCGACGCCGGTCATCACGCGGCCTCCAGATCGAGCAGCAGGCGCTTGGCCTCCGGCCCGCCCAGGTAACCGCCCATCGCGCCATCGCTGCGCACCACGCGGTGGCATGGAACGACAACGGGCAGAGGGTTTTTCGCACACGCCGTTCCCACAGCCCGGACCGCTTTGGGACTTCCCGCCAGGGCGGCGACAGTGGCGTAACTGGCGGTCTGGCCGTAGCCGATCTCGGGCAGGTGGTGCAGCACGGCGCTGCGGAACCCGCCGGCCAGCCGCCAGTCCAGCCGCAGATCGAAGCTGCGGCGAGTCCGAGCGAAGTACTCGTCGAGTTCGCGTGCCGCCGGGTCCAGTCGATCTGGCGCGTAAAGAATTCTGGGGCTTATCTTTTCGGCCAATTGCGCCAGCACCGCGTCGTGATCCTCGCGGGCGTAGGCGACGCGCAGCAGCCCGTGGTCGGTAGCGGCCAGCAGCAGCGGCCCGACCGGGCTGTCGATCACGCGGTAGGCGATGTCGAGCACACCCTCGCGCTGGGCCGCCGCGGCCAGCCGCTGATGCAAGTCGGCCAGCTTCCCGGGGGCGGGCTGCGTGATTCGCTCCAGATCGCGAATGAGGGCGTCGCTGTCGTCGGTCATGGGGTGTCTCCTCTCATGTCGAGGTAGGTACGTCGAAGTGTGGCGATGCCGTCACTGGCGGCGCGGCGGGCGGCGGCCGCAGTGCCGCCGAGGAGCCCGGCGACCTCGCTGTAGGGCAGCCCGGCGAGATAGTGGTAGGCCACGGCGTGCTTCTGTTTGGGCGGCAATTCCTCGACCGCGGCGGCGAGGTCGTCGAAGTCGGCCGTGCGGGGGCCCGGACACTCGGGGACCGTGTCGGTCGGGACGGCCCGCCGAGCGCGGGCCCGGGTGATGTCGACGGCTTTGTGGTGCGCGATCGTGACCAGCCAGGCCTCGAGATTGGCGTCCGCGGGGAGGTCGGGGTAGGCCTTCAGCGCCGCCAGAAAGGTTTCCGACCAGGCATCGTCGGCGTCATGCGCTCCCACGATCGCGCAGCAGACCCGAAAGACGCTGCCGCCGTGGTCACGCACCACGGTCTCGAATGGCGGTTTGACTCTCACATCACGTAGACGTTCCGGCGTCGGCGTTTGTGAGATGCATACGCCGAAACCGACGTTCTACAGGCGTGGTCTCGCATTTCGCCTGCCAAACGTCGGTTTGGGCGCAGAGAGTGAGCCGGGCGGCTAGACCGAGTTCTTCAGGTCATCGACCTTGTCGAGCCGCTCCCACGGCAGGTCGACGTCAGTCCGGCCGAAGTGGCCGTACGCCGCGGTCGGCGCGTAGATCGGTCGCAGCAGGTCCAGGTCGCGCACGATCGCGCCCGGGCGCAGATCGAACACCGCGGTGATGGCCTTCTCGATCCGAGCCGGGTCGACGGTCTCCGAGCCGAAGGTCTCGACGAACAGTCCCACCGGCGCGGCCTTGCCGATCGCGTAGGCGACCTGCACCTCGACCCGCTCGGCCAGGCCGGCGGCGACAACGTTCTTGGCCACCCAGCGCATCGCGTACGCGGCCGAGCGGTCCACCTTTGACGGGTCCTTGCCGGAGAACGCACCGCCACCGTGGCGGGCCCAGCCGCCGTAGGTGTCGACGATGATCTTGCGGCCGGTCAGGCCGGCGTCACCCATCGGGCCGCCGACGACGAACGTGCCGGTCGGGTTCACCAGCAGGCGGAAGTCCGAGGTGTCCATCGTGTCGTGGCCCAGATCGGCCAGCACGGTGTTGACAACCTTTTCGCGGATGTCCGGCGCGAGAGTGCCTTCGAGGTCGATGCCCGCGGCGTGCTGCGTGGAGAGCACCACGGTGTCCAGCCGCACCGGGGTGGTGCCGTCGTACTGCACGGTCACCTGGGTCTTGCCGTCCGGGCGCAGGTAGTCCAGCACCCCGCTCTTGCGCACCTCGGTCAGGCGGCGGGCCAGTCGGTGCGCCAGCGCGATCGGCAGCGGCATGAGCTCCGGGGTGTCCTTGATGGCGTAGCCGAACATCAGACCCTGGTCCCCGGCGCCCTGCAGGTCGAGCGGGTCGCCGGCACCCTCGACGCGGGTCTCGTGGGCGGTGTCCACGCCCTGGGCGATGTCGGGTGACTGGCGGCCGATACCGATGTTGACGCCTGCGGTCTCGCCGTCGAAGCCCTTCTCCGAGGAGTCGTAGCCGATGTCCAGGATCCGCTTGCGGACGGTGTCGTTGATGTCGGCGAACGCTTCCTTGGCCAACGTCGTCACCTCGCCGATCACGTGCACCTGTCCGGTGGTGACGGCGGTTTCCACCGCGACGCGCGACTTCGGGTCCGCAGCGAGCAGCGAGTCGAGGATCGAATCGCTGATGGCATCACAGATCTTGTCGGGGTGTCCCTCGGTGACCGACTCGCTGGTAAACAGCCGACCTGCGCTCACAGTGTCATTCCTTTCAAAAAACTTAGTTCGGCGAATCGTATCTCCGCCCCTGACAGACCAAACCGGCACGGTACGTTCCGCGCAAGGCTTATGCGCACTTTTCTTCTATTGCGAAGCTAGGCCTCGCGCCGTAGGAGAGTCGCGATCGCGTCCACGATACGACTTGCCATCAACGTCTTGGACCCGTGTTCCAACGCGGACTCGGTGCCGTCGGCGCCCAGCAACCATCCGTCGTTGTTGTCGACTTCGAACGCCCGACCCTCGCCGACCGCGTTGACGACGAGGAGATCACAGCCCTTGCGGGCCAGCTTGGCCCGGGCGTGGAACAGCACATCCCCGTTGGCGTCACCGGTCTCGGCGGCGAAGCCGACGATGGCCCGCATGTTGGGCAGCTGCCCGTCGGTGCGCTGCCGGACCGCCCCGGCCAGCACGTCCTCGGTGCGTACCAGTTCGATCGTCGGCCCCTCGGTGACGTCGGGCTTCTTCTTGATCTTGCTGGTCGCCACATGCGCGGGCCGGAAATCGGCGACGGCGGCGGCCATCACGAGCACGTGCGCATCCGGCGCGTGCTTGGTGACGGCCTCGTGCAGCTGCTCGGCGGAGGTGATGTGCAGGACGTGCACTCCGGCCGGGTCGGCGAGTCCGGCGGTGTTGCCGGCGATCAGCGTGACGTCGGCACCGCGCTGAGCGGCGACACGGGCAACCGCGTAGCCCTGCTTGCCGGAGCTGCGGTTGCCGATGAAGCGCACCGGATCGATCGCCTCGCGGGTGCCGCCCGCGCTCACCAGCAGCTTGACGCCGCTCAGGTCGAAGGGCATCGCGTCGGACCGGGCCAGCAGCAGCTCGGCGAAGGTGGTGATCTCTTCCGGCTCGGGCAGCCGCCCGGGGCCGGTGTCAGCGCCGGTGAGGCGCCCCGAAGCCGGTTCGAGCACGACCGCGCCGCGACTGCGCAGCGTCTCGACGTTGGCGACGGTGGCCGGGTGCAGCCACATCTCGGTGTGCATGGCCGGCGCGAACAGCACCGGGCAGCGGGCCGTCAGCAGCGTCGCGGTCAGCAGATCGTCGGCGCGGCCGGCGACGGCGCGGGCCAGCAGGTCGGCGGTGGCCGGCGCGACGACGACGAGGTCGGCTTCCTGGCCGAGCCGGACGTGCGGGACTTCATCGACGTCTTCGAACACGCCGGTGCGGACAGGATGCCCGGACAGCGCCTCGAAGGTCGCGGCGCCGACGAATCGCAATGCCGATTCGGTGGGGATGACGCGGACCTCGTGGCCGGCCTCGCTGAGCTGGCGGATCACCGAGCACGCCTTGTACGCGGCGATGCCCCCGGCGACGCCGACGATGATCCGCTTGCGGTTCATCAATGAGCCCCGGCTGGTGGGCTACTCGCCTTCGGTGTGCTCGAGCAGGTCACCGTGGATCTCGCGCATCGAGATCGACAGCGGCTTCTCCTGCAGGCCAGGCTCGACCAGCGGGCCGACGTATTCGAGGATGCCGTCGCCGAGCTGGTTGTAGTAGTCGTTGATCTGGCGGGCGCGCTTGGCCGCGTAGATCACCAGCGCGTACTTGCTCGACACCCGGTCCAGCAACTCGTCGATGGGCGGGTTGGTGATGCCCAAGGGCGTGTCATAGGCGGTTGCGGCACCCGGGGCCGGATCGTAGTGATCCGTGCTGGCTTGCGTCACGTAGAACTTCTTCCTGGCGGATGTATGTGTCTGATTCGGTGTGTGCGGCGGGTTATCGACGTCTCACGCCGGCTTCGGGGCTCTCAACTGTCCAAATTTCTCGAGCCCACCAGCAAGGATACCAATTCGGCGCAGGCCGACTCCAATTGACTGTTCACGACGACGACGTCGAACCGGTCCTGAGCTGCGAGCTCGGCACGGGCGGTGGCCAGGCGACGCTCGACTTGCTCGTGGGTTTCGGTGCCCCGGCCGGCCAGCCGCTGCTCGAGCGCCTCCCAGCTGGGCGGTGCGAGGAACACCGACAAGGCCTCGGGCATCGCCCGTTTGACGGCCTCGGCGCCGGCCAGGTCGACCTCGATCAGCACCGGATGTCCCGCCGCCGCGGCCTCGGCCACCGGCGCGGCCAGCGTGCCGGATCGGTGGAGGCCGCCGTGGATGTCTGCCCATTCGAGCAGGTCACCGCGGTCGATCAGGTGCTGGAACTGCTCGGCTGTGACGAAGTGGTAGTCGACGCCGTCCACCTCACCCGGGCGCGGGGCCCGGGTGGTGGCCGACACACTGAAGTGCAGGTCGGGCAGCTGCTCGCGCAGGCGGCGGACGACCGTCGACTTCCCTACCGCCGATGGCCCGGACAGCACCACCACTCGGCCATAGCCGCGGTGGTCGGGCGAATCGCCCGCGCTGTCCGGCCCTCCGCCGGCATCCACCTAGGCGGTGAAGTCGAACTTTTCCAGCAGTGCCTTGCGCTGCCGATCGCCGAGGCCACGCAGGCGGCGCGTCGGGGCGATCTCCAGCTCGGTCATGATTTCCTGCGCCTTGACCTTGCCAACCTTGGGCAGGGCTTCCAGCAGCGCGGAAACCTTCATCTTGCCGAGGACCTCGTCGGTCTCAGCGTCCTTGAGCACCTGCTTGAGGTTGGTGCCACCACGCTTGAGCCGATCCTTGAGCTCAGCTCGTGCGCGACGCGCGGCAGCAGCCTTCTCCAACGCGGCTGCGCGCTGCTCGTCGGTCAACTGGGGAAGGGCCACGGGTTCCTCCGTCTCATCACCATCATTGTTTTGCCTGGGCCGGGTACTTCAGCCAGCGACAGCGACCGTACCCACGCTCTCTGACGAAATCTAACCCCACCCCCTGCTTACCGGTGCAAAGCCGCAGGATATGGCCCAAGATCATGTTGTCCGGACACCTGTCGGGACAGTCGTCCGCAGGCCCGGCGGCGGCGCGCGGATCTTCGCGATCAGCTCGGAAAATGCCGTCCTACCTGCATGTTCAGCGGGCATGCGTGATTCGCCCGTGACCTCCCGTCACGCCGCCCGGGTGCGGCCGGGCCAAATTTCACCTCACAGGCAGGTCGCGGCGTGTCGGGCGTGTCGAAGCGACCCTGAGCGACCACTTAGCGCACGCACAGCTCGGCGAAAGATTTTGCATAGCCCCACTACCTAACGTGGCCGATGTCGGGGGTTCAGCCGAGTTGTTCGAACCTCGAAGGGACGTGCCATGTCCATCACTCATTCGACCCGGGTTGCCGCGCTGGCGGCCGGGATCACTATCGCGGGACTGACGGTGGGGGTAGCTCCTGCCCTGGCCGACCCCGGCCCCGGCCCCGGCCCGGGCCAGTGCGAATTCCAGGGCTGCCAGGGACCGGGCCAGCGCGGGCCTGACGGACCGGGAGGCGACCGCCGTGGCCCTGGTCCGGCCGACTGGCGGGGCGGCCCTGGTGGCGGGCCTGGCGGGCCGCAATGGCGCGGGGACGACGACCGCGGCTGGCGTCCCGGGCCGCCGCCGCCCGACCTGGGCTGGCGCGGCATCGACCAGGGGCGATGGGATCACCAGCCGTTCAACTACAACGGCAACTGGGTGAGCCCGGTGTTCGACCAGGGCTATCAGGCTTGGGGGTTCTGGCTCTTCGGGGTGTGGATCCCGCTGTGAGCTACCCGAGGTAGGCGACCGCGTCGCGCAGCCGCTCGGCTGCCGCCCGGATCGCGGCGACATCCGGGCCTGCACGCAACACCTCGCGGGACACCGTGGGCAGCAGTTGGCCGGGCCGGGCGCCCCCGAGACCACCGAGCGCCTCGGGGCGCCCGCCCTGGGCGCCGACCCCGGGCACCAGCACCGGTCCACCGAGCCCGCTGAGATCGGGCACCACGTCCAACGTGGCGCCGACGACGACGCCGACCGACCCCGGCCGGGCGGGATCGGCCCGATTGATCGCGGCGGCGTCGTCGACGATCGATTGCGCGACGGTCCGCTCCCCCGCTACCGCCCGCTGGATCGATGCGCCTTCCGGATTAGATGTCGCCGCCAATACGAACACTCCCCGCCCGTTTGCGGCGGCGAGCTCCAAAAGTGGCTGCAGTGAGCCGAATCCGAGATACGGCGACGCGGTGACGGCGTCGGCGGCCAGTGGTCCGTCACCGGCCCACGCCTGGGCATAGGCCGCCATCGTCGACCCGATGTCGCCGCGCTTGGCGTCGGCGAGCACCAGCACGCCGGCTTCTCGCAGTGCGGCCGTCGTGGTTTCGAGCACCGCGAAACCCGCTGAGCCGTAAGCCTCGAAGAACGCCACCTGCGGCTTGACGATCGCGAAGCCGGCGTAGGCCTGCACGCAGATCTCACTGAACCGGGCCAAACCGTCGGCGCTGACCGGCAGATCCCAGGCGCGCAGCAGTTCCGGGTGCGGGTCGATGCCCAGGCACAGCGGACCGCGCTCGGCGATCGCGGCAGCCAGCCGGACGCCGAACGTCTCAGTCATGACCGAGGGCGGCGTGCAGTTCCTGCAGCGAGCGCACGTCGATATCGCCGCGGATGCCGGCCTCGATCCCCTGCACGGCAGCCGAGGCGCCCTGCACGGTGGTGATACACGGGACGTTCATCGACACCGCGGCCGACCGGATCTCGTAGCCGTCGATGCGCGGCCCGGAGTTGCCGTACGGGGTGTTGATCACCATGTTCACGTCACCGGCGACGATCGCGTCCACCGCGGACATCGCCGGGCGGCCATCGCCGGGCTCCTCGAAATGCTTGCGCACGACGTCGCAGGGAATCCCGTTGCGGCGCAACATCTCCGCAGTGCCCTCGGTGGCCAGTACCCGGAAGCCGAGGTCGGCCAGCCGCTTGACCGGGAACACCAGCGAGCGTTTGTCGCGGTTGGCCACCGAGACGAAAATCGTGCCGGTGCTGGGCAGCGAGCCGTACGCGGCGGTCTGACTCTTGGCGAACGCGCTGCCGAAGTCGCGGTCGATACCCATCACCTCGCCGGTGGACTTCATCTCCGGCCCGAGCAGCGAGTCGATCCCGGAGCCGTCGGCCTTGCGGAAGCGGTGGAATGGCAGCACCGCCTCCTTCACCGCGATCGGCGCATTCGGCGCGGGCGTCGCACCGTCGCCGGTGGCGGCCAGGACCCCTTCGGCGCGCAGCTGAGAGATGCTGGCGCCCAGCATGACTCGTGCACACGCCTTGGCCAGCGGCACGGCGGTCGCCTTGGAGACGAACGGCACGGTGCGGCTGGCCCGCGGGTTGGCCTCCAGGACATAGAGGACGTCGTCCTTGAGTGCGTACTGCACATTGAGCAGCCCGACCACCCCGACGCCGTGCGCGATGGCCTCGGTAGCCCGCCGCACGGCCTCGATGTCGCTGCGGCCCAGCGTCACCGGCGGCAGCGCGCACGCCGAGTCGCCGGAGTGGATGCCGGCCTCCTCGATGTGCTCCATCACGCCGCCGATGTAGACCTCGGTGCCGTCGCACAGCGCGTCGACGTCGATCTCGATGGCGTCCTCGAGGAACCGGTCGACCAGCACGGGGTGTTCGGGCGAGAGCTGGGTGGCCCGGGTGATGTAGCCGTGCAGCGTCTTCTCGTCGTAGACGATCTCCATGCCGCGCCCACCGAGCACATACGACGGTCGCACCAGTACCGGATAGCCGATGCGGGCGGCGATCTCGCGGGCCTGCTCGAAGCTGGTGGCGGTGCCGAACTTCGGTGCGGGCAGGCCCGCGTTGTGCAGCACCTGCCCGAAGCGGCCACGGTCCTCGGCCAGGTCGATGGCCTCCGGCCGGGTGCCGACGATCGGCACGCCGGCGTCGGCCAGCCGCTGCGCCAGCCCCAGCGGCGTCTGCCCGCCGAGCTGCACGATCACCCCGACCACACCCGGGCCGCCCTGCCCGGACTGCGATTCGGCGTGGTACACCTCGAGCACGTCCTCGAAGGTGAGCGGCTCGAAGTACAGCCGGTCGGCGGTGTCGTAGTCGGTGGACACCGTCTCGGGGTTGCAGTTGACCATCACGGTTTCGAAGCCGGCCTCGCTGAGCGTGGTCGCGGCGTGCACGCAGCTGTAGTCGAACTCGATGCCCTGCCCGATGCGGTTCGGCCCGGAACCGAGGATCAGCACCTTCGGCCGCTCAGTCTGCGGGGCCACCTCGGTCTCGGCGGCGGGGTCCAGCTCATAGCTGGAGTAGTGGTACGGGGTCTTGGCCTCGAACTCCGCGGCGCAGGTGTCGACGGTCTTGAACACCGGGTGGATGCCGAGCCGCTGCCGCAGCGCACGGACCCCGGCTTCCCCGGCCAATTCGGTACGCAGCGAGGAGATCTGGCGATCCGACAGTCCACTGTGCTTGGCCCGGCGCAGCAGGTCCTCGTCGAGGACCGGCGCCTCGAGCAGTTCCTGCCGCAGCGCTACCAACCCGGCGATCTGCTCGACGAACCACGGGTCGACGCCGGAGGCCGCCGCGGTGTCTTCCACACTGGCGCCAAGGCGCAGCGCCAGCTCGATGTCGTAGAGCCGCCCCTCGGTCGGGGTGCGCAGCCGGTCCAGTACATCAGTCACCGAGCCGTCGTCGTCGCGGCCGGTCCAGAAACCGGCGCGGGTGGTCTCCAGCGAGCGCATCACCTTGCCGAGCGCTTCGATGAAGTTGCGGCCCAACGACATTGCCTCGCCGACGGACTTCATCGTGGTGGTCAGCGTGGGGTCGGCGCCGGGGAACTTCTCAAACGCGAACCGCGGCGCCTTGACCACCACGTAGTCCAGCGTCGGCTCGAAGCAGGCCGGGGTTTCCTTGGTGATGTCGTTGACGATCTCGTCGAGCGTGTAGCCGATCGCAAGCTTGGCGGCGATCTTGGCGATCGGGAAGCCGGTGGCCTTCGACGCCAGCGCGCTGGATCGCGACACCCGGGGGTTCATCTCGATCACGATGAGCCGGCCGTCTTTCGGGTCGACCGCGAACTGGATGTTGCAGCCGCCGGTGTCGACGCCGACCTCGCGCAGGATCGCGATGCCGAGATCCCGCATGACCTGGTACTCGCGGTCGGTCAGCGTCATCGCCGGGGCGACGGTCACCGAGTCACCGGTGTGCACACCCATCGGGTCGAAGTTTTCGATCGAGCACACCACCACCACGTTGTCGTGGTGGTCGCGCATCAGTTCGAGCTCGAATTCCTTCCAGCCGTAGATCGATTCCTCGATCAGCACGTTCGCGGTCGGCGACGCGGCGAGCCCGTCACCGGCCATCCGCTCGACATCCTCGACCGAGTACGCCATGCCCGAGCCCAGGCCGCCCATCGTGAACGAGGGCCGCACGACCACCGGCAGGCCGAGCTCGGCGACGGTGTCCCGGACCTCCTCCATGGTGTAGCAGACCCGCGACTTCGCCGACTCGCCACCGACTTTGGCGACGATATCCTTGAACCGCTGCCGGTCCTCACCGCGCTGGATCGCGTCGAAGTCGGCGCCGATCATCTCGACGTTGTAGCGCTCCAACACACCGTTTTCGTAGAGCGCGACGGCGGTGTTCAGCGCGGTCTGCCCGCCCAGGGTGGCCAGCACAGCGTCGATCTTGTTGCCGCGCGCGGCCTGCTGGGCGATCACCTTCTCGACGAACGCCGGGGTGATCGGCTCGACGTAGGTGTGGTCGGCGTACTCCGGGTCGGTCATGATCGTCGCCGGGTTCGAGTTGATCAGCGTCACCTCGAGTCCCTCAGCGCGCAGGACGCGGCAGGCCTGGGTGCCGGAGTAGTCGAACTCGGCGGCCTGCCCGATCAGGATCGGACCGGATCCGATGACCAGGACATGCTTGAGATCGTCGCGACGTGGCATCTACTTCTCCCCCGCCATCAGGTCGATGAATTGGTCGAACAGGTAGTTCGCATCATGTGGGCCGGCTGCGGCCTCCGGGTGGTATTGCACCGAGAAAGCCCGTCCATCAACGAGTTTGATGCCCTCGACGACACCGTCGTTGGCGCAGGTGTGACTGACGATGGCCGGGCCGAAGTCGGTGTCGAAGACCTCACCCGCTTCGCCTTCCAACGCGAAGCCGTGGTTCTGGGCGGTGATCGCGACAGTGCCGGTCTGGTGGTCGATCACCGGCACGTTGATGCCGCGGTGGCCGAACACCATCTTGTAGGTGGACCGGCCCAGCGCCCGGCCCAGGATCTGGTTGCCGAAACAGATGCCGAACAGCGGGATCCCGGCGCCGAGCACCTCGCGGGTGACCCCGACGATGTGGTCGGCGGTCGCCGGATCACCGGGGCCGTTGGACAGGAACACCCCGTCCGGGCGCAGGTCGGCGATCTGCTCGAACGTCGCGTTGGCGGGCAGCACATGCGTCGCGATGCCCCGCTTGGCGAAGTTGCGTGGAGTGTTGGTTTTGATGCCGAGGTCGATTGCCGCGACGGTGAACCGTTGTGCACCTTCGGCTTCCACGGTGTAAACGGCGTCGGTGGACACCTGGCCGGCCAGGTCGGCGCCGAGCATCGAGGGCTGGTTGCGCACCCGGCTCAGCAGCTCGTCGGTGCCGGCGAGCGCGGAGCCGGAGAACACCCCGGCCTTCATCGAGCCCTGGCTGCGCAGGTGGCGCACCACCGCACGGGTGTCGATGCCGGCAATCCCGACGATGCCCTGCCGCTTGAGTTCGTCGTCCAGGGTGCCGGTGGCCCGCCAGTTCGACGCGCGCGGCGACGGGTCGCGCACGACGTAGCCCGCCACCCAGATCTTGTCGCCACGGCTTTCGGCGTCCTCGTGGTTCCAGCCGGTGTTGCCGATCTGCGGGGCGGTGGCCACCACGATCTGCCGGTGGTAGCTGGGGTCGGTCAACGTCTCCTGATAGCCGGACATCCCGGTGGAGAACACCGCCTCGCCGAGAGTCTCTCCGACGGCGCCGAACTCGGTGCCGGTGTAGACCCGCCCGTCCTCCAACACCAGATGGGCTTTACCCGTCACGCTGCTTCTCCTGTTGTCGTCCACCGGGCGTAATCGCGGCGGTCGTCACCGCGAAAACCCGTATCAATCTCAGTGCCTGACGGCAGCCGCCACCGGATCGCCAAAATGCCTGCCGGCGAATCGGTTTTGTTCCGGCCACCGGGAATGACTTTCCCGGCCAGTCCGCGCTCGGTACGGATGGCGGTGATGGCATCCTGCGGGATCCAGATCGGGGTCGCGCCGGAACGCTCGAGCAGGATGCCCTCGGGATAGCGGGTCAACACCGCCTTCGACCGATAGCCTAGGTCGCCGGCGGCGATGCGTTCCAGCCAATTTGGCGCCAGCGTGCTGCCCACATAGAGGCCCCGGGTCGGCGCGACGGTGGCCGAACCGAGCAGATCGGGCAGCGCGGGCAGTTCGCCCAGCAGGTCGTGTTGCCGACGGGCCCGCTGCTTCCAGCCGCGCAGCATCCGGCCGATCAGCACGCCGATGATGACGACGATCACGAACGCGAAGACGAACGAGCCGATCGCCGTACCGGTATTCATGCCGGACTCTTCCCATTTCGCGCCGTCACAACGCCGCGCAGCAGCGTGGCAGTGACCGTCGCAGGCAACGTCATCGCCGCGAACGGGGTGTTGGCCGAGCGGCTGGCCAGCTCGGTGCCCTCGACCACCCAGGTGGCGTCGGGGTCGACGACGACGAGGTTGGCCGGCTCGCCCACCTCCAACGGGCGGCCCTGATCGTCCAACCCGACGATGCGGGCCGGGTTTTCGCTCATCACCCGCGCGACACCGCGCCAATCCAGCAGACCGGTCTGCACCATCGTCTCGACGACCACCGACAGCGCGGTCTGAAGCCCGAGCATGCCGGGCCGAGCCCGGGAGAACTCGCAGCACTTCTCGTGCTCGGCGTGCGGCGCGTGGTCGGTGGCCACGCAGTCCAGCACTCCGTCGGCCAGCGCCTGCCGCAGGGCCTGGGCATCGGTGGCCTCGCGCAGCGGCGGGTTCACCCGGTTCACGCCGTCGTAGGTGGCCAGCCGGGTGTCGTCGAGCAGCAGATGATGCGGAGTTACCTCGGCGGTGATCGAAATGCCCTGTCCCTTGGCCCATTTGATGAGTTCGACGGTTCCGGCGGTGGAGGCGTGGCAGATGTGCACGCGGGCACCGGCGTCACGGGCCAGCAGGGCGTCGCGGGCGACGATCGACTCCTCGGCGGCCCGCGGCCAGCCGGCCAGTCCGAGCCGCGCGGCGTTGGGGCCCTCGTGCGCAACGGCGCCGACCGTCAGCCGCGGCTCCTCGGCGTGCTGGGCGATCAGCACACCGAGGCCGGTGGCGTACTCCAGCGCGCGGCGCATCACCAGCGGGTCGTGCACGCAAATGCCGTCGTCGGAGAACATCTTCACCTGCGCCACACCGGCGGCCATCAGGCCCATCTCGGTGAGCTGCTTGCCTTCCAGCCCCACCGTCACCGCGCCGACCGGGTGCACGTCGACCAGGCCGACCTGCTGACCGCGGCACCACACGTGGTCGGTCACCACCGGGCTGTCGGCCACCGGATCGGTGTTGGCCATCGCGAACACCGCGGTGTAGCCACCCAGAGCGGCTGCGGCCGAGCCGGTTTCGATGTCCTCGGCGTATTCGCGGCCAGGCTCGCGCAGATGGGTGTGCAGGTCGACGAACCCTGGCAGCAACACCTGTCCGGTGGCGTCGATCACGTCGGCGTCATCGGGCACCGCAAGCTTGGGTCCGATCTCGGCGATCTGCCCGTCGGCGACCAGCACGTCGACCTCATCACCCTCGCCGTAGAGCCGCACACCGCGGATCACCACGCTCATACCGACACCGCCTCGTCCGTGCCGACCAGCAGATGGAAGAGCACCGCCATCCGGACGTGCACACCGTTGGAAACCTGTTGCAGCACAGCCGATTGCGTCGAATCTGCCACCGCGTAGGAGATCTCCATGCCGCGCAGCATCGGGCCGGGGTGCAGCACTACCGCATGTCCGGGAAGTACGGCCTGCCTGCGATCGGACAGCCCGTACCGGATGGAGTACTCCCGCTCGGAGGGGAAGAATCCGCCGTTCATCCGTTCGGCCTGTACCCGCAGCATCATCACCGCGTCGGCGGCGGGCAGTTCGGCGTCGAGATCGTGCGACACCGTCACCGGCCAGTCGGCCACCCCCACCGGCAGCAGCGTGGGCGGCGACACCAGCACCACCTCGGCGCCGAGCGTCGCCAGCAGCGACACGTTCGACCGCGCCACCCGACTGTGCAGGATGTCGCCGACGATCACCACGCGGCGGCCCTCGATGTCGCCGAGGCGCTGGCGCAGCGTCAGCGCGTCCAGCAGCGCCTGGGTGGGGTGTTCGTGGGTGCCGTCACCGGCGTTGATGACGCACGGCCCGGTGCCGTCGGGTTCCAGTGTCCACTCGGCCAGTTGCTGCGCCGCCCCGGAGGCCGGGTGCCGGATGATCAGCGCATCGGCGCCGGCCGCGCGCAGCGTCAGCGCGGTGTCGCGCAGGGATTCCCCCTTGGCCACCGAGGACCCCGAGGCGCTGACGTTGATCACGTCGGCGCTCATCCACTTTCCGGCCACCTCGAACGACACCCGGGTGCGGGTGGAGTTCTCGTAAAACATCGTGATGATCGTGCGTCCGCGCAGCGTCGGCAGCTTCTTGACCTCGCGGCCGAGCAGCGCCTGGCGAAACCGGTCGGCGTCGTCGAGGATCGCGGTGGCCTCATCGCGGGTAAGGTCCCCCGCCGAGAGCAGATGTCTGATCGTCATCTGGCGGGCCCTCCCTGCGGTGCGATCCAGATACCTTCCACGCCGTCGTCCTCGATCAACCGCACCTTGACGTTCTCGCTGCGCGAGGTGGGTACGTTCTTTCCGACGTAGTCCGCCCGCAGCGGCAGCTCGCGGTGGCCGCGGTCGACGAGGACCGCCAGTTGCACCACCTTGGGCCTGCCGATGTCGCGCAACGCGTCGAGCGCGGAGCGCACCGACCGGCCGGTGTAGAGCACATCGTCGACGAGGATCACCAGCGCGCCGTCGATGCCGCCCGCCGGGATGGAGGTCTCTTCGAGCGCGCGGGGCGGTTTGAAGTCCAGGTCGTCGCGGTAGAGCGTGATGTCCAGACCGCCGCGCTCGACGGTGACGCCGGCGAATTCGTGAATCTTGGCGGCCAGCCGGTTGGCCAGGGTGACGCCACGGGTGGGGATGCCGAGGAGGATGACGCGGGGTGCATCGGGGCCGTCGAGAGCGGTTTTCTCGATGATCTGATGGGCGATGCGGGAAACGGTTCGAGCGACGTCCGCATCGGACATCAATTCGCGGTCGGTAGAGCCCACGAGCTTTCCGGACCTCCTTCTCCGCCTCTCTGGACGGATCGTTAAAGGATGTCGAACTGCCGGGCAGCTTAACAGGTGAACGCCAACGATCGCGAAACACGCCGGTCAGTAGAATCCTGACGGTGAATCTCGGAGACAACCGCACCTCCGTCGTGCAGGCAGTCGACACCGGAGTGCTGGCCGGAGCGGTCACTCTCGCCTGGCAACGTGGAAATGTGTTGCAGGTCAACGAGATCGGCTACCGCGACGTCGAAGCCGGACTACCCATGCAGCGGGACACGATCTTCCGGGTTGCCTCGATGACCAAGCCGGTGACGGTGGCGGCGGCGATGAGCCTGCTCGAGGAGGGCAAGCTCACACTGTCCGATCCCGTCACCCGCTGGCTGCCGGAGCTGGCCGACATGCAGGTGCTGGTGGATCCGACCGGCCCGCTGGATCAGACGGTGCCGGCGCGCCGGCCGATCACCATCGACGACCTGATGACTCACCGCAGCGGGCTGGCCTACGTGTTCTCGGTGACCGGTCCGATCAGCCGTGCCTACGGCCGGGTCTCGTTCCGTCAGGACCAGGACCACTGGCTGGCCGAGGTCGCGCAGCTGCCGCTGGTGCACCAGCCCGGCGAGCGGCTCACCTACAGCCACGCCACCGACGTCCTCGGCATCGTCCTGTCCCGGATCGAAGGCAAGTCCCTGCAGGCCGTGCTCGCAGAGCGGATCTTCGAGCCACTCGGGATGCCCGACACCGGGTTCTTCATCTCCCCCGACAAACGCGCCCGGGCGGCCACGATGTATCGCCTCGACGAGGAGTCCGGCCTGCAGCACGACGCGATGGGCCCGATACCGGTCACCGAGCCTCGCTTCTGCCAGGGCGGTGCGAGTTTGGTGACGACCGTCGATGACTACCTGCGGTTCGCCCGGATGCTGCTGGGCGGCGGCACCGTCGACGGGGTACGGGTCCTCTCCGAGGAATCGGTGCGGCTGATGCGCGCCGACCGGCTGACCGAGGAGCAGAAGAAGTTCCCGTTCCTCGGCCTGCCGTTCTGGATGGGCCGCGGCTTCGGCCTGAACCTCTCGGTGGTCACCGATCCGGCGAAATCCGCGCAGTTGTACGGCCCCGGCGGGCTGGGCACCTTCAGCTGGCCCGGCGCCTACGGCACCTGGTGGCAGGCCGACCCGGCCAACGACCTGATCCTGATCTACCTGATCCAGAACTATCCGAACCTGAGCGCGCCGGCCGCCGCGGTGGCAGGCAACACCTCGCTGGCCAAGCTGCAGTCGGTACAGCCGAAGTTCG
This sequence comes from Mycolicibacterium pallens, assembly GCF_019456675.1. Taxonomy (NCBI): domain Bacteria; kingdom Bacillati; phylum Actinomycetota; class Actinomycetes; order Mycobacteriales; family Mycobacteriaceae; genus Mycobacterium; species Mycolicibacterium pallens. The sequence continues at coordinate 2,623,859 of NZ_CP080333.1, read as the reverse complement.
TCCGCCGCACCTACGGTGCGCTCGGCCTCTAGACCATCGCGATCGGCGAGACCGGCGCCCCGATCTCCAGCGCGCCGGCGAGTTCGCGGCTGACGTCGTAGTCGAATACCACGTGGCCGGAGATGACGTCGATGTCGCGCTTGGCGCGTTGCAGCGGATTGTGCAGGAAATGCGCACTGGCACCGGATGATTCGAGAAGGTCGGCGACGACGGCGCGGGATTCGTGCACGATGTGCGCGGCCGCGACCCGGGCCTGGGCCCGCACGGCGCGCGGTATCCGGGCACCCTCGTCGACCATGCCCTCGATTGTCTCGACGGTGTCGCTCAGCAGTCCGTGCAGGGCGCGCAGCCGCACCCGGGCGTCGCCGAGGCGGATCTGCGCGGCCGGCTGCTGCTTCTGCGCGACGCCCGAGTAGGCCAGCACCCGTTCGCCGAGGCGGGTGGCGAACCCGTCGGCGACGGCCTCGGCCGCACCCAACGCCGGCATTGCCGCGAGCAGTGCCAGCGCGGGGACCATCGGCCAGCGGTAGGCGCTCGCGTCGTGGAGCGCAGCCCCCGGCGCCGTCCCGCCGTACACGTCGATCACACCGACCAGCCGGTGTTCGGGCACGAAGACGTCGTTCACCAGCACGTCGTGGGATCCGGTCCCCCGCATTCCATCGGTGTGCCACACATCCTGCACCGCAACATCGTCGGCGGGCAGCAGCACCAACGCGGGATACATTCCGTCATCGGGCCCGCACAGCGCGCCCACCATCACCCAGTCGGCGGCCATGATCCCGGTGGCCCACGACCATCGCCCGGACAATCGCACCCCGCCGTCGACCGGGACGCCGCGGCCGGTCGGCGCCAACGGCGCCGGACACAGCACCGGGCCGCCGGCGAAGACCTCGTCCTGCGCCCGCTCGCCGAACAGCGCGAGCATCCAGTTGTGCAGCGTGTAGAAGCCCAACGTCCAGGCGCTGGACGCGCAGCCGTGCGCCATCCGCCGCACCGGTTCCAGGATCGCGGGGAACGGTGCCTGCTCACCGCCGTAGCGGGCCGGCAACAGCAGCCGGGCCAGGCCGCTGGCACGGAAGTCGGCGATGGTGGCGTCCGGGAGGCGGCGCAACTCTTCGGCCTCGGCCGCGCGCTGCGCCAGACATGCCACGAAGTCGTCGCTGATCATCAGCCGACGCTACCATACCTTTTGGTATGGTTCTTAATGCCGCAGCATGATGTCGAGGAAACGCTGTTGCTGCGCTGCGGCTTTCGGGCCGGGGGCGGTCGCGGACAGGTGCAGGAATCCCACGCCGGCCGCGAACGTCGCATCGGCTCGGACGTCGGCGTCGGCGGCGCTGAAGCCGTCGTCGAGGTAGGCCTGCCGCACCGCGCGGCGCACCCGCCGGTCGGAGGCCGACACCGCCGCGGCGATGTCGGCATCGGTACGCGCCCACTCGCGCATCGCCCGCTCCAGCATCCAATGCCGTTGACCGAGAAGGGCTCTCATCATGCGGGCGAGCCGCTCCCGCGGGGGCAGTTCGGCAAGGCCGGCGAACTCGGCGCGGTCGGTGTCGTTGACCTCGGCCCAGGTGTCGGCCATTGCCCGCCGGTAGGCGCCGATGTCGGCGAAGTGCCAGTAGAAGCTGCCCTTGGTCGCACCGACGCGCTCGCACAGCCGCCCGACGGTCAGCGCCTTGACACCGTCGGTGGCCAGCAGCGAGAAGCCGGCCTCCACCCAGTCGGTGGCACTCAGCCGACCGCCTGACCCACTCGGCATCAGGGTCGCCGCGCCGTCACACACCAGGACGCGGCCGGGACCAGATAGCCGGTCGGACTGCGGTATTGGTCCAGTGCGGCGACCACGCCGGCGACCGCCTCCCGGCGTGTGGTCGCGTCGGCCGCCAGGAACGCCGGCCCGAGCGGCCCGGCGCTCAGTACCCGCTCCGCCGCGGCGTGACCGTCACCCTCGAACAGGAAGGGCGCGTCGACCGGGCGGATCGTCACGTCGACGAAGCCCGCGCCGGTCAGCAGCGCGGTGGTCGCATCGGGGTCGGCCATCGAGAACGGCCCGGGTTGGCCGGGTTCGGGCAAGGGCGGCCGTTGCGCACCGAGGATCGGCAGTGCCGTCGCGGTCGTCAGCACCATCCAGAGATTGTCGAGCAGCTGCTGCCACACCGACGCGGCCAGTCGGCCACCGGGGCGCAGCGCTCGAAAGATGTTGCGCAGAGCCGACTCTGGATCGTCGAAGAACATCAGTCCGAATCGGGCGTGCACGGCGTCGAACGGCACACCGGCGCCGGCCACCTCGGCCAGGTCGGCGGTCCCGGCATCGGCGGTCACCGCCACACCATGCACACCGGCCGCCGACATGCGTCGAGCGGCGGCGGCCACCATCTCGGCAGCCACATCCACCGCGGCCACCCAGCCGTCAGGGCCCACCTCGGCGCCCAGCGCGACCGCCGCGAGCCCGGCCCCGCAACCCACGTCGATGACCCGTTCGCCCGGAGCGGCGGCCAGCGCAGCCCGTGCCGCCCAGCCGTGCTCGCCCATCGCGGCGTCCATGGCTTCCGCGTGCTCGTCCCAGACCGCGGCCAGGGTCGCGAAGTGCTCCTCGGCGTCCATGCCGGGGAGATTACGCCTCGGGCGTCGCGCCCCGGACCGCGGCGGCGGCCGCACGGATCTGCGGGGTCACCAGCATGACCTGGCCCAGCACCCCGTTGACGAAGCCCGGCGACTCATCGGTCGACAGCTCCTTGGCCAGCTCGACCGCCTCGTCGACGGCCACCGGCTCCGGAACGTCCTCGGCGTGCAGCAACTCCCAGACCGCCACTCGCAGGATCGCCCGGTCCACCGCGGGCAGCCGCTCCAGCGTCCAGCCCTGCAGGTGCGAGGTGATCAACTCGTCGATGTGGGCCGAGTTCGTCGTGACGCCCCGGGCGACGGTGACCGTGTACGGATTCAGCGCCGACACCTCGGAGTTGGCCTCGGCCAGCGCGATGCGCGCATCGGCCACCTCGGCCGGCGTCAGGCCGCGGGCCTCGGCCTCGAACAGCAGGTCGACGGCGCGCTTGCGCGCCTGATGCCGACCCTTGTCGGCCTTGCGGTCGGCCATATCAGGCGTTCACACGCCCCAGGTAGCTGCCGTCGCGGGAATCGACCTTGAGCTTGTCGCCGGTGTTGATGAACAGCGGCACCTGGATCTCGGCCCCGGTCTCCAGCGTCGCGGGCTTGGTGCCCGCGCTGGACCGGTCGCCCTGCAGGCCGGGCTCGGTGTGGCTGACCTCGAGCTCGACCGTCACCGGCAGCTCCAGGTACAGCGGCGACCCCTCGTTGAACGCAATCTGCACCGGCATGCCCTCGAGCAGGAAGCCGGCCATGCGACCGACCAGCGCCTCGGGCAGCGGGTGCTGCTCGAAGTCCTCGGAGTCCATGAACACGAAATCCGAACCGTCGCGGTAGAGGTAGGTGGCGTCGCGCCGGTCGACGGTCGCGGTCTCCACCTTCACACCGGCGTTGTAGGTCTTGTCGACGACCTTGCCGGAGAGGATGTTCTTGAGCTTGGTGCGCACGAACGCCGGGCCCTTACCCGGTTTGACGTGCTGAAACTCGATGATCTGCCAGAGCTGGCCGTCGATGTTCAGCACGAGGCCGTTCTTAAAGTCGGCAGTTGATGCCACAGTCGGTCGTTCTCCTAGGTCAGGACAGCCAGTTCCTTGGGGAACCGGGTCAGCAGTTCGCTCCGGTCGCCGAGGACCAGGGTGTCCTCGATGCGGACACCGCCACGGTCGGGCAGGTAGACACCGGGTTCCACGGTCACCACGGAGCCAGCAAGCAGTGTACCGGCGGCAGCGGAGTTGATTCCCGGTGCTTCGTGGATCTGCAATCCGACGCCATGCCCCAGGCCGTGGCCGAAGAACTCGCCGTATCCGGCGTCGACGATCACCTGCCGAGCCGCGCCGTCCACGTCACGCAGTTCCGCGCCGACGTCCAGGGCCTCCCGGCCTGCCCGCTGCGCCGCGGCGACCAGCTGGTAGATCTCCCGCTGCCAGTCCGCCGCCGTGCCCAGCACGAAAGTGCGGGTCATGTCGGAGTGGTAGCCGCCGACCAGTGCGCCGAAGTCGATCTTGACGAAGTCACCGGCGGCCAGCACCGCGTCGGTGGGCCGGTGGTGCGGGATCGCCGAGTTGGCGCCGGTGGCCACGATGGTCTCGAACGACGGGCCGTCCGCGCCGTGCTCGAGCATCAGCGCCTCGAGCTGCCGACCGACCTCCTTCTCGGTGCGCCCGGGCCGCAGCCCGTCGCTGCTGACCAGCACCAACAGCGCCGCGTCGGCGGCCTCGCAAGCCAGCCGCAGCAGCGCGAGCTCACCGGCATCTTTGATCTCGCGCAGCGCCTCGACCTTGCCGGACGCGCGGACCAGCTCGGCTGCCGGCTGGTCGTCGACCTCGCCGGCCAGCACGTCGAACCCGTCGACGGTGACGACGTGGCTTTCGAAGCCGATCCGGCGGGCCCCGTCGGCCACCGCGCGGCCGACCAGGTGGCGTCCGCAGGCCCGTTCGATCACGGTTTCCAGGTCCGGCGCCTGCTGCGCGGCCTGCGTCCGATAGCGAGAATCGGTGGCCAACACGTCGGGCGTGTCGCCGGCGAACACCAGTAGCGCCGCGTTCGACCCGCTGAAACCCGACAGGTAACGCACGTTGACCAGGTCACTGATCAGGATGGCGTCCAATCCGTCGGCCGCCAGCTTGGCGGCCAGCCGGTCCCGACGTTGGGAATGTGTCACGTTCGCTGACGGTACTCGCTACGCTCATCACTCATGACTACGTGGTTGTTGCGCGGCCTGGCGTTCGCTGCCGGCATGGTGATCGTTCGTATCGTGCAAGGCACGCTGATCAACATCTACGAGACCAAGGCGGGACTGATCAGCATCGTGCTGGTCGTGCTGTTCGGTATCGCGTCGTTCCTGTGGGGCCTGATCGACGGGCGCGCCGACGCCAACGCCCAGCCCGACCCGGACCGCCGTCGCGATCTGGCGATGACCTGGCTGCTGGCTGGACTCGTCGCCGGCATCCTCAGCGGCCTGGTCACCTGGATCATTTCGCTGTTCTACAAGAACGTGTACGCCGAAGGGCTGATCAGCGAGGTCACCACCTTCGCGGCGTTCACCGCGCTGATGGTGTTCGTGCCCGCGATCGCCGCCGTGGCGCTCGGCCGCTTCCTGGTCGACCGCAAGCGGCCGCCGCAGGAACGTCGCCGCGAGGACGGCAGCACCGGTGACGTGTTCGACGCCGCACGTGAGGACGACCGCACGGGACCCATCGCGGGCCTCGGGCACAACGAGTCCGCCGCCACCGAGGCGCACACCTCGCCGGTGGCCACCGCCGAGCGCGACGAGCCGACCGAGCAGATCGACATGACGGGCAAGTCCGACAAGTCGTAGTCTCCCGAGCGTGCGGATTGTCGTCGAAAATCTTGGATGAAGCGCCGATAAGCTGCATGCTCGCGGCATTTGACGGCCACACCCGAAGGGTCCTCGCCCAGGCTGGCGTTATCGACACAAAGCGCGAGCAACCCTCGCGGTAACTACAGCCTCGCCGAGAGCTAGATCGCGTCCAGCGGCGCCCAGGCGCTGACGTCGAACTCGTTGTCGCGCGCCACGATCACCGGTCCCCCATGGCCCGGGTAATGCGCGGGAAAGACCGTGGCATGGGCCTGCGCCGCCTCGGTGAACACCCGCCTGCGGGTTCCGCGGGCGGCGGCCGCATCGACGTCGAACGCGCACGCGTCGTCGGGCCGCCGGATCTGGATCGGGCAGTGTGTCAGGTCGCCGACGAACACCGCGGGGCTGCCCGCGTCGAGCCACAGCACCGACGAGCCCGGCGTGTGTCCGGCCGCCGGGCGCAACCGCAGCGACGCGCTGAGCTGCAGGTCGTCCGACCACAGCTGGGTCTGTTCGGTCACCGGAATCACGCTGTCGGCCAACACTGTTCGCATACCGTCGTTCTCGCCGTCGCCACCGGGGCCGAAGAAACGGTAGTCGGCTTCGGGCATCACGTAGCGGGCGTTGGGAAACGTCGGCACCCATCGCCCGTCGACGAGTTGGGTGTTCCAGCCGACGTGGTCGGTGTGCAGGTGGGTGTTGACCACGATGTCGACGTCCGCCGGGTCGAAGCCGGCCTCGCCGAAGGCGGTGAGGAAATCCGTCGACAGATGGTCCAGGGGCGGCATGTGCGGCCGCTCGCGGTCGTTGCCCACGCCGGTGTCGACCACGACGATCAGACCGTCGACCTCCACCACCCACGATTGCATCGCTATGCGCCACTGCTCGGCGTCGCGGTCCCAGAAGTGCGGCTTCAGCAGATCGGCATTGTCGGCCCACGCCTGCGCCGGGGTGTCGGCGAACAGCGATGTCCGCATCTGGATCTGCGTTTCGAGGACTCGCGTGACGCTGGCCCCGCCCAGCGTCATCCGATTGTTCACGACTGGTCGAGCGTCGTTTCCAGGGTGGCCAGGTAGCGCAGCGCCAGCAGGTAGCCCTGGATACCCAGCCCGACGATCACGCCGGTCGCGACTCCGCTCAGATAGGAGTGGTGCCGAAACTCTTCCCGCGCATGCACGTTCGAGATGTGCACTTCGATCAGCGGGGCCTTGAGCTCGGCGCACGCGTCGCGCAGCGCGATCGAGGTGTGGGTCAGCGCGCCGGCGTTGAGGATCACCGGGTCGCCGGCGTCGGCGGCCGCGTGCAGCCAGTCGATCAGCTGACCTTCGCTGTTGGATTGACGGACCACCGCGGTCAGCCCCAGCTCAGTGGCCTGGGTTTCAACCAGCGTGACGAGGTCGACGTAGGTCGTGCTGCCGTAGATCTCGGGCTCGCGCCGGCCGAGCCGGTCCAGGTTCGGGCCGTTGAGCACCAAAACCGTTGTCATCGAGCCACCTCCGCATACGCCGCCGCCAGCAGTGCCGGGTCCGGGCCTTCCAGGCGACCCGGCTTGGCCAGGCCGTCGAGCACCACGAATCGCAGCACTCCCGAGCGGGTCTTCTTGTCGCCGGCCATGCTCTCGACGAGTTCGGGCAGCGCGTCGGCGTCGTAGCTCACCGGCAGGCCCAGCGCGGTCAGCACCGTGCGGTGGCGGGCGGCGGTCTCGTCGTCGAGTCGCCCGGCGAGCCGGCCGAGTTCCGCGGCGAACACCAGCCCCACCGATACCGCCGCGCCGTGGCGCCACTGGTAGCGCTCACGGCGTTCGATGGCGTGGCCCAATGTGTGTCCGTAGTTGAGGATTTCGCGCAGCGCCGACTCTTTCTCGTCGGCGGCCACCACCTCGGCCTTGACGGCGATGGCCCGACGGATCAGCTCCGGCAGCACGTCGCCGGACGGGTCGACGGCGGCCTGCGGGTCGGCCTCGATGAGGTCCAGAATCTTCGGGTCGGCGATGAAGCCGGCCTTGACGATCTCGGCCATCCCGGCGACGAGTTCGTTGTGCGGCAACGTCTCCAGCATCGCCAGGTCGACCAGTACACCCGCGGGCTGATGGAAGGAGCCGACCAGGTTCTTACCCGCCTCGGTGTTGATTCCGGTCTTGCCGCCGACGGCGGCGTCGACCATCGCCAGCAGCGTGGTCGGCACGTGCACGATGTCGACACCGCGCAGCCAGGTCGCGGCGGCAAAGCCGGCCACGTCCGTCGCCGCACCGCCGCCGAGACTGACCAGTGCGTCCTTGCGACCGATTCCGATGCGGCCCAACACTTCCCAGATGAACCCGACGACCGGCAGGTCCTTGCCTGCCTCGGCGTCGGGAATCTCGATACGGTGGGCGTCGACGCCGTTGTCGGCCAGATGCGCGCGGATCGCCTCGGCGGTCTGGGCCAGCGTCGGCTGGTGCAGGATCGCCACCTTGTGCCTGCCACCGAGCAACTCGCCGAGTTCACCGAGCAGGCCGGTTCCCACGATCACCGGGTAAGGCGGATCGACGGCGACCTCGATGGTCACCGGCGATGAGGACTCTGTCATTTGCGAACTCCGGCGCGGCGGGCGGCCAGCGCCGCCGGCGTGGCGGGCGTGACCGGGGTGGACTCCACTGGCTCAGTGGGAGATGTTGGGGCAGAACTCTTCTCGGACGTCGACGACGAGCGGCGCCACGGCGGCCTGCGCCGGCGCGGCGGTTGGGGATTCTCCAGCCGCGAAATGATATGGCGCACAACCGCACCGGGGTTGCGACGGTTGGTGTTGATCCGGATCGTCGCGACCCGCCGGTAGAGCGGCACCCGCTCGTTCATCAGCGTTCGGTACTTCTCGGCGTGGTCAGGCCCGGCCAGCAGCGGGCGCACGGTGCTGCCACTGGTCCGGCGCACACCTTCGGCCGCGCTGATCTCCAGGAACACCACCGTGTGGCCGGCCAGCGCGTCGCGCACCCCGGGTGTGGTGACCGCGCCGCCGCCAAGCGACAGGACGCCGTCGTGGGTGGCCAGCGCATCGCGGATGACCTCTTCCTCGATGCGACGGAATTCCTTTTCGCCTTCGTTGGCGAAGATGTCAGCGACGGTGCGCCCGGTCTTCTCCTCGATGGCGGCGTCGGTGTCCAGCATCGCCACACCCATCGCCTTGGCCAACCGCCGCCCGATGGTGGACTTCCCGGAGCCGGGCAGTCCGATCAGCACGGCTTTCGGCGCCATCGCGCTACCCCGACGCCCGAACTGGCGACTCCGACGGCATCCGCTCAGTGACCGCCTGCAGGTAGCTCTCGACGTTGCGGCGAGTCTCCGCCAGCGAGTCACCGCCGAACTTCTGCAGCACCGCGCGGGCCAGCACCAGCGCGACCATTGTTTCGACCACGACGCCCGCCGCGGGCACCGCGCACACGTCGGAACGTTGGTGGATGGCGACGGCCTCGTCGCCGGTGGCCATGTCGACGGTGGCCAGCGCGCGCGGCACGGTGGAGATCGGCTTCATCGCCGCCCGCACCCGCAGCGGCAGGCCGTTGGTCATGCCGCCTTCGAGCCCGCCGGCCCGGTTGGTGGAGCGCACCACGCCGTCGGGGCCCGGGTACATCTCGTCGTGCGCCTGGCTGCCACGGCGGCGCGCCGTCTCGAAGCCGTCGCCGATCTCGACGCCCTTGATGGCCTGGATGCCCATCACCGCGCCGGCGAGCTGGCTGTCGAGCCGGTTGTCGCCGCTGGTGAAGGAGCCCAGGCCGATCGGCAGGCCGTGCACGACAACCTCGACGATGCCGCCCAGGGTGTCGCCGTCACGTTTGGCGGCCTCGATCTGGGAGATCATGTCGGCCTCGGCGTCCTTGTCGGACGCCCGGACCGGGCTCTCGTCGATGCGGGGCAGATCGTCGGCGGCCGGCGGCGGTCCGTCGTAGGGCTTCGACGCGCCGATCGAGATGACGTGCGAGAGCACCTCGACGCCGAGCGCTTGTCGCAGGAAGGACCGGGCGACGGTCCCCGCCGCGACGCGGGCCGCGGTCTCCCGGGCGCTGGCCCGCTCGAGGACCGGGCGGGCGTCGTCGAACCCGTACTTGAGCATGCCTGCGAAATCGGCGTGGCCGGGCCGCGGACGGGTCAGGGGCGCGTTGCGCGCGACATCCAGATCTTCGGCGTCGACCGGGTCGGAGGCCATCACGGTCTCCCATTTGGGCCACTCGGTGTTGCCGATCTCGATGGCGATCGGACCGCCCAGCGTCTCGCCGTGGCGGACGCCGGCCAACACGGTGACCTGGTCCTGCTCGAACTTCATCCGGGCGCCGCGGCCGTAGCCCAGCCGACGACGAGCCAGCTGCTCGGCGATGTCGGCCGACGTCACGCGCACACCGGCGACCATGCCTTCGACCACGGCTACCAGCGCGCGGCCATGAGATTCACCGGCAGTCGTCCATCGCAACACGCGTCCCATCTTCCCACGTCGGCCACGGCAGACCCAATCTGCTTTCCCGGCGCCGGGGGTTCGCCGCGCAAGCAGCGGGTAACCCGCCACGCAGGAGGACATCATGCGCAACGCGGTCATCGTCGCCGCAGCTGGCTGCGTGATGTTCCTGGTGGCCCTCATCAGCGGCAGCGTGTGGGCCGCGGTCGGGGTCATCGCGTTGGCACTGACCGGATTGTTGCTGCTCATCCGCGACGTGCGGCGAGACGAACACAACGAGGAGGTGGCCGACATCGCGCCGATCTTGACGCCGGAGAACTTCGCTCCCGACATCGCCGACAGTGACACAGCCGACGTAACGGAGGCCGGGTCCGAAGGGGATGAATACGGTGACGACGATTTCCCGTTCGGCGAGCCCCTGCCGGCCCCGGCGGATGACAACACCCGTATCGCCTAAGTCCTGAAAGGACTCGATGACCACCGCACGACTACATACCGATTCGCGCTCTCTCGACCAGGCCCGCCGCACCGTGGACGCGGTGTCGGCCGCGTTCTCCGCGACCGTGGTCGGCCAGGACAATCTGCGGGAATCGCTTCTGATCGGACTCGCTGCCGGCGGCCACGTGCTGATCGAGAGCGTGCCGGGGCTGGCGAAAACCACCGCCGCGCGGGTGATCGCCGACTCCATCCACGGCGGCTTCCACCGCATCCAGTGCACGCCGGACCTGCTGCCAAGCGACATCATCGGCACCCAGGTGTACGAGGCCGCGACCAACCGTTTCGTCACCCAGCTGGGCCCGGTGCACACCAACATCGTGCTGCTCGACGAGATCAACCGCTCCAGCGCCAAAACGCAGAGCGCGATGCTCGAAGCGATGGAAGAACGGCAGACCACGATCGCCGGCACCGTCTATCCCATCCCCGAACCGTTCCTGGTGGTCGCCACCCAGAACCCCGTCGACCAGGAGGGCACCTATCCCCTGTCGGAGGCGCAGACCGACCGGTTCATGCTCAAGGACGTCGTGGCCTACCCGTCAGTGGCCGAAGAGGTCGAGATGATCCACCGGATGGATGCCGGGCTGTTCGACAAAGATCATCGCCGCGGCGCGGTGGTCGGACTCGACGACATCCGCACCCTGCAGCAGGTGGTGCGCTCGGTACAAATGGATCCGGCGCTGATGCGCTACGCCAGTCAACTGGTGGCCGTCAGCCGCAACCCGCAGGTGTATCTGGACCCCAAGCTGGCCCGGCTCGTCGAGTACGGCGCCAGCCCGCGCGCCACGATCGCGTTCTGCCGGGCCGCCCGGGCGCTGGCCGTGCTGTCCGGGCGCGGGCATGTCATCCCCGACGACATTGCCAAACTCGCCCACCGCATCCTGCGGCACCGGCTGATCCTGGGCTTCGAAGCGGCCGCGTCCGGAATCACCTCCGACACGGTGATCGACGCCATCCTGCACGCGGTTCGAGTGCCCTAGAGGCATGACTGCCCATCTCAGCCGGGCCAAACGGTTCTTCGGCACTGACACCCGCGGGCTCCTCGAAGGTGGCCGCTACGCCCTGTTGCACACCCGCAGTATGGAATTCGACGACCTGCGGCCGTACGTGCCGGGCGACGACGTTCGGGATATCGACTGGAAGGCCACCGCGCGGTCGGGCACGGTGTTGATCAAGCGCTTCGTGTCCGAGAAACACCACAAGATCCTTCTGGTCGCCGACGCCGGCCGGAACATGACCGCACTGGCGGCCGGCGGAGAAGTCAAACGCGATGTGGCCGAGGCAATTCTGGGTGCCTTCGGGTTGATCACACTCGGCCGTTCCGATGAGATCGGGATGGTGTACGGCGACGCCAGGGGCTGTGCCAGCATCCGGGCGGGCCGCGGCGAGACGCACATCGAAGGCATGCTCGCCCATTTCTACCGGCACATCACGACCAATCCCGGGCCGAGCGACATCGAGGCCCAATTGCGCTACGTCGCAACGCATTACCGGCGCCGCATGCTGGTGGTCGTGGTGTCCGACGAACCGGACGTCACCGCCGGGCTCGATGAGGTCACCGGCCGGCTGGCGGCCCGACACGACATGCTCTGGGCCTGTGTGTCCGATATGCCTGCGGTCAGCGGTGACAGCGACGGCTACGACGTGGCGACCGGTGCGGTGGTGCCCAGCCGGACTCGGCTGGGCCGCCGGGTCGAGGCGGCGTACCGCCGCGCCGAACATCGTCGGCGAGCCCGCCTTGAGGCGTTCCTGACCGCACACGCGATCCCGTTCACGACAATCGGCCGCAGCGACGAGATCCGGCCCCGGCTCACCGCAATGACGGAGGTGTTCGCCCGTGCCGGGTGACCTGCTGCGGTTCGTCAGCGGGCCCACCGCGTACTCGTCGTGGTGGCTGTGGCTCGCTATGGTGCTGCTGCTCCTTGTCATCGGTTGGTACGCAGCCGTTTTCGTGGCAACACTGCCGAATGCCCGGATTCGGGCGCTGCCCGCGCTTGGCGATCTGCATGCCCGGCTGACGCGGCGGCGCTTCGCAGGCAGCATCCGGCATATCACCGACCGCAGGCGCCGCGGCGAACTGTCCGACGCGCAGGCCTACGACGAGATGAGCCACACCGTCCGCAGCTTCCTGCATCAGACGACCGGGGTGCGGGCACAGTACCTGCACGTCGACGAGATCGCCGCGGGGACGCTGGCGGCGGCCGCACCGCTGATCGCCGCGCTGCGCGATGCGCGGTTCGACACCGCCGCGGACGCCGACCCCGACCGGCTGGGTGCTCAGGCCGAGGAGTTGATCCGCTCGTGGACCTGAGGTGGTGGCCGATCGCGGTGGCCGCGGTGGTCGCGCTGGCCGTTTGCGTGGTGCTGGCAATCGCGGTGCGTAGTGCGAAGGCCGATCGGCTACTACGGCCGCTTGCGCACGTCGACCGGCTCACCGCACTGCCCGAGTACGCCCGGATCCGCCGGCGCGAGACCGCATTGGCGGTGACGACGATCGCACTGCTGATCGTCCTGTTCCTGACCGCTGGGCTGACCGCCGCACGGCCGTCGGGATCGGGACGCGAGTTCGACGCGCTTCACCCCGAGGACGTGATGCTGTGCGTCGGCGCGCCGGTCACCGACGGCACCACCGCGCAGTTCCTCAACCACTTCGCCCGCCAGGCAACGACATTCGACGCTCAGCGGATCGGGCTGACCTCCCCGACGGTCCGGGTGTTGCCGCTGACCCGCGACTACCAGTACGCCGCACAGCGGCTCGGTGACTACGGCTCGCCGAACGCGCAGCAGACCGCCGAGTTCGCCAAGACGGTGAATTACTCCGACTATGCCCCGACCCTGCGAGACACCCTGGCACTGTGCATGACCGGGTTCGGCACCGAACCGACCACGCACCGACGTTCGCTGATTTATCTGGGCCCCAGCACGTTCGGGCCCGGTGACGAACGGTCGCTGTTCAGTGATCAACACGTCGCCGAGATGGCGGACAAGGCCGGCATCCAGGTGAACGCGATCGCGAGGGTGGACGTCAGTGATGCCGCGCAGCGCGGTGACACCGAGCTCGGTGCGCTCACCCAGCGGACCGGCGGACGGTTCTTCCGCTATCACGCGACGGGACCGGGCGGATCCGACCCCACGCTGAACGATGACCTCGACGCGATTCGCGCCAACCCTGCACCGGTGGTGCTGCCCGGCGGCGCGCGGATCACCGGGCAACTGCCCGACGAACCCGGCCCCCTGCTCATCGCCGGGCTGGTGGCAGCCGCCCTGCTGGGTGTCGCCTTGGTGGTGGTGCGGCGATGAGTGTGCACCCTGTGTTGCCGATGGCGCTCCTGCTGGTGCTGGCCGCCGTGATCGTCGCCGCCCGGGCGGTGACGTTGTCGGCGGTGCTGGCGCATCCCGGCGACCGGCGCCGGCCGGCGCTGTTGCGCTGGGGTGCAACCACATTGGCGTTGCTCCTGCTGGTCGCCGCGGCAGCGCGACCCGGTATCGACTCCCCCGCCCAATCCCACCCGGACCGCGATGTGGCCGCGGCCAGCCAGGGCGCAAACACCAACGTGTTCTTCGTCGTGGACCGGTCGGTGGACTCGCGCGTCTCCGACTACGGCGGAGCAACGCGGATGTCCGGGATCCGCAACGATATGGCCGCGATCGTCGACACCTACCCGAAGGCACGGTTCGCGGTGATCGGGTTCGCATCGGCACCGGACATCGCGTGGCCGCTGTCCGAGGACATCTGGAGCCTCAAGGCGGTCATCGCGGGCCTGTCTCCCTACGTCAGCGTGGCACCCGACGCCGCCTCGCAGGTGAATGCCGGTGCGGCCGCGAACCTGCTGCGCTATCAGCTCATCCAGGCCAGCCAGCAATATCCCGGCGCCCGGAACCTGGTGTTCTACCTCGGCGAGGGTGCCGGTGGGTCGACGGCACCGCAGGCCGCCTTTGAGGTCGGCGACCGGGTCTCCGGCGGAGCGGTCTTCGGTTACGGCACCGCGGCCGGCGGTCCGATCCCGGGTGCCTACGTCGACGGTGCGGTCACGTATCTGTCCGACGCCCGGTCGGGCGCGCCCGCGATCTCGGCGCTCGACGACATGCGATTGCGCCGAGTCGCAGACGAACTCGGCGTGCAGTACGTGCATCGTGAGCCCGCGCAGCCGGTGACCGGTGCGCTGCCGCAGCTGAAGCCGGACAGCGGCACGCAGAGCGCGTCACTGTCGTCCACCCCGGTCCCCGACCGCGTCGAGCTGTACTGGTTCTTGGCGCTGTTGGCCGCCATTGCGCTGCTGCCGGAGATCTACCTGACGGTGCGGGAGTTCTGGCGCACCCGCACATCGCGGAGGGAGGCGCGATGACTGCGGGTCGAGTGCGACTGCGGCGTCGGCTGCTGCTGTGGTCGGCGCCGGTGGTTCTGCTCGCGGTAGCCGCGGTGATCAAGATGATTTCGGTTGTGCTGGTTGGCGATTCGGCGGTGACACATTTCAACCGTGGCGACGGCGCGGCGCTGCGCGCCGATGCGTCGAGGCTCGGTGTGCTCAATCTGATCGAGCCCGCGAAGGCGCCGTTCGCGCGGGGATCCGCCGCGGTGCTGGAGGGTCGCCTCGACGAGGCCGACACCGACTTCGCCCGTGCGCTCGCCGACGATCCCTCGTGCCCGGTGCGGGTGAACGCCGAACTCGTCCGCGAAACACAGGGCGACGTGGCGGCCGCCGCCGGCCGAACCCCGGCAGCCGAGGAGCGTTACCGGAGCGCGCTGCGCCTCGTGACCGAGGCGCCCGCGAACTGCTTCGCAGGCAACGACGATTCACAGGCCGACCGGCGGGCGGTCCGCGCTCAGGCCGAAGCCCGCCTCAACGCGAAGATCGCTGGGCTGCATACGGTTCCGCCGCCACCGGAACTCAATGCCGCACCGCCGCCACCGCCGCCTCCCCAACCCCCCGCCGGTGTCGCGCCCGCCGAATCCAATACGCCGCCACCGGCATTGGGTCCGTCAGGCCAAGGCCTGTCGGACATCTCCCCCGACCGGCTGCCCAGCCCCGGAGCTCAGCCCTCGCCCCCGCATCAGCTGGGCGGCGGCGATCCCCTGGACCGGTTGCGCCAACTGCTCACCGACGCCGCATCGTCGGGCAGCGATGCGGGGTGACGACTGTGGGGCCTATGCAGTGAAATCACCGAATTTCTCTGCAGGAGGCCCACACTCGGGAGAGCATTCACCACACCACCAGCGCGGCCGCCGCCACGCTGGCCAGGCACATCGACGGACCGTGCGGCACCGTGGCCGTCCGGTCTCGCATCACCACGACAACGGCCGCCATCGCGGTCAGCACCGGCGCGCCCAGGGCGGCCAGCAGCCACACATCCGGCCCGAACGCTCCGGTCAGCCCGCCCACACCCAGTGCCAGTTTCACGTCACCGGCGCCCAGGCCGCCTGGAATCACCAGGTGCACAGTCAGATACAGCGCGGCCAGACCGAGGGCACCGGCCAGCGCAGGGACACCGCGGCCGCACACCAGCGCAGCAACCAGCACCGCGGCGGCACCGGGCAGCGTCAACGCGTTGGGCAGCCGCCGCTGACGGACGTCGAACACGGTCAACGCCACCGCCCACAGCAGCACGACCCCCACCAGACAAGCCCGCATGGCGGGACGTTAACCCAGTGCGGCCGCCATCTGCTCACGCGGCGCCGGTCGGCCTGTGAATTGTTCGACCTGACTGAACGCCTGGTTCAGCAGCATCTGCACACCGCTGATCACCTCACCGCCGGCGTCCTGCACGGCGGCGGCCAGCGGGGTGGGCCACGGGTCGTAGATGGCGTCGAGCAGCACCGGAACGCCCGCGAACACCCCGGCGTAGGCGGCGGCGGCGTCGGCGGGGATGGTGCTCACCAGGACGTCGGCAGTGGCCACCACCGCAGCAAGCCCCGGGTCGGTCAGGTCGCAGAACTCGGCGGTGATGTCGACCGCTCGGCCCAGCTCCAGCAGCCGGGCCGCCTTATCCCGGTTTCGGGCGACGATGGTGACCTCGGTGGCACCGAGGTCCGCCAGCGCGACGACCGCGGCGGGCGCGGTCCCGCCCGCGCCCAGCACGATCGCGCGCCGAAGATGACGGACGTGCCCCAGCGCACCGGCCACCCCGTCGATGTCGGTGTTGTCGGCGCGCCAGCCATGATCGGTGCGCACCAGGGTGTTCGCCGAGCCCACCAGCTCGGCGCGTTCGGTGCGCTCGTCGGCGACCTGCAGCGCCGCGAACTTGCCCGGCATCGTCACCGAAAGCCCCACCCACTCGGGCCCCAAACCCCTGACCAGCGTGGGTAATCCGGCGGCCGTGCACTCGATCCGCTCGTAGGTCCAGTCGGTCAGGCCGAGCGCGCGGTAGGCCGCCAGGTGCAGCAGCGGCGACTTGGAATGCGCGACCGGCGAGCCGAGGACTGCCGCCTTACGCGCCGTCACTAGCGTGCCGGCCCCGACATATTTGCGCTCTTCACTTCGTTCATCGCGCGGAGTCCAGCACGCCATTGCGCTTGGCCAGCTCGATGTTCGCCAAATGTTGCTGGTAGTCCCGGGTGAACAGCGTGGTGCCCTCGGTGTCCACGGTCACGAAGTACAGCCAGTCACCGGGCTCGGGGCGCTCAGCCGCGGCCAGCGCATCCTGGCCCGGCGAGCAGATCGGCGTAGCCGGCAGACCCTCCATCGCATACGTGTTCCAAGGGGTCACCTGCGCCCGGTCGGCGTCGGTGGTGGCCACTTCCTGGCGGTCCAACGGATAGTTCACCGTCGAATCGAATTCCAGTTTCTGCGGCACGGCCAGCCGGTTGTAGATCACCCGCGCGACCTTCGCGAAGTCATGGGGTTTGGCCTCGCGCTGCACCAGCGAGCCGACGATCAGGATCTGATACGGCGACATGCGCATCGCCGCGGCGGTATCCAGCAGTCCGACGCTCACATAGTCTTCGGCGCTCTGGCCGACCAGCTTGGCCACGATCTCCTGTGGCGACGCGGCCGGGTCGACGTTCCACGTGCCGGGCGCGATCAATCCCTCGAGCCGACGATGGTTCTTGCCCAGTGCGATCACGGGTTGCGTCGCCCACTCCGGCACGTTCAACTGCGCCGGCGGCGCCTGCTCGGCCACCCGGCGCAAGTCCTCGGCGGACACGCACTTCTGCTGACCGTTCGCCGGGACGCAGGTGGACTTGGAGATCAGCGTGAAGATGCCGTCGGTGACCTTGCCCGAGCCGACCTCGGCGATGTCGTCGAGCTGACGACCCTCCGGAATGACCAGCTTGCCCACCCGGTTGTGCGGATCGGCCAGCCGATCCACCGCCGCTGAGGCCGACATCTCGGTGCGCACCGTGTAATAGCCCGGCTGGATCGCGGCGATCGCGTCGTTGTTCTTGGCCGCCTCGACGAAGCCCTTGATGTTGGAGATGACGTTCTTGTCGCGCAGCGTCTGCCCGATCTGGGTGGTGGAGTCCCCGTCGTGGACCTGGATGACGACGTCGTCCTTGCCCTCGCCGGAGTACCCGCTGTCCCCACTGAAGAGCTTGGCGCCCAGGTAGACCGCAGCGACCACGATCACCACCAGCAGGGCCGCCGCACCGGCGCCGATTGCCCTGCGCCGGTTGCGGTTTCGCTTGGCACGGACCCGCTCGAGGCGGCTCATCTTGCCCCGCGGCGGTCCGACCGCGACCGGGCCGGAACGATCGTCGTAGTCGTCAGGCATCGTCGCCCTCATCTGTGTCGGCGATAGTCGCGTTGCGGCGCTGGTCGAGCCAGCCCTGCAGGATTCCCACCGCGGCGGCCTGGTCGATCACGCCGCGTTGGGACTTGGCACGTACACCGGCTTCTCGCAGCGACCGCTGCGCGACCACCGTCGTCAATCGTTCGTCGGCCAGCCGCACCGGCACCGGCGCGATCCGCTCGGCCAGCGCGTCGGCCACGTCGACCGCGTCCTGCGCCGATGTGCCGGCCCGGTCGGCCAGCGTGCGCGGCAAGCCGACGATCACCTCGACGATGTCGTGTTCGGTGACCAACGCGGCGAGCCGCCGCAGATGCTTACCGGTCCGCTCCCGCCGCACCGTCTCCACCGGGGTGGCGAGGATGCCGTCGGGGTCGCTGACCGCCACCCCGATCCGTACCGTGCCCACGTCGACACCGAGCCGACGCCCCCGCCCCGGATCGTCTGCGCCGGGCCGGTCGGGCACACGGTTCTGTGCGGACAGCACTGACGCTAGCTCCGCGCGATCTCTGCGCGAACCGCCCCCAGTGCCGCATCGATTCCGCCCGGGTTCTTCCCGGATCCCTGTGCCAGATCAGCCTTGCCGCCGCCCCGCCCGTCGACCGCCGAGGAAATCTGCTTGATCAGGTCGTTGGCGCGAAGCCCCGCGTCCTGTGCGGCGGGGTTGGTGGCGACGACGAACGGAACGGTGCCTTCGTCGCCTTCACTGATGAGCACCACGACACCGGGTTCGGAACCCATCTTGCCGCGAATGTCACCGACCAGGGAGCGCAGATCACCGGCGTTCATCCCGGCCGACATCCGCTGCGCCACGAGACGGACCTTACCCACCTGCTCGGCACCTGCGGCGGCGTTCGCCGCGGCGGCCCGCGCGGTAGCCAGCCGAACCCGGTCGAGTTCCTTCTCGGCGGCCTTGAGCCGCTCGACGAGATTGGCCACCCGCGCCGGCACCTCTTCCGACGGCACCTTCAGCGACGTGGCCAACCCGGCCATCAGCGCGCGCTCCTTGGCCAGGTGCCGGAACGAGTCCAGTCCCACGTAGGCCTCGACACGGCGCACACCGGAGCCGACCGACGACTCACCCAGAATGGTCACCGGACCGATCTGCGCCGAATTGTGCACATGGGTGCCGCCGCAGAGTTCCAGCGAAAACGGCCCGCCGATCTCGACCACCCGGACCTCGTCCGGGTACGACTCGCCGAACATCGCCATGGCGCCCATCGCCTTGGCCTTCTCCAGCTTCTCGTTAAAGGTGTGCACCTCGAAGTCGGCCTGCACGGCCTCGTTGGTGACTTCCTCGACCTGTGCGCGCTGCTCGTCGCTCAACGCGCCCTGGTAGTTGAAGTCGAACCGTAGATAACCAGGACGATTCAGCGATCCGGCCTGAACGGCGTTGGGCCCCAACACCTGTCGCAGTGCGGCGTGCACCATGTGGGTTCCTGAGTGGCCCTGGGTGGCGCCGCGACGCCACTCCGGGTCGACGGCCGCGGTGACGGTGTCGCCCTCGACGAACTCGCCGGACTCGACGTTGACGCGGTGCACCCACAGGGTTTTCGCGATCTTCTGCACGTCGGTGACCGCGGCCTTGGCCGCACCGCCGCCACCGGTACCGCTGATCCACCCGGCATCGGCGATCTGCCCGCCCGACTCGGCATACAGCGGGGTGCGATCCAGCACGATCTCGACGCGCTCCGCGGCCTGCTCACGACCGCCGTGGGCCACCACCGGCACCCGCTTACCGTCGACGAAGATTCCGAGAATCCTTGCCTCAGAGGTCAATTCGTCGAAGCCGGTGAACTCCGTCGGCCCGGCGTCGACCAGTTCACGGAACGCCGAGAGGTCGGCGTGCGCATGCTTGCGGGCCGCGGCATCGGCCTTGGCGCGGCGGCGCTGTTCGGCCATCAGCTCACGGAAGCCGAGCTCGTCGACGCTGAGGCCGGCCTCGGCGGCCATCTCCAGCGTCAGCTCGATCGGGAAGCCGTAGGTGTCGTGCAGCGTAAACGCCTCCGAACCGCCCAGCACGCTCTTACCCGCGGATTTCGTTGCCGCAGCGGCATCTTCGAACAGCTTCGACCCCGACGCCAGCGTCCGGTTGAACGCGGTCTCCTCGGCCACCGCGATGCGCTGGATCCGGTCGAAATCGCTGACCAGTTCGGGATACGACGGACCCATCGCGTCGCTGACCGTGACCATGAGCTCGGCCATGATCGGCTGCTCGACACCGAGCAACTTGGCCGCGCGGATGATGCGCCGCAGCAACCGGCGCAGCACGTAGCCGCGGCCCTCGTTACCGGGGGTGACGCCGTCGCCGATGATGATCGCCGCGGTGCGGCTGTGATCGGCGATCACCCGGTAGCGGACGTCGTCCTCGTGCGACCCCTGGCCGTATCCGCGCGGTGCATACTCGGCGACCTTGTCGATGACCGGACGCAGCAGGTCGGTCTCGTAGACGTTGTCCACGTTCTGCAGCAGGCAGGCGATGCGCTCGACACCCATACCGGTGTCGATGTTCTTGCGGGGCAACGGCCCGAGGATCTCGAAGTCCTCCTTCGACGTGCCCTCGCCGCGCTCGTTCTGCATGAACACGAGATTCCAGATCTCGATGTAGCGGTTCTCGTCGGCTTCCGGGCCGCCCTCGACGCCGTACTCGGGGCCGCGGTCGTAGTAGATCTCCGAGCACGGACCACACGGCCCGGGAATGCCCATCGACCAGTAGTTGTCGGCCATGCCGCGGCGCTGGATCCGCTCGATCGGCAGACCGGCGACCTCCTGCCACAGCTGCACGGCCTCGTCGTCGTCGTAGAAGACCGTCGCCCACAGCCGCTCCGGGTCGAACCCGTAGCCGCCCTCGGCGACCGGTTTGGTCAGCAGGGTCCACGCCAGCTCGATCGCACGGCGCTTGAAGTAATCGCCGAACGAGAAGTTGCCCGCCATCTGGAAGAAGGTGTTGTGGCGGGTGGTGATACCCACCTCGTCGATGTCGGGGGTGCGAATGCATTTCTGGATGCTGGTGGCCGTGTCGTACGGCGGGGTGCGCTGCCCGAGGAAGAACGGCACGAACTGCACCATGCCCGCGTTGACGAACAACAGGTTCGGGTCGTCGAGGATCACCGAGGCACTCGGTACCTCGGTGTGGCCTGCTTGCACGAAGTGATCCAGGAATCGCTTCCTGATCTCGTGTGTCTGCACTGGGTTTCCTTGCGTTCTTAGGTGCGGCTCGACGGACGCTTCGACCGCACTACATTACCGGGCGCCTTCTGCTCAGCCGCCGACGAAGCTCAGCCGGACCGATCGGCGCGGATTGTCCCGGTTCAAGTCGACGAGCACGACGCTCTGCCAGGTGCCCAGCAGCGGCGTGCCGTCGGCCACCGGGACCGTCACCGACGGCGCGACGATCGCAGGCATGACGTGGTCGGCGCCGTGTCCGGGTGACCCGTGGGAGTGCCGGTAGCGGTCGTCGCGCGGCAGCAGGCGTTCGAGGGTGTCGAGCAGGTCGTCGTCGGAGCCGGCCCCGGTCTCGATGACGGCGACGCCGGCGGTCGCGTGCGGCACGAACACGTTGAGAAGTCCATCACCACGGCCACGGCAGAACGACCGCACCTCGTCGGTGAGGTCGACGATCCGCCGCCGGGAGCTGTCGATGTCGAGCACGTCGGTGTCCACGAAATCCAAGCCTACGGACGTGTGCCAACCTCGGCGAAACCGTTGCCACCTCATATCGGGTGGAGGAAGGTGAAGGGTGCCGGTGGCGCCACCGGGGCGCTGCCCCGAAGTCGAAGGGGGTGGACCGTGCACGCACGCTCTACCACGTTTGCCGCGCGCCCGGAATCCATCGACGCCGGAATCGCGGTGTTCCGCGACGAGGTGATGCCGGCGTTGCAGGCCATGACCGGATGTGTGGGCATGTCACTTCTGACCGACCGTGAATCCGGCCGCTGCATCGTCACCACCGCCTGGGAGAACAGCGCGGCGATGCACGCCAGCGCCGCGGAGGTCCGGCTGTTCCGCGACCGGGCGGCGCAGGTACTGGGGGCCACCCCATCGGTGGACGAGTGGCAGATCGCGGCGCTGCACCGCGATCACCGCTCCGGCGACGGCGCGTGCGTCCGGGCCACGTGGCTGCAGGCCAGACCGGACCAGTTCGATCAGGCCGTCGAGTTCTACAAGACGACCGTGTTGCCGGAGATCGAGCAGCTCGACGGGTTCTGCAGCACCAGCATGATGTGTGATCGCTCGTCGGGCCGCGTCGTGGTGTCGACGACCTACGACAGTCACGACGCGATGGAACGCAGCCGCGACGCCGCGCGGTCGCTGCGGACCGCCCTGCTGCGGGATCTGGGTGCCGATCAGCTCGACGTCGGCGAGTTCGAGCTGGCCATCGCCCGGCTGCGCGTACCGGAAATGGCCTAGAGGGGTGACTTAAGTCTCTGCACATGGATCCGGGCCGGGGCTAGTTTTCGGGCCATGGGCAAGCAGAGACCGGTACTGGCCGCGGGGATGGCGCTGGCCGGCATCGCCGGGGTGTACCGCTGGGTGATTCGGCCGAAGATGTACGCCTGGGGAGCCACGGCCGACGAGGTCGCCGCGGAGCTTCCCGGAGACCGTCTGGTCGAACCGGGGCCGCGCACCACCCGCGCGATCACGATCGACGCTCCGGTCGAGGAGGTCTGGCCCTGGCTGGTGCAGATCGGTGAGAACCGTGGCGGTTTCTACAGTTACGACGTTCTCGAACGGCTGGTGGGTGCCCGGATTCGGAATGCCGACGTCATCCACCCGCAATGGCAGGAGCTACAGGTCGGCGACACCGTGTGGCTGGCGCAGCGCTACGGCCATTCGGCCAGACAGGTCGTCGCGGAGGTGGAACCGATGTCGCATCTGGTGCTGATGTCGCCGCCGGACTACCAACGGATGCACCGCGGCGAGAAGGCATCCGGCGCATGGGCGTTCTATCTGATCCCGCAGGGCGGGCAGACCCGGCTCGTGGCCCGCGGCAGTGGCGGTCCCGTCGGGCAGAGCGCCTTCGACATCGTGCATTTCGTGATGGAGCGCGGGATGCTGCGGGGCATCCGGCGGCGAGCACAATCCGCGCGAGCCGACGTCAGACCGGTATCGCTTCCACCACACTGATCGGCGACGCGGTCTCCACCACGCCGGTCAGCCGGAAGCCGGCCTGCGCGAGCAGCTCGCGGTACTGCTCGGTGGTGCGTTCCCGGCCGCCGGCGACGACCAGCATTTCCAGATCCACCCACTTGCCGATGAAATCCCCGTCGTGGTCCGGGATGACGAATTCGAGGAGCAGCAGTGTCGCGCCGGGTTTGATCGCGGCCCGGACGTTGCGCAGGATCGTCAACGCTTGCTCGTCGGCCCAGTCGTGGATGATGTGCTTCATCACGTAGGCATCGCCACCGCCGGGCACCGACTCGAAGAATGAGCCGCCCTGTACCTCGACGCGGTCGGTGAGCCCGAACTCGGCGAGCAACTTGGGTGCGTCGGCGACGACCTCGGGCATGTCGTAGAGGACGCCGCGGGCCGTCGGGGTGGCGGCCAGTATCGCGGCGAGCAGCCGCCCGTGCCCGCCGCCCACGTCGACGATCGTCGGGTAACGGCTGAAGTCGTAGCCGGCCACCACGGGCTGCACCGCGAACTCCGAGATGCTCGTCATCGCGTTGTTGAACAACTCGGCGAATTCCGGGTCCTCGCCCAGATACTCGAAGAATTCCTTGCCGCGCAAGGACTCGACGACGGGTTTGCCGGTCGTGACCGCGTCGAGTAGATGGGTCCAGTGCTCGCGCTGCTGGCGGGATCCGTAGAACAGCCCCGCGCCGCGCATCGACACCGCCGAGTCGGTCCGCAGCGTCTCGCCGAGTGCGTTGAGTCCGTAGCGGCCGTCGCGATGCCGCCGGAACACCCCGCGGCTGACCAGGGCCCGCATCAAGCGGTTCACCCCGTCGGGGTCGGCGCCGACGCGTTCGGCGAGGGTGGCTGCCGGCAGCGGACCATCGGCCAGCGCGTCGGCAATGCCGAGAGCACTCGCCACCTGGATCGCCTGGGACACCCACGTTCCGAGCAGCAGCTCGAGCATCTGGGCCGGGGCCGGGGCCATGCGGCGGCTCAGCCGGGTCAGCTGGCTTCGCACGTTCTCGACGAGCCGTACAACTCGCGCCGGTGGGACCTTGTCGGTCATGGGGTGTCGTCCTCCTGCAGGGTCAACGCCTGCGCCTGATGATCGCCCGCAGCTTGTCCAGCCGACTGGCGATCTCGCGCTCCGCGCCGTGATTGGTCGGCTTATAGTAGTCGACGCCCACCACCTCGTCAGGCGGATACTGTTGCGGCACAACGCCGTCGGGGTCATCGTGCGGGTACCGGTAGCCGACGGCGTTGCCGAGCTTGGCCGCCCCCGCGTAGTGCCCGTCCCGCAGATGTGCAGGCACCAAACCCGCCTTGCCGCTGCGGATGTCGTTCATCGCCGCGCCGAGCGCGGTGGTGACCGCATTGGATTTCGGCGCGGTGGCCAGGTGTACGGTCGCGTGCGCCAGCGTCAGCTGCGCCTCGGGCATGCCGATCAGTTGGACGGTCTGCGCGGCGGCGACCGCGGTCTGCAGCGCCGACGGGTCGGCCATCCCGATGTCTTCACTGGCCAGGATCATCAGCCGACGCGCCACGAAACGGGGGTCCTCCCCCGCGACGAGCATGCGCGCAAGATAGTGCAGCGCGGCGTCGACGTCGGAGCCGCGGATCGACTTGATGAACGCGCTGATGACGTCGTAGTGCTGATCGCCGTCGCGGTCATAGCGGACGGCGGCCTTGTCCAACGACTGCTCGATGGTCTCGACGCTGACGTGCTCGCCACTCTCAGCGGCGACTTCCAGCGCGGTCAGCGCGCGGCGGGCGTCACCGGCCGACAGCTGCACGAGCAGGTCGACGGCGTCGTCGTCGACGGTGACGGCACCGCCAAGACCGCGGGGGTCTTCGATGGCGCGCAACACCACGGTGCGGATGTTGTCCGCGGTCAGCGGCTGCAGTTGCAGGATCAGCGAGCGCGACAGCAGCGGCGCGACGACGGAGAACGACGGGTTCTCGGTGGTGGCGGCCACCAGCAGCACGACCCGGTTCTCGACCGCCGCGAGCAGGGCGTCCTGCTGGGTCTTGGAGAACCGGTGCACCTCGTCGATGAAGAGCACGGTCTGCTCGCCGTACGCCGCGGCGCGGCGCGCATTGTCGATGACGGCACGCACTTCCTTGACGCCGGCGCTCAGCGCCGAGAGCGCCTCGAAGCGCCGTCCGGTGGCCTGAGACACCAGCGACGCCAGCGTGGTCTTACCGGTGCCGGGCGGGCCGTAGAGGATCACCGACGCCGCGCCGGAGCCCTCGACGAGGCGGCGCAGCGGCGAGCCCTGGCGCAGCAGATTCTCCTGACCGACGACCTCGTCGAGGCTCGCCGGGCGCATCCGTACCGCCAGCGGAGCCGACGTCGGCGCGGCCGAGCTGCCGTCGGCATCGCCGGGCACGTCGAACAGGCTGTCGGACACGCCCTCAGACTTACCACGTTCGTAAGGTGGTCGTCGTGACCGCACGCGGCTGGGCCCTGTTCGCCGCGATGAGCGTCATCTGGGGTATCCCGTACCTGTTGATCAAGGTGGCCGTCGACGAGGTGTCGGTGCCGGTGCTGGTGTTCACCCGGTCGGCGGTCGGCGCGGTGCTGCTGTTGCCGCTGGCGGTGTCGCGGGAGAACCGCGCCCTGCTGCGCAGGCACTGGAAAGCAGTGGCGGCCTTCGCGTTCTTCGAGATGATCGCGGCCTGGCTGCTGCTATCGGACGCGGAGCGGCACCTGACGAGCTCGCTGACGGGGCTGCTGATCGCCGCCGCGCCGATCATCGCGGCGGTGTTGGACCGTCTGACCGGCGGTGAGCGGCTAGGCCCTGTCCGGATGGCTGGGCTTGGCGTCGGGCTGGCCGGGGTCGCGGTGCTGGCCGGGCCCGGCTTGTCGGCGGGCGGGGCGTGGCCGGTCATCGAGGTGCCGCTGACCGCGACGTGTTACGCGATCGCGCCGTTGATCGCCGCGCGGTATCTGGCGGACGTGCCCGGCCCGGCGCTGACCTCGGCCTGCCTGGGTCTGGCGGCGCTGGTGTATCTGACTCCGGCCGCTCTCACGTGGCCGTCGCACGCCCTGACCGGACACGCTTATGCGGCGATCGCGGCTTTGGCCGGGATATGTACGGCGCTGGCGTTCGTGGTGTTCTTCGCACTGATCAGGGAGGTGGGAGCCACGCGCGCGCTGCTGTTCACCTACGTCAATCCGGCGGTGGCGCTCATCGCCGGGGTGGCGCTGCTGCGCGAACCGCTGACCTGGTTCCACATCGCCGGATTGGTGCTGATCCTGACGGGCTCGGTGCTGGCGAGCCGGATGTCGTCAGAACACGTCACCGACCAGTAGCCGGCATGCCACGTCGACATCGGCGAGCGCGTCCTCGGGCCGCAGCGCGCCGCCGACGGTCCACGTGAGGATGCCGAACGCGGCCTGCTGCACCAGCCGCGAGCGGCGCAGTTGTTCGTCGGTCGGGTTGTCGATACCGGCGATCTCGAGGATGAGGTCGCGCAGTGTGGGGTCGTCGGGCGCATCGGCCTGCGCGCGGACGATCTGCGTCGAGGTGATCATCGCGTGGGCAAGATGTTTGTGCCGCAACAGGTTTCGACAGGCAGCGACCATCAGATTGGCAATGTCGTCGGCGGCGTCACCGCTGGGTGGTGGCGGTCGGAAGCGAGCCACTTGGTCGTCGAGCACCGCCGCGAACACGTGATGCTTGGACGGGTAGTAGCGGTACAGGGTGCGGAGCGCGACGCCGGCGTCGGCCGCGATCTCCTGGGCCTGGATGCGATCGATCTCCCTGGCCAAACCCAGTCGGGTGGCCGCGGACAGGATCGCGCCACGGCGATTCTCCTGGTCATCGGTCGCCGGGCGGGCCGGCGCCCGGGGCTCTCCGATCCGCGGCACGCCCTCAGTATCGGGCATGAGGTAGGTCACCGCGCACCGGTACCGATCAGCGGGACGCTCGTCACGGTTTGGTTCGGGGCACGCCACGATCGGTAGATGTCCTATGCGAAATATGGCCCGTGGGCGGTGATCGCCGGCGGTTCTGAGGGCGTGGGCGCGGAGTTCGCGCGCCTGTTGGCCGAGTCGGGCGTGAATCTTGTTCTGGTGGCCCGCAAACCGGAGCCGCTGGCGGTGACCGCGGCTGCGTGCCGCGGGCTGGGCGTCGAAGTACGCACCGTGGCAACCGATCTCGTTGCTCCAACTGCGGTGTCAGAATTGACCGCGCTGACTGACGGGCTCGAGGTCGGGCTGTTCATCTACAACGCGGGCGCCAACACCTGCAGTGCCGAGTTCTTGGACGCTTCGCTGGCGGATTTTCAACGGGTCATCGACCTGAACATCACCACGATGATGGCGCTGACGCAGCATTACGGACGCTTGATGCGCGAGCGGCGGCGCGGCGGGATCCTGTTGGTCGGCTCGATGTCCGGGTATCTGGGCTCGGTGCGCCACACGGTGTACGGCGGGGTGAAGGCCTATGGGCGGATCTTCGCCGAGGGCCTGTGGCTGGAGTTGCGCGACTACGGCGTCGACGTTTTGGAGCTGGTACTCGGGGTCACCCGCACACCCGCGATGGAACGGGTCGGGCTGAACTTCGACGTGCCCGGAATGCGAGTGGCCGACCCGGCCGACGTTGCACGCGAGGGCCTGGAGCAATTACCGAACGGCCCGGTGTTCGTGGCCGGTGGTAACGCGGAAGATGTTGCGCGGCGCGATGATCCGGACCGCACGAAGGTGGTGGCCGGCGCGCACCGGATGATGCAGAAGCTGATGGGGCTGACGTAGTCGCCGAGCGTGCTGGTTACCGTCGAATTCTCGTCACGAATCGACGACAGGGCGCACGCTCGACGAGCTAGTTGTTCGCGCCCGCCAGGGCGCGAGCGATCCGTGCGGCCGACGCGGCGACCAACGGCTGGCATCGCTGCGCGAGCACCCGGTCTGAGGTGACCAGCCCGATCGCCGCACGCGAACCGACCGTCGCCGCCACCGACACCATCGGGGCGGCGTAATCGCCGTGACGGACGACGACCCGGCGGCGGACCTTGTGCAGTTCGCCCCACCACGCGGCATCGGGCTCCCAGCCCTGGACGTAGCTCAACTCGGCGACCACATCCTCCGGCGACAGCCCGGCCAGCGCGGCAACGCCCAGTGCCACCCGGTGCGCCGGAATGCGCGCCCCCACCGACGTGGGTACCTGGCGCGCCGACGGCCCGCCCAACTTGTCCAAGTGAACGACCTCGCCGCGGTCCAGCAGACCCAGGTGCACCACCGCACCCGTGCGCACCTGGATCTCGTGCAGCACCGGCGCCGCGACCGACCGCAGTCGCACGTCGGCGCTGTCGCCGGCACCCCACGCCGAGGTGCGCGCCCCGAGCCGGTACCCGCGACCCGAATGGGTCAGCCACTGCAGTCGCACCAACTGGTCGAGGATGCGGTGCGTGGTCGAGCGGGGCAGGTGCGCCCGCGCGGCGATCTGGTCCAGGGTGAGCCCTGCTGACGTGTCCTCGAAAGCGTCGATGATGGCCGTGAACCGGTCGAGCATCGAGGCCGGCGCAGTGTCGGTCAGAGCCGCGGTCATCGGCACTCCTGTCGGCTTGGGGAGAATTCGTTCTACCGCACCGTAGCGGTCTCGATCACCGAGACGCAAGCATTCGGTCGGTGTGGCGCCGGTTAGAACAGCACTGTGCGGATCGGACTGTCGACGCCGATGGTGATGCAGCTGCCCGGAGTCTCCTCTGAGTGGGAAGTGTCCGCAGGAGTCGCCGACCTCGCCCGCATCGCCCGCACCGCCGACGAACTGGGCTTCGACCACCTCACGTGTGCAGAGCACATCGCCGTTCCGGTCGGCGAAGGCGGGCAGCGCGGTCTGACCTATTGGGATCCGCTCTCGACTCTGGGATTCCTGGCCGCCCACACCAGTCGCATCACGCTGGCGACATCGGTCGTCGTGCTCGGCTATCACCACCCGCTGGACATCGCCAAGCGGTTCGGCACGCTGGACCGGCTCAGCGAGGGCCGGCTTGTACTCGGAGTCGGCGTTGGGTCACTGGCCGAAGAGTTCAAACTGCTCGGCGCCGAGTTCGACGGCCGCGGCGAACGGGCCGACGACGCGATCCGCGCGTTGCGCGCCTCGCTGTCCACCACCCGGCCGTCCTACCGGGGCAGCCACTACGAGTTCGACGGGTTCGCCGTCGAACCCTGCGCCGTGCAGGAGCACGTGCCGATCTGGGTGGGCGGGCGTACTCTGCGCTCGCTGCGCCGGGCGGCACGTCTGGCCGACGGCTGGATTCCCTTCGGCCTCACTACCGCCGACGTAGAGGCGATGCTGGCAAAAGAAGACCTTCCGCCTGGGTTCGAGGTGGTGCTGTCCACCGGCCAGGCCGTCGACCCGGTTGCCGATCCCGACCGAACTGTCAAGCGGCTCATCGCGTTACGCGACGTCGGCGCCACGGCCGTCACATGCTCGGTGAGCTCCGACTCCCCCGGCCACTATTGCGACCAGCTCGCAGCATTGAAGGACCTGGCCGCCGAACTGTAGAGAGGACGCCGTGAGCGACACCCTGGAGAACCTCGAGAAGCGGTTAAAAACCCTTGAGGACGAACGTGATATCGCCCGGCTCATCGCCTCCTACGGGCCACTGGTGGACTCCGGTGACCCCGACGCGGTCGCCGCACTGTGGGCGGTGGACGGCGGCTACGACACCGGCGACTGGCAGATGTCGAGTCGCGCCGACGTCGCGGCGATGGTGCGCTCCGAGCAGCACCAGGGGTTGATCGCCCGCGGCTGCTGTCACTTCTTCGGCCCGCCCGCGGTCACCGTCGACGGTGACCGGGCCGTCGCGATCTGCCAGTCCATGCTGCTGGTACGACGGGAGGCGCGCGGCTTCGCCGTGGCTCGCGCCGGTGTGCACCTCCTCCACTTGCAGCGCAACGAGAGTGGCTGGGAGATCGTCAGCCGCACCGCCCGCCAGCTCGACGGCAGCGGCCAGGCCATCGAACTGATCGAAGCGGGGTTCGCCCGATGAGCGGCGTGTTAGACGGCAAGGTCGCACTGGTCACCGGCGCCGGCGCGGGAATCGGTGCGGGCATCGCCCGTCGCTTCGCCGATGAGGGCGCACGCGTGGTGGTGGCCGAATTCGACACCGCGTCAGGTGCTTCGATGGCCGACGAGATCGGCGGACTGTTCGTCGCCACCGACGTGTCGAAGCGGGACCAGGTGGAGAACGCCGTCGCCGCGGCGGTTTCCGAATACGGGTCGATCGATGTCCTGGTGAACAACGCCTGGGGTGGCGGCGCGATCGGACGCGTGGAGAACAAGACCGACGACGAGCTCGCACACGGTCTGGCCGTCGGGTACTACGGCCCCTTCTGGGCGATGCGCGCGGCCTTCGGCCACATGAAGGAACGCGGCTGGGGCCGGGTGATCAACATGTGCAGCCTCAACGGCGTCAATGCACACATCGGCTCGCTGGAGTACAACGCCGCGAAGGAGGCGCTGCGCACCCTCACCCGGACCGCCGCGCGGGAGTGGGCACCGACCGGGGTGACCGTCAACGCGATCTGCCCGGCCGCCAAAAGCCAAGCGTTCCTGGCTGTTACGGCTCAGCATCCCGAGATCGAGGCGATCGCCGACGCCGCCAATCCGATGGGCCGGATGGGTGACCCGTACGACGACATCGCCCCGATCGCGGTTTTTCTGGCCAGCGAGGGCTCGCGCTATCTCACCGGCAACACCCTGTTCGCCGACGGCGGCAGCCACATCAACGGCGTGGCCTGGGCGCCTGACTTAGGCGATTAGCGAAGCGGCAGGCCGGTCAGGGCCCGTGCGATCACCAGTCGCTGAATCTCGCTGGTGCCCTCGAAGATCGTGAAGATCTTGGCGTCGCGGTGCATGCGCTCCACCGGATAGTCGCGGGTGTAGCCGTTACCGCCCAGGATCTGGATCGCCTCGTCGGTGACATAGACCGCGGTCTCGCTGGCGAACAGCTTGGCCATCGATCCCTCCGCCGAGGCGAACGGCTTGTTGTTGCGCATCATCCAACCAGCCCGCCAGATCAGCAGCCGGGAGGCGTCGATGCGGCTCTTCATGTCGGCGAGCTTGAAGCCGGTGCCCTGGAAGTCACCGATCGGGCGGCCGAATTGCTCACGCTGGCAGGCGTATTCGAGGGCGTACTCGTAGGCGGCCCGAGCCACGCCGAGCGCCATCGCGCCGACCGCAGGCCGGGTGCGCTCGAAGGTCGCCATCGCGGCCTGGCCGGAGGTGCGCTTGCCTTCGCGGGCGCGGGCGATCTTCTGTTCGAATTTCTCCATCCCGCCCAGGATCAGGTTGCCCGGCAGACGCACGTTGTCGAGCACCACCTCGGCGGTGTGCGAGGCGCGGATGCCGTGCTTCTTGAACTTCTGCCCCTGCGAGAAGCCGGGCGTGTTCGGCGGAATGATGAAGGTGGCCTGACCGCGGGTTCCGAGCTCGGGATACACGGAGGCGACGACGATGTGGACATTGGCGATACCGCCATTGGTGGCCCAGGTCTTCGTGCCGTCCAGCACCCATTCGTCGGTGGCCTGCTCGTAGCGGGCGCGGGTGCGCACGGCACCGACGTCGGACCCGGCGCCGGGCTCCGAGGAGCAGAACGCGGCCAGATGCGGATCACCGGGCGTGCCGAACATCTCCGGCAGCCAGTGGCCCAGTTGCTCGGGGGTGCCGTTGGCGGCCAACGCCGCGGCGGCCAGCCCGGTGCCCAGGATCGACAGGGCGATACCGGCGTCGCCCCAGAACAGCTCTTCGAACACGGTGATCATCCCGAGGCCGGACGGTTCGGCGGACATCTCCGCGAACAGCTCGGGGGTGTACAGGCCGACCTTGGCGGCCTCCTGGATCAGCGGCCAGGGGGTTTCTTCGCGCTCGTCCCACTCGGCGGCCGCGGGTCGCACCACGTCGGCGGCGAACTGGTGGACCCAGTCGCGGACGTGGACGACTTCTTCAGGCAGTTCAAGGGAGAAAGTCATGGCTCTAGCAGGCTCCGGATCATCTCGTACCGCGTCGGCCGCATCGAGTGACGACCAGACTGCAGTCGGCGGTAAATCTCGTACAGTGAACGACTGTACACCGAGCGGTGCCTTATCGAGCCTGCGACGTTCGTCACACGCGCAATCAGGCGGGTTGCGTTACGAAATCGATAAGCTCCTCGACCCGGCCGATCAGCGCCGGCTCCAGATCGGTCCAGTCGCGGACCGAGGAGCGGATCCGTTGCCAGGCCCGCGCGATATCGGCCTGGTCATTGTGCGGCCACTTCAGCGCCGCACAGATCCCGTGCTTCCACTCGACAGTGCGCGGAATCGACGGCCACTCCCTCAGGCCCACCCGCTCGGGTTTGACGGCCTGCCAGATGTCGACATACGGGTGACCGACGACCAGCGTGTGCTCACCGCCGGGCCCGCGCCGGACCTCCTCGGCGATGCGCGCTTCCTTGGAGCCCGCCACCAGGTGATCGACCAGGACACCGAGCCGTCGGCCCGGACCGGGACGGAACTCCTTCACGATGCCGGCCAGATCGTCGACGCCACCGAGATATTCGACGACGACACCTTCGACGCGAAGGTCCTCGCCCCACACCTGCTCGACGAGTTCGGCGTCGTGGCGCCCTTCGACGTAGATGCGGCTGGCCAAGGCGACCTTGGCGCGGGCATCGGCGACCTTCACCGAGCCGGATTTCGTCCGCTGCGCCGCCGCGGGCGCCGCCCTGCGCAATCCGGTCAGGATCACCGGCTTGCCTTCGAACAGAAAGCCGGGACCGAGCGGGAACACCCGTCGCCGGCCCTTGCGGTCCTCGAGCTCGACGCGTGATCCTTCGACACCGACGACCGCACCGACGAAGCCCGACTGCGGATCCTCGACGACCATGCCCAGTTCGACGGCCTGTTCGGTGGATCGGGTCTTGTGTGCATTGTGCGGGTTGTTGGCCAGTACGTCGGCGCCATAGCGATCAGCCACCCGGCGATCGTAGGGGCCCCCGCTGCGAATGTGGCCCTGCGGCACGGCGCGTCGACATATCCTCTCGGCAACAGTGAGGGGTCGATCGTGCTCAAAGTTGCGGTGTCGCCAGACATGATGGGCGGTGATGTCGACGAGGGGTACGGCAAGGTGGCCGACGCCTTCCGCGCGAACCTGGCCTCCGGCAAGGAGATCGGCGCGGCGGTGGCCGTGTACCGGGACGGTGACAAGGTCGTCGACTTGTGGGGCGGTTACCGCAACGGGCTGACCAAGGCGCCGTGGCAGGCCGACACGATGGTCAACATGTTCTCCACGACGAAGGGCATCACCGCGCTGGCCTTCGCCGTCGCGGTGTCGAAAGGACTGCTGTCCTACGACGCCAAGGTCGCCGATTACTGGCCGGAATTCGCCCAGGCCGGCAAGGGCGATATCACCGTGCGTCAACTGCTCGCCCACCAGGCCGGTCTGTGCGCACTCACACCCCCGCCACGTCTGGCCGACATCGCCGACCCCGAGCGACTGGCGCCGATCCTGGCCCGCCAGGCGCCGGCGTGGCGGCCGGGTACCCGGCATGGCTACCACGCGATCACGCTCGGCTGGTACCAGTCCGAGCTGATTCGCCGCACCGACCCGGCCGGGCGGACGGTGGGCCGGTTCCTGGCCGACGAGATCGCGGCGCCGCTCGAGCTGGATCTGCACATCGGACTGCCGCCCCACGTCGATCGCAGCCGAATTGCCTTGTTACATCAGTGGAAGCGAGCCGAATCGCTGCTCCACTTGAACGTGATGCCCGCGGGCTTCGCGATAGCCGCGTTGAACCCGGTCGGTCTGGCCGCCCGCACCACCGCGGTGCCCAGCGATGTGAAGCCGTGGGACGGCGACTACAACCGCGATGCGGTCCGTGCGGTGGAAATGCCGTCCAGCAACGGGATTGGGACGGCACGAGCCGTGGCCAAGTTCTACGGCGCCGCTGCCACCGGCGGCGCGGAGTTGGGCTTGACCGACGACGTTCTGCACGAGCTGATGGCGCCTGCCAGAGAACCCAGCGGCGGCATCCGCGACAAGGTGATGAACGTCAAGGTGTTGTTCTCGTTGGGATTCTGCAAGCCCTACCCTCTCGTGCACTTCGGCTCGTCCGACAAGGCCTTCGGAACACCGGGTTTCGGTGGATCATTCGGGTTCGCCGACCCCGACACCGGGGTGGGTTTCGCGTACGTGATGAACCGGCTGGGCTTTCATCTGGCCAGCGACCCGCGTGAACTTGGGCTGCGCCAAGCGGTGTTCCGCGACGTGCTCGGAGCGCGGCCGCAAACGTAGCAGGCGTGACACGACGCACACTTGACTTGAAGCGCTTCAAGTTCGCCATAGTGGAGGCATGCCGACCACCCCGTTGACCAGGGACCTGACCATTCAGGAGGTATCCCGTCAGAGCGGTCTCACCGAGTCTGCGCTGCGCTACTACGAGCGAATCGGACTGATCGACCCGGTGCCCCGCGATGAGAGCAGCGGTCATCGCCGGTACCCACCGAAGGTCGTCGAGGCCATCGAATCGCTGAGCTGCCTGCGCAGCACCGGCATGAGCGTGCACGACATGCGCACCTACGTCGACAATATGCGTCGCGGCGCGGCGGCCGCCGCCGATCAGCGGCAACTGTTCGACGACCACGCCCGGCGCCTCGCCGATGACATCGCCCGACTGCAGGTGCGGCAACAGTATGTGGCCGCCAAAGCGCAGCTATGGGCGGCGCGTGAACGAGGCGACTCCGCCACTGAAGATGCTCTCGTGCCCGGCATCATCGCTCTCGGAGCGGAGCTGATGTCAGAGGAGAAGATCGGTGCCTGAACTCAGCCGGGTGCTGGTGACCGGCGGCTCGGGGTTCATCGCGGGCCACCTGATTCTCCGGTTGCTCGCCGACGGGTACCGCGTTCGCACGACGGTCCGAAACATCAATCGCGAGAACGATATCCGCGCAACCCTCGGCCGAGCCGGCGCCGAGGTCGATCGACTGGACATCGTTGCCGCCGACCTCACGTCTGATGGCGGCTGGGACGAGGCCGTGCGCGGCTGCGAATTCGTCCAACACGTGGCATCGCCGTTCCCGGCGCGCCAACCGGACAACGAGGACGAGATCATCATCCCGGCCCGGGAAGGCACACTGCGGGTTCTTGAGGCAGCGTCGGCGCATCGAGTGCGCCGCGTCGTGATCACCTCATCGTTCGCCGCCATCGGCTACAGCCCCAAGCCGTCCGGACAGCCGTACGACGAGACCGACTGGACCGACACCAACGACCCGGTCAGCCCGTACGTCAAGTCCAAGACGGTGGCCGAGCGCGCGGCATGGGACTTCGCGGCCCGGCCGGGCAGTCCCGAAGTGGCCGTGGTCAATCCGGTCGGAGTGTTCGGGCCGCCGCTCGACGGCAACCTGTCGACCTCCGTACAGATCATCGACGCTCTGCTGCACGGGCGACCTCCGCTGCTGCCCCGCGCCTCGTTCGCGGTGGTCGATGTCCGCGATGTCGCCGACCTGTTGATCCGCGCCATGACCGATCCCCGGGCCGCCGGTCAGCGCTACCTGGCCGCGGCGGGCCAACCGGTGACGCTGCCCGACATCGCCGCTGTGCTGCGCCGGCGGCTCGGCGCCGCGGCGGCGGCAGTGCCCCGCCATCAGCTGCCCGACTGGGCGGTGCGCGCGGCGGCGCGATTCGCCCCGCCACTGCGCGAACTGTCCGGTCTGCTCGGAACGCCGAAGGCGGTGAACAACAGCAAGGCCATCACGCAGCTGGGCTGGCACCCGCGGCCGATTGCCGACACCGTCACCGCGACAGCAGACGGCCTGCTGCGACTCAGCTCTGCTGTTGCTGCTGACCGCTGATCGCCGCGTCCAGCTTGGTCGGCGACGACGTCACCTCATCGATCACGGTGTGAATGAAACGCATCTTCTCGAGGACCGGAACCGGCAGCACGAACGGGTAGAGATCGTCTTTGCCCATCGACCGGTTCACCATGTTCAGCGACCACGCCAGCGGTAACCACATCTCGAGAATGTTGTCGAAACCGCTGGGCCCCAACACTCGTCGCTCGTAGGTGGCATTGGCCGGGGCGATGCCGAACGCCGCAGCGGTGTCCAGGGTGTCGCGGATGTGCAGGTAGTGTGCGAACGTCTCGGCCCAGTCCTCCGCCGGATGCATGGTGGCGTAGGAGGACACGTAGTTCTCCTCCCACCCGGGCGGCGCACCCTCGCTGTAGTGCCGGTCCAGCGCGGCCTGGTAGTCGGCGTCCGGATCACCGAACAACTCGTTGAACCGTTCGAGGTAATCGGGGGACGTTCCGACGAGCCGGTAGAAGTAGTAGTGACCCACCTCGTGGCGGAAATGGCCC
The DNA here is from genome assembly GCF_019456675.1 of Mycolicibacterium pallens. NCBI lineage: Bacteria > Bacillati > Actinomycetota > Actinomycetes > Mycobacteriales > Mycobacteriaceae > Mycobacterium > Mycolicibacterium pallens. The sequence continues at coordinate 2,587,333 of NZ_CP080333.1, read as the reverse complement.
AGCAGCGTGCGGTACGGCTCGTCCATCGAGGTTCGTAACTGCTCGCGATGGACGTCGTCGCCCTCGGCGAGATCCAGAGTGATCAGACCACTGTCGTGGCCGGTGAACACCTTCTCGTTGGCGCTGGACAACAGGTCGAAGGCCAGTCCGTACTCCGGGTCTTCGTCGCGGCCGACGATCGGCAGCTTGAGCTCGTACAGTTCGGCGATCAGCCGCCGCTTCGCCCGCTCGGCCAGCGCGAACGCGGCCAGTGCCGCGGTGTCGTTGTCGTTGGGCCGGGTGCGGGTGAGCCGGCATGACGCACACAGCTGCCGGACCGGCTCGACATGGACCAGCCAGTTGCATTCGGCCAGATGGAGATTGGCGCACAGCTGGAACTCGGCGGCGTCGACGGCTCCACCGTGTTCGCTGTCCTCTCCGGAGGCGATCACCAGAAAGGCCATGTCGTCCAACGAGAATCCGACCGAGCTTCCGCACGACAGGCACACCGAGTTCTCGAATGCCAAGTGCTGGCCACAGTTGGGACAGATGAAATCACGCATGCAGAACACCCCCGTCGTATGGTGCGACGTCCACCGAGACGTCGATCACGCTGTGTTCGGAATCGGTGTAGATGATGCCGCGCAACGGCGGAATGTCGGCGTAGTCCCGACCCCAGCCGACGGTGATGTAGCGCTCGTCGACCAGTTGGTCGTTGGTGGGATCGAGGCCGAGCCATTCGTTTTGCGGGGTCCACACCGCGGCCCATGCATGGGTGGCGTCCACGCCGTGCATCCGTTCCTTTCCCGGCGGCGGGTCGGTGGCGAGGTATCCCGACACATAACTCGCCGCCAATCCGTTGGCGCGCAGGCAGGCGATCGCCAGCCGGGCGAAGTCTTGACATACCCCTTCTCGCGCCAGCAAAACCTGGCTCACCTGGGTGGACACCGTTGTGGACCCCGACTTGTAGGTGAAGTCGGAGAAGATTCGGGAGTTCAGATCACGAAGCACCTCGACCAGCGGGCGGCCCGGCTCGAAACTCGGTGCGGCATACTCGCGTACCTCATCAGTGATCTCGGGTGGCCGCAGGTCGAGGCTGAACTCGGAGGCCAGCGCGCCGTTGTGACCGACGGGACGGACGGCTTCCCAGGGTGACAACGCCCAGGCCGCCCCGTAGCGCTCGGCCGGCGGCGGATCGACCTCGACGACCGAGCGGCTGGTGACGGTCAGCGCCCGGTGGTGTTCGGTGACGTGGAAGTACGAGCTGATGTTGCCGTAGACGTCCAGGCTGGTGGACCGGTCGGCCGGTATCGGGTCGATCTCGAGTTCGTATGCGAGACAACGTTGTCCGGCGGTGTCGCGGGGTGTGAGGTGGCCTCGGCCGTACGAGCTCGTGACCACATCGGAGTAGCCGTACTCGGTGCGATGCGTGATTTTGTAGGTGCGAGTCACGGCATCACCCGCATCTGGTCCGGCCCCCACAGCGGCTGCATCCCGCCGGGCAGCGACAGCTGGGTCTGGTTGATGACGTCGGACAGGTCACGCAGCGCGCTGTGCATTCCACTGAGCAGCCCGTCGAGCTCATGTCGGCGTCCTTCGTCGTCGACGTGCTCGAGCTCGGCGGGATCCAGCCTGCGCAACCGGGTGCTGATCTCGTCGACCAGCCGTTCCGGCCGCGACGAGCCCGACGCTCCGGGCAGCATGCGTAGATTCGACCGCAGCCGTTCCAGTTGATACACCAGCGATCTGGGATTCTCCCCGTCGAACAGCACCAGGTCGGCCACCGCAGCGACACTGACCTTGCCGAGGTTGCGCCTGCGGTAGATCACCGACGACTCACACACCACCAGAGCGGATTCGGTGATGGTCTGCTCGGCACCCGGGCTGCGCACCGTGGTCAGCGTGGCGCGCAGCAAAGCCGACAGCGCCAGCCCGCGCTCGATGCGCTTGCCGATGTCCATCATCGTCCATCCGGCGTCGCGCACCATCGACTCGGCGGCCACACCGGACATCGCCAGCATTCCGGCCAGGGTCTGTTGCTGGGCGGCGGCCAGCTGGGTGTCGTCGATCCGCGCCCCACGCGCCGAGCCGGCCTCGGTCAGTGCCCGCTCGACGGCGCCGAGCACCATCCAGGTGTCGTTGGACATCTGGTCGCGCACGGAACGGGCGGCCAGCCCCAGCCGTTCCACAGAATGGGCCAGCGATCCGGGGCGTTGTCGGTCGACGGTCAACGACCAGAGTGTGCGCCACGCGGCCGATACCGCCTCGGCGTAGGTGCCGGCCGCCTCGGTTTCGATCCCGGTGACCGCACCCAGCGCCTCCAGCAGGACGGGCACGCATTCGCTGCCCTCCATGTCCTGCCGGTAGCGATATTCGTGGTAGCGCTCGCGGGTGACGATCAGCAGCCGGGCCAGGTTCTCGGCCCGCTCGCCGTAGCGGCCCATCCAGAACAGGTCGGACAACACGCGCGGAGAGCTGATCGACCGGGTGCCGCTGGGCAGTTCCACCGGAGGCACGGTCAGCGTATCGACCCTGGCGCGAGTCGGGGGGCGAACCCAGACATCCTTGGCGGCAAGGGTTTTCAGGGCGTAGGCGGAATTTCCCGGCGCCAGCACATAGCCAAGCCCGCCGATCATCGGCGCATACCCGCCCCGCTGCGACACCGTGAACAACCGCATGCCGACGCTGGCCGCCGACAACCCGCCCGGAAAGTGGTCGGTGGGCGCGGAGGAGAACTGCGGCAGTTCCTGCCCCACCCATTGCCAGGGCTGGTCCTCGATGCGCGCGGCCAGTTCCTCCCGCTGCGCCGACGACAACGCCGGACCCACAATCGTCTCGCCGCCGACGGTCGACTTGATCAGCAAGTTGTTCAGCCGCGCCAACAGATGCGAACGCTCCCGCTCGAAGCCGCCCCAGTACAGCTGTGGGGTGTCCAGCAACGGCTTCTCCCCCAGCAGCCGATCCGCCAGCTGCGGCAGGAAGCGTTGCAGCCCTGGGCTTTCCAAGACTCCGGCACCGAGCGTGTTGACCACCGTCACCGCGCCGCGCCGCTGCGCCTCGACCAGTCCCACCACCCCGAGTCGCGAATCGGGCCGCAGATCCAGTGGGTCGGCGTATTCGGCGTCGACCCGACGCAGCACCACATCGACCCGCTTCAGCGTGCCGAGCGACCGCATCAACAGCTTGCCGTCCCGCACCACCAGATCGGCGCTCTCCACCAACGGGAAGCCCAGCACCGATGCCAGATACGCCTGGTCGAATGCGGTCTCGGAGTGGATACCGGGACTGAGGACCACAACCACCGGATCTTCGGCGGCCTCGGGTGCGGCCTCGATGAGCGCCAGTCGCAGCGCCTGGGCGAACGGCGAGCTCGGGCGCGGACCGATGCGCTCGTAGACATCGGGCACGGCATGCGCGACGACCCGGCGGTCTGCCAGTGCATACCCGGCGCCCGACGGCGCCTGCGCCCAGTCGGCGTTGACCATGAACCGTCCGTCGGCGGCCCGGCTCACGTCGCAACCGAGCATGAACAACTGATGGCGGCCGGGGTTCTCGATGCCGCGGGCGGCACGGATGTAGCCGGGGTGGCCGAACAGCAACTGGGGCGGCAGGATTCCGGTGGTGATCGCACGCCGCTCGCCGTACAGATCGGTCAGGACGGCGTCGAGGAGCCGAGACCGTTGCAGCACACCGGCTTCCAGGGTCTCCCAATCGGCTGCGGACACCACCAGCGGTATCCCGTCGAGATGCCAGGTGCCGGGCGTCGCGATGCCTTCGCCGTCCACCTCATCGATCTCGATATAGGTGATGCCGTCGTTGTCGACGAGCCCGCGCACCACGCCGCGCAACCGCTCGAGCCCGGCGCGGCCGCGCTCGCCGATCAGATCACCGAGTTCCTGCCACGACGGACGGATGGTGCCGGTGGCGTCGACGAACTCGTCGTACCCGGTGCCGCCGAAGGCTCCGGCGCCGCCGCGTGGGAGGTCGAACAGGGCGTCCTGGGCGCGCGCGGCACGGTACCCGGCGAGCAGACGGTCCGGGTCGTGGCTGGGCCGGCTCAGTCCCGAACCGGCAGCGGACAGCGACAACGGCCCACCTCCTGATTCTGAAGAGCTTTGCGCACGCACCTGGCCCGCCCCGAGCATATTCGGGTCGGTGGACCCATCAGTTCTGCAGCACCGTGCGGGCCCGTCGCAGGTCGAGAATCCCGGGGGCGCCGACGTCGGTGGCCTGGCGGGCCACCTTCTCCCGGATGTCGGCGACGTCGACCTTGCCCGGGGTGAAGCCGGTGGCCTCGAACCGTCGGCCGCGGCGGGATTCGGCCTCGACCGCGTTGACCGGCGGGGTGTCGTAGGCCCGACCGCCCGGATGGGAGACGTGGTAGGTGCACCCGCCGCGTGAGGTTCCGGTGGCCATGTCGACGAGTTCGAAGCGCAGCGGGCCGTCCACGGTGATGGTGGGGTGCAGCGCACTCGGTGGCTGCCAGGCCCGGTAGCGCACACCGCCGACGAGGACGTCGGGGTTCTCGGTGGCCAGCATCGGGATCGGGTAGCCGTTGCAGGTGAGGACGTGGCGCTGCCGGTCCGCGCCGATGGTGCGAACCTGGATGCGCTCCACCGACGAGTCGACGTAGCGCGCGGTGCCGGTGCCGGTCGATTCCTCACCCAGGGTGTTCCACGGTTCGATCGCACCGCGCAGCTCGATCTCCACCTGGTCGAACACCGCCGTGCCCACCCGGGGGAACCGGAACTCGGTGAATGGGTCCAGCCAGCTGGTGTCGAAGTTGACGTCGTGCGCGCGCAGATCCGCACAGACATCGGCGATGTCGTGAATGATGAAGTGCGGCAACAGGTATCGACCGTGCAGGTTGAGCCCATGTCGGATCAGCGGCGCCCGCAGGGGCTCGTCCCAGAACCGGGCCACCAGCGCACGCACCAACAGCGACTGGACCATCGCCATCTGGAAGTGCGGGGGCATCTCGAAACCGCGCAGCTCGAGCAGGCCGAGCCGGCCGCGCGCACTGTCGGGGCTGTAGAGCTTGTCGATGCAGAACTCGGCGCGGTGGGTGTTGCCGGTGATGTCGGTGAGCAGGTGCCGTAGCGCACGATCGGTCACCCACGGCTTGATACCGGTGGCCGACACCCGGGCGATCTCGGCGAAGGCGATCTCGAGTTCGTAGAGCGCTTCCGAGCGGCCCTCGTCGACTCGCGGGGCCTGCGACGTGGTGCCGATGAACCGGCCGGCGAACAGGTAGGACAGCGCCGGGTGGCGCTGCCAATAGGTCAGCAGCGACACCAACAGATCGGGCCTGCGCAGCAGCGGCGAGTCGGCCGGGGTGAGCCCGCCCAGCGTGATGTGGTTGCCGCCGCCGGTACCGCTGTGGGTTCCGTCAACGTCGAACGATTCGGTCGACAGGCGGGCCTGGCGCGCCTCGTCGTAGAGGGTCTGCAACTGATCCCGCTGTTCGGCGAAGCTGGCCGCGGGCGCGACGTTGACCTCGATCACACCGGGGTCGGGCGTGATCGACATCGATTGCAGCCGCGCGTCGGAGTGCGGGCCGTAGCCCTCGATCACCACCGCGCAGCCGACCTTCGCTGCGGCCGCTTCCACCCGTGAGATCAGGTCGACGAAATGCTCGAGTTCCTCGGTCGGCGGGATGAAGATGTACAGCAGACCCTCGCGAACCTCCGCCCCCATCGCGGTGGTGGGCGCGGCCTCGGCTTCCTCGATGCCGGCCTCGGCGGCTTCCGGATCGACCGGCAGTACACGGGCCCCGCTGGCAATCGGGTCACCGGGGGCCGACGGCCGCGGCGGCTGCCAGCTGATCGAGTTCAGCGGCAGCCGCAGGCCGGCCGGCGAATCGCCCTCGAGCAGGACCACCCGACCGCGGCGCAACCGCCAGTCAGCGCTCGCCCAGCCGCTGTCGTCCTCGCGGCGGTGCAGCGGCAGCAGGAAGGCGGCCGGTTCGGTCACCGGCTCCTCCAGCCGTGCCAGTAGCGCCGCCCGGGCAGACGCGCTGTCGGATTCCAGATCGTCGTCGGATGAGACCGGGTGGCCGGCAGGCTGGCGCACGGCGTGGGCCAGCCGGCTCAGCGGGTCTTCGAACACCGGCCGCACCTGGGTGGCCGGCAGTCCGAGGCCATCGGCTACTGCCGACAAGATATGTTGCGCGGCTTCAGGATTCACGTCGGCGGGGTCCGCACCCCACGGGTCGGCCAGCAGTCCGGCGTCATTCCACAGCGGCTGGCCGTCGCGGCGCCAGTGGATTCCGATCTGCCAGCGCGGCAACGGTTCCCCGGGATACCACTTGCCCTGGCTGCGCTGCACCAGACCGCCCGGCGCCCACACCGCCTTCAGCCGGGCGGCCAGCGCCGAGGCACGCTCCCGCTTGTGCGGCCCGTCGGCGGCGGTGATCCACTCCTCGTCGACCTGGTTGTCGATCGAGACGAACGTCGGCTCGCCTCCGATGGTCAGCCGCACATCCGCATCGGCCAGCCGCTGGTCGATACGGGCGCCGAGCGCGTTGATCGCAGCCCAGGCGGCGTCGGTGTAGGGCAGCGTGACGCGCGGATCCTCGTGGACGCGGGTCACGATGTTCGCGAAATCCAGTGTGGTCTCGGCGATCCCGGTGGCACCGGTGATCGGCGCGGCCGACGACGGGTGCGGGGTGGCGGCCAGCGGAATGTGCCCCTCCCCGGCGAACAGACCGGAGGTGGGATCCAGGCCGATCCACCCGGCACCGGGCACGTACACCTCGGTCCAGGCATGCAGGTCGGTGAAATCGGCGGCCGGGCCGGATGGTCCGTCGAGCGCCTCGACATCCGACGTCAGCTGGACCAGGTAGCCGGACACGAACCGGGCCGCCAACCCCAGTTCGCGCAGGATCGACACCAGCAGCCAGGCGGAGTCGCGACAGGAGCCGATCCCGGTGCGCAAGGTGTGATCCGGGGTCTGTACCCCGGCCTCCATCCGCACGCTGTAGCCGACGTCGCCGTTGACCGCCCGGTTGAGCGCCACCAGGAAATCGATGGTCCGGGTGCCGGGGCTGACGACGAAGTCGCGCACCCACGAACCCACCAAATCCCCCGGCCCCGACCCTTCCTCACCTTCGTCGACCGGCCGCAGGTACGGCTCGAGGTCGTCTTTGAGTGCCTTGGGGTAGGTGAACGGGAACGTCTCGGCGTAGTCCTCGATGAAGAAGTCGAAGGGGTTGATCACCTTGAGATCGGCGATCAGCCCGACCTTGATGGTGAGTTCCCGTGTCCGGGTGGGAAAGACGAGCCGGGCCAGAAAGTTGCCGAACGCGTCCTGCTGCCAGTTGACGAAGTGGTCGGCCGGCTCGACCTCGAGTGAGTAAGCCTCGATGGGCGTGCGGGAATGCGGCGCCGGGCGCAGCCGGACGATGTGCGGGTGCACCTCGACCAATCGGTCGAAGGTGTAGCTGGTCCGATGCTCCAGCGCCACTTTGATGCCCATAGGCCGCTAATCCCATCACAAGACATCCGAGCGCGCAGGGCGCACGAGCTACGACTGTCAGCCCGCTGGGCGGGTCTCGTGTCGGCGCCGCACCGCCAGCACCAGCACTCCGGCCAGGGTGATGCCCACCAGGTTGACCACCAACTGCGCCGCGGACTCCAGCGCGACGTCCCACTCTCCGACCGATGCGGCGACCACTGCGAAGCCCGCCGCGGGCACCGTGGTCACCGAGATGAACACCCCGACGAGTGCGGCCGACTTGGCCGACACCAGCGACAGCATGCCCGCCGCACCCGCGAGAAGCGCCACGACGAACGACAGCGGGCCGACCTGAAAGATGAAGTCGACGTCGGTGAGCTGACGGGTGCTGCCCAGCTTGATCCAGCCCACCGCCTCCCCACCGAGGACGAACGCCGCAGTGGCAGCCATCGCGACCGGGAACCCGACCAAGAGCGCGATCGACGCGCGGCGGGCCAAGACCAGCCGCCTGCGGACCAGCGCGACCGCCAGTGCCGCCAGCGGGCCGAACTCCGGACCGACGACCATGGCGCCGACCACCGTCACCGGTGAGTCGGTCACCACGCCGACGGCTGCGATCATGCATGCCAGGCACAAGAACAGCAGGAACGTGACGTTGAGCGTCGACTCCTCGCGGGTGCGGGCGGACAGTTCCTCCCACACGATCGCATCACCCGGGTCGCCGTCGGCTTCCTTCTCGGCGCGGTAGGCCGCGTTGGACACCACGGTGTCGACCAGGTCGAGGGTGATCGCTCCGCGGCGGCGCAGATCTAGCGCCTTCAGGTCGTCGATGACGTCGTTGGCGCTCTCCCGCGCGATGTCGGCGGAGATCTCGTCACCCGGCGGGTCCAGCGCGGCGCCCCGATGCACCACGAGATGCGTCACCCCGGGGTGCCGTCGAAGAGCCTCGACCACCTTGTCACGAAGGTCGTCCGGCGCGATCACCCGCAGATGCAGCACAACCGCGAGACTACTTCGCCGGGGGTGCGAGAATTGTGCGTGTGGATCGGCCCAAGCCGCGCTGGATACCCGCCCCGTTGCAGGCCTCGCTCGGCAAGCGCTGGGTGCAGGCCGTGCTGGTGATAGCGGTGTTCGCGCTCATCGGTGTGGTGTTCATGCTGACCACCGAGCGCAAGGACACCGCGTTCTGGGCCGGCTACACCGACGGACAGCGCTGGGTCGACTCAGGCGGTTACCAGGCTCACGAGGAGTCGATCGCGCAGTACTGCGCCACTGCGGCCGCGAACAGGCCCGCCAGCTACCGACGAGGCTGCATCGACGGCGCCCACAACGCCATGTCCGACATGAAAACGCTTCACTAGGACTGAGATTGGGCCGGGATCGGCTCGGTGGTCTCGGTCCTCGGCGACGGCCACGGGCTCGGCACCGGACGCGGACGCACCCGCTGCGGCCACCAGAACCACCGACCCATCAGGGCCGCGATCGACGGCGTCATGAACGAGCGGATCACCAGCGTGTCGACCAGCAGACCCATACCGATGGTCGTACCGACCTGCGCCAGGATCGTCAGCTCACTGAAGGCCATCGCGGCCATCGTCACCGCGAACACCAGGCCGGCCGAGGTGACCACCGATCCGCTGCCGCCCATCGCCCGGATGATGCCGGTCTTGAGCCCGGCCGGGATCTCCTCCTTGAGGCGGGCGACCAGCAGCAGGTTGTAGTCCGAACCGACCGCCAACAGGATGATCACCGCCATGATCAGCACCATCCAGTGCAGCGGCCGACCGATCAGGTCCTGCCAGATCAGTACTGACAGGCCGAACGACGTGCCCAGTGACAGCACCACCGTGCCGACGATCACCGCCGAGGCCACCACGGCGCGGGTGATGATCAGCATGATGATGAAGATCAGGCACAACGCGGCCACACCGGCGATCAGGATGTCGTAGTCGGCACTGTCCTGCATGTCCTTGAAGCTGGCCGCGGTGCCGGCGAGGTAGATCTTCGAGCCCTCCAGCGGGGTGCCCTTGATCGCCTCGAACGCGGCGTTCTTGATCGGCTCGACGTGCTTGAGGCCCTCCGGCGACATGGGGTCACCCTCGTGGGAGATGATGAACCGCACCGCTTTTCCGTCCGGCGAGATGAACATCTTCATACCGCGCTTGAAGTCCGGATTGTCGAACGCCTCCGGCGGAAGGTAGAACGAGTCGTCGTTCTTGGCCTCGTCGAAGGCCTTGCCCATCGCGCTCTGGTTTTCCTGCATGGCCGCGATCTGATCCTGCTGACCGGACTGCGTGCTCTGCATCGTCAGCTGCATCGTCCGCATCGACCGCATCGTGTCGATCATCGGCGGCATCAGCGTGCGCATCTGGGCCGTCAGCAGATCCAGCTTGTGCAGATCGGGCACCAGCTGCTGGAAGTCGTCGGTCATCGTGTCGATGCCGTCGAGGGTGTCGAACACCGACCGGATCGACCAGCACACCGGGATGTCGAAGCAGTGCGGTTCCCAGTAGAAGTAGTTGCGGATCGGCCGGAAGAAGTCGTCGAAGTCGGCGATGTGGTTGCGCAGTGTCTGGATGTCGGCCAGCGTCAGGTCCATCTTGCCGACCATGCTGTGGGTGACGGCGTTGAGTTGACCCAGCAGGTCGTACATCTGCGTCATCGTGGCGATGGAGACGTTCATGTCGTCGCCCATCTTCAGCATGTCCTTCATGCGGTCCTGCATGTAGGACTGGTTCAGCGTCTGCGTGGTGCCCTGCATGCCGAGCAGGAACGGGATCGAGCTGTGCTCGATCGGGCTACCCAGCGGTCGGGTGATGGTCTGCACCCGCCCGATGCCGGGGGTGTGGAAGATGGCCTTGGCTACCCGGTCGATCACCAGGAAGTCGGCCGAGTTCCGCAGGTCGTGGTCGCTCTGCAGCATCAGCAGCTCGGGACTCAGGCGAGCTTCCGGAAAGTGCCGTTCGGCGGCGGCGAACCCTTCGCTGGCCGGGATGTCCGGCGGCAGGTAGTGCCGGTCGTTGTAGTCGGTGTGATAGCCCGGCAGCGCGAGCAGCCCGATCAGGCAGACGAACGTCGTCGCGACCAGGATCGGTCCCGGCCAGCGCACGACGGCGGTGCCGATACGGCGCCAAAAGCGTTCGCGCGACGCCCGTTTGGGCTCCAGCCGGCCGAAGCGGCTGGCGATGGTGACGACGGCGGGGCCCAGCGTCATCGCGGCGGCGACCACCACCACCATGCCGACGAACAGCGGGATGCCCATCGAGTTGAACATCGGACTTCGAGTGAAGTGCAGGCAGAACAGTGCGCCGGCGATCGTCATGCCGGAGCCGACGATCACGTGGCCGGTGCCGTGATACATGTCGTAGTAGGCCGCCTCGGCGGTGGCGCCCTTACTGCGGGCCTCTTGATAGCGGCCGAATAGGAAGATCACATAGTCGGTGCCAGCCGCGATCGCCACCATCGTGAGCAGGTTGACCGCGAACGTCGACAAGCCGATCAAGTGGTGGTAGCCGAGGAAGGCCACCACGCCGCGGGCCGCCGCCAGCTCGAGGAACACCATGAACAGCGCCAGCAGCACAGTGCCGATTGAACGGTAGACGAACAGCAGCATCACGGTGATGACGCCGAACGTCAGCAAGGTGATGATCTGCAGGCTCCGGTCGCCGGCGATGTGGGTGTCGTTGATCAGGGCGGCCGAACCGGTGACGTAGGTCTTGAGCCCGGGCGGCGTTGGCACGCTTTCGACGATCTTCTTGACCGCTTCGACCGACTCGTTGGCGATGCCCTCACCCATGTTGCCGACCAGATAGGCCTGGACGTACGCGGATTTGCCGTCCGCGCTCTGCGAGCCGGCCGCGGTCAGCGGGTCGCTCCAGAAGTCCTGGACATGCTCGACGTGCGCCTTGTCGGCGTTGAGCTTCTTGATGATTTCGTCGTAGTACTTGTGCGCGGCGTCGCCGAGAGGCTGATCGCTCTCGAGCACGATCATCACCGAGGTGTTCGACTTGAACTCCTGGAACGTCGCACCGATCGTGCTCATCGCGATCGACGATGGCGCGTCCATGGCCGACATCGGCACTGACTGCTGCTGGCCGACGACCTCGACCTGCGGCACCACGATGTTCGTGATGACGGTCAGTGCCAGCCAGCCCAGGAGGATCGGCACCGACAGCCAGCGCACCCACTGCGCGATGTGCGGCCGTTTACCCGGCTCGGTCTGCGGCTTCTCGTCCTTGTTGAGAATGATCATGCGGACTTGACCAGGCAGAAGGTCTGGGCGTTCACCCCGGTGTTGGTCTTCTCGTCCTTGAGTTCACCGTTGACCGTGATCCGGCAGCCGATGGTGTCGCTGTCGCCCTGGGCGACGATATTGGCCGAGGCTGCCGGCGCGGTGGTCGTCAAGGTCAGAGACCACGGAAGGGTGACGTCCCGCGCGATCTGCGGCTGGGCGTCCAAGTCGAGATAGTTGATGGTCGCGACCGTCCCCGGCGGGCCGTAGATCTCGTACACGACGGTCTTGGGGTTGAACGGCTTGGTGTCGTTGGCCAGGCCGCTGCCGGGCCGGGTGGTCTCGGTCTTGCCGAACACACCGTGCAGGCGGTAGACGCCGAATGCTGCGATCAGCACCACGAGGATGATCACGATCGGCAGCCACACCTTCCGCAGCGCCTTCAGCGGGCCGCCACGGCGGGCCTTTTCACGCTTGGCGCGTCGGCCACCCGGCTCGTTCTCCCGCTGCTGAGGGCCGGCTTGGGCGTTGTCGCCTGCAGGCGCACCCGAGGAGGTGTAGGTCTGGCTTTCCAGCGTCACGACCGGTCCCCCTTCTGGCCTTGCAGTTCAGCCTGTCGATTTACCGCGGCTGCATTTAGCACCGCTACATAGTAGGACTAACGGATCTCGTCAGCATAACCCGTGTGATCAGCCTCATGGGTGACAGAATTTTCTGACCGGCGTCACAGCACCTTGGTGGGGGTCAGCCCGAATTCGGCGAAGATCTGCAGGACGGGTGCGGTCAGCAGCTCTTTGCTGTTCGGCCCGCCGGGCCGCCACGCCGCCACCGATAGTGAAACTTTCCCGTTCACCTGCCCGGACGCCAGGAACAGGGTCCCGCCGAGGTGGTCGAGGATCGCCGGGGTGGTCCTGGATTCGATCTGGCGGAGCAACAGATAGTCGGCGTCGGTGCCATCGGGGCGGTTCACCTCGGCCGCGAGTTTTCCGAGGTTGGAGCAACCGACCGGCGCGCCCGCCCCCAGCGCCATCCCTTCCAGGCCGCGCGCGAGGCGGGCCGGGATCAGCGGCGCGAGCGCCACCGGCCCCAGCAGGTCGAAAGTGCTCTCGGACAACGCGGCCAGGCTTCGCTTCAGTTCGGCGCGCACATCGCACAGGCTCGTCGTGACTCCTGCCGGGTCGATCATCACCGTCATCCCGCTCAGCGCATTGGCCCGGGTGTCCCCTGGCGTCCGTTCGCTGACCGGGAACTGCAGCCTGACCATGCCCTCGTCGTCGACCCGGCCGAACGCCTGCCCGAGCTTCGCGGCGATCGCGGCGAACAACGAATTACTGGTTCCGCCAAGGCTTTCCATGCGGCTTTGCCACTGGTCCTCGCCGAAATAGGCGATCATCGACGGCACGGTGACCAGCGCGCCGTCGTCGATCTTGCTCGGCCGTGTAGAGCGCCCGGCCGACGACTTGACCTCGCCGAGGCTGTTCTTGCCCAGGCGGGCCGCGGCGGCGATGGCCTTGGCGAAATCAGGAACGGAGCGCACGACCTCGACGGCGTCCTCGCGTAGCGCCTGGCCGCGGGTGCGCGAGTTCGGCGGCGGGTAGCCCAGGTCCCACGTCTCACCACTGGCGGCCTGTTTGATTGCCAAGGTGAGCCCGAGTCCGTCGCATATTGAGTGCGAGGCGATCAGCGTGATCGCAGCACCACCCTCGATGAGCGGCTGCACCGCCAGGCGCCAGGACGGCCCGGCCTGGGGGTCGATCGGGATGCGCAGCTGCTCGTCGAACCAGTCCAGGATCCCCTCGTAGGGGCGGGGGGTATCGGCGAGGTCGAGGTCCTCGGGACCGGTCCAGGCGACCCAATGGTCACGGCCGAATGGCAATGCGGATCGCTCGATCCGGCGCCCGAGCAGGCCGCGGCCGAGGTTGCGATGGAACCGGCGCAAGGCGTCGAGGTCAACCGGATGCTCGTAGATCCAGCCGTACTGGGCCAGCGGTCCACGACCGAGTGCCCGCAGTCCGAGGAAGGATCCCTGATCGATGTAGGCCAGCGTGGATTCCACGCCGCCATGTTATGCGGGGGCGCCGCTACTTCGCGGTAGGCGCCGTGCCTTTTCTCTTGAGCTCCACCCCGAGCTCGTCGGGCGGCACGAGATGGCCTTGCGCGCACCGGATTTCAACACTTGCGTCAGCACCACAGTTCAGATGAGTCAATCGCAGCCGGCTGTCGGCTGCCAGATGCCGCCGGCCCCACTCGAACATCGACCACACCACCGGCATGAGCTCGGTGCCGGCGTCGGTGAGCACGTATTCGTCGCGCACCCGTTGCCCCGGCTCGCGGTAGGGCCGCCTGGTCAGCAGGCCGGCGTCGACCAGTTCGGTGAGTCGCGCGGAAGTGGCCGCTTTGGTGATGCCCACCCGGCGGGCGAAGTCGTCGAACCGGGTGGTGCCGTAGTAGGCCTCACGCAGGATCAGCATCGCCGACTTGGTGCCGATGACGGCCATGGTCTTCTCGATCGGGCATTTGCCGATCGCCGACCAGGCGTCGCGATCGGCCAAGGGGCCCTGTAGCACTGTCACGTAAGTCACTCCATTTCTGAGTTGTTTTCACTATACCTAGGTGTTATAGCTGGGTATAGAGAGCAGTACTCAGCGACGAGTTCAGGAGGACAACATGGCCGGTTACTCAGGACGGGATGCCGTCATCGTCGGGGCGGTCCGCACCCCCGTCGGTAAGGGCAAGCCCGGAGGCGCACTGCATGGGGTGCTGCCCGCCGATCTGCTGGCGCACAGCCTCTCCGAGCTGGTCGCACGCACCGGTGTCGACCCGGCCGAGGTCGACGACGTGATCGCCGGCGCGGTGTCGCAAATCGGCGACCAAGCGGTCAACATCGCCCGCAACGCGCTGCTGGGCGCGGGCTTTCCGGAGTCGGTGCCGGGTACGACCGTCGACCGCCAGTGCGGCTCGAGTCAGCAGGCGATCTCGTTCGCTTCTCAGGGCGTCATCGCCGGCGCGTACGACGTGGTGATCGCCGGCGGTGTGGAGTCGATGAGCCGGGTGCCGATGGGCTCGTCGGTGCTGCCGGGCAGTGATCCGTTCGGAACGCGCTTCGCCGAGCGCTACTCCGAAGGTCTGGTGCCGCAGGGCATCAGCGCGGAGCTGATCGCCGCACGCTGGGGACTCTCGCGCACCGAACTCGACGAGTTCTCCGCCGCCAGCCACGAGAAGGCCGCCCGGGCCACCAAGGACGGTTTGTTCGACAACGAGCTGGCGCCGATCGCGGGTCTGCAGTTCGACGAGATCATCCGTCCGGGCACCACGGTCGACACCCTCGCCGGGCTCAAGCCGGCGTTTTACAACGAGGCCTACGCGGCGCGCTTCCCGCAGATCAAGTGGGAGATCACGCCGGGAAACTCCTCGCCGCTGTCCGACGGCAGTGCGGCGGTGTTGATCACCACGTCGGAGGTCGCGCGCCGGCACGGCTGGAAGCCGCTGGCCCGCATTCACACCACGACCGTCGTGGGCTCCGATCCGCTCTACATGCTGACCGGTGTCATCCCTGCGACCGAGAAGGTGCTGAGTCGCGCCGGCCTGACGCTGGCGGATATCGACCTGTTCGAGGTGAACGAGGCGTTCGCGCCGGTCGTGTTGAGCTGGGCCCGCGACACCGGAGCCGACCTCGCCAAGACGAACGTCAACGGCGGCGCGATCGCGATCGGTCACCCATTGGGTGCCAGCGGTGCGCGCATCATGACCACGCTGGTCAACGTTCTGGAGCAGCGAGGCGGGCGGTACGGGCTGCAGACGATGTGTGAGGGCGGCGGCATGGCCAACGCGACGATCATCGAGCGGCTGTAGACCGTGGCCACCGAGACCCGGTTCGACGGGGTCCGAGTGCGCTACGACAGTGCCAAGAGTTACGACGAACTGGTTGCCGCGCTGCTCGCCGATATCGGCGAGCAGCCGGTGCCGATCAACGACATCTCCGCCGCCCCCGGCGATTGGCATTCGTACCAGCACGCCGTCGAGAAGTATGTCGGCCCAAGCGGATTCATGTTGTTCGCGGTCCTCGACCACGGCGTGTGGATCAGCAAGGCCGGCATCGAGCGCAAGGTGTTGCGGGTGATCCTCGGCAACCCGTTGATCGCGATCACGATGATTCGCCACGACGTGACCGCGGGCCTGTTCGCCCCGGTCGAGCTGTTGATCCTCGACGAGGGAACCGGCAGCAGCCTGACCTACGTCAAACCGTCGTCGTTGATGGTCGTCGAGCCGAACCGGCCGCTGCTCGAGGCCGCCGAGGCGCTCGACGCGAAGCTGGCGGCGCTGGCCGCCAAGGTGGTCTAGCCAGTTCGGCGCGATTTCCGGGGTACAGCCCCGTGTTCTGTTCGGGGACATCGCTGACAGTTGTATGTCTCGGGACATCGCTGACACCTGGGTAGTGGCTGGGACCAGCATGGTTCATGGCCCAGAAGGTGACGGCGATGGACATTCGCATGGCTGCAGCATTGGCCGGGCAGATCGAGAACGTGGCGCAGTTTTGCCGCGATAGCGGTATCAGTAGGCAGACGTTCTACAAGTACCGCCGACGATTCCGCGAGGACGGTATCGCGGGGCTGCAGGAGCTCTCGCGGCGTCCGTTGAGGTGTCCGGGTCAGACTCCGGTCGAGATCGAGGAACTGATCGTGTTGCGGCGCAAGCAGTTGATTGAGCAGGGCCTCGATCACGGCGCCCAGTCGATCGTGTGGTCGCTGCAGCGCGACGGTGCCGCGGTGCCGTCGGTATCGACGGTGTGGCAGGTCCTGACCCGCCGCGGGGCGATCACCCCGCAGCCGCAGAAACGCCCGAAGTCGGCGACCAAGCGGTTCGTCTTTGATCGGCCCAACGAGTGCTGGCAGTCCGATTGGACCGGTTGGGCGCTGGCCGATGGCGCTGCGGTGGGTATCGCGGGCAGTCTCGATGATCACTCCCGCTACATGGTGGGGTTGCGTGCCTGCGCTGGTGATGCCGACGCCGCGCTGGTCTGGGAGGTGATCCTGGCCGGCATCGACGAATGCGGGATTCCGTCGATGTCGTTGTCAGACAACGGACTTGTCTACACCGGACGGTTCCGCGCCTATGAATCGGCGTTTGAGACCAACCTGCGGGCACTGGGCGTGCGGACCATCAATTCGGCGCCATTTCACCCGCAGACCTGCGGCAAGATCGAACGGTCCTGGAAGACGTTGAAGAAATGGCTCACCGCCCGCGACCCCGCCGCCACCCTCGACGAGCTCAACGCCCTGCTCGAGCAGTTCCGCAGCTTCTACAACCACCAGCGGCCCCACCGCGCCCACCGAGGCGCCACCCCCGCCGAAGTATTCCACGCCACCGCCAAGGCCCGGCCCGCTGACCGACCGGTACCGGCCCCAGTTATGGTCAGCCGCCACACGGTTGGCGAAACCTCGGGATACATCTTCGTCGCGCCCTACAAAGTCAACGTCGGACTGCGCTGGGCCGGCCACGACTGCGACGTCATCCGCGACGGCGAGCACATCACCATCCTCAGCGGCACGGCCCTGGTCCGATCCTTCACCGCCGACCCCACTCGCAACTACCAGCGCAGCGACAAAACCACCCGGACCTACCGCACCCGCGAACCCAAACCGACATCATGAATGTCAGCGATGTCCCGAGACATAAGTGTCAGCGATGTCCCGAGACACCACACGGGGTACAGCCCCGGAAATCGCGCCAGACTTGCGGGTGGAGGCAAAGCCATGACCCGCTACGAGCAGTATCCCGAAGACCCGCGACTGGCGGACCCCGAGTATGCCGAACGCGCGCTGAGGGGCGACTGGACGTTCATGAGCCAGCGCGAAGAGGAAGAGTTCCTTTCAGCCTTCGGTAGCCGCAAAGAGCGTAAGGCGATCAAAGCGCGCCGGAAAGCACTCAAGAAGGCCAACAAGCCAAGCTAGTCAGGTGGTCTGAAAGTTGGGCGTCACATCGCCCGACTGCGTCACATCGCGTAGCGGCGGACGATTTCCGGTTCGATGATGACCCGCAGCCAGTCCTCGTCGCGCATCTGGGCCAGATCCTGTGCCCGGATCGGATCGTCGAGATCCCAATAGCGCGCCGCCAAACGCTCGACGAGTTCCCAGGCTCCGTCGGAGGCCAGGGTTGTCGGGCCGGCCACCGACACCCAGCGTTCACGCTCCCCGACCGGCGCGGCCACGACCAGAGATGCGCGTGGATCGCGGCGTAGCTGACGCACCTTCGGGGTGTCGGACCCCGTGAAGAGTTGGACGTGACCGTTGGTGGTCACCTCGAACCACACTGGGCGAGGCTGTGGCGGCGATGCGCCGGCGGCGGTCGAGAAGAATCCGCAGAGCGGACGAGCGAGAAACGAAAGGTCTTGCGGGCTCAACGTTTCGGCGGTCATCGGCTCAGGCGCGGGTCAGCTCGAACAGTGGGATGACCCGGCTGGTCTTGGACTGATATTCGCCGAACCCGGGCGCTGCCGCGACCACCTGCGGGTAGAGCTCGTTGCGTTCGTCGAGCGGAAGCTCGCGAACGGTCACGTCGTAGGCGTCGGTGCCGATCTCGATATGCGCCCGCGGGTTGGCCCGCAAGTTGTGCACCCAGTCGGGGTTGGTGTCCGCGCCGGCCTTGGACCCGATGATGATCAGCTTGCCGTCGACGTTGAAGTAGGCCAGCGGCGCCAGCCGGGGCTGCCCCGACTTCGCGCCGGTGGTGTGCAGGAGCAGCAGCGGACGCCCTTCGAACGGCCCGCCAACGACTCCGGCGTTGGCCCGAAACTCCTCGACGATGTTCTTGTTGAACTCGTTCATGTACGCGGCATCAGGGGTATCGCTCATGGCTTGTCCAGCTTCTCGGGCTTGAAATCTATTCCGGATTCCTTGCGCTGCTGCGGCGTGATCGGGGCAGGCGCGTCGGTGAGCGGGTCGACACCGCCGCCAGACTTCGGGAACGCGATCACTTCGCGGATCGAGTCCACCCCGGCCAGCAGCGCCACGATACGGTCCCAGCCGAACGCGATGCCGCCGTGCGGTGGTGCGCCAAAGGTGAACGCGTCCAACAGGAATCCGAACTTGTCGCGGGCCTCCTCGTGGCCGATGCCCATCATCGCGAACACCCGCTCCTGGACATCGCTGCGATGGATACGAATCGAACCGCCGCCGATCTCGTTGCCGTTGCAGACGATGTCGTAGGCGTTGGACAGCGCGCTTGCAGGATCGCTGTCGAAGGTCGCTTCGGACTCCGGCGCCGGCGAGGTGAACGCGTGGTGCATCGCGGTCCAGGCCCCGGCGCCGACCGCGACGTCGCCCGACGCCGTCGCCTCCGCGGCGGACTCGAACATCGGCCAGTCCACCACCCAGGTGAACGCCCACGCGTTCGGGTCGATCAGGTCGAGTCGCTTGGCGATCTCGATACGGGTGGCACCGAGCAGAGCCCGGGCGCCCTTGGGCGTGCCCGCCGCGAAGAACACGCAGTCCCCCGGGCTGGCCCCGACATGAGCCGCCAGTCCGTCACGCTCGGCGTCGGACAGGTTCTTGGCGACCGGACCGCTCAGTTCGCCGTCCTCGCCGATCAGCACATAGGCCAGACCCTTGTGCCCGCGCTGCTTGGCGAATTCCTGCCAGCCGTCCAGTGTCCGGCGCGGCTGCGACGCCCCGCCGGCCATGACGACGGCGCCCACGTAGGGCGCCTGGAACACCCGGAACGGCGTGTCCTTGAAGTACTCGGTGCACTCGACGAGTTCGACGGCGAAGCGCAGATCCGGCTTGTCCGAGCCGAACCGGCGCATCGCGTCGGCGTAGCTGATCCGCGGGATCGGGGTCGGCAGGTCGTAGCCGATCGTGGACCACACGGCCCGCAACACCTCTTCGGAGACCGCGATGACATCGTCGGCGTCGACGAAACTCATCTCCATGTCCAACTGGGTGAACTCCGGCTGGCGGTCGGCGCGGAAATCCTCGTCGCGGTAGCAGCGCGCGATCTGGTAGTAGCGCTCCATGCCCGCGACCATCAACAGCTGCTTGAACAGCTGCGGGCTCTGCGGCAGCGCATAGAACGACCCGGGCTGCAGCCGGGCCGGAACCAGGAAGTCGCGCGCACCCTCCGGCGTCGAACGGGTCAGCGTCGGGGTCTCGATCTCGACGAAGTCGTGAGTCGCCAGCACCGAGCGCGCGGCCGCATTCACCTTGGAGCGCAACCGAATTGCGTCACCGGGACCGCCATGCCTGCGCATGTCGAGGTAGCGATACTTCAGCCGGGCTTCCTCGCCGGCCTGCTCGTCGAGCTGGAACGGCAACGGGGCGCTCTCCCCCAGCACCGTCAGCTTCGTCGCGTTGACTTCGATCTCACCGGTGGGGATCTCGGCGTTGGCATTGCCCTCGGGGCGGATGCCGACCACGCCCTCGACGGCCACGCAGAACTCGGCGCGCAGCCGGTGCGCCTGCGCCAGCACATCGGCGTCGTGGAACACCACCTGGGAAACACCCGACGCGTCGCGCAGATCGATGAAGATGACGCCGCCGTGGTCGCGCCGGGTGGACACCCAGCCGGCCAGTGTGACCGTCTGTCCGGCGTCGGAGGCCCGCAACGAACCTGCGGCGTGAGTGCGCAGCACTAGGAACTCCCTGGTGGTCGGAAACCGTGGCTAACGGAGGATCAAGAATCGAGGGATCAGTCTATGAGGTCTACCCGACCGAACATCCGTCACCTCGATGTATGGTCTCCCACGGAGGTAGCCCCGATGACCACGATGTATCCCTGTGAACGCGTCGACCTGGACTGGATCAAGGACGCACCGTTCCGCTTCTCCAACAGCGTCGACCTCGCGATCACGCCCGAGCAGCTGTTCGACGTCCTCGCCGACGCCGACTCCTGGCCGCAGTGGGCGAAGGTCATCACCAAAGTCACCTGGACCAGCCCCAAGCCGTACGGCGTCGGCACCACCCGGACCGTCGACATGCTCGGCGGACTGGTCGGTGACGAAGAATTCTTGGCGTGGGAGCCGTTCCGCTACATGGCTTTTCGGTTCAACACCTGCTCGAACAAGGTGGTGGCCGCGTTCGCCGAGGAGTACACGGTGACCGAAACGCCGGGCGGCTGCCGGCTGACCTGGACGCTGGCGCAACAGGCCAACGGGCCGGCCCGGTTCGGGCTGATCCTCGGCGGCCCGCTGATGAACCTCTCGTTCAAGTGGTTTCTGGCCAACCTGCGTCGCTACACCGACAAGCACTACAACTAGTAGAGCCCCTGCCACGCCTCGCGGCGCAGCGCGTCGGGATCGTCGACAGAGACGTCGCGGCTCGAGCGGATCACGCGGGTGGACCGCGTCGCGGTGTCATAGCGGGGCCAGTCCTCCAGCGCGCCGTGGGTGGCGAAGTTCAGCCAGGTGCGTTGCATCCGACGGCCCACCGCGGGCTGCACGCGCCGGCCGAGCGGATGGATCTTGCGGCCCAGGTACGAGCCGTAGCTGTGTTGGATGTGCACGATTTCGCTGCCGTGGGTGGCGCCGAGGCCGAGCATCCGCAGCGTCCACGTGGTGTGGTCGAAGCGGTAGACGTGGGTCATCGCGTGCGGGCTGTAGGCATCGGCAAAGGCCCAGGTGGGCGCCCCGAACATCACATCGGAACCCACCGCCACCTGGGCCCGACGGCGTGGATAGTCGGGATAGCCCGCCAGCACCCGGTCCCGCGCCTGCGGGGCGACCCGCTCGAAGTAGGCGTCGATCCCCTCGGCGGTGGTCGGCAGCATCGGCGGCTTGGACCAGGCGAACATCGACGCCTCATGGCTGTTGGTGCCGACGATCAGCGGGACCGGATTGACCTCGCCGACGCGGGCGGCCTCGATCGGATGTTTCGGCAACAGGTCGACGCCATAGGTGAGGCCGTAGGCCAGTGTCGGGGTGGCCTCGGCGCTGCGGCGCTGCATCTCCCCCGCGGCGCGGCGCAGCACCCGCTGCGGCAACACCGGGAACGCGGCCGGGTCGGCACCGACGAGCTCGACGAACTCATGAGCGCGCTTCGCCCGCGCGGCCCGGTCGGCGATCAGCGGCAGCGCCGGACTCTGGGCGATCGCGCGGGCGAACAGACCCTCACCGGCCGGGCTGGCGAGCAGCGCCAGCACCGATGTCGCCCCGGCGGATTCGCCGAAGATGGTGACGCGGCGCGGGTCACCACCGAATGCGGCGATGTTGTCCTGCACCCAGCGCAACGCCGCGATCTGATCCCGCAGGCACAGGTTGTCGGCGAAGCCAGCGCCCAGATCCCCGAGTTCGAAACCGCCGAACACGCCGAGCCGATAGGTCACGTTGACCACCACGACGTCTCCGTTGGCGGCCAGCCGCGAACCGTTGTAGAGCTGCAACTGCCCCGCGCCGTAGACGAAGGCGCCGCCGGGAATCCACACCATCACCGGCAGCGGGGTCGTCGTGTCCGGCGCCCAGACGGTCAGCGTCAAGCAGGCCTCGTCGCGGATCTTCGGGTCGTCGCGTCCGCCGCCGACGAACGAGCGGCCCTGCGGCGGCACGGGTCCGTGCTCGACGGCATCGCGCACCCCGGCCCACGGCTGCAGGGGAACCGG
This sequence comes from Mycolicibacterium pallens, assembly GCF_019456675.1. Lineage (NCBI taxonomy): Bacteria > Bacillati > Actinomycetota > Actinomycetes > Mycobacteriales > Mycobacteriaceae > Mycobacterium > Mycolicibacterium pallens. Next base: position 2,565,081 of record NZ_CP080333.1, on the reverse strand, counting down.
CGCGTGAAACCGGCGCTCCCCGATGGGTTGTTCGGCGTAGGGAATGCCGCGCCACACCCGCACGCCGCTTTCGGTGGTACCCCGCAGCGCACCAAGCGAGGTGTAAACCACGGTCGACGGATCCGCGACGACGGTCACGACTGAATCGTAGTGTGGCAAGGTGAACGACTTGGGTAACCGCAGTGTGAGTCCCGATCTCGAGGAGTGCTGATGACCTTCAACGAGGGAATGCAGATCGACACCAGCACCACCTCGACCGGTGGCGGCGGCCGAGGCATAGCGATCGGCGGTGGCCTCGGCGGCCTCGTGGTAGTGCTGCTGGCGGTGTTCCTCGGCATCGACCCCGGCAAGGTGACCGTTCCGCAGCAGGCCCTGCCGCCGGGTGCCGAGCAGTCGGGGTACGACCTGAGCAAGTGCAAGACCGGCGCCGACGCCAACCAGTACGTCGAATGCCGCGTGGTGGCCACCGGCAACTCCGTCGACGGCGTGTGGAGCGACCTGCTCAAGGGATACACCCGGCCCAAGATGATGCTGTTCAAGAATCAGGTGCAGACCGGGTGCGGCCCCGCGACCAGTGATGTCGGGCCGTTCTACTGCCCGGTCGACAAGACCGCGTATTTCGACACCGACTTCTTCCAGGTTCTCACCGATCAATTCGGTTCCAGCGGTGGACCATTGGCACAGGAGTACGTCGTCGCCCACGAGTACGGCCACCATGTGCAGGATCTGCTCGGCGTGCTCGGCCGCGCCCAACAGGGTGCGCAGGGCGCAACCGGCGGCAGTGTCCGCACCGAGCTGCAGGCCGACTGCTATGCCGGGGTGTGGGCGCACTACGCCGCGATCACCAAACAGCCGGGGACCGATGTCACCTATCTACAACCCTTGACGGATAAGGACATTGCCGACGCACTGTCGGCGGCAGCATCAGTGGGTGACGACCGGATCCAGAAGCAGGCCACCGGGCGGGTGAACCCCGAGGCGTGGACCCACGGTTCGTCTGCCGAACGGCAGAAGTGGTTCACCACCGGCTACCAGACCGGCGATCCCAAACAGTGCGACACCTTCGCGGCGCGCGATCTGGGCTAGCTGTTCGCCTGCAGCTGATCCGCTTCCGTACGAGCCGGATCACCGCTTACCGTTCGACACATGGACCGCATCCAGGTGACACCGGTGCTGACGATGTTCCGCATCGGCGGCTGGCAGTCCTACCTCGTCGACGACGGCACCGAGCGATTGCTGATCGACACCGGCGCACCCGACGGCAGTGCTGAACTTCTTTCCGCCTGTGGCACATTAGATTTGGTGATTCTCACCCACGGCCACGTCGACCACTGCGGGTCAGCCGCCGCGGTGCACGAGCGCACCGGTGCGCCCATCGCCGCCGGAGCCGGCGATGCCGAGGTCATCCGGGGCGGGCTGGTCGCGCCCGCACCGAACTTCGAAGACTGGGAAGTGCCGATCCATCAGAGTGTGGCGGCCGGTCTTCCGCCGGCAGCGCCGGCCGTACCGGTGGCGATCGAACTGCAGGGCTCGGAGGTCCTCGACATCGTCGGCGGTGCGCACATCATCGCCGCGCCCGGCCACACCGACGGCAGCATCGCAGTCCACCTCCCCGCGCACGGCATCCTGTTCACCGGCGACACCGTGGCCAACGTGGGCGAGGTGACACTCGGGGTGTTCAACCGGGACCGGGAACGCACCGCAGAATCGTTCCGCGCACTCGCTGAAATCGACTGCCGAACAGCCTGTTTCGGACATGGAGAACCCATCGCCGCGGATGCCGGGCGGCTTCTTCGCGACGCGGCCGCCCGGATCGGCTAACCGGCTTCGGGCAGCTGCGCGGTGACCTCGGCCCGGTCCGCGTCAAAGCTGAAATACCCCTGGATCGTCGAGGTTTCCGGTAGTGGGTCGCCGTAACTCCAGGCGACGTCGTCCACACCGCCGGCGGCCCAATAGGTCGCATACCCCTTGTAATTGCAGTAGCTCGAGGTCGCCGTCTGCCTCAGCAGGTCGGTGCGCACATGCTCCGGGGCAACATAAAGCCGTGGCGCCAGGGCGGTTTCGAACACGATCACGGTGTCGTCGGTGTCCACCAGAACCTCACCGGCAACCGTGACCCGGAGCCGCCGGCCGGTGGGCCGGCAGTCCACCCGGTGGTACGGGTTGGGCGGATAGTGCACGAGGGGGCGCCCCTCCTCCAGCCAGGTATCGACAGCATCCCACGGCACCCGTACATACCCGGGCGCCTCCGGCTCGGGTTCGGTTGGCAGACCGGCTGTTTCGCCGACCGGGAACACGTAGCTCAGTGCCGCACCGGCGCGGTGCACCAGCAGCGCGCGCTCGGTGTCGATGACGGTCTGCCCGTCGCGAATCGCCTGCACCCGGCGCGGGTGCGGTTCGACGTACACGATCGGGTCGGCCACCGGCGCGGAGAACCAGCCGGCCCGATCCGGGCCGAGCGGGCCGCGTCCGGCGACCAGACTCACCGCGGCCCTAGATCCGGGCTTCGGCGGCGATGGCGTTGTCGGAGGTCCGCAGCGGCCGGATCAACGCATCCTGGGTGAACGACGCGATCAACTCACCCTCTTCGGTGTGCACCGCGCCGCGGATGTAGGACATGCCGGCACCAACCTGGGTGCTCTCGTGGGTGTAGAGCAGCCAGCCAGCCCAGCTGACCGGCTCGTGGAAGCTCACCGTGACGGTCATCGGCGCGGTCGACACGGTGAAGTGTGACTGCGCGGTGCCGATGCCTTCGTGTGCGCGCATGGTCGTCGAAATACCGAGATGCCCGGTGAAGTAGGCGATCAACGCCTTGGCCAGATCGTCACGCGACGGGATGGGGTCGTAGTGCAGCCAGGCGTAGACCTCCGGGGGTCCGACCTCGTCGGGGCTGTTGATGTCGATGACGTCGACGAGCTTGACTTGCCTTCCGCCCATGGGCATTTCGCAGACATTGGCCTCGTTGGGCCCGGCCACCTCGGGGCGCGGCAGGTGGTGGCGGATCACGTCCGGGGTGGGCACATCGGCCAGCACGGTGAACGTCATGCAGCGCTTGTCGTTCTGCGAGGCGGTGATGATCGCCGAGGCCGTCGAGCGCCCCTCGGAGACGACGTCGATGTCGAGAATGACCGGCGGACCCACCAGGACTGCGCGTGCGAACACACTGTGCACCGAGCGAATCGACTTGCCCTCGAAGCGCTTTGCGGCGGCGACGATCACCTGGGCGAGAACCTGGGTGCCCTCGACGACCTGCCGCTCGTCGGCGTCGGCGATACCGGTGGGGGCGATGTAGCGGTCCTGGCTCTCGGCTTCGACGTCGAAGAGATCGAGCAGGCGCGCCACTGTCCAGTGGTTGGCGGCAGAGTCCGTCATGTGTTCCCTCACCTTGTCGTGTTCCAAGACGGTAACGTCATTCTCGTCACTGTAACCCGACCGATAAGCTGACCCGATGGCCAAGGCCAACGAACGAACGCCCGCGGCGGTGCGCGCCGATCCCGACTCGCGGGAGAGCCGATTCATGCGCTCGGCGTTGTCGATTCTGGCCGAGACGGGCCGCACCGACTTCACCGTCCTCGAGGTCGTCGAGCGCTCGAAGACCTCGCTACGGTCGTTCTACCAGCACTTTTCCACCAAGGACGAGCTGCTGTTGGCCTTGATCGACACGATCATGGCCGAGTCGACCAAGCACTGGCGTAACGAGACCGACGACCTGCCGGCCGCCGAGGCGATGCGGGTGTTGATCGACCGGATCTGCACGCCGGCCGAGTCCACCAAGCAGGACAGCATCAACCGCGGCCTGACCTACTACAACGACCATCTCGCGGAGTCGCTGCCCACGGAGTACTCCCGGGTGCTCTCCCCGCTGCATCAGCTGATCGGCGAAATCCTCGAGCGCGGGATCTCCGAGGGGACGTTCCGGTCCGATCTGGCAGTTGAGACCACCGCCGCGCTCATCATGCAGGCGGTGCTGGGCGCGATGCGGCTGCGCAGCCTCGGCGCCGAACTCAACGGTGTGCCCATCGATGGCGCGCACATCTACGACTTCTGCGTGCGCGGCCTGCTTCCCTGACCTGTTCGCCCTGTTCAAACAGCCTTTTTCGGCCGAGCTGTTTACCCAGCTACCATCGTGGTAACGTCATTACCGTTATCGACCAATCAGACTCTCTGGAGGCGAACATGCCCTCGCGCGAGCTTCCCTATCCCGTATTCGACGCCGACAATCACTTTTACGAGCCGAAGGAAGCGCTGACGCAATTCCTGCCGGACAACCGCAAGGGCGTCATCGACTACATCGATGTCCACGGCCGCACCAAGATCGTCGTCCGCAACACGATCAGCGACTACATCCCCAACCCGACCTTCGAGGTCGTCGCCCGCCCCGGCGCCCAGGAGGAGTACTTCAAGCACGGCAGTGGCGGCAAGAGCTTCCGCGAGATCATGGGCAAGCCGATGAAGGCCATCCCCGCCTTCCGCAACCCCGAGGCGCGCCTCGAGGTGCTCGACGGGCTGGGCCTGGACTACACGATCATGTTCCCGACGCTGGCCAGCCTGGTCGAGGAGCGGCTCAAGGACGATCCGGATCTGATCCTGGACATCATCCACGCGCTGAACCAGTGGATGTATGAGACCTGGCAGTTCAACTACGAAGGCCGGATCTTCTCCACCCCGGTCATCGATCTGGCCGTCGTCGATCGGGCCCTCGAGGAACTCGAGTGGTGCCTCGAGCGTGGGGCGAAGACCGTTCTGGTCCGGCCGGCGCCAGTACCCGGCTACCGCGGCACCCGCTCGCTCGGGCTGCCCGAGTTCGATCCGTTCTGGGATGCCTGCGTCAAGGCCGGCATCCCGGTCTGCATGCACGCCTCCGACAGCGGTTACGCCGCCTACCTCAACGACTGGGAGCCCGCCGACGAGTTCCTGCCGTTCAAGCCGACGGCGTTCCGGATGGTGTCGATGGGCAAGCGCCCCATCGAGGACACCATGGCAGCGCTTGTCTGCCACGGCGCGCTGACCCGCAACCCGGATCTGCGCATCCTGTCGATCGAGAACGGCGCGTCCTGGGTGCCCTACCTGTTCTACCAGTTCAAAGACGTGTATTCGAAGATGCCGCAGGAGTTCCCCGAGGACCCGATCGAGGCGTTCAAGCGGGCCGTCTACGTGGCGCCGTTCTGGGAGGACGACTTCAAGAAGATGTCGGAGCTGTGCGGTGTCGACCGCATCATCTTCGGCTCGGACTGGCCGCATCCGGAAGGCTTGGCCGACCCGATCAACCTCGTGGACGATCTGGTTGCCCAGGGCCTCACCGAACAAGAGCAGCGAAAGGTGATGGGCGGCAACTTGGTCGACCTGTTCAAGGTCCCCAACGAATCGGTGCACAAGCCCGACGTGCCCGCGCTCGTCATCGCATGACGGACGTGTCCTCCCCCGAACAACTGCTGTTCGCGTCGACGACGCAGGCGTTCCTGGAAAAAGAAGGGTCGCTGAGCCGGGTCCGCGAGTTGCACGCCGCGGACTCGTCCTTCGACAGCGCGTGGTGGCAGCGGGCCGCCGAGCTCGGCTGGGCCAGCCTGCTGGTTCCGGAAGAGCTTGGCGGCGGGAGTGTTTCGGGTGACGGCGTGGCCGATCTGGCCCTGGTGGCCGAACAGATCGGACACAGCGTGGCACCGGGTCCGCTGCATCCGGTCAGCACCGTGCTGGCGGGTCTGGTGGAGGCGCCGGACGGACATGGCGACACCATCGAAGCGTTGGTGTCCGGCGAGCTGATCGCATCCTGGGCGGTCTACGAACCGCGCCGCCCGCTGTCTCCGCTGCAGCCGGGGGTGACCGCGACGCGCACCGACTCGGGCTACCGCATCGACGGTGTGAAGGATCGTGTCGAGGCGGGCAGCGAAGCCGGCGTCTTTCTGGTCGTGGCCGACCTGGACGGCAGTCCTCGCCAATTTCTGGTCCCCGCCGACCGCGCCACGGTCACCGGGCAACGCTCGGTCGACATGGTAAAGCGTTATGCCCGGGTGGAATTCAACGGCACCGAGGTGGACGAGTCCGCCGTCGTCGGCGATGCCGCGTCAACGCCGGCGATCATCGAGCGGCAGCGGCAGGTCGCCCTGGTGCTCCAGTGCGCGGAGATCGTCGGGATCCTCGACACCGTGCTGGCGATGACGACCCAATGGATGTTCGATCGCCACAGTTTCGGCAGACCGCTGGCGTCCTATCAGGCACTCAAGCATCGGCTCGCCGATATGAAGATGTGGTTCGAGGCGTGCCGAGCGACCACCGCGGCTGCGGTCGCTGCTGTATCGGCACGCTCGGATGACGCCCCCGTGCTGGTCAGTGTCGCCAAAGCCTATGTGGCCGAACGCGCCCCGGTGATGTTGCAGGATTGCGTGCAGCTGCACGGCGGGATCGGTGTCACCTGGGAGCACGATCTGCACTTGTTCCTGCGCCGAACCGTGCTCTACCGCGCGCTCTACGGCTCACCCGACGACCACCACCGCGCCGTCTACGCGTTGAGCGCCAAGACCGTTGGACAGGAGGCTTCGGCATGACCGACGTTGCGACCACCACGGCCACCGAATCGATCGATGAATTCGCCGCCCGGGGCCGTGCGTGGCTCGCGGACAACATGCCGCGGGTCGATCCCGACAACCTTCCGGTCGCCCTGCGCGCCGAACAGTCCTCCTGGGACCGTGCCAAGGAGCTGCAGAAGCGCTTGTACGAGGGCGGTTTCGCCGGCCTGTGCTTTCCCCGCGAGTACGGCGGACAGGGCCTACCACTGGCCTATCAGAAGGCATTCACCGCCGAGTGCCGCGGCTACGAAATGCCACTGATCCTCAACGTGCCATCGTTGACCATCTGCGCGGCAACGATTCTGGACATGGGCACCGAGGCCCAGAAGCGTGAGCGCATCTCGGCCGCCATCCGGGGTGACGAGATCCTGTGCCAGCTGCTGAGCGAACCCAGCGGCGGCTCCGATCTCGCCGGCGTCATCACGCGCGCCGACCGGGTCGGCGACAAGTGGATCATCAACGGCGCCAAGACCTGGAGCACCAGCGCGTTCGCCGCCGACTATGGCCTGATGCTGGCCCGCACCGACTGGACCGTGCCCAAACACCAGGGCCTGACGATGTTCCTGGTGCCCTTGAACTCCCCCGGCATCACCATGCGCCGCATCAAAGAGGTCAACGGCAACGAGGAATTCTGCGAGGAGTTTTTCGACGGCCTCGAACTGGGTGACGACGCCGTCGTCGGCGAGGTCAACAACGGTTGGGAAGTCGCGTCGAGGCAGCTGCACCACGAGCGCCGCGCGGTCGGCGGCGGGTCGGAGTTCGCCAGCGGCACCGACTCGGACAACGCCGAGGAGATGCCACCGGATCACGTGGCCTACGCCGAGGTCACCGGCCAGGGCGACGACCCCGCTGTGCAGGCGCTCGCCGGTCGGGCGTTGGTCCGCCGGATCGTCAAGAATCAACTGATCGACCATGTGGGCAGTGCCATCGGCAACGGTTCCCTGCCGCCCAACGCCGGCACCTTGATTCGCCTATTCCAGGCTGAGACAACCGAATTGGAAGTCGACACCGCGCTGGCGATCGCCGGGACCGCCGGCGTGATCGACGAAGGCGAAGAGCTGTCAGGCTTGCTGGACAGCATCGGCGTGCGGTACCTGTCCCGACAGACCGGCTCCCTGGGCGGCGGCAGCAGTGAGATGGCCCGCAATGTGATCGGCGAACGGATTCTGGGCTTCCCCCGCGAATTCGCCGCCGACAAAGGCGTGCCGTTCAATCAGGTCAAACGCGGCCGCACCTAGGCCCGTTCACACTCGCAGGTGCGACGCGCCGAGACCCGCGACACCGTCGCGGGCGAACGCGGACCAGTAGCCGCGCACGCGACGCGCCAGTGCACGGTCGATGGCGTTGGGTGTCGAGCCGAGCATCGGCGCGTCGGCCCAGCATTCGGACTCGAACAACAGCGGCAGTTCGATGCAGTGGCAGGCGCCCAGTGGTGCGCCGGCCGGTGACCAGTCGACGCGGCAGGTCGCGGCGTTGCCGCCGTGCGCGGTCCACGTCGTGGCCAGTCTGCGCGCCGGGTGGCCGAAGATGCGCCGTGTCATGACGGCGCCGGCGGCGCGGGCCAAGCCGATCCGTTGAAGTCTTCGGGTGTGCGGATTCATCGCGAGGAACGGACCGGCATCGTTTGCGGTGAACCCCACGAGTATCTCGACGTGTGGCGCTGTGTCGCCGATACGACGGTGGCTATCGGGCAGTGGATCCAGGCCGGCGATGGGTGCGTACGGCAACCCGCCGGTAAGCCCGAAGCGCTGCGCGGCTGTCACAGCGGCGGTTTGAGCGTCGAGCAGCTGTTCCACGCTCGCGTCCGCCGGTGCGACGCCGCCGAGCGCATCGGCTACCGCCAGCCGCATCGCCGCGGTCATCGGCTCTCGGCCCTCGAGCAGGCCGAGTGGGGCGCTTTGGATGATGGCCCGGTGGAAGACGCCCGCAGATTCCGCAGACAGCATCAGCGAGAAAACCGAGTCGCCGCCCGCTGACTGGCCGAAAATCGTGACCCGCGAAGGGTCCCCACCGAAGGTGGCGATGTGCTGCTTAACCCAACGCAGCGCGACGATTTGGTCGCGCAGTCCCAGGTTTTCGTCTCCGTCTGCACCCGGGTTGAGGTAGCCGAAGATGCCGAGCCGGTAGGTGACCCGGACAACCACGACGCGACCCTCTGCGACCAGGAGGTCCGGATCGTACTTGGGCGCCTCCCCGCTCCCCGACATGTAGGCCCCGCCGTGGAACCACACCATCACCGGAAGGTTCTCGGCGTTGCTCGGTGCCGTGATGCTGAGTACCTGACACGCTTCGCTACGCGGAAGTTGGTCGATGACGGGACCGGTCACGAAATTCAAGCGGGACGGCAGCTGCGGACACGCCGGGCCTCGCTGCGTGGCGTCGTATACGTCGGTGTGCGGCGAGGCGAGGATGGGTGCGGTAAATCGCTCAGCGGTGGCATAGACGATGCCGCGCGCATTGATCAGGACGCCGTCGTCGTCGACGAGTAACGGTCCGCAACTGGCTTCCACTACCCGCTGTGTCACTGAATCACCGTACATCCGAGGCACTTAGAACAGCGTCGGCTGCGGCTCCGGCTGCGCGACGGGCTTCGGTGGCGCAGGTGGGGTGAACAATCGGCGGTCGCCGGCCAGCTTGTGCTTGGCCACCAGCGGTGCGGCCCGCTGCCGCAACGTGTCCCGGTAGTCGGCGGGCAGGTAGGCGCCGCGCCGGTACAACTGCCGATAGGGCGCAACGAGTTCGGGATGTGAGCGGGCCAGCCAGCTCATGAACACGCCGCGCGTCGAGCTGCGCAGGTGCAGACCGAACACCGTCACACCGGTCGCGCCGGCCGCGGCGATCTGGCCGAGCAGGCTGTCGAGATGCTCTGCCGAATCGGTCAGGTACGGCAGCACCGGCGCGACCATCACATGGCAGTCCAGCCCGGCGTCACGCACGGCGGCGATCAGGCCAAGCCGCGCCTGCGGGGACGGGGTGCCGGGTTCGACATCACGGTGCAGGTCGGGGTCGCCTACGGCCAGCGAGATCGCCACCGATACCGAAACCTGTTGTGCAGCATCGGCAATCAGATCCAGATCGCGACGCAACAACGTGCCTTTGGTCAGGATCGACATCGGGGTGCCCGCATCGGCCAGCGCCGTGATGATCCCCGGCATCAACGCATAGCGACCCTCGGCCCGCTGGTACGGGTCGGTGTTGGTCCCGAGTGCGACGGTCTCCCGGCGCCACGACGGGCGGCCCAGTTCCCGGCGCAGGACGTCGACGATGTTGGTCTTGACCACGATCTGGCTGTCGAAGTCCGCGCCCGGATCGAGTTCCAGGTACTCGTGAGTGGGGCGGGCGAAGCAGTACCGGCAGGCGTGCGCGCAGCCGCGGTAGCCGTTGACGGTGTAGGTGAACGGCAGCATCGAAGCGGCTGGAATCTTGTTCAGCGCCGACTTGCACAGCACCTCATGGAACGTGATGCCCTCGAATTGCGGGGTGCGGACACTGCGCACGAACCCGATGCGCTGCAGACCGGGCAAAGCCCCGTCGTCGACCGCTATCCCCTGGCCGCTCCATCGCACCGTTCTATTCGAACGCACGTTCGATGGCGTGTCAAGGGCTCGTCAGTCGTCGAGTTCCCCGGCGATGCCGCGTTCGAGGGCCGCGGTGGTCCGGTCGGGCAGGACCAGCAGCCCGTCGAGCTCGCCGCGGGCCAGGTCGTAGGCCCGTTCGCGTTCCTGCGGGGTGGCGCCGCTGTCGGCGGCGACGCGAAGCAGGCTCTGCGCGCGGGTCATTCGCTGCTGGTCTTCCCTGGAGAAGTCACCGCGACGGCGCCGCCGGGCCTCGTTCTCGGCGGCCTCGAACGCGGTGCCATAGGCCTCGACGGCGTCGAGGTACTGGCGCGCGGCCTCCGGGTCGTCGAGGAGGTCCTCGGCCTTGCCCGGACGCAACAGTTCCGCGCGCAGCTTGGCCCGGTGGAACGCCACCGTGAGCGGATCTCGCATGTCGGTCATCGCCGGGAAGTCGAGCAGTTTGGCGGCGTCAAGCTCGTACTCCAGCCAGCGGGCGTCGGTGCGACTGTGCTCGTCGATCACTCGGGTGACGGTGCGCCATTGTGCCGCTTGACTTTTCCGGCTCGCCAGTTGCGGGGCCGGCGGCAGCTCATCCGATTCGTTCTGCCGTCTGATCGCGGAGACGCCTCGCACGGCGGCATAGATCGCGCCGGCCAGCGGCACGATCACGAGCAGCAGCTCGAGCAACCGGAATATCAGCCCCACCTCGCCAGGATGCCACCTGGTCAGCCGGGTCCGTCGCTGGCGGCGGCCAGCAGCGGGACCAGTACATCGCCGACCGGGGTGGCCAGCCCGTGCTCGGCGGCCTTGCGGACGATGACTCCGTTGCGGATGTCCCATTCCAGCCGGCGCCGGGCTTCCCGGTCGGTGAGGATGGACGTCGTCAGGTCCTCGGGTGCGGTCGCGAACATCTCCGCCATTTGGTCGATCACGGCGTCCGGCAACCGTGCGCCCTCCGCGCGGGCCACGGCCAGGCATTCGGTCAGATAGCGGCGCGCCAGGGCGGCGACATCGTCGCGCCGGAACATGCCGGATCGCCGCCCGGCCAGCACCATGAACCCGGCCAGGGCGTTGACCAACAGCTTGCGCCACGCCGCGGTGATGAAGTCGGGATCGAGTTCGACCGTCATCCCGCCCGGGCGCAGCACCGCCGCCAGGGTCTCCGCATCCTCGCCGTCGGGTAGCACCAGGCGCGCTTCCGTGCGCAGCCGCACCCAGCCCTCCGGCTGTCTCTCGGCCGAGAACCACACGACCGCGGGCACGATATGCGCGCTCGGACTGAATCGGCCGACCCGCTCGATCTGCTCGACGCCGTTCTGCAGGACACACACGATCGTGTCGCCGGTGCACAGCCGCTGCAACCAGGCGGCCGCGTGCTCGTTCTGGGTGTCCTTGACCGCCAGGAAAACCAGGTCGACGGGACCCGCAACGTCGGCCGGATCGGTCAGCACCGGGCCGGGCACGACGATCGCCTCCTGGCTCTCGGGCCGCACCTCGATCTCGTCGCGCGGCGTGTGCCCGCACACGGTTACGGCATGACCGGCGGCGTGCAGCAGCGCCGCGACGGTAGAACCGATCGCGCCGGGACCGACAACAGCTATCGAGGTGCCCACCGCTCCCAGCGTACCTACGGTGGATGCGTGGCCGAGCCGTCGTTGCGCCGGGCGAACCCGTCCGATGCCGAGTTCATCGCCGAGCTCGCCGAGCGGGCCTACGAGAAGTACGTCGCACGCATCGGCCGCAGGCCGGCGCCGATGGACGCCGACTATGCCGCGCTGATCGGCGAGGCCACTGTGTGGGTGCTGACGCGTGGCGGGCAGCTGGTCGGCAGCCTGGTCACCTGCGTGAAAGACGACCATCTGCTGCTCGACGCCGTCGCCGTCGATCCTGAGGCACAGGGCCTCGGATACGGGGCGCTACTGCTGCGCCGCGCGGAGGACGACGCCCGCGAGGCCGGCCGAACGGAAGTCCGGCTCTACCCCAATGCGGCGATGACCGAGAACATCGCGATGTACCCGCGCTTCGGCTATGTCGAAACGCACCGCGCCGGTCAGGACGGGTTCCGTCGGGTGTTCTTCAGCAAGCGGTTATGAGGTCCACTTGCTCAGGTAGCACTGCGGGCTGTACGGCGCGTCCTGCGCTACGGCGACCTGGCCGTCGATGGAGACCTCGCAGTGCGCGTTCGGCGCGCCCTGTCCACCGTGCGTCGTGCTCGCCACCTGCAGGAATGCCCACTGCGGGTCCTCGAGGGTGGTCTGGAAAACCCACGGTGCATCCGGCGACACGGTGATGGTCTCGCGCTTCATGAACGGATTGGAGTCGGCGTTGAAGGCGTCTTTGCTCGGCGGCTGCGCCGTCAGATAGGTGATGGTGAAGTCGTACGTGCCGCCCGTCGCGAGCGTGTAGGTCACCTGGTGTCCGGGCGCCGGATCGGCGCCGGCTACCGCGCTAGTGCCCGCAACACCGGCAGCCGCCAACACCAGCGCCGCCCCGACTCTTGCTGTCACATTTCGCATATCGCCCATATCGACGACGCTACCGACATCGTTACCCGTGTCGGGGCGCCCGGGGTACCAGCGAATGACTAGCAGGTTAACGCGTTCGTCACACACAGATATGTCACAGAAACTTACCCGCTCTAACGTCCGGGTCGACACAAACCCTGGGTCGGGGGCCAACAGGTCTGTCGTGGCCCAAAGCTTGTCGTTCCCAACATGAAAGGGCCTCTATGCAACGCCGGCGTTCCGCATTGAATCGATCATTCCTGGCCGCCACAGGTGTGGCACTGACGGCAGGACTGGTGCTGTCCGGCTGCGGCAGCAAGGCCAGCGAAACCGACACAGCAAAGTCTGAGTCATGCGTGGACACGTCCGGGTCCAATATCAAGGTGGGTTCGCTGAACTCGCTGTCAGGGACGATGGCCATCTCCGAGGTCACGGTGCGCGACGCCATCAAGCTCGCCGTCGACGAGATCAACGCCAAGGGCGGTGTGCTGGGCAAGCAGATCCAGGTCGTCGGCGAGGACGGGGCCTCTGATCCTGCGGTCTTCGCCCAGAAGGCGGAAAAACTGATCAAGGACGACTGCGTAGCCGCGGTATTCGGCGGGTGGACGAGCTCGAGCCGTAAGGCCATGCTGCCGGTCTTCGAGAGCAACAACTCCCTGCTCTACTACCCCGTGCAATATGAGGGCCTGGAATCGTCGAAGAACATCTTCTACACCGGCGCCACCACCAACCAGCAGATCGTGCCGGCCCTGGACTTCCTCAAGGAAAAGGGCGTCACGTCGCTGTACCTGGTGGGTAGCGACTACGTGTTCCCGCAGACCGCCAACCGCATCATCAAGGCGTACGCGGCGGCCAACGGCATCGAGATCAAGGGCGAGGATTACACGCCGCTGGGCTCGACCGACTTCTCCACGATCGTCAACAAGGTGCGGGCGTCCAACGCGGGTGCGGTGTTCAACACCCTCAACGGCGACTCCAACGTCGCGTTCTTCAAGGAGTACACCAACGCCGGGCTCACCCCGCAGAAGATGCCGGTGGTCTCGGTGTCGATCGCCGAGGAAGAGGTCCAGGGCATCGGCGCGCAGAACATCGCCGGCCAGCTGACCGCGTGGAATTACTATCAGACGCTGGACAATCCGGTGAACAAGGCCTTCGTCAAGGCGTTCAAGGACAAGTACGGGCAGAACCGGGTGACCTCTGACCCGATGGAAGCCGCCTACGTGTCGGTGTACCTGTGGAAGAACACCGTCGAGAAGGGCAAGTCGTTTGACGTCAAGGCGATTCAGGACAACTGCGGCGGCGTGACATTCGACGCCCCTGAAGGCTTGGTCACCATCGACGGCGGGAACCACCACATCACCAAGACCGCCCGGATCGGCGAGATCCATCCCGACGGGCTGATCTACACGATCTGGGAGTCCCCCGGCCCGATCACGCCGGACCCGTACCTGAAGTCCTACCCGTGGGCCAAGGGCCTGTCGGCCTAGCACCCGCATGGAAGTCCTTGTCGGACAGCTGGCGACGGGATTGAGCCTCGGCTCGATCCTGTTGCTGGCCGCATTGGGGCTGTCCCTGACCTTCGGCCAGATGGGCGTCATCAACATGGCGCACGGCGAGTTCATCATGGTCGGCTGCTACACCGCCTTCGTGGTGCAGAAGGTGATCTCGAATACCGGTGCGTCGCTGCTGGTTTCGCTCGTCGTAGGATTTGTGGTCGGCGGCCTGCTCGGGGTTCTGCTGGAAGTCACCTTGATTCAGCGGATGTACGACCGGCCACTGGACACGCTGCTGGTGACGTTCGGTGTCGGGCTGATCCTGCAGCAGGCAGCCCGCAGCATCTTCGGTGCGCCCGCGGTCAACGTAACCGCACCGGCGTGGCTGTCCGGCGGCGTCGAAATCCTCGGCGCGGTGGTGCCCAAGACCCGGATCTTCATCCTGGTGCTGGCGGTGGTCAGCGTCATCGTCCTGGCGGCGGTGCTCAAGATGAGCCCGATGGGGCGGCGTATCCGTGCCGTCGTGCAGAACCGGGATCTGGCTGAGACCAGTGGGATTTCGAGCCGCCGCACCGACATCACCACCTTCTTCATCGGTTCGGGGCTCGCCAGCGTGGCCGGTGTCGCACTCACGTTGATCGGGTCGACGAGTTCGACGATCGGGCAGAGCTATCTGATCGACGCCTTCCTGGTTGTCGTCGTCGGCGGTCTCGGCCAGATCAAGGGCACCGTGATCGCCGCATTCGCACTCGGGTTGATGAACTCCTTCATCGAATACAGCACCACCGCATCGCTGGCAAAGGTGATCGTGTTCGTGATCATCGTGATCTTCCTGCAGGTGCGCCCCCAGGGCTTGTTCACCGTGCGGACAAGGAGTTTGGTATGAGGACGCTGCTCGGCCGATGGCAGACATGGGCAGGCTTCGCCGTTGCCGCGATCGTGCTGTTCGGTGTTGCGCCTGCGATGCTGTCCAGCTTCCGGCTCGGCCTGCTCGGGCAGTACCTGTGCTATGCGATCGTCGCCGCCGGCATCGGTCTCGCCTGGGGCCGCGGCGGCATGCTCACCCTCGGCCAGGGCGTGTTCTTCGGGCTGGGCGCCTACATGATGGGCATGCACCTCAAGATCGCCGACGCCGAGATCCGCAAGCAGCCCGTCCCGGACTTCATGCAGATCGCGGGAATCCCTGCGCTGCCGTCGTATTGGGAGCCGTTCTCGTCCGCGGCATTCACCATCGCCGCGATCGTGGTCATTCCGACCGGCATCGCGGCTCTGCTCGGCCTCGGGGTGTTCAAACGCCGAGTCAAGGGCGCCTATTTCGCGATCCTGTCCCAGGCCCTGGCCGCGGCACTGGCCATCCTGCTGGTCGGGCAGGCGACGGTGGGCGGCAGCAACGGGCTCAACGGTTTTCGCACATTCTTCGGTTTTCGGCTTTCCGATCCGGTGAACCGGCAGATGCTGTACTTCATCGCAGCGGGCACCCTGCTGGTGGTTGTCGCGGTGGTACGTCAGCTGATGCAGAGCCGCTACGGTGAACTTCTGGTCGCGGTGCGCGACGGCGAGGAGCGGGTGCGCTTCCTCGGCTACGACCCCGCCACCATCAAGGTCGTGGCCTACACCGCCGCCGCACTGTTCGCCAGCATCGCCGGCGCGCTATTCGCACCAATCATCGGTTTCATCACCCCGGCTCAGGTCGGAGTCGTGCCCTCCATCGCGTTCCTGATCGGGGTCGCGATCGGCGGCCGCACCACCCTGCTCGGCCCCATCCTCGGGGCGATCGGTGTGGCGTGGGCGCAAACCGCGTTCTCCGAACGCTTTCCGTCCGGGTGGATATACGCCCAGGGAATCCTGTTCATCGTCGTCGTCGGCTTCTTCCCGGCCGGGCTGGCCGGCATCGGAGCCCTGCTGCGCCGGCGTCGCCGCGCCAAGGCCGTCCCGCTCGCCGGTGACGTCCCGCAGCCGCAGGCCGAAACCGTCGGAGCCACATCATGACCGAGACCGCCGAACCGGTAGCCGGCGGCAATGTCGGCATGGGCACCGAATACCTCGAAGTCCGCGGACTGACCGTCGACTTCGACGGATTCAAGGCCGTCAACAACGTCGACCTCACCCTGTTCCAGGGCGACCTGCGGTTCCTGATCGGTCCGAACGGGGCAGGCAAGACCACCGTCATCGACGCGATCACCGGTCTGGTACCGGCAGAAGGCTCGGTCAACAAGTCGGGTGTGGACCTGCTCGGCAAGAAGGTGCATCAGATCGCCCGGCGCGGCGTGGGCCGAACCTTCCAGACCGCCAGCGTCTTCGAGCAGCTGACCGTACTGCAGAATTTGGACATCGCTGCGGGAGCGGGACGGTCGTGGTGGACACTGCTGCGCCGGCGGCGCGGGGTGCTGCCCGCCATCGAGGAGGCGCTCGACACGATCGGACTGACCGAGCTGGCCGACCAGCCGGCGGGGGTGCTGGCCCACGGCCAGAAGCAGTGGCTGGAGATCGGCATGCTGCTGGTGCAGAACGCTGACGTGCTGCTGCTCGACGAACCCGTCGCCGGAATGAGCGGCGAGGAACGCGAGGAGACCGGAAACCTGTTGCGCCGCATCGGCTCCTCGCGCACCGTGGTGGTCGTCGAGCACGATATGGATTTCATGCGGGCATTCGCCACGTCGGTGACGGTGCTGGCTCGCGGTCAGGTGATCGCCGAAGGGTCGGTCGCCGAGGTGCAGGCCAACCCGAAGGTTCAGGAGGTCTACCTCGGCACCGCCGCGGCAGGAGACTTGGAGGCGGTCGAATAGTGTTGCAGCTCATCGATGTCCGCACCGGATACGGGCGCTCACAGGTCATCCACTCCGTCAGCATCGAGGTGCCCTCGGACGGCGTCGCCGCGGTGATGGGCCACAACGGCGCGGGCAAGACGACCTTGCTGCGGGCAGCGGTCGGTCTGTTGAAATGCAGCTCGGGCCAAGTGCTGCTGCACGGCGAGGACGTGACCCGGTTGCGGCCCAACGCGAGGGTGGCCCGTGGACTGGCGTATGTGCCGCAGGGGCAGCAGTCCTTCGGGCAGCTGACCACAGCCGAAAATCTTCAGGTCGTCGCCGACGGTCGCAAGAACGGTAAGCAGTTGATCGACGAACAGCTCGACCTGTTCCCGGCGCTCAAGGAACTGCTGACCCGCCGGGCGGGTCTGCTCTCCGGCGGTCAGCGCCAGCAGTTGGCCATTGCACGAGCGCTGATCACCAGCCCCAAGATACTGATTCTCGACGAACCGACCGAAGGCATCCAACCCTCGGTGGTCGCCGAGATCGAGGCGGCGATCACCGCGCTCACCCGCCGCGGTGATCTCGGTGTGCTGCTGGTCGAACAGCACATCGGGTTCGCACTCGAGTCGGCTCAGCGCTACTACATCTTGGAGGCCGGGCGGGTCACCTCCAGCGGCACCGGCGGGTCGGCATCGGAGTCCGACGTCCGTGCGGCGATGGCGATCTAAACTTGCGACCGTGAGCTCTGTCACGGCAGTGAACAAATCCTCTGCCCGGCGCGTCCGTAGTTAAGTGACCAATCGTCCTCCCTGGGGAGTGAATACGGCGGTCAGCCGCCGGTCGGTTCTGGTCGGGCTCGGGGCGGTCGGCGCCTTCTTGGCCGTCGACCTCGGTGCCGTCGCCTACGCCAACAAATGGATCGGGTCCGGGATGACTCGACAGACATTCCTGGACGGGTTCCTCAGCGTCTACGGACGCCACCTCGGCTTCCGCAAGAACCACGCCAAAGGCGTCATCGTCACCGGCTACTTCGACAGCAACGGCAAGGGACAGGAACTCAGCCGTGCCGCGGTGTTCCGCCCGGGTCAGTACCCCGTCGTCGGCCGGTTCTCGCTGGCCGGTGGCAACCCCACCGTCGCCGACACCCCGGGCGCCGCCCGCGGGCTCGGGCTGGCGTTCGGATTTCCCGACAGCCGGCAGTGGCGCACTGCGATGCTGAACCTGCCGGTGTTCCCGGACAATTCCGCGCGCGGGTTCTACGACCGGTTGCTGGCCTCCAAGATCGTCCCCGGTACCGGGCAGCCCGACCCGGCGGCGATGAAGGCCTTCCTGGCCGCCCACCCCGAGACCGCCGCCGCCAACGCCATCATAAAGCAGCATCCCCCGTCGGCGGGCTTCGGCGACAGCACCTTTCGCAGCCTCAACACGTTCTTCTTCGTCAACAACGCAGGCGAGCGCTCGGCGGTGCGGTGGTCGCTCGTGCCGCAGCAGACCGCCCCGCCGCCACGACCAGGCGACGCCAACGGATTGTTCGACGCCGTGGTCCGCCAGCTGCGCGCCGGTCCGTTGCGGTGGCGGCTGATGATCACCGTCGCCAACCCCGACGATCCGCTGACCGACCCCACCCTGGCCTGGCCCGACGACCGGCACAGCATCGAGGTCGGCACGCTCACCCTCACCTCCGCGGCGACCGAGGCGTTGGGCAACGCCCGCGACATCAACTTCGACCCACTGGTCCTCCCCGACGGCATCGAGCCCTCCGACGACCCGCTGCTGTCCGCCCGGTCCGACGTCTACGCGGCGTCGTATCGGCAGCGCACCGGCGAACCGACATCACCGTCAGCGGTTCAGGTGACCGAGGTCAGCGCATGACACCGGTCGACCGCTATCCCGTCCGCACCCGAATCCTGCACTGGCTGACCGCTATTGGAGTATTCGCCGCGTTGTTCATCGGGTTCGTGATGGTCAACTCGCTGGGTGGCTACGGCGCGCTGCTCGGCGTGCACGTGACACTCGGGGTGTCGATCCTGGTGATCGTGGTGATCCGGGCGGCCAACCGCTTCACCCACCGCACCCCGCGGCTGCCGGACACGGTGGGCTCCGTCGAGCACCTGCTGGTCGTCGGCTCCGAGATCGGGCTGTACGCCCTGCTCCTGGCGCAGCCGCTGGTCGGGTGGGCGATGGTCTCGGCTGCCGGCCGGCCGGTCGTCGTGTTCGGATCGCTGCCCCTACCGCGGATCGCGCCGTTCGACGCCGACCTGTTCTTCCTGCTGCGGCAGACACATTCAGTGCTCGCCTACCTGCTGGTGGCCGCGATCGCCGCGCACGTCTCGGCGGTGCTGCTGCACACCCTCACGCTGCGCGACCGGATGTTGAGCCGGATGACCTTCGGCAGGCGGTTCGACGCAGAGGAGCCATGATGCGCCCGGTACGGATCGTCGCAGCGGCCGTCCTGGCCGCCGGCATGCTGGTCGGCGGTCCCGGCACGACCGCGGGTACCTGCGCGTGCGGCGGCATCGTCAGCCCCGACCTTGATGCGCGGGTGACCGGTGAACAGAGCCTGGTCGCCCTCGACGGCAACGCCGAGACCATCGTCATGCGCCTGGATCTGCACTCGGTGGCCGACAACGCCGCGCTGATCGTGCCCACCCCGACGCCGGCCACAGCCAGCCAGGCCGAACCCGGGTTGTTCCGCGAGCTCGAGCGGCTCACCGCACCCCGGATCGAACACGGCGGAACCGGACACAGCGGCCTCGAGGAGGCCGGCGCCGTACCCGGCGGCGGGCCGACGGTGGTGGCGCAGGTGCAACTCGGCCCGCTGGAGGCGACCACGCTGACCGGCGGCGACCTGACCGGCGTACGGCACTGGCTGGACTCCAACGGATACACGATGCGCCCGGAGGTCACCGCTGCGCTCGACCCGTACCTGAAACAGGGCTGGTCGTTCGTGGCCATGCGACTCACCGGCGGCGCACCGCTGAGCGGCCAGCTGGACCCGGTCCGGCTGGACTTCACGTCCGACCGGCAGGTGTATCCCATGCGAATGTCGGCCGTAGCCAAGGACACTCAACGGGTGACGATCTACACCCTCGGACAGCATCGAATGCAACGCACGGACGCCGACGCCTCCCGGCAGGACGTGACCGTCGACTACGCCGGATCGATCGAAGGCCGCACCACCGATCAGTCACTCACCGAACTGAGCACCAGAAATCCGTACCTGCCAAGATTTCGACAACCATCACCGAACCATCCTCGATCGCAACCGATTTCATCTTCTCCCGCGCCCCCAACGACGACCCGTATCAGCGCGTCATCGGCCGCGATGACGGCGACGCCGACGTGGGTGCCTTCCTCGTGGCGTTGGGCGCATCGGCGATCGTGGTCGTGCTGGCGGCGGCCGTGGGAACGATCTGGTTCGTCCGCTATCGGCGCTCAGCCCGCGTCGAGTAGGTGGGTGCCGTCGGACGGCGAGGCCACCGCGGCGCGCAACCGGCCGAACAGGTCGATCGCCGACTGGACCGTCTGATCGACCAAGGGACCGAACTCACCGTCATCGGCGCGATAGCGTCGTTCGGCGATCACCCCGACCAGCCGCGGATCCGACGACGCGAACACGGTCGCGGCGGCGTGGGAATCGGCGTCGTTCCACTGCTGAATAAGCGTCGCGACCCCGGCCCGGTGATCGGCCGGGTAATAGCGCTCGGCGGTGATGCTGATGTGTACGGCAGAACCGAGCGGCTGCATGTGCACATGCAAACGACCGTGGTAGGCGTTGACGAGGAAAAAGAACTCGTCGTCGTGGTGACCACGGAAATACCGCATTTGCCGGCTTTCCAGATAGCTCTCGATGAGCTGGGTGCCGACTGCGCCGTTTGCGGTGTTCATACCTGTTCAACGGCCCGCACGAACGACACGGTTCCCAAACCGGCCAAGGTTGCGCCAAGAATCTCGTGAGAATTGGTTAAATGGCGGGGAGCTACACCCCAACTTTATATTCATGTCCCGAAAAGCCGATTGACCGGTGCCGAATGATTGCATCGGAAATCTTTCGGTTTTGTCGTGCACGTCAGGTCACAAGGTAGTAACTTCTGCCGCAGCAGTAACTCCGATGACAAGGGACATGACAATGATCAAAGGTTTGTTGACGGCGGCTGCTGCCGCCGGAGCCATCGCGCTCGTCGGCGCGCCCGCTGCCTGGGCGATCACCAACGCCGAGGCCGACTACATCAAGGACCTGACCAGCGCCGGTATCGGCGGTGACCAGGCGGCCCTGATCGCCGACGGCCACACCATCTGCTCGGCGCTCGCGCAGGGTGCGGATCCGAACGAGCTGTCGCAGACCTACTTCAAGAACTCCGGGTCGATCAGCCACGCTCAGGCGGATGCGGCGATCAACTTCGCCAAGACCGATCTGTGCCCCGCGGGCTGATCGGCCCCGGATCACCGAGCGCGGCTGGCCAGTTCTAGGCCAGCCGCGTAATCACTTCGGCGACAACCGAGTCGACCGGGATATCGACCTGCGTGCCGTCGGCGAGATCTTTCACGCCCACGGTGCCGGCCTCGATGTCCCGGTCGCCTGCTACCAGGGCGATGCGTGCGCCGGAGCGATCGGCGGCGCGCATCGCGCCTTTGAGCCCACGGTCGCCGTAGGCCAGATCGACCCGCACACCTTCGGCCCGTAAGAGCGCCGCCAGCCTCGCCACCACCAACTTGGCCTGCTCCCCCAGCGGCACGCCGAAAACGTCGCAGCGGCTTGGGTTTCCGACGGTCTTGCCTTCGGCACGCAGCGCCAGAACCGTGCGGTCGACGCCGAGCCCGAACCCGATACCGGACAGGTCCTGACCGCCGAGCTGGCGCATCAACCCGTCGTAGCGGCCACCGCCGCCGATGCCCGATTGCGCGCCTAGACCGTCGTGCACGAATTCGAACGTGGTCTTGGTGTAGTAATCGAGGCCCCGCACCATTCGCGGATTGATGACGTACGGCACCCCGAGCGCGTCGAGGTGCGCGAGCACGGTGTCGAAGTGTTGCTTGGCCGCGTCGGAGAGATGGTCGAGCATCACCGGCGCATCGGCGGTCGCCTCGCGCACCGCCGGGCGCTTGTCGTCAAGCACCCGCAGCGGGTTGATTTCAGCCCGCCGCCGGGTGTCCTCGTCCAGATCGAGCTTGAACAGGAAGTCCTGCAACAACTCTCGATACTGCGGACGGCAGGTGTCGTCACCCAGCGAGGTGATCTCCAGGCGGAAATCCCTGAGCCCCAAGGACCGGAAGCCGGCGTCGGCGACGGCGATCACCTCGGCGTCCAGCGCCGGGTCGTCCACACCGATGGCCTCGACCCCCACCTGCTGCAGCTGCCGGTAACGGCCGGCCTGCGGGCGCTCGTAGCGGAAGAACGGGCCCGAATAGCAGAGCTTCACCGGCAGCGCGCCGCGGTCCAGGCCGTGCTCGATGACCGCGCGCATCACGCCCGCGGTGCCCTCGGGCCGCAGGGTCACCGACCGCTCACCACGGTCGGCGAAGGTGTACATCTCCTTGGACACCACATCGGTGGATTCACCGACCCCGCGCGCGAACAGCGCGGTGTCCTCGAAGATCGGCAGTTCGACGTCGCCGTAGCCGGCCAGCCGGGCCGTCCGCAGCAGGCCGTCGCGGACCGCGACAAACTCGGCCGACTCGGGCGGCAGGTAATCAGGGACACCCTTGGGTGCCTGGAATTCGCTCACTTCAGACCTTCGAGAAATGGGTTGGTACGGCGTTCGAGGCCGATCGTCGTGGATTCGCCGTGCCCCGGTAATACCAGGGTGTCGTCGTCGAGCACCAGCAATTTCTCGACGATCGAGCCGAGGAGGTCGCGGCCGCTGCCGCCCGGCAGATCGGTACGGCCGACCGATTGTTTGAACAGCGTGTCGCCGGTGAACGCCATCGGGTCCTGAGAGCCGGCCCGATCCACCCGGAACACCACCGACCCCTTCGTGTGGCCCGGCGTGTGGTCCACGGTCACTGTGATGCCACCGAGTTGGATCTTGTCCCCGTCGCGGTCCAGTTCGACCACCTGTTTCGGCTCCCGGAACAGCGCTCCGAGCGCGATCTGACCAAGCCGGGGACCGAACCCACGGATCGGGTCGGCCAGCATGAAGCGGTCCTCCGGGTGGATGTACACCGGGCAGCCGAAGGTGTCGCCCACCTTCTGCGCCGACCAGATGTGGTCGATGTGCCCATGGGTGAGCAGAACCGCGGCCGGGGTCAGCCGATTCTCGTCGAGAATGCGCTGCAGGGTGCCAAAAGCACGCTGGCCTGGGTCGACGACGATGGCGTCGGCCCCGGCGCGTGGGGCCAGCACGTAGCAATTGCATGCCAACATGCCGGCCGGAAACCCGGTGAGCAACACGTCGTCCAGTTTCCCATCCCGTGATGGCGAGGGTCGTGGCCGGTGTCTTCAGCATGAACTGGCACACTCGTTGCCGACTCAACCGCAACTCAACGGAGGACCACCACGGTGCCCACCAACGAACAGCGACGTGCGACAGCCAAGCGCAAGCTCGAGCGACAGCTGGAGCGCCGTGCTCAACAGGAGAAGCGTCGACAGTTGTTCGTCGTGATCGGCGGCATCGTCGCGATCGCGGTCGCCGCGGCCCTGGTCGTCACGTTCGTGCTGACGAACAAGGACGATAAGGACAAGACCGCGTCGGGCGCCACCAGTACCGCCCCGGTCGAGTCCGATGCGCCGACGACCGCTCCCCCCGCCACCGGCGGCCTGCCGGCGTTCAAGCCCAGCGCGAACCTGGGCTCCAACTGCCAGTACCCGGCATCACCGGAACCGGCCTCGAAGAAGGTCGACGCGCCCCACAGCGGCAAGGTGCCCACCAACCCCGCGACGGTCAGCGCCAGCATGAGCACCAATCAGGGCAACCTCGGCCTGGTGCTGGACAACGCGAAGGCTCCGTGCACGGTCAACAGCTTCGCCAGCCTGGCCCAGAAGGGCTACTTCAACGACACCCCCTGCCACCGGCTGACCACGTCACCGTCGCTGTCGGTGCTGCAGTGCGGCGACCCGACGGGCAGCGGAACCGGCGGACCTGGCTACCAGTTCGCTAATGAGTACCCCACCGACCAGTACCCACCGAACGACCCGGCCCTGCAGCAGCCGGTGGTCTACCCGCGCGGCACGCTGGCCATGGCAAACGCCGGGCCGGGCACCAACGGCAGCCAGTTCTTCCTGGTCTATAAGGATTCGCAGTTGCCGCCCAACTACACCGCGTTCGGCACGATCGACGCGACGGGACTGGCGACGCTGGACAAGATCGCCGCGGCCGGGGTGGCCGGCGGAGGTCAGGACGGCAAGCCGGCGACGGATGTGCGGATCAAGTCGATCCTGCTGGACTAGCCGGCGATGAGCCAGCCTCCGCCGTACTACCCGCCGCAGCCACCGCACTACGGCTCGCCGTACGGGCCCGGGCCGTATCCCTATCCGGCGCCGCAACCGACCAACGGGATGGCGATCGCGTCGCTGATCTGTGCGTTCGTGTTCGCCCCGCTGGGCATCGTGTTCGGCCACATCTCGCTGTCGCAGATCAAGAAATCCGGTGAGGAAGGCCGCGGGCTGGCCATCGCGGGACTGGTGATCAGTTATCTGGTGACGGTCCTGAGCATCGTGGTGATCCTCGCCGGGGTGGTCTTCTTCTCCTGGATGGCCCGGGAGCTGGAGAAGACCGGCGGGGCCGGCATCCCGCGGACCATGCCGGGAGGGAGCGGTCAACTGCCGCCGTTCAATCCGCCGGCCACCCTCGGCGCGAACTGCCAATACCCGGCCACGGCCACTCCGGCCGACAAGCCGGTCAAGCCGCCGGCGCCTGGCAGAACGCCGACCACACCGGCGACGGCCGACGCGACGATCGTCACCAACGCGGGGCCGATCGTCGTGCACCTCGACAGGGCCAAGGCGCCATGCACGGTCAACAGCTTCGAAAGCCTGGTCCGGCAGAACTATTTCGACAACACGCCCTGCCATCGGCTCACCGACGAACCGTCGATGTCGGTGCTGCAATGCGGCGACCCGACCGGCCAGGGCAGGGGCGGGCCGGGTTACCGGTTCGCCAACGAGTACCCGACGAACCAATTCCGGCCATTCGACCCGCAACTCAGGCAGGCCGTCAAATATCCGCGTGGCACGCTGGCCATGGCGAACGCCGGACCCGACACCAATGGCAGCCAGTTCTTCATCGTCTACAAAGATTCGATGCTGCCGCCGACGTACACCGTGTTCGGCCAGGTCGACAAGACCGGGTTCGCGATCGTCGACGACCTCGCCGTGACCGGTATCGCCGACGGTTCCCACGACGGGAAGCCGGCGAGACCGGTCACGATCAAGTCGATCCGGCTGAACTGAGCCAGGACCCTTAGCCGGGCAGCCCCTGCTCTTCGGTCGGCAACGGCGCGGGCCCCTTGATGGCCGGTGTGGCCGCGGGGAGCTGGCCGGCGGGCTGATTCGGCGACTGGGTCACGGTGACCCCGGTCGACATCTCCGAGCTGATCAACGAATCGGACGGCTGCGGATCGACGGCTACGGCGGCGAATGCCCCCAGCGAGATGAGGGCGCCGGCCCCGACGGTGGCGGACAACACGTGAAAGCGCTTCATATTCAATCTCTTTCCAAGTTGGTCTTGGCACTGAACACGCTTGGATACAAGTCGTTGCGTCGACTGAATATTCCGGCTATCGCGTTGAAATAATCTGCGGCGCAGACGCGTTGGACCGCTCGTTATGGCCATTAGTTTGCAAAGAATCGTTCGTATCGTTTACGGCGCGCTGGCCGCCGCCGCCTTCCTACTTGCCCCGACCGCCCTGTTCAACACGCCGACCGCCCAGGCCGCACCCGTCGCGCAGGGCTGCTACAACGGCGTGATCCCGTGGAATCCCTACCTGAAGAGTTGCAGCTTGCCGTCCACGCAGCCCCGCGTGCGTGGCGCCGCGCCGGATGCCACCGCGATCATCGCCTGCCGCAACCATCCCGGGTGCCTGTCCTGGTACGTCAACGGCGGTCCGTAGACCGCGGGCGTGATCAGGCCGCGCTCGTCACCCGGTAGACGTCGTAGACGCCTTCGACATTGCGTACCGCGTTCAGCACGTGGCCCAGGTGCTTCGGATCGCCCATCTCGAAAGTGAAGCGGCTCACGGCAACTCGATCATTGGACGTGGTCACCGAGGCTGACAGGATGTTGACCCGCTCGTCGGCCAGCACTCGCGTGACATCGGAAAGCAGCCGGTGCCGGTCGAGCGCCTCGACCTGGATGGCCACCAGGAACACCGACGTCGGCGACGGCGCCCAGTTCACCTCGATGATGCGCTCCGACTGTTGTTGCAGCGACGCGGCATTCGTGCAGTCGGTGCGGTGCACACTGACCCCGCCGCCGCGAGTCACGAAGCCCATGATGTTGTCGCCCGGCACCGGTGTGCAGCACTTGGCCAGTTTGGTCAGCACCCCGGGCGCGCCCGGCACGGCGACCCCGGTGTCGTCGGTGCTGCGCTGACGCACCGGCATGGTCGCCGGCGTGGAGCGCTCGGCCAGTTCGTCTTCGGCGCTCTCAGCCCCACCGAGCTGCGCCACCAACCGCTGCACGACGTGCCGCGGCGAGACGTGGCCCTCCCCGACCGCCGTGTACAGCGCGGAGACGTCGGCATACCGCAACTCCTGGGCCAGGGCCGACATCGCTTCGGCGTTGACCAGTTTCTGCAGCGGCAGCCCGCCCCGACGCACCTCGCGGGCGATCGAATCCTTGCCCGCCTCGAGTGCCTCGTCGCGGCGCTCCTTGGCGAACCACTGTCGGATCTTGGCCTTGGCCCGCGGGGACACCACGAATCCCTGCCAGTCGCGCGACGGTCCGGCATTGGGCGCCTTGGAGGTGAAAACCTCGACCCGCTCGCCGTTTTCGAGCTTGCGCTCCAGGGCGACCAGGCGGCCGTCGACCCGCGCGCCGATGCAGCGGTGGCCGACCTCGGTGTGCACGGCGTAGGCGAAGTCGACCGGTGTCGAGCCGGCCGGCAGGGTGACGACGTCCCCCTTCGGGGTGAACACGAAGATCTCCTGCACCGCAAGGTCGTAACGCAGCGATTCCAGGAACTCGCCGGGGTCCGCGGCTTCCCGCTGCCAGTCCAGAAGCTGGCGCATCCAGGCCGTCTCGTCGATCTCGGCGGACGCGTGCGGATGCGGAACACCGTTGCGGCCCTTGGATTCCTTGTACCGCCAGTGCGCCGCGATACCGAACTCCGCGGTGTCGTGCATGTCGCGGGTGCGGATCTGCACCTCCAGCGGCTTGCCTTCCGGCCCGACGACCGTGGTGTGCAGCGACTGGTACACCCCGAACCGCGGCTGGGCGATGTAGTCCTTGAACCGGCCGGGCATCGGCTGCCACAACGAATGCACAACGCCGACAGCCGCGTAGCAGTCGCGGATCTCCTCACACAGGATCCGCACACCGACCAGGTCGTGGATGTCGTCGAACTCTCGGCCCTTGACGATCATCTTCTGATAGATCGACCAGTAGTGCTTGGGCCTGCCCTCGACGGTGGCGTTGATCTTCATCCCCGACAGCGCGGCGGTGATTTCGACGCGGACCTTGGCCAGGTACGTGTCGCGCGACGGCGCCCGGTCGGCGACCAGCCGGACGATCTCCTCGTAGCGCTTGGGATGCAGGATCGCGAAGGACAAGTCCTCCAGCTCCCACTTGACGGTGGCCATGCCCAACCGATGCGCAAGGGGCGCAATGACTTCCAGCGTTTCGCGGGCCTTGCGGGCCTGCTTCTCCGGCGGCAGGAACCGCATGGTGCGCATGTTGTGCAACCGGTCGGCCACCTTGATGACCAGCACCCGCGGATCCCGCGCCATCGCGATGATCATCTTGCGGATGGTCTCGCCCTCGGCCGCGTTACCCAATGCGACCTTGTCCAGCTTGGTCACCCCGTCGACCAGGTGGGCGACCTCTTCACCGAAGTCGGTGGTCAGCGTCTCCATCGCGTAGCCGGTGTCTTCGACGGTGTCGTGCAGCAGCGCGGCCACCAGGGTGATGGTGTCCATGCCGAGCTCGGCCAGGATGTTCGCGACGGCCAGCGGGTGCGTGATGTACGGGTCGCCCGAGCGGCGCATCTGATCGGCGTGCTTGGCCTCGGCCACCTCGTAGGCGCGCTGCAGGATCGACAGGTCGGCCTTCGGGTAGAACTCGCGGTGCACCGCGACGAGCGGTTCGAGGACCGGGTTGACCGTGCTGCGCTGCGAGGTCATCCGCCGCGCCAGCCGGGCGCGCACCCGCCGCGATGCGCTGCTGGTGGTCTTCGGGGTGTCAGCCCGCGGCTCCGCGGGCGGGACGTCGGAGATCGGCGCGGGCGCGGCGGTCACGGCGCCGTTGTCCTCTGCCATGCCGTCACCTCCTCGCCACTGCCGAACCGACTTCGAGGATATCTCCCCCACGCCGACCGAGTGGCGAGCCTGGGCTGGTGCCGTCTGCGCTCAGATGGTTTGCAGGCTGGTCACCTGCAGGGGTGCGACCCTCTCGCGGCCGCCGAGGCCGGGCAGTTCCAGTACCACCGCGGCGGCGGGCACGTCGGCGCCCCCGGCCGTCAGCAGCGCGCGCGCGGCGGCCAGGGTCCCGCCGGTGGCGAGGACGTCGTCGATGATGACCACACGCCGGCCGGCCAGCTCGATCCCGTCGGCGGGGATCTCCAAGGTGGCCGTGCCGTATTCGAGGGTGTAGGTCTCGCTGTGCACCGGGGGCGGCAGCTTTCCGCCCTTGCGGACAGCCAGCACACCGATGCCGAGACGATGGGCGACCGCACCGCCGAGCAGGAACCCGCGGGCGTCGATGCCGGCGACCAGGTCGGCGCCTTCGGCGATTTCGGCCATCGCGTCAGTCACCACGGCCAGCCCGTGCGGGTCGGCCAGCACCGGGGTGAGGTCTTTGAACTGGATGCCCGGTTCCGGGAAGTCGGGCACCTCGCGGGTCAGCGCCTTGAGGACGTCGGTGACCGAAGCCGTCATTTCTCGAACACCCATCTGTCCATGTTCCAACCCGCGCCCCACTTGGTCGGATTGCCTTCGACGGCGTACATCTTCTTGGATGCCAGCACCGTGCGCTGCTGACGGTACAGCGGCAGGGTCGGCATGTCGCCCCACAGGATGGGCGAACTGTCGGCCAGCAGCCGGGCCTGTTCCTTCGAATCGGACGTGATCGCGAGCGCGGAGATGATGCCGTCGATCTGGGGGTTGGCATAGCGCGGCAGGTTGTTGCCGTTGCCGGCGAACAGCGTGTACGCGTCCAGCGCCGACGATCCCGTCGACCCGCTGCCGGTCGCGCCGCCGGTGCTGGCCAGCAGGACATCGAGCTTGCCGTCACGCAGCGCTTGCGGCCCCGCCGAATCCGAGGTCGCATCGACGACGGTGATGCCGGCGGCGGCACACGATTTGGTGATGGCGCCGACGGTCGCCGCCAGGCGCGGGTTGGGCGCCTGGTAGCCGATCCGCACGGTCAGCGGCTGGCCGCCCAGAGCGTCGCGGGCGGCGCCGGGGTTGGCCGGACCGAAGTCGGCGCCGATCGCCACGCCTTCGATCGCGCTGAAGGCGTCGTCGCTGGCCGGGTTGAGCCGGACGTTCGAGATCGGCGCTTCGGCGTTCAGTGCGATGAGGTCGCGCGGGGTGCACAGCGCGACCGCGCGCCGGGCCGGTGTCGCGGCCAGCGGTCCGTCCGGAGCGAAGATCAGCTGCTCGATCCCGCCGGACGGCAACTGGTGGCGGTCGTATCCGTCGGGCGTGGTCAGCGTGCCCGACGATCCGGTGGCCACGTCGACGACCTGAAACGTGCCGTTGTTGATCCGGTCCTGCACGTCGACGCCCCGCGGCCACACCGTGATTCGCTTGGTGATCGGCTTGGCACCCCACCAGCGATCGTTGGCGGTCAACACGACCGCACCCTCGGGCAGCACCGAGTCGATCTTGTAGGGCCCCGAGGACGGAAAGAGCTTCAGGTCGATACCGGGCTTGAGGTCCCACGTCGTGTTCCACGCCTGGGCGATGCGGTCGACGGCCGCCGGGTCGCCGCCCTGGATCGTGCGGGTGATGTCGACACCGAGCACGTCACCCAGCACGTGCGACGGCATCATCGACGTGGCGGTGAACAGCTGCAGATAGTCGGTGATGGCCCGGCCGGGAAAGTACGTCACCCGGGCCTTCTTCTGCCCCGGCTGGCAGTCGATGGTGTCGATGTCGAGGTAGCCGGCGCGGCTGGCGGCGTCGAAGGCCGGGAACCGCCCCGACTGCGCGGCCCACGCCAGCACCATGTCGTCACACGTCACCGGTTTGCCGTCGGAGTACACGGCGTTGTCGGCGATTTGGTAGTCGAGGACCAGCGGATCACGGCCCACCACCGACACCGATCCGAAGTCGTGATCGGCCAACACCTGTCCGTCGGGTCCATGAAAGTTGAACCCGGTGAGCACGCGGGCGAACGCCTGCGGCCCCGCCGACGCCGCCCCGCGCACCGTATTGGTGTTGTAGGAGACCAGCATGCCGTCGACGGCGTAGTTGATCTGGTCGGCCGGGCTCCCCGAACATGCCGTCAGGAGGCCCGGCGCGATCAACCCCAGAACAGCGGCCACTGCGACAGCGGCGGCGCCCCGGCGCCTGACTGCCATGACGCGCTATCGCCCGCGGGGGCTGCGTTTGCCGGTCGGCCGGCCGGGACGGGCCGGACGGGCACCCGGCGAGGGCTTGTTGCCCACGCTCGGTGTGCCACCGATGGCCGCCTCGGCCGGGACCGCCTCGGCGGCCTCGTCCAGATCGGCCCCGCCGCCGGTGACGACGTCGCTGGCCGTTGCAGACGGCTTGCGGCGGTTGAGCACCCGGCGGGTGTGGGTGCGCACCAAATCGGTGCGCTCGCGCAGCGACACCAGCAGCGGGGTCGCGAAGAAGATCGACGAATAGGTACCGACGATGACACCGACCAGCTGCACCAACGCCAGGTCCATCAGGGTGCCGACACCGAGCAACCACACCGCGACCACGATCAGCGCCAGGATCGGCAACACCGAGATCAGGCTGGTGTTGATAGACCGCATGAAGGTCTGGTTCACCGCGAGGTTGGCTTGTTCGGCGAACGTTTTGCGGGTGGTGTGTTCGAAGCCGTGGGTGTTCTCCTCGACCTTGTCGAACACGATGACCGTGTCGTAGAGCGAGAAGCCCAGAATCGTGAGCAGGCCGATCACCGTCGCCGGGGTGACCTCGAAGCCGACGATCGAATACACCCCGGCCGTGACGACAAGGTCGAACACCACCGTCGCCAGTGCCGAGATCGCCATGTACCGCTCGTAGCGGAAGGTGATGTAGATGGCGGCGAGCACGAGGAACACCCCGAGTGCGATCAGCGCCTTCTTGGTGATCTGGTCACCCCAGGTCTCCGAGACCGCCGAGTCGCTGATGGTCGTCTTGTCGGGCTGACCGTTACCGCCCTTGGGCTGGAAGGCATCGAACAGCGCGTCGCGCAGCTGCTCGGTCTGCTGGTTGGTCAGCGCCTCCGAACGGATCTGCACGGTGGCCGAGCCGCCATTGCCGACAAGCACGACCGACTCCGGCGACCGGCCCAGTGTCTTACTGAAGACGTCCTCGACCTGCTGAGTCGTGGCGAGGCCATTTTGGCCTGCGACCGGCATCGCGACTTTGGTTCCGCCCTCGAAGTCGATACCGAAGACGAAACCTTTCAGCGCGATACTGGCGATGCAGGCCAGCACGATAAGGCCGCTGATGGCGTACCAGAGCTTGCGCTTACCGATGACCTCAAAGGCGCCGGTGCCGGTGTAGAGCCGGACGAAGAAACCGTGCTTGGGCGCGCCGCCGGCGTCGGTGGCTTCTAAATCGGGTGCTTCGACGGCGGTGGATGCCGTGTCGTCAGTGGTGTTCTCGGCCATGTGAGTTACCTCCGTCCCGTCGCAGTGGCAGCGGCTCGGCGTTCCCGCGCGATCTGCTGCACCGCACCGAGACCGTTGAATGCCGGTTTGGCCATCGTCGGCGACTTCGACGCCAGGTACACCATCGGCCAGGTCACCAGGAACACCACGACGACGTCGAGGATGGTGGTCAAGCCCAGGGTGAACGCGAAGCCCTTCACCTGACCGACGGCCAGGAAGTACAGCACCGCGGCGGCCAGGAACGTGACCGCGTTGCCGGACAGGATCGTCTTACGGGCGCGCGCCCAACCGCGCGGCACCGCCGAGCGGAACGAACGCCCTTCTCGGATCTCGTCTTTGATGCGTTCGAAGAACACCACGAACGAGTCGGCGGTGGTGCCGATACCGATGATCAGACCGGCGATGCCGGCCAGGTCGAGGGTGTAGTTGATGTATCTGCCGAGCAACACCAGGATGCCGAACACCATTGCACCGGAAGCGACCAGCGACAGCGCGGTCAACAGTCCGAGCACCCGGTAGTAGAGCAGCGAGTACAGCAACACCAGCGCCAGACCGATGGCGCCTGCGATCAGACCGGCCCGAAGCGACGCCAATCCCAGTGTCGCCGAGACGGTTTCGGCCTCCGAGGATTCGAAGGACAACGGCAGCGATCCGTACTTGAGGACGTTGGCCAGTTGTTTGGCGGTGTCAGCGGTGAACGGCGGATTGCCGCCGCTGATCTGAGTGCGCCCACCGGGGATGGCCTCGCGGATCTGCGGGGCGCTGACCACCTGGGAGTCGAGCGTGAACGCGGTCTGGGTGCCGATGTTGGCGGCGGTGAAGTCAGCCCATGTGGTCGACGCCTGGTCCTTGAACTCCACGTTGACGACGTAGGCGCCACTCTGCTGGTCGAAGCCGGACGTCGCGTCCTTGATCTGGTCGCCGCTGATGATCGACTTGTCCAGGACATAGATGTACTTGTGGTCCTGCGAGCAGGCGACCAGCGGCAGGTTCGGATCGTCGTTACCGGCCAGGATGTCCGGCTGGTCGCACTTGCCTGCCATGTACTGCACCGCGATCAGCAGCAGGTTCTGGTTGGTGCTCTGCCGCAGCTGCTTCTCGAAGCTGATGCGAGCGGCCAGATCCTTGCGCGGATCCGGCGGGGCAGGTTGTCCGGGCGGGGCCGGCTGGCCGGGCGCGGGGGGCGCCGGGGCGGCCGTCGGCGGCTGACCCGGGCCGGGCGCAGGCGCGGGCGGGGCCGGTGTCGGCGACGGGGCAGGCTCTTCGGGGTACGGACGTGGCTGCGGCGCCGGAGCAGGTGCCGGCGCCGGTGCGGCGGGCGGGGCGCCGCCGGCTTCAGCCGGTGCAGGCGCGGGCGCTCCGGGAGCGGGTGCGCCGGGTGCCGGTGCGGGCACCGGGCCTCCAGGCCCACCGGCGCCGGGCACACCCGCGGCTTGCATCTGTTGCTTGATGGCCTCAACGGGGATCGGCTGGCCGATCACCGGGCGGATGAACAGCCGCGCGGTCTGACCCAGGTTGCGGGCTTCGTTGCCGTCGTTACCGGGCACGGTGATGACGAGGTTGTCGCCGTCGATCACGACTTCAGAGCCCGACACACCCAGGCCGTTGACGCGGGCGCCGATGATCTGCTGCGCCTGATTGAGCGCGTCACGGGTGGGACGGGATCCGTCCGGCGTGCGCGCCGTCAGGGTGACGCGGGTTCCGCCCTGCAGGTCGATGCCCAGCTTGGGACTGGTGCGCTTGTCCCCGGTCAGGAAGACCAGCAGGTACACCCCGATGAGCAGGACCAGGAACAGCGCCAGCCAGCGGTAGGGATGCACCGGCGCCGAAGACGATGCCACGTTGTTGTCTCTCCTAGGTTTGTGCCGCGTCCCGCGGTGCGGTCCTCAATCAACTCCCGCTAGAGGGTACGTGGCGGGCCTGGCGATCAGTCTTTGGTGAGGCGGTCCGCGTCGGACTCGGTGAGCTCGGTGGCTCCCGACTCGAGGACACCGTCCTCGTCGGCATCCGTGGCCTCGTCCTCGATGCGGTCGCGGATGGCGAGCTTCATCCAGGTGGTCACGACGCCGGGGGCGATCTCCAGGTCGACGTTGTCGTCGGTGATGCCGACGATGGTGGCCTGCAGGCCGGAGGTGGTGTGAACCCGGTCGCCGATGGTCAAGGACTCGTGCAGGTCGATCGTGGCCTGCATGGCCTTGCGCTGGCGCCGGGAGGCGAAGTACATGAATGCGCCCATGATGATGATCAGGGGCAGGAAGACGAGCAGGTCCATGGCGGAACGATTCTTTCGTATCGGGTGCTGGGTTCAGCGCGCCGCGACCATCAGGTCACGGGCTTCATAGCTGACCAGTCTGCCATTGTGCCGGTCCGGCTCCGACCGGCACCGCGGTGGAAGATGGTCGGATGGACCTGATCGACACCCTGCGCAGCACCGGGTCGGTGCGCGACTTCACCGACGAGCCGGTAGACGACGCGGTGCTGGCGCGCGTTCTGGACACCGCGCGATTCGCCCCCAGCGGAGCCAATGCGCAGGCCTGGCGGCTGGTCGTCGTCAAAGACCCGGTTCTTCGGGGAGCTCTCCGCGATCTCTATCGCCGGCCGTGGGTCGAGTACTTGACGCTGACCGCCGCCGGATTGCGGCCGTGGTCGCCGGTCAACGACCCCGCCGCCGAGGCGGCCGCCCTTGCCGCCGGAACCGCGCAGGCCGAGGAAGCCGCGGCCGCCGGATTGGCTGCCCACCTCGACGAGGTACCGGTGCTGCTGGCACTGTTCGCCGACCTGTCACAGTTGGCCGCCGTGGACCGCGACCTCGACCGCTACTCGCTGGCCGGTGGTGCGTCGGTCTATCCGTTTGCGTGGAGCATCCTGCTGGCCGCCCGCGCCGAGGGGCTCGGCGGCGTCCTGACGACGATGCTCATCCGGAAGGAAGACGAGGTCAAGCGGCTGCTGGGCGCCGAGGACCCGCTGGTGCTGGCCGCGGTGATCGCGCTGGGCCACCCCGTTCGCCAGGTGCGTCGGCTCACCCGTCAGCCGGTGGCGTCGTTCGCGACGGTCGACCGGCTCGACGGCGCTCCGTTTCCAGCAGGCAACGCCGACTGATTACGTTGATTCAGTCGCTCTGGGCGACGTAATCCATTGTCGAATCGGGCTATCAACCAAGTTTTCAGTTGCATCGCGCTGTTGGATGACTAGGCTCGAAGTACCCGCTTCGCGCCACGCCATTCGTCTAGGAGACCAGAAGTGACCACCCTCGAGCAGAGCCGCAAACTCGTCACCGAGATCCCGGGCCCCGGGTCCGTCGAACTGAGTAAGCGCAGGGTCGCCGCGGTTTCACACGGCGTCGGCGTCACCATGCCCGTCTATACCGCGCGGGCCGCCGGCGGGATCATCGAGGACGTCGACGGCAACCGGCTGATCGACCTCGGCTCGGGCATCGCGGTGACGACGATCGGCAACGCCTCGCCGCGCGTGGTGGAGGCGGTCCAGGCGCAGGTCGCGGACTTCACGCACACCTGTTTCATGGTGACGCCCTACGAGGAGTACATCGCCGTCGCCGAGCACCTCAACCGGCTCACCCCGGGCTCCTACGAGAAACGCTCCGCACTGTTCAACTCCGGGTCCGAAGCCGTGGAGAACGCGGTCAAGATCGCGCGTTCCTACACCCGCAAGACCGCGGTGGTGGCGTTCGACCACGCGTATCACGGGCGCACCAACCTGACGATGGCGCTGACCGCCAAATCGATGCCCTACAAGAGTGGTTTCGGGCCGTTCGCGCCGGAGATCTATCGCGCTCCCCTGTCCTATCCCTTCCGCGACGGCCTGATCGACAAGGAATGGGCCACCGACGGTGAACTCGCCGCCGAGCGGGCGCTGAACATCATCGACAAGCAGATCGGTGCGGCCAACCTGGCCGCCATCATCATCGAGCCGATCCAGGGCGAGGGCGGCTTCATCGTGCCCGCGCCCGGTTTCCTGCCGGCGCTGCGGGCGTGGTGTTCGGACAACAACGTCGTGTTCATCGCCGACGAAGTGCAGACCGGATTCGCCCGCACCGGAACGATGTTCGCGTGTGAGGACGAGGGCATCGAGCCGGATCTGATCGTGACAGCCAAGGGCATCGCCGACGGTCTGCCGCTGTCGGCGGTGACCGGGCGCGCCGAGATCATGGACGCTCCGCACGTCAGCGGTCTCGGCGGCACCTACGGCGGCAATCCCCTGGCCTGCGCCGCCGCGCTCGCCACCATCGAGACCATCGAACTCGACGGCCTGGTGGATCGCGCGAAGCAGATCGAAACGGTGATGAAGGACAAGCTCGGCCGGATGCAGGCCGACGACGACCGCATCGGTGATGTCCGCGGCCGCGGCGCGATGATCGCCGTCGAACTGGTGAAATCGGGTACCGCCGAACCGGATCCGGAGCTGGCGAAGACCTTATCCGCCAAGGCGCACGCCCAGGGCGTGGTGGTGCTGACGTGCGGCACCTACGGCAACGTGCTGCGGTTCCTGCCGCCGTTGGCCATCAGCGACGAGCTGCTGACCGAGGGCCTCGACGTGCTGGCTGAGATCCTCGCCGAACTCTGATGGTCCAGAACTTCATCGACGGCGAGCTCGTCGACTCGGTGAGCGGGGCGACGATGCCGATCGTCGACCCGTCCACCGGTGAAAAGTACGGCACCGCTCCGATTTCCAACGAACAGGACATCGACAGCGCGTACGCCGCGGCGAGCCGGGCGTTCGCCG
Organism: Mycolicibacterium pallens; assembly: GCF_019456675.1. Classification (NCBI taxonomy): domain Bacteria; kingdom Bacillati; phylum Actinomycetota; class Actinomycetes; order Mycobacteriales; family Mycobacteriaceae; genus Mycobacterium; species Mycolicibacterium pallens. The sequence goes on along the minus strand of NZ_CP080333.1, from coordinate 2,528,525 downwards.
ACTGGAAGCGCACCACACCGTCGCAGCGACAGAAGGCGCTATTGGGGTTCGCGGACGACGTGGAGAAGGCAGCCGCTGACCTGGTCGCCGCCGAAGGCCGCAATACCGGTAAGCCCAACCATGTGACGCTGGCCGAGGAGATCCCTCCGATGGTCGACCAGATCCGCTTCTTTGCCGGTGCGGCAAGGGTTTTGGAGGGCAAGTCGGCCGGCGAGTACATAGCCGACCACACGTCGTGGATCCGGCGCGAGCCGGTCGGGGTAATCGGTCAGGTCGCGCCGTGGAACTACCCGATGATGATGGCGATCTGGAAGTTCTGCCCAGCCATCGCCGCGGGCAACACGGTCGTGCTCAAACCCAGCGACACCACCCCGGTCACCACGGTGATGCTGGCCGAGATCGCCGCCAAGCATTTCGGGCCCGGTGTGCTCAACGTCGTCTGCGGTGACCGGGTGACCGGCGCGGGCGTGGTCGCGCATCCGACTCCGCAGATGGTGTCGATCACGGGATCGGTCGCCGCCGGCCGCGCGGTTGCGGTCAGCGCCGGTGGGCATCTCAAACGCACTCATCTCGAACTGGGCGGCAAGGCGCCGGTGATCGTGTTCGACGATGCCGATATCGCCACTGCCGCAGAGGGAATCGCGGCGGCCGGCTACTTCAACGCCGGCCAGGACTGCACCGCGGCGACTCGGGTGCTGGCCCGAGCCGGTATCGCCGAGGACCTCACCGCCGCGCTCGCCGAACAGGCCGGCAGCGCGGTGACCACCTTCGGGCGCCCCGCCGACGACGAGGACGCCTGGGTGCCGCCGGTCAACAACACCAATCAGCTGGACCGGGTGCTCGGCTTCCTGTCCGACGTGCCATCGCACGCGACGGTGGCCGCCGGCGGAAAACGGCAGGGCGACAAGGGTTTCTACGTCGAGCCGACCGTGATCGGCGGTCTGCGCCAAGACGATCGGCACGTACAGGAGGAGATCTTCGGCCCGGTGATCACCGTCCAATCGTTCGCCGACGAGGACGAGGCCATCCGCTGGGCCAACGGCACCGAGTATGGGCTGGCGTCCTCGGTGTGGACCAAGGACGTGTCGCGGGCGATCCGGGTGTCCAATGCGCTGGACTTCGGCTGCGTGTGGATCAACACCCACATCCCACTGGTCGCCGAGATGCCGCACGGCGGTTTCAAGGCCTCGGGCCACGGCAAGGATCTGTCGATGTACGGGTTCGAGGACTACACCCGCATCAAGCACGTCATGGTCTACACCGGCTGAGCGGCTCGGCTCCCCCTCTATCGCCCAAACCGACGTCTCGCAGAGGAAGTACGAGTGCAGCCCTGCGCAACGTCGAGCTCGGCGCAACCGCAAGTCTTCGCGACGAGGACCGCGACCCGGCGGCGAATCTCGTCGCGGTCAAGCCCAGCGCGATGAGCTCGCTCAGTTCGTCGTCGGCGGGCCGCCGGCAGCGCTCGGCGATGAGAACGTCGACGTAAGAATTCAACTCGTCGACCGCCTTGGCAGACGGGAGTTCGTCGGCCCATCGCCAGAACAGCACCCGATCGTCGTCCGGCACGCCCAGCGTCGTGCAGATGTCGGCGATACGGACGAAGTCATCGTCGGGAACGAACGTGGCGGTCATGCAGTCAACAGTGACCCGAAAACCTCGTCGCGCCACCGGGTTTGTGGCGGAGATCGCACAGTGACCTCGGTTACGCACGAAGCCACCCACCGCGCGCTGGCGGTGGGTGGCTCCTCGGGGCGATCTTTTAGTGGGCGACCGGTGTCCGGCGATGACCGCCGAACATGTCACGCCAGCTGCGGTGCCGGCGCGGTTCGCCCTCGACGACGTCATCGGCAGCGTGATGCCGACGCGGCTCCATGACCTCGGTCGGTGCGGCGGCAACCGGTTCGGCGGCAACGGGTTCGGCGGTCACCGGACGGGTGGCGTAGCGGACGTCACGCAGGCTGTGCACCGAGACCCGGCCCAGCGCCATTGCGCCGAAGAAGATGATCAACGCGCCCAGCCCGCTGAAGAACGTCAGCTCCAGCGCGACCTGACCGGCGGTGCTGCTGGCCGCCGGCCCACCGAAGTCACCCAACCCCCACGGGCTGGCGAAGAGTCGGCCGACGACGAACCATGCGCCGGCGATGACGGCCAGCCAGCCGCCGAGCATCGCGGTCGCGCGGTTGCGCGACATCAGCAGGAGCAGGCCGCCGACTACGGCGACGGCTCCGGGTAGAACCTCGAGCCAGCCCCGGGCCGTGGTCCACGTCCACGGCGTGTCCGGGTCGTAGGCGAAGTTGAAGTACGGCCCGACGAACGGAATCAGGGCTCCCCACAACCCGAGCAGAACGAGCAGAAATCCACTGGCCGCGCCTCGGCTGCGCGCGATCTCCATCCGACCCGCGCGCGGGTCCAGGCGAGTGTCTACGTCTTTCATGACGCCTCCTTGAGTCAAGGGTCTATCCCGTGATGGACGTCGGGTACCCGTGTGTCGCAGACCTCTAACGAAGCTGATGGCCGCGGACCGAGAGCAAGTTCACAGGCCCGATTCGTAGCATCGTGGTCAACTGAGGAATAACGTTAGTTTTGCTAACGTAGTTTTATTTGGGCACAACGAAGCGCCCGCCAATCTTCTTCTCACCAGCTTGTCAATGGAGTCTCGTCATGCCGATTGATACTCGCGAAGCCCGTTTTGAGCAGCGCGTTGCCGATCTCTACGCGAACGACCCGCAGTTCGCCGCCGCCGCACCGGACCCCGAGGTGACTGCGGCCGCCGAGCAACCCGGACTGCGTCTTCCCGCCATCATCAAGACCATTTTCGACGGCTACGCCGATCGCCCTGCCCTGGGCCAGCGCGCGGTGCGGTTCCACCAGGATCCACAGACGCAGCGCACCACCGCCGAACTGCTGCCCGAGTTCGACACCATCACCTACCGTCAGCTGTGGGACCGCGTGCAGGCGGTGGCCGGCGCCTGGTCGACCGGCCCCGTCGCCGCCGGTGATCGGGTGGCCATTCTCGGCTTCACCAGCGTGGACTACACCGTCGTCGATCTTGCGCTGACGCAACTCGGTGCGGTGTCCGTGCCGCTGCAGACCAGCGCCGTGACCATCCAGCTGCAGCCCATCATCGCCGAGACCGAACCCGTGGTCATCGCGTCGAGCATCGACTATCTCGATGATGCCGTCGAGCTCGTGCTGGCCGGCCCGGCCCCGAAACGCTTGGTGGTCTTCGACTTCCGGCCCGAGGTCGACGACCAGCGCGACACGCTGGCCGCGGCGAAGGCCAGGCTCGACGGCGTCGAGGTGGTCACCCTCGCCGACGAGATCGACCGCGGGACAGGCACGCCCGTCGCGGCGGCCGATGCCAGCGAGGACGACCCGCTGGCCCTGTTGATCTACACCTCCGGCAGCACCGGCGCCCCGAAGGGCGCGATGTACCCGGCCCACAAGGTGGCCGATATGTGGCGCGCTTGTGCCGCGCACGGGGACGACAAGCAGGGCGCGTTCCCGGCGATCGTGCTGAGCTTCATGCCGATGAGCCACGTGATGGGTCGCGGTGCGTTGTACGGCGCGCTGAGCGCCGGCGGCACAGTCTATTTCGCCGCCCGCCCCGACCTCTCGACGTTCTTGGAGGATCTGGCACTGACCCGCCCGACCCAGCTGAACCTGGTTCCACGCGTATGGGACATGATCCATCAGGAGGTCCAGAGCGAGGTCGATCGGCGAGACGACAGCGCGGCACAGGTCCTCGCCGAGAAGCGCGCCGGCCTCCTGGGGAACCGATTCGTCTCGGCGATCACCGGCTCGGCACCGATCGCGCCGGAACTGAAGGCGTGGGTCGAGGACTTCCTGGACATGCACCTGGTCGAGGGCTACGGCTCCACCGAGGCCGGCGCGGTGTTCGTCGACGGCGTGGTGCGCCGCCCACCGGTCACCGACTACAAGCTGGTCGATGTCCCCGAATTGGGTTACTTCGGAACGGATTTACCGCACCCCCGCGGTGAACTGCTGGTCAAGTCGACGCAGCTGTTCCCCGGCTACTACAAGCGGCCCGAAGTCACCGAAGCGATGTTCGACGAGGACGGCTTCTACCGCACCGGTGACATCGTCGCCGAGACCGCGCCCGACCATCTGCAGTACGTCGACCGGCGCAACAACGTGCTGAAGCTGTCGCAGGGTGAGTTCGTCACCGTCTCCAAGCTGGAAGCCGCATTTGGGCGCAGCCCCGTGGTGCACCAGATCTATTTGTACGGCAACAGCGCACGGCCGTATCTGCTCGCGGTGATCGTGCCGACCGCCGAGGCGGCGGAGGGCCGCGACGCTGCGGAACTCAAGTCCCTGATTGCCGAGTCCCTGCAGGAGGTGGCCCGCGGCGCCGGGTTGCAGTCCTACGAGATCCCGCGTGACTTCCTCATCGAGACAACGCCTTTCACTCTTGAGAACGGACTGCTGACCGGTATCCGCAAGCTGGCGTGGCCGCGGCTGAAGGAACGCTACGGCTCGGCACTCGAGCAGTTGTACGTCGATCTGGCCGAAGGACAGGCCGACGAACTACGCGCCCTGCGGCAGAGCGGTGCCGACGCACCGGCGCTGGTGACCGTCACTCGCGCGGCCGGCGCGCTGCTGGGTGCAGCGACCGCCGATCTGCAGCCCGATGCGCACTTCACCGATCTCGGCGGAGACTCGTTGTCGGCATTGACCTTCGCCAACCTGCTCAACGAGATCTTTGGGATCGAGGTCCCGGTCGGCGTGATCGTCAGCCCCGCCAACGACCTGCAAGCGATAGCCGGCTACATCGAGTCCGAGCGCAGCTCGGGCAGCAAGCGGCCGACCTTCGCCTCCGTCCACGGGGCCGGTGCCACCGAAGCGCACGCCAGTGATCTCACGCTCGACCGCTTCATCGATGCCGCCACGCTGGCCGCCGCACCGCAGCTGCCGGGGCCGGCCAGCGAGATTCGCACCGTATTGCTCACCGGCGCAACCGGATTCCTGGGTCGCTACCTGGCACTGGATTGGCTGGAGCGGATGAACCTGGTCGACGGCACGGTGATCTGCCTGGTGCGCGCCAAGGACGACGCCGCAGCGCGCGCTCGCCTCGACGCCACATTCGACAGCGGCGACCCGAAGCTGCTCGAGCACTACCAGCAGCTGGCCGCCGACCACCTCGAGGTGATCGCCGGAGACAAGGGCGAGGAGAACCTCGGCCTGGACCAGCAGACCTGGCAGCGACTGGCCGACACCGTCGACCTGATCGTCGACCCAGCCGCGCTGGTCAATCACGTCCTGCCGTACCGGGAGTTGTTCGGGCCCAACGCTGTTGGCACCGCTGAGCTCATCCGGATCGCGCTGACCACGAAGCAGAAGCCGTTCATCTACACCTCCACAATCGGCGTCGGAGCCGGTATCGCACCGGGACGTTTCGTCGAGGACGGCGACATCCGCGAGATCAGCGCGACTCGGGCGGTCGACGACTCTTACGCGAACGGCTACAGCAACAGCAAGTGGGCCGGCGAGGTGCTGCTGCGCGAGGCGCACGACCTGTGCGGCCTGCCGGTCTCGGTGTTCCGCTGCGACATGATCCTGGCCGACACCACCTACGGCGGACAGCTGAACCTGCCGGACATGTTCACCCGGATGATGCTGAGCCTGGTGGCCACCGGCATCGCCCCGGCCTCGTTCTATGAGCTCGACGCCAACGGCAACCGCCAGCGTGCGCACTACGACGGCCTGCCGGTGGAGTTCATCGCCGAGGCGATCGACACGCTGGGTGCGCACGTCACCGACGGGTTCGAGACCTACCACGTCATGAACCCCTACGACGACGGCATCGGGCTCGACGAGTTCGTCGACTGGCTGATCGAGGCCGGCTACCCGATCCAGCGGATCTCCGAGTACGGCGCCTGGTTGCAGCGGTTCGAAACGGCGATGCGGGCATTACCCGACCGCCAGCGCCAGGGCTCGCTGCTTCCGCTGCTGCACAACTATCAGCACCCGGAGCGGCCGATCCGCGGATCGATCGCCCCGACCGACCGGTTCCGCGCCGCCGTTCAGGACGCGAAGATCGGTCCGGACAAAGACATTCCGCACATCTCGCCGGAGGTCATCGTCAAATACATCACCGACTTGCAGCTGCTGGGTCTGCTGTAGCGAACTCCACCCAACACCAGGGCCGCGATCAACGAGGATCGACGGCCCTGGTGTCATTTCGTCGCAAAGACCCTCGCCGGGCGGTTCGCCGGGACGCCTAGTACTATTTCCGACAGACTCGCAGCCTCCGGGGGCCGGCTGTGGGCGGTTCGGGAGCATATGCACAAGGACATGGGCATGGCCGCGTGGGTCCGGCGGTGGTGGCACCAACCCGACCAATACGACTGGCTGTCGGAATATCTCGCGTCGCGCCATCTGCAGCGCTTCAGTCGGATCCTGATCGCGTCGGTCGTCGTCATCCTCGGTGTGGTGCCCCTCGTGATGCTGTTCAGCTCGTCTGGTCCACAGGGTCAGGTCCACCGCACTGCCGCAGTCGTAATGTCAGCCCTGTCGTTCGGCGGGGCGTCCGCCTGGCTCGTCGGCTGGCCGAGCCGCCGTCAATCCGTGCTCTTCGCCATCGGTGCCAACGCGGGTGTGACTCTTGCGGTCGTGATCGCCGGGACACCGGCCACGGGGTTGCTGGCGTGTGCCACCTTCGCTCCCATTGCCGGCTATGTCGGCTTGTACCACTCCGGCCGGCTGCTGGCGGCGACGCTGCTCAACGCCATCGTCACCACCCTCTTCGCCGGGGTGCGGATTGCTGCGGCCGGCGACACCGCGATGGCTGTCGGACATGTGCTGGGTGTCCTGATCGCAGTGCTCGCTGTCCCGTTCGGAACCCAATTGCTCCTGCACCTGCTCACCCTTGACGCCAGAATGTCGAACACCGACCCGCTGACGGGACTGCGCAATCGCCGGGGCTACGACCAGTCAACCCTCACGCTGATCGCCGCGGCGGAGCGGCCACAGTCGCAGTGGCTGGCTGTGACTCTCGTCGACTTGGACGGCTTCAAGCAGATCAACGACACCCACGGCCACGGCTACGGCGACGCGGTGCTGATTGCCGTCGCGGACAATCTGCGGCGCGCCAGCGCCATGAATTCGGTGGTGGCCCGGCTTGGCGGTGAGGAATTCCTCATCGCCGAGCTGATCGGGCCGGACGACGCCGCGGGCACCGCCGAACGGTTACGCGCCGCCGTGGAGGCCGCGGCGGGTGAGGTGACCGCCAGCGTCGGCGTCGCGTCGATGGCACTGACGGATATCGGCGGCACCGTGGCCGCCGCGCTCACCGAGCTCGTCAGCCAGGCCGATGCGGCGATGTACGAAGCAAAACGGGCCGGCGGCAACCAGATTCGGGTGCGGGAAGCCGCCAGCCGAAGTCGGTGAGCGCGGGCGAAACTCAGGAGCTTTCGGTCGAATCCTTCGACTCATGCAGCACCGCGAGGATCTCGCCGATGCGATGACCGTGTTCGACCGGATGCCGCAGGGGCCGGTCGGCCCGGATCCGGTAGTAATTGCGCCGCCCTTCGCGCAGCCGGTCGAGATAACCCGCCTCGACCAGGTCGGCGACGATGCGCTGGGCCGCGCGTTCGGTCACTCCCACGCGCTCGGCGACGTCGCGCAAGCGGATCCCCGGATCGCGCGCGATGCACAGCAGGGTGTGCGCGTGGTTGGTGAGAAACGTCCACTCCCCCATACCGGAATCGTAGTTCGTCACTAGCAATACCTGAAACAACACGCGCCATCACGTCGTCAGACCCATATGCGACACATATTTCCCGAAGCTTGACATACGTATTTCAATACCCGTACTTTCCGTCGTATGTTGACCTCCTGGAACCCGCTTCTCGCCATGATGCTGACCGCACCGGCGACGTTCGCGCTGGTAGCGGCGGTCTGCAAACCACTCAGCGGCCGAGCGGCGGGCCGCGGCGGCGCGCTGGTCGCGGGCTTCGGCTTCCTGGCAGCTGCTGCGATGGCCGTCAACGTCGGCCGCGAGGTGCCGGTGACCGCAACCCTCGGTGGCCTCGGAGTTACCGTCGATCGGCTGGCCGCCGTGCTGCTGCTCCTGGTGTTCGGCGTCAGCACCGTGGTTCAGGTCTTCGCCATCCGGTACCTGGCCGGTGATCGGCGTGCCGGCTGGTTCACCGCCGGGGCGTCGCTGCTGACGTCGGCTTCAGCCGGCCTGGTCACCGCGACAACTCTGATCGGGCTCGCGATCAGCTGGACGATCGCAGGCATCGCCCTTTGCCTACTGCTCGGCATGTACTGGCACTTGCCCGCCGCCCGGGACGGCGTCCGTCGCACCGCCACCGCCTTCGTGATCGGCGACCTCGCGCTGTGGGCGGCCGTGGTGTTGGCGACGGCCCACTGGGGACTCGTGGACCTGCTCGCGCTGAATGCCGCGGACCTCGCCGGGCCCCTGGTGCCGCTGATTGCCTGCCTGGTGGTGATCGCCGCGCTCTCCCGATCCGCCCAGTGGCCCTTCCACCGGTGGCTGCCGGCCACCCTCGCCGCACCTACGCCGGTGTCCGCGCTCCTGCATGCCGGCGTGGTCAACGCCGGAGGCATCCTGCTCGTGCGCCTGGCTCCCCTGGTTTCCACAGATGCAGCTCGGATCCTGACGATCGCCGCGGGTGCCGCCACGCTGACCTACGGTGCGGTGGTCATGCTCGTGAAGGCGGATGTCAAAGGCGCGCTGGCGAATTCGACGATGGCCCAGATGGGCTTCATGATCCTCACCTGCGGCCTGGGCCTATGGGCGGCAACGATCTTCCACCTCGTCGCCCACGGGTTCTACAAAGCGACGCTGTTCCTGTCCTCGGGGTCGGCAATCGCTCAGCGGCGGCGGGCTTCCGCACGACCACCGGCACGAGCCATGAGTCGGCGGCGGCGCGCACTCACCGCCCTCACCGCCTCGGTGCTGCCGGCGCTCGCCCTATACGCCGCGGCGCAAGCGATTTCGCTGGCGCCCGGGCAACACACCGCGGAGCAGGCTCTGCTGGCCTTCGCGTGGGCGACCGGCGCAACCGTCACCTGGGGCTGGCTGACGAGGCGTCGCGGCATCGCCGCAGGGATTGCCGCGGCAACCTTGCTGTTCGCCGCAGCTATCGCGTACCTCGGCCTGATCACGGCCGTCGGGCACTTCCTCGCCCCGTCGCTGCCCACGCCCACCGCGCCAGCCGCTCTCGCCTGGAGCGTCGCCGCCGCCGTGAGCGCGGTACTGGCCGGGTTGGCGGTCCTGCGGCGAATGCCCGCCACCGCGATCCACCGCGCGATCTATGCGCGAGCCATCAGCACCGGATACATCGCTCCCTCCTCGCCCACCCACCTGACAGGAGCCCGCTCATGACCGTCACCGACACCGTCTCCACCGCCACCCGCCGAGCCCACCTGCGCAGCGACGTGGCGCTCGCCGCCCGGGTGTTGCCCACGCACTATCCACTGGGAACCTTCATCGCGGTCAACCCGTTGGCAGGCCTGGAAGCCATGCCCTTCGAACAGGCGATCCGCCGGGCCGGTGACCTCTACGGCATGCCGGCAACGCTGGCGCCCAACACGTTTCGCGAGCTGTACCGCGCGGGGCGCATCACCGACGACGACCTCGATGCGGCGATCATCCGCCGCTACCCCAATCTGCCCGGCCTGCCGACGCTGCAGCTCGGCGCGCACGAGGTCCGGCCGGTGACATTGTTGAGGGCCGATCTGCTGCACGGGCCCGGGCAGACAGAACACGTGCGTCGCTATCGGACGTGCGCTGAACAACACGATCCGCAGGCCGCCCACACCATCGACACCCAGGTGGGGAAATGGTGCTCGGCGTACTTCGGTCACGGCGCCTGGCCGATGCCGGGGCGGCAGAACGGGTTCTACTCGGCGTGGCGGGCGCTCGCATCCGGCGACCACACACTGAAGCGTGCTGTCCGCCAACGGCTTCGCGAGGTGCCGGCGCGCCCGGACGATGCCACCCTGGCCGCGCTGGACATGCTGGGTGTGCCGGACGAGGCGCGAATCGCCTACCTGCAGGCACATCTGACCTGCCTGCCCGGCTGGGCGGGGCACATCCAGTGGTGCAGCGGCACCGACGCCGGGATCGACCTCATGGCGTATCTCGCCGTTCGACTGACCTACGAGTGCGCACTGCTCGGCGGCGATCAGCAGTACCGGACCCTCGACCCAGCCCCAGAGCCGACGACACCCACGGCGCGTGACCGCGCCAACCACCTCGTCCGGTTCTGGGAGCTCGCCGGTGTCACCGAGGGTGAGCTGGGCGCGGCGGCACGGGTACTGGCAGCGCTGCCGGTAGCCGCACGGGAAATGCTGTGGCAGAACGCTTTCGAAGAAAGCTATCGCAATCGGTTGCTCAGCACCCTGCACGTCGAGCGGCACGAGTCCAGCGCGTCTGCGCATACGCAGCTGGTGACGTGCATCGATACCCGCTCGGAAGGACTACGACGCCACCTCGAGTCACTCGGCGGCTACGAAACCCTGGGCTTCGCCGGCTTCTTTGCCGTGGCCATCAGATTCACCGACCTGCTCGGTGGCGCGGCCAGCGATCTGTGCCCGGTCCTCATCGCGCCGAACTACGACATCACCGAGGCACCCTCCCGACACGGCGTCGAATACGCGGCCCGTCGGATCTCCGGTGCACTCGACCTGGCGGGCGCCGAATCGGCGTTTCACACCGCCAAAGAGGCACTGGCAGCACCCTTCACGCTCGCCGAGGTCGCGGGGTGGGTGGCCGGGCCACTGGCAACCATCAAGACGCTCACCCCCGGGCTGGCCGGTGCCCTGCGCCAACGGTTGCACCGCTGGGCGGTGCCCCACGCGCCGACAGTGCTCAACGTCGACGCCATACCGCTGGCCGAGCGTGTCCTGTACGCCCAGGTGGCGCTGACCACGATGGGCCTGGTCAGCGGGTTCGGCCGCCTGGTAGTGCTGTGCGGGCATGGGAGTTCGACCGAAAACAACCCGTACCAGGCCGCGCTGGAATGCGGAGCGTGCGGCGGACAGGCGGGCGGCCCCAATGCCCGCACCGCCGTGGCGATCCTGAACGAACCCCAGGTGCGAGAGGAACTGCGCAGCGCGGGTATCGACATCCCGGACTCGACGTATTTTGTTGCCGCGCAGCATGACACCGCTACCGATCGGGTGTCGATCCTCGACCGGCATCTGATTCCGGCCGATTATGCCGACGACGTCGATCGCCTGGTCGCTGACCTGGGTCGTGCGGGAGCGGCGTTGGCAGCCGAACGGTGCGCGACGCTGCCGGGGGCACCGCCAACGCTCTCCCCGCAACGGGCGGCCCGGCACGTCGCGGCCCGGTCGACCGACTGGGCCCAGGTCTACCCGGAATGGGGTCTGGCCGGGAACGCGGCCTTCATCGTCGCGCCCCGTGATGTCTCTGCCGGGCTGAATCTGGAGCGGCGCACGTTCCTGCACTCCTACGACCCGGATGTGGATCCCGACGGCGCAGCCCTGGAGACCATCCTCACCGCGCCGCTGGTGGTCGCTCAATGGATCAACTGCCAGTACTACTTCTCCACCGTCGCGCCGGACGTGTTCGGGGCTGGGACCAAAACCATCCACAACGTCGTCGGCACAGCCGGCGTGCTGGCCGGGCACAGCGGCGACCTGCAACTGGGTCTGCCATGGCAGTCCCTCGCCGACGGTGACCAGTTGCGGCATGAACCGCTCCGGCTTCACGCGGTGGTTCAAGCCCCACTGGACCGCATCGACACTATCGTCGAACGAAACCCCATCCTGCAGCACCTGTTCGGCAATGACTGGGTCGGGCTGGCCGCACGCGAGTCGTACGGAACACCCTGGCACCGGTGGACCCGCAACGGTTGGCAACCCTGGTTCGAATCCCCCTCCACTGCACAACTCTCGACGAGGAGATGATCCCATGACCGCACCCGCACTGACCAAGATGACCAAGATCGAGGTGGTGGTCCCCGGCGGCGAAGCCCCCGCCGTACGCGACCTCATTCAAAGCGTTGGCGCTACCGGATACACCAGCGTGTCAGGCGTTTCGGGCCTCGGGCACCACGGTTACCGACAGGGTCGGCTGCTCTTCAATCAGCAAGCGGCGCTGGAACTACTCATCACCGTTGTCCCGGAATCGAAAGTAGGTGCTCTCTTGGCCGGCCTGCGCCCGCTACTCGACGCGTCATCCGGGGTCATGTTCGTCACCGAGACCTACGTCAGCCGGCCCGAATACTTCAGCTGATTTCTCACCCCACCACAGAAAGGATCATCATGTCCGACCCGAAGAATGCCTGGCACCAGCTGCGTGCCGGAAACGAGCTCTTCTACGTACCGGCCGCAGGCCGCCGCCGCAATCCGATCGTCCACACCCCGACTGCCGCGGTATTCCGGTGCGCGGACTCACCGGTCGGCAGTGCGATGGCCTTCGGCCAGAGCTGGGGCTCCTTGCTCGAGGTCAGCACCTGGGGCCACGTGATCGACTCCGGTGTTCTGGCCACTATGGAGTACGCAGTCGATACCCTCGCCGTACCGCTGATCGTGATTCTCGGCCACGACGAGTGCCCTGCCGTGCGCGCGGCGATGCGGGCCTGGGATGAGGCGGTGATACCGGACGGAGCCGCCAGAATCCCTGTGCAGCAAGGGATCGCGTCCATCGTGCGGCGGGGTGTCGGGACCGACTCGGTCAAGGCCGTCACCGCCGCGCACATCGTGGAAACCGGCGTGGCGCTGACCGAGCGCTCACCGAAGATCGCCCACCACGTCGACACCGGCCGGTGCGCGATTGTCTGCGCCGGAATCGATTCCGATAGCGGGCACCTGCGCACGTACGCGACCATCGGGCCGGTCGGTGACGTGTCGGATAGCTTGCTGGAGTGCGTGTGAGTCAGATGAGCGCGATCACCAGCAGCACGACGGCGACCAACGGAAATGCCCCCTGAGTCACCGCCGCACGGGCCTTGTCCGGGGCGGACGCCAGCAGCACGACAGCGGCGGCGAGCATGGACCCGACGCCGGCGAAGATCAGCGCCGCACCGATTCCGGTGTGGCCCTGCAGGATTGCGATAATCCCGACGATACTGACGATCGCCAGGAACAGGTTGTAGAAGCCCTGGTTGAGGGCCATCAGTTTGGTGGTCTCGGCTTCCTCGGCGGTGGTGCCGAACACCGCGCGGGTGCGCGGCGTGGTCCACGTCAGCGACTCCATCGTGAAGATGTAGACGTGCAGCAGCGCGGCGAGGCCGGCGAAGATCACTGCGGCGATGACCATCGGCGCTCCCATCACTCGAAAAGGCCGGCCTGCCCCAGCCCGCTGGCCCGCGGCGGAGGAACCATGCCGAGGTGGGTCCAGGCTAGCGGCGTCGCCACCCGGCCGCGGGGAGTCCGCGCGATCATTCCGGCGCGCACCAGGAACGGTTCGCAGACCTCTTCGACCGTGGTGGCTTCCTCCCCCACCGCGACGGCCAACGTCGACACCCCGACCGGTCCGCCGCCGAAGCTCTTGGTCAGCGCGGTGAGCACCGCCCGGTCGAGCCGGTCCAGCCCGAGTTCGTCGACGTCGTACACCGCCAGCGCGGCCTTGGCGATATCGCGGGTGATCACACCGTCGGCGCGCACTTCGGCGTAGTCGCGCACCCGCCGCAGCAACCGGTTGGCGATACGCGGCGTTCCCCGCGAGCGGCGGGCAATTTCCGAACCGGCCTCGGCGCCCAGCTCGATGCCGAGGATCCCCGCCGAGCGGGCCAGCACCCGCTCCAGCTCGGGCGGCTCGTAGAAGTCCATGTGCGCGGTGAACCCGAAGCGATCCCGCAGCGGCCCGGTCAGCGCGCCCGACCGGGTCGTGGCACCGACGAGCGTGAACGGCGCGACCTCCAGCGGAATCGACGTCGCCCCAGGACCTTTGCCGACCACGACGTCGACCCGGAAGTCCTCCATCGCCAGGTACAGCATCTCCTCGGCGGGCCGGGCGATGCGGTGGATCTCGTCGATGAACAGCACATCGTGCTCGACGAGATTGGACAGCATCGCGGCCAGATCCCCGGCCCGTTCCAGCGCCGGCCCGGAGGTGACCCGCAGCGACGAGCCCAGCTCGGCGGCGATGATCATCGCCAGCGAGGTCTTGCCCAAACCCGGCGGACCGGACAGCAGGATGTGATCCGGTGTGCCGCCGCGGTTCTTGGCGCCTTCAAGAACCAGTTGCAGCTGTTCGCGCACCCGCGGCTGACCGATGAACTCGCGCAGCGACCGGGGCCGCAGACTGGCGTCGATATCGCCTTCGCCGACGGTCAGGGCCGGCGAGACATCACGCTCGAGTGCCTCGTCCTCCTCGTCTTCGAACCGGCTCATTTCTTACCCAGCATCGACAGCGCCGCCCGCAGCGCACTCTGCGTGGTCGCCTCCGGATCACCGGCCAGCACCTTATCGGTGGCTTCCTCCGCCTGCTTAGCCGCAAAGCCAAGTCCGACAAGGGCTTCCACCACCGGGGCGCGTACCGCGTGACCACTGGCCGCGGCCACCCCGCCGCCACCGGTGACCGGGCCGATCTTGTCCCGCAGTTCGAGCACCATGCGTTCGGCACCTCGCTTGCCGATACCGGGTACCCGCGTCAAAGCGGTCACGTCACCGTCGGCCAGCGCCTGGCGCAGCGCCGTCGCGTCGTAGACGGCCAGCGTCGCCAACGCGATCTTCGGGCCGACCCCGGACACCCCGAGCAGCGTCGAGAACAGGTCGCGGGCGTCGGAATCGGCGAAACCGTAGAGCGTCTGCGAGTCCTCGCGCACGATCATCGCGGTGATGAGCCGCGCCTCGGTACCGCGCCGCAGCGTCGACAGTGTCGACGGCGTGCACATCACCTTGTAGCCCACGCCGGCCGCCTCGATGACGGCATGGTCGAGCGCGATGTCGATCACCTCGCCGCGCACCGAGGCGATCACGCGCGGGCCGCCTTCAGTCGCGCCTGATACGCCCGCTTCTGCTCGGCAGCCATCGCCTCGGCCTTGGCCATCCGCGCGATCATCGGGGCGCGCCAGCAGTGGCAGATCGCCAGGGCGAGTGCGTCGGCGGCGTCGGCCGGGGTCGGCTTCTGCTGCAACTGCAGAATCCGGGTGACCATCGTGGTGACCTGAGCCTTGTCGGCGCGACCGTTACCGGTGACCGCCGCCTTGACCTCACTGGGGGTGTGGAAGTGCACGTCGATGCCGCGGCGCGCGGCCGCCAGCGCGATCACGCCACCAGCCTGCGCGGTGCCCATCGCGGTGTTGGCGTTCTGGTTCGCGAACACCCGCTCGATCGCGATCACGTCCGGCAGGTGAGTGTCCATCCAATGGTCGACGGTGTCGCTGATCGTCAGAAGCCGCCGCTGCAACGGCTCGTCGGACGGAGTCCGCACCACGTCGACGTCGAGCGCGATGACCTGGCGACCGCCGCGACTCTCGATCACCGAGAGGCCGCAGCGCGTCAACCCAGGGTCGACTCCCATCACCCGCACGGATCGCCTTTCGACTACGAACAGCTGTTCGATCACAGTAGCGGGCCGGGCCGACAGGACCGGTCAGGACACGCTGTAGGGCATCCCGTCGCGCATCGACTGGGCGATCTCCTCGATCCGGGCGCCGGAGCGCTTCCAGCCGGTGACCTGCTCGCGGCCGACCTCCTCGCCGTCGCGCGCGGTGATGATTGTCCACGGCACGCCGCACCACTTGGCCAGTAGCCAGAACGGCCACAGCAGCATGAACGGCAGCACGATCAGAAAGATCAGCATGTCGAGGGTGGCGAAGCCGGTCTCCCACGGGATCGTCTTCCACCACCAGCGACGCACCGTCCAGCGGACCCCGTCGGGGTCGGTTACCGTCACCTGGGACATCGTCACCTCCGATACCTGCCCGCAGCGTACGGTTCTTTTCCATGGTCTCGGGCGGTTCCCGCACAGTACGGAGCTTTTGCCGAGTGTGCCCGTCGGTGTGCGGCATCCTCGTCGACATCGACGACGACCGGGTGGTCGCCGTCCACGGTGACCGGGACAACCCCTTCTCCCGCGGCTACACCTGCCCCAAGGGCCGCGCCCTGCCGCTGATTCACCATCATCCCGATCGGCTCGAACGGCCGATGATGCGCACCGACGGCCGGCTGACCGAAACCACCTGGGACGCTTGCCTCGACGAGCTCGGGGCCACGTTGCGTGCCATCATCGCCGAGCACGGTCCCGCGGCGGTCGCCGTCAACTTCGGCACCGGCATCGGCATGGACGCCGCCGGCTACCGCATCGCCGAGGCGCTGCACCGCGCGATCGGTACACCGGCGAAGTTCAGTCCGCTGACCATCGACGGCACCGCCAAGGTTCTGGTCGCGGAGTTGATGGGTGGATCCGCGGGGCTGACCGGACGGCCCGATTACGAGAACGCCGAGCTGGTCATCTTGATCGGCAGCAATCCGGTTGTCTCTCACGGTCATACCGTGGGGATGCCCAATCCTCGCGGATTGTTCCGCGACCTCGCCGCGCGTGCGCAGCTGTGGGTGGTGGACCCGCGTCGCACCGAGACCGCCCGGCTGGCCACCCGCCACCTCGCGCCGCGGCCGGGCACCGACTACGCGGTGCTGGCCTACCTGGTGCGCGAGATCGTGCGCGAGGGCGCCGATACGTGCGTACCGGTCCAGGACTTCGACGTGCTGGCCGCCGCGGTCGAGCCGTTCACCCGCGAACATGCCGCCAGCCTCGCCGACGTCGACCCCACCGATCTCGACGACCTGCTCGCCGCCGTCCGCCGGGCCGGGCACATCGCGATCGACACCGGTACTGGTGTCACCATGTCGGCGAGTGCGAATGTCACGCAATGGCTTTCGTGGGCGCTGCTGATTCTCACCGGCTCGATGAACACCCCCGGCGGGGAGTGGTTCCACCCCGGGTACGGCTATCAGCTGGAGATGTTCGAGCTGCCCATTGCGCCGCCGGAGGGCAAGTCCAAGCCGGGTCCCCGCAGCCGGCCGGACACCCGCGCGTTCATGCGCGAATGGCCGTGCGCGACACTGCCGGACGAGATCGAGGCAGGCAATATCCGCGCACTGCTGAACCTCGGCGGCAGCCTGCTCACGGGTTTCCCGGCCACCGACGCGCTGCGGGCGGCGTTGCCGAAGCTCGAGGTGTTGGCCACCACCGAGATTCTGCCGACCGAGACGACGGCGCTGTCCACGCATGTGCTGCCCACCAAGGATCAGCTCGAGCGTCCGGACGTCACACTGTGGGACTTCATGAGTACGCGGATCTCCGCCCAGCACACGCCGGCGATGATCGCGCCGGTCGGTGAACGCCGCTCGATGTAGTGGGTGCTCGCCGAGATCGGCGCACGGCTGGGCCACGACATCGCCGACACGTCGATGACCGACGAGGAGATGCTAGGCAAGCTGAATGCCGGTGGTCGCGGGAGTTACGACGACCTGGTCACCACCGGGTGGGCCGAGGCCGAGCGGGAGCTGCCTGCCGCGTGGATGCAGCGCCATGTCGAGCGTCTCGGCGGCTGGCGGCTGGCACCGCAACTCCTGGTGGACCAGTTGCACGATCTGCGCCACCCGACCGGTCCGGTGCTGGTGCCGCGCCGCCAATTGCGAAGAGTCAACGCGCAATTGGAGTACCTCGGCGAACAGCCCGAGATTCTGGTGAACCCCGACGACGCGGCTGCCGCAGGCGTCGTCGACGACCAAAAGCTGGTGGTGCGCACCGAATACGGTGAAGTCACCGGGATCGCGAGACTGGACCCGTCGGTGCGCAGCGGTGTGGTGTCGGTGCCGCACGCGCACGTCGGCGCCAACGTCAATCTGTTGACCAGTAAGGACGACCTGGATCCGGCGACCGGGATGACGCGCTACTCAGGGGTGCCGGTCAGCCTGCATCCGGCCTGAGGTCACTCCTCGATCTGGGCCAGGATCTCGTCGGGGATATCGGCGTTGGTGTAGACGTCCTGCACATCGTCGCTATCCTCAAGCGCGTCGACGAGCTTCATGATCTTGCGGGCACCCTCGGCATCCAACGGCACCGTCACCGACGCCTGGAAGCCGGCCTCGGCGGAGTCGTAGTCGATACCGGCGTCCTGCAGCGCGGTGCGCACGGCGACCAGATCGGTCGGCTCGGAAATCACCTCGAAGCTGTCGCCGAGGTCGTTGACCTCTTCGGCGCCGGCATCCAGGACCGCCATCAGCACGTCGTCCTCGGACAGGCCGTTCTTCTCCAGCGTCACCACACCCTTGCGGGAGAACAGGTAGGCCACCGAACCGGGGTCGGCCATGTTGCCGCCGTTGCGGGTCATCGCGACCCGGACCTCGCCGGCGGCGCGGTTGCGGTTGTCGGTCAAACACTCGATGAGCACGGCCACACCGTTGGGGCCGTAGCCCTCGTAGGTGATGTTCTGCCAGTCGGCGCCGCCGGCTTCCTCACCACCGCCGCGCTTGCGGGCGCGCTCGATGTTGTCGTTGGGAACCGAGGACTTCTTGGCCTTCTGGATGGCGTCGTACAGGGTGGGGTTACCGGCCGGGTCGCCGCCGCCGACGCGCGCCGCGACCTCGATGTTCTTGATGAGCTTGGCGAACATCTTGCCGCGCTTGGCGTCGATGACAGCCTTCTTGTGCTTGGTGGTCGCCCACTTGGAATGGCCGCTCATCGGGTTCTTCTCCGTACTGTCCGTTCTGCCGTAACCCGACGAGTCTACTGGGCCGACCCAACGCCCATTGCAATCGTCGTGCGCCGAAGCCTGTTCGCCGGCCGGGCAGGCGGATAGATGTGGAATGCGTGTCCACCATCGCCGAACCACGCGCCGACGCCGACGAGGCATCCTCGAGCACCATCCGCACCGCGCTGCTCTCCAGCCTGATCGGCACGACGATCGAGTGGTACGACTTCTTCCTCTACGCCACCGCGGCCAGCCTGGTGTTCAACCAGGCCTTCTTCCCCCACCAGAGCTCATTGGTCGGAACGCTGTTGTCGTTCGCCACCTTTGCGGTCGGCTTCGTGGTGCGCCCGATCGGCGGGTTCGTGTTCGGCCACATCGGCGATCGCATCGGCCGCAAGAAAACGCTGGCGCTCACCATGTTCCTGATGGGCGGGGCCACCGCACTCATGGGCGTGCTGCCCACCGCCGAGCAGATCGGCTTGCTGGCCCCGATCCTGCTGCTGATCCTGCGCATCGGCCAGGGCTTCGCACTCGGCGGCGAATGGGCAGGCGCGGTGCTGCTCGCCGTCGAGCACAGCCCGGCCAAGCGCCGCGGATTGTTCGGCAGTGTGCCGCAGGTTGGCCTGGCGCTGGGCCTTGCGCTGGGCACCGGCGTCTTCGCGCTGCTGCAGGTTGTCCTGCCGGCGGGGTCGTTTCTGAGCTACGGCTGGCGGATCGCGTTCCTGTTCAGCCTTGTGCTGGTGGTGTTCGGGGTCGTGGTGCGCCTGAAGGCCGCCGAGACGCCGGCGTTCGAGAAGCTCAAGGAGCAGGACCAGCGGTCGGCGGTGCCGCTGCGCGAGATCTTCCGCCGCCCGACCGTGCGCTCGACTGTGCTGGGCATGCTGTCCCGCTGGGGTGAGGGGGCGGCCTTCAACACCTGGGGCGTGTTCGCGATCTCGTACGCGACGGCCACCCTGCACCTGGGCAAGGTGCCGGTGCTGATCGCGGTGACCGCGGCGGCGCTGGTGATGGCCGCGCTGCTGCCGGTGTCGGGGCTGCTGGTCGACCGGTTCGGCGCGAAAGTCGTCTACGGCACCGGCATCGCCGCGTACGGACTGGCGGTGTTCCCGGCGTTTGCGTTGTTCAGCACCCGCAGCCTCGCCGCCTACGCGATCGCGCTGATTGTGGTGTTCGGCGTGATCCACGCCTGGTTCTACGGGGCGCAGGGCACGCTCTACGCGTCGCTGTTTCCCACCCGGGTCCGCTACACGGGTCTGTCGACGGTGTATCAGCTTTCCGGCGTCTACGCCTCGGGCCTGACGCCGCTGATCCTGACGGCGCTGATTGCGGCTGCCCACGGAAAGCCTTGGCTCGCTTGCGGTTACCTCGTGTTCACGGCGGTCGTCAGTGTGATCGCGACCCGCCTGCTTCGGCCCGGTGACTTCGAGGAGGAGCCGGCCGCGAAACCCGTTGCCGCCGCAGCGGTTTAGCTCAAGTCGCCGTCGATGTAGCGCTGCAAATTCGGCGCAACCGCCGCGACGAGCTCGTCGTCGCTCATCGATGCGATCGGCTCGATCTGCCAGATGTAGCGCATCATCGCCAATCCCATGATCTGCGATGACACCAAGCCGCTGCGCACTTGACGATCCCTGTCGTCGACCCCCAGGCCCGACACCCCCATCAGCTGACCCTCCACCACCCGGCGCAGCTTCTCCCGTGTGCTCTGTTCGTGCGCCGCGGTCTGCAGCACCGAGCGCAGCACCGAACCGATCTCGTCGTCGGCCCATGCGCCGAGCATCAGCCGGATCAGCGCGGCACCGAGGTCGGGCACTGGGGTCGTCCAGGTCGCCGCGACGCTCTCCAGCCAGTGCTGCGGAGGATTCGTCGCCGCATCGAGCAGCCCCTCCTTGGACCCGAAGTAGTGGTACACCAGCGCCGGGTCCACGTCGGCGGCCCGAGCCACCGCCCGGATCGTGGTGCCGGCCGAACCGTTCTGGGCGAACTCACCGCGCGCGGCGTCGAGAATCCGCGCCGCCAGCACCCCCTTCTCGTCGCGGGGTCCCGGCGCGGTCACCCTCTTCGCCATGCGCTGCACCTAACCACGAGATTCATATTGCGTTGAGACTAGTTTCATCGTAGCGTGAAACTAGTCTCAACAGAACGTGAAAATAGGAGTCGGGGATGTCAGCCACCAGCGTGTCGGGTATCGACGCAGGTCAGCGCCAGCTGAACGGTCCACAGACGACTGGCAGGCAATACCGAAACCTCAGCGCACCGGAGCACCGCATCACCACCGACATCAACATCGCCGTCCCGATGCGCGACGGCGTGACGCTGATGGCCGACGTGCACCGCCCCGATACCGACGGCCGCTTCCCCGCGCTGATCGCCGCGTCGCCCTACCCCCGGCAGATCCAGGATCTCGGCGCCCCGGCCGGATTCATCGAAGCCGGCGCCACCGACTTCTGGGTGCCGCGCGGCTACACCCACGTCATCGCCAACTTGCGCGGCACCGGCGGATCCGGGGGCACGTTCGGCTTCTTCGACGCCCAGGAACGCCAGGACTTGTACGACCTCGTGGAGTGGGTGGCCGCCCAACCGTGGTGCGACGGCAACGTCGGGATGATCGGCATCAGCTATTTCGCGATGACCCAATTGGAGGCCGCGGTCGAACGCCCGCCCCACCTCAGAGCGATCTTCCCGGTGGCCGTCACATCGGATCTGTACGAAGGCGCGGTACACCACGGCCTGTTCAGCTCCTCGTTCGTCACGCCCTTCCTGTCGATGCTCGGGCTCACCGCCGCCCGCAGCGACGCGTTTTGGCGCAGCCGCCCGCTGGGTGTGGCGCGGTGGGCACTCAACACCCCGCCGCTGCACCACAAATTCGCGACGATGAACGGCGAGGCGGCGGTGACGATGATGCGTGGGCTGCTCAAGGTGCCCCACGATCCGCATCCGTGGGACGAACTGTGGCTCGACGCAGCAGTCAGGCACCCGACTCGCGACGCCTGGTGGGACGAACGCAACCTGCTGCCGTTACTCGAAAAGATCGATATCCCAGTCTATTTGGGCTGCGACTGGCAGAACGCGCCACTACACCTGCCGTCGACGTTCTCCACCTACGCCGCCCTGACCAACAGCGCCACCGTCCGGATTGGGATGCTCGGTGAATTCGGCCTGACCTGGCCGTGGGAAAGCCTGCACATCGAGGCCCTCGCCTGGTACGACCATTGGCTCAAGCGCGGTGACACCGGGATCCTCGACGGCCCGGCCGTCCGCTACGTACTGCCCGGCGCCGAGGGGTGGCGTACATCCGAATCCTGGCCGCCGCCAGGCACATTCCATGAGCTCGCGCTACGCGCCGACGGCGGGCTCGACGATGTCGAAGGCGACGCGGGTGGACGCGACCTCATGACGCTCGGCGCCGGGCTGGGTCGCGCCAAGCCCAGCGCGATCGATCCGCCTTCGGCACTAACCTGGATCACCCAACCGCTGCCCGAGCCGCTCGACGTCGTAGGGAACATCGAACTGCGGTTGGTCGCCAGCAGCACCGCCGCCGATACCGCCTGGATCGTCACGCTGTCCGACGTCAGCCCCGACGGCACCGCGGAGCCGGTGACCGCCGGGTGGCTGCGGGCCAGCCTGCGCGCGGTCGACGAGGCCGCCAGCCGGCCCGGCGCCCCGGTACTCCCCTGCCGGCACGCCGAGGCAGTGCCCGTCGGTGTCGACGTCGAGTATCGAATCCCGTTGGTGCCCAACGCGCGCCGATTCGACACCGGCCACCGTATCCAGATCGCGATCACCAGCGACGACCAGGATCCCGACACCCCGGCCATCATGAATTTTCGGCACGCCAGTGTCGGCACCAGCAGCGTCAACACCGTCCGCTCATCGTCCCGGCTGCTGCTACCCGTGCTCGCCTGAAGCAATGCGATCATGTACGCCATGGACCAGGCGACATACGACAAGGGACGGCAGATCCGCGCCGCGGTGCTCGGCGAGGAGTACGTCGCCAACGCCGAACGGCAGGCCGACGACTTCAGCAAGCCGCTGCAGGATCTGCTCACCGAATACTGCTGGGGTGCGGTGTGGGGCCGCGAGGAGTTGCCGCTCAAGACCCGCAGCATGCTCAATCTGGCGATGATCTCGGTGCTCAACCGCCCCCACGAACTGAAAACCCATGTGCGCGGGGCACTGACCAACGGTGTCACCCGCGAGGAGATCCGCGAGATCCTGCTGCAGGTGGCGATCTACGCCGGAGCGCCCGCCGCCGTCGACGGCTTCCGCGTCGCGCGCGAAACCTTCGCCGAACTCGACGCCCAATGAGCGACGCCATCGACGTCGGCTTCATCGGGTTGGGCAACATGGGCTTTCCGATGGCCGCCCGCCTGATCGAGGCCGGCCATCCGCTGGTGGTCTTCGACACCCGCCCCGACATCGTCGCCAAGGCGGTCGCGTTGGGCGCCCAAGCGGGCACCTCCCCTCGCGACATCGCCGACCGCGCCGAGACCGTGCTGGCCAGCCTGCCGTCGGTACAGGCCTCCCGCGACGTGGCGACCGGTCCGGACGGGGTGATCAAGGGTCAGCGCGTCAGACGCTTTGTCGACCTGTCCACCGTCGGCAGCACGGCCGCCCAGGAGATCCAGGGTCGGCTGTCCGCGCGTGATATCGCGATGCTCGACAGCCCGGTCAGCGGCGGTGTCGGTGGAGCCACCAGAGGCGCACTGGCACTGATGGTTTCGGGACCGCGCGACGAGTTCGAGGTTGTCGAACCGATCTTGGCCAACCTGGGCACCCCGTTTTTCGTCGACACGAAACCAGGCGCCGGCCAGACGATGAAACTGGTGAACAACCTGTTGGCCGCCACAGCGCTGGCCACCACCTGCGAGGTCGTGGTGATGGGTGTGAAGGCGGGGCTGGATCCGTCGGTGATGATCGACGTGATCAACGCCGGCTCGGGCGCCACCAACGCCAGTCGCGACAAGTTCCCGAAGTCGATTCTGCCGCGCACCTTCGACTACGGATTCGCCACCGGGCTGATGGTGAAGGACGTACGGCTCTATCTCGAGGAGGCCACCTCGCTCGGTCTGCCAACCGAAATGGCCGCAGCGGTCGGACGGGTGTGGGAACTCGTCATGAACGAAGAGGGCCCGGACTCGGACTTCACCTGTGCGATCAAGCCGCTCGAGGCGGCCGCGGGTGTGATCGTCGACGGCCGACCCACCAGCTAGTTACAGCGCGCGCCACCAGCTGATCGGCCGCTCCGCAGCCGAATTGCTCTGCCACGCCGGACGCCACAGCCCCGCCGACGATTTCGCGCCGTGCTGCTCGAGCACTTGATGGATCCGCCGACTCAACCAGTTGCGTGACATCATCACGACCTCCTACCGCCGCGCCCCGCGCCGAGACATCGAGTATGGGCAACTCTCCCGGCACAGCGGGACTGCCCAGGTTGACGTCGTCTAAACGTCGTGCGACAAATTGGCTGCGTCAGCCGCCGAAAAGCAGGTACAGGCCGGTGAACGTGTAGGCCACCATGGTCAGCATCATGGTCAGCTGGCCGGTGATCTGATGCCTTTTCGGCAACAGACGGATAGCGGCGTCGTGCGCGGCAATCACCCCGCCGATGTGTCCGGCCACCACAAAGCACACCTTGAGGGTGGCCAGCACTGCCGGGTGTGCGGACAGCACATAGGCCACTTCGACGTCGTGCAGGCCGAAGAGCGCGATCACGGCCTGCTGTCCCTTTTCGACGAGGTACGAAAGATAGTGCGCGAACACATATCCGACGACGATGGGGATCAGTGAGTGAGCCATCAGCCCGGGCAGCTCCCGGCGGCGCGCGCGATCGATCCCGCCGGTGGCCTGGGCGGCGCCCCAGAAGGTGGCGGCCACCACGAGCACGAACACCAGCAATCCGATGCTGCGCGTGACGGCCGTATTGATCCCGATACCGTCGGCGAAGTTGCGCCAGTCGGGGCTCGCCGAAAAACTGTCGAACGCGGTCGACCCGAGCAGAACGGCCAGCACGGCAAGGGTTCCCGGCCGCACCGGCAGGGTCCGCAGATGGTTGAACGGGTTGACCACGGCGATCTGTCCGCTCATCCGGTTGCGGCCGAACACCGCGAGCCGGGACGCCACCACGCTGTAGACGTCGAACGGGTCGGCGCGCGACAGCCAGCGCGGGCCGCACAGCAGCGCTCCACCGAGCGTGACGACGACATAGCAGGCGAGCCAGATCTTGATGGCCGTCAGCGACCCCGGGTCCGGGCTGGCGAGTTCCAGCCACACGAACGCGAACAACCCCGCCGCGCCCGGCCAGTATCCGAGCCCCTCCGGGTAGTTGCGCAGCGCGCGCACCGGTAGCACTCGACGGACGGTGCGCAGCGGCGAGACGGCGCGCCACACCGGACCGATGAGCACCGATAGCGTGGGGACGCCCACCCACAGCAGCACGTAGAACGCGCCCGGCAGCGCGTTGCCGGTGTCCTGCGGTCCGACGATGGCGACGGCGATGACCCACACCGCCAGCGCCAGAGCCAGCCCGGCCACCACCGATCGGGTCATGGGTGAATCGACCGCCCGCGTCACCCAGCCCGGCAGCGGGCGGCCCGGGCGGTCAGGGTCGAATCGTGGTGTGCGCCAAGCGAAGGCCACCACTGCAAAGGTGAGCGTCAGCGCCCATGCCGCACCGATGAGGGCGTACGAGTACGGAATCGGCAGATCGGTCGAGCCACCGAGGCCGTGCGCCAGTAGCGTGACGCCCGGCTGACTCACGGCTGGACTTGGATCGTGGCCACCGTCCGGTCGAGGTGGTGCAGTTCGACCGCGACACTGCCCGGGACGCCCACGCTAAACGAAAACTCCTGATCCGCTTTCGGTTTGACCTCAAACTCGTGTTCCGGGGTGGAGTGCACGTGCAGTTCGTCGTCGGCGTCACTGGTGACCCGCAGTGTGATCGGCTGGTTCACCTTGGCGGTCAACGTCGCGTTGGTGGGCGTCACGGTGCCGTGAGCGATCGTGATTTCCACGACCGGACCGGCGGCCTGCGGCACCGGCGGCTTGTTCGAGGTGCATGCCACCGCGGTCGCCAGGACGGCGCTGACGGCAATCAGCGTGCCCACCTTCACGTGTCGTCCCCTTCCGAATCGGCGCCCGCCTCGCCGCGACGGCGGTCGCGGATGGCAATGAACAACACCACACCCACCAAGATGACGGCCGGCGTCAGCGCGGGCAGTGCCAGCACCAGTGCATGGTGGGCGCCGTAGGTGACGATCACACCTGCGGCCCCACCGTCGGCCGCGGCTCCTCGAGTCGCGCGGGCTCCTCTTCGGTCCGGTTGATCCGGCCACCGCCCCATGTCAGCGCGGCGATCAGGATCAGCGTGCAGATCAGCACCACCACGCCACCCGCGGCGAACAGCCACGTCGGGTGGTTGAGGTTGCGCTCGCGCTGCAGGATCGTGATCTCCGGAACGAAGGGCCGGGTCATGTTCAGTTCGGCCGGCACCGCGGGTGCGTCGATGCCCGGGTCCTCAGGCAGGTAGATCGGGACACCAGCCATCAGCGTGCCGTCCTGCACGCGCAGCAGGGTCTTCCACTGGCCCCAGATCGGCACCGGGCGCGTCGAGCGGTAGTGCCCGGGGCCGACTCGTTCGAGCCGGTCGACGACCAGGCCGCGCTCGTTCGACAGACCACCCTGCCAGGACAGGATCGTGACCCAGTCCGGGTTGTCGCTGACCAGGCCCGGCGGGTTGATCCGCACGTCGGCGTTGGCCATCCGCTGCCCCGGCGGGCTCGGGATGTCGGTCAATGTGATTGTGGCCGTGTCATTTTGGGGCACCTCGGTGCGCAGCCCGTTGAACACGGCGCCACCGATGGCCAAAACCGTGACGACGACGATGGTGATGCCGATCGCCGGGCGGGGCAGACGCTGGCCGTTGAGGACCATCGACAGCAGCGCGCCGCACAAGCCCATCATGATCGCGACGGGGACCGCCATCGCCAGCGCTTCGGGCCACATGCTCGTCGGCCACGGATAGTGGTACACCGCGCCGACCCACAGCGACTCCAGCCATAGCCCGACGGTGCCGACACCCAGACCGGCCAGGGCACCGAAGACGATCGGCCGCTTGGCCAGCGAGGTGAGGGCGAGGAGCTCGACGACGACCGCGGGTCCGAGGTACAGCGGGAACCAGCTCGTGGGTGCGCCCAGGATCGGGCCGACGACGAGGGCGACTCCCCCGCGCAGACCGATCGCCAGCAGCGCTGCGATGATCGCCGCACCGCGGCCCAGTGTCAGGCGTGCGGCCACCAGCGCCATCGCGGCCGCGGCGGCGATCATCATCGGCTGCAGCACCAGCCGGAACTGTTCGACGCCGAAGTCGTATTCGATCTGGAAGACCGACAGACCGACGACCAGGCCACCGAACGACAAGTACTGCAGGAATTTCACGAACCGGCTGTCCGGTGGGGCGTCGGCGCCCATTGCCCGGCGTCCCTCGTACTCCAGGTACAGCACGGCGACCAGGGACAGACCCGCGCCGCCGATCAGCATCAAGTGCGTCGGGCCCCACAGCGTGACGTCCTGACCGAAGATCCGGTGCCACACGTCGTCGAGTGGGAAGCCGATCAGCGCGTAGAGCCCGCAGCCGGCCATCAGCAGACCACCGACCGGGGCGTACCAGTGTCGGGTGATCCGCACCGCGGCCGAACCGGGCTTGTCATACGGGATCACGACGGCCAGGACGCCCGCGATGAACAGCAGGAACAGCCCGAACAGGATGAAGTAATGCGCCGGGTTGGCCAGCGGTCCGGGGTCGCGGCCCTTGCCGATGTGCAGGCTCACGTCCCAGATGAAGCCGAACAGCGCGCAGATCAGCGTCGCCGAGAACAGCATGATGCTCAGCGCCACCCACGGCGGCCGCTTGAATCTGTTCCCGCCTCGCTCGGCGATGTTCTTCAACCAGGTGATGCGCTTGGTGCGGTGCTGATAGCCGATCCACAGCAGCACCGCGGTGACGATCGCCGCCACCACCGACAAGCCGATCACCTGATCCAGCGCCGCTCCTCCACCCTCAGAGGTCGCAGCCAGAATCGTCGTACGTTCCCCACCGATCATCGTTGATTCACTCCGCGGTCGAAGCCATGCCGGGTCACGGCCTGAAACTGTCCGCCGGAATACCCAGTACCGGCGGTCTCTACACGGAGTTTTTCATGCCGCTAGGCGCGGTGGGCGACCACGTCGACGAACAGCTTGTGCACACGCCGGTCACCAGTCATTTCAGGGTGAAAAGCGGTCGCCAGGACGCGGCCTTGGCGGACCGCGACGATGTGGTCGTCGGCGCGGGCCAGGACCTGAACGTCGGGCCCGACCCGCTCCACCCACGGCGCCCGGATGAACACCGCGTGTGCGGGGCCGTCGAGCCCCTCGAAGGGGATGTCGCCCTCGAACGAATCCACCTGACGCCCGAAGGCATTGCGCCGCACGGTCATATCGATGCCACCCAGGGGCACCGCCTCGCGGCCTTCGGCGCCGGCGTCGAGGATCTCGCTGGCCAGCAGGATCATGCCCGCGCAGGAGCCGTAGGCCGGCATACCGTCGGCCAGCCGCTTGCGCAGCGGGTCGAGCAGGTCGAATTCCCGCAGCAGATGGCTCATCGTTGTCGACTCACCACCGGGGATGACCAGGCCGTCGACGTTGTCGAGCTCACGTGCGCGACGCACCGTCGACGCCTCGGCGCCGGCCTCGCGCAGCGCGGCCAGATGTTCGCGGGTGTCACCCTGCAGGGCGAGCACGCCGACGCGAACGGTCATGGCCCGGCGTATCCGCGCTTGTAGCGGGTCAGCCCCTCCTGCATGACCGCCGCGACCATCTCGCCGTACTGGTTGAAGATCTTGCCCTGGGTCAACGACCGGCCGCCGCACGACGACGGCGAGGACTGGTCGTAGAGCAGCCACTCGTCGGCGCGGAACGGCCGCATGAACCACATCGCGTGATCCAAGGAGGCGACCATCAGATGCTTGCGTTCCTCGACGTGGTTGACCTGCGCCGAACCGAGCAGGGTGAGGTCGCTCATGTAGGCGAGCGCGCAGATGTGCAACACCGGATCGTCGGGCAGCGGGTCCTTGTGCTTGAACCACACCTGCTGCTGAGACGCCTTGCCCGGCAACAGGGCCACCTGATCGCGCGGCACGATGCGGACGTCCCACTCCTCGAACTGCGCGAAACCCGCATCGTCGAAGACCCCGCCCTTGGAGATGAACCCGGGCAGGTCGTCCGGCGGAGGTGCGGCGGGCATCTCGTCCTGGTGCTCGATGCCGCTCTGATCGGTCTGGAACGACGCCGACATCGAGAAGATCGTCTCGCCGTGCTGGACGGCGTTCACCCGGCGGGTCACGAATGAGCCGCCGTCGCGCAGTCGCTCGACGAGGTACACCGTGGGCTTGGTCGCGTCACCGGGCCGAAGGAAATACCCGTGCAGCGAGTGCACCTGGTACGTGGGATCGACGGTGCGCACGGCCGACACCAGCGACTGCCCGGCCACGTGACCGCCGAACGTGCGCTGCAGGAAACCGGAGTCCGGGCTGAACACCCGGCCGCGGTAGATGTTGACCTCGAGCTGTTCCAGATCGAGGATCTCTTCGATAGCCACCGTCGACTACCAGCCGCGCTGAGCGAGTCGGTGCGGCTCCGCGATCTCCTCCACGTTGATTCCGACCATGGGCTCACCCAGCCCCCGCGACACCCGCGCCAGCACGTCGGGGTCGTCGTAGAACGTGGTGGCCTTGACGATGGCGGCAGCCCGCACCGCGGGGTCGCCCGACTTGAAGATGCCGGAGCCGACGAACACACCCTCGGCGCCGAGCTGCATCATCATCGCGGCGTCGGCGGGGGTGGCGATACCGCCCGCGGTGAACAACGTCACCGGCAGCTTGCCCGCCCGGGCCACCTCGACGACGAGGTCATACGGCGCCTGCATGTCCTTGGCCGCGACGTAGAGCTCGTCCTCCGACAGCGACGTCAGCCGGCGGATCTCCGCGCCGATCGACCGCATGTGGGTGGTGGCGTTGGAGACGTCCCCAGTGCCGGCCTCGCCCTTGGACCGGATCATCGCCGCACCCTCGGTGATGCGGCGCAGCGCCTCACCCAAGTTGGTCGCACCGCAGACGAACGGCACGGTGAACTTCCACTTGTCGATGTGGTGGGTGTAGTCGGCCGGGGTCAGGACCTCGGACTCGTCGATGTAGTCGACGCCGAGGCTCTGCAGGATCTGCGCCTCGACGAAATGGCCGATCCGCGCCTTGGCCATCACGGGGATGGTGACCGCGGAGATGATGCCTTCGATCAGGTCGGGGTCGCTCATGCGGGCCACGCCACCCTGGGCGCGGATGTCAGCCGGGACGCGTTCGAGCGCCATGACGGCCACTGCCCCGGCACCCTCGGCGATGCGCGCCTGTTCGGGGGTGACGACGTCCATGATGACGCCGCCCTTGAGCATCTCCGCCATACCGCGCTTGACCCGAGCGGTACCCGTCTGCGCGCTGGCCGAGCCGTTGGATCCAGCCGCGGTAGCTCCGGTTTCCACTGTCAGTCCCTTCGTTTGATACGGATCCAGTCTAAAGGGCGATGCCAAACTGAATTTTTCGCGCCTTCAGTGGATCGGGTGCAACTCTTTGTCGGCGCCGCCAAGGCCGTCGGCCAGCAGGTTTGCCTCCTCGAGCAGTTCCCCGAGCTGCAGCGGATACACCGTCTGCCCGTTCGTGGCCAACTGATCGATCGTGGCGGAGTCACACCATCGGTGGCCGTGAATGTACCGCAGTTCCAGCTGCGTGCGCCCGGCCGTGGTCGGTTCGAACCGGCTAGTGCGATGCACGAAGTAGAACTCCTGGCTGGCGATGACCGTGCCGTTGAAGTCGATCAGCTTGTCCCGGCGCCACACCGGGCCCACCATCGCGGCCGGGTCCACCCGCAGCCCGGTCTCTTCGGCGATCTCGCGGACGGCGGCATCGACCAGCCGCTCCCCCGGCCACACCGCTCCGCCGACGGTGAACCACCAGCGCGGCGCCTCGCCGTCGCCGGTGAAAGCCGGATCGGATCCGCAGAACAACAGCACCGCACCTTGCTCGTCGAGCAGCACCACCCGCGCCGAGGTGCGGCGGTCCAGCTCGTCGGGCCCATCCGGGGTCGTCTCGGGAACCCGCTCGGCGATCTCGAAATAGGTCGGCAGCGGGGCGGTGCCGGCCAGCCGCAGCCATCGGACCGGACGGCGTTCGCGCAGCGCGAGGGTGTCGCGCACGGCGTCGTTGTGGAACCGCCGGGCCAGCAACACGCGGGCTTCGGCGTCAGCGAGTTCGGCGACCAGGGACACCGGCATCGACGTCGGATCGACCCTGGCAAGCGCCGCGGACAGCTCGTTCTCGGCGGCTTCGCGGCCGGTCCGCGGTGCCCGCTCCGCGGCATCAGCCAGCGCCGCGAGCCGCTTGCCTTCCGGGCGTCCGCGGTAGGTGTCGGCGGCCACCGCGCGGGCCACCACCGCGCGCCGTGCCAGCGCCGCGTCGAGCGCCTGCCAGGACAGGTCGTAGCGGATGTGCAGGCGATCCAGCCGGCTCGCGGTCTGCAGTGCCAGCAACGCGCTGACCACCAGCACGATGATCAGGACCGCGGTCAGCGACCAGTACAGCGCGGCAGGCATTACGAGGCCACCTGAACTTTGACGCCCGCCAGCGCCACCGTCTCGTACACCCGCATGATCTGGTCGGCCACCACCGGCCAGTCGTAGCGGCGCACCGCGACGTCGGCGGCGCTGACGTAGCGGGTGCGCAGGGCCTCGTCCCCGAGCACCTCGATCAGGGCCTCGGCCATCGCAGCGGAGTCGTCGACGGGGACGAGCCGGCCGGCCTCGCCGTCGAGCAGCACTCGCCGGAACGCGTCGAGATCGCTGGCCACCACCGGGGTGCCCGCGGCCATCGCTTCGACGAGCACGATGCCGAAGCTCTCGCCGCCGGTGTGCGGGGCGCAGTACACGTCCGCGCTGCGCAGCGCCGAGGCCTTCTCGGCGTCGTCGACCTGGCCCAGGAACCGCAGGTGTCCGGCGAGTTCGCCGCACTCCTCCCGCAGCTTGTCCTCGTCGCCGCGCCCGACGATCAGGATTTCGATGTCCTCGAATGTTTCGACCAGCCGGGGCAGCGCGCCGACCAGAACCGCCATTCCCTTGCGCGGCTCGTCAAAGCGGCCGAGAAACAACACTGTCTTGCCGGCACGCGGATAGCCGTCGAGCCGCGATGCCGACGCCAGTGCCGAGACGTCGACACCGTTGGGGATCTCGACGGCGTCGGAACCCAACGCCTCCATTTGCCACCGGCGCGCCAGGTCGGATACCGCGATCCGGCCGACGATCTTCTCGTGATACGGCCGCAGGATTCCTTGAAACACGCTGAGCGTTAACGACTTTGTGGTCGAGGTGTGGAATGTCGCGACGATCGGACCTTCGGCTGCCTGCAGCGCCAGCATCGACAGGCTGGGGGCGTTCGGCTCGTGCAGATGCAGTACGTCGAATTCCCCGCTGATGAGCCACTTCTTGACGTGACGGTGAGTGGCCGGGCCGAACCTCAGCCGGGCCACCGAGCCGTTGTAGGGAATCGGCACGGCCTTACCGCCGGAGACGACGTACTCCGGCAGCTTCACATGCGGCGACGACGGGGCCAGCACGCTGACCTCGTGGCCGCGCTCCCGCATCACTTCGGCCAGTTGCAGGATGTGCGACTGCACCCCGCCGGGCACGTCGAACGAGTAGGGGCAGACCATCCCGATCCGCATCAGGGCTCCCTCAACCTGGCCTGTCGCTCATCGGACAGGTCGGCCAGCCATTGCGGCTGCAGCATGTGCCAATCCTCGGGGTGTTCAGCGATATTCGCACCAAACCGGTCGGCCAGGGCCTGGGTGATCACGCCGACGTCGCGGCTGGAGCAGTCCAACTCGGGATAGAAGTCGACGGCCCAACCTTTCTCGGTGAACCAGGAGTGCACCGGAATCAGCGCCGCGCCGGTGTCCAGCGCCAGCTTGGCCGAACCAGCCGGCATCCGGGTGGCCTCGCCGAACAGGTCGACCGGCACCCCGGAGCGGCTCAGGTCCCGTTCGGCCATCAGGCACACCACGCGATTCGCCTGGAGCCTCTCGACCAACACCTCGTAGGCCGGCCGTTCGCCGCCGGTGAGCGGCAGCACCTCGAAGCCGAGGCTCTCCCGGTAGTCGAGAAATCGCTTGTACAGCGACTCCGGCTTGAGGCGTTCGGCAACGGTGGTGAAGGTGCCGTTGGCCTGGACCAGCCACACCCCGGCCATGTCCCAGTTGCCGCTGTGCGGCAGCGCGAGGACGGCACCGCGCCCGGCGGCCAGCGCGGCCTCCAGGTGTTCCTTACCGGTCACCGCTTCGTCGATCTGGGCGCCCAGTTTCTTGTGGTCCATCGTCGGTAACCGGAATGCCTCCCGCCAGTACCGGGCGTAGGAGGCCAGCGAGGCGCGAACCAACGAGTTCGGCACCTCAGCTGCCGTGGTGCCGATGACCCGGGCCAGGTTCTTGCGCAGCTGCTCGGGACCGCCGCCCTGCGCCGCATACCAGGCGCCGGCGTCGAAAGCGTTGCGCGCGAACAGCTCCGGCATGGCACGGACCAGCCGCCAGCCCGCCGCGTAGCCCAGGTCGCTGATGTGCTCGGTGCGCGGCAACCGATTACGGCTTGCCGTCCAGAGCTGCCCTGGAGTGGCGATCATGATTCGCCGCTTTCCGGTTCGTCACCGACCGGCTGCGCGGCGGCGGGCGGAATCTTGTCCATCGCGCCGGGGCTGGATCGCACCGAGTGCACGCGCTGGCCGACCGTCACCAGGCTGGTGACCGCCAGCAGCCACATCCCGATGGGCAGCAGGATCGGCATGGGGAACAACGGAAAGTCGGAGAGCCCGGCGCCGACCAGCACGATGATCAGTCGCTCGGGGCGTTCGATGAGGCCGCCACCGCCTTCGAGCCCGCTGGCCTCGGCGCGCGCCTTGACATAGGAGATCACCTGCGAGGTCACCAGGCAGATCATCGTGGCCACCGCCAGCGACGAGCTGTGCATGCTGAAGACCACCCACCACAGCAGACCGCAGAAGATCGCGCCGTCGCTGATCCGGTCACAGGTGGCATCGAGGACCGCGCCGAACCGGGTGCCCCCGCCGCGCTGGCGGGCCATGGCGCCGTCGAGCATGTCGGCGAGTACGAAGAACCAGACGGCGACCGCACCCCACCACAGCTGACCGATCGGGAACAGGATGAGCGCGGCCAGCACCGAACCGGCGGTGCCGATGATCGTCACCATGTCCGGGGTCAGCCCGACCTTGAGCGCGGCCTTGGCCACCGGCGTACTGAGCTTGGCGTACGCCGCCCGGGTCATCAGGTAGAAGTCGCTCACGACTGCGCCGCCCATTCGTCGGCCAGCAGCTTGCGGGTGTCGCGCAGCAGTTGCGGAATGACCTTGGTCTCTCCGACGACCGTGATGAAGTTGGCGTCGCCGGCCCAACGGGGCACCACATGCATGTGCAGGTGCTCGGCCAGCGAGCCGCCTGCGGACTTGCCGAGGTTGAGACCGACGTTGAAGCCGTCCGGACTCGACACCGACTTGATGACGCGAATTGCCTTCTGGGTGAACGCCATCAGCTCCGCGCTCTCACCCGTACTGAGGTCTTCCAGTTCCGACACCCGCCGGTAGGGCACCACCATCAGGTGTCCGGGGTTGTACGGGTAGAGATTGAGCACCACGTACACCTGTTCGCCGCGGGCCACCACCAGACCGTCTTCGTCCGAGAGCGTGGGGATGTCGGTGAACGGTTGCGGCGATCCCGCGGACCCGCCCGCCGCCTTCTGCGCGGGCACGTCGAGGATGTAGCTCATCCGGTGCGGTGTCCACAGCCGCTGGAGGCGATCGGGCTCGCCCGCGCCCCGATCGATGTACGCCTGCGCGTCGTCAGCCACCGTCGACCTTCACCAGTTCGGCTGTGGGCGCGGCATTCTCGCGGTCGGCGATCCATTTCACGATCGTCTCGATCGCCTGCTCGCGAGGCACGCCGTTGATCTGGGTGCGGTCACCGAACCGGAAGCTCACCGCCCCGGCCTCCACGTCGCGGTCCCCCGCGAGCAGCATGAACGGCACCTTCTGGTTGGTGTGGTTGACGATCTTCTTCGCCATCCGGTCGTCGCTGGTGTCGACCTCGACCCGCACACCCCGTGATTTGAGTTCGGCGGCAAGGTCTTCCAGATACGGTACGTGAGCCTCGGCGACGGGGATGCCGACGGCCTGCACCGGCGCCAGCCACGCCGGGAAGGCGCCGGCATAGTGCTCGGTGAGTACCCCGAAGAACCGCTCGATGGAGCCGAACAGCGCGCGATGGATCAAGACGGGGCGCTGACGCGACCCATCGGCGGCGGTGTACTCCAGCTCGAACCGGTCGGGCATGTTGAAGTCGAGCTGGATGGTCGACATCTGCCAGCTGCGGCCCAGCGCATCCTTGACCTGAACGGAGATCTTGGGCCCGTAGAACGCTGCGCCCCCGGGGTCGGGCACCAGCTGCAGACCGGACGCCTCGGCGACCTGACGCAGCGTTTCGGTGGCCTCGTCCCACATCTCATCGGAGCCGACGGCCTTCTCCGGGTTCTTCGTCGACAGCTCCAGGTAGAAGTCGTCGAGGCCGTAGTCGGCGAGCAGCTCGAGCACGAACCGCAGCAACGAGGCCAGCTCGTCGCGCATCTGCTCGCGGGTGGTGTAGATGTGCGAATCGTCCTGCGTCATGCCGCGCACCCGGGTCAGGCCGTGCACCACGCCGGACTTCTCGTAGCGGTACACCGAGCCGAACTCGAAGAGCCGCAACGGAAGTTCGCGGTAGGAACGTCCCCGTGACCGGTAGATCAGATGGTGCATCGGGCAGTTCATCGGCTTGAGGTAGTAGTCCTGCCCCGGCTTGCGCAGCTTGCCGTCCTCGTCGAACTCGGCGTCGATGTGCATCGGGGGGAACATGCCGTCGGCGTACCACTCGAGGTGACCCGAGGTGATGTAGAGCTGTTCCTTGGTGATGTGCGGGGTGTTGACGAATTCGTAGCCGGCCTGCTCGTGCTTGCGCCGCGAGTAGTCCTCCAGCTCACGCCGGATGATTCCGCCCTTCGGGTGGAAAACCGGTAGGCCCGAACCCAATTCGTCGGGAAAGCTGAACAGGTCCAATTCGACGCCGAGCTTGCGATGGTCGCGGCGCTGCGCCTCCTCGATCAGTTCGAGGTGGCGGTCCAGGGCCTCCTGCGATTCCCAGGCCGTGCCATAGATGCGCTGCAGGCTGGCATTGTTCTGATCACCCCGCCAGTACGCCGCCGAGCTCCTGGTGAGCTTGAACGCCGGGATGTAACGCGTCGTGGGGATGTGCGGTCCACGGCACAGGTCACCCCAAACCCGTTCGCGCGTGCGGGGATTGAGGTTGTCGTAGGCCGTGAGCTCGTCCCCGCCGACCTCCATGATGTCGGCGTCCCCGGACTTGTCGTCGACGAGTTCCAGCTTGTACGGCTCGTTCGCGAGCTCGGCGCGGGCCTCGTCTTTGGACTCGTACACCCGCCGGGCGAACAGCTGACCGTCCTTGACGATCTTGGCCATCCGCTTCTCGAGCTTCTCCAGATCCTCGGGGGTGAACGCCTCGGGCACGTCGAAGTCGTAGTAGAAGCCATCGGTGATCGGCGGGCCGATGCCGAGCTTGGCCTGTGGGAACAGCTCCTGCACCGCCTGGGCGAGGACATGCGCTGCCGAGTGCCGAATGACGCTGCGGCCGTCCTCGGTGTCGGCGGCGACCGGAATGACCTCGACGTCGGTGTCCGGCGTCCAACTCAGGTCGCGCAGCCTGTCCTCGGCGTCGCGCACGACGACGATCGCACCGGGTTCACCGCGGCCCGGAAGGCCCGCGTCGCGCACCGCCGTGCCCGCGGTAGTCCCGGCAGGCACCCGGATCGGGGCTGCTGGACCGGGGTGTGCGGGGGCGCTCATTGCTGGCCTCTTTCGGCGTAGTGGGGCTCAAACCGATTCTCGCCAGGGGCGGCGGGAATCGCCGACCATGCTATCGGGGTGCTGGTCAGGCGCCGAGGCCGATAGGGCTGTCCAAGGCGGGATGATCGAAGCCGAGCAGTCCCGCCGACCAGCCGACCGCGCCGAACAGCCACAGCGTGGCGACCACCACCGCGGCGGTGAACACCGCGCCCAAGGCCTGCACCCACCTACCCTGCCTGCGGAACCATCCCATCGCACTGTCGTAGCGGTCTTTGGTGAACGACAGGGTGCGGTGCGCCCAATAGAACTCGCTGGCCAGAATCGCCAGGCCGACGAACACGATCGCCCAGCCGGGGCCGGGGTACGGAATGGCGACGATCCCGACAGCAAGGACGGCGAGCCCCACGACGCCGACCACGGCCCGGTAGGCGAAATCGGCGACCGGCCGCGTCCGCAGCCGCTCCCGCCGGTGCTTCCATCGGTGCAGTAGCTGCTTCATGGTTGCCCCGGTTTCAGCAGCACGAACAGTCCTTCACCGTCGGCCAGCAGGTCGTCGCCGTCCAACAGCCGGATGTCGACGTAGATCTTGCGGCCCTCGGTCCGCAGCACCCCGGCCTCGACCTGGAGTTCCCTCTCGATCGGAACGATCTTGCGGTAGTTGACGTGCAGATAGGCGGTGCGCTGATAGGGCCCGCCGGTCAGGACGAACGACGCCTTGCCCAGCACCGAGTCGAAGAGGTGGGCGATGAGGCCGCCGTGCACCGCTCCGTTGCGGCCGAGGTGGTAACGCCGGAACCGGGCCCAGCCGCGCAGCCGCCCGTCCTCGCCGATCTCGGTCTCGTTGGGAATCGACAGAATGTTGCCGCGCATCGGCAGGTCGGTGCGACGGCCCGACGGCGTGGTCCACTCGTCGGCGTCATACGGCGCCAGCAGCGCCGACACCTGCTCGAGAAGATCAGCGGCCCGGGTGATCACCTCGTCGGGCGCGTCGACGGCGCGCGCGTGATCCTGCAGGTCGCGCACCGCGTCGATGAACCGGCCGTAGTCGGGCCCGCCCCTGCCCGTGGGCACCGGCGGGTTGAATCCGCCACCGGCATGCAGGGCCGCCGTCATGTCCTCTACCACCTGGTTACCGTATGCCGCCGGATGCGGCGTACTCACTTCGACAGTACGGAATGAGAAGCTGGTGCCCGTGAAGCTCAGCGACCTGGCCGGCCGCGAGTTGACCTACGCAGAGGTCGGCGCGACGGCCGCGGCCCTGCCGGCGGGCTACCGCCACGTGCGGTTGTCTGCACGCATCGGCAGCGGCCGATCTCGCTTCGAGAAGGCCGCCGACGCGGTGATGCGCTACGGAATGCTGCGGGGTGCGGGCCTGCGGGTGGTCGCGACGACTGATGTTGCCGAAGTGGGCACCGACGTACTCGGGCGGCTGGGACCGTTCGCCGCGCCGTGCCGGGTGGTCTATGTGGTCGACGAGCCGAACCGCCGCGGGTTCGCCTACGGCAGCCTTCCCGGCCATGCCGTGTCCGGTGAGGAGATGTTCGGGGTGCGCTTCGATCCCACCGACGAATCGGTGCATGCCGAGGTGGTGGCGTTCTCCACGCCGGCGACGTGGTGGAGCCGGCTCGGCGCGCCGGCGGCCGCGCTGGTTCAGCGGGTGATCACCCGGCGCTATCTATCGGCGGTCTAGGCGCAGCCGACGCTCTGCCGATGTTGCGCCCTCCACTGTGGCGGGTATGGGACTGTCATGCCGGTCGGTGATGACGTAGATCTGGCGGATGCGGCCGCTCGCATCGCCGAAGTCGCCCGCACCCTGTACGAGCGGCGAAGTCTCGACGGCGGTGTGGTCGCCGAACTGGTGGAACATGCTGCGGTGGAACTACCCGGCGCGGACTACGCCAACATCACAGTGACGGCAAGCCAATACGAAATCGACACCCCGGCGGCGACGCATCCGTGGGCGGTCCAGGTCGACGACATCCAGCGTCGGACTCAGGAAGGTCCGTGCGTGTCGTCTGCGTGGGAGCACCGCATCGTTCATGTCGAGGATTTGTCACATGAGACTCGCTGGCCCAGATTTTGCGCCGAGGCGCTCGACGTCACGCCCGTGCGCAGCATCATGGGTTTTCAGCTGTTCCTGACCGGCAAGTCCATGGGGGCGTTGAACGTCTTCTCCGAACGCCCCCATGCGTTCGACGAACGAACCCGCCAGCTGGGTTCGTTGTTCGCCGCGCACTCGGCTCTGGTGTGGGATGCGGCGCGGCGGGAGTCGCAGTTCCGCGAGGCGTTGGCCAGTCGCGACATCATCGGCCAGGCCAAGGGCATGATCATGGAGCGCTACAGCAAAGACGCCAACCAGGCGTTCGAGATGTTGCGGCAGCTGTCGCATGACACCAACGTGCCCCTGGCCGAGGTGGCGGCCAAGATCGTCGATGCGGCGCAGGCAAATCCGCGCTGACGGTTCGTCGCGGCCGCCGGGGGTATCCGTCGCTCCGACGAACCGTTAGGAGCGACATGAGCTTTCCCAAGCAACAGCAGAAGCCACCGGGCACTCAGTCCGAGATGAATCCCGTGCCCGACTGCGGTGAAGAAAGTTATCGGGGATCCGGTCGGCTGGCCGGCAAGCGAGCGGTGATCACCGGCGGTGACAGCGGTATCGGGCGTGCTGTCGCAATCGCCTACGCGCGCGAAGGCGCCGACGTGCTGATCGCCTACCTCAACGAGGACGGCGACGCCAAGAAAGTCGCCGGTTATGTCGAGCAGGCCGGCCGGCGGTGCGTGCTCGTGCCCGGCGACCTATCCGATCCCGCGCACTGCCGAACCGTAATCGACCGCGCTGTCGACGAATTGGGCGGGATCGACATTCTCGTCAACAACGCCGCCTATCAGATGACGCACGAGAGCCTCGAGGACATCACCGACGAAGAATGGGACTACACGTTCCGGGTCAACATCGGTGCGTACTTCCACCTGGCCAAAGCCGCGCTGGCCCATCTGAAGCCCGGGGCCGCGATCATCGGCAGTTCGTCGGTGAACTCCGATATGCCCTCGCCGACGCTGGCGCCCTACGCGGCCACCAAGGCCGCGATCGCGAACTTCTCGGCAAGCCTGGCACAGTTGTTGGGCGAGAAGGGCATTCGCGTCAACAGTGTGGCGCCGGGGCCGATCTGGACACCGCTGATTCCCGCGACGATGCCCCCCGAGAAAGTCGAATCGTTCGGCGAGAACACTCCCCTCGGACGGGCGGGTCAGCCCGCCGAGCTGGCACCGATCTACGTCCTGCTGGCGTCCGACGAAGGCAGCTACATCTCCGGCGCCCGGGTAGCTGTCACCGGCGGCCGGCCCGTGCTGTAGCCCCCGCGACCGCGCCGGGGTGTGAAAATCGCGGCTACCGGCTATTTCACTGCCGTGGCTGCTTCTGGTTTCACTCGTGCGGTGATTGTCGTGCCCGCTCACAACGAGTCCTCGGCACTGCCGGCATGTCTGACGGCAATCTCGGTTGCGGCCGAGCGGGCCGGTATTCCGGTGTCCGTCGTGGTGGTCTTGGACAGCTGCGACGACGGCAGCAGCGCCCTGGCGGATCACTTCGGTCCCGATGTGCACTTCGTGGAAATCGATGCCCACAACGTCGGAACAGCTCGAGCCGCCGGCTTCTCGTTCGCCCGCGACCACGGGCTGACCGGGCCTGACGTCTGGTATGCGACCACCGACGCAGACAGCAAGGTGGATTCCAGCTGGTTGGTGCGCCAGCTCACCGCACAGGCCGACTTGGTGCTCGGTGTGGTGCGGATCGCCAACTGGCGGCAGATCCCGATCAACGCGGTCCGTCGGTACCTTCGGGCCTATCACGCCAAGATCCACCCCGGCCGCGTTGCCCACGATCACATCCACGGCGCGAACATGGGTTTCACGGCCGACGCCTACTGGCACGTCGGCGGATTCGACGCGCTGCCGAGCGGCGAGGATGTCGATCTGGTCAAGCGGTTCGAGGTGGCGGGGTACCGGATCCGCCGCGATACCCGCCTGTCGGTGGCCACCTCCGCACGCCAGATCGGGCGCGCCCCAGCCGGGTTCGCCGCCCACCTTCGGGGGATGCTGGCCGAGCCGGAACGTGACACCGCGTGACCACCCCAACCGTGCTGCGGTGGCTGGATGCCGGTGAGCTGAACCTGCCGTTGCCCGGCTCGGGGGCAACATTGGTGCGCTGGCAGAGGCTGGTCGACCTGTGCGAGCTCGATGTGGTCGCCGGCCGACTCGCTGAGGCACACACCGACGCCGTTGCGATCTTGGCCGAACTTCACGGGCCACAGGTAAGCCCGGGCCGGCTGTGGGGTGTCTGGGCGGCTGAGGCCCCCGATGCCACCGTCGTCGCCCGCCACGACGGTGACGTCGTGGCGCTCAGCGGGACCAAGGCGTGGTGCTCCGGTGCCGGGCTGTGCGCCGATGCGTTGGTGACGGCCCACACCGAGACGGGTGCGCGCGGTCTCTACGCGGTCGACCTGCGCGGCGCCGGCGTTCAGCCGCTGGAAAGCACCTGGCGCAACGCCGGTATGGCCGACTCGGACACCCGGTCCGTGCGGTTTGCGGGCGCGCCCGCCATCCCGGTCGGCGCACCGGGCGACTATCTGACGCGGCCCGGCTTCTGGCACGGCGCGGCCGGGGTCGCTGCCTGCTGGCTGGGCGGTGCGCGCGCCGTGGCTGCCCCGCTGTATCGCGCCGTAGCCGAGAAGCAGCGCGAGAATCCGCACGCCGCAGCCCATCTAGGCGCGGTGGACACAGCACTGGCCGCGGCCGCCGCGTTGATGGCCAGCACAGCTCAACAGGTCGACGCCGCCCCGCAGAGCACCGGCGAGGTGGCGGCCCGACGGTTGCGCGCGGCGGTCGAGACGGCAGTCGACGAAGTCATCGCCCGCACCGCCAGGGCGCTGGGCCCGGCACCGCTGGCACTGGACGAATCGCACGCACGCCGCGTCGCGGATCTGAGCATGTATGTCAGGCAGAGTCACGCCGAGACGGATCTTGCGGCGCTGGGCGTGCTGGTGGCCCGGTGAACGTCGCCGCGGCAAGCAATGTGGCCCGGTTCGTCGCAGAACCGATCGCAGGCGGGGGGACATCGGCCGACGAATGGGAGCAGTGGCAGGAACCGCTTCCGCCTCTGCCGTTGGATCAGTGCCCGGCTCTGGTCGTGGTGGCACCCCATCCCGACGACGAAGCGCTCGGTGTCGGCGCAGCGGCGAGCGCACTCGCAGCTCGCGGTGTCGACGTGCACACGGTCATCGTCAGCGATGGTGGTGCGGCCTATCCCGGCATGTCCGGGGCCGAGCAGACGCGGCTCGTAGAACGCAGACGTGATGAGTCACTCACGGCGGCAGCGATTCTGGGCCTTCCGGTGCCGCAGTTTCTCGGCCTGCCGGACGGCGGGCTGACCGAGCGTGAATCCCAGCTGGCCGACATCCTCACCGGCGTGCTCGCCGATCGAGCCTCGGGCACGTGGTGCGCGGCGACCTGGCGTGGAGACGGCCATCCCGATCACGAGGCGGTCGGTCGCGCCGCCGCCACCGCCGTGTCTCGGGCCGGAGCCGTGCTCGTCGAGTACCCCGTGTGGATGTGGCACTGGGCCCACCCCGGCGACGAAGCCGTGCCGTGGCATCGCGCAGCGCGGCTCACCATGGATTCGGTTGCAGAGCAACGTAAAAGCGCCGCCATCGCGGCTTTCCGCAGCCAGCTGCACACCGATGTCGCCGGCCGCGATCCGATCCTTCCGCCCTATGTGGTGGCGCGGCTCGAGCGCGTGGGCGAGGTGTTCTTTCGGTGACAGCCGGTTTGCCTCGCAGCTACTTCGACGCCCTCTATGCGGAGTCGACGGATCCCTGGGATCTCGCCACGCGCTGGTACGAGCGCCGCAAATATGCGATCACCCTCGCCCTGCTGCCCCATGAGCGTTACCGGCACGCGTTCGAGCCGGGATGTTCGATCGGCGTGCTCACCGACCACCTGAGCGCTCGTTGCGATCGTGTGACAGCCACCGATGTCGCCGACGCGGCACTCACGCGCGCCGACGCCCGGCTGCGCGCCAGTGGGCGTCGCGATGCCGTGACCCTGCTGAATCAGTCATTCGATTCTGACTGGCCCGCAAGCGATTTCGACCTGGTCCTGATATCCGAGCTGGCCTACTACTTCGACGCCGCGACACTGCGCGCAACGGTGGACCGAGAGTTTCCTCGGCTACAATCGCCGGCCACCATCGTCACCGCGCACTGGCGTCACCCGGTGGCGGACTATCCGCTGTCCGGCGACGCGGCCACCGCGATCATCGCCGCGGCACCCGGATTGACTCGGATCGGCGGTTACCGTGACGACGACGTCGTCATCGAGATCTTTCACACCGGCTCAGCACAGTCGGTCGCAGCGCGCACCGGTGTTCCTGGGGCGCAGCCCCGCTGAATCACTCGTACGCCGGGTATTTCGCATCTCTGAGCCG
This sequence comes from Mycolicibacterium pallens, assembly GCF_019456675.1. Taxonomy (NCBI): domain Bacteria; kingdom Bacillati; phylum Actinomycetota; class Actinomycetes; order Mycobacteriales; family Mycobacteriaceae; genus Mycobacterium; species Mycolicibacterium pallens. The sequence goes on along the minus strand of NZ_CP080333.1, from coordinate 2,485,348 downwards.
GCGAGCGAGATGCACCGCGTTACGTGCGGCCGCCGCGGTCGCTGAGGCGATCGCCTCGGGCACTTCGTCGAGATCCTTGTAGTCCGTGGACTGCATCGCCTCGCCGTTCCAGTAGGTGCACCCTTGCGCGGGAATGCTAAAGCCCACGTCGTTGAGTGCTTGAAACAGGTCGGCAACGACTTTGTGCGCGCCGTCCTCATTGCCCACGACGCTGACGATCGCCACCTTGCCGACCATGGCCGGGCGACCCTCGTGATCCTTGTTCGACAACTCGGCGTCCAGGCGTTCCAGGACTCGTTGCGTGACGCTGGAGGGATGACCGAGCCACACCGGGGTGCTGATCAACAGGATGTCGGCGTCGAGCACCTTGGTTCTGATACCCGGCCATTGATCGCTGTCGCCCATGTCCGCCTCGACACCCGGGGCGATGTTGAAGTCGACGGCGCGAACCACTTCGCACTCCACCGACAGTTCCCGCAAGGTGGCGAACACGTGCTCGGCGATCAATTCACTGCTGGACGATGACGGGCTGGGTTTGAGGCTGCACACCAACGCCAGCGCTGTGAGAGGTCCTTCGGTGGTGGTCATTTACGCCGGGATGCCCGCTCCCCGGCGGGACAAACCTCAGGGCGCCACGTTGAGATTCGGCATCGGCGGTAACCCGGGGATTCGCGGTGGCGGTGGCAGACCGGGGATCAGGGGCCGTCGTGTGGTGGTGGTGTCCCACTCGGTCGTGGTCGTCGGAACCGTCGTCGTGGTCGTCGGCGTCGTGGTCGTCGTGGTGGTTGTCGTCGTCGTTGTCGTGGTCGTCGTGGTTGTGGTGGTGGGCGGCGTTGTGGTGGTCGTGGTCTCGACAGTGACGACGGTGGTCGGGGTCTGCGGTGGCGGGGCCTGCTCGGTGACGGTCTGCACCGGCGGGTTGGTCACCGTCGCGGTTTCAGCGGTCGGTGGCGCAGGCGGCGGACTGCTCACGACCGAGGTGACCGCGGTAGCCGGGAGGGGCTTGACCGATGGCGTATCGGGTGTGCTGGTTCCGGTGAGCGTGTAGGCGAAACCGCCGACGGCCACGGCGGCGACCGCGGCCGCACCGCCGAGCAGCAGTGGCACGCTGCGCGCCAGGCCTGACCCTCGCTTCGTGGCAGGCTCGTCGTCGAGGATCGCCAGGTCGTCGTCCTCGTCGCCATACCCGCGGTAGTCGTAATCGCCGTAGGCATAGGTCTGTTCGTAACCGCCGGTCTCGACGGGCGCCTCGTCGTTGGACCACGCCAGTGCCGCGGCCATCGTCGCCGACTGCGGACCGACGTCGGCGATCAGCGGCGCCGGAGCCATCCCGGTCGGCGCGTCTGCGGCCAGTTGGCGGGCCGCGGCCTGGCTCGCCCCCAGCGCGGCATCCAGATGCGGATGGGCGGAGACGGTGACCGGCATGTGCAGATGGTTCGAAAGCTGTTGCACGACAACCGTTGTCGCTCCTTCGCCGACGGCCGCGACGGCACTGATGTCGGTGCGTGCGATCGTGGCGCGATCGAGTACGCCATCCAGGGCGTGCAGTATCTGCTGGCCGTCGCCGGAGAGCTCGGCGAAGCGCACCGTCTCACCGATCTGACGGTAATCGGCAGCGCCGTCGGCGAGCGTGACGGAGGTAACGTCCGACGCGAAGTCGCACACCACGATCACACCGTTGCGAGGCAGACCGGGACCGGTCTGCAATGAGCGGAGTGCGGCCGCCGCATCGGAAACGAGCATCGGCGGGGCGACGGCCGAGGCGAGCGCAGGCAGATTCCAGAGGGCGTCGCGCAGAGCGTCGCGGCGGCCGGGACCCCAGTGCGCCGGAACCGCCACACCCGATACCGCCGCCAAGCCGGAGCCCTCGGCGTCGGCCAACCCGGACAACGCCGCGGCGAGCAGTTGCTCGGCGCGGTAGGCAAACCCGTCGTGTGTCAAGGGTGTCGGATCGCCGACGCGGTCGACGAAATCGGTCCACAGGTGATCACCGATCATGACCTCGGCGGGCCGGACGACCGGTGTGGCGCCGGCGCGCGCGGCGACCAGGCTGGTCGTGCCCACGGAGATACCCAACGGTTCGGTCATTCGGCCATGATCACCACGGCTCGCGAAGAATGTCACTCAGGCGCGCCGATTCGCCGCCTTGCTATGACCTAACTGTGATTTTGCTTGTTGCTCATTGTGTTTGCGCATGCCGATCGAGGTACGAGCAGATCACATCGACGAGCGCGGTCAATTCCCGATTGCTGCGCTGCGGGCCTTCCATCACCAGTTGGGTGATCACCAACCCACGCATGGTGGCCCAGATCAGGTCGCCGATCGCCGCGGCGTGCGGATTGTCCAGTCCCTCGGCGATATCACGGCTCAAATCTGATATTGCCCTTTGTAATTCGACCAGGTGGCGGGTGCCTCGCTTGTCGCGCATGGCTCGGGTGCCGATCAAGATTTCCAGCGAGGCGCGCGACGTCGGACTGGAGAATGCCTCCCACGCGGCGTGGACCACCAACTCGACCCGCTTGCGCCGGGATTGCGCGGCCGACGGGGGTGGCAGGTTACGCAGTAAGTCGAGCAGTTCGGCGAAACCCCGGTCGACGACGGCCATCAGCAGTCCGTCGCGGTCGCCGAAGTGATACTGCACCACGCCCCATGTCACGCCGGCCCGTTCGGCGATGTGCTTGGCGCTGGCCGCGGCGAACCCCTCCTCGAGCACGCAGCGCACCGTCTCGTCCAGCACCGCCTCGCGGGTTCGGTCAGCGCGCAGTTGATTACCACCGGGTGGCCGCCGCGGCGCGATCTTCGGAGTCACCACATCACCGTGTCCGCATGCGCCGCAGGCAAATCCTTCACCGACAACACACCCGGCGGTGCTGCGCACACCGCATCGATGGCGTTGACGGCGCGGGCGGCCGTCGAGATCACACCACCGTCGTTGTGGTCGACGCCGTCGAGCCCCAGATGGGTGTTGATCTCCACCCCGGGGCTGCCGTGTACCACCACGCGGTGTACGCCGAGCCGGCCGTCCGGCGGATACGGCCACTCCGGCGCGGTGACCGGGGTGAGCCGGTTGACGTGTTCCATGGTGATGACCGGCTGCCCGTCACGGATTCCCTCGACCGCGAACCGCACAGCGGCGACGTGGCCGGGCGCCACGCTCATCATCGTGCAGTCGATCTGCTCCGGCGTCACCCAGCTTTCGTGCCGCTCGCGCACCTCGTCGAGTTGGACGCCGAGTACATCGGCCAGCGAGCGGACCTGACCGCCCCACAGCGAGGTCAGCACGCCGGGCGCGAACATGATCGGGGTGTGGTCCGGTGTGGTGCCGAAACCGAAACTCACACCGGTGAATTCAGCGTCGTCATAGCTGCCGTAGTCGCAGATCTCGGACACCGTGATCGCGGTGGCCCGCCCGGCAAGCGTCAGCGCCGTGTAAACCAGGCTGTCACCGGAGTAGCCGGGGTCGACCCCGTTGATGTAGAGCGAGGTGCCGCCGTCGGCGCACGCCTGGGCCAGCGGTTCGCGGATCCACGCATCGGCGTGCTGCGGGGCGACCAGCCACACCATCGAGGTGCCGACGACGTTGGTCCCCGCACGCAGGAACCGGCAGATCTCCTCGATCGCCTCCCGCGGGCGCATTTCGGCCTGCGAGGTGTAGACGACACAGTCGGCGCCGAGAGCCACCAGAGCGTCGATATCGTCGGTGGCGACGACGCCGGTGGGCTCGTCGCGCCCGCAGATCTGCGCGGCGTCGCGGCCCACCTTGTCGACGCCGTGCGCGTGCAGGCCGACCAGTTGCAGGCCGGGCCGATCGATGATCATCGGCAGCGCATGCTTGCCGACGTTGCCGGTGGAGAACTGGATGACGCGCTTCACAGCAGATCCGTGATCGTCTTGAGGCCCGCCTCGTACAGCACGCCGGGCATCATGCCGCCGTCGATCTCGATCGTGGTGCCGTTGATGAAATCGGCTGCGCCGCTACACAAGAACACGACCGCACGGCCGATCTCCTCGGGTTCGCCTGCCCGGTGCATCGGCACGGCGTGAAAGTACTTCTCCCCCGTCGGGTCATCCTTGGGCAACACGAACGACTTGAAGTTGTCGGTCATCGTCGGCCCCAGCGCCAAACAGTTCACCCGCACTTTTGGCCCCCATTCCTCGGCCAGCGATCGGGTCAGGTGATTGAGGCCGGACTTGGCCGCGCCGTAGGACACCAGTGTCGGCGAGCCGGCCGGATGTCCGGCGCCGCTAGAGATGTTGACGATCGAGCCGACGCCGTCCTGCTCGCGCATCTGCCGGTATGCCCGGATGGCGAACCACATCGGGCTGATCAGGTTCATCTGAATGGCGAAGGCGTGGAACAACACTGTGCGTTCGTATTCGTCGTCGGCCGTGGGTGCGCCCTGGATGTGGGAGACGAGGCTCGGGATGCTCTCGACGTTGGGGGCGGGCACGGTGCCACCGGCATTGTTGACCAGGATGTCGATGCGCCCGTAATCGGCCACCACCGCGTCGACGAATGCGTCGATCGCCCGGTAGTCGCCCTGATCGCAGACGCGTTGGGAGGAACGAGCCAGCCAGTCCGGGTTGTCGGCCACCCCCGGGATCGCGTCCAGCGGCCCGCGTGAGCAGCCCACGACAGTGGCTCCGGCACGCAGCAATTCGTGCGCGATACCCAGCCCCACACCCCGGCTGGTGCCGGTGACAACGGCGACCTTGCCGTCCAACGGTCGGTCCACTGTGAGCTACCTCTCCACCGATTCTCATTAAGCGCTCAATATGATTACATGCTCAATGTTATTGGGCAATGAGTTGGAGGACAGCGGTATGGGCTTGCGCGGAGAGGCCGCGATCGTCGGCTACACCGAACTCCCCTCCACCAAGCGACCGACCGGCCCGCTGGAGTTCACCCTCGAGCAGTGGGCGCGACTGGCGGCAGCCGCTTTGGACGACGCGGGGTTGTCGGCGTCCGATGTGGACGGCATCTGCACCACGCATCTGCAGGAGTCGCAGATCTTCGTGCCGTCCACCGTCATCGAATACCTGGGCATCAAAGCCAATTTCGCGGAGATGGTCGACCTGGGCGGAGCCAGCGCCGTGGCGATGGTGTGGCGCGCCGCGGCGGCCATCGAGCTGGGGCTGTGCAACGCGGTGCTGTGCGTGATCCCCGCGACCCCGCTGACCCCCGTGAGCGCGCAGAAACCACTGGATGTCAGCGAGCTGATGTACTTCGGGGCGTCGAGCAACCGATACGGTTCGCCGCAGGCCGAATTCGAGATCCCCTACGGCAATCTCGGCCAGAACGGCCCCTACGGCCAGGTGGCGACGCTCTACGGCGCCACCTACGGCTACGACGAGCGGACGATGGCCAAGATCAGCGCCGACCAGCGGGTCAACGCCAATCACACGCCGGGGGCGATCTTCCAGAACGCACCGATCACCGTCGACGATGTGATCAACAGCCCCGTCATCGCCGCACCGCTGCACATGCTGGAGATCGTGATGCCGGTGATGGGTGGCGCGGCTGTGCTGGTGACCAATGTCGACCTGGCCCGCCGCAGCGCCAACCGGCCGGTGTGGATCAAGGGATTCGGCGAGCGGGTGCCCTACAAGACGCCCACCTACGCCCAGGATCTCCTGCAGACGCCGATGATCAAGGCTGCGGCGTCGGCGTTCTCGATGGCCGGGCTGACACCGGCCGACATGGACATGGTGTCGATCTACGACTGCTACACGATCACCGTGCTGCTCAGCTTGGAGGACGCCGGGTTCTGCCAGAAGGGCAAGGGCCTGCAGTTCGTCGCCGAGCACGATCTGACGTTCCGCGGCGATTTCCCGATGAACACCGCCGGCGGGCAACTGGGTTACGGGCAGGCCGGCACGGCCGGCGGAATGCACCACATCTGTGATGCCACCCGCCAGATCATGGGCCGCTCAGGCGCCACCCAGGTCAAGGACTGCCACCGCGCATTCGTCTCCGGTAATGGCGGCATCTTGAGCGAACAGACCACCCTCGTCTTGGAAGGCGACTAGCCATGGGCGATTTCGACAGGCCGATGCCGATCCCAACGCCGACCACCCAACCGTTCTGGGACGCACTGGCCGAACACAAGATCCGGATCCAGTACTCACCGTCAACCCAGCGGTACGTGTTCTATCCCCGGGTGCTCGCACCGGGCACATTGGCCGACGATCTGCAGTGGCGGGAGATCTCCGGCGCCGCGTCGCTGTACACCTTCACCGTGGCCTACCGGCCGGTCGCACCGCACTTTGCCGACAATCTGCCCCAGCTACTGGCGGTCGTGCAATGGGATGAGGGACCGCGGTTCTCCACCGAGATCGTCAACGCCGAACCGGCGGACCTCGAAGTGGGGATGCGCCTGGCGCCGGTGTTTTTCGACTATCCCGATGCCGGCGTCACGATGCTGCGCTACGAGCCGGCCTGAAAGCTATCCGACTTTGGCGTCGTCCGCGGCGTCCTGGACGGCGTGAAACTGCTCGAAGCGCAGGCACACCGTGGTGCCCAGCGCCGAGGAGTCGATGGTGACCTGATCAGCGAGGGCGCGCATCAACGGGATGCCGCGGCCGCGCGACCTACTCTGTGTGGCGGGCGTGGACTCGCGCCAGTGACCCTGATCGGCGATCGTGACCGTCAGGTTGTCGCCGTCGCGGACGGCTTCCACGTCGATGGTGCCGACCCCGCCTTTGAGCAGGTAGGCAAACTCGGCCGTATTGGCCAGGGCCTCGTTGACCGCTAGCACTACGTCGCTGAAACGAACTCGGTCGATATCACCGCAGGCCCGCAGCCAGGTCGCGAACTCGTCACGAACCCTGGCTGCGTTGTGCGCGTCAGCGACGACATCGTTGCGTATGAAGCGGTCACCGTCGGCTGAGGGGCTTGAGTAACTCGGTGTCGTCATGGCAAATCTCTTATACCCAACTTCCGAGAATTACTCACCAAGTGCGGCGCGCGCCTCATCGAGTGTCGCGTAGAGGCCGATGATGTCGGCCAATCCGACCAACTTGAGCGGCCGGCTTGTCGCAGGCCCACTGGCCACGACGCCGAAGCCGATCTCCGCCGCCGCCTTGTCACGGGCAGCGACCAGAACGCCCATTCCGGCCGAAGCCAGGAAGTCGACCTCGGACAGGTCGACGATGATGGCGCCCGGGTTCTTCGTCAGCGAGGTGGCGATGCTGGCCTCCAGCTGAGGCGAGGTCAGCATGTCGACCACGCCCGTTGCAGATATGACGACAGTTCGCCCGAACCACTCCTCGTTGATGACGCAGCCGGTATTCGCCGCTGTCGTTGTGCCGGTGGTGGCAGTGGCTTGTTCGTCCAAGATTCACCTCACTACGCGCGCCGGACGGCGCGCTCGCAATCACATCATGCCTGCGAGGCTTCCGTCTGAACCTGGCAAGAACTTACTAGCTCTTTGCGCCGAGCTGCTTGCGGCGCGTTGTCTACGCCCAAAATTCTACCGGGCCGACCTTCCCAGGCTAACGCACCGCGCCAGCGGATGCGTCAACGACAGTGAGCGCCAGGAACGCCACATCGTCGTCGGGACGCAGTACAGCGACCAGTTCGGCCAGTTCTGCCACCAGCTGGGTGGCGGGCATTCCGACCCGCTCGGCCAGGAAAAGCCGCAGCGCCGGTTCACCGAACGTGGTGTGCCCGTCGGGCCGGGCTTCCACGATCCCGTCGGTGTAGAGCAGCAGGGTCTGACCGGGGCTCAGCAACGTCTCGCACGCCTCGAATGTGGCGTCTGCGACTGCGCCGATCAACATGCCGCCCGACGAGCGAACCGGTCGGATGGCCCCGCTGTCGCGATCCAGCAGCAGAGCCGGCAGGTGTCCCCCGGTCGCCAGGGTGATTCGGAAGCCGTCTGCTTCGGGCCGCAGCTTGCCCGACAAGACGGTGCAGAACCGTCGTTCTTCGGCATCGGCGATCAACGCGGCATTGAGCTCGTCGAGGCCGTCGGTGGGGTCGTCATAGTGCTGTGCGGCGGCCCGCAGCGTGTGCCGGACCAGCGCGGTGACGGCCGCCGCGCCGGCGCCGTGTCCCTCGACGTCGCCGAGAAAGAAAGCCCACTCGTTGCGTGCCACGCCGAAGACGTCGTAGAAGTCGCCGCCCACCCCTCCGGAGGCGGCCGGGTGGTAGTGGGCGGCCATCGACAAGCCGGGAATCGCCGGCAGCGCCGACGGCAACAGGGCGCGCTGCAGCACGGCGGCGTACTCCTGCGCGGTGTCGCGTAGCTCGCGTTCGGCACGCACGGTCGTCAGGGCCGAGAGCCGCTGCTCGAGTGCGGTCATGACCATCGCGGCGAGATCCTCCAGCACGGTCAGCTGGTCGTCGGTGACGTCGCCCGGTTCGGTGTCGAGCACACTGACGGTGCCCAGCTGATGGCCGTCGGCCGTCGTGATCGGCGCCGCCGCGTAGAACCGGATACCGAATCTGCCTGTGACACTCGGATTTCGGGACGCGTACGGATCTGCGGCAGCATCCCGCACCACGTAGGTGCGGTGGTCACGGATGGCCACATTGCACAGCCCGGCGTCGCGCGGGATCTCGGTGACGCCCTCGACGCCGTACATGGCCTTGAAGAAGATGCGGTCCTCGTCGACGAAAGTGATCGAGGCGATGGGCTTGTCCAGGGAGCGGGCAGCCACGCGGGCGATGCGGTCGAACGCCGGGTCGGGTTCGGTGTCGAGGATCGCGTACCGGTGCAGGGCCCGCACTCGTTCGGCTTCGACCGCTTCGTCGCTGCGGGTGGAGAAATCAGTGGTCACCATGGGCTTTCCGCCGTCCGGCTAGTTGATGTTTCAACCCTACCCTCCGCGCCGAAACCCACAAACCGCCGAGAAACTGCGGGTAAACCGCTGCAATTCGTCGATCTCAGCAGTCTCGAGCGGTCACCTTCCTATACTGGACTCATGTCTAATAAGCCGTCGCCGACGCTGCCGCCGGGACCCTCGCTTCCGCCTTCGATACAGGCCGCGTTGATGCTGCGCTATTGGCCGCCTTTCGTGTCGGCCTGCCGTCGGCGCTACGGCAAGACGTTCACGCTGCGAATCGCCCAGATGGGCACGCTGGTGTACCTGGACGACCCGGCCGACATCAAGCAGGTTTTCGCCGGCGACCCCGCGATTTACCATGCGGGCGAAGCGAATTCGATGCTATCGGGGCTCCTCGGTCCGGCGTCGGTGCTGGTGGTCGACGATGAGGTCCACCGAGACCGACGGCGGCTGATGCTGGAGCCGTTCCACCGCGACGCCGTCGCACGACAAACCGAGGTGATGGCCGAGATCGCGGCGACCAATATCGCGAGCTGGCCGGTCGGCAAGCCCTTCTCGGTGGCACCGAAGATGTCTCAGATCACCCTGGAGGTGATCATGCGCCTGGTCATTGGTGCGAGCGATCCGGCGAGGCTGGCCGCGTTGCGCGAGGTGCTGCCGAGGCTGTTGAACCTGTCGGCCTTCGAGTTGCTCGCCATCGGGTCGCCCGGCCTGCAGACGAAGCTGCCGTGGCGCGGGGTGCGCCGCCGCATCGACGAGGCCGACCGTCTGCTGTATGCCGAAATCGCGGAGCGTCGCGCGGATCCCGACCTGGCGTCGCGCACCGACGCCTTGGCCATGCTGGTGCGCGCGGCCGATCAGGACGGGCGCACGATGAGCGACTCCGAGTTGCGCGACCAGTTGATGACGCTGCTGGTCGCCGGCCACGACACCACGGCGACGGGTTTGTCGTGGGCACTGGAGCGGCTGACGCGCCATCCCGCGGTGCTGGCCAAGGCGGTACGCGCTGCGGACGCGGGCGACGACGAATACCTGGACGCGGTGGCCAAGGAGACCCTACGCAATCGGCCCGTGGTATTCGATGTCGGCCGAATCTTGAAGCAGCCCGTGGAAATTGGCGGGTATCACCTACCGGCCGGGGTCATGGTGGCGCCTGGCGTGGGCCTGGTGCATTCCGATGAGCGCGTCTATCCCGACGCGGACCGTTTCGACCCGGACCGGATGATCGGCGCCACCTTGAGCCCGACGACGTGGCTGCCGTTCGGCGGCGGGGCGCGCCGCTGCCTGGGAGCGACGTTCGCGATGGCCGAGATGCGGGTGGTACTGCGCGAGGTGCTGCGCCGGGTCGAGCTGGAGACGACAACGGCGCGCGGTGAAAACCAACGGGTCAAACACGTGATCCTCGAGCCCAAACGGGGCGCACGGATCACGGTGTCGCGATTGCGGACTCCAAGCCCGACCACGGATGTACGGATGACCGGCCACACGATCTGAGCGGCTTCACCACACGCCGCCACCCAGGCGAAACCGCCGCCGAGTTTCGAAATCGTCGATTCTGTGAATTATCTGCGTGCCGTTTCCCAACCGAAAGAGGTTCCCAGTGAAGCGAATCGTGCATTCCGTGCTTGCGGCGTCGGCGGTGGGCGTCGTCCTGAGTGGCTGTTCAGCCTCGGAAATCGTCAACACCGGTGGCGACACCAAGTGCAAGGACTTCCTGACTCAGGACGAGAAGAAGCAGAACGACGAAGTCAGCAAGATGCTCAAGGACAAGAGCGGGCAGGATCCGTCGAACCTGGAGATCACCGCCACAAAGACTTCGGTCACGCTCTACTGCCAGACAATGGGCAAGGAAGACACCAAGATTTCAGAGGCGCCGCACGGCTGAGCAAGTCGTCGCCACCGTCGAACATCCTCGGAGACAACGTAATTCGCGGTTGAATCAGTTGGATACTGATTCCGACACGCGCATTGCTGCGCTTGGCCGGACATCGAACGTATGTTCTACTGGACGCCATCACCAGCCGCTGTCCAGGAGGAGATTCGACGTGACCATGACTGTAGACACCTACGCGCCGTCCACCGACGCCCAAACGCCGGACGTGGCGCCTCGCCCGATCGCAGCGACGACACCTGAATCCCCGGCGCCGTCGCCCTCGGGATCTTCCGAGCCCGCCAAGGCGCCGGCTAAGAAGGCAGGCAAGAAGACCAAGACGATCGAGCTCACGCTCACGGTGACGGGTACCGCCGACGGTGAGTGGCGTGCTGATCTCAAGCGCGGCACGGTCTTCGTGGCTCGTAACCTTGCGGTTGCCGCGGCCGCGGTGTCCCGGGCGGCCAAGGAACTGCATGAGGATCTGGCCACTCCGATCGACGAGGTCATCGAAGAGGCGCGTTCGGAGCAGGCCGCCAAGGTCGCCGCGCTCGAAGCCGAACTGGAAGCTGCCCGCAAGGCGCTCGCCGATCTGGACTGAGGACCTCGACTACGCTGTGTAGCGCCGATGCCGTCGGGGCGCTTTGCTGGCGTGGCACACGATGATCGTTGGTCGCGGCGCACGCCGCGTGTGCTTGGAGGTTTTTCCCATGCGTTCTCTCAGCGTGGCAGTAGTTGCCGCGGTTGCCGCCATATCCGTCTCTCCCGGGCTGGCGGCCGCGGCGCCGAAGGATTACTGCGCCGATCTGAAAGGCGGCAACACCGGCAGTACGTGCGAGATCCAGCTCTCCGACCCTGCGTACAGCGTCGACATCAGCATTCCGCTGGATTACCCCGACCAGAAGTCGGTCGCCGACTACATCTCCCAGACGCGTGACGCGTTCATCAACACCGCCAAGGCCGGCGGGTCGCCGTCGTCGTTGACGATCAAGCCGGCGGAGTACAGCTCGGCGGTTCCGCCTCGCGGCACGCAGGCCGTGGTGTTCACCGTGACCCAGAAGGTCGGCGGTGCGAGTTCTCAGACCACGTACAAGGCGTTCAACTGGGATCAGACCTACCGCAAGGCGATCATCTACACGGCCGCGCCGGACGACAAACAGAACACGCCGTTGTGGCGCGTGGACGATCCGTTGAAGACCGTGGCGCCGATCATCCAGTCCGAGCTGCAGCAGCAGCTCGCACCCCCGCCGCCGGTCGCGCCCCCCACACCGCCCGGGCAGCCGGCGTCGACCACACCGACGACCACCACCACGCCGCCGCCTCCCCCGCCGCCGTTGGCGTTCGCGCCGGGAGCGCTGTACAACCCCGCCAACTACCAGAACTTCGCGGTGGTCAACGACGGCGTGATCTTCTTCTTCGACCAGGGCGTGTTGTTGCCCGCCTCGGCCGGGGCGTTGCACGTGCTGGTGCCGCGGTCTGCGATCGACCCGATGATCGCCTAAGGCAGCATCACCGATTCACGACGCGAGTGCGGCGGCACCCACCGTCTTCGGCGGTCTCGCCATTGCTCGCGGTGCCCGCCGCGCGGGGTGCGCCACTGCAGGCCGGACCGGTCGCGAGTCCGCCTCCGGCCCAGCCTGGCTGCGCAGCATCGCCAAGGTGCGGTTCAGCAGCCGGGACACATGCATCTGAGAAATGCCGAGGTGCTGGGCGATCTGCGTTTGAGTCTTGTCGCCGAAGAACCTCATCATCAACACGGTTTGCTCGCGCTCAGGCAGCGCCTCGATGAGCGGGCGCACCGTCTCCACGTCGACCACCTTCGCCAACCCGGCGTCCAGACATCCCAGCGAGCTCGACAGCGTCGCACCGTCCCCGTCCCCGCCGGCGGGTGCGTCCGTCGACAGCGTGGAGTAGTTGCTGCCGGCGATGAGGGCGTCAACCACCGTTTCACGATCGATGCCCAGGTGCTCGGCAAGTTCGGACGGCGTCGGCGCCCGGCCGCTGCGTTGCGATAGCTCCGCGCGGGCTTGAATCAGTTGGCCCTGAAGTTCTTTCAGTCGACGCGGAACCTTCAACGCCCAGCCGCGGTCACGGAAGTGCCGGCGAACTTCACCCATGATGGTGGGGACGGCGAACGGTAGGAACTCGGTGCCTTTGTCGGGATCGAAGCGGTTGACGGCATTGACCAAGCCGACAGAAGCGGCCTGGAAGAGGTCGTCGTATTCCTCACCCCGGCCCCGGAAGCGCCGTGCCACATGCTTGGCCACAGGAAGCATCCGCTCGATGATCTCTTCGCGCTGACGGAAAAATTCATCACTACCGTCAGCTAAGTCCTGCAGACGCCGGAACATGCCATCCACATCGGCGTACTCATTGCGCGTTTCAACGCTGGACATCGGGTTACCTCGATCCGCCCCGCTTGCTCATTTCGCCGCGGCTCGAATCTGAACCCGGATGTCTTGTACCCCAACAGTGCACAACGCAAACACGTTCGAACCGCCGCGACACTCGGCGGCGGTGCGCGAAGGCAATTGGCGTGAGCATTCTCGGCGACCCGACTGGTGCTGAATGCGTTCGGGCACAAGCCTTTTGAATCGCCTACGTCGTCGGCGGCGGAACCTCTCGGGTGGTGCAGGTTTATCGAGCCCTGTTAGTGGACATGATGGCGGGGTGGTACCGGAGAAACCTCCGACGGTGAAACAAGCTCAGCTGAAAGCCGCAGACAGCATGGATGAGTCCGCGCTCAGTCAAGATCGGCTCGCGGATTCATGCGAACGACTCGCAGCGACCAGTCCGAATAAGGACTACCACCTCGAGCGCGCCCGACGGCACCGACGCATGGCCGAAGACGACCGCCAGTTGGCAGGGGAACTGCGGCGGATCGCGGACCAACCCTGACGCGGTCAGATGGGCCCCTACGACAGCGATGATGTGGTGGTCCCGGCTGGTATCGAACCAGCGACCTTCCGCGTGTGAGGCGGACGCTCTCCCACTGAGCTACGAGACCGGGGGTGGCGCACACCAGGAGGTGTCGAATTCGCCGACCAGGAACACTAGCACGGCAAGGCCATCCGCCTGGAATGCGCTCGTCGCGACACGTGAACAGTGGGGATTTGTGTGGCTTCGCTTGCGTCGACTATTGTCGTGCTTCGCAGCGAGCGACGATCTCGTTCGAGGCGTGCGGATGTAGCGCAGTTGGTAGCGCATCACCTTGCCAAGGTGAGGGTCGCGGGTTCGAATCCCGTCATCCGCTCGAAGGTGCAAGTGCGGCATCAGACCCAACGGTGGAGTGGCCGAGTGGTGAGGCAACGGCCTGCAAAGCCGTGCACACGGGTTCGATTCCCGTCTCCACCTCCAAGAGATTTGTCCCGCGCGATTAGCTCAGCGGGAGAGCGCTTCCCTGACACGGAAGAGGTCACTGGTTCAATCCCAGTATCGCGCACCAGTAATTATGCAGGTCAGAGCCTATTTCTAGCTTTTCTGACTGACTCTGTGCCAAATACATGCCAGATTGTCACGGCGGCCTCGGTGTCAGACCCATCGAGGAGAGTGCACGGCATGACTACTTCAACCACATCGCCCGACAACACCGTCCAGAGCTGGCGCGACCTCGCCGACCAGCTCACGCCTGAGCAGATTGCCTACGTCGAACACTGGGAAGCTCATCCCGAGATCCCGCCACGCGCCGATGGCTTACCCGTTGATCCCGAGCACCATCGCAGCTCCCTGATATTCACGGCAACGGAATTCGCGTGGCGAAACGCCGCCGCGGTGCGCTACGCGCACATCGCACCACCTCCCGGCGCCACGTTTGTCGGCGACTGGGCTGGCGACTTGTGGGATTCGGGCGATCCCGCCACGCGAATCTTCGAGGGCACCAAGCGCACCTGTGGACATATGGATGTCAGGATCGGCGGGTGGCAGGACAGCAACGGCCACACCGACTGGCAGATCACAGTCGACTCGAACGAGAAGTTCAACGATGGACAGATGACCAGCGCGGTGGCGCGCCAGGTCGCTGCCGCAATCGTTGAAGCCGCCGACGAGCTCGACCGACTCAGCGCTTGACCAACTGGCACCGACCCCGGCTGCCCCACGGAACATGGGTGGCCGGGGTCGCTCTCGTTGTCTATGTCTGTCGTGGCGGCCCCCACCGGCCCCTGCCAAGCTGGGCAAGTAACCTCGCCTAGCTGGCGTCGTCGAACGGCATATTTTCTAGGGGTCAGAAGGCGGAGGGGATCCTGGGTGGGCGAAGATGCAAAGGTGGGGGCCACTGAGCGGATGACATACGTCGAGCGGCTACTGGCCGAACTCGATGTCATCGAGCGCGCATACGTCGATATCCTCAATGCGAGCAGCATCAAGAACATCGACCCCAACCGCAGCGGCAGCGGGATCATCTTTATTGGCGCTGCAAAGTGGGGCTGGGAGTCGAGCGACAACGATCTCGAATCTGCCCGCATGGCACTGCTCCGTCAGATCCGGGACTGGCAGCCCCGCTTCCGGCTCCTCTTTCCACACCCCACACCCAAGGTGACTAACCGGCTCGACAAGAGCTTCGACCGGCTGGAGAACTGGCTCACTCGCAGTGGCAAGAGCCGCTCCGTCCCAGCAACTATCGCCGAAGCGCTTCAGACGATCAAAAACCACATCCAATCGCTACGCGCCCTGGTGGAGTTGCTGCCAGCCGATGAACATCTTGTCCGGCTCGTCGTAGACACCAACGCACTCATCGACAACCCCGACCTCGCTGCCTACACCGGCGAACTCGGAGACAGGTACGTCGTCCACCTAATCCCAGTCGTGCTACGGGAGATCGACGACCTGAAGCGTGCGGGGCGAAACGAAGCTGTGCGCGAAGGCGCCAAGCGCGCGGAAAGGCGACTCAAGGGCCTTCGCACCAACGGCGACATGCGTATTGGGGTCCGCGTACAGGGCGACGTAACAGCGAAGTTCGAACACATCGAACCTCGCTCAGATGCCCTGCCAGACTGGCTTGACCTAACCGTCCCAGACGATCGCCTCGTCGCCTCAGCGTTGTTGCTGCAGTCGCAACACCCGGCATCCGCGATGCACGTCGGCACCAGTGACATCAATCTGCAGACGAAACTCAGCGCCGTCGGGTTGCCCTTTGTATAGCCGCCGGCCATGTAACGGAAGTGGTTTCGCTTGACACGATCGGTTAGGCCGTCGTCGGGATGGATATCAGTCGAAACACGTTGGGATGATCACCACGTGTGAGCCGGGTGCGGAACCACAGCAATGCGCTGCATTGCCCGGTCGCCGACGGTTCGACCCCACCAGAAATATTGACGGGGAGGTGGGTAACGAGTCGCGACGAACGTCACGAGTCTTTTTTCCCGACCGAAACCCGACCGAAACTATTGCTCACCCCAACGGAATTCACTGCAAAACAACGGCTTTCACGCAATGCGATGTCCAAGCTCGACCGCCACTTGATCGGTGAGGGCTTCGCGCGCGATGCGTTCCGACCCTCGTAATCGCTCAAGCGTGCGCCTTGGACTCTCCTCCGAGTATCGCTCACGATCCGCCTCTTCCCACTGGATCTGCTGAACGGTCACAAGGACGTCTTGAACGACGTCCTGCCAGTCCTTCATGCGCACACGGACGTCACCAGACCCGAATGCGTTGACGAGCGCCTGCGTGTGCGCTTGCTCTGCCAGTGAAGGCAATTCAGCAGGGACTGGTCGTGGCGGGACAGTGTCCCACAGCGGATACACCATCCGTACCCACTGCCCGACCCGCTCGGCCATGTCCAGCATGCCTATGTAGGCGTTTTCAAGCCGCTCTTGTTCGCGGGCCTCTCTTGCGCTCGCTCTGGCGTCATCGCGGGCCTGCTTACCAGTCAGCCACGTGAAAAAAATGCCGGCCCCACCGATTGATATCGCTACTGTCGCTGTCGCCACAGGGGCGACCCACTCCCACGCCATGTGGCCGAGTCTCGCGCATGGTCGGCGCTCAGATCAGGGGTTTCGTCCCGACAGCATCGTGCGCGGAATATCCCCAGGCGTCGGAACTCAGCGACTAGCGCTGACAGGCCGTCGCGATTGCCTGAGCAAACTGGAATTCGGACAGCGGCGACGGCTTACCGCCGAGCTTTGTAACGAGGGCTTGTCTCTCTTGCGCGTGCCTGTGTACGACGGAGGCCGCGAACTCTCTGAAGGCTTCATCTTCCGCTGGCGTCCAGTCGTCGCGGTCTATGTAGCCGTCGAGCTCAGGGTGGAGGCGCAAGAACTGATCGTAAAGTTTGGCATTTTCGCGGCTTTGCGCAGCACGGAGCGCCACCATGCGGGGGTCTTGGTAGATACCCATGTGGTAGCCACCTCCCTTTCACAAGTAACGCACTCCATACCATTCTGCCCGACGCATCATGGTTCTGCCTAGATTGGGCGCGTCTGCGGTCGATAACCCCGCCAACCGCTGTGGAGACGGCAAGTCATCTATGTAGACGTGGAGCGAGTCGATGACGGCTCGGAGTAGTGCCTGGTCACTTGGCGTCGTGGCGGGATGTGACTCCATCCGCTCGGCGACTTTGCGGACATTTTCCAGCGATCTTTCCAGCTTCCAGGGGGTCGGATCCCAGTCATAGCCTGCTCTTGCCCAAACGTAGCCTCCGTCTTCGAGGGTGGCTTGCAGTTCAACCCTCGCAACACCGGACGCCCGATAGTAAGGCTCGATTTCCCGCCACAGACTCGTCGAGAAGCCCCGCCGACGTGCCCTCGGGTAAAGATAGAGCAGGTCATGGTTGGCGACGATTTCTGAGGTTTCTACGTCCCGGCTGAACCTGCGAATGAGCCCACCTACCGGCTCAGGTGGATCGCCCGCCTCTCCTGCTTGTGCGTCGTCGTAAACGCTGCCGTCCAGTCGGACTGTGCCAGTATGCTCACCAACGAGCTGCACTGAGAAGGGCTCGTACCGGCCTGATAGGTCCTGTGCCAACCTCTCAGCGGAGATATTTCCAACCCTGGCGCCAGCCTGCCAAGCGCTGATGACGATAGCTACTGATTCAGCGCACAGCGGTCTCGCCGCGCGGACGCTCCAGTGTTGTGCTCGGTAGGCGTCACAGTCATTTGTGTGCGGCTGATTTTCCGGCATGTCGGAAAAGATCTTCTCTTACTCCTGAGTCAGGCCGGGCACAAAACACGCGGAAACCACAGAGACCTCACGTTCAGAGGCCCTGTTTTTTGAGGAGCGTTCAGAGGCCCTGTTTTTTGAGGAGAAAGCCCAGTTGAGATCTTTCGCGGTGTGTACGGAGTCTGGGGATTCTGGACTGACAGCTGGAGGACTACAGAGTTAGCCATTCCTCAATGAACACGGTGAGCGCCAGCACCGCGAGATGGCGACCGGGGCGCCGGTGAGGCCCTGCACCGAATTCGAGGTGACCGCTTACCTGATTGACGCTCGCGGCCCGACGCATAACTCCACGCGTTTAGCCAGCCGGTATCAGGACGCCGGCCACGGTTGTCGCCGCGGTGGTATGCCAAACGAGGGTTGGAAACGGTGACTCCAGCCGCAGCGGATCGTCGACGAAATCTGCGATTCGGTGCGGGTCTGCGCACAGCTTGTCGACGAGTTCGGGGTTGTGATAGAGGTCACCGAACGCGGTCTGCAGAGCAGTCGAGAGGCCCTCGAATCCGCCGTTACGAGCCATTCGACCACCGAAATCACGTCGGCGTCGTCGAGGGTATCTGACAGCCCAGCCAGAAAGGGTGTGCGCCACTCGGCGACGGCGTCAGGCAGTTCGCGACCGTCCGCTTTGCCGGCCAGCGCCAGGATCGCCTGCTCCGCAAGCGTGTTCCCGATGTCGGTCAGCGTCCGGGTCGGTGAGCGCGCCCCTGTCCAGGGAAAGATTTTCGGCCTGGGTAAAAAAATCCTGAATCGCGGT
The DNA here is from genome assembly GCF_019456675.1 of Mycolicibacterium pallens. Lineage (NCBI taxonomy): Bacteria > Bacillati > Actinomycetota > Actinomycetes > Mycobacteriales > Mycobacteriaceae > Mycobacterium > Mycolicibacterium pallens. The sequence goes on along the minus strand of NZ_CP080333.1, from coordinate 2,466,782 downwards.
CATTTGGCCGATGGGGTACCCACCCCGAACATTCTTTGGGGGGCCGGCCAGGCGCAGGCGAGACCGCCAATCAGGCTTTCCCTCCCCCGGCGGAATGCGCCGAGTGCCATATCACCACTGCCACTGGTCGGCCGGGATGTTGGGCGAGCCGTCCTCGTTGGAAACACTGTGGCCAATCTCGTTGAAGGGCACAGCCATCTCGTCGGGCAGGTTGTTCAGCACTTCGCCCATGCCGGGATCGGCGGTGAGCAGGTTGATCCAGTGATCCTTGCGGGCCGGGGTGATCTTGCCCTTCTGGACGGCGTTGGTGACCGTTTCCTCAATGCGCTGGCGCGCCACCGTAGCCTTGATCTGTCGGCCCTCCGCGGCCTCGGCACGGAGCGCCTCAGCGGTGGCGACATCCATCGCTTCGAGGCCGGCGGCCTTGGCTGCAGCCACGATGGCTGACGGTTGCAGGTCCGCGGGCCCGCCGTTGGCGACGGCGTCCTTAGCTGTCGCCAGAGCGACCGCGATGTCGGTGGTGTTGGTGGGCAAACCGAGGGTCTCGAGCAGTTCGGCTGCCTGCTAGTCGTCGAAGGTGAGCGCCATGATGGTTCCTCCTTATCCGGCGAGGCCGGTCAGTTTCTTTGCAGCAAAGGGGCGATCGACGCCCATAGCGGGCACGACGTAGGCCTGGACCCACCAGGAGCGGGTGGCCTTGTCCTCCCAGACATCGACCGTCAGGGGCGCCTCGAATCCGACGGTGCCGACTTGGCCCGACTCGATTGCCCAGCCGACGCCCGGCGTGATGCGCGGGTTGGAGAACAGGCCTACACCGGCGCTATCGAGCATGCTCTGGAGCTTGTCGCCGTACGCGACGCGCAGGCTGTGTGCTTCGTTCGGATGCACAACCAGCAGATCATGTTTCACGCCGAGCTCTTGCAGATCCGAGGCGAGCTGGGCAGCGGAGAGGTCCGCGGTGGGCAGCTCGCCGGAAGGGGTCAGCGTCGTCGGGTCACCGACGGTGACGAGATTCGACCAGTCATGCCCAGTGACGACGTTGGCGCCGCTGATCGCTGCCTCGACGGTGGCGATCGCCTTGACATCGAGCTTGCGGGCGATGGTGTTCGCGAGCTGGGTGCTCTGTTGCGTGAGGTAATTGACGTCGTTGCGTAGAAGCGTCTCCTGGCCGATCTGGAACTTGCCGCCCCAGTCTTCGACCTTGGCCAGCGTCGGGTCGGGGTCGACGCCTTCGACCACCTTGTACTCCGACAGGGCGTTGCGCTTCTCGACGTCGCTGGTGAAGAAATCCGACGCCTGGATGACGGTGTAAAGCATCCCGCCGCCCTGGATCGGCACGCCGAGGTGCCGGAAGAACTTGGGCAGGAGGATCTGCGAGTCTGCGAGTTGGGCGATTTTGGCCCGAATGATGGTCGGCTGCTTGAGCGCGATGTCGACGGTGAGCCGGCGCCCGTTCAGCTCGGGGATAAGTGCGTTGGTCATCTCGATTCCTCTCAGTACAAGCTGATCTCGGCGACGGCGCCGGATGATGCGCCAGTGATGGCATATCCGACAGCCACACCGCTGGACTTGGTGACGGCCTTCGCATTGGCGCCGACTTCGACTTCGGCGTTGGCCGCGATGCTTCCGCCGGCGGTGACCTTGACGACCCGGGAGTTGCCGCGGATCAGCGTCACGAGATCACCGGATGCTGCGTCATTGCCAGCGACGCCGCAGATTCGGCCGGCCGCGGTGGCCGGGGCTACGGCGATGTTGCCGCCGCTCGTACGGCTTCCGGAGATCGCGAGGAACGTCCGTGCGGTGACGGTGGCGGTGGCCTCGGCCGTGATGTTCGCGCCCGGGTCATAAACCGACGCGTTCGTGATGGTGGTGGACATTTCAGCCTTTCAGTTCGGCGGTGAGTCGGTGGTTTCGTGCACGCCTTGCCGCAGCGACCGCTACGGCGCGCGAGAGTTGCGTCGGAACCGCGTTGTTGTGCACCGTGGTTGCCGACTCGACGCGGTCGGCCAAGCCTGCGGTGACGGCCGCGTCTGCGCTGTACCAGGTTTCGGTGAGCATGGCCTGGCGCCAGTGGTCTGGCGTGCCGCCTGCGCGGTCGGCGTAGACCTGCGCGATGGTCTGGCTCAGCGTGTCAAGGACGTTCGCCATGGCGCCCATGTCGGAAGCGCGGCCTACGACGATGCCGCTGGCGTCGTGGATCATCATCTTGGCGTAGCGGTTGATCACGATCTCGTCGCCCGCCATCGCGATAAAGCTGGCCGCCGAGCCGGCCAGTCCGTCGATGTAGACGGTGGTGTTAGCCGGGTGGCGCTTGATGGCGTTGTGGATCGCGATGCCGTCGAAGACAGAGCCGCCCTCGCTGTTTATGCGGATGTCCAGTGTCGGGGCGGTCATTGCTTCGAGCTGATCTGCGAACCGAGCTGCGGTGATGCCACCAAGGCCGATGCTGTCGTAGATCCGCAGTTCAGCCACGCTCAACTCCGCAGCGCTGCCCGCTTCTCGGCAAGGGCGACAACGGAAGCCGCCGGATATACCCACCCCCGACCGGCACGGTGACGCGGTAGGCGCCCCCGGCGCGCAAGATCGCGGACATTCGACTGCGTGCATCCCAGGATGCTGGCCGCTTCTCGACTGCCGACGAGGTCATACTGGGCAATGTGGCTCGAATCCTGTTGCGCGTCAACTTTTCTTGCGCTAGGCGGAGTGTTTTCTTGCGATAGCGCAAGTTTCGCGACCCTCTGCAGCCGCGCGATGAAGTCGGCCAGTGGCGGGGTTGGGTGGCGATCCAGCAGGAGGACATCGAATGCATCGAGCAGGTATTGCGCCTCGGCCGGCCCCAGCAGCACGCCGCTGACTCGCTCGATCATGACCGGACCTGCATCTCGAGCCAGAGCCGATCGATCTCCCGACGCAGGGAGGTCAACGCCTGCCCAGTCGGATTGCGCCCGAACTCGCTGCGCAGCAGCTCGAGCTCCTCGACAAAGTCGCCGGGAGTGATCCCCTCGATACGCATCGCACCCCGCAAGCCGCGGGTCTGTCGACCATCACGCAGCGTGTGGGCCAGGTGGAACTGCGCTGCACGCCAACGCAAATGCAGCAGTTCGAGGACGTCACGAGGCATTGCGCACCTCCTCGGCGACACGCAGCAGCTCCTCTGCGAACTTGACTGCTTCGTCGGCGGTCGCGGTGTAGCGCTGCCACCCAATACGGAAGCGCACCCGCGGAGATCTCTCCTGCGACCACACTTCGGCGTCGATGTGGTTCTTGGCGGCGTCGATTCTCATCGGCCGCCCTCAATTCTCTCGGAGATGTCGGTCAGCACGCCTAAAAGCCGCAAAGCTTCTGGCGCGGTTAGATCGCCTGGATGGATGCGCTGCCAGTGACGAGCGATCTCGCCGAGCAGAGGGAGCATCAGGGGGTCGTATTCCGACTCCCGTCTCACCGTCTCAGTCTCACTCCCCGGTTCTATAGAACCGGGGGTGAGATGAGACAGACGGTCGGGTGAGACGAGACTGAGACGGCTTGAGACAGAGTTCATTTGACCGCTAACTTGTAGAAGGGGCGTTGATCTGTGCCGGTGTTGATGAGATCGCCTCGTTTTACGAGGTCATTCAGTGCTCGGTAGAACGTGGCGCGCTGCAGGTCGCTCGTATCCCGCAATGCCGTTGCCGTCGCACCTGTATCGGCGAAGTGAGACGCGAAGTGAGACAGCAGGGCGTCAGATCGGTGCTCGTGTCGCAGGGGGTGAGACGCGGCAACTGTGACGCTGCCGGTGCCGGGTATCGGATCGAGTTTCAGCGAGTGAATGTCCTGTTGAGGGCCATCTTTTCGCTTCTCCCGGCTGAGGATGATGGAGCCGTTCTCGGCGTCTCGCGACACTGAGTAGACCGTGTCAGCGCCGGCCTCGAATGCCGAAGATCCTCGGAAGGTCCGGCCATCCTTGCCGCTATGGTGCACCCCCAACACCACGCCGCGACCGCCGGGTGTCTGCTCGCGCAGCCGAGTGAGAGCATCGACGACAACCCCGCAATCCCTCGCTGAATTCTCGTCGGCGCCCACCATGCACCGCGCGAGCGTGTCGATGACGACGAGGCCATAGCCGTTCCATTCCACCAGCGCGGCTAGTCCGTTCATGTCGCCGTAGTGGGTGAGGTTGACTGGCCGAGGGAGCACATCGAAGGTGCCGTCGGGGATGGTCCTCTGCCAGCCCGACTCCCAGGCCTGTAGGCGCGCCTTGAGGCCAAACGCGCCCTCGGCCGCCACGTACAGAACCCGGCACGCCTCGGTCATCCGCGCTTGCCACGGTCGTGCTGTGGCCACGCTGGCGGCCCAGTCCAATGCAATGAAGCTCTTGCCGGTACCCCACATCCCGTACAGGAGTGCGACGGTTCCGCGATCGAGTACGTCGTCGATAAGGGGCTCGGGATCGGGCAGAGTGGTGAGTGCCGATCGAGAAAGCAAGAGTTCGGCCAATGCCGGCGGTCCGTGCTCCTCCGGCGGCGGCTGCGATGGTCCGGGATCGTCAGCGGGCCAATCGGGTTCGACCGCGGTGCCACGAAACACCGGGTCGCTGAATAGCTCGCTACCCATCTTTACCCCGCAGGGTGGCAAGACGGTCGGCGCAATCCCGCACAGAGGTGGCGGCCCGTTCGACCATCGGAGCAATATCCGCCTCAGCACCCTCGGCGATGGCAGACAGTGCCGCACCTGCCGCGGCAGTCCGACGTCGCAACGAGTCCGCCACCGAGGCGATCGCGTACTGGCGCACTGCAGCGGGGTCAGCACCGGACGTGGTTGCGGCCTTGAGCTGTTCGGCCACGGCTGGGGTCAACGATCCGGCTCGTTTCAGCTCGGCGAGCACCAGCTGCGGGCTGTGCGCTTGGTGCGCGTAGACCATCGAGCGCACCGTCGCGAGAATCTGTGCAAGCGCAGGGTTCTCAATGTCGTCATCCCGAACGAACGCCAGCGACACCAGCGCCAGATGATCGGACTCCCACAGCGCCGCACCGACCAGCAGCACGTCCACGCTGGGATGCGGGCCTATGGGCGGGATCTGAGCACTCATCGGTCACCACCGGCCGGATCTTCGTCGACGAGTCCGAGGTCGGCGTGCGCCTCCTGCGGCCGGCTGGCGCTAGACTTGGCGGTATCGGTGATGTTGTCTGAGGGCCGGTCCTGTGGCGGGGCCGGCCTTCTGCCGTTCAAGCGGCACCGCCGAACGGCTTCATTGCGCCGTCAATCTCGTTTAGGTCGAGGCGGACCAGACGGCCGCCGCTACGGTATCCGGTCAGTCGCCCGTCCGCGATCATCTGACGGATCGTGCGATCGGTGACTTGGAGGTATTCGGCCGCCTCAGCGATCTTGACGTAGCGACGACGAGCCGATGGTGTGGATTGAGGCACCACGGAACCAGCCTTTCTGGGCTGATTCGGTTGCCTACACCGCGCCCGACTGGAACCGGGCTTTCGCGCACCGCGAGGTCTCTGCCGTGAAGTGTACGAGCTATCCGCGGAACATGAAGTATTTCCGCCTGCTGCCGATCTGCGTGTTGGCAACGAATGACCGCAGGCGCTCTACTACCGCGTCTGGGTCTGGCAGCTCGACGACTCCGTGCTCGGGACAAACGAAGTGGCCGACTAGGTCGATTGAGATCTCTTGCGAGCCCGCGTCGTAACGCCGGGCGACCCGGCGGTCATCCTCGACATACCGAAGTGTCTCGCGGTCGAGGTCGTCGAACTTCCGATCCTGTTGTTGCTCCAGGGTCTCGCCGGTGCGGGCGTCGCGCAGAACCGTTCCGGGCGGGAAGCCGAGGCTCTCCTCTGTGTGCCGAGGCGTGTAAGGGACGGTGCGGTCACCGAACTTATTGTGCATCAACGCCTTATCGCCGCGAATCTCTCCAACGACCTTGTGACAGTTGTCGATGCCGCACACCAGTAGCACCGTCGCCGCATCCGGCCGCATCAAGCTCCCCCGTTCTCTGCAATCTTCGACAGCAGCGCGGCAATCTGCCGGTCTCGACCTTGCGCCGCGTGCTGATACCGCATCGCAGCTTGGGGCGTCGAGTGACCTAGTCGCGCCATCAACTCCGCGAGACTGGCCCCGGTCGCGGCGGCCAAGACGGCGCCGGAGTGCCGCAGATCGTGCCAGCGGAGGTCGCCGCGGCCAGCCGTGTCCCGCGCTCTATACCAATGTCGATATAGCGTCGACGGCTGCAGGTGGCCACCAGTCTCGTTCGCGAAGATTAGCGAGTCACGCTTGCGACCAACGAATTTCGACAGGTGTGACTCAATCTGCGGGATGATGTGCGGCGGTATGGCGACGTCGCGCACTCCCGCGTCTGATTTCGGCGTGGTGATGTCGAATGTGCCACCGTTGGTTCGCACCGCTGCGCGTCGGATGCGGATTACTTCATCGGATAGGTCGACGTCCCCCCGCCGCAGTTCGACCGTCTCGCCGAAGCGAAGAGCGCACCAGGACGCCAGGGTCACCATGAGCTGTAATCGCTCGGGCATCGCCGCTGTGACTGTGGCCAGCTCGTCAACGGAGGCGGGTCGAATCTTATGCACTCGCTTGGCCCGGCCCGCGCCGGTGATCCTGCATGGATTTGCGTCGATCAGCTCGTCGGCGACAGCGCTACCCATGATGGTGCGCAACAGGCTGTAGGCGTGGCTACGCATAGTTGGCCGATCCGCAAGCGTCGCGGCGTACCACTCGCGAACATCTTTCGGCGTGATCGAGGCAAGCTGTCGATTCCTGAAGGTTTCGAGTAGGTGGTCGTCGAGGATGGCCTGGTAGTGCTCCCGAGTACGCGCCTTGATCGGACGGCCAGCGACCTGACGACCGGCGAGCCACGTGGCAGCGTAGGCGCCGAAGGTGACCTTTTCGGGTTGGGCCACAGATGCCGGGTTCCACAGCTTGGCGTCGATCTCGCGTCGGCGGTCAGTCAGCCATGCCTCGGCATCGACCTTGGCGGCGAAAGTCTTCGGAGCCTTGATGTAATTGCCGTCGGGATCGGTGAACCTGACCTGATACCGACCGGACGGCAACTTGCGAATGTTGCCGAAGCCGCGCTTCTCCCGCTTGTCGGTGTCCCGCGCCAAACTGCGTGCCAAATCCGCCGCCTCACCGGAGCAACAATGGGACGAACCCAGTACCCGTTTCGTGCCAAATACGTGCCACATGAGCATACGGCATGTTCCGGTTGACTCCGCTTGGCTCACGCGATACTGTCCAGCGTGTCAGCAGTTCAGAGGCCATCTGCGCTGATCAGACAATTAATCCAGGAACACCGAGACCGCCTACTTCAATCCCAGTATCGCGCACCACGTGTATTCGCAGCTCAAATGCTATATCTGACACCCGCTTTCGCACCTTGTGAGCTATGAATGGGCAAATACTCCGCCGTGAGCATCTGATGCCGCAGTTGCGAGGGTCTGAGGACGGGCCGCGTTCACAGCGGTGAAGTAGGGGCCAGGAACGCCTGTCAATCGGCGAGAGGACTATGAGCTGAGCACGCGCCAGGCCGAACCCGGCTTGTCGCGACGCGATAATGCCCGTTTGTTATGTAAACGAGTTAGCTAGCTGGTACTAATTGTCCCAGTCGCTGATTACCGGGGGGATCTTGTGGCATTGAATCATGGCAAGCGTGGGGCCGGTCGGCATCGGGCTCGGGTACACCGTCAGCCGTACGGGTGGCTGGGTATCGGAGCACTGAGCCTCGGGGTCGGTGCGGCGTTGGCGACCGGAACCGGAATTGCACATGCTGAGGGCCCCGGATCGTCGGATGGCTCACCGTCGGCCACAGCGAGCCCGGCCAGTAAGCACAGCTCCCCGAAAACCATGGTGGGAGGTCACCAGCGCAGGACGTCCACAAGCACGGCGCAATCGTCATCGCAACCAGTGGTGCCCAGAACGACGACGAGTGGGTCCGGCTCTGCTGCCGCTGCAGTCGCAGCTGTGTCATCGACCGAGCAACCGGTGGCTGCTTCCGCACTACGGAGACGATCTACCCTGCGGCCTGCCAGCCCTAGCGGGACGTTCTCCGGTCCACCCATCCAGGCGCAAGCTTTGGTCACAGCCTCTGCAGCCTCGGTAGCCAGTGACCAACGACCCATCATCCACGCGCAGGCAAGTGTTGATCCAGTCACCGGCTTCTTCCAATCCCTAAATGCGTTTTTCAACAACCAAACTCCGACACTCAACCCTCACCAGACCGGTCAGAAGAGTTCGGGTGTGATAACTGGAGAGCTGGGAGCCGTTGACCCCGATAGCCCGACGTTGACCTACTCGATCATCAAGGAGCCGGTTCACGGCACGGTTCACATTGATCAGGCCAGCGGCATTTATACCTACACGCCTGATGCCACTTGGGCGCACCTGACCGGCGGTCCAGATACGTTCACGGTGTCGGTCAGCGATGCCGCGAGCGGCTTCGCTATCCACGGGCTGCCCGGGCTACTGCACTTGTTGACCTTTGGACTGATCGGCACTTCCGGTACGACCAGTAATCGCACCCTCAACGTCACGGTAACGCCAGTCAACCACGCGCCCACCCTGACGGTGACCACGACTCCGAACGTCGATGGCACCACGACGATCTCAGTCGTCAAGAGCGATCTTGACGGCGATAGTGTGTCCACCACCGCGACGGTCGCCAACGGCCATGGCACCCTCACCGCCACCCCAGGTGGATACACCTTCACCCCGGATGCCGCCTATGCGCACAGTCTCATTACCGGAGGATCGACGGCACCCGGCTCAGACACAGTCACGATCACTGGCACCGACGGCCACGGCGGGACAACCAGTTCCTCGACTGCCGTTACGATCACCCCGACAAACGCCAATCCCACTCTGACCGTGACTGCCACCCCCAACGCCGATGGCACTACGACGATTTCGGTCGTTAAGGGAGATGTCGATGGCGACACCGTGGCCACCACCACCAGCCTGGCAGCCGGTCACGGCACCGTGACCACCGCACCAGGCGGCTACCTGTTCACTCCTGACCCCACCTACGCCCACAGTCTCAGCAGCGGTGGATCCACAACCCCGGGATCCGACACCTTTACCGTCAGCGCCACCGACGGCTACGGCGGCAGCGGTAGCACAACCATCGTCGTTTCGATAACGCCCTCCAACAGCAACCCCACTGGGGGTGGCGTTACCGATCGCTCGACTAATAGCGTCAGCGGACAGGTATCAGGGACGATCATTGATGTAAGCGACCTCGACGGCGATACGTTGAGCTACAGCGTTTCCAGCGCCGGTAACGGCAGCGTCACCGTGACGGCAAACGGAGAGTTTACCTACACCCCAACTGCCAACGCTCGACGAGACGCATACCTATCCGAAGCAACTAGCACCGATCTGTTCGACCAGTTCTCCGTAACGGTTACTGACGGCCATGGTGGTGCCGTTGTCGTGCCGGTGACTGTGGCAGTGAGCCCAGCCCTGGCCACCTACGTGCAAGGCGACATTTTGCGCGATCCCTCGACGGGGTATGTCGCCATCCGTACATCCTTCGATGAGAGCACCTACCCCAACATGGCGTGGCTCGTAGCCAGCTCCTCGATCGGGGCAACACTTGCCTCGACGTCACAGGTGCAAGGCTGGGACCCACTCTTTCTCGTCGGAGCTGTTCCGGTCACCGTTCCCATTAGCCCGTCCGTGAGCTATCCCACCAACTCAGTCAAGTGGGATCCTCAAACCGGTGACGTGGCCATCCGGACCATCTTCGACGAATCCGATGCCCTGTTCGCCCCCAAGGCATGGCTAGTCGCCACGCCAACCACGGGAGCATTCTTCGCCCAGAGTTCACAAGTGGCGGGCTGGGACGACCTTCTCGTTCCCAACAGTTCGCCGAGCATCCTGAACTACACCACGGATGCTCCTGCCGCCAACGGAGCTGTCACGGGCCAGATCACCGCCAGCGATGCCGATGGAGACGTGCTGGCCTACAGTGCGCCCACTTCGACGGCCCACGGCTACATCGTGGTCACGCCGGGATCCGGAGCGTTCACTTACTACCCCACCGCAGGCGCACGCGAAAATGCCGCCCAGGTTGGGGCCGACCAAACTGACACGTTCACCGCAACAGTTACCGACGGTTTCTTTACATCGAATTCGCCCGTGACTGTCGCGATCGACCCAGCATCTGCTCCGGTTGCCGGCGATATTCGAGCGGAGTTTGACGGGACACGGCGCGCCATCTACGCGCCGAACGTCACCGCGTTCGGCGACTGGCTAGGTTTCGACCCTGCAATTGGCGGCATGTGGCTCACAGCCGACCAAGTCGACAACTGGGTTGATGTAGCCCTGCCGACCACTGCCGAGACACCCGGGACGGGTCCGTACTCGCCAGGAGACATCAAAATCCCCCCGAACTCAACCGCTGGCGCCCTCACCGAGTACGCAATCAAGACGGGGCCAACGATAAATAGCACCGCCAACTGGTTCGTATGCAGCACTCAGAACGCGTGTGGCAGCGTGCCAGACAGCTATGTTGCTGGGTGGGTCGACGTGAAATTGCCTACCGCATAATCCATTTCGAACTAGGTCTGAACCGCTAACATTCGCCCATGCCGCTGCGGATCGGTGAGACCTTCGCCGGATACCGAGTGCTGCGGCTGCTGGGTTCCGGGGGCATGGGTGAGGTCTATTTGGTCCAGCACCCCCGCCTGCCACGCCAAGACGCCCTGAAGGTGTTGCGAGCCGACATCTCCAGTGATCCCTCGTTCCGAGAGCGGTTCATCCGCGAAGCTGACCTAGCGGCTGGATTGCGACACCCGCACATCGTTGGCATCCATGATCGCGGCGAGCACGACGGCCAGCTGTGGATCGCAATGGACCACATCGACGGCACGGATACCGCCCAACTCATCGAGCAGCGCTATCCCGCAGGGATGCCAGTTGATCTCGTCTTGCGAATAGTGACCGCCGTGGCCAGCGCCTTAGACTATGCCCACCGGAAGGGCCTACTGCACCGCGACGTCAAACCGGCCAACATCGTGGTCGCCGACCTTGAAACCGACGACCCGAGCATCTTCCTCACCGACTTCGGCATCGCCCGCCCACTCGAAGACACCAACGGCCTGACCACAACCAACATGACGGTGGGGACTGTCGCGTACGCAGCGCCAGAACAACTGATGGGCGAGCCGATGGACGGGCGAGCTGACGAATACGCCCTGGCCGCAACGACGTACAACCTGCTGACGGGCGCACAACTGTTTCCGCACTCCAACCCCGCCGTCGTGATCAGCAGACACCTCAACACGACACCGCCCAGTCTGGCTGACTTTCACCCGGACTGCGCACGCCTTGACGACGCACTCCACAAAGGACTGGCCAAAAACCCGGCTCACCGTTTCGCAAGCTGTTCGGCGTTTACGCAGGCCTTGACCGCTGCTTTGCCTGGACAGGCAGGTGCGTCTGCCAACGCAACGACCCAAGCCGCAGTCCAATTCCGAACAGCCGCCCCCACCAGCGGTGGAACGCTAATTAAACCATCCGCCACTCGATCTCGGCTTGTCCTGGGCGGAGTCGCTGTAACCGTCGTGTTGATCGGCGTTGTCGGGATGCTGTGGCGGCCATGGCAGCACCCGCAAGCGACCACCGCCGTAATTGCGTCGCGCACTGACTCGACGACGACCACGGGCACGACCACACCGCCACCGTCTGTGGCAACCACAACGCCAAGGGCTCCAACGGTCACAGAAGCGGTGCTTCCGGTGCACCCGCCAGCGAATTCCGGATGCACCGGCTCCGTAACGGCGCACTACGATTTCCAGCACCCGCAACTTGGTCCGATGCGGATCTTCCTGCTCCTGGGGGAGAACAGAGTCAGGATGGACTCGGGGTGCGTTTCAGTTGTCTTGCCGTCGGGGGACGCGCTCTCTCCGATCTCACTCGATGCTGGTCTTGGGCTGGGATTCGCTGACCCACCTACGGATGCCACGGGCAATGTATTCATTGAGTTTCGCTCGATGTCAGCCCACGCGCCACCACAAGTGTTGGTGCTTGTTCCCACTACTTCCGGATTCGACCAATTGGGTCGAGATTTGATCGACGTCGAACTCGTGGGTCCCGGAGCGGACGGCAAGTACCAGCTTCGGCACTCCATGAACGACTGCACACCCTCATGTGCCGAAGGAACGTGGACCCACGAGACCCTGCGGTGGGACGGGAGCGATTACGTCGCTTGAGATCTACCCAACCCTGTTTCGTCGAATGTACGGCCTCGACTGAGAGTTGCTCGACGGTGCCGAAGGCGCCTGAGGTGCGCGCCATTGCCTTGGGCCTTTCCGCGATAAAGAGGTGGGTGGAACGTGGGCTGAGGAGTGCCCACGGGCTAACGGTGGGCTAATTACAGCACACTCTTTTCCGCACGCTTCCACAGGCTTCCACACACTAAATGCCCTACTATTAGCTGACTTTTGCGATATGCACTGATCACAGCTTCAATGCTAGCAAACTTAAAATGAGATTCAATCCCAGTATCGCGCACCACGCTTTACGCAAGCTGAGGCCATTTCCCGCCCGATCAAGTTCGCACCGCCTGAAAGACCGTTGAGGTTTCGTTGGCCGCCCCTCGTCGGGCCGATCATCTTCGACAACCGTGCCGCACTCAGACCCACCAGTTCGAGCACGGTGACGTCAGCGGGCCGAATGTCCTTGTCTGCAAAGGACGTAGCTTCGGCGCGTGCAAGCCTGGCGCAGCTACACCCGCTCTGCGGTCATGTTCATATCGACCGTCCCCTGGCAGGCACCGCTAAAGATCTCGGTGTGCATCGTGCCGGCGAGGGACCCGTCGGCCTGAGGGGTATAGCGCACCTCGGCATGGGCTGGATTCCACTGGATCGACCCGTCGGGCATCATGCATTGCCATTGGAAGTCGCTGGCTTGCGTCCAGGCCGACCCGTCCCAGGTGAACTGAACTGGCTGCGGAACCGTCGGGTTGCTCGGCGGAGGACCGCTCGTGATCGTGGCGGTGCACTTTCCGACCGCACAGGTCGATTGCAGCCCATAGGTTTCGGTGTGCTGCTGCTCGGGCTGACCGGCCGCCACGCTCGTGCCGCCCTTGGGGCCGACGATGAACGTGATGGCGTAGTCGCCGTTCCAGGACGCGGCGTCGGCGAAGGCGACGGGAGGAAGCCACAGGGCAGTCGCCACCGACGCAGCGCATAATCCGGCGAGGGCAATCACGCTGCGACGATCGATGCGAGCCACGGCTCGATAGTAAGGTGCAAGCAAACAAGACCAATAGTCTTAAAAATGTTCCCCTGGCACCGCCGACGGTCGTACGCTCCAACCATGACCGCTCCCGCGCAGCTGCCGTTCCGTCAGAGTCATCCACTGCGCTCACCCGACGACCTCGTCGCGCTGCAGGGCCTCGGTCCGATCCACAAAGTCCTCACCTCCGTCGGCGACGAGGCCTGGCTGGTAACTGGCTACTCGCTCGTGCGCCGGCTGATGGACAACGAACTCCTCGGCCGCACCCACCGCGACCCCGCCAACGCCCCGCGTAGCCGAACCTCGGCGTTGTTCGGCGGCCCCATCGGAGATTTCGACTCCGAGCCCACCGACCACGCCAGGATGCGCCAACTGCTGCAGCCGCACTTCGGCCCCCGGCACATGCGCACTCTGCAACCGAAGGTCGAGGGACTGTGCGCCGACCTGCTCGACGATATGGAACGCCAAGGCCCGCCCGCCGACCTGTTGACCGACCTGGCGCTGCCCCTGCCCATCCTGGTGATCTGCGACCTGCTCGGCGTCCCCTACGCCGACCGGGACCGCTTCCGGCTCTGGGTCGACGACGCCGCCTTCTCACCCGACGACGACGTCTCCCTCAAAGGCCTCGAATCCCTGATCGGTTATGGCATGGAGTTGGTGAGCGCCAAGCGCGCCCACCCGGACGATGACGTCATCTCCCGCCTGTGCGACGAGCCGGATCTCGCCGACTTCGAGATCGCCACCCTGGCGATGCAGCTGCTGTTCGCCGGACACGAGACGACGGTGACCCAGATCTGGGTCGGTTCGTTGGTGTTGTTGAGCAATCCCGACCAATGGCAAGCGCTGCTGCACAACCCCGACCTCGTCCCCAAGGCCGTCGAAGAGATTCTGCGCGCCGGCATGACCGGCGGAGTCGGCGTACCGCGCTACGCCCGAGGCGACATCGACGCCGACGGCGTGACGATCCGCGAAGGCGACCTGGTGCTGCTGGACCCGGGAGCGGCCAACCATGACCCGGACGTCTTCACCGACCCTGATCGCGTCGACCTCGCCCGCACCGGCGCCGCACACGTCGGCTTTGGATACGGCCTGCACTACTGCCTCGGCGCGGCGCTGGCACGCCTGGAGCTCAAGACCGTCTACTCCCAGCTCATCCCCCGGTTCCCGACACTGCAACTGTGCACCGATCCCGCCACCCTGAACGCGGGCTTCCATTCGTTGTCGCACGGCCTGGTCGCACTGCCCGTGACGTGGAGCTAAGAACCACGACGCGTTCCTGCGAGAACACTTCCGCCTGCCTGTGACCCTGCTGGCCAGACCTGTCAATCCGTCGCCGGTCAACTACGGTCCTGCGCTATGGCGGGGGTCAGAAGAACACTGATGCCCCACCAAGCACAACCTTACCTCATCGTCAATTTTTCTGGTGAAAACGGCCGCTGACCGCCACCTTTGCCGTAGATTTTTGACGACGCTGAGAACACAGCCGACCGGTCGGGGCCCGGTAGCGCAATCACACCGAAGTCCGACCGTCACAAGCGGGTCCCCAGGGATGGGCTACGCGAAGTGGCCACCCCCTTGGGCCACCGGCCCCCGCCCCTGGGGACCACTTGGTCTACAGACTCACGTCCACGCCGCCCGAGGTTGGCTCCACCGCGCCCGCGGTGAGCACGTCGCCCGGCGACAGGTCGCTGCGGCCGAGGCCCGAAAACAGCAGCCCGACGTTCGCCCCTTCCGCCGCCTCGTCCATCTTCTTGCGGAAGCTCTCGATCGCGTCGACGTGAACCGCCCGGTTCCCGTTGATCCGCACCTCGTCGCCGACCGCGATCTGACCGAGCTCGACGCGGCCGGTGGCGACGAGGCCGCGATTCTTGATGACGAACACGTCCTGCACCGTCAGACGGAACACGCGACTACCACATCCCCGGTGGGTGGTCCTCCGACCACAGACAGTCACCGTTCATCGTGATCGTGAACAGCTTCGGCAACACGGTCAGCTGCAGCGGCTGGCCGGCCTCCCCGAGCGAATGCACAACGGGCGCAAGCTCTCCCGGACCGATCACGGTCACCTGATCGGCGCCGCACACCGCGGCCGGGTTCAGCGGGGTGGCGGTCCACGACCCCGAGCGCAGGTTCGGGTTGCGGAAACCCTGACCGTGCAACGTTATTCCGGAGCCATAGCTCAGCCATCGGCTGACGGGATCGAACGGGTCGAGCACCGGCGCCCAACTGCCCGACGCCTGGCACACCAGGAAGTCACCGACGTTGGGCAAGCGGGTCATCACGTCCGCGAGATCCGCCGGGCAGGGCGCGCCGGCCTGCGGCGCCGCGACATCGGCGTGTGCGGGCGCCGTCGCGAACGCCAGCGCGGCGGTCGTCGCCGTCGCGGCCAGCAGTGCACCGCAACGCCACATGGTCAGCCGTACAGCTCGTCGATGTTGTCGTGGAAGTTCTCCACGACCGCTTTGCGCTTGAGCTTTAGGCTCGGCGTCAAATCGCCTGCCTCGACCGTCAACTCGCGATCGATGACCGCGAACCGCTTGACCTGCTCCCACCGGTTGAGATGCTTGTTGAGGGTTTCCACGTACCCTTCGACCATCGCCCTGGTCTTCTCGTCGCGGGCGACCTCTTCGAAGGGCTTGCCTTCCATGCCATTGCGGTCGGCCCATTCACGGATGGCCTCAGCGTCGAGGCTCACCAGCGCGACGCAGTACGGCTTGCCCTCGCCGTAGATGATGATCTCGCTGGCGAACGGGCAGATGCCTTTGAATGCCGCCGAAATCGCCGAGGGCGCAACATATTTGCCCTGCGAGGTCTTGAACATGTCCTTCTTGCGGTCGGTGATCCGCAGGAAGCCCTCG
Source organism: Mycolicibacterium pallens (assembly GCF_019456675.1). Lineage (NCBI taxonomy): Bacteria > Bacillati > Actinomycetota > Actinomycetes > Mycobacteriales > Mycobacteriaceae > Mycobacterium > Mycolicibacterium pallens. The sequence continues at coordinate 2,450,691 of NZ_CP080333.1, read as the reverse complement.
GCGTCGAGCTCACCGATATCGCCGGTGTGGAACCAGCCGTCGGAGTCGATGGCCTCGGCGGTCGCCTCAGGCAGGTCGTGGTATCCGCTCATCACGCCCGGTCCCTTGAGCAGCACCTCGCCATCGCCGGCGATCTTGACGTCCGTGTACGGCAACGTCCACCCGACCGTGCCGAACCGATACGCGTGCAGGCGATTCAGCGACGACGCGGCCGACGTTTCGGTCAGCCCATAGCCTTCCAGGACGATGGCACCGACCGCGTCGAACCACTGCGCGATGTCGCGATCCAGAGCCGCCGACCCGGAGATAAAGAACCGCAGCCTGCCGCCGAAGCGCTGCCGGATGGTGTTGAACACCAACCTGTCGGCGAGCTTGTGCTGCAACGCCAGCAGTGGTCCGACCCGGTGGCCGGCCTGCCGGGCACGCGAGACCTGCAGGCCCACATCGCTGGCCCAGTCGAAGAGCCGCTTCTTCGCCCCGCCCTCTTCGGCCATGGTCTCGGTGATGCGGCCGTGCACCTTCTCGAAGATGCGCGGCACAGCCCCCATGAACGTCGGCTTGATGACCGCCAGATTCTCGACGATCTTGTCCACCCGGCCGTCGATGACCGTCGGGAAACCCATCAGCAGCGGCATGGCCAGCATCACCTTGCCGAACGAGTGTGCCAGCGGCAGCCACAGATAGTTGAGGTCCTGATCGGACAACACATTCAGCGAATCCAGTGCCGCCGCAGTGTAGGTCCACGCCTCGTGGTGCAACCGCACACCCTTCGGCTTGCCGGTGGTGCCGGAGGTGTAGATCAGAGTGGCCAACTGCTCGGGCGGGATCGCGTCGATCCGGTCGGTGACCGCGGTGGGCTGGTCAGCCAACAGCTGCTTGCCCAATTGCTCGAGATTGTCGAGCGTGATCACCCAGTCGTCCTCGCTGGTGCCGTCGATGATCACCACTTTCTCGACGGCGGGCAGATCGGCACGGTTGGCGGTCAGCTTGTCGACCTGAGACTGGTTCTCCGCCACCACAACGCGGCTGCCCGAGTTCGCGACGATGAACGCGGTGTCCTCGGCGTTGGTGCTCGGGTAGACCGTGGTCGTGGCCGCGCCCGCGGCCAGGATGCCGAAGTCGACGATGACCCACTCGTAGCGAGTCCCCGACGCCAGCGCGACTCGATCCTCGGGGTTGATCCCCAAAGCGATGAGGCCCGCGGCGATCAGTTCGACACGTTCGCCAACCTGCGCCCAGGTGACACTGGTCCACCCGTCGTTCTCGGGATAGCGGAACGCTTCAGCGTTGGGGGTAGCCGCGACGCGATTCAGGAACATCCGCGGCACCGACGGCGCCCGGTTGTCGATCTTGCTCACGTCGGGCCGCTCTTCGGATTTACGCGGGCCTGCCATGGCGCGAGTTTATGTCGCGCCGCGCCGCCCGTGGGGGAATCGGGAAGCCCGAGCAAAGCGATTCACCGTCCGATCCGTGGGTACGCGGCGCCCATGGACCAAGCGCAGGCACCGCTGCTGGAGGCGATCGAGGACTACCGCAGGAACGACCGTTACGGCTTCACCCCACCCGGACACCGTCAAGGACGCGCAATCGATCCCCAGGTTCGGGAGGTGCTCGGCCTGCAGCCCTTCGCCGACGACCTGCTGGCTTTCAACGGCCTCGACGACCGGCTGTCGCGCGACCAGTATCTGCTGCACGCCGAACAACTGATGGCCGAGGCCGTCGGCGCCGAGGACGCATTCTTCTCGACGTGCGGCAGTTCGCTGTCGGTGAAAGCGGCGGCAAGGCCGCGGGCATGGCGATCCCGGACGCGACCGACCCGTCGCTGGACTGCTTCCGGGTCAGCGACGCGGGCTAGGCCTGTTCGATTTCGGCCGGCTCACGGTCCGCGGCGAGGTTGGCCAGCCGCCAGGTCGTTTCCCGGTTGCGCGGCCAGAAGCCGGCGAGCTGGATTCGGTCGGGCACGAACTTCATCGGCCCCTCGACCGCGACCTCGATCATCTCCACGCGGCAGCCGCCCTCGATATCGCTCAGCCGCAGCGTGATTCGTGCAGCGCCGACCGGACCCAGCTTCGCGAGCAGCACCAGTTCTTCCTGCGGTGTGCAGCTGAGCACCACGGTCTCGTCATTGATCACGGCCGGCCACACCCCGATCGAGTGCAGAATGCGGGTGCCCGGCGCCGGCCAGTCGGCGTCGACTGCACGCATGCGGCTATTGCCCACCACCCATTGCGAGTAGGTCCACCCGTCGGCCAGCACTTCCCAGACCCGTTCCCGTGGCGCGTCGATGTCACGCGTAACGCTCGTTGGCATGGTGCGCGAGTACCCGCTCCGCAGGAAAACATTCGTCAACCCGTGGTTGACGAATGCGCATCGTCAACTTACGGTTGACGCATGGAAGACAGCGCACGCATCGCCTACCCCGTCCGCCTCGACGACCTCATCGATGCCATCAAACGTGTGCACACCGACGCCCTCGACCAACTCGCCGACGCTGTCCTGGCCGCTGAGGCCCTCGGCGACATCGCCGACCATCTGATCGGCCATTTCGTCGACCAGGCCCGCCGATCGGGTGCCTCCTGGACCGACATCGGCAAGAGCATGGGCGTGACCAAACAGGCCGCCCAGAAACGCTTCGTGCCGAAGATGACGAATCTGGACGCCAACGATCTCGACCCGGAACAAGGCTTCGCCCGGTTCACGCCGCGGGCCCGCGCGGCCGTCGTCGCCGCCCAGAACGCCGCACACAAGGCGGGCAACACCGAGATCACCGCCGACCACCTGCTGCTGGGTCTGCTCACCGATCCGGCCGCGCTGGCCACTGCCCTTCTCCGTGCCCAGCAGATCACCGCCGACGCCGTGCGTGCCGCCATCACGTTGCCGCCGCGGGCTGCCGAGCTGCCGGCCCTTATTCCGTTTGATGCGGGCGCCCGCAAGGCATTGGAGCTGACCTTTCGCGAAGCCCTTCGGCTGGGCCACAACTACATCGGCACCGAGCACATGCTGCTGGCCTTGATGGAGGCCGAGGACGACGACGGCCCCCTGCACCGGCTGGGTTTCGACAAGGCCCGCGCCGGCGCCGATATCGCGGAGATGCTCACCGCGATCACCGCGGCCAAGGAGTCTTGAGCTCGGTCCCGTGGTCAGGCGTCGCGGTTGCGCCGACCCTTGTCGGCCACCAGATCACTGAGTCTGCGGTCCCAGTCGGCATACCGGAGACGCTCGAGCCGCCTGCGGTACAAGGCCCACAGCCCGGCCCCCGTCCCGGCGACGGCAGCCCAAAAGCCCACCGCTGCAATGGCGGCCACGGTGACCGCGTCGCTGTGGGACAGCGGGGCCACGGTGGGGGTTCCCGTCGCGTCGACCCAAATCCTGGTCCGGTCACCGGCCTTCATCTCTTCGTCCGTGAACACGACCCCAGAATGATCGCGGCCGTCGAATTGCCACATCAGCGGGGTACGCAGGGAGGCCTGATACGGCAGTCTGATGATCGTGGTGTTCTGCGTCGCGATCGCATCGACGTGTTGAACACGACGCTGCTGCCCGCCGCGGTATGGGTGCGAGCGTCGAAGACCGCGGTACCCACTGCGCCCGCCAGCGGTAGGGCCAGCAGCGCCACGATGAGCACGACCACCAGCGCGCCGGCTTCCAAGCGATCACTGCCGCGCACGATGGGGTTGCGACCGATCAGCCGCTGTAGCCAACGCCCCGTCGTGAGTGTGAACGTCTGCATGGGAAGTGTCTCTCTGGTCGCCGCGGCCGGCCTAAGCCGCATGCCGGAGGTGCTTGGCAACCGCCTCGACGGTTCCCTTTTCCTTGGACCGGCGGGCGGCATATCCGATGAAGGTCAGGTACACGCCGATCACCGCCATGACGACATACACCGCCGTCAAGGCTGCGTGCCAACCGATCATCCGGTTCGCCATCGAGGCAAAGGCGGCGGGAAACGCGATCAGGATGACGCCGCGCACGACCATCATCCATCCCAACACCGATACGAGGACCTCGGCCGGGCTGCGCCAGTACTGGTGGAACGCGACGACCGCGATGCCGCCCAACAACACGAAAGCCCCGGTGACCCAGGGCCATACGGCACTTGCGGTGAATTGCGCCAGCAGCGCGGTCATCTCCGACCCGCGCAGCGCCGCAATGATGGCGATGGCTGCGACGAAGGGCCCGATGACGCGGGCGAACATCCTGGTTCGTCCGCGGGGCTCGTGATTGATGTTCATGTGTGTCCTCCTTCGGCCCTGCAGTATTGATGCAACCACCGCTCGACCCGGGTCGGCAGGGTCGAAAGCCACCGGTGCCACGCCATGGCTCGGCGCCCGTCGCGATCGCGTTCGGCGACCTTGTCCCTCAGCTGGAATGACCAAAGACCTTCGAGATCGGGGCGGCCACCGCGTTACGCTCAGCCCATCGGTCGAACGCTGCTGATCATCCGAGCGGAAGAGCCGCGCGGACAGCATGTTTCCCGGCGAGGAGCACATGATGTCCAACGAAATCACCCAGCAGGGCATCCTCGTCGGGGTAGACGGATCGGTGCATTCCGATGCGGCGGTGGAATTCGCGGTCCGCGAGGCCGTCATGCGCAACGTCGAACTGAGCATCGTCCACGTCGTCAGCCCCATCATCGGCGGGTATAGCGGCATCGGCATGTCTGTCGCGCCCTTGCCCGAAGACATCGGCCTCCAGATGGAGGATGAAGCGCGTCAGATCGTCGACGACGCCGTGCGCCTCGCCCGCGAAAGTGCCGCGGGCGCAGCGCTACAGGTCAGGGCCGAGACGCCGTTTTCTCCCGTGGCGTCGGCTCTCATCGACATGAGCAAGCAGGTACAGCTGGTCGTGGTGGGCAGCCGCGGGCGGGACGCGTGGCAGCGCGCGCTGCTTGGCTCGGTGAGCACTGCACTGGTTCACCATGCGCACTGCCCGGTTGCCGTTGTGCACGGGCGGGTGTCGCCCGAACACGCCCACGCGCCAGTTGTCGTCGGTATCGACGGGTCGCCGGCCTCCGAACGCGCGACCGAACTTGCCTTCAACGAGGCCTCGCTGCGTGGCGTCGACCTCGTCGCACTGCATGCCTGGAGTGATTCGGTGCTGCCCGGTATCGACTCGATTCCGATCGCGGCAATCCGTGCCGAGGCCGAAGAGACCCTCGCCGAACGGCTGGCGGGCTTTCAGGAGCGCTACCCCGACGTCGCGGTGCGCCGGCTCCTGGTAACCGACTCCCCCTCGCGCAACCTCCTGGCGGAGTCCGAGTCAGCGCAACTGCTGGTGGTGGGCAGCCACGGCCGGGGCGGCTTTGCCGGCATGCTCTTGGGCTCGGTGAGCTCGAAGGTCGTCCACGAAGCTCACACCGCGGTGATCGTCGCCCGCCAAGACTGAAGCACCCGTCGATCGACGTCATTCCGCCGTCAGTGGCGCTCTCCAGATCAATTGGGTGCCACCGGATTCGACGTCGGACAGCCGGAAGACACCACCCACCGACTCTGCCCGCCGGGCGAGGTTGCGCAGACCGCTGCTGCGCTTGTTGTCCGCGGGTATTCCGCTGCCGTCGTCGGTGACCACGATGCTGAGGTTGTCGCCCACGGCGATGCTGACAGTGATCTTGTCGGCGCCGGAGTGCCGGACCGCGTTGCTCACGGCCTCGGTCACCACGGCTTCCGTGTGTGCGGCCAGTTCGGGGGCGATGATGCTCAGCGGGCCGGTGAGATTCAATGTCGCGGCGACGTCGCGGTTGCTCGTCAGTTGATCGAAGACGGTGTGAATGCGCGCCGCGAGCCCCTCTCCGGAATCCGCTGGATGCTGCAAATTGAAGATCGTGGAGCGGATCTCGGTGATGACAGCCTGCAGCTCGTCGACCGACCGCGAGAGCCGCTGCGCCAACTCAGGTTCTCGTATCCGAGCGATCGCACCCTGCAGATCCAATCCGACGGCAAACACCCGCTGGATCACCTGGTCGTGCAGATCATGGGCGATGCGCTCCCGATCGCCGAGAAGCGCGAGCTCAGCCGCATAATGCCGTGCCCGGTCGATTGTCAGGGCGATGGCCGCGTGGCCGGCGAAATCCCCTACCAGGTTGAGGTATTCGGTGCCGAACCGCGGAGCGTTGACGCTGCGCGCCACCACCAGCACCCCCAGGCTCTGCCCGTCAGCGCACAACGGCGCGACGACCGCCGGACGTTCGCCAACATCGGTGAACGCCTGGATCGGCTTGCGGAACGTCTCGGTGATCAACGGCTCGCCGGAGCGAAACACCGACCCGCTGGTCGACCCTTCCACCGGAATACGTTGGCCCAGTACCTCATCCGCATATCGGCCAACAGCAGCAGACACCACGAGCGTGTCCACCTCGTCGGCGGGCTGATCAGCATCCTCCGGAAAAAGCACGATGGCCTGCTCTGCCTCGGTGAGCTCACATACCCGCTCGGCGATGAGCTGCAACGGTCTGAAGTGCTTCCCGTCAGAAAGGATGGCGGCCGTGATTTCACGACTTGCACTCGTCCACAACGACGCAATGCGCGTTACCTCGAACAACCGGGCGTTGTCGATGGCGACCGCCGCAACCGAGGCCAGTGCCTGCGCGGTCACTTCGTCGGACTCGCTGAAGGAGTGCCCGACCCGATCATCGGCGACGTAGAGGCTGCCGAAAACCTGCTCGCGGATTCGGATCGGGATGCCGAGGAACGCTCGCATCGGCGGGTGCCCGTCCGGAAAGCCCGCCGAGGCCGGGTGTTGCGTCAGATCGTCGAGCCGTAACAGCTCAGTCCGTTCGCGCAGTTCGCCCAGGATCCCCTTGCCGACCGGAAGGTGGCCAATGCGCTCAACGGACTCGTCATCCATCCCGTCGTGGACGAAGGAAGTCAGCAAGCCGTCGCTACCCCATACCCCGATTGCGCCGTACCGCGCCCCCGTCAGGGTCAATGCGGCACTGATGATCCGGTGCAGCGTCGGATCCAGCTCCAGGTCGGAGCTGATCTCGATCGCCAGTTGGAGCAGCAAGCCCATTTGGTCGCGGTCGGCGGCCAGCTCGTCGAGCTGATCATGAATCCGGCGCACATCCCCCGAACGCTCCCGACCGAACTGCAACCCACGCCTACTTTCGCTGATCAACCCCGTCCCCCGCGCTGTGCCGGTGCCACTCACCGGATTGTGACAGTCCGATCTTGCCCACGACAGGGCGCGCGCCCATGCGTTTCAGCAAAATCCGATGTCGGCGCGTGCTGTTACAGATATCCGTAATGCTCGCTTGGATACCGCGCCGTTGCGCACGGGGTAGAGGCACCCGTGCCGGCCGGCACCGCCCTCGATGACCTTCTCCCCTAACTCGCGAACGTCTGTCGCGACACGATATCGACACGGCGATCGAGGAGGGCACGTGATCGAGTTACTGGCCGGCTTGCCAGATGACGTCGTCGCCTTCGCACTTCACGGCACGGTGTCCAAGGCCGATTACGACAATGTGCTGATCCCGGACATCAAAGCCAAACAGCTTCAGCACAACAGAATTCGGTTGTATTGCGAATGCGGGCCAGACTATGCCGGAATCGACCCCGATGCACTGTGGGAAGACACTGAGTTCGGCTTCGACTACCTCTTCGACTGGGACCGCGCAGCGATGGTCACCGACGCCGACTGGATGCGACAGGCAGTGAAGTTCTTCGGCGGTGTCTTCGGCTTCCTGGCCCCGGTCGGACAGTGGTGCGTGTTCCCGCACGCCGACATCGACACCGCACGCGAGTGGGTCGTAGGGACGGTTCGGGAACCCGACTTTATTCACCTCGAGTGAAGGAGGAGAAATGTCTGCAGATACGACGCAGCGGGGAATCGTGGTGGGTGTCGACGGCTCAGCGGTCGCGAAGACCGCCGTCGGCTGGGCGGCACGCGAAGCCGCCCTCCGCAACGTTCCTCTGACGATCGTCACGGTGATCAACCCGATGATGGCAACCACCATCCGTGGGGTGCCGATCATGTCGGAAAGCTATCTGAGCTGGCTGGAAGACGAGGGCCGCACAGCGCTCGGCGACGCCCTCAAAGCCGTCGAAGACGGTACGTCGACTACGCGGTCTATCGAGGTCCGCACCGAGATGCTGACAGGCCCGGTCGCCGCGACGCTGGTCGAGATGTCCCAGGACGCCGATCTGATCGTGGTCGGGAGCCGCGGCCTCGGCGTGATCGCCCGCGTCCTGCTCGGGTCGGTCAGCACCGCACTGATTCATCACGGGCGGTGTCCCGTCGCCGTGATCCCGCGCAACCCCCTGCACACGCCCTCCCCGGCACCGGTAGTTGTCGGGGTCGACGGATCACCGGCATCAGAGGCGGCGACCGCGATCGCGTTCGACGAAGCCTCGCGCCGGGGCGTCGAACTGGTCGCCCTACATGTCTGGAGCGATACCGAAATGCTGGGCTTCCGGGTACCCGACTGGTCGATCGTGCAGGCCGAGGCCAATGAGCTTCTGGCTGAACGGCTTGCCGGATGGCGCGAACGGTACCCCGACGTGACGGTGTGCCGTGTCGTCGCATGCGATGAGCCGGCGCGCCGGCTGATCGAGCAGTCCCGGTCGGCCCAGCTGGTGGTTGTCGGCAGCCACGGCCGTGGTGGTGTCATGTCAACGTTGCTGGGTTCGGTGAGCTCGGCGGTGGTTCACGCCGCTGAGGTGCCGGTGATCGTGGCGCGCCGGTGAGGGTACGGCTGCGATGCATGGAGCCGGAGGTCCCAGGTTGTCAGGCCCTTTGTCGACCCCGACCCACCGCATCAGGGTCCACCGGCCCTACCGCACTCGGAGAGTCCGTCGCAGAGTGGGGCCATGACGACAGCGATGCTTCGCTTGGGCGCAACCGCCGCAGTTCTGATGGCGGCCAGACAGTTCTTCCGCAACTGGGGCACCACCAAAGACGAGTGTTCGATGGCGTTGCCCGGCGACGACCTGGTCGGTCAACCTGCGGTGGTGACGACCGAAGGGGTGACGATCGAGCGGCCGCCGGACGCGGTGTGGCCGTGGCTGATTCAAATCGGCCAGGACCGCGCGGGTTTCTACGCATACCAGAAATTGCAGACGTTGGCCGGGCTCGACTACCACGACGCCGATGAGATTCACCCGGAATGGCAGCACCTCGCCGAAGGCGACACCGTTCGTCTGGCGCCCCGGGGTTGGCTCGGTCTGAAAGACGGCATCGTGGTGACGGTGGCCCGGCTCGAGGCGGGCCGATCGCTCGTTCTCCGCACCGCGGGCAGCCGAAACTTCTGGGACGCCGTCTGGTCGCTGAACGTGGTGCCGTCCGGTAACGACCACACCCGCCTCTTGATCCGCACCCGGGTACCGCTGCGTCAGCCGGGAGCCGTGTTGGGCGCCGAACTGATCGCGCCGGCGAAAGCTTTCATCACGCGGGCCATCCTGCTCGGGATCAAACAACGGGCGGAGAGCGAAGCCAGCACGCACTCGCCGGCCGTCCCCGCGACATCGCCTATTTCGCCAGCGTGACGCGCAGAAATTTATCAATGCCCAGCCGACGGAAGCCCCGGCGCCGTCGAGGTGAGAGCAACGCTGCCGCCGATGTCGCATCGATGATCTCCGGTGCCACGACGTCGTAGGTCGAGCCTGCCGAGGTGATCGTTGCACGGCCGGCCGCAAGCACGTTGCGAACCCAGTCGACCCCCGTGCCGTAGGGCAGCGGAACGACAAAACCGTCCGATACCGGATCCGCCACCACCGGGGTGACGTAGCTCTTGCCCGACTTTCGGCCGGTGTGCCGAATGACGCTGGCATACCAGTGTTTACGGCCTGCCAGCTGTAGCATCGCCGGATTCAACACATACTTGTTGAAGGTGCGCACGAGGTCTCGGACCGAGTCCATGGCGGTGTCGCGCATTCTCCGAATACTGGCACCGATGGCCGTCCCCAGGCAGAGCCGAGGCGTCCCTAGGCCGTGGGACATCGTGCGGTGGCTCTGTTGACTTTCGTCTCTATTGTCGCCGCGAGCGGCTGGAAACGATGGGGTGGTCCCACCCGACCGAGAGGGGCCGACAATGACGTCGACTTTCCATAGGACCATGAACCACGAAGAACTCGAGATCGTTGCGTGGGGATTTCTCCGTAGTGAGTTCACATCGGAGATCTATTGCGATTGGCCGATCGACCGCCGAGTCGACGCCTATCTCCTCCATTACGGACCGGCGCAGCTGCTGAATGACGGGTCCGCCTACAACGCACTTCTCGACCGCATCATGGCGAATATCGGTCCCGCCTTGCGCAAGGGAGTGCTCCCTTCACCGGAGGGATAGCACCGTGACGGTTATCCACAAAGCAGCCAAAGACTGGAAAGTCGACCCGAACTTCGTCGACTACGAGGGAACGCGCCGGGGATTCGACTGGTCGTCGGCGCCCGACGTGTGCGCCGGCATGGGGCCCGGAGCCTGCAACATCGCCTATGCGGCTGTCGATCGTCATCAGGACGGCCCGGCGGCGTCACGCACCGCGCTGCGATTCGTCTCGGCTCTCGACACCGACGGCGCAGTGGCCACCCGCGACATGAGCTACGGCGAGCTGGGCCGGTTGACCCGACAGTTCACCAACGTGTTGCGGTCGCTCGCGATCGGCCGAGGTGACCGAGTGTTCACACTCATGGGCCGCACCCCGGAGCTCTACATCAGCATCATGGGCGCGCTGCGCAACGGAAGCGTTGTGTCACCGTTGTTCTCGGCGTTCGGACCGGAGCCGATCGCGACCCGGCTCAGCATCGGCGAGTGTGACGTGCTCATCACGACCAAGGCGATCTTTCGCAAGAAACTGGCCAAAATCCGCGACCAGCTGACGTCGGTGCGACACATCCTGGTGGTCGACGACACCGTCGACAACGACGCCGCGCGCGGGACGCTGAACTTCTGGCACTTGATGGACAAAGCCGACGACAACGCACCCATCGAGCCGACCACGGCCGACGATCCAGCGCTGCTTCACTTCACCAGCGGCACCACCGGCACCCCGAAGGGTGCCTTGCATGTCCACGGTGCCGTACAGATGCACTACCTCACAGGTCTGTACGCCCTTGATCTCCACCCTGAGGACATCTATTGGTGCACAGCCGATCCCGGCTGGGTGACCGGGATGTCCTATGGCGTGATCTCCCCGCTGCTGCACGGTGTCACCTCGATCGTCGACGAGGCCGAATTCGATGCCACCCGGTGGTACACGATCCTGCAGTCGCAGGGCGTATCTGTCTGGTACACCGCGCCGACGGCGATCCGGATGCTGATCAAGGCCGGCCCAGAGCTTGCGGCTCAGTTCACGTTCCCGCATCTCCGGTTCATCGCCAGCGTCGGCGAACCGTTGAACGCGGAGGCCGTGTGGTGGGGGCAACGTGTGCTCGGATTGCCCATCCACGACAACTGGTGGCAGACCGAAACCGGCGGCATCATGATCGCCAACACCCCCGCGTTCGACATCAAGCCGGGCTCGATGGGCCGGCCGCTGCCCGGCATCGATGCGTGCGTCGTGCGTCATCGCGACGACGGATCGGTGTCGGTCATCGACGAACCGGACGTCGAAGGCGAGCTGGCACTCAAACTCGGCTGGCCGTCGATGTTCCGGGAGTACCTGCACCAAGAAGACCGCTACCGCAAGTGCTTCACGGACGGGCTGTACCTCACCGGTGACCTCGTCAAGCGTGACTCCGACGGGTACTTCTGGTTCGTCGGCCGCGCCGACGACGTGATCAAGTCGGCGGGTCACCTGATCGGGCCGTTCGAGGTGGAGAACGCGTTGACCGATCACCCGGCGGTCGCCGAAGCAGCCGTTATCGGCAAGCCGGATCCGACCGTCGGCGAAGTCGTGAAGGCATTCGTCACTCTCAAAGACGGTTTCTCCGCCGACGACGAACTACGACTTGACGTGCTCGGCCACGCGCGCAAACACCTCGGTGCCGCGGTCGCGCCCAAGGAGATCGAGTTCGTCGACTCGCTGCCGCACACCCGCAGCGGAAAGATCATGCGGCGGCTGCTCAAAGCCCGTGAGCTCGGGCTGCCCGAGGGCGACATATCCACCGTGGAAACGATGGCCGAAACCCACGCGCCGGCGGTGTCGTCGTGACCGATCGCGAGCTTGTGCTCAACCTCCTCTCCGACATGGTTCGGGTTCGCCGGATGGAGGAGAAATGCGCAGAACTGTACAGCGAGAGCAAGATTCGTGGCTTTCTGCACCTGTACGTCGGTGAGGAGGCGGTAGCGGCAGGTTCGTTGCGCGCACTGCGCCCCGACGATGCGGTGGTAGCGACCTATCGCGAGCACGCACACGCGCTGCTTCGCGGCATCCCGATGAAGTCGATCATGGCCGAGATGTTCGGTAAGCAGGAGGGTTGCTCGCGCGGCAGGGGCGGCTCGATGCACCTCTTCGACGCCGCCACCCGCTTCTACGGTGGCAACGCGATCGTCGCAGGCGGGTTACCCCTTGCCGTCGGCCTCGGTCTATCCGACGCCGTGAAACACCGAAATCGGCTGACTGCGTGTTACTTCGGTGACGGAGCGGTCGCGGAGGGTGCGTTTCACGAGTCACTGAACATCGCTGCGTTGTGGCGGTTACCGGTGCTGTTCTGTTGCGAGAACAATCTGTACGCAATGGGTACGGCACTGGACCGGGCCCAGTCGCAGACCGACCTCACCGCCAAGGCAGCGGCCTACAAGGTGCCGACTTTGTCGGTGGACGGGATGGATGTGACCGCCTGCCTCAACGCCGCGCAGTACGGTTCCGAGCACATCGAAAGCGCCGGCGGCCCGTTCTTCATCGAATTCCGCACCTACCGATTCCGCGCGCATTCGATGTTCGATCCGGAGCTCTACCGCGGCAAGGACGAAGTCGGGGAGTGGCGCAAGCGCGACCCGATCCAGCTGTTCAGCGAGAAGCATCTCCAGAACGGCAGCACCACACCCGCCGACATCGCAGCGATCGAATCCGCAGCGGATGACGAAGTGGCGGAGGCGGTCGCCTTCGCCGACGCGGGGACCTGGGAGAGCGTTGACGATCTCGAGCGCGACGTGTTGACCCCGCCACAGGAGGTTGCCCAATGAAGACGACATACCGCGCCGCCCTGCACGACGCGCTGCGCGACGCACTGAACGACGATCCGAGCGTGCTCCTGCTCGGTGAGGACGTCGGCCGCTACGGCGGCACCTATGCGGTGTCCAAAGGCCTGCTCGACGAGTTCGGCCCGGACCGGGTGCGCGACACCCCGCTGTCGGAGTTGGGTTTCGTCGGCGTCGGAATCGGCGCGGCGCTCGGCGGTCTTCGCCCCATCGTCGAAGTCATGACCGTGAACTTCAGCCTCCTTGCCCTCGACCAGATCGTGAATACCGCTGCGGCGCTGCGACATATGTCCGGCGGCCAGTTCTCGGTGCCACTGGTCGTCCGCATGGCGACCGGAGCCGGCAGGCAGCTGGCCGCCCAACATTCGCACAGCCTGGTACGCCCACATTCCCGGCATCAAGGTCGTAGCTCCGGCGACTGTGCAGGACGCGTACGGCATGCTTGGCACCGCCCTCGCCGACCCCGATCCGGTGATCTTCTTCGAGCACGTCGCGCTCTACAACACCGCAACCGACGTCGACAACCTGGTCCCCACCGACATTTCCCGCGCCGCCATCCGGCGGTCCGGATCCGATGTCACGGTGATCACCTACGGTGGCTGCCTGCCCAAAGCCCTGGACGCGGCCAACGAACTGTCACTGGCCGGAATCGACTGTGAGGTCATCGATCTGCGCGTGCTGCGCCCCCTGGACACCGACACGATCCTCGAATCCGTCCGCAAGACACATCGGGCCGTTGTGGTCGACGAGGCCTGGAAAACCGGCAGCCTGGCCGCCGAGATCAGCGCACGCATCGTCGAAGGCGCATTCTTCGACCTCGATGCACCGGTGGCCCGGGTGTGCAGCACCGAGGTGCCGATGCCGTATGCCAAACACCTCGAGCAGGCCGCGTTGCCGCAGCCGGACAAGATCGTCGCGGCGGTCGAGGGCCTCCTGGGCGCATCGTCATGATCGATTTCCAGATGCCGGCGCTCGGAGCCGACATGGATGAGGGAACGCTCAACGAGTGGCTCGTGCAGCCCGGTGACACCGTGTCCCGCGGACAAGTGGTCGCGGTGGTGGAAACCACCAAGGCCGCGGTGGAGATCGAATGCTGGCATGACGGCACCGTCCATGAACTGCTGGTGCCGGTCGGCGAAACGGTCCAGGTGGGAACCCCCCTCGCCACCCTGCTCGAACCCGGGGAGAGCGCCGAGAGCATCCCCGAAAAGCGCGTCGCACCCACACCAGTGACCGAGGCCGCCGAACCACGAGAACCGTTGCCCGCAATGCCAACTCCGGCCGCGCCGCCCAGCCACGGCCCCCGCCCCGGAGACCGCGCCTCATCATCGTCGATGGGTCTCCCCTGCCGCACGTCGTCTGGCTCTGTCGCTCGGCGTCGATGTCGAAGCGGTGACCGGGACCGGCCCACAGGCAGCGGTCACACTCAGCGATGTCGAACATGCGGCGGCGGTGGTGGCGATGCCACCGGCGGCCAAGCCCGCTGTCAAGGATCGCGCCACCGAGATGCGCAAGTCGATCGCCGCCGCGATGAGCCGGTCCAAACGGGAGATCCCGCACTACTATCTCGCCGACGAGATCCTCCTGGACAAGGCGCTCACCTGGTTGGCCGATCGCAATGCCGAGCGGCCCATCACCGAGCGCATTCTGCCTGCGGTACTGCAGCTGAAGGCTGTTGCCGTGGCGGCCCAACGGTTCGGCGAGTTCAACGGGTTCTGGCGCGACGACGGGTTCGAAGGCGCATCAGCGGTTCACGTCGGGGTGGCGATCTCGCTACGCGGAGGCGGACTCGTCGCGCCCGCCATCCACAATGTGGCCGAGAAGAATCTGTACGACCTGATGGGTGGGCTGACCGACCTGGTCGCCCGCGCGCGTGCCGGTTCGCTACGCAGCTCCGAGGTGTCGGATCCGTCCATCACCGTGACCAACCTCGGCGATCAGGGCGTCGATACCGTATTCGGTGTCATCTACCCGCCGCAGGTGGCCCTCGTCGGATTCGGGCGGCCAACGCAACGGGTGTGCGCCGTCGACGGCGGAATCCGGATATGTACCACCGTGCAGGCGACGCTGGCGGCCGACCATCGGGCCAGCGACGGCCACCGAGGCGCGCTGTTCTTGTCCGCGATCAACGAGTTGCTGCAGCAACCCGAGCTCCTAGAGAAATGACTTGACCATGGCTGACAACGATATTCGCGCCGAGATCCTCTCCGTCTTGACGACGATCGCGCCAGAGGTCGACGCCGACGAGATCAGTGACGACGTATTGTTGCGCGACCAGGTGGATCTCGACTCGATGGACTGGCTGAACTTCCTGATCGGCATCCACAAACGACTGCAGGTGGATATCCCCGAGGCGGACTATCAGTCGCTACGGACGCTGTCCGACGTCACTGACTACGTCAGTCACCGTTTGGCGCAGAGCTTCTGACCCCCGCGGACACAGCCGATAACTGGGCGACCGCCTGTTCGATACCCCGCGCCAATTCGTCGACATCGGAGGTGGTGTCGTAGTCGGCGATGATGCCGAACACCAGACTGTCCGCATAGCTGAGAATCGCAATGCCGGTGCGAAGTTGAAGCGCGATCGGTGGAATGGGTAGGACACTCACAACTTCCCGGCCCAGGATTCGGGATCGCTGACGCGGTCCGGGAACATTCGTGGCGACGGTCACGACTCCGCGTTGCGGCAATCGCGTGAGCAGCCGAACCGCCCATGCCGTCAACGGGAACGGCAGGAGACCAATCGACGAAATGAAGCCACTGCCGGCTTGACGCTGGCCGCTGCCCTTGGCGGTGGTCAACCGGCCGTGCACCTCGTGCAGCTGGTCAACAAGATCTTCCTTTTCCACCGGAAGGCACGGCAGCATCAGCGACACGCGGTTATCGACGGCCTCTCGCGCGTCGTTGGATCGAATAGACACCGGCACCAGCGTCCGCAGCGAGTTGCGCCGCGGCCGCTCGCCCCGCCGAACCAGCGCCGCCCTGAAGCTGGCGGTGATCGCAGTCAGCGCGACATCGTTGACGGTGACGCCGAATTCGTGGCAGATCGTCTCCACCTCCTCGAGGCTCACCCGCGCGGCGCTGTAACGACGCATCGTGCTGACCGGGCCGGCCAGCGATGATGTGGCCGCCGGGCGGAGCAGGCCGCCGGTGATCTCGACGACACCCCCGACGGCCAACGTTGCCGCGTTCGTCACGCCGACGGCAGCCTGCCAGATGCCGGATGCCCAATCCAACGGGTTCAGGCTGACTTTGGGGACGCGCACACCGCGGTCTGTCGGCTCGTGGGCGGCGCGGATCTCGCTCGCGAACGTTGCACCTTCCCCATCATCGCTGAAACTGGAGAGCAGATGCATGGTCGCGATGCCGTCCGCGACGCAGTGATGAATCTTCACCAGAACTGCCCACCGGCCGCCGGCCAAGCCCTCGATGATCCAGCATTCCCACAACGGACGGTCGCGGTCCAAGCGGCGCTCCATCACGTCCGCGACGAATCGGAACAGACTCTGGTCATCACCGGGGTCCGGCAGCGCCGCGCGATGAACGTGATGGGAGAGATCGAAATTGGGATCCTCGACCCACTCCGGTGGTTCGAGGTCGAGCACATGGGTGCGCACCATCTGTTTGAACCGGGGAATGCTCACGATCCGGTCGGCAACGTTGTCCACCAGTGACGCGAAGTCTGGCATCGGTCCTTCGATCACCGACACGCCGCCGACCGCCAAACTCACATGGCGGTCCGAATCCTCGGCCTCGAGGAAGCCAGCATCCAGAGTGCTCAGATGCTCCACGAAACCCACTCTGCGCCCGCAGGAAAGCACCGGCAAGGGCCCAAGGTCCCGGTCGCCGATGTCCAATGATCCCTATCAGATCACCCGTGACTGACCCACGATGGATCAATGACGCGCAAGCGTTGGTTGATGATGGAACCGTCGGGAAGCGATGAGGCAGCGCCTTATCGCACTCGAGTGGCCGGCGCCGGCAGGCATTTGCCACCCACTCACCTCACGACCGACGAGTTGATGTCGGCGACGCGACACCGTACCCACATCGACCTCGAACGGCTGACGGGAATTCGCGAACGCCGAGTGTCGGTGGGCGATGAGGACTCCTATAGCCTCGCGACCGCTGCGGCATTGGACTGTCTGGCGAAGGCTCAGCGGCAACCCGATTCGATCGACGCCGTGATCAGTTGCAGCATCACGAAATTCCGGGACGGCCTCACCCAGTGGTTGGAACCGACGATGAGCAGTGCGGTGGCCCAGGCCATCGGCGCCGAGACGGCCTTGACGTTCGACGTCTCCAACGCCTGCGCCGGCATGCTGACCGGCGTCACCATCGCGAACAACTGGATCCGGCAGGGCATCATCGAGCGGGCGTTGGTGGTCAGCGGCGAGTACATCTCCCAGCTCGGGCAGAACGCGGCCCGTCACATCCGCTCGATCATGAGCAAGGAGCTGGCCTGCCTGACCCTCGGTGACGCAGGCGCGGCACTCCTGCTGGAGCGTGCACCGGCCGGTTCGGCCGGCATAACTCTGGCCGGCTTCACCACCGTGGCCGATTACAGCCGACTGTGCCTGGCTTACCCCAAGGGGCCCGATCCCGGCGGCCGTATGTTCACCGATGCGCGCGGCATCCACCGGGCGGCGATGTCCAACACCCCACTACTGCTGCACGAAGTGCTCGAGACAGTCGGCATCTCGATCCACGACATCG
The DNA here is from genome assembly GCF_019456675.1 of Mycolicibacterium pallens. Lineage (NCBI taxonomy): Bacteria > Bacillati > Actinomycetota > Actinomycetes > Mycobacteriales > Mycobacteriaceae > Mycobacterium > Mycolicibacterium pallens. Next base: position 2,432,903 of record NZ_CP080333.1, on the reverse strand, counting down.
ATCATGTGATCACCCATCAGACTTCCGCTCGGGCGATCCGCAAGGGCATGGCCACGCTCGCCGACGATTTCGGCGACAACCCGCGACACGATGCGGTTATCACCGTCGACAGATACGGCAATACCGCGTCCACCACGCACACGGTGGCGCTGGTCGAGGAACTCGAAGCGAAACACATTCGGCCTGGGGAGACCATCGCGCTCATCGCTCTGGCGTCCGGACTCGAAATCGGCGTGGTCTTGCTGACTTTGGACGAGGAACTGGTGGGTCGATATGGGCACTGTGATTGAACAGGTCGCCGTGGGCGAGAGCCGGTGGCGGCACCGGCACAGCGCCCTGCATCTCGCGGTCGACACCGCACAGGATTGCCTACGCAAGGCGGCCCGCCACCCTCACGACGTCGACCTCCTGGTCAACGCGGGAATCTATCGCGACCGCAATCTCGGGGAGCCGGCACTCGCAGCGCTGATCCAAGAGGACATCGGCGCCAATCCCGAAGACCCGCATGCGGGCACGCACGGAACATTCTCCTTCGACGTCGCCAACGGCGCATGCGGCCTGCTGTCCGCGCTGCAGATCGTCGACGGCTTTCTCACGTCAAAGACCATCGACTGTGCGATGGTCGTGGCAAGCGACGCCGATCCCGGCCGCGGTATGAGTGAACACTTTCCGTTCGCACCGGCCGGCGCGGCACTGCTGTGCAGCCGGACCGACGAAGCCGCCGGACTCGAGCAGGTGCACTGGGCGAGCGTTCGAGACCGCAGCGAAACATTCAATGCCACAGTGGGTCTCAGAGACCACAAGAACGTCCTCCGCTTCCACCAGACCCTCCGGCGCGACGACGAGTTCGCCACCGCCGCGGCTGACGCCGCGCAGCGCTGCCTCCGCGCGTCCTCGCACACCATCGCAGACGTCGACGTCATCGTCGCTGCGCCTGCGTGGCCCGGCTACCGCGCGTCGTTGGCCGAGAAGTTGGGGGTGGCCGCTGATCGAGTCGTGGTCGCCGACGACGAAACAATGCACACCGCATCCCTGGCGGCGGCCTTCTCTCGGGCGACCTCGGACTGTGGCGGTGGCGACCTTGTGCTCCTGATTGCGGCGGGGGCCGGGATAACTGCAGGCGCAGCTCTGTACCGCATGCCGCGGTAGGTGGGCCCAGTCAGCGCCCTCGAGCCCTCCGACGGAGCACGGAAGGACCTTTGACGGTTATCTGGGGACCCAAGACCATGCTCCTGGCTGCTACCGGTCGCGCACCATTACCCCATGACGAACGCGGTCATCGACGCCGCAGGCTTGGCCGAACTGGTGTCCGCGCTGATCGACCGCGGGTACCGGGTGGTGGGCCCCACCGTCTCCGACAACGCGATCGTGCTGGCCGAGCTCGAGTCGGCCGACGAACTTCCTCTCGGCTGGGGCGTCGACGTGGGCCCCGGCCACTACCGGCTGCGCCGTCGGGATGACGACGCGGTCTTCGGCCATTCGGCGGGACCGCAGTCGTGGAAGCAGTTCCTGCACCCGCCGCGGCAGCGAGTGTGGTCATCGGACGGTGCTGCCCCCGAGGATTCACCGCGATATGCCTTCCTCGGGGTGAGGGGATGCGATCTCGCGGCGATCGCGATACTCAACGGAGTGCTCGGCACGGGCAGCCACCCGGACCAGGGATTCGTGGGACGGCTCGGCCGCATCTTCGTGGTAGCCGTCAACTGCACTGAACCCGGCGGCCTGTGCTTTTGCGCATCCATGGGAACCGGGCCTCAGGTCGGCCCGGGCTACGATCTTGCACTCACCGAGTGCGTCGACAGCAGCGGACGCCACTACCTGGTCGACGTCGGCAGTGACGAGGGTGCGCAGGTGTTGGCCGCGCTCCCCCAGCGGGATGCCGGCCCCGACGAAATCGCTTCCGCGAGAACCCAAGTGACCGATGCCGCACAGCACATGGGTCGGCAGATGCCGACCACAGACCTACGGGAACTGCTGATCGAATCGCGGGAGTCCCCACACTGGGACGAGGTCGCCAGTCGGTGTCTCACCTGCGGCAACTGCACCATGGCGTGTCCCACCTGCTTCTGCACCAGCGTCACCGACGTCACCGATCTCACCGGTGAGCACAGCGAACGATGGATGAGTTGGGCGTCCTGTTTCGAGTTCGACTTCACGTTCGTTCACGAGGGCAGCGTGCGGCAGTCCGGGGAATCGCGATATCGGCACTGGATCTCCCACAAACTAGGCACGTGGCACGACCAGTTCGGGAGCAGCGGATGCGTGGGCTGTGGCCGATGTATCGCGTGGTGTCCGACCGGAATCGACATCACCGAAGAGATGCACGCCCTCGCCCGGGAGCGCGACGGCGATGACTGACACCGTCACCTGGCCGGCATCGCCGTCAGCGATGAGCCCGGTCCCCTATCGGGTGCGCAAAGCCGTGTCCGAGAATCGCGATTCCTCGACGTTGGAGCTCGAACCGGTGGACCGGCCGCTACCCGCTCCCCTGCCGGGCCAATTCATGATGATGTACGCCTTCGGGATCGGCGAGATCGCGATTTCCGTCAGCGGTCTCACCGTCGGTGCCGACGCCACCATCACCCACACGATCCGGTCGGTGGGCGCGGTCAGCCGCGCGTTGCACGACGCGCAACCGGGAACGGTGATCGGAATCCGCGGCCCGTTCGGCACCGATTGGGGCCTGCGGGCCGCGACGGGGCGCGACCTCGTGATCGTCGCCGGCGGTGTCGGACTGGCCCCCCTTCGCCCCGTCGTCCTCGGCGTGCTGGCCGACCGCGCCGCCTACGGCACGGTCACCCTGATCGCCGGGGCGCGTTCTCGCGACGATTTCCTGTTCAGTGACGAGTTGCAGCGATGGGCCGCCAGCGACGCCATCGATGTGCACCTGACCGTCGACGTGCCGGTGCAGGGGTGGCCCGGCGAGATCGGATTCGTCACCGAACCGCTGCGCAGGCTGCCGCTGCGGGCGGAGAACACGTCGGCGTTCCTGTGCGGCCCCGAACCGATGATGCACAACAGTGCCCTCGAGCTGATCCGAAAGGGCTTGGCTCCCAGTTCGATCCGAGTCTCGCTCGAACGCAACATGCAGTGCGGAGTCGGTTGGTGCGGACACTGCCAATTGGGTTCACTGCTGTTGTGCCGAGACGGACCGGTCGTCGGATATGACATCGCCGCGCCGCTACTCGCAGTCAAGGAGTTGTAGATGAGCAGCACTCCCACCTTGGCGGTGTGGAAGTTCGCTTCCTGCGACGGATGCCAGCTCACGTTGCTGGACTGTGAGGACGAACTGCTGACCCTGGCCGGACAGGTGCGCATCGCGACCTTCCTGGAAGCCTCCAGCGACGTCGTCGCAGGGCCCTACGACGTGTCGCTCGTGGAAGGTTCGATTACCACTGCCGCCGATGAGCGGCGGATCAAGGCGATTCGCGAGCAGTCCACGATCCTCGTCGCGATCGGCGCGTGCGCGACAGCGGGCGGCATCCAGGCCCTGCGCAATTTCGCCGATGTCGACGAATTCGCCTCAGTCGTCTACGCGAAGCCCGAGTACATCGACACGCTCGCGACGTCCACGCCGGCATCGACACATGTGACGGTCGACTACCAGTTGCAGGGTTGCCCCATCGACCGCGGCCAGCTTCTGGACACGCTCGCCGCCCTATTGGTAGGGCGTAAACCTCGGCTGCCGGCCAAGACGGTGTGCACCGAATGCAAGATGCGTGGAGTGACCTGTGTCGTTGTTGCCGAGGGCATTCCGTGTCTCGGCCCGGTGACCCACGCCGGCTGCGGTGCCTTGTGCCCGTCGCACCACCGTGGTTGCTACGGGTGTTTCGGACCGGCTGCGACACCCAACACCGGCGCCCTGATCCCGGTGCTGAATCGAGACGGGATGTCGGACGCCGGTGTGGACCGCGTCTTTTCGACGTTCAACGTCACCGCCTTCACCGCCGAACGGAACGATCGATGACTCCTGAGGTCCGCACTCTGACAGTGGGCGCCTTGACGCGCGTCGAGGGCGAAGGGGCGTTACATGTCACGTTGGTGGACGGGGCGGTCGACAGCGTCGAACTCAACATCTATGAGCCGCCCCGCTTCTTCGAAGCCTTCCTGCGCGGCCGCGCCTACACCGAACCACCAGATCTCACCGCACGTGTCTGCGGTATCTGCCCGGTCGCGTATCAGATCAGTGCATGCAACGCGATCGAGGACGCCTGCGGGATTTCGGTCGGACCGGAACTGGCCGCCCTGCGCCGGCTGCTGTACTGCGGCGAATGGATCCACAGCCACGCCCTACACATCTTTCTGTTGCACGCGCCGGATTTCCTGGGCTATCCGGACGCCATCAGTATGGCCAGGGATCATCCCGATCTCGTCAAGCGCGGCCTGGCGATCAAGAAGACCGGCAACCGGTTGATGGAAGTGATCGGCGGCCGGGCCATTCATCCGATCAATGTTCGACTGGGCGGCTTCTATTCGGTTCCTCGCGCACGCGACCTCGAACCGTTGGCGCAGATGCTGCGCCGCTCGCTCGACGACGCTCTCGAAACATTACGAGTGATAACCGAATTCGAGTTTCCCGACGTCGAGTTCGACCACGAGTTCCTCTCGCTGTCCGACGGGGACCGATACCCCATCGAGAACGGCTCGATCTTGCGCAGCGCCGGATCGGCCTTCGACATCGCAGATTTCAGTGACCACATCGTCGAAGCACAGGTGAAGCATTCCACCGCCCTGCACGCGACATTGGACGGCAAGCGGTACCTGACCGGTCCGCTGGCCCGCTATTCACTCAACTCCGCGACGCTGTCCCCCGTCGCGGCCGAGGCCGCCACAGCCGCCGGACTCGGGCCGATCTGTCGAAATCCGTTTCGCAGTATTGTGGTTCGCATTGTCGAGGTGGTCTACGCCATCGAGGAATCGTTGCGGATCATCGCCGAATACGAGCGTCCGTCGAAGCCGTTCGTCGACGTGCCGGTGCGCGCCGGCATCGGGCATGGCGTCAGCGAAGCCCCACGTGGGCTGCTTTACCACCGTTACGAGATCGGCGGCGACGGTCTGATACGTGAGGCGCTACTGGTGCCGCCGACGTCGCAGAACCAGGGCGCCATCGAGTATGAGATGGCAGCGCTCGTCGCGGCGAACTTGTCGCTCGAGGATGCACCGTTGACATCGTTGTGCGAGAGGTCGATCCGCAATCACGACCCGTGCATCTCGTGTTCGGCACACTTTCTGACGCTGACGATCGACCGCACATGACAGGCGGCGTTCTCGTGATCGGGATCGGCAACGAGTATCGGTCCGACGATGGGGTGGGTTTGGCGGTCGCCGCCGACGTCGCCGCGCGGCAGCTCCGCGGTGTCGAAGTGCTGTCGGCGCCGCCCGACCCGGGACTGATGCTCGACGCGTGGACCGGACTGCCGCTCGTCGTTGCGGTGGATGCGGCCGCCGGACCCGGCGCGGTCGCAGGCCGGGTTCGCCGTTGGGTTCCCGGCGAACAACCACAGCCCACGGTCGTCAGCTCGCATTCGCTTGGGCTGCCAGAGATCTACGCGTTGGGTCAGACCCTAGGTCGGATACCGCGCAGGTTGGTGGTCATCACCGTCGAGGTCAAGGATGTCGGCTACGGTGTCGGGCTATCGGCAGTCGTCGCCGCCGCGGTGCCCGCGGCCGTCGAGTCGTCCTCGCCGAAGTGCAGAACGTGCAGCCGGCATCTTCGTCCACCCCGCCCCCACGTGTCGATGCCTGAGCGCGCGGCGCCCCGTCCGGGGTTCGGTCGGGTGGTCATCGTTGCGTCGGCTGGGGGTATCCCGGCCGTCAGCGCGGTGCTGGGCGGACTTGCCGGCGACATCACCGTGCCGATCAGTGTGGTGCAACATCGGGCAGCGCCGCAGGACGACCACGATGCGTTGGCTGAAATCCTGTCGCACCGCACGCGATTGGCGGTGCGTGTCGCGGTCGAGGGCGGGTCGGCAGCCCAACCGGGCATCACGGTCGTGCCGGGTCACACCATGGTGACCATCGACTCCCGAGGACGCTGGGCATTTGGCCGCCTCCCGTGGAACAACCGGCCGGGAGACGCTCTGCTGGTCAGTTCGGCCGCGGCATCGCCGACGATCGCCGTCATTCTGACCGGAATGCTGAATGACGGCTCGGAAGGGTGCCGCGCGGTGCAGTCAGGCGGCGGCCTGGTGATCGTCGAGGATCCACGCGACGCGAGCGCCGCCGATATGCCGAACAGCGCCATCGCAACCGGCTGCGTCGACGCTGTTCTTCCGCTGCGCGATATCGCCGCCGCGCTGTCGGTCCTCACCCAGACTGATCCGGCCGCTTAGTGATCGGCGTCGGATTTGGTCAGTACGTGGTCGGCGGTCTTGAGCAGGCTGCGGTGAAACTTGTACTGTGCCGAGATCAGGTCGTCGGCCAATTCCAGGGCGGCCTCCACGATCTTGTTACGCAGCGGCGCAACGGATTCGGGGATGGCTTCATCGACGGTGCTGCGGAATTTGCGCAATGCCGCCCCAGCGGCGTGCTGGCCGGCTTTGGCCGACTCACGCAGCTCTTCGGCGAGGTCAGCGGTCGGTGAATCAGGGACGCTCTGCTGCACTGTCTCGGTCATGACAGGACTCCTTGTCTCTCTATTAGGACTGTGAGACAAGCCTATTCGGGTCGCGGATCGGGCACACCGGGCGAAGGTCCCCTGACTGGCGTGCGATAGTCCACGATTCTTGATGCCCGGGTCCGCTTCGGCGTGATCGCCGCAGAACTACTGCCCGCGCGCGATGAGGACGGGTATCCGTACGGACTGGACGACCGCGGCGCTGACGGAGCCGAGCAGCATGCCGGCGAACCCGCCGCGGCCGTGGCTGCCGACCACGATGAGTTGAGCCTGTTTCGATTCCTCGATCAGACGATCGGCGGCCCCATGGCCGACGACTACCCGGCGGACGACGACGTCTGGGTAGCGTTCTCCCCATCCGGCCAAGCGCTCGCCGAGCACTTCTTCTCCCTGGCTTTCGATTGCCGGCCAGTCGACGTCGGGATAGTTCCAGCCATCCCAGTTCGTGCAGGCGTGGACCGCCACCAGTTCGACTCCGCGGCGGGACGCTTCATCGAACGCGATCGCAGTTGCCGATTCCGAACAGGGTGACCCGTCGATACCGACAACCACTGGAGCGGCCGCGGGCGGATACACATTGTCATCGTGGATCACCGCGACCGGGCAATGGCCGTGATGGCTCAGTGCCGACGAGACCGAGCCCAGCAAGCGCCTGGCGCGGCCACGGCCATGGGCTCCCACCACGACCAGTTGGGCGTCTTTCGACAGATCCGCCAGCGTGATCGCCGCGACCCCATTCATCATTTCGCTGTTGATCTCGATGGGGTCGGCTTCGGTCACGCGGCAGGCCATTGCCCGAGCCGACTGCAGGATGTCGCGCCCCTCGTCTTGCTGCCAGACTTCGAAACCAGACGGGACTTCCACGCCGGGAAACACGCTCACCGTTGGGGAGACGACATGCAGCAACGTCAACGGCACCTTGTGTAAGGCCGCTTCGCGGACCGCCCATCCGACAGCGACCTGTGCTGCCGGCGATCCGTCGACGCCGACGATGATGCCGTGGTGCGTTGTGGTTGCCGCCATGTGCCTCTCCTATCGCTTACACCAAGAACGCGGAGCCGTCCAAGCGGTGGAGGCCGTCGGTTAGCGGTCGTCGTGGAGTCGCCGGTAAGGGGTCGGCGTTCACCGGTGCCCAGCCCACCCGCAGCATGATCTGAGGGAATTGTTCGCCGCCGAATACGTCCCCGCGGACCGCCTCTCGAGTGTCCGTGATCTCAAGTACCTCCGAGACCGCGCACGAGGCCAGGCCTTGAACGGTCGCGGTGAGCATGACCGTGCTGGCCGCCTCACCGGCGCGCAATTGGCACCCGATATCGTCGTCCGCCGTCCCGAGGGCGAGCAGGACACCGTTGTCCTCGGCTGCGGGCGCATCGGCGGGTTGGTCGAGTGTCGACTCGAAGAAGATCCGGCCAGGCACCACCGCGGCGCCATCGATGAGTGGAACATTTTGCGCGGGTACACCTTCGGTCGCCGCGTAGCGGCCGGTCCACGCCATCAGCTCGTCAACATAACCGGTGTCCGTGCTGTGCCTGGCCACTGCCTGTTCCAGCAGTGCGACAAACTTGTCGGTGGTCTCGATCCGCCGCATCGTGACACCGAGGCGTGCCGCCCGAGCACCCATCAACGCGATGTCCCCCATCGCAACGGGCCAGGAGCTGTAAATCCGCCGATCGGTTCGGCGCCGGGGTATTGCCGCAGCCATGGCGATATCGGCCTCCGTCGGCGATCCACGGTGGACCTCCACGGACGCCAGGTGCTCGGGGTCGTCGGGATTCGGGATCCGGTGGACGGAGGCGCGCCAACCCAACGCCGCCAGAGCGACGGTCGCGTGATGCAGGGCGGCCCCGCAGCTGACGATCAGGTCGCGGCAGTCCGGATCGGTATGCGGCAGACGAAGGTCGAGGCGCGAATACAAGTTGAGGCTATGCGAACCGACCCGCCACTCCCAGGGCTGGGTGTTGTGAATCGACGGCGCGCGGCCGGCCAGCTCCAAGGCCGCACACAGGGTGGCGTCGTCAGGAAAATTCGTCGTCATCAACTCCCACCACCTTCGCTGTTGTCCGACCAACCGACGATGCCTGGGCGGCGGCACAGCAGGCCAGAGCCGCAAGTCATCAAAGTTGATGACCCGCGGTCTGCGGGTCTTGTCCGGATTTCCCACCGACGAGCGCAGAACCCGCCTGGTGAACGTGCGAATCCGACACCGGCACCGCTGAGGACTAGTGGGCCCTCGGGCAGGGACTTTCGCCCCTGCGTACCGCCAATTTTTGACGGTAGCGTCGAAAGCGTCCCGGCAACCTGACAGGAACCGGCCATGCCCAAGCGAGAATATGTCGCGCCGTCCGTAGTCGTCGGCGTGGACGGTTCACGGTGGGCTATCGAGGCAGCATGCTGGGCCGTCGATGAGGCGATTCGCCGGGACATCCCGCTGCGGTTGGTCTATGCCCTCGACCCGGGAGAAGGCGGCACCGACGATGCTGGGGCGCTCGCCCGCCGGTTTGCCGCGGCTCAAACGGCTGTGCGCTGTGCGGCCGCCGCCATCGAGTCGACCGACGAACCAGTCAAGATCGAGGCGGAGATCGTCCATCAACCGCCGGTGCCCGCGTTGCTCGACGCCTCCGGAGGCGCCGCGCTGTTGTGCGTCGGTGCCATCGGACTCAATCATTTCCGCGACGGCCACGTCGGCTCCACCGCCACTGCGCTGGCGGCAGGGGCGCACTGCCCGGTGGCCGTCGTCAGGGGACACGACCCGGTGCCGTCGGCACAACGCTGGGTAGCCGTCGAGTTGGACGGGTCAACGGGTGATGCCGTCCTGCGGCACGGGTTCGACGAGGCGCGGTCGCGGAGGGCACCGCTGCGAGTACTGACCATTTGGCGGTCGCGATATCCCGATATCCATGACGACCATGCGGTGGCCGCCGGAAACCGAGATGCCAAGGCGGCGTTGGAACGCCGCCTGAAGTGCTGGCGCAGTAACTATCCCGACGTCAACGTCAGCACTGCGGCTGTGCACGGGAACTCACTGAGTTATCTGATGGCGCAGGGTAATTCGATTCAGCTGCTGGTGGTGGCCCACGAACGCGGCGAAGGTATCGCAGAACTGCTCGGAGCGGCGGGCAATGCGGTGCTTCAGCGCGCCGATTGCTCGGTATTGATCTGCGAGCCGCAGAACCGGTTATGAGCCACAACAGCACTGATCACCAGATTATGGAGGACACAACATGGTGAAAGTCTTTCTCGTAGATGATCACGAGGTGGTCCGCCGCGGGCTCATCGACCTCCTGAGTGCGGACCCGGATCTGGAGGTCGTCGGCGAGGCCGGATCAGTCGCCCAGGCGATGGCCCGAATCCCCGCGGCGAAGCCGGACGTCGCAGTGCTCGATGTGCAGTTACCCGATGGCAACGGTGTCGAGCTGTGCCGCGACTTACTCTCTACCCTTGCCGATTTGCGATGTTTGATGCTGACCTCCTACACGTCCGACGAGGCCATGCTGGACGCAGTGCTGGCGGGCGCCAGCGGATACGTGGTCAAAGACATCAAGGGTATGGAACTGGCGCAAGCGATCAAGGACGTCGGCGCAGGCCGCTCGCTGCTCGACAACAGGGCTGCCGCGGCGTTGATGGCCAAGTTGCGTGGCACGACGAAGCGATCCGACCCGCTGTCGGACTTGACCGATCAGGAACGCACCTTGCTGAATCTGCTCGGCGAGGGCCTGACCAACAAACAGATCGCCGACCGTATGTTCCTCACCGAGAAGACCGTCAAGAATTATGTCTCGCGGCTCCTTGCGAAGCTCGGGATGGAGCGACGCACGCAGGCCGCAGTCTTCGTCGCCAAACTGGACCAACCCAGCCACGAGCACAGCAGGTACTGACTTCGGCCGGCCGACATGGCCGCCCCGCACAGTTCAGCGCCGTACCAACAGGACCGAGCAGTCCGGATACCCCAGGATGGGATGACAGTTCGGCACACTGAGCGAGGCGATGGTGTCGGCATCCGATCGTCCAACGACCGCGAGACCGATATGTCCGTCTCCCGAATTCCGGTCGTGCTCGCCACCCCAACCGGTGCCGGCCGGGACCGTCTCCACGTGAACGTCGGGATACCGCCGGATCCAGCTGTCCACCCGCCGATCGATCTGGCGCACGGTCGCTTCGCGCAACCGCCCCTCCTCCATGGCCAGATGCACCACATCATCGTTGTCGGCCTCGTCGGAGAGCACCACCGACACCACTCCCCCGACGCGTGCGCTGCCGTCGTCACGACTGCGGATGATGGCCACCGGACATCGCGCGTATGCGGCCAGGTGGCTGGCTGTCTCACCGAAGAGTCGTCCCCCTGCGCAATGCGGCGGCCGTGCGCCGATACACACCATGGAGGCGTTGGCCGACTCACGTTCAAGCGCAGTCCCCGGGGGTCCGACGACGATCGCCGTCTCGATGAGCAGAGTGGGGTGCATACTTTTGGCGACGTCGTAGGCGTCCACAAGAGCGGCGTCACACTCGCCGGCGGCGTCGCCGCGCGGGGCGCTGCGCACCGCCCGCACCAGCCGCAGCGTCACCCCGCGGGTGACGGCCTCGGCCACCGCCCAGCTGACCGCATTGAGCGACCATCGGGAGCCATCGACACCCACTACGACGGCACCAGGCAGTTCAACGGCGTGAACGACCATGCTTGCGCACGCTACCGATCGGAAGACCACGTGCGCGAGAGTCTTTCGTCGTCCGATAACACCGCTCCCGCATCCGCGTCGAAGCCGCGCGGAGGACTTTGTCCTCTAACCGAACTTTCCTGGCGACGAGACGATGGTCATCCGTGGAAGAAACGAGGTAATGCCCCGTGGCCGAAGGATTTCCGATCACCATCGATCGCCGCTACCACGATGCGATGCTGTTCAACCTCGACTGCGTTCTCGCCGGTCATGCTGGGCGGCCACACAACGCCGAGGCTGTCCCCACCACCGTGATCGCCCTGCTCCGCGAGCTCCGTGATCTGGGCGTCGGCACCGGCGCCTACTCGACCAGCTCGGACTGCGCCGAACTGCTGCGAACAACAGGGTTGTCTGATTGGTTTTCCGTGCACGCGGACGGCATCCTCGTCGCGGCACCGGGCGAAGCCGGCGCGCCGAACCCCGCGCCGCTCCTCGAGGTAGCCCGGCGGCTCGGTGCTCGGCCCGAGCGATGCGTGGTGGTCGACGACACCTGCACCACGATCGCAGCAGCCCGGGCCGGCGGGTTCGCGATGATCGTGGGTACCGCGCGGTTCGATCACACAGCAGAACAGTTGGCCGCCGGAGCGGATGTCGTGGCCGGAGATCTCGCTGATTTCGAACTGCGCACGGGTGACCAGCGGGTCTCGGCGCTCCCTCACGCGCTGCGCAGCATCGCTCAAATCGAGTCAGTGCTCCGTGGGCGCTCGCCGGCCTTCTTCCTCGACTTCGACGGCACGGTGTCCGACATCGTCGACGACCCCGCCGCCGCGACGCTGACGAACGGTGTGGCGCACGCCTTGACTGCGCTGAGTGGCGTGTGTCCGGTGGCGATCGTCAGCGGCCGTGCCTTGAGCGACATCCGTTCGAGGGTGGGCCTTCCCGGGCTGTGGTATGCGGGGACGCACGGTACGGAGCTTCTCGGTCCCGACGGCCAGATGTATCGCCATCCCATCGCCGACGAATCCGTGAGTCTCTTGCGGAAAGCGACTGAGGATTTGGCCGCCGTGCTCGAGTCGATCCACGGCGTCGCGATCGAAGACAAGCAGCTGTCGGTGGCCGTGCATTTCCGCATGGCGGCGCCGGAGCGAGTGCCCGACGTTCTCGCGGCAGTTCAGTCCGCCGGCCGACGCCATAACCTGCAGGTCACACACGGCCGGAAAGTGATCGAACTTCACCCGCGCGGCAAGTGGGACAAGGGCGACGCGGTCAACTGGATCATCGATCACCTTGATGCACCCAACGCAATCCTGCCGGTTTACCTGGGCGACGACCTCACCGACGAAGATGCCTTCGAAGCCATCAAACACAACGGCGTCGGGGTCCTCGTCCGGCACAACGAGGACGGCGATCGTTGCAGCGCAGCGGATTTCGCTGTCAATTCTCCTCACGAGACAAGCCTTCTGCTGAAGCGCCTGGTCGGCGAGCTGGCACCTGAGGCAGCACAAGACGCCGACGGTTGGGCGCTCGTCTATGACACCTATGAACCCGAAAACGAGCGTCTCCGTGAGGCTCTGTGCGCCGTCGGAAACGGCTATCTGGTGACCCGTGCGAGCGCAACCGAAGCGCGCCGGGGACCACTGCACTACGCGGGTACCTACGTGGCCGGCGTGTACAACCGCCTGACCGACGTGATCCGCGATGTGAGCATCAGCAACGAGAGCATCGTCAACCTGCCCAACTGGATTCCCCTGACGTTTCGCATCGACGACGGCCCCTGGTTCGACATCGACGGTGTCGACGTGGTGTCTTACCGGCAGACGATGGACATCAAGCATGCAGAATCGTTGCGCGAGTTACGCTTTCGCGACAGTGCGGGGCGGTGCACGTTGCTGACCCAACGGCGCTTCGCGTCCATGCACGATCCTCATGTGTGCGCGTTGCAGACAACGCTGGTCGCCGAGAACTGGTCGGGCACCATCGACATACGCTCGACGATCGACGCCACCGTCACCAACTGCGGAGTTCCGCGCTACGAGTCGCTGTCGGGGCAGCACCTCGGCGGCATCGCCATCAGTGAATTGGGCCAAGGATCCGTTCTGGTCGACGCCATGACGGTCCAATCGCGAATCCCGGTCGCCGTGGCGACCCATACCAGCGTGCGGTGCGGTGAGCGGCCCGCAACCGCGACCTATCACTTTCGCGATCAGGCCGACTCCGCCGGACACGACATCACCACCGACGTGGTCGTCGGCCAGCCGGTGACCGTGGACAAGGTCGCCGTCGTGTTCACCGGCCATGATCGAGCGATTTCGGTGCCCAGCGAGGCGGCGACGAATCGGCTGACGGAATTGGGTTCCTACGCCCAACTCTTCGACACACACAGTGCCATGTGGTTGCAGCTGTGGCGGAAGTTCGACTTCTCGATCGGAGGGTCGGCGCAGTCCGACCAACAAATTCTGCGGCTGCACATCATGCATCTGCTGCAGTCGGTTTCGGGCTACACCGCCGATCTCGATGCCGGCGCACCAGCACGCGGACTGCACGGCGAGGCCTATCGGGGGCACATCTTCTGGGACGCGATGTTCATCGCGCCACTACTCACGCTTCGCGTGCCGCAGATATCGCGATCCATGTTGGGCTACCGGAGCCGGCGACTTCCGGAGGCCCGCCGCGCCGCGCGTGCCGCGGGGTACGAAGGCGCGATGTACCCCTGGCAATCCGGCAGCGACGGGCGCGAGGAAAGCCAGCAGATGCATCTCAATCCGATGTCCGGACGGTGGCAGCCGGACAGCAGCCACCTCGCGCACCACATCGGCTCGGCCATCGCCTACAACGTCTGGCAGTACTACCAGATCACCGGCGACCGTCAGTACTTGATCGACCAGGGTGCCGAACTTTTGGTGGAGATCGCCCGGTTCTGGGCCAGTCGCGCTCGATACGACAGCGACCGAGGCCGCTTCGTCATCGACGGTGTGATCGGTCCTGACGAATTTCACTCCGGATATCCCGACCGTCCGCACAGCGGGGTCGACAACAACGCCTACACCAATGTGATGGCGGTGTGGGTGATTCTGCGCGCCCTCGAGGTCCTGCAGAAGCTGCCGTTACCCGATCGGCTCGATCTTCTCGATCGGTTGAATGTCTCCAGAGCTGAACTCGCACAGTGGGAATCGGTCAGCCGCCGGATGTATGTGCCCTTCCATGATGGAGTGATCAGCCAGTTCGAGGGCTACGACGACCTCGAGGAACTCGACTGGGCGGCCTACCGCAAGCGTTACACCGACGTCGGCCGGCTGGACCGGATCCTCGAAGCGGAGAATGACGACGTCAATCGGTACAAGGCGAGCAAGCAGGCCGACGTCCTCATGCTGTTCTACCTGCTGTCCGCCGACGAGTTGCGGCAACTGTTGGCCCACTTGGGTTATCAGTTCCTACCGCACCAAATTCCACGAACGATCGATTACTACACCTCGCGGACCTCGCACGGATCCACGTTGAGCGCAGTCGTGCACGCCTGGGTGTCAGCACGAGGCAACCGCGAACAAGCCCTGCAGTATTTTCGGCAGGTGCTGCGATCGGACATCGCCGACGTCCAAGGCGGTTCCACGGCGGAGGGCGTTCATCTGGCCGCCATGGCGGGAAGTATCGACTTGCTGCAGCGGTGCTTCACCGGCCTGGAAACCCGCGGCGACCGGTTGGTGCTGGGGCCGATGTGGCCTGAGAATGACGGTCCGCTGAGTTGCTCACTGTGGTATCGCGGGCATCGGTTGCATCTCGTCATCAATGGCCGCAAAGCTGACGTCACCGCCGACCCGACGGGGGCGCCGACGATCGAAGTGGAATGCCGTGGCCGCATTCATCGCCTTGCCTCAGGGCAGACCATTCACATCACGTGAGCCGGGGCCGGCCCCGAGCGCGACGAGGTGAAGCCGAAAGCGCGCTCAGAGGCCGGATTCACTGCACTCGGCGACCGCCGCCGTCGCAGCTTCGACGCGGCCGAGGTAGCGCTCCACCACATCCTTGTCGATCGCCGACGTACCGGCCGTCTGCAGCTTCGCGGTGGCAGCGGCGATGCCGTAGCGGACCGCGGCATCCATCTCCCACCCACGAGACAGCGCGACAACGATCCCGGCGACCATCGCATCTCCGGCGCCGACCCCGCTGACGGTGGGAACGGCGATGGAGGCGAAGCGACAGCTCTGCTCCCCCGTCACGAGCAACGCGCCGTCGGCGCCGAGCGACACCACGATCACCTCCGCGACGCCGCGGTCGATCAACTCCCGAGCGGCATCGATCTGTTCGTCCTCGGTCACCAGTTGCCGGCCCACGCACTCCCGCAACTCGCGCACACTCGGTTTCAGGAGAAATACGCCCGATGTGATGTGCCGCAAGCCTCCACCGGAGGTGTCGAGTATCAGGCGGGTGTTGTGCCGGCGGCACAGATCGGCCACCCGCTGATAGAAGTCCGTCGGGGCGCCGGGCGGCAAGCTGCCGCTCGCGACCACGAAGTCGGCTCCCGCTGCGACAGTTCCGAGTATCTCGAGGCAGCGCGACTGTTCCTCGGCCGTGAGCACAGGGCCGGGCAGCACGAACCGGTACTGCCGGCCCGTCGAGCTTTCGTTGACGGTGAAGCTCTGCCTGGTGACGCCTTGCACCGCGACGACGGTGCTCGGCACCCGTGCGGCGTCGAGGAGCTCCACGAGGTGGGCCCCGATCGGACCACCCGAGGTGAGCACGGCACAGACGTCGGCACCGAGTGCGCACGCGAAGCGGGCAACGTTGACTCCACCACCGCCCGCGTCGTAAGTCTCGGTGTGACACCGGATCTTGTCGGTGGGCATGACACGCTCTGCTTCGGCGGTCACGTCCAGTGCCGGATTCATCGTCAGGGTGACGATCGACGGCCCGTTCACAGGCCGGTCGGATAGGTCTCGGGGGTCTCGCCTTCAACCCAGACACTGTTGCGTTCCAACGGTTGCAGGGCGGTCGTGCGATCGATGTGAATGATGGCGTCGAACTGCTCACCCGGCCGGACGTGGTAGTAGTGACTCTGCCGTTCGGTCGCGGGTTGATAGATGACCCCGATCGCGCGACCGAGACGAACAGTGTCCAGTGGTTCGGCCGCTTCTCGACTGAGCAGGGCCGACACCAGGAACTCTGGACGGTCGACCTCGTGCAGCAGTTCCTCGATGCTGCCGTTGAGCGCCGGCCGGACCACCTTCCGCTCGGCCACGGCACCCCATTCGCTGGCGGCAGTGACCGTGCCCGAGTAGGTGGTGAATCCGATCAACACGGCCTGCTCGCCATAGCCCTCCCGGACCAGCTGGCCCAGCGTCAACTGCCCGTCGGCACCCACCTCGGTGGCCCGGGCGTCACCGACATGAGAGTTGTGTGCCCACACCACGATTCGGGCGGGTTCGCCGTCGTGGTGATGCAGGTGGGCACGCAACGCCTTCAAGGTCTGGAACATGTGCTGGTCCCGCAGATTCCACGAGGAGACCCGGCTACCGAACATCGACCGGTAATAGACCTCGGCGTTGCGGACGGTCTGCGCATTCTGCTGCGCGTAGAACAGTTCGTCTTCGGCGAGGAGTCCGTCACGGCGCGCATACTGCAGACCGGTGCGCTGCAGTTCGACCAATTGGTCGACAACCTGTCGCTCGCAGGACATCCCGGCGCCGAACGCGGCGGCGAATCCGTAGGCCTGACCGTCGTCGGCACCGGCGTGATCGAAACAGGCGTAGCGTTCTCGAGCCCGCTGCGCCGCATCGGGGTCCACGTTCTCCAGGTAGTCGATGACCTCCTGCATCGACCGATGCAGGCTGTAGAGATCGAGACCGTAGAACCCCGCCTCACGTCGCCCGTCGGCGCGGCACTGCGCGTTGTGGGTGCGCAGCCAGCCCGCGAAATCCCGGACGGTCGTGTTGCGCCACATCCAGGCCGGGAAGCGCTCGAATCCTTTCAGCGCGTCGTCGGCCGACGCATCGTCGCCGCGCCCGCGGACATACCGATTCACCCGGTACGCGTCGGGCCAGTCGGCCTCGGCGGCCACCGCACAGAAGCCCTTTTCTTCGATCAACCACTTCGTGATCTCCGCTCGTGCCTCATAGAACTCGCGAGTGCCGTGCGAACTCTCACCGATCAGCACGACTCGCGCATCGCCGACGATCTCCTCGAGCGCCTCTCGCGGAGGCACGCCCGAGGGCGCATCGACTGCACAGCGGCCGATCACCTCCGCGGGCGTCTCCGCGATGCGCAGCCGTGCGGTGCCGATACCGACCGTCGGAGTGGCAAGCAGTTCCCGAACTTCGTCGTCGGTGACCTGCTCGAAGTTCCAGAACGACTCCCCTACGGCCAGGAACGGAGTGGGCATCGATGCGCAGACGAGATCGTCGACCAGGCCGGCGAATTCGCGGCAGGTGGATTGCGGCGCGGCGGGAACGGCGATCACGATCTCCGCCGGGTCCATCTCCCGCAATGCCTGGACGGCGGCGAGCATGCTGGCGCCGGTGGCCAGGCCGTCGTCGACGAGGATCACCGTCTTGCCCGCCAGGTCCAGCGGCGGGCGCCCGCCACGGTAGGCAGCTTCACGCCGGACCAGCTCGCGGGCCTCCCGCTCGGTGGCGTCGCGCAAGTCCTGAGTCGTCACCCGCAGGGCCCGAATGACGTCGTCATTGACCACCACCCGCCCGCCGGAAGCCAACGCACCCATGGCGAACTCGGCGTGCCCCGGTGCGCCCAGCTTGCGCACGATGAACGTGTCCAGTGGAGCCCCCAGCGCCGCGGCGACCTCCCATGCCACCGGCACGCCGCCGCGGGCCAGACCCAGCACCACGAGGCCGGCGCGACCGCGATAGCCATCCAACAGGTGCGCCAGAACGCGGCCGGCTTCCCGACGATCACGGAAGATCCGCCGCGGATGCTGCTGCGGTGTCGTTCGCGCCGTGGTCATGAGTTACTCCGTTCCTTGGTCGGTGCGTTCCCGGGCAGTCATCCGCGAAACTCGAGCACGTCCCGCAACGGCCGGCGCGGGGTGACCGGGGGTGACTGCGTGATCACCGGTGCCAACCCGATACGGATCAGCAGTTGCGGATTGTCTTCGGCACCGGTCAGCGCGCGGACCACGTCACGACTGGCCTCCAACTCGGTGAGATGGGTCAGCGTGCACGTGGCCAAGCCGGCCTCGGTGGCCTCCAGCAGCACGTCGGAGAGCACCTCTCCGCAGTCCAGAGCGGCACGTCGCGAATCCTCGTAGGTCGAGAGCACCACGATCGTGGACTGGTCGTGGGAGACCTCCGGGCGCCGGTCGGGGTGTTCGGTCGCCGGGAAGACGCGGGCCACGTCGACCCGATCGCGCTCGGCGACCGACACCAGGCTGCTGTAGGGGACGCCGTCGGACACCTCGTACGGCGCTGTCCACCAGGCCAATTCGGCGTGATAGGAAGCGTCGTAGCGGCGCAGCGACTCGGTCAGGCGGGACGCCTCGGCCAGTTGCGGACGCAGCGAGTCGGGCAATACCCGCAGCGTGACCCCATCGGTGTCGATCGTGCTGCGCAGTACCGCCTCGAACGACGTCCAATCCGGTGGTGGCGCCAGCGGTAGCCGGTCCGTGCGCCGGGCCAGGATCGCATCGGCGCGCCTGCGCACGGCATCAGTGACGAACTCCAGCGCACTGAAGTCGACCGTCGCAAGATGGTCGGGTTCGTTGGGATTGGGAAACTTCGAGATGATCGCCTGCCAGCCTGCGGCGGCGACGGCCACCCGGAGATGGTCGAGGACGGCGCCGCAGCTGATCACGGCCTCCCGGCCGGACAGATCGGTGGCGTGCGGCACCCGGCTGGCATCGAGAAACAGTTTCAGCGAAGGCCCTTCGGCAACCCACTGCCACGGCTGACTGTTGTGCACCGAGGGTGCCCGGCACGCCAACTCCACCGCGTTCGCGATCACCTGGGGATCGAGCGCCGACATGGCCATGGGAAATCACCGCCTTCTGTCTGAATTGACCCTATGTCTGCGCACCCCGCCTGCCAGGGGTCGGAAGTCATCTCGATGGGGACCTAGCTTCAAGGCCTTTGTGCTCTCGAGGTAAGGACCTTGCACCCGCAGGGAGTGGCCGGAGTACCGCTGTGTGCGGGACGTGGGTCAGGCGAGGATCGACGGTATGGGATGGCACCCGCGGATCGCTGAAACGCACACGGGAATGGTGTTCTTGGTCGGTGACCGGGCGTACAAGATCAAGAAGCCGGTCCTCACCGATTTCCTCGACTTCTCCACCGTCGAGCGCCGCGAGTCCGCGTGCGCCGACGAGGTGGCGCTGAACCGCCGCCTGGCACCCGACAGTTACCTCGGCGTCGCCCACTTCACCGACGCCGACGGGGTCGCCGAACCGGTGATCGTCATGCGTCGCCACCCCGACGAGCTGCGACTGGCGACGATGGTGATCCGCGACGAACCGGTCGAGGATCACCTGGCCGCGGTGGCGGTGATACTCGCGCGATTCCATGCTGAGGCGGCGCGGAGCCGGGAGGTGGACGCCCAGGGCCGGGTCGACGCGATCGCCGCGCGCTGGCAGGAGAACCTGGTCGAGCTGCAGCGCTACGCCGAGCGCGGGGACGCCGGAATCGACGCCGATATGGTCGCCGAAATCGAGCGACTGTCAACGCAATTCATCACAGGCCGGTCGGTCATGTTCGCCCGCCGCATCAGCGACCACAAGATCGTCGACGGCCACGCCGACCTGCGGGCCGACGACATCTTCTGCCTGCCGGACGGTCCGGCCCTACTGGACTGCCTCGAGTTCGACGATTGCCTGCGCTACGTCGACGTCGTCGACGACGCGGCGTTCCTGGCGATGGATCTGGAGTTCCTCGGCCGCACTGATCTAACGGAGATGTTTAAGCGTCGCTACGTGAAGTCATCGGGCGACGATGCCCCGGACTCGCTGTGGCACTTTTACATTGCCTACCGCGCGGTCGTGCGCGCCAAGGTCGACTGCATCCGCCACGAGCAGCAGGACGAAGGTGCAGTCGCCGATGCACGGCGCCATCTGGCGATCGCGCGTGACCACTTGCGCGCGGGAGCGGTGCGACTGATCCTGGTCGGGGGCGGCCCCGGCACCGGCAAGACCACGTTGTCGCGGGCCCTGGCAGAAGAAATCGGCGCACAGGTGATCTCCACTGACGACGTGCGCGCCGAGATGGTGCGACTTGGCGAGATTGCCGGCACACCAGGGGTTCTCGACGAGGGGCTCTACACCGGCGAGAACATCGACGCAGTGTACGACGGTGTGTTGCGCCGGGCCCATCTGAGCCTGTGCGAAGGGCGAAGCGTCGTCCTCGACGGAACCTGGCAGGATCCCCGCCACCGCGCGCTGGCCCGGAGCATGGCCGCCGACAGCGGCGCGGTGGAAATCGAGTTCGCCTGCACCGCACCCCTGGATGCCACCGTCGCCCGCGTCAAAGACCGGGTGCAGACCACGTCGCAGGTGACACCCGAGATCACGGTCGCCCTGGCCGATCGCGGCGACGACGTCTGGCCAGACGCGCACCCCATCGATACCACCGGCCCGCAGGCCGATTCCCTGGCACAGGCCAAGGAAATCTGCGCGCTGGCCCTATAACTCAGTCCCGCAGAACAATTGGAGGCGATCCCCGATGCCGAACCGCTACGTCGAAGACATCAGCAACCTGAGTATGAGCGACGCGGAGGAAGCCGGCGGTAAGGGCGCCAACCTCGGCGAGATGGTGGCTGCGGCGCTGCCGGTACCACCGGGTTTCGTGCTGCTGCGCGACTGCTACCGGGCCTCGATGACCGCCGGCGGCGTCGCCGACGAGCTCAACGCCGCCCACCGCGCCGCGTTGGCCGACGTCCGGCCCGAGGAGCTCACCGACATGTGCCATCGCATGCAGGCTCTGGTGGCCAAGGCGGGCATGTCCGACGAGGTTCGCGAACCCGTGCTGGCCGCCTACCGTCGGCTCGGCCCGGACGCTGTGGTGGCGGTGCGCTCGTCGGCGACCGGTGAAGACGGCCGGGATGCGTCCTTCGCGGGGATGAATGCCACCATCACCAATGTCAGCTCCGAGCAACAACTCCTCGATGCGGTGCAGGAATGCTGGGCGTCGCTGTTCAGCCCGCGCGTGGTCACCTATCGCGCCAGCCGCAAGTTCACCGGCGACCCGGCCATGGCCGTCGTCGTGCAGACCATGATTCCGTCCGAGCGCGCCGGCGTCGCCTTCACCGCCGACCCGACAACGGGTGCACGGGACCGCGTCGTCGTCGAAGCCGCCTTCGGCCAAGGCGAGGTGGTGGTGTCGGGATCCGTGGAGCCCGATACCTATGTGGTCGCAAAGGACACCGGCGAGATCGTCTCGCAGCGCCTGGGGAACAAGGCGATCAAGATCGTCCGCGGTGCCGACGGTCGGGACCAGCAGATCACATTGCCCGAAGCCGAAGCCCGAGCGCAGGTGCTCACCGATCGGGAGCTGCGCGACATCGTGGCAATGGCGATCGCGAGCGGACGGCACAGCGGCTGTCCGCAGGACACCGAGTGGGCGATCGCGGCGGGCAAGATCTGGATGTTGCAGACCCGGCCGATCACCACCCTGCACCCGGCCACCACGTCGAGTTCGGAAGGCCACGAGGTGATCGCGCGCGGACTGCCCGCCGCCCCGGGTCTGGCCACGGGCGCGGTCCGGGTGCTGAGCAACCCCGCCGAGGGCAGCGCGCTGGTCGACGGCGAGGTGCTGGTGGCCAAGATGACCAACCCGGACTGGTTGCCGACCATGCGCCGCGCCTCGGCGCTGGTGACCGACACGGGCGGGATGACCTGTCACGCCGCCATCGTTGCCCGCGAACTGGGCGTGCCCTGCATCGTCGGCGCGCGCACCGCGACCACGGACCTCAAGGTCGGCACCGTCGTGACGGTCGACGGCACTCACGGTCACGTGCTGGCCGGCCGCGCGGTCGGCGGAGCCCAGAGCACGCCGGTCGTCGAACCGACGGCCGCTGCGGTCACCGCCACGGAAGTCACCGCGACCAAGGTCTACGTCAACCTCGCCATGCCGGACAGCGCTCAACGGGTCGCCGCCCAGGACGTGGACGGCGTCGGACTGCTGCGCGCGGAGTTCATCCTCACCGAGGCACTGTCCAACCGGCATCCGCGTGATCTGATTGCCCGCGGTGAGGGCGAATCACTGGTGAGCTCGCTGGCGAAGGCAGTCGGTCAGATCGCGTCGGCGTTCGCGCCACGGCCGGTCGTCTACCGCGCCACCGACTTCCGCACCAACGAGTTTCGTCATCTGGAGGGCGGCGAGGCGTACGAGCCCGTCGAGCACAACCCGATGATCGGTTACCGCGGTTGCTACCGCTACGTCAAGGAGCCCGACGTCTTCGCCCTCGAGTTGCGGGCGCTGGCACGGGTGCGCGAGCAGTTCCCCAATCTGCACTTGATGATTCCGTTCGTTCGGACGAAGTGGGAACTCGAGGAGTGCCTGTCGCTGGTCGACGCCAGTCCCCTGGGCCGCCAGCGCGGGCTGCACCGGTGGGTGATGGCCGAGGTGCCGTCGGTGGTGCACTGGCTACCGGAGTATGTCGGAATGGGCATCGACGGGGTGTCGATCGGCAGCAACGATCTGACCCAGTTGATGCTCGGCGTCGATCGGGACTCCGATGTGTGCGCGGAACTGTTCGACGAATCGGATGCCGCGGTGCTCGACGCGATCGGGCAGATCATTTCCACCGCCCGTCGATTGGGGATAACCTCTTCGCTGTGCGGTCAAGCACCCTCTACCAAGCCGGCATTCGCCGAACATCTTGTGCGAATGGGCATTACCTCTGTTTCGGTCAACCCCGACGCGGTCGGGCAGGCCCGGCGCACGATCGCCGCGGCCGAGCGACGTCTGCTCCTGGAAGCGGCGCTGGCCGGTGACGGTAACCGTTCCCGATGAGCTGGGTAAATCCCCAGCACTGACCGCCACGGCGGTCGCGGCGGCGCCGCTGGCCGATGTCCTCGACAGCCTGGGAAGCTCTACCGACGGGTTATCCAGCTCCGAAGCGGCCGCCCGGCTGGCGAGGCTCGGGCCGAATTCACTTCGGACGCATCGCGTCAGCGCCTGGGCCGTGCTGCGCAGGCAGCTCAACAATGCCGTGCTGGCCCTGCTGGCGGGAACCGCGGTGTTGTCGTTCTTCCTCGGCGACTCCACCCAGGCCCTGATCATCGGTGTGATCCTGGTGGTCAGCATCGGACTGGGCTTCGTCAACGAATACCGCGCCGAACGGGCAACCGCCGCACTGCATTCCCGAGTGCGTCATCATGCGGTGGTCCGCCGCGACGGTCACTACGCCAAAAAGGACGTCAACGAGCTGGTGCCGGGCGACGTCATCGAACTCACCCTCGGGGAGTTGGTACCCGCCGACGTGCGTCTGATCACCGTGAACGGACTCGAGTGCAACGAAAGCATCCTCACCGGCGAGTCCACCGCCACCGAGAAGTCCATCACCCCAGTGGCTCCCGATGCATCGCTGGCGGACTGTGCCGATCTCGCCTTCATGGGAACTGTGGTGTCCGCCGGAGACGCGACCGCGGTGGTCTATGCCACCGGCCTGGACGCGCAATTCGGTAAGATCGCGGCCGGACTGGGCGAACGGCAACCCGAAACCGACTTCCAGACCGGGCTCCGCCGGTTCTCGTATCTGCTTCTGCACGTGGCGATCACGCTGACGGTGATGATCCTCGCGATCAATCTGCTCCTGCGCCGTCCGGCGATCGACTCGGTACTGTTCGCTCTGGCGATCGCGGTCGGCATCACGCCGCAACTTCTGCCCGCCGTCGTCAGCACCAGCCTGGCCACCGGATCGCGACGCCTGGCCCAGCTCAAGGTTCTGGTCAAGCGGCTGGTGTGCATCGAAGACCTCGGTGACATCGACATCCTCATCACCGACAAGACGGGCACTCTGACCGAGGGCCGGATCACTCTGATCGAGGCCGTCGATACCTCCGGTGCACCCTCGGACGCATTGCTGCGCAAGGGTTTACTCGCTACCGACGTCGACCCCGCGTGCGGCGGCACGAGCGCCAACGAGATGGACGCCGCCCTGTGGGATTCCGACGCCGGGCGGCGGGTGGTCACCAAGGGCGCCCAGCGGGTCGCCGAGCTTCCCTTCGACCACACCCGCCGCGCGACATCAGCTCTCGTCGACGATGCCTGCGGACGGGTGCTGATCGTCAAGGGCGCCCCCGAACAGCTTCTCGTCCACTGCCCGGTCGTGCCGGAACGCGCACAGCATGTGCTGGACGAACTGTTCAGCCAGGGGCGACGTGTGGTGGCGGTCGCCAGCCGGCCCGCGCCCGAGCTCACCGCGATCACCCCCGCGGACGAGGCGGGGCTGACCCTCGACGGCTTCCTGGTCTTCGCCGACCCGCCCAAGGCCGCCGCACGCGAATCGCTGGCGCGGCTGGCCGAGCTGGGCATCGAGGTGAAGGTCGCCACCGGAGACAATGCAGTGGTAGCCGAAAAGGTTTGTGCCGAACTCGGTTTGGCATCCAAGGGGACGGTCTCGGGTGCCGAACTGGCCGGCCTCGATGACGCCGCCTTCGAGTCCACCGTCCGAAACACCAGCGTATTCGCCAGGATCTCCCCCGAACAGAAAGCGCGGTTGATCACCGTTCTGCGGCGTACCGGCCGATCGGTGGGGTTCCTCGGCGACGGCGTCAACGACGCACTGGCGCTGCATGCCGCGGACGTCGGGATCTCGGTCGACACGGCCACCGATGTCGCCAAAGACGCTGCCGACGTTGTGCTTCTGGAGAAGGATCTGGGCGTGCTCGCCACCGGGGTGGCCGAGGGCCGGCGCATCTTCGCCAACACGATCAAATACGTCTTGATGGGCACGTCGAGCAACTTCGGCAACATGTTCTCGGCGGCAGCGGCCTCGGCGGTCCTGACGTTCCTGCCCATGCTGCCCAGCCAGATTCTGTTGAACAACTTGCTGTATGACTCGTCCCAGCTGGCGATCCCCAGCGACCGGGTCGACGAAGAGCAACTGCACGCCCCGTCACATTGGAACATCGCGTTCATCCGGCGGTTCATGCTGACCTTCGGTCCCATCAGCTCACTGTTCGATTTCATGACCTTCGGGCTGATGCTCGGTGTCCTGCACGCCGGGCCGACCGAGTTCCGGACCGGATGGTTCGTGGAGTCGCTAGCCACCCAGACACTGATCATCTTCGCGATACGTACCCGTCGGGTGCCGTTCCTGCGCAGCCGACCCGGCGGCTGGTTGACCGCGGCAACCTTCACCGCCATCACACTCGGTGTCGTACTGACCATCTCGCCGGTGGCCCACGCCCTTGGCTTCACACCCCTGCCGTGGCAGTTCTACGGCGCGCTGGCCCTGCTCACCATCGCGTACCTCGTCCTGGTCGAATTCACCAAGCGAGTGTTCTACGCGGAGCCGATCCACCCGGCCGGCCCACCGCCGCGCGTCCGCGGTCGCGAGCACCGAATCGGCCGCCGGGCTGCACGATTCAGCCACGACGGCCGGCTACCGCAGCCGCACTGATATGGGCCGCCGTCCCTCAGCGAGGTGCGTGGGCGCGCAGGACGGCAAGCCGTTGTTGATAGTCGGCCTCGTCGATCTCGCCGCGGGCGAACCGGGCAGCCAGGACCTGTTCCGGCGACTCCGGGTACGCCGGGTACCGCGGGTCGGGGCCCGGCTGGGACGACCCGGCAGAGAACCGCACCAGCGCAACAATTCCGGCGACGAGTAGAACCCAGAACAACACCATGCCGATGGCCATGCCCGCATACCCCCAACCGCTCATGCCGTGGTCGAACCAGAACATCATGGGAACCACTCCCTCCTCTGAGCTCCGGCGGTGTCAGCTTCCAGCCTGCCCCGGGCCGATGGGCGTTTGGTGTTGGTTCGGTAAAGATTGGCTCAAGGCCCCAACCCGGCGCAGCGGCGCGGCACGATGATGGCATGGATGTCAGATCGCAGGCGGCTCCGGACGGCGCTGACCAGGGCTATCGCGCGTTGGTGGTCGACGACGAGAAGCCGCTGGCCGACGTTGTCGCCAGCTACCTGGAGCGCGAGCACTTCGAGGTGACGGTGTGCCTGTCCGGCGTGGACGCGCTGAGCGTGGCAAGACAGGTCGACCCGGATGTGGTGGTGCTCGACCTCGGGCTGCCGGGCATCGACGGTCTCGAGGTGTGCCGGCAGCTGCGGACCTTCTCCGACGCCTACGTGGTGATGCTGACCGCCCGCGACACCGAGGTGGACACGATCGTCGGGCTGTCGGTGGGGGCCGACGACTACGTGACCAAACCGTTCAGCCCTCGGGAGTTGGTCGCCCGGATCCGGGCAATGCTGCGCAGGCCGCGCTCGGTGAGCGCTCCTGCCGCACCCCTGGGTGAACCACACACCGAGTCGCCGCCGCGGGTGTTCGGTCCGCTCTCCATCGATGTGTCGAGTCGCCAGGTACTGCTCGACGACACGCCGATCTCGTTGACACGCACGGAGTTCGACATCCTGGCCGCGTTGTCGTCGCGGCCAGGTGTGGTCTGGACCCGCCGTCAGCTGATCGACGCGGTCTGGGGCGAACCGTGGGTGGGTAACGACCACCTCGTCGACGTCCACGTCGGGCACGTGCGGCGCAAGCTCGGCGACAATCCCGCCGAGCCCAAGTTCGTGTTGACCGTGCGTGGCGTGGGCTACCGGATGGGAACCGGACAGTGAACACGCTCAGCGGATTCGGAATGCGCCGACGTCTGTTGCTGGCCCAGTGCGTGGTTCTGGCCGCCGCCGGGGTGACGACCTGGGTTGTCGCGTCCGCGGTCGGGCCCCCGTTGTTCCGGGAGCATCTCACCATGGCCGGCGTCGCTCACGGCTCCAATGAGCAGTACCACGCCGAACAGGCGTATCAACACGCCACGGCGCTGTCGATCGCGGTGGCCACCTCGGTGGCCGCCCTGACCGCGCTGATTGCCACCTTCTACCTCAGCCGCCGCTTGCAGCAATCGATCGCCGAAGTGTCCGGTGCGGCGGCGGCCGTGGCCGAGGGGCGCTACGACATCCGGGTGGCCCCGCCCCGACTGGGCCATGAGTTCGACGAACTGGCAACAGCTTTCAATCAGATGGCCGAACGGCTGCAGGCGGTGGAATCGAGTCGGCGGCAGTTGTTCGGCGACCTGGCCCACGAGATCCGCACACCGGTGTCGGTGCTGGAGGCATATCTAGAAGCCGTCGAAGACGGCGTGCGGACGCTTGACCAGCCCACTATCGCGATGCTGCGTGAGCAGACCGGCCGGTTGGTGCGATTCTCGGCCGACGTCGCAGCCCTGGCCCAGGCCGAGGAGGCACACGCCACCATCACCCCGGCCTGGGTCGACGCCGCCGAGATCGTCAGATCGGTCCGCGACACGGCGGCCGATCGCTACGCCGCCAAGAACGTCGCCCTGAACATCCACGTGGACGATGGAATTCGCCTGTGCGCGGATCGGCAACGGGTGGCGCAGGTGTTGGGAAATCTGATCGACAATGCACTGCGCCACACGGCCTCCGGCGGGCACGTCACCGTCACCGCGAGCCGGGTCGCCGCCGAGGTGGTCTTCGGCGTCACCGACGACGGCGAAGGTATCGCCGCCGAGCATCTGCCGCATGTCTTCGACCGCTTCTACCGGATCGACTACGCACGTGACCGTCAGCGAGGAGGCTCCGGGATCGGATTGGCGATCGCCAAAGCGCTCACCGAAGCCCACGGCGGGCGCATCAGCGTGGCCAGCCGTGGAGCGGGCCACGGCTCCGTCTTCACGGTGACGCTGCCGATAGTGCCTACGGTCGCAACGCACGACGGCCGGACCGTCGACATGTGACTCGTCGCCGTCGGGTCAGTCATCCTCGAGCAGCGTCAGCGCCAACCGTGGGCAGCGCGCGACGGCGCGTCGCGCGTACTTCACCGAGCGGTCCGGCACCGACGGTTCCCGCGAGTTGTCACGGGACCTCGGGTATCCCCATTCGTCACGGCCCAATAGCTCCGGCAGAAGTTCGCTGCACAGTCCGCGTCCGTCGCAGCGTGTCCAATCGATGTGCAAGCGCAGCGTTGTCGTCGCCGTCCGGGTTCCCATCATCGCCGCCTGTTCGCATCGTCGGCCGGCCACCCGCCAATGGTGTGCACCAGCCGGTCACGGTCTACCAGCCGGGCGGGAAGGCGCTGCGCCCGTATCCAGTCGAGGGCCCGCCATCCGCGGATCACCGCAGCGGTGCTCACCGTGTTGGCCGCCAGACAACTCCGCGCCACGACGCTCACCGTGCGCCACACCGGTTCCGCGGACCAGCCGGTCTTCGGGTCGACGATGTGGTGCACCGCCTGCTGGCCGCGCCGCCAGCTGCGGCGCAGGGTGCTCGAGGTGGCCAGCGCCCACCCGGACTCCAGCGCGACCATAGCCGACGGTTCGTCGTCGCCGTCGCAGACGAGCACCTGCCAGCCCTCGGTGGGTGCCTGCCCGGCCGTGGCGATATCACCGCCGAGATTGACCAACACACCCGCGCCGGTGACGCGGTGCACCCGTGCGGCGCAGCGGTCGGCGGCGACGGCCTTGGCCGTCGAGCCGAGGTCGAGGACGACCCCACGGGGCACGCTGGCCACCCGCCCGGCGAGACCGATCATCTTCCAATCGGCCGATTGGGTGATCGACGATGCCAGGGGCACAGCGGAAGTCATGCCGGCGATGTCTCGGTCATACCCGAGCTCGATGAGCCTGGCGCCGATCGTCGGGTCCACGTCCCCATCGGTCTGCTGCGCCGCCAGGAGTGCCGCACCCAGCAATTCGGCGAGTAACTCACTGACCTCCGTGGGCCGGCCACGCTCTGCGAGCGCATTGATCTCCGAATCGGGGTTGAACCGCGATGCGGCCAGCTCGATGGCGTCGAGTTCGGAATCCACGGTGCACCGCGCGGTCCCGAGCACGTCGGGGTCGGTGACGATGATCTGCATGTCCATCGTCCAACGCTGCCAATGGCTTTCCGCGGTGGGCAGGTCACGTCCGGCGGCCCGCGTCTCGGCAGCGATCATGATCCGGCTGAGTCCATGAATCGAATGGTCACACCCGAAACTTTGAATTCTCGAAGAATTCACCCCGCCCCCACTGTGGACGCGTGATTGCCGCCGCAGGCACTGCTGGCAACATGCTGGGCGGACGACGGGAGTTGACTGCCAATCACGTCGTGAATCTGGTTGAGAATCTGTCGTTTTGGCGATACCTCGCAGTTTCGGTCCGTCGCCGCCGCGGCCTGAGCTGCTCGTCTTTGTTGGCTCAAAGAAGCTGACATCAGCTTGTAACGCATGGTTTCGACCCGTTCACACCTAGAGCCGATGGTCGTCGCGACAGCATGTGGTCTACGCACAGTGGTGCGTCGACTGAGTACCCGAAAGGACAGAGTGTCCCTCGCTGAGAAGGTGTTACGGGCCGCGCTGCTCGTCCCCGTCTTCGCGGCGCTGTCTCTGGTGCTTCGGGCCCATGACCGGCTGGGCCGGGCCCTGGCGTTGCCGGGACACACCGGCTTCGGCGCGGTGCTGACGTGCCGCCTACCGGATCTCATTGCCACCTACATCTGGGTCTTCCAGGAGTGGGAACCGGACTTGACCCGGTTCATCGCAAGCAGACTCGGCGACGGCGACGTTTTCGTCGACGTCGGTGCGAACATCGGCTACTACTCGCTGCTCGCGGCCGGTCCGGTTGGAGTTGGTGGCCGGGTCGTGGCCGTCGAGGCGTCCCCGACGATGTTCAGCGATCTGCACCACAACGTTGTGGTCAATGAGCACGGGGATCGCATTCGAGAGGTGAACATGGCGGCCGCCGCAAAGACCGGAACGCTGACCGTCTTCACCGGTCCGCGGCACAACGCCGGTATGACGACCACGCTATCGTCTCGTGGCCTGCATGCCGAGTCGACGGTCGAGGCCAAGCCGCTCGAGGAGATTCTGACGTTCCAGGAGATCACCTCGGCGCGGCTGATCAAGATCGACGTGGAGGGCGCCGAGCCCGATGTTCTGGCGGGAATGCGCAACCTCATCGGCACACTGCGCGACGATGCCGAGATCGTGGTGGAACTTTCGCCTCAGTGGTGGCCGGACCGGCTGCTCACACCGGCCGACGTGCTCCGGCCGTTCGTCGAGGCCGGTTTCAATGTGTACGCCATGGCCAACAGTTACGCCGCGTGGCGCTACCTCTGGCCCAACGATGTACGCGACGCCATCCGAGTACGCGAGCCGCTCACCACGCGGGCATCACGACTCGACCTCGTCTTGTCGCGTCACGACGGCGATCGCCTCCCGATCGACGGCCGCCGGAGTCGCTAGTCGCGTTGTGCGGCAGGCAGACTCAGCGTGAAGGTCGACCCCACGCCGGGTGTCGACTCGACCGACACCTCTCCACCGTGGGCGTGGGCGATCTCGCGCACCAAGGCCAACCCGATGCCATAGGACTGCCTGCCTGCCCGGGTGGTGTGCTCGGCGCCGCGCGCGAAGCGGGTGAACAGAGTCGCCATGGTGTCGGCGTCGATTCCGACACCGTCATCGGCGATCTCGGCCCGGATCATCGGACCCTGCCGGCTCAGCCGCATCTCGACCACGCCACCGGAATGTTCGTGACCGAGGGCATTGTCCACCAGCGCGGTGAACGCACGACGGAGCGCAGCGCGGGACCCGATGACATCGAATGAGTCTGGCTCGTCCGGTATTTCGAAGCGCAGAGTCACGCCAAGGGCTTCGGCATACGGCGCCAGGCTGTGCTGCACATCGGCCGCCACCGACGCCAGATCGACCCGGTCGCGGGGCGTGTCACCGGCCGTCATCGTCGCCGACGCGAGCAGGTCGTCGACGATATCGCTCAGCGCCCGGGTATCGGCGACAAGGGCGTCGGCCTCCGCACGAATCGCCTCGCCGTCGGCACTGCCGGCCCGCCTTGCCAGCAGCTGGGCTCGGGTGTGCAGCACGGTCAGCGGAGCCCTCAACTCGTGCGAGGCGTCGGCGACAAACCGCCGCTGCAGCGCCAGAGCCTGGGCCAGCGGACGCACCGAACGGCGGGTGAACAACACCACCACCGCGACCGATGCCAGGATGCCGGCCAACTCGGCGAACGCCACCGACATCAGCAGACGGTTGCGGCCCGTGTGGAAGGGGGCCAGATCCATCATCGCGACCACGCGACCCTCGGGCCGATCCACAACCAATGCGCGGTAGTGGCGCCCGTCGCTGTGGATGTCGCCGAATCCCGTTCCTCCGGACAGCAGCGCCACACCGGGTTGCCCGCCGTCACTGGTCGACACCGCACCGTTGTTGTCGCGCAACGCAAGTTCCATGTCGGGTGGCGGGTCATTGGCGTCGTCGGCCGACATGGCCAATGTCTGCAATTCGGCGTCGATCTGACGATTCTGCGCACGGACATACACCGTGAACACCACCCCGCCGACCACCAGCAGCACCAGGGCAAGGGCGACCGAAGCCTGGATCGCGGCGATCCGGCCCGCCCGCCGCACCACGGCGAGATCCCCAGCGGGGGTCATTCGAGCCCGAACCGATAGCCGGCACCGTGCACCGTGCGGATCACCTGCTTGCCGAGTTTGCGTCGCAGATAGTGGACGTAAAGATCGACCGCCCCGCCGGACTCGACGCCCTCGAACACCGAATCGAGTAACTGGGCCCGGCTGAACACCCGCTTGGGTGCGGCCATCAACGTCGCGAGCAGCGAGGCTTCCCGCTCGGACAACTCCACCTCACCGTGGTCGACTGCCGCACCGGTCACCCGGCGGGTCACCCGGTCCAGCCGCAAGCCGCCGGCCGCGACGACGGTCGCGGAGTTGTCGATGCGCCGCAGCAGCGCCCGCACCCGGGCCAGCAATTCGGCGACCTCGAAGGGCTTGACCAGGTAATCCTGCGCACCCGCATCGAGGCCTTCGACGCGGTCCTCCACCGCGCCGCGCGCCGTGAGGATCAGGGCGGGCGTCGCGACCCCCTTGGATCTCAGTAGCGCGATCAGGTCCGAGCCGTCCATCACCGGCAGCCCGCGATCCACGATGAGGGCGTCGTAGCGGCCCGTCAGGCCGCGGTGCAGGCCCTGCTGCCCGTCGTACGCGGTATCGACGTGGTACCCCTCGTCGGTGAGCAACTCGGCCAGCATCGCGCTCAGCGCGTGGTCATCCTCGACGACCAGAACCGCGGGGGTGACGTTGGGCGTGGGCACTCAGCGAGAGTGCCACGCGGCGCGACACATCGCCGCCGAACACGCCTTCTTCCGGCCTTTTCCGGGCGTCAAAGTAAATGACCTTGTCCTCTTAACGCAGGATGCGAATGTCACGACGATGACAACAGGACCGTCGAGGAGGGCGCGTGATCGAGGGTGTGGTGCCCAACCCACCGTGGTGGCTGCGGGTGCGGCCGCTTGTCGAACCGGTTCTGTTGGCCGTGACGGCGGCGGCGTTGCTCCTGGGCGGCATCGCCTGGCTTGCCGGCTGGCGCGACGTCGCCGTCAGTTGTTGGATCGCCGGGACGTTGTCCGCGGTGGTGCCTGCACTGGCCTGGGTGGTCCACTCGCTGTACCGGGGCCGCGCCGGGGTCGACCTGCTGGCGGTGCTGTCGCTGGTGGGCACGCTCTGGGTGGGCGAATACCTGGCCGGTGCGCTGATCGCGGTGATGCTGTCCACCGGCCGCTTTCTGGACGCGGCAGCGCAACGACGAGCCTCGAAGGATCTGCGTGCCCTGCTGACGCGTGCGCCGCGCTTCGCGCGCCGAAAGACCGGTGCCGCAGTCACTGTCGTCCCACTGGCCGACGTCGCGATCGGTGACGTGCTGGTGGTCGGGCCCGGCGAGGTGGTGCCGGTGGACGGACGGATCGAGGGCGCCGCGGCGGTGCTCGACGAGTCGGTCCTGACCGGTGAGCCCTTGAACGTCGAGCGGGCAGTCGGCGAGCCGGTGCGCAGTGGTGTGGTGAACGCCGCCACGGCCTTCGACATCCGCGCGACGGCCACTGCCGACGACAGCACCTACGCCGGCATCGTGCGGTTGGCACAGCAGGCCGGCTCCGAAAGTGCGCCCATTGTTCGGCTGGCGGACCGATATGCGGCGGCCTTCTTGCCGGTGGCCCTGGTGGTGGCGGGCATCGCGGGCTTGGCCAGCGGATCGTGGACCCGGGCGGTGGCGGTGCTGGTGGTGGCGACGCCCTGTCCCCTATTGCTCGCCGCGCCGGTGGCGATCGTGTCGGGCTTATCGCGGGCGTCGCGCCACGGTGTCGTGGTCCGCAGCGGCGGCGCACTCGAAAACCTCGGTCACGCAGAGACGTTAGTGATGGACAAGACGGGCACCCTCACCGCAGGTCGTCCCGTCGTGGTTGACGTGCTCCCTGCCCCTGGGCACGATCGCAGGGACGTTCTGCGGCTCGCCGCATCCGTCGATCAGATGTCTCCCCACGTGCTGGCCGAGGCGATCGTCACCGAAGCGCTTGCGCAGAACATCCCGCTGTCGTTGCCCGTCAACATGATCGAGCATCCGGGACGAGGCGTCGTCGCCACCGTCGACGGTGCCCAGGTTTCGGTGGGCAAACCCCCGGCCGCTGCACCGGACGCCGGGTGGGCCCGTGCGGCCGTCAATCGCGCGAGCCTCGACACGGCCGCGATCGCATGGGTGGCTGTCGACGGGCGGGTGATCGGCGCGGTGCTGTTACGAGATCCCCTGCGCCGCAGCGCTCCCCGAACCATGCGGCGGTTGCGTGCGGCCGGCTTTACCCGATTGGTCATGCTCACCGGGGACCGGGCAGCGCCCGCGCGCGAAGTGGCCACTGTGCTTGGTCTCGACGAGGTGTACGCGGATCAGAGCCCGGCGGACAAGGTCACCGCCGTACGCGCCGAACGGGAGAAGGCCGTGACGGTCATGGTGGGCGACGGCGTCAACGACGCCCCCGCACTGGCCGCTGCCAGCGTCGGGGTCGCGATCGGCGCGCGCGGGGCCACCGCGTCCTCGGAAGCCGCCGATATCGTGTTGACCACCGATCAATTGGACCGGCTTGCCGACGCGATGGACATCGCCCGGTGGTCGCGGCACATCGCGGTGCAGAGCGCGGTGGTCGGAATGACCTTGTCGTTACTCGCGATGGGCGTCGCCGCCTTCGGCTGGCTGCCGCCCGCACTGGGAGCGCTGCTGCAGGAAGCCATTGATGTCGCAGTGATTCTGAACGCACTACGTGCGCTGCGCAGCGATCCGACGACCGGACTCCGCCTGCCCCGCGATACTGAGGAGATGCTGCGCCGATTCGATGTCGAGCACGACGCGTTGCGCGATGCGCTGTCGCTGCTTCGCGATGCCGCCGATCAACTCGCGGCCGATACCGGTGAATCAGCGATCGGCGCGCTCGCCGATGCCTACCGCTTCCTCACCGAGAAGCTGTTGCCGCACGAGGACCGCGAACAGAACGAGCTCTATCCCGCGCTGGCCACACCGTTGGGCAGTGGTGAAGCCACCGCGACCATGAGCAGGACCCACGCCGAGATCCATCGACTGACCGACCGGATCGGCAATCATCTCGACTTGTCCCGCTCCGTCGGAGAGGTCCAGCCTGATCAGATCGACGACTTGCGCGCCTGCCTGTACGGACTTCATGCCTTGCTGCGCCTGCATTTCCTGCAAGAAGAAGAGAACTACTTCACCCTCGTCGCCCCGGATGCGGCCGGACCGGTCACCGACGACCGCGCGCGTCGCGATCAGCGCGGCATGCAGAGCTGATCTGAGCAGTGGACCTTCAGCAGATCGAGCCGTTCCTGGTGGCGCTGGCGATCGGACTGTTGCTCGGCTTCGAGCGCGAACGCAGCCACAGCCGCAAACTGCCGGCCGGTTCACGATCGTTCGCCCTGCTGTCACTTGTCGGTGCGGTGGCCGCCAGCTTCAACCTGTGGAGTGTCATCGCCGGAATGGTGTGCGTCGCAGCATTTTTGGCACTCGCATATCTGCGCACCAGCCAGCAGGACCCGGGGACCACCACCGAGATAGCCGCTTTCGCGGCGTATCTGCTCGGCGCACTCGCCTACACCAAGCCCGCGCTCGCCGTCGCCCTGGCCGTGATCGCGACGGTGTTGTTGTTGTCGAAGTCTCGCATTCACCGCTTCGCGCGCGAGATCATCAGCGAGATCGAACTCGAAGACGCCATCAAGTTCTTCGTGGTCGCGTTCGTCATCCTGCCGCTGCTCCCCGATCGCCCGATCGGCCCCTACGGTGTCCTGAACCCGGCAAAGGTGTGGCTGCTGGTCGTACTGCTCACCGGAATCGGCTGGATCGGCTACATCGGAGTTCGTGCGCTGGGCCCCCAGCGTGGCCTGCTCGTCACCGGCTTGGCCGGCGGGTTCGTCTCGGCCAGCGCGACAACGGCATCGATGGGTCGCGCCAGCCGGGGCGCAGTCGGGTATCGCGCCCCGCTGGCTGGAGCGCTGGTGGCCAGCGGCGCCACGTTCGTGCAGCTTCTGCTGGTGATCGGTGTCGTCGACGTCGAGGTGCTGCGCAGGCTGTGGCTGCCGGTCACCGCAGCGGGCGTCGTCTTGTTCGCGGTCGCATTCTTCGTCTACCGAAGCGCCGCCGCCGAACAACGCCGCGAGCCCGCACCGGACGACACCACCGGATCCACGCCGACCGCCCGACCGTTCGCGCTGCGGCCCGCTCTCATCCTGACCGCAGTCCTGACCGTCGCTCTGCTCATCGGCCGTTGGGGCGCCGCCGTGTTCGGACCGCAGGGCGCCATAATCGCCGCCTTCGCCGCCGGCCTTGCCGATGCCCACGCCGGCTCGGTCGCGGCGGCAAGCCTTGCCGCCAAAGGTGATATCACCGTCGACACGGCGCTGATAGCAATCGCGGCCGCGCTCGGATCCAATCTGCTCGTCAAGATCGTGCTGGCCTTCACCGCCGGCGGCCGGCGTTTCGGACTCGGGTTTCTGGCCGGCATCGCAGGCCCGGCGATCGTGTTCGGTGCGGCCCTGGCTGTCGTTGTGAACACCGGATGAGCTGTCAGGACTCGGCCGGCGGGACTGGCTAAGTCGACGCTGCTGTCTCAACGCTTGCGGCTGCAGCTGCCAGCCCGCCTACGCCAGGTGTAGCAGCCCCATCTCTCGCCTGTCGCGGTGCAGACGCTACGCGCTGACACCCGAGAAAACTGCCCCCGGCGTCAAATTTTCGCAAATTGGCTCACCCTCCGACCGTCAGCGTTTGGTGCCACCCACCGAACTGCCGACGGAATCCGCCGGGGCAGGATGTTCCTCAGGCTTCTTTGCGACGTGAGACTCCGTGCGCATCCGTTCGCGCATGTGCGGGTAGTGCAGCTCGAACGCCGGTCGCTCCGAACGGATCCGCGGCAGCTCGGTGAAGTTGTGCCGCGGCGGCGGGCACGACGTGGCCCACTCCAGCGAGTTACCGTACCCCCACGGATCGTCGACCGTCACCACCTCACCGTAGCGCCAACTGCGAAACACGTTCCACACGAACGGAATTACCGAAACACCCAGAATGAATGCACCGATGGTCGACACGATGTTCAGCGTCTCGAAGCCGTCGGACGGCAGGTAGTCGGCGTAGCGCCGCGGCATACCCTCATCACCCAGCCAGTGCTGCACCAGAAACGTGGTGTGAAAGCCGATGAACGTCAGCCAGAAGTGCAACTTGCCCAGGCGCTCGTCGAGCAGCCGGCCGGTCATCTTCGGGAACCAGAAGTAGATGCCAGCATAGGTGGCGAACACGATCGTGCCGAACAGCACGTAGTGAAAATGCGCGACGACGAAGTAACTGTCGGTCACGTGGAAGTCCAGCGGCGGGCTGGCCAGCAGCACACCCGACAGACCACCGAGCAAGAACGTCACCAGAAAGCCCAACGAAAACGCCATCGGCGTCTCGAAGGTCAGCCGGCCCTTCCACATCGTGCCGATCCAGTTGAAGAACTTGATCCCGGTCGGTATCGCGATCAGGAACGTCATGAACGAAAAGAACGGCAGGAGAACCGCTCCCGTCGCGAACATGTGATGGGCCCACACCGACACCGATAACACGGTGATTGCCCACGTCGCCAACACCAGGCCGTTGTAGCCGAACACCGGCTTGCGCGAGAACACCGGGAAGATCTCGGTCACGATGCCGAAGAACGGCAAGGCCACGATGTACACCTCGGGATGGCCGAAGAACCAGAACAGGTGTTGCCACAGGACGGCACCGCCGTTGGCGGGATCGTAGATGTGCGCACCCAGGTGGCGGTCGGCGAGAAGTCCGAACAAGGCGGCCGTCAACAGCGGAAACGCAAGCAGGATAAGCACGCTGGTGGCCAGGATGTTCCAGGTGAAGATCGGCATCCGGAACATCGTCATACCCGGGCATCGCATACACACGACTGTGGTGATCATGTTGACCGCGCCCAGGATCGTGCCCAGCCCGGAGGCGATGAGGCCCACCGCCCACAGGTCGCCGCCCGGCCCTGGCGAGTGCATCGCGTCGCTCAGTGGTGTGTAAGCCGTCCAGCCGAAGTCGGCGGCACCGCCGGGAACGATGAAGCCGGCAAGCACGATCAGACCGCCAAAGGCGAACAGCCAGAACGACAATGCATTCAGCCGCGGAAATGCGACATCCGGCGCGCCGATCTGCAACGGCAGCACCACGTTGGCGAACCCGAACACGATCGGCGTCGCGTACAGCAGGAGCATCATCGTGCCGTGAATGGTGAACAGCTGGTTGTACTGTTCGTTGGACAGGAACTGCAGCCCCGGAACCGCTAGCTCGCTGCGCATCAGCAGCGCCATCAGACCGCCGGTCATGAAGAAGCCGAACGAGGTCACCAGGTACATCTGACCGATCCGCTTCGGGTCGGTCGTGGCGATCAGGTCCACCACGGCCGCGCCCAGCGGGCGGCTGCGCGGCGGGAAGGGTCGGCTCGCGATGCCGGGCCGTGGAAGTGAGAGGGTCATGCCGACACGGTCCGCGTCTTCTGGTCGAGGCGTTCCCGTTGTGGGACAACGGTGTACTTCGGGTCGTGAGCCGAGGCCACCCCGGCATGGAAGATCGCGAACCGTGTGCACGCCGACCCCGCCAGTGCGGCGACGCCGGCCAGCACTGCGGCGCCTCGTGAGCGGTGGCCGGCGGCCGCGGCTGTGACCGCCGCGGTGAGCATGAGCGCTTTGGCCGCCTTGTCCAGCCGCCCGGCGGTGCCGGTGTGCAGCGCTTCGGCGGACAGGCCCATGCTGCGTGACATGATCTCGGACGCGGTGAGTTCGACGGCCGAGCCGATGATCACCGCCCGCCGGGCCGGCCCCGACTCACGCAGCGGCGCGGCCACCATGCCCAGCCCGCCGGCGGCCGCGGCCGCCGATCCGACGAACACGAACGGCATCTCACGATGACCGTCATGCCAGGCCGGCACCGCAGTATCGGCGATCAGCGCGGCGGTGTAGGACGCGACCGCGGGCCCGAGCAGTCCGGCGCCCACCGTCGCCACCCGGCCGGTACGTGGGAACAACCCGGTGACGGCGCACGCCGCCGCGACGCCGGCCTGCGGCCCGTAGGCCGACAGCACCCACGACCCGACGCTCATCGGCGAGCTCGGCTTGAACACCCGCAGCATGTTGACGAACCGGCCGGGCCGACCCAGATCGTGGACCAGCGCCACCAACGACGTCAGGATCGCCACGAGGGCAGCGAGTTTCGCGGGCATCGCCAGCCGTCGGCGTCCCGTCAACTCGGCCCCGGCCGCGAGTACCGACGATCCGCCGGCAAGTCCGCCGAGGAACAGGTAACCCGCGATGTCGAGTGCTGACCAGGTGGGTCCGTTGAGAATCGGTTTGCCGTAATAGGATTCGAACGTCGCGTCCGGCACCAGGGCCCGCTCGCCGCGCCGACCGCGCCTGCGCCGCCCCGGGACTCGCCCCGCCGCCCCGGTCACCGCTTCCCGGTCCGGCGGATCGGTGTAGTCGCGGCGGACGTCCGTCTCGTCGCTGGGACTCATCGCCGGCCGCCCAGGAACGTCGCACCCAACGCCGTCAGCATGCCGACCGCCGCGATCCCGACGTTGCGCCACATCTCCGGCAACGATCGCGTCGGCACCACCGGATCCGGCGGCAAGCCATAGACTTCCGGCTCGTCGAGCAAGAGGAAGAACGCGCCCGTCCCGCCGACTCCGTCGCCGGGATCCTCGCCGTAGAGCCGTGCGTCGGCGACTCCGGCGGTGTGCAACTGCTCGAGGCGGGCCTGCGCACGCTCCCGCAGCACGGACAGCTCGCCGAACTGGATCGAGTCGGTCGGGCAGGTCTTCGCACACGCCGGTTCCAGACCGTCGCCGATGCGGTCGTAACACATCGTGCACTTCCACACCCGTCCGTCACCGGCGCGCTGATCGATCACTCCGAACGGGCAGGCCGATACGCAATAGCCGCAGCCGTTGCAGATGTCTTCCTGTACCACCACGGTGCCGAATTCGGTGCGGAACAGCGCGCCGGTGGGACAGACATCCAGGCACCCCGCATGGGTGCAGTGTTTGCACACGTCCGACGACATCAGCCATCGGAACGCACTGGGCTCGGAAGTGGCTGTCTCCCCTGGCTTTTCCAGACCCGGCATGCCGAGGTCCACCCGGCCTGCCGTCTGCTGATTGCCCAGCGGTTTGCGTTGTTCGATGAACGCGACGTGACGCCAGGTATCCGCACCGAGGCCGACGCTGTTGTCATACGACATTCCGGTGAAGTCCAGGCCGTCGTCCGGCACGTGGTTCCATTCCTTGCACGCGACCTCACAGGCCTTACACCCGATACACACCGAGGTGTCGGTGAAGAACCCGTACCGGGGTTTCTCCTCCGGGTAACCGCCGTCGCCCGGCGGATCCCCCTGAGTCAGCATCTTGTCGAGATCCATATCGCTCACACCTCCGTCCCGGTCAGGTCGGTGATCCCGGCCCGCCGCTGGTAGTCGGTCACCAGGGCGTCGGCCGCCGCACCACGCGGGCGCCGTCCCGCACGGATGTCTGCGGTGAACGCCTTGACCTCTTGAATGTGCGAACTGGGATCGAGCACAATCGCCGACAGTTCGTTGGCGGCATCCCCGCTGCTGATCCCGTTGGGCCCCCAGTGGTAGGGCAGGCCGATCTGGTGAACAACTCTGTCGCCCAGCCGAAGCGGTGCGATCCGGTCGGTCACCAGGACCCGGGTTTCGATGACCCCGCGCGGGCTCACCAGGGTGGCCCAGCCGCCGTTGTGCAGTCCCCGTTCGGCGGCCAGTTCCGGGGATATCTCGCAAAACATCTCCGGCTGCAGCTCCGACAGGTAGGGCGACCACCGCGACATGCCGCCCGCCGTGAAGTGCTCCGTCAGCCGGTAGGTCGTCACCACATACGGGTAGACATCCGCGCCGTCATCCTCAGGCCCCGGCGTGTAGCGATTGTGCTTGTCGGGGAACGTGAATCGCACCGGATTGCGCTGCTGACCATAGAGCGCGTTGGCCACCGGCGAGTCCTGCGGCTCGTAATGCGCAGGCAACGGCCCGTCGACCACACCGGCCGGCGCGTACAGCCAGGCTTTGCCGTCGGCCTGCATGATGAACGGGTCGATACCGGACAGCGCCTCGATACCGCTGGCACCCTCGGGCGGACGGTAGTCCGGCGACTTGTCGACTTCGAAGTCGGGCACGTCGTACCCGGTCCACTTGCCCGCATCGGCATCCCACCAGACCAGCTTCTTGCGCTCGCTCCACGGTGTCCCGTCGGGTGCCGCCGACGCGCGGTTGTAGAGCAGTCGCCGGTTGGCCGGCCACGCCCATCCCCATTCCGGTGAGATCCAGTCCTGCTCGGTGTAGGGCTTGCGGCGCGCCGACTGGTTGACGCCCTCGGCATGGACCCCGCAGTAGATCCAGCACCCGCAGCGGGTGCTGCCGTCGTTGCGCAACTGGGTGTAGGCACTCAGTGGCTGTCCGTCGCTGTCGAAGCCGTTGATCTCGGCCAACACCGCGTCGGCATCGGGTTCGTCCAGTGCACCGACG
This sequence comes from Mycolicibacterium pallens, assembly GCF_019456675.1. Classification (NCBI taxonomy): domain Bacteria; kingdom Bacillati; phylum Actinomycetota; class Actinomycetes; order Mycobacteriales; family Mycobacteriaceae; genus Mycobacterium; species Mycolicibacterium pallens. The sequence goes on along the minus strand of NZ_CP080333.1, from coordinate 2,391,604 downwards.
GTGGGATAGTCCCACGTGAGGTCCAGGATCGGCCGGTTGCGCGGATCGGTTGAGCCGAACAGCCGTTGGCGGATGATCCGGCCCAGGTGGTACATGAACCACAGCTCGCTGCGGGCGTCCCCGGCCGGCTCGACGGCCTGCTCATGCCACTGCAGCATCCGGTTGGTGTTGGTGAAGCTGCCCGACTTCTCGGTGTGCGCGGCGGCCGGGAAGAAGAACACCTCGGTGGCCAGATCCTCGGTACGTAATTCGCCGGATTGGATCTCCGGGCCGTCCTTCCACCAGGTGGCACTCTCGATCAGCGAGAAGTCGCGCACCACAAGCCATTCCAGGTTCGCCATACCCAATCGCTGCATCTTGGCGTTCGCCGAACCGACCGCCGGATTCTCGCCGAGCAGGAAGTAGCCCTTGCACCGGCCGGCGATCTGCTCGAACACCGTGTCGTAGGTGCTGTGCGAGCCAGTCAGCCGCGGCAGGTAGTCGAAACAGAAATCGTTGTCCTCAGTGGCCGCATCGCCCCACCACGACTTGAGCAGGCTGACGAAGTAGGAGTCCATCTGCGACCAGAAGCCCTTGCGGGCGGCGTCGGCGTTGATGAATTCGGTGCGACTCTGCTGGTGCTCGGCGTACGGCATCGGCAGGTAACCGGGTAGCAGATTGAAAAGTGTTGGGATGTCGCTGGATCCCTGAATGCTCGCGTGGCCACGTAAAGCCTGGATGCCACCGCCGGGTCGGCCCATGTTGCCCAGCAACAGCTGCAGGATGCAGGCGGTGCGGATGTACTGCGACCCGGTGCTGTGCTGGGTCCAGCCGACGGCGTAGACGAATTCGCTGGTGCGCTCCGGCCCGGAATTCTCGGTCAGCGCGTCACAGACTCTGGCGAACACGTCCGGGGCGATCCCGCACACCTGCGCCACCATCTCGGGGGTGTAGCGGGCGTAGTGGCGCTTGAGGATCTGCAGCACGCAGCGCGGGTGTTGCAGCGTCTCGTCGCGCTGCGGCGTGCCCTCCATCGCGGCGCCACCCGAACCGTGCTGCTCGCCGCGCCCACTGGACCGGACGTCACCATTGGCGTGGCCACGTTTACCGGAGGCCGCCGCCACGCTCATGCCCTCGTACTGCCAGTCCTCGCTGTCGTAGTGCCGCTCCTCGGCGTCGAAACCGGCGAACAGACCGTCGAGATCGTCGGTGTCGGTGTACTTCTCGTCGACGATTGTGGCGGCGTTGGTGTATTTGACCACGAACTCGCGGAAGTACTTGTCCTGCGAGAGAACATGATTGATGATGCCGCCCAGGAAGGCGATATCGGATCCGGCGCGGATCGGCACATGCAGATCGGCCAGCGCGCTGGTCCGGGTGAACCGCGGGTCGACGTGGATGACCACCGCGCCGCGGGCCTTGGCCTCCATCACCCATTGGAAGCCGACCGGATGGCACTCGGCGAAATTCGAGCCTTCGATGACGATGCAGTCCGCGTGCGGAAGGTCCTGCAGGAAGGTGGTGGCCCCGCCGCGGCCGAACGAACTGCCCAGCCCGACAACGGTGGAACTGTGGCACACCCGCGCCTGGTTCTCGATCTGCACCACCCCGAGCGCCGTGAGCAGCTTCTTGATGAGGTAGTTCTCCTCGTTGTCCAGCGTCGCCCCGCCCAGGCTGGCGATGCCCATGGTGCGCGCGGTGCGCTTGCCGTCGACCTCCTCCTGCCAGGTCTCATCGCGGGTCGCAAGGATCCGGTCGACCACCATTTCCATGGCGGTGTCCAGATCGAGCGGTTGCCAGTCGGTGGCGTGCGGTGGCCGATACAGCACCTGGTGCAGTCGACCCTCACCGGTGGTCAGCTGGAGGCTCGCCGCTCCCTTCGGGCACAACCGGCCCCGGCTGACCGGGCTGTCCGGATTGCCTTCGATGTGGACGACCTTCTCGTCGCGGACATAGACGTGCTGCGCGCAGCCGACCGCGCAGTAAGGACACACCGAACTCACCACCCGGTCGGCGGTCGCGGTCCGGGGCTGCAGCGTCGCCGATCTGCGGGACTGCACGGCTGCCGCCTTGCCCATCGGATCCGATCCGGTGAACTGCCGGTACACCGGCCACTCTTCGATCCAACGCCGAATGCCCACGCAGCTCTCCGTCCACCCGCCCTACCGGTCGAGCGGACGTACCCGCTGCCAAGGCGACCAAACTCGGTTGGCTCACCTTCCCAGCGACCCGACAGCAGGCTGAGCAGGTGTGCCATCATGCCTGTGGGGGTGAGGAGGAGCACGTGCGTTCTCTACTGTCTGCGGTGCTGGCCGTACTGACACTCGTGGCCCTGGGGGGCACCGCCCCGGCCGCGGCGGTCGACGCACCGATCGGGCGTCTCGGTGACACGCTGCGGGTACAGACGAACGGGATCATCGCTGACGTCACCGTCACCGATATACAGCCCTCGGACGTCCCGCCGGGCTTCGGCTATCCCCCGCACTCGCCGCGTTTCCAGATCTACTCCGGCACCGTGGTGGTGCGGCCGGTCGCGGTGCCGAGTCCATCCGTGCTGGCGACGACATTCTCCTTCCGCGGGGTCACCCAGACCGGCGACGCCTATCTGCCGCGGAACTCCGATGCGCCGGACGCACTTCAATACGCGCTGCAGAACGCACCGCAGGGCTCGACCGTCGGTGGCCGGGTGTTCTGGGACTGTTACCGCGATCTGGTGTCCACCGTGGTCCTGATCAATCCGCACACCGGTGAGCACCTGGCCCAGTGGAACCTGTAAACCTGGCCGCTACCAAGAACTTTGACGCCGCGCAGATAGCCGAAGCCGTCGGCGCCGACGTCGGCGAGCTCGCCGAACTGGCCGCCGTCACCTTCCCGCTGGCGTGCCCACCGACCTCGCCACCCGATGCGATCGCAGCCTTCATCGCCGCCAACCTGTCGCCCGAGCGATTCGCCGACTACCTGGCCGACCCGTCGCGCACCGTGCTCGCCGCCCGCATCGGGGGCCGAATGGTCGGGTACGCCATGCTGATCGACGGTGCCGGTACCGACCCCGACGTCGCCAAGGCGCTCACCCTGCGGCCCGCGATCGAACTGTCCAAGCTCTACGTGCTCGCCGACAGCCACGGTTCGGGCGTCGCCGCCGCACTCATGAACGCCGCGGTGACCCACGCGTCCCGCGCCGGAGCGCGCTGTCTGTGGCTGGGTGTCAACCAGAAAAACCGTCGCGCGCAACGGTTCTACGGCAAACACGGCTTCGCCGTCGCCGGCACCAAGACGTTCCCCATGGGGCCGCACCTTGAACACGATTTCGTCATGACGCTGCAGCTATAGCCGGCGCCACGAATGTGACGGTTGCTCGACTGCGGCCCTGGTTTAGCAACGGGACCGTAAGGTGAACTCCGTTGGCTGATCACACCAGGCCGGATCTAGCCGAAAGGACGTTTGGGTGGACGTTGGATCAGCATCCGGCCCCGACGATCGTGTCGGTGATGATCTGGCGAAAGTCGACTGGGCGTCGACTCCGCTAGGTCCCGCCGCGGACTGGCCGCAGAGTCTGCGAACCGCCGTCAGCCTCGTGCTCTCCTCCCGGTTCTCCATGTGGATGGGCTGGGGACCGGATCTCACGTTCTTCTGCAATGACGCCTACCGGCGCGACACCCTGGGCCGGAAATACCCGTGGGCGCTGGGCCGCCCTCTCCACGTGGTCTGGAGCGAGATCTGGGACGACGTCGGTCCGCGGGTCCACCGGGTCCTGGCGACCGGCCAGGCGACCTGGGACCAGGGATTGCTGCTCTTCCTCGAACGGTCGGGCTACCCCGAGGAGACGTACCACACGTTCTCCTACAGCCCTCTGCGCGACGATTCCGGCCAGGTGGTCGGTGTCCTGTGCGTGGTCAGCGAAGAAACCGACCGGGTGATCGGTGAGCGCCGGCTGGCCACCTTGCGTCACCTCGGCTCGGATCCCTCCGTGGTGCGCACCGAGCAGGAGATGCTGGCCTTCGCGGCTCGCCAGCTCGCCGGCAACCAGCGCGATCTGCCGTTCAGCCTGACCTACCTGTTCGACGACGCCGGCGGCGCACGCCTGGCCGGTGTCAGCGGCATCGCCGCCGATCATCCCGCCGCGCCGGCGGTGATGCCCGCCGACGGCTCGGGAATCTGGCCCGTCGACGAGCCGGCTCAGGGTCGATCCGTTGTGGTCGACCTCGTCGGAGAACCGTTCACCGATCTGCCGACCGGCGACTGGCAGGAGCCGCCGACGCACGCGCTGGTGACTCCGCTTCAAGCCCAAGGCGGTACGCCGTCGGGTTTCCTGGTCGCCGCGCTGAACCGCTATCGGCCGCTCGACGACGAGTACCGCGGCTTCATCAACCTGGTCGCCGGCCACATCGCGACCGGGGTCTCCAGCGCCCGCAGCTACAGCGAACAGCAGCGGCGGGCCGACGAGCTCGCCGAGCTCGACCGTGCCAAGACGACGTTCTTCTCCAATATCAGCCACGAGTTCCGCACCCCGATCACGCTGATTCTGGGGCCCGTCGGCGAGCTGCGCGCCCACCCCGGCGTCGACGAGCACGCCCAGCAGGAATTGGATGTGATCCAGCGCAACGGCCTGCGCCTGGCCAAATTGGTCAATACCCTGCTGGACTTCTCCCGGATCGAAGCCAATCGTGTTCAGGCGCACTATGAGCCGGTAGACCTGGCCGAGGTGACCGCCGAACTGGCCAGTGTGTTCCGCTCAGCCATCGATCGCGCCGATCTGCAGCTGATCGTCGACTGCCAGCCCTTGACCGAGCCGGTGTACCTGGACCGCGACATGTGGGAAAAGGTCATCCTCAACCTGCTGTCCAACGCGCTGAAGTACACCTTCGACGGATCGATCACGGTGCGCGTCGTCCGTGACGGCGACGAGGCGGTGGTGAGCGTCGCCGACACCGGGATCGGTGTCCCTGCCGCCGAGATGCCGCGGCTGTTCGAGCGGTTCCACCGGATCAACAGTGCCCGCGCCCGATCCACCGAGGGCAGCGGTATCGGGCTGGCGCTGGTGAAGGAACTCGTCGGCTTGCACGGCGGCAGCATCACCGCCGAGAGCGTCGAAGACGCCGGCACCACCTTCACCATCCGGCTACCACTGGGGGCCGGGCATCTGCCGGCCGAGTCGCTCAGCCCGGCCGGGACCAGCCGCTCGTCGAACATCGCCGAGCCGTACGTGCAGGAGGCATTGCGCTGGCTGCCCGACGGCGACGACGGCGGCCTGCCCGCGGTGCCGGATCCGACGCCGGCCGTCGTCGCACCCCGGCGTGTTCTGGTGGCCGATGACAACGCCGACATGCGCGAGTACCTGGTCCGCCTGCTGCGCGGCGCCGGATATCACGTCGATGCCGTCTCCGACGGTCAGCAGGCCCTTGTCCGCATCCGGGCTGACCGTCCCGACCTCGTGGTCAGCGACGTGATGATGCCGCGCCTCGACGGCCTGGCACTGGTGACCGCGCTGCGCAACGATCCGCACACCGTGGGCGTACCCGTGCTGCTGCTGTCGGCGCGGGCCGGTCAAGAGGCCTCGATCGAAGGCCTGCAGGCCGGTGCCGACGACTATCTTGTCAAGCCGTTCGTGGCCGCCGAACTGCTGGCCCGCGTGCGCGCCAACATCGAACTGGCCCGGCTCCGCAGCCACCACACCCGCTGGCGCACGGCGCTGGTGGAGTCCCTGCAGGAGGCGTTCTTCGTCTGCGACGAAGTCGGCGCCGTCATCGAGATCAACAAAGCGTTCACCGATATCCTGGGCTTCGGGCCCGAGGATCTGCCGTATGCGCCGGAACATCCGTGGTGGCCGAACGCCGACACCCAGCCCGAAGCGCACCGGCTGATCGTCGACGCGTTCGCCGGCATCCCGGAGAAGCCGCTCGGCAGCTACACCATTCCGGTGAACCACCGCGATGGGCACCGGGTGTGGATCACCGCGAACATCGCCCACGCCCAGGACCCCGAGACCGGCCGCGGCGTCATGGTCGGCACGTTCCGCGACGTCACAGCCGAGCATTACAGCGTCCAGCGCCAGACCGCCCTGGCGACACTGAATCAGCAACTGGCCCAAGCCGATGCGGTGGACGACGCCCTGCACGGCGCGTTGGAGCAGCTGCGCGGGCAGTGGTCGGCACTGCGGGTCTTCGCCGCGATCTTCCCGGTCCGGGCCAACACCGCCGCGCCGGGACCGGAGCGCCCCGAGTTCGCCGGCGATGCGAACGAGGCGCTGTGGGAAAGCCTTTCGACACAGGTGCGGGAACGGATCACCGAGCTGGGCAGCACCGGGAACCTGCTCACCCCCGACATCAGCATTGCCGGGTCGGCGGGCATCGCACTGCAACATCCGCGCGGCATTCTGGTGATCTGGATCGATCTGCCCGAGGAGCGGCCGTTCACCCCCGAGGACATGACGTTGCTGACCGTGCTCGCCGGCCGGCTAGGGCAAGGCCTGCAGCGAGTTCACCAGGTTGACCAACAGCGCGAAACCGCGCTGGCACTGCAACATTCGATTCTCGGCCCAGCTGACCTGCCCGCCGGGTTCGCGGTGCGCTACCAGCCGGCCTCGCATCCCCTGCAGGTGGGCGGTGACTGGTACGACGTGATCGCGCTCGACGACGGCCGGATCGCTCTGGTCGTCGGTGACTGCGTGGGTCACGATCTGACCGCGGCAACGGTGATGGGACAGCTGCGCAGCGCTTGTCGCGCGCTGCTGCTCGAACGATCCAGTCCCGCAGCGGCATTGGCGGGTCTGGACCGCTTTGCCGCCCGACTGCCCGGCGCGCAGTCCACCACCGCGTTCTGCGCGATCCTGAATCCCGACACCGGGGAGTTGGTGTATTCCAGCGCCGGGCACCCGCCGCCGATCATGGTGTGCGCCGACGGCAGCACCAGCCTGCTCGAAGGCGGCCACTCCCTCGCACTGGGTATCCGGCCGGACCGGCAACGCCCGCAGGCCGAGGTGGCCCTGCCCGCGCAAGCCACCCTGCTGCTCTACACCGACGGCCTCGTCGAGCGCAGACGCCACTCGCTCGACGACGGAATCTACCAGGTTACCAACGTCATTCGCGATGACAGCGCCCTGGATCTCGATCAATTGGCCGACCAGATAATGACAAGCCTGGCCCCGCCGGGCGGATATCAGGATGACGTCGCCTTGTTGATCTACCGACATCCCAAACCGCTAGAAGTGACCATCCCGGCCGATGCCATGCATCTGGCTCCGGCTCGAGCAGCACTGCGGGACTGGTTGACCGCGGCCGGCATCGACCACGACCAGGCGCAGGATGTGCTCGTCGCCGCGGGCGAAGCGGTCACCAATGCGATCGAGCATGGCTACCGCCACAGCGAGGGCACCATCACCCTGCAGGCCACCTCCGACGTCGACCTGCTTCGCCTGACCATCACCGATTCCGGCTCCTGGAAGCCCAAGCAGACCGGATACACCCACCGCGGCCGTGGCATCCAGATCATGGAAGCGTTGATGGAGGATGTCGCGATCCTCCCCGACGCCACCGGCACCGTCGTCCGCCTGTCGACGAGGATCCGCCGATGAGCACGCCGCTGAACATCCGCATCGAACGAGCCGCCGACGGCCAGCTCGCTCTGCTCGCCACCGGTGAGATCGACGCCAGTAACGTCGGCGATTTCGCCGAGGCACTCAACGCCGGGGCCGGCGACGGCACCGACGTCCTCACCGTCGACCTCAGCGCGGTGGACTACCTGGACAGTGCGGCCATCAATGCCCTTGTCCCCCACGCCGAGTCGGTGCAGATCATCGCCAACCCGGTGCTGATGCGGGTGCTGCTGGTCAGTGGTCTGGGCGAGCTCACCAAGATCCGCTCGGCAACCGAATCCGACGACTGAGCGACTGAGCTAAAGCCCACCCGGACTGGTCAGCGCCAGCAGCCGCGACGTCGCCCGCAGGTACTTCTTGCGGTAGCCGCCGGCCAGCATCTCCTCGGAGAAGATCGTGTCGAGTTTGGCGCCGGAGGCCACCACCGGGATGCCGGCGTCGTACAGCCGGTCGGTCAGCGCCACCAGTCGCAGCGCCACGTTCTGGTCGTCGATCGGATGCACACCGGTGATGTACACGCCCCGCACGCCCTCGATCAGCGTGAGATAGCGCGACGGATGCATGGTCGCCAGGTGCGCACACAGTGCATCGAAGTCGTCGAGGGTCGCCCCGGGTTGCTCGGCGGCCTTGGCGGCCACCTCCTCATCGGAGAGCGGTTGCGGCGCCGGCGGAAGTCCGCGATGCCGGTAGTCCGGGCCTTCGATCCGCACCGTGGTGAAAATGCTTGCCAGCGTGTTGATTTCGCGCAGGAAATCCTGGGCGGCGAACCTGCCCTCGCCCAGCTGTTCGGGCAGGGTGTTGGACGTCGCCGCGATCGAGACTCCGCGCTCGACGAGCTGTGACAGCAGCCGCGAAATCAGGGTGGTGTTGCCTGGGTCGTCGAGTTCGAACTCGTCGATGCACACCACCACGTAGTCGGCCAGCAGGTCGATGCACTCCACGAATCCGAAGACACCGGCGAGCTGGGTCAGCTCACCGAATGTGGCGAAGGCCCTGGGATGTTCGGCCGAGTCGGGTAGTTGCCGGTAGGACGACGCCAGCAGATGGGTCTTGCCGACGCCGAAGCCGCCGTCGAGATAGATACCGGTGCCGGGCACGGTCTCCCGCTTGCCGAAGAGCTTCTTCTTTCCGGCCCGCCTGCGCTCCGCCTCCTCACAGAACGCAAGGCAGGCGTCGACCGCGGCGGCCTGGGTGGGCTCGGCCGGGTCGGGCCGGTAGGTCGCGAAGCTGACGTCGGCGAACGTGGGCGGCGGGACGAGTTGGGCGACGAGCCGCTCCGGGGACACGGTCGGGTGCCGGTCGACGAGGCGGTCCATGACACGAACCCTAACGACGTGCTGCAATCGACGTCATGGCCGACCCGAGCTCGAGCGACCCGGATGGGACGTACTTCACACTGCTGGACGACGCCGGCCCCATAGACGACGACCGGCTCTACGAGCTCTATGCCTACCCCCACGACCTGACCCGCTGCCTGGTTCGCGGCAACGCGATCATCAGCCTCGACGGCGGCGCCGCCACCGACGGCACCTCGGGCGGTCTGGGTGGTCCGGGCGACCGGCGGCTGTTCCGGGTCCTGCGCGAACTGGCCGACGTCATCGTCGTCGGCGCAGGCACCGCGCACGCCGAGAACTATTCGGGCGCACAGATGACGGTCGCCCAGCGCGGCAACCGGCAGCGGCGCGGCCAAAGCGAGGTTCCGCCCATCGCACTGGTCACCCGCTCCGGGCGGGTCGACAACGACTGGCCGGTGCTGACCCGCACCGAGGTGACACCGCTGGTGCTTACCTGCCACGACGTCGCCGCGGACACCAGCTCGCGACTGGGCGGCGCGGCCGAGGTGATCGCCTGCTCCGGCGACGATCCGGCCGAGGTGGACCCGGCGGCCGCCCTGACCGCGCTGGCCGAGCGCGGGCTGCGCCGGGTGCTGTGCGAAGGCGGACCCACCCTGATGGGCACCTTCGTCGAACACGGCCTGCTCGACGAGCTGTGCCTGACCACCGCTCCCATGCTGGTCGGCGGTGACGCCCCGCGGATCGCGGCGGGCTCCGGCCACGTGCTGACCGCGCTGCGCCGCAAGCACCTGTTGTCCGACGCCGACGGTTATCTGTACGGGCGCTATACGCGCGTCGGCTGAGCTATCCAGGCGTGCGGTGTCGCTAGGGTGGTGGGCATGCGCGATCGTCGGGTCTGCGCCGCGGTCAGCCTCGGCACCGCGGTGTTGACGGCTCTGCTGACCGGATGTGCCCCGTGGCTGGCGGCAAACCCGCAGTTCGCCAGCGACCATGCGCACAACCCGTCAGGGCCGACGACCACCAAACCGGCCGGCGGCCCCCCGGCCATCGCGGTGCCCAAGAACGAGTTGGGCTGGAAGGACTGCACCTCGAAGGTCTTCGGTGACGCCGGCGCGCCGCCGGCGCCCGGAGTGATTCTGGAGTGCGCCAACTACGACGCCGATCTGGACCCGATCGCCGGAGCCACCGGGACGGTGAGTATCGGTGTGGTGCGGGCGCGATCGGTGCAGACCCCGCCCGACGCCGGCCCGCTGGTGTTCACCACCGGCACCGACATCCCGTCGTCCATGCAGCTGCCGGTGTGGCTGTCGCGGTCGGGCGCCGACGTCCTGAAGAGCCATCCGATCGTCTCGGTGGACCGCCGCGGCATCGGCTTGTCCAGCCCGGTGGACTGCCGCGATTCGTTCGACCGCCAGGAGATGCGCGACCAGGCCCAGTTCGAGTCCGGTGACGACCCGGTGGCCAACCTCGGCGCGATCACCATGACCGCGACGACGAGCTGCACCGACACCATCGCCCCCGGCGACTCCGCCTACGACAACGCCCGCGCCGCCGAGGATCTCGAACGACTACGCAGCACCTGGGATGTCCCGGCCCTCGCGCTGATCGGCGTCGGCAACGGCGCCCAGATCGCCCTGGCCTACGCCGGCTCGCATCCCGACAAGGTGGCCCGGCTGGTGCTCGACTCCCCCGTGCCACCCGGTGTCAACGCCGAAGCCGCGGCCGAAGAGCAGGTCAAGGGCCAGCAGGCTGCCCTCGATGCGTTCGCCCAGCAGTGCGTGGCCGTCAACTGCGCGCTCGGACCCGACCCCAAGGGCGCCGTCGACTCGCTGCTGGCCGCCGCCCGCGCCGGCCGCGGCCCGGGCGGGGTGTCGGTGGCCGTACTGGCCAACGCGATCGTCACCGCGCTGGGCTTCCCCAGCGGCGACCGGATCGGCAGCACCGTGAACCTGGCCAACATCCTCGCGGCCGCCCGCGGTGGTGATGCCAACCAGCTGAACAGCCTGATCAACCGGGCCGAAGCGATGCGCGACAGCGACGGCCAGTTCATCAACTCGTGCAGTGACGCCCTGAACCGCCCGACGCCCGACCGGGTACGCGAACTCGTTGTCCAGTGGGGCAAGCTCTATCCGCAGTTCGGCACGGTCGGCGCGCTCAGCCTGGTGAGGTGCCTGAACTGGCCGAGCGGTGCCGCACCCAAGGAGCCCAAGGACCTAAAGGTCAATGTGCTGCTGCTGGGCGTGCAGAACGATCCGATCGCCGGCAACCAGGGTGTGCCCGCATCGGCGGCGACGATCATCAACGCCGGCGCGGCCAGCAAGCGGGTGATGTGGCAGGGCATCGGCCACGGAGCCAGCATCTACACCGCCTGCGCGCTGCCGCCGATGATGAGCTATCTGGACAGCGGCAACATGCCCCCGACCGACACCTACTGCCCTGCCTGAGCATCTGAGGCAGCCGGTCGGTGTACGGTTCCGACGTGGCGCTAGCTGACTCATCGCGATCCGGCCTGCTGGCCGCATTCCGCCCTCGGACCAGCCCGCCCAGCACGTCGGCGATTCTGCGTTCGGTGCTGTGGCCCATCGCAATCATGTCGATCATCCACCGCAGCTATGTGCTGTCGTCCAACGGCTACATCACCGACGACTTCGGACCCGTCTACCGGGCGGTGTCGAACTTCCGTCGCGGCCTCGACATCTACAACGAACACTTCGACTACGTCGACCCGCACTATCTGTATCCGCCCGGCGGCACCCTGCTGATGGCGCCGTTCGGCTATCTGCCGGTCTTCGCCTCGCACAACTGGTTCGTGTTCTTCAACACCGTGGCCATGATCATCGCCGCGTGCCTGCTGGTCCGGCTGTTCAAGTTCCCGCTGAGCTCGGTGGCCCTGCCCGCGCTGCTGCTGGCCATGTTCTGCACCGAGTCGGTGACCAACACGCTGGTGTTCACCAACATCAATGGCTGCATCCTGCTGTGCGAGGTGCTGTTCTTCCGCTGGCTGCTCGACGGCAAGGTCATTCACCAGTGGTGGGCGGGCGTGGTGATCGGGCTGTCACTGGTGGTCAAGCCGGTGCTCGGGGTGTTGTTGCTGCTGCCGCTGTTGAACAAGCAGTGGCGGACAATCGTCGCCGCGATCGCCGTGCCGGTGGTGTTCAACCTGGCGGCGTGGCCGCTGGTGGCCGACCCGATGAATTTCGTCGAGCGCACCCTGCCGTACATCTTCTCCACCCGCGACTACTTCAACAGCTCGGTCCTGGGCAACGGGGTGTACTACGGGCTGCCGACGTGGCTGATCCTGCTGTTGCGCGTGATCTTCCTGGTGCTCGCCGTGGCCAGCCTGTGGCTGCTGCACCGCTACTACAAGCACCGCGACCCGCTGTTCTGGATGCTCACCTCGTCGGGCGTGCTGCTGATTGCGTCGTGGCTGGTGCTCTCGCTGGCCCAGGGCTACTACTCGATGATGCTGTTCCCGTTCCTGATGACCGTCGTGCTGCCGAATTCGGTGGTGCGCAACTGGCCGGCCTGGCTTGCCACCTACGGGTTCCTGACGATGGACCGCTGGCTGATGTGGCGCTGGCCGACGACGGGACGCTTCCTGGAGTACATGAAGATCACCTACGGCTGGTCGCTGATGCTGATCGTGGTGTTCTGCGTGCTGTATTTCCGCTATGCCGACGCCAAGGCCGAGGACCGGCTGGCCGACGGCATCGATCCGCCGTGGATGCGAGAACCCCGGGCGGACGCCACGGTAACGTGAACCCATGAGTTCGATCCCAGCCCCCAAGCTCGAACTGACCGACGACGAGTGGCGCAAACGGCTGAACCCGGCCGAGTACGCCGTACTCCGCGAGGCCGGCACCGAGCGCCCCTTCACCGGCGAGTACACCGACACCAAGACCGAAGGTGTGTACGTCTGCCGGGCGTGCGGCACCGAATTGTTCCGCAGCACAGAGAAATTCGAGTCGCACTGCGGCTGGCCGTCGTTCTTCGACCCGTCGCACTCCGAAGCGGTGATCCTGCGTCCGGATGACACCCTCGGCATGCACCGGGTGGAAGTGCTGTGCGCGAACTGCCACAGCCACCTCGGTCACGTCTTCAGCGGCGAGGGTTACCCGACGCCCACCGATCAGCGCTACTGCATCAATTCGATTTCGCTGAAGCTGGTGCCGTCCGAGGAGTAGCGGCCCGCCGGGGCCCGAAGCGTTCCAGCAACGTGTCGAAGTCGATAGGCGCGCCGTAGAAGTAGCCCTGCCCGATATCGCAGCCGTGCTTCTGCAACCACGCCGCCGTCTGCGCGTTCTCGACGCCTTCGGCCACCGTGGTCATCCCGAGCGTGTGCGCGAGGTTGACCACAGCGACCACGACGGCCGCCGCGGTGGGATCGGTCAGCACCGGCGCGACGAAGTAACGGTCCAGTTTGACTTCGTCGTTGGGTAGGTCGCGCAGATACGACAGCGTCGAATATCCCGTGCCGAAATCATCGATGGCTACCCGAATGTGTTGTTCGCGTAGCTGATTCAGCACGTGCCGGGTTTGAGCGAGGTCACCGAGCACCATGTTCTCGGTGACCTCGATCGTCAGCTGCGACGGCGGAAGGCCACTCGCCGAGAGGGCGGCCGCGGCGCGACCTGGCACCGTCGCATCGGCCAGGAGCGGGGCGAACAGGTTCACCGCAACTGAGGCCTCGATCCCGGTCGCCCGCCACTGAGCGCAGTCTTCACAGGCCTTGCCGAGCACGAGGTCGGTCACCTCGTCCATCATCCCGTTGCGGCGGACCATCGGCAGGAAGTCCAGCGGCATGAGCACACTGCCGTCCGGTTGGGGCCACCGGACCAGGGCTTCGAAACCAACGAGATCGCCTGTATTCAACCGGAATTGGGGTTGATAGCCCAGCGTGAGCTCGCCCCGGTTGACCGCGTGCCGGAGATCGCTCAGCAGGGTCAGCACCGCCGATCCGCTGCGTTCGGGTACGTCGGTGGTGCGGAACAACTCCCGGTCCACGCGCGTCGAGGCCATCTCGGGAGTGAACAGGTGCACGCCGCCCGACCCCGCCCACTTCGCCGAATACATCGCGGTATCAGCCTGTTTCAGCAACGTTTCGGCGTCCAGCCCCGGATCGTCGGCCTTGGCGAGGGCCAGCCCGGCACTCGGCCGGATCGCCAGTTCGTGCCCGTCGACCATGAACGGCGCGGTGAAGGCGTCCACCACGCGGGCCCCTACCCGCTCGGAATCGTCGACCGGTCCGGTCATGACGACCGCGAACTCGTCGCCGCCGAGACGCGCCACCGTGTCATCGGGGCGCACGGCGCGGGTGATCCGGTCCCCCACCAACATCAGCAGCCGATCCCCCGCGGGGTGGCCGTAGCTGTCGTTGACGAGCTTGAAGTCGTTGAGGTCCAACACCATCAGCGCAACCGGTGCCCGGTCGCGCTCCCGACGTTCCATCACCTCGGCCAGCCGCTCGTTGAATCCGGTGTAGTTGGCCACCCCGGTGAGCGGATCCCGCAGCGCCTGATCGGCCATCTCCGCCAGCAGCCGCTGGTTGTCACTGATCGCCAGGAACTGGCGGATGAAGATCGCGCACGCCAGACAGGCACCAAGCACCATCACCGGGCGTGAGGTCAAATCCACCATCGGCTCGGTCATCGCGGCCAACAGCACAAGAATTGCGGTGAGGCCGGGCAGCCAGACCGACGCCCAGGCCGACTCTGTGCGAACCTTCGGCGGCGGCGCCGTCGGCTGTCGAGCCGTGAGCGCGGCGATCATGATCAAGAACATTCCGGCAATCCAGCCGGTGTCGACGAACGACCCGTGCGGGTAGACGTGTTTTACCGTGATGTAGGTGTAGACGCTATCGGACAGGATGACCCCCAGCAGGCCGGCTGTCAGCAGCACCAGAGTCGCGCGCTGACTTGACGGGCCGCGCACTATGAGCAGCAGACCCAAGGTCAACACGACGATCTCCAGCGCCGCATACACCGCTGGTAGAAATTGCGTCAGTTGTTTGTCTGTACCGCCCGCTTTGTACACCTCGTCCATCACCACGAGCCAGAACACCAAGAAGAACGAGCCCGCGACGACCATGCCGTCGAGGAGGAACCGGCCCAGGTGTCGCTTGGTCAAGCCAGTGGGAAAAAGTAAGAATGCCGCACCGCATCCGATCGGGAAGAGAACGAAGGGCCACGTCTGACTGGTGGTCAGCAGACGCCCGCCGAGAATCGATTCCACATAGATGACTGATGCCGCGCCCACCGCCCACCCGAAGAGGCCGACCGTCAGACAAATCCACGCGATCCGATAGCGACCCGTCGAGGACCGCGCTGCCCAGCCCGCACTGCATGCAGCAAGCGACGGGGCGGCGAGGAAAAGGACGTTGTTGATTCGGTTGAGCGCGGCCGGCGGCACCCAGTCTCCGATGAGCCACATGGCGATGGCGGCACCGGCAGCAGCGATGAAGACGGCAGCCCGTCCGTTGCGCATACCACCCCCTCACCGCCACGTTCACTGCCGCGAATGTTTCGGCGAAGACGGCTTTTACAGCAGTGTTACGTTAGCAACGCCGCCCCTGCAGAGAACCGGAAACGGCAGTCTTGACCATTTCCAGCAACTCGTCCGGCGGTAGCGGAAGCGCGTAGAAAAAGCCCTGGCCGATATCGCAGCCGAGTTCGCGCACCAATGCCGCGGTCTGTTCGTCTTCGACGCCTTCCACAACGACCGTCAACCCCAGCACATGAGCCAGGTCGACCACCGCCCGCACCACCGCGGCGGCCCGTTGGTCGATCAGGATCGAAGCGATGAAGGTGCGGTCGAGCTTGACCTCGTCGATCGGCAGGTCGCGCAGATAGGACAGCGCGGAATAGCCACTGCCGAAGTCATCGATCGCGATCCGGATCCCGTTGTGCCGCAGCTCTTCCAGCACAGTGCGCGTCCGCTCCGTGCTGTCCATGAACAGCTCCTCGGTGATCTCGACAGTCAGAGCCGACGGGCGCAGGCCGTGATCGGCGAGCGCGTGTGCGATCGTCTCCGGCAGATCGACGTTGGCCACCGACGGCGCGAAGAGGTTGACCGCCACGGAGACGTCAGCTCCGGCCCGGTGCCACGACCGGGCGTCGTCGAGCGCTTTGCCGATCACCAGTTGGGTGACCGAGCCCATCAGCCCGTGCCGGCGGACCAGAGGCAGGAACTGGTCCGGGGCCAGCACAGTGCCGTCCGGCTGGGGCCAGCGCAGCAGCGCCTCGGCACCGACGATCTCGCCCGTGCGCAGATCGAACTTCGGCTGATACACCAGTGTGAGTTCGCTGTGCTCGATGGCCACCCGCAGCTTGCCGAGGAGCTGGATCGCCGCAGCGGCCCCGAGGCCGGGCTGCGGCGGGGGTGCGCCGAACAGTCGCTTGTCGTCGGCATCGGCGAGCAGCTGCATTTCGGGGGAATACGTTTGCACAGCGCTGGCCCGAGACCGCTTGGCCGTGTACATCGCGATATCGGCACGCTTGAGCAGCTGCTCGACGGACAGGTCCGGTTCATCTGGCTCGGCCGTCGCCAGTCCGATGCTGGGCCTGATCAGCAGCTCGTGACCGCTGAGCAGGAACGGTTCCTCGAATGCTTCGACGACGCGGTGACCGACACCTTCGGCCGTCTCGGCACCGCCGTCGACCAGCACCGCGAACTCGTCACCGCCGACCCGGGCAACCGTGTCGCTGGCGCGCACGCAGTTCAGCAGCCGATGGGCAACTCCGATCAGCAGATCGTCACCGACCAGATGACCGAGGTTGTCGTTGACCAGTTTGAAGTCATTGAGGTCCACCGCCACCACGGCCAGCGGGAGCCCCTCGCGCTCGTGCATCCGCATCGCCTGCGCGAGCCGTTCGTTGAACAGCGCGCGGTTGGCCAGCCCAGTCAGCGAATCGTGCAGTGCCTGGTCGACGACCGTGGCCACCAACCGTCGGTTCTCGCCCACCGACACGAATTGGCGAGCGATGACGATCACCACCAGCAGGGCCGTCACTACCAAGACCACTCGAGACTCGAGCAGCGGCGCGGGTTTTGCGGCCAGAACGAGCCCGGCCAGGATCAGCGGAGCGAACGGCAGCCACACAGATGCCCACCCGGGCAGGGCCACCGCACTGCCGTGCTCGTACGCACCCTGGCGACCTGCCACCGCGGCCACGGCAATGAGTAAAAGGCCTGCCGCCCAGCCGATGTCGATGACATTGCCGGAGGCATACTCACTCTTGGCAGTCAGATACACAAAAGCGCTGTCGGACAACGCAAAACAGGCCAATCCCAACGTCAGCAAGGTCAGCGACAGCCGGTAGGGGCCACTCACCCGCACCAGGACCACCCCGGCGACCGTGAAGATCACCAGATCCGATATCGGATAGGCAAGGGAGACAATGAATGCCAACCGATCCGACTGGTCGGAGTGGTAGAGCGGCGCCAGGATCGTCACCCAACTCACCAGGAACAGCGATCCCGCGACGATCATCCCGTCGAGAAACAGCCGCCACCGCGATTGGGTGGTGTGTCCGACCGGGAACAGCAGCAGCGCCACGCAGGCACCGACGGGGAACACCAGATATGCCGCGTCGGCGATCGAGGGGAACGGGACCTCGTGCAGGCGTATTTCGTAGTACGCCCAGAGCGCTTCTCCGATCCCCCACCCGAGTAAGCCGATGGCCAGGGACAGCCATGCCAGTCGCATTCGGCCCTCGACCGCCCGAGCCGTCAGCAGCGAGAAGGTGACAGGCGGAACCGACATCGCCACGAAGACGAGGTCGTCGATGAGCGACAGATGCGGGCCGAATGGCCAGTCACCCAGAATCAACACCAGAAACGCGGCAAAGACGGCCGCCGCACCAACAGCGACATAGGAAGTCCTGGGCATGGCGAGAACCTTCCCCACGCCCCCAACGCATTATCTGACGGCACCGTCAGTCTAACTACGGCATCAGCTCGATTTGGGGAACATCAGCATCTGACCAGTGGCTCGAGCCACGCCGGACCGAGCAGGCCAACGTCTCCCGGGCACCGGATTCTCTGCACCTGATCAACACGTCGCGCAATTTGTCGGCCGTCAACGGCGGGCTGAAGTAGTAGCCCTGCCCGATGTTGCAGCCGTGCTCTCGAAGCCAATCCGCTGTGGTCGCGGTCTCGATGCCTTCGGCGACGGTGGTCAACCCCAGCTCGCCGGCCAGATTGAGTACTGCCCGCACGACGGCGGCCGCCCGCCGGTCGGCGGGGATCGGCGCGATGAAGTGGCGGTCCAGCTTGATTTCATCGACAGTCAGATCCCGCATATACGACAGCGCCGAGTACCCGCTGCCGAAATCATCGATGGCGATCCGAATTCCGTTCTGCCGCAATTGATCCAGCACCGTCTTGGTGCGGTCCATGTTGTCGAGGAACAGGTCCTCGGTGATCTCGACGGTCAGCTGCGACGGACTCAGGTCGCGGTCGGCCAGCGCCTTGGCGAATTTGCCGGGCAACCGTAGGTCGGCCATCGACGGCGCGAAGAGGTTGACCGCCGTCGGCACTTCGAGCGAATCGGTATTCCAGCGCACGACGTCATCGAGGGCCTGGTTGACCACCAGATCGGTGATCGAGCCCATCAGCCCGTAGCGGCGCACGAGGGGCAAGAACTCGTCGGGCGACAGCAGGCCGCGCCGGGGATGCGGCCAGCGCACCAGCGCTTCCACCCCCACGATCGACCCCGTGTCGAGGTCGAACTTCGGCTGGTACACCAGGGTGAGTTCGAGGTGGTCGATGGCCTGACGGAGCTCGCCCAGCAACCGGATCGTGCCGGCGCCCGTGCGGGACGCCGGCATCGGCCCACTGGCGAACAGGTCACTGTCCGGTGTCTCCACCAGCAGCATCTCCGAGTTGAAGAGGTGCACACCGCCACTGCGGGACCGCTTGGCCGAATACATCGCGATGTCCGCACGCTTGAGCAGATCCTCGGCGAGCAGATCGGGTTCGTCCTGCTCGGCGACCGCCAGTCCGACGCTGGGCCGGATCAGCAGATCCTGCCCGTCGACGATGAACGGCTCGTCGAACGCCTCGACCACACGGTGAGCGATCAGCTGCGAATTGTCCACCCGGCCCTCGATCAAGACCGCGAACTCGTCACCGCCCAGGCGCGCCACCGTGTCACCGGCTCGCACGCTGGCGACGATCCGGTCGGCGACCAGGCTGAGCAGCTCGTCACCGACCGGGTGACCCAGGGTGTCGTTGACCACCTTGAAGTCGTCGAGATCCATAACGAGAACCCCGACCGACAAGCCTTCACGTTGACGCATCTGCATGGCGTGATTCAGACGGTCGCGGAACACGATGCGGTTGCCGACACCGGTCAACGGATCGCGCAGCGCCTGCTCGGCCACCGTCGCGAGCAGGGTACGGTTCTCGCTCATCACCAGAAGCTGCCGCGCGCTGAACGCCAGCAACAGCACGATCCCGATGACCGGTATCGGCCCCGCCCTGATCTCCTCGGGAGACTCGGTGTACACCGCCGCGCTGGCCAGCAACAGCGGCACGAACGGCAGCCACACGGATGTCCAGGAAACCGGTTGCGCGACAACAACATCGCGATGGGCGAAGCTGCGTCCGGTGACGGCTGCAGCGACGAACAATCCCAGCCCGCCAAGCCATCCCAGGTAGAGAAGCGCATCAGCCGTCGGCTGTTGCGTCGCTGTCAGGTAAACGAATGCGACGTCGGAGATCGCGATAGCCAGCATTGCCGACGTCAGCAGGGCCAGAGTCCGGCGCTGCCCAGCTTGGGCACGCATCACGACCAGGACACCGATGGTGAGGACAGCTGCGTCCAGCACCGGATAGCTGGCGGAGATAGCCACTTTGAGCCCGTCGTCCGGGGCGGCCTTCCCGACCTTATCCAGCACGGTGATCCAGCCGACGATGGTGAACGATCCGGCGACCACAAGCCCGTCGACGACCAACCTGGTCCTCGATGCGCGACTGAACCCGGACGACAGCAGCAGCAACGCGATCGCGACAGCAATCGGCAACACGAGATACGCGATGTCCGCAATCGATGGGTAGGGATGCTCGACCCGGAACAGCCGATAGAAGAGCCAGAGAACGGCGCCGAGGGTGAACGAACCGAGACCGATTGACGTTGTCACCCATGCGATTCGCACCCGGCCGCGATTGGTCCGGGCGGTCATGGCCGAGGCCACTGTCGCGACGGCGGCCAGCGCGATCATCAGGTTGTCGGCGCTGGTGGCGAGCGACAGATGGGACCCGCTCAACCAATAGGCGAGTGTCACCACAAGCCAGATCGGCAAGACGCACAGGGCAAGGCCGACGACCAAGGCTATGGCCTGCTTCGCCCTCAGCCCTCTCACCCGGGCCCCCGATCGTGTGTCGGCCGTGCAGAACTCACGTTGCCGCAATCGTAGCGAACTCGGAGCTGCCGAACAGGGACTTGGCAGGCGCGTTTGCTACGGGAGCTTGGCGACCAACTCTTCGACACCGATCCGCGGACCGGTGAAGAACGGAGTCTCCTCGCGCACATGCCGACGGGCCTCGGTGGCCCGCAGGTCACGCATCAGGTCGACGATGCGATACAGCTCCGGAGCCTCGAAAGCCAAAATCCACTCGTAGTCGCCGAGTGCGAAGGCCGGCACCGTGTTGGCGCGCACGTCCTTGTAGCTGCGGGCGGCCATACCGTGGTCGGCGAGCATCTTGCGGCGATCATCGTCGGGCAGCAGATACCAGTCCAGCGAACGGACGAACGGGTAGACGCAGACGTAGTTGCCCGGCTCCTCGCCGGCCAGGAAGGCCGGGATGTGACTCTTGTTGAACTCGGCCGGCCGGTGCAGTGCGACGGCGCTCCACACCGGGGTCACGGCCCGGCCCAGCGTGGTGGTGCGGCGAAAGTCGTTGTAGGTCGCCTGCAGGGACTCGATCCGCTCGGCGTGGGTCCAGAACATGAAGTCGGCGTCGGCGCGCAGACCCGCGACGTCGTAGATGCCGCGCACGACGACGCCGTTGTCCTCCTGCTGTTTGAGGAAGGTCGCGGTCTCGTCGGCGATCGCGGCGCGGGACTCTTCGTCAAAGCCCAATTCGCCCGGCTCCGCCGCGAAGGTCGAGAACATCACGTAGCGGATCGTGGCGTTGAGCTCGTCGAAGTCCAGTTTGGCCATGGCACCATCGTGCCACGCGCCCCTGCCGCTATCGGCGGATGGTGGCAGCCGCCACAGCTTCGGCGGCCCGGCCCGCCACCCCCACACAGGCGGGCACGCCGATGCCGTCCAGATAGT
Organism: Mycolicibacterium pallens; assembly: GCF_019456675.1. Classification (NCBI taxonomy): domain Bacteria; kingdom Bacillati; phylum Actinomycetota; class Actinomycetes; order Mycobacteriales; family Mycobacteriaceae; genus Mycobacterium; species Mycolicibacterium pallens. The sequence continues at coordinate 2,370,458 of NZ_CP080333.1, read as the reverse complement.
TGCCCGCGATCGCCAGCGTGGGCGGCAGCCCGGCCCTCAGCTCGGCGGCCAGCTCGCGGTGCCCGGGGGCGTACTGCGGCATCGCGTCCAACCAGCGGTGCACCCGGACATCGACCGGGTCCACCGCGATGCCGAACACGGTCAACACATCGGCCAGCGCCCAGGACTGCAGATCGGTGTCGGAGGTCGTTCGGGCAATCTCGTCACCGAACCGCCCGAACGACAGCCGCAGCAATTCGGCGTTGCCGCGCGTCCCCCACTTGCGGCTGGACAGCGTTATCGCCTTGGTGTGCAACGGTTCTCCGCTGGCGACCAGCACACCGGACTGCGCGGGCAGCGGCGTACCGCCGGGGACGGCCAGTGCCAGCACCGCGGCCGAGGCGACCGGAATCCGGGCGGCCGCCGCCGCGGCGTTGGGCGCGACGTCGGCGACCAGCGGCGCCAGCCGCGGGGCCGGCACCGCCACGATCACCCCGTCGGCACGCCAATGCTGGCCCTCGTCATCGCGTAGATTCCAGCCCGTCCCGTCGGGGGCGATGTGCTGGATCGAGGTCGGTACCCAACGCAGCCGGCTGCGGGTCACCAACGTGTCCAGCAGCACCTGGTAGCCGCCGTCGATTGCACCGAACACCGGACCTTGCGTACTGCCCGGCAGCGCGCGCCGCCCGGCGTCGGTCAGGCTCGTGGCCCCCGCGTCGAGGGCGGCGGCCAGCGTCGGCACCGCGGAGCGGATGCCGATGGTGGCCGCCGAACCGGCATACACGCCGGACAGCATCGGGTCCACCGAGCGGGCGACGACCTGCTCGCCGAACCGGTCGGCGACCACCGCGCCGACCGCCGGATCCGCGCCGGCCTGCCAGTGCAGCGGCCGGCTGGGTTCGGCGGCCATCTGCGCGATCGTCGCGTCGTCGACCAGGCCGGTCACCGAGGCCGCGGAGGTCGGGATGCCGTTGACGGTGTCGGGCGGCAGCGGATGCAGGCGCCCCTGGCTGTAGATGGTCGGGCGGACGCCGGTGGTGCTGATCTGACGGCCGGCCAGGCCCAGCTCACTCAGGAGCGCGGGCACCTCGGGGCGGCGCACCACGAACGCCTCGGCGCCGATATCCATCGGCTGGCCCGCGATCCGTTCGGTGCGCAGAATGCCGCCGAGGCGGTCGGCCGGGTCGAACACCGTGATCTCGGCGTCCGGGCCAGCCAGCACGCGCAGTCGATAGGCCGCGACCAAGCCCGAAATGCCGCCCCCGACAACGCAATACCTCACAACGAATGCACCAGATGCACCAAGTCCGTCAGCAGCCCCGGGTCGGTCGCCGGCAGGACGCCGTGCCCCAGATTGAAGATGTGCCCAGCCGCACCGGCGTCGACCGCCAGGCGTCCGTCGTCGACCACCGAGCGCGCGGCCTGCTCGACCACCGGCCAGCCGGCCAGCAGCACGACCGGGTCCAGGTTGCCCTGCAACGCCACATTCGGACCGACCCGCAGCGCCGCATCGGCCAGCGAAGTGCGCCAGTCGACGCCCACGACGGTCGCGCCGGCCTCCCCCATGGCGCCCAGGAGCTCGGCGGTGCCCACCCCGAAATGCGTCATCGGCACCCGGTAGTCGGCCAGCGCGGCGAAGACGCGGGAGCTGTGCGGCAGCACATGGGTGCGGTAATCGGCCAGCGACAGCGTGCCCGCCCACGAATCGAACACCTGGATGGCGTCCACACCGGCGTCGAGCTGCACTTTCAGGAAGGCGATCGTCAGATCGGTCAGCAAGCCCATCAGCGCATGCCAGGTCGACGGGTCGGCGAACATCATCGCCTTGGTCCGCTCGTGCAGCTTGCTGGGGCCACCCTCGACCAGGTAGGACGCCAGCGTGAACGGGGCGCCGGCGAAACCGATCAGCGGTACCTCGCCGAGCTCGTCCACCAGCGTTGCCACCGCGTCGGAGACCGCGCTGACCCGCTGTAGCTCAAGACCTTTCAGAGCCGCCACATCGGCCGCGGTTCGCACCGGGTTGTCGATGACCGGGCCGACATCGGGCACGATGTCGAGTTCGATGCCCGCCGCGCGCATCGGCACCACGATGTCGGAGAACAAGATCGCCGCGTCCACCCCGTGCCTGCGCACCGGCTGCAGGGTGATCTCACTGATCAGGGCCGGGTCGAAGCAGGCCTGCATCATGGTGTTCTTGGCACGCAGTTCCCGGTACTCCGGTAACGATCGGCCGGCCTGGCGCATGAACCACACCGGGATGCGGCTGGGTTTGCGGCCAGTGGCGGCGGCCAGGTAGGGCGCCTCGGGCAGCTGGCGACGGGTACTCATCGCGTCCATGTTCCCACGAGCCCGCGCGCCCAGCCCACGAGCCCTGATGGCACCAAATCGGCGCGCCTGCCCACTCGACCTCGACGATAGGGCTAGCGTCATTTGGCGTGACCACTGCGGAACCCGCGCTTTTCCGCGAGGCGGTGGCGGCGATGAACACCGCCCAGGTACGGGCGGAGATCGAACTCGGTCCCATCCGTCCACCCCAACGTCTCGCGCCGTACAGCTATGCGCTGGGCGCCGAGGTCAAGCACCCCGACTCCGACATCGTCCCGGAGACCTCCGACGGCGATGCCTTCGGCCGGTTGATCCTGCTGCACGATCCCGACGGCTCGGAAGCCTGGGACGGCACCATGCGCCTGGTCGCCTACATCCAGGCCGATCTCGATTCCAGTGAGGCCGTCGACCCGCTGCTTCCCGAGGTCGCCTGGAGCTGGCTGGTCGACGCGCTCGACAGCCGCTCCGAGCACGTCACCGCCCTCGGCGGAACCGTTACGGCCACCACCTCGGTGCGCTACGGCGACATCTCCGGCCCCCCACGCGCGCATCAGCTCGAGATGCGTGCGTCGTGGACGGCCACCACCATGGCGCTCGACACTCATGTCCAGGCGTTCTGTGAGGTCCTCGAACACGCTGCGGGCCTGCCGCCCGTGGGAGTGACGGACCTGGGTTCTCGCTCACGCGCCTGACATGTCCGAACACGATGATGACGCCGCGGACGCGGCGCCCGATGCCGCAGCCGACGAAGCCGCCGAGGCGACTCCCCTGCTCTGCCCGTCCGGGGGCGTGCCACCGGTGTCGGTCAGCGTCGACGAGATCGCCCGCGCCGCCGACCAACTCGCGAAGGGCAGCGGACCGTTCGCCGTCGACGCCGAACGCGCGTCGGGGTTCCGTTACTCTAACCGCGCCTACCTGATCCAGATCCGGCGCACCGGCGCGGGCACCGTACTGATCGACCCGGTCAACCACGGCAGCAGCCCGATCGACGTGCTGCGGCCGGTGGCCGAGGTGCTGGCCGAAGACGAGTGGATCCTGCACGCCGCCGATCATGACCTGCCGTGTCTGGCCGAGGTGGGGATGCGGCCGCCGGCGCTCTACGACACCGAATTGGCCGGCCGCCTCGCCGGTTTCGAGCGGGTGAACCTGGCGGCGATGGTGCAGCGCCTACTCGGGCTCGGCCTCGCCAAGGGTCACGGCGCGGCGGACTGGTCCAAACGCCCGCTGCCCGACGCCTGGCTGAACTACGCCGCACTCGACGTCGAGGTGCTGGTGGAGCTGCGCGAGGCGATCGCCGGCGAGCTGGCCGGACAGAACAAATCAGATTGGGCCGCAGAGGAATTCGAATATCTCCGGTCCGCCGAGCCGACGGTGACCCGCCGCGACCGGTGGCGGCGGACGTCAGGCATCCACAAGGTTCGCAACCGCCAGGCGCTGGCCGCGGTGCGCGAACTGTGGACCGTGCGCGATCAGATCGCGCGGCGGCGGGACATCGCCCCGGGACGGATCCTGCCGGATTCGGCGATCATCGCCGCAGCCGTGGCCGACCCGAAGACCGTCGAGGAGCTGACCAAGCTGCCGATCTTCGGCGGGCACAAACAGCGCCGCAGCGCCCACGTCTGGCTGGCCGCTCTTGAGGCGGCCCGCACCAACCCCGACCCGCCCGACAGCGCCGAACCGCAGAACGGTCCGCCGCCCGCGGTGCGCTGGGCCAAACGCAAACCCGAGGCCGCCGCACGCCTGGACGCCGCGCGTGCGCGCCTGTCCGAGCTCTCCGAGCGGGTACACGTGCCCACCGAGAACCTGGTCTCCCCCGAGCTCATTCGCAGGCTGTGCTGGGACTGGCAGGAAACCAACGACGTCCGCGGAGCGGTCGAGACGTTCCTGCGCGACGGCGGCGCAAGGACATGGCAGCGAGCACTGGTCGTGCCAGTACTCACCGAAGCGCTGAGTTCACCTGCCGCCGAAGCGGATTGACTCAGTTCGTCTTCTCGGCGGAGTCGCTGACGGTGTCCTCGAGCGTGCCGAGTGCGGCCACCCACCCGGTGACCTGACGGGCGATGTTCTGCTCGGTCAGGCCGATCTCCTCGAGCACCTCACCACGGCTGGCGTGGTCGAGGAACTGTTGCGGCACACCGAGATCGCGGCACGGCACATCGATGTCGGCGGCACGCAACGCGGCCGACACCGCCGAGCCGACTCCGCCGTGCACACCGTTGTCCTCCATCGTCACCACCAGCTTGTGGGACGTGGCAAGGGGCGCAATCGCGTCGGGCACCGGAAGCACCCAGCGGGGATCGACCACCGTCACCCCGATGCCCTGATTACGCAGTCGCTGTGCGACTTTCAGTGCCATCGGCGCGAACGAGCCTACCGCGACGAGCAGGACATCGTTGCTCAGGCCCTCGTCCGGCCGCGCCAGGATGTCGAGACCGGACACCCGCTCGAGCGCCGGAATATCCTCGCCCACTTCACCTTTCGGGAAGCGGATCGCGGTCGGACCGTCGTTGACCTCGAGCGCTTCGCCGAGTTCCTCCCGCAGCCGCGCGCCGTCGCGCGGCGCGGCCACCCGCATCCCCGGAACGATTCCCAGGATCGACAGGTCCCACATGCCGTTGTGGCTGGCGCCGTCGTTACCGGTGATGCCGGCACGGTCGAGGACCATGGTGACCGGCAGTTTGTGCAGGGCGACGTCCATCATCATCTGATCGAACGCTCGGTTGAGGAACGTCGAGTAGATCGCCACCACCGGGTGCAGGCCGCCCATCGCCAGCCCCGCCGCCGAGGTCATCGCATGCTGCTCGGCGATGCCGACGTCGAACAGCCGGTCCGGGAAGCGTTCGCCGAACGCCGACAACCCGGTCGGGCCGGGCATCGCCGCGGTGATCGCGACGATGTCGCGCCGCTTGGTGGCGTAGGAGATCAGCGCGTCGGAGAACACCGACGTCCAGCCGGGGGCGGCCGACTTGGTGGCCAGCCCGGTGTCGGGGTCGATCACGCCGCACGAGTGCATCTGCTCGGCTTCGTCGTTCTCGGCCGGCGCATAACCCATGCCCTTGCGGGTCACCACGTGCACGATCACCGGCGCCTTGAAGCCACGCGCGTACCGCAGCGCGGTCTCCACGGCGTGCTCGTCGTGGCCGTCGATCGGGCCGACGTACTTCAGGCCGAGGTCGGTGAACAGCACCTGCGGGGACAGCGCGTCCTTGATGCCGGCCTTCACGCTGTGCATGGCCTGATAGCAGGCTTCGCCGATGACCGGCATACCGCGCACGGCGACCCGGGTGCGCTCCAGCACCCGCTCATAGCCCGGCTGCAACCGCAGTCCGGCGAGATGGTCGGCCAGGCCGCCGATGGTCGGCGCGTAGGAGCGGCCGTTGTCGTTGACGACGATGATCACCGGCCGCTTGGCGGCGGCGATATTGTTCAGCGCTTCCCAGCACATACCGCCGGTGAGTGCGCCGTCACCGACCACGGCCACCACGTGGCGGTTGCGGTGGCCGGTCAGCTCGAAGGCCTTGGCCAGCCCGTCGGCGTAGGACAGGGCCGCCGACGCGTGGCTGGATTCGACCCAGTCGTGCTCACTCTCGGCCCGCGCCGGATAACCCGACAGGCCGTCCTTCTTGCGCAACGAGTCGAACTCGGCGGCGCGGCCGGTGAGCATCTTGTGGACGTAGGCCTGGTGGCCGGTGTCGAAAAGGATAGGGTCGTGCGGAGAGTCGAAGACCCGGTGCAGGGCCAGCGTCAGCTCGACCACACCGAGATTGGGCCCGAGGTGGCCGCCCGTGGCAGCGACCTTGTGGATCAGGAACTGGCGAATCTCGGCAGCCAGCTCGGTCAGCTGCGCCTGGGACAGGTGTTGCAAGTCGGCAGGGCCGCGAACCTGTTCAAGCATTCGGCCAGTCTACGCACCGTCGTAGTGATCAGTCCTGTCCAGACGCGTAGACGTCGGGCACACCGTCGTGGTTGTCGTCGCGGTTCTCCAGCTCCCAGACCAGGCGGTAGTGGCGGTTGCGCAGGCGCAGCACAACCGCCGCGAGGATCGCGGCCAGCAAACTTCCCGCGAGCACCGCGACCTTGACGACATCGTGGCGTTCGGAGCCCGGATCGTAGGCCAATTCGCCGATCAGCAGGGATACCGTGAAGCCGATCCCGGCGAGCATGGACATGCCCAACACGTCGACCCAGCGCAAAGCCGAATCGAGACTGGCGCGGGTCACCGCGGACAGTAGCCAGGTGGTGCCGAACACCCCGACCGTCTTGCCGACCACCAGGGCCGCGACGATGCCCATCGCGATCGGATCGGACAGAGCTGTTATCAAACCGTCATAGCCGCCGAACGTCACACCGGCGGCGAAGAACGCGAACACCGGCACCGCGAAACCCGCCGACACGGGGCGTATCCGGTGCTCGAAGTGCTCGGCCAGCCCCGGTCCGGCGTCCGGACCGCCGGCCGCCGCGCTGCGCAGCACGGGCACCGTGAAACCGAGCAGAACACCCGCGACCGTGGCATGGACGCCGGATTCGTGCACGAAGGCCCAGGTGAGCGCCGCCAGCGGAAGCAACAGCCACCAGGACCGAATTCGCCGCTGCACGAGGACCGCGAACAGCGCCAGCGGAATCAGCGCGACCAGCAGCGCGGTGACGTTGATCCTGTCGGTGTAGAACACCGCGATCACGGTGATCGCCAGCAGATCGTCGACGACGGCCAGCGTGAGCAGGAATGTCCGCAGTGCCCCCGGCAGATGGGTGGAGAGCACCGCGAGTACCGCCACCGCGAACGCGATGTCGGTGGCCGTCGGAATCGCCCAACCCCGGGTGGCGCCGTCGCCCACGTGGAATGTGAATGCGACGAAGATCACCGCGGGCAGCACCATGCCGCCCACCGCCGCCGCGATCGGCAGCGCGGCGCGACCGGGATCGCGGAGATCGCCGGCGACGAACTCCCGCTTCAGTTCGAGGCCGACGACGAAGAAGAAGATCGCCAACAGTCCGTCGGCCGCCCAACCGCCCAGTGTCAGGTCGAGGTGCAGCCCGATCCGGTCGGTGCCGACATGGAGGTCGCCGAGCCGGTGGTAAGCGGCAGACCACGGGGAATTGGCCCAGATCAGGGCGATCGCGGCGGCCGCCAGCAGCAGCGCCCCGCCGACGGTCTCCCTGCGCAGAATCGTGCTGATGCGCGAGGTTTCCGACCACGAGCCCCGCGAGAACAACGCCCGGGGCAGCAACGGCTTGCGGTCGGCCACGATTGCCCTCCACTGTCGACGAACACGAAAAAGACCGCCGACCAGACTTCCCGGCACACCGGGGAGCCACTCTAGCGGCCGGTGACCGATCGCACCGCGTCCAGCGGCACCCGGCGCTCACGGTCAGACGCCGGCCAGACGTACGGCAGATCGTCGGGCACCCCCGGGAAGTGTGGGCCGTAGTGCAGTGGGTCCTTACGCAGCAGCGCCGACTGATGGCTGCGGTGGAAGTCCTGGTCGCCCAGCCACGGTGGCAACTCCCCTGCCGCGGCGAGTTCAGCCTGCGGGCGCGGCGAACTCAGGCCGGTGTTCTGCGTCAGGTCCACCACGAGCGTCGCGGCACAGGTGTCGCCCCGGCCCGTCGCACACCACACCGCGCAGACGTCGAGACCGTAGGTCACCAGTGCCTCTTCGTATCCCGCCCACATCGCGGCGGCAGGGTGATGCCGCCAGCCGTAGCCGGGCACGGTCAGCGCGCGAAGCACCTGGATGGCTTCGACGCGCTGCTTGCCGAGCCGTTTCGGATCGAGCACCCGCGCCGACGATCCGAAATCGGCGTACGGCAGAAACGTCTGCATCACGCAGGCATACCCGCGCTAGCGCGTCAGTACCGCCACACACTCGACGTGATGGGTGAGCGGGAACGAATCGAACACCCGCAGCTCCTCGACCGTGTAGCCCTGCTTACGGTAGAGCCCGACGTCGCGTGCGAATGACGCTGCCTCACAACCGATGTGGATCACCCGTGGCACCTCGGCGTCCGCCAGCTGGTCGATGATCTCGCGGCCGGCGCCCGATCTCGGCGGGTCCAGGACGGCGACATCGGCACGGCGTCGCTGTGTACTCAGTGCCCGGCGCACCGAGTCGGTCACCACCGAGACGGTGGCGAGGTCGGCCAGTGCCGCGTGCGCCGCCCGTGACGAGCCGCGTGAGGTGTCGACGGTGATCACCTCACCGGTGTCCCCGACACCGTCGGCGAGCACCGCGGCGAAAACGCCCGCGCCGCCGTACAGATCCCACGCGGTCATCCCGCGCTCCAGGCGCGCCCACTGCCCGATCAGTCCGCTGTAGATACGCGCCGCGTCGCGGTGCGCCTGCCAGAACGCCGTGACCGGTATCTGCCACTCTCGGGCGCCGACGCGTTGCACCGCTTCGTAATTGCCTTCCACGACTCGGGTCGAGGGCTTGCTCTTGCGGCCCGACCGCGGGCCGGACTGCACGACGTGCCGGTCGCCGTCGTCGTCGATGGCCACGTGTACGTGCGCACCGGCCGACCACGTCATGTCCGCGAGGCCGTCGAGCATGCCGGCAGGTAGTTGGGCGCAGTCGAGATCGGTGACGAGTTCCGAACTGTGGTAGCGGTGGAACCCCACGCGGCCTTCTCTGGTGGTGTCCAGCCGCACCCGGGTGCGCCAGCCGTGGGCCGCGCCGTCACCGAGCGGTTCGGCCACTCCATCCCAGGCGAAATCTCCGAGCCGGGCCAGCTGATTGGACACGACCTGACCCTTGAGCACCCTGGCCGCCTCGGGGGCGGCGAAGGCCAGATCGCAGCAACCGGCCCCGTCGACACCGGCGATTGGGCACAGCGACTCCACCCGGTCCTCGGACGGCTCGAGGATCTCGATTACCTCTGCGTGCCAATAGGATCCGCGGTCACCGGTCACCCGTGCCCGCACCACCTCACCGGGCAGGGCATAGCGGACGAAGACCACCCGGCCGTCGTGCCGTGCCACACAGCTACCCCCGTTGGCGGCCGCGCCGGTGTGCAGTTCCAGCTCGACCGTGTCCCCCTGGCCCACTATCGCGTCACTCCAAGAAGCCCCGTCGCACATCACCCGGTGCGTTCTGCGCCTGCAGCTCGTGTACTCGCTCCGACGAATTCAGTTGCCACGGAACCGAAGTCACCATCACATTCGGCATGAACAACAGCCGACCCTTGAGTCGCAACGCGCTCTGGTTGTGCAGCACCTGTTCCCACCAATGGCCCACCACGTATTCGGGGATGAACACGGTCACCACCGTGCGCGGGGCTTCCTTGCTGATCCGCTTGACGTAGTCCAGTACCGGACGGGTGACCTCACGGTACGGGGAGGCAACAACTTTCAGCGGGACGGTGATATCGCTGTCTTCCCACTTGTGCACCAGCTGGCGGGTCTCGGAGTCGTCGACATTGACGGTGATGGCCTCCAGCACATCGGGCCGGGTGGCCCTGGCATAGGACAGTGCGCGCAACGTCGGCATATGCAGTTTGGAGACGAGCACGACGGCATGGTTGCGGCTGGGCAGGACCACATCGCCCTGCTCGGCCTCCTGCTCGGCCAGCTCACGAGCCACGGTGTCGTAGTGCTTGTGGATCGCCTTCATCAAGATGAAGAGGCTGGACATGGCCAGGATGGCGATCCACGCACCGGCGACGAACTTGGTGACCAGAACGACGATCAGCACGGCACCGGTCGCAATGAAGCCGATCGTGTTGATCACCCGCGACCGCATCATGTGGCGGCGGGTGCGCGGATCGGTCTCGGTACGCAGGTGTCGCGTCCAGTGCCGGACCATGCCGATCTGGCTGAGGGTGAACGACACGAACACGCCGACGATGTAGAGCTGGATCAGCGCGGTGACTTCGGCGTTGAACGCGAGGACGAACGCGATCGCGGCCATCGCCAGGAAAAGAATGCCGTTGGAGAACGCCAGCCGGTCACCGCGGGTGTGCAGCTGGCGGGGCAGGTAGCGGTCCTGAGCCAGGATCGACCCCAGCACCGGGAAGCCGTTGAACGCGGTGTTGGCCGCCAACACCAGGATCAGCGCCGTGACACCGGTGATCAGCCACAGACCCAGCGGGAAGCCGGCGAATACGGTCTCGGCCAGCTGGGCCACCATCGTCTTCTGGTGGTAGTCGGCGGGTGCGCCGCCAAGCTGCTCGGCCGGCCGTTCGGCGATCTTCACGCCGATCTTGGTGGCGAGCACGATGATGCCCATCAGCAAGGCGACCGCAATCGTGCCCAGCAGCAGCAGCGTGGTTGCGGCGTTCTTCGACTTGGGTTTACGGAACGCGGGCACGCCATTGCTGATCGCCTCGACACCGGTCAGCGCCGCACAGCCCGACGAGAATGCGCGTGCGACAAGGAACACCAGCGCGAAGCCCATGACATCGCCGTGTTCGGAGTGCATGGAGAACTTGGCCGACTCGGCCTGCAGGTGGTCACCGAGTACGTAGATCTGGAAGAAGCCCCAGATCAACATGATGAACATGCCGATGATGAAGGCGTAGGTCGGGATCGCGAACGCGGTGCCCGACTCGCGAATGCCGCGGAGGTTGGCTGCGGTCAACAGCACGATCGCCGCCACGGCGAACCACACCTTGTGCTGGGCGATGAACGGGAACGCCGAGCCGATGTTCGACATCGCCGAGGCCATCGACACCGCGACGGTGAGCACGTAGTCGACCAGCAGGGCGCTGGCCACCGTCAGGCCCGCTGTCGGCCCCAGGTTCGTGGTCACCACCTCGTAGTCACCGCCGCCGGAGGGATAGGCGTGCACGTTCTGCCGGTACGAGGCCACCACCACCAGCATGACCAGCGCCACCGCCACCCCGATCCACGGCGCCATCGCGTAGGCGGACAGGCCCGCCACCGACAGCACCAGGAAGACTTCCTCCGGCGCGTAGGCCACCGACGACATGGCGTCAGAGGCGAAGACGGGCAAGGCGATGCGCTTGGGCAGCAACGTGTGGCTCAGCTTGTCGCTGCGGAACGGCTGCCCCAGGACCAGCCGACGTGCGGCGGTCGAAAGCTTAGACACGAGTGCCAAGAGTAGGCGCTAGCCGGTTTGGCTGTAGCGTTCCCCATACGGTCGGGTCGGCGGATGTCGAAGTCGAGAGGACACCAGGTGCGGGTAGTGGTGATGGGGTGCGGCCGCGTCGGCGCGGCGCTGGCTGACGCTCTGTCGCGGATCGGCCACGAAGTGGCGATCATCGACCGGGATCCCACGGCGTTCCACCGGCTGTCGCCGGACTTCTCCGGCGAGCGGGTGCTGGGCATGGGATTCGACCGAGAAGTGTTGCTGCGCTCCGGAATTCAGGACGCCGACGCGTTCGCCGCGGTGTCCTCGGGCGACAACTCCAACATCATCTCCGCGCGGGTGGCGCGCGAAACGTTCGGTGTGCAGCGCGTCGTCGCGCGCATCTATGACGCCAAGCGCGCCGCGGTCTACGAGCGACTGGGTATCCCGACGGTGGCCACCGTGCCCTGGACCACCGACCGGCTGCTGGGCGCGCTGGTGCGCGACACCGAGACGACGAAGTGGCGCGACCCCACCGGCACGATGGCCGTCGCCGAGGTGGCGCTCCACGAAGGCTGGGTGGGCCACCGGCTGACGTCCTTGGAGGAGGCGACCGGTTCCCGGGTGGCCTTCGTGATCCGGTTCGGCACCGGGATCCTGCCCGAACCCAAGACCGTCCTGCAGGCCGGTGACCAGGTCTACATCGCGGCGGTGTCCGGGCGCGCCGCCGAAGCGCTGGCCATCGCGGCGCTACCGCCCGGCCCCGACGTCGAAGAGGGGCACTGACATGGGTGACAAACGACTCAAGGTGGCGATCGCCGGCGCGGGTGCGGTCGGCCGGTCCATCGCCCGCGAGCTCTTGGAGAGCGAGCACGAGGTGACGCTCATCGAGCGCAACGCCGAGCACCTCGACGTCGACGCGATCCCGGCGGCGCACTGGCGCCTCGGTGATGCCTGTGAGATCAGCCTGCTGGAGTCGGTGCACCTGCACGACTTCGACGTCGTCGTCGCCGCCACCGGCGACGATAAGGCCAATGTGGTGCTGTCCCTGCTGGCCAAGACGGAGTTCGCAGTGTCCCGCGTCGTGGCCCGGGTCAACGATCCCCGCAACGAGTGGCTGTTCGACAGCTCGTGGGGCGTCGACGTGGCGGTGTCCACGCCGCGGATGCTGGCCTCGCTGGTGGAAGAGGCCGTCGCCGTCGGCGACCTGGTCCGGCTGATGCAGTTCCGCCAGGGCCATGCCAACCTCGTCGAGATCACCCTGCCCGACGACACCCCGTGGGGTGGCCGGCCGGTACGCAAGCTGATCCTGCCGCGCGACGCCACGCTGGTGACGATCCTGCGCGGTCAGCGGGTGATCGTGCCGGAAGCCGACGAACCGCTCGAAGGCGGCGACGAACTGCTGTTCGTGGCCGCGCCCGAGGTGGAAGAGGAACTGCGCAAGACCGTGCTGTCGTCGTCGACCTAGCGGTCGCGGCAGGCCGCGGTCGCGACCGACTCCGGGGATCGACCGCGATCGTCGCGGATGCCGACCGCCGACACGATGCCGGCGATCACCAGCAGTGCCGCCGAGGTCAGCACGCCGCGGCGAAAACCGTCCAAACTCACTGCGTCCCCGACGATCACAGCGGTGAACGCGATAGCGATCAGTCCCGCCACCCGGGCCACCGCGTTGTTGATCGCCGAGCCGATGCCGCTCTGGGCCGGGTCCACCGCCGCCAGGATCGCGGCCGTCAGCGGTGACACCGTGACCGACAGCCCGATCCCGAACAGCACCAGACCCGGCACGGTTTGCACCCACACGTTGCCGTGGGCCAGCGCCATCCACCCGAAACCCGCCGCCGCGATCACCGGCCCCACCGCCATGAAGCGGCGGGGTCCGTGCCGGCCCGCCAGTTCACCGAAGCGGGCGGCCAGCAGGAACGACAGCACGGGCACCGGCAGTGTTGCGAGACCGGCCTGCGCGGGTGAGAGCCGGCCGACTTCCTGAACGAACAGCGCCACCAGAAGCATCCCGAGCGTGATGCCCGCGTAGAGGAAGACGGTGGCCACGTTGCCGACGGTGAAGTTGCGGGCACTGAACACTGCGGGCGGCAGCATCGGATGGGTCGTGCGCCGCTCCCACCAGCCGAACGCGATCAGACAGGCGGGCCCGGCGATCAGGCCCGCGACGATGAGCGGGTGGTGCCAGCCCAGCCGCTGCTGCTCGATCATCGCGAAGACCATCGCGCTCAGACCCACCGCCGTGAGCACGGCGCCGACAACGTCGATACGCCCGGGCCGCCGGACCGGTTCGTCGCTCAGCCTGCCGGCCAGGACCATCGTCACGGCCAGCGGCACCACGTTGACCGCGAACACCCAGCGCCAGCCGAGGGTTTCGACCAGCAGGCCGCCCAGCAGCGGACCGATCACGAACGCGGTGCCGGTCCACGCCGTCCAGATCCCGATCGCGCGGGATTGCTCTCCTCCGGTGAATTTGGCGTTGATCATCGCCAGCGAGCTGGGCACCAGGAACGCCGCACCGAGCCCCTGCACGCAGCGCCCGATCACCAGCACCACGCCGTTCGGGGCCACCGCGCACACCAGGGACGCGACGCCGAACACGACCAGCCCGGTCCGTAGCACCGTCAGCCGTCCGAACGTGTCGGAGATGGCGCCGGCAACCAGGATCAGGGCACCCAGGGTCAGCAGGTAGCCGTCGACCACCCACTGCTGGATGACCAGACCGCCGCCGAGTTCAGCGCTGATGGCGGGCAACGCGAGGTTGACCACCGAGCCGTCGAGGAAGGCGACGAACGACGCCAGCACGGCGACGGCGACCAGCAGGCGGTCGTCGCGGGCAGTCACCGAAGATCAGTCGCCGGTGGGCGCCGACGGAGTCTCGTGGCTGTGCGCATGCGCGGCGTGGATCGCCCGCTGCGCGGCGCGGATCGCCAGATAGGTCACCAGAGCGGCGACGGCGGTCAGTGGCCAGCCCATCGCGATGCGGGCCACCCCCAGCCAGCCGGTCTGGTCGAGGTCGTAGAGGTGACGCTGCACCACGAAGCGCGCCGCGAAGACCAGCACCCAGGTCAGCGTCGCGATGTCGAAGGCCAGCACGGCGCGCCGGTTGCTGCGCCAGGCGCGGTCCTTGCTTTGCAACCAGCTCCACGCATAGCCCACGATGGGACGGCGGATCAGCACCGAGACTGCGAACACCCCGGCCCAGATCAGTGACGTCCAAATGCCAAGTAGGAAATAGCCTTTCGAGGCGCCCACGATCCAGGCGATCAGCGCGCTGATCCCCACGCCGATGAATCCCGAGATGGCGGGCTGCACGGAATCGCGGCGGTAGAGCCGCCACACCAAAATCAGGGCGGCGACGCCGAGCGCAGCGCTGATGGCGGACACCAGGCCGAACGCGGTGTTCACCGGGACCAGCACCGCAACCGGCAGTGCCGAATAGATCAGCCCGCTGACGCCGCCCATCTGGGCCAGCAGCGCCTGGGCCGCCGTCCGCTCCTCGGGGGTCTCGGCAACGTCGTCGGGGGTCGAGCCGTCGGTGCGATCGCTGTCTTCGACGGGACGGCTCAAGTCTGGATCTCGTAGTGCGGGTTGTAGATGGCCTTGGTGCCGTTCTCCAAAGTGCCCAGCCGGCCACGCACCTTCAGTGCCCGGCCCGATTCGATACCGGCGATGCGGCGCTGTCCCAACCAGACCAGTGTCACGGTGTCGGTGCCATCGAAGAATTCGGCGCGCACACCGCCGGCGCAGCCCTTGGCGTTGGTTTCGACACTGCGCAGGGTGCCCACCATGGTGACCTCTTGGCCTCGCTGGCAATCGATTGCTCGCTGGGCGCCGGAGTGGGCGGCTTCGTCAGTGAGCTCTTCGACGTCGCGCTGCTCAGGGTCCTCCGTCAACCGACGGGTGAGACGTCGGACGAAACTTTCGGCCGTAGCCATGGCCTCTCCTGATACTCCAGCGGATCACAATGCCAACGCAACGGTAGACCTCTTGGTTCCCCGACGCTACGTGGCATACCCGCGGCGGCCGTTGCTAATACGTCACAGGGCACGATCATGAGATGAGCATCACTTTCCGGGGAGTCACAGCGGTGCTGCTGCCCGGCACGGGTTCCGACGACGACTACGTGTACCGGGCGTTCGCCGGGCCGCTACACCCCGTCGGCACGGTGGTCGCGACGCCTGCGCCGCAGCCTGCCCGGCTGGTCGCCGGCTATCTCGAAGCGCTCGATGACGCCGCCCGCAACGGCCCGATCCTCGTCGGCGGGGTGTCGATCGGCGCGGCCGTGACGCTGGCCTGGGCACTGGCACACCCCGGGCACGCGGTGGCGGTGCTGGCCGCGTTGCCGGCGTGGAGCGGAGCGGCACACGAGGCCCCGGCCGCGCTGTCGGCCCGGCACACGGCGCATCAATTGCGCACCGAGGGCCTGGTCGCCACCACCGCGCAGATGCGGGCCTCCAGCCCGGCCTGGCTGGCCGACGAGCTGGCCCGCAGCTGGCTGGGTCAGTGGCCGGAGCTGCCCGATGCGATGGAGGAAGCCGTCGGGTATGTCGCCCCCAGCGTCGCCGAGCTGGAACGGCTCAGTGTGCCGATGGGTGTGGTGGGGGCGACGGACGACCCGATCCATCCGCTGGAGGTGGCGGTGGAATGGGTGGCGGCGGCACCGCACGCGGCGCTGCGGACGGTCAGCCTCGACGACTTCGGCCCGAACCCGGAGGTTCTGGGTTCGGCCTGTGTGGAGGCGCTGATCGAGGCGGCCGACTAGCCGCCGGTGCTGGAGCTGCGCAGCTGTTGCATGGCCGAGCCGGAGGCACTGCGCCGCTCGGTCGGCATCTCGCCCTGGCCCTGCTGCTGCATCAGCGCCTGCTGAGCGGCCGCCATCTGCGCCTGCTGCGCGGCGGCCTGCCGCAGCTGCTCGAGCATCGGCTCGGGCAGCTGGACCTGCAGCGGGGTGCGCACCGGTAGTGGGGTGTCACCGCGACGAACCACGGTGTCGCTCAAGGCTTCTCGCGCCTCGGCAACCAGGTTTTCCATCGCCTCGGGCGCGCCGTTGACCACACAGCGGATCATCCAGCGGTAGCCGTCGACGCCGATGAAGCGGACCACTCCGGCACCGGTGCCGACCACCTCACGACCCCACGGGCCGTCCTCGATGGACACCCGCGCGTTGTCCTTGCGCAGCGAATCAGCCAGCTCGCTGGCGACCTCGCGCCACAATCCGGGCGACTTTGGCGCCGCGTAGGCGGCGATCGTGAACCGGCCGTGCGGCGTGACCACCCATACCGCGCTGGGCACTCCCACCTCGTTCAGCTCAACCTGCACCTGGCCGGCCGCTGGCATCGGTACGAGCACCGAGCCAAGGTCCAGCCGGGCTTCGGCGGCGTCGGCCGGGTTGTCGAAGTCCTCGATGTCGAACGGGCCGCCCTCGTAGTCGTTGCCGCCGCTGTCGACGTCCTCGACGTCCTCGACGGCGACGTCCTCGACCGCCGGGGTCTCCGGCGTCGCGTCCGCGCCCGCTTCGTTCTTACGTCTGCCGAATGCCATCACAAACTCGCATGTCCGCCGGAGGATCCGTAGCCGCCCTCGCCACGGGTGGTGTCAGCCAGTCCGGCCTCGTCGAACGAGGCCACCTCGACCAGCTCTGGAAGTTCGACCCGCTGGACCAGCAACTGGGCGATGCGGTCGCCACGCCGGATCGTGATCGGCGTCGCGGGGTCGAGGTTGATCAACGACACTTTCACTTCGCCGCGGTAACCGGCGTCGATCGTGCCGGGGCTGTTGACGATCGAAAGTCCAACGCGCGCAGCCAAACCGGAGCGCGGGTGGACCAGACCGACCATGCCGTGCGGGATCGCCACGGCGATCCCTGTGCCCACCAGGGCGCGCTGGCCGGGCGCCAGGTCGACGTCCTGCGCGCTGAACAAATCCACGCCCGCATCGCCGTCGTGGGCGCGGCTGGGCATCGGGAGATCGCGGTCCAGGCGAACCACCGCGAGACTGGTCGGCACGATGCGAAGACTACCCTTGGCCGCGTGTCTGGTTCGCGTGTGACCTCGCAAACCGTGCGGTACCGCGAGCGGCTGTGGGTGCCGTGGTGGTGGTGGCCGCTCGGCCTGGCTCTGGCCGCCCTGATCGCCAAGGAAGTCACCATGGGTGTGCGCACCCTGCCGGTGTGGCTGCCCTACGCCCTGCTCGGCGCGGTCGCGGTCGGCGTGCTGCTGTGGATGAGTCGTACCGAGGTCCGGGTCGTGACCGACGGCGCTGAGGTCGAACTGTGGGCCGGTCAGGCGCATCTGCCGATGTCGGTGGTCTCCCGCTCGGCCGAGATCCCGCGATCCGCGAAGTCGGCGGCGCTGGGCCGCCAGCTCGATCCGGCAGCGTTCGTGCTGCATCGCGGCTGGGTGGGCCCTCTGGTTCTGGTCGTGCTCGACGACCCGGACGATCCGACCCCGTATTGGCTGGTCAGCGCCCGCCATCCGGACCGGGTGCTCTCCGCATTGCGGAGCTGATCAAGCGGCGCAATCGGTGCAGAGCAACACACCGTTCTTGTCGCTGGCCAGTCGGCTGCGGTGATGCACCAAAAAGCAGCTGGAGCAGGTGAACTCGTCTGCCTGCTTCGGAACAACGCGTACCGATAGCTCCTCGCCCGACAGATCGGCACCGGGCAGCTCGAAGTTCTCCGCGGAGTCCGTCTCATCGACATCCACCACGGCCGACTGCGCCTCATTGCGGCGAGCCTTCAATTCCTCGAGCGAATCCTCGGACACCTCGTCAGTCTCGGTGCGCCGCGGGGCGTCGTAGTCGGTAGCCATCTTGTCGTCCCCTCGTAACCTCAGCATGGCTTTGTATCAGCGTGGAACGGATCCGCCAAACTATTCGTGCCCGGATCCCCCTTACGTCGTGTGTGATTTACGTCACATGTATTCAATCCGATGAATGGGCGTGTTGGACGAGGATCGGGCGACTGCCTCTAGAGTGCATCCGTGGTCGCTCAAATCACGGAGGGCACGGCCTTCGACAAGCACGGTCGCCCGTTCCGTCGACGCAACTACCTGCCCGGACTCATCGCGCTGGGCGTGATGTTCGTGATCACCGCCATCGTGTGGGGGTTTGTGCTGACCCGCCCCGTCGATGTGCGGGAAGCCGCGACCTGCAACCCGCCGCCACCGGCCACCGATCCGGCCGCCCCCAAGCTCGGCGAGCAGGTGTCGCACTCGTCGATGATCGACGTCGCGCCGGCCAAGCTGGTCGACACCAAGATCCGGGTGCTCAACGCCAGCGGCCAGGGCGGACAGGCCGGTGAGGTCGCCGGCGCGCTACGCGACCTCGGCTTCGCCCAGCCCACCGCGGCCAACGACCCGATCTACACCAACACCCGGCTGACCTGCCAGGGCCAGATCCGCTTCGGCTCCAGCGGACGGGCCGGTGCGGCGGCGGTGTGGTTGGTGGCGCCCTGCGTCGAGCTGTTCCAGGACGATCGCAAGGACGACTCGGTTGACCTGGCGATCGGCACCGACTTCACCACGCTGGCGCACAGCGACGACATCGACGCCGTCCTGGCCGGGCTGCGTCCCGACGCCACCGAGCCCGCCGACTCGACCTTGCTGACCAAGATCCACAACGGCACCTGCTGACTAGGGCAGCGCCCGCAGTCCCCCGGATCGCTCCAGCGCTTCGGTGAGCGCGGCCGCGACCCCGGGCGCCGCCGCCACCAGCAGGCCGCCCTCCTCGCCGGGCTCCGGCAACGCCACCACTGCGCCCGCCTCGGTGGCGATCAACGCCCCGGCCGCCCAGTCCCACACGTTCAGGCCGTGTTCGTAGTGGGCATCCAGCCGACCCGCCGCGACCAGGCACAGGTCCAGCGCTGCTGAACCGATCCGGCGGACGTCGCGCACCTGCGGCAGCAGCTGGGCCAGCAACGCCGACTGCTCGGCGCGCCGCTGCGGTGCATAGCCGAAACCGGTGCCCACCAACGCCATCGACAGGTCGCTCACCGTGCTGGCGCGCAACCCCCGGCGCTGCCCGGCGCCGAGCACGTGGGCGCCGGAGCCGACCGCTGCGGAATAGATGTCACCGCTGACCACGTCGGCGACCGCACCCGCGACCGACACTCCGTCGATCTGCGCAGCGATCGAAATCCCGTATGCCGGAATGCCGTACATGAAGTTGACTGTGCCGTCGATCGGGTCGATCACCCAGCAGACCGCGCCGTCGACCCCGGCGGCCGGACCTCCGCCTTCCTCGCCGAGGATGACATCGTCCGGTCGCAGCGCACCGAGCCGATCACGCAGCAGCAGTTCGGTTTCGGTGTCGACAACAGTCACCGGGTCGGTCGGCGTGCTCTTCGTGCGGATCGCGTTGGCGCCGATCGAGTCGTCCTCGCTATCGAAGACCTCCGCGCGCCGGCGGCGGACGAATGCGGCGGCTTCGGCGGCCAACTGCTCGGCCAGCACGCGTAATTGTTCTGCCCGGTTGTCGCTCACCTGACCATCGCAGCACAGGAATCCCGACACCCAAAGGGCGGCGCAGCCACTAGTGTGTGGAACGCGTAGACCGCCCGCCTCGCCGAGGAGCAGCCCATGCCCGACACCGAATCCCCCACCCCCGGATCGAACCGCGGCTTCGGCGTCGATGTCGGTGGCAGCGGGGTCAAGGGCGGGATCGTCGATCTGGACACCGGCAAACTGATCGGCGAGCGGTTCAAGTTGCTCACACCGCAGCCGTCGACACCGGAAGCAGTCGCCAAGACCGTGGCCGAGGTGGTCCGGCACTTCGACTGGACCGGCCCGCTGGGTGTCACCTACCCCGGCGTCGTCGTCAACGGCGTCGTGCAGACCGCGGCCAACGTCGACAAGGGCTGGATCGGCACCAACGCCTCCCAGATCATCAGCGACGCACTCGGCGGCCAGCAGGTGACCGTGCTCAACGACGCCGACGCCGCCGGCGTCGCCGAACAGCGCCACGGCGCCGGACGCAACCGGGACGGCGTGATCGTGTTGCTGACCTTCGGCACCGGAATCGGATCCGCGGTGATCCACGGCGGCCAGCTGCTGCCCAACACCGAGTTCGGCCACCTCGAAGTCGACGGCAAGGAAGCCGAGCATCGGGCGGCCTCCTCGGTGAAGGAACGCAAGGACTGGAGCTACGAGCGGTGGAGCCAGGAAGTCACGAAAGTGCTGGTCACCATCGAGAACGCGATCTGGCCCGACCTGTTCATCGCCGGCGGCGGCATCAGCCGCAAGGCCGAGAAATGGATACCGCTGCTGAAGAACCGGACCCCGGTCGTGGCCGCGGAGCTGCTCAACGAGGCGGGCATCGTCGGGGCCGCGATGGCGGCTCAGACCGACGTCACACGCTGATTTTTCCTTGCTCGGCGCGGTTCGGGCCCACAGTGTCGTTACAATGGTCAACGGCGGCCGCCTACCGGATATAGCGGCGAGAATCCACCACGAGATCCACGCCAATAGTCCTCATAGCCGACGCTTTCGGTGGCGCGCCCACGCCCACCGAGAGCCAGCACGACCGAAAGGGTGTACGTGGCAGCGACCAAGGCAAGCCCGGCAACCGAAGAGCCGGTGAAGCGCACCGCCACCAAGACTCCCGCGAAGAAGCCGGCAGCCAAGGCAGCCAACGGTTCCGCGCCGGCCAAGCGTGCCACCAAGGCCGCTCCCCGCGCAGCCGAGGCCGGCGATTCCGAGATCACCGATGTCACGGCCGCCCCGACCAAGGCGCGTGCCACCAAAGCAGCCGCCAAGAAGGCGCCGGCCACCCGTGGCCGGGCCAAGAAGGACGCCGCCCCCGCCGACACCGATGCCGAGGCCGGCACCGATGACGAACTCGACGGCGAGCTCGACGGCGACCCCGAACTCGACGTAGCCGACGACGATCTGGAACTCGACGACCTCGAGGACGTTGCCGACGACACCGACGACTCGTCGGACGACGACAGCGACGACGAGACCGAGGAAGGCGCCGCGACCAAGGCTGCGCCCGCCGCCGAGGGCGAGTCCGGCGACGACGAAGACATCGCCGAGCCGTCCGAGAAGGACAAGGCCTCCGGCGACTTCGTCTGGGACGAAGAGGAGTCCGAGGCACTGCGGCAGGCCCGCAAGGACGCCGAGCTGACCGCGTCGGCCGACTCGGTGCGCGCCTACCTCAAGCAGATCGGCAAGGTCGCGCTGCTGAACGCCGAGGAGGAGGTCGAGCTCGCCAAGCGGATCGAGGCCGGCCTCTACGCCACGCAGCTGATGGCGGAAAAGACCGACAAGGGCGAGAAGCTGCCCGTGCAGCAGCGCCGCGACATGCAGTGGATCTGCCGCGACGGCGACCGCGCGAAAAACCATCTGCTGGAAGCCAACCTGCGTCTGGTGGTGTCGCTGGCCAAGCGCTACACCGGCCGCGGCATGGCGTTCCTGGACCTCATCCAGGAAGGCAACCTCGGTCTGATCCGCGCGGTCGAGAAGTTCGACTACACCAAGGGCTACAAGTTCTCGACCTACGCCACGTGGTGGATCCGCCAGGCGATCACCCGCGCGATGGCCGACCAGGCCCGCACGATCCGTATCCCCGTGCACATGGTCGAGGTCATCAACAAGCTCGGCCGCATCCAGCGTGAGCTGCTTCAGGACCTGGGCCGCGAGCCCACGCCCGAAGAGCTGGCCAAGGAAATGGACATCACGCCGGAGAAGGTGCTGGAGATCCAGCAGTACGCGCGTGAGCCGATCTCGCTGGACCAGACCATCGGCGACGAGGGCGACAGCCAGCTCGGAGACTTCATCGAGGACTCCGAGGCCGTCGTGGCCGTCGACGCGGTGAGCTTCACGCTGCTGCAGGATCAGCTGCAGTCGGTGCTCGAGACGCTCTCCGAGCGCGAGGCGGGCGTCGTGCGGCTGCGGTTCGGCCTGACCGACGGGCAGCCGCGCACCCTCGACGAGATCGGCCAGGTGTACGGGGTCACGCGTGAACGGATCCGGCAGATCGAGTCGAAGACCATGAGCAAGCTGCGCCACCCCAGCCGCTCGCAGGTGCTGCGCGACTACCTCGACTGAGGTCAAGCCGATTCAGCTGTGCCACAGCCGTTTTCAGTCGGCAGCACGCGCTGCCGGTTGCATTCTGCTGACCTTGGCCGCAGCGTGCTCCCACGGCCCCGCGCCGCATGCCGCGCAGACCGAAACAGTGCGTGCCGCGCCGATGCCGGTCGCTCCGGTGCGCCCGCCCAGCCCGCCCACGCCCGACATCCCGGCGGTCTCGAAAATCATGACCGCCGCGGTGGCCGCGAACCGATTGCCCGGTGCCGTCGTCGTGGTCGGGCACAGCGGCAAGGTCGTCTTCCGCAGGGCCTTCGGCGTCCGGAAGCTGGCCGGCGAACGGGGCCTCGACGGAGCGCCCGCCCCTGCTGAGCCGATGACCGAGGACACGATCTTCGACCTCGCCTCGTTGACGAAGCCGCTCGCCACCGCAACGGCCGTCATGCAGCTCTACGAGCAGGGCCGGCTAGGCTTCGACGACCCGGTGCAGCGATACCTACCCGGCTTCAACCTCGGCAACGATCCCAAGCGCGCCGAGGTGACCGTGCGCATGCTGCTCACCCACACCTCCGGCGAAACCGGCGACGTCGAGCTCAAAGACCCGTGGGGACTGGATGCACCAGACCGGACGGAGGGCTTTCGTCGCGCGCTCACGACGCCGCTGGAATCCGCTCCGGGCGAAGTGTTCCGCTACTCCGACATCAACTTCATCCTGCTCGGCGCACTTGTCGAGCAGCTCACCGGCGAGCCCGAAGACGACTACGTGCAGCGGAACGTGTTCGCCCCGCTGGGTATGACCGAAACCCGTTATCTCCCTGTGGCGAAGGTCTGCGGTCCGCACACGATTCGCGGTGCGGCGGCGTACTGGGCACCCACCAGAGTCACTGAATGCGCTGCGGGACAATGGGATACGAATCTCCTGCCGCTCATCGCGCCGACGGCGTGGGATGAAGAGAACCCCGGCGACCCCAGTCGCAACCCCGATTTCGGCAACCTGCTGCGCGGTACCGTGCACGACACGACGGCACGGCGAATGGGTGGAGTGGCCGGACACGCCGGGGTGTTCTCGACCGCCTCGGACGTCAGCGTCTACGCCCAGGCATTGCTCGACCGACTTGCGGGCCGGCCGAGCGCGTTTCCGCTGCAGCAGTCCACCCTCGAATTGATGACGTCGCCGCAGCAGCCCGGGCACAGCGCGGGACAACTCGACGCGGCCAACGCTGCGGCCGCCGGAGAAAAGCCCGAGCGGCATCCGGCGATTCCCGGGCAAAACCTTCGCGGCTTCGGCTGGGACATCGATACGGGCCAATCCACCACGCGCGGTGCGGTCTTCCCCATCGGCAGCTTCGGTCACACCGGCTTCACGGGCACCTCCCTGTGGCTGGATCCGGGCTCGGACACCTACGTCGTCCTGCTGTCCAACGCGGTCCACACCCGGGGCAGTGCACCGATCTCGCCCTTGCGTGCAGAGGTGGCGACCACAGTCGCGCAATCACTGGGCCTTTACGACAGCGCTCGCCCAGGCGGCTGACCGGCCGCACGTCGGCGTCGCGGCATGTCTCCCACTAATTGTCTCCTCTGTCAGCAAATACCTGTGCGGTGCGCTTCGGCAGTGTCATGATCTCGGAGAATCAGCTCTTCCCGGATCTCTCAACCTGAAGGGACTCCCGTGCTTTCTGACTCTGCTTTCCGGTCGAAGTGCACCACTGCGAGGTCAGCGCTATACCTCGCCGTCGGGGCGGCATTCGCTGGGGCCGGCCTCTTTTTGGCGGGTTCCGCACAGGCGGCGCCGGGCAACGACGCCTCGCCCGACGGACTCCAGTGCCTCATGACCAACACCGATTGCCCATCCGGCGTCGAGGTGCCGGCCCGACCCGCCGCGGTTACCGCGAATGCGGTCGCCCCCACTGCGCTGGCCGCCGCCGTCAGCAACATCTCCGTACGAGACATTCCCATCATCGGGATATTCATCGGGAACGGCGCCGACGCGCAGCCAGGCTGCGTCGGCAGTGCTTGCAACGGCGGCAACGCCGGACTGCTCATCGGCAACGGCGGGAACGGGCTCGACGGCGGCAACGGCGGAGCCGGCGGGTTCTTCTTCGGCCGCGGCGGGAACGGCGGCGCCGGTATCGCAGGCGTCGAGGGCTCCCTTCCCGGTGACGACGGGGGCCACGCCGGGAACGGCGGCAGCGGTGGCGCCGGTGGCTTCTTCTTCGGCCGCGGCGGCGACGGCGGCGTCGGCGGAACGGGCGGCAACGGCGCCGGCGGAGGTACCGGAACCCCGACATTCGGCGGCAACGGCGGCGACGGCGGCAACGGTGGTGATGGCGGGGCAGCCGGACGGGGTGGCTTCTTCGGGCTCTTCGGCCTGGATGGCCATACCGGCAACGGCGGCAACGGCGGTACCGGCGGAGTCGGTGGCGGTTCGTTCACAACACAATTCGCGGGCGTTGGCGGCAACGGCGGCAGTGGCGGTAACGGCGGTGCGCTGGGCGGGAGCGGCGGCACCGGCGGGGCCGGCGGTCTCGGCGAATCCGGCGGCGACGCCGGCAACGGCGGCAAAGGTGGCGCCGGCGTTACGGGCGGAGCAGGCGGCACGGGCGGCGCAGGCGGCTTGGCCGCCACGGGCAACGGTGGCCTCGGCGGCAACGGCGGCCAGGGCGGCACCGGGACCAGCACCGGCGGGGCGGGCGGAGCCGGCGGCTACGGCGGTACCGGCGGCCCGGGCAGCAGCGGCTTTGCCGGCGGCGCAGGCGGCACCGGCGGAGCCGGCGGCCAAGGCGGTGCCGGAGCCACCGGCGGTGCCGGCGGCACTGGCGGCAACGGCGGCTTCGGCGGCGTCAACTTCGACTTCGGACAGAACAACACGGGCGGGGCCGGGGGCACCGGTGGCGCCGGTGGGACCGGCGGAGTGGGCACGGTGGGCTCCGGCGGCCGCGGTGGCACGGGCGGAACCGGCGGCTTCGGCGGCAACGCCGCAAACGGACAGACCAATACCGGTGGCGCCGGCGGCTCCGGCGGAACCGGCGGCAAAGGTGGCGCGGGCGCCAACGGGGCCAATCCGGGCAGCACCGGGGGCAGCGGCGGTGCGGGCCAAGCTCAATCCGGCGGCGTCGGCGGCAAGGGCGGCACCGGCGGCGGAGGCGGCACGGGCGGCGCAGGCTGAATCACGCTCAGCCACCCAAAATTCAGGTGCGCGGGCATGCCGCACCCGCATACCCTGGCGCCGTGTCCAGCAGGGTGAATGTGTCCTCGGAATCGACCTACGAACGTGCGGTCGGGTACTGCCGCGCGGTGCGGATCGGGCCGCACATCGCGATCTCGGGAACCACCGGAGCGGGCGACGATATCGTCGAGCAGACCCGAAATGCTTTGCAGCGCATAGGGTCCGCGCTATCCGACGTCGATGCCGCCCTATCCGACGTCATACGGACCCGGATCTACGTCACCGACATCTCTCAGTGGCGCGCCGTCGGCGCGGTGCACGCCGAGTTCTTCGGCACCGTTCGACCGGCGGCGACCATGGTCGAGGTCGCCGCGCTCATCGAACCCGGGTTGTTCGTGGAGATCGAGGCCGACGCCTACGTCGACGGCTCGAACGGCTGAAACCGGCCGTCCGGCCCCGGCCGGTACGGGGTGACATTCATCACGGCACTGATCGGCAGCCGGCCATACAGATGCGGGAACCTCATCGACTCCGGGTCCGTTGGAACACCAGGTTCCCAACGCAGCGGCGAATCCAGCTTCTGCGGATCGATGTGTAGGAGCACCAAATCGGTGCGACCGGCGTAGAGCCGGTTGGCCGGCAGGTGCACCTGCTCACGCGTCGAGAGATGGATGAATCCGACTTCGGTCAGAGATGCGGGGCAAAGTTCGCCAACGCTGTGGGCGGCTTCCCAGTCTCGCTCTCCGCACAGGTGGAGTAAGAATTCCGGATTCGGGTACATACGACCACACTGCAGTACCCGCAACACGACGAGGCGTGAGACACGACACAGCGTTAAACCCCTGGGGAACAAGGCCCAAACGAAGAACGTCTGAGACAGTAGAGATACGTGACGGTGGCGCCCAGTCACCGACGCGATGAGCACCTTACGGAGGAGCTATGAACGCAACGTTGACCAGTCCCGAATTGACCAGGGCTGATCGCTGCGACCGCTGTGGAGCAGCGGCTCGCGTGCGCGCCAAGCTCCCGTCGGGCGCCGAACTCCTGTTCTGCCAGCATCACGCCAACGAGCACCAGGCCAAGCTGATCGAGCTGGCCGCGGTGATCGAAGTCAGCCCGTCGGAGGCGTAGTAGCCGCTCACGGCCGCGTCGCTGGGCAGGACCGCTGTCGTCAGGAATGCTGGACTGGTCATGACTGACCAATCCGCCAAACCGTCTCGCCATCACATATGGCGGATCTCGAAACGGACATTGTCCAAGAGTTGGGACGACTCGATTTTCTCCGAGTCGGCTCAGGCCGGTTTCTGGTCGGTGCTGTCGTTGCCGCCGCTGCTGCTCGGGATGCTGGGCAGCCTGGCCTACATCGCGCCGCTGTTCGGGCTAGACACCCTGCCCACCATTGAGAACCAGCTGATCAACTTCGCGAACAGCTTCTTCTCGAAGAACGTGGTCAACGAGATCATCGAGCCGACCGTTCGCGACATCGTGGCCGGGGCGCGCGGCGAGGTGGTGTCATTCGGCTTCGTGATCAGCCTGTGGGCCGGCTCGTCCGCCATCTCGGCGTTCGTCGACTCGGTGGTGGAAGCCCACGACCAGACCCCGCTACGGCATCCGGTACGGCAGCGGTTCTTCGCGCTCGGGCTCTACGTGGTGATGCTGGTTTTCGTGATCGCCAGCGCACCGTTCGTAGCGCTCGGGCCGCGCAAGATCTCGTCGTACCTGCCGGACAGCTGGGACAACCTGCTGCACTACGGCTACTACCCCGCCCTGGTCTTGGCGCTGGTGCTCGCCGTGACGATCCTCTACCGGGTATCACTGCCCAAACCGCTGCCGACCCATCGGCTGGTGTGGGGAGCAGTCCTGGCGACGACCGTGTTCGTGGTCGCGACGATGGGCCTACGGTTCTACCTGACCTGGATCACCAGCACCGGCTACACCTACGGGGCGCTGGCCACCCCGATCGCATTCCTGCTGTTCGCGTTCTTCCTCGGCTTCGCGATCATGATCGGGGCCGAACTCAACGCCGCGATCGAAGAGGAATTCCCCGCGCCGATGCCGCACGCCGATCAGGTCCGAACGTGGCTGCGGCGCAGGGCGAAAGCCCGCAGTGACGGCGACGCCGAGGCCGAGCAGCCACAGCCGGCGCCGGACGACACCGCTGAAGCCGCTCCCGTCAGCCCTTCTTGAGGTTCTCGTAGACCCGCTTGCAGTCCGGGCAGACAGGCGAGCCGGGCTTGGCCGCGCGGGTCACCGGGAACACCTCGCCGCACAGCGCGACGACGTGGGTGCCCATCACGGCACTCTCGGCGATCTTGTCCTTCTTGACGTAGTGGAAGACCTTGGGGGCGTCGTCGTCGGTCCCGTCGTCGACGCGTTCGTCGGTGTCGGTGCGTTCGATCGTCTGGGTCTGCATAGAAGACATTGTGCCCGGTAAGACAGCCGTAAGAAACCGGCATGCATATCGATCACGGAATGTGGAACAGTGGAGGTATGAAGCGTGAGCTGGGATTCGACGACGAGGGTCGGCCCGTGCTCATCACCGCCGCGGCGACGCCCTATGAGGAGCAGCACCGCCAGCGCGTGCGGAAGTATTTGACGATCATGTCCTTTCGGATCCCGGCGCTGATTTTGGCGGCCGCGGCGTACGGCCTGTGGCACAACGGCCTCATCTCGCTGGCGATCATCGCGGTGTCGTTGCCGCTGCCGTGGATGGCCGTACTGATCGCCAATGACCGTCCGCCCCGACGTGCCGAAGAACCCCGTCGCTTCAACGACACCCCGCACCGGACCCAGCTGTTCCCGCGTGCCGAACGTCGCGCGCTCGAGGCCGGGATCCCGGCAGCGCAACCGCATTCGGCCGGTGGGGCCGACCGCGGTTCCCACTGACCCCCGGTAGCGTCCTTTCTCAGGACATTCTCAGGGCTCCTCGGTATTCCCGCACTTCAGAGGGTGTGAACCCGCAACCTTGCGGGAACTCTTAGCTCCGATCGCACGTTGAACGCTTTGACAGATGCAGCCGATCAGGAGGCCACCATGGCAAATGCCACCACCACCCGGTTCGACAGCGATCTGGACGCTCAGAGTCCAGCCGCCGACCTGGTGCGCGTGTATCTGAACGGCATCGGTAAGACCGCGCTGCTCACCGCCGAGGACGAGGTCGAGCTGGCCAAGCGCATCGAGGCCGGGCTCTTCGCCCAGCACCTGCTGGAGACCAAGAAGCGGCTGTCCGAGAACCGCAAGCGCGATCTCGCCATCATCGTGCGGGACGGGCAGGCCGCCCGCAGCCACCTGCTCGAGGCCAACCTGCGTCTGGTGGTGTCGCTCGCGAAGCGCTACACCGGCCGCGGCATGCCGCTGCTGGACCTCATCCAGGAGGGCAACCTCGGTCTGATCCGCGCGATGGAGAAGTTCGACTACACCAAGGGTTTCAAGTTCTCGACGTATGCCACCTGGTGGATCCGTCAGGCCATCACCCGCGGTATGGCCGACCAGAGCCGCACGATCCGGCTGCCCGTCCACCTCGTGGAGCAGGTCAACAAGCTGGCGCGGATCAAGCGTGAGATGCACCAGAGCCTGGGCCGCGAGGCCAGCGACGAGGAACTCGCCGAAGAGTCGGGCATCCCGGTCGAGAAGATCAACGATCTGCTGGAGCACAGCCGCGACCCGGTAAGCCTCGACATGCCGGTCGGCAGCGACGAGGAGGCTCCGCTCGGCGACTTCATCGAGGACGCCGAAGCCATGTCCGCGGAGAACGCGGTCATTGCCGAGCTGCTGCACACCGACATCCGCCACGTGCTCGCCACGCTCGACGAGCGCGAGCAGCAGGTGATCCGGCTCCGGTTCGGCCTCGACGACGGCCAGCCCCGCACCCTCGACCAGATCGGCAAGCTGTTCGGCCTGTCCCGCGAACGGGTTCGCCAGATCGAGCGCGAGGTCATGGCCAAGCTCCGCAACGGTGATCGGGCGGATCGGCTGCGGTCCTACGCCAGCTAGATAAGCAACCCCCCAAGTGTGCCCGTCGGCGATGCCGGCGGGCACGCTGCCGTGGGCGGCAGTGTTGCACATCCGTTTTCCCAGCTAGCCAAGTAGACTCGGGACAGACGAAGGGTGTCCTTATGAACGATCTGGTCGATACCACCGAGATGTATCTCCGCACGATCTACGACCTCGAGGAAGAGGGCGTGATCCCGCTGCGCGCACGCATTGCCGAGCGCTTGGAGCAGAGTGGCCCGACAGTCAGCCAGACCGTAGCCCGGATGGAACGCGACGGCTTGCTTCAGGTCGCCGGCGACCGCCATCTCGAATTGACCGAGAAGGGCCGCGAACTCGCGGTCTCGGTGATGCGCAAGCACCGCCTCGCCGAACGGCTTCTGGTAGACGTCATCGGCTTGCCGTGGGAAGAGGTCCACGCCGAGGCCTGCCGCTGGGAGCACGTCATGAGCGAGGACGTCGAGCGCCGCCTGGTGCAGGTTCTCGACGACCCGACCGTGTCTCCGTTCGGCAACCCGATCCCCGGCCTGTCGCTGCTGGGCCTGGACATGAGCCAGTTCGAGGACGCCAACCTGGTCCGCCTGACCGAGCTGCCCGCCGGCTCCCCCGTCGCCGTGGTGGTCCGTCAGCTCACCGAGCACGTCCAGGGTGACGTCGAACTGATCGGCCAGCTCAAGGAAGCCGGCGTGGTGCCCAATGCCCGTGTCCAAGTGGAGAACAGCCCGCACGGCGGTGTGACCATCCTGATCGGCGGCCACGAGAACGTGCACCTGCCCCACGAGATGGCCCACGCCGTCAAGGTCGAGAAGGTCTAGCCTCCCTCAGACCGCGCGGCGGCCGAACGTGCGCCGCGGCGGAAGCCGCACCCCGAGCCGCTTGGCCAGCCGATACCCGGTGCCGGCCAGCTCGCGAATCTGTTCGGGTCGCAGGCCCGACTGCAGCGCCGTGTCGAGCATGTCCGCCATCCGGTGCTCGGGATCGCTGCGCAGCGCGGCCTCCAGCGACAGCCCCGCCAGCGGCCCGTCGCCCCGGGCGTACGCCGAAAAGGCCAGCAGCACAAGCGCTTCGGTGCGCCAGGGGTCGGGCAGTGTGCGCGACAGCACCGCCCACAACGCTTCGGCGTTCGCGGCGTCGGCGCCGACGGCCAGCGCGTAGAGCGTGTCGCGCACGTCGACGTCGGTCAGCGCGCACGCCAGCATCGCGAGCTCGGACTCGTCGAGCTCGGCCCCGGCATTCACGCGGGCGGCGAGCGCCATGGCTGCTTCGACGTCGCGGCGACCGCACCCGTCGGGATCGGCCCGCCAGTCGGCTTCTCGCGCCTGCGCATGCTCAGAGATGGCCGGCACCAGCGACGCCGCGCGGCCGGCGTCGGCAACAGCAACCACCGCCTGCAGATCGGAACGACGTGGATACAGTCGCCGACCCTCCAGCACGGCGGCCGCGGCCAGTGGCGAGGCCATCGGATCCTCCACCGCCCCGAAGGCACCGCAGCCGTCGACGCAGTGCCATCGGCCACCCGCCTCGATCCGGTCGACGACGTGGGTGGCATAGATCTCCATGCCGTGAGCGGACAGCGCGGTCGACAGGTCATCGCAGATGTCGCGATAGTCCTGATTGCACATCGGGCACGGGGCGCCCTCGGCATCGACGATCACCACCACGACGGTGTCCCCACCCGACGCGGCGGCGAGTTCGGCGAGGTGAGAGAGGTCATCGCCGATCGTCTTGGACAGGTCGACGCGCATGACGGCGCCCATCTCGCCGCCTTCGAGGGCCACCAGCACCAGTGACTTCTCCGGCACGAAGCCGAGAACGGCGGGCAGGGCGGCGATCAGCGCGCCGGGACGGGTGAAGCGATAGTCGGGTTCGTGTGTGGTCATGGCCAGACGGTCGCAACCGGCGCCGACCAAACCGCGCCGTCGAGCACCGATTAGCCCAGGGTTGGGGATGAAGTCGGATCTGGGGATCGATCCGCGAGGGCCGCGACGCATTGTTCATGTCGTATTGACACGGTCGGCATGCGAGATTCGGCAAACCGGCGTACACCTTGTCCTCATGAGTGTGGAATACGACCTCGTCGTGATCGGCTCGGGACCCGGCGGCCAGAAGGCGGCCATCGCCGCGGCCAAGCTGGGCAAGACGGTGGCCGTCATCGAGCGCGGGCAGATGCTCGGTGGTGTCTGCGTCCAGACCGGCACCATCCCGTCCAAGACGCTGCGTGAGGCCGTGCTCTACCTGACCGGTATGAGCCAGCGCGAACTGTACGGCGCCAGCTACCGGGTCAAGGACAAGATCACGCCCGCCGACCTACTGGCCCGCACCGAACACGTGATCCGCAAAGAGGTCGACGTGGTGCGAAACCAGCTGATGCGCAATGGAATTGAGCTCTACGTCGGGCACGGCCGGTTCGTCGACGAGCACACCGTCGAGGTGGAGGATCCCACCCGCGCCGAGCACATCACCGTCAGCGGCCGCTACATCATCATCGCCACCGGCACCAAGCCCGCCCGGCCCGCCGGCGTCGAATTCGACGAGAACCGGGTGCTCGACTCCGACGGCATCCTGGATCTCAAGACCATCCCGGGTTCGATGGTGGTCGTCGGCGCCGGGGTGATCGGCATCGAGTACGCCTCGATGTTCGCCGCCCTGGGCACCAAGGTCACCGTCGTGGAGAAGCGTGACACGATGCTGGACTTCTGCGACCCCGAGATCGTCGAGGCGCTGCGTTTCCACCTGCGTGACCTGGCGGTGACGTTCCGGTTCGGCGAGGAGGTGACCGCCGTCGACGTCGGCTCGGCCGGCACCGTCACCACGTTGGCCAGCGGCAAGCAGATCCCTGCCGAGACCGTCATGTACTCGGCCGGACGGCAGGGCCAGACCGACCACCTGGACCTGGCGAACGCCGGCCTGGAGGCCGACAACCGCGGCCGGATCTTCGTCGACGAGAAGACGTTCCAGTCCAAGGTCGACCACATCTACGCCGTCGGCGACGTCATCGGCTTTCCCGCCCTGGCCGCCACCTCGATGGAACAGGGCCGGCTGGCCGCCTACCACGCATTCGGCGAGCCGACAGCCGGCATGACCGTGCTGCAGCCGATCGGCATCTATTCGATCCCCGAGGTGTCCTACGTCGGGGCCACCGAGGTCGAACTGACCAAGGCCGCGATCCCCTACGAGGTCGGGGTCTCCCGCTACCGCGAACTCGCCCGCGGACAGATCGCCGGCGACTCCTACGGCATGCTCAAGTTGCTGGTGTCCACCGAGGATCTCAAGGTCCTCGGCGTGCACATCTTCGGCACGGCGGCCACCGAGCTGGTGCACATCGGCCAGGCGGTGATGGGTTGCGGCGGGACCATCGAGTATCTGGTCGACGCGGTCTTCAACTACCCGACATTCTCGGAGGCCTACAAGGTCGCGGCCCTGGACGTGATGAACAAGCTGCGCGCCCTGAACCAGTTCCGCCGCTGACCGCTCAGCAGTCGCTGTCGAACGACGTCGGCGCGTCGTCGCCCGGGCCGCCTGCCTCGGCGCGGGCCAGCAGGGCGGCGGTCGCCGCGTCGAACGGCGACGAGTACGAGATGTTGTCCTGGCAGCCGCCGCCGTCGCGTCCGCCGATCACGCCGGTCACCGTCGCGCCGGCGATCCACGGGCCGCCACTGGTCCCGTCACCGAGGCCGTTGCAGCGCAGCCAGGGATAGCCCCCGTCCACGCCGGCGGTCGTGTCACAGCCCAGCGGCGGTCCGCCGTCGCCCAGCGGGTAGCCGATCACCGTGACCGGACCGGAGGGGGCCGTGCCCAGCGTCAGGGCCTGACCGGTCACGGCTTCGATGCTGCCGCCGGCGGGTCGGCTGACCCGCGCGACGGCGTAGTCGGCCTTGGGGTCCTGGGTGGCGACCCAACGGGGGTCGAGGTACACGGTGTCGACGGTCCAGACAGCACCGGGAGCGGCGCTCTGGTCGAATCCCGGCACGAACGTGGTGGGCAGGCCGGCAGCCAAGCAGTGCGCGGCGGTCAGAATCAGGTCCTGGCTGGTGGAGTGGATCACCGAGGCGGTACAGGTGTGGGTATCGGTGCCGCCGAGGAACAGGGCGCCCACGGCGGGGCGGGGCGCCACCGGCCGGGCGTCGGTGACCACCGATTGCGCCGCACTGGGCTCCTCGGCGGCTTTGGCCCGCGGTTCGGCCGTCGAACGGCAGCCGGCGACCAGAACCGCGGCCAAGGCCAGGTTCAGTGCCACCGATGCAGTTCGCATGGCTCGATCATGCCCGATTGGGGCGTTGCGGACCTGCCTCGAGGATTGACACCGGGGAACGGCGGGCACGCCACCTGCGTTGTGCAACACGGGCGCAATGACAGCGCTCACCCGAATCTGTGCCCGATGTCGCCGGCCCAGCGGATCCTGCGAGACACTGGTTGTCACGGTAGAAGGGGACGACGACGTTCCCGGGCACCGCGAGGAGGCGGAGACGATGACTGACGAGCAGGGACAGCAGTACCAACCCGAGCAGACCGGAATGTACGAACTGGAGTTTCCGGCGCCGCAGCTGTCCGCGCCCGACGGGCGCGGACCGGTGATGATTCATGCTCTTGAGGGGTTTTCCGACGCCGGCCACGCCATTCGCCTGGCTGCTGATCACCTCAAGGCCAAGCTCGACACCGAGCTGGTGGCCTCCTTCGCCATCGACGAGCTGCTCGACTATCGGTCGCGCCGGCCGCTGATGACGTTCAAGACCGACCACTTCACCGACTACGACGATCCGCAGCTGAACCTGTACGCCCTGCGGGACAGTCTGGGCACACCGTTCCTGCTGCTGGCCGGGCTGGAGCCGGACCTGAAGTGGGAGCGGTTCGTCACCGCCGTCCGCCTGCTGGCCGAGCGTCTCGGGGTGCGCCAGACCATCGGGCTCGGCACGATTCCGATGGCGGTCCCCCACACCCGGCCGGTGACGATGACCGCGCACTCCAACAACCGCGAGCTGATCACCGACTTCACCCCGTGGGTCGGCGAGGTGCAGGTGCCGGGCAGCGTGTCCAACCTGCTGGAGTACCGGATGGCCCAGCACGGCCATGAAGTCATCGGCTTCACCGTTCACGTGCCGCACTACCTGGCCCAGACCGACTTCCCGCCGGCCGCTGAGGCACTGCTGGAACAGGTCGCCAAACTGACTTCGCTGCAGGTACCGCTGCGCGCCCTGACCGATGCCGGCGAAGGTATCCGCACCAAGATCGACGAGCAGGTCGAGGCCTCGCCGGAGGTCGCTCAAGTGGTGACGGCCCTGGAGCGCCAGTACGATGCTTTCGTTGCCGCTCAAGAGAACCGGTCGCTGCTGGCGCACGACGAGGAACTCCCCAGTGGCGACGAGTTGGGCGCGGAATTCGAGAAATTCCTCGCTCAGCACGCCGAGGACTTCAAAGACGGTTTCAACGACACCGGCGAAACCTGACGAAGCCCACCGCACCGATGATGGGGTTGGCCATGACGCAACAGAAGTCTCAGCGAAAGCCCAATCTGCAACCGGTGCGGGACGTGACACCCACACTGCACTTCCGGACCATTCACGGTTACCGGCGGGCGTTCCGGGTGGCGGGCTCCGGTCCGGCGCTGCTGTTGATCCACGGGATCGGTGACAACTCGACGACCTGGCATTCGGTGCACAGCACGCTTGCCCAGCGGTTCACCGTGATCGCCCCGGACCTGCTCGGGCACGGACAATCCGACAAGCCGCGGGCCGACTACTCGGTGGCGGCCTACGCGAACGGCATGCGCGATCTGCTCAGCGTCCTCGATCTCGACAAGGTCACCGTGGTCGGGCATTCGCTCGGCGGTGGGGTGGCGATGCAATTCGCTTACCAGTTCCCGCAATTGGTCGAGAGGCTGATCCTGGTCAGTGCCGGCGGCGTGACCAAGGAAGTCAATGTCGCACTGCGGGCGGCCTCGCTACCGATGGGCGGTGAGGCGTTGGCGCTGCTGCGGCTGCCGATGGTGCTGCCCGCGTTGCAGGTTGCCGGCCGTGTCCTGGGCAGCGTGTTCGGCTCGACGGGTCTGGGTCGCGACCTGCCCGACGCGCTGCGCATCCTGGCCGACCTGCCCGAGCCGACCGCATCGTCGGCGTTCACCCGCACGCTGCGCTCGGTGGTGGACTGGCGCGGGCAGGTGGTCACCATGCTGGACCGATGTTATTTGACCGAATCCGTTCCTGTGCAACTCATTTGGGGCGATCAAGATGCGGTGATCCCGGTCAGCCATGCACGGATGGCACATTCGGCCATGCCGGGCTCGCGGCTCGAGATCTTCGGCCGCTCCGGGCACTTCCCGTTTCACGACGACCCCGAACGCTTCGTGGAAGTCGTCGAGAAGTTCATCGATTCCACCGCTCCCGCCGAATACGACCAGGACGCCCTGCGGGACCTCCTGCGCAGCGGGCTGTCCGGGCGCGCGGTCACCGGTTCGCTGGACACCCGGGTCGCGGTGCTCGACGCGTTGGAGGCCGACGAGCGCAGCGCCACCTGACTCAGCGGTCGTACAGTCGACATATGACCGTCGACGTGACTGTGCTGCGGGTGTTCACCGATGCGGGAGGCGACTTCGGCAATCCGCTCGGCGTGGTGGACGCGGCCACCGTGCCCGCCGGTGAACGACAACGCATCGCCACCGAATTGGGTTACAGCGAAACGATATTCATCGACCTGCCGACCGATGGATCGACCACCGCGCACGCCCGCATCTTCACCCCGGCCACGGAACTGCCCTTCGCCGGGCATCCCACGGTCGGTGCGGCCTGGTGGTTGCGCGACCGTGGCACGCCGATCCGCACCCTTCAGGTGCCGGCGGGCATCGTCGGAGTCAGCTACGACGACGACCGCACCGCGATCCGCGCTCGCGCGGAATGGTCACCCGAATTCGCCATTCACGATCTGCGTTCGGTGGACGAGGTGTTGGGCGCCGATCCAGACGACTACTCCGATGACGCCGAGCATTACATCTGGGCGTGGGTG
Organism: Mycolicibacterium pallens; assembly: GCF_019456675.1. Classification (NCBI taxonomy): domain Bacteria; kingdom Bacillati; phylum Actinomycetota; class Actinomycetes; order Mycobacteriales; family Mycobacteriaceae; genus Mycobacterium; species Mycolicibacterium pallens. The sequence continues at coordinate 2,333,946 of NZ_CP080333.1, read as the reverse complement.
GATCGCGATGGAGGACACATCCGGTCGCGGATGTTCGCCTCCGACCTCGGCGTTCCCGAGGATGAGGCGACAGGCTCGGCGGCGGCGCGGATCACCGATTACCTCAGTCGCGACCTGACCATCACACAGGGCAAGGGCTCGCAGATCTATACAACATGGGATCCGGAGGGATGGGTGCTGATCGCTGGCCGCGTGGTCAGTGACGGTGTGCGACAGCTGGATTGAGAAGGTTCAGCCGGAGGTGCCGACGGCGCGATGGGCGCGCAGCGCCTCGATCTCGCGCTCGAAGTCCTCAGCGGAGCTGAACGAGCGGTACACCGACGCGAACCTCAGATAGGCGACTTCGTCGAGTTCGCGAAGCGGCCCAAGAATGGCCAGGCCGACCTCATGGCTGGGGATCTCCGGGGAACCGGCCGCCCGCACGGTGTCCTCGACCTGCTGAGCGAGCAGATTAAGTGCGTCGTCGTCGACGTCGCGGCCCTGACAGGCTCGGCGCACGCCGCTGATGACCTTTTCTCGGCTGAACGGTTCGGTGACGCCGCTGCGCTTCACGACCGCGAGCACTGCGGTTTCCACGGTGGTGAATCGCCGGCCGCATTCGGGGCAGGACCGGCGCCGCCGGATGGCCTGACCTTCGTCGGTCTCGCGGGAGTCGACGACGCGGGAGTCCGGGTTGCGACAGAACGGACAGTGCATGACCGCTCCTTCGCTCCGCCGTGGTCCGATGATTCGAACCACTGAGAGCCTACCTGCGCCGTCTGTCGAGCGGCCACGGCCAGCACGGTGGTCAGCCGATCGGCGCGATGAGCGTCTGCCCGGCGTCCAGTGACGCCGACTCGAGCTTGTTCAGGTCGCGGATGCGTTGCATAACCTGTCCGGCGGGCGCATCCGGTGCGACCCGCCCGGCCAGCTGCTGCAGCGTCTCCCCTGCCTGCACCTGAACGACGGCGAGCTGGTCGGGCATCTGTTCGCTGGCCGCCGGCGAGCCACTGAAGTGGCCGACCATGCCGAGCCACAGCGTGATCAGCGCGGCCACCCCGGCCAGCGCGATCGTCACAGCGGTGCTGACCGGCCTGCGCGTGTGCGGAGCCCGGGAGAAGGCGACACCGGTGCCGCGGTACTGGATCGGCGCGATCGCCGGCCGGGCCGGGTGCGGCCGGTAGGCGCGAGGTCCTGCCGGACGGCGCCGAGCTGGGGCGACGGGCGCGCCGGACGTCCGCCGGTAAACCGGTGCCGGGATGAAAACCTGTCGATCATCGATGACTGTCATGTCTGAAGTCCTTCCCTCGAAGCCGCCGCTGTTCGCTCTTGTGTTCGAAATATACTCGATCATGCGTTCGAAAACCGAACATGTGAGCGAGCGTGTTCGAAGGATAAATCCGACCACCGACAAGTTTTGTTCCGATCACCGTCGATCCGGACCGGATCGCGACACGGTCGAACAAATGTTTGAATTTCTCGACATGCGCGACTACATTCGGCCCCATGAGCGACCGCAGTGAGACATCGGGTACCGACACAAGCCGCCGCGATAACGCCGACTCCGGGCTGACGGAGCGGCAGCGAACCATCCTCGAAGTGATCCGGGCTTCGGTCACCAGCCGCGGCTATCCCCCGAGCATCCGGGAGATCGGCGACGCCGTCGGCCTCACCTCGACATCGTCGGTGGCGCACCAGCTGCGCACCCTCGAGCGCAAGGGCTACCTGCGCCGCGACGCCAACCGACCCCGAGCCGTCGACGTCCGCGGCGCCGATGAGTCCGTCACCCCGGTGCGCACCGAGGTCGCCGGTTCGGATGCCCTGCCCGAGCCGACGTTCGTGCCGGTTCTCGGGCGCATCGCCGCCGGCGGCCCGATCCTGGCCGAGGAGGCCGTCGAGGACGTCTTCCCGCTACCGCGCGAACTGGTCGGCGAGGGTTCGCTGTTCCTGTTGAAGGTCGTCGGCGAATCCATGGTGGACGCCGCGATCTGCGACGGTGACTGGGTCGTGGTCCGTCAGCAGAACGTGGCCGACAACGGCGACATCGTCGCGGCGATGATCGACGGTGAAGCGACGGTCAAGACGTTCAAGCGTACGGGTGGTCAGGTCTGGCTGATGCCGCACAACCCGGCGTTCGACCCGATCGACGGCAACGCCGCCGCCATCCTCGGCAAGGTCGTCACCGTCATCCGCAAGGTCTAGCCGGAGGAGGCGAAAGCCTCACTCCGCCTTGTGGAATCCATTCGCCTGCGCGAGTTCCTCACTGGCGAACCACACCTCGGGCACGGTGTCGTTGTAGAGCGCAGAGTCCGGGGTGTAGTACAGCCCGGAATGCGTATTGGCCTTGACCACATAGCCTTCCGGCGCCTGATAGGGGTCAGACAGCGGAAGGTGGATCGCCGGGCGGTTGGCTGCCGCTTCGGTGTGGACATCCGACGACAACACCTCGGCGGGCGCCGTGGACGCGTCCTCTTCGTCCTCGATGTCGACCACATCGGACTCGACGATGTCGTCGGGGTCCGGCTCGACCGGCTCGGGCTCCGGCTCGAGCTCCGGTTCGGCGGCGCGACGACGCCGCGGCGTGCCGAGCTCACCCAGGTTGAGCCGCCACATCGACTGCGACTCCCCGAGGTTCACCGCTGCATGACGGCCGGAATCGCTTGATTCCTCGTCGTCGAGTTCCTCGACCTCGGCGTACTCCAGTTCGGCAGGGGCCTCGTCGATGTCATCGGCCTCGTAGCCGCCGGCCTGCTCAGCCTCGTCGGGTATGCGGGTCGGCGTGGTGTCGATCGAATCCTGATCGCCGTCGAACACATCTTCGGGGCCCGGCTGCGACTTCTCGCTGTCCTCGGGCGCCCAGCCGAATCCCGGCGCCGCGGCGACCTGTGCGCCGCCACCGTCGGGATAGGTCGAGAACCGCGAGGCGGCAGAGGCCTCGGGCGCGCCGACGGCCTCATGCGGCCAGTGATCGTCGTCGTCGTAGTCCGAGTCGTGAAAGTCGTCCTCGATCTCGTCGCCGGCACGGCGGCGCCGCTGCAGCCACAGCAGGCCCAGCCCGATCACGGCCAGCAGCAACAACACCGGGATGATGATCAGCAGCCACCACCAGTGGAATGCGGACCCCTTGCCGGAGGTGGCGCCCGACGGGCCGGCCTGTGCCCCGGCTGCGGCCGGCACCTGCACACCGGCCAGCGACCCGGCCAGCTCCGGCGGTTTGGTGGTGAATGTGTTGCTGGCCTTGTCCCAGGAGATCTCGCCCCCGCTGAACTTCTGGGTCACGGTGTCGCCGTTGACACTCTGCTCACCGGTCGGCACACCGAGCTTGCCCGTCGCCCCGCCCAGCTTGGCCCAGGCGGCGTTGATCGCACCGCGGACCACGATGGCGCCGTTGTCGGGCGTCCAGAAGATGACCGGCTTGTCGGCCGCGCTGAAGGCGCTGACCCGGCTGTTGGGCGCGCCGCCGTCGGCTTCGGTTCCGGTCGGCAGGCCCAGATCGCCGGTCGGTCCGCCGGCGGCTTCGTACTTGGCCAGGATCGCGCCGGTCACCGCATGCGCGCCGGTGGCCGGTGAGTAAAAGATCTTGCCGCCGGCGTAATCCTGTGCGGCGCCGTCAGTGCCGATGGGCTGCTGGGCACCCTGTCGGGCACCGAGCGGTCCCGAGAGCCCGCCCGCGGCGCGCCAGGCCTGGTTGATCGCCGTCGTCGCGTCGCTCGGCACCTCCACACCGGCCAGGTTGTTGGCCAGTTCGGGCGGCACGGTGCTGAAGGTCTTGGCGGCGGTGTCATACGAGATCTCGCCGCCGGTGAACTTCTGGCTCACGACGCTGCCGTTGTAGGTCTCGTCCGCGGTGGGCACGCCCATCGTGCCCGCCGAACCGCCGAGCTTGTCCCACGCCGCATTGATCGCGCCGCGCACGACCCAGGCGCCGGTGTCGGGAGTCCAGAAGATCGCCGGCTTGTCGCTGGCACTGAAGGTGCTCACGCGACTGTCCGGTCCGACCAGGCCGGGCACCGAATCGATGGTCGGGAAGCCGAGGTCGCTGTCGGCGGGACCGCCGAGCGCGGTGTACTTGTCCAGGATCGCCCCGGTGAGCAGGTGCGCGCCGGTGGCCGGGGTGAAGAAGATCTTGCCGCCGCTGAAGTTCTGGGCGAACCCGTCGCCGACGGCGTAGACGTCGCCGTCCTTGGTGCCTACCGAGGAGGTATCACCACCGGCCGCCTGCCACGCCTGATTGATGGCATCGCTGGCGTCACTCTGGGGGTCCGCGATCGCGCCGGGCGCCCACAGCAGCGCAGCCGCAGCCGTCGCGAAGACGCCGAGCGCCATCCGCCCGACGCCTCTACTGAGACGACTTCCAAGCCTGGTCATGCACTCTCCCCGTAGTTTCGGTCAAGATGCTTCCCCTCATCCTCCGTGTCAACTGTGCTTCAGCACCTCACGACACGCGGCGTTTCTCAGAGATAACCGACGCGTTGACGGGCCAAAATACGCGAAAAGCCCAGGACAAACCTGGGCTCGTCGCCGGCACCCGACGCATCGGTAGCCGCTCGCACATGACCGAAAGAGCAGTTCAGCGCCCTTCGCCGGGCTAGACGCCCAGGCTGCGGCCGATGATTTCCTTCATGATCTCGGTGGTGCCGCCGTAGATGGTCTGGACGCGGGCATCGAGATACGCCTTCGCGACCGGATATTCCCGCATGTAGCCGTAACCGCCGTGCAGCTGCAGGCAGCGGTCGACGAGATGGACCTGCTTCTCGGTCGAGTACCACTTCGCCATCGACGCCTGCTCGGCGGTCAGCTTCTTGTCGAGGTGCAGCCGGATGAATTCGTCGACCATGATGCGGACGGCGGTCGCTTCGGTGGCCAGCTCGGCCAGCAGGAAGCGGCTGTTCTGCTGGCTGCCGATCGGCTTGCCGAACGCCTTGCGCTCCTTGGTGTACTGCAGCGTCTGCTCGAGGACGCTCTCCATGGCCGCGGCCGCCATGACCGCGATGTTGAGGCGCTCCTGCGGGAGGTTCTGCATCAGGTAGATGAAGCCCTGACCCTCCTCACCGAGCAGGTTCTCCGCCGGAACCTTGACGTCGGTGAAGGACAGTTCGGCGGTGTCCTGGGCGTCCAGGCCGATCTTGTCCAGGTGGCGGCCGCGCTCGAAGCCCTCCATACCGCGCTCGACAACCAGCAGCGAGAAGCCCAGCGCGCCCTTCTCCGGGTCGGTCTGGGCCACCACGATCACCAGGTCGGCGTTGACGCCGTTCGTGATGAACGTCTTCGAGCCGTTGAGCACGTAGTGGTCACCCTGCTTGACCGCGCGCGTCTTGATGCCCTGCAGGTCGCTGCCGGTGCCCGGCTCGGTCATCGCGATCGCGGTGATGTATTCGCCGCTGCAGAACTTGGGCAGCCAGCGCTGCTTCTGCTCCTCGGTGGTGAGCTCCAGCAGATACGGGGCGACGACGTCGTTGTGCAGCCCGAATCCGAGGCCGCTGTAGCGGCCGGCCGCGGTCTCCTCGGTCAGGATCACGTTGTAGCGGAAGTCGGCGTTGCCACCGCCACCGAACTCCTCCGGCACGGCCATGCCGAGGAAGCCCTGCTTGCCGGCCTCGAGCCAGACCCCGCGATCGACGATCTTGTCCTTCTCCCACTGCTCGTGGAAGGGGGCGACGTGCCGCTCGAGGAACGACCGGTAGGCCTCGCGGAACAGCTCGTGCTCGGGCTCGAACAGGGTCCGCTCGTACTTGACGGTTGCGTTCTTCTCGACAGCCATGGGTTCCCTCCGGACGGCGTGGGGTTTGCGCACGAGAATAACCAACCGGATGGTTGGTCGCCAAAATCACAGGTCGGGGCGCCGCCGCCTAGAATCACTGGGTGCCTGACGCCCGCAGGAGCCTCACCCACTGGGGAGCGTTTCACGCTGAGGTCGCCGACGGCGAGATCGCAGGCGTCACCCCGTTCCCCGGGGACACCGATCCCTCTCCCCTGCTCGGCAACATCCCCGGGTCGCTCAAGCACTCGTCGCGCATCGCCACGCCCGCCGTCCGCCGCGGATGGCTGCGCGACGGCCCCGGGCCCAGCACTGCACGCGGCGCCGACGAGTTCGTCGCGATGGACTGGGACGAACTGACCGAGCTGCTCGCCGGCGAGCTGCGCCGGGTCGTCGACACCTACGGCAACGAAGCGATCTACGGCGGGTCCTACGGCTGGGCCAGCGCCGGCCGGTTTCACCACGCACAAAGTCAGGTGCATCGGTTCCTGAAAATGCTTGGCGGATACACCTTTTCGCGGCACTCATACAGCTTGGGCGCCACCGGGGTGATCATGCCGCGGGTGGTCGGCACCCACGATGACCTGTTCAAGCGGTCCACCGAATGGAACGTCATCGTCGAACACACCGACCTGCTGGTGTGCTTCGGCGGGGTGAATCTGAAGAACACCGGCATCAACCACGGCGGCACCACCGGGCATCCGGCACGCGAAGCGCTGCAACGGTTCCGCGCCAAGGGCGGACGCATCGTCTCGATCAGCCCGCTGCGCAGCGACGTCGACGGCGACTGCCGCTGGCTGCCTGCGGTACCGGGCACGGACGTGGCGATCATGCTGGCGCTGGCGTACGTGCTGGCCACCGAGAACCTGGCCGACCGGGAGTTCCTCGAGATCTACTGCACCGGCTACGAGCGATTCGAGCGGTACCTGCTCGGCACCGACGACGGCGTGCCGAAATCACCGCAGTGGGCTGCCGAGATCTGTGGGATCGACGCCGCTGTCCTCACCGAGCTGGCCACGACGATGGCCTGCAAGCGCACGATCGTCACCGTCAGCTGGTCACTGCAGCGGCTGCGCCACGGCGAGCAGGCTCCCTGGATGGGACTGACCCTCGCGGCGATGCTCGGCCAAATCGGGCTTCCCGGAGGCGGATTCGGCCACGGGTACGGCTCGATGAACGAGCCGGGCCTGCCGCCGCTGCGGTACCGGCTGCCGGCACTACCGCAGGGCTACAACCCGGTGCAGACGTTCATCCCCGTCGCGGCCGTCAGCGACATGCTGCTGCACCCGGGTGAGAATTTCACCTACAACGGGCGCATCCTGACCTACCCCGACATCAGATGCGTGTACTGGGCCGGCGGCAATCCCTTTCACCACCACCAGAATCTGTCCCGGCTGCGGCGGGCACTCGGGCGGGTGGACACCGTCGTGGTGCACGAGCCGTACTGGACGCCGATGGCGCGGCATGCCGATATCGTCGTGCCGTCGACCACCGCGTTCGAACGTGACGACTTTTCCGGGTCCCGCAACGACCCGCTTCTGGTGGCGATGCCCGCGCTGGCGCCGCCGTTCGCCACGTCCCGCGACGACTACACCACCTTCGCTGCGCTCGCACAGCGACTCGGCTTCGGCGAGCAGTTCACCGAGGGACGCACCGCCCGACAGTGGTTGCAGCACCTGTACGAAAAGTGGTCGGCAGAAATCGATTTCGCTGTTCCCGAGTTCGACCAGTTCTGGGCCGACGGCGTCGTGCGGCTTCCCGTCGAGACCGGACTCACCCTGCTGGCCGACTTCCGCGCCGACCCGCAGGCACACGCACTGGCCACACCGAGCGCCAAGATCGAGATTTTCTCCGACGACATCGCCGGGTTTGACTACCCGGACTGCGCCGGCCACCCCCGCTGGTATGAGCCCACCGAGTGGCTGGGTGGGGAACGTGCCCAGCGTTTTCCGCTTCACCTGATCGCCAACCAGCCCGCCACCCGGCTGCACGGCCAGCTCGACGGCGGTGCGGTCAGTCAGGGCGCGAAGGTCGAAGGCCGCGAGCCGATTCGGATCCACCCCGCCGATGCCGCACAGCGGGGCCTGGTCGGCGGTGACGTGGTACGGGTGTTCAACGACCGCGGGGCATGCCTGGCCGGCGTGGTGATCGACGAGGCGCTGCGGCCGCAGGTGGTGCAGCTGTCGACCGGCGCGTGGTACGACCCGCTGGATCCGGCCGACCCGGACGCGATGTGCGTGCACGGCAATCCCAACGTGCTGACCGATGATGTCGGCACCTCGTCGTTGGCTCGCGGGTGCACCGGCGCCGCCGTGCTGGTTCAGGTCGAGAAGTTCACCGATCCGCTCCCGCCGGTGCGGGCGCATGAGCCCCCGGTGATTCGGTAGCAGTTTTTCTCAGCTTTTTCTCACATTCGGCTCACGCCATAAGTGCGCTCATGCCATGATCGCAGCAATCTCGATATCGACGAAGAGAGTTTGCTGATGCGTAAAAATCTCCGCACCGCCGCGCGCTCGGCGATGGTCGCCGCCCTGGCGATGCTCGCGGCCGTCGTTCTTGCCATCACCAGCACGATCACCTCGGCGGTCAGCCTGGCGGCGGTGGCTTTGATCGTCCCGGGCACGGGCACCCCGGATCCCTCGGTGCCGCCGCTTGGCACTAACTACATGGAAAACGCAGTGAACTACTACATCCAGCCGCTGGATCCGGCCTGCGCGACGGTCTGCACGCCCGAGCCGGTGCCCTACATCGCGCAGTTCTGGCCGTTCCCGTTCGCGGGCTGGGGCGGTCTCAACGGCGCCAAGTGGAACGTGTCCGTGGCCAGCGGTGTGCAGAGCCTCAACGACCAGATCGCCGCCGCCAACACAGCCGACCCTGGCGGCGACATCGTGATCTTCGGATACTCGCAGGGCGCGACGGTGTCGAACATCGTCAAGCGGCAACTGGCCGACGCCAACGGCGGAGTCATCCCCGACCGGTACTCCTTCGTCCTCATCGGTGACCCCCAACGCCCGAACGGCGGCCTGTTCGAGCGGCTGGCGCTGCTCGGCACCGTGCCGATCCTGGACGCCACGTTCGGCCAGCCGGCCCCCACCGACACCACGGTGCTGCCCGCGGTGAACACCACCGACATCGCGTTCCAGTACGACGGGGTCGCCGACTTCCCGGCCAACCCGCTCAACGTGCTGGCCGACCTCAACGCGCTGGCCGGGTTCTGGTACATCCACGGCAACTACCTGTCGCCGCGGGGCACCCAGCCGGCCACCGAACTCCCCTACGGCTACACGATTCCGGAGCTTCAAGTGGCGATCGACTGCTCGCAGAGCCCGAAGAACTGCCAGACCTACAACGACACGCTCTACATCACGATCCCGGCCAAGACCCTGCCGATCATGCAGCCGCTGCTGGACATCGGCGCGGCGACCGGCACCACCGCGATCATCAAGCCGTTCGTGGACCTGATCTCGCCGGTCACCCGGGTGCTGATCGAAACCGGTTATGACCGAAGCAATTACGGCCGGCCGACGCCGTTCACCATCTTCACTCCGATCGACCCGGTGAAGCTGAGTGTCGACCTGGCCAAGGCGGCCGTCCAGGGTGTCCGCGACGCACTGGGTGACCTCGGTGTGGCGGTTCCGGCGGCGCCGTCGACGCCGGCGGCGACCCCCACGAGCACGCTGGCCGCCGCAACCACCAGCGCGTCGGCAAGCAGTGAGCCGACCGCCCAGAAGTCGGGCACCGAGACCGCCTCGAAGCCGGTACAGCGCAAGGCCTCCAGCCGTCCCAGCCTGACCGCCAAGTCCGAGAAGCCCAAGACCGACGACACGGTGAAGAGCACCGGTAAGCCGGCGAAATCTGGCCTGGGCAAGAGCGGAAAGCCCTCGGCGGCAAGCGCTTCCGCTCAGGAAAGCTCGGCGAAGGACGCGGCCTAGCTGGCGTAGTCGCGCAGGCCGGCGGCCAGCGCGGCGGGCACCCGAGCTTTCAGGCGGGTGCCCGCTTCGGTGTGCTCGACGGCGTCGACATGTCCGTCGCTGTGCAAGCGCGCGACGAGATCGCCGCGGTCATACGGGATCGTCACGTCGACGGTGACCTCCCGCGGCTCGACGAGCTCGCCAAGCCGACTGCGCAGGCGCTCCAGTCCCTCGCCGGTGTGGGCCGAGACGAAGACCGCGCCGGGCAGCGCCCGACGCAGCTGTGCCAGCGTCAGGTCGTCGGCGGCGTCGATCTTGTTGACCACCAACAACTCCGGAGCCGGGGGTGCGTGGTGATCGTTCTGCACCTCGCGGATCACCTGCCGAACCGCCTCGATCTGGGCCAGCGGGTTGCTGTCGGACCCGTCGACCACATGCACCAGCAAGTCGGCGTCGACAACTTCTTCCAGTGTGGAGCGGAACGCCTCGACCAACTGAGTGGGCAGGTGCCGGACGAACCCGACCGTGTCGGTCAGCACGAACGGCCGTCCGTCGTCGAATTCGCCTCGGCGAGTAGTGGGTTCGAGGGTGGCGAACAACGCGTTCTGGACCAGTACACCGGCACCGGTCAACGCGTTGAGCAAGCTGGATTTGCCCGCGTTGGTGTAGCCGACGATCGCGATCGACGCGGTGTCGCTGTACAGCCGGCGGCTGCGTTGCGTGTCGCGGATCTGCTTCATGTCTTTGATCTCGCGGCGCAACTTGGACATTCGCTCGCGAATGCGGCGCCGGTCGGTCTCGATCTTGGTCTCACCGGGGCCGCGGGTACCCACACCTCCGCCGGCCCCGCCGGCGCGGCCACCGGCCTGCCGCGACATCGACTCACCCCAGCCGCGCAGCCGCGGCAGCATGTACTCCATCTGGGCGTAGGCCACCTGCGCCTTGCCTTCCCGGCTGGTGGCGTGCTGGGCGAAGATGTCGAGGATCAGTGCGGTCCGGTCGATCACCTTGACCTTGACCACCTTTTCCAGCGCGTTGAGCTGGGCGGGGCTGAGTTCGCCGTCGCAGATCACGGTGTCGGCGCCGGTCGCGATCACGATCTGGCGCAGCTCTTGAGCCTTGCCGGAGCCGATGTAGGTGGACGGGTCGGGCTTGTCGCGGCGCTGGATGAGTCCTTCCAGCACCTCGGAACCCGCGGTCTCGGCCAGTGCGGCCAGCTCGGCGAGGCTGGCTTCGGAATCGGCCGCGGTGCCCTCGGTCCACACCCCCACCAGGACGACCCGCTCCAGGCGCAGCTGGCGGTACTCGACCTCGGAGACGTCGGTGAGTTCGGTGGACAGCCCGGCGACGCGCCGCAGCGCGGCGCGGTCCTCGAGCGCGAGTTCGCCGACGCTGGGGTCGGAAGAGTCAGGTTTCGTCATAGGCCTTGCGTGTCAGAAGCGGTAATCGATGGTGTCACGCCTGTCCAACGTGGCGCATCCGAATAACGTGCCGTCAGTGCTGGGCCGCCCACCAGGCGTCGGCGAGTTCGCCGTGCGCAACGAGGACCGACGGGCCGCGCAGCGAGCTGGAGGTGTGGCTGACCTCGACGGTGACCTCGCCGCCGGGGATGCGGACCCGCATGGTGCCCGTCGACAGGTTGAGATGGTTGAGCGCGGCGACCGCCGCGGCCACCGTCCCGGTACCGCAGGAGCGCGTTTCGCCGACACCACGCTCGTGTACCCGCATGGTGACCGCGCCATCACGGGCAATGGTCAGCACCTCGACGTTGACGCCGTCCGGGAACTGGCCGCGGTCGAACACCACCGGCGCGGCGACGTCGAGCGCGGCCAGCGCCTGTTCGGTGAGGCCGGGATCGAGGCAGGCCAGGTGCGGGTTGCCGACGTCGACGCCGACACCGGTGAAGTGCCTGCCGCCGACGGTGGCGGTGCCGGTCCCGAGCAGGTTGACCTTGCCCATGTCGACGGTGACCTCGGCCTGCAGCCCGTCGGCGTGGTGTACGACGACCGGCCGCGGACCGGCCAGGGTGCCGACCACGAACTCGTCGCGCTTCTCCAAGCCGCTCGCCCGCAGGTAGTGCGCGAACACCCGGACCCCGTTGCCGCACATCTGCGCGATCGAGCCGTCCGCGTTGCGGTAATCCATGTACCAGTCACCGGCATCGACCCCTTCGGGAAGCCGATCCAGCACACCGGCGTCGACGACGGCCCCCGCGGTCGTGACCCGCAGCACGCCGTCGGCGCCCAGCCCGCGGCGCCGGTCGCACAGCGCGGCCACGGCGGCGGGCGCCAGGTCCAGCTGTGCGGGCAGGTCGGGCAGCAACACGAAGTCGTTCTCGGTGCCGTGCCCCTTGGCGAAAATCACGAGTTCAGGATACGTCCCGCCACCGGGAGACCACCTGGTCGGCGAGGTCAGCGGCCGCACCGCCGAGCCAGTGGATGCGATGGTCGCGGCGAAACCACGATCGCTGCCGACGCACGTAGCGCCGGGTGCCGATGAAGGTCAGTTCGCGAGCCTGGGCCAGTTCCTCCTCGCCGCCCCCGGCGTCGAGCGCGGCGAGCACCTGGGCGTAGCCGAGGGCGCGGGCTGCGGTGACGCCCTGGCGAAGTCCGCCGCCGAGCAGCGTGCGCACCTCGTCGACCAGGCCGGCCTCGAACATGAGGTCGGTGCGCCGCGCCAGGCGGTCGTCGAGAATGCTTGTCTCCCAATCTAACCCGACGATCAGCGTACCCCAGCGGGGCGCTCCGATCCGGGGGGCCGACGCGGCGAACGGCTGGCCGGTCAGCTCGACGACCTCCAGTGCGCGCACGATCCGGCGGCCGTCGGTGGCCAGGATCGCCGCCGCGGCGGCCGGGTCGCGGCGGCCCAGCTCGGCGTGCAGCGCGCCCACCCCGATCTCGGCGAGCCGCTGTTCCCACCGGGCGCGCACGTCGGGGTCGGTGGCCGGGAACGCCCATTCGTCGAGCAGCGACTGGATGTAGAGCATCGACCCGCCGACGATCACCGGTGGCGCGCCGCGGGCCGCGATGGCCTCGACGTCCGCGGCGGCGGCCTCCTGATAGCGCGCGACGGTGGCGGTCTGCGTGACGTCGAGGACGTCGAGCTGGTGGTGCGGGATGCCGCGCCGCTCGTCGACGGTGAGCTTGGCGGTGCCGATGTCCATGCCGCGGTACTGCTGCATGGCATCGGCGTTGACGATCTCGCCGCCGAGCCGTTCGGCGACGTCCAGTGCCAGTGCCGACTTGCCGGTCCCGGTCGGCCCGATGACCGCGATGGGCCTGCTCACGGTTTCCAGACGCCGACGAAGTAGCCCACGCCGTACGGCGCGCCGTGCATCAGCTCGGTGGTCGAGCGTGGCGCGGGTCCGGTCAGCCCGGCCAGCACCTGATAGGCGACCCGGCCGACGATGCCGCCGGGAAGCCGGGTCAGCGCGTCGACATCACCTGCGCTCAGCGCCGCGTGCAGCGCGGCCTGAACCGGCACCGAGTCGGGGTCGTAGCCGCCGGGCGCCGACGGGGTCAACGTGTTGGCGCCGTCGGCCACCACCAGGACACCCACCGGCGCATCGATGGCGTCGATCTCGGTGCGTAGCGCGCGGCCGTAACCGATCGCCGTCCCCGCGTCGTGCTCGGCGTCGTACACCCGAACCTGGGCGCGGGCCGATGGATTGGCCTGCCCGCGAAGCCAGCCGGTGACCAGTGCGCACAACGGCAACGCCCGCACCGCGCCACCCGCGTCCGGGGACAGCGCGACGGGGACGTCGACCCCGTACCCGGCGAACGTTCCGCGGGTATTCGGCTCGATGACGTCGTCGGCCGCCCCGACCCCGATGGCGATCCAGCGGTCGGGCAGCTCGACGACAGCCGCCAGCGCTGCGGCGCGGAACCCGGCGACTTCGGCGGCGGCGCCGGCCAGCTCGGGCACCAGGACGGGCGCCGACGGCGTCAGGACAACGGCGGACAGCACGCCCAACACGGTAGTGGCCGTCAGCCCGCCACCGGCTCGGCGGCGGGCTCGGTCTGCGACGTGGCTTCGCCGTGGGCCAGTGCCGCGGTGGCGCACACCATCACCGCGACGGCCGTGATCAACATGAACCAGCCCGTGTCGCCGGGCCTCAGCGTCTCACCGAGGACGAAGATGCCCAGGACCGAGCCGACGATCGGTTCGGCCACCGTCATCGTCGGCAGCGACGCCGCCATCGACCCGGCCCGGAACGCCGATTGCTGCCACGCGGTCGCGGCCACCGCGACCAGCGCCCACGCATAGAGCTCGGGGCTCATCAGCACCGCCACGATGCCGTGGTCGATACGGCCGACGACACCCTTGGTCAGCACCGCGAACAGCCCCCACAGCGAGCCGGACACCAGCGCCAGCAGCACCGCCGCGGCGGGCTTTCCGGTCAGCACCTTCGCCCCGATCACGCACGCGATCAGCGCCGGGCCCATGATGGCGGCCACCCAGATCCACAGCTCGAGGCCCGCGCGGGAATGTCCTTCGGTGGGGTTGCCGACGGTGACGATCACCGCCACCGACGCCGCCAGCAGCACCGCCCACAACCATTGCGTGCGGGTCACCCGGCGGTGCGCGAAGTAGGCGCTCATCGGCAGGGCGAATAGCAGCGAGGTGACCAGCAGGGCCTGGACGAGAAGCACCGACCCGAACCCGAGCGCGGCCGCCTGGAATCCGAAGCCGGCGCCACCGGCCACACTGCCCAGCCACCACGTCTTGTCGCGCAGCAGCCGCTTGAACAACGCGATCGGGCTCACCTGCTCGTCGGTGACCTCATGTGCGGACCGCTGCTGGATCACGTCACCGACCGCGATGAAGAATGCGGCACACAACGCAAGCAGGACAGCGATATCCGCCTTTGCCATCAGTGATCTCCTCCACCCTCGACGCCGCCAGCGTGCCCGGCGATCACAAGAGTCCGCAACCTCAGACCAGCCAACCCGGGCGCACAGGTGGCATCGACCTGGTTCAATACCAACGAGGACGGCGGCCGAAGCCACGGACGCCGGCCACGGGAGTAATGGCGCCGCGTCGCGCGGCAGATGCGCGGGCTTCCCGCGCGGAGGGTAGGTGAGGCGAGTCCATGACCATTGACGAACCCAGCGCCGGCGGATCCCCGAAACCGGCCCCCCGACCGGGACCGCCGCGACCCGTCCCCAAGCCGCACGCCCCCACTTCCCCACTGGCGGTGCCGCCGTCCAGCGACCCGCATCGGTTCGGTCGCGTCGATGACGACGGAACGGTCTGGCTGATCACGTCGGCCGGTGAGCGCACTATCGGCTCGTGGCAGGCCGGCGACACCGAAGCCGCCTACGCCCACTTCGGCCGGCGCTTCGAGGATCTCGCCACTGAGGTCACGCTGATGGAGACGCGGCTGGCCTCCGGCACCGGCGACGCCCGCAAGATCAAGGCGGCGGCCGCCACACTGGCCGAAACCTTGCCCACCGCAAGCGTTCTCGGCGATCTGGACGCACTGGCCGCCCGGCTCGCCGCGATCCGCGACCACGCCGAGGAGACCGCCGCGGCCGATCGCGCCCGACGCGACGAGCACCGCGCCGAGCAGACCGCACGCAAGGAGGCGCTGGCCGCCGAGGCCGAAGAGCTGGCGGCAAGCTCGACGCAGTGGAAGGCCGCCGGCGACCGGCTGCGCGCCATCCTCGACGAGTGGCGGACCATCACCGGTCTGGACCGCAAGACCGACGACGCGCTGTGGAAGCGTTACTCCGCGGCGCGGGAGACCTTCAACCGGCGCCGCGGCTCGCACTTCGCCGATCTGGACCGGGAACGCGCCGGCGCCAAACAGGCCAAGGAACAGCTGTGCGTGCGCGCCGAGGAGCTGTCCGGGTCCACCGACTGGTCGGCGACAGCGTCGGCGTTCCGCGATCTGCTCGCCCAGTGGAAGGCAGCAGGACGGGCGGCCAAGGATGTCGACGACGCCTTGTGGCACCGGTTCAAGGCGGCACAGGACACGTTCTTCGCTGCGCGCAATGCGGTGAACGCCGAGCGCGACACCGAATTCCAGGCCAACGCCGCCGCCAAGGAAGCGTTGCTGGCGGAGGCGGAGAAGCTCGACACGTCGAACCTGGACGCGGCCCGCGCCGCGCTGCGGACGATCACTGACAAGTGGGATGCGATCGGCAAGGTTCCGCGGGAGCGGTCCGCCGACCTGGAACGCCGGCTGCGCGCGGTGGAGAAGAAGGTGCGCGACGCCGCGGACTCGGGGTGGACCGACCCGCAGGCGCAGGCCCGCGCCGAACAGTTCCAGGCTCGCGTGGAGCAGTACGAGCGGCAGGCGGAGAAGGCCGAAGCCGCGGGACGCACCAAGGATGCGGCCGAGGCCCGGGCCAACGCCGAGCAGTGGCGGCAGTGGGCCGACGCCGCGGTGGAATCGCTGGGTAAGAAGCGCTAGGTCGCGGCCGGCGGCTGCTTGCCTTCGCGGCGGTCGAGGTCTTCGAGCAGTGTGCGCGATTGACGTTCGCTCGCGGCAGCGCGCCGCTGTTCCTCAGCGGCCAGCTGCACCGCGGTGCGGGTCCAGACCACGCGCGCCCAGTGGAAGGTCAGCAGGATAACCGCCAGCCAGCCCAGCAGCAGGCCGATGCCCGGGCCGGGATGTCCGTGCACGGCGGTCTGACGCGACCAGACGGCCAGCAGCCCGAGCGCGCTGGACAGCGCCGAACCGGCCAGGGCGATCCACGCCAGGAACCAGCGCCGGGTGGTCAGCGCCAGCATCGAGAAGCCCACCCCGAACACCAGCGCGAACCAGGTGAACAGCCGCGACGGCAGCGCGATACCCACGCTGAGCGCCTTGCTGTCGCCCATCAGCACGTCGACGCCGCGGGCGCCGCCGGTGTGCGGCAGGATCAGCGACACCAGCAGGACGAACACCAGGATCGCCACCACCATGGCTCGGGCGCCCGGCTGGATCTCCCCGGCCACCTTGCGTTCGGCCTTTTCCAACTCTGCGCGGTATGCCTCGAAGTCACTCATAGCTGGCATCCCGTCGTCTCCTCGATCTGCGGTCGGCCGACCGGTGGCAGGCCCAGCCCGACCGTGCGGGGCCGCTGCCCGGCCGCGTGTGCGTCGCCGGCGCGGGTGCGGCGGTGACTGAGCAGCGGCGCATCGGCGATCAGGTGGTGCGGGGCGGCGCCGGTGACGGTGGTGGTGACGATGTCACCGGGACGAGGGGCGGCATCCCCCGGGGTGAAGTGCACCAGCCTGCCGTCGCGCGCGCGTCCGCTCATCCGAGATGTGCTGGCGTCTTTGCGGCCCTCGCCGGTGGCCACCAGCAACTCGACCTCACGGCCGATCTGGGCGGTGTTCTCCTCGAAGGAGATCTGCTCCTGCAGTTCGATGAGCCGGTCATAGCGTTCCTGCACAACAGCTTTCGGCAACTGACCGTCGAGTTCGGCGGCCGGGGTGCCGGGCCGCTTGGAGTACTGGAAGGTGAAGGCGGCACTGAACCGGGCCTGGCGCACCACGTCGAGGGTGGCGGCGAAGTCGTCCTCGGTCTCGCCGGGGAAGCCGACGATGATGTCGGTGGTGATCGCGGCGTGCGGCATCGCCGCGCGCACGCGGTCGATGATGCCGAGGTACTTCTCGGCGCGGTAGGACCGGCGCATCGCCTTGAGCATGCGATTGGATCCGGATTGCAGCGGCATGTGAAGGGCCGGGCAGACATTCGCGGTCTGGGCCATCGCGTCGATCACGTCGTCGGTGAATTCGGCCGGGTGCGGTGAGGTGAAGCGGACCCGCTCCAGGCCGTCGATGTCGCCGCACTGGCGCAGCAGTGCGGCGAAGGCGCCCCGATCGCGCGGCGTGCCCGGGTCGGCGAACGAGACGCCGTAGGCGTTGACGTTCTGGCCCAGCAGGGTGATCTCCAGCACGCCCTGGTCGACCAGCGATTGCACCTCGGCGAGGATGTCGTCGGGGCGACGGTCGACCTCTTTACCGCGCAGCGACGGCACGATGCAGAAGGTGCACGTGTTGTTACAGCCCACCGAGATGGAAACCCATGCCGCGTAAGCGGATTCACGTGCCGCAGGCAGAGTCGAGGGGAATTCCCGCAGCGACTCCTCGATTTCGACCTGCGCCTGCCGGTTGTGCCGGGCGCGGTCGAGCAGGGCAGGCAGCGAGCCGATGTTGTGGGTGCCGAAGACGACGTCGACCCAGGGCGCCTTCTGCAGCAGTCCCTCACGGTCTTTTTGAGCCAGACAGCCGCCCACTGCGATCTGCATGTCAGGGTCGGCCTGCTTGCGCGGCGCCAGGTGGCTGATATTGCCGTACAGCTTGTTGTCGGCGTTTTCCCGGACTGCGCACGTGTTGAACACCACCACGTCGGCGTCGGTGCCCTCGGGCGCGCGGTGGTAACCGGCGGCCTCGAGCAGGCCGGCCAACCGCTCGGAATCGTGGACGTTCATCTGGCAGCCGTAGGTCCGGACCTGGTAGGTGCGACCGTCTCCCGAACCGGGCAGTTCGCCCGCCGGATTGTTGTTGGTCAGCACCGATGTCACATGCTCATCGTACGGAGCGGTCCGAGGGACAGAGAAATCGCGGATTGATCAACGCTCGGCAAACTTGGGGTTACCTGGGTAGGGTCTGAATGCATGGGGCGCGACGGCGAACAGCCGATGATCTCGATTCAGGGCGTCAACAAGCACTTCGGCGACCTGCACGTTCTGAAGGACATCAACCTCGAGGTCGACCGCGGCCAGGTCGTGGTGGTGTTGGGTCCCTCGGGTTCGGGCAAGTCGACGCTGTGCCGAACGATCAACCGTCTGGAGACCGTGGATTCCGGCACGATCACCATCGACGGTGAGCAATTGCCTTCGGAGGGACGCAAACTGGCGCAGTTGCGCGCCGACGTCGGCATGGTTTTCCAGTCGTTCAACCTCTTCGCGCACAAGACCATCCTCGACAACGTCGCACTGGCGCCGGTGAAGGTGCGCAAAGTCAGTAAGGACAAGGCCCGCGAAAACGCGCTGTCGTTGCTGGAGCGGGTGGGGGTGGCCAATCAGGCCGACAAATATCCTGCCCAGCTGTCCGGCGGTCAGCAGCAGCGGGTGGCCATCGCGCGTTCGCTGGCGATGAACCCGAAGGTGATGTTGTTCGACGAGCCCACCAGCGCGCTCGATCCGGAAATGATCAACGAAGTGCTGGCCGTCATGAGCTCCCTGGCGTCCGACGGAATGACGATGGTCGTGGTCACTCACGAGATGGGTTTCGCCCGTCGCGCCGCCAACCGGGTGGTGTTCATGGCCGACGGAGCGATCGTCGAGGACGCCCCGCCCACCGAGTTCTTCGACAACCCGCGCTCGGAGCGCGCCAAAGACTTTCTCGGCAAGATCCTCAACCACTAAGGGCGAAAGGAACACCTGCTATGCCTGCACTCCCCCGTCTTTCCTGGCGGCTTGTCGGCGCTGCGGCGCTGGCGGTCGCGTTGCCGTTCGCCGCGACCGCGTGCGGCGGTGGCGGCAGCGGCGACAAGCTGGTGATCGGCACGAAGTTCGACCAGCCCGGTCTGGGATTGAAGAACCCGGACGGCACGATGAGCGGCTTCGACGTGGACGTGGCCAAGTACGTCGCCAAGGAACTCGGCTATCCCGAGGACAAGATCGAGTGGAAGGAATCGCCGTCCGGGCAGCGCGAGAACCTGATCCAGAACGGCCAGGTGAAGTACATCGTCGCGACCTACTCGATCACCGACGCGCGTAAGCAGAAGGTCGACTTCGCCGGGCCGTACCTGGTGACCGGCCAGTCCCTGCTGGTGCGCTCCGACAACAACGACATCACCGGCGCAGAGTCGCTGCAGAACAACAAGAAGCTGTGCTCGGTCAGCGGATCCACCCCGGCCCAGCGGATCAAGGACAAGTACCCGGGCGTCCAGTTGCAGCAGTACGACACCTACTCGGCGTGCGTCGAGGCGCTCAAGAACGGTGCGATCGACGCGGTGACCACCGACGAGGTGATCCTCGCCGGGTACGCCGCGCAGTCGCCGGGCGCGTTCAAGATCGTCGGCAAGCCGTTCTCCGAGGAGCGCTACGGCATCGGGCTGAAGAAGGGTGACAAGGAGTTGTGCACCAAGATCAGCGATGCGGTGAAGAAGATGGAGGCCGACGGCTCCTGGAAGGCCGCGTTCGACAAGAACCTCGGCCCGGCCGGCATCACCGCTCCGGCGCCGCCGGCACTCGACGGCTGCTGAGGTCGCGCGGGCGTGGAGGTCTTCAGCGAGTATCGCGGCCAGATCTTCGAGGCGTTCTGGACCACGATTCAGCTCACGGTGTTCTCCGCGATCGGAGCGCTGATCCTCGGTACGGTGCTGGCCGCGATGCGGCTGGCACCGGTGCCGATGCTGAATTGGCTGGGCACCTTGTATGTCAACGTGGTGCGCAATACCCCGCTGACGCTGATCATCTTGTTCTGTTCGTTCGGACTGGCGCAGACGCTGGGCATCACGCTGGTGGACGCGACGTCGGCAACGTCGATCGAGGACAGTAACTTTCGGCTCGCGGTGCTCGGGTTGACGGTCTATACCGCGTCGTTCGTGTGCGAGACGGTGCGTTCGGGGGTGAACACCGTGCCGTTGGGCCAGGCCGAGGCCGCGCGCTCGCTGGGCTTCACGTTCGGCCAAAACCTGCGAATGATCCTGCTGCCGCAGGCATTTCGGTCGGTGATCATTCCGCTCGGGTCGGTGTTGATCGCGCTGACCAAGAACACCACGATCGCGTCGGCGATCGGGGTGGCGGAAGCGGCGCTGCTGATGAAGGGGATGATCGAGAACACCGCGGCGCTGGTGACGGTGGGCACCATCTTCGCGCTGGGATTCGTGATCCTGACGCTGCCACTGGGCCTGCTGTTCGGGTGGTTGGGTAAGCGGCTGGCGGTGGCCCGATGAGTACGGCCTCGGTTCTCTTCGACGCGCCGGGTCCGCGGGCGCGGGTCCGCAACCGGATCATCTCGGTTGTCACGATTGTCATTGCGGCGCTGATCGTTTGGGCGGTGGTCGCCAAGCTCGCGAGCAAGGGTCAGCTGACGGCGGCCAAGTGGGAGCCGTTCCTGACCGGCAACCTGTGGAAGACCTACGTGCTGCCGGGTATTGAGGGCACGCTGACCGCCGCGGGGCTCTCGATCGTGCTGGCGCTGATTCTCGGCTTCCTGCTGGGGATGGGACGACTGTCGCATGTCGGCTTCATCCGGTGGCCCTCGGCGGTGATCGTGGAGTTCTTCCGCGCCGTGCCGGTGCTCATCATGATGATCTTCGCGTACTTCCTGTTCGCGCTGTACGACGTGTTCATGTCCACGCATCTGGCGCTGGCCGGTGTGGTGACGGGTCTGACGCTCTACAACGGTGCGGTGATCGCCGAGATCGTCCGCGCCGGGGTGAACTCGCTGCCCCGTGGGCAGAGCGAGGCCGCGGCCGCGCTGGGCTTGCGCTGGGGACAGACGATGCGGTCAATCCTGTTGCCGCAGGCCATCACATCAATGCTGCCGGTGCTGGTATCACAGTTGGTGGTCGTGCTGAAGGACACCGCGATCGGCTACCAGATCACGTTCGTCGAGATGGTCCGCCAGGGCACGGTCGTCGGGTCGAGTTACGGCAACTACATTCCCGCGCTGATCGTGATCGCCCTGTTGATGATCAGCGCGAACTTCGCGTTGTCGGTGGCGGCCACGCGCCTGGAGCGACGGTTGCGTCGTTCCAAGCGTGCGGGTGTCCCCCAGCAGACACAGGCGGCGTTGGAGCCGGGTGACTAGGCCATGAGCACGTTGTCGTCTGATCTGCGCACACTCAGTTATGAGGCGTACATCTACTTCTATCCATTGGTGACGATGGATATCTCGCGGCTGCAGACATTGAACCGCACAGGGGTGGGTGCCGGCCCGCCCAACGAGTTTCACCACATCCGCGAATACCCCGACGCCGACTTCCGAGCGGTGGTGCGGCCCAACTTCGACACCCTGTACTCGTCGGCGTGGCTCGACCTGACCCAGGGACCGGTGATACTCGACGTTCCCGACACTGATGACCGGTATTTCATGCTTCCGCTGCTGGACATGTGGACCGATGTCTTCGCCAATCCCGGGAAGCGAACCTCCGGAACCGGGCCGCAGCGGTACGTGATCGTCGGCCCCGGCGACACCGGCGAACTGCCGCAGGACATTCCGGTCATCCACGCGCCCACGCCGCATGTGTGGATCATCGGCAGAACCCAAACCAACGGGCCGGCCGACTACGCGGCCGTGCACGCTGTGCAGGACGGCTATACACTCACGCCGCTGGCAGCGTCGACGTTCGTCCGGGATGAGACCTACGACGTCGCCACCGAGCCGCTGCGCAAGGTGAACGCGATGGCAGCGCTCGACTATCTCACCTATGCCGCGGACTTGCTGAGCGTGAATCCCCCTCACCCGACCGACTTTTCGATCCTGGCCCGGCTGTCCGGCCTGGGCATCGAGGCGGGTAAGTCGTTCGGTGCCCAGCGGTTCTCCGCCGAGCAACGCGCCGAGATCGAGGCCGGCGCACAGGATGCACTGGCCGCCATCACGTCGTCGGCCCCGACGTTGGGCACCATCGTCGACGGGTGGATGACCCTGAGCGAAGGCATGGGCGTCTACGGCAATGCCTATCTGCGGCGTGCCGTCGTCACCCTGGTAGGACTGGGAGCCAACCCTCCCGAGGACGCGGTGTATCCCATGCTGGTGACCGACGCCGACGGCCAACCACTGGCCGGCGAGAACGATTACGTCATCCACTTCGACGCAGGCAAGCTGCCGCCGGTGGATGCCTTCTGGTCGGTGACGATGTACGACGCCGAGGGTTACCAGGTCGCCAACGAGATCGATCGCTTCGCGATCGGTGATCGGGATGCGCTGCAGTACAACGCCGATGGTTCACTCGATCTGTACCTGCAGCACAGCAACCCAGGCCCAGAGAAGCTATCCAACTGGCTGCCCGCGCCGCTGGGGACGTTGGGCGTCACGATGCGGCTCTATGCCCCGCGCCGCGAGGCCATCGCCGGGACATGGCATCCGCCCGTGGTCCGGAAGGTCTGAGCACTCTTCAACTCCTAAGCTGCTCAAGGAGTTTGGAACCAGACTCCGGAGTCCGCACGCTGCATCGGCGACTTAGAACGGTCCGCCGACCTGGATGCCTTGGTTGACCTCGTCGATGGCTTGTTCGGTCAGGTTCAGCGCGGCGACTCGATGACCGCCCTTATTCTCTGAGGCCGCCCGCAATTCGTCGGCCGCCAGCTGAAGGTAGCCAACGCCGTTGTTCATGGCAGGACCGATCTGCGGTGGCGGCGGCGGGAAGTAGCCGTCGAAAGGTCCACCGGCGAACTCGATGCCCATGTTGACCTGATCGATGGCTTGCTGGGCGAGGTTGATGGCCGTGACGCGGTGGCCGCCCTTGTCATCCTGGGCGGCTTGCAGTGCGCCGATCGCCTGCTGCAGGTCGTTACGGGCGCCATACATGTCGGGCTGGTCGGCGTGGGCGATGCCCGCCCCGGCGGTGGCCAGAGTCAGTGCGGTCAACATCGATGTGATGCCCAACTTGATCGTTGCACGAGGCATGTCTGCGGGGTCCTCTCCCAGAGCGTGCGTGGCTAGGCGAGAAGTATTGCACGAGCGCCCAGATACGATCCCAAAAACGGGCTCGGAGAGAATCATTCACAGGAAGCCGCGCGGCCTAAACCTTCAATTTGGCGCACCGTTGCAGTAGTTCGGCTGACGGCGGCTGATAGAAGCTCAATACCGCGTGCTCGCAACCCAGTTCGGCGAACTGCGGCAGCTGAGCCAGCTGAGCGTCGACCTGTCCGGGGTCGCTCGGGTACAGGAAGATCTGCACCGAGCGACGGATCTCGGCGGGGTCGCGGCCGACTTCGGCGCAGGCCTCGTTCAACCGCGCGTTGGTCTCCCCCCACTTCTGCGCGTCGTCGTGGCTGGGCATGTTCCACTCGTCGGCGTGCCGGGCGATCACCCGCAGCATTTTGGGCTGCGATCCGCCGATGACGATCGGCGGGTGTGGGCGTTGTATCGGCTTGGGTTCGCAGAGGGCATCGCGCAGCGTGTAGAACTTTCCCTCGAACGTGACCGACTCCTCGGTCCAGAGTCGGCGGATCACGGTCAGCGCCTCGTCGAGCATCGCGACTCGTGTTCCCGGACTGGGGAATTCGATGCCATACCCGCGATGCTCGGCTTCATGCCAGCCCGCCCCGATACCGAAGTCCAGTCGGCCGCCGCTGATGTGATCGACGGTGACGGCCATCTTGGCGAGCACTGCCGGATTGCGATAGGCACCCCGGTCACCATGCAGCCGATCCGGGCCTGCCGGATCACGACGGCCATCGCGGCCAAGGTCGTCCAACCCTCATGCGTCGGCATCGTGTTCTCGACCAACCCGTAGAAGTGGTCGTAGTTCCAGATGCCCTCGAACCCGAGCTCACCGGCGGTCCGCCAGAATCGCTCGAGCTCGGGATAGTCGAAGGTGGGCGCGAGCTTGGCCGAAATCCGCATGCGATGAAGCCTAGCGACTAGACCCGCCTGCGCTCCCGTTCTGCTGCCAGCCCCTCACTGACCACGGCCACCGCCATGCTCTGGTTGTAGCCGCGCCGGGCCAGCATGCCGACCAGCCTGCGCATCACCCTGGCGTCGTCGTCGCCGTCCAACTTCTCCCGGCGCAGCTTCTGCTCCACCAACTCCTCGGCGCGTTGCCGCTCGGCACCGGCGTCGATACCGTCGAGCGCCGAAGCAATCACGTCGTCGTCGACACCCTTGGTCCGCAGCTCAGCGGCCAAGGCGCGCTTACCTTTTCCGGCTCGCGCCCGCCTGGACCGAACCCACTGCTCGGCGAAGTCCGCATCGTCGATCAGGCCGACGGCGGCCAGCCGGTTGAGTTCGTTCGCGGCGATATCGTCGGGATATCCCCGCTTGGCCATCTGGCCGGCGAGCTCGGATCGGGTCCGCGGCCGCACGGTGAGCAGGCGCAAACACAATGCGTGCGCCTGCTCCGCGCGGGTCTCAGAAGTCGACTGGGGCGGGGAGGACGTCATCGACGAGTTCATCGGTCATCACCGCACCGATCCCGAGCTTCTCTTTGATCTTCTTCTCGATCTCGTTGGCCACGTCGGGGTTCTCGTTCAAGAAGTTGCGGGCATTCTCCTTGCCCTGCCCGAGCTGCTCACCCTCGTAGGTGAACCACGATCCGGACTTGCGGATGAAGCCGTGCTCGACGCCCATGTCGATCAGCGAGCCCTCACGGCTGATGCCCTTGCCGTAGAGGATGTCGAACTCGGCCTGCTTGAACGGCGGCGACACCTTGTTCTTGACGACCTTCACGCGGGTGCGGTTACCGACCGCGTCGGTGCCGTCCTTGAGCGTCTCGATCCGTCGCACATCCAGGCGGACCGAGGCGTAAAACTTCAAAGCCTTACCACCCGTTGTGGTTTCGGGCGAGCCGAACATCACGCCGATCTTCTCGCGCAGCTGGTTGATGAAGATCGCGGTGGTACCCGAGTTGTTCAGCGCACCGGTCATCTTGCGCAGCGCCTGGCTCATCAGCCGGGCCTGCAGGCCGACGTGGCTGTCACCCATCTCGCCCTCGATCTCGGCGCGGGGCACCAGGGCGGCCACCGAGTCGATGACCAGGATGTCGAGCGCCCCGGAACGCACCAGCATGTCGGCGATCTCGAGCGCCTGCTCACCGGTGTCGGGCTGGCTGACCAGAAGGGCATCGGTGTCCACGCCAAGCTTCTTGGCGTAGTCCGGGTCCAGCGCGTGCTCGGCGTCGATGAACGCCGCGATGCCACCGGCAGCCTGGGCGTTGGCAACCGCGTGCAGCGCGACGGTGGTCTTACCCGAGGATTCCGGGCCGTAGATCTCGATAACGCGGCCGCGCGGCAGGCCGCCGATGCCGAGGGCGACGTCGAGGGCGATCGATCCGGTCGGGATGACCGAGATCGGCTGGCGCACCTCCTCGCCGAGGCGCATCACCGAGCCCTTGCCGAAGTTCTTGTCGATTTGCGCGAGTGCGAGCTCGAGGGCTTTCTCGCGATCAGGTGCCTGCGGAGCCATGGTGATACCTCTTCCGGTAGTCGTTGGTGACCGGTTCTCGGTCGGTTGGTCGTGACGCTAGATCACGCCACCGACAAGCTTCACCAGACTAGCGAACAGGTGTTCGAAAGCAAGGAGGCGCGCCGCCGCGTGTCGGCTACCACTGATCGCGCGGCACGTCGAAGTCCGCGCACAGCGCCCGCCACACGTCGCGGGGCTCCACACCGTCCTCGATGGCCTGCGCGGCGGTGCGTCCGCCCAGCTGGGTCAGCACATGATCCACCAGCAGCGAGCCGCCACGAACCGGGCCGAATTGCCCTTCGACCAGTTCCTGGAATTCCGTCAGCCGCACGCCACCAATTTACCCAGCCACCCGCATCGCTTCATGGCACACCCGTACCGGATCGGTGACTCCCGCGATGCTCTCGCCGGCGCGCCGGGCCGCCTCCCGATACCCCGGCGCCGACAGCACTTCACCGACCTCGGCTACCAGAGCCTCGGCACTCAGCGGGCGGATCAGACGCGCACTGCCTTGTCGCACAACACGATTGGCCAGCTCCCATTGGTCGCCGCCGCCGGGCAGCACCACCATCGGCACCCCGGCGAGCAGCGTCTTGGACAACATCCCGTGCCCGCCGCCGCAGATCACCAGATCGGCGTGGGTCAACAGCTCGTCCTGGCGGCCCAGCCCAACACTCGCCCACGCCGGCACGTCCAACTCCTGGCCGCCGAGCCGAGAGATCACCACCCGGGCACCCGCGGGCAGGGTGCGACCGGGCACCAAATGTTCCAGTACCAGCTCAGCCACACCTCCGGCCCCGGTGGTGGCGGTCGACGGCGCCACCACGATCACCGGGCCATCCCCGGGCGGCACGGGCAGCACCGCATCCGTCGGCTCGAAGTGCAGGGGGCCGACGACGACGGCCTCGGCCGGCCAGTCCGGTCGTGGCACCTCGAGTGCGGGCAGGGTGGCGATCAGCCGTCGGACCGGTCCCGGGTCGCGGGCCGGCAACCCGATCTCGATCCGGGCCGCCGAACGCTGACGCTCCCCTTCCTTGACCGACCGTGCGGTCAAGGCGCGCATGATCGTGTCCCGCAATCGGCCGCGAATCCCGGTGCCGGGCGCCAGGCCGCTGCCCAACGGTGGCAGGCCGCGCGACGGCAGGTACAGCGGGTGCGGGCACAGCTCGACCCATGGAATGTCGAGCAGCTCGGCGGCCATCCCGCCGCAGGCGGTGATGACGTCGGAGACGATCAGATCGGGCGTGAGTTCGCGCAGTACCGGCACGTTGAGCACGGCCATCCGCGCCGCGCGTTGGTGAATCTTCGCGCCGGCGTCGGTGTCATCGTCGTCCTCGGTGACATCGAGACCCACGAGTTCGACGGCCTCGATGCCGGCGGCGCGGGCGGTGTCCAGCCATTCGGTGCCGGTCAGCAGTATGGGGTGATCCCCCGCGTCGGCCAGCCGCAGGCACAGTGCGATCGCGGGAAACGCATGACCCGGGTCCGGACCTGCCACCACCGCGACGCGCACGGGCCTACCCTGCCATAGCCGTTCGCAATAGGCTGGCGAGCATGACCGAGCAAATCACCAACGTGAGCTCCGATATCGACAACGCCCATACCGTCGAGGTCTTCCTGCACGCACTGCAGGATCAGGACCTGGCCACCGCCGATGCTCAGCTCGACGACAATCTCATTTACCAGAACGTCGGTTTCCCCACCGTCCGCGGCCGTAGGCGGACCATGAAACTGTTCAAAGGCCTGCAGCGGCCCAGCTTCGGCTTCGAGGTGAAGATCCATCGCATCGCAGTCAACGGCCCGGTGGTGCTCACCGAGCGAACCGATGTGCTGCGGCTGGGCCCGGTGCGGCTGCAGTTCTGGGTGTGCGGTGTCTTCGAAGTGAAAGACGGCCGAATCACCTTGTGGCGGGACTACTTCGACATGTACGACATGACCAAGGCGACCGTCCGCGGCCTCATCGGCGCGGTGATCCCCGGCCTGCTCCCGACGCTCTAGGCGCGGCGGAGCTGGCCCAGCTCGTCGAAGGCCTGCGCCCACCCCATCAGGCGGTCGGTCGCGTTCGACAGCTCGTTACGGTAGCGCTGCTGGGACATCGGCGAGCTCGACATCCCGCCGGCGTTGGCGGCCGACACCAGTTGCGCTGCCGCGGTGACCATTTCGTTGTACTGCCGCACCCCGGTGTTGAGCTGCGCGGTGAACGCATTGATGGTCGGCGCCAGATACGACTGCGAATGCGGCGTCTCGATCGCGGCGCGCTCCATCGAGACCACCTCGTCGGCGGTGGCGGCCATCGTCGCCGCGGTGCGGTCCGCCGCCGCGACGAGCTCGCGAATCTCCTCCGGCGGCAACATGTTTCCGCGCTGCATCACACCCAGTAGCGAATGAAATCCCCGCTCGGAGGCACCCAGCGCCGACATCGACGGGCGCGCCACCGATCCGTGCGGCGGCAGCCGACGTCCGCTGACCTGACGTTGCGGCGGCAGCGGCTCGCCGCGCAGCCAGCGGTAGCGCAACAGGAACAAGGTCGCGGGCACCGCGGCACCGGCGGCGATCACACCGGTGATGATCAGACCCCACACCGGCACGCTCCAGGTGGCGAGCAGCCCGGTGACCGCAACCCAGAAAATCGTCGCAAACGAGAAGAACACGCCCAAGCGCAACGCCCACCGCCGCTTGCGCAGCAGCCGGGCCCGCGGATCGGAGACGGCACTGAGCTTCTGCGCCGCCACGTCGGCGTACTCGCTGACGGTGTCGATACCGCGCTGCATGGCCGAACGCCATTGGCGCGATACGAATCCCGGCTTGTCCGGTGTCACCGCCATCGAGATCGCCTCCTACTGGCCGAGGGGTTTCTCGGGCTCGGGTGTGCTGGCCGGCGTAGCGGGGGTCGCGGGCGCAGCGGTGCCGCCGGCAGGTAGCGCGTCCCCGCGCATCGAGGCGCGAATCTGCTCGAGCCGGGAATGGCCGGCCATCTGCACGCTGGCCTGCTGGACCTCCATCATGCGGCTCTGCACGGAGTTCTGCGCGAGCTCCGCCTCGCCCATCGCGGTCGCGTAGCGGCGTTCGATCTTGTCCCGCACCTCATCGAGGCTGGGCGTGTTGCCGGGCGCGGCGAGCTCGCTCATCGAGCGCAGCGAGGCGCTGACCTGCTCCTGCATCTTGGCCTGCTCGAGCTGCGACAGCAGCTTGGTGCGTTCGGCGATCTTCTGCTGCAGCATCATGGCGTTTTGCTCGACAGCCTTCTTGGCCTGCGCGGCGGCCTGCAGCGCCTGGTCGTGCAATCCCTTGAGGTCTTCCACGCTCTGCTCGGCGGTGACCAGTTGCGCGGCGAACGCCTCGGCGGCGTTGTTGTATTCGGTGGCCTTGGCGGCATCTCCGGACGCCACCGCCTGATCGGCCAGGGTCAGCGCCTGGCGAACGTTCACCTGCAGCTTCTCGATGTCGGCGAGCTGACGATTCAGCCGCATCTCCAGCTGACGCTGGTTGCCGATGACCTGCGCGGCCTGCTGAGTCAGCGCCTGGTGCTGACGCTGGGCGTCTTCGATCGCCTGCTGGATCTGCACCTTCGGGTCGGCGTATTCGTCGATCTTCGAGTTGAACAGCGCAGTGAGGTACTTCCACGCCTTGACGAACGGATTGGCCATCAGTTGCTCCGTCTTTGTATCGGGTGCCGCAGTTCGGTGGTCGTGCCCAATTTATCGGTTAACCATGCCCGGCCACACCCTTGTAGGCATGTGACCCCGGTCTGACTGGTCGAAACCTCAGGCCACCGCCATCGCAACGGGATGCGGGATGACGACCTTGGTGGTGACGTCGATCGAGCTGTCCTGGGCCGGCACGGCGGTCAACCGGGCGATTCGCTCGCGGTTGGCCATCTTCTCGCCGGCATCGGTGAGCACCCGCGACAGCGGGACGTCCAAAGCCGTGCAGATCGCACTGAGCAACTCGCTGGAGGCTTCCTTGCGGCCACGCTCCACCTCGGACAGGTATCCCAGGCTCACTCGGGCCGAATCGGACACCTCACGAAGGGTGCGTCCCTGCGAAGTGCGGGCGTCACGCAGCACGTCGCCGATCACCTCACGCAGCAGTACCGCCATCGGGTGTCCTCCTCCAAGAGTTGCAACGACTACTACAACGCCGCGCACTCTCGATTTGGTTCCCAGAAACCTCAGGTTCGCTTCACCAGGTCGTGCAGCCGTCCGATCGCCTCGTGGACGGCGGCCAGCCGGATGTCCCAGCGTGAACCGTCCAGCCGCAGTTCGACGACCTCCGTCGTCCCCGGACCGGCCAACCCGAGGAACACGGTGCCGACGGGATGGCCGCCGTGCGGCTCCGGTCCGGCCACCCCGGTCAGGCCCACTCCCCACGTCGCCGCGCAGCGCTCGCGCGCCCCTTCGGCCAGCGCAGCCGCGGTGGGTGCCGCGACCGGGCC
Organism: Mycolicibacterium pallens; assembly: GCF_019456675.1. Taxonomy (NCBI): domain Bacteria; kingdom Bacillati; phylum Actinomycetota; class Actinomycetes; order Mycobacteriales; family Mycobacteriaceae; genus Mycobacterium; species Mycolicibacterium pallens. Next base: position 2,303,786 of record NZ_CP080333.1, on the reverse strand, counting down.
GACGTCATCGAGCAGTTCGCGTGAGACGCCGGCCAGCGCGATCTTGGTGTCGACGGTGTAGGTGACCAGGCCACCGCTGAGCACGGCACTCGCACCGGGCACGCCCGCCAGCGTCGCCGCGAGCAGGCCGGCGGTCAGGGACTCCGCGGTCGCCACGGTGTCACCGCGGGCGGTCAGCAGGGCGACGAGCGCGCGAGCGCCGTCATCGACCAGCGGATCGCTCACGGGAGTCCTTGACCGCCGACACCACATAGTCGACGCCGGTGAGCACCGTCAGTACGACCGCGGCCCATATGATCACCCAGGCCACGATGTGCCAGGCCGGCGGCCAGTTGTGTAGCGGCAGGACGAACAGCCCGATCGCGACAGCCTGCACCAGGGTCTTGAGTTTGCCGCCACGCCCCGCGGGGATCACCCCGTGCCGCAGCACCGCGAACCGCAGCAGGGTGATGCCGAGCTCACGAATCAGGATCACCACCGTCACCCACCACGGCAGGTCGCCGAGCATGGAAAGTCCGATCAGTGCCGCGCCGATCAGCATCTTGTCGGCGATCGGGTCGGCGAGCTTGCCGAACTCGGTGACCATCCCGTAGGTGCGGGCCAGCGAGCCGTCGAACCGGTCAGTGATGACCGCAACCGCGAAGATGATGAAAGCCGTTACCCGACTGGCTGTTTCATGGCCGTCGCCGGCGAAGAGGAACAGCAGGAAGATCGGAACCAGCACCAGACGGATCCCGGTCAGCAAGTTGGCGACGTTGGCCACCCGCACGCGCGGGACCGCCGGACCGGTTTGGGGTTGTCCCGACACGGCATCAGAATATCGGTTGGCAGTCGGGCGCCTCACGCCCGATACTCTGCACCCGTGAGCCCTGACGTCGTCGTCCGCCGCGCCCGTACGTCGGATGTCGCCGATATCAAGCGTCTCGTCGACATCTACGCCGGCCGCATCCTGCTGGAGAAGAACCTGGTCACGCTGTACGAAGCGGTCCAGGAGTTCTGGGTGGCCGAGTATGCCGGCGAGGTCGTCGGGTGCGGTGCGCTGCACGTGCTGTGGGCTGATCTCGGTGAGGTCCGCACGGTCGCCGTCGACCCGAAGGTCAAGGGCCGCGGCATCGGTCATGCGATCGTCGACCAGCTCCTCACGGTCGCTCGCGAACTGCAACTGCAGCGGCTTTTCGTGCTGACCTTTGAGACGGAGTTCTTCGCCCGCCACGGTTTCGCCGAGATCGAGGGAACGCCGGTGACCTCTGAGGTGTACGACGAGATGTGCCGGTCCTACGACATCGGTGTCGCCGAGTTCCTCGACCTGTCGTACGTGAAGCCGAACATCCTCGGCAACACCCGCATGCTGCTCATCCTCTGACGTTGAGTGAGCGCTGACGCATCTCTTCGCGCCGGTTTTTGCGACATCAGCGCTCAATGAATGGCCCTGTGGATAGCCGCATGCGCGCTAGCAGGTCGGCAGGCACCGTTGACCAGCGTGACGCAGATTTTCATTGGCTCAGAGGCGCTGGCCGCTAACCAGGTGAACCGCTACCAGCTCGCCAAAACCCATCAGCGCGTCTTTCCCGATGTATATGCGCCGCCCGGCGACCTGACCCTGCTGGACCGCACCAGGGCGGCGTGGCTGTGGTCGGGAAGAAAGGCCATTGTCACCGGTCGTGCAGCAGCGGCACTGCATGGCGCCAGATGGGTCGATCCCGACATCCCGATCGAGCTGAACTTCACCAACAACCGCAGTCCACGCGGGATCGTCACACACCGCGAAACCCTGCTGGCAACAGAACTGACCTGCCGCGACGGCTTGCCCGTCACGACGATCCCCCGAACCGCATTCGATCTGGCGCGTCGCGGCAATCCCCGTCGCGGTATCGCGGATCTGGACGCGCTGGCCAATACAACCCGCTTCAGCGTCAACGACGTCCTCTCACTCGCCGACGCCCACCCGCATCTGCGAGGCGTCCGACGAGTGCCGTCCATGTTGGATGCCGTCGACGCCGGCGCGCAGTCGCCGCGAGAGACGTACCTGCGACTCGATCTCGTCGACGCGGGCTTCCCACGGCCCCAGACGCAGATCCCCGTGGCTCGACCTGGCGGCCGCTGGTATTACCTCGACATGGGTTGGCCCGAGATTCTGGTCGCGGTCGAGTACGACGGTGAGCATCACCGCACGAGCAGGACCGCCTACTCCATCGATGCCGAGCGGCAGGACTATCTGATGTCGGTCGGCTGGATAGTGGTGCGCGTGCTGGCGGATCACCAGCGCAGTGATGTCATCCGTCGTGTGCGGCGAGCATGGGACGCCCGATTACACCGAGCAGCAAGTTGATTGAGCGCTCACGCTTCATCTCCGCGCGGAATATGAAGCGTGAGCGCTCAATGAATGACTAGAAGTCCTCGTCCTCGTAGCTGTCGTCGTCGTCCTCGGCGCCCCCGCCGCGGATCGCCATCAAGGTCGCGGCGAGTTCGTCGGGCTTGACCAGTACCTCGCGCGCCTTCGAGCCTTCCGACGGCCCCACGATGCTGCGGGTCTCCATCAGGTCCATCAACCGGCCGGCCTTGGCGAAGCCCACCCGCAGCTTGCGCTGCAGCATCGACGTCGAGCCGAATTGCGAGGACACCACGAGTTCGACGGCCTGCAGGAAGACGTCCATGTCGTCGCCGATGTCGGGGTCGACGTCGGTGCGCTCCCCGGTCGGCTTCGCGGTGGTGACACCTTCGGTGTACTCAGGCTCGGCCTGGTCCTTGCAGGCCTGCACGACGGCGTGGATCTCCTCGTCGCTGACGTAGGCGCCCTGCAACCGCTCGGGCTTGCTGGCGCCCATCGGCAGAAACAGGCCGTCGCCCATGCCGATCAGCTTCTCGGCGCCCGGCTGGTCGAGGATGACCCGGCTGTCGGTCAGCGATGACGTCGCGAACGACAGGCGCGAGGGCACGTTGGTCTTGATCAAGCCGGTGACGACGTCGACCGACGGCCGCTGGGTGGCCAGCACCAGGTGAATACCGGCCGCACGGGCTTTCTGGGTGATCCGCACGATGGCCTCTTCGACATCACGCGGGGCGGTCATCATCAGGTCGGCGAGCTCGTCGACGACGGCAAGGATCAACGGGTAGGGCTTGTACACGCGTTGGCTGCCCAGGGGCGCGGTGATCTCCCCGGAGCGGACCTTGGCGTTGAAGTCCTTGATGTGGCGCACCCGGGAGGCCTGCATGTCCTGGTAGCGCTGCTCCATCTCCTCGACCAGCCAGGCCAGCGCCGCCGCCGCCTTCTTGGGTTGGGTGATGATCGGCGTGATCAGGTGCGGAATGCCTTCGTAGGGCGTGAGTTCCACCATCTTCGGGTCGATGAGGATCATCCGCACTTCCTCGGGGGTGGCGCGGGCCAACAACGACACCAGCATCGAGTTGACGAAGCTGGACTTACCCGAGCCGGTAGAGCCGGCCACCAACAGGTGCGGCATGTCGGCCAGGTTGGCCGACACGAAATGGCCTTCGATGTCCTTGCCCAGCCCGATCACCAATGGGCGATGGTCGCCGCGGGTCGAGGGTGCGGTGAGAACGTCTGCCAGACGGACCATTTCGCGGTCGGTGTTGGGCACCTCGATGCCGACGGCGGACTTGCCGGGGATCGGCGCGAGGATACGGACGCTCTCGGTCGCCACCGCGTAAGCGATATTGCGTTGCAGCGCAGTGATTTTCTCGACCTTGACGCCGGGGCCGAGCTCGACCTCGTAGCGGGTGACTGTCGGGCCGCGGGTGCAGCCCGTCACCGACGCGTCAACCTTGAACTGGTGGAGAACGTTCGAAATCGCGTCCACCATCTGGTCGTTGGCGGCGCTGCGTCGCTTCGGCGGGTCACCGGCCACCAGCAGGTCCAGCGACGGCAGGGTGTACGGGCCCTCGACGACGCGATCCAGGACCTTGGTCTCCTGCTTGGCGACGTCCTCCTTGGGCGGCGCCGGCTTCTTACGTCGCGTCTTCACCGGCTCGGGAACCGTCGGCGCGTCCTCGTCGAGCGGGTAGTTGTCCAGCGGCGTGCCGACCGGACCCTGCGCGCCGGGCCAGGCCGGCGCCTCGTCGGTGTAGGACCGCGGGTCGTCGTAGTAACCGTCGGAGAAGTCTTCCGTCTCAGCGGGCGCGGCGTCCTCGGGCTCGTCGTCGTAGTACTCGTCGTCCTCGTCGTAGTGGTCGCGCGTGCTGAACATCGCGTAGAGCGTGTCGGGCACCTCGCGGATCGTGGTGCCGGTCAGCAGCAGCAGCCCGAACAGCGCGGCAAGGATGAGCAGCGGGGTCGCGATCCACGCGGTCAGCCCGTCGGACAGCGGACCGCCGATGGCGAAGCCGATGAAGCCCGCGGCGCGTTGGCGCGCGCCGGGGTCCTGGGGCGCCCCCGACCACAGATACCACAGCCCCAGCACCGGCAGCGCGACCATCGCGCAACCCAGAATCAGGCGGGGCCGCGCTTCAGGATTGGGTTCGGTGCGCATCAGCAGTACCGCGATGACGGCGATCGCGATCGGCAGCAGGACAACCGCGCCGCCGACCAGGGTTCGCAGCACCGAGTCGATCCAGGCGCCGACGGGCCGGGCGGCGTCGAACCAGGAGCTGGCCGCGATCACCACCGCGACGGCCATCAACCCCAGGGCGATGCCGTCGCGGCGGTGACCCGGCTCGATGTCGCGGGCTCGACCGACCGATCGGGCGGTCGAGCCCGCCCCCTTGGCCAACATCAGCCAGGTCGCCCGCGCGGCCCGTCCACCGGCGGCCGCCGCGGTGGCGACGGGCGAGGAGGTGCGCTTCTTGGCGGGCTTGCGTCGCGGCGCCGGCTTGGCCGGCCGTGACGCACCCTTTGACCTGGTCGTTCGCGCGCTTGAGCGAGCGGCCGTCTTGTTCGCCATGCGGGCAAGCCTAGTCGCAGATGCCCCATCTGCACCATCCGCAACACCCGTTACGCGGCGCGTCGTTGCCAACCTGCGACCAACGCCCGAAATCGTGCCCGCGCCGCTGACTGGGACCCCTTCTTGCGGCATTACAAAGCAGGTCTAACGTAAGCGCCGTCACACCTACTCGAAGCCGCTGAGGAGCTCGCTCATGCCCGTCGTCGTCGTTGCCAGCTTCACCGTCAAGCCCGAATCCGTCGACGCTGTGCGCGAGGCCTGCAAGAAGGCCGTCGCGGCGGTTCACGAGGAGCCCGGTTGCGACCTCTACGCCGTGCACGAAGGCGACAAGACGTTCGTCTTCGTCGAGCAGTGGGCCGACGAGGACGCGCTGAAGACTCACAGCACCGCACCGGGCGTGAGCACCCTGTTCGGCGAGATCGGTGAGCACCTCGACGGCGCTCCGGACATCAAGATGCTGCAGCCCATCCCGGCCGGCGACCCCGCCAAGGGCCAGGTCCGCCCGTAAGCATGGGTGGACTCGACGGCAAGGTCGCACTGATCACCGGTGCGGCCCGCGGCCAGGGCCGAGCGCACGCGCTGAAGCTGGCATCGGAAGGTGCCAGCATCATCGCGGTCGACCTCTGCGACCAGATCGCCAGCGTCCCCTATCCCCTGGCCACCCCGGAGGACATGGCCGCCACGGTCAAGCTCGTCGAGGACACCGGGGCGCGCATCGTCGCCTGTGAGGCCGATGTCCGCGACCGGTCGGCGTTGAAGTCGGCCGTGCGCAAAGGCACCGAGGAGCTGGGCCGGCTCGACATCGTGATCGCCAACGCCGGGATCGCCCCGATGGCCGACGAGAACGCGTGGCAGGACGTCATCGACGTCAACCTGACCGGGGTCTATCACACCGTCGACGTGGCAATGAAGCCGATGATCAAGCAGGGCGACGGCGGCGCGATTGTGCTGACCAGCTCGGTGGCCGGCTTGGTCGGCATCGGAGCTCCGGTCGCCGGATCACTGGGCTACACGGTCGCCAAGCACGGCGTGGTCGGTCTGATGCGGGCGTACGCCAATTTCCTTGCCCAGTTCAATATTCGGGTCAACTCGGTGCATCCGGCCGGGGTGAACACACCGATGATCGACAACGAGTTCACCCGCTCCTGGCTGGAAGGCTTCGCTCAGCAGTCGCTCGGCGGCCCGGATATGAGCAATCCACTACCGGTGGAGACCCTGGAACCCGAGGACATCGCCAACGCGGTGTACTACCTGGTGTCCGACGCCGGCCGCTACGTCACCGGCGTCACGCTGCCGGTCGACGCCGGGTTAACGAACAAGCGCTGACCACTAGCATCGGGTGACGATGACACCCGATCTGGAGCTGACCAGCATCCCGGCCTGGGCGGTCGAACCCAGGTGTCCGGCCGCCGATCTCACCGGCCGTCAATGGACTGTGCTGGCCATCGGAGCCGACGCCACCGGCATCGCCGAGCAGTGGCGGGCCCAGATCAACGCCGAACATCCCGATGCCGAGCCGCGAGTGCATCACGTCGCCGACGCAACCGCGGCTTGTGCGGCGTTGGACGCCGACCTCACCGACGCGAAAGTCGGATGGCGGCTGCTCGTGGCCGGACCCGCGCACGTGTGCCTTCGCGTGCGCGCCCATGCGATGGAACTTGGGGCCAACGACGACGAAATCGTCGTTGCCAGTACGGAAGTGGACACTCGCGAGATCTACTGCGCGCACTGCCGCACCACCATGACCGCGACGGTGGGGCTGACCGACGAGATCTCCTGCCCCGGCTGCCGCCGTCAGTTGTACGTCTACTACCACGTCTCCCGGCGCCTCGGTGCTCACCTCGGATTCGCGACCACCGGCACATGACCACGCTGACGTTGACGGTCGTCGACATCGACGACACCGTCCCCGGGATCAGGACTCTGACCCTGGCCGATGCCGACGGCGGCGTACTGCCGTCGTTCACGCCGGGCAGTCACCTGGTGATCGAATGCGCCGGCGGCGCCAACGCGTACTCACTGACCGGGGAGACCGCCGCACCCCACCACTATGTGGTGTCGGTTTTGGAATGCCCGCAGGGCCGGGGTGGATCGCGTTGGATCCACCGGCAACTCGGTGTCGGCGACACCGTCGTCGCGCATCCGCCGCGTAGTGCGTTCGCCCCGGTGTTGCGGGCGCGCCGCCACCTGTTGATCGCCGCCGGAATCGGGATCACCCCGATGATCTCGCATCTGCGCAGCGCCAAGCGGTGGGGACGGGACGTGCTGTTGCTCTATGTCTTTCGTGAGGGGCGGGGCGCATACGTCGACGAGATCGGCTCGCTGACCGACAACGCCTCGTTCTTCACCGACCGCGCGGCCTTCCTCGCCGAACTGGCACCAGTACTGGCAGGCCAGCCGTTCGGCACCAACGTCTATATTTGCGGTCCAAGCCAATTCATCGACGACGTCGTCGCAATGGCTGCCGAGTTGGGCTGGCCGCCGAGCCGCATCCATGTCGAACGCTTCGGCGGGGAGTTGGCGCCCGGCGACCCGTTCGAGGTCGAATTATCGTCAAGCGGACAGGTTTTCACCGTCGAGTCGGGTGTCTCACTGCTGGAGTGCCTGACCACACGCGGTCATAGCATCCCGAACCTGTGCCGGCAGGGTGTCTGCGGTGAGTGCCGAGTCACCGTGCGCTCGGGCACCGTGATGCACCGCGACCTCTTCCTCACCGACGACGAGCGGCGTCACTCGATGATGGCCTGCGTCTCCCGCGCCCGTGGCCGAGTGGAGTTGGAACTGTGAGTCGGCTGGTGTCCGCGGCGGATCTCATGGCGGCATTTCCCTTCCCGTACACAGCCGACTCCTACCGCTACAGCACCAACATCGCCCCCGCCCGCGGTGTCGTGACCACCGCAACCGGGCGCTGGGGTCAGCGGGTGGTGGACATCGACAGCGAGTACACCCGCGAAGTCGCCGAGCGCCGCCGCATTGTGGCCGCGGATCCGTCGCGGCATGCGGTGCTGCCGCATATGCGGATCGCCGCCTGGGACACCATGGTGCTGCTGATGACCGAACTCGCCACCTCGTGCCCGGCGACCATGTCCCTGACCCGCGACGGCGACACCTGGCACTGGCGCAACGAATTATTGCGCATCACACAGGATTTCGTGATCAGTGACGAAAGCAGCCTGCCGTGCGATCCGCTGGCCTTCATCGCCGGGCAAGTGCAGGAGGACATCGTTCTGCTTGACCAGCGCGACGGAGACCTGTTCGCCGACGCCGGCGTGGTCACCTTCGCCGCCGGCTGGTCGTTCGGATTCGACGTCGGGATGACGTTCCTGGAGATACACGGCCCGGTTCCGCGGCTGCGCGAAACCGGCGTGATCACTCGAGCCCGCGAGTTCCTGATGCGCCTGCAACCAGGCGACATCTACCGCCGGACCAACTGGTCGATGACGGTGGGACGTCGGCTCGATGTCTCCACCGAGGCCGCACCGGAGTGGCTGCCGGACCGCGCGCACCTCGACGCCGTCGACGACGACACGTTCGGCCGGCTCATCCACCTTCGGGTGGAGGTCCAGCATGTGATCCGGCTGCCGGAGTCGGGTGCGATCTGCTTTCTGATCCGCAGCTACATGCTGCCGCTGGCCGACATTGCCACGGTCGACGAGTGGCGCACTCGGACCGCCGCGGTGCTGGCCGAATTGCCGGACGACATGGCCGAATACAAGGGCCTGAGCGGCTTTCGGGACCGCGCGGTGGCCTGGCTGCACAAGCACTGAACCGCGCCGGGTGCGCTGTGGCTTTGTTGGTATCCGTAGTCGGACGTGGGCTCTGTACTGGTCGACATGACAACCTCGGCAGATCCCACCAGCGCCAGCGCCTACGACACCATTGCCTCGGCCGACTTCCACACCATGCCTTCTGTCGACTCGTGGCACCCTGCCTGGTCACGCAGCCCGCTCGGCGACCCCGCCGACGCGGAGGAACCGCAGGTGGTGCGGTCGGGCCAGGCTCCGGTTGCGGCTGCAGTGGCTGCAGCGGTGCTCGCCTTCGGGCTGCTGGGCGTGGTGGCGTGGGACCATGCCGGTGACAGCCGGTCCGCCGTTGTCACCGTGGTCCCGGCCGCTGCGCATCCCACGGCCCCGTCCGCCGCATCCGTACCCGCTCCGAGGGCGAACGCGGACGTGTTGGTGACCGCCCCGCCCGCACTGCCGGACATCCAGCCCGCGCCGCCGGTTGTCCGTACGGCCGCCGCGCCGGTACATCAGTCGGTGGTCGCCGCCCCGCCTCCGAGCCCCGCAGCCGATGCGCCGTTGCCACCACCGGATGCCCCGGCTCCCGCCGCACCTTCGGTGAACGCCACACCCGTGGTGATCGTCAACGTCCCGTTGCCGCAGCTCCCAGCGCCCTCGCCGGTACCGCTTCCCAAGCTGCCACCGCCACCGTCGGTTCCCCCGGCCCCACCGCCGCTGCCCACCCTCAAGCTTCCAACCCCGTCACTGCCCGCGTTCTGCCTGCCACCGAAACATCTCGTCAACGGCCAATGCGCCTGACACTGCAGTGGCGAACAGCGCACCGACGATGGCAGACCCATGATTGAATCCGACCATTCGGAAGGGAGTTGACCCATGACGAACGTCGGACCACACGATGACCCGCAGGCGCGAATAGCCGACCTGGAACGTCAACTCGCCGAGGCCAAGGCCACCCAGCAGGCACAGCGCAATAGTCAACCGAATCAATGGATTTCCGCGCCATCGCAGTTCGCCGGAGCGTCCGTTCGACGCCCGACGGGCACCTGGCGCGGGGCGAACCTGCTGGGTGCCATCGCCGGACTGATCGGGCTGTGCGGCGGCGGTGCGTCTGCGTTGACTGCGGTCCTGCCGTCGAGTGCGTTGTGGACCAGCGCCATCGTGTGCGGCGCACCGAACCAGCTCATGGTGAACACCTCCAACTACAGCTACAGCCCGAACCAATCTGGAACCACAGTCGATTTCGTGTGCCTGCGTACCGACGGAGCGCACGACGCGAGTTGGTTCACCATCACCGCCCTCCAGTCGGTGTTGGTCGCGCTGATCGCCGCCGGCGCGGTAGCCGTCGTACTGGCGGCGCGCCGTGTGCGACAGAACCAGGAGCTCTCCAGGCGGTTTGCGGTCACCGCCGGCGTCCTCGGTGTGATCGCAGTCGCCACCGCGACATTCGTCCTGTGGACCGGACTCAGCGGCCGGAATAGCCCCACACAGATGCCACCGGGTGGCACATTGACAGTCGACGGCAACGGCCAGTCGAAGTCGATCGCCTGCAACGACGGACATTTGACGGTGACCGGCCGCGATATGACCGTCACGGTCACCGGCCACTGCGCCCGGCTCTCGATCGACGGCGTGATCAATCACATCACCATCGACTCGGTTGATGCGATCGACGTCGACGGGCTACAGAATGTGGTGACCTATCACTCCGGAACCCCGACGATCACGCAGTCGAACGATCAGAACACCGTTGGACAGAACTAGATTTCGATGACCGTCGGCACGATCATCGGCTGGCGGCGGTAGGTCTCCCCCACCCACTTTCCGACCGTGCGGCGCACGACCTGCGCGATGCGCACCGGGTCGGTGACATTGTCGGAAGCAAGCGATTCCAGCTCCGCTTCAACATTGCGCGCCACCGGCTCCAGCGCCTTGGGATCTTCGGAGAAGCCACGCGAGTACAGGTGTGGCGGTCCGGCCGGCCGGCCGGACTCCCGGTTCAGGACGACGACGATCGCGACGAAGCCCGAGCTGAGGATGAGCCGCTCGCCCAATGTCGCCTCGCCCACGTCGCCGGAGATCAGTCCGTCGACGAACATCTTGCCGACCGGCACGGCACCGGCGATCGACACCCGGCCACCGACGAGGTCGACGCTGACGCCGCTCTCGGCCACCACGATGTTCTCTTCGGGCACACCGCTGCGCGCGGCCAGCTTGGCGTTGGCCCGCAGCATGCGCCACGTCCCATGCACCGGCATCACATTGCGCGGCCGCACCCCGTTGTAGAGGAACAACAGCTCACCGGAGTAGGCATGGCCCGAAACGTGCACCCGCACTTGCTGATTGGTGACCACTCGGGCACCAATCTTGGCCAGGTCGTCGATGACTCCGTAGACCGCTTCTTCATTGCCGGGGATCAGCGACGACGACAGAATGATCAGGTCATCGGAGGTGATCGTGATGCTGCGGTGCTCCCCGCGCGACATCCGGGACAGCGCCGCCATCGGCTCGCCCTGCGTACCGGTGGTGATCAGCACGACCTGCCCGGGGGCCATCTCCTCGGCCATCGCGATGTCGACGACGTCGCGGTCATCGACATGTAGGAAGCCCAGCTCGCGGGCGATGGCCATATTCCGCAGCATCGACCGGCCGACGAACGAAACCCGCCGGCCCAATGCTATTGCGGCATCGACGATCTGCTGCACGCGGTCGACATTGGAGGCGAAGCACGCCACGATGACCCGCTGCCCTTCGGCGCCGCGCATGAGCCGGTGCAGATTCGGGCCGACCTCGCTTTCCGACGGCCCCACGCCGGGGATCTCGGAGTTGGTCGAGTCGCACAGGAACAGGTCCACCCCGGCGTCACCCAACCGCGACATGCCCGGCAGATCGGTGGGGCGGCCGTCGAGCGGCAACTGGTCGAGCTTGATGTCACCGGTGTGCAGGACGGTGCCTGCACCGGTGTGGATGGCGATCGCCAGTGCATCGGGGATCGAGTGGTTGACCGCGAAGTACTGGCATTCGAACACGCCATGGGTGCTGCGCTGTCCCTCGGCGACCTCGACGAACGAGGGGGTGATCCGGTGCTCACGGCATTTCGCGGCCACCAGCGCGAGGGTGAACTTGGAGCCCACCACCGGGATGTCTCCGCGCATCTTGAGCAGGTACGGAATCGCCCCGATGTGGTCTTCGTGGGCGTGGGTCAGCACCAGGGCTTCGATGTCGTCGAGGCGGTCCTCGATCAGCCGCAGGTCGGGAAGGATCAAGTCGACGCCAGGCTCATCGTGGTTCGGGAACAGCACCCCGCAGTCAATGATCAGCAGTCGGCCAAGATGCTCGAAAACGGTCATGTTGCGGCCGATTTCGTTGATGCCGCCCAGCGCCGTCACGCGCAGACCTCCCGGGGCCAGCGGCCCGGGAGGCGACAGCTCCTCGTTCATCGCAAGACGGCCGCTGCGCGGAGGTCGGCGGCGAGTTCGTCGAGCTGCTCGGCGTTGGCCGGCACCTGCGGCAACCGCGGATTGCCCACCTCGATGCCCTGCAGCCGCAGACCCTCCTTGGCGAAGGTCACCCCACCCAGCCGCGTCTGCGCGGCGTTCAGCGGAGCCAGCGTCACCGCGATCTTGCGCGCGGTAGCCACATCACCGGAGTTGAACGCGCTCAACATGTCTCGTAGCTGGCTCGCCGCCACATGGCCCCACACACTGACGAAACCAACGGCACCCATCGCCAGCCACGGCAGGTTCAGCGCGTCATCGCCGGAGTAGTAGGCCAGTCCGGTCTCGGCCATGATCTGCGCGCCGCCGTGCAGATCGGCCTTGGCGTCCTTGACCGCAACGATGTTGGGATGCGCCGACAGCGTGCGCATGGTGTCCCAGTCGATCGGGATCACCGAGCGCGGCGGGATGTCGTAGAGGATCACCGGCAGGTCGGTGGCATCGGCGACGGCGGTGAAGTGCGCGACCAGACCGGCCTGCGGCGGGCGGGAGTAGTACGGCGTGACGACAAGCAGGCCGTGTGCCCCCTCGGCGGCCGCGGCCTTGGCCAGGTGCACGCTGTGGGCGGTGTCGTAGGTGCCGGCACCGGCGACGATGCGGGCGCGATCGCCGACGGCCTCGAGCACTGCCGCCAGCAGCGCACGCTTCTCGTCGTCGGTGGTGGTCGGCGACTCGCCGGTGGTGCCGGACAGCACCAGCCCGTCGCATCCGGAGTCGACGAGGTGGGTGGCCACCCGGGCGGCGGCGACCGTGTCCAGCGTGCCGTCGGGCTTGAACGGCGTCACCATTGCGGTCAGTACGGTGCCCAACCGGGCGCTGACGTCGAATCCGCTGGTGCTCACGGACACCTAGATTACCCGCTCCGCTCAGGCCTCTGTCGCCAGCGGGGACGTCGCGACCTCGGTGCCGTCGGCCAGTTCGGTGATCTCGAAATCGGCGAAGACCGCGGGTGCGGTGTCAGCCAGCTCGCGCAGGCAGGCGATGGCCAGGCGACGAATCTCGACATCGGCGTGTTCGCTGGCCCGCATCGCGATGAAATGGCGCCACGCGCGGTAGTTGCCGCTGACCACGATGCGGGTCTCGGTGTCGTTGGGCAGCACGGCACGGGCCGCCTGCCTGGCCTGTTTGCGACGGAGCACGGCATTGGGCTGGTCGGCGAACTTGGCTTCCAGCCGGTTCAGCAGCTCGAGGTAGGCCGCCCGGCTGGCGTCGGCCGCCTCGAGCAGGATCTGCTGCAGCTCCGGGTCGTCCTCCAGCCCGGGCGGCACGACAACCTGGGCGTCGGTCTCGGGCACGTAGCGCTGCGAGAGCTGTGAGTAGGAGAAATGCCGGTGCCGGATCAGCTCGTGGGTGCAGGACCGGGAGATGCCGGTGATGTAGAAGGACACCGAGGCGTGCTCGAGTACCGAGAAGTGACCGACGTCGATGATGTGCTTGAGGTACGACGCATTGGTGGCGGTCCGCGGGTTCGGCTTGGACCAGCTCTGGTAGCAGGCCCGGCCGGCGAATTCGACGAGCGCTTGGCCGCCGTCGGCGTCGGTGCTCCACGGCACGTCGGCGGGCGCCAGGAACTCGGTCTTGGCGATCAGCTGCACACGCAGCGGCGCGGTCTCGGCCACCGGCTCACCTTAATCCGATGTCACTGAGGCACATCTTCGGCGTAGCGAATCTGATTCCCGCCGCTGCGTTTGGCCGCATACATGGCGCTGTCGGCTCGCGCGATCAACCACTCGATCAGTTCCAGTGGTTTGAGCGCGGGGGCGCGGATCACCGTCGAAGCCAGGCCGAAGCTGGCCGTCACGCCCCATGGCACCGCGGCGATGGCCTTGCGCAACTCTTCGGTGCTGTCCCGGGCTTCGTCGAGAGTGCACAGCTGCGCGAAGAGGAATTCCTCCCCGCCCACTCGTGCGATTGCGGTGTTGCTGCCACTGACATGCCTGAGGCTGTCGGCAACGGCGACGAGAACCATGTCGCCGGCCGGGTGGCCCAACGTGTCGTTGAGCTTCTTGAAGCCGTCGAGGTCGATCATGGCCACGGTGAAATAGGGCCGAGACCGGTAGTCAGCGTGACGCAACAACGCCTGGGCAGACCGGAAGAAGCCGCGGCGGTTGGGCAAGCCGGTGAGCGTATCGGTCGACGACTTCAGGGAATCGACCGACAACCAGTGCACCATCACCTGCCCGCAGAAGGGGACCGCCAATATCCCGCCACACAGGATGAGCAGCTTGGCCGCCGCCATCGCCGTATCGCCGGCCATGGCGATCCGCACGGCGCTGACAACCGCCGTCGCCACGCCCGTGCCGAGGGTCAGCACGAGAAAGGGTGCGGTGTGGAAGAAGGCGACGTAACCGGCCAGCCCCACAAAGGCCACGGCGCCGATCATCGCGGTGCGCGGGTCGGCTTCCGCCAGAACACCCGCCGCGATACACGCATTACCCGCGATCGAAAACACTTGAGACTGAACACGAGTCGGCCAACGGTATAGGTACGACACCGAGATCACGGCCAGCCCCGCGCTGGCGACGTACGCGGCGATGCGCTGCGCCGGGGTCTGCGGTCCGGCGGGGCTCGCCAACGTCAGCGCAATGGCCGCGGCGATGGTCAGCAGCACCACGAACATCAGCCAGCGCATGAACGGCAGGAGCCGGCGGCCCTTCAGATAGGATGTCAGCCAGTCGTAGTGATCGGGCTGCCGCCACCACAGGCCGATGCCGTGCACTTGTCCCTGCGCCCCCGTGCTGTGATCGTGGTTGCCACCGATGGTAGTGATATCGGCAGGCCGCGATAGCAACTTCACTCAGTCCGGTCGGACCCGAACAAGGAGGCACATGCCAGACGTGCGCTGGGGAACCGAGATCGAAGCGTCCGGCTACGCCGGCCACCCGGGTGTGCAGTACTCCCCTCGGCCAACCACATTCGCGGACCTCTTCGCCGAGTCGCAGCGGTGGGCCGACCGCACGTTTCTGGTTCACGGTGAACGACGCGTGTCGTTCGCCGCATTCTCCGACGCCGTGAACGCCGGAGTCGGTGAACTGCGGGACGCGGGTGCCCGGCCCGGAGACCGGATCATGCTGTACGCCTACAACAGTCCGCAGTGGGTGATCGCCCTCTGGTCGGCCTGGCTGGGCGGCGCGGTCCCGGTGCTTGCCAATCGCTGGTGGAAGCAGACCGACGTCGACCACGCCATCGAACTGCTCGAGCCGCGTCTCATCTTGACCGACACACCGCTGGGCGGCGTGCGGGTGACAACCCGCGACATCGGCTCGTTCGCCGCCGCCCAGTACCCCACGGACGCCGGCTCGTACGAAATCGATGATCCGGACGCGACGTCGGCGATTCTGTTCACCTCGGGCAGCTCCGGCCTGCCCAAGGCGGTCGAGCTGTCGCGACGTGCCGTCATCGCCAACCAGCACAACATCCTGGCCGTCACGAAGCGGCTGCCGCATCAGCTCAATCCGGATGCGCCACAGACGGTCTCGTTGGCGAGTACGCCGATGTTCCATGTCGGTGGGCTGTCGAATCTGTTGAGCAACCACCTCACTGGCGGCCGGGTGGTGATTCCCGAAGGTCGGTTCGACGCCGGTCAAATCCTCGGATTGATCGAACGCGAGGGCGTGCACAACTGGGGCGGTGTGCCGACCATGGCGATCCGGGTACTCGAACACCCGGAGTTCGACTCCTTCGACCTGTCGACGTTGCGGTCATTCCCGCTCGGCGGGGCGGCGGTACCCACCGCACTGCTGGACCGGATGCGGATCCGGCTGCCGCAACTCGCCAGTCGCGGGCTCGGAAACACCTGGGGTATGACCGAAGCCGGTGGATTTCTCACCGCCGCAACGGGTCGCGACCTGGAGAAGTATCCGGGCACGGTGGGACGCCCCTATCCGGTGGTGGAGCTGGCGATCGACCGGCCGGACGCCGAGGGAGTCGGGGAAGTCCTGGCCCGCTCACCAACGGTGATGAACGGCTATGTCGGCATCGACGACGGGACCGTCGACGACGAGGGCTGGCTGCACACCGGCGATCTCGGCCATCTGACGGACGGCTATCTGTTCATCGACGGCCGCGCGAAGGACATCGTCATCCGCGGCGGCGAGAACATCGGCTGCGGCCAGGTGGAAGCCGCATTGTCGAGCCATCCGGCGGTGGTCGAGGTGGCCGCCATCGGGCTACCGCATCCCGACCTCGGCGAGGAACTCGCGGCGGTCGTCGTGCACCGCCCACGTGATCTCGCGCCCACCGAGGACGAACTGCGCGCTCACGTCTCGGACATGTTGGCGCACTTCGCGATTCCCACACGATGGCACATCAGCACCACCGCGCTCCCGACCCTGCCGGGTGAGAAAGTCGACAAGAAGAGCCTCGCCGAACTATTTCGATGACGCGGACATGTACGCGAAATCGACGCCATGGCTGTTGATCGCACTCCATCACGACCCTGATGCAGATCTCGGCGACAGGCCCTACACGTGACGCCGCAACGCGCCGACGAGGTCGCCACGCTGACCGACCGTGACCGTGCCCAGCCCCAGCCAGCCCGCCATCGACTGCAGTTCGGCCGCCAGCCGGGGCGCGACCAGGGCCGGGTTCTGGCCCGGCTCGGTGAACGCCCCGACCACATTGAGGGCGTCGCCTGCCCGTTCGGCCTTGAGGTCGACGCGGCCGACCAGGCGCCCGTCCAGCAGGAACGGCCACACGTAGTAGCCGAACTTTCGCTGCTTCTCGGGCACGTAAATCTCTATCCGGTAATGGAATTCGAACAGCCGCTCGACGCGCGGACGGAAGAAGATCAGCGGGTCGAACGGACACAGCAGCGCCGTACCGCGATCCGCCCGGGGCACCGTCACACCGCTCGCCAGGTACGCCGGCGCTGACCAGCCGTCGACCTCGACCTCTTCGAGCTCACCGGAGGCGACCAGCGCGGCGACCGCGGGCTTGCTCTGCTTGGGACTGAGCCGGAAGTAGTCACGCAGATCGGGTTCGGTGGCCACGCCGAGCGCGCTGGCTGCACGCAGGATCAGCTCCCGCACCGCTTCGGCGTCGTCGACCTCGCGCGAGAACACCTCGGGTGGCAGCGCCTTCTCGGTGAGGTCGTAGTGCCGGGCGAACCCGGACCGCGTCGCCGTCGTCAGCGCGCCCGACGACCACAGCGCCTCGGCCACCCACTTGGTGTCGCTGCGATCCCACCACGGGCCCTTGCGGCGCGCCCGCTCGCCTTCCAGATGCGCTTCGATCTGGCCCGCGGTGCTCGGACCGAGTTCGTCGACGGCAGCCAGGATGTTCTCGGCCAGCTGCGGATTCTTCTTGACGATCTCCTTGCCCCACCGGCCGTGGGTGTATTCCCGCATCCGCCACCGCATCAGCGGCCAGTCCTCCACCGCCATCAGCGCGGCCTCGTGCGCCCAATACTCGACCAGCAGCCGCGGCGCCCGCGCGCTGTGACTCCACGCCGCAGAATCGAGGACGTCCCGGTCGTAGGGGCCGAGCCGACTGAACACCGGTGCGTAGTGCGCGCGCACCGCCACCGACACCGAGTCGAGTTGCAGCACCTGGATCCGGTTGATCAGCCGGCGCAGATGCGAGCGGGTGACGGCACCACGGGGTTTGGGCTCGGCCAGGCCCTGCGCCGAAATGGCGACGCGGCGGGCCTGATCTGCCGACAGCCGGGTCATGCCCGCAGGTAGGAGTGGAACCGGTAGCGCAGCCCCGAACGACTGTCCTGCCAGGGGCCGGACTTGCCGACCCAGGATTCGTCGAGCACCGGGGCCAGCGCGTCGTCGTCTTCCAGGCGCAGGTCGATCTCGACCTCGGTCACCTCGCAGTGCGTCGCCGCGGGCAGGGCCAGGTGATAGACCTCCGCCCCGCCGATCACCCACATGTCGGCGTCGTGCACCTCGTCCAGCCCGGTCACCACCGTCGCTCCGTCAGCCATGTAGTCAGCTTGCCGGGTGAGTACGACATTTTTGCGGCCCGGCAGCGGACGCACCGAAGCCGGCAGCGACTCCCAGGTGCGCCGGCCCATCACGACGGTGTGTCCCATCGTCAGGTCCTTGAAGCGGGCCAGGTCCTCCGGAAGGCGCCAGGGAATCCCGCCGTCACGGCCGATGACACCCGAGGTGGACTGCGCCCAGATCAGGCCAATACTCATACGGCGACGGGCGCCTTGATCGCCGGGTGCGGATCGTAATTGCGGATCTCGACGTCTTCGAAAGTGTAGTCGAAGATCGAATCACGCTGCGCCAAAACAAGTTCCGGGTACGGGCGAGGATCACGGCTCAGCTGCTCGGTGACTTGCTCGACGTGATTGTCGTAGATGTGACAGTCCCCGCCGGTCCAGACGAACTCCCCGACATCCAGTCCAGCCTGAGCGGCCATCATGTGGGTCAGCAAGGCGTAGCTGGCGATGTTGAACGGCACCCCGAGGAACAGGTCCGCGCTGCGCTGGTAGAGCTGGCAGCTCAGCCGTCCGTCGGCGACATAGAACTGAAAGAGCGCGTGGCACGGGGCCAAAGCCATCTGCGGGATCTCGCCGACGTTCCACGCCGAGACGATGATCCGGCGGCTGTCCGGGTCGGTGCGCAGCAGATGCAGCGCGGCGCTGATCTGGTCGATATGGTCCCCGGACGGCGTCGGCCACGACCGCCACTGGACGCCGTACACCGGACCGAGATCACCTGTCGGCGAAGCCCATTCATCCCAGATGCTGACACCGTGCTGCTGTAGCCAGGCGACGTTGGAGTCGCCGCGCAGGAACCACAGCAGTTCGTAGACGATCGACTTGAGGTGCACCTTCTTGGTGGTGATCAGCGGGAAGCCGGCCGAGAGGTCGTAGCGCAGCTGGTGGCCGAACACGCTGCGGGTACCGGTGCCGGTCCGATCGGATTTCGGTGTGCCCTGCTCGAGCACAAGTCGCAGCAGATCCTCGTACGGCGTGGCGATCGGCACCCGCTCAGCTTACGTCTGCGGGCAGAGAGTACAAACGAAGCCATGCCGACCATCTCCGACACTGTCACCACTGCCGACGGAACCTGTCCGGTCACCCTCGCCGTCCCCGCCGGGCAGGGGCCCTGGCCCGGGGTGATCATGTATCCCGACGCCGGCGGTACCCGCGCCACGGGCGTCGACATGGCGGCCCAGCTGGCCGACCTGGGCTACGCGGTGCTGGTGCCCGACGTCTATTACCGCAGCGGTGACTGGGCGCCGTTCGACATGGAGACGGTGTTCAGCGACAAGAGTGAGCGGCAACGCCTGTTCTCGATGATCGGCAGCGTCACCCCGGACGCGATGGCCTCCGATGCTCGGGCGTTCTTCGACTACCTGGCGGCGCGCCCCGAAGTCACCGGCGAGACGTTCGGCACCACCGGCTACTGCATGGGTGGCCGGACGTCGTTGACGGTCGCGGGCCGGGTGCCCGAACGCGTCGCGGCGGCGATGTCGTTTCACGGTGGCGGCCTGGCCACCGACGATCCGGGGAGCCCGCATCTGCTGGCCGATCAGATCACGGCAGCGGTCTATGTGGGCGGGGCCCGGGACGACGCCTCGTTCACCAAGGCCCAGGCCAAAACGCTCGACGACGCTCTGACGGCGGCCGGCGTCGAGCACACCATCGAGTGGTATCCGGCCGAGCATGGATTCGCGGTCCCCGACAACGGCCCCTACGACGAGGCCGCGGCGAAACGGCACTGGGATGCGATGAAGGACTTCTTCGGGGCGCACCTAGTCCGCTGAGTTGTGGTCGCGGCTGCGACGCAGGCTGGCCAGCGCGCGAATGACGCCGCGCGATGCGTAGACGGCGACGAGACCCGACAGCGCGATCAGGAAGATGAACGTCACCAGCCAGTTGGTGCGGCTGTGCGGGACGTTCCACCAGACGATCGTGAACAGCACCGCGCAGACGAACACCACGATGTCGCGCCAGTTGCCTTTGTAGGACGACGCGATCTCGCGCAATTCGCGGCTCTTCTCGGTGGCGTCGATCAAGTCGACGATGCGTTCGTTGATGCTCTGGCGCAGCCTGGCCCGCAGATCGACGTTGTCTTCGGGCAGCTTCTCGAGCAGTTCGAGATCGGCCTTGATAGCGCCACGGACATCAGGTCCGCGGAGGTTGCCGGCGGCGACGCCGAGCAGCGCTCCGCCTGCGATCGGTGCGGCTCCCAATGCGATCTCGGCGATTCCCGACATGCAGAAGACGGTAGGGCCGGGCGGCCCGCCGGTCCAGGAAGCGAATGAAATCGTGTCGCTCCGCGCAGGTGGGTCGGGTTGGCGACCCGACGGAGATGCGTCGCAGTAGGCGAGCTCGCAGGTCGGATGACGTATTTTGATACGGCGAACAGAGCACGACTGGAAGGCGAGACCGATCCCAGCCACACGTCAGCAAAGCGACAACGCCAGGCGCCGCATAGAACGTCGCGCAGCAGATCACCGGGCGTCCAACGAGCGCTGGCGCAGCATCCTGGCTGGTGCGACTGAGGTGTTCCGCCGTGAGGGGTTTGCCCGCGCCCGGCTCGAAGACGTGGCCGCCGAAGTCGGCATCAATCGGGCATCGCTGTACTACTACGTTGGAACGAAGGAAGAGTTGCTGATCGCGCTGGTCGAGGAGCCTGCGCGTGAAATGACCCGCCACTGCCGTGAGGCGTTGGACTCCGACGGGCCTGCCGACGTCAAACTGCGGACCGCACTGCACTGTTTTGTCGAAGATCTGCAGAAGTACCCAGAGCTGTTCTTGCTGTTCAGCGAGAGCCAGCACATCGCCGGGATTCCCGACGCCGAAGGCATCAGCAGGAACGCCCAGGACTACGTGGACACGCTGCTTGCCATCATTGATGAGGGTGTGAAGGCCGGCGTTTTCCGCGGCGACCTGGATGCAGGGCTCGTGATGCACGGGATACTTGGCATGTTCAACTGGATTCACAAGTGGTACGTGCCGGGCGGGCGTCGTTCACTGACGGAGATCGGCGAGGTGTTCGCCGAGATGATTTTCTCGGGCTTGCGCCCTTGAATTCGGTTCCTGCCGAGAGGAATTCACCATGCCATCGCTAGACCAGGTCTCCCGCGCCGAGGTCGCCGACGACTTCACTCGCGGCATGTACGACTTCATGTTCGGTGATCGCGACCCCGTTGCCGAACCCGGCACAATCGGCGGGACGCGCGGTGACTGGTGGACCGTGATGGCGAACTCCCCCGCGGCGCTTCGGCATGCCGTGCGCGGATTCCGCTTGTACCGCGAGGAAGTCGGCATCCGCGCCGACTATCGCGAGCTTGGCCAGATCCGGGCGGGCTGGGTAGTCGGTAGCCAGTTCGTGTTCTCCCAGCACTGCAAGGCCTGCCGGGCGGCAGGGATTTCGGAGGACAAGATCGCCGCGGTCCCGTCGTGGCAGACCGCGGATTGTTTCGACCGCGCCGAGAAGCTGTTGCTGGCCTACACCGACTGCCTGGCCGGCCAACAGGGCCGCGTGCCCGACCAATTGATGGCACAACTGCGGGAAGTGTTCAGCGACAAGGACATTCTGGAATTCACCTACACCACCACCATGTACGTCATGCACGCGATCATGTCGCGCGCATTGCGACTGGAATTCGATGATCGTGACGACCCGGTGGTGGAGGTGGACGACGTCGAAGGCGGCGGAGTCCTCGACATTGGGGCGGCAACCTCCGGTGACGATTAGCGCGACGGTACCGCCTGCCGATTGAAGACCCTCTGATCACAACGGCCAACTCCCCGTGTGCGACGGAAGACGCAGCGGGACGGCTGATTGCAGTGGGCGTGGTGCGGTTGTCGTGATGGCGTCGAGCATCAGGGTCACGTAGCGCCGCCAGCCGTCGCTGGTGGGATCCATGGTCCACAGCACGCTGTTGAGCATCGCGATGATGCGGGGAAGGTCGTCGGCGACCAGGTCGGCCCGCACCACACCCGCCTCCTGGGCTCGGCGCATCAGCTCGTAGAGCGCCTCGTCGAGTCGCGCCGACACGTTGTCGAGTGCATCGGCTTTGCGCGCCGCGGCCAGGATGCTGTGTTCGCGCGCACCCAGCGAGATCGCGGCTTCGACGATGTCGGTGAGGCCTTGAAGCGGGTCGCCGTTCTGCCGGGCCTTTTCGATTGCGGGCAAAAGGTTTTCGGCGATGCTCTGGTCGAGGGCGGCACGGATCAGATCACCCTTGGTGGGAAATCTGCGATACAGGGTTCGCTCCCCCACCCCGGCGCGACGAGCTACCAGTTCCATATGGGCGTCGGGGCCCACTTCGGCATAAACCTCGCGGGCGGCATGCAGTATCCGCTCGGCGTTGCGTGCCGCGTCAGCTCGTACACGCGTTGTCGTCACCACGTGACCGGCAGTTCCTTCAGGCGCCAGATGGCTTGGTCGTTCATGAAGTCCAGGTTTTCTTCGGGCCCGGCCAGCCGCAGGGTCGGAAGCCGGCGCGCCAGGGTGGTCAACGCGATGTCCAATTCTGTACGCGCCAGGTTCTGTCCGACACACTGATGCACTCCATACCCGAAGGCCAAGTGGCCGCGCAGGTTTCGGTCCATGTCGAATGTTTCGGGGTGATCGACGAACGCCGGGTCGTAGTTCCCCGCGGTCAGGTTCATCATGACGTGCTCGCCCTTGCGGACCAATTGTCCGCCCAGTTCGAAGTCCTCGGTCGCGATCCGGTCGACCAGCCCGCTGTGCACGATCGTCAAGTACCTCAACAGCTCGTCGATGATCTGGAGCCGGACGTTCGCGTCGTCACTGTCGCGCAGCCGGGCGAAGGCGTCCGGATTCTTCAACAGCACCAGCGTGCCGAGTGCGATCATGCTGGCCGTGGTCTCGTGACCGGCCTGCAGCATGACCCATCCGGTCATCGCAGCCGTCATCACACTGATCTCACCGTTCGCGACGTACTGGGTCATCAAGCGCGACAACAGGTCGTCGCCCGGCTCGTCCTTCTTGCGCTGCAGTAGTTCGGTGATGTACCCGATCATCGTCATGATCGATGCGGTTCTCCGCTCGTCAGTCGTTTTGACGTCGAGACCCGCGACGCTGTGCTCCTCGAAGTACTCGTGATCCTCGTAGGGCACGCCCAACAGCAGACAGATCACCAGCGACGGCACCGGCAGCGCGAAGTCGCGAACGAGATCGCAGGGCGGCCCGGCCGCAATCATCTTGTCCAGGAAACCATCGACGAGCTTCTGGATGTCGGGCGCCATCTCCTTGGCGCGCCGGACGGTGAAGTCCATGGTGAGCATGCGGCGTAACCGGTTGTGCTCGGGATCGTCGGTGCGCGCGAAGAACACCGGCATGTCGTCGTCTTCACCGGGTGGTTTGACCGACTCGGGAAGGGTGTTGGCGCTCATCCGCGGATCGGTGACCGCAGCCCGAATGTCCTCGTAGCGGCTGGC
Source organism: Mycolicibacterium pallens (assembly GCF_019456675.1). Taxonomy (NCBI): domain Bacteria; kingdom Bacillati; phylum Actinomycetota; class Actinomycetes; order Mycobacteriales; family Mycobacteriaceae; genus Mycobacterium; species Mycolicibacterium pallens. The sequence continues at coordinate 2,280,271 of NZ_CP080333.1, read as the reverse complement.
CACCCAGGCCGGCTGTCCGGTGAAGAGGTTGGTCGCTCGGCGCAGCCCTGGCTCCGCCCGCCACGCAGCAAACTCTACCGGCGGATCGAGCGGGCACCGGGGTGCCCGTGGGGCAGGCATCGTGGGCAAATCGACGTCGACCTGATTCGTTACGGTGTCTCCTCGCCCAGAGTTCACATCCGACAGTTGACTGCCACTTCGGTGAGCCTAGATGCGCCCGACCAGGCAGTCAACGGGTCTCCGATCTGGCGCGTAGCGGGTGGTTCGTCATTACGATGTATGAACAGGCCCTGGGGGGTTAGCCATGCATTTCCGAATCGACCCGCGAATTCAGCACGCAGCTGTTCCATCGACGGTCCTCGCAAAGATGCGTCCGCTGACGTGACGACTCCGGTTCTGGACCTGGACGGCCGCGTCGTCGACCGCCGACAGGAGATCGACGAACTTCGAGCGGCAGTGGCAGCAGCGGGGCGGACCGGCGGGGGCTGCTTGTTGTTCAGCGGTGCTCCGGGTGTCGGCAAGTCCACCCTGATCCAGGCCTTTGGCATCGAGGCGTCCAAGGGCGGCTGCGTGTTCGCTTATGGACGCTGCCGAGCCGATGCGCCCGCGCCGTACTCGGCGTTGGCCAGCGCGCTCGGCTCCGTCGTACGCAGCATGCAGGCCACCGGGCCCGCCGAGCGCGCGCGTTGGCAAACCGAACTCGTCAGTGACATGTCGGGCACCGCCGGCACCCTCGCCGAACTCGTCCCCGAATTGGCCACTCTCCTGGGCGATTTCGGGCACGCCGACGATCTTGATGCGGCGGACTCGCGCCGTCAGCTACACCGGGCCATCATTCGGCTGCTCTCCGCCACAGCCTCTTATCGGCCGGTGGTGCTTGCGGTTGACGACCTTCAGTGGGCTGACCGAGACACGCTGCTGCTACTCGCCGAACTCTTGACGGTGTCCCTCCGCAACGTTCTGCTCCTGGGCGCGCACCGGGCGGGTGAGTTCGATCCGATCGCCGCGGCTCTGAAATCCGATGGCCTGCAAGCTATCCAGCTCGAACCGCTGGCCCGCGAAGATGTCGAGGAATTGCTCGCCGACGTCTGCGGCCGCAGCGTGGAGGTGGGCGACGTGGCCGCAGAGTTCCATTATCGGACAGGCGGCAATCCGCTCCAGGTCCGGCAACTCTTCTACCGCGCTCAGCGCGAAGGCGCGCTCACGCCCGTCGGCCCGGGGGGCCAGCCCAGCTGGGACCTTCGGGTTCTCACGTCTATCGAGGTCTCCGCGACCACCGCCGAATTCCTGGCCCGCTATCTCGACCAGCTCCGCCCCACCGACCGGGAAGTGTTGAGTTCACTGGCGTGCATCGGCGACGAGTTCGACCTCGATGACGCCACCGCCGCCGCGGCGCAGTCACCCGACGTCGTGGCGCGTGCACTGTGGGCATGCCTCGAGCTTCGACTGATCGAGGCCCTTGATGCCCGCGGTCAGCGGATCACCAACGCCATCAGCCGTGACGCCCACTACCGATTCAGCCATGACCGGGTGGCTGAAGCGGCACGCGCGGGGTTGTCGGACGACGATGCCCGCGCGATCCATCTCCGCATCGGCCGACGGCTGATCGCTCTCGGGGACGACCGGGTCTTCGAAGCTGCGCGCCACGTGAGCATTGCTGGTCTCGGTCTGACGGATGATGCCGAACGCACCGGCTTCGTCGAAGTCGTCGGACGCGCCGCGCGAAAAGCCCGGGCCCAGGCTTCTTTTCCGTTGGCCCTGGATTACTGCCGCAGTGCGCTGGACCTGCTCGGCGAGCAACGGTGGGCCACCCACTTCACGCTGACGCGGCAGTTACACCTCGACGCCGCCGACGCCGCCTTGCTCGTCGGTGATGTGGCGACCCTCAACGCATTGCTCGACGAGGCCGAGGAGTTCCTGGACCAACCGCCCGACCGTGCGCGAATCGCCTATCTACGCCTCAAAGGGCGTGTCGTGGAGAACCGCCTCCAAGATGCGCTCGAGATCGGGCTTCGCGCGCTCGATGAACTCGGTGAGCGGGTAGCGGCCGACGCCGGCAAACCGCGCATGGGTAATGCCGTCATCCGGATGAAGATGACGATGCGACGTTGGAGCAACGAACGACTGCTGGACCTACCGCACTGTGAGGACGAGCGAGTCATCGCGCTGCACCCGATTCTCGCCGAGTTGTGCAACATGGCCGTTCTCATCCGGCCGAACATCCTGCCCCTGCTCGTTCGGAAGCAACTCGATCTCACTCTCGCTCATGGCCACACGCCGTCATCACCGTTGGTGATCGCCGGGTACGGCATCGTCCTCGTATTGCTCGGTGACTACGAAGGTGCCCAGCGCTTCGGCGAGGCCGGCAGGTCGCTGGCGGCGCGTCCGGAATTCCGTGAGGCCCGCCCGCAGACGGTGTTCATGCACTTGGACTACATCAAGCATTGGCGCCATCCGATCCGCGACGGATTGGGCCAGCTCCGCGAGGCCATCGAGGAGGCACTCGACCAAGGTGACCAGGAGAACGCCGGATTTCTGGTCACGGTTCTGCTCTCGCAGTCGTTCTGGCTCGGCCGTCCGCTGGCGGAGATCGACGCCCTGGCGCGATCGCTGATCCCGCACATCCGTTCCCAACCGGTGCCCAGTGCACTCAGCCAAGGGATGCAGCAGATCTGTCTCAACCTCATGGGGCGCAGCGATGATCCGCTTCTGCTCGCTGGCGAGAGCGGCTATGACGAGCGCGAGATACTGCCCGCAGCCCGGCGCGAGGGCGACACGGTGGCACTCGCGGCGGCCGCGGCGATGCGGCAGGGACTGCACTTCTGGACCGGCGACCACGCCGGCGCGGTCGCCGCCACACATGAAGCAATGGAGCACATCGACGGCCTGACGGGAGTGCCCGCCTCACAGCTCGTTTACATGCTCGGTGCCCTCAGCATGATCCACTCCGCACCAAAGGATTCCGCGACGACACGCTTCGTTCGCCGCGCTCTGTCTCTGCACCGGAAGTGGGCGGCTGGCGCACCCGAGAATTATGCGGCGCCCTACGCCTTGATCCAAGGCGCGTGGGCGCGAGCGCACGGGCAGAACACCAAGGCAGATCGCTTCTTTCACGAGGCGATCGCCCTTGCGGAAGAGAATCAGCTTCCCATCGTGGGCGCCTACACTCATGAGGAAGCAGCTGCCCTCTACACGGAGACGGGGCGGGCGAGTCTTGGCGAACACATGTTGCGCTCGGCATACCAGCGATGGCTGAACCTCGGTTTCGTGGTGCGCACCGACAAGCTGGCACGGGACCACCCCTGGCTACTTCGCCGTGACCTGACGGGTTCGGCCGGGATCGATCCGGTCGGGGCACATCAACTGCTTCACTCAATGTCCGCCGCTCGGACTGCGGACACTCTGGCCAACATCATTCTCGGGTCGGTGGCTGACACGACCGGTGCGGATCGAGTTCTGTTCCTCACTGGTGAATCGGAACACCTGACGGTTCGGGCCATCAACGACCGAGGCGCCATCTCGATCATCGATGGGCCATGGACCGAGGTCTCATACGATGCGGATGTCGTGCGTCGGGTGATCGAGGACGGCTCCCCCGTGATCGTTGCCGCGGATCGCGCAGCAACCAAGCCGTCAACACTTGCCGCTCCAATCATTCTGCACGACAGGATAATCGGCGTGGTCTATGCCGAGAAGGGCGAATCCGCAGGAGTTTTCAGCACCGTCGACGAACAGGCCGTCGCCTTCTTATGCGTCCAGGCGGCCGCGCCGTTGTGGAATTTCCAGCTCGAAGCACGGCTGCGGGCCGCCGACGAGTACCGGCAATCGCTGATCGACGTGCAATCGCGCTTCGTGCCCAATGAACTGCTGCGGATCCTCGACATCGACGACCTCCGCCGCGTGCGCAGCGGTTACCGCGTCGAACGTGAGATGACCGTGCTGATCAGCGACATCCGCAGTTACACGACCATGATCGAGGACATGGATGTAGCCGAGGCAGGCAACTTGGCATCGGGCTTCATGCGCGCGGTGGAAATGCCGATCATCGGCTACAACGGCATGATCCAAGACATGCGCGGTGACGAGATCGTCGCCGTCTTCGAGTCCGAGGCGGACGCCGTCCGAGCGGGGTTGGGCATGTTGCGCTCCCTGCGCGAGCACAACCAAGAACGCAAGGCTCGCGGTTCCGAGGAGCTGCGGGCCGGTATCGGGATCAATACCGGCACCGTGGGGGTCGGTCTGGTCGGCGGAGTTAACCGCATGGTGCTCACCCTGATCGGCGACGCAGTTAACCTCGCCGCGCGGATCGAGAGCACGAACAAGCGATATGGTTCCGCGTTGCTGATCTCCGACCAGACGTATAGGCGCATTGCCCATCTGGAGGAGTTCAGCGCGCGGCGCATGGAGATGGTCAGGGTGGTCAACCGAAAGAAGCCGGTCGTCATTTATGAGGTGTACGAAGCGGATTCACCAGATCTTCGGGATGCGAAGCGTGCTGCGCAACCCGCCTTCGACGAGGCGTTCGCCCTGTTCGATGCGGGTCACGTCGATGGAGCGCGAGCCGCTTTCGAGCGCTGCCGCGCGTTGCTGCCCGACGATCCGGTTGCGCCATTGCATTTAGCGCACTGCGACGCGATCTCGCGTGGCGAATTGGACCCCGGTCAGGAGATCGTTCTGCTTAGCAAGTAGTTCACTACTCCATTTTGGAAATTCGGTGAATTGATTGCGCGCGCGTCGATTTCCTCTGCCATGATCGAGGCGAAAGATCTACGACTTGTCGGGGGTTCGTAGTTATGTACATGAGTGCTGAGCGATTTGCTTTGGCCAACCAGGCGGTTCGCGAGACTTTCGCGCAGTGCAGCATTGTCTGGCAATCCATCCCGCACTGGGACGTGGGCGACCCTGGTCAGATCACGGTCGCTGACGGCAAATTCAGCCCTCCCGGCTTTAAAAACCTCATCTATAAGCGGAAGAGGTTTCAGGTCACCCTCGCCCAGGCGAATGCACCGACCCCTGATGCGCTGCTCACCGAAGTGATGGCGAGGACGAAAGTGCTCGCAAGAATTTTCGACAACAACATCCTGCCGAAGCTCTATACCAATGCCACGCTGAGTCTGCCGACGAACAACGGGGCCACCGATCTCTTGAACCAGCTGATCCTCGCCCGCGCGCACGTGGAGGACGGTGGGTATCGGGCGCCTTCCTGCCTGATCACGAATACGATTGGACTCACCAATCTCAGCCAGATTTCGGGTGGAACTTTCATCCTCGAGCCACTGCTCGCCGCAGGGAATATCAACGCGCTGCACCGGACCTCGAAGCTCAACGGAGACGACAAACACACGCGAATCGTTGTGCTGGGGCGGCGGCGGCGGATTCCGCAGGGCGCAGCCCCGGAGGCATCGCCCGGTGAAGAGCCGGTGGACGTGGCGGTGAGCGTTCCTCCCAGCCTGGAGATCGATGGCGAAACCGGTGGGGGCAACATACGGCTCACTGCACGAATCCGCTACGCGTTGAGGATCACGGATGACCGCGGCCTCGCCAACATCCACGAGCCCTGAGTCATTCGCTGGCGAACCGAACCCGATGGTGGCCCGCCAGCTCGACGACTATCTCGCGCTGTGTAAAGAGGCCTGCGACGGGGAGATCGCTCGACTCTACGGACCGGATGAACGCCAAGAAGGCGGCCTCTACGACCTCATCCTCGATTACCCACTACGGGGCGGAAAGGCCCTTCGGCCGGCGCTGAGCATCGCGGCGTGTCTTGGACTCGGCGGCCATCTCGAAGCCGTGCTGCCTACGGCCGCCACTCTGGAGCTCTATCACAATGCATTCCTGATCCACGACGACATCGAAGACGAATCCTGGTGGCGGCGTGGCAAACCCACGTTGCACATCGACCACGGCGTGCCAATCGCCATCAATGTCGGCGACGCCATGCTTTCGCTGTCGCTGCAACCGCTGCTCGACAATGTCGAACGCGTGGGACTCGGGCCGGCGCTGCGCATCCTGCGGGCCGTCGCCAAGATGACCCGGCTCACTGTCGACGGACAGGCCCTAGAGCTCGACTGGGTGCGGTCGAACAGGTGGCGGCTCAATGATGCCGACTACCTGAAGATGGTGGAGCTGAAAACCAGTTGGTACACGTTCATTACTCCCCTGCAAGCCGGCGCGATCGCGGCCGGGGCGGCGCCCGATCGCATGGAACCGTTGGAGTCTTTCGGCCGCCATCTCGGCGCAGCCTTTCAGATAACCGACGATCTGCTCAACCTTCGTGGCGACCCGGAGGAGTACGGCAAGGAGATTGGCGGGGACATCTGGGAGGGCAAGCGCACCCTCATGCTGTTGCACACCGTGCGGCACGCCGAACCATCGGATCAGGCTCGCGCCATGGCGATTATGGCGAAGCGCCGCCCCAGTGTGGATGGCGAACTGGGTGTGACAGAGCTCCTCGATTCGCTGACTACTCGAGGCGAGCTGTCCGAGTCGGGACGCGCCGAACTCGAGGGGCGCCTACAGCAGCACCGGCCGTCGGAGTGCAAAAGCATCGATGATGTTCGGTGGCTCTATGAATTGATGCACGATGTCGGCTCGCTGAGACACGCACGCGATGTCGCCGCGGCACATGCCGAGAAGGCAGCGGCGGTGTTGGCAAGCCTGGACTGGTTCCCGCACAGCCGCCACCGTGACATGCTGGCCGATCTCGTGGACTACGTACACGGGCGAACGCGATGAGCCCCGAAGAGATGGCCGGGATGCTGGCGGAACTCGAGCGTGTCCGCGAGCTCACCCTTGATCTCATCGACCGCGCGACACCACAGTTGCAGCCGCCGCCACCCGACGAAGCCGACGGCACAGCGCGAGCTACTTTCGACCTCCTACTCGGCGCACGGCGCGCGGTCCTCGGTAACCCCGCGGCCGCCCGGAAGATACATGACCTCCTCGTCGCCGAAGGACGCCGATACGCGGACACCCCTCGGGGAGCCCGCCTACGTGACGGACTGATCGCCTCGGAATCGGTGGAGAACCTTCGACGGGTCTGGGAGATGGTCAGCCTCAACGTCCTTGGCGGCCCCGCCAGTCCTAGCGGAACCCCGGACGCCTGGGCGGATCTGCTGGTCGATGCTCTGGTCGGGCACGGCCTTGACGACTCCACGCTGGCTCGTTTGCGGCCCGAGGGGTTCGCATGACGCTCACCGATCCGCAGGAAGCACTGGCCGATAGAAGCGATTTCTTCGGCTATCTGCTGGGCATTGCGGCCCTGGCGCACATGGTTCGCACCATGGCTGCCGACGGTGACCAGGAGCCTCGACCCGCCGCTGACTGCGACGACTTCGTGTATGCACTGCTCGGGCTGGCGAGCACCGGTGCTGCAATCGAGCGAATGGCCAACTGTGTCACCCCATCGCAGAACCCCCATGAGGTCACCGCCACGAGGTTCCTGCGATGACCGCGGTACTCGCCCGCAGCGACTTCCTGCGAACCCCGATCCTGGCCGCGGCACGGCCCGCTGGGTTCAAGGAATGGCATCACTTTGTGATCCATGGGCACGGCGTGCGGATACTGATCAACTTCAGTCTCAACAACGAGGTATTCGGCACCGATGACGTCCGGCTCGCACCGCGCGTCATCGTGATCGCACATGACGAGAACTGGGCCGGTGCCATCGAGCGATTCGACGAGCACGCTGTAGCGGTATCCGCCGACCTCGGCGCGCTGACTATCGGTACCAACCGGATGACCATCCGGCCCGACGGTTATCGCGTGTCGATTGATCTCCCCGACAATGCGATTCAGGGCGACGTGCATTTCAGCTCGACCAGTCAGCCGTTCGCGGTCCGCAACGAGCCCGCGGGCGACGGCCGGATCAGCTGGCTCTTTGTGCCGAGGCTGCGCGCGCAGGGCTGGTTGCACATCGGCGATCGAGAACACCGTTTCGACGACGACCTCGCCTATCACGACCATAACTGGGGCCGATTCCGGTGGGGCGACGACTTCGGCTGGATATGGGGAACCATCCTGCCCAGCGGGCCCGAGAACCCGTGGTCAATGGTGTTCGTGGAGATCACAGACCGCAACTGGCTGCGCTCGGTGTCGCGGTCGCTCTATGTATGGCATCACGACGAGCCGGCCGCGATATTTCGTCACGCCGCAGTGCAGACGCGCTCGAACGGGAGGCTCCCCCGCCCGGCCGACTGCACCCTGCCACCACCGATGCGGCTACTGCTCGACGGTGAAGTACCCGGTGTCCCAGAGCGAATCGCCATCAATGCCACCCGCGCCGGCGATACAGTGCGCGCAGAATTTCACTCACGTTCCTATGCTCGACTGGCGCAACCCAGCGAAGTGCGTCTCGACCGCTCAACCGTGCTCTGCGAAACCGACGGAACGGTGCGGGCGAGCGGCACGGTCAACGGCGAGACCTTCGAATTTGAGGGCACCGGTGTATTCGAGTTCCTCTATGGCTGAAAACATTTCATCGCTCCTTCGCCGGTCAGTCGAACATCTGCGAGAAGATGTCCCCGGCAGCTACCGACTGCTGGTCGCCGAACTCGGCCCAATGGTTGTCGAGCTCGATGTCGGCGATGAAGTGTTCTCTATCCGCGGTGGCGATCATCTGCAGGTGTCTGCCGGTTCCGCGCAGACGGTCAGCGTCCGCATCACCACGTCGCGAACGACCATCCTGGACCTCATCGACGCCAAGGTCGGCCTGGATGACGCCGTCGAGGCCGGCATGGTGACGGTACGCGGCTCGCTCGATGACATCCAACGCGCCCACGCTTCGCTACGGGCGTATGTGCACGCCGCGGTCAGAGCGGCAAGCGTGCCCGCGCTGCTGTCGGATCTGAGGGTGGGTACGCCATGACCGACGGCATCACAACACCGGGATCCTGCAAGCGCCGTCCCACCGTAGCGGTGATCGGCGCCGGCATCGCCGGGTTGACCGCCGCTCAGGAACTCGCCGAGCGAGGGTTCGTCGTCACGGTGTACGAGGCAGAACACGACGAGCGCAACGGATTGGGCCCCAAATCTGCCGGTTCGTACCCGCCTGTCAAGCTCGGTGGTCTTGCCGCATCTCAATATTCGACGGTCGGCACACACAACGGAAGTGACGCTGAGCTGAGACCGTTCCCCGGGCGCCGGGGTCACCCGCCCTCGCCCGGCCGGGCCGTGGCGGGTGAGCATGGCTTCCGCTTCTTCCCGGCGTATTACCTACACATCTGGGACATGTTTCAGCGCATCCCGGTGTACCAGAACACCCATCGGGCCGACGGCACGTCGCACTGGACGCCGACCTCACGCACCGTTTACGACAACGTCCGGCGAGTCGTCACCCAGGGCGCCACCGCCGACGGCGAACCCTCGCTCATCTTTCCTCGCGAACTGCCGCGGAGCCCTGCCGAATTCCTCAGTGTCTTAACGCAACTCACGACGTTCGGATTCGCCCCGACAGATGTCGCGATCTACGAGAGCCGGCTGCTGCGCTACCTCGTCACCAGCCCGCTACGCCGCGCGTTCGAACTGCAGAACGTCTCGGCATACGACTTCTTCGTCGGGCACGATCCCCAGAGCGGGACGAACAGATATACCTATACGCCGCGGTGCGACAAGCTATTGCGTCAGATGCCAAGAGTTTTGGTCGCCCTCGACTCGCGCTGGGGTGACGCGCGGACGAATCTCAGCACGAATCTGCAGCTGTACCTGAGCATGGACCGCCGCGACAACAAGGCCGACGGCGTGCTCAACGGTCCCACCACCGAATCGTGGTTCGACCATTGGTATCACCACCTCCTTGCGCTCGGCGTCCGCTTCGTCCATACGGCGGCGCTTCGGCTTGACCCGCCGGCGCTCGACCCGAAACAGCCGCCTCATCTACGGCCGCGTGCGCAGATCACGTTCACCAACGGCGCCCGGGTGACCGCGGACTACACGGTCGTCGCGGTCGATGCACCGGCGGCCGAATACCTCGCTTCCGCATTGCACGCCGGAGGCACCGGCGGTACTGCAGCCAAGCTGGCAGGATTCACCACCACAGCTCCCCCGCCCGATGGCCCGCTGCAACCCCGCGACACCCGGCCGAAGCAATGGCGAGACCCCTACTCGATGGACCAGCTGGGCCGAGTCCCCTGGGATCGGTTCCAAACACTGTGTGGGATCCAGTATTACTTCGATACCGAGTTTCAACTTGTCCGCGGCCACATGCTCTACGTCGGCAGCGAATGGGGTCTCTCGTCGGTCAACCAGAGCGGATTGTGGGAGAAGCGACCGATTTTGGACCGCGACGGCCACGTCTCGGTGCTCTCGGTCGACATTGGCGATTTCAATACCCCGTCGTCTCACGTGGTCGACGAGTTCGGCCAGGCCAAGGCGGCACGCGACTGCACCGCCGACGAGATCGCCTCAGAAGTGTGGCGCCAGATCACCACCGCCCTGGCCGGCAATTCCAGCTCGGCCGGACATGGGGTCGTGCCGACGCCGATGTGGTACGCGCTCGATCGCGGTCTCGTGATGGGGGGCGGCCCCGGTCAGGGTCAAGGCCGGGTGGTCCGCAACAAGACGCCATACTTGGTTCCCATCGTGGGAGACTGGGGCAACCGGCCCAGCGCCGAGCCGTGGAATCCGCACGGAACGTCGTGGAGCTTCATTCCGCCCGAGGACGTCTGGCACAAGAACCTTGAGCTGGCCAATGTCTGGCAAGCGCGTCATGGCGGCTACCAAGTGCACAACAACTCGGTGGTCTTCGCGGGCACGTGGAACAAGACATTCACTCGGTTGACGTCTATGGAAGCCGCATGTGAGTCGGCCCGCCACGCGGTCAATGCCATTCTCGACCACTACATCTGGGTGGAATCGGGCGGTGCCGACCGCCGGGAGAAGAGCCCGCCGCTTGAGTGGGTGTTCCCGTACGGGTTCCTCGATCAGAGCCTGTCGAGTCCGATCCGGATGCCCACCCCCGCAGGCGATTACTGCTATGTGTTCGACATCGAGAATCGCGAGCCCGCGGACACCCGCCCCCTACGCAATCTCGATTCAGATTTCTGCGAGCGGTCACTGCCGCATCCCTTGGACATCGTGGCTCCCTACCCGCTCGGCATCCCTACACCTCTTCCGACCGCACCTGCAGGAGGCTGAAATGTTCACACCTTCACCTGATTATTTGCAGCAGCTGTTCGCCTATCTTCAGGCAGGACAACAGCTTCTGCAGCAGTGGACCGCTCTGGCGGGTAGCCCGCCGCCCCCTGCTAACCCGTTCATGCCGCCCGCCGCACCGGCGGCTGGACAGCCCATGCCCGCCACACCGTTCCCGGCGCTGCCCGCGCCTACCGCGCCGGACTACGCCCAACAATTGTTCAGTTACCTGCAGGCGTGGCGTCAGTACCTCGAGCAGGCCGCGAGCCCGTCACCGGCGACATCGCCGACATCGCCCACTGCGCCGGCACTCGGTGGCCTACTGCAAACGGCTTCTACCCCCCATCACGCTGGCGGGTCAGACACACCGACACCGCCCCCGGACAACACCGGTACCAAGAGCAATATGATCAAGGACACCAGCTCGGGGTCGAAGCTGCCGGATCCGAACATAGCGGTCCCACCCGCCCTGAAATCTCAAACGCAAGTACCTGATTCGGAGAAGGAGGGCGTGCAGGTACTGATTCCGCCGTTCCTAAATACCGGCAACCAGGTCGACCGCCTCGGTGAACGGGTCCGCGGGCAGGACTCGGCCGCCTCGGCGGTACAGGCAGCGGCGCCTGGACAGGCATCAGACCGAACTAGCCCGCGAGCTGCTACAGCGTTCCAAAGTGCGATAGATCGCGTTAATCCCGCTCTGGTGCAACCGATGATTGCCAAAACGCTGTTCTCGCCGGGGTTCGAAACATCCTCGGGCTAAGCCCAATTCATTCCATCAGCCCAGCCGCCACCGTCGCGCCAAGATTCCAGCACGCCTCCAGGTCATCCTTGGTCGGCTTGCCGGACACGATGACCGTCTCCGCCGCCCGCGCCCAGCCCAGCCCCGCGGTAATACCGTCGATGGCCCGTTCGGCTCCCTCGGTGCCCTCATTGCCGTGCAGGTAGACCCCGAACGGCCTGCCGCGGGTGGAGTCCAGAATTTGGTAGTACGACTGGTCGAACGCGTGCTTGAGTGCACCACTGATGTAGCCGAGATTGGCTGGGGTGCCCAGCAGATAACCATCGGCGTCGAGCATGTCGGCGGCCGAGCACGTCAGCGCGGGCCTACGCACCACCTCGACACCGTCGATCTCGGGGTCGGTGGCACCGGAGAGGACCGCCTCGAACATTTCCTGGCAATGCGGCGACGGCGTGTGGTGCACGATCAGCAGACGCTTCACTGTCGGCCTCCAAGTTCAATTGAATTCAAAACGACCCGTTTGTTGGCATTGCCGCCGGATATAGGACGCCCCGCACACAGCCGCGTCGCAGCCCGGCGCGGCCCAATCTCAACGAAGGAGATCTTCCCATGCGTAAGAGCATTGCTGTCGCGGCTACAGCTGGAGCTTTGCTGTTCGGCGGTGCTGGCGTTGCGCACGCCACCGTCGCACCGGCACCGGCACCGGCGTCGACCACGGCAACGTTGGCCCAGGACAACGACAACAACCAGGGCAGCGACAAGTCGGGCCTGTGGGGCCTCCTGGCCTGCTCGGTTTGGGGGGACTCGCAGGACTCAAGCGTCGCAACGACGTTCACCACGCCGCGGGTACCACCGGTACGACAGGTACCGGGACCGTCCGCCCATAAGTCGTGATCACGGGGCGAGCCCCCGCCGGCGAGCGAGCCGGCGGGGGTAAGCTCACGACTCCGCTTGCAGGGCAACAGCTTTGCGCATTGTCTCGCGAGCACGACCGCGATCACCGGCGTAGTCGTAGGCCCGGGCCAACCGGTACCACCGCAGCCAATTGTCCGGGTCGGCCTCCAATTCGGCGCGCACACTGTCGAATAGCGCGTCGGCAGCGTCGCGCTGGATGCGTCCCGAGGGCGTCCGTGGCAGCTGGCTGACGTCGAGCTCCATCCCTGCTTCCACGGCCAGCCGCGCCAACCGTTGATGGGCGAACCCCGCCCGCAACGTCGCCACCATTGCCCATGCACCGATCACCGGCAGGATCAGCACCCCGATGCCTAGCGCGATCGCCACGGGCGTGCCACTGGCGATCAGCATGACCCCGCTGCGGCCCAGCAGCAGGAAGTAGACCACCAAGGCCGCACACATGAGACCGATCAGCAGCTGAATGCGCACGGCAGGGTTCACAGGTCGAGCAGCGGTTCGATTCCGATGGTGAGGCCGGGCCACGCGGCGACCTGGCGGACGGCGAGCAGGACGCCCGGCACGAACGAGGTCCGGTCGAGGCTGTCGTGGCGGATGGTCAGCGTCTCCCCCAAGGTGCCGAACAACACCTCTTGGTGCGCAACCAGTCCGGTCAACCGGATGGAGTGCACGGGCACGCCATCAACGTCGGCGCCGCGGGCGCCTTCCAGGCCGGTACTCGTGGCATCGGGGTTGGGCGGCAAGTCTTTTCGCGCCTCGGCGATCAACCGCGCGGTCCGGGTTGCGGTACCCGAAGGGGCGTCAGCCTTCTGCGGGTGGTGCAGTTCGATCACTTCGACGGACTCGAAGTAGGGCGCGGCCTTCTGCGCGAAGTGCATCGACAGCACGGCACCGATCGCGAAGTTGGGAGCGATCAGCACGGCGGATTCGGGCTTGTCGGCCAGCCATGAGCGAACGGTGTCCAGGCGCTCGTCGGTGAAGCCGGTAGTGCCGACGACGGCGTGGATTCCGTTGTCGATGAGGAACTTCAGGTTGTCCATAACGACACTTGGGTGGGTGAAGTCGATGACCACTTCGGTATCGCTGTCGGTCAGCAACGACAGCGCGTCCCCGGCGTCGACTTCAGCGCTGAGCGTCAGATCGTCGGCCGCCCGGACGGCCTCGCACATAGTGGTTCCGACTTTGCCTCTGGCTCCCAGGACCGCAACTCGCATACCTGCAGCCTATCGAGGCCCGGGTCACCCTCATCTCAATGCATCAATCGCTGCCCGTCGCATGTTGCTAGGACATACCATCGGTCTGGGGAGGTCGGGGATGTTCAAGAACTCTGGGTTGGCCGTAGCAATCAGCGCCGCGTTGATCGCGGCAGCGCCGGTGAGCAATGCCGCAACGGTGCTCACGATCGAGGGCGGTTTCGTCGGGATGCAGCACTTTGTGCACTTCGTGCCCACACAGTTGCACGGCGACCTGTGCAAGAGCCCGAATCACTGTCAACCCGTCGATTACTTCGCGTTTCCCACCGACGCCTTCACCGCTCAGGGAGCGACGAACGTGCAGCAGGCCATCACGCGTCTGCCTGCTGACGAGCAAATTATCCTCTTCGGGCACAGCCAAGGCGGACAGGTCGTGTACTCCGACCTGCGACGGTTTGCCGCGGACCCGGCCAGCGCGCCAGACCCCTCGCGACTGACCTGGGTCTCGATCGGCAACCCGGAGAATCCGTACGGCGGGCGGCGACCCAAGACCGAACATCCGACCACGCCGTGGCTGCCGCCAGACACCGCGTATCAGGGCACCGAAGTCATCCGGCAGTACGACGGGTGGGCCGACTGGCCGGACGACACACGCAACCTGCTTGCGGTCGCCAATGCGTTCGCCGGAATGTTCTCCATTCACACCAACTACCGCAACGTCGATCTGAACGATCCGAACAACGTCCGGTTCACCCCCGACGTGGCCGGGCAGCCCGGCAATGTCACCTATGTCTGGGTGCCGACGAAGACCCTGCCACTGGTCGCCTGGGCCGGACCGCTGGCCCCCGCGCTGGACAAAAAGCTGCGACCGATCATCGAGGCGGCTTACCACCGACCGGTCGACATTCCCGATCCGGACGTGCCCTCGTCAGCCGCGGACCAGCCGTCTCGATCCGCTGCTGCGCCGGCCAAGGCAGCATCGACGAAACGCGCCAAAGCCGGTTCCGGCAGCGCCAAGTCGACAAGCCAGCCCACATCGAAAGGCTCGACAGCGTCGTCGGCTCGCCGACGGTAACGCCACGGTGATGGTCGGAGCTCAAAGTCAAGTAGCCAGTGCAACGTTCATGCGGCTTGGCTGATGAGAGTGGCCAGGCGTTGGGCTGGGGTGTCGAGGTCGAGGGTGGGTCGGGGTTGAATCGCCCTGGCTTTCCCGGAGGCTCGGGCTATTGGATTCCGATCAGTGGTTGGTCGGTCCGGTGTGCATCGTAGAACGCGGCTTCGAACTCGGCAGGCGGGATGTCACTGAGGTAGCTGTGCAGGCGGCTGGTGTTGTGCCAGTACACCCAACTCAGGGTGGCCAGCTCTACGTCCTCGACGGTTTTCCACGGCCCGCTGCGAGCCGGTCCGTAGATCAACTCGGCCTTGTAGTACCCGTTCACCGCCTCCGCGAGGGCATTGTCGAAGCTATCCCCGACGGTTCCGATGGAAGGGACAGCCCCGATCTCGGCGAGCCGTTCACCGTAGCGAAGAGACGTGAACTGCGACCCCGCATCCGAGTGACATACCAAGTCGCGCAACGTAGTTCCGCGTGACCATCGTGCCATCTCCACAGCGTCGAGCACCATCGAGGTCCGCATATGCGACGCCGCCCGCCAGCCCACGATCATCCGTGAGTACGCATCGACGATGAAGCACACATAGGCCACCCCGGCCCAGGTAGGCACGAATGTCAGGTCCGTCACCCAAAGCTGATTGGGGGCGCTCGCGGTGAACTTGCGTTTCACCAAGTCCGGGTGCCGCGCCGCGGCTGGGTCGGGCTTGGTGGTGCGAACCCGTTTGCCGCGCCGGACTCCTTCAATTCCGGCGGCCCGCATCAGCCGAGCCACCTGGTCACGGCCGACGTCGTGGCCGTGCCGGAGGGCGGTTTTCCAGAGCTTGCGGGCCCCATAGACGCAGTAATTGTCTTCCCAGAGCTGCTGCAACGCCGGCCCCAGGACGGCGTCACGCTGGGCCCGCGCTGACGGCGCCCGAGTCTTGGCGTCGTAGTAGGTGCTCGGGGCCACCTGCAGGCCTGCGCTGCGCAGGACGGTGCAGATGGGCTCGACCCCGAACGCCTCCCGGTTGGCGTCGATGAAATCGACTATTTCTTGTGTTGGCGGTCGAGCTCCGCCCCGAAGAAACTCGCCGCACGCTTCAGAATTTCGTTGGCCCGCTTGAGTTCTCGAATCTCTTGCTCGAGTTCTTTCACCTTCGCAGATTCCGTTGTCGTCACACCCGGTGCGTGGCCGTCATCGATGTCGGCCTGGCGCACCCAGGAGCGCACCGATTCCATCCCGTACCCGAGCTGGCGGGCCACCCGCGCCACCGTGCCCTGCTCGGTCCCCAGCTCTTCGCGCAGCGTGCGGACCATACGCACCGCCGCGGCCTTCTCCTCTGAGCTGTAACGGCGCGTCGTGGGCTTCCCGGGCGACTGTTCCTTCGGCATACCTGCATCCTCGTTTCCAAGGTCAGGAGCCTCCAACATTTCCAGGGCGATTCAGGGTCGGCTGTTGAGTTTGTCTTGGATTCGTTTGAGGTCAGCTTTGGTGTGGCCGCTGAGATCGGTGCCCTTTTCAAACCAGAACCGCAGCAGTCGATTGGTGTTCTCGTTGCTGCCGCGTTGCCAGGGTGAATGCGGGTCGCAGAAATAGACCGGGGCCTGTAGCTGCAGGCTGATGTCCTGCCAGCCGGCCATTTCGCTACCCCGGTCCCAGGTGAGGCTGCGGCGTAGGTGAGCGGGCAGGTCGTTCATCGCCTCGATCATCGCGGTGGCCACCGAATCAGCGGTGTGATCGGCCGGTAGGTGCAGCAGGATGGTGAACCGGGTGCTGCGCTCCACCAACGTCCCGATCGCGCTGGTGCCGCGGCTGCCCAGGATGAGATCGCCTTCCCAGTGCCCAGGCACCGCACGGTCCTCGACGACGGCAGGACGCTGGCTGATGGTGATCACGTCGCTGAACTTCCCGCGGCGTTCGCTGTGGTCACGGGGCTTGCGGGCGGTGCGTTTGGTCGACAGGCACTTATTGAGGTCAGCACGCAGCTGACCGCGGCCCTGGACGTAGAGGCACTGATAGATCGTTTCGTGGCTCACCCGTGCCAGCCTGTCATCGCCGTGATCACGCGCCAACACCTCGGCGATCAGTTTCGGGCTCCACCCGTCATCCATCCAACCCTCGATGGCTCTACACAACGCACGGTCTTCGAGCTTGAAAGCTTTAGGCCGCTTGGCTTTCTGTGCGGCACGGGCGTGAGCCATCAGGGCGTGATAGTCGCCGTCATCGTTGCGGTTTCGGCGGATCTCGCGATAGATCGTCGTGCGGTCACGACCGAGCTTCTCCGCGATCTTGGCCGCACTCAGGCCAGCATCGCGGCCGCGCATGATCTCGACCCGTTCCTCCACACTGAGTCGGTGGCCACGCCCGCCAGGCAGCATCTTGTTGCCCGGTTCGAGCAGACCACGCTGACCGCGTCCGCCGATCTGGATCGTCATGGCCCCAGCCTCACGCCACCACATCGACGCTGCCGTCGTCGACACGCCCATCTGCCGTGCCGTCGGGATCAGCGGCTCGCCTTGGCACACCCGATCAAACAACTCCCGCCGGGTCGACCTCGGATGCGGATAACCACTCGGCACGATGACCTCCACGAATCAACCAATGATGCGTTGACCGTATGAACCTGCCGAGCGATCTCCCGCCCCGGCGTTACGTTCGACAGCCGCCCGCCGCCGCTGACTTACAGCGGCGCGGCGCCGCGCAGATGCTCGAAGATGAGCGACGTCTGGGTGCCGGACACGTCGGCATCGGCATTGAGGTTCTCGACGACGAATGACCGCAGATCATCGGTGTCGCGGGCGGCCACGTGGATGATGAAATCGTCGGCGCCGGCCAGGAAGTACACGTCCATCACCTGCGGCTTGCGCCGGATCTGCTGAATGAAGTTGAGGATCTTGCCGCGGGCATTTGCCTGCAGGCACACCGAGATCATCGCCTGCAAGTACAGGCCGATCGCAGCCGGATCGATATCGGTGTAGAAGCCGCGGATCACCCCGATGTCCTGTAGTCGCCGCACCCGCCCGTGACAGGTCGACGGAGCGATGCCGACCGCGTCGGCCAGCGCGCTGTTCGAAATCCGGGCATCGGCGTGCAGCGCCGCGAGGATTCGCCGGTCGACGTCGTCGAGGTCCGCCCGAACATCCTTCGGAACCGAGGGCGGGCGGACATCAGATTTCGTTGATCGTTCGACCATAGCGCGATCTTACCGAATATTTGTCGTCATGATTGCCATCACATCGAATGTTCTTCACACTTGGTGTAAGCAAACCCCAATCAAGGAGCGATCATGCGCGTCGGCATCCCGACCGAGATCAAGAACAACGAATACCGCGTCGCCATCACCCCCGCTGGGGTTTCCGAGCTGGTTCGCCGCGGCCACGACGTCATCGTCCAGGCCGGCGCCGGCGAAGGATCCGCGATTCACGACGCCGACTTCAAGGCCGCCGGTGCGCAGATCATCAACAGCGCCGACCAGGTGTGGGCCGAGGCCGATCTGCTGCTCAAGGTCAAGGAGCCGATCGAGGCCGAGTACTCGCGCATGCGCAAGGACCAGACGCTGTTCACCTATCTGCACCTGGCCGCGTCGCGGCCGTGCACCGACGCCCTGCTCGCCTCGGGCACCACGTCGATCGCCTACGAGACCGTGCAGACCGCCGACGGCGCCCTGCCCCTGCTGGCCCCGATGAGCGAGGTCGCCGGCCGCCTGGCTGCACAGGTCGGTTCCTACCACCTGATGCGCACCCAGGGCGGTCGTGGCGTCCTCATGGGTGGCGTCCCCGGCGTCGCCCCGGCCAAGGTCGTCGTGATCGGCGGCGGCATGGCCGGCGACAACGCCGCTGCCGTCGCGTGGGGTATGGGCGCGCACGTCACCGTGTTCGACCTCAATATCAACATCCTGCGCAAGATCGACGCCGAGTACGGGGGCGCCATCGAGACCCGCTACTCGTCGCGGCTCGACCTCGAGGACGCCGTCAAGCAGGCCGACCTGGTCATCGGCGCCGTGTTGGTGCCGGGCGCCAAAGCACCCAAACTGGTCACCAATGCGACTGTGGCACAGATGAAGCCGGGCGCAGTCTTGGTCGACATCGCCATCGACCAGGGCGGCTGCTTCGAGGACTCGAAGCCCACCACGCACGACGACCCGACGTTCCGTGTGCACGACGCGGTGTTCTACTGCGTGGCCAACATGCCCGGCGCGGTCCCGCGCACGTCGACCTACGCGTTGACCAACGCGACCATGCCGTACGTGATCAAGCTCGCCGACAAGGGTTGGCAGGACGCTTGCCAGTCCGACCCGGCGTTGGCCAAGGGCTTGTCGACCCACCACGGGCAGCTGCTCAACCATG
Source organism: Mycolicibacterium pallens (assembly GCF_019456675.1). Classification (NCBI taxonomy): domain Bacteria; kingdom Bacillati; phylum Actinomycetota; class Actinomycetes; order Mycobacteriales; family Mycobacteriaceae; genus Mycobacterium; species Mycolicibacterium pallens. The sequence goes on along the minus strand of NZ_CP080333.1, from coordinate 2,260,857 downwards.
AGGTCGCCCACGACCTCGATCTGCCCTACACCGATCCGGCCGGCCTGCTGGCCTGAAAGCCTTTGTGAGCCACTAGCTCACCCGCACAGCGAACCGGGACTGCTCACTGCAGCGTCCCGGTTCGTTGGTGTTCAGGGCCGGGACATACCCTCCGGCGGATGGCCCAGGCAGATCAGCGCACCCAGCGGATCGCGCAGTACCGCGAGGGTGCCCCACGGTGTGTCCTCGCCGGGCATGAGGATCTGCGCGCCCAGCGCCTCGGCCTGTTTCACGGTCGCGGCGACATCGTCGACGGTGATGTAAACCTGCCAGAAGGACGGGACCTCGGCCGGAAAGAGCTTGGCGGCGTCCATGATTCCCGAATACGCGCTCTCCCCGACGAAGACCTGACCGTAGCGCTCGGGCCCGACGGCATCTGGGGCGCCGCCGGTGCCGATCTCCTCGATGCGTGCGCCGAGGACCGTCCGGTAGAACGCCAATGATGCGTCGTAGTCCTTACTCTGGCATTCGAACCAGTACGGGGTGCCGTGCTCTCCCCATTCGGTGAAGCCCGAATGCGTGCCGGGCTGCCAGAACCCGATGACGGCGCCGGCGGGGTCGGTGACGACCATCATCGAACCCAGGTCGCCGACCGCCATCGGCGGCACCATGACCGTCGCACCCGCCGCTTCAGCCGCCGCGACGGTGGCGTGGGCGTCCGCGGTGTTCAAGTACACCGACCAGATGTTCGCCGGACCCTCGCCCATCGGCGGGACCATCCCGGCCACCCGCTTACCGTTGCGGGTGAAATTCTGGTAACCACCGAACTCGGGGTTGGCTGGTCCCTCGAGGTTCCAGCCGAAGATCTGCTCATAGAACTCCGCAGCACGCGCGGGATCACTGCTCATCAGGTCGAACCAGATTGGCGCCCCGACCGGGGCAGCGTAGTCACTCACGATGAATCCTTTCGGCTGGTTTTCTCCTAGGACTGACACCCACCGCGAGGAAAACTCATCGCGGACGCATCACCTCGGGCAGCGCCAACGCGGCGACCTCCGCGATGAGCGGACGCAGCGGTTCGGCGTGCGCGTCGTCGGATTGGGTGCGGGTCATGATCGCCAACAAGATTCGTTCGCCGTTGGGGCCGAAGGCGATCCCGACGTCGTTGGTACTGGCGTAGTCACCGGAACCGGTCTTGTCGGCGGTCGTCCAGTCGGGCGGTAAGCCGCCCCGCATGCTGGAGGTGGTGTTGGCACGCATCCAGTCGTCGAGCTGCGTGCGGTGCGTCGTGTCGAGAACATCACCGGTGAGCACCCTCGCGATACCGCCGCCGAGCGCTCGGGGCGTGCTGGTATCGCGCGGATCGCCAGGAAGGGCCGAATTCAGTTCGGTCTCCCAACGATCGAGCCGACTCCGGTCATCACCGATACTCCGAGCGAACGCGGTGATCGCCGGTGGTCCGCCGATGACCCGCAGCAACAGGTTCGCCGCGGTGTTGTCGCTGACTTGCAGGGCGGCCGCGCACAGATCCGACAATGTCATTGGCTTACCGGCATTCGGCTCGGTACGTGGGGAGTTCGGCTTCAGCTCGGCGGGCTCAACCACCACGGTGTCGGTCAACCGCAGCTCCCCCGCTTGAGCCTTCTGCAGCACTCGAGCCGAAAGGTAAGCCTTGAACGTCGAGCACATCGCGAACAGGTCCCCGTCGCGATGCGCCAGTTCGACTTTCGACTCCAGGTTCTGCGCATATAAGCCGACGAGGGCGTTGTGCCGCTTTTCCAACGCAGCGATGCGCTGGTCGACAGGTGGCAGTGGTTCGGCCGGGTCGCTGAGTGTCGGATGAGCTGGCGCGGTCTTGGTACCGCACGCCGCGACGACGGTCAGCGCCGCACCGGCGACCAGAAAGCGTCGGCGGGCCAGGCTCATTCCGCGTCCCGGGCCAATGCCGCCACGATGTCGGCCGCGCTTCCTCCACTGATGTACCGCCACGATGTGCCCGCCCACAGATTGGTGCCGTGCGGGTCGCCGGCGGCCACCGCGGCGCGGCGCAGTGGGCCGGTCATCTGGTTGACTTCCGGATAGCCCAGCGGCGCCACATCGTCATAGCGGGCGGTGAAGTTGTTGGCCAGTCCGCGCGCATACCGCCCCGAGAATGCCCGTGTCACCACGGTTTCGGTGAAGCTGACGTCGGTCAGCGCCGCGCGGTGGGCGGCGTTGGTGCCGGCCTCGTCGGCCAAGAGGAACGCGGTGCCTGCCTGGGCGGCGGCTGCTCCTGCGTCCAGCACGCGGCGGACATCCGCGGCGCTGGAGAGGCCACCGGCCGCGATCACCGGCAGATCGTAGGCCGCGCGGATCGCCACCAGCAGTGAATCAAGAGGGGCGTCACCGGGGAGCGCGACGGGGTCGAACGTCCCACGATGGCCACCCGCCTCCGGGCCTTGCACCACGAGGGCGTCGGCGCCGGCGGCCACCGCCACGCCCGCCTCGTCGAGGCTGGTGACGGTCACCGCCACCACGACGCCCCGGTCACGCAGACGGGCAATGGTTTCCGGACTCGGGCAGCCGAAGGTGAACGAGGCGACCTCCGGCGCGGTGTCGGCGACCACGTCGAGCTTGGCCTGCCAGCCGTCGTCGTCGGCGTGCGGTTCGGGAATCTCGGCCCCGTAGTGTTCGGCCAGCGGAGCCAGCTGCTCGCGGTAGCGGGCCAACGCGTCGGGCGTCGCCGCAGACGGCCCGGGCACAAAAAGATTCACGCCGATCGGTGCTGACGTCAGCGCGCGGGCCGCGGCGATGATGTCGGCGAATTTGTCGGCCGTCAGATAGCCGGCCGCAACGAATCCCAAGCCGCCGGCGTTGGACACCGCGGCCGCCAGGGCGGCCGTGCTTGGACCGCCTGCCATTGGTGCACCGAGAATGGGTACCGCCAAATCCTGCAGGCTGAAAGGCACGGCTAGCTCCTGATGGTCCGAAGTGGCTGTGGCAGAGAACGTTTGGACTTGTGCGGCCCCAGGACGGCGGCACCGAAAGGCTTGGTCAGCACCTGTCGGGCGATCGCATTGACCTCATCGAGGGTGACCGCGTCGATGTGCTCGAGTGTGCTGGAGACGCTGCGGTACTCGCCGTAGTTCAACTCACTGCGGCCCAGCCGATGCATCCTCGACGCGGAGTCCTCAAGGCCGAGCACCAGGCCGCCGCGGATCGAACCCTTGGCAATCCGGCACTCCGCTTCGGTGATGCCGTCGCGCGCCACACCCTCGAGAACCTCGGTGGTCAACCGGACCACCTCGTCGAAGCGTTCGGGAAGGCACGCCGCATACACCGACAATGCCCCGGCATCAGAGAAGGTGTCAACAGAGGAGTACACCGAGTAGGCCAGGCCGCGGTTTTCTCGAATCTGTTGGAACAGCCGTGAACTCAGGCCGCCGCCCAACGCGGTGTTGAGCACCGACAGCGCCCAGCGGTGCGGCCAGTTCCGGCCGGGCACCCGCACGCCCAGCGACAGATGGGTCTGCTCGCCGTCACGGGTGATCAGCTGCAGATTGGGCGCACCGGTCAGCCGTCCGGTGCCCTTGCGCGGCGGCTGGGGTTTGCGGCCTTTGACCAGGTGCCGCCCGAAGTGCTTGCGCACCAGGCGGACAACCTCGTCATGATCGACATTGCCGGCCACCGCCACGACCATTCGCTCCGGGGTGTACCGGCGCACGTGGAAGGAGTGCAACTGCGAGCGGGTCATCCCGGAGACGGAATCGACGCTGCCGATCACCGGCCGTCCGACGGGATGGTCGCCGAACATGGCGGTCAGAAACACATCGCCGAGAGCGTCTTCGGGATCGTCGTCGCGCATCGCGATCTCTTCGAGCACGACATCGCGTTCCAGTTCGACGTCGTGGGATGCGCACACACCGTTGAGCACTACGTCAGACACCAGATCGACAGCCAGCTCGAGATCGTCGTCCAGCACGTGCGCGTAGTAGCAGGTGTGTTCCTTGGCGGTGAATGCGTTCAGCTCACCGCCGACAGCGTCGACGGACTGCGCGATGTCGACGGCCGTGCGAGTCGGGGTCGACTTGAAGAGCAGGTGCTCGAGGAAGTGCGCAGCACCGGCGACTGTAGGACCTTCGTCGCGGGAACCGACGTTGACCCACACACCCACCGACGCCGAACGCACCGATGGCACGAATTCGGTGACGACTCGCAGCCCGCCGGGAAGCACCGTGCGCCGCACCGCAACCGGCGCCTCATCGAGACGCCGGCCGCGGCGAAGTGCAGGACTCTTAGCTGCTGGCGGTCGCGGCATCGGCATCAACGGGCGCCGGTGCGTCATCGGGCGCGCCAGCGCCTTCCTCATCGACCAGGATCAGCGAGATCTTGCCGCGGTTGTCGATGTCGGCGATCTCGACACGGAGCTTGTCGCCGACCTTGACGACATCCTCGACCTTGGCGATCCGCTTGCCCTTGCCCAGCTTCGAGATGTGGACCAAGCCGTCACGGCCGGGCAGCAGGGAGACGAACGCACCGAAGTCGGTGGTCTTGACCACGGTTCCGAGGAACCGCTCGCCGACCTTGGGCAGCTGCGGGTTGGCGATCGCGTTGATGCGGTCGATGGCCGCCTGAGCCGACGGACCGTCGGTCGCACCCACGAACACCGTGCCGTCGTCCTCGATCGAGATCGAAGCGCCGGTCTCCTCGGTGATCGCATTGATCATCTTGCCCTTGGGGCCGATGATCTCGCCGATCTTGTCGACCGGCACCTTGATCGCGGTGACGCGAGGTGCGTACGGGCTCATCTCGTCGGGCGCGTCGATGGCCTCGGCCATCACCTCGAGGATCGTCAGACGCGCGTCCTTGGCCTGCGACAGCGCACCGGCCAGCACCTGCGACGGGATGCCGTCGAGCTTGGTGTCCAGCTGCAGAGCGGTGACGAAGTCCTTGGTGCCCGCGCACTTGAAGTCCATGTCGCCGAAGGCATCCTCGGCACCGAGGATGTCGGTCAGCGTGACGAACCGACGCTCACCATCAATATCGTCGGACACCAGGCCCATCGCGATACCGGCGACCGGGGCCTTCAGCGGCACACCGGCGTTCAGCAGCGACAGGGTCGAGGCGCACACCGAACCCATTGAGGTGGAACCGTTGGAGCCCAACGCTTCCGAGACCTGACGGATCGCGTACGGGAATTCCTCGACGCTGGGCAGCACCGGCACCAGAGCGCGCTCGGCGAGCGCGCCGTGGCCGATTTCGCGGCGCTTCGGGGAGCCGACGCGGCCGGTCTCACCGGTCGAATACGGCGGGAAGTTGTAGTGGTGCATGTAGCGCTTGGAGGTCTCCGGCCCCAGCGAGTCAATCTGCTGGGCCATCTTGACCATGTCGAGAGTGGTGACACCCATGATCTGGGTCTCGCCGCGCTCGAACAGCGCGCTGCCGTGCGCCCGCGGAATGATGGCGACCTCGGCCGACAGGGCGCGGATGTCGGTGACACCGCGACCGTCGATGCGGAAGTGATCGGTCAGGATGCGTTGCCGCACAAGCTTCTTGGTCAGCGAGCGGTACGCCGCGCCGATCTCCTTCTCGCGGCCGGCGAAGGTCTCGCCGAGCTCGCCGAGCACCTCGTTCTTGATCTCGTCGGTGCGGTCGTCACGCTCCTGCTTACCGGCGATGGTCAGCGCCTGCGACAGCGGCTCCTTGGCCACGTGGGCGACCGCGGTGTAGACGTCGTCCTGGTAGTCCGGGAACAGCGGGTAGTCGGCGACCGGCTTGGCAGCCTTGTCCGCCAACGCCTTCTGCGCATCGCACAGCACGGCGATGAACGGCTTGGCGGCTTCGAGGCCCTCGGCCACCACGGCCTCGGTCGGCGCACCGGCGCCACCGGCAATGAGCTCGATGACGTTCTCGGTGGCCTCGGCCTCGACCATCATGATGGCGACGTCGTCACCGGCCTTGCGGCCCGCGACGACCATGTCGAAGACGGCGGTCTCGAGCTGCTCGACGGTGGGGAACGCAACCCACTGGCCGTCGATCAGGGCCACGCGCACGCCACCGACCGGACCGGAGAACGGCAGACCGGAGATCTGGGTGGACGCCGAGGCGGCGTTGATCGCCAGCACGTCGTACAGATCCTTGGGATCCAGGCTCAGGACCGTGACCACGACCTGGATCTCGTTGCGCAGACCCGAGATGAAGGTCGGGCGCAGCGGACGGTCGATCAGACGGCAGGTCAGGATCGCGTCAGTGGAGGGACGGCCTTCGCGACGGAAGAACGACCCGGGGATGCGCCCGGCGGCGTACATCCGCTCTTCGACGTCGATCGTCAACGGGAAGAAGTCGAAGTGTTCCTTCGGGGCCTTGCTGGCGGTGGTCGCGCTCAGCAGCATGGTCTCGTCGTCGAGGTAGGCGACGACGGCGCCGGCAGCCTGCTGAGCAAGCCGGCCGGTCTCGAAACGCACGGTGCGGGTGCCGAAGCTCCCGTTGTCAATGACGGCGGTCGATTCGAACACGCCTTCGTCGATTTCAGCTACAGACATAGAAGTCCGCTGCGCCTTTCTGATTTCACTGTTCAGCTGTTTCGCGTCATCACAGGAATCCAGTCGGCTACGGCCGTCGATCGAAGCGGCCGGGCGCTTCCCAGGAATTGGGGCCCGGCAGCCACTACCGAAGACCGCCCGATCAGGGAAGCTTCGCTATGACACGCAGGAACGGGACACGCGGATATGCATGCACCGCACCCGTTGCACGAGCCGGACAGCGGCTCGCAACGCCCCTATGTTACACGGCGGGTCTTCGCCTCAGCGGCGAAGACCAAGGCGCTCGATCAGCGAGCGGTAGCGCGCGACATCGAGGTCGGCGACGTACTTGAGCAGCCGGCGACGGCGGCCGACCAGCAGCAGCAGACCGCGCCGCGAGTGGTGGTCGTGCTTGTGCTGCTTGAGGTGCTCGGTGAGGTCGGCGATGCGCTTGGTCAGCAGCGCCACCTGGGCTTCCGGCGAACCGGTGTCGGTCTCGTGCAGACCGTACTGGCCCAGGATTTCCTTCTTCTGCTCGGCGGTAAGCGCCACGAATACATCTCCATCAATCGGTGCCGCGCGGGAAACAAGTCGAGAAATACGTGGGCCGCCGCGGACTGCAGCACCGCCGTATCGAACGCCGACTCTAGCAGCGTGAGCACTGCGAACCGAAATCCTGGCCGGCGAGACCTTGACAACATACAACCAATCGGTTGTATGTTGTGGGAGTGACCGTAGATCTGGAAGACCGGGCGGACGCCCTCTTCCATGCGCTTGCCGACCGAACCCGCCGCGACATCATGCGCCGGGCACTGGCGGGCGAGCATTCGGTCTCTGCACTCGCGGGCAAGTACGACATGAGCTTTGCCGCAGTGCAAAAACACGTCGCCGTGCTGGAGAAAGCCGGCCTGCTCACCAAGCGGCGCCACGGCCGCGAGCAGCTGGCCAGCGGCGACGTGGCGGCTGTGCGTTCGGTGGCGGCCATGCTCACCGAACTCGAAGAGGTCTGGCGCGGCCGCATCGCGCGCATCGACGAACTCATCGCATCTGAGAAGGAGAACGACTAATGCCCGTCACCGGCGTCACCCACGATCTGGAGAACCTGACGCTGACCATCACCGCCGATTTCGCGGCACCGGTGCAACGGGTGTGGCAGATCTACGCCGACCCGCGGCAGCTGGAGAAGGTGTGGGGACCGCCGTCGCACCCGGCGACCTTCGTCGACCACAGCCTTACCCCGGGCAGCCGCGTCACCTACTTCATGACCGGGCCGGACGGCGAGAAGTACACGGGCTACTGGGACATCACGAGCGTCGACGAACCGACCAGCTTCGCGTTCCGCGACGGCTTCGCCGACTCCGACTTGAACCCGAATCCTGACATGCCGGTCTCGGAGAACACCTACACCTTCACCGAGCACAACGGCGGCACGCGCGCGGTCTACGTGGCCAAGTTCGCGTCCGCCGAAGGCCTTCAGCAGGTGCTGGACATGGGTGTGGTCGAGGGCTCCACGTCGGCGATCAACCAGATCGACGAACTGCTCGCGTCCTGAGCGTCAGTCCTGTGCCGACAGGATCGCGCGGGCCTTCTCGGTGTCCTTGCCCATCGCCTCGACGAGGTCACTGACCGAGTCGAACTTGAGCTGACCGCGCAGCCGGGCGACGAAGTCGACCGCCACGTGCTGGCCGTACAGGTCGGCGGCGGTGTCCAAGACGAAGGCCTCCACGGTGCGGGTGCGCCCGGAGAACGTCGGGTTGGTGCCCACTGAGACGGCGGCCTGATACCGCTCCCCCGGGACCACCGACCCGGTCACCGGGCCGTGACCCAGCACGGTGAACCACGCCGCGTAGACGCCGTCGGCGGGGATCGCGGAGTACATCGGCGGTGCGACGTTGGCGGTCGGGAAGCCCAGGACGCGGCCCCGCCCGTCGCCGCGGACCACCACGCCCTCGACCCGGTGCGGGCGGCCCAACGCCTCGGCGGCCGTCACCACGTCGCCTGCGTCGACGCATGACCGGATGTAGGTCGACGAGAACGTGACGGTCTCGCTCTGGTGGTGTTCGGCGACCAGCGACATGCTCTCGACGGCGAAGCCGAACCGCTCGCCGGCCTTGCGCAGGGTGCCGACGTTGCCTGCCGCCTTCTTGCCGAAGGTGAAGTTTTCCCCGACGATCACCTCGACGACGTGCAGACGCTCCACCAGCAGTTCGTGGATGTAGCGGTCCGGGGTCAGCTTCATGAAGTCGGTGGTGAACGGCACCACCAGGAAGACGTCGATCCCCAGTTCCTCGGCGAGCTCGGCGCGCCGCGTCAACGTCGTCAGCTGAGCCGGGTGGCTGCCCGGGAACACCACCTCCATGGGGTGCGGGTCGAACGTCATCAACACCGTCGGCACCCCTCGCGAGCGACCGACCTTGACCGCACGCGCGATCAGCTCGGCATGCCCGCGATGGACACCGTCGAAGACGCCGATGGTCACCACACATCGGCCCCAGTCCGAGGGGATCTCGTCCTGTCCGCGCCAACGATCCACGTCGGCAAGCCTACGGCGCGCCGCCCCGGCCGGACACGCTAGATCCCCAGATCAGGTGATGATTGCCTAAACTTTTGGATGTGAGTCCTGACGAGAGCCCCAACCCCGGGGTACACGACCTGACGACGGTCGCCCAGGACTACCTCAAGACGATCTGGTCGGCCCAGGAGTGGTCGCACGAAAAGGTCAGCACCAAGCTGCTGGCCGAACGCATCGGAGTGTCGGCCAGCACCGCCTCGGAGTCGATCCGCCGACTGGCCGACCAGGGCCTGGTGGACCACGAGAAGTACGGCGCGGTGACGCTGACCGAGCGGGGCCGGCTCGCAGCGCTGGCGGTGGTCCGCCGGCACCGACTGCTGGAAACCTTCCTCATGCAGGAACTCGGCTACAGCTGGGACGAGGTGCATGACGAGGCCGAGATCCTCGAACACGCGATCAGCGACATGATGCTCGACCGGATCGACGCCAAACTCGGTCACCCGACCCGCGACCCGCACGGTGACCCCATTCCCAACGCCGACGGCCGGGTGCCGACTCCCCCGGCGCGGCAGCTATCGGCATGCGTCGACGGCGAACTCGGCACAGTGGCGCGAATCTCCGATGCGGATCCGGAAATGCTGCGCTACTTCGACACCGTCGGCATCAGCTTGGACTCGCGCCTGCGCGTGCTGGCCCGGCGCGACTTCGCCGGCATGATCTCGGTGTCGGTCGAATCCTCCGACGGCGCAGCAAACACCGTGGACTTGGGAAGTCCTGCTGCCCAAGCCATTTGGGTCGTCGGCTAGCCGGTCAGCGTCGCCGGGCGGACCACCACGACCGACTTGGTACGCGAACCGCGATCCTCCAACAGCGCAATCACCCGACCCTCGGGATCGGTTGCGGCATAGACACCCTCGATGCCTGCCGCGACCAGGGGACGGCCGTGGCTGGCGTCGTCGGCTTCAGCCTCGGTGATGTCGCGGCGCGGGAACGCCAACAGGCACGCCTCGTCAAGGGAGTAGCTCAGCAGCGGATGCTCGGCCAGTTCGTCGAGCGATCGGGCATGATCGAGCCCGTAGCCGCCGACACGGGTGCGGCGTAGCGCGGTCAGGTGTCCCCCGACGCCGAGGCTCTCGCCCAAATCTCGTGCCAGAGCCCGGATATAGGTGCCTGAGGAACAATCGACTTCGACGTCGAGGTCGACGAACGCGCCGTCCCGCCGCGTACCCAGCCCCTCGAACCGCTCGATGTGAACCCGCCGCTCGGCGAGCTCCACCTCCCGGCCTTCGCGCACCAGCTGGTAGGCGCGCTTTCCGCCGATCTTCACCGCGCTGACCGCAGACGGCCGCTGCGCAATCTCACCGCGCAGGCTCGCGATGCCGGCCTCGATCTGGTCGTCCGTGACGTCGACAACGGAAAAGGACTGCAGCACTTCCCCTTCAGCGTCATCAGTGGTGGTGGACTGACCCAACCGGATGGTCGCGGCGTAGGACTTCGAGGTGGCGGTCAGCAGCCCCAGGATTTTCGTAGCCCGCTCGATGCCGATGACCAGCACGCCGGTGGCCATCGGGTCCAACGTTCCGGCATGGCCGACCTTGCGGGTGCCGAAGATCCGGCGGCAGCGGCCCACCACGTCGTGGCTCGTCATTCCGCCGGGCTTGTCCACCACGACAATGCCGGGCGCTGGACTGCTCACAAGACGATCGCCGTCAGGACCAGCCCACCACCCACCGACCACCGACCGGCCAATTCGTTCAGCGGCGGGCCCACGCGTGCAGCGGGGTCGATCAGAATGCGGGACACGAAGGTTCCGGTGACGCCGGAGGCATCGACGTCGAAGGTGATGTGGGCGTCTTCGAACCCCAGCCACCGCTCGGTCAGCGGGAACCACGCCTTGTAGGTCGCTTCCTTGGCGCAGAACAGGATTCGATCCCAATTCAGTCCACCGGACAGCGCGCCGATCTCATGACGCTCAACGGGCAGGCTGATCGCGTTCAGCACCCCATCGGGCAGCACACCATGCGGCTCGGCGTCGATCCCGACCGAGCGCACCGCAGAGCTGCGCCCGACCACCGCCCCGCGGTAGCCCTGGGTGTGGGTCAGACTTCCGACCACGCCGTCGGGCCAGCACGGTTGACCTTTGTCGCCTTTGAGAATCGGCACCGGCGGAAAACCCAGCTGCCCCAACGCGACCCGCGCGCAATGACGAACGGTGACGAACTCATTGCGCCGCTTGGCCACCGACTTGGCGACCAGCGGCTCTTCCTCGGGCAGCGGTGCCAGGTCCGGCGGATCGTCGTAGGCCTCGGCGTACACCAGCTCGGCGAGATCGGGCAGCACCGCCCGCATCAATTCGCTCATGCGCGGCGGCTACGGAGACGCTCGCGCAACTTCGCCGATTGCTCCGCCATCTCCTGGGTGATGACGAAGTGTCCACCGAAGTCGTTGAGGTAACCCGGCGCGTACTGCGGGTCGGGCAAGATCTGCCGCAACCACCGATAGGGCTTGCGGCGCCGCCACTCTCGGGGATAGCCGACGGACACTTCCTCGAAGCGCACCTCGTCGTACCAGGTGGTTCGCGGGATGTGCAGGTGACCGTAGACCGAGCAGACCGCGTTGTACCGGGTGTGCCAGTCCGCCGTCTCGACCGTCCCGCACCACAGCGAAAACTCCGGGAAGAACAACACATCGCAGGGTTCACGGCGCAGCGGGAAGTGGTTCACCAGCACCGTCGGAGTCATCCAGTCGAGTTCCTCGAGCCGGTTCCTGGTGTAGCGCAACCGGTCCCGGCACCACGCATCACGGGTGGCGTAGGGCTCACTGGACAACAGGAACTCGTCGGTCGCCACCACGTTGCGGTCCCGGGCGATCGCGAGGCCCTCAGCCTTGGTCGTCGCGCCCGGGGGCAGAAACGTGTAGTCGTAGAGCAAGAACATCGGCACGATCGTCGCCGGGCCACCCTGCTCGGTCCAGACCGGGAAGGGATGCTCCGGGGTGACGATGCCCATCTCGTCGCACATGTTGACCAGATAGTCGTAACGGGCCCGACCGAACACCTGGACCGGATCCTTGCCGGTGGTCCACAGCTCGTGATTGCCCGGCACCCAGATCACCTTCGCGAAACGCCGGCGCAGCAGATCCAGCGACCAACGGATGTCGTCGGTGCGCTCGGCGACGTCACCGGCGACGATCAGCCAGTCGTCCGGCGTCGAGGGGTACAGCGATTCGGTGACCGGCTTATTGCCGGTGTGACCCGTGTGCAGGTCACTGATCGCCCAGAGCGTGGGTGCCACAACACGCCAGCCTACTTGCGCACGTCCGGTTAGACTGCCAGCGGTCGGGGCTGACCACAGAGGGGGAGACATGGTCGCCGCAGTGCGCCTCTCCGTCAGCCTGTTGGCACTCGTCGCCGCGGCAGTGTTCACCATCCGAACCGGGCCGCCGACGGATGCCGAGCACACACCAGTGGAGCTGCGGTCCACCGACGCCCCGATCAGCAACGTCATCACCACCACGAATCCCAAGCCGTTCGACCCGTGCAACGACATCCCGTTGGACGTCATCGCAGGCCTGGGCCTCGAAGCCAGCCCGCCCACCCCCATGGAGAGCTGGCGCTGCCAATACGACGCGGGCAACTACCAGATGGCTGTCGAACCGATCATCTGGCGGACCTACGCGCAATCGTTGCCCCCCGACGCGGTCGAGACCGACATCAACGGCCACCGCGCGGCCCAGTTCTGGGTGATGAAGCCCACCGACTGGAACAACCGGTGGTGGTTCTCGTGCATGGTCGTGTTCAAGACCAGCTACGGCGTGATCCAGCAGTCGCTGTTCTACTCTCCCGTCTACTCCAACCCCGATGTCGACTGCATGCAGGAGAACCTGATGCGGGCTCAGCAGCTCTCGCCGCACTACATATTCTGAACGGTGTGCGCAGCAGCCGACCTCGAAAGTTTGTCGACCGCACCCTTTCCCGCGTTCTCCGGATAACACCCCCGACCACGGCGTACGTCGTGCATCACGGCGTCGAGGTGCCCATGCGCGACGGTGCGGTGCTGCGCGCCACCCACTACGCGCCCGTCGGCGCCCCGCTCGGCACCATCCTGGTCCGCTGCCCCTACGGCCGGGCGTTCCCGTTCTCGCTGATCTACGCCCAGCTCTACGCCGCGCGCGGCTATCACGTCCTGCTGCAAAGCGTGCGGGGCACGTTCGGATCCGGCGGTGACTTTGTGCCGATGGTCCACGAGGCCGACGACGCCGCCGACACCGTGGTGTGGCTGCGCAGGCAGCCGTGGTTCACCGGCACCTTCGCCACCATCGGGTTGTCCTACCTGGGCTTCACCCAGTGGGCGCTGCTGTCCGATCCCCCGCCGGAGCTGGTCGCCGCGGTGGTCACGGTGGGTCCGCACGACTTCCACGCCTCCTCGTGGGGCACCGGGTCGTTCTCGCTGAACGACTTCCGGGGCTGGTCGGACATGGTCGGGCACCAGGAACAGACGATGTCTCGCCGCCTGGCGTTCCAGACCAGCGCGGGACGCCGGCTGGAACGGGCCACTCTCGGCCTCCCGGTGGGCGCCGCCGGCCGGGATCTGCTCGGCGAAGCATCACCCTGGTTCGAGTCGTGGATCGACCATCCGGCGGTCGATGACCCGTTCTGGGACACCATGCGGATGACGCAGGCACTTGACCGCTGCGAAGTACCGGTCCTTTTGATCGGCGGCTGGCAGGACCTGTTTCTGGAGCAGACCCTTGAGCAGTACCGCCACCTGCGCGGCCGCGGGGTCGACGTCGCGATGACCATCGGCCCGTGGACGCACACCGACATGATCGTGAAGGCGGGCGGAACCACCGCCACCGAAACGCTGAACTGGCTCGGCACGCATCTGGCCGGCACTGCCACCGCAGCCCGCCGCAGTCCGGTGCGGGTACACGTCGGTCATCACGGCTGGCTCGACCTGCCGGACTGGCCGCCCGCCACCGGTGAAGGTGTGCTGTACCTGCAGCCGGGCGGCCGGCTGGCCGCTGCACCGCCACCGGCCGATGCCGCGCCCTCACGGTTCCGCTACGACCCCGCCGACCCGACCCCGACCATCGGCGGCCGACTGCTCTCCCGCAGAAGCGGCCGCCGCAACGACGCGCCGCTGGCCGAGCGCGCCGACGTGCTGAGTTTCACCAGCGGCCCGCTGGACGCCGACCTGTACGTGTTCGGCGAGCCCGCGATCGAGCTGGCGCACGACGCCGATATCGAGCACGTCGACGTGTTCGTACGCATCAGCGAGCTCGATGCCCGCGGGCGTTCTCGCAACCTCAGCGACGGGTACCGGCGGCTGAGCGCGCGATCCCAGGGGCCGATCCGCATCGAACTCGACGCCATCGCGCACCGCTTCCCGGCCGGAACACGGATCCGGGTGCTCATCGCCGGCGGCTCCCATCCGCGGTACGCCCGCAACCTGGGCACGGGCGAACCGGTGCTCACCGGGCAGCGGATGGTCCCGGCACTGCACACCGTGCACCACGGAGCCGGCGGAACGTCGAAGCTGATCCTGCCCGCTTCTGCGCATCTGCCGTCAGGTGACGGCGGCGCGAACGCGGGCGGCGATCGCATCTAGCGTCGCGGAGTCATGCACCGGATCCCCGAGTTCGGTCGTCGCGGGTAGCTGCACCCAGCTGGTGCAGCCGCGGTAGTGCGGCTCGCGCGCCAGCCGGATCGGCTCGGCGAGCGCAACGGCTTGCACCACCAGCACCGTCAGCTGATGACGGGGGCGGAAGTCCAGCCGGTCGGCTTGCACCGATTCGGCCGTCCAGATGTGCAGATCCTCGATGCCGGCCAGCCCATCGGCATTGGAAACAGCCACGGCGGCAACGACTTTGGCAGCAGCTCGGATCACGATGTGGGTTTCGGTGCTGTCGGTCTCGGCTTCCGCGAGAAGGTCGCGATGTTCCGGACGAACCCGGTCGGCATGGCTGTGCGCGACCGTCGGGAACAACAGGAATTCGTCGGCTGCCACGGCGAACCGCTTCTCGTGAATGCCGCCCTTACGCAGCAGTACCGTCTGCCGCCCGTCGAGCAGCGCGTGCACTGCCGCACTCCACTCCTTGAGGGCGGTCGTCACGTCGATGCAAGCCTCGCCCGCACCTCGGGGCGGCGCAGCGGCGGAACGGTTTTCGGTGGCTGGCGGCGGGCGGGAAGCTCGCCCAGCAGTCGGGTCGTGGTGGCCGCGACCTCGGCGACCGCGATCTCGAAGGCCTCGGCGTTCGCCTCGGACGGACGAGTGATCCCGCTGACCTTGCGCACGTACTGACGAGCGGCCGCGGTGATCTCTTCGTCGGTGGCCGCCGGCTCCAGACCGCGCAGCTCGGTGATGTTTCGGCACATAGGGTCCAGCATGCCTTCCTTCGGACGAGAGTTCAGCCCGCGCGCGCTGATCGGATTGCTATCCCGCACCCATCTCACTCACATCTTCTCGGCCTAGCCTGGCCGCCAGCACGGCGAATTCGCGCGACGAGAAGGGTGCACCATGACTGCGGGAGCTGCACCGCCTCGCGCTCGAATGAGCAAACGGTCGGCCGGGAGGCCGCGGGGCTCGAACACCGATGTGCGCCGCGAGATGATCATTGCCGCGGCGATGCGCGTCTTCGCCTACCGCGGGTATGACGCCGCCAGCATGCAAGAAGTCGCCGACCTCATCGACATCACCCGTCCGGCGGTCCACCACCATTTCCCCGGCAAGGCGCCGCTCTACCGCGCGGCTCTGGAGCGGGCGTGCGCCACCGCCATGACACCGGACGCGGTGCAACCGTTCAGGCAGTTCACGCCCGAGCAGAGCGACCTGCGCGTGGCGTGCGCGCTATTGGGGACCTCCCTTGCCCAATCGCACCGGATCGCTGAGATCGCGCCCCGGATCGCCGGCGTCGCGGCCGACCTGCGACGCCTGTGCGCCGACGCGCTCGGCTCGACCGGTGACGAGCAGCAGGTCGATCTGCTCGTCACCGTGATCGTCGGCCGATGGGTCCTGATCGCATGCGACCTCAGTTGGCTGGATCTCGACATCGACGTGGACCGTTTGTGAGCAAACTCCTAATCGTCGGCCCGGCACGTTTGCGCCGCGAGGACATCCCGTCGGAGTAGATTGACGGCTGCTCTGCGATGAGCGGGTCATGCATGTGGGTGAATCCATGCAACGAGGGTCGGAGGTCCGGTTGCGAATGCGACGGATACGCCGAACCATCTCAGCCCTCACCCTGCTCGCAGGGGCTGCCGTTGCGTCGGGCTGTGGTGGGCCGGGCAATCTGGCGCACGTCGCCAATAACCTTCAGTCCGCGCTGATCTCGATGCCGGGGGTGGCGGACGCGTGGGTGTACCACGATGAGAGTTACGCCGAGGGCGTTGTCTTCACCGTCGTGGTCGACGTTCCGACCGCGACGCGGACCCAGTTGATCGCCGTCGCCGACCGGATCGCTGCGACCCGCATCAGCCAGATCTCGAACTACACCGAGGACGTCGAATTCTGGGTGACGCCAAACAAACCCGTGACAGTCCGACGGGAATCGACCATCGATCCCGTGCAGATGGCCGACGACGCCGAGCGAATCCGTACGATCGCTGCGCACACCGACGGCCGGGTCGACTGGTTCCGCGACGACGATGGCGACACCCGGCTGTCGGTCACCGAGAGTCACACACCCGGGTCCGACCTCCTGAGCACTGTTCGGCGAACCGTCGACGACGGCGACGTCACCATGACGGTGTCACCCGCTGCGCCGTCGTCGCTGACACCCCGGATGCGGGTGTCCTTTCCGCTGAGCGAGCAGGCCCACACCTTGATTGAGCGGTTCGTCGACACCGTTCCCGTCGACATCTTCGGGATGCGGATCGACAACGACGGCCTCCGCGTCCTGCAGGCCATGGTGCCCGCCGATCCGGCTGTCGCCGAGCAGGAACTGTCCACGGTCATCCGGGAGAGCAGGCCCGTGTCGGCAGGCCCGATGTGGTTGGCGTGGTACGTCCCGAGTGCGCTCGGCGGTGTGCCGATGTTCGGCGGTCTCGTCCAAGTCCGCGACTGTTCGACCGCAACCGCGCAGATCCGCCAGGCGTCGCTGCGGTCGAACGACGAGGAGGGTTCCTCCCTGCAGACCCGCCTGCAATCGATGATCGACACCTGCGCAATGCCTGAGCAGGTCGCCACCGAGGTGGGGCCACGGCAGGTCAGTACCGGCGTCTCGCCTTCTCCCCCAACGCCTTTGGCTCGGCGCCAGACTCCGGCCAGTGTGCGGACCGTTACCCTCCCCGCCGTTGCCGACCTTCGGGCATCCGCAGGCAATACGGGAAGCCACACCTCCCCCGCCCACGCCGCGCGTCGGCCGCTACCCGCGTCGGCCCCACCGTCGGCGGCGGCCGTGACTCCGATCGCTCCGGCTGGCAGCGGTCCGGTCAGCGTCCCCGGGGGTTCCCCGCACCCCGCGACCGCACCGCACCGCTCGACAACCCGGACGGCACGACTGGGCCGTTAGCCGTGCCGATACGGTGTCCCTATGACCGGCGACGACATCCTGCTCATCGAGACCACCGACCGCATCCGCACGGTGACGCTGAATCGGCCCAACTCGCGCAACGCGCTGTCGACGGCGCTGCGCAACCGCTTCTTCGGTGCGCTGCGCGAGGCGGACGCCGATGACGAGGTCGACGTCATCATCGTCACCGGTGCCGATCCGGTGTTCTGCGCAGGGCTTGACCTCAAGGAGCTCGGTGACACCACCGAACTGCCCGACATCTCCCCCAAGTGGCCACCGATGACCAAACCGGTGATCGGTGCGATCAACGGCGCCGCGGTGACCGGCGGGCTGGAACTGGCGCTGTACTGCGACATCCTGATCGCTTCCGAGCATGCCCGTTTCGCCGATACCCACGCCCGGGTGGGACTGCTGCCGACTTGGGGGCTCAGCGTGCGACTGCCGCAGAAAGTCGGTGTCGGGCTGGCCCGCCGGATGAGCCTGACCGGTGACTATCTGTCCGCCGAGGATGCGTTGCGTGCCGGACTGGTGACCCAGGTCGTCGCCCATGACGAGCTGCTGCCGACCGCCCGGTCGGTGGCCGCCTCGATCGTCGGCAACAACCAGAAAGCCGTGCGCGCCCTGCTGGCGTCGTATCACCGCATCGACGAGGACCAAACCGGTTCCGGGCTGTGGATCGAAGCGATGTCGGCCAAGAAGTGGATGGCGGCAACGTCCGGTGACGACATCGCCGCCAGCCGCGCCTCGGTCATCGAACGCGGCCGCAGCCAAGTCAAATAGCCTGTACCTAAACAGCTTTCGCGGTGTCGATGAGGCTCTGCCACTTCGCCAGCGTGCCGGCATCTTTGGCGATGATGTTGCCGATCTGCAGCTGACTCAACGTCACGCCCTGCAGCGTATAGCTGCTGTTGTTACCGACGATGGTGATGACCACCGAGCCCGATGTGTCGCTGACATCGAACTGGGTGGCCTGCATCCAGACGAAGTCCAGCGTGTCCTTGGCGGGGTCGAAGGCCAGCGTCTGGTTGCTGCCCCAGGTCCAGGTGATGGTGGTGGTCGTGCCGCCGGTCACCGGTGTGCCGCCGCCCCCGCCGCCACTGGATCCGCCTGCGTCGTAGTTGACGACATTGATCGTGCCGTAGTCGTTTAACACCATGCTGAACGCGCCCTGTGGATCACTCAGGCCGGACGCGCCGGTGGTGGCCTGCCCGAGGGTTCCCGGGGTGTCGCGCAGCACCTGCCACATCGACAGCATCCCAACGCCGTTGGCCCGCGCGAAGTCCTCGAGCGCCTGCGCATCGGACACGGTGAACACCTCGGTGGTGACGTCGTTGACACCGAGCATCGGGGTGATGCCGATATTGCTCCAGCCGAATGTCAGCCCCCGTGCCGAATACATCGTCTTGAGCTGCGAGTAGGTGGACTGTGCTGATTCAATCGCGTAGGCGCCCATGGCTTTTGCGTACGGTCCGCTGGTGGGTGCGGCGGATTCTCCATAGTCCATCGCCATCACGTTCACGCCGTCGAGTTTGACTCCGGCGGCCAGGGCCGCGTCCACCACCTTGAGGCCATCGGCGGTCAGCCCGCTCGGCAACACCGGCAGCGTGTACCAAATCTGCACCTGCGGTTTCTGCTTCTGAAGTAGCGCCAGGGCTTGGCTGTTCAACGTGATCGATGCCGAGTCGGCCACGGCGGCGCCCTCGATATCGAAATCGATATGGGTCACGCCGTAGGTGTCGATGACCGCGGCGTAGGCGGCGGCCAGTTCCTGAGCGGTGCGGCCCTTGGCGGCGTAGGCCTGCGCGATGCTCGTGCCCGATGCGCCGCCGAAGGAGATCATCACATCACCGCCGGCCGCCTTGAACGTGGCGATCGACGTGTTGATCGCCACGGCCTGTTCGTTCGTCGAACTCGGTTCCAGCGCAGCCAATCCCGCCCACGCGAGGTTGCCGTTCTGGTCTGCTTGCATGAAGCCGAGCGTCACCAGTGAGGTGCCGTAGGTCTTCGACAGCGTCAGCAGGTTCGGCACCGGGTAGGCGCCCATATCGATGTACGGGGCGAAGAAGCTCTTGCCCCACTGCGCGGTGCCACCGGGCGTCGAGGAATCGTCGTTCAGGATTGTGCCGAGCGCCGATGCGTCCGCGATGGTGGCACCGACGGGGTTCGACAGCGTGACGGTGAATGTCTCGTTCGGCTCGACGGAGGCGTCGACCAGCACGTTCACCTTGATGACCTGTTCGACCATCCCCGGTGTGAAGGTGACGGTGCCCGAGTTCGCCTTGTAGTCCTGGCCCGCTGTCGCCGACCCGTCCGACGTGGCGTAGTTGAGGGTGACCGTCGAGGTCGACGCTTGAGAGAGCTTCACGGTGAAGGACAGGATCGTCGTGGCCCCGCTGGCACCTTCGGACACCGACGCGTCGCTGATCGACGCGCTCGGCACCGTGGGAACGGTTTTGTCATCGTCGTCGATGATGGTGCCTGTGGCCGTTGCCCGGCCGATCGTGGCGCCGAACGGGTCGGACAGCGTGACGGTGAACGTCTCGGCCGGTTCGATCGTGGTGTCGCCGAGCACGTCGACGTTGATCACCTGGGTTGTCACCCCGGGGTTGAAGACCAGCGTGCCCCCGACATTGACGTAGTCCTGCAGGGCTGTCGCCGACCCGTCCGCCGTCAGGTAGCTGACCGTGACCGTCCTGGTGGTCGGCTTGGACAGCGTCACCGTGAATGAGGCAGTGGTGACGCCGCCGGTGCCCTCGAGAACGCTGGTGTCGGTGACGGAAATGCTGGGCACTGCCGCCTGCGGGTGCAGAAGGTTTTCGATCTCCTTGCGGATCAGGGCCAGCACGCCGGTCAGCAGCTGCAGCGGCGACGGTGGCAGGTGCTTGATTCCGAACAGCGAGAGGAATTTCGACAGGATGTCCGACGGCCGGATCGCGGCGACCGCAGTATGCCGTACCGGCGTCACTGCCGCCTTGGGCGCCGACACAGTGGCCTCACCCGGATCCGCGGCGGCTGCTGAAACCGATACTGCGGGCGCCGAACTCGCTGGACCCGCAGTGCGTTCGGGTGCTGATTCGGTGGGCGCGGCGGGCTTGGTGCTGTCGGAGGTGACGACGCGCGCATCGAGACGGCTGGGCACATCCGGCCGCGACGCCGAGGGTGTGCGGGCGGGCTTCTTGGGAGCGCCGCACTTGGCAGCGGACGGCGCCTGCGCCCCGCGGCGCGATGAGCCCACCGACGCCTTCGATGGTTTCGACGGTTGGGCCGCCGAGCCACTGTCCGGGGTGTCAGCTACTGCCACACCGGGGTGGGTGGCGACCGCGAGACCAAGACCGAGCGCAAACGCCGTTGAACCGAACCGGTATCCAAAAGCAGTTGAACTCATGGCACCCCCGTAGCCGGACAGAATGTCAGCAACGTTCAGTATTAGCGCATCGCCCGGGCGGGCGGAACGAAGTCAGCAAAAATTGATGCTTAGGTAAGCGACATATTGGAGTTCGCATTCTCTAGGCCTGGCCGCATGAATGAGGCGCATGAGGTGTGCGGCAGCGACGAGTGGCGGCAGTTGATGCGCGAGCAGATTCTGCCCTGGGTGCTGGGCGATGTCGACCTCGGCGACGACGTCCTGGAGGTCGGACCGGGCTACGGCGCCGTCACCGACGTGCTGAGCACCACGGTGCCGCACGTGACGTGTGTGGAGATCGACGAGAAGCTGGCCGCGATGCTCACCGAGCGGTTCTCCGGTGTGCCGGCTGTGGAGATCCTGCGCGGCGATGCCACCGAGCTGGATTTCCCTGATGGCCGATTCTCGGGCGCAGCCTGTTTCACGATGCTGCACCACGTCCCGACCGTCGAGCTGCAGGACCGGCTGCTCGCCGAGGTCGCCCGGGTGCTGCGGCCGGGTGCCGCACTGGTGGCCAGCGACAGCATCGGCAACGACGACATGGAAGCCGCCCACGAGGGCGACACCTACAACCCGGTCGACCCGGCCGGACTCGAGCACCGGCTGGCCGCCGCCGGCTTCGAGCGAATCACTGTGCGCACGAACGACTTCGGCTGGGCAGCGATCGCCCACCGCTAGCCGGTGCCGGGCACCAGCCAACGTCCAGAGAAGGCCCGCCAGCCGACGAAGACCAGCCGCAGCACCATGAAGGTGCTCAGCCCCGACCAGATCCCGAGCAGACCCCAGCCGAACACCAGCGACAACCAAATCAGCGGCAGAAAGCCGATCAGCGCGCTGACCAACGTCGCGGTGCGCATGAACGCCGCATCGCCGGCACCCAACAGCACACCGTCCAGCGCGAAAACGACTCCGGCGACCGGCAACTGCGCCACCATGAACCACCACGGCACCCCGATCGCGGCGAGCACCGAGCGGTCGTCGGTGAACAACGACGGCAGCACCGAGGCGCCGACCGCGAACACGGTCGCGAGCACCGCCGCGGCGATCGTGGAGAACACCGTCACCCGCCACGCCACCGACTTCGCATGCTCTGTCCGGCCCGCGCCGAGCGCGGCGCCGACCAACGACTGTGCGGCGATCGCGAGCGAATCCAGCACCAGCGCAAGAAAATTCCACAGCTGCAGCACAACCTGGTGTGCGGCGACGGCCGCCGCGCCGAACCGGGCGGCCACCGCGGCCGCCGAGACGAAGCACGCTTGGAAGGCCATGGTGCGCACCACCAGATCGCGGCCCATCACCACCTGCGCCCGCAGCACCGACGTGTCCAGTCGCAGCGGAACTCTTTCGACCAGCAGCGCACGGCAGAACAGGATGGCCGCCAGCCACTGCCCCACGAGATTGGCGATCGCCGAGCCGGCCAGCTCCAGTCGCGGCAGACCCAGCCAGCCGTAGACCAGCAGCGGGCACAGCACGGCCGAGACGCCGAACCCCACCAGCACATAGCGCAGCGGACGCATGGTGTCCTGCACCCCACGCATCCAGCCGTTGCCTGCCGCGGAGATCAGGATGGCGGGGACACCGAAGATCGCGATGCGCACCCACGGCATCGCGGCGGAGGCGATATCGCCGCCGCTGGATTTCGTGCCCGCGATCGCCGACACCAGTGGAACCGCGGCCAGCTGTACCGCGGCCACGATCGCGACGCCCATCGCCAGCGCCAACCAGGTGGCCTGCACGCCTTCACCGACAGCAGAGGTCCGGTCGCCCGCGCCATAGAACCGGGCGGAGCGTGCCGTCGTCCCGTACGACAGGAACGTGAGCTGGGCGCTGACCACCGAGAGAATCAGGCCGCCAATCGCCAGGCCCGCGAGGCTCAATGCGCCCAACCGGCCGACGATCGCGATATCGAAAAGTAGGTAAATCGGCTCAGCCGCAAGGACTCCGAGCGCGGGAAAAGCGAGTGCGGCGATGCGCCTGCCAGTGACGGCCGCGTCGTCGGCCGAGTCAGTCATCGAATTTCACCTTTTGCACTCGAAGTGCGAGTAGATCGCTGCCAAAGGTGAAATTCGATTGTGGGCGGCGCCGACTCAGCCAAGAGCGGCGGTCAGCTGCGCCACCACGTCGTCGATCGGTCCGGCCGCGGAGTAGCCGGCGGCCAGAGTATGTCCGCCGCCGCCGAAGCCGCTGGCGAGTGTGGCCAGGTCATAGCTCTTGGCCCGCATCGACACCGACCAGTGTCCGGGTTCGATCTCCTTGAAGACGGCGGCGACTTCGGCTTCGTGAGTCGTGCGCACGATGTCGACGATGCTCTCAACCTCTTCGGACCGGTTCGCCATCCAGTCCTCGTTGGCGACCACCGCGTAGACCAGTCCTCGCCCGCCGGCCGCCTCAGGGATCAGCTGCGCACTGGACAGCACCCGGGACAGCAGCGGCAGCCACACGAACGGGTGGGTGTCGAACAGCTCCCGGCTGATCGCCGCGTTGTCCACGCCGAGTTCCACCAGACGCGCGGCCAGCCGCAGCGCGGCCGGGGACGCCCACCGGAACGAACCCGTGTCCGTGGTCAATCCGGCGTACAGGCACGACGCGACGTCACGGTCAATGGTCTTGCCCCACGCGTCGAGCAGCTCGGCGACCACCATGGTGGTCGAATCTGCCTTCGGGTCAACAAGATTCACGCTGCCGAACAGCGTGTTCGACTTGTGGTGATCGATGACGAGCACCGCGCAGCCGAGCTGGGTGAACTCCGACAGTGCGCCGAGCCGGTTGACGCTCGGAGCATCGACCGTCACCACCAGATCGACGTCGCGGCGCATGTCACCGGGAGCCACGAGCAGATGACCACCGGGCAGCATGCGCAGCGACTCCGGCAGCGTCGACGGCGTCGCGAAACTCACCTCGACATCGACACCCTCGCGCTCGAGGATCAGCGCCAAAGCCAGGCCGGCGCCCACACTGTCGGCGTCGGGATGGACGTGGCAGATCACGCCAACCACGCTGGCGCCGCGCAGCACCTCCACGGCGCCATGCGCATCCACCCGCCCGCCGAGGCGGGGGATCTCAGTCGTCGAGTCGATCGCGGTCACCGGCGTCCTGGTCGTCCTGCGAAGAAACGCTGCTATTTCCCGGGTCGCTGCGCTCCAGCCCAACGTCCCCCTCTTCTCCTACCACACGGTAGGGCTGCGCGTCTCCTGCAGGAGTGGCCCCGGCCCGGATCCGGGCCACATCGGCGTCGGCGGCGCGCGCCTTGGCCAACAGCTCCTCCATCCGGACGGCGGCATCCGGCATGGTGTCCCGCACAAAGGTCAGCGTCGGCGTGAAGCGGACGCCAGTGCCGGCACCGACCTTCGTGCGCAGAACGCCCGTCGCCTTCTGCAGCGCGGCGGCCGCACCGGCGTAGTCCGGCTCCTCCTCGATCGCGCGGCCCATCACCGTGTAGTACAGCGTGGCGTCGTGCAGATCTCCGGACACCTTCGCATCGGTGATCGTCACCCCGGCCAGCCGGGGATCCTTGATCTCGAACTCGATCGCCGAGGCAACGATGGTGGAGATTCGCTTCGCCAGTCGCTTCGCCCGTGCGGGGTCAGCCACCTTAGGTGCGCTCCTTCTCGACGAGCTCGTAGGTCTCAATGACGTCGCCTTCCTTGATGTCGGAGTACGTCAGCGTCAGACCGCATTCGTAACCCTCGCGCACCTCGGTGACGTCGTCCTTCTCCCGCCGCAGCGACGAGACCGTGAGGTTCTCGGCGACGACGACGTTGTCACGCAGCAACCGCGCCTTGGCGTTGCGGCGCATGATCCCGGACTGCACGAGGCAACCGGCGATGTTGCCGACCTTGGACGACCGGAAGATCGCGCGGATCTCGGCACGGCCGAGTTCCTTCTCCTCGTAGATCGGCTTGAGCATGCCCTTGAGCGCGCTCTCGATCTCGTCGATCGCCTGGTAGATCACCGAGTAGTAGCGGATCTCCACACCCTCGCGGTTGGCCAGCTCGGTGGCCTTGCCCTCGGCACGGACGTTGAAGCCGATGATGATCGCATCCGAAGCCGACGCCAGGTTGACGTTGGTCTCGGTGACACCACCGACACCGCGGTCGATGACGCGCAGTTCCACCTCGTCGTCCACCTGGATGCCCAGCAGGGCCTCCTCGAGCGCCTCGACCGTACCGGCGTTGTCGCCCTTGAGGATCAGGTTCAGCTGGCTGGTTTCCTTCAGCGCCGAATCCAAGTCTTCCAGGCTGATCCGCTTGCGGGCACGGGCGGCCAGCGCGTTGCGCTTGCGCGCGCTGCGCCGGTCGGCGATCTGGCGGGCGATGCGGTCTTCGTCGACAACCAGGAAGTTGTCGCCGGCACCCGGCACCGACGTGAAGCCGATGACCTGCACGGGCCGCGACGGCAGCGCCTCGGTGACGTCCTCGCCGTGCTCGTCGACCATGCGGCGGACGCGGCCATAGGCATCACCGGCCACCACCGAGTCGCCGACCCGCAGCGTGCCGCGCTGGATCAGCACAGTCGCCACCGGGCCGCGGCCACGGTCGAGGTGGGCCTCGATAGCCACACCCTGGGCTTCCATATCGGGGTTGGCCCGCAGGTCCAGTGCCGCGTCGGCGGTCAACAGCACCGCTTCTTCCAGCGCCTCGATGTTGGTGCCGTTCTTGGCCGAGATGTCGACGAACATGGTGTCGCCACCGAAGTCCTCGGCCACCAGGTTGTACTCGGTGAGCTGCGCCCGGATCTTGGCCGGGTCGGCGCCCTCCTTGTCGATCTTGTTGACCGCGACCACGATCGGCACGTCGGCGGCCTGCGCGTGGTTGATGGCCTCCACCGTCTGCGGCATGACACCGTCGTCGGCGGCGACCACCAGGATGGCGATGTCGGTGGCCTTCGCGCCGCGGGCACGCATGGCGGTGAACGCCTCGTGACCCGGGGTGTCGATGAAGGTGATGAGCCGCTCGACGCCGTCGTGCTCGACACCGACCTGGTAGGCACCGATGTGCTGGGTGATGCCGCCGGCCTCGCCCTCGCGGACGCTGGCCTGACGGATGGTGTCCAGCAGTCGGGTCTTGCCGTGGTCGACGTGACCCATGACGGTGACGACCGGCGGGCGCACCTCGAGGTCTCCCTCGTCGCCCTCGTCCTCGCCGTAGGTGAGGTCGAAGGACTCGAGCAGCTCGCGGTCCTCGTCCTCGGGCGAGACGACCTGCACGTTGTAGTTCATCTCGCTGCCGAGCAGCTCCAGGGTCTCGTCACCCACGGACTGGGTGGCGGTCACCATCTCGCCGAGGTTGAACAACGCCTGCACCAGCGCGGCCGGGTTGGCGTCGATCTTCTCGGCGAAGTCGCTCAGCGACGCACCACGGGCCAGCCGGATGGTCTCGCCGTTGCCGTGCGGCAACCGCACACCACCGACGACCGGGGCCTGCATGTTCTCGTATTCGGCCCTTTTCGCGCGCTTCGACTTACGGCCGCGACGCGGGGCACCGCCGGGACGACCGAACGCACCGGCCGCGCCACCGCGCTGACCGGGACGACCGCCGCCACCACCGGGACCACCACCACCGGGACGACCGCGGAAGCCACCGGCAGCGGCTCCGCCGCCGCCACCGCCGCCGGGACCGCCGGTGCGGTAGTTACCGCCACCACCGCCACCGGGACGACCGCCACCGCCGGGGCCGGGCCGGGGCCCGCCACCGGGACGCGGAGCACCGGGCCGACCGGTCGCACCGGGCCGGGCGCCGGGCGGACGAGGAGGCATGTTGCCGGGTGTGGCTCCACCCGGACGCGGCGCGCCGGGACGCGGACCACCGGCGCCGGGCCCGGGCCGCGGGCCCTGCGGGCGCGGCGCGGGACGCTCGACCGGCTGGGCCGAGGAGAAGGGGTTGTTGCCGACGCGCGGCGGCCGGGGCATGCCCGGCTTGGGTGCGGCCGGTCCCGGACGAGGACCGGGGGTCGGCGCGGGGCCGGGACGGGCCGGTGCCGGCGCGGCCGAAGCCGCGGGGGCGGCGGGGGCCGCAGGCGCGGGCGGCGCCGGAGGCGGCGCAGCCGGGGCCGGGGCGGCCGGCTTGGGTGCCGGCGGCGCGGGCGGCGCGGTTGCGACAGCGCTGTCGGACACGGGTGCCGCGGGCTTGGGCGCCGGGGCTCCGTTTCCGGCAGCCTTCGCCGGCGCGGCCTTGGCCGGGGCTTTGTCTGGCTTACCGCCGCCGAACGATTCCCGCAGACGGCGGGCGACGGGGGCTTCCACCGTCGATGACGCGGATTTGACGAATTCGCCCTGATCGCTCAGCCGGGCGAGAACTTCCTTACTGGTGACACCGAGTTCCTTGGCCAACTCGTGTACGCGGGCCTTACCTGCCACTACATCTCCTACTCAAGAGGCGACAGCGGTGGTAGGCCGCGCCTCGGGTTTAGCTACGACGCATGGTCATCGTCGGGACTTCACGGTGTGCTCATGTTCTTCGCTGCCTGTTCTCTTGCCGGGCTGGCTGGGTCAGTCAGCGCCCGTCTGGGCTCTGACGTACTCGACCACCGCGGATGTATCCGGTGAACCGGTGATGCGCAACGCTCGCCCGAAAGCTCGCCGTCGAAACGCTGCCTGAAGGCACCGGTCGTCGGGGTGCAGCCACGCACCCCGCCCAGGGAGGTTACCTGCCTGATCAACGGTTAGGGCGCAATGGCCGTTCCCGTTCGACACAGCCACCACTCGGAGGAGATCGACGGCCAACTCTCGCTTCCGGCACCCGACACATGTCCGCACCGGTCCTTCGGTACGTCGATGCGGTCTCTCGGGAGCCGGAGTCTCGCGCTGGATCACGGCACAGTCTACCGTCATCGCGGCACTGCTCAGAACCACCCTTGGCTGGGAGTCGTCAGTTCACTTTGTCCTGATATTTCGAATATCCGCCACGCCCGACGACGCCGGTCTGGTCGGCCGGCAACGCCCCGACCCGGATGCCCAAAGACATGGCCCGGTCCAGGTTGATGTAGATCCCGGCCCCCTGGCGGCCGGTCGCGACGATGCCCTCACCGAAGCGACGCAGCGCCTCGTCGAGCTGATCGAACAGGTCGGCGGCGGCGTCGAAGTTCGAGTAGGCGTCGGCAGTCTTCTCGGCACCGAGAAACTCGAAGGCGGCTCCTCCGAGCAGGATCGACATGTCCTTGCACGCGGTGGCGCGGACGTCGAACGTCTCGCCCGAGGGAACGGCGTACTCGAGTCCGACCACACCGGCCGGGCAGTCCAGCGTCTGCCATTCCCCATAGTTGTTGAACCGGTGCGCACGCACGCCCGTGTCGTGGGTGTAGAGCCATTGGTAGCCGTGCCAACTCGGCGGATAGTCACCGACGCGCACCACGCCGACCACCAGGTCGCGCCGTCCCGCGGCCTGCGCGAGCGCGGCGGACAGCTCCCTGAGCCCCAAGGTGGCGGCCAAGTCGTCGGGCCGGCCCGTCCAGATGATCCGTCCGCACTGCATCACCTGCGTTCCACCGGGCCCCGACACCGTGACCGAGTACGGGCCGCCACCCGAGCCGGCGATGTTCAACACCGTGGAGTTGAACATCCAATGGACGTGATCTCCGAGCGCCTCCGCAAGCCGGGACCACAGGACCCCCGCCCCGCCGTGCGGGTAGAGGAATCTGTCCGTCGGCTCATCTGCTCGAGGCGAGGCCCGCAGCCGAGGCAGCGCGGTGGCCAGCACCGAGGCGAATCGCGGCGAGAGGATGCGCTGCGACGCCCACGCCGCGGGGATCTTCCGTGGATCGACCCCGAAGACCTTTCGGGCGTGCGGCGCCATGAACGTCTCCGAAAGGTACGGGCCGTACCGGTTCTTCACCCAGTCGTCCAGCGTGTCGTCAGTCCGGCCGGCGGGTGCCGTCAACTTCCAGGCAATCAGCGAGGCAGCACCGCGGATGCGTACCGACAACGGCGCCGCGTGGCGGAATTGCTGCCAGTCGAACGGATAACTGATGACATAACCGTCTCGCAGGATGCCGCTGCGCCGATCGATGTCGGACATCGGGATGCCCCCGAGCCGATCGGCCAAATCGCGCCACATCCTCCGCTGCTCGGCGGTCGACGACAGGAGCCGGTGACCACCGATGTCGACCTCATGGCCGGCCACCGTCGCGGCGCGCGCCAACCCTCCCACCTGACCGGTGTGCTCGACGACGGCTACCGAAGACCCGGCGGCCACACACGCGTCCGCCGCGGTGAGCCCGGTCGGGCCGGCGCCCACGACAAGCACGTCGACGGACTGCGGAGCCCCGTGGTCTGACAACGAAATTTCCCCCCTGTTGACGATGGGTGTACCCACCGATCACCGACGCAGTACACCCGAGCGCCTCAACGCTCGGCTCGCGTCAGTGCTCCACGTCGTGAGACGCGGCGGGGTGCGGGTCGCCTTCGGGTGCCGCCGCGTCGCTGCGAATGTCGATGCGCCATCCGGTCAATCGGGCGGCCAGTCGGGCGTTCTGCCCCTCCTTGCCGATCGCCAACGATAGTTGGAAGTCGGGCACCACGACCCGCGCCGCGCGGGTGGTGGCGTCGATGACGGAGACCGAGACGACCTTGGCCGGCGACAGGGCGTTGGCGACGAATCGCGCTGGGTCCTCGTCGAAGTCGATGATGTCGATCTTTTCGCCGGACAATTCGCTCATCACGTTGCGCACCCGCTGGCCCATCGGGCCGATGCACGCACCCTTGGCGTTGAGCCCGGGAACCTTCGAGTTGACCGCGATCTTGGATCGATGCCCGGCCTCGCGGGCCACCGCGACGATCTCTACCGACCCGTCGGCGATCTCGGGCACCTCGAGCGAGAACAGTTTGCGGACCAGGTTGGGGTGCGTGCGCGACAACGTGATCAGCGGTTCGCGGGCACCGCGGCTGACCCCGACGACGTAGCAGCGCAGCCGGTCGCCGTGCTCATAGGCCTCGCCGGGCACCTGCTCGGCCGCCGGGATGACGCCTTCGGCGCCTTTGGTCTCGCTGCCCAGTCGCACAACGACCAGGCCGCGGGCGTTGGCGCGGGCGTCGCGCTGGATCACGCCGGCGACGATGTCGCCTTCCCTGGCGGAGAATTCGCCGTAGCTGCGCTCATTCTCGGCGTCGCGGAACCGTTGCAGCATCACCTGTCGGGCGGTCGTGGCCGCCACTCGGCCGAATCCCTCTGGCGTGTCGTCCCATTCGCTGATCAGATTGCCATCGGCGTCGGTCTCGCGCGCAATCACTTGCACGACACCGCTTTTGCGGTCGATATCGATGCGGGCGTCGGGCTGATGACCCTCGGTGTGCCGGTAAGCGGTCAACAGAGCCGACTTGATGGTGTCGAGCAGCTCGTCAACCGAGATGCCGCGGTCGATCTCGATCGCATGTAGGGCGGTCATGTCGATGTTCATGCTTCGGCCTCCGTTCCAGCTGCTCCCGCAAGTTCCAGTTCGCGCGGCTTTGGCGGTGAAAATTCCACCTGGACAACAGCTTTGACGATGTCAGCCAGCGGAATCCGGCGCACCGTCCAGTCATTGCGGTTTCGCACCACGAGGTCGACTGCGCCGTCGGACACGATGCCGAGCCGGCCGGTGACGGTGGTTCCGTCGGCAAGTTCGGCGTCGACCAAGCGCGCGTGCGCGCGACGGAAATGCTTCTCGGCGGTCAGCGGCCGCTCCACTCCCGGTGAGGTGACTTCGAGAACGTAGGCATCGTCGTTGTCCAGGCCGTCGAGCAGCGCCGAGGCCGAACGGGAGAGTTCGGCGACGATGTCCAAGTCCAGCGGCTTGTCGCCGTCGGCGATCACGGTGATGCGCGGCGGCTTCGGGCGGGTGTCGATCACGACATCTTCGATTTCGTATCCGGCGCGCACGAACTCACCATCGAGTAGCTCGATCACCTGCTTCTGGGTTGGTAGCCCCGTAGAACGGCCAGCCACGGCGAGCTCCTCATCTTGAGTTGTGCTGATCAGCTGCGTCGGATGCAGGGCTCTCCAGAGAGCCAGCCCTCAACGATACGCCAGCCCACGCCACCGCAATGGCAGGATGTTGGCGTGCTGAGCCGAGATCCCAGGCCTTTCCCAGGCATCTCCCGTCGACGAGTTCTGGTCGGCGGGGGCCGCGGCTTGGCACTGCTCGCGGTGTTGGGCGCGGCAACGACCGCCTGTGACGCGGCACCGCCTCCCGAACCCGATCCGCTGGAGCAGCAGGCCGAGCTGGCCCGCCACGACAGCGAACTGGCCGCCGCCGCGGCGAAGACCGCTCCCCCGTCACTGGCTCCGGCGTTGACCGAGGTTGCGGCCGAACGCGGGCGGCACTTCACGGTGCTGAACGCGGAGGTCGCCCGGCTGTCCGGCAAACCAACGTCGTCGACAAGCGCGACATCTCCGACCACCACATCGGCGGCCGCCACGCCGCCACCCACGGCTGCCGACGTCGTCGCCGCGCTGCGCAGCTCGGCGGACAGCGCCACCAAACTGGCACCCACTCTGTCCGGGTATCGGGCCGGGCTGATGGGATCGATCGCGGCGTCCTGCGTCGCCGCGTACACGGTGGCACTGCCGCCGGGGAAGGCCGGGCAGTGACCTCACCGACGTCTCCGACGCCGTCGACCACACAAAACGCCGACCGGCCGTCCGATGCCGCCGCCGGTGCGCTGTTCGACGCGGTGGCCGCCGAGCACGCGGCGATCTACGGCTACGGCATCGTGTCGGCCCACAGCTCCCCCGACGAGAACGACCTGGTCTCGGAGGCGATGGCGCAACACCGTGAACGTCGCGAGGCGGCCATCGCGATGCTGAGTGGCCGCTCGGCCAACGCGCCGGTGCCGGCCGCGGGTTATCAGCTGCCGATGACGGTCAACACGCCCACCGACGCCGGCAACCTCGCGATCCGCATGGAGGACGACTGCGCGACCGCCTGGCGCGCAGTCATCGAGCAGGCGAGCACCGATCAGGACCGCACGTTCGGGGTCGGGGCGCTGACCGAGACGGCCGTTCTGACCGCGCGCTGGAAGCAGGTGCTCGGCGTCAAGCCGGTGACGGTCGCATTCCCCGGCGGCACCGAGTAGTCAGGACGCCAGCGCCGCGGCGATATCCGCGACCGCGCCATCCACACCGATCTCGCGCTTCTCGCCGGTGAACCGGTTACGCAGCTCGACCACGCCGTCGGCCCAGCCGCGACCGACCACGACGATCCACGGCACCCCGAGCAATTCGGCGTCCTTGAACTTCACGCCGGGTGAGGCGGTGCGGTCGTCGAACAGCACCTCCAGGCCGAGGCGGTCCAGGTCGCGGGTCAGCTCCTCGGCCCCGGTTCGCGCTTCGGCGTCCTTGTTGGCGATCACCACGTGCACGTCGAACGGCGACACCGACGCCGGCCAGCGCAGGCCCAACTCGTCGTGCTGCTGCTCGGCGATCACCGCGACCAGCCGCGAGACCCCCACCCCGTAGGAGCCCATGGTCAGGCGCACCGGCTTACCGTCCTCGCCGAGCACGTCGGCGGAGAAGGCGTCGGTGTACTTGCGGCCGAGCTGGAAGATATGGCCGATCTCGATGCCGCGGGCCGACACCAGCGGGCCCGCGCCGTCGGGCGACAGGTCACCGTCGCGAACTTCGGCGGCCTCGATGGTGCCGTCGGCGATGAAGTCGCGGCCGGCCACCAGGCCGACGACGTGCTTGCCGGTTTCGTCGGCGCCGGTGATCCACACCGTCCCGTCCACCACGCGGGGATCGACCAGATAACGAACACCGTTGGCCAGCAATGCTTTCGGGCCGATGTATCCCTTCTTGAGGAAGGGGTACTTGGCGAAGTCGGCGTCCTCGAGCATCGCATAGTCGGCCGGCTCCAGCGCGGCGCCCAAGCGCTTGTCGTCGACCTCCCGGTCGCCCGGCACACCGATCGCCAGCAGCTCCCACTCGCCGCCCGGCGCACGGACTTTGAGCAGCACGTTCTTGAGTGTGTCGGCGGCGGTGATCTCCCGGCCCAGGCCCGCGGAGTTCGCCCACTCGACCAACGACGCGATGGTCGGGGTGTTCGGTGTGTCGTGCACCGTGGGCTCGGGCAGGCCGTCGAACGGCCGCGACTCCGGGACAGCGGTGACCACCGCCTCGACGTTGGCCGCGTACCCGGACTCGAGGCAGCGCACGAAGGTGTCCTCGCCGATCTCGCTTTCGGCCAGGAACTCCTCGGACGCCGAACCACCCATTGCACCGGACACGGCCGAGACGATCACATAGCGAATTGCCATGCGCTTGAACATGTTCTGATAGGCGTCGCGGTGTGCGTGGTAGGCAGTTTTGAGGCCGTCGTCGTCGACATCGAACGAGTACGAGTCCTTCATGATGAACTCGCGGCCGCGCAGGATGCCCGCGCGGGGCCGGGCCTCGTCGCGGTACTTGGTCTGGATCTGGAACAGCGTCAGCGGGAAGTCCTTGTAGGAGCTGTACTCCCCCTTCACCGTCAGCGTGAAGAACTCCTCGTGGGTAGGGCCGAGCATGTAGTCGTTATCGCGGCGGTCCTTGAGCCGGAACACCCCGTCGCCGTATTCCGTCCAGCGGTTGGTGGTCTCATACGGCGCCTTCGGCAGCAGCGCCGGGAACAGGATCTCCTGGCCGCCGATCGCGACCATCTCCTCCCGCACGATCTTCTCGACCTTGCGCAGTACCCGAAGGCCCAGCGGCAGCCACGTGTAGAGGCCCGGGGCCACCGGCCGGACATAGCCAGCACGGATCAACAGTTTGTGGCTAAGCACTTCGGCGTCGGCTGGGTCGTCGCGCAGGGTGCGCAAGAACAGCTCGGACATGCGGGTGATCACAGTGGAACAGCCTAGCGATGAGCACTCGCACGAAGAGCCGAGGACTCCGGTGCCGGTGACCGTTCTCGCGGAGCCCTCCCCGCGGCGTGCACAGTTTCCCGCGCGTGCCGCCGCCGTGGCGTGTTGTGATGTGCGGACACACGCATGACCCGGGAGGTGCGCAGTGTTACCGGAAGCGTCCGACAGCCACACCGACGGCTCGGGTCCACCCGCTGTCGTCGCCCGTGGCATCCGTATGCGCGGACCGTGGGGACCGGTATACGGTCCGATCGACCTCGAGATACCGACCGGCGGGGTCAACGTCCTGATGTGCCCGGCCGGCTCGGGACGCACGGCACTGCTGACGACGATCGCCGGGCGGATGGCGCCGCAGTCCGGTGAACTGACCGTCTTCGGTGCCAACAACACTCACGAGATCTTCACCCGATCCGCCCTCGCCGGGATCGACGAGCTAGACACCGTTCCCGAGTCGGTGACGGTTCGCGATCTGATCACCGAGCAATTGCGTTGGGACGCAGCGTGGTACCGCATCGTCCGACGCGCTGACACGAATGCACTGACAGCCACGTGCGCGTCCGTGTTCGGTCCGCATCCGCTGCCTCCGCTCGACGAGTATTTCGAAGAGCTCTCCGAGCTCGACCGGTTGCTCCTTCGCATCGCCCTGGCCAACACCAAGCGCCCCCCGTTGCTCGTCGTCGGCAATCTCGATTTCGTCACCAGCGACCTCAATCGGGACCTGCTCATCGGGCGACTGATCGAGCTTGGTTGCGAACAGACCATCGTCACGGCCACGGTCAACGGGGTGTCAGGACACGATGTCCGGTCACAGATCCCGGTGGCCAACGCCGATCGCGCCGAATTGTCGGAAACCCAGAAAGGGACGGGTTGACCATGCTCGCCGGAATGTCACTGGGCACCGACCTCAAGCGCTACTCCCGGGGTCTGCTACCCCGCATCGCCCTGATCACCATCGTCCTGATGCCACTGCTGTACGGGGCGATGTATCTGTGGGCATTCTGGAATCCGTTCGCCGCGGTCAACAAGGTTCCCGCCGCCCTGGTCAACGAGGATCGCGGCACCCAAGCGCAGGGCAAACCCCTACGGGCCGGTGACCAGGTGGCACAGGCGCTCAAGAACTCCGGCCAGTTGCAGTTGCACGAGACGTCGGCGGCAGACGCGGCCAAGGGGCTGGCTGACGGCACCTACTACTTCACGATCACGATCCCGGCCGATTTCAGCGCCGACATCGCCTCGCCCTCCGGCAATGAGCCCACCCCGGCCAACCTGAAGTTCACTTTCAACGACGCCAACAACTACCTCGGCTCGATCATCGGTCAGAACGCCGCGCGGGAGGTCATCAATCAGGTCAATTCCAGTGTCGGCGAGCAGACCGTTGGCACGGTGCTGACCGGGCTCACCGACGCCGGAGCCGGCCTCAAGGCCGCAGCCGACGGCGCCGACCGGCTGGCGTCCGGGTTGGACACCGCCGACGCCGGGGCCCATCAGCTCGCCGCCGGATCGACCACCCTGGCCACCAGCATGGCGACCGCTCGAGACGGCGCAGCCCAATTAACCACCGGCACAAAGCAGTTGAACGCCGCCGTCACCAAGGCGACCGATCCACTGGTGCACGTGCTCGCGCGGGTCGACGGGTTGGGACTGGATCCGGCCGAGGTCGGCGCGGTCGCCGAGCACCTCAGCGGTGCGGTGCGCTCGACCTCCGACCGAATAGCCGCGTTGAACATCGATCAACGGCAGGCCGCAGCCCTCGTCGATCAGGCGGTGGCCACGCTGTCGAACAACCCAGACCCCACGGTGCGCGATGTCGGGACAGTCCTCGCCGGTGCCCAGCGGCTGCTTCGGACCCAAGGGATCGATCCCGCGACCGACGACGGGCTCGCCCGACTGCGCGACAGCGCAGCCCAACTCGAAAACGAGTTGGGCGACCCCACGAGCAGGTTGCGGACCTTCCTCACCGCGGCGGTCGACGGTTCGCTGCGCGCTGATGTCCTGAAGCTGCGCAGCGGCGTCCAACAGCTCGATTCCGGCACGCAGCGGCTCAGCGCCGGCCTGGTGGCGCTGACCGACGGCAGCCGTCAGCTGGCGGAGGGCGCGCAACGGCTGGCCGATGGCACCGGCCAGCTACGCGACGGCAGCCAGGAGCTGGCCGGCAAGCTACGCGAAGGATCGACGCAGGTGCCGTCGTGGACGCCGCAACAGCGCGAGACCGTAGCCAAAACCGTTGCCTCCCCAGTGAATCTGGACATGGAGACGCACAACCCGGCGGCCACCTTCGGCACCGGATTCGCTCCGTTCTTCCTTCCGCTGGCGCTGTTCATCGGCGCGCTCATCATCTGGATGCTTCTGACGCCGTTGCAGTCCCGGCCGATCATCAACGGGCTGGGGGCGCTGCGCGTGGTGCTGGCGTCGTACTGGCCTGCCCTTCTCGTCGCGGTGAGCCAGGTTTTGGTCATGTACGTCGTGGTGCACTACGGCGTCGGGCTGAAGGCCCGCTATCCGGTGGCGACGGTGGCGTTCCTGATCCTGGTCATCGCCGCGTTCCTCGGCATAATCCAGGCGTTCAACGCCGTGTTCGGCGTGGCGGTCGGGCGCGTGGTCACGCTGGCGTTCCTGATGCTGCAGCTGGTGTCGGCCGGTGGCATCTATCCGGTGGAGACCACCGCCAAACCCTTCCAGGTGATCCACCCGGCAGACCCGATGACCTACGCCGTCAACGGTTTACGCCAACTCATCAACGGCGGGATAGACCACCGATTGTGGATTGCGGTGGCGGTGCTGTCCGGCGTTCTTGCCGCATCGCTGGCGGCCACCGCATGGGCTGCCCGCCGGAACCGCCAGTACACGATGGAGCGGCTGCACCCGCCCATCGAGGTGTGAGCCCGATGCCCTCTAGGGTGAGTGAGTGACAACCGAATCGTCGCCCACAGGTTCTGCTGGCTCTTCTCTCGCGGCCCAAACTTACGCCGGTCGGATGCCGTCGCACGTCGGCGACATGGCGGTCGAGACTCACGGCATCGCGCCGGTCCCACCCGAGAACCGGTACGGAACCGCGCGCCGCCTGTTCACGGTCTGGTTCGCCCCGCAGGTCAACATGACGGTGGTGTTCACCGGCACGCTGGCCGTGGGGCTCGGGCTCGGTTTCTGGCTGGGCCTGCTGGCGATGGTGATCGGGACGGTCATCGGTTCGTTGGTGGTGGGCTATCTGTCGACCTGGGGTCCACGCACCGGCACCGCCCAACTTCCCAACGCGCGCATGGCCTTTGGTGGCACCGTCGGGGTGGTCGCGGTGATCCAGTGGTTGTCGTCGATCGCCTGGGACGGCTTGGTCGGCCTGTTCGGCGGTGAAGCCCTGGCCGAACTGGTGGGCATGCCGTTCTGGCTGGCGGTGGTGATCGTGCTCGCGGCGCAGGGCGCTGTCGGCGTCTTCGGTTACGAGGTCATCCACCGCGTGCAGGCGGTGATGACGGTCGTGTTGATCGCCACCTTCGCGGTGTTCGCGTGGAAGCTGATCAGCGGCCACCAGGTGATCTCGCTGCCCACTCTCGGTGGCGCGGACCTGGCCGGGGCGTTCGTGCTGGAGGTCACGATCGCGCTGAGCCTGGCGATCTCCTGGGCCAGCTATGCCTCCGACTACAGCCGGTATCTGCCGGTGTCCACCTCACGCACGGCGGTGTTCGGCTATACCTTCGGCGGCTTGGCGGTGGCCTACATCGCCGTCCAGGCCATCGGGGTGGCCGCGGCGGGCACGCTCACCGATCAGACCGCGCAGGGCGTGCGCGAGATCATGGGTGGCGGGGTGCTGGGTGCGATCGCGCTCTTGGTGATCGCGCTGGGGTCGGTGGCCTCCAACGCGATGAACGACTACAGCGGGTCGCTGGCGCTACAGACTGTCGGCGTTCGGGTGCGACGACCGGTGTCGGCGGTCGTGGTGGTGATCATCGCGTTCGCGCTGATCATGTGGCTGCACTCCGGTGACATGGCCACCCGCTTCCAGGGTGTGTTGCTGTTCGTCAGCTACTGGATTCCGGCGTTCGTCGCAATCGTGGCGATCGACTGGCGTTATCGCAGTGCCGGGCGCGCCACCGTCGATCCGGCCGCCGAGGTCACGCCCCGCACCGACGCCATCGTCGCGCTGGCGGCGTTCTTCGTGGCGTTCGCCGCGGCGGTCCCGTTCATGCACACCAACCTGATCGTCGGCCCGGTCGCCACCGCTCTGCACGGCGCCGATCTGGCGTACTTCGTGAACTTCCTTGTGGCAGCAGCGGTTTACGGTGGTTACCGGGTGATGCGAGCGCGCCGGTCCTAGAGCTCGAAGCGGCGCTGCAGCGCGTCGAGGAGCCGACGGACCTCGTTGATGCGCGTATTGAAGCGTTGCAGGTCGCGGCGCAGCCGAATCTCGCTGTGCTCGCTTCTCGCGGTGCGGAGGCGCGCGGCGTGACTTTCGAGTTCGTCGAGCTCCCGCAGCAAGATCTCCTCGAATACCCGGGCCTGCGCCTGGTCACCGGAATGCGAGGACCCGCCAGGCCTGACCTCGAGGTCCTCGTGTGAAATCGCCACCACGCTCATCGCCCATAGCCTGGACCGCATCGAGGCGCGGGCAGTTACCGCGTCGTACCGGTCGGGTAAGCATCAGTTCACGCTGACGCGAGCCGCGGTGTGAGGCGGCTAGAGTTCGCCGGCCTCGACGGCCTCGCGGGTGTGCTGGGCCGCGGCGATGTCGCGAGTGGAGAATCCGATGCCCAGCGCGGCCACCCCGACCAGGACGGCGATGCCCGCCACCCACAGCAGCGAATAGGTGTATCCCTGGCCGAGGGCGTCGAGCTGGGCGGGCGTCATGTACTTCACGGGCCCCGTCGTGCCACCCAGATACAGCGTGCGGGAGGTCTGCACCGCCTGGACGATCACCAGCACGAGCGGCCCGCCGAGGTTGAACACCATGAGCGTCACCGACGAGACGGGGCCGATCTCGCGCGGCCCCACATTGGCCAGCGTGCACAGCGGCAGGATCACCGAGATGATGCCGATGCCCAGCCCGCCGACGACAATCGGGACGAACAGGTCGGGGAAATACGGGATCGACCGGTTCAGCGTCGACCCGTAGAGCATGGCCGCCAACACCAACAGGCCGCCGCCGAGGATCACCCAGCGCGGCGGGATCCGCAGCGCCAGTTTGGTGGCCGCCACGTTGCCCACCACGAACGCGGCCGCGAACGGCATGAAGCAGATCCCGGCGCGCAGCGGCGAATAGCCGAGCACGTCCTGGACCAGCAGACCGATCATCACACTCAGCGTCAGCATCACGCCGCCGGCCATGAAGTAGGCCACGAAGGATGCGACCCGGCTGCGGTTGTCGAATATCGAGAACGGCACCAGCGGGTTGTCGGCGCCGCGCTCCACGATCAGGAACGAGACGAAGAACACCACAGCGGCCACACCCGCGCCGATCACCCACGGGTCGATCCAGCCGCGCGGCGGCCCCTGGGTGAAGACGAGGACGGCCGACGTACACGCCAGGGTGGCCAGCAGGGCGCCGGTGGCGTCCAGCTTGAGCCGTTCGTGCCGGGTTTCCTCAAGCCGGGTCAGCCCGACGACGATGATGAAGATTCCGATCGGCACGTTGACCAGGAAGGCCAGCCGCCAGGACAGACCGGTCACCGCACCGCCCGCGACGAGGCCCAGCACCGACCCGAGGCCCTGCATGGCCGCCGAGACGGCCAAGGCCTGATTGCGGGCATGCCCGACGGCGTAGGTGGTGGCGATCAGCGCCAGACCGGTCGGTGCGGCCACCGCGGCACCCATGCCCTGCACGGCGCGGGCGACGATCAGCGTCCACTGGTCGTTGGCCAGCCCGCAGGCCAGGGAGGCGATCGTGAAGACGCCGACACCGGAGATGAACGCGCGTTTGTGACCGACGGCGTCGCCGACGCGGCCGCCGAGCAGCAACAGCCCACCGAAGGCCAACACATAGGCGGTGATCACCCAGCTCTTGGAGGCATCGGACAGGCCGAGCTCGGCCTGCATGCGCGGCAGCGCGACGATCACGATCGTGCCGTCCAGCGTGGACATCAGCTGCATGCCGGTGATCGCGACGATCGCCAGCCCCAGCACTCTGGTGGAAAGCGGGCGCGCGGTCGGCTGAGGACCGCTCGCACCAGACATGGGTGACTACCCTACTGGCCGCCGAGGCGGCGGTTGCTGAACCCTGGCGGAGTTACAGCTCGCCGGCGTCGATCGCTTCCTTGACTTCCTGGGCGTGCGCCACCTGTGCCGCGGTGTAGCCGATGAACAGCGCGACGGCGCCGACGATCACCGCGACGGCGGCGACCCACAGCAGGCCGTACGTGTAGCCCTGATCCAGGGCGTGCAGTTGCGCCTCGTTCATCTTCTTCACCGGTCCGGTGGTGCCACCCAGGTACAGGGTGCGCGAGGTGATGACGGCCTGAATGATGGCCAGCACCACGGGACCGCCGAGGTTCTGGAGCATCAGCGCGATCGCCGAGACCGGGCCGATCTGGTCGAAGCCAACACCCGCGATGGCCGACACGGTCAGCGGCACGACGATCATGCCGATGCCGAAGCCGCCGACGGTGATCGGCAGGACCAGGTTCGGGAAGTACGGGATGCCGCCGTTGAGCGTGGAGCCGTAGAGCATTGCTCCGAGCACCAGCACGCCGCCGGCGATCACCAGGATCCGTGGCGGGAAGTACGACACCAGCTGCGAGGACGCGCCCAGGCCGATGCCCAGCGCGATCACGAACGGGATGAAGCCGACGCCAGCGCGCAGTGCGCTGTAGCCCATGATGTCCTGCACGTACAGGCCGATCAGCACCGTCAGCGTGAACATCACGCCACCGGCGAGGAAGACCGCCGCGAAGGTGGCCAGCCGGTTGCGGTCACGGAACAAGGTAAACGGCACAACGGGGTTGACGGCACGGCGCTCGACGAACACGAACGCGACGAAGGCCAGGACGGCCGCGGCCCCGGCGGCCAAGGTGACCGGCGACAGCCAGCCGTTCTCGGGCGCCTGCGCGAAACCGAACACCGCCGCGGTACAGCCGACGGTCGCCAGCAGCGCGCCGGCGGCGTCCATCTTCATCCGCTCGCGGTGCGTTTCGCGCAGGGTCCGGCGGGCCAGGTAGATCATCAGCAGGCCGATCGGGACGTTCACCAGGAACGCCAGCCGCCAGGACACCTCGACCAACGCGCCGCCCACGACCAGACCCATCACCGAGCCGATACCGGTCATGGCGGCGAATACCGCGGTCGCGGCGTTGCGTGCCGGCCCCTTCGGAAATGTGGTGGCCACCAACGCAAGTCCGGTCGGAGACGCGATCGCGGCGCCGACACCTTGCAGCAGCCGGGCGATCACCAGCGTCGCCTCGTCCCACGCGACGCCGCACAGGACCGACGCGATCGTGAAGAGCGCGACACCGACGATGAAGGTGCGCTTGCGGCCGATCGTGTCGCCGAGGCGGCCGCCCAGCAGCATCAGGCCGCCGAACGTCAGCACGTAGGCGGTGATGACCCAGCTGCGTCCCGCATCCGACAGCGCCAGCTCGTCTTGGATCTTCGGCAGTGCCACGATTGCCACGGTGCTGTCCATCGTGGCCAGCAACTGCATGCCGCCGATCGCGGTCACCGCGGCGAAGAAACGGGGCGAGGGCAGCCAGCTCGGAATGTACTTGCTCGTCTTAGCCAGGGCTGCCGGCTCGAGGCGCATGGGGACCGCGCGCTCAGAACTGTTGGCGGTCGTCCGCGCAGCGTCGTTGAGGGCCGTCATACCGAGCTACCCTACAGTAATCTTAAGAAGAGATTAAGCCGCGAAAGCCGCTACCGGACCGATCACGATGATCGCCGGGGGCCTAATACCGTCGGTTCGAATCCGATCCGGCGCATCGCGCAGCGTTGTGCGCAATACCCGTTCGGCCGCGGTGGTGCCGTGTTGCACCACCAATACCGGAGTTTCCGCAGGTCGGCCGCCTGAAATCAGTGCCTCGGCAAATAATTCGATGCGTTCGACCGCCATCAACAAAACTAGCGTTCCCGACAATTGCGCCAGCGCATTCCAATTCACTAACGATTCCGGATGGTCAGGGCGTAAATGGCCGCTGACCACGACGAATTCATGATTCACAGCGCGATGGGTGACCGGCACTCCGGCCATTGCCGGCACCGATATGGCGCTGGTCACACCCGGTACGACTGTGACCGGTATCCCGGCCTCGGCACAGGCGAGAACTTCCTCATATCCGCGGGCGAACACGAACGGGTCGCCGCCTTTGAGGCGGACCACGAAG
This sequence comes from Mycolicibacterium pallens, assembly GCF_019456675.1. NCBI lineage: Bacteria > Bacillati > Actinomycetota > Actinomycetes > Mycobacteriales > Mycobacteriaceae > Mycobacterium > Mycolicibacterium pallens. The sequence continues at coordinate 2,218,841 of NZ_CP080333.1, read as the reverse complement.
CGGCCCTCGCGGGCGCGTTCTATAAGAACTTTGTTTATGGCTTCCTGAGCCATCGCCCTTCCGTACGGAATCTTCGCGGCGTCGATCACCTCGACGTGCGGACCCAGTTCGGCGAGCAGTTCCGGCGGGGCCAGCCGGTCGGCGACGACGACATCGGCGCGGGCGAGCAGCCGCCGACCGCGCACGGTGATCAGCTCGGGGTCACCGGGGCCACCGCCCACCAGGGCGACGCTGCCGGGGGTGACGTCGTCGGGGTCCTCGGCGGTGATCAGTCCCTGCTGCAAAGCCTCGTGGATCGCCGAGCGGATCGCGGCCGAGCGCCGGTGTTCCCCGCCGGCCAGCACACCGACGAGAAGTCCGTCGTGGGCGAACGACGCCGGCGTGACGGCGCTGCCCTCCCGGGCGTTGTCGGCGCGCACACAGAAGATATGCCTGCGGTCGGCCTCGGCGACGACGGCGGCGTTGACGGCCGGGTCGTCGGTGGCGGCGATAGCATACCAAGCGCCCTCGAGGTCGCCGTCGCGGTAGTCCCGCAGCTGCAGAGTGATGCCCGGGTTCGTTGTCGTCAGAACCTCGACGGCCGGCGTCGCGGCCCGCGCGACCACGTGCACGTCGGCGTCGTCGGCCATCAAGAGCGGGATCCGGCGCTGGGCCACCGTGCCGCCGCCGATCACGACGACCTTCTTGCCGGCCAGGCGCAAGCCGACGAGGTAGGCGTTCTCGGTCACCCGGGCAGCTTAGTCAAGGCAGCGTGTGCCACAAATCGAGCAACCGAGTGCGGTTGGGCCGCGGGATGCGTGTGGAGGTACGACGCATGCACCCCGGCCCGCACCGCCCCCTCCCGCACCGGCTGGCCGTCGTGGCGCAAGAAGGCCCACGCGGGTTCCGGCGTTTCGGCGAATTCACTTGTGGTGCGGTGGAATTCGTGTCCAACGACTCGCTGGCCCGCGGTGTGCAGCGACGAGTCGGACATCGCGACGGCCTCCCGGTAGCCCAGCGTGAGCCTCGGGGTGAACCGGGCCGACCCGGCCAGCACGCCGCACATGGGGTGACCGTCGAGGTCGTCCATCAGATACGCCAGTCCGCCGCATTCGGCCTGCACAGGTGCGTGGCGGGACAGTTCGTGGATCTCGGTGCGCAGCGTGCTGTTGGCCGACAAGTCGGCCAGGTGTTGCTCGGGGAAACCGCCCGGCAGCACCAGCGCTGCGGTCCGTTCGGGCAGGCCGTCGGTGAGCGGGTCGAACTCGACGACGTCGGCGCCGGCGGCGCGCAGCAGCTCCGGGTGCTCGGCGTAGCCGAAGCTGAAGGCCTTGCCTGCGGCCATCGCAACCACCGGCCTGTCCGCCCTCGGCTCACCGACCACGTCCTCGGGCGCCCATGCCGGCGCAGACACCCGCGAGCCGCCGAGGGCCAGGACGGCGCGCAGATCGACGTGGCGGGCAATGAGTTCGGTCATCGCGGCGACCGCGGCGCGGGCCTGCTCACCGTGCTCGACAGCGGTCACCAACCCCAGATGACGCGAGGGCACCGCCAGCTCGTCGTGACGGGGAATTGCACCGAGCACCGGCACCCCGACCACCTCACACGCCTGGCGCAGCACCTCTTCGTGGCGGTTGCTGCCCACCCGATTGAGGATCACTCCCCCAATGTGCACGCCCGGGTGAAAAGTCGAAAATCCTTGCAGCACAGCGGCAATACTGTGCGCCTGACCGCGCGCGTCGACGACCAGCACAACGGGAGCACCGAGGAGTTCGGCGACGTGCGCGGTGGAACCGCGCGCCGGAGTGACCGGATCTTGGTCGATGCGGCCGTCGAAAAGGCCCATCACACCTTCGATCACGGCGATGTCGGCGTCGCGGCTGCCGTGCCGGTACAGCGGGCCGATCAGCTCCTCGGGCACCAGGACCGGGTCCAGGTTGCGGCCAGGCCGGCCCGCGGCCAGCGCGTGGTAGCCGGGGTCGATGAAATCCGGTCCGACCTTGAACGGCGCGACCCGATGCCCGGCTGCCCGCAGCGCACCGATCAAACCCGTTGCGATGGTGGTCTTTCCGCTACCCGAGGCGGGTGCGCCGATCACGACGGCGGGGATGCTCATCAAGCTCACCACTCAATGCCGCGCTGGCCTTTGCGGCCGACGTCCATCGGGTGCTTCACCTTCGTCATCTCGGTTACCAGGTCGGCGGCGTCAATCAGCCGTTGCGGGGCGTCGCGGCCAGTGATCACGACATGCTGGCCGCCGGGCCGGTTGAGCAGCGTCTCGACCACATCTTCGACGGCCACCCAGCCCCACTTGAGCGGATAGGTGAACTCGTCGAGTACATAGAAGTCGTGTCGTTGGTCGGCGAGCCGCGCGGCGATTTCGGTCCAGCCTTCGGCCGCCGCTGCGGCATGGTCGTCGTCCGAACCGGCTTTGCGCGTCCAGGACCAGCCCGAGCCCATCTTGTGCCATTCCACCGCGCCACCGAGCCCCTGCTCGTCGTGCAGCCGCCCGAGCGCCGCGAACGCCGACTCCTCACCGACCTTCCACTTGGCGCTCTTGACGAACTGGAACACCGCCACGCTCATCCCGGCATTCCACGCGCGCAACGCCATTCCGAAGGCGGCGGTGGATTTTCCTTTGCCGGGACCGGTATGCACTGCCAGCACCGGGGTGTTGCGCCGGGCCCGGGTGGTCAGCCCGTCATCGGGCACGGCGAGCGGCTGACCCTGCGGCATGGACGTAACCTTTCCGAACGCTCAGGCAGCGCGGCGCACGGCCTGTGCCAGATAGTCTGCGCGCAGCTGCTCCAGTTGCAGCATGGGGGCTTCCAGATGGTCGGCGAGGTCGGCGGCCAGGCCCAGCCGCACGTAGGACGTCTCACAGTCCACCACCACTGCGGCGGCACCCTCGGCCACCAGTCGGCGCGCAGCAGAACGGCTGCGCCCCAACGGATCCGGCCCACCGGTGGCCCGGCCGTCGGTGAGCACTACCACCAGCGGACGGCGGGTGCGGTCGCGCACCCGCTCGCGAACCACGATGTCGCGGGCCGCCAACAGCCCGTGCGCCAGCGGGGTGGTTCCGCCGGTGTCGAACCGGGTCAGCCGCCGCGACGCGATATGCGCCGACGTCGTCGGCGGCAGCAACACTTTCGCGCCGTCCCGGCGGAAGGTGATCACGGCGACCTTGTCGCGGCGCTGGTACGCGTCACGCAAGAGCGAGAGCGCAGCACCCGACACCGCGGACATTCGGTCACGGGCGGCCATCGACCCGGAGGCGTCGACCACGAAGATCACCAGGTTGCCTTCCCGGCCCACCCGGATGGCGCGGCGGATGTCCTCAGGGTGTGGTCGCAACCGGCCGTTGCCGGCCGCATTCAGCACGGTGGCGAACAGGTGCAGGCCGTGGCCTTGCTCGGGGGCGTCGGTGGCTTTGATGACCGCGCCGGAGCGGTTGCGGGCCCGCGACCGCCGGCCGGGGTTGCCCTCCCCCACGCCGGGAACGGTCAGCGCCCGGGTGCGAAACGTCGCCGCGGGCGGCGCCGCCGGCTTCGGCGCGGAGGATGAATTACCTTGCGGCGCAGACAGTCGCGCAGACCCATCGCTGCGCTGTCCACCACCGGGCGGATCGGGGTCGGGCTCCGGCTCCGACTCAGGACCGCTCTCGGTCGCGGCCAGCGCCTCATCGAGTTGCGCGGGGTCCAGACCCGGGTCGTCGAACGGGTCGCGCCGGCGCCGGTGCGGCAGCGCCAGCTCGGCGGCCACCCGGATGTCCTCACTCGTCACGACGATATTTCCCGTCGCTTCGCTCGCCCCAGCATCCGCACCCCGCCAGGCCGCGTGCGCCACCGCCGTACGCGCCACGACGAGGTCGGCACGCATGCCGTCGACGTCGAACGCCGCGCACAGCGCCGCGATCCGGTTCAACTCGGCGTCCGGCAACGTCACCGCGGCCACGCGCGCACGGGCGTCGGCGATCCGGGCGGCCAGCTCACTGTCCTGTCCGGCGTGCAGCGCGGCGAAGCCGGCCGGGTCAGCCTCGTAGGCCAATCGCTGGCGGATCACGTCACTGCGCACCGCCACGTCGCGCGAGGCATGCACGTCGACGGTCAGCCCGAACCGGTCGAGCAACTGCGGACGCAGCTCACCCTCTTCGGGATTCATGGTCCCGATGAGCACGAACCGCGACTCGTGCGAGTGCGAGATTCCGTCGCGCTCGATGTGCACCCGGCCCATCGCGGCGGCGTCGAGCATGATGTCGACGAGGTGGTCGTGCAGCAGGTTGACCTCGTCGACGTAGAGCACACCGCCGTGGGCGCGGGCCAGCAGGCCCGGCGAGAACGCATGCTCGCCGTCGCGCAGCACCTTCTGCAGATCCAGCGAGCCGACCACCCGGTCCTCGGTGGCCCCGATCGGCAGTTCGACGAGCCGCGACCCGGAATCCACCTCGGCGAGAATCGCGGCCAGTGCCCGCACCGCGGTCGACTTCGCGGTGCCCTTCTCGCCGCGGATCAGCACGCCGCCGATTTCGGGGCGCACCGCGCACAGGATCAGAGCCAGTCGCAGCTGGTCGTGCCCGACGATCGCGCTGAATGGAAAAGCGGGTGCGCTCACGGCTTTTCGGCCAGGATCGGTGCGGCCGGACGCAGCATCGGAACGTGCGGGATGCCGTCCTCGACAAATTCTGCGCCGTCGACGACGAAGCCGTGGTTGGCGTACATATCGACGAGGTAGGTCTGGGCGTTGATCCGGCACGCGTGGTCGCCGACGTCGGCCAGCGCGGCCTGCATCAGCCGGGTGGTGTGCCCCTGACCGCGGGCGGCCCGCTGGGTGCAGACCCGCCCGATCCGAAAGGCCTTCTCCCCGCCGGCGTGCTCCTCCATCAGCCGCAACGTGGCGATCACCGTGCCGTCGGGTTGCTCCAGCCAAAAGTGCCGAGTCTCGGCCAGCAGGTCACGGCCGTCGAGTTCCGGATACGGGCACGCCTGCTCGACGACGAACACCTCGACCCGGAGCTTCAGCAGCTCATAGAGAGTCGCCGCGTCGAGGTCCTTGGCCCAGGAGCGGCGCAACGCGACCGTCACACCACCCCCGCGGGTTCCGGATCGCCGGAATCCGAAGCGACGGGCGTGCTGTCGGGGCCGGCGGCCTGGGCAGCACGGCCCGCGCGGGTTCCGCTCTCCAGGCCGAGAACCTTCGTGCCGTGCGCCCATACCTCACCGAACAGATCCGGGTTCTCCGACAGCTTGACCCCCAGCGAGGGCACCATCTCCTTGAGCTTGGGCAACCAGCTCTGGTAGCGGTCGGCGAAGCAGCGCTCCAGCACCTCGATCATCGCGGGGACCGCGGTGGAGGCACCCGGGGAGGCGCCGAGCAGGCCGGCGATCGAACCGTCGGCGGCCGCCAGCACCGTGGTGCCGAACTCGAGCACCCCGAGCTTCTTGGAGTCGCGGCGGATCACCTGCACCCGCTGACCGGCGATGTCCAGCTCCCAGTCGGAATCCCTTGCAGTGGGGGCGAATTCGCGAAGATTGTCGACACGGTCGGCTTCGCTGAGCGCCAGCTGGCCGATCAGGTACTTCAGCAGCCCCATCTCGGTGAGACCCACACCGATCATCGAGGCGAGGTTGTTGGGCTTCACCGACAACGGCAGATCGGTGACCTTGCCCTCCTTGAGGAACTTCGGCGACCAGCCGGCGAACGGGCCGAACAGCAGCCACGAACGGCCGTTGATGACGCGGGTGTCCAGGTGCGGCACCGACATCGGCGGGGCGCCGAGCGGCGGCAGCCCGTACACCTTGGCCTGGTGGGCGGCGGCCAGTTCGGCGTTGCCCGTGCGCAGCCACTGCCCACTGACCGGGAAGCCGCCGAAGCCCTTGGCCTCTTTGATGCCGGCCTTCTGCAGCAGCGGCAGGGCGCCGCCGCCGGCACCGACGAAGACGAACTTGGCCGACAGCTTGCGCTTCTGGCCGGTGCGCCGGTTGTGGACCTTGACCGTCCAGCCGCCGCCGGACTCCTTGTGCAGGTCGAGCACGTCGTGCCCGAACAGCGTGGACATGCCCCGCTCGGTGCCGAACGCCAGCAGCTGGCGGGTCAGTGAGCCGAAGTCGACGTCGGTGCCGTCCTGCGTCCAGTTCAGGCCGACCGGCTGGGAGAAGTCCCGGCCCTTCGCCATCAGCGGTAACCGGCGGCTGAACTCGTCGCGGTCGTCGATGAACTCCATCGTGGCGAACAGCGGATTGCGCACCAGCGTCTCGCGTCGGCGGCGGAGATAGTCGACGTGCTCGGCGCCCTGCACGAAGCTGACGTGCGGGATGGGGTTCAGAAAGCTGCGAACGTCGGGCAGGATTCCGTGCTCGTGGGCATAGGCCCAGAACTGGCGGGTGACCTGGAACTGCTCGTTGACGTTGATGGCCTTGGCGATGTCGATGGTGCCGTCGGCCTTTTCCGGGGTGTAGTTCAGTTCGCACAGCGCGGAGTGGCCGGTACCGGCGTTGTTCCACGGATCGGAGCTCTCGGCGGCGGCCGCATCCAGGCGCTCGACCAGCGTGATCGACCAGTCCGGCTGGACCATCCGCAGCAGCGCGCCCAAGGTGGCGCTCATGATTCCCGCGCCGACCAATACGACATCGGTCTTGGTGGTATCTGACACCGGATCGTCGTCCTTTGCTCTAGCTGTCTAGATAGTCAGGTTATCCCGCCCGACACTGACTTATTCGCGAGAGTCGCCAGCACCACACCCCCGCCCTGCTCACAGTTAGGGTAGGTGCCGTGACGACAGCGCAGGCCGAATGGGCCGACGATGTCCTTCCCGGCTACCAACAGGCCACGATGGCGTTGGGGCCGGACCCCGACGGTGAGGGCGATCTGTTCGCCACGCTGGTGCGCCGCGCGGACGGCGAGCCGGCCGCGCAGGCCGTCCTGGCGGTACACGGATTCACCGACTACTTCTTCAACACCGAACTGGCCGACCACTTCACCGGCGCCGGGTTCCGGTTCTATGCACTCGACCAACACAAGTGCGGCCGGTCCTGGCGCGAAGGCCAGACCCCACACTTCACCACCGACCTGGCCCGCTATGACCGCGAGCTGGAGCGGGCAGTCGCGGTGATCGCGACGGAGAACCCCGGCGCCACGATCCTGGTGTACGGGCACTCGGCCGGCGGGCTGATCGTGTCGTTGTGGCTCAACCGGGTGCGGCGCCGCCATGCGACCACGGCACTCTCGATCGGCGGTCTGGTGCTCAACAGCCCGTGGCTGGATCTGCACGGGCCGGCGATCCTGCGCACCCGGTTGACGTCGACCGCCATCGGCGCCATGTCGCGGGTACGCAAAACGCGGGTGGTTCGCGGCACAAGCAAGGGCGGCTACGGGCTGACGCTGCACCGTGACTACCACGGCGAGTTCGACTACAACCTGCAGTGGAAGCCGCTGGGCGGATTCCCAGTGACGTTCGGCTGGATCCACGCGATCCGCCGCGGCCATGCCACGTTGCACCGCGGCCTGGATGTCGGTGTGCCGAACCTGATCCTGCGCTCGGATCACAGTGTCACCGAGAGCGCCGACGCGGCGGCCATGCAGCGCGGCGACGCGGTACTCGACGTCACTCAGATCGCGCGCTGGGCGGGGTGCATCGGCAACCGCACGACAGTCGTCCCCATCCGCGACGCCAAGCACGATGTGTTCCTGTCGCTGGCCGAACCACGTGCGCAGTCCTATCGCGAGCTGTCCAGCTGGCTTGATTTCTATCGTGCGCATCTGGCGTCGGCCTCATCGGCTGCCGGTCGGGGTTAAGGGGATTTCGTTGGAACACTTCGACATTGCGATCATCGGGACCGGATCGGGCAACTCGATTCTCGACGAGCGCTACGCCGACAAGAAGGTCGCGATCTGCGAGCAGGGCGTCTTCGGCGGCACCTGCCTGAACGTGGGGTGCATCCCCACGAAGATGTTTGTCTACGCCGCCGAGGTGGCTCAGACCGTACGCGAGGCCGCCCGGTTCGGCATCGATGCCAGCATCGACCGGGTGCGCTGGACCGACATCGTCTCGCGGGTGTTCGGCCGGATCGACCCGCTGGCGATCGGCGGTGAGAACTACCGACGCTCCTCGCCGAATGTGACTGTCTACGACAGCCATACCCGCTTCACCGGGCGCAGCGGTGACGGGTACCTGCTGCGCACCGACGCCGGCGACGAGTTCACCGCCGATCAGGTGGTGATCGCCGCCGGGGCACGGGCGATGGTGCCCGACGCGATCGCCGGCTGCGGAGTCGATGTTCACACCAGCGACACGATCATGCGCATCCCCGAGCTTCCCGAGCATCTGGTGATCATCGGCGGCGGGTTCGTGGCAGCCGAATTCGCGCACGTGTTCTCGTCGTTGGGTAGCCGGGTGACGATCGTCATCCGCGGCGCCGCGATGTTGTCACACTGCGACGACACGATCTGCGAGCGCTACACCGACATCGCGGGCAAGAAGTGGGAGATTCGCAGCCACCGCAACATGACCGGGGCGCATCTGGACGGCTCGCAGACCGTCGTCGAACTCGACGACGGATCGGAAATCGCCGCCGATGTCGTTCTGGTAGCCACCGGCCGCAAGCCCAACGGCGACCTGCTCGACGTGCACAACGCCGGGGTGAAGCTCGACGAGAACGGCCTGGTTGCGGTCGACGAGTACCAACGCACTACGGCACGAGGCATTTTCGCGCTCGGTGACGTGTCGTCGCACTATCAGCTCAAGCATGTCGCCAACCACGAGGCGCGGGTGGTGCGGCACAACCTGCTGCAGGACTGGGACGACACCGATGCGCTGATGTACTCCGATCACCGGTTCGTGCCGTCAGCGGTATTCACCGATCCGCAGATCGCGTGTGTCGGGCTGACCGAAAACGAAGCGCGCGCAGCCGGTTACAAGATCAACGTCAAGGTGCAGGACTACTCCGATGTGGCGTATGGCTGGGCGATGGAGGACACCACCGGCTTCGCCAAGATCATCGTCGAGCAGGACAGCGGGAAGATTTTGGGTGCTCACATCATGGGCCACCAGGCGTCGTCGTTGATTCAGCCGCTGATCCAGGCGATGAGTTTCGGGCTGCCCGGCCAGGAGATGGCCCGCGGTCAGTACTGGATTCACCCGGCGCTGCCGGAGGTGATCGAGAACGCGCTGCTGGCGTTGTGCGGCGAGCCGCCCTGGCCGCCGTCGCGCCGGCACTGACGGGTCACCTCCCTCTCGCGAGCAGACGCAAACGCCTCCGAAAACCGGCGTGTTGCGGACCCTTTGTGTCTGCTCGCGGTGGTCAGTGCGCCCTCCGCTTGACGTGACACACACAACACTCCACACTTGCAGTCATGTCCGGTCAGAAATCCACAGAAACGGTCAGCTGAGTGCTTCCCGTCGCGCGCCAGGAGGCGATCGTGGCGGCGGTCAGCTCCGGCCAGGTGATCAGCACTGACGACCTGGTGCAGCGGCTGGGCGTGTCGGCGGAAACCGTGCGCCGAGACCTCGCGCTGTTGGAGGAACGCGGTGTGATCCGCCGGGTGCACGGCGGTGCTGCCGCGGTGGACCAGCGCCGAGCGATGGAACCGTCGTACACCGAACGCTCGGTCATCCGGCATCAGGCGAAAGCGCAACTGGCCAAAGTCGCTGTGGGACTTCTGGAGAACGGTCAGACCGTCGTCCTCGACATCGGTACGACCGCGGTCGCGGTCGCCCAGGCGATTCCCCGAGGATTCACGGGCACGGTCATCACGCCGTCGCTCCCGGTCGCCGTCGAGCTGGCCGACCGTCCCGGCATCGAGGTCCTGCTCGCCGGCGGACGCGTCCGCGCCGGAGACCTGGCCTGCTCGAACGCGCATACCAAAGCCTTCTTCGCCGACGTCTATCCCGACATCGCACTGCTCGGCTCTGGCGGGGTCGATGCGCGCGCGGGACTCACCGACTTTCATCTCGACGAGATCGACGTGCGGCGCACGATCATCGCCAACAGCGCGCGCAACTACATCCTGGCCGACTCCTCCAAGCTCGGGCAGGTCGCGCCGCATCGCGTCTGTCCGCTCAGTGCGGTGAACGGCCTGATCACCGACCAAAGCACCGATGCCGCAGTCGCGGCGGCCTTCGAAGAGACGGGAGGTGTGGTCTTGTCAGCGCGACCCGCAACCGCGGCCACCGCCTGAAACGCTTCACCAAACGGGTGCGGGCGGCGTTGCAGCGCCGCCCGCCGGACCGAGCCTCATATCCGAAACAGTCTCCAGTCAGAAAGACCGATCCAGTGACCCATCCTTCCACACCGCCCAGCGAGAACATCGTCATCGCCGGCACCTACACCGACACCCTGGAGCGCTCCACCGGACGATTTGCGTCGTTCGCGGTGGCGTTCGCCTTTGTCTCGATTGCCACCGGCATCTTCACCACGTACGGAAGCGTCTTGAAAAGCTCTGGCCCGCTCGGCATTTGGACGTGGCCGATCGTGATCGTCGGACAGCTGGCCGTATCCCTGCTGCTCGGCGCCCTGGCCGCCCGCATCCCGGTGACCGGGTACGCCTATCAGTGGGTGTCGCGGCTGGCCAACCCGATCCTGGGCTGGATCACCGGCTGGATCTCCTTCACGTTCCTGGCCATCGTCGCCGTCGCGGTGGACTACACCGTCGCTGCGACGGTCGTCCCCGCGTTGTTCGATTTCACCGGTACAGCACTGACGTCGTTCCTGATCACCGCCGCCATCCTGCTGCTGCAGGGCCTTCTGGTCGCGGTCTCGACCAAGTGGACCGAACGAGTGAACAACTTCGCGGTCAGTGCTGAACTGATCGGCATGGTGGCACTGGTCGTCCTGCTGTTCATCGTGGGTGTCATCACCCACAAGTTGTCGGCGGGCAACTTGTTCTCCCGCGGCGACATCCCGGCCGAGGGTTACTGGAACTTCGGCACGGCGACCGCGGCCGGGCCCTGGATGCTCGGCTTCCTGCTCGGCGCGTTCACCATCGTGGGGTTCGAATCCGCCGCCAACCTGGCCGAAGAGACCAAGCGACCGGAAGTCGTTGTGCCACGGGCAATGTGGCAGGCCGTGCTGGCCTCGGGAGTGCTCGGCTTCCTGTTCCTGCTGGTGGTGACCGCCGCCGTCAACGACCCCACGGCTCTGGCCGAGTCGGGAACTCCGATCGCCGACGTCATCCGTGACATCCTCGGCTCATTCGTCGGCACGGCCCTGCTGATCCTGGTGGCCATCGCGATCTTCGCCTGCGGTCTGGTGATCGTGATGAGCGGCGTGCGACTGACCTGGGCGATGTCGCGCGATCAGCGGTTCCCCGGGTGGCAGGCCCTGCACAAGGTGTCCCCCCGCACCAAGACCCCGCTGAATGCCACGATCGCGATGACCACGATCTCGGCGGTGATCCTCGGCGTCTTCTCCACCAGTACCGACGCGCTGTTCATCCTGTTCTCCGCGGCGACTCTGCTGCCGGCCGTGATCTACGCCATCACCGTGGCGCTGTACATCGCCAAACGGCGTCAGCTGCCGCAGAGCGCCGGCTTCAGCCTCGGCCGGTGGGAGGCTCCGATCATCGTCGTGGCGGTGGCGTGGCTGGTGTTCGCGCTGTCGCTGTTCCGCGACGCGTCGTTCCGGCAACCGTGGCTCTACGTTTTGGTGATGGTGGCGATCGGCGCGGTCTATCTGGGCTACCTGCTGATCACGCGCGGCCGCGACGGGCTGAAGATGCCCGAATTGCGTTCCATCGATGCCGAACTCGACCAGGCGGCCGGCGCGAGGGCTGTCGCCGAGGACGTGCCGCGATGACCGTCCTGGCCATCGATCAGGGCACGTCGGGTACCAAGGCCATCGTCGTCGACCCCGACGACGGGGTGGTGGGGTTGGCCGAGGTGCCGGTGCATCCGCGGTATCTCAACGGCGGCGGCGTCGAACAGAGCCCGGACGAACTGCTCGACTCGGTCCTGACGGCCGGCCGGGGCGCGGTTGCCCAGGCCGGCCGCCCGATCGAGGCGGTCTCGCTGGCCAACCAGGGCGAGACGGTGCTGGTGTGGGATCCCGACACCGGCCGCGCCTTGACCCCGGCCATCGTGTGGCAGGATCGCCGCGCCGAATCACTGTGTGCGGCCTTGAGTGGATCGGCCGAGATACTGGCCGCCCGCACCGGACTGGTGCTCGACCCGTACTTCTCGGCGCCGAAGATGGCGTGGCTGCGTCGCAACGTCGAGACCGCCGGAGTGGTGAGCACCTCCGACACCTGGCTGCTGCATCAGCTGACCGGAGCATTCGTCACCGACGCCACCACCGCCAGTCGCTCCCTTGCCGTCGACCTGGGCGCCCATGAGTGGAGCCGCGAACTGCTGGCGCTGTTCGAGCTCGACGGCGAACGCCTGCCCGATATCGTCGGTAATGACGAAACCATCGGCACGACAACCGCATTCGGCGGTGAGATTCCAGTCGGCGGGATTGTCGTCGATCAGCAGGCAGCCCTGTTGGCGGAGGCCTGCTTCGAGCAGGGCATGGCCAAATGTACCTTCGGCACGGGCGCCTTCCTGTTGGCCAACACCGGCACCACCGGTGTTCATTCGACGACGGGACTGACCTCCTCGGTGGCCTGGCGGATCGGCGGCCGGGACACCTTCTGTGTCGACGGCCAGGTGTACACCGCGGCCTCCGCCGTTCGGTGGCTGTGCTCACTCGGCATCATCGGCGGTGCCGAGGATATGGACGGTATCGCCGCGCCGGAGAACGACGGGGTCCTGTGTGTGCCGGCGCTGGCCGGGCTGGCCGCCCCGTGGTGGAAATCTCAAGCGACCGCGGCTATTTCGGGGATGACGTTGTCGACGGGCCGCGGGCACCTGGTGCTGGCCGTGCTGCAGGGTATCGCCGCCCAGATCGCCGAGCTGGTCACTGCCATCAACGACGACACGACCACGCCGTTGACCACATTGCGCGCCGACGGCGGCCTGACCCAGTCGACGGTCCTCATGCAGGCGTGCGCCGACGTCCTCCAGATCCCGGTCGAGGTGTACCCGTCCGCTCACGCCACCGCGCTTGGCGCGGCGGCACTGGCCCGTCTGAGCCAGCACCCGAATCAGGCGCTGCCCGAGGTGGTCCCGGAGTGGACACCCGCGGCGACCTACGAACCAAGCTGGACTCAACCGCAGGCCAACGAGTTTCGCGATCGGTGGCGCGATCTGGCCGCCACCACGTATCTCACCCAGGAGCATTTATGACCACCCCCACCGCCTACGACCTCGTCGTCATAGGCGCCGGCATCGTCGGATCGGCAATCGCGCGTGAACTGTCCGGGCACCAGCTCTCGGTGGCGCTGATCGAAGCCCGCAACGACGTCGGTGACGGCACCAGCAAGGCGAACACCGCGATCCTGCACACCGGCTTCGACGCCAAGCCCGGCACCCTGGAATCGGAGCTGGTGCACCGTGGATACCACCTGCTCTCCGACTATGCCGAGCACACCGGCATACCGGTCGAACACACCGGCGCCATCCTGGTCGCCTGGGACCAGGAGCAGCTGGACGCCCTGCCCGACTTGAAGGCCAAGGCGGAAGCCAATGGCTATCAGCATTGCCAGATCATCGATGCCGCAGCCGTTTACGCCGACATCCCCGACCTCGGGCCGGGCGCCCTCGGTGGATTGACAGTTCCCGACGAATCCATCATCTGCACGTGGACGGTCAACCTGGCGCTGGCCACCGACGCCGTCAACCGCGGCACCGTGCTGCTGACCGACCATCGGGTCGACGGCGTCGACATCGGGCCTGACACCACGACGCTGCACACCACCCAAGGTGACGTCGCCGGACGCTGGATCGTCAACGCGGCGGGACTCGGCGCTGACCTCATCGACGCACTCTTCGGCTACCAGCGTTTCACTGTCACCCCGCGCCGCGGCGAACTGATCGTGTACGACAAACTCGCCCGCACCTTGGTGAACAAAATCGTGCTGCCGGTGCCGACGTCGCGCGGCAAGGGTGTCCTCGTCAGCCCCACCATCTACGGCAACGTGATGCTCGGCCCCACCTCCGAAGATTTGCACGACCGCACCGCCACCGGCACATCCGAGGCCGGTTTCGACTTCCTGCTGAGCAAGGGCCGGGCTCTGATGCCGCGACTCTTGGACGAGGAGGTCACCGCCACCTATTCCGGACTGCGCGCGGCCATCGACCACGGCGACTACCTGATTCAAGCCGACCCTGCGCAGCACTACCTGCTCGTCGGCGGTATCCGGTCCACGGGTCTCACCGCCGGTATGGCGGTGGCCGAATACGTTCGCGATCAACTCGCCGAGGCCGGCTTGGTCATGACACCAAAGGCCGCGTTGCCGGATCCCCCACGGATGCCGAACCTCGGCGAGGCGTTCCCCCGTCCCTACCAGCTGCCCGAGGCCATCGAGGCCGACCCCGCATACGGGCGGATTGTCTGTTTCTGCGAACGCGTCACCGAGGGTGAGATTCGCGACGCCTGCCATTCGGTGATCCCACCCACCGCGTTGGAAGGACTGCGGCGGCGCACCCGCGTGATGAACGGCCGCTGCCAAGCGTTCTTCTGTGGCGCGGAGGTGCAGGCGTTGTTCGAACGTGAAACGTGCCAGGAGAGCAGGCGATGACCACCACCGAAGCGGTCGACGTCGCCATCGTCGGCGCCGGTCCGGCAGGGCTGACCGCCGCCACCGAGCTCGCGCGCAACAGTGTGTTGAATGTCGTTGTCCTGGAACGCGAGTCAGAGGCAGGTGGGATTCCCCGCCACAGCGATCATCCCGGTTACGGCCTGCGGGATCGCAAGACGTTCATCAGCGGACCCGCTTATGCACGGCGACTCACCACCGACGCGCGCAACGCGGGCGCGACGATCCGGACCAGCACCATGGTCACCGGTTGGGCCGATGACCACACCCTCGAACTCACCTCGCCCCGGGGGCGCCACACCCTGACCGCACGGGCGATCGTCTTGGCCACCGGTGCCCGCGAGCGCCCGCGCGCGGCGCGGATGATCCCCGGAGATCGCGGCGCCGGCATCTACACCACCGGGCTGCTGCAGAACGCCGTGCACCTTAAACATCGCACCGTCGGGCGCCGCGCCGTGGTCGTCGGCGCCGAACTCGTGAGCTACTCGGCCGTCCTGACCCTCAAGCACGTCGGTTGCCAAACCGTGCTCATGACAACCGAATACCCGTCACCGGAGTCCTACGGCCTGTTCAACCTGGCCGGCCGTACACCGTTGCTGGGATTGCAGGTCGCCACGCGCACCAAGGTCGTGCGGATCATCGGCAAGCCGGCAGTCACCGGTGTCGAGGTCGAGGATCTCCGCACCGGACAACGCCGCATCGTCGACTGCGACACCGTCGTGCTGACCGGTGATTGGATTCCCGACCACGAGCTCGCCCGCAGCACCGGCCTGGACATCGACCCGGGAACACTCGGTCCCGTGGTCGACACCGCATTACGGACCAGTCGGGCGGGTGTCTTCGCCATCGGCAACCTGTTACACCCCGTCGACACCGCCGACATCGCTGCCCTCGACGGCCACCACGTCGCCGACCAGGTTCGCGCCCACCTCACGGGGAATCGGTTCAGCGACAATGCAGTTCGCATTCTTGCCGACGCACCGCTGCGCTGGGTGGCACCCAACCTGGTGCGCCCCGGCGACCCGGCGCCCGCCAGGCACCGCCTCCTGCTATGGACCGATCGACTGGTCCGCCTCCCGAAGGTCGTTGCCCGCCAGGACGGCAATATCGTAGGGCGCAAGACCCTCCCCTGGCCCGCCTCGCCAGGACGGGTGTTCCGCGTCCCGTCCAGCATCCTCGATCGTATCGACGAACGTGGCGGACCGGTGACGTTGTCGCTGGCCAACTGAGGACTCAGCGAGCGGAAACGACGAAGCCCCAGGGCAATTCGAGCCGGTGGGCCGCCAACAGATCGGCGTTGGAGAGCACGGCGGTGACAGTGTCGTCGGCCACCACCACACCGCCGTCCAGCACGATGGCCCGGTCGCACAACTGAGCGGCGTACGGCAGGTCGTGGGTGACGATCACCATGGTGGCGGGCAGCGCCGCCAGCGTCTCGGCCAGTTCGCGGCGCGCCACCGGGTCGAGGTTCGCCGACGGCTCGTCGAGCACCAGGATCTCCGGCTCGCACGCCAGCACCGTGGCCAGTGCCGCGCGGCGGCGCTGGCCGCCGGACAGATGCGCGGGACTGCGATCGGCGTGCTCGGTCATCGATACCACGTCCAGGGCGGCGGACACCCGGGCGGCTAGCGCGTCACCGGTGACCCCGAAGTTGGCCGGTCCGAACGCGACGTCCTGGGCGACCGTCGGCATGAACAGCTGATCGTCGGGGTCCTGGAACACCAGCCCGACCCGGCGACGGATGTCGCGAAGAGTCGTGCGATTCAGCGCGATTCCGCTGATCTCTATCGCGCCCGATGTCGCGGTGAGTACACCGTTGAGGTGCAGCATGAGCGTGGTTTTGCCCGCCCCGTTGGGGCCGAGGATGGCGACCCGCTCCCCCGCCGCGATGGTCAGGTCGACGCCCTCGAGCGCGACACGGCCGTCGGGATAGCGGTAGTGCAGACCCTCGACGCGGATCGCCGGCGCGCTCATCGCAGTACCCACGCCGAGGCGGCCACCGCGGCCGCCGCCACCGCCGGTGACAACGCACCGACCCACTGCACACCGGAGGCTCGCGGTCCGGCACCGACGATCGCCAGTTCGGGCACCTTGCCGTCGAAGCCCCGGGACACCATCGCCAGATACACACGTTCACCACGCTCGTAGGAACGCAGGAACAGTGCGCCAATACCTTTCGCGATCGCGCCGGCCTGATGGATCGCCCGTGGCGAATCACCGCGCGAGATCCGCGCCATCCGCATCCGGCCGACTTCGGCTGACAGCAGATCGATGTAGCGGATCATCAGCACGAGCATTGAGGTCACCAGGCCCGGCATCCCGAGCCGGCTCAGCGCCAGCGGCAACTCCCGTGCCGAGGTGGTGGCGGCGACCGTCAGCGAGGCGGCCACGCCCAGAGTGCCTTTGACGACGATTCCCCACGCCGCCCACAACCCGGCCACCGACAGCTGCAGGCCGCCCACCGCGACGCGTTCCCCGCCTTCGGCGAACGGCAGCAACACGGCCAGCACGATGAACGGCGCCTCGATGAGCATCCGCGGCAGAATCCACCGCAGCGGGATGGCAGCCACCCGCCAGACCACCAGGACGATTCCGGCGTAGACCGCGAACGGCCAGATCATCTCGCGTGGGGTTGCCACCACCGCGAGGACGAACAGCACCAGCCCGGCGATCTTGACCTCGGCGGGCGCCCGGTGCACGACCGATTCACCGTCGCGATAGAGCGGGTGGGAGTGCCCGGCACCCATCTGGTCAGTCCTTCGCGCGGCGGCTGCGGGCGATCAGCCAGAACCCGCCGAACGCGATGCCGAGCACGACGACAGCGCCGATGATGCCGGCGAGTCCACTTGTCGCCGGGTGCCCGAAGATCGTGTAGTCGGCCAGGGGCGACGTCGACATGGCGTGTTGGGTCGCATGCTGGGCGATGCAGTTTCCGGTCAGTTGTTCACCGTGACCGGTCTGGACGACCTGGCAGCCCTGCAGGGTGGCCGAGTCCAGTCCGTCCGGGCTGGAGCTGGCGAAGTAGGACACCACCCCGGCGATCAGCAGGATCGCGACCCCGAAACCAGCCCAGAACTGCCAGCGCCGGGCCGTGTTTGCACTCATGCGGGCACCGCCGCCCGCTCGCGGTCACGGCGCAGCAGGTAAACCAGATCCGGTCGGGACCGGGCGACGGCCACCACGGTCACGGCGGTGATCAAGCCTTCACCGATGCCGATGAGGACGTGGGTGCCGAGCATGTACGCCGCCACCGTGCTCAGCGATGTCGGCGCGGCACCACCGATCGCGTATTCGATGACGAAACCCATTGATGCGCAGACCGTTCCGAACAGAGCCGAAAGGAAACCGATGACGCCGAGCGCGGGGACCGAGTCAGGGCGACGTCGTCGCACCAGCGCGTAGAGGAGCCGGGCGGCGGAGTATCCCGCGGCCACACCGATAATCGCCATGTTCGTGATGTTCATCCCGAGCGCGGTGACCCCGCCGTCGGCGAACAACAGGGACTGCACCACCAGCACGATCGTGATGCACAGGACGCCGGTGTACGGGCCGATTAGGATCGCGGCGAGCGCGCCGCCGAGGAGATGCCCGCTGACGCCGGGCAGGATCGGGAAGTTGATCATCTGCACCGCGAAGATGAAGGCGGCGACCAGGCCGGCCAACGGGACGGTGCGCTCGTCGAGTTCGGTGCGCGCCCGCCAGCCGCAGAACGCCACCACGGCGACCGCCACGACTCCGAAAACCACGGAGGTAGGCGCGTTGACCAGGCCATCGCTCATGTGCATGGCCGTGATCTGGACGCTCAACATGCCTCCTCGCGATCGGGTGTGTGCCCGGTGGTCCAACCCTAATCCGCGAGCCTGATATCTGTCTACCTGTACAGATAATCGAGTGGACCGATCACCTCACTCCGCGTGGGCGGCACCGATCCAGTGCAGCAGGTCGTGCACGGTGTGATCCTCGAGGCGGTAGCTGACCTGCCGTCCCACCCGCGTCGAGGTGACCCAACCCTGCTGACGCAGCACCCGAAGTGCCTGTGACACGGCGTTTTCCGATCGGCCGACAGCGGCGGCGAGATCACCCACGCAGATTCCGGGTGCGCGGTGCAGACCGAGGAGGATCTCCAGCCGGTGCGGGTCGGACAACAGATCGAAGCGCTGAGTCCAGCTGTGGATGTCGACGTCGGCCAGCGCGGACGAGGCACGCTCGACCTTCGCCGTGTCGCCGGGGGCATCCATGCCTAGGAATCTAGCCCAGCGAGCGGGTCGAACTCGGGACGCTGGAACAATCCGGCCCGTTCGCGCGACTATTGATGCGTGGACTGCGATGTCGCCCGGGAGGCGTTATCGGCCCGGATCGACGGCGAACGTGAACCCGTTCCCGCGGCCCGGGTCGACGAACATCTCACCAGCTGTGACGAGTGCAGCGCGTGGTACGCGCGAGCGGTCGAGCAGACCCAGCAGCTGCGGCGGCTGGCCGGCCGATCCCAGGTCGCGGCCGTCGCCACTCCGAGTCCGTCGGTGCGGACGCCCCGTCCGGCAGCCGGCACCTGGCTGCGGTGGACGCTGGCGGTCGTCGGGGTCGTGCAGGTGGCGCTGGCAGTAGCTCAGGCCCTGGGCGTCAACGTTGGGACCTCGGGCGCCGCCCACCACGCGATGATGGGCGGGCATCTACTCAACGAGTCGACGGCGTGGTCGGCGGCGCTGGGTGTGGTGATGATCGTCGCCGCCGCGCGGCCGACCGCGGCCGCGGGTTTGGCCGGCGTGCTGTCGGTGTTCACCGCGATCCTCACCGCTTATGTGATCAGCGACGCGGTGTCGGGTGCGGTGAGCCTCGACCGGATTCTGTCGCACCTGCCGGTGCTCATCGGAACCGTCCTGGCGCTGCTGCTGTGGCGGACCGCGCGGACGTCCGGTCCCGAGCCTCGGTCCGACGCGGTGGGCGTCACCGCCGACGTGGTGTTGCCCGACAACGCTTCTCGCGGCCGTCGGCGCGGGCACCTCTACCCCACCGACGGCGCTGCCTGATCGTCCTCTCGCCCAAACCGACGCTCCGCAGAAGAAGGCCGAGACGCGGCCTGCACAACGTCGGTCTCGGCGCAGGTTCTTATAGCATCACGCCGAACATGATCGCCATCCCGGCGGCCATCATCGATTGGCAGAGGATCCCGAGCGGGCGCGCGGCCTCGACCGGCTCACGCTCCATCCGCACAGCCAAGTAGCGATACAGCCAGAACACCGCGGCCAACGCGAAGCCAATGGTGCACACCCAGTTCAGCGTCGCGATATATGGCGGATAGCCGACGCTGTGGTCGGTGCCCGCCGCGTCGGTGCCGCCCATGTCCATCCCCGGCATGCTCGCGTGCCCGGCATGGCCGGACGCTCCCGCCGAAGGGCCAGCAGGCGCGACGTCGGCGGTAAAGGACGCCTGCCCTGGCAGCAACCGGCCGTTCATCACCGCGTACATCCAGGCCATCGCCAGCATCATCAGCGCGTGATAGACGCCGGCGATCCGGTGACCAGCGCAGATCGGGCTCACTGTGACCGCAACGAACCAGAGGGTCGCAAGCAGGAAGAACACCATCGGCGCGACGGTGGGCAGTGCGGCTCCCCACGGCCAGGCCATCACCGCCATCGCCACCGCCATCACAACGTGCAGGAACTGGCTGACCACAGTGGCCGGCCGCCGGTCGCCGACGACGAGCGTCGACAGGCACTCCGCTGCGGCGATCACGAACAGGAGCGTGACGACCCAGCGCAGCGTCAGGTCAGCGATCACCGGTCGATTCCTTCTCTGCTCCGCACGTCAGCATTGGTCGATCCATCGCACCAGAAAGTTCCCATTGCGGCGACTCGACTACGACAAGCAGTCGTAGACTCGCGTCGATGGAAGCCACCCGCGCAGGCACCCGACCAGCAGGTCGGTGGATCCTGGGCGGCTACCTCGCCACAGTCGCCGCGCTGGTCGCCTACGCCGTCGTGTCCGGCGAACGCCGCTTCAGCGCCACCGGCGACTCCTACCCCGGTGCGCCGACCAGCGTCGCCGAACTGATCGGATACTTCACCGCGACCCTGGCCGGCGCGATCTGTCTGGGCTCGCTGGTCTTCGTCATGATCACCGCCGAGCCCGACGAGCGCGGTGTGCTCGACGCGTCGTCGTTCCGAGCGCACCTGCTGGCCGAGCGACTGGCTCCGGTCTGGTTGGTGACCGCGCTCGTGATGATCCCGGTGCAGGCGGCCACTGCGTCGGGTGTATCGGTCGCCCGGTTGATTGGTGGTGGCGGCCTCGGAACTGCCCTCGGCGCATCGGAAATGGCGCGCGGCTGGATCGTCGTGGCGGTGATCGCGGCCGTGGTGACCGTCAGCCTGCGTGCGACGGTGCGCTGGGTGTGGCATGCGGTGCTGCTGATTCCCACGTTCATCGGCGTGATCGTGCTGCCGGTCAGCGGTAACGCGGGCCAGGGCCCCGATCACGACTACGCAACGTCTGCGGTGATCGTGTTCGCCCTCGCGCTGGCGGTGTTGACCGGTGTGAAGATCAGCGCTGCCGTCTCGCCGCCGAAAGCCGAACTGCGGCGGCGGGTTCGGGTCGTTGAGCTCACGGCCGGCGTGGCGGCGCTGGTGTACGGGGCCCTGCTATTAATCCTGTTGGCAACGCCGACCTGGTTTGGTTCGGACTACGGACGATTCGGCGCGCTGGCCGCGGTGGCCCTGCTCGGCACCCTGTTCGCGAAACGAGCGGCAGGCGCACTGGGCGCCGTTCTCGCGGTGGCGGCCGTCTCCGTTATGGCAATTCAGACCGCGCCACGGCTGCTGACCCACCAATTCACCGCATGGGATGTCTTCCTCGGCTATCAGCTCCCGGACCCCCCGAGTGCGCTTCGGCTGCTGACGGTTTGGCGCTTCGACGTCCTGCTCGGGGTGGCGGCCATCGCGCTGGCCGTGGGCTATGTGATCGGCTACCTCCGGTTGCGACGGCGCGGCGACGGCTGGCCGCCCGGTCGTCTGGCCGCGTGGCTGTTGGGTTGCGCCGCGCTACTGTTCGCCACCAGCTCGGGTACCCGGGCGTACGGCTCGGCGATGTTCAGTGTGCACATGGCAGAACATATGGCCCTGAACATGTTCATCCCGGTGTTCCTGGTTTTGGGCGCGCCGATCACCCTGGCGCTGCGGGCGCTTCCTGTCGCAGGCGCCGGCCGTCCGCCCGGGCCGCGGGAATGGCTGCTCTGGCTGGTGCACTCTCCGGTATCGCGGTTCTTGTCCCATCCCGCAACGGCTTTCGTGTTGTTCGTGGGCTCGCTGTACGCGGTGTACTTCACCCCGGTGTTCGACACCCTGGTGCGTTACCACTGGGGTCACGAGTTCATGACCGTGCACTTCCTGATCACCGGGTACCTGTTCTTCTGGGGCATCATCGGCATCGACCCCGGCCCCAAGCGGCTGCCCTTCATCGGACGCCTCGGACTGTTGTTCGCGGTGATGCCGTTCCACGCGTTCTTCGGAATCGCAACGATGACCATGACATCGGTGCTGGGCGGCACCTTCTACCGCAGTCTGCGGCTGCCCTGGCTCACCAGCCTCGGCGACGACCAACATCTCGGCGGTGCGATCGCCTGGGGCTCGAGTGAGCTTCCGGTGATCGTCGTGGTGATCGCCCTGGTGGTGCAGTGGGCGCGCCAGGACCGTCGGACCGCCGCCCGTACCGACCGGCATGCCGATGCCCACTACGACGACGATCTCGACGCCTACAACGCGATGCTGCAGGAGCTGGCCAAAAACCGGCGCTGAGCCAGCGTCTCAGACGAGAACCGTCTTCGTCGTGACGGCGGCGAAACGGTCCTGGACATCAGCCCAGTTGACGACGTTCCAGAAAGCCTCGACATAGTCGGCTTTGACGTTCTTGTACTGCAGATAGTAAGCGTGTTCCCACATGTCGACCTGCAGCAACGGAACGATGCCGGGTGGAACGTTCGCCTGCTGATCGTAGAGCTGGAACGTCAGGAGCGCGCCGCGGAGCGGCTCATAGCCCAGCACCGCCCAACCGGAGCCCTGCAGCCCGTTAGCAGCGGCGGTGAACTGGGAACGGAATCCGTCGAACGATCCGAACGCGTCATCCATCGCCGCCGCCAGTTCACCGACCGGCTTGTCACCTCCGTTGGGCGACAGATTCTTCCACCAGATCGAGTGGTTGAGGTGGCCGCCGAGATGGAATGCCAAGTTTTTCTCGTTGAGGAAGATCGCGGCGTGGTCGTCGTTGGCGCGCGCTTCTTCGAGTTTGGCGAGCGCGTCATTCAGGCCCTCGACATACGTCGCGTGGTGCTTGCTGTGGTGGACCTCGTTGATCTCACCAGAGATGTGGGGTTCCAGCGCGCTGTAGTCGTAGTCGAGCTCAGGCAAGGTGTAACCGGTCATCACATCAGCTTATCTGTTCAGGTGTTCAGATGATAGAGTGACGTCAGGCAGGCCGGTCGCGGGCGACGAGTCGATGCAGCACATCGCCAAAGCTTCACATTGAGGTGGCAGCCCGCGTCCGGCTTCGCCACAAGCTCGCGCGTGACACCGGTACGACAAGATCAGCGCTCAACCAAGGTCGGCAGAAGAAGTGTGCCGACTCACTCGATCGGTTCGTCACCCAAGATCGTGGTGCGCAACATCATTCGACCGGAGTCGTCGGCGTATTGCCCGGCGCGGTGCAGCACACCGCGGTTGTCCCAGATGACGGTGTCGCCCACCGACCAGCTGTGGCGATAGACGTTGTCCGGGCCGGTGGCCTTCTCCAACAGATCGGCCAGGATGGCCCGACCCTCGTCGACGTCCATCCCGACGATGTAGTCGGCCGAGGCGCCGAGCACCAGCGACTTACGTCCACTGCGGTGCGTCCACACCAGCGGGTGCTCGTGCGTCGGACGGGATCGCCACCGCGCCAGGTCCTCGGCCGTCGGGTTCGGCGTGATCTTGCGCTGCGAGGCCTCCAATGAGTGCACCACCCGCAGCGGCCCGAGCCGCTCCTTGTCCTCGTCGGACAACACGTCGTAAGCGGTATAGGCACTGGCGAATTCGGTGTCACCGCCTTCAGCGGCCACCTGTTTGGCCGATAACAGCGTGGCCTTCTGCGGGCATTCGTCGTTCGTCGGGGTGCAACCGTCGATATGCCAGAGGAACGCGGCGCGCAGGTATTGGGCGCTGGCATTCTTGGTCTTGTCCATCGTGATCGGATAGATGCCCGACACCGGATGGCGGCCATCGGCGGACCGGTCCACCTCGCCGAGGCGGGAGCAGAACGCGACCTGCGCCTCCGGGGTCAGGTTGAGGCCGGGGAAGACCAGAACTCCGTTGTCCTCCAACGCATCCAGGACGGCCTCGGCAGTGTTGTCATCGGTGCCGAGTTGATCGGAGTTCAGTCCGGTCACCTCGGCCCCGACCGTTGAGGTCAGCTTGGTGATGGTGAGCGTGCTCATGAGACCTCCTAGGGTCGGGGTTCGCTGACGCGCACCATCTCGGCGTCGCATGCGTCGACGGGCCGCGGCTGGTGCATGATCTCGACCGACATCGCCACCATGATCAGCGAGTAGATGAGGTACAGCAGGTTGGTCGCATCCTGCGGCAGCTCGTCGAGCGAGAACTTGTCGCAGTATTCGATCGCTTCTTCCAGGCGGGGAAAGAACGCGTTGTAGAAGTGCTCCATGTCGGCCATGCTGCTGTTGACCCGCTGCTCCCACCGCTCGGTCTCAGTGGCCAGGCACCACACGGGAGCGAACTCCTCGAGTTCGGCAAACGCGCTGGGCAACATCGCTTCTGACATGCCTATGCCCCCGCCCCGGTGGTCTCGCGCTGATAGTCATCGACCCAGTCGACGACGGCTTTGTGCAGATGCCGGACCAGGATCTCCTGGTCGTTGAGCGGGAAAGCGTCGACGACACCGGTTTCCAGTGCGGCCTGGGTGCCCCCGAGCATGCCGGCGTCCTGCAGCGCGAACTCTTTGAGCACGACCGACGCCACCTCGTGTTCGATACGCTCCCGGACAGTGCGCGCCGGGCTGAAGTACGTGAACGCCTCGAAACGGTGCGTGTTGTGCGAGGTGGGCCAGTAGCGATAGAGCAGATACCAGCCGCCGTAGATCAGAATCTCGATGTTGGGGAAGATCTGGAAGTTCGAGATGCCCCACGGCTCGATGTTGCCGGGGTTCAGACCGGGCGGCAATTCACCGATATCCGGTGTGCGCCAAGGCCCGACAAGTCCGCTCTGGGTGGCGAGCTCGATCGGATACATGTACTCCGGCGGCAGCAGCCAGCGTCGGGTTCCGGCGGTTGACACCACCCGGTGTGGCCCGTCGAGTTGGAAGTGTGCACAGGTGAATCCGGCGTTCGGGACGCGCACCTCCGGCGGCACCTGTTGGGGGTGCAGGGACGGCACGTGGTAGTACTCCTGGAAGGCGTCGGCGAAGATCTTCCAGTTGCTGTTGTTATTGGCCACCCACTCGTAGCGCTCAGTCAGCTTCTCGAACGGGTAGGCGTCGAGCGCAGTCACCATGGGCCCGAGGAACTCTCGCAATGTTTGGCGGGGCTCACGGTCGAGGTTGATGAAGATGAAGCCGTTCCACACGTCGCAGTGCACCGGGCTCAGCCCGTACTGCTCCTGGTCGAGGTCGAAGAACTCCCCGCTCTGCTGGACGAAGTTCAGCGCACCATCCAGCCCATAGCGCCAGCCGTGGTACTTACAGGTGAATTGGCGGCAGGTGCCACGGACCTCTTCGGTCGGATAGTCGTTCCACGCCAGCTTGTTTCCTCGGTGCCGGCAGATGTTGTGGAAGGCGCGGATGACGTCATCCTTGCCCTTGACCACGATCACCGACGCCCGCGCGACCTCGATCTCCTTGGTGAAATAGCTGCCGACACGCGGCAGTTCCTCCACCCGGCCGACGTTGAGCCAGGCTCGCTTGAAGATCGCCTCACCCTCGAGCTTGTAGAACTCCGGCGAGGTGGAGTCTTTGAACGAGATCGGGCCGGTGCCCAGATCCGGGTAGTGCTCGGTCCAGCTGCCTTCGGCGGGCTTGGGCCAGGTGACGGCGGCCATGGGAACCTCCTGGTATCGGATTAGGTTGCTGACAAGTGCTGTGCGGCAGCCGTTCTCACATCACTGCGCCACCGTTGACGCCGATGGTTTGACCGGTGACGAAGCCGGCTTCATCGGAGCTGAGGAATCCGACCATCGCGGCGATGTCGTCGCCGGTGCCCAAATGTCCGATGGGGATGTTGGCGGCCATCTGCTCGGTCGACGGCAGGATTCCGGCGGCTTGTTGCTGATGCTGCATCGGCGTCTCGATGCCCGACGGCGGGATGTTGTTCACCGTGATGCCGCGCGCAGCGTACTCGCGGGCCAGGGACCGGGTCAGGCTCAGTACCCCGCCCTTGGATGCCGCGTAATGGGCCATTTCCGGAGACCCCCGCTGGGCACTCGACGACGAGATCATGATGATCCGTCCCCAGCCGGCGGCGAGCATGTCCGGCACCGCGAGCTGGCAGGCGTGAAAGGTACCGGTCAGGTTGACCGCGATGACCCGCTCCCAGTCCTCGACGCGCATATCCACGAACGGCGCGAAGCCGAACAGTCCGGCGCTGGTGACCAGAATCGTCGTCGGCCCGAGCTCGGAACGCACCTTCGCGAACGCGTCTTCCATCACCGGGCGGTCGGCGACGTCGGCGCCGACTCCGATCGCGGTCACACCTTCGGCACGGAGGTCGTCGGCAACTCGTTGTGCCGCAGACTCGTTGAGATCGAGGACGGCGACGTTGTTTCCGCGGCGCCCGAGTTCGTGGCATGTCGCTTCACCCATACCCGACCCGCCGCCGGTGACCACCGCAACCCTGCTCATTGACGCTCCCTCACTCGTAGACGATCCGCACGGTCTTGGTCGTGGGCATCGCCTGACACGTCAACACCCAGCCGTCGGCAACTTCGTCGTCGTCGAGCGCGTTGTTGTTGAGCATCCGCGCGGCACCTTCGGTGACCTGCGCGATACACGTTCCGCAAGAACCGGTTTCGCACGACGACGGCGCCTTCAAACCCGCCATCCGCGCAGTCTGCAGCAACGTGTTACCGGACCGGTAGTCCGCGGTCGTGGTGCGCCGGTCCAGCTCGATGATCACCTGATCGGTAACTTCGTCGCCGGCTGCCGGCGCCGCATCGACCGGCGTGGCCGCGACGAACCGCTCGAGGTGCACCTGAGCGGCGGGCACCTTCGAGTCCCGCAACGTGGCCTCCACCGCATCCATGAACAGCGTTGGGCCGCAGACGAAGTATTCGGCGTCGCCGACGCCGGCGAGAAAAGTCCTCAGCGCGGTCGGGGTCACCACACCGTGCTCACTGTCGAGGTGGTGGTGTACAGCGATCCGGTCGCCGTATTCCTCGGCGATGCCGCGCAGTACCCCGGCGAAGATCACCGAGTCCGCGCTGCGGTTGGCATAGAACAACCGAACCCGCCGGCCGGTGGTCGCCAGCGCTGTGCGGATGAGCGAAAAGACCGGGGTGATACCGCTTCCGCCCGCGAAGGCCACGATGTCCCGGTCCGAGGAATCCAGAACGAAGCGGCCCTGCGGGGCTTCGGCGTGGATCTCGGCACCGGCCACCACGGTGTCGTTGATCCAGTTCGACACCACCCCGCCCGGGTCACGCTTGACGGTGATCCGCAGGGGTTCGGCCAAGGCCGGCGACGACGACATCGAATAGCAGCGCCGGTGCTCCACGCCGGCAACCGTCACCCGCAGGGTCAGGTATTGGCCGGCGGCATAGCGGAACCGGTCTTCGTGGTCGGCGGGCACATCGAAGACCAACGAGACACAATCGGCGGTCTCGGACTGCACATCGGAAATCCGGAGCCGCACGACATCGTCGCCGCTGAGTGTTGTTCCCATCGCGGCCAAGGATATCAAGTACTTGTCATTGGTATCAAGCACTTGATTTCAGCGTCAGTCGGCGTCCGGGTGCAGAGTGAAGGAGACCTCGCCGTGCCCTTGTACGACAATGCGAACCAGCAACTCCGCCAACGTCTTCCGCTCTTCGGCGGTCAGCACGGAGAACAACTCGTCATGGGCGGCGACGGCGTCGGCATTGGCGGCGGTAACGGTGCGCCGCCCCTTCTCGGTGAGGTAGGCACGCTGGATGCGCCCGTGCTCGGGATCGGGCTTACGTTCGATCAGACCGTTCTTTTCCAGCGTGGCCAGCGCCAGCTGAGCCCCCTGGGGGCTGATCAGCAGCCGGCGACCGAGTTCGGCCCCGGACAAACCCGGTTCGTCGGCGAGCTGACGCAACAGACCGGTTTGCGCACTCGTGACACCGTGTTTGCTCATCGCTTCGTTGACGGTGTGCCCTGAGTAGTGAAACGCCTGCTTGAGCAGCCAGAGGAGATTCTCTTGTCCGTTTTTCATTGCGCTGCCGCCTGTTTGTAGACCTCGCCGCCCTTCATGACGAATCGCACGTCGAGGGTCGTCGAGATGTCCGCGGAGGGATCTCCGGGTACCGCGATGATATCGGCTAGATTCCCCGGTGCCAGACGTCCGAGTTCGTCGGCCTCGTCGATCAGCTCGGCGCTGGTGATAGTGGCCGCACGCAGCGCCTGCATCGGCGTCATCCCGCGATTCACCAGCGCGACGAGCTCCTTGGCCTGTTGACCGTGCGGTATCGCCGGGGCGTCGCTGCCGCAGGCGATCTTCACCCCGGCGGCGATCGCCTTGGGCAGCATCGCCTTGGCTTGTGGGAACACGGTCTCGGCCTTGCGCCGCAGTTCCGGCGCGATGCGGTCGATCGCCATCGCCTCGGTCAGATACGTGGTGGAGACCAAGAAGGTGCCGTGGTCCACCATCATCTGGATGGTCTCGTCGGAAGCCAGGAAGCCGTGCTCGATGCAGTCGATCCCCGCGCGGATGCACGCCTGGATCGCGCTGTCCCCCACCGCATGTGCGGCGACACGAAGGCCGGCCCGATGGGCCTCGTCGGCGATCGCGGCGAATTCGGCGTCGGAGAACTGCTGAGAACCCGGCGAGGTGCTGTGCGACATGACGCCACCGGAGGCCGACACCTTGATCAGCTTGGCGCCATGGCGGATCTGATACCGCACGCACGCCTGCACATCGGGCACGCCGTTCGCAATACCCTCGGCCACGCTCAGCGGCATGATGCCCGGGGCCAGTCGCTGGAACACCGTCGGATCCAGATGCCCGCCGTAGGGCGTCACCGCATGCCCGGCCGGATAGATGCGTGGCCCGATATGCCAGCCCTGGTCGATCGCGCGTTGCAGGGCGACGTCGAGCAGATATCCGCCCGTCTTGACCATCAGGCCGAGGTTGCGGACGGTGGTGAACCCGGCCTCCAGCGTGGTGCGCGCATTCACTGCGCCGCGCAGCGTGCGGTAGGCCGGATCGTCCTGCACCCCGTGCATCGGACTGGGCAGCCCGTCGGGACCGCCCGGGCCGCCGATGAGCAGGTTGAGCTCCATGTCCATCAGCCCGGGCAGCAGGGTGACGTCACCGAGGTCGATGACAGTGGCCGAATCCGGCAGCGGCGAGGGTGGATTCACGGCGGTGATGCGATCGCCGTCGACGACGATGACGGCCGGCGACCGAACCTCCCCGGCCTCGATGTCCGCCCACCGGGCCGCTTTGAGAACAGTCGCGCTCACGGGACCGGTTCGATGACGCAGTCCAGCGCGGTCGCGCCGGTGTCCGGAACCTTGGGCTGTTTCCAGCACTCCACCGGGAACGACACGATGATCATCGAGTACAGCAGGTGCATCAGATTCAGCACATCTTCCGGCAGATCGTCCAGAGAGAACTTGTCGCAGTACGCGATTGCCTCTTCGGCGCGCGGAGTGATGGCGTCGTAGAACGCCTGCATCTCGGCCATGGTGCTGGCCAGCCGCTTGGCGTAGCGCTGCGATTCCGATGGCAGACACCAGTCGGCGAACTCTTCGAGATCGGCGAATTCCTCGGGCAGTTTGGCCATCGTCACACCTCGGCTTTCTTGCGCTGGTACTCGTCAACCCAGTCGGCCGTCTCCTTGTGGAGGTGCCGCAACAACACTTCCTGGTCGTTGAGCAGGAACTTGTCGACGTAGCCCGACTCGACCATCATCTGCGTGGCCTCAAGGGTATTGGCGTCCTGCAGGCCGTACTCCTTGAACGAGGCGGCGGCCAACTCCTGCGCTATGCGTTCCCGCGGGCTGCGCGGCTGCGGGAAATACGCCGAGCCTTCGAAGATGTGGGTGTTATGCGAGGTGGGCCAGTAGTGGTACGTCAGGTACCAGCCCTGCCCCCAGATGAGGATGACGAAGTTCGGGAAGAGCTGGAACGAGTCCAGCCCCCACGGATTGCACTTGGCCGGGTTCAGGCCCGGTGGCATCTCGCCGAGGTCTGGTCCGTCCCACGGCCCGAAAAGTCCACTGCGGCAGATGTCTTCGATCGGCTTGCGCATCTCGGAGTCCATCTCCCAGACCCGCACTCCCGACGTGCTCACCAGGCGGTGTGGGCCGTCGATGCGGTAGTACGGGGCCTCGAACCCCGCTTCGGCCGCGGCTTGCGAATACTTCGTCGGTGACTGGTTCGCGTGCAGTACCGGCGCGTGATAGAACTCCTGGAACGCATCGAGGTACAGCTTCCAGTTCGCCTTGACCTCGCATCGGTAGTAGAACCGCGACGTCAGCTTGTCGAAGGGATAGCCCTCCAAGCCGGTGATCATCGGGCCGAGGAACTCGGTCAGCGACTGCTCGGGCACGGGCGCGAAGTTGACGAAGATGAACCCCTCCCAGACATCACAGTGCACGGGCACGAGGCCGTAGCGGTTCTTGTCCAGGTCGAAGAACTCCTCCTCCTGCTGAACGAAGGTGAGGTTGCCGTCCAGGTCGTAGCGCCAGGCGTGGTATTTGCACACGAATTGCCGGCAGGTCCCCGAGCTTTCCGCCCGCGGGTCGTCATCCCAGACCAGCTTGTTGCCCCGGTGCCGGCAGATGTTGTGGAATGCGTTGACCTTGCCGTCACGGTTGCGCACCACGATGATCGAGGTGTTGACGACCTTGAGTTCTTTGGTGAAGTAGTTGCCGGTACGTGGAATCTGTTCCACCCGGCCCACATTGAGCCAGGCGCGCTTGAACACCGCCTCACGTTCGAGTTCGTAGAACTCCGGGCTGATGGAATCCTCGTAGGACACCGGACCGGTCCCCAGCTCGGGGTAGTGCTCGGTCCAGCTGCCTTCGGCGGGCTTGGGGAAGCGAGGCAACGTCTTCTCCTTCGACGGGTGGATACCGTTCGACGCTATTGCTGCCTCAGAAGAATAACAAGTAGTTGATATTGATCGATAGGGGTTGCCCAGAGATCAGCGCCGAATCGTCTCGCGGATGACGGTGGCGAAGCGCTGCCCCATACGTTCGTGAGCTCCCGGCCCCGGATGCAGCCGATCGACAAGCGGGAACTCGGCGAAATCGGTCGGCCCGTAAAGGTCGAGTCCGTCGACGTAGCGCAGATGCGGGTCGGCGGCCGCGCGTTGGCCGACGATACTGGCGAGCTCGTCGCGGATGACGCTGAGCGTGAGCTTGCCTGCCGACACTTCGGTCGGATCACCGGTGGCGGCGAAAGCCAGTGTTCCCCCGCTGAAGTCCGGGGCAAGCGGTCCCGGCGTGTGTTCATGGATCGGACAGTGCACCGCGGAGACGACGATGATCGGCGTGGTCGGGTGGCCGTCGCGGATAGTGTCGAGGAAGCCGTGCACGGCCGGACCGAACGCGCGCACCCGCATCAGGTCGGCGTTGACGATGTTGATACCGATCTTGACGCTGATCAGATCGGCCGGAATATCGCGCATCGTGCGGGCCGTGAAGGGGTCCAGCATCGCCGCCCCGCCCATCCCGAGGTTGACCAGTTCGACGTCGGCGCGGGCCGCAGCCACCGCCGGCCAGGTCCCCGTGGGCCGTACGGCGTTGGACCCGTGACTGATGGAACTGCCGTGATGCAACCAGACGGGCCGCGAGATCGGCGAGGCCTCCAGCGGGCGGTCGCTCCGTAGCGCGATGAGTTCAGTGATCTCGTTGTGCGGCAACCAGATTTCGACCGTCTTGTGCCGATCCGGAAGGTCGGCGAAGCGAATCACGCTCGGCGCGCCGGGGATCAGTTCCTCCGTACCGGCGGTGGCATCCTTCATCAGCACATTGCCGCCGGACAGGCTGGCGTGCGCGGTCAACTCCCCGTCGACGACCAGATCGTAGACACCGTCGGGTCGCATGGGCATGCCCCGATAGGCAGGCCGGGTACGTAGTGCTTCGAGTTCGATCTCGGTGGCCCGCGTGTCGAACACCAATCGGCAACCGGCAGGCTGAGATTCGGCCATCGCCAGCTGGGGGTCATAACACTGCGCCCTGGCCCATGCGGGCAACCGGTGCGGCAGCAGGCCGTGTGGCGTCTATTCGAGTTCCTGGGCACCGCGCAGGAACTCGAGGGATATCGGCGTAGTGACGCGCACGGATTCAGCCGACGACGGTGTAATCCTCGTCGGCGAGTGCAGCCCGCACCTGCTCGACGGTGATATCGCCGTCGACCCGCACCACCGATGTGCCCTCGGCGTCGAGGTCGATCTCGACGCCGTTGACCGCTGGCAGTTCGGTGAGCGCTTCGGTGACCACCCGCACACAACTCTGGCAGTGCAGGCCGGTGACCTCGAATGTCTGTGACACGAAATATGCCTTCCGTTAGCGGGCGTCGAAGTTACGCAGCCGCAGGCTGTTTGAGACGACGAAGAATGACGAGAACGCCATCGCCGCACCGGCGATGAGCGGGTTGAGCAGCCCGGCGGCGGCGATCGGAATGGCCGCCACGTTGTAGCCGAACGCCCAGAACAGATTGGTCCGGATCGTGCGCATGGTGGCCTTGGCCAGGTCGAGGGCCTGCGGGACGATGTCGAGATCGTCGCGCACCAGGATGATGTCGGCGGCGCCGATCGCCACGTCGGTGCCGCGCCCGATCGCCAGGCCCAGGTCCGCCGACGCCAGCGCGGGGCCGTCGTTGATGCCGTCGCCGACCATGGCGACCACTCGGCCCTGTTCGCGCAGTTGCTCGATGACGTCGACCTTGCCTTCCGGCAATACCTCGGCGATGACTTCGTCGATGCCGACCTGCGCCGCCACCGCGCCGGCGGCGGCGGCGTTGTCACCGGTGAGCAGTACGGTCCGCAGCCCCCTGCGGTGCAGGGCGGTCACCGCGTCCGACGCGGATTCCTTGACCGCGTCGGCTACCGCGATCGCCGCGCAGACCTGTCCGTCCACCGCGACGAATACCACTGTCTCCCCGCGGGATTCACCACTGCGCCGAGCTGACTGAACCGACTCGGGCACGTCGGCCTGCCCGGCGACCCAGGACGGGCGTCCGACTGTCACCCGGTGCCCCGACACCGTGCCGGCGACCCCGCGACCTGGATGGGCACGGAAATCCTCCACCGGCCGACGCTCGTCGGTGGCGGTCGTGATGGCCACGGCGACAGCATGTTCGGAGGCGACCTCGACGGCCGCGGCCAGCGCCAGCACCTCCTCAGGTGACCGGTCGTCGGTGACGGTCACCTCGGTGACCGCAAGATGCCCGGTGGTCAGCGTGCCGGTCTTGTCGAACACCACGGTGTCCACCGCACGGATGGCCTCCAGCGCCCGATAGCCCTTCAGGAAGATGCCGAGCTGCGCGCCGCGCCCGGAGGCCACCATCATCGCAGTCGGGGTCGCCAACCCCAGAGCGCAGGGGCAGGCGATCACCAGTACCGCCAGTGCGGCCGAGAACACCCGGTCAGCGTCGGCTCCGGCCAACAGCCAGCCCACTGCGGTCAGTGCCGCGATCAGGAACACGACCGGCACGAAGACACCGGCGATCCGGTCGGCCAGCCGCTGAGCGTCAGCCTTCTGGGCCTGTGCTTCTTCGACCAGCCGGACCATCCCGGCGAACTGCGTGTCGGCCCCCACGGCGGCGGCCTCGACGATCAACCGGCCGTCGAGCACTACCGTCCCGCCGATCACCGGCCCACCGGGCCGGGCGCGCGAGGGTTTGGCCTCGCCGGTCATCGCGCTCATATCGATCGCGGCGTCACCCTCGACCACCAGCCCGTCGGCGGCGATCGTCTCGCCGGGACGCACCACGAACGTCTGCTGCTCTTTGAGTTCGTCGGCGGGCAGCACCATTTCGCTGCCGTCGGCCAGCAGCACCGACACATTCTTAGCGCTCAGCGCGGCGAGCGCCCGCAGCGCGCTGCCCGCCCGCGACTTGGCTCGCGCCTCGAAGTACCGGCCGGCCAGGATGAAGACGGTGACACCGGCGGCCACCTCCAGATAGATGGCGTCACTGCTCAGCAGCGCCTGCCAAATGCCTGCGGCCTGCCGATCGTGGTGGCCGATGAAGATCGTGTAGAGCGACCACAGCGTGGCAGCGGTGACCCCGACCGAAATCAGCGTCTCCATCGAGGCGGTGCCGTGGCGGGCGTTGCGCAGCGCGACCCGGTGGAACGGCCAGGCCGCCCATGTGACGATCGGCGCCGCGAGGGCGGTCAGCAGCCAGCCCCAGCCGGTGAACCGGGTGCTGGGCACCACCGCGAACATCACCGACAGATCGGCCAGCGGCACGAACAGCACCGCGGCGATGGCCAGTCGGCGCAGCAGGCTGCGGGCCAACGTGTCGTCGGGGTCCACCGGTTCGGTCGCTGTCGCCGAGCGCGGGGCGGCGTCATAGCCGGCCTTACGGATCACCTCGCACAGGTCGTCGGTGGCCACCGTTTCGGCGATATCGACGCTGGCCACCCGGGTGGCGAAGTTGACCGACGCGCGCACCCCGTCGAGCTTGTTCAGCTTGTTTTCGACCCGGGCGGCGCACGCCGCGCACGACATCCCTGAGACATCGAGTTCGACACGATGGGCGACGTCAGCCACGCCGCTGGCGGCTGTGCCGCCCACGACCGACATCGTCATCGCTCTCCTTGGTTGAGTGGGGACCCGACCGAAGAGTCGTCTGCCGAGGCCGTCAGGTTCCCGGCCACCCAAAATACGCTCCGGCAACAGCCCCGGAACGTGCCGGTCACGCTGATCCCCTACTCTCACTGAACGTGGCCGAACGCAACGACGACCCGGTGACCGCACTGGCACTGGCCGCCGGCCGAGGTGATTCCGCTGCTCTCGACGCGTTCATCAAGGCCACCCAGCGCGACGTGTGGCGCACTGTCGCTTTCCTCGGTGATCCCGGTCACGCCGACGACCTGACGCAGGAGACGTTCCTGCGTGCGCTGGGCGCACTCCCCCGCTTTTCCGGGCGATCCTCGGCCCGGACCTGGCTGCTGTCGATCGCCCGCCGCGTGGTCGTGGACCAGATCCGCCGCAATCAGGCACGACCGCGCACCACGTCCGCGATCGATGTCGAGCAGGTGCTCGACACCCGGCGCAGCGCCAGCCGGTTCGAGGACATCATCGAGATCAGGATGTTGCTCGACGGTCTGGACTCCGATCGCCGCGACGCCCTGATGCTGACCCAGGTGCTGGGACTCTCCTACGCCGAGGCGGCCGAGGTGTGCGGCTGCCCGGTGGGCACCATCCGTTCCCGGGTGGCGCGCGCCCGCGAGGATCTGCTCAGCGCCGCCAATCGCGAGGACGAGGTCGGCTGAGCCACCGCAGTTTGTTTGTCGCTCGACAACTGTTGTTCCCCGGTTAATACACCGCGCGGGGGGGGAACAGACACCGGTGACGTCTTTACCCTCACTGGCACTGGTGGCCATTTTCATCGCGTCCGCGGCCGTCATCTGGATCGCCGGGATCGAGTTGTCGCAAACGACCGACGTGCTCTCGCAGCGCTGGCATCTCGGTTCCGCACTCGGCGGGGTGATCTTGCTGGCGATCGCGACGAACCTGCCGGAGATCGCGATCACCGCCAGCGCGGCGCTGTCCCATCACGTCGACGTAGCCGTGGGCAACATCCTCGGTGGCATCGCGATCCAGACCGTGGTGCTGGCCGTTCTCGACGCCGCAGGCACGCGCCCGCGTAAACCCTTGACCTACCTGGCCGCATCGCTGACGTTGGTACTGGAAGCCGGGCTCGTGGTGGCGCTGCTGGTGATCGTGGTGATGTCCACTCAGTTGCCGAGTTCGTTGATCGCCTGGCGACTGACCCCCGGTGCAGTACTCATCGTCGTGGTGTGGGCGATCGGCCTCTTCCTGATCCGGCGGGCCGGACATGGACTGCCGTGGCACGAATCCGGGCACGCGCCGGACAGCCAAGAGAAGCCACCCGGGCACTCCACGGCGACCAACGAGAAGACCGCGACGACAAAGGGCGTCACCACCGGCCGCACCGTCACCGTTTTCACCATCGCAGCCGTCGCGACACTGGTAGCCGGTGTCGTGATCGAACGCAGCGGTGAAGAGGTGTTCGGCCGCTGGGGAATGTCTGGGGTGCTGTTCGGCGCCACCGTGCTCGCCGCCGCCACGTCACTGCCTGAGCTGTCGACGGGCTTGGCGTCGACCCGGATGGGCGACTACAAGCTGGCGATGAGCGACATCTTCGGCGGCAATGCCTTCCTGCCAGTCCTGTTCCTACTCGCGACGCTGCTATCCGGTTCGGCAGTGCTGCCGACCGCCCATCACACCGATATCTACCTGACCGCCCTGGCAGGCCTGCTCACCGTGGTGTACATGGCGGGATTGATCTTCCGCCCACAGCGGCAGTGGCTACGGATGGGACTGGATTCGATTGCCGTGGTGATCCTGTACCTCGTCGGCATCCTCGGGTTGGCGTTCATCAGCGGATAACCCTTGTCTAGTGGCAATCATTACTCATCAGCAAGGAATGCCGGCCACGCGCAGCGGGTAAGCAGTCCACATGCGTGCGTTGACAGTACAGCCCGGCCAAGCCGATTCACTCGCCGTCGAGGACATCGACGAGCCCACCGCCGGACCGGATGAGATGCGCGTGGCCGGCCTGGCGATCGGTGTCTGCGGAACGGACAAGGAGATCGCCGCCGGCGCGTACGGCTGGGCTCCGCCGGGACGTGATCGCCTGGTTCTCGGCCACGAGTCGCTGGGCCGGGTGCTCAGCGCGCCCGACGGCAGTGACTTCATCGAAGGCGACCTGGTGGTCGGCGTGGTGCGTCGACCCGATCCGGTGCCCTGCGGCGCCTGCGCCCACGGTGAGTTCGACATGTGCCGCAACGGCCGCTACACCGAACGGGGTATCAAAGAGATCGACGGATACGGCAGCGAAATCTGGTGTGTGGAAACCGATTACGC
This sequence comes from Mycolicibacterium pallens, assembly GCF_019456675.1. NCBI lineage: Bacteria > Bacillati > Actinomycetota > Actinomycetes > Mycobacteriales > Mycobacteriaceae > Mycobacterium > Mycolicibacterium pallens. The sequence continues at coordinate 2,181,954 of NZ_CP080333.1, read as the reverse complement.
AGTCAAAATCGACGACGCTCTGGCCGAGGTCGGCATGCTGATGGAACCGACCACCGTCGTGGCCAAGGCATGGGAACAGGTGTACCGCGTCGGGCAACGGGCCTGGTTCGAACCGCGCACCGCGCTGGTCACCGGCGCAGGCCCGATCGGTCTGCTCGCGGCCCTCCTGGGCGTCCAGCACGGTCTGGAAGTCCACGTGCTGGACCGGGTCACCGACGGGCCCAAACCGGGCATCGTGGATGCCCTGAACGCCACCTACCACCACACCAGCGTCGAAGAGGCGGTCGGAAAGGTACAGCCGGATATCGTCATCGAAGCCACCGGGGTGGGCTCGCTGGTGTTCGACGCCATGAAGGTCACCGGCTCCTACGGCATCGTCGCGTTGACGGGTGTCTCTCCGACGGGCCGCAACCTCACGGTGGATGCGGGCGGGCTCAATCGCGACATCGTTCTGGAAAACGACGCGGTGGTGGGTTCGGTCAATGCCAACCTGCGCCATTACCGGCAGGCCGCCGAGGCGCTGGCGAAAGCCGATCCGACGTGGTTGGCCAGCTTGATAACCCGGCGCGTGCCGCTGCGTGACGCGACGAAGGCGTTCGCCGCCGGTGATGACGACGTCAAGGTCGTCATCACCCTCGATGAATCGCGTTAACGCTTGGTCGCGGTCACCACCAGGTACTCGGCCGAATAGGCGGTGCGCCCGGCCTCACCCGACTGGTTCCACGTCTCGAGGAACGTGAGGAAATCCCGGTCCAGGTCGGCCACCCGTTCAGGCTGATCCTTGCTGAATGCGTACGCGGCGATGGTCGGGCCGTAGTTGCGCTTCCAGTACTCGCGGAACTCCACCGGACTGGGGCTGTGCTCCATGAGTGTGGTCTGGCGTCGGAACGTGAGATCGGTGACCTTGTCGCCGAACAACTCTCGCACATGGTCTTCGTCGCCCCACAGCGGTGCGGGAGAGGCGCCCGGCAGCGGCGGTGCGGCGTACGGCTTCATCGTGGCGAACAACTGGCCGATGAAGCCCTGCGGCGTCCAGTTGATCATCCCGATCGTTCCACCAGGACGGCACACCCGCACCAACTCATCGGCCGTCGCCTGGTGGTGTGGTGCGAACATCGCCCCCAGGCACGACAACACGACATCGAAGTCGTTGTCGGCGAAGGGAAGTGCTTCGGCGTCGGCCTCGACCCACTCGAGCTCGACGCCGCGGGCGGCGGCGATTCGGCGCCCGGCGTCGAACAGCTCCGGGGTGAGGTCGCTGGCCGTCACTCTCGCGCCGGCCTCCGCGGCCGGGATCGAGGCGTTTCCGGACCCCGCCGCCACGTCGAGCACCCGCTGTCCCGGACCGACGCCCACCGCCTTGACCAGCTCTGGGCCCAGCGAACCAACAAGCTCGGCCGCCACCGACGGGTAGTCGCCCGACGCCCACAGCGCGCGGTGCTTGGCCTTGAGCGCGCGGTCGGTCGAATTATTCTGCTCTGCTCCGGTGCTCATTCCAGTTCTCCTTCACAGTCGTCATGCGCACAGGATGCGCGTACCTGTGGCACGAGAAGGAGAATTGGCCAGAAAGCCGCGGGTTGGAACTAGTCCAGAAAGCCGTGCAGCAGGGCTGCCGAGCCGGCGACGTGCGCCTGCATCGCGGCACCGGCGGCATCCGGGTCGCCGGCGAGGATCGCGATGACGATCGCCTCGTGCTGTTCGTCAGAGTGGGCAATATTGCGGCGCAGCAACGGAATCTGGTCGAGCAATGCGTTCAGCCGCATCCGGTTCTCCGCCACCAGCGGCACCAGCGACGCGGATCCGGCGGCCTCGGCGATCGCCAGGTGCAACCGCGAGTCCAGCCGACGATAGTCGTCCGCGCAGGCGCACCGAACGTCGGACAGCCGCGACCACAACCCCTCGCGCTCGGCGGCGGTCAATGTTCGGGTCGCGGCCATCCGGGCCGCGCCGACTTCGAGGATCTCGCGCAATCGCAGTGCGTCATCGATGTCGGCACGGCTGAACCGCACCACCCCTTCGGTCTGGGCGGGCAGCGACTCGGCCAGGAACGTGCCGCCGTAACGGCCGCGGCGCGACACCAGATAGCCGGCGTCGGCCAGTGACTTGATCGCCTCCCGGACCGTGTCGCGGCTGACGCCGAGCCGAGTGGCGAGTTCGCGTTCAGGTGGCAGCGAGTCGCCCGGCGTCAGCACGCCGAGCTTGATCGTCTGCAGCAGCCGGCCCACGGTGTCCTCGAACGCGTTGCCGAGGCGCACCGGACGCAGCAGCGCCTCATGGGCCTGCTGCGGTTCCGGGTCGGCCACCATGACGATTACAGCGGCGTGACGTAGTGGCCGGTGATGCCGCCGTCGACCAGGAAGCTCGACCCGGTGATGAACGACGAGTCGTCACTGGCCAGGAACGCCACCGCGGCGGCCAGCTCCTCCGGTTCGGCGAACCGGCCCATCGGCACGTGCACCAGCCGGCGGGCCGCCCGCTCGGGATCCTTGGCGAACAGCTCCCGCAGCAGCGGGGTGTTCACCGGGCCGGGGCATAGCGCGTTGACCCGAATGCCCTGACGCGCGTACTGAATTCCGAGTTCGCGCGACATCGCCAACACGCCGCCCTTGGACGCGGTATAGGAGATCTGCGAGGTGGCCGAACCGTTGACCGCGACGAACGACGCGGTGTTGATAATCGAGCCCTTCTGCGCCGGCACCATGTGCCGCAGCGCCGCCTTGCAGCAGAAGAACACCGACTTGAGGTTCACGTCCTGCACCCGGTCCCACGCGTCGATGCCGGTGTTCTCGATGAGGTCGTCGTCGGGCGGGCTGATACCGGCGTTGTTGAACGCGATGTCGACCCCGCCGTGCAGCTCGAACGCGGTGTCGAAGAGCTTGTCCACCGCTACCTGGTCGGCGACGTCGACCTGAACGAATGTCACGTTCAGGTCGTTGGCGACGGACTTGCCGGTGGTCTCGTCGAGATCCCCGATGACGACGATCGCGCCTTCGGACCGCATCCGCTTGACGGCGGCGAGGCCGATCCCGCTGGCACCACCGGTGACGACGGCGACCTTGTCCTTGAGTCGCTGGGACAGATCCATCTAGCTCTCCTCTACGGCAAAAAAGACGTTCTTGGTTTCGGTGAAGTGCAGGGGTGCGTCCGGCCCGAGTTCGCGGCCCAGCCCGGACTGCTTGAATCCACCGAACGGGGTGTTGTACCGGACCGACGAATGCGAGTTCACGCTCAGATTGCCGGCCTCGACCGCCCGCGACACCCGCATCGCCCGCGACAGGTTGTCGGTCCAGATCGAGCCGGACAGACCATATTCGGTGTCGTTGGCCAGTCCGATGGCATCAGCCTCGTCCTCGAACGGCAGCACCGTGACGACCGGGCCGAAGATCTCCTCGGTGACGGTGCGGTCGGTGCGCTGCGGGGTGAGCACCGTCGGCGGGAACCAGTAGCCGGGCCCGTTGGGCGCGGAGCCGCGGAAGGCGACGTTGGTGTCATCGGGCACGTAGGCGGCCACCGACTCGAAGTGCTTGCGGGACACCAGTGGGCCCATCTGGGTGTCCCGGGCGGCCGGATCGCCGACCACCAGGCCCTTGACGGCCGGCTCGAGCAGTTCCATGAACTTGTCGAACACACTGCGCTGCACCAGGATCCGGCTGCGCGCACAGCAGTCCTGCCCGGCGTTGTCGAACACGCCGTAGGGGGCCGTGGCGGCGGCCTTCTCCAGATCGCAGTCGGCGAAAACGATGTTGGCACTCTTGCCGCCGAGCTCCAGGGTGACCCGCTTGACCTGGTTGGCGGCCCCGGCCATCACCCTCGTGCCGACCTCGGTCGAGCCGGTGAACACGATCTTGCGCACATCCGGGTGGCTGATGAACCGCTCACCGACCACCGAACCCCGCCCGGGTAGCACCTGAAACAGGTCCTGCGGCAGACCGGCTTCCAGCGCGAGCTCACCGAGCCGCATCGAGGTCAGCGGCGTCCACTCGGCCGGTTTGAGCACCACCGCGTTTCCCGCGGCCAGCGCGGGCGCGAAGCCCCACGCCGCGATCGGCATCGGGAAGTTCCACGGCGTGATCACCCCGATCACACCCATCGGCTCGTTGAAGGTGACATCCAGGCCGCCAGCGACGGGAATCTGCTTGCCCGACAGGCGTTCCGGAGTGGCTGAATAGAACTGCAGCACATCGCGAACATGGCCGGCCTCCCACTCGGCAGCCCCGATGGGGTGCCCGGAGTTGGCGACCTCGAGCGCGGCGAGCTCACCGACGTGGGCGTCGACCGCGGCGGCGAAAGCGCGCAGCGCGGCGGCCCGCTCCGCGGGAGCCTGCCTGGCCCAGGCCTTTTGCGCGACCTTGGCACGTGCGACCGCGTCGTCTACCCCGGCGGCGTCGGTCAGCTCGACCGTGCGCAGCGCTTCTTCGGTCGCCGGATTGACCAGTTCAGTGGTACTCAATTCACTCTCTCTGTTGTAGAGGTTCGGGCGGCTTCGACCAGTCCGGCGAACACCCGAAGGTCGTCCAGGGTCTCCTCGGGGTGCCACTGCACGGCCAGGACGAAATCGTCGCCAGGCAACTCGACAGCCTCGATCACGCCCTCACTGTCGAGAGCGCTGATCATCAGCCCGTCGCCGAGCCGGTCGATCGCCTGATGGTGGTAGCACTGCGCGTTCGTGCCCTCACCGATCAATCCTGCCAGCCTGCTGCCGGCCACCGTGCTGATTGAGGAGGTGGTGAACACCGCGTTGCCCTGCTGATGGCGGGTATGCCCGACGACATCGGGCAGGTGCTGATGCAGTGTGCCGCCCAGCGCGACGTTGAGAACCTGTGCGCCGCGGCAGATTCCGAGCACGGGAAGATGCCGGTGAATCGCGGCGCTCACCAAGGCGAGCTCCCACGCGTCGCGAACGCGGTCCGGCTCATCGGTGCTGGGATGCGCGTCGTGACCGTAGGCGCCCGGGTCGACGTCCCTGCCGCCGGTGATGATCAGGCCGTGGATTCCGCCGAGGATCTGGTCGACGATGCCGGCGTCGACGGGTTGCGGCGGCAGCAGCGTCGCGATGCCACCGGCCAGCGTCACACCTTCGATGTAGATGCCGGGCAGGAAGCTGGCGTGCACATCCCAGATGCCGGTCTGAGCCTGCTGCAGGTAGGTGGTGAGGCCGATGACAGGACGCAGCCGGGCCTCGTTCTCAAAGCCGCTCAAAGCCACGCACCCTTTCCCAGTCGGTCACGGCCGAATTGAACGCGGCCAGCTCGACGCGGGCGTTGTTGAGGTAGTGCTCGACGACCTCGTCACCGAAGACTTCGCGGGCCACCGTCGATCCCTCGAACAGCGCAGCAGCCTCGGCCAGCGTGGTCGGCAAGCGCTGCGCGCCACTGGTGTAGGCGTTGCCCGCGACGGCGTCGGGCAGTTCGAGCCCGTTGTCGATTCCGTACAGACCACCGGCGATCAACGCGGCCACGGCCAAATACTGGTTGACGTCACCGCCGGGCGCCCGGCACTCCATCCGCATCCCGTTTCCGTGACCGACCACCCGCAGCGCGCAGGTCCGATTGTCCAGACCCCAGGCGATCGCGGTCGGCGCGAAGCTGCCGTCGACAAAACGTTTGTAGGAGTTGATGTTCGGCGCGTAGAACAGGGTCAGTTCACGCAGCGTCGCCAACTGGCCGGCGATGAAGCTGCGGAACATCGGTGACATGCCGAGCTCATCGTCGTCGTCGGCGAACACCGCCGACCCGTCCTCGCCGCGCAGCGAGATGTGGATATGACAGCTGTTTCCTTCGCGCTCATCGTATTTCGCCATGAACGTCAGGCTCTTGCCGTGCTGGTCGGCGATCTCCTTGGCGCCGTTCTTGTAGATCGTGTGGTTGTCGCAGGTGGTGCGGGCATGGTCGTAGCGGAAGCCGATCTCCTGCTGACCGAGGTTGCACTCGCCCTTGACACCCTCGCAGTACATGCCCGCGCCGGCCATCCCGCGGCGGATGTCACGCAGCAGCGGCTCCATCCGCGTCGAGGCCAGCATCGCGTAGTCGATGTTGTAATCGGTGGCCGGCGTCAGCCCCCGGTAGCCGGACGCCCAGGCCTCTCGATACCCGTTGTCGAACACCATGAATTCCAGCTCGGTCGAGGCATACGGCACCAGACCGCGTTCGGTGAGCCGGTCGATCTGGCGATTGAGGATGCTGCGCGGCGCCTGGACCACCGGACGGCCGTCCGTCCACGACAGGTCGGCCATCACCAGCGCAGTGGCAGGCTGCCACGGAATGCGGCGCAGCGTCGCGAAGTCGGGCGTCATCACCATGTCGCCGTAACCGGTCTCCCAGCTCGAGATCGCATAACCGTCGACGGTGTTGTTGTCGACGTCGACAGCAAGCAAATAGTTGCAACACTCCGCGCCGTGCGCGGCGACATCGTCGACGAACAGCTCGGCCGAGATCCGCTTGCCCGTCAGCCGGCCCTGCATATCGGCGAACGCAACGATGACCGTGTCGATCTCACCGGCGGCCACCAGGCTCTCCAGCTCGGCCTGCAGCAACAGACCGGGCCGGCGTCGACCAGCACCCTCAGTCGTCACGCGCGCCCCTCTCGATAGCACCGGAATGATTAGACGGAAAGTCAACCATTGGACATCGCCACGGCGGCGACATCGTCCTCCAGATTTACACGATTGTCACTCCAAAGGTAGGACACCAGACCAATAGCGCTCTATTGTCCCTACTCAGGAGAGCGCCGGTGGACGCCTCTTCGTCAGCACGCCCAGAAGGAGACACCGTGCCAGAGGGTCACGAACTACTCGACGACGACGAAAAACACCTCGCCAGCCTCGGGTATACCCAGGAGCTGCACCGGTCGTGGTCCGGCTTCAGCAATTTCGCCATCTCGTTCTCGATCATCTCGATCCTGGCGGGCTGCTTCACCTCATTCGGCCTCGGCTGGAACAACGGCGGCCCCGCGGCCATCGCCTGGGGCTGGCCGATCATCTCGGTCTTCATCCTGCTCATCGGTCTGTGTATGTCCGAGCTGGTGTCGGCCTTCCCGACATCGGGCGGAATCTATTGGTGGGCAGCCAAACTCGGCGGCCCGAAGGCCGGGTACTACACCGGCTGGCTCAACCTGATCGGCCTGATCGCGATCCTGGCCTCAGTGGCCTACGGGTCGGCCACCTTCCTGGACCTGACGCTGGGCACCTTCAGCGAGGACTGGCTGGCCGGCTACAGCCTGACCCGGACATTCATCCTGTTCCTCGTCATCCTGGTCATCGTCGCGACCATCAACATCTTCTCCAGCCACCTGCTGGCCGTGATCAACAACATCTCGGTCTGGTGGCACGTCGCGGGCGCGGCGGCCGTGATCGTCATCCTGTGGGCACTGCCCGAGCAGCACGCCAGCTTCTCCACGGTGTTCGCGACGACGGTCAACAACACCGGCTTCTTCGGCGGCTCCACCTCGGGCTTCGGCTTCCTGCTGTTCGTGCTGCCGATGTCGGCGATCCTGACCCAGTACACGATCACCGGCTACGACGCGTCGGCCCACCTGTCAGAGGAGACCAAGAGCGCGGCCGATGGCGCCGCCAAGGGCATCTGGCGCTCGATCTTCTACTCGGCGATCGGTGGCTGGATCCTGCTGCTGACCTTCCTGTTCGCAGTGCAGGACGTCGACGGCGTGACCAAGGGCGGCGGCGCTGTCGCCACGATCTTCAGCCAGGCGATGGACTCCAAGTGGGTCGGCATCGTGTTGCTGATCTCGACGGCCGGCCAGCTGTTCTGCACCACGGCCTGCCAGACCAGCGCATCGCGCATGCTGTTCGCGTTCAGCCGTGACCGGGCGGTGCCCGGACATCAACTCTGGGCGAAGCTCAGCACCAGGAAAGTGCCCGCCAACGCGGTGATGGTCACCGCGGTGATCGCCGTGATCATCACCCTGCCCGCGCTGGTGAAGGTCGACATCAACGGCGCCCCGGTGCCGGTCGCGTTCTTCGCGGTGGTCTCGATCGGCGTGGTGGGCCTCTACCTCTGCTTCGCGGTGCCGATCTACTTCCGCTGGAAGGCCGGTGACTCGTTCCCGCTCGGCCGGTGGAACCTGCGCGGGCACCACAAGTGGATGGCGCCGTTGGCCCTGGCCGAAATCATCATCACCTCGATCATCGCGATGTTCCCGACCTCGCTCGGCGGTGCTCCGTGGGATGACAGCTTCGAGTGGAAGTACGTGAACTACACCCCGTTGCTGGTCGGTGGCGTGCTGATCCTGCTTTTCATCTACTGGCATGCGTCGGTGAAGAACTGGTTCACCGGCCCGGTGCGGCAGATCGACATCACCGGTGAAGAGCTGGAGGGGGTTTCCTAAGACTCAGGAGACCACACCCCAGGCCCTCCGTGAGGCGGGCCCCGCGCCCCTCGTGCCCCAGGCCGAGGGGCGCGGTTTATGTGACTGGGGTCTCGGGCCGGTTAGGACTCGTTCCGCGCGGGTAAATAGGAGGGCCGAACTCAGCGAAACAGACGGGATAGGTCGGAACCGATGTGTGGAGCGGCGGGCGAGGTCCGTCTCGACGATCAGGCCCCCGACGTGGCCGCGGTGGCGGCCATGGCGGAAACGATGGAGCCCCGCGGGCCGGACGCCGCGGGCGTGTGGTCGCAGGGCCGGGTGGCGCTCGGCCATCGTCGGCTGAAGATCATCGACCTGTCCGAGGCCGGTGCACAGCCGATGGTGGACGCCGACCTCGGGCTGACGATCGCCTGGAACGGCTGCATCTACAACTACGAAGCCCTGCGCGACGAGCTCGCCGGGCACGGTTACCGGTTCTTCTCGCACAGCGACACCGAGGTGCTGCTCAAGGCGTACCACCACTGGGGTGACAAGTTCGTCGACCGGCTGTACGGGATGTTCGCGTTCGCCATCACCGAGCGCGACAGCGGCCGTGTGCTGCTCGGCCGCGACCGGCTGGGCATCAAACCGCTGTACATCAGCGAGGACTCGCACCGCATCCGGTTCGCGTCGTCACTTCCCGCGCTGCTGGCCGGCGGCGGCGTCGACACCCGCATCGACCCGATCGCCCTGCACCACTACCTGACCTTCCACTCGGTGGTGCCCGCCCCGCGAACCATCCTGTGCGGAGTCCGCAAACTCTCCCCCGGCACGCTGCTGGCCATCGAGCCCGACGGCAAGCGACGGGAAATCACTTACTGGTCACCGGATTTCAGCCGCCGCGAAGACCGCGCGGACTGGAGCGAACGCGATTGGGAGGACGCGGTTCTCGACGCCCTACGAGCCGCCGTCAAGCGCCGTCTGGTCGCCGACGTGCCCGTCGGCTGCCTGCTTTCCGGCGGGGTGGACTCGAGCCTGATCGTCGGTCTGCTCGCCGAAGCCGGACAACACGGCCTGTCGACGTTCTCCATCGGCTTCGAGTCGGTCGGCGGGGTCAAGGGCGACGAGTTCATGTACTCCGACATCGTGGCCAAGCGGTTCGGCACCGACCACCATCAGATCCGCATCGACACCGCCCGCATGCTGCCCGCCCTCGAAGGCGCGATCGGCGCGATGAGCGAGCCGATGGTCTCCCACGACTGCGTGGCGTTCTACCTACTGAGCCAGGAAGTCGCCAAGCACGTGAAGGTGGTGCAATCCGGCCAGGGCGCCGACGAGGTCTTCGCCGGCTACCACTGGTATCCCCCGATGGCCGAACCCGACGCCGCCAGCGTCGATGGCTCCGTCGCGCGCTACCGCGGGGCGTTCTTCGACCGCGACCATGACGGGGTGGCCGCACTGCTCTCCGATGAGCGGCTCAGCGGCCGCGAGGATCCCAGCCTGACGTTCGTCGCCGAGCACTTCGCCAAGCCCGGAGCGCAGACCGGTGTGGACCGCGCCCTGCGCCTGGACACCACCGTGATGCTGGTCGACGATCCGGTCAAACGCGTCGACAACATGACGATGGCGTGGGGGCTGGAAGGCCGCGTGCCATTCCTCGACCACGACCTGGTCGAGCTGGCAGCGACCTGCCCGCCCGAGCTGAAGACCGCGCACGGCGGCAAGGGCGTACTGAAAGAAGCTGCCCGCCAAGTCATTCCGGCCGAGGTGATCGACCGGCCGAAGGGGTACTTCCCGGTGCCGGCGTTGACCCATCTGGAGGGGCCGTACCTGGAGATGGTGCGCGACGCGCTGTACGCACCGCAGGCCAAGGAACGCGGCCTGTTCCGGCCCGAGGCCGTCGAGCGGTTACTGGCCGATCCCAATGGCCGGCTGACGCCGCTGCGCGGCAACGAGCTGTGGCAGATCGGGCTTCTCGAGCTGTGGTTACAGCAGCACGGAATCACCGGGCCGGCCGCATGACCGCGCACACCGAGGCCATCACGATGGGGCTGCACGACGCCTCCCCCCAAGAGCTGGTCCGGGAGATGTCGGATGACGTGGTGCTCGAACTCGGTTGGGGCAGGCTGATATTCGGTCAGACCTTCGCCGATCCCGACAAGCTGGCCGCCGTGCTGCAGCATGAGGAGCAGGGCCGCCGCGACATCTGCATCTACGCGCGCGAATCGCATGTCCTGGTGGCCAAGTCGCCGGCCGAGCTCTTCATCGATCCCAGCCACACCTACCGCTGGCGGCTGCACCCCGACGAGCCCGAGGGCCCCGCTCCGGTCGGATTCACCGTCCGCCCGCTGCGCGATCAGGCCGAGGCCGACGAGATGAACCGGGTGTACGTGCGCTGTGGCATGGTGCCCGCCCCCACCGAACTGATCTGGAACAACCACCTGCACTGCGACGCGGTCGAGTATCTGGTCGCGGTCCGCGACGACGACGGATCGGTGGTCGGAACCGTCACGGGTGTGGACCACAAGCGGCTGTTCAACGACCCCGAGGACGGCTCGAGTCTGTGGACACTGGCCGTCGACCCGACCGCCAGCCTGCCCGGGATCGGCGCATCGCTGACCCGCACGTTGGCCGCGGTTTTCCGCGGGCGGGACCGCGCCTACATGGATCTGTCCGTGGCCTACGACAACGAGGCCGCGATCGCGCTGTATGAGAAGCTCGGCTTCCAGCGCGTGCCGGTGCTGGCCGTCAAACGCAAGAACGCGATCAACGAGCCGCTGTTCACCCCCGCGCGGGAGACCGTCGACGACCTCAATCCGTATGCGCGCATCATCGCCGACGAGGCCATGCGCCGCGGTATCCACATCGAGGTGCTCGACGCCGAGACCGGTGAGATGCGGTTGTCGTACGGCGGGCGCAGCGTGGTGACCCGGGAGTCCTTGAGCGAATACACCTCCGCGGTGGCGATGAGCCGCTGCGACGACAAGCGGCTGACCCGGCGCATCGTGTCCGAGGCAGGCATCGTCGTGCCGAAAGGCAGGCTGGCCACCTTCGATGCCGAAGACCACGCATTCCTGGCCGAGGTCGGCGACGTCGTCGTCAAACCGACGCGCGGTGAACAGGGCAAGGGCATCACCGTCGGGGTGGACAGCCCCGAAGCGCTGGATGCCGCACTGGCCCGCGCCCGCGAACAGCACCCTGAGGTGTTGATCGAACAACGCGCTCCCGGCGACGATCTACGCCTGGTGGTGATCGACGGCAAGGTCGTCGCGGCCGCACTGCGGAAACCGGCGGCGATTGTCGGGACCGGTAAGCACACCATCAGGGAACTGATCGAGACGCAGAGCCGTCGCCGCGCCGCGGCAACCGGCGGCGAATCGCGCATCCCGCTCGACGATGTCACCGAAGCGACGGTGGCCGAATCCGGTTGGTCATTCGATGACGTTCTGCCCGAAGGCGAGCGGCTGCGCGTGCGCAAGACGGCGAACCTGCATCAGGGCGGCACCATTCACGACGTGACAGCGATCGTGCATCCCGAGCTGTGCCGGGTGGCCGTGGTGGCCGCCGAGGCCATCGGCATTCCGGTCACCGGCATCGACCTGCTGGTGCCCGACGTGACCCGCGACGAGTACGTGTTCGTCGAAGCCAACGAACGCCCCGGCCTGGCCAATCACGAGCCGCAGCCGACCGCACAGGCTTTCGTGGATTTCCTGTTCCCCGGCCAGCCGGGTCTACCGCAGGCGTGGACCCCTCAGGAAGCGACGGACGCGCCGCCGCGCTGACCTCACCAGGTGCTGGTGCGTAACACGATCTCGGCGGCCAGCTGCGCGGTGGACTCCGCGGCGTTGCGCCGGCCGGTGAACTCCACCAGTCGGTAGTCGCTGTAGACGTAGCGCTGGCTGGCCCGGGCCAAAGCGCGTGCGGCGGGAGTGCTGACCAGCGCGGTGGTGTTGATCTCCACCGGCGGGCAATCCTCGTCGCGGACCACGCCGTTCTGGTCGGGAACACGCGGGTGCCCGCGGTCGATGACGACGAGACCGGTGAACCGGTCCAGACGGGTGGCGGCCAATTCCCACGCGAGCTCGGCGCCGGCGCGGTCGCCCACGAGGATTCCCCAGCGGACGTCGAGTGCGTCGAGGATGCCGATCACCGCTTTGGGATGTAGCCGTGGGTCCGCGCCGATGACAACCGTGCGCACCGACGCCGTGTGCAAGCGCTGACAGACCCCGTCATAGGCGGCCGGTGCGTGCTGGGCGGCTCCCAGGATGACGACGTAGGGGCCCTTCTCCGGGCCGGTCACGCTGACCGGGACGGGGAACCCATCGACAGTCACCATTGTCGAAGGCATTTCGCCACGTTACTGCGAAAGTGGCTTTCACGAGGCAGTTTCCGCAGGGTTCCTCATCTCCTACTCAGGTCGCGCGACGGATCTTCACAGACTGTTTGGCAAATACATCCAGAAATGTCTGTGGCAGTGACGCTTTGGCGTCGATGCTGGGATCAGGTGTGGGAAAAGCGATTCCGAAAACTCCATACCTGCCCACATTCTGGAATGCCATGTAAACACTACTGGCCGAACCCATCAGCTGCATCGTTTGCTGGTATGCCAATGCGTCGTCACTCAAGCCGGGGAGGTCGGTGGTGGTGATGGGGATGCCCTTGCTGTTGGTGTCGAAGTACGTCTCGAACTTCGCGCAGCGGCCGGCGGCTGCCTCGAGCCTGTCCAGATCCAACGGCCACGACAGCACCGTCATCACGATGCGGGCACCGTTGTAGGAAGCCGAGTATTTCGCCGCGCTGCCCGGCCCGCGCTCGGCCGAGTCGGCGATGACATTGGTCAGGGCATTGGCACAGCCCTCGGGGCGGGACCGCATCGACGGCGGACTACCGGAGTTGTCCGGTTGGCCGAGTTGTTCGACGATGCGGTCGTACTGCACGCCGGGCGGGAAATCGCCCGGGCCCAGCGCGGCCTTCTCCAGTGTGGCGCCCGGCCACGTCGCGGTACCGGACACGGTCGAGCCGCAGCCGGCCAGCAACACCGCGCCCACCGCTGCGACAGCTCCAAGCGCCCGACCCGACATCGTTTCAGGCTACCGGTGCAATCGGGTACTCACCGTCGGTCGCACGGCACCGCCACCGTTGAGCAGTGACAACAGCGCGTCGATGTCGACGTGCTCGACGAGTAGATCGGCCATCAGATCAAGCTGGGCATCCCGGCGGGCGGGCACCTGGGTGTCGGCCGCAACCTCGAAACCGGATCGTCCGGCGGACGCGGCGGCGGTGGTGAGCCAGTCGCGCCGGAATTCGTCGTTGTCCAACAGGCCATGCCAATGGGTGCCGAACACCGCGCCGCGGACGTAGCCCTGGGCGCTGCCGTCGGCGTCGAACCAGCCGTCCTCGCCGCAGCGGGACACCCGGCCGTGATGGATTTCGTAGCCGCTCAATGGACTCTGCCAGTGCCGCAGCACCTTCTCCGGCGCGAAATCGACGTCCAGGTCGAGCAGTCCCAGCCCCGCCACATCGCCGGAGCGGGTTTCGACGGTGTCGCCGATCCGGTGCCCCAGCATCTGAAAGCCGCCGCAGATGCCCAGTACCGGGCGGCCCGCGGATGCGTGCGCGATGATCGCGTCGGCCAGCCCTCGTTCCCGCAACCACATCAAGTCGGCGACGGTGGCCTTGCTGCCGGGGATGACGACGACATCGGCGTCGGCCAGCTCGGCGGGCTCGCTCGCCCACCGGACCAGCACCCCGGGTTCGCAGGCCAGCGCTTCGATGTCGGTGGAATTGGAGATGCGCGGCAGCCGGATCGCCGTGACCCGCAGCCACTGCTCGCCGCGCGGCGGCGCCGGAACCCCGACGACGTGGCCGGCCACCACCGACACCGAGTCCTCCGCGTCCAGCCACAGTTCGTCGCTGTACGGGACGATGCCGTAGGTGGGGCGCCCGGTGAGCTCGGCGAGCTGGTCGAGGCCCGGCGCCAGCAGCGCGGGGTCGCCGCGAAACTTGTTGACGATAAAGCCCGCGATCAGCGCCTGGTCTTCCGGCGACAGGACGGCGACCGTGCCGAACAAGTGGGCCAGCAGCCCACCGCGATCGATGTCGCCCACGATCACCACGGGAAGGTTGGCCGCGCGCGCCAAGCCCATGTTGGCCAGATCCGTTGCCCGCAAGTTGATCTCGGCCGGCGAGCCCGCGCCTTCACACAACACGACATCGAATTCGGCTCGCAGCGATGCCAATTCATCGGCAACCACTCCGGCAAGGCGGTCACGGTGCTCGATGTAGTCGCGCGCGCTCACCTGCGCCACCGGGTGGCCCTTGACCACCAGCTGCGAGGTGCGGTCACTGCCGGGTTTGAGCAGCACCGGGTTGAATCGGGTGCTGGGCGCCAGGCCCGCCGCGCGGGCCTGCATGCCCTGGGCCCGGCCGATCTCGCCGCCGTCGACGGTGACCACCGAGTTGTTGCTCATGTTCTGCGCCTTGAACGGCGCCACCCGAATTCCCTTGCGCGCCAACAATCGGCACAAGCCGGCGACGACCATCGACTTGCCGGCGTCCGAGGTGGTGCCCGCGATCAGCAGCGCGCCGCCAGTCACGGTGCGAGCGTCAGTATTTCCGCGCCATCCTCGGTGACGACCAGGGTGTGCTCGAATTGCGCCGTCCACTTACGGTCTTTGGTGGCCACCGTCCAGCCGTCGTCCCAGATCTCGTAGTCCAGTGCCCCGAGGTTAATCATCGGCTCGATGGTGAACGTCATCCCCGGCTCCAGCACGGTCTCCACCTCGGGCTGGTCATAGTGCAGCACCACCAGACCGTTGTGGAACGTGGTGCCGATGCCATGGCCGGTGAAGTCGCGAACCACGTTGTAGCCGAAGCGATTTGCGTATGCCTCGATCACCCGGCCGACGACCGACAATGCCCGGCCGGGTTTGACCGCCTTGATGGCGCGCATCGTCGCCTCGTGGGTGCGCTCGACAAGCAGGCGGTGCTCCTCGCTGACGTCACCGGCCAGGAACGTGGCATTGGTGTCGCCGTGTACACCGTTGATGTACGCGGTGACATCGATGTTGACGATGTCGCCGTCCTCGATAACGGTCGAGTCCGGGATGCCGTGGCAGATGATCTCGTTGAGCGATGTGCAGCACGACTTCGGAAATCCCTTGTAGTACAAGGTCGACGGGTAGGCGCCGTGATCGATCATGTAGTCGTGGGCGATGCGATCCAGCTCGTCGGTGGTGACCCCGGGTGCGACCGCCTTGCCTGCCTCGGCCAGCGCCCCGGCGGCGATCCGCCCGGCGATGCGCATCTTCTCGATGACCTCGGGGGTCTGGACCCACGGTTCGCTGCCTTCGGCGACGGTCGACTTGCCGACGTATTCGGGCCGCTCGATCGCCGTGGGGACCGGCAGTTCTGGTGAGACCACTCCGGGCCGGAGTGCAGTGCGTACAGCCATGTCGCCAGCCTAATGGCGCCGCAACAGCGGGCGCTTGGGACCGCGGACGTTGACCGACCCCATCACCACCCGCCCGGTGAGCACGACATGCGGGCTGCCCTCGGCCGGAGGTTCCTTGCGGCGGTCACGGGCACTGCCGGCGTAGACCGTGACATCGTCAATCGATGCACTGGCACCGTCGGGCAACCGGAGATCGAGCGACCCGCGCACCAGATCGAGTTCGATCACCACGACGGGTCCGGCGAACCGGGCGTTGGTCAGGTCGAGGTCGACCGAGCCGACGCGGCGCACCAGCGCCAGCCGGGTCGGCACGGTCCACTCCCCGTGCCGCTTGAGCGAGCCCATCCAGCCCCGGAGTTCCACCCGGTCCGCCGCCGAGGTGACGATGGCGCCCGGCCCGGGCAGATCGTCGACCAGAGCGTTGAGATCTTCGTGCATCCGGGCCGCCGACACCTGCGCCGAACGCTCCTCGAATTCGCCGATATCGATCAGCCCCAGCGCGACGGCGTTGTGCAGCCGCCGCAGCGTTCCGTTGCGATCAGCGTCGGAAACCCGCAGCCCAGGGGTGTGCTCGATTCCAGTCATGGCCATTCCACGGTACCTGTTCCACCTCGGCTAGCCTGGGCCGATGAGTGCGTCGATCTCTGGGCTGCCGCGCCGAACCGTCCTGATCGGGGCCGCCGTCGTACCGATCGCCGGCTGCAACGCCAACACCGGTGAACTCGTCGCACCGCCGACGACCGCAGCGCCGGGTCAGGTTCTGGCCGCCACCACCGAGATCCCGGTGGGCTCGGGCAAGGTCGTCGGCGACACCGTGGTGACTCAGCCGACAGCCGGGGTCTTCGACGCGTTCGTCGCCCGGTGCACCCATGCCGGCTGCAAGCTGTCCTCGGTCACCGACGGCAGGCTCGACTGCCCGTGTCACGGCAGCCGTTTCGGCCTCGACGGCGCGGTGCTGCGCGGGCCGGCCATGACGCCGTTGACCGCGGTGGCGGTCAAGGTCGCCGGCGGCAACGTCGTCGCCGGCTGACTCAGAGCCGGGCGGCCGCCCCGGTCAGCACGTCCTGCGCGCCCAGCCAGGTGTCGCGGACGATGTCGGCGACCGGGAGAACCTGGCCGATGCGTGACGAGACCTGGCCGGTGTTGGCCACACTGGCCTCCATGTCGCCTTCAAAGTAGAGCTCGGTCACGCCGCTGATCAGCGGCGCGGTCGCGCCTTCGGTCGACACCCGGCGAGCCAGACCGACATGCAACACCCGCATCGTCGGATTACCGGGCAAGTCGAGCAGGATCGTCCCGGAGTCGTCGGCGGCGACGATGGCGTCCTTGAAGTTCGCGTGCACGGCCGCCTCCCGGCTGGCCAGCATCCGGGTGCCCATCTGCACACCCTCGGCACCCAGCACCACCGCGGCGGCAGCCGAGCGGGCGTCGCAGATTCCACCGGCCGCGATCAGCGGCAGATCGACCTGTTCGGCGATCAGCGGGAGCAACACCAGGGTGGACGCCCCGAGCGCCGACTTGAAACCGCCACCCTCGACGCCCTCGACCACCAACGCATCCACGCCGGCGTCGACAGCCTTCAACGCCCCTTTCAGCGAACCCACCACGTGCACCACCGTCATGCTCGCGTCGTGCAGTCGCGCGGTGAACAAGGCCGGGTCGCCCGCGGAGGTGAAGACATGCCGGACGTTCGCCTCGGCCAGTACATCGACGATCGACGGATCCCGCTTCCATCCTTGGATCATCAGGTTCGCGCCGACCGGAAGGTCGGTGAGATCGCGCACCCGGAGCAAATCGGCGCGACCTTCCGGCGTGAGGGTTTCGATCACCCCGAGTCCGCCGGCCTCGGACACCGCGGCGGCGAGCGACGCACGCGCGATGTAGGTCATCGGCGCTTGAACCACGGGGTAGGTGACCCCGAGCAAACTCTGAATCCGGTTGGTCACGCCTCATCTAAACACCCGGGAAGCTCCGGTCTCGACCAGGCAACGACCCGCGAACGTTTTGAACATGCAGGTGCAATTCTGGCAACGGATATATACTGACTTGCACATCTTCTAGCTGCATATTTGGAGGTCTCACGATGCGCTATCAAATAATTGCTCGCCGCATGTCGCCATCCCACAGTGACGACTATCGCCACGTCGTGGAGGTTCAGTACCGCGTCGGCGGTGACATCGGGAGCTGCCGGCGCGAGCAGATGGTCAACCGACTCGGCCGCGGCGACACCGCGTATATCGCGGGCGATGACTACCACTCAGAGGTCGGCGTCTTCGACCTGTTCAGGTCCAGGGCCCTGCGGCGGGACAAGTATCTGCGGAGCTACGGTCACGACGACCACTGGAACGACAGCCTGCTGCAGTTGCCGGCGTTCTGAGGCCGGACCCGCGGTCAGGCCAGATAGTCGGCGGGAAGCTCCTGCAGCATCATCTTGACCATCCGGACGGCATACTCCGAACTACCGCCACCCACGATCAGCGCCGCGAACGCCATGTCACCGCGGTAGCCGGCGAACCAGGCGTGCGAGCCGCCCTCGAACTCCGCCTCCCCCGTCTTACCGCGCACGTCGCCGGCGTCGTTGATGTCCTTGGCGGTGCCGTTGGTCACCACCAATCGCATCATCGGGCGCAAGCCGTCGAGCATGGCCGGCGAGATCGGCGGATGATCACCGGTCTCGGCGGTCTGGCTGCCCACAATCAGGTGCGGGCTGGGCGTCTTGCCCGCCGCCACGGTCGCGGCCACCAGTGCCATTCCGAAGGGCGTGACCAGGACCTTGCCTTGGCCGAAACCGTCCTCGGTGCGTTCGGCCAGGTTCACCGTCGGCGGCACCGTGCCGGTGACCGTGGTCAATCCATCGATCGTGTAGTCCGGGCCGATGCCGTACTGCGAGGCGGCGACGGTCAGCGCGGTCGGGGGCATCCGGCTGGCCAGTTCGGCGAACGTGGTGTTGCACGAGTTCGCGAACGCCTTGGACATCGGGACCGTGCCGAGGTCGAACTTGTTGTAGTTCGGCACCGTTCGGTGGCCGATGTCGATCTCACCCGGGCAGCCGAGCAGGGTGTTGGGCGTGGCCATGTTGCGGTCGATGGCCGCGCCGGCGGTGATGATCTTGAAGGTCGAACCCGGCGGGTACAGGCCGGTGGTGGCCGCCGGGCCGTCGGCGTCGGCCGCCGCGTTCTGCGCGACACCGAGGATTTCACCGGTCGACGGCTTGATCACCACCAGCATCGCCTTGCGGCCCTGGGTGTCGACGGCGTGCTGCGCGGCGTTCTGCACCGCGCGGTCCAGCGTGATGGAGATCGACGGCGCCGGGGTCGGCGCGACCTCGTGCAGCACGTCGATGTCGGCGCCGTTCTGGTTGACGCTGACCACTTTCCAGCCGGCCTCGCCGTCGAGCTGGTCGATCACCGCCTTCTTCACCTGGTTGATGACGGCCGGGGCGAAGTGGTCGTCGGTCGGCAGCAGGTCGGCCTGCGGAGTGACGACGACGCCCGGCAGCATGTCCAGCGCTTGGCCCACCTTGTCGTGGTCCGCCGGTTTCAGCGTCACCAGATCCAGCGGCGCGCTCGAGGAGCTGGCCTGTTCCGCCAGACGCTGCGGGTCCAGGGTGTTGTCGAACTGGCGCAGCTGGTCGGCGACCACCCGCGCGGTGGACATCAGCGCGCTGCCCGCCTTGGCGGCGTCGAGCTGATAGCGGTAGAGGTTGGCCGGGGCCAGCACGTCGGTACCGCCAAGCTCATTGACCGACGCCCGGCGAGGCGCTTCGGCACGCAGTGAAAAATGTTGATGCTCACCGAGTTTGGGATGCAATCCGGTGGGGGTCCAGCGGACGCGCCAGTTGCCCTCGTCGCGGATCATCTGCAGCACGCCGTCGTAGGTCCAGGTTCGCTTCTTCGGCAGCTGCCAGGTGAAGCGGTAGTTCACGCTGCCCGTGTCTTCGGTGTAGCGCGAGCCGAGGATCTGGGCGTCGAGGTGGGTGGCCTGCAACCCGGCCCACGCCTCGTTGAGCGCGGCCTGGGCATCGGCCGGCTTGTCGGAGAGCTGAGCCGCCGACGCGGTGTCCCCCTTCGTGAGGTCGGCGAAGAACTTCTCCGCGGCCGGCCCCGGCCCGTCCGGGCGCGGGGTGCACGCCGACAGCGTCGCCGATGCCGCCACCACCGCCAAAACCGAGATGACGCCTGTGACTCGTGTTGCTAATGAGGTGCAAGTAGCCATTGGGGCAAATGTTATGAGCCCGTGACCCGAAAGTGCCGCAAACACACCGACGCCCGACGCCTCAAGTCGGGCCGTCGGGCGTCGGGGCAGGGTTCGTCAGGTGACGGCGGCCAACGAGTACTGCTTGGCCCAGGCGACTTCCATCGTCGCGCCGGCGGCTATGTCCGGCCCCATGGTGTCCAGCTGGATGCACAAGTGCATGGCGCCCGGCGGGAACTGCGACTTGTTGGTCGAGGTGAATAGCGGCACCCCGTCCACGTAGGTAGTGATCTGCGTGGATGTCCACTTCACCGCGTAGGTGTGCCACTGAGTCGCGTCGACCGCCACGCTGGCCCTGATCTGTTTGTTGGACGGGCCGTAGTGCAGAACCGAGTTCACCGTCTGGCGCGTCGGGTCGTCCCACATCTCCATGAAGTCGACTTCGCCGCCCTTGGGCCAGTTTTCGGCGTCGGGCCACAGCAGCAGAACCGGGTCGTAGTTGGCCGCGCCGGCGGGAACGCGCAGACGCACCTCCCAGCCGCCGTACTTCTGGCCCGGCGTCCACGCGATGCCCTCGTCATTCCCCTGCGCGTCGCCGGTGATCGTCATCGTCCCGTTCGAGAACGACAGCGCAGACGGCGTGCGGGTGCCTTCCGGATACGTCCCGGTGTAGACGACGAACTGCGACAGCACCGAGGCGTCGGTGAAGTTGACCGTGCGTGACGGCGCTCCCCAGGTGGCGGGACCGGTGCGTGGCGCCGCCGTTCCGGTTGCCGGGGCGGCGGTCCTGGCCGCCGTGGCCAAGGAGGTCTGAACTTGCTTGAAGAATGCGTTGACCGCAGCGGTCACCATGGCCACCGGGTTGGGCAGCGGCGACTTCACCGGCGTGGCGGTCTTGGCGACGGGGGTGGCGTTGGCCGGCGAGGCGCTCGCCTGCGTCGAGCTGGTCAGCGCAGCGGGGCGAACAGTCGGCGTGGCGGCTGATCGCGTGCCCGAGGTGGTGGTCGCGGCGGACTTGGCCGGCCGGGCCGAGTGACCGCTCGCGCTCGGGCCCGCCGCATTTCGGGGTGCCGAATGCGCGGACGGGGACGATCCCGATCCCGACGCGGTGTCCGCCGCGGCGGCGCCGGCCCCGGACAGCAGTGCCGCACCGATGCCGAGCGCCGCGACCGCACCGCCGGTCCATCCCGCACAGGTCGCCGGCGTGAAAGACTCTCGCCCCATGTTTCCCCCTACCCTGCTCGCGCGGCGCGGGGCGCCACACGGCGGTCACCCCGACACCGGCCCCTGTTGGCGCGACTTCGTCGCGCTACAAAGATAGCGCCAATTGACGCCGACAAAAGCCAACTCGCGGAATTCATTTGAGCCGACAACTTTTTCGAGTCGGTCAGGCGATCGACGCCAACGAATACTCTTTGACCCACGCCACCTGCATCTGCGCTCCGGCGGAGATGTCGGGGCCCAGCATGTCCAGCTGGATAGCCAGGTGCATCGGGCCGGGCGGGAACATCGAGGTGTCATTGGTGGTGAAGATCGGCGTGCCGTCGACATAGGTGGTGATCTCGGTGGGTGTCCACTTCACCGCGTAGGTGTGCCACTGCGTGGCGTCCACCTTCATGGTCGCGCCCGCCTGCTGATTGGTCGACGAGTAGTGCAGAACGGAGTTCACCGCCTGCCGGGACCCGTCGCCCCAGATCTCCATGAAGTCGATTTCGCCACCGGTAGGCCAATTTTCGGCGTCCGGCCACAGCAGCAGCACGGGGTCGTAGTTGGGTGCACCGGCGGGGATCTTGACCCGGACCTCCCACGCGCCGTACTTCTGACCCGGCCCCCAAGCGATCCCGGCGTCGTTGCCTGCCGCGTCGCCGGAGAGCGTCATGACGCCGTCGGCGAACGAGATCTGATTCGGTGTCCGATTGCCGTGCTGGGTCGCGCCGTTGTAGACCCACCAATCCGACAGCACCGACCAGTCGGTGAAGAACGCGGATCTCGTTGGCGTGCCCCATGTTCCGGTGCCTGGGTCGCCGGGCGGCGGAATCGTTCCGGTCACCTTGGCGGTGAGACTCGCCTTCGAGCCCCATCCCGGAACGAGCAGGCCCATCAGACCGTGATAGCGACCGGCCATGGCGTCGCTGACCGATGCGGTGAAGATGTCGCCGGTCGTCGGGTCGAAGCCCGACCCGGGTGTGTAGGTGAACTTGCCGGTGCCGTCGACCTCCACCGTCCCGTCGGCGGCGGTGCTGACGGTGTATTTCAGCGTGTCCCCGTCGGCGTCGCTGCCGATGACCTGTCCGGTGATCGTGCCGTCGCCGTTGATGACGTTCTTGGACGCGTCGTAATAGATCGTCGGCGTGCGGTTGAAGAATGTGACCTGGATCTGGCGGGCGAATGCGCTGAAGATGCTCAGTGGATTGGCCGCTGCCGCAGCGCTTTTGGTGGCCTTAGCCGACTCCGACGGTTGAGCCGCCGCCGTTGCCGAGGCGGTTGTTTGCGGCGCTGCCACCACCTTGACCCGCCGCCCGGTGGACCCGACTCCCGCCGCCGGCGCCGCGGTGCGCCGCGCGGCCACCGCTTTCTTCTGCGGGCCTCGCGTGGCAGCAGTGGTGCGCGACGACGGATTCGAATGGGCCGCACTGGACTGCGACGAAGCGGACGACCCACCGTCAGCTGCCGCGATCCCACATCCCACGGTGATCGACGCGCCGACTCCTACCGCCATCAGCGCCCCGGCCACCCAACCCGAGCACGGCAAACCAGAAACAGGACCCCGCATGTCGACCCCCCGATCCGACAACGCGAGCAGACCGCAAATCCCCAGGGCCCCCCCGCGAACTCCCGACATAGACGCGACTTACATCGCGTCGCACCTACATTAGGCGGGAGTGGGACGATCTCGTCTCAGATCAGGCAAATGTGAATGTGACGAAATCAGTCGAGCAGGACCGTCGCGAACATCCCGACCTCGGCGAAGCCCACCCGGGCGTAGGCCGCGCGTGCGACCTCGTTGAAGCTGTTGACGTACAGGCTGGCGATGCGCCCGCTGTTGACGACCGCGGCAGCCACGGCCGCCGTGCCCGCGGTGCCGAGCCCGTGGCCACGCCACTCCGGGTGCACCCACACGCCCTGTATCTGACCGACCACCGGAGACTGCGATCCCACCTCGGCCTTGAACACGACCTGGCCGTGCTCGAAACGGGCATAGGCGCGCCCCGCCGCGATCAGACTGGCGACCCGGCGCCGGTAGCCCCGACCGCCATCACCGATACGCGGGTCGATGCCGACCTCACCGATGAACATGTCGATGGCGGCGACCAGGTAGGCGTCGAGCTCGTCGACCCGCACGCGCCGCACCGCCGGGTCGATCCGGGACGACGGCGCCACCCCCAGCGCCATGAGTGGTTGACGGTCGCGGACGTCGCGGGCGGGTCCCCACGCGTGCTGCAGGCGGTCCCACATCGGTAGCACCAACTCGGCCCGCCCGACCAGAGACGAGCAGCGGCGCGCGGTGCTCATCGCCTTATCGGCGAATGCATGCAGGTCGGGCTGCGCACCGCGCAGCGGGATCAGGTTGGCCCCGGCGTAACACAGCGATTCGTCCGCGCGCCGGCGCGTCCACAGCTCTCCGCCGATCGCCTGCGGCTCCACCCCATGCTCGGCGACCCGCGCCGCCACCATGCAGGAGCCCACCGGATCGTCGGCGAGCACGCGGCCCACCGCCGCGGCATCGCGCGCCATTGAGACCCGTCGTTCGTCGACCAGACGAAACAGTGGCGGAGCCGACATGGGCGTTACTTTCTGCGGATCGACAACCCCGGCGGGTTACGCCATCAGCTTACGGTCACGACCGGCGAACCGCTGGCAGATGTATCCGTGCCGCGCTGGTCCTCGGCGAGTCTCATTGCCTCTTCAATCAGCGTCTCGACGATCTGCGCTTCCGGCACGGTCTTGATGACTTCGCCCTTGACGAAGATCTGTCCCTTGCCGTTGCCCGACGCCACGCCCAGGTCCGCCTCGCGGGCCTCGCCCGGACCGTTGACGACGCAGCCCATCACGGCCACCCGCAGCGGCACGTCGAGCCCGTCCAGACCGGCCGACACCGCGTTGGCCAACGTGTAGACGTCGACCTGAGCCCGGCCACACGACGGGCAGGACACGATCTCCAGACCGCGCGGTCGCAGATTCAGCGACTCCAGGATCTGGATGCCGACCTTGACCTCCTCGACCGGCGGTGCCGACAGCGAGACGCGGATCGTGTCGCCGATCCCCCGCGACAGCAGCGAACCGAAAGCGACCGCCGACTTGATCGTGCCCTGGAACGCCGGCCCCGCCTCGGTCACGCCGAGATGCAGTGGGTAGTCGCATTTTTCGGCCAGCTGCTCGTAGGCGGCGACCATGACGACGGGGTCGTTGTGCTTGACGCTGATCTTGATGTTGCCGAAGCCGTGCTCCTCGAACAGCGAGGCTTCCCACAGCGCGGACTCGACGAGCGCCTCCGGGGTGGCCTTGCCGTACTTCTCCAGGAACCGCTTGTCCAGTGAGCCGGCGTTGACCCCGATCCGGATCGGAATGCCGGCGGCGCCCGCGGCCTTGGCGACCTCGCCGACCCGCCCGTCGAACTCCTTGATGTTGCCGGGGTTGACGCGCACCGCCGCACAGCCTGCGTCGATCGCCGCGAAGATGTACTTGGGCTGGAAGTGGATGTCGGCGATCACCGGAATGTTGCTGTGCTTGGCGATCTCGGACAGCGCGTCGGCGTCTTCCTGGCGCGGGCACGCCACCCGGACGATGTCGCAGCCCGCGGCCGTCAGCTCGGCGATCTGCTGCAACGTCGAGTTCACGTCATGGGTCTTGGTGGTGCACATCGACTGCACCGAGATCGGGTAGTCGCTGCCGACACCGACGTCGCGCACCATGAGCTGACGGGTCTGTCGGCGCGGCGCCAACACGGGCGCCGGCGGGGCGGGCATGCCCAGGCCAATGGAAGTCACGTGGGTTCTCCTACTGGAACAGTCGGATCGGGTTGACCAGGTCGGCGGTGACGGTCAACAGCATGTAGCCGACCACCACGACGAGGATCACGTAGGTGGCGGGCATCAGCTTCAGGTAGTTGACCGGCGCCGCGGCGACTTTGCCGCGCGCCGATCGGACGAGATTGCGGATCTTCTCGAAGACCGCGATTGCGATGTGGCCGCCGTCGAACGGCAGCAGCGGAACCAGGTTGATCGCGCCGAGCACGAAGTTCAGCTGGGCCAGGAAGAACCAGAACGCCACCCACAGCCCGTGATCAACGGTGTCGCCGCCGATGATGCTGGCGCCCACAACGCTGATCGGGGTCTCGGGATCACGCTCGCCGCCGCCGATGGAGTGCACCAGCGCGCCGACCTTGGTCGGGATCTTCGCCAGCGACTTGCCCAGTTCGACGGCGAGATCACCGGTGAACGCGAACGTCGCGGGCACCGCCGACAGCGGGTTGTACTGCGTGGGGGCGAACACCTCGGGCGCGACGCCGATGGCGCCGACGGTGGTCGGCGCGGTCGCATCTTTGGAGGTCCACCGCTGCGTCGCGGTGACGTCGACGGTGGTGGTGAACTCGCGGGACTGCCCGTTCTCAACACGGTCGACGGTGAACACGGCGGGGCCGTTCACCTTGCGCACCGCGGCGACGAGCTCGTCGAAGGTGCCGACCCGGGCGTCGCCGACCTTTGTGATGACGTCGCCCTTCTTGATTCCCGCCAGTGCCGCCGGCCCTGGCCCGGTGCAGTCTCCGGCCTTGTCTTTGCTCACTTGCGGTGCGACACAAGCGGTTTCGCCAACCATCGCGTTCGTGGGCTGATGGAGATTCGGCAGGCCCCAGACGATGGCGATCCCGTAGATCAGCACCAGACCGATGATGAAGTTCATCGCCGGCCCGGCGAACAGCACCGCGACGCGCTTCCAGGTGTCCTGCCGGAACATCGCGTAGGGGCGCTCTTCTGGCGTGAGTTCCTCCACCGACGTCATGCCGGCGATATCGCAGAAGCCGCCGAGTGGGACGGCCTTGACGCCGTACTCGGTGGACCCGAGCTTGTTGGGCCGGTGCGTCGACCACAGGGTCGGTCCGAAGCCCACGAAGTAGCGGCGCACCTTCATCCCGGTGGCGCGCGCCACCCACATGTGGCCGCACTCGTGCAGCGCCACCGAGATGAGGATGCACAGTGCGAACAGCGCGATGCCGAGAACGAACATCATCGGATTGAAGCGACCTCCTGTGTGACGGCCTCGCGAGCCCGTTGCCGGGCCCAGCGCTGCGCGTCAAGTACTTCCTCCACGGTAGCTGGTTCGGCGACCCACTGGTCCGCAGCGTGCAGCACGTCGGCGATTGTTCGCACGATGGCCGGGAAGGTGATCTGGCCGTCGAGGAAGGCCGCGGCGGCCTCTTCATTGGCGGCGTTGTAGACCGCGGTCAGGCAGCCGCCGGTTGCTCCGGCGTGCCGGGCCAGGTCGACGGCCGGGAACACCGACGCGTCGAGCGGCTCGAACTCCCAGGTCGACGCCGTGGTGAAGTCGCAGGCCGCGGCCGCATTCGGCACCCTCGCCGGCCAGCCCAGCGCCAGCGAGATCGGCAGCTTCATATCCGGCGGGCTGGCCTGGGCAATCGTCGAGCCGTCGGTGAACGTGACCATCGAGTGCACGATCGACTGCGGATGCACCACGACCTCGATGCGGTCGTAGGGCACGCCGAACAGCAGGTGCGTCTCGATCAGCTCGAGACCCTTGTTGACCAGCGACGCCGAGTTCAGCGTGTTCATCGGGCCCATGTTCCAGGTGGGGTGGGCGCCGGCCTGCTCGGGTGTGACGGGCTCGAGTTGTGCGGCCGACCAGCCGCGGAACGGACCGCCCGAGGCGGTGAGCACCAGCTTGGCGACCTCATCGGCGGTGCCGGAGCGCAGGCACTGGGCCAGCGCCGAATGCTCGGAGTCGACGGGCACGATCTGGCCGGGCTGCGCTGCCTTGACGACCAGCGGTCCGCCCGCGACCAGGGATTCCTTATTGGCCAGCGCCAACCGTGCGCCGGTGGCCAGCGCGGCCAGGGTGGGCTCCAGTCCCAGCGCCCCGACCAGGGCGTTGAGCACGACGTCGGCCTCGGTTTCCTGTACCAGCCGGGTCACCGCATCGGGTCCGCTGTACGTGACGTCCCCGACTTTCTCGGCCGCGGCCGGGTCGGCGACGGCGATGTTGGTCACGCCGGTCTCGGCGCGCTGCCGAGCCAGCAGGTCCGGGTTCCCGCCGCCGGCGGCCAGACCGACGACATCAAAGCGGTCCGGGTTCTCGGCGATGACCTCCAGCGCCTGGGTTCCGATGGAACCGGTACTGCCCAGGATCAGGACCCGGAGACGGTTGGCGGGGCTCACCCAACAATTGTGCCGCGTGTGACTGGGTGCTTTGAAGCAAGAAGACGGATGTGACACATGTGTGACACGGACCCGTCCCGACCGATCCTCGGCGTAGGGGCTTCCGAATTGCCTGTGCGTTGCCAAACCGGTCGGGGACCAACCGGAACAGATCCACACGACAAGGGAGTCATCTATGGCATTTCACCGCACCGTACTGAGCGCCGCCGGGCTGACGGCGGCCGCCGTACTCTTCGCCGGCTGCTCGTCCACCAGTACGACGGCCGAGTCGTCGACCACCAGCGCGGCGGCCACCACCAGCACCACCACGACCACGTCGGCGGCGGCAGCACCGGCCGGCTCGCTGGTCGGCCCCGGCTGCGCGAGCTACGCCGAGCAGGTGCCGACGGGGCCGGGTTCGGTCGCCGGCATGTCGAAGGACCCGGTGACGGTGGCGGCGAGCAACAACCCGCTGCTGAAGACCTTGACGTCGGCGCTGACGGGCAAGCTCAACCCGAACGTCAACTTGGTCCAGACCCTCGACAGCGGCCAGTTCACGGTCTTCGCTCCCACCGACGACGCGTTCGCCAAGATCGATCCCGCCACCATCGAGAAGCTCAAGACCGATTCGAACCTGTTGACCTCGATCCTGACCTACCACGTGGTTCCGGCGCAGGCGAGTCCCGCTCAGGTCGTGGGAGAGCACAAGACCGTCCAGGGTGCGACCGTCACCGTGACCGGGTCGGGTAACGACCTGAAGGTCAACGACGCGAAGGTCGTCTGCGGCGGTGTCCAGACCGCGAACGCGACCGTCTACCTCATCGACACGGTGTTGATGCCCCCTGCCCAGTGATCCTGCCCATTCACGCGACGACCACAACACATCCCGAATGGTGCGCTGAACCTCTTCCAGCGCAACGCTTTACGAAAGGAATGATCGAATGTCGATGAAGATGTCCAAGAAGGCGGGCTCGCTGGCCGGTCTCACCGCAGCCACGGCTTTCGGCCTGTCGGTGGCGCTGAGCCCCGTCGCCGTCGCCGACAATCACAGCGGTCCGGTCGGGCCGGGTTGCGCGGCGTATGCCCAGCAGGTGCCCACCGGCCCCGGTTCAATCAGTGGCATGTCCATGGCGCCGGTAGCCGTTGCGGCGTCCAACAATCCGATGCTGACCACACTGACGGCGGCGTTGTCCGGCAAGCTGAACCCGGAGGTGAACCTCGTCGACACCCTCAACGGCGGTCAGTTCACCGTGTTCGCGCCGACGGACGACGCCTTCGCAAAGATCGACCCGGCCACCATCGATGCGCTCAAGACCAATAAGGACTTGCTGACCTCGATCCTGACCTACCACGTGGTTCCCGGCCAGGCCGCACCCAACAAGGTGGTGGGCACCCACACGACGGTCCAGGGCCAGGAGCTGACCGTCACCGGTTCGGGCGATCACCTTCAGGTCAACGGGGCCAACGTGGTGTGCGGTGGAGTGCGCACCGCCAACGCGACGGTGTACCTGATCGACACGGTGCTGATGCCGCCGGCGCAGTAGGCTGGCGGGACCCGCACGTCAGCCGGCGTCGTCGATCGACAACTCCGGCGGCGTGCGGGTCAATCCCCGGGTCAGCACCAGCAGGTAGACGATGCCGATGCCTAGCCAGCTCAGGCCCAGGATGAGGGCCTTCTCGTCGAGCTGGGTCAGCAGGTAGACGTCGATGATGACGCCCGCGGCCGGCAGCAGGACGTAGCGCCACGGGTTGAGGCGGTCAGAGCGGTGGCGGGCGAAGTAACCGATGACGGCGACGTTCACCAGAGCGAACGCGGTGAACGCGCCGAAGTTGATGAACGACGTCGAAGTGGCCACGTCGAGGAAGATCGCGGCCAGCCCGATGATGCCGACGAGCACGATGTTGGCCGCCGGGGTGTGGAATCGCTCGAGGATCATCGCGAACATCCGTCGCGGCAGCACACCATCACGACCCATCGCATAGAGCAGCCGCGACACCGCGGCCTGGGCCGCGAGCCCGGAGGTGAACTGGCCGAGGATGAGCGCCGCCAGGAACACCGCACCGAACAGGCTGCCGCCGATGGTCTTGGCGATGTCTTCGGCCAGCGAGTCGACGTTGTCGAACGTGCCGCCCGGCGAGACCAATGTGACGAAGTACGAGACGACCACGAAGATCGCACCGCCGATCAACGCGACCAACACGATCGCCCGCGGGATCGTCTTCTCCGCGTCGTAGGTCTCCTCGGTCAGCGTGCTCACCGCGTCGAAACCCAGGAACGAGTACGCGGAGACGGCGGCACCGGCCGCGATCGCGGCGAAGCCGCCCGCGCCCGTGAAAGGTGTTGTGGAGACCAGTGTTTCAGAGTGGGAGACCAGATGCGCGATCGAGAGCGCGACGAAGATGGCGAGGATGAGCAGTTGGAAGGTCATCAACACGAAGTTGGTGCGGTCGGCGACCTTGAGCCCGATGATGTTGAGCGTCGAGGTGATGAGGATGAACGCGACGATCCACACCCAGAACGGCACCCCGGGGAACTCACCGGACAGATACGCCCCGCCGATGAGCCAGATCACCAGCGGCAGGAACAGGTAGTCCAACAAGATCGCCCAGCCGACAACGAATCCCAGCCGGGCGTCGAGCGACTTGCGGACATAGGTGTAGGCCGAGCCCGAGACGGGATAGTGCTTGGCCATCAATCCATAGCTCAGGGCGGTGAACAACATCGCCACGGTCGCCAGCAGGTAGGAGCCGGCGCTGGCGCCGTTGGACTTCTCGGCGATCACGCCGAAGATGCCGAGAACGATGATCGGCGCCATGTACGCCAGACCGAAGAGCACGACCGAGTGCAGCTTCAGGGTCTTCTGCAAGCCGTGATGATGCTCAGTGGTCACGCTTCCCCATTCCCGGAGACGGCAGCATAGAAACATGCCCACACTGCTGTGGTTCCGCCGCGACCTGCGCCTGCACGATCTACCCCCATTGCTGGAGGCCGCCGCCGACGGGAACGAGGTCCTCGCCTGCTTCGTACTGGATCCGCGGCTGGAGAAGTCGTCGGGCCCCCGACGCCTGCAGTTCCTCGGCGATTCCCTGCGCGCACTCTCCGACGCCCTCGACGGCCGGCTGCTGATCACCCGCGGGCGACCCGAGGAACGAATCCCGCTGTTGTGCAAGCAGATCGATGCCACCGAGGTGCATGTCTCGGCCGATTTCAGCCCGTTCGGCGTGCGTCGCGACGAGGCGGTGAAGGCCGCTCTGACCGAGGCCGGAGCGACGTTGCAGCCGACCGGCTCGCCGTATCTCGTCGCGCCGGGCCGAGTCACCAAGGACGACGGAACCCCGTACAAGGTGTTCACTCCGTTCCTCGCCAAGTGGCGTGAGGTCGGCTGGCGCAAACCCGCACCCTCGGCGTCGGCGACGGTGAACTGGATCGACCCCGCGGGGCTGGCGCCGAAGCTGCGGGTCGAGGCCCCCGACCCGGGCGCCGACCTGGATCTCGCAGCCGGTGAGGCCGCGGCGCTGGCCGGCTGGGCGGAATTCGTCGACTCGGGCCTGGGTGACTACACCGAGGACCGCAACCGTCCGGACAAGCCGGGCACCAGCCGGATGTCGGCGCATTTGAAGTTCGGCACGATCCATCCGCGGACAATGGCCGCCGATTTGAGCTTTCGCGCTCAGGGTCCGGCCACGTATCTGCGCGAGCTGGCGTTCCGCGACTTCTACGCCGCGGTGCTCGACCGGTGGCCGGACAGCGCCTGGTGGAACTGGAACCGCAACTTCGACGCCATCGAGGTCGACACCGGGCCGGAGGCCAAGAAGGCGTTCGAAGCCTGGAAGGAGGGCCGCACCGGATTTCCGATCGTCGATGCGGGGATGCGCCAGCTGCGCGACTCGGGCTTCGTGCACAACCGGGTGCGGATGATCGTGGCGTCGTTTCTGGTCAAGGATCTGCACCTGCCGTGGCAGTGGGGCGCACAGTGGTTTCTCGAGCAGCTGGTCGACGGGGACATGGCCAACAATCAGCACGGCTGGCAGTGGTGTGCGGGCTCCGGCACCGACGCGGCGCCGTACTTCCGGGTGTTCAACCCGACCACGCAGGGGCAGAAGTTCGACCCCAACGGCGACTACGTGCGGCGCTGGGTGCCGGAGCTGGCCGATGTCGACGACGTCCACAAACTCAAAGGCGGCCCGCCGCCCGGTTACCCGGAGCCGATCGTGGACCACGCCGCGGAGCGCGCCGAGGCGTTGCGCCGCTACAGCCAGATCGGCTGAGCCCGCGCTGACGGCATGTGCCAGAATTACCGGCAGTTGCCGTCGCTAGACAGGAGCCGCAATGGTCAGCACCGAGGTGGAGCGCTACACAGAGGTCGATCCGGCCGACGTACCCTCGGCCGCCTGGGGTTGGAGCAAGATCAACCCGCGCACCTGGCACGCGCTCGGCATCTTCGTCACGCTGTTCCTGCTGGCGATGCTGAAGGGTAATCACGTCGGCCACGTCGAGGATTACGTGCTGATCGTCTTCGCGGTCCTGGTGTTCGGTGCGACCGTCCGCGACTGGTGGGGCCGTCGCCGCGGCTGGATCCGCTAAGAACCTTCTGCCGAGATCGACGTTTTGCGGCGATCTTCTCGCACTTTTCGTGCGAAACGTCGGTATGGGCGAGTTGGTGGGCAGTTAGCCGCTTGCGGCCAGCTGACCGCAGGCCGCCGCGATCTCCCGTCCGCGGGTGTCGCGCACCGTGCACGACACGCCCTGCGCCCGAACCCGCCGGACGAACTCGCGTTCCACCGGCTTAGGGCTGGCATCCCACTCGCTGCCCGGGGTCGGGTTGAGCGGAATCAGGTTCACGTGCGCCAGCGGTCCGAGCGCTTGGTGCAGCTTCTTGCCCAGTAGATCGGCGCGCCACGGTTGGTCGTTGACGTCGCGGATCAGCGCGTACTCGATCGACACCCGCCGGCCGGTCTGGTCGGCGTAGTAGCGCGCGGCGTCCAGCACTTCGCTGACCTTCCAGCGGTTGTTCACCGGCACGAGGGTGTCGCGCAGTTCGTCGTCGGGCGTGTGCAGCGACAGCGCCAGCGTCACCCCGAGGTGTTCGTCGGCGAGTTTGCGGATGGCCGGCGCCAGCCCGACGGTCGACACCGTCACCGACCGCGCCGAGATCCCGAAGCCCTCCGGCGCCGCGGCGGTGATGCGCCGCACCGCGGCCAGCACCCGGTTGTAGTTGGCCAGCGGCTCGCCCATGCCCATGAACACGACGTTCGACAGGCGATCGCCGAACTCGTCGCGCAGCGTCACCGCCGCCGCCCGCACCTGCTCGAGGATCTCCGCGGTGCTCAGGTTGCGGGTCAGCCCGCCCTGGCCGGTCGCGCAGAACGGGCACGCCATGCCGCAGCCGGCCTGCGACGAGATGCAGACGGTGTTGCGGTTCGGGTAGCGCATCAGCACCGACTCGAAGGTGGTGCCATCGTGGGCGCGCCACAACGTCTTTCGGGTCTCCCCCTTGTCGCACTCGATCTCGCGGGCCACCGACAGCAGCTTCGGGAAGAGTGCGTCGGCGCATGCGTCGCGGACTGCGGCGGGCAGGTCGGTCATCTGCTGCGGATCGGCCAGCAGCCGCCCGTAGTACTGCTGCGCCAACTGCTTGGCCCGAAATGCCGGCAGCCCGAGCTCGGCCACCGCGGCCGCGCGGCCATCGGCGTCGAGGTCGGCAAGATGCCGCGGCGGTAACCCACGCCGCGGTGCCTCGAAGACCAGCTCTTGTTTCATCATGTCCAGTATCCCGGACGCAGGAGCTACACCAGCAGCGTCAGCACGATCCACCCGGCGACCGCCGACGGCAACATCGCGTCGATGCGGTCCATGATCCCGCCGTGGCCCGGCAGCAACGTCCCCATGTCCTTGATGCCCAGGTCGCGTTTGACCTGCGACTCGACCAGATCCCCGAGCACGCCGGTGATCACCAGCATCAGCCCGAGCGGCAGGCCGACCCAGGCCGGCTTGTGCAGCAGGAAGGTGACGGAAAGCACGGCCGCGGTGATACCGAACAGCAGTGAGCCGCCGAGGCCCTCCCACGATTTCTTGGGGCTGATCGCCGGGGCCAGCAGATGCTTACCGAACAGCACGCCGGCGATGTAGCCGCCGATGTCGGCGAAGACGACGGTGGCGATGACGATGAAGACCCGGACGCCGCCGTGGTCCTGGAAGATCAACAGCGAGGTGAAGCTCGCGAACAGCGGCACCCAGGTGGCCAGCAGCACCGTCGCGGCGATGTCGCGCAGGTAGTTGACCGGCTGCTCGCGCAGACCCTGGCCGACCAGGCGCCACACCATCGACACCACGATCGTGCCGCCGTAGGCACCGAGTGTCCCCGCCACTCCCCACGGCCAGGCCAGCCAGATCATCGCCTGGCCACCGAGCAGCAGCGGGACGACGGGCATCGCGTAACCGTGCTCGCGCAGCTGGCGCACCACTTCATGGGTGGCGATCGCGATCGCGATGGCCAGCAGCGGCAACCACCATTTCGGCGCGAACAGCAGGCTGCCGATCGCCATCGAGCCGAGCACGACGCCGACGGCGATCGCAGCGGGCAGGTCACGCCCGGCGCGCGAGCTCTTGGGCGCTGGCTGCGCGGCCGCGCCGCCGGTTTCGGTTTCCGCCACTTCGATGCGTTGCTGAAAGGTGGCTACACCTCCAGCAATTCGCCTTCCTTGTGCTTGACCAGCTCGTCGATCTGACCGACGTAGGTGGCGGTGGCCTTGTCCAGGTCCTTCTCCGCGCGACCGACCTCGTCCTCGCCGGCCTCGCCGTCCTTGCGGATGCGGTGCAGTTCCTCCATGGCGCGGCGGCGCACGTTGCGCACCGACACCTTGGCGTCCTCACCCTTGGACTTGGCCTGCTTGACCAGATCGCGGCGGCGTTCCTCGGTCAGCTGAGGGATCGACACCCGAATGATGTTGCCGTCGTTGGTGGGGTTCACACCCAGATCCGAGTTGCGGATCGCGTCCTCGATGGCGCGGAGCTGCGAGGCCTCGTAAGGCTTGATGACGACCATCCGCGCCTCGGGCACGTTCACGCTCGACAGTTGCGTGATCGGCGTCGGTGAACCGTAGTAGTCGACGACGACGCGCGCGAACATGCCGGGGTTGGCGCGTCCGGTTCGGATGGACGCCAAGTCGTCGCGGGCCACCGCGACGGCCTTCTCCATCTTCTCTTCGGCGTCGAAGAGCGCCTCTTCGATCATGTAGTGGTCCTCCTCAGCCGCTGACCAGAGTTCCGATCTTCTCACCTGCGACCGCCCGGGCGATATTCCCGTCGGTGAGCAGGTTGAAGACCAGGATCGGCATGCCGTTGTCCATGCACAAGCTGAACGCCGTCGCGTCGGCCACCTGCAGGCCGCGATCGATGACCTCGCGGTGGGTGATCTCGGTGAGCATCTGCGCATCCGGGTCCTGGCGCGGGTCGGCGGTGAAGACGCCGTCGACCGCCTTGGCCATCAACACGATGTCGGCGCGGATCTCCAGGGCGCGCTGCGCGGCGGTGGTGTCGGTGGAGAAGTAGGGCAAGCCGATGCCGGCGCCGAAGATGACGACCCGGCCCTTCTCGAGGTGGCGCACCGCGCGCAGCGGGATGTACGGCTCGGCGACCTGGCCCATGGTGATGGCGGTCTGCACTCGGGTGACGATGCCTTCCTTCTCCAGGAAGTCTTGCAGCGCAAGGCTGTTCATCACCGTGCCGAGCATGCCCATGTAGTCCGAGCGGGTGCGTTCCATGCCGCGCTGCTGCAGCTGTGCACCGCGGAAGAAGTTGCCGCCGCCGATCACGACCGCGACCTGCACGCCGCTGCGCACCACCTCCGCGATCTGGCGGGCGACCAGTGCGACGACGTCGGGATCGAGCCCGACCGAGCCGCCGCCGAACATCTCCCCACCGAGCTTGAGCAGCACCCGCCGATACTGCGGGCGGATCTCCCGCGAAGGCGTCGCCTTGGCACCGTTGCTGCTGGCCGTCTCCCCCATCAGACTCCTCGGACTAGTCGGATTCCTGGCATGAGAGTGCCATCCCGGCGACATTCGGGACGGCACTTCCATCCTGCCTCATCGCGCCAACTGCCGATTTCCCGGGTTGTGCCTGGTGCGCACGTCACCACAGCACAGCGATACCCGCCGCGGCGAACGATAAGACCCCGACCGAGGCGAAGACCGCACGCGGCACGGGCTCGCCGGTGCGGCGCTGGCGGGCGTTGCCCATTCCGAGTAGACCGCCGATCACCACGAGGATGGCCAGCTTGACCCCAATTTTTGGATAGTTCAAGACAATTCCGGCCGGCCACGGCGCGGCCAGCGCCACACCGGTGAGCAGTGAGATCAGCAGGCCGTAGTCCATCAACCTGGTGGTGCGAAAGCGTCGAGCCGCCGCCTCGGCCGCCCAGGCGCCGAACGTGACGGCGAACCCGACGATGTGCACCAGCACAACTACGTGACGTAGTAGTTCCATGTCGGTGAGACTACGACACCCGGCTCTCAGCCGAGATGAGCTTGAAGCAACCAGGCCGGCATCGACTTGCGGCCCTTCGGTTCGTCGCGCAGATCCCCGCCGGCGAACTCGACCATGTGCGCCATCTCTTCTGGCACGTTCGCATGGATGCGCGCGGGCCGAATGTCGTCGATCACCCAATACGGTTCGACGGCGGCGCGCAGCTCGTCGTCGGTCACCGGATGCGCGGGCCCGTTGGCGGGCATCGCTCGGGCGTCGAAGACCAGGACGAAGTAGGACGCCCCGGGGGCGGCCGCGCGCACGATCGAGCGCTGATAACCGTCGCGGAGCTCCACCGGCATCGAATGGAACAGCGTCGAGTCGACGATCGTGCCGAATCTGCCGTCGTAGCCGCCGAAGTCGCTGATATCGGCGACCTCGAAGCTGGCGTTGGCCAGGCCACGCTTGGCGGCCTCGGCGCGGGCGAGCTCGATCGCCGTGGGCGAAAGATCAAGGCCGACGGTGGTGAAGCCGCGTTCGGCGAGATACATCGAGACCGCCGCCTCCCCGCACCCGGCGTCGAGGACGTCGCCGTGGAACTTGCCCTGCTCAATCAGTGCGGCGATTTCGGGTTGAGGTTCATCGATGCTCCACGGCGGACGAAAGCCCGCGAACTCCGGAGCCGACTGCCGGTAGGCCGTATCGAAGAGATCTTCTGGCGTCATACTCCACGACTATCAACGAAGTTGATATATGTCAATATACTTGACATGGGTGCAGGTCACGACGAGCCGCTGGGCTACCTGCTGCACCGAGTGGCCTCCGCGCTGCGCGCCGAAGTGAGCTCCGCCGCCCTCGAACCAGCCGGCCTCTCGTTCCCGCAATACATCTGCATGCGGATCCTGTCCCGCTTCCCCGACCGCTCGAACGCCGAACTGGCCCGCGACACCGGAGTCTCGCCGCAGGCGATGAACATGGTCCTGCGCAGCCTGGAGGAACGCGGGCTGGTCACCCGCCCGGACACCGTGG
This sequence comes from Mycolicibacterium pallens, assembly GCF_019456675.1. NCBI lineage: Bacteria > Bacillati > Actinomycetota > Actinomycetes > Mycobacteriales > Mycobacteriaceae > Mycobacterium > Mycolicibacterium pallens. The sequence continues at coordinate 2,145,143 of NZ_CP080333.1, read as the reverse complement.
CATCGGGACGCTCGCTGCCCGCGAAGCTGACCCGCTCGGGTGTGGAGCTGTTGGAGCGCACCGACACCGGCGTACGCGCGGCCGAGCAGCGGCTGATGGTCGACCTGTCCCCCGAGCAGCGGCGAGAATTCCGAACGATTCTCGCCGCCCTCAGGTCACGCTGATCAGCCGCTGGCTGCCTCAGTGATGGCCGTGGCACGCCTTCGGCGGTGACGGCGGCAGGTCCAGCGCGGGGTTACCGTCGAAGAAGCCGATCGGCTTCAGATGGAAACCCACGTACGCGCACGGCATCACCGGCCAGTCCTCCGGCCGGACGATGTGGTGAGCGCCGAGGGTGTACCACAGCACCACGTCGGTGTCGTCCAGCGGAGCGTCGTCGGCGACGAACTCCGGCAGCCCCTGGGCGTCCGCCGACTGATACATGTAGTCGCCGGCGGCGAACTTCTCCGCCGGGTCGTACTTCGTCACCCACAGGTTGTGCTGGACGAATTTCGCCCGGTCGTAGATGTAGGAGCCTTCCTGCACCATTACCGGAACGATCTCTCGCGGCACCAGCTTGTAGGCCACCGGGCTGCCGAGTTCGTTCTTCTTGGACGGGTTGGTGACCTTCCAGTACCGGCCGGTGTTCCAGTTCCAGTCCCGGGCGCCTTCGGCTTCCGAGGCGACCAGCGTGTCCTTGGTGATCCAGGCGTTCTTGTGCGGGTTGAGCTCCGGATCGGGTTCCACAACCGAATCCACCTCGTAGACACTGTTTTTCGCACCGTCGACGGTCATGTCGAGTCGGAAGTTGAAGAAGTGCTGGTGGTTCGGACCGTAGATGCCCGGGGCGACGAGCTTGCCCCACCGCGGCGACTCCCCTTCCTCGACCGCACCGGTGGTGAGCACGCCGGAGAGTTTGACCTCGACCTCGATCGACGCGTCGTTGTAGAAATACCAAAAGAATCCGTACTCGTAGTTGCCCACGGTGCAGATCATCGACACGACGAGCCGCCGTGAGCGCCGGACCTCGACCTCACCGGTACGGAAATCCGTGTGTTTCCAGGAGATTCCGTAATCCTCCTCGTGCATACAGATCGCGTTCGGGATCGTCACCGCGTTGCCGTCGGAATCGTTGACGGTGCCATCGAAGTAGAAGATCTCGCCCAGGCAGTCGCAGCCCAAGGTCAGCGGGTTTGCCGAGAACCCCATGCCCACTTCACCCATATCGAACACGTTCTTGTTCCAGTGGGTCGGTGACGTGTCGCCGTAGGGCACCACCATTTCCGAGAGCGATCCCCGGTACAGGATGGGACGGGTCTCACCCCGGTCGGTATAGGTCACCTCGTGAATCGTCAATCCCTCGCGCGGGTTGAAGCCGACACGCAGAGACCACTTCTGCCACTGCACCTTCCAGCCGTCGACGGTGAAACTCGGCCCGTCCGGCTGGGTGATCTCGATGGTCTTGACATCGTCACGAAACTCGGTGAACGCGGGCCGGTTGTCGGCGTCGAACATGAACTGCGCCGAGTAGTTGCCCGCCTTGGGCGGCAGCGGAACGACGCCGTGGTCCTCGACGTCGAGCACCGTCATGGTGTCGAGGTCGAACGTGACGATCACCCCTTCGACCGGGCGCGCGTAACCGTGCTCGGAAGGCGCGGCTCGCATGAACGTCAGCGGCCGGCAGATCAGCGGTGAGTTCTCGTAATGGTCCTGCGCACCGTAATAGCCCGCGGGCCAGGGATCGATCATGGCCAGGTCGAAGTCGGTGATGCCCCGCTTGCGCATTGCTTCCTGCCACCGCGGATCGGCGCGGACGACCTCCTCCACGCCCGTCATGTGCTCGACCAGATACGACGGGAAACGCCCGGGAATCGCCGTCCAGGACTCCACCACCCGGGCGCCGATGTCGACGACCGATTCGTAGACCAGCTTGGCCGCGGCGTCGTACATGGTGCAAAACGCGCGCCGCGGCACATCGGTCAGCGACTCGAAGGTCAACTGCTCGTTCTTGTCCGGCTCGGCGAGCTGGATCATCACGAACTTCAGTGTCGCAGTGGCATAGTCGGACTCTTTGACGATCGCGGCCGCCGCCTGGATTTCGGCCCCGCTGAGGGGGTCCAGAGGGTAACCGGCACGGTCATCGGTCGTTGCCGTGCTCAGCACGGTGCTGTCCATGGTCATTCGAGCTAAACCGCCTCAGGGCTTGGTGTTTCGGATTTCTTGAGATCCAGCACGGCCAGATGGGCCAGTGCGTCTTCGGAGCTCATCTTGTGCGCCGATCGCCGGCCGAAGATGTAGACGATGACGCCGAGGGCGAACATGCCCGCCGCGATGCTGCCGGTCCACATCATCCAGGTGCTGTCGGGCACATCCTTGATCCACGACTTGGCGAACGAGTAGTACACGCCTCCGAGCGTGCCCAGCGTGCCGATGGTGACCGTGATCCAGACGCCGACCATGCCGCCCGGGATGCGCCAGAACTTCTCGGCCGCATAGCGATCGGCGTACTTCTCTCGGGCCAGGATGACCGGGAACAGGAAGAAGAACCCGGAGATCAGCCAGGCGATGGACAGACCGCCCTGCAGGAACACCGTGACGTTGGCCATGCTGCTCTGCGAGTACAGCCCCACGATCAACAGCGAGGAGAGCACACCCTGAATCAGCACCGCGGTGACGGGGTTGCGCGTACGCGGGTTGAGGTGGGTGAAGATGCGCGGCAGGTGACGCTCTAAGCCGGAGACGAAGATCAGCCGCGAATAGGTGACCTGGTAGCTCATCAAGGCCACGAACACGATGCAGGCCAGCACAACGGCAGCCACTTCCATCACGCCCTTGGGCGCAGCAGTGCCGAGCATCCCGATGACGCCGGTGACCGGATCGACCTGATCGGCCGGCAGCACCATCACGGTGCCGAGGGTGGTGAGCAGGTAGATCAGGATCAGCGCAATCGATCCGTACACCACCATCTTCGGACCGCTCTTACGTACCGAGAGGAACTCCGCACCCATGTTGTACGGCGTCTCGACACCGACCAGATAGAGCAGCACGGTGCCGTACAGGAAGCCGGCGCCGGCGAAGTCGGGCACCAGCGCGGCGTGCGCGGTGAACGGCTGGGCCGAACCGTTGCGGAACGCATAGATGACGCCGGAGATGAAGATGACGGCGGTCAGCGCCCAGTAGACGACGAAGACGGTATTCATGATGCGTTGGTTGGCAGCGAGTTTCGCCAGCGCCAAGCCGATGACGGCCCACAGCAGCGCCACCTGCAGGATGATCGACAGCGTCAGGCCCAGTTCGGCGTGGAACGCCAGCAGCAGGAACTGCAGGATGATCGCGGGTGAGGATGCGGAGTTGAGTACCACCGGAATCCACGACAGGTAGCCGCCGATGAATCCCCAGGTTTCGCCCATGGTTCGGGTTGCCCAGATGTAGACACCACCTTCCCCGGGCCACAGGTTGCCGAGTTCGGCGACCGCCATACCGGCGGGGATCAGGAAGGTGAGGATGCCGAGTATCCACATCGGGATCGCGGTCCAGCCGCCGGCCGCCATGATCGACGAGCCGGTGATCCAGCAGATGATGAAGACGTAGGTGGCGGTGAGGCCGAAGGTCGTCATCACCTTCGGCAGCACCTGCTCGGGGACGAGCTCTGTGGTGAGCAGCTTGTCACGCCCAGCAGACGCCGGCGCGTCCATTTGTTGCGTCATACGTGTTTACTCCCAATCCTTGTGGATCAGTTGATGATTTGTCCGTCTCTCATCCGGACGACACGGCTCGCTTCATCGGCCACCGTGGGATCGTGGGTGCTGGCGACTACCCTCACGCCCAGCGTCGAGCACAGGTCACGCAGAATGCGCACCACCGTCTCCCCCGTGCGGTGGTCCAGGTTCGCAGTCGGTTCGTCGGCCAGTACGAGCGTCGGGTTGCTGATCAGTGACCGCGCGATCGCGGTGCGCTGCTGCTCGCCGCCCGACATCTTGGTCGGCTGGTGGTGCACCCGGTGGCTCAGGCCGACCAGGTCGAGAAGTTCCAGCGCCCGCTGGCGCAACGCCTTGCGGTCGTAGGGTTCGAACATCAGTGGCAGCTCGACGTTTTCCACCGCGGACAGGAACGGGATCAGGTTGTAGCTCTGGAAGATGAACCCGATGGTGTCGTGCCGCAATGCCGCGAACTGGCTTTCGGTGAGCCGGGCGGTGTCGCGGCCGGCGATCAGCACCGAGCCCTTCGTCGGGCGGTCCAGGCCGCCGATGATGTTCAGCAGCGTGGACTTGCCGCTTCCGCTGGGTCCCATCAAGCAGACGAATTCGCCTGGCATGACGGTCAATTCAGCGGCTATCAGCGCTTTGACGACTTCGTCGCCGAGCTTGTGCAGCTTCCAGACATCGCTGATCTCGATCACCGGCGATGGGTCGGTCACCGATGCGACGTCGGGAAGGGCATCTTCGACTGCGGTCATGTCTAACCTCCGGTCGACAGGGAGTGGACGGGGGGACGCGACGCCGCGTTCCACGTGGGTATGACACTGGTCGCCAAGGCGGCGACGATGCTGACGGCGACGGCGATCACCGCACCGAATCCGAGGCCGGTCGCCGAGACGCCGGTGGGCACCAGACCGAGTGCGCCCAGTGCGACGGCGGCCACGGCCGCCAGCACCACGCCGACCAGCGCGCCGAGGGTGGCCGCCACCGCCGGTTCGACCAGCAGCGCGGCGATGACGGGCCGGCGCGGCACGCCGGTGGCGCCGAGCACCCCGAGTTCGCGGGTGCGGTGCGCGATCGTGCGGGTGGTGGCCACGGCGACTTCGACGACACCGACGAGCAGCACTGTGATCGCGATCAGGATGACGGCACGGCCGATCTCACTGGCGTGGCCGAGTGAGGCCGACTGTTCTCCGATGCCCGCGGACATCCCGAAGACGATCACCACGAGGAACGCGCCCGTCGCGGTGGTGACGATCGGCAGCACCATCTCGCGAACCCGCCGTCGCGCCGAAAGCCATCCGTAGGAGAGTCCGAACGTCATCATCAGCGAGCTCCAAGCAGGTCGACCGGACGGTTTTGAAGGAGGCGGTGCACGGGTATCAGCGCGCCGACAATCGACATCGCGGGTAGGAACCCCGCGACCATCCCGGCTGCCTGCAGCCAGGCCACCGGAGTGGCGATGCCCGGAATCACCAGCCACACAGCGATTCCCGCAGTCAATACACCCACCGCATAGGCGGCCACGAACACCACCGCGGATTCCACGAGGAAGAAATAGAGCACCTCGTCGGCCAGGCCGATGCTGGACATGATGCCGAATTCCCGCCGGCGTTCCTGCACGGCCGCGAGGAAGGACGACACCGCGATGATGAAGCCGAGGACCAAGCCGATGATCGAGATGATGCCCAGCGTCGAACTGGTCACCTTGCCGGAGAACAGTGCCGAGAATTTCTGGTCGAATGTCAGCGGGCCGGTTCCGCCCACCGTGTCGTAGATCAGTCCGGCGCCGGCGGGATCGGGCTTCACCGATGGATCGGAGGTCGACCGCAGACCGACGGCATCACCGAATGTCGTGCCGAGACTGCGGCTCTTCTCCTGGCCGGCCGGTGCGAAGACCGTCCACCAGCCGTTGCTGCCCACCACCGACTGCGCCAGTGGCGCCGGCACCGTGACGGACTCCCCCTGCCCACGCACCCGCACCGCGAGACTCTGTCCGCCAACGGTGATTCGGTCGCCGTCGCGCAGGCCGAGGCGCTGCGCTACCCCGGCCCCCAAAGTGGCTTCACCGGTTGGATTTTCGTCATTGCCCCGTAACGAGACGGGAGTCCCGTTGATGTCGGTGACCCCCGACAGGGTCTTGATCGCCCGCCACCCCTCAGGGGCGTCGATCACCGGGGCCGGACCGTCGGCCACGAGGGCCTGCACGGTGCTGTCGTAGTGCACCCCGGCAGCGGGCACCGCCCACAGCTGTGCCCCACCGATCACGTCGGTCACCGAATCGGCGCCGGTGATGGCGAAACTCGACGAGATCGTGCGCACCACCGTCACACACGTGATCGCCAGCGCAATACCAAGGACCGACAACACAAATCGCTCCGGCCGTCGACGGATGTTCGCCCAGGCGAACCGGAGCAGACGCACGAACGTCTTGTTCCCGGAAGCAGGGGCGATCACCGATGGCCGCGAAATCGTTGTGGAGGAAGAGGTTTCCACATCGAAAATATTCGGCGTGCACTGTTTCGGCCACCGAATCCGTGGATGTCACTCGAGTTACGTGAGCACCCGAGCTGTTAAATCAAGGTGTCTGCGAGCGTTGCTGCGCGTTGTCGATGCGCGGCCACGGCTGTGCCGCCTCGAGTTCGTAGGCCAGCTCGAGCAGCCTGCGTTCATGCCCGATCGGGCCGGCCAGCATCATGCCCATCGGCATACCGGACGCCGATTGGGCCAGCGGCAACGAGATTGCGGGCTCACCGGTGGCGTTCTGCAGCGGCGTGAATGCCACCCAGTCGATCAGTCGGTCGATGATCTGCTGGTAGTCCGCGGTGGGGTCCAGGTGCCCGATCCGAGGCGTTTCCTCGGCCAGCGTGGGCATCAGGATCACGTCGTAGGTTTGATAGAGCCGATCGGTGACGCGCCGCAGCCTGCGCAGGCGGGTGATCGCGATCGGCAACTTGTGCAGGTTGCGGCTGGCGTACCGATCGAGACCGAGAGTGAGGTTGTCCAGCTTGGTCTTGTCGAAACTGGCCCCGAACGTCCGCTGCCCGGTGCGCACCAGCGTCATCGCCAACAGTGCCCAGTACAAGAGGAAGTCGTCCAGGAAGTAGCGCGGCACCGGCGGCTGGTCGAGGTATTCGACGTTATGGCCAAGGCCGGCAAGCACTTCCGCGGTCTTGAGGGTGGCGTCGCGGACGCTCGGCGCGGCCTGCCGCAGCACCGACTGGGTCACGACGGCGACGCGCAGCCGGGTAGTACCGGGCCCGGTGACCGCGCCGATGGGTGGCAGCTTGCGGTTGCGCCACACGCGCTCGGCTTCACGGTAGAACGCTGCGGTGTCGCGCACGCTGCGGGTCAGCACACCGTCGTTGACGATGCGCACCGGCATCTGCCGGGTCATCTTATCCAGCGGCAGCCGACCGCGAGAGGGCTTGAGGCCCACCAAGCCGTTGCAGGCGGCGGGAATTCGGATGGACCCACCGCCGTCGTTGGCATGGGCGATGGGCACCACGCCGGCGGCTACGAAGGCACCCGAGCCCGACGAGGACGCCCCGGCGGTGAAGTCGGTGTCCCAGGGGTTGCGGACCGCCCCCAGCCGCGGATGCTCCGCTGAGGCACTGAACCCGAATTCCGAGAGCTGGGTCTTGCCCAGCGGCACCAGACCGAGAGCCAGATAGAGGCTGGCGAACTCACCGTGCGCGGGCTGAGGGCGCGGCTGCCAGGCGTCCGTGCCCTGCATCGTCGGCATGCCGTCGACGTCGACGTTGTCCTTGATATAGGTGGGGACGCCGTCGAAGAAGCCGCTGCCACCCGCGTACGCGCGCGCCAGCGCCCGCTCGAAGGTCTCATGCGCGAGCCCGTTGAGGATCGGGTTGACCCGCTCGGTGCGGGCAATGGCGGCCTCGACCAATTCGGGGCGGGAGACCTTGCCGGTGCGGAGGGCGTCGACCAGGGCCACGGCGTCCAGGGTGCCGAGCGCGTCGTCGCGGTAGGCGTTCACATGCTGCATTCCGTCGACGCTAGCAGGCACGTGTTGAATAACGGCGGTTCCCCAGGAATGGCAAAACCCCGCGTCTCCGGGATCGCCGGATGTGACGCGGGGTTTTGTAATGAGCGGTTGGTGCGCCGCCCAAGTCTTACTGCTGGCCGACCTCGAAGCGGACGAACCGGGTGACCGTCACGCCGGCCTCGTCGAGCAGCGCCTTGACGGTCTTCTTGTTGTCGGACACCGACGGCTGGTCGAGCAGCACGACGTCCTTGTAGAAGCCGGTGACGCGACCCTCCACGATCTTGGGCAGCGCCTGCTCGGGCTTGCCCTCGGCCTTGGCGGTCTCCTCTGCGATACGACGCTCGTTGGCGACGATGTCCTCCGGCACGTCCTCACGGGTGAGGTACTTGGCCTTCAGCGCGGCGATCTGCAGCGCCACGGCGTGCGCGGCCTCAGTGTTATCGCCGGTGTACTCGACCAGGACACCCACGGCGGGCGGCAGATCGGCAGCCCGCTTGTGCAGGTAGGCCTCGACGTTGCCGTCGAAGTACGCCGCGCGGCGCAGCTCGAGCTTCTCGCCGATCTTGGCCGAGAGCTCCGCGACGGCCTGCTCGACCGTCTTGTCACCGATCTTGGCGGCCTTGAGAGCGTCCACATCGCCGGCCTTGGCGGCCGCGGCGGCATCCACCACGTCGTTGGCCAGCTGCTGGAACTCGGCGTTCTTGGCGACGAAGTCGGTCTCGGAGTTGAGCTCGATCAGCGCGCCGCCCTTTGCGGCAACCAGGCCTTCGGCGGTGGCGCGCTCAGCGCGCTTGCCGACGTCCTTGGCACCCTTGATGCGCAGCGCCTCGACAGCCTTGTCGAAGTCACCGTCGCTCTCGGCAAGGGCGTTCTTGCAGTCGAGCATGCCCGCACCGGTGAGCTCCCGAAGCCGCTTGACGTCGGCAGCGGTGTAGTTAGCCATGTGGCCCTTCCCTAAGAACTAAGAAGTTTCAGTGGTGGTTTCGGTGGCGACCGGCCCGGCGTCGCTGGGGGCCGACGCGGTGGCGCTGGCGAGCAGCTCCTGCTCCCATTCGGCCAGCGGCTCGGCTCCGGCCCCGGCTTCGGAGCCGGACTTGTCGCCCGCACCCGAGCGGGCCTGCAGGCCTTCGGCCACCGCGGACGCGATCACCTTGGTCAGCAGCGCCGCCGAGCGGATCGCATCGTCATTGCCCGGGATCGGGTAGTTGACCTGATCCGGGTCGCAGTTGGTGTCCAGGATCGCGATGACCGGGATGCCCAGCTTGATGGCCTCGCTGACCGCCAGGTGCTCCTTGTTGGTGTCGACGACCCAGATCGCCGAGGGCACCTTCTGCATGTCGCGGATACCGCCGAGGCTGCGCTCGAGCTTGTTCTTCTCGCGGGTCAGCATCAGGATTTCCTTCTTCGTGCGACCCTCGAAGCCACCGGTCTGCTCCATCGCCTCGAGCTCCTTGAGGCGCTGCAGACGCTTGTGCACGGTGGAGAAGTTGGTGAGCATGCCGCCCAGCCAGCGCTGGTTGACGTAAGGCATCCCGACGCGGGTGGCCTCGTCAGCGATGGACTCCTGAGCCTGCTTCTTGGTGCCGACGAACAGGATGCTGCCGCCGTGGGCGACGGTCTCCTTGACGAACTCGTAGGCCTGATCGATGTAGGTCAGCGTCTGCTGCAGATCGATGATGTAGATGCCATTGCGGTCGGTGAAGATGAACCGCTTCATCTTGGGGTTCCAGCGTCGGGTCTGATGCCCGAAGTGGGTGCCGCTGTCAAGCAGCTGCTTCATGGTTACAACAGCCATGATGGCCATATCCTTTTGTGTCGGTTGTCGCCCGGCTTCGGGTGAAGCCAAGCCCTGGCGCCTGAGGCGTGCCGACCCGTCGTTTCCGACGAGACCAACCGGCATGCGTGGTGCAAGTGTCGATGTAGCGAACTTGCGGAACAGGCGCGCGAAGTCAACCCGCTCGCGCGAGTTGCGGATCAAAGTTTACACCGCTCGAGGGGGTGCTTTGTCCACAGCGCCACGCCGGTCCACAGCCCGGGCTCCGGCGACTTCCGTCCGCCGGCATATCCCGCTGAACTGGAGCGATGCGCGTCGTTGCGGTGCTGGCGGCCGCCGTGCTGCTGTGCGCGCCGCCCGGACGGGCCGACGCCGGGCGGCTGGTGTGGCCGCTGCGGCCCCCGCCCGCGGTGACCAGGGCCTTCGATGCACCGTCACCGGATTGGCACCGCGGTCATCGCGGCGCGGACCTGGCCGGGGCTGCTGACCAGCCCGTTTATGCCGCCGGCGCGGCAACGGTGGTGTTCGCCGGGACGCTGGCCGGGCGGCCGGTGGTGTCGCTGGCGCATCCCGGCGGGCTGCGCACCAGCTACGAACCGGTCGAGGCGGTGGTCCGGGTCGGTCAGCAGGTCGACGCGTCGACGGTGCTGGGTCGGTTGCTGCCCGGGCACGCGGGCTGCCCAGCCGCCGCCTGCCTGCATCGGGGAGCGATGTGGGGCCCGGCGTCGCGGGCCGACTACGTCGACCCACTGGGGCTGCTGGCCAGTACGCCGGTTCGGCTCAAGCCGCTGGCGCGGTGAGCGTGTAGGCGTCGCGCGACATCTGGAAGGCGTTGCCCGTCTTGCTGTCGGCGCAGGTAACTCCGGCGGGATCGACCGTGCAGGTGATGCTGCCAACTGATCGCCGGTCGCCGTAGTGCAGCGTCGGCGGCGCGTACTGCCCACTGAAGAACAGCTGGCTCATCACGAATCCGAAGCACGGCGCCTGACCCTCGGCGAGCTGAAGGTTCTCCCCTCCCGGTTCGCCGATGGCGCCGGGGACATTCGCGCGCGGGCAGGTGTGGGACTGCGGGGCGATCCACCTGTGCTCGTCCGCCTTGCACCACGCGAAGGCTGACCCGTCGGGCGCGGTGCCGAGTTGGCAACCGATGTTTCCCGACGGAGCCAGGAACTGGATCTTGGAGTGCGCTGCCTGGGCGGTGGGAGCCAGGACGCCGGCCGTCACCGCTGCGGCCACAGTGAGCGTCGCGATCTTGTGCATGCGCCCAAGCAGACGCCGCCGCAGCAGCTACCGAACCCAAGTTCTGAGGCGTCCGTAGGCTGGTGAGCAATGAGTATTGCGCCCGATACGACCGTCGTCCTCGGCCACCGATTCGCCACTGAGGTGCCCGAAATCGCGCTGCGCTGGCAGGCCGAAGCCGCCCCCGATCCGCGGCTGCTGGTCCTCAACGAGACGCTGGCCGCCGAGCTCGGCCTGAACCCCGAATGGCTGCGCGGCCCCGATGGGATCGGGCTTCTCGTCGGGACCCAGCTGCCCGCGGACGCCGAACCCGTCGCGCAGGGGTATGCCGGTCACCAGTTCGGTGGCTATGTGCCACGCCTCGGCGACGGGCGCGCCCTGCTGCTGGGTGAGCTGGTCGACACCGAGGGCCGGTTGCGCGATCTGCATCTCAAGGGATCGGGTCGCACACCGTTCGCCCGCGGCGGCGACGGCTTGGCCGCCGTCGGGCCGATGCTGCGCGAGTATGTCATCAGTGAAGCGATGCACGCCTTGGGAATTCCGACCACCCGCTCACTGTCGGTGGTCGCCACCGGACGCACGGTGCAGCGCGAAACGGTGTTGGACGGCGCGGTCCTCGCCCGGGTCGCGTCGAGTCATCTGCGCGTTGGCAGCTTCCAATATGTCTCTGCCGCAGGCGAATCGGAGGTGCTGCGCCGACTCGCCGACCACGCGATCAGCAGGCACTACCCCGCCGCCGCGGACGCCGACAAGCCGTACCTCGCCCTGCTGGAGTCGGTGATCGCCGTGCAGGCGGACCTGATCGCGCAGTGGATGCTGGTCGGGTTCATCCACGGCGTGATGAACACCGACAACATGACGATCTCGGGCGAGACGATCGACTACGGGCCGTGCGCATTCATGGACACCTTCGACCCGAAGACGGTGTTCAGTTCGATCGACTCGTGGGGCCGCTACGCGTACGGCAATCAGCCGACGATCGCCGCGTGGAATTTGGCCCGCTTCGCCGAGGCGCTGCTCGGGCTGATCGACGACGACCAGGATCGCGCAGTCGAGCGGGCAACGGCGTCGCTGCAACAGTTTCCGCAGCTGTATTCCGCGGCGTACGCGGCGGGCATGCGCCGCAAACTCGGACTCAGCGAGAACGTCGACGATGCTGCGGCGCAGAAACTTTGCGAGGACCTCGTGGCGCTGCTCGAGAGTGAGCGCGTCGACTACACGTCATTCTTCCGCCGACTTGCCGGCGGTGTGGTGGAACCGGCATTCGAGGCGTGGGCCGGCCGGTGGCGCGAACTGGATCCCGATGTCGAGGCGATGCAGCGGGCGAATCCCGTCTATATCCCCCGTAATCATCTGGTCGAGGAAGCGCTGACGGCCGCGTCCGCAGGTGACATGGAGCTGTTCGACCGGCTACTGCGTGTGGTGAGTTCTCCCTACGACGAACGCCCGGGATTCGAGCGTTACGCCGATCCCGCCCCCGAAGACTTCGGCAACTGCTTCCAAACCTTTTGCGGCACTTAAGCGTTCAGGCGCGCGGGTGCGCCTGATCGTGCACCGCGCGCAGGCGCGCGACGGTCACGTGGGTGTAGAGCTGCGTGGTGGCCAGCGAAGAATGACCCAGGATCTCTTGGACGATGCGCAGGTCGGCGCCACCTTCGAGCAGGTGGGTGGCGGCGCTGTGGCGCAGACCGTGCGGACCGATATCGGGCGCGCCGTCGACCGCCGACATGGTTTGGTGCACGACGGTTCTGGCCTGGCGGGGGTCCAGTCGCTTGCCGCGGGTGCCGAGCAGCAGCGCTGGGCCCGAGTCAGCGGTCGCGAGTTCGGGTCGGCCGTCGCTCAACCAGGCGGTCAGCGCGGCCAGCGCCGGCGCTCCGAACGGCACGGTGCGCTGTTTGTTGCCCTTGCCCAGGACGCGCAGGACCCGCCTGCCGGTGTCGACGTCGTCGATGTCGAGGCCGCAGAGTTCGCTGACGCGGATGCCGGTGGCGTAGAGCATCTCGACGATCAATCGGTCGCGCAGCGCGAGCGGGTCGCCTTGCTCGGCACCCAGGTCGGCAGCGGCCATGGCCGCCATGGCCTGGTCCTGGCGCAACACCGCGGGTAGCGTGCGGCGGGCCTTGGGTAGCTGCAGCCGCACGGCCGGGTCGTCGGCCAGCAGTCCGCGTCGGGTCGCCCAGGCGGTGAACGTCTTGACCGCCGAGGTGCGGCGGGCCAGGGTCGTGCGGGCCGCTCCGCTCGCGGACTGGGCGGCCAGCCATGAGCGCAGGATCGGCAGGGTCAGACCTGCCAACCCGGCGCCGGGCGCGCGTTCATCGAGAAAGGTGAACAGCGATCTCAGATCGGTGAGATAGGCCCGTTGGGTGTGCTCGGAGCGGGCGCGCTCCAATGCGAGGTGCTCGGCGTACTCGTCGAGGATCGCCGCGTAGTCGCTCGGGTCCACGCCTCTACGTTCGCACCCGCGAGCGTTACCGCGGCCGACCGACGCGGCACCGTGTCCTGCCTGTTACCAGTCGCAGACCGGGTGAGGCATCAGTTGCTGCGCTTGAACGGATTCCAGCGCGATCGCGGCGTCTCGCTCGCCGCGTGACCCGGGCACCACTGCCCGGCAGGCACACCTCGGCGTACGGCGTCGACGTGCATACCGCACCCCGCCCAGGTCGTCTTTCCACACTTACGACAAGTGACGGCACGACACATGAGATTTCCTTTCGATACCGCTGGCTAGGCCAGGCTCAGGAACAGCTTCTCGAGTTCTTCGATGGTGAGGTCGTTGGCGCCGACCGCCTTGTCATCCGACGGGTCGAGGCAGTCTCGCAGCCCACTAGCGATGATGGCGAATCCGGCCCTGTTCAACGCTTTTGATACAGCAGCGAGCTGGATGACGACGTCTTTGCATCCTCGTCCGTCCTCGATCATGCCGATCACACCGCCGAGCTGGCCGTGAACGCGCCGCAATCGGTTCAGCGCCGCCTCCACAGCGACATCACACCGGGGCTGCTGATTCTCGACGCCCGCGTCGTCGACTTTCGGATCTCGCATAGTTTCTGTATACCATACCCCCTATGGTATTACTACTGAGGACAACGGCTGCGGAATGCGGCCAGAGTCCGGTGGTACCTGCGAGGAGATGACCTTGTGCTCTAAACGCAGCGTGTCGATGCCGTGACGATGACGAAACGACGGTCGAGGAGGGCATACCCCCAATGTTTGGCTTGCTGAAACGGTTCTGGGTGGTGGCGATCGTCGTCATCGCCCTGGTAGCAGCGGTCGGCGTGGTCAGCCGGCTCCGAACGTTCTTCGACTCCGACAAGCCTTACACCACCGCCGAGATGCCGGCCGACGCGATCAAGCCGATCAACACCAAGCGGGTGACGTATGAGATCGTCGGCCCGCCAGGCGCTTCCGGTCGGGTGAGCTACCTCGACGTCAACGGCAAGACCCGAGAGGCGGCCTTTACCGAACTGCCGTGGTCCGTGACAGTGAGCACGACCGACCCCGGTGTCCTGGCCAATGTCGTCGCTCAGGGTGACACCGACGCACTCGGCTGCCGCATCCTGGTCGACGACAAGCTCGTCGCCGAAAACTTCGCCAATGGCCGCGACGCCCAGGCCTTCTGTCTGGACAAAGCCGCATGAGCGCGCACGAGAAGGACACTCGCACCCGGGTTCCCCGCACCATCCGAGCGCTCGCGGTCCCGCTCATCCTGGTCTGGGTGGCCTTCACCGCCGCGGTGAATCTGCTTGTCCCTCAGGTCGAGAAGGTCGGCATGGCCAATGCCGTGTCGATGTCACCACAGGATGCTCCCTCGGTGATCGCCGCCAAGCGGATGGGACAAAAGTTCGGTGAGTCGACCTCTGACAGCATCGCGATGGTGGTGCTGGTCGGCGATCAACCGCTGGGTGAGGCCGCGCACCGGTACTACGAGACGCTGGTGGGCAAGTTCAACGCCGACACTAAGCACGTCGAGCACGTTCACGACTTCTGGGGTGACATGATCACCGCCGCAGGCGTGCAAAGCAGTGACGGCAAGGCCGCCTACGTCCAACTGAACCTCGCCGGCGACCAGGGCAGCACCGAGGGCAACCATTCGGTGGACGCCGTCCGCAAGATCATCGCTGACACCCCTCCCCCGGCGGGCCTGCACGCCTATGTCACCGGGCCTGCGCCGCTGACCACAGACTCACTCGAGGCGAGTGACCGCGGCATGATCAAGATGACTGTGGTCACGATGATCGTCATCACCATCATGCTGGCTCTGGTGTACCGGTCCTTCAGCACGGTGCTGCTCATTTTGGCGATCGTGGGGATCGAGATGGGTTCTGCCCGTGGCGCGGTCGCGGTGATCGGCCACTTGGGCATCATGGACTTCTCGACGTTCTCGGTTCCGCTGATGACAGCGTT
This sequence comes from Mycolicibacterium pallens, assembly GCF_019456675.1. NCBI lineage: Bacteria > Bacillati > Actinomycetota > Actinomycetes > Mycobacteriales > Mycobacteriaceae > Mycobacterium > Mycolicibacterium pallens. The sequence continues at coordinate 2,130,043 of NZ_CP080333.1, read as the reverse complement.
GTCGATCGCCGCGGGTACCGACTACGCGATCTTCCTGATCGGCCGCTACCACGAGGCCAGGCAAAATGGCGAGGACCCGGAATCGGCCTACTACACCGCTTTTCACGGGGTTGGGCATGTCATTCTGGGCTCAGGCCTGACCATCGCGGGCGCCATGCTGACGTTGCGCCTGACCCGGCTGTCCTACTTCAACTCGCTGGCCTACCCGTCGGCACTGGCGCTGATCATCGTCGTGGCCGCGGCGCTCACCGTGGCCCCTGCCATTCTGGTCGTGGCCAGCCGCTTTGGACTGCTGGACCCCAAGCGGATGATGAAGACCAGGGGGTGGCGCAAGGTCGGCACCGCAACGGTCCGCTGGCCCAAACCGATCTTGGCCGCGGCAACCAGTGTCGTGCTCCTCGGCCTACTCGCCATGATCGGCTACAAGACGAGCTATGACGACCGGCACTACATTCCCGACGACGTGCCGGCCAACGTTGGCTACACCGCAGCCGAAAAGCACTTCAGCACAGCCCGGCTCAATCCCGACATCATGACGATCGAGTCGGACCATGACATGCGCAATCCAACCGACATGATCGTGCTCGACCGGATTGCCAAGGCGCTGTTCAGGATCAAAGGCATCGCAATGGTGCAGAGCATCACGCGGCCTCTGGGCTCCCCCATCGCGCACAGTTCCATTCCGTACCAGATCAGCATGTCCTCGGTGCCGATCACCCAGAACCTTCAGTTCTTGAAGGAGCGGGTCGGTGACATCAGCAAGATGAGTGATGACATGGGCACGATGATCGCTTCGATGACGCAGATGCAGGCGTTGATGGTGAAGTTCTCCACCGCCATGCACACCACCGTCGGCTCGGCCAACGGCATGGTCGACTCCGCGCATCGCAGCGTCGCTGACATGAACACCATGAAGGCCACCCTGGACCAGATGCGGGATAACATCGCCAATTTCGATGACGAGGTGCGGCCGTTCCGTAACTACTTCTACTGGGAGCCACACTGTTTCAACATTCCGGCCTGCTTTGCGGTGCGTTCGGCGTTCGACGCCATGGACGGCGTCAACACGTTCAGTGACAACATGGCCGCGCTGCAGACCGACATGACCGCGATGGTCGACGGTATGGACAAGATGGTCAATGGCATGGGCGACATCGACGCGCTGGTGCCCCAGATGGTGCAGGAGTTCGGCCCGATCATCACGACCGCCACGACGATGCAGCACACGCTGCAGACCATCCACAGCAGTTTCGACGGGCTCATCCAGCAGATGCAGCAGATGACCGACACCGCGACCGCGATGGGTGAGGCATTCGATGCCTCCAAGAGCGACGATTACTTCTATCTGCCACCGGAAGTGTTCGCCAACCCCGACTTTCAGAAGGGGCTCAAGCTGTTCCTCTCCCCTGACGGCAAGGCGGCGCGGCTCATCGTCACCCACGATGTGAACCCCGCCTCCGAGGCGGGCATTTCGGTGGTGGACGACCAGCTGACGGCAGCGCACGAGGCGATCAAGGGCACCTCACTGGCCAACGCCGATGTCTACCTCACCGGGACCGCGGCCACGTACCGCGATGTGCAGGCAGGGGCGAAGTACGACACCATGATTGCCGCGTTCGCTGCTCTGACCCTGATTTTCATCGTGATGCTGATCATCACGCGCGCCCTGGTGGCGTCGATGGTGATCGTCGGCACGGTCGTGATCTCGCTGGGTGCCGCGTTCGGCCTGTCGGTGTTCATCTTCGAACGGATCGTGGGCATCGAATTGAACTGGATCGTGCTGGCATTCGCGGTGATCATCCTGATGGCCGTCGGCAGCGACTACAACCTGCTGTTGGTGTCGCGATTCAAGGAGGAGATCGGTGCCGGCATCAACACCGGCATCATCCGGTCCATGGGCAGCACCGGCACCGTGGTGACCGCCGCGGGACTGGTGTTCGCCTTCACGATGGGTTCGATGATCTCCGGCGACCTGCTGAACGTAGGCCAGGGCGGCATGACGATCGGCATCGGGTTGTTGCTCGACACGTTGATCGTCCGGTCGTTGATGACACCGTCGATCGCCGCGATCCTCGGGCCCTGGTTCTGGTGGCCGCTGCGGGTGCGCCAACGCCCGGCCTACAGCGAGCGGATGCCCGCAGTGTCCAGACCCGAGGCCAGGGAGCCGGACGCCGACGACGACACCCAGGTGCTCGCCCCGGCCTAACCGTCCCCGGCTTCGGCTTCGGCGAGTTCCTTCTTCCACTGCCGGAAGGTCTCTTCGGTGCGGCCGCGCCGCCAATAGCCGGAGATCGACGCCCACTTAGCGTCGACGCCGCGCTCCTTGCGGATGTAGGGCCGCAGGTTGTGCATGACGGCTTGGGCTTCGCCGTGAATGAAGACCTGGACTTGGCCCGGCAACCACGGGGTGGTGGTCACGGCCTCGATCAGCGGGGCGTGATCACCGGCCCGGTCGTCGCCGATGAGATCGGCGCGCCCGCCGCGGTAGATCCAATTGATCGCCACGGATTCCGGTGCGTTGAGCTCGACTTCGTCCTCGGGTCCGGCGACTTCGATGAAGGCTTTGCCAACAGCATTGAGCGGCAACGCTTCCAGAGCAGCGCTGATCGCGGGAAGGCCCGCTTCGTCACCGGCGAACAGGTGCCAGTCGGCGGCCGGGTCCGGCGAGTACGCTCCGCCAGGTCCCATCAGGTGGATGGTGTCGCCGGCTTTGGCGGCAGCGGCCCACGGCCCGGCCACCCCGTGCTCGCCGTGGACCACGAAGTCGACGGTGATCTGGCGCGCTTCGGGATCGACGCGGCGCACCGTGTAAGTGCGCACGGTGGGCTGCTGTTCGGGCGGCAGCACCTTGAAGCTGTCCAGCGTCAGCGGTTGCGGCAGCGACGAGACGTCGACGTCGTCACGTACGAAGACGAACTTGACGTAGGAGTCGGTGAACTCACCAGGTGTGAAGGTGTCGAACCCGGTGCCACCGAGGACGACCCGCACCATGTGCGGGGCCAGCTGCTCGGTGCTGACAACCTGGAATGTGTGTAGTGGTCGACCGGCCACATCGCCTCCCGACGAGAATCGTTAGCCAACCGCCTTGACTATACGTTTCGACCTCGGGTTGTGGCCGTCCACGTCGGTCAGGGCGGTGTACGCACCAACCGCCAGCAGCCGTCGTCGCGGCGGGCCAGCCCGGCGATCTCGAGCATCGCCAACGGGCCGAGCACCGCGGTGGGCGCCAGGCCGGAGGCCACCGCGATCTCGTCGGCACTGCGCACACCGCGGGCGGGCAGCGCCTCGTACACCTGTTTCTCGGCATCGCTCAAACCGTCGAGCGGACCTGTCGGCCGCGGCTCCTCATCGGCGAATTCGCCTGCTCGGCCGACCAATTCAACGACCTCGTCGGCCCGCGTCACCAGCTCGGCACCGCCGCGCAACAGCACATGACACCCCATCGACGAGGCCGACGTCACCGGGCCGGGCACTGCGCACACCACCCGGCCCAGAGCCCGTGCCCACGCCGCGGTGTTCGCCGCCCCGCTGCGCACCCCCGCCTCCACCACCACCGTGGCCGCACCCAGCGCCGCGACCAGGCGATTGCGGGTCAGAAAGCGGTGCCGCGCCGGCCGCACGCCCGGCGGATACTCCGTGAGCAGCAGGCCCGCATTACTGATCCGGTGCAGGAGCGACGAGTGTCCGGCCGGATACAGAACGTCGATGCCGCCGGCCAGTACCGCCACCGTCGGCCCGTCGGCGGCCAGCGCAGCACGATGTGCGACGCCGTCGATGCCATAGGCGCCGCCGGAGACCACGGTGACCTCACGCTCGGCCAACCCGTTGGCCAATTCGGCTGCGACGTGTTCGCCGTAACTCGAACATGCGCGGGTCCCGACGATGGCCGCCGATCGCTCGGCGACCTCGTCAAGCCGGGCCGGTCCGATCGCCCACAGCGCCAGGGGTGGTCGGCCCTGCGGCCGCTCTCGCACGGCCGCCCCACCGAAGCCCGTGAAGGCCAAGGTCGGCCACTCGTCGCTGTCGGGGGTGATCAGCCGGCCACCGCGCCGCTCCAGCAGGTTGAGATCAGCTTCCGCCGCGTGGATATCGCGTCGGGCGGCCGTGCGTTCGCGCAACGCGTCGCTCACCTCGCCGGCAGCGACCCGCTGGGACGCTTCCACCGGGCCGACCTCGCCGACCAGCGTCGCGATCTCGTCGCAGGGCGGTTCGGCCACCCGGGACAGATACGCCCATGCCAGGGTGGTGACGTCGTCGGTCATGGCTTCGCTCCTGCCTGGCGGAAGCTCAGGGCCACGGCGACGTCGTCAACATTGGGCATCGTTCGGCCGGCCAGATCCGCCAACGTCCACGCGACCCGCAAGGATCGGTCGACACCACGAATGCTCAACACACCGCGTTCCAGTGCGGTCTTCAGTGGCGCCATCGCGGTGCTGTCGAGCCGGAACTTTCGGCGCAACACCGAACCAGTCACCTCGGCGTTGGTGGTGAAACCATAGCGACGCCAACGTTCGGCGGCCGCCGCGCGGGCCTGTCCGACCCGATCACGCACGGCCGCAGTGCTTTCCGCGGCCTCGGGCGCGAAAGCACCGGCACGCACCGTGTGCATCTCCACCCGTAGGTCCACGCGATCCATGAGCGGGCCGGACAGCTTGCCGAGATAGCGTCGCTTGTCCAGCGACGTGCAGATACAGTCCTTCGGGTCGGTCTTGGCGCACGCGCAGGGGTTGGCTGCCATCACAAGTTGGAACCGCGCCGGGTAACACGCCACACCGTCACGTCGGGCGAGCCGGATTTCCCCGTCTTCCAAGGGTGTTCGCAAAGACTCAAGGACACTGACCCGAATCTCGGCGCACTCATCGAGGAACAGGACGCCGCGGTGCGCGCGACTGACCGCACCCGGGCGAGCCATGCCCGAGCCGCCGCCGACAAGTGCCGCCACACTCGACGAGTGGTGCGGTGCGATGAACGGCGGCCGGGTGATCAGCGGGGTGGTCTCCGAGAGCATACCGACCACCGAATGAATGGCCGTCACCTCCAAGGCCTCGCTTTCCGTGAGTTCGGGCAACAGCCCCGGGAGGCGTTGCGCCAGCATTGTTTTCCCGACACCAGGCGGACCGGTGAGCATGAGATGATGCGCCCCCGCAGCGGCGACCTCGACCGCGAACCGGGCGTGGCTCTGGCCGACGACATCGGCCAGGTCGGCGACCTGCTCGGCCTGCGATACCCGCGCGTCGACCCGGTCGGCGAGAGCGGCCTTTCCCTTGAGCCAGCCCTGCAACTGCTGCAGTGTGCGAACCCCGAGGACCTCGATACCGTCGACCAGGCTGGCCTCGGCCAGGTTCACGATGGGCACCACCACGGTGGGCCAGCCCTGCTTCTTGGCGGCCAGCACCGCGGGTAGTACGCCACGCACTGGGCGAATCCGCCCGTCGAGTGCCAACTCTCCCAACAACACCGTCTTCTCCAGTCGATCCCACTGCTTCTTGTGACTCGCCGAGAGCACGGCGGCGGCGATGGCGATGTCATAGAGCGAGCCGGTTTTGGGCAGGGTGGCCGGCGAGAGGGCCAGGGTCAGGCGCGACTGCGGCCAGTCGTTTCCGCAGTTGGTGATGGCCGCACGCACGCGATCGCGGGACTCACGCAACGCGGCATCGGGCAGTCCCACGAGATGGACGCCGGGCAGCCCCGAGGTGATGTCGGTCTCGATCTCGACGATCTCACCGTCCAGCCCGCGCACCGCGACCGAGTAGGCCCGTCCCAATGCCATCAGCCGACCCCACGCAGGTGGGTGATCTCCGGAGTGCGCTGCCGACCGATGCGCACCCCGATCACATCGATGCGCACGGCCGCCCAACGCTGATCCTGGCCGGCCAACCAAATTCCGGCCAGCCGGCGGATGCGACGCACCTTCGCGGGCGTGACCGCGTACTCCAACCCGCCGAACCCGTCACCGGTGCGGGTCTTCACCTCCACGAACACCACCGCGCGATCTCGGGTGGCGGCGATGATGTCCAGTTCGCCGTAGCGGCACCGCCAATTGCGGGTCACGATCCGCAACCCGAGCGCCTCGAGATGCTCGACCGCCAGCTGCTCCCCGAGCGCACCAAGTTGATTGCGCGTCAACGTCGTCATGGATGCAGCGTCGACCACCCGTCCGACACCCGTCGACACCGATGACCCGAAATTGCGTGAGAACCGTTAGTTATCCCCAGATCCGGGTTCATCCACAGCGGAGTTCAACACGCTGATGAGGTGGACCTCTGCTGTCGCCATGCACACCGAAGCCGGGTGTCACACGCCACCGAACTCACGTGATGGGATACAGCACGAAGCGGCCCCACGCCACCAAGGCAAACACGCAGATGAATACGACATCACCGAACATCGACACCCATTCACTGCGCCGGAAGCGAGTCGTCGCAGCACCCGCCATGAACAACATCAGCCCGGTGGCCGCCAGTGGAACCAATGTCGGCGCGACGTTCACCAGCCCGGGGAGCACCAGCCCTGCGGTGCCGAGAAATTTGATGGTTCCAATCGCTTTGACGTGAGCAGGGCTGAAATCATCGACCCAATGTTGACTGGCCGACAGAGCCCGATAGCGGGCTTTACTCAGCAGGATCTGGCTGGCACCGCCGACGGCGAACGCAACCGACAGTATGCCGGCAACAACCCAAAGCATCGTGTTCATGATCTCGCTCTCTGTGGTTACCTCAGTCCTTCCGGACTCGTCATTGGTGATGACGGGTTCCGCCGACGCGAGGTAACAACATGACGCATGACACCAGCAGAGAGCAGCAATTCGAAGCGCAGCGAGGACGCTTGCTGACCATTGCGCACCGAATCCTGGGTTCATACGCCGACGCCGAGGACGCTGTGCAGGAGGCGTGGCTGCGCTTCGCGCGGCAAGACCCGGCATCGGTCGACAATCCCGCCGGCTGGCTCACCACGGTTATCGGTCGTGTCTGTATCGACATGTTACGCGCCCGCGCGGCCAGGGCCGAGGTTCCGTTTGGCGATGGTTCCCCCGAACTTGTCGTCGCCGATGACGTCGACGGGCCGGAAGACTCTGCTGTGCTGGCCGACTTGGTGGGCATCGCACTGTTGGCTGTGCTGGGGTCACTCGGCCCTGAGGAACGGCTGGTGTTCGTTCTGCACGACATGTTCGCCGTCCCGTTCTCCGACATCGCCGGCATCGTCGGCAAGACGACGGGTGCGACGAAAATGGCCGCAAGCCGTGCGCGGCGGAAGGTCCGCGCGGCACCGACGTCCCCATCCGCTCTCCACGAGCAGCGTGCCGTCGTCGATGCATTCCTGCAGGCCGTCCGCGATGGTGACTTCGACGCCCTACTCGACGTTCTCGCGCCCGACATCAAATGGGAGCACCACACCGCACGCGGAGTCACTGTCACCGTCGGCGCCGCCGAAGCGGTCGATGCGGTGCGCCGCGGACGACGCGCGAAGGTGACCGCGCGGCGCGTTCTGGTCAACGGGACGCCGGGAATTGCGGCATGGAGCAGCCGGGGTAAACCCCTTGGCCTCATGGTGTGCACGGTGAAAGACGGTCGACTGAGCGCTATTTCATCGATCACCGACCCCGTGCGTCTGGCGACGCTGGCTCTGCCGGAGCCCTAGAGCGGTCCGAACCCGCGTTCACCCCGCGGCCTCACACCAGATCAATCGCCTCCGCGATCGACGGCAGCACCCGCGCCGGCCGGAATGGATAGCGCTCGACATCCTCGATCGTCGTCGAACCCGTCAGCACCAGAATGGTTTCCAGTCCCGCCTCGATACCGGCCACCACATCGGTGTCCATCCGGTCGCCGACCATCACCGTGCTTTCCGAATGGGCCTCAATGCGATTCAACGCACTGCGAAACATCATCGGGTTCGGCTTGCCGACGAAATACGGCTCCCGCCCGGTCGCCTTGGTGATCAACGCGGCCACCGACCCAGTCGCGGGTAGCGGCCCCTCGGCGGATGGACCGGTCACATCCGGATTGGTGGCGATGAAGCGGGCACCCCGACCGATCAACCGGATCGCTTTGGTGATCGCCTCGAACGAATACGTCCGTGTTTCCCCGAGCACCACAAAGTCCGGGCCCGTATCGGTCAGCGTGTACCCCGCCTCGTGCAGCGCTGTCGTCAACCCCGCCTCACCGATCACATACGCCGACCCACCCGGCAGCTGATCGTTGAGGAACGCCGCCGTGGCCAGCGCGGAGGTCCAGATCGCCGCCTCCGGCACGTCCAGCCCTGAGCGCGCCAACCGCGCCGCCAGATCACGCGGGGTGTAGATCGAATTGTTGGTCAAGACCAGGAACCGGCGCTGTTTGTCGATCAGGCACTGCAAGAATTCCGCGGCCCCGGGTAGCGCGTGCTCCTCGCGGACCAGGACGCCGTCCATATCGGTCAGCCAGCATTGCGGCGTCGCACGCATGGCCCTCCCTTCGCGCATGTTCTCAGCATCAGTGTTCCCCGACACCGAGCTGCCAACCCCGTGATCAAGCAGCGGAGTCATGACGCGAGTCCGGCCGCCGACCCACGCAGGACCACTCGGCCACCTGTACACGTCTGGGTGAACCCGGACAACGACATCGCTCGAAACGCGCTGTCATCGCTGACCCGCGGAACATCCTGTGCGCCTATCGAATCCGTGCCATACAGAACGTTCCATCCTACCGATCCGTTGTCGTCGGAATGGACAGCCAGCAACGCGTCCCGCGCCGACATCTGATCGAGCAACGTACCGAGGATCTGGTCGGGTTCGACCAGTACCACCACCGGCTCCGCCCCCGCGGACGACAGTCGGGCTACCTCGTCGCGCAAACCGGTCTGCTCGGCCAGCAGGATTTGCAGCAGCATCCTCTCGCTGGATTTATCCCGGTGCACGGCACCGACTTTGGTGCGCACCCACATTCCACTGACCAAGCCTTCGATGTGTTCGACGACCGGCGGTAACGCACGCCGGTCGACGTGCAGCCGGACCGACAGGCAGGTCCGATATGACGCACGCGCTTCAGTCAGCGTGTTCATACCGCCGGCGCACCCGCTCGCAACGCCGCGGAAGGTGATCTGCGGCTGATGGTCGGGGTCGTAGCGAAAGATCACGTGCTCGGTCATCAGCTGGCCTCGCGGCGGACGGCTCGCTCTCCCACGACGATCGTGAGACGTTGCCGCGCAGGCAGATACACATCGACGCACAGGGGCTCACGCAGCCGGCGAAGAGCCATCAGGGCTCGGATCATGACGACACCACCGAAGGACGACGCTGCAGTGCCACCGAGACGGTCAACACCACCAGTCCGGTGACAGCAAGCACCGCGCCCGCCGCCGCCGGAGCGGTGTAGCCGTAACCCGCGGCGATGACCAGCCCCCCGATCCACGCACCTGACGCATTGGCGATATTCAAGGCCGAGTGATTCAGTGCCGCGGCCAACGTCTGCGCCCGCGCGGCGACATCCATCAGCCGGGTCTGCAACGCCGGCGCAATAGCCGCGCCACTCGCACCGATGCCGAACAGCAGCACCATGGCGGTGAACGGGTTGTGCGCGGCGGCCACGAAGACCGCCAGCACCACCGCCAACGACGTCATCGAGAGGTACAGCCCGCGGATGACCGAGCGGTCGGCCACCCGACCGCCGGCGAAGTTGCCGACCACCATGCCGACACCAAAAACCATCAGGCCCAGGGGAACCCAGGAGCGCGGCACTCCCGACACGTCGGTCAACGTGGTGGCGATGTAGGTGTAGACGGCGAACATGCCGCCGAAGCCCACCATGCCGATCAGCAGCGCCAGCCACACCTGCGGGCGCCGCAACGCGTCCAGTTCGGTGCGAGTGCTCGTGGCGTGACCCCGGCCGATATCCGGCAGCCACATCCAGATCGCCACCAACGTCAACAAGCCGATAGCGACGACCAACGCGAACGCGCTGCGCCAGCCCAACAGTTGCCCCAGCCAGGATGCCAGCGGCACCCCGACCACGGTCGCCACCGTCAGCCCCGTCATCACCTGCGCGACCGCCTTGGCCCGCCGCTCGGGTCCGAGGAGCCGCGCGGCCACCAGCGCGGCGACGCCGAAATACGCGCCGTGTGGGAGGCCGGCAAGGAAGCGTGCTCCGATCAGAACGGGATAGTTGGGCGCCAGGACGGTGGCCACGTTGCCGATGGCGAACAACGCCATCAGGCTCATCAGCACGATCTTGCGGTTGAACTTCGCGGTCATCGCGGCCAGCACCGGGGCGCCGACCACAACGCCGAGCGCATAGGCGGAAATCACATGGCCCGCGGTCGGCTCGGAGATGTGCAGTCCACCGGCGATCTCGGGCAAGAGGCCCATCGCGACGAACTCATTGGTGCCGATGCCGAACGAACCCAGCGCCAGGGCCAGGATGCCCAGCCCTGTTCTTGTCGGGCACAACGTGGGAGAAGCCGCCGGCGCGGCGGGTCGGGAGGTGAGTGTCACGGGAGCTATCGCCTTTCTGTGCGGTGGCGGTTGCTGCCGCAGTGCAGCGCTCGATCCCTGCCCCGACACTAGCGCCACTTACACCGCTCAACCAACCGACTTTTGTTTTATTTCGGTGAAAGTGACGGGTGTCTCCATCGCTATGCAGCACAGATAGTTCTTGGTTCAATGGAAAGGTGCCCGTCACCAGGCGTTCTGCCGCCCCCGCTACCGCCGGGGAGATCTTCGGGCTCATCCGTGACGGTGTCGCCACCACCCGCACCGAAATTCGGGAACTGACCGGTCTGTCCAGGACGGCCGTGGGAAGCCGCATTGCCGCACTCGGGCGCCGCGGCCTGGTCTCCGAAGGAGAAGAGGGACCGTCGACCGGCGGCCGGCCCCCCGCACTGGTCCGGTTCAATGCCGAGGCCGCAGTGGTGCTGTCAGCAGCCATCGGACGAAGTCGCACCCGATTGGCTGTCTGCAACCTCGCCGGCGACATCCAGGCGCTGGCCGATATGGACTCTGAGATCCGCATCGGCCCCGACGACCTGATGCCCGACCTGGTCAAGCGACTGGAGGTTCTGCTCGACGAGACCGGCAGGCCCCTTCAGGACGTACTCGGTGTCGGGGTCTCGCTGCCTGGAACCGTCGACCAGCAGCGTGGCTGCAGCCTGGCGTCGCCGGTGATGAGCGGATGGGACGGCGTCCCGCTGGAGCCGTACTTCCGCAACCTGACGTCGGCGCCGATCGTGCTCGACAACGACACCAACGTCCAGGCCCTCTCGGAACGTCGCGGCCCGCTGAAGATTCACGACGACCTGCTGCTGATCAAGGCATCCACCGGACTCGGCGCCGGGATCGTGTCCGGCGGGGTACTGCAACGCGGCGCCGTCGGCGCGGCCGGCGAGTTCGGCCACAACAAGACCGCCGCTGCAGCAGGCATCCCGTGCCGATGCGGCGACACCGGATGCCTGGAGGCCGTCGCCGGCGGGTGGGCGCTGGTCCGCACGCTGCAGGAGCAGGGCCGAGCCGTGAACCACATTCGCGATGTCGTCGAACTGGCCAATCACGGCGACGGCGAGGTGCGCCGGCTACTGCGCGAAAGTGGCCGCCACGTCGGCGAAGTGATCGCCGCAGCGGTGAACCTCCTCAATCCCGAGGTGCTCGTCGTCGGCGGCGACATGTCAGGCGCCTACGACGTCTTCGTGGCCGGGTTACGAGAGACGTTGTACGGCAACGCAACTGCGCTCGCGACTCGGCATCTTCAGGTCGTCCCGTCGACCTATGGCGATAAGGCGGGCAATATTGGTAGCGCGGCGCTGGTCTTGGAAAAGATCTTGTCCGCGGACGCGATCGACGCATCGCTGCGCTGATGACCTATTGGCGCACCCGGTAGCCCAGATCGGCGAGGATGCCGAGCTCGACCGGACTGAGCACCCGCACTTCCGCTCCGTCACCGTCGTCGCCAGGATTCATCATCTTCTTGTTCTCACCGGTGAAGACGTGGCCATTCAGGTGCGCGACATTGCTGACGTTCCACTCCGGGTCGGTGAGCAGCGGCACCGGTTTGCCGTCGTAGGCCGCCATCGCATTCGGCCCGCCGAAGAACAGTCCGCCGTCGCCGCCGGTGAGATTCGGCTCGAAAGCGGTGTTGAACGTGTAGTCGTCGTTGATCACCTTGGTGCCGTCGGCAGTCACGATGAAGCTGTCGAACGTCGGGTGGTTCTTGCCCTGGGGCGACCCCGGGCCCGAGATGCCGGTGTCGAAGCCCAGCGTGTGCACCAACTCGTGCATGATCGTCGCCTTGAAGTCGTCCTTGCCTTCGGTGACGGCGTCGTCGCTCAGCGCCCAGTTCGCGTTCCAGTTGACGTCGATATCGCCGTCGGGCAAGGCGCCGTTGGCATCCTCACCGGTGATCAGCTTCTGCTGGACCACCGTGCGGAAGTACCCGGGCGAGTCGTCATCGACGCGATCGCTGGCAGCCTGCGCGAGGTGGTTCGGTTCGTTGTCGTCGGCGACCTTGTAGGTGATGGTGACGGGTTTGGGAACCTCGAGATAGGCGGCGACGGCGTTGGCGGCGTCAGTGAGCGAGGCTTTGGCCTCGTCGGTCCAGTGCGCATCGCCCTCGGGGTAGATGAAGTCGAAGGTGACGACGTTGTCGGTGCCCGCCGTGAGGTGGTCGGGCTTGTCCGGGCTGGCCGCGGCGACACTCGGCGTCACCGCAGATTCGGCCGCCGTCGGCTGCGCCTCAGGCTGAGTGGACGAACATCCCGCCACGACCGCGCACACGGTCGCACTCGCCGCCCCTACCCGCAACCACACCGTTGACGACATACTCCCCCTTGAGTTAGGACGGAGTGTACGTCAGCGATTCGTCGCTCACACGTAAATGCGTTGCGCGGTAGCGTTATTCGGGCAGCCGCAGCTCGGGCTTCTCGACCTCTTCGATGTTGACGTCCTTGAACGTGATCACCCGGACCTGCTTGACGAACCGCGCCGGGCGGTACATGTCCCACACCCAGGCATCGGTCAGGCGTAGCTCGAAGTACACCTCGCCGTCGGTGTTGCGCGGCACCAGCTCGACGCTGTTGGCCAGGTAGAAGCGGCGCTCGGTTTCCACGACGTAGCTGAACTGCCCCACGATGTCCTTGTATTCGCGGTACAGCGAGAGCTCCATCTCGGTCTCGTACTTTTCGAGATCTTCGGCACTCATCGGTTCAGCGGCCCTCTTTGTCTTCGGTCGTGGTGCTATCCATCTTGACTCACACCTGATCGTCTTGCTGCGGGGGTGGGCACTCCATCACCATCTCCGTACCACCGGAGCGGGCCACCCGCCGCACATTGATGTAAGAAAACCTGTGCTGACGGCACGGTCCCAGGTCGTTCAGCGCCGCACTGTGCGCCGGCGTGCTGTATCCCTTGTGCTCGGCGAAGCCGTAACCCGGATGTTCGTCGTCCATCGCCACCATCAGCCGGTCCCGGCTGACCTTGGCCAGCACGCTGGCCGCGGCGATACAGGCCGCCGCGGCGTCCCCGCCGATCACCGGCAGCGACGGCATCGGCAACCCCGGCACCCGGAATCCGTCGGACAGCACATATCCCGGTCGCACCGACAGCCCCGCCACCGCGCGGCGCATGCCCTCGATGTTGGCCACGTGCACCCCGCGCCGGTCCACCTCGGGCGCCGGTATGAACACCACGTGATAGGCCAGCGCGTAGCGCTTGATGATCGGGAACAGGCGCTCCCGCTCGGCGTGGTTCAGCTTCTTGGAGTCATCGAGCGCGGCCAAACTCTCGAGACGATTCGGGCTCAGCACACAGGCCGCCACCACCAGCGGGCCTGCGCACGCACCCCGGCCGACTTCGTCGACCCCGGCCACCGGGCCCAAACCGCTTCGGTACAAAGCGGATTCGAGGGTCCGCAGTCCTGACGATTTGCGGATCACCGTCCGCGGCGGCCACGTCATCGCCGGCACGGATCAGCCCTGCTGCGGGTCGAACGAGGACACACCACCCCAGCGAGACGGCGGCCACGCGATGAACCGCGCCTTGCCGATCACGTTGCTCACCGGCACGGTGCCGGCCGTCGGGTCGCCGGTGCACAAAATGCCCTTCTGGGCGTCGGCGGGTGTGCTGGTGCAGTGGGCCCGCGAATCCGCCGAATGCGTGCGGTTGTCCCCCATCACCCACAACCGGCCGTCGGGCACCTTGACCGGACCGAACTCGTTGCCCAGGCACGGGTACACCAGCGGGTCGGCCATCATCGTCTGCGCGTTGAGGTACGGCTCGGTGAGCGGCTTGCCGTCGACGGTCAGCCCGGTGTCGGCGCGGCATTGCACCGTCTGGCCGCCGGTCGCGATGACGCGCTTGACCAAGTCGTTCTCGTCGGGCGGCACGAACCCGACCACGGACAGCGCGTTTTCGATGTAGCGCACCACGGTGTTGGTGGACCGGATCGACTTGTATCCGACGTTCCAGTTCGGTGGCCCCTTGAAGACGATGACGTCACCGGGACGCGGGTCACCGAACCGGTAGGTGACCTTGTCGACCATGATCCGGTCGCCGACGCAGCCTGCGCAGCCGTGCAGGGTGGGCTCCATCGATTCCGACGGAATCAGGTACGGACGCGCGATGAACGTCAGCATCACGTAGTAGAGGACTATCGCGATGGCGACGAGGATCGCGCCTTCGCGCAGCGCGGACTTCTTTTTCTTTTCCCCCGTCTCAGGGGTGTCGTCAGCGGCTTTGCCGCCCGGAACGTCCGTCTGCGTGGCGTTGTCCGGAGTGGAGTCGTCCGAGCCCGTTGTGTCGGTCACGTCGTTAGCGTAGTCAGACCAGCTGACTGCTCACGCCGCGCACGCGTCGGAGCTCAGCGCTTTTCCTTGATCTTGGCCTTCTTGCCCCGCAGCTCGCGCAGGTAGTACAGCTTGGCGCGACGAACGTCACCGCGGGTGAGGACCTCGATGTGGTCGATGTTGGGCGAATGCACCGGGAAGGTGCGCTCGACGCCGACGCCGTAGCTCTCCTTGCGCACGGTGAAGGTCTCGCGGATGCCGCCGCCGGAACGACGGATCACGACACCCTTGAAGACCTGAACGCGTTGCTTGTTGCCCTCGATGACCTTCACGTGGACATTGATGGTGTCCCCGGGGCTGAAGGTCGGAATGTCGTCGCGCAGCGACGCCTGGTCGACGAAGTCCAGCGTGTTCATCGGTGACACTTCCTTGCGGTTCGCGGCGCAGCCACCTGCCTGCGCAAAACGCGCTGGCGGTCGCCGGGCCGATGGATTCGGGCACGTGGTGTATGGCGCAGCAGGCGGAAAAGTCCCAGCCCGCGCGGCAACTGCTCAATTGTGCCAGATGCACCGCGAGCAGTGAAATCGCGCGACCCGCCGAGGTGCCGTTGATCTGTCAGTCAGCTAATCGCGCGGTGTAGAAAAGATACCGTTAACCTGGACTACGGTCGGGCGGCAACGCGGCACCCCGGATCTCAGCGTTCCACCAGGCCCTCAAGGAGATGGACATGCGACGGCATCTGTCGATGCTGGTCACGGGCACCGCAGCGGCACTGATCGGCGTCCTGGTGGCCGCCTCGTCCGCAGAGGTGAACGCGGGCGCCAGCGACGCAGCGGCCCGCCCGGTGAATCTGCTGTCTGCCGATCCGAATGCCATCGCGCAATCTCCCGCCATCGATCCCCTGCCCGACGCACCCCCGGCATCGTTGGCCAATCTGGACGTGCTGGCCAAGCAAGCCGCCTCCGAGGCCGCTCAGGACGGCGCCGACATCAGCTTCACCCTGTTGGACCGAAGGACCGGGAAGGTCCTCACCGGCGGTGACGACGCCCCCTTCCCGGTGGCCTCGGTCAGCAAACTGTTCATCGCCGACGACCTACTGATGCAGGTGGCCAAGGGGCAGCGCCAGCTGACACCCGAGGAGCAACAGTCCTTTGACGTGATGCTGCGGTCGTCCGACGACAGCGCCGCGGAGGTGTTCTGGGGCGAGGGCGGCGGCAACGCAATCATCAGCCGGGTCACCGCGCGCTATGGACTGTCCTCGACCACCGCACCGTACGACGGCAACTGGTGGAACACCATGAGCACCACCGCCGATCTGGTCCGCTACTACGACATGCTGCTCGACGGCGCGGGCGGTCTGCCCGCCTCGCAGGCCGCCGCCATCCTCGGCGATCTGTCGGCGTCGACTCCCACCGGCGTGGACGGTTACCCGCAGCGGTTCGGCATTCCCGACGGGTTGTTCGCCGAACCCGTTGCGGTGAAACAAGGTTGGATGTGCTGTTGGAACGGCGGCAACTGGCTGCACATGTCCACCGGCGTGATCGGCTCGGACCGTCGCTTCGTTCTGGCCATGGCCTCACTGCAGCCGGTCGACGACGCCACCGCGCGCAACACCATGACCCAAGCCGTCAAGACGATGTTCCCCGGCGGGCGGATCTGATCCCGCATCACCACTAACGGCGCGGCGGTCCCGGCGGCGGCTGACGGAATTCGGCCCGCGCCCGAAACGGCCGGGTCGGTTCGTTGCCTGCCGTTGTCGCCACCGCCGTCGCGCTCGCCATCGGGCTGGCCAGCCGTGTTGTCGGCGCGGTCGGACTGGCCGCACGCTGCGGACCGAGCACCATCGGACGGGTGGCCTGGGCGCTCTCGTCGTCGTTCTGTTCCAGCACGCTGCGCGCGATCCGCTCGATCGCGCCCTGCACCTGCATCCGGTCGGGCCTGCCTTCGAAGGCAGGCGAGCGGGTGAGGGTGTCGGTGATCCAGCTCGCCAGCATGTTGCGCGCATGGTTGACCTCAGCGGCGCCGGCCGCGGTGAGCCAGAGTTGATCGCCGCTGCGCTGGGCGTAGCCGGTCGCGACCAGCCGGTCGAACGTCGGCTCCAGAATTTCGACGGGCACCCGGTGCTGCGACGCGACGGCGCTGAGGTCCGCCGCACCGGCCACCTGTGCGTGCCGGTAGATCTGCAGCGCCGCCCACATCAGCGGGACGTCGAGGCGGGTGCCGCCCGCCCGGGCAAGGGCCGGCAGGTGCTGGCCCCGGCTTTCCCGCAGTAGCCGGCTGACCGCCACTTCCAGCACCTTTTCGGCCGGTTCGGTGGTCGGCATACCGAACCCTTCGCCGAGGTCGGTGCTGCCGGTGGCGGCCGCGTCGCGCAGCGGAACCTGTTTGAGGAACAGCGCCAGCACGAAGCCGACGATCGCCACCGGCGCCGCGAACAGGAACACCTTGCTCAACGAGTCGGCATAGGCGTCGATGATCGGCGCGGCCGCCGCGGGCGAAAGCTTGTGCAACGCCTGCGGTGACTGCGCGGCCTCGGGTGAGGCGCCACTGGCGGCCAGGGCCGGCGGCAGCCGGTCGGCCAGAAAGTTGCTGAACAGCGAACCGAAGATCGCGGCACCGAACGAACTACCGATCGTGCGGAAGAACGTGACACCCGAGGTGGCGACACCCAGATCGGTGAAGTCGACGGTGTTCTGCACGGTCAGGATCAGCACCTGCATGCTCAGCCCGATCCCGGCACCGAGGACCAGCAGGTCCAGCGACTGCACGAGCGTGGAGGTATGGGCGTCCATCAGCGACAGCAGAATGAACCCGACCGCCATGATCGCGGTGCCGGCGATCGGGAAGATCTTGTAGCGCCCGGTGCGACCCACGATCACACCACTGGTCAGCGATGTGGCCAGCAGGCCCAACACCATTGGCAGCGTGTGCAGGCCCGAGACTGTGGCCGACACCCCGTCGACGAACTGCATGTACGTCGGCAGGAACGTCAGCGCACCGAGCATCGCGAAGCCGACGACGAACGACAGCACACAGCACACCGTGAACACCGGGTCGGCGAACAGCCGGATCGGCAGAATCGGCTCGGCCGCACGCTTTTCGACGAACACGAAAGCCACCAGCACCGCCACCGAGCCGACGAACAGTCCGATGATCGTCGGCGAACCCCAGGCGTAGGTGGTCCCGCCCCAGCTGGTGGCCAGGGTGAGTCCGGCCGCGCCGAGGCCGACCAGCACGATGCCGGGATAGTCGATGACCGGCCGGGCCGTGCGGCCCAGCGCCGGAATCGCCACCGCCGCGACGGCCAGCACCACGACGGCGACCGGGACGTTGATCCAGAACGCCCACCGCCACCCGATGTGGTCAGTGAACAGCCCGCCCAGCAGCGGGCCCACGACGGTGGTGACGCCGAAGACCGCGCCGAGGGCGCCCTGGTATCGGCCGCGTTCGCGCAGCGTAATCACCTCGCCGATGACCGCGACCGCGGTGACCGTGATGGCGCCACCGCCGATCCCCTGCAGCGCCCGGGAGGCGACCAGCATGGACATGGATCCGGCCAGACCGCACAGCACCGAGCCGGCGAGGAAGAACAGCACCGCGGCCTGGAAGACCGTCTTGCGGCCGAAGGTGTCGCCGAGCTTGCCGACCACCGCGGTCACGATCGTGGACGCCAGCAGATAGCTCGTGACCACCCAGGACTGGTGGCCGGCTCCGCCGAGGTCGGCGACGACGGTGGGCAGCGCGGTAGCGACGATGGTCTGATCGAGGGCCGCCAGCAGCATGCCGAGCACGACAGCCAGAAAGACGAAATTGCGCTGCCGGCCCGTCACCTGCGCAGCCGCCGGTGCTGGCGGAGCGCCGGTGGATGGACGAGTCACGCACTCTTTCATACCCTGCAGCATCACCGGGTAACCGCCGACGGTGCCGTGCGCTCAGTCACCAGGACCGCTCTTCAGACCGGTGAAATCCGGGCGGCTGCAACGCAACCAGCCAAAAAGTCTGCACGCGACCGAGTTACCGTCGCGCAACCTCAGTTGTTGGTCGTCGCTATCCGCAGGGTGAATCCGCCGCGATGGCGATGCAGCGTGACATCAGCGCACATTTGGTGGGCCAGCCATAGTCCGAGACCGGCGCCTGTGGTGTCGGAAGCGCGCAGAAGACCGGCATAAGGATCCGTCGGGCCGGCGCCCGCGTCGGTGACATGGGCGACGAGCCGATCGCGGTAATTCCAGATCCGCAGCGTCGTCGGCGCGGTGCCATAGACCATCGCGTTGTCCACGCCCTCGCTGACTGCGAAGATCATGTCGCTCACCGTTGAGTCGCCGAGCGCCGTCAGAGATTGCTCGGCGATGCGCCTAACCGCAGACCGCGCCGCGTCTGCGGTGGGATTCGTCAGCGTGATAGACGGCGGTTCGGGTTCGGGCGGTGGCGGGTTGTTGATGAGGCCGGCAAGAAATCCGGTGGGGTCGACGAAGTCTGGGTTGATCACATGCCCACCGTCAACGGTGGCGAGATGCGGATGGGTACGGGTCACGTCGGCGAGCACCTCTGCGGGCGTGTGGCGCACGTCGTAGGGGCACAAACCCCACACGGGGTACGCGTTGTAGGCGTCGTTGACGGCGGCTTCGTACCGCGCCCACCACCCCCACTCCACACCGACACCGGGATGCGGGACGTCCCCGACGATGCGGATCTGAGTGGCACCCTTGCGCGTGTGCTCTGCCATCAACTCCTGGTACGCGCGGATCGAGGCGGCCGGCCGGGCATATTGCATCTCCCCCGACAGGAAGGAAATGCCGCGGGTTTTCGTCAGCGCCGAACGGACCAGTTGGCTATTGGCCTCACCCAAGGTGACGAGCGTTGGTTCTCCGGCGGCTACCCCGTCGGCGAGGAACGGCAGCACGATCGCAAGAAATTCGTCGTCGCTGCCGTACAGCGCCGCCTCGTGAAAGTAGCCTTTCGTCCCTGATGCTGCGCCCGACCTCACGCTGACTCCCCCACGCCGACGAAATCGAGATTCATCAGCTGGACGATCCGTGCCACCAAGTAGCCGGGATTGCGAAGGACTATCCGCGCCTGGTGTTGCCGCCCGAGTTCGTCCAGTTCGACGATGGCGTGATGATCGACGAAATCAAGGCCGGCCACGTCGATGTCGACAGGCTCGCCCTGCGCTAAATCGGTGCGGCGCAACGCCTTCCGAAACAGGGTCTGCACCGACCGGTCAATCTCGCCCGCCAGCGCCACGCCCGATTCGGCCGCATGCCATCGGAACATTGTTCTGGCGTTGCTGACCGGATGCATGCAGGCCAGCTCCGCGACCGCGTCGGCCCCGAGCACTGCCCGGTCATACCCGCACATCGCCGAGAACGGGTGACCGATCATGTACCGATCGATCTGGTGTTCATAGCGGGCGAAGGCATCTAGCTGCGCCGGTGTTACAACCAGCGGCGTGGCATCGGCCGCAACCCGTAGCCCAGCAAAGCCGGCCGCCAGCGCCGCCGACGTGGCCGCCGCATACGCCGCCACCTGCTTGACTCCGGACACGACATGCCCCACGCCGTACGTGCCTCGAACCGACTCTATGTGCACCGCATCGGCACGATCCGGGGCCAGCTCGCCGAGCAGCCACTCCCTCAGATCCGCGATTTCGTCCGACGAACCCGCCGACACATACCGGACCTGGAGTCCTTGGGCCAGGCCGTCGGCCAAAAAGGCCTTGGCCTTCGTCGCAAAGGTAGCGGGGTCGTCATAGGCCAAACACACATGGTCTCGTGGGCCGAAGCCCTCCACGGAGCCCATGACCATCGATGCCCGCACTGCTCCAGCATAGGCTCACGCAGTCGGGCCGTGTTCGATTAAGAGCAACGCCTCAATCCAATAAGTCAGGCCGGCGTTCTCGCGTGCGTTGCACCGCCTGCTCGTGACGCCAGGCGGCGACCTTGCCGTGATCGCCCGAGAGCAGCACATCCGGCACGGCCAGCTCACGCCAGATCGGCGGCCGGGTGTAACTCGGCCCTTCGAGCAGACCGTCCTTCTCCGGTGAGTGCGAATCATCCTGATGCGAGCGCGGATTGCCCATCACGTTCGGTAGCAACCGCACCACCGCCTCGATCATCACCAACGCCGCCACCTCACCGCCGGCCAGCACGTAGTCACCGATCGACACCTCTTCGACCCGCATCCGCCGGCGCGCGTCCTCGGCCACCCGCTGATCGATGCCTTCGTAACGGCCGCAGGCGAAAACCAGGTGCCGCTCCCCCGTCCACGCTTGCGCGTCGTTCTGGGTGAACAGCCGCCCCGCCGGCGTCGGGATCACGAGAACGGTTTCCTCAGTGCAGATCTCGTCGAGAGCCGCCCCCCACACCGGGGCTTTCATGACCATGCCGGGACCGCCGCCGTACGGGGCGTCGTCGACCGAGTGGTGCACGTCGTGAGTCCAGCGGCGCAGATCGTGCACGGCAAAATCCACGATGCCCGACTCGATCGCCTTGCCCGGCAGGGACTGTCGGACGGGGTCGAGATACTCGGGAAAGATCGAGATGACGTCGATGCGCATCTCAGCCCAGACTGTCCAGGTCCAGAAGCCCGTCCGGAGGATCGATTTCGACGATGCCGTCGGCCAGCGACACCGACGTCACGATCGCACCGACGAACGGCACCAGCACTTCGGCACCGTCAGCGCCGCGCACCGCCAGCAGTTCCCCGCCTGCGGTGTGCAGCACTTCGGTGATGGTGCCGACGGCGCGACCATCGACAGTGCGCACCGCCAACCCCTCGAGTTGGTGGTCGTAGAACTCGTCGGGATCCTCGATCGGCGGCAGCTCCGCGGAATCGACGACAAACAGGTTGCCCCGCAACTCGTCTGCGGCATTGCGATCGGAGACGCCCGCCAACCGGACCAGCAGCCGCCCGCCGTGCGGACGGACCGCCTCGACGACCACGTCGCGCCCACCTCCGCCACGAGATGGCTTGAGGTGCAAGGTGTTACCTGGCGCAAAACGCTCGTCGGGGTCGTCCGTGCGGACGTCGACCACCAGTTCGCCGGTGATCCCGTGAGCCTTGGCCACCCGCCCGACGACGAGTTCCATTGCGTTACTGGTCGGTGTCCACCACGTCGACGCGAATCCCGCGGCCACCGATGCCGGCGACCAGGGTGCGCAACGCGGTCGCGGTGCGACCACCGCGGCCGATCACCTTGCCGAGGTCATCGGGATGGACGTGGACCTCAACCGTGCGTCCCCGCCGGTTGGTGACCATGTCGACGCGGACGTCGTCGGGATTGTCGACGATCCCGCGGACCAGATGCTCCACGGCGTCGACGACGACCGAGCTCATTCTGCGGCGGCCTCAGTGGACTCGGCAGCCGGCTCAGCGGTCTCGGCGGCCGGCTCAGCGGCCTCGGCCTTCTTGGCCGGAGCCTTCTTCTTCTTGGGCTGAGTCGCCTCGCCACCCGGGGCGCCATCGGCCTCGGCGAGTGCGGCGTTGAAGAGGTCGAGCTTGCTGGGCTTGGGCTCCTTGACCTTCAGCGTGCCCTCGGCGCCGGGCAGACCCTTGAACTTCTGCCAGTCACCGGTGATCTTCAGCAGGTTGAGGACCGGCTCGGTGGGCTGGGCGCCGACGGACAGCCAGTACTGCGCGCGCTCGGAATCGATCTCGATAAGGCTCGGCTCTTCCTTGGGGTGGTAGCGGCCGATGACCTCGATCGCGCGGCCGTCACGACGGGTGCGCGCGTCGGCGACAGCGATGCGGTACTGGGGGTTGCGGATCTTGCCAAGCCGGGTGAGCTTGATCTTGACAGCCATGAACTAACTCCTGTGGGTATCACGCTGCAATTCAGCGATGCCGGCGGATTGCCGGATCCGGTTTTGCCTCGCGCGCGTGACCAGCCCGCAGCCATAGTCGCGGGTCGGACAGCCGCCCATTGTGCCAGACGGCGCTGGTCAGGTGTTAATCGCGAGAGCAGCCCCCGCGGCGCTCAGACGATCTTCTGGATGCACTTCTGCTCGACGCGACGCGTCATGCGCCAGCCGTCGGGCGTGCGGACGAACGCGTCGTCGTACCAGAGCCCGCAGAACATGATCTGACCGTCGTCACCGAGCGCCATCGGGTTGAACAAGATCGTTCGCGACGTCGCGGTATCGCCGTTGAGGCGGATGTCGAAGTTGCCGAGCATGTGGAAGTACGCCGGAAAGTTCGGCAGCACCTCCGCCAACCAGGCCTTGATGTCGGGATAGGCGCCCGCGATCCCGCCCAGTTCGGTGTAGTCGATGTGGGCGTCGGGGGTGAAGACGCGATCAAGGTCGTCGAACCGGCGGCTGTCGATCGCCGTGGAGTAGTCCACCAGCAGCTGCTGGATCTCCAGGCGATCCGAAATCTCTTCAAGACTCAGCATGCGCGTGATTCAACACCGGATGGCTGCGCTCGGCTGGCGGGGTCCACACCTGCGGGACACTTTCTACTAAGGTTTGCCTAACCAAATCTTCGGAATGGAGCTCGCTGTGCCGGAACCCGGCTTCTCACTGATCATTGGCTACGCGAGTGACATGGGCACCGCCGAATACATCGCCATGCAGCTGGCCGACGCCGTCAAGGCGGCCGGGGTCGACGTCACCGAGATCGAACTCAACGATGTGGCGCTCGACGACGTCCGGGCAGCCACCCACCTCATCGTGGTGGCCTCGACGTTCGGCGAGGGCGAAGTGCCCGACAACGGCACCGTGTTCTGGGAGGAGCTGTCCGCCTCCGACGCCCGCTTCGACGGTCTCCGCTACGCGGTCCTGGCACTGGGCGACAGCTCCTATGAGTTGTTCTGCAATGCCGGACGGATCATCGACGCCCGACTGGCGGAGATGGGCGCGCAGCCATTGGCCGACCGGGTCGAATACGACTGCTACCGCGAGGGCGACGCCAAGGGGTGGATCGCCGACATCGCCACGATCCTCGCGGAGGCCGCCACCGCCGCACCCGCCTCGGCGCTGCCGGCGGCACCGAAGCCTGCGTCGAGCCGCCGTCCCGAATTCACCCCGTGGACCGACGCGCACCCCTTCACGGCGACCGCCGTGGTGAACCGGCTGCTGACGTCGCCGGAGTCCGATAAAGAGGTCCGCCACATCGAGCTGGATCTCGGCGATTCCGGAATCACGTATCAGGCCGGTGATTCGGTGGCGGTGCACCCGGTCAACTCCCCCGAGTTGGTCGAGGCGATGCTGGCCAAGCTGGGTGTCGACGACAGCTACGTCTTCGGCGACACCGGCCTACCGCTGGGCGAACTGCTGGCCGGTCATCTGGAGATCTGCGCTCCGTCGCGAGCCCTGCAGGCGCTGGTCGCCACCCGCGCCGACGACTCAGAGGCTGCGGCGGCGCTGGGGTCCACCGACGCGACGGTGGTCTCGTCGTGGCTGCACGGTCGCGACGTGCTCGACCTACTCGAGCTTGCCGAGCTGGAGCCCGACGAGGTTCTGGAGACGTTGCGGCCCTTGCAATTTCGCGACTACTCGATCGCGTCCAGCCCGCTGGTCCATCCCAACCACCTGCACCTGACCGTGGCGACCGTGCGGTATCAGTGCCGTGGGCGCGCCCGCGGTGGCGTCGCCTCCACATTTTTGGCCGATCGCGGGCAGCAGGTCCGAATCCATCTACGCCCCAACCACAATTTTCGGCTGCCCGCCGCCGACGTGCCGATCATCATGGTCGGGCCGGGCACCGGCATCGCGCCGTTCCGGGCGTTCCTGCATGAGCGCCAGGCGACCGCCGCGCCGGGCAAGTCCTGGCTGTTCTTCGGCGACCGGCGTCGTGCGACCGATTTCCTCTACGGCGATGAGCTCGTGCAGTTCCGGGACTCCGGCGCGCTGAGCCGGCTGGATCTGGCGTTCTCCCGCGAGACCGACGCGCCGAAAACATACGTCCAACACCGGATGAAGGACAACGCCGCTGAGCTGTTCGACTGGCTCGCCGAAGGTGCGCACCTGTATGTGTGCGGCGACGCCGACCGGATGGCCAAGGACGTCGACCGCACCCTGCACGAGATCGTCGCCGAGGCCGGCGGCATGGACGCCGCCGCGGCACACTCCTACGTCAACGAGCTGATCAAGTCGCATCGATACATGCGGGACGTCTACTGATTCTCAGCGGGTTAGGCTCAGAGCCCATGCGCAGACTTCTCGCGGGCCTGGCGACGTCGCTCAGCTTATTGACGGCAACGGCAGGAATTGCCAACGCGGACAACATCGATCAGCCCGCGGGCTCGGTGCCGATTCCCGATGGTCCCGCGCCCGCATGGATCATCGCCGACATGGACACCGGCCAGGTGCTCGCCGGCCGTGACATGTATGCCGCCCACCCGCCGGCCAGCACGATCAAGACCCTGCTCGCCCTGACCGCGCTGGATGAGCTACCTGATCTGAACGCGACCGTGGTGGCCAGCAACTCCGACACCCTCGTCGAATGCAATTGTGCGGGTGTGCGACCCGGACGCGTGTACACCGCGCGTCAGCTGCTCGACGGGCTGCTGCTGGTGTCCGGTAACGACGCCGCCAACACTCTGGCCGACATGCTCGGCGGCTACCAGGCTGCGGTCGACAAGATGAACGCGAAGGCCGTCGCGATCGGGGCGACCAACACCCACGCGACCACACCGTCGGGACTGGACGGAGCGGGTGGTCCGGGGTGGACCACCCCGCACGATCTGGCCGCGATCTTCCGTGCGGCGATGGCCAATCCGGTGTTCGCACAGATCACCGCGCAGCCGGTGGCGATGTTCCCCGGCGAGACCGGTGACAGGCCGCTGGTGAATCAGGACGAGCTGCTGGCGCGCTACCCGGGTGCGATCGGCGGTAAGACCGGCTTCACCGACGCCGCCCGCAAGACGTTCGTCGGCGCCGCCGACCGTGGCGGCCGCCGCCTGGTGATCGCGATGATGTACGGCCTCATCCGTGAGGGCGGGCCGACGTATTGGGATCAGGCAGCGGCACTGCTGGATTGGGGTTTTGCGCAGAACCCATCCGAGAGCGTCGCCGCGCTCTAGATCGCCCGGCTAGCGGTGTCCGCCGCCCGAATTGAATCCCGGCTGAGCAGCGTCACCTTCGCTGATCTGGTACGGCGGGGTGGCCAGGTCGTTCGGGGTGGCCACGATCGCCGAGTTGTTATCCGACGGCGGGGCACCGGCGGAAGCCTGGTTGTCCGGCACGACCTGGAAATTCGAATCGGAGTCCGGCACGACGACCGGCGCCGCGGTGCTGCCGGGGGCACCCGGTACCCAGGCGAGGAGGTCGCGGGTGCCGTCGTTGAAGACGACGCTGTTCGGGATATCGCCGACGACGTCGAAGTAGAGCATTCCGCCATTCGACGCCCCCCAGATAGAGGGGTAGAAATCGCCGGACTCAGCCCGGGCCCCGAAGCGCTCGATGAACGGCGGGTAATTGCCACCGAACCCGTCGATCGTCAGCTTGGCCGAATACAACTTGCCGTTGTGTGGCACCGGGTCCGAACTGGGCTTGAGCTTGCCGACGGCGTAGCCGATGTAGGGCAAGCCATTTGGCCCGTTCAAGGTTTCCTGCTCGCCGAACACCCTCACGCTGTCGACGGCCCAGGCCGGCGCGGCGGTGACGCCGGCAACGCCGAGCGCGGCGACGGTGGCGGTCACTGCGGCCAGTTTCGCGATCTTCACGGTGTCTCCCAGCTGATCGATGCCAACATTTCCAGGGTTGTTTCCACTGACTTTACTGTGACGTACCTCTCACCGCCCAGACAATGCGGTGTCTGCGTGATCCATCCCGACGACGCGTAAACCCGTCGCGCGTCATCGCAACACATTCGAGACGCGCTCGCGTCATTGCCGAGGCGGGCGCTGATTAGCGTCGGCAGTCATGCCGGCCCGCCCGTTCGTCGCGATGCTGGGCATCGCCATGTCCTTGGTGCTGGTCGCGCCGGCCGCGGCTGCGCCCACCCCGCAACCGGCGGGGGCGGTGACCGCGCCGCCCGACGGTCCGGCGCGGGCATGGCTGGTCGCCGACCTCGACAGCGGCCAGATCCTCGGCAGCCGTGACCCTTACGCCGCACATGCGCCGGCCAGCACCATCAAGCCGCTGCTGGCGATGGTGGTACTCGACCAGTTATCGCCCAACGCCGCGATCCGTGCGACCGCCGCGAACGTCGGCGTGGAGTGCTCGTGTGTCGGGCTGGTACCCGGCCAGGTCTACACAGCACGCCAACTCCTCGACGGACTGCTGCTGGTGTCCGGCAACGACGCGGCCAATCTGCTGGCCGACATGCTCGGTGGTCAACAGGCCGCCGTGCAGAAGATGAACGCCAAGGCCTATCAACTCGGCGCACGCAACACTCGGGCGGGTTCGCCGTCGGGGCTGGACGGACCGGGTTGGGAGTCGGTGACAACACCGCACGACCTGGCGGTGATCTACCGGGAAGCGTTGCGCTATCCCCTGTTTGTCCAGATCGTCCACCAGCACTCGGCGCTGTTTCCCGACAAGTCCGGGTTCAAGGAGATCAAGAACCAAGATCGCTTGCTGCGCAGCTATGCCGGGTTCATCGGCGGCAAGAGCGGCTACACCGATCTCGCCCGCGAAACCTACGTCGGCATGGCCCAGCGCAACGGCCATCGGCTGATCGTGGTCGAGATGTACGGCGACGACGACCTGTGGAACCAGGCCGGTCAATTACTCGACTGGGGCTTCAGCCACTACCCGGCGTGAACCACCGCAAACGCGGCGCTATTCGCTTGACATCGGAAAGATCAACAATTCAGCAATATTGCCGAATTGACGTCCATTCGAGCTAATTAGCTCTACTCTCAGGTCGGCCCATGGGCCGTTCTTATCAGCGTTGGTTTCGGGACGGGGATCGTTGATGGAGTACAGCACGGGTCAGACGCGCAGGCGCAGAGCCGCACACAAATTCGCTGCGTGGCTGGCGGCGGGCACGATCACCGCGGGCCTCGGCGCCGCGATGGTGGGCGGCACCGCCGTCGCATACGCCGACACCGGATCGTCCGGGTCCGCGTCGCACTCCAGCTCGGAGGCATCGAACTCCACTGCGACAAAGCGTGATTCAACCGGCTCGTCGCGCCGGTCGGTCGCCAAGCTCGCACCGAAGCCCGGCCCCGCCAGCGCGGGGGCAAGCGAGCCGAGGTCCCGGTCCCTCTCCCTGGTTCCCGACTCTGCCGCGGTCAAGCCCAAAGCCGCTGCGACACCGCAGCAGCCGACACCCCAGCAGATTCTTCAATACACGTTCTTCAACAGATCACCGTCGGTTACTCCTACTCAGAGCGCGCAAAGCGGTGAGAACAAAGAGATCACCGGCGCGCTCAACGGCACCAGCAACAACGGGCTCGGCCTGACCTACAAGCTCACGCAGAACACCAAGTACGGCGATCTCAGCTTCGACCAGAGCACCGGGCAATACACCTACGTCGCCCGCCAAGACTTGATCACACCGGGAATCACCGATCAGTTCACCGTCGCGGTCAGCAACGGCGCCGGCGCCAAGCTGCCGGGTGTACTCGGCCAACTTCAACTCGCCCTGCACTCGATGGCTGTCGCCCTCGGGGCGGCCAAACCGGACACCGTCGAAAAGACGATCACGATCGCGGTCACCGGCACCGGCCAGTACGGGACTCCCGACACGAACGCGAAGTGGTACCAGGACCAGCAGGTCGACAACAGCTGTGTGCTGGTTGCCGACGCGGGGATCATCGGCCAGCTGACCGGGGATCTGCCGACCGAGCAATACATGATCACGCTGGCGAAAAACACGACGAGCGTGTCGAACCCGCCGCGAAAGATGTACCTGGGCACCCAGGCGGAAACCAAGTTTGCCGGGCTGACGATCGTTGACGGCGTGGCCCTGTTGAAGCAGTTCGGTATCGACGGGACCTATACGACGTACAAGACCGTGCCGCGGGGCGGCCAAACGCGACAAGAGGCCGCGCAGGTCAAGGCCGCGGACGGGAACCGGGCACTGACTGCCCTCTCGGCTGCCCTTGCCGCGGGCAAGGCGGCGATGGTCGACGTCGATGCAGATTCGATCGTCAAGGCAGCCAACGGGCAGGTCAGCGACACCATCGCAACGGAAACCAACCACATGGTCGTGGTGACCGGCGTCGACATCAAGGCCGGACTGGTCTACCTCAACGACGGCAATCTGAGCAAGGGCAGCGTCGGCATCCCCATGAAGGCATTCCTGGATTCGTGGGGCGCAGATAACTTCGGGCTCGTCACCGCGCAGAAGGCAGTGTCCGAGGCGTCGTTGCCCGCCGCGACCGTGACCCTGTCCATCGCCGCCTGACCCGCGCCCGCATTGATCCAGAACTGAGAGCGATATTTCGGCGAAATCTTCGCTCTCAGTTCTGGATCAACGTCAGTAGACCCGACCGCGCAGTATCACCCGGTCAGGGTTGGCCAAGATGTCGGCGCCGCCGCGGGGGTCCTCGGTGAAGCACACCAGATCCGCGGGCGCACCGTCGTCGAGAACCGGCCGGCCGAGCCAGCGACGCGCATCCCAGCACGCCGCGCCGAGCGCATCGGTCGGGTTCATCCCGATGCGCTTGAGTGCCTCGACCTCGTCGGCGATGCGGCCGTGCACGATCGTGCTGCCGGCATCGCTGCCCGCATAGATCGGCACGCCTGCCTCCCGGGCGGCCGCCACCCGCGGATAACAGCTGGCATAGAGGTCGCGCATGTGGGCGGCGTAGGTCGGGTATTTGCTTGCGGCGTCGGCGAATCCGGGGAAGTTCTCGATGTTGATCAGGGTCGGCACCAGCGCGGTGCCGTGCTCGACCATCATCGCGATCGTGTCGTCGGTCAGGCCGGTGCCGTGCTCGATGCAGTCGATGCCCGCACCGATCAGTCCCGGCAGCGCGTCCTCACTGAACACGTGGGCGGTGACCCGGGCACCCTCGTCGTGCACGGCGGCGATCGCCGCGCGCAGAACGTCGTCGGACCACAGCGGCGCCAAGTCCCCCACCGAACGGTCGATCCAGTCGCCGACCAGCTTGACCCAGCCGTCGCCGGCCCGGGCCTGGGCGGCCAGCGCCTCGGGCAGCTGCCACTCATCCTCGAGTTCGATGGCGAAGCCGCGCGAATATCGCTTGGGGCGCG
Organism: Mycolicibacterium pallens; assembly: GCF_019456675.1. NCBI lineage: Bacteria > Bacillati > Actinomycetota > Actinomycetes > Mycobacteriales > Mycobacteriaceae > Mycobacterium > Mycolicibacterium pallens. Next base: position 2,100,188 of record NZ_CP080333.1, on the reverse strand, counting down.
CCAGATGTCGGCCGGCGCGGATGATCCGCGGCAAGTCGTGGTGATCGTCGAGACTGCGGGTGTCGGTGGGCGATCCGCAATCGCGCAGCAGCAGCGCGCCGACCTCACGTTCCCGCTCGGCCTGGGCGATGGCCTCCTCGAGCGGGATCTCGCCGTGCTCACCCAGCCCGACGTGGCAGTGCGCGTCGACCAGGCCGGGCAGAATCCAGCCGCCGTCGAACACGGTTTCGGCATCCGCGACCGGTTCGGCACGCAGGATGCCGTCGACGATCCACCACTCGACGAGCTGGCCGTCGGGCAGACTACGGCCCCGGACGTGGAGCGCGGGCACTACTTCTTGCCCGGGAACTTCAGCTTGGACAAGTCGAAATCGGCCAGCCCGGGCGGCAATTCGTTGAGGCCTTCGGGCATACCGGACAGGTCCGGGAAGCCGCCGGCGAGCAAGGGATTCTGCTTCGGCGGCGTCGGACCGCGGTTGCCCTTCTTCTTGCCCGCCTGCTTGTTCTTGCCCTTGACGTTCTTCTTCGACGAGCGACGCCCGAACGGCATGCCCATCGCTCCGGCCATCTGCGACATCATCTTTCGTGCTTCGAAGAAGCGATCGACGAGCTGGTTGACCTCCGACACCGTGACACCGGAGCCGTTGGCGATACGCAGCCGGCGTGAGGCGTTGATGATCTTCGGGTCGGCCCGCTCCTGCGGCGTCATACCGCGGATGATCGCCTGCAGGCGGTCGAGCTGCTTGTCGTCGACGGCGGCCAGCGCGTCTTTCATCTGGCCCGCGCCGGGCAGCATGCCGAGCAGGTTGCCGATCGGCCCCATTTTGCGGATGGCGAGCATCTGCTCGAGGAAGTCTTCCAGCGTGAGTTCGCCGGAGCCGATCTTGGCGGCGGCCTCCTCGGCCTTCTGCTGATCGAAGACCTGCTCGGCCTGCTCGATGAGGGACAGCACGTCGCCCATGCCGAGGATTCGACTGGCCATCCGGTCGGGGTGGAAGACGTCGAAGTCCTCGAGCTTCTCGCCGGTCGACGCGAACAGGATCGGCACGCCGGTGACCTCGCGGACCGACAGCGCCGCACCACCGCGGGCGTCGCCGTCCAACTTGGTCAGCACCACACCGGTGAACCCCACTCCGGACCCAAACGCCTCGGCGGTGGCCACGGCGTCCTGACCGATCATCGCGTCGAGGACGAACAGGGTCTCGTCCGGGCGCACGGCGTCGCGGATGGCGGCCGCCTGCGCCATCAGCACGTCGTCGATGCCGAGGCGGCCCGCGGTGTCGACGATGACGACGTCGAAGTGCTTGGCCTGCGCCTCGGCCAGGCCGCCGGCGGCGACGGCGACGGGATCGCCGGGGCCGGCCCCCTCCGTGTCGGCGGCGTCGGGCGCGGTGCCCGGATGGGGGGCGAAGACGTTGACGCCGGCGCGTTCACCGACGATCTTGAGCTGGTTGACCGCGCCGGGCCGCTGCAGGTCGCAGGCCACCAGCAGCGGGGTGTGGCCCTGACCTTTGAGCCACTTGGCGAGCTTGCCGGCCAGCGTGGTCTTACCGGCGCCCTGCAGGCCGGCCAGCATGATGACCGTCGGCGGGTTCTTGGCGAAGGCCAGCTGACGGGTCTCGCCGCCGAGGATGCCGATGAGCTCCTCGTTGACGATCTTGACGACCTGTTGGGCGGGGTTGAGCGCGCCGGAGACCTCGGCGCCGCGCGCCCGCTCCTTGATGCGGTTGACGAAAGCGCGCACGACCGGCAGCGATACGTCGGCCTCCAGCAGCGCCAGCCTGATCTCGCGCGTGGTGGCATCGATATCGGCGTCGGTCAGCCGGCCTTTGCCACGCAGGCCGGCCAGCGCACCGGTCAACCGGTCGGACAGGGATTCAAACACGGGGTAAGCCTAGCGGTCGACGTCCGGCACCGAGATCGACGCCATGGTCGCGCCTAGGCCGCCATTACGACCATGGTGTCGGTTTCGCGCGGGACTAGCTGGCTTCCTCGGCGGGCTTGGCGGGCGGCGGAGTGGGCAGCACCTCGAAGAGTTCCCGCTCCAACTCGGACCGGGCGGTATCGGCGGTGTGCGACGCGGGCACCGAGATGCCGAACGCGTCGACCACCGACGATCCCAGCGTGGTGATCTTGGCCCAGCCGATGTCCGCGCCGGCCCGCTCGAACACGCCGGTCAGCATCGCGAGCAGCCCGGTGCGGTCGGTGGTGCGGATCTCGACGATCAGCTGGCCCTCCTCGCTGCCGGCGTGCCACAGGATGCGCGGCGGCGCCGGCACGGCGTTGATCGGCACCGCCGGCTTGTGCTCCCCCACCCGTCCGGTGCCGTACTGCGCCGCCTCTTGGTCGCGCTTCTCCAACGCGGACATGACGTCGAGCTCGCCGCGCAGGGCGAGGATGAATTGCTGACGCAGGAGCTCGGCGGCGGGCGGCGCGCCGAAGTGGGGCGAGACCACGAAGGTGTTGATCGCCGTTCCCCCCGCGCTGTTGACCGATGCCGAATGCACCCGCAGCGAGTTGAGCGCCAGGACTCCGGCGGCCTTGGACAGCAGACCGCGGCGGTCCGGGGCGATCATCGCCACGTTGAACGTGTGCACGCTCTCCCCCGGCGTCATCTCGACGTGCACGCCGCCGTCGGCGGCAAGCGAAAGATGATGCGGGTCAATGGGATCCGCCTGCGGTTGCGGTTCACCGGCGATCATCAAGCGGCAGCGCCGGACCAGGTCGCCGATCAGCGAGGCCTTCCAGTCCCCCCACACCCCGGGACCCGTGGCCAGTGAATCCGCCTCGGCCAGCGCATCGAGCAACTCGAGCAGCACCGGGTCGCCACCCAGTGCATCGATGACGCCCGAGATGGTCTTGGGATCCTGCAGGTCCCGGCGGGTCGCGACGTCGGGCAGCAGCAGGTGATACCGGACGATCGCCGAGAGCACGTCGATGTCCGAGGGCCACAGGCCCAGCCGGGTGCCGACCTGCACGGCCAGCTCGGCGCCGATCACACTGTGGTCCCCGCCGCGGCCCTTGCCGATATCGTGCAGCAGCGCGCCCAGCACCAGCAGGTCCGGGCGCGACACCCGCGTGGTGAATGTGCTTGCCCGCGCGACGGTTTCAACGAGATGCCGGTCGACGGTCCAGATGTGCACGACGTCGCGGGGCGGCAGGTCGCGCACGGCCCCCCACTCAGGGAAGAGTCGCCCCCACAACCCGGTGCGGTCGAGCGCCTCGATGGTGGCCACCGTGGTCGGACCCGCGGCCAGCAACACCAACAAGTCCTTGAGTGCGTCGCGCGGCCAGGGGGTGCGCAGTTCCGGCGCCGAGGCCGCCAGCCTGCTCAACGTCGAGGCCGACATCGGCAGCCCGGTGGTCGCCGACGCCGCGGCGACCCGCAGGATCAGGCCCGGGTCGCGCTCGGGGCGGGCGTCGCGCGCCAGGATCACCTCGCCGGCGAATTCCACCACCCCTTCGTCCAGCGGGCGCCGAGTTGGCCGGCGCAGCACCGAAAGTCCGCGCTTGGGAAGGGCGTTGGCCGCGGTGCGCAGGCCCGCATCGACGTAGTAGCTGATGGTGCGCGCGGCGTCGGAGAGCACCCGGGCCAGATCGAAGCGGTCACCGATGCGCAGCGCCGCACCGATCTCGTCGGCGAACTGGGCCAGCAGCTGGTCGCGGCCACGCTTGGACGACCGGTGAAGTTCGGTGCGCACATTGAGCAGCGACAGATGCGCGCCGCCCAGCGAGCCGGTCGGTGACACCAGCGAGTGGCTCGGGTACACGTCGGCCAGCTGGGCGATCGCCAGCGCATTGAGCAGCTGGACATCACGCAGGCCGCCGCGGCCGCATTTGAGGTCGGGCTCGGCACGGTGCGCGATCTGACCGCTGCGCTGCCAGCGTGCCTGGGTGTGCTCGACGAGTTCGTCGAAGCGGGAGGCGATCCCGGTGCGCCACTGCCGTCGCGCCCCGCCGATCAGCAGCTGAGACAGCTCGGCGTCGCCGGCGATGTGCCGCGCCTCCAGCATCGCCAGCCCGGCCGAGATGTCCTCGTTGGCCACCGCCAACGCCTCGGGCACCGTGCGGACACTGTGATCGAGCCGAATATTGGCGTCCCACAACGGATACCACAGCAGTTCGGCCACCTGGGTGACGATGTCGGCGGGCATGTTGTCGTGCAGCAGCATGAGGTCGAGATCGGAGTACGGGACGAATTCGCGGCGGCCCAGGCCGCCGGTCGCGACGATGGCGAAGCCGCTGGTGGCGGTGATCCCGATCTCGGTGGCCTTGGTGGTCAGCCAGAACTCGTGAAGGTCCAGCAGGGCGTCACGCAGTGCAGCCGAATCCAGTTGTCGCTGACCGCCTTCCAACAGTTGCTTGTTGGCGGCGGCCAGATCTTTCGCGGGTTTGGACGAACCCGCCGCCGGTGCCTCCCATCGGGAAGCGCCGGCGGCGGAATCTCTTGATTGCTTTGTCATCTCAGTCCTCCAACGGCCGACCCTCGATCAACGCTCACTCGGTGTGGCCGCGAAAGAACCTCACAACGTGTGCGTCAGAGAGCGTCGGACCCACGCTCACCGGTGCGGACCCGAACAACGGTCTCCACCGGGCTGACCCACACCTTGCCGTCGCCGATCTTGCCGGTCCGTGCGGCCTGCACGATGACGTCCACCACCTTGTCGACGGCGGAGTCATCGACGATGACCTCCACACGCACCTTGGGCACGAAGTCCACCGAGTACTCCGCACCGCGGTAGACCTCGGTGTGACCCTTCTGACGTCCGTAGCCCTGGACCTCGCTGACGGTCATCCCGAGGATTCCCGTCTGCTCCAGACCCGTCTTGACGTCTTCCAGCGTGAACGGCTTGACGATCGCAGTAATCAGCTTCATTTCCCTCATTCCTCCGCGCCGTGACGTCCGAGAACCGAGCCGGTGCCGGCGGTTGCGAAGTCGTACGCGGTCTCCGCGTGCTCGGCTTCGTCGATGCCGGATGCCTCTTCCTCGCGATCAAGCCGCAGTCCGATGGTGTACTTCACGATCAAGGCCAAGATAGCTGTCCCGATGGCGGAGTACCCCAGAACCGCGAAGGCACCGATGGCCTGCTTGATCAGCTGATCGAAGCCACCGCCGTAGAACAGGCCGGAAACCGCGGCCGGGGCCTCCGAGGTGGCGACCAGGCCGACCATCAGGGTTCCGAACAGACCACCGACGAGGTGCACGCCGACCACGTCGAGCGAATCGTCGAAGCCCAGCTTGTACTTCAGGCCGACCGCGAGAGCGCAGACGATGCCGGCGCCCGCGCCGATCGCCAGCGCGCCAACCACATTCACCGACGAGCAGGACGGGGTGATCGCGACCAGGCCGGCCACGATGCCCGATGCCGCACCCAGCGTGGTGGCGTGACCATCGCGAATCCGCTCGGTGAGCAGCCAGCCCAGCATCGCGGCACCGGTGGCGACGGTCGTCGTGATGAACGTGACACCGGCAATTCCGTTGGAGCCCACCGCAGAACCGGCGTTGAAGCCGTACCAGCCGAACCACAGCAGACCGGCGCCGAGCATCACGAACGGCAGGTTGTGCGGGCGCATCGGGGTGCCCGGCCAGCCGAGGCGCTTACCCAGGATGATCGCCAGCACCAGGCCCGCGGTACCGGAGTTGATGTGCACCGCGGTTCCACCGGCGAAGTCGATTGCCTTGAGCTTGTTGGCAATCCAGCCACCGGTCTCACCGGTGACACCGTCGAAGGCGAACACCCAGTGGGCGACCGGGAAGTACACGAACGTGGCCCACAGGCCGGCGAAGACCAGCCAGCCGCCGAACTTCAGGCGATCGGCGACTGCGCCCGAGATCAGGGCGACGGTGATGATGGCGAACATGAGCTGGAAGGCGACGAACACCACCTGCGGAATGGTTCCGGCCAGCGGGATCGAAACGGCCGCATCCTCCGGTTTGAGTTGCAGGTAGGTGCCACCGATCAGCCCCTTGAGGCCGAAGTACTGAGTGGGATCGCCGAACAGATTGAACTTGTCATTGCCGAACGCCAGCGAATAGCCGTACAGCACCCAGAGCACTGTCACCACGCCCATGGCACTGACGCTCATCATGATCATGTTGAGCACACCCTTGGCACGCACCATGCCGCCGTAGAAAAAGGCCAGACCAGGCGTCATCAGCAGCACGAGCGCGGAGCTCGCAAGCATCCATGCTGTGTCGCCGGTGTCCGGCACGCCCATCACCGGGAATCCATCCACTCGCAGTTTCTCCTTCACCCATGCCACGGTTAGGCACCGTTGACCTAGGCCAAGACAATGCGCAGTGGTTGTTTCAGCCGAGACGCCTAGGTGTTTCGCGCGTGTGAACGGATCGGCAGTCTTCGTTTCGCCGGTGTTACATCCCGCAATTGACGCCGCCGCGAACGCTTTCCGAGCTATCCGAGCAGCGCGTCGACGAAAGCGGCTGGCTCGAACGGGGCGAGATCGTCGGGGCCCTCGCCCAATCCGACGAGCTTGACCGGTACACCGAGTTCCTGCTGAACGCGGAAGACGATGCCGCCCTTGGCGGTGCCGTCGAGTTTGGTGAGCACCACCCCGGTGATGGCGACGACGTCAGCGAACACCCGGGCCTGCGCCAGACCGTTCTGCCCGATCGTCGCGTCGAGCACAAGCAGCACCTCGTCGACGGCCGCCCGTTTTTCCACGACGCGCTTGACCTTGCCGAGCTCGTCCATCAGACCGGTTTTGGTGTGCAGCCGCCCGGCGGTGTCGATGACGACGACGTCGGCGCCGGCTTCGATGCCCTTGTCAACCGAATCGAAAGCCACCGACGCCGGATCGGCCCCCTCCGGGCCACGGACGACGTCGGCGCCGACCCGCGACGCCCAGCTCTGCAACTGGTCGGCGGCGGCCGCGCGGAAGGTGTCGGCCGCACCGAGAACGACGCGGCGCCCGTCGGCCACGAGAACGCGGGCCAGCTTGCCGACCGTGGTGGTCTTCCCGGTTCCGTTCACGCCGACGACCAACAGCACCGACGGCTTGTCCTCGTGCGGCAGCGCCTTGATCGAGCGGTCCAGGCCGGGGTTCAGTTCGGTGATCAGCACGTCACGCAGAATGGCGCGGGCGTCGGCCTCGGTGCGGACGGTGGCGCTGGCCAACCGGCTGCGCAGCTGCTCGATCACCGAGGTGGTGACCACCGGGCCGAGGTCGGCGATCAGCAGAGTGTCTTCGACCTCTTCCCACGAGTCTTCGTCGAGGTCACCGCCGCCGAGCAGGCCGAGCATGCTGCGGCCGAGCGCGTTCTGCGATTTGGCGAGCCGCCCGCGCAGCCGTTCGAGCCGGCCTTCAGCTGGCGCGATGGTGTCGATCTGGGGACCGGCCGGCGCGGGCGGTGCCTCCGCGGCCGGTGCGGGCTGGGCTTCCGGCTCGACCGGAGGGGCCGGCGGCGCTACTCCGGTGTCACGGGCAACCGGTTCCTCGGCGACCGGCGGCTCGGGCAGCCGTACGTCTTCGATCGGACGCGTGATCGAGTCGCGCGGGATGGCGGCGTCGTCACCGACTCCCGGCAGCCCGGTGGTGTCGATGGTGGGCGGCTTGGGTGCCGGCGCTTTCGGGGGCGCAGTTGTTGCTGACGATTGTGTGAACGAAATGCCCGACGATGCGCTGTATCCGCCGGATCGGTCGATCGGTGTGGGACTCTCTGAGCTGCGGCGCAAACTGATTTGGCGTCGCCGGTAGCGAACCAGACCGATGATGAGTGCAGCGACGACCAGGACGGCGATGACCGCGATAGCGATCCAGAGACCCTCTGACACCGTGCCATTGTTTCAGGGCGCGGAGTGCCGACGAGTCGCCGGTGGGCAACGGGGTATGTAGTGACGATGGACCGGACGGGGATGGCGAGCCGCAAGCTGCGCCACATCGACGCCTGCCTGCACGGACCAGTTGAATACGAAACGGTCACCACCGGGTTCGAGAACTACCGGCTGCCCTACAACGCCCTGACCCAGACGAATTTGGGCACCGTCGACCTCAGCACCGGTTTCCTCGGCTCGCAGCTGCGCGCCCCCGTCCTCATCGGGGCGATGACCGGCGGCGCGGAGCTGTCCCGGACGATCAACCGCAACCTTGCCGAGGCGGCCCAGAAGCTTGGCGTCGGCATGATGCTCGGCTCGCAGCGCATCATGCTTGACGACCCCGATGGCACGGTGGCGGCATCGTTCAGCATTCGCGACCTCGCCCCCGACGTTTTGCTGATCGGCAACATCGGGCTGGCTCAGCTCTCCGATGACGTCGCACCGAAGATCGCGGCCGCACTGGACAGGATCGGCGCCGACGCGCTCGCGGTCCACACCAACCCGCTGCAGGAGGCGATGCAGGCCAACGGCGACACCGACTTCAGCGGTTCACTGGAGCGGTTGCGCCGGCTGGCCGACGACCTGCCCTACCCGATCCTGCTCAAGGAGGTCGGGCACGGCATCGGGTCGGCGGCCGCGGAGCGGCTGCGGGACCTGCCGATCGCCGCGGTCGACGTCGCCGGTGCGGGCGGCACGTCGTGGGCGCGGGTCGAGCAGCTGGTGCGGTACGGCGAGGTGTGCTATCCGGCGGTCGCCGAATGGGGTGTGCCGACCGCGCAGGCGCTCACCGAAGTTCGCGCCACGCTGCCGAACATGCCGCTGGTGGCTTCCGGTGGCATCCGCACCGGGGTCGATGCCGCGAAGGCCCTGATGCTGGGCGCCGATGTGGTGGCGCTGGCCCGTCCGCTGCTGGCCCCGGCGATCGAGTCGCCGGCCGCGGCGCTGGACGCGCTACACGGCTTCATCGAAGAACTTCGGGTGTGCCTGCACGGCTGCAGCGCGGCGGACCTGCCCGCGCTGCGGCGGCTGAGCCTCACACCCTGCGGCTGAGCCTGTCGACTGCGCCCTGCAGGGTCGGAACGACATCGAAGATCTCGGTCAGCCCGACCAGCTTGAGTGGCCGACTGGTGCCTGGCCCGTCGGCGACCACCGCAAACCCGATGTCCGGCGTTGCCGCCTCGTACGCGTCGACGAGGACCTGCATACCGGCCGAGCCGAGGAAGTTCAGGTCGGTCAGGTCGACGACGAGGGCGGCCGGTCGCTGGTCGAGAGTGCTGGTGAGTACCTGCCCGAGACGCGGCGACGTCAGCAGGTCGAGTGCGCCCGAAGCACTGACGACAGCGATTTCTCCCAGCCAGTGCAGGCGGGGATCGTATGCGTCCAAAGCCACCCTTGCGCGATCGGTGCCCGGGTGCCGGGCGTCAACTTATCGAAAGGCTGCTGGTTGAACCCCGGCGAACAGATTAGCTCACGGTGATGAACGGACTGGGCCAGCACCTGCGGGCGAGATTGGCGCTAGCGTGGGTGGTGATGGCAAACCAGTCCGCGCCCGAGGTCGCGCACCGCGACGTCGAGGTAGCACTGGACGGATCGCTGAATCTGCGTCGAACGGCACTCACGTTGCTCACCGCCGTCCGGCCTGCGCTGGCGGACTGGGCGGTACTGGCGATGCCTGATGAGCCCACCGGCGGCCTGGCGCTGCACGGCGGCACCAGCGTCACGTTCTCCGCTGTCATCTCCCGATCGTCGGCCAGCGAGCGCGGGATCGATCAGGTGCTGCGCACCGGCCAGCGACTACACCGCCACGTCGACCACGACATGTCACCGGCCGAGATCGGCACCCGATTACGCCATTCCGGCCTGGCCGAGGAACTCGCACGGCTGCGTCCGGTCGACGTGTTGACCCTGCCGCTGACCGCCCGTGGCGCGACGCTGGGTGTGTTCGTCCTCGCCCGCACCGAAGGCCGACGGTTCGACGCAGACACCATCGTGGAAGCCGAGCGGGTGGCCGCCAGGGCCGCGCTCGCCCTCGACTCCGCGCGGCTCTACGAAGAGCGCGGCCGGTTGGCCACGGTGCTGCAGCGCACGCTTCGACCCCCACAGCTGCCGCAGCTGACGGGGTTCTCGGTCGCCGCGCGGTATCGGCCGGCCGTGGAGCATCTCGAAGTCGGCGGCGACTTCTACGACGTGCTGGGTACCGACGACGACCTTCTCATCACCCTGGGCGACGTGTGCGGCAAGGGCGTGGACACCGCCGCACTCACCTTGCAGGCGCGCCAAACCATCCGTACCGCAACGCATTTCGATCGGTCCCCGGATCGGGTGCTCAACGCGTTGAATTCGGTGCTGTGTGACCAGAAGGTCGGCGCGTTCGTCACGGCGCTGTACGCCCGGGTTCGCCGCGGCCTCGACGGTCAGCCCGCCGAAGCCGATATCGCCGCCGCCGGGCATCCCGGTCCAATTCTGATTCGCGCCAGCGGTCACGTCGAGCAGGTCGACGTCTCCGGCATCGCGGCCGGGGTGAAAGCTGGTGTGCCGTACCGCCCCGCGAGGGTCCAGTTGCATCGCGGCGACACCCTGCTGATGTTCACCGACGGTGTCGAGGAGGCCCGTCGGGAGGAACGTCTGTACGGAGTGCCCCGACTGCTGGAAATCTTGCCCGCCTACGCCGGCGCCGGCGGCGAGGTGATCTGCGAAGCCGTCGAGCGCGACGTCCTGGAGTACCTCGACGGTGATCCCCACGACGACATGGCGCTGCTGGCGGTCACATGCGAGAGGTGACGCGGCTCGCGGAGTACCAGAAGGCGTTGGCCACCAGGAACCGAGTGCAGGCGACCGGCATCGTCACCGATCTGCTCAAGAACGGCGCCGACCCGGTGGCCGTGCTGACCGAGGTGATCGCCGCCTCGCAGCGCGACGTCGGACTGCGTTGGCAACGCGCCGAATGGACCGTCGCCGACGAACACGCCGCCACCGCGATCTCGGTCGCCGCGACCCGCGCTGTCGGCGAGCACGTGAACGGAATTCCCCTGCGGGACAAGTCGGTTCTGGTGGCCTGCGCGGAGCGGGAATGGCACGAGTTGCCGGCCATGATCATCGGGTGCGCGCTGCGTGCGAACGGCTGGGACACCACTGTGCTGGGTGCTGCCACCTCGCCGATGCGGCTCAGCCAACATCTCGCCGACAGCGGACCCGATGCGGTGGCGATCAGCTGTTCGGTGCTGGGAGCACTGCCCACCACGCGCCGCTTCATCGAGGCGGCCACCGCGGCCGGAGTGCCAACACTGGTCGGCGGTCCCGCGTTCGGGTACGACAATGTCAGAGCCCACGCGCTGGGTGCGACCGCCTGGGCCTCAGACGCCTACGCCGCGGTGTTGACCATGGAGGCGTTACCCACGATTGCCCCTGCCCTGCCGGAGATCTTGCCGACGGCCGCCAGCGAGCAGGCCTTCCTCGACCTGCATCACCGCCGAATCGTCGAGGCGCTGCGCGACCGGTGGTCACTGACGCGCGAACCGCACCCGAACGCAGCCTTCGCCGACCTGGCCAGTGACACGTTGAATCAAGCCCTGCACGCATTGTCCGCGGCGCTGCTGACTTCAGATCCCCGGCCGATCACCGAAACCGCCTGGTGGATCGGCGATGTGCTGGCGGCCCGCGGCGCCGACCCCGCGGTGGTGGCGGAGCTGGCGACGCTGCTCGGCGATGTTCTCGACGACTCGCCACTGGCGCGCGAACTTGTGCGGGCGCACTTCCACATCGAGAACGACTGAGCTACACCGGCTTACGAGCTCGCGCTGGCGACCAGTTCCTCGCCGCGCATCCGCTGCGAGATCACCGTGGTGATGCCGTCGCCCTGCATCGTGACGCCGTAGAGAGCGTCGGCGATCTCCATGGTCGGCTTCTGGTGGGTGATCACGATCAGCTGGGACTGTGCCCGCAGCTGTTCGAACAGCCCGATCAGCCGGCGCAGGTTCACGTCGTCGAGGGCGGCCTCGACCTCGTCCATCACGTAGAACGGCGAGGGGCGGGCCCGGAAGATCGCCACCAGCATGGCCACCGCGGTCAGCGACTTCTCGCCACCGGAGAGCAGGGAGAGCCGCTTGACCTTCTTGCCCGGCGGCCGCGCTTCGACCTCGACACCGGTGGTGAGCAGATCGTTGGGGTCGGTCAGCAGCAGCCTGCCCTCGCCGCCGGGGAACAGCGTCGCGAACACCTGCTCGAACTCGCGCTCGACATCGGCATAGGCCTCGGCGAACACCTGCAGGATGCGCGCGTCGACATCGGCGATCACGTCGAGCAGGTCCTTGCGGGCGGCCTTGACGTCTTCGAGCTGCGTGGCCAGGAAGTTGTAGCGCTCTTCGAGGGCGGCGAACTCTTCCAGTGCAAGCGGATTCACCCGGCCCAGCTCGGACAGTTCACGCTCGGCCCGCTTGGCGCGCCGCTCCTGCGTCGGACGGTCGAACCGCATGGGCGCGGGTGCGGAGACCTGCTCGCCGCGTTCCTTGGCCTGTTCGTATTCGGCCATCTCCAGCTCCGACGGCGGCAGTGCGATATCGGGGCCGTATTCGGCGATCAGGTCGTCGGCAGCCATGCCGAACTGCTCGAGCACCATCTGCTCGAGCTGTTCGATCCGCAGTGCCGCTTGAGCTTTGGCCACCTCGTCGCGGTGCAGCGAGTCGGTCAGCGCGGTGATCCGGGTGTTCAGCGCGGTGACCTCCTCCCGCGCGGCGGTCATCGCGGTGGCCCGCTCCTGGCGTTCGGCCGCCAGGGCGTCGCGGCGTCGGGACGCTGCCGCGACAACGCCGCTGAGGTGCTCGGCGACGCGGCGGCCGGATTCGGCCACCGCGGCCGCGACGGCGGCGGCATGCTCGCGAGCCGCGCGGGCCCGCTGAGCGCGGATGCGCGCCTCCCGCTCGGCCGCCGCTGCCCGGCGCAGCGAATCCGCCCGTCCACGAACGGCATTCGCGCGTTCCTCGGCGGTGCGCACGGCCAACCGCACCTCCACCTCGACGGCACGGGCTTCCTCGGCGGCGGCCTGCATGTACTGGCGGTCCTCCGGTGCGTCCTCGACCTCGGTCTGCCCCTCCTGGGCGGCGGCCAGCCGGTTCTCGAGTTCGGTGAGCTCCTCGACCGTCTGCAGCCGCCCGGCCTCGAGCTCGTCGCGCTGGGCCTGCTGACGGCGCCACTCCCCCTCAGCCGCACGGGCTTCCTGCCCGAGTCGGCCGAGCTGCTCGTAGATCGCCGCGATCTCGGCATCGGATTCGTTGAGTGCTGCCAGCGCCTGCTCGGCGGCGTCCTGTCGCTCACCCTGCTCGGTGAGCGCACCCGCCAGCGCCGCCGACAGCTCATCGACCTGGGTCTCGGCTGCGGCGAGTTCGCTTCTGGCCTTGTCGATTTCGCCGGTGATCTCCAGCGTGCTCGGTTTACGGTCGGAGCCGCCGGTGACCCACCCCGCGCCGACCAGGTCTCCGTCGAGGGTGACCGCGCGCAGTGTGGGCCGTGCCGCGACGAGATCCAGCGCGGCGCCGAGGTCGTCGACGACGGCGACGTCGGCGAGCATCGCCGTCATTGCGCCCTGCAGCCGCTCGGGCGCCTCGACCAGATCCAGCGCCCACAGCGCGCCGGCGGGCAGCGAACCGAACTGGCGCGGCGCAACGGGCCAGTCCCCCAACACGATTGCGGCGCGGCCGCCGTCGGCGTCCTTGAGCGCTCGCACGGCCGAGCGGGCGGCGTCGAAGTCATCGGCGGCCACCGCGTCGGCGGCGGCACCCAGCACCGCCGCCAGCGCCGCCTCGTAACCCGAACGCACTCTGACCAACTTGGCGATCGTGCCGAACAGCCCTGCACCGCTGCGGTTTTCGGTCAGCCACGCCGAGCCGTCCTTGCGCTCGAGACCCACGGCCAGCGCATCGATGCGGGCCCGCAGGGAGGCCACCTGTCGTTCGGCGGCGCGCTCGGCGGCCTGCAACTCGGCCACCCGTTCGTCGGCCAGGCGTAGCGCGGTGATCGTGCGGTCGTGATGTTCGTCGAGGCCGATTTCACCCTGATCGAGTTCACCGACGCGGCCCTGCACGGTTTCGAACTCGGCCCTGGCCTGCTGGGTGCGGGCGGCGGCCTCTTCGATCGCGTTGGTCAGCCGGGCGACACCCTCGTCGATGGACTCGACCCGGGCGCGCACCGTCTCCACCTGACCGGCCAGCCGGGCCAGCCCTTCGCGGCGGTCGGCTTCGGCTCGGACGGCGGCTATGTGTGCGCGTTCGGCCTCGGCGGCCGCACGTTCGCGCTCACCGAGTTCGGCGCGGGCGAACTCCAGCCGCGATTGCGCCTCGGCCAATTCGGCCAGCAGCTCCTGCTCACGGGCGGCGACCTCGTCGGCCTCGGCGTCCAGCGCATCGGGGTCCGGGCCGGTACTCGCGGTGGGCTCGGACTCCAAGTACTGGGCCCGCTCGGAGGCGATCCGGACGGTGGCGCTGACCCGTTCGGCCAGCGCGGACAGCCGGAACCAGGCCTGCTGGGCGGCATCGGTGCGTTCCGACAGCGTCGCCACCGCGGCCTCGTGGGTGGCCAGCGCCTCACTGGCGATGTCGAGGCGTTTCGCGGCCTCGTCGTGCTCGCGGCGCAGCGTGGTCTCGGTGTCGTCGGCGCCGGCGAACTCCGCACGCCGGGTGACCAGGTCGTCAGCGGCCAGGCGTAGGCGCGCGTCGCGCAGATCGGCCTGGATGGTCTGGGCGCGGCGGGCCATCTCGGCTTGGCGGCCCAGCGGCTTGAGCTGACGGCGCAGCTCGGTGGTCAGGTCGGTGAGCCGGGCCAGGTTGGCGCCCATCGACTCGAGCTTGCGGACCGCCTTTTCCTTGCGTTTGCGGTGTTTGAGCACACCGGCGGCCTCTTCGATGAAGGCTCGTCGGTCTTCGGGCCGCGACTCAAGGATCTGCGAGAGCCGACCCTGGCCGACGATGACGTGCATCTCGCGGCCGATACCGGAGTCGCTGAGCAGTTCCTGGACGTCCATCAGCCGGCAGCTGCTGCCGTTGATCTCGTACTCGCCCGCGCCGTCGCGGAACATCCGCCGGGTGATCGAGACCTCGGAGTACTCGATCGGCAGCGCATTGTCCGAGTTGTCGATGGTGAGCGTGACCTCGGCGCGGCCCAACGGCGCCCGCGACGACGTGCCGGCGAAGATGACGTCTTCCATCTTGCCGCCGCGCAGCGTTTTGGCTCCCTGCTCGCCCATCACCCAGGCCAGCGCGTCGACGACATTGGACTTGCCGGAGCCGTTCGGCCCGACCACACAGGTGATGCCGGGCTCCAGGCGCAGAGTCGTCGCCGCGGCGAAGGACTTGAAGCCCTTCAGCGTCAGACTCTTGAGGTACACGGCGAGCCAGACTACCGCTCGCTAAAGCCGCTGATGGGTTCGCCGCGCGGTGACCAGTCGACAACAACATTGTCGACGTGCCCCGGTGTTTTCCCACTATGCAGCAGCTGTAACAGCTGTTCACATGCGTCACGCGACCCTTGCGCGACGACCAGCACCCGGCCGTCGGCCTGGTTCTTCGCATAACCGGTCAGACCCAGCTCCAGCGCCCGCGACCGGGTCCACCAGCGGAAGCCCACGCCCTGGACGTGGCCGTGCACCCAGGCGGTCAGCCGGACGTCAGGATCGGCCAACGTCATCCACCTCGAAGCGGACCTCGGTGCCCGATTTGAGGGTGCGACCGACCGTGCACACCTGGTCGATCGCGCGGTTGACCACCACCACGAGGCGTTCGATCTCCTCGGCCGAGAGCCCGGACAGGTCGATCTCCAGCTTCTCCTCGAGCAGCGGGTAGCGCTCCTGGTCCCGGTCGGCGGGCCCGGAGACCCGGATCACCGCCGGATAGTCGTCACCCAGGCGGCGGCGCAGCGGCTGATCGCTGCTCAATCCGCTGCAGCCGGCCAGCGCGATCTTCAGCAATTCGCCGGGGGTGAACACACCCTCGTCGGTCTCCGAGCCGATCAGCACCTCGGCGCCGCGGCTGCTGCGCCCGGTGTAGCGGCGGATGCCGGTGCGTTCCACCCACAGGTCAGTCATGTGTCTCCTTGCGCCCAAACCGACATATGGCCGGAAAAGTACGAGTAAATCACTGCACAACGTCGATCTCGTTCGGTGTCACCGTCGGGGGCGGGGTTTGGCCGGTTTTGTTTGACACCGTGGACAGTAGAACGACGAGCGGTTCATGAACTTCTCGCGGCGGATCGCGGTGCCGCAGCGCGGGCAGGGCAGATCCTCGCGGCCGTAGACGTTCAGTGACCGGTCGAAGTACCCGGACTGCCCGTTGACGTTGACGTACAGCGAGTCGAACGACGTGCCGCCCTGGCCGAGTGCCTCGCGCATGACCTCGGTAGCCGCGTCGAGCAGCTCGCCAAGCTGGCGGCGGGTCAGGTTGGCGGCCAGCCGCGCCCCGTTGATCTTGGCGCGCCACAACGCCTCGTCGGCGTAGATGTTGCCGATTCCCGACACCACGGTCTGATCGAGGAGTTGCCGCTTGATCTCGGAGTGCTTGCGGCGCAACACCGTAACGACGGCATCGCGGTCGAACCGCGGGTCCAGCGGGTCGCGGGCGATATGGGCCACCGGCTCGGGTACCCGGCTGCCGTCGACGTCGACCAGGTCGGCCAGCTGCCACCCGCCGAACGTGCGCTGGTCGACGAAACTCAGCGCGGTGCCATCGTCGAGCAATGCCGCGATGCGCAGGTGATTGGTGTTGGGCACCGGCCCGAGCAGCATCTGTCCGCTCATCCCCAGATGCACGACTAAAGCGGTCTCGTCAGAGAGGTTGAGCCACAGGTACTTTCCACGCCGGTCGGTCCCGGTGATCTGCGCGTCGAGCAGCCGGGCGGTCAGATCGGCCGCGCCGGCCTCGTGCCTGCGCACGGCCCGCGGGTGGTGCACCCGCACCGCGGAGATCGACCGGCCCGCGACATGCGCCTGCAGACCGCGCCGGACGACCTCGACCTCGGGTAGTTCAGGCATCAGAACATTGAATACGACTGTGGCTCAAGCGTTGTCCAACGTATTCCAGGCCGCGGCGGCCGCCTTCTGCTCGGCTTCCTTCTTCGACCGGCCCACGCCGTGGCCGTACTCGGTGTCCATCACCATGACCACGGCGGTGAACTCCTTGTCGTGATCGGGCCCGGTCGAGGTGACCACGTAGGACGGCGGTCCCAGACTGCGCGACGCGGTGAGCTCCTGCAGGCTGGTTTTCCAGTCCAGGCCCGCGCCCAGGGTCGGGGCGGTGTCCAGCAGATTGCCGAACAACCGCAGAATCACCTCCCTCGCAACGTCGATGCCGTGCTGCAGATACACCGCGCCCAGTAGTGACTCCATGCCATCGGCGAGAATGCTGGACTTGTCGGCCCCGCCGGTGTTGACTTCGCCGCGGCCCAGGAGCAGGTGTGCGCCCAGCCCCTCGTCGGTGAGGCCGCGTCCCACGTCGGCCAGCGCCTGGGTGTTGACGATGCTGGCGCGCAGCTTGGCCAGGTCACCTTCGGTGCGCTCCGGGTGGCGGTGGAACAGCTCATCGGTGATCGTCAGGCCGAGCACCGCATCGCCGAGGAATTCCAGCCGCTCATTGGTGGGCAGTCCGCCGTGCTCGTAGGCGTAGCTGCGATGCGTCAGCGCCAGCGTCAGCAAGTCTTCGGCCATGTCGACGCCCAATGCGGCCAGCAGGTTTTCGCGTGGTGGGCTCACGAAGTACCAGCCCCCGGCTCGGGGGCGTCGGGATCTTCGGCGGGGAACATGCCCGCCAACTTGGCAAACCGCGGATCGATCACGTCGTGCTGGTGATCCGGTTCGGCGCTGAGTGAGACACCGCACTGCGGGCACAGACCCGGGCAGTCGTCCGAGCACACCGGGGCGAACGGCAGGGCGAGCCCGACGGCGTCGACGATCGACTGTTCGAGGTCGATGGTCTGGTCGATGACGTGGCCGACTTCGTCTTCCTCGGTGGTCGATTCCGTGGCGCTGTCGGGGTAGGCGAACAGTTCGGTCAACGAGATCTCGACATCACCGGTGACCTCGGTCAGGCAGCGTGAGCACTCACCGCGGGTCGGCGCGTACACCGTGCCGGTGACCAGAACGCCCTCCGATACCGATTCCAGCCGCAAGTCCAGGGTCAGGTCCGCACCGCGTTCGATCGCGATCAGGTCCAGTCCAATGCGCGACGGACTGGGCACGGTCTCGTGCAACTCCAGCATGGCTCCGGGGCGCCGGCCCAACCGGGAGATGTCGAATACGAGCGGCGACCGTGACTTGTGCTTTGCGTGAGCACTGTTCAGCGTCGCCATAATCCGATCTTAAAACCCGGCGCGGTGCGAATCAGCCGGTAGGCACGGGTCGCGCCGATCAGCGCTGTACGTAATCGTGTGTTCCGGCGGCGGTGCGCAGCTGATGACGACCGCGGCTCACCGAGCGCAGGGTGCCGTTGAGGTAGTCCTCGAACTGGGCGAGCTTGTTGTCGACGTAGATGTCGCACTCGCCGCGCAGCCGGTCGGCTTCCGCGTGGGCGGTGTCGATCAGTCGAGTCGACTCGGCGTTGGCCGCCTGCACGACCTCGGTCTGCGAGACCAGGCGCTGCTGCTCCTTGATGCCTTCCTGCACGGCCTTCTCGTAGGAGATGTTGCCGTTCTCCACAAGCCGGTCGGCCTCGGCCTTGGCCCTGCTGGTGGCCGCCTCGTACTCCCGCTTGGCCGTGGCCGCCAGGCGTCCGGACTCCTCGCGGGCCTCGGCGACCATCCGCTCGCTGTGCTGGCGGGCCTCGGCCACCATCCGGTCGGCCTGGGATTTGGCTTCGGCCAGCAACCGGTCGGCCTCGGCGCGCGCATGACTCAGCAGCGAGTCGGCCTCGGCGGTCGAGTTCGACACCATCGAGTCGGAGTGCTCCTTGGCCTCGCGCAGCAGCGAGTCGCGGGCGTCCAACACATCCTGAGCGTCGTCGAGTTCGCCGGGGATGGCGTCCTTGATGTCGTCGATGAGCTCCAGCACGTCACCGCGCGGAACCACGCAACCAGCCGTCATCGGAACGCCGCGGGCCTCTTCGACAATCGCGCTCAACTCGTCGAGTGCTTCAAAAACTCGGTACACGGCGCCGCCCTCCTGGCGTAGTTGGTAGTGACCAGTGTGCCTGGTGTTACGCCTGTGACTGCGGTGGCGGGCCGGTGTGTCGGAAAGACTTTTTTGCTAACCGCACCGGTCAGAGGGCGTCCCGCCGGTGATTATGTCGGCCTGACGCCCCCTGCGGTGCAATTCCGTCGCTACTTGAGGGCCGCCGCGATCACGTCGCGGGCGCGGTCGAGCATCGAGGCGAACGGGCCGACCGCGAAATTCAGCTTCGCCGATTCGACACCGGGATGCGGACGGGTCGGTGCGATCGCCTGGGCTGCGCGTACCGCGCCCACCATCCGCTCCAGGTCCGGCGCGTCCAGTTCGGACTGCAGCTTGTTGAACTCCTCGTTCTCCTCGTGTTCGGCGTGCTCGATCACCGCGTCGCGGAACTTGGCGAGCTCGTCGAGGAACTCCTTGGAGTCGATGTCCATCTTCTCCAGCGCGGAGAGTTGCTCCTTGGCCTCATGCTCCTCGTTGAGCCGGGCGTCGACGATGCTGTCGCCGTCGGTCACCTCCATCCGCGCCCGCGGATGAACGACCATCTCTTCGGCGGTTTCGTGGACGGCCAGGAGCTGCCGCAGGTCGACGAACGCCTTCTCCCTGGCCTTGGAATCCGAGGCGTGCAATACCTCGTCGAACATGTCCTTGATCAGGTTGTGCTGATCCTTGAGGAAGTCGACGACGTCGGTCGTGGACTGTACGAATGTTTCAACCACAGCAATACCTCCGCTGCATTGGGGCTTGTCGGCGCGGGGCTGTGCGCCAACCACGCGATACCCGGGGCACCTCGGCCCAAAACGTCAGCGGTCGCGATCGGCCAGCTTGGCCTGCAGGCGACGGTTCACCGACTCCGGCAGCAGCGCTGACACGTCACCGCCCAAGGTGGCGACTTCTTTGGCCAGCGACGAGGAGACGAACGAATACTGCGGTGTGGTGGCTACGAAGAAGGTGTCCACCCCGGCGATGTGCTTGTTCATCTGGGCCATCTGCAGCTCGTACTCGAAATCGGTTCCGGTACGCAGACCTTTGACGATCGCGGTCAGCCCGCGCTGTTTGACGAAGTCGACGACCAGGCCCTGGCCGGACTCGGCGCGCAGGTTCGGCAGATGCGCGCATGCTTCGTCGATCATCGCGATCCGCTCGTCGATATCGAACATCCCCGACTTCTTGGGGTTGATCAGCACGGCGACGATCACCTCGTCGAATTGCGCTGCGGCCCGCTCGAAGACGTCGATATGACCCAGCGTCACCGGATCGAACGATCCCGGGCATACCGCGCCACTCATAGCGGATGACGCTAGCAGGCCGCGATCTCGATGCGGGTATCTCCGTAGCGCCTGGCGTCCCATGGCGTCCACCCCGGCGGCCAGGTGATTTCCGGGGATGACGCCGGCCGCTCGATCACGACCACGCACTCCGACCGCAGCCAGCCGCCCTGCTCCAGACTCTCCAGCAATGCTTCGATCTCGGCGGTCGACACCCCGTACGGCGGGTCGGCCAGCACCAAGTCCACCGGCCGATCGGACCCGGCCGCCAGAACCGTCGCGACCGCACCGCGTCGCACCGTCGCACCCGTCAGTCCGAGGGTTTCGATATTGCGTTTGATGACAGTGACTGCGCGCGAATCACTTTCGACGAAGAGCGCGGACGACGCACCACGCGACAGGGCTTCGAGACCGAGTGCGCCAGACCCGGCGTAGAGGTCGAGCACCCGAAGACCGTCGAAGTCCCGGCGCGCGGCAAGGACATTGAACAGCGCCTCACGCACCCGGTCGGTCGTCGGCCGGGTACCCCGCGGCGGCACCTCGAGGCGCCGGCCGCCGGCGCTGCCCCCGACGATGCGGGTCAGGCCGATCCCCCGGTCAATCCCTCCGAACCGATCACCACCAGCAGGTCGCCACCTTCGACCTGGGCGGTGCTGCCGACGGCGACGCGGGTGACGGTGCCACTCTTTGGTGCGGTGATGGCGGCTTCCATCTTCATCGCCTCGATGGTGGCGATGGTCTGACCCGCTTTGACCTTCTCGTCGACGCTGACCCCGACGGTGACCACCCCGGCGAACGGGGCGGCGACGTGATCGGCGTTGTTGCGGTCGGCCTTCTCGGCGGCCGGCACGGTTTCGGCGATGTTGTTGTCGCGCACCATAACCGGACGCAGCTGGCCGTTGATGATGCACATGACGGTGCGCATGCCGCGCTCGTCAGGCTCGGAGATGGCCTCCAGCCCGACGATCAGCTCGACGCCGCGCTCGATCTCGATGCGGTGCTCGTCGCCGTGGCGCAGGCCCGACCAGAACTGGTTGGCGCTCAGGCCCGAGGTGTCGCCGTACTCCTCACGATGCGCCTCGAATTCCCTGGTGGGACCGGGGAACAGCAGCCGGTTCAGCGCAGCTTGGCGGGCCGGACCGGGTTCGCCGAGCACCTTCTCGTCCTCGACCGACAGCGGCTGCTCCGGCTTGGCGGCGCCGCGGCCCTCCAATGCCTTGGTGCGCAACGGCTCTGGCCATCCGCCGGCCGGGTCCCCCAGCTCGCCGCGCAGGAACCCGATCACCGAGTCGGGGATGTCGTGACGGGCCGGGTCTTCGGCGAACTCCTCGGCGGTGATGTCCGCGCCGACCAGGGCCAGCGCCAGATCTCCGACCACCTTGCTCGACGGGGTGACCTTGACCAGCCGGCCCAGGATCCGGTCGGCGCCGGCGTAGGCGTCCTCGATGTCCTCGAAGCGTTCACCCAGGCCCAGCGCGATGGCCTGTGTGCGCAGGTTGGAAAGCTGGCCGCCGGGGATCTCGTGGTGGTACACCCGGCCGGTCGGCGCAGGCAGGCCGGCCTCGAACGGGGCGTACACCCGGCGCAGCAGTTCCCAGTACGGCTCCAGGTCGCACACCGCATCGAGGCTGATGCCGGTATCGAAGGGCGTGTGTGCCGCGGCGGCGACGATCGCCGACAGCGGCGGCTGGCTGGTGGTGCCCGACAGCGGGGCCGCGGCACCGTCGACCGCACTCGCCCCGGCATGCCAGGCCGCGGTATAGGTGGCCAGCTGACCGCCGGGGGTGTCGTGGGTGTGCACGTGCACCGGCAGGTCGAAGCGGCTGCGCAGCGCAGCGACCAGCGTGGCCGCCGCCGGCGGGCGCAGCAGCCCGGCCATGTCCTTGATCGCCAGTACGTGTGCGCCGGCGGAGACGATCTGCTCGGCCAGCCGCAGCCAGTAGTCCAGCGTGTACAGCGTTTCGGCGGGGTCGGACAGGTCACCGGTGTAGGACATCGCGACCTCGGCGACCGCCGAACCCGTCGCGCGTACCGCATCGATGGCCGGTCGCATCGACTCAACGTTGTTGAGCGCGTCGAAGATTCGGAAGATATCCACGCCGGTGCGGGCAGCCTCGTCGACAAAGGCGTGCGTCACAATCTCCGGATACGGGGTGTAGCCCACCGTGTTGCGGCCGCGCAGCAGCATCTGCAGGCAGATGTTCGGGATCGCCTCCCGCAGCGAGGCCAGCCGCTCCCACGGATCTTCCTTCAAAAACCGAAGCGCCACATCGTAAGTCGCGCCACCCCAGCATTCGATCGACAACAGCTCAGGGGTCATCCTGGCGATGTAGGGCGCGACTTTGAGCAATCCCGACGAGCGCACCCGTGTCGCCAGCAGCGACTGGTGGGCGTCGCGGAACGTCGTATCGGTCACGCCGATTGCGGGAGTTTCCTTGAGCCACTGGGCAAATCCCTGCGGGCCGAGTTCGTCAAGGCGCTGCTTGCTGCCCGGCGGTGGGGGTGCCGTGATGTCGATATCGGGCAGCTTGTCCTGCGGGTAGTACCGGGGCCGGTCGCGGTAGGGCGAGTTGACGGTCACCTCGGCCAGGAACTTCAACATCTTGGTGCCGCGGTCCGCCGAGGTGCGCGCGGTCAGCAATTCCGGGCGCTCGTCGATGAACGAGGTGGTGATCCGGCCGGCCTGAAAGTCCGGATCGTCCAGAACCGCTTGCAGGAACGGGATATTCGTGGACACACCGCGAATGCGGAACTCGGCCACCGCCCGCTTGGCCCGGGCCACCGCGGTCGGGAAATCACGACCGCGACAGGTCAGCTTGACCAGCATCGAGTCGAAGTGCGCAGCGACCTCGGCGCCGAGATGGGTTCCGCCGTCCAGGCGGATACCCGCCCCGCCCGGCGAACGGTAGGTGGTGATCCGGCCGGTGTCGGGCCGGAATCCGTTGGCCGGGTCCTCGGTGGTGATGCGGCACTGCAGGGCCGCACCGTGCGGTGCGATGGTCGCTTGGCTGAGCCCCAGATCGGTCAGCGACTCCCCCGACGCGATCCGCAGCTGCGCCGAGACCAGGTCGACATCAGTGATCTCCTCGGTCACGGTGTGCTCCACCTGGATCCGCGGATTCATCTCGATGAAGACGTGGCGCCCACGCTCGTCGAGCAGGAACTCGACGGTGCCGGCACAGGTGTAGCCGATGTGACGGGCGAAGGCCACGGCGTCCGCGCAGATCTGGTCGCGCAGATCGGGATCCAGGTTGGGTGCGGGCGCCAGCTCGATGACTTTCTGGTGTCTGCGCTGCACGCTGCAGTCACGTTCATAGAGGTGCATGACGTTGCCGTAGGTGTCGGCCAGAATCTGAACCTCGATATGGCGCGGGTTCACCACCGCCTGCTCGAGGAACACCGTGGCATCGCCGAACGCCGACTCGGCCTCGCGACTGGCGGCCTCGATGGCCTCGGGCAGCGCCGACGGCTCGGTGACCCGGCGCATCCCGCGGCCACCGCCACCGGCGACGGCCTTGACGAACAGCGGGAACTCCATCGACCGGGCGGCCTCGACCAACTCGTCCACCGAGGCCGACGGAGCCGAGGACGCCAGCACCGGCAGACCGGCATCCCGGGCCGCAGTGATCGCGCGCGCCTTGTTTCCGGTCAGCTCGAGGATCGAAGCATCGGGACCGACGAACGTGATCCCCGAAGCCGCGCACGCCGCCGCAAGTTCCGGATTCTCCGACAGGAAGCCGTAACCGGGATAAATCGCGTCGACGCCGGCGGCCTGAGCGGTAGCGACGATCTCCTCGACCGACAAATACGCCCGCACCGGATGCCCGATATCACCGATCTGATAGGACTCATCAGCCTTCAGTCGATGCAACGAATTGCGGTCCTCGTAAGGAAAGACCGCCACCGTTCCGATGCCCAGTTCGTACGCGGCGCGGAATGCTCGGATGGCGATCTCACCGCGATTGGCGACGAGGACTTTGGAAATCACCCGGAAACCCTACCCTTGTCGCCTCGCCCGCGCCCGGTGACTAGATGAGCGTGGACCAGTAGTTCCAGAACCGCACGAGGATCAGCAGAAGCAGAGCGGTGAACCACAGCGTCACCAGCGACCACCGCCAGGTGTAGAGCACCCGGGCCACCACATTGCCTGCCAACGGGCGCAACGCGATCGAGGAGACCACCACCAGCAGGGGCACGGTGACCGCCCAGACGACCATGCAGTACGGGCAGAGCGCGCCGATGCGGTACAGCGTCTGGAAGATCAGCCAGTGGATGAACACCACGCCCAACGCGGTGCCGATCATCAGTCCCGTCCAATACCACCGCGGCAGCCGCACGTTCGTCACCGCGAGGAGGCCGGTGACGACGACGACGGAGAACGCGGCGATGCCGATCAGCGGGTTGGGGAAGCCGAACGCCGACGCTTGCGGCGTGATCATCACCGAACCGCACGACAGCACCGGGTTGATGCTGCAGCTGGGCACATAGGCCGGGTTGACCAGGATCTCGATCTTCTCGATCGTCAGGGTGGCCGAGGAGATCAGGCCGATGACACCGGCGATCAGCACCCACCAGGCACTGGTCCGGCGCACCGCGACCCCAGCCGACGGGTCTTTCGACTCGACGGGTTCGGTCGGTTCGACCGGTGCCGGGGTCGCCACGCTCATGACGTCGGGGCCGGCGTGGGCGGGGTCGGGCTCTGCGGTGTCGGGGCGGCGTCCAGGCCGGGCACGTTGCCGACGACCGCCTTCACCTTGGCGATCAGGTCCTCCGGCGAGGCCGGGCTGATGTCTTGCCCGTTGAGCCGGATGGTCGGGGTGGCGGTGATCTTCGACGCCGCGGCCAGGCCCTCGACCATGTCGCTGTGCTTACCGGAGTTGATGCACTGCGGGACGCTGCCCGCCGCGCCGGCCTGCCGGGCGGTCTCGATCAGCGCCCTGTTGTCCGGCGCACTGCTCGAACCTTCTTCGGGCTGCTGGGCGAACAGCGCGCTGTGGAAGCGGACGAAGGCGTCCTTGTTCTCGTCGGCGACGCAGTAGGCCGCGTTGGCCGCACGCGTCGAATAGTTCTTGTTCGCCGAGGAGTTCAGGATCGCAACCATGTTGTAGTCGGCGGCGATGGCACCGGTCTCGATCAGCTTGCTGATCGTCGGGCCCATGACCTTCTCGAAGTCCCGGCAGTGCGGGCACTGGAAGTCCTCGTAGAGCGACAGGACCGCCTTCGGCTCGTCGGTGCCGTCCTTCTTGATCAGCTGGCTCGAGGTGATCCGGACCGCCTGCGCGTTGCCGGCCGCCGCGGTCTTCTTGTCGTGGCTCATCACGATGTAGAGCACCAGAGCGACGGCGAAGATGACGACGATCGCGGTCAGCCCCAGCTGGATAGCCAGGTTGCGCTTACGGTCCTGGGCTTTCAGGTCGTAGCGGGGGGTGCTTTTCTTGTTGGTGGCCACGGGTCAGCTGATCCTCGCTGTCAAGACTGCAGTGTTAGCGCCTCTAGAGTACCGGCGGCCCGTGTGGCGACTGATCAGGCGCGAGCGAGGTGCGCGCGCAGCGCCGAGATCATCTCAGCGTTGCACCGGCTGACCTGTCCGCCCAGCGCGTTGAGGTTCAGGAATGCATGGGTCATCGGGCCCATCTGCCTCGTGTCGACGGGCACCCCCGCTGCCTGCAGTTTTGCGGCGTACTGTTCGCCCTCGTCGCGCAGCGGGTCGAAGCCCGCGGTGACGACGAGCGCCGGTGCGAGCCCGCTGAAGTCGTCGGCCAGCAACGGCGACACCCGCGGATCGGTGATGTCGACGTCGGAGCCCTCGACGTAGGCGTCGGCGAACCAATCCATGTTGGCTTTCGACAGCAGGAAGCCGTCGGCGAACAGGGTGCGCGAGCGGGTCCCGCCGCGCAGGTCGGTGACCGGGTAGATCAGCCACTGCAGGCTGGGCTGCCGGCCGCCGCCATCGCGAGCGAGCTGGGCCACCACCGCCGCCAGGCAACCACCGGCGCTGTCGCCGCCGACGGCGATGCGGTCCGGATCAGCGCCCAGATCCGCGGCGTTCAACACCGCCCACAGGTAGGCGGCGTAGGCATCGTCGGCGGCGGCGGGCGCCTTGTGCTCGGGTGCCAGTCGGTAGTCGATCGCCAGAACGTGCACGCCGGCGTCCCGGCAGATGAGCCGGCAGGCCGAATCATGCGTTTCGAGGTCACCGAAAACGAATCCCCCACCGTGGTAGAAGACCAGCAGCGGCGCGCCGTCGGCGTCGGCGGGGCGATAGTGCCGGGCTGGAATGATCCCGGCCGGACCGGGGATGTCGATCGGGTCGATCGCAGCGACATGGACGTCGGCCTCATCGAGGCTCGCGGTCGCTTCCCGGTTCTGCCGCCGGGTGGCGATCGGATCACCGGTGACCGCGAGGCTGCTCATCCCCGTCGCCCGCTGGGCGGCCAGCATCATCTGGATGGACGGATCGAGGGTGTTTCCGTCGATCGTGATCGCGCGGCCACCCGATAGGAGCCGCTTGAGCGCGCTCGGCAGGTGTGGAATGAGCTTGACGCCGGCTCGGTTCACCACCGGCAGCGCCCGCTTCACGAATCGGCCCTTCGGAGTCCCGGACACGGTTTTCGTCATCTCCTCGGTTCTGGTGTGCAGACCGGTATCGCCGCAGCGTACGGGACCACGACTGCCGGCGACCGGCCAACCCCGCGCGCAGTCACCGGTTGACGAATCCGACAATTCGATCATTTCTCGGCGGCGGCGCGCCGGGCCTGCTCAGACGACATATCGCCGTGGGTACTATCGTCACCCGAAGTCGGTTGACCCGTAGCCGATTGCGACGGGTTCTGTCCCCGACTCACTTCGACTCCACAGACAGGTGACATGATGCCGGCGGCCGCGATCCCCACCGTCACGCTCAACGACGACAACATTCTCCCGGTTCTGGGCCTCGGCGTCGCCGAGCTGTCCGCCGCGGAGGCCGAGAGCGCGGTGGCCAGCGCCCTGGAGGTCGGGTACCGGCTGATCGACACCGACAAGGGCAATGAAGAGGCAGTCGGGCGCGCCATCGCCGCGTCGGGCATTGCCCGTGACGAACTGTTCATCTCCACCAAGCTCGCCACCGAGGATCAGGGTTTCCAGTCCTCGCAGGACGCGATCAGGGCCAGCGTGCAACGTCTCGGTCTGGAGTATGTGGACCTCTACCTGATGGACTGGCCCGCCGAGGCCAACGGCAAGTACATCGACGCCTGGGGCGGAATCATGCGGGCCCGTCAAGACGGCCTGATCAAGTCGATCGGTGTCGCGAACTTCACTGCCGAAAACCTCTCGGACATCATCGACTTGAGCTACTTCCCGCCGGTGGTCAACCTGGTCGAACTGCATCCGCTGCTGAATCAGTCCGAGCTGCGCGGTGTGCACGCCGGGCATTCGATCATCACCGGAGCGTCCATCCCGTTGGCTGAGAGCAAGCTGCTGGAACTGCCCGCGGTTGCGGAAATCGCTGCGGCTCATGGCAAGTCGGCAGCGCAGGTGCTGATCCGTTGGAGCCTGCAGCAGGGCGATATCGTCATTCCCCGCGGCACCGATCCGGCACAGATCGCCGGGAATGCCGACGTGTTCGACTTCGACCTCACGCCCGAGCAGATCGAGTCCCTGGGCGGGCTCGACGACGGGACCCGGTTCGTGCCGAATCCGGCAACCTAGGCCCCGCCGTCGATACCGCTGCGACTCAGGCGTCCAGCAGCCAGTCGTTCGGGCTGAACAACTCGCAGTGCACCTGCTCCTTCGCGATGCCGCGGGCGGTCAGCTGTGCGCGCACCGCCTGCACGAAACCATCGTTGCCGCACAGGTAGATCTCGGCGCCGTCGGCGATCTCGATGTCCTCGAGGTTCATCAGTCCCTCGTGAATCCTGGCGTTGTCACCGTCGACGCCTTCGGCATACCAGAGATCCAGGCTGCCGTCGGGCAGGATGTCGACCAGTTCGCGGTGCCGCTTGCGCAACGGGTGCGTCTCCTCACTGCGGTCGGCGTGCAGAACCTGCACCGGCGCCGTGTAGCCGTGTGCGACAAGGCATTCCAGGATTGAGACCATCGGCGTGATGCCGATACCGGCGGAGATCAACACCACGGGAGCGCCGCTGCGCGGCTCGGGCAGATCGCCGAACGGCACCGTGACGTCCAGCAGGTCACCGACCCGGACATTCGAGCGGATCCAGTTGGACACCTCGCCCGCCGGGCTCTGGTCGACGGCGTCGACCGGCTTGACCGCGAAGGTCAACTCGGCGGCACCCGGAGCGTTCACCAAGCTGTACTGACGCAGCTGACGCGCACCGTCGGGAAGTGTCACACCAACCGAAACATACTGCGCAGCAAAAGCGTTCGAGATTCCCTCAGCACCTACGGTCACCAGCACAGCCCCCGACGGGTCGTCTTCTCGGGCGGTGACCCGCAGCCGGCGGAAGACGTCGCCGGTGTCGACCCCGGCACGGGTGTAGAGCTCACGCTCCAACCCGATCAGCGTGTCGGCCATGATCCAGTACACCCGGTCCCACGCCGCGGCGACCTCGGCGGTCACCGTGTCGGCCCCCAGGATCTCGACGATCGCGGCGAACAGGTGCTCGTGCACGATCGGGTACTGGTCGGCGGTGACGCCCAGTGAGGCGTGCTTGTGGCCGATGCGCGAGAGCAGTTCGCTCGGGTGCGGCAGATCCGGATCGACCAGATGCGTCGCGAAGGTCGCGATCGACGCGGCCAGCGCGCGCTGCTGCGATCCCTGAGCCTGGTTGCCGCGGTTGAACAGGTTGCGCAGGAGTTCGGGATGTTGACCGAACATCCGCCGATAGAACGCCACCGTGATCTCATCGACGTGCGCGCCGACGAGCGGCAGTGTCGCCTTGATGATCTCGGCGTGCTCGGGCTCAAGTTCGTGAACCTCGGCCGCTTCGATTGCGGTGGTGGTCATTTCGGATCCTTTCACTTCAGTTGTAAAACGACGGGCAGCATCTGGCTGCCGACGAGGTCGGAGATGGTGTAGCGATCGAGTTCGGCGTAGAACGCCTCCTTGGCGTCGGCGAGCACTCGCCGCAGCCGGCAGCCCGCGATCAGCGGACACGCCGATTGCCCGGTGCAGTCGACGACTTCGCGGTCACCTTCGAGGCGGCGGACCAGCCAGCCGAGCGATGCGTCGCGCCCGGCTTCGGTGAGTTCGAGGCCACCGGTGCGGCCGCGGCGGGAATGCACCAGCCCCAGTTCGGTCAGTCGCGAGACCGCCTTGGCGACGTGATTCTCCGACGCGCCGGCGGCCGCGGCGACCGTTCTGGTGGTCACCCGCTGCTCGCGGGTCTGACCGGTCGCGAGCAGCATCATGGCCCGGAGGCCTAGGTCGGTAAACCGTGTGAGCTGCATGAACCTGACGGTAGTTTATTCCGCATCTGGAATGCGCATTTAACCGATGTGGGCTTGAATACACGAATCGGTGCGGATTTTTGACCTGCGAGGACGTTGGATTATGCCTCCGCGCTGCCGGCCAGCCACTCGTCCCAGGGCACGCTCCAGTCCCCGTTCTGCCATATCTGCAGCGGTTGTCCGCCGGTATTGCGAACTTCGACAACGTCTCCAGGCTGGGAGAAATCGTAGAACCACCGCGCGTTGCCCGTGTTGACGTTGAGGCAGCCGTGCGAAACGTTCGTATTGCCTTGCGCCCACACGGTGCTTTCCAGCTGGTGGATGTAGATCCCGTCCGTACTCAGGCGCACCGCGTAATGGATGGTCTCCTTGTACCCGAGGCGTGAGTTGATGGGCAGGCCGTAAGTTGAGGAGTCCATGACGACGGGATTGGCCTTGTCCATTACCGTATACGTCCCTGGTTGTGTCCAGAACGAAAAGGTCTGGTCGCCAACGGTTTCCGTCCCACCCATGCCCATGGAGGTGGGTATGGTGCGAACAAGCTGACCGTTGTTGTAGACCTGGATGGTCTTGGTGGAGTCGTCGGCGACAGAGACGTGCGCATCGCCGATAGCGAACGACACCTTGGTGTCTTCCTGGCCGTAGAGGCCCCCGCCGAGATTGGCTCCGTAGACGTTTGCCGCTGCCGACACTGTCGTTCCGGAGCGGTAATAGTGTTGCGGCCGCCAGTGAGCGTTCTGATCGTCTACCCAGTACCAGGAGCCTTGCACCGCAGGCTTTGTGGTCACCACGAGGCGACGCTGCGCGGCGGCACGGTCGGTGATGGGTTCGTCGAAGTGGGCGACCACGACGACACCCACACCGTAGGTGCCGCCTTCGGTCAGCTCCGCGCCCGAGGTGGTAGTCAACGTCACCTTGGTCTGGTTGCCTGGTGTGAGCGTGCTGAACGTCGACGTCTGCGTGGCGGGCACACCGCCGACACCGCGACTGTTCACCGTCAGCGTGTAGGTGCGCCCATAGCCGAGCGGCACGCTCGGCTTCCACACCTGGGCATCCGGAGTCAGGACACCCGGCACCGGCTTGTCCTCGTCGTTGGTCATCCGGACGTCGGTGAGAACGCCATCCGCCGCGGCCACCCGCACCGCCCCGAGCGGGTCGACACCGGCAGCGCCCG
Organism: Mycolicibacterium pallens; assembly: GCF_019456675.1. Lineage (NCBI taxonomy): Bacteria > Bacillati > Actinomycetota > Actinomycetes > Mycobacteriales > Mycobacteriaceae > Mycobacterium > Mycolicibacterium pallens. Next base: position 2,069,382 of record NZ_CP080333.1, on the reverse strand, counting down.
GGCCCGGCACGATCGTGATCCGCGCCGGCGCCGGAGGCGGAGCCGCCACAGTCGGCTCGGTGGTGGAACGACCGCCGATCCACCAGCCGAGAAGCACGGCGATCAGCACGATCGCGACGGTGGCACCAACGATGACAGGACGGCGGCGGACGGCCACGGCATGACTCCTCGAAAGTTCTTGCAGGGCAGGGATGAAGGGCGTCAGGCGGTCAGATCATGGGCGGCGGCATTGCCGAACTCGTCATCGACGAGTACCACGCTGCGTTCGGGTGAGTCGATCAGCGATGCAGCGATCGAGGCCCGGTACCCGGATCCGCAATGAACCCATACCTGCCCGCGCGGCACGTGGTCGAGCCGAGCGATCAACTCGTGCAGCGGAATGTTGACGGCTCCGGCGATATGACTGTCGTCGTATTCGTGGCGTTGCCGCACGTCGAGAACGGTGAGATCTTCCACGCCGTGGATCTTGGCCAGGTCGGCGAAGTCGGCGACGCGGTAGCCCGCCAGCGATTCGCCGTCCGCCAAAGCCGCGATATCGCCGGCGGCCGAGCCGGTTATGTTGTCGACACCGATGCGGGACAACTCCCGACGCGCCTTCAGGATCTGGTCGACATCGTCGCCGACGAGCGTCAGCGGGGCGCCCCAGGCGTAGAGCCAGCCCAGGTAGGTCACGAATTGGGTGGACAGTTCGAATCCCATCGTGCCCGACAGGTGTCGGGCAGCGAACGCCGTGCGGCTGCGGAGGTCGACGACCCATTCGCCCGCGTCGATACGGCGGCGCAGTTCTGCGGCGTCGACCGGTTCGGGTAGCGACAGGTCGACCGGCGCGGGACCGTCGGCGTTGATGACGCCCATGTGGGCGTAGTACGCGGGATAGTCGGACAGGCCGGCGATCAGCTGATCGACATAGGTCTGTTCGTCGTTGGTCAACGCCGGGTTGGTGGTGCGCTCCTGGGCGATCGTCGACGAGTCGCCGCTGGCCGGGCTGGCCGAGCAGAAGCTGCCGAACCCGTGCGTGGGATAGATCTGCACATCGTCGGTGAGTTCGGCGGCCAACCGGCGCACGGAGTGGAACTGCGCGTGCGTCAACTCCTTGGTGTATTCGGCGCCGATCAAATCGGTGCGCCCGGTGGTGCCGTGCAGCATCGAACCGCCGGTGAAGACCCCCGCCGCTTTACCGGCCGCATCGTGGAGCACGTAGCTGACGTGGTGATGGGTGTGGCCTGGCGTGTGCATCACCGAAAAACGGAACGGGCCCACGTCGATGACGTCACCATCGCCGACGGCGCGGCGGTCGTAGCCCACGTCGTCGCCGGCTGCCACGACGTATTCCGCGTCGACCGTGCGCGCCAACTCGAGCCCACCGGTGATGTAGTCGTTGTGGATGTGCGTCTCCAAGACGTGGGTGATCGTTGCGCCGCGGTCGGCGGCCAGCTCCAGAACGCGGTCGATGTCACGTTGCGGGTCGATGACGGCAGCCACGTTGTCCTCGCAGACCAGGTAACTGCGATCGCCCAATCCCGACGTGTCGATGATGGTGACGTCCATGTTTGTTTCCTCCGTTCGAATGTGTTCCGTGCGGCCGTGCGCGTCAGCGCAGCCAGAGGGTGTCGACGACGACGAACGCCGCGACGGCGAAAACCAGTACGGCGAACCACCGCTGCAGCCGGCCGGTGTACAGGCGGGTGCCTAGGTGTCCGGCGGCCAGTGACGCGGTGGTCGCGGTGGCCGCGAACGCAGCCGCCACGGTCCAATTGATGTGCAGGCCCTGCAGGTGCGACACGACTCCGGCGGCTGAATTGGCCACAATGATCAGCAATGAGGTGCCGACGGCGACGGGCATCTCGACACCAAGCATGAGCACGAGGGCAGGAATGATCAGGAATCCGCCGCCAACGCCGAAGAGGCCCGTGAGCAATCCCACCGTTGCGCCTGCCGGGATGGACCGCGGTGCGCATCGCTGCCAGTCGATACCGCCGGCGGTATCGCACGCTGTGCCGGTTGACCCGTCCTCCCTCAGCATCCGGACCCCGGCCAGCACCATCACCGCGGCGAAGCCGAGCAGCAGCGCCGACTGAGGCAGGTGCGACCCGAGCGCCGAACCGGCGAATGTGGCCGGAATTCCCGCCGCGGCGAACACCGCCGCCAGCCGCCACTCGACGTGGCGTGCCCGAACCTTCGGCAGAGCACCCACCGCCGAGGCGATACCGATCACCAGCAGTGACACCGGAATCGCCTGCGCCATGTCGAGTCCCACGGCGTACACCAATGCCGGCACGGCCAGGATGGAGCCGCCGCCGCCAAGCAGGCCCAGCAGCACTCCGATAATCGTGCCGAATAGCAGGGCTAGCGCGATCGTCATGGTGGCCTTGCAGTGTCAACCCGGTATGACGGGGAACTCATCCGACATGCCCGCCGTCGCCAGCCCAGGAGCCCCCCGCTCATCGCCCCGTCGGGCAGCCAAACTCTGTAAGCGATTGCGCATCAACATGATTGATACGGGTCTCACGCTCATGACAGTTTCCCCTTGTCGATCCGGTTATCGGCTACTCATCCAAACCTGCTGTCGACCTACATACCCCAGTAGGTATATTTCAATCATGTACCGACAATGAGATCGCCGCACCGACCAGAGGGCCTGCGCAGCCAGCGGGCCTGTTCGATATCGATCTGCGGCCGTCTGCGAAAGGAGACACCATGTCCACCGCAGTCCCCGAGGTAGACGTGACCCGCGCGCTCGCTCTGCTGGCCGGAAGCGACGCGCGACTGCTCGATGTGCGCGAAGACGACGAGTGGGCGGCCGGGCACGCCTCGATCGCTCGGCATATGCGGTTGGGCGACCTCGATCCGCGCCAGTTCACCGAGTCCGGGACGGTAGTGGTGACCTGCCGCTCGGGCAACCGGTCACGTACAGCCGCAGCAGCGTTGGTTGACGCCGGCGTCGACGCCGTCAACCTCGACGGCGGGATGTTGGCCTGGGCCCGGGCCGGCCAACCCCTCGTCCGTGACGACGGTATGCCCGGCACTGTGGCCTGACAATTCGCCGTCGCTTCCGTCCGACACCGATCTGGAAGGACATCTGATGTGGGGCAAACGATCCGACATGATCATCCACGACGCAGATCCGTTCAACGCCGAACCGCCGCCGCAAGCCCTTGCCGCCGAGGCCATCACTCCTGTCGATGTCTTCTACAGTCGCAACCACGGAACCATCCCGGACATCGGCGCGCAGGACTGGCAGCTATCTGTCGGCGGCCGCGTCGCTCGACCACATGTGTTCACCCTCGACGAGATCCGCCAGCGGTTCGCCCGCGCCACGGTCATCGCCACCATGCAGTGCGCGGGAAATCGTCGAGCTGGGCTGATCGCGGTCCGCAGCATCCCTGGCGAAGATCCGTGGGGCTCTGGTGCCGTGTCAACCGCCGAATGGTGTGGCGTCCGCCTCGCCGACATTCTGGACGATGTCGGCGCCGAGGACGCCGACGGGTTGCATGTCGCTTTCGACGGTCCTGACGTCTCCTACCTTGCCAACCCTCCGCAGAACTACGGCAGTTCGATCGACATCGTCAAAGCCCGAAGCCCCGAAGTGCTGCTTGCCTGGAGCATGAACGGCCAGCCACTCCCACGCGTGCATGGCGGACCGGTCCGCGTCGTCGTGCCCGGCTACATCGGCGCCCGCAGCGTCAAGTGGGTCACCGCCATCACTGTCGGCGACGCTCCCACCGACAACTACTTCCAGGCCAGCGCCTATCGGATCGTCGCGCCCGACATCGACCCCGAAACGATCGCGCCGGGTGACGGCATCTCGTTGTCGACGCTGGCACTGAACAGTGACATCCTCAGCCACCGCGATGGCGATCAGGTACCAGCGGGAGCGCTGACCCTTGTCGGCTACGCCCAAGCCGCCGATGGCCGTCGCGTCGCCCGCGTCGATGTCTCCACCGACGACGGAATCACGTGGGGCCAAGCCGATATCAACCTGCCTGCCGGCCGGTGGGCGTGGTGCCGCTGGACATACACCGTCCAATGCCACCCCGGTCGACTTGCGGTGGCGGTCAGGGCATTCGACGACACCGCCGCTACCCAACCGGAAAGTGCTGCGGCACTGTGGAATCCGAAGGGTTACCTGAACAACTCCTGGGCCCGCATCACCCTCAACGTCACCTGAGCCACCTTGGAAGCAGATCATATGCCGGCACAGCCTGCCCCCACGGCGAAGAGCCGCCGCCGCGACATCATCCTTCTCGGCATCGCAGTCATCGCGGCCATAGCTTTGGCCGCAGCGCTGCTGATGCGCCACACTCACCAGGACAACGGCTCCACGCCGAGAAGCACTGTCGCCGTTGCCCCGCCGACATCGTCAACAACCGGACCCCGTCCAGCGCTTGGCCCACTCGGTGAGGTAGCTCGTCGCCAGACCGGCGACCCGTTGGCGCTTGGCTCACCGGATGCGCCCATCGTCCTGGTGGAATTCGCCGATCTGCGCTGTCCATTCTGTGCGGAGTTCTCCCGCAACACCGAACCGGTCCTGGTCCAGCGCTACGTCAGCAGCGGTGTCCTCCGCATCGAGTGGCGTGACATGCCGATCTTCGGGCCTCAGTCCAGGGATGCCGCCCGCGCAGCCCGCGCTGCCGCTGCGCAAGGCCGATTCTGGCCGTTCGTGCAGACCGTGTACTCCACTGCACCGGCCACCGGTCACCCTGACCTCTCTGCCGCGAAATTGCACGACATCGCCCGACAAGTTGGTGTCCCCGACCTCGCCCGATTCGATACCGATGCCGCATCCACGCACTTCGACGCCGCCATCGACGCCGACCTCGCACAGGGACAAAGTCTCGGGATTCCTTCCACCCCAGCCTTTTCGATGAATGGACATCCTGTCCTCGGAGCTCAACCGACGGACGTGTTCACCACCCTGGTTGACGACCTGGCCGCCGGAAAGCCGACGGAAAAGTGATTCACGTCGGCGTCATCGGCGCGTTCCTGGGCGGCCTGTTGGCTCTGCTCAGCCCGTGCTCGGCATTGCTACTACCCTCCTTTTTTGCGTACGCCTTCACCGACGGAAGGACCATCCTGGCCCGGACGGCGATTTTCTTGGCCGGTCTGGCCACGGTGTTGATCCCGCTCGGAGCGGGAGTCGGCGCAGTGGGAGCAGCCATCACCGCCTACCGCACTCAGACGACTCTGGCTGCCGCCGTCGTCATCATCGCCCTTGGCGTTGCGATGATATTGGGCAAGGGCTTCACAGTGGGCCGCGCACAGCGCACCGCCGGATCGCTACGCGTCCAGGGACCACTATCGGTATTCGCACTCGGCACGGTGTACGGTCTTGCCGGCTTTTGCTCGGGCCCCTTGCTCGGCGCCATTCTCACCGTCGCCGTCGTCGGATCGGACCCCCTCTACGGCGCTCTGCTCATGGCCGTCTACGCAGTCGGTATGACCGTGCCGCTGGCACTCTTGGCCTTGACGTGGGACAGGCTGCGCATGGGTGAAAAGTCTTGGTTACGTGGGCGACCACTACGCATCGGACCGCTGCATGCGCATACCAATTCCGTCATTTCCGGTGTGTTGTTCGTCGGCATCGGTGTCTTCTTCCTCACCACCGCAGGCACCGCCAACCTCGGCGGCATCCTGAGCGCCGAAACCGAAGTAGCCGTTCAAGGCTGGCTGCGGCGTGCTGTCGCGGACCCCGACCTCGTGCTCGGCGTCGGCCTGGTCGCCAGTCTCGTGGCGGTCGCCGTGCTGGCTGTGCGGGTGCGTGCCGCCAAGCGAGACAATGCAATCGAGCCACGGCCTTCGCAGGACCGCGTCGAAGACAGCCGATTCTGATTCATTACCCGCTCGGGCAGGTGGCGGCGGCCTTGCGAAGTTCGTCGGCCGACGCCTGGTCCACCGGCAGTGCGTAACCGCGCAGGACGGCGATGAACTGCATCGCGTACTGGCACCAGAACGCATGGTTGGGCGGCATCCAGGTGCCCGGCGGCTGGTCGCCCTTGTCCTGATTCACCTGACCCTCGACCGCGAGCAGATTGGCCGGGTCGTTGGCGAACCGGATTCGCATGTCGTCCGGCCAATTCCGGGCGCCCATGTCCCATGCGTACGCCAGCGGGACCAGGTGGTCGATCTGCACGGCGGCACCGACCTGCGCGCCGCGGGTGAACGGAATCGTCTCGCTCGTATAGGGGTCGTGAAGGACACCGGTCGCCACCGCCTGCGGGCAGCGTTTAGTGAACACGAAGGTCTTGTCGACGAGATCGCGATCGAGGATGTCGTCGCGGGTGTCGCAGCCGTTGTGCCCGCCCGGCGCGGAATTGTTGTCATCCCAGGCATCGCCGAACGCTGCGCGCCGGTAGTCGTAGCCGCGAACCCGCTGGGGAACGATCACAATTCCGTCGAGCACGTCGGTACCCGGCGCCACCGTTGGCACGTCGGCGCGAGCGATCATGGCGTCGGGATGGCTGGTCGACGACATCACCTGCACCGAGACGATCACCGACAGCGCGGCAATCACCGCCAGCCACATCAGCGGCCGACGTCTCACGATTTGTCCAGATAGTCGATCCGGTCACCGCCGGTGAACTGCCCGGCCAGGACCGCCATCCCACGGTTGGCGGGGTCGCGGGCGTAGATCGACTGGGCCACTTCGCGCGCATCCACGATGACCTCGAGGTGCTCGGCCAGCGACAGGAACCGCAACGTGATCGGGCGCCCGGACTGATTGAGCCCCAACACATCTCCTTCGCGGCGCTCCTGCAGATCCAGATCGGCCAGCGCAAAGCCGTCCAGCGTGCTCGCCACCGCGGTCAACCGTTCGCCGGCCTTGGATCCCTCCGGGAGTTTGGTGGCCAGCAGGCAGAGGCTGGCGTGCGAGCCGCGCCCGATGCGCCCACGCAGCTGGTGCAGCTGGCTGATACCGAACCGGTCGGCGTCCATCACCACCATCACCGTCGCGTTCGGTACGTCCACGCCGACCTCGATGACGGTGGTGCACACCAGGACGTCGATGTCTCCCGCGCGGAACGCGGACATCACCGCGTCCTTCTCGTCTCCGGAGAGCCGGCCATGCATCAGACCCAGCCGCAGCCCGGCCAGCGGCCCGCGACCGAGATGATTGAACAAGTTGATGACGGTCTCGGCGGGCGGACCCGCCTCCTGCTCGCCTGATTTGTCGTTTTCGTCGATGCGGGAGGCGACGACATAGGCCTGCCGGCCCTCGCCAACCTCTTCGGTGATCCGCTGCCACGCCCGGGCCAGCCACTGCGGCTTGTCCTTGATGAAGATCGTGTTGGTGGTGATCGGCTGGCGTCCGCGTGGAAGTTCGCGCAGCGTCGAGGTTTCCAGATCGCCGTACACCGTCAGCGCGACGGTGCGCGGAATGGGCGTGGCCGTCATCACCAGCAGATGCGGTGTCAGCCCTTCAGGGGCCTTGGCGCGCAACCGGTCTCGCTGCTCCACACCGAACCGGTGTTGTTCATCGACGACGACGAAGCCGAGTTTGTGGAATTCGACGGCGTCCTGCAGTAGCGCGTGGGTGCCGACGACGATGCCCGCCTCCCCCGAGGCCACCTCGTCGCGCACCTGACGTTTCTGGGCAGCCGACATCGACCCAGTCAACAGCGCAACCCGGGTGGCGCCGTCCTCGCCGCCGAGCTGGCCGGCCATCGCCAACGGCCCGAGCACACTGCGGATCGATTGGGCGTGTTGGGCGGCAAGGACTTCCGTCGGCGCCAGCAGCGCGCACTGGTAGCCGGCGTCGACCATCTGCAGCATCGCCACCACCGACACGATCGTCTTGCCGGAGCCGACCTCACCCTGCAGCAGCCGGTTCATCGGCTTGCTGGCGGCCAGCTCGGCGGCGACGACGTCGAGCACCTCGCGCTGACCCGCCGTCAGCGCGAAGGGCAGTCGCGCGATCAGCGCGGCGGCCAAACCGTCGTCGCGGTACGGGGCGACCGGTCCGGATTCGGAGAGCTCGCCGTGGCGGCGCTGCGCCAGCGCCCACTGCATGCCGACCGCCTCGTCGAACCTCAGACGCTCGCGGGCGGCCTCCCGTTCGGGCTCCCGTTCTGCCACGTGGATGGCGCGCAGCGCCTCGTCCTCGGAGATCAAACCGCGCTCGCGCACAACGCTTTCCGGTAACGGATCGACAATCGGATCCAGCACCGCGAGCACCTGCTGTACGCAGGCGTAGATGTCCCAGCTCTGCAGCTTGGAGCTGGCCGGGTAGATCGGGAAGAAGTCGCGTTCGAACGCCGACATCGCCAGCTCCCCGCTCTGCGTCGTCGAGGTGTCGGCGATCGTCTTGAGCGACTTGCTGCCGAACACCCGGCCGTTCGGCGAGTTGAGCACCAAAAAGTCCGGGTGGGTCAGCTGCATATTGCCCTTGAAGAAGCCAACTTCGCCCGACAGCATGATGCGAACGCCTTTGACCAACTGATTCTTGAGCCACTTGGCGTTGAAGAACGTGGCGGTGACCTTGCGTCGGCCGGTCCCCAGAGTGATCACCAAGTATTCGCGCTTGGGTGAGCGATTGGTCCAGCGGACGTCGGCCTTGTCGATCTCGCCGACCAGCGTGATGTGCTCGCCCTCTTCCGGCGGCGCCTCGTCCTCGTCCCAGACCGACATCCCGTGGATGTACTTGCGCGGGTAGTGCCGCATCAGATCGTCGACAGTGCGGATGCCGAAAACGTCGTCGAGCAGGCCGGCGGCCTTGCCACCGACGATGCCGTCAAGCCGGTCGGTGAGGGTGACCATGGCTACTCCACCCCGATCAGCAGCGCGTCGCCGCGGTGGCCGGTGGCATACGTGGCGAATTCGATTCCGGGATGGCGCCGGTGGACGTGATCGGCCAAGGCGTCAGCGATCGCCGGATCGACGCCGTCGCCGATCAGCACGGTCACCAGCTCGCCGCCGGCCACCAACAACAGATCGATCAGCCCGGTGGCCGCACCGGTGACATCGTCGGCGACCACCAAGACCTCGTCACCGGCGATACCCAGCCCGTCACCGGGTTCACAGCTGCCCGCCCACGTCAGCGCCTGCTCGGTGGCGGTGCGCACCGACCCGTGCCGGGCGGCCGCGGCCGCCCTGGCCATCGAGTAGCCGTCATCGACGGCCTGCCGGCCCGGGTCGTGGACGGCCAACGCGGCCAGCCCCTGCACCATCGAACCGGTCGGCAACGCGACAACGTCGATGCCCCAACCGATTCCGGCGGTACACCCGGCAACCAGCTCCTCGGCCGCCACATACCCGTTGGGCAGCACCATCACCTGGGCGGCGCCGGCATCGACCAGCCCGCGCAGCAGGTCGCGGGCGACGACACCGTTGGCCGGATCGGCCAGTTCGGTGTCCGGACGCAGCACGCAGGCGCCCTCCTGCTCGAAAAGCTCTGCGGCACCGTCACCGTCGACGACGGCGAGCACCGCGCGGTCCCGGCTCCAGCTGCCCGGCGAGACCCGGGCTGGGCCGGTGCTCAGCACCGAGATCTGAATCCGGCTGACCGAGCCGGCCGCCAGGCCGGCCTCGACGGCGGCGCCGGCGTCGTCGGTGTGGACGTGCACCGAGTACCGGTCGGCCGAGGCGGCGATCGCCACCGAATCCCCGAGTTGCTCCAACCGCGTGCGCAGCGGGTCAAGCGCGGCCGCATCGCAGTCGGCGAGCAGATACATCACCTCGAATTGCGGTGGAGCCGGATCCGCGGGTGCGGCGCTGTCGATGCGCGGTGGCCCCGGTTGATAAGCGTGCCGGTGTGGCGCGTGCCCGGTGACCGTGGCGGTCAGGGCATCGAGAAGGACCAGGAATCCGCGGCCCCCGGCGTCGACAACGCCGGCCTCGGCCAGCGCGTCGAGCTGCTCGGGCGTGCGCTCCAAGGCCGTGACGCCGGCCTCGCCGCTCGCAGTCAGTGCCTCGGCCAGGCTTGCGCCGTCGGCAGCCCACTGCTGGATGGTGTCGGCGACGGCCTGCAGCACCGACACGATGGTGCCTGCCACTAACTGGCCGCCCATCGAGGACACCACCAACCCGACGGCGTGGCGCAGCGCGGCACCCAACAGAACCGCGTCGATGTCGGCGAGCCTGCCATCGGAGTCGGTGGCCGCGGCGGCGGTGACGTCGGCCAGCCCGCGCAGAATCTGGGACAGGATCACCCCGGAATTTCCCCGGGCGCCGTGCAGTGCCCCTTCAGCCAGCGCGGCGGTCACCTCTCGGACACCGGCCGAGCCGGTCACCGACTCCGCTCCGGTCAGCGCAGATCGCATGGTGAAGAGCAGGTTCGTCCCGGTGTCCGAGTCGGCCACGGGGAACACATTGAGCCGGTTGATCTCGTCGGTGTGGGTGATCAGATCACCGACGGCGGTGTGAGCCCAATCGCGCAGGGCCGATGCGTCCAGCCGCCGGTCCGGCATGGCACCTCCTCGCGATCCCTGGCCCACCACACGGCTTTGTCGCGCCAGCCTAACCAGTCCGCCCGACACCGCGATGCCACCGGCACACAGGACCGGCGGATGTTAGGGTCACCGCAGGTCAGCGAGGCTCGGACGGGTTCGTTCGAGCGTGGGACCGGCTCATTTTGGCGTTCGGTTCGCCGGACGGCTATCCTAGTCAGGTTGTCGGGTCACCCGTCGTGCGGTCGTTGGCCCCCAGACACAGTTCGACTACTGACTTAGAGGAGTTCTACATGGCTGCCGTGTGCGACGTCTGCGGAAAGGGCCCCGGCTTCGGCAAGTCGGTGTCGCATTCCCACCGCCGGACCAGCCGCCGGTGGAACCCGAACATTCAAACCGTGCACGCCGTGACCCGCCCGGGTGGCAACAAGCACCGCGTGAACGTCTGCACCTCCTGCCTGAAGGCCGGCAAGGTCAGCCGCGGTTAATCCGCTTTTCCTTCACGCCCAAACCGACATTTGGCAGCAGAAGCTCGAGTAAAGCTCTGCACAACGTCGATCTCGGCGTGGGTTACGGCAATCGCCAGTCGATCGGCTCCGCGCCCATTCCGGCCAGCAGTTCGTTGGCCCGGCTGAACGGGCGCGAGCCGAAGAATCCCCGTGACGCCGACAGCGGCGACGGATGCGGCGACTCGATCGCCACGCAGCGACTGCCGTCCAGCATGGGTTTGAGCGTCGACGCATCCCGTCCCCACAGGATCGCCACCAGCGGTTGATCGCGTGCCACCAGTGCGCGGATGGCGCATTCGGTGACCGCCTCCCAACCCTTCCCCCGATGTGACGCCGGCGTGCCGGGCCGCACGGTCAGCACCCTGTTGAGCAACATGACGCCGCGCTGCGACCACGGCGTGAGATCGCCGGTGGACGGCTGCGGGTGCCCGAGGTCGGCGGTGTATTCGGTGAAGATGTTCGACAGGCTGCGTGGTAGTGGCCGCACATCGGGCGCCACCGAGAAGCTCAGGCCCACCGCGTGGCCGGGCGTCGGATACGGGTCCTGGCCGACGATCAGCACCCGCACCTCATTGAACGGAAAGGTGAAGGCGCGCAGCACGTTCGGCCCGGCGGGCAGATAACGCCGGCCGGCGGCGATCTCGTCGCGCAGGAACTGCCCCATCTGGGTGACCTGATCGCTGACTGGGGCGAGCGCCTGCGCCCAGCCCTCCTCGACGAGTTCGGTCAGCGGCCGGGCGGTGGTCGTCACCGGGGTAACCTAACGCGCGCCGTCAGTCGAAGGATTGCCAACCCGCCGGACCGGCCCAGTCCCGGCCGTCGACCAGCACACCGGGTGCACCGTCGCGCACCGTGCCGATCACCCGCCAGCCGGGCGGCACCGTGCCGGGAAAGCAGGCGACGAGGGCGTGATCTTCGCCACCGGAGAGCACGAGCGTCAGGGGGTCGACACCCACGACAGCGGTCGCGGCGGCGATGGCCTCGACGTCGGCTCGCAGCGCGTCCGTGGCGAGGTCGACGAGAACCCCGGAGCCGTGGGCGATGTGGCCGAGATCGGCGAGCAGACCGTCGGAGACGTCGGTCATCGCCTGCGCGCCGGCATCGGCCGCCCGCACACCCTGCCCATAGGGCGGCTGCGGCACGAGGTGCCGCTGCCGCACCTCGTCGAATCCACCAATGTCATTGCGGCACAGCAGGTATCCAGCCGCCGAGCGGCCGAGCTCACCCGCGACGGCCACCACCGACCCGGCTCGCGCCCCGCTGCGCAGCACCGGCGCTCGACCACCGAGATCGCCGAACGCGGTCACCGACACCACCCACTGCGGGCTGGCGACCAGATCACCACCGACGATCCCGGCGCCCAATGCGCCTGCCTCCTGCCACATCCCGTCGGCCAGCTCCTGAGCCCGCGACGCCGGGGTGTCGGGTGGGGCCCCGAACGCGACGACGAACGCGCTCGCCCGCGCACCCATCGACTCGACGTCGGCGGCGTTCTGCGCGATCGCTTTTCGGCCGACCTGCTGCGGTGACGACCAATCGAGCCGGAAGTGCCGCCCCTCCACCAGCATGTCGGTGGTGACCACGACCCGACCGTCCGGCATGTTCACCACTGCGGCGTCATCGCCCGGCCCGACCGTCACGTCCGCTGGTTGACGACGATGGGCCACCAGCCGGTCGATCATCGGGAACTCGCCGAGCTGACGCAAAGTGGGGTCACCACCGTCGGCCACGAGGTCTGCCCTCCTGTTGTCGCCCAGGCTGATCGGCACGGCAACCTGCGGTACGTTGGGGCCTTGCCGGCACCGTGACATGCCAGTCTAGGTCGGCGCCGCGCGCGAGCGGCTATCGAGACGAGGAGGCGGCGGGTGGTGGAGGCCTACATACTGATCCAGACCGAGGTCGGCCGCGCCGAGGTCGTCGCCAAGCAGGTGGCCGAGCTGCCCGGCGTGCTGTCATCGGAATACGTGACCGGACCGTACGACGTGGTCGCCCGGGTCGGCTCGGACACCAAAGACGAGCTGACCGCCTCGGTGGTGCCCAGCGTGCAGCAGGTCGCCGGGATCACCCGAACGTTGACCTGCCCCATCGCCGATGCCGACTGAGCCCCTGCCCGCCGTCACCGAAGACAGCCTGTCGGACGGTCCACCACGCGCGCTGCTGATCGCCGGGATCATCGTGGCGGTGGTGGCGATCGGTGCCGTCCTGGGCATCGCGGCCACCCGTAAGGCTCCGGTTCAGCCGGTGGTCATCGCCGCCGTTCCGGCGCCGCAGGCCGAATCCGCGACCTGTCGCGAGGTCGTCAGTGCCCTGCCCGACAACCTCGGTGAATTCCACCGGGTCGCGGCGGCCGACCCCGTGCCGGCCGGCACTGCGGCCTGGCGTGGTGCGGCCGACAACTATCCGGTCATTCTGCGGTGTGGCATCGACCGGCCTGCCGAGTTCGTGGTCGGCTCCCCCATTCAGGTGGTCAACGCGGTGCAGTGGTTTCAGGTCACCGATCCCGGTACCGACCGCAGCACCTGGGTCACCGTGGACCGCCCGGTCTACCTGGCGCTCACCCTGCCGAAAGAGTCAGGGCCGACGCCGATTCAAGCGTTGTCGGATGTGATCGCGCGGACCATGCCCGCGGTGCCGATCGCGCCGAACCCGCCCCGGTGACTCAGCGCAGTCCGGTTCCGCGGGCCAGCGCGGTCTCGACCATGGTGCCGACGAGCGTCGGATAGTCGATGCCGCTGGCGGCCCACATCCGCGGATACATCGAGATCGTGGTGAAGCCCGGCATGGTGTTGATCTCGTTGATCACCGGCCCGTTCTCGGTGAGGAAGAAGTCCACCCGCGCCAAACCCTGGCAGTCCAGTGCGTTGAACGTACGAATTGCCAAGTGCCGCAGCTCTTCTGCGACATCGTCGTCGACTTTGGCGGGCACGTCGAGTTCGGCGCCGTCATCGAGATACTTGGTCGCGAAGTCATAGAAGCCGTCGTCGCGGCCGCCGATTCCGGCGACCCGGATCTCACCGATCGCGCTGGCTTGCACTGACCCGTCCGGGAATTCGAGGACGCCACACTCGAGCTCACGGCCCTCGATCGCGGCCTCGATGATCACCTTCGGATCGTGCTGGCGGGCATCGGCGATCGCCGCGGGCAGCTCGTCGGGGCTCATCACCCGATTCACCCCGATCGACGAACCCCCGCGCGCGGGTTTGACGAACATCGGAAAGCCAAGGCGCATGATGTCATCGAGCGTGGGCGCCTTCTCCTGCGGCCGCAGTACGACGTGATCGCCGATCGGCAGTCCGTCGGCGGCCAGCAGCTTCTTGGTGAACTCCTTGTCCATGCCGGCCGCACTGGCCAGCACGCCGGCACCCACGTACGGCACGCCGGCGAGCTCGAGCAGCCCCTGGATGGTGCCGTCCTCGCCGTAGGGTCCGTGCAGGATCGGGAAAACGACGTCGACCGCGGCCAGCACCTCACCGGCGGCCTGTCCCAGCGACACCAGTTCCCCGTGGCGCTGCGGGTCGGCCGGCAAGGCCAGCGCGGTGCCCGACTCGCCGCTGACTTCGGGCAGTGTGCGGTCGGTGATGGCCAGGGTCTCGGGCTTGCCGTCGGTCAGGACCCAGGAGCCCTGCGGGGTGATGCCCACGGCGACGACCTCGAAGCGTTCCGGGTCCAGATTCCGCAGGATGCTTCCGGCTGACACGCACGAGATCGCATGCTCGGAGCTGCGGCCTCCGTAGACGACGGCGACGCGGATACGAGAGGTCACAAACTAGAGAGGCTACAGCCCAGCCGGTATGAGCACGATTTGGCGCTGTGAGCAGCGCCTATTGGGCGTCGAGGGCTGCGACGACGTCAGCGACCAGGTCATCGGTGTCCTCGATGCCCGCCGAGATCCGGGCGAATCCGTCGGCTACCGGGTCGCCCCACCGGGCCCGTCGGTCCACCGAGGTGTGGATGCCACCGAAGCTGGTCGCCGCCACCAGCAGCTCGCTGCGTCGCACCAGCGCGTGGACGGCGGCCTCGTCGGCGAGTTCGATCGACACCAGTCCCCCGAACCGCCTCATCTGGCCGGCGGCCAGCGGGTGCGACGGGTCGCCGGGCAACCCCGGGTAGCGCACCGAGCGGACTCCTCGATGACCCTGCAGTGCGGTCGCCAGGGCGAGGGCGTTGGCGCACTGCCGCTCGAACCGCAGGCCGACGCTGCCGAGGCTGCGCAACACCAGCCACGCCTCGAAGGACCCGAGGATCGCCCCGGCCAGCAGCCGCTCGCGTTCCACCGCGGCGATCAACTCGGAGTCGCTGCCTGCGATGTAGCCGGCCAGCATGTCGCTGTGCCCGGCCAAGGCCTTCGTGGCGCTGGCCACCACCAGGTCGGCACCCAGCGCCAGCGGTTGCTGACCCAGCGGCGTGGCGGTGGTGTTGTCGACCAACAGTCGCGCGCCGCGGCGGCGGCAGGCGTGGGCCAGCCGGCGCAGATCGACGACATCCAGCGCGGGGTTCGTCGGGGTCTCGGCCAGCACCACATCGGCGGTCTCGGCGGCATCACAGATCTCGTCGGCGGTGGCTTCGCGGACGGTGATGCCAAGTGGTGCAAGGCTTTCCGTGGCATAACGGCGCACCTGGTAGTAACCGTCGGCCGGCACCACCAGCACTGAACCGGGTGTGGCCGTCGCCCGCAACGCCGCGGTGATGGCCGCCATGCCGGAACCGAAAACCAGTGCCGCCTCAGCGCCTTCGAGCTGTGCCAGCGCAGACTCCAGCTGCCGCCAGGTCGGGTTGGAGCCGCGACCGTAGGTGTTCTGTTCGCTGCCCTCGTCGTCGGAGAGGTGGTACGCCGACGCCAGAACCGGGCCGGGACCAACCGGATCACCCGGAACCGGTAGGGAACTCACAGCTTTGACGGCGCGGGTCGAGTCGCCGAAGTGGTCGCTCATTCCGGTTTGGTGCTGCGGCCCAGCAGCAGCGCCACCGCCTGGTCGACCGATAAACCCTTGTGGCACACCCGGTGAACCGCATCGGTGAGCGGCATCTCGACGTCATAGCTGGCGGCCAACGCCAGGATCGACTCACACGACGTGACACCTTCGGCGACGTGCCCGCCGGCGGCCAGCTGAGCGGCCTCCATCGTCCCGCCGCGCCCGAGTCGCTCACCAAAGCTGCGGTTGCGCGAATGCGGTGACGTGCAGGTGGCGACCAGATCGCCCACCCCGGCAAGGCCGGCCAGTGTCGCCGGCTTGGCGCCGACTGCGATGCCGAGCCGCATGATTTCGGCCAGCCCGCGGGTGATGATCGCCGCGGCGGTGTTCTCCCCGAGACCCACTCCGGCGGCCATGCCGCAGGCCAGGGCGATGACGTTCTTGCACGCGCCGCCGATCTCGGTGCCGATGACGTCGGCGTTGGTGTACGGGCGGAAGTATCCGGTGCTCAATGAGCGCTGCAGGGTGATCGCCCGCCCGGAGTCGGTGGAGGCCACCACGGTCGCGGCGGGCTGGCCCTGCGCGATCTCGTCGGCCAGGTTCGGGCCGGAGACGACCGCAACCTGGCTGGGGTCGACGCCGGTGACCTGCACGATGACCTGGCTCATCCGCATCAGGCTGCTCAGTTCGACACCCTTGGCGAGGCTCACCAGGGTGGCGCCGTCGGCGATCAGGCCGCGCCACTGTTCGAGATTGGCGCGCAACGTCTGCGCGGGAACCGCGAGCAGCACCGTGGTGAGTCCGTCGAGAGCCTCGGCCGCATCGGTGGTCGCGCGGATCGCGGTAGGCAGCGCGATATCGGGTAGATAGCCACTGTTGGTGTGTGTGGTGTTGATCGCCTCGGCGACTTCGGCCCGCCGTGACCACAGCCGCACCTCGGAACCGGCATCAGCCAGCACCTTGGCCAATGCGGTTCCCCAGGCGCCCGCGCCCATCACCGCCGCAGTGCCCACCGTGCTGGTCATGGTCATTAACGTAGCCCACGCCGCTGCGACCGCTCGGCGACCAGGAATGCACTAGGCCCGAACGACGCTGAGAGGATGGTGAGCATGAGCGGCGCAGCCGATATCGGCGTGATCATCGCGGTGAAACGCCTCGCGGCCGCCAAGACCAGACTCAGTCCGGTGTTTTCGGCGGCCACCCGGGAGCAGGTGGTGCTGGCCATGTTGGTCGACACCATCACCGCGGCCCGCGGAGTCGACGCGGTGGCTTCGATCACCGTGGTGACCCCCGACGACACGGCGGCAGCGGCAGCCCGTGAGCTCGGCGCGGAGGTGCTGGCCGATGCGACGCCGCCAACCGAGCCCGACCCGCTCAACACGGCCGTGCGGTTCGCCTGGGCGGCGGTGAGCGAGAAGACTCCCAATACCGTTGTGCTGCAAGGTGATCTGCCCGCGTTGCAGACTCACGAACTCACCGAGGCGGTGGCAGAGGCCCGGGCACACCGGCGCAGCTTCGTCGCCGACCGCCCCGGCAGCGGCACAGCGGCGCTGTTCGCGTTCGGTGTTCCGCTCGATCCACTGCTCGGCCGTGATTCGGCCCGGCTGCACCGCGACTCCGGCGCCGTGGAACTGACCGGCGCGTGGCCGGGACTGCGCTGTGACATCGACACCGTCGAGGACCTGGAGGCGGCTCGGCTGCTCGGTGTCGGTGCGGCGACGACCAGGGCAATCGCGCACCACTGATGGTTAACAACGCTTGAACGGACATCGACTTTAGGCTGCGCCGGTCCGCACGACCCTCCGATGGGGGATGATCGAAAGTGTGACGGAGACGGAAACCGAAGCGCGATCGACGGAAGACGACTGGCAGCCCGGCGAGGCCGCGCCGGAGGCACCCCCCGCGGCCACGGCCACCGCCGTCGACAATGAACTGCCCGAGGACCGCTACCTCAACCGCGAGCTGAGCTGGCTCGATTTCAATGCCCGGGTGTTGGCGCTGGCGGCCGACACCTCGTTGCCCCTGCTGGAGCGAGCCAAGTTCCTGGCGATCTTCGCGTCCAATCTCGATGAGTTCTACATGGTCCGGGTGGCCGGGCTGAAACGTCGCGACGAGATGGGTTTGTCGGTGCGGTCGGCCGACGGGCTGTCCCCGCGGGAGCAACTGCGCCGCATCGGCGAACGCACGCGCCAGATCTCGTTGCGCCAAGCCGAGGTCTTCATCGAGTCGGTGCGTCCGGCGTTGGCGGACGAGGGAATTCAGATCGTCACGTGGGCCGACCTCACCGACGCCGAACGCCGCGAACTGTCGACGTACTTCCATGAGCAGGTGTTCCCGGTTCTCACACCGCTCGCCGTGGACCCGGCACACCCGTTCCCGTTCGTGAGTGGGCTGAGCCTCAACATGGCGATCACCGTCAAGTCCCCTGACGACGGCGGCGAGCACTTCGCCCGTATCAAGGTGCCCGACAACGTCGACCGGTTCGTTGTCCTCAAGGGCACCGACGGCGATAGCGACGTCCGATTCCTGCCCACCGAAGAACTCATCGCCGCTTTCCTGCCGGTGTTGTTCCCCGGCATGGAGATCGTCGAGCATCACGTCTTCCGCATCACCCGCAACGCCGACATGCAGGTCGAGGAAGACCGCGACGAAGATCTGCTGCAGGCGCTGGAACGTGAACTGGCACGGCGCCGATTCGGCTCGCCGGTGCGCCTCGAGGTCGCCGACGACATGACCGAGCACATGCTCGAACTGCTGTTGCGTGAGCTCGACGTACATCCCGGCGATGTGGTGCAGGTGCCGGGGCTGCTGGATCTTTCGTCGCTGTGGCAGGTGTACGACGTCGACCGCCCCGCGCTCAAGGACCGCCCGTTTGTGCCGGCCACCCATCCGGCCTTCGCCGAACGCGAGACGCCGAAGAGCATTTTCTCGACGCTGCGCGATGGCGATGTGCTGGTGCACCATCCGTATGACTCGTTCTCGACGAGTGTGCAGCGCTTCATCGAACAGGCCGCCGCCGATCCGAATGTGTTGGCAATCAAGCAGACGCTGTACCGCACCTCGGGCGACTCCCCCATCGTCAACGCGCTCATCGATGCGGCCCAGGCGGGTAAGCAGGTGGTCGCGCTGGTGGAACTCAAGGCGCGCTTCGACGAGCAGGCCAACATCAAATGGGCTCGCACGCTGGAAGATGCGGGCGTACATGTCGTTTACGGGCTGATCGGGTTGAAGACGCACTGCAAGACCTGTCTTGTCGTGCGCCGCGAAGGGTCGACGATCCGTCGTTACTGCCATATCGGCACCGGTAACTACAACCCGAAGACCGCACGGTTGTACGAGGACGTCGGCCTGATCACCGCCGCCCCCGACATCGGCGCGGATCTGACAGACCTGTTCAATTCGCTCACCGGCTATTCCCGCAAGGTCAGCTATCGCAACCTTCTGGTCGCCCCGCACGGTGTGCGCAAGGGAATCATCGAACGGATCGAACGCGAGATCGAGGCACACAGTCAGGGCGGCAACGGCCGGATTCGGCTGAAGGCCAACGCCCTTGTCGACGAACAGGTCATTGACGCGCTGTACCGCGCATCGCAGGCCGGGGTGCGCGTCGAGGTGGTCGTCCGCGGCATCTGCGCCCTCAAGCCGGGCGCCGAGGGATTCTCCGAGAACATCGTCGTGCGCTCGATTCTCGGCCGCTTCCTGGAGCATTCGCGGATCTTCCACTTCAACGCGATCAACGAGTTCTTCATCGGCAGCGCCGACATGATGCACCGCAATCTCGACCGTCGGGTCGAGGTGCTGGCTCAGGTGAAAGACCCGCGGCTCACCGCGCACCTCGACGAGATCTTCGAATCGGCGATGGATCCCTCGACGCGGTGCTGGGAACTGGGACCCGACGGCCACTGGACCGCGTCGCCGCAGGACGGCCGACAAGTCCGCGACCATCAGGTGTGGCTGATGGAACGACATCGGCAGCACTGAGTGCATCCTGCAGTTGCGACCACCGGATCCGGCCCCGTCCAGGGACCCGAATTGATTTGCGGGAGTTGAGGTGGCCAAGAGAGCGTCACGTGACAGCTCGAGGACCAAATCGACGAAGAAAGCGGCGACCAAGAAGGGCAAGACTCTGCAGCGGCGGGTCCTCGCGGCCGGCGCTGCGCTGTGGCGGCCTGACCCGGATACCGGCGAGCTACATGTCGCGGTGATTCACCGGCCGCGCTACGACGACTGGTCGCTGCCCAAGGGCAAAGTCGATCCCGGTGAGAACGAACCGGTCGCCGCGGTGCGCGAAATCTGGGAGGAAACCGGTCAGCGCTGTCAGCTGGGCCGGCGTCTGATTCAGACGCACTATCAGATTCCGCAGGGCACCAAGATCGTTCACTACTGGGCGGCACGCGCGCTGGGCGGCGAATTCACTCCCGGTGCGGAAGTCGATCTGCTCGAATGGCTGCCGGTCGAGGATGCGGCGAAGCGCCTCACCTACCCGCACGACCGGGACGTGCTCAAGGCGTTCACCCGACAACCGGCCGACACCACGACGGTGTTGGTCGTGCGGCACGGCACGGCGGGCATCAAGTCCCGCTACAAGGGCGACGACCGAAGCCGACCGCTGGACAAGAACGGTCGCGCGCAAGCGGAATCGTTGGCCGGCCAGCTGATGGCCTTCGGGGCCACCGATATCTATGCCGCCGATCGGGTTCGGTGCATTCAGACGGTCGAACCGCTGGCGCAGGAACTCGGCGTGACGATCTCCGCCGAACCCACGCTCACCGAAGAGGCGTACGCCGGCGATCCAGACGCCGCGCACAACCGCATCATCAAGATCGCCGCACACGGTGGCACACCGGTCATCTGCACGCAGGGCAAGGTGATTCCCTACCTGCTGGCATGGTGGCGCGGCACCGACAAGCCGGACAAGTCACGCAATCGCAAGGGCAGCACCTGGGTGCTGTCCTTCGCCGGGGACCGGATCGTGGCCGCCGACTACATCGACAGCCCACTGGCGACGAGGCCCTGACACGCGAATACGCCGCGGGCGTTGAGCCCGCGGCGTATTCAACTTCTGTGTTTAGCGACGGCCCTTCTTGGCCGGAGCCTTCTTAGCCGGAGCCTTCTTGGCCGGTGCAGCCTTCTTGGCGGGCGCGGCCTTCTTGGCCGGAGCCTTCTTAGCCGGAGCCTTCTTGGCGGGCGCGGCCTTCTTGGCCGGAGCCTTCTTAGCCGGAGCCTTCTTGGCCGGTGCAGCCTTCTTGGCGGGCGCGGCCTTCTTGGCCGGAGCCTTCTTGGCCGGTGCAGCCTTCTTGGCGGGAGCCTTGGCAGCAGCCTTCTTCACGACCGCCTTGCGAACGGCCTTCTTGACCGCAGCCTTCTTGACGGCGCCGCCGACAGCACCGCGCTTGACGGCGGGGCCTTCCGACGGAAGCTTCTGTGAACCAGAGACGACGGCCTTGAATTGAGCGCCGGGACGGAAAGCGGGAACGGAAGTCGGCTTAACTTTGACGGTTTCGCCGGTGCGCGGATTGCGCGCCACGCGAGCGGCACGGCGCCGCTGCTCGAAAACGCCGAACCCGGTGATGGTCACGCTGTCGCCCTTGTGCACCGCGCGCACAATGGTGTCGACGACGTTCTCCACCGCCAGTGTTGCCTGCCGACGATCTGAGCCCAATTTCTCCGTGAGTACGTCGATGAGCTCTGCTTTGTTCATTCAATTCCTCCGAAGCCAGTGGTCCACTTTGGACCGACTGCAGAACACGGTAAACCCAAGAGCTGCATATTTCCAAGAGCCACGCCCAATTTCAGGCTCTACTTAGGAGGATTTCAGCAATCCGCTTGCCGCCCTAGGGCGGTGAATCGAGGGGGTCGGAACCCCCTTTTTGGGGCGGGATTTCGGCATCCCGCACCGTTCAGGAGGGCGTCGAAATACGCGGCTTCCAACTCGGGCGGGCGGCCTCGAAAGCTTCGATTTGATCGCGTTTCCGCAGCGTAAGGCCGATATCGTCGAGACCTTCCAGCAGTCTCCAAGCTGTGTAATCGTCAATCGTGAACGGCACCACGGCCGTTCCCGCGGTGATATTTCGATCTTGAAGATTGACAGTGATTTCCAGCCCCGGATTCTGCTCGATGAGCTTCCAGAGAAGTTCAACATCATCTTGAGCGACTTCGGCCGCCAACAGTCCGGCCTTGCCCGCGTTGCCGCGAAAGATGTCGGCGAAACGGGACGAGATGACGACCCGGAATCCGAAGTCCATGAGCGCCCAGACCGCATGCTCACGCGACGAGCCGGTGCCGAAGTCGGGTCCGGCGACCAAAACCGAACCCCGGTCGAAGGGGCTGAGATTCAGAATGAACGAGGGATCGTTGCGCCACGCGGCGAACAATCCGTCCTCGAAACCTGTTCGGGTGACCCGCTTCAAATACACCGCCGGAATGATTTGGTCGGTGTCGACATTGGACCGTCGCAACGGAACGCCGATGCCGGTGTGGGTGTGAAAGGCCTCCATCGTGTTCTCCTTAGCAGGTCTAGTTTTTAGAGATCGGCGGGCGAGGACAGCGTTCCGCGCACCGCGGTCGCGGCGGCGACGGCGGGCGAAACCAGATGTGTGCGGCCGCCCTTGCCCTGCCTGCCTTCGAAATTCCGGTTGGATGTCGACGCGCAGCGTTCGCCCGGCGCCAGCTGATCGGGATTCATTCCCAGGCACATTGAGCAGCCGGCCTGCCGCCAGTCGGCGCCGGCGGCGGTGAAGATCTCGCCCAGCCCTTCGCTTTCGGCCTGCGCCCGCACCCGCATCGATCCCGGCACGATCAGCATCCGCACCCCGTCGGCGACCTTGCGGCCCCGCAGGACGTCGGCCACCACCCGCAGATCTTCGATGCGTCCGTTCGTGCACGAGCCGACGAAGACGGCGTCGACGCCGACCTCACGCATCGGAGTGCCCGCCCGAAGGTCCATGTATGCCAACGCCTTCTCGGCGGCCTGCCGCTCGGCATCGCTGGTCATCAACTCGGGATCCGGCACCGACTCGCCCAGCGGCACACCCTGACCGGGGTTGGTACCCCACGTCACGAATGGGCTCAGCGTCGTCGCGTCGATGTAAACCTCGGTGTCGAATTCGGCGCCCTCGTCGGTCTTCAGCGCCTCCCACGCGGTCACCGCGGCATCCCAGTCCACACCCGTCGGCGCGTACGGACGGCCGCGCAGGAATTCATAGGTGGTCTCGTCCGGAGCGACCATTCCCGCGCGGGCGCCGGCTTCGATACTCATATTGCAGATCGTCATCCGGCTTTCCATCGACAGCGATTCGATGGTGCTGCCGCGATATTCGATGACGTAGCCCTGGCCGCCGCCGGTCCCGATCTTGGCGATCACCGCCAGGATGATGTCCTTGGCGCTCACCCCGGGAGGCAGTGCGCCGTCGACGTTCACCGCCATGGTCTTGAACGGCCGCAGCGGAAGTGTCTGAGTGGCAAGCACATGCTCGACTTCCGACGTGCCGATCCCCATCGCGATCGCACCGAACGCGCCGTGAGTGGAGGTGTGGCTGTCGCCGCACACGATCGTCATCCCGGGTTGGGTCAGACCGAGTTGGGGTCCCATCACGTGGACGATCCCCTGCTCGGCGTCGCCCATGGGATGCAGCCGGATGCCGAACTCGGCACAGTTGTGCCGCAATGTCTCGACCTGGGTCCGGGAGATCGGGTCGGCGATCGGCTTGTCGATGTCGACGGTCGGAACGTTGTGGTCCTCGGTGGCGATCGTGAGGTCCGGGCGGTGCACCGGACGGCCGGCCAGCCGCAGCCCGTCGAAGGCCTGCGGGCTGGTCACCTCGTGAATGAGGTGCAGATCGATGTAGATCAGATCGGGTTCACGCGACGCACCGGTGCCGGTTCCGGCGACCACGACGTGGTCGTCCCACACCTTCTCGGGCAGTGTCCTGGGCTTGTCGGACTGAGCCATCAGTTCTCACTTCACTTTTCGACTCCCGGAACATAAGTCTGGATATCTCACATTTCGGGACGCTAGTATCTCTCTATGAGACAGGATAGCGGCATCGGCGTGCTCGACAAAGCCGTGGGCGTACTGCACTCGATCGCCGATTCACCGTGCGGCTTGGCCGAACTCTGTGAGCGGACCGGCCTGCCGCGGGCCACCGCGCACCGGCTCGCCGCCGGCCTCGAAGTCCACCGTCTGCTGGCGCGCGACAACGCGGGACGCTGGCGCCTCGGGCCCGCCATCTCCGAATTGGCCGCCCACGTCAACGATCCCCTGCTGGCGGCAGGCGCCACGGTATTGCCGAGGCTGCGGGAGATCACCGGTGAGAGCGTTCAGCTCTACCGCCGCGACGGCACCACCCGGATCTGTGTCGCAGCCCTGGAACCGCCTGCCGGACTTCGCGATACCGTGCCCGTCGGAACGCGCCTGCCGATGACGGCCGGGTCCGGGGCCAAAGTGCTGCTGGCGTTCAGCGACAACGCCACCCAGCAAGCCGTGCTGCCGACAGCGAAATTCACCGAACGCACGCTGGCCGAGGTCCGCCGCCGCGGCTGGGCTCAGAGTGCAGCCGAGCGCGAACCCGGGGTGGCCAGCGTCTCGGCGCCGGTGCGCGATCGCACCGGCGCGGTGGTCGCGGCGGTGTCGGTGTCAGGCCCTATCGACCGGATGGGTCGTCGGCCCGGGGCCCGCTGGGCGGCCGACCTGGTGGCCGCCGCCGATGCGCTCACCCGGCGACTGTGATCCCCGCGACAGCCGTGCGGGACGGCCTGACAAACTGACGCGATGGGAACGAATCAGCGCAACCAGATCGTCATGTCGGACGCCGAGATCGCCGACTTCGTGGCACGCAGCCGCACCGGCACGATGGCCACCATCGGGGCCGACGGACAGCCGCATCTCGTCGCCATGTGGTACGGCGTCCTCGACGGTGAGATCTGGGTCGAGACCAAGGCCAAGTCGCAGAAGGCGGTCAATCTCCGTCGCGATCCGCGGGTGAGCTTCCTCATCGAGGACGGTATGACCTATGACACGCTGCGCGGCGTCTCCTTCGAAGGCGTGGCCGAGATCGTCGACGACCCCGACACCATTTTCAAGGTCGGTGTCAGCGTGTGGGAACGCTACAACGGGCCATACACCGACGACCTCAAGCCGGCCGTCGACATGATGATGAACAAGCGGGTCGCGGTGCGCATTGTGGCCAAGCGCACCCGCTCCTGGGATCACGGCAAGCTCGGCCTGCCCGCGATGCCGCTGGCCGGTTCCACCGCGCCCACCGAGTAGTCCTGCCGTAGAACGACGAATCGCCCGGTCGGATGACCGGGCGATTTCGTTTGGTAGCCCCGATGGGATTCGAACCCACGCTACCGCCGTGAGAGGGCGGCGTCCTAGGCCGCTAGACGACGGGGCCGGAACCAAATCTGTGGCACGCCTTGCGGCGTACCGGGTTGCCAGCATAGCTCAGAGGCCGTTGCCGACATAATTGCTGGGGTACCAGGACTCGAACCTAGAATGGCTGAACCAGAATCAGCTGTGTTGCCAATTACACCATACCCCATTGGCTGCCTATAACCGCTGGTCAGGCACCCTTATCCCCTGCTTGGCGAGGGATTGAGTGCCGCTGCCCAGTGGTTGCGGGCCGACGAGCAGACTACCAAAGATTTCAGGCGTCTTTTTCCACGGCCCCGGCGTGGTCGCGTGACTCGCGCAGTCGCTGCAGGCTCCGCTCACGTCCCAGCAGCTCCAGCGATTCGAAGAGCGGCGGGCTGATGGTGGATCCGGTGACGGCCACCCGGATCGGGCCGAACGCCTTGCGCGGCTTGAGCTCGAGGCCCTCCAGCAGTGAAGCCTTCAGTGCCTCCTCGATGGCCGGCGTCGTCCACTGCGCCGCCCCCTCGAGCGCGGTGATCGCCGCGTCGAGCACTGGAACCGCGTCGGGGCGCAGCTCCTTGGCCGCGGCCTTGGGATCCAACTCGTAGGCGTCGTCGTCGAAGAACTTCAGCAGTCCCCACGCGTCGGAGAGCACCACGATGCGCGTCTGCACCAGCTGCGCGGCGGTGGCGAAGCCGGCATCGTCGAGCCCCGTGTCGTGGCCGTGAGCCTCGAAGTAGGCGCGCAGCCGCGCGGCGAAGTCCGCCTCGTCGAGACGACGGATGTGTTCGGCGTTGATGGCGTCGGCCTTCTTCTGGTCGAACCGTGCCGGGTTGGAGTTCACGTTCACGACGTCGAACGCGGCGACCATCTCGTCGAGGGTGAAGATGTCGCGGTCCTCGGCAATCCCCCAGCCCAGCAGCGCCAGGTAGTTCAGCAGCCCCTCGGGCAGGAAGCCGCGGTCGCGATGCAGGAACAGGTTCGACTCCGGGTCGCGCTTGGAGAGCTTCTTGGTGCCCTCCCCCAACACCGGTGGCAGGTGCGCGAATTCGGGTACCCGCTCTGCCACCCCGATACGAATGAGGGCCCGGTATAGCGCGATCTGACGGGGCGTCGAGGGCAGCAGATCCTCGCCCCGCAGGACGTGGGTGATCCTCATCAACGCGTCGTCGACCGGATTCACCAAGGTGTACAACGGTTCTCCGGTCGCCCGGGTCAGGGCGAAATCGGGAACCGTTCCGGCGGCGAACGTTGTCGTGCCACGAACCAGGTCGTGCCAGCTGATGTCTTCGGCCGGCATCCGCAGCCGCACCACCGCAGTGCGCCCCTCCGCCTCGTAGGCGGCGCGCTGCTCCTCGGTCAGATCGCGGTCGTAATTGTCGTAGCCCAGTTTGGGATTGCGCCCGGCCGCGACGTGCCGCGCCTCCACCTCCTCGGGAGTGGAGTAGGCGAGGTAGGCCTCGCCCGCGTCGAGCAAGCGGGTCAGCACATCGCGATAGAGCTCGGTGCGCTGCGACTGCCGGTAGGGCTCGTGAGGGCCGCCGACCTCCGGGCCTTCGTCCCAGTCCAGGCCCAGCCACCGCAATGCCTCCAGCAGTGCGTTGTAACTCTCCTCGGAGTCGCGCGCGGCGTCGGTGTCCTCGATGCGGAACACGAACGTCCCGCCGGTGTGTCGGGCATAGGCCCAGTTGAACAGGGCGGTACGCACCATCCCGACATGCGGGATGCCGGTCGGCGACGGGCAGAACCGTACGCGCACCGTGTCGTTGGCGACCGCGGTCATCAATTGCCCTTCCGGATAACAGGATTGGTCAAGGTGCCGATGCCCTCGATGCTGATGCTGACGGTGTCACCGTTTTCGATGGGCCCCACCCCTTCCGGTGTGCCGGTGAGAATGAGATCGCCGGGCAGCAGCGTCATGACCGCGGAGATCCACTCGATGATGGCCCCGATGTCGTGGATCATCATCGAAGTCCGGCTCAGCTGGCGCACCTGGCCGTTGACCTCGGTGCGGATCTCCAGATCGGAGGGATCGAGATCGGTGACGATCCACGGGCCGGTGGGACAGAACGTGTCGTGCCCCTTGGCGCGCATCCACTGTCCGTCGGCCTTCTGCTGATCGCGGGCGGACACGTCGTTGGCGATCGTGTAGCCCAGGATGTTCTCCGCGGCACGGGCGGCCGGGACGTCCTTGCAGGGCCGGCCGATCACGACGGCGAGCTCACCCTCGTGGTGCACCGGTGAAGCGTTGGCGGGCAATTGAATTGGTACGCCGGGGCCGATGATCGACGTGTTGGGCTTGAGGAAGATCACCGGGTCCTCCGGCGCCTCGCCGCCCATCTCCTCGATGTGGGCAGCGTAGTTCTTGCCCATGCAGACCACCTTGCTGGCCAGGATCGGCGCCAGCAGGCGGACATCGGCCAGCGGCCAGCTCCGGCCGGTGAACGTCGGCGTGCCGAATGGATGTTCGGCGATTTCACGAACGATTTCACTCCCGGGGTCTCCTTCGATGCTGACGAAGGCGACCCCATCGGGGCTGGCGATTCGACCCAGGCGCATGCGAACAGACTAGTGCTGCGGTTTCGCCGAGCCGAAAGCCCCCGACCGGCGTTGAGTGAGTAACCACGTGCGCCCCTTCTCGCACGTTCTCTGCGCCAGCGCTCACTCAACAGTCTATCTCATATAGTGAGATATTGATTCCGCATTGTGGGACGTGCGTGGAATCATGGGCTCATGGCCGTCGCAACGATCAGCACCGTGCGGCGCTGGATGATGCTCGTGATCGCGTTGTTCGCCACGTTGTCGGCCAATGTCTTCATCAACGGGGCGGCTTTCCTGATCCCGACTCTGCACACCACGATGGGTCTCGACCTGGCCAAAGCCGGTCTGGTGTCAGCGATGCCGAGCTTCGGCATGGTGGTGACGCTGATCGCCTGGGGTTATGTGGTGGACCGGGTCGGCGAGCGCTTCGTGTTGTCGGTCGGCTCCGCGCTGACCGCGGCCGCGGCGCTGGCGGCCGCGTCGTCACACTCCCTGGTTCTGGTCAGCGTCTTTCTGTTTCTGGGCGGAATGGCGGCGGCGAGCAGCAATTCGGCCAGCGGACGACTGGTCGTCGGGTGGTTTCCGCCACACCAGCGCGGATTGGTGATGGGTATCCGCCAGACCGCGCAACCGCTGGGAGTCGCGTTCGGCGCGTTGGTGATTCCTCGGCTGGCGCAGTCCCACGGGGTCGGCGTCGCGTTGCTGTTTCCGACGATCGTGTGCGCGGTGGCGGCCGTGATCTGCGCCATCGCCGTGGCCGACCCGTCGCGCCCGCCGCGCGCCGAGGCGCCGGCCGAGCACCTGGCCAACCCCTATCGCGGTTCGGCATTGCTATGGCGCATCCACGCCGTGTCGGTGCTGTTGGTGGTGCCGCAGTGTGTGGTGTGGACGTTCACGTTGGTGTGGCTGATCGTCGACCGCGGCTGGTCCGCGGAGGGCGCCAGCCTGATGGTGATGTTCGCGCAGGTGCTGGGAGCGCTCGGCCGCATCGCCGCGGGCCGCTGGTCGGACCGGCTGGGTCTGCGGCTGCGGCCGATCCGGACGATCGCGATCGCCGCGGCGACGGCGATGTTCCTGTTGGCGCTGACCGACGCCCTGCACTCCCCGCTGAGCATCGCGGTGATGGTCGCGGCGTCGGTGATCACGGTCAGCGACAACGGGTTGGCGTTCACCGCGATCGCCGAGATCGCCGGACCGTTCTGGAGTGGACGCGCACTGGGCGCGCAGAACACCAGCCAACTGCTGACGTGCGGGCTCGCCCCACCGTTGTTCGGCGCGCTGATCGGTGTCGTCGGTTACCCGATCGCGTTCGCGGTGTGCGCGCTGTTCCCCGTCGTGGCGGTGCCGCTGGTGCCGGCCGACCCCGCTCGCCGGGACTAGAGCGCCGCGCGGATCCGGTCGCCGACCTCACGGGTCGACAGCGTCTCGTTCCCGCGGGTCGCCAGATGGTTGGCGACAGCCTTGTCGACCCGGGCAGCCGCGGCGTCCTCGCCGACGTGACCGAGCAGCAGAGCCACCGACATCACCGCCGCCGTTGGATCGGCGATGCCCTGCCCGGCGATATCGGGCGCACTGCCGTGCACTGGTTCGAACATCGACGGATTGGTCCGCGTGGCATCGATATTGCCGCTCGCAGCCAGGCCGATTCCACCACACACGGCCGCCGACAGGTCGGTGATGATGTCGCCGAACAGGTTGTCGGTGACGATGACGTCGAACCGCCCCGGATCGGTGACCATGTGGATGGTGGCGGCGTCGATGTGCTGGTAAGCGACCTCGACGTCCGGGAACTCGGAGCCGACTTGCTCGACTACCCGTGCCCAAAGGCTGCCCGCGAAGGTCAGCACATTCGTCTTGTGCACCAACGTCAGATGCTTACGCCGGGACTGGGCGCGCGCGAACGCGTCGCGCACCACCCGTTCGACACCGAACGCGGTGTTGACGCTGACTTCGGTGGCCACCTCATGCGGGGTGCCGACGCGCAGCGCGCCGC
Source organism: Mycolicibacterium pallens (assembly GCF_019456675.1). Taxonomy (NCBI): domain Bacteria; kingdom Bacillati; phylum Actinomycetota; class Actinomycetes; order Mycobacteriales; family Mycobacteriaceae; genus Mycobacterium; species Mycolicibacterium pallens. The sequence continues at coordinate 2,039,689 of NZ_CP080333.1, read as the reverse complement.
CGTTACCGGTGTAGGGGCCTTCGGTGCCTTCGCGTACGACGACGAAGTCGATTCCCGTCACGCCGGACAGCGGGCTGGCCACCCCGGGGTACAGCCGGCCCGGCCGCAGGTTCACGTGATGGTCGAGGGCGAACCGCAGTTTGAGCAGCAGGCCGCGTTCCAGCACACCGCTGGGCACCGACGGGTCTCCGATGGCACCGAGCAGAATCGCGTCGTAGCCGCGAAGTTCCTCGATGGTCTCGGCAGTGAGCAGCTCGCCGGTCGCGTGGTAGCGGCGCGCACCGAGGTCGTACTCGGTCTTGTCCACGCCGGGCAGCACCACATCGAGCACCTGCAGCGCCTCGCCGATCACTTCCGGGCCGATACCGTCGCCCGCGATCACCGCCAATTTCATGACAGGTCCACCACTTCCAGGGTCGTCGCGCCGACGGCGTCACGGATCGCCGACCGGACATCGTCGGAGACGTCGCGCTCGAGCCGCAGCATCAGGGTCGCGGCTGTGCCGCTGGTGTCCTGGCTCAGCTGAGCCGCCAGGATGTTCACATCGGCATTCCCGAGCAGGGTGCCGATCTTGCCGAGCGCACCCGGCTGATCGGAGTAGTGCAGCACCAGGTTCACGCCCTCGGCGCGCAAATCGAAATTGCGCCCGTTGATCTGGACGACCTTCTCGACCTGCTGCGGCCCGGACAGGGTTCCGGACACATTCGTCGCGGTGCCGTCGGGCCCCACCACCCGCACATCGACAAGGCTGCGGTGGTTGGGGCTCTCGCTGGCCGTGATCAGCTCGCTCTGCAGACCGCGTTCCGCGGCCAGGTTCGGCGCGTTGACGAACGTCACCTGCTGATCGGTCACCGTCGAGAAGAAGCCGCGCAGCGCCGAAAGCTTCAGCACCTCAACGTCTTCCGAAGCGATCTCACCGGAGACCCGCACCGACAGGTTCGACGCGGCGCCGGTGGACAGCACGCCGACGAGCAGGCCGAGCTTGCGGACCAGATCCAGCCACGGCGCCACCTCTTCGCTGACGGCGCCGCCGCCGACGTTGACCGCATCCGGCACGAACTCCCCCGCGAGCGCCAGCTTTACGCTCGCCGCCACATCGGTGCCGGCCCGGTCCTGGGCTTCGGCGGTGGAGGCACCGAGGTGTGGGGTGACGACCACTTGCGGCAGCTCGAACAGCGGGCTGTCGGTGCACGGCTCGGTGCTGAACACGTCGAGACCCGCGGCGAACACATGACCACTGGTGATCGCGTCGGCCAGGGCCTGCTCGTCGATCAAGCCGCCACGGGCGGCGTTGACGATGATGACGCCCTTCTTGGTCTTGGCCAGTGCCTCCTTGCCGAGCAGACCGGCGGTCTCCGGGGTCTTGGGCAGGTGAACCGAGATGAAGTCCGCGCGGCCGAGCAGTTCGTCGAGCGGGAGCAGCTCGATGCCGAGCTGGGCGGCGCGGGCCGCGGGCACATACGGGTCGTAGGCGATGACGTGGGTGCCGAAGGCGGCCAGCCGCTGGGCGACGAGCTGCCCGATCCGGCCCAGGCCGACGACGCCGACGGTCTTGCCGAAGATCTCGGTGCCGGAGAACGACGAGCGCTTCCAGGTGTGCTCGCGCAGCGTCGCGTCGGCGGCGGGGATCTGCCGCGCAGCCGACAGCATCAAGGCCAGCGCATGCTCGGCGGCGCTGTGGATGTTCGACGTGGGCGCGTTGACCACCAGCACCCCGGCTGCGGTGGCGGCGTCGACGTCGACGTTGTCCAGACCGACGCCGGCGCGGGCGATGATCTTCAGCTTGGGCGCGGCGGCGATCACCTCGGCGTCGACCGTGGTGGCCGAGCGCACCAGCAGCGCGTCGGCGTCGGCGACCGCTTCCAGCAGTTTCGGCCGGTCCGGGCCGTCGACCCAGCGCACCTCGACCTGGTCACCCAGGGCTGCGACGGTCGACTCGGCGAGCTTGTCTGCGATCAGTACAACGGGCAGATTCACGCCGGTCAGCCTAGTGTGTCCCGGTCAGTAGACGACCATCGGCCAGCCGTCGGAGCGACGCTGGTCTACTAATGGCGTGGACGTCACCGTCGTCGGCAGTGGTCCCAACGGGATGGCCGCTGCCGTCATCTGCGCGCGAGCCGGTTTGAGGGTGCGTGTGATCGAGGGTCAGCCGACGTTCGGCGGCGGTGCCCGCACTGCCGCCGACCCGGAGTACGCCGGGATCCGCCACGATGTCTGCTCAGCGGTGCACCCGCTGGCGCTGGCGTCACCGTTCTTCGCCGAGTACGACCTGGCCGCCCGCGGGGTGCAGCTGGTAGTGCCGGAGATCTCCTACGCCAATCCCCTGCCGAACCGTCCCGCCGCCATCGCCTACCACTCGCTGGAACGCACCTGCGCAGAGCTCAGCGACGGCAGCTCCTGGCGCCGGTTGTTCGGACCGCTGGCCGAGCACCCCGATGGTGTCGTCGGATTCTTCCTCGGCGACAAACGGTCACTGCCGCCGGATCTGATCACCACCGTGCGATCCGGTCTTCGCGTTCTCGCTCAGGGCAGCCCGGCATGGGGCGTGCTGCGTGGCGACGATGCCCGGGCGTTATTCACCGGTGTTGGCGCGCATGCGATTTCGACAATGCCGTCGCCGGTCAACAGCGGCGCGGGAATCATGCTCGGCACGCTCGCGCACACGGCGGGCTGGCCGGTGCCGGTCGGCGGCAGCCAGGCGATCATCGATGCGATGGTGGCCGACCTGCGCGCCCACGGTGGCGAACTCGTCGTCGGCGAGCCGGTGACCTCACCTCCCCCCGGCGTGGTCATCTACGACACGGCGCCGACGGCGCTATTGGACATCTACGGCTCGCAGGTGCCGGACAAGTACGCAAAATCGTTGCGCCGCTACCGGTTCGGCCCCGGTGTCTGCAAGGTGGATTTCGTGCTCTCCGGTGACATCCCGTGGCGCGACGAACGATTGGCCAGCTCCCCCACCGTGCACATGGGTGGGTCCCGGGCGCAGATGGCGCTGTGCGAAAAGGAGATCGCGTCGGGCAGGCACGCCGAATGGCCGATGACGCTGGCCTCGCTGCCCCACCTGTCGGATCCGTCGCGCATCGACTCCGCGGGACGGCGGCCGCTGTGGACCTACGCGCACGTGCCGGCGAACTCGGCCACGGACGTGACCGAGACGATCATCGGGCTGTTCGAGAAGGCCGCCCCTGGTTTCCGCGATCTGGTGCTGGCATCGCGCTGCACCACCGCCGCGCAGATGTCGGCACACAACGCCAATTACGTGGGCGGCGACATCATCGTCGGTGGGGCAACGTTGTTCGCCGCGATGGTCGGCCCCACGCTGCGCTGGAATCCGTGGACCACCCCGATCCCGAAGGCGTACCTCTGCTCGTCGGCGACGCCGCCGGGCACCGGTGTGCATGGCATGTCCGGTTACTACGCCGCGCGCACCGTGCTCAAGCGTGAATTCGGGCTGCCGCTGCCGTCGCTGGCTCCGTAGTTCCCGCGGCTGCTACGAAACCTGGTCGAACAGCAGCGCGAGCTGCCCGGGCGAGATCGACACTCCGCACTGATTGCGCAGGTCGCGCAGCGGCCGGGCGATGTTCTGCAGGTCGTTCAGCTCGCCGAGGTGGCCGGCGAAGTATCCCCGCACCGAGGCCCGCGCGTCCTCGGGCGACTGACTGGCCGCGGCGGTGAGCACATCGTCAGCGCCGGGATGGTTGGCCAGATAGCCGCCGGCCTCGGCCAACACTCCGCTGGCCGTCGAGGACAGTCCGCTGGCGGTGCAGGGCGCGGCGGCGGCGGTCGGCATCGCGGCGGCGGCTCCGACACCGAGGGCACAGGTCACCACCGCACCGAACGCAATACCTCTAAGTGTCATGCCGAACTCCTTTGCCGTCACGATGATCGCCCGAAGCGGTTTGCACGACGGAGTACCCACGACTCGACTCCCTATACAGAAGCCCTTACTGTTGTAACTTCGGGAATTCCGCCACCCGGGCTGTAGGGAAGCCCTAGCATCAGCGGACATGACCATCTCCCCGGCCACGACCACTCCCGAGTCGGTCGCCGTGCGCGTTGCGATCCCGTTGCGCGAACGCCGCTACGACTGGTTCTTCATCGTGGTGTTCACGGTGTTCATCGGATCCTCGTTCACCGGTGACATCGTGAACATGGTGGGCCGCCCCGACCCGGACTCGGACTTCTTCCTCGCCCGGATGGTGTACCAGGTCTACGCCGACGGCACCGATCCCCTGCTGATCGCCAACCCACGGTTTCTTCAGGTCGGTGCCAGCGTGTCCGCGGTCGTCTTCGGCACCTTCTACGTGGTGGCTGTCTATGCCTTCATCCGCGGCCGCGAGTGGATCCGCAAACCGTCGTTCATCTATACCGGGATGGTCGTGCAAACCACGTTCATCGTGGTGATGGTCGGATTCGCCGGGGACGCACCGCTTTTCCAAGCGGTGTGCAACACGATCTACGACTACACGTTCACCAACGTGCCCAAGGCGCTGGCCTACAACCTGCCCTACATCGTCGTGCCGATTCTGCTGACCGCGCGGATGTGGCGGGCGCATCCGTTCACTCGCCCCGAACGCAGTTCGGCGCGCTAACCGGTGCTGAACACCGGTTAGCGCGCCGAAATCTGACGAAACTAGGCGGTTTCGGTGATCGGCCGGTCGACCCAGCTCATCAGGTCGCGCAGCTTCTTGCCGGTGACCTCGATCGGGTGCTCGGCGTTCTTCTTGCGCAGCGCCTCAAGCTCCTTGTTGCCACCCTCGACATTGGCGACGAGCCGCTTGACGAAGCTGCCGTCCTGAATGTCCTTGAGGATGCCCCGCATCCGCTCCTTGGTGTCGGCATCGATGACGCGCGGGCCGGAGATGTAGCCACCGAACTCCGCGGTGTCGGACACCGAGTAGTTCATCCGGGCGATGCCGCCCTCGTACATCAGGTCGACGATCAGCTTGAGCTCGTGCAGCACCTCGAAGTAGGCCATCTCGGGGGCGTAACCGGCCTCGACCATGACCTCGAAGCCGGCCTTGACGAGTTCCTCAGTGCCACCGCACAACACGGCCTGCTCACCGAAGAGATCGGTCTCGGTCTCTTCCTTGAAGTCGGTCTTGATGACGCCGGCGCGGGTGCCACCGATGCCCTTGGCGTAGGACAGCGCAAGCGCCTGGCCCTCGCCCTTGGGGTCTTGGTCGACGGCGATCAGGCAGGGCACACCCTTGCCGTCGACGAACTGGCGGCGCACCAGGTGGCCGGGGCCCTTGGGGGCGACCATGCCGATGGTGACGTTGGCCGGCGGCTTGATCAGCCCGAAGTGGATGTTGAGGCCGTGACCGAAGAACAGCGCGTTGCCGTCCTCGAGGTTGGGCTCGATGTCGTTCTTGAAGATCTCGGCCTGCGCGGTGTCAGGAGCCAGCAGCATGATGACGTCGGCCCACTTGGCGACCTCGGCGGGGGTGTCGACCTCGAGGCCCTGCTCGGTGACCTTCTCGCGCGACTTGGAGCCCTCCTTGAGGCCGACCTTGACCTGCACACCCGAGTCGCGCAGGCTCAGCGAGTGAGCGTGGCCCTGGCTGCCGTAACCGATCACACCGACCTTGCGGCCCTGGATGATCGACAGGTCGGCGTCATCGTCGTAGAACATCTCAACTGACACGATTGAACTATCCTTTTCGTTGTTTTCTTCGGTGGGGTCTTTTACTTGGCGTTCGTCATGCCGCGCGGACCGCGCGACAGTGACACCACGCCGGATTGCACGATCTCGCGCACGCCGTAGGGCTCGAGCACCCGCAGGAACGCTTCGATCTTCTCCTGGGTACCGGTCGCCTCGATCGTCAGCGACTCGGTGGACACGTCGATCACCTTGGCGCGGAACAGGTTCACCGCCTCGATGACCTGGCCCCGGGTACCGGCGTCGGCGCGGACCTTGATCAGCGCGAGCTCGCGGTGGACCGAGTTCTCGGAGTCCTGCTCGACGATCTTGATCACGTTGATCAGCTTGTTGAGCTGCTTGGTGATCTGCTCGAGCGGCGTCTCCTCCGCGGTGACGACGATCGTCATCCGCGACATGTTCTTCTGCTCGGTGGCGCCGACGGCCAGCGACTCGATGTTGAAGCCACGCCGGGAGAACAGCGCTGCCACCCGGGCGAGCACACCGGGCTTGTCTTCGACCAGCACCGAAAGGGTGTGGGTGACCGTGTTTCCCGCCATCAGGCCCGTCCCTCCTCGTTGTCATCGAACAGCGGGCGGATGTTGCGCGCCGCCATGATCTCGTCGTTGCCACAGCCCGCGGCGACCATCGGCCACACCTGCGCGTCGGCGCCGACGATGAAGTCGATCACCACCGGGCGGTCGTTGATGGCCCGAGCCTGGTTGATCACGTCGATCACGTCTTCCTCACGCTCGCAACGCAATCCGACGCAGCCAAGGGCTTCGGCCAGCTTCACGAAATCCGGGATGCGGTGGCTGTGCGTGGCCAGATCGGTTTGGCTGTACCGCTCTTCGTAGAACAGCGTCTGCCACTGACGCACCATGCCCAGGTTGCCGTTGTTGATCAGCGCGACCTTGATCGGCACGCCTTCGACCGCGCAGGTGGCCAGCTCCTGATTGGTCATCTGGAAGCAGCCGTCACCGTCGATCGCCCACACCTCGGCATCGGGCCGGGCCATCTTGGCGCCCATGGCCGCCGGGACGGCGTAGCCCATGGTGCCCAGACCACCGGAATTCAGCCAGGTGCGCGGGTTTTCGTAGGAGATGAACTGCGCCGCCCACATCTGGTGCTGGCCGACACCGGCCACGTAGATGGCGTCCGGCCCGGCGATCTTGCCCAGTTGGGAGATCACGTATTCCGGGCTGAGGCTGCCGTCATGCTGCGGGTCGTAGCTCAGCGGATAGGTGGCCTGGATGCCGTTCAGGTACTCCCACCAGGCGTCCTGGTTGGCGCGGGGATCTGCGCCGATCTTGCGCAGCGCCTCGATCAGTTCGGTGATCGCGAGCTTCACATCGCCCACGATCGGCACGTCGGCGTTGCGGTTCTTGCCGATCTCGGCCGGGTCGATGTCGACGTGGATCACCTTCGCCTCGGGCGCAAAGGAATCCAGCTTGCCGGTCACCCGGTCGTCGAACCGCGCACCCAGGGCGATCAGCAGGTCGCTCTTCTGCAGGCCGGCCACCGCGGCGACCGTACCGTGCATGCCCGGCATACCCAGGTTCTGCTGGTGGCTGTCCGGGAAGGCACCGCGGGCCATCAGCGTGGTCACCACCGGGATGCCGGTCAGCTCGGCCAGCGTCCGCAACTCTTCGGTTGCCTCGCCGCGGATCACGCCGCCGCCGACATAGAGCACCGGCTTGCGCGCGGCGGCGATCAGCTTGGCGGCCTCGCGGATCTGCCTGCTGTGCGGCTTGGTGTTGGGCTTGTAGCCGGGCAGGTCGATCTGCGGCGGCCACGAGAAGGTGCACTGCCCCTGCAGGATGTCCTTGGGGATGTCCACCAGGACCGCCCCGGGTCGGCCGGAGGCGGCGATGTGGAACGCCTCGGCGATCACCCGCGGGATGTCGTCGCCGTTGCGCACCAGGAAATTGTGCTTGGTGATCGGCATCGTGATGCCGGAAATGTCGGCTTCCTGGAAGGCGTCGGTCCCGATCAGGCTGCGACCGACCTGCCCGGTGATGGCGACCACCGGGATGGAGTCCATCTGCGCGTCGGCCAGCGGGGTGACCAGGTTGGTGGCGCCGGGACCCGAGGTGGCCATCATGACGCCGACCTTGCCGGTGGCGTGGGCGTAGCCGCTGGCGGCGTGCCCGGCGCCCTGCTCGTGGCGGACCAGCACGTGGCGCAGCTTCTGCGAGTCGTAGAGCGGGTCGTAGACCGGCAGCACCGCGCCGCCGGGGATGCCGAAGATGGTGTCGACACCGATCTCCTCCAGCGAGCGCACCACCGCCTGGGCGCCCGTGAGCTGCTGCGGGGCGACGCGCTTGGCGGCCGCCGTCCCGTTCTTACCGGCTGAATGTGCTGCGCCTGAGCTGGCGGCGGTCGCCGACGGCTCGGGTGGTCGCGTGGTGGGAGCGCTCACGGTGTCGTCCTTTTCGATCCTGTTCGTTCCTTCGGGCAAGAAAAAACCCCCGTCAGCTTCGGCGGCTGATCGAGGGTTGCGCGCTGGTGCGTGTGGCTATGCCCGTGTCGGGGCAAGCGCGGCACCAACGCGCTGGCCAATTACTACGAGCATTCCGCCGGTCTTCATAACCTGCGACGGTAGCCTCCGCACTGGTCAAGCGTCAAATCCCGATGCGGGTCGGCGAGGCGCCCCGCCGGGTGGTGGGATGATGGCTGCCATGCCCTCCCGTCGTGCACCTGACGATTCGACCACCAAACCGGCGGTGATCCGGATGTCGCCGATGGCGCATTTCGCCTCCGGCTTCCTAGCACTTGGGCTGTTGGTGATGATCACGGTGTTCCCCACCTGGGGTGCGGTGTTCATGGTGCTGCCGATCCTGGCGTCGGCGGCGATCGTGCGTCTGCGCACGGTGGCCGACCGCGACACACTGACGGCCCGCACGCTATTGAGCAGCCGCACCGTCGGCTGGGATGAAATCGACGGTCTCCGCTTCGACCGCACCTCGTGGGCGCGGGCGCATCTGCGCGACGGGTCGGAGATGATGCTGCCCGCGGTGACGTTCGCGATGCTGCCGCTGCTGGCCGAGGCCAGCGGCGGACGGGTGCCCAACCCGTACGACTAGTTAGGCGAGCGGGTTGTTGCCGTGCAGGAACACCCACGCCGCGATGCCGCCACCGATTCCGAGCAGCAACGCAATGAACGACCCGATGAACGGCCGCCTGGCCCACCCGCGTCCGCCGTCGAAACCGAAGCGGCCGGGGCCGACCAGGATGATCGCGGAGGTCGCGACGATCAGCACCAGCAGGTACTCGATGCCGTCGGGCCCGAAGACCGCGAGGTAGCCGTCCTGGCGCTGCGCCGAGATGATCGTGAGCAGGCTGTTCACCAGGTATGCGATGCCGCCGGCGGCGGCGACCGGGGTGAACAGTCCGAGCACCAGCAGCACCCCCACGAGGATTTGGGCCCCGGCGCCGACATAGGTCAGCACACTGGCGTGCTGATATCCGGCGTCGGCGAGCGCGGTCTTGAAGCCGTCCAGGCCCTGGCCGCCCCACCACCCGAACGCCTTCTGCAGTCCGTGGCCGATGAACGCCGCGCCGATGACGACGCGCAACAGGAACAGGCCGATGTCCTGGGTGCCGCGGCGGCCGGCGGCCTTCGCGCGCTCCTCGGCGTCGATGGGTTCGATCTCCATCGGCGTGGCCTGCGAGGGCGTCGGATCCAGATGAGGCTGCACGTATGGCAACGGTTCCGGGTCGTGCAGCAGGCCGTAGCCGGTCGACTGCGCCGAACCCGGCAGTCCCGAGCCGTAATGCGGGATCGTCGTGGTCTCGAAATCGCCACCGTAGGTGGCTGAGGGCAGATCGTCCTCCGGGTCGACCAGCTGGGCCGACGCCGGTCGGGCCGAGGAGTCGTCGGGGCGCTGCCAGTGCGGATCGGGGCCTTGACTCGTCACGCAAGTCAGAGTAAGTGCAGTTCGCCGCAAATCGGGGATTTGAGCGGCGCTTCTAGCGGGCAATATTGCCTGGATTTCAGGCCGCGACCGGGCCGTCGTGGCGAACATCGGCGCGCTGTCCGTAACCTGACGGGCATGCAGCTACGCCGGTCGGTTCGCGGAGTGCTGGTCGGGCTCTGTGCAGCGTCGGTCGTGGCGGGCTCGTCGGCGGGCTGCGCGAAGTTCAACAACGACATCTCGCAGCCCTTCACCACGGCTCCGCAGCTGGCGCCCGGACCGTCGTCGACGCCACCACCTCCGCCTCCCCTGCCGCCCAAGCCGTTCCCGAAGGCGTGCCCCGCGCCAGGAGTGATGCAGGGATGCCTGGAGAGCACCAGCGGTCTGATCATGGGACCGGACAGCAAGACCGCCATCGTGGCCGAACGCACGACCGGTGCGGTCAAGGACGTGTCGGTGAGTGCTGAGCCGAAGATCCGCACCGTCATCCCGGTCGATCCGAGCGGCGATGGCGGATTGATGGACATCGTGCTTTCGCCCACCTACTCGCAGGACCGCCTGATGTACGCCTACATCAGTACACCGAGCGACAACGAAGTGATCCGGGTAGCGGACGGCGACATCCCCAAGCCCATCTTGACCGGGATCCCCAAGGGTGCCACCGGCAATAGCGGTTCGCTGATCTTCACCAGCCCGACGACGCTGGTCGTCCAGACGGGCGACGCCGGTAACCCGGCATTGGCCGCGGATCCGAAGTCGTTGGCGGGCAAGGTGGTTCGCCTCGAGCAGCCGACGACGGTGAACCCCGCCCCGCCGACCACCGCACTGTCGGGCATGGGGCCGGCAGGCGGTATGTGCATCGACCCGACCGACAAGTCGCTCTACATCACCGACCGCTCGCCGGCCGGTGACCGCCTGCAACGCATCTCGCCGGACGCCAAGACCACGACGGTGTGGACGTGGCCGGATCGTCCCGGCGTCGCGGGCTGTGCGGCGTTGGACGGCACGATCCTGGTGAACCTCGTCAACGCCAAGCAGACTGTCGCGGTGCGACTGGCGAAGGGCACGGGTTCGGTGACCGGTGAGCCCGAGGTGGTGCGCCAGGACACCCACGGCCACGCCTGGGCATTGCAGGTGGCTCCGGACGGAAACATTTGGGGCGCAACGATCAACCGCACGGCCGGCGATGCCGAGAAGCTCGACGACGTCGTCTTCCCGCTGTTCCCGCAGGGCGGCGGCTTCCCGCGCAGCAACGCCGACAACACCTGACGCGCGGACCAAACGGGTCTCCCAGGGCCCCCCACCGGCGGGCAACATCCGCAGGTGACGGCCCCGGACGCCGGCGGGTTTCTGGTAGCGTCTACCAAATATTGGGTCAGCCGGGTATCGGATCTCAGCCGTTGGAGGAGCCGTGGGGCGGTCGCGCATGACGCCGAAGCTGGGCGCCGGCCACGCCTACGACGACGGCACGCGTCGCACCGAGATCCTGCAGACCGCGGCGTCGATCATCGCGACCTCGGGGCTGCGGACGTCGCTGCAGGAAATCGCTGACGCCGCAGGCATTCTTCCCGGCAGCCTCTATCACCATTTCGACTCCAAAGAAGCGATCCTCGTCGAGCTGCTGCGCCGCTACCACGAAGATCTGGACCGAATCGCCGACGAGGCGCAGGGCCGGCTCAACGATCCGGAATTCCGGCCGGCCTTCGACCAGATCGCCGATCTGTGCAAGGCGATTGCGCACTGTTCGGTCACCCACCGCGCCGCACTGCAGATGTCGTTCTATGAGGGACCGAGTTCGAATCACGAACTGACCACGTTGGCAGCGCGGCGGCCCACGGCGCTGCTGCAGTCGATGCTGGAAACCCTGCGGGCGGCGCGTTGGAGCGGTTACCTGCGCTCCGACGTCGACCTCGCCGTCCTCGCCGAGCGGATCGTGCAGACGATGCTGCAGATCGGGCTCGACGTCATCCGCGGCAATGCCGGCCCCGACAAGTCGGCGATTCTGCTGTGCCACATCCTTCTCGAGGGCTTGGCTACCGGCTCCCCAAGCGACGAACAACTCGATGGGTCGGCGGCGTTCAAGGCCGCCGACGCGGTCGTGCGGTCCTGGACCGACGACGCCGACGCCGAGCCCGACGACAAGGCCGCGCACGTACGGGCCATCGCCAGAACGGAATTCGGCAAGAAGGGCTACGAGGTCACGACCGTCCGGGACATCGCGTCGGCCGCCGGCATGGGCACCGGCACCGTGTACCGGTTGATCGGGTCGAAGGACCAGTTGCTCGCGTCGATCATGCAGTCGTTCGGCGAGAAGGTCGCGATGGGGTGGTCCGAGGTGTTGGCCGCGGACTCCACGATCGTCGAGAAACTGGACGCGCTCAGCTGGATCAACACCAACGCGATGGACCGCTTCGCCGACGAGTTCCGCATCCAGCTCGCCTGGATGCGCCAGTCTCCCCCGGACACGCCCAATCCCGGTTGGTTGTTCACCAAGCGGGTCCGCCAGATGAAAACCCTTCTCTCCGAGGGCATCAGGTCAGGCGAGATCAGTATCGACAGCCCGTCGAACGATCTGCTGGCGCGCTCGGTGATCGGCGTCGGCTGGATTCCCGAAAGCATCCTGCGTCAGGTGGGTACCCGCGCTTCGCTGCTGTGTGTACGCGACACCATGCTGCGCGGCGTCGTCAACGACCAGGCGTGACCGTCGAGGCTGTTGTTACCGCGCGGACGTGCGAGTGACAGTGTCGATAACAACAGGCTCGGCGGAGACTCAGGCCCCTACTGCGGATCGAACAGCACCGGCAGCGATGTCGGTGACCGGAATACCTGTCCGCGGATGTGCGGATCGTCGCCGTCGGGGTCCATTCGCAGGTTGGGCAGCCGGTCCAGGAGAAGGTTGACGGCGGTGCGCATTTCGAGGCGCGCCAGGTGCATGCCGAGGCACACGTGGACGCCATACCCCCAGCCGAGGTTGCTGCGCGGCTCACGGAAGATGTCGAATTTATCCGGGTCGGGGAAACGATCCTCCTGACGGTTCGCCGCACCCAGCATCGGCATCACCGAGGCGCCCGCCGGGATCGGCACCCCACCCAGTTCGGTGTCCCGGGTGGCGACGCGAGTGATGGTCAGCAGCGGCGGATTCCACCGCACGCCCTCCTCGATGGCCTGAGGCAGCAGCGACCGGTCATTGCGCACCGCGTCGAGCTGAGCAGGGTCGGACAGCAACGCGAACAGCAGGTTTCCGAGCGACCGGTAGGTCGTCTCGACACCGGCGGGCAGCAGCAGCCGCAGGAACGAGAAGATCTCCTCGTCCGCCAGCTTCTCCCCGTCGATCTCGGCTGCGGCCAGCAGGCTGATGAGGTCGTCACGCGGTTCCGCTCGGCGGGCTTCCAGGATGGGCCGGTAGTACTCGACCAGCGCGGCCGAAGCCGCCAGTCCCCGTTCGGGATTCATGATCCAGCTAAGCAGCGAGATCGACCAGCGCTGGAACTGCGGGTAGTCCTCCTCGGGCAGTCCCAGCAATCCGGCGATGATCCGGCTCGGGTAGGTGAACGTGAACTCCTTGACCAAATCGGCTTTACCGTTGGCGGCGAAGCCGTCGATCAGCTCGTTGCCCACCCGTGCGACCAGTTCGTCCTGAAAGCGCGCAAGAGACTTCTGCGAGAACGCCTTCGAGATCAGCGCCCGCAGCCGGCCGTGAACCGGTTCGTCCATGCCCAGCATCACCCGCTCACCGAGCACCGGGCCGAATGCGGCGATCACACCCGAGGACGAAAACGTCTCGTTGTCGCGCAGCATCTGCTGCGCTTCCTCGAATCGGTACACGATGAAAACAGGTAGGCCGGCCTCGCCGGGCATGTTGGACCCTTCGATCCGCTGCACCGGCTCTTCTCGACGCAACCGCGCCAACTCCGGAAACGGGTCGCGCACGTTGCCGGACACAACGTCGTCGAACGAGCCGAAGTCGTCGAGGTCGTCGAAAAGTTGCTCCATACCGCACTCCTTGAGAATCGTGAACTCGTTGTCAGCCAGCTTTTTTCGCCAGCGCGCAGGCACCTTCGCCCGGTGGTGGCGGCGTCACGTCGGGTCGGCCGTCGGGCAGGCCCTGCTGCCACGTCGACCACTTGCCCACCGAGAACGGGCCTTGCGCTCCCGCCTTCTCGTAGTTGCCCTGCGGGTCGTACACCTTGGCCTCGGGATAGGGCCACGGGCAGGCCACCGACGTGGCCGCACCACTGGCCTTGATCACCCAGAACCAGCCGCCGTATGCGAAGTACGACACGTTGATGATCGCGAACATCACGAGGAAGGTGCCGAGTACCGGCTTGGTGGGGAACAGCTTGGCCTTCGCGGCGAGCTTCTCCGCCACCGACTTCCCGGTGTCGTCGCGGTAGACCAGGATGGCCGCCGGGATCATCACAAAGGTCACCGACAGCGACTCCCACAGCAGGGGGAACTGGAAGGTGGTGCCCGGGAACAGTGTTCCGAACGGGATCGCCTGAGAGTAGATATACAGCCCGGTGCGGACCAGGCTGATCTCCAGGATGGCGTCGAAGATGAAACCGATCATGAGCACCAGACCGCCAAGACTGATCAGGGGATGCCGGGTGACGAAGGACTCGGGACCGTACTTGGCCTGCAGCTTGCGCAGAATCCAGATCGCCGGGAAATACGGACCGAAATAGAATGTCACATAACCGAATACGATGAACGGCTCGACCGTCGGTGACATCATGATCAAGTACCAGGATTCCGGCCAGTGCAACAGCATCGGGTTGTACACCGCGTACGGCGACCAGTTCATGATCGGGTCCTGCCACACGATCAGCGTCGTGCACAGCACCATCAGCAGCACCGGGCTCCCGGGGTTCCTCCGCCACCCGCGAATGAAGACGATGGTGAGCACCGCGACCATGATCGCGGCACCGATCTGAGGCACCAGCTGCCAGTGATCCCAACCGTTGAGGAACTCGACGGGACGGGGGCGCCCTTCGACGTTCGGGTTCGCGACCCGAGGGTCGACCTGCGTGCGACCGACCGCGACGAACAACCCGAGGAAGCCCAGCCAGGCGACAAGAGCGATCACCCGGCCCCAGTTCGGGCCTGATCGCTCCGACTCGGTGGGTACCGGTGCCGGGGCGGATTCCTGCGTTGTCATCGGATCAGCCTTCCTCTCCGAAGCGATCCACCAGATGCGAGTTGACGCCGTCGGCATCGAGGGTGCGCGCCACCAGATATCCCGCTCCCATCCATGCGCGACGCGTCCATTTACCCAGCGACACACGGGTTCCCGGCGCACCCGAGGCGGCCGGCATCATTTTCACCCGCTCCAGCGCCTCCTTGACACCGCGCGGGCTGAGCGGATGCGAATCGGCGAACGCGCGGACCAGGGTGGCAGCCACGTCGTGGTTGACCACCGTCACGCAGTACTCCGGCCGGCTGCCGCCGTAGCGCGCGGCGTACCGGTCGAGCCACGCCTGCCCGATCGGATTGCCCTCGTCGTACTGGTCCACCCCGACCCACCCCATGAAGGCGTTCCACATGATCGGGTTGACCCACGCGTTCTGGAAGGCGGTGGTGGTGAACCGTGGCGGATCCCAGTTGAGCGCCTCCAGCACCGGATTGACGAAGACGATGCCGAAGCCGAAACCCAGGTGCACGACGGCTTCTGCCTTCGCCTCGTGCAACGACCGGACCGCATCATCGACGTCCTGCGCGGTCTGGGCGATCGCCGCCTCGGCGACGATGCGAATACCCTTGCGCCGACAGGCACTTCGCAGGTTTTTCAGGTAGCTCTCACCGATAAGACTCTGTTCGACCAGCACGCCGATCTGGCTCAGCCCGCGCTTGGCGACGAGGTCGGCGAGGAAGATCGGCTCATCGGTCATCGAGCCTTGGGGAAACGAGAACGTCCACTCGCCGAGCCAGTCGTCGGTGCCGGTGACGCTGATCGCGGGAACTTTGAAGCGGTCCTCGATCGCCTCACGCAGCGGCACACAGTTGTCGGTGATGTTAGGCCCGAACACCACCAGGCAGCCCTCGTCGACGAGTTCGCCGTAGGCGTCGATCACGGCCTTGACGCTGCCCTTCGGCAGCCCCTCGACTTCCTTGTAGATCATCTGCACCGGCCGGTCGAGGTAGCCGTCGGCCATGGCCTCTTCGAAGACCAGGTCGAAGCATCGGGTGAAGGACGACAGCAGCTCTTCGGGAAAGCCGGGGGGCAGTGTGAAGTCCATCAGGTAGCCGACCTTGATCGGCTCCGCGGTGCTCTCGTAGGACATTCGATCTCCTGGATCGCTAGTGGGGTGCGGTGAGGTAGACGTCGATCATCTCGGCGAGTCCGCGGCCGACCACCGCATCGTCGGTCAGCGGACCTGCGATCGCCGCGAGTGCCGCATCGCGCATCGACAACCCTTCGGCGATCAGCCGGCCGGCCGCGATCAGTACGCGGGTGGAGGCAACTTCGCGAAGCCCACCGGTCTCGAGGCGGCGTACGGCCTGGCCGAAGCGCACCAGTTCTGCGGCTACCGCGGGCTCGATTCCCGCCTCGCGGGCCACGATGCCCTCCTCGACTTCCGGTGTGGGGAAACCGAATTCGATAGCAACCATGCGCTGGCGGGTGGAATCCTTCAAATCCTTCAGCACGCTTTGATAGCCGGGGTTGTAGGACACGACGAGGCCGAAACCGGGTGCGGCGTCGAGTGTCACGCCGAGCCGCTCGATGGGCAGCTGGCGGCGATAGTCGGCCAGTGGGTGCAGAACCACGGTCGTGTCCTGGCGCGCCTCCACCACCTCGTCGAGGTAGCAGATCGCACCCTCGCGCACCGCTCGGGTCAGCGGGCCGTCGACCCAGACAGTCTCATCACCCCGCAGCAGATAGCGGCCCACCAGGTCCGCCGTGGTGAGGTCGTCGTGGCACGCCACGGTGATCAGCGGCCGGCGCAGATCATGGGCCATCGCCTCGACGAATCGGGTCTTGCCACAGCCGGTCGGCCCCTTCAACACCAGCGAAAGCCCTTGCCGGTAGGCCGCCTTGAATACGGTCTCCTCGTTACCGACCGGCTGGTAGTAGGGACGCTCTCCATCAGGGAGGTAGGCAGCCCCGTTCTGGTGCTCGAGCTCGCCCGGGAGCTGTGGCATGACTTTCGGTCCCTTCCCCGCATCGCTGCGGTGGTTGGCAGCCTATCGCGGAACAGATGTTTGTTTCAAGCACGCGGCACGGATGCGCGTCGGCGCACCTCGGCGCCTCGGACGGCCGACCGGAACAGCGGTCCGATGACACTCGTGAGCTGCTCAGGTCGGCCCACGACCGCGTATGCGGCACTACCGAAGACGGTGCGGAGTTCCGCCGAATCGACGCTCGCTCCGACGGTGAGGCACACGCAACCGGTGCCGCCCCGGCGGGCCTCCGTCAGCGCTCGGCGTGCGTCGGCCGCGCCGTATCCGCGCTCGTAGCCATGGTCGTAGGCAAGTCCATCCGACACCACGACGAGCAACCGACGCGACGTGCCGCCGCGCTCCTCCAGCACCCTGGTTCCGTGCCGGATTGCGGCCCCGAGGCGCGAATACGCCACTGGGCGGACGCTGT
This sequence comes from Mycolicibacterium pallens, assembly GCF_019456675.1. Lineage (NCBI taxonomy): Bacteria > Bacillati > Actinomycetota > Actinomycetes > Mycobacteriales > Mycobacteriaceae > Mycobacterium > Mycolicibacterium pallens. The sequence goes on along the minus strand of NZ_CP080333.1, from coordinate 2,022,540 downwards.
TGAGTTTGCGCAACACCTGGCTGTCCAGATGATCGTCCATCCGCTTGATCGGCATGACGTTGACCGCCGCTCGGCCCTGAGAGTTGTAGGCGTACAGGGCGACGCGATCACCGAGATCGTTCAGCGCGACGACGAGATTGGCCGCGGCGACCCGCTGCTGCTCGTGCACCGTCTTACCGACCGTGCCGGCCTCAGCCGACGATCCGGACACGTCGAGCAGCACCAGCACCGACAGGTCTCGGCGGCGACGCAGGCTGTCCAGGTACACCGCCTCGTCCGGCGCCGAACCGGCCCGCACCTCTACCCGCGCGCCGACGGCTGCGTCGATGTCGATGTCATCGCCCTGAGCCTGTCGATGCCGCCGGTGCAGACCCATCCCGAGGCGCGCCAATGGCCGGCGAAAGGCGATGGCGTCGTCGATCGCCGCCGACGCAGCGAGTTCGACCGACGGTTCGACCTCGCGCACCGTGCACCAATCCGGGCGGTATCGCTTGTTGTTGACGTCCCATTCCGGGTACCGCACGCCGCCGGCTGTGGCGTCCGGCCCATCCTCCGCGCTCGCTGAGGCGGTGGACGACACGGCGCCGGTGCCGCGGTTGGCCGCGTTGGTGCGATGCGTGGGTGCATCCGCGCCTGGCGGCCCGCCGCCGGAACTGCCCGCACGGGTAGACGACAGCATCTTCTTGAGCCACTTGCCGATGAAGCCGCCGCCACCGACGGGGCTGCTGAACAGGTCCGGTTCGTCTCCGTCCGTGGGCATTTCGCCGTCGTCGAGCTCCTCGAGCTCAGTTGTGCCGTCGCGCCGGGGAACGTGGCCTTGCGTGTCGCGGTCGGTCGTGTTGACGCCGCGGCCGATCAGCTCGAGCACCCGTTTCGGCCGGATCTCACCGAACTGTTCGGGCGCCGCCGCGATTGCCGCGGAGCCTGTGGCGATCTCCAGTGATTCCGCGGGCGAACGGCTGCGGCCGGCCACGTCGGCGTCGACCAACGACGCCAGGCGTGCGGGCAGTAGGTCGGCGTTGGCCAGCAGCGCACGATGCCCTTCCACGGCCAGGTACCGAGCCGCCACCCGGTTCTTGCGGCCGATCGCCCGGACGACTCCCGCGTCGAGACTGCCCGCCGCGATCAGTGAGGCCTGCACGGCGATCGCCTCGACAATCGCTGTGTGGTCCGTGGCGGGATCGACGTAGATCGTCTGCCCGTCGGTCCACGGCGATGACCCCGACTCACCAGGCGCGACGTCCACCGCATGGCCGGCTAATGCCGACGCGACGACACCTAAGCAAGCGAGCCGCTCGTCGTCGATCACCGAGCACCTCCGCCTGCCCCGACCCGCCATCGGATTTGTTGACCAAATATCTGTTCCAACCGTAGAGTTCGACCGAACGGCAGTCAACTGACCGGTTCGCGGTGTCGGGGTCGCGGTTCTGAAGAGTCGAATTGACAGGGTGACGACATGATCGACTTCACTGGCCAGGCGGTGATCGTGACGGGCGCCGGGCGTGGACTCGGCCGGTTGTACGCGCTCAATTTGGCGAAGCGTGGCGCGGCTGTCGTGGTCAACGACCTCGGCTCCACCATGCGCGGTGAGGGTGTGGATTCCACGGTCGCAGACTCGGTGGTCGACGAGATCACCGCTGCCGGCGGGCGGGCGGTGGCCTCGTACGACTCGGTCGACACCCCGGCGGGTGGTGCCGCGATTGTCGCGGCCGCGGTGAATGCGTTCGGCCGTCTCGACGCCGTGGTCAGTAACGCCGGCATCTTCGGCAGTGTTGCGTTCGAGGACCTTTCGCACGACGACTGGACCCGAATGCTGCGTGTGCACCTCGACGGCGGTTTCCACCTGTCCCAACCCGCCTACCGGGTGATGAAGGCCGGAGGCGGCGGACGGTTCGTGTTCATCTCGTCCTCGGCGGGTGTTTTCGGCCAGCCGATGGAGGCCCACTACGCGGCGGCCAAGGCCGGTCTCATCGGGTTGACCAATGTGATTGCGATCGAAGGCGAGGCGTTCGGTATCCGCGCCAACTCCGTTCTGCCGACCGGCTTTTCACGGATGGTGACCGAGACCGTCGGCGACGAGAAGTTCCTGGCCGAATCGGGCTTCATGCGCGCCATTCGGCCAGAGCTGGTGGTGCCACTGGTCGTGTATCTGGCGAGCACGACGTGCACGTTCAGCCATCGAATGTATTCGGCCTGTGCTGGGCGTTACGCTCGCGCGTTCATCGGACTCAGCGAGGGCTGGCTGGCCGACGCCGATACCGAGCCGTCCGCGGACGACATCGCCACCCATCTCGACCAGATATCGGCTACCGAGAAGTTCATCGTGCCGAACTCGATCGTCGATGAAGTCCTCGAAGTCTGCGATCGCCGCGGCATCAGCGCGATGCCCGGCGATGCGGACGTCGAATTCCCCGAACCGCAGAGGAGCTGACCGTGAATATGGCTGACGAGGTGTTGCCCATGACCGGAGGGATCCGTCCTATGACCGACCGCTATCGATTTCATAAAGGAATCGACACGGCCTTGTTTTGACCGCGCGACCCGATACGGTCTTGATGGCCAATCAAGATCGACACGGACGGGGAAGCGTTGTCACCGAACATCCACCGCCAGGTGTCGGCCGGCGTCGCCGCGTTGATCTTGTCGAGCTGGTGTGCCAGTCCCCTGGCGGGCGCGGAACCGGCGGCGACCCCAGGAGTACCCTGCGGCAGCATCATTGAGCAGCTCGCGGCCGCCCCGGAAGTGTTGCCGGAGATGCTCACCGGCGCACTGCCGGACGCAGCGGCAGCGCCAGCAGCGCCGGTCGCCGCACCCGTCGCGGTGCCGGTCGCGGCAGCGCCCGTCGCGGCTCCGGCTCCGGTCGCTGCCGCACCGGTGGTCGCCGCGCCGATCGCCGACAGCGCGCTGGCCCCGGCACCGCCGGCCGCGGTACCCGTCGTTCCGGCGGCAGTGCTACCGGTACCAGTGGCTCCCGCTCCGGTCGTAGTCCCCGCTGTGCCTGCGGCGGCCCCGATTCCAGCTGCAGCACCGGTTCCCGTGGCAGCCCCGATTCCTGCCGCCGCACCGGTTCCTGTTGCTGCCCCGGTTCCGGCTGCAGCCCCGGTTCCTGTTGCTGCCCCGGTTCTGCCCGCCGCACCTTTCGAGGCACCCGCACCGCCAGTTGTGGCGCCACCGGTAACCGCTCCTCCGATCACCGATGTGACTCCGGTGGCCGACATTTCGCCCGTGCCACCGGTCGCGGCTCCCGTCGCCGACGCCGCACCGGTCGCCGAGGCCGCACCCGTCGTGGAGGCCGCCGCGGTACCTGCTGCTCCCGCACCGCCGCCGACCGCACCGGCTGCGGGGCCGGAGCTGTTCTCGCTCAACGTCGATGCGGCTCCGCCGCCGGCAACAGCGATCGCGCCTGCCCCGGAAGCTGCGGCAGCGGTGCCTGACGCCGCGGCGGCACCGATGGCCGCTCCGGTCGTCGACTCCGCGGCCGCCATCCCGGCTCCGGTCCCACCCGCTGCGGTTCCCGTGGTCGTGCCGCCGGCACCGCTCCCCCTCGGCGCCCCCGTTCCCGTCGTCGCCGCCCCCGCGGGACCTGTTGCGGCCCCGCCGATTCCGGCTGCCCTGACCACATTGCCCGACACTGCGGCACTGGCTCCGCCGCTGCCGGTTCAGGCCCTTGTCGACGCTGTGCCGGGCGGAGGGCTGCTACCCGACCAGATACCGCTCCCTCACGACCTGGTCTGTGAGGGCACCGCGTGGTCGGCTGCGTCGGCGAGCGACGGCACCCACCACGACCAGCACGCGGCACGGCCGCCCCTCTGGGTCGACGAGCCGCGAGGGTAGCTGCGCGCTAAGGCCCTGACGGCCATGGTTGTTAGAGGGACTTGCCGACCAGTGCGACCAGGTCCACGAGGCGGTTGGAGTAGCCCCATTCGTTGTCGTACCAGGACACGACCTTGGCCTGGTTGTCGATGACCTTGGTCAGACCGGAGTCGAAGATCGAGCCGTGCGGGTCGGTGACGATATCGCTGGAGACGATCGGGGCGTCGTAGTACTTCAGGATGCCCTTGAGCTTGCCCTCAGCAGCAGCCTTCATCGCGGCATTGATGTCGGCGGCGCTGGCCGACTTGCTCAACTCGGCGGTCAGGTCGGTGACCGAACCGGTGGGGATCGGAACCCGCAGCGCGTACCCGTCGAGCTTGCCCTTGAGCTCCGGCAGCACCAGACCGATGGCCTTGGCCGCACCGGTCGAGGTCGGCACGATATTCAACGCCGCGGCGCGGGCCCGGCGCAGATCACTGTGCGGGCCGTCCTGCAGGTTCTGATCCTGGGTGTAGGCGTGGATCGTGGTCATCAAACCCTTGACGATGCCGAACTCGTCATTGAGGACCTTGGCCAGCGGGCCCAAGCAGTTCGTGGTGCACGAGGCGTTGGAGATGATGTTCTGGCTGCCGTCGTACTTGTCGTCATTGACCCCGAGCACGATCGTGATGTCCTCATCGGTGGCCGGCGCGGAGATGATGACCTTCTTGGCCCCGGCATCCAGGTGGCCCTGGGCCTTATCGCGCTTGGTGAAGATCCCGGTCGACTCGACCACGATGTCGACACCCAAATCGCCCCACGGCAGTTCGGCCGGGCCGGCCTTGACCTCCAGCGCCTTGATCTTCGTCTCACCGACGACGATGGTGTCCTCGCCCTCCAGGCTCACCTCATAGGGCAGCCGGCCCAAAATCGAGTCGAACTTCAACAAATGCGCCAGCGTCGCGTTATCGGTCAGATCATTGACCGCGATGATCTCGACATCGGTGTTCTTGCCCTGCGCCTTCTGCGCATCCAGAGCCCGGAAGAAATTACGGCCAATACGGCCGAAGCCATTAACGCCAACCCGGATGGTCACGTTGTCTCTCCTGTCGAGTGTTCGCAGTACCGCCACACCGTAGAGGTCGCCGCACGCGGGTGGTGTCCCCCAGATTGGGGGGACCACCGTGGGATACCGATGTGCGGTACCGCGATATCACCCCGGACGACCCCCACCACGGGGTGGTTGCCATGGCCGTCGATCGACAACCTGGACCCATCCGCTGGTATGAAGACGAAGGAGCACAGCGATGATCACGCACTTACGCAGCACCGCCGGGCTCAGCTCTCGCCGGCTGTCCACGGGTGATCGGGTGCGAGTGGCATCAGGCGTGTACGGCAATCCCGGCAGGATCCGGTCAATCTCGGCCGGGCACATACTCGTTCAGTACGACCACGGCGGTCGCGAGGTCATCGACCCCACGCGCCGGCCGGTCTGGGTGATTTCAGCCGCCGGAACACTGTGAGCCTCCAACGAATGATGAGCGCCATCGACGGCGCGATGGTGTCGGTGACGCTGTCCGGCCCGCCGTTGGGCCGCACGATCATCATGCTCGAAGAACCGGCCCGAAACCCGGTAGCTCAAGACGCCTTACGGGAACGCCTGCAGGTTGCGATGTTTCGCATCGTCACTGTCCCAATCGTCGACGGGCTGAACGCGAAGTCGATCATCGGGTTCCTGGACGACCTGCGGATCACGAGCGGACTGCTCGTCGGTGACGGCGCCGGGGCGGAATTGGCATGGGATCTCGCGGCGGCCCATCGCGAGCGTTTCACCGGGCTGGTGGTCATCGATCGCGGCCACCCGCGGGTGCCCGATTCCGACGGCATCGTGCGGGACGGTGATTGCCCCGCGGTAGTCGTCGACACCACTGTTCTGGTCGAGGGCAGATCGGCACACGGCGTTGCCCGTGCGAGCAGACGTCACGTGCACGCGGACTTTCGACTCGTCGACCTTGCCGGGCCGCCCAGTTCGCAGCACTTCACCGCGCAACTGGCCACCGAGATCGTGATGCGGGCACTGTCATGCTGACATCGGCACGCTAACCAAAGCCCCAGCGCTTCAGGGCCTCTCGACTGCGCCGGTCACCGGCCATCACAATGGAGGCCCCGTCTCGCCACACCGAGTCCGCGACTACCCGCAGCGCCGACAGTGCGTCGCCGCCACCCAGGGACGTCACCGTCACGGCACCGTCGGCAACAGTCGCGTTCCAACCAGGTTGTGGGCCGACCCGCATGCGGGACAACGGTTCGTGGAGGCCACGCAGGTCTTCGGCAAGGTATGTGGGGCGTCGACCTTCAGGCGCGAGGATCAGATCTGCCGGTGTACTCACACCGCTGAGCACGAGCATGCTCGGTAGACCGGCGGCATTGGCTGCCGCGATGTCGGTGTCGAGCCGATCACCCACGACCAATGGTGCGTGGGACATGCCGCGAGCCAGAGCATCTCGAAGCATCGTGGGCGCTGGCTTGCCGACCACCTGGGGCTCCACCCCGGTCGCGGCTCGCAGCGCTGCCACCATCGAACCGTTGCCCGGCAACAATCCGCGTTCGGTCGGCAGGGTCACGTCGGCATTCGTCGCAACCCACAATTCACCATCGCGAATGGCAAGCGTGGCCTCCGCCAGGTCTGCCCAACACGTGTGAGGTGAATGGCCCTGCACCACAGCGACGGGTTCGTCGCTGTGGGAACGCACCGGCCGCAGCCCGACGAGAGCGATCTCGGCGGCAAGCGAATCGGTGCCCACCACCAGAACCCTGGAATCGGGCGGCAGTTGGCGGCTCAGTGCACGCGCGGCGCTCTGGGCGCTGGTCAAGACATCGCCCGGTTCCGCCGCGAACCCGATGCCCACCAGGTGATCTGCGACCTCGCCGGCGCTTCGGGACGCGTTGTTGGTCACGAAGACTTTGCGCGCGCCGGCGGCCGCTAGCGCTGCCACCGCCCCCGGGGTGGGCGAGTGACCGCGGAAGACCGTTCCGTCTAGATCCAGCAGGAGGCAGTCATGCGCAGCGGCGAGGGACTCGGACGCCTCAGCCGTCCGGTCGTCGACATTTGTCATCGATCAACAAATTCTCGGAAGCTGTTCGCCCAGTTCACGTTCGATCACTCTGGTGGTGCCGAACGGGGTGCGACCGACCACCATGCCCGGGTGCTCCTCGACCGCGCGGCCGATGATCACCGCCCCGTTGCCCTCAGGTCGGGATCGCATGGCCGCCAATACCGCTTCGCTGTGTGCCGGGTCGACGAATGCCACCAGCTTGCCCTCGTTGGCGACCTGGAGCGGATCGAGACCCAGGAAGCTGCAGGCCGACGCGACCGTGTCCGGCACGGGGATGAGCTGCTCGTCGAGTTCGACTCCGACACCCGCGGTCCGGGCGATCTCGACGGTGGACGCCACCAACCCACCGCGGGTGGGATCGCGCAGCACGTGTACGGCATTCGGGTCTGGGACTGCGGCGAGCATCGCCGCGACCAGCAGATGCAACGGCGCGCTGTCGGTGGTCACCGTCGTCCCGAAGTCGATGCCCTCGCGCACGCTCATGATCGCCACACCGTGCTCGCCAATGGCGCCCGACACGATCACGTGGTCGCCCGGGCGAGCTTGCTCGGGTCCGATACGCACCCCGTCAGGTACCACACCGACCCCGGCGGTGTTGATGAAAAGCCCATCGGCGCTGCCCTTTCCGACGACTTTGGTGTCGCCGGTGACGATGCCAACCCCGGCCTCGGTGGCCGCCTTGCCCATCGTCTGGGCGATGGCGCCGAGCACCTCGAGCTCCAGACCTTCCTCGATGATGAATCCCGCCGTCAGCCCCAGAGGCTGCGCACCGCTGCACGCCAGATCGTTGATCGTGCCGTTGACGGCCAGATCGCCGATGTTGCCGCCGGGGAAGAACAACGGGTTCACCACGTAGGAGTCGGTGGTCAGCGCGATACGTCCGCCGGCGACGGACAGGACTGCGGAGTCGCGGGCCGGCCCGCCCGCCGATCCGAACGCCGGCAGAAAAAGATTCTCGATCAGCTCTTCGGAGAGGATCCCGCCGCCGCCGTGGCCCAGCACGATCCGCTTGGTCTCCCGCAGTGGCAACGGGCACACCCAGTCCGACGGATCGATGCCGACCGAATCAGACATTGGCGGCGGTCTCCAGCCGGCGGAACTGGTAGTAGGCCGCACATGCTCCCTCGCTGGACACCATGGTGGCGCCCAACGGCGTGCGGGGCGTGCATGTCTTGCCGAACGCCGGGCACTGGTTGGGCTTGAGCAGACCCTGCAACACCTCGCCGCTGTGGCATTCGGCCGACTCCTGCACCTGCAGGTGACCTACGCCGAACTTGAGCTCGGCGTCAAACTCGGCATAGCGCGGCGACAGCGCCCACCCCGACTTGGGAATCATGCCGATGCCACGCCACTGCCGATCGACCACCGAGAACACGTCGGCGAGTGTCTGCTGCGCCACCGTGTTTCCGGCGTCGCTCACCGCCCGCGGATAGGCGTTGCGCAATTCGGCCTTGCCTGATTCGAGCAGATCGACGACCTGGCGCACTCCCTCGAGCAGATCGAGAGGCTCGAATCCGGTTACCACGATGGGCACTCCGAACCGCTCGACGAGCGGGCCGTATTCACCCGTGCCCATCACCGTGCAGACATGACCCGCAGCCAGGAAGCCCTGCACCCGGTTGGTGGGTGAGCTCAGGATCGCGGTCATCGCCGGGGGAACCAGCACATGCGAGATCAGCACTGAGAAATTGGTCAGGCCGAGTCGCTGTGCGTGCAGCACCGCCATGGCGTTGGCCGGTGCGGTGGTTTCGAATCCCACGCCGAAGAACACCACCTGCTTGTCGGGGTTGTCGGCGGCGATCCGGGTGGCGTCCAACGGCGAGTAGACGATGCGGACGTCGCCGCCGCGGGCACGCACGCTGAACAGGTCGTGGCGGCTGCCGGGCACCCGCAGCATGTCACCGAACGAACAAAAGATCACGTCGTCGCGCGCGGCGATCTCCAGTGCCCGGTCGATCATCTCCAGCGGGGTGACGCACACCGGGCAGCCGGGCCCGTGGATGAATTCCACTGCGCCGTCGAGCAACTGGTCGATGCCGTTGCGGATGATTGAATGCGTCTGCCCACCACAGACTTCCATGATGGTCCAGGTTCGGGTGGCGCGCCGCCGGATCGCGTCGACCAGGTTTCTGGCGGCGGCCGGATCGCGGAATTCGTCGAGGTACTTCATGCCGGTTCCCTCCTGCCCTGCCCTTCGGTGCCGCCGAGTTCTTCGTCGAGCACGCCGAGGTCTTCGAACATCTTCAACGTTTCGTTGGCCGATGCTTCATCGAGCCGGGTGATCGCGAAACCCGCATGAACGATGGTGTATTCACCGATCTCCATATCGGGCAGATACGCCAGGCACACCGTCTTGGTGGTGCCGCCGAAGTCGACGGTCGACATCCGGGTGCCGGCCTCCTCCCAGATTTCGATCACCTTGCCGGGGATTCCGAGGCACATACGCCATTCCTTTCCGGTACAGCCGCTGCGTACTCGTCGGCGAGCAGCGCGGCGGCGATGGTGGCCTGGCCCAGCGCCAGGCCACCGTCATTGCAGGGGACGATTCGGTGGCTGAGGACGTCGAACCCGTCCTCGGTGAGCGTGTGCCGCAGCCCCTGCAGCAGAAGGCGATTCGCGAACACGCCACCGGTCAACCCGATGACCGAAACGCCCGCCGCCCGAGCACTTTCGGCGGCTGCCACCGCGGTCGCACGGATCACCGCCTGGTGGAAACCGGCAGCCAGATCGGCGAGCGCGGTGCCAGACCGCATGCCCTCGACGATTCCGGCGATCACCGGCGCGGGATCCAGGACACCGTCGGCGACATCGAAATTCAGCGCGGTGGGGTGTCCGTGGCGGGCCAGATGCTCCAACTCGATCGCGGCCTGCCCTTCGTAGCTGACCTCCTGACATACGCCGAGCAGGCTTGCCACCGCATCGAACAATCGGCCCATGCTGGTGGTGCGGACGCAGCCGAGACCGCGAGGGATCTGCTGGCGAAGTATGTGCAGCGCGGTTTCGTCGAAGCTCGCCACCGGCGGCAGCTCGCCCGTCCACTCGATACCGGCCCGGTACAAGAGATCCAACGCGGTGCGGGCTGGGTGACGGACCGCACCGTCGCCGCCAGGCAGTGCGAACTCCCGCAGGTGGCCGACCCGGGTGAAGTGAGAAGCATCGGTGATCGCCAGAAGTTCACCGCCCCAGATGGTGCCGTCGGTGCCGTAGCCGGTGCCGTCATAGGTGACCGCGATGACCGGCGTGCCCAGCCGCCGATGCTCGGCAAGCAGGGCGACCGCGTGCGCGTGATGGTGTTGGACGGCGACGACGGGCCGACCGAGGGCGTAACGGTGTGCCCACGCGGTGGTGGCGTACCCGGGGTGCATATCGCAGGCGATCACGTCGGGTGTGCGATCGGTCATGAACGCCAGATGCTCCAGCGCCGACTCGAAGCAGACTTGCGTGCGCGGGTCCGCCATATCGCCGAGATGCGACGACATGTGCGCGTGCCCGTCCGCGCCAACCAGGCAGAACGTCGTCTTCAGGTCGCCGCCGGTGGCGAGGATGACGCGATCGGGCAGCGGCCCGGGCACCGACACCGGGAGCGGGGCGTAGCCGCGGGAGCGACGCAACGGCACCTCGTTGCCGTTGTCGATGGTGACCACCGAGTCCTCGCACGACACATAGATGGGCCGGTCGTGGGTGAGCACCGCGTCGGCGAGCCCCTCGATCCAGTCCAGGTCGTCGTCGCGGAACACGATCGGGGATCCGCCCCGGTTGGCCGAGGTCATCACCAGCGGCACAGAGCCGAGCCGGTCGAACAGCTGGTGGTGCACCGGCGAGTAGGCCAGCATCACGCCCAGCTCGGTCAGGCCGGGCGCCACCTCGTCGGCGATGCCGCTCCCCCGGCGGGCCACCAACACGATCGGCGCCGACGGTGAGGTCAGGGCGTCGACCCCCGCGTCGTCGAGCACCGCGATCTCGCCGGCGGCCCCGACATCCGCGGCCATCACTGCGAACGGTTTGGCCGGCCGGCTCTTCCGTCGGCGCAGCTCTGCCACGACGGCGGCGTCGTCGGCGCGGCAGGCCAGGTGGAAGCCGCCGATCCCCTTGACCGCGACGATCAGCCCGTCCCGCAGCGCGGCGACCGCCGCACCGATCGGGTCATCGTCCCGGGCGGGGCCGCCCACGGGCTGCCAGCGCAGCCGGGGCCCGCAGTCCGGGCAGGCGATCGTCTGCGCGTGATAGCGGCGATCCAGTGGATCGTGGTACTCCGCGTCGCACGCCGGGCACATTGGGAAGCCGGCCATTGTCGTCGCAGGACGGTCGTATGGCAGGTCGGTGATCACGGTGTAGCGCGGCCCGCAGTTGGTGCACGTGATGAACGGGTGCCCGTGGCGGCGGTCCGCCGGGTCGCGCATCTCGCGCAGGCAGTCCGCACACACCGCGATGTCCGGTGGTACCAGGGTGCGCGACTCGTCACCCTGTTGGCTGCCGACGATATCAAACCCGTTGGCGCCGTTCGGGTCCACGTACCGGGCGTGCACGCGGTCGATGCGCGCCGCCGGTGGTGTGCGGTCCCGGATCGCCGCGATCGCCGCTTCCACATCGGCGGCCGGGCCCTCCAACTCACAGTGGACCGAGCCGGCGTCGTTGTACACAAATCCACCCAGCCGGAACTCGGCGGCGATCCGCGCGACCGCCGGTCGAAACCCGACGCCCTGCACCACACCGGTGATGTTCAGATGCACTCGCACCATCATCGGATCGCTGTCACCTCAGCCCGCCGAAACAGAAGGCCACTCGCGTCGATGGGCTGTCCACGCGGGTAGATCACACCAACGCTAAACCCGCCTCGTGATGACCACAATCACAATTTCGCAGCGAAAGTCTGCGTTTTTCCGTCCAAAAGGCCCTCGGCTGCGCCCGCGCCGCGCTGTAGGGTGCAGACCTGCCCGACTCGGAGAATGGAAAGACCGACAATGCACGAATTGTCGCTGTGCCACGCGATCGCCGGGGTGGTGAGACCCTACGCGGCCGGCCGGCGGGTCGATGTGGTGCGGGTGCAGATCGGCGCGCTGCGTCAGGTGGTGCCCGACTCACTTTCGTTCTGCTGGACGCTGGTCCGCGACGACGAAAGCATGCCCGAGGCCGAGTTGGAGCTCGAATTCGTCGCTGCCGAGGTGGACTGCCGCGGCTGCGGAGAGCATTCGGAGATCACCTCCCGATGGAGCGTGTGCTGCCCGCGCTGCGAGAGCGCCGACGTGGAGGTCGTTCGGGGCAACGAGTTCCTGGTCACCTCACTGGACGTGACGTGACCGGGGAAGCGAAAGGTTTTCAGCATGGGTAGGTTCCACCGCCACGACGACGGCACCGAGCACAGCCACGAGCACGACGAGCACGGGCACCATTCCCACGATCACGGCGACCACAGTGGTTACTCCACCGGCTCGCAGCGGGTCGAGGTGCTCGAACACATCTTCGCCGAGAACGACACCCGGGCCGACATCAACCGGGCAGCCTTCGAGAGCAACGGAATCCGGGCGCTAAACCTGATGAGTTCGCCGGGATCGGGAAAGACGACGGTGCTGGCCGCGACCCTCGACGAGTTGGCGAACGATTTCGCCGTCGGTGTGATCGAAGGTGATATCGCCACCGATCTGGACGCGGCGAAGCTCGGTGGCCGCGGTGCGCAGATCTCTCTGCTGAACACCAACAACGGCTTCGGCGGCGAGTGCCACCTGGATGCACCGATGGTCAACCGCGCACTGCAGGGTTTGGACCTGCCGCTACTGGATCTGGTGATCATCGAGAATGTCGGCAATCTTGTCTGTCCCGCGGAGTTCGATGTTGGTGAGCACGCCAAGGCGATGGTCTACTCGGTGACCGAAGGCGAGGACAAGCCGCTGAAGTATCCGGTGATGTTTCGTTCGGTCGACATCGTGCTGCTGAACAAGATCGACCTCGTTCCGCACCTCGATGTCGATGTCGACACCTATGTGTCCCGGGTCCGCGAGGTGAATCCGACGGCGACGATCCTGCCGGTGAGCGCACGCACCGGGGAGGGTATGTCCGATTGGTTCGATTGGCTCCGTAACTTCACTTCCGCGACACAACGCTGACCTACGCGCGACGTCGAAATTAACGCGCGTACCGGGTTTTTCGCAGCTGGCTGCTCTTTACCGGTTTATCAGACTTCGAGGACGCACGGCCAGCCTTCTCCCACCAATTCGCAAGCGTTGACAACGACCTGGCCTGGGAGTAGACCCAGAAACTAACGCCGCGCAAGAGGGCCGACGGTCGACTCCGGCGGCGCCAGGGACGGACGACTCCCGTCCCGGGAAGCTGCGAGCATGCCGACGGAAGCAGCAGTCAAAGCGGAACAAACTCTGATCCACGTCCTCTGGATCAATGCAGGCCTCAGTTGCGATGGTGATTCGGTGGCGTTGACTGCCGCCACCCAACCCAGCGTCGAAGAGATCGCCCTCGGCGCGTTGCCGGGCCTGCCCCAAGTCGCGGTGCATTGGCCACTGATCGATTTCGAGTGCGGCCCCAGTGGCGGTGCGGATGACTTCCTTGAATGGTTCTTCCGGGCCGACCGGGGTGAGTTGGAGCCGTTCGTGCTCGTCGTCGAGGGCTCGATCCCCAACGAACAATTACATACCGAAGGGTATTGGTGCGGCTTCGGCAACGATCCCGCGACCGGCCAGCCGATGACCACGAGCGCATGGCTGGACAGACTGACGCCCAAGGCCACCGCGGTGGTGGCGGTGGGAACCTGCGCTGCCTACGGGGGCATCCACGCGATGGCTGGAAATCCCACCGGCGCCATGGGCGTTCCGGATTACCTCGGCTGGGACTGGAAAAGCAAGGCCGGCATTCCCATCGTCTGTGTACCGGGTTGCCCGATCCACCCAGACAACCTGTCGGAGACGCTGACCTATCTGCTTTACATGGCGACCGGGCAAGCGCCGATGATCCCGCTCGACGACGCACTGCGTCCACAATGGCTGTTCGGCAAGACCGTTCACGAGGGGTGCGATCGGGCCGGGTATTACGAACAGGGCGATTTCGCCACCGAGTACGGTTCGCCAAAGTGCATCGTCAAGCTTGGATGCTGGGGCCCCGTCGTGAAATGCAATGTGCCCAAACGTGGCTGGATCAACGGCGTCGGTGGATGCCCGAATGTCGGCGGCATCTGCATCGGCTGCACCATGCCGGGCTTCCCGGACAAATTCATGCCGTTCATGGACGAGCCGCCCGGCGGCAAGCTGTCCACAGCGGCTTCAGGGCTCTACGGTTCGGTGATCCGTAACTTGCGCGAAATCACGGGCCGCACAGTCGATAAAGAGCCGCGGTGGCGGCACAAGGGCAAGGAACTCACCACGGGTGCCCGGCGCACCTGGTAATCAATTGGATCGAAGGTAGTAGTTCGATGACAACGATCATTCCTGAGCCGTCGCAGATCAAGAACGAACCGGGCGCCCTCGTCGAAATGGCGTGGGATCCCATCACCCGGATCGTCGGCAGCCTCGGCATCTACACCAAGATCGACTTCGACAACCGGGAAGTCGTCGAGTGTCACAGCACATCGTCGATCTTCCGCGGTTACTCGCTCTTCATGAAGGGCAAAGACCCGCGCGACGCACACTTCATCACCAGCCGGATCTGCGGCATCTGCGGTGACAATCACGCCACCTGCTCGTGTTACTGCCAGAACATGGCCTACGGAGTCAAGCCGCCGCACCTGGGCGAATGGTTGATCAACCTAGGCGAGGCTGCGGAATACATGTTCGACCACAACATCTTTCAAGAGAATCTGGTCGGCGTCGACTACTGCGAGAAGATGGTCTCCGAGACCAACCCCAGTGTGCTGACCAAGGCAGAAAATGCCGTGGCACCGCACGCCGATATGCACGGCTATCGCACGGTCGCCGACATCATGCGCGCGCTCAACCCGTTCACCGGCGAGTTCTACCGGGAGGCGCTGCAGGTCAGCCGATACACCCGAGAGATGTTCTGCCTCATGGAAGGCAGGCACGTACACCCGTCGACCCTGTATCCCGGCGGAATTGGCACGACAGCCACGATCCAACTGATGACCGACTACATGACCCGGCTCATGCGTTACGTCGAGTTCATGAAGAAGGTCGTGCCCATGCACGACGACCTCTTCGACTTCTTTTACGAGGCACTGCCTGGCTACGAGAAAGTCGGCCTGCGCCGCACGCTGTTGGGGTGCTGGGGCTCGTTCCAGGATCCCGAAGTGTGCAACTTCGCATATAAGGACATGGAGGATTGGGGCCGGGCGATGTTCGTCACCCCTGGTGTGGTGGTTGACGGCAAACTGGTCACCACCTCGCTGGTCGACATCAACCTCGGTATCCGAATCCTGTTGGGGCACTCCTACTATGACGACTGGAACGACCAGGAGATGTTCGTGCACACCGACCCGCTGGGAAATCGGGTGGACCGCCGACACCCGTGGAACCAGCACACGAACCCCCGGCCCCAGAAGCGCGACTTCGACGACAACTACAGCTGGGTGATGTCACCTCGGTGGTTCGACGGCACCGACCATCTGGCTCTGGACACCGGTGGCGGCCCCCTGGCCCGGCTCTGGTCGACGGCGCTGGCGGGGCTGGTCGACGTCGGCTACGTCAAAGCCACCGGCAACAGTGTCCAGATCAATTTCCCCAAGACAGCCCTCAAGGGTCCCGTCGAATTCGAGTGGAAGATACCGGTCCACGGCAGCAACACCATCGAACGCAACCGGGCTCGCACCTACTTCCAGGCCTACGCCGCGGCATGCGCGCTGCACTTCGCGGAGAAAGCCCTCGTCGAGATCCGGGCCGGGCGCACCAAAACGTGGGAGAAGTTCGACGTCCCCGACGAAGGCATCGGGTGCGGCTTCACCGAGGCGGTGCGTGGTGTGCTGAGCCACCATATGGTGATCCGGGACGGCAAGATTGCGAATTACCACCCCTATCCCCCAACGCCGTGGAATGCCAATCCTCGCGACAGCTACGGCACCCCGGGTCCGTACGAGGATGCGGTGCAGGGCCAACCCATCTTCGAGGAGAACGATCGGGAGAACTTCAAGGGCATCGACATCATGCGCACGGTCCGCAGTTTCGACCCATGCCTGCCCTGCGGGGTGCACATGTACCTGGGCGACGGCAAGTCGCTGGACAAGCTGCACACCCCGACGCAATCGCTGACCGGGGAGTGACGGATGGACGCAGATTCGCACTGGCGGTCGGCGGGTGAACGGATACAAAGCCTGCTGGACGCCAGCGCGGTCGGCGGCCCGATCGCCTCGGCACGCGCCGAGCAGTTGGTGCGTGAAGTGGTTGATCTGTATGGGACCGCGCTTGCCCGGGTCATCGAGCTTGTCGATGGGGCGGCAACCGATCGGCTGGCGGCCGACGACCTGATCGCCAGCTTGCTGCTGGTGCACGGCGTGCATCCGCATGATGTGACGCGCCGAGTGTCGCACGCCCTGGACAGCGTCCGGCCCTACCTCGGGTCACACGGCGGCGATGTCCAGCTGCTGGATGTCAGCAACGGGGTTGTGCGGCTGTCATTTTCGGGGAGCTGCAAGAGCTGCCCCTCGTCGGCGCGCACGCTGGAGCTGACGGTCGAGGACGCCGTTCGAGCCAGTGCGCCGGAGATCACCACAATCGAGGTCGTGCCCGCGGAACCGGCTGCCGGTACCACGCTCTTTCCGGCCGCGTCGCTGATGTCACGGCTCCAGGACACCGGCGGTCACCGAACCACCTGGCACCCGGTGCCCGAACTTGCCGAGCTGGAACCCGGTGAGGTCGCGGGTTTCGCAGTCGGCGACACGGTCGTGCTGGCCTGCCGAGCTGCCGAGAAGGTGCTCGCTTACCTCGATTTCTGCCCGGGTTGCGCCGGTTCCCTGGCCGGTGCACGCCTGTCGGGTGATGTTCTGCGGTGCCCGCGGTGTCACGCGCGCTACGACGTCCTCCACGCCGGCGTCGGAGTCGCCGGTACCGGTGAACATCTCGAACCGGTGCCGATGCTCACCCGAGATGGTGTGCTGTCCCTTGCCGTGACGGGTGAACCGATCGGAGCCTCGGCATGACCACGTCAACTATGGAGGTATTGGCCAGGATCCGCAGCACGCGCACGGCGGCGCCGTCCACGGACGAACGGTGCGAGATGTGCGCCGACCCCATCGCCGACCGACATCAACACGTCGTGAATGTCGCCGCGCGCCAGCTGATGTGTGTGTGCCGTGGTTGCTATCTGCTGTTCACCGATGCCGCTGCCGCGCTGCGGTACCGGGCGGTGCCCGACCGCTACCTGTCGTTCCCCGACTTCACGCTGGGCCGTGCGCGGTGGGAGGCGCTACAGATCCCGGTGGGTTTCGCGTTCTTCTTCCGCAACTCCGGGCTGGACCGCACCGTGGCGTTCTATCCAGGACCTGCGGGCGCCACCGAATCCGAATTGGACATGGCGGCCTGGTCGGCGGTGGCGGGTGATCCGCGGGTAGGTCTGCTCGCCGACGACGTCGAGGCACTTCTGGTGCGGGTCCCCGATTCCGGGGGGACTCCCGAATGTTTCCTGGTACCGATCGACGCCTGCTACGAATTCGTCGGCGGGTTGCGCCTGCTCTGGCGGGGATTCGATGGCGGCACTCAGGCACGGGAGTTCATCGATAGTTTCTTCGCCGGGGTCGCCGCGCGCAGTGCGGTGCGACTGCCATGACAGCGGACGTGACATTCCAGGTGCTCGACGTGACGCCCGAACGTTACGCGGTGACACCCATTTTGGCCGCCGAGATCGGCATCACCACCGCCGGTGAAGCACCGATTCAGGCCATCGCACTGCGCTGCCAGGTCCGCATCGACCCGCCCCGTCGCTCCTATACCGACGAGGAGGCGGCTGGGCTGCTCGACTTGTTCGGCCCCCGCGAACGCTGGGCAGCCACTCAACGCAATTTCCTGTGGCTGCACGCGGCAGCCATGGTGCCCGGCTTCGTCGGGACGACTCGGGTAACTCTGCCGCTGGCGTGCACCTACGACGTCGAGGTCGCCGGGGCCAAGTACTTCCACGCGTTGCGCGACGGCGTGATCCCCCTGCAATTCCTGTTCAGCGGGACAATTTTCGATGCCGGCGAGCCGACACTGCGCGTACGACAGGTGTCCTGGGAGTGCGAGGACTCCTTCGACATGCCGGTCGCCGTGTGGCGCGACCTGGTCCATCAGCACTATCCGGACTCCGGTTGGGTGCGTCTGTCGAAGGACACCATCGCTGAGCTGTGCTCGTTCAAGTCGGCGCGCGGTCTGCTCAGTGTCGATGAGGCGGTCGCCGCACTGCTGAGCGGCACCGCGCAGCCCATGCTGTGCACCAACGGATCCGGCCGGGAGAGACCGTGAACACCGGCTGGGACCGGGCCCGCACCATCGCCGACGCAGTGCTCTACGAGGGATATCTGCTGTATCCCTACCGGGCATCGTCGCCGAAGAATCAATGTCGCTGGCAGTTCGGCGTTCTCGGTCCGCCGGGCGCCGCGGAAGCCGGGATCGGCGAGGAAAGGTCGCTGGACACCCAGTTCCTGATCGCGGGTGGTGGCAGCCTTACGCTGGTCGTACGGTTTCTTCAGCTACAGCGCCGTCAGACCGAGACCCTCGAGGACGGGAGCTGGGTCCCCGTCGACGAACTCCGGACACCCGGCGGACACTGGCTGAGCTGGGATGAGGCCGTGGAATGCGAAATCAACATCGGCACACTAAAACTCGATGACAAGCATCGATCGTGGACACTGCCCTTGGCGGTATCCGGAGGGACCGCTGTCGAGGAAATCAGCGGGGGCCGGCTGGTACGTACCCGACGTGACCTATCTGCTGAGGTGACCGTCGACGCGGTCCGCGACGACCATCTGCACCGCATCAGCCTCTCGGTCGAGAACATTACGGCACCAGCCGCCGATCCAGCCGGCGCGATCGCCGGCTCGATGATCGGCACGCACGTCATCGCCGAATCCACTGGCGGGCAGTTCGTCTCGTTGCTGGAACCGCCACCGGACGCGACCGCCGCCGTGACGCGATGCCGGCACCGCAGATGCTTTCCCGTGCTCGCCGGCGCACCCGGCGAGAACGACCTCCTGCTGATCTCGCCGATCATCCTGTACGACCATCCCCAGGTGGCCGAGCAGAGCAACGGCGCCCTCTACGATTCGACGGAGATCGACGAGATCCTCACCCTGCGGGTGATGACCATGACCGACGAGGAAAAGTCGCAAGCGCGCGCCACTGACCCGCTGGCGGCCGCGATAATCGACCGCTGCGATGCAATGTCGCCCGAGGCGATGCAACGGCTGCACGGTGTGCTCCGTGACCCGCGTGCCGGGACGACGCCCCCCGCAGGGCTCGTCCCCGAAGTTCCCGACGGTGTCAACTGGTGGGATCCGTTAGCAGACGAGGAGGTACGTCCAGAGGTCGACGCCGTCCTGATCTCCGGTGTACCGGTGGCCCGTGGTAGCCGCGTGCGGCTTCGGCCCAGTCGCCGCGCCGACGCCCAGGACATCTTCGTGACCGGACGGAACGCGCACGTCACCTCTGTCCACCAAGACGTCGACGGCAACACGCATGTCGGCGTGGTAGTCGACGACGATCCCGCCGCCGACCTGCACGAGTGGTACGGACGCTACCTCTACTTCGCTCCTGACGAGGTCGAGCCGCTCGACCTGCAAACGTCTGATCACGAAAGGAGTTCGGCATGGCAGTCATAGGGTGGGTCGCCACGTGCGTGGTCGCAGCAGCCATAGTGGCCGGCGCGGTGATCGGGGTCCGTTCTATCCCCGACGTCCAGCGCTACCTGCGGATCCGGCACATGTAGCGATCCAATGCCGTCACGCATCCTGGTCGCTGGAATCGGGAACATCTTCCTCGGCGACGACGGGTTCGGGTCAGAAGTGGTCCGCCTGCTCTACGCAACCGATGGCGCCGAGCCGGACTTGCGGGTCACCGACTACGGAATCGGTGGCATGCATTTGGCTTACGACCTGCTCGACGCCTGGTCGGCGCTCGTCCTCGTCGACGCCCTGCCCGACCGGGGCTCGCCCGGCACGGTGCACGTGTTCACTGCCGATCACGAGACCTCCTGCCTGGCCACCGCGCTGGATGCCCACAGTATGGACCCCGGCGCGGTGTTCGCCAGTCTGAGAGCCCTGGGCGGGACCGCGCCTCCCACTGTTGTGGTCGGCTGCGAGGTCGCCGACATCGCCGACGGAATCGGGTTGAGCGAGCCGGTCCGCGCGGCCGTTCCCGCGGCGGTGGACGCTGTTCGAGCGGCGATCGTGATGGTGCGGCAACGATATACGGCGCAGGAGGTGTGAGCAGATGTGCCTGGGCATACCCGGTAAGGTGATCAGCCTCGTCGAGGGTTACGGGGGCCAGCTGGTCCTAGCCGATGTCGCCGGCGAGTCGCGCCGCGTGAACATCGGCATGCTGCCCGAGGAGACATTCGCTCCGGGTGACTGGGTCATCATTCACATGGGCTTCGTGGTCGAGAAGACCGATGAACGGGGCGCCGAGGCGGCGCTGACCGGTCTGCGGCTGATGGGCAGCGGAATCGACGAGGCCCCGTGACGGCACGACTGACGGCCGATGCTGTGGGATGGGAGTTGTTCGCCCGCTTCGCTTTCCCACCCAACGAGCTGGGCTACTGCGGGCCTCCGGATGCGTCGGTTCTCCTGTCCGGCCGCTCGCGTGCCGACGTCGCCGGACATGCCCAGGGTTTCGACGGCGCCTGGGCATACCTCGAAGAAATCGCGGCAGCGGCCGGTATCGACGATCCGCTCGACACCGAGGTGGTGCGCAGCTACTGGGTGGGCGGACCGCTGCTCGACGCAGTGAATTGCGGCACCCTCACCGCGAGGCTGCGCACCCTTTTCGCCAACCAGCCCACCGGCATACTCGACAGCGTCGGCTCCCACGGCCTGGCCCATCACAGTTTTCACGTGTTAGTCGTCTATCCCTGGATACGGTTCCTCAGCGGCGACCCGACCACACCGCTGCGGATACTGCAGGCGTGCCGGATCCGCTGGGGAACGGTCGACTGGGTCGACGACGAACATCTCGGTTTGCTTTCCCAGCCGCTGCAGTTCGACGGATACCGCCTGTTCCTCGGTGCCGAGGTGCTCGAGACGGCACGCTGGCGGCGCGATGGAATCACGCTGGCGCCACGACCGGAAAGTGGCGATAGGATCGCTGCCCACTGGGATTGGACATGCGGCCGGCTCAGCGAGCAAGAGGTCACCGCACTGGCGGCAGCTACGGCGTCGACGCTCGAACTGGTGAACTCGGTGCGCCGCTAGCGCCGCAGCACACCGATCACGGCCGCCGTCAGTGCCACGGGATCGATGGGATGCGGCACGGCCGCGTCGGCGCGCGACCAGCGCGCCAACCAGTCGTCGCCTGCCCTGCCGGTCAGGACGATCAGCGGGGGGCATAGGTCGAGCTCATCCTTGAGCTGCTTGGCGATCCCCATCCCTCCCGCGGGAGTGGCTTCACCGTCGAGAATCGCCGCATCGATGTCACCGGAATCCATGCACTGCAGGAGCATCGCCGGAGTCGCCACCTCGCGGTAGCAGAAATCGGGCAAATCCCCCGCCGGGCGGGATCCCAGTGCCGCGATGACGCGCTGTCGTGCTGCACGGTTGTCGCTGTACACCAGCACGGAGACGGGTGTGGTCATGGTGAGAGCGTAAGCCAGCAATCGCGTTCGGTGACACGGCAATACACCATCCCCCCGTCGGGCCACCCGCCCGGGGGATGGGCGGACGCTCGTGTCTCCGGGACCATCGAATCGACTCGAGGTCGCGGGTTATCCCGCGCGCGAGGACCGATAAGGAGGCCGCAGGTCATGCTCGCGAACCACACCACGCTGGTGCGATTCCTGATCGAGGAGCGCCGCCACCACCCCGATGCCAGCGGCGAACTCAACGCGTTGATCCTCGATGTTGCCCTTGCCTGCAAGGCGATCTCGAACCGGGTGGCCCAGGGTGAACTCGGCGGCGTCCTGGGCTCCGCTGACGCCGTGAACGTTCAAGGTGAAGTGCAGCAGAAGCTCGACGTGCTGGCCAACGAGTACTTCCTGCGGGCCTGCGAATGGGGCGGACAGGTGGCCGGGATGGTCTCGGAGGAGATCGACGACCCCTATCCCCTGCCGATCCAGTATCCGCGAGGGAAGTACCTGCTGATCTTCGACCCGCTGGACGGCTCGTCCAATATCGACGTCAATGTCTCTGTCGGCAGCATCTTTTCGATCCTGCGCGCGCCGAATCCGGGTGCCGACCCCTCGCTGGAGGACTTTCTGCAGCCGGGCACCGAGCAGGTGTGCGCGGGGTACGCGATCTACGGCCCGTCCACCATGCTGGTGCTGACCGTCGGGACCGGTGTGTACGCGTTCACCCTCGATCCCGGTTTGGGTGAGTTCTTCCTCAGTCGTGCACAGATCACGATTCCCAGCCACACAGGAGAATTCGCGATCAACGCCTCAAACCGCCGGTTCTGGGAGCCGGCGGTGCAGCGTTACATCGACGAGTGCCTGGCCGGCCAGACGGGCACGCGAGCCAAGGATTTCAACATGCGCTGGGTGGCGTCGCTGGTCGCCGAGACCCACCGCATCCTGACCCGCGGCGGGGTGTTCCTCTACCCGCGCGATTCGAAAGACCCGTCGAAACCGGGCCGGCTTCGCCTGCTCTACGAGGCCAACCCGATCGCATTCCTGGTTGAACAGGCAGGCGGACTGGCGAGCACCGGCCGTGGCCGCCTGCTCGAGGTTCCACCCACGAGCCTGCATCAGCGGGTTCCGCTGATCTTCGGTGCCGCCGAGGAGGTTCGGCGCATCGAGCACTACCACACCGACAGCAATGACAGGCCGGACGGCCTGCCGCTGTACGGCATTCGTGGCCTCTTCCGGTCTTCGGTGGGCTGAAAGGAGCTCCGATGTCTCGTCTTCATCCGATCATCTCGGTGACCGGCTCGTCCGGTGCCGGCACGACGTCCGTCATGCGCACGTTCGATCAGATCTTCCGCAGAGAAGGCATCAACGTGGCCTACGTGGAGGGCGACAGCTTCCACCGCTTCGACCGTGCCGAGATGAAGCTTCAGATCGCGGACGCGCACGCCCGCGGCGACCACACGTTCAGTCATTTCGGGCCGGAGTCCAATCTGTTCACCGAGTTGCAGGATCTGTTCTGCTCCTACGGCGAGACCGGGACGGGCAAGGTGCGCAAGTACTTACACGACGCCACCGAAGCTGCCCCCTACAACCAGGAGCCGGGCACCTTCACACCATGGGAGACGCTGCCCGACGACACCGACATGCTGTTCTATGAGGGTCTCCACGGCGCGATCGTCACCGAGGACGTGGACGTCACCCGCTACGCGGACTTGAAGATCGGCGTGGTCCCGGTGATCAACCTGGAGTGGATTCAGAAGCTGCACCGGGACAAGGTGTCCCGCGGGTACACCTCCGAAGCGGTGACCGACACCATCTTGCGCCGGATGCCCGACTACGTGAACTTCATCTGTTCCCAGTTCTCGTATACCGATGTGAACTTCCAGCGTGTCCCGATGGTGGACACGTCCAATCCGTTCATCGCCCGGTCGATCCCGACGGCCGACGAGTCCATGGTGATCATCCGGTTCCGCGACCCGCACGGCATCGACTTCCCGTATCTGCTGTCGATGCTGCACGATTCGTTCATGTCCCGAGCCAACACCATCGTCTGCCCCGGCGGCAAGATGGATCTGGCGATGCAGCTCATCTTCACCCCGATGGTGCTGCGGCTGTTCGAACGCCGCAAAGCTGAGCTGACCGTGCGCTGACTCAGCGCACGAAAGCCCCGGCGGCATTCGCCAGATCCAGCAGTGGCTGGGGCAGAACTCCGAACACCACTGTGACCCCCGCGGCCGTCGCGATGGAGATGCCGGTCAATCGATCCGGTGTGTGCACCCGCGCGGGCTGCATGGGGGTGTCGTCGGCGTACATCATCACCACCACCTTTGCGTAGACGAAAGCGGTAACGGCACTGGCGATCACGCCGACCAGCACCAGCAGGAGCTGACCGCCGTGCGCTGCCGCAGAGAACACCGCGAACTTGCCGATGAATCCACTGGTGAGCGGGATGCCGGCGAAGGCGAGCAGGAACAGCGAGAACACCACCGCGGTCAGCGGGTGCCGCCGTCCCAGCCCCGCCCAGTTCGCGATCGCCGTCTCCTCGGTGCCGGTGTGGTTGCGCACCAGGCCGATCACGGCGAAGGCACCCAGGGTGGCCAACGCGTAGGTCGCCAGATAGAACAGCGTTGCCGACAGTGCGGTGCCGTCCGCGGCGATGACGCCGGTGAGAATGAAGCCTGCCTGTGCCACGGCCGAATAGCCGAGCAACCGCTTGAGATCTGTCTGTCCGACTGCCAGCACCGCGCCCGCCACCATCGTCACCATCGCGATCAGCGACAGCACGGGGCGCCAGTCATGGTCGAGGCCGGGCAGTGCGACGTAGAAGATCCGCAGCATGGCCCCGAAGGCGGCGACCTTGGTGGCGGCGGCCATGAACGCGGTGATCGGGGTGGGGGCGCCCTGATAGACGTCGGGGATCCAGGAGTGGAACGGCACCGCACCGACCTTGAACAGCACGCCGACGGCCACCAGTGCGGTACCGGCGAGAGCGAGCGCACTGTCGGTGCCGGTTTCGACGGCGCGGGCGATGCCGGGCAGGCTCAGGGTGCCGGAGTAGCCGTACAGCAGCGCGATGCCGTAGAGGAAGAAGGCTGACGAGAACGCGCCCAGCAGAAAGTATTTGAGTGCGGCTTCCTGGGACAGCAGCCGCCGGCGTCGGGCCAGTCCACACATCAGATACAACGGAAGCGAGAACACCTCCAGCGCCACGAACATCGTCAGCAGGTCCCCCGCGGCAACGAAGATCAGCATTCCGGCCACCGAGAACATGGCCAGCGGGAACACCTCGGTCTGCACGGTGTTGACGCGCACCGCCGTCATCTCCGCGACGCTTCCTGGCACCGTCGATGCCTGCGGCGTGAACGACACCGAGCCGCCGCGCGCGTCACGTTGCGCGACCAACGCCATCGAACCCAGGCCGACCATCAGCACGACACCCTGAAGTAACGACGCCGGACCGTCGGAGATGACCGCGCCGGAGACAGCGGGACCGACGGTGCCCGCCAGCGCGACGACGGCGACCAGCCCGGTCGCCAGCCCGGCCAAGCTGACGCAGAGCTGCAGTAGGTAGCGGTGTCGGCGTGGCGCGAACGCTTCGATGAGCACGCCGGCGACGGCGGCACCGAGAATGATCAACATCGGTGAGAGCTGGCCGTATTCAACGCTGGGTGCAGTCATGGGTGTGCCCCTTCCGCGACGGCGGGTGCCGGGTCGGATACACCGACGGTGGTCAATGTGTGGGCGACCGCCGGGTTGATGACGTCGAGGGCGATCTTGGGATAGACCCCGAGTCCGATCAGCAGTGCGATCAGCGGCGTGACCACGAGCAGCTCCCGTGTGCCGAGGTCCCGGACTGTGTCGTTGCCGCGGGTGACCGGGCCGGTCATCATCCGTTGGTAGAGCCAGAGTATGTAGACCGCTGAGAGCACCAGCGCGACGGAGGCGATGACGGCGAAGGCGGGGTAGCGGGTGAATGTGCCGATGAGGACCAGGAATTCACTGATGAACGGCGCGAGTCCCGGAAGCGCGAGGGTGGCCAGGCCGGCGACGAGGAAGGTGCCTGCCAGGATGGGCGCGACTGTCTGGATGCCGCCGTAGTCGGCGATGAGGCGGCTGCCGCGGCGGCTGACGAGGAATCCGGCGATCAAGAACAGTGCGGCGGTGGAGATTCCGTGGTTGACCATGTAGAGGGTGGAGCCGGCTTGGCCTTGGCTGGTCATCGCGAAGATGCCGAGGATGATGAAGCCGAAGTGGCTGATCGAGGTGTAGGCGATCAGCCGCATGACATCGGTCTGGCCGATAGCCAGGACCGCGCCGTAGACGATGCCGATCACGGCCAAAGCGATGACGACCGGGCGGAACCATGTTGCGGAATCCGGGAACAGCGGCAGGCAGTAACGCAGCATCCCGAATGTGCCGACCTTGTCCATCACCGCCATCATCAACACCGCCGACGACGGCGTCGCCTGAACGGCGGCCCCGGGTAGCCAGGTGTGAAAAGGCCACAACGGCGCCTTCACCGCGAACGCGATCAGGAAACCGAGGAATAGTGCATGAGCGACAGCGGGATTGACGGTGAACGTTCCCGCGGTGACAGCGTCGGCGATGGCGCGGTAGTCGAACGTTCCGCCGTCGAATGCCGTGCTGCGCGAGGTGAGGACGTAGAGGCCGATGACCGCGGCAAGCATGGCGAGTCCACCGCACAGGCTGTAGACCAGGAACTTCAGCGCGGCCCTGGATCGTCCGGCACCGCCGAAGCCGCCGATGAGGAAATACATCGGGATCAGCATGGCCTCGAAGAAGATGAAGAACAGCAGGATGTCCAAAGCCACCAGGGCCAGCAGCACCATGCCTTCGACGGCCAGGGTGAGCGCGACATAGGCGTTGACCGACCGCGAACGACCGTCGGCATCGTGCCAACCCGCGATGATCAACAGCGGCACGAGCACCGCGGTGAGTACCACCAGGGCCAGTGCGATGCCGTCGACGCCAAGGATGTATCCGGTTCCGAAAGACGGTATCCACGGATGGTTTTCGACGAACTGGAACTGCTCGCCGGCCGGATCGAACCGCACCGCGATCACGATGGCGATGACAAGGACACCGATCGCGACGGCCAGCCCGGTGAACCTCGCGGAGCGACCCGTCGTCGCGGGAAGGATCGCGATCAAGCCGGCACCGGTGAGCGGGATCAGCCACAGCAGGCTCAGCCACGGGATCTGATTCATCACAGCCTCACCATCACCAGCATCGCGACCACCAGAGTGGCACCCAGAAAGATCGACAGCGCGTAGGAGCGGGCAAACCCGGTTTGCATGCGACGCACCGAGTTCGACGCCAGAGCCACCGCTGCGGCAATACCGTCCACCGCTGCATCGATCCCCCGCCGCTCGACAGCAACCAGTCCCCTGGTGACTGCGCGGCCGGGCCGCATGAGGGCGGCTTCGTTGAACGCGTCGCCGTACAGATCATTAAGCGCGGCCACCGTCGCGGCTGAAACCCATTCGGAGGCAATCGGGTTGACGGGCTTGCGGAGATACATCCGCACTGCGACCGCGATGCCGATGGCGACGACGCCGAGTGCGGTGACGGTGATGATCCAGGCGGGGATCAGGTGTTCGGTTTCGTGGTGGCCGACGACGGGTTCGAGCCAGTGTTGCAGGGTGCTGCCGATGGCCAGCAGCGCGCCGGCGCCGACGGAGCCGATCGCCAGGATGATCATCGGCGCGGTCATCGACGCAGGCGATTCGTGCGGGTGGGTGTCGGGCTTCCAGCGGCGTTGGCCGAAGAAGGTGAGCAGCATCACGCGGGTCATGTAGAAGGCGGTGATCCCGGCACCCAGCAGTGCGGCACCACCCAGTAGCCAACCTTCGAGTCCGCCGGAGTTGAAGGCGGTTTCGATGATGGCGTCTTTGGAGAAGTAGCCGGCGAACGGCGGCACACCGATGATGGCGAGGTAGCCCAGCCCGAAGGTGACGAACGTGATGGGCAGCAGGGTGCGTAGGCCGCCGTAGCGGCGCATGTCGGTTTCGTCGTCCATGGCGTGCATGACCGAGCCGGCGCCCAGAAACAGTCCGGCTTTGAAGAAGCCGTGGGTGAGCAGGTGCATGATCGCCACCGCATATCCGGCGGGCCCTAGCCCGGCGGCGAGCACCATGTAGCCGATCTGGGACATCGTGGAGGCGGCCAGGGCCTTTTTGATGTCGTCTTTGGCGCAGCCGATGATCGCCCCGAATAACAGGGTGACCGCACCCACGGTGACGACGGCGGTCTGGGCGGCCGGGCTGTGGTTGAAGATCGGCCCGGAGCGGACGATCAGGTAGACGCCGGCGGTGACCATGGTGGCGGCATGGATCAGGGCGGACACGGGGGTGGGGCCTTCCATGGCGTCACCGAGCCAGGACTGCAACGGCACTTGGGCGCTCTTGCCGCAGGCACCGAGCAGCAGCAGCAAGCCGACGGCGGTCAGGACACCGTGACTCATTTGGGGGACGGAGTCGAAGACGGTGCTGAAGGTGACCGAGCCGAGGGTGGCGAACAGCACCATCAACGCGATGGCCAAACCCATGTCACCGACCCGGTTGACCACGAACGCCTTTTTCGCCGCGGTCGCCGCCGACGGTTTGTATGACCAGAAGCCGATCAGCAGATACGACGCCAAACCGACACCTTCCCACCCCATGTAGAGGCCGAGGTAGTTGTCGGCGAGCACGAGTAGCAGCATCGCGGCGACGAACAGGTTGAGGTAGGCGAAAAAGCGGCGCCGGCCGGGATCGGTCTTCATGTAGCCGATCGAATAGATGTGGATCAGCGCGCCGACTCCGGTGATCAGCAGCACGAAACACATCGACAGCGCGTCGAGTTGCAGACCGAAGTCCACGCGCAAAACACCGACGGGCACCCAGGAGAACAACACGTCGTGCACCGCGCGGTCCCCGCCGGGCAGCCCGAGGAGGTGGGTGAACAGCACCGCGCCGCAGGCGAAGGCGCCGAGCACCGCCGCACACGCCAGCAGATGCCCCCACGCGTTGGTCGCTTTACCGCCCAGCAGCAGGATGACGGCCCCGGCCAAGGGCAGCGCGATGGTCAACCACACCAGTGTCTGCATATCAGTGCCGCAGCAGGTGGGCGTCGTCGACGTTCGCCGAGCGTCGGGTCCTAAAGATCGTCATGATGATCGCCAGGCCAACCACGACTTCGCAGGCGGCGACCACCATGGTGAAGAACGCCACCACCTGCCCATCCAAGTGGCCGTGCATGCGGGAGAAGGTGACGAACGCCAGGTTCGCGGCGTTGAGCATCAACTCCACACACATGAACATCACGATCGCATTGCGCCGCAACAACACCCCCGCCGCACCAATCGTGAACAACAACGCCGACAAATACAGGAAATAATCGGGAGTCATTGGCTCACTTCCTGATTCAGCGTGCCGTCATTCTCGTGATCGCGCGTAACGAGCAGAGACAAGACGGTGCCATCGCGGGTGAGAGTTCGGCTCACCGAGAGCGCGCAGTCGCTTCCGTCCGGCAGTCGCGCCGGGGTGTTGACGGCATTGTGCAATGCGTACACACCCGGGCTGGGTAGCGGGGTGGCGCGCGCCCCGGTTTGGAAGCGCTCGATCACCAACTCGCGCTGAGTCTTTCGCCGCTCGAAGCGCTCCCGGTGCGCCAGCACCATCGCCCCGAGCGCCGCGGTGATCAACAACGCACTGGTCAACTCGAACGCCCACAGATCACGGGTGAAGATCAACGTCGCCAGGCCTTGCACATTGCCGCCCGCATTGGCCTCCGCCAACCCGGTGACTCCCGACGTCGCCACGCTGCCGATTCCGGCGATCAGCAGAATGCCGAACCCCAAGCCAGTGAGGGCCGCGGCCACACGTTGCCCGCGGAGCGTCTCGATCAGCGAGTCGGCCGAGTCGACACCGATCAGCATGAGAACAAACAGGAACAGCATCATTACCGCGCCGGTGTAGACCACGATCTGCACGACGCCGAGGAAGAGCGCATCCTGCGCGACGTACAGCACCGCAAGGTTGATCATCGCCGCGCCGAGGAACATGGCCGAATACACCGCTTTTCGACTCACGACAACGCCGACGGCCGCCACCAGTGTCAGTGGCGCGAGGATCCAGAACATCACAGCTGTCATCGCGTCGATTCCTTCACGTGTCCCAGGTAGTAGTCGTCGTCGGTCACCCCGGGTGCCATGGCGTGCGGGGGTGGTTGCATCCCGGGTTGCAATGGGGCCAGTAGTTTGTCCTTGCCGTAGATGAGGTCGGAGCGGTTGTCGTCGGCCATCTCGTAGACGTTGGTCATCGTCAGGGCGCGGGTGGGGCAGGCCTCGATACACAGTCCGCAGCCGATACAGCGCAGATAGTTGATCTGGTAGACCCGCCCGTAGCGTTCACCCGGGGAGAAGCGTTGCTCCTCGGTGTTATCCGCACCCTCGACGTAGATCGCGTCGGCGGGGCAGGCCCAGGCGCACAGCTCGCAGCCGATGCACTTCTCCAGCCCGTCGGCGTAACGGTTGAGTTGGTGGCGGCCGTGATAGCGCGGGGCGACCGGCCCCGGCTTCTCGGGATACTCCTCGGTGATAGGACGCTTGAACATCGTCCCGAACGTCACGCCGAAACCCTTGACCGCGCCGAGGAAGTCAGGCATCTCCGCTCCCCCACGATGCGACGGCGACCTGCTCGTGTACCTGTTTTCCGTTGCGCATCGGCACTCCGTATGTCGGGGCCGGCCACACCGCGGCGTTCCGCTGCCCAGGAAGGGGTGGCACAGGAAATCCACCGGCCATCGGGTCGAACTCTGCTGTCTGCAAAGAGGTTCCACCTGTTCGCCGGACTCGGGTCACGCGCCGAACGCCAACGACAAGGGCCAGCAACACCGCAGCGGCGATCAGATTTTCGACGAGGCCGCTGTGGCCGATGCTGTGCAGGACGGCGACGATCATGATCCAGACCAGGGAGACGGGGATGAGTAGTTTCCAGCCCAGCGCCATGAACTGGTCGTAACGCAACCGCGGCAAGGTGGCGCGAAGCCACATGAACACGAACATGAACGTCCACACCTTGGCCACGAACCAGATCAGCGGCCACCAGCCGGTATTGGCGCCGTCGATCAGGCTGATCGGCCACGGGGCATGCCAGCCACCCAGGAACAGGGTGGTCGCCAAGGCCGAGACGGTGGTCATGTTGACGTATTCGGCGAGCATGAACATCGCGAACTTCAGCGACGAGTACTCGGTGGGCAGGTTCATACGGTCAACGCATCATTGGTTGATTCGTGGAGGTCATCGTGCCGAGTGGTTATCCGCATCCGAGGTCGACCCGGCGGGAGTTGTTTGATCGGGTGTGCCAAGGCGAGCCGCTGATCCCGACGGCACGGCAGATGGGCGTGTCGACGACGGCAGCGTCGATGTGGTGGCGTGAGGCTGGGGCCATGACGATCCAGATCGGCGGACGCGGTCAGCGTGGTCTGCTCGAACCGGGCAACAAGATGCTGCCTGGCGGGCGTGGCCACCGACTCAGTGTGGAGGAACGGGTCGAGATCATGCGCGGCCGCGATGCTGGCCTGAGTGCGGCCAAGATCGCGGAGAAGCTCGGTCGTGACCGCACGACGATCTATCGCGAGATCCGCCGAAACCGCAACGATGACGGCGACTATCACGCCCTGATGGCTCACGCCCGTGCCGCACAGAAAGCCAAGCGGCCTAAAGCTTTCAAGCTCGAAGACCGTGCGTTGTGTAGAGCCATCGAGGGTTGGATGGATGACGGGTGGAGCCCGAAACTGATCGCCGAGGTGTTGGCGCGTGATCACGGCGATGACAGGCTGGCACGGGTGAGCCACGAAACGATCTATCAGTGCCTCTACGTCCAGGGCCGCGGTCAGCTGCGTGCTGACCTCAATAAGTGCCTGTCGACCAAACGCACCGCCCGCAAGCCCCGTGACCACAGCGAACGCCGCGGGAAGTTCAGCGACGTGATCACCATCAGCCAGCGTCCTGCCGTCGTCGAGGACCGTGCGGTGCCTGGGCACTGGGAAGGCGATCTCATCCTGGGCAGCCGCGGCACCAGCGCGATCGGGACGTTGGTGGAGCGCAGCACCCGGTTCACCATCCTGCTGCACCTACCGGCCGATCACACCGCTGATTCGGTGGCCACCGCGATGATCGAGGCGATGAACGACCTGCCCGCTCACCTACGCCGCAGCCTCACCTGGGACCGG
Organism: Mycolicibacterium pallens; assembly: GCF_019456675.1. Taxonomy (NCBI): domain Bacteria; kingdom Bacillati; phylum Actinomycetota; class Actinomycetes; order Mycobacteriales; family Mycobacteriaceae; genus Mycobacterium; species Mycolicibacterium pallens. The sequence goes on along the minus strand of NZ_CP080333.1, from coordinate 1,990,702 downwards.
GGTAGCGAAATGGCCGGCTGGCAGGACATCAGCCTGCAGCTACAGGCCCCGGTCTATTTCTGCGACCCGCATTCACCCTGGCAACGCGGCAGCAACGAGAACACCAATCGACTGCTGCGGTTCTGGTTTGAAAAGGGCACCGATCTCAGCGGCCACACCAAAGCTGACCTCAAACGAATCCAAGACAAACTCAACAGCCGACCCCGACCCACCCTCGACCTCGACACCCCAGCCCAACGCCTGGCCACTCTCATCAGCCAAGCCGCATGAACGTTGCACTGGCCACTTGACTTTGAGGTGTGAAACCCGCCCACCAGTTCACCTTCGGCCTCGGGCAGGTCGAACGGTGCCCGGTTGGTCTCACCGACCATCGAGGTGACGTACACCGCGAACGACGGCAGCAGCAGGAACACATACCAGGTGTGTTCCTGGGCGGCGACGATCCCGGAGGTGGACATGGTGCCGGCGTAGAGGAACACCGCCGCGAACGACAGGGCCATGGCGATCTCGTAGGAGATGACCTGCGCGCTGGATCGCAGACCGCCCAGCAGCGGGTAGGTCGAGCCCGACGCCCACCCCGCCAGGACGATGCCGTACACCCCGATCGAGGTGACCGCCAGAATGTGGAGCACCGCCACCGGCAGATCGGTCAACTGCAACGGCGTCCGGTGACCCAACACCGACACCACCGGACCCAACGGGATCACCGCAAACGCCATGAAGGCGGGAATCACCGAAATAACCGGGGCCATCAGATAAATCGGCTTGTCCACCCCGGCCGGGACCAAGCCCTCCTTCAGCGCCAGCTTGATGCCGTCGGCCAGCGACTGCAGCAACCCGAAGGGACCCACCCGGTTCGGGCCGTACCGCATCTGCATGCGGCCCAGGATCTTGCGCTCCAACAGGATGGCCACCAACACGGTCAGCATCAGGAAGGCGAAGACCGCGACCGCCTTGACCACAATCAACCACCACGGATCATGGCCGAACACACTCATATCCGGGTAGCTCATGCGGTCCTCTCCCGTTCAATGCGCACCACCGCACCCGCGGTCACTCCGAGCTGTTCATGCACGGCACTCCCCGGTGAGTTCATCGGCAGCCACACCACACCGTCGGCCATCTCGGTGACCACCAGGGGCAGGCTGATCGCGCCCCGATCCGTCGAGACGGTCACCACATCACCTTCGGCGGCGCAGATCCCGGCCGCCGTCACCGCCGACAACCGCACCACCGCCGGCCGCGCCGTACCCGCCAGAAACGGCTCCCCATCCTGTAACCGGCCGGCATCCAACAACAACCGCCACCCCGCCAGCACCGCCTCACCCTGGGCGCATTCGGCGGGTGGTGTCGGCAGGTAGTCCGCCAGCGACGAGTGCATGCCATCCCAGCTGCCGAGACGACCGATCTCCGCGTGAACCGTTGCGGCGTCGGGTGTACCGAGGTCGATACCCATTGCTGCTGCCAGGTTGTGCAGGATCCGATGGTCGGACGCGTCGCTGGTGGAAAGAGCAGCTTCGAAGGACCTGGGGCGGCCTTCCCAGTTCAGGAATGACCCCGTCTTCTCGGCCACCGTCGCGACCGGGAACACGACGTCGGCGCGATCGGTCACCGCGCTTCGCCGGACCTCCAGACTGACGACGAATCCGGCCGACTTGATGGCCGCCAGCATGGCGGGCGGGTCGGGCACGTCCGCCGGATCCACCCCGCCGACGAGCAGGGCACCGGCTCCCAAGGTCACCATCTCGCTGAGGTTCAGTCCAGGGCGGTCCGGCAAACCGGTTGTGCCCCAGACACGTTCGACCTGCTCACGCGCACGCGCATGCTGGACGGGCCGGCCACCGGGCAGGAGATTGGGTAAGCAGCCGGTTTCCACGGCACCACGATCACCGGCACGGCGCGGAATCCAGGCCAGCCGCGCTCCGGTCTGTTGAGCCACTCGAGTCACGGCCGACAACGCGCCGCGACTGGTGGCCAGTCGTTCCCCGACCAGGATGATCGCGTCCGGCGGTAGCGCGCCGGTCAGGCCGCCGAGGGTCACCGCTTCCTGCCCGGGTTCGGTCAGCACCACGTTGGCACCCAGCTTGACCGATCCCGGTGAGGCGAACGGTGCGATCGTCACGATCCGCAGCCCGCGCTTGCGGACCGCTTTGCGCAGCCGCAGGAACACGATTGGGGATTCGTCCTCTGGTTCGAACCCGGCCAGGACCACCAACGGTGCGGCCTGCAGGTCGGCGTAGCTCACGTCGCGGCGTCCGGCGACGTGTGCCGCCAGGAACTCCTGTTCCTCGACCGAATGTGGGCGGGAGCGGAAGTCGATGTCGTTGGTGTCCAGGGCGATTCGTGCAAACTTGGCGTAGGCGTAGGCGTCCTCGGCGGTGGCACGGCCGCCCACCAGCACACCGGCCCGGCCGGACCTCAATCCCGCGGCTGCCACCGCGATGGCTTCCGACCACGACGCCGGACGCAAGCGTCCCGACTCACGGATCATCGGGGTGGTGATGCGGTCTCCGACCCGAGCGTAGGTGAAGGCCCAACGACCCTTGTCACAGTTCCATTCCTCGTTGACTTCCGGGTCGTCACCGGCCAACCGGCGCAGCACCACGCCGCGGCGGTGATCGGTGCGCTGGGCGCATCCGGAGGCGCAGTGCTCACACACGCTGGGGCTGGACACCAAATCGAAGGGGCGGGCCCGGAACCGGTAGGCGGTTCCGGTCAATGCCCCGACCGGACAGATCTGCACCGTGTTGCCGCTGAAGTAGGAATCGAACGCCTCACCCGGGCCGATCCCCACCTGCTGCAGGGCGCCACGCTCGAGCAGCGAGATGAACGGATCCCCGGCGATCTGCTCGGAAAACCGTGTGCAACGGGCACACAACACACACCGCTCCCGATCCAGCAGCACCTGACTCGACAAGTTGATCGGCTTCGGATAGGTCCGCTTCACCTTGTCGAATCGGCTCTCCGTGCGTCCACTGCTCATGGCCTGGTTCTGCAGCGGGCATTCACCGCCCTTGTCGCAGACCGGGCAGTCCAACGGATGGTTGATCAACAGCAGTTCCATCACCCCGTGCTGCGCCTTATCGGCGGCCTCGGAGGTGAACTGGGTGCGCACCACCATGCCGTCGGTGACCGTGGTGGTGCAGCTGGCCATCGGCTTGCGCTGGCCCTCCACCTCGACAAGACACTGCCGGCACGCCCCCACCGGATCCAGCAGCGGATGATCGCAGAACCGCGGGATCTGCACACCCATCAACTCCGCCGCCCGAATCACCAACGTGCCTTTAGGCACTCGAACGTCGACATCGTCGATCGTGACCGTGATCATGTTGACGTCGATCAACGTCATCAGGCTCCCACCTCCTCCGGCGCGGCGAGCATCGCCGCGCGTGGGTCGAACGGACAGCCACCGCTGAGGTGCTCTTCGTACTCGGCGCGGAAATGTCTGATCGACGAGATCACCGGCGAAGCCGCCCCATCACCCAACGCGCAGAACGACTTTCCGTTCAGCGTGTCGGCGATGTCGAGCAGGTTGTGCAGGTCCGCATAGGTGGCCCAGCCGTTCTCGAGGTCGGCATAGATCTGGCTGAGCCAGTAAGTGCCCTCGCGGCAGGGTGTGCACTTGCCGCAGGATTCGTGGGCGTAGAACTGGGTCCAGCGCCGCACCGCGCGCACAACACAGGTGGTTTCGTCGAAGATCTGCAGTGCCTTGGTACCCAGCATCGAACCGACCGACGCCATGCCTTCGTAATCCAATGGCACGTCCAGGTGTTCGGCCGTCAGCAGTGGAGTCGACGACCCGCCCGGCGTCCAAAACTTCAGCTCGTGTCCGGCCCGGACTCCACCGGCGTGTGCCAGCAACTCACGCAACGTGATCCCTAGCGGAGCCTCGTACTGACCCGGTTTCGTCACATGCCCCGACAGCGAGTAAATGGTGCACCCCGGTGATTTCTCAGTGCCCATCGAAGTGAACCACCCGACGCCGTTCAGCAGGATCGGCGGGACGCTGGCGATGGATTCGACGTTGTTGACCACCGTCGGGCAGGCGTACAGCCCGGCTTCGGCGGGAAACGGTGGGCGCAGGCGGGGTTGGCCACGCCGACCCTCCAGCGAATCCAGCAGAGCGGTCTCCTCACCGCAGATATAGGCGCCCGCACCCGCATGCACGATCAGATCGAGGTCGAACCCCGAACCCTGGATGTTCTCCCCGAGATAGCCTGCCTCGTAGGCCTCGGCCACCGCGGTCTGCAACCGGCGCAGCACCGGCACCACCTCGCCGCGCACATAGATGAAGGCGTGCCGGGCCCGGATGGCATAGGCCGCGATGATCGCACCCTCGATCAAGGAGTGGGGTGTCGCATACATCAGCGGAACGTCCTTGCACGTACCGGGTTCCGACTCGTCAGCGTTGACCACCAGATAGTGCGGCTTGGCATCGTCCTGCGGAATGAACGACCACTTGGCACCGGTCGGGAAGCCCGCACCGCCGCGCCCGCGCAGACCGGACTCCTTCACCGTGTCGATGACCTCGACGGGTGTCATCGTCAGCGCCTTGGCGAGGGCTTGGTAGCCGTCGTGGCGCAGGTAATTGGTGAGGGTCCATGATTGCGGCTCGTTCCAGTGACGGGTCAGCACACGATCTAGCGCCATCTCAGACCTCGTCCCGATCGGCGGGAGCGAGCCCCGCCAATGTTCGTGCGGTGCTGCGGAAGGGGCACAGCTGCGCGCCCCGAGTGGGGTGCGGTGCGCGGCCGGCGCGGATGTCGTTGATGAGTTGTCGTGCGCTGGTGGGGGTTTGGTTGTCGAAGAATTCCCAGTTGATCATGACCACCGGGGCGTAGTCGCAGGCGGCGTTGCACTCGATGTGCTCTAAGGTGATGCGGCCGTCGCCGGTGGTGTCCCCGGCGTGAATGCCGAGCTCGGTCTCCAAAGTGTCCAATATGGCGTCACCGCCCATGATGGCGCACAGGGTGTTGGTGCACACCCCGACCAGATAGTCGCCGGTGGGGGTGCGCCGGTACATCGAGTAGAACGTCGCCACCGCGGCGACTTCGGCCTCAGTCAAGGCCAGTTGTGCCGCGCAGAAGGCGATTCCGGCGGTGGTGAGGTAGCCGTCTTCGGCTTGCACCAAATGCAGCAGCGGCAGCAGCGCCGAGCGGGCCTGCGGGTAGCGGGCCATGATCACCGCCGCATCGGCGGCCAGCCGGGCGGTAACCTCGCCCGGGTAGGTGGCCGGTCCGCTGATCGGCGGCCCGGGTTCGTCCGGGCGCGGCCCCAACACCAGATCGATGCTCATCGGTCGACACCTCCCATGACCGGATCAATGGAGGCGACGGCGGCGATGACGTCGGCGACCATGCCGCCCTCACACATCGCGGCCACCGCTTGCAGATTGGTGAACGACGGATCCCGGTAATGCACCCGATAGGGGCGGGTGCCGCCGTCGGAGACCATGTGCACCCCCAACTCGCCGCGCGGGGATTCCACCGCGATATACACCTGCCCGGCCGGCACCCGGATCCCTTCGGTCACCAATTTGAAGTGGTGGATCAACCCCTCCATCGAGGTGCCCATGATCTTGGCGATATGCGCCGGCGAATTCCCCAACCCGTCCGGACCCAATTCGAGGTCGGCGGGCCAGGCGAGTTTCTTATCACTGATCATCACCGGCCCCGGCTCCAACCGATCCACACACTGGGCCACGATCTTCAATGACTCGTGCATTTCACCGACCCGGATCAGATACCGGCCGTAACAGTCCGCCCCGTCATCGGTGATGACGTCGAAGTCATAGGTCTCATACCCGCAATACGGTTGAGTCTTCCGCAGATCGTGCGGCAGCCCGGTCGAGCGCAGCACCGGGCCGGTGATCCCGAGCGCCATGCAGCCGGTCAAATCCAGGTAGCCGATGCCCTGGGTGCGGGCCTTCCAAATGTAGTTCTCGGTCAACAGGTCTTCGAGCTCGCGTAACCGGCCCGGCAAAATCTTGAGTAGGTCCCGTACCCGCTGGGGTCCGTCGTCGGGCAGGTCGGTGGCCAACCCGCCCGGGCGGATATAGGCGTTGTTCATCCGCAACCCGGTAATCGCCTCAAACACACTCAAAATCAGCTCGCGTTCGCGGAAGCCGAAGAACATCGGGGTCATCGCCCCCAACTCCATCCCCCCGGTGGCCAACGCCACCAAATGACTGGAGATGCGGTTGAGTTCCATCATCATCACCCGCACCACACTGGCCCGAGCCGGGATGTCATCGGTGATGCCCAACAGTTGTTCCACACCCAGGCAGTAGGCGGTCTCGTTGAAAAACGGGGACAGATAATCCATCCGGGTCACAAACGTCACACCCTGGGTCCAGGTGCGGTACTCCAGGTTCTTCTCAATCCCGGTGTGCAAATACCCGATCCCACACCGGGCCTCGGTGACCGTCTCACCCTCAATCTCCAAGATCAACCGCAACACCCCATGCGTCGACGGATGCTGCGGACCCATATTCACCACAAGTCGCTCAGCGCGGTCCTCGACCGCCGCCGAAGTGAGGGCATCCCAATCGCTGCCGTTGACTGTGAAGGTTGTTTCGACCATCAGTTGTACGACCTTCTCTGGTCGGGAGGCGCGACGCTTGCGCCGTGGTAGTCGACCGGCACTCCGCCCAGCGGATAGTCCTTGCGCTGCGGATGACCCACCCAGTCGTCGGGCATTTCGATACGCGTCAACCCGGGATGACCGTCGAACACGATCCCGAAGAAGTCGTAGGTCTCCCGCTCATGCCAATCAACCGTCGGATACACCGAAAACAGTGACGGCACATGCGGATCGGCATCCGGACACGCCACCTCCACCTGAACCCGCCGATTATGCGTGATCGACATCAACGGATAGAACGCATGCAACTCCCGACCCACATCCTGCGGATAGTGCACACCCGAAACACCACAACACAATTCGAAGCGCAACGCGGGCACATCCCGCAGCGCGCGGGCGACCACGAGAAGCAGTCCCCGCGTGACGTGCAGGGTGAGTTGCCCCGCGTGGACGACAACGCGTTCCACCGCGTAGCTGAACTCGTCGCCTAGTGCGAACGAGAGCTCGTCCACGACGTCGTCGAAATAGCCGCCGTAGGGCCGCGGTGTGCTGTCCCACTGGGGTTTACGGCGAACCAGTCGCCCGTATCCGGACACGTCGCCGCTCACCGCAGCAGCCCTTTGAGTTCCAGGGTGGTCGGTGCGGCCAGCGCAGCCTTTTCGGCTGCGGCGACAGCCTCGGCGCGGTGCACCCCCAACGGCATCTCGGCGATCTTGGCGTGCAACGCCAAAATCGCGTTCAGCAACATCTCCGGACGCGGCGGACACCCGGGCAGATAGATGTCCACCGGCACCACATGATCCACACCCTGGACCACCGCATAGTTGTTGAACATGCCGCCACTGGAGGCACACACCCCCATCGCCAGCACCCACTTCGGTTCAGCCATCTGGTCATACACCTGGCGCAACACCGGCGCCATCTTCTGACTCACCCGCCCCGCCACGATCATCAGATCGGCCTGCCGCGGCGTGGCCGAAAACCGCTCCATCCCAAACCGGGCGATATCAAACCGCGGCGACGCCGTCGCCATCATCTCAATGGCACAACACGCCAACCCGAACGTCGCCGGCCACAACGAACCCTTACGCACAAACCCGGCGACCTTCTCCACCGTCGACAACAAGATGCCGCCCGGCAGTGCTTCCTCTAATCCCATTCCAGCCCACCCCGACGCCACACATACCCGTACGCCACAAACACCGTCGCCATGAAGATCAGCATCTCCACCAGCGCGAACGTCCCCAACGCATCAAACGAGACCGCCCACGGATACAAGAACACGATCTCGATGTCGAACACGATGAACAACATCGCCGTCAGGTAATACTTGATCGGGAACCGCCGACCAGCCGGCTCCCCGGCCACCGGCTCAATCCCGCACTCGTAAGCTTCCAGCTTCGCCCGGTTGAACCGCCGAGGCCCGACCACCAGCGCGATCACCACCGACACCACCGCAAACCCAGCCGCAATCACCCCCAACACCAGGATGGGCAGAAACAGAGTCAAATCCCCTGCCCTCCTTCTCCACTGGCGGCGCGCACCGCGCCCGACGACGCCGAGCGGTAGGCGTATGTCTACCGTTCGCCGCTGCGTAGGTATCCCCCGTTAGGGGGGAGAAGCATGGTGAGGCGCAGGGGGATTTTTGGTACCCGCCAGTAACTTTCGTTCGCTCAGCGCACCGCGAGGTCGAGATGGGTGTGCCGCCGCGCAAGTACACTGGGCAACCATGGACCGACGTCGACGGTGTCGATCCAGGTCGTGCGATCGAGCAACAGGCTCAGGACTGTCGTCGCTTCGAGGCGTGCCAGTGGCGCTCCGAGACAGAAGTGCACACCTCTGCCGAATGACAGATGCCCCTTGGCGTTCGGCCGGCCGAGCCGGAATTCATCCGGGGCCTCGAAGTGGTCCGGATCGCGGTTGGCGGCTCCCCACAACAACAAGATCCGGGAATCGGCGGGCATCGCCACGCCGCAGAGATCGGTGTCCCGCAGCACGTGACGGTAGTGGGCCCGAAATGGCGGCTCCAGCCGGAGCGTCTCCTCGATGAAGCTGCCCAGCAACTCGGGGCTATTGCGAAGCTGCTCTTGCAGATCCGGGTTGCCGGCCAACAGCGACACCGCTGTGCCGAGCAACGACGCCGTGGACTCGCCACCGGCGCTGAACAGTGACACCAGGATGAGTTGCGCAGTGAACTCGTCCAATTGGCCGTCCAGGCAGGCTCTGGCCAGGTCGCCGATCAGGTCGTCGTGCGGATCGGCCATCGCCAGGCCGAGTTGGTCGACGATGTAGCCGGAAAGTTCAGTGATCGCGGTCATCGATGCGGCGAGCTCATCAGCCGACATGAGGCCGTCGAGCAGCTGGGTGGTCGCGTATCCCCAGTGCGCCAATCGATCGGTATCGACCTCGGGCACTCCGATGAGGCGGGCCACGATCGCCATGGGCAGACGGTTGGCGACCGTGTCCATCCACTCGATGCGGCCGTCGACGACGCCGGTAGACCATTGGTGCTCGAACACGTCGGCGATCAATGAGCCCAGGGCGGCAACATGTTTGGCTGTGAACTGCGAGAGCACGAGCTTGCGGTGCACCGCATGTACCGGGTCATCGGCAGTCACCAGGATGTGGGTGGTGCCGCCGACTCCATCCATGGGAAACGGCGCCACACCGCCTTCGGTGGTGTAGGTCATTGTCGCTGTCAGGTTCGAGGAGAAATCCTGTGGGCGCGCCGCGACGTCAGTGATGGCCGGCCAGGTGCAGGCAAGATAGAAGTCGGAGTCACCGACCCGATGGACCGGACCTGTGGAACGCAGTCGCTCGTAGAGCGGATAGGGATCCTGGATGCACTCCGCGCTGAAGAACTCTGCGGGGTCCACCGGAGCCGTGATCATGCGATCAGACCGAGCAAACCGGGATCGAACGTCGCCCGTGCGGCGACTGACGCCGCCGCCGCGGACACCACCAGAGCAGCGTCGCCCTCGTACCCTTTCGGGAACACGATCTCCGCGCTGTCGGCGTTCTCTCGATGCGCCATCAGCCAATCGTAGAGCAGCCAGTCCACCGCACACGTCACCGTCAACGGATCCGCCTCGGGTGAACGGGCCGCCGCCACCACCGCCTGCAGTGCGTCACGATGCTCCTTGCGGGCGGCCTCCTTGTTCACTCCCGAACTGTCGAAGAACAACATCCCCAGCGTCAGCGGAAACCGTTGACCCGCTTCAGTGCGCACCACCCAGCGGCCGCCCTTCCACGGCTTGTCCTGATCGAGAAAATGGAATTCACCGAAACCGCCGATGACGCCGATCGACGGATCATCGAGCTCCCCGTCGAACGGCGCGGGTCCCAGCAGATCCAGCGGCAGCCGTGCGCGGATCGAGAACAAGGCCGCGGTCCCGATGATCTTTCCGGCCCGCAGATCGGCAGCCAAGCCGGTCTGCTCCAGTGCCGCCGCATATTCGAAACACAACCGGTCCAACGTGCGGTGAAGCTCGAGCAGGCCGTCACGCTCCTCGGCATCCGCGGGTGGCCGACCGCCACCGAGAATCTCACCGAAGCGGCCCGCGGCGATGATCAGCGCATCGTCGAGTGCCTCGAGATGAGTGGCCACCAACCGGTCGGGTTCCTCGTCACCGACCACGAGGTTCTGCAACGAGGTCGGGGAGCCCGACGGTGTCGCCCAGTAAAAGCCGATCTGGCCGTCCTGCTGGATGATTCGGGGTCTCACGTCCGCCGCCAGATCATCACCCGATTGTTGCCGGAATCTGCAATTGCCAGCATGTCACCGCGCAGGGACAACCCATACGGCCAGCACAGCGTGTCGCGTTGCACTGACGTCCAGCGGTTCTCGCCGTTGGAGCTGAAATCCGGTTGAGCCAGCACATGGTCAGCACCCCGCCCGTCAATCGGCAGTCCGTCCCACAACAGGACCCGATTGTTGGCGGTGTCGGCCACCGCCAACCGCTCACCATCCAGGCACGCCGAATACGGGAAGCGGAAGCGATCAGATGTGTGTGGCCCGTAGGGCCATTCGAGCGCGCTGGTGAAGTCCGGTTGGCCGAGCACCGTATCGGCGTCCCGGTCGGCGCCCGGCGGTGGCGACCACCCCAGCAACCGGTGATCACCGGCGTCTGCGACCAGCAGCAGATCGTCGTGGCCGGTGATGTCGTGGGGCCAGCGGAACGTGGCCGGACCGACCTCACCACCCCGATTCTCCTCCCGCGCGGACGCATCGGGCTGCCCCAGCACCACGTCGGCGGGCTGATCGGGTTCGGGAATGCCGTTGCGCCAGCCGAGGACTCGCCGGTTGCCGGTGTCCGCGACCCAGAAGGCCGAGCCGATGATGCCGATACCGAACGGCCAGTACAGCGTCGAGGCCGAACAAACACCACCACGGTTCTCCGTCACCGAGGCGGCGTCGGGCTGTCCGAGCACCAGATCGGGTGCCACGTCACTGCTCTGCGGCACGGTGTTCCACACCAGAATCCGATGGTGCCAGGCGTCCGCGACCACCAACCGACCGTCGTGCACCAGGACGCCGGCCGGCAGGTTCATCCCGCGTTCCGGGCCGCGGCCGCCCGCCGCGCGGCCTTCCGACTCACCGTTCGGCTGACCGAGCACGACGTCGGCGGGCTGCTCGTCGTCCTCGGGTAGTCCGTGCCAGATCAGGACACGGTGATTGCCCGAGTCGGCCACCACCACGTGCCGCTCGCCGACATAGACCCCGCGCGGTGAATACATCCACGCCATAGACGGTTTCGCCGGTGGCAATGCCAGCCCACCGGGTGCGGGTGCGCCTAGCCACAGGGCAGGTGACCAGCCGTCGGTGAGATCGACATCCGGAATCACATCAGCGCGAGTGCCGAGACCGCTGATGTTGTGCCGAACGGTGTAGCGGCTCATCCGCCGACGCGGACCCAGACGACGCCGTCGTCGACACGCAGCGGCAACTGTTCCAGCTGGGCGCCCGGCGCGCTGAGGCACTCCCCCGATGTCGCGTCATAGCAGAATCCATGCCACGGGCAGGTCAACGTGTTACTGCTGAGGTCCAGCACAGCGTTGTCCAAGGGCAGTGCCTCGTGCGCACATTCGTTGCGGTAGGCCGACAGTCGCTGGCCGGCGTTCACCACGATCACCTCGGCGTGCTCGCCGGTAGCCGTGGTCAGACTCAACGGTGACAGTTCGTCGACAGCCAGATCGACGGCGGGGCCGACCTTGACCCACCCTTCACCGGCCGGGTCGCGTCCGATTCGCAGCGCCTCGATCGGAATCAGGGTGGGCGTCGGTTCATTCGGCAACACCTCCACCGCCGCGATCGACGGAACTCCCTGCACCAGAGCCTCTTCGACGAGGTTCCGCAACGTCACCGACGACATCGAACAACCGTTGCAGGCCCCCTCCAGGCGGACGAACGCGGTGCCGTCGTCGACCCGCACCAGTGTCACATCCCCACCGTGGCTGTTCAGTTGCGGCCGTACCGAAGCCAGCACCTGGTTGGCGTGGGTCACCGGGTCGGGTCGCACGATCCCGTGCAGCGACAACAACAGATGAACGGTCGGATCGTCGACCAACTCGAACAACACGTCTCGGGCCGAGTCGTCGGAGCGCATCCGGCGCACCATCGTCACCAGACCGGCACGGTGAATCTCCTCGATCGCCGCCTTCAGCTCCTCGGCCACCTCGCGCGCCGCGGGATCCAAGGTGCCCAACGCGGCGACGGCCTCGTCGACGCGTGTGGCGAGGTTCTCGAAAGTCGGCTCAGCGACTGGTCGCTCAGTTGTCGTCGACATCGCTGCCGTCCGTCCTGCCCAGCGTGATCTGCCGAGCGATCTCGTCGAGTACGCCGCGCACCGTCCGCACCGAGTCGCCGTCACCGAGCTCCTCGAACAGGAACCGGGCTTCGTACAGCTTGGCTTTGGCCTGGTCGAAAGAACCCAGGTGCGCCAACACGTTGCCCTGATTGGCCAGCACCCTCGCCCGGCCCATTGGATCGCTCTCGCGGTCGCGGGCCTCGAGGACCGCTTCGTAGAGTTCCACGGCCTCCACCAGGTTGTCGGCCTGGTGCTTCGACGGTGTGTACACGAGCGAATTCGCCAGGTTCAGCTGCACACTGGCCCACTGCTCGGGATACTCCTCGCGGGTGTAGACCTTGAGCGCCGAGCGCAGCGACTGCGCAGCGATGCCCAACCGCAGCTGGCCGGAGGCCTCCGTCATCGGCATCGTGAGATATGCAGTCGCCAGATTCGCGTGCGCCGACGCCCACAGCAGCGGGGCTTCCTCGCGCAGGATCAGCTGCAACGCCGAATGGTAATGCGGCACAACGGCTGCCAGCAGCTCAGGCCGGTCGGGCGCCTGTTCGTGCAGAAGTCCCGCCAGGTTCAGGTGAAGTTCGGCCCTGGTGACCCGTAATCCGTCGGCACCCTCGAGGGCTTTCAGCGCCGTCTCGAACCGCCGCACGGCGTCCGGGTGGCCGCCGTGCGCGGCGATCGACGCCGCCGCACCGAGCAGAACACCGCACAGCGGTTTGGATACACCCGCCGCGTCGTCAGCCGCCTGATCGAGCAGCGCGGTCGCCCGCGCCGCGTCGCCGTCGTTGAACGCGCTACTGGCTTGGGTCGATAACACCAGAGCCGCGAGCTCGGCGGTGGCCGACCCTAACTCCGGTGCGACATCCGAGCGGCCGACGGCGAACAGCACAATATCCACCAGAACCGCGAATTCGCCCAGGACCGAGCGTAGTTCGTCGGGATTGTCACCGTCCGGGTCCATCACGAAGCGGTTGTAGCGGCTGACCGGGTCATCACCGTCCAGCGCTGCCAGCGCCCCGTCGCGATCGCCGGCCAGGGCGAGCTCATGCGCCCGCAGCGCGGCGGGCCAGTGCGGTACGTTGCCGGTGAGCAGCACCGCGCGAGCTTCCTCGGTTTCGGCCCCTGCGGGAATCAGCATGTAACCCAGTGGAAGTGGGAACGCCCCCAGCGGCTGTGGTCGCACCGCAAGGACCTCGGTGTCGACGGGTTCGGTGTTGGCAAGTGTGGTCACAGCTGTTCTCCCGTCATCCGTGGATGGGTCCGCGGATATCGCGCTCGGCGGCGCGTTTGATCAATCGAGCCGACAGTTCGGCGCGGGCTTTGGTGTTGTGGGTGTCGATGCGCTTGCGCACCACCCCGTCGGCGGAGACCACCACGATGTCGACCGCCCAGCGACCGCGCTCCTCAACGACGACGGTCTGCACGTCCAGGGCCTCGTCGGTGGAGCTGTCGTTGCGGGGGGTGGTCTTCGGCCGAGGCTCTTCACACATGAGGATCACCGCGCCGACCCCAGCGGAATCCGCAACGCTTGCTGTGCATCGTCCCAGAATGCCTGACGATCGCCGGTGACGGGGCGGTCTGCGAGCACCTCGCGAACCAGCAGGGATCGGTCACCCGCGGGGTTGCGTTGTTTCAGCAGCAGCCCGCCGCTGCGGGGTCCGCGTAGCGGGATCAACCAAAGGTCTTCCTCACGCACCATCGCCGCCACGGCATCCGACGGGAATCGGCTGGCCGCCAACACCGCATCGAGTCGGATATAGCCGTCGCCGGTGAACTGCACCGAGATGTCGTCGCCGATCTGCGGCCGCAGTGGACCCAGATAGTCGCGCTCGAGAAGCTCGATCACCTGCTCCATCCCGGCCTCGACCGGTTCCGACAGGTCGGCACCGAGCTCGACACCACCCGCCTCGATAAGGAACACGGTGATATCGCTCGGACACGCATCGGCCAGCACCCAGCGGGCGAAGGCGATCGCGTGATCCCACCGGAACGAGTGGGTGTGCAAACCATGCAGCGGTGGCAGATCCGCCAGTTCCTCGCCGGGCACCCGGTAGACGGTTCCTGGCGCGGCACCGGTGGCCGAGGCGTCGACTATCACGACGCGCTCGGCGCCCCGCATCTGGAACGCCACGTCCATGCCTGCGGTGCCACCGTCGACCAGGCGAGCCCCGGTGGGCACACCGCGCTCCCAGAGATGCCGGACCAGAACCGGTCCAACCCCGTCGTCACCGCGCAGCAGATTGCCGCAGCCCACCACCAGAACCGCACACCCAGGCGGTCCGATATCCGAAGGGGTTTGGATATCGGAACCGCCTGGGTTGCTGCGGGAGTCGTGCGCCCCAGGCTCGATCGCCGGGATCACACCATTCCGTTTATGACGAACTTCGAGAGCTCCTTGCCTGTCTTACCGTCGTAGGCGTGCACGGTGCACACCAGGCAGGAGTCGAAGCTGCGTGCCACGTGGCCAAGTTCGACGGGATCGCCCGGATCGACGATCGGTGAACCGACCAACGCCTTCTCGATCGGGCCCAGCACTTCGTTGCCGTCTCGCGGCCCGATGTTCCACGCGGTCGGGGTGATCACCTGGTAGTTCTTGATCTTGTTGTCTTCCAGGACGATCCAGTCGCTCAGCGAGCCCCGCGCCGCCTCGGTGGAGCCGAAGCCCTTGCCCTCGGCGTATTCGGTGGGCTTGGTGTAGAAGCTTTCCTTGAGGTCGAGCTGGTCGAGCCAGGACTTGACCCACTTGTAGTACTTGGGGGCTTCGTGCATCCGCGCCAGCTGGCGGACCAGCACGCTGGGACCGATCTTGTTCATGATGTCCACGAACAGCGGATCATTGTCCTGGTGCGCCCCGGCATTCGGTCCGCCGGCCGCGATCCGGCGCGCCAGCGGCCCCGCTTCCAGCGGAATGTTGCCCAGGTCGCCGACGGTGTAGCGCGGCGACTTCGCCCAGCTGTACTTGCCCTGCTTCTTGCCGGCTTCGGGATCGACCGGGATGGTCTCGCCGTCGAACGGATGCAGTGGCGTGCTGCCTTCGTAGAACGAGTGGGTGACATCCTCGCGGACGTTGGCTTGATCGAACTCGTACCACTGGCCCTTGGCATAGATGCCGCCCCGGCCGATCAGCGCCGCGTTGCGGCCCTCGATGGTGGGGTTCTCGTAGAGCGTCGGGTCGAAGTAGGTGCCGGTGGCGATGTAATTGCCCACACCCTGCCCGTACTTGTCGAGGCCGATGTCGAGGGCGTAGCGGATGAAGAACCCGCAGTCGCTGTTGTATTGGGACTCGTTCTCATCGACCCAGGCCAGGACGTCTTCCCAGGTCTTGTTCTCCAGCCACCGGTCGATGCTGCACCCCAGCCACTGGCCCTCGAGCCAGTTGTCCTTCCAGTGCTCCAGGATCGCGATCGAGCGGGTGACGTCCGACAGCGTGGGCGCCGACATCACACCGCCGGGGACCATGAAGCTCGAGTGCGGCCACTGTCCGCCGAAGATTGCATACACCTCGACGGGCTTGTTCGAAAGCACAACGCCAGGTTGGTAACTGGTGCCGACGTATGGCGCGAAGCGGCGGACGGCCTCGTCGTAGAGCTTGGACTTGGCGTAGTTCTTGTTGGTCAGGTCGATCGCGAAGAGCGCGTAGAAGTAGCGCGGGATCGACTGCAGGGTTTCGCAGGCCTGGGCGATGTTGCGGATCAACGTGGCGTTCGGCGGCATGTGGGTACGCCACGCGGTGTCCAGGGCATAGGCCGACTTGTATAGATGGCTGCCTCCGCAGATACCGCAGATGCGGGGACAGACGACGAGACCGGACTGCGGGTCCTTGCCCCGCAGGATGATCTCGAAGCCGCGGAACATCGCGGCTTCCGTCCAGGCCGAGGTGACGACACCGTCGTCGATGGTGACCCGGACGTCGAGGTCACCCTCGACACGGCCCAGTGGGCTGACGTAAAGGTCGAGCGCGGTCATGAGAAAGTCCTCCAAAAGGTGAAAGCTGAACCAGGGCTGGTGGTTTCGCAGCGGCTAGACGACGAACATGTCCTCTTTGGACCACTGCGGTGCGGCGATGCGGGCCGCCGCCGCGTGTGCCATGTACGTCAGGTGGTCGGATCCCTCCGGCACTTCCTTGGGGATCACGCCGCCGACCTTCTGGGTCTTGAACAGCGTCCCGGGCGCCAGGTCGAAGTGCGGGAACTCCGGCTCGGTGCAGCCTAGGCAGGGCATGCCGGCCCGGGTCTTGGACGACTGCCGGTTCCACAGGATGCGGTTGCACGGCGAATGCGTCATCGGTCCGCGGCAGCCGAACTCGTAGAACAGACAACCGGTGCGGGTGCCCTCGCCGAAGGACATGGTCGATTGCTTGTATTCGAAGAACTGCACACGGGTGCAACCAGTTTGGGTGAACGTCTTGAAGAACGTCTCGGGCCGGTGCAGCTCGTCGAGGGCGATGTCACCCGCCCGGCCGGTGGCCAGCGCGACGATGATCTGGGTGATCCAGTCGGGGTGCGCGGGGCAGCCCGGGATGTTGATCACCGGAAGGCCCATCTTGGACCGGAAATCCGGCCCGAGGAACCCGCCCTTGTCCCGCTTGTGGAACTGCAGACCGGTCGATGCCGACGGATTGGGTTCCATCGCGGGGATGCCACCCCAGCAGGCGCAGTCACCGATCGCGACGACGATCTGCGCGGCGGCGGCCAGGTCGGTGACCCAATCCTTCATCGGCCGGTCGGCGAAGATGTCCATCCGGCCGGTGCCGTTGGGCGCTTCGATGACGCTGCCCTCGAAGACGAAGATGTCCAGCGGACGTTCACCCTTGGCGCAGTCCCAGAACACCTTCTGCGCATTGGCGCCGAGCTCCAGGCCCAGTGACGGATGCCAGATCAGATCCAGGCCGAAGTCGACGATCAGGTCGACGACGTTGGGTTCCTCGGCGTTGAGAAACGACATGGTGTTGCCACTACATGCGCCTCCCTGAAACCACAGAACGGAAGCCATATACGAACTCCTCTCAGAGGACGACCGAGGGCGCGGCCGAAATGGGTTGGGCTGAAACGACTGTGCGACGGGGCGTCGGACAAGCGCGGGGCACTATTGACCAACCTGGCGACCGAAGGCGCGGGCTACTTGAATCATGAAGCCCAGGCCTCGTGCCACGTCAGGGTCCTTGGTCACCTTCCAGAGCCCGAATAGGCCCTTTGGTCCTCCGGGGTCGGCGGCCGCGGCCTCCTTGCCCTCGGCGACCGCCTGCCCCACCTGGAGCAGCAGAGTATTGAGGGCAGGCGCCGCAACGACGAGCGAATTCGACAGCGTCACAAGGGTTTGTGTCAACCCCTGGACGTCGACGCCCTTGAGCGCCTCAGCGCCCGGCAGCACGCCCGCAACCGAAACGCCCTTGAAGTCGTTGACCGCCGATGTCAGCGAGTCGGTGATCAGATCGCCGCGCCGGACGAAACCGTCCAGTCCGGTGACCAGGACAGCGAGCAGGTCGGCATGGTCGAGCAGGGCGTTCAGCGACGCGGCGACCGTCGGATCGTCGAGCCGGTCACGAATCTGATCAGCCGGCGAAACCGCGACTGCCTGCCCGTTAGCCGTCATGCAAACCTCCCGATCGCTCCTGCTCGCATCGCCACTGGCAAATGTGGCCTCCGTCACAAGCTAGCGGGCCGTTGACACGATGCCTATCGCTTTCGCGCAGTAGCTGTCAGGATTACGCAGAGTTCAGTACGCTGGTGCGCGCTGGGAAGCTGGGAGGCTTGCGTGATTACCGCGGATACTTTAACCAAAACTTCATTTTTCGGCCGGAAAATCCGTGGTCAGAGCTAATGTCGCGCCTCACCCGCCTCGGCTACATCGACGTCCGTCGCACCAGCAATCCGGTGCGCCGCAAGGTCCGCTCCCGGGGTGTGCCGCCGGCGCTGGCCCACAATGAGATCTTCTACACCGAGGACGTCCCGGAGGCGTCCCGACTGATCGCCAAGACCCTCGGGCCGCTGAGCCTCACGGTCGCGCCCAACCAGGTCAGCGGGTTTGCTGCCACGATGCACGGCGTGCGGTTGCGCAACGTCAGCATGCTCTACCTGGACGTGCATGTGGCGGCGGCGATCGACATCCCGATGCTCGGCCCCTACTACGGCGTGCACATGCCGATGAACGGGCGTGCGATCGTCGAGCATCGCGGAAAAACGTTCGAGGCCAATACGATCCGCTCGGCAGTAACCAGCCCGGGGGTGTCGCTGCGGATGGCTTTCGACCACGACTCCCCGCAGCTGATCATCAGGGTGGAGGAACGGGCGATGGCGGCGCATCTCACGCGCCTGCTGGGCCGAAGCCTCAAGCGCCCGCTGGTGTTCGAGCCCGAGTTCGACATGGCCACCGAAGCCGCCATGCGGTGGCACACCGCCGTCCAGCTCATTCACACCGAGGTGTTCCACGAGGGTTCCCTGATCCAGCGGGGCCAGGGCATCGGTGCGGTGGAAGAACTCGTGATGAGCAGCCTGCTGCAGTTGCAGCCGTCGAATTATCACGAGGAGTTCCTCGCGCCACCGCCGTCCGACCAGCGTCGGGCCGTGGTGCAGAACGCGATGAACTACGTCGACGACCACCTGGCCGAGCGGATCACGATGGACGCCATCGCCAGAGCCGTGCACATGAGCGTGCGATCCATCCAGCAGGGTTTCCGCGAGGAACTGGGAATGAGCCCGATGAGTTTCGTTCGGGAACGCCGCCTGGAACGCGTGCACGAGGAGCTGGCCGACGCGCTGCCCTCCGACGGCGTGACCGTCACCCAGGTGGCCGAACGCTGGGGGTTCCATCACCTGGGCAGCTTCGCCGTCGAGTACCGCAAGCGTTGGGGCGAGGCGCCGTCAGAAACTCTGCGGCGCTGATCTATTGGCTAGGAAGCGGCGCTGCGGACCGCGCTGATCGGGCGCCAGCCCAACCCGCGCTCCGCGACCAGATGTTTGACCAACAGCTGGGTCGACATGGTCGGGGTGAGCTGACTGACCAGATGCCACGGCCGGTTCAACGGCGTGCCGGCAACCGGGATCTGCACGAGGGCCCCGCTGTCCAGCTGGGCCGCAACCGCCTGCTGGGACACCAGCGTGACGCCCAGACCCGCCCCGGCGGCGGCGACCACCGCACCATGCGAACCGAGTACCAGCAGCGGCGGCCTCACGTCGAGATCGTCGAGCAACGCCATCGTGGCCGACCGGGTGCCAGAGCCCGGCTCGCGCAGCAGCCAAGTCGCCGATGAGGGCTCGAAATTCGTTGCCGCAGACGGTTGCCCGACGACAATCAGGGTATTCGGGCTCACCGCACGCACTCTGGTCTTCTTGCGCAGATCATCAGGCGGGCGGCCGGCCACCACCAGATCGACCTCGTGGCGGGCGAGCATGGGCCATACCGCGTTGCGCGAGGCCACCTCAAGGTGAAGCACCACCCCCGGGTACCTGGCCCGAAACGACGCCAGTGCCGCCGGGATCAACAGCTCACCAGCTGTCGTGACGGCGGCCAGGCGGACCGAGCCGTTCTCGGGGTCGGCCTCCCCGCGGGCAGCCAGAATGGCCTCATCGTGCAGGCCGAGTATTCGGCGGGCGTATTCGACGTAGCACTGACCGGCCGCCGTCAGCTTGACACCCCTGCCGTCTCGGTCGATCAGCGCGATACCGATCTCAGCCGATAGCGCCCGCACAGCCGACGATATCGAGGATTCGGTCACCACCAGACGCTCAGCGGCACCCCGCACCGATCCGGTGTCGGCGAGCTCGACAAGTGCGCGCAGCCTGGCCTTCGTCGTCATCGCGGTACCTGCCCTTCGCCACCGTCGAATACGCGGCTGCTCAACAGATCCGCGGGCTCGATCGTCGACAACTCTGCCAGGCCGACGGCGCCGGGCTGCGCCAACAGCCGCCGCGCGTGTCGAAGCCGCGCCCGCTCCAGCGCATTGCGGACGCTGCGGGCGTTGGCGAACCAGGGCTGATCCACCCGCAGGCGCAGGTAGTCGCCGAACACCGACGCGGCCTCCTCGGAGAACCCATACCCCATGGCTTCGCTCATCAATGCGGCGATCTGACCGAGTTCGTCGACGGTGTAGTCCGGGAACGAAATATGGTGGGCGATACGGCTTTGCATGCCGGGATTCGCTGAGAAGAACTGGTCCATCTTGTCGGCGTATCCGGCCAGGATCACCACGAGATCGTCGCGGTTGTTCTCCATCACCTGCAGCAGGATCTCGATCGCCTCGGAACCGTAGTCACGTTCGTTCTCGACCTTGTAGAGGTAGTAGGCCTCGTCGATGAACAGCACGCCGCCCATCGCCCGCTTGATGACCTCCTTGGTCTTGGGTGCGGTGTGCCCGACGTACTCCCCCACCAGGTCGTCGCGGGTGACGCTGACCAGATGACCGCGCCGCAGATAGCCCAGCCGGTGCAACAGGTCGGCCATCCGCAGCGCCACCGTGGTCTTGCCGGTGCCCGGGTTACCGGTGAAGCACATGTGCAGGGTGGGTTGCACGGCGTCGATACCGAACCGCGCCCGCATCCGGTCCACCAACAGCAGTGCGGCGATCTCGGCGATACGTGTCTTGACTGGCTCGAGGCCCACCAGCTCGGCGTCGAGCCGGCCAAGAACATCGTCAATACCCGAATCATGTCGGGCAGCAGCGAGATCCACGACGGCATCGGCCGACAGCACCTCGGGCTCCGTGTCGTCGGACCGAAATCCGAACGACACCCGTGGATTGGCGGCCGTGGTCACCGTCGCCTCACTCGCCGGGGTATCGCCGGCCAGCCGGGCGATCGGTGGCGTAGGCGTGCGTGGTGTAACCAATCGTGCGGTTGGCCCGCTCGGCCCGATCCAGCCGGAAGCCGGGCTCATCCGGTGGCCGGTTCACGATGAAGGACAGTGCCGTGGTCTGCCTGCCGAGGCTGGCGTCATAGGCGTTGAGCCGGATGTAGTGGTCCGGGTAGGCGGCGCGGCAGGCGTTGACCTCCATCAGCACTCCCGCGGCGTCCATCAGATCGAACATCGGCAGGCCCCACATCTCCCAATAGATGTTGCGCGGGTGCGGATCGTCGGTGAACTCCACCGACAGCGGCCAGCCGTGACTGAGCGCGTAATCGATCTGCGCGGTGATCTCCTCGTCGGTGAAATCGGGCAGATAGGAGAAGGTGCCCTGGGTGATTCGCATACTCATCTCCTCAGATGCTCGTCGGGGTGGCGACGACGTCGGGGGTGTCGGTGGATTCGTAGTTGAAGGTGATGTCACCCCAGGTCGCCAGCGCGGTGTCCAGTGCACGATTGCGGCTGGCGGCCTTCTTCAGAATGTCAGGGCCCTCTTTGTAGTAGTCGCGACCTTCGTTGCGCGCCTTGATCATCGCCTCCAGCGCGACCCGGTTGGCCTCGGCCCCCGCCGCGATGCCCATCGGATGGCCGATCGTGCCGCCACCGAACTGGAGCACCACGTCCTCGCCGAGGTAGTGGATCAGCTGGTGCATCTGGCCGGCGTGGATACCACCGGAGGCCACCGGCATCACTCCGGGCATCGACGCCCAATCCTGATCGAAGAACAGGCCTTTCACCGGATCGGCGTCGACGTGGTCCAGCCGCAGGGTGTCGTAGAACCCGGCGGTGGTGTTGGGGTCGCCTTCCAGCTTGCCCACCACGGTGCCGGCGTGGATGTGGTCGACACCGGCCAGCCGCATCCATTTCGAGATCACCCGGAAGCTCACACCGTGGGTCTTCTGCCGGGTATAGGTGCCGTGACCGGCCCGATGCAGGTGCAGGATCACGCTGTTGTCGCGGGCCCACTTGGCCATCGACTGGATCGCGGTGTAGCCGATCGTGAGGTCGATCATCACGATCGCCGAGCCCAATTCGGCGGCGAAATTGGCCCGCTCGTACATCTCCTCCATGGTCCCGGCGGTGATGTTGAGGTAGTGGCCCTTGATCTCGCCGGTGGACGCCTGGGCGCGGTTGACCGCCTCCATGCAGTAGAGGAACCGGTCCCGCCAGCGCATGAAGGGCTGGGAGTTGATGTTCTCGTCGTCCTTGGTGAAGTCCAGTCCGCCGCGCAGGGCCTCGTAGACCACACGGCCGTAGTTGCGTGCCGAGAGTCCGAGCTTGGGCTTGGTGGTGGCGCCCAGCAGCGGGCGGCCGAACTTGCCCAGATGCTCACGCTCCATGACGATTCCGTGCGCGGGTCCCTGGAAGGTCTTGACGTACTGGGTCGGGATCCGCATGTCTTCCAGCCGCAGTGCCTTCAGCGGTTTGAACCCGAAGACATTGCCGATGATCGAGCTGGTGAGGTTGGCGATCGAGCCCTCCTCGAACAGGTCCAGGTCGTAGGCGATCCAGGCGATCCACTGCCCGGGTGTGCCCGGCACCGCGTCGACCCGATAACACTTGGCCTGATAATGCTCGAACGTCGTGAGCCGGTCGGTCCACACCACCGTCCAGGTCGCCGTGCTGGACTCGCCCGCGACAGCGGCGCCGGCCTCTTCGGGTGGCACACCGTCCTGCGGGGTGATCCGGAACGCGCACAGGACGTCGGAGTCCTTCGGCACGTAGTCCGGCTGCCAGTAACCCATCTCTGCGTAGGGGATGACCCCCGCGTTCCATCTCTGCGTCATGCTTCGAATGCTGCCCGTCCAACACTGAACCTGTCTATCTAGAATTCTGCCCTAACTCTTGACTGATTACTTCACTATTGATCACTCCCCCGAACCGTCCACCGCTTGGGTGAGGTTTGACCGCTCGACCGTCCCTACCGTGACCGGAGCACGACGAGCAGACGCAAAGTCACACGTTTCGAGGCACTTTGGGGTGGCCGTGTGTCTGCTCACGCCCGAACCCGGAACCAGGGAGGCTCGCCATGACCACGATTCGACAGATCGCCCAGCAGATGACCACATTCGGCAAGGGCATTCTGGCCGCCGACGAGAGCATCGGCACGATGTCGTCCCGGCTGAAGAACGCCGGCGTCGAACCCACCGCGCTGAGTCGTCGCGACTACCGTGAATTGCTCGCGACGGCACCGGATTTGGCGTACGGCGTCTCGGGCATCATCTTTTGCGATGAGACGCTGAATCAGACGTTCGCCGATGGCACTCCCTTTCCCGACGCGTGCCGCGCCCGGGGGATCCTGCCCGGCATCAAGGTCGACACCGGTGCCAAACCCTGCCCCGGCCTTCCCGGTGAGACCGTTACGGAGGGGCTCGACGGCTTGGCCGAGCGTTTGGCCGAATACGCGAAAACCGGTGCGGCGTTCGCGAAGTGGCGTGCGGTGTTCACCATCACCGACAACACACCCAGCCGCGGTTCGATCGTGACCAACGCCAATGCGCTGGCGCGCTACGCGGCGGCCTGCCAGGAGGCGGGCTTGGTCCCGATCGTCGAACCCGAGGTGCTGATGGCCGGCGCCCACGGCATCGGGCGCTGCACCGAGGTCACCGCCGCCGTCCACCAGAGCGTGCGCGAGCAACTGGCGCTGCTCAATGTCGACCTGGCCGGGATCGTGCTGAAGCCGAACATGGTCACCGAAGGTGACGATCATCCGCACCCGGCCACCCCCGACGAGGTGGCCGCCGCCACGGTCGACGTGCTGCGCAGCTGGCCCGGCGACCTCGCGGGGGTGGCATTCCTGTCCGGCGGTCAGCCCCCGCAGCGGGCCACCGCGAACCTGGCCGCGATGCAGAGCTACGACACTCCGTGGCCGCTGACCTTCTCGTTCGGCCGGGCACTGGTGTCACCGGCGCTCGCGGCCTGGCGCGGCGACGAGGAACGAATCGGCGACGGTCAGGCGGCGCTGTCGGCGCACGTCGCGGCCAACGCGGCGGCGGTGCGGATGCGCGGCGAGCTTCAGTCGGTCTGAGCCGGATCGCTGACGTCGAGCGGAATCGTCACCGTCACAGTGGTTCCCGAGCCGGGCCGTGCCCGGACCGCGAGCCTACCGCCGACGAGCTCGGCCCGCTCGGCCATCGACAACATGCCGTAACCGCCGACATTATTGGTGCCCGGCACCCGTTCCTCGCCCGGGTCGAAGCCAATCCCGTTGTCGGACACCTCGAGCCGGGCGACACCGTCGGCGACGGTGAACGACACCGTCGCCGTCAGCGCGCGTGAGTGCTTGACCACGTTCTGCAAGCTCTCCTGAGCGATGCGGTACAGCGCGACCTCGATGTGCTCGGGCAGCCGCTCGTCGGCGAGCTCGAGTTCCAGATCCACTTCCATGATCGACGAGGCCAGGCTGGCCAGCCCGCCAGCCAGGCCGAGGTCGTCGAGCACCGGAGGGCGCAGACCGCCGATGGCCGAGCGGGCCTCGGCGAGTGTGAGATCGGCCAGATCACGCGCCTTCTCGATCTGTTCGACGGCCTCGGCCGTCTCGGCGTCGTCGACGGCCCGCGCGGCGGCGTCCAGCCGGTAGGTGAGGCTGACCAGGCGTTGTGAGATGCCGTCGTGGATGTCGGCGGCCAGCCGGCGGCGCTCGCTTTCCTGAGCGGCGATCACCTGCTCGGCGAAGTTCTCGTGGGCCCGCTCGCGGGCACTGAGCTGCCGGTGCAGCCGCGCCTGGTGCAGCGCTCCGGCGATCAGCCGCCCGATCACCAGCAGCAGCTGGATGTCACGCGGGGTGAAGTCACGTCGAGAAATGGTGTGTACGTTGAGAACTCCGACCAGACCGCCGGGCTCGGTCTCCATCGGCGCCGAGGCCATCGAGGTGAAATCCGACCCCCGCAGCGACACGATCGGCACGTAGCGCGGATCGTCCTCCTTGTTGCTGATGATCACCACCGGCTCGCGATGGCTGGCCACCCAACCCGAGACCCCCGACCCCAGCGGCAGCCGCACCCGGCCGACCTGCTCGTCGAACGGCGGAGTGGCACCGGCCAGAGTCAGCGAGCGGTCGGTGTCGTCGAGAACGTGGACGAAGCACACGTCGGACGCGGTGGCGGCGGTGATCATCCGGGCGACGGCGGCGGCCATCGGTTCCACTCCGGGTCCGCTGGAGGTGGCGGCGATGATGTCGAGCAGCAGCGCCACCTCGCGGTCGGCGTCGACCAGGCCGTGGACGTCGTGAGCGCCGAGGCCCCCGGTCGGCATCACTGGAAGATGCCCTCCCGCAGGGCGGTGGCCACGGCGCTGGTGCGGTCGCTGACCCCGAGCTTGCGGTAGATCGACCGAAGGTGGCTCTTCACGGTCTCGTCACCGATCACCAACTTGGTGGCGATACCGCGGTTGGACAGCCCGGTCACGACGAACGACAGGATCTCGCTTTCGCGTTGAGTCAGGCCGTGGCGCGCACCCGGCCAGAACTCGTCGCGTTGCAATCGGGCCGCCGTGTCGACGGCACGGGCCGCCAGGCCGGGGTCGATCGCCGTCGCCCCGCCCTGCACCAGTTCGAGCTGCCGCACGAGTTCGTCACTGCTGATGCCCTTCAGCAGATATCCCGACGCGCCGACCCGCAATGCCTGGAACAGATACTGCTCGTCGTCGTAGACCGACAACAGGATCACTTTGCGCTCGGGGTCGCGCTCGCGAACCGCGCGGCACAGATCAAGACCGCTGGCACCCTGCATCCGCACGTCGCACAGCACGATGTCGGGCTTGAGGCTGGCGATCACGTTCAGCGCCATGTCGACACCCACGGCCTCCCCCACCACCCGCACTCGATTCTTGAACGGGGAGAGCATGGCCTTGAGACCTTCGATGACCATCTCGTGATCGTCGACGAGAACGACTCGCACAGGTCCATTCGTCGTCGGTGCGGTCATGCGACCACGATAAGGCACAGGTCTTTTCAATCCCGGCAACTTAACTCGATCGGTCCCCCCTTCGGGGGACATCAGCCCGGGCCTGCCGGTCCTAGCATTCGCCCCAGAAACGAGGAGGTGCGCGCTGATGAGCGTGAGGACGATATCGGCACCCAAGCTGGTGGCCTCGGTGCTGCCGGCGGACTTCGCCGAGCTCGGCCGTGACGTCGAGCAGATCGACAAGGCCGGGATCGACCGCATCCAATGGGATGTGATGGACGGGTCATTCGTGCCCAACCTGACGTTCGGGCCGGACGTGATCGCCGCCAACCGCAGCCGCACCCCGATCGGCTTCGAGGCACATCTCATGGTCGACGACCCCGATCCGATGTTGCACCGCTGGGTCGACGCGGGATGCCAGATCGTCATCGTGCACGCTGAAGCCTGCCGCCATCTGCATCGAACCCTGTCGCACATCAGGGATCTCGGAGCACTGGCGGGAGTGGCGCTCAACCCGGCGACACCACTGGACGCCGTTGTCAACGTCCTCGACGTGACCGATCTGTTGCTGGTGATGACGGTCAACCCCGGCTTCGGCGGCCAACGCTATCTGGCCGACATGGAACCCAAGATTGCCGCGGCGCGCGCCGAGATCGACCGGCGTGGCTTGGATATCGAGCTCGAGGTCGACGGCGGAATCAACACCGCGACCATCGGTGCGGCCGCCGCTGCCGGAGCCGACGTGTTCTGCACCGGTTCCGCATTGTTCAGTGGACCGGGCAGCATGAACGACCGCGCGGATGAAATGCGCACCGCCGCAACGCAACGGCTGGTCCTGCGATGACCGTGGCCCCAAGCGTCGAGGACGAAGCCCGAACCGACGAGCTGGATCTTCTCGCGCTCAACACGATTCGGTTCCTGGCCGCCGACGGCGTGCAGGCCGCCAACAGCGGTCACCCCGGCTTGCCGCTCGGCGCGGCCGGCATTGGATGGACGTTGTGGTCGCGACATCTACGCCACGACCCGGCCAATCCGAACTGGCCGGACCGGGACCGGTTCGTGCTCTCGGCAGGCCATGGCTCGATGCTGCTGTACGCCCTGCTACACGTGTTCGGTTACGACCTGCCCGCTGACGAGCTGCGCCGGTTCCGCCAGCTCGGATCCAAGACTCCCGGACACCCCGAGTACGGCCACACCCCCGGCGTCGAGACCACCACCGGCCCGCTGGGTCAGGGACTGGCCAACGCGGTGGGAATGGCTCTGGCCGAACGAATGTTGGCGCAGCGCTGCAACACCGACGAGCACACCGTCGTCGATCACCGCGTGTGGGTGCTGGCCGGTGACGGCTGCCTGATGGAAGGCATCAGCCACGAGGCGGCATCGCTGGCCGGGCGACTCGGTCTCGGCAAGCTGGCAGTCATCTTCGACGACAACAACATCACCATCGACGGGCCTGCGCAGCGCAGTTGCGCCGACGACGTCGAAGCCCGCTTCACCGCCTATGGATGGCACGTGCTGCGCGTCGAGGACGGCAATAACGTGCCTGCCCTCGATCGCGCATTTGCCGCGGCGCGGGAGAACGAGGACCGGCCGACGTTCATCCGGGTGAAGACCACCATCGGCTACGGCGCACCCGGAGTCGAGGGCACCTCGAAAGCCCATGGCAGTCCGCTGGGGCCGCAGACACTCGCCGCCATGCGGGCCCGATTGGACTGGCCGGACACCGAATTCCACGTTCCGACAGCGGTTTCCGATACCGCGTTGGCCGCCGCCACGCAAGGCGGCGCCGCCCGCGCCGTCTGGGAGCAGATGCACGCCGACTGGAAAGAGGCGAATCCGGGACTGGCACAACACTTCCCGCTCGACCGGGTGCCGGAACCGGCGACCGTGGACGTCCTGACTCAGCTCAGTGGCGAGGTCGCGGAGTCGACCATGGCCACCCGCAAGGCCTCCGGAGCGGCGCTGACCGCGCTCGCCGAGGTGTACCCCGGACTGATCGGCGGATCCGCCGACCTCGCGGCGTCGACCAACACCGCGATCCCCGGGGGCGATATCGCCCCCGGGGACTACGCGGGACGCACCATTCACTTCGGAATCCGCGAGCACGCCATGGCCGCGGTCATGAACGGAATCGCTCTGCACGGCGGACTGCGACCGTTCGGCAGCACGTTCTTGGTGTTCGCCGACTACCTGCGCCCCGCACTTCGCCTCTCGGCGCTGATGCGGTTGCCGGTCCTCTATCTGTTCACCCATGACTCCGTGCACGTCGGCGAGGACGGGCCCACCCATCAGCCCATCGAACAGCTCGAGTCGCTGCGGCTGATCCCCGGGCTCACGGTGCTGCGGCCGGCCGATGCCGCCGAGACCGCGCTGGCCTGGGAACTCGCAGCCGCCAACCTGGACGGGCCCACCGCGCTGGTCCTGTCCCGCCAGGACCTGCCGGGACTCGGCGCCGCCGGCCTCGAGGACATCCGCGTGCACGGCGCCCGCACCGTCCGCACCGCACTGGACCGGGCCGACGTCGTGCTCGGCGCATCCGGTTCCGAGGTCGCCCTGGCGCTGCAGGCCGCCGACCTACTGGCCGAACGCGGCGTGGATGCCGCCGTCACATCGGTGATGTGCCGGGAGTGGCTTGAGGCCGCGCGCGACCCGAACGATCGCCCCGAGACGCCCACGGTGTGGATCGAAGCGGGCGTCCCGACCGGCTGGCGTGCATTGGCCGGGCCGGGTGACGCCGTGGTGGGCCTCAGCCGCTTCGGTGAGAGCGGGCCCGGGCCGCAGGTCGCCGAACACCTCGGCTTGTCGGCGGCCGCGGTGGCCGAGACCGCACTGCGAACCCTCGGCCAATCCACCGGCAAACCCCCGGATAGCGATGGCTGACAAGATGATTCGCATTCGTCGCGCCTCGCACGAGGACCGTCGTCGGCCGGTACTGCTGGCCATTGCCGGAGATAGCGCGGCAGGCAAGTCGACGGTCGCCCAGGGGATCGTCGACGCCCTCGGCCCGCAGCGATGCACGATGTTGTCCACCGACGACTATCACCGCTACGACCGCTACGAACGCGCGCACAAACCGTTCACCGCGCTGCACCCGGACTGCCACTACCTGCCGATCCTGGCCCAGCACCTGCAGTTGCTGGCCACCGGCCAACCGATCCTCAAACCGGTCTACGACCACAGCACCGGGCGGTTGATCCGTCCGCAGCTCGTCGAGCCCGCCGAGGTGATCATCGTCGAGGGGCTGCTGCCGCTGCACAGCAAGCTGGCGCGGGCCTGCTTCGACGTCACCGTCTACCTCGACCCACCCGAGCAGATCCGGCGGTCCTGGAAGATCACCCGTGACACCACCAGCCGTGGCTACACCGAGGAGCAGGTGCTGGCCGAATTGGTCGAACGGGAGGCCGAATCAGCGCAGTTCATCCGCCCCCAGCGCTCGCACGCCGACATCGTCGTCCGCTTCGCCCCCATCGAGGCGCGCGACGACGCGCCCGGCACGCCACTCTCGGCGTCGTTGCTGCTGCGCACCACCATCCAGCAGCCCGACCTCTCGGAGGCGCTGGCGCCGGGAATGGCGCGCACCATCCACATGCGCCTCGCCCGCGATGGTGACGGGCGACCGGTCGACAGCGTGCACGTGCACGGCTACGCCAGCCCGGAGGAAAGTGCCACCGCCGAGAAGATGGTGTGGCATGCACTCGGCCGCGACGGGTCGGCGGTCCCCGAGGCGCTGGGCCGGATCGGCGCCGACGAACGCAGCACCCCGCTGGCCATCACCCAGATGGTGCTGATGCACCACGTTCTGGCCGCCGGCCGGTAGGTAGATGGAGGCCGACGATGGCATGGGTGACGTTTGGCTACGCCAACCCCCCTATCGGGGGATGCCGGTGGGCATCGGCCCAGCTCATACTGCGTGTGTGGCGGTCATGCACGCGGACACCATTACCAGGAACCGCTCGTTCTGGTGGGATCGGGCGCGGTGCGCCTATGCCGACGTGCCCGCTCTAGAAGCCGTCATCTTCGACGTCGACGGGACGATCGCCGACACCGAACGCGACGGTCACCGTCTGGCCTTCAACGCCGCCTTCGCCCACCACGGGCTCAACGTGTACTGGGATGTCGCCGAGTACGGCCGGCTGCTGCGGATCACCGGCGGCGAGCGCCGGATTGCCGCCGACCTGCTCGATCGCGGGTACGGCCAGGCCGCCGGCGAGTTGGCCACCGCGGTGCACCGCACCAAGACCGCGTTGTTCCGCGACTCGATCCTCAACGGCGACATCGACCCCCGGCCGGGGTTGCTGGACCTGATCTGGGGTCTGCACTGCGCCGGCATCCGCATCGGGATCGCGACCACCGGGCGTCGTTCGTGGGTGGAGCCGCTGGTTCGTCAGCTCATCGGTGACGGCGTGGTCGAGGTGACGATCACCGGCGACGACGTCACCAGACTCAAGCCCGATCCGGAGGCCTACCAGCGGGCGCTGCACGAACTGGGGATCCGGCCCGATGCCGCGATGGCCATCGAAGACTCCGCCGTGGGACTACGGGCCGCCAGGGGTGCTGGGCTGGCGACGGTCATCGTCACCACCGACTACACCGCCCACCAGGACTTCACCGGGGCGGCGGCGGTGCTGCCGGGCTACGACGGGCTCGAGCCGCTGTCGGCGCGACACTGCAAGCGGTTGCATGACCGCTGGTGGCTCGGCCAGCGCCAGTAGTTCTACGACTGGCCGCAGGCCGCCATGACGAGTTCGCGTACGCGCGCGGCGTCGGCTTGACCCTTGGTCGCCTTCATCACCGCACCGACGATCGCACCGGCCGCCTGCACCTTGCCGCCGCGGATCTTCTCGGCGATGTCGGGGTTGGCGGCCAGCGCCTCATCGACGGCGGTCTGGATCAGCGAGTCGTCCCGCACCAGTGCCAGCCCGCGATCGGTCATCACCTGCTCGGGCTCACCTTCACCGGCCAGTACACCCTCGACGACCTGACGGGCCAGCTTGTTCGACAGCTTGCCCTCGTCGACGAGCGCGACGACCTTGGCGACCTGGGCCGGGGTGATCGGCAACGCTGCGAGTTCCACGCCCGCTTCATTGGCCTTCTGCACCAGGAAGTTTCCCCACCAGGCCCGCGCCTGTTCACTGGGCGCGCCGGCCTCGACCGTCGCGCTCACCAGCTCGACCGCACCGGCGTTCACCAGGTCGCGCATCACCTCGTCGGAGATGCCCCATTCGTCCTGAATTCGCTTGCGGGACAACCACGGAAGCTCCGGAATGGTGTCACGTAGCCGCGCCACCAATTCGTCGCTCGGCGCGACCGGCTCGAGGTCGGGCTCCGGGAAATACCGGTAGTCCTCGGCGGTCTCCTTATCACGCCCTGGCGAGGTGAAGCCCTCCTCGTGGAAGTGGCGGGTCTCCTGATGGATTGTGCCGCCGTCGACGAGAATGGCTGCCTGACGGCGCATTTCGTAGCGGACCGCCACCTCGACGCTCTTGAGTGAGTTGACGTTCTTGGTCTCGGTGCGCGTGCCGAATTCGGCCTGACCGATCGGGCGCAGCGACACGTTGGCGTCACAGCGCAGTGAGCCTTGATCCATCCGGACATCGGAGACATCCAGTGCGCGCAACAGATCTCGCAGCGCGGTCACGTAGGCGCGCGCCACCTCGGGCGCGCGTTCGCCGGCACCCTCGATGGGCTTGGTGACGATCTCGATCAGCGGAACGCCAGCCCGGTTGACGTCGAGCAGCGAGGTCGTCGCGCCGTGAATGCGCCCGGTGTCGCCACCGACGTGCGTGAGCTTGCCGGTGTCCTCCTCCATGTGCGCGCGCTCGATGGCGACGCGGAACGTGCTGCCGTCGTCCAGCGGGACATCGAGGTAGCCGTCGAACGCGATCGGCTCGTCGTACTGCGAGATCTGATAGTTCTTCGGTTGATCGGGGTAGAAGTAGTTCTTCCGCGCGAACCGCGACCACGGCGCGATGCTGCAGTTCAGCGCCAAACCGATGCGGATGGCCGACTCGACGGCGGCCTCGTTGAGCACCGGCAACGCGCCGGGCATACCGAGGCAGACCGGGCACACCTGGGTGTTGGGCTCGGCGCCGAACGTCGTCGCGCAGGGGCAGAACATCTTGGTGGCCGTCGACAGCTCGACATGCACCTCGAGCCCGAGCACCGGGTCGAAGCGGGCGATGACGTCGTCGTAGTCGAGCAGGTCAGCCTGCGCAGCAGCAGTCATGACGTCAATCCTAGTGGGGCCGCTTTTCCCCGCGAGCAGACAGCGACCGTTGTGAGCGCCGTGCCCGCGTGCTCAGATGGCTGCGTGAAGAAGCTGATCAATGACCCCGCCGATGTCGTCGGCGAAGCGCTTCTGGGACTCGCGGCCGCCCACGGTGACCGGCTGCGGGTGGACCACGACAACCGAGTGGTCTTCCGAAAGGATGCCCCGGTGGCGGGCAAGGTCGGTCTGGTCTCCGGCGGCGGATCGGGGCACGAACCGATGCACGGCGGATTCGTCGGGCTCGGCATGCTGGATGCCGCCTGCGCCGGTGAGGTGTTCACCTCCCCCGTGCCGGATCAGATCATCGCCGCTACCCGCGGAGTCGACGGCGGCGCCGGCGTGCTGCACATCGTGAAGAACTACACCGGCGACGTGATGAATTTCGAGATGGCCGCCGAAATGGTCTCTGCCGAAACAGGAATCGACGTGGTGGCGGTGATCACCGACGACGACGTGGCCGTGCAGGACAGCCTGTTCACGGCGGGCCGGCGTGGGGTCGGAGTGACGGTACTGCTGGAGAAGATCGCCGGCGCCGCCGCCGAGCAGGGCCGGCCCCTGGCCGAGGTGGCCGAGATCGCCCGCACGGTCAACGCCCAAGGCCGAAGCATGGGCGTGGCACTCACCTCCTGCACCGTGCCGGCGGCCGGCAAGCCGACATTCGAGCTCGGCGACGACGAGATGGAGCTGGGCATCGGCATTCACGGCGAGCCGGGACGCCGGCGGATCCCCCTGGCTCCCGCCAAGGAGATCGCTGCGCTGCTGGTCGACCAGATCGTGGCGGACCTGCCGTTTCGGGCCGGGGATCCGGTGATCGCCTTCGTCAACGGCATGGGCGGTACGCCGCTGCTCGAGCTCTACGTGATGTACCACGAGGTCGCGCACCTACTCGGCAAGGCGGGCATCACGATCGCGCGGTCGCTGGTCGGCAACTACATCACCTCGCTGGAGATGGCGGGCTGCTCGGTGACGCTGCTCAAGGTCGACGACGAGCTGGTCCGGCTGTGGGATGCCCCGGTGAACACGCCCGGCCTGCGGTGGGGTGCCTGATATGGCCATGACGGTCGAGACCTTCGGCGCCTGGCTGCGGGAGTTCGCCGCCGCCATCCATGCCAACGCCGCACTGCTGACCGAGCTGGATTCGGCGATCGGGGACGCCGATCACGGCACCAACATAGACCGCGGCATGGCCGCCGTCGTCGCCGTGCTGGACGACACCACGTTCGACTCCGCCGACGCGCTGTTCAAGAAGGTCGGCATGACACTGGTCAGCAGTGTCGGCGGGGCCAGCGGACCGCTGTACGGAACGTTCTTCCTGCGGCTGGGTGCCGCGCTGCAGGGCGCCGACCCGGTCGACGCGACGACGTTTGGTGTCGCGTTGCGCGCCGGAGTGCAGGGTGTGCAGGCTCGCGGCAAGGCCGAGCTGGATGACAAGACGATGTACGACGCGCTGGCCGCGGCCGCGGCCGCCTACGACACCGCCGCGGACCAGGGCATCGCGGCGGCACTGGCAGCCGCGGCCACCGCAGCCGCCGAGGGCCGGGACCGCATCACGCCGCTCGTCGCGCGCAAGGGCCGGGCCAGTTATCTTGGGGAACGCAGTGCGGGCCACCAGGATCCGGGCGCGACGAGTGCCACCCTGCTGCTGGAGACCGCAGCGGCAGCGCTCTCGTGATCGGTCTGGTCGTCGTGTCGCACAGCCGGGCCCTGGCGCGGGCCGCCGTCGGCTTGGCCGAGGAGATGACGCACGGCACCGGCCCGACCGTGGCGGTGGCGGCCGGGTTGGACGAGTCGACCTTTGGAACCGATGCCACGGCCGTGGCCGCCGCGATCGAACAGGCCGACAGTCCCGACGGTGTGCTGGTGCTGATGGATCTCGGCAGCGCGGTGATGTCGGCGGAGCTGGCCCTGGAACTCCTCGACAGCGACGTGGCCGCACGGGTCACGCTGTGCTCCGCACCCCTGGTCGAGGGGTTGGTGGCCGCCGTCGTCACCGCCGCGGCCGGCGCGCCTCTGCCCGACGTGGCCGCCGAGGCACTGCGCGGGCTGGCGGCCAAGCAGGAACACCTCGGCGACGTCTCACCCCCAGCCGCAGCACCCGAGACTGGCGACGCACACGACGTCACTCGCGACGTAGAAGTGGTGAACGCCAACGGGTTTCACGCCCGTCCCGCGGCGAAGCTGGTGACCCAACTGAGCACCTTCGACGCGACGGTGACCATCACCAACCTGACCCGTGACATCGGCCCGGTGGCCGCCGACAGCATGATCATGCTCGTCAGCCTCGACAGTCGGCTGGGCGATCAGCTGCGGGTCAGCGCCAGCGGGCCGGCCGCCGCCGACGCGGTGGCCGCCGTTGTGGACTTCGTCGCCGCGGGAATGGGCGAATAGCTCAGCCGAAGAACGCGGCGGCGTCGTCGTAACGGGTCTGCGGCACCAGCTTCAGCTGACGCACCGCCTCGGCCAACGGAACCCGGCCAATGTCCTGGCCGCGCAGCGACACCATCATCCCGTACTCGCCGGCATGCGCGGCGTCGGCGGCGTTCACCCCGAACCGGGTGGCCAGCACCCGGTCGTAGGCCGTCGGGGTGCCGCCGCGCTGCACGTGGCCGAGCACGGTGACCCGAACTTCCTTCTTGATGCGCTTCTCCACCTCGACGGCCAGCTGCTGGGCCACCCCGGTGAAGCGTTCGTGACCGAACTCGTCGGTACCGCCCTGCCGCAACTGCATCGAGCCCTCGGCGGGCTTGGCGCCTTCGGCGACCACGATGATGAAGCTGGACTCCCCGCGCTGGAAGCGCTTTTTGACCAGCCGGCACACCTCTTCGACGTCGAACGGCTGCTCGGGAATCAGCGTCATGTGCGCGCCGGACGCCAGCCCGGCACTCAGCGCGATCCAGCCGGCGTGCCGTCCCATCACCTCGACGAGCATCACCCGCTGATGCGACTCGGCCGTGCTGTGCAGCCGGTCGATGGCATCGGTGGCGATCTGCAGAGCGGTGTCGTGGCCGAATGTCACGTCGGTGCAATCGATGTCGTTGTCGATGGTCTTGGGCACACCGACGACGGGCACACCCTCCTCGGACAGCCAGTGCGCGGCGGTCAGCGTTCCCTCGCCACCGATCGGGATGAGCACGTCAATCCCGTTGTCTTCCAACGTTTGCTTGATGTCGTCCAGCCCGGCGCGCAACTTGTCCGGATTCGTGCGGGCGGTGCCCAGCATGGTGCCGCCCTTGGCGAGCAACCGGTTGTTGCGGTCGTCATTGTGCAACTGGATCCGGCGGTCCTCGAGCAACCCCCGCCAGCCGTCGAGGAACCCGACAACCGACGACCCGTACCGGGCGTCGCAGGTCCGCACCACAGCCCGGATCACCGCGTTCAGGCCCGGACAGTCACCCCCACCGGTCAGCACTCCGATACGCATGGGACCTATCCTGCCCCGTCAGACCGCCGTTGGCAGCGAACCGCGGGCAGTCTCATAGGCGGCTCCTACCCGATAGAGCCGATCGTCGGCCAGGGCAGGCGCCATGATCTGCAGCCCGACCGGCAGATTGTCATCGGCCGAAAGACCGGACGGCACCGACATTCCGCAGTGCCCGGCCAGGTTCAACGGCAGCGTGCACAGGTCGAACAAGTACATCGCCAACGGATCGTCGACCTTCTCCCCCAGCCGGAACGCGGTGGTCGGGGTCGCCGGGGACACCAGCACGTCCACCTTCTGGTAGGCGGCGTCGAGGTCGCCCGCGATCAGGGTCCGGACCTTCTGGGCCTGGTTGTAGTAGGCGTCGTAATAGCCCGCCGACAGCGCATAAGTGCCAATGATGATGCGGCGCTTGACTTCTGGGCCAAATCCGGCCGCCCGCGTCAGGGCCATCACCTCTTCGGCGCTGCGAGTGCCGTCGTCACCGACCCGCAGGCCGTAGCGCATGGCGTCGAAGCGCGCCAGGTTGCTCGACACCTCCGAGGGCAGGATCAGGTAGTACGCCGACAGCGAGTAGTCCAGGTGCGGGCAGTCGACCTCGCTGACCTGTGCGCCCAGCGCTTCGAGCTGCTCGACGGCGGCGTTGAACGAGGACAGCACGCCCGGCTGGTAGCCCTCGCCGTTGCGCAGCTGCTTGACCACACCGATCCGCACACCTGACAGGTCGCCGGTGGCGCCGGCCTTCGCGGCCGCGACGACGTCGGGAACCTGCGCGTCGACCGACGTGGAGTCGCGCGGGTCGTGCCCGGCGATCACCGAGTGCAGCAGCGCGGTGTCCAGCACCGTGCGGGCGCAGGGCCCGCCCTGGTCCAGCGACGACGCGCACGCCACCAGCCCGTACCGCGACACCGTGCCGTAGGTGGGTTTGACCCCGACGGTGGCGGTCAGCGCGGCGGGCTGGCGGATCGAGCCGCCGGTGTCGGAGCCGATGGCCAGCGGTGCCTGGAAGGCGGCGAGCGCGGCGGCGCTGCCGCCGCCGGAGCCGCCGGGCGTCCGGTCGGTGTCCCACGGATTGCGGGTCGGGCCGTACGCGGAGTTCTCCGTCGAGCTGCCCATGGCGAACTCGTCCATGTTGGTCTTGCCGAGGATCGGGGTCCCGGCGGCGCGCAGCCGCGCGGTGACGGTCGCGTCGTACGGCGAAGTCCAGCCCTCGAGGATCTTCGAGCCGCATGTCGTGGGCATATCGGTGGTGGTGAAGACGTCCTTGAGCGCCAGCGGCACACCGGCCAGCGGTGACGGCAGGCTCTCCCCGGCGGCGACGGCGGCGTCGATGCGCGCGGCGCTGGCCAGCGCCTCGTCGGCGGCGACGTGCAGGAAGGCGTGGTAACGCTCGTCGGTGGCGGCGATCTGATCCAGGCAGGCCTGGGTGACCTCGACCGAGGAGACCTCCTTGGCCGCGATCTTTTCGCCGAGGGTGGCGGCGTCGAGTCGGATCAGGTCGCTCACTGGGACTCCCCGAGAATCTGCGGCACGGCGAACCGGCCCTCGGCCGACGACGGCGCCTCGGCCAACGCTTCCTCCTGCGTCAGGCACGCCTGGACCACGTCGGGCCGGGTGACGTTGACGTCTTTCAGCGGGTTGTCGGTCGGCTTCACATCGGACGTGTCGACGGCCTGAATCTGGCTGACGTGCTCCAAAATGGCGTCGAGCTGGCCGGCGAAGCTGTCGAGTTCGTGGTCGGTCAGGGCCAGCCGGGCCAGCTTGGCTAGCCGGGCGACGTCGTCGCGGGAGATCTGGGACACGGTGATCAAGCCTAGGTGACTGCACTTCCTCGCCCAGACTGCAGGTGTTGCACACGAACGTCGAGAGCAGCCGCGAACAACTGCAGTGTCAGCGCTGACCCTGCCGGAATGCTGAGTCTGCGCGGCTATGAAACAGTGTCCGCGTGCCTTCGTATCTGCTGCGGGTCCAGCTGGTCGACCGGCCCGGTAGCCTCGGCTCGCTCGCCGTCGCCCTGGGCACCGTCGGCGCCGACATCCTGTCCCTCGACGTCGTCGAGCGCGGAGCCGGCTGGGCGATCGACGACCTGGTGGTCGAACTGCCGCTAGGCGCGATGCCCGACAGGTTGATCACGGCCGCCGAGCAGATCAAGGGTGTGCGGGTCGACACCATTCGGCCGCACACCGGGCTGCTGGAGGCCCACCGCGAACTGGAGCTGATCGACCACATCGCCGCGGCCGGCAGCCGGGACGCCAAGCTGCAGGTGCTCGCTGAGGAGGCCCCGCGCGTGCTGCGGGTGGGCTGGTGCACGGTGGCGCGCAACTCGGAGTCGGGCGTCGAGCGCATTGTCGGCAGCCCCGGTGCACCGGAGACCCCGGCCACGTCGGCGCCGTGGCTGCCACTGACGCACGCCGAGGCTCTCGACGGCACCGCCGAGTGGGTGCCGCAGGTGTGGCGCGACATGGACACCACACTGGCCGCCGCGCCGCTGGGTGATCCGAATACCGCTGTGCTGCTTGGCCGCCCGGGCGGCCCGCTGTTCCGTCCGTCCGAGGTGGCCCGGCTGGGCTACCTGGCCGGGATCGTCGCGACGATCCTGCGCTGACTCACTCGTCGGCGTCGGAATCGGCGTCGGCGGGCGGCGGGCCCTGTTCCAGCAGGGTGCGAAACCCGTCCTCGTCGAGGATCGGTACACCCAGCTCGACAGCCTTGTCGTACTTCGAGCCCGGCGAATCTCCCGCCACGACGTAGGAGGTCTTCTTCGACACCGAGCCGACCGCCTTACCGCCGCGGCTGATGATCGCCTCCTTGGCCTCATCGCGGGAGAAGTTCGGCAGCGACCCGGTGACCACGATCGAAAGCCCTTGCAGCGTAGGCGTTATCGACGAGTCGCGAACGTCTTCCATCCGCACGCCGGCCGCCCGCCACTTGTCGACGATCGCGCGATGCCAGTCGACGGCGAACCACTCGACCAGGGCGGCCGCGATCGTCGGTCCGACACCCTCGACGTCGGCGAGCTGTTCCTCGGACGCCGCCATGATGGCGTCGAGGCTGCCGAACGCCACCGCCAGCGCGCGGGCCGCGGTCGGCCCGACGTGCCGGATGGACAGCGCCACCAGGATCCGCCACAGCGGCCGGTCCTTGGCCTGTTGCAGATTGACCAGGAACCGGGCGCCGTTAGCCGACAGCGCACCGTCCTTGGTCTTGAAGAAATCCGAGGTCAGCAGGTCGGCGCTGGTGAGGCTGAACAGGTCACCTTCGTCGGTGATGACCTTGGCCGCCAGCAACGCGGTCGCCGCCTCATAGCCCAACCCTTCGATATCCAGCCCGCCGCGCCCGGCCAGGTGGAACACCCGCTCGCGCAGCTGCGCGGGACACGACCGAGCGTTGGGGCAGCGGATGTCGACGTCACCCTCCTTCGCCGGGGCCAAGGGGGTGCCGCACTCCGGGCAGTGGGTGGGCATCACGAATTCGCGCTCGGAGCCGTCGCGCAGGTCGACGACGGGACCCAACACCTCGGGGATGACGTCACCGGCCTTGCGGATCATCACCGTGTCGCCGATCAGGACACCCTTGCGCTTGACCTCCGACCCGTTGTGCAGGGTGGCCATGCCCACGGTCGACCCGGCGATCTTCACCGGCGTCATCATCGCGAACGGGGTGACGCGGCCGGTGCGGCCGACGTTGACCTGAATGTCGAGCAGCTTGGTCTGGGCTTCCTCCGGCGGGTACTTGTACGCGCACGCCCAGCGCGGCGCGCGGGAGGTGGCGCCGAGGCGGCGTTGCTGAGCGAAGTCGTCGACTTTGACCACCACACCGTCGATTTCGTGCTCGATCTCGTGGCGGCGCTCGCCCCAGTAGACGATCTTCTCCTCGACAGCGGCGAGCCCCGCCACCCGAGTGGTGTGGTCGGAGACCGGCAGACCCCAGGCCTTCAGGGCGAAGTAGGTGTCGTGCAGGGAGGCGGGGGCATAGCCTGCCGAAAACTCCGCGCGGCCCAGGCCGTGGCAGATCATCCGCAGCCGCCGCCGCGCGGTGACCGCCGGATTCTTCTGCCTCAGTGAGCCGGCCGCGCTGTTGCGCGGGTTGGCGAACGGCGCCTTGCCCTCCTCCACCAGGCTGGCGTTGAGGTTCTCGAAGTCAGCCACCCGGAAGAACACCTCGCCGCGCACCTCCAGGAGCGCAGGCACGGGGTATTCATCTGTCCCGGTGAGGTTTTCGGGGATGTCGTCGATGGTGCGGGCGTTGTTGGTGACGTCCTCGCCGACCCGGCCGTCACCGCGGGTGGCGGCACGCTCCAGCCGGCCGTTGCGGTACACCAGGGCGATCGCGACACCGTCGATCTTCAGCTCGCAGAGGTACTGCGGGTCTTTGCCGATCTCGGCTTCCACCCGGTTGGACCAGGCCGCCAGCTCCTCGGTGTTGAACACGTCGTCGAGGCTGAGCATGCGTTCGAGGTGGGCTGCCTCG
The DNA here is from genome assembly GCF_019456675.1 of Mycolicibacterium pallens. NCBI lineage: Bacteria > Bacillati > Actinomycetota > Actinomycetes > Mycobacteriales > Mycobacteriaceae > Mycobacterium > Mycolicibacterium pallens. The sequence goes on along the minus strand of NZ_CP080333.1, from coordinate 1,950,418 downwards.
GCGAAGTCGGTGGCGAACCCGGCACCGCCGACCAGCTGGGTGGGCGAGTCGGGAACCCGAAGCTCGGGGAAGCGCTCCTCGAGGGCGAGCAGCTCGTTGAACAGCTTGTCGAACTCCGCGTCGGACACGATCGGCGCGTCCTTGATGTAGTAGCGGAACTGATGCTCACGCACCTCTTCGGCAAGATCCTGCCAACGCCGCCGCACATCCGGATCGATGGGATCAACCTCGGGATCGGACGTCTGTGAAGCCACCCTCGCAGGCTATCGGAGCCCACCGACGCCGTCGGCCATGGGAAGGTGGGATCCATGCCGCATCCGATCATGTTCGACGACGCCGACCCGATCCTGGCCCGGGTGCGCGAGATCGCGCTGGCGTTGCCCGAGGCCACCGAGAAGATCTCGCACGGCCGGCCGACGTTCTCGGCGCCGAAGATGTTCGCCGTCTACGGCGGCAGTCAGAGAAACCCCAGCGGCCCGATGATCCGGTACGCCCACGCACTGCTGGTGAAGGTGGACGACAGCGAGCGCGAAGCGCTGCAGCAGGATCACCGGTTCTTCTACCCGGCGTATCTGGGTCCGTACGGCTGGCTGGGCCTGGACTTCGACGCCGCCAAGATCGACTGGGCCGAAGTCGCCGAGCTGATCGATGCCTCGTTCCGACTGCAGGCCCCCGCGCGATTGGTCAAGCAGCTGGACAGCTAGCTCGCCAGCGCCACCTCTCGGTCTGGAACCCGTTGCGGCCGTGCAAAATTAGCTCGTGCTACGCGCGCAAGGATCGACGGTCGCATCAGCCGGGCCGGCGAATCGAGCATGCTCAACACCCGGAAGAACTGGCTGTTGACCACCAGATCCGTCTCGACGGCAGTGAGCACCATGTCGGCGAACTTGTTGTTGATCCGCATCCCGACGGTGCGCTCACCCTCGATTTCCGGCAGCGAGAGGTCTGCGCTGACGGCATTGCGCCACGCCACCCGGACGACCTTGCTGGCGGCCCGGAAGAACCGCCGCGGTAGATCCTGGTCGCCTCCGCGCAGACAACGCTGCAGCGCGAGCGCTTCCAAAGCCGCCACCGTCATCCCTTGTCCGTAAATCGGGTTGAAGCTGCACACCGCATCACCAGTGACGATGAACCCCTGGGGCCGCCGGTGCATCTCGTCGTAGCGGCGCCACCGGCTCGACGGGGTGCGGTAGTGCGCGGTGTTCCCGACCGGTGCGGCGGATTCGAGTACCTCGAGAAGGTGCCTCGGGAGTCGTCGCCGCGCGAGGCGCAGCATGCCGGCAAAGTCCTCGACAGGCGCGTTGCCCGCCATCACGCCGACAGTCATCAGCCAGGTGCCGTTCTCGTGGTTGAGCAGGGCGACGGTGGTCGTCTCTCCGGGCTTGGGGAAGGTCGCCACCATGTGTTCGTGGATCGCGCCGGCCGGAATTCGCAACCATTGACTGGTGTAGCACAGGTTCACCGTCAGCTCGTCCTCGCGCGGGCGGCCGTACCCCAGATCGTCCAAGAACACCGGCGCCCGGGATCCTCGGCCGCTGGCGTCGATGACCAAGTCCGCGTCCAACTCCGTGGCCGCCTCGGTGGCACCCCGGCGCGCGACCAGCACTCCGGTCACCCGCCGACGGTCCGGTGACGACGTCAGCCCGACCACGTCGTGGCCACTGAGCACAGTGACGTTCGACAACGCTGAAAGACGCTTCAGCACATGCCAGTCCAGGAATGGCCGGCTGGGCATGTACGCGGCCACCGGATTGGGTAGGCATCCAGACCGCAGGAACCGATGCCCGCCGTACTCGACGTACACCCGGCCGAGGTCGCCGTCGCTCCAGACCGGCGCTCCGTCGGCGACCATCTCGGCGAGGACACCGGGAAGGAGTTCGTCGAGGATGGCGACCCCGCCCGCTTGGAGCACGTGACCATGAGCGGCCTGTGGCACTCCGCGGCGGTGCACCGGCCGCGCGGGCGGTATATCGCGGTCGACCACCACCACCGACCGATAGTGTTCGGCGGCCACCCTGGCGGCGAGCATGCCGGCCATGCTCGCGCCGAGTACAACAGCCCGTTCACCCAGTACCGCCATGTCCCACCCCTGACGTCGAACCATCGCTGATCCGAACGCTAGGGGCACAGACGTCGGGCGCTACGAGTAGTCGACCACTTGATTTTTCCCGGACGGGTACGCAGGACGGTCAGATCGCGTCCGGATCATCAGCGACCGCGGTCGCCGCCCGCTGGCACAACCCGATCGCGACCCGCGCCCACGCAGCGTCGGACCCGGCCAGCCCGCAGGCCGGGCTGATGCCGACGCGGTCGCGGATCGCGTTGCGGGAGAATCCGATTCGATCGGTGATCGCGACGGCCGCTGCGGCCACCTCCTCGGCGGACGGCCTGGCCGCCGGGGCACTCGTCGGCACCAGACCGAACACCACTGCACGGCCCGAGTCCAGGAACTCCCCCACCCCGTCGTAATCAGCATCGCCGAGTGTGCTCACATCCACCGCGACAGCATGGATACTGCTGCGCTGCAGGACATTCCATGGGACGTCCGCGCAGCTGTGCAGCAGCACCTCGGTACCCGCGCCGGCCACGCACTCGTCGAGCAGGCCGATCGCCACCGCCTCGTCGACCGGATGCACCGGGTTCAGCGCCGTCACCCCGGTCAGCCGGCCGGCCAGCGCCGCCGACAGCACCGGCTCGTCGTATTGCACGACTACCGTCGTGGCCAACCGCCGGGCCAGCTCGGCCCGGTGCCTTGCCACCCCCTCGGCCAGTGACGACGCCAGATCGCGCACCGCACCCGCGTCTGTCAGCGCCCGATGACCGTTGGACAGCTCCAGCTGCGCGGCCAGCGTGATGGGACCCGGTGCCTGCACCTTGACCGGCCGCCCCGAATCAGGGCCGCCGGCCTTCTCCCAGGCCTCCTCGATGGCGTCGATGTCCTCGTCGAGCAGGCTCTTCGCCCGCCGGGTCACCGCACCCGGGCGCGCCGCGATCCGGTAGCCACGCGGGACGGTGTCGATGGCGATGTCGACCAGCAGTGCGCCGGCCCGGCCGATCATGTCCGCACCCACGCCGCGGGCCGGCAGTTCCACCAGATGCGGCAGTTGATGCAACTCCCCGACCATGATCTCGGCGGCTTCCCGCGGCGCCGACCCCGGCCACGAACCGATACCGGTGGCCGCCGCGAAAACACTCACCGGGCAACCGTATTGGACACACCCGGCGCGCCGCACGGCCGGGGGCATAACGTGATGGGATGACGGTGCGCGCTGCAGTGGCCTGCTGCGCAGCGGCGGCCCTGCTGACGGGCTGCACCCAGTGGGTCGACGGGGCGCCGCTGCGCGCCCTGGGCGAGCCGCCGTTCAGTCCCCCGGGCATCATCGACGTCGACCAGGTGATGCTCAGCCAGGCGCAGGTCCAGGCGATCACCGGCGGCGGCCAAGACGTGACGATCATCCCGAGCATGGACGGCAAGTCGATGGTGGACGTCGAGCCCCTCGCCGAGGCGGTGCCCCGGGATTGCCGCTTCCTGTTCGCCGAGACCGACACCTTCGGGACCGACGTCGAGGACTTCCACAAGACCAGCTTTCAGTACCCGCCGCGGCGCGCACTGATCTCCGAAGCGGCCGCGGCCTACCGCGACGGGGCCACCGCACAGCAGGCGTTCAACACCCTCTCCACCACAGTGCATCGCTGCGCCGACGGGTCCATGGGCGCCGGGCTGGTCGGTGACGTCGACGGCGACACACAGTCGCTGAGCACCCGGCCCGGTCGGTGCGGCCGCAACTACCGGCTGAAGTCTTCGGTTCTGGTGGAGGTCACGTTCTGCGGTTTCGGTGATTCGGTGCCCGAGATCATGATGACGAACATCCTCAACAAGATTCCCGGCGGCTGATCGTCGCGCTGGCGATCACCTCGTCGCCGGCCGGGTCAGGCCGGTAGAGCACGAGTGTCTGTCCCGGCGCGACGCCGCGCAGGGGGGTGCGCAGGGCCACGTTCAGCTCGTCGCCGACCACTTCGGCGACGGCAGGCACCACACCGCCGTGGGCGCGCACCTGCACCTCGCATTCGACCGGTCCGGCGAGCGCGACACCGGAGGTGAACACCGGGCGCGTGCCGGTCAGCGACCGCACTTCGAGGTCTTCTTTCGCGCCCACCCGCACCGTCTGCGATTCGGCGTCGATCGCGGTGACGTAACGCGGCAGACCGTCGGGTCCGGGGCCGGCGATGCCGAGGCCCTTGCGCTGGCCGATGGTGAATCCGTGCACCCCGTCGTGCTCGGCCAGCACCGCGCCGCTGGCGTCGTCGACGACCGTTCCGCGTCGCACCACGATCCGCGCGCCGAGGAACGCCTGGGTGTCACCGGAGGGGATGAAGCAGATGTCGTGGCTGTCCGGCTTCTCGGCGACGGAGAGCCCGCGGTCTGCGGCTTCCTGGCGGATCGCCGGCTTGGGAGTGTCACCGATCGGGAACGCGGCGTGGCGCAACTGCTGAGCGGTCAGCACGCCGAGCACGTAGGACTGGTCCTTATCGACGTCGACCGCGCGACGCAACCGGCCCTCGGAGAGCCGGGCGTAGTGCCCGGTGGCCACCGCATCGAAGCCCAGGGCCAGCGCCTTGGCCGCCAGCGCGGAGAACTTGATCTTCTCGTTGCAGCGCACGCACGGGTTGGGGGTTTCGCCACGCTCGTAGGAGGAGACGAAGTCGTCGATCACCTCTTCGGCGAACCTGTCGGCGAAATCCCATACGTAGAACGGGATTCCGAGCACGTCGGCGACCCGGCGGGCGTCCCCGGCGTCCTCTTTGGAGCAGCAGCCACGCGAACCGGTCCGCAGCGTGCCGGGCTGACGGGACAGCGCCAGGTGCACGCCGACGACCTCGTGGCCGGCGTCGACCATTCGCGCGGCGGCCACCGAGGAATCGACGCCACCGCTCATCGCTGCCAGCACCCTCATTGCAGCGCCCCCAGCGACGAACTGGCCAGCGCAGCCTGACGAGCCCGCTCGACGACGGCGGGCAGCACCCGCAGGGCGGCGTCGATATCGGCTTCAGTGCTGTTGTGACCCAACGAGAATCGCAACGATCCGCGAGCTGCTTCGGGGTCGGCGCCCATGGCCAGCAGGACATGCGACGGCTGGGCCACCCCGGCCGTGCAGGCCGATCCGGTCGAGCACTCGATTCCGTTGGCGTCCAACAACATCAGCAGCGAGTCGCCCTCACAGCCGCGGAACGTGAAGTGGGTATTGCCCGGCAGCCGACGATCACCCAGCGCGCCGTTGACCTGTGTATCGGCGATCGAACCCAGCACACCGCTGATCAGTCGCTCGCGCAGGCCGCGCAGTCGGGCGCCGGTGGCGTCGAGCGATTCGACGGCGGCGTCGGTCGCCGCCGCCATCGCGACGGCGCCCGCGACATCCGGTGTGCCGGAACGGACATCGCGCTCCTGCCCGCCGCCGTGCAGCAACGGGACGCAGGCGGTGGCGCGGCGCAGCAGCAGCGCACCCACACCGGTCGGTCCGCCGAACTTGTGTGCGGCCAGGCTCAACGCCGAGAGCGAGGAGCCGGCGAAGTCCACCGGAATGTGTCCGACCGCCTGGACGGCGTCGCTGTGCATCGGAACGTCGAACTCGGCGGCCACCGCGGCCAGTTCGGCGATCGGCATGATCGTGCCGACCTCGTTGTTGGCCCACATCACCGAGACGACCGCCACGTCGTCGTGTTCGGTCAGCGCGTCGCGCAGCGCACCCGCCGTCACCGACCCGTCGGGTTCGGTGGGCAGGAACGTCACCTCGGCGCCCTCATGTTCGGCCAGCCAGGTGACGGCGTCGAGAACCGCATGGTGTTCGACGGCGGTGGTGACGATGCGGCGGCGGGCGGGCTCGGCGTCGCGCCGCGCCCAGTAGATCCCTTTGACAGCGAGGTTGTCGCTCTCGGTGCCGCCTGCGGTGAAGATCACTTCCGACGGCCGGGCGCCCAGGCGCGCCGCGATGCTCTCGCGGGCCTCCTCCATTCGCCGCCGGGCGTCGCGGCCCGAGGTGTGCAACGACGACGCGTTACCGACGGTGGCCAGGGCAGCCGTCATCGCCTCGATGGCAGCGGGATGCATCGGGGTGGTGGCAGCGTGGTCGAGATACACCGGACCGGCGGTCGGGCTCATAGCCCGTCCAGGATACCGGCCCCGGCAGGACGCCCTAACCACGCCGAACGTCACTCCAGCGTGACGCTCGACGCCCAACGTGACTCGGGGGTGACGTTCGGCGTCGAAATCAGCCCGCCAGCGCGTGACTGTGCTCGAAGCGCGGGGCGATCTGCCCCCGCACGGCCACCTCGCAGCGCGCCGCCAGTTCGCGCCGGTCGGCGCCGGGCAGCTCCAGGGAGGCCACCTCGACGTCGACGACGGTCACCCGGGTGCGAACCGTGCGGCTCAGCGACTGCCACAGCGTGTCGTCACCGACGAACGCGGTCACGGTCGATGGCCTGCCATCGCGGTGGTGATAGGTCAGCCGCAGCGGCTGGACCGGCCGACCCGCATCGACGGCGGCCTGGAACATCGCCGGACGGAACTGGCCGTAGGCCAGGCCGCACCAGGTGGTCCCTTCGGGGAACGCGACGACGGTCTGGCCGTTGCGCAGCCGTTCGGCCACGGTGGCGACCACCTGCGGCAGCCGGCGCAGGCTGGCCCGGTCGATTGGGATGACCTTCATGATCCGGGCGGCCAGGCCCACGGCGGGCCAGTCGATCAGATCGGCGCGGGCGACGAATGCGCCGGGCAGCACCGAGCCGATGACGAAGATATCCACCCAGGACACGTGGCCGCTGACCACCAGCACACCGCGCAGGTTGCGAATCGGGCCGCCGGACACCGTGATTCGCACACCGAGACAGCGCAGAAAGGTGCGGCAGTAGAACCGCTGCACACGCCCGCGACCGGGCATCGGCACCGCGAGCAGCGGCACCACCATCAGCATCATCAGCGCCGCCGTGATGCGCGTGGTCGCGCGAACCGTCGCGACCATCCGCCGCGACGGCGGAGCATCACCGGCGCGCACACAGCTGTCGTCACATAACGCCCGCGGCAGCCAGGCGTGCTCGGTCGTCGTCATGCCGCCCCCTCGACTCCGTCGGCCATCTCACTGGCCGCCGATACCGACCTCAGCCTGGTCAGGTAGCGCGTATCGGCCTGCCGCTTGTCCAGCAGGGCCGGGAAATCACCGACACCGAACTCGGGATCGTGGGCCGGCTCTCCGCACACCCGCGCGCCGAGCCGCAGATAACCGCGCATCAGCGGCGGCATGGTCGGCCTGGTCGGCGGCGCGATGTCGTCGAGGCCCACCCCGCCCAGCACCACCGGGCGATACGGGTACACCGTGTGTTCCGGGGCGGCGGCGTGACGGCGCAACACGAAGTCGCGGACGCCGCGAATCTGAGTACCTGGCGGTGCACCCGCCGGGTCTTCCGAGTGCGTCGGCACCGACACACATCCGGTGACGTAGTCGTATCCGCAGCGGTCCAGATAGGCCAGGATGCCGGCCCACATGAGCAGCACCACCGCGCCGTTGCGGTGGTCGGCGCGCACCACGGCGCGGCCCATCTCCACCAGCGACGGCCGCAGCGCGTCGAGCGCGCTGATGTCGAATTCTGTTGCGGTGTAGAGACTTCCGGCGGCGATCGCACCGGGCGGCGGCAACATGCGATAGCAGCCGACGAGTTCTCCCGAGGTGTCCTCACGCACCAGGAGGTGATCGCAGAATTCGTCGAACCGGTCGGCGTCACGGCCGTCACCCTCGGCGGGCAGTGCGTAACCGGGTTCGGTGGTGAACACCTGATGGCGCAGCCGCTGGGCCGCATCGATCAGGGTGGGGTCGGTGGACAGCAGCAGCGAGTAGCGCGGGCCGCGCAGTGCGGCGGATTCGGTGTGGTCGGGGGCTATGAGTACAGATGCAGTGCTCATAACTGCACGGTTGCTGAGGCGTTCAGCGGGATGTCAACGCCCGCGTGACGTGTTCGTGCACGCTCGATGACCAATAAAAGCGAAGGGCCCCCGAACACCGGAAACCGGTGCCGGGGGCCTTTCCGACGTGATTAACCCTTGCGGGCCTTGACCGCCTCGGTCAGCTGCGGCGTGACGTTGAACAGGTCACCGACGATGCCGAGATCGGCGATCTCGAAGATCGGGGCTTCTTCGTCCTTGTTCACGGCGATGATCGTCTTGGACGTCTGCATACCGGCGCGGTGCTGGATCGCGCCCGAGATGCCCAGCGCGATGTACAGCTGCGGCGAGACCGTCTTGCCGGTCTGGCCCACCTGGAACTGGCCCGGGTAGTAGCCGGAGTCCACGGCGGCACGCGAGGCACCCACGGCGCCACCGAGCGAGTCGGCGAGCTCCTCGACCACCGAGAACTTCTCGGCGCTGCCGACACCGCGACCACCGGAGACCACGACACTGGCCTCGGTGAGCTCCGGGCGGTCACCGGCCACGGCCGGCTCGCGCTTGGTGATCTTGGTGGCGTTCTCGCCCTGGGCGGGCACCTCGACGTTCACCTGCTCGCCGGCACCGGCCTGCGGCGCAGCGTCGACGGCGCCGGGGCGCAGGGTGATCACCGGGGTGTCACCGTTGGCCTTGGCCTCGACGGTGAAGGCGCCACCGAAGATGCTGTGGATGGCCGAGCCACCCTCCTTCACCTCGACGACGTCGGACAGCACGCCCGCGCCGGTCCGTGCGGCCAGCCGGCCGGCGATCTCCTTGCCGTCGGCGTTGGCAGCCAGCAGCACGGCGGCCGGGGTGGCCGACTCCACCAGCGACGCCAGCACGTCGACGAACGGGGTGATCAGGTAGGCCTCGGCGTCATCCGACTCCGCGACGTAGATCTTGGCCGCACCGGCCTCCTTGAGCGCGTCGACCAGCGGCGCGGCGGTGCCGGGGGCACCGATCACGACGGCGGACGGCTCACCCAGGGTGCGAGCGGCGGTGATGAGCTCGGCGGTGACTTTCTTCACCGCACCTTCAGCGTGCTCGACGAGCACAAGTACTTCAGCCATTGCTGTTCAGCCTCTTAGTCTTTCGAATGTCCGGGGAAGGGTTAGATGATCTTTTGAGCGACCAGGTACTCGGCGACCTTGGTGCCGCCGTCGCCTTCGTCGGTGACCTTCTCGCCTGCGGTCTTCGGCGGCTTCGGCGTCGAGGACACCACCGACGTACCGGCGTTGGCCAGGCCGACCTCATCGCCCTCCACGCCGATCTCGGCCAGCGTCAGGGTGGTCACTTCCTTCTTCTTCGCGGCCATGATGCCCTTGAAGGACGGGAAGCGCGGCTCGTTGATCTTCTCGGTGACGCTGATGACCGCGGGCAGTGAGGCCTCGACGGTGAACACACCCTCGTCGGTCTCGCGCTCGCCGCTGATCTTGCCGCCCTCGACGGTGACCTTGCGCAGATGCGTCAGCTGGGGCAGGCCCAGGTACTCGGCGATGATGGCCGGGACCGCACCGCCGGTGCCGTCGGTGGCCTCATTGCCGGCGATGACCAGCTCGGTGCCCTCGATGGCGCCCAGCGCGCGGGCCAGCGCCCAGCCGGTCTGCACCATGTCGGATCCGTGCAGGCCCTCGTCGAGCAGGTGCACGGCCTTGTCGGCGCCCATCGACAGCGCCTTGCGGATCGCCTCGGTGGCGCGTTCGGGGCCAGCGGTCAGCACGGTGACGGTGCCCGCGGCGTCGCCTTCACGCTCCTTGATCAGCAGCGCTTCCTCGACGGCGCGCTCGTTGATCTCGTCCAGCACGGCGTCGGCAGCGTCGCGGTCGAGGGTGTAGTCACCGTCGGACAACTTGCGCTCGGACCACGTGTCTGGGACCTGTTTGATCAGGACCACGATGTTCGTCATGAGTCTTCTACGTCCTCCTGGCAGGCGTCCCGCGGCCAGAGAAGGTCGCAAGACTTTTTGGTCATTCCGCAACACACATCATGTTACCCATCGGTAACTTAGAGTGGTTCGCAGAAACACCATAGCTGGTCGAAGTTTGTGTATTAGCAGCCCATCGGTACCGAGCAGTTCGCGAACCGCCAACTTCGGGTTAGCCTGCCTTGCAATGAGCGCATTCGTAACTGACGCAGGTGACAGCGGTCTTCCGCTCACCGGCGAACGGACTATCCCCGGGCTGGCTGAAGAGAACTACTGGTTCCGCCGCCACGAGGTCGTCTATCGCCGCCTGCTGGACCTTTGCGCAGGTCGTGACGTGCTGGAAGCCGGGTGCGGCGAGGGCTACGGCGCCGACCTGATCGCCTCGGTCGCGCGCCGGGTGGTGGCCGTGGACTACGACGCCGCCACCGTTGCACACGTGGGTGCGCGCTATCCCCGCGTCGAGGTCGTCGAGGGCAACCTGGCGGCGCTGCCGCTGCCCGACGCTTCAGTTGACATTGTGGTGAACTTCCAGGTCATCGAACATCTGTGGGATCAGCCACAATTCGTGGCCGAATGCGCGCGGGTACTGCGACCTGGCGGTCTGCTGCTGATGTCGACACCGAACCGCATCACCTTCTCCCCCGGGCTGGACAGCCCGGTCAACCCGTTCCACACTCGCGAGCTCAACGCGCGCGAACTCGAGGAGCTGCTGACCGACGGCGGATTCCAGATGCGCTCGATGAGCGGGGTCTTTCACGGCCCGGGTCTGGTTGCGATGGACGAGCGCCACGGCGGCTCGATCATCGGCGCGCAGATCGAGCGGGCGTTGGCCGACGCGGCGTGGTCCGACGATCTGCTGGCTGACGTGGCGGCCGTGCGCTGTGAGGACTTCGACATTCTCGACTCCGGCGAGCGCGACATCGACGAAAGCCTGGATCTGGTGGCGATCGCGGTGCGCGTATGAGGTCGGAGCAGGTGCCTGGCCAGTTCACCCTGGTCCTGCACACCCACCTGCCGTGGCTTGCCCACCACGGCCGCTGGCCGGTCGGCGAGGAATGGCTCTACCAGTCGTGGTCGGCGGCCTATCTGCCGCTGATGCGGGTGCTGCGGACACTGGCCGCCGAGGGCCGGCGCGGCGTGCTGACCTTGGGCATGACCCCGGTGGTCACCGCGCAGCTCGACGATCCCTACTGCCTGGACGGCATGCACCGCTGGCTGGCCAACTGGCAGCTGCGGGCACTGGAAGCAGCCACCCTGCGCACCCCGACCGGTGCCGAGGCCGGCACCGCGACGACTCCGGAAGCGTTGCGCGAGTTCGGCATTCGCGAGTACGAGGAAGCCGGTCGCGCACTCGATGAGTTCGGCACGCTCTGGCGCCACGGCGCCAGCCCTTTGCTGCGTCAGCTGATCGACGCCGGCACCGTCGAACTGTTGGGAGGGCCGCTCGCCCACCCGTTCCAGCCGCTGCTCAATCCGCGGTTGCGCGAATTCGCGCTGCGCGAAGGACTTGCCGATGCCGGCCAGCGGTTCGCGCACACGCCGAAGGGCATCTGGGCACCCGAATGTGCTTACGCCCCAGGCATGGAACACGACTATGCCGCCGCGGGCGTCGGGCATTTCATGGTCGACGGGCCTTCGCTGCACGGCGACACCGCGCTGGGCCGGCCGGTCGGGGCGACGGACGTGGTGGCGTTCGGCCGCGACCTGCAGGTCAGTTACCGGGTGTGGTCCCCGAAGTCGGGTTACCCCGGGCACGCCGCATACCGCGACTTCCACACCTACGACCACCTGACGGGACTCAAGCCGGCCCGGGTCACCGGCCGCAACGTCGACTCCGATGCGAAGGCGCCCTACGACCCGCAGCGTGCCGACAAGGCGATCGACAGCCATGTCGCCGATTTCGTCGGCGTCGTCCGCCAGCGCCTGATCTCGGAGTCACAACGCATCGGTCGTCCCGCGCATGTGATCGCCGCCTTCGACACCGAGTTGTTCGGCCACTGGTGGTACGAGGGCCCGATCTGGCTGGAGCGGCTGCTGCGCGCACTGCCCGAGGCCGGTATTCGGGTGGGCACGCTCAACGACGCGCTGGAGGCCGGGTTCGTCGGTGCGCCCGTCGAATTGCCGCCCAGCTCTTGGGGATCCGGCAAGGATTGGCAAGTGTGGGCCGGCGAGCAGGTGGCCGATCTGGTGCAGCTCAACACCGAGGTCGTCGACACCGCACTGGCGACGGTCGATAAGGCCCTGGCGCACAACGGATCCTCCCCCAGCCGGGATTTCGTCGCCGACCAAATCCTGCGCGAAACGCTACTGACAGTGTCCAGCGACTGGCCGTTCATGGTCAGCAAGGACTCCGCGGCCGACTACGCGCGCTACCGCGCGCACCTGCACGCCCATGCCGCCCGCGAGATCTCGGACGCGCTGGCCTCGGGACGCCGCGACGCGGCCGAGCGGCTGGCCGCCGGCTGGAACCGGGCCGACGGATTGTTCGGCGCACTCGACGCACGACGGTTGCCCCGATGAAGATCCTGATGGTGTCGTGGGAGTACCCACCGGTGATCATCGGCGGATTGGGCAGGCACGTCTACCAATTGGCGACCGCGCTGGCCGCTGACGGTCACGAGGTCGTGGTGCTGGCCCGACGGCCGTCGGGCACCGATCCCAGCACACACCCGACCACCGACGAGGTCCACGAAGGCGTGCGGGTGATCGCCGCCGCGCAGGACCCGCACGAGTTCGACTTCGGTCGCGACATCATGGCCTGGACAATGGCCATGGGCCACGCCATGATTCGCGCCGGTCTGACGTTGCAGGCCAAGGGCTGGCAGCCCGACATCGTGCACGCCCACGACTGGCTCGTTGCCCACCCGGCCATCGCGCTGGCCGAGTTCTTCGATGTGCCAATGGTTTCCACCGTCCACGCCACTGAAGCCGGGCGGCACTCCGGCTGGGTGTCCGGGCAGATCAGCCGTCAGGTGCACGCCGTCGAATCCTGGTTCGTTCGGGAGTCCGACTCGCTGATCGCCTGCTCGGCGTCGATGGCCGACGAGATCTCCGAACTGTTCGGCCCCGATCTGGCCGAGATCGTGGTGATCCGCAACGGGATCGATTCCAGCCGTTGGCCCTTCGCGCATCGCCAAGCTCATCCTGGGCCGCCGGAACTGCTGTACATCGGCCGGCTGGAATACGAGAAGGGCGTGCACGAGGCCATCGCCGCACTGCCCCGGATCCGGCGCACCCATCCGGGGACGACGCTGACCATCGCCGGTGACGGCACCCAGCAGGACTGGCTGGTGGAGGTGGCTCGAAAGCACAAGGTGCTCAAGGCCGTTCACTTCGCCGGTCTGGTTGACCACGACGAGCTGCTTCGGCTGATGCGCCGCGCCGACGTCGCCGTGCTGCCCAGCCACTACGAGCCGTTCGGCATCGCCGCACTCGAAGCGGCCGCGGCGGGCATTCCCCTGGTCACCTCCAACGTCGGCGGACTCGGCGAGGCGGTGATCGACGGCGAGACCGGGGTGTCCTTCCCTCCGCGCGACGTCACGGCGCTGGCCGCGGCGGTACGTCGCGTTCTCGACGATCCCGTCGCCGCACAACAGCGGGCGATCGCCGCACGGGAACGGCTGACCTCCGATTTCGACTGGCACACCGTGGCCGCCGAGACCGCGCAGGTGTACCTGGCCGCCAAGCGCCACGAACGTGATCCACTGTCGCGCCGGCCGATCGTCGAGCACGCCCTGCCGGGGCGCTCATAGTTCGACGGGCGTCGAATCATTCCGCACCTAGCGTGCGGATATGCCTTCAACTCGCTCCTCGACGCTGACTCTGGTCGCCGCCTACCTCGGGCTGGTGCTGGGCCTGATCGACAGCAACGCCGTCAATCTGGCGCTGCCCGCGATCAGCACCGACCTCGGTGGCGGCCTGACGGCCGCGCAGTGGACAGTCGACGCCTACAACCTCACGTTCGCGGCGCTGTTGCTCGGCGCCGGTGCATTCGGTGACGCGGTCGGCCGGCGCAGGCTGTTGCGTCTCGGCGTCGTCGTGTTCGTGGCCGCGTCGCTGTGCTGTGCCCTCGCACCGTCGCTGCCGGTCCTGCTGACCGGTCGCGCAGTACAGGGTCTGGCAGCCGCGGTCATGCTGCCGCAGGGGCTGGCGATCGCGGCGGCCGCCTTTCCCGACGCCGCCGGCCGGGCCCGCGCCACCGCGGCGTGGGCGATCGCGGCGGCGTCCTCGACGGCGCTGGGCCCCATCGTCGGCGGGGTCCTCACCCAATCCGCCGGCTGGCGCTCGATCTTCTGGCTCAACGTTCCCGTCGGCGTCGCCGCGTTGGCGATGACCTACCGGTATCTGCTGGAATCGTCGGATCCACGCCACTCCCGCCTCGACGTCGGCAGCCAACTGCTGACCGCCGTCGGCCTGGCGACGCTGACGCTCGCGCTGGTGCAGGGCCGCCACCTCGGGGTGATGCCCACGAGCGGGCTCGCCGTCGTTGCCCTCGCGTGCCTCGCGGGATTCGTCGTGCGGCAGCGCAGCATTGCCCGTCCGATGATCCCGCCGGACCTGCTGCGCCGGCGATCGACGGCGGTCGGGCTGTCCGCCACGTTCGCGATGACGTTCGGCACCTACGGTCTGGTGCTGATCAACAGCATCGCTTTCCAGCAGCAGCGCGGTGCCGGCCCGCTGGCCACGGCGTTGGAGTTCATTCCGATGCCGCTGACCTATCTCGTGCTGATCCCGGTGGTCACCGTGGCGGCGCGACGAACCGGTCCCCGGATTGCGATCACCGCGGGCCTGATGACGCTGGCCGGCGCCCAGCTGCTGTACGGCCTAGCCGGGCCGACCGCGCCGATCTGGCTGATCGAGGCGGCCCTGGTGCTGACCGGCGCGGGCCTGGCCATCACGACCGGGCCGGCAGTGAGCCTGGCGCTCGCGGCGATCCCGTCCGAGCGGACCGGGCTGGGGTCGGGACTGGTCAACCTGTCGCGGCTGACGGGCATCACGGTCGGCACAGCGGCGCTGGGCTCCCTGTTCGGCTCCGGTGGCGGGGTGATCGCCGCGACGGTCGTCGGTGCGGCCGTCCAGTTGATCGCCGCGCTGGTGTCGGTGCGGTGGGGTAAGCCAGAGGATGTGCCCGTTTCACCGGCACCGAAGGAGGCCTGTCATGCGTGACGCCGCCGAACTGCCCAGCGTCGGCGACGCGGACATCGCCGCGGTCGCGTCCCTGCTGGCCGACCCGGCGCGGTGCAGCGTGCTGCTCGCACTCGACGACGGACGGGCGCTGCCGGCCAGCGTGCTCGCCGACGAGGCCGGCGTCAGCCGGCCCACCGCCAGCAGCCACCTGGCCAAGTTGACCGCGGCCGGACTGCTGCGGGTCGAGGCCCACGGGCGGCACCGCTACTACCGGCTGGCCGGACCGCACGTCGCCGAGCTGCTGGAGAATCTGGTTCGGCTCTCGCCGCCGCGCCCGGTGCGCTCACTGCGCGAAGGCACCCGCGCCGCGCGGCTGCGCGCCGCGCGCACCTGCTACGACCACCTCGCCGGCCGGCTCGGTGTCGCGGTCATGGGCTCGCTGCTGGACCGCGGCGCCCTGATCGGTGGTGACGGGCGCTACGACCCGGACCGCGACGTCCACGACTCGCTGAGCAACGTCGGACATGACGTCCGCTACGAGCTGACCGGCGCGGGACGCGACTTCCTCAACGGCCTCGGCGTCGTGCTGCCGACCGGCGGCCGGCCGCTGATCCGCTATTGCGTGGACTGGACCGAACAGCGCCACCATCTCGGCGGCGGCATCGGCCGAGCACTGCTGGACCGCTTCCTGTCGGCGGGCTGGCTGGCGCGCACCGCGCGCGGACGCGCCGTCACCGTGACCGCCGCCGGTCAAGCCGTACTGGCCGACTCGTTCGCCATCGACTGGTAGGGCTGAAGCCGCTGTTCGGCCGCGAGGCCTCACGGCGTCCAGATCAGCAAATCCTCCATGCCGTTGTTCATGGTGATCGTGGTCGGTGCCGGCCCGGTGACGTCGAAGTGGATCTTGCCTGTCGCCGTCGCGCCCTGCGGGATCGTGGCACCGCTGATGTTCGACGGCGCGGCCACCATCCACAGCACCCGGTAGGCGGCTTGATTCGGAGCGACCGCGTTGAACTGCGAAATGGCAGGCGTGACCGGGCCACTGATCGCGTTGACCGTTGCGGTCGCCTCCCAGAGCTTGCCGGCCACCGGATAGCCCGGCATCACGTCGCTGCTGGGTTTGAGGCCGCTGACCTTCCAGCTCAACGAGACCTGGCCGACGCTGTCGGTCATCGTCAGCGCGCTACCCAACTTGCCGACGACGGGAAAGTTCGTCGCCGCCGAAAACGGTGCGGCCGCCAGCGCGATGATTGCGCTCAACGCGATGGCCAGTACAGCCTTGATGGAACTGGAAATTTTCACACTGCCCTCCCCGATGAAGACATCAATGGACGTCTCTGGCATAACTCCGGAGAAACGCCCGAAGATAGTGCCCAAAGACCCACGGAGAGGGGACTTAAGCCTCTAGACGCGAGGCCTTCTTGCGTTCAATATCCGCCAGCGCTGCCGCGAGCTCGGCACGCTGGGCCGCTGAGGTGTCCCAGGCGAGCTTACGGTTCTTGACCACCTTGGCCGGTGAGCCGACGGCGATCGAGAAGTCGGGGATGTCGCCCTTGACCACGGCGTGGGCGCCGAGGACACAGCCCCGCCCGATCGTGGTGCCGCGCAGGACGGTCACCTTGGCGGCGATCCAGGTATCCGGCCCGATGCGCACCGGGCTCTTGATGATGCCCTGGTCCTTGATCGGCATCTCGATGTTGTCCATCTTGTGGTCGAAGTCGCAGACGTAGCACCAGTCGGCCATCAGCGCCGAGTCGCCCAACTCGATGTCGAGATAGCAGTTGATGACGTTGTCGCGGCCCAGCACCACCTTGTCGCCGAACCGCAGCGAGCCTTCGTGGGCGCGGATGGTGTTCTTGTCGCCGATGTGCACCCAGCGACCGATCTCCAGCTGCGCCAGTTCCGGGGTCGCATGGATCTCGACGTCCTTGCCGAGGAACACCATGCCGCGGGTGATGATGTGCGGGTTGGTCAGCTTGAACTTGAGCAGCCGCCAGTAGCGCACCAGGTACCAGGGGGTGTACGCGCGGTTCTTGATGACCCAGCGCAACGACTCCTTGGTCAGAAACTTCGCCTGACGCGGATCGCGCAGGCGCGAGCCCCTCCACCTCTTGTGGA
Organism: Mycolicibacterium pallens; assembly: GCF_019456675.1. NCBI lineage: Bacteria > Bacillati > Actinomycetota > Actinomycetes > Mycobacteriales > Mycobacteriaceae > Mycobacterium > Mycolicibacterium pallens. Next base: position 1,933,280 of record NZ_CP080333.1, on the reverse strand, counting down.
CCGGCGAGCCCCACATCGACGTCATGGGCTGAGAGCCTAACGGAGGTTCGGCGCGGGTTACCCTCGCCTGTACTGTCCCGTTTCGGGATCGACGTGATGGGAAGGTGACACGGGTGCTGCGGCGATTGCTGACTTCGGCGTCGGCCGCGCTGGTCGTGACCGGCCTGGCCGGTTGCGGCAACACCGACTCGTGGGTCGACTCCACCGCCGCGCACGGCTGGTCGGCCCAATACGGCGACGCCGCCAACAGCAGCTACACCGCCACCGGCGGCGCCTCCGCCCTGCGGCTGAAGTGGAGCCGCTCGGTCAAAGGTGAGTTGGGCGCCGGCGCCGCGTTGGGCGACGGCAGCTATCTCGCAGTGAACGGCCAAACCGCAGGCGGCTGTTCGCTGATGGTGTGGGAGAACGACAACAACGGCCGGCAACGGTGGTGTACCCGCATGGTGCTGGGCGGCGGATTCGCCAGCCCGCTGTTCGACCAGTTCGACAACCTGTTCATCGGCCAGCCCGGCATGATGCAGTCCTACCCGCCCACCCAGTGGATCCGCTGGCGCCAGAACGTCATCGGAATGCCCACGACCGCACGGTTTCTCGGCGGTGGCCAGTTGCTGGTCGTCACCCACCTCGGGCAGGTGCTGGTGTTCGACTCACACGGCGGCGACGTGACCGGCACGCCACTCGATCTCGTCGAGGGTCTCGACCCGACCGACTCCACCCGCGGGCTGACCGACTGCGCCCGCGCATTGCCGCAATGCCCGGTGGCCGCGCCACCGGCCTACGCTGCCTCGACCCACACGATCGTGGTGAGCCTGTGGCAGCCCGGTGCGAAAGCGTCCACGCTCGTCGGCCTGCAATACCACCCGGGCCAGACGCCGATCCTCACCCGCGAATGGACCAGTGACGCGATCGCCGACGGTGTGCTGGCCGCACCGGTGGCGTCGGCCGACGGCAACACCGTGTACGTCACCGGGCGCGATCGCAAGCTGTGGGCACTGAAAACCTCCGATGGCAAGGTGAAATGGTCTGTGCCACTGGACTTTCTGCCGCAGACACCGCCGTCGGTGTCACCCGATGGACTAATCCTCCTCGGCGGCGGCCCCAACACGCACCTCGTCGCACTCAAGGACGTGGGCGATCACGGCCAGGTGGCCTGGCGCCGCGACGATGTCACTCCGCTGAGCACGTCGAGTCAGGCCGGCGGCGTGGCGTACACGGTGGCCGCCGGTTCGCCCGCGGGACTGTCACTGCTGGCCTTCGATCCCGCCGACGGCCACACCCTCAACAGCTATCCCCTGCCGCAGGCCGACGGCTTCCCGGTCGGAGTGTCGGTGGGCCGCGACCGCCGAGTGGTGGTGGCCACCAGTTCGGGCCAGCTGTACAGCTTCGACCCGGCCTAGCTCAGTTGCAGCGGCGGCAATGCACTCCGCGGCACCGACGCCGAGGTTGCCCCGGCATCCGACGGCAGCAGCTCACCCTGACCGAAGAAGAAGATCACCGCGTCGTCGGTGATGGCGAAGTTCTGGTAGTGCGACGGGTCCAGCCCGTCGCTGGTGGCGATCGCCCCGGTGAGACCGGTCTGGCGCTCCAATTCGCGTTGCACGACCGGGAATATCGCGTTGACGGCCTTGGCATCCGGCGGGAAGAGCGTGTCGAAGGCGACCGGCTTACGGTGCGCGACATCGTAGTTGAACGCCTTGTACCAGGTGGTCGGGTGGGCGCCGCCGACATCCTGGAACAATTTGAGCACCACGCTCTGAGTGCCGCCGGTGGGCGGTCCCGAGGTGAATGACTGTGTAGTGACGTCCATTTCGTAGGCCACGTTCCGCACGGCGGGGGTCTGCGCGACGTTGGTGAAGCCGTCGCGGTTCTGCGTCAGATAGTCCAGGATCGCCTGCTCGTCGGCGTAGTTGGTCGGGAACCGCAAGTCCATGGTGTAGCCGGAATCGGCGGCATGCACATGGCAGATGTTGTCGGCTTCCGGAGTACCGCCCATGGCCGCACAGTCGGTCGCGGCGGCGGACACCCCGATGGTTTGCTCGCCGATCAGAACAGCCGCGGCCAGCAATGCGGTCAGGGTCAGAATGCGCATGTGTCGATCGTCCTCGCGCTGTGAAGACGGCACCGTAGCCGTTGCCCGCCAGCGTACCCGCGCTACGTGAGTGCGGCCGATGCTCTGCACAGGAACACCGAAGTACGCTCTCCCGCGCCGGTACCGATCCGGGTGATCACCAGCGACAACGCCGTCCGGCCGGACGGTCGCAGCCGCCGCCGCAATGCGTCGGGGTCGATGTCGACGCCGCGCACCAGGATCTCCAGCTGCCCACAATCGCGCTGCGAGAGTGCTTGGCGCAACACCTTTTCGCGCAGCGGCAGCTCGTCGAGCACTTCGAAGCCGCGCACCCCGGCAGGCACGTGATCGCCGCTGAGGTAAGCGATCTCCGGATCGAGTTGCCAGAGCCCGTGCCGGGCGGCGTAGTGACGGACCAGTCCGGCGCGCACGATCGCCCCGTCGGGGTCGACGATCCAGCGTCCGGCCGGGCGGGTCGGGCAGTCGTCGGGATCGGCGTCGGTGACCACCTCGTCGCGGTCCAGAACGCAGGCCCGGCGGCGCACCGCCGGGGTGGCCAGCGCGGGCGACCACAGACATGCCTCCCGCACCGAACCGCCTGCCGAGGTCACCTCGATCTCACCGTCGAAACCCAGCTGTCGAACGGCGTCGAAATCGATTCCGGGCGCGCACTTTACAACCGTGGCGCGGCCGCGGTAGGCGTCGAACAATGCATCCAGCGGCGGCACGTAGTCGCGCGGGTCGAAGCGACGCCGGCCGCCGGACCGGCGCGCCGGATCGAGCAGCACCACGGCGTCGCGGCTGACCGGACGCAGCGCGTCGGCGCGGCACAGCGTCACGTCGGGCACGTTGTGGTGGGCCATCGCCAGCCGGACCTCGTCGATGTCGCTACCGACGATCATCGCCGCGGTAGAGCGCAGCGCGGCCAGCTCGGTACCGATCGAACAGGTCGCGTCGTGCACCACCGCGCCGGCCAGCCGGGCGGCACGGTGCCGGGCCACCGGCGCGGCGGTGGCCTGCTGCAGCGCATCGTCGGTGAACAACCACTCGGACACCTCCGCCAGGTCACCGAGTTTGGCGACGGCCTTGCGGCGCAACAGCGTCGTCTCGATCAGTGCGGTGCCGCGCTCGCCGAACCGCTTACGGATCGCGGCGACGTCGGCGAGCCGGGTGGCATCGGTCAGCCGGTAACCGGCGACCTCGGCCAACGCCGCCACACCGGCGTCACTGGAAAGGTAGGTGACGTCGTCGCGCCCGAACGTCAGGACGGCTTGACCCCGGTGATCATCACGTTGTAGTACCAGCCCTTGGGCACCACGCGGCGCCAGATGTTGTCGTCCACCCAGCTCAGGCCGATCCAGCTGTTGAACGCGAACTTGGCATAGCCCCAGCCCAGCTTGCCGGGCGGTACCGCGGCCTCGAAGGTGCGCAGCGGCCACCCGAGCATCGCGGCGGTGAACTCGGTGGTCGACGTCGACACGTCGACGGCGCCGGCACTGCGGGCCATCCGCTCGAGGTCCTCGGGGTCGAAGGTGTGCAGATCGACGACAGCCTCCAGCGCCGCGGCGCGCGACGACTCGTCGAGCTCGGCTTGCGGCCGGCGCCAGCCCTGCAGGCCGGGCAACTTGGTGGCGTTGGTGGCGACCCGCCACGTCAGCGTCGACAGCGACCGCGCGTAGGTGTTGCCGACACTGGTGGGTTCCCCGGCGAAGACGAACCGGCCACCGGGCTTGAGCACCCGCACGACCTCGCGCAGCGACTTCTCCACGTCCGGAATGTGGTGCAGTACCGCATGACCAACGACGAGGTCAAAGGTGTCGTCCTCGTAGGGCACGCCTTCGGCGTCGGCGACCCGGCCGTCAATGTCCAGGCCCAGGTTCTCACCGTTGCGGGTGGCGACCTTGACCATGCCCGGCGACAGGTCGGTCACCGAGCCGCGCCGGGCCACCCCCGCCTGGATCAGGTTGAGCAGGAAGAAGCCGCTGCCACAGCCCAGCTCCAGTGCACGGTCGTAGGGCAGCTCGCGCAGCTCCTCGGGCGGGACGGTGGCGTCGAAGAGGTTGCGGGCGTAGTCCACGCAGCGCTTGTCATAGGAGATCGACCATTTGTCGTCGTAGCTCTCGGCTTCCCAGTCGTGGTACAGGATCTGGGCGAGCTTGCTGTCCTTGAGCGCGGCCTCGACTTGTTCCGCAGTGGCGTGCGGTTGGGGGGCCGGGTCGATCGTGGTCATCAGGGCAGCCTAACTGGAATCGCCGGCGGCGAAGACCTCGCCGTAGCGTTGCGCCTGCTCACCGGCATCGAGGCGGCCGTCGATCAGCGCCTTGGCACCGGCGAGCGCGCTCGGCGGCGCGTCGACGAAGCTGCTCGCCCACGCTGCGGCACCGTCGAAGACGTGGTCGGGGGCCACCATCTCGTCGATCAGCCCGATCGCCAGCGCCTCCTTGGCGTCGACGAAGCGGCCGCTGAATGCCAGGTCCTTCGCGCGGGCCGGACCGATCGCGCGGGCCAGCCGTTCGCCCCCTCCGCCACCGGGAACCAGGCCGGCCAGGATTTCGGTGGCGCCCAGCTTCACGTTGTCGCCGCTGACCCGCCAATCGGCGGCCAGCGCCAGGCCCAGGCCAGTCCCCAGCGCGTAGCCTGTGATCGCCGCGACCGTCGGCTTCGGGATCGCCGCCACCGCATCGAGGGCGTCGCGGCGCAGCCGATCGGCGGCCTCGGCTTCCCCACGATTGAGCGTGCGCAGTTCTGGGACGTCGTCGCCGGCGGAGAAGATCTCGTGCCCGCCGAACAGGATCACCGTCGCGATGTCGGCGCGACCGGCCACCTCGGCGGCCGCATCGATGAGCTCCCGGTAGGTCTGCCGGGTCAGCGCATTGGTCGGCGGCCGCGACACCAGCAGCACCCCGACCCCAGGGTGCTGCTCACCGACGTGCACATGGGCGAACTCGCGCACCTCAGTCGCCGCCGTAGCCCTGCGGCGCGCGGCGGTTGCGGGCCTCGTTGTAGCGGTCGCTGTTGAAGAACTCGATCTCCCAGTTGCCTTCGCGCACAGCAAGATTGGGCTGCACAACCACAATCTGGCGCTCCAGGCCCAGCACCTCGTCGACAGTGCGCCCGGCCAGCGAGTCCAACTGCGTCCAGGTCGGCGGCAACAGGAAGGACCGCGCTTCGGCGAAATCCTCGAGCGCATCCTCGGGGCTGGTCCACGCGGCGTGCTCGGATTCGGTGTTCTGCCCGTCGGCCCGCTGGCCTTCCGGCAGGGCACCGACGAAGAAGTACGTGTCGTAGCGGCGGGTGCGCTCTTCTTCAGGGGTCACCCAGTTGGCCCACGGCCGCAGCAGGTCGGCGCGCAGCACCAGGCTCTCCCGGCGCAGGAATTCCGAAAACGACAGGCTGCGATCGACCAGGGCGCCGCGTGCCTCGCGGTAGACCGAGGCGTCGGCGACGATGCGGTCCGGATCGTCGGCCGGTCCGGCGAACAGCACCCCGGATTCCTCGAACGTCTCGCGGGCCGCCGCGCACACCAGCGCTTCGGCCAGGTCCTCGTCGATGCCGAAGCGCTGTGCCCACCACTCCGGCCCCGGGCCGTACCAGGCGATGTCGGAGTTGCGGTCGCGGTCGTCGACCCCCCCGCCGGGAAACACCATGACGCCGCCGGCGAACTCCATTGCCCGGTGCCGGCGCATGAGAAAGACCTCGACACCGTCCTGTGGTGTGTCGCGGATCAACATGACCGTGGCCGCCGGACGGACCGGCAGCGGTTCGGGTTTGTCGCTCATCAGCGCCTCCTGTGGGCGGCGCGACTCCGCACCCGCCGGGCGAAGTAGCGACCGTCGATGACATCCAGCGCGATCGATTGCCCGAACGCGGTGGACAGATTCTCTGCTGTCAGCGTGTCACGCAGCAGTCCACCGGCGACCACCTGACCCTCGGACAGGATCAGGCAGTGGCTGAAGCCCGGCGGGATCTCCTCGACGTGGTGGGTCACCAGCACCAGCGCCGGCGCGTCGGGGTCGGCGGCCAGATCGGCCAGCCGGGCGACCAGTTCCTCGCGGCCGCCGAGGTCCAGTCCCGCCGCGGGTTCGTCGAGCAGGAGCAGTTCCGGATCGGTCATCAACGACCGGGCGATGAGGACGCGTTTGCGTTCGCCTTCCGACAGGGTCCCGTACGTGCGGTCGGCGAGGTGTTCGGCGCCGACGCTCTCCAGGGTGTCGACGGCCCGGGCGTAGTCGACGTCCTCGTAGTTCTCCCGCCACCGGCCCAGCACGGCGTAGCCGGCGGAGACGACCAGATCGCGGACCAGTTCATCGTCGGGCACCCGTTGGGCCAGCGCCGCGCTGCTCAACCCCACTCGCTGGCGCAGTTCGGCCATGTCGGTCCGGCCGAGTCGCTCCCCGAGCACATGGGCGGTGCCCGAGGACGGGTGTTCCATCGCGGCCGCGATGCGCAGCAGCGAGGTCTTACCGGCACCGTTGGGCCCGATCACCACCCAGCGTTCGTCGAGTTCGACCTGCCAGGTGATCGGTCCGACCAGGACCCGGCCCCCGCGGCGCAGCGATACTTTCCGGAAGTCGATCAGCAGGTCGGGGTCGACCTCGTCGGCGGCATCGGGCACTGCACCATCGTGCCGTATTCGCCCGCGTCCGCACGCCTGGGGTCGCTGCCCTTTCGGGTCTTGGAGAGGATGTTCGCCCAGCCGCTCGCGGCCAGTACCGGTTTCGGTGTCAGGTGCAGCACCAGCTGAACCATCGGCCCGATACCGAAGGCGTAAATGACGGTCCCGACGCCGACGCTGCCGCCCAGCATCCAGCCCACGCTCAACACGGTGGCCTCGATCGCGGTTCGCACCAGCCGTACCGAAACACCGGTCCGCGCAACCAATCCCGTCATCAATCCGTCGCGGGGTCCCGGCCCCAGGCCGGCACCGACGTACAGCACGGTCGACACGGCGTTGAGCAATACCGCGCCCAGCATCAGTGCGATCCGAACCGGCACCGATTCAGGTGCGGTCAGAACGGCCAGGCCGGCGTCGACGGTCACCGCGATCACGATGACGTTGGCGACGGTGCCGATGCCGGGCTTGTTCCGCAACGGAATCCAGGCCAGCAGCACGACGACGCCGACCACCGCCGAGGCCACCCCGATGGTCATCGGCGTGTGCCGGGTCAGCCCCTGGTGGAACACATCCCACGGATCGAGGCCGAGCCCGGCGCGCACCATCATCGCCATCGAGAAGCCGTAGCCGGCCAGGCCGGTCAGCAGCGCGATTCCGCGCAGTGCCGCGCTCACCGGTGGTCGGAGAAGCGCACGCGCAGGGCGTCGAGGTCGGCGCGCATCCGGCGGGCGTCGGCGTCGACGTCGTCCCATCCGGTCGAGGAGGGATTCCAGGGGCCGTGACCGGGGTCGAGCAGTGTCGCGAGGCGAGAGGCCACTCGGGAGAACCATGTACTCATGAGGACCATCCTGTCGAGCCACTGGCTTGCCGTTCAATAGCCAGTTGGCCCATACTGGCTTGCAAATGACGACGACGATGACCGCCAGGACCCTCGATCCGGACCTTCTGGTCCGGGAATTGGGCAACTGGCGTACCTCCAGCAAGAGTGGCCCGACCTACCAGGCGCTGGCCGACGGGCTGCGGATGCTGATCGTCGACGGCCGATTGCCGGTCGGGTCGCGCCTGCCCAGCGAGCGGGCGTTGGCCGATGTGCTGCGGGTGTCCCGGACCACCGTCACCGCGGCGTACACCGAGCTCAACGAGAGTGGATATCTGCACGCCCGGCGCGGCGCCCGCAGCACGGTGGCTCTCCCCCATACCCCTGTCAGTGCGCCCAGCGATACGCCGGCCACGATCAACCTGGCGTCGGCCGCACTCGCCGCCCCGGCCAGCGCCGTGCAGGAGGCATTCACCGAGGCAGCCCAAGAGGCCGCGTCGTATCTGCACGAGACCGGCCACGATATGCGCGGGGTGCTGACCCTCCGCACCGCGATCGCCGAACGCTATTGCGCCAGAGGGCTGCCCACCACGCCCGACCAGATCATGGTGACCAGCGGTGCGCAGCATGCGATCGCGCTGATCCTGGCGACCTACGTACAGCCGGGCGATCGTGTGCTCGTCGAGCAGCCCACGTATCACGGCGCGCTCAGTGCGATCGCGACTGCCGGCGCCCGGCCCGTGCCGGTCGCGATGACAAGGGAGGGTTGGGAACTCGACGCCGTGCACGCCGCCGTTCGTCAACTCGCCCCGACGCTGGCGTACTTCGTGCCCGATAACCATAATCCGACAGGTTTCTCGATGCCACCCGCCGATCGCAAGCGAATTTGCGACATCGTCGCCGAGACCCGTACGCGCACAGTCGTCGACGAAACGCTCACCGACGTCTGGCTGGATACGCCGATGCCGCCGCCGGTCGCCGCGTCGATGAGTTCGCGCACCGACCTGCTGATCACGATCGGATCGATGTCGAAGTCGTTCTGGGGCGGGATGCGCATCGGGTGGATCCGGGCCGAGCCGAGCGTGCTGGCCACCATCCGCGCGATCCGGCCCTCCATCGACCTCGGCACCTCGGTGATCGAACAGCTCGCTGCCGCAAGGCTTCTCACGCTTCGCGCTGACGACGTCCTGCCCGAGCGCCGCGAAATCCTCAAAGGCCGAAGGACACTGCTGCTCAACCTGCTCGAGCAGCACCTACCGGAATGGCGCCCGCTACCGGGCACCGGCGGGATGTCGCTGTGGGTGCAACTGCCCGCGCCGGTGAGTTCGGCGATGTGTGCGTCGGCGTCCCGGCTGGGGGTCGAGTTGCCGCCCGGCCCGCGCTTCGGTGTCGATGGCACGCTGGAGCGTTTTGTGCGAATTCCCTTCGCACTGCCCGAAAACGAGTTGACCGAGGCGATCGAACTGCTCGGCCGGGCCTGGCGCAGCATCACCGGTTCAGCCACCGTCGAGTCGACGGCCGTGGTGATCTAAGGCGCCCACTCACCTCTCTTCGCGCCGAAACCGACGATTCGCAGAAGAAGTGCGAGTGATCGTCTGCAGAACGTCGAGTTCGGTGCCTGGGCGCCTACTCCGGCGGGATCTCCACCCGGCGCAGCACGCCATCGACGGCGTCGGCCGCCTCGATCTCGGCGCGGGTGATGCCAAGGATGAACAGCACGGTGTCCAGATAGGGGTGGCTCAGCGAGGCGTCGGCGACCTCGCGCAGCGCGGGCTTGGCGTTGAAAGCCACGCCCAGCCCGGCGGCCGCCAGCATGTCGATGTCGTTGGCGCCGTCGCCGACGGCCACCGTCTGCTCCATCGGAACGCCGACCTGACGGGCAAAGTCGCGCAGCGCCTTGGCTTTTCCGGCCCGGTCGACCACCTGACCGACGACCCGGCCGGTGAGCTTGCCGTCGACGATCTCGAGTTCATTGGCGGCCACGAAGTCCAGCATCAGTTCATGCGCCAGCGGGTCGATCACCTGCCGGAAGCCGCCGGAGACGACGCCGCAGTAGAAGCCCAGACGCCGCAACGTCCGGATCGTGGTGCGCGCGCCAGGAGTGAGTTCAATCTGCTCGGCGACCTCGTCGAGCACCTCGGCGGGCAGACCGGCGAGGGTTTCCACCCGGCGATGCAGGGACTCGGCGAAGTCCAGCTCCCCGCGCATGGCCGCCTCGGTGACGGCCGCGACCGCCTCCTCCGCGCCCGCGTGCGCTGCCAGCATTTCGATGACCTCGCCCTGGATCAGCGTGGAGTCGACGTCAAAGACGATGAGCCGCTTGGCCCGTCGCTCCAGGCTGTAGTTCTCGACGGCGATGTCCAGCCCCTGTTCGGAGGCCACCCGCGCCAGGACGGTGCGAAGTTCCCCACCGACCCCGGCCGGAACCGACACCCGCAACTCCAAACCGGTCACGGGGTAGTCGGAGACGCCGCGGATGAAGTCGATGTTGACCCCGAGTGCGGCGAGGCCGCGGGCCACCACACCGAAAGCCGCTGCGGTGATGGGTCTTCCGAGCACCACGATGGTGTGAGTGGACGGCTCGCGAATGATCGGCATGTCGTCACTGCGCTCGATCGTGACATCCAGCCCGACCCGGTGAATGGCATCGGTGACGTCGTCGCGCAGCTGCGCCCCGTCGGCCACGGTGGCCTCACCGGAGACCAACACTCCCAGGGTCAGCCGCCCGCGGATCACCACCTGCTCGACGTTGAGCAGCTCCACTTCATGGCGGGCCAGCACTCCGAACAGTGCTGAGGTGACCCCAGGCTGGTCGACACCGGTGACGGTGATCAGCACCGACACCTTGGACATGCTCATACCCCGAGGCTTGCGAATCCCGAGTTAGGTGCGGACGTTCTCGTTGTCCAGGCGCGTCACGTCCCCGTCGGCGGGGCCGTGCGCGCGCCCGACGTGGGCCTCTGCGCGCATCCGCTCGATCATGTGCGGGTAGTGCAGCTCGAACGCCGGTCGCTCCGAACGGATCCGGGGCAGCTCGGTGAAGTTGTGCCGCGGCGGCGGGCACGAGGTGGCCCACTCCAGCGAGTTGCCGTAGCCCCACGGATCGTCGACCGTGACGACCTCGCCGTACCGCCAGCTCTTGAACACGTTCCAGGCGAACGGCAACACCGAGACACCGAGGATGAACGCGCCGATGGTCGACACGATGTTCAGCGTCTCGAAGCCGTCCGACGGCAGGTAGTCGGCGTAGCGGCGCGGCATACCCTCGTCACCCAGCCAGTGCTGCACCAGGAACGTGGTGTGGAAGCCGATGAACGTCAGCCAGAAGTGCAGCTTGCCCAGCTTCTCGTCGAGCAGGCGGCCGGTCATCTTCGGGAACCAGAAGTAGATGCCGGCGTAGGTGGCGAACACGATCGTGCCGAACAGCACGTAGTGGAAGTGCGCGATCACGAAGTAGCTGTCGCTGACGTGGAAGTCGATCGGCGGGCTGGCCAGCAGCACACCGGACAGACCACCGAGCAGGAACGTCACCAGGAAGCCCAGCGAGAACAGCATCGGCGTCTCGAAGGTCAGCCGGCCCTTCCACATGGTGCCGATCCAGTTGAAGAACTTGATGCCGGTGGGCACCGCGATCAGGAACGTCATGAACGAGAAGAACGGCAGCAGGACCGCGCCCGTGACGTACATGTGGTGTGCCCACACCGCCACCGACAGCGCCGCGATGCTGATCGTGGCGTAGATCAGCGTGGTGTAGCCGAAGATCGGCTTGCGCGAGAACACCGGGAAGATCTCCGAGACGATGCCGAAGAACGGCAGCGCGATGATGTACACCTCGGGGTGCCCGAAGAACCAGAACAAGTGCTGGAAAAGCATGGTTCCGCCGTTGGCGGGGTCGTAGATGTGCGCACCGAGGTGGCGGTCAGCGGCCAGACCGAACAGCGCGGCGGTCAGCAGCGGGAACGCGACCAGTACGAGGATCGACGTCACGAAGATGTTCCAGGTGAAGATCGGCATCCGGAACATCGTCATGCCGGGGCAGCGCATGCAGACCACGGTGGTGATCATGTTGACCGCACCCAGGATGGTGCCCAGACCACCGACGGCCAGGCCGAGGATCCACAGGTCACCTCCGGCGCCCGGGCTGTGCATGGCGTCCGAAAGCGGGGTGTAGGCGGTCCAGCCGAAGTCCGCGGCACCACCGGGGGTGATGAAGCCGGCCAGCGCGATCATCGCGCCGAACACGAACAGCCAGAACGACAGCGCGTTCAGCCGCGGGAAGGCCACGTCGGGGGCGCCGATCTGCAGCGGCAGCACCAGGTTGGCGAACCCGAACACGATCGGCGTCGCATAGAACAGCAGCATCGCGGTGCCGTGCATGGTGAACAGCTGGTTGTACTGCTCGTTCGACAGGAACTGCAGCCCGGGTACGGCCAGCTCGGCGCGGATGAACAACGCCATCAGGCCGCCCATGAAGAAGAAGATGAAGCAGGCGACGCAGTACATGATGCCGATCAGCTTGTGATCGGTGGTCGTGACGAGCTTGTAGACCAGGTTGCCCTTGGGACCCATCCGTGCAGGTGCGGGTCGAGTGGCCTCGAGTTCTCCCCGCGATGGCACAACGGCAGTCAACTGTCCTCCAAAGATCGTTAGCGCCGAGAACGTGTACTTGATCCTAACCGTCGCTCGCTGCCAATGGGGTGTGGGTCCTACATTCTGTCGTATTCGTGGCGCCGACACCTCCAGCCGCAGCTCAGCGACCGTGCAGGAGCCGGGTGTTACCGTCGGCGTCGTGCTGATCGGTGGTGGGCGTGCGGGTGTCGTGATGGCCGCCGGGGCGGTGCTGGCCGCGGTCGCCATGACTGTCGCGAGCGGCTGCTCCTCATCGCCGTCGACGCCCCCGCCGCCGGGCGCCCGCAGCCTGGTCACCAGCACCACGAAGATCGCAGGTGCCGGCGTGCTGGGCAATCAGCGCAGGCCCGACGAATCGTGTGCACCCGAGCCGGCCCGACTCGACCCGGGCGCGCCCGATCCGCAGCGCATCGTGGTGCTGGCCGGCGACGAGCTCGACGCGCTGTGCGCGCTGGGCCTGCAGTCGCGGATCGTCGCGGCCGCCCTGCCGGACGGCTCGACCAGCCAGCCGTCGTATCTGGGCACGGTGATCCACGATCTGCCCGGTGCCGGTACCCGCAGCGCACCGGATCTCGCCGCGGTCGCGGCCGCCAAGCCGGATCTCATCCTCGGTTCGCAGGTCTCAACGCCGCAGTCCTTCCAGGCGCTGTCGGCCATCGCCCCGACCGTGTTCACCGACGCCCCCGCCGCCAGGTGGCAGGACAACCTGCGGGCCGTCGGGACGGCGACCGGGCGGGGGCAGGCCGCGGGCGATCTGGTGGGGGCGTTCACCGAGCAGGCCAAGCAGAAGGGCATCGCGAACGACGCCCCGCATTTCCAGGCCTCGATCGTCCAATTCACCGACACCACGATGCGGGTGTACGGCGCGGAGAACTTCCCGGCTTCGGTGTTGGCCGACGTGGGAGTGGATCGCCCTGCCGCACAACGCTTTACCGACAAGCCCTATGTCGAGATCGGCATCACCGAGGCCGATCTGGGCCGCTCCCCCGACCTGTCGGCCGCCGACGGCGACATCATCTATCTCTCGTTTGCCTCGCCGGCGGCCAAAGATCGCGCACCGGCTGTCCTCGACAGCGGGCCGTGGCGCAAGCTGTCGGCCAACCGCGACAACCGCGTCTTCGTCGTCAACAACGAGGTGTGGCAGACCGGCCAGGGTCTGGTCGCCGCCCGCGGCATCCTCGATGACTTGCGCTGGCTCAACGCGCCGATCAACTGACCCTCCGCCGCCGAATTTCACGTTTCGCGGCCGAAGTGCGAGTGCGGCGCGACAAAACGTGAAACTCGACGGTCCCAGGTAAGTTCACACCCGTGTTCCACGTGCTGACGATCACCTACGAGAAGCCGCTCGACGAGGTCGACCAGACCCGACCCGCGCACCTTGCCTTCCTAAACGACGAGGTCGCCGCCGGCCGCCTCCTGCTGGCGGGACGCCTTGAGACCGGCACCGGCGGTGTCCTGATCACCACGGACATCAGCACCGAGGACGCCCAGAGCATCATCGACCGCGACCCGTACACGCTGGCGGGCGTCGTGAGCTATCAGCGGTTATCGTTCAACGGCGGGGTTCGCGCAGCCGGGCTGTAAACCTCGTCACGTCGGGATTACCACCCCACCCCGACGGGTTATGCCTCATGGTCGCAACGTTGCGACAACTTGCACTCAAAACGCTGAATCGATCAGTGCTGCCTGAAACGCGATCACGAGGACACGATGAGCACAGTTACCGCTTATGCCGCCACGTCGGCAACCGAACCTTTGACCAAGACCACGATCACCCGCCGCGACGTGGGTGCGCACGACGTGAAGTTCGACACTCACTTCGCCGGCATCTGCCATTCCGATATCCACACGGTGCGCGGCGAATGGGGCCAGGTCGAGTACCCGATGGTGCCCGGTCACGAAATCGCCGGTGTAGTAACCGACGTCGGGCCGGAGGTCACCAAATACAAAGTGGGCGATCGGGTTGGCGTCGGGTGCTTCGTCGATTCCTGCCGCGAGTGCCCGAGCTGTAAGGCCGGCCTCGAGCAGTACTGCAGCAATCCCGGAATGATCGGGACCTACAACGGAGTCGGCCGCGACGGACAGCCCACCCAAGGCGGGTACAGCGGTTCGATCGTCGTCGACGAGAACTACGTCCTGCGGATTCCCGACGGCATCGAGTTGGATGCCGCGGCGCCACTGTTGTGCGCCGGCATCACGCTCTACTCGCCGCTGCGGCACTGGAATGCCGGGCCGGACAAGAAGATTGCGGTCATCGGCCTCGGCGGCCTGGGACACGTGGGCGTGAAGCTCGCCAAGGCGATGGGCGCCCATGTCACCGTGCTGAGCCAGTCGCTCAAGAAGATGGAAGACGGTCTGCGCCTCGGCGCCGACGAGTACTACGCCACCAGCGATCCGGCGACCTTCGAGAAGCTGGCCGGCAGGTTCGACCTGATTCTCAACACGGTTTCGGCCAACCTGGACCTGAACGCCTACCTGGGCCTGCTCGCCCTCGACGGCACGCTGGTCGAACTCGGCATGCCCGAACATCCGATGGAAGTGCCTGCCGGCGCACTCATCATGGGTCGGCGCAGCCTCTCCGGTTCCCTGATCGGTGGAATCGCCGAGACCCAGGAAATGCTGGACTTCTGCGCCGAACACGGCGTGGCCCCCGAAATCGAGGTCATTCAACCCGATTACATCAACGAGGCCTACGAGCGAGTCCTGGCCAGCGACGTGCGCTACCGGTTCGTCATCGACACCGCAGCGCTGCGCGGCGAATAAGTCAGTCGTCGAGGGTCTCTTCGGCCACACCGGCCAGCGGCCAACCGGCCGCGGCCAGTGTGGCCGCCACCCGCTTGACGTTCTCCGGTCCGGCGTCGTGGTGACTGACGTCCTTGATGAACTCGGCGATCTCGTCCTCGTTGATCCCGCCCTCGAGTGCCGGTGAATCCTTGGCGGTGATGTGGGCGACGACCTCTTTGATCTGTTCCTCGGTCAGCGGGGTCGAGCGCAACAGCGCCAACAGCGGGACCCGGTCCGGGCCGGGGACGCCGTTGGGGTAGCCGGCCCGCAGCCAGTTCAGGATCGAGTTCAACAGCGACGTAGCGGTCACGACGCTCAGTCTCTCGGTTGCACGCGACCGGCGCCAGCACCGATTGGACAGTTCGCCGCCGGTTCACACCTCGTTCACCGGTCGGCGGCGCATTTCGCCAGGAAATTCACGACCGAATCGGCGAACAGATCGTTGCGGTCGCCGGCGACCATGTGACCGGCTCCGGCCACGTCGACGAACTCGACCTGCGGGAACCGCTGGAGGAACTCGTCGGCGCGTTCCTGGGTGACGAGGTCACTCGTCTGACCGCGCACCAGCAGCATCGGAGTACCGGCAGCCACAATCGCTCCGACCGCCGCGTTGATGCGATCGACTTCGGTCACCTCGATGGGTGGGCGCGATGCGGTGCCGTCGATGAACTTCGGATCCCAGTGCCAATACCAACGGCCGTCACGGTGACGCAGATTCGCGCGCAGGCCGTCGAGATCGTCGGGCCGGGGACGATGCGGGTTGTACTCCTGAATCATGTCGGCCACTTCATCGAGCGATGCGAAGCCGGATTCCATGCGGTCGTACATGAACTGGTGAATGCGCTCGGCGCCGGACGGGTTCATGTCCGGGACGATGTCGACGAGAACCAGCGCGCGCAGAGCCTCGGGCGCCAGCTCGCCGGCGAGCACCATGCCGGTGAATCCGCCCAGCGAGGCGCCGACGAGCACGGGGCGTGGTGGCAGGTGCCGCATGACTTCGAGCACGTCCCCGGCGAAGCTGACGACCCGATAGTCCCCGTCCGGCGACCAGTCGGATTCGCCGTGCCCGCGCAGGTCGACAGTGACCGCCTGCCAACCGCGGGCAGCCACCGCCGCGGCCGCTCGACCCCAGGATCGGCGGGTCTGCCCGCCGCCGTGCAGAAACACCACCGCCGGCGCGCCCGGATCACCGATGCGTTCCGCGGCGATGCGGATGCCGTCGACACCAGCCGCGTCGAACCGTTCGGATGAGCTCACGCCATCAGCATCCATGATGAGATGCCCCGGCTCAAAGCATCGGTCCCAGCCGATTGACGTCTTTGGATGTCGATAACCGGGACGAACGGCTCTACGGTGTGCGCCGGCCCGACACCGACAGTGAGGGGGTGAGGCGACGAACCCCATGACCCACCGGGCTGTGTTTCCCCGGGTGACCCGCGCGGCGGAGCGCCCGTGGTACGTGCTGGGCCGGATCGGCGATCAGGCGCTCTTCTACGCCAAAGCGATAGCAGGCATCCCCGCTGCCGTGCGCTTCTACCGCATCGAGATCGTTCGCCTGGTCGCCGAAATCAGTATGGGCGCAGGGGTCTTGGCGATGATCGGCGGCACTCTGGTGGTCGTCGGATTCCTCACCGTCGCGACCGGCGGGACTCTGGCCGTGCAGGGCTACAGCTCGCTGGGCGACATCGGGATCGAAGCGCTCACGGGATTCCTGGCGGCGTTCATCAACGTGCGCATCTCGGCACCTGTCGTGGCCGGAATCGGGTTGGCCGCCACATTCGGTGCGGGTGTCACCGCCCAGTTGGGAGCGATGCGGGTCAACCAGGAGATCGACGCGCTGGAGGCCATGGCGATCCCGCCACTGGCGTTCTTGGTCAGCACCCGGATCGTCGCCGGGATGGTGTCGATCGCGCCGCTGTATGCGATCGCGGTGATCCTGTCTTTCCTTGCCAGCCAATACACAACGGTCGTGCTGCTGGGGCAGTCGGCAGGTCTGTACCAACACTACTTCTCGACGTTTTTGAGTCCGATCGACCTGCTGTGGTCGTTCGTTCAAGCCATCCTGATGGCCATCGCAATCCTGTTGATCCACACCTACTTTGGCTTCAACGCCTCCGGCGGCCCATCAGGTGTCGGCGTCGCGACAGGTGACGCCGTGCGGACTTCGCTGGTCGTCCTGGTGTCGGTGACGCTGCTCATCTCACTGGCCATCTACGGCAGCCAAGGACGTTTCAATCTGGCCGGTTAGCAACCGAACCCGCGTGTCGGGCCAAGGACTAGGACTAGAAGTCCCAGTCCTCGTCCTCGGTAACGACGGCCTTGCCGATCACGTACGACGAGCCCGACCCGGAGAAGAAGTCGTGGTTCTGCGCAGCGCCCTGGTCAGGGACTTGAAAATGGCTTGAGCTGCGAAAACATCTACCTGCACGTGCCTCTAGACACCTCTAATATTCGGCACATTGTGGGCAAAATGTGGGCAGCAAACTGCAGCACTTCTACCCGGTTTGAAGCTCGTGTGTCGACCAGCGGCCCAACTCCGAGCGCCAGGCGATGCGCACCCAAACCTGCTGGCGCTCTCGGCGGTCGATCTCTTCGGCGATCATCTCGTCCTGCTGGCGGCGGCTCTCGCGCACCCAGTCGCCGAATGATCCAGGGCCTGGGTCCGGCGTGGGGACTGGTGGCGGCGGCCCAGGCACCGGTCGAGGTCCGCTCCGCTCTCGCTGCGGTAGACGGAACTCCACGTAGCCATCTGAAGGACCCAATAATGGGTGCTTGCCGCCTGTCGGGGGTGCCAAAGTCTCTGCCGTGACCTCCACGCGATCCTCACCGTCCCACGCCAAGAATGTCACTTCGTGAGCAGTGTCTTGACCTGAGTTGTAAGCGTAGAAGTGACCAGGATTGGTGTTCTCCCAACGTCCTACGACCCACTCCACGATTGACCGCTCGGTGGCCAGAGCGTTGGCCTGCTGGGCTAGAGCATTTGCGGCACGGGCTTGCGCAATCGTCTTTAGGCCGTAGTGCACTGTCGCCCAAAGCGAGCCCCCGGCCAAGACGACTGTGGCGATTGTGAGCAGGAGCATTGTCAGGTCCACGAATTGAAGGCTATGGCGTCTTGCCGACAAACACTCGAACAGGCCAGTCGTGCTGAGCGTTTCATCGCCTTTGGCGCTGTCAGGCCGTATGTGCTACTCGCATCCGGCAAAGGCAGAACGTCAGATCGCAGTCCTATTGGGTCGCCTGACGCCCACCGAAGTCAACGGCGGCCCTCGACCGCCCAGCGCGGTGGCATCTCGCGTTGCAGTTTGTTCAAATGCGAGACCAGCTCGGCCCAGCGCCAGTTGAAGCCTTGGCACCGGCGTGATCCAGGTTGCTCCATACTGACGGCACCATCATCGAAGGGGGAACTGATGAGCAGGTGCGTGGCGGTGCTTCTGATAGTGGCCTTCGGACTCGTCGGCTGCGGTAGCGATCAGAAGTCCTACGACTTCGGTCACGACAACCTGGTGTACGCGGCACGCCCTTTGTGGCGCGCTGCCCAGTCCAGCCCACAGTCCTTCGATAACGTCCGCAGCATTGAGGATGCCTGCAAGATTGCCTTCGACACCGATCCCGCCAAAGGGGGCTACGACTCCGATGATGTCGTCAAAGGGTGCGCTGACGCGCTGAGGGGAAAGTGATGGCCATGCTCAAGTTCGTAGTCGCCGTGCTGGCCGCTACGGGGATCGCCTTCGGGACGGCTCCGGTGGCCTCGGCCTCCGAGGACGCTTTCATCCAGGCGATCAGCTCGCTGAACTACTACGCGATCAACTGTCCTGGGTGCGCCCAGGATGCGCTGAATGTCGGGTACCGGGTGTGCAAGACGTTCGACTCCGGTGGCCAGAGCGCGGCGATCCAGGCGGTCCTGAAGGCCTACAACGGGCCGGGTCAGTCGAACGCGGAGTATCACGCGACTCTGTTCGCGACGTACGCGGCGCACGAGCTGTGCCCGCAGCACGACGGCGAAATCGCACCGATCTGATGGCCAAAGCAGAACAGTTGGAGCGTAGGTACTTTGGACTGATGACTGAAGGAACTGTGACTGGCAAGAGCACCGCTGAGAATGAGCTGGCCGAACTCGCTCGCCAGGCCGCGTGGGGGCTGATGAAGGGAGGCCACCTCGACATGTGGGAAGACGGGAAGGCTGCTCTGAGTCAGCGTCTCGACACTCTCGAAGCCGCCGAGCGGGCGGGAATCCACATCGACCGCGCAGCGGAGGGCATCGGCCAGATCTACACCCGCGCTGAGGTCGACGGCGCGTCCTGAGCTTGGGGTCTGCCCGCTACCATCGAATCAAACACCGGAGTGGACATCTCAGCAAACTTCGTCCTCACGGTAAAAGATAGAAACCGTAGCGTGAGAGGCGCTAGTCCGCCGGTACGAGCTTCTCGCAGAGCCACAGCAGGCTGTCGTCGTCCACCGTGGCAACAACACCCCGAAGGCATTGATCGACCGGGACGTTGCCGCGTAGGTCGCCAAAGGGGTCCGGTAGATACTCGGCGGGCCGATCGAAGACGACCGCAGACAGGCACCAGTCCAGAGAGTTCCTGATGTACCCCATCCCGGATTGCGAGGCTCGAACCTTGTCGGCGTCAGGCCAATACGGTTCGCCGTTGTCGCTGAGAAACACGTCGATATGCCGCACCCTGCTGTCGGCAGGCAAGGGCACAATCCCCTTCATGGCCTTCTTGAACGGCCTGTCGGAACCACCTGCCGCAGGCGCACCCGGTGCGAACACATCAGGCTCCACGCTGAATCTCACGACGAGCTTCGCGTGGTCGCCAACCTGATGGCCCTCGAAGTGCAACGGCAAGGTGCTGTCGGGAGTGAGCCAGCGTCCCCCGGCAGCGGCGGCACGGTCAGCGCGATCCTGATTGGTGCGCTCACGGTCGAAGCGAAAGTGAGCCTTGCCGATGTGCTGCGGTCTGGGGTCAGGGCCGTGCATGCTGACCTTCATCAGCTGCACAGCGGGATTCAACGACTTGATGTAGAACGACGTCGTAGTCCACTCGATGAACCAATGCCATCCGTCTATGGCCGTGCCGTCGTTGGTGGCCATGAACCACTCAATACGCGGATGCTGGTCCATTCCCGGATGCCCGTCCCAACCCGGATACGGCGCTTCATCAAACACGAACTACCTCCGTCGGCTAGATCTCCTTCAGGAAGGATGACGTCTAACCAGGTCCGCCGACCCGCGCCACGCCAGTTACCGATGCCTGTACTCGCAGAGGCACAGCGCCACCAATGGGACGGAGGCACCGGGGACCAGCGGTTCAGCACAGCATCGTTGCTCGATCGCTCCCGGTCTGGAACGTCATCGGCCAAGGCCTCAGCCCGAAGTCATTGCCATTGAGCGGCTTGTCGGTTCGGTACTTTACGAGTTCACGGACCCGTATTGCGAGGACAGCAGCATCGACGAGGATAGCGATGGTTCGGACTGAGTCTGAGGTTGTCGCGACCTGTGATTACAGGGTGGTCATAGTGTGAAGCAATCCAATTTCCCTATGAGAGGACGTAATGGCAGCGCCAGAGTGCATGGTCGAGGGGTGCGGAGCGTCCGCGTTAACAATCGACGACCTGACACCCGATCGCGAGTGGGCGAGCCTTCCTGGCGAGGTGATCGTGTGCAATCACCACCGGGACGAGTTGGCTAAGCCGGAGACAGAATGGGTCTTGATCCGAGATGACCGGAAGGTGTACGTCGGCGACCAACTCCGCAAGCTCGACGAATACATCTTGCTGGAGGCTCCACGCGAATTGATTGGAACCGGCTCGAATCGCGAGTTCAGCGATGAGGCACGCGATGACGGTTGGTACTTGCCACTCAAGGTCCGTAAGCGTGGCGATCAGCGAGAGCAGACGCTGACGATCGTGATTCCGGCGGATGAGCTGTTGCGGGAGCTGGCGGCCCTGATCCAGGACATCTAGCCGAGGCGGCACCGCAAGAGGTCTCGGTCGTCGTGGACGTGGCGGCGACGCGGGCACCACAATTCAGGTTCGGCTTGCGGACGGGCGATGAGACGATCGGTCCAAACCTCAAGTTCGACGGTGCAGCCCGGCGCGAGTTGTCTCGGTCAAGGCGTAGCTTGCACTTTGAGACAACCCCCGAGGGGGCCTCAACGCGCGTTGATCCGTCGACCGCGTGGCAACGGTCCACAAGTCGCAACCCGCTTCTCGACGTGCTGTTTGAGTCACCGGAAGGAACATGATTCATGCCCAAGGGACCTGAATGCCAGGTCGAACGCTGCAAGTTCCCGGCGACGAAGATGCATCGCCTCAAGGAACAGAGCGGTCCATTCGACTACCCCACCGATTTTGCCGTGTGCGACATCCATAAGGACAAACTCTCCGACTCTGCAACCGAGTGGATGCTCCTCTATGAGGACGACGGAGTGCGACGCCTGTTAGTCGGGCCGATGCTGACTGAGTTGGACGAATTTTTGGTGCTGGCACCGATTACCAAACTGACGGTGTACTCGCAGAGCAGCCGCGTAGTCAGCCACCCGGAGAGCAACGGGTATTACCTGCCAATCCGCGTCCGTCGTCGCGGTGGCGAGGAGGAGACTTTGACGCTCGTGCTCCCCTTCGATGCACTTGTAGAGACCGCCGACTTTCTGCATGGCATTGCGCATCGGAACGACAAAGTTGACGAACCGTGACCGATCCAGACGCTCAGGTAACGGAGTTCAACTCGTTGGTCGCGTCGCGTATCGACCGTTTCGCCAAGACTATGGAGTTCGGGAACGACACCGCAGACCGCTACAGACAAGTTCTGCTTGATCATCAGCCGGTAGATGGTCGATCAAACGCACCCTGTGCCGCTCCGCACACCGAGAGTGCTCCTTGGCCTTGCCGAGAAGTACGGCGTCTTAGCAAGGCTGAAACTTATCCCACCAGTGTCCAGGCCGCCGCGCGGTGGCTGGACGTCCTGGCGAGCATGCGGGAAATGATCGGGGCGACGATACCGCAGGCCATCGACAACATTGAGCACCACCTTCAAGTGGGCAGCCGGAACGCTGAGTACAACCGGCGTTTCGCGTTCAGTGCATTTACGATGCCGTTCACTTACGCTCTCGCCGCGACACCCCCGCGTAGCGGCAGCGAGGCCGAAACGGCAATCGCTCCTCTGGTCGAAGCCGTGGACCTTGTCATGACCGATCCTGATGTCCGGGGCGCAATGGCCAGGTTGGAAGAAGCTATGGCTTCGGCTGAAGTGGCGCTCGGCTCGATGCTGGCTGATCCCGAACCGGCCACGGTCACCGAGCTGGTCGACGAGTTGAAGCGGTCTCTCAAGGTGTCGATGCTCTCTGCGCTACTTGGTTCTTCGGGAATCGTCGAACTGGCGGACGCCGAGTTGAACGCCCGCCTCGAAGAACTCAAATACCCGCCACCGCAGGCTCGTTGGGTCGACTTGGCCAACGTTCCGGTCAGTGTGGTCGGCACACCAAGTGACACCACTATCAGCATCGAGGAGGTCTATCAGTCGGCAGCACCAGGGGTGCAGGGGCTTCTCCAAGCTATGCGCGGTGAAGTGTCTCCTCCTCGAAGTACCGAGGTCCAACGCATCCAAGGTTCTCAGTGGATCAGCTTCATCTTTGCCGAATGGAACGACCACTACCGATTCGAGCTTGCCAAGGTGTGGGACTGCAGTCACCGTGACTACCAATTTCCTCTACTTGGGGAGCTGGGCAAGATTCGGAACGACATGATCCACAACGGCGGTATCGCAAAGCGCGCCACTGCCAACTGTCAATTGCTGCGGTGGTTTACCGAGGGTCAGCGGATGCATCTGACCGCGCCGATGTACCTGGAGGTCGTGCAGCTCTGGCCGTGGAACGAACTGCTGGGCCAACCGACACCAAGTCAAGATTCGCGGAACCAGTATGGGGGACGTGCGCCGTTGAATTTGATCGACGCGGTTCAACGGGCCGCAGCCGTCGATGGGATCAATGAGGGGGACCCGTTTGGTGGTCCAGTCGCTATGCAACTTGGGGTTGATGGGTCGTGGCCCACTGTAGGGCAAACTCGTTCGGGGTGAGTTCGCCGTGGGCGGTGTGGGGTCGGTTAGCGTTGTAATCACGGCGCCAGTCCTCGATGATCACCCTGGCCTCGAGCAGCGAGTCGAAGCGCCATGCGTTGAGCAGTTCATCGCGCAGGCGCCCGTTGAACGATTCGATGAAAGCGTTCTGCCACGGTGATCCGGGATCGATGAAAAGTGAACCGGCACTGTTGAATCGGCACCAATCGGCCACGGCGTGCGCGACGAACTCGGGACCGTTGTCGAACCGCACGTAGTGCGGGGCCCCATGCATGAGGGCCAGACGGTCCAGCACAGCGACCACGCCATCGGCATCGATGGATCGATCGACCTCGATTTCGAGGGCTTCGCGGGTGAACTCGTCGATGACGTTGAGCAGTTTGATCGTGCGCCCGTCAGCGGTGGTATCAAACTGAAAGTCCATCGCCCAGATCACATTCGGACGGATCGGGGACATCGCGCCCACGACAACACCGACCCCGGTCAGGCGCTTCTTGCGGCGCCGTTGCGGCACCCGCAGGCCCTCCTCGCGCCACAGCCTGCGAATTCGTTTGTTGTTGACCTTCCAGCCAGCACGGCGCGCCATCTTCGCCGCCCGGCGCCACCCCCAGCGCGGCCGGTCGGTGGAGAACCGGCGCAGCCAGGCCCGCAGCTCGGTCTCTTCGGTGGTGACCGATGCCGGGGTCAGGCGCATCGTGGAACGGTGCAACCCGACGACCGCACAGGCACGCCGTTCGGACACCCCGAACCGCTCACGCAGCGCTGTCACAGCGTTGCGTTTGCGGTTCGGGGTCAGAAGTTTCCCGCCGAGATCTCCTTGAGCATGTCGATGTCGAGGGCCTGGTTGGCGACCAGCTTCTTCAGGCGGGCGTTCTCGGCCTCGAGTTCCTTGAGCCGCTTGGCGTCGTTGGCCTTCATGCCGCCGTACTGGGCCACCCAGCGATGCCACGTCGATTCCGCGACCTCCAGATGCCGGCACACCTCAGCCAGCTCCTGACCCGACGCGAGCAGCTTGTTGCCCTCGGCCAGCTTGCGGATGATCTGATCCGGCGTATGCCGCCGGCGCTTGTTCGATGCCATGTCGTCGTCGATTCTTCCTGCCCGAGCACTCGGGCAACAGAGTCCCACAACGACTGGACCACTACGACGGGCTCACCTCATCAAGCCCGATGACGTGATCGAGGAAGCGTTGACGCTTTGGTTGCAGCGTGGTGAGTAGCTGTTTCCAAAGATCGAGATCGGCAAGTGTGCGAAGCCGCGGCGAGTGGCGTGGAGTAGCTTGCAGTTTTCGTTCGCAACTCACATCCCACTGAGCGCCAATGTCCGCCCCTTCGTGATCGCCGGGACGACGACCTCGTGCAAGTAAGCGCACTTCAATGACGACCAATTTCCACGAGACGGGTGCCGAAGTGACACCCAGGCGAACCGGTTCCCGTCCAACTCGCAGGCGACGACATTCGGAGCAACAGTTTTGGTGACCCCGAGGGTGGAGAAGAGCGTGCTGTCGAGGCCCGCCCCTTGCGAGACCACAAGCGTTGGTTGAAGGATTTCGAGACTTGCGCGCAAGTGCCGTGAGCATGACTTTCGCATTACGCTGGTTGCCCGCGACTTTGCAGTTCCGTGATCCACCGCTGAACACAGGAGCAGGTTGGTCATCGCGTATGCGTCGAACAGGTGCGCGCTTGTTCCGTCGGCGAACTGGACGTGCTCAGTATCTGCGTCGACCGGCAGACCGAACGCCAGGCGGAGCGCGAACGTCACCCCCCTCATATGCTGATTCCGTTGGCCGAAAGTCAACTTGCCGGAAGCGAGTACGTCCTGAGTGCGCTGCTCGACCGTTCGATGCTGCTTCGGTTCCCCTGTCTCCATCGGGAGAACCATTACCCGGTGCGGAGTGCCGTTGACACGCATGTCGAAGCACGGGCCGACCATGTGCCCTTGGGCTTCGTAGAAGCTGGCACCACCCTTCTCCGCAGAGGATCGGCAGGCCCTAGCCGACTTGCACACGAAACCCTCGTCGTGGTTCCAGACATTCGCCGACAGATACGACTCAAGGCGCGCCTTCCGCTCCTCCGAGGCGGCGCGATCGACCGAGAGAGCTTGCGACGCAATCGCCAATCGGTCGGCGTCGCTCCGTAGTTGGGCGATGTCTTGATGCGGGGTGCGCCAGACCTCGGGATCGAGTGCTGCAGGCCCGACGGTGGTGAGGTCATCGGGGATGGGCACTCCGACGTCCGATACACGTACCGTGACAGCCTCATCACGACTGATGGCGGTGACCACAACCGCATCGGTAAGCACGGCGGGATCGACGGTCAGCAAGCCTTTGTCGATGAGCTCCATGAGCATGATGTGGGTGTAGATCACGCGGTCGCAGATGCGGGCGATGCCGGGCGCAGCCGCGTAGTACCGCTCGTCGATGCTCAAGTCGCGGACTACGGGAGACCTCGGCGACTTGGCGTAGATGACGTCACCGTAGAGCCAGGCGTACATCAGCTTGCGGTCGGTGACAGTCCCGCTGGGCGTGGCGACCCAATAGGCCTGGGCGGCCAGATTGCCGTCGATCACGTCCTGCCAGTAGTCGCGCCACCACCGCAGGTCGATCTCATCGTTGAGTGTGTCGGTGCCTACCAGTTGTTCCAGGGCGTCGAGCGCCGTGCCGTAGCAAATCGGCTCCGACGCAAGAATCAATGGGCGCACCCGACTCGCCAGAGACTCCAACGCCTCCTCGGGCGGGTACTCGACTTGCAGCCGGTGGCTCTCCTCGCCGGTCTTGGTGTTGACAGTAACCATGATCGTTACCTCGCCTGTGTGCAGCTTGGCCATCAACGCCGCCTGCTCACGAATCAGCGTGTGTGCCATGACCCGTCGGGTGCGCAGCAGGAAGCCCTCGATCACGGATTGGGGCGTCAATCGTGCGGAGGCCATGGCGCGATGCTATTGGGATAGATAAGTGTTGTAGGCGTGGAAGCCGAATCCGATTCTGAAGATCGTCTTGCGTTAGGCGGGCGAGCCCCCGGCCACCTCGGCTTGGGGGCAGCGGGGGAACTTCTCTTCGCCAGCCGGATCGCGCTTTTCGGCTACCAGGTGTACCGGCCACTTGCCGACGATCGCGGGGTGGACCTGGTTGTTGACGTCGGTGATGGCCAACATGCGATGGTTCAGGTGAAGTCCGTCCACTCCGGCAGCTACGTCTTTATGAGGAAGTCGACGTTCGCGTTGAAACCCTGGGTCGCTGTCGGTGTCGTGGTTTTCGACAAGGATCACGAGATCTGGCCGAGCTTGTACTTGATTCCGGCGACGGCGTGGCTGGAGCCCGTCAGCCCGCTGGTCGATCACGAGTACGAAGGCAAGAAGTCAGCACCCGAGTTCGGCTTGAGTATCCGCAAGAACTGGAAGCAGGATTTGGATCAGTGGAACGCCACCGAGGCACACATTGAGGCAGTCCTAGAAGCGGCGCGTCGCCGGTAACCGTCAGGCGGCGGTGCCGTCGGCGAGGTATCGGTACACCGTGGCGCGAGAAACGCCGAGCATCTTCGCGATGTCGGTGGCGGCAATGCCCTTGTCACGCAAGCCCCTCGCCTTCGCGGCATCGGCGTCATCGACCTTGCGGGGCCGCCCACCTTTACGTCCGTTGGCGGCTGCGGCGGCGAGACCGGCGCGGGTGCGCTCGATCATGGTGTCGCGTTCGAGTTGAGCGAAAGCGGCCATGATCGTGAGCATCGCCTTGCCCATCGCGCCCTCGGTGTGAAGGCCCTCGGTGATGCTGCGGAAGCCGATGCCGCGTGACGTCAGTTGATCGACGACCGTCAACACGTGCTGGGTGTTGCGACCGAGACGGTCGAGCTTCCACACCGTGAGGACATCGCCTTCGCGGAGGTGATCGAGGCAGGCATCGAGACCGGGACGGTCCGAAGTGGAGCCGCTGACGCCTTGGTCCCGGAACACACGTTCAACCCCAACATCTTTCAGCGCATCGAGCTGCAGCGCCATGTTCTGGTCGGCGGTCGAGACCCTCGCGTACCCAATGACTGCCATTGCACCCCTGTCTCATAAACCCATCGGATTCCAGGTATTAAGAATATCAGTTATGAGACTGGTTTTCGAGACGCATGCAAGAGCCCTTTGTTCCAGCTCGCCCGGCGCAGACGTCCAGTGCGCCTATTTCTCGGCAACCCATCGTTTTCGAGACTCGGGAGCGCCCGTCGGCTATGTCACTGATTGGTGAGGCTCAAACCGTGATTACCGATACGGTGTTGCTTCCAGAGTTCGCCACATAAACGTGTGATCCGTCAGGGCTCACCGCGATTCCTTGTGGTCTGGTACCGACGGGGACGGTGTTCACGACGGTGTTGGTGCTGGTGTTGATCACCGACACGGTGTTGCTTCCGCCGTTGGTGACGTACAGCCGGGTGCCGTCGGGGCTGATCGCCATTTGTTCTGGACCGGCCCCGACGGGGATGGTGCCGGTCACGGCGTCGGTGCTGGCGTCAACCACAGACACGGAGCCATCCGTGCTGTTGGCGACGTAGACATGGCTGCCGTCGCGGCTAACTGCCACCGCGACGGGGAAGTTGCCCGGTGTTCCGACCGGGATCGTGGCGACGGTCTGCAGAGTGGGTGGGGCGATGTACGGGGTTGAGTTGAGGTACTCGGTGACGCGGTACACCGTCAACGTGCCATAGGAGCCCGCCTTGCTTGGGACACTCGCCACGTACAAGCGGGTGCCAATGCCGCTGTTGGAGTATGCGATTGCTTGCGGGTAGGTCCCCACGGGTCCGACAGTGGTGCTGCCCAGGACTGCCCCTGTGGGCGAATAAATGGCCGTTATCGTCCCGTATTGGCTGTTGTTCGCGGGCACCTTGATGACATAGGCATAACCGGAGGAACCCAGCGCGATCCCGTCTGGTCGCCCTCCGACGTTGATCGTTCCTCCGCTGGTACTTTGGCCGTAAATGAGCGATATCGTTCCGTCGCTCATATTGACGACATAGACGCCGCCATCGCCGCGCACCGCCACCGCGCCAGGGGTATGGCCGACCGTCGAGGAAGTCGCGGTCCAAAGCACCGTATTGGTTGCGGTATCGACTGCCGACAGGGTGTTGTCCGTCAAGTTGGTGACATAAAGCTTGCTGCCATCGGGGCTCAGTGCGACCGAAGTCGGTGACTGGCCGACGGGAATGGTGGCCGTGACGGTGGGAGTGCTGGGGGCGACGGTGGGAGTTGCCGGTAGGACGGGGACTGTGACTGTCTCGCTGGACGAGCGCACGCCATTGAAGGCAGTCACGGTGAAGGTGTCGATCGTCGTTGAGGTCGCGGTCTGGCGTTGAGCTTGCGTAGGGGTGTAGGCGTAGGCCCCGGTATCGGTATCGATGCTGACCGTGCCGCCGCCGCTGCTGGTGGCTGGGGTGCTGTAGGTCAGGGTCCGTCCGGCGGTGTCGGTGAACACTGCTCTACCGGTGATGACCCCGGTTTCGGTGTTTGGGTTGCTGACGGTGGGTGTACCGGCGATGAGGGCACCGGGATCGACGGGCACCGTGACGGTTTCAGTGGCGGTGCGCACCGAATTGAAGGCAGTCACGGTGAAGGTGTCGGTTGTGGTGGCGGTGGCGGTCTGACGTTGGGCTTCGGACGGCATGTAGGTGAAGACGCCGGTGAAGTAATTGAGAGTGACGGTTCCGCCGCCGTTGCTGGTACTTGTGAATACCGGGCCGTTGGGTGTGATGGGCGGAGGCGCGTTCAGAGGGTATTGCTGGTCGCCCGGCGTGTAGGTCAGGGTCCGCCCGGCGGTGTCGGTGAATACCGCGTTGCCGGTCACCACCCCGGTGCTCACGTTGGGGCTGCCGACCGTGGGGGTACCGGCCACGGGGGTGCCGGGATCGACGGGCACCGTGACGGTGACTGAATTGGTCGACAGGCCTTCGTGCACGGTGGCTGTGAAGGTGTCGGTGGTGGTGGCCGTGGCGGCTTGGCGGGCAGCCTGGTTTGGGGTGTAGATGTAGGTGCCATCGCTGGCTACGGTCACAGTGCCCTGGCTGGGCTGGCTGTGGGTGAAGGTCAAGCCAGTCCCAGTCGCGAACCCCAAGGATCCAGTCACGGTGCCGGTGTTGAGGTCGGGGGTCCCGACAGTGGGGGTTCCCGGCGGTGGGGCTGAGTCGAACGTGTTGCTCAGACCTTTGGCCAGCGAGTACAGGAACCGCTGGATCTGGTTTGTCGGTTTGGGGTTGGTCGTGCTCATCCCGCCCAGTGACAACAGCAGCCCCTCAAGGGCCTTCGCCACCGACGCCAACGGTGACCTGGACCAAGGTGCTGTCGAGGAGACAACGGCCTTGGCTGTGGGGGCTTGGCCGGGAGCCGCAGCGGATTGCGACTCAAGCACCGCACTGATCGCAGCCGCCGGGGCCGAAGAGCCGCTACTGACAGTCGTAACGGTTCCTACCGCCGCAGCGGAGGGGTAACGAACAGAGGCCGCGCGTCGCGCTGATCCGGCACCTCCAGAGTTTGAGAACAGCGAAACCGAATTGCTGCCGCCAGTGGCCGAGATCAACTCTGAGGCGAATTGTTTCGGTGTCGTCGTCTCGGAGCGCGCTGCCGCGACACTCGTCGCCGGATTCGAGGTACTCGATTGAGCGGAAGGCCCCGTCGAGCCGGTCGCGCCCCGAGAACCGCTGGTGTTGACGCCCAGCCTGCGCTGGCTGCTGGTCGCCACCGGGCCAGCAGCACTTGCCGCACGAGTCGAGCCTCCCGCGTCGCTTCTAGTCGAGTGCGGCGATGCGCCGGACTGGGCTGTGTCCGCCTGTGCGACAGCCGACCCGCTCGCCAATGCCGCACCGATGCCGAGTGTGATCGCGCCGGTACTCAACCAGGCATACGGCTCACGGTGACCAAAAGTCTTGGTGCGGTGACGACCTCTACCGCCCTTGGCCTGCGCTGAGGATTTCGCTCTGTGCCCACCAGCCATTGCCGCTGCCCCCGATTCCCTGTCACAACGCTGGAAGATGTATATCAGAACGCTGTCAGTCGGGGCAGCAAGGCCAGCAAACCTCCATAAGGCGCTTGCGCTTTCATGCGATCCGATGACTACACATAGACGAAATTGTCAGGCGATCGCGACAATTCCGAAGGGAGCCCTTCGAGACACACACATTCACTCCACGCTCCGTCCGACCCGGCAGCGCAACCCACCAGCGGATTGCTCTTTGCCTTACCGCTTACGGCTAGTTGCTCCGCTCCGGGGATTATTATTCAGGAATTCATATCGGCTATTGCGGATTTGCGATTAGGGCAATAAACCGAGACGGCTTGAGCTATCAGTGTCGACGACTCCGACAGCGAGTATCCATAACCCATGAGCGCGGAGCGCATCTCCTGCCAGGACACGCCATGCGCCAATCCCTCGACGCAAACCTCATGGGCTTGGTGTATGAGAACGCTTGCGTTGGTAATCGACCAACCGGCGGAGGTGAGAGCGGCGAGAAATCGTTGGTCCTGACCATTGTCGGCTCGCGCAGTTCCGCATAACGCCAATGCAAGAACGCTCGCGACCAGCACGCCAGTTGCGAATTTATCACCTGCACCGTTGAATTTTGAACCTCTAGTCCGTTCGCCACGCGCCTCGTAGGTCTGGCGGTCGTTACGATTCGGTCCCGCAGTGCACGTCATGTCGGAGAATCCCCAATCTTCATCGGTGTGGATACGATCCAAACAACTTGGAATACAGCTACGCCCCTTCGTTAATTGCTGAGGCGGTCGACGCAGCCCGCGACAACGTCTTCCGCCACGAAATCGTTCTTCACCCAGAGGACCGCGTCAGCGGCCTGTCGACATAACTCGTTAGGCCCCCCTTGGAGACCCTGTTTCATGAAAGTGATAGCCAACGGGCTGACCTGTTCGCGTCCATATTGGTAAGACGCGCTGTCGCGAGAACCACCCGACGCGACGACGGCGAAGACGACCACGATGACTATCCCGAGGAGCGCCAATCCGATCCACCCGGCAATCGGCACAGACGCCCAGGCGAATGGCTTCTTGGGGGCGATGCGAGCATCAGTCCAGCTCGACCCATCGAAATAGCGCTGACCACCCTTCCCGTCGGGGTCGGGATACCAGCCGGGATTTGCTGTCATCGCTCGGTGGTCATGGGTAGCCGACCTCGGGGCACAGATTGTCCACCGCGACGTGGATCAGCGAGCCGACGACCGCGCCAGACGGTAAGCCGAGGCCGGACGAGGCCCAGGTCTTCCATACTGCGACCTTGGCTTCATCGGATGACCCGCCGCCGCGTCGGACCTGGCACGCCTGATAGCCCAGTTGGAGGACGAACGGGTCCGGTGGCCGAGGGCGAGTGAGGTACTGATCCACGTCCGTCAGGTACCGCTGCTCGACGGCTGTGGGTGCCCACGGTTCAGCGGTGGCCGGAATTGCAGACACACAAGCGCCCAGGAGAGCGATCGTCGATGCTAGCCCGTAGGCACTGATGCCGAGCTGTCGTAGCGCCGCCAAGTTAGCCCCTCCCCAGATGCCTTGTGAGTGTGTGCGACTCGGTCCGAGCCAACCCACAGGAGAGTTGATGCTACTTATAAGTCTGTAGACCTTCAAGTAGCGGACCGGCAACGTCGCATGGCGTTATGGAAGGCGAGCTGCAGCGGATCGTGGGTCGCAACCTGCGCAAAGCGCGACTGGAGCGTGGCTACAGCCAAGAGGCGTTCGCTGATTACATGGGCGTTCATCGCACCTACATGGGCAGTGTGGAGCGAGGCGAGCGCAACCTGACGCTCCAGACGCTGGAGAAAATCGCCGACTTCATCGGCGTCGACCCGAGACGGCTACTGGATGAAGTTGATGAGCAGTGACCCAGACGCCGGTCCATGGGTCGACTGCTGTGGGGGGCTTGGAAGTACTCGCGCTTCGCCTGACAGCAGCTACGAGTAGTAGTCGACATCCTCATCGTGGTTTATGCGAGTAATGATGCCCGCCTGCATGGCCTCGATCAGGTAATCGGTGAGGTTCCAACCGCCTACCCATTGATCTGGGTCGAGCGTCGCGGCCTCAGCCTCGATCGTGGCGGCCAGCTCTTCGTGGGTGTACAGGACACCGCTCATCTCGTACATCGCATCAGCGTCCACAGGTATCGCCGCCGACGATATGGGCTGTGATTACCCCAAAACGCCTCGTTGTCAGGCGACTTAGCGTTCCGACTCGAACCGTCACAAGGAGCTTGCTGAAAAAATAGGGCATATTGCGCTCTGTAGCACCGCTTTTCATCATCGCGCTTAGCATTTTACCAGCTCAGGGAGATAACGCCCCTACACCAAGTCACGGCTGGTTGGGACTGCCCCGAGTTCAGTTGACTCGCGGGGTGTGAATTTCAGGCCGCGGTTGCGACTGGTGTGTGGAGCAGTTCGAACTCTATCGGGGTGAGCCTGCCGAGTGCGCGTTGCCGGCGGCGTCGGTGGTAGGTCCGCTCGATCCAGGACACGATCGCCAGGCGTAGTTCGGCGCGGGTGGACCATCGGTGTCGGTCGAGCACGTTGCGTTGCAGCAGGGCGAAGAACGACTCCATGGCGGCATTGTCACCGCATGCTCCGACTCGACCCATCGATCCGTGTAATCCGTTGTGTGACAGTGCCTGGACGAACTTCCGAGATCGAAATTGGCTGCCTCTGTCGGAGTGGACAATCGTCGACACGGGCGACCGCAAGGCCACGGCGTTGGTCAAGGCGGCCACCGCCAGTGAGGACTTCATGCGGGAGTCGATGGAGTAGCCGACGATCCGGTTGGAGTAGACGTCTTTGATGGCGCAGAGGTAGAGCTTGCCTTCGTCGGTGCGGTGCTCGGTGATGTCGGCCAGCCAGACCTGGTTGGCGGCCGGGGCGCTGAACTGACGTTGCACGAGGTCGTCGTGTACTGGTGGTCCGGATCTGCGGTTCAGTCCACGCTTCTTGGCGAAGATCGACCAGATTCGTTCCTGCGAACACAGCCGCGCGACGCGGTTCTCGCCGGCGGTGATCCCACGCTCGGGCAACTCATCAGCGATGAACCGGTACCCGAAGGCGGGGTCATCGGCGTGGATGTCGCGGGCAGCGTTGATCAGATGCGCATCGTCCCAATCACGCTGTGACACGGGCGCTTTGCGCCATTTGTAGAACGCCTGGGTGGAGAATCCCAGGACCCGGCAGGTCACCGTGACGGGTATCCCGTCGGCGGCAAGGTCAAGGACCAGCGGGTACATCATTTTGGGTTGGCGTCCCGCGACAAGTATCCGACCGCGCGGCGCATCACCTCGGCTTCCTGCTCGAGGAGCTTGATCCGCTTGTGCGCCTCACGCAGCTGCACTGCTACGTCCTCGCCGGCTGCGGCAGGACCGGGCCGGTCGACACCGTCCTCGCGGTCGGCAATCTTGAGCCAGCGGTGCAGGCAGGCCTCCGAGATCCCGAAGTCCTTCGCGATCTGACGCAACGGCGCCTCACCCTTGCGGGCCACGGCGATGACATCAGCACGGAACTCGGCAGGAAACGGCTTCGGCACGAGATTGATCCTTCCAGCGAGGACGAATCCTCACAGGTCAGGAGTCAACCAAACCGGGGGCAGTCCCGTTTGGCGGTTCTAGTAGCTATAACTTGGCTTTCATTTCATCCCGTTTTACGCCCACTACAGGGTAAGTAGAGCTGTTGCGGCCCAGCTCTTCTGGAGCTGCGTGCGCGCTACGCAACTCCAGAACCGGGTCGAGAAAATAGGCGTCGAAACACCCAAGCACCTATTCATATTTCCGTGCAAAGACGTTTCCGCGAACCTCCGGTCAACGTCGCCGGTGCTTGCAATCCGCTACCGGTAGTCGGGGCCACCCGCTCCTAGATCCGCTGGCGTAGCTCCTATCCGTGCAGTCTAGATCGTCGAGCAGGATTCATGGCGGCCTACCCAGACTGATCATCTTCTCTGAAGCTTCCATCGCGGTTGTCGTAACGCTGTACATCTGCTGCTCAGTGCCGTGTTTCCCCATGTGGATAGGGAGAGGGGGTGGAGTGGTCTGGGAACTGACTTCGGAGGTGGCAGTTGAGGTAAGGGTTTGAGCCATAACTTCTTTGAGGTGTTCCGCATCGCACTGGGGAACAAGGAAAGAGTCATGCACCACCAGCGGACAGCGACCGGTCTTCTCGATCATCGTCAACATGATCCGTACGGCCATGTCACTGTCGGCCTTCATCAGCTCCGCACCGCAGCCGGTCCCGAAGAACTCCTTCACCCGGTAGTGCTTGCGCCTGATCGCTGCGACCAATTGCGAGGCCGTTGCTCTCAACGCCGTAGGGCTGCGGTGATGCAGCCCGTTGTCCAGTGCCAGCTCCTCGTCATCTTCCAGTTCCTTGGCGATCGCACCGATCTCGGTGCCGTCGGCGTTGATCGCAATCAGGGTGGCCCGTTTGACCAGCCTGCGGCTGTAGCCCTGGATGGCGTACAGATCACCGTCAGGCTGGCGCTTGCCCGCCTGGTGGTAGATCAGGCGCATATGCAGGCTGTCGAAGTCCAATTCAACCATCGGGGACACAGTGCCGTCATCAAGAAGCAGCTCGATCTGGCCACGCTTGTGCTCGGGCATCTGCTGGTACGAGCTGCCCTGATGGTAGAGGCGGCCACCCCGACGGAAGTTCTGGTTGAAGATGCGAGCGGCGGGCGGGATGAACATCTCGGTGCCTTTGAAGAAGCAACGCTGATCTGCCAGGTGAGCGTTGATGACCTTCATCTGCTGCCGCATCAACCGGATCTCGTCCGTGTCGTAAAAGCCAATCGCCCCACCAACTTTGTCACGCAGCAGGATCTCGTCCTTCAGCATCGCGCCTTTACGCGCACTCACGTCGACCAACCCGCCGACAAGGCTCATCAACTTGGGTGTTGCCCGAACGATGGACTGCTTCCCGAAATGCCATAGCCCCGTGCGCCCCTCGGCGTAGCCGTGGTCCATCAGCCAGTCGACCGCATCAACCACCCGCCGGTAGGTCATCAATGGGTCGCCCTCGTAGCGGTCGAAGTATGTGCTTCCCCCGAAATCGTGGAGGGTTTCCTATGCCGCTTCCGGCTCGGTCTTGGATTCCCTGATCTCGTAGTTGACGGGCGATAACCCGTCTGCCGAACTGTGCCGGCGTTGGTGGTTGTAGAAGGTGTAGCACCAGTCGATGACCACAGCCTGCGCCTGGATAGTATCACGGAAGGTATTGCGGGACAGCACTTCCCACTCCAGCGAGGAGAAGAACGCCTCCGCGGCGGCATTGTCGAAACACGACCCAACCCGGCCCATCGACTGCCGGATACCCAACCGCCGACACACCCTCGTGAAGCTCTTGGCGGTATAGGTGCTCCCACGGTCGGTGTGGAATATGACCCGCTGCGACTCGTCGTCGCGCCAAATCGCCTGACGGCCACCGCGGGCTGTCACGGCCATCTGGATGGCCGCGCACGCCAGCTCGGCGTCGGGGTGCAGGCCCATCGCCGCACCGAGTAGCCGGCGGCTGTAGAGGTCGATCACGGTGGCCAGATACAGCTTCCCGGATTCGGTCGGGATCTCGGTCATATCACCCACCCATTTGCAGTTCGCCGCGGCGGCGGCGAAGTCCCGTTTGAGCAGGTCGGGGAATTTCGGTGCGGTCTTGTCCTGGCGGGTCAGCCCGCCACAGCGCTTGATACGGCGCGCGACCAGGCCCTGGCGGCGCATCGAGTCGGCCACCGTCTTCTCCGACACCGTCCATCCGAGATCGCGCAGGTCAGCCACCAGTCGCGGCGAACCGTGCAGTCCCCTGGCCTTCCCGAACGCTGCCTTGACCGCATCGTCGATCTCGACACGGCGCCGATCAGTATCGGTATGCACCCCATCAACCGACTCCGCACGGCCGATCCACTTGTAGAACCAGGACACGCCGACACCCAACAATGTGCAGGTAAATGTATGAGGCACACGGTATTTGGTCCTCTGGTCGGCGATGAAGCGGGCCACACTCACTTCGTCGCCTCCTTCACCCACAGGACCACGGATCGCTTGAGGACATCACGCTCCATCCGCAACTCCGCGACCTCGCTGCGCAGGCGCTTGAGCTCGTCGAGGTCGTCGCGGGTCAGCTCACCGCGGCCTTCACGGGCTTCCCGCGCCCGCGCGACCCAGTTGCCCAGCGTGCCCTCGTGTACCCCCAGATCACGCGCGACCGCCGCGATCGGCTTGCCCGTCTCCTCGACGATCCGGACAGCACCCTCACGGAACTCCCGGTCGTACTTCTTCCGTTTCTCTGGCATCTCGATCCCTATTGTTGATGCCTCCACGGTCTCGGGGGAAGTTCAGTAGCTGTAGTTCTTCTGCGAGCGGGAGTACCGCAGCGGCATGCCCGTAGCGCGCTCCTCGGCCACAAGCGAGCATGCAACCATCGCCACTGCGTCCTTGGTTCCCCCCATCGCCCCAGCCACGAGCTGAAGCTGCTCTGCACTCCATCCGCCACGCAGCGGATTGTGCTGGCCTCGAAAAGGACCGATGAGTTCAATCAGCCTGCGGGGCTTCGTAGTAAGCTCATTGGAGTCCTGGGCATTGGACTTGTGGGCCGTCCTGGTGGCATTGCCGCCGGGGCGGCTCTCTTCGTGTGGGGGACTCATGTGGGCATCATCTCTTGGCATTGTCGACGTTCGGGCTGAGTGAACGGCGCGGCAATCACCGCGCACCGCCCTGGACGTTGCCGTCTACCCACGCCTGAACGTCTTTCCAGCGGTACCTGATCGAGCGGCCCAGCTTGATGTACTGCGGACCGTGACCCTCATATCGCAGCCGAGCCAGTTGGTTCTGGGTTGTACGCAGGAACGCAGCCACCTCGTCGGCCTTCGCGAGGCCGACGTCAGGCGCACTCACCGGTCACCACTCTCGCGGAGCAGCGCCGAGACGCGCTCGACCTGCTCGGTGGTCAGAGTTGGTGCCCCGGTGATGATCTCGCCGAGGTGGGCCATTAGACGAGCAGTAATCAGCTCACGGTGAGCTGACACCACAGCAGGGTGGTCAGGGTGATGGTTGCGCTTAGCTTGGCTGTAGCGACCAGAAGCGCGCAGGACGTCCAGAACGTCACTCATGATGAAGAACCTCGCGACAGTAGGAAACTGCCGCACGGCTCCCCAGGACGGGCCGGTAGTCCGACACTTCCGGTTCCTGGCGGTGTGCGCTGCGCCTGGTGCCTCACCCAGGTGATGCCGCGTTGATCCCGGAAGGATCGCCCGTTAGGACGACCAATCTTGTCGGACCTTCATCGTCCGGGACGCTTGTGCCATCAACTGTACAGGGTCCGAACCGCTGCACACTAGGCAGATACGATGGGAGATGCTATGTCGCTGAGATGAGATATGTTGGGCCACAGATATTTTCGTCTAGCTACTAGAACGAATGGCCGCCGTGCGCGCCTGGTCCAGGGCGGTAGCGACAGCTTCGAGGTCGTCGTCGAAGAGGTCGGCGTACAGGTCGAGCGTCATTGCCGCGCTGGCGTGCCCGAGCATGCGTTGTACCGCCTTGACGTTGGCACCCGCGCTGACAGCCAGGGATGCCGCTGTATGGCGCAGGTCGTGCGGAGTCACCCGAGGTACCCCAGATGCCGCGACCGCTTTGGCGAACCATCCAGAGATGGGGTGGGGTCGCCGCAGGTGCTCGCCATCACCAAACAGTAGGTCTGCCCGACTCTTGTTCTCGCACAACCGCGCCAGCATCGGCACGAGAAACTCCGGCAGCGGTACCGTCCGCTGTTTGTGAGCTTTTGGGCTGCCGACATGGATGCCCGTGCCCGACTGCACGGCGTTCTCGTGGATAAGTGCGCGCTTGCGCAGCAGATCCAGATCGCTGATCCGCAGACCGATGGTCTCGCCCCACCGCAGGCCTGTGTAGGCCAGTGTGAGTATCAGCGCGCCGTTCGCGCCCGCAGCGTCAGCCAGCGCATCGACTTGTTGATGGCTGAGATAGACGGGCCTCTTGCGCGCCGTCTTCGGTAGTGGCAGCCCGGCGGCAGGGTTTTTCGGGATCAGGTTGTCGGTGACCGCGTCAGCGAGGATCTGGGCGAGCACATAGTGAGCGCGCTTGATGGTCGCGGGCTTGATGGCCTTGGCTTCATCGCTGGCACGTCCAAGCTCAGCGATCCAGTGACCGACGACGCTGGGTTTGATGTCTCCGAGGGCGACGTGGCCCCAACGCGGTTTGACTCTTACGCGCCAAGCAGTCTCCATGACGGCGTACCCGGACGGCTTCAGGTGGCCCTTCTGCCGTTCGAGCCAGGCCTCGCCTAGATCGTCCAGTGTCTTGCGGGCGTCGGCAGGGTTGACGTACTCCCCTTTGAGCTTGGCCACCTCGACGGTGTTGGCGAACCGCTCGGCATCCCGCTTCGTCTTGAAGCCGCGCTTGTCGGTCTGGCGGTTGTCCGGTGTGCGATAGCGAACCCGGTACCGCTTGCCCTGCTTCGTGTCATACGCCGCCACCACTGCCATGCCCACCAGCGTAGAGAAATGTGGGCAAAATGTGGGCAGAAGCTTCGCGCGACGGTTCCGAGACAAGCAAAAGGGCGGACCGTTTCCGATCCGCCCTCAGCTCAAATATCGCCCTGAACAGTAACTTCAGAAGTTCCAGTCCTCGTCCTCGGTGACGACGGCCTTGCCGATCACATACGAGGAGCCCGACCCGGAGAAGAAGTCGTGGTTCTCGTCGGCATTCGGCGACAACGCCGACAGGATCGCCGGGTTGACGTCGGTTTCGTCGCGGGGGAACAGCGCCTCGAAGCCCATGTTCATCAACGCCTTGTTGGCGTTGTAACGCAGGTACTTCTTGACGTCCTCGGTCAGACCGACCGAGTCGTACAGATCTTGGGTGTACTCAATCTCATTCTCGTACAACGCATACAGCAGTTCGTAGGCGTAGTCCTTGAGGTCCTGCTTGCGCTCCTCGGTCTGGACCGCGTACCCCTTCTGGAACTTGTAGCCGATGTAGTAGGCGTGCACGGCCTCGTCGCGGATGATCAGCCGGATCAGGTCTGCGGTGTTGGTCAGCTTGGCCCGGCTCGACCAGTACATCGGCAGGTAGAAGCCGGAGTAGAACAGGAACGCCTCGAGGAACACCGAGGCGATCTTGCGCTTGAGCGGATCGTCACCGCGGTAGTAGTCGAGGATGATCTGCGCCTTGCGCTGCAGGTTGACGTTCTCCTCCGACCAGCGGAAGGCCTCGTCGATCTCGGTGGTCGAGCACAGGGTGGAGAAGATCGAGCTGTAGCTCTTGGCGTGCACCGACTCCATGAACGTAATGTTGGTCAGCACCGCCTCTTCGTGCGGGGTGAGCGCATCGGGGATCATGCTGACCGAGCCGACCGTGCTCTGGATGGTGTCCAGGAGCGTCAGGCCGGTGAAAACGCGCATCGTCAGCTGCTTCTCGTCGGCGGTCAGCGTGCCCCACGACGGGATGTCGTTGGATACCGGCACCTTCTCCGGCAGCCAGAAGTTACCGGTCAAGCGATCCCAGACTTCCGCGTCTTTCTCGTCAATGACACGGTTCCAGTTGATCGCCGTCGCCCGGTCGATCAGCTTCGTTCCATCGCTCACCGAAACCCCACTTCACCACGCTGTTTGCCCCGTTTCCGGCTGACGACCAAAACACTACCCCTGGGGTCGGACAACACGCCGCAACACAACAACTTGTGTTTCACAGACCTCGAATCCACAGGTCCGGCGCGCGCCGCAAATCACGTCGGCGTGTCGGGTCAGCGCACCCCGGAGAAGCGGTACTCCTCGCGCTTCAGCGAGCGGGTTGCCAACCAGTACTGCCACGTCATGCCGCTCCACAGCGTGCGGTTCTTGCCGTGCTCGTCGAGGTACCAGCTGCTGCAGCCGCCGGTGCTCCACACCGCGTCCTGCAGATCGTCCTGCAGTTCGGCGTTGAACGCGTCCTGCGCCGAACGCGTCGGCGCCAGCGCCTGCGCGCCGGCCTTATCAACGGCTCCGATCGCCTGGCCCACGTAGCGGATCTGCGACTCGATCATGAACACCACCGAGTTGTGCCTCAGCCCGGTGTTCGGCCCGAGCAGGAAAAACAGGTTCGGCATGTCGGCGACGGTGATCCCGCGGTGCGCCTGTACGCCCTCGCGGTTCCACCGGTCCACCAGATCCTCACCGCCGGGACCTTTGATGCCGACGTAGGTGTAGGAGTCGGTGACATGGAAGCCGGTCGCGAACACGATGACGTCGACGGCGCGTTCGGTCCCGTCTTCGGTGACAATGCCGTGCGGGGTGATCCGGGCGATGCGATCGGTCACCAGCTCTGAATGAGGTTTGGCGATAGCGCGGAAGTAGTTGTTGGAGAACAGGACTCGCTTGCAGCCGACCTGATAGGCCGGGGTCAGCCGACGCCGCAGCTCGCGATCACGGACCTGGTGGCGGATGTTCCACTTGCCGGCCTTCTCGCCGAGCACCAGCAGCTCCGGACGTTTGGTCATCGCGAATCCGAGCGCCTCTTGGAACCAGTAGATGCCGGTGCGCAACGCAGCACGCGTCCCGGGCACCGTGCCGAACGCGTTGCGCATCCAGTGCGGGATCGGGTTGTTGGATCGCGGCAGCACCCACGCCGGGGTGCGCTGATAGAGCTGCAGCGCACCGACCTTGTCGACGATCTCCGGGACGAGCTGGATCGCACTGGCGCCGGTGCCGATGACGGCGACCTTCTTGCCGGTGAGGTCAACGCTGTGATCCCACTGCGCCGAATGGAACGCCTCCCCTTCGAAGTCGGCGAGGCCCTCGAAGTCGGGGATGGACGGGATGTGCAGCGCGCCGGCCCCGGAGATCAGGAACTGCGCGACGTACTCACGGCCGTCCTCGGTGAAGACGTGCCAGCGATACTCGGCGTCATCCCAGTGGGCACGCTCGACGCGGGCGCCGAAGTGGATGTAGCGCCGCAGGCCGTGCTTCTCGGTCACGCCCCTGAGGTAGTCGAGGATCTCCGGTTGCAGGGACCACATGTAGGTCCAGTCCGGCTTGGGCTCGAAGGAGAACGAATAGAGGTGTGCGGGGATGTCGCACGCACAGCCGGGATAGCTGTTGTCGCGCCAGGTGCCGCCGACGTCGTCGGCCTTCTCCAGGATCAGGAAGTCGACGCCGCGCCGCTGCAGCTCGATGCCCATCCCCAGCCCGGAGAATCCGGTGCCGATGACCAGCGCCCGGGTGTGCACGGGTTCGGTGGTGGTGTCGGCGACGCTCGGTTCTGCAACGGTCATGGGAACCAAAATACCCAATACCGGCGGTATCGGGTTAGCCGTTTCAGCTGACGGCGGCGCGCCTCTGCATGGCGTCGTGAATCGGGCGGTCGGGATCGAGATTGACGCCCAGCACGTCAGCGGTGCCGTTGACCGTGCCGAGCATGATCGTGGTCAGGTGATTGATGAACTCGTCCGTCGGCATCCGGCGCTGGCTGTCCGGGTCGGGACCCAGCCACCAGTCGGTGGCCGCCGAGCACGCGCCGAAGGCAGCCGCCGCAGCCAGTTGCAGCGCGGCGGGATCGAGCTGCATGCCGCGCAGCTCGTTGTTGAACGTGTCGGCGAACGCCATCGTGATCTCACGGCCCTCGTTGAGCGCCCGTTGGGTGGATTCCGACTGCTCGGGGAAGCGGCCCTGCAACATGAATCGCAACACGTTGGGGTGCTGCTCGACGAGGTTGACGTACTCGGCAACCCCTCGGCGGACCACCTCGCGGGTCGGGTCGGTGGCGGCGTCGATGTTGGAGAAGATCGCAGCCCACAGCATGTCGCGCAGCCGTTTGCCGATGGCCTGGAAGAGGTCGGACTTGTCGGTGAAGTGCCGGTAGATCTTCGGCTTCGCGGTGCCGGCCTCTTCGGCGATCTCGCGGAGGCTGACCTCGGGTCCATGCTTGTCGATCGAGCGGAAGGCGGCGTCGACGATCTCGGCGCGCACCTTCTTGCGATGCTCACGCCAGCGCTCGCTGCGCGCGTCGACCTTGCCGGGCTCGGAGCCGGCACGCGATCTGGACACTTTGCGCACGTCACGCACTGTACCCGCAGCGACGGCTGACCAGGGCCGACCTCGCGTGACGACAATTACATCGGTCTGACGCCGGCTCTCGCCGAGCGGAGCGATACCCCGATCTCGGATAGCATCGGGACAACCGATTATCGAAGCGAGAGAGACGTAGTGACCGAGCGATTCGACCTGGTGGTAGCAGGCGGGGGGCCATCAGGATCCGCGGCCGCATGGCAGGCCGCGCAGACCGGCGCCAAAGTGGTGGTGCTGGACAAGGCGCAGTTCCCGCGGCCCAAGCCCTGCGGTGACGGCCTCACGGCCCGCGCGGTGAGCTATCTGCAGAAGATGGGCTTGGCCGACGAGGTCAACACGTTCCATCGGGTCAACCGCGTGACGGTCTTCAGCCCGTCACAGTGGGAACTGTCGTTCCCTAAGCGTCCGGGGATGCCCGACCACGGCCACACCGTCAGTCGCGAGCACCTCGACACGTTGCTCCTCAAGCACGCCGAATCGGCGGGGGCTCAGGTGCGCCAGGGCGCCGAGGTGGCCGGACCCGAGCTCGATGCCAACGGCCGAGTGGTCGGCGTGGTGCTCAAGAGCGGCGAGAAGGTGCTCGGCGACGCGGTGATCGCCGCCGACGGCGCCTACTCCCCGATCAAGCGGGCGCTGAAGATCGACTCGGAGTACAACGGCTACTCGGCGATCGCGATCCGCTCGGAGATGCCCGCCAACCGTCCCGACTCGGACAGCCTCGACATCTATTTGAAGCTGGCGTTCCAGGGCGACCAGCTGCCGGGCTACGGCTGGGTGTTCCCGATGGGCAACGGCGTGTTCAACATCGGCCTCGGCTACGTGAACAGCTACAAGAATTGGCAGTCGATCAACGCCACCCAGTTTCTCGGCGACTTCCTGCGCACCCTGCCGCCGGAGTGGGAACTGCCGCCGATCGAAGAGCTCAAGAAGAACAAGAGCGTGCGGGCGTGGCGGTTGCCGATGGGCTTCACGGCGTGGCCGCCGTGGCGTCCTGGCGTGCTGTTCACCGGTGACTCGCTCGGCGCGGGAAAGCCGGCGTCCGGTGCGGGCATCTCGAAAGCCCTGGAATCGGGCCTGGCTGCCGGCGAGTGCGCAATTGCTGCGCTGCAGAACGGCGGACCCGACGACTTCACCAACTACGCGCAGCGCATGGAAGCGGCGTGGGGCCGGGAGTACAAGCGGGGACGCTACTTTCACAAGCTGCTGGGCTATCCGCAGGTCGCCAACGCGGGAATCAAGCTGATTGACAACAACCGGTTCCGCGACGTGATGCTCAGGGCGCTGTACAAGAAAGCCCAAGGGCCGCAACACAGCTTCTGAGAGCTCGCGTGCTCGACGACGGCTCGATAACAATGACGCCGGGGCTCACCGACGACGAGTTGAGGCGTATCGAGCGCGAATTCGGCTTCGAGTTCGCCGACGACCATCGCGCTTTTCTGGCTTCGGCTCTGCCGATCGGCGATGGCTGGCCGGATTGGCGGTCTGCACCGCGGCGAAGCCTGCAGCAGCGACTCAGGCTGCCCGTCGACGGGATCTTGTTCGCCGTCGAGTGGCGGGACTTCTGGGGTGCCGATTGGGGTGCCCGCCCGGCGCGCATGAAGGACGCGCTGCGCAGCGCGAACTATCATCTGGAGCGGGTTCCGCAGCTGGTGCCGCTGCACGCCAATCACTATCTGCCCGCAGGCCGCGGCACCTCCGGGCATCCTGTGCTGTCGGTGTATCAGACGGACGTAAGTTGCTGCGCTGCCGACCTTTCCGACTATGCCGACCCCGATCCGTCGCGCGTGCCGACGCCGACCGTTCCGTTCTGGTCTGACCTGATCGGCTAGGCGCCAAGCGGATTGAGCTGATCAGCTGTGGCGTCGTCGGCTGCCGTCGAGATACTCAGCGCCTCGTAGCGTTCGTCGGCCGCAAGCAGATCACGACCGGCAGCGGTGGCGTAGCGGTAGGCGTCGGGGCCAACGAGCAGTCGGGCCGGCGGGGCTTCCATGTCGACGATGTCCATAAGCAGCGCCGCGACTTTCACGGGATCGCTGGCGCCGAGGTTCGCGGACTGGCTCAGTTGCGTGGCAGCTCCCACGGTCGCCTCGTACTCGGGACGGACCGAAGCGATGCGCGTCGACGAGCCCGCCCAATCGGTACGCATCCCACCGTGTTCCAGCACCGTCACCTTGATGCCGAGCGGAGCGACCTCCTGGGCGACGACCCCGGAGTAACCAGTGACGGCCCACTTGGACGACTGGTAGGCCGCCAGGCCTGGCCGTGTCAATCGGCCACCGACAGAGGAGATTTGGATGATGTGGCCGGCACGCTGGGAGCGCATGACGGGCAGCACCGCTTGGGTGAGTCGGACGACGCCGAAGAAGTTCGTCTCGACCTGTGCGCGAAAGTCGTCGAAATCGACGTCTTCGGCGGCGGCCATATTGGCGTATCCGGCGTTATTGACTAGAACATCGAGGCGCCCCCACCGCTCGAGCGCGGTGTCCACGGCTGCGCGGATGTGCTCCGCGTTGGTGACGTCCAGTTCGACGACGGCCAGACGTTCGGGTTCGCCAGCCACCAGGTCGTCAAGCGACGCGGTGGAACGAACGCCCGCGACCACGCGATGCCCGGCGGTCAGGGCCGCCTCGGTGATGGCGCGTCCGAGCCCGCGAGAT
Organism: Mycolicibacterium pallens; assembly: GCF_019456675.1. Classification (NCBI taxonomy): domain Bacteria; kingdom Bacillati; phylum Actinomycetota; class Actinomycetes; order Mycobacteriales; family Mycobacteriaceae; genus Mycobacterium; species Mycolicibacterium pallens. The sequence continues at coordinate 1,888,592 of NZ_CP080333.1, read as the reverse complement.
GCTCCGGAGATGAGAAAAACGTGCGACATGACGATGACCTTTCGTTGATGATTGGTTGGGTTCAGCTGACGTTGCGGATGGTGCCGCCGTCGACGCGAAGGTCGGCACCGCTGATGTATCCGGCATGCGAGCTGGCGAGGAAGCACACCGCGGCCGCGATCTCCTCAGGCCGACCGAGCCGGCCGATGTCGTTGGGGAACCACGTTGTGGCCGCGGCCTTTTCGATGTCCGGCCAGGTAGGTCCCCAGCCGTTGGCGGCGGCAGCCTGCATCACCATGTCTCGTGTGCTGTCGGTGAGGATCGCTCCCGGGGCGACGATATTGGCTGTGACGCCGGTGCCGGACAACTCGCGTGCGAGTGACACGGTCAGGTTGTGGCGAGCGGCCAAGGTCGCACTGTAGTGAGGCTGCTCCGCGACCGGTTGAACAGCCAGGCCGCCGCCGATCTGGATGACCCTGCCCCAACCCCGTCGGCGCATGCCGGGGACCACATGCGCGATCATCCGTACGACGGAGACGACATTGATCTGGTGAATGCGTGTCCAGTCGTGGGTGGAGAGGTCCGCCCATGATGCGCCGTCGTAGTAGCCGGCATTGTTGACCAGGATGTCGACATTCCCCGCGGCCTGCGCAACCGCGGCAGCCCCGTCCTCGGTCGAGAGATCACCAAGCACGGCGACGGCCTCGCCGTGGTTCGCGCGGATCGCGGATACCACGGCGTCGGTTCGATCGGCGTCGCGTCCGTGCACGATCACGGACACGCCCTCCGAGGCGAGCATCTCGGCGATCGCGCGGCCGAGGCCCGCGCTCGAGCCGGTCACCAGCGCCCGCTTGCCTGCTAATCCCAGTTCCACCGCGGCCTCCTTGTCTACACCCGTATACCTTCGATGTATACGAACGTAGACTTTTGCGGGTTAATTCCCGAGGAGCTCAGCGATCATGGGTTCGAGCACACGTGCGACGTCGGCGGCCTTGCCCCTGGTGAGGGCCCGGGTCCCGACCACCCCGCGCATCATGAGCATTCCGCTGATCACCGCGAGCAAGATCTCGCTGCGTAGTTGCCGGTCCGGGGTGTCCAGTTGCCGCGCCAATCTCGCGCCGACGTGGCGTTCGATGGCTGCACGCACGATCGCCATGGCGGCCGGATTCGACGCCGACCTCAGCATGATCAGAAACGGCTGCGGCGCGTCCGCGTTGGGCCCGCTCTTCGCCACCAATATCCTGACGATGTCACCGACGAGGTCGTCAGACTGTTCGCCGATGAATACCGGTGTGGCGAAAGCAGTTTCGACGGCCTCGGCGAACAGTCCCTCCTTCGAGCCGAAGTACCTGTTCACCAACATGGCGGTGACGCCGGCGTCGTGAGCGATCTGACGGACGCCCACGCCGTCATAACCGGCGCGGGCGAAGTTGTCGATCGCCGAGCGCAAAATCGCCTCGCGGGTCGCAGCCGCGTTTCGCGTGGGTGGTGTGGATGTGGCGATGGGGTCTCCTCCCGTCACTGCAGCGGGGAACCCGCGATGGGCTGAAGCATCTGCGTGTGTGTCGCAATGATGAGTGATGCGTCGAACTGGCGGTGGTCTTCGACGAAGTCCTCACTGTTGCGGTAACTCTCGGCCAAGGCGCGCGGATCGCCGCCCGAGTAATCGACGAGCGCGAGGACGCGTGGCTCGTCGGCAGACAGTTCGGTCCACACACCGTGCACGGTGATGCCGTACGTGCGCAATGTGCGAATGTGGCGAGGCCAGAACTCCGAGACATAGCTCCGCAGGGCGCCGGCATCGGCCAACGTATATGTCCGCAACTCCATCACCCCACAAAGTCTACGGGCGTAGATCAGTCAGATGTTGGTTTCGTCGACGGGCACCCCACTGGCCGGTGCGGCCGCGCCACCGTCGTCGGTTGCGGTGAGGGCGCTGTCGAGCCCCAGCGTGTACGACGTCATCGACAGCGAGCCGTAAGCACAGCCGTCGGTGAGCACCCCGACCCCGCCGCCGTCGGCGGCGGCCAGTCCCGCGAAGTACAGCAGCGGCAGGAAGTGGTCCGGGGTAGGCACCGCCGCCGTGTAGTCGGAGTGTTCGCGCAGCCGGACGGCGGCGGCCGGGTCGGTCTGCAGCTGCGCCCGCGCCTGGTCATCGAAGCGTTGCGCCCAGTCAAAGGCCTTGTCCCCCATGCCCGGATCCATGCCCGCCAGGTTGTGGACGACGTTGCCGCTCCCCAGGATGAGCACGCCCCGCTCGCGCAGCGCCGCCAATTTGGCGCCGAGTTCGAGGTGGTACTCCAGCGGTTTGTAGGCGTTGATCGCCAGCTGAACCACGGGCACCGACGCGTCCGGAAACGCGTGCACCAACACCGACCAGGTGCCGTGGTCGATCCCCCAACTGTCGACGTCGGCACCAACCCAGGTCGGTTCGACCACGTCGGCGACCTCCTCGGCGAGCTCCGGCAGTCCCGGTGCCGGATACTGCACATCGAAGAGCTCGGCCGGAAAGCCGTAGAAATCGTGGATCGTTCGCGGTGTGGCCATCGCGGTGACGGCGGTGGCGTTGATGTACCAGTGCGCGCTGACGACCAGCAGCGCCCGTGGGCGCGGCACCGCCTGCCCGAACGCCCGCCACGCCGAGGTGTAGCGATTGAGCTCCAGGGCGTTCATCGGGCTGCCGTGTCCGACGAACGCCGCCGGCATGAGTGCGGCCATGCGTCTAGTTAACCGCAGGCCGCCGCCTTACTCACTGTGAGTGAGCTGGTCGGCGAAAGCGGCGCCGGCACTGCCGTTGAGCTTGGCTGCGTCGAAGCCGTATCCGACGGCGTCACCGCGGACCGCGCGCAGCGGGTCTTCGAAGTCGCGGAAGTACCCCATCGCCCAGGCGCCCTCCTGGTAGCCGATCAGCTTCAGCAGGTCGTCATCGAGTGTGCGCGCCACTTCGGTTGGTACCGAAAGGAATTGGTTCTCCTCCTGGCGCACCCACCCGACGCAGTAGTTGACGTTGATGGCACGCCGGACCTTCTGGCTGCGGTTGGCGGCGCCGCTGTGCACGATCTTGCCGGAATAGAGCAGCACCGAACCCCGCGTCATCTCGGCCTGCACGCACTCGTCGTCGGCGTAGTCCGTCGGTTTCTTGTTCCCGACCTGGCTTCCCGGGAGGACCCGGGTCGCGCCCATTTCGGCGGTGTAGTCGGTCATCGCCCACAGCGTGTTGCACTGCACGTGGTAGTCGTCAGGAAACGGATAGAAGTCGAAGGCATTCTGGTCGCGGTGCAACGCCTGGTCCGATTCGCCGGGTTCGATCGAGATGACCTGGGTCAGCATCAGCTGAAAGGCACTCGCATGGCCGAGGAAGTCCTGGCACACACCGAGGATCGACGGGTTCTGAATCAGCGTGCGGCAGGCCGGTGATCGGGCTACGAGCGCACCGGTGCGCCGGGTCTTGCGGCCGATCATCGCGTTGTAGCCCATTGGCGTCGCGTCGAGGTAGGGCGCCAGTTCGTCGCCGATGGTGTCCATCAGCGATTCCGGCACCAGGTTGTCGACGATCACGTAGCCGTCACGGCGGAGGTGGTCGGCCAGGTCGGCCGCCGACGTGGAGGCTGGGACGTGCGTCAGCTCGGTCATCGCTCGAGTATCTCGAAGCGTGTGTGTTGACCAGGTAAAACAGCGTCACACGCGGGTTAAGGCCGCCGCCGCTTGGTGGTGCCCGGCGTGCGGGCGACCTTGCCCGCGGCAGCGCGGGCGGCCTGTTTGGCCAGTGTCTTCTCCCGCGCGGTGCGCTTCGGTGCCGGCTGCGCCTGCCCCCGCGACGACCCGGGTCTTCTCCCCCGCACGATCCCGGTGAATTCGTCGACCAGTACCGACGGCGGACCTTCCGGGAAGGCAAGCGCCACAGCACAAGTCGGTGCGCCGGTGATCGGCCGGTAGGTGAGATCCCGACGGTGGTACAGCCGGGCCAAAGACTGCGGAACGATCAGCACACCCAAGCCGGCTGCGACGAGTTCTATTGCCGCCTCGGTGGTCTCGGGCCGGTGATCGATCGGCTTGCCGGGAGCCTCCGGCCAGGCGACGACGTCGTCGAGCGGCAGCAGGGTCGGCTCACCGTCGAGGTCCGCGGAGGTGATCTCGTCGGTTGCGGTGAGAAGGTGATCGGTCGGCACCACGGCCACCGTCGTCTCCTCATAGAGCGGGATGACGGACAACCCGGACGTGTCGGTCGGGAGGCGCAGCAATGCCACGTCGACCGCGCGTGCCCGCACGTCGGCTGCCGCGTCCGCCGCGGTGACAGCACACAGCTTCAGCGGCACCCCGGGCTGACGCTCCGCCCAGATCCGTGCCCACTTCGCGGGCGTCGCGCCCGGGACGTACCCGAGCGTGAGCGAGGACTGGGTCACCGCCTCAGGCTACCGATACTCTGATGCCATGAGCAGGCCGAACGCGCAGTCGATGAAACCCGCCACGGCGGCAAAGAAGCTGGACGTGTACCTGCCGGCGACGCCCGAGGAGTTCCAGGCAAACGCGATCACCCGCGACGAACTGGCCGCGCTGCAGGCCGACCCGCCGCAGTGGCTGAAGGACCTCCGCAAGAACGGTCCGCACCCGAAGAACCTCGTCGCGGCCAAGCTCGGCGTCTCGATCGCGGGGCTGACCCGCGGCGGTGTGACCGAGGCGCTGACCACCGAGCAGATCGACGCGGTGCTCGCCGACAAGCCCGACTGGCTGGTCGCCGAACGCGAGAGCTACCAGAACGTGCTGGCCGAGGAACGGCGTCTGAAGGCGCTGCGCGCCGAGAAGACCCGTTGAGACCGCAATGAGAGCGAAGAAATCAGCGAATAGTCGCTCTCACTACGGTCTCAACGCAGTAGCGGCAGCCACCATCGGCTATGTCGGCTACTCCCTGGTGATGCTGCGGCTCGAAAATCGGATGCGTCGTACCGGCGGGCCAGGAATCATCCCGTTCGAGCTGGCAGGCACCTCCACCAAAGCCGAGGCCATCATGGACCGGTGGGGCGCAGACGGCCAGCGCGCAGCTCGCCTATCCATGTGGCTCGACTTCGGGTACATGACCAGCTACGGAATTCTGCTGGGCCTGCTCGTCGACCGGCAACGTCGACGCCGGGGTCACCCGGCGTGGTTACCAGCCCTGGCTGCCGCCGCAGTCGCGGGTGATGCAGTCGAGGGCGTCGCCCTACTGCGCGTGCTCGACCGACGAGATGTCGCAGTGAACGCGCGCCGTGCCCAAGTCGCAGCCTCGATCAAATTCGCCATTCTTGCGGTGGCGCTCGGGTATTCGTTCTACCCCGCCTCGGCGTCCATCCAGAAGATCTGCCAGGAATGGCCGTCGAGGTCGTTGTAGCTGCGGCCGTACATGGATCCGTGGTCTTCGGCATCACCATCGGTGCCGCCCGCAGCGAGGGCGCGATTTACCAACGCGTCCACCGCTTCACGACTGTCGACGGTGAGGCAGACGACGCACTCCTTGACCTTCGTGGCGTCGGCGGTCTCCACCGGGTGCAGTGAGTCGAACACGTCGCGCTGCACCAGCATCGCGAATTGATTGTCGCCCAGCACCAGCGTCACTGAATTGTCGCCGCTGAACTGGTCGTTGAATGCGTATCCAAGATCGGAGAAGAACCGTCGCGAGCGCTCGACATCGGCGACAGGCATGTTGACCAACATCATTGCGTGCACGGGTACCTCCGGTGGCTATGCGGGATCCCGGTGGATGCCGTCGGAGAGATAGACCGGAGCCGATCGCGAAAGTCATCGCCACCGCATTGATTGAGCTGCTCGCCCGGAAGGGCTTGCGCGATTGACAGAGTCGTCCAGCAGCCGCGAGAACACTTAAATACTCGACTTCTGTTTCAACTCAGTGCTAGTCAGTCCGGCTCTTCTATGCAGTAGGGACACTTGTCGCTCTTGATTCCCCGATTCGTGTGATACCGAGTGTGCGCACTGCGTTTGCTTGACGGCCTAGGCCGTCCCTTTCGCGCAGCTGACATCTTCGCCCGAGTCTCATCGCTCGCACGCCGGCCATAATTCGGGTTGCCCGTGCCTCGCCTCTGTTTGGACAGAGTCTCGCGAGCTTCTTGCGACATGACGTGGCCGAAACTCGGGTGGTCGCTTCCGAACTTCCCGAAGTTGGGGTTATCCGGTCCTGAGTTCTGCCCCTTTCGCGTTCTGGACCATTTCACACGTTGCTCAGCCGCGTGAGTCTTGCCGTAGAAAGGATTTTCAGCAGCGAATCGACTGACGCCCTTCCGTCCGGTCGATCGAACCCTCGCGGCTTCCCGCATCTCGGCGGTCCACTCGATACCCATAGGACCGAGTCCGCCTTCGGACAGATTGAGCAGCGGGTGCCCGTCCTGACGAAGCAACCTAATCCAGAAGATTTCCTCCCGACCGAGGTTGTCGAGACCTTCCACGCAGTCGAGCAGATCGACATCAATTTCATCGCCCTCATGGGCCCGCAGCCAATCGTAAAACGGCGTCTTCCTACCAGACCGAGCGATCTTGAGATGTTGCCTTAAGCGAACCTCGGCGGATTTAGTCGTAAGTCCTACATAGCGATACACCGACTCCGACCGGAGTCTGATCCCGTAGATCACGCCTCCGGTCGGAAGTTCAGCCGCCATGAGGCGACGATAAGCCTGACGTCTGACACGTGCGGATGGCAAGACCCCTTGAGACAGCAGTGAGGGCGAAGATTGCGCGGAATCTTCGCCCTCACTGCTAACTCAATCGCGCGCTACAGCATGCAGCTGACGCAATTTTCCACTTGTGTCCCCTCCAGAGCCATCTGGCGAAGGCGGATGTAGTAGAGCGTCTTGATGCCCTTGCGCCAGGCGTAAATCTGCGCCTTATTGACCTCGCGGGTGTCGGCGGTGTCCTTGAAGAACAGCGTCAGCGAAAGCCCTTGGTCCACATGCTGAGTGGCCGCGGCGTAGGTGTCGATGATCTTCTCGTAACCAATTTCGTACGCATCCTGGTAGTACTCCAGGTTGTCGTTCGTCATGTAGGGCGCCGGGTAGTAGACGCGGCCGATCTTGCCTTCCTTGCGGATCTCGACCTTGCTCGCCACCGGGTGAATCGAGCTCGTCGAGTGGTTGATGTACGAGATCGACCCGGTCGGCGGAACGGCCTGCAGGTTCTGGTTGTAGATACCGTGTTTCTGCACCGACTCCTTGAGCCGCAACCAATCCTCTTGGGTCGGAATGCGAATGCCCGCCTTGTCGAACAGCTCGCGCACCCGCTCCGTCGCCGGCTCCCACACCTGCTCGGTGTACTTGTCGAAGAACTCACCGCTGGCGTACTTGGACTTCTCGAAGCCCTTGAACGTCGCGCCGCGCTCGATCGCGATCTTGTTCGACGCGCGCAGCGCGTGGTAGAGCACCGTGTAGAAGTACATGTTGGTGAAGTCGATGCCCTCTTCGGATCCGTAGAAGATCCGTTCGCGCGCAAGGTATCCGTGCAGATTCATCTGCCCGAGACCGATGGCATGCGAATCGTTGTTGCCCTGCTCGATCGACGGCACCGACCAGATGTGCGTCTGGTCGCTCACCGCGGTCAACCCGCGGATGGCCACCTCGATGGTCTGCGCGAAGTCCGGCGAGTCCATCGCCTTGGCGATGTTCAGCGAGCCCAGGTTGCAGGAAATGTCCTTGCCCACCTTGGAATACGACAGATCCTCGTTGAACTCCGAGGGCGTCGACACCTGCAGGATTTCCGAGCACAGGTTGGAGTGCGTGATCTTGCCGTCGATCGGGTTGGCCCGGTTCACCGTGTCCTCGAACATGATGTACGGGTAACCGGACTCGAACTGCAGCTCGGCCAGCGTCTGGAAGAACTCGCGCGCCTTGATCTTGGTCTTACGGATCCGGCCGTCGTTGACCATTTCGTGGTACTTCTCGGTGACCGAGATGTCGGCGAACGGAACGCCATACACGCGCTCGACGTCGTACGGCGAGAACAGGTACATGTCCTCGTTCTTCTTCGCCAACTCGAACGTGATGTCCGGAATCACCACACCCAACGAGAGCGTCTTGATGCGGATCTTCTCGTCGGCGTTCTCCCGCTTGGTGTCCAGGAAGCGGTAGATGTCCGGGTGATGCGCGTGCAGGTAGACCGCACCGGCACCTTGGCGCGCACCGAGCTGGTTGGCGTAGGAGAACGAGTCCTCCAGCAACTTCATGATCGGGATGACGCCAGAGCTCTGGTTTTCGATGTTCTTGATCGGCGCGCCGTGTTCGCGGATGTTGGTCAGCAGCAACGCAACCCCGCCACCGCGCTTGGACAGCTGCAGCGCCGAGTTGATCGAACGGCCGATCGACTCCATGTTGTCCTCGATGCGCAGCAGGAAGCAGCTCACCGGCTCGCCGCGCTGCTTCTTGCCCGAGTTGAGGAACGTCGGGGTGGCCGGCTGGAACCGGCCGTCGATGATCTCGTCGACCAGCTTCTCGGCCAGCATGGTGTCGCCGGCGGCCAGCGTCAGCGCCACCATCACCACCCGGTCCTCGAACCGCTCCAGGTAGCGCTTCCCGTCGAAGGTCTTCAGCGTGTAGGAGGTGTAGTACTTGAAGGCGCCGAGGAAGGTCGGGAACCGGAACTTCTTGGCGTAGGCGCGATCGGTCAGCGTCTTGACGAAGTTGCGCGAGTACTGGTCGAGAACCTCACGCTCGTAATAGTTCTCGCGGATCAGGTAGTCGAGCTTCTCGTCCTGATTGTGGAAGAACACGGTGTTCTGGTTGACGTGTTCGAGGAAGTACTGGCGTGCGGCCAGGACATCCATGTCGAACTGGATCTTGCCGTCCGCGTCGTACAGATTCAGCATCGCGTTGAGCGCGTGGTAGTCGGTCTCCCCCGGCAACGCGTGCCCTGACGTCGTTACAGGCTCAGCAGCTGTGACTGTAGGTGGCACGTGTCCTCGTCCTTCCAGAATTTCGTTAATTCCGCACGAACGGCTTCCACGTCCTCTGCGGTTCCCATCATTTCGAAGCGGTAGAGCAGTCGCACCTTGCACTTGTGCGAAACCAGCCTGGCCGCAAAGCAGTACTCGGCACCGAATTGTGTGTTGCCGGCCCCCACCACTGCGCGGATGTGGGACCGATTGTGCGGATTGTTCAGAAACCTGATGACCTGCTTGGGGACGTAACCCTTGGCGTCGAGCGTCGGGCTGTCGCCCCGGCCCCTGCCATAGGTCGGCAGGAGCAGAACATACGGCTGGTGTACCTCGATGCGCTCGTGAAGGGGAATCCGGATGGCCGGCATACCCAGCTTCTGCACGAAGCGGTGGGTGTTCTCCGAAACGCTGGAGAAGTACACCAACCGCTCCGGGCCTGCCAGGCTCGGGCTGCCATCCGGATTCATCACTTCTCTTTCCGTGGCGCCCGGGCCGCTAAGCGCTCAGTGCGGTACCGGCGAGAGCCTTGATCCGGTCCGGCCGGAAGCCGGACCAGTGCTCACCGCCGGCAACGACGACCGGCGCCTGCAGGTAACCCATGGACATCACGTAATCGCGGGCCTCGGCGTCCTCGCTGATGTCGACGACGTCATAGGTCAGACCCGTCTTGTCCAGGGCCTTGTAGGTCATGTTGCACTGCACGCAGGCGGGCTTGGTGTACACGGTGATGGTCATCTGCGAATGGCTCCTCAGCGAAACATAGAGATGGACTCAGCAAGACTGGCTGTGCGCGGGCACTCATGAACTTTCAGCGAGCTGTCGGACCCTGAAATTCCTGACCGGCGGAGCCGCTCGGACCGACATCTCAGCTTCGGTTCCGGCGATCCGGCGGACCTGTGACTTTCTGGTCTGTCGGCCTGTCGAACACTACACCTAGTGTCCGACAGCGAGAAGAGATACAACATGTTCTGAATAACAATTTTGAAATTCCCTGGTCGTAAGCCCTTCGCGCCTCCCCAGCACGGCGTGTCGCATGTCACAACACGCCGGATGCCACCACATGTGCCTAGGTGTACCACCGGGTACCGACATCGCCTGCGCATCCGGCCTCGCAGCACGCCCATACAGCAACCCGGGAATCACGTGGAGTCGCTCAGCCGGTGACCCGCTCGCCGAGCAGTACACAATCCGCCGGGCTGAGCGCGGAAGTGTCGGGCTCCGCCGTTCCCCGTCGCGTGGCCAGCGGGTGGCGCCCTCCGCAATCTCGCCGGCATCCGACGCGGCTCCGCCCAGCGCGCACGCCGCTACCCGCGCAGCCGGGGCGGCGTTCCTACTTGGCTGCATCCCAGTCTGTGTTGGTCATGACCCCACGGTGGACGTTGCCGTAAGGGGAAGGTCAACCCCGGGCGGACGAACCTTCGGAGACGCGCCCCGATGTTGACCTTCCCCCTGGGAGAGGCTTCAGGATGGCCGTGTCCCATCGCACGGGCGGTGCAACGCAGAGGAGGACGGCATGGGCGCTCAGGTCTCGATCGGAGACTTCGCGGTGATGACGAGCTTGAGCCGCAAGGCGCTACGGCACTACCACGACATCGGCATCCTCGAGCCGGCCCACATCGACTCCCACACCGGCTACCGCTACTACGACACCAGCCAGGTCGATCACGCGCACATCATCCGACGGTTCCGATCCCTCGGCATGTCCATCCCGGACATCAAGGCGTTGTTGAGCACCGAGGACGCCGCGGCGCGCAGCGAGATCATCACAAGCCATCTCGCACAGATGGAGGAGCAGCTGCAGCAGACCCGTGACACGGTCGGCGCGCTGCGCGAACTGCTCTCCCCGGTGCGCGTGCCCACCCACGTGGAGGTGCGCCGTGAACGAGCGCTCGCCGTGTGGTCCATCGGCGCCACCATCGAGACCGCGGAGATCGACACCTGGTTCGGGGCGGCGTTGACGACGCTGCGCGACGCGGTGACTGCGGCAGCGGGCGCCGATCGCGCGGTCGTGCCGGGCGGACTCTACGACCGAGCCCTGTTCCTCGAATCACAGGGCACCGCAACCCTGTTCGTCCCGGCGCCGCAATCCACCGACCCTCCGGATGGCATCAGCGCAGAGGTCCTGCCTGCAGCCGAATACGCGGTTCTCACACACCGCGGCGGTCACGACGACGGCATCGACCGTAGTTACGCTGCGCTGGGCACATACGTCAACGAACGCATGATCAGCGACCAGGGGCCAATCCGTGAGCACTACATCGGCAGCACGCCTGCACAGCCGACGACGTTTACCGCTACGGAGATCTGTTGGCCGGTCTTCAGCACCACCCCGCACCCGGACTGACAGCAGCCGTCACGGTCTGATCGCGGACCTCGTCATCGCGCCCTGAACTGCGGTCAGCTCACCTCGGCGGCGAGCTTGCCGACCACGTCGCGCACGGCGGCGGACACCTCGGCGTTCTCCCGCGGATGCTTGCCGTCGAAGGTCTTGGACGGCACCGACAGCTTCAGCGACTCCACGACACGGGGGCCGGCGATCCCGAACGACTTGCGCGTCTCGTCGTGCGCCCACACACCGCCGTACTGGCCCAGCGCCGACCCGATGACGGCCAGCGGCTTGTCCTTCAGCGCGCCGTTACCCCAGGGCCGTGACAGCCAGTCGATGGCGTTCTTCAACACGCCCGGGATCGAGCCGTTGTATTCCGGGGTCACCACCAGTGCCGCATCGGCCTGCGCCGCTGCCGCGCGCAGCGCCGCCACCGCCGGGTGCGCGTCGTCGGTGTCGATGTCCTCGTTGTAGTGGGGTAGGTCGCCCAGCCCCTCATAGACGGTGACCGTGACGCCGTCGGGAGCCGACTCCGCCGCGAGCTCGGCGAGCTGGCGATTGACCGAGGCCGCCCGCAAGCTGCCTACCAGCGCCAGCACGTTGATATCCGCCATGTCCGCAATCCTCTCAGTCGTATGCGATCCTCGCATGACAGAAACGGACCATGGTCCGGTTTATTTCCCGCTGAGCTAAAGTGTGGGAGTGAGTGCGATCTACGGGGCCAATGAGCTGTCCGTTTCCGCGCCGCAAGAACGAGGCGATGCCGCCCGCAATCGACTGCTCCTGCTCGACGCCGCCCGCACCCTGATCGCCGAACGCGGTGCCGACGCGGTCTCCATGGATGACATCGCCGCCGCAGCCGGCGTCGGCAAGGGCACCTTGTTCCGTCGCTTCGGCAGTCGCGCCGGGCTGATGATGGTCCTGCTCGACGAGGACGAGCGCGCCATCCAGCAGGCGTTCCTGTTCGGGCCGGCGCCGCTGGGTCCGGAAGCGCCTCCCCTGCAACGACTTCTGGCCTTCGGCCGCGAACGCCTGCGTTTTGTCCAGACCCACCGCGACCTGCTTCTCGACGCCAACCGCGATCCCGACTCGCGCTACAGCGCACCATTCGCCGTGATGCACACCCACGTTCGCGTCTTGCTGGATGCCGCGGGCAGCTCCGGGGATCTAGACGCACAGGCCGACGCACTGCTGGCGCTGCTGGATGCCGACTACGTCACCCGTCAGCTCCACGAGCGCGGCCACACCCTGGACAGCTTGGGCGACGCCTGGGAGAGCGTCGCGCGCAAGCTGTGCGGGACGTGACCGCACCAACAGCCCGCGACTGGGTGCTGCATGTCGACCTCGACCAGTTCCTGGCTTCCGTCGAGCTGCGCCGCCACCCCGAACTCGTCGGTCTGCCGGTAATCGTCGGTGGCAGTGGCGATCCCACGGAGTCACGCAAGGTCGTGACGTGCGCATCGTATGAGGCCCGCAGCTTCGGCGTGCACGCCGGGATGCCGTTGCGCAGCGCGGCGCGCAAGTGCCCCGACGCGACGTTCCTGCCGTCCGACCCGCCGGCCTACGACGCGGCCTCCGACCAAGTGATGGGATTACTACGGGACCTCGGCCATCCGGTCGAGGTGTGGGGCTGGGACGAGGCGTACGTCGGGGCCCACGTCGAAGACCCGGTCGAGCTGGCCGAGCGGATCCGCACGGTGATCGCCGCCGAGACCGGCCTGGTCTGCTCGGTGGGGATCAGCGACAACAAGCAGCGCGCCAAAGTCGCCACCGGCTTCGGCAAGCCCGACGGTGTCTACACGCTCACCGATGCCAACTGGATGGAGCAGATGGGCGCCCGCCCGGTCGACGCCTTGTGGGGAGTCGGTCCCAAGACCGCGAAAAAGCTTGCCGGCCTGGGTGTCACGACGGTCCGCGAGCTCGCCCACACCGACGCCGAGCTGCTGACCGCCACCTTCGGTCCGCGTACCGGACTGTGGCTTCTGCTGCTGGCCAAGGGCGGCGGGGACACGACGGTCAGCGCCGAGCCATGGATTCCACGCTCCCGCAGCCATGTCATCACATTTCCGCGAGACCTGACCGAACGCGCGGAGATGGACGCCGCGATCGTCGACCTCGCGCAGCAGGCTCTCGCCGATGTCGTCGCGCAGTCACGCATCGTCACCCGCGTGGCAGTCACGGTGCGCACCAACACGTTCTACACGCGGACCAAGATCCGCAAACTCGACGAGCCGAGCGTCGACGGCGAGCTGATCACGGCGGCGGCACTGCGGGTGTTCGACCTCTTCGAGCTCGACCGCCCGGTGCGTCTGCTCGGGGTGCGTCTGGAGCTGGCGCCGGTTTAGTCGGGGCGGGAAACAGCCCCGCGCGGGCGCAGCACCCGGGTGAAGAAGACGTTGACCCGGGTCATCGCCACGCTGTACGGCCACCACGCCAGCCGTTTGAACGCATAGAGCGCGCGGATGTCCGGCGAGGTGTAGATCAGGAAACGGTTCTTGGTGACGCCGGCCAGAATCGCGTCGGCGACCTTCTCCGGCGACACCGCGTGCCCGCCAAACCGCTTGACCCACTTCTGCACCTTCGGGTGGTCGCGATCCACACCGGCGATCTGGACGGTCTGCACCAACGGGGTGTCCACCGCGCCGGGCACCACCAGCGAGACGCCGATGTCGTGGCGGGCGAGGTCGAAGCGCAATACCTCCGAAAGTCCGCGCAGCCCATACTTACTCGCGCTGTAAGCGGCATGCCATGGCAGCGCGACCAGGCCGGCGGCTGAGGAAACATTGACCAGCTGGCCACCTCGGCCTGCGGCCACTATCGGAGGCAACAAGGTTTCGATGACGTGGATCGGGCCCATCAGGTTGACCTCGATCATCGAGCGCCAATGCCGGTGGGTCAGCTGATCAACGGTCCCCCACGCCGAGATCCCGGCGATGTTCATCACGATGTCCATCGCGGGATGTCGGGTGTGGATGTCGGCGGCGAATCCGGCGACCGCGTCGTAATCGGAGATGTCCAAGGCGCGATGCTCGGGCACCTCGGCGCCGAGCGCGCGGGCGTCGGCGACGGTCTGCTCCAAACCCTCGGCGTTGACGTCGGTGAGATACAACTCGGCACCCTCGCGCGCCAGCCGCAGCGCGGTGGCACGCCCGATACCGCTGGCCGCGCCCGTGATGAAAACCCTCTTGCCCGCGAAGCCGTCAGCCATCGATCTACTCGCCGACCTGTCCGCCCCACAGCGCGTGCAGCCACAGCTTTTCCAGGATGAGCACCGCCTCGTCCATCTTCCGCTCGGGACCGACGAACGCGGAGTCACCGGACAGCGTGAAAGCCGTTGTCGCCGCGAGGGTTCGGACCAGTCCGCGGATGTCATCACTGATCGGGGATGCGGTGCGGTTGCGCAGCTCGGCCTCGACGATCGGGACGATCTGGTCGACGACGGCCTCGTTGTAGGCGTCGAGGATCTCGCGGATCTCGGCGTCGGTGTGGCGCGCGGCATTGCAGGCCGACATCACCGGGTCGTTGTGGGCGTAGACGGCAGCGGCACTGCGCACCATGCGTTCGGCGAATGCCGTCGGCGACTCCTGCGGTCCGCGCGGGGCGAACGACTGCGTGAGTTCCTCGAGCTCGTGGGCGGCCGCACCGACGATATGGGCCAGCACGGCGTACTTGGAGTCGAAGTAGAAGTAGAACCCCGAGCGGGCCACACCGGCCCGGTCGCTGATCGTGCTGACGGACAGCTCGGCGAAGGGCTTCTCTTCGAGCAGCTCACGGACGGCTTGGACGATCGCGTGGCGCTGCTTGTCGCCGCGACGACGAGGCGCCTCGACGGGCTCTTGCTGCGCGGTCACCCAAATACCTTGCACCACGCCGGGGCCGAAGTGAAACTTGACATGCGTCAAGAAAGTTGGCGAGGATGGAGTGATCCTGTGGTGCCGGCCACACCGCGGCCGGCACAGATGCCTGTTTTCAAGGAGCGTCGATGGCCACGATCAGCACCCCGCAGTACGTACTGGACCAGGCGAAGCGCCGCGTCACGACGTCACCGATGCTGACGCTGCCCGGCATGGGCCTACTGGAGAAGCGGCTGAATGCCCGGGACTGGCCGCAGCACGAGATGGCTCAGCCGCCCGCCGGCAGCGATCTCAAAGCGGTGATGGGCGACGCCGGCCTGCCGATCATCGGCCATATGGTCGAGATGTTCCGGGGCGGCCCCGACTTCTGGCTGCAGAAGTACCGCAAACACGGCCCGGTCATGCTGCTCGATTCACCGATCATCCCGACAGTGGCCGCGCTGGGCCCCGATGCCGGGCAGGCGATCTACTCCAACCGCAACAAGGACTACTCGCAGCAGGGCTGGACCCCGATGATCGGGGCGTTTTTCAACCGCGGCCTGATGCTGATGGACTTCGAGGAACACATGTTCCACCGCCGGATCATGCAGGAGGCGTTCACCCGGACCCGGCTGGTCGGCTACACCGAGCAGGTCGACAAGGTCGTCTCGCAGGTCGTCGCCAACGACTGGGTCACAAACGACCCGCGCTTCCTGCTCTACCCGGCGATGAAGGAGCTCACCCTCGACATCGCCTCGATGGTGTTCATGGGCCACGAGCCGGGCACCGACCGCGAGCTGGTGACCAAGGTCAACAAGGCGTTCACCGTCACCACCCGGGCCGGCAACGCGATCATCCGCACCGGCATCCCGCCGTTCACCTGGTGGCGTGGCCTGAAGGCCCGCGAGTACCTCGAGAACTACTTCGAGGAGCGGGTGAAGGAGAAGCGCGGCTCCAACGGCTCGGATCTGTTGTCGGTGCTGTGCCAGACCGAGGACGAGGACGGCAACAAGTTCTCCGACGAAGACATCGTCAACCACATGATCTTCCTGATGATGGCCGCCCACGACACCTCGACGTCCACGGCGACGACGATGTCGTACTACCTGGCCGCCAACCCCGAGTGGCAGGAGCGCTGCCGCGACGAGTCCGACCGGCTCGGCGACGGCCCGCTCGATATCGAAGCGCTGGAGAAGCTGGAATCGCTCGACTTGGTGATGAACGAGTCGATCCGCCTCGTCTCACCCGTGCAGTGGGCGATGCGCCGGACCGTGCGCGACACCGAGCTGCTCGGCTACTACCTGCCCAAGGACACCAACGTCATCTACTACCCGGGTATGACCCACCGGCTCGAGGAGATCTACCCCGACCCGTACACGTTCGACCCGGCCCGCTTCGCCGAGCCGCGCAACGAGCACAAGAAGCACCGCTATGGCTTCACCCCGTTCGGCGGTGGCGCCCACAAGTGCATCGGCATGGTGTTCGGCCAGCTGGAGATCAAGACGATCATGCATCGACTGCTGCGCCGCTACCGGCTCGAGCTGCCCCGCCCGGGCTACGAGCCGCGCCAGGACTACGGCGGCATGCCGGTGCCCATGGATGGCATGCCGATCGTGCTGCGTCCGCTGCACTGACGCCGAGATCGACGAATTGCAGGGATTTACTCGGGTGGATTCAAGGTTTGGTTGCAACAGTGGATTCTGTCGCGGCTGACAGTAGCGCGTTGAGGCGGTTGGTGGGGTTGTCCCAGTTGAAGCGTTTGCGGGGGCGTCCGTTGAGTTCGTCGGCGACGTAGGCGAGGTGTTCGGCGGAGTTCACCGAGAGGTCGGTGCCCTTCGGGAAGTATTGCCTCAGTAGACCGTTGGTGTTCTCGTTGCTTCCGCGCTGCCAGGGTGAATGGGGATCGCAGAAGTAGACATCGATGCCGGCCTCGATGCTGATGCGGGCGTGTTGAGCCATCTCGTGGCCTTGGTCCCAGGTCACGGTGCGCCGCAATGTCGCGGGCAGCTCGGTGATCGCGGCGATCATGGCCTCGGCGACGACATCGGCGCTGCGGGTGTCGGGCAGGTGCAGCAGACGCACGTATCCGGTGGACCGTTCAACCAGGGTGCCGATCTGGGAGGCCTGATTCTTGCCGATGATCAGGTCGCCTTCCCAGTGGCCGGGCACCGCACGGTCCTGGGCCTCGGCGTCCCGCTCACTGATGTTGACCATGCCTGGAATGCGGCCCTTGCCCTTGTGCGCCCCGGCTCGCGCGCGAGGCTTGCGCAATGCCCGTCCAGTGCGCAGACAAGCGGTCAACTCACGTCGCAACTCACCGCGTCCCTGCACGTAGAGCGCTTTGTAGATGGTTTCGTGAGACACCTGCATCTCCGGACGGTCGGGATAGGTCGCGGCCAAGATCCCAGCGATCTGTGCCGGGCTGTACCTCTTGACCAACAACGCTTGCACCTCGGTGCGCAGCACCGCACAGCGCCCCAACTTTCCCGTCTTGGGTCGGCGCGCACGCTGTTCACTGCGCCTCTGAGCGACGCGCGCCGAGTACGCCGAGTTCACGTCTCTGGGGGTGGTGTAAGTAGTGGCGGCGTGTCGGTGCTGACGTAAGAGGGCCATCGCGTGAGTCTCTGTGGTGAAACGACCAAGGATCACTACCGAGAGGAACATCGCGATGGCCCTGGACCAGTCTGCCTTGTTGGAGGTGCTTGATGCACTGCGCACCGCCGATGCCGGGGAGCGGATCAAGCAAGCTGCGGAGACGATCTATCAGGCGCTGATCGAGGCGGAGTTGAGCGCGTACATCGGCGCCGAGCCTCACGAGCGCACCGAGACCCGCACCAACCAGCGCAACGGCTCACGGCTGCGCACGCTGTCCACGACGGCCGGGGATCTGGAGTTACGCATCCCCAAGCTGCGCTCGGGATCGTTCTTCCCCGCTTTGTTGGAGCGCCGCCGCCGGGTCGATCAGTGCCTGTTCGCGGTGGTGATGGAGGCCTACCTGCACGGCACCTCCACCCGCAAGGTCGACGATCTGATCAAGGCGCTGGGCGCCGATACCGGGATCTCCAAAAGCGAGGTATCCCGAATCTGCAAAGACCTTGACACCGAGGTCGGCGCCTTCCGAGACCGGCCACTGGGCGAGCAGCGCTTCCCGTATGTGTTCCTCGATGCCACTTACTGCAAGGCCCGGGTCAATCACCGGGTGGTCTCCCAGGCGGTGGTCATCGCCACCGGGGTGGCCGCCGACGGACGGCGCGAAGTGCTGGGCTTTGAGGTCGGCGACAGCGAGGACGGCGCGTTCTGGACGGCGTTCTTGCGGTCGCTGAAGTCCCGCGGCCTGGCCGGGGTGCAGTTGGTAATCTCCGATGCCCACGCCGGCCTGCGCTCGGCGATCGAGGCGGTCCTGATCGGATCGGCCTGGCAGAGATGTCGGGTGCATTTCCTGCGCAACCTGCTGGCCCAGGTGCCCAAGGGATCGGCGGAGATGGTGGCCGCAGCGATCCGCACGATCTTCGCCCAGCCCGACGCCGAGCATGTCCGTGACCAGCTCGACACCATCGCCGGCATGCTCGGCCGCCAGTTCCCCAAGGTCGAGACGATGCTGCGCCAGGCCGCCGAGGACATCACCGCGTTCGCCGATTTCCCTGTGCCGCACTGGAAGAAGATCTGGTCGACCAACCCCCTGGAACGGCTCAACAAGGAGATCAAACGCCGCACCGACGTCGTCGGTGTCTTCCCCAACCCCGCCGCACTGCTACGTCTGGCCGGCTCGGTCCTGGTCGAGGCCCACGATGAATGGCAGGTCGCCGACAAGCGCTACCTCTCCGAAACCACCCTGGCCCTGCTCAACACCAGCAGCGAGGACAACGCCGAAACAGTTGCCGCCACAGCAGCACTCACGGCATAGTGACTACCGCAGAGCCTCACGCGAACACGCGACCGCTCTTACACCACCCCACGGGACGTGACCCTGCGGTTGAGCGATTCGTGGGTTCACACCACCAACTGTGCGAAACCAACGCTCGCCAGTTCCCCGCGACACACCCGCGCCATCAGCAGCATCGGTGGTGGACGCTCCCTCAGCGATCAACTCCCAAAACCGACGCTGCACACACAACAACCACAGCTGACCAGCCATCAACACCCCAAACTATGAAGTGTTGCAACCACCCCTTGAACTCAAGTCGCACTTTCCCTGCGAATCGTGAGTTTGGGCGTCAGGAAAGCAGGCGGTTGGCGCAGGCGATGTGAATCGCACTGGAAATCCCGGAGGCTCCTGACCTTGGAAACGAGGATGCAGGTATGCCCACGGAACCGTCATCGGGAAAGAAGCCGACCAGCCGTCGTTACAGCTCTGAGGAGAAGGCCGCGGCGGTGCGCATGGTGCGTACCTTGCGGTCCGAGCTGGGGGCCGAGCAGGGCACGGTGTCGCGTGTTGCTCGCCAGCTGGGGTATGGGGTGGAGTCGGTGCGCTCTTGGGTGCGCCAGGCCGACATCGACGACGGTTATGCTCCGGGGGTGTCCACCGAGGAGTCGGCAAGGGTCAAGCAGCTCGAGCAGGAGAACCGAGAACTCAAGCGCGCCAATGAGATTCTGAAGCGGGCAGCGAGTTTCTTCGGCGCGGAGCTCGACCGCCAACACAAGAAATAGTCGACTTCGTCGATGCTCACCGCGAGGAGTTCGGGGTCGAGCCCATCATCACCGTCCTGCGTAGCGCAGGGGTGACGATGGCTCCGAGCACCTACTACGACACCAAGACGCGGCGGCCGTCGGCGCGGGAGCGTCGCGACACCGAGATGAGGCCAGCCCTGGTGACGCTCTGGGAGGACAACTACCGGGTCTACGGCGTGCGCAAGCTGTGGAAGGCGGCTCGGCGGGCCGGTCACGACGTCGGTCGTGATCAGGTCGGACGGCTGATGCGGGCCTCAGGCATCGAGGGGGTGCGTCGCGGCAAGCGGGTCCGCACCACCAAGCCCGACCCGGCTACACCGCGGCATCCCGATCTGGTGAAGCGTAAGTTCACCGCCTCCGCGCCGAATCAACTCTGGGTGACGGATCTGACATTCGTACCGACGTGGGCCGGGGTGGGGTATGTCTGCTTCATCACCGACGTGTTCAGTCGGATGATCGTGGGGTGGCGGGTCGCGTCGCACATGCGGACCACCATGGTCCTCGATGCGATCGAGATGGCCCGCTGGTCGCGTGGAAACACGTTGTCGGGCTTGCGATGTCACTCCGATGCCGGGTCTCAGTTCACCTCGATTCGGTACGGCGAACGCTTGGCAGAGATCGGCGCAGCACCCTCCATCGGGACCGTCGGTGACAGCTTCGACAACGCTTTGGCCGAGACGGTCAACGGCTACTACAAGTCCGAGCTGATCTACGGGCCGGCCCGCACCGGTCCGTGGAAGACCGTCGAGGACGTCGAGCTGGCCACCCTGGGTTGGGTGCACTGGCACAACAACCGCCGACTCCACGGCTACCTCGGCGACCTACCCCCGCCGAGTTCGAAGCCGCGTTCTATGCTCCGAAACGGACCGCCCAACCCCTGGTCGGAATCCAATAGTTCGAGCCTCCGGCAGAACCAGTGCGATTCAATGACGGCGCGCAGCGCCGACTGGGTGGCGTCCTCGGACCAACCCATCGCCCATTCCCGGCGACACCCGTCACTGCCCTGCACGAACGTCGCGGTGTGCGGCCCGGATGCCAGTTGGTGGAAGCGGGTCATCTCGACGCCGATCCCGCGCTCGTAAAGCATCGCAGTGAGCGCCGCGACCGGCCCGCTGGCGTGCGCGGTCGCGCTCTCGATGCGGTCGCCGATCGCGAGCGTCGCGCAGAATCGGCGCGGTTGCGGGCCGAGCCGGGCGGCACGGTCATCGCATTCCCACGCCCACAGCTGCACGGGGCCGTCGGTGGCGCTGAAGGTGGCGGTGAAGTCGCTCCACGGCATGGCTTCGGCATGTTCACGCAGCTCAACGGGCAACGGAGCGCAGAAACGGGGTAAAGGTTGGGAAATCGTGCTGGTCATGCGAATCGGTCTTTTCGCTCAAAGGAGGCTGACCGACGTCGTAGTTTGCGACCCACAGCGGGGGGTCGGTCTGGATCAGACCCCGCTGCGGGTGGCTACTACGGCAAGCGCACGATGCATGGACGCCAGGCTAGACCTCGGCGGCCCGGCGATGCAACCGAGTTACTACCGCGGTGGCGACGGTACGAGCTGACGCACGATCTCGTCGGCGTCGCACTTCGGTCCCCGGTTGTACGGCAGCCTGGCTAGCATCATGCCCATGAGGCAGGTATTGGTCGCGGCCGCGCCGGCCAGCCCGATCCCCATCACGAAAGCCACCCACTGCGCCCCGGGAACGAACGCTCCGGCCAGGACGCTGAGCGCCACGATGATCCCGGCCAGAAACCGGACCTGCCGTTCCAACTCCCACCGCGGCGTGCCGCGGTTGACGTCGAAACCAGCTGCCTCCCAGGCATTCATCCCACCGTCGAGGATGTGTAGGTTCACCAGTCCGGCTGAACGCAGCGCCTGTTCGGCCTGCACCGCGCGCTGGCCCGAACGGCAGACCAGGACGACATGCTCGTCGAGACGGCCGCGAATTTCGTCGCGATGTTCGCGCAGCAGATCCAATGGCACGTTATAGGCGCCGCCGATGTGGACGGCCTGGAACTCGCCGGGCGTTCTCACGTCGACCACCCGCGGCGGGTTGACGGAACCCAGCTGACCCCGCAGCGCCGCCGCAGTGACCATCATTGGTGACGTTGTCATGTCAGCCTCTCTGTAGTACCCCAGGGGGTATTTCCCTCTACCGGAATATATACCCCATGGGGTATGTTCTTGGCAATGCACGGCCGTCCGACAGGCCGTCTGACCAACGAGACAAAGGAACCCGAACCATGACGACCGTCAATCTCTCGCTCGACGATTTCGAGTCGACGATCACCAACAACACGGTGGTCATCGTCGACTTCTGGGCGGCCTGGTGCGGCCCGTGCCGCGCGTTCGGTCCGGTCTTCGACAAGTCCGCCCAAGCGCACCCCGACGTCGTTCACGCCAAGGTCGACACGCAGGCCGAGCAGGAATTGGCCGCCGCCCTGCAGATTCAATCGATTCCGACAGTCATGGCTTTTCGGGAGGGGGTCCTCGTCTACAGCCAGCCCGGGGCAATGCCGCCGCAAGCCCTCGAGGAATTGATCACCAAGGTCAAGGCGCTCGACATGGCCAAGGTTCGTGCGACGATTGCCGCCCGTAGGACCAAGGCCGACGCTTAATCTGCCGACCAGAAGGAGTTGGATATGTGTTACCCCGTTGAATGTCCGAACTGCCACAAGACCACCTGGGCGGGTTGTGGCGAGCACGTCGACCAGGTCATGCGTGACGTACCGCCCACCCAGCAGTGCACCTGCGGACAGGGCGGTCAGCCCGGCCGTTAGACGAAGGGGTTCTCCCCCGCCGCGACCCGCACGCCGAGGCCGATCAGCCGGCTCGCCGAATCATGTAGGCGCTCACCGGCTTCGCGATGCGCCTGCCCGGCCAGATACCGCGAGTATGTCCCCTCGATGACGATCGCCAGTTTGAAGCACGCCATCGCGATGTACCAGTCCAGATGGTGGGTGGGCCGGCCGCCGGCGTCGGCGTAGGCGGTGACAAGTTCGGTGCGCGACGGCAGCCCACCCAGTGCGGCCAGCTCCCGGCCAGCGTTGATCGGGTCGGGATCATCGGGCCAGCAGACCAAAATCCACCCGAGGTCGAGCAGCGGATCGCCGATGGTGCACATCTCCCAGTCCACGAACGCCGCGACCTCGGGCACATCGCGACGCAGCAGAACGTTGTTGAGATGCGCGTCGCCGTGCATGATGCCCGGCTCACCGTCGGGCGGCCGGTGCTCATCGAGCCAGTCCGCCAGCCGCCGTACCTCGAGCGCCTCCGGCTGATAACTGTCGTGCCGATAACTGTCGAGCAACTTGAGGAAGTTCGGAACCTGGCGCGCCAGAAAGGATCCCGGCCGGTGCAGCTGCTGCAGTGGGCGGCCCTGCCACGGCGCTGCGCTCAGGCGAGCGAGGTCGGCCGCGTAGTTGAGGCCGACCTGGTGCCGCAGCCGCGGATCGGCGACGTACGCCGACGCCACCTCGGTCGCCGGGTTGAACCCGTCGACATCCTCCATCACATAGAAGACGACACCCAGCACGTCGAGGTCGTCGCAGCCGGCCACGAATTCGGGATGCGGTACCGCGCTGCCGGCCAATGTCTGCAGCACCGCGATCTCGCGCTGCATGGTGCGGTTGCTGTTGGGCCGCGGATGCGGCGGCGGCCGGCGCAGTACGAGCGGACGGCCGTCGACGCGCAGTCGCACCACCACGTTCTGGGTGCCGCCCGCCAGTGGTTCGACATCGCTGACGCCCGAGCCGATGCCCTGCCCGCGCACCCAGGCGCTCAGCGCAGCCACCGCCGTGGTGTCAAGCGTTCCGGGAACTTCGGCGGCCCGGTCGTCGATGTTCGTCACGAGAGAGTAGTTCCCTGGGAGTCGTTGTCCCCCAAGCTGGTTCCGAACCGCACCGCGACCACGCAGACATCGTCGTTACGCGGAGGCGGCGCCACCGTCTGGGTGAGTTCCCGGCAGGCCGACGGCAGCGCCTCGTCACCGCTCCAGTCCGCGACGTACTGCTCCACGCGCTGCATTCCGGATTCGATGTCCTGACCACGCCGCTCGATGAGCCCATCGGTGTACATGACGAAAATGTCCCCTTCGACGACCTCGACATTGCCTTCGCTGTAGGAGGCGCGCGCGATCGGGCCAAGCACCGGGCCGTGCGCCCCGGACAGCCGGATGACCGTGCCGGTCGACGCGCGCCGCAGCAGCGGCGGCGGATGACCGGCCGAGGCGTAGCTCAAGGTGGACGACGCCGGATCCAGCACTGCCACACCCATTGTCGCGAACTTGCCGTTGCTGGCGTGGCGGGTGAACGCGTTGAGCGCCACCAGCAATTGGGCCGGGGGCAGACCCTGCAGGGCCAGTGCTCGCCCCGCGCTGCGCAGTTGCGCCATGTCCTCCACGGCGGGAAGGCCGTGGCCCACCACGTCGCCGACCGCGAGATATGTTCGGCCATGCGGCAATTCGAGCGCGTCGTACCAGTCACCGCCGAGACCTTGCACCAGATCGGCGGGTTCGTAGCTCACCCCGACTTCCACCCCGTCGATCGGGGCCGGGCTGGTCGGCAGCACCGCAGCCTGCAAGACCGCTGCGCGAGCGTGTTCGTCGGCGTAGATCCGCGCGCGCACGAGTGCCTGCGCAATCATGGTGGCCACCGCGGAGGTGTAGGCGAGTTGCGCGGTGTCCAGCGGCTGGGTGTCGGCCCACGCCAACACCAGTGCGCCAATGGCTTTGCCGCCCGCCGTCAACGGCCAACTCACCACAGCCGCGCCGCCGCTGGCGACCATCCACTTGGCATTGGCCGGGTAGCGCCGGCGATACTCGGCGACCGTTCGGATGATCACCGGCTGCCCCGTGCGGACCGCGTCGGTGGCCGCGGTCGGCTCGCCCAGCGCCACACTGTCGTGGAACTGGTAGGCCGCAAAGTCGGGGTAACCGCCCATCGCCAGCCAATCGAGAGCGGTGCCGTCGTCGTTGAGGAGCGCCACCGCGAGTGCCTGTGCGCCCGCCTCGTTGATCACTTGTGAGAGAACGGCGTCACCGATCTGGTTCTGCGTCAGCGCACCGGAGAGCATCTGGCCGAGGTTGGCCAGCGTCTCCAGGCGCTCTCGCTCGCGTCGTTCGGCCTGGCGTTGCTGGACCGCGGTGACCCGGCCCGCGGCCTCCTGGGCGGTCAGCATCGCGACCAGGACGACGACGGCGATGAATGCCTGGGCGATGGCCAGCTGACCAGGGCGGTGCAGGTCGAGGTTCTCGAACGTCGTGTATCCGGCGTTGGCCATGCCGTTGGCGGTGAAGGTCAGCGCCCCGCCACACAGCGCCGCCCCGAGCATGTCGAGCCGCAACGCCGCCCAGGCCATCACGGGCAGCAGGAACAATGCGGGCGGAAGCTCGAGCCGGAACGACACCACCGTCAGAACCGCCATCCCGGTCAGGACGGCCATCGTCTCCAGCATCCGCGACCGCAGGATGTGGGACTGTAACGGCCACAACAGGATCGGCGCGCCGATCAGCAGGACGCCGACGGCGTCACCGGCCCACCAGTGCACTATCGCCATCGGCCAGTCGACTTGGTCGCGCAGCGCAGTGGTCACCCCGCCGATCACACCGCCGACGAGGGGGCCCAGCATCATGGCTCCGGCCACGAACCGGGCCAGGTCCTCGCGTTTACGGAGGTCCGGCGGCCCCTTGCACCAGGCCAGTACCAACGAGGCGCCGACAAGTGGCTCCACCGAGTTGGCCACCGCGAACCCCACCGACGTCTGCCAACCGGCGCCGTAGCGAAGGTCGACGGCAAGCTCCGCGATGACGATCGCGGCCACGATCACCGGCCACATGGTCCGCTTGGTCAGCAGCATGGCCGCGACCGTCACGCCGGCCGCCGGGAAGAACGCGGGCCCGATCCCGCCTCCGAAAGTCTGCCAGGACAACACCGAACCGGCGAGGTAGGGCAATGCGACCCAGCCGAACAAGCCGGCGCCGAATCCGATCCGGTCGCGCACTCTCGAAGCGATCATGCGGCCCCGTCACGTGATCCGTGGATCAGCCGGGCCGCACGCACGTCACGAGCGTAGTCACCCGTCGGCAAACCCGAGCGCTTTCTCAGCGACCCTGACGCTCGCGTCGACGGCGATCGAAGAACTCGACCGCCTCCCGGATCGACTCGTGGACGTCGCGCGGCTGCCAGCCCAGTTCGCGGACCGCCTTGCTGTGGTCCATCGGCGCCATGATGCCCATCAGCCGTACGGTCGTGGGATTCAACGGCAGGTCACGACGGGTTAGCGCGGCGGCGACCCCGCCGAGGACCCCGACCGCCTTCATCACCGGCTTGGGAATGCCCCACCGTGGCGCCGGCCGACCGGCGGCGCGCGCCGCCGTCTCGTATAGCTCCCGGTAGGGCAGATAACGCTCGGAGATGATGTAGCGCTCCCCCACCCGGCCGTGGTCGGCGGCCAGCAGCAGCGCGCGGGCGGCGTCGGTGATGCCGACGACCTCGGTTGCCATTCCGTCCATGTAGAAGGGCAACTTGCCGGCAGCGGCGGCGGCCACCAGCGACCCGTGCGGGGTGGGCTGCCAGTCTCCGGCGCCGTAGGTGTTGGACACGCACAGCGCGACGGCGGGCAGCGCCTTGTCGCGGCAGTAGTCCAGCACCAGCTTCTCGGCCGCGACGCGTGAGCCGATGTAACCGCCGGCCTTGCTGCCCCAGTTGAACGGGGTGTCCTCGTTGACGACTCCGCCGTCCCCCAGCCCGATGGTGCCGATCGTGCTGGTGAACACGAACTTTCGTAGATCGGCATTCACCGCGGCGTCGAGGACATGACGCAGCCCCTCGACGTTGGTGCGGTACAAGGGTGCGGGGTCGCGCAGGTTGGCCCGGGTGTCGACGACGCAGTAGTAGACGACGTCGCAGCCGTCCATCGCTTCCTTCAGCGCTGTGTCGTCGAAGATGTCGCCGTAGAAACGCTGCACGGGCAGGTCGTCGATGCCGCGGGTCGAGCTGCTGCGGCGCAGCATCACCCGGACGTTGTCGCCGCGGTCGACCAGCTGCCGCGTCACATGCGAGCCGAGGAAACCGCTCGCACCCAGAACCAGTTTGTCGGTGCCCGCCACGATCACCGAGCTTGCCCGATGACCGGCGCGCACGACAAGATCGCGGATCTGTTCACTGAGACATGCCGACTCAGCGTCGACGGCCAACGGCGCGAGATCGACGCCATGGTCGTGAATGAGGCGGAACCACGACCATGAGGTAGATCTCGGCTGTTGGCTGGACCGCTCAGTCCTTCAGGCAGGCACCCGCGCCGTCGAGTACGCCGGTGCGGAAGTGCCGGATCCGTTCGAAGCCGGCGCCCTGACGTTCGACATCGCCATCGCCGCGGAACACCAGAAGCGCGGTGATGGCCTCATCGAGGTCGCCAGGCGAGATCCCGAAACTGCTGGTGTCCTTCCGATTCTGCAGCAGCACGCTGGCGGTGTAGGCCCCCGCAAAGCAGTCGCCGCGCAGCGACTGGGTCTTGTCGTCGGACTTGTCGTTGGCCCGGGTCATCGCAGCCAGTCCGAACTGCGTCGCGATCAATGTCGCGACCGCGTAGTCGTGGCCCTTGTTGTACACGGCGCGCATCGACTCGTTGTCCCAGCCGATGTAATCGTCTGGGACGCAATAGAACAGCGCATAGCCCTCGGCGCGGGTGTTGCCACACATCGGCGGGTTGGACGGGTCGAACGGCTCCAGGCCCTTCACCGGCACCCACGCCTCACCGTCGGTGAGTTCGGGATAGACGTGCGCCCAGTAGTCCTCGATGTCGTAGGGCACGTCGTTGACAATCGAGTCGTACGACAGTTCACCGCCGGAGGCCTCGTCCTCAGCGGTCTGGAAGGGCAGCTCGAGAACCACAGGGTCGTCGTCGCGGTACGCCTTGCAGGCGGTGGGGCCGTTGTCGAAGCCGTCCTGGAAGGCGCTGACCCGGTCGAAGCCGCTACCGTGCGCCGATGGGTCGATCTTGCTGCTACCCGGAGAGTCGCGCAGTTCCAAGATGCCGGCGAGGGCATTGTCCATGTCGGCGGCGTTGACCTTGTAGACGCCCGCGTCCTTGGCGTGCTTGGCCCAGCCGCCGGCGAAGCAGTCGGCCTGCAATTCCTTGGTGACCGTGCGCGCGGTGAAATTGGACCGGTCCTGAATGGCGTGTCCCCACTCGTGGGCCAGCACGATCGGGATGACGAAATCGCCGAATCTGGACTGCAAGTCGGGCAGCAGGTTCTCGGAGTCCCACGCCACCACGTCTTTGGACGGGCAATAGAACGCATTGCCGCGGATTTCGTCGGCGTCTGACACACACGGCGGGAGTTTCATCGACGACGGGACCACCGCGTAGAAGCCGCCCGACACCGGCTTGTAGTCGCTGCCGTAGAGCTTCGGGTATTCCTCGGCCCAGTACTTCTGCAGGTCGGCGATCGCCGAGATCGCGAGCTTGTTCACCGACGCGGACGCATCGCCGGTGATCTTGATGTCGTCCGGCACGGTCCCCGCGACCTGCGACCCTTGAGCGAGGTTCTGGGGTTTGTCGGACTTGGGCGCTCCCCCGCACGCAGCCAGGACGACGGCGAGCATGGCCAGTGCCAGACCTCTGATTCGCATGCACGAACATTAGCCATCACCGGAGCTTCCTGCGGTGAATAGCTCAAAAACGGTTTGCCAACGGCGAACCGTCGCGTCAATTACTTGATCAGCGGGTCACGCGGCATACCGAGGATGCGCTCAGCGATCTGGTTGCGGGTGATCTCCGATGTGCCGCCGGCGATGGACAGCGCGCGGGACCCCAGCGCGGTGCGGCCCGCCATCTCACCCTCGCCACCGTCCAGTGCGGCATCCGGACCGACGAGCGCCGCGGCGATGGTGCCCTGCTCCTGAAACTGTTCGGCCAGAATCAGTTTGGTGATGTTGCCTTCCGGCCCGGGTCCGGCACCTTCCAGCGCGCGAACCACCCGGCGCAGGTTCAGCAGACGCAGCGCCTGATCCCTGGCCAGGAACCGACCGACCCACTGGACGGCGCCGGCGACCCGGTCACCGTGGGCCTTGGTCAGCGACACCAGCCAGGCCGCGGCCGGCGCGATCGTGCCCGCGCCGCCGCCGATGCTGACCCGCTCATTACCGAGGGTGGCCCGCGCGACGGTCCAGCCGGCGTTGGGCTCGCCGACCACATCTTCGTCGGGCACGAACACGTCGTTGAAGAACACTTCGTTGAAGTCGGCGCCACCGGTGATCTGGCGCAGCGGCCGCACCTCGACGCCCGGCGCCTCCATGTCGAGGATCACCGTCGTGATGCCGGCGTGCTTGGGGACCTCGAAGTCGGTGCGGACGGTGGCCAGGCCGCGCTTGCAGTAGTGCGCCCCGCTGGTCCACACCTTCTGCCCGGTGATTTTCCAGCCGCCGTCGACCCGCGTGGCGCGGGTCTTGACCGCCGCGGCATCCGAGCCCGCCGACGGCTCGGAGAACAGCTGGCACCAGATCTCGTCTTTGCGCAGCGCCTTCTCGACGAACCGCTCGATCTGCGAGGGGGTTCCGTGCTGAATCAGCGTCAGGATCACCCAGCCGGTGATGCCGTAGTCCGGCCGCTTGATGCCGGCGGCGGCGAACTCCTCCTCGATCAGCAGCTGTTCGACGGCACCGGCGGCGCGACCCCAGGGCTTGGGCCAGTGCGGCATGACGTACCCGCTGGCGATCAGCTCGTCGAGTTGCGCCTTCTCGTCGAGCTTGGCGAGTTCGGCTGCGTCGGAACGGATTTGGGTGCGCAGCTCGTCAGCTTCAGCTGGCAGGTCCAGACTGTTGGCCCGGCTGACGCCCGACTGGGTCAGGGTGAACACATCGGTCACCGGGCCGTCTCCGCCGAGTAGCGCCTGCACGGTCAGTGCGCGTCGCAGATGCAGATGCGCGTCGTGCTCCCAGGTGAAGCCGATGCCGCCGTGCACCTGAATGTTCAACTCCGCGTTGCGAACATAGGCCGGGAAGGCCAGCGCCGCCGCGGCAGCGGCCACCAGTTCGAACTGCTTGTGATCGTCGGTGAAAGCGCGGGCGGCGTCCCAGGCGGCGGCAACCGCGGACTCCGAGCCGACGATCATGTCCGCGCAGTGATGCTTGATCGCCTGGAACGTCGCGATGGTGCGGCCGAATTGCTCACGCACCTTGGCATATTCGACGGCGGTGTCCACACAGTCCGAGGCCCCGCCCGCGGCCTCGGCGGCGAACAGCGTCCGGGCCAAGGCCAGCGCGGTGGTGCGCGCCCCGGCCAGCACGTTGCCGGCCACCGAGACGTTGCGCAGCGAGACCCGCCCGGAGCGCCGGGCCCGGTCGAGGCTGCCCGGCAGGTCGACCGAGACCCCGTCGGCGCCGCGCTCAACCAGCAGCACGTCATCACCGGCGGTGACCACCAACAGATCAGCCAACCCGGCGCCGAGGACCACACCGGCATCGCCACTCGCAGTTTCACCGGAGAGCGTGACATCGCCGCCGAATCCGATTGCCGCAGTGACTGATCCGTCGACCAACCCCGGCAGCAGACGCGCCTTCTGCTCGTCGCTGCCGACCGCCGACACCAACGCCGATGCGACGACGGTCGGCACGAACGGGCCCGGCGCCACCGCGCGGCCGAGCTCGTCGACGACGACCACCAGTTCCGGCAGGCCGAAACCCGAACCGCCGTACTGCTCGTCGACGTGCAGGCCGAGCCAGCCCAAGCCGGCCAGCTCGGTCCAGAACGGCGGACGCGCCTCCTCGGCGTCGTCGGCGAGCAGGGCGCGCGCCGCCGCTCTGGCCTTCTGCGTGGTCAGGAACGAGCGCGCCACCTCGCTGAGTTCACGGTGGTCGTCGGTCAGTGCGATACCCATCGGATCCTCCTCGAGGCGGCGGTGCCTGGTCCCCTAATGCCTTACCACGCCGTGCGTGATCGGCTATTACTTGGGGGCGAAGCGCTGCCCGGCGTCCAGCCGGATGCACTGGCCGTTGAGCATCGGGTTTTCGACGATCGCGGAGACCAGCATGGCGAATTCCTCGGGCCGGCCCAGCCGCTTCGGGAAGGCGGCGTCCTTGGTCAGCGCTTTGGCGAACTCGTCGGGGATGCCCTTGGTCAGACCGGTGGCGAACAGGCTCGGCGCGATGGCCAGCGCGCGGATGCCGACCGGGCCGAGGTCGCGGGCCATGGTCAGGCACATGCCTGCGATGCCGGCCTTGGCGGCGGTGTAGGCGACCTGGCCGATCTGGCCTTCGAACGCGGCGATCGAGGCGGTGTTGATGATGACGCCGCGCTCCTCGTCCTCGGGCTCGTTGTTGGCCATGTGCGCGGCCGCGAGGCGGCTGATGTTGAAGCTCGCGATCAGGTTCAGGTTGATCGTGCTCTGGAAGGTCTCGAGGGCGTGCGGGCCGTTCTTGCCGAACGTCTTCTCCGCGACGCCACCGCCGGCGGTGGTGAGCACGACGTGCAGACCGCCCAGCTCGTCGACTGCCTGCTGCAGGACCTTCTCGGTGCCCGCGAAGTCGGTGACGTCAACTGGGATGAAGGGGCCGCCGACACCGGACGCGACCTCGGGGCCGTCGGTGCCTTCGCGGTCGAGGATCGCCACCTTGGCGCCCTGCGAGGCCAGCCGCTCAGCGCTCGCCCGCCCGAAGCCCGATGCGCCACCGATGACGACGACCTTCTTGCCCGAGATCTCCATCCGATACTCCTGTCAGTTGATGCCGACACGGTTCCCGTGCGGCTTACAGTTCGCTGTTCCAGTCGCGGGGACACCCCGGTGGCGCCCAAGCCGGTACGCACGTTACCGCTCGTCATGAAACGGTCACGACCAAGGGTCCCTACCCAGCGGTAGGTTGGCCGCATGGCCCAAACCACGACCGGTCTGCGGATGGGCGCGGGGGTGGCCGCCGCCGCCGTCGCCCTCGGCGTGGTCCAACTGACCGCCGCGTTCTTCTCGCCGGCCGCCGACGCCCGCACCGCCGTGGGCACCGCGGTCATCAACGCGACGCCCGGACCGGTGAAGGAATGGGCGATCCAGACCTTCGGCACCGCCGACAAACTGTTCCTCTCGGTGGCGGTGATCGCGGTGGTCGCCGTGCTCGCGGCCACCGCCGCGATCTGGGAGCGGTCCCGCATCCCGGTCGGCACCATCGCTTTCCTGCTCGCCGCCATCGCCGGCAGCGTCGCGGTGCTGGCGCGTCCGGGAGCCCGACCCGTCGACATCATCCCCACCCTGCTCGGCGCGGTCTGCGGGATTGTGGTGCTGCGCCTGCTCACCTCCGGCCGGATCGCGGAGGGTCGAGCCACCCCCGCCACCGACGCCGCCGGAGTGGATCCGGGACGCCGGCTTTCACTGGCGACGCTGGGGTTCGTCGCCCTCGGGGTCCTCGGCGGTGTCGCGGGCACGGTGATCAGCCGGCGGCTCCACAGTGTGTCCGGCGATCGGGACAGCTTCGCCCTGCCGTCGGCGGC
Source organism: Mycolicibacterium pallens (assembly GCF_019456675.1). NCBI lineage: Bacteria > Bacillati > Actinomycetota > Actinomycetes > Mycobacteriales > Mycobacteriaceae > Mycobacterium > Mycolicibacterium pallens. Next base: position 1,856,412 of record NZ_CP080333.1, on the reverse strand, counting down.
GCCGCCGTCACCGGTTCCCTCCAACGTCACGCCGGCCGGCGTCCAGCTGCCCAGCTTCATCACGCCCAACGGCGACTTCTACCGCATCGACACCGCCTTGAGCGTCCCGCAGCTCTCGCGCGCCGACTTCCGGTTGCGCATCCACGGGATGGTCGACCGTGAACTCACCTACACCTTCGACGACCTCAAGAAGTTCGAGCCGATCGAGAAGGTCGTGACGCTGACCTGCGTGTCGAATCCCGTCGGCGGTGACCTCATCTCGAACGCCACCTGGACCGGATACCGGGTCCGAGACTTGTTGCGCGACGCCGGAATCCACTCAGACGCGGACATGGTGCTCTCGACATCGGTCGACGGGTTCACCGCGGGTACTCCGGTGGAGGCGCTGACCGACGGCCGCGACGCCATGCTCGCGATCGGGATGAACGGCGTACCGCTGCCGGTCGAGCACGGCTATCCCGCCCGGCTGGTGGTGCCCGGCTTGTACGGCTACGTGTCGGCCACCAAGTGGGTGGTGGATCTGGAGCTGACCCGCTTCGACAAGGTGCAGGCCTACTGGAGCAAGCTCGGGTGGTCCGAGCGCGGCCCGATCAAGACCGAGTCGCGCATCGACGTGCCACGAGACGGTCAGAAGGTCGGCAAGGGGCCGGCCGCGTTCGGCGGGGTGGCGTGGGCGCAGAACCGGGGTGTGAAGGCCGTCGAAGTTCGGATCGACGACGGACCGTGGCAGCCCGCGCAGCTCGGTGCCGCCTACTCAAATGACACGTGGCGGCTGTGGAGCTTTCCGTGGACGGCCACCCAGACCGGCACCCACTCGATCACCGTTCGCGCCACCGACAACACCGGCGCGGTGCAGACCGAGGACCAGGCGCCGCCTGCGCCGGACGGCGCGACCGGCTGGCACTCGGTGTCCTTCGAGGTCGTCTGACGCACATCGGGTTTGTCGGGGTGTCGTGCCAACCTGGAGACATGTTGCTTGGCGATGTTGCGGCGGCCTCGGCGGATGTGTCGGCGACGTCGTCGCGCCTGGCCAAGGTGGCGCGGATCGCCGAGCTGTTGACGGGCGCCGGTGATCCGCGCGTCGTGCAGGTGGTGGTGTCGTGGCTGTCGGGGGAACTGCCGCAGCGCCAGATCGGGGTCGGCTGGGCGGCACTGCGCTCACTGCCCGCGCCGGCCGACGAGTCGTCGCTGACGGTGTCGGAAGTCGATGCGACATTCACCGAGATCGGCGCGGTCGCCGGCAAGGGATCCCAAGCGCGGCGGTCCGAGTTGCTCGGTGGTCTGTTCGGTGCGGCCACCGACACCGAGCAGGTGTTCCTGCGCCGGCTGCTCGGGGGCGAGTTGCGCCAGGGCGCCCTCGCCGGGGTGATGGCCGACGCCGTTGCCAAGGCGGCTGGGCTGCCCGCCGCGACCGTCCGCCGCGCCGCCATGCTCGGTGGTGACCTTCCTGCGGTGGCGGCCTCGGCGCTGACTGGCGGAGCCGAAGCGCTGGACGAATTCACCCTGAGAGTCGGTCGACCCGTCGGCCCGATGCTGGCCCAGACCGCCACCGGCGTAGCCGACGCGCTCGAACGCCTCAGCGGGGACGCCATTTTCGAGGCCAAGCTCGACGGCGCCCGCGTGCAGATTCACCGCTCAGGTGACGACGTCACGGTCTACACCCGCAGCCTCGACGACGTGACCGCCCGGCTGCCCGAGGTGGTGGATGCGGCGTTGGCGCTGCCGGTGACCACCTTGATCGCCGACGGCGAGGCCATCGCCCTGCGCTCCGACAACCGCCCGCACCGCTTCCAGGTCACCGCGTCCCGATTCGGGAGAAGCGTCGACGTCGCCGCCGCCCGCGCGGCGCAACCGCTTTCGGTGTTCTTCTTCGACATCCTGCATCTCGATGGCGTGGACCTGCTCGACGAACCGACGCATGCCCGGCTCGCCGCACTCGACCAGATCGTGCCCGCCGAGCAGCGTGTCGACCGGCTCGCCACCACCAATTCTGTTGCAGCCCAGGAGTTTCTGGACGCGACGTTGGCGGCCGGCCACGAAGGGGTGATGGCCAAGTCACCGTCCTCCCCCTACGAGGCCGGTCGCCGCGGTGCGGGCTGGCTGAAGGTCAAACCGGTGCACACGTTGGACCTGGTGGTGCTCGCCGTGGAGTGGGGGTCGGGGCGGCGCACCGGCAAGCTGTCCAACATCCATCTGGGCGCACGCGACCCGCACAGCGGCGCCTTCGTGATGCTGGGCAAGACCTTCAAGGGCATGACCGATGCCATGTTGGAGTGGCAGACCGAGCGGTTCAGTGAACTCGCCACGGGGCCGCTCGACAACTATGTGGTTCCGGTGCGTCCCGAACAGGTCGTCGAGATCGCGTTCGACGGTGTGCAGGGGTCGAGCCGGTATCCCGCCGGGATGGCGCTGCGCTTTGCCAGGGTGCTGCGCTACCGCGACGACAAGAGCCCAGCCGAAGCCGACACCGTCGATACGGTGCGCAGCTTCTACGAGCGCGACTGAAAAGCTCAGCGAGCCTGTAGGTATCGCGCCGGTTACTCGCACTTCTGCTCGATAACCACAGCCTCGACGCGCCCGGTCGCACCACGCGACGCCGATCAATTGCCGCTACCCAGGTAGCACACCTGCGAGGCGGTGGCGTTTGCACGTTCTGACTACTTCCCGAACCTGTGAATGAAAGGATCAGAACCACAGCCTGGCACTGACACGTCTCGGCAAGGGAGAAACACTGTGGCTGCACCGACCGGCGCGCCGTCGGAACACATCGAAGAGACCAAGGGCGACGTCACCTTTATCCGCACCGAGGCCGACCTGCCACCGGTCGCCATCGTCGACCGATCGCCGATCACCCTTCGACACAAGCTGATCTTCGGCGCCATCGCCGTCCTCGGCGCGATCGCGTGGGCGATCATCGCGTTCTTCCGCGACGAGACGGTCAACGCGGTGTGGTTCGTGATCGCGGCGATCTGCACCTATGTCATCGGATACCGGTTCTATGCCCGGCTGATCGAGATGAAGATCGTGCGCCCGCGCGACGACCACGCCACTCCCGCCGAGATTTTCGAGAACGGGACCGACTACATGCCCACCGACCGGCGGGTGCTGTTCGGTCATCACTTCGCTGCGATCGCGGGGGCCGGGCCGCTGGTCGGCCCGGTCTTGGCCATGCAGATGGGATATCTGCCCGGCACGATCTGGATCATCCTCGGCGCGGTGTTCGCCGGCTGCGTCCAGGACTATCTAGTGCTGGCGATCTCCACCCGCCGCCGCGGACGATCACTCGGGCAGATGGCCCGCGACGAACTGGGCGCCGTTGGCGGCGTTGCCGCGATCGTCGCCGTGCTGGTGATCATGGTGATCCTGCTGGCGGTGCTGGCGCTGGTCGTGGTGAACGCGCTCGACGACAGCCCGTGGGGCGTCTTCTCGATCACGATGACGATCCCGATCGCCATCTTCATGGGACTGTATCTGCGATTCCTGCGACCCGGCCGGGTCTCGGAGGTCTCCCTGATCGGCGTCGTTCTGCTGCTGCTGGCCGTGGTTGCCGGTGGCTGGGTCGCCGAAACCGATTGGGGCGAAAGCTGGTTCAACCTGACCAAGGTCACGCTGTCGTGGTGCATCATCATCTACGGCCTGGCCGCCTCCGTGCTGCCGGTGTGGTTCCTGCTGGCGCCGCGCGACTACCTGTCGACCTTCATGAAAGTCGGCACCATCGGCCTGCTGGCCGTGGGTATCCTGCTGGCCCGTCCGATCATGGAGGCGCCGGCCATCTCGACCTTCGCCGACGACGGCAGCGGACCGGTGTTCGCCGGCGCGTTGTTCCCCTTCCTGTTCATCACGATTGCGTGCGGGGCGCTGTCGGGTTTCCACTCGCTGATCTCGTCGGGCACCACGCCGAAGCTGCTGGAGAAGGAAAGCCAGATGCGGCTGATCGGCTACGGCGGCATGCTCACCGAGTCGTTCGTGGCGATCATGGCGTTGATCACCGCGGCGATCCTCAACCAGCACCTGTATTTCGCCATCAACGCGCCGTCGGCTCAGACCGGTACGACGGCCGAGACCGCGGCCAAGTACGTCAACTCCCTGGGCCTGTCGGGCACACCGATCACACCGGGCGAGATCACCCAGGCCGCCACGGATGTCGGTGAGCGCACGATTGTTTCGCGCACCGGTGGGGCGCCGACGCTGGCGATCGGGATGTCGGAGGTACTGCATCAGGTGTTCGGCGGCCCGGGGCTGAAAGCGTTCTGGTACCACTTCGCGATCATGTTCGAGGCGCTGTTCATCCTGACCACCGTCGATGCGGGCACCCGGGTCGCGCGGTTCATGTTGTCCGATGGCCTCGGCAACTTCGGTGGCCCGTTCAAACGGCTGCGCGACCCGAGCTGGCGGGTCGGGGCCTGGATCTGCAGTCTGCTGGTCGTGGCCGGCTGGGGATCGATCCTGCTGATGGGCGTCACCGACCCGCTCGGCGGGATCAACACGCTGTTCCCGCTGTTCGGTATCGCCAACCAGTTGCTCGCCGCGATCGCGCTCACCGTGGTCACCGTCGTGGTGATCAAGCGGGGGTTGCTGAAGTGGGCGTGGATACCTGCCGTTCCGCTGCTGTGGGATCTGACCGTCACGCTCACCGCATCCTGGCAGAAGATCTTCTCCGGTGATCCCAAGGTTGGCTATTGGACGCAGCACTTCCAGTACCGCGCCGCCGCGGACGCCGGCAAGACCGCCTTCGGATCGGCCAAGAACGCCACCCAGTTGCACGAGGTCGTCCGCAACACCTTCATCCAGGGCACGTTGTCGGTCGTGTTCGCCGTGCTGGTGATCATCGTGTTCATCGCCGGAGTCGTGGTTGCGGTACGGGCGATCCGCGGCGGGGGCCCACCGCTGAGCGACGATCCCCCGCTGCCGTCGAAGATTTTCGGCCCGTCGGGCCTGATCTCCACCTCTGCGGAGAAGGAGGTGCAGAAACAATGGGACGCGCTACCCGCGCCGCACGCCAAATCCGTTGGTACATCGGTGCATTGATGGGTGACAGCCACTACCGCCGCTACCTGGAACACCGGGCCCGCACCCATCCCGGCGAACCCGTGCTCAGCGAGGCGCAGTACTGGCGCAAGCGGCACAGTGACGCGGACGCCAACCCGACCGCGCGCTGCTGCTAGCACCCGTCGACGACCCGATCGCAGAACTGCCGGGTTGTCGCGATCAGCCGGGCGTTGGGCTCGTCGACTGTGTCGACCCAGGCCGCCGCTGCCGCCGCAGCGCGCCCGCCCGCACGATGCCGCGCTATCAACCGTTCGCGCCGCACCGCCACCGGGCAGTCGACGTAATACAGCCTGTCCAGCAGCCCACGCACCGCGAGCCACTCCCCCTGTGGCACACCGAGATAATTCCCCTCAGTGACCACCAATCGGCAGTCGGCTCCGATGACGTGCCCGGCCGCGACCGGCTCGTCGAGGCGACGATCGAAGTCGGGCACGTAGACGTCGCGTCTCCGATAGTCCGACCGCGCGCGGTGCAGAGCGCTGACATAGCCGGCGGCGTCGAAGGTGTCGATCGCTCCTTTACGATCCCGCCGGCCCAGCTGCTCCAGCACCGCATTGGACAGATGAAAGCCATCCATCGGTAGATACGACGCTTCGCCGATTCTGCCGAGCAGTGCTGACGCTGCGGTCGACTTCCCGGCTCCCGGCGGTCCGGTGATCCCGACGACCACTCGGCCGGGCTGAACGTTCAGTGCGGACAGCACCTCGGAAATGAGGAACTCGAGAGAAGTTGCGCCGGCGTAACTGATGGGCCCTTACCTCCGATAGTCAGGTAGGTCGGGTAGGGAACGACTGCAAAGCGGGACTTTCATGCATCAACATCGCAAGATACGCAGTCGGGGGATCATTCGGGCGGCGGTCGCCGCCATCGCGTCGCTTCTGGTGCTCGGTACCGTGACGGCAATGCCGCCGCTCGCCAAGGCCGCCGAGGTCGAAAACCTCAGCGTCCCTTCTGCATCGATGGGCCGCAACATCACCGTCCAGTTCCAGGGCGGCGGGCCCAAGGCGGTGTATCTGCTCGACGGCCTGCGCGCGCAGGACGATCGCAACGGCTGGGACATCAACACCAACGCCTTCCAGCTGTTCGACGGCTCCGGCGTCTCGGTGGTCATGCCCGTCGGTGGCATGTCGAGCTTCTATACGGACTGGTATCGGCCCGCCGTCGGCAACGGCACCACCCAGACCTACAAGTGGGAGACGTTCCTGACGTCCGAACTGCCGGCGTGGCTGGCGGCAAACAAGGGCATCAGCCCCAGCGGCAACGCGGTGGTCGGGCTGTCGATGTCCGGCAGCGCCGCGCTGATCATGGCGGCCTATCACCCCGGCCAATTCGTCTACGCCGGGTCGCTGTCAGGCTTTCTGAACCTGTCGGCGCAGAGCTGGCCGCTGCTGGTCTCGATCGCGATGGCCGATGCGGGCGGGTTCAACGCCCTCGACATGTGGGGCCCGTACGGCGGCCCGGCCTGGCAGCGCAATGACCCGATGCTTCACATCGGTCAGCTCGTCGCCAACAACACCCGCATCTGGGTGTACAGCGGAAACGGCAATCCGACCGACCTCGACGCCGGCCTGGGCAACGCCCAGATTCCCGCGCAGTTCTTGGAGGGCTTGACCATTCGGACCAACCAGCAGTTCCAGAACCGCTATCAGGCCGCAGGCGGCCGCAATGGGGTGTTCAACTTCCCGCCGAACGGCACGCACAGCTGGGGCTACTGGGGTGGACAGCTGCAGGCCATGAAGCCCGACATCCAACGGGTGCTGGGCGCAACGCCCGCCGCCTGACCCCGCACAGACGAAAGGCCCGGTCCCTTGTGCAGGGACCGGGCCTCTCAGTGTCACGTTTTTGGGGGGACGCTCGCCGCGTCCTCGAGACCTGTTCCCCAGGCCTTGGAACCTCAAACCCGAGCGCGCAGAATTAACGACACCCAGCGCACGCCCGCCATCGACGACGGGCTACGGTTACTTCTGAGAACGGCCGTGCGCAGATGGAGGAACAGCAGATGGACCTGTCGTGGTCGGTGAAAGATCTCGAGTTCCGCGACGAAGTGCGGGCGTTCCTCGACGAGAAGCTCACCCCGGATCTGCGGGAGGCGGGCCGACTGATGACCAGCGTGTACGCCGACCACGAGGCCAGCATGGCCTGGCAGGCGATCCTGCACGAGCGCGGCTGGGCCGCGCCCGCGTGGCCGGTCGAACACGGCGGCTGCGACTGGACCCTGACCCAGCACTACATCTTCAGCCGCGAGTCCACCCTGGCCGGGGCGCCGTCGCTGTCGCCGATGGGTATTCGCATGGTCGCGCACGCGATCATCGCCTACGGCACGCCAGAACAGAAAGACTTCTTCCTCCCACGCATCCTGACCGGTGAGGTGTTCTTCTGCCAGGGCTACTCCGAACCCGAGGCCGGTTCGGACCTGGCCGCCCTGACGATGTCCGCGGCCGACGACGGTGACGATCTGATCTGCACCGGTAGCAAGATCTGGACCACCCACGCCACCGAGGCCAACTGGATCTTCGCCCTGGTTCGCACCTCGCGATCGGCCAAGCGGCAACAGGGCATCACCTTCCTGCTCATCGACATGTCCTCACCCGGCATCGAGATCCGTCCGCTGGTGATGACCTCCGGAGAGAAGGTGCAGAACCAGATCTTCTTCGACGCCGTGCGCGTGCCCAAGTCGAACGTGATCGGCGAAATCGACGACGGCTGGACGGTGGCCAAGTATCTGCTGGAGTTTGAACGAGGCGGCGGCGCAACGGCACCCGCGCTGCAGGTGATGGCCGAGTCGATCGCCACCGAGGCCATCACCCAGCCCGGACCGAACGGCGGCGCGCTGATCGACGACCCGGCGTTCGCGGCCAAGCTCGCCGATATCCGCATCCGCACCGAGGTGCTCGAGATCCTCGAATACCGCGTCCTGACAACGGTTGCCGAAGGCCGCAACCCCGGCGCCGCGTCGTCGATGCTGAAGGTTCTGTCCACCGAACTGTCGCAGGCCATCACTGAGCTCGCGATGGAAGCCGCCGGGCCGCGCGGCCGGGCATACCAGCCGCACGCGACCCGCCCCGGCGGTCCGGTCTCGGACTTCGAACCACCCGCCGACGGTTACGTCAGCGGCAAGCCCTGGCAGGCGGTCGCGGCCTTGCGGTACTTCAACGATCGGGCCGGCTCAATCTACGCGGGCAGCAACGAAATTCAGCGCAATATTCTGGCCAAGGCGACTCTGGGGCTGTAATGGACTTCAACCTGAACAAAGAACAAGAGCTCCTGCGCGACGGCTTGGGCAAGTTCCTGGCCACCCGCTATGACCTCGAGAAGAGCCGTACCGCGGCCAAGATCGGACCGGGCTGGCAGCCCGAGATCTGGCGCGGCCTGGCCGACGAGCTCGGCATCCTCGGTGCCGCCTTCCCGGAGTCGGTCGGCGGGATCGGCGGAGGCCCGGTCGAAATCATGGTGATCGCTGAGGAACTCGGCCGCGCCCTGGCGATCGAACCGTTCATCGACACCGTCGTGGTGGCTGGCGGTCTGCTGCAGCGGAGCGACCATCCGGGTGCCGCCGCGCTGTTGGAGCGCATCGCCGAGGGCAGCGCCATCGTCGCCCTGGCCAGTACCGAGCCGGACACCGGTGATCACGCGGTGTCGACGAAGGCGGTACGCGCCGGTGACGGCTGGGTGATCACCGGAGAGAAGATCGTCGTCACCGCCGCACCGTTGGCCACCCACCTGCTCATCGCCGCCCGGACGTCAGGCGAACCCGATGCCGCGCAGGGTGTTTCGCTGTTCCTCACCGAGTTCGACCCCACCGCACCACCGCCGGGTCTGGAGGTCCACAGCTATCGCACCATCGACGACCGGCGCGGCGCCGACCTGACCTTCGACGGCCTCCGCCTGCCCGCCGACGCGCTACTGGCCGAGGACGCGTCCGCGTCGCTGGCCAAGGCCCGCGACGAAGGCGCGGCCGCGGTGTGCGCCGAGGCGGTCGGCGGTATGCGAAAGGTGTTGTCCGACACCGTCGAATACTGCAAACAACGACAGCAGTTCGGTCAGCCGATCGGCACCTTCCAGGTTCTGCAGCATCGCATGGTCGACATGTACATGGAACTCGAGCAGTCCGTTGCCGCGGTCTATCTCGCGGTGTTGAATCTCGAAGCCGAGCCGCAGGTTCGGGCTCGCGCGGTCTCAGCGGCCAAAGCGACCATCGGTCGCGCTGCCCGGTTCATCGGCCAGAACGCCGTCCAGCTCCATGGCGGTATGGGCATGACCGAGGAGCTGGCGATCGGGCACTATTTCAAGCGGCTCACCGCGCTGCAGTACGAGTTCGGATCCACCGATGAGCACCGCACCCGGTACGCCAAACTGACTCGCCCCTAGGGGTTCTGGGCAGCCACCCGGGCGCGCTCGCGCATCGAGGCGATCACGCCTCCGTCATTGAGGATGTCGGTTCCGGTCAGGTAGGTGGCCCGGTTACTGGCGCAGAAGGCGAACAGCTCGGCCATCTCCTCAGCCTTGCCCCATCGGGGCACCGCCGCATTGGCGACCATCGCACCGGCGCCCGCTTCCGCTTCCAGAAGTCCCATCTCGGTGTCCACTGATCCGGGTGACACCGAGACGATGCGCAGACCGCGGCCGTTGAACCGTTCGGCCTGTGCGGAGCTGTACCACCGGACGAAGGTCTTGCTCACGCTGTAGGCCAACCCGGAGCGCATCTCCTCCCCCGCGATGTCGCACGCCGCCAGCATCTCGGCCAGGAACCGGGGTTCGTCGGTGAAGGCCAGGTCGAAATGCTGTGCCGGGACCAGTTCGTCGGGCAGCATGTGCGACGCCATCGAGGCGACATTCACGATCGCCGATCCCTCACCCGCCGCGGCGAAGAACACCTCGTTGACGTTGAGGGTCCCGATCGCGTTGGTGGTCATGACGTAGTCGGCATCACCCATGCTCGGGCTGACGCCCGCGGTGTGGATCACCGAGGCGATCGGCCCGATGCCGGCGGCCGTCTCGAAAAGTCGTGTGACCGCATCCCGGTCGGTGACGTCGCAGTTGACCATCGTGGCTGTGACGCCCAGGCCGGCCAGGGCGTCGGCCGCCGCGTCGAGCCGGTCCTGCCTGACATCGCAGAGCACCAGCGCGTGGTCCTGCCCGACGATCTTGGCCGTCGCCAACCCCATGCCGCCCGCACCGCCGGTGATCACCGAAACCCGAGTCATTCCCGGACCATATATGGACCGGTCGAGCCGGCGGGCTCCAGCCCCGAAAGTGCGTCACAAATAGGTCATCGACTTCCACCTCGCGGACGGGTATGACTGCGAGGGAACGAGGAGGCGGCTGTGTTGAAAACGATTGCCGGAGCGGCGGTGCAGATCGCCGAGGGCGTGGGCAACATTGTGGGCATCCGAGCGGGCACCGAGGAGCCGGCGTTCACCGTCGAACGCACGATCGGCGGAGTCGAGATTCGCCGGTACGGACCCCGCATCGCCGCCGAGACGACCATCGACGCCGACGAGGAAGCGGCCCGCAACCAGGGATTCCGAGTACTGGCCCGCTACATCTTCGGCGCCAACTCCGGCAGCACGAAGATCGCGATGACGGCTCCGGTGGCCCAGCAGTCCAGCGAGAAGATCGCGATGACCGCGCCCGTCGCGACCCAGCGCACGCCGTCAAGGGAATGGGTCATCCGCTTCTTCATGCCCTCGAAGTACACCCTCGAGACGTTGCCGACCCCGAACGACAGCCGGGTGCGCCTCGTGACGGTTCCCGGCGAGACGGTTGCGGTGCTGCGATTCAACGGGAGCATCGGACCGGAGGCGGTCAACGCGCGTACCAGTGAGCTCCTGAAAGCCTTGTACCGCAATGAGATCGAGACCACCGGCGAACCGCTGGCGTGGTTCTACGATCCGCCGTGGACACTGCCCTGCCGACGCCGCAACGAGGTCGTTGTGGGCGTCGCCGAGGACGCATAACCAGCCGATCCGGTAAAAGCACGCCGGATGCGCTGAGGTGCCACAATTCCGGTCGTGTCCACCACACCGCCACCCACCTGGCTGGCCCCGGGTATCCGGCCGTACCGCGCGGGCTGGTTGAAGGCCGACATCCTGGCCGGGCTCAGCACCGGAGCGGTGGTCATCCCGCTGGCGATGGCGTACGCGACCGTCGCGAACATGCCCGTCCAGATCGGCTTGTACACCTGCATGGTTCCGGTGGTGGTGTATGCCTTCATCGGTGGCTCGCGGGTCGCCAGTGTCACCACATCGTCGACGGTGTCGACGCTGACGGCCTCGACGATGCTCGCCGGCGGTGTCCTGATCGGCAGCGACGACCAGCGCGGCGATCTGATCACCCTGACCCTGTTGGTCGGGCTATTCCTGTTGCTGGCCAGAGTCTTTCGTCTCGGCATGCTGGTCGACAACATCAGCGACATGACCTTGGTCGGCATCAAGATCGCCGTCGGGCTCACGGTGATGGCAGCGCAGCTACCCAAATTGCTGGGTGTACCTCCCCATCCGCGTACGACCGGATTCTTCAGGGTGGCATGGGCGGCGTTGACCGACATCCCCAACGCCAGCGTGGTGACCGTGGCTGTGTCCGTGGTCTGCCTGGTGGTGCTGCTGGCACTGACCAAGTTCGCTCCGCAGGTTCCCGGGCCGCTCCTGGCGATCGTGCTCGGGATCGCGGTAAGTGCGATGGTCGCGCTGCCGGCATACGGCGTCGCGCTCATCCCGACGGTGCCGTCGGGGCTGCCGCTTCCCGACATGCCCCGGCTCGATCGCCACATCGTGCCGCTCATTCCGGGCGCGCTCGCGATCGCGGTGATGGCGTTTCTCGAGACGATCGCGGTGGCGCGCACCTCGCGGCACGCCGCCGAGCCCTCGACCGAGCCCGACCGCGAATTGCTCGCACTCGGCATGGCCTCGGTGGCGGGCGCGTTCTTCCATTCACTGCCGCCGGCCGGTGGCTTCGCTCAGACCTCGGTGAACATGCGCTCGGGCGCGCGCAGCCAGATCAGTGCTCTGGTGTTGGTAGTGCTGGCCGTGCTCGTCGCACTGATGGTGGCACCGATCCTGAGCCTGCTTCCGCAGGCGGTCCTTGGCGCCGTCGTGGTCGTCGCGGTCACCCGGCTGGTCGATATCGGCGCACTGCGACGGCTCTACCGCCTCAATCCGCGGGAGTGCTTCGGCGCCATCGGCGTCGCGCTGATCGGGCTCGCCTTCGGCCTCATTCCCGCAGTGGCGGTCGCGGTGGCCGCCACCCTGCTTCTGGTTCTGCACGTCGTCAACGCCCCGCACGTCGTTCAGGTCGTCCGTCAGGACAATCGCGCGTGGGTCGAGCAAGCCGAGAACGCCGAACTGGTTCCCGCCGATCCCCTGGTGTTGCGCTGCCTTGTCCCGCTCTATGCCGCCAACGTGCGTCCCAACGTCACCACGATTCGCAGCGCCGCGCTGGCGTCGCCGACACCGCCGGCGACGGTTGTCGTCGACCTGGTACGGCAGACGGTGCTCGAGTCGACGGTGCTGCACATTCTGGTCGAACTCGACCGCGAACTGTCCGAGGCGGGCGTCCGGTTGATGATCACCGCCGTGCCCGAGCGGACGTTGCGAACGCTTCGACGCGCCGAGTGGTGGCGCGACGTCGAAAGCAGCGGCCGGTATCAACCCGACCTCGACGCGGCGGTGGAAGCAGTCGGGCGTCGCTAGCCGGCCGCAGCCGCACCAGCATCGGCCACAGGCGCAACGGCCGACGTTCCGACCGGACCCGTCGGGGTCGACGACATGCCGGGCGGGGGCGCGGCATTGGCGTCCAGCGGGCGCTGGGTCAGCAACAGCAGCGCGTCGCCGCCCGACACCTGTTGGGTGCGCATGGCATGCAACAGGTCGCGCCAGTAGCCCAGCCGCCCCTGCGGTGGGGCGTCGGTTGACGTCGTGCCGGGGGGCAGGTTGTCCGGGCTGGACAGATGCTGAACCGGTACGGGCGGCGCCGCGGGGGCCGGGGCGTCGACCGGCGGGGCGCCCGCGTCGCCGGCCACCACGGCCGGGAGCGCGGGATCTACGGGTTCGGCCGGGTCGGCGCCCGCCACGGGTGCCGCCAGAAAAGCAGCTGAAACGGCCACTACGCCGAGCCCGAGGCAGGCGCGACGCATCCGAACAGATGTATGCGTGGAAATGTTCACCGTCGTGTCATCCTCGGCTCGCAGGGCGGCGTCCCCGTGCCGTGAACGCCCTGTACCAGTGTTTTCGGCCGGAAATCCGTTTTGTTACACCCGTCACTTGTGTCACCGCAGTCCCACCTGACCGCGTGACACACCGGCACTGGCAAAGCCGCTTGAAAAGACACCCGGTGTCGTAGTACAAAATTTCTGCCCGCAGAACCTGGGATGGCGATGGGTTCTGCCTTCATGGCACTTGTCGCCGTCCAAGCTCCTGCGGCTTTCCTACAAGGAGACAACCAAGAGGTTGTTGGGGCGATGGGGTGTCGATGGTGGCGGACGAGGATCCGGCAACGGGGAGCGACGACGGCTATGACCTAGTCGGCGTACGTCCGCAACAGGTGGGGCAATTCCGGTTTTACTTCGACGACGAGCGCTGGGAATGGTCGGACGCGGTGCAGATCATGCACGGGTACGAGCCCGGCACGGTCTCCCCGACCACCGAGCTGGTCCTGTCGCACAAGCATCCGGACGACTACCAACAGGTCGCGAACACCCTCGACGACGTGCGCCGGCACCACCAGGCCTTCAGCACCCGGCACCGGATCATCGACACCACCGGCCGGATCCATCACGTGATCGTGGTGGCCGACAAGCTGCAGGACGCCAGCGGCGAGGTCATCGGTACCGAGGGCTTCTACGTCGACGTCACGCCAGGTGAAGATCGCAAGCAGAAGCAGTTCAGCGAGGCCATCGCCGAGATCGCCGAGAACCGCGCGACCATCGAACAGGCCAAGGGCATGCTGATGGTTGTGTACGGCATCGACTCGGAGGCGGCATTCGACCTGCTGCGCTGGCGTTCCCAGGAGGCCAACATCAAACTGCGGCTACTGGCCGACCAGGTGGTCGCCGATTTCATCGCCCTCTCCCGGGCCGAGGCGTCGCCACCGCGCGCGGCATACGACAACCTGCTGCTCACCGCCGACCGGCGAATCGGGAGCCCGCAGCAGACGCAGTCGTCCTGACGTGAGAATCCTCCCCGGCCTACTGACCGTCTTGACGGCCTTCGCGACCGCCACGGGGGCGGCGGCACCGGCCGGTGCGGTTCCCGGCGCCGATGTCGCGCCGGTCAGTCCGCAGGCCGCCGCGGCCGGGTTCGTGGACGTGCGAACCTTCGTCCCCGACGCTGTCATCGACTTGCGCTACGCGACGCCGCGCAACTTCGTCGGCGTGCCTTTGTATCCGGCCGACGCACGCTGTCTGGTTCACGATTCGATGGCGCCGGGGCTGGCGAAGGCCGCGGAATCTCTTCGGGCCCAGGGTGATGTCTTGGTGTTCTGGGACTGCTACCGCCCGCACGATGTCCAGGTCCGGATGTTCCAGGCGGTGCCCAATCCGGCCTGGGTGGCCAAGCCCGGCCCGTACGCGCGCAGCCACGAGGCGGGACGATCCGTCGACGTGACAATCGCCGAGCACGGCCAACTGGTCGATATGGGCACGGATTTCGATGACTTCTCCGCCCGCGCACAGGCCTACGCCACCGACGGGGTAAACGCCGCGGCGCAGGCGAACCGCGCTCGTCTGCGCACCGCGATGGCCGACGGTGGCCTCGCGGTCTACTCCGGCGAGTGGTGGCACTTCGATGGCCCCGGGGCCGGGGTCCAGCGGCCGATTCTCGACGTGCCGGTCAACTAGCGGGCTGGTCCTGCCGCGACCGCAGCAGGACGGCGAGTCCCACCAGCAGTAGCGGTGCCGCGATGATCGCCAGTATCGTGCCGATCCCGCCGCCACTACTGAAACCGTTGCGCTGCATCACTTCCAATGATGTGCCGGCCACCGCTACCCCGACGCCGGCGATCGTGACGAGAAAGGTCAGCGTCACCCCGGCGGCCTCGCCGGCGCGTTGCGGCGCCACCACGGTCTGCGTCGCGACCGTCGTGAAGGCATAGACCAATCCCATCGTGAAGCCGCACGCGGTCAGCGCCACGACGTACACCGCCGGGTTGGTCGCGGCGGCCAACACCGTCAACGCCACCGCCGCGGCCGCGCATCCGATGCCCATCACCGCGGCCGGCGCATGACGCGTCGCGAGGCGACCCGAGATTACACCGCCCAAGGCCGCACCGGCCGACGGGCCGAGGAACATGAGGCCGGCCGCCAGCGGCGTGAGTCCGCGCACCTGTTGGAGATTGAGTGTCGACAGGAAGACCGTCACCGCGTAGGCGACGTTGGCCACAGTGCCCGCGGCCACCAAGACCACGAACCTCCCGTTGCACAGCAGCGAAAGATCCAACAGCGGCCAACGAATGCGGCGTTCGACGACCGCGAAGACGCCGAGTAACGCCACCGATGCGATCGCGGCACCGATTGTGGTCGCCGACGTCCATCCCCAGGAGGGCGCACGGTCGACGGTCAGCGTGAAAAGGCCTACCCCGGTGACGATCAGCGCGAGACCCGCCACATCCAGGCGGCGCGGAACGGTGGGGTCGAACGACTCCGGAATCGCCAGGGCACCAAGGATCAACGACACGAGAGCGAACGGGACCAGCAGCCAGAACACCGCTCGCCAACCCAGGGTGTCGGTCAGAATGCCACCGGCGACCGGCCCGGCCGCATTCCCCAGGCCCGCGATTCCGTAGGCCAGACCAATTGCCCGACTGGCCTTTTCGGACGAGTATGCATTCGTCAGAACACTGACGGAGACCGGAAAGATCAAGGCCGCACCGATTCCCTGCGCGGCGCGGGCGGCGATCAGTACCGCGGCACTGGATGCCAGCGCACAACAGACCGACGCGACCCCGAACAGGGCGATACCGGTCAGCAGCGCGCGCCGCCGGCCGAAGATGTCGCCAATGCGCCCGGCGGGCACCATGAATGCCCCCAGCGTGAGCATGTACACGCTGATCACCCATTGGAGGTCGGTCGTGGTCGTATGCAGGTCGGCGGCGATCCTCGGCAGCGCCAGGTTGACGGCGAAATAGTCGATCTGGACGCAGAACAGAGCAATCGACACCGCGGACAATATCCAGCGGGAGCCCCATTGGTTCACCGCATCACGATACGACCGATCAGCGGTACCGTTAGCCAGTCGTCGCAAGGACCTTCAGACAGGAGTCGCCGTGCACTCGGAGTGGAGTAGGCGGGGTTTTCTCGGACTGGCTGCCACGACCGGGCTTGCAGCCGCCTCCGCGGCAACCGCATCAGCGGCACCCGACGGCGTCACCGTCACTCACGCCTTCGGCAGCACGCACATCGCGGCGCCACCGCGACGCGTCGTCAGCGCCGGCTTCACCGAGCAGGACGACCTGCTCGCACTCGGTGTCGTCCCGGTGGCGACCACCGAGTGGTTCGGCAATCAACCCTATGCGGTCTGGCCGTGGGCACAACCGCGACTCGGTGGAGCGCAGCCGACGATTCTGAGCCTGGCCAACGGCATTCAGATCGACCGGATCGCCGCCCTGCGCCCCGATCTCATCGTGGCCACTAACGCCGGTGTCGACGCCAAGTCCTATGAACGCCTCTCGGCGATCGCCCCGACCATCCCCCAGTCCGGCACGGTGCCGTTCTTCGAACCGTGGAAGCAACAGGCGACCGCCATCGCCCAGGCGGTCTTTCGGCCCGAGGCGATGAAGTCTCAGATCGACGCGATCGACACCGCGTTCGCCAATGTCGCCAGAACGTTTCCGCAGTTTCAGGGCAAGTCGATCGCCTCCCTGCAGGGCTCGACGCGCTGGCAAGACAGCGCCATCGCGTCGCGAGCCGGCTGGAAGACCGAATGGCTCTCCCAGATGGGCTTCGTCATTCCCGCCGCACTGGACGCGTTCGGCCGCCCCGGCGATGATCGCGCCTATATTCCGGTCGACCAGATCGAGGCGGCGCTCGTCGGTGTCGACGTGCTGTTGTGGCGCACCGAGAGCGAGGCGGATATCGCTGCGCTACAAGCCGTTCCCGCCATCGCTGCGTTCGGCAACCGCAATGTCTTCACCACCCGGGAGCAGTCCGCCGCCATCGCGTTCACCTCGCCGCTGTCCTTCCCGGTCGTGGTCGATCAGCTACCGCCGCTGCTGGCCAGGGCCGTGAGCTAACGCGGGGCGAAGACCGGCACCGCGTCGAGCACCTCGGACAGGGTTCGGCCTGCCGTCAGCACTGTTCGGTCGGGTCTCACCACCGCGGCGCTGGCCCGCCCAGTCCGCAGCCACTGCGCCAATGTCGTCCCGGGAGGGGCCGTAATCACCACCGCGCCTGCGCGATCCACGTCATCGCGTTGAGAAGGGTTGAGTGGCACTGCGGTCACCACCGCGAATCGCTGGCCCACGATCTCGTCGAATCGCTTGCCGTCAAGCATGAGCGGATTCGGACACAGCGTTCCGGCCAGCTGCCGGAGCCGCAGCGATCGGATCACCAGTTCACTGCCGCGCAACGGCGGGGTCGCACTGTCCACGATCTTGTCGCGCACGCCGGGTATCAGATGCAACCGGGGCACCACGATGCGGCGCAGCAGGTCACCAGCACGCCCTCCGGCCGTCATCGCCGCGCCGACAGCGAGCGCGAATCGAATCAGGTTGCGTGCGTGCGGCTTCCTCTCGGCCTCATAGCTGTCGAGTACTGCCTCGGCTAGCCAGCCGTTGATCACGCCGGCCAGTTTCCACGCTAGATTCACCGCATCACGAAGGCCGGCGCAGAGTCCTTGTCCGATGAATGGCGGCGTCAGATGCGCGGCGTCGCCGAGGATGAACATATTCGACTGGCGCCAATGGGTGGCGACCTGAGCACGGAACGTGTATCCGGCGACCCGGACGAGTTCCAGTTCGTCGACGGCCACCTGTTCCACCCACGGTCGAATCAGCGGATACAGCGCCGAGAGCGTGCCGTAGGTGTCGGCGGTTTCGTCCTCGCGCAGCCGGAACTCCCAGCGATAGCGATCCGCCCCGATCCGCATATACGTGGCGGCGCGGTCGGGATCGCACACCTGGTGTACGCCGTCCCACTGGCGCAGGTCGGCATCGGTCGCCACGTCGGCGACCAGCCAACGCTGCTGAAACTTCAAATCGTTCATGTGGGCGCCAATAGCCTTGCGCACCAAACTGTTCGCCCCGTCGCAACCGAGTACGAAGCGAGCCTGCACGCTGTGCTGCTCGCCACTGAGCCGGTCTTGTACGGTGACCCGGGCGCGGTCGGTGCTGATCTGGACGGCTTCGACCACCTCGGCGTTGCCGCACAACACGGCTTCCGGATACTTCTTCAGGTTGTTCCGCAACAGCCGCTCGAGCTCCGGTTGGTCGAACATGTTGGCCTGCGGGTAGCCGTTGGCGGTCTCATCACCCTCGCGGCGGAATTCGGCGAGCACCCGCATGCTCGGATCGCGGAGCTGCAGCCCGCGGGCCGGCCGGGAGATCGCCGCGAACTCCTCGGCGATACCCAACCCCGCCAGAAGTCGGAACACCTCGTCGTCGAGGTGCACGGCGCGCGGTTGCGGATAGACATCGACCCAGCGGTCGAGCAGCAGGCACTGAATGCCGTACTGCGCCAGCTTTGTTGCCGCCGCGATGCCTGTCGGTCCCGCGCCGACGATTACCACAGGCACGAAGCCGGGCAGAGCGCTCATGCGAATCTGATTCGATTGCGCTGGGTGCCCAGTGCGATCTTGCCGTCGTCGGTTCCCACCGTTGCCTCAACGACGTCGCCGTCGCGCAGGTAGTTGGGATTCTTGGCCTGTCCCTTGAAGAACAGCTTCCACTTCAGGTCGTCGGGCAGTAGCCCGCTCACTTTCTGGACCACCTTCGGGGGTGCCGACAGCGCCGTCCCGACCGGGGTGCCGGTCAGGACCAGGTCGCCGGCAGCGAGCGTTTGGAACCGGGCCAGCGCCGTGAGCGCCTGAACCGGCTGATAGATCATGTCGGTCTTGACCGTGCTGTCCTGACGCGGCTGGCCGTTGACCTTGAGTTGCAGGCGCAGTTCGTCGAAGCGACGCATCTCGTCGGCGTCCAACAGAACCAGCGCCGGGCCCACCGGGGTGAAGCCCGGGTAGGACTTGGCCTCGTAGAACTGCGTTTTGGTCAGCTGCACATCGCGTGCGGACACGTCGTTGGTCACCACGATTCCGCACACATAGTCGGCGAGATTGTCGGCGGTGATGGTGGTGCCGACGGGAACGTCGCGACCGATCACCAGGCCGATCTCCACTTCGTAGTCCAGCAACCGGACGTGGGCGGGTTTGACGATGTCGCCGTATGGTCCGGTGATCGACCCCGATGCCTTGCGAAAGAAGGTCAGCGGCACCGTTTTCGGGTCACCGCCGGTATCGAGGACATGGGAGGCGAAGTTCGTCATCTGCGCAATCACACGACACGGCGCGGTGACCGGAGAGAGCAGCTCGAGCGTCGCGGTTGCCACCCTGTTTGAGCTGGTGACCGCGCCCTCGATGGCCGCGCGGTCGGCCAGTAGCGCAGCGGTTGTCGTTGCCGTGGTCTCGACTCGCGCGACGGAGTCGGACGAACCGGCCCACCATCCGTCGATGGTGCGATAGACCGAAATGCTCATGAGCGTGTCACTTTCAGGAGTCCGCGCAGGCGGGTGAGGTCGAATTCGTTGTCGTCGCGGATGGCGGTCATCATTGAGCGCATCTCGCGTAGTGATTCCTTGGTCGGGGTGATGCCGAGGAAGTCCTTGGTCACCGGCGGACCCCACTGGGCAAGTCCGGACGCCGTCATCGGCGCCCAGCCGGGTTCGAGGGTGTTGTCGAACATGTCACCGTCACTGAAGTGCTCGACCAGGAAGCCGTCCGGGTCGCGCCAGTAGTCGAAGATCTGACTGCCCTGAATGTGGCGGCCGATACCCCACGAGCGCTGGAATCCGTTCTCCCGGAGATATTCTCCGCCGGCCGCAACGGCGTCGAGGTCGCATACCTGATAGGCGGAGTGGACGTAACGATCCGAAGGACCCAGCACCAGGGCCAGCGTGTGATGGTCGGTGGGGGTCGCGCCACGGTCGCCGCGGATGAAACTCATGGTCGGTCCGCGCTCCCGTTGGCCCGGGTAGTACAGGAAGTCGCTGACGATCAACCCCAGGTGGTCGAGGTACCAGTCAAGCGACCGTCGGTAGCGGGTGCGCTGCAGGACGACATGCCCCAGCCGCTGGATACGCGCAGGCTCACGCGGTGGGCGCTGAGTGTTGTTGATGCGCACCAGTTCTCGTCCGAAGTTGAATCGATGCGGTTGCTGGGCGGGTAGTTCGGCCAGGTCGCGCGTCCCGGCCACGACACGTACCGGCATGCCACCCGGGTCGGCGAGCTCGACCACGAGACCGCCGATGGCCTCCGGTAGAGAACTGGTCGGCCTGCCGGTCGCGGCGGCAAGCCGCTTCACGTCGGCTGCGTCATCCGCGGCGAACGCCGGTCCGACGAATCGCGACCGCGGACCGCGCCGAATGATCACGCACGCCGAACCCGCGTCGGTGCCGCGCAGTGCAAGCTCATGTTCGGTACGCAGCACCGTGGTGAAGCCGAACGCTCGCGCGAACCTCTCGGCACGCTCCAGATCCGGCTTCTCGAACTCCAGCCAGGCCAGGTCGCGCACTTTGATGACGGGGTTAGTCGACCGACCGGGATGCTCGCCCCGCACTGCGCCGTGCTCGCTGTGCAGGCCTTTGTGTGTATCGAGGTGTTGTGCCACCGCGGCCCCTTTCCCTAACTGACGAAATCATCACTTACGAGAGCATCCTCAGTCAATACTTCTGACGAAATCCTCAGTAATGAGTTGGACTGCTAGTATCTGCGCATGGCAGGTGCCGAGGTTCCAGCGGGGAACCGCCTCGAACGACGCAAGATGCAGACCCGGGCCGCGCTCGTTCGCGCCGCTCAGGGCTTTATTGCCGCCGGAAACCTGAATGCGCCGGTGCTGGAGATCACCCAGGCCGCCGACGTCGGAATGGGATCGTTCTACAACCATTTCGAGAGCAAGGAAGAGCTGTTCGAAGCCGCCGTCAACGACACTCTCGACCAGCTCGGCGCCCTCCTAGACAAGCTCAGCGTCGACGGTGAGGATCCGGCCCTGACCTTCGCGCGCAGCTTTCGGATCGTCGGCCGCTTGTTTCGCCACCTCCCCGAAACGTCGCGGGTGCTACTCAACACCGGGTTGACGCTGATGCACTCCGACCGTGGGCTCGGTCCGCGGGCCCTGCGAGACATCACCGTCGCAGCGGAGGCCGGACGATTCACCGTGGCCGATCCGGAGTTGGCCTTATCGGTGGCAGCCGGGGCGCTGATGGGCTTGGGTCAGCTGCTGCGCACTCAACCCGAGCGTGATGGGGCCGAGTCATCGGATCACGCCACTCGGGGCGTGCTCGTCATGCTGGGACTGTCCGCCGAGGAAGCCGACGAGATCTGCGCGCAGCCCCTCCCCGACCTCGACGAGCTCATCGGAACCGACGCCGGCTAACCGCCTTGCGCGGTGAGGTCCAAGGCTATGCCGACGAGCATGTCTTCCTGCCCACCGACCATGCCCCGACGGCCCGCTTCCTCCAACAACATTCGGACATCGACGTCATAGCGCGCCGCCGCCACCTCGGCGTGCCGCAAGAAGCTCGAATACACACCCGCGTAGCCGAGCGTCAGGGTCTCGCGGTCGACGCGGACCGGGCGATCCTGCAGTGGCCGCACCAGATCGTCGGCCGCATCCTCGACTGCGTGAAGGTCGCACCCGTGGCGCCAGCCCAGCCGGGCGGCCGCAGCGATGAACACCTCGAGTGGTGCGTTACCCGCACCGGCACCCATACCGGCCAGCGAGGCGTCGACCCGGTGTGCTCCGTGTTCGACCGCCGCGATCGAATTGGCAACGCCCAGTGACAGATTGTGGTGGGCGTGGATGCCGATCTCGGTGGCGGGCAACAGGGTTTGTCGCAGCGCGTCAACCCGGTCGGCGATGTCACGCATGAGCATCGCGCCACCGGAGTCCACCACGTACACGCACGTGGCGCCGTAGCTTTCCATCATCTTGGCTTGCCCGGCCAGGGCAGCGGGTGTGGTCATGTGGCTCATCATCAGAAAGCCCACGGTGTCCATGCCCAGTTCCCTTGCGGCGGCGATGTGCTCGGCGGCGATATCCGCCTCCGTGCAGTGGGTGGCCACCCGCACGACCGTGGCACCCGCCCGCTTGGCGTCTTTGAGATTGTGCACCGTTCCGATGCCGGGCAGCAGCAGTGTGGCGACCCGTGCCCTTGTCACCACAGCGGCGACCGCTTCGATCCATTCGAGGTCGGTGTGTGCGCCGAAACCGTAGTTGCACGTCGAACCGGCCAAACCGTCGCCGTGGGCCACCTCGATGGAGTCCACACCCGCGGCGTCCAGCGCGGCGGCGATGGCGCTCACCTGCTCGAGGCTGTACTGGTGGCGGATCGCGTGCATACCGTCGCGCAGCGTGACATCACTGATGTAGAGGTCATGTGTCATGCGGGTGCGCCCGCGGTTCGCTTGGCATGCAGCGCGATTCGTTCGGCAGTGGTGATGGCCGCGGCGGTCATGATGTCGAGGTTGCCGGCGAAGGCCGGTAAGTAGTCCGCCGCGCCGGTGACTTCGAGCAATGCGGTGACCCGGGTGCCGGCGAACTTGCCAGTCTCCGGGATGAACAGTGGACTCTCGGCCGTGAAGGTCTCGAACTGCACCCGCTGCTTGAGCCGGTAGCCGGGAACGTACGCCCTGACCCTGCCCACCATCTCCTCGACGGACTGCTCGATCGCGTCGTGGTCGGCATCGCCGTCGACCAGACAATAGACGGTGTTGCGCATCATGATCGGCGGGTCAGCCGGGTTGAGGATCATCACGGCGCGGGCCCGCGCAGCACCACCGACCGCGCACAGTGCCGCAGAGGTGGTCTCGGTGAATTCGTCGATGTTGGCCCGTGTCCCCGGACCAGCCGACTTCGACGCGATCGACGACACGATCTCGGCGTAGGACACGAAGCCGACCTGACCCACGGCGGCGACGATCGGTACGGTGGCTTGCCCGCCGCAGGTCACCATGTTGAGGTTGGGCGCGTCGAGATGATCGTCGAGATTGACCACCGGAACGCAATACGGACCCACCGCTGCCGGTGTGAGGTCGAGGGCACGGACATCGGTGCCGACCAGCTTGGCCCAGTTCGCTCGGTGCGCCGAGGCAGACGTGGCATCGAAAACCAGCTTGATATCGGCGAATTCGGGCATTGCCAGCAAGCCGTCGATGCCTGTGGCCGTGGTGGGCACGCCCATCCGCTTCGCGCGCGCCAAACCGTCGGAGTCGGCATCGATGCCGACCATCGCGCCCATCGTCAACGGGCCGTCACTGCGTAGCACCTTCATCATCAGATCGGTGCCGATGTTTCCGGAGCCGACGATGGCAACCGGCCAGTGGTGGTGTGATGTCATGGTTTCCTCAGGTGAAGGTCAGCGACACGTCGCCCAGACCGGTGATGGTGGCGGACGCGATATCGCCCGGCTGCACGAACGACGCGGCGGTGAACGAGCCCGACATGACGAACTGCCCTGCCTCGATGTCCGTTCCGAACGCGCTGAGTGCGTTGGCAAGCCAGGCCACGGCCGCCGCCGGATCGCCCAGGACCGCCGCGCCGAGCCCCGCGGCGACCTCGATCCCGTTCACGGACAGCGACGCTCGGGAGGTCTGCAGATCGACGTTGTGGTCGAAGGGAATCCACTCACCGATGACTGCGGCGCCCGAACTGGCGTTGTCGGCGACGGTGTCGCGCAGGGTCAGCTTCCAGTCACGGATACGGCTGTCGACGATTTCCAGGGAGACGGCCACCGCCTCGGTCGCGGCGCGGACGTCCTCGACGGTCACGTTCGGACCCCGCAGCGCGGAGCGCAGAAGAAACGCCACCTCCGGCTCCACCCGCGGCGCGCAGAATCGTTCGGCCGCAACGGATGCGCCGGCGGCAAGCACCATATCGTCGAGGATGTAACCGAAGTCGGGCTCGTCGACGCCGAGCAGCGCCTGCATGGGTTCGGAGGTCAAGCCGATCTTGTGACCCACCAGCACCCGACCCCCGGCCAACCGGCGGCGCAGGTTTACCTGTTGTATCGCGTACCCATCGCCGATATCGATGCCGGGATAGCGCGTGGTGAGCTGGTCCACGGGTGTGACGTTGTCGGCGGCGGTGGCGAGCGCCTCGGCAGCTTCCTCGATCTCGGTGCGGGTCAGCGTCATCGGGCGTCGTTTTCTTCGACCATGCGCATCGCGGTCTCGTACAGGGCCTGGCCGTGGAGGGTGAACAAGGCAATCAGGTCGACGGCGTCGCCACCGATCTCCTTGGCGATGAACAATCCGTCCGCGCCGGCGATCGCGTAGGTGGCGAGCTGGCTCACCTGCGCTTCGGAGAGTCCCAGGCCCATATCCCGGATGCTGGTGGACAGCGCCTCGAAAGCCTGGTGGCGCACCTGAACGAACATGGCCCGAGCTCGCGGCTCTTGCGGCCTGCGTTCCAGGGCCAGCATGAGACCCAGCCGGAGGAAGTCCGGCGAGTCGAGCAGCGCCTTGGCGGTGCCGACTGCCACTTCCCGCAGGCGGTCTCGCGCCATGACGTCTTCGGGAAGCTGCCAGACCTTGAGCCAGTTCTCGAAGCTTCGTTCGATGACCGCGGCGATCAGGTCGTCCTTGTCTTTGAAGTGCCAATAGATGGAACTGGCCGGCAACCCGCACTTGGTGCTGACCGCACCGATGCTGGTGCCCTCGTAGCCCCGTTCGGCGGCGATTTCGGTGGCGGCGTCGAGGATCCGGGTGCGCGACAACTCACCATCGGCTCGCCGGGTGCGGCGCTTTCCTTCATCGGCTGCAGCCATTTTCTTCCTGCCTCTTGACTCTGTAGCGATCACTACATTACCGTATCGATCACTACAGAACAAGTCCCCGGTCGACGAGGACCCGGCAGACGAATGCGAGACGCAATGAGTCACACCTCCACGTATGACGTGGCGATCGTCGGATACGGTCCGGTGGGGGCCACTGCGGCGAACTTGTTGGGGCAGATGGGTTTACGAGTCGTCGTCATCGAACGTGACCCCGACATCTATTTCCGGGCGCGTGCCATCTCCATCGACGAGGAGGTGCTGCGGATCTGGCAACAGGTCGGACTGGCCGACCGCCTCGGCGCCGACATGCAACCGGGCGCCGGCGCCGACTTCGTCGACACCAACGGCGTGAGCATCGCCAAGCTGCTACCCGCGGATCGCGGTAACGGCCATCCCCCGCAGCAATTCATCTACCAACCGGCAGTCGAAGGGGTTCTCCGCCGTGGCGTGTCCCGGTTTCCGAACGTCTCGCTACTTCTTCAACACGAGTGCCTGCGTCTTACCCAGCGCTCCGACTCCGTCGAGTTGATGCTTGCCGACCTCACTCACGACGAGTTCAAACGCATCCGGGCCTCCTATGTCATCGCCGCCGATGGCGGATCGAGCGCAATCCGGGGGCAACTGGGGATCGGCTTCACGGGTCGCACCTACTCCGAGCGCTGGATCGTGATCGATACCAAGGTCATCGACGAATGGCCGGGCCACGATCGGCTCCGCTTTCACTGCAACCCCGAACGCCCAATGGTCGATTGCCCTACCCCGTTGGGACACCATCGCTGGGAGTTCCCGGTGCGCGCCGAGGAGAACGAAGACGACCTCCTCAACGAGGACGCCATTTGGAACGTGCTCAGCCGCCAGGGCATTACACGAGCGAACGTTCAGATCATCGGCTACGCGTGCTACAGCCATCACGTCCGATTCGCCGACCGCTGGCGGGTCGGACGAGTCTTCCTCGCCGGTGATGCGGCGCACGCGATGCCTCCGTGGATCGGCCAGGGTATGTGCGCAGGTGTGCGTGACGTCGCCAACCTGTGCTGGAAACTGCACGCCGTCGTCTCGGGCAGTCTTGCCGAATCGGTTCTCGACTCCTACCAGGACGAGCGCCTTCCCCATGTCAAAGAGGTCACCAACCGCGCCGTCAAAGTGGGACGAATCATCGTCGAGCGGAATCGAATTCGTGCCGCTATCCGCAATCGATTCTTCCGTACCGCCGGCCACGTTCCGGGCTTCATGACCTGGCTTCGCAACCATCGCTGGTTGCCTGACGCCCGATACCACCACGGGCTGCTGGCGCGCAACGGCAACCCGGCCGCTGGCTGGCTGATTCCTCAGCCGTGGGTCATCGACGAGAACGGCGACCGCGTGCGCCTCGATGACATCATCGGTGGCACGTGGGCGGTGTTGCACATCGGACCTGCGCAGGCAGCACATTCCTGGCGGCTGGCCGGCGTGCCGGTCCTCCAGATCGCAACCGCAGGCAGCCCTTCAAGCGCTGACCGGATCGTCGACCGCGACGGTGTGCTGACCGATTGGCTGGCCCGCAGGAAGGCAGTAGTCGTGGCTGTGCGGCCAGACGGATTCATCTACGCCGGCGCGGCCGCCGGCCAGCAGTTAGCCCCTCCCCCGGCCGAATTCACCGCGCCGATCACCCGAGTCAAGGACCACGCATGACCACACTCGAATCCGAATACACCGTCCGTGTCCGGGGCGCCGACATCTTCACCACCGACACCGGTGGGGACGCGCCCGCGGTGGTCCTCCTGCACGGCGGCGGGCCGGGGGCGTCGGGACTCTCGAACTACTCACGCAACATCGAGGCACTGGCGCGCAACTTCCGCGTCGTGGTACCCGACATGCCCGGGTACGGCCGGTCCAGCAAGTACGTCGACCATGACGACCCGTTCGGCTTTCTGGCCGACCGGGTGCGCGGCCTTCTCGACGAATTGAATTTGCCGACAGCGCATCTCGTCGGCAACTCCTACGGGGGCGCCGCAGCCCTGCGATTGGCCCTGGACACGCCGCAGCGCGTCGACAGGTTGGTGTTGATGGGACCCGGCGGCATCGGCACCACGCGAGGCCTGCCCACCGACGGTCTCAAGAGATTGTTGGCCTACTACGGCGGCGACGGACCGAGCCGCGACAAGCTTGCCGAGTTCATCCGCACCTATCTGGTGTACGACGGCGCTGCCGTTCCCGACGAGCTGATCGATCTGCGGTATCAGGCGTCGATCGATCCGGAAGTGGTGGCCAACCCCCCGCTGCGCCGGCCGTCCGGACTTCGCACGCTGTGGCGGATGGACCTGACCAGAGATAGCCGTCTGCGCGGGCTTCGTACGCCGACACTGGTGCTGTGGGGCCGCGACGACAAGGTGAACCGGCCCGCAGGCGGCCCGTTACTGCTGAAGATGATGCCCAACGCCGAACTCGTCATGACATCTCATACCGGGCATTGGATGCAGTGGGAACGCGCCGACCTGTTCAACCGGCTCGTCACCGAATTCCTCTCCCCCGACTCGACGTTGGCGATGTCATGACCGACGTCTTCGGGAAAGTCCATCTCGGCTACCTCGTCATCGAGACCGAGAAGTTCTCCGACTGGCGCAGATTCGGTCGCGATGCCGTCGGAATGCATCTCGACGAAGCGTTACCCGACGTCCTGCGTTTCCGGCTGGACCACAACGAGTGCCGCTTCCTGCTGCAGCGCGGTCCGGCCGAGGACACCACCGCACTGGGCTGGGAAGTGGACGACCACACCACCTTTGATGTCATCGCGTCCCGGATCCGTGACCACGGGGTGCCGATGACGACGGGGACCGAGGAGGAGGCTGCCCTGCGTGGGGTCGAGCGGTTCCTCCGTTTCCCCGGCCCCAACGGGCTCGACCAGGAGATCTACGTTCAGGCCACCAGAAGCAGTGACCCGCTGCACTTGGCCGCCACCGGCGGATTCGTCACCGGGGTCGACGGTATGGGACATGTGGCCATTGCGACCCGCAAACCGCACCAGATGCGCGGCTACTACAGCACCGTGTTCGATGCGCGACTGTCCGACTACATCGACGAGACCATCAGCGGGCTGAAGTTCAAGATCCGGTTCCTGCGGGTCAACCAACGCCATCACAGCGTCGCTATCGCGTCGGTGAATCGGCTGCCGCTCAATCCGATTCGCACGAGAATTCAGCACTGCAACATTCAGGTCGCCGAACTAGACGACATGACGCACGCCTACCAACGCGTTCGCGATCTCGGCTTCGACATCGCCCTGTCCATAGGACAGCACACCCAACGACAAGGAGTTGTCGTTCTATGCCGTCTCCCCGTCAGGCTTCGAGTGGGAGGTGGGCTGGAATCCGATCGTCGTTGACGAATCCACCTGGCAACCCACCACGCACCAGGGCATCAGCATCTGGGGCCACACGCCGGAGGGCAACACCATCGTGCAGCTGATGGAGCGATTCAAGACCGGCGCACAATCGGTCCTGCGCACCGAAGCAGCCGTGCCTGCGTTGGCCGGAGCCGGTATCGCCGATGACTGACACGGAACATCAGTCGAGCACCGATGACACGCGCACCGGCCCGTCACGTCGCGCCTTCCTGGCGCTGGCCGCCGGCGGTGCCGCAGCCGTGCCGTTGCTGACATCCTGCGGATCGGGTACCACGACCACGCCCGCCGCATCGACGCCGGCACTCACCAAACCACCTGCTCCGCAACGTGGTTCGCGTCCCAACATCGTGTTCGTGTTCACCGACCAGGAACGCTACTTCCGATCCTGGCCGTCCGGAATGTCGCTGGCCGCCCGGGAGCGTCTGGCCGAGGAGGGCGTGACCTTCCACAACCACTACACCTCGGCGGTGATGTGCACCAGCTCGCGTGCGGTAATGCTGACCGGACTGCAGACTCCCGACAACGGGATGTTCGAAAACGCCGACCTTCCCTACGTGAACGCCATGAGCACCACAGTCCCCACCATCGGGCATCTGCTGCGCAAGGCCGGGTATTACACCGCATACCAAGGAAAATGGCACCTGGACGCCGCGTTCGACCGCGAGCCCGTCCAGCACGTGCTCACCGACCGGATGGATGCTTACGGCTTCTCAGACTTCGGACTACCGGTCGACTCACTGGGCCATGACCTCGGTGGCTACACCACGGACTCAGTGATCGCCGCCGGTGCGCAATCATGGCTGCGCAACACCGGCAGGCCGATGGCCGACGACGGCAAGCCATGGGCGTTGTTCGTGAGTCTGATCAACCCGCACGACATCATGTACTTCAACACCGACAAACCGGGTGAACAGGTGCAGGACACCGGCAAGCTGCTGATGCACGCCGCACGGGCGCCCCAGCAGACCCTGTACCAACAGCATTGGGACAGCGCGCTGCCGGCGAGCCTGGAACAGCCGATGCAGGAACCGGGCCGCCCCCGCGCCCACGGCGAATTCCTCAAGGCCTGGGGGTACACCCTGGGCACGATCCCGCCCGAGCCGGACCGCTGGCAACGCTTCACCGACTTCTACCTGAACAGCATCCGGTCGGTGGACCATCAGATGTCACTGCTGCTGGGCGAACTCGACGATCTCGCCCTGCGCGGCAACACCATCGTGGTCTTCACCTCCGACCACGGCGAGATGGCCGGGGCGCACGGCCTGCGCGGCAAGGGCCCGTTCGCCTACGAGGAGTCCATTCACCTGCCCATGCACGTCCTACATCCGGACGTCAACGGCGGACAGCACCTGAACGCACTAACCAGCCATATCGATCTGGTGCCGAGCCTGCTGGCGTTGGCCGGCGTCCCCCCGGCCAACGTCGACGAACTGGCCGGCCGGGCGCTGCCCGGCAAGGACTTCAGCGCAGCGCTGTCCAACCCCGGCAACGCCGACGTGCATTCCGTTCGAGACAGTGTGCTGTTCACCTACAGCGGGTTGGCGACGAACGACAGCGACGCGGTGAAGCTCTTCGCTGAAGCCAAGGCGGCAGGCCAGGATCCACGGCAGCTCATGCAGGCCAACGGATTCCGGCCGGATCTCACTAAACGTGGCAGCCTCCGAACAATGTTCGACGGGCGGTACAAATTCAGCCGGTACTTTGCGCCCGCGCAGCGCAACGTGCCGACCAATCTCGACGACCTGTACCGGTTCAACGACGTCGAGTTATACGACCTGCAGTCCGATCCCGCAGAAATGACCAACCTCGCCGCGAACAAGGGCGAGCACAGCGATCTGGTGCTCTCGGCCAGCACCAAGCTCGAGGCGGTGATCAAGTCCGAAATCGGTGTCGACGACGGGCGCGAAATGCCCCAGTTCGGCGACATTGATTGGCAGATCGACCGGATGGATCTCTGATAGGGACGGAAGATGACCCGCATCGACACTCATGCCCACGCCGTTCCGGCCGATTACCGTGCGGCGCTGACGAAAGCCGGGGTCGCCGATGCCGGCGGCCGGGAACTGCCGGCCTGGAGCCCGGAGCAGGCGCTGGCCGCAATGGCGGAGCTGGACGTGTCCACTGCGATCCTCTCGGTGTCGGCGCCGGGCGCCACCTTCCTGCCCGCACCGGCCGATGCCGCGGCGCTGGCTCGCGATGTCAACGACTACACCGCCTCGGTGGTCACCGCGAACCCCGACAGGTTCGGGTTCTTCGCGACGCTGCCGATGCCGCACATCGACGAATCGGCTGACGAGGCAGTCCGCACACTCGACGATCTGCGCGCCGACGGCGTGGTGCTGCTGGCCAACAATGCCGGCGTCTACCTCGGTGAGGACGGCCAGGACGATCTGTTCGCGGCACTCGAACAGCGGTCGGCAGTGGTGTTCGTTCATCCCGCCGAGTTGCCCGGACCCGAGGTGCCAGGCGTGCTGCCCTGGGCGACCGACTTCCTGCTCGACACCACCAGGGCCGCATACCTACTGGTACGCAACGGCATTCGACGCCGGTATCCCAATATCAAGTTCATCCTCAGCCACGCCGGCGGCTTCGTGCCCTACGCGGCGCACCGGATGGCGATGGCGATCATGAGCGATACCGGCCGCAGTGTCGCCGACAGCCTCGACGAATTCTCCAGCTTCTACTTCGACACCGCGCTGTCCTCGAGTGCGGCCGCGCTGCCCACTCTGCTGGCCTTCGCCCAACCCGGCCACATCACCTTCGGGTCCGACTTTCCCTTCGCCCCAGTGGTGGCCGGCAAGATGTTCGCCGCGGGTTTGGAGACCTATCCCGGCCTGGACGCCGCGGCACGAACGGCGATCGAGCGCGGCAATGCGTTACGGCTCTTGCCCCGACTGGGCGCCGCGAGTCCGATTCCACCACCGTCGCTGCCGGACCGGATCAAACAAGCAGCGAGCCGGCAGGTGATGCGCACTGCGACGCGGCTGATCAACACACGCTGACGCCAGCCGCGGTAACGTACCGCTATGGCCGCCAGACAGGTGCGCTGCTGGAAGTGCGACACGCCGTTCTACGGTCGCGCTGACGCTCGCTACTGCAGTAACGCGTGTCGACAGAAAGCCCACCGCGAGCGCACGCGCGCGGCGTCGCCGAGGAGCACGTCACCGCGCCGGATCTGAGCGAAGTTGTCATGCAGGCTCGTGCCACGCGTCAGCGCGCCCGCCAAGCCCGGGAAGCAGCCCTCACGGCGCGTCGGGCGGCGGCCGAGTCACTGGCCCGCATGAAGCGACGCGGCAACTAGGCGTTCTGCACCGCGGCAGCGGCCCGGGCTGTGTTCGCGCGCGCCAGGAATGGCACCAGCAGGTCGGCGAACCGCTTCGGGCATTCGATCTGCGGCATATGCCCCACACGGTTGAGCAGGTGCACCTCGGCGTGGGGATATACCCGCATCGCCTCACGGATGTGGTGCGACGGCAGGATGCGATCTCGCGTGCCCCACATGATCAAGGTCGGACGTGGCGTCCGGGCGACTCCGGCGGCGAGTTCACGGCGCCACTCCGGCCGCACCCCGCGCGGCGTGCCGAGCGCGAGCGCGGTCTCGAGCATCACCGCCCCGGCATCGGGTTGTGAGCCCACTGCGAACGCGTGGTCGATGCGCTGCCGGGTGGCAATTGCCTTGTCCGCGTGGATCAGCCGCTCCATCAGCGCCGAACTCATGCGAGTCGGCCGGCGCATGCTCATCGCGCCGAGTACCGGCACGGTGAGCATCCGCAGCAGCATGGTCACCTCACTGCCGAAACCCGCGCTGTTGATCAACGAGAGGCTCGCGATCCGATCGGGCTGTTCGACGAGTAGCTGCTGCGCGATCGCGCCGCCGAGCGAATTACCCACCACATGCACGGGCCGATCCTCGCCGAGCGCATCGAGCGCGCCGACGACTCCTTCAGCTAGCAGCGGCAAGGTGATGGTCTCTTTGGGGCGCTCGGAAAAGCCGAAGCCGGGGACGTCCAGCGCGATCGTCCGATACGACTGGCCCAGCCGCTCGTACTGGGTGGACCAATCCTCCATGCTGCGACCGATGCCGTGGATCAGCAGGACGGGCGGATTGGCTGGGTCGCCGCCGACGCGGACCCGTGTGCGCCGACCGTCCACCTCCACGAAGGTGGGTCTAGTCATGCCGAGGCCACGCCCGAGACCACGCCCGAAATTGCCTGGGCCCCAACCGCTGTGCTGAATCGCAACGCGGGATCTTCGACCGGGCCCTTGCGCAGCCGGTTGTGATCCGCCCAATAGTCCATCTCGACCGTCCAGGGGCCGGTCGCGCCCTGCTGCGGGAACAAGTCCACCGACCGCTGGACGTAGCCGGCCGAGAAGTCGAGCATCGGACGCTTTTCGATGTGTGGGTCATCGACCACCGGAACCACCGTCGTGTAGCCATGCCGGTCCATGTAGGCCAGCAGGCGGCACAGGTGCTCGCACACCAGACCGACCTTCAGCGTCCACGACGAGTTCGTGTACCCAAAGGCGAAGGCGAGGTTCGGAATGTCGGAGATCATGAAGCTCTTGTAGAGCAGCGACTGGTGCGGATCCTTGACATCACCGTCGACCGAAATCTGAATTCCACCCAGCGGAAGCAGCTTCAAACCTGTTGCGGTGACGATGATGTCGGCGTCGAGGGTCTTGCCGGACTCCAGCAGGATCCCGGTCTTGGTGAAGCGCGCGATGCGGTCGGTGACCACCTCGGCCTTGCCCTTGGCGATCGACCGAAACAGGTCGGCGTCCGGCACCGCGCACAGACGCTGGTCCCAGGGGTTGTACTTGGGATTGAAGTGGGTGTCCACCTCGAAACCCTCCGGCAGCGCCTTGACGTTGATCCCCCGGATGATCCGGCGCGCGAGCTTGGGATGGCGCTGGCACAGGTTGTAGATGAATCGGCCCTTGCCGATGTTGAAGCGCCGGGTCGCAGCATAGGCGGCTTTGGCCGGCAACACCTTTCGCAAGGTGTTGGCGATCGGGTCCTTACGCGGCAACGGCATCACGTAGGACGGCGAGCGCTGAAGCATGGTGATGTGCTCGACATCGCCGGCCATCGCGGGAATCAGGGTGACCGCCGTGGCACCACTGCCGATGACGACGACCTTCTTGCCCGTGTAGTCGAGGTCCTCGGGCCAGAACTGCGGGTGCACGATCGCACCCTCGAAGTCCTCTTCACCCTCGAAGTGGGGCCGGTGTCCGCTGGCGTAGTCGTAGTAGCCGGTCGCCCCGAACAACCAGTCGCAGGTCACCTCGAACTGTTCGCCGTCCCGCTCCAGCGTGACGGTCCATTGCGCGGTGCCGGAGGAGAAGTCGGCCCGTAACACCTTGTGATGCAGATAGATTCGCCGCGCGAGGTCGTCCTCGTCGATGACCTCGTGCAGGTAGTCGAGAATCTCGTGCGCATCGGCGATCGCGTTGTCAGAAGTCCACGGCTTGAACTCATAGCCGAAGGTATGCAAATCAGAGTCCGACCGGATGCCGGGATAGCGGAACAGGTCCCAGGTGCCGCCGATCGCGTCGCGACTGTCCACGATCGCGAAGCTCTTACCGGGCTGCAGGGTAGCCAGGTAATGACCCATCCCGAGGCCGGAGATGCCGGCACCGACGATCAGCACATCGACGTGGCCACGCAGCGGTTGGCTCGGGCGGGCCTGGTGGAGGGAGCTCACAGTCATCGGGGCACTCTCTGATCGTTCCTGGAAACTGTAACGTGAATAGTGTTATAGTTTTGCGGTTCGGTGTCAAGGGTTCGAGGGGGTTGGCGATGACCACGGTGAACATTCCGCGGCGGGCGCCTGTTCAGGCCCGCAGCCGGCAGACCGTTGCCCGAATCCTGGACGCCGCCGCGGCCATCGCCGACGAGCAGGGCGTTGACGCCGTCACCACCCGCGCGATCGCCGACCGCGCCGGAGTGTCGTATCCCTCGCTGTACCGGTTCTTCGCCGACCGCGACGCCATTCTCGACGAGCTGATGGAGCGGCACTGCTCCGAGATCGACGCCCGATGTGTGGCCGCCGAGCAGACCTGGGAGATCACCTCAATCGCCGAGCTCCTCAACAACGAGCTCGATCTGCACGTCGACTACTACCGCAAGCACCCCGGGGCAGCCGGGCTATGGATGGGTGGGCGAGGCTCCCTCACCGTCATCAAGCACGTGCATGCCCGGATGCAGACCCTCGCCGACCGGCAGCACAACATCTTGGTGACCGCGGGCCTACTGCCCGCTGACACCGACCCACGGGCCATGCTGGTGGCCGTCGAGATGGCTGACCGCATGCTGGAACTGTCCTACCGGGACAACGACGATTTCGACGAAGCGATCCTGGATATCGGCCGGGCGGCGCTGCTCGCATTCGGCGAATCGCTAGCAGCCGGTCTGCACGCCTGAGGCCTAGGACACGGACGACGGCGGTGCCATCGTCGAATTCGGTGCGCCCCAGTCGGTCGAGACGAATCGGTGGGCGATCAACCACGACTCGTCGACCGGGGTGAAGACATCGCGGTAGCGGCCGTAGTGATCCAGCCCGATCTCGGTGAAGACCGTGAAGTACGACGACACCTGTGCGCGTTGCGGAGTCACCTCGGTGAACCGGATGTTGGTCAGGGTGTGCCGGACGATCCGCTTGACCCGAGGGTGCGCTTCAGCAGGCGGTGCCGCGACTCCGCCGAGGAAGTCAGCGATGTCGCCGCGGCCGGTCACCGTCGCGGTCCCGCGTACCTCGAGGGTGCCTTCGGGACAAAAAGATTGGGTGAGGTCCTCGATACGCCCCGCGTCGCCGGACCAGTTGTACAGGGCGAGGGTGTCCCGAATACGTTCGCGAGCAACGAGTTCCCATATCTGCACGGCGTTTCCTCTCAGCGGCGTTCGAAATGCTGGTAGTCGGTCGGGTTATGCCAGTTGCCACCCCAGGTCCACCCGCGGTCGGTGAAGGTCCGCACCGCCACGTCGCCGGTGTGCAACATCCCCGGGTCGGTGCGACGGCGATCCAGATACTGTGCCGCGGTTGTCGGCTCGAGATCGCCGGAGCGATCTATGTACGGATTGAGTAGTGGGTTGACGTCGATCGCGCGCCCGTACGCGTGCAGCGACCAGTCGGTACTGCCGGGCAACGGGCGGCAGTTGAAGGCGGAGGTGTTGTTGTCCTCCATCGACAATTCGTCGGCGGCCCCGGGGTAGTGGTCGACAGTTTGCATCTTCGCGATCGGATAGGCGTGCCGGCGTAGGTCGGCGAAGATCGCGACGACGTCGGCCACGAGTTGCTCGTGGACGACGAGCGCCCCGCGATGGGTCTGCCCGTCGAGTCCGAGGTAGTCCACCTCGACCCGGCGCAGCTGTTCTGGAGCGACCGGACACCCGGGATGCCAGCTGGCGCCGAGATCGGTTGCGGTCACCGGTGCGACGATCGCCGCCGGCTGGATGGTGGTGGTCACCGACGACGACGTGACAGGCGACCGCTCAGGCGCGGGACTGCATTGCACGAGAACCGCGGCGGCAACCGCGACCAAGACGACTCGCCGGTTTGTCTCCCCGGGTCGCTTCGCTCCTGCCCGCCGGATTAGGCCGCGACCTCCGGTGCCGGCTTGCGACGCCGGGTGGCTCCCCATAACCCGACGCCGATGCCCACGACCGCGCCGCCGAGTCCGATGATCTGCTGTCCACGGGTCAGCTCGCTGTGCACGCTGCTTCCGCCGAGGAGATCGGCGGCATCGGCGCCACCCGACGCCAGGAACCAGCCCCGGGTGTTGCGGCCGCGCAAGCCCGCCGACAGCAGAAGTCCACCGATCAGCGCGTCGCGGTAGCCCATCGACCGCAGCAACAACCGCGCGGACGGGCCCGGGTCATTGGGCTCACCCCACAGCTTGTTGGCGCCCATCGGGTCAGCCAGAAAGTGCACGCCGGAAGCCAGCCGGATACTGCCCGCGACGACCGCGGCCTTGTCGATCGACATGGGGTTCCTAAAGGGTCGCGTTGCTCGGGCCGAG
This sequence comes from Mycolicibacterium pallens, assembly GCF_019456675.1. Classification (NCBI taxonomy): domain Bacteria; kingdom Bacillati; phylum Actinomycetota; class Actinomycetes; order Mycobacteriales; family Mycobacteriaceae; genus Mycobacterium; species Mycolicibacterium pallens. The sequence goes on along the minus strand of NZ_CP080333.1, from coordinate 1,819,990 downwards.
GAGCTGGCAGTCCGGCGCCACGTTCTGCCCGAGCCAGACCGGGCAACCGCGGCCGGTCGCGATATAGGTGACGCCGGGCTGGTACGGCACCGTGATCGTGGCGGGATCCGCCCCGCTTCCCTGCGCACAATGCGTGACCCCGTCGGCACCCAGCAGACACGCGACCGCCTTGTACGGCCCCCCTGCCGGACCACATCCCGCCAACTCAGCGGTGGCGCTGACCCCACCGGGACCGACCACGGGCGGCGAAAGGGTGTATGTGCACGGCGGCAGCGGTCCGGCATTCGCGATCGGAGCGGCGACCGCCATGCCGCCAAGGGCCACTGCGAACGCTGTCATGACCACGTACGTCGGCCGAATCATGGCCGAATCCTAGATCATCTAGGCGATTCGTCGACGCGGATTGCCAGGATCGTGAGCGGTTCCGACCTGCGTCGATCAACTATGGTACACACTATGCCCATGCCTACCGCCGCACCCCGCCTGTTGATCACCGCCGGCCTGGCCGCCGTGGGCGCTGTCGGCATCCTGGGCGGCGCCCAGCCTGCCCACGCCGACACCATCGGCTACCTGATCAACGTCACCGTCCGGCCCGGCTACAACTTCCCCAATGCCGATGCCGCCCTGGCCTACGGCAACGGCGTCTGCGACCAGATCAACTCCGGCGTCAGCTACGGCCAACTAGTCCGCACCATCAAAGCCGACTTCAACACCGACGACGAATTCCAAGCGTCGTATCTGATCAGCCAGTCCGCCCAGGAACTGTGCCCGGCCGCCATCTGGCAGCTGCGCCAATCCGCCGCCGGCTACGTCCCGTCCGCCTAGCCAAGGAACGACGTTGATGCACAGAGCTATTCACGCCACCATGGCCGTGGGCGCGGCAACCGTCGTGGCCATCGCCGTCGCACCGGCCGCCCACGCCGACAACACCCGCCTCAACAACGGCGTCGTCGCCAACGTCTACACCGTGCAACACCAAGCCGGCTGCACCACCGACATCAAAAAGAACCCCGCACTCACCCAGGCCGCCGAATGGCACGCCAACGACGTCCTCAACAACCGAGCCCTCGACGGCGACCTCGGATCCGACGGATCCACGCCCCAGACCCGCGCTGCCGCAGCCGGTTTCACGGGCACTGTCGCCCAGACCGTCGCCATCAACCCCGCACTGGCCATCAACAACCTCGACGTCATCAACCAGTGGTACTACGACCCCACCGCGTTCGCGATCATGTCCAACTGCGCCAACACCGCCATCGGTGTCTGGTCAGTCAACAGCCTCGACCGCTCCGTCCTCGTCGCCGTATATGGCCAACCCGCCTGACCTGAATCAGGGCAGGATCCGCAACCCCCACTGCGCCAGCAAGGGCTGCACGAGGGTGAAGTACGTCGTGTAGTCGTCGCCGTCGGGTGAGGACATCAAGATGCCGACCGCGCTGACGGTGCCGTCGGGGTTCTTGACGAAACCCGGACTGCCGCTGTCCCCTTCGAGGCTGTAGACGCTGGCCTCGACGACGTCACCCTCGACGCCCTTGATCTCGCCGCACGTCTCCCCCGTGACGGCGCCAACTTTGCAGAACGGCATCCCGGCGTGAAGTTGGCTGGCGCCCAGCACATCCCGCACCTGATAGCGGCCGCCCACGTCACTGTTGGGTGTGCCGGCATCGGGGTCAAGCCGGATGATGGCGGCGTCTCGTTTGTCGCCGTTCACCTCGCTGGCGCTGATCGTCCCGAGGAGCGTGTCGTCGCTGCCGTATGTCCAATCCGACCCGTCGTGCGCATCACAGTGTCCGCTGGTGAGCATGTAGTAATTGCCGTCGTTGCCCTGTGCGGCGAAACCGGCTGTGCATCGGCCGCTTTCGTCGTCGACCTCCATGCCTGGCGTCGGCGGCGCCTCGGCGACGGCGGGGCTTGCCAGTCCGACCGCGGCGACGAGAGCCGCACTCGCCAGGCGCGAAACCCACCAGCCACGCCCCATGTCAGCCTCCCGTCGGGGTGAATCGAGGCGATCGTACGACAGGACCGTGGAAGACTTCGCCCAATGACGGCGAACGTCGCGGTGATCGGCGCCGGCCCGGCAGGGCTGGTGGTGTCGCGATGGCTGCTGTCGCAGGGATTCGAACCGTCGATCTTCGAGCAGGGCCCGACGCTGGGCGGTCAGTGGACCGCGCAGCCCGGGCGAAGTGGTGTGTGGCCGGGCATGCACACCAACACCAGCCGCATCCTGACGGCGTTCAGTGACCTGCCCATCGACGGCGATCTCGTGTTCCCCTCGGGCGCCGCCATTCTCGACTATCTACACCGCTACGCCCGCCTGTTCGCGTTGGACTCCCGCATCCGATTCGGGGTGCGCGTCGACGCAGTTGCGCGCGACGGGTACCGCTGGGCGGTCAGCCACGGCGGCGAGGTCGAGCACTTCGAGAAGGTCGTCGTCGCCACCGGCCGGTTCCATTCCCCGTTCATTCCAACGGTGCCGGGTCTCGACACGTTCGCCGGTTCGGCGGGCGCAATCTCGTCGTATCACTACCCCGGCCCGTCGGCCTACCGCGGCAAACGAGTTCTGGTCGCGGGGTGCGCGGTGAGCGCCCTCGAGATCGCGGCCGACCTTGCCGCCCACGGCGCACAACACGTCGTGGTCACACAGCGCCGGCAGCGATACGTGCTGCCGAAGTTCGCGGCGGGCGTGCCGTCGGATCACCGGATGTTCACCCGGTACGGGGCGTTGGCCGACGAGGTACTGCCCGTCGCGGAGATCGACCGGCAGCTCAAAGAGATCGTCGTCGAGTCCGCCGGCAGCCCCGAGCAGTACGGCGCCCCGCGTCCGGCCGACTCGCTCTTTGCCGCGGGCGTGACGCTCAACCAGAACTACCTGCCCGCCGTCGCGGAAGGATCGGTCACCGTCCGACCCTGGCTGCAGTCGGTCGACGGGACGGCAGTGACATTCGGTGACGGGCACACCGAGGCCTTCGATGGCATCGTGTTCGGGACGGGTTTCACGTTGAGCCTGCCGTTCCTCGACGACCACCTCAGGGCGACTTTGAACCTCGACGCCGGCGGCTTCGACACCGACCGGCACACCTTCCACCCCGACCTTTCGGGGTTGGCCTTCATGGGGATGTGGGACCAGTCGGGCGGCTACTTCGTGCCCCTGGAATTGCAGGCCCGCTGGATCGCCTACACGTGGGGTGGCGTCATCGCGGCACCCAGCGACGCCGAGCAGCGCGCGGCCGTCGCGGCATGTCACGAACGAGGGCCACGCAAGACGCGAATGAACTTGGCAGCCATCACTTTTGCCCGCGCCGCGGGGGTGGAGCCACAACGGGAGAACTGGCCGGATTTGCGGCGCGCGTTGCTGTTCGGTCCGCTTGCGCCGAGCTGCTTTCGACTGGACGGCCCCGACGCGCTGCCGAACGCGGCCGCGCGGTTCGCCCGGGAGGCGGCGGCCTTCGGCGCGATCACCGATAACGATCTGACGGACCGAGAGCGCAGCTACTGGTCGAGCGTCGAGCAAGCACGCGCCAGCCACCACAGCGCGGTTTCCGGGAAGTAACGGTCAAGCAGCGTTATCGCTAACGGACGCCTCAGCACCCTGCGGCCAGAGCCGCTGGCCAGGGAGAAAATAAAGGCGTTCTGGCAAATATTCTTAGCGACGTATTACCGCTAGGAGCTTGCCACCTTATTTTTCGCCCTTACGTTGAATCTCATGTTGATCGACGTTCGCTGGCTTCAGTTCCTGCTGAAGCGCCCCGCGCACAAGTAAGTCCGCCACCGGCGGCGAGAGCCGACCTGCCCATGGGTATGGTCGGCCGCCCCGGACGTCATCGGCGGACGACGACCTTGCCGACCATGCGGCCAGATTCGACCGCTTTGTGAGCCTCTCGCAGACCGTCGGCGCTGAAGTTATCGATCGTGTTCGTGACGGTGCTACGGATGATTCCGTCGTCGACGAGCTTCGCGGTCGCCGCGAGCAGCTCCTGCTGGCCCGGCAGCCCGAACAGTGGCTTGGTGAACATGAACTCCCAATGCCAGGCGATGCTCTTGGTCTTCAGCGGCATCAAATCCAGGTCCTTCGGGTCGTCGATCGCGGCGACGTGGCCGAACGGCTTGAGGATCTCGGCGAAGTCCTCGACGTTGCCCGCCGAGTGTGGCGAGAACACCCAGTCGACGCCGTCGGGGGCGGCCGCCAAGGCCTCGGTGCGCAGATTGTGGTGGTTGATCACCACGTCCGCGCCCAGATCGGTGGCCCACTGCGCAGACTCTGCCCGGCTCGCCGTGCCGATCACCCGCACGCCGGTCAGCGCCTTCGCGAGCTGGATCATCACCGACCCGACGCCGCCGGCCGCGCCCATGATCAGCAGGTCGCCTTTCGATTCCCGAGTCAGTTCGAAGCGGTCGAATAACGACTCCCAGGCGGTGATCGTCGTCAACGGCAGAGCCGCCGCGTCAGCGAAGGACAAGGACCGAGGCTTGCGGGACACGATCCGTTCATCGACGGCATGGAATTGGGCGTTGGTCCCGGGCCGGGAGATGTCGCCGGCGTACCAGACCTCGTCACCCACGGACAGCGTGCTGACGTCGGGCCCGACGGCCGTGACAACGCCCGCCGCGTCGAATCCGAGGATCACCGGCGTGGTCGTCGGTTCGAGAGTCGCGCGACGTTTGATGTCGACCGGGTTGACCGAGACCGCCGCGACCTCGACGAGCACATCGCGCGGACGCAGTTCGGGGATCTCGATCTGGACGTCCTGCAGTGCCTGCGGATCGTCGATCGGCAGTCCCGCAAAGGATCCGACCGCTGCCATCGTCGCCATCGCTGCTCTCCTCATCTAAGGCCGCATCCCTTGTACGATGCACACACTTCCCAGCAGAGAAAACAAGTGTCAGAACCCACGATTCAATTCCGCCGCCTCGCCGAGCAGGTTGCCGATCAACTGCGCCGGCGAATTCTGTTGGGCGAACTGGCCGACGGCAGCATCCTTCCGAAAGAGGACGAGCTGCTGCAGGAGTTCCCGGTGAGCAAGCCGTCGCTGCGTGAAGCCATGCGCATCCTGGAGGCCGAAGGGCTGCTGCGGGTGCGCCGCGGCAAGCTCGGCGGCGCGGTGGTGCGCCGGCCCAACGCCGCGAACGTCGCCTACACGATCGGCTTGGTCCTGGGGTCGCAGGACGTGAGCTTGGCCGACGTGGGCGGCGCCTTGAGGCAGATGGAGCCGGCGTGCGCGGCCCTGTGCGCCGAGCGGGCCGATCGGAATGACGCCGTCGTTCCTGCCCTGCGCGAACTGCATGCCGAGGCCGTCGACGCCGCCGACGACTTCCAGCGGGCGATCTCGGCGAGCCGGCGCTACCACGAAGCGCTGGTCGCGTTGTGCGGCAACCAGACCATGATCATGCTCGCCGGGGCGTTGGAGACACTGTGGTCGGCACACGAACAGAGCTGGTCGACGCGGGTCAGCGACGAGGGCGTCGTCCCCGTCACCGAGCGGCTGGCCGTCCTGGAGGACCACCGTCGGGTGATCGACGCCATCGAGGCCGGCGATGCGCGCCTGGCCCACGACCTCGCCGCCGCGCACCTGATCACCGCACAGCACTACCCCGGTTCGGCCGGAAACGTCGACCCCACCATGGTCCGGCAGCGAGATCATTGACGCCGGTCCTCATTTTCATATGATTTGGTGATGGCTGTCGACGCTGCCGTCACGACCAGCGCCGAAGCGGCGCACTACCGGGCTGCCGGCTGGTGGACCGACACGACTCTGTCCGACTGCGTCGGCCGCAACGCCTCCGCCACGCCAGACAAAACCGCCTACGTCGACTTCCACCTGGACCCACCCGACCGGGCACTCACCTGGTCGGAGTTCGACAACGCCGCCACCAACCTGGCGGTGCGGCTGCAACTATTGGGCGTACGCCCGGGCGACCGGGTGGCTGTCTGGCACGGCGACAGCATTGCCATTCACGTCTTGCTGGTGGCGATCGAGCGCTGTGGTGCGGTGAGCGTCGGGCTCGGAGCGCGCGCCGGTGTGCGGGAGGCCGCACAGATCCTGCGGACCGCCCAACCCTCGCTTCTGGTCAGCGACGAGGATCGCTCCCCTCAGGCCGCTCAAGCGGCAGCCGAGGCTGCGGTGCCGGCAGTGGTCCTCGGCGCCGGCGATCTCGCCATCGACACAGCGCCGGGCTCGATGTCCGGACTGTCACCGGTGGGCCCCGACGACCCGTTTTTGATCAACTCGACATCGGGAACCACGGGCCTGCCGAAATGCGTTGTGCATACCCAGAATCGATGGCATTACTTTCACCAGAAGGCCGTCGCCAACGGTGAACTGACCGCCGACGACGTCTTCCTGCCGGTGATCCCCACCCCGTTCGGCTTCGGGATCTGGACCTCGCACACCACCCCGATCTACCTCGGGGCGACGACCGTACGCATCGAACGGTTCGACGCCGCCGCGACATGCGCCGCCATCGAACGCCACCGCGCGACGGTGTTGTGCTGCGTGAGTACGCAATTGATGATGATCCTGGCCAACGACGCCTCGCACGAGCGCGACCTGTCCAGCTTGCGCGTGGTGTTCACCGGCGGCGAGCCGCTGCCGTACACGCAGGCCGCGCGGTTCGAGGAGCTGACCGGGGTCACGATCCTGCAGTTCTACGGGTCCAACGAGACCGGCATGCTCAGCGCCACCACGGTCAAAGACTCGCTGCACCACCGGCTGCGGACCGCCGGGCGCATCGTTCCCGAGATGCAGGTCCGGCTGTTCGACGGCGACGACGACGTCACGGAATCCGGTCGCGGACAGCCGGTTTGCCGCGGACCGGCGCTCAGCCTGGGGTATCTCGGCGGCACCGATCACGACAAGCTGTACACCAAGGACGGCTGGATGCGGATGGGTGACATCTGCGACCTGGACGACGAAGGCTATCTGGTGCTGGCGGGACGAACCTCGGACTTCATCCTGCGCGGCGGCAAGAACATCAGCGCCGTCGCGGTCGAGGAGGTCGTGGCAAGTCACCCCGCCATCGCTGTCGCCGCCGCGGTGGCCATGCCCGATCCCCTGTTCGGTGAGCGGGTGTGCGTGTTCGCCGAACTCAAGAATCCCGGCGACACCCTGGAACTGCCCGACCTGGTCGAGCACCTTCTGCGGCAGGGGGTCTCCAAGGAGCTGCTGCCCGAACGGCTCGAGGTGCTCGACGAGCTGCCGCGGTCCTCTGGGGGCAAGATCGCCAAAGGCCAACTCCGGGAAACCATCCACTCGATACTGGAGCGATCATGAGCACATCGGAAGTGCGCCGGGGCGGCCTGGGAGTATGGGCCCCGTCGAAGACGCCGCCCATCGGCGTCGACCTCACCGACGAGCAGAAGATGGCGATCGCGTTCCGCCACCTCGCCGAGATCGGTTTCGCCGAAAACATGGCCGGCCACATCACGTGGCAGCCCGAGGGGCAGACCGACATGTACGTCAACCCGTGGGGTCTGTGGTGGCAGGAGCTGACCGCCTCGGACATCTGCGTGGTCGACGAAGACGCGCATGTGGTTCGCGGCCGCTGGGATGTCACGCCGGCCATCCACATCCACACCGAAATACACCGGCACCGCCCCGATGCCAGAGTGGTGATCCACAACCATCGCTACTACGTCAGCCTCATCGCGGCGCTGGGAATGCTCCCCGAGCTCGTCCACCAGACCGGGGCGTTGTTCCTCGACGACATGTATCTGGTCGAGAAATACGATGGCGAGATCGACACTCCCTGGCGCGCAGCCGAATTGGCCGGCCAGATCGGCTCGGCCAATCTGGTGATCCTGGCCAACCACGGCGTCATCGCGACCGGACACGATTTGGCTGCCGCGGTGTACCGGGCGGTGTCCATCGAGCGGGTGTGCCGGCTGGCCTACGACGTGCTGGTCAGCGGGCGCACGCCGTCGAAGATGAACCACGGCGACCTGGTCGGCATGCAGGCCTCGTTGATCGAACGCGCCGCCGACGTGTACTGGGCGGGCGCGGCGCGCATGACCATCAAGGCCGACCGCGGCGTACTGGACTGAAAGGGGCTCCTGCCATGGCTTCCATCGACGAGCTGCAGTCGAACCTGAACTTCACCACCGCCAAGACCGGCGCCGACCGAACCGTGACGTTCCTGCCGGAACCCGAACGCGCCGAACGCTTTTACACGGTCATCTCGGTCGACGATCACATCGTCGAGCCGCCGGACACCTTCGAGGGGCGGGTGCCGAGCAAGTTCGCCGACCGCGCACCGCGGGTGGTCGACACCGCGGACGGTGGGCAGACCTGGATGTACGACGGGCAGTCGCTGCCCAACGTCGGGTTCAACGCCGTCGTCGGGCGGCCGGTGTCGGAGTACGGCTTTGAGCCGGCCCGGTTCGACGAAATGCGCCGTGGCGCCTGGGATATCCACGCCCGGGTCAAGGACATGGACGTCAACGGCGTCTACGCGTCGCTGAACTTCCCGTCGTTCCTGCCCGGATTCGCTGGTCAGCGGCTGCAGCAGGTGACCCCCGACCGGGACCTGGCGATGGCGTCGGTGCGGGCCTGGAACGACTGGCACATCGAGGCGTGGGCCGGGGCGTATCCCGACCGGATCATCCCCTGCCAACTTCCCTGGCTGCTCGATCCCGAGGTCGGGGCGAGGATGATCTACGAGAACGCCGAACGCGGATTTCACGCGGTCACCTTCAGCGAGAACCCCGCGCTGCTGGGCTTGCCCACCATCCACTCCGGCTACTGGGAACCGATGATGGCGGCCTGCGCGGACACCGGCACCGTGGTCAATCTGCACATCGGTTCATCGGGGACCTCGCCGTCGACGACCGATGACGCCCCGCCCGACGTCGCCGGTGTGCTGTTCTTCGCCTACGCGATCAGCGCGGCCGTCGACTGGCTGTACTCCGGCGTGTGCACCCGTTACCCGGATCTGCGAATCTGCTTGTCCGAGGGCGGAATCGGCTGGGTGGCGGGGCTGCTGGACCGCCTCGACCACATGTTGAGCTACCACGAGATGTACGGCACATGGAAAGCGCTCGGCGAGACGCTGACACCGGCCGAGGTGTTCACCCGCAACTTCCGGTTCTGCGCGGTCGAAGACCAGTCGTCGTTCATCCAGTACGACCGGATCGGCGCGGACAACATACTGCTCGAGGCCGACTACCCGCACTGCGACTCGACGTGGCCGCACACGCAGCGCACCATCCGCGAGCAGATCAGCGGACTCCCCGACGACATCATCCGCAAGGTCACGTGGGAGAACGCCTCACGGCTCTACCAGCATCCGGTACCGGCGGCGGTCCAGCAGGATCCGAACGCCTTCTGATCAGCGGCGGTCGAGCCACTCTGCGATAGCGGCGACCGCATCGCGGAAGAAGATGCGGTACGGACGGTCGGCGACGTAGCCGATGTGCGGGGTGGCGATCACGTTGTCGAGGGTGCGCAGCGGGTGCGCCGGCGGCAGCGGTTCGGTGTCGAACACGTCGAGCGCGGCCTTGATCGTCGTGGACTGCAGGGCCTGAACCAATGCCGCCTCGTCGACGATCGGACCGCGAGAGGTGTTGACCAGCAACGCTGTTGGCTTCATCAGCGCCAACTCGGCCGCGCCGACCAGACCGGTGGAACGCTCACTGAGCTTCATGTGAATGGTCAGCACGTCGGATCGGCTGAACAGCTCGTCTTTGCCGACGTACGCTGCGCCGGCCTCGGCCGCCGCCTCCGGTGTCAGGTTTTGACTCCAGGCGATCACCTCCATGCCGAATGCCTCGCCGATGCGCGCCACCCGGGCACCGATGCGGCCCAGCCCAAGCACGCCGAGCACCCGACCGGACAGTTCTCGGCCCACCGACGTCTGCCAGCCGCCGTCGCGCACCGAACGTGCCTCAGCGACGAGATTGCGGGCGCCGGCGAGGATCAGGGCCCACGTCAGTTCGACCGTCGACGCCACCGTTCCCCCGGTGGTCCCTACGTGGATGCCGTGCTCCTCGGCGGCGGCCATGTCGATGGAGGCGTTGAACGGCCCGGTGGAGGCGATCATCTTCAGATTCGGCAGACGCTCGATGATGCTGCGCGGCAACGGGGTTCGCTCCCGCATCACGAACACGACATCGAAGGGCGTCAGGCGGGCGACGAGTTCGTCGGGGTCGGACACATGGTCGTTGAAAACAGTGACGGCGGCGCGGCCGGACACCGCCGACCAGTCGGCCATCTCCAACGCCACATTCTGGTAGTCGTCGAGGATCGCCACCTTGGTGCGGCCGGTGTCACTGGTCATGCCCGCAGGCTAATCGGATCGGCGCTAGAGTCAACGATCAGTGACCCTGTTCAGCTACTCGGCCTCCACTGCGTTGCTTGCCGACGGCAGGCCATTTCTGCTTATCGGCGAGGTGATGGGAGCGCTGCTGTTTCCCGCGGTCGGGGTGCTGCTGCTGGTCCTCGGTCTACGGGACCGGGCGAAGGCCCGCCGCGCGCAACCGCCTTACCCCGTCGGCTACCCACCACCGGGCTACCCGCCTTACCCACCGGTGCCGCCGGCGCCGCGGCCGACCGCAGGGCGCGGCTTGATCACGGCGGGCACGATCCTCATCGCCATCGGTCTCGTCGGCGCAGTCGTGCGGGTGGCAGACTCGGCCGGGGAGCGTAAAGCAGCCGAATCATTCTCTCCCCCAGTGAAAATCGGGCAATGCATCACCGGTGAGGCCCTGGGCTCGGGAGCGATCGGCACCAATGACATCACCAGTTGCACCGACCCGCAGGGCGTTTTCGAAGTCGTCAGCGCCGGCGTTCAGGATGCGAAGTGCCCGGACGGTAAGCGGGAGGACACCAGTTTCGCGCGCTGGACCAACGACGCGTACGCCGTCTGCTTCGTGCCCAACCTCTTGAGCGGCCACTGCTACGCGGCAATCCACGGCACGCCGACGCCCGGCCACCCCAACCAGGGCAACACCCTCGAACCCGTCGACTGCACCGACGCCTCCGCCAACTTCACGGTGGTCAAGCGCGTCGAGACTGCCGACTTCGGCCTGTGCCCTCCTGGCACGAAACAACTGATGTGGACAATGCCGCCGCGCACCTATTGCACCGGCCCACCGTCGTGATCCGGCGCGATTTCCGGGACAGCGCCCCGGTTAGCGCGCCGAAGTCGCGGGAATAGTCCAAACACGAGAGGAGTTGAGCGGTCCATGACTGAGCATGCGGAACTGAGCCCCACCGATTGGGTGCGTGAGCAGACCGAGCAGATTTTGAAGCAAGGCACCACCGACGGCGTCCACATCATGGACCGCCCGGTCGTGCTGTTCACCACCACCGGCGCCAAGTCCGGCAAGAAGCGCTACGTGCCGCTGATGCGCGTCGAGGAGAACGGTAAGTACGCGATGGTCGCCTCCAAGGGCGGCGACCCAGCGCACCCGTCGTGGTACTTCAACGTCAAGGCCAATCCCACGGTGACCGCGCAGGATGGCGAGAAGGTGGTCACCCTGACGGCTCGCGAGGTTTCCGGCGAGGAGCGCGAGCACTGGTGGAAGCTGGCTGTCGAGGCCTACCCGCCGTACGCGGAATACCAGACCAAGACCGACCGGTTGATCCCGGTTTTCGTGCTCGAGTAGCACTACCATCCTGCCCATGTCGGGGCAGATATCCCGTCAGGTGTTCGTTCGCCGAGCACTGGGCGGGCTGGCGGGTGCGGTGCTGCTGAGTTCGTGCCGTCAGGCGACGCCCCATGCGGTGTCCAGTCCGGGGCCGCCCGACTGGACTGCGCTGGGCGGCCGGCTCGACGGTGCCCTGATCCTGCCGTCCGACGCGCAGTATGGTCCGTCCAAGGGCATCTTCAATGCGCGCTTCAACGGCAGCACACCCGCCGCCGTCTTGTCCGCGGCGTCGGTGACCGATGTGCAGAAGGCACTGGCGTTCGCCTCGGAGAACCACATCGGCGTCAGCGTGCGCAGCGGCGGGCACTCCTACATCGGCGCGTCGTCACTCGACGCCACGTTGGTGATCGATCTGCGCCGGCTTCCCGGCGGCGTCGACGTCGGCAACGACCAGGTGACGCTGTCCCCCGCGACCGACCTGGACTCCATTCAGACCCAGCTGGCTTCCCGCGGGCGGTCGATTCCCTCGGGCAGCTGCCCGACGGTCGGTGTTGCGGGGCTGGCGCTGGGTGGCGGGCTGGGCTCGGACGCGCGGCTACACGGACTGACCTGTGATGCGCTGGTGTCGGCCGCGCTGGTGTTGCCCACCGGTGAGATGGTGACGGCCTCCGCCGACGACCATCCCGACGTGTTCTGGGCTCTGCGCGGTGGCGGCGGTGGAAACCTCGGCGTGGTGACGTCGTTGACGTTTCGCACCTTTCCGGTCAGCGACCGCGATGTGGTGACCCTGACGTTCCCGATGGAGATGGCCGCCGCGGTGATCGCCGGGTGGCAGGATTGGCAGAGCGCAGCCGACCGGAACGTCTGGGGCATGGTGAATCTCACGGTCGGCGACGGGCCCGGACGCTGCACGGTCATCCTGGCGACTCCGTCGGGCAGCGGCCCCGCCGTCGCCGGTGACATGCTCTCCACAGCAGGGCTATCGGCATTATCGACCCGAACCCGCACGCTGAACCGGATCGACTTCGTGCACTACTTCGAAGGTGGGGACGACGCCCGGGCGCCGCGGGCGTTTGTCGCAGGCTCGGACATTGTCGGCGAAATGACCTCGGCTGCAGCCGAATCCATTGTCACCGCGATGTCGGCCTGGCCGGCGGGCGCCGGGTCGGCGACGGCGGTGATCGAGTCCCTGTCCGGCGCGGTCAGTGATGTCGATCCGGCAGACAGCGCCTTCCCGTGGCGACGGCAAGCGGCGTCCGTTCAGTGGTACACCGAGTCCACCGCCGATGCGGCAGCCGGTTGGCTCACCGCGGCGCACCACGCGCTGGGGCCGGCGTCGGTGGGCGGCTACATCAACTACCCTGAAGCCGGCCAGCCTCTTGCGCGGTACCTCGGGCCGAACCTGCAGCAGTTCAACGCCATCCGCCAGAAGTACGATCCGGCGACGGTGATGCGATCCGGCATCGGCACCGGCGGTTAGATCACGGGACGGGAGTAACCACGACGGTGATGGCGGTCGCATTCGAGTCGGAGGCGATGACCAGTTGGGCGGCGTTGGCGGCCGAAACAACGTGGCCGCCGGTCACAGTCACCGCGTAGCCGTTCGGGAACTCCACCTGCGGAACGGAAATCGTGGTCAGCGCGCCGTCGGCGAAGGTTCCCGAGCCATCGACCTTCGCGGTGGAGTAACCGAAGGTAAAGATCCCGTTGGTGAACGACCACTTCTTCGGCGTGCCCGAGACCAGCTGCGGGTAGGGCGAGGCCAACGTCAGCAGGTTGCCGATGTTGACGTTGTCGCCCGTGGGGTCCTTCGCCGGGTCCCAGACCAGAGCCTCGACATCGGGCGAACCGGTGATGTCACCGACTCCGGTGTACGCCCAGTCGGCCCAACTCATGAAGTACCGGTCGCCGGACTGCATCTCCTTGGTGAGCGTATCGATGTCATTGGTGGCACCGAACTCGTTCATCATCGCCGGGACATTGTGCCGCTTCGAGTAGTTCGCCGCTTGAACCGCGAGCGTGTTGGCGATCTTGGTGCACAGCGCACCACCGATCGGGCCGCAGTAATTGTGGAATGCCAGAACGTAGTTCGGGTCGGTGACCTTCCCGAGCAACGCTATCGGGATACCGAGCAGGGTGGGCACTTCGGTGACTGCGGGGTTGGGCGGTTCCAGGTAGAGCGGCGTGGTCCCGTCGACCGATCGGATGGCGGCGGCGACCTGGTTGTACATCGGGGTCAGCTGTTGGGTCGCGAAGAACGAGCCGCCGAATAACGCGACCGGGTAGTTAGAGCCGGGAAACGGTTCGTTCATGATGTCATAGCCGATGACCGCGGAATTGCCGCTGAAGTAGCTTGCGACGTTTTGCCACGTCAGCGCGTAATTGTCCAGCAGGCCAAGACCATTCGGCGCATCGGCGTTGCCCCAGAACGCATCCCACGCATGTGCCAGAGCGCCGTTGACGTAATAATTTCCCGGGAAGCCAGAGTTCTTGTTCGGCCGGCCGCCACCATCGGAGGCCCACGCGGGTGCGCCCTCACCGTAGAAGGTGCCGCTGTAGAGGTCCTGGTGCATGTCGATGACGGTGTAGATGCCGTGGTCGGCCAACATCTGCACGGTGGCCTTGATCGAGTCGAGGTAGGCGGTGCGGATCACGCCCGGTTGCGGCTCCACCGCCGCCCAGATCACGCCCAGCCGCACCACATTGAAGCCATTGTCCTGGAGGAATTGCGCGTCCGCTTCGTCGAAACCAGTCGCGGACGGCTCATACGGCGCAAGCTTGTACACCTCGTTGACGCCGTGCAGGATGACGGTCTGCCCGGCGCTGTTGGTGATCCAGGTGCCGATCTGCGACAGCGGCGGCACCGATCCGCTGGGAGTCTGTGCCGCGACGGTTGCGCCGGAATTGCCAACGGCGCCATGGCTTCCGAGCCAGCCGGCAGTCCCGCCGGCACCGCCGAGTGCCGGCAGTTGCGTCGACGTGCCGCCGACACCGCTCTTGCCGGCATTGCCACCGTCACCGCCGCTGCCCAAGAACGCCGCGCCGTTGCCGCCCCGACCACCGCGGCCGCCGTCGATTCCCTCGCCGCCGTTGCCGCCCCGACCACCGACGCCGAAGATCAGGCCGGTTCCGTCCCCGCCCGCACCACCGACTCCCCCGGCCGCGCCGACGACAGCGACACCGGCGTTGCCACCGTCACCGCCGATACCCATGAGCCGCCCGCCGGCTCCGCCCGCACCACCGTCGGCGCCGGCACCCCCGCTGCCGCCGGCTCCACCGTTGCCCAACGCTCCGGCTCGACCGCCCGCGCCACCGTCAACGCCGTCATCGGTGCTGTTCCACCCGGCACCGCCGTCGCCGAGGAGCCACCCGGCTGCGCCACCGTTGTGGTTGGCTGCGGTGCCGTCAGCGCCGTTGCCGATCACATACGACCCGGCCGCCGTATTGATGAAGTCGTCGACCTGACGGCCGAGTTCGCTTGCGATCCAGGCCTGAACGACGACGTGAAGCGGGGTGTACACCAGCTGCTGGAATACCGCGGTCAGGTTCGGTGGCGCAGCGATCTGCGCCACGGCAGACGAAGTACTCGTCGTGACGGAGGCGGCCGGTGCCGGGGCGCCGAGCCGAGCGGTGGAGGCGGTTGCGGACCTGCTTCCGACATAGGACGTTTCCAACGCGCCGACCACGGTCGACAGCGCCAACTCGGTCACGCTGACCGGTCCGCTGGGGGCAGCGGCCGCACGGGCGGTCGGCTTGGCCGACACCACTGAAGCCACTTTCTGCGCCGACGTCGTCCGCTTGGGTGGCGGATTGGTGGTTGCCCTGGTTGCTCGCGCCGCAGTCGGGCCCGCAGCGTGGCCGCGCGCAGAGGAGGCCGACGGGTGCCCGCCGCCGGAGTCGTCTGAATCTGCCCATGCCACCGCATTCGCCGAGGCCAGAGCCGCACCGATACCCAGCGCGATAGCCAGGCCACCGACCCGACCGATATGAGCGGACGCGTTCATGCATCTGTGTATACGGGACCCGGGTAAGCGCTGAAGTCAATTTGCCGCACATCGGCGCGCCGTGCCGCGGGCGTGCGCTTCAGTCGGCTGCGGCCAGCAGCCGTCGGGCGAAATCGGGCGGGTCGATGAACGGTGACATATGCGCCCAGTCATCGACGATCTGTAGCCCGGAGCCCGGCAGGTCGGCCGCCAGCATCGACATCACCCCGGCGCACCTCCCGGACCGCCCGGCCGTCGTCCGCGATCTCCGTTGCGGTGAACCACCGCGCGATGGTGGCTTCGACGTCGAGCTCCGCACCCGAGCGCAAAGGGTCTGCGGCAGAGCGGAATTCAGGAACCGGAGTGTCACGCGTGCACACCAGGCGCGCCGACATCGTGCCACAATCACCGTTGCCCCACAGCCGGATCCGATGGACGATGACTCATGCTCGGACACCTGGGAATCAACGTTGCCGACTTGGCGGCGGCGAAGATCTACTACGACGCGCTGATGCCGCTCGTGGGCTTCGAGCCCTTCCTCGATGATCATGACCAGTTCGCGTTCCGCCCCGCGGGCGGCAAGCGCGGCACATACCTCTTCTTCTACCCGGCAGGTGATCCCACCCCGTACTCGCGCGAAGGCGCCGGACTTCAGCACCTGGCCTTTATGGTCACGTCACGCTCGGCTGTCCACGACGTCCACCGCCTGGTGCAACAACTCGGCGGAGAGGTAGTGCACGAACCACAGATTTTTCCGCAGTATCCGCCGCCCTACTTCGCGACGTTCTGGCTCGACCCGTTCGGCGTGATGCTGGAAGCGGTCTGTCACTACGACCGTGACTGAGCCTGCGAACTCGGTCAGGAAGGGACGACGGCGTCGGATCGCGGGTGGGTCGTCCATGTAATCGGTGACTTTGGTCCCTGGTCGGTCGTCGAATCACAGCGCAAGGTCAGACAGTGGCGGGAAACGACAGGAACACCGACAGCGATTGGAGACCTGCGTGACAGCTGAAGCGCCAGCACGGGGACATTTGAAGGCCAGCCGTCCGTTCCCGGCCCGCACGGGTCCCAAGGGCAATCTGATCTACAAGCTCGTCACGACCACCGATCACAAGCTGATCGGCATCATGTACTGCGTCGCCTGCTTCATCTTCTTCTTCATGGGCGGCCTGATGGCGTTGTTCATCCGCGCCGAGCTGGCTTTTCCTGGTTTGCAGTTCCTGTCGAACGAGCAGTACAACCAGCTGTTCACCATGCACGGCACCGCGATGCTGCTGTTCTATGCGACGCCGATCGTGTTCGGGTTCGCCAACCTGGTGCTGCCGCTGCAGATCGGCGCCCCCGACGTGGCCTTCCCCCGGCTGAACGCCCTGTCGTTCTGGCTCTTCGTGTTCGGAGCCCTGATCGCCCTCAGCGGCTTCATCACCCCAGGGGGTGCGGCCGACTTCGGTTGGACCGCCTACACCCCGCTCTCGGACGCCATGCACACCCCGGGCGCCGGTGGTGACCTGTGGATCCTCGGCCTGGCTGTCGGTGGTCTGGGCACCATCCTCGGCGCGGTCAACATGATCACCACCGTGGTCTGCATGCGTGCCCCCGGCATGACGATGTTCCGGATGCCCATCTTCACCTGGAACATCTTCGTCACGTCGATCCTGGTGCTGCTCATCTTCCCGCTGCTGACCGCCGCATTGTTCGGCCTGGCGGCCGACCGCCGTCTGGGCGCGCACATCTATGACCCCGCCAACGGTGGCCTCACCTTGTTTCAGCATCTGTTCTGGTACTTCGGTCACCCCGAGGTGTATGTCATCGCGCTGCCGTTCTTCGGCATCGTCTCGGAGATCTTCCCGGTGTTCTCCCGTAAACCGATCTTCGGCTACACCACGCTGATCTACGCCACCATGGCGATCGCCGCCCTGTCGATGTCGGTGTGGGCCCATCACATGTTCGTGACCGGAGCCGTTCTGTTGCCGTTCTTCAGCTTCATGACCTTCTTGATCGCGGTGCCCACCGGCATCAAGTTCTTCAACTGGATCGGCACCATGTGGAAGGGCCGGATGACCTTCGAGACGCCGATGCTGTTCTCGTTGGGCTTCCTGGTGACGTTCCTGCTCGGTGGTTTGTCCGGTGTGCTGCTGGCCAGCCCGCCGCTGGACTTCCACGTCAGCGATACGTATTTCGTGGTGGCGCACTTCCACTACGTGCTGTTCGGCACGATCGTGTTTGCCACCTACGCCGGCATCTACTTCTGGTTCCCCAAGATGACCGGACGATTGCTCGACGAGAAGCTGGGCAAGCTGCATTTCTGGCTGACGTTCATCGGCTTCCACTCCACCTTCCTGGTGCAGCACTGGCTCGGTAACGCAGGCATGCCGCGCCGCTACGCCGACTACCTGCCCACCGACGGGTTCACCACTTTGAACATCATCTCCACGTTGGGTTCGTTCATCCTCGGTGTCTCGGTGCTGCCGTTTGTGTGGAACGTCTTCAAGTCCTGGCGCTACGGCGAGGTCGTCACGGTCGACGATCCGTGGGGCTACGGCAACTCGCTGGAGTGGGCCACCTCGTGCCCGCCGCCGCGGCACAACTTCACCGAGCTGCCCCGGATCCGTTCGGAGCGACCGGCATTCGAGCTGCACTACCCGCATATGGTCGAGCGGATGCGGGCCGAGTCCCACGTCGGTCGTGCGCACGGCCCCGCCGACGGGGACGTGACGCGCCTGGACAACGAGATCGTCCGCACCTGAGCGGACCCCTGGTCGTTAACGTCATTGTCCCCTGATGACGGTTGATGCACCGGCTCCCATGTTGTTGCGCACCCGCCACGCCGACGTACCGATCATGTAAGTGTGGATCACCGGGTCGAGCTCAATTCTCAGGAACGCTATTCGACTGTCTCCGCGAGCATGGAGACTGCGATAGCTGTTCACAATGTGCCGGCCCAGCCAAAATTGAGAGAAGACGCGAGTCGCGTCGTGATCCGTCCAGTCGATCACTTCAGCGCGGCCGGTCAGCTGAATGGTGCCAGGAGGGACCCACCACAGCAACCGCCGAGGTGTGGGTATGACGAGCGAGACTCGTGGATTTGCAACGATATTGCGCGCCTTCTGCAGATGGCGGCGGGTCATCACATAAATCGCGCTGCCGGAGCCTGATACACCGTAGGTGATGCCGGCGGACGCTGGCCGGCCGGCGGGGTCACTGGTGGCGAGTACTGCGAAGTGCTGTCGTCGCATCGCGCGCAACACTGTTGCGTAGGTCAGGTGTGTCTTCGGCACGGGCGAAATCCCATCCCCGGCCGCCGTCAGCGAGAGCCGCCACGTAGGACGGCCAGGCGTTGTTGGTACTCGGCTTCGTCGATGTCACCACGGGCGAAGCGGGTCGCCAACAGCTGCTCGGGTGACTCGGTATAGCGCGGGGGCTGAAGGACGGAACTCGCCTGAGCATTACCCGTATTGGAGCGTACTAGCGCGATGATCGCGACGATGACGAGGATCCAAAACAGCACCATTCCGATTGCCATGCCCGTGTATCCCCATCCGCTCATGTCGTGGTCGGACCAGAACATCATGGGACCTTCTCCTTTCCTCTCGTTGTGCTAGCCGGTGCGGCTGAGCGGGGTCAGCCCGTGTAGTCGAGGGTGGTCATCATGCCGGCTTCCATGTGGTAACCGTTGTGGCAGTGCAGCATCCAGGTTCCTGGATTGTCGGCGACCAACCTGACCGCCACCGCCTGCTGCGGTTTGACGATGAGGGTGTCCTTGCGAGCGCCGAGGCTGCCGTCGGGCCGGACGACCTGAAACGTATGGCCGTGCAGGTGCATCGGATGCCACATCGTGGTTGCGTTGGTGAAGGTCAAGGTGGCGTGCTGACCCTGACGGATGGTCAGCGGGACGGTGTGGTCGTAGGGGTGGCCGTTGATCATCCAGTCGTACTGCATCATCGTGCCCGACAGGCGAGCCTGGAGGTCGAGGTCGCTGTCGGTTGGGAGCTGCACTTGCGGTGTGGCGGTGAAGGTGTCCACGGTTCCGATCCGGCCGCTGAGCTCAGGAGGCCGGAAGGCGGCGTCAGGCGCGCTGCCGGCTCCCGTGGTGAGCAGCGCGCGGGCGACGGCGTTCTTGCCTTCCGCAGCGGCGACGAGAGGGAACACACCGGCCGCGGCGGTCACGACGATGTCGTAGCGCTCCCCCATGCCCAGCAGAAGGGCATCGACATCGGTGGGCACCACCGGGAACCCGTCGGTGTGGGTCACGGTCATGCGGTGCCCGGCCAAAGCGACCCGGAATGCGGTGTCGGCGGCGGCGTTGATGAGACGAATTCTGATGCGCTGTCCGGGCTTTGCGTCGAAGCTTGTCGGTGCAGATGGGATGCGGCCGTTGATGATGTAGTACGGATAGCTGACGTCGCCGCTGTCGCCGCCGAGCAGGTCACTCGGCCCCGCCCCGCCCACGCCGGGAATCGCGGGCATCTGGCCCATGCCGGGCATCCCGGGCATGGACCCACCGCCGGTACTCATCGAGCGCAGTCCCCTGTAGATCTCGTCGGGGCTGGTTCCCACTCCGGAGGTCCAGTCGTCGAGCATCACGATCCACTCGGCGTCATAGCGGCCGGGGTCGGCTGGGTCATCGATGATGACCGGCACATACAAGCCGTAGTCGGTGTCCATGCCGGCATGCGGGTGGGCCCAGTACGTTCCCGGATATGGTGAGCTGAACCGGTATTCGAAGCTGGAACCATGCGCGATGTCGCGACTGGCCGGCGCGGCACCGTCCATGTCGTTGCGCAAGGCGATGCCGTGCCAGTGCACCGACGTCGGGTGGCCGAGTCCGTTGTCGACGGTGACCGCTATCTCGTCCCCGACATTGGCCCGAATCAGCGGCCCGGGAATCTGGCTGTTGTAGGCCAAAGTTCGCGCCTTGGTCCCGCCGAGGTCAATGTCGGCGGGACCGGGCGCCAAGCGGGCCGAGACCGTTTTGCCGGTGTGCGGACGGGCCGCCTCGGCCGCGGCGATCGCGTCAGCCGCAGTCGTACCGCCCGGTGCACGAGGCGCGGTGGAACGGCCACACGCCACCAATGCCGCACCACCGAGGAGACCGGCCGCGAGAAAACCGCGCCGCGTCAGGGGTGCGGAGTGCGTCATGGCCTTCCTAGAGGGTGCTCAGGATCTGGTTCATGGTGTCGATCTCCTTCTGCTGGCTGGTCGCGATCGACTTGGCCAGGGCAACGGCGTCGGCGAACTGACCGTTCTTGATCTCGTTCTGCGCCATGGTGATTGCGCCCTGGTGATGCTTGATCATCTGAGTGAGGTACAACTTGCTGGCCTCCACACCCTGGGCGCTTTGCAGAGCCTGCATATCGGCCGGCGACATCATTCCGTCCATACCGGGCATATCACCCATTCCGGGCATACCTGGCATCATCGAACCGCTGGGCATCGGCATGGTCGCGGTGGTGGTGGGTGATGCCGTAGCAGTGTCGGAGCCGTGCATGCCGCCATGATCGGACGGCGCGTTGCCGGGTGTGCCATTCATGCCGGGCATATCGTCCATATCCGGCATGCCGCTCATTCCCGGCATGCCGTTCATCCCCGGCATGCCCCACTGCTTCAACCAACCTTGCATCTGGTCGATCTCCGGGCCCTGTGCGGCCTTGATCTGCTTGGCGAGGTCGACCACCCGGGGGTCGATGCCCTGCTTGGCAAAGATCATGTCGCTCATCTGAATAGCCTGCTGATGATGAGGGATCATCATCCGGGCGAACATCATGTCGGCCTGGTTATGCGCGGCTGCCGGAGCCGCCGATGTGCTCTGAGCCGGAGACGCCGCCGTCGACGACGACGATGCATCCTTGGTCGCCGAGTTACTACACGCACCGATGGCGGCCACCGCGGCGAACGCGGCCACGCCGGTCACCACAATCCTCGTCTTACTCACAACACATCCCTTTCATCGATCCAGCATTTCGATCCGCTTCCGAGCCTTCCGGGGTTCGGTAGGGGTGACCTAGTGGTTCTGTGAAGATTCGATAAAGAAGTTCTGCTTCGCGGCGGTGCTGCACAAGCCGTCCCCGGGTCTTCGATTCGGCGCATCGTCGAGTCGGCTGATCAGGCCGACGACCACGCACCTTTACTAATACCCCCAGGGGGTATATATTTGGCGCAGGAGGAATCATGAGTGTTGTCATTCGAGTGGGCGGAATGTCGTGCGGCCACTGCGCCAATGCCATTCGCCAGGCGGTCACGCCGCTGGCCGGAGTAGAGCGAGTCGATGTCGACGTGGCGTCCGGCATCGTGACAGCGCACGGCGACTGCGACGCCGCCAGTATTTCCGCGGCTATTACGCGCGCCGGGTACACCCCCGAGGGTGAAGTCGAACCCGCCCCTCGACCGTCGTTGCCGATGGCGGACTCGCCAAAAGGCCATTGCTGCTGCGGGTGAGCTGTTCCGACTCGGCGCGAATCACCCTTCGATGACCCGGGTCACGTACGGCGTCATCCCAGCCGTTCGGACCGGTGACACTTTGACCGGCACCCCTGTCTGCTGAGCTTCGAGCATCTGGCCGCCACCCAGGTAGATCGCCTCGTGCTGACTGCCCCCGGGCCCCCAGAACAGCAGGTCTCCCCGTTTCGCCTGCGAAGGCGGCACTTTGCGCCCCGCGTTGTACTGATCGCCCGACCATCGTGGCAGCAGTACGCCAACACCGGCGTAGGCATATCTGGTAAGGCCGGAACAATCGAAACCAACTGTGCCCGAGCCGGAATCGATTCCATTGCTCGGGCCGGTGAGGCTCCCGCCGCCCCACGAGTAGGGAACACCAATTTGACTGCCGGCACGGCGGATGACGTACTCAATTGCCTGACTGCCAGAGACGCGGTTCAGTCCGTCACGAGTCACCTCAGCCCCAGTGCCTCCCAACCCCAAGCTATGAAGAAACGAACGGCCGAGGTCCATTGTTGTCTGGGCGGCCTGGGCGGTGGCCCGCAGGGACGCGTTCGCGATAGCCAGGGGGTCGCCCGGCGCTCCGGCACTGGTGACTCTGGGAAGCGACGGGTCCCAGGCGTCGCTTCCGGGATCCGCCGCTGCCGGCGAGGTGACCTGCAGAATGATCGCCGCCAAGAGCAGACATGCCAGGCCGCCCAGCCGCCGAGAGAACATCACGGATCACCGTCCTTGCCGTCCTGCCCGCGTCAACGCATCGGCGTTGTTGATGTCGGCCGGGCTTCGCGAAAAACGTGCTGCCAAAATTGCGTTCCTACGTAGTACGTACTTACTACGTAGGAATGAACCGTAACAGCGACCGCCAGTCGTTCACACTTGTCCGCCGTATCACTTGGATAACGATCGGCAAGCACGGCGCGTCGACCCAGCCATTGCGGGGCGTGCCGAACGTGACGAATCTCGGCGGCCAGCTACGCCTTTTTCGCGCTACCGGTCCGTCGTGCCAGGCGCCGCAACACGGCCCGCAGTCCTTCGGATTCGTCGGGATCCATCTGCTCGACGAAATGGGCGAGCACCAGTTCCGGTCGCCCACCACCATCAAGTGCCTCACGCATCAGACTCGCGGTGTGTTCTTCGCGGGTCATCACGGCCCAGTAGCGATATGCCCGGCCGTCTTTCTCACGCTCAAGCCACCCCTTGGTGTGCAGGTTGTCCATCGTGGACATCACTGTCGTGTAAGCGATCCGGCGTTCCCCGGCGAGCTCGTCAAAGATCTCACGCACCGTGACGGTGTATGGGTCGTGATCCCAAATCTTCGCCATGACAGCGGCTTCCAGCTCACCGAATCCTCGAACCTTCATGCATATCCTTCACTTATTGATCGGAGGTGCGTACTCACGGTGCGCACGAAGCCAGGCCTGCACCGAGCGCCAATGCCACCGATACGATCACCGTCGCTGCGAGCAAAGCAGTGCCAGGCACCACCGATCGGGATCCATGCGACGTTCCGGAGAAAGATGTCGCCGACAGCCGCTCCAGCCGCAATTGTGCGCTTCCCGACGCGATTCCAAGCGAAACTGCGGGTGCGGGGGCGTATCGGAGAGTCTGGATCGCACGCCGGAGCGGACGATGACCGTGGATCCGCGCAGCGTGAGCGTCGGCGTCCAGTTCGATGAGCATGCGCACCAGGGCCGGCGACTGCCGCGTCAGAGGCAGCCAAGCAATACCTGCCGACAACGCCTGTGCCACAGCAATAAACCAATGATGACGCCGTTGCAGGTGGGCATCCTCGTGTGACCTGATGGCCCTCACAGCAGCCTGGTCGAGGCAGTCGCGAAGGCCGCGACTCATCACCACCAACGGTGGGCTGCCGGTCAAGCTATAGGCGTGGGGCTCAGAAGTCGGAAGCCACAGAACCCTGCCTGCTTGCGGTGCGGTCCCCGTCAAGAGCCAGGCCAACTCGGTGTGGCGGGCGTGTACCCGGCGACGATGTCGTGTCACGCCGGCAATCTGCCAACCGCCTCCGATTATGGCGATAACGACGGCGGCACCACTGAGCAGTCCCATGAGGACGCCGACCCACCACGGCATTTCGACACCCAAGGCTAGCCAACAACCATGTATCAGCCCTGAGACTGCAGGAAGTGCGATCGCGATGACTGTCAGAGACACCAAATTTGCCCAGGTAATCAGCAAAACTCCGGCGTCGACACCCCGACGCATTCCGAGGCGTAACAGGGGCGGAGACAAGAGCCCGATGAGGAGACCACCGGCAGTCCACACGACGACGCTTGTCACGGCACTCACCGTGCGGTCATTCCCAGGGTGCGGGCCGTGGTGGCACCGCAGCGATGCGGTTCTCGCATTGACACCCGCCAATGGTACCCGGGAAGCCATGGCCGCCCATGGAAGTCACCGTGTCGCGAAGTGTGTCACCTACTGAGCTTCACCGTAGCCAACTCGATTCGAGCCGAGCTGAGAACGACATTCGTCTCTGCTCTCGATGACCCACGAGCGCATCCCGACTCCGGCGGCTAACGGAACTGAGGTGGGCTACTGCGCTGGCGGACCACCGGCGCTCTGATTCGGAATGTCCGTGATGGGCAGGTTAGGTGCCGGCCTCGGCGACGGAGTGCCCGGTAGCGAGGGGATCCGACTAGCGGGAATGTCAACCAACGCGTTGACCGGTGGACCGTTGACGCGGCCCCCATAACTACTGCCCGGCGGCCGTGGACCAAGCAGGTGGCTCACAGTCACCAAGTGGTAGCCGTTGGCGAGCAGCACCGGAATGAACTGGTACACCACGTCGACGGTGCTGGAGTACGTGTCGTGGAGAAGCACCACCGAGCCAGGTTTGATCTGGGTCTTGAGCATGTAGACCGTGGCCGCGGTGTTCGAATCGTTGATCCAGTCGAACGGAATGACGTCCCAGAGAATCTCAGCCAGGCCCTGCCGGGCGGCGGCCGAGCGCACGGCCTCAGACGACAGCCCACCCGCGGGCCGGTACAGCTGCGGTGCGTGTCCGGTCGCGGCAGCAATCGCCTCGCTGCCCTTGCTGAGCTGGGAGGCGATGTCCATCAACGGAATCGTGCTCATGTTCGGGTGTTCCCAGGTGTGATTGCCGATCTCCATCCCGGCATCGGCAATCCGCCGGGCGGCGGCGGGGTCGGCGGCCACCTTGTTGCCGATCAAGAAGAAGGTCGCTTTGGCGTTGTAGGACGTCAACACCCGAAGTAGCCGATCAGTGAAGGGGGTAGGGCCATCATCGAATGTCAGCGCCACGCACTTGACCCGCTCACAGTCAACATGATCAGGGTCGGTGGCCTGCCGATGACGGGCAGCGAAGACCATAGTGGTGGCGACGATGACCACCACAGCCGCCAGAGCGGCCGCCTGCCACCACAGCCGCATCGCCCCCATACGCATGGGCACAACACCTCCAGTCCGTGTCGGCCGAAGCCGAGCCTGCGCTGCTCGGCCCCGACGGTATCGCCCATTGCTACGCGCCCTCCACCGCTGCCGCCAACACTACTGCTCAACTACGTACGTACAGCTGACGTATACAAATGCCGAAGGTCGACAGGGTAAGCACACCCAGCCGTCAACCCGCAGGATTAGACCGGCTTCTCCGACGGTGCGGGCAGCTTGAGGCGTTTGAGCATCAACGCGTTGACCGCGACGATGAAACTCGACCCTGACATCGACAAGGCCGCGATCTCCGGGCGCAGCACAAAACCGAACGCTGGTTCGAAGACACCCGCGGCGATCGGCAACGCAATTACGTTGTATCCCACCGCCCATCCGAGATTTTGGCGCATCTTACGCAGGGTGGCCCGACCGATCCGCAATGCGATCGGGACGTCAAGGGGGTCGGAGCGCATCAACACCAAGTCGGCCGTCTCGATCGCGACGTCGGTACCCGCTCCGATTGCCACACCGAGGTCAGCTTGCGCCAAAGCGGGAGCATCGTTGACACCGTCGCCGACCATGGCGGTTTTCCTGCCCTGGCCCTGTAGGTCAGCGATCTTGCCGGCCTTGTCCCCCGGCAGGACTTCGGCGATCACCGTGTCGATACCGATCTGCTCGGCGATCCTGGCAGCGGTGGCCACGTTGTCTCCGCTGAGCATGACCACCTGGACTCCCAAGTCATGCAGTTCCCGGACTGCCTCCGCTGAAGTTTCCCGGGCGGCATCAGCAAGCGTAATCACGCCGGCACCACGTCCGTCCACGGCCACCAGCACCGCGGTGCGCCCGGTGGAGGCGAGCTCGTCACGGCGAGCCATCAGATCTGACGGAAAGTCGACTCCCTCCTCGACCATCAGCTTGCGGTTGCCGACAGCAACGCGACGGCCGGCCACCGTGGCAATGGCTCCGTGACCGGGGACGTTGCGGAATTCAGTCAGCGATGCCGCAGCGACTCCGCGATCGCGGGCGTAGCGAACGATCGCGGCGGCCAGGGGATGTTCGGACTGTGTCTCGACTGCAGAGACCAATCCCAGCAACTCGTTCTCGCTGACATCGGCGGCGGCGACGAAGTCGGTGACCTCGGGCTCCCCTTTGGTCAGTGTTCCGGTCTTGTCCATCACGACGGTTTGGATGCGCGCCGAGGTCTCAAGGGCAGTGGCATTCTTGAAAAGCACTCCCCGCTGTGCGCCGAGTCCGGTTCCCACCATGATCGCGGTGGGAGTGGCCAGACCAAGCGCGTCCGGGCAGGTGATGACCACCACGGTGATGGCGAATAGCAGTGCTGTTTGAACACCGGCGCCCACCGCCCACCACACCAAGAACGTAAGGGTGCCACCAATGAGCGCAACGAGCACCAACCAGAACGCGGCCCGGTCAGCAAGGCGTTGGCCGGGCGCCTTCGAATTCTGAGCTTCCTGCACCATGGCCACGATCTGGGCCAACACCGTGTCCGAGCCCACCTTGGTGGCCCGCACACGCAGGGTTCCGGTGGTGTTGATCGAGGCACCAATCACGTTGTCGCCGGGCACTTTCGAGACAGGCAGACTCTCACCGGTGACCATCGACTCGTCAACCTCCGATCTGCCCTCTTCCACCGTGCCATCGACGGGGATCTTGGCACCGGGCCGGATCAGGAGCAGGTCACCGGCCGCAACCTCGGCGGTGGGCACCTCAACCAGCTCGCCGTTTCGGACCACGACGGCCATCGGCGGCGCTAGCTCCATAAGCGCGCGGATCGCCTCGTTGGCGCCGCCGCGTGCGCGCATCTCGAACCAATGCCCTAGGAGCACAAAGGTTGTCAACATCGCAGCGGCTTCGTAGAACACCTCCCCGCCACCGGTGAGGGTCACCGCGACGCTGTAGAGCCAGCCCGCGCCCACAGCGACCGCGACCAAAACCATCATGTCCAGCGTTCGCGCGCGCAACGCTCGCCACGCCCCGTCAAAGAAGATCCATGCCGAATAGAACACCACCGGCAGACTCAGCAGGAGGGTGAAGACGTCGTCGCGCATTCCGAACGGCGCGGGCACCATGAAGCCGAACATGTCGCGGCCCATCGGGGACCACAGCATGATGGGGACCGACAACGCCAGGGCGACCAGAAATCGGTTGCGCATGTCACGCACCATGGCCTCCATCGACATGCCGGCGTGGCCACAGTGACCCATCACGTCGTGTGGGGCGCGTTGCATAGCGGAGCCATGGGTGTGACCATCCTGAGCATCGCGGGCTGTGTGCGCTGAGCTCCCCGCGCTGGGTTCTGCCATCGGCTCGCAGATGTGGTCGGGCACCGAGCGACCAGCACAGTGAAAGCCGCAGTCGCGGATCCACTTCGATAGCTCAGCGACCGACGTGCTGTCTGGGTCAAAGACCACGGTCGCCGTTTGGTTGACGGCGTTGGCTTGCACCGCCGACACCCCCGGTCGACGCAACAATGTCGATTCAACAATCGATGTCGAAGTGGCCCAATGCAGCCCGTGGACATCGAGAACCGTTGTGGTGGTGGTCATCGGATCCCTCTCCGCTACGCCGCCTCGGCGCCAGCGCTGGTTGCCCATGCGGTCACCTCCGGCCGCTCCCAGCCGCACAGTTTCATCCACACCGCACCCTGAATTTTCCTCGTGCCGGTATGGCCCGGGTATGCCTTCGATAAAGATCTGACGAAGAAGAGACGATGCTGAACCACCCGAGGGGCAGGGCAGCTCAGCGCGTATCGTCCCCACAGAGCGAACGGAACGGCGGGCGGGAAGACCATGCGACGTATCGACGGTGATCACAGTGGGCACCGGAGGCGACTCGTCGTGACGGCCGTCCTCGTTCTGGTGGGCGCGGCGATCGTCGCCATCGCCATTTCCTCAGGCGCACTGCGGCTATGGAGATCGAGCGAGACCCGCCCCACTGCCGAGCAGTCAGCCCAGGATCGCTGTCAAACCGACGTCCTCAAGCGATTGGTGTCCGCCTCCACCGCGCACCTTTCCGACGTACGCACCGAAGCGAGCAGCCTTGACGTCGACGGTCGAGACCAGTTCCCCCTGACCCTCGACGAGCCTCT
The DNA here is from genome assembly GCF_019456675.1 of Mycolicibacterium pallens. Classification (NCBI taxonomy): domain Bacteria; kingdom Bacillati; phylum Actinomycetota; class Actinomycetes; order Mycobacteriales; family Mycobacteriaceae; genus Mycobacterium; species Mycolicibacterium pallens. The sequence continues at coordinate 1,791,474 of NZ_CP080333.1, read as the reverse complement.
CAAAGGCATTGACACAGCACGTATCACCGTGTTGAACGTCTCCGGTGTGGTGAATGCGCCCACGGAAGTCGGCTCTACACTGCAGGACCACTTCGACTGCCGGGCCTACTTCGTCGATGGCTCACTAGTGCACACGCTGGTGCTCTTCGAGCACGAGCACTGACCGTCGCCGCTCTCCTAGCTTGGTGCGAACTCAGTCGTCGTGATGATGTTGGTGGCCATCGGCATTCGGCTGATCACCGCCGGTCTTGAGGTTCATGTCCGTCACCGGGCGTCCCGACTCGACCGGCACCGGTGCTGTCGAGGGTTGTGTCGCGGCCGGAACCACAGGGTCCGCGTGGTGAGAATGCCCGTCCATCTGCGTGCTGTGAATCGGCTCCTGTTCCGCTTCGGTCGCGGAGCCATGGTGATGGTGGTGGCCCTGGAGCCCGGACGCCAGGCCCACCGTAACCGCGCCGACCATCACGGTGTTGGCGCCCAGCAACACCAAAGCCCGCCCATACCCTGGGACCTCGTCCGTTCGGTAGCGTCGAGTCAACGCCCACCCTGCACCCATGACTACGTAGCACTGAAGCAACAGCACGCAAATGCCGGCCGCTTCCACGGCCTCGGGCTGACCGGCGTTGGGGCCAAACGGTGCGCCCGCGGTTCGCGACAACACCCACAGAGCGGCCGAACCGGCGTTGCCGAGGATGCCGGCGACGAGCACCACCATCGTCGGCCGTGACCATGCGATGAATCCCCAAACCAACTGGAACACAGCGATGGATGCGAAGAACAACCCCGACGGCAGCCAGTCCTTCCAGTGCATCGGCGTTACCGCGAAGTGGATGACCGCTGCACCGATCGACGCCGTCGCGGCGCACCGGGCGGCTAGCCGGCTATCGGTCTTGACTGCGTACTGGGCTGGCACACATCGACACTGACATCGAACGCCTGCCCGGACGAGCAGTAATTCATAACGTTCGAGTGCCAGCTCGGCCACAGAGCTGATATCCGTCCGACTCGATCTTGGCGCGACAATCTGCGCACGCCCCACAAATAGGTGTTGCAGCGCAGGGCCAACTCGATACAGCTTTCGCGGCAACGTGAACCTCATCGCCGTTTGACGGCTGTTTTGATAACCATCAATATAGACGGGTGTCCGCCGCGCCGTCACCCCCAGTAGAACCCTGCTGCCCTCCGCTGGCCCGTCAACCGCTGGACTCCGACTGGGCAGGCGAATTGGCGCCGATGTTCAAGGCACTGGGGGATCCGGTGCGCCTGCGCATGCTGAGCCTGATTGCCAGCCACGAGGGTGGCCAGTGCTGCGTGTGCGAGATCTCCCCGTTCTTCGAGCTGTCCCAGCCGACCATCTCTCATCACCTCAAGACGCTGCGCGAAGCGGGATTGCTCGACTGCGAGCGACGCGGCACCTGGGTGTACTACTGGGCGATACCAGCAGCCATCGCAAGGCTGTCGGCGGTCCTGACGCTCGACCTCCCCCATTCCCCCATCACAGCCGATACCGCGCTGGAGAGGACCTGTCGATGACCACCAAACCGTCCGTGTTGTTCGTCTGCGTGCACAACGCCGGACGCTCCCAGATGGCCGCGGGGTTTTTGTCCGCCCTGGCGGGCGACTCCATCGAAGTCCGCTCGGCCGGCAGCGCCCCCGGTAGCGCGGTCAATCCCGCCGCCGTCGAGGCCATGGCCGAAGTCGGGATCGACATCTCGCATCAGACCCCGAAAATCCTGACCACCGACGCGGTCGAAGCCTCCGATGTGGTGATCACCATGGGATGCGGGGATACCTGTCCCTTTTTCCCGGGGAAGAGTTATCGGGATTGGGTCCTCGAAGATCCCGCAGGCAAGGGCGTGGACGCCGTGCGACCGATCCGCGACCAGATCAGGACACGAATCGAAGAACTCATTGCCGAGTTGCTGCCGCGCACCGCAGATACCGAAACTCGGCTCTAAGAACAACAATTCGGATCGAGAACGGCGACCAAAGCCGCCACCGCATCGCGGTGCGCACGGTGATAGACGTTCATGCCGCGACGTGTCGACTCCACCAACCCGGCATTGCGCAGCTGCGTGAGATGGTGGCTGACGGTCGACTCCCCGATCCCGATCGCCGCGGCCAGGTCCCGACTGTTCTCCTCTCCATCGGCCGAGCCGAACAGCAGGGACATGATCTTGACCCGCGCCGGATCGGCCAGCGCCTTGAGTCGCAACGCCACATGCAACGCGTCGTCGTCACTCATCACCCCAGCCACCACCGGCGCACAACACACCGGCGCAGACATATCGATCGACGGCAACGCCTTGGGCACAAATCCATGATGCCACATTGCTTGACATATATCGAAAAGGTGGCATGCTGGCCCGTGTCCCATAAGTTCGACATATGTCGCATAGGTTTCGGGAGGCGCCCCATGTCCCGTATTCAACTGGCCCTCAACGTCGATGACATCGACGCGGCCATCACCTTCTACTCCAAGCTGTTCAACACCGAACCGGCCAAGGTCAAGCCGGGCTACGCAAACTTCGCGATCGCCGAACCGCCGCTAAAGCTGGTCCTGCTGGAAAATCCGGGCCAGGGCGGCAGCCTCAACCACCTCGGCGTCGAGGTCGAATCCAGCGACCGTGTCCACGCCGAGATCTCACGCCTAACCAACGAAGGCATGTTCACCGAGGAAGAGATCGGCACCACCTGCTGCTTCGCCACCCAAGACAAGGTGTGGGTGACGGGCCCCGGCGGCGAGCGCTGGGAGGTCTACACCAAGCTCGCCGACTCGGACACGTTCTTCGGTTCCGCACCTGAGGCCGAGGAGAACCGCTGCTGCGGCGCCGACGTGTCAGCACCGTGAGATTCGCGCTCGACGCACAGACCGGCGGCTTGCCCCTTGATTCGATGACTGTCAATATCGACAGGCGTCGAAGCGCACCACTGACGGGAGTCTCAGCGTGACCGAAGCGACCACATCGTCTGGCGCCGAGACGCCTGTGATGACGAAGCTGTCCACCCTCAACCGGCTGCTCCCGGTGTGGATCGGCGCAGCCATGGTCTTGGGACTGATCCTGGGGCGACTCGTTCCCGGCCTGGGAAGCGCAATCAGCGCGGTGCAGATCGATGGGATCTCGCTCCCCATCGCCATCGGACTGCTGGTCATGATGTACCCGGTGCTGGCCAAGGTGCGCTACGACCGACTGGGCACCGTCACCCATGACCGCAGAATGCTGCTCGCTGCGCTATTCCTGGTGTGGGTAGTCGGCCCGGCGCTGATGTTCACCCTGGCCTGGGTGTTCCTGCCAGATTTGCCCGAGTACCGGACCGGCATCATCATCGTCGGCCTGGCTCCGTGCATCGCCATGGTGATCATTTGGAACGATCTCGCGTTCGGTGACCGAGAGGCCGCCGCTGTCCTGGTCGCGATCAACTCGGTGATCCAGGTGCTGATCTTCGCCGGGCTGGGCTGGTTCTATCTGTCGGTCCTGCCGGGTTGGTTGGGCATGAACCAGACCTCGCTGAACATCTCCGTGTGGCAGATCGCCAAGTCGGTGCTGATCTTTCTCGGCATCCCCTTGGTGGCCGGCTACGCGACCCGCCGCTACGGCGAAAAAGCAAGGGGCCGTGAGTGGTACGAATCCACGTTCCTGCCGCGCGTCGGCCCCTGGGCCTTGTACGGGCTGCTGTTCACCATCGTGATCCTCTTCGCACTCCAGGGCGACCAGATCACATCTCGCCCACTGGACGTGGTGCGTATCGCGCTGCCACTGCTCGCGTATTTCGCCGTCATGTGGACCGGCGGCTACCTCGTCGGGTTCGCGTTGAAGCTGGGATACCCGCGCACCACCACCCTGGCGTTCACCTCCGCGGGCAACAACTTCGAACTCGCCATCGCCGTGGCGATCGCGACCTTCGGCGCGACATCCGGCCAGGCGCTGGCCGGCGTAGTGGGCCCGCTCATCGAGGTTCCCGTTCTCGTCGGCCTGGTCTACGTATCGCTTGCGCTGTATCGCCGCTTCCCCGAGCAGCGCACCAGGACGGCACACAGCGGAGTTCCTACGGAGACGAACACCGATCCGCTCCCTTAGTGTTCGCGTGCGCGCTGATCCGATGATCGTGAATATCGCGCAGTCTCAAGGCGCCTCGCGTGGCGGGTCTGCTCGACAGTGAGCGACGCGGCTCTGGGGCTTCTACCGAGTGCGCCGAACAGTTCGTCCGGCAACCCCAAGGGGTGTCCCCTAGTCCGCTGAGCGGAAATACGGTTCGACCGTGCCGCTGAGCTTGACGACCATCGGATTTCCGCGGCGATCCTTCGCGGTCGGGACTTCGACACGCACCCAACCCTCAGCCACGTTGTATTCGTGGACATTGGTCTTCTCGGCGCCGTTGAAGCGGATACCCACGTCGCGCAGGAGCACCTCTTCGTTGTAGAACGGGCTCCGCGGATCGATGGAGAGCTGATTCGGTGGAACGTCTGTGGTCTCGTCCTCGGACATGATGGCTTTCGTTAGGAGGCTTGCGCTGGACTCGTGGGATCGATTCTCAAGAAATCTACGCGCCGCCCACGCGTAGATCGTGGCGGGCCCCACACAGCAAAAACCCGAGACCGTGTGGTCTCGGGTTTTCCGCTGTGGAGCTAAGGGGACTCGAACCCCTGACCCCCACACTGCCAGGAGCGGGCAGAGTCCGTGACCAGGCACGATAGGTCGCAAGTTGTCGTGTAGGGGACGTCGTTGAGGCAGCAACTGTCGTCAGCGTTGTCGTCAAAACTGTCGTCACTCGCCTCGTAAAAGCGGTGCCACTAACGGGCCGCTCCCCATGCGGCCGTCCTGTCGCTGCGATCGGTTGTGTCAAGGGTGGCGAAGCCACGACGAAGTCGCGCCGAAGGCGCTCTTTACTCGGCCGATCAGCGGGCCAGACACTTCGGAAATGGAGGGTGGCAGCCGACCAGCTGCGCGTCGCGACCGCCGCCGGGGTCTCGTGACAACAGGCGTCTCGGCGTCGGTGGGCAAAGGTCGGCTTACGGGGCGATTGCCGCTTCAGACCGCTGCTTATGGGCCCAGAAAAACGCTGGGTGAGCTCTTAGGCTCGATTGATGGCTTCCTCACCGCTTCCTTCCGGTGCTCGTAGCGGCCGTCCAGCCCGGTGGCGACGTTGGATGCTCGAGGGGCTGTACAGTTTCGACCGCCGCGCAATCGCAGACTGGACAAGCCTGATGTCCAGCAACCTCCAGCGCCCTCAAGGCGCGGCGCCGACCGCGACCACCCGCTACATCGTGGACCTCATTCATTACACGACCGATCTCCGATATGCAGCACGGGTGCTGGCGGCACACGGTCATCCAGCCGGCCGCGCCTCGCTGGCCGATGCCGCGCTTGACTTCAATTCAGCATTAGATGGGCTTTGCGCCGCCCGCGACAAACTGCTGAAAGTTGTTTCCGCTGAACAGGTTACCGACACCGACGGCTAGGCGAGGTCGCATCTAAGCGGCCCGTGTTACGTAGGACCACGCGACCCCCGGGAAGCGGCGGTGGCACGTTTTCGCAGTTCAGCAGCAGTTGTAATGGTTTCAGGGCAGCTCGTGACATTGACGGACGCGCACGCCGTTCGGCATCGCGCAAGCCGTTTGGCCCCAAAGTGGTCCCAGCAGAGAACGGTGCCGCGAACAACCACGCTCGTGGTCAGGCGGGGCCCCTCTCAGGGGCCCAGGAGTGCCTTTATCTGAGACAGATTAGAAACTCTGTTGCATAGTTGATCGCGTAGTGCTGAGTCGTGTGCATACTGATCACGTGGCGACAAAGTCATTGCGCTGGGGCGCGTCCGCTGCGGCGGATGGGAGATCAGGGCGCGACCGATTGCTCGACGCCGCTGAGCGCTGCCTTGAGGTGCAGGGTCTCGCAGGCACCACTATGGAGGACATCGCCAGAAATGCCGGTGTGTCACGGGCGACGGTTTACCGGTACTTCGCGAGTCGCGAGGCCGTGATCTCTGGGGTCATCATTCGCGCCACCGAAGAATACCTACGCCGGATGGAACCGCGGTTGTCCGGCCATAGTGACTTAGGTTCTGCGATCGTTGATTTCATCGATCACACTGTGATTGCGGCCCGCCGAAGGCCCATCATCGGCGTCCTATTCGGCAGCGATCGTGAACTCGCGGGTGTGGGCCTTGCCGAGGGAACATCGACCATGCTTTTCGAACTCGTCACCGAGTTTCTTCGGCCTCTCTTCGCGACGCACTGGAACCAGTTGGCGCCCGGGGTCTCCGTTGATGACGCCGCGGAATGGATACTTCGCACCGTGCTGAGTCTGCTCACCGTTCGTGGCCCAAGGGATCGAAGCAGAGACGGACTGCGCACCTATCTGCAACGTCTTCTTCTACCCGCAATCGTCTCTGGCCAAGACGCAACGTGATGTAACAAGTCAGGCGTAGTGTCTCAAACACCAGCCCCCACACCGAGGAGAGGTGAACATGTCCGCGAACTTCGCCGCATTCGACGCGCAGGTCGCCAACCAGTTAAAAGGGGCGGCGTTGACGGCCGGCGGCCTGGCTGGCTACTTAGGATTTCGTCATACCGATTTCTTAGCGGGACGCCTCGTCGTCGAGATGGACGCCCGGGACGACTTAAAGACGCCCTTCGGCTCGTTGCACGGTGGCTGTCTGTCGGCGCTCGTTGACCACTGTCTCGGCGTCGTGTTCTATCCCGTCATTCCTGCCGGATCCTGGGTTGCGACCACCGAATTCAAGCTGAACCTACTCCGACCGGTGTCCAGCGGCACGTGCGTCGCGGTAGCCGAGATCATCTCGCTCGGGAAGAGCAGCGGTGTCGCGAGAATCGATATTACCAACGACGGGCGGGCTGTGTGCGCTGCCCAGGGCACTGTGACTGTTGTGGGCCAGAAGGCGGCCTCGTGATGTCCCCCGGGCTCGGCAGGCGGCGCAGGGTAAGACCTGTCCTCCAGCGAGTGCCCACCACCGACGGAGTCTCCTTGGCGGTCGACCTGTATCCGTGCGCGAAGCCGCGGGCAGCCGTATTGCTGCTACACGGAGGAGGCCAAAGCCGTCATGCGTGGGATGCGACAGCGCAGCGCTTACACGCACGCGGCTACCTCGCGGCGGCCTACGATGCGCGCGGACACGGGGATAGTGACTGGGACCCGGATGGCCGCTATGACCTTGATCGACTCGGCGGCGACCTGCTCGCGGTGCGTTCGCACGCGGCAGGTGGGCACCCTGTTGTGGCCATTGGAGCTTCCCTCGGCGGTCTGACGATCCTGGGCACTCACCTACTCGCATCACCTGACCTGTGGGACGCCGTGGTGCTGGTGGACATCACTCCACGCATGGAGATGCAGGGCGCACGGCGCGTCGTCGCATTCATGGCGGCGCACCCCGACGGTTTCGCCGATCTTGAGTCTGCCGCCGAGGTTATCGCCGCGTACAACCCACACAGATCGAAGCCAAGCAGCCTCGACGGACTACGGAAGGTCTTGCAGCAGCGCGCCGACGACCGTTGGGTATGGCGGTGGGATCCGGCCTTTGTGGCGTCGAATTTTGGCTTCCTGCAAGGTAATCCAGATGAGGGCGCAGCGGAGTTCGACCGGATGAGCATGGTGTTGATCGACGGCGCACGGCAGGTATCTGCTCCTACGCTTCTTGTGCGGGGGCTGTTGTCGGACGTGGTGTCGGAGGAGACAGTGAACGACTTCGTCGACCTCGTGCCGCACGCGCGCACGGTGGACGTGACCGACGCTGGTCACATGATCGCTGGAGACGACAACGACGCGTTCTCCGAAGCCGTCATCGATTTCCTCGACGAGGTTGTCTAAATCGAGCTAGAGGGAGAGCTTGTCCCGGGCACGTTCAAGCTCGGCCGGGTCGTGGCATGCAGTCACCAGGACACGCGACGCCCAGGGGCGCGTGCTGATGTAAGCGACGGTCGGCCAGGTCACGAGAATGCCGAACGCCAATAGCGCGGTCGCTGCGGGATCCGACAAGGAACGCACCCCTTGACGAATGGTCCCCAACGACTCGTTTGCTCGAAGTTGCCCGCCGTGCCCGTCGCAGCAAAATGCACAGCACCACCGCCGCACCCACGAGCTGCAAAATAGGACCTTCTGGTATCGCTCCGATACTAGCAGTACCATAAATACAACACATCGGAGTGTTGAACAGGAGACCGACATGCATACGCAGTGGATCGAACAGCGCACCGTCCAGCGAGTTTCGTTGCGAGAAGGCCTGGTTCTGAGTCTCGACGACTACAACGAACTCGTCATCGCGCGGCCCATGAGGCTGACCTTGCCGGCGATCGGGTCGCATCCGTCCGAAGAAGTGCTTATCGATCCCGCCCGGGTGTCGGCTCAGGAGCGTCCACTACTCGATTTGGCCGGCGCAGTGTGCACACGGGCCTGGTGCGATGACGAGGGGGCGCTGCATTTGGGCTTCTCCCGCGGGCATTGCATCGATGTCGATCCCGACAGCCACGAGACGGCGTGGGAGCTGTACGGCAAACGGCATGGCTACATGGCTTGCCTCCCGCATGGACGTGTGCGCGTCGTTCGCCATGACCTGGTCGATGACGAAACTGACGGTGCTGCAAATTGATTCGATGATTCGGAGCCGGGTTGCCGAGATAGCCGCCGTTTGCCCGGGGGTCGCGCGGGCAAATAGGAAACCGTTAGTATCGGTGCTATACCGATAGTTCCACTCTTGAGGGGGCGTGACGGTGGCTGATGATGTCCACGGTGTCGGGACCGTTTCTCGACGCGTCCGTCTTGCCGACCCCGCAGCGTCGCCGGAATACAGTGCGCGGCTGGCCAGGCTTGCCGCCTTCACGGTTCACCACAAGGCGCTCGTGATCGGTGGGTGGCTCGCCATTGCAGTGGTGCTAGCGCTGTTGTTCCCACAGCTCGAAACCGTTGTGCGGCGACAGTCGGTCGACCTCATTCCCCGGGACGTGCCGTCATTTCAGACTGTTGACCGCATGAGCGCTGCGTTCGGCGAGCAAGGGTCGAAGACGATGCTGTTCGTCGCCATGGAAAGCCCCGCTGGGCTGACGCAGCAGGCGCGGGATCGATACTCGAGGCTCGTCGAGCGCCTTCGAGCCGATCACGCCCACGTGCTGCTGGTGCAGGACTTGCTGGCCGATCCCGTGATGAAGGCACAAGCCGTCAGCGCAGACGGCAAAGCGTGGTTCCTACCGGTGGGGGTGGCCGGGACTCTGGGTGATCCCACTGCAGCGGAATCGGTGCAGGCAGTCCGCGCCACCGCCCAACGCGCCTTCGACGGGTCGGACATCACCGTCCGCGTGACCGGTCCCCCGGCAACCTTCAGTGACCAAATCGCTTCTGCCGAACACGATTTGCTGTTCATCTCGATCGCAACGGCCGGGTTGATCGCGTTGATCCTGCTGATGGTCTACCGGTCGTTGTTTACCGCGTTATTGCCCTTGCTAGTCATCGGGCTGAGTCTGGCCGTCGGCCGTGGTGTCTTGTCCGCATTCGGGCAGCTGGGCATGCCGGTTTCGCAGTTCACCGTGGCATTCATGACCGCGATCCTTCTCGGCGCAGGAACCGATTACACAGTCTTTTTGATCAGCCGGTACCACGAACAGCGGCGCGCCGGTACCCCTGCCGATCTCGCTGTCATTCACGCGACGGCCAGCATCGGACGAGTGATCTTCGCGTCGGCAGCTACTGTCGCCCTGGCTTTTCTGGCCATGGTCTTCGCCACGCTGAGCGTGTTCGCCGGATTGGGACCAGCGTGCGCGGTTGCCGTACTTGTGGGCTTCCTGGCTACGGTGACACTGTTGCCGCCAGTGTTGGCGTTGGCGGCCCGACGCGGTATCGGTGAACCCAAGCCCGACCGCACCCGCCGGTACTGGAACAGCGTCGCTGTGGCGGTCGTGCGTCACCCTCGGCCGTTGCTCGTTGCTAGCTTGATGATCCTCCTGGCTCTTTCCGGTGCAGCTGCCACGATGAAGATCAGCTACGACGACCGAAAAGGACAACCTCCCACCACGGCTAGCAATGAGGGCTACCAGCTCCTCGACCGACACTTTCGCAAAGACGTCGTCATCACCGAGTTCCTAGTGGTCGAAAACCCCGTCGACATGCGCACCGGGAAAGGGCTGGCCGACCTCGACGAAATGGCATCGCGCATCTCCCAGATCCCCGGCGTGGTCAAGATATCCGGAGTCACCCGTCCGGCAGGCACCCGCCTTGACCAAGCGCAATTATCGTGGCAGAACAGGCAAATCGGCGACAAGATGGCCGGTGCCGTCGCCGATGGCAATTCCCGCCGCGATGACCTCGCCAAGCTCACCGATGGAGCCAACCAACTGGCCAACGGACTCGCGCAGCTCGACACATCTGTACGGACCGCACTGAAACCATTAGGCCCAGTGCTCACCCAAGCACAGTCCGCCGGCCAGGACTTCCAACGGTTTGCCCCACTTCTGCACCAACTCTCAGCGACCAGCCCCAGTATCGACAACGCAATACAAGCCGGCCCAGGCATCCGCCCGCTGGCCGAACGCACACAAGGCGCCATCGACACCCTGAACCCGCTCGTCGACCTGCTCAATGGGTCACCCTGGTGCGTCACAACTCCCCAATGCGCTCAAATCCGCGACCAGGTCCAGATCCTGGTTGCTCTGAGAAACAACGGATTCTTCTCCCAGGTCGCCGCGCTGGGTGACCGCTACGACCCCGCCACCAACGCCACCGTAACCGGCACCATCGCCGACGTTCAGACTGCCGTCAATGCCATGAACAAGGCATTCGGCGCGCTGGGAAAGCCCGCCGATCTCGCGGCCAACATCACCCGGCTACAAGACGGCATCAGCCAGCTCGCCTCCGGTTCCCGCGCGCTGGCCGATGGGGTAAAGACGCTGGCGGACAGCAATATTGAGATGCTATCCGGTATGAGCCAAATCGCCACCCAGCTTCAGAACTCGTCTCGCGCGTCCGCGGGTTCGGATGCCGCGTCCGGCTTCTACCTGCCCGCAGACGCCTTTGCGAACCGCCAATTCGCCGACGTCGCAAAGCAGTTCCTGTCACCCGATGGGAAAACGGCGCGATTCGCAGTGGAGACCAGCAACGATCCCTACAGCGTCGAAGCGATGGACCTTGCCCGCCAGATGACCCAAGTCGCCGATGGAGCCAGGCCGAACACCTCGCTGGCGAACGCCACGATCTCTGTCGCCGGCTTCCCCGCGGTCAATTCTGATATCCAGCGTCTGCTCTCGTCCGACTTCATCCAACTTGCCATCGCCACCCTGGTCATCGTTGGACTCATCCTGGTGGTGCTACTGCGCGCGCTCGTGGCACCGCTGTATCTCCTTGGCACCGTGGTGCTGAACTACCTCGCCTCACTCGGCATCGGAGTCATCGTTTTCCAATGGATACTCGGTCATGAAATCGCCTGGCCTGTACCGCTATTAGCCTTCATCATTCTGGTGGCAGTCGGTGCCGACTACAACATGTTACTGGTATCGCGACTGCGGGAGGAGAGCGGCAGCAATCTGCGTATCGGCGTTCTACGGACGGTCGCCACCACAGGCTCGGTCATCACCTCCGCCGGCCTGATCTTCGCCGCGAGCATGTTCGGCTTGATGATCGGCTCGGTCGCGATCATGATCGAGACCGGCCTCATCATTGGCTGCGGACTGCTGTTGGATACTTTCCTGGTCCGGACGCTGACCGTACCCGCCATCGCTACTTTGCTGCGCGAACGGAGCTGGTGGCCACAACGTCTCGCCACTAGACCAAGGACTGCGGCACCGTCGCGATACCGCCCGACAGTCGACGTCGGCGCGTGAGCATGCAGCTTGCCCTCACATCACGTTTGAGCCGTTGACCGCCCACGGCGCTTGGACTCACTGGGTGGGCGCCCATTCCACCGAATATGGGCTCGAGTGAATGCGGCCGTCTCCGAATAGCCAAGTCGGCGTGCAGTTTCCTCGACAGTGAGTCCCGAACTCAACAGCTCGGCGGCCAGCGCTGCGCGAACCTCGTCTGCGAGTGCGCGGTAGCTGGTTCCCTCTCCCGCCAAGTGACGGTGCAACGTGCGATCGGTGATGCAGAGTTCCCTCGCGATGGTCGCCATGGATGGGATCTGGGTCGAATCTTGGATCATCCGCATCCGCACCCAGGCTGATATGCCACGACGGGTTCGTCGACGGTTCAATAACTCCTCGCACTGGCGGATACAGATCGCCGCAGTCTGGGGATCTGGCGCGGGCATCGGTTGGCTCACCAGATCAGCGGGGACAATCAGGGCGTTGCGCACCGCGTTCTCCACAGTGACCGTCACGTTGTCGATCTCCACCAGACTTGCCGGCAGCTGCAGATCCGCCACCTCCAGTCGCATCGCGATCGGCGCGTCAACGCCACGCATGAGCGGCGGCAAGATCTGCAGGAACATTGCAAAATCGCGTTCGAGCAGAAACCTCCGCACATCGGGAGGAACCTGGGCGTTATCAAGACCGATGACCGCTTCGGTGTTGTTGAGTTCTGGTGCGGCCAGACTCAGGTAGACGGTACTGAGTGCGGCGTACCGGCAGGCGACGTCTATCGCGTCCCCAACGGTTGGACTCGAAATCAGTGCATAACCCAGAATGCCCATGTCGGCGAAGGTGTAGCGCGCACCGGTTTCCGTACCCAGTCCCGGTTGATCGCCGAGTCGGCCGATCAGGTTGCGAATCATCGTCAGTTCCTGACTCGCATGCATCTCGCTGGTCGGGTCCCTCAACCCCTGCGACGTGAGTCCTGTTCCAGACAAACAGATTTCAGGATTGAGGCCGTGGTGTACCGCGGTCTCCAAGATGTGTCGACCCGGCGCCGAGGAGCGCGCCACGTCCCACACCGGGGCCATCGGACTAGGCATGTGTCTGAAAATATCAAATGTCTGTCTGATTCTGTCATTATCGAGCCATTGCGACCGGCCTAACGTCATGTTATGTCGACGGATCTTCTACGGCCCCCACCACGCGCGGTGCTTTCTGCAACTCGCAGCTCCGTCACTGATCTGTGGCGTCCGGTTGCGACAGGGGCTTACCGCGATCTACGGCGCCCACGCACTGCATCGGCGCCGAAGTCGGTGCCACGAACCACATTCGATCCGACGCTCGCCGAGAACATCGCCGACCCCTATCCCGAGCTGCTGCGCATTCGTGAGCATCCGGTGGTCGTCAACGAGCGGCTCGGCGTCTGGATGATGGGGCGCTACGAGGACGTGCACAAGGCCGTTCGCAACAATGAGGTGTTCTCGTCGAGGGACGGCATCATGCTGCGGTCGTTTGTCACCAGTGCTGTACTCACCACAGACCCACCCGATCACACCCGCCTGCGGCATCTGACCGCGCCCATGTTCAGCAAGCGTTCGGTACAGACTCTGGCCACAGATATTCGCGCGTTGTCCGATGAGGCGATCAGGCCACTGCGAGACGGCGACGTCATTGACATGGTCGCGGCGCTGACGATCCCCATGCCCATCAACGTCATTGCCACAATCTTGGGTATTCCCCATCCTCAGTGGCCGGCCTTTCGCACCGTATCCAACAAGTTCGCGAGACTATTCGGACCGCGGTCGGTGCACGAGGTCATGCGATACGTCGGTTCGCTACTTCAGTCCTACGTGCAGATGCGCAGCTTCATAGACGTCGAGATGGGCCGGCGGTCCAGCACGTCGGCAGACGATCTCTTGGGTTGGTTGCAGGCAGCCAAAGAATCCGGCGAGCTCAGCGATCAGGAAGCTTTCTTCTACGCGCTCATCCTTCTGGTCGCCGGCAACGAGACCACTACAAACCTGTTGGGCATGCTGCTCGTCAGGCTCGCCGAGGACCGCGAGTTCTTCCTGACGTTGAAAGCCGACCGCAGCCTGCTTCGCCCGGCGGTCGAGGAGACCGCGCGTTGGGGCTCGCCGGTGCAGTGGGTCACCAGAACCGCTACCGCGCCCTATCGGATCGGCGACACGGTAATCCCTAAGGGCGCAAAGGCGTTGCTCTTCTATGCCTCGGCGAACCGAGACCCGGCGAAGTTCAGCGACCCCGATCGGTTCGACCCTCATCGCGACACGACCGGGCACCTGGCATTCGGCCATGGACTTCACTTTTGTCTGGGCGCTCATCTCGCACGACTCGAAGTGATCACAGCGGTGGACCATCTGCTGGACGAACTCGACGGCCTGGAGCTTGCTGGACCCGTGCGCTGGGGTACCAATCCTTCACTGCGAGGACCTGTTTCGATTCCCTTACGCGTCCGGCGAGGAAGCGCTTCCTGAGCGACTGCATGCCGCCCCAATGTCGCTGTCTCCCAGTTCCATCGGAATATGACGATTCTATTTATCGAGGCCGCTGAGCGCCGCTTCGACGTAGTCGTGGACCGGTGGGTCCGCAGGCCTGCTCGTCCTAGGGATTGATGGTGTTTTCACCGACCTGGCGTCCCCACACATATTCGGTAAGCAATGGCTGCCCGAGTTCGAGGTGGTTGTAGGGAGCCAGTGATGCGCCGGTGTCGGCTACCAGGTAAGGGGCGGGCCAGAAATCCTTGGTGACTGTCTGCCAACATCCAGGGGCGCCGCCCGGGCCGCCTCGCGCATTGGAACGGGGCAGGTTATCCGGATAGACGTACGGATTCGGCGCACCGGTGAGCCCGATACGGAAGTCGATCGAGTAGCCGTTGCCGCCTGCGGATTCAACAGTCTGCGGCAGGATCGCAGCATAATTTCTTATGCTGCACAGGAATTCGGGACTGTAGGTGTTCAAGGTGCCGGTGGTCGTCACCAGGTCAGCCAGACCTCGCACCAGGTAGGGACTTCCCCGCCCCACGATGTCAGCGCCAGCGTTGCCGAAGCCCGCGGCAGCCAGCAGCGCCGCATCGAGATCGGCTCGCTGCTCATTGACGGTGCCTGCCGTGGTCGCTGCATTGTTGAGGAATTTCCAGAAATCGGGTGAGGATTGGGCATAGACGTCGGCGAGGTCGGTAAGGCGTTTGATGTCTTCGCGGATCTGCGGCATT
This sequence comes from Mycolicibacterium pallens, assembly GCF_019456675.1. Classification (NCBI taxonomy): domain Bacteria; kingdom Bacillati; phylum Actinomycetota; class Actinomycetes; order Mycobacteriales; family Mycobacteriaceae; genus Mycobacterium; species Mycolicibacterium pallens. The sequence goes on along the minus strand of NZ_CP080333.1, from coordinate 1,776,460 downwards.
TCAGGGTTGATGTCGTCGAGGACAGCATTGCCCGCGATGATTGATCGGCCGAAGTCGAGGCCGTGCCCGTCCAGTGCCTCGGCGGTGGCCGCAAGAGTCAGGTTGAGTTTGACGGGATCGACTTTCTGCGCGATCGACATCAAGGTTTCGAACAGGGTGTTGAATTCGGTCGTCACGTGCGAGACGTCGATCACCTGCGAGCTCGACACGCGCGCAGATGCCGGTCTCGACGGGCTACGGAAGGCTACATACTTGTTGCCGAATACCGTGCTGGCCTTGATCTCGGCGGTCACGTTGGCCGGGATCAGCTCGATGTACTTTGGAGCGACGTCCAGGGACAGTTTCGCCTTGGTGGTGTCATCTTGCTGGATCGCGCGCACCGCGGCGACCCGGCCGATTTCGACGCCGTTGTAGGTCACTTTTGCCCCGGGCTCCATGACCAGCCCAGCGCGATCCGACACCAGGGTCAAGTGCATGGCCGGAGTGAACTCACCGTGAAATTGCAGGTAGACCGTCGATACCACTACTACGACCAGGGCCAGCGCCACGGTCCCGGCCGTTCGTAACGGTGGATGGTGCCGCCAGTGATTCAGCGTGCGACCAACAGCGGCGCGATTCGACGAACGACTCACGCGGACAGGGGTTTTCATATGACGGGCTCACTGGATCGTGGTCGACTGAACCTCATAAGTGTACCTATAGTAGCACAACGCTACATAGCGTTTTGAAACTGTTAGTAGCGTTTTCTCAGCGCGGCTGGCGGATGGCGATGACGCAGGGTCACCAGGAAGTTTCAGCCAGGCCCAGTGCGAGCCGCCCGGTCCCAGCGACGACAAGCCGCAGGCGAACCGCCGGCGCACCTACCAATTCGCCGTCACGCCTCGGTTCGGGTGCGTGAGTGTGCGGCCAGAAAGTCGTCGACGATGCGGACGCACTGGTCACGGCTGATGGTGCAGAGTCCGGTCATGCGTGCGAAGACCAGCGGACCGACGAGCTGGCACTCAGCCAATTCGAGGTCGAATTCGTCAAGTTCTTCGCGAGCCTGGTCGCTCGACAGGATTTCGTCGAACGGTTTGCGGTATTGCTCGACGACCCTAGAACGCAGGCTGCCAGCCGGGCTGTCCTCATCTGCGGTGCCGTCAGCAGCAGGATCGGTGGGCCCAAGGGCGACCCAAGCCAGCGTGGTGACCTGGATCGGGGCATCGGCAAAGAGTGCGGCCTGCCGGCTGAGGATTTCAATCAGCCTCTGCCGCAGCGACCCCTCGTCGGGTGTCGGTGTAGTGACGTGCGGCAGCAGGCGCTCGAATGTGGCCGCCAGCAACTGTGATGAGCTTGCGAAATGCCGATAGAGGGTGGTGCGAGCCACCTTGGAGGCTTTGGTCACCGCGTCGATCGTGACGGCTTCGATTCCCCCGGTGGTGAGGAGTGCCGCCGCCGCGTCGAGCAGTCGGTTACGCGACCTGATCCGGCGGGGGTCGATGTCATCATCGTCGTCTGCGTATGCCGCCGGTTGAGTGCTCACTGCGTTGTCCCTTCGGAAAATGGGACCTGCGGGCGGCGTTTCCAGCAGGCGTCAAGGTATGGTACCAAGAGTAGCGTAGCGAAACTGTTCGTAGGTTTGTCCGCGGTTACGGAGAACACCCTGGTCGGTAGGCATGGCCGTCGTGTCTACGCGGGAGGGTCTTGGTGCGTCCAGAAGCTGCCAAACGAAGGCTCGTTGCAGTTGCGGTGCGGGCCCGACGATATCGCGAATCAGTGCGAAACAAGGGGATGACGATGGGTGACACAGCACATCCGGGGCCATATCTACTGCCTCCGCATACCTCGACGTGTACCGGGTGCGGGCCCGCGAATTCGCATGGATTGCAGCTGGTTGTCTATCGCGACGGTGACGAGGTCTACAGCGATGTGACGTTCGATGAGCGCCATATCGGCGCCCCAGGACTGGCGCACGGCGGCGCAGTAGCGACAGCCTGTGACGACGTACTGGGCTTCACGTTGTGGGTGGCCGGCACGCCCGCGGTGACACGCAGTCTGACAGTGGAGTATCTGCGACCTGTCCCGTTGCACGAACCGCACAGGATTACTGCCCAGATCACCGGCCGCCAAGGACGTGCTCTTCACGTCAGCGGAACGGGAGTCAGTCACGATGGCATCACCCGGTTCACCGCCAGCGCAGTCTTCGTGACGGTGGGTGTCGATCATTTCGCTGCGCACGGCGACGTGAGCGGATTCGAGGACCTGTTTGATCGGCTAGCCGGCGCGCTTCACCAACCAATTGGTGATCACAGCGTCTGAGCGTGGCGTTGGCAGCATGGCTTCGAAGTTGAGGCAGCATCGCCCCGATAGGGCGGCCGACCTTGGCGGTGTCGACACGTACCGCCGTAACAGTGCAGTAGATGCCGCGATGATGCTGGCAGTTAGCGGCGGTTACGAGGCTGTGCACGTTCGCGCGGTGGCCGCGCAGGTCGGAATCGGCGTCAGCACGCTGTACCGGTACTTCCCCTCCAAGATCCACCTCTTGGTGTCGGCGTTGACCCGCGAGTTCCAAGAGTTTGGAAACAGCCGCGATTGGACCGTCACCGCGTCGACACCGCGCGAACGCCTTCGCTTGCTCGTCGACTGCCTGCACACCGAATGGCAACCAAGACCCGCGCTTGACCGAGGCGGTGACGCGCGCCTTCGTCCTCGCCGACCACACCGCCGCCGCAGCCACCGATGAAGCGATCGACGTCATTGAAGGTCTGCTGGCAAGGACTTTGAGCGGCGGCGAGCCCACGGTCAGAGACCAGCGACTAGCGGGGCTGATCGCTGATGTGTGGCTTGCCAATTTGGCGGCGTTCAGCAGTGGGCGAATATCGGGTGAAGTCGCTCGGGATCGAATCGATAGGGCCATCGACCGCTTTGTGGACGCCACTCATGGCGATCCCGAAGTGGGCTGAGAACCTGTTCTTGATAACAGTAGAGAAAGTTCTCACAGCCTCGATCCGATAGGCATTTTTCGGTCCGTGGTGGCGGACGGGAGCGCCAGCGGACGGGAGCCGCCGCGGCGTGGATCTTTCGCCCAAATCGCGTCGGTGCTGTGTCGGGCACATTCGTAGACTTGCATCGTGGTGACGGACGCGGCACGTGCACGGGCGATCGCCGAGGAGCGACTGGCCGATCTGCCGCATCGGTGGGCCCATGTCTGCGGAGTCGCGGCGACGGCGGAGCGATTGGTCGTCGGCTTGGGCGCCATGGATGCCGACGCGGTGGTGGCTGCCGCGTGGCTTCACGATGTTGGCTATGCGCCGTCAGTTCGATCGACTGGTTTCCACCCCGTCGACGGCGCAGTGTTCGTCCGCGACGAGGGCTTTCCCGCAGTGGTGGTCTCGCTGGTGGCCTATCACACGGGCGCGGTGTTCGAGGCGCGGGAGCGCGGCCTCTTAGACGCGCTGGCCGAGTTCACGGCACCTCCGTCGTTGTTACTAGACGTGCTGACGTGCGCGGACTTGACCACTGGCCCGCAGGGCTCGCCTGTGCGAGCTGAAGATCGAGTCACGGAGATCCTGTCGCGTTACCCCGATGGGGATCCTGTGCATCGTGCGATCGAGCGGGCGGCGCCGAGCCTGTTGGCGGCGGCAGCACGAGTTAGTGCCTCCGCCGGCTAGAGACGACCTTGCCGGGCTACCCGAGGTATGGGCTGTCGCGGCGTTGAAGGTAGTGCTGAATGCGCAGCCGCATCGAGGGGTGGACGTCCAAAGATGCAAGTTCGCCTGGTGACGTCCAGGCGATGTCGGTGCTTTCCGAGTCGACTCGCAACTGTCCACCGAGCAGCCGGGTGGTGAAGCACAGCGAGAACTGTTGACGGACTTCACCGTCGGCGTAGGCCATAACGTGGCGAGGATTGGTGTAGACGCCGATGAGTCCGCTGATCTCGACGTCGAGACCGGTTTCCTCTTTCACTTCACGAACCGCCGCGTCGACGATGGATTCGCCCAATTCCATTGCGCCACCCGGCAATGCCCAAAGGTTATTGTCGCGGCGGCGAATTAGCACGATGCGATCATGTGAATCGGTGACGACGGCGGTGGTGGAGGGCACCACACTGTTTGCGGCTGGCGCGTGGGGATCGTTGTAGTAGTCGGTCCGGGCCATACGGTTCTCCAATCGGCAGGTCAGGCGTGCGTGGGTAATGGTTGGGCGGTGTTCCACACCCGTTCGAAAGAGAGTTGGTGATCGCGCCACAGCTCGGGCGCGTCGTCACGTCGAATAAAGAGGACGGGATTGTCGCTGGCGGGAGCACCGTATAGGTGCGGGTTGGCAATCAGGGTGTTGTCCGCGCGGAACATCGACGTGTACAGCGGTGTGGCGTGTGTGCGCACCTCCAAGCCTGGGGCGTCGGCGAGTGAAGCCAATCGTGCGAGTGTGATCTGGCAGCGAGCTGCTAGAACTGAGCCAATCGTCTCCTCTTCCCCGCGTTGGCTTACCGCAGCGCAATCGGGATCACCCACGATGAAGCGAATGGCGACTCCGCGTTCGGCCGCGACTGCGAGCGTTGAGCAGAACCTGGGAATGCCGTCGAAGAGGAAGGTGCCCCCGTAGACCAGGATGTCGATCTGCTCGGCGGCGCCGCCGAACAGTTGGGTCCACACGGCGACAGGGACGTCCGCGCGGCTTCGGTACACACTGACCGCGACCGTGCCGGTACCAGGTGGGCGCAGGGTGGGAAAGATGTCTGGCCACAGCGTCTGCGGATCACAGCCCAGTGCGTCGGCGGTGGCGCGCGCGTTGACCGCCTGGGGCAGTGATTCACCCCTGACCCAGCGGCCCACCGTCTTGACGTCGACACCGGCGGCTGTTGCGAGTCTGGCTTCGCTGAAACCCTTTTCACTCATTCGCGTCGTCAGTGCGTGGTTAGGAACAGGTAGCTTCTCGATCTGCTCATGCTAGGAGCGCGGTGCCAGCGTTAGCGACGCCCAAAGCACAAAAGTTGGCGCGCGATTGTCGTCCGAGTGTCCGCGTTGTCCAGGCGTCTGTCCGCTTTGTCTAACTGATGCCCTGGGAATGTCCGAGTTGTCCGCCTGAACTGGTGGTCGCGGCCGAGCGGTCGCGAGAAAACAGCAGGAAGGACAGTTGGAATGAAACTACGTATTAACACCGGCGGTGTGTCATTTGTGTGCACGCGGGCACCCGAACAGCGGATCGCGTTTGACACCGGCCAGCCGAAGCTGGATCGCGAGACGGGTCTGCCGCTGTGGCAGGTCCAGGTGATGGCGCTGGACTCCACGGGCGGCGACGTCATCACCGTGACGGTTGCCGGCGACCCGAATGTGACGGTCGGGCAGCCGATCCACATCGAGGGCTTGGTTGCCCTGCCGTGGAGCCAGGACAGTCGCAGCGGAGTCGCGTTCCGCGCTGAAGCGATCCGCGCTTCAGGTGCACCACTGGCGGGAGTCGTTGCCGCACCTCGGAATGCGTCACCGAGCGGCGTACCCGGCGGCACGAGCAAGCCGGCCGCCTGACCCTTTCGTCGAGTGGGCGCAGCACCGCAACACCAAGAGACGGTGGTGCTGCGCCCGCTCGGCCGAAGCCTCTCCTTACCCCGATCCCGCAAGCCTGCCGGAAGGTCTGCCATGCCTGGCCACCCACGAGCTCACCGCTCCAACCGCTCTCTTCCGAACCACTCGGACTCCGATGACATTGCCCTCCGTGCAGCCACGGCGCTTGGCAAAGCGACTGCTGCGCTGGTATGGGCGTCGGTGTTGTTTCCGATGATCAGCATTCCGGCCATCACAAGCGTCTGGATGGCCGTCACTTGCGGTCCCTTGGTCGGCCTCTTGGCGGCGATCTGGTCGGCTCTCGCATTGTTCAGCTGGTTTCTGTTATCCCCCCAAACGTTCCGTCAGTGGGTGACGGTACGTCTGCGGGTCCAGTGGCGCACATGGGGTATCTATCGAGGCCGATGGGCCACGGTCTGCACGCTGTGTGGCCTGACCGCCGGTCTCGACGGTCACGTCATGGTGCCGATTCTGCGTTCGGTGACGATCGGTGTCACGAGCGACGTTCTCGAGGTACGCATCCTCACGGGCCAGTCGTTGGCCGACTGGCAATCCCGAGGTGACGCGTTAGCCGAAGCGCTGAGCGCCCAGCGGGTGACCATTCGCTCGACCCGACCGGGCTCGATCCGCATCACCGCCCATCACGGCGATCCGCTGACGACACCCATCCAACTTCCTCGTCCGGCCAGGGGCACCACACCGGACCTGTCCCGCCTGTGGGTGGGGCTCACCGAGGCCGGTGAGCGTTGGCGCCTACCGCTACTGGGACAGCACATCTTGGTCGCAGGCGCGACCGGCTCGGGCAAGGGCTCGGTGCTTTGGTCAATCATTGCCGCCGTCGGCCCCGCCGTGCGGGCGGGCTGCGCACGCCTCGTCGTCGTAGATCCCAAGGGAGGGATGGAGTTCGGGCGCGGACAAGTGTTGTTCACCTCGCTCGCCCATGACAACGGTGAACAGACACTCGCTGCGCTGCGGGCGGTTGTCGCGGTGATGCAGAAACGTGCGCAACGGCTGCGGGGGAAGACTCGGCTTCACACTCCGAGTGTCTCCGCACCACTGATTGTATTGATTATCGACGAAATCGCCTCGCTGACTGCCTATCTCGGGGACCGCAGAACACGCGCCGAGGTTGAGCAGCTGCTGGGGCTGCTGCTGTCCCAGGGCCGCGCAGTCGGTATCTCGGTGGTCGCCGCGGTACAGGACCCGTCTAAAGATGTTTTGCCCATCCGGCAGCTCTTCTCCATCCGGGTCGGGCTGCGCATGAGTGAAGCCACCCAGACCGCGATGGTGCTCGGAGCCGCCGCCCGAGAAGCCGGCGCCTTGTGTGATGGAATCTCCACCGGTACTCCCGGTGTCGGTTACGTCTGCACTGACGGCAACGCTGAACCGTTGCGAGTTCGGGCCTTCCACGTCACCGATTCCGCCATTGATGATCTCGTCGCTCGCTTTGCCCCCACAAGAGCGCATCCTCGGACCGCCGAGACTGAAGGTCGCCAGTCGTGACCACTGCTGCGCTGGGCATTGCGGTTTCGACACTGCCAGGCCTTCCGGCCGGTACCGACACCATCGGCGTGGTGGCGCAGATGGTGCGTCGCGCCGCCTCCCGCGACTTCGAGACCTGGTGGAATAAAGCGGAGAATGCTGGGTTCTGTGCGAATCCGATCCGTCTGACAGGAACCGACAGCTTCGGTCGCGAGCTTCGGGTGTGGACCCGATGCAACAACCGACGCGCTGTCGCCTGCCCGTCCTGCTCTGATCTCTATGCCCGCGATACCTGGCAACTCGTACACGCCGGCGTGCACGGTGGCCATCACGATCTGCCGCCCACAGTCGCCGAACACCCTCAGGTGTTCGTCACGCTGACCGCGCCCAGTTTCGGGGCCGTGCACACCACACGCGATGACGGCCAGCGAGGCCAGGCTCGGCGGTGCCACGACCGGGGCCGGAATGCCCACCAACGTTGCCAGCACGGGAGACCCCTGTGGTGCAGCTCCATCCACCACGAGGGCGATGCTCATGTCGGTCAGCCGCTCTGCGAGGACTGTTACGACTACATGGGGCATGTCCTGTTCGCCTGGCATGCCCCTGAACTGTGGCGGCGCTTCACCATCGCCCTGCGCCGGCTGTTGCGTAGACGCTTACGCGCGCTCGGCGAATCCCCCACCGCTGCCCGAATCAATTTCGTGAAGGTGACCGAGATGCAACGTCGGGCGATCCCGCACTTCCACGCCGTAATCCGCCTCGACGAGCCGCCACAGCCGGGCCAAGCCCCAACACCACCCAAGTCCTCAATCACAGCCACCGACCTGGCCCTCCTAATCCATCAGGCCGCAAGCGGCGTCGCACTCACTGTCGCCGCCCCAGCACACGGCGCTGAAATCAGTAGCCGTGTAATACAGTTCGGCACTCAGACGGATGCGCGGCCATTGCGGTCGGACAGTAGTGACTGCGGCGGGGCAACACCTCGCCAGTCGCGTCGGTCGGTCCCGGCCTACCTGGCCAAGTACGTGACCAAATCCGTCGCCGACTTCGGCGTTGGGGTCCGACGGATGTCACCGCTCGCCGTTCCCGATTTAGACGTCCCCACACATATCCGGGCGATTCTGACCACAATTCTCGATCTAGCCGATCATGGCGCCTACTCGGAGATAGACCGCTGGCTGCACACTCTCGGCTTTCGTGGGCATATCACCACCAAATCCCGGCTGTTCTCCACCACGATGAGTGCGCTGCGCGAGCATCGAGCTGAGTGGACTCGGGAGCAACGCCACCGCTCAGACCTCGCGACCGACGAACATGATCGGGCGCTTCACGGTGCCGAAGAAGAAGTGGAATGGACATTCGATCGAGCCGGGCTGGGCAATCTCGGTGAACGCACTTTGGTCGTGTCTGCGGCGCACCGAATGATCGAACATCGCCACATCGTCCGTGCGAATCGCTGGACGCACGATCAATCCTCGCCACCAGACTGGTCGACATGACTACGCCCGTATTCGATCGCGAGAAGACCGGTCCCGGGACCCTGCGAATAGCTGAAATTGCCTCGCCCGCAGCACAACCCGTATGTGTTACTTCACCCCCACAAGCCGTACGCCGGCATTCCGAATTACTTCCACACGGAGAGGAAAACGGATGCATACTGAATTCAGTGCTGAGCTGATCACCGTGCAGGCCGCGGCGGATCGTCTCGCAGTCAGTCGATGGATGGTGTACCGGCTGATCTGGGACGGACGTGTCAGATCGGTACAGATCGGTAGGTGCCGGCGGATCGTGCGGCAGTCTTTCGACGACTACCTATCCGGCTTGATTGAAGGAGCCGCGTGATGGCTGCAGGTGGGAAAGCACGTCGCAACGCGAACGGCCAGGGCGGCGTGTACCGACGAGGTGATGGGCGCTGGGAGGCGAAAGTCTTCGTCGACACGCCGGACGGACGACGGAAGCGCATCAGCGTCTACGGCGATAGTGAGCGTGCCGCCTTGGACGAACTCGGCAAGGTTCTCGATCAACAGCGACGCGGCATACCCACTGCAACAACGACGTTGACGGTCGCTGAGTACATGACCTACTGGCTAGAGCACATTGCGGAGCCTAGCGTTCGGCGCACGACGTATGCGACCTATGAGGGCGACGTGCGCCTGCACATCATCCCGGGAATTGGCAATCGGAAGCTGAAGTCACTGCAGGCCTCGCATATTCGCGCATGGCTGACCGGATTGCAGACCCGATGCCAATGCTGCGCCCAAGGGAAGGACGCAGCGCGAGGGCGCAAGTCGCAGGCACGGTGCTGCGCTCTCGTGCCTGCCAAGTGCTGCAACGACGCGTTGTCTGCCAGCTCGATTCGCCACATTCTGCGCGTTTTGCGGGCTGCTCTGCAGGATGCGGTCGACGAAGAGATGTTAAGCCGCAACGTCGCCCGACTCGTTCAGTTGCGCGTGACCGATGACCGGAAGGTGCGCTCTTTCACGCGGGCTGAGGCGATGCGCTTTCTCAAGACCGCTGAGACGACGCGACTTTATGCACTGTGGGCAGTCGCGCTGTCGATGGGACTCCGTCGTGGTGAGGCGCTCGGGCTGCAATGGTCCGACGTCGATCTAGACGCTGAGCGGATTACAATCAGGCGAGCGTTGCACCGCGTGGACGGCCAGCTGAAGCTTGAGAACGTCAAAACTGAAGGATCCGTCGCAGTTCTGCCAGTACCTCGGACGCTTGTGCCGATTCTGACTAACCACCGCCGGCGCCAGCTGGAGGAGCGCCTGGCCGCCGGATCAACGTGGCGCGACACGGGACTGGTTTTCACGACCCCTAAGGGCGGCGCGTTGGAGCCGCGCAACGTCAACCGAATGTTCCACAGCCTGTGCGCGAAGGCGGAGGTGCCGCAACTTCGCGTCCACGACCTCCGACACTCGTGCGCCACCCTGCTCTTCACAATGGGAGTTCAGCCGGCGACGGTTCAGAAGATTCTGCGCCACAGCTCAATCACGGTGACGACGGGAACCTATGTCGAGGTCATCGAAGCCGTTCAACGGGATGCTTTGGACTCGATGGGCTCACTGTTCGCCTCCAACAGCCTTGGCGACGAAACCGGGTAGCGTTCGCCTGATGGAATTCAGCGGATACGTTCAGCTTCGAGTCCGTACAAGTCGACCGCAACGACGCGCGATCGAGTGCCGCAAGCCGACGATGACGTTGCCGTTGTCGAAATATCAAAGGTCTCTGGTTACGACGGCAACGGCTGAGACGGAAAAAAGCCGAATCGGCCTTCCCCCGCAACGCCTGTGAAAAATACGTCGGTTGACTCCTTCCGGAGTCCAGATGGTGGATCCATGTTCTCCATGATGATGACCTGCCCACCAACCGACTGCTGAATGTCGTCGTAGAACCGCGCAGCAATGCCGATGTCGAGAACCTCACGATCGACGGCTTCGCCAGGCTTCGGTGGGCGATAGGTCACCAATGGTGAATCCAGAACGACAAATCCAGGGTGTGGAAGATCATTTTCAAAGCAATACTGAGCAAGGCCAATGGTGAAGGCGGAGTGGAGGATTGCGCGAACGCCTTTACCGTGAGCAGAGCGTAATTGATCGCCCGCTATCAGATCCTGCTCATCCCGGTCATAACGGACCTCATCACCATCAGGGACCTGCCACGCGGAAAGCCTCTCACCGATCGCTTTAGAGAAGCGCCGCACAGTACTCCCTCCAGCAAGCCAAAACTGCCGCCCTCGACCCCCCTGGTGAGCGTGACGTCTTCACCAGTCGGCGTCCGAATTCCCAATAGGACTGTGCTGTAGCCCGCGCGCTGCGGAATCTCCCGAAGAGTGGAACCACGAAGCATGAAGTCAATGGCGTCGACAATGAACGACTTCCCTGTGTCAGAGGGACCATGGATGACAGTCGTTCGTGGCCCGAAATCAACCGTCGCTGGAGCCTTGCCGGGCCCCACGAAAGTCAGATGCGTCAGGCTAATGCGGTTTGCCATTGTTCCCGTCCGTATCGGGCCAGTGAAATTCTTCGGACCAGGAATCGAATATCGCCTTTGTCTGCCGTCGCAGATTCGCTTCGTCCAGATCGGGAAAACTTCCCAACACCCATCCGACACGATCGCGCAAGCGATGTGAGTACGACGAGCCCAAGACTCCCACGAAGTGCAGGGCGCCGTCGCCGGCAAGAAACCGCACCCCGTTCATTCCAACCGCAATCTCGGCGAGATGCAGCCTCAGCAGAAGACCAATTCCTGCCTCGATAGATTCACGCTTGGCCGCAATCTCGCCTGCACGGATCGGCAGAGCCGGATGCAGACTTTCAGGGCCACCGACGTCCCTGCTGTGGAGCACGAAGTGATCAAGCAGGACAAGCTGATTCAGGTCGAGTTCAGCTGGGAAGGCCTGGGTCAAGATCATCAACACGCGGATGCCGACCTCCAAAGGGCCGTTCAGCGGCGATTCATTGATGCTTTGCGGCCTCCGACGGTCGCCCGCTGGACCGTTCGGTGCCCGATTGTCGTAGTCATTCATTGCGCGACATCCATTGAATCCGATCGACGTTCGCCAGCTGGTGGCACATGCCCTGTCGATCATCGATCTCGACCACCGAAATCAGACGATGCCGACTCAGATCCAGCTGTCCAACTAGCGAAAGCACACTCGTCAAACGTCTCAGGCCCGTGGCGTGGTGGTCCTCGACTACATCGATAACACCCGAATGAATGTCATCCTGCAATCGCTCAAAAGTCCCCGGCGGCACTGAATCCCGCGCGTACACTCGTAGCGCCTCCGCCTTGTAGAAGTTCTCGCGGTGGCGGCGAAAGCGTTCGCCCACTCTGGGATTTGATGCCACTGATTCGGGTTGGAGGCTTTCCTCGGGGTGTGCTTCGGCGTAAACATCAACCAGTTGTTGTACGTATCTCCGTTCGTGTGTCGCCAAGTCACCGGGAGCTGGCACATGAGCGGGTCGCGGCTGAAGCGCTGTGGCGAATCGGTCGCTGTACCAACAAGTTGTCTTATGCAGTTCAAGCACATCAGTCAGCTCGACGGATCGGAACATCGAGAAATCCGTGACCGACGCCAGTTCCTGAACCGAAGAGACGAGGTCCGACTCAAGGCCCCTCGCGAGGGTGCTGTCGTCGTCGGCCAAGTGGTCGAGGAACTTTTTCCTCAACTTCTGCGGGCTGCTGAGCATCCGACCGCAGTTTGTACTGCAACCGCGGGGAGCCAAGATCTGGTAGCTGTCCGGCAGAACGCACTCTCCGACAACAGTTGCCACGAAGATCTTCAGAATCTCGGGAAGTATGTCTCCTAGGGCGAGAGGTTCTGCATAGTGCTTGCACTGGAAACAGTCCCAAGCACCTTCTAGGCCGTTTGCAGTCTTGAACGCCGCAATGTCCGCGCCCCTGTCACCGGCTCCACCGAACCGCTTGACCTGAACGTAGCCGGATCTCAGGGCATGCACCCATTCAAGGATGAATAGTTCCCATTGGACGTCGTCGTACAGGGAAATGCGTGCCATGGGCGATATTGGTGGCCCGGACAGCGCGACACCAGTCTCTCCATGTAGGGGTTCTGGTATGTCGCGAAGACCACTAGAGGGACCCCCAGGAGCCTGGCTATCTCCGCTCTGAGCTGCGTTCAACCGACTCTTGCCTCCCGGCGGTCAGGATACGACAAGTCGTAGGATCGCCAGCCGAGACACGACATGCCCCGGCCGGGAGGCTCACGGTTCGCGAGCAGGCATCATGCTGCAGCGTGACGGAAATTCGACGATCGGAGCGGGGACGCTGACCGCCGCTGGTTGGTTGGGACCAATGGCATGGCCATCACCCCGCCACACCGCAGGGGCCGTCACGCCGCAGGGGCGGACTGTGTTGACCGACAGCGCCGTGGCGGCCATCCGGGAGCTGATGAGAAGGGGGCGATGCGCTCCTGCTCACGGCTGAGATGAACCGAACTGTCGTCAGAACTGTCGTCAAACGACCTTCTGAGCACTCAATCGAGTGCTGTTTTGCCTGGTGGAGCTAAGGGGATTCGAACCCCTGACCCCCACACTGCCAGTGTGGTGCGCTACCAGCTGCGCCATAGCCCCAGGTGTGCCCACCGAAGTTACACCACCGGTAGGCGCGCTTCAAAATCGCTGGTCAGGGCAGCTCGCCAGCGGCCTCCGGCCCCAGTGGCCGGGGCGGCGTGTGCTCCAACGGCTCACTATCTCGGGTTTCCGGCGCCAGCAGCCACCCGACCGACGCCGCCACCAGGATCAGACCGCTGATCGCGAATGCCCACTCGAACGACAGATGCTGGGCGATCTCGCCCACCCCCAACGAGCCGGCGATCGAGCCGAGATCCGACATCATCTGGAACGTCGCCACCGCCGTCCCCCCGCGCGCCTTACCGATGATGTCGGCCACCGCGGCCTGCTGCGGCGCGGTGAACACCCCGGTGGCCGCCCCGGCGATGAACGCACCGACCAGGAACACCGGCAACGACGTCGCAGCCCCGACCACCGCCGTCGTCAACCCCGACAATCCCAATCCACTGATCAGCAGCGGTCGCCGCCCGGTCCGGTCGGACAGGCGCCCCGACGGGATCACCGCCGCGACATTGCCGGCCGCAAAGGTGGCCAGCGCCGCACCCGCGACCCCGGGCCCGCGGTGCAACGCCTCGGTGATGAACAGCGGCACCAGCGCGACCCGCAACCCGAACGCCGACCAACCGGTCGCGAAGTTCGACAACAGCGCCGCCCGGTACGCCCGATGCCGCAGCGCGACGCGCAGGGTCACCGTCAACTCGTCGGCGGGCGCCGGCGCAGCGAGGTGCGAGTGCCGCAGGTTGATGAACACCACCGCCGCCGCGATCAACAGCGCCGCCCCGTAGATGAGGAAGGGCGCGGCCAGGCCCAGCCCGGCGGTCAGGCTGCCCAACAGCGGACCGGCCACCGACCCGACCAAGAACGCGCTGGAGAACATCCCCGCCACCCGGCCCCGGGCGTTGTGCGGGCTGATCCGGATCATCAGGCCGAGCGCGGAGACGAAGAACATCGTCGATCCGATACCGCCCAGCGCCCGGAACACCAACAGCTGCCAATAGGTATGGGCGAACGCGCAGGCGCCTGTCGACAACGCCACGATCAGCAGGCCGCTGACATAGATGCGCCGCTCCCCCAGTCGCTGCACCAACATTCCGGAGGCCGGCGCGAAGCACAGCCGCATCAACGCGAACGCGGTGATCACGAAAGTCGCGGCGCTGATGCTGACGCCGAAGTTGCGGGCGAACTGCGGCAGCACTGGTGCCACGACGCCATAGCCCAGGGCGATCACCGCGTTGGCGGCAATCAGAACCCAGACTTCCCGCGGAAGCTTGGCTTCGGCTTCCGAGGGACAGTCACCCTCCGCGACAGAACTCACCAGATGACTGTATTAGGACGGCCGCATTGCTCTTCAGCCGCGCAGCCAAGGCGACCCATCGGTGCCGAACGCAAAGCGCCCGTCCTGGGCCACAAGGGGGGTCAAGCAGCCCAGGGCGGGCACCCGGCAGCCGAGAGATGGGGGGTTGCCCTCGAATGCCGTGATCATGATCTAACGTGCCGAATCCCCGTTGTGCCAGTACCTGTCGAAGAATGAGGTGAATACTCATTTATTAGCTATCCACTCATGCGTCAATACGCCGCGAAGATCAGCGGTCGGCCCGGCTCACGAGATGACGGCATTCACCACTTCACGGGCGGCTTCCTGCATCTCCGCCAGGTGCTCTGGGCCTTTGAACGACTCGGCGTAGATCTTGTAGACGTCCTCGGTGCCCGACGGCCGCGCGGCGAACCAGCCGTCGGCGGTGGTCACTTTCAGCCCACCCAGCGAAGCGCCGTTGCCGGGGGCGGTAGTGAGCTTGGCGGTGATCGGCTCGCCGGCCAGCTCGGTGGCGGTGACCTGTTCCGGCGACAGTTTGGCCAGCCGAGCCTTCTGCTCCCGGTTCGCCGGGGCGTCGACGCGGGCATAGACCGGCGCCCCGTACTTGGCGGCCAGTTCGTCGTAGCGCTGCGATGGCGACGACCCGGTGACCGCCTGGATCTCCGATGCCAGCAGCGCCAGGATGATGCCGTCCTTGTCGGTGGTCCACACCGAGCCGTCGCGCCGCAGGAATGATGCGCCTGCCGATTCCTCGCCTCCGAAACCGATTGTGCCGCTGATCAATCCGTCGACGAACCACTTGAAGCCCACCGGTACCTCGATGAGCTTGCGGCCCAGGCCGGCCACCACCCGGTCGATGATCGACGAGCTGACCGCGGTCTTGCCGACCGCCACGCTGGCCGGCCAGTCCGGCCGGTGCGAGTACAGATAGTCGATCGCCACAGCCAGATAGTGGTTGGGGTTCATCAGCCCTGTGTCGGGGGTGACGATGCCGTGCCGATCGGAGTCGGCGTCATTGCCGGTGGCGATCTGATACGACTCGCGGTTGGCGATTAGCGATGCCATGGCGTTGGGCGAGCTGCAGTCCATCCGGATCTTGCCGTCGGTGTCCAGCGTCATGAACCGCCACGTGGCGTCGACCAACGGGTTGACCACGGTCAGGTCGAGGTTGTGCCGCTCGGCGATGGCCGCCCAGTAGTCGACACTGGCCCCGCCCAACGGGTCGGCGCCGATGCGAATCTTCTCGGCGCGGATCGCGTGGATGTCGACAACGTTGGGCAGATCGGTGACGTAGGCGTCCATGTAGTCGTGGCGCTGGGCATGTGAAAGCGCTCGGGCCAGCGGCACCCGCTTCACGTCTTTCAGGCCGCCGCGAAGAATCTCGTTGGCGCGCTTGGCAATCGCGCCGGTGGCATCGGTGTCGGCCGGTCCGCCGTTGGGCGGGTTGTACTTGAATCCGCCGTCGCGCGGCGGGTTGTGCGACGGGGTCACGACGATGCCGTCGGCCAAACCAGAGCTCAGCCCGCGGTTGAACGTCAGGATGGCATGGCTGACCGCGGGAGTCGGGGTGTAGCGGTCGGCCGAATCAATCATCGCGACAACGTCATTGGCGGCCAGCACCTCCAACGCCGACACCCAGGCCGGCTCGGACAGCCCATGGGTGTCGCGGCCGATGAACAACGGCCCGGTGGTGCCCTGCGCGGCCCGGTACTCCACGATCGCCTGGGTGGTGGCCAGGATGTGCGCCTCGTTGAACGCCCCGTCCAAACTGGAGCCACGGTGCCCAGAGGTGCCGAACACCACCTGTTGGTCGATGTTGTCGGGATCGGGGTTCACCGAGTAGTACGCGGTGACCAGATGGGGCAGATCGACGAGGTCTTCGGGAAGCGCCGGCTTGCCGGCGCGGGGGTTAGCCGCCATGGCCCCAATTCTGCCTTTCCTCGGGTGATACTTGCTCGCGGATTTATCGACGGTTAAGGGAGTTGCCCGTGTTCGGTCATGACAACCGAGAACTGGCGGCCGTGTTCGTCGGCGGCGCGGTGGGAACCCTGGCGCGCGCAGTTCTTGCGACCGTCTTCGCCGACGACCCCGCGCGCTGGCCGTGGGCGACGTTCGGGGTCAACATCGTCGGCGCATTCCTGCTGGGCTATTTCACCACCCGCCTGCTCGAGCGCCTGCCGCTGTCGAGCTACCGCCGCCCCTTGCTGGGTACCGGCCTGTGCGGCGGGCTCACGACGTTTTCCACCATGCAGGTCGAGACGCTGAAGATGATCGAGCATCACCATTACGGGTTGGCAGCCGCGTACACCGTGGTCAGCATCGCCGCGGGCCTGTTGGCTGTCTACATCGCGACGGCTCTGGTCCGTCGGGTCAGGATCCGCGCATGACGGTCGCGATCTGGGCCGGGGTGATGGTGATCGGCGGACTGGGTTCGGTGGCCCGGTTCATGGTCGACCGGGCGGTCGCCCGCCGGGCAGCGCGGTCGTTCCCGTTCGGCACCCTGGCGGTCAACATCACCGGTGCCGTGCTGCTCGGTTTCGTCACCGGGCTCACCTTGAGTCACCACGCCGCGCTGCTGGCCGGCACCGCTTTCGTCGGGGCGTACACCACCTTCTCCACCTGGATGCTGGAGACCCAGCGATTGACCGAGGAACGCCAGATCTGGCCTGCCCTGGCCAATCTCGTCGTCAGCGTCGTGCTGGGGGTCGCCGCCGCGCTGCTCGGCCAATGGATTGCGAGCCTGCTGTGAGCGACACCTATCTCAAGCTGACCGCCTTCTTCGGCGAACGTCAGCGCGACGGATCCCGCTTCCTGGCCGAGTCGATGCTCGACCTGTACGCGCAGCGCGAAGTGGCCGACAGTGTGATGCTGCGCGGCATCGCCAGCTTCGGTCCGCGGCACGTCATCCGCAGCGACGAGTCGCTGACGCTGTCCGAGGATCCACCGGTCGCGATCGCCGCCGTCGATACCGCGGAGACGATCGGTGGGCTGATCAACGATGTCGTCACCATGACGCCCCGCGGCCTGATCACCCTGGAGCGGGCCCGGCTCTACACCGGTGAACTACCCGAGGGCGACAACGGGGTCAAGCTCACCATCTATGTCGGGCGCCGGCACCGGATCAACGGTGCGGCCGCGTTCTACGCGGTCTGCGATCTGCTGCACCGCCACCACTTCGCCGGGGCAACCGTGTACCTCGGCGTGGACGGCACCGCCAACGGTCGACGGCGCCGCGCCCGCTTCTTCAGCGGGAACACCGACGTGCCGATCACGATCATCGCCGTCGGGTCGGCCGCGCAGGCACGAAACGCCCTGCCCGAACTCGAGGCGTTGATGGACCAACCGCTGGTGACGCTCGAACGCGTCCAGGTGTGCAAACGCGACGGTGAACTGCTGGCGCGGCCGCCGGCCCTGCCCGCCGTCGATGCGCACGGCCGCGACCTGCGCCAGAAGTTGACGATTCACACCGACGCGGCCACTCACCACGACGGCGTACCGATCCACCGGGCACTGGTGCGACGGCTGTGGGAATCGAAGACCGTCGGCGGCGCTACCGTGCTGCGCGGTATCTGGGGCTTTCACGGTGACCATAAACCACACGGCGACAAGCTGATTCAGTACGGCCGCCAGGTTCCGGTGACGACCATCGTCGTCGACACCCCAGAGGTCATCGCCCAGTGCTTCGACCTCATCGACGGTGTGACCGGTCGACACGGTCTGGTGACCTCCGAGATGGTGCCGGCGCTGCTGCTGCTCGACGGCGACGTTCGCCAGGGCGCGACCGACCTGGCCGACTACCGGTACTGACCGATCAGCTGTCGGCGAGCACCGTCAGCAGGACCACCGAATCGTCGATCGCCTGCAGGCCGTGCCGGTCGCGTGGCACCACCAGCAGATCACCGGCATGACCCTCCCAGGAGTCGTCTGCGGTGGCCAGCCGCACGTGGCCGCGCAGCACCTGGAGCGTGGTCTCCCCTGGCGAATGGTGTTCGCTGAGTTCGTGGCCGCTGGCCAGAGCGATCAGTGTCTGCCGCAGCTGGTGGTCGTGGCCGCCGTGCACGGTGTGCGCGGCGCGACCGCTGTTCGACGAGCGGGCCGCAGCCAGCTGTTCGTCCGCGAGTTGGGTCAGTGAGGTTGATTCCATGACTTCCTCCATCAAATGTTAAGCAGCAGAACGCCACTGAAAAGCAGCGCCACCACCTTGACCACTTCGAACACGACATAGACGTAATGCGCACGCGACCGTCCGGCCTCGGCCTGGCTGGCGTCGGCCAACACCGCGTCCGAACGCCGCGCCAGCGCCGGCCGCACGCCGATCACTTGAGCCAACAGCGCGGCGATGGCCACCGCTACGGCCACCACCCCCGTGCCCGGGGTACCCGCCACCAACGCGACAACCACGATCGCGGCCAGAATCGCTTCGCAGGTGTTGAGAGCCCGGAAGACGAGCCGGCCGATGCCCAGTCCGAGCGGGATGGTGACACCGGGGGCACGGAACTTCAGCGGCGCCTCCAGGAACGAGATGGCCAGCACCATCCCCAGCCAGATGAACACCGCCGCCACCGCCGCCGCACTCCAGTGGTCCACTGCGCTCCCTCACTGCCAATCCGTGGCCAGGTCAGTCACCCATTGCGCGGCCGCCACCGGATCCTGCGGCGGCGAGGCGACCAGCACCAGCTCGTCGATACCCAACTCTGCCAGACGGCCTGCCTCCGGCGCCCGGGGTTCGCGCAGCGCGACCGACAGTCGCAACTCGGCGGGGTCTCGCCCCACCTGCTCACACAACCCCCGCAGCGTCGCGACCTTGGCTGCGACGTCGTCGACGTCGCGCAGGTTGAAGCCGTACCAGCCGTCACCCCACTGCGCGACGCGCCGCAGTGCGGCATCGCTGTTGCCGCCGCACAGGACCGGAATTCGGCGCTGCTGTGGTTTGGGGTGCACCCGGATGCTCGCGAAGGTGGTGAATTCGCCTGTATAGGAGGCGATGTCGTCGCGCCAGATGGTCCGCATCGCGGCAACGTAGTCGGCGGTACGGGCGGCTCGTCGCTCGAAGGGAATTCCGAGGGCTTCGAATTCTTCACGCGACCAACCGATTCCGATGCCGATCGAGAACCGGCCGCCGCTGAGCTTATCGAGGCTGCCCGCCTGCTTGGCGACGATCACCGGGTTGTGTTCAGGCAGCAGCAGGACGCCGGTGGCCAGTCCGATTCTGGACGTGGCGGATGCGGCGAACGCCAGCCCGATCATCGGGTCGATCCAGTCCGCATCGGCGGGCACCGCGATCGTGCCGTCGTCGGAGTACGGGTACGGCGAGTCGGATTCGTCGACCATCACCACGTGCTCGCCCGCCCACAAGGTGGCGAATCCGCTGCGCTCGGCCGCACCGGCCACCGCCCGGATCACCGCAGGCTCGGCGCCGGTGCCGATACCCAGGGCGTGCAACCCGAGCCGCATACTGCGCATCATCGCACGGGTCATGATGGGGGTCATGAACGATAACCCGGTTGCAGTGCTCCAGCGCTGGGAGGACACCGGCGCGCATTGGGCGGTGATCGACCGTCATGCGCATTCGGTCACGGTCGGTCTGTACCGCTGCGACGGCGGCGAGGAAGTCGACCGGTTCAGCTCGAGCGACCCCGCACTCCTGGAGTTTGTGCGGGGTCGCGAGAGCAGTTTCTGACAGACGGCTACAGCTGGATGAATCCGCCGTTCCACCAGACACCCCACGCCGGCAGGTCCGCGTTCCAGACGACGGGCAGCCACGGCGCCCACGGGGGCGGCGGCGGCGCGGGCGGCGCCCAGACCGGGACGACGTCGTCGTAGTCGGCGCGATGTCCCGGCGGAGGCAGGTAGCCCTGGCCGGGCGGCAGCGGGTTGCCGGGCGCGCCGGCATTGACCCCGGGTCCGCCCGGGACCCAGGGCGGTCCGGGGGGACCGTGCGGGTCGGCTTGAGCCAGGCCTGCGCCCACGCTCAGAGTGGTGGCAGCGGCTGCAGCAGCAAGCGCCACCTTGGCAGTCAACTTGGTGATTGTCATGGTGCGAAGGCATGTACCCGGCCAGTGCGCTGCGGTAAACAGGGGGTGATGCGCAGCACGGCGTGGGGCATGGTGATCGGTGTGGCGATGGTGTCCGCCGCGGGCTGCGGCGGAAGCGCGGACACCACGCCCACGCTGACTCCGACCAGCACGTCGACCTCGACGAACGCCACCACCACGGTGGCCGCCGCGCCGGTCCAGCAGCCCCGCACCTGAAATGGGTCGACCTGAACGCCGGTGACTGCCTGTCCGACCCGCCGCCCTCGGATCCCGCGGTGGTGATGGTCGGGGTGGTCGACTGCGCCCGACCCCATCTGGCCGAGGCCTATCTACGGGTGCCGATTCCGGTCAACGCGGCCCTCGACGACGTCGCGAGGCGGGAATGCGCGACGGGCTTGGCGCACTACACCGGCGCCGATCCAGCCGCGGGCCGCTACACCACTACCTACCTCATCGACTCTGTTCAGGACCGGACGTCGGACAACCCCTACCCCAGCACAGTGATCTGCCTGTTGCAGCCCGCAGATGGGCAACCGCTGACCGGCTCGGCACGCCCCTGACCTGCACTGCGACCCGCCCGGGTTGGGTGTGGACGGCCCAGCCGGTAGGGTCGGTGTGTTCTTTAAACGAATACCTAGGTCAAAGCGCGGCCGATCTGAATTTAAGGATCTGATCCCTTCATGCGCTCGCCCTATGATCCACAGGCTTTGAATCCAGCCGGTTTCGCCGGCGCCAGCAATCGACCGATTTCGCTGCTGCTGATCGAGGACGATCAGGGCGACGCGATCCTGGTCGAAGAGTTGATCTCCGAAGCGGGCGCCGACATCTCCGTGGAATGGGCGGCATCGATCGCGATCGCCCAGGACAAGCTGGCCGTCCACCGGCCCGATTGCGTACTGCTGGACCTCAACCTCCCCGACGCCAACGGCATCTCCGCCGTCGACCGCGTCACCAAAATCGACGCCACCCTGCCGATCGTCGTGCTGACCGGGCTCAACGACGAGCACTTCGGAATGTCGGCTATGGCGTCCGGCGCGCAGGATTACCTGGTCAAAGGCCACGTCGAACCCGAGACGCTGCACCGCTCGGTTCTTTACGCAATCGAGCGCAAGCGCACCGAATTGACCGCCGTCGATCTGCACACCGTTCAGCTGCGGGCCCAGGAGAACGCGCGCCTGGAGCGTGCCCTACTTCCCCTGCCGCTGCTGGACGAGAACCCGGGCGTCGAGATCGTCATGCAGTACCGGCCCAGCCGGGAGAACGCGCTGCTGGGCGGCGACTTCTACGACATGGTGCAGACTCCCGACGGCACCGTGCACGTCATGGTCGGTGACGTGGCCGGGCATGGTCCCGACGAGGCGGCCCTGGGCGCGGCACTGCGAATCGGCTGGCGGGCGCTGACCTTCGCCGGCCTGCGCGGCAACGAGCGGATGCGCCGTCTCGAACAGGTCCTGCGCGCCGAGCGCGCGGGTACCGGAATCTTCGCGACGGTGCTCAGCGTGGCGCTGTGGCCCGACTCGCGGGGGTTCACCGCCGTCCGTGCCGGCCACCCGGGAATGCTCCTGCACGGACCGGGCACCGTCGAATGGCTGGAGCCGCCCGCCGGGCCCGCGCTGGGCCTGGGCGCACAGCAATGGCCGCTGAACGAGATGGAGCTGCCGGACGGCCATGGGCTGGTACTGCTGACCGACGGGCTGTTCGAGGGCCACTCGGGGATCGGCGAGCAGCGACTCGGCGAAGAAGGTCTCCTGGAGCTCGCCCGCTCGATCGCCGACCTGCCCGGGCCGGAGTTCGTCGACGGTCTCATCGAAGGGGCCGAAGCGCTGGCCGCCTCGCACGGCGGCATCACCGACGACATCGCGGTCCTACGCGTGCAGCGGACCAGCCGATGAAGGAGGTCGCGGGCACCCGGCTGTCTGGCATGACGGTGCGGGGCTGGCTCAACGTCGTGCTGTTGGTGGTCGGCGTGGTGGTGTTCGGTGGCGCGCTGCTCGGGGCGGTGCTGTTGAACCGGACCGACGAGATGAACCGCCAGCTGGTCGACGAACTCCAACCCATTCGGGTGGCGGCGTATCAGCTGCAGGCAGCACTGCGCGACCAGGAGACCGCGGTGCGCGGATACGTCATCGCAGCCGATCCGCAATTCCTCACGCCGTACTACGACGGGCAGCGCACCGAACAGACTGCCGCGCAATCGATTCGGGACCACGCCAAGGGCCGCTCCCAGATCCTGGACGACCTCGACGCGATCGAGAAGGCCACCGACGCCTGGCGCACCCAGTATGCCGACCCCATGATCGCCGGCGTGGCTCCTGGTTCCCCGAGTGTGGTGACCAAATCCACGGCCGATGCGGGAAAAGCCCAATTCGACACGCTGAGGTCACTTTTCGACACCCAGAACCAGCATCTGTCGACTGCTCGCAACGATGCGCTCCACCAGCTCGACACCGTCAAGAGCTGGCGTGACCGGGTGCTCGCAGCGATGATCGCCGCATTCTTGATCACCGGGCTTGCGATTGCGATTCTGATTCGCAACGCGGTCACCCGCCCTCTGGAAGCGCTGGCCGCCGCATGCCGGCGAATCACGATCGGCAACTTCGCCGAGCAAATCGTTCCCGAGGGCCCCAGAGACATTCGCTCGATTGCCACCGACGTCGAGGACATGCGACGCCGCATCGTCGACGAGTTGGAGGCCTCCAGCCAGGCTCGCGAACAACTGGATGAACAAGCCGCCGAACTGCGCCGGTCCAACGCCGAGTTGGAACAGTTCGCCTACGTCGCCTCCCACGATCTGCAGGAGCCGCTGCGCAAAGTGGCATCGTTCTGCCAATTGCTGGAGAAGCGGTACGGTGATCAGCTCGACGAACGCGGCCAGCAGTACATCGATTTCGCCGTCGACGGCGCCAAGCGGATGCAGGTTCTGATCAACGACCTGCTGACGTTCTCCCGGGTCGGCCGGCTCAACTCCACCCAGGTCAAGGTGAACCTCGATACGGTGCTGGATGCGGCGATTTCCAACGTGGCCACGGCCATCGAGGAGACCGGCGCCGAGATCACCCGCTCCGGCCCGCTCCCCACAGTCATGGGAGACCCGACGCTGCTGACGATGCTGTGGCAGAACCTGGTGAGTAATGCGGTGAAATTCCGCCGCGAGGACGTGCCGCCCCGCATCGCGATCAGCTGCGAAGCCGGTTCCGACGATGACGACGGACAGTGGTTGTTCACCTTTTCGGACAACGGAATCGGCATCGCTGACGAATTCGTCGAGAAGGTATTCGTGATCTTCCAGCGGCTGCACGGCCGGGATGCCTACGCGGGCACCGGAATCGGGCTCGCACTGGTCAAGAAGATCATCGAGCACCATGGCGGCACCATTGCCATCGACACGTCATACGACGGCGGGACCCGTTTCCGCTTCACCCTCCCCGCCATGACCAAACTCGAGCACGAGCCGCAATTGGAAGGAAGCTCTTCATGACCGACGACAGTCGCGCCATCGATGTCCTGCTCATCGAGGACGACCCGGGCGACGAATTGATCACCCGGGAAGCGTTCGAACACAACAAGCTCAAGAACACGCTGCATGTCGTTCACGACGGCGAAGAGGGCTTGGACTATCTCTACCGGCGCGGCCAGTTCGCCGACGCCTCACGACCCGACCTCATCCTGCTCGATCTGAACCTGCCCAAATACGATGGGCGCCAACTGCTGGAGAAGATCAAGTCCGACGACGACCTGAGCACCATCCCGGTGGTGGTGCTCACCACCTCCTCGGCCGAAGAGGACATTCTGCGCAGTTACAAGCTGCACGCGAACGCCTACGTCACCAAGCCGGTGGACCTCGACCAATTCATGAGCGCCGTACGCCAGATCGACGAGTTCTTCGTCCAGGTGGTCCGCCTGCCGGGGGGCGGCCAGAACCGGTGACAGCCGGCGGTCAGCAAATCCTCGCGGGGTGCGCTGACCGTTTGCGGCCGATGTCGCCGAAGTGAGTTTTTCGCCCTGACGGGGGCGTCGCACCTGCAGCTAACTCTTTGGGGGTAGGAATTAGCCCCCATTGAGGAGCAGCAACTACAGCAACGCTCGCGATAGCGTTCCGCCATGCCGCCGGTCGTCATCGTCGAACCCGGGCCGCCGAACCCACTGACGAAGCCGGTACGGGCCTTTGGCGGATTCATCGCCATGTCCTTGGACACCCTGGTGGTGATGTTCCGCCCGCCGTTCGCCTGGCGTGAATACCTGCTGCAGACCTGGTTTGTCGCCCGCGTATCGGTGCTGCCGGCACTCATGCTCACCCTGCCGTACTCGGTGCTGCTGGTGTTCACCTTCAACATCCTGCTCGGTGAGTTCGGTGCGACCGACTTCTCCGGGACCGGCGCCGCGATCGGCACCGTCAACCAGATCGGGCCCATCGTGACCGTTCTGGTGGTCTCCGGCGCCGGCGCCACCGCAATGTGCGCCGATCTCGGCGCTCGCACCATCCGGGAAGAACTCGACGCCCTTCGAGTCATGGGCATCAATCCGATTCAGGCACTGGTGGTTCCACGGGTGTTGGCCGCTACGACGGTCGCGCTGGCGCTCTCGGCAACCGTGATCCTTGCCGGCCTCACCGGCGCGTACATCTTCTGCGTCTACATTCAGCACGTCTCCCCCGGCGCGTTCGCCGCCGGCATGACGCTCTTGACCGGCATGGGCGACGTCATCGTCTCACTCACCAAGGCAACCCTTTTCGGGCTCTCCGCCGGCCTGATCGCCTGCTACAAGGGCATCTCGGTGGGCGGTGGTCCGGCCGGCGTCGGCAATGCGGTCAACGAGACCGTCGTGTTCACCTTCATGGTGTTGTTCGCGATCAACGTCATCGTGACCGCCGTGGGCATTCAGTTCACGGTGGGATGAGGGCGCCCTGGTGAGTGTCAGTACGCCCAGTGGATTGCACCCGAAGTTGGTCAGCGGTGTGCAGGGCGCGGCCGCGGGCTGGAACCGGATTGGCGCCCAAACCCGGTTCTATGTAACGACTTTGACGGCAATTCCGGAAGCGGTGACGCGTTACCACAAAGAATTGCTGCGGCTCATCGCTCAGATGGGCCTCGGCGCAGGAGCGCTGGCCGTCGTCGGCGGGACGGTCGCGATCGTCGGATTTCTCACCATGACCACCGGTGCTCTGGTCGCCGTGCAGGGCTACAACCAATTGTCCTCAGTCGGTTTCGAAGCACTGACCGGTTTCGCGTCGGCCTTCTTCAACGTCCGCCTCATCGTGCCCGGAACCGTCTCGGTCGCCCTGTCGGCCACCATCGGTGCCGGCGCCACCGCTCAGCTGGGCGCCATGCGGATCAACGAGGAGATCGACGCACTCGAGGTCATCGGTATCCGGTCGGTCACATACCTGGCTTCCACGCGGGTGCTGGCCGGCGTCATCGTGGTCATTCCGCTGTACTGCATCGCCGTCATGATGGCCTTCCTCGCCGCCCGGACCGGAACCGTCGCCATCTACGGGCAGGGTTCGGGCGTGTACGACCACTACTTCAACACGTTCCTCAACCCCACCGACGTGATCTGGTCGTTCATGCAATCGGTCGCCATGACGATCGTGATCATGTTGGTGCACACCTATTACGGCTTCACCGCGAAGGGCGGCCCGGCAGGCGTGGGCGAGGCGGTAGGGCGTGCGGTACGCACGTCGATGGTCGTCGCCGCGGTCGAGATCGTGATGATCTCGCTGGCGGTCTACGGCCAGTCGGGCAACTTCAACTTGGCCGGGTGAGATGGACGCCCGACCCGGAGAGAACCGTCTTCCCGACGGCTGGTGGACCGTCATCTTGGTGGCGGCTATCGCCGTCTTCTTCTTCGTCACCGGAACAGCGTTCGCCGGGACGTTCCGCTCGTACGTGCCGGTGACGGTGACGTCGGACCGCTCCGGACTCGTCATGGAGGCCGGCGCCAAGGTGAAGATGCGCGGCGTGCAGGTAGGCCGCGTCGCCGACATCGCCGGTGGCCAGGGGCCGACAAGTCTGCGGCTGGAGCTCGATCCCGACCAAATCCGTTACATCCCTGCGAATGTCGGTGCGCAAATCAGTTCGACGACGGTGTTTGGCGCCAAGTTCGTCGACCTGGTCTACCCCGCCGATCCGAGCTCACAGCGTCTGGCCGCCGGCGCGGTGCTGCGCTCGGCCAACGTCACCACCGAGGTCAACACTGTCTTCGAGAACGTCGTCAACCTGCTGAACATGGTCGACCCGGCCAAGCTCAACGCGGTACTGACCGCCGTCGCCGACGGAGTACGCGGGCAGGGCCCCCGGATGGGCGAGGCGACCACCGACCTCAACCAGGTGCTCCAGGCGCTCAACGACCGAAGCGACACCATCCGCGCGGACTGGCGATCCTTCAAGAACTTCAACGACACCTACGCCGCGGCCGCCCCCGACATCGTCGCGATCCTGAATTCGGCCAGCACAGTCAGTTCCACCATCGCGAGCCGGTCACAGGCCTTGGACACCTTGCTGCTCAACACAATCGGGTTCGCCCAATCCGGTCAAGATCTGCTGGAGGGCAGCAGCGGCAACCTCGTGCGCGCCGCGAACATCCTGGAGCCCACCACCGCACTGCTGCTCAAATACAACCCCGTCTACACCTGCTGGCTGCAGGGCGCCACCTGGACGTTGAACAACGGCGGCTATGAGGCGTGGGGCGGAAAGGACGGCAAGTCCGCGGTCTTCGACGTCGCGCTGCTGTTGGGCAATGACCCCTATCAATATCCGGACAACCTGCCGATCGTCGGGGCCAAGGGCGGGCCGGGCGGAAAGCCGGGTTGTGGGTCGCTGCCCGACGTGACCAAGAACTTCCCGGTCCGCCAACTCGTCACCAACACCGGTTGGGGCACCGGCCTGGACATCCGGCCCAATCCCGGCCTGGGACATCCTTGTTGGGCGGACTGGTTCCCGGTGACGCGCGGTAACCCACGGCCGCCCAGCATCCGCCAGTGTCTACCCGGCCCGGCGCCCGGACCGGTGGTACCCCCGGGGATGCCGCCGTACGGCGCGGCGTGGTACGGGCCCGGCGGAGTGCCGCTATGGCCCGGTGTACCACCCGCACCGGAGCCCGCCACAGCTCAACCACAACCACTGCCAGGACCGGCGACGGGAGATCAGCCGTGAAAGACAACCTTGCGGGCGCCGTCTGGCGGCTGGGCATCTTTCTCACGGTGTGCTTCCTCGGCGCGTTCGCGCTGCTGGCCATCTTCGCGCAGTTCCGGTTCAACGCCGGCACCGTGTACAACGCAGTGTTCACCAATGTCACCGGCCTGAAGAAGGGTGACTTCGTGCGGGTCGCGGGTGTCGAGGTCGGCAAGATCGAGGACATCCGGATCAACCGCGATGCCACCGTGCGAGTCGAATTCTCGGCAACCGACACGTTGGTGCTGACCGAAGGTACGCGAGCGATCATTCGGTACGACAACGTCATTGGCGGCCGGTTCCTGGCTCTCGACGAAGGTACGGGCGGAGTCAAACGCCTTGAGGCCGGCCAGACCATTCCCGTGGACCGCACTGCTCCGGCATTGGACCTCGATTCGGTGATCGGTGGGTTCAAACCGCTGTTTCGTGCGCTGAGCCCGGATCAGGTCAATGCACTGAGCTCGCAGCTGAACCAGGCTCTGCAAGGGCAGGGGGCGACGATCGGCTCGTTCCTCAATCAGGCTGCGGCACTGACCAACACGCTGGCCGACCGTGATCAGCTGATCGGCGAGGTCATCACCAACCTCGACGCGGTCCTGGGATCCCTCGGAAGCCAGAGCGCCCAACTCGACAAGGCGGTCACCAATCTGACGGGACTTGTGCAGGCCCTCAACGCCCGCAAGACCGACGTCGCCGCCGCGTTCACCGCCACCAGTGCGGCGGCGGCCACTGTCGCCGATCTGCTTGCCGGAGCCCGTGCGCCGTTTCAGAAGGTGGTGCGCGAAACCGACCGCGTCTCGTCGATCGCCGTCGCCGATCACGAATACCTCGAGAAGCTCATCGACACGCTGCCGGACAAATACCGTGCACTGCAGCGCCAGGGGATGTACGGCGACTTCTTCAGCTTCTACCTATGCGACCTGATACTGAAATTGAACGGCAAAGGCGGACAACCGGTTTTCGTCAAGGTGGCCGGGCAGGACACCGGGCGGTGCACGCCGAAGTGAAGTCGTTTTCCGAACGCAACCCGGTAATCCTCGGAGCAGTCGGCGCGGTCGTCATCGCTGGAATCGTGATGGGCGCACTGAATTGGCAGAAGCTGCCGTTCCTCAACCCAGGCCGCAACTACACCGCCTACTTCGCCGAAGCGGGCGGCTTGTTCACAGGCGCCACGGTCGAAGTCTCGGGGCTACCGGTCGGCAAGGTGTCCAGTATCGAGCTCGACGGTCCGCAGGTGTTGGTGACCTTCAGGATCGACGGCGATGTACACCTCGGTGAGCGGACGCTGGCCGCCATCAAGACCAAGGGGCTGCTCGGCACGAAGATGCTTGACGTCACCCCACGTGGCGACGGATCCCTTTCCGGACCGATCCCCCGAGACCGAACTACCTCGCCCTATCAGCTGCCCGACGCCCTCGGTGACCTGACCACGACGATCAGTGGGCTTGACACTGAACAGCTTTCACAATCGTTGTCGACGATGGCCGAGACGTTCGCCCACACGCCACCCGACCTGCATCAGGCTGTGGTCGGGGTGGCCCGGTTCGCCGATACCCTCGACAAGCAGGACGCTGCGCTGCGCAACCTGCTGGCCAACGCGGCCAAGACCACTGCGGTGCTGGCCGAGCGCACCGATCAGATCGTCGACCTCGTGCGCCAGACGAATTCCCTACTGATCGCACTCAATGCGCAAAGCGCGGGCCTTGACCAGTTGTGGCATAACCTTTCCGCGGTCTCCCAGCAACTCAAAGGTTTCATCGCCGAGAATCGAGCCCAGCTGAAACCGGCACTGGAGAAGCTCAACGGCGTGCTGACCATCGTCGACGACCGCAAGGGACGCGTCCAGGAAGCGATCAGGCGGCTCAACAGTTATGCGATGTCGCTGGGCGAGTCGGTGTCGTCCGGACCGTTCTTCAAGGCGTATCTGGCCAACCTCTTTCCCGGACAATTCGTTCAGCCGTTCATCGATGCCGCGTTCTCCGATCTGGGGGTGGACCCCGCCACCCTGGTGCCGTCGCTGCGCACCGACCCGCAGGTCGGTCAACCCGGCACTCCGGCGCTGCCCGTCCCCTACCCGCGGACCGGTCAGGGCGGTGAACCTCACCTGAATCTGCCCGATGCGATCACCGGCAAGCCGGGTGATCCGCGCTACCCGTACCGTGAGCCGCTGCCCGCGCCGCCACCCGGTGGGCCACCGCCGGGGCCGCCCGCTCAGGCCCCGACCGATATCGCCTCCACCCCGGACCCGACGCCCGCACCGGTGTACGTCCCTGCCCCCGGCGAGCCCGGAGCCGCCCAATGAGCGCGGTACGCAAGGGCCGTACCGCGCTCGCGGTTCTCCTGATACTCGTCCTCGTCGGCGGTGTGCTGCTGCGTACCATCGGCCATGGGGACCGCATCGAGGTCGTCGGCTACTTCGACAACAGCACGGCACTGTTCCCGGGCGACGACATCCGCATCCTCGGTGTGCCGGTGGGCCGGGTTACGGCGGTCGAGCCGCATCCCGACGGGGTGAAGATCTCGTTCTGGTTCGACCGGAAATACAAGGTGCCCGCCGACGCGATGGCGGCAATCCTCTCTCCGATGTTGGTCACCGGCCGCGCAATTCAGCTGACACCGGTGTATACCGGCGGCCCGACCATGCATGACGGCGCCGTCATCCCCCGCAACCGCACCGCAGTTCCGGTGGAGTGGGACGAGGTGCGGGTGCAGTTGCAACGCCTGACCGAACTGCTCAAGCCGACGGCCCCGGGCGGTGTCAGCACGCTGGGCTCCTTCATCAACACGACCGCGGGCAACCTGCGTGGGCAGGGTGGCACCATCCGCGAGACGATCATGAAACTGTCACAGGCGATGTCGGTGCTGGGCGACCACAGCGGAGACATCTTCGCGACCTTCAGAAACCTGTCCATTCTCATCACCGCATTGCGTGGCAGCAGCGACGTGCTGGGACAGCTCAACCAGAATCTCGCGGCGGTGACCGGGCTCCTCGCCGACGACCCTGCGAAGATCGGCGCGGCCTTCACCGACATGAATTCGGTCATCGGCGACGTGAAGGACTTCGTCGAGGACACCGGCGACACCATCGGGACCACGACCGAGAAGCTGGCGTCGATCAGCACTGCGCTCACCGAGAGCCTCGACGACATCAAGCAGACCCTGCACATCGCACCGACGACCGTCGCCAACTTCACCAATATCTACGAGGCCTCCAACGGCGCCTTCACCGGCGCGCTGGCGGTCAACAATTTCGCCAACCCGATCTCGTTTCTGTGCGGGGCGATACAGGCCGCATCGCGGCTGGGCGCTGAACAGTCCGCGAAGCTGTGCGTGCAGTATTTGGCGCCCATCATCAAGAACCGCCAGTACAACTTCCTGCCCCTCGGGGAGAACTTCCTCGTGGGACCGCAAGCCAGGCCCAACGAGGTGACCTACAGCGAGGACTGGATGCGTCCGGACTACGTGCGGCCGGCAGCTGCTGCGCCCGCCGCCGTCCTGCTGCCCGCGGAAGCGCCGGCTGTGTCGACCGACCCGACAGCAGGACTGACCGGAATGATGGCGCCGGCTGGGGGCGGGTCATGACGCGCCGCCGCGCAGTGACGCTGGGGGCGCTGCTCACCGTCGTGGCCGTGTCGTCCGGCTGCGGCATCGGCAACTGGCAGGGACTCAACTCGCTGCCGCTGCCCGGGACACAGGGTGGCGGGGCCGGATCGTTTTTGATTCAGGCAGAGATGCCCGACGTCAACAAAATTCAGCCCAACTCGCGGGTCCGTGTCGGTGACGCGACGGTCGGACACATCACCAAGATCGAACTGGAGGGCTGGCATGCCCTGGTCACCATGCGGCTCGATCGCGATGTCAACCTGCCGGCCAACGCCACCGCCACAATCGGTCTCACCAGCATCCTGGGTTCCCAGCACATCGAGTTGAGCGCACCCGGCGACGCACCACCGCAGGGCCGGTTGCACGACGGGTCCCGTATCCCGCTGTCACATTCGGGCTCCTTTCCGACGGTCGAGCAGACCCTGGCCGCGGTCTCCACCGTGCTCAATGGCGGTGGGCTAGCCCAGGTGCAGGACATCACAGAGGCGTTCAGTACCGCGTTCCGGGGCCGCGAGCAGGATCTGCGCAGCCTCATCGGTGAGCTGGACCGGTTCGCAGGCAACGTCAACGACCAGACCGACGACATCATCGCCGCGACCGACAGCCTCAACAGGCTCAGCGGAACTCTGGCCGCGAACCGGCCGGTGCTGGACCAAGCACTCAAAACCGTGCCGGCGGCGCTGGCGGTGCTGAACAGCGAGCGCGACAACCTCGTTGCCGCCGCCGATCAGCTGGGCAGATTCAGCAATCTGGTCGTCAGCTCGGTCGGGCAGAGCAAAGAGAGTTTGATCCAAGAGCTCAAAGACATTGGGCCAGTGCTGGAATCACTGGCGAATGCCGGTCCGAGCATGACCCGCGCGCTGAGCCTGATCCCCACGTTCCCGTTTCCGAACGAGACCATCGAGAAGTGGCAGCGCGGCGATTACGCGAACATGACCGCCGTCGTCGACCTCACGCTGAGCCGTATCGACCAGGGGTTGTTCACCGGGACGCGGTGGGAGGGCAACCTCACCGAGCTCGAGATGCAGTGGGGCCGCACGATCGGACAGTTCCCCAGTCCCTACACGAAGAGCAATCCTCTGGTCGCGCCCTACAACTTCGACCAAGGCCCCTGACATGCATCTGACCCGCAAAATGCTAATCCAGCTTGCGGTCTTCGTAGTCATCGCGGCGACTGCGATCGCGGTGATGGGTCTGCACTTTCTCAAGCTGCCGGCGAAGTGGTTCGGCGTGGGCCGCTACAGCGTGACCATGCAGTTGCCGGAGACCGGCGGCCTGTACAGCACCGGCAACGTCACTTACCGCGGGGTCGAGGTCGGCCGGGTGCAGTCAGTTCGGCTGAGTGACAACGGAGTCGACGCCGTGCTGTCTTTGAAGTCGGGGATCGACATCCCGTCCGACCTTCGGGCGGAAGTGCACAGCCAGTCCGCGATCGGTGAACAGTACGTCGACGTCATCCCCCGCGACGGCACCGCACGGCCGCTCAGGGATGGCGATGTGATTCCGCGGGACGACACCTCCGTGCCACCGGACATCAACACACTGCTCGACGCCGCCAATTCGGGTTTGCAGGCGATACCTCGGGAGAACCTCAAGACCGCGATCGACGAGGCATACACCGCGGTCGCTGGCCTAGGTCCGCAACTGTCCGACATCGTCAGGGGTACAACGGCTTTGGCGATCGACGCGCGCGCCAATCTCGACCCCCTGGTCAACCTGATCGACAATGCCAAACCGGTGATGGACTCCCAGGTGCAGACATCGGCCGCCATCCAAGCCTGGGCGTCGCACATCGCGACGGTCACCGGTGAGCTGAAAGCCCACAACGACGCCGTCGCCGGGGTGATCGACCAGGGCGGCTTGGTTGCGACCAACGAGCAGGCCCGCAACCTCATCGAGCGACTCAAGCCCACGCTGCCGGTCATCGTGGCCAACCTCGCGAGCATCGGCCAGGTCGCCGTCACCTACCAGAACGACATCGAACAACTGCTCGTGCTTCTGCCGCACGCGGTCTCGGAAGGGCAGGCCACGTTCATGGCCAATGCCAACACCAACCAGGCCTACCGCGGGGAATACCTGTCGTTCAACCTCAACATCAATCTCCCGCCGGCCTGCACCACCGGGTTTCTTCCTGCGCAGCAGCAACGCATCCCCAACCTGGTCGACTATCCGGAGCGGCCACCGGGCGACCTGTACTGCCGGACCCCCCAGGACTCTCCGTTCAATGTCCGTGGGGCGCGCAACATTCCGTGCGAGACGGTGCCGGGCAAGCGCGCGCCGACGGTCAAGCTCTGCGAAAGCGACCAGAACTACGTGCCGCTCAACGACGGCAACAACTGGAAGGGCGACCCGAACGCGACGCTGTCGGGACAAGCTGTCCCCGAGCTCCCGCCGGGCACACCGCCGGCTGATGCTGCCCCGCCGGCACTGGTTGCCGTCAGCGAATACGACCCCGCGACAGGCCTCTACGTCGGACCCGACGGGCGGCAATACACCCAATCGGAACTTGCCCAACCCACCAAAGAGGGCAACACGTGGCAATCCATGCTGCTGCCCGGGCAGCCGTGAGCAGCCCGAGCTCAGCCGCCGTGCGCGGCGAAGAACTCCGCACTGGCCCGTGACGCATCGAAGACGGGGCTCGACGGCCAGGTGTGGCCCCATCCGTCGATGGTGACGAACACGACCTCGGTGCCATCGCCACAACCGAAGGCGGCCAAGCGTTTTCCGCCATCGATCGACGTTGTTGTCGCCGGCGGGCAGCGGTCGAACGCCAACCACCGATCCACCATCGTCGGCGCGGACACGACGGTGCTGGCTCCCCCGCGCCCGATCATCCGGCCACCTTTGTAGGGCACGACCTTGTCTGCAGTGCCGTGAATCGCCAGCACCGACACGGGTTTGGACGGATTGCAGTGAACGTTCACCCCGAGCGTGCTCGACACCGGGGCTATCGCGGCCACCAGATCGGGTCGCTCGCATGCCAGCCGGTTGGCCATGAACCCGCCCGCCGACATCCCGGTGACGAAGACCCGTCCAGGCGGGATGCCGTAGTCATGGGTGAGCCGGCCGATCAGCGTTGCCAGGAAGCCGACGTCATCGACCCCCTGCCGGTCCGGGGCCGCTGCGCCGCGCCCGTCGGCCCAACTGAAGTCGATACCGTTGGGATAGGCGACCACCCAGCCGTACTGGTCGGCGATGGCGTCGTAGTTGGTCTCCGCGGATTGCTTGCGACCGGTCTGGCTGCCGCCGTGCAAGTTGAGCACCAGGCCGTTGGGGTGCTCGAGCCGAGCAGGCACATGCACCACGTAGGTCCGCTGCAGCCCGCCGAACATGAGCGCCCCAGGGGGATCGGGAGCGGCCGGAGCCTGCGTGGCGGGAACGGCGAACAGCATGAGAAGGGCGGCGACTAGCGCTGTCAGACGGCGGCGCACGGGGTTCCTTCCGGCGTCAGGACGAGGACTCGGCCCGGCTCAGCGGTCGCCGCGCGCGCAGTTCGGGTTTGCCGGTTTTGCAGGCCACGTGCAAACGTCGATGTAGGTCGTGGTGTTGAACCCGCCGCCGTCGAACACGCCGTAGGCGTTGCCGTTGGTGCCGGTGTACGTGGCGCCACCACCGTGCGAGTCGGTCGACGTGACGACGGTGGTCACCGCCCAGCCTTTGGATTCCAACGCTGCCTTGTAGGCAGCCATCACCTCGGCGGGCGCTCCATTGACTTGGTAGTGCAGATGAATTCCGTTGTCCGCGATGGCATCCGGGCCCTTAGTCGACTGACTGCTGGCAGGCGTCGGCACGAGGGAAGCCGGCTGGGCACCGTTCACCGGGGCCGCGCTCGTCGCCGAAGCCGACGAACTCGTCGCCGCGGTTGTGGAATCGGAGTTATTACAGGCCGTACCGGTCAGACCGACCACCGCGACAAGGGCGGCCACAGCGCACACATCAAGTCTCATCGATCCCCGCTTTCGTCAAGCGCACATTAGCCCAAACAGCACTCGCTTGGTTGCGACACGGTCACGGATGCATACCTATCGATACCGCGCAGGTCGCAATAGGCCCATCGGTCCCTATCGTCACAAGAACCCACAGACGTCACAGCGACGTCCCGCCTCCGAAAGGTGTGCCGTGTCGCCGCGTCCCCGCATCCCCTCGCTGTCGCTGGCCTCGACCCTCGTCGTCGGCCTGTGCGCGGCGACCGGTGTCGCGCCGCCTGCGGCCGCCGACCCGTGCGAGGGTGCGTCCGCCGCGGCGCAACCCGCCGCCAATCAGGCCTTTCAGATTCCGCAACCGTCGGCAATTGCGCCCTTCGACCGCCCGATCGGGCATAAGCCCGTCGGCACCAATGACCAAGCGCCGCTGCCGACATTGGGCAAGATGCTGATCAACGCGTTCATGCCCAACGCCGGCACGGTGCAGAAGCAGGCGGCGGTCGCGCCGACACCGAAACCCGCACCCGCTACGCCCCAACCTGCCCCCGCGGCGGCGCAACCGGCGCCGTCGACCGCACCGCCGGGCACCTCCGTCGTCGGCTGGGTGACCGGACCGGACAGTCCCAATCAGACCATTCAGAAGTTCGCCATCACCGGCACCGACCTCGGAATCATGTGGGACAACGGCGATCCCACGCACCGCCAGGTGCTGCTGGCGTTCGGCGACACCAACGGTTTCTGCATGATCCCCGGCAAGCAGTGGCGCTACAACACACTGATGCGGAGCACCGACGGTTCCCTGGCCAACACCGTCGCGGTGCCCGACGGCGCCGTCGGCAACAAGTACTCCGGGTCGCCGGTGTGGCGACCCGGCATCGCCAAGCAGGTGATCAACAGCATCAACGGCGCGCCGCAGGAAACGGGCATCATCCCGACCTCGGGCGTGGCCGTCGGGCCGAACCAGTTCTTGAACTTCATGTCCATCAAGAGCTGGGACAACTACGGCGCCTGGACCACCAACTACTCGGCGATCGCGACGTCGACCGACAACGGCGAGACGTGGGGTGTCTACCCGGGCACGGTTCGTCAGCCGTCCAACGGCAACGAGAAGTTCCAGATGGGCGCCTTCCTCAAGCCCGGCCCGGGTGATCCGTACATCTACTCGTTCGGGACACCCAACGGTCGCGGCGGATCGGCATACGTGGCGCGGGTATCCCCCGGGTTGATTCCCGACCTGACGAAGTACGAGTACTGGAACTCCGACAGCAACTCCTGGGTTGCCGGCAGCCCGGCCGCGGCCACCCCGGTGATCCCCGGCCCGGTCGGCGAGATGTCGGCCCAATTCAACAATTATCTGAAGCAGTACCTGGTGCTGTACTGCAACGGCAACAACGACGTGGTCATGCGGACCGCGCCCGCGCCGCAGGGCCCGTGGGGCCCTGAGCAGATGCTGGTGTCGTCGATGCAAATCCCGGGCGGCATCTATGCGCCGTTCCTGCATCCGTGGTCGACGGGTCGCGAGCTGTACTACAACCTCTCGCTGTGGTCGGCCTACAACGTGATGTTGATGCACACAGTTCTGCCCTAAGTGAGCCTTACAGCAACACCGAGTCCCGAAGGTGGGACACTCACCCCATGGAGCACAGCGACCCGCGCGTCGAGAACTCCATCCCGGCCGAGCCGCTGGATGGAGTCGACGCTGAGCAGGCGGCCGAAATCGTCATTGAGGCTGCCACCCGCAACGCCATGTCGGCATCGCAATTGGCGAGCCTGCTGGTCGACGCCGGTCGCAGCGTCACCGACGAAGACGACCTGTTGACCCTGCTTCAGGGGGTTGCCTCGATCGCCCAGGAAGCCATCGAGGGGGCTGACTGCACCGGAATCACGATCGACCTCGGCGGCCTGACCTATACCGCCGTACACACCGACGAGCGGACGCTGCGGATCGACAGTGAGCAGTACGACGCCGGTGAAGGTCCTTGCCTGCATGCTTCGCGCACCCGCACCGTCGTCCAACTCGACTCCGAAGAGGCCATGGCCGCCTGGCCTGACTTCGCGTCCGCGGCGCGTGACGAGGGCGTCCACAGCTTCCTGGCCGCGCCCCTGTTCACCGAGGATCTGACGCTCGGCTCATTCAACTTGTACGGCAGGTCATTTCACGCCTTCGACGGCCTCGACGCCGAGATCCTCGAACTGTTGACCAAAGCGGTCTCCCGGGCGATCGGCGATTTCGCCCGCTACAAGTCCGCCCGCGACACCGCGGAGTCGATCCAACGGGTGCTGCAGAGCCGGGCCCCGATCGAACAGGCCAAGGGTGTGCTGATGGCCATGCACGGCATCGACGCCGACGCCGCGTTCGACGTGTTGCGCAAGCAGAGTCAGGCGACGAACGTGCCCGTGCGGGTCCTCGCCGTGGAGTTCTTGGAGCAGGTCGCCGGCAGCAACGGCAACTAGAAGGTGTTGACCAACGTTCGACGCTCGGACATCTCGCGCGACATCGTGTAATGGTGGTAGTGCGTCGCGCACTTCACCACGCTGACGAACAGGACGCCCGGGTCCGGCCGGCTGCGCAGCATCTTCCACATCCGACGGCGATAGACCTGACGTAGATGTGCGTCGGGCACATTCTTCATCAGCAGCAGGAATAGACCGAATGCTCGTGCGCCGTCGAACAACTGGGCCTTCAGGCGGCGCCACGGACGCTCACGCAGGTACGCATTGCGCGCTCGACCGAAGTCGAATTCACGTGTGACGTACAGGCTCTCGAGCCGGTCGAAATAGGAATCGGGGTCATAGAGGTCGCGCATCAGACCGATATACCCGTCGCGCAGCTCATCTCGGCTCATGTTGAGCGGAATCACGTTTGTGCCGAAGGTCTGCTCATCGTCGAGATCAAGCCGCCCCTCGTCCTTCAGGCGGGCGTGCAGCGGCGTCTTGGGGATGGC
Organism: Mycolicibacterium pallens; assembly: GCF_019456675.1. Taxonomy (NCBI): domain Bacteria; kingdom Bacillati; phylum Actinomycetota; class Actinomycetes; order Mycobacteriales; family Mycobacteriaceae; genus Mycobacterium; species Mycolicibacterium pallens. Next base: position 1,738,353 of record NZ_CP080333.1, on the reverse strand, counting down.
GGCGAGCATGCCGACCATGGCGTGCATGATGTCGGTCTCGTTGATGAATTCGGCTTGTTCTTTGAAGATTCGGGTGTCGTCGTTGTCGAAACCGACGATCATGCCGCACCAGACCTCCAGGCCGGCGTCTTGCACCTTGCGGACCCGATCGACGATCGTGCCGCCCTTTTTCACGTTCTGGTATTTCTTCGCCTCTTTCAATGAATCCTCGTTCGGGCTTTCGATCCCGATGAAGACCACCGTGACGTTGGCGGCGACCATTAGCGCCATCAGCTCGTCGTCCTCGGCGAGGTTCAACGATGCCTCGGTGAAGAACTGCAGCGGGTATCCCTCCCGCTCCTGCCAGGCATGGACATCCTGCAGTAGCACCTTGACCGCGGCTTTGTTGCCGATCAGGTTGTCGTCGACGATGAAGCCGATGGACAGGCCCGCCGTGCGCATCGCTTCGAGCTCGGCGATCACCTGTGCACTGGTCTTGAGCCTCGGCTTGCGGCCGAAGGTGACGATGATGTCGCAGAACTCGCATTGGAACGGACAGCCGCGGCTGAACTGGACGCTGCCGAAGACGTAGTTCTTGGTCTTCAGCAAGTCGTAGCGCGGTACCGGCACGGTTGTCATATCGGTGCGCTCGGCCTGCTCGTAGCGGTATTGGTGGCGGCCGTGCTGCCAGTCGTCGAGGAACTGCGGCCAGGTGGTCTCGGCTTCGCCGACGAAGATCGCGTCGGTAAGACCGTCGAAGTAGTCCTCCTGCACGCTGATCCACGGACCGCCGACGACGACGAACACGCCGCGGGCTTTGAGTTCGCTGAGGATTTCGCGCATGCGCTGCCGCTGGACGATCATGCCGGTGAGCCCGACGATGTCGGCTTGGGCCAGCTTGTCGAAGTCGATGTCCTCGACGTTCTCGTCGACGAGGGTGACCTGATGCTCGGGCGGCGTCAGCGCGGCCAGCAGCGGCAGGCAGGCGGTGGGGACGTTGCACTTCTTGCCCAGTAGCGGAAGGGCGTGTTCCAAGCCCCAGTACGACACCTCGAACCGCGGGTTGACGAGGACGATATTGGCCATAGTCGTCTGCTCCGAATCGGACTCGTAGAGGTAGACGGCGCTGCTTGCCAAGCGGGAGCCTAGCCAACATGACCGGCCGAACGAGCCATTCGCACATAGTCGGGACGGGACTCGGATCCGAGTTCCTAACCAATTGACGGTAACGCTCGGTATTCGGTTCGGTCACGACCTTCGGTCAGCTCTCCTGGATTGGCCCCGACGGTGGTGTGATCGTTCCCGTGGATCCGGTCGGCTTGATGATCGTGGTGGTCTTGACGACCGCCGCGCTTGCCGCGGTGTGCGGGTACGTGGCCGCGCTGCGGCGTCAGGCGAGCCGTCGAGATCGCGGCTACTTCGTGCTCGGGGTTCTCGCCGGAGTCCTGGGCCGCGCGGTGGTGCTGCGGCGACTTCGCCGACTGCCGCTATTCGACAATCCGCTCACTGGTGCCGCCCTGCATCTGCGGCGGAGTGTGAGCCGCACGGGTATCACCCGCTAGCGGCCCTATACCAACCCGCTCGTCGACGGCGAACTCGGTGCGACCGTCGTCGGGCCCGGCGCGGTCGTCTGGGGAACGTAGCTCGGCGTCTCCGCGGGGTACTGCGGCTGCGTGCCGTGCAGCGACGTGTCTGGTCCGTATCCGGGCGGCGACCCCGACATCGACGAGTCCGGTCCGTAGGGAGATGTCGGGCCGTATCCGGGGAGTGACCCGTAGTCGGGCAGGTGCTGGGTCATCCCGGCCAGCAGCTTGGCCGCGACAAACGCCGCTGCCTGATTGGTGTAGCCCGGGACATAGCCCTCGGTGTGTCCGCTCCATTCATTACCCGGTCCGGCGTGGCAGATCGGGTCGGCGGGATTGCACAGGTCGATGGCTTTGGCGCCGAGCAGCGCGCTTGTCGTCGGCAGCGCTTGGTTGGTGCGGGTAGCCACATTGCCGAAGGTGGCGACCGCCGCGATGTTCTTCGCGTATTCCGGCGGCAAGGAACTGCCCCACGGGATGCCGCCCACCGGCACGCCGGCCACGATGTCGATGACGCTGGCGCCCTGCGAGAAGCCGCCCAGGACGATCTTGGTGTCGGGACACGAGGACACCGTCGACTTGACGTGGGAGATGACGTCGTTGGCACCGTCACCGCCGTGCAGCTGCAGCTTGCTGGCCTTGTAGTTGACCGCGTAGGTGTCGATGTTCATGCCGGGGGCCTGCTTGCGCAGTGCGTCGACGAGGGCATCGCCGACCCGGCCCATCCCCGCCGGCTCGTCGGTGCCGCGCGCGAAGACCACCTCCGCGTCGGGACAGTCGGCGGCCGACGCTGACGGCGGCGCGACGGGACCGACGAGCAGCACGCTCATGACGAACAATGGCGAAGCAACCAGCCCGACCCAGCGACCCGTCGACCGGTCGCTCCCCACCGGGTGCCTACGCTCGCAGCGAATAGGCATGCTTCAATCTAACCCCTTCTTCAGCCGAATGAGCTGGGAGGGTGTCGCAAACGTGCCGGTGTCATTTATTGACAGCAAAGAAAGATTTCCGCAAATTGCTTCCTGACCTGCACACCGTCGTCAGGCAGATAGTCCTTCGACGACGGCCAGCGCGGTGAGATAGCGAACTTCCTCGGTGGCGGCGCGGTCGCTGAGAAACTGACCCGAGGCGCCGGCCTGGGCGGCCATCAACGCGCGGGTGAACGCCTCCGGGGTAACGGTCATCGTCCGGCCGGTCTTGGCGATCAGGGCGACGAATATCCCCTGCAGGCCGTCACGCAACCGTTCGACTTGGGCGTCCAGGGCATGGGCGATCTCAGGCTGATGGGCCGCGCGAGCCACCAACGCGGCGTGCAGGGCGATCCGCGGTTGATCGGCCACACCCGCCTTCAGCAATTGCCGCACCACACTGTCGGTCTGGAGACCGCCGGTGGTTTGCAGCAGGGGTTCGGCCGTACTGCGCAAACGCTCGACGAGGGCATCGTTCTGGTGTTCGTACACCTCGAAAAGTAAGTCCTCCATGGTGTCGTAGCTGGAGTAGAAGGCCCCACGGGTGAAGCCGGCCGCCCGACACACCTCCTCGACGGAGAACCACGTCCGGCCGCTGTCCCGGATGAGTTCGTCGGTGGCCTCGATCAACCGGGCCCGGGTGTTGGTGCGCCGGCGGGTTGTCCGCGCTTCTGTGACCTTCACCGCAAATAGCCCCTCCGACTCGATACATTCCGTATTGAATGCATATCGTATTGAATCATCGATGCATCGAGACGGCAAGCCAGGAGGGACACCATGAGCCGAGGTGCTGCAGTACCCGCACCGCAGGTACAGCCCGGCGATGGCGGCGACGCGATCATCGTGGCGCGCGGGTTGACGTTCAACGGCGAGCACGGCCCGATGTTCAGCGCCGTCGACCTCACCCTGAACCATGGCCTGCACGCAGTGCACATGCCCGGTGGCCACAGCCAGAAGGCACTGCTTCTCACCCTGGCCGGCCGGCTCAAGCCCAGCGCCGGCACCGTCGCCGTGTTCGGCGACACCGCGCCGCGGGCCATCCGAAGGCACTGCGCGATAGCGGCCTTCGCAGACATCGACGATCTGGACGAGGCCGTCACCGTGGGAACGGTCGTGACCGAGCAGCGCCGCTGGCTCGCTCCCCTGTTCCGGCGGTCGAGTGCCCATGCCGACCGAGACGTGCTGGCTTTAGCGTTCGGAGATATCGAACGTCCGGCGCCGACCGACTACATCGGCGACCTGGGCGACCTGGAGATATTCCTGCTGCAGATCGCCCTGGCGCTGTGCTCGGACCGACCGGTCCTGGTGGTCGGTGATCTCGAACAGGTCCGTGACAGCGGACGACGGGCGCAGGCCGCGCAACGCCTTGGCGCCATTGCCGCCGACCGGCTGGTCGTTGTGGGCGTGACGAATTCGCTCGGCGACGAGGCACCCGAGCACGACATACACATCCCGAGCACTGCGGGAAAGGACTGAGGAGATGGTGGGCGGACTTGCCCTGGGGTCGGAGATCAAACGCTTCGCCCGAAATCGGATGACGCGGATCGCCATCGTCGTCTTGATGTTGATGCCGCTGTCCTACGGTGCGCTGTATCTCTGGGCGTACTGGGATCCGTTCGGACATGTGAATAAGCTCCCTGTGGCACTGGTCAATTCGGACCGGGGCACCACAGTGTCCGGCGAGCCGATGAACGTCGGCACCCAGATCGCCGACAGTCTCACCGACGACGCAAGCCTGGACTGGCACCTGGTCGACGATGCCGAGGCACGCGACGGGGTCGCGCACGGCAAGTACTACTTCATGCTGGAGTTGCCACCGGACTTCAGCGCGGCCATCGCTTCGCCCACTACCGGCAATCCCCGCAAGGCACAGCTGATCGCCGAATACAACGACGCCAACAACTACATCTCGTCGAGCATCGGCCGCACCGCGATAGAGCAGGTACTCAACGCCGTATCGACCAGGATCTCCGGGCAGGCGGTCAACCAGGTGCTGTCGGTGATCACGACGTCGGGGACGGGGATCAAACAAGCAGCGGACGGAGCCCGACAACTCTCCGACGGCGCAGCCCAACTCGACACGGGCGCAAGCCAGTTGGTGGCCGGCCTCGATAGCGCGCGTAGCGGATCCGCGGAACTGGCGGCCGGCTCCCGCACCCTGTCCGACGGCATCAACACCGCCACCGATCCCCTGCTCAAGATGACCAACCTGCTGACCCAGATCAGCACTCAAAGCGATCAGGTCAACGGCCAGGTACAGGACAGCTCGTCGGCGCTGACGCAGGCGTCCACCGAACTCGACACCATCACGGGAGCCCAAGACGCTGCCGCCCAGTCGTTGACCTCGATCATCGACAACCTGTCCGCCAACCAGGATCCGGTGTCGGTGATCGCCACCGGAAAGCTGCGTGAGACTCGCGACCAACTGCTGGCCCACCAGCGGACCCCGGACATCCAAGCCAAGCTCGACAAGGCACGTGCGGCGGCCGATGCGGGCGGTCCCGTCGGTTCCACGCTGAGCGATATTTCGGCCAAGGGTAGAGAACTCACCGACAAGCTCAACCAACTGCGCGACGGCGCCCGGCAGGTGGCGTCGGGCAATGCACAGCTCAACGCCGGCATCGTCAAACTCGATGACGGCGCCCGGCAGCTGAAATCCGGCACGGCACAGTTGAGTTCCGGATCGAACGAGCTGGCGACCAAGCTGTCCGATGGCGCGCAGAAGGTCCCAGACTGGACTCCACAGCAGAAGGACGCCATCGCCGAGGCGATCGGGGGTCCGGTTCAGCTGACAAGTTCGCACGAGAACTCGGCGCCGAACTTCGGCACCGGTATGGCACCGTTCTTCCTCACACTCGCGCTGTTCTTCGGCGCCATGCTGTTGTGGATGGCGTTCCGACCGCTGCAAAACCGTGCCATCGCAGCGGAGATCAGCCCGATCCGCGTCACGCTGGCCAGTTACCTGCCAGCGGTCTTGATCGGAATCCCCCAGGCCGTGATCCTGTACGGCGTCGTGCGCTTCGCCCTGCACGTACACGCCGAACATCCGGTGGCGATGCTGGGCTTCATGATCCTGGCTTCCTGCGCCTTTATCGCGGTGGCACAAGCCATCAGCGCCCTGCTCGGCCCGGTGTTGGGCAAGGTGCTGCTGATGACGCTGCTGATGCTGCAACTGGTCAGCGCCGGCGGGCTGTACCCGGTCGAGACCACCACCAAGCCGTTCCAGTCTCTGCACCGGCTCGACCCGATGACCTACGGCGTCAACGGGCTACGGCAGTTGATCCTCGGCGGCATCGACGGTCGGCTGTGGCAGGCGCTGATCTTCATGGTCGCGCTGTGGTTGGGGTCGATGCTGCTGACCTCGCTGGCGGCCCGGCGCAACCAGTTGTGGAACCTCACCCGGCTGGTGCCGACGGTCAAGATGTGATGAGAACGAAGCGGGCCAGGCCTTTCGGCCTGGCCCGCTTATCGGTGGAGCTGCCGGGAATTGAACCCGGGTCCTACGGCATTCCCTCAAGGCTTCTCCGTGCGCAGTCCGCCTCGCCTCTACTCGGATCTCCTGATCATGCGAACGAGTCAGGATGACGATCCCAGTCGCTGTTTGATGTCCCCACGGGTCCCGCGACCGAACCCGTGGGTGGGTCCCTCTAGATGACGCCAGGGTCCGGGCCGAGGGCCCTCCCGGTCTGACGGATTAGCTTCGCTTAGGCAGCGAGAGCGTAATCGCGCTGATTGGAATCGGCGCTTAATTGGTTGCAACGACGCTTACGGTGGTCTCTTGCCTGCACCGGCACGCTTCCCTTGATTCGATGCGCGAAGTCGAAACCGTTCAGCCCCTCGCATCCCGGCCGAGGTTCGGCCGGACATTCAATGGTACGCGAGTTGCAACCGCGAACTGAAGTGGATTAATCCCGCGCCCCCTGACTCGCCGAGCGTCACTCCAGAGTCACGCTGGGCATCGAACGTGACTCTGGGGTGACGTTCGGCGCGAATTCGCGGAGAAAAAATGAGACTCTGTCTACAGTGAGACGATGTCTGAAAGTCTGCGCGTCCGAAAACGGCAGCGAACCCGGGAACGCATCGCCACCGCGGCGGCCCGACTGGTGTCGGCCAACGGACTGAGCGCGACGACCGTCGAGCAGATCGCCGACGAGGCCGACGTGGCCCGCGCGACGTTCTTCCGGTACTTCGAGTCCAAGGAGTACGCGGTCGCCGAGGGCTTCACCTCGACGTGGATCGCCGCCATCACCGACGCCTTGCGGCGCCAACCCGCCGACCTGTCCGTCAACGACGCACTCAGCGCCGCGTTCGCCGAACTGACCCCCGGCTTTAGCGTTGTTGAGAGCAGCATCGCCGAGGTCGAGCGCCAGACCCGCGACTCGCTGAGCCTGCGGGCGTGGACCCTGCTCTGCTACCTGAACTTCGAGACGGCCATCGCCGAGGCCATCGCGCCCCGGTTGACCGATCTGACCGTCGACGACCCGCGCCCGCGCCTCATCGGTGCGCTGGCGATGGCGTCGGTCCGGATCTCCATCGACGACTGGCTCCGCGACGGCGGCTCGTTATCGGACCGAATCTCCCGCGCGGTCAATTCCATGGCCCCGTGCCCGATCAAGGAATGAGGAGCAGATGAGTGGCGAAAAGTCGCTAGAGGCATGGGGATTCGTCCGGAAGGTGCTCGACGACCTGACGATCCAGATCAGCGAGGACGCGCGGGACGAGCGCGAGCTACTCGAGGGCTTGCGAGTGCTCAACCGCGTGATCGCGCTGTGCACGGAGCTGTCGGTGGATATCGACCCGGACCATCCGCGCTTCGTCGACATGTGCACCCCGTTCCGGTTCGTTGGCGGACCCAACCCGCACGGCGCCTACCCGCTGGCCATGATCAGCGGTGACCGGGCCTATCGGGTCACCGGCACCCGCGGCACCTCCACCTACCTGGGCCTTCAGGTCCTGGCCGGCACCGGGATGAACCCACGCCGGATGAGCAACTACCTATCCGACCGCGATCTGGTCCTCGACGACGGCGGCCGCTTCAACGTCGTGTTCGCCGCCACCCGTCCCGCCGACGACGACCTGGCCGGCGCACAGTTCATCGAGATCCCGGACGACGCCACCTCGATCGTGGTGCGCGACTACATCGCCGATCCGGCCACCGAGATCCCTGTCCACCTTGATATCTCGTTACTAGGCGACGCACCCCCGCCGGCGCCGATATCCGACGAAGTGCTGGCCGCCCAACTCACGGCGATGGGCTGGACGATCGTCAAACTCACCACCTTGCACCGCACCGTGCGTCCCGATCTGTTGGAGACTCCCAACATTCTGATCACCTCGGGCGCGGAGAATCTCGGCGGCGAGAACACCACGCCCGACAACCTTTACATGCTCGGCATGTTCTCACTCGAGCCGCATCAGAATCTGCAGCTGACGTTCCGCCCTCCTGAAACGCGTTACTGGTCAGTGACTTTGGAAAGTATTTGGCATGAATGCCTGGAGCCGCTGCTACGCTCCAGCTCGGTGACCAACAAAGGCGTCAACGCCGATCCCGACGGATACGTCCGGCTCACGATCGGCGCCGAAGACTCCGGCGAGGGCCACTGGCTGGACACCGGTGGACGTCGACGCGGTTTCATCGTCGTTCGCTGGCTGGACAACCCCAACGCGCCGGATGTGACAGTTCGCCTGCTGGACAAGGAGGTTCAGAAATGACGAGCGCAGTCGAGGCCCGCCTTGATCCGGCCAAGCTCATCGAGCAGGCCTGCGAGCTGGCCGGCAGTGACGACTTCGGCGCCGACGACGGCTGGCGGGCGAACCTCTCCCGCCTGGTCGACGGTTTGGTCCACGAGGCTGATCTGTCCCCACTCGGCGTAGAGATCGCCGCCGCGGATGTGATTGTGCCGCTGCGTAATCGCCTGCAAATCACCGCGTGGCGCACCGAACATCCCGAGGTCGCCGACGAGCGGATCGAACAGCCGATCTTCATCCTCGGCCAGCCACGCACCGGCACCACAATCCTCTATGACCTGCTCAGCCAGGACCCCGACCTGCGGCCGCCGTTGACGTGGGAGGTCGACCACCCCTTCCCGGTCCCCCAACCCGACACCTACGCGACCGACCCGCGCATCGATGAGACCCAGGCACAACTGGAGATGACCGAGCAGCTGATGCCCGGCTTCATGAAGTTCCATCCGATGAGCGCGCGCGGCGGCCAGGAATGCGTGCGGATGACCGGCGGGACGTTCTGCAGCATGATCTTTCCCACCCAGTACCGCCTGCCGAGCTATCAGCAGTGGCTGATGTACGACGCCGACCATGCCGCCGCCTACCGCTATCACCGCCAGTATCTGCAGCATCTGCAGTCCGGCGTGCCCGGCCAGTGGCTGCTGAAGAGCCCGGCCCACCTGTGGACGTTGGACAAGCTGCTGGCCGAATACCCCGACGCGATCCTGGTCCAGACGCACCGTGACCCGCTGGTGGTGATCTCTTCGATCAGCGCGCTGATCGCGCACCTGCAGAAGCTGGCCAGCGACAACGCGACCGTTCAACGCGCCGCCGGGCAGTGCGCGGCCGAAAACATCCTGGGCCTGAACCGCTTGATGACGTGGGTGGACGACGGCGTGATCGGCCAGGACCGGATCGTCAACGTGCGGTTCGCCGATTTCATGCAGGATCCCTTCGCGACCATTGGGGCGATCTATGACCGCCTCGGTCGCGAACTGACCCCGGTCGCCGAACAGCGCATGCGTGACCATCTTGCGGCCCACCCCGGCGACGGCGGCGGCAACCGCTACACCTGGGCCGATACCGGACTCGACGCCGAGGAATTGCGCGAACAGGTCCGCGCCTACCAGGAGCGCTACGAAGTTCCCAGTGAGCCCTTGCGCTAGCGGGTCACACCTGTCCCAGCTAACCCATTCGCCACTCCTTTAGCGTTTGCCTCCAACGCCGAGCCGTGTAACACAGCGGGCGTTGCAGACGATTTCTTGTATCGGAAGCTCATTTGCCGAAATGAGTGGATTTGACGCAGGGGCAAACGCTCCTGCGTAGGGGCGGCCATAGGGATCTACACATGTCGGGAAAGCACCGCATATCTCGCCGTAAGGCAATCCGGCGCCAGCAGACGCGAGGGCTGACAGTCGTCACCCTCGGCGTCAGCGGCCTCACCACCGTTCTGGTAGCCGGCCAGACCACACACACGGCGGCATCCGTCGACTTGATGGCTCTGATCACTCCGGCCAACTCGACGGCGCAGGTCTTCGCCAGTTCCGACTACTACAACCGCGACTGGAGCGGATACGGTGCGCCCCAAGTAGTTCCGTTCTTCCTCGGACCGCAGGGCATCGCCGACGCGATCGACGCCAACAGCACCGACCCGCGCGGTGTGGCGGTCCTGGCGTCCGGATGGGGCGCAGGCCAGACCGGAACGGCGCTCGGCAAGATGCAGAACAACAGCGACCCGGCCCTGAACAATGTTCGACTGGTGGTGTTGGACAACAACACCAACCGTGCCGGTGGCGGCTTCTGGACGACGTACTGGATGTTCGCGCCACTTCTGGCCACATCGGCCGCACCCACGCTCAACGACCTCAGCGTTCCGGTCGTCGACACCGCGTACGAGTACAACATCAACTCCGATGCGCCGACCTACCCCATCAATGTGCTCGCTGACGCCAATAGCTTGATGGCGTATGCCTACGACTACGGCGGACAGGCGACGGCACCGATGCCGCAGGAAGCGCTCACTCCGGTGCCCGCCGGCGCCCAGCATTACCACTACGTCGTCGACCCGCAGGGCAACGTCGTCGACAAGATCCCGGTCGACGGCAACATCACCTACGTCACGTTCCAGTCCGACGGGCTGCCGCTGGTGCGCCCGCTGCGGATGGTTCCCGGCGGCAACGTCATCGCCGATGCGGTGGAGCCCGCCGCCACAGTCCTCGTCAATGCCGGCTACCGGGACAACCAGCCCGTCCCGGACGACCCGGGCGTGCAGCGTCCGGTCGGGCTGTTGCCGCCGGTGTCCAACACTGAGACAGTCGTCAAACAACTGCCGGTTGCGGTGCAGCAGGGGACGAACAAGGTTCAAAGCGACCTGTCATCGTCGAGCCCTACGCTTCCCAATCTTCGGACCAGCGCCAACAAGGTGTCACCGCAGCCTGTCACCGCAAACCGCCTAGCGCCGGTGAAGAAAGTCACCGATGGAATCGCCAATGGGGTGAAAAGCCTTGTCCCGCATCGTGCATCGGCAACGGCTGACAAGCCCTAGCGGACCGAGATCATCCCGACGGCGACCAACGCCATCACCATGCCCAGCACCTGCCAGCGGGTGACCCGCTCCCGCAGCACCACGATCGCCAGTAGCACCGTAGCCGCCGGATAGAGCGACATCAGCACGCTCGCCAGCGACAGCAGCGAGGCCTGCAGCGCCAGCAGCGTGGCGACATTGGAGACCGTGTCCAACAACGCGGCCAATATCGCCATCTTCAGCGGAAATCCCCATAGCGCATGGAAATTACCGCTGAATGCGGCCACCGCGAGCACGATCGCCGTCGCCGACACCCGCGCGAAGAACAGCGGCCACAGGTGAGCATCGGCCGGAGCTTGGTGCAGCAGAACGAAATTAAGGCCGAACGCCAGACCCGAGCCGACCGTCAGCCATGCCACGGTTGCGGTGAAACTGTGCGGGCGCACGTCCTCATCGGTGGCCTGCCGGCTCACCAGCACGACGGCGATCAGCGCCAGCACGGTGCCCACCCCGGCGATCAGGCCGGGCTGCTCCCCCATCGCCAGTCCCACACTCACGGGTACCGCGGCCACCAACACCGAGGTCAGCGGCGACACCACCGAGATCGGGCCGGCACCCAGCGCGGCGTAGAACCACCACACACCGAAAGCCTGGCTCACCCCGCACAGCAGGCCCCAGACCACCGCCGGCGTCGACACCGTGCCACCGAAGATCAGCGCCAGAATCCCGAGCAGCACCATCGCCAGCGGATAGGACACCAACACCACGCGCAGTGCGGCCACCCGTCGCGCCGCGATACCGCCGACGAAATCGCTGACGCCGTAACCGATTGCTGATGCCAGCGCGAGCAGGATCCCGATCAGAGCTTGCCCTTGGCCCGGCGGCCCAACTCCCGGATCACCTCACGCTGCGCGTCCCGCTTGGCCAGATCCTGCCGCTTGTCGTGCGCCTGCTTACCGCGCGCCAGCGCCAACTCGACCTTCACCTTGCCGTCGGAGAAATACAACGACAACGGCACCAGGGTCAGATTGCCGTCGCGGATCTTGCCCACCAGCGTGTCGATCTGGCTGCGGTGCAGCAGCAGCTTGCGGTTGCGCCGCGGCGCGTGGTTGGTCCAGGTGCCGTGGTGATACTCCGGGATGTGCAGATTGCGCAACCAGATCTCGCCGTCGTCGACGGTGGCGAACGCATCGGCCAGCGAAGCGTGGCCTTCCCGCAGACTCTTCACCTCGGTGCCCTGCAGGACAACTCCGGCCTCGTAGGTGTCGAGGATCGAATAGTTGTGCCGCGCCTTGCGGTTGGAGGCGACGATCTTGCGTTCGGGTTTCTTGTCCGGATTCTTGGCCACCGCTACCGCCGTACGTACAGGCGCAGCGTGACGTAGCCGGTGAGACCGGCCATCAACACGCCGACGCCGAACATGATCGGCGATATGTAGAGGATGTCGGCGTAGTCGATCCGGGCGATCAGATTGGCTTGGTAGAACTGGTTGAGCGCGTTCTCCAGGAACGCCGCCCGCACCACGATCAACCCGACAATGGCGATCACCACACCGATAGTCGCCGCCAGCACCGCCTCCAGAAGGAACGGCAGCTGGGTGTACCACCGCGTGGCACCCACCATGCGCATGATCCCGATCTCCGTGCGTCTGGTGTAGGCCGCGACTTGAACCATGTTGGCGATCAACAGAATCGCACCGATCGCCTGCACCACCGCGACCGCGAACGCCGCCGCCGATAGCCCGTCGAGCACCGCGAAGAGCCGATCGATCAGCTCCTTCTGGTTCAGCACGTTGAGCACACCGGGCTGGCCCACCATCGCCGCATCGAAATCCTTGTGCTGCTCGGGATTGTCCAGCTTGACGATGAACGACGCCGGGAACGAGTCCTTGCTCGCGACGTCCTTGTACTGCGGGAACTTGCGGGTGGCGTCGTTGTAGGCGTCATCGCGGTTCAGGAACCGGACCGAACGCACATCGTTGCGGGCTTCGATCTTGGCCCGCAACGCTTTACAGGGATCGGCGTCACAGGTGGGGTCGTTGGCCGACACGTCGTTGGTCAGGAACACCTGGGTTTCGACGCGGTCGAGGTAGATGTTGCGCGAGTGGTCGGCTAGGCGCACCACCAGCAGGCCACCGCCGAACAAGCCGATCGAGATGGCCGTCGTCAGAATCATGGCCACCGTCATGGTGACGTTGCGGCGAAGTCCGGTGAAGACCTCGTTGACTAGGAAGCCGAAGCGCACTTAACGATCCATTCCGTAGACACCACGCTGCTCATCGCGGACGAGCCTGCCCAGGGACAGCTCCACCACGCGCTGGCGCATGGAGTCGACGATGTGGTGGTCGTGGGTGGCCATCAACACGGTGGTGCCCGTGCGGTTGATCCGCTCGAGCAGATCCATGATGTCCTTACTGGTTTCCGGGTCCAGGTTGCCGGTGGGCTCATCGGCCAGCAGCACCAGGGGGCGGTTGACGAAGGCCCGCGCGATCGCCACGCGCTGCTGCTCACCGCCGGACAGCTCGGCCGGCAGCCGGTTGGCCTTGCCCGACAGACCCACCATCTCCAAGACCTCGGGCACCACGCGGTTGATGGTGTCGGGTTTCTTCCCGATCACCTCCAGGGCGAAAGCGACGTTCTCGAACACCGTCTTCTGCTGCAGCAGCCGGAAGTCCTGGAACACGCAGCCGATCACCTGGCGGAGCTTGGGCACCTGGCGGCCGGAGAGTTTGTTGACGTGGAACTTCGACACCTGCAGATCGCCGGAGGTGGGTGTTTCCTCGGCCAGCAGCAGCCGCATGAACGTGGACTTGCCGGAGCCGGACGGGCCGATGAGGAAGACGAACTCACCCTTGTCGATCTTGACGCTGACATTGTCGAGGGCTGGCCGTGCCGACGACTTGTACTGCTTACTGACATGGTCGAGGGTGATCATCACGGCACGCCAGTGTAGCCGTCCACGGCCCCCGGCCCGGTTACTGCGTCGGCGCCGCGGGCGTCACCATGGGCCCTTGGCCCGGTGCCGGGGTGGGGGCCGGCGCAGGTGACGGGGTCGGAGTGGGCAGCCCAGGGATCTGAAACGGCGCCGGGCTCGGCGACGTCGTGGATGTCGGTGACGTGGACGACGTGGTCGGAGTCGTCGTCTCCGTCGGGGTCGTCGTCTCCGTCGTCGTTGTTGTGGTCGTGGTCCTCGTGGTCGTGGTGCGGTCCCGCACATCGGTGCGGGGCACCCACGTGTACGACGGGTCGGGCACGAAGCCCGGCGGCACGATCTGGGTGTTCGGCGCGACCGCCGGGGCGGGCTCCGGCTGATACGTCGCATACAGCCACCAGACGGCGATGAACGCGGCCAGCAGCGCGGCAGTGGACGTCCGCATCCGGCCCCAGAAGAGATACTGGGGCCAGCCGCGACCTTCCCGGGGTGTCGGCTTCAGCTTCACTTCGGCGTCACCGGCCCCTGGGTCTGCGCCGCGTCATCGGCGGTCGCCGGGTGCACGATGGCCTCGACCATCGGTGAGCCGTCCGCCGGGCTGGCGATGCCGGCGCGCATCAGCGCCGCAATCACCAGCACCCGCAGCTTGCGGCCGACTTCGAACTGTTTACCGGGCAGCGTGCGCGCCACCATGCGCAGGTTGACGGTGTCGAGTTCGATGCTTTCCACTCCCATCAGCTGTGGGGCGTCCAGAAGCAGGTCCTTCAGCCCGGGGTCCTTGATCGCCTTCTCGGATACCCCATGCAGCACATCGTTCACCCGGTTGAGGTCAGACGTCGTCGGCACCGGGATGTCGATGACCGCGCGCGCCCAGTCCTTCGACAGGTTCTGGGTCTTGACGATCTGACCGTTCGGGATGGTGAGCACCTCACCTTCCGGAGAGCGCAACTTGGTGATGCGCAGGGTGACGTCCTCGACGGTTCCCGTCGCCTCCTTCGCGATACCCGCCACGGTCAGCGACACCAGGTCACCGAATCCGTACTGCTTTTCAGTGATGATGAAGAACCCGGACAGCAGGTCCTGCACGATGCGCTGCGCGCCGAAACCGAGCGCGGCACCGAGCACTGCGGCGGGCGCCACCAGCGAGCTGACCGGAACCGCGAGCACATCGGTGACCTCGACGACCACCATCACGGCCAGCAGGGCGATCGCCACATAGGAGATGACCGACGCCACAGCCTGCCGATGTTTGGCGCTCTCCGAGCGGACCAGAGCGTCGCTTTCGCGAAAGCTGGCGTCGATGCGCCGGGAGATCTTCTGCGTGCCCCACTGGATGAACCGCGCCGCAAGCAGACCGCCGATGAGCAGCAACGCGATGCGCAGTCCGCGCGTCAGGATCCACTCGCCGACGGTGCCATGCCAGAAGTCATGCCACCGTGCGGCGAACGGGAACGCCAGGTAGCTATTCGTCGTCATCTCGTCGGTTGCGCCACCGGATTCCCGCTTCCAGGAATCCGTCGATGTCCCCATCCAGTACCGCCGCGGGATTGCCCACCTCGTACTCGGTGCGCAGATCCTTGACCATTTGGTATGGGTGCAGAACGTAGGAGCGCATCTGGTTGCCCCAGGAACTTCCGCCGTCGCCCTTGAGGGCATCGAGCTCGGCGCGCTCCTCTTGCCGCTTGCGTTCCAGGAGCTTGGCCTGCAGAACACGCATTGCTGACACCTTGTTCTGCAGCTGCGACTTTTCGTTCTGGCAGGTGACGACGATGCCGGTGGGGATGTGCGTCAGTCGGACCGCCGAGTCGGTGGTGTTGACCGACTGACCGCCGGGACCGCTGGAACGGTAGACGTCGACGCGCAGATCGCCTTCGGGGATCTCGATGTGGTCGGTGGTCTCCACCACCGGCAGCACCTCGACATCGGCGAACGAGGTCTGGCGCCGGTTCTGGTTGTCGAACGGGCTGATGCGCACCAGCCGGTGGGTGCCCTGCTCGACCGACAGCGTGCCGTAGGCGTAGGGCGCGTGGACGGCGAACGTCGCGCTCTTGATGCCCGCCTCTTCGGCGTAGGAGGTGTCGAACACCTCGACGCCGTAGTTGTGCTGCTCGGCCCAGCGGATGTACATCCGCATCAGCATCTCGGCCCAATCGGCGGCGTCGACGCCACCCGCACCGGAGCGGATGGTGACGACGGCCTCGCGCTCGTCGTACTCGCCGGACAGCAGGGTCCGGACCTCCATCTGTTCGATGTCGGCCTGCAACGATTTGAGTTCGGCGTCGGCCTCGGCGAGCTCGTCGTCGCCACCCTCTTCGGCCGCCAATTCGTAGAGCACCGGCAGATCCTCGAGGCGGCTGCGCAAGCCTTCGACGCGACGCAGTTCACCTTGGGCGTGGGAGAGTTCACTGGTGACGCGCTGGGCGTGGCTCTGGTCGTTCCACAAATTGGGGTCGGCGGCCTCGTGTTCGAGCTTCTCGATCTTCGCGCGCAGCCCATCGATGTCGAGCACTCGCTCCACCGTCGTCAAGGTGGTGTCGAGGGCGGCGATATCTGACTGACGATCGAGGTCCACGGCTCCTCAGGGTACCGGCGCCGCGACACGTTGTGATCCACGGCAGCTCCTGAGACTTCTGGGGTTGCCGCGCCGGTCGCGCGACTAGCATCACATTTGTCAACCAGGATGTGGCGCCGCTCAGCCCATAGCGGTGCTTCTCGACTGCGACGCGACAGCCCCTTGCGCGCAGCCGGGTCCGGAGAGAAAGCGCGAGGATGCGTCCTTACTTTGTCGCGATCGTTGGTGCAGGCCCTTCCGGATACTTCGCGGCGGCATCGCTGCTGAAGTTCGCGGACAGTTCGGTCGCCGCCGGCGGGCCCGATGTGCACGTCGACATGCTCGAGATGCTGCCCACCCCCTTTGGTTTGGTGCGCTCCGGCGTGGCGCCAGACCATCCCAAGATCAAGACCATCAGCGCCCAATTCGAGAAGACCTCGCTCGATGAGCGGTTCCGGTTCTTCGGCAACATCCGCGTCGGCGAGCACGTACAGGCGCAGGAACTGGCACAGAAGTACGACGCCGTCGTGTATGCGATCGGGGCGCAGTCGGACCGCCCGCTCGGCATCCCCGGCGAGGAGCTGGAGGGCAGCGTCGCCGCCGTCGACTTCGTCGGTTGGTACAACGCGCACCCCCACTTCGAAGACATGGCGCCGGACCTGTCGACCGGGCGCGCCATCGTCGTCGGCAACGGCAACGTCGCGCTCGACGTCGCGCGCATCCTCGTCAGCGATCCCCGCGAGCTGGCGAAGTCCGACATCGCCGACCATGCGCTCGACCTGCTGCACGCGAAAGGCGTCGAGGAGGTCGTCGTGATCGGCCGCCGCGGGCCACTGCAGGCCACGTTCACGACGCTGGAGCTGCGTGAACTGGGCGACCTGGAGGCCATGGCCGACGTGGACGTCATCGTCGACCCCGCCGACTTCGAGTCGATCACCGACGAACAGCTGGAGGCGGCGGGTAAGACCGTCAAGCTGAACATCAAGGTGCTGCGCGGGTATGCCGACACCCAACCGCGAGGAGCCAAGCGCCGCATCGTGTTTCGGTTCCAAACCTCGCCCATCGAGATCAAGGGCGACGGCCGGGTCGAGTCGGTGGTGCTGGGCCGCAACGAGCTCGTCGACGAGGGCGGCCGCATCGTCGCCAAGGACACCGGCGTGCGCGAGGAACTGCCCGCCCAGCTGGTCGTACGTGCGGTCGGCTACCGCGGCATCCCGACACCGGGCCTGCCGTTCGACGACCGTTCGGGCACCATCCCGCACACCGACGGACGCGTCGACGGCAGCGCCAACGAGTACGTCGTCGGCTGGATCAAACGCGGCCCGTCCGGGGTCATCGGCAGCAACAAGAAGGACTCCGCCGACACCGTCGCGACGCTGCTGGCCGACCTCGACGGCCGCGAGCTCGGCGCCTTCGGCGACGACCACGGTGAGACGCTCGTCGAGTGGCTGCTGTCACGGCAGCCCAAGCTGATCACCGACGACCACTGGAAGCTGATCGATGCGCACGAGCGGGGCGCGGGCGAGCCGCACGGCCGTCCGCGGGTCAAGCTCACCAGCGTGGCCGAGCTGCTGCGCATCGGCCACGGCTAGACCCCGCAGGTCTCCTTCTCGCGCGACAGCCCACCGACCGGTCCGGCGGTGCGCGCGATCAACGGTGTGCACGCGGCGATCAGGGCCAGCGCGGCGGACACCATGATCACTGCGAACGAGCCGTAGCGGTCGACGACCACGCCGCCGATCGCGGTGCCCATGGCGCCGCCGACGAGAGCTCCGCTGTTGAGCCAGCCGAACGCCTCGGCGGCCGAGTGCTCGGCGATCTCGCGCGACACCATCACGTAGAGGGCGGCCAGGGCGGGTGCGAAGCCGAGCCCGGAAGCGAACAGCGCGGTGAGTTGCAGCGCCCACCCGTCGACCAGACCGAATACCGCCGTGCCCGCGGCAACGACGGTCATGGACGTCGCCAGACCGCGCACGCCGAGGTGGCGATGGCCGAACAGCACGCCGCCGATCAGTGACCCGAGGCTGGCCACGCCCAACGCCACGCCGGCCGACAGGTTGTGGTTGCCGAACAGCGCGAGCACGCCGACTTCCAGCGCCATGAACGATGCGACCAGCGCGAGGCTGGCCACCATCGCCAGAATGACGGCGGGGTTGACCAGCACTCGGCCGAAGGCGACGACGCTGCGATCGATGCGCGGCTTCAATCGGCGCGCGCTCAGCAGGAACCACGCCGTGCCCACCACCGTGACGCCGGCGGAGAACAGCAGCGGGATCGCGGTCGAGATGGCTGACGCGAGGAACGTGGCGGCGACCGGGCCGATCACCCAAATCAGTTCCTGCGCAGTCGTATCCAACGCGAAGAGGGCTCGTAGCCCCTCCCCCGGAACCATCTGGGGGTACAGCGAGCGCACGGCGGGCAGCAGCGGCGGCACCGAGGCGCCGATCAGGAAGCCCAGTCCCATCAGCACGGGGCCGGGGACGTGGAAGAAGGCCAACGCGAGCATGCAGATGCCGTTGACCACGGCGGCGGACACCAGGGTCGCGACCATGCCGATGCGGCCGAGCAGACGCGATGTCATCGGCATGGCGATCGCTTCGCCGATGCTGGTGCACGCCACGACGGCGCCCGCCACCGCGAACGAACCGGTGCGGGCCTGCACATGCAGCAGGATCGCCAGCGACAGCATGCCCAGAGGCAACCGTGCGAAAAGTTGTGAGGCGGTCACGTTGACCACGCCCGGAACTCGAATGAGCTCGGCATAGGCGCGCACGGTTATCTCTCCATCAATTGGTTCCAGTACTCCGATGCCCCTCGACTGTACCGTCCAGACGGTACAGTCCGAAAGTCGATAAACTCAGCCAATGGCGACCTCGCGTGAGCGCATCCTCGATGCCTACGCCGACGCGCTGGCCGTCGACGGCGAGCGCCACGCCACGCTGGACGCGGTGGCCGCCAGGGCGGGGGTGTCCAAGGGCGGTCTCCTGTACCACTTCCCGTCCAAGGACCAGCTCGCCGAAGCCCTGTGTGAGCGACTGATCGCGCTGGCCGCCGACGACGTCGACAAAATGCGCAACGCGGCCGACGGGCCGGCACGGCACTACATCCGCACCTCCCACTACGCGAACACGCCCCTGGATCGCACGCTGGTCGCGGTGGCCCGCCTGCAGCAGGCCGGCGATCCGCGGGCGCGGGCGGCCATCGAGCAGATCTCCGACCAGTGGCTAAGCGTGCTGACCGAGGCACTCGGCGACCGGGACGTCGCACGCACGGTCAAGCTCATCGGGGACGGCCTCTACCACCACGCGCTGTTCAGCGCCCTCGGCGGTCAGCCGCGCACGGAGCTCGACGAGGGACTGCTGGCGGTGATCGACCGCCTCATCGACCAGTGCATGGACGCGCCGCGGACCTAGACCTGCTCGGGCGGCGCGAAATTCCAGTTGTCCGGATTCTTCGGCGAGTACACCACCGGCATGAGTTGGCCCATCGCCGGCCAGCTGTTCACATCCACCGCCATCCGCTGATAGACCACGTGCTCGTTGACCGTCGGGCCGTTGATGACGCCGCTGATCGTGACGAACTGCTCACCGGTGGCGTCCGGGCGTGGGCTCACCCCGGTCACCAGCAGCGTGCCGTGCACCACCTCGCCGCGTGGGCCACGGCGCATGATGCGCGGCGCCAGAACCAGGACCAGCGCGCCGACGATGAGCAGTATCACGAAGAACTCCCACATGCGGCCATGGTAGGACTGCTGGCATGAGCGGCCACGATGTACGGGCAGACCTCTCGGTGGCGTTGCAGCTCGCCGACCGGGCCGACGCGATCACCCTCGACCGGTTCGGGGCGCTGGATCTGCGTGTCGACACCAAACCCGACCTCACGCCGGTCACCGACGCCGACGAGGCGGTCGAGGCGGACCTGCGGGCAGTCCTGTCCCGCGAGCGCCCGGATGATGCGGTGCTCGGTGAGGAGTACGGCGGCACCGCCGAATTCCAGGGCAGGCAGTGGGTGATCGACCCGATCGACGGCACCAAGAATTTCGTCCGTGGCGTGCCGGTGTGGGCCAGCCTGATCGCACTTCTCGACGACGGCATTCCGATCGTCGGCGTTGTCAGCGCCCCGGCACTGAACCGGCGATGGTGGGCGGGCCGCGGCCTGGGCGCGTTCGCGACGACCGGCGACGGGCCGGCGCGCACTCTGTCGGTATCCGGTGTCGCGGACTTGGGCTCAGCCAGCCTCTCGTTCTCCAGCCTGTCCGGGTGGGCCGACCTCGGGCGCCGCGAGCAGTTCCTCGCGTTGACCGACGACGTGTGGCGGGTGCGCGCCTACGGAGACTTCTTCTCCTACTGCCTGGTGGCCGAGGGCGCCGTCGATATCGCCGCCGAGCCGGAGGTCAAGCTGTGGGACCTGGCTCCGCTGGACATCTTGGTTCGCGAAGCCGGCGGCACCTTCACCAATCTCGACGGAGCACCCGGCCCCCACGGCGGCCACGCCGTCGCGACCAACGGCCTGCTGCACGACGCAGTCCTGGCGAGGTTGGCCAACCGCTAGTAGCCGGCCTCGAATGCGACGGGCAGCGTCGCGGGTCCGCTCAAACCGCTCAGCGGCTTCCACGGCGCGGGCCCGGTGCGACGGATGTTCGGCATGCGTCGCGCCATGACCGTCAGCGCCTCGGTCAGCTCGAGACGAGCCAGGTTGGCCCCGAGGCAGTAGTGCACGCCCCCACCGAACGTCTGCATCGGCAGCGCCGCGGTGCGGGTGATGTCCAGCCGGTCGGGATCCTCGCAGACACCCGAATCCCGGTTCGCCGCAGCCGAATTGAGGATGACCAAGGTACCCGCCGGGACGCGGTAGCCCGCGACCTCGACATCCTCGACGACGGTACGCAGCGTGCCGAACACAATTGGGGAGTGGCGCATCGTCTCCTCGACCGCACGCGCGGCGAGGTCGGGTTGCCGGGCCAACAGCGCCCACTGGTCGGGATGCTCGCACAGCACGGACACCGACGCGGCGAGCTGGTTCCTGGTGGTATCGGTGCCGGCCATCAGTAGGCCGGCCACCAGCATCCGCAGTTCCTCGATGGTCAGGCGGTCACCCTCGTCTTCGGCTCGGATCAGATCGGAGACCAGGTCATCGGTGAGTTCGTGCCGTCGTTCGGCGACCATCGCGTCGACATAGTCGTCCAGCTCTTCCCAGGCGGCCAGGATCGACGGTTCGTTTTCGGCGACATTCCAGCTGAAGGCCTTGAAGAACTCGTCGGTCCAGCGTGCGAAGTGCTCCCAGTCCCCGCCTGGTACGCCGAGCAGGGCACAGATGATCGGGATCGGGTAATGCCGCGCGATGTCGGAGACGACGTCGCACCGGCCGTCGGCCGTGCACGTGTCGATCAGTCCGTTGATGACCTCGGTGACGGTGGTGCGCAGACGTTCCGTGGCTCTCGGCGTGAACGCCTTGCACACCAGCCGGCGCAGCCGATGGTGCTCGTCACCGTCCATGTTGATGATCGTGGCAACCACCCGATCCCACAGCGGACCGGACGTGATGCCCTGCGATGCGAGGAACATCCCCTGCGGCACAACGAATCTGCGGTCGCGTGATGCCTCGTGGACGATGTCGTAGGCCAGGAATTCCGGACCGTGCGGACCGAGCGCGATCGGAGCCTGCCGGCGCGCGCGCCGCAGCATTGCCAGCGCCCTGTAGGGATCCGTCTCATTGTCGTAGTCCACGGTGGGCAACCCCGCGTCGAATACATTCGGCATCCGCGGCGCGTCGATTGTGATGGTCATGTCGGCCCCCAGCCGTGCTCGAACAACTCGCACATCGAGTCTCGAACGCCGAAGCCGCGGCGGTGCGAGTAGACCGCTACCCGATATCCGCGGTCATGTGACCTACTCAACAAAACCTGCGGGTCGCCAAGGGTTTCGGCATCTACCTTACTTTGGAGTAAGATAGGTCCGAGCGACATCAGATCAGGACGCCCACCATCGACGAGGCTGCCACTATGACCAACACACTCCCCCCGAAATCCACCAGTACCCGGGCCCGCGACAGCGCGGTCGGGCAGTACAAGCACAAGCGCTCCCTGACCGATATCGGTCTGGCGCTCGTCACCCCGCTGGTCGGCCAGGAATTCCTGGACCGCTACCACCTGCGTGACCCGCTCAACCGCGGCTTGAAGTACGGCGTCAAGCAGGTGTTCTCCACCGCGGGCGCGGCCACCCGGCAGTTCAAGAAGGTGCAGGGGGCGGGCAAGGCGCCGACCCGGCTGCGGCCCAGCGGCGGTGACTATTTCGACCTCACCCCCGACGACGACCAGAAGATGATCGTCGCGACGGTCGACGAGTTCGCCGAGGAGATCCTGCGTCCGGCCGCGCACGACGCCGACGCCGCCGCCACCTATCCCGCCGATTTGATCGCCAAGGCCGCCGAGCTCGGTATCACCGCGATCAACATCCCCGAGGACTTCGACGGCATCGCCGAACAGCGCACCACGGTCACCAACGCTCTGGTGGCCGAGGCATTGGCCTACGGCGATATGGGCCTCGCCCTGCCGATCCTGGCTCCCGGCGGCGTGGCCTCGGCACTGACACATTGGGGCAGCGCCGACCAACAGGCCACGTATCTCAGCGAATTCGCCGGCGAGAACGTGCCGCAGGCCTGCGTGGCGATCGCCGAGCCGCACGCGCTGTTCGACCCGACCGCACTCAAGACCACCGCGGTGCGTACTCCCAGCGGTTACCGCCTCGATGGCGTCAAATCGCTGGTTCCCGCCGCAGCCGATGCCGAATTGTTCATAGTGGCAGCACAACTCGACGGCAAGCCGGCGTTGTTCATCGTCGAGGCGTCCAGCGCCGGGGTGGGGATCAAAGCGGACCCCAGCATGGGCATCCGCGCCGCCGCCCTGGGCAAGGTCGAGCTGAACAAGGTATCGGTTCCGCTGTCCGCGCGCCTGGGTGAAGACGGCGCCACTGATGCCGACTACTCCGAAGCCATTGCGTTGTCGCGCCTGGGCTGGGCCGCTCTGGCAGTCGGGACCTCACACGCGGTGCTCGACTATGTGATCCCCTACGTCAAGGAACGCGAAGCGTTCGGCGAGCCCATCGCGCGCCGGCAGGCCGTCGCCTTCATGTGCGCCAACATCGCCATCGAGCTCGACGGCCTGCGACTGATCACCTGGCGCGGCGCCGCCCGCGCCGAACGCGGTCTGCCGTTCGCACGCGAAGCCGCGCTGGCCAAGAAGCTGGGCACCGACAAGGGCATGCAGATCGGCCTGGACGGTGTGCAGCTGCTCGGCGGCCACGGCTATACCAAGGAACACCCGGTGGAGCGTTGGTACCGCGATCTGCGGGCCATCGGCGTCGCCGAGGGTGTTGTCGTCCTGTAACCGTCACCGGCCAACGAACGGAAAAGACTGACATGGCAATCAATCTCGAAATGCCGCGCAAGCTGGAAGCCGTGATCGAGAAGGCGCACCAGGGTGCCGCGGAGATGCTGCGGCCGATCTCGCGCAAGTACGATGTCGCCGAACACGCCTACCCCGTCGAACTGGACACCCTGGCAACACTGTTCGAGGGAATCTCCGAGGCCAACACGATCTCGTTCGCCGGCACGGAGGCCTTCCGCGACAGTGACGACGGCCCCAAAGGAAACATCAACGGCGGCAACATGTCCGCGCTGCTCAACGCACTGGAGATCTCCTGGGGTGACATCGCCCTGCTGCTGTCGGTCCCCCGCCAGGGCCTGGGTAACGCCGCGATCTCCGGCGTCGCCACCGACGAACAGTTGGAGCGGCTGGGCAAGAACGTCTGGGCCGCCATGGCGATCACCGAACCGTCGTTCGGCTCCGACTCCGCGGCGGTGTCGACCACCGCGGTTCTCGACGGCGACGAGTACGTGATCAACGGCGAGAAGATCTATGTCACCGCCGGCTCACGGGCCACGCACATCGTGGTGTGGGCGACGCTGGACAAGTCCAAGGGTCGCGCGGCGATCAAGTCGTTCATCGTCCCGCGCGAGCACCCCGGAGTCACTGTCGAGCGCCTCGAGCACAAGCTCGGCATCAAGGCCTCCGATACCGCGGCCATCCGCTTCGAGAACGCCCGCATCCCCAAGGAGAACCTGTTGGGGAGCCCGGAAATCGAGGTGGAAAAGGGTTTTGCCGGGGTCATGGAGACCTTCGACAACACCCGCCCGATCGTGGCCGCGATGGCGGTCGGGGTGGCCCGTGCCGCCCTCGAGGAGCTCCGCACGATCCTGACCGAGGCCGGCGTTGAGATCTCCTACGACAAGCCCGCCCATGCCCAGAGCGCCGCCGCCGCGGAATTCCTTCGCATGGAGGCGGATTGGGAGGCCGGCTACCTGCTGACCGTGCGGTCGGCGTGGCAGGCCGACAACGGGATCCCCAACTCCAAAGAAGCCTCGATGGGTAAGGCCAAGGCCGCCCGCGTCGGCAGTGACATCACCCTCAAGGCAGTCGAATTGGCCGGAACCGCAGGCTATTCCGAGCAGACGCTGCTGGAGAAGTGGGCCCGCGACTCGAAGATCCTCGACATCTTCGAAGGTACCCAGCAGATTCAGCAGCTGGTTGTCGCCCGTCGTCTGCTCGGGCTGTCCTCGACCGAACTCAAGTAGCTAGGCGACCGCGGTCAGTTCCCGCCGGGTTTCCTCGTCGAGTTCGATATCAGCGACGGCGAGGTTCTCCTCGAGGTGCCCCAGCGACGAGGTGCCCGGGATCAGTAGGACGTTATCGGCAACGCTCAGCGTCCATGCCAGCGCGACCTGCGCGGGAGTGTGACTGAGCCGTTCGGCCGCCCCGGTGATGAGGTGGTGCGACAGCACGGGATTCACCTCGTGGAACGCCGACCCCAGCGGGAAGAACGGGACGAACGCGATACCGCGCGCGACGCATTCGTCGAGCACCGGCTGTGAAGACCGGTCCACCAGATTGAACGGGTTCTGGACGCAGACGATGTCGGTCAGCTCCAACGCATGCAGCAGCTGCTCGTGGCTGACATTGCTCAGCCCGATGCCGGCGATCAGTCCCTCGTCGCGAGCGGTGATCATCGCGCCGAGCTGGTCGGTGAACAGCGCGTCGGCCTCGTTCTCCATCACCCGCAGGTTCACCGCGGCCAGCTGATCGACACCAAGGGTCTTCAGGTTCTCTTCGATGCCCGCCCGCAGCTGGTCCGGTTCGTTGTAGGGCAGCCACGCACCCTGGTCGTCGCGCCGCGCGCCGACCTTGCTGACCAAGGCCAGGTTCTCGGGATAGGGATGCAACGCCTCGCGGATCAGTTCGTTGGCGACGTTGGGGCCGTAGAACTGCGAGGTATCGATGTGGTCGACGCCGGCGTCGACGGCCCGGCGCAGCACCGCCAGCGCCTGGTCGTGGTCTCGCGGCGGGCCGAACACGCCCGGACCGGGCAGTTGCATGGCGCCGAAGCCGACACGGTGGACGTTGTAGCCGGCCAATGGGAAGCGTGTCATGAAACCATCCGTTCGCATTGAGGTCGAATTGTTTGATGTCAAACTATTCTGCTGGCGCGCTACGCTTCCTGTCAACCCAGGGAGGTGACGCCACATTCCACGCTCAGCACACGACGCCGAATCGCCTCAGCGGGCCGTCGCGCTGGCCGACGCGTTCGGCCGCGCGGGCAAGACCCTCGTCCGCGCGCTCGACGAACGCCTGGGCGACCACGGCGTGTCCACCCCGCGGTCGAAGGTGCTCTTCGAGGTGAATCGCTGTGGCCCGGTGCGCCTGACCGACCTGGCCAGGACCGTGGGCATCACCCAGGGCACCGCCTCCACGCTGATCGACGCACTCGTCCGCGAAGGCTTGATCGAACGCTGCGCCGACGACTCCGATCGCCGGGTGACGCTGCTGCAGACCACCGCGGCCGGTCGCCGCCAGGCCGAAACGTGGGCGAGCGCCTACACGGCGGCGGCCCACGAATTGTTCGGCATCCTGTCGGCCAAGGAGCAAGTGGTGCTCACCGAACTGCTGCAGCGCCTTGCCGACTCGATCAGCGACTGAGACGGCTCAGCCGGTCGGGCGCACCTGGCACGGTACCCCGTTGACCACCTGCGTGTTGCTGGGCATATCGAGCAGGTCGGGCGGGTTCAGCAGGTTGGAGTTCACCCCCGGGTGTTCGTTGGCGACGCCGAGCCGGCTGCCCGGCACACCATGCCCCCAGCCGTGCGGCAACGAGACCACACCGGGCATCATGTCGTCGCTGACCTCAACGGGCACAGCCACTTTCCCTTCCGATGTGCTGACCTCGGCGAGTTCACCGTCGCCGACCCCGATTCGCAGGGCATCCTCGGGATGGATCAGCAGCGTGCAGCGGTCCCGCCCCCGCATCAACGACGGCACATTGTGCAACCACGAGTTGTTCGACCGCAGATGCCGCCGGCTGGTCAGCAGCAGCGACTCCTCGGGGCGGTCCAGTCGTGCCCGCAGCCGGGGTACGTCGTCGACGAACAGATCGTGCACAAGCTCGATCGCGCCGGAGGGCGTGGTGACCGCCGAATCCAGGCGGCCACCGTCGAGTTCGGCGAGTCGCAGGCCGTCGGGATGCTTGCGCACCTCGTCGAGAGTCATCCCGTCCGGGTCGGCGCCCAAGCCGTCGCCCCACGGGCCGAGGCGGATGTAGAGGTCGTAGATGCGCTCGGGCCCTTGGCCTTTGAGCGCGCCCATCACCTCATTCGGGTCCCGTCCCGTCAGCGGCGTACCCGGTTGAGTGCACATGGTCGCGACGAGGCCGCCGGTGTACAGATCGTCCATCGCCGTGACGTCCACGTCGGGGACCGGCGTGCCCAACAAGGCACCCGAAAGGCGAAGGAGCACTTCCCATTCGGTCGGGCGCCCGGGATCGGGCGCGAACAGGGGTTCCGACCACTTCAGGCAGGAGGCGACGGCATAGATCCAGTACAGGTCGTCGGCGTGCGGGCGTTCCAGCGGCGAGAGCCCGGGAAAGATGACATGGGCGTGCCGGGTGGTCTCGTTGAGCCAATTGTCCACGCAAATCACAGCATCCAGTGACGCCAGAGCCGCGTCCAGCCGACCTGCTGCCGGCGCGGAGATCACCGGATTGCCGGCAACGGCGATCAACCCACGGATCCGTCCCTCGCCCGGAGTCGTGATCTCCTCGGCCAGGCAGCTGACCGGGAATTGACCCAGCACCTCCCCGACCCCGCGTACGCGGGATGTGAAGCGGCCGAATTCCCAGCGCCGGCCGGCCTGATCGGGTGGCTTCATGAACATCGGCGAGTAGACCGCCGGCATGGGAAATACCGCTCCCCCGCGCCGGTCGACCGCGCCGAGCGCGGTATTCAGCACGAACACCAACCAGGTGGCCAGGGTGCCGAACTCCTGGGTGCAGGCTCCGATCCGGCTGTACAGCACGGGATTCGATGCCGCGGCGAGGTCGTGCGCAAGCCTGCGGATCGTGGCGGCCGGCACTCCGCTGGGTCCTGCGACAGCTTCCGGGGTGAACGGTTCGGCCAGGGCGATCACCTCGTCGAGCCCCTGGACCCGGCCGTCGAGATGCGGATGTTCGCGCAGCAACCCGTCGGCGGCCAGCGTGCGCAGCACGGCGAACAACACCAGCGCGTCGGTGCCCGGCCGGATCGGCACCCAGTCAGTGGCCCGCCGGGCGGTTTCGGTGCGGCGGGGGTCGACGACCACCACGCGGCCGCCGCGCGTACGGATGCCGGCGAGATGACCCGTGACGTCGGGTGCCGACAGCATCGAGCCCTGCGAGGCTGCCGGGTTGGCGCCGATGATCACGAGATGGTCGGTGCGGGCCAGATCGGGGATCGGTGCGTTCCACATCCCGCCGAACAACAAGGTGCCGACCACGTTGAGCGGCCACTGGTCGACGGTGCCCGGCGAGTAGTACGCGCCCATGCCGGCCGCCGCTCCGATGCCGACCAGGGCGCCGATGTAGGAACTCAGGCCCAGATTGTGTGCCACCGGGTTGCCGACGTACACGGTGACCGCTCGGGCGCCGTCGCTGTCGAGCACCGGCCGCAGTACCCGCTCGGCTTCGGCGAATGCCTCGTCCCAGGAAACGGCGACGTGGGTGCCGTTGGGCTGCTTGATCATCGGCGACCGCAGCCGGTCCGGGTCGTTGTGCAGTTGCCCGAGAACGGTGCCTTTGGGGCAGATGTGCCCGCGCGACCACACGTCGTCCGGATTGCCGCGGATGTCAGTCACCTCGTCGCCGTCGACGGTCACCCGAAGCCCGCACATCGCCTCACACAGCGGGCAGGTCACCCGGGCCGCGAGACCGTTTGCCTTATCCGACCGCTGTCTGGACACCTGTCCAAGTTAAGCAGGCCTCGGCGGCCCACACAATGGTCAGGATTGGCCCCGGCGAGCCCGCCAGTCGCCGATCTCGGACAGGCGTCGCCGCTGCTGGACCGCCACCCCGGCGTCGAGACCGCGGCCGCGCTCCTCGAGATGACCGATGACGCGCTCACGGTGTTCGACCGGGTTGGCGTCGTCGTACTTGAACTTGGCCTCGACTCGCTGGACTGCCAGCCGGACGCCACGGATGCCGGGAAGCATCCGGCCGTACGGGTCCTCCCCCACGGCCACCTCGGCGTGGCGCCCCTCGGGCTGGAAGTCATCGAGCTGCGCCTGCAGGATGTCGGCCTTGCCCTGCGGATCGTCGACAATCGTTGGGCGGCAGATGAATTGCACCGAGGCGTAGTAGCTCGTGGGCACCCCGTCCTCATCGGGGCCACCGGCCTTGGCGCGCCAATACGTCGGGATGTAGGCATAGTCACCGATCACCGCCACCCGCACCTCGGTGGCGGCCTCCAGGTGTTGCCAGACCGGATTGGGTCGCGCGAGGTGGATAAACAGCTCGTCGGCGGCCACGGTGAAATGGGTCGGCACCAACACCGGCGCCTGCGCGGAGTCGATGTTGTTGACCGCGAGGACGCCGAACCGGTCGGTCGATGCCAGCCAGGTCTGCCACTCGGCAGTGTCCAGCGCGGCATCCCAGGGATGGATCAGCATGCCGGTCAATGCTTCCCGGGCAGCGGTCGTCACGCAACAGGTTTGAACGTGAGATGCAATTCGCTCAGGCCGCGCAGCAGGAAAGTCGGCTCGTAGCGGTAGCGACGGGCGCCGGCGGGACCGTGCTGTGTCTCGTCGATGGCGATGTCGGCCATGCGATCCAGAAGCCGGTTGAGCGTCACCTTCGCCTCAACGCGGGCCAGCGGCGCCCCGGCACAGGTGTGGATGCCGCGGCCGAACGTGATGTGCTCGCGGACGTTCTTGCGGTCGAGGTGGAACTCGTCGGGGTTCTCGAACTTGCGCGGGTCGCGGTTGGCCGCACCCAGGCACAGCATCAGCACGGTCCCGGCCTTGATGTCCACGCCGCCGAGGTTGGTGGTCTTGCGCGCCAGCCGGAAGTCGACCTTGGTGGGGCTTTCGATACGCAGCGATTCCTCGATGAAGTTGCCGATCAGACTGCGGTCGGCGCGCAGCTTGTCCTGAAGGTCGGGACGCTCGGCCAGTACCCGGGTCGACGCGCTGAGCAGCTTGACGACGGTCTCCTGTCCGGCGGCGAACAGGAATGTCGCCGCGCGGACGACGTCGACGACGTCCGGTGTCGTGCCGTCCGGGTACGTCGCTGCGGCAAGGGAATTCAGGACGTCTTCGCGCGGGTGCCGGCGACGTTCGTTGATATAGCCGGTGAACTTCGCGTCCAGCCACTCCAGCGGGTTGACCGCGACGGGCGTGTGATCCAGTGCGCCGACCGCGCTTCCGGGCTCCTTGCCCGCCCCGAGACTTGCCCGGAACTCCGCGCGGTCATCGTCGGGTACGCCCAACAGGTCCGCGATCACCAGGGTGGCGAAGGGCTTGCCGTATTCCGACAGCAGCTCGCACTTCCCGTTGCCGATGAACTCGTCGAGCTGGCGATCGGCCAGCTCCCACATGAAGTCTTCGTTCTCCTTCAGCCGGGCCGGGGTCAGCAACCGACTGAGCAGCGAACGGGCCCGGGTGTGTTCCGGCGGATCCATCACGACCATCATCTCGTTGATGGGAAACAGGTGCCGGTGGGCATCGATCTGCTCGGAGATGTCGTCGCCCTCGGGGACGAACGGCAGCGGCGGGAACGGACCACCGATGGCGTTCACCGCCGAGAACGTCTCGTAATCCTTGAATGCCGCGACCGCCTCGTCGTACCCGGTGACAGCCACGACCCCGTAGTTGGGCTCGCGAAACACCGGGTTCTGCGAACGGATGTAGTCCAGGTAGTCGTAGGGGTCCTGCGCGATGGCCTGGTCGGAGAAATAGTCGGCAGCTGCCAAATCGGTCATTCTTGCGGGCCTTTCACGATGCTGATGGCTTGGCGCGGGCACGCGGCCACCGCCGCCTCGAGAAGATCGGCGGCCAACTCGACACACAGGGCGTGCCCTTCGCACAGGTTCCGGTCGACCTGCACGCGCGAGCGAGCTGCGGTCATCGAAGCCTCCATATCCAATCGCGGAGCGATTTTTGATCGATCGATCAAATTCTCGCGGACATGCCTACCATGGCCGGAGATCACCGGTCAAGAGCCGGCCCCATTGGCTATCTAGCCAAGTGCGAAGGACTCCTGAGAGGATGGCGCCATGGCGTCGACATCGAAAAGCAAAGACAAAGATGTCGGCACGCGTGAACGCTTGATGGAGGCGACCGCTCAAATCATGCGCGAGGAGGGCTATGCCGGCGCCACGTCGCGACGGGTGGCCGCGCGCGCCGGCGTGAGATCCGCCCTGGTTTACTACTACTTTCCGACGATGGACGACCTGTTCGTCGCCGTACTGCAAGCGGGTTCGGAAGCGTCGCTGGCCAAAATGCGTCAGGCGATCACCGCCGACGAACCGCTGCGGACGTTGTGGGCCATCAACACCGACCCGCGCTGGACCGGTCTGTACGCCGAGTTCGTCGCGCTGGCCAACCATCGGAAGGTGATCAGCGCGGAACTGAAGTCCTACGCCGAACGTGTCCGCGATATCGAAACCGCCGCCGCGACAGTCGCTCTGCGGTCGCATGGCGTCGACCTCACCGAATTTCCCCCCGTCGCGATCTCGATGCTCGTTGCGCAGAGCGCACGCAGCCTGTGTAACGAGAGCGCGATCGGGATGACGGAGGGCCACAAGGAGCTACGCGAACTGGTGGAGCGCTTCCTCAACAAGGTCGCCGCTTCGCAGCAACCCCAATCCACCTGAGCGACGTTCGGCAGCTATGTGGCACAGCAGCTTTCATGCTCTTTCAAAGCCCGCTCGATAGCCGTGACCCGGTGGGTGCCAGTCGGCTTGGCCGGTCCAACCACAGCTCAACCCATAGCCGATCGTAATTGGTCGATCGGTCAATAGTCCCTGCAGGGTGGCAGGTTGGTCTCGATCATCAAAGACTCAACCCCCCGCCGACCTTGAGCGCAGTGCTCATCAGCAGGCCGCGGAAGGCCGGACGCTTCGCCGCCGGCGAGATCGCGATCACCGACATCCTGCCCACCATCGAACGCACGGTTCGATGGTTCACCACCGGCTACGAGGCGACCCGCGGGTAGGCCAGCCGCGGGCGCTACCGTCTTGGCATGGATTCTTATCAGGCACTACTGGCCCGTCAGGACGGCGATCAGATCACCGCGTCGGTGGAGACGCTCGACGCCTCCGAACTTCCCCCCGGCGACGTCACGATCCGGGTCGCCTATTCCAGCGTCAACTACAAGGACGCACTCGCGCTGACACCGCGTGGCGGGGTGGTCCGGGACTATCCGATCGTGCCCGGCATCGACCTCACCGGTGAGGTCGTGGAGTCCGACTCCGCCGAGTTCGCCGTCGGCGACCAGGTATTGGCGCACGGTTACGCGATCGGCACCGGCCACCACGGCGGCTACGCCGAGTATGTGCGGCTGCCCGCCGATCAGGTTGTCGCACTGGGATCGCTGACACCGCGCGAAGGCGCGGCGATCGGAACGGCCGGTTTCACCGCGGCGCTGAGCGTCGAGGCCCTGATCGGGTACGGCGTCACACCCGACGACGGCCCGATCGTGGTGACCGGTGCGACCGGCGGCGTCGGCTCGGTGAGCGTGGACATCCTCGCTGCCGCCGGTTTCCACGTGGTGGCCTCCACCGGAAAGGCCGAGGCGGCCGAGCATCTCAAGTCCCTTGGGGCCGCGGAGGTCATCGGCCGGCTGCCCGAGGACCCCGACGCCAAGCCCCGCCCGCTGGGCAAGTCGCGGTGGGCGGGCGCGGTCGATTGCGTCGGCGGAACGACGCTGGCCGACGTCATCAGCACACTGGAGTACGGCGGTGCTGTCGCGGCCAGCGGTCTGACCGGTGGCCCGGCGCTCAACACGACTGTGATGCCCTTCATCCTGCGCGGGGTCGCGCTGCTGGGTATCGACTCGGTGCAGTTGCCGATCGGTCCGCGTCGGGCGCTGTGGGAGCGCCTGGGCGGCGAGCGCAAGCCGCGTCACCTCGACGACGTCACCCACGAGGTCGACGTCAAAGATGTCGTCTCGGTCATCGACCAGGTGCGGGCCGGTAAATACTCCGGGCGCGCGGTGGTACGGGTCGCCGGCGGCTTCTGAGCCTCAACAACAAAGCGGGCCACCGGCTTTCACCGGTGGCCCGCTTCGTTGGCTTGCTACATCAGGACTGCGGAGTAGCTCCCAGGTGGCTGATGAGATCGGGCTTCATCGCCTGAAGCTCGCGACCCCAGTAGGCCCAGTTGTGGGTGCCGTTGTCGGGGAAGTTGAACACACCGTTCTTGCCGCCCGCGGCCAGGTAGTTGTCGCGGAAGGTGATGTTGGTGCGAATGGTCAGACCCTCGAGGAAGGTGGCCGGCAGGTCGCCGCCGCCCAGCTCATTGGGCTTGCCGTTACCGCAGTAGATCCAGATGCGGGTGCCGTTGGCGACGATCGCGGGGATCTGCACCATCGGGTCGTTGCGCTTCCAGCCGCTGTTCGGATCTTCGGTCCGACCCCACATGTCGTTGGCCTTGAAACCGCCCGCGTCACCCATGGACAGGTTGATCAGGAACGGCCACGAGCCCTCAGACGGGTTCAGGAAGCCCGACATCGAACCGGCGTAGATGAACTGCTGCGGGTGGTACACCGACAGGATCAGCGAGGCCGAACCGGCCATCGACAGACCGATCGCGGCGCTGCCGGTGGGCTTGACCTGACGGTTGGCCGACAACCACTGCGGGAGTTCCTGGGTCAGGAAGGTCTCCCACTTGTAGGTCTGGCAACCGGTCTTGCTGCAGGCCGGCGAGTACCAGTCGGCGTAGAAGCTGGACTGTCCGCCGACGGGCATGACAATCGACAGACCGGACTGGTAGTACCACTCGAACGCCTGGGTGTTGATGTCCCAGCCGTTGAAGTCGTCCTGCGCACGGAGGCCATCGAGCAGGTAGACGGCCGGAGAGTTCGGTCCGCCACTCTGGAACTGGATCTTGATGTCGTGGCCCATCGAGGGCGACGGAACCATCAAGTACTCCACCGGGAGCCCCGGACGGGAGAACGCGCTCGCCGTTGCCGATTCACCGACCAGGCCGATCAGGCCCGGAAGAGCCGCCGCCGCAACCGCAGCGACAGCCAATCGACGCGGCCAGCCGCGCACCTTGTCAAACAAGGACTTCACAAATCCACCCCAGCTTTCTATGACCCCGGTTCTCGGATTGCAGAGTTGAGTAAAACATGCCGTCTCAAACCTGTGAAAGTCCGCCACGTTACCCAACTCCTTGGTTGGGGCTTGTCAGGGGTCTAAAGAAAAACTAATGTCACTTTTAGTTTTCTACCGATGCGTACCTCGACGCCAATCTCGGGAGAGTCCATGGAATCCTTCACTCACCTGCGCAAAGGCACAACACCTCGGCGCGTCCACGCCGACCTCGACGGCCTCAAGGACGATGAACTGGGCCGAGGTGGATTCACCGGCCGTACCGCCAATATCTACCGCCGTAACGATCCCACCACATTTCGCGCCACGGGTCCGCTACGACCGCTCGACGTCCTTTCCAGTGAGCTCAAACCCAGCGACCTCGCCGACTTCGCCGGCACACCGCTGCTGCTGTTCACCAACGACGACTGCCGCATCTCACTGAGCCGGCGCGAGGCGGCCATGCCGTTCTATGTGCGCTACGTCGACGGCGACCTGCTGTGCTTCGTCCACCAAGGTTCCGGATCATTGGAAACCGAGTTCGGACCACTGGACTACCGCACCGGCGACTGGATCTACATCCCGAAGGCGTGCACGTGGCGGCAGATCCCCACCCCGGGGCACGAAAGCACCTGGCTGATCATCGAGGCCACCGACGAGTTCCGGGTGCCACCGGCGGGCCCACTCGGGCGCCACTGGCCCTTTGACCCCTCCCAGGCCGTCGTGCCGGACCCAGCGCCCATCGACGACGGCGACGGGCCGCACACCGACGGTGAATATCAGGTGCGGCTCTATCACCGCCCTATCGACGGCGTCGACACCACAACACTGCGCTACCCGCATAACCCGATCGACGTCGAAGGGTGGCGCGGCGACAACTACGCGTTCACCTTCAATATCGACGACTACAACGTGGTCACCTCCGACAGCGTGCACCTGCCGCCGATGGTGCATCTGTTCATGGAAGCGACGGGCGTGTACGTCTGCAATTTCCTGCCGAAGCCGGCCGAATCGGTCCCCGGCACCGAACGCACCCCCTGGTATCACCGCAACGTCGACTTCGACGAGATCGCGTTCTTCCACGGCGGCTCGCTCTACGGCATCCCGATGCCGCCGGGGTTGATCAGCCACGCCCCGCAGGGGGTCCACCACGGCGCACCGGAGAAAGCTCGCGAGCGGGCCCGGCGCAAGTTCGACGACTTCGACCGCGTGGACTGGAAAGTCATCGCGATTGACACCCGCAGGCGACTGGTCCCGTCGCCGGAGGTCCTGGCCAACGATTTGGAGCAGCACTGATGGTTACCCCGGTCAAACGCGCCTACGAACGCATCCCGTATCTCATTGCCTACCAGAACACTTCGGCCGTCCGCGACGTCTACGGCGGAGTCGCGGAGCTGGTCGTGCTGGAGAGCTACCTGCTCAAACCCACCACCCCGTCCGACACCGTGCTGGTGTTCATGCACCCGATCGGCGGTGGCGCCTACCTGCCGATGATCAACGCGCTGGCGAAGGCCGGGCATCACGTCATCTACTGCAACAGCCGCTTCCGTGGCACCGACTCGGCGCTGCTGATGGAGAAGGTGGTCGAGGATCTCGGCGAATGCATCAAGGACGCCAAGAATCGGCTGGGTTACACCAAGGTCGTCCTCGCCGGGTGGAGCGGCGGCGGGTCGCTGTCGGTCTTCTATCAACAGCAGGCTCAGAACCCGACGATCACGGCGAGTCCGTCCGGTGACGGCCCGGATCTGACCAAGTTGGGCTTGATTCCCGCCGACGGCATCATGCTGCTGGCCGCGCACATCAGCAGGCACGGCACCATGACCGAATGGATGGATGCGTCCATCCTCGACGAGAGCGACCCCACCAAGCGGGATCCCGAACTCGACCTGTACAACCCGGACAACCCCAACCAGCCGCCGTACACACACGAGTTCCTGACGCGCTATCACGAGGCGCAGATCGCCCGAAACCGGCGAATCACCAAGTGGGTCAAGAATAAATTGGCCGAGCTCAAAGCCGAAGGCCGACCCGATGACGAATTCTGTTTCGTCGTGCACGGCACCATGGCCGACCCACGGTGGCTCGACCCGACCGTCGACCCCAACGAACGCGCCCCGGGCACCTGTTATCTCGGCGATCCGCAGGTGGTCAACATGAGCCCGGTCGGGCTGGCACGGTTCTGCACCCTGCGCAGCTGGCTGTCACAGTGGAGCTATGACGACGCCAACGGTGACGCCGTGAAGGCCGGCCCGGACATCGCTGTGCCGGCACTGGTGATCGGTAACCTCGCCGACGACGCCTGTACGCCCAGCCATACCCGTCGGCTCTATGAGGCGATCGGGCATCCCGATAAGGAGATGCACGAGATCCCGGGCGCCAACCATTACTACTCCGGACCCGACCAGCGCGAGACGCTGCGTCAGGCCGTCGGGATCGTCACGGATTGGCTGGTCCGACACGACTTCTCAAAGGCTGATTGATGGCGCGAGCAGACACAGAATCGCGCATTTTCACCCAATTTCGTGCGAGTTTGCGTCTGCTCGAGGTGAGAAAGGGTGTGCGATGACGACTGGCCCCCTGGACGGTATTCGCGTCCTCGAGGTCGGGACGCTGATCTCGGGACCGTTCGCCGGCCGGCTGCTCGGCGACATGGGTGCCGAGGTCATCAAGATCGAGCCGCCGGGCGCTCCGGACCCGCTGCGCACCTGGGGCCAGGCCGAATTGGACGGTCACCACTTCTTCTGGACGGTGCACGCCCGCAACAAGAAGGCCGTCACACTCAACCTGCGCCAGCCCCGCGGGCGCGACCTGTTCCTTGATCTGGTCGAGAAGTCGGACATCATCGTCGAGAACTTCCGGCCCGGAACGCTGGAGAAGTGGGGCCTGGGTTACGACGTTCTGCGCGAACGCAATCGGGGCATCATCCTGGTCCGGGTGTCCGGCTACGGCCAGACCGGACCGGAGGCGAAGAAGGCCGGCTACGCGTCGGTGGCCGAGGCCGCCAGCGGGCTGCGACATATGAACGGCTTCCCCGGCGGACCGCCGCCGCGGCTGGCGCTGTCCCTCGGCGACAGTCTGGCCGGTATGTTCGCCGCGCAGGGTGCGCTGGCGGCGCTATATCGGCGCACCGTCACCGGTGAGGGGCAGATCGTCGACGCGGCACTGACGGAATCGTGCCTCGCCGTGCAGGAGTCGACGATCCCCGACTACGACGTCGGTGGTGTGGTGCGCGGACCGTCGGGCACCCGGCTGGAAGGCATTGCCCCATCCAACATCTACCGCAGCGCCGACGGTAGCTGGGTGGTGATCGCCGCCAACCAGGACACCGTGTTCCGTCGGTTGTGCGCGGCGATGGGTCAACCCGAGCTGGCCGACGACGACCGGTTCGCCAATCACGTTGCGCGCGGCCGCAATCAAGACGAGCTCGACAGGATCATCGGTGACTGGGCCGCGGCCCGCCAACCGGACGACATCATCACCACTCTCAGCGAGGCCGGCGTGATTAGTGGGCCGATCAACACCGTCGCCGAGGTCGTCACCGATCCGCAATTGCTGTCCCGCGGCATGATCGCCGACCACTGGGACGAACGCATCGGACGCAATGTGAAAGGGCCGGGCGTGGTTCCGGTGCTGTCGGAGTCCCCCGGCACCATTCGATCGGCCGGATCAGCGCGTCCCGGGCAGCACAACAGCGAGGTGTACGGTGAACTTCTGGGCCTGCGGTCCGAGGAGATCGCCGACCTCGAGTCCCAGGGGGTGCTGTGAGCGACCTACCCGAACACGTGACGATCCGTGAGGTCGCGCTGCGCGACGGCCTGCAGATCGAAGACCCGATCCCGTTGTCCGCCAAGCTCGAACTCCTCGCCGCGATCGCCGCCACCGGTGTGCGCGAGGTCGAGGCGACGGCCTTCGTCTCGCCGTCGAAGGTGCCGGCCCTGGCCGACGCGCCGGAGCTGGCAGCCCACCTCGGCGACTATCCGGACATCGAGTTCTCCGCGCTGGTCGCCAGCCCCAACGGCGCCAAGCGCGCGATCGCCGCGGGCTTGAGGTCGGTCGAATACGTGGTGTCGGCGGCCGACGCCCACAGCCGGGCCAACGTCGGGCGCAGCAGCGCCGAGGCCACCACACAGATCGCCGACATCGTCGCCATCGCCCACGACTCCGGCGTCACCGTCGAGGTCATCATCGCCACGGCCTGGGACTGCCCGTTCGACGGGCCCACCCCGCCGCAGCGGGTGCTCGACATCGTCGATGCCGCATGTGAATTCGGCGCCGACCGGCTGGCCATCGCCGACACGATCGGCACCACCACGCCGGGGCGCGTCACCGCACTGATGAATCAGGTCAGACCCCGCATCGGTAATCGGCCCCTGGGAGCGCACTTCCACAACACCCGCGGGGCCGGGCTGGCCAGCGCGTACGCGGCGGTGGCCGCGGGTGTGACACGGCTCGATTCCTCGGTTGGCGGCCTGGGCGGCTGCCCGTTCGCACCGGGAGCGAGCGGCAACATCGCCACCGAGGACCTCGTATACCTATTGCGAGACAGCGGGATTGGCGTCGACGTCGACCTACCGGCCGCGATCAGCGCGGCAGCAGTGGCGAAATCGGTGGTCGGTCACGATCTGCCCAGCGCTCTGCTGCGGGCCGGTGACCGGATCTTGAACTGACCCCTGATGGAATCGACCCGGGTGGATCGATGGTTGTGGGCGGTCCGACTGACCAAGACCCGGCCGGACGCCGCCGCGGCGTGCCGGGGCGGGCACGTCCGGGTCAACGGCCGGTTGGCCAAGCCTTCGACGTCGGTGGCGCCCGGTGACGAAGTGCGCGCGCTCGTGAATGACACGACGCGCATCGTCGAAGTCGTGCGGGTGATCGCGAAACGAGTGGGTGCCGCCGACGCTGCCACCTGCTACCTGGACCGCACCCCCAAACCACCCTCGGTCCCGGTCGTGCCGGTAGCGGCCCGCGACCGTGGCGCGGGCCGGCCGACCAAACGTGAGCGCCGGGCTCTGGAGAAGTGGCGTGCGAGCCAGTGGTGAACCGGCCCGGCCGCCCTACTTCGTCAGAGTGAACTGGCAGACGTCGGTGTAGCGGTTGCGGAACAGATCCGCACACCCCGTCAGGTACTTCATGTAGCGGTCGTAAACCTCTTCGGACTGCAGCGCGATCGCCTCGTCGCGACGCGCCTCGAGTGCGGCCGCCCAGAGGTCCAGGGTCTTGGCGTAGTGCTGTTCCAGGGATTGGATGCGTTCGGTGGTGAAGCCGGCCTTCCCGGAGAGCTCCACCACCAGCTCACGCGTCGGGAGGTGACCGCCGGGGAAGATCTCCACCGAGATGAACTTGAAGAACCGCAGCAGGCTCATCGTGATGGGCAGCCCGCGTGCCTCCATCTCGGCCCGCGGGATCTGCATGATCGAGTGCAGCATCATCACGCCGTCGTCGGGCAGGACGCCGTACGCGAAGTCGAAGAACGCGTTGTAGCGGTCCGCCCCGAAGTGTTCGAAAGCACCGATCGACACGATCCGGTCCACGGGCTCGTTGAACTGTTCCCAGCCCTGCAGCACGACACGGCGACTGCGCGTGGTGTCCATCTCGGCGAACGCCCGCTCGGCATGAGCCTGCTGATTGCGGCTCAGCGTCAAGCCGATGACGTTGACGTCGTACTTCTCGATCGCCCGGCGCATCGTGGCGCCCCAGCCGCAGCCGACGTCAAGCAGCGTCATCCCGGGCTCCAGGCCCAGCTTGCCCAGCGACAGGTCGATCTTGGCGAGCTGCGCCTCGTGCAGTGTCAGATCATCGCGCTCGAAGTAGGCGCAGCTGTACGTCTGCGTCGGGTCGAGGAAGAGCCGGTAGAAGTCGTCGGAGAGGTCGTAATGCGACTGGACGTCTTCAAAGTGCGGCTTCAGGTCTGAGGTGGTGCTCAATGCATGTGACAAGGAAAAGCCTTCGACTATTGGGCTGATTTTTGTGCAGCTCCAATTGCTCAAGAGCCTCCCTGACCAGATACAAGGGTACGCAA
This sequence comes from Mycolicibacterium pallens, assembly GCF_019456675.1. Classification (NCBI taxonomy): domain Bacteria; kingdom Bacillati; phylum Actinomycetota; class Actinomycetes; order Mycobacteriales; family Mycobacteriaceae; genus Mycobacterium; species Mycolicibacterium pallens. The sequence goes on along the minus strand of NZ_CP080333.1, from coordinate 1,698,407 downwards.
TCGTGTCAAGGCGCGCCCACACGACCAGCGTTGGGCCAGGTCAGGTCGGAATTTTGCAGTCGCGGCGCCCTTGCCAAACCATTGGAACGAAAAGTAACGTCAGCTTTAGTTTCACACCAGCGAGCACGGGGGCCAGCCATGGAACCGTCCAGCCGTTCGCGTACCGCGGACGGGGCCGGCGACGCCCCGCGCGCATTGAGCTCCAAGGGTCGCCAGACCCGCCAGGCCATCGAGGACGCGGCTCGAAAGCTGTTCGCCGAACGAGGCTTCCACGGCACCACTTTGGTCGACATCACCTCGGCGGCCGGCCGGTCCCCCGCGGTGTTCTACCGGTACTACGACGACAAAGAGGATTTGCTTGCCGCACTGGCCGATTCGTTTCTGCACGATGTCGTGCTGCCCTCGGGATTGCGATTACATCTTCCCGAATCACCGGACGATACAAGCTTTTTCGTCACCGTCGTGACCGCGTACTGGGAGATGTTCAAACAGAGCATCGGCATCATGGTCGCCGTCGACCAGCTCGCCGCCACCCAGCCGCGGTTCGCCGGCCTACAGAACGAGTTCCGCCAGTTCGGCGTCGACATCGTCGCGGCGTCGGTGCTGCGGGCCCAGGAACACGGTTACGCGACCGGCCTGCAGCCCGAGCACACCGCGCTGGCGATCGCGCTGCTGTTCGAACAATTCACCACCGTATGTCTGCGCCCCGACAGCTCGGGACTGGGGCTGCGCCTGTCGGACGACGACGCGATCACGACCTTGTCCACCATTTGGAAGAAAACGCTCTACGGATATTGATCGATAGGAGATCAGTGTGGATTTCTCTCTGCCCGAACACCTTACGACGCTGCTGGCCGAGATGGACGCGTTCATCGACGCCGAGATCAAACCGCTCGAACGTGAGCACATGCAGTACTTCGATCAGCGTCGCGAGTTCGCCCGCACCGATGTCGAGAACGGTGGCATTCCGCGCCGGGAGTGGGAGGATTTACTCGACGAGATGCGTCGTCGCGCTGACAAAGCGGGCTGGCTGCGCTACGGGCTGCCGTCGAAGTTCGGTGGTCGCGACGGTTCCAACCTCGATATGGCGGTGATCCGAGAGCATCTGGCGCACAAGGGTCTTGGCCTGCACAACGATCTTCAGGACGAATCCTCGATCGTCGGGAACTTCCCCCAGGTCATCGTGATGGACCGGTTCGGAACCGACGACCAGAAGAGCGAATGGATCGAGGCGATGCTGACCGGCAAGCGGTCGATGGCCTTCGGACTCACCGAACCGGACCACGGCTCGGACGCTACCTGGCTCGAGACCCGCGCCGTCCGCGACGGTGACGACTGGGTGATCAACGGCAACAAGCGCTGGAACACCGGCGTCCATCGCGCCACCCATGACCTCGTGTTCGCCCGCACCTCCGGCGAGTACGGCCAGGCCCGCGGCATCACCGCATTCCTGGTTCCGTGCGACGCCGAGGGCTTCGAAGTGCCCTACTACTGGTGGACGTTCAACATGCCCACCGACCACGGCGAGGTCGTCCTGCGCGACGTCCGCATCCCTGCCGACGCCGTACTCGGCGAGGTGGATCACGGCCTGGAAGTGGCACAAACCTTCCTGCACGAGAACAGGATTCGGCAGGCGGCGAGCAGCCTCGGCGCCGCCCAGTACTGTATCGACCGTGCTGTGGACTACGCAGGCAAGCGCGTGACGTTCGGTAAGCCGCTGGCAGTCAACCAGGCGGTGCAGTGGCCACTGGTGGAGCTGCAGACCGAAGCGCAGATGGTCCGCCTGCTGGTGCGGTACGCGGCCACCGAACTCGACCGCAACCACCACCTCGAGGTGTCCGACAAGGTGTCGATGGCGAACTATCGCGCCAATCGGCTGGTGTGCGAGGCCGCCGACCGGGCCATGCAGGTCCACGGCGGTGTCGGCTACAGCCGCCACGAGCCGTTCGAGCACATCTACCGCCACCACCGCCGCTACCGGATCACCGAGGGAGCCGAGGAAATACAGATGCGCCGGGTGGCCCAACGGATGTTCAAGTTCGGCAAGCCGGCTCGCTGACGTGACCGCCGAAACGCTGTCCGACAATGTGGCCGGTGTGCTGCGTCCGTTACTCGGCGCCGACACCGAGGTCGACAACCTGCGCGCCCTGACCGGCGGCGCCAGCCGCACCACATGGGCCTTCGACGCGGTCACCGGCGCGCAGCGGCGCGCCCTGATCCTGCGCACCGGCCCGCCCGACGATGTGCACGCGGGAATGGAACTGGAAGCCGCCGTGCAGGTCGCCGCCGCCGCGGCCGGCGCTCCGGTACCCGACGTGTTGGTCGCCTCCGATTCGGTTGAGGCGCTGGGCAACCCGTTTCTGATCTGCGGTGAGATCGCCGGTGAGACCATCGTGCGGCGGATCCAGCGCCAACTCGACGATGACGGGCGCGCCACGCTGCTGCGGCAGTGCGCGCAGGCGTTGGCGGCGATTCATCGCGGCGCAGCCGATGCGCCGGGCCTGGCCGAGCAGGACCAGATGGCGGAATGGCACCAGCGTCTCGATGAAATGGGTGATACCACAGCGACATTCGAGTGGGCGTTCCGGTGGCTCGCGGCACATCGACCGCCACCTTCTCCCCTGCGGCTGGTGCACGGTGATTTCCGGATGGGCAACCTGATTGTCGACGGCTCCAACCTGGCGGCGGTATTGGACTGGGAGCTGGTCCACATCGGCGAGATCTACGAGGACATCGCCTGGTTCTGCATCCGGGCCTGGCGGTTCGGCGCTCCGCCCAGCATGGCCGCGGGTGGCCTGGGCAGCATCGACGACTTCGTGACGGCCTACGAGGAAGCCGGTGACGCGACCGTCGACCGGGCGACGCTTCGCTGGTGGCTGGTGCTGGCCACCCTGCGCTGGGGGGTGATCTGCCGCTTTCAGGCCGAACGGCATCTGAGCGGCCAGACCCGCTCGGTCGAACTCGCCGCGATCGGCCGCCGGGTCTGCGAAACCGAATGGGATGTGCTCGACCTGCTGGAGGGTGTCTCATGACCGGGCTCAACGGGCGGCCCACCGCCGCCGAACTCGTCGCTGCCGTTGCGGAGTTCCTCGAAGGCGACGTCCGGGCCAACACCACCGGGTCGGTCAACTTCCACGCCCTCGTCGCCGCCAACGTCTTGCGCACCGTCGAACGCGAACTGCTCGACGACACCGCGGCCGAACCACTGGCCGCCCTCGAGCGGCTCGGCTATCCGGACGAACGCGCCCTCGCCGCCGCCATCCGCGCAGGCGATCTCGACGACCGCGGTGACGAGGTGGTGGGCGGCCTGCGCGCGTTGGTTCGCCACCGACTGGCCATCGCCCATCCTGGATACGACGCACCCGAGGGAGGCACGCGGTGATGGCCGAAGACACCCGCATCCTGCAGGCCGCCGATCGACTGTTCGCCGCCATCACCGACGGTGACGTGGACGCCGTGGCGGCACTGTGGTCCGACGATGTCACCGTCTGGCACACCGGCGATGAGCGCGACAGCGACAAGACCCGCGCCCTGAAAGTCATCCGGTGGTACGTCGGCGCCACCACCTACCGGCACTACGAGGTGCTCGACCGGCAGGTCTTCGACGGCGGCTTCGTCCAGCAGCACATCCTGCACTGCACCTCCATACGCGGTGAAGACGTGGCCCTTCGGGTATGCCTGGTGGTGAAGATCGGAGACGATGGGCTGATCCGGCGGATCGACGAATACCTCGATCCGGCCGACCTGGCGCCGCTGCTGTCCTGAGGGAGATGAGATGTCCGCATTGCACGCGCTGCTCAACGATCCCGGCGCTGCCGGGACCTGGCAACTGGTTCCCGCGCGGTCGTCGGTTCGATTCAAGAACAAGACTTTCTGGGGGTTGGCCACCGTCACCGGCAAATTCGGTGATGTGAGCGCCACCGGCCAGATCAGTGCGAACGGTGCGGTGTCGGGCCGGCTGGACATCCGGGCGTCGTCGCTGAAGACGGGCATCGGCAAGCGCGACGAACACCTACGCTCGGCCGACTTCTTCGACGTCGAGAACCATCCCGACATTCGCGTCGAAGTGACCGCACTGAAACCCACCGGCGATGACACCGCCGACCTCACCGCCACACTCACCGCGCGCGGCGTCAGCCGGCCGATGCCGTTGTCGGCAACGATCACACCGCTCGGCGACGGCACGGTGCAGCTGACCGCCCAGACCTCGGTCGACCGCACCACATTCGGGGTCAGCGGCAACATGATCGGCATGATGCCCGCCACCACCACACTGCTGGCCGACGTCGTCTTCGCCAAGGCGTGAGCAGAACCTGCCGAACGCCCTAAGCGACAGGTCATTTCGCAGTAGCATCGGCTGCGTGTCTCGCCCGGGCGCACAGCCCCTCCACGTGCTGGTCTACAGCAGCAATGCCCGCACCCGCGAGCAAGTGCGGCTGGCCCTGGGCACACGCGTGCATCCCGAACTGCCAGACCTCACCTATACCGACGTGGCCACCGGGCCGATGGTGATCCAGTTGATGGACGCCGGCGGATTCGATCTGGTGATCCTCGACGGCGAGGCCTCCCCCGTCGGCGGCATGGGCATTGCCAAACAACTCAAAGACGAGATCGACGACTGTCCGCCGGTACTGGTGCTGACGGGCCGCTCCGACGACGCGTGGCTGGCCAACTGGTCGCGCGCGGAGGCAGCGGTGCCGCACCCGATCGACCCGGTACGGCTCGGCGAGGCGGTCGTCGGTTTGCTGCGAACTTCGGTGTAGTGACAGAAACGCCAATTACGCTGTCGCCCTTGCCATCCCGGACCGAGATTGGCCGCGCTCAGCTCTTGAAGACATCCTAACGAAAACGCGGCAACCCACGACTCAAGATCGGTAGGCTGTGTCTTAGCTCACATCTCCAGCCCAAGCGAGGAGTGACACAGCCATATGAATTTGTACCTGCCCATCCTGGTGTTGGGGGTGATAGCGGCTGGGTTTGCGGTGGTGTCGGTGGTGATCGCGCTGGTGATCGGGCCTCGGCGGTTCAACCGGGCGAAGCTGGAAGCTTACGAGTGCGGGATCGAGCCGGTGGCCGGGGAGCCGGCTGGTCAGCGGTTCCCGATCAAGTACTACCTGACGGCGATGTTGTTCATCGTGTTCGACATCGAGATCGTGTTCCTCTATCCGTGGGCGGTCTCCTTCGATGCGTTGGGGACGTTCGCGCTGGTGGAGATGCTGATCTTCATGGCCACGGTGTTTGTGGCGTACGGATACGTGTGGCGTCGGGGTGGGCTGGAATGGGATTAGAGGAAGCACTGCCGGGCGGCATTCTGTTGTCGACGGTGGAGAAGGTCGCCGGGTTCGTGCGCAAGGGGTCGTTGTGGCCGGCGACGTTCGGGTTGGCGTGTTGTGCGATTGAGATGATGGCGACGGCGTCGCCGCGGTTTGATATCGCCCGGTTTGGGATGGAGCGGTTTTCGGCCACGCCGCGGCAGGCGGATCTGATGATCGTGGCGGGGCGGGTGAGTCAGAAGATGGCGCCGGTGTTGCGCCAGGTGTATGACCAGATGGCTGAACCGAAGTGGGTGCTGGCGATGGGGGTGTGCGCCTCCAGTGGCGGCATGTTCAACAACTATGCGGTGGTCCAGGGTGTGGATCATGTGGTGCCGGTGGACATCTATCTGCCCGGGTGTCCGCCGCGTCCGGAGATGTTGCTGAACGCGATTCTGGCGTTGCACGCCAAGATCGCCGAGATGCCGTTGGGGGTGCACCGCGCCGAGGCTGTCGCCGCAGCCGAAAAGGCCGCGCTGGCCGCGCCGACCACCCTGGAACTCAAAGGGCTGCTGCGGTGAGCGACCAAGACCGCAGTGATCCGGCCACGGATAGCGGCGGCGAGGTCATCGGCGTGCGCCGCGGCATGTTCGGCATCAACGGCAGTGGCGACACCTCCGGGTACGGCCGGCTGGTCCGCGCAGTCGCCCTGCCCGGCAGCACACCGCGGCCGTACGGCGGCTACTTCGACGACGTCGTCGACCGGTTGACCGAGGTACTGGGTGACGACGGATTCAGCGCTGCTGTCGAGCGCGTCGTGGTCTTCCGCAATCAGTTGACCCTCGACGTCCGTCGCGAACACCTGATCACCGTCGCCAGGGCACTTCGCGATGACGAACAACTGCGCTTCGAATTGTGTTGTGGTGTTTCGGGTGTGCACTATCCGCAGGATGCGGGTCGGGAGTTGCATGCGTTCTATCCGTTGATGTCGATCACGCATAACCGGCGGGTTCAGGTGGAGGTGGCGTGTCCGGATGCTGATCCGCATGTGCCGTCGCTGTTTTCGGTGTATCCGACGGTTGATTGGCATGAGCGGGAGACCTACGACTTCTTCGGCATCGTTTTCGACGGCCATCCCGGGTTGACGCGCATCGAGATGCCCGACGATTGGGTGGGCCACCCGCAGCGCAAGGACTACCCGCTGGGCGGAGTACCGGTCGAATACCACGGCGCCCAGATACCCCCACCCGACGAACGCAGGTCGTATCACTGATGAGCGTGGAAGAAAACGTGATCGTCCTGGGCGGCCAGGACTGGGAGGACATCGTCGCCGCCGCCCGCCAGGGCGAAGCCGGCGAACGCATCGTGGTGAATATGGGTCCGCAGCATCCCTCGACGCATGGGGTGTTGCGGTTGATCTTGGAGATCGAGGGTGAGACGGTCACCGAGGCGCGGTGTGGGATTGGGTATTTGCATACCGGGATTGAGAAGAATCTGGAGTACCGCACCTGGACTCAGGGTGTGACGTTTGTGACGCGGATGGATTATCTGTCCCCGTTTTTCAACGAGACCGCCTACTGCCTGGGTGTCGAGCAACTCCTCGGCATCACCGATGACATTCCGGTGCGGGCCAGTGTGGTGCGGGTGATGATGATGGAACTCAACCGCATCTCCAGTCATTTGGTGGCGTTGGCCACCGGCGGGATGGAGTTGGGGGCGATGACCCCGATGTTCTTCGGCTTCCGCGAACGCGAACTCATCTTGAGTGTGTTTGAGGCGATTACCGGGTTGCGGATGAACAACGCCTATATCCGCCCGGGCGGGTTGGCGACCGACCTGCCCGACGACGGACCCCAGCGGGTGCGGGATTTGTTGAAGATTTTGCCGGGCCGGTTACGGGAGCTCGAAGACCTGTTGACCGAGAACTACATTTGGAAGGCCCGCACCCAGGGCATCGGCTACCTGGATGTGACCGGTTGCATGGCGCTCGGGATCACCGGCCCGGTGCTGCGTTCGACCGGGTTGCCGCACGATCTGCGGAAGACCCAACCGTATTGCGGGTATGAAACCTATGACTTCGACGTCATCACCGATACCGGGGCCGACTGTTACGGCCGGTATCTGATCCGGGTCGGCGAAATGCACGAGTCATTGAAGATCGTGGCCCAGTGTGTGGACCGGTTGGAGCCGGGGCCGGTGATGATCAGCGATAAGAAACTCGCCTGGCCCGCCGATCTGCAACTCGGGCCGGACGGGTTGGGGAATTCCCCGGCGCATATCGCCAAGATCATGGGCACCTCCATGGAGGGGTTGATCCACCACTTCAAACTGGTGACCGAAGGGATCCGGGTGCCGGCCGGGCAGGTGTACATCGCCGTGGAGTCCCCGCGCGGCGAGTTGGGAGTCCACATGGTCTCCGACGGCGGGACCCGGCCCTATCGGGTGCACTACCGCGACCCGTCGTTCACCAATCTGCAAGCGGTGGCCGCGATGTGTGAGGGCGGCATGGTCGCCGACGTCATCGCCGCCGTCGCCTCCATCGACCCGGTCATGGGAGGTGTCGACCGATGAGCATCGATCTGGTGTTGGGGCCGCGCCCGGACGAACCCGGACCGCCGATCAGCGGACCGACCACCTACCCGGGCGAGGTTACCGCCCGGCTGGCCGCCGATGCGGCGGTGATCATGGCCCGCTACCCGCAGGCCCGCTCGGCGCTGCTGCCGCTGCTGCACCTGGTGCAGGCCGAGGACGGCTACCTCACCACCGCCGGAATCGCCTTCTGCGCCACCCAACTGGCCTTGACCGAGGCCGAAGTGGCGGCGGTGGCGACGTTCTACTCGATGTACCGGCGCACCCCCACCGGGGACTATCTGGTCGGGGTGTGCACCAACACCCTGTGCGCCATCATGGGCGGCGACGCCATCCTCGAAACCCTGCAACGCGAACTCGGCATCAACCCCGGCGACACCACCAGCGACGGCCGCATCACCTTAGAGCACATCGAATGCAACGCCGCCTGCGACTACGCCCCCGTCATCATGATCAACTGGGAATTCTTCGACAACCAAACCCCCACCACCGCACGACAACTCATCGACGGAATCCGCGCCGGTGAACAACCCGTAGCCACCCGCGGATCGCGGGTGTGCCCGTTCCGGGAGACCGCGCGAACACTCGCCGGATTGACCGGTGAGACGAGCGCGGAGGGTGGTGCGCCAGGTACTGCGACCCTGGCCGGTCTTCGGGTGGCTCGTGAGTTGAACATGTCGGCGCCTGCCGTTCCCGAGAGCGAGGGGCGATGACACCTGCCACACCGTTGACGCCGGTCCTCAGCCGCTTCTGGGACGAACCCGAACCCTGGACGCTCGAGACGTACCTGCGCCACGACGGCTATCAGGCCCTGCGGACGGCGCTCGGCATGAAACCCGATGACGTGATCGCGACGGTCAAAGAGTCGGGGTTACGCGGGCGCGGTGGTGCGGGCTTCCCGACCGGCACGAAATGGTCGTTCATTCCGCAGGATGCCACCGGTGCCGGAGCCAAACCGAAGTACCTCGTGGTCAACGCCGACGAGTCGGAACCCGGTACGTGTAAAGACATTCCGCTGATGTTGACCACGCCGCACTTTCTGGTCGAGGGTGCGATCATCGCGGCCTACGCGATTCGGGCCCGGCACGCGTTCATCTATGTGCGCGGTGAGGTGGTGCCGGTGCTGCGCCGGTTGCAGGCCGCGGTGGCCGAGGCGTACCAGGCGGGATATCTCGGCACCGACATTCAGGGCTCGGGCTTCGATCTGGACTTGATCGTGCATGCCGGTGCGGGCGCCTATATCTGCGGTGAGGAAACCGCCCTGCTGGATTCGCTGGAGGGTCGGCGTGGCCAACCCCGCCTGCGGCCACCGTTTCCCGCGGTGGCGGGACTCTACGCCTGCCCGACGGTGGTCAACAACGTCGAATCCATCGCCAGCGTGCCGCCGATCCTGCTCAACGGCGTGGACTGGTTCAAGGAAATGGGTTCGGAGAAATCGCCTGGCTTCACGTTGTATTCGCTGTCTGGCCATGTCACCAATCCCGGACAGTACGAGGCGCCGTTGGGTATCACCCTGCGCGAGTTGCTCGAGTACGCCGGTGGAGTCCGCGCTGGTCACGAGCTGAAGTTCTGGACGCCCGGCGGATCGTCGACTCCACTGCTGACGGCCGAACACCTGGACGTGCCACTGGATTACGAAGGCATGGCGTCGGTCGGTTCGATGCTGGGTACCAAGGCGCTGCAGATCTTCGACGAAACCACCTGCGTAGTGCGCGCGGTGCGGCGCTGGACCCAGTTCTACGCCCACGAATCCTGCGGCAAGTGCACACCCTGCCGGGAAGGCACCTACTGGCTCAGCCAAATCTATGAACGCCTCGAGACGGGTCGCGGCACCGAAGATGACATCGGCAAGCTGCTCGACATCTCCGACACCATCTTCGGAAAGTCGTTCTGCGCGTTGGGTGACGGCGCCGCGTCGCCGATCATCTCCTCGATCAAACATTTCCGCGCCGAGTACGAGGCACATCTGGGCGGCAGCTGCCCGTTCGACCCATATGCCTCGATGTTGGCCGCACCGGAAGGGGTGGGAGCCTGATGACGCAGACTTCCGATACCGGTACCCACGAGGCGCCCGCCGTGGAGATGGTCACCGTCGTCATCGACGATGTCGAGGTGGCAGTACCCAAGGGCACCTTGGTGATTCGGGCGGCGGAGTTGATGGGTGTGCAGATCCCGCGGTTCTGCGATCATCCGCTGCTGGACCCGGTCGGGGCGTGCCGGCAGTGTCTGGTGGAGGTGGAGGGCCAGCGCAAGCCGATGGCCAGCTGCACCACCACGGTCACCGACGGCATGGTGGTGCGCACCCAGTTCACCTCCGAGGCCGCCGATAAGGCGCAGCACGGGGTGATGGAACTGCTGTTGATCAACCATCCGTTGGACTGCCCGGTCTGCGACAAGGGCGGTGAATGCCCGCTGCAGAACCAGGCGATGTCCAACGGCCGGGTCGAAACCCGCTTCGAAGACATCAAGCGCACCTTTCCAAAGCCGATCAATCTGTCGAGTCAGGTGCTGCTGGATCGGGAGCGGTGTGTGTTGTGTGCCCGTTGCACACGGTTTTCCGAGCAGATCGCCGGGGATCCGTTCATCTCCCTGCTCGAGCGTGGCGCCCTGCAACAGGTGGGAATCGGACCTGGGGAGGCGTTCGATTCCTACTTCAGCGGCAACACGGTGCAGATCTGCCCGGTCGGGGCATTGACCGGAACCGCCTACCGGTTCCGGGCCCGCCCCTTCGATTTGGTGTCCAGCCCCAGCGTGTGTGAGCACTGCGCCTCCGGATGCGCCCAGCGCACCGATCACCGCCGCGGCGTCGTACTGCGCCGGTTGGCCGGTGACGACCCGGAAGTCAACGAGGAATGGAACTGCGACAAGGGCCGCTGGGCCTTCACCTACGCCCGTGTCGGTGACCGGCTGACCACCCCGATGGTGCGCGACGAGAACGGTGCGCTGCGCCCTGCGTCGTGGTCAGAAGCCATCGCGGTGGCAGCCGCGGGATTGAGGTCCGGCCGGGCCGGTGTGCTGGTGGGCGGCCGTGCCACCGCCGAGGACGCCTACGCCTACGCCAAGTTTGCACGAATCGCCCTGGACACCAACGACATCGACTTCCGCTCCCGCCCACATTCGGTCGAGGAACAGGAGTTCCTGGCGGCACACGTCGCCGGCCGCCGCGACGTCAGCTACGCCGACCTGCAGGCCGCACCCATGGTCGTACTGGCCGGGTTCGAACCAGAGGACGAATCCCCAATCGTGTTCCTGCGGTTACGCAAAGCGGTCCGCAAGCACGGGCTTCGCGTCCTGACCATTGCGCCGATGGTCTCCTACGGATCGGAGAAACTCTCGGCCCGGGTGGTGCTGACTCCACCCGGCCAAGAAGCGGCCGCCCTCGACGCGCTCGCCGATGACGTGCCGCCGGGAGCGATCATCCTGGCCGGGGAACGACTGGCCACCAGCCCGGGCGCACTGTCAGCGGCGATCCGCCTGTCCGACCGCACCCAGGCCCGCCTGGCCTGGATCCCACGGCGTGCCGGTGACCGCGGCGCCGTGGAAACCGGTTGCCTGCCCAACCTGCTGCCCGGCGCCCGCCCGGTCACCGAAATCGTTGCGCGCCAACAACTCGCGGCCGCATGGCATGTCGATGACCTACCCTCGGAGCCCGGCCGCGACACCGCCGACATCCTCATCGCCGCAGCCGGCGGCGAACTCGACGCACTCCTCATCGGCGGCGTGGACACCGTTGACCTCCCAGACCCGCCTGCCGCGCTGGCGGCGATCGAGTCGGCGGGCTTCGTGGTCAGCCTCGAACTGCGGGAGTCGGCGATCACCGAGGTGGCCGACGTGGTGTTCCCGATATCGCCGGTCGCCGAGAAAGCCGGTTCATTCCTGAACTGGGAGGGCCGGATTCGACCGTTCGAGCCGGCGCTGACCTCCAACGCCTTCCCGGACCTCCGGGTACTGCAGATCCTCGCCGACGAACTGGGTGTGGACCTCGGGTTCCGCACCGCCGACGAGGCCCGCGCCGAGCTCGCCGGGCTGGGCCAGTGGGACGGCCCGCGACCCGCTGCGCCATCGGTGGCCCCGAAAGAGCCGCCGGCGTTGGAATCCGGCGAGGCGGTGCTGGCCGGCTGGCGGCTGTTGCTCGACGACGGCCGATTGCAAGACGGAGAGCCGTATCTGGCGGGTACGGCGCGGCCGGCGGTGGTGCGGTTGTCGGCGGTGACGGCGGCCGGCATCGGCGCCGTCGATGGTGATGTGGTCATCGTCTCGACGGGCCGCGGCGAGATCGCCCTCCCCTTGGCCATCACTGAGATGCCCGACGGTGTGGTGTGGCTGCCGCTGAACTCACCCGGCAGCTCGGTGTACACCCAACTCGGGGTGACCGCGGGCGCTGTCGTCAGCATCGAGCGGGAGGCGCGGGCATGACTCCGCCGGCGACGATGCAGAGCGAAGCAATGAGGAGGAGCGGCGGCATGATCCCGCCGGATATGACTGTGTTCGGCCATGATCCGTGGTGGCTGATCCTGATCAAAGCCGTCGCGGTCTTCGCCTTCCTACTCTTGACAGTGCTCGTCGCGATCCTGTTGGAGCGCAAGATCCTGGGCCGCATGCAGATGCGGTACGGCCCGAACCGGGTGGGCCCCTTCGGGTTGCTGCAGTCGCTGGCCGACGGTATCAAGCTGGCGCTGAAGGAGGGCCTGACCCCGGCCGGGGTGGACAAACCCATTTACCTGATGGCCCCGGTCATTTCGGTGATCCCCGCGATCATGGCGTTCGCGGTGATCCCGTTGGGTCCCGTCGTCTCCGTGTTCGGCCACCGGACTCCGTTGCAGCTGACCGATCTGCCGGTGGCGGTGCTCTACATACTGGCGGTCACCTCGATCGGGGTGTACGGCATCGTCCTGGCGGGGTGGGCGTCAGGCTCGACCTACCCGCTGCTGGGCGGTCTGCGATCCAGCGCGCAGGTCATCTCCTACGAAATCGCCATGGCCCTGTCGTTCGCCGCGGTGTTCCTCTACGCCGGCACCATGTCCACCTCCGGGATCGTCGCCGCCCAGGAACACACCTGGTATGTGTTCCTGCTGCTGCCGTCGTTCGCGGTGTACGTCACCTCGATGGTCGGTGAGACCAACCGGGCACCGTTCGACCTGCCCGAGGCCGAAGGTGAACTGGTGGGCGGGTTTCACACCGAGTACTCGTCGCTGAAGTTCGCGATGTTCATGCTCGCCGAATACGTCAACATGACCACCGTCTCCGCTCTGGCGACCACCCTGTTCCTGGGTGGCTGGCATGCCCCGTGGCCGATCAGCCTGATCGACGGCGCCAACACCGGCTGGTGGCCGCTGATCTGGTTCGTGGCCAAGGTGTGGACGTTCATGTTCGTGTTCATGTGGCTGCGCGCCACCCTGCCCAGACTGCGCTACGACCAATTCATGGCACTGGGCTGGAAACTACTCATCCCCGTCTCCCTGGTCTGGATCATGATCGTCGCCGTCCTGCACAGCATCGGCCACAGCGGCATCATTCCCAACCTCATCGCGGCGGCGGTCCTGCTGCTTGCCCTGTTGGCCGCGAACTCGCTGCGGCACAAGCTCAGTCAGCGTTCCACCGCACCGCCGCCGACTCCAACCGGCGCCGGTGGATTCCCGATACCTCCCATGCCCGGGTCGCCGGTGCCGAGCAAGGAGAAAGCAGATGCCTAAGTTCCTCGACGCGGTCAAGGGTTTCGGCGTGACGTTCGGGACGATGTTCAAGCGTCCGATCACCGAGGAGTATCCCGAGAAGCCGGGGCCGGTCGCCCCGCGCTATCACGGCCGCCACCAACTCAACCGTTACGCCGACGGGCTGGAGAAGTGCATCGGCTGCGAGCTGTGCGCCTGGGCCTGCCCCGCCGACGCGATCTACGTCGAGGGTGCGGATAACACCGAGGAGCAACGCTTCTCCCCCGGCGAACGCTACGGGCGGGTCTACCAGATCAACTATCTGCGCTGTATCGGCTGCGGGCTGTGCATCGAGGCCTGCCCCACCCGCGCGCTGACGATGACCAACGTCTACGAGATGGCCGACGACAACCGCTCCGACCTCATCTACGGCAAGGACAAACTACTGGCCCCACTACAACCCGGCATGCAACCACCTCCCCATGCGATGACGCCGGGGGCGACGGACGACGACTACTACCTCGGCCATGTCACCCCCGAGGGACTGACGCGATGACGACGACGCTGCTCGCGGCCGAGATGATGACCCGCACCACCACAGCCGAAGCCGTCGCGTTCTGGATCCTCGCCGTCATCGCGGTCGCGGGTGCGATCGGCGTGGTCGCGGCACCCAAGGCGGTCTACTCCGCGATCTTCCTCGCGACGACGATGATCGCGCTGGCCATGATCTACGTCGCACAGGACGCGTTGTTCCTCGGCGTCGTACAGGTGGTGGTCTACACCGGTGCGGTGATGATGCTGTTCCTGTTCGTGCTCATGCTCGTCGGGGTGGATTCCTCGGAGTCGTTGGTGGAAACCATTCGTGGACAACGGGTTGCCGCGATCGTCGCGGGCCTCGGATTCGGCATCCTGCTGATCGCCGGCATCGGCAACATCGCCACCACCGGGTTCGTCGGGCTCGCCGAGGCCAACGCCGGCGGAAATGTGCAAGGCCTGGCGACGTTGATCTTCACCCGTGATCTGTGGGCGTTCGAGTTGACCAGTGCGTTGTTGATCACCGCTGCGCTCGGGGCGATGGTGCTGGCGCACCGGGAGCGCTTCGAGCGGCGAAAAACTCAGCGCGAGTTGGTGGTCGAGCGCTTCCAAACCGGCGCGCGCGCCACCCCACTCCCCAATCCCGGCGTCTACGCCCGCCACAACGCCGTCAACACGCTCGCCCGGCTCCCCGACGGCACTGACGAGGAATCCTCGGTCAGCACGATCCTTCGTACCAATGGGAACGGAGACGGCCAGCGATGAACCCGGACAACTATCTGTATCTATCGGCGTTGTTGTTCACGATTGGTGCGGCGGGGGTGTTGTTGCGGCGCAACGCGATCGTGATGTTCATGTGTGTGGAGTTGATGCTCAACGCCGCGAACCTGGCGTTCGTCACCTTCTCCCGCATGCACGGCCACCTCGACGGTCAGGTCGTCGCGTTCTTCACGATGGTGGTCGCCGCCTGCGAAGTGGTGGTCGGTTTGGCGATCATCATGACGATCTTCAGGACCCGACGCTCGGCGAACGTCGACGACGCCCACCTGCTGCGGCACTGATATGCAGACACTGGTGTGGTTGACCATCGCGCTGCCCTTGGCCGGGGCCGTCATCCTGCTGCTGGGCGGCAAAGCCACCAACGCGTGGGGGCATCTGCTGGCCTGCGCGGCGGTGCTCGGCGCCTTCGCCTGCGGCGCAGTGCTGTTCACCCACCTCCTCGCCCTACCCGGCGAGGACCGCATCGTGCACCAGGTCCTGTTCTCCTGGGTGCCCGTCGGGGTGCTGCGGGTGGACTTCGGTCTGCAACTCGACGCGCTGTCGATGTGTTTCGTGCTGCTGATCACCGGCGTCGGCGCGCTGATCCACATCTACTCGATCGGCTACATGAAGACCGATCCCGGCCGGCGCCGGTTTTTCGCCTACCTCAACCTGTTCGTCGCCGCGATGCTGCTGCTCGTGCTCGCCGACAACTACCTCGGTTTGTACCTGGGGTGGGAGGGCGTCGGTTTGGCGTCGTATCTGCTGATCGGCTTCTGGGCGCACAAACCGTCGGCGGCGACCGCGGCGAAAAAGGCGTTCGTGGTCAACCGGGTCGGCGACATGGGGCTGGCGATCGCATTGATGGTGCTGTTCGCCAGCCTCGGCTCAGTCACCTTCAGCACCGTGTTCGGTGCGGTGCCGCAGATGACCTCCGGTGTCCTGACCGCCGTCGGCTTGCTGCTGCTCCTCGGCGCCTGCGGCAAGAGCGCCCAAGTCCCATTGCAGTCCTGGCTCGGCGACGCCATGGAAGGCCCCACCCCCGTCTCCGCCTTGATCCACGCCGCCACCATGGTCACCGCCGGTGTTTACCTGATCGTGCGCTCCGGGCCGATCTTCACCGCGGCGCCCGCGGCCCAGACCGCGGTCGTCACCGTCGGTGCGGTCACCCTGTTGTTCGGGGCGATCATCGGCTGCGCCAAAGATGACATCAAAAAGGCCCTGGCCGCCTCCACGATGTCGCAGATCGGCTACATGGTCCTCGCCGCCGGGCTCGGGCCCGCCGGCTACGCGGTGGCGATCATGCACCTACTCACCCACGGCTTTTTCAAAGCCGGACTGTTCCTCGGCGCCGGCTCGGTCATGCACGCCATGAACGACGAAACCGACATGCGCCGCTACGGCGGCCTCCGCACCCTGCTACCCATCACGTTTGTCACCTTCGGGCTCGGCTACCTGGCCATCATCGGTGTGCCACCGTTCGCCGGCTACTTCTCCAAAGATGCGATCATCGAAACCGCCTTCAACACCGGCGGACTCCAAGGATTTCTCCTCGGCGGCGCCGCCCTCCTCGGTGCCGGGATCACCGCCTTCTACATGACCCGCGTCATGCTGCTCACCTTCTTCGGCCAACGCCGCTGGAAGCCCGACACCCACCCGCACGAATCGCCTGCCTCGATGACCGCACCGATGATCATCCTGGCGATCGGCTCCGTCGGCGCCGGCGCCCTGCTGGCCATCGGCAACACCCTGCAACACTGGCTCGAACCCGTCGTCGGCCACCACGAAACCGAACATCTCATCCCCGCCTGGATCATCACCCTCACCGCACTCGGCGTCGTCGCCATCGGCATCGCAGTGGCATACCGGCAGTACGCGAACCACAAGGTCCCCGAGACCGCACCGCTGGACGTCTCGGCCCTCACCGTCGCGGCGCGCAACGACCTGTACGGCGACGCGTTCAACGAGGCCGCGTTCATGCGCACCGGCCAGGGATTGACCAAAGGCCTTGTCGCCGTGGATGAGAAGGGTGTCGACGGCGTGACCCAGGGGCTGGCGTACCTGGTCGGCCGGATCTCGGACCGGCTGCGTCAGGTGCAAACCGGGTTCGCCCGATCCTATGCGCTTTCCATGCTGGCCGGTGCGGCACTCGTGGTCGCCGCAGTCTTGTTCACGGCGTGGAGGTGAGCGGCATGATCCCCTGGCTGACGATCCTGTGGGCCATCCCCGTCATCGGTGCAGTGCTGATCATCGTGCTGCCCGCGTCGCTGCGCCACTTCGCCAAGTACGCCGGTCTGGTCGTGTCGCTGGCGGTGCTGGCGCTGTCGCTGCTGCTCGCGGTGCGGTTCGATCCGGCCGGCGAGCAGTTCCAGTTCGTCGAAAACCATCCGTGGATACCGTCTTTCGGAACCGGATACATCCTCGGCGTCGACGGCATCGCCCTGGCCCTGGTGGTGCTCACCGCCGTGCTGATGCCGATCCTGTTGATCGCCGGCTGGAACGACGCCGATGACCGGCCCGGCCTGTCCGGCCGGGGGCCGCACAGCTACATCGCGCTGATGCTGGCCGTCGAGGGCATGGTGATGATGTCGCTGGTCGCCCTGGACATCCTGCTGTTCTACGTGTTCTTCGAAGCCATGCTGATCCCGATGTACTTCCTGATCGGCGGGTTCGGCGCCGAGAACCGGTCGAAAGCAGCGGTGAAGTTCCTGCTGTACAACCTGTTTGGTGGACTGATCATGCTGGCCGCCGTCATCGGCCTTTATGTGGTGACGGCGGGGAGCAAGGCGTTCGAGGCGGGCACCTTCGACTTCCGCGCGATCGTCGACGCCGTGGCAACCGGGAAGTTCACCATGAACCCCGGGATCGCCAACGCCCTGTTCCTCGGGTTCATGTTCGCCTTCGCCGTGAAGGCACCGTTGTGGCCGTTCCATCGGTGGCTGCCTGACGCCGCCGTGCAGGCCACGCCCGCGTCGGCGGTGTTGATGATGGCGGTGATGGACAAGGTCGGCACGTTCGGGATGCTGCGCTACTGCCTGCCGCTGTTCCCAGACGCCGCAACGCTGTTCCGGCCCGTCGTCATTGCGTTGGCGGTGATCGGCATCGTCTACGGCGCGATCCTGGCGATCGGCCAAACCGACGTCATGCGGCTGATCGCCTACACCTCGATCAGCCACTTCGGCTTCATCATCCTCGGCATCTTCGTGATGACTAGCCAGGGCCAGGCCGGCTCCACCCTGTACATGGTCAACCACGGAATCTCCACCGCAGCACTGTTCTTGATCGCCGGCTTCCTGGTCAGCCGCCGCGGCAGCCGCCTCATCGCCGACTACGGCGGAGTCCAGAAAGTCGCCCCAGTGCTGGCAGGCACCTTCCTGGTAGCAGGATTGGCGACGTTGTCACTGCCCGGGCTGGCGCCGTTCATCAGTGAATTCCTGGTCCTCATCGGCACATTCACCCGCTACCCCGCCTTCGCCGTCATCGCCTCGGTAGCGCTGGTGCTCTCAGCGGTCTACATACTCTGGCTCTACCAGCGGATGATGACCGGTCCCGTCGCCGACGGCACCGACAGGGTGCGCGATCTGCGGCCCCGAGAGCTGCTGGTGGTGGCGCCGCTGATCGCGCTGCTGATCGGACTCGGGGTGTACCCCAAGATCGCGTTGGATGTCATCAACCCGGCCGTGAGCGCAACTCTCACGTCGATCCATCAACCCGACCCGGCGCCGACGGTCGCGGAGGGGGCACGCCCATGAACGCGCCCAGCATCGAATACACCCAGGTCTCACCGATGTTGATCGTGTTGGGTGTCGCCGTGGCCGGCGTGCTGGTCGAGGCGTTCGCGCCCCGCAAGAGCCGCTACCCTACCCAGGTCGCGCTGAGCCTGGCCGGCCTGGTCGCCGCGTTCGTCGCCGTGGTGCTGCTCGGTCGTGGTCTACACGGCGGGGTCGGCCAGTCCGTCGTGGTCGGTGCGGTGGCCGTCGACGCGCCGGCGTTGTTCCTTCAGGGCACCATCCTGTTGATCGGGGTGCTCGGCGTGCTGCTGATCGCCGAACGCCGGGCACCGGTCGAATCGCAAGACAGCCCAGCCACTTTGGACGCCTTCACCCCCGACGCGTCGGCCGTGCCGGGCAGCGTCGCGGAGAAGATCGCCGCCAAGGCCGCGCTGGTGCAAACCGAAGTGTTCCCGCTGACCATGTTCGCCATCGCCGGGATGATGCTGTTCCCGGCCGCCAACGACCTGCTGACGATGTTCGTCGCGTTGGAAGTGTTCTCGCTGCCGCTATATCTGATGTGCGGACTGGCCCGCCGCCGGCGGCTGCTGTCCCAGGAAGCCGCACTCAAATACTTTCTGCTGGGCGCGTTCTCGTCAGCCTTCTTCCTCTACGGCATCGCGCTGCTGTACGGCTACTCCGGCACCCTGAGCCTGCCCGGCATCGCCCGCGCCATCGACACCAGCACCGACACGTCCACCCTGGCTCTGGTCGGCGCGGCCCTGGTGGCCGTCGGCGTGCTGTTCAAAGTCGGTGCGGTGCCGTTCCACGCGTGGATCCCCGACGTCTATCAGGGCGCCCCCACCCCGATCACCGCGTTCATGGCCGCCGCAACCAAGGTCGCCGCGTTCGGCGCCATGCTGCGGATCTTCTACGTCGCGTTGCCCGGGCTCAATCACGAATGGCGCCCCGTCCTCTGGGCGGTGGCGATCCTGACCATGGTCGTCGGGACGGTCACCGCGGTGACCCAGACCGACGTCAAGCGGATGCTCGCGTATTCGGCTGTCGCGCATGCCGGTTTCATCCTCACCGGGGTGATCGCCGCCAACCCGCCGGGACTCTCGGCAACACTGTTCTATCTGTTCGCCTACGGGTTCTCGACGCTCGGAGCGTTCGCCGTCGTGAGCGTGGTCCGCGACGCCGCCGGGGCCGAGGAGACCGACATGTCCCGCTGGGCAGGCCTGGGCCGTCGCTATCCACTTGTCGGCGTGGTGTTCTCGCTGTTCCTGCTGGCCTTCGCGGGCATCCCGCTGACCAGTGGTTTCGTCAGCAAGTTCGCGGTATTCAAGGCCGCGGGCCAGGGCGGTGCCATCCCGCTGGTGGTGGTGGGCGTGATCGCCTCGGCGATCGCCGCCTACTTCTACGTGCGGGTGATCGTGTTGATGTTCTTCACCGACCCGCCCGAGGATGCCCCCGAGGTCGTCACACCCAGCTCGCTGAGCATCGCGACGATCACCCTGACCGCGGTGATCACGTTCGCGTTGGGAGCGCTGCCCCAGCCGCTTCTCGACCTCGTCGACCATGCGGCTAGATTCCTGAACTGATGATTCTCCTCAGCGATGACCACGGCGCGGTCCGGGTCTTGACCATGAACCGGCCCGAGGTGCGCAACGCGTTGAGCACCGAGCTGTTCGAGGCGCTCTACACCGCGCTCGGTGCGGCCGACGCCGACGAGTCGGTGCGCGCCGTGGTGCTCACCGGTACCGATCCGGCGTTCTGCGCCGGCGTCGACCTCAAGCAGGCGCAGAACCTCGGCATGGACTACTTCGGTCGGTTCGACAAGATGAACTGCATGAACGCGATCGTCGATCTGAGCAAGCCGGTCGTCGGGGCGGTCAACGGGCCGACGTTCACCGGCGGCCTGGAGATCGCACTGGCGTGTGACTTCCTGATCGCCTCGGAGCGCGCAGTTTTCGCCGACACCCACGCCCGCGTCTGCATCCTGCCGGGCGGCGGGATGACGGCGCGGCTGCCGCGGCTGGTGGGTTCGGGGATGGCGCGACGATTGTCGATGACCGGTGAGGTGGTCGACGCACAACGCGCCGAGAAGATCGGTTTGGTCACCGAAGTGGTTGACCACGAACGACTTCTGCCGCGGGCGCTGGAACTGGCCGCGCAGATCGCCGAGGTGCCCGCTGCGACCATGGCCGGTCTCAAGGAGATCTACCGGACCGGCACCGCGGCCGTCACCGGACCGGCGTTGAAGGCCGAGCGCGCCGTGGCCGGTACGGCCTCGGTGGACACCGCCCAGCTGGCCGCCCGCCAGCGCGAGGTCGCCGAACGCAACAAGCGGCAGATGTAGTCCCCCGCCCAAACCGCCATTTGGCAGCGAAAGTGCGAGTGGATCGCGACATAACGTCGATCTCGGCACAGCAAATGATTCAATATCGTCGTGACAGATCGTGTTCGCGCCGGTGCCGCTCTCATCGGTCTGGTGATACTCGTCAGCGCCTGCGGCAACACGGGAGCGCACAACGATCAGCCTTCCGAGTCCGCCGTCAGCCCCTCGACGGCGCAAGCGGGCCCGGCGCAGTCGGCGCGCCCCGCCGAACCATCCGGGACCGGCACGGACGATGCGTCGGGCTCGATGATTCCCCGGTATGACGACGCCACCTCGTCCGAGGCCAAGACGGGCCGCGATATTCAACAGGAGGCCAACCTCCTGAACCACCTCTCGGACAGCGTCAACAACACACTCAAACTGCCGCACGACATTCAGTTGGTCGGTAAGCAGTGCGATACGGCCAACGCGTGGTGGGATCCGAACGACAACTCGGTGACGCTCTGTTACGAGGAAGCGACAGAGGGTCTGGAGATCTACACCAAAGCCGGTGACGCCGATCCGAGGGCGTCCACTGTCAACGGTGAGATCGCCACCTTCTACCACGAGCTCGGTCATATGGTGATCAGCTTGTACGACCTGCCCATCACGGGCCGCGAAGAGGATGTCGCCGACCAGCTTTCGGCCTACATCCTGTTGACGCCGGGGCCGGACGGCAAGGTGGACCCGGGCAATGTGCAGGCCATCAAAGACTCGGCCCGCGAATTCCAGGGCTACGCCGAAGCCGCGGGTGAACTCGATGACGCCGACCTCGCCGGTGGTCACTCGCCGAACAAGGTCAGGGCATTCAACATGGAATGCTGGCTCTACGGGTCAAACCCGGCCGCCAATGGCGACCTGGTCGGCGACGGCCATCTTCCCCAGAGTCGGGCCGAGCTGTGCGAGGACGAATGGGACAAGCTGAGCCACGCGTGGAGTCAGTTACTGGGCCCGCATTTGAAGTAGCGGCGTCGACCCTTTATCCCAATGCGGACTTGGTATTGGTGAACGGGGCGAAATTGCCGTCGAGAGCTTCGAGGTGGCCGATGGTGCGCCCGGTCACGACGTTGGCGTCGACGAGCGCCAATTCCACTGCTGCACGCGCGAACTCGTCCTCCGGTGACACACTGGCGAACTCGTTGCGGTAGTACGACAGCCCCGGAGTCGGAATCGGCCGCGACGGCGCCAGCGCGTTGACCGCGATATTGTGCCGTTGCAGATCGTATGCCGCACACCAGGTCAGGTGCTCCAGCGCCGCTTTCGATCCACCGTAACCGGGCAGCACTCCCCCGGTGAAGTCCTTGTACGGTCCGTCCCCGGGCACCCGGGAGGCCACCGACGTCACATTGATGATCGACCCGAGACCGGCGGCGAACATGTCGGGGCACACCAGTTGCATGAGTTCATAGGACGCGAACACACCGATCTCGAAATGCCGGCGATAGGCACTCGGCGGGATCGTGACGAAGCCAGGCCACTCGGTGTTGACGGCCGCCGGCGCGCTCGCGCTCTTCGCCGGTTTGGGTGCGGCATCCGGCTTGGGCGGACGGCCTGGAGCAGTGAATGCGGCATTGTTGACCAGGATCGTGATCGGGCCCAGCGCGGCCCGGGCTTCCTCGACCAACCGGGGAAGGTCGCCGCGCTCGAGCAGATCGGCTTGGATGGCCACGGCCCGACCGCCGGTCTCCTCGATGGCACCGACGGTTTCGCCGATCGTGCCCGGCAGCCGGTCGTCCCACTGCTGTTCGGTCCGCGCCACCACTGCCACCGCGGCACCCTCGGCGGCCAGCGCCACAGCGGTCGCACGACCCAACCCCCGGCTGGCGCCGGTGACGATCGCGGTTCGGCCGGCAAGTCGTCCTGTCATCGCACTCCTGAAAGTCATAGCGCCACCCCGTGCACGAGGATCGCCGCAGTCTGATCGACCCAGCCGGCGTCGAGCACGTCGTCCGGGCGCAGCAGCAACCGCATCATCGTCGCACCACCGATCAGTTCGATCAGGCGTTCCGGGTCGACGTCGGCGTGCACTTCGCGGCAGTGCACCGCTTCGGTCAGACGATCCCGCACCGCGGCGAACAATTCGGTGAACCGGGACATCACCCGGGCATTCAGGGCTGCGTCGGCGCTCATATCGGCGATCAATCCCGGTAGCGCGGCCCGCACCACCGGGCTGGTGAACACGTCGCGAGTAGCTTCGAGCATCGCCCGGATGTCGGCGGCAATATCGCCGGCGGGCGTCGTCAACGCGGTGGGCGCCACGGGGAACGCCGCCTCGTGCACCAGCTCAGCCTTGCTGGACCACCGGCGGTACAGCGCGGTCTTCGTCGTTCCCGCCCGTTCGGCCACCGCCGCCAAAGTCAGATTCGGATAACCGATTTCAACAAGCAGCTCCGCGGTTGCGCGCAGTATGGCAGCGTCGATACGCGGATCGCGGGGCCGACCCGGGACCGCGGTCTTGTCAAGCGAAGACGCGTCTGCTTTCATAACGCTACCCACCGTATCGTAATAGGGTTGGAGGACAAAGGTGACCAACCAACCAGCCGTAGAAACCGACGTCGAGCGGTTACAACGTTCTGGTCGTGATGTCAGCACCGTTCCGGCTGTGCTGTCGGAATGGCTGTCGACCGTCATGCCCAGCGGCGTGAAGCCGGAGGTGACCGTCGAGAGCGGTATCGACTCCAACGGCATGTCGTCGGAGACCATCATCCTCACCGGGCGGTGGGACGAGGACGGCAAGAAGGTCGAGCAGAAGTGGGTGGCCCGTGTCGCCCCCACCGCCGAAGATGTCCCGGTCTTCATCACCTACCGGATGGACCATCATTTCGACGTCATCCGGCTGGTCGAGGAATTGACCGATGTGCCGGTGCCGAAGGTGCGCTGGATCGACAAGACCGGCGAGATTCTCGGCGCCCCCTTCTTTTTGATGAACCACGTCGAGGGCATCGTGCCACCCGACGTGATGCCGTACACCTTCGGCGGCAACTGGTTCGCCGACGCGCCCGCCGAACAGCAACGCGCACTGCAGGACTCGACCGTCGAGGTGCTGGCGAAGCTGCATTCGATTCCCAACGCGGCCGACACCTTCGGCTTCCTCGCCGAAGCCGTGCCCGACGGCGACACCCCGCTGCGTCGCCAGTTGAACTGGCTCAAGGGGTGGTACGAGTTCGCCGTTCCCGATATCGGCCGCTCACCGCTGGTCGAAACCGCCCTCGCATGGCTGGAGGAGAACTTCCCCACCGATGTCGCGGCCACCGAACCTGTTCTGGCATGGGGCGACTCGCGGATCGGCAATGTGCTGTACCAGGATTTCCGCCCGGTCGCGGTGCTGGACTGGGAGATGGCGACGCTGGGTCCGCGCGAGTTGGATGTCGCGTGGATCATCTTCGCGCACATGGTGTTCCAGGAGCTCGCCGGGCTGGCCGGAATGCCGGGTCTGCCGGACGTGATGCGGGAAGAAGACGTTCGCGCCACCTATGAGAAGTTGACCGGCGTCGAGCTGGGCGACCTGCGTTGGTTCTACGTGTACTCCGGGGTGATCTGGTGCTGTGTGTTCATGCGCACCGGTGCGCGGCGCGTGCACTTCGGCGAGATCGAGAAGCCAGAGGACGTCGAGTCGATGTTCTACCACGCCGGGCTGCTGCGCCGGCTGATTGAGGAGGCCTGACCCGACATGCTCGGACCGCTCGACGAATACCCCGTTCACCAGGCGCCGCTACCAATCGCCTGGCCGAACTCTTCGGACCGGAACTTCTACGACCGCAGCTATTTCAACTGCCACGATCGTACCGGCGACATCTTCCTGATCACCGGTATCGGCTACTACCCCAACCTCGGTGTCAAGGACGCCTACGTGTTGGTGCGCCGGGGTGACACGCAGACCGCGGTGCACGTGTCCGACGCGATCGACCAGGACCGGCTCAATCAGCATTGCAACGGCTACCGCCTCGAGGTCGTGGAGCCGCTGCAGAAGATCCGGATCGTGATGGACGAGACCGAGGGCATGGCCATCGATCTCACCTGGGAGGGCCTGTTCCCCGTCGTTCAGGAGCAGCCGCACATCATGCGCCAGGGCAACCGGGTGACCCTCGATGCCCAGCGGTTTGCCCAATTGGGTTCGTGGGCAGGCTATATCGCCATCGACGGCGAGGAGATCACCGTCGACCCGTCGGTATGGATCGGCAGCCGCGACCGGTCGTGGGGCATCCGCCCGATCGGTGAGGCCGAGCCCGCCGGCCGGCCGGCTGATCCCCCGTTCGAGGGCATGTGGTGGCTGTACGTCCCGATGGCCTTCGACGACTACGCGATCGTGGTGATCATCCAGGAGGCGCCCGACGGCTTCCGTTCGCTCAACGACTGCACCCGGATCTGGCGCGACGGCCGCGTCGAGCAGCTGGGCTGGCCGCGGGTCAAGATCCACTACCGGTCCGGCACCCGCATTCCCACCGGTGCGACCATCGAGGCGACCGATTCCTCCGGTGCGCCACTGCGTTTCGATGTGGAGTCCAAGCTTCCCGTACCGATTCACGTCGGCGGCGGCTACGGCGGCGACTCGGACTGGATCCACGGTGTGTGGAAGGGCGAGAAGTTCGCCGAGCGGCTCACCTACGACATGAACGACCCGGCGATCATCGGGCGCTCCGCATTCGGCGTGATCGACCACGTCGGGCGCGCGGTCTGCCACGACGGTGGCAAGTCTGCCGAGGGCTGGGGTCTGTTCGAGCATGGCGCTCTGGGCCGCCACGACCCGTCGGGCTTCACCGACTGGCTCACGGTAGCCCCCTGACCCTTCCCGCCCAAACCGACGTGTCGCAGGGAAAGCACGAGTAAAGCCCTGCACAACGTCGATCTCGATCGCTAGGTGAGAACAGTGAAAGTCTTGACGGCCCTGTTCGGGCCCACCGATGCGGTCGATCGCGCGCGAGCGCTGCGCGAGGCCGGCGCGAGTGGCGTCTTCACCTTCGAAGGCCCGCACGACGTATTCGCGCCGCTGACACTGGCGGCCGGTGTCGGCGGCCTGGATCTGCTGACGAACGTGGCAATCGCGTTCCCGCGCAATCCGATTCAGCTGGCACACCAGGCGTACGATCACCAGTTGCTCGCGCAGGGCCGGTTCACCCTCGGACTCGGCACCCAGGTCCGCGCACAGGTCGAGAAGCGTTACGGCGCCGCCTTCGACAAGCCGGTCGCACGCATGAGCGAGCTCGTGCGTGCGCTGCGGGCGATCTTCGCCACCTGGGAAACCGGCGAGCGGCTTGACTTCCGCGGCGAGTTCTACCGGCACACCCTGATGACGCCGACATTCAACCCGGGCCCGAATCCCTTTGGTCCACCGCCGATTTACGTCGGCGCGCTGGGACCCCGACTGACCCGGGCCACCGCCGAGGTCGCCGATGGATTGCTGGTGATGCCGTTCGGCTCGGCGAAATTCCTGCGCGAGTCCACGATGCCGGCGGTGCGCGACGGACTCGCCGCCGCCGGGCGGGCGGAGTCGTCGTTCGCGGTGGTGCCCGAAATCATCCTGTCCGCGGGCGAGGACCACGACGCGACGCGGCGGCTGCTGGCGTTCTACGGGTCCACCCCGGCGTACCGCCCGGTGCTCGACATCCACGGCTGGGGTGATCTGCAGCCCGAGCTCAATTCGATGTCCAAACAAGGCAAATGGCACGAAATGGCCGGTCTCATCAGCGACGAGGTGCTGCACACCATCGCGGCCTGCGGCACGCCGAAGCAGATCGCCGCGCACATCCGCGCGCGGGTGGACGGCGTCGGCGATACCGTCTGCCTCTACCAGCCGGGGCCCATCGCCACCCAAACCCTGGCCCAGATCGTCGACGAGCTGGCTCGCTAGCCGCCGAAGTCGACGTTCTGCAGCTCGCCACTCGCACTTTCGCGGCCAAATGTCGGTTTGGGCGAAAGGGACAGGCAACACTGGTGGAGTGGTGGGTTATGACGTCGTGGTCATCGGTGCCGGCTTCGCCGGTCTGACAGCCGCTCGTGAGCTGGTCAAACGCGGGCACGAGGTACTGGTGTTGGAGGGTCGCGACCGCGTCGGCGGCCGTTCGAGCACGACATCGCTGGCCGGCGTGCCGGTCGATCTCGGTGGCACCTTCGTCGGGCCCACCCAGGACGCGGTGATCGCGCTGGCCGAAGAACTCGGCTGCCCCACCTCCCCCACCCATCACGACGGTGCCAACCTCATCCGGTGGCGCGGCAAGGTGCGGTCCTACCGCGGCACGATCCCCAAGTTGTCGCTGCTCGGGCTCCTCGACATCGGCCGGATCCAGTGGCAGGTCGCGCGCCTGTCGAAGGGCGTCGACGTCGCGCAGCCCTGGACGTCAGCCAAGGCCAAGCAGCTGGACGGTACGTCCCTGGGCGGCTGGTTGCGCTCGGTGGGCGCCAGTGCGTCGTCGCGGGACCTGATGGCCATCATGTCGCGGGTGACCTGGGGCGCAGAGCCCGACGAAGTGTCGATGCTGCACGCGGTGCGCTACGTCAAGGCGGCCGGCGGCCTGGATCGCATGCTCGACGTCGTCGGCGGTGCCCAGCAAGACCACTTCCCGGGCGGTACCCAGCAGATCGCCCACGCGATGGCCGCCGAGCTCGGCGACCGCGTCCGACTGAACGCGGTCGTCAGCCGGATCGAATGGTCCGATGACGCGGTGGCGGTCACGTCGTCGAGCGGGGTCGTCGAGGCGCGACGGGTCATCCTGGCCATCCCGCCGGCACATCGGCTGAACATCGACATCGCACCACCGCCGCCGATCGGCTACCAACAGCTGGCCCAACGCTGGCCGCAGGGCGCTCTGAGCAAGGCGTACGCCGCGTATTCGCGGCCGTTCTGGCGCGACAAGGGCCTGTCCGGGCAGGCGCTGTCCGATCAGGGATCGGTCTTCATCACCTTCGACGTCAGCCCCGGCGCCGACGGTCCGGGAATCCTGCTCGGCTTCGTTGACTCGCGGGGGTTCGACGCGCTCAGCGCCGACGAGCGCCGACGGAAAGCGCTGGCCGGTTTCGCGGCGTTGTTCGGCCCGGACGCCGAGAGTCCCGTCGAGTATCTCGATCATTGTTGGGGCGCAGAGACTTTCGCTCCCGGTGGCCCGACCGCGGCGGTGCCACCGGGTGTGTGGACGGAGTTCGGCCACCTGCTGCGCGAACCGGTCGGCCCGTTGCATTGGGCCGGCACCGAGACCGCCGACCAGTGGACCGGCTTCCTGGACGGTGCGGTGCGCTCCGGACTGCGCGCGGCAACCGAGGTCGCCGCGACGCTTTAGGAGCTGATGCGCTGCGCAGTCACCGACGAAACCAGCGCCCGCAGATGCCCGTTGACGACGTCGGGGTGCTCCAGGATCGCGCAGTGTCCGCCCGGTATCTCGACCAGGTCGACCAGATTGGGCACGGCCTCGGCGATCTTGCGCGACTGGCACATCGGCAACAGCCGATCCTTGGTGCTGCCGATCACCAACGTGGGCACGGTCAGTCCGGTGAGATCGATGTGGCGCGGCCCTATCTCGTCGACGAGCACTCGCGCCCACGCGCCACGGCCGCCGGCCGGGGTCTCGGCGAACAGATCGTGGATGAGTTTGCCGACGGCCGGGTCCGCCCCGGCGCCGACGGCCATCATCGAGACGAACCAGCGGCTGCCGGGCTGGGCGCCCCAAATCAAGGGTGCGCCGCCGAAGGTCCTGATCAGGTGCCGTGCGGCCAGTGACCTGCCGGCCGCCAGTAGCGCGGGCACCCGCAGCAGATTGATTTCCTTCAGCAGGTCGCCGGTGGTGGTGTTGATCAAAGCGACAGCGTCGGCGCGCTGGAGAACCCGATGCCGGTAGCGGTCAGCCCACGAGCTGATCGCGATGCCGCCCATCGAGTGTCCGGCGATCACCGCTCGCTCACCGGGCCGCAGCGTGGCGGTCAGCACCGCGTCGAGGTCGCCGGCCAGGTGGCCGAGGCTGTATCCGGACCGGCGGGGAACCCCGCTGCGGCCGTGTCCGCGGTGGTCGTAGGCGATCACCCGAAAATCACGGGAGAGATCCTTGATCTGCTCGTGCCAGACCCGAAGGGCGCAGGTGATGCCGTGCGCCAGCACGATCGGATAGCCGTCCGGCGGTCCGAAGACCTCGGTGTGCAGGCGGGTGCCATCGGCGGCCCTGACCTCGACGGTCCGGCTGGGCGGCAACTCCGTGCCGTTCTTGACGGCCGTGCGGGACGCGGACATGGCCCCCTCCTTGCTCGGCGCGGCGCCACTGCCGCTCCGGGATCCCTAGAGTAACCACCCCAGGCGCGCCTGAACCGTCGCACCGCGCCGGTCGTTACCGCACCGTGCCTCTCTACGATGACCCCGTGACCGAGCACGCGTTCGCCGACGAGGAGCGTCGCGCCGTCTACCGCGTCATCCACGAGCGCCGGGACATGCGCAGATTCAGTACAGGCACCTCGGTGCCCGACGCGGTGTTGGCCCGGCTGCTCGCGGCCGCTCACGCCGCTCCCAGCGTTGGACTGATGCAGCCCTGGCGGTTCATCCGTATCACCGACACGGGATTGCGGCACAAGATCCATGCCCTGGTCGACGAGGAACGCCAGCACACTGCTGCGGCACTGGGCACTCGCGCGAGCGAGTTCCTGGCGCTGAAGGTCGAGGGGATCCTCGAGTGCGCTGAGCTACTGGTGGTCGCGCTCGGCGAGGGCCGCGACAGCCATGTCTTCGGCCGACGGACGATGCCGCACATGGATTTGGCCTCGGTGTCGTGTGCGATCCAAAACCTGTGGCTCGCAGCGCGTGCCGAGGGCCTCGGCATGGGCTGGGTGTCGATCTTCGACCCGCAGCGTCTCGCCGAATTGCTGGAGATGCCCGATGGTGCCGAGCCCGTGGCCGTGCTGTGCCTGGGTCCGGTACCGGACTTCCCCGATCGCCCGGCGCTGGAAATCGACGAGTGGACGTTCGGTCGCCCACTCGCCGAGTTCGTCAGCGAAAACCGGTGGAGTTAGCCAGGATTGGTCAGCCGACCGAGGCGCAACCCACGTAGGGGATGCATCCGGTCGCCCCGCCCGGGCCGGCTGATCCGCTCGGGCCGTTCGGGATGCCGCCACTGGCGCCATTGCGGTCTGCGGTGCCGCCCGGGCCGTAGGGAATCGAGCCGGAGGCGCCGTTGCCGTCCGCCGCACCGCTCGGGCCGTACGGAATCGAACCGGCCGCGCCGTTGCCGTCCGCCGAGCCACTCGGGCCACCCGGGATCGCGCCGGAGGCGCCATTCGGACCGGCTGTGGCCACCGGACACGGGCTCCCGTCGGGGTTGACGCACCCCGGCGCGGGATCAGCGGCAGCCAGTGGAGCGGCCGCGATTGCGACGGCTGCAGCACCGGAGAGGAAAACTGATGTCAGGGAAATCGTTTTCAGTGCCATGCAAGGCCGTATACCCGGATTGACGCGTTGAAACGCCAATTCTGTTAGCTGAACTAGTTACCGTGGTCACACGCTGCGCGACAGTCTCTTTCGCATTCTCACCGCCGGCGACGCGCCGACAGAGTAGAACAAGACCGATGAAGACACTGTTCGCGGTCGCGGTGATGGCTGCGGCACTGCTGGTGGCGCCGTCGCCGGCCCGGGCCGACGAGTGCGGCGCAGCCGCGGCAGCGCAGGACGCGACCGGGTGCGTCGTGTTCGGTCCCCAGGTCATGGTCGGTCCCGGTATCGAGCTCAGCCCGGGCGTGGTGTCGCCGGTCGCCTCACCCGAGGATGCGGCGGCGCAGTCCGCATCCGGCCGACCCCCGTGTATGACCGGCGATGGTGTGCCGTACTACACGCCCGCGGACATGCCCTGCTGACGCAATTGATGACGTCCGGCGGGCCCAGGTTGTGGCCCACAGGGTCGGGTGCCATATTCGGATCCAAGCGATGAATTTGGAGGCACCGTGGCGGGACACCCCGACGACAACGCAGCTGAGCAACTAGCTCAGCTCGATCTGGAGTTGTCGGAGGAGCGCGCCCAGACATTCACGGTCCTGCATCAGGTCGACGATGTGCAGCGGACTGAGAACGGCGACTTCGACTCGGCGCTGCGCGCGATCGGCGAGACCACCGTGGAGTCGGTACCGGGCGCTCAGTACGCGGGCCTGACCGTCATTGAAGGCATCGAGCACATCACCACGAAGGGCGCGACGCACCGCTACCCCACCGTGCTCGACGAGGTGCAACGCGAAAACGGCGAGGGCCCTTGCCTTTCCGCGGCGTGGACTCATCAGATCATCCACATCGACGATCTTGCTACTGAAGACCGCTGGCCAAAATACCGTGCGGCCGCGCTCGACCGCACGCCGGTGCAATCGGTTCTCTCGTTCCGTCTGTTCGGCGAGAGCGCATTGTTCGTCGCACTGAACCTCTACGCCGAATCGGCGGGCGCCTTCGACGACGACTCCATCGAATTAGGTCTCGTCTACGCCGCACACACGAGCGTGGCCTGGAATTCGATGCGCCGCGAACAACAATTTCGCAGTGCGTTGGCGAGCCGGGATGTGATCGGCCAAGCCAAGGGACTGCTGATGGAACGGTTCAATATCGACGCGGTCGCCGCGTTCGAGCTACTGCGGAGACTGTCCCAGGAATCGAACACCCGCCTGGCCGAAATCGCGGAGCGTCTCGTCTCCGCTAGGCCGGCTGAGCAGTAACTTCTTTCGGGACTGGGCCGCGTCGCCCGTTGCGTGTAGGGTCGAGGAAGGTTGAATTTACAGCCGCGGTATTCGTCGCAGGCGTGCGGTGCACCTCGCACCCGCAATGCGAGCCTTTCGGGCGCGTCCCACACAAAACTTGCTTTTTCCTTCTATTGCTCATCGGAGCCGATTCAATGTCTTTGTCTCTTTTTCCGTCGACCAGTGACCCGCCCACCGGCCGAATCCAGTTGTCCAGCGAGTGGCCTGACACCGCCGACGTCCGTGTCAGAGTCGTCGGCGACGTCGACATGTCCACCGCCCGGCAATTCAGCGACTATGTGCTCCGCAGTGCGGCCAACTGCCGGCGGATCACCCTCGACATGACCCGGGTGACGTTCTTCGACTGCGCCGGCCTTTCGGCGCTCTACAGCATCGAGGACCGCTGCCGCATGGCGGACGTCACGCTGGACCTCGAACCCGCACAATGTGTCTCGCGTGTCATCACTCTCTGCGAGTCGTTGTGCGCATAAGCCCGCCCGCCGCTAGCCGTTGACGGACGCAGGCTTCTAGCCCCGCTTCTTGTTGCCCTTTCCGTGGCCTCCGCCGCCGCCCGGCGCGCCCGGTTGATCCTCGACCGCTGGAGCGGGTTGTTGGACGACCGGGCTCGGCGGTGGCGCGACGCTCGGCGGTGGGGCTACGGGGGTACTG
Organism: Mycolicibacterium pallens; assembly: GCF_019456675.1. Taxonomy (NCBI): domain Bacteria; kingdom Bacillati; phylum Actinomycetota; class Actinomycetes; order Mycobacteriales; family Mycobacteriaceae; genus Mycobacterium; species Mycolicibacterium pallens. The sequence goes on along the minus strand of NZ_CP080333.1, from coordinate 1,666,183 downwards.
GTGCTGACCGGTTGCGGTGCCGGCGTCGTCGACGACGGGTCCATTGCCAGCGCCACCACCGAGATGGCCAGGGCACCAAGAACGCCGGCCGCAATCCCGTACTTGCGGCCTGCCGTGCGCTGACGCCGCCGCGGCGGCGGATAGTGCGTGACCGGAACGGGCGGGCCCTCAAGCACTTTGGTCGCCGGCCGCTGTACCGGCACGGCCCCGTCGAGTAGCGCCCGCCGATCGCCGGACAGAGCAGCGCGCATCTGTTCGGCACTGCCGAAGCGCTGCGCAGGATCTCGTGCGATCGCACGGTCGATAACGGCGGCCAGCACCGGGTCGGCGTCGGCGCGCACCGAGGCCACCGGCGGTGGTGTGCTGCCCATGATCGCGTGTGCCAGCGCAGCGGGATTGTCTTGCGGGAACAGTCGTCGACCCAGCAGCGCCTCGTAGCCCAGCAGCCCGACCGCGTAGAGATCGTCTCGGATCGACGCGGGAGCCCCGGCGATACGCTCGGGGCTCATGTAGCACATCGTGCCCACGATCTGGCCAGTCATCGTGTAGGCAGCACCACCGGTCTTGGCGATGCCGAAGTCGGCGACCTTCATCGAGTCACCTGGCGCAGATACCAGGATGTTGCCCGGCTTGATGTCCCGATGTAACACCCCGGCGGCGTGCGCTGCGCTCAGACCGGCAAGAACATCATCGAGCATCGCGCGGACGTGATGCGCCGGCATCGGGCCGGCGGCGATGACGTCGGCGAGGGTCTGACCGGGCAGGCGCTCCATCACGATGAACGGACTGCCGTGGTGTTCGCCGAAGTCGTACACCGTGACGATGTTCTGATGGCAGAGCTGCGCCGCCGAGCGTGCTTCGTCCTCGAATCGGCTGCGAACCCCCGGCTCCGCGATCAGCGCGGGGTGCAGCAGTTTGATGGCCACCGGCCGATTCAGCCTGGTGTCCCAACCTTCGCGGACCTCAGCCATGCCGCCGCGACCGAGAACCCCGTGCAGCGCGTAGCGGTCCACGAGCATGTCGTGGCCGGTCATACTCTCTCCGTAGCCGCAATGACGTTGATGCAAACCAGCATTAAACGCTCTACTTGCTTCGCAGTTGTGTGCCGTGGGTGACTCATCTCGCAAGTGAGCCTAACCTTCTTTACCTATCCGCTGGTGAGGCGCCCACCGGGCCGCGCGAACGCGCCGTTCACATCGAAAGTTCAAGCAGCCCAACATGAAATGCCGTATCGGTGTAACGTTTCGGCGTCCCCGAGCGACCTGCGCAACGCCTGGCAGCCGGTGTCGATGGCATGTTCGACGCTGCATCACCCGCATCACCACCAACGCCGGCCGGGCGGCGCCGCTCAGCGTCGTCCGCCGAACGTTCCGCCCGCGGGTTCACCTGATCGCTCGGTCAGTCCAGGGTTGCGAGCTAGGCTTTTGACGCTTCGGTTAATACAAGCCCCGCAATCAGGGGTGACCTGCAAAGGAACCGCATGAAATTCGCGCAGTCGAGCAGGCTGTTCAGCCTCTCGCGCGAGACTGCGCGATCGATCGCCGAAGAGGCGGCACGCTTGGAGGCGGCCGGACACCGCGTCATGCGCCTGGATACCGGCGACCCGTTTCCGTTCGGTTTCGAGCCGCCGGCCGAACTGATTCGCGACATCGCCGAAACCCTCACTTCCTCGGCCGGATACACCCCCACCAAGGGGCTGCTGTCGGCGCGGGAAGCCGTCGTGCGATACCACTGCGCCCGCGGGGTCCCGGGTATCGACGTCGAGCATGTGTTCCTCGGCAACGGCGCATCCGAACTGATCACGATCGCGATGACCGCGCTGCTCGACGAGCGCGACGAGGTCCTGGTGCCCGCGCCTGACTTCCCCGTGTGGACCGACGCCGTGAACGTCAATGGCGGCCGCGCCGTCCACTATCGGTGCGACGAGTCATCGGACTGGTATCCCGACATCGCCGATATCGCGGCGAAGGTGACCGCGCGCACCCGGGCGATCGTCATCATCAACCCCAACAACCCGACCGGTGCGGTGTATCCGCCGGAGGTGTTGACCGGCATTCTGGACATCGCACGCGAGCACAACCTCATCGTGTGCTCGGACGAGATCTACGACAAAATCCTCTTCGACGACGCCGTCCACGTCACGACGGCGTCACTGGCGCCCGATCTGCTGTGCCTGACGTTCAACGGCCTGTCAAAGGCATACCGCTGCGCAGGATTCCGCGCGGGCTGGCTGGCGGTGTCCGGACCGACCGATCACGCCGTGAGCTACCTCGACGGTCTGACCACCGTCGCCGGTCTGCGCCGCTGCGCGAATGCACCTGCCCAGCAAGCGATTCGGATCGCCCTCGAAGCCGACCGGTCCGGGCACGACCTCACGCTGCCGGCCGGCCTACTACAGGACCAACGCGACCGGGCGTGGGCCGCCCTGAATTCGATTCCCGGGGTCTCCTGCGTGAAACCGCGGGGCGCGCTCTACGCGTTCCCCAAGATCGACCTCAACGTGTATCCGATCCGCGACGACGAGCAGTTCGTCCTGGACCTGTTGCTGCAGGAGAAGATTCACCTCGTCCCCGGCACCGGCCTCAGTTGGCCTGAGCCCGACCACGTCCGGATCGTGACGCTGCCGTCGGCCGAGGAACTCGAGACCACCATCGACAGCATCGGAGGATTCCTGGCGACTTATCGCCAGTGATCGCGACGTGCGGGCCCGGCCACCGACCCACTCTCGAAGCGAGGCCCCTCAGCTCCCTAGTCGCCGTGTCGGTCCGCGTTCGCATGGATTGCGTCGCGGCAGAAGGCCGCGAGACCCGGAAGCCCGAATGACTCGTCGTAAGTGGCGACGTACCGCGGATCGCTGACGTACATGTCGCCCAGGTTGCGGTGAAAAGCCGGCGGGCAGTCGTAGAACCAGCGATTCACGTGCAGCCGGTGTTTTTCCGCGGCATCCATCGCCTGCGGCGAGTCAGCAGGAAGTCCCGCGCGGAACGCGTCAGCCAATGCCTTTTCGACGGCTTCCCCTTCGGACTTGATCTGGACCCACTCCTGCTTGCCGTAGGACTTCGTCCGGCGCTTCGATTCCTTCCACTCCGCGGTCTCGCCCCACTTCTGTTCAGCCTCGGCCTGGTAGTCGTCGAAACCATCGCCGAAGAGTTCGCGCATATCGTCGTCGGTCATGGGTGTGTTGCTCATTGCTTTGTCCAATGCGTGATCGATTGCGTCGATGAGGCTCTTCATCTCATCGAACCTGGCCATGACGCGTTCGCGCTGACGAATCAAGTGGCTGACCACGTCGCCCTCGTCGAGCAGGGTCGCGATCTCGTCGAGAGGCAACTCGAGGCGGCGGTAGACGATGATCTGAGACAGCCGGGTCAGGTCTTCCGACGTGTACAACCGATAGCCCGATGCCGCGCGCTTACTCGCGGTCAGCAGCCCGATTTCGTCGTAGTGGTGAAGCGTGCGCACCGTGATGCCGAATCGCTTCGCGACCTCGCCCACGGTGAGTTCGTCCACCTGCATCTCCTGCGTCACATCACTCATGTTCGCGCCTCACGCCGCGTGAGGGTCAAGTCGTCGGGCGTCGGGCGATCACCGTCAACGCGATCTCGCGGCTCGGTTTGGTCGCGATCCCGCGCGGCACCGCACGTGGCGGTCTGCCGTCCGGCACAGCCGACAGGTCGAGGGTCTTCATGATCGTACCGATCGCGACCGCCAGCTCGTTGTGCGCGAAGGCCGCGCCGATGCAACGCCGGTATCCCCCGCCGAACGGCGCGTACTGGAACGGAGACGGCCTGCACCTCAGGAACCGGTCCGGGTCGAAGGTGTCCGGTTTCGCCCATATCTCAGGATTGAAATGCAAGGCAGGCAACGCGATTCCGACCACATCACCGGGCGAACAGGCGACGCCGGCAACCGTGAGCGGGCCGGTGAGCCTGCGCAGGACGATCGGCACCGTGGGGTGCACGCGCAGGGTTTCCTGAATGACCGCACCGAGGTACGGCAGAGCCGCGATCTCAGCGGGTGTGGTGGCGGTGGCCAGCTCGTCGAGGACGTGTCTGCGAATGCCTTCGTCGCGGTGAATGTGGTAGAGCGCCCACGCCAATGAGGTCGAACTTGTCTCATGCCCGGCCGCGAGCATCGTGCGCAGTTGGTCCCGAAGCGCCGCGTCGGTGAGGCCGTTGCCCTCGTCGTCGGTGGCGTTGAGAATCAGGTCGAGTACATCGCCGCGGTGGTCGCCGCTGCACCTGCGCTCGTCGATCTGTTCGGACAGCAACTCATCGAGTAGAGCGCGCAACGCGACCAGGCGGGCCCACGGGCCCCGGCCCGCGATATCGCGACGTAGCCAGGGAACCAGCATCAGCGCCGCGCCACCGGTCCGCAGCAATTGTGTTGTCACTCGCGAGAACTCGGTGCGTCGCCTGCGATCGGTCACGCCGAACACCACCCGGATCACCACATCCAGGGTGATCGCCTGACTCGTCCGGCCGGCCAGCAGGCGATCCCCGGATTGCAGTGCCGCGATCTCGTGCTCGGTGGTTTCGGCGATCAGATCGACGTAGGAACGCATGAGTTCACCGCGAAAAGCCTGTGCCACGACACTTCGAGCCCGGCGATGCGCCTCACCGGAGAGCAAGATCAGCGAATTCGCGCCGACGATCGGCTCGATCGGATTGGGCAGCGGTGCCCGGCATAGTGTCCCTGGGGCGGACAGAATGTCGCGGGCACCGTCTTCGGTCGAAAAGAACAACACCTCACCGAGTCCCGGAAATCGCACCGCGAACGGTGCACCGTCGCCGGCGTGGCGCCGGAAGAATCCCTCCGGGTCGACGCCCGCCCATACGGCACGCCCGAGTGCAGCCGCCGTCCCCGTGAGCCTCACGTGCGACGCGCCAGGACAATCTGGTTGCGGCCCAGGCGGCTGAACTCGACGGTGATGGCCGGATCGGCGTGGGCGGCCAATGTGCGGAACGCCGAGGGGCTGTATGCACGCAGCGAGCTGATCAGTCCGTCGTGGGCGAATGGCAGCAGAACGAACGGCAGCATCGACGCCAGCCGCACGAGGTGCACCACAGCCGAGGGCCGGTACAGATCGCAGATCAGCAGCGTGTCGGCGACTCGGGTTCCCTCCGCGAGGACGCGCGCGGCCTGAGCCGGTGGCAGGTGATGAAACGACAGAGCGAACAGGGCCAGATCGTAGGAGCCGTCTGCTGCGTCGATCTCGGTTGCATCGATGCGGCGGACGGTGGCCCGCGGGTCGCGGCCCAGCTCGCCGGCGGCGATGTCGGCCACCGACACCGGGTCGATGTCGCTGACCGTGACGTGTGCGGTGGGCCGCAGCTTCAGCACTGCCCGCGACAGCGCCCCATGGCCGGCGCCCAGTTCCAGGACCCTCGGTGCGTCGACGTCGGCGACCAGGGGCAGGGCCCGGGCCGCGAGGTGCTCGTGGTCCCGCAGGAGCCGGCCCATCCAGTCCAGCGACCAGATCACCTGTCGCTTGACCCGCTCATTCACGTCATCGCGGTCCAGGTATTCCGGGCGGCCCGTTTGCAGCCGACGATCGAGCCAGGAGGCGTCGAACCCGGCACGCGGCATGGTCGCGATGTCCATCTGAGCCCTCCTATCCCGGTGACGCCTCGTCGACGACCGCTTCCACCACGCTGAGCGGGGACGCGGTCGGAACCACCCGCGTCAGCCGGAACCCGGCCTGCGCCAACAGAGTTCGGTACTCGTGTTCGGTGCGCTCGCGTGATCCGAGATTCAGCAGCATCTCCAGGTCCACCCAGTTCTCCGGGCCGTCACGGCCGTTCTCCCGGACGACCATTTCGACGAGCAGGACGGTCGCGCGCGGGCGGCCGAGGAGCAACAGCTTCCCGGGGCTGCGCCTCCTGCTGCTCCCGGCGCTCCGCCCGCCCCCGGCGCGGTCCCCGCGCCAGCTGCTCCCGCACCCGCTCCGGCCAAGCCGCGTCCGTGAGTGTGGGTGCTATGCACGAAATTCGGTCGAAATCGGTGCATAACACCCACACTCGGCACGTGTTCATGCGGTTGCCGGCTGCGCTCGCCGTCCTGACGACGGCGATGGCCGGCGTGGTGAGTCCGCACGCAGCCGCTGACACGTCTCTGCCGTCATGTCCGCAGTCGAACCCGGTGATCACCCCGTCGGGCAAGTCACCACAGGTCGACTGCACCCTGCATTCCGGCGATCTCGACTTCGCCGTCCAGTACTGGAGGGTGCCGGAGTTGCCGAAGCCCGGAGCGGTCAAGGTCACCGTCACCGACCCGTCGGGGGCGGTGGTCCAGACGATCGACGAACTGCTGGAGCCGTCGACCCCGGGAGGCGTTGGGCTGCAGGACATCGACGGCGACGGCCGCGAGGAACTGATCATCCCGATCTCGCAGAATCTGCTGAACGGCGGCAACCCCAACACCCGGTTCGCGGTATGGCGCGCCCACGACGACAGCCGGCATTACGAACGCACCCAGATGGTCGGTCAGGCCGTGTATCCCAGCGGCGACGGCTATCTGGTCAGCAATGGTGGCGGCCTGTCCAGCCGGGACCTCACCTTCTATCTGCCGACCGGCGCCGGGTACACCCTCGTCGTGGTATTGACCATCGAGGTCTTGGAGGCTGATCCGGCCACCAACAAGGCGTTGACTGTCAACTGCCGCGCCCACCAGGAGGACGGCCTGCACGCGGTCGACATGAGCATCCGCCAGGCCGAGGACTACTTCTGCAATTCACCTGCCGCCAAGGCGATTTGGCCCGACGCAGAGCGGGTCCAGATCAAACGCTGGGGCGTTTTCGGAAACTGAACCGCTAACGACGGGTCCACACAGTGACATCGCGCGCTGCTCGACGCTCCGTCGGGGGCAACGGCTCGGCATCCTCCACCGGGCGTCCGACACGAATCAGGGCCTGCGGATGGGCCGCACCGTCGAACACCTCGCATGCCAGCGCCAGTCGGCTTCGGGTGTCGTTCAACGGTTCGGTCAGCGGGCAGCTCGCGAACCCCATCGCGGTGGCCGTCAGCGCCACGTGGCTGAGCGCTTCACCGGCTCGCAACCGCATGTCGTCACCGTCGTTGCGCGTGCCCAGAACCAGCAACACCGCGCCATCGGGCGTTTCGTTGGACTGCTCGCCCGTGGGGTAGCGAAGCTCGACGGCGCCGTCGTCGAGCCGAGTCCACCGCGACGTCGGGACAACCTGAAGATCCACATCCAGACGCCTGGCCCGGATGTACAGCATCTCCAGCGTGCCGGGTGCAATCCGCCGGGTGCTGTAGGGGCGGCGGTCGGCGCGTCGCTGCGGTATGGCCGAAGCCAATTCGCGCCACCCACCCTGAGGCGGCTGCTCGACCACTTCCAGGATCGCCAGATGGCTGTTGTCGGCACGGTCGGGGAACCGCCGGACGCTCGGGTGCCAGCCCGCGGCCGCCAACGCGACGATGCAGTGATCGAGAACCGCCCCGCAGCCCAGGAGGACGTCGCGGCGGTCCGCCGGGGTGTCGCCGGCCCGGCGACTCCAGTCCGCATACAGGTGCACGGCCTCGCCGTCGACCTGCCAGCGCCACGGCTGCAGGTTGCGCAGAGAAGGGGCGCGGGCAGCGACGTCCAGCACTGTCTCCAGCGTTGCCGCGTCGGGCAAGGAACTCACCTGCCGTCTCACCTCCGTCCGTCACGTCGTTCCCGATTATCCTCGGGGCCAACGCTAGGGCGCGCACCATTCGCGTACCGCGACGAGCAGATCCCTGGCCTTCGCCAGATCGCTCGCGAGTCGCTCCGGTGTCGCCGGGCGGTACGGGTCGCCGTTGTCGATCTGCGACGCCACCATGTTCGACCGGATCCGGAGGTCGATGCCGGGCGGACTGCTCAGATTGTGCAGCGGACTCAACGGGGCCCGAACCTGGGCAGCCACCCACGGTGGCGTTCCGGTCGGGGCGATGTCGTTGAACACAGCTTCCAACCGATCCGCCGCCGGCAGCAGCACAGCGCAGTCGTCATCGCCGGCCACCGCCGTGGGGGCAGATATCAGGCACACGGTCGCGATGAACGCGAGCGGAGCACCAATTATGGGTCGACGCATCGGGTCTACCTTCGCACGCGGGCGCACGACCGTTGCGGGGTTCGATCCAGAACAGCGGAGGAAAAATCTCCACCCGTCACACTAGATATTCGCCAATGGCCACGCTAAGATCGTCACCGTACAGAGCACAGGATCAGATGCGCGGGAGATGAACTGCCCGTGAGCGTGTGGCGCTACATCAGGCCGCACGGCGAAGACGGAAGTGGGATACACGAAAGGAGGACGTTGCCGTCGGATCGCCCGCGATTGTCAGTTCGGGCGGATGCCGCATTTTCTCTAGCAGTATCAACAGATGGTAGTGATCCCCTGAGGGTCGGTATCCCCGTGTCGGTGTCGTAAGCGTACTCGGGGATACCGACCCTCCCTCGCTTGTGAACATCCGAAAGGCGCAGTCGTAGAAGCAGATAGCAGTTCCGCAGAACCAGATGCGAACGACAAGTTCGACGACGAGGACTACCCGGCCTACAGCATGGGCAGCGCCGCGCAAATCCTCGGCACCACACCCGCATTTCTACGAAGCCTCGACGAGGCGAAGCTCCTGACGCCTCAACGCTCCGAAGGCGGACACCGCCGCTATTCCCGTTACCAGCTGCGCGTCGCGGCCAGAGCCCGCGAACTTCTTGATCAGGGCATCGCGCTGGAAGCCGCCTGCCGCATCATCGTCCTCGAGGACCAACTGGCCGAGGCCAATGCCATCAACGCGGCACTCCACCGTCGACTCGACGGCGCTTCCGAGGGACAGCCGCCGACGGGATGAGTTTTCGCGCAGCCATGCGTTCTGGCAGTCGACGAGCGATTCCTCAAGGCGGTCAGGAGAACAAACATGAGCGTGGACAACATTTCCCGGGCGGACGAGCTGGTGCCGTCGCGCTACGCGGTGCAGGTCGGCGATATCGAGGTGCTGGTAATCAGCGACGGCGTCCTCCCGATCACCGCGTCGACGTTGGCGACCACCACGCCGTCCGCTGAGCTCGCGGGCTGGCTGGACGGCCAGTTCCTGCCCCGCGACGTCGTCGACTGGCCGCTCAACGTGGTCGTCGTGCGCACGGGCGGCCGGACGATTCTCGTCGACGCCGGGCTCGGAGTGGAGTTCCCGGATTTCCCGCGGGCCGGGCAGACCGTCCACCGGCTCGAGGCCGTCGGAATCGACCCCGGCGCAGTCAATGACGTGGTGCTGACCCACCTGCACATGGACCACATCGGTGGACTGCTCACCGACGGGCTGAAGGCGCGCCTGCGCCCGGATCTGCGCGTTCACGTGGCCAGCCGCGAGGCGGAGTTCTGGGAGAAGCCTGATTTCACTCACACCGTGATGCCGCAGCCGATTCCGGATGTGCTGCGGCGCACCGCAACACAGTTCCTCAGCGACTACCGTGGCCAGCTTCACCCGTTCGAGACGGAGTACGAAGTCGCGCCGGGTGTTCTGATCAGCCGGACCGGTGGGCACACACCGGGGCACAGCATCGTTCGGCTGGAATCCCGAAGTGAACGTTTGACCTTCGCCGGTGATGCGGTGTTCGCGCCCGGCTTCGATAATCCCGAGTGGCAGAACGGTTTCGAACACGATCCGAAGGAGGCCGCCCGCGTGCGAGTGAACCTGCTGCGCGAGGTCGCGGCTACCGGCGAAGCACTCGTGGCCACCCACCTGCCGTTCCCGTCGGTCTGCCACGTCGCGACGGCCGGCGACGTGTTCCGCTGTGTGCCTGCGGTGTGGGACTACTGAGTCCCCCGGCTACCAGCGGGCAGGGGCGGGCGTGTCGATGGACAGCGGGCGATCGTAGGACAGATCCGAGCGATCCCGGGTGCCGACAAGGTAGCCCTTGTCGGTGAAGAACGGCGATTGCAGCACCCGGGCGTCGGCGATGAACATCCCCTCGACAGTGGAGCGGCGGACGGCGATGCGCCACTGCCCGTCCCGGCGCTCCAGGCGGTCGATGTAGCGCCCGGTGATGAACTGCGCCGTCTTCCCGTCCGAGCCGATCAGAACGACGATGACGTAGCTGTCGGCATGCGCGGTGTCACCGTCGATCTCGCATGTGTGGGTGGTGATGTTGTGCGTGTGCACCGCCGACGTCTCGGCGTGCGTCGCGTTGGCCCATTCACCGTATTTCGGGCCCGCATTGATCGCATGGCCGTGCTCGTCCACGCCGTCGTCGTGGTAGGCCGACGTGATCAGGTCGATGTCGTGCCGGTCGCAGCCGCGTGCGTGCCGGGATATGCAATCCAGGATCTCCGTGCGATCCATGAGGTAACGGACATCGCTGCGCAGAGTGTCCATCTCGGCATCCGTGGTGGTCATGCCTCTCCTCATAGGTGGGTGTTTGTCGATGCTCGACGAGACTATACGATCGTATAGCACCAGTCGAGTGTCAGAATATCGGTAACCGACGGAGCGAGGAGACATGGCGACATCGTCGCGGCGCGTGGGCGCCGAAACGTCGAAGACCAGGGACGTACTGCTCGACTGCGTCGAGAAAATGATGCTGGAAGAGGGATATGCCAGCGTCACGTACCGGGCGCTGGCCGCAAAAGCCGGCGTGACCCCCAGCTTGGTTCAGTACTACTTCCCCACCCTGGACGACATCTTCATCGCAGCGATCCGCCGATACTCCGAGCGCGGCATTGCCCACCTCACCGATCTGATGCAGCGCCGAACCGAAGATCCCCTGCGGGCAGTGTGGGAATACAGCTGGGACGAGGCGACCGGTGCGATGATCACCGAGTTCATGGCTTTGGGCAATCACCGCAAGTCGATCCGCACCGAGATCGCAGCGGTCACCGAAGCCACTCGCCGACTCCAATTGGAGGCGCTGGTCGCAAAGTTCGGCAAGAACGCGAAACCGATCGGCGACCTGTCGCTGCCGGCCTTACAGCTCCTGATGTCCGGCCTGCCGAAGTTCCTAAACCTCGAGGAGGACATCGGCGTGAAGTCAGCGCACGCCGAGGTGACGGAAGCCTTTGAGCGCTATATCGATTCGGTTGAGCCCAAGGCGACAGCCAAGCCGAAGCGGAAGTCCCCGGCCCGCAAACCCGCATCGGGCCGCTAGACCTCACTCGCCGACGAACATCCCGCGGTACCCGTACGCCGGATGACGATCACTGATATCGGCTCCGCCACCGAAGAGCTTCTCCCGCAGCGTCCCGGCCCGGTACTCGCGTTGCATCAAGCCCCGCGCCTGCAGAACAGGCACCACGTGTTCGAAGAACTCGTCATAGCTCTGCGGCATCAGCGCGTTCATGATCTGCACTCCGTCGACCCCGGCCGCCTGATACTCGACAAGTCGATCGGCGATGGTCTCGGGTGAGCCAACGACCATCTGCGGCAAAGACAGTGACGTCAAGAAGTCCTTGACCGTCGGCTTTGTGCCCTCTGGCCAGGCGTTGATCATCGACAGGAACGCACCGCGGATGCCGGGGATCTCGTCGATGATGTCCTCGAGCGGCGTCGACGGCTCGTAGCGTCCGAGATCCATTCCGCTGAGGCTGGAGAAGTATGCCGTCTGGGCTTCCTGGCTGCGGAACTCCTCCAGCTCGCCCCATTTTCGGTACGCCTCGTCATCCGTGGAGCCGGTGACGAACATCATGCCCTGCAAGAATTTGATGTCGCCGTCGCGGCGGCCCCGCTCTCGAGCCAGTCCCCGCACGGTATCGATCTGCTGGGCAATCGTTTCCAACGACATCGCCGACAGGAACATGAGTTCTGCATGGCTGCTGGCGAATTCGAGACCAGCCGGAGAGCCACCGGCCTGTGCCAGCACGGGTGTGCGCTGTGGCGACGGCTCCATGAGATTGAATCCTTCGACGCTGTAGCGCTTGCCCTGATGGTTGATGTCATGCACCTTGGCGGGGTCGGCGTACCGGCCCGCTGCAACGTCGTTGACGACGGCATCGACGTCCCACGACCCCTCCCAGAGCTTGTAGACGACGTCGACGTACTCGTCGGCCCAGGCATAGCGCTCTTCATGGGAGAGGTTGCCGGGCAAGCCAAGGTTGCGAAAGGCCTGTTCGTTCGCCGACGTGACGATGTTCCATCCGATACGCCCGTTGCTGAGGTGATCGAGTGTCGCTGCGGCGCGCGCGAATACGAAGGGGTGGTGTTGGATGACCGAACTGGTGTACAGGAAACCGATGTCAGTCGTCTGGTGCGCCATGGCGGGGATGAGCATCGTGCAGTCCCCGATCGGCACGTTCATCGCCATCTCGAAGATCACATCACGAGATCCGTTGTATTCGCCCTGGACGCCGATCACGTCGGTGAAGAAGAACGCGTCGATCTTGGCTTGCTCTGCGCGCTTGGCGAGGTCCACCCACAGGTCGAAGTTCTTGAATTCGCGGTTGCGGGCCTGGGGATGGCGCCAGATGCCATGGAAGTTGTGCCCGATGGAATCCATCACCAGCAGGGTGAAGATCATGCGTTTCGACATCTCGACCTCGTCTGCAGTTGATCAGGCCCTCGGCAAGCCGAGGACGCGGTGGGCGATGACATTGCGTTGAATTTCCGAGGTGCCGCCGGCGATGGTGGCGCCGAAGCTCCGGAGGTAGCGGGTGAACCAACTGCTTGTGTAGGCCTCGAGGTGGTAGGGCGAGAACGCGCTTGTCTGAGCTGGGTCGCGCAAACCATCACCGCCTGCGGTTGCCAGGGCGGCGTGCGCTGCCGCTTGAATCGCTTCGGATCCCAGCAGTTTCAGCACCGACATCGACGATGGATCGGCTTCCCCGCGCGCAGCGCGGCCGAGTTCGGCCGATCCGAGCAGCCGAAGCGACCACAAGTCCATGACGAGCGTCGCGTACGAATCCCGGTCAACCGGCCCCCGAGGTTTCCAATCGTCGACGAACTCCTGTAATCGATCGGCATAACTGAGCCACAGCAGTGTCCGTTCGTGTCCCAACGAGGAATTGGCCACCATCCACCCCTCGTTCAGCCCGCCCACCAGATTGTCCGCAGGCACCCGCGCATCGGAGAAGAAGACCTCGTTGAAGTCGACGTCGTCGCGGCCGCACGCCGACGCGAACGGCCGTCGCGTGACACCCGGGGTATCGGTGGGGATCATCAGCACGCTGATGCCCTTGTGCTTGGGAACGGACGGATCGGTGCGCACCAGGGTGAACAAGACGTCAGCGTCGTGGGCTCCTGAGGTCCACACCTTCTGACCGTTGACGACGAAGTGAGCTCCGTCGCGGACCGCCCGGGTGCGCAGCGATGCGAGATCTGATCCGGCTTCGGGCTCACTCATGCCCAGTGCGGCAACGATTTCGGCGCGCAGAATGGGCACAGCCCAACGTTGGTGCTGTTCGGGGGTGCCGTATTCGATCAATGATGCGGCGACGATCCCCACACCCTGGGGATTGAAGGTCTGGTAGATGCGCCGGCGCGACAGCTCCTGGAAGTACACATACTGCTCCACGACCGTCGCGTTCCGACCACCGAACCCGGGAGGATAGCCGGGCTGCAGCCAGCCGTTGTCGAACAAGAGGCATTGCCACTGCCGCGCCCAGGGCGGAACGTCTGCGCTTGAGCGGGGGCGTTCGGCGGCGGCCACGGCTTCCTCCGGCAGATGTTCGTCCAGAAAAGCCACGAACTCGGCGCGGAAGGACTCGATGTCGGCGTCGAAGTCGAGTTGCACTGTCCCTCCTTATGTTTCGCCCGGCCTGCGCTACCGCATCACATGCGGGAACTGCTGATGCGGGTGCACGTCAAACATGTCCCGGTACGACGGCGGCTGACGGCCCTCGTCGTCAGTGATGCCGTACTTCACCGCGAGCTCGGCGCCGATGAGCGTCTGGCCGCTCACCGCCATCAGGTCGGGGTCGTTGTAGAGCGCCCAGATCACATGGCCGGTCAACTCCGGCGTTTCTGCGCTGTCGAGGATGTGTCCGAACTTCTCCGGGTTGCTGTCGACTATTTTCCGGACCCGATCGGTGAGCAGTGACCCCATCCAGATCGACACTGCCGCAACACCGAACTCACGAAAGTCGACCGCCATGTCGGCGGCCATCTTGTCGGTGCCGGCCTTCGGTACGCCATAAGCAGGGCCGAACGCATAGTGCACCGCACCCGAGGAGGACGAGAAGGCGACCAATCCCCTGCTCTGCGGGATCATCAGTGGTGCCGCGTACACCGTCGCGACGTAACTGCTCCGCAATCCCACGTCGAGGGTGTCGATTACGTTGATTGGCTCGTCCCAGAATTTGGTGCGTCCCATCATCTCGTCGCGAATGATCGCAGCGTTGTTGACCAGAATGTCGACTCGGCCGTGGTCGCGTCGGATTTGATCGAACAGCGCCTCAACCTGGGCGTCGTCACCATGGTCGACGGCGACGGCGATGCCGACGCCCCCTGCATCGGTCACCCTCGCGGCAGTCGCATCGATGGTGTCCCCGCGGGCCGGGGCCCCGGTCTCCCGCGTGCGGCCGGTGACGTAAACGGTGCAACCGTGGCTACCGAGCGCATGGGCGATCCCTGCCCCGGCCCCGCGGCTCGCTCCGGTGACCACCGCGATCGGTTTGTCAGACATCGATTTTCGCCGCTTCCTTCAGTTCGGTGATGGGACGGGCGAGCCCCTGTTCGTCGCAGATGACCTGGAGCCGCTCGACTGTCTCGGCGACACCGGCACCGACCCGCCTACCCGGCGTGAACGACGCGGGCAGATGGCGCATCCCCTGGATCACTCCGATGCTGTCGTAGTGCACAGTCCCCTCAGCTATGCGCCGGTAATCCGGCAGCCGGTCCAACACGGCGGTGAGCATTGCCTTGAACACCGTGCGGGCGACGTTCGATCCGATGCACCGGTGCACGCCGAGTCCGAAACTGAAGTGCCGATTGCCTTTCCGGTCGAGAATCACCTGGTCAGGGTCACCGAATACCGCGGGATCGCGGTTGGCCATCGCCCAGGACAGCCAGAGCCGCTGCCCCTCCCGCAGCGTCGTGCCGTCAAGGTCCATGTCTTCGGCCAGCGTGCGACCGTCACCGGGCGCCGGCGTGAAGTACCGCAGGAATTCCTCGGTCGCCGGATTCAGTAGTGCGGCGCGGTCCTTACTGAGCCGGTCACGCTCGTCGGGGTGGTCGGACAACCATTCCAACGCGTGCGCGGTCAGCGCGGTCGTCGTGTCGAATCCACCACCGATCAACAGGTTCAGCATGCCCAAGAGCTCGATGTCGGGCGGCGCTTGGCCGTCGATCCGTAGCTTCGCCAGGGCGTCGATGATGCCGGGCCGGGGGTGCTCACGAATCTCGGCGAGGTTGGTGAACAGGTCGACACCCATCGCCATGTACAACTCGCGCACCCGCGCGGCGTCCGGCGAATCGGGCGGGGTGTACACCGATGCGTGCGCAGGCTCGTTGTAGAGCGTCCACTTCTTTAGCCGGACACCGAGCATGGCCAGAGTCAGCACGGCCGGCACCACATTGGCGAGGTCGTCGACGAAGTCGATTGTCCCCGATTCGATGTAGTCGTCGAGGCACGCGCGCACGATCTCGTCGATGAATGGCTCCCACCGCTTGACCGCGGCCGGTGACAGGTAGGGGTTCAGCGCAGTGCGGTAGTAGCGGTGCTCGGGGTCGTCCATCTCCAGCATGCCGCCGCGGAAGCCTTCCGCCTCGAGCATCAGCGGGATGGAGATTCCCTTGTAGCCGCGGCGTTCGTTGTGGATATCGTGGTCATTGGATATGTGCGGACACCGGGCGAGTTCGAAGACTTCCCTGCTGCCGGCAGCCACCCAGTGGCCGTCATAGGTGTCAGTCCACGCAATTGGGCACCGCTGATGCATCTCGTGAGTGATGTCGAGGAAACGGTCGCGATAGTCGGCGGCGTGACGATCGAAGTGATATCGCTGGGCGGTCACGTCACCGCATCCGGGGGCGGCCATGGGCGGCACGGCCCGCCAACACCTGATCGACCATCACTGCTATGAGGCACGCGTGGTCCCTCACCTCTTTCGACTCCGGCGGGGCCGAGGGTGGATCACCGTCAACGCGCACCGTACCTCCTCAAAGTCATTGCGAAATAATGTGTTCTGTCGATCGCGCGAGATCAGAGCACCGCACCACCGTTGACACCGATCACTTGCCCGTTGACGTATCCCGCGCCCTCCGAACACAGGAAGGAGCACACCGCGGCCACTTCTTCGCCCACCCCGAGCCGGCCGGCCGGGATCGCGCGGGTGAGCAACTCAGTGGCGGGAAGTTTGCCTTCCTCCTGCTGCTGTCGAAGCATCGGGGAATCGATGACGAACGGCGGCACGGTGTTGGCGGTGATGCCTTTGCGGGCGTAGTCCAGGGCCACCGTCTTGGTCATGGCGATGACGCCACCCTTCGTCGCCGAATAATGCCCCTGCGCCGGCGCGCCCTGCTGTCCGGCGGCCGATGAAATGGTCACGATGCGACCCCACTTGCCGGCCACCATGTCCGACAACGCGGCTCGGATGCACAGGAACGTTCCGGTGAGGTTCACCGCGAGGTAGCGGTTCCACTCGTCGAGGGTGATTTTGTCGAATCGGGTGAAGCCCGCAATCGCCGCGCTCGTCACCAGGATCTCAATGGGGCCGTAGGCGTCTCGAACTGCGGCGAACGCGGCTTCCACCGCGTGCTCGTCTGAGACGTCGACCCCGACGGCGAGGGCGTCGCCGCCCGTCGCTGTGATCGCCGAGGCGACGATGTTGGCGGCGTCGGCGTTCACGTCCAGCACGGCCACCCGATGGCCATCGGCGGCGAGATGCGCACTGATCGCTTGGCCCAGACCGGATCCCCCACCGGTCACCACTGCAGTTCGACTCACTGCGACTACTCCCTCATCTTCTGCTGTACGAATGTATAGCGTAAGTCCTGGCGCTACACAAGGCGTGTGGGCTCATACACCCGCGGGCCCGGGCGCGCCATGCATGTACAACGTCTGACCCGAGCAGAAACTGGACGCGTCGGAGGCGAAAAAGAGCACGCCGTAACCGATCTCGTCAGGTTCGCCGAGGCGGCCGAGTCCATTGGTCATGGCGATGGCCTCCGGGTCAAGCCCGTATCGTGCAGCGTCATCGGTCAGGGTCGCCGCGCGCACGGCGCCCACCGCGATCGCGTTGACGCGGATTCCCTTCTTGGCCCACGCGGATGCCATCGATCCGGTCAAGTTGTTCACCGCCGCCTTGGCCGCGGCGTAGGGCGCCGCCTGCGGCATGGCGAGCAGGCTGGCACCCGAAGAGATGTTGACGATCGCGCCTTTGCCCTGGGCCATCATCGGTTTGGCCGCCGCTTTCGACAGGTGCCACACCGCTTTGAAGTTGAGCGCCAGCACGTTCTCGAAGTCGTCGTCCGGCCATTTGAGAATCGACTTGGTTTCCGCCCCGCCTGCACAGTTGACGAGGATGTCGAGCCGCCCGAACTCCGCCAGTGTCGTCTCGACCAAACCACGACAGGCCTCGGCCGTCGTCACATCGGTGGGCACTGGCAGGGCACGGCGACCCATCGCGATCACTTCCTTGGCGGTGGATTCCAACGGATCAGGCCGCCGGCCGGCCAGTACGACGTCAGCACCATGCTCGGCGAGAACCAGTGCGGCGCCGCGCCCGATCCCGGTCCCCCCTCCGGTGATGACGGCGACGCGGCCGTCCAGTGAGAACCGATTGTTCATTGCGCTCCCTCGGGTTGTGCAGGCGGATGTTGTACGAGCGTATACCGCTCCTATACAGTCGTACAGCATCGACCCGGAGGAGCTGACGTTGAGCGATTTGTTTTACGACCCGTGGGACTTCGACATCGACCTGGATCCCTACCCCACGTACCGGCGTCTGCGCGACGAGTGCCCGGTCTACTACAACGAGCGGCACGACTTCTGGGGTATCAGCCGCTACGCCGACGTGGATGCAGCACTGAAAGACACCACGAGGCTCAGCTCAGCCAAGGGCGACATCCTCGAGGTCGTCATGACCGATCCAGTGATGCCGCCCGGCATTTTCATCAACGAGGATCCGCCGCTCCACACGATCCACCGCGCGATCGTCTCCCGGGCTTTCACACCCAAAAAGATGCGAGCGATCGAGGACAAGATTCGCGCCTTCTGCGTGGCGTGCCTGGATCCACTGGTCGGCGGTACGCATTTCGACTTCGTGGAAGATCTGGGCGCCGAACTGCCCATGCGCACAATCGGCATGCTGGCCGGCATCCCCGACGCCGAACAGCCGGCCGTCCGGGAACATGCCAATCAGGTGTTGCGCAACGAGCCGGGCAAGCCGATGGCGATCAAGAAGGACCGCTACTTCACCGGTGAAATGTTCGGCGAGTACGTCGAATGGCGCGAGAAGAACCCGTCCGACGACCTGATCACCGAGCTGCTCAACGTCGAATTCGAGGACGAACACGCCGTCACGCGCAAGCTCACCAAGCAAGAGCTGATCGTGTTTCTCGCGGTGGTCGCCGGCGCGGGCGTCGAGACCACGGGCCGGTTGTTCGGCTGGATGGGCAAGGTGCTGGCCGAACATCCCGACCAGCGCAAAGAACTCGCGCAAGACCACACCCTGATCCCGACCGCGATCGAGGAACTGCTGCGTTACGAACCGCCCGGTCCGCACGTCGCCCGCTACGTCACCACCGATGATGTCACCTTCCAGGGACAGGTGATCCCCTCAGGCAAGCCGCTGCTGCTCATGCTGGCCTCCGCCAACCGCGACGAACGGCACTTCGACGACCCCGACACGTTCGATATTCACCGAAAGCCCGGTGGGCATTTGACGTTCGGGCGCGGTGCGCACTTCTGCGTCGGTTCTCCCCTGGCCCGGCTCGAGGGTCGTGTTGCGCTGGAGGAAGTCCTCAAGCGATGGCCCGAGTGGGAGATCGACATGACCGGTGCACGCCGATCACGAACCTCGACGGTGCGCGGCTGGGACAGCATGCCGGCGGTCGTCGGCTGACATGAGCTCTCCGCGCTTTGGCCTCAGCGGTCGTCGAGGATGAAATCGGCGGCGCGCCAGGCCATCGCCATGATCGGGCCGTTGAGGTTGCCGGCCACCATGGTCGGCAACACCGAACAGTCGACGATCCTCAGGCCGTCGATCCCACGCACCCGAAGCTGACCGTCGACGACGTCGTCGTCGCCGGGTCCCATCGCGCAGCTGCCCGCAGCGTGGTAGCCGCAATATCCGCCGTCGAAGGCGGCATCGATCAGTTCGTCATCAGAGCGCACGCGTGCTCCGGGATAGGTTTCGTGGCTGATGCGCTGTGCGATTGGCGCTTGCTCGAAGATCCTTCGCATCGTGCGCAACAGATTGGCTGCTGTCTCCCGGTCGTGATCGGTGTCCAGGTAATTCGGGTTGATCCGCAGCGCCGCATGAGGATCCGCGGAGGTGATCTCGAGCGAGCCCTCCGACGTCGGACGTAACACCATGCCAAGGCACGAAACACCAGCCTGCCGCTCGATCTCGACCGGCTCACCGGTGTTGTACGGCGGAATGGTCCAAGGGCCCATCATCAGCTGCCCGTCGGGGCGGTCGGCGCCCGGTTGCGACTTCACGAACGCGACGATGTCGAACGAGGGTGCGGCGAGTGGGCCCTTGCGCGTCGCCAGGTACCGGACCCCCGTCATCGCCTGCGCCACACTGCTCGACAGTTGCCGGTTGTAGCCGAGGTCATCGTTCAGCTGAAGCCGCAGGGTGGCGCACCGGTGTTCATGGAGCCTGCGACCGACATTGGTTCGTTCGAGATACACCTCGACGCCTGCCGTGCGCAAAATGTCCCGCGGTCCGATCCCGGACAGCTGCAGCACCTTTGGCGTATTCAAGCTGCCCATGCTGAGGATGACTTCCCGCGCGGCGTGCACCGCGACGGTGCGACCCCGGTGCGAAATCATCACGCCGACCGCCCTGCCTTTGTCCAGGATCAGCCGTTGCACTTCTGCGTGGGTACGGACCGTCAGGTTGGAGCGGTGCAGCACCGGCTTCAGAAAGGCGGTGGCGGCGCTCACCCGTCGGCCGTTCTTGATCGTCGACGTGGCGTATCCGATACGTTCACCATCTGATTCATTGATGTCCTGCACGCGGGACAAGCCTGCCGACACACCGGCTTCGATCATCTCGTCGCACACCGGGTCCGGATCGCGAGGCACCGAGACGTGGACCGGTCCACCGGTACCGCGGGTGGGTGACGCACCAAACTCGTTGTCCTCGAAACCCCGAAAGACCGGGAGCATGTCGTCCCAGCCCCAACCCTTGTTACCGAGCCGCTCCAGGCCGTCCCAGTCGGCCCGCCCGCCACGGTTGTAGATCATGCCGTTGATGGAACTGGATCCGCCGAGCACCTTGCCGCGCATCCACTGCTCGCTGTGCGGGTGAGGGCCGAAAGGCGTGGTCTGGTAGTGCCACATGTGCTTGTCGCTCTCGAAGAGCTTGCCCGACCCCTTGGGTACCGCGAACAGCGGATTGCGATCGCTACCACCGGCTTCCAGCAACAGGACTTTGACAGCAGGGTTCGCCGACAGCCGGTTCGCCAGGACACAGCCGGCGGAGCCGGCGCCGGCGATGATGTAGTCGTAGTTCGTCATGAGATCCCGCCGCTCAGCGAATCTGACCCAGTCCACCGGCCACCACCAGCGACTCGCCGGTGATGTAACTGGCTTCCCCGCTCAGCATGAACACGGTCGCATACGCGATATCCCACCCAGTTGCCTGCCGCCCCAGCGGAAACTGGATCTGCGAACGGGATTTCACGTGCGCGCTTCCATATCGGCCGAGCGGGGTGTCGACGGGCCCGGGGATCACCTGGTTGGCGCGGATTCCGCGCGGGGCGCCTTCCAGCGCGACGTGCCGGCAGACACCGAACAGCGCAGCTTTGGAGGCGTCGTAGGCCGGAAATCGGGTGCCGGCCCGCAAGCTTGCCGCCGACCCGATGAAGACCATCGAGCCGCCGTCGTCCAGAACAGGCATGGCCGCGCGAGCGACCAAGAAGTGAGACCGGACGTTCAACGCGAAGAGGTCATCCCACAGCTCGGGTGTCGTGCCCTCCAGCCCCTGCCCCGCACCGAACCCGACATTGGCGACCACGCCGTCAAGGCCGCCGAGCCCTGCGCGAGCCTCCGCGACGAGGCGTTCACAGTCATCGGCATCGCGGACGTCAGCGACGACGGACACCGCCGTCACTCCCTCGTGTTCGCACATGTCCGACGTGCGGTGCGCGGCCTCCGGGTCCACATCCACGCAGGCGACGTCCGCGCCTTCGCGTGCACACAGCACGGCGATGGCGCGACCGTTTCCGATCGGTGCATCGTCTTCATCGCAGGCGCGGGTGCCGGCCCCGACCACGACGACGCGACGGCCGGCCAACCGTCCGCGCCCAGGCGCGGTGCCCAATGTCTCGGGAGTGAGCGTCATGGTCAGCACCGTACTCTTATGCTGTACGACTGTACAACCATCATGCCAGGGACGTAGCTTCACAGGATGACACCCTCACCCCGGTTGAAACCGCTGAACGTTGACGAGTGGGATGACGATGCGCTGCAGGCACTCCGGCAAGCATTCCCTGCCGGAGTCATCGATCAAATGCGGGTATCAGGAAAACCGCCGAACGTGCTGGCGACCATGCTGCATCACCCGGCGCTGGCCGGGCCGTTCACGGCCTACGGTAATGTGTTGCTCAGGCGGCCGGCGATCGGACATCGCAATCGAGAGCTGATGCTGTTGCGGGTCGCCTGGCGCACCGGAGCCGTGTACGAGTGGGTGCACCATGTGCTGCTGGCGTCTCAGTACGGCATCACTCAGGACGACATCGACGCCTTCGTCGTCGGCACGATGTCACCAACCTGGACCGCGACCGAACGGGACCTCATCACCGCTACCGACGAAATGCTCAACTCCTACCGGATATCGGATGACACCTGGCGACGCCTGGCCAACCACTTCGACGCCCAGCAGATGGTGGAGATCCCATTCGTCGTCGGGACGTACACTTGCCTCGCGATGGCGTTCAACAGCTGGAATCTGGCCGTGGAGAGTCATGTTGACAGCCAAGGGATTCCGCTGCCGACACGGGTTGAGACCTCATCTCCGCGATGAGATCGAACATCTGCTCATGGTATTCATTGGAGTCCCGCGCTGACTGCACCACGTGCGTCATGTCTCGGATTTCGTCAGCCTCGGCCGTCGCGGCATCCGCCGGCGAGCCGGTGCCGTCGTCGGCTGCCGCGAGCGGCTGACCGACGAGCGTGGTCAATCCCAGAGCGATCGCCAGTCCGGCCACTCGCAGTACGTACCGCGCCGATGCCCCCATGAATCGCTCCCCTTCCGCGCTGCCTCAAAGTATCCAGTTCCGGCGGCGCGCCGCGGCACGTTTGGTCAATCAGCGTCTCGCAACACCACGGCCGCCAGTGACGCGGCAATGCCGGCCAGCACCAGGATGGTGACGGCGACGGCCGTCCAGCCGCGCTCATCGAACGCGACGCCGCCAAGCCAGCCGATGGCACTGGACCCGCCGTAGTAGAAGAGGTTGTACAGCGACGAGGCTTGGGCCTTGCCGACCGGTGCCGACTGCCCGGTCCAGCCGGCCGCGGTGGAGTGCGCACCGAAGAAGCCGGCCGTGGCGACCACCAGTCCGATCAGGATTGCAATCACATTGGCGCTCAGGGTGATTGCAATACCCATCATCATGATCACCACCGAGACGAGCAGGACCCGCTTACGGCCGAAGCGCGCAGCCTCAGCACCGGCCCGCGACGACGCCCACGTGCCGGCGAGGTATGCCAGGAACACCAGACTCACCACCGATGCGGGCAAATGGAATGGCGCGGCGGTCAATCGGTAGCCGAGGAAGTTGTAGAGGGCCACGAATCCGCCCATCAACAGGAAGGCCTGTGCGAACAGGACGAGCTGGCGCGGTGTGCGCAGGTTGGCGGCGAGCCGATGAGCGAGGCTGCCTTCGGGGTTAGCACCGCGGCGCGACGCGGGCGTGAAGCCTTGCGGTTCCGGCGCCAGTTTGACGAAGCCCATCGCGGCCATCCCGCAAATCACCGCGACGGTGAAAACCCCTATGCGCCAACCTGCGAACTCGGCCACCGGGCTGGACACCAGCCGCCCGAGCAGACCGCCGATCGTCGTGCCCGCCACGAACGTGCCTGCCGCCCGGGCGGCGTGCGCGCGGTCGACTTCTTCGGTCAGGTACGCGACCGCGATCGCCGGGACGCCGCCGACCAGGAGGCCCTCGACGAACCGGCCCACCATCAGCAGCCCGAACGTCGGCGCAAAGGGCACCAGCATCCCGACCAGCGTCGCGCCGGAGACGGAAAACGTGATCGCCTTGACCCGGCCGATGCGGTCGGCCAGCGCCGACCACGGGATCACACCGATCGCCAGACCCACCGTGGACGCCGAAATGATCAGTGCCGCATGGGCTGCTCCGACGCCGAGGTCCGAGGAGATCAGCGGGAGGACGGCCTGCGGGGAATACAGCTGCGCGAAGGTCGCCACGCCCGCGCAGAACAGCGCCGCCAGGAGTCGGGCGTAGGCGGATGAGCCGCGGGTGTGCCCGGTCCAGGCGCGTTCCAGCGATTGGTCAATGGTCACTGATTCCACGGTAGGAATGCACTAGTGATGTGTCCAATGCATGACTTGTCTCATGATCATTCGTGCAGCGCATGACGCCTGGTGAGCGGGCGAGCTCAACCCTCGATGAGGAAGTCCGCAAATCGCTGCGACGGTGGCGCCAGCGGACGATCCCGCCGCCACGCCAAACCGACCTCACGTTTGGCCTGACTGTTCGACAGCGGCACATGAACCACCCGCGCGTCTGTCCCGTCCCGCGGCACCGGCACCACGGCCACACCGAATCCCGCGGCGACCAGGCCCTCCATCGTGGGGATCTCGGAGGCCTCGAACACGATCTGCGGGTCGATGCCGGCGTCGGTCCACAACTCATCGGTCAACTGCCGCAACCCGAACGGCTTCTCCAACGCGACGAACGGCTCGTCGGCCGCCGCCGACAGGTTGACGCGGGTGCGCGCCGCCAATCGATGGCCCACCGGCACTGCCAGGCACAGCCGTTCGACGTAGAGGCGGTGCCAGGAGAAGTCCGCCGGGTCGGGCCGCGGTGAGGTGATCGCGATGTCAGACCCGCCGTCGACGATGCTGCGGGCGATCTCGTGTGCAGCGCCCTGGAACAGATCGAACTGGATTTTTGGTGCTGTTTCGCGGAACCGTCGAAGTTGTTCGGGCACATACCAGTTGGCCAATGAGTGTAGGAATGCGAGGCGAACCCGTCCGGTGTCGGGATCCCGCAGTGCGGCAATGCGATCCATAGCCGCCTGCACTTCGGAGATGCTGCGGCGGGCGTGCTCGAGCATGATGCGCCCGTACTCGTTGAGATGCAGTCGCCGACCGACACGGTCGAACAGCGCGACGCCGGCCTTCTGCTCGATCCGGGTCAAGGCGCGCGACAGCGTCGGTTGGCTGACCCCCAGCTCGGCGGCGGCTTCGGTGACGTGTTCGGTCTCAGCCAGCACCACGAACCATCGCAGTTCTTCGAGATGCACGCTATAGACCCTAGGCGGGGCTGACGCCGCTCAACAGGGCATCGACCAGAGCCGCGTAGCGGCCTGCGGTGTCGTCGCCCGGCACCGAACTGCTCATGACTTGCAACAACAGCGTGCCCATCAACGCGTTCGCGATGGCGTCGGCGTCGGTATCGGGGCGTACGGCTCCGCTCTCCGCGGCGCGCCGCACACGGTCGACCAGCCCGCTGCGCTGTGGGACGCTGAGTTGTTCGTAAAGTGCTTCGGTGTCACCGGAATTCGCTGCCGCAGCGGCGACGAGTGCGCGGATCAGTTTCGCGTTCGCAGGCTCGGTGATGAACTCGCCGTGCTCGATCAACCAGCCCAGAAGGTCCGCCCGCAGGTTGCCGGTGTCCGGCACCGGGAACGAACCGCCACGTCCATAGGCGTCCAGCACCGCCTCGGCGACCAGTGGCGCCTTCGACGCCCACCGCCGATAGAGCGTCTTCTTGCCGACCTGCGCACGCGCGGCGACGCCATCCATCGACAGCTCGGCGTAACTGGACTCCGTCAGCAACTCGCGCACGGCTTCGAGGATCACGGCGTGCAGTGCTGTGTCTCGGGGCCGGCCGGGCGGTTGCGACATGTCGCGAGCATAACTTCGCCGAATCGGCGCCGGTCGGCGGTGAGCGTGCGGTACGTTACCCGCTATTACGACCCATATCGTGTCGTAAATAGCGCACACCACCCCCCGAGGAGCGTCTGCCGAATGAGCACACCCGCACTGTCGGTGCCCACCGATTTCGCCGACGTCTCGCCGAACTGGATGACGCAGGCCCTGGCCGCCCACTACCCCGGCGCCACCGTCAGCGACGTCGCCATCGATCTGCGCGACGACGGCACCAATCGCCGTGCGCGGCTTCGGTTGTCGTACTCCGAGGGCACCGGACCGGAGACCGTGTTCGTCAAGGCCGCCGACCCGGACCACAAGGAACTGATCCGCATGACCAGCGGCATGTTCCACGAACCGCGACTGTTCAGCTCGGGCGTCGAGATCCCGCTGGAGCATCCCGTCGTCTACGCCGCGCTCATCGATGAGGATGCCTATGACTTCTGCCTCGTCATGGAGGACCTCACCGCCCGAGGTGCCGACCCGCGGGACTCCTTGCGGCCGCTGACGATCGACCAGGCGCGCTCCGGGATGCGTGGACTCGGGCGGATGCACGGCCGCTATTGGGGGGCGCGGGTGCTGCAGGAGCCGGCCCTGAGCTGGCTGGAACCGTTCGAGCCGTTCGACGGGCTGCAGTACGCGCCGCTGCCGAGCGCGCTGGAACAACTCGACGAGACCACTCCCCCCGAGGTGCTGGCGATGTCGATCGACCAGCTGGTCGAAGGGGTGTGGAAGCCGTACATCCGGACGTTGACCACGTCCCCGCAGACGCTGCTGCACGGCGATCCGCACATCGGCAACACCTACGTCACGCCCGACGGTCAGGTGGGTTTCCTGGACTGGCAGGTCGCCCGCCGCGGCAACTGGTCGCTGGATGTCGGGTACTTCCTGCAGGGTGCGCTGACCGTCGAGGACCGCCGCAGGCACGAGCGCGCGCTGTTGGAGGAGTATCGCGACGCGCTCGGATTGCCCAGCGACGAGCTTCCATCCACGGACGAGATCTGGCTGCGGTATCGGGCGTCGGTTGCGCACGGCCTGGCGCTGTGGCTGGCCACCGCGAGCAGCGGCGGCGGTCTGTGGCAGCGCGCCGAGGTTGCCGTCGCCCTGGCGCAGCGCTATACCAACGCCTACGGCGACCTCGACACCCCGTCCGCGATCGCGGAGATCGCGACGTAGTGGCCACTCGACACGGATACTAGGTGCGGTCGAGGGGGCCGACGGCGAAAGGGGCGGATGATGACGACGCAGGTAGAAGAGCGCAAGCCCGAACGTCGCGGCATCATGCAATCCCTCACCGGGTTGTCCGTCCGGTACGTCGAGCGGTTCATGCCCGACCCGTACCTGTTCGCGGTCATCCTCACGATCGTCGTCGCCGCACTGGTCGCATTCCTGGTCAAGGACGCCTCCGCCACCGGCATGCTCAAGGCCTGGTACGGCGGCGTGTGGGGATCGCAGAACATCTTCACGTTCGCGTTCCAGATGGTCCTCATTCTCGTGACGGGCTACACCCTCGCCGAGGCACCGATCCTCAAGCGCGGCATCGTCTATATCGCGAGCAAGCCGAACAATCAGGTTCAGGCCGCTCTGCTCTGCTTCGGTGTGAGCGCGGCACTGCACCTACTGAACTGGGGGCTCGGGCTGGTTGCCGGCGCACTGGTCGCCCGCCAGATCGCAAAACGCTTGCCCGACACTCACTTCGGTTACCTCATCGCCGCGTCATTCATGGGTTTCATCGTCTGGACACAGGGGCTTTCGTCGTCGATAGCCTTGGCCAACACCGACAGCAGCAGTCCCATCAACGTGATCCACAAGATCGCCGGCATCACGGTGCCGCTGAGCCAGACCATCTTCCAGCCCTACAGCTGGCTGTCGGTGATCGTCGTGCTGGCCGTGCTCGCCGTCGCCGTCTGGCGGATGGCGCCCGCGGAGACTCTCGCACCCGACCCGGCGATCTTCGAAGACGAAGACCAGCAGGAAACCGAGACCGAGGGCAAGAAGACCTTTGCCGAATGGCTCGAGAACCTGTGGATCCTCAACGTATTGGTGTTCGTTGCCGGCATCGCCTACTTCTGGATCAGCGGCTTCGCCCTCAACATCGCGTCGATGATCATGTTGCTGACGATCACCAGCGCGCTGCTGCACAAGACGCCGATCCGGTTCATCCGGGCGTTCACCGACGCCGCCAAAGTGTCGGGACCCCTGCTGCTGCAGTATCCGCTCTACGGCGGGCTGGTCGGCCTGCTGGGTTATCAAGCGGCCAAAGACATCAAGCCCTTGCAGACACTCCTGGCCGAGGGCCTCGTGCACGGCGCGACGGAATACACCCTGCCGTTTCTGACCTTCGTCGGCTCGTTGATCATCAGCCTGTTCGTGCCGTCCGGTGGCGGACACTGGGCGGTACAGGGCCCGATCGCCGTCGACTCGGCGCTGGCGGTAGGTCAGCACTCGCCGGGCTACCTCGGCCTGATGTCGATGGCGGTCGCGGTCGGCGAGGGTGTGGCAAACATGATCCAGCCGTTCTGGCTACTGCCCCTGCTGGCGATCGCGAAGCTCAATGTTCGTCAGGTGATGGGCTTTACGATCGTCGCGTTCCTGATCGGGTTCGTGGTGTTGGGCGCCACCATGCTGATCGCACCGCACGTGATCTGAGACCACTCAGGGCAGCGTGACGCGCTCCACCCGACCCTTGGTGTCCTTCGTGGTGGTGGTGTCCCGACACTCCCCGAACAACTCGATGTCGCGGTTCGGGTTGCTGACGTTCTGCGGCCCGAACACAGCCGTGACATTGCCCTTGGTCAAAGCGGTGCCATGAGTGTGGAATCCGGGATCGGCATTCCACCCTTTAGTGCGGAGTTGTTGGACCATCTGGGCGATCTCGGCATCGGATGCCGCAAACGACGCCGCGGGCGGGTAGGCGATGCGCATCTGCCCCCGAAAAGGCGGGTCGCCCTGGTCATTACAGGATGCGTGCCAGAACGCGGCTTCGACCACGTTGATGTTCAACGTCGTCACGATGTCGTGCGCGGCGTCCATGACCTGAGCCTTGGACTGCTCCGGGGTCAGCGGATTCGAGACTCGGTCAGCATCGGATTGCATGATTCCACATCCTGATAGTGCGGCGGCGACCATCGCGGTCACCGCGAGCGGGATTCTCTTGCGCGGCACGATCACTGGGCTCCGTCCTAGTGGTAGTGGCCTGAAGTTGGGGCGCGGTACAGTTCCGGATCCGACGGCAGCACCCCGATGTCGGTGAGGATGTTGTCAGCCCGGTGCGGCGCGGTCATACCGTCGACCTCAAGGGCGTCGCCGTGGCCGGAGACGATGTCGGCCATGCTGAACAACGACTCGGTGCCGCGCTCGAAGTAGTGGCTGTGGTCATTGATGGTCCAGCCCGGGACTTCGGCTTTGAAACGCGTCGAGCCGAACCCGTCCAGGGCCGGGTCGGTGCCCAGCGACGCAGTCACCCCGGTACCCGGGATATGCACCTGAGGAATAGCGCCCAGCTGGGTGACCGGGTCGGTCGAGGCCGCACCGACGAACACATGACCGCCCGGCGCGAGGTGAAAGTCGGCCGCACTCTTGGCCATATCGGTGCCCGGCGAGCCGATGAGGATGACATCGTTGGTGTGCATACCGTAGCCGGCCGCGGCATCGGCCACCGTCGTCGAGCCGTAGGAATGCCCCATCACCGTCATATGCGACGATACCGGACCATGAGTTGCGTTGAGGCCATTGACATCTGCGGCGAGCAGCGCCCCACCCTGGTGCGCCAGCGAGGTCTGCGCGACCTGCGGGTCCAGCAAGCTGTTCGGCGCGTCATAGCCCATCCAGGCGACGACTGATGCCGTTCGGCTCGGGTCGGCCTTCACGGCTTCGTTGTACAAGTTTGTGGCATCGCTGGCGCTGAGCCAGCCCTCGGTGACGCTGTGGCTGGTGCCCGGCACCACCACCGTTGTGTTGGCGGCCTTGTCGGGGTTACCGATGGCGATCGCGGCGCGACCCTGGCCATCGAACTTCGTGGGTTGATACACCTGCAGATAAGTCTGGGCCCCGGTCGCCAGATGATCGTCTTCGAGTGCCTGCTCAACTTTGACCGCGTTGGTGTAGCGCATCACGTCGTCCGGTGTGCAGCCGTAACGGAACGGATCGTTCAACACGTCCTGCGCCGAGACGCCGTGACGGCTAGCGGCCTCCTCGATGTTCTCGATGTCGGTGCGCATCGCCGTTTGGTTCGCCACATCGCGAGCCTCGACGGGAATCCCGTTGAGATTGCCCATATACGGCGGGTTGTCCCGCAACTCGGCCTGCTGCTGTTCGGGCGTCAGCGAATCCCACCACTTCTTGACGTCCTCAGGCCGGGTCGTTTCCGGCGGCGGTGGCGGGGTGGGCTGGGCATCCGGAATCGGCAGCTTGCCGTCGGCCATGTTGATCGCCGCGGCGAGCTCTGCGTCAACACCGTTGGCCTCAGCGATGATTGCGTTCAACCGCGATTGCAGGTCCGCGATCTTCGTCGCGAGCTCGGCGGCCGTCCCCTTGAACCCGGGGCCTTTCACCACCGTGCTCGTCGCCGGGTCGACGTCCAATCCCTCACTGATCGCGTCGTCTTTGAGCTCGCGCAGCTCGATCTTCACTTTCTCGATGTCCTGGGCGGCCTTCTGCGCGGCCTGGGCCACCGCGAGGGCTTCCCGGGCATGGGCGTCGAGGTCCACGCGGGTCTTGTGGATCGCGTCGCGGGCGGCGTCAGCGGCGACCCCACCCCAGGACTCGAACGCCGGTAGCTGTTCGGACGCCCGCGCCGCGTCGGTGGAAGCACCGCTGCGCGCAGATGCTGCGTGAAAGACTTCCCGGACGGCCTCGGGATCCCAGCGTTCGATATCTGCGACGCTAAGCGTCACGCGCCTGACCATTCGGCCGATAGACGTCGGCGAGCTCCTCGGCGTCGCGCTGATCCATCGCGGCGAAGGTCATCCCGCTCACCCGCATGCCCTCGGCGTGCTCGTAGAGACGGGTGGTCAAGGTCGTCGTCACCGTCGTCCAGGCGGCGGCCTTCGCCGCCAGCGCGGACTGGGACTGCCCCACCCAGCTGAACAGCGACGAGTCGATGGTCTGGTCGGCCTGAGTATGGGTGGCGAACACGTTCTGCGAGTGCTGATCGAGCACCCCACCGGAGGTGACCAGCGACTCCGGATCCACCTTCAGCGGCTCGGCCATGGCCCGCCTCCTCGCCCCGCACAGCAAACTGACTCAAACGCCAACTTACCACTAACGAGGCCGCGGCGTTTACACCTGGCAATATCGGGAACGCCTCAGGGGGACGACACGATCCGACAGGATGGAATGGTGGCTCGCGCTGGCAATCGGGTCTCGAGGTCAGCGCACGCAATCATCGTCGTGGCTTTGCTCGGCGGGTTGCTCGCGCTGATTCTGACAAGCTGTCCGGCCAACCGGGACGGGATGCCGGGTCAGCTGGCGACCGCCAAACAGGAGACCCAGTCGGCGGTGCGCTCGGCGGCGCTGGCCTTGCAGCTGTCGGCCGATCGCCGCTCCACCTCCGCCCTGGCGTCGGTCCAGCTCGTCGACATGCGCGACCAGATCGTCAAGGCATACAAGAAGATTGCGAGCCTGCGAGCGGACAACGACACCGATCTCAAACACCAGCGGGTACTGACCACCGCCATGACCGCGTTCATCGACGACCTCAACGCGGCGTCCGCCGCGGTGCGCGGTGCGTCCCGTCCGGTCGATCTGCAGCCCCTACGCCAGCGTCTCCTCGACGGCGCCGACGCACTCGACCGGGACTACGACCGATGAAGAGAATCTTCGCGGTCGCGCTCGGAATCCTCACCGCCATCGGCGGCTTCCTCGACATCGGCGATTTGGTGACCAACGCCGTCGTCGGATCACGCTTCGGCATGGGGCTGGCCTGGGTGGTCCCGGTCGGCGTCGTGGGCATCTGCCTCTACGCCCAGATGGCCGGACGAGTGGCGGCGGTCAGCGGCCGCGCCACCTTCGAGATCATCCGCGAACGGTTGGGTCCCCGAGTGGGTGCCGCCAACCTGAGTGCGTCGTTCTTCATCAACCTGATGACCGTGACCGCAGAGATCGGTGGCGTGGCACTGGCGCTGCAACTGGCCACCGACGTCGGGCCCCTGCTCTGGGTGCCGGTCGCGGCTTTCGCTGTGTGGGTGGTGATTTGGCGGGTCAAGTTCTCGATCATGGAGAACGTCACCGGACTGCTCGGACTCTGCCTGATCGTCTTCGCCGTCGCGGTCTTCGCTCTGCAGCCACACTGGTCCACCCTTGCCCATCAGGCGCTGGCACCCGTCATACCGCAGAGCGAATCGGCGGCCACCTACTGGTATTTCGCGATCGCGCTCTTCGGCGCGGCGATGACGCCCTACGAGGTGTTCTTCTTCTCCTCCGGCGCACGCGAAGAACACTGGACCACCAAGGATCTGAGCACCTCGCGGCTCAATGTGCTGATCGGATTTCCGCTCGGCGGCATCCTCTCCCTGGCGATCGCGGCGTGCGCGACGCTGGTACTGCTGCCCGCGCAGATCGAGGTCACCTCACTGTCGGAGATCACGATGCCGGTGGTGATGGCCGGCGGCAAGCTCGCGCTGGCCTTCGTCATCATCGGCGTCGTGGCCGCCACATTCGGTGCCGCGCTGGAGACCACGCTGTCGTCGGGTTACACCCTGGCCCAGTTCTTCGGTTGGGCGTGGGGCAAATTCCGTCGCCCCGCCGAGGCGGCCCGCTTCCACACCGTGATGCTGGTGACCGTATTGGCCTGCGCCGCAGTGCTATTCACCGGCATCGATCCGATCCTTGTCACCGAGTACTCGGTGGTGTTCTCGGCGATCGCGCTACCGCTGACGTATCTGCCGATCCTCATCGTGGCCAACGATCCCGAGTACATGGGCCGCCATGTCAACGGCCGCGCAGTGAACGTCGCCGGCTCGATCTATCTGGTGATCATTCTGGTCGCCTCGCTGGCCGCCATACCGCTGATGATCGTGACAGGGGCCGGCCAATGAACCGTCGAACGAACGAGCTGCCGGAGGCACCCCGCGCGCCGGGCACGCTCATCGATGCCCGCCTGCACCTGCTGGACCGGCAGATGCTCGACGCCGACGGCGCGCCGGTGGGCATCGTCGATGACCTCGAACTGTCGGACACGTCCGACGGCGTTCCGCACGTCACCGCCATCCTGACTGGGCAGGTGCTCTTCACCCGGGTCTTCGGCGGACGCCAGCCCGCGTCACGGCTGCAGGCGCTGCCCTGGCGGCTCATCACGAAGGTTGACGCTGCGCTGCACGTGAGCCGGGAGGCGGACCACTTCGACGGCCTTTGGATCGAGCACTGGCTACGGGACCGCTTCATCGCCCGCATACCCGGAGGCCGGCATGCAGCTGAGTGATCTTCTCGGACTGCCCGTGTACGACAGCGACGGCACGTCGTTAGGCACGTTGATCGACGTGCGGTTGAGCGTCACCGGCGATCTGCACCACCGGCCCGACGCACCAAAAGTGTTCGGCGTCATCGTGAGTCCGCGCTCCAAGTCCTCATATCTGGGATACGAACGCCGCCGCGTCGATCAGCCCTGGGTACTCGCCAGTCTGCTGCGGTGGCGTCACCGCGGCACATTCCTGACGCTGTGGCGCGACGTCGACGATGTCACCCACGAGCGGCTGACGCTGCGGCGAGGCGCCACCAGGTACTCGCCGGTGCTGAACGAACAATGACCAGTTGCCAGTCTTGCGCAATACAGGCGACTTTGCTGGTCAGCGGCGATTAATATGGATCTTGTCAATTACAACTTCACGTCAGGTTTGACGGATATTCCACACCGAGGGGTATCTCAGATGTCGGGGCGGGCAGACGAGCGGCAGGGTGAGACCAAAGGCGACGGCCGAGCGCGGTCACTGGGTGACGGCCAGTTATCCCGGGTCGGCTGGGTGCGGTACTTCTTCGACGACGACCGCTGGGAGTGGTCGGACGAAGTGGCGCGCATGCACGGCTACGAGCCGGGGACCGTCACTCCGACAACCGAACTGGTGTTCTCACACAAGCATCCCGAGGACCGCCAGGAGCTGATCGATTTGCTGCAGCGGATACGTCGCACCCGTGAACCGTTCAGCAGTCGACACCGCATGCGGGACACGCACGGACGCGTCCACCACGTCGTCGTGGTCGGCAATCAATTGCGCAACGATGCCGGCGAGATCATCGGCAGCGACGGCTTCTACGTCGACCTGACCGGTGACCTGCGCAGCGCTCAGGAGCAGGTGAGCAACGAGGTCGAGGACATCGCCGCCCGCCGGTCCCCCATCGATCAGGCCAAAGGGATGCTGATGATGATCTACAGCATCGACGCCGATGCGGCGTTTGACCTGTTGCGCTGGCGCTCGCAGGAAAGCAACGTCAAACTGCGCGACCTCGCGCAGCAGATCACCGCCGACTTCCAAGCCGTACGCCACAACGGCGAGATGCCGGCGCGATCGGTGTACGACGGACTACTGATGACCGCACATCTGCGAGTCGGCCGCGGTTCCTAGACTGGCGAGAGGCCGTACGGCGGCGCGCCCACACCGCTGACCATGAGTTGGCCCGACGGCACCCTCTCCACGAGTCTGATTGCGACGCTGCGGCTTCCGATGGTCAGCTGGGCAGGTTTTCCGGCGGTGATGTCGTCGGGCGCCCCATAGGCGAGGCCTTGCCAATGGAACTGGCCGTCGATCGGGTTGAGGTGACCGGCGAGGCGGACGCGGACCGGGCAGCGGACGCCTGCGACGTCGAGTTCGGCATCGCCGTCGAAGACGCCGCTCTCGTCGGCGGTGGCGGTCACAGGAAGTTGCTCCGCTTCCACATCCGCCGGCTGATCCGGTTCATCAGCCCGATCTCCTCCAAGAACGCGGCCAGCGGCGCGAACCCGATTCGCGTCGTCTCGTGGAAGTACGGGTTGGCACGGGCCTGCCGGCGGCCCTCGTGACCGTCGAGACCGGCCCGGCGGTACACGGCGCGGTTGGTGAACAGGTAGCGGTAGAACGGGCCACCGGCACCGTGAATGGTGGCGAGCAGGAAGCGATTTCGCCGTCGCATGGCGGGGACGTCCCGGCGGGCGCCGTCACGCGCGAACTGGATGTGCCGCGCCTCCTCGGTGACGTGAATTCGCATGACGCGACGCACGATTGGCTGGATGTCCGGGTCATCGAGGATCTCGCGCTGCAGCGCGTCGAAGATCTCCTCCCCCACCAGCGCGGCTATCCACAGCACCGTCTTCTGGAAGACGAGCGGCAGCAGGTTGATGGTCATCCGCTGAAGGCGGTTGGGCTGGAACGCTTTTCCGTCCACAGCCTGGATGGCGCGGCCGAACATCACCATGTGACGGGTCTCGTCACCGAGCTCTGTAAGCGAGTAGTGGCTGGACGCCGCGGTGACGTCGGCGTGCATGAGGCCGCGCAACAGTGCTTGATTGAGGATGTTCTCGAACCAGACGCCGGCCGAGAGCAGGTTGATGAACTCCTGGCGCGACAGCTCGATCTGCTGCTCGCGGCTCATCTCCTCCCACATCTGCGTGCCGTAGAGCGAGACGACGCGAGGCGGCAGGAAGAACTTGTCTTCGACGACGGGGGTGTCCCAGTCGATGTCGACGACGGGCGCGTAGGACTTGCGGGCTGACCCTTTGAGCAGCCGGTCGGAGAACTCCTCTCGACTCGGTGGCGTCGCCGTCCTGGTCGAAGGAGCCGTGGCCATGTCAAGCCTCCTGCTAGTCGTCGAGCGTTGGATGAGCGCGATGCGCCGGTGAAACCGAAGATACATTCTTGGTTCGTTTGTATCAATAGCGTCCGAGCAGGCCTTACACTGCAGCAATGAAGTACAGCGGCCTGCTCGCCAAAGCGGTGCAGCGTTTCGGGTCGCCGTCCGTGGAAGGCAACGCCGAGCGGATCCTTGATGCGGCTCTGCGGCAGTTCGAACTGTTCGGAATCCGGCGGTCCACGGTGGAGGACATCACCCGCAGGTCCGGCCTGGCGCGGGTGACGTTGTACCGCAACTTCGCGAACAAGGACGCGATCGTCGAGGCGGTCCTGCTGCGGGAGCTCGAGCGGTTCCTCTCCGACCTGGCCGCCGAGGCTGGCGGTTACGACGAGGCCGAGGACAAGCTGGTCGAGGGGTTCGTGTTCACGCTGAACACCCTGCGGGGGCATGCGCTGCTGCAGCGGTTGCTGGCGACCGAGGCCGAAACCGTGCTGCCGTTCCTGACGGTAGAGGGCGACGGCGTGGTGCGGACGGCGTCATCGTTCCTGGCCCACCAGCTGGCGGTCGCGTTGCCGGACGACCATCGCACACAGCTGGAGCTACTCGAGGTGGCCGAGGTGACCGTCCGGGTCATCGTGTCGTTCGTGCTCACCCCGTCGCAGAACGTCGCGCTGGGCGACGACGACGCCTTGCGGTCGTTCGCGCGGCGGTATCTGGTGCCGCCGCTGTTGGGGTTGGCGGGTTAGGGCTCAGGGAGCCCTTCGCGGCCTGTGACGGCTCGCTAATATCTCGGCTGCACCAATTGTCGTCATCTCGAACGGATTCACCATGACTGAACAGGTAGAGCAGCTGGAGTTCCAGGCCGAGGCCCGCCAGTTGCTGGATCTGATGATCCACTCCGTGTACTCCAACAAGGACTCATTCCTGCGGGAGTTGATCTCGAACGCCTCCGACGCCCTGGACAAGCTTCGCCTCGAAGCCTTCCGGAACAAGGACCTCGACGTCGACACCTCCGATCTGCACATCGAGATCGACATCGATAAGGCCGCGCGGACGCTGACGATCCGCGACAACGGGATCGGGATGACCCGCGACGAGGTCGTGGGCCTGATCGGCACGCTGGCCAAATCCGGCACGGCCGAACTGCGCCAGCAACTGCGTGAGGCCCAGAATGCCGCCGCGTCCGAGGAATTGATCGGCCAGTTCGGGATCGGCTTCTACTCGTCCTTCATGGTGGCCGACAAGGTCACGCTGCTGACCCGCAAGGCGGGCGAAAGCTCCGCGACCCGTTGGGAATCCAGCGGCGAGGGCACCTACACGGTGGCCGCCGTCGACGACGCACCGCAGGGCACCTCGGTCACCCTGCACCTCAAGCCCGAGGACGCCGAGGACGAGCTGCACGACTACACCGCGGAATGGAAGATCCGGGCGCTGGTCAAGCAGTACTCGGACTTCATCGGCTGGCCGATCCGGATGCAAGTCGAGCGACGCAGCCCCGCCACCGAGGACGGCGGCGATGAGGTGGTCACCGTCGAGACCGAGACCGTCAACTCGATGAAAGCGCTGTGGGCGCGACCCAAAGACGAAGTGTCCGAAGAGGAGTACACGGAGTTCTACAAGCACATCGCGCACGCCTGGGATGACCCGCTGGAGGTCATCCCGATGAAGGCCGAGGGCACCTTCGAGTACCAGGCGCTGCTGTTCATCCCGTCGCACGCGCCGTTCGATCTGTTCAACCAGGACGCCCGCATTGGTGTGCAGCTCTATGTCCGGCGGGTGTTCATCATGGCCGACTGCGAGGAGCTGCTGCCGCCGTATCTGCGCTTCGTCAAGGGTGTCGTCGACGCGGCGGACATGTCGCTCAACGTTTCTCGCGAGATCCTGCAGCAGGACCGTCAGATCAAAGCGATCCGCCGACGGCTCACCAAAAGGGTGCTCTCGACGATCAAGGAGATGCAGACCGAGCGGCCGGCGGACTACGGCACGTTCTGGGGGCAGTTCGGCCGGGTTCTCAAGGAAGGCCTGCTGTCCGACGCCGACAACAAGGACACGATTCTGGCCGTGTCGTCGTTCGCTTCGACGCACAGCGACGAGGAAACCACCACGCTGGCCGAGTATGTCGAGCGCATGAAAGAGGGTCAGGAGCAGATCTTCTACGCCACCGGCGAATCGCGTCAGCAGCTGCTGAGTTCACCGCACCTCGAGGCGTTCAAAGCCAAAGGCTATGAGGTGCTGCTGCTTACCGACCCGGTCGACGAGGTCTGGGTGGACATGGTGCCCGAATTCGACGGCAAACGGTTGCAATCGGTCGCCAAGGGTGAGGTAGACCTGGACACCGAGGAGGACAAGAGCGCACGGGAGGCCGAACGTTCGCAGTTGGAGCAGGAGTTCGCCGGCCTGCTCGAGTGGCTTGCCGAGACCCTTTCTGACCACGTGAAAGAGGTGCGCTTGTCGACGCGGCTGACCGAGTCGCCGGCGTGTTTGATCACCGACAGCTTCGGCATCACGCCCGCACTCGCCCGCATGTTGCAGGCCTCCGGGCAGACGGTCCCGGCCGAGAAACGCATCCTCGAACTCAACCCGGACCATCCGTTGATCACCGGGTTGCGGGATGGGTTCGCGTCTCGCGGGGGTGACGCCGCGCTGACCGAGACAGCGGAATTGCTGTACGGCACAGCGCTTCTGGCCGAGGGCGGCACGCTGGATGATCCGGCGAAGTTCGCGGGGCTGTTGGCGGAGCGGTTGGCGCGGACGCTGTAGGTATTCGCTGTAAAACCCTAAAACCGCCCGGGCCGTGTGCATCACGGCCCGGGCGGTTCGGGTTAACGGCGTGAACTCAGAAGAACGTCGTCGCCGTCGTGCTTGTGCCGTTGTCACAGGTGATCGTGACGGTCCAGTTCCGGAATCGCGGAACCGCGGGGACAATCCGCAGGTCATACTTGGCGTTGGCCGGCAGGGCGAAGCTGCGGTTGTAGTTGTCGGTCGCATACGTGCACTGCGACGACACTCCACTGCGGTCGGTGATGTGAGCTACGAGGCCACCCACGACGTTGTCGAACGAGACCGTCGGCCCCTGCTTCGGCGCGGGCGGCGGTGGCGGCGGATCGTTCGGCGGCGGCGGGGTGGATCCGTTCGCGCAGCCCGACACGATGACCTTCGCGCCCGTCTGGTTCTGCAGTAGGGCTTTGGCGTTGCTCGAGGCGGCGGCAATCGACGCGCCCTTCGCACCGACCTCTTCGCCGTAGTTGTTCGACGCGGCCGCCGCGCACTCGTTCGTGCCGATGACCACGGTCACGCAGTGGCCGCCGCCGTTGTTGGCACAGTTCGTCAGCGCGCCCTGCGCGGCCTGATCCTGGTTGCCGCTGATCGCCGAGCCACCGGCCATCGTGACGGGCGGGTTCTCATTGACGTACCCGAGAGCCAGGGCGATGTATTGGTTGGCTGCGTGCGCCGGTGGAGCTGCGCTGACCGCTCCGACGACGGTCGCGGTGGCGGTCGCGGTCGCGGTCAGCAGGATCGCGGCGATGGTGTGGCCGCGCCAACAGGAGCGGCTCAGGTGGGTGGTGGTCATGTTCTTGTCCTTGCGGTAGTTGGATTCTTTTGCTCGTGCTGCAATAGTTCCGCTGAGCAACGCGTTGAGTAATCGCGCCGAAGCCAGAATCCGCAGGCTCGAAGACAGGGTTTCCTGTCCGCCAGGCCAGGGGCGTGGCGCGGGTGGGACGAACGGCGGCGACGCCGGACTCCCGCGTTCTAGTGCGTCACGGCGCACTGCTGTTGACCATGAACGGCGACGAGGGCGAGACCGCGGACAAGAGACC
Organism: Mycolicibacterium pallens; assembly: GCF_019456675.1. Lineage (NCBI taxonomy): Bacteria > Bacillati > Actinomycetota > Actinomycetes > Mycobacteriales > Mycobacteriaceae > Mycobacterium > Mycolicibacterium pallens. The sequence continues at coordinate 1,627,408 of NZ_CP080333.1, read as the reverse complement.
TAGTCATTTCTATGGCGATATGACCGCTCGAGCGGACACTGTCGCTATATCCCGCGAATAACCGACATCGTCTCGCGCGAAGCTGGTCTCAAGAAGTTGAAGCTGTTCGCTGCCAGTCTGTTTGACTCACGCATTTCATGCTTTGATAGTCAACCACAGAATCGTTTTGACTAGCCGGTTATTCACGAGCGCCACGCACGGCGCCTCCTATACAGATTCCAGCTATTCCGTGTATCCCTATATGCGTTCACCGGTATCCGTCGCCACCAAGGCATAAACATCGTGCCATTTCGAAAATTGCGACCTGAATTGTACTGGGTGTGGAGCCTGCGGATGTCGCCCGCAGAAGCGTCGTCGCTTTTCGCCGTGAGCGAAGAGACCATCCATGCGCGGGCATGAGCATCCCGAAAGATGATGCGATATGAGACATCTGTGTACACAGGCTGATCCGCCACTAGCTTGACCTCGGAGTTGCCAGACACGCGCGAGGCACCTTGCAGGGACCGCATTAGGTATGAAACCGGCGATCTCAGGCCCATTGCGAATTGCGGAAGCACTGTTACGTAATTCTCCTCCGCTTTCCAATCTGCGCGAAGGATGAACGACCCTTTGCCTCCCCATATCGGAAAATGCTTCTTCACTTGGTCTCTGACACCAGCGTCAATGTAATCGTCTTCAATCGCCCGCAGGGCCTTTCGGTCGTGTTTCATCACCAACGTGAAGCCGGTGGTGAAACGGTCCGAGTCGTTGTGAACGGTAAAGGTCGTCTGGGGTTCATTTTTTTCCTGGTCTGACGTGTCCTCGTGCACCACCCTAACGAGTAGCGCCTGGGCTTTGCGCTCCCGCTTACGGTCCGAAATGTAGAACACTGCCGCCGCACCCGCTGCAAGTGTTGTACCTACAGCCCCTACCCACTCAGCTACGGTGCCCCATACGTCCACGAACATCGGAAAATGATCGAGGTCTCCCCACCAGTCCACCGGCTGATGATCGCACGGCCAGGCAAAGCGAACGCGGAAGCCGCAACCTGCCCTGAGATGCCGGTCGACATCACCTCGACCTTGGTGCCATTGCCGAGAGCCCTTCCCCACGTCCTGAAGGACTTACCGCGCAGCACCGTTTGCTTACGCACCGAGTTTTGTGAAGGCCGTTACGCCTGAATGTGCTGTCGATCCTCACTCCTACACTCACTCTGTGCCTAAAGATGAGCGACTTGAGTCCTTCGCCGAGTACCTGCGCAACAATCCAACGCAAGCCGAGGGTATTGCTGCCTCGATGCGAGAAATGTACGACCAGGTGTCACTCGCCAACGAATACGCAACCTCTGTCGCTAAGCAGTGGGAAGAGACCCGCGAGCGGATCACAAAAGCGTTAAAGCGCCCCGTAATCTCGCTCGACTTCTTGCCAGATTTCGCGAAGGCGTTAGACGGGCTCTACCCGGCCAACTGGCCGCGACCCATCCCCGACGTAGACAAGATGGAGGAGGTCTTATCAGCTGATGGCATCCCGATCACTCACGTTCCCCGAGCCGAGATCGTCCGCGCCATCGTTGATGCTGCTGATTACGACGCCCGAATCAATATAATCGAAGACAGAGCCAACGACATCGCTGAGGATTGTAAAGCGGCTCTCGCCAAAGACTTCCATAAAGAACTCTGTAAGCAGATTCCCCTCGCTCAGCGAGCCATTGAAGCGTTTCAGGCTGGGTTTTTCGAGGCAGCTCAGACCCTTGCGGTGAGCATCTGTGATACATACCTGAAGAAGCTCTACTCAGGGACTAGCTATACCGATATGGCAAAGAAGCTGGCTATTGAGAACACCGATGCTCAGGGAGTCGCCTGGGCGTTCAACGTCGGTTATGCGTTCGCGCCGGGAGCATCTTTCCTCACACCTTGGCGGCCCGGAAAGGGTGAGGAGCCGCCTACGCGGCTGTCAAGGCACGTAACGATCCACTTCGCAAGCACAGATCACGTGAACAAGCTCAATTCCACCATCTCAATTATGTTCCTAACATCCATGACCATAGCGATCAACTACGCGTTCCAGGGTGTCAGATTGGATAAAGAATCAACATGAACATGCTTACTCTTGCACCTCGGCCTGGATGTAGGTGAAAGAGGACTCAGACGACATCACCTGATCGAAATCTTCGCGCACGAGTGCCGAAACGGCGGCGAGCATCCGGGCAATTCTGCAGAATTTCGTCAGACACTGCGAAATTCCTTGCGCAGGTCACTCCTTGGCGCCACCGGCGATGTCATTGCCGACCTCACCCAGGCGTATTACAACCTCGCCTAAGCGTGTAGTACCCGCCGGCCCCATGCTTCAGCTCAGCCGTCGCGGGTACACGTGCACCTGCACCGAATTCCGGTCGCCGTCAGAATCCCTGACTCACTTACCGGCCAATGATGAGACTGAGCTTCTCATCAGAACGGCGGTTCAGTTGGCACCAGGTGGACGGCGCGATGCCCGAGGCGGCGAGGGCGATCACCGACTGTCCGACTGCTCTTAATAGACCTCGCAGGGTCGTTAGCTTCGCGAATGTTCCCAAAAGTGTTCCCAACTCGATGAAAACGGCCCCCGGAAAAATCTCCGAGGGCCGTTCCATTTAGTAGCGGGGACAGTGTGGTGTTTCAGGACATTGAACCACTCCAGGTTTTGTTCCTACTCGGTTGCGAGGGCCGGGGTTGGCTGGCTCGCGGGGTGTGAGGTGCCGGTGAGGGCGGCCTCGTACTCGGCCGGGGTTCTGTAGCCGAGGGCTTCGTGCAGGCGTTCCTGGTTGTACCAGGCCACCCATTGAGCGGTCGAGAGTTCAACATCATCGACGCGTCGCCAAGGCCTGCCGCGGTTGATCAACTCGGTCTTGTAGGCGGCATTGAGCGCTTCGGCGAGGGCGTTGTCATAACTATCGCCACGCGATCCCACCGATGGGGCGATCCCAAGTTCGGCCAGGCGGTCGGTATAGGTCAGCGATAGGTACTGCGATCCGCGGTCGGAATGATGAATCAACTCGGATAGATCGGTATTCGACTGCCAGACAGCATGATTGAATGCTTGAAGCGGCAGATCCTCAGTGCGCATGGTGGCCGAGACGGCCCAGCCGGCGATCTTCTTGGTGCAGGCGTCGGTGACGAACGCGGTGTAGCAGAATCCCTGCCAGGTCCGCACGAAGGTGATGTCGGCGACCCATAGTCGGTTGGGTTGTGCGGCCTTGAACTGCCGGTTGACTAGATCGGCGGGCCTCGCGTCGGCCGGGTCGGTGACGGTGGTGAACACTGGCTTACCGCGTTGGGCCCCCCGCAGGCCGGCTTTGCGCATCAATCGTCGCGTCTGTTCTCGGCCCAGGGTCCAGCCCCGCCTGATCATCGCTGCGTGCATCTTCTCGACCCCGTAGACCGAGTAATTCTCGCGGTGCACGGCGCGCAGGTCGGCGATCACCTGCTCATCACGGATCTCGCGATCCGAGGGCGGCCGGGTCAGCGCGGCCCGATACCCCCGGGAGGTGAGGAACCCCGGGATAGCTGCCCGCAGAACGCGGCAGATGAGCTCGACCCCGAACTGATCGCGATGCGCATCGATGTAGGCGATCATTTCGTCGCGGGGCGGTCGAGCTCCGCTGCGAAAAACGCAGAGGCAGACTTCAACACTTCATTGGCCCTGCGCAACTCGGCGTTCTCGCGTCTGAGCTTGCGGATCTCGGCGTGCTCCAGACTTGTCGTGCCGGGCCGTTCGCCGGCATCGACCTGAGCCTTGCGCCGCCACCGGCGCACCGATTCCTCCGAGATTCCGAGTTTGCTGGCCACAGACTTGATGGCCTCGAACTCAGATGTTTCCGAGGCTTCCATCATGGTGTCCAACAACCGCAACGCACGCTGCCGAAACTCCGGCGAATACTGACGGGGCATAGCTTCCAATCCTCCTATGAAGATCGGAACAAAACCCAGGGCGGTTCACATCGGAATGGGGTGTCTCAAGACATCGGAATAGGTGGTGGGCCAGTTTCGGCTGGTGTCGAAGGCTCGGTTGGTCATCACCGCGGTGCTTGTTGAGGGCCGCTCACAGTCGCAGGTCGCCCGGGATTACGGGGTATCGCAGGGGCGTGTCAAATGGTCTGTGTAAGTCCTGTTAACGGAAGGATCGCAGGACGTGACGACAGGCAAGGACGTGAATTCATCGCTGGTCGAGGCGGGGTCCACAGTGGAGATGGCCGAGGCGCTTCGGGCCTCGGGTGCCGTCGATGAGCTGCTGGCTCAGGTCGACTCCGGCGAGGTTGCCCTGACCGGTGAGGGCGGGCTGCTACCTGGGTTGATCAAGCTGGCTCTGGAGCGCGGGTTGGCCGCTGAGCTCACCGAGCATCTGGGCTATGAGAAGGGCGATCCCATCGGGCGGGCGATGCCCAACGCCCGTAACGGCCACTCACCCAAAACGGTGCAGTCTGAGGCCGGGCCGGTGGCCCTGGAGGTTCCACGAGACCGCGACGGCTCGTTCACCCCGACGCTGGTCCCTAAGGGCGCCCGCCGGATCGGTGGGCTCGATGACATGATCATCTCCCTGTACGCCGGTGGAATGACATTGCGCGACATCCAATTTCACCTGGCTTCTACGATTGGCACCGAGGTGTCGCATGAGACGATCTCTAAGATCGTCGACGAGATCTCCGATGAGGTACTCAGCTGGCAGCGCCGGCCGCTGGAACCGCTGTACCCGGTGATCTACCTCGACGCGATGATCGTGAAGGTCAAAGACGGCGGCCACACCCGCAACAAGGCCGCCCACATCGCCGTGGGCGTGGATATGGACGGCGTCAAGCATGTCCTGGGCATCTGGGTTCAGCCCACCGAGGGAGCGTCGTTCTGGGCGTCGGTGTGCTCGGATCTGGCCAATCGCGGCATCAAGGACGTGCTCATCGTGTGCTGCGACGGACTGACCGGGTTCCCGGAGGCGATCGCGGCGACCTGGTCACAAGCGGCCGTTCAGACGTGCGTGGTGCACCTGATCCGCAACGCCTTGCGGTTTGTGTCCTACGGTGACCGCAAGGCCGTAGCCGCAGCACTGAAGCCGATCTACACCGCGCCCAGTGCTGATGCCGCCCACGCCGAATTGCAGGCGTTCACGACCTCGGAGTTGGGCAAGAAGAACCCCACGGTGACAAAGGCTTTCGAACGGGCCTGGGAGCAGTTCATCCCGTTCCTGGCGTTTCCGCCGGAGTTGCGTCGGGTGATCTACACGACGAACTCGATCGAATCGCTGAACTACCAGATGCGCAAGGTCATCAAGAACCGCGGCCAGTTCCCCAACGACGCCTCGGTCGTGAAACTGCTGTGGCTGGCGATCTGCAACATCGAGGACAAACGCGCCGCCGAGCGGGCCAAAGAACGCGGCAAGAAGCTCTGCCGAACAGCCCCTGGGCGCCTCGTGGAAGGACAGGTAGTCACCAACTGGAAGAAAGCACTCGAACAACTCAGCCTGGTCTACCCAGACCGCATCGAACGCTATCTCTAAACACAGCAACACACATTCAGGACGAATCGGATAGGCGACTTACACAGATAACTTGACAGGCTCTATCGCAGGGCTGGATCTCCCGGCTCATCGCCCGCTACACCGAAGAAGGCGAGGCAGCGTTCAAACCTCGCTCACGCCGGCCCCACAGCAGCCCCACCCGACTACCGCAGGCCACCATCGATCTGATCATCGAATTGCGCGCCACCCTGGCCGGCAAAGGCCTCGACAACGGTCCGCACACCATCGCCTGGCACCTACAACACCACCACCAACTGATCGTGTCGGCAGCCTCGATCAGCCGACACCTCCACGCCGCCGGCCTGGTCGAACCCAACCCGCGTAAACGACCCAAGACTTCCTACATCCGCTTCGCCGCCGAACAACCCAACGAACGCTGGCAAGCCGACTTCACCCACTGGTGGCTCACCGATGGCACCCACACCGAGATCCTGTGCTGGATCGACGACCACTCCCGCTACGCCCTATCCGTGACCGCCCACCGCCGCGTCACCGGGCCCATCGTCCTCGACGAATTCCGCAAAGCCGTTGCCCGCCATGGCATCATACTCAACACTGACCGACAACGGCATGGTGTTCACCACCCGCCTCGCCGGCGGCAAAGGCGGACGCAACCACTTCGAAGCCGAGCTGCGCCACCTGCAAGTCCGCCAAATCAACTCCACCCCCAACCACCCCACCACCTGCGGGAAAGTCGAGCGCTTCCACCAAACCCTCAAAAAAGCACTCACCAAGCAACCACCCGCGGCCAGCATCACCGAGCTGCAAACCCAGATCGACGCCTTCGTCGACGAGTACAACCACCGCCGCCCACACCGATCACTACCCCACCGGGCCACCCCCGCCACCATCTACACCAGCCGACCCAAAGCCAACCCAGCAAGCCGCATCGACACCCACAACCGCGTGCGCACCGACCGCGTCGACCAAGCCGGGTCAGTCACCCTGCGCGTCAACGGCCGCCTGCACCACATCGGCATCGGACGCCACCACTACCGAACCCGCGTCCTGATCCTGGCCCAAGACCACCACATCACCGTCATCAACGCCGCCACCGGAGAAGTACTGCGCGACCTCACCCTCGACCCCACCAGGGACTACCAACCCACCGGAGCCCCCAAAGGCCCCAAACGGAAAAAGCCCTGAACCCAAAGCAGGCTCAGAGCTATTCCGATGTCTCGAGACATCACAATAGTAGCGGGGACAGGATTCGAACCTGCGACCTCTGGGTTATGAGCCCAGCGAGCTACCGAGCTGCTCCACCCCGCGTCGGTGAACGCAACGTTACCCAACGGCGAGCAGAGCTTCCAAATCGAGTGCTCAGAGGCACAATCGTTGCCCGCGCAACTTGGTAAACGCCGCGAGATAGCCGTGAGAAAGCCGTCACGAGTTCGTCACACGACCCCGGTATTCACTTGCGTCTCAGAGCAGAAGTCGACAGGCTCGAAGGAGATGAAACGACAACACGCCACCCGCTTCGCCGCGATCGCGATGGTTGCCGCCGTTTCCCTCGGGGTCACCAGCTGCGACAACCAATCTGGGCTCAACACAAGCAAACCCGCGGCATCGATCCCCGCCCTACCCGGCGTCAGCGCGACCACAACGACCACAAGCGCCAAGCCCGTCGCTGCGCCGATCAACTACACGCGACTGCTACTTCAGGCCCGCGACATCTCCGGCGCCGGCGACATCTACGTCGACCAGCCGCCCACCCCGAACCCCGACAGCCGGCCCGGCGCCGAGGTGCTCCTCGTCAACCAAGACCAGACCAAGGCCGTCAGCATCCTGCTCGTCGCCCTCGACAACCCCGCCGCCGGCCCCTCAGCCCTCGCCGAGGCCCAAGCCAGCCTCGAGAAGGCCGTCACCCCCGGCCCCCCGCAGCCCTCGTTCGTCGGCACCGGCGGAACCGTCGTCTCCGGCAACTCCCCCGACGGCAAGAAGTCCGTCAGCGTCCTGCTGTTCACCGAAGGCTCCACCCTGGCCCGCGTCGAGTTCGACGGCCTGCCCGGCCAGCCCGCCTCGGCCGACTTCATCACCAACGTCGGCCAGAAGCAGGACATCGCCCTGCGCGTCGGACTGCCCACCGCTCCCTAACGACGCGCAGGCACCGGAACCCGCATCAGATCCTCGGCCACCACGATGTCGCCGGAGAACACCGCGGCCGCCTCATCCGCATACCGCGCTGAAGCGTCGGGATAGCGCTGTGAGAAGTGCGTCAGCACCAGCGTGCCCACTCCACAGTCGGCGGCCACCGAGGCCGCCTGCCGAGCCGTCAGGTGCCCGTACCGGTGCGCCAGATCCTCGTCCTCGGTCAGGAACGTCGCCTCGATCACCAACATGTCGGCACCGTCGGCGAGCGCATACACGCCGTCGCAGAGCCGGGTGTCCATCACGAACGCGAACCGCTGCCCCCGCCGCGGCTCACTGACCTCCGCCACGTCGACCACCCGGTCCCCCACCCGTAACGACCCAGCCCGTCCGAGCTCACTGACCGACGGCCCGTTGATCCCGAAGCGGGACAACAACTCCGGTACGAATCGCCGACCATCCGGTTCCACCAGCCGGTAGCCGAACACGTCCGTCGAGTGCTCCAAAGCCGCAGCTTCCAATACCCCGAACGCCCCGACCGCAACGGTCCCGGGAGACGTCACCGGTTCTTCCCGCACATCGACGCGGTCATAGAACACCGAGGCATGCCGCAGCCGGTCGAAATACTCCTGACCTGACGCCGGAAAGTGCGCGACGAGCGGATGCGCTACGCCGTCCAGCGATGCCCGTTGAATCACACCGGGCATCCCGAGGCAGTGATCGCCGTGAAAGTGCGTGAGGCACAACCGGTTCACCGCACTGACCGACACACCGGCCAGCATCATCTGCCGCTGGGTACCCTCGCCGGGATCGAAGAGGAAACCCCCGTCGTCCCAGCGCAGCAGGTAGCCGTTGTGGTTGCGGTAGCGGGTCGGCACCTGACTGGCAGTGCCGAGCACAACCAACTCACGCATACCGCGCCTTTGCTACTTGGCGGCCTCGTACTTCTTCATCGCGTCGTCGAGGCGCTGCAGCGCATCGCCATAGTCGGCGAAGTTGCCGTTCTTCTGGGCCTCCTGCACCGCACCCAACGCCGTCTCGACGTCTTGCAGCGCAGCGGATTTCGCCGGTGACAACGTCGTCGGCACACCCGGCGTCGCAGGCGTCACCGCGACTGGCGGCGTGGGTACCTCCGGCGCGCTGCCCGGTACCGGTGCCGGCGCGGCCGCCGGCGGACGAGAGCCCGGCGGCTGGCTACCCGGCCCGGTGGCCGGCGCCGGACCGGTGGCCGTCGCGCCCGCGCCGGCACCGAAGATGCCGTCGAGTGCGGTGCTGACCGTTGGGCCGTAGCCGACCTTGTCGTTGTACATCATCGCGACACGGATCAACCGTGGATACGACGACGCCGCGTCACTGGTTCCGGGTGAGGCGTACACCGGCGACACGTAGATCAGGCCGCCCTGCCCCACCGGCAGGGTGAGCAGATTGCCCCAGCGTATTCGGTTCTGGTTGTCGCGACCGATCACACCGAGGTCTTGGCTGACCGCGGTGTCGGTACTGATCGCGTTGAACGCCAACTTCGGGCCGTTGACCTGACCCGGGATCGTCAACACCGTGATCCGCCCGTAGGTCTCCGGGTCGGAACTGGCGCTGATGTAGGCCGCCAGGAAGTCGCGCCGGAACCGGTTCATCGCACTGGTCAGCTGGAATGACGACGAATTGGTGTTCCGGGCAAGGTCTTTGGCGACGATGTAGTACGGCGGCTGATAGCTGCTGGCCGTCGGGTTCGGATCCAGCGGCACGTCCCAGAAGTCCGAGGTGGAGAAGAACGTCACCGGGTCGTCGACGTGATACTTGGCCAGCAGCATGCGCTGCACCTTGAACAGATCCTCCGGATAGCGAAGGTGCGCAGCCAGATCCGGAGTGATCTCACTCTTCGGCTTGACCGTGCCCGGGAACACCGCCATCCACGCCTTGAGCACCGGGTCGCTCTCGTCTTGCGCGTACAGCGTGACGGAGCCGTCGTAGGCGTCGACGGTGGCCTTCACCGAGTTACGGATGTAGGACACCTGCTTGTCCGGAGCCAACCGGTTGACCGCCACCTCGGTCGAGTCCGCGGTGGCCGACGACAACGACGTCAACTCCGAGTACGGATAGTTGTCCAGCGTGGTGTAGCCATCGATGACCCACACCATCCTCTTGTTGACGATGGCCGGATACACACTGCTGTCGGTGGTCAGCCACGGCGCCACCGCCTCTACCCGCTGCGCGGGATCGCGGTTGAACAGGATCTTGCTGTTGTTGCCGATCACGTTGGAGAACAAGAAGTTCCGCTCGGCGAACTTGGCGGCGAACACGGTGCGGGCCAGCCAGTTGCCGATCGGGACGCCACCGGTGCCGGTGTAGGTGTAGTTCTTGGCCTCGGTGTTGGTCTCGTAGTCGTATTCGCGGTCGGCGCCGTTCTTGCCGACGATCGCGTAGTCGGCAGCGGTGTTGGAGATGACCGGGCCGAAGTAGACCCGCGGCTGATCCAACGGGGCCGGACCCGGCGAGACGACGTTGCCGTTGGCGCCGACGACGCTGGCCAGGAACTCCGGATAGCCGCCATTCTGGTTGGGATCGTTGGCAATTCCGCGAACCGTGTTGGCGGGCGAGGCGATGAATCCATTGCCGTGCGTGTAGACGGTGTGCCGGTTGATCCAATCCCGCTGGTTGTCCTGCAGCCGGTCCGGGTTGAGTTCACGCGCGGCGACGACATAGTCGCGCAGATCGCCGTCGGGACCCTGGTAGCGGTCGATCGACAGCTGGTCGGGGAAGTAGTAGAAGTTCTTGCCCTGCTGGAACTGGGTGAACGCCGGGCTGATGATCGTCGGATCCAGCACCCGGATATTCGACGTCGTCGCCCGGTCGGCGGCGACCTGCTGGGCGGTGGTCGGCGCGGTGCCGCTGTAATCGCGGTACGTCACGTGGTCGGTCGTCAGCCCGTAGGCCTGCCTGGTCGCGGCGATACTGCGACTGATGTATTCGCTTTCCTTCTGCGCCGCATTCGGTTTGACGCTGATCTGCTCGACCACCAGCGGCCAGCCGGCGCCGACGATCAGCGAGCTCAGCAGCAACAGCACCAAGCCGATCGCCGGAATTCGCAAGTCGCGCAGCACGAGTGCGGAGAACACCGCCGCCGCGCAGATCAGCGCGATGGCCATCAGGATCAGCTTGGCAGGCAGCACGGCGTTGATATCGGTGTAGCCGGCGCCGGTGAACGGCTTTCCGCCGCGGGTGTGGCTGAGGAGCTCGTAGCGGTCGAACCAGTAGGCAACGGCCTTGAGCAGCACCAGCGTTCCGATCAGCGCGACCAGCTGGATGCGCGCCGGACGGCTCAGTGCGCCGCTGCGACCAGCCAGCCGGATGCCACCGAAGATGTAGTGGCTGACCAGGTTCGCCAGGAACGCCAGGAACACCGCGATGAACAGATAGGTCAGCACCAACCGGTAGAACGGCAGATCGAAGGCGTAGAAGCCGAGGTCCTTGCCGAACTGCGGATCGGTGACCCCGAAATCGCCGCCGTGCAGGAACAGCTGCACCCGCGCCCAGTAGCTCTGCGCGATCGCGCCGGAGAACAACCCGATCACCGCGGGCACCCCGATGCCGAACAGCTTGAGCCGGGCCATCACCGCCGTGCGATAGCGGGCCACCGGATCGTTGGGTCCGGCGGTCGGCACGAACACGGGCCGGGTGCGGTAGGCCAGGGCCAGGCCGGCGAAGACGATCGCCCCCACCACCAACGTGGCCACCAAGAAGACGACGATGCGGGTGACCAGCACGGTGGAGAACACCGAGCGGTAACCCAGCTCGCCGAACCACAGCCAGTCCACGTAGGCGTCGACCAGTCGTGGCCCCACCAACAACAGCACGACAACCGTGAGCGCAATACCGATCAGAATCCGGCTGCGCCGAGTCAGCTTCGGCATCCGGGCGCCGGGCCGCATACTCACCTGTCAGGCTCCTGAGTCTTGTCGGGCGGCCACGCCGCGCCGAGGCAGCAGTACGGCCACAACTCTACGCATTGCAACAACAGTGCTGTCCTGCAGCAATGCGCTAGCAGCTGGGCGGACGGCCGCCGGAGGTCAGCGTGTGCAGGGAATCGACTGCGCTGGTCAGCGTGTCGACCTTCACCAATTCCATGCTGTCGTCACGCATGGACCTGGCTTCGTCGCAGTTGTCGGCGGGCACCAGGAAGACGGTGGCACCGGCCTCCTGAGCGGCCAGCATCTTGTGAGTGATGCCCCCGATCGGGCCCACCTTGCCGTCCGCACTGATCGTTCCGGTGCCGGCGATGAACTTCGATCCGTTGAGGTCACCGGTGGTCAGCTTGTCGATGACGGCCAGGCTGAACATCAATCCCGCCGACGGTCCGCCGATGTTGGCGAGGTTGAAGTCGATCTTGAACGGCGCCCACGGCGCGTCGAGCACCGCCACCCCGAGATAGCCGTAATCACGGTCTTGGTTGTTGCCCAACGTGATTCGCGCGACGCCCGGCGGGGCGTTCTTGCGGCGGTAGTCGATGACGATCTCCTGGCCCGGCTTGGTGGCCTTCAGTAGCGCCGTGAACTCGGCGATGTTCGCTACCGGCTTACCGTCGACGGCGTCGATCGCGTCGCCGTCCTGCAACTTGCCTGCCGACGGTCCCGGATCGTTGACCTTCTCCACCCGCACCGCCGACGGGTACTTCAGAAACCCCAGTGCCGCGTACTCAGCGCTGTCCTCGGACCGCTTGAAGTCGGCGTCCTGATCCTTCTCGACGTCCTCGCGCGACTTGTCCGGCGGGAACACCAGATCTCGCGGCACCAGCTGCTCGCGGCCGGACACCCACAGCGTCAACGCCTGCCCGAGGGTCAGCCCGTCGCGCTGGGCGACGGTGGTCATGTTGAGGTGCCCCGAGGTCGGATGGGTGTCGGTGCCGTCGATAGCCACCACCTGCTTGCCGTCGACCTCGCCGAGCGTGTCGAACGTCGGTCCGGGACCCAGCGACACATAGGGCACCGTCACGACAGCCAGCAGCACGCCGAAGACGACGATCGGCACGAGCGCCGTCAGCAGCGTCAGAATCCGCCTGTTCACGCCGCCAACATTAGATGCGGCGGGCAGGAGCGCAGCGACCCGGGGAAATAGCCGGAGCCGCCGGCGGCCCCGGTTCACTGAGAGCGTGATCGCCAGTTACCCGCCCGCGACATGGGATGAGTACGGTTGAGACATGCCTGACCTGCCCTTCGGCTTCTCCGCGGGAGACGACCCCGACCGCGACAAGCCGAAAAAGGATCCGAACCCCGGCTCCGGCGACCCGTTCGGTTTCGCCGGCGGCGACTTCAACATGGCCGACCTCGGACAGATCTTCACCAAACTCGGCCAGATGTTCAGTGGCGCCGGCAACCCGATGGCCGGCGGCTCCGGACCGGTCAACTACGACGTGGCCCGCCAGTTGGCGTCGAGCTCGATCGGTTTCGTCGCGCCCATCCCGTCGGCCACCAGCACCGCCATCGCCGACGCCGTGCACCTGGCCGACACCTGGCTCGACGGTGCGACCGCGCTGCCCGCCGGGGCGACCAAGGCTGTCGCCTGGACCCCCAACGACTGGGTCGACGGCACCCTGGACCGCTGGAAGCGGCTGTGCGACCCGATGGCCGAGCAAATTTCGTCGGTGTGGGCGCAGTCGCTGCCCGAAGAAGCCAAGGCGATGGCCGGTCCGCTGCTGGCGATGATGACCCAGATGGGCGGCATGGCGTTCGGCTCGCAACTCGGCCAGGCCCTGGGCAAGCTGTCCCGCGAGGTGCTGACGTCGACCGACATCGGTCTGCCGCTGGGCCCGACGGGCGTGGCGGCCCTGATGCCCGAAGCCATCGAAACGCTGTCCGAAGGCCTCGAGCAGCCGCGCAGCGAGATCCTGACGTTCCTGGCCGCCCGCGAGGCGGCCCATCACCGGCTGTTCAGCCACGTGCCGTGGCTCTCGAGCCAGCTGCTCAACGCCGTCGAGGCCTACGCCAAGGGCATGAAGATCGACATGAGTGGCCTCGAGGAGTTGGCGCAGGGCATCAACCCGGCCGCGCTGACCGACCCGGCCGCGATGGAGCAGCTGCTGAGCCAAGGCATGTTCGAGCCGAAGGCCACCCCGGAGCAGACGGCCGCCCTCGAACGTCTGGAAACTCTGCTGGCCCTGATCGAGGGCTGGGTGCAGACCGTCGTCACCGCCGCGCTCGGCGACCGCATTCCCGGTACCGCCGCGCTGTCGGAGATGCTGCGGCGCCGGCGGGCCACCGCCGGACCGGCCGAACAGACGTTCGCGACACTGGTCGGCCTGGAACTGCGGCCCCGCAAGATGCGCGAAGCCGCCGTGCTGTGGGAGCGCCTAACCGACGCCGTCGGCATCGACGCCCGCGACGGCGTCTGGCAGCACCCCGACCTGCTGCCCAGCTCGAACGACCTCGATGAGCCGGCCGGCTTCATCGACCGGATCATCGGCGGCGACACCAGCGGCCTGGACATCGATTCGGCGATCGCGGAATTCCAGAAGGAAGCCGAGTCCGACAAGAAGGACGACGACGGACCTGTGGATAGCTGATTCGCGCGGCACTCTCGTGGTGCCACAGTCGGCAGGTGTTGTATGCGCTCGACCCGGCGATGCCGGTGCTGTTGCGACCCGACGACGCGGTGCAGGTCGGCTGGGATCCACGCCGCGCCGTGCTGGTCCGGCCGCCCGACGGCGTGACGCCCACGGCGTTGGCGTCGCTGCTACGTGGCATGCAGGTTCCCCTCGGCAAGGCTGAGCTGCAGCAGCTGGCCGTCACCCACGGGATGGCTGACACCCTCGATCAGCTGTTGGAAGCGCTGGAGAACAGCGGCGTTGTCCGCGGCCGCTCCTGCCAGAGCACCCCGCGCGCGCTGTCGATCCGCGTGCACGGCACCGGCCCGCTCTCCGATCTGCTGGTCGAGACGCTGCGCTGTTCGGGGGCGCGGATCGCCCACACCAGCCACACCGGTGCATCGGTGTCCGCGGCCAGCGCCGACATGGTCGTGCTGACCGATTATCTGGTGGCCGATCCTCGGCTGGTGCGAGACCTGCACAGCGTCGGAGTCCCGCACCTGCCGGTCCGCGTGCGGGACGGCGCCGGTCTGGTCGGCCCGCTGGTGATCCCCGGCGTCACGAGCTGTCTGGCATGTGCCGACCTCCACCGGACCGACCGCGACGGGGCCTGGCCGGCGGTGGCTGCTCAGCTACGAGACGTGATCGGCTGCGCCGACCGTCCGACCGTGCTGGCAACTGCCGCCGTAGCCCTCGGTCAGCTGCAGCGCATCATCACCGCGGTGCGCGGGCAAGAGGCCGCGGGCGCTCCCCCGGCGACGCTGAACACCACCCTGCAGGTCGATGTGAGTAACAACACGATCACGGCTCGCCGCTGGTCACGGCATCCGCGCTGCGAATGCTGACATCGGTGGTTGCCAGAAGGACGCCGTCAGGGATGATGGTCTGGTGGCAGACATCAAGCGCGGCCGCGCGGCCCGCAACGTCAAGCTGGCGACCATCCCGGTCGGCTTCGCCGGCAGGGCGGCGCTGGGCTTGGGCAAACGGCTGACTGGCAAGTCGAAAGACGAGGTCCAGGCCGAGATGCTGGAGAAGGCCGCCAACCAGCTGTTCACCGTGCTCGGTGAGCTCAAGGGCGGGGCCATGAAGGTCGGCCAGGCGCTGTCGGTGATGGAAGCCGCCATCCCCCCGGAGTTCGGCGAGCCCTACCGCGAGGCCCTGACCAAGCTGCAGAAAGACGCCCCGCCGCTGCCCGCGGCCAAGGTGCACCGAGTGCTCGACGGCCAGCTCGGCACCAAGTGGCGTGAGCGCTTCCAGTCGTTCGACGACAAGCCCGTTGCGTCGGCCAGCATCGGCCAGGTGCACAAGGGGGTGTGGTCGGACGGCCGCGAGGTCGCGGTCAAGATCCAGTACCCCGGCGCCGACGAAGCGCTGCGCGCAGACCTGAAGACCATGCAACGACTGGTCAGCGTCTTCAAGCAGCTCGCGCCGGGCGCCGACGTGCAGGGTGTGGTCGATGAACTCATCGAGCGCACCGAGATGGAGCTGGACTACCGGCTGGAGTCAGACAACCAGCGTGCGTTCGCCAAGGCCTACGACGGTCATCCGCATTTCCTTGTGCCGCACGTGATTGCCAGCTCGCCGAAGGTGATGATCACCGAGTGGATCGAGGGTGTGCCGATGTCGCACATCATCCGTGAGGGCACTCCTGAAGAGCGAGACCTTTGTGGCACAAGGCTTATCGAGCTCACTTTCGATGCCCCGGGCCGGCTCGGCATGATGCACGGCGACGCGCATCCCGGAAACTTCATGATGATGCCCGACGGCCGGATGGGTGTCATCGACTTCGGTGCGGTGGGCCCGCTGCCGAACGGCTTGCCGATCGAGATCGGCCAGATCATCTCGCTGGCTCGCGACAAGAAGTACGACGAGCTGCTGCCGACGATGGAACGGGTCGGCTTCATCCAGAAGGGCGAGCAGGTCTCGGTGCGCGAAATCGACGACATGCTGCGCCAATACGTGGAACCGATCGAGGTCGAGGTGTTCCACTACACCCGCCGCTGGCTGCAGAAGATGGCCGCGGCGAATATGAACGTCTCGGCCGAGCAGATCAAGACCGCCCGGTCGATGGACCTGCCCGCCAAGCTGGCGATCCCGCTGCGCGTGATCGCGTCGACCGTGGCGATCTCCTGCCAGCTCGACGCCCACGTGCCGACGCGGGAACTGGCCGCGAAATTCGTTCCGGGATTTGTCGAACCCGAGCCGGCGCACTAACCGACTCGGGCCCGACACCGCTAGGCCGCGATCACATCCTTGCGCGGACGCCCGCGTGGCCGCTTACGCGCCACGACGCTGCCGCGCTCGATGATCTCGCCGCCCCAAACTCCCCACGGCTCACCGCGGTCCAGTGCGGCGGCAAGGCATTGCCGCCGGATCGGGCATTCCCCGCATAGCACCTTGGCGCGCTCCAGATCCATGGGACTCTCGGCGAACCACAAGTCGGGATTCCCGACGTGGCACGGCAACACCGGCAGCTTCTCCTGGCGGACTGTCGATGTCGACATGTCTCGCTCACCTGCTTCCTGGTCGAATAGCTGTATCTCTTCGGGGGATCCGGGCCAGGAATCGGGTGGAAACGAGAAAGGCCACGGATCCTTTGACTTCGGGTCCGTGGCCAGTTGGCTGTGTCTGGGAGCTTTCCTAGATGAAGCTCCTGTCCACGGACGCGATGGTCGGGGCGGCGTTGGCGCGACGCTTACGCTGCGCCGAAATAGCGGCGGCGGCGCCGGCGCCCGAGGCGCCAATAGCGTGATGCGCGGGGGTTGCCATGACGGCACGGAAGGACCACGCACGACGCGGCATGCCAGCTACGCCAAAGTCCGTAGTGCTGCTGATCATCGTCGGCCCCTCCTTTCGTCATGCCGCCCTGTAGCCATCGATCGGCACAGGATTTCGGTTTCGAGGCTAAACCCTAACACGATTTCGCCACAAGCGATTTTCTGACCTGCGGTTTTAGCTTTCGGACGGCCTGGGCCGACCATCGGGGCAACCCCATATGCCATCGGAACTGACCCGGCCAAGAGCGGCAACGGCGGTCGGTGAGAAACTTATTCCCATGGCACAGATAACCCTGCGTGGAAACCCGATCAACACCGTTGGAGACCTGCCCGCCGTCGGCGCCCAGGCCCCCGACTTCACTTTGACCGGCACCGACCTCGGCGACGTGGATAGCGGCCAGTTCGGCGGAAAAGCCGTGGTGCTCAACATCTTTCCGTCGGTAGACACCCCGGTCTGCGCCACCAGTGTGCGGACCTTCAATGAGCGCGCGGCAGGCACCGGCACCTCGGTGGTCAACGTGTCCAAGGATCTGCCGTTCGCGCTGAAGCGGTTCTGCGGTGCCGAGGGCATCGAGACCGCCGTGGCGGCGTCGGCCTTCCGCAGCAGCTTCGGTGAGGACTTCGGGATCACGATCACCGACGGACCGATGGCCGGACTGCTCGGCCGCGCGGTCGTCGTCGTCGGCGCCGACGGCAAGGTGGCCTACACCGAGCTCGTCCCCGAGATCGGCCAAGAACCCGACTACGACGCAGCCCTCTCCGCCCTGGGCTGATCTGGTGCGGCACGGCGGCCCGCCGCCGTGCTCTGAGCACCCTCTGCTCTCTCACGTTCTCCGCGGTACCGCCGCTTTCGAGCCGCGGTACCGCGGAGTTTTACGTTCAACCCACAGCTGAAGCTGCAAACCCCACGAACAGGGTGGACACCGGCGTAACCTCAGGCCCTTAGCACATTAAGACGGCTAAAAGCCGAACAGATCGGGGCCTGAAGATGAACAACAAGCAAATCATTCTCGCGATGCAGGCGGCCGTCAGCGCCGCAGTGATTCTCTTGACCGGTCCTCCTGTCGCCTCGGCCGTCCCTGACCTGATGCCGGCGGACGGCGAATCGGGGGCAGTGACCGGCGCCGGCGCCGGACCGACGCTCGGCGTCGGGGGGACGTCCAGCTACACGGGCGGATCGACGTCCAACGGCTTCTGCGGTGACCCGTCGACGTATACGGGTACCTCCACCGCCGCCATCTGTTCGGGCGCCTCCGTGGGCGTCGGAGGACCGTCCAGCTACACCGGCGGCGCCACGGCGAACAACCCACACAATACGGCCAGTCTGGGCGTCGGCGGGGTCGACAGCTACACCGGTCAAGGCACGGCCGGTGCCACCCTCAACGGCACCAACACGACCACACGGACTGTCAATTACGGTCCGGGATAACGCAACACGCTCGACGGCGCGCGGCGGGCATACATTTGTTTTCAGTATGAGTCCCGTGACCTGGCGAGTCTCTGCAGCCATCATTGAGGCATGGATCAGATACGGCGAAAAGCCCTCAAGCACAGTCCGATTCGGCGTCACCGAAGAATTCTGACGGTTGGCTCTCTCGGGTTGTTCGCGGCGATCGCGTTGAACGGCACGCCCGTCGCCGCGGCGTCGGAGCACAGCGGCGGCGAATCAGGCGCTGTTACCGGAGCCGGCTTCGGGCCCACTCTCGGCGTCGGCGGGCCGTCAAGCTATACCGGCGGTTCGACGTCCAACAACCTGTGTCACCTGCACTGCACAGGCGCCACCCTCGGCGTCGGCGGGCCGTCGAGCTATACCGGTGGCGCCACCGCCAACCATCCGGGCGGTACGGCCACCCAGGGCGTCGGCGACGTGAACAGCTATACCGGCCAGGGCACCTCGGGGATCGCCGACAACGGCACGAACGCGACCACCAGGACCGGCAACTACGGCCCCGGCCGCTGACCTACTGCCGTGCCCGCACCAACTCGAGCACGTCAGGACCAAACTGCTCGAGCTTGCGGGCACCGATGCCAGGGATTGCCACCAGCGCCGCATCATCGGCCGGCAGCGACTCGGCGATCGCGATCAGCGTGTTGTCCGTAAAGACAACGTAGGCAGGCACTTTCAGCTCCTTGGCGGTGCGCAGCCGCCAGTCCTTGAGCTGAGCCAGCAGCTCGTCGTCGACGTCGACCGAGCAGGTTTCGCAGCGGCGCAACATGATTGACGGCGGAGTGCTGAGCACCGCGTTGCACACCCGGCAGCGCGGGGTGGCGCCCTTCTGCCTGCGTGGCCGGTTCGGCGTCGGCTCGGCCTGCGTCTGTGGCGCAATGCCGTTGAGGAAGCGTGACGGACGCCGGCCCTGCCGACCGCCCGGGGTGCGGGCCAATGCCCAGCTGAGCTCCAAATGCATTCGCGCACGGGTGATTCCGACGTACAGCAGGCGACGCTCCTCCTCCACTGCCTCACTGTCGGGGCCGTGGGCCAGTGCGTGCGAGATCGGCAGCGTGCCGTCCGCCAGGCCCACCAGGAACACCGCGTCCCACTCCAGGCCCTTGGCGGCATGCAGCGACGCCAGCGTCACACCCTGCACCACCGGTGGGTGCCGGGCATCGGCGCGCACCCGCAATTCGGCGACCAGTGCGGGCAGGTCGAGCTGCGGTCGGGCGGCGACTTCCTCGTCGACCAGTTCGGCCAACGCGGTCAACGCCTCCCAGCGCTCCCTGGCCTTGGTGCCGGCCGGCGGTTCGTCGGTCAGCCCGAGCGGTTCGAGGATCTGGCGCACCATTTCGGATAGCGGCCCTTCGGCACCGCGTTCGGCCGCCCGCTGCAACGCCAGCAGCGACTGGCGGATCTCCTGGCGGCTGAAGAAGCCCTCGCCGCCGCGCACCTGGAACGGGATACCAGCCTCGGTGAGCGCCTCTTCGTAGGCTTCAGATTGCGCGTTGATGCGGTACAGCACCGCGATTTCGGCTGGCGGCGTTCCGGATTCGACGAGCCGCTTGATCGACCGCGCGACCGACGCCGCTTCGGCGACCTCGTCGGGGTGCTCATGGAAAGTCGGCGACGGGCCCGGATCGCGCTGACCGATCAGATGCAGCTTGCTACCGGCCACCCGGCCGCGCGCGGCCGCGATCACCCGGTTGGCCAGCGACACCACCTGCGGAGTGGAGCGGTAGTCGCGCTCGAGGCGGACAACCGTCGCGTCCGGGAACTGGCGGGAGAAGTCGAGCAGATAGCGCGGCGAGGCGCCGGTGAACGAATAGATGGTCTGGTTCGCATCGCCGACGACGGTGAGGTCGTCGCGGTTGCCCAGCCACGCATCGAGCACCCGCTGCTGCAGCGGGGTGACGTCCTGATACTCGTCGACGACGAAACAGCGGTAGCGGTCGCGGAACTCGGCGGCCACCGCCGCGTCGTTTTCGATCGCCCCGGCGGTGTGCAGCAGCAGGTCGTCGAAGTCCAGCAGCGCGATCCCGTCGCGGTTGGCTTTCAGCTTCTCGTAACCGGCGTAGACCGTGGCGACCTTCTCGGCGTCGAGCGGGATGTCACGCTGCACTTTGGCCACCGCCGCCGCATACGCCTCGGGGCTGATCAAAGAGGCCTTGGCCCACTCGATTTCACCGGCGAGGTCGCGGACGTCGTCAGTGCTGACCTGCAGCCGGGCCCGGCTCGCGGCCTGCGCGACAACAGAGAACTTGCTGTCCAGCAGTTCCCAGCCGGTATCGCCGACGACCCGCGGCCAGAAGTAGCGCAGCTGACGGCGTGCCGCGGCGTGGAACGTCAGCGCCTGCACCGACCCGACCGAAGCGCCCATGTTCTGCGCGTCCATCGCCCGCAGCCGGGAACGCATCTCCCCCGCGGCCCGCGAGGTGAACGTCACCGCCAGCACCTGCCCCGCGGCGACGTGACCGTTGGCCACCAGGTGCGCGATGCGGTGGGTGATGGTGCGGGTCTTACCGGTGCCGGCGCCGGCGAGCACACACAACGGCCCCCTGGCGGCCAGCACGGCCTCGCGCTGTTCGTCGTCGAGGCCGGTCAGATGGTCGACGGTCACCGGCATGCGCTCCATCTTGGCAGGGGGTGGGGACATTGCACGGTGACGCTCCGCTAGGTTCGAGCTCATGAGTGGCAACGATCCCCAGCTCACCATGTACTCCACCGTGTGGTGCGGCTACTGCAAGCGCCTGAAGACCGCGCTGAAATCGGCGGGGATCTCCTTCGCCGAGGTCGACATCGAGCACGACCCGGAAGCCGCGAAGTTCGTGATGTCGGTCAACAACGGCAACCAGACCGTCCCGACCGTGAAGTTCGCCGACGGTTCAGCGCTGACCAACCCCAGCCTCAAAGAGGTTCAGGCCAAGCTGGCGTCGTAAAGCCCGCGCCGAGATCGACGTTTTGCAGCGTTCGTCTCGCACTTTCGCTGTCGATCGTCGGTTTGGGCGTTACCCGGCCGCCCAGGATTCGATGATCTCGCGGGCGATCGAGATCGAGCCCGGCAGCAGAAGTTTCGACGGCGAGTCACTGCTCCAGTCGCCGTGCTCGAGCGCCTCGCGGACTTCGGCCCGGGTGAACCACGCCGCCTCGGCGATCTCGCCGTCGCGAAACACGAACTCCTGCTCGGGATCGCCGATCGCGTGAAAGCCGACCATCAAGGACCGCGGGAACGGCCACGGCTGGCTGCCCAGGTACTCGACATCGCTTACCGACAGGCCAATCTCCTCGTTGACCTCGCGCACCACGCAGCTCTCGAACGACTCCCCCGCCTCGACGAACCCGGCGAGCAAGGAGAACAGTCGCTGCGGCCACACCGTCTGGCGGGCCAGCACCGCGCGGTCGTGGCCGTCGTGCACCAGCACGATGATCGCCGGGTCGATGCGCGGAAACTCTTCGTGGCCGGTGAGCGGATTGAGCCGCGACCACCCGGCCTTGACCGCCTTGGTCGGCGAGCCGTCCACCGCGCTGTACCGCGCATTCTCATGCCAGTTCAGCAAGGCGAGGGCTGACGCGAGCAGCTGGGCGCTGACATCGTCGATCTGCTGACCGCCACGGCGAAGGTCGGACACCTCGCCGTCGCCGTCCTCGGGCGCCTCCAGCGCCGCGCGCACCGCCCACACGTGGCGGTCGTCCTCCAGGCGACCGAGGAACACTGCATCGGCCGGCGGCTTGTCGGCGTGCTTGGCCGCCGACGTCAGCGACACGCGGCCGCCGGCGACCATCACCTGGTTGCGGTGGTCGACGCGCAGCAGCGCGGCATCAGCCCAGCCGGCGATGGCCGCGTCGACGTCGGTGCGCAGGTGGTCGGCACGGTCGGCACCCACGCGCGAGAGCAGCGGAATGTTCCGCAGTCGGAAAGCCACGTCGTCAGTCTTCTCCGGTAGCGCGGACGTAGAGCAGCCGGTCGGTGGCTTCGAGGGCGTCTACTTGCGCGTCGTCGACGCGCAGCAGCTTCCCCTCCCGGACCACTCCGAGAACGATGTCGGGCAGGTGCCGCGGCGACCCGCCCACCTCCTTGTGCTCGACCTCGCGCTCGGCGATGGCGAACCCGGCGTCCGGGGTCAGCAGGTCTTCGATCATCTCGACGACGCTGGGCGTCGTGGTGGCGATACCGAGCAGGCGCCCTGCGGTCTCTGAGGACACGACCACCGAGTCGGCGCCGGACTGGCGCAGCAGGTGCTGATTCTCGGCTTCCCGCACCGAGGCGATGATCTTCGCTTTCGGGGCCAGCTCCCTGGCGGTCAACGTGACCAGCACCGCGGTCGGATCGCTGTTGGTGGCGACGATGATCGAGTTCGCGTGCTGTGCGCCGGCCAGGCGCAGCACGTCGGACTTGTTGGCGTCACCGCGCACGGTGACCAGTCCGGCCGCGTTGGCCCGGTCCAGCGAGGTTTGGTCGGTGTCGACGACGACGATGTCGGCCGGTGCCACCCCGTCGCCGATCATCGCGGCGACAGCCGTCCTGCCCTTCGTCCCGTACCCGATGACGACGGTGTGGTTGCGCACGCTGTTCCTCCAACGCTGGATCTTGAGAGCCTGCCGCGACGCCGTGGTCAGGGTTTCGACGGTGGTACCGACCAACACGATCAGGAACGCCACCCGAAGCGGGGTGATGACCAGGACGTTGACCAGGCGCGCGGTCTCGGTGAACGGTGTGATGTCGCCGTAGCCCGTGGTCGACAGCGACACCGTTGCGTAGTACAGGCAGTCCAGGAAGGTCAGCGGTCCCTCGCGGACGTCGCGGTAGCCGTCGCGGTCGAGGTAGACGATGAAGACGGCGAGGAACAACGCCGTCATGGCATAGAGCAGCCTGCGGGCGATGCGGCGGCCCGGACTGACGAACTTCTCCGGGATGTGCAGATAGTCGACGAGTGCGCTGTCGGGCTTGGCTGCCAGGTTCTCGTCGATCGCCTCGAGCCTGCGCCGCAACCTACCCTTGGCCACGCGACTCCGTCATCGTGTCCGACACACTCTCGCCTCCACGTTTTTCGGCCTGCGCGTCACCACTCCAGCATTATGTACCCATGCCGACGACGACTACCGAACTCGAACCGACACGCAGCGCCAGCCAGCTGCCTGCCTACCGGACCGCGCTGATGCTCATCGGCATCGGTGTCGGGCACTTCCTGGCCCCCAAGCCATTCGACGAGATCGTGCCCGCCGAACTCCCGGGTGACGCTCGGTTCTACACCTACGCCTCGGGCGTGGCCGAGGTCGGTATCGGCACCATGCTGCTGGTGCCGCGCACCCGGCGTGCCGGTGCGGCGTTCGCGATCGCGTTGTTCCTCGCGGTGTTCCCGGCCAACGTCAACATGGTTCGGCTGTGGAAGGACAAGCCGCTGCCGATGAAGCTGGTGGCACTGGCACGCCTGCCGCTGCAGGTCCCGATGATCACTCAGGCGCTGGCCATCCGGCGCAACGCGCCGCGCTACTAGCGGGCAGACACCGCCAGCGTCTCGTCGAGCCAATCGAAGATGCGGGCGAAGGCCAGGCGTCCCGCACCGACCTGGCAGTGCGCGCCGGCGCCCTCGGCGTCGGTGAACTTCAGCAGCGTTTTCGGGCAGCTGAGGTGATCGAACAGCAGCTGGGGCTGCCCCTCGAAGAAGATGTCGCTGGCTGCTTCGCACACCAGTGTCGGGCAGGTGATCTGCTCGGCCACCCCGCCCGCGAGCGTGTAGTCGAGGAACGCCCCGAAGAGCGCACGAGGACTGTCCACCCCTAGGGCGTACTGGCCATGCGTTGCGGCCCAACGGATATTCGGGTTGGTCGCCATCAGCTGTTCGATCGCGGCGTCGGCCTCCGGCGCTGACTCCGCGCGCAACATGGTTTCGATCTCGGCCCGGTCACCGGGAACCCAGGCGGCAGCCGTCAAGCCCATGTCGTAGACACCGTCGAACGCGATGCACGCGGCGAGGCGGTGTTCGTACGCGGCAGCCCGCGGCGCCAGCAGTCCACCCATGGAGGCGCCGTACAGGGCGACCTTGTTCGGGTCGACGTCGGGACGTAGCAGCGTCCAATCCAGCACCGGTGTGACGACGTGTTCCCAATCGGGCCGGAACACCAGGCCGTCGAAGTGCAGTGCGGCCGGCTGGCCGGGTCCGTCGAAGGTGACGACGTTGTAGCCGCGTTCTTGGGCGGCCGCCGCACCCAGCCACTGCATTTCTTCGCAGGTGCCGTCGAAGCCACTGTGCATGATGATCGTCGGGATCTGCCCTCCGCTGGTACGGCGCATCGCGGGATAGAAGTAACCGTGCAGCACGGTGTTCTCATACGGGATCTCAATCGGTTCAACGGGCGGATCCAGCAGAGCCGCTGCGGCAACGAATGTTTCGCGGGCCCGGGTGTACGCGTGGCTGATGCGCGGATCGCGCGGGTTGCCGTGCAGGTAGAAGTCAGCCGAGCGGTAGTAGTTGCTCGCGCGCATCAGGCCGTCTCGTGCACTCACGAAATGCCCTGCGGCTAAGGCCTTCTCAGCCTCGCCGGCGACCCAGTCGGCGGTGGCCAGCCACTGGTCGTACCAGCTGTCGTAGTCACCGGCGGTGATGGCCTGCGCCGTGGTCAGCACCTCCCCGATATCGGCTCCGCCGTAGGCGGTGGCGCCAAGCACCCGCAGGGTCTCGAACCAGAACGAGGTGTCGTCGGGGAACAGAACGGGTTCCATGGCGTCTCCTTAAGTCATTTTCATTTGCTTTAAGCGACCGTACGACGGTTGTGGTCTAAAAGCAAGAGCTGGTGCTTTAAGCTGTCGGGGTGGCGGAGAACGTGGAGGTGCGCCGGCGGCCCGGTGGGCGAAGCGCCCGAGTGGTGGCAGCAGTGCACGAGGCGGTGGATGCACTGCTGGCCGAGGCCGGACCGGGCGGCTTCACGGTGGCCGACGTGGCCCGGCGTGCCGGCGTCAATCCGACCAGCGTCTACCGGCGCTGGGGCAGCCTGGAGGCAGTCATCCTGGACGTCGAAGCGGCCAGGCTTGCTGAAACCGCACCCATGCCCGACACCGGATCGTTGCGCGGTGATCTGCTGGCCTACGCCCGACAGGCGGCCGCGGAGATCGCTCGGCCCGGTCGGTTGGCGTTCCTCCAAGCACTGATCGGCGCTGCCGATATGACGGCCGAGCAACGCCAGTCGTTTCTGGTCCAACGGGCGATGCAATTTCAGGGGATGCTCGATCGCAGCCGCGAGCGTGGTGAGCCCCTGATGGATTTCACGGTCATCGTCGACTGCATCCTCGCGCCGATCTACCTGCGACACCTGCTGGGTCTCGGCGTCAGCGACGCCGATCTGGAATTGTTCGTCGAGCGGGCGTTCACCGCGAAATAAGTCCGCGGTCCAGCAGCGCCACCAATTCCTCTGGGCCGGCGAGGTTTTCCGGCATGACGGTGACGCCCGCGCGCACATAGTGGAACGCCGCGCGAACCTGCGACTCCGGGCAGTTCTTGATCGCCGCCCACGCTAGGCGGTAGACGGCGAGCTGCACGGCGGCGTGGCGCTTGGCGTCGTCATCGGCGGGCGGCTCGCCGGTCTTCCAGTCGACGACGGTCATACCGCCGTCCGCATCGGCGAACACCGCGTCGATCCGCCCGCGCACCACTGTGTCGCCGATCGCCATCTCGAAGGGCACTTCGACGTCCACCGGTGTGCGTGCCGCCCACGGCGATCCGTTGAAGGCTTTCTGCAGTTTCGCGAGCTCCTCGGTCTCGGTGGCCGCACCGTCGACGGCGCCGGGCAGATCGTCGAGGTCGAACAGCCGCTCGGCGCCGTAGAAGCGCTGCACCCATTCATGGAACGCGGTGCCCAGGATCGCGTGTGGATCCGGACGCGACGGCAGCCTGCGCGCCAACCGGCTTAATGCCGACGGGTCGCGGTCGAGTTCGACCAGCGCGCTGACCGACAGCTGCCCCGGGAGTTCGACCGGCGGCGGCGCGGCGACCCGCGACCGTTCGGCCAGCAGGGCGTCGACGTCGGCCGTCCAGCCCTCCGGATCTTCGCCGGTGTCCTGGATGGCGCCCGTCGCGGCGGCGCGGACCAGCGCCGCGCCGTTCTCGATGTCGGCGCGAGCCCGCCCGAGTGGATCCGCGGGCCAGATCGCTTCACGAACGCTGTCGCGCAACGGGGTTGGCTCCCCGTCGGCGGGCGGCGGTGCCCACTGCTCCACCTCGCCGCAGGGCTGCCCCGCCGCGTCGGCGTCGTCGATGATGTCCTTGATTTCGCACAGGAAGTCCGATGGCCCACGCGGCTTGCTCTCGGTCGGGCCCCAGTGGTGGCCGGAGAGCAGCAGGGTGTCTTCGGCGCGGGTGATCGCGACGTACAGCAGTCGGCGTTCCTCGTCGAGGCGACGCTGCTCGAGTTGTTTCTTGTGCGCCATAATGCTGTCGGACAACGCTTTTCGATCGGTGACGTGCTGAGTGTCGAGCACCGGGACCCCGTGCAGACCCTCCGCTGCCCGGTCACCGCGCAGCAGCGGCGGCAGGTCGGCGGCATCGGAGAGCCAGGTGCGCTTGGACGCAGTGGACGGAAACACCCGGGCCGACAGGTGCGGGACGGCAACGATCTGCCACTCCAGCCCTTTGGCGGCGTGCACCGTCAGCACCTGCACGCGTCCGGTGGCCACGCTGACTTCCGCGGGCGCCAAGCCGTTCTCGACGAGCTCCGCGGCGTCGAGGTAGGCCAGCAGCCCGTTGACGCATGACCCTGGCCGGGCGGCGTACTCGGCGACGACATCGGCGAACCGGTCGAGGTGCTCGGCTCCGGACCATCCCGCCGCGACCGGTCGGGCGGCCCGCACCTCCACGTCCACGCCTAGCACTCGACGCACCTCGCCGACGAGCTCGGTGGCCGGATGGCTCAATAGTGTTCGCAGTCGTGCCAATTCGTTCGCGAGCTGGGTGATGCGGCGGTGTCCCTCTGCGGAGTACGCCTCGGCCGGACCCGGGTCAGCCAGGGCGTCGGCCAGGCTTGCGGTGTCGGCATCGGGTGCTGCCAGGGCGATGATCTGCTCGGCGGACGCGACCGCCGGCCGCGCGCCGTCGAGCGCGACGGCCCGCCGCCACAGCGCGGCCAGGTCGGCTGCGCCGAGTTGCCAGCGCGGACCCGTCAACACCCGCACTGCCGCCGCCCCGGCCGCCGGATCGGCGACCAGGCGCACCATCGCCACCACGTCGGCGACCTCCGGGATCGACAGCAGCCCGGCCAGGCCGACGACCTCGACGGGCACACCACGGGCGCTCAATGCCTCGGCGATCGGACCGGCGTCGGCGTTGCGGCGCACCAACACTGCGGCGGTCGGTGGCTCGTCGCCAGCGGAGTATCGCGCGGCGATGTGGTCGGCCACCCACTCCCGCTCGGCGGCCACATCGTTGAGCAGTGCACAGCGCACCGTGCCCGCTTGGGCGCCCGGACGTGCCCGCAGCGCCCGCACCGCGACCGAGCGGCGGCGGGCTTCGGCCGAGATCTCGTTGGCGATGTGCAGCGTCGTCGGCGGATTGCGCCAGCTGGTTCGCAGCTCCAGGGTGGGCGCCGGGGAGCCGTCGGCTTGCGGGAAGTCGGTGGTGAACCGCGGCAGGTTGGTCGCCGACGCCCCACGCCAGCCGTAGATGGACTGGATCGGGTCGCCGACCGCGGTGAGCGCCAGACCTTTATCGGCACCGGCGCCGAACAACGACGACAGGGCGATCCGCTGAGCATGGCCGGTGTCCTGATACTCGTCGAGCAGCACCACCCGATACCGGTCGCGCAGCTGCTCCCCCACCTGCGGGCACGTCGAGGCGAGCCGCGCGGCCGCCGACATCTGCGACCCGAAGTCCATCACCTTGTCGGCCCGCATCCGCGCGTGCAGGGCATCGATCAACGGCACCAACGCCGTCCGTTCGGTCTGAGTGGCCAGCATGCTCAGCAGGAATTGGCTGGGGCCGCGGTCACGCTGGTACCGCCCGGCCGGCAGATGATGCACCAGGCGGTCGAGTTCGAGGTGGGTGTCGAGTAACTGATCGGTGTCGACCAGGTGCTCAGCGAGCTCGCCGGACAGTTTAAGCACCATCCGGGTGACACCCGCCGGGTCCTTCTCGGTGTCCAACGGTCCGGGGTAACTGCTGACCACCTCGAAAGCCAGTTGCCACAACTCGGTTTCGCTGAGCAGCCGGGCGTCGGGTTCCACGGGGAGCAGCGGGCCGTACTCGCGCAGCAGCGCGCCGGCGAACGCGTGATAGGTGCTCACCGTCGGCGCACCCTGCGGCGCGGCACCGCCGAGGTGACCGGCCAGGCGGGCCAGCCGGGAGCGCACGCGGCGCAGCAGTTGCCCGGCTGCCTTGCGGGTGAAGGTCAACCCGAGCACCTGTCCCGGATCGGCGAATCCGTTGGCCACCAACCACACCACGCGCGCGGCCATGGTCTCGGTCTTGCCGGCGCCGGCGCCGGCGATGACGACCAGCGGCCCGGGCGGGGCGGCGATCACCGCGGCCTGCTCGTCGGTGGGAGTCGGAAGACCAAGTGCGTCAGCAAGTTCGGTGGGGCTGTAGGTCATGACGGCTCCGTTCGCGGCGCGGTGTGCGCGGGGCAGGCCGCGCGCATCGGGCAATGCGTGCAGCCGTCGTTGACCCGGGCGACGAACTGGGGCCCAGCGGTCGCGGCCGCGGCCTGCTGCACGGTCTGGCGCCACTCGTCGGTGGTTTCCGGGGTCAGCGGGGACTGTTCGCGTTCGGTGGCGCCCGACGCGTTCGGTTTGGCGACGTACACCAGTCGCCCGCCGCCGGGACGATCACCGTCGGCGATCGCACCCTCGGAGATGGCCAGCTGGTAGAGCCCGAGTTGGGCGTGGCGGGCAGCCTCGTCTTTGGTGACCGGGCTCTTGCCGGTCTTGACGTCGACGATCACCAGCCGGCCTTCCGCGTCACGCTCGAGCCGGTCGACCCGCCCGCGCACCCGCACCCCGGGCTGACCGTCCTCGGGTTCGGCGATCACCCCGTCGATGTCGACTTCGGTGCCGATCTCGGTCAGCTCGTGGCGGGTCGCCGAACGCCATGCCACGAACGCCTCGAGCATGGCGCGATGCCGGTCGAGTTCGTTGTCGCTGTACCACGGCGAATCGAACGGGATTGTGCTCCACAGCTTTTCCAGATCCGCGGCCAACTGCTCGGCGCTGCCGGAGTCGGCGATCAGCGCGTGCACCACCGACCCGAGCGTGGAACGCAGATCCCGACGGTCGCTGCCGCCGTGCCGTTCGGCCAGCCAGCGCAGCGGGCAGTCGGCGAGCGTCTGCAGGGTCGACGGGCTGAGTGTGACGGTGTGCTGCTCACCGCTCCACAGCGGGTCCAGCGAGCTCACGGCCGTCATGCCGTACCACTGGGCGGGGTCGGCGCCGGTGACACCATCGGCCGCCAACCGCGCCAATTGCTGTGCGGCCGTGGCACGTTCACCCTCGCTCACCGACCCCGACGGGGCGCACACCACGGACCGCAGCCGGCCGACGACCGCCGCCGGCGCCAGCACCGGCGGCGCGACGGCCGGCTGGGTGGGCCGGTCGGAGTCTCCGGATGCGTAGTTCTCCAGCTCGGCGACGAACGGCGACGGCAACGCGGCGTCATCGCCGGCGTCGCTGTCGACGGCGGTGATCAACAGCTTGTGCCGGGCCCGACCCATCGCCGCGATGAGCAGCCTGCGTTCCTCGGCCAGCAGCGGAGCCCGCGCCGACACGTCATCGCCCAGGCCGTCGAGCACGTCGAGCAGCCGTTGGGTGCCCAGCACCCCACCGCGCGGTGTGGTGTTGGGCCACAGGCCGTCCTGCACACCGGCGATCACGACCAGATCCCAATCCCGGTCCAGTGCCGCGTGCGGGCTCAGCACGGCGACGGTCTCCGATGCCGGGCCGTCGGCGCTGACCGGCGGAAGTTGCAGGCCCGCAACATGATCCAGCAGTCCACGCAACGACGCACCGGTGGTGCGTGTGACGTAGTCGTCGGCGATGTCGAACAATGCGGTGACGGCTTGAAGGTCACGATCGGCCAGAGCACCCTCGGTCCCACCGCGCTCGGCCGCGTTCAGCCACCGCTTCTGCAGTCCGGTGCGCTCCCACGCCTGCCACAGGGCGTAGCGGGGGTCGCGATTCCGCGAGTGACCGCGGGCCGCCGCGGTCAGCACCGCGCGCACCCGATTCACCGGGCGGGCGAGCGTCGCCGGCAGGTCGACCGGACCAGTGGTGAGTGCGGCGACAAGCTGTTCCCCGAAGTCGCCGGAACCGCTCCGGCGCAGTGCCCGGCGCAGCTGGCGCAGGGTCACCGGATCCACCCGGCCGATCGGCCCGGTCAGCAGCGACACCGCCTGCTCGCTGTCGAGGCCGTCGACGGTGGCGGCCAGCACGCTCAACAAGGCTTGTGCCGCAGGCTGTTCGGCGACAGGACCGGCGAGGTGAGCCGCGTCGACCGGGACACCGGCGCCGGCCAGCGCACGTGGCAGCGCGGCAGCCGCCGACGGCGACCGGACGATAACGGCCAATTGCGACCACGGCACCCCATCGACGAGGTGCGCGCGGCGCAGCGTGTCGGCGATCAGCGCCGCCTCGGCGTGCGCCGAACCGGCCACCCGCACGGTCACCGAACCGTCCTCACCGTCGTTGCCGCCCAAGGCCCGCCACGCGGTGCTGCCCGGCAGACCCGCGGCGATCCCACTGATCGCGTGCGCCACCGCGGGCGCGCAGCGATAGGAGCGGCTCAGCTCGACCACCGGGGTGTCGGCGGTGGTCAGGATGGCCGGATCTGCGCCGCGGAAACCGAAGACCGCCTGATTGGGATCACCGGCCAGCAGGGTCAGCTCAGCGCCGGCGGCCAACACCCGAACCAGCCGCGCGGCCTGCGGATCGAGATGCTGGGCATCGTCGACGAGCAGCAGCCGGATCCGGGAGCGCTCGGCCGCCAGCAGCTCGGCATCGGAGGCCAGCGCCTCCAGTGCGGCACCGACCAGTTCGGCCGCGCCGAGTGCCGGCACGGTGGCCTGCGGCGCGGCTGTGCCGACGGCCGCGCGCAGCAGCATCACCTGCTCGTACTGCTGAGCGAATCGGCCGGCGGCCGCCCACTCGGGCCGCCCGGACAGCCGGCCGATGCGCTGCAGCTGCAGCGGGTCCACGCCGCGCTCGGCGCAGCGGGCCAGCAGGTCTCGCAGTTCGGTGGCGAATCCGCCGGTGGTCAGGGCCGGACGAAGGAGCTGCGGCCAGCGTGACGACGACGCGTCGCCGTCCTCGAGGTCACCGGCGAGCAGTTCGCGGATGATGCCGTCCTGCTCGGCGCCGGTGACCAGGCGCGGTGGTGGGTCACCGGCGCGGGCGGCGGCCTGCCGCAGCACCGCGAACGCGTAGCTGTGCAGAGAGCGGACCAGCGGTTCGCGCACCACCGCGCGGCACGGTTCGGCCGAGCGCGCCGCCAGCAGTTCGGCGGTGAGCTTGCTGCGGGTGGATGCGGCCAGCCGACCCGAACCCGTCAGCAGCAGAACCGATTCCGGGTCGGTGCCTGCGGTGATGTGTGCCGCGGCTGCCGCGACCAGCAGGCTGGTCTTACCGGTGCCCGGGCCGCCGACGATACGCACCGTGCCGCGCAGCTCCGGGCGGAGCACATCGGTAGGCTCGGCCGCCGGGGCCAGCAGTGCGGTGGTCATGCCGGTATGTCACCACGCCCCACCGACAGAAACGCGAACTGGCAGCATGAGAACCGTGACCCACGATCTTCACGTCCACCGCTTCGGCCCCGCCGGGCCGATCCAGGTGCTGGCCATCCACGGCCTGACCGGACACGGCCGCCGCTGGCGGGCACTCTCCGAGCAGCATCTGCCCGAATTCGCAGTGGCCGCACCCGATCTGATCGGGCACGGCAGATCGTCGTGGTCGGCACCGTGGACGATGGACGCCAACGTCGCCGCGCTGGCCACCCTGGTGGAGAACGACGCCGACGGGCCGGTGGTGGTGGTCGGCCATTCGTTCGGCGGCGCGATCGCACTGCATCTGGCGGCGACGTGCCCGGATCTGGTGTCGGGCGTGGCACTGCTGGATCCCGCGATCGGCCTCGACGGGCAGTGGATGCGCGAGATCGCCGACTCCATGCTGGCCTCCCCCGACTACCCCGACCGCGACGAGGCGCGCGCCGAAAAGTTCGGCGGCTCGTGGGCCGACGTGGACCCGGCCGAACTCGATGAGGATCTCGACGAACATCTCATCGCACTACCCAACGGCCGTTACGGCTGGCGGATCTGCGTACCGGCGATGATGTCGTATTGGAGTGAACTGGCCCGCGATATCGTGCTGCCGCACAACGGAACTCCGACGACGCTGGTGCGCGCGCTGTGGACCGATCCCCCGTATGTCAGCGCTGAGTTGATCGACGCCCTGTCCGGCCGGCTCGGCGCCGACTTCACCCTGGTCGACGTCGAATGCCAGCACATGGTGCCGCACGCCAAACCTGCGGAGACCGCGAAGGTCATCCGGGATCTGCTGGAGCGCTAGCGATGGCCCCGATCACCGACGAGCAGGTCGAGCGGGTGCGCGCATTGGTGGCGTCCATCCCGGCAGGCCGGGTGGCCACCTACGGTGACATCGCCTCGGCGGCAGAGCTTTCCAGCCCGCGCATCGTCGGCTGGATCATGCGCACCGACTCCTCGGACCTGCCGTGGCATCGGGTGATCACGGCGTCGGGTCGCCCGGCCGCTCACCTGGTCACCCGCCAGCTCGAGTTGCTGCGCGCCGAGGGTGTGTTGGCCGACGACGGCCGGGTGGATTTGGCGCACGCGCGCCACGAGTTCTAGAGCACCAACCGAATCAGCGCGGCGGTACGTGCCAGCCCGGGGAACGCGGCCGCCGTGGAACGCGGATGTAGCGCATGCACGGCGAGCCGGAAGATCAAGGCGCGCAACAACATCTGCGGCCACTCCGGCAGTGCGTCCCACCGCTCGATGAGACCGTCGTCGGCCTCGCCCCACGCCAGGGCGTCGACGACGACCACCCCGGCCGCCCACGACGCCGGCCGCCAGTACGGCGTGATGTCGGTGATGCCCGGCGCGGCCGTCCCGGCGAACAACACCGTGCCGTACAGGTCGCCGTGCACCAGCTGGTTCGGACTCTTGGTGGGTTTGCGCAGGCCGGCCAGCTGATTGATCAGCTCCACCGACCGCTCGCCGTCTGCCGAACCCGGCGCCACCAGCGCGCCGGGCGGCAGCGAGTGCAGCGGGCGTTCCTCCCACGCGGCGCGGTCGGCGGCGATGAACACGTCGACATCGCTCCACGGCGCGACCGGTGCCTGCGTCAGGAACCGGGGGCGCTCCAGTTTGGCGGTCGCCTCGTGCAGCCGTACCCCGGCCGAAACGACCTCGTCGTGGCGGGGTTCGGGGCTACCGGCGACGAATGTGTCTGCCCGCCAACCCGACACCACATAGCGTCCGTCGGTGGACCGGACCGGCCGCGCCAGCCGCACCCCGTCGACGAACAACGTTTCGCGAGCCTTTGCCGACCAGGCGGCCCTGGCGTGGTCGGCAATCACCGACAACACGACCTCGCCGCACTTGAAGCCGCCTTCCCAACCCGCGCCGAGCGGTTCAGGGTCGTGGCCCTTGAGACCAAACGCTGCCAGAACATGCTCAGGCGGGCGCTCGTCATTAACCCCGTCAGCCACCCCGACAGCCTAAATTGTCGCGACGCAAAGTAGCCGTCAGTAGACGACCATGTCGGGATCGATTTGCTTCGCCCAGGCCACGATGCCGCCCTGCAGATGCAGCGCATCGGTGAAACCAGCGTTCTTGACCACGGCCAACGCCTCCGCGGAGCGCACCCCGGTCTTGCAGTACAGCACCGGCGTGCGGTCGTGCGGCAACCTCGACAAGCCCTCGCCGGACTCGATCATCGACTTCGGGATCAGCTCGGCGCCGGTGATGTGGTTGATCTCCCACTCGACCGGCTCGCGGACGTCGATCAGCGCCAGCTTCCGGCCCGAATCGAGCAGCTCGCGCAGTTCACGCGGCGTGACCGTGGAATCCTGCGCGGCTTCGGCAGCGACGTCGGACACCACACCGCAGAACGACTCATAGTCGATGAGCTCGGTGATCTTCGGGGTCTGCGGATCCTTGCGGATCGTGATCGTGCGATACGACATCTCCAGCGCGTCGTACATCATCAGCCGGCCCAGCAGCGTCTCACCGATCCCGGTGATCAGCTTGATGGCCTCGGTGCCCATGATCGAGGCGATCGACGCGCACAGGATGCCCAGCACACCGCCCTCGGCGCACGACGGCACCATGCCGGGCGGCGGCGGCTCGGGATAGAGGTCGCGGTAGTTCAAGCCCAGACCGTCCGGCGCGTCCTCCCAGAACACCGAGGCCTGGCCTTCGAAGCGGTAGATCGAACCCCACACGTAGGGTTTGTGCGCCAACACCGCGGCGTCGTTGACCAGGTAGCGGGTGGCGAAGTTGTCGGTGCCGTCGAGGATCAGGTCGTACTGCTCGAACAGCTGCACCGCGTTGTCCGGTTCCAGCCGCTGCTCGTGCAGGCGCACCGTCACCAGCGGGTTGACCTCGAGGATGGAATCGCGGGCACTTTCGGCCTTCGAGCGGCCGATATCGGACTGGCCGTGGATGATCTGGCGCTGCAGGTTGGACTCGTCGACGACATCGAATTCGACGATCCCGATGGCGCCGACGCCGGCGGCCGCCAGATACAGCAGGGTGGGCGAACCCAGTCCGCCGGCTCCGATCACCAGCACCTTGGCGTTCTTCAACCGCTTCTGCCCATCGACACCCAGGTCCGGGATGATCAGGTGGCGGCTGTACCGCGCGACCTCCTCGCGGGTGAGTTCGGCGGCTGGCTCGACCAGCGGCGGCAGCGAGGGCACCGGCACTCCTTGGATCAGTTCGGCACTAGCCCGATGAACGTTCACCATCCATCTCAGCAGCTGGCCAGAGCAACGGCAAACAGCTGCGAGTGCTTCCCGGACCTACGCGATCGGATACGGCCAGGGGTTGAACCGGCAGGTCTTTCCGTCGGCCTTCACGTACTCCGGGTCGAAGCGCGACGCGTCGTTGTCGTCGGTGGAGAACGTCTGCTGCATCATGATCGGCGCCAGTCCGCCGCTGTCGGCGCACGGCTCGTGGTGCTGGTAGCCGATCGCGTGGCCAACCTCGTGGTTGACCAGGTACTGGCGATACGAACCGATGTCGCCCTGGAACGGCACCGCGCCTCGCACCCAGCGCGACTCGTTGATGAAGACCCGCGGTTGCGCGTCGGGCCCGTAGGCCGGGTTGTAGCAGGACGACTCGAGCGGGATCTCGTAGCCGCAGCCCTCGCGCACGGTCATCGGCGAGGTCAGCGACACCCGGAAGTCGGGCTTGACGTCGGCGGCATCGACCCGCTGAAAGGCGAACTGTGGATTGTGAATCCAGCTCTTGGGGTTGCCGAGGGTCTCGGTGACCATCCGGGCGAAACCCTCGTCGCCGCCGAACGACGCGGTGTCGACGCCGTCCTCGACCTCCACGGTGTAGGTGAACGTCTTCGCGGTGCCCTCACCGACCTTCGGCGTCGTGCCCGGCACGATGTGCCACGTCTTGGCGCCTGCCTCGGTGAACGCGCCACCCTCGGGCAGGATCCCGGTCGGCAGGTTGGCGTCGAACTCGGTGAGCCCGCGCGGCGGCGCGCCGATGATGGCTGTGCCGCTCGACCCGATCGTCGGGGGCCCCTGCACTGCGCGCTGGGCGGTGGGTTCAACAGCCGGAGCGGCGGTTCCGGTGATCGTTTGGTACAGGACGATTCCGGTGACGACCACCAGGACCGGCAGCGCGTAGGCGCGCCAGCCGTAGGTGGAGATGAACCGGCCCAACCAGCTCTGTTTACGCCATTGACGACGCTGCTCCCGGTTGGATCTGGCCCGGCCCGACTCCTCCGCCAACGGGTCGCGCAGCGCGCGCAGCGGCTCCCGCCACTCGTCTCGCAGCACCGGCACACGACCGCCGCCGCGGTGCCCCGGGTCGTAGGTCACCGCCCCAGGATGGCACAACAGCCGAACGCCGCACTTCCGGCGCGCCCGTGCGCCGGATGCTGCTACGGGCGAGTAACACCACCCGGGTAGTAACCTCGATCCGACGGGGCAGGGCGCGCGGGGGCATGGCGCCCGGCCACACCACCAGATTGAGGACTCGATGAGCGAACTCGCCGACACGGCCGAGCGGAAGTCCGCCCGAACGGCCAATGGCGACCGTCCCGCCGCCACCACCCCGCGGCGCGGGAGCCGCCTGCCGCGAGATGAGCGACGCGGTCAGCTGCTGATTGCGGCCAGTGAGGTCTTCGTCGACCGCGGCTATCACGCCGCCGGGATGGACGAGATCGCCGACCGGGCCGGCGTGAGCAAACCCGTTCTGTACCAACATTTTTCGAGCAAGCTCGAGCTTTATCTGGCCGTGCTGAACCGGCACGTCGAGAACCTGGTGTCCGGGGTCAGGCAGGCCCTGCGCACCACCACCGACAACCGGCAGCGGCTGCGTGCGGCGGTGCAGGCCTTCTTCGATTTCATCGAGCACGACAGCCAGGGTTACCGGCTGATCTTCGAGAACGACTACGTCACCGAACCGCAGGTCGCTTCGCAGGTGAAAGTGGCGACCGAATCCTGCACAGATGCGGTGTTCGACCTGATCAGCCGCGATTCAGGGCTGGATCCGCACCGCGCTCGCATGATCGCCGTCGGCCTGGTGGCCATCAGCGTCGACTGCGCGCGGTACTGGCTGGACGCCGACCGCCCGGTCTCCAAGGAGGTCGCGGTCGACGGGACGGTGCAATTCGCCTGGGGCGGACTGTCACACGTCCCGCTGACCCGCTCCTAGCGGCTACGCGCCGGCAGGTCCGCCGGCGGCGATCCCGAACCCGACCCGGCGCACGTCGGCGACACCGATCTCGACGTACGTGATCTTGCTGGTCTGGACCAGAAAACGGCGTCCCTTGTCGTCGGTCAGGCTCAGCACATCCGGGCCGTTGCCCGAGAACGCCGAGGTCACCAACTCTTCGACCTCAGCGGGCGTCTGGGAGCTGCTGAACACGAGCTCACGCGGACTGTCCGTGACACCGATCTTGACCTCCACGCTGGCCCCTTCTCTCTCGACTGCGACTACTCACCAGAAGGCTAGTGGACGCCGGTGCGCGCGGTCGCGGCCAGTCGTTCGCGGTTAGCGAATAGGGCGTCAAGCTGCGATAACAGCATGGCAACAGACAGGCGCGGCGCGCCGCACCGACGCACGAGCGTCCATAACCTTGCCGTGTGAGCGACAAGAAGCGCCGACAGCGGCTGGTCCAGTGGCCTCGCGTGGCGCTGACCACCGGCGGTGTCGTGCTCGCCGCCGCGGCGACGACGTTCGTCGTGCGCACCGGCGACGCCGCGAGCATCACCGCGGACTCCGGCGCCACCCCGACCCGGACGGTCGTGGCCATTCCCGGCCCGCGGACATCGACGCCACCGCCGGCGCCGGTCACCGTCACGGTCCCGGGTCTGCCGGTGGAGACCCCGGTCCGGGTCACCCCGCCCGGCGCGGCCGCCGCACCCTTGGCGCAGGTGCAGGTCAACTCCGCCGAGATCGTCTACACCGTCGCGGGCAACCAGCGCCCCGACGATCCGGTGACGATCACCTACGCCGACGAGGCCGGCGCCCTGCGCACCGTCGAGAACGTCTCACTGCCCTGGCGATTGACCGTCATCCCGACCGTTCCGGTGAACTACGTGACGGCCAGCAGCAACGGAAGTCAGCTGAACTGCTGGATCACCGATGCGCACGGCGCGACCGTGGCCGCCTCGACCGACAACACGATCTCAGCGACCTGCAACCGTTAAGCGAGCCCCAGCTCGCCCATCCGCTCGGCGTGTGTGCGCTGCAGACGGTCGAAGAAGTCGGCGACCTGCCCGAGTCCACCCGGACCGGCCAGCACCAGGTCGACCAGTTCATCGCGCTCGGCCAGCACGTACTGAGCCTGAGTGATCGCCTCGCCGAGCAACCGGCGCGACCACAGCGCCAATCGGCTGCGCTGCCGTCCACTGCTGGTCACGGCCTTGCGGACTTCGGCGACCACGAACTGCGAGTGACCGGTCTCCGACAGCACGCCGCGCACCACGCCGGCCACCTCGTCGGGCAACACGTCGGCGATTTCCAGGTAGAAGTCGGCCGCCAAAGCATCACCGACATAGGTCTTGACCAACGCCTCCAGCCAGGTGCTCGGCGTCGTCAGGCGGTGGTAGTTCTCCAGCGCCGAGGCGTAGCGCGTCATCGCCGGGACGACGTCCACACCGCGCGCCTCCAGCGCCTCGCGCAGCAGCTCATAGTGCGCCATTTCGGCAGCGGCCATGCTGGCCATATTGATCCGGCCCCGCAGGTCGGGAGCCATCCGCGCCTCGTCGGTCAGCCGGTAGAAGGCCGCCACCTCGCCGTAGGCCAGCAGCGCGAACAACTCGTTGACACCGGGATGGTCGGCGGTGATCCGCGCCGGTGAGTCCGCGGCGGGCTGAGGGGCGGTCATGGCCGTCACTGTAGTCCCGGCTGGAGCGCCGATCCGTCTCGGAGAGCGCGACCAGCTATGATGGGGGCTGACGAACGCCGTGAGGCGTGGTCAAGGAACTGTGCGTGCACGCAGTGGGCCCGCCTCCCTCAGTGCAGGGCCCGGCGATTCGGGGCATCGATAATTTGAGCCCGAGTCCATTCCGAAGTCAGAACTCGTGCGCGCGTGACAACGCATTCGAGGACCGACTACGGAAGGCACAACGCCACCACATGACACCATTGACAACTCACCCCCAGCTTTCATTCGCCCAGCTCGGAGTGCGTGACGAGATCGTCCGCGCGCTCGCTGAAGAAGGCAAGGAATACGCCTTCGCCATCCAGGAACAGACCCTGCCGATGGCCCTGGCCGGCGATGACCTCATCGGCCAGGCCCGCACCGGTATGGGCAAGACCCTCGCGTTCGGTGTGCCGCTGCTGCACCGCATCACCACCGACACCACGCGACCGCTGACCGGTACTCCGCGCGCGCTCGTCGTGGTCCCGACCCGCGAGCTCTGCCTGCAGGTCCACGGCGACCTCGTCGCCGCATCGAAGTACCTGCAGGCCGACGAGTCTCGCAAGCTGACCGTCACCGCCATCTACGGCGGCCGCCCGTACGAGCCGCAGATCGAGGCGCTGCAGAAGGGCGTCGACGTGGTTGTCGGCACCCCGGGCCGCCTCCTCGACCTCGCCCAGCAGGGCCATCTGCAGCTCGGCGGCCTTTCGGTGCTGGTGCTCGACGAGGCCGACGAAATGCTCGACCTGGGCTTCCTGCCCGACATCGAGCGGATCCTCAAGCAGATCCCGAGCGAGCGGCAGGCCATGCTGTTCTCGGCGACCATGCCGGATCCGATCATCACGCTGGCCCGCACCTTCATGAACCAGCCCACCCACATCCGCGCCGAAGGCGTGCAAGGGTCGGCCACCCACGACACCACCGAGCAGTTCGTCTACCGCGCGCACGCACTCGACAAGGTCGAGATGGTCAGCCGCATCCTGCAGGCCGAAGGCCGCGGCGCGACGATGATCTTCACCCGCACCAAGCGGACCGCGCAGAAGGTGTCCGACGAGCTGGCCGAGCGCGGCTTCAAGGTCGGCGCCGTGCACGGCGACCTTGGCCAGATCGCCCGTGAGAAAGCCCTCAAGGCGTTCCGCAACGGCGATATCGATGTGCTCGTGGCTACGGACGTGGCAGCTCGAGGCATTGATATCGACGACATCACGCACGTCATCAACTACCAGATTCCCGAGGACGAGCAGGCCTACGTGCACCGCATCGGGCGCACCGGCCGCGCCGGCAAGACCGGTATCGCGATCACCCTGGTCGACTGGGACGAGTTGGAGCGCTGGTCGATGATCGACAAGGCCCTCAAGCTCGAGTGCCCCGACCCGGCGGAGACCTACTCCAGCTCCCCGCACCTGTACACCGAACTGAACATCCCGACCGAGGCCGGCGGCTCGATCGGCGCCGCGCGCAAATCGCAGGGCGCCAAGTCGCCCAGCAAGACGCAGGACGGCACCCGGATCAGCTCCACCGACTCCAACCGCGATCGGCCCGCGCGCAATCGTTCGCGTCGGCGCACCCGCGGCGGCCAGGGCGCCACCGGGCACGTCGAGACGACGGACGCCCCGGCCGACGGTGCCACCGTCAAGACCGAGGGCGGCGACGACAGCCCGGCGCGCAAGCGGCGTCGCCGGCGTCGTCCGCGCAACACCGCCGAGGCCCCCGCAACCGCAGGCTGACGACCGCTATCGTCGCCTAGATGGTCAGACCCGAGCGCCGCACCACAGGCGATCTCGTCGCCGCTGCGACGATCGCGCTTGTCGTGGCCGTCATCGCCGCACTGTTCTGGTGGAACAGTTCCGCGCGGGCCACGATCAGCCGGCCCGCCACCTCGCCGACGCCCAATCCGGTCCCGGCGCGGGTGGTTCCCGACACGCTGGATCAGCTGTGGACCGCGACGAGCCCGCGCACGCTGAGTCCGATCGTGGTGGGCGGCACGGTGGTAACCGGCGACAGGCGGACCGTCGACGGCCATGATCCGCAGACCGGCCAGATCCGGTGGACGTATGCCCGCGACACCAATCTGTGCGGGGTGTCCTACGTCTACGACCTCGCCGTCGCGGTGTACCCCGACGCGCGCGGCTGCGGACAGGTCAGCAGCATCAGCGGAGGCACCGGTCGGCGCGGCCCGACCCGCACCGCCTACGCCGACAAGCACGTGGTGCTCAGCTCCAACGGCAGCGCCGTGCTGTCGGCCGGGCCGACCCGGTTGGAGTTGTGGCGCTCAGATCTGGTGCGGATGCTGTCCTACGGCGAGATCGACGCCCGGGTCAAGCCGGTCAACCAGGGCATCGGGGCCGGTTGCACGCTGATGTCGGCGGCGGCCAGCGACGAAGCGGTGTCGGTGATGGAAGCCTGCCGCGACCAGAAGGACCTGCGCCTGACGCTGCTCAAGCCGGCGAAGGAAGAAGACGAACCCGACACCAAGAACGTCCCGCTACCGGGTGTCGCCGCCGATTCCGAGGCGCGCGTGCTGGCGGTGGAGGGCACCACCACCGCGGTGTACCTGCCGTCGCCGCAACCGCAGATCGCCGTCTACGACGAGACCGGCAGCAAGATCGCCAGCACGCTGCTGAAAAAGCCTCCGGTGCTTGCCAATTCGGCTCAGGCCGTCACCCACGCGGGCGATCTCTACACCTGGTGGACCGGCGACAGCGTGGAGGTTTTCGACGCCCGGCTGTCCTACCGCTACACGATCGAGGCGTCCGCGGCGGTGGCTCCGCTGGGTCCCGGGGCAATGATGGCCGGCCGGCTGCTCATCCCGCTCACCAACGGCATCGGGGTCTACGAGCCGACCAGCGGCACCAGCGAACGCATCATTCCCGTCACCCACCCCGCCGGATCCGGTCCGGTGGTCCCGACCGTCACCGGCTCGATGGTGATCGAGCAGCACGGTGACGCGGTCGCGGCGTTCGGCCCGAAGACTTAGATCTCCGGCGTGAAGGTCGGCAGCGCCTTGCCGGACTTCCAATGCTTCAGCAGTGCGGCCGCCAGATCGCGATAAGCCATGCCGCCCTTGCTCTTTCGGCCCGCCAGCACCGACGACCCGGACGCGCTGGCCTCCGCGAAGCGCACCGTGCGCGGGATCGGCGGCGCCAGCACCGGCAGGTTGTAGCGGTCGGCGACGTCGAGCAGGACGTCGCGGCTGTGCGTGGTGCGCGAGTCGTACAGCGTCGGCAGCGCGCCCAGCAGCTTCAGGTTCGGGTTGGTGATCTGCTGCACGTCGTCGACCGTGCGCAGGAACTGCCCCACCCCGCGGTGCGCCAGCGTCTCGCACTGCAGCGGCACGATCACTTCGTCGGCAGCGGTCAGACCGTTGAGCGTGAGCACACCCAGCGACGGGGGACAGTCGATGATCACCACGTCGAACTGGTCGAGCTTGTCCAGCGCGCGTTTGAGCGCGTACTCGCGGCCGGCCCGCATCAGCAGCATGGCTTCCGCGCCGGCCAGGTCGATGTTGGCCGGCAGCAGCGTCATGCCCTCGGCCGTGTCGACCAAGGCCGCGTTCGGTTCGACGTCGCCGAGCAGCACCTCGTGCACCGACACCGGCAGCTTGTCCGGGTCGGTGCCCAGCGAGAACGTCAGACAGCCCTGTGGGTCCAGGTCGACGAGCAACACACGCTTGCCCGCGTCCGCGAAAGCCGCCCCCAAGGACGCGACCGTGGTTGTCTTGGCCACCCCACCCTTTTGGTTGGCCACCGCCAATACTCGGGTCACGCAGACCATCCTTGCAGGTTCTGCCGCGAACCGTCCCGGCTGCCACGGCGCGCCTGGTCATCGGGCAGAATCAGTGGGCGTGAGCGTCGGTACGCATCGGCTGGTCCTGCTTCGGCACGGCGAGACCGAATGGTCCAAGAGCGGTCAGCACACCAGCACCACCGACCTCGAACTCACTCAGCACGGGCGCGAGCAGGCCAAACTGGCCGCCCAGACCATCGACCACCTCGGTCTGGACAACCCACTGGTGATCACCAGCCCGCGCAAGCGCGCCCTGGTCACCGCCGAGCTGGCCGGCTTGACCGTCGACGTGGTGTCCCCGCTGCTGTCCGAGTGGAACTACGGCGACTACGAGGGCCTGACCACCCACCAGATCCGCACCGACACCCCCGGCTGGCTGCTGTGGACCTACGGCTGCCCGGGCGGCGAGAGCGTCGACCAGGTGAGCATGCGCGCCGACCAGGCGGTGTCGTACGCGCTGGAGCACATGGTCGACCGCGACGTGGTGTTCGTCGGCCACGGGCACTTCTCCCGCTCGGTGGTGACCCGCTGGATGGAGCAGCCGTTGCGGGAAGGCGCGCGATACGGCTTCGCCGCGGCCGCGGTCGCGGTGTGCGGTTTCGAATACGGGCTGCGACAGCTCTCGGCGCTGGGTTTGACCAGCCACCGCGAGCCGGTCACGGGGACGTGATCGCGGTTCCCTCGTTTGTGCTCAGCGGCCCCGCCGGGACAGTCGTCGCCGAAGGGGTCCAGACCGGATACGACGACGTCGCGGCCGCCTCGTCGGCGTTGGCCGACGGTTCGGCCGATGTGGTGGTCGGTGCGCTGCCGTTCGACATCCGCAGCAAGGCGGCGCTGCTGACGCCGACGACCGTGACGTTCGGCGACACCCTCCCGCAGTGGTCGACGACGGCGTTGCCCGCGGTGCGGATCGACGCGATGCTGCCGGCACCCGAGGAGCATCGCGCCCGCATCCGCGCCGCGCTGGACCGCCTCACCGCACGCGAAAGCGCTTTGCAGAAGGTCGTTTTGGCGCGCGCGTTGCGTCTGGTGGCCGACGGCCGGCT
Organism: Mycolicibacterium pallens; assembly: GCF_019456675.1. Classification (NCBI taxonomy): domain Bacteria; kingdom Bacillati; phylum Actinomycetota; class Actinomycetes; order Mycobacteriales; family Mycobacteriaceae; genus Mycobacterium; species Mycolicibacterium pallens. Next base: position 1,583,580 of record NZ_CP080333.1, on the reverse strand, counting down.
CGACGAGCGGACGATCCTGCACCGGCTGCTCGCCGCCGATGCCGAAGCTACCTCGTACCTGGCCGACCTCTCGGTCGCCGGCGGCGACTACACCGGCTGTGCGCTGGTGGGCGCCAGCCCCGAGCTGCTGGTCGCCCGCGCCGGTGACGTGGTGACCTGCCAGCCGTTCGCCGGCTCCGCGCCGCGGTCGCCCGATCCGCAGATCGACGCCGCCAACGGCGCCGCACTGGCCGAGTCGGCCAAGAACCGGCACGAACACCAGCTGGTCGTCGACACCATGCGCGCCGCACTGGAACCGCTGTGCGCCGACCTCGACGTCGCGGCGCAACCCCAGCTGAGCCGCACCGCCGCACTCTGGCATCTGTCCACGCCGATCCGCGGTCGGCTGCGCGATATCTCAACCACCGCAATCGATTTGGCGCTGGCACTGCATCCCACCCCGGCGGTGGGCGGCGTGCCCACTCGGGCGGCGGTCGATCTGATCGCACAGCTGGAAGGCGACCGCGGTTTCTACGCCGGCGCGGTGGGCTGGTGCGACGCCCGCGGCGACGGGCGCTGGGTGGTGGCGATCCGCGGGGCGCAACTGTCCGCCGACCGGCATACGGCGCTGGCTCAAGCCGGTGGCGGTATTGTTGCCGAATCCGATCCCGATGACGAAGTCGCCGAGACCACAACGAAATTCAAAACCATTCTGTCGGCCCTGGGGGTACCGCAATGATTATCCGGCTGGCCCGTCCCGGCGACGAGGCAGAGATCGTCGCGATGATTCGCGAGCTCGCCGAATTCGAGCATGCCGCCGATCAGTGCACGGTGACCGAAAGTCAGATCACCGCAGCTCTTTTCGGCGACAACCCGCCTGCGTCGTGCCACCTGGTCGAGATCGACGGCGAGGCCGCCGCGGTCGCGCTGTGGTTCCGCACCTTCTCCACCTGGGACGGCGTGGCCGGTATCTACCTCGAAGACCTGTTCGTGCGCGACAAGTTCCGTCGGCGCGGCCTGGCCCGCATACTGCTGGCAACACTGGCCAAAGAGTGCATCGACAACGGCTACACGCGGTTGGCGTGGGAAGTGTTGGACTGGAACGTCAATGCGATCGCGCTCTATGACGCCGTCGGCGGCAAGCAGATGTCGGAGTGGATCAACTACCGCGTCAGCGGCCCCGAGCTTCAAGCGCTCGCGGCCGAGGCTTAGTCGCCTGACCGCGACGCCCACCGCAGTGCCGGCGGGCTGAACAGCAGCGCCAGCACGGCGATCGCGACTCCACCCATCGCGACCGCGTAGACCGGTTGGTGAGCGGCCACGATGTACCAAGCCACCGGCAGCAACAGCAGGTTGGCGAAGATCGCAATACCCCGGCCCCAGCGTCGTCCGGTGATCAGGGCCCAGCCGGCGGCCAGCACCGCAGCGCCCATCACGGCGAACCAGCCCGCGGTACCGTACCCGTTGACGATGTGCTGGTCGGCGCCGGCCAGTCCGCGCACCACCAGCACCACGGCCACGATGATCGCCACTGCACCTTCGGCGGCCGCGACGAAACCGGCGTAGCGGACCACGGGTGGGAGAACGGTTTCGGTCACCTCCGTAAGGTACCGAGCGCTCAGGGACGCGCGGCCCGCGACCAGGCCAGCGGGCTGAGCCCCCGGTAGGGGTCGGTCTCCCGCAGGCTCAGCAGGTCGTCGAGGATCTGCTCGAGCGCGGTCTGCGTGCGCCGCTTCACCTCCTCGACCCAGTCCGTCGTGTCGATGCCCAGCGGTGTCGACGTGTCGATCGGAGTGCCGAACCGCAGATACATCCGTTCCGGCCTGGGGATCAGCGTCGGCCCGATGCCCCGCATCAGCGGAATCGCCATATCGTCGCGGCCGCCGAACCGGCTGCTCAGCGCCTGGCTGAACCGGCCCCACGCGCTGTCGCGCGGGGTGAGGCTGCGGTAGACGTCGTCCCCGCCGACCAGCCCGACCGGGATGATCGGATAGCCGGTTTCCACGGCGATCCGGGCGAAGCCGGACCGGCCCTGCCAGCGCAGCGTGTACTCCTCGCCCTTGAATTTCGGAATCTCGCGGCCACCGCCGGGAAACACCAGGACGGTCTCGTCATGGCGCATCAGCTCGCGCGCGGTCTCCGGCGCCCCGACCACTCCGCCGAATGCCGCCAGCAGGTCACCGGGCAGGCCACGCATCTGCCCGAACTGACGATCGGCCAGTGGCCGCACGCGGACCCCGATCTCGCGACGGACGGCATATGGGATCAGCAGGGCTTCGGCACCGCCCTGAGTGTGGTTGCCCACCAACAGGAATCGACCATCCGGCGGCAGGTTGTCCAGCCCGTCGAGATAGGGCCGCCACAGGTCGACCACCGGATCGATGTCGTCGTCGACGGCACCGAGCACGCGCTGCAGCGCCCGTACCCGGGGCGGGTGGTCCATGACGGCGACCAGGTCGACTTTTCGGCTACTCATGCCCCACTCCTTACCAAACGAACTAGTTCGTTCTTTATACTCCTTGTTGATGAGAAGCACCTCAGAGCTGCGGGACCACATCCTGACCGCCGCCCGTACCGAGTTCGCCCGGTACGGGTTCGCGGGGGCCCGGATCGACCGCATCGCGTCCGCAGCCAGCGCCAGCAAGGAACGGCTGTACGCCCACTTCGGCGACAAGGAGGCACTGTTCCGCGAGGTGCTCGCCGCCGACGTCGCCGAGTTCTTCCAGGCGGTCCAGCTGCGGCCCGATGCGGTACCCGAGTTCGTCGGCGGCCTGTTCGACCTCCAGGTGCGCCGGCCCGAGCACCATCGGATGGTGGCGTGGGCTCATCTCGAGGGGCTGACCCTCGAGGAGCCCACCGCCGATGGGCAGCCGCTGCCGGAATTGGCTGTCGCCGGGATCGTGGAGGCTCAGGAGAAGGGATACGTCGACCCGTCCTGGGATCCGCGCGATCTGCTCGTGCTCCTCTTCGGGATCGCGTTGGCCTGGGCGCACTGGCCCGATCCCGCCGCCCTCACCACCTCCTCGGCGGTCCTGGCGCACCGGCGGGCCGCCGCGGTGGAGGCGGCCGCCCGTGTCGTCTCCCCCGCGCGTCCCCAGACCTGAACGCCTGCAGCGGGATTCAGCGCCGGAACACCACCCAGCGCATCGCGCAATACATGTAGATGCCCTCGCAGGCTCCCGCTGCGATCCGGGCCAAGTGGTACTCGACGCCGAGAGCGCGCAACGCGCTGGAGACGCCGAGGATGAACGCCAGATAGTTGATCACCACCACGACGACGTAGACCGCCACCTGCGGCCCGACCGCGCCGTGCGACTGGAAGTTCACCACCCGGTTGAGCACATAACTGGCCGCGAAGGCGCAGACATAGGCCGCCGTCACCGCGACTCCGAACGGCACATGAAGCACGCCGTGCAGCACCGTGAGCACCAGCAAGTCCAGCGCGAACGTTCCGGAGTTGATCACCACGAAGCCCAGGAAGGTCGGTGGCACAAGCGAATTCAGCCCGAACGGCAAACGCGCGACCACCGCCTCGCACGCGCGATGGAACCAACCGACGGCGCTGGCCGCACCCGGCTCGGACCCCACGACCACGTCGCGAGCATGCCACCGGCAGCTGTCCCCTTCGTGATGAGCAGGCAAACACTTCGAACTGCGGCACCGCACCCGTCTAGGCTCATGGCTCGTGCGTGCCGTCCTGATCGTCAACCCGAACGCCACATCCACCACCGCAGCCGGCCGCGACCTGCTCGCTCACGCGCTGGAGAGCCGCGTGGACCTGTCCGTCGTCCACACCGACCACCGCGGCCACGCCATCGAGATCGCCGAAGCCGCCAAGCACGACGGCACCGACGTGATCATCGTCCACGGCGGCGACGGGACCGTGAACGAGGTGGTCAACGGCCTGCTGGGGCGGCCAGGCCGGCCCTTGCCCGAGACGTTGCCTGCGGTGGCGGTGGTGCCGGGCGGCTCGGCAAACGTCTTCGCCCGGGCGCTCGGCATCAGCCCGGACCCGATCGTGGCCACCAATCAACTGGTCGACCTGCTCAGCGCGCGCCGCAACGGCGCCCCGTGGCGCAAGATCGCGCTGATGGACTGCGGCGAACGCTGGGCGGTGTTCACCGCCGGGATGGGCGTGGACGGCGACGTGGTGGCCGCCGTCGAGGCGCAGCGGGCCAAGGGCCGGAAAGTCACCGCGGGCCGCTACATCCGGGTTGCGGTGCGCGAGATGCTGGCCAGCGCGCGCAACGAGCCGCTGCTGACACTCGAACTGCCCGGCCAGCCGCCCCGAACCGGCGTCTACTTCGCGTTCATCTCCAACTCCAGCCCGTGGACCTACGCCAACGCCAGGCCGGTGTGGACGAACCCGGACACCACGTTCGAGACCGGCCTCGGGGTCTTCGCGATCACCAGCATGAACGTCTGGAAAAACCTGATGCTGGTGCGCCGGATGGTGTCGAAGAAACCGGTGATCAAGGCCAAGCACCTGATCCGCGACGACGACGTGGCCTGGGTGCGGGTCATGGCGGACGAGCCGGTCGCCAGCCAGATCGACGGAGATTTTCTGGGGCTGCGCGCGGAAATGACGTTCCGGGCGGTTCCGGGGGCTCTCTGCGTCGTCGCACCGCCTGCAGAGCAGCGCTCTGACCAGGAAAAATGAGGGTGCGCCGAACGATTCAGGGCGCAGATGGGTTGAGTGTAGTACAAACGGGTAGAGGGATCGGTAACCCACCCCCAGCCAGAGCTTGTAGTGAGGTTGCCCACTTGTTAACTGAGTTCTATTGACATCCGTCGAGGCTGTGAAACGATCGGATGCAACAACACAGAAACATTTGTGTGCACTGCATTAACAGCCGAAGTAAAAGCGAGTGCGCTTCGCTGCGCACATAGTAAGGAGTAGCGACAAATGGATTGGCGCCACAAGGCGGTCTGCCGTGACGAGGATCCGGAACTGTTCTTCCCCGTGGGGAACAGCGGCCCGGCGCTCGCCCAGATCGCTGACGCGAAGCTCGTCTGTAACCGCTGCCCGGTGACGACTGAGTGTCTGACCTGGGCTTTGGATTCCGGCCAGGACGCCGGCGTCTGGGGTGGCATGAGCGAGGACGAGCGGCGTGCGCTCAAGCGCCGCAACGCTCGCACCCGCGCGCGCAGCAGCGTCTAGCCCGCCCTTTCGACAATTTAGACATCGCGGCCCCGGCAAATGCCAGGGCCGCGATTTTCATTTACAAATGTCGTGTCGGTCACATTTGCTACTGGGGAAGACGGGCGCTTGAACGCCGCCGGAGTGGGACCCGCAACACAACATCGGTCCCCCCGCCCGGAACGTCGTGCATTCCCAGCGAGCCGTCGAGCTCCGCGGTGACCAACGTCCGCACGATCTGAAGACCCAGCCGGTCCGACTTCTCCAGCGAGAATCCTTCGGGCAGCCCGCGTCCGTCGTCGTGCACCACGACGTCCAGCCACCGCGCCGAGCGCTCGGCCCGGATGGTCACACAGCCGCCTTTGGCCGTCGACTCGAAGGCGTGCTCGATGGCGTTCTGGACCAGCTCGGTCACCACCATCACCAAGGCGGTGGCCCGGTCGGCGTCGAGCACCCCCAAAGCGCCCTCGCGGTTGATTCGAATGGGCGAGTCGACCCGGGCGACGTCGTTCATGATCGGCAGGATCCGGTCGATCACCTCGTCGAGGTTGACCTCCTCGTCCACCGACATCGACAGCGCCTCGTGCACTTGGGCGATCGAGGCCACCCGGCGTACCGACTCCATCAGCGCCTCGCGCGCCTCCTCATTGCTGGTCCGGCGGGACTGAAGGCGCAGCAGCGCGGCGACCGTCTGCAGGTTGTTCTTCACCCGATGGTGTATCTCGCGGATCGTGGCGTCCTTGGACAGCAGAGCGCGGTCGCGGCGCTTCACCTCGGTGACGTCCCGGATGAGCACGGCCGCGCCCGCAGCGGCGCCGTGAACCACCAGCGGCAGTGTGCGCAACAGCACGGCCGCGCCGCCGGCGTCGACCTCGAGGCGCATGCTCGACCCGCCGGCCAGCGAGTCGCGCACGTGCTCGGCCAGTTCCTGGGCTTCGAACGGGTCGGAGATCAGCGGCCGGGTGATGGCCACCAAGTTGTGGCCTTCCAGCTCCGCGGCCAACCCCATGCGGTGGTAGGCCGACAGCGCGTTGGGGCTGGCGTAGGCGACGACGCCGTCGACGTCGAGGCGGATGAAACCGTCACCGACGCGTGGGCTCGACCGGGACAGCGCGAGATCGCCCACGTTGGGGAAGGTGCCCTCGGACAGCATGTGCAGCAGATTGCCCGCACAGTCCGTGTAGGCGCGTTCCAGGGGCGACGACGTGCGCCGCTCGGCGAGCGCGGTCTGATGGGTCAGCACGGCCACGACCTGGTTGTTGTAGCGGACCGGGACCGCTTCGACGTTCATTCCTGGTTCGCGCAGTTCGAGGTCGCTGCCGCCGCGCCCGATGGCACCCGAGGTGAACGCCGAGGTCACCAGCGGCAGGTCACCGTCGGCGACGACGGAGCCGACGGCGTCCCGGATCAGGACCGTCGGGGCGGTGTTGGGCCGGCATTGGGCCACACAGACCAGCGCGCCGTCATCGCGGCGCACCCACATCAGATAGTCGGCGAACGAAAGGTCCGCCAGCAGCTGCCATTCGCCGACCACCGCGTGCAGGTGGTCCACGGCGCCGCCCGGCAGCACCGTGTGCTCGGCGAGCAGGTCACCGAGGGTGGACACGAGAGCTAGTCGATCACGGCAATGAGGTCGCCCGCCTGGATGACGTCACCCACGGAGACGCTGACCTCGGTGACGGTGCCGCCGACTTCGGCCAGCACCGGAATCTCCATCTTCATCGACTCCAGAAGCACCAGGGTGTCGCCCGCACCGATCTGGTCACCCTTGCTGACCACTACCTCGAGCACACTGGCCACGATCTCGGCGCGCACATCCTCGGCCATCTTCACCTCACTCTTGGTACTGCTCGTCTCTTAGTGCGGCTCTATCGAACCACAACCCCGTGTGGTCAGACGTTCGACTGCGCCGTGAGACAATTTATTCAGGGCTTAACCAAGCAGCGCACAACAACGGAGGTACATCATGGCCAAGCGTGGCCGTAAGAAGCGTGACCGCAAGCACAGCAAAGCCAACCACGGCAAGCGGCCCAACAGCTGATACACAAAGTGCCCGGCGATCCGCCGGGCACTTTTGTTTGTGGCGCTAGCCGCGCCGGATGATCGTGGTCTGGCTGATCTGCAGCCGGACCTTCTCCAGCAGGTGTTTGGGCGCCTTGTCCCCGCTGCATCGCGAGGCGACCAGCTTCTTGATCCGCTCTTCCACCCCGTAGTACTGCAGGCATGTCGGGCACTCTTCGAGATGGTGGCGCAGACGGTCGCGGGTCTCGGTGGTGCATTCACCGTCGAGCAGCGTCCACACCTCGGCGATCACCGCAGCGCATTCGGGATGGTCGGGGTCGACCGGACCGATGGGCGGGCGCCACTCCCCTTCGCCGCCGGATACCTGATCGTCGGTCATGACGACACCTCCTCTGGCGCATCCTCGGCTTGGCCGCGGGCGAAACCACGCTCCTTGGCGACGTCGGCCAGCAGGCCGCGCAGCTGGCGCCTACCTCGGTGCAGTCGGGACATCACCGTCCCGATCGGGGTATCCATGATCTCGGCGATCTCCTTGTACGGGAAGCCCTCGACGTCTGCGTAGTACACCGCCATCCGAAACTCTTCCGGCAACGCCTGAAGAGCTTCCTTGATCTCGGTGTCGGGCAGCAGTTCGAGTGCCTCGACCTCGGCCGAACGCAGCCCCGTGGAGGTGTGCTCGGCGTTGGCCGCCAACTGCCAGTCGGTGATCTCCTCGGTCGGATACTCCGCCGGCTGGCGCTGCTTCTTGCGGTAACTGTTGATGTAGGTGTTGGTCAGAATCCGGTACAGCCAGGCTTTGAGGTTGGTGCCCTCGCGGAACGACCGGAAGCCGGCGTAGGCCTTGACCATGGTTTCCTGCAACAGGTCTTCAGCGTCGGCGGGATTGCGCGTCATGCGCAGCGCACCGCCGTACAGCTGGTCCAGCAGCGGAATCGCGTCACGCTCGAAGCGTGCCGTCAACTCCGCATCGGACTCTTCGCGCTGGGGAGCCTCGATGTCGATGTCGGTCATCGTGGGTGACACAGTCCCTTCTGCCGCGGCGCCCGTGAGAAGCTCCGGCAGCGGTATCGGACGGATGAGAAATGCGGGTGCCTGCTCATCGGCCATCATGCAGACTGCGGCTGACACCGGACTTCTCTCCTTCCAATCCTAAGGCTGTTACCAACACTTTTTTTCGTTGACTCCGTCGATCGCGGACTCGCTTGCTGCGACCACTGTCCACAACAGGATTTCTCACCGCGCTATTTCCCGTGGTTAGGCTGTGCCCCGTGAGTCGTGCCGCCACCCCGGCGATCGCTGCGCTGATCGCCGCCAAAGCCCCCCACGAGGTGCTGCGATACGACCACGACCCACGTTCGGAGTCCTACGGCGAGGAGGCGGTCGCCGCCCTGGCCGGTGATTCGCTGAAGCCCGAGCAGATCTTCAAGACGCTGGTGATCGCGTCGGGTTCGGTGTTGGCGGTGGCGGTTTTGCCGGTGCCCTGGAAGCTGTCGCTGAAGGCCGCCGCGGCGGCGCTGGGACTATCCAAGGTGGCGCTGGCCGATCGGGCGGCCGCCGAACGCGCCACCGGTTACGTGCTGGGCGGGATTTCGCCGCTGGGCCAGCGCAAGAGGTTGCCGACGGTGGTCGACACGTCGGCCTTGAGTTTCGACCGGGTGCTGTGCAGTGCGGGTAAGCGAGGCTGGGATGTGGCGGTGGAACCGCAGGATCTCGTTCGGCTGACCAACGCCGTCACCGCCGACATCCGCGCGGTCTAGGGTGACGAAATGTCCTTCTCCGGCAAGACCATGTTCATCTCGGGCGCCAGCCGCGGCATCGGCTTGGCCATCGCCAAGCGCGTCGCGGCAGACGGCGCCAACATCGCGCTGGTGGCCAAGACCACCGAGCCGCATCCCAAGCTGCCCGGCACCATCTACACCGCCGCCAAGGAGATCGAAGAGGTCGGCGGCCAGGCGCTGCCGATCGTCGGTGACGTCCGCGACGGCGACTCGGTGGCCTCCGCCGTCGCCAAGGCCGTCGAACAGTTCGGCGGCATCGATATCTGCGTCAACAACGCTTCGGCGATCAACCTCGGCTCCATCGAGGAGGTGCCGCTCAAGCGCTTCGACCTGATGAACGGCATCCAGGTACGCGGCACATATGCCGTCTCGCAGGCCTGCATCCCGCACATGAAGGGCCGCGAGAACCCGCACATCCTCACGCTGTCCCCGCCGATCCGGCTCGAGTCGGAGTGGCTCAAGCCCACCCCGTACATGATGGCGAAGTTCGGAATGACGTTGTGCGCGTTGGGCATTGCCGAGGAGATGCGCGAGGCGGGGATCGCGTCCAACACACTGTGGCCCCGCACCATGGTCGCCACGGCGGCGGTGCAGAATCTGCTGGGCGGTGACGAGGCGATGGCCCGCAGTCGCAAGCCGGAGGTCTACTCCGACGCCGCCTACGCGGTGCTGAGCAAGCCGGCCCGTGAGTACACGGGCCACACTCTGCTGTGCGAGGACGTGCTGGTGGAATCCGGCGTCAGCGACCTGTCGGTCTACGACTGCGTGCCGGGTTCCGAGTTGGGAGTGGACCTGTGGGTCGACACCCCCAATCCGCCCGGCTATCGCAATCCCTAGGCGCTCTGCTGCGCGTCGGTGGCCCTGGCCGGATCCGGCAGACCCTCGATGTCGCCGTCGACGTTGGACACGATGTAGCCCGTCAGCGTCTGCTGGAAGGCATTGATCGTCGCGTCGGCGTGCAGGTAGCCGGTGTGCGCACCGGTCACCGTGATGTTGGCCAGGTAGTGAACGGACGACTGGTTCGGCAGGTAGTCGGCAGACTCGGTGCCGTTGAGGATCATCCCGTCCTCATTCACGTAATTCGTATAGGTGACCGTGCGAATCGTCTTGGCCGCGTTGGTCGGATCCGGGACTTCGGTGACCACCGCGGTGCCGCCGTTCTTGCCGTTGTAGGTTCCGACCGGGTCCAGCGGTGTGGTGCTGGGATGGTAGGTGCTCAGCGCCGGCGCCCACGATGACGAGTCCGGGGTGGTCACATCGGCCGCGCGTTGGCCAACGCTGGTGGTGTACTTCAGGTTCGCGATCACCAGCCGGGACTGCGTCGGGTCGGTGACGCTGGACTCCCAGAACGTGACCGCCGTTCCGTCGGTGTTCCAGCTGGGCATGCTGCGAGCGGCCCATCCGTCGCCGGTGTCAAAGAGCGGAATTCCGTTCTCCCGGTTGAGTTCATCGCCGACCTGGACCGCCCACTCCTGATTGGAGACGTTGACCGGGGTTGCGTAATAGCCGTATACCGGCGCCGCCACATAGACCGGCAACAGGCTCTGCCGCACGATTCGAGTCATCGGCGTCAGCGCGTTCAGGCCGCGCGTACTGCCGATCGCAATCCACTGCTGGTTCGGTGAGTAGTCCATGTCCTCGTCGTAATCGAGGTTGGCGGTCACGCGCGTGACGTTGCCGGTCGCCAGATCGACCACGATGTCATCGGCGTTGCCCTGCTCATACGACCCGCCGAGGATGACCACGCCCTTACCGTCCGGCGTCCACTGCTTGCCTTCGCCGGTCGGGAACACCACCCGCGCGTCGGTGACGTCGTAGGTGTTGGTGGTGGCGTTGTAGCTCAGGCCGCCGACGACCGGAACGATCTGCAGCACACCCGTGGCGCCGTTGAGCATGATCCGGCTGAACAGCACGTGCTGACCGTCCGGCGAGATCCGCATCTCCCGTTGGGCATTGATCGAGATGACGCCCGGCGCTGACGCCGGTGTGACGATCGGAATCAGCTCGGCTCCGTTGTCACCCTGTTGCAGAACGGAATACGTCGGTCCCGACTGGGCGCCACTGTCGACGAGCACCACAACCCGGCCGGAGCCGTCGGTGAACGGCACCGGCTTGCCCAGATTCGCGGTCACGCTCGGCGAAACGCCACAGGTGAGGCAGGTGGCGTTCGTGCCGTCGATGTTGATCTGGTAGATCTCCTGCCGGGTCGCACCGGCCGGGATAGCTGCGAAGTAGATGGACTGCCCATCTTCGGAGTAGCGCGGGTTGACGGGTTTGGTCACGCCGGCGGGCATCGCCAGAATGGCCCGCTGCACAGTGGGATTGAGCACCGTGACACCCTCAGCGGCCTGGGCGCTGTGCAAGCTCAGCGGGGTCAGGATGTTGAACTTGCCGTCGGATACCGTCACGGTGAACGAATCCGTCTGCGCAGCAGTGTAATTGATGTCGTCAGGAGTGTAGGTGTAGTTACCGGTGGCCTGATCGATCGTCAGGGTGCCGTACTTCGGGCCCTGGGTGACGGTGTACTTCAACGCGTCACCTTCGATATCGGTGGCGTTGATGTTGCCGGTCACGGTCTGCCCGGTCTGCACCGTCGTGGTCGGATCCCCGATCGTCGGCGCCTGGTTGAACAGGTCACGCTGCACCGCGCCCAACACCGCCCATACCAGCGGCACCACCGGTCCCGGGGTGTGCGGCGGCGGGGTCAGAAACGGGTTGAGCAGTGAGGTGATGACATTGTTGAGAACGTCGATCGGCCCGGCGGGCGCCGCGGCGCCCGTTGTCACTGCCGAGTGGACGGCGGTGATCGTCGGACGACTGGCGATCGCCGCGTGTGCGGTGCCGGTCGTGGGCTCCGCCGCGCCGGTCGAGCCGGTGTCGGCGACTGCCGCGACCGGCTGGGCAGCGGCCTTCGGCTCGGTGACGGCCGCGAGGATCGCCGCCGGTGATTTCGGGGCTGCGGTCCGCGCCGCCGTCGGCGAGGTGGACTTCGACGCGTTGCTGTTGGTCACCTGACCAGTGGACGATTTCCCGGCTTTGGCGCGGGGCTTCGCGGTGCCCGTGGAAGTGCGTCCTGAATGTGCCGAAGCCGAGGCCGACGACGAGGTCGCGCCAGCGGAATCGGATCCGGTGTCGGCCGCCGCGACGCCGTAACCGCCGGCTACCGCGCCGAACATCCAGATGGCGACTGCCATCCCGCCGTATCCGCCGAACTTCACGGCAGCTCGCGCGTGGCCGCGCATTTGTCCGGGATCGCGCGGCTCCCCCGACGGGACCGAAACGAACAACGGGTTGACGCGGTTACCGGCGTCCGACATGGTGTGCCTCCGAGACGAAAGAATGCTGATCGACCGATCAAATTAAGATGTGATCGAATTCATAGCAGGGCGCGCGAGGGCGTGTCAAGGAAATCGGCGCAATCGCGTAATCCGACGCACTCCGATTCCTACGGCGTTGCGAAGACCGCTAGAACACGTTGCAGTAGAGGGCTTTACGGATCGGTCTGGTCACGTCACCGGCCACAACTAGCCCTACTGTTTATCGTGCGCTCGCGGAAGTCGTCCGCACGCGACGCGCGATGGGCAGCGTTGACCGACTAGTTCTGTCGATCGATCAGGACTGTTTTCCGGAGAGCATCGCGAAGTGGGCCTGGACGAATTTCTCGAGCTCGTCGTGCCCACGCGTCAAACCCACGGCATTCTCGTTGCCGACACTTCGGGCGATCTGCGCAACCAGCATCGAAATCACTACTGGCGGATAGGCTTCGAGGTCGACGCCATAGGACCGCAGCGACATGGTCACCGCCGCCGTCTCGATATCGCGCACCCGTTCGGCGAAGTTCCGCAGTTCGGCACCGATCACCTTGCGATGGTTCGCCAATGCCATGAGTTCGGTGCTCATCACGGTCTGCCGCGGATCACTGTTGATCCGCCACAGCGCACGCAACGGATCTTCCTCGGTGAGAACCTTGCGCAACTGCTCCAATGCGACCTCGGCACCCGACCGCAACACGGCCAGGAAGAGATCGTCCATGGTCGGGAAGTAGTAATAGACCAACGCCTGTTTCACGCCGGCCTTCGTCGCGACGCGCCGCGATGTGGCCGCGGCATACCCTTCGTCGTGCATGATCTGGGCCGTCGCCTCGACGAGCCGCTGCCGGGTCCCGCCGTCATCGACTTTCGGGCTTGCGGTGGCGCGCCGAGGACCCGGCTTGGTCTGCCGGTCTTTGCGCGCCGCGGTAGTCATACAGCACACTAGCATCCTGATCGATTGACCAGGACCGATGGCGACGGCCGAGGCGGCTACTTCTTGGGGCGAATGCCGAAGCGGCGCACGCCGTTACCGGCCATCGCACGCATCGCCGCCATCGCGAGCTGGCCCTGTCGCTTCGACGACGAGTACCACATCAACTCGGACTTCTGCGTCGGCACCTTCGGCGCGGTGATGGCCTGCTGGCGGCAGAACTTGATCAGACCGCTGGCACCGCCGGAGCGATAACCGACGCCCGAGTTCTTCCACCCGCCCATCGGCAGCGACGGGCAGAACACGTTGGCCAGCGCGTCGTTGATGTTGACCGCACCGCACTCCAGTCGTCGGGCCACCTGCTCGCCCCGCTCGACATCGCCGGTCCACACCGTCGCCGACAGCCCGTACTGCGAATCGTTGGCCAACCGGATGGCTTCCTCCTCGTCGGCGACCTTCACCACCGGAAGCGTCGGACCAAAGGTCTCCTCGGCGATGCAGGTCATGGTCGGGGTGACGTCCGCGAGCACCGTCGGCTCGAAGAATGTGCCGACACCCGTCGGCTTGCCACCGGTCAGCACCCGTGCGCCCGCGTCGACGGCCTCCTTGACGTGGCGTTCGACGATGTCGCGCTGCGCGGCCGTGGCCATGGCGCCGGTGTCGTACTTGAAGCCCGACTCTTCCTGTCCCTGCTTGATGTTCCGCACATTCGCAGTCAGCTTGGCGACGAATTCGTCGTAGACCGGCGCCTCGACGTAGACCCGCTCCACCGAGATGCACACCTGGCCGGAGTTGAACATGCCACCCCAGGCGATACCGTTGGCCGCGCGGTCGATGTCGGCGTCGGCCAGCACGATCGCCGGGTCCTTGCCGCCGAGTTCGAGACTGAACGGCTTGAGTTGCTCGGCACAGGCCACCGCGACCTTGCGGCCGGTGGCCGTCGATCCGGTGAAGTGGACGTAGTCGGCGTTGTTGATCACCGCTGCACCGGTCTCGCCGTATCCGGTGGCGAGTTTGAGTACCGGCGGAGCCCCGACCTCGTTCCAGCCGCGGGCGAACTCGACAGCCGAAAGTGGCGTCACCTCAGACGGTTTCAGCAACACCGCGGCGCCGGAGGCCAACGCGGGCACCACGTCGAGGGCCAGCATCGCCAACGGGAAGTTCCACGGTTCGATGATCCCCACCAACGGGTACGGCCGGTAGACCGTCGTCAGCTTCTTCACCTTGAACAGAAGGTTGTGCGCCTTGGGGTGCCGGTCGGCGAGGAACTCCTCGGCGTTGCCCGCCCAGTACTTGATCGAGTCCGCCAGGGCCACTGGCTCGAGCTTGGCGTCGCCGTGCGACTTTCCGGTCTCCGACATCAGCACCTCGGTGAGGTGGTCGGCGTTGTCGAGGATCCAGTCCTGCCACTTGTACATCCAGACCTTGCGTCCGCGCGGGCCGATTTCCTCCCACTCGGTCTGGAACAGCCGCAGCTCGTTCGCCTTGGCGGCGACGACCTCTGCACTGTCGACCGGCACGGTGCCGGCGACGCGGCCGTCGGCGGGGTTGTGCACCGTGATGGTGGCCTGATCGGCCTTGGGCTCGACCGCAGTCATGGCCGCTCCTCTCGCTGGTCGGGATCTTGGCTGTGAGCCTAACCGGCGCCGAGTCGCTAGAACAGGCCAACCGGTTGGTTGTGTGGATCGGCGGGCTCGATGAGCTCCGGACCGTTGTTGCGCACGCTGTTGACCAGGGTGGACACCTCGCGAAGGTCGATACCGGCGATGTCGGGCGGCGCGGCCAGCAGGTCGGCGTCGGCCGGCTGATCGGGATCGAGCCAGCGGTCCCAGTGCTCCTCGTCGACCACCAGCGGCATCCGGTCGTGGATCTCGGCGAGCTCCCCGACGGCATCGGTGGTGATGATCGTGCAGGTCAACAACGGCGATGCTTCATCGTTCGCCCTCCAGACCGACCAGAGTCCCGCCATGAACAGCGGCTCACCGTCGGCGCGGTGCATGAAGTACGGCGTCTTGCGGGCCTTCTTGCCGGCCGGGGTGTCCGGGTTGGGCTTCCATTCGTAGTAGCCGTCCATCGGGACCAGACAGCGCTTGCTCTTGGCTGACGCGCGGAAGGCCGGTGAGCTGGTCACCTTTTCCGCACGAGCGTTGATCAGCAGCGGACCCTTGCTCTCCGGGGTGCCGTCGGCGGTGGCCTTCACCCACGGCGGCACCAACCCCCAGCGCATCAACCGCACGCGCCGGGTCGGGGTGTCGTCAGGGTCGTCGTGCCGACTGACCACCGTGGCGATGGTGGCGGTCGGGGCGACGTTGTAATTTGGCCCGCGCGCTTCCTTGGCCGCCTCGGTGGCCTCATCGATGGCGTGGATCTTCTCGGCCAGCAGGGCCGGGTCGGTGGTCACCGCGAATCGTCCGCACATGACTCCATGGTGGCGCACGATCCCGACAGGGCAGGATGTATGCCGTGAGCACCGAGTTGTGGAACGCGCCGTCGACCTCTGGGCCGGTGCACGCGCGCGTCACAGTGCCGGGCTCGAAATCGCAGACCAATCGCACGCTGGTGCTCGCAGCGTTGGCCGCAGCACAAGGCCAGGGCGACTCGACAATCAGAGGCGCACTACGCAGCCGCGACACCGATCTGATGATCGGCGCCATTCAGGCGCTCGGCATCGACGTCGCCGGCTCCGGCTCCGAGCTGGTGGTGAGCGGGGCGTTGAATCCGGGCCCGCAGGCCCGCATCGACTGTGGCCTGGCCGGAACGGTGTTGCGGTTCGTGCCTCCGCTGGCGGCGCTGAGCACCGCGATCGTCGTATTCGACGGCGATGAGCAGGCCCGCACCCGGCCCATCGCTCCCCTGCTCGACGCAATGCGCGGACTCGGTGTCGACATCGACGGCACGGGACTGCCGTTTCAGGTCCACGGCCGCGGCGCGGTCGCAGGGGGCACGGTCCGCATCGACGCGTCGAGCTCCTCGCAGTTCGTCTCAGGTCTGCTGCTGTCGGGCGCCGCGTTCACCGAGGGGCTGACCGTCGTACACACCGGCACGTCGGTGCCGTCGGCGCCGCACATCGCGATGACCGTGTCGATGCTGCGCGAAGCCGGCGTCGACGTCGACGACACGGAAGCCAACCAGTGGCGGGTCGCGCCGGGGCCGATCGCCGCCCGGCACTGGGACGTCGAGCCGGACCTGTCCAACTCGGTGCCGTTCCTGGCCGCGGCGGTGGTGACCGGCGGCACGGTGGGCATCACCGGCTGGCCGTCGGCCAGCGTCCAGCCCGCCGATGTGATCCTGGGCATCCTGAAACTTCTGGGATCGGCTGTGCACCAAGGTTATTCACACTTGGAGGTGCGGGGCCCGCAGTCCTATGACGGTTTCGAGATCGACCTGCACGACGTCGGCGAACTGGCTCCGGCGGTGGCTGCCCTGGCCGCGCTGGCCGCACCGGGCTCGGTGTCCCGGCTGACCGGGATCGCGCATCTGCGCGGCCACGAAACCGACCGGCTGGCAGCGCTACGTGCCGAGATCTCCGAGCTCGGCGGCCAGTGCACCGAGACCGACGACGGCTTGGTGATCACCGCGACCCCGTTGCATGCCGGCACCTGGCACTCCTATGCCGATCACCGAATGGCGATGGCCGGAGCCATCATCGGGCTGCGCGTGCCCGGTGTCGCCGTCGAGGACATCGGGACCACCGCCAAGACGCTGCCGAACTTCGCGGCGTTGTGGACCGAGATGGTGGGGGTCGGTTGAGCCCACGCGAGTACGACGAGTCCGACGTCAAGATCCGGTCGGGCCGTGGCTCGCGTCCGCGCACCAAGACCCGTCCCGATCATGCGGACGCGGCCTCGGCGATGGTTGTCACCGTCGACCGCGGCCGGTGGGGCTGCGTCCTCGACGACGATCCGCACCGGCACGTCACCGCGATGCGTGCCCGTGAACTCGGCCGCACCCCCATCGTCGTCGGCGACCAGGTCGACGTCGTCGGCGATCTCACCGGGCGCCCCGACACGCTGGCGCGGATCGTGCGCCGAGGTGAACGGCGAACAGTATTGCGCCGCACCGCCGATGACACCGATCCGACCGAGCGGGTGGTGGTCGCCAACGCCGACCAGCTGCTGATGGTGGTGGCGCTGGCCGATCCCCCGCCCCGCACCGGGCTGGTGGACCGCGCGCTGATCGCGGCCTACGCCGGCGGTCTGCGACCGATCCTGTGCCTGACCAAAACCGATCTGGTGCCCCCCGAGGAGTTCGCCGGGCACTTCACCGATCTGGACCTCACGGTGCTCACCGCGGGGCGCGGCGATCCGATCGATGAAGTCGAGGACGTGCTGGCCGGGAAGGTCACCGTGCTGCTCGGACATTCCGGGGTTGGTAAGTCGACGTTGGTGAATCGGCTTGTGCCGCAGGCGGACCGGGCCACCGGCGAGGTGTCTGGGGTGGGCAAGGGCAAGCACACCTCGACGCAGTCGGTCGCACTGCCGCTACCTGGGGGCGGCTGGGTGGTCGACACCCCGGGCATCAGGTCGTTCGGCTTGGCGCACATCGAGCCCGATGACGTGTTGAAGGCGTTTTCGGATCTGGCTGATGCCATTGAGGACTGCCCGCGTGGGTGCGGCCACATGGGGCCACCGGCCGACCCGGAATGCGCGCTGGACGCGCTGACCGGAGCCCCGGCGCGTCGCGTCGCAGCGGCCCGGCGACTGCTCTCCGCGTTGTCAGAAGGCGCGGCGTACTGATAATTGTTTGCAACACCTATCGAGAGGGCACGCCGCACAAATGAGCACTGTTCCCAGCTTGACACTCAACGACGGCACCAAGATTCCCCAGCTTGGGTTCGGCGTCTTCCAGATCGCGCCCGACGAGACCGCGTCCGCGGTGCGCACCGCCCTGGAAATCGGCTACCGCCACATCGACACCGCTGAGATGTACCAGAACGAAAAGGGCGTCGGACAAGGCATCCGAGACTTCGGCATCGACCGCGGCGAGGTGTACGTCACCAGCAAGCTCAACAACGGCTTTCACAAACCCGATGACGCTCGCCGCGCCTTCGACAAGACCATCGAGGCGCTCGGCTCCGACTACGTCGACCTGTTCCTGATCCACTGGCCGCTGCCGACGCTGTACGACGGCGACTTCGTCTCCACGTGGAAGACGCTGGAGGAGTTCAAGAACGACGGTCGCGCCCGCAGCATCGGCGTGTCCAACTTCCAGATCCACCATCTCGAACAACTGGCCCGCGACAGCGAGACGGTGCCCGCCGTCAACCAGATCGAGGTGCACCCGTACTTCGCCAACGACGAGCTGCGCACCTACGGCACCGACCACACCATCCTCACCGAGGCGTGGTCGCCGATCGCGCAGGGCGCGGTGCTCGACGACCCGGTGATCGGCAAGGTCGCCGAGCGCCTCGGCAAGAGCCCGGCCCAGGTGGTGTTGCGCTGGCATATCGAACGTGGCGACATCGTCTTCCCGAAATCCGTTACCCCCGAACGGATCAAGGAGAACTTGGAGATCTTCGACTTCGAGCTGAGTGACGACGACATCGATGCCATCACCGCGCTCGACAAGGGTGAGGCAGGCCGTCGCGGCCCGAACCCGGACACCTTCGACTACATCCCCAAGTAGGCGCTCAGTCCCGGCCGGTGAACTTCGACAGGTACAGCCAGGTCGGCCGGTAACCGAGGCGCTCGTAGAGACGCAGGGCGTCTCGGTTGCCGGAGAGCACACCGAGAACCAGATCGTCGACGCCGGCCGCGCGCAGGTGCTCCTCGAGCTTCGTCAGCATTCGGTGCCCAGGCCCGATCCACGGAATTCCGGTAGCACCGAAAGGGATTCGATTTCGCCGACCCGCCGGCCGGTGGCCCAAGTATCGGCCACCCAGGTGTCCTCGGTTTCGAGCACATGCGCCAGCCCATAGCCGATCGGACGGTCGTCGACGCTCGCAACCAACAACACGGTGTCGGGTTTCGCGAAAAGTTCCACGTAGAGCGCGCGGCGCACCCGCCACGACTCAGCGTCGCTGACGTAGGGCTGCAGTTCCGGCATCGACTCGGCATGCCGGTGATGCACGGCCACCCACAACGGCTCGAGGATGTCGAGGTCGTCGGCACTTCCGGTCCGCAGCTGCCACGGCGCGCTCACGGGCTCATCATGCCCCGCGAGCGCGCCGACTGGCTAGGCGGCTTTGGCCGCGCGCTTGACCCGCCGCTTCTGGCGAGCCGTGGCGATCGCGGTCTTGAGTCCGCGCTTGCGGCCCGTCTTCGGGTCGACACCGGCATAACCGGATTCGAGCTCGGCGAACATCCGCTCGCTGCGGGTCTCCGGTGCATCGTCGACGGTGTCGCGCAGGTACTTGTCCGGCAGCGACAGCTTGGCGATCGTGCGCCAGGTCTTGGCGTACTGCACCAGGAACGGCCCGGTCGTGTAGGGCAGGTCGTACTTGTCGCAGACCTGGCGCACCCGCACCGAGATTTCGGCCAGCCGATTGCTCGGCAGGTCGGGGTACAGGTGGTGCTCGATCTGATACGACAGGTTGCCGGTCATGAAGTCCATGGCGCGGCTGCCCTCGATGTTGGCACTGCCCAGCATCTGGCGCAGGTACCACTGGCCCTGGCTTTCGCCCACCATGTCGGTCTTGGTGAATTTCTCTGCGCCATCAGGGAAGTGGCCGCAGAAGATCACCGCGTTGGCCCACACGTTGCGGATCACGTTGGCGATCGCATTCGCGGTGGCCGTCGACCGGTAGGTGGCGTACGGCGACAGCGACGTGATCGCCGGGTAAGCGACGTAGTCCTTGAACAGCTGCCGGCCGGCCTTCTCACCGAACTCGCCCATGCGGACCAGGGTGGCCTTGCGGTCGTCGCGGCCCTTGAAGATCTTGCCGAGCTCCAGGTGCTGCAGACCCACGCCCCACTCGAAGCCGATCGCCAGCAGGGTGTTGAACAGCAGGTTGCCGTAGAGGTTGAACGGCTTCCACTTCGTGTCGCGGGTGACCCGGATGACGCCGTAGCCGACGTCGTCGTCCATGCCGAGGATGTTGGTGTACTTGTGGTGCATGAAGTTGTGGGTGAACCGCCAGTGCTTGGACGCCCCGCTCATATCCCACTCCCACGACGAGGAGTGAATCTCGGGATCGTTCATCCAGTCCCACTGGCCGTGCATGACGTTGTGGCCGATCTCCATGTTCTCGATGATCTTGGCCACGCCCAGGGTCACGGTGCCCGCCCACCAGGCCGAACGTTTGGAGCTGGCTGCCAGCATCAGCCGCCCGGCGACCTCGAGACCGCGCTGGGCGGCGATGGTGCGGCGGATATAGCGCGCGTCCCGCGCGCCGAGGGAATCTTCGATGTCCTGGCGGATGGCGTCGAGCTCAACCGCCAGACTTTCGATGTCTGCGTCGGTCAGGTGCGAAAACGCGTCAACATCGGTAATAGCCATAAGTCACGCCTCCCTTCTTGTCCCTACGCTACCGTAACCTACGTACCCGTAGGTTACTAGCCAGTAAACCTTAGACATCGACCACACAGTCGCCCGAAGCGGCCGAAACGCACGTCTGTATCCGGGTACCCGGATCGTGCTCGGTACCCGTGCGCAGATCGCGAACGTGGCCGTCGACCAAGGCCACCACACAGGACTGGCAGATGCCCATCCGGCAGCCGAAGGGCATCCGCAATCCGGCCTGCTCACCGGCCTCCATCAACGACGTGGCCGCGTCGACGCTCACGGACTTGCCGCTGCGCCCGAACGTGACCGTGCCGCCCTGTCCGTGGGCGGCGGCCCGGGACGCGGCGAACCGCTCCAGGTGCAGCCGGTCGTCGATGCCGGCGGCGCGCCACACCTTCTCAGCCTCGGTAAGCATTCCCTCCGGACCGCAGGCCCAGGTCTGGCGCTCACGCCAGTCCGGGACGACGGTGTCAAGTTGCGCGAGATCCAGCCGCCCCTGCGTGCGGGTGGTGCGGACGGTCAGCCGGTAGCTGTCATGCTCGCGAGCCAGCTGCGCGAGCTCGCTGGCGAACATCACGTCGGATTCCGTTGGGGCGGAATGGATGTGGACAATGTCGCCGATCTGGTCGCGGCGCTCCAGGGTCCGCAGCATCGACATCACCGGGGTGATGCCGGACCCGCCGGTCAGGAACAACACCGACGCGGGCGCGGGATCGGGCATCACGAAGTTGCCCTGCGGAGCAGCCAACCGGACGATCGTGCCGGGCTTGACCCCGCCGACCAGATGGCTGGATAAGAATCCCTCGGGCATGGCCTTGACGGTGATCGTGATGGTCCGCGACCGACCCGTGCCGTCGGAGTGCGGGCTCGACGTCAGCGAGTAGGAACGCCACCGCCACCGGCCGTCGACCAGCAGGCCGATACCGATGTACTGGCCGGGCTGGTAGTCGAACGTGAAGCCCCAGCCGGGCTTGATCACCAGCGTCGCCGAGTCCTCGGTCTCCCGGCGGACGTCGAGCACCCGCCCGCGCAGCTCGCGCGCCGACCACAACGGGTTGGCCAGCTGCAGGTAGTCGTCCGGCAACAGCGGTGTGGTGATCCGCCCGAACAGGGCACGCACCGCGTCGATCGCGGGATTGCGACCCTCTCCGGCCACCTTCGGTCGCACGGTGTCGACCACGTTCGCACTGATCTTGACCTGGTTCTTCGCCATTGCGCACCTCCTTCGCCGTCAAACCTACGGTACCGTAACCTACGGTCCCGTATCCAGGCGTCAGAGCAAATCAAGCAGGAACGGCAGTTCCTGGGTGGCGTACCAGGCCAGCGCGTGGTCCTGAGCGTCACCGACGATGAATTCGGCGTCTTCATCGCCCAGATCGGCGTCATCGACGACGGCGATCGCCGCC
Source organism: Mycolicibacterium pallens (assembly GCF_019456675.1). NCBI lineage: Bacteria > Bacillati > Actinomycetota > Actinomycetes > Mycobacteriales > Mycobacteriaceae > Mycobacterium > Mycolicibacterium pallens. The sequence goes on along the minus strand of NZ_CP080333.1, from coordinate 1,561,570 downwards.
TTCACCGCGGGCTCGGCGTCCGAGTTGTCGACATACGCGGCAACCACCTGATCCAGGTTCACCCGCCCGCTGACCCGCACGACCGCGTCGTCGAGGTCGGGCCGCGGCGTCGCATCCGCGTCAGCGATCAGGACGGCCCGGCGCAGCGGCAACTCCCCGTCGGACCGCTCCGATTCGGCGGCTAGCAGCCGCAGCGACGCCAGCGCCGCCTCACCGATCGCGACCTCGGCCAGCTCCTCGTCGTCGCCCTCGGCGTAGGACTCCCGCAAACTCGGCGTCACGGCGAACGCCGTCCCGCTCAGCGGCTGGAGCGAGCCGTCGGCGACCAGCTGTTGCAGCATGGCCAGAGTGGCCGGGATGTAGACCCGCATGAGGGCAGATTAGCTGTCCTTCTTGTCGTCCCCGAGCAGGGTGGAGACGTGATCGTCGACATACGTCGACAGCTCCCGCTCCGGTCGCTGGTAATTACCGATCACCGGACGCTCGGGCAATTCCACACTCGGCAGATCGACCTGCTGATAGTCGATGCTCGCCAGCAGGTGCGCCATCATGTTGAGCCGCGCGTGCTTCTTGTCGTCGGACTCGACCACGAACCAGGGACTGTTCGGGGTGTCGGTGTGCACCATCATCTGGTCCTTGGCGCGCGAGTAGTCCTCCCAGCGATAGATGGACTCGAGGTCCATCGTGCTGAGCTTCCAGCGCCGCAGCGGATCGTTGCGCCGCGAGCGGAACCTGCGCAGCTGCTCGTCGTCGGAGACCGAGAACCAGTACTTGCGCAGAATGATTCCGTCGTCGATGAGCATCTGCTCGAAGATCGGACACTGGCGCAGAAACAGGGTGTGCTCCTGCGGTGTGCAGAACCCCATCACCCGCTCGACGCCGGCGCGGTTGTACCAGGACCGGTCGAACAGAACGATTTCGCCGCGGGCCGGCAGGTGCTCGACGTAACGCTGGAAGTACCACTGGCCGCGCTCGCGTTCGGTGGGTGCGGGCAGCGCGGCGATGCGTGCGACCCGGGGGCTGAGGTACTCGGCGATCCGCTTGATCGTGCCGCCCTTACCGGCGGCATCCCGACCCTCGAAGACGACGACGACGCGTTCGCCGGTCGCTTTGACCCACTCCTGCAGTTTCACCAATTCGGCTTGCAGCCGAAACAATTCAGCTGCATAGATGTCTTTGGGAATCTTGCGGTTGCGCTTCTTGGTGGAAGCTTCACCGTTGGAGTTGGCCTTGCCCATCGACGAATCCTACGTCTACTGAGCAGCTTCGAGCAGTTCCTCAAGAGATTCGGCCAGCAACGTCGGCAACACATCGACATCACTCATCGCGTCACGGTCGGCGTTGATGCCGAAATACAGCATGCCGCAATACGATGTGACGCCAATGGCCAGCACCTGGTTGTGCAGCAGCGGGGGCACGGCGAAGATTTCCAGCAGCTTGGCCCCGGCCACGTACATCTGCGACTGCGGCCCCGGCACGTTGGTGATCAACAGGTTGAACTGGCGGGCCGAGAACTGCGTAGCGACCCGGGTGCCCATCGCATGCAGCGTCGGCGGCGCGAAGCCCGACAGCGTGACGATGGTGCGGGCATCCACCAGACTGGCTGCAGCCGAATGCGATTCGGTGGTGTGCGCGATCTGGGACAGTCGGACCACCGCGTTGCCCTCGCCCACCGGCAGGTCGACGAGGAAGGGCGCCACTTCGCTGATGGCCTGTCCGGGACCGGACGATTCCAGAACCGCCTCGGGGTACACCGACGTCGGCGCCATGGCCCGCACCGTCGAGCTCGTGGTGACCGGCTCGCCGCGGGAGAGCAGCCAGTTGCGCAGGGCGCCGGCGATCACGGCCAGCACGACGTCGTTGACGTCGCAGTCGTAGCGTGAGCGCACGGCCCGGTAGTCCGCCAGCGAACCGACAGCCACGGTGAATCGGCGGTTGCGCGAGACCTTGGTGTTCAGCGGGCTGCTCGGCGCGGTGCCGCGGGCCACGGTGCGGGCGACGTCGGTCAGCCGCCGTGCCAGGTCGACCACTTCGCCGCTGTTGCGGGCGAGCTCACCGATGGCCGAGCTGACCGCCTGCATCTGCATGCGGGGCCGGGCCAGCCACTCCCCGACCGCGCCGAGCAACAGCTGACCGTTGGTGGGTTCGCGGCTCGGGATCCAGATGTCCTCGCCGAACGTCGGCGGCTTCTGGCTGCGGTCGGCGACCACGTGGCCGATCTCCAGCGCCGTCATCCCGTTCACCAGCGCCTGATGCGACTTCGTGTAGATGGCGAGCCGGTTCTTTGCCAGGCCCTCGATGAGGTACATCTCCCACAGCGGGCGGGATCGGTCCAACGGGCGTGAACCCAGCCTGGCGATCAGTTCGTGGAGTTGGGCGTCGCTTCCCGGCGACGGCAGCGCCGAGCGCCGCACGTGATAGGTGATGTCGAAGTCGGGGTCGTCGACCCACACCGGGCGCGCCAAACCGAGGGTGACCTCGCGGATCTTCTGGCGATACCGCGGAATCTGCGGCAGGCGGCGTTCGACGGTTTCGAGCAGGGTTTCGTAGCTCAGGCCGGCGCGGGGCTTGCGCACGATCGCCAGCGAGCCGACGTACATCGGGGTGGAGGTGTCCTCGAGGTGGAAGAACGAGGCGTCCGATGCTGACAGTCGAGTCACCATCGTTGCGACATTCCCCTCATCGACATCCCCGCCCGTCCCGACACGGTAACCGCATACCCGGGGGTGCCGCATCGCGGGTGCACACACGACCGCCGCGGCTGTGCCATCATGTCGCCAACGGTTCGCCCCTCTCCGGCAGCCGGTCCCTGCATTGACCGATCCCGGAGAGTGCCCATGTCCTGCGTCGTTCCCGTCGTCGACTACGAGCCGCCGGTGCTGCACACCGCACCCGAGCGGATGCACCTGCTGCGTCCCCGCGCCCTCGAATCCGCGCCCCGTCCCGTGCCGCCCGCGGCCCCGTCCGCGCCGCTGCGTGCCGCAGGCGGATTCGCCGACGCGGCCCTGCGCCGTGTGCTCGAGGTGATCGACCGGCGGCGCTCGCTGGCGCAGCTGCGCCCCTTGCTCGCCTCCGGCCTGGTGGAGTCGCTGCTGCCTGCGGTCGCCCGCCACGAGGGCAACGGCGCCGCACGACTGCGCCGGCTACGAGTGCAGCCGGTCGGGACCGACGGATCAGCCGCCGAAGTGGCCGCGACCTACACCCGCGACGAGCGCATCCACGCCATCGCCTGTCGCGTCGAGCAGGTCATGACGCCGACCGGTCTGCGTTGGCAGGTGGTGGCGTTGCACATCGGCTAGCCGGGTGAATTACCGCGGTTAACCCCGGCGCAGCCTGCTGCTGCTCTTCGACTGCTTGCGCGCCGCCTCGCGGCGCTCCTTGCGGGTGGTGCCCGCCGTCGCGGCGTGCTTGCCGCCGCCGTTGCGCTGCACCTCGGCCGAGCCGTCTTCGGCGGGGCCGCTGTAGGTCAGCTGCCGGGAGTCGTCGTCGTCGATTCCCTTGGCGCGCAAGGCCGGTGCCGGCTCCTGCTGCTGGTTGCCCAGATCGGCCAACCCGGCCGGGGTGTCGACCGGCGCGACCGCGGGTGCCGGAGTGGCCTCCACCTGCACGTTGAACAGGAAGCCGACCGACTCCTCCTTGAGGCCGTCGAGCATGCCGACGAACATGTCGTAGCCCTCGCGCTGGTACTCGACCAGCGGATCGCGCTGCGCCATGGCCCGCAGGCCGATGCCCTCCTTGAGATAGTCCATCTCGTAGAGGTGCTCGCGCCACTTGCGGTCGATCACGTTGAGCAGCACGTTGCGTTCCAGCTGGCGCATGGCGCCTTCACCGGCAAGGGCCTCGATCTCGGCTTCGCGTGTGGCATAAGCCTTTTCGGCGTCCTCGACGAGAGCGTCGAGCAGCTCTTCACGGGTCAGCTCGCCGGGCTCACCGATGGCGTCGTTGTCGAGCAGGTCGTGATGGTCGATGCCCACCGGGTAGAGCTGCTTCAGCGCGGTCCACAGCTGCTCGAGGTCCCAGTCTTCGGCGTAGCCCTCGGCGGTGGCGCCGTTGACGTAGGCGGTAATGACGTCGACGAGCATGTCGTGCGCCTGCTGCTGCAGGTTCTCGCCTTCCAGGATCCGGCGGCGCTCCTCGTAGATGACCTTGCGCTGCTGGTTCATCACCTCGTCGTACTTGAGGACGTTCTTGCGGATCTCGAAGTTCTGCTGCTCGACCTGGGTCTGCGCGCTCTTGATCGCGCGGGTCACCATCTTGGCCTCGATCGGCACGTCGTCGGGCAGGTTGAGGCGGGTCAGCAGGCTTTCCAGCGTGGCGCCGTTGAAGCGCCGCATGAGTTCGTCACCCAGCGACAGGTAGAAGCGGGACTCGCCCGGATCGCCCTGGCGACCGGAACGACCACGCAGCTGGTTGTCGATACGACGGGACTCGTGGCGCTCGGTGCCCAGCACGTAGAGGCCACCGACCTCGATGACGTGCTCGGCTTCTTTGGCCGCCTGCTCCTTGACCTTCGGCAGTTCTTCCTGCCAGGCGGCCTCGTACTCGTCGGGGGTCTCGACGGGATCCAGGCCCCGCTCCCGCAGGCGCTGGTCGACCAGGAAGTCGACGTTGCCGCCGAGCACGACGTCGGTACCACGGCCGGCCATGTTGGTGGCCACCGTGATCGCACCGCGCCGGCCGGCCTCGGCGATGATGCCGGCCTCCTGCTCGTGGAACTTGGCGTTGAGCACGTTGTGCGGGACGCGCCGCTTCTGGAACTGCCGGGACAGGTACTCCGACCGCTCGACGCTGGTGGTGCCGATCAGGACCGGCTGGCCCTTCTCGTAGCGCTCGACGACGTCGTCGACGACGGCGATGTACTTGGCTTCCTCGGTCTTGTAGATCAGGTCGGTCTGGTCTTTACGGATCATCGGACGGTTCGTCGGGATCGGGACCACACCGAGCTTGTAGATCTCGTGTAGCTCGGCGGCCTCGGTCTCGGCGGTACCGGTCATGCCGGCGAGCTTGTCGTAGAGCCGGAAGTAGTTCTGCAGGGTGATCGTGGCCAGCGTCTGGTTTTCGGCCTTGATCTCGACGTTTTCCTTGGCCTCGATGGCCTGGTGCATGCCCTCGTTGTAGCGGCGGCCGATCAGCACGCGGCCGGTGAACTCGTCGACGATCAGAACCTCGCCGTTGCGGACGATGTATTCCTTGTCGCGCTCGAAGAGCTCCTTGGCCTTCAGCGCGTTGTTGAGGTAGCTGACCAGTGGCGAGTTGGCGGCCTCGTACAGGTTGTCGATGCCGAGTTGGTCCTCGACGAACTCGACACCCAGCTCGTGCACACCGACGGTGCGCTTCTTGATATCGACCTCGTAGTGGGTGTCCTTCTTCATCAGCGGGGCCAGCCGGGCGAACTCGGTGTACCAGTGCGAGGCGCCGTCGGCCGGGCCGGAGATGATCAGCGGGGTACGGGCCTCGTCGATGAGGATCGAGTCGACCTCGTCGACGATCGCGTAGTTGTGGCCGCGCTGCACCATCTCCTCGACCGAGTGGGCCATGTTGTCGCGCAGGTAGTCGAAGCCGAACTCGTTGTTGGTGCCGTAGGTGATGTCGGCGGCGTAGGCGGCGCGGCGCTCGTCCGGGGTCAGTCCGGACAGGATGACGCCGACGTCGAGGCCCAGGAAGCGGTGCACACGGCCCATCCACTCGCTGTCGCGTTTGGCCAGGTAGTCGTTCACGGTGACGACATGGACGCCGTCGCCGGACAGCGCGTTGAGGTAGGCGGGAAGCACACAGGTCAGGGTCTTGCCCTCACCGGTCTTCATCTCCGCGACGTTGCCGAAGTGCAGTGCGGCGCCGCCCATCACCTGGACGTCGAAGTGGCGCTGCTGCAACACCCGCCAGGCCGCCTCGCGGGCGACGGCGAAAGCCTCGGGGAGCAGGTCATCGAGGCTTTCGCCGTCAGCAACGCGCTTCTTGAACTCGTCGGTCTTGGCCCGCAGCTCGCCGTCCGACAACTTCTCTACGTCGTCGGACAAGGTGTTGACGTAGTCAGCCACCCCCTTGAGGCGCTTGACCATGCGACCTTCACCAAGGCGCAGCAACTTCGACAGCACGTTTTCCCCTGAACATATGTAGGAGGGGCCTCCCTGTGGATTGGAGGCTTAAGCGCCCCCCATCCTAGGTGACGCGCTGGTCGAGCCCGGGCAGCGGCGATCAGCCCAGCCGGATCAACCCATAGTCATAGGCGTGGCGGCGGTAGACCACCGACGGCCGATCGCTCTCCTTGTCATGGAACAGGAAGAAGTCGTGGCCGACGAGCTCCATCTCGTAGAGCGCGTCGTCGACGGTCATCGGCTTCGCGGGGTGCTCCTTGGTGCGCACGATGCGGCCCGGTTCGTGGTCGTCGACCGCCGGCTCCTGGACGGCGGGCTGCTCGGGCGTGAACGCCGCGGCCGCGTCGATGAGCGGAGTCACCGCGGTGGCCTCGTGAAGCGATACCGGTGTCTTGTCGCCGTAATGAACCTTGCGCCGATCCTTCGTGCGCCGCAGCCGGTTCTCGAGTTTGTGGACGGCAGCCTCGAAGGCGCCGTAGAAACTGTCCGCACAGGCCTCCCCACGGACCACCGGCCCGCGACCGCGCGCGGTGATCTCGACGTGCTGACAGTTCTTACGTTGGCGGCGGTTGCGTTCATGCTCGAGCTCGACATCGAAGCGGTAGATCGAGCGGTCGAACCGTTCGAGGCGAGCGAGCTTCTGCGCGACATAGACGCGGTAGTGATCGGGGATTTCGACGTTGCGCCCGCACACCTGCACTTCGGCATTGGCGTCGGGTTCGGCAAGGTCGTCATCGTCGGCGAGTAATTGACCGGTGTTCACGGAATCGATTGACATGCTTGACAACTCGTTTCTGTTACGGGTTGCACGCACCTTGGCGTGCCGGCCTGTCTTGGGAGTCTGCGCCGACAGGATTGGCACGAAATTCATCCGCCGGCGCCAGGGGTCGAGAAACCTCACCTCCTACCGTTGCTCGGCGAAGCGGCGGGCCTGTGACTAGACCGCCCCCGTGATTTATTCACGGTGTGTTGGCCCCGACGGTAGTCGTTATTCACACCGGTGTGCCACCTTTTCGGCGCACCTGTTTCCAGTTCTTTCAACCCCTGTTACAGGGACTGAAGTCCTCCCCTGGTCAGGCGTGCGCGAGGGTCAACACCGCCGTTACATTCACGCCGGTTTTGGTGAACGTCCGCACCGCTTCGCGGGCGGTGGCGCCGGTGGTGACAATGTCGTCGACGAGCAGGACGTCGCCTTCGACTTGTTTGGTGATCTTGATGCGGCCGGACAGGTTGCGCTCGCGGTCGGCGATCGTCAGGCCGACGGAGTCGCGGACCATCGCTCGCGTTTTCAGGGCCTGGGTGACTCGCGTCTGCGGGTGTTGCCGAGTGGCCCGGATGGCGATGCGGGTGACGGGGTCGCCGCCGCGGCGGCGGGCAGCCGAGGCACGGGTGGGCGCCGGGACGATGGTGAACGGGGTGTCGAGGATGCCCCAGGTTTCGAGTTGATGGATGCCGAGGGCCAGGGCGCGGGCCAGCGGGGCGACGAGGTCGCGACGGCCGTGCTCTTTGAGCGCGACGATGGCCTGCCGGCGGGGGCCGGCATAGCGGCCGAGAGCGAAGACGGGCACGCCGGGGTCTATGCGCGGGGTGACGAGGTGCGGTTCGTCGGTGTGGACCTTCAGCGACGCGGCGCAGGCGTCGCACCACCTGGTCGACGGCGCACCGCACCCTCCGCACTCGAGCGGGAGGATGAGGTCGAGCATGGCTCAGTGTGGCCGGTTCCGGCGATGTGGCGGGAGTACTGTCCACAGGAGTGGCTGAGACGACGGGATTCGTCGAGGCGAACGGACTGACGTTCGCCTACATCGAGGAGGGCGCAGGACCTCTGGTGCTGATGCTCCACGGGTTCCCGGATACCGCGCACACGTGGGATCACCTTCGTCCCCTGATTGCTGCACGCGGCTATCGGGCCGTCAGCCCGTTCATGCGGGGCTATCACCCGACTGCGGTGCCTGCCGCAGATCCCGGTCAGGAGACGCTGGCGCGTGACGTGCTGGCGTTGATATCTGCGCTGGGAGCTTCCGAGGCCGTGCTCATCGGCCACGACTGGGGTGCCTCGGCAGTCTACGGTGCGGCGGCGCTGAGGCCGGATTTGGTGTCCAAGCTGATCACTGTGGCGATTCCACATCCCGCGACGTTGAAGCCTTCACTTCGGAAGGTCTGGGGTGTCAGGCATTTCGCCGCGTACAAGCTGCCCGGGGCGGCGAAGCGGTTCGCACGCAACAATTTCGAGGCGTTACCCGCCATCTATCGGCGATGGTCGCCGACGTGGACTCCGCCCGCCGCGGAGTTCGATGCCGTCCGCGAGTGCTTCTCAAGCCCCGGAAGCCTCGACGCCGCGTTCGGTTACTACCGGAAACTGTCACCGCTGCCGTCGGCGTCATTGAAGAAGAAGATCACCGTGCCGACGGTCGTCATCGCCGGAACTGACGACCCCGTGGCCGAGCCATCGGATTACCGTCGCTCCGCCCGGATGTTCAAGGGCGAGTACATCGTTGAGGAAGTCCCCGGCGGACACTTCATGCATCGGGAACATCCGGCGCTGTTCGCGGCGCGGGTGCTGGGCCACCTCTAGGCGTTCCTTTTTGTCGGTGGGTGCTGCCATGATGTAGTCATGTCGTCGGCCGCCGTGCTCACCCCGAAGGAGCGCCTCGAGGTGGTGTTCGAGGAGTTGGCGGAGCTGGCCGGGCAGCGCAACGCGATCGACGGGCGCATCGTGGAACTCGTCGCCGAACTCGACCACGGCAACCTGTGCGGCATGACCGGGGCACGCTCCGTCGCCGCGGTGGTGGCCTGGAAACTGGGCACCTCGACAGCCAACGCCAACACCATTTCCACAGTCGCACAACGACTACCGGAATTCCCGCGATGTGTGGCGGCATTGCGCGAGGGCCAGCTCTCAGTCGATCAAGTCGGCGTCATCGCCGAACGCGCCGCCGACGGATCCGACGAGCACTACGCACAACTGGCCACCGTTGCCACCGTCAGCCAACTACGCAAAGCCATCAAACTCCAACCCCGACCACCCAAACCCGGCCCCCAACCCGACCCGCCACGCTCGCTCCGCAAAACCGTCGGCGACGAGGCGACCACCTGGAATATCACTCTTCCCAACATCGAAGCAGCCACCTTCGACGCCGCCCTGCAATCCCACCACGATGCGCTGATCGCCGACTGGAAACGCGACCACGACACCGACTCCACCAACAACGCACCACCCCTGCCCAACACCACCGACGCGTTCATGAGCCTCATCGAGGCCGGCTGGGACACCGACGTCGCCCGCCGCCCCCACGGACAACACACCACCGTCGTCGTGCACCTCGACGTCGACAAGCGCATCGGGGAACTCCATCTGGGTCCCCTGCTCACCCAGGCCGACCGCCAATACCTCACCTGCGACACCACCTGCGAAGTCTGGTTCGAACGCAACGGCCAACCCCTCGGCGCCGGGCGCAGCACCCGCACGATCAACCGGCGACTACGCCGCGCCCTCGAACACCGCGACACCACCTGCGCCGTCCCCGGCTGCGGCGCCACCCGCGGACTACACGCCCACCACATCCAGCACTGGGAAAACGGCGGCCCCACCGAACTCCACAACCTCGTCCTGCTCTGCCCCTACCACCACCGCGCACACCACCGCGGCGACATCACCATCACCGGACCCGCACACCACCTCACCGTCGTCGACAGCGACGGCGACCCCCTCACCCCACGATCACTAGCCCGCCCACCCAACCAACCGCCACCCGACGTCCCACCATGCCGCGGACCCATCGGCGAACGCGCCCAATGGAAGTGGTACCAACCATTCGAGCCAAAGGCTCCGCCGGAGAATTAGGTTGGTTTACTGCTGGGCCGGTTATCGGACCAGATGGTGTGGTAGTTGTCGAGCGCGCCAAGCGCTTCGGGTGCAAGGCTCGGGTGACGCTCGACCATGATTGCCTCGATGGCGGTCCACCGTCGGTGAGTGTCGGACCGCTCCACTCCAGATCGATTTCGACGGTCTCTGCGAGATTTCGTGGACGCGCACTAGGAGTTGTTCGGCTCGGTCGCCGAAAACTTCGTTGAACTGCTGGACATTTCGTCCTGGATAGTTCTTGAGGTAGACGCAGATGGCCGCATTGAATTCCGGTTGGCCGGTAGTCATGACGGCGTGCCGCGGTTCCAACCGGGCTTGTAGATGAGCAGATCGTCATGCTCACGGCGGCGGCACGACTCGATGAACTCAAGTGCAGCGTCGTGGTTTTCGCTGAAGTGCTTGTACTGCTCGGGAGTTAAACGGTAGTACTCGATGTAATCCACTACTTGGGCTGCCACCGGGAAAGACGCGTAGTGGCCGCCCTCCTTCAGATCAACACCCAGCCAGAATCGGTCCTCCCGAGAGAAGTAGGTATTGTCAAATCGCCTGACCGCCATCGTCACTCCTGTGTCCTAGTCATCCCGAACAGAGAACACTGGCTTGCCCTCCGGATCCAAGAACGACTGCTCGATCGCTTCCACAGTGTTTGACGCAAGCACTGACAGGTAAGCAACTTTCATCGTGCCGACCAACTCACCGCCGCCCACAACAGCCACCACTCGATTCTCGGGGTCGACAAGGGTGCACCGGTTTTTGCCCCAATAATGTTGCCTGCCGATCGAGTAGCCGGCAGCCACATCCTCGGCAGTGCGTGGGTGCGCGAGACGTCGGAGGGCGTTCAGGGATCTGATTGGTCGGGCGAAATCCGTTATGAACTTGCGCTCAACCAACGAGGGCAGGGTGGAGGCGAGCTCAAACTGCTCTTTTCCCATACGTTCTGAGCACGTGGCGACGATCCAGCCGTCCGCGTCAACGCCGAAGAAGTAGCGAATCTCTCCTCCGCCGTCCCACACGATCGCTCGCCCGTCCGTCGAGGACGACTCGGTAATTTGGAAACCTGCTCTGTGTGCCCAGCGTTCAAATGCTGAAGTCAAACCGATCTCAGGCCTCATTATCGCCCGAAGTCTTCCTCAACTGCGCCGGCAGTGAATCTGGCATCTCGTCCACGAGCAGGCCGTCTAACTCGTCATTTGACACTGTCATCGTCGTTCGAAACCATGCGGCCTAGTGCGCGAAGACCGGTCGGCCGTCAGCTGACTCATAGCTCTGTTTGATGTCACTGGAGCTCTGACCAATGAGGTGCGACAGGAGAACCAAGTCCATCATCCCGACATCGCCATCACGTACTTGAACGAGCCGCTCGCCTTTGGCATCGATTAGATAGGCGAACCCGTCATTACCTCGATCTATAGTGAACCCTCCCGCGAGCTGAGCCTCAGTCGTCGGTACCTCCAGCCATGGCAATCTGCGTTTTGAGCGGATGTCGGATCCGAAGAAGTCCCAAAGATAGTCCTCGATAATCTCGATCCGGGGGGAGGAGAGGACGAATACCTCATCTTCGCCGCGGTCGGCTGACGTGAGTGTGGCCATACCGGCCGAGCCACGAACGAAGAGTCGAGTCTCCCCGCCGGGATCGGTCCAAAACAACGCCGCACCTAACTGATCTGAATGCCCAAACGCGTAACCAGCTTGCCGGGCCCAGTCAACCAGGTCTGGATTGATTTGCGGCGAATTGGTCATCGAATGACCCCCATTCTCTTCAGTCGTTCTACTCGAACCTCAACATTCGCTTGGTCGAAGATACGCACCTGGAGTGACCCTCCCTCGCGTCCAAACGCTGGCGCGACTTCTGACACTTCGATGTGCCAACCCTCCGGCATGCGGCCGGTTAACGAATACGAGAAGTATGGGTCCAGAAGGGTCGATATAGGCAGGCCACGGGACTCAAATGACTCCGCAATCCCATCACGCATCACCGCGAGGTACTTCCCAGACTCAAGTCCAATGCGGTCTACTTCCCTGCCGTAGTCGCGGATGTAAGCATCAATGGAGTCGTACACAACTTTCGAGTGCGGAACGGCACCATCATTCGGCGGATAATTCTGGAATTCCCTACCCTCAGGACCAATTTCGTTGTAGCGGGCCTCGTAGTCCTCTTTGCTCATCGGCACGCCGCGGGCGTCGCGCCCATACGGTGCATCGTGATCGGTAATCAGGGATCGCACCTCGGGATCGATCTCATCGGGATGCGGATAGTGATCGCTAGACCAGTGTTCGTCGAGCGGTTCACCGTACGTCGGTTTGTCATTCGGCTTGTCGTCCACGCGCTCCCAGCCATCACCCTTTTCCTCGGGATAGGAATGCACAGGATCGTGTGATGGACCACTGGCAGTGGGCGTGTCTCCATGATGGTGCTGCGGATCGGGGCCATCAGACGAATTGCCGCGTGGATCCGGGTTGATGTCGTCGGGTCGCCCGCCACCTCCATGATCACCAGACCCGCCGTGCGAACCACCTCCGCCGTCGCCTGAACCCGGGTGAGGGCCATGCCCCGCCCCGTCTGCGGCTGCCTCCGCGCCGTGCGCTCCGACTGCCGCGGGTACTCGGTCGCCCGCGCCGCCTGCGGCAGAGGACATCACGTCGGCGGCGTGACCACTGCCGCTGCCCAGCGCTCCGGCGGAAGGAGCACTCGGCAAGGCCGATCCCGCGCCACCTGATCCAGCCGAAGGCGCGCTCGCCGGTGCTTCTGCAAGCTGGTTCGCCAGGGCCTGCCGCTCAGCCGCAGTAGCGGGCACGTCCACAACCGAAGGCCGAGGCTCCCCAGGCACTTTCGGCACTTCGGCGCGTCCAGACCCCGCATGCTCAGGCGCTGCTCCCGCAGGTGCCCGCTCCGTCGGCCCCCCGGCACCGTGACCTTCAACGGGCGCCGACCGCGGCTCAGCTGGCGCTGAAGGAGTCGGCTTCGGCGGCACAGCCTCGGGCGTCGCCGGCTTTGGCGCCGCATCAGGCAGCGGACGTGGCGCACCGCCCGCTGGCACTTCCGGCGGGCGAACAGGCGGCGGCACCGCGGCTTCGGCACCCTTCGCGACATCGCGCGCTACCTGCGGAGCCGCATCAGCGACGTGCGGTGCCGCCTTGGCCGCGGCTTCGGCCGCATCTGCTGCACCGTGGGTCACCTTGCCTGCCGCACCGAGCCCGCCGCCGGGAACGAGAAATGTGAGCGCGTCGAACAGGTTGGCGCCCAACCCTTCTGCCGGATCCTTCGACCAGAGATCCGAGTGCACGAAGCCCTTCCCCGCGTCCTTCCAGGACTCGCCGACGCCCGGCGCCCCGTCACCACCGAGGCCGACCAGCGGCGCCATCCCGGTGACGGTCTCCTTCCAGTCGTTGAACCACCGGTCGGGCTGTGTCATCGCCCGCAGCGGTCCGTACTTCCAGTTGTCCTTCACTAGATTCTCGGCCTGTCCGAAGAACCCCTTGGTGAGTCGTAGATCGCGGTCGATCAATCGCCCGACCTCGGTTCCATGCAGGAACTGGTTCCACTCCTTATCGGCATACTTGGTCATCGAGGACGCGATGTTCTCGGCCGCCGACATCGCCACCGTCATCTCTGATGCCAGCGCCGACGTTTCGGACTTGAAGTTGTCGATCACCGTTTTGATGTCATCGGCGATCTTCTTGATCTCGTCTTCGTCCTCTCCAGTGAGAACGTCCCAGACTTCTTTGAAGCCGGTCATCGGATCGCAGATCCTGCTCAGCAGGTCGATGATCGCCGCATGAACCGCATCGATCTTGGCCGCATACGCGTTCAACTGTGCCGCTATCGTGGTGGACTGATTCATGATCTGCACGGCACCGTTGATTGATTCGGTGAAGGCTTTACCGATCGCCTCGGCTTCCGGAATCTGCTGGGCGCCTACGATTCCCAGCGGTCCCGCTGCGGAGGTCTCGGTCACCAACAGTTGAGTGCCGGCCGCTGTCCAGGCGGCCGCGGCAGCACGCAATTGAGCAGAGTCTCCGTTGGGCCAGATCATCCCGATGTACTTGGCCACCCAACCGAACCCTGCCGGCGCCGCGTCGCCTGCGCCCACCGATGATGGCGGCGTCGAGGCCGTTATCTTTCCCGACGCCGGCGGGACCGGTAGCGGCTGGGTCCTGCCCGAGACGTCGGACTGGGCATCGGCCATCGAGTAGTTGTGGGCCGAAACCCGCACACCGTCACCAAGATTCACCAGACCGTTGCGGGCTGCAGCGATCGCTTGCAAGACGGCAGCAGCGGTCGAATCGTACTTCTGCCCCATCGCCGCACCGACCGGATCATTGCCGCACATGCTGCCGCAACCCGACAGCGCACCCTCGAGCGTCGACATCGTCCAACCGATGTCCTTGCCGACATCGACCAGTGCCGAACCCGCACCGTCAAGTGCGGTGGGGTCCACGGAGAGCGGTGGCATATGACCCCGCTAAGACCACATGTTCTGGTTGTTCGTCATCACCGACGTGTAGTTGCTGTGTGCGGTGTCTCCGGCCGCATGCAACCGGTTCAGCGCTTCCTGCATGAGCGCGGCACCGTGTTTCCATGACCGGTGCGCTTCGGCGTGCGCGGCGGTGGCTTCCCCGGCCCACGTGATGTGCAGAGCGGATATCGTCGAGTCGATCTCGGCGAGGAGGCTCTCGGCGGTCCGCTGAAACTCCGACATCTCGGCCACGGCATCCGCGAGCGACTCAGGATTCACCGAAAATGCCTCAGCCACCGTAGACACCTCGCACCTCCGCGGCATTGGCTTGCTCCTGCGACGCGAACGTCTTGCCCGCCTCTCCGAGCAAGTCGGCCATGATCGCCAGGGCTTTCTCCACCTCGTCGGCGCCTGTGTGCCACATCTTCCAGGCGTCCCCGTATGAGCCGCCAGAAGTGCCCTGCCAGTTCGCCAGCATCGAGGTGACGTTTCCATCCAGAGACTTCAATCGTTCGAGCAAGTGCTGAGCAGCCCCAGACAGCGACTGACACGTGGCCGACAGCACGGCCGGATCGGTCCGAAACTCTCCACTCACAGAGCAAACGCTACTGGCTTGACACCGCCTCCACAATTCACCTCTGAGCAGCGGGTCAAGCCCGGAAACGCGCAGCCGCCGCTACCCGAACAGTGTCCGGATCGGGTCGCTGCCGTCCCAGCCGACGGAGGCCGACCGCACCAGTTCACCCATCCCGATCGTCGCCGGGGTGAGCTCCATCAGCTCGATGATCGTCGCGGCCGTGCCCGACGGCGGTTCGAAGTAGGCATAGCGGGCCGTGCTCGCATCGCCACCCGACCACACCACCGGCCACCCCGCGGCGTGGCCGGCCGCCAAGGCGGCGTCGTAGTCCTCGGCCCAGTAGGCCCACTGGTGAAAACCATCCCCGCCCGCCGAGGTGAACTCCGAGTAGATCGACGGCGCATCGTTGTCCTGGTGGATGATCTCGATCTGCATATCGCCGCTGTTGGCCAACCCCAGTGTCAGCTTCACCGTGCAGTCCTGGCCGCGGTAGATCCCGGTCTGCTCGATCCCGCGCAGCACGTAGAACGGACCGACACCCAGCGCGAGAAACTCGTCTAGCGCCTTGTCGAAATCCTGCACGATGTAGCCGATTTGACGGATCACACCGGGCAGCACGGGTCCAGACACCAGATCTCCTCTCAGCCGGGAAGCACCGGCACCGCGCCGGGCGTCAGGAAAGGCCGGACGTCCGACCAGGATTGACTGTTCTCGGCGCTGTTGCCCGACAGCTGCAACACTCCGCGACTGTCGGACACATAGACCGCTGCCGGGTTGGCCGCGACCGCCGTCACCGGCATCGCGATGTTGCCGCTCGGCCCGTCGGAGTTGACTCCGTCGATGTTCACGTACGACACCGGATGCGCCGCATCGGTTCGGGTGACGACGATGTCGTCGCCGGTGCGCCACGACAGCGATACCACCGACGATCCGAGGCCGAAACCGAGCCGTCGCGGATACGTCAGCGCGAACTCTCCGGCCGGCGTCTGCTCCACATTCGCCAGGATCACCTGGCCGTTGACCACCATGGCCGCCCTGGTGCTGTCGCGGGACAGCTGTAGATCCACTATGGCCCCGGGGAATTGGGACACCACGGCCGCGGAATCCACCGGGATGCGCGCCGGCTGCCCCGAGGCCTGCTCCTGAATGACCCGCACCACACTGTTGCCGTCGACCACCACCCACACCGCGTCGTCCAGCGCCCACGAGGGTCGCGTCAACGAACGCGCGTCAGTAGCCTTGGCCGCCGCGCCCCCGTTCGGGCCGATCCACACCGAAGACATCATGTCCGGCGCACCGGGCCGCTGCACCGTGACCGAGGCGATGGCCTGACCGGTCCGCGACAGCGCCGCCGACACCTGATCGTTCATCTGTCCGAACGAACCGGGCACCGGGGTGGCGCGCTGCCCGTCCAGCGACACCATCGATCCGCGGATCAACGCGTGCACACCGGCGGAGGCGCCGTCGACGGCACCCGGATCGGTGGCCGCCACATCGGTGGTGTCCCAGCCGTCGGCGAACCGGTCGTCGAGAGCGGCCCCGTCGGCATTGATCACGTACGGGCCCTTGATGTCGGCCCGCGCCAACGTCCAAATGATCTGTGCGGCAAGTAGTTGCCGGCTATGCGGATCGGTGGTGGTCAAGTTCTCCAGGTCGAGCTTCGCGCCGCCGTAACCGCGACCGATGCCGGTTTTACCGCCGTCGGCTCGGGTCACGGGACCGATCAGCTTCAGCGGCCCGAGGAGGTTTCGTACGGTGCGGGCCATCTCCGGGCGTGGCCCGGCGATCAGCTTGGTGACGAGTTCGGTGGCCAGTTGGTCGGCATCGGACACCGCGACATAACGCGGATCGGGAACGACGGTCTTGCCGGTCGGGTCGACGAAATACAGGGTGTTGCGCTTGTAGGTCGCCTGGAACTGTTGCCAATCCAAGAACACACCGTTGGGCACCTTGTTGATTCGCCAACCGTCCGGAGTTTGCACCAATTCGATCGGCCCAGGGTCGGGCAGCTGCCCCTCAGCGGTTTCGAATACACCCACATCGGACAGCGACCCAAGCATATCCGCCTTCATCGTGACCGAAACCCGATCGGGAGTGCGGGTTTCGACGAACACGACATTGTCGATCAACAGCGCACTGCCCTGGTCGTCCCACGCGCTGGAGGCCGCGGCGGTGAGGAATTGCCGCGCCGCCAGATGCCGGTTCGCCGGATCGGCAGTGGCCTTGAGGAATTCCCGCAGCAGCTGGTCGGGATCCATTCCCGGCGTCGGCTTGGGCAGGCTCTTGGGCTGGGGACGCTCGACCGTGCCGATCGCCTGTGGCGCCGAAGAATTCGGCACACCGGCACATCCACCAGCCAACAACGCAACCAGCCCGGCCATCAACAGCGCCAGCAGCCGGCGTCTCACACGCTCTCCCCCGCCGGCTCCCGCTGCCGAACCTGCCGAGAATCCTTGCCACTGTCACGCTCTGCGGCAACAGGTTTCAGTGGCAGCGGGCTGGTCGTGACCTTGTGTCCACGCACCAACGGCAACGTCAGCCGGAAACATGCACCGTTGCCGGGCTCGCCCCACGCCTCCAACCGACCCTGGTGCAGCCGGGCGTCCTCGATACTGATCGCCAAACCCAGTCCTGTCCCGCCGGAACGGCGCACCCGCGAGGGATCCGAGCGCCAGAACCGGCTGAACACCAGCTTCTCCTCACCCGGTCGAAGGCCGACACCGTAGTCCCGGACGGTGACCGCGACGGTGTCCTCGTCGGCGGCCATCCGGATCCGGACCGGCTTGTGCTCGGCGTGGTCGATGGCATTGGCAATCAGGTTGCGCAGGATGCGCTCGACGCGGCGGGCGTCGACCTCGGCGATCACCTCGTGGTCGGGAAGATTCACCATCAACTCGATACCGGCCTCGTCGGCGAGGTGGCCGACATTGCCCAGCGCGCTGTTCACCGTCGACCGCAAATCGACCGCTTCGACCGAAAGTTCGGCGACACCGGCGTCGTGACGCGAGATCTCCAGCAGATCGTTGAGCAGGGTCTCGAACCGGTCGAGCTCGTTGACCATCAGTTCAGTGGAGCGTCGCAGCGCCGGGTCGAGTTCCTCGGCATGATCGTGAATGAGGTCGGCCGCCATCCGCACAGTGGTCAGCGGGGTGCGCAGCTCGTGGCTGACGTCGGAGGTGAACCGACGCTGCAGATTGCCGAACTCTTCGAGGTTGGTGATCTGGCGTTGCAGGCTTTCAGCCATATCGTTGAACGACACCGCAAGCCGCGCCATATCGTCCTCGCCGCGCACCGGCATCCGTTCGGACAGATGACCTTCGGCGAAACGTTCGGCGATGCGCGAGGCCGAGCGCACCGGCAGCACCACCTGTCGCGAGACCAGCAGTGCGATCCCGGCCAGCAGCACCAGCAGGACAAGACCACCGGTGGCCATCGTCCCGCGCACCAAAGTGATCGTGTTCTCCTCGCTGTTGAGCGGGAAGATCAGGTACAGCTCGAGATTCGGCACGTGCGACGGCGCAGGCGTTCCGATCAGCAGGGCCGGCCCGCTGAAGCTCTCGGTATGCACCGCCGAGTACTGGTAGCTGACCTGGCCGGCTTTGACGAAGTCGCGCAACGACTTCGGGATCTGATCCACCGGCCCGGCAGCAGTGGCCGCGCGCGGACCGTCACCCGGGACCATGAGGACCGCGTCGAACGTTCCCGCCAGCGCGGCCCCGGAGGACTGACCGGTCTTGGAAATCAGCGTGTTGCGGGCCAGCTGCAGGCTGGAGTCCAGCGAGCGCGCCTCTTCACCGCTGACCGTTCCGCTGACGGTGTTGCGCGCCCGGTCCAATTCCTCAGTGGCCGCATGTACCTTGACGTCGAGCACACGGTTGGTGATCTGACTGGTGAGCACGAATCCGAGCGCCAAGATGACGGCCGCCGACAGACCCAACGTCAGCACGACCACCCGCAACTGCAGCGAGCGGCGCCAGATCAACCCCAGTGCTCGACTCAGCGCACTCGTACCCCGAACCAGGGGACCCGATCGTCCCCACGGACCGCGGATGCGCCGCCTCGAGCCGAACATCACCTGCGGCGCTCCTCCGCGCGGATCATGGGGGTCCGGCCTTGTAACCCACTCCTCGAACGGTCAGCACCACCTGCGGGTTCTCGGGGTCCTTCTCGACCTTCGCCCGCAACCGCTGGACATGCACGTTCACCAAACGGGTGTCCGCGGGGTGGCGATATCCCCACACCTGTTCGAGCAGCACATCTCGAGTAAACACCTGGCGTGGTTTGCGTGCCAGCGCCACCAACAGGTCGAACTCCAGCGGCGTCAGCGAAATCTGCTCGCCCTCCCGAGTGACTTTGTGCGCGGGCACGTCGATGTCGATGTCGGCGATCGACAGCATCTCGGCCGGCTCGTCCTCGTTGCGCCGCAACCGGGCCCGGACTCGGGCCACCAGTTCTTTGGGCTTGAACGGCTTCATCACATAGTCGTCGGCGCCCGATTCCAAGCCCAGCACCACGTCGACCGTGTCGGTCTTGGCGGTGAGCATGACGATCGGCACGCCGGAGTCCGCCCGCAGCACCCGGCACACATCGATGCCGTTCATGCCGGGCAACATGAGGTCCAGCAACACCAGATCGGGGCGGAGCTCACGCACAGCCGTCAGCGCCTGCGAGCCGTCGCCGATGACCGCGGTGTCGAAACCCTCGCCACGCAACACGATGGTGAGCATCTCGGCCAGCGATGGGTCGTCGTCGACTACGAGAATCCTTTGCCTCATGGTGTCCATGGTGTCACCGAATTGGGACAAACCCCGGCTACCACACGGGCGAGTTGCGACATTTCCGCTGCGTGGCGTCCCCTAATCCAGTAAAGAGGCCACCAAAGCCGTCGGATCGACGTCCGGAGCGACAATCGACCAGGGTCCACCCCAGTTAGCGGCACCCAGTTCGGCATACACCGCACCGGTTCGGCGCTGTAGTCCGTCGTCGCGCTCGTAGGCATCGCGCGCCCGGTCGATCTCCTGCTCGGCCCGCTGCTTGGCCCGTTCGGCCGCCAGCTCGACCGAGGCGTCGAGCAGGATCTGGCGATCGGGGCGGGGCAGACCGAACCGGCCGTACTCGAGTGCACCCACCCACGACACCGCCTCACCCGAGGCGTCCTGATGCAGCCGAGCGGCGCTGTAGGCGGCATTCGACGCGACGTAGCGATCCAGGATCACCACGTCGTGCTCGCGGCCAAGCGCAGCGATCTGGTCGATCGCCTCGGCCCGGTCGAGTGCGAACAAGGTCGCCATCGCGTAGACCGAGTCAGCCAGATCGCCGTGCTGACCGTGCAGCGCCTCGCTGGCGAGGTCGGCATGGATCGACTGCCCGTACCGCGGAAACGCCAACGTCGTGACCGACTTGCCGTCGGCTTCCAACGCGCGCTGAAGTCCGGCGGTCAGCGTCCGCTTGCCGGCCCCGTCGAGTCCCTCGATGACGATGAGCACGCCGGGAGCCTAACCGTCAGTAGCGGTAGTGCTCCGGCTTGTACGGACCCTCGACGTCGACGCCGATGTACTCGGCCTGGTCCTTGGTGAGCTTGGTCAGCGTGCCACCGAGGGCCTCGACGTGGATGCGGGCCACCTTCTCGTCCAGGTGCTTGGCCAGCCGGTAGACCTCGTTGTCGTACTCGTCGTTCTTGGTCCACAGCTCGATCTGCGCGATCACCTGGTTGGAGAAGCTGTTGCTCATCACGAACGACGGGTGACCCGTCGCGTTGCCCAGGTTCAGCAGCCGGCCCTCGGACAGCACGATGATCGACTTGCCGTCTTCGCCGAAGATCCACTCGTCGACCTGCGGCTTGATATTGATCCGCTTGGCGCCGGACCGCTCCAGCGCAGCCATGTCGATCTCGTTGTCGAAGTGGCCGATGTTGCCGAGGATGGCCTTGTCCTTCATCGCCTTCATGTGATCGAGGGTGATGATGTCCTTGTTGCCGGTCGAGGTGACGACGATGTCGGCGTCTCCGATCGCCTGCTCGACCGTGACCACGTCGAAGCCGTCCATCAGCGCCTGCAACGCGTTGATCGGGTCGATCTCGGTGACCTGCACGCGCGCACCCTGGCCGGCCAGCGACTCCGCGCACCCCTTGCCGACGTCGCCGTACCCACAGATCAGCACCTTCTTGCCACCGATCAGCACGTCGGTGCCGCGGTTGATGCCGTCGATCAGCGAGTGGCGGGTGCCGTACTTGTTGTCGAACTTGCTCTTGGTGACCGAGTCGTTGACGTTGATGGCCGGGAACGCGAGCTCACCCGCGGCGGCGAACTGGTACAGGCGCAGCACACCGGTGGTGGTCTCCTCGGTGACGCCCTTGACCGACTCGGCGATCTTCGTCCACTTGGTGTAGTCCTTCTCAAAGCTTTTGCGGCACAGCTCGAGGAAGACCTTCCACTCGGCCGAGTCATCCTCTTCGGCGGGGGGAACCACGCCGGCCTTCTCGTACTGCGCACCGCGCAGAACCAGCATCGTGGCGTCGCCGCCGTCGTCGAGGATCATGTTCGCCGGCTCGCCCTCCCAGGTGAGCATCTGCTCGGCGGCCCACCAGTACTCCTCCAGCGTCTCGCCCTTCCAGGCGAAGACCGGGGTGCCCTGCGGCTCGTCGGGGGTGCCGTGCGGGCCGACGACGACGGCCGCGGCGGCGTGGTCCTGGGTGGAGAAGATGTTGCAGCTCGCCCAGCGCACCTCGGCGCCGAGCGCCACCAACGTCTCGATCAGCACCGCGGTCTGCACGGTCATGTGCAGCGAACCCGAGATCCGCGCACCCTTGAGCGGCTGGACATCGTGGTATTCGCGGCGCAGCGCCATCAGGCCGGGCATCTCGTGCTCGGCGAGGCGGATCTCCTTGCGGCCGAAGTCGGCCAGCGAAAGGTCGGCGACCTTGAAGTCGATGCCGTTCTTCACATCGACGGTCAGTTCAGACATGTAGAGCCCCTTTTCGTTCGTCATTTGCCGATGAGCGCGCGACACGCGCGCTGGCGACACCCTCAGCCTGCGGGCTCGCGGGACAGGCGCGCGTGGCGCGCTCTGACAGCTAAGGAATATCGACTACACCGTAGCGTTCGGCGAACGGCGTCATCAATCGGGCCAGGTCTAAGGCCACATCGTGGTCGGCTTCGGGCGGCATCGAAACGTAACTCATCGCCAGCCGGACGATCGCGCGGGCCAGCACCCCCGAGTCCTCCTCGCTCGCGCTGACCCAGCTGTTCATGAAGGCCTCGGTGAGCTTGGCCGATGCGCGGGTGATGATCGGCGCGCTGTCGGTGGTGATCATCTGCAGCAAGTCGGGTTTGGCGACGCCGGTCAGGAGCGAGATGACCAGCGGGTCGGCGGCCGACTCGGTGAAGAACACCCGGAAGCCTTCGGTGAAGGCGGCCAGGACGTCACCGACGTTGGAGCTGATCGCCGCGCCGATGGCATCGACCAAGCGGTCGGCCAGCCGCAGCGCGTAACCCTGTGCCAATCCCTGGCGGGAGCCGAACTCGTTGTAGATGGTCTGCCGGCTGACCCCGGCGGTGCGCGCGACATCGGACAGCGTGATCGCCGACCAGTCCTTGGTCAGCAGTTCTTCGCGCATCGCGTCGAGCACCGAGTCCCGCAGCAGCGCACGAGAGGCCTCGGGATAGGGCACCCGAGGACTCTTCACATGCGCGAGACTAATCGTCACGGTCTCGCCACTTCCACCATCTCGAAGTCCGACTTGGCGGCGCCGCAGTCCGGGCAACTCCAGTCGTCGGGGATGTCGTCCCAGCGGGTGCCCGGCGCGATGCCGTCCTCCGGCCAGCCCTTGGCCTCGTCGTACTCGAATCCGCATTGCACGCAGATGAACAGCTTGTAGTCACTCATGTCGTAGCCTCCAGAGTTTCGAAGTCGATTTTCTCTCGCACCCCGCAGTCGGGGCAGGTCCAGTCGTCGGGCACGTCGGCCCAGGCGGTGCCGGGCGGGAAACCTTCCCGCGCAGCACCTTTCGCCTCGTCGTACACGTAGTCGCAGATTGGGCACTGGTAGGCGCTCATGCCGACACTCCGTAACGGGCCAGGATCTTCTCCCGCCGGCGCGGATCGACGTTCACCTTGGTGATGTCACCGTTGTAGTGCTCGAGTACGCGGTGATCCATCATCCGGCGCCACACCCACGGGAAGTACGTCACGCCGATCAAAGTGGCGTAGCCGCTGGGCAATTCGGGTGCCTCGGACATGCTGCGCAGCGTCTGGTAGCGCCGGGTCGGGTTGGCGTGGTGATCGCTGTGCCGCTGCAGGTGATACAGGAACAGGTTGGTCACCAGGTGATCGGAGTTCCAGCTGTGCTTCGGGGCGCACCGCTCGTAGCGGCCGTTCGCGTTCTTCTGGCGCAGCAGCCCGTAATGCTCGAGGTAGTTCACCGCTTCCAGCATCGAGAACCCGAATACCGCCTGGATGATCAGGAACGGAATCACCGCCGGGCCGAACACCGCAATGATCGCGGCGAACAACACCACCGACATCACCCAGGCGTTGAGCACGTCGTTGCCGGGCCAGGTCCGCGGATCCCACGGGCTGCGGCCGAGCCGGCGAATGCGCGCCGCTTCAAGCTTAACCGCTGAGCGAGCACTGCCAAACACGCTGCGCGGCAAGAACTCCCAGAAGGTTTCACCGAAGCGTGCCGACGCCGGATCTTCGGGGGTGGCGACCCGGACGTGGTGGCCACGGTTGTGCTCGATGTAGAAGTGGCCGTAGCAGGTCTGGGCCAGCGTGATTTTCGACAGCCAGCGCTCCAGCGAGTCCTTCTTGTGCCCGAGTTCGTGCGCGGTGTTGATGCCGGTTCCGCCGAGTACACCCACCGACAGCGCCAGGCCGATCTTGGCGAACCAGCCGAGCGAACCGTCATAGCCCAGCCAGCTCAGGTCCGACGCGGTGAACATGTACGCGCCGAAAATCAGGCTGATGAACTGGAACGGGATGAACGCATACGTGCAGTACCGGTAGTACTTGTCGTTCTCCAGGTACTCCATCAGCTCCTCGGGCGGGTTCTGCCCGTCCCGGCCGAACCGCAGATCCAGCGCGGGCAGGAGCACGTAGATCAGGATCGGCCCAACCCAGAAGAACACCTGCGAGGCCGCGGTCCAGCCGAGCTGGTTGAGACCCCAGATGACCGGCAGCACCACGAAGAGTGCCGTCGGCGCGATGAGGCCCATCAGCCACAGGTAGCGCTTCTTGTCCCGCCACTGCGCGGCCGGCGCAGGGACGGCGTTGTCCAACTGAGACGTCACGACGGTTACCTCCTAAGTCAGGTTCGATTGACTTGACTATAGAGGCAGATTTGTCGGGTGTCTAGACAAACAGTGCTGATTTGTAAATCAGCTGACGGTGGCGGCCTCCCGTCTGGCCAACACCGAATGGGATCGTCCGTAGAGCAGGTAGAACCCGACGCCGATGACCATCCACACCGCGAACCGGATCCAGGTCAGGCCGGTCAAGTTGAGCATCAGCCAGCCGCAGGCGGCGATGGCGAGAATGGGCAGCACGGGCACCAGCGGCGCCCGGAATCCGCGCTCGAGGTCGGGGCGGGTGCGCCGCAAGATCATCACACCGGCGGAGACCAGGATGAACGCGAACAGCGTCCCCACGTTGACCATCTCTTCGAGCTTGTCGATCGGGAAGACGGTGGCGGCCACCGCGGTGAGCACGCCGACGAGCACCGTGATCCGCACCGGCGTGCCGCGGTTGCCGGTCTTGGCCAGCTGGCGGGGCAGCAGTCCGTCGCGGGCCATCGCGAACAGCACGCGCGACAACCCGAGAATCAGCACCATCACCACGGTGGTCAAACCGGCCAGTGCCCCGATCGAAATCACTTTGGCCGCCCAGTCCACCCCGTTGAGCGAGAACGCGGTCGCGAGGTTGGCGTGGCCGCCCTCGGCCTTGTCACGTAGGTCGCTGAAGCGGACCATGCCCGACAGCACGATCGACACCGACACGTAGAGCACGGTGACGATGGCCAGGGACGCGAGGATCCCCCGGGCGACGTCGCGCTGTGGGTTCTTGGTTTCCTCGGCCGTCGTGGCGACCACGTCGAACCCGATGAACGCAAAGAAGACGATCGAGGCGCCGGCGAGCACGCCGTACCAGCCGTAATGACTGCTCTCGGCGCCGGTCAACAGGGAGAAGACGGACTGGTTGACGCCGGTTCCCGACGCCCCCTTGCCGGTTTCCGATGCCGGCACGAACGGCGAGAAGTTGGCCGCCTTGATGTAGAACGCCCCGACGATGACCACGAGCGCGACGACGGCGACCTTGATGGCCGTGATCACCGCGGACACGTTCGCCGACAGTTTGGTACCCAGCGCCAGCAGGGTGGTGACGATCGCGACGATGATCAACGCACCCCAGTCGAAGTTCAACGGACCGATCTCCGCAACCCCACCGGAGAAACCGAAGACGGTGCCCAGGTAACTCGACCACCCCTTGGCCACCACGGCGGCGCCGACCGCGAATTCCAGGATCAGATCCCAGCCGATGATCCACGCGACGAACTCGCCGAACGTCGCGTAGGAGAAGGTGTACGCGCTGCCGGCGACGGGGAGCATCGACGCGAACTCGGCGTAGCACAGGGCCGCCAAACCGCAGGTCACGGCGGCGATGACGAATGACACCGAGATGGCCGGGCCGGTGATGTTGCCGAACGTGGACGCGGTGACGGTGAAGATGCCCGCGCCGACGACGACGGAGACGCCGAAGACCGTGAGGTCCCACCACGTGAGGTTTTTGCGGAGCCGGGTCCCCGGCTCGTCGGTGTCGAGGATGGACTGCTCCACCGACTTGGTCCGCCACTTCGAGGTCATTTGCATAAATCCTCTTGTACCCCGGTTAGACGCTGTTTGAGCGGGTAACTAAGCGGTCGTGGGCCAACCCCCGAAGTATCAGCATGCCATCGTCATCGGGGCCAGCATCGCAGGACTTTGCGCTGCCCGCGTCCTCTCCGACCACTACGACCGGGTGACGGTCTATGAACGTGACACCCTGCCCGCCGAACCGGCCCACCGCGGCGCGGTACCCCAGGACCGCCACGTGCACATCCTGATGGCGCGGGGCGCCCACGAGTTCGAGACGCTGTATCCCGGCCTTCTCGATGACATGGTCGCCGCCGGGGTCGCGAAGCTGGAGAGCCGGCCGGACTGCATCCACTTCGGCGCCGCCGGCCACGTGCTGGGCACCGGGCACACCCTGGACCGCGAGTTCACTGCCTATGTACCCAGCCGCAAGCAACTTGAATGGCAGATCCGCCGTCGCACCGCGGCGCTCGCAGGCGTCGAGATCCTGCAACGCGATGTCAACGCCCCGCGCTTCGACGGCGAACACCAGACCGTCACCGGCGTGGTGCTGTCCGCACCCGGCACGAACGAGTTCGTGCCCGCCGACCTCGTCGTGGACGCCTCGGGCCGCGGAACCCGGCTACCCGCATGGCTTGACGAGTGGGGGTTCGCCCGGCCCCACGAACAGACCGTCGATGTCGGAATCGGCTATTCCACACAACAATTGCGCATTCCCGATGGCCTGATCGCGGAGAAGGTCGTGGTGGCCGGGGCATCGCGGACCCAGCAAGCCGGGCTCGGCATGCTGTTCTACGAGGACGGCACCTGGGGCCTGACCACGTTCACCGTCAACCACGTTGCGCCGCCGCAGACCCTCGACGAGATCTACGAGGTCGCCGACGCGGTACTGCCCGAACCACTGGCAGCCGCGATCCGCCAGGGAGAGCCGGTGGGCGACATCGCTTTTCACCGCTACCCGGTCAGCAGATGGCGCCGGTACGACAAGCTGCAGCGCTTCCCCGGCGGGATCGTGCCGATCGGCGACGCCGTCGCGAGCTTCAACCCAACCTACGGCCAGGGCATGACGATGACCGCGCTGCAAGCCGGACATCTGCGGCGGCTGCTGGCCGCAGGCACCCGCCATCTGGCCTACGACTTGGCCCGCGCCACAGCGAAATCCACGTATCCGGTCTGGACGATGAACGCGATCGGCGACCTGACTCTGCACGGCACCGAGGGCCCGGCGCCCTGGTGGTATCGACCGGTCGGCGCCCTGTTCGACCAGTTCCTCGGTGCCGCCGAGAATGACCGCGTCCTGGCGGAATGGTTCTTGCGCCGGTTCAGCCTGCTGGACAGCTTGTACATGGTTCCGCCCGCCTCGATCGTGGGCCGCGCGATTCGACACAACATGTCGTTGTGGTGGGCGCAGAAACGAGCTAGCGCGCCAGTGCCCGGTCCAGATCCGGTTCTAGGTAGATGACCGCGGCCGCAGGCACCTTCGCACGCACGGCCGCCTCGGCGGCGTCGATGGTGGCGGCCACCGTGGCCAGGTCGGTGTCCGGGGCCAGCGCAATCTTGGCGCCGACCAGCATCTCTTCGGGGCCCAGGTACTGCGTGCGCAGGTGAATCACCCGGTCCACGTGGGCGGTCTGCTCCAACGCCGCCTGGATTGCCCGGCATTCGTCCGGGGTGGCGCCTTCGCCGATCAGCAGGCTGTGCATCTCGACCATCAGGATCACCGCGATGACACCGAGCAGCAGGCCGATCAGTACCGTGCCGACGCCGTCCCACATCGGGTCGTCGGTCAGGATCGTCAAACCCACGCCGGCGAGCGCGAACACCAGGCCCACCAGCGCGCCGGTGTCCTCGAGCAGGACCACCGGGAGCTCGGGGTTGCGGGAGCGGCGGATGAACTGCCACCACGAGCTTCTGCCCTTCAACGGGCGTGACTCCACCATCGCGGTGCGAAAGCTGTAGGACTCCAAGGCAATTGCCACGCCCAGAATCGCCACCGCCACGAGCGGCGACGTGAGCGGCTCGGGGTGGCTGATCTTGTGATAACCCTCGTACAGGGCGAAGATCGAGCCCAGCGTGAACAGCACCAGCGCCACCACAAACGAGTAGAAGTACCGGCTCCGGCCGTAGCCGAACTGGTGCAGGCTGTCGGCCTGTTTGCGGGCCTGGCGTTGCCCGAACAACAGCAACCCCTGGTTCGACGTATCGGCCACCGAGTGCACGGACTCGGCGAGCATCGATGAGCTGCCGGTGATCAGGAAGCCGACGAACTTCGCGACCGCGATGCCCGCATTGGCGGCAAGTGCCGCGAGGATCGCCTTGGTGCTGCCCTCGGTCGACATTCGGTGTGTCCTCCTCAGGCTCGATTACTCAAAGGCCAACCGTAGCCCGGAACAGCTTAGAGGGTTCGCTCGCCTCCAAACGGATCGGCCCGTCGTCGGCGGCCACCCAGGCTGCATACCCGCGATCCAGCTTCACCACATCCGACTTCGCGCGAACGACGACGGAACCCTCGGTGCAGACCAGGATTTGCGGACCATCATGACGGGACGGGGCGTCGATCTCGTGACCGAGGTTGTCACCGTCGAGCATGAGGACGCACGTGGCGAACTCGACGGCGGGGGTCTCGTAGACCAGTTCGATGCCCTCCCGGTGGGTAGGCGCGCGCAGCGTCGCCTCGTCGGCCGGACGGAAGTCCAGCACCCGCAGCAGCTCGGGCACGTCGACGTGCTTGGGGGTCAGCCCGCCGCGAAGCACGTTGTCGGAGTTGGCCATCACCTCCATGCCCACGCCGTGGATGTAGCTGTGAAGGTTGCCTGCTGGCATGAAGATCGCCTCACCGGGCGCGAGCGTGATCCGGTTGAGCAGCATGGCCGCGAGCACACCGGCGTCACCGGGATAGCGCTCCCCCAGCTCCAGCAGCGTCTTAGCTTCGTCGGCGAATTCCGTTGCCCCGGAGCGCACGTAGTCGACCGCACCGTCGAGAACGGCCGGGATCAGCACGTCCAGGTCCGGCTGCGGTGCGGTGATCCAGGTGGTGAACAGGGCGCGCAGGCCGTCCGCGTCGGGCTGGCCGGTCAGCAGTGCGATGAACGGGTCGAGGTCCGAGACCGCCAGTGCGCGCATCAGCTCAACCGTGCGCGCAACCGGCCGAAACCCCCCGAGCGCATCGAATTCACTGAGTGCGACCAATATTTCGGGCTTGTGGTTGCGGTCGCGATAGTTGCGAATCGGCGAGTTGAGCGGCACGCCGACGCGGTCCTCCCGCAGGTACCCCTCGACGGCCTGCTCGGCGCTCGGATGTGCTTGAAGCGAAAGCGGTTCCTCGGCGGCCAGCACCTTCACCAGGAACGGCAAGACGTCGCCGTAGCGCCCGCGCACCGCGGACCCCAGCTGGCCGTCGGGATCCGATTGCACGGCTGCGAGCAATGAGGTCTCACCGTCCGGGGTCTCCAGGAAGGCCGGATCTTGCGGATGGGCGCCGAGCCACAGCTCGGCTTCCGGATGTGCTGTCGGCGAAGGCCTTCCGGTGAATTCCGCGATGGCCGTGCGAGACCCCCATGCATAGGTGCGTATCGCACCACGTAGCAATTCCACTGCGACGTTATCCCCCCACCAATCTGAGGTAAACCGCGGCCATCTGCAATCGAACGGCCAGCGTCGCGAGCTGTTGTTCCGCCCGCCCGATCGGGGCCGAAACCGACCCCCCCTCCCCGATGTCTTCGGCGCCGACAAGGTCGACGTCATCCAATCCGCTCACTCGCGCGGCGAGCATCGGACGCTCGTCATCGAGCGCCAACGCCAGCACCCGCGGGCCTTTCGCCAGCGGGCCGTCGAGCTCGTCGTCGTGGAACAACGCGTCCGCCGGATCGCCGAATTGGTTTGCGATACCGCTGCGTAATGCGACCAGCACGTCGGAGAGCCCGGCGGCGGCGACCGCCTGCCCGGCCAGCCGCAGCAGCACCGCCGCGGCGTGCCGGGCCAGACCCAGGGTGGCCGGATTGTCACCGGCGAGCACCACCTGCCGCCCAGACATCCGCTCCGCCAACGCTTTCGCCGGATTGGTGAACACTTCGCGGCCGGCGCTGTTGCGCAACGCCTCGGCATCGAGCTCGTCAGCCAGGGTGGCCAGATCGGTCTGCAGCGCCGGGTCGACGGCCTGCAACGTCGCCAACCCGGCGGCGAGGTACCGGCTCAGCCCGAATTCGTCGGGCGCCCACACCCGAGGCTCCAGTACCGCGGTGCGGCCGGCCGTGGCGTCGCGCAGCGGCCCCTCGTACGGCGCCGCGACCACCACGCGGGCACCGCGCCGCACGGCCGTCGCGGCGGCGGACACCAGCGCCGGATCCCCGGCGTCGTCTCCGGCGACGACGAGAACGTCGAGCGGGCCTATCCACGGCGGAGATTCGGCAGCCACCACAATCGGCTCGCCGGCGACGCCGCCCAACGTGGCGGCCAGCATCGTGCCCGCGCTCTCGGCCGCGCCGCGGCCGGCCACCCAGATCACGGTGCGCGGGCGGTAATCCGCGGACAGCAGCGCCAGCTCACCCTCGTCGACAGCGGCTGCGGTGGCGCGAACCTGAGCACCTGCCATCGCCGCGGCCCGCAACAATCCGTCGCGGTCGGCCTCCAACAAGCCCTCGGTGTCGTCGAGATCGACGGTGGCGTGCGCGGCGCTCATGGCGCCGCCCCGTTCGACTGCGCCGCGATCTCGTCGGAGACCCGGCGGACGATCTCGTCGATCTCCTCGGCGCTGCGCGCCTCGACGTTGAGCCGCAGCAGCGGCTCGGTGTTGGAGGTACGCAGGTTGAACCAGGCCCCATCGCCGAGGTCCACCGTCACCCCATCCAGATGGTCCAGCGAAACAGTCTGGCGGCCAAAGGTATTCAGAACCGATTCGACGCACGCCGGCGCGTCGGCCACCCGGAAGTTGATCTCGCCGGAGGCTTCGTAGCGCTGGTAGTTCGCCATCAGTTCCGACAGCGGCCGGTCCTGTTCGCCCAATGCGGCCAGCACGTGCAGGGCGGCCAGCATGCCGGAGTCGGCGCCCCAGAAGTCGCGGAAGTAATAGTGCGCCGAATGCTCGCCGCCGAAGATGGCACCGGTGTCGGCCATCAGCGCCTTGATATAGGAGTGCCCGACCCGCGAACGCACCGGCGTTCCGCCTCGTTCGACGACCAGCTCGGGCACCGCGCGGGAGGTGATCAGGTTGTGGATGACCGTCGCGCCGATCTCCCGGGTGAGCTCGCGACCGGCGACCAGCGCCGTGACCGCCGACGGCGAAACGGGGGCGCCCCGTTCGTCGACGACGAAACAACGATCGGCGTCGCCGTCGAACGCCAGCCCGATATCGGCACCGGTCTCCACCACGAACTTCTGCAGATCGACCAGATTGGCCGGCTCCAGCGGATTGGCCTCGTGGTTGGGGAAGGAACCGTCGAGTTCGAAGTACAACGGCAGCACGGTCAGCGACTCGATGGGGCCGAGTACCGCGGGCGTGGTGTGCCCGGCCATGCCGTTGCCGGCGTCGACCGCCACGCGCAACGGGCGCAGCTCGGCCATGTCGACCAGCGAACGCAGGAACTGGCCGTAGTCGGCCAGCACATCCTGATCGCGCAGCTGCCCTCGCGGGCCGTCGTAGCCGGGAACTCCGGCGATCACCTCATCGCGGATGATTGCCAGCCCGGTGTCCTCACCGACCGGTTTCGCACCGGCGCGGCACAACTTGATGCCGTTGTAGGCGGCCGGATTATGGCTCGCTGTGAACATGGCGCCGGCGCAGCCGAGGAAGCCCGAAGCAAAGTAGAGCTGGTCGGTGGACGCCAGCCCGATGCGCACGACGTCGAGTCCCTGCGCGGTGACGCCATCGGCGAACGCGTCGGCCAGCGCGGGTGAGCTTTTGCGCATGTCGTAACCGATCGCGATGCGGTCGCCGCCCTCCCCGCGGATCAGGCGGGCGAACGCGGCGGCGACGTCGGAGACGAACGCGTCGTCGATCTCCTGTCCGACCAACCCGCGCACGTCATAGGCCTTGATCACTCCGCGAACCGCGTCGGCGGGCCTCGACATGACAGAACTCCTGACCGAGAGGGACTCTTGGCCGCCAGCCTATCTGTTCCGGGCTCCCTGCAAGGGCGGCTATCGCGTCAGTCGGCTGGGTCCGGAAGTACCCGCAGGTGCCCACGACGGCGACCGGCGGTGGTGGGCCGATGCGCGGCCGACGGCATGATCGGAGTTCCGGTCGCAGGCGCGTGGGCGGCGCCGCTGGGATCGGAGAAACCCGCGATCGGTGCCCGCGCCGATATTTCGCGGCCTTCCCGCACAGCGTCGGCGAGCGCGACGAGGTCGTCCTCGTCGGGGAACTCCGGCAACGGGCCGGCGTGGCGAACCAGCTCCCACCCGCGCGGGGCGGTGATCCGGTTGGCATGACCGATGCACAGATCCCACGAGTGAGGTTCGCGGGAGGTTGCCAGCGGGCCGACGACGGCTGTGGAATCGGAGTAGACGAACGTCAGCGTCGCCACCGCATAGTGGGGGCATCCAGGCCGGCAGCAGCGACGAGGAACATTCACGCCCGTGAGGTTATCGCGGTTCATTCACAGGTTGCTCGGCAACACGCGCAGCCGCCGGGCGGCCGATTCCCAACCGTTACGATCACATCCGTGGCCGATTCCCGCAGCTCCCGGCGAGGTGGCCGGTCCGGCGGCAGCCCCGGGTCACGCCGCGGGCGTGAGATGCGGGGGCCACTGCTGCCGCCGACCGTCCCGGGCTGGCGCAGCCGCGCGGAACGGTTCGACATGGCGGTGCTCGAAGCCTACGAGCCGATCGAGCGGCAGTGGCAACAACGGCTCACCGGTCTGGACGTCGCCGTCGACGAGATCCCGCGCATTGCGCCGAAGGACCCGGACAGTGTGCAGTGGCCCGCCGAAGTGGTGGCCGATGGGCCGATCGCATTGGCCCGGTTGATTCCGGCCGGGGTGGACGTCCGCGGTAACTCCACGCGGGCTCGAATAGTGCTGTTCCGCAAGCCGATCGAGCGACGGGCCAAGGACTCGATCGATCTGACCGATCTTCTGCACGACATTCTGGTGGCTCAGGTGGCCACCTATCTCGGAGTCGAACCGTCGGTCATCGATCCGACCCTCGAAGACGACTAAAGCGGGCCTCGAGGACCCGCTCCAGTCGAACTAGCCGTGTGTTACTAGATGATGCCGCGCTTGAGGCGACGACGCTCCCGCTCGGAGAGTCCGCCCCAGATGCCGAAGCGCTCGTCGTTCGCCAAGGCGTACTCGAGGCATGCATCTTTGACTTCGCAGCCCAAGCAGATGCGCTTGGCCTCGCGGGTGGAACCACCCTTTTCGGGGAAGAACGCCTCAGGATCGGTCTGCGCGCACAGCGCACGTTCCTGCCACTGGTCTTCCTCTTCGATTGACTCCGGGGTCGCATCGATGATCGGGTCTGGCACCAAACTCAGGTGAGCGCGTGCCATAACCCCCATCGTCTGCGAACCGGGAATGGACTGCGGCAACCCCATCGCGCCGATTACGTGCTCATAGGACATGTCCGCCTCCTCACCTGGTTTCGTAGATCATTTGCATGTCGCCCACTATTGAAGTGTGCCCAACTCGTTCGAACACCTGGTCGAATCACGGTCTGAGACACCGAAACCGGCTGGGCCGACCGGGAAATGACACTGATGTGATTAGACACTTCTGAGATGGTTCGCGCAAGCGAATGAACCGAAATTAATACCATTTTCCTTGGATAATTCGGCGAGTCGATGCCCCGGCGTGTCTTCGGAGTGACCTGATCGTGACCGCGTGCGTCACCGAAAGTGCCGACCGCCTAGTGTCGGTCGGTGTGAAGATCACCGTTCTGGTCGGCGGCGTCGGGGGCGCCCGCTTCCTGCTGGGGGTGCAGCGACTGCTCGGATTGGGTCAGTTCGCCGGCCAGATATCCGGAGCCACAGGCGATCTTGATCACGCGCTGACCGCCGTGGTCAACATCGGCGACGACGCGTGGATGCACGGCGTGCGCATCTGTCCCGACCTCGACACCTGTATGTACACCTTAGGTGGAGGTATCGATCCCGAGCGGGGCTGGGGACATCGCAACGAGACGTGGCATGCGAAAGAGGAATTGGCGGCCTACGGTGTGCAACCGGATTGGTTCGGGTTGGGCGACCGAGATCTGGCCACCCACTTGGTGCGAAGCCAAATGCTGCGGGCCGGGTACCCGCTGTCGCAGGTGACCGAGGCGCTCTGCCATCGATGGACGCCGGGGGCCACGCTGCTGCCCGCCAGTGACGACCGGTGCGAAACCCACGTGGTGATCGACGATCCGGACACCGGCGACCGCAAGGCCGTTCATTTCCAGGAGTGGTGGGTGCGCTACCGAGCACAGGTGACTACGCACAGTTTCGCGTTCGTCGGCTCCGAAAACGCCACTGCCGGACCCGGTGTCGTCGACGCGATCGCCGACGCCGATGTCGTCATGCTGGCGCCGTCCAACCCGGTGGTGAGCATCGGTGCAATCCTGGCGATTCCGGGCGTGCGTGCGGCGCTGCGCTCCACGCCGGCCCCGGTCGTCGGCTACTCCCCCATCATCGGCGGAAAGCCGTTGCGCGGCATGGCCGACGAATGCCTGTCGGTGATCGGCGTCGAAACCTCGTCACAAGCCGTCGCCCGTCACTACGGCGCTCGGTCGGCGACCGGTATTCTCGACTACTGGTTGATCTCCGAGGGCGACCACGCCGAAATCCCCGGGCTGACCGTGAAATCGATCCCTCTGCTGATGTCCGATCCGTCGGCCACCGCCGAAATGGTGCGTGCCGGGCTCGAACTCGCGGGAGTAGAGCGGTGACGATCGGCTCAAGTCCAACGGCGCCGCCGAGCGGCGACCATGGTTCCGCGGCTCCCGTCGAAATCCTGCCGGTGCCCGGACTTCCGGAGTTTCGCCCCGGCGACGACCTGGCCGCCGCGCTGGTCGCGGCGGCCCCGTGGCTGCGCGACGGCGACATCGTCGTCGTCACCAGCAAGGTGATGTCCAAATGCGAGGGCCGCATCGTCGCGGCAGCCGAGGATCCCGAGGAACGGGATGCCCTGCGCCGCACACTCATCGACACCGAAGCGGTGCGAGTCCTGGCCCGCAAGGGTAAGACGCTGATCACCGAAAACCGCAACGGCATCGTGCAGGCGGCCGCGGGCGTCGACGGCTCCAACGTCGGGTCCACCGAATTAGCCCTGTTACCGGTCGATCCCGACGGCAGCGCCGCAGCACTGCGCACCGCACTGCGCGAACGGCTGGGCGTCGACGTCGCGGTACTCGTCACCGACACGATGGGCCGCGCCTGGCGCAACGGGCAGACCGACGCTGCGATCGGCTCGGCCGGACTGCCGGTTCTCTACGGTTACGCCGGCGCCGTCGATCGGCATGGCAACGAACTGGTGGTCACCGAGGTCGCCGTCGCCGACGAAATCGCCGCCGCCGCCGACCTGGTGAAGGGCAAGCTGACCGCGGTGCCGGTTGCGGTGGTCCGCGGCCTCGATCTCGAGGACGACGGCTCCACCGCCGCACGACTGTTGCGCGGCGGCGAGGACGACTTGTTCTGGCTGGGCACCGCCGAGTCCCTGGAACTCGGCCGCCGCCAGGCCCAGCTGCTGCGCCGCTCGGTGCGCCAGTTCGCCCCGGAGTCGGTGGATCCCACGCTCATCGAAGCCGCGGTCGCCGAGGCGCTCACCGCGCCGGCCCCGCACCACACCCGGCCGGTGCGGTTCGTCTGGTTGCAGGACCGGACGCGTCGCACCGCACTATTGGACCGGATGAAAGATGCCTGGCGTGCCGACCTGACCGGTGACGGCAAGCCCGCCGATGCCGTCGAGCGGCGCGTTGCGCGCGGCCAGATCCTCTACGACGCACCGGAGGTCGTGATCCCGTTCCTGGTGCCCGAGGGTGCTCACGACTATCCCGACCCGGCTCGCACCGAGGCCGAGCACACCATGTTCACCGTCGCGGTCGGCGCGGCGGTGCAGGCCCTCCTGGTGGCGCTGGCCGTGCGTGGAGTGGGCAGCTGCTGGATCGGCTCGACCATCTTCGCGGCTGAGCTGGTCCGGGAAACCCTTGACCTGCCTGCGGATTGGGAGCCGTTGGGCGCGGTCGCGATCGGCTATCCGGTCGAGCCGCCCGAGCCTCGCGACCCGGCGCCGGTCGGTGATCTGCTGGTGCGCAAGTGAGCGTGCGCGAGTCGGCGATCGAACTGCTGACGGACTGGGATGCGCCCGACGCCGGCCAGGATGCGCTGCGCCAAGCCGTGCTGGCGTTCCTGCTGGCACGCACCGACGCCTGTGAGCGAGCCTGCGTCCCAGGCCATATCACCGCTTCGGCGTTGGTGGTCAACCACTCCGGTGACCAAGTCCTGCTGACCCTGCATCCACGGCTGGGGCGGTGGGTTCAGCTCGGAGGGCACTGCGAGGACTCCGACGCCGACATCGTGGCCGCCGCGATGCGCGAGGCCACCGAGGAGTCCGGCATCGACGGCCTGGGCATCGATGCGTCATTGGGCGCGATCCATGTGCACGCACTGACCTGCTCGCTGGGGGTGCCCACACGACACCTCGATCTGCAGTTCATCGCCCGCGCACCCGAAGACGCGCACATCGCGATCAGCGACGAATCACTGGACTTGCGGTGGTGGCCAGTCGACGCGCTGCCCGACGGCATCGATGCGGCGGTCGAACACCTGGTGTCCGTGGGGAGAGCCAGATCTTCGTCGAACGGCCACTTATGACACGTATTTGAGCGAAAAGCGTGTCTCAAGTGGCCACTCGATGGGACAACCAGCAGCCCTGAGCGCCGTGACGACGCGTTCGACGACCAGTCCGGGAGCAGTGCGCAGCAACTGGCTGTTGACCCGGATGATCCGCCAACCGCACTCTTCCAACTCCGCGAACCGATTGATGTCTCGGGTGCGTTGAACCGGGTCGAGCCAATGCTGAGCCCCGTCGAACTCCACCGCGACGCGCCACTGCGGCCAGCCCATATCGAGGCGCGCTATCAGATGGCCGAATTCATCGACGACCTTGATCTGCGTTGTGGGAACCGGCAACCCGGAGCGGACGAGGAGCAATCGCGTGCGGCTCTCCTGGGGCGACTCTGCGCCAGGGTCCATCAAATCGAGCGCTTGGCGCAATTGCACGATCCCTCGCGCACCCCGGTGGCGGTCCACGACCGTGCGAACGTCAGCGTCGCTCAGGTCGGTCGCGTTGCCCAGTGCGTCGAGCAGGATGGCAGCCTTCGAAAGGTCTCCTCGTCGGCCGAGATCGAAGGCAGTGCGCGCCGCCGTCGTTACCGCAACACCGCCGACGTCACAGATTTCGTCGGAGTCGAGCTCGTCCCGATGGATGAGGATCCCCTTCGCCGGCTTGCCGTTGCGGCGCATCAATTCCGCGGGATGACGATCATCGATCCAACGACACCCGAGCAGGGCCGCCGCCGACAGGCCCGCAACCGTCGCGGTCTCATCGGACCACACCCAAGCGGCTTTGGCCTTCACCGAGGGTGTCAGTTCCTGGTCGCGTGGAACGTAGACGTCGCGATAGACAGCACGGAAGTTGCGGTGGAGACTTCGACGACTGACGAGACCCGCAGCGATCGCCGCTGATCCACGGAACGGCGCATGCAGGTCAGCCATGGCGAAACCCTGGCAGAGACAACTGACAAGTTTCAGCGAGTGGCCACTTCTGACAGGCAGATGAGCGAAAAGCGTGCCCTAACTGGCCACTCGGAGAAAACAGACCTAGATATCGGACGAGTAGCGAACTCCGCAGTCCGGGATGACAACTCCCGGCCACACCCGCGCACCGCGCAGGAGCTCACAGCGCGCGCCGATGTTCGCGCCGTCGCCGATGATCGCGTCGCGCAGCAGTGCGCGCGGTCCGATCCGGGCGCCGGCCCCGATGATCGACCGCTCGACTACCGAACCCGCCTCGATGCGCGCCCCGTCGAAAACGACCGCGCCGTCCAACCGCACACCGGGGCCGATCTCCGCGCCGCGACCGACCACGGTCCCGCCGACCATCACCGCGCCGGGCGACACCGAAGCGCCGTCGTGCACCAGGAATTCTCCACGCTGTCCGCCGAGCGCCGGCGACGGCGCAAGGCCGCGGACCAGATCGGCCGAGCCGCGAACGAAGTCCTCCGGCGTGCCCATGTCGCGCCAGTAACTGGAGTCGACGTACCCGCAGACTTTGACCCCGTCGGCCAGCAGCGCCGGGAAGACCTCGCGCTCCACCGAGACCTCACGCCCGCGCGGGATGCGATCGAGGATCTCGCGCTTGAAGATGTAGGTCCCTGCGTTGATCTGATCCGACGGCGGATCTTCAGTCTTCTCCAGGAACGCCTCCACGCGGCCGTCGGCGTCGGTGGGCACGCAGCCGAACGCCCGCGGATCGCTGACGCGCACCAGATGCAGGGTCAGATCCGCCTGCGACTCCTGGTGGCTGGACAGCATCTGGCGCAGATCCATGCCGGACAGCACGTCACCGTTGAACACCATCACCGTGTCGTTGCGCAGCTTCGGAATCACGTTGGCGATACCGCCGCCGGTGCCCATCGGCTGGTCTTCGACGACGTACTCGATCTGCAGGCCGAGCTTGGACCCGTCCCCGAACTCGTTCTCGAACGTCGCGGCCTTGAACGACGTGCCGAGGATGACGTGCTCGATCCCGGCCGCAGCGATGCGCGACAGCAGATGCGTCAAGAACGGCAGCCCCGCGGTCGGCAGCATCGGTTTGGCCGCCGACACGGTCAGTGGCCGCAGGCGGGTGCCCTTCCCGCCGACCAGCACGACCGCGTCGACTCCTGCAGGATCGATTTCACTCACCAAGGCCCCCTACCTTTTCGCCAGTTCCCGCCGGGACTTACGTACCGCCGCGCGTGACCTAACCTTCAGCGCGCTCTTCATCGTCCATCGAAGCGGCGCACGCCACCAGCCAAAATGGCGATCGGACAGATAAATGTAGGTGCTTTCGTGATGCGCGCGCAGGTTGCTGGCCGGGTCGCGGCCGGTCGAGTGACCCTTGGCGTGCAGGATCTCCGCCGACGGCACGTACACGTTCAGCCATCCTGCTTTGCCCAACCGGTCGCCGAGGTCGACGTCTTCCATATACATGAAGTAGCGCTCGTCGAACCCACCGACCTGGTCGAATGCCGCGCGCCGGATCAGCAGGCACGATCCCGACAGCCAGCCCACCGGCCGCTCGGTCGGCTCGAGGTATTCCTGCCGGTAGGCCTTGGTCCACGGGTTGGTCTTCCAGACGAAGCCCACCACCGCGTGCATGCCGCCGCGCACCAGGCTGGGCAGGTGGCGCGCCGACGGGTAGACCGAGCCGTCGGGGTCGCGGATCAGCGGTCCCAGCGCCGCGGCGCGGGGCCAGCGCTCGGCGGCCTCCAGCAGCTCGTCGATGCTGTTCGGTCCCCACACCACGTCGGGGTTGGCGATGATCATGAACTCGTCGTCGGCGGGAACGGTCGCCACACCACGATTGGCGGCGCTGCCGTAGCCGAGGTTGCCGCCCGTGCGAACCAGTCGCGTACCGGGATAGCGCTCCACCGCCTCCTCCGGGGTCCCGTCGGTGGAGCCGTTGTCGGCCAACACCACTGTCACCGGCCGGTCGGTGGCCACCGTCAACGACGAGAGGAAGCGATCCAGGTGTGAACCCGGCGAGTACGTCACCGTCACCACGGTCAGGGGGCGGCTCGACGTCACGGCGTAGAGGGTAACTGTCCGCCGGGGATGGGTTGAGCAAGCGCCTCGGCCAACGCCTCCCGCCACGGCCGCGGCGGCGTGAGCCCGGCGCGCACCGACGTCGCCATCGACAGCGCCGAATACACCGGCCGCGGCGCCGGACGCCCGGCCTGCGCGGTGCTGATCGGCCGGATCCGCCGCGGGTCGGCGCCCAGCTCGTCGAAGACCGCCTGGGCCAGCTCGAAGCGGGTGCACGCGCCCTCGTTGGCGACGTGCAGGATCGGCTCCCGAATGTGCCCCTCACCGATCACGAACACCGCGTCGGCGAGGTCTTTGACGTACGTGGGTGACCCGACCTGGTCGTCGACCGCTTCGGCGGTGCCGTCGGTGGCGGCCAGCCGGCGCAGACCGGCCACGAAATCGTTGCCGTCGCCGCCGGTGTACACCCACGAGGTGCGCACGACGTGCGCGTCGGGCATGGCAGCCAGCACGGCGACTTCACCGGCGAGCTTGGCGCGCCCGTACACGCCGACCGGCCCGGTGGCGTCGCCGACGTCGTACGGGCGGCGTTGATCACCACCGAAGACATAATCCGTGGAGATGTGGACGAGCGACGCGCCGACTCGGGCACAGGCGTGCGCGACGTTCTCGGCACCGGTGGCGTTGACGGCGTAGGCGGCGTCAGGGTCGGCCTCGGCGACGTCGACGTTGGCGATTGCTGCGCAGTTGACCACCAGATCCGATTCGGCGACGAACCGCTCAGCGGCTCGTGGATCGGTGATGTCCCATTCCGCGTGCGTCAATGCGCTGACTTCGAGGCCCCGTCTGGCGCCCTCACCTGCAAGAAACCGTCCCACCTGGCCGCCGGCACCCGAAATCACGATCCTCGCCACCACAATTACGAGTCTGGCACGCCGGTTTCGGCTACCCGGGATGCGCCCACCTCACCAGTAGCCTGGGCTGATGCCTGCTGACACCGAAGCACGGGCGGGCGCCCAGCGGGTGGTCCGGACCGTGCTCGCGCTGATCGCTGTGACCGTGATGGTCAGCACCGGTGTCGCCTGGGGCAAGATCCGGTCGTTCGAGGACGGCATCTTCCACATGAGCACCGCCGCGCTCGGTGGCGGTGGCCAGGACGGCGCGATCGACATCCTGCTGGTCGGCATGGACAGTCGCACCGACGCGCACGGCAACCCGCTGTCCGAGGACGAGCTCGCCGCCCTGCACGCCGGTGATGACGTGTCGACGAACACCGACACGATCATCCTGGTCCGCATACCCAACAACGGGAAGTCGGCGACCGCGATCTCGATCCCCCGAGACTCCTACGTCAAGGCGCCCGGCCTGGACAAGACGAAGATCAACGGCGTCTACGGCCAAGTCAAGCTGCAGAAGATGAAGCAGCTGGTCGAGCAGCAGGGCATGGATCCCGCCGAAGCCGAGCCCAAAGCCACCGAGGCGGGCCGCGAGGCACTGATCAAGACCGTCGCCGATCTGACCGGTGTCACCGTCGACCACTACGCCGAGATCGGGCTGCTCGGCTTCGCTTTGATCACCGACGCCCTCGGCGGTGTCGATGTCTGCCTCAAAGACGCTGTCTACGAACCGCTTTCCGGTGCCGACTTCCCGGCCGGCTGGCAGAAGCTCAATGGCCCGCAGGCGCTCAGCTTCGTCCGACAGCGCCACGACCTGCCGCGCGGCGATCTGGACCGGGTGGTCCGCCAGCAGGTCGTGATGGCTTCCCTTGCCCACCAGGTGCTTTCCGGGAAGACGCTGACCAGCCCGTCGACGCTGAACAAGCTGCAGGACGCGATCCAGCGCTCGGTGGTCATCTCCTCCGGCTGGGACATCATGGATTTCGTCAAGCAGCTCGAGCACCTCGCGGGCGGCAACGTGGCGTTCGCGACGATCCCGGTGCTCGACGAGGCCGGCTGGAGCGACGACGGCATGCAATCGGTGGTCCGGGTCGATCCCAGCCAGGTGCAGGAATGGGTCGCCAGCCTGCTGCACGATCAGGCCGAAGGCAAGACCGAGAAGATCGCCTACTCCCCCGAGCAGACCAAGGCCGACGTGGTCAACGACACCGATATCAACGGGCTCGCCGGCGCGGTGTCGGATGTGCTGTCGGCCAAGGGCTTTGGCGCAGGCAACATCGGCAACAACGACAAAGACCACGTCACGCGCAGCCAGGTGCAGGCCGCCAAGGAGGATGACCTGGGCGCGCAGGCCGTCGCCAAGGAACTCGGCGGATTGCCGGTCGTGGCCGACGCTTCGATCCCGGCCGGAAGCGTGCGAGTGGTGCTGGCCAGTGACTACACCGGTCCGGGTTCGGGCCTGGAGGGTTCACTGCCGACATCGGCCGCCGTCAGCCAGGCAGCGGGTCAGGCCGGCGACGGGACGGCTCCCCCGCCGTCGCCCATCATCACCGCGGGGTCCGACGACCCCAAGTGCGTCAACTGATGACCAATCTGACTGCGGCCGTGCTGGATCCGCTGTTGAAGGCCGACCCCATGGGCCCGCGGGTCACGTACTACGACGACGCGACCGGCGAGCGCATCGAGTGCTCGACGGTGACGCTCGCCAACTGGGCGGCCAAGACCGCCAACCTGTTACGCGACGAACTCGGCGCGGGGCCGGGCACCCGGGTTGCGGTGCTCTTGCCCGCGCATTGGCAGACGGCGGCGGTTCTGCTGGGCGTGTGGTGGATCGGCGCCGAGGTGGTGCTGTCGGGGCCCGCGGATATCGCGTTGTGCACATCAGAGCGACTGGACGAGGCCGACGAGGCCGTGGCCGGCGGTGAGGTCGCCGTGCTGTCACTCGACCCGTTCGGCAAGCCGGCGCCCGACCTGCCGATCGGCGTCACCGATTACGCGACCGCGGTGCGGGTGCATGGCGACCAGTACGCCGCCGAGCCGCGGCCCGGTGCGGCACTGGATGGCCGATCGGTCGACGATGTGCTGGGTGCCGCGTCCGATTCCGCTGCCGCGTCCGGCCTGACGGCCGCTGACCGGGTGATGTCGTCGCTGCCATGGTCCACACCGGACGAGATCGTCACCAATCTGCTGGCGGTGTTCGTCGCGGGCGCTTCGTTGGTCCAGGTGACCAATCCCGATGCGGGCGTTATGGAACGGCGCCGCGAGACCGAGAAGGTGACGCGGGACCTGGCCTGACTAGGCTCGCAGTCGTGAGCCGCGCACCCCTTAATCTCGCGTCCCTGTCCGGTCTTCCCGTGCAACGGATCGACATCGTGGAGACAACCGGCTCGACCAACGCCGACCTGCTGGCTCGGCACGCCGCCGGGGAGGACATTCGGGGCGCCGTTTTACTCGCCGAGCACCAGAGCGCAGGCCGCGGCCGCAACGGCCGCAGCTGGTCGGCGCCGCCGCGCTCCCAGATCGCCTTGTCGATCGGCGTCGGCACCGACGGCGTCCCGCCGGAGGGGTGGGGCTGGCTGCCGCTGCTCACCGGCGTCGCCCTCGTCGATGCCGTCAAGGCCACCACGGGAATCGAAGCCGGCGTGAAGTGGCCCAACGACGTCCTGGTCGGAACCGGCAAGCTCGCTGGCATCCTCGCCGAGGTGGCCGCACCCGATCCGGTCATCGTGGTCGGCTTGGGACTCAATGTCACCCTGACCGCCGAGGAGGCCCCTGATCCCCGGGCCATCTCACTACAGATGCTGGGCGCCTCGCAGCTCGACCGCGACGTGTTGACGGCGGCCATCCTGCGCGAACTGACCACCCGCATCGAAAAGTGGCGCAGCGCAGCGGGACCCGACCCGGCGCTCATCGACGATTACCGGCAACGAAGCGCCACGCTGGGCAGCCGCGTCCGGGCAGTGATGCCCGGCGACCACGAAATCACCGGCACCGCAACCGATATCGACTCACTGGGCCGGCTTCGTATCGACA
The DNA here is from genome assembly GCF_019456675.1 of Mycolicibacterium pallens. Classification (NCBI taxonomy): domain Bacteria; kingdom Bacillati; phylum Actinomycetota; class Actinomycetes; order Mycobacteriales; family Mycobacteriaceae; genus Mycobacterium; species Mycolicibacterium pallens. The sequence goes on along the minus strand of NZ_CP080333.1, from coordinate 1,518,084 downwards.
CCGGCGCCGAGGTCGTCACGGTATCGGCGGGCGACATCACCCACCTGCAACCAGCCGACTAGCGCAGCAGCGCCCGGGACATCACGACCCGCTGGATCTGGTTCGTGCCCTCGTAGATCTGAGTGATCTTGGCATCGCGCATCATTCGCTCCACCGGGAAGTCCACGGTGTAACCGGCACCGCCGAACAGCTGCACCGCATCGGTGGTGACCTCCATGGCCACATCGGAGGCGAAGCACTTCGACGCCGCCGAGATGAACCCGAGGTTGGGCTCACCGCGCTCGGCACGAGCAGCCGCCGAATACACCATCAGCCGCGCCGCCTCGACCTTCATCGCCATGTCGGCGAGCATGAACTGCACACCCTGGAAATCCGAGATCGCGGAACCAAACTGCTTGCGGTCCTTGGTGTATTCGATCGCCGCGTCCAATGCACCCTGCGCGATACCGACAGCTTGGGCACCGATGGTCGGGCGGGTGTGGTCCAGGGTTGCCAGCGCGGTCTTGAAACCGGTGCCGGGCTCGCCGATCATCCGGTCACCCGGGATGCGGCAGTTCTCGAAGTACAACTCGGTGGTCGGCGAACCCTTGATGCCGAGCTTGCGCTCCTTGGGACCGATCGAGAAACCCTCGTCGTCGATGTGGACCATGAACGACGAGATGCCGTTGGCGCCCTTGTCCGGGTCGGTCACGGCCATCACGGTGTACCAGCTCGACTTGCCGCCGTTGGTGATCCAGGCCTTGGCGCCGTTGAGAATCCAGTCGTCGCCGTCGGCCTTGGCGCGGGTCTTCATCGACGCCGCGTCGCTACCGGCCTCGCGCTCGCTCAGGCCGTACGACGCCATCTCACCCTCGGCGATCGACGGCAGCACCTTCTTCTTCAGCTCGTCGGACCCGCGCAGGATCAGACCCATCGTGCCGAGCTTGTTGACCGCGGGAATCAGCGACGCCGACGCGTCGACCCGCGCGACCTCCTCGATGACGATGCACGCCGCCACCGAGTCCGCACCCTGACCGCCGTACTCCTCCGGCACATGGACGGCGTTGAAACCCGAGGCGTTCAGCGCGTCCAGGGCCTCTTGGGGAAAGCGCGAGTTCTCGTCGACGTCCGCGGCGTGGGGAGCGATCTCCTTCTCCGCCAGCGCGCGGATCGCAGCCCGCAGCTCGTCGTGCTCCTCGGGCAACTTGAATACGTCGAAATCCGGATTTCCAGCCATCACAGCCTCCTTGCTACTCACCGGTAACTTTACCCGGCCCGTCACTCACCGAGTAATCGCTCCCGCAGCGCACGATCCTTCGCCATCACCTGCGCTTCCAGGTCGTCCTGGAAGGCCTCCATCCGCTTGCGCAGCGCCACATCCGAGGTCGCCAGAATGCGCACCGCCAGGAGCCCGGCGTTGCGGGCGCCGCCGATCGACACCGTGGCCACCGGCACTCCCGCCGGCATCTGGACGATCGACAACAGCGAATCGAGCCCGTCGAGCTTGGCCAACGGGACCGGCACCCCGATCACCGGCAGCGGCGTGGCCGAGGCCACCATGCCGGGCAGATGGGCCGCCCCGCCGGCGCCGGCGATGATCACCTGGATATGGCGGCCGGCCGCCGCGCGCGCGTAGTCCAGCATCCGTCCCGGCGTCCGGTGTGCGGAGACGACGCCGACCTCGAACGGCACCTCGAACTCGGCCAGCGCCTCGGCGGCCGCTTCCATGACGGGCCAGTCACTGTCAGACCCCATGATCAGGCCCACCACCGGTTTGTCAGTCATTGGCGCTGTGCCCGTCCCATCCGTCAGTCCATTCCGCGTGAGATAACCAGTGTGCCGCTCGCTCGGCCCGTTCACGTACCTGATCCACGTCACAATCCGGCGCACCGACGATGTTGACGTGACCCACCTTGCGGCCCGGCCGTTCGGCCTTTCCGTACAGGTGGACCTTGGCCTCCGGAATACGGCCGAACAGGTGGTGCAGCCGCTCGTCGACGCTCATCTGCGGCGCCTGCGCCGCGCCGAGCACGTTGGCCATCACGGTCACCGGCGCGATCGGCCGGGTATCGCCGAGCGGATAGTCCAGAACGGCCCGGACGTGCTGCTCGAACTGACCGGTCACCGCACCGTCCATCGTCCAGTGCCCGGAGTTGTGCGGCCGCATCGCCAGCTCGTTGACCAGCAGCGTCCCCTCGGTGGTCTCGAACAGCTCGACGGCCAACACCCCGACCACGCCAAGCTCACCGGCCAGCCGCAGCCCCAGCTGCTCGGCCTCGGCGGCCAGCTCGTCAGAGAGCCCCACCGCAGGTGCCACGACGGTGACGCAGATGCCGGCACGCTGCACGGTCTCCACGATCGGCCACGCCGCGCCCTGACCGAACGGTGAGCGGGCCACCAGTGCGGACAGCTCGCGCCGCATCGCCACCCGCTCCTCGAGCAGCACCGCGACGTTGTCGGCGAGATAGCCGGCGACCACCTCGCGAGCGTGGGCAAGATCACGGGCGAGCACCACGCCGCGTCCGTCGTATCCGCCACGCACGGTCTTGATCACCACGGGGCCGCCGGCCTCAGCCGAGAACGCGTCGACATCGTCGACGCTCGACACCGCCGTATACCGCGGGATCGGCGCGCCGAGCTTCTCCAGCTTGCGGCGCATCACCAGCTTGTCCTGGGCGTGCACCAGCGCTTCCGGCGGCGGGAAGACCTTCACGCCTTCGGCGACCAGCGTGTCGAGCAGCTCGGTGGGCACATGCTCGTGGTCGAACGTCAACGCGGCGGCGCCCGCGGCCGCTTGGCGCAGCGCATCGAGGTCGGTGTGCGCGCCGATGACGACGTCGGGACTCACCTGAGCGGCCGGGTCGTCGGGGCTCACGGCCAGCACCCGCAGGCTCTGGCCGAGGGCGATAGCGGCCTGGTGGGTCATCCGGGCCAGCTGCCCGCCGCCGACCATGGCGACGATAGGAGGTCTGGGGCTGTTCGACACGGCCATCATGGTGTCAGACCTGCGCGAGTACGCACACCTGCGGTGACTTCCGTAGACTTGCTCCTTGTGTCTTTCGCTGATGCCACCATCGCTCGGCTCCCCCGACCGATCCGGCCCTTCGCCGAGCGGCATCACGAGCTCATCAAGTTCGCGATCGTCGGTGCGACGACGTTCATCATCGACTCCGCGATCTTCTACACGTTGAAGCTGACGATCCTCGAGCCCAAGCCGGTCACCGCCAAGGTGATCGCGGGCATCGTCGCCGTGATCGCCTCCTACGTGCTGAACCGGGAATGGAGTTTCCGGAACCGGGGCGGGCGCGAGCGTCACCACGAGGCACTGTTGTTCTTCGTGGTCAGCGGCGTCGGTGTGCTGCTGAGCATGGCGCCGCTGTGGTTCTCCAGCTACGTGCTGGAGCTACGCGTCCCGCACGTCTCCCTGACTGTCGAGAACATCGCCGACTTCCTGTCCGCCTACCTCATCGGCAATCTGCTGCAGATGGCGTTCCGGTTCTGGGCGTTCCGGCGCTGGGTCTTCCCCGACGAGTTCGGCCCGGCCCACGACAAGGGGCTCGAATCCGCGCTCACCGGCGGTGGAATCGCCGAGGCGCTGGAGGACGAGTACGAGGCGGGCGGCACCGTCACGCCGTTGCGGCGCCGTCGGACCGCACGTCAGCTGGGCGACTCTTCGGAGCCCAGGGTGTCGAAGACTTCGTGATAGAGCAGTGAGTGCACCCGCTCCACGCGGGGAATGTCGTGGAATTCAAGAGGATCCTGGCTCGCCGATTCGATGATCAGCGTGCCGGTGCGCATCATGCGATCGAGCAGTCCGTGCCGGAATTCCACACTGTTGATGCGCGCCAACGGGATATCGATACCTGAGCGGGTCAGCAGTCCGTGCCGGAACATCACCCGGCGGTCGGTGATCACGAAATGCGTTGTGAGCCAATTCAAGAACTTCCACAACGTGAGCCAGCCGACCAGGATCAGCCAGATCGCCGCGATCACGCCGAAGAGCACCTTCTTGGCGGTCGGGTCCCAGCTGGTGTTGTTGACCAGTGCGGCCACGAAGGCGGCCAGAATCGTCGCGATCAGCAGCACCAGGATCGGACCGACCAGTCGTTTCCAGTGCGGGTGGCGGTGCAGCACCACCTGCTCGCCCCCGGCCAGCACGTTCTCGGGATATCCCATGGTCATCTCCTACGGCACCGGACACGCGAAGGCAAGAGCGTGGGACCTCCTTAGCGCCTCCTTAAGGTTGCCGATACCATCGTCACCCATGACGAGCGTCAAGGAACCGGCCGCCGGGCACACGATCGACATCCACACCACCGCAGGCAAGCTGGCCGATCTGCGTCAGCGCGCCGAGGAGTCGCTGCACCCGGTCGGCGAAACGGCTGTGGAGAAGGTCCACGCCAAGGGCAAGCTCACCGCTCGGGAACGCATCCTGGCGCTGCTCGACGAGGGCTCGTTCGTCGAGCTCGACGCGCTGGCCCGGCACCGCAGCACGAACTTCGGGCTGCAGGAGAACCGTCCGGTCGGCGACGGTGTGGTGACCGGCTACGGCCTCATCGACGGCCGCGAGGTCTGCATCTTCAGCCAGGACGCCACGGTGTTCGGCGGCAGCCTCGGCGAGGTCTACGGCGAAAAGATCGTCAAGGTCCAGGAGCTGGCCATCAAGACCGGCCGCCCGCTGATCGGCATCAATGACGGCGCAGGGGCCCGCATCCAGGAGGGTGTGGTCTCCCTCGGCCTCTACAGCCGGATCTTCCACAACAACATCAAGGCCTCCGGCGTGATCCCGCAGATCTCGCTGATCATGGGCGCCGCGGCCGGCGGCCACGTCTACTCCCCGGCGCTGACCGACTTCGTCATCATGGTCGACCAGACCAGCCAGATGTTCATCACCGGCCCCGACGTCATCAAGACCGTCACCGGCGAGGACGTGACCATGGAGGAGCTGGGCGGCGCCCACACCCACATGGCCAAGTCCGGCACCGTGCACTACGTCGCCTCAGGTGAGCAGGATGCCCTGGATTACGTCCGTGACCTGCTGAGCTACCTGCCGCCCAACAACTACGCCGAGCCGCCGCGTTACCCGGCGCCGCCGCACCCGGGCGCCATCGAGGACAACCTCACCGACGAAGACCTCGAACTCGACACGCTGATCCCGGATTCGCCGAACCAGCCCTACGACATGCACGAGGTCATCACCCGCATCCTCGACGACGACGAATTCCTGGAGATCCAAGCGGGTTACGCCCAGAACATCGTCGTCGGCTTCGGCCGCGTCGACGGGCGCCCGGTCGGCATCGTGGCCAACCAGCCCACCCAGTTCGCCGGCTGCCTGGACATCAACGCCTCCGAGAAGGCCGCCCGGTTCGTCCGCACCTGCGACTGCTTCAACATCCCGATCGTGATGCTGGTCGACGTGCCGGGCTTCCTGCCGGGCACCGAGCAGGAATACAACGGCATCATCCGGCGCGGCGCCAAGCTGCTCTACGCCTACGGCGAGGCCACCGTCGCCAAGATCACCGTCATCACCCGCAAGGCCTACGGCGGCGCCTACTGCGTCATGGGCTCCAAGGACATGGGCTGCGACGTCAACGTCGCGTGGCCGACCGCCCAGATCGCGGTCATGGGCGCCTCGGGCGCGGTCGGCTTCGTCTACCGCAAGGACCTCAAGGAAGCCGCCGCCGAGGGCAAGGACGTCGACGCCCTGCGGCTGGAGTTGCAGCAGACCTACGAGGACACCCTGGTGAACCCGTACATCGCCGCCGAGCGTGGCTACGTCGACGCGGTGATCCCGCCGTCGCACACCCGCGGGTACATCTCGACCGCCCTGCGGCTGCTGGAGCGCAAGATCGCTCAGGTGCCGCCGAAGAAGCACGGGAACATTCCACTGTGACCAAGCACGAAGACATCACCGAACTCAGCGATCCGCGGGACATCACGCTCGACAACCCGGAACCGCTGCAGCCCGAAATTCGCATTGAGAAGGGCAATCCGAGCGACGAGGACATCGCCGCTCTGGTCACCGTGCTGGCCGCGGCCAGCGGCGGCAATGCCGGTCCCGGTCCGCAGGAGCTCAACCTGTGGGGCCACCCGGTCGACAAGCTGCGCTACTCGATCCACAGCTGGCATCGCGTAACCCTTTTGGAGCGGACCCACATGCGCCGATGACCACACGAGTGGTCTTGGGTTCGGCCTCGTCCGGCCGACTGCGCGTCCTGCGCCACGCCGGCATCGATCCGGTGGTCGTCGTCTCGGGTGTCGACGAGGACGCCATCGTCGCTAACCTCGGCTCAGATGCCGAACCTGGTGTCGTGGTCACCGCCCTGGCTCATGCCAAGGCCGAGGCCGTCCGTCAAATCCTGGAACCTGACCTGGCCGCGGATTGCGTTGTGATCGGCTGTGATTCGATGCTCTACCTCGACGGCGAGCTCCGCGGCAAGCCCGGAACCGCTGAACAGGCTGCGCTGCAATGGGATTCGATGGCGGGGCGGGTCGGGGCGCTCTACACCGGGCACTGCGTGATCCGGGTGCTGCACAGCGCGGCCGTCCACACTGCGACGCAGGCGGTGGTCACCCGGGTGCGGTTCGCCTCCCCCACGCCCAGCGACTTGGCGGCCTACGTGGCGAGTGGTGAGCCGCTGCAGGTTGCCGGTGCGTTCACCCTCGACGGGCTGGGCGGCTGGTTCATCGACGGCATCGACGGCGACCCGTCCAACGTGGTGGGCCTGGGCCTGTCGGTGACGCGTCGCTTGCTCGCCGACGTCGGCCTGGCGATCGGCGACCTGTGGGCGGCTAATCCGGTCCGCTGATCAGCGGTAGGCTCGTCGTCGTGCCGCTTCCCGCAGATCCCAGCCCCACCCTGAAGGACTACGCCCATCCGGAGCGCTTGGTCACCGCCGACTGGCTGTCGGCGCACCTCGGCACGCCCGGGCTGGCCATCGTGGAGTCCGACGAAGACGTGTTGCTCTACGACATCGGCCACATCCCTGGTGCGGTCAAGATCGATTGGCACACCGACCTCAACGACCAGCAGGTGCGCGACTACGTCAGCGGTGCGCAGTTCGCCGAGTTGATGAACCGCAAAGGCATCTCCCGCGACGACACCGTCGTCATCTACGGCGACAAGAGCAATTGGTGGGCCGCCTACGCGCTGTGGGTGTTCACCCTTTTCGGCCACCAGGACGTCCGGCTGCTCAACGGCGGGCGCGACCTGTGGATCTCCGACGGCCGCGACACCACCCTCGACGTGCCGACCAAGTCGGGTTCCGGCTACCCGGTGGTCGAGCGCAACGACGCCGCGATCCGGGCCTACAAGGACGATGTGCTTGCCTCCCTAGGGCATTCGACGCTGATCGACGTGCGCTCGCCGCAGGAGTACACCGGCGAACGCACCCATATGCCGGACTATCCGGAGGAGGGTGCGCTGCGCGGCGGCCACATCCCCACCGCGGTGTCGGTGCCGTGGGCCAAGGCCGCCGACGACAGCGGCCGGTTCCGCAGCCGACCCGAACTCGAAGAGGTCTACTCCTTCGTCGAGCCCGGCGACGACATCATCGCCTACTGCCGCATCGGGGAGCGCTCCAGCCACACCTGGTTCGTTCTCACCTACCTGTTGGGCATCCCTGGCGTCCGGAACTACGACGGGTCGTGGACCGAGTGGGGCAACACCGTTCGGGTGCCGATCGTGGCCGGCGACAAACCAGGATCCGTACCGGAATCCGCATGAGCATGAGCATGCCCAGTGCGCTCGCCGAGGTCGTGTCCGACTTCGCCGACGTGCAGGGCCAGGACAAGCTCAAGCTGCTGCTGGAGTTCGCCGACGACCTCCCAGAGCTGCCCGCCGACCTCGAGGAGGCGGCGATGGAACCGGTGCCCGAATGCCAGTCGCCGCTGTTCCTGCATGTCGACGCCTCCGATGCCGAGCACGTGCGGCTGTTCTTCAGCGCACCCGCCGAGGCGCCGACCACCCGGGGTTTCGCCTCGATCCTGGCGGCCGGACTCGACGGCCAGCCGAAGGCGGACATCCTGGCGGTGCCCGACGACTTCTACTCGGAGCTGGGTCTGGCAGCGCTGATCAGTCCGCTGCGGCTGCGCGGCATGTCGGCGATGCTGGCCAGGATCAAGCGACGTCTGCGGGACGCGGCCTAGCGGAGGTCAACCAGTGCTTCGGCGCAGCAACTCTCATGGCCTCGATCGGTTCATGGCGGGCACCCGGTACGTGGGCTGCCTCGAGGGCGTCGTCGTTCCGCCGCGCGAGCTGGTGGACGGGAAGCGCCGACTCGTCGCCGACGGTATACGAGCTGCCCGCCGATGTCGCCGCCCGTGGATCCCGTGGGGTCCTGGAGTACATCAACCAGCGCACCGCCCCGCGCGGACCGGTGGACGTCTATCTCTCTGACCGGCACATGGCCTTCGAGTCGATCACGGGCTCGGCGACGCCCACTTCTATTCGATTGCATCGCAACGATTTCGACGTGATCCAGCGAAGCGGTTCGAGCTGGTTGCATGACCTGGACCCGCCAAACCCGGTGCTGCGGGCCCTGTTTCACACGTTCGTCGCCAGCCCACGCCGAATTCGCAGCGCGGTCACCAAGGCTCGGCACCGGGCGGTCACCTGACTCCCCATCGTCCACACCGCGCTGCGCAACGCCGGGGTGCCGCTGTCCGACACCGCGCGGGTGATCGTCGACGGCCGCCGCTACCTACGCCCGGACGACCGGGTCAACGAGAACTTCATCTCCGGGCTGCGCGTCCACGTGCCGGCGGGCCGGGATGTCCGCGCGATCGATGCCGACGTCCGAGCCGACCTCGAGGCGGGCCTGCCGTTGCTGGCACTGACCGCCGCGGCGGCGTCCAGTGTCACCGCGGCACTGCGGCCGGCCGGTCAGAACTCAGGCCTCGGCCGGCTTGTCCCGTTTGAGAAACTGCCGTGGTCGACGGAGCGCCCGCCGTCGCTGCACGCCGGACTGCAGCCGTGGGATCCGTCGGATATTTCGGCCTTCAGTTCCACCGTCGGCCGCGAACGCGCGGTCACGCTGTCGTATCACGACACCGTGCACGACCCCCGTTTACTGCGGGAAGCCGCGGAGGCCATCCGTACAGACCCGATTCGGCTGCTCGCCGGAACCTGAACTTACTCATTAGTAGGGGTACCAGCTGATTCCTGTCTAAGCAGCGGCGCTTACACTGCCGTGCGAACCTATTTTTAAAGAACGTTCTTAGAGTCACGCAAAGCAGGAGGCGCGGTGCCCAGTCAGACCATCTCCAAAGTCCTCGTCGCCAACCGCGGTGAAATCGCGGTCCGGGTGATCCGGGCGGCCCGGGATGCAGGACTGGCCAGCGTGGCGGTCTACGCCGAACCCGACGCCGACGCACCGCACGTCCGGCTCGCTGACGAGGCGTTCGCCCTCGGCGGGCAGACCTCGGCGGAGTCGTACCTCGTGTTCGAGAAGCTGCTCGACGCTGCGGCCAAGTCCGGCGCCAACGCCATCCATCCCGGCTACGGCTTCCTGAGTGAGAACGCCGACTTCGCCCAGGCCGTCCTGGACGCCGGATTGATCTGGATCGGGCCCAGCCCGCAGTCCATCCGCGACCTCGGTGACAAGGTCACCGCCCGCCACATCGCCGCGCGCGCCCAGGCGCCGCTGGTGCCCGGCACCCCCGACCCGGTCAAAGACGCCGACGAGGTGGTGGCCTTCGCCAAGGAGTACGGCGTGCCGGTGGCGATCAAGGCCGCGTTCGGTGGCGGCGGCCGCGGCATGAAGGTCGCCCGCACGATCGAAGAGATCCCCGAGCTGTTCGAGTCGGCCACCCGTGAGGCGATCGCGGCGTTCGGCCGCGGTGAGTGCTTCGTCGAGCGCTACCTGGACAAGCCGCGCCACGTCGAGGCTCAGGTCATCGCCGACACCCACGGCAACGTGGTGGTCGCCGGCACCCGCGACTGCTCGCTGCAGCGCCGCTTCCAGAAGCTGGTGGAAGAAGCGCCCGCGCCCTTCCTGACCGACGCACAGCGCAAGGAGATCCACGAGTCGGCCAAGCGCATCTGCAAGGAGGCCGGCTACTACGGCGCGGGAACCGTCGAGTACCTGGTCGGCCAGGACGGGCTGATCTCCTTCCTCGAGGTCAACACCCGCCTGCAGGTGGAACACCCGGTCACCGAGGAGACCGCCGGCATCGACCTGGTGCTGCAGCAGTTCAAGATCGCCAACGGCGAGAAGCTCGACATCACCGAGGACCCGACTCCCCGCGGTCACGCGATCGAGTTCCGGATCAACGGCGAGGATGCCGGCCGTGGCTTCCTGCCCGCGCCGGGCCCGGTCACCCGCTACGACATCCCCACCGGCCCCGGTGTCCGGCTGGACTCCGGCGTGGAGGCCGGCTCGGTGATCGGCGGTCAGTTCGACTCGATGCTGTCCAAGCTGATCGTGTACGGCGCCACCCGTGAGGAGGCGCTGGCCCGCTCCCGCCGCGCGCTCGACGAGTTCCACGTCGAAGGCCTGGCGACGGTCATCCCGTTCCACCGCGCCGTGGTCAGCGACCCGGCCTTCATCGGTGACGGTGACAGCTTCTCGGTGCACACCCGCTGGATCGAGACCGAGTGGGACAACACCATCGAGCCGTTCACCGGCGGTGGTCAGGTCGACGAAGAAGAGCCCCAGCAGCGCCAGAAGGTGGTCGTGGAGGTCGGCGGCCGTCGGGTCGAGGTCTCGCTGCCCGGAGACCTGGCGTTGGGCAATGGCGGCGGTCACGCCGAGTCCGGTGCGATCCGCAAGAAGCCGAAGGCACGCAAGCGTGGCTCGCAGGCCGGTGCTGCCGCCTCGGGTGACGCGGTGACCGCGCCGATGCAGGGCACCGTGGTGAAGGTCGCCGTCGAAGAAGGTCAGACCGTGGCCGCAGGCGATCTGGTCGTGGTGCTCGAGGCGATGAAGATGGAGAACCCGGTGACCGCGCACAAGGACGGTGTCATCACCGGCCTGGCCGTCGAGCCGGGTGCCGCGATCACCCAGGGCACCGTGCTGGCGGAGATCAAATAAGCCGAGGTCCTACGTGTGCAGACGTCGGCTCTGATCCACGGACTGTTGTCGGGGGATCAGCCCCTCATGGGTTCGAAGCCGAGTCCGAGCGGTGCCGCTGAGCACGGCGGCACCTAGGGCAACCACGACGCCGGCGAGCAATGCTCCCCCGATCACGTCGGTGAGCCAGTGCGCGTCGAGAACAAGCCGGCTGAGCGCGACGACGCTCGCCCCCGCGAGGGCACAGCCGGCGAGAAAAGCGCGCACGGCCAGACCGCTTCGAGCACCGATGCCGAACGCGACGATGCCAAGCAACGCGGCTGTGCCCGCGACGTGTCCGGAGGGAAATGGATGCGGCGCTCCACTGAGCCCCGGCGCTGCGAGGGCAATCTCGGCTTGGCTCACCGGCCGCTCGACCACGACCTTCATGACGTCCTTGGCGAACACGGCGGTGCCGACGCTCCCCACCACGACCACGCCCGGAACCAGGGACCGGTAGCGCGCCGACAATAACCCCGCGCTGACCAGTCCTGCGAGTGCGACGGCCGCCGGGTTACCGAGATGAGCAACCGCAGTCGCTGCGGCGAACAGCCTGGGTGATTGCCGCGCGTGGTAGTCGATCCACGACGCTGTCCGGCCATCCAAAGCAGTCACCCAGCCGTGGGTGTGCACCCCGATCGAAAGCCCCACGAGCGCCATTCCGAGCCCGAGGGCGATCAGTGGCAGACGCCACCGACTGCCGTCGAAGAGCGCACCCACAGCCGACAACAGCCCGAAGCCGATGAGTGCGCAGATGAGGAGATCGATAGACCTATTGTGCCATCGCAGCACTGTGCTCGCCTCGGCCAGTCGATCACGAGTTGGTGAACCGGATCGTCCCCAGTACGGCACCCGCACCGGTGACCAGACTGGTGTCGTCGACCCGGGCGCCGAAGTAGGTCGCGTCCGGATCGACGACGACGGTGCGCTGTTCACCGCGACGGGCCAGCACGATCTCGGCCAGCTCGGCGAAACTGATCGTGTCGGGGCCGCCGAGTTCGACGATGCCGACCGGTGAGCCCACGGCGGCGCGAGCCACGTGGGCGGCGACCTCGCTGGCTGCGATCGGCTGGATACGTGCGTCGGGCACCCGCACTACGTCACCGTCGGTCAGGCTGGCCACGATCATGTCGGCGAACTCGATGAACTGGGTGGCCCGCACGATCGTGTACGGCAGCCCGGACGCCTCGATCAACGTCTCCTGCGCCACCTTGGCCCGCATATAGCCGCTCGTGGGTAGCCGGGTAACCCCGACGATCGACAGCGCGACGTAATGCCCGACGCCGGCGGTGCGGGCGGCCGACACGAGGGTGCGGGTGGCGGTGCCGAAGAACTCGAGCACCGGCTCGTCCTCGTAGGACGGCGAGTTGAGCACGTCGACGAGGACGTGGGCGTCGCGCACCGCGTCGGCGACACCGTCTGAAGTCAACACGTCGACGCCGGACTGGCGCGATGCCGCCACCACGTCGTGCCCCTCCCCGGTGAGTAACTCGACGACCTGTCGGCCGATCTGCCCGGTGGCGCCAAACACGGTGATTCGCACGCCATCCAGCATGATGGATCGTGTGAGTGAAGACGAGGGGGTCCGGATCGGCACCGCCGAACGGGAAGAGGCGCACGCATTGCTCAGTCGGCAGTTCTCCGAGGGCCGGCTGAACCCGGATGAGTTCTCCGAACGCAGCGCCGCGGTCGCCGCCGCGGTGACCCGCGCCGACCTCGCGCCGATCTTCGCCGACCTGCCTGCCAAGCCCGGCGGGGACCGCACGCCGGACCTCGTTCGTGCCCGCGACTGGCGTGCGATCGTGATGGCGCTCATCCCACTGGTCGCGCTCGGGTTCACCATCCTGGTGCCGCACGGCTGGCTGGCCTGGTTGGCGCTGCCGGTGCTCGGCATGCTGCTCTACGGACGTCGCTGATATGGATCCCGTCGAAATCAATGCCGGCACTTGGTATTTGCGCGCTCTGCGCGCCGACGAGCGGATCGATGACCGGCCCGCGCTGGCCGACCTCGGCGAAACGGACCCGGAGTATGTGACCAAGCGACTCGAGCAGTGGGCCGCCGAAACCGGCTACTCGTGGGCGGTGTGCGAACCGACGACCGGTGAGCTGCTGGCCGAGGTCACCGTCGATCCGCGCACGGCGACCCTGTCGACACGAGCAAGACCCGGTCAGGACGAGGCGGCCTCGGTGGCCGCGACCGCGGTGCGCCGCTTCGCCGCGGCCGCGCTCAATCTGACGGTGTAGCGGTATCGACGTCGCGGCCGGTGGCCAGATCCGCGCAGTCGACGGCCACCACGTCGGTACGGGCCGCCAGGAACCGCCGCGCCCCCTCGTCGCCGTGAAGGGACTCATCGAGGGCAGGCCAGTGGGCGCGGGCGATCACGACCGGATGGCCGGGCCGCCCGTCGTAGGTGGCGCGAGCGATTCCGGACTGCGACGAGCGCGCCGCCGCGAGCACCCGAGCGACGACGTCGGCGCCGATGTCGGGGGTGTCGACGGTGAGGATCACCGCGTAGTCAGCATGCGAAATAGCCGCCAGTCCGGTGTGCAGGGAAATTCCCATGCCCTGCCGCCAGTCATCGGCGATCACCGCGCGCGCCGGTGCCGGGACGTCGACGATTGCAGCGCCCAGCACCACCACCACGTCGGCACAACCCCCGCCGGCCAGGGCCGCCACCGCGGATCGCAGCCAAGCACCCTGGGCGGCAAGAATTTTCGGCATGCCGTAGCGAGTGCCCGCCCCGGCGGCCAACAGCACGCCGGCCGGCACAGAGGACTTCGACATGCACACAGTGTGTACCGATGGAACTCGCGACCCTGAGCCACCCCCGAGCGGCCACCCGGTGATCGAGTTTCAGCAAACGCGCATCCGCCGGGCACGCCTGCGAGATCTCAACGCAATCAACACTTTTCGCGACAAATTTGACACGTCCATGACCAGGCCGCGTCCCTGCACTCTGAGGTTTATGAGAACCCGCCGCCATTGCTGTCCACGGGTCGGATAATTGGCGTACAGTTCAAGCCAGGTTGAGTTAACAGCCGCCCGGAAATACGTCAAAGACGTGCGAGGCGCGCGAGCTCCCTGCACCATACGGGCCTACCCACTCTGACGTGATCCACAGTACGAATACTCGTTCACTGATGGAGTCACTATGTCTGTCACCAGTACAGATCAGCCAGAGCGTTCGGCTGTGTCGCATTCTGTCGATTGCCACACCGCTCGCTTCACTACTATTTGGCCCGACGACACCGTCGGGATCATCACGGTCCAGGGCGAGCTCGACGCGTCCAACGCCGTCGCGTTCGCCGATCATGTCGACGAGTGCGCCGGCACCGGCAGCCATCTGGTCCTGGACCTCAGCCCGCTCGCGTTCTTCGGAACCGCCGGATTCTCGGCGCTGCACACCATCAACGTCCGCTGCGCCAATGCGTCGGCACGATGGGTGATGGTGACCGGCGACGCGGTGGCGCGGCTGCTGCGGGTCTGCGATCCGGACCACACCCTGCCGGTCGCCGACTCGGTCCGGGAAGCCATCGAGATGCTCGACGGCGAACCCCGCCGGCTACTGCAGCTGGTCCCGGAGCCGAGTTAGCGACTTCGCGAGCAGCCGCGACACGTGCATCTGTGAGATGCCGACGCGCTCGGCGATCTGAGTCTGGGTGAGCGACTCGAAGAACCGCAGCAGTAGGACGGTGCGTTCCCGCTCTGGCAGTGCGGCCAGCAGCGGGCGCAACGCCTCGCGGTTCTCGATCTGATCCAGGCTCAAGTCGACATCACCCAGGGTGTCCATGATCGCCGGCGCGTCTTCGTCGCTGCCGCTGCCACCACTGTCGATCGACAGGGTGTTGTACGAACTGCCCGCGACCAGACCCTCGATGACCTCTTCGCGCTCCATGCCGAGCTCGACGGCGAGTTCGGAGGCGGTCGGCGCGCGTCCCAGCCGCTGTGACAGCTCCGAGGTCGCTGCACCAAGGCGCAGGTGCAATTCCTTGAGCCGACGCGGGACCTTGACCGACCAGCTGTTGTCGCGGAAGTGTCGCCGGACCTCACCCATGATCGTCGGCACCGCGAACGAGACGAAGTCCGAACCGGTCTCGACGTCGTAGCGGATGACCGCGTTGACCAATCCGACGCGGGCCACCTGCACCAGATCGTCGCGCGGTTCGCCGCGACCGTCGAAACGGCGAGCGATGTGATCGGCCAGCGGCAGGCACCGTTCGACGATGCGGTCGCGCTGTCGCTGGAACTGCGGCGAGTCGGCATCCAGTTTCGCCAGCTCCCGGAACATATCCGGGACGTCGGCGTACTCCGAGTTCGTCCGTTTGGGCGAACTATCCGTAGCTCGGGAATTCACTGCCCGGAGCCCGCCCGCCTCGTGGTCAGAGTGATGCCGAATACCTGCCCGTCGCTACTGGACTCGTGACCGTTGTGGAATGTCTGCACATCGTCGGTCAGCGAGCTCAGCACGTGCCAGCTGAAACTGCCGGGGGTGACCACGTCGTAGGTGTCGCACGTCGTCGACGCCTCGACCACGACCACGTCGTCGTGCGCATCGACGACGACGACCAGCGTCGCTTCCGGCGACGCCGAGCGGATCAGGCGGGTGCAGGCCTCGTCGACCGCCAGCCGCAAGTCCGCGACGGCGTCGAAATCCAAGTCTTCGAACGTGCCGACCGCGCCGACCACGGTGCGCAGTACGGCCAGGTTCTCCAACCTGGCAGCAACCCTCAGTTCGACGGCGCTGTCCCCTCGTTGGTGCGCGCCGCCTTGGCTTTCGCCATCCGTCATCTGGCCTCCTGGCAATGTCGACCCGACACTACTCCAGTCCACAGGTGTGCTAACCACGGTCGTGTGGTGACCGGGTTGGCCGGGTAACCGGTGCGCATGAGGCCGGAAGCGTGCGCAGCACAACCCAGGAAGTCGTCGTCATGGTGGCACCCTCGTACCCGCCCGACCCATGAGTTCAAACCTGCTTCGCGCAAATTCTTGTTCGGTGATCGATGAGACTTCGGCGCAGCTCGGTGAACGGACCGGGCCTTCGTCGTGTCCGCCGGGGCAAGGGCTTCTCTTACTACACCGCTGACGGTGAATTACTCACCGACGAGAAGACGGTGCAGCGGATCAAGGACCTTGTGATCCCGCCGGCCTGGCGCAAGGTGTGGATCTCACCACACCCGAACGGACACATCCAGGCCGTCGGCACCGATGCGGCCGGCCGGCGCCAATACCTCTATCACCAGAAGTGGCAGGACGAGCGCAGCGAGGAGAAGTTCGACCGGGTGCTGCAGATGTCGTCGGGCCTGCCCGAGTGGCGCTCCCGGATCGCCGAGGATCTCAACGGCCACGGCCTCACCAGGGACCGGGTATTGGCGCTGGCGCTACATCTGCTTGATAGGGGCTACTTCCGCGCCGGCGGTGAGGCCTACGCCGAGGAGAACAACTCCTACGGGATCGCGACACTGCTCTGCGACCACGTGACGGTCTCCAACGGCGCGGTGGTGTTCGACTATCCGGCCAAGAGTGGGGTGCAGCGGAACTGGACGATCTCCGATCCCGACGTGGTGGCCGTCGTCCGCGAATTGCGCCGGTGCAGCCCGAGCGGGCGGTTGCTGGTATGTCAGACCGACTCCGGATGGGTCGACATCCACTCCGACGATCTCAACGCCAAATTCAAGGAACTGCTGGGCGAGGACTACAGCGTCAAGGATCTGCGCACCTGGCACGGGACGGTGCTCGCCGCGGCGGCCTTCGTCGACGCCGACCCGCCGGTCAACAAGACGGTGCGCAAGCGCGTGGAGGCGGCCGTGATGAAGGAGGTGTCCGAGGAGCTCGGCAACACCCCCGCCGTGGCCCGCAGCTCCTACGTCGATCCGCGGGTGCTCACCGCCTACGAGAACGGGACGACGATCGCCGCCGCCGCGAAGCGGGCCCGCAAGGAGAAGAACTCCGATCGCGCGCAGGCGATCCTCGAGAAGGCCACCGCGACGATGATCCGCCGGGTTGCCAAGAGCCGCTCTTGAGCTATCCGGAATGCACGGTCGCCTGACCCAGGTCGGCTGGTATCGGCGCGCGCATCGCGTACGCCGATACCAGCCGGTCGTAGATTCGAAGTGTGTCTGCGGCAACGCGGTCCCACGAGTAGCGGGCGCAAGCACGATCTCTGCCCGCCAGTCCAAGGCTGCGGCGCAGGAACGAATCCCGGAGAACACGCGACACCGCCTCAGCACATTCGCGGGGCTTACGAGGTCGTACAAGCCGCCCGGTGACGTCGTGTACGACGGTGTCCAGCATGCTGCCCACCGCGGAAGCCACCACCGGTACACCGCAGGCCATTGCCTCGAGCGGCACGATTCCGACGGGCTCGTACCACGGCGTGCAGGTCACCACGTCCGCCGAACGCAGCATCGCAGGCATGTCGTCACGTGGCAACGGGCCGGCGAACGTGACTCGGTCGGCCACTCCGAGATTCGTTGCCAATGCCCGCAACCGGCGCAGCTCGGGGTCGGACTTCAACCGGCCGTGTCCCGGGCCGCCGACGATCACGTACTCGGCGTCGGGAATGGCCGGCAGAGCCTCGATCATCGTGTCGAATCCCTTGTGCGGCAACAGCCTTCCCACCGCAACGATGCGGTGGATCGCACCACGTTCGGCGACCGGACCCTCGGTGGAGAACGCGTCCAGGTCCACCCCGCACGGCACCACCGATATCTTCGTGCGCGAGCGACCCATCTGCACCAATTCGAAGAGCTCGTCGGTACACGTCGCGGCGACCCAGGTGGCGTGCGTGGCGACGAGCCTTTCCAGCTGAAGTCGCGCAGCCGGATTGGTGTCCTGGGCTCCCATGTAGCGACGCTCGATCTGCTGCAGCGCGTGGAACGTCTGGACTGTGGGTACCGACTGCGCGCGGGCGGCCAGTTGGGTGGCAACGCCGGACATCCAGAAGTGTGCGTGCGCCACGTCTGGGCGCTCCCCTTCCCATTGCGTATCGAGGTATTGCGCGAAATCGCTCATGTGCTCAAATAATTCGCCCCTGGGAAGCCGCTTCGCCGGGCCGGCGGGAACGTGCACCACGGTATAGCCGCGCTCGGTCTGCACTCGCTCAGGAATATCCGGGTCATCGCGGCGGGTGTAGACGGTGACGTCGTGACCTCGGCGCGCCATGGCGGCCGCCAACTCGGCAACGTGGACGTTCTGCCCGCCTGCATCCACCCCGCGTAGGTCTGCCAGCGGGCTTGCATGTTCAGAGACAAGCGCGATCTTCATCGTCGTCCCTCCTTAAAGAACCTCAGGCACAGACTGATTGGGTGACACCATCCCTTTGGGGGAGGAATCGATCCAAGCCGAGGTGGGCCAGCGCGAAGGACCGCAGCGGTCCGAGACCGGCGCTGCCGCGGTCGATAATAGTTGATGAAGCGCAACCATTGCGCCATATGGACCGATTGAACGTGGCAATGTGGAAGACCGAGATGTCGGTCCGGATGAACGCCGGCCCGCAATCACGGCTCAGTGGCAGCAAATACCGATGATGGCCCGAGACGAACGACTCCATCCAGGATCCGTGAACGTGCCAGGCCAGCACCGAGCGAGTGCGTGAGGCCGCCATGTCGCGGAAGTACCCGGGTGCGACCCCATCAAACGCGTGTGCGCACGCAATCAGCGCGACAGGTCACGGGTGGCCGGCCCCTCCAATACGGTGCCGTGCGGTCCGAATCGCGAACCGTGCAACGGGCAGTCCCACGACTTCTCGGCGTCATTCCAGGACAACACACCACCGAGGTGGGTGCACACCGGTGAAACGCATCGTTCGACCCCGTCGACCATGCTGCGGGCCACCATGTGCCAGGGCGGTCCACTAACCGAACCGGCACCCTCGCGCAGCTGGCCGTTGCGGTGGGCGACCGGTGTTACCCACCCTGCGGCCAAGTGCCAGCCGACCTCCATGTTGATCTTCAGCGCGGTCGTCAGGCCGGTGAGTTCGTGCGGGCTCCAGCTGGCAAACGCCGACGCCCAGCGGGCCTGTTCACCGCCGAGGAGGTGCTTCGCCAGCAACAGTGCGGCGGCCACGCCGTTGGTCATTCCCCACTTCGCGAAGCCGGTGGCCACGAGGAAGTGGTCGGAGCCGGGAAGCAGCGGCCCGACATAGGGCAGCTCGTCGACGGGGACGTAATCCTGGGCCGACCAATAGTGGGTGGGTTGCGCACCGGGAAAATGCCGCTTCGTCCAGCCGACCAGTTCGTCGTAGGAGGTGCGCGCGCTGTCCTTGCGCCCGACGGTGTGACCGCCACCTCCGACAATCAACCGCTCGCCGGCACTGGTCGGGGCGTAGCGCACCGAGCGGGTGGGCTGATCGACCGAGAGCATCATCGGCCGCGGCAGCGGCCCGGGCACCTCGAAGGCCACGCAATAGGACCGGCTCGGGTGCAGCCGGGCGAAGAACCCGCCACGGTCCAGGATGGGCGTCCCGGTTGCCAGGATGCAGTGATCGGCCGCAGCGACCTGCTCGCGGCCCTCCTCATCGCGCAGCTTGAGGCTGACCCGGCCGCCCGCCGTCGATGCAGCATGGACCCGCTGCCCGGTCATCAGTCGCCCTCCGCGCTCCTGCAATTCGGCGATCAGCGCCGCCAGGAAAGGCATCGGGTCGAACTGGATCTGTTCGGCAAGTCGCACGCCACCGCGGAACTCGAACGGCACGTCCACCTGGTCGACCCAGTTGACGCCGAGGCCGGCGGCCTGGGCCGCTTCGAACTCGGCACGGGCAGTCGGCAGGCCGCGATCGAATTGTGCATAGCTGTAGGCATCTTCGTACTGCAGATCGATCTCGCGGTCCTTGCAGTACTGCTCCAGCCAGGCTTGACCCTCCCGATTACCTTCAACGTACTGGCGAACCAGGTCGAGCGAGTGGCGCTTGGAGATTGTCGACAGTCGGCTCCCTTGCAGCAGACTGACTTTCGCGGTCGTGTTACCGGTGGTCACGGCACCGGGCGTGCGAGCCTCCACGACTAGCACCCGCTTGCCCGCGCGAGCAAGCAGAACGGCCGAGACCAGTCCGGTGATACCGGCGCCGACGACGATGACCTCCGCGTGGGGAGCGTCTTTTGTTGCGCTGCCGTCAATTTGGGATTCGCGCACGTGAGCGCCCTCGAGCCACAACGAAGTCATGGCAGAGCCGATACCCGCACTCGGCTAGCCGAAACAGCAGTCGTTCGGAGGGGTAAATTGATGCGAATGATCGAGCGCGATTCCATCCCCGACGATGTGCCCGTTCCGGACGCCGTCGAGCAAAACCGCTCGGTGGCGGAGTCTGCCGATCTGGAAAGTGTGGATCCTGCCGAGCGGGTGCCGATCGACGACGGCTCGGCGCCGCTGGAGAGCAACGAATTGGATTGGCAGGAACAACGGCAGGTCGTCGAGGATCCCGACCCGGACGAGTTCCGCTAGTCAGGCGAATGTTTGACCCAGCGGGGGCTCTGGGTACAGGTTTCACCGGGGAAACAGCAACCTCAGCAAAGGGGGTAGGAGATGTCGAGTGCCTCTGCGGCGAGATCGGATGTCGACGACATCCGATTTTTTCGGCCAAGCCGGTCCTGCGCCTACGAAGGCTGGACCGTTGCTGAGCTCAAGAAGAGGGCCAAGCAACTTGGGATCTCAGGCTATTCGGGCCTGAGCAAGGAAAAGTTGATCTCACTGATCCGTAGTTATTGACACCGAAGGGAATTCCATGTCGGACGACCACAACAGCGGACCGGAAGAGGCCATCAAGGGCGTCGTCGAGGACGTCAAGGGTAAGGCCAAGGAAGCCGTCGGCACCGTGACCGGACGCAACGATCTGGTCAACGAGGGCAAGGCTCAGCAGGACAAGGCTGATGCGCAGCGCGATGCCGCGCAGAAGGAAGCCGAGGCGGAAGCCGCTCGCGCGGGCGCCAAGGCGGCCGAGGAACGCCAGAAGGCCAACCAGTAGTACCAGTGATTCGACGAGGGCCCAGCCAATCGGCTGGGCCTTTGTCGTTGTGGCCCTACGCCGTTGGTGGTTCCACCCTGGCCTCGGGATGTTCGGCGGCATAGGCCGCCGCGGCGCGCCCGATCCGACGGTGCTGGCCGAGCATCCACGCGACAGCGACGACGGCAGCGATCCCGGCCACCACTTCGGCCACCACGCCGGCGGCGATGTGACTCGCGGCGAACATGAACAAACCTATGACGAACGCCACAATCGCCACCGCGCCGAGCACCAGACCCGGCATCGTCCTGGTGTTCTTCATCGTTTCGCCGGCCCGCTGTCGGGTGGTGCGGGAATGGTCGATGGGGTCGCGCCCGGTGTTACCGATGGATCACCGTCACTCTTGCTCCATGTTCGCTGGTTGCCCGGTGAAAGCGCGGGTAAACCCTGGGCGACAAACCCTTTGAACTCAGTGGCCGGACAGTTCCCAGACGCTCGCCGACATTCGGTCGGTCATCGTCGTCACGGTGACCTGGCCGCCGTCGTCGCCCTGGCAGGCCATCGCCTGCACGATCGCGTTGTTGCGCAGTCGCGCTTCGGCGTAACACGTCCAGTCGAACGGGATGCCGATCTGTTGCTTGCTCCATCGCACCCTGTCGGCATTGATCTCGGGCACGGTGAATTTCCATGCGGCGTCTCCGCCGGTGCTCAGCGCGCGCTGACCGTCACAGGCCTTGGCGTTCTTGGTGCCGGTGGCGAATTGCGCCGCCGCCGCGGCCGCGTCCGGATAGATCGCGACGGCCTCGGCCACCACGTGGTCGTGTTTGTCGCCGTCGGTGAAGAGCATGATGTGCATGCCCAGCGATTTGTCGCCGAGGAACGCGGCCATCCCGGCGGCGTCGAGCGCCGAACACGCCGGAACCGCCGAGGAGCCGGGAATCGGCCGGGTCTGGTCGGCGTCGGTCTGCAGTTTGACCCCGACGATGTCGTGCAGCTGTCCGGGGCCGATTAACACCTGTTCGGTGTCGTCGGCGCGCAACGGGCTGATTCCCTGGGTGGGGTTGGACACCGCGCTGCCCGCGACGGTGTGCGCGCACCCGGCGAGCACCACCGCCGCCGCGCCGAGAGTCGCAGGCAGCCGCATTCTTGAGAATGCTAGACCGCCGCGAGCAATACCTCTCTCACGGCGGCCAGCGCGCGATCGATCTCCGCGCGCGACACCGTCAGCGCGGGCCGGAACCGCACACTGTCGACACCGCTGCCGAGCATGATCACTCCCCGCTCCCACAGCGCACCGAGCACCGCGTCGCGGGCTTGGCCACTCGGCAGGCTGAACGCGCACATCAGCCCCCGGCCCCGCACGTGTCCGATGACACCAGGCAGCTCAGCCGCCAGATCGGCAAGCCCGGCACGCAGGTAGGCGCCCATCTCGGTGGCACGCGCAAACAAGTCGTCTTCCTCGATGACCTCGAGGATGCGCCGCGAACGGACCATGTCGACGAGATTGCCGCCCCACGTCGAGTTGATCCGCGAGCTGACGGCGAAGACGTTGTCGGCGACCTCGTCGACGCGCCGGCCGGCCATGATCCCGCACACCTGAGTCTTCTTGCCGAAGGCGACGACGTCCGGGGTGAAGCCGAGCTGTTGGTAGGCCCACGCGGTGCCGGTGATGCCACACCCGGTCTGCACTTCGTCGGCGATCATCAGCGCGTCGTATTCGTCGCACAGTTGGCGCATCGCGGCGAAGAACTGCGGCCGGAAATGGCGGTCGCCGCCCTCGCCCTGGATGGGTTCTGCGATGAAGCAGGCGATGTCGTGCGGGTGCGCGTCGAACGCCGCGCGGGCCTGGCGCAGGGACTCGGCTTCCAGCGCATCCATATCGGCTCCCGGCCGAAGGTAGGGCGCGTCGATCCGCGGCCAGTCAAACTTCGGGAACCGCGCCACCTTGATCGGATCGGTGTTCGTCAGTGACAGCGTGTAGCCACTGCGCCCGTGGAACGCCCCGCGCAGATGCAGCACCCGCGTGCCGAGCGCAGGATCGATTCCCCGGGCCTCGTTGTGCCGGCTCTTCCAGTCGAAGGCCACTTTCAGCGCGTTCTCCACGGCCAGGGCGCCACCGTCGACGAAGAACAGGTGCGGCAGTGCGGGATCGCCCAGCACCCGGCGGAAGGTGTCGACGAAGCGCGCCATCGGGACGGTGTAGACGTCGGAGTTCGACGGCTTGTTGACCGCGGCCTGGGCCAGTTCGGCGCGGAACGCCGCATCGTCGACCAGTCCCGGGTGGTTCATGCCCAGCGCCGAGGACGCGAAGAACGTGAACATGTCGAGGTACTGCGTGCCGTCGCGGGCATCGACGAGCCGCGAGCCTGATGACCGGTCCAGGTCGAGGACGAGGTCCAGACCGTCGGCCAGGATGCTGCGCGCCAGAACCGAGCGGACATTCCCGGGTTCGACGATAGCGACGTCGTCGCGCGACAAGAGTTCCGTCATGCGCCGATCATACCGCAATATTTACGGAACTGCGCGTTCTGACCGGAAAATCTACGGCAGATGCACTCGATCGCTGTAAAATGTGTTTAGAATGATGGTGCTTCGCGTACGCACGTTTGCGGTGGTGCGGATCTGTTGCAGCAGTCCCTCCAGCGCCCGCGGCGACTCGACGCGCACGAACAGCACGTAGCTTTCGTCGCCGGCCACCGAATAGCACGCCTCGATTTCGGCGATGTGTTCCAGCCGCGCGGGAGCATCATCAGGTTGGGACGGATCGAGAGGGGTGATCGCCACGAACGCCGACAGCATGTGTCCGAACGCCTCGGGGTTCACCCGGGCGCTGTACCCGGTCACCACCTCACGGGCCTCCAGCCGGCGCACCCGCGACTGCACCGCCGACACCGACAGTCCGGTTGCGGTGGCCAGTTCGGCCAGCGTGGCCCGCCCATCGGCGACGAGTTCGCGCACCAGCGTGCGATCGACCTCGTCGAGACCGTGCGTCGCGTCCGCGCTCTCCGCCATGGGCGCACACTATCTCAGCGGTGGTGTTTCGTGAGCGATGTCGAAATCTGGCAGCTGCGAAGGCGCTTCGCCGCCAATCTGTCGGCGATGTACGGTGCCGAGGTTCCCGCCTACACCACCCTCGTGGAGGTCAGCGAGGCCGTGAACCGCGACCACGTCGCTCGGCATCCGCAGGCCGAGCGGCTCGGATCGATCGAGCGGGTCACCGCGGAGCGCCACGGTGCCATCCGGGTCGGGACTCCCGCCGAACTGGCAGATGTGGCAGACCTTTTCGCAGCCTTCGGGATGTATCCGGTGGGCTTCTACGATCTGCGCGAGGCCGCCTCCCCCGTTCCGGTGGTGTCCACGGCGTTTCGCCCGGTCGATGCTGTCGAGCTGGCGCACAACCCGTTTCGGGTGTTCACCTCCATGCTGGCGACCCGCGACGGCAGGTTCTTCAGCACCGACCTGCGCCGGCGAGTCGACGAATTCCTGGACAGGCGCACACTGTTCGATCCGCAGCTGATCGTCGACGCCCGCCACATCGCGGCCGCGGGCGGCTGCGCTGCCGATGCCGCGGATGAGTTCGTGGCCCGGGCGGTGGCCGCGTTCGCGCTGTCTCGGGAGCCGGTCGACCGGTCGTGGTATGCCGAACTGACCGCCGTCTCGGCTGTCGCCGCCGACATCGCCGGGGTGCCCACCACGCACATCAACCACCTGACGCCGCGGGTGCTCGACATCGACGAGCTGTACCGGCGGATGAGCGAGCGCGGCATCGCGATGATCGACGCCATCCAGGGACCGCCACACTGGCACGGACCCGCTGTGCTGTTGCGCCAGACCTCATTTCGCGCACTCGCCGAGCCGCGCCGCTTCCGCGAACCGGACGGCACCCTCACCGACGGCACGCTGCGCGTGCGCTTCGGCGAGGTCGAAGCCCGCGGCGTCGCGCTGACCCGCAAGGGCCGCGAACGCTATGACGCCGCGATGGCGCACGCGGACCCGGCAGCGGTGTGGGCCGACCACTTTCCCGATTCCGACGACGAGATGGCCTCGCAGGGCCTGGCGTACTACCACCGCGGCGACCCGACGGCCCCCGTGGTCTACGAGGACTTCCTCCCGGCGTCGGCCGCCGGAATCTTCCGCTCCAATCTCGATACCGACACCGAAGCCGCCGCCGTGGCAGACGAATCCGGTTACGACGTCAACTGGATGGCCGGCGCCATCGACAGGCCCATCCACGACCCCTACGACCTCTACGACGCGACCGCCCAGGAGGCCCCCGCATGAGCACCACGACCACCACCACTTCGTTGCCCACCGCCGCGGACCTGCGCGCGGCCGTGCGTGCGGCCTTCGCCGCCATCGGTGCGCCCACCGATCTCGCCGAGCCCGGCGGGCAGGGATTGCCCGCCAGCACACCAGTGACCGGCGACATCCTGTTCACCGTCTCAGAAGCCACACCGGAACAGACGCAGGCCGCGATTGCCGAAGCGGCGCAGGCATTTTCGTCCTGGCGAACCACCCCCGCCCCGGTCCGTGGCCAGCTGGTGGCCCGGCTCGGCGAGTTGCTGCGCGAACACAAGGCCGACCTGGCCACCCTGGTCACAATCGAGGCCGGCAAGATCACCTCCGAGGCCCTCGGGGAGGTCCAGGAGATGATCGACATCTGCGATTTCGCCGTCGGGCTCTCCCGCCAGCTCTACGGACGCACCATCGCCTCCGAGCGCCCGGGACACCGGCTGATGGAGACCTGGCATCCCCTGGGTGTGGTCGGCGTCGTCACCGCGTTCAACTTCCCGGTCGCGGTGTGGGCGTGGAATACCGCGGTCGCGCTGGTGTGCGGGGACACCGTGGTGTGGAAGCCCTCGGAACTCACCCCGCTGACGGCGATCGCCTGTCAGGCGCTCATCGAGCGGGCCGCCGCCGACGTCGGTGCACCGGCCACGGTGAGCCGGCTGGTGGTGGGCGGCCGCGAGGTGGGCGAGGCACTCGTTGACGATGCCCGGGTGGCGTTGGTGTCGGCGACCGGCTCGGTGCGGATGGGCCGACAGGTCGGTCCGCGGGTGGCCGAGCGCTTCGGGCGGGTACTGCTGGAACTCGGCGGCAACAACGCCGCCGTCGTAACCCCTTCTGCTGATCTGGATTTGGCGGTGCGGGGCATCGTCTTCTCGGCGGCGGGCACCGCGGGTCAGCGCTGCACCACGTTGCGCCGGTTGATCGCGCACACCTCGGTGGCCGACACCCTCGTCGAGCGGATCACCGCCGCCTACCGCAGCCTCCCGATCGGTGATCCGGCAGCCGAGGGAACGCTCGTCGGTCCGCTGATCCACGAGACCGCGTATCGCGATATGGTCGGCGCCCTGGAACAGGCCCGCGCCGACGGCGGCGAGGTGATCGGCGGCGAGCGCGGGCACGTCGGCGGTGAGGATGCGACGGAGGCCTTCTACGTCACGCCGGCGGTGGTGCGGATGCCCGCCCAGACCGAGGTCGTCCACCACGAGACGTTCGCCCCCATCCTCTACGTGCTGACCTACGACACGCTCGACGAGGCGATCGAGCTGAACAATGCTGTCCCGCAGGGACTCTCGTCGGCGATCTTCACCACCGACGTTCGGGAGGCCGAACGCTTCCTGGCCGCCGACGGGTCGGACTGCGGTATCGCCAACGTGAACATCGGCACCTCTGGCGCCGAGATCGGCGGGGCGTTCGGTGGCGAGAAGCAGACCGGTGGTGGTCGCGAGTCGGGGTCGGATTCATGGAAGGCCTACATGCGGCGGGCCACCAACACCGTCAACTACTCCTCGGAGCTACCTCTGGCCCAGGGCGTGCACTTCGGTTAACCGCCGAGCAGGCTGAGCAGCTCGCTACGGCCGATCTGGTTGACCAGGGTGGCGGCGTCAAAGTAGATGCGCTCGTTGGTGATTCGATCACCCTCGAAGGAAAACACCGCGATGACGGGCACCCGGAACGCCTTGCCCGTCGGCGGCAGCCCGTAGAACTCGCCGAGATTGGTGCCCAGCAGGTCGAACTCGACGATCACCGCGTCATCGGTGACGTGGAAGCGGGCGTTCTCATGGCGCTGGTCGGGGAACGCGGTGCGCGTGGTGAGGTAATACGTCATGACTTCGTCGTCACCGTCGAAGACCTGTTTGGTCGGGACGATCTCGTAGCGCGGGTGGCCGTTGAAGGTCGCCAGGGTCCGGTCGAACTCCTTGGTCACCTCGGTGTCCATGTGTTCCTTGATCACGTCGAGCCGACGCTGACGCATGTCGTCGCTGATCATCGAACTCCTTCATTCGCCAGAACCTGTTGTACATGTGCCAACTAGTATGTCCGCATGCCGGACTCCCCCGCCCGCCGACGCCTGTCGCCCGAAGACCGGCGCAGCGAGCTCCTCGCGCTGGGCGCCGAGGTGTTCGGGCAGCGTCCGTACGACGAGGTCCGCATCGACGAAATCGCGGAACGCGCGGGCGTCTCGCGGGCACTGATGTATCACTACTTCCCGGACAAGCGGGCGTTCTTCGCCGCCGTGGTGCGCGCCGAGACCGAGCGGCTGTTCGAGGCCACCAACACCCCGGCGTCGGCAGGTCAGACCCTCTTCGACCGGCTGCGCTCCGGAGTGGTGGCCTATATCCGCTACGACGAGCGGCATCCGCACGGCGCGTGGGCGGCCTACATCGGCATGGGGCGCACCGACCCCGTCCTGCGCGGCATCGACGACACCGACAACGAACGCCAGATGCAGCGGATCATGGCCGCGATCACCGACGTGGTGCAGGGCGATCTGGACTCCAAGGTCGAGCGTGACCTGCGGGCCATCGTCTACGCCTGGCTGGCCTTCACCTTCGAATTGTGCCGCCAGCGCGTTCTCGACCCGTCGATCGACGCCGATCACCTCGCCGATTCGGGCGCCCACGCCCTGCTCGACGCGATCGTGCGGGTGCCGGGCATCCCGGCGGTGCTGGCCGAGGCGGCCGGCCGCCGCTAGGTCACTCCTGCGAAGAACGCCCGGACGTCGTCGACGAACAACTCAGGCTGCTCGAACGCACCGAAGTGACCGCCGCGCGGCATGTCCGTCCAGCGAGTGACGTTGTAGCTGATCTCGCACCAGCTGCGCGGCGGACGCATGATCTCCTTCGGGAACCGCGCGATTCCGGTGGGCACCTCGACCCTGCCCTGCGCGCCGAAGAACCGGAAGCTCTCCCAGTAGAGACGGGCTGAGGACGCCGCCGCGTTGTTGACCCAGTACAACATCACGTTGTCGAGAAGCTCGTCGCGGGTCAGCGCATTCTCGGGGTGCCCGTCGCAGTCGGTCCAGGCCCAGAATTTCTCGACGATCCAGGCCAGTTGCCCGACCGGGGAGTCGGCCAACCCGTAGCCGAGCGTCTGCGGGCGGGTGGACTGTTGCTTGGAGTAGCCGGAATCCCATTTCGCGTAGAACTCCCCCGCGGCAAGCGCGTCCTTCTCCTCCGGCGTGGGGTTGTCCAGCGGGCCGCTGGGAAAGGCCACCGGCATGTTCGTGTGGATGGCGATGCACCGGCCACCGTTGCGGCCGATCTGCGTGGTCACCGCCGCACCCCAGTCACCGCCCTGCGCGCCGTAGCGCTCATAGCCCAGCCTGGCCATCAGCGTGTCCCACGCCTGCGCGATCTTCTCGATCCCCCAGCCCGTCGTCGTCGGTTTGGCCGAGAACCCGTAGCCGGGCAGCGACGGGCACACGACGTGGAAGTCGTCGGTCAGCGGTTCGATCACTTTGGTGAATTCGACCACCGAGCCGGGCCAGCCGTGCGTGATGATCAGCGGCAGCGCGTCGGGATTCGAGGACCGCTGATGGATGAAATGGATGTCCAGCCCGTCGATCTCGGTGACGTATTGGTCGAAGCGGTTCAGCGCCGCCTCACGTGCGCGCCAGTCGTATTCGTCGGCCCAGTGCGCCGCCAGCTCCCGGGTGTAGGCCAGCGGGATGCCCTGGCTCCAGTCGTCGACGCACTCCTGCTCGGGCCATCGTGTGCGCGTGAGCCGGTCTCGCAGATCGGCCAGGGCGTCGTCGGATACCGCGATCCGAAAGGGCCGCACTTCACTCACGGAGCAGTCCTCCTAGTCAGTTGACCGAATATTAACCAGCCAAGGCATGCGCAGGTCTAGTGTCTGCGCTCATGCGGCTGGTGGTCGATCTCAACAAGTGCCAGGGCTATGCACAGTGTGTGCCACTGGCGCCGGAGGTTCTCCAGCTGGTCGGTGAAGAGGCCTTGGCGTACAACCCCAACCCGGACGATTCGCAACGCCAGCAGGTGCTGCGGGCGGCGGCGTCGTGCCCGGTTCAGGCGATCATCCTCGAGGTCGATCCACCCGCGGATCGCGAGACGCCATGATCGGTACCTACAACCTGGATGAGGTGGTCGCGAAGTTCCGGGCCGAGGGTCGCATCGCCATCGTGGGCGCCTCACTGGCGGGCCTGCGTGCGGCGGAGGCGTTGCGGGAGAGAGGGTTCAACGGCTCGCTGACCATCATCGGTGACGAACCGCACGAGCCCTATGACCGCCCGCCGCTGTCGAAACAGGTACTCAAGGGCTGGGTGCCCGCCGATCACACCAAGCTGCCACGGCTGCGGCGGGTCGACGCCGACTGGAAGTTGGGGGTCGCGGCCGTCGGTCTGGACCGGCCCAACCACGTGCTCAAGCTCGCCAACGGCGAGGACGTCGGATACGACCGGTTGCTGATCGCGACCGGGACCCGGGCCCGCCCATGGCCCAACCCCGCCGAGGGCGCGCTCCAGGGTGTCTTCACGGTGCGCACGGTCGAAGACGCCGCAGGCCTGGCCGCCGCCTTGAAGAGTCGCCCCAAACGGGTTCTGGTTGTCGGCTCGGGCTTCGTCGGATCCGAGATCGCCTCTGTCTGCCGGGATCTCGACCTGCCCGTCACGGTCGCGGAACGGGGCAAGGGTCCACTGCGGGGCGCGCTGGGCGGGGTGATCAGCGATATCGCCGCCGGCATGATGCGCGACGCGGGCGTCGATCTGCGCACCGGCGTCGCGGTGGAAGGCCTCGAAGGAGACGACACCGGGAAGGTCCGCCTCGCCCATCTGTCTGATGGCACCGCCCTCGACGTCGACGTGGTGGTGGCCTCGCTCGGTTCGATCCGCAACGTGGAGTGGCTCGACGGCGCGGGTCTGGCGGCCGGTCAGTGGGGCGTGGCGTGCGACGCCGGCTGTCGGGCCTTCGACATCAACGGTGTGGTGACCGATCACATCTTCGTCGCCGGTGACGTCGCACGCGCACCGCACGTGCTCTACGGCTACGAGTTCCTATCCCAAGAGCATTGGGACAATGCGGTTTTCGGCGCCGAGGTGGCGGCCAACAACATGATTCACCTGGAGGTCGGCCGTCGGCCGCACCTGCCGTTGCCGTCCTTCTGGTCGGGACAGTTCGGGGTCAACATCAAGAGCGTCGGGGTGTGCTCGTTCGGCGACGAGATCGTCTTCACACAGGGTTCGCCGGCGGACCGTCGCTTTGCCGCCGCATACGGCAAGCGCGGTCGCATCGTCGGTGCGGTCACGTTCAACCATGGCAAGTGGCTGCCCTACTACGCCTCGCTGATCGAGAAGTCCGCGCCGTTCCCACCGCCGCCGCCGGGCTACGACCGGCCTGCGGACGCCGAACCGATGCCCGCTCGCTTCCCGGATCCCCGTGAGCCCGCAGGCAATCCGGATGTGGTACTCACCGGCCATGACCCCACCGACCGCAGCGCCCAGTTCCGTCCGCGCGCCTAAGAGACCGTCATGGATGCCGCCACCGCCTGGGCCGAGGCGATGAAGTTCGAGAACCGCGCGAACCCCTACCCGTACTTCGACGAACTGCGCGCCACGCCGGTGGCCAAGGTGTCGGAGAAAACCTACGTGGTGACGGGATACGCCGAAGCTGTTGCGCTGGCGCATGATCCGCGGATCAGCTCGGATATCGGCCGTAGTCCGTCGGGCCTGTTCGGGGAGAAGCAGGCGCAGCTCCAGCCCGAGGAAGCCGCACAGACCCGCGACTCGAGCATGTTGGTCTCCGACCCGCCCGACCACGACAGGATGCGTCGGCAGTTCATGCGCCATTTCGGCCCGCCGCACACCCCCGACCTGATTCCGGGCATGGAGGCGATGATCGCCGACCTGGCCAACGAACTGCTCGACAAGGTCGCCGCACGCGGTGGCACCCGCATGGACGTCGTCGACGACTTCTCGTACCCGATCCCGGTGTCGGTGATCTTCCGGGTGCTGGGCGTGCCGATGGCCGACGAGCCCACGTTCCACGGTTGGGTCACCGACTTCATGCAGGGCGCCGATGTGGGGCCCGAGCGCGACACCGACGAAGGCCGGGCCGCGACGGCGAAAGCCGCCTCGAGCATGGTCGAGTTGAACTCTTACGTCCACGATCTGGTCGAGCGGCTCAGTCGTGAACCCGCGCCGGGATTGCTGTCGGCGGCGTTGCACGACGACGGACCGGACGGCCCGGTGTCCAAAGCCGAGGCCGAATCCAACGCACAGCTGCTCCTGGTCGCGGGCCACGACTCCACGGTCAACACCATCAGCAACTGCGTGATGACATTGCTGCGCAACCAAGGTTCCTGGGAGCTGGTGCGCAACAATCCCGAACTGATCCCGGGCACCGTCGAGGAGGTGCAACGCCTGCAAGGCGCCGTGCAGTTCTTTCCGAGCCGCTGGGCCACCGCGGACATCGAAATCGGTGGAACCCGCATCCCGGCCGGGTCGGCGGTGTTCCTGGTCTGGGCAGCAGCCAACCGTGACCCGCGCCGCTTCGCTCACCCCGATCGGTTTGATCCGACGCGAAAGGACAACGAGCACCTCGGCTTTGGCAGCGGCATCCACACCTGTTTCGGCGGACCGCTGGCGCGCCTGGAGATCAACGTTGCCCTCGAGATCTTCCTCAAGCGGGTGCGGTCTCCTCGACTCGTCGTCGACCCTCCGCCCTATCGGCACAACCAGGTGTTCCGCGGGCCGCGACATCTTTGGGTGGATTTCGCGGCGATTGACGATTACCGCCATTAGGCCTTTGACGTGCGCTTAGCGTGGCCCCCGTAGCAGCCTCAAGGCCTACGGGTAGTCGAATCGCCCTTAGTTTCTACTGTCGCGTGAATAAATCGATTCCTGAGGCGTCGCTCTTGTCGGTACCCCCTGGCACCCTGGAGTCGTGAGTCCCGCCGATCCGATGGCCCGGTTCAGTCCGCTGACCCGGCGATGGTTCACGGGCACCTTCGCCGAGCCGACGGCGGCCCAAGCGCGCGCCTGGTCGGCCATTGCCGACGGCGACAACACTCTGGTCATCGCCCCAACCGGCTCGGGTAAGACGCTGGCGGCATTTCTGTGGGCCATCGACCAGCTGGCCCAGGAGCCGGAGAAGCGCGGGACTCGGGTCCTGTACGTCTCCCCGCTCAAGGCCCTGGCCGTCGACGTCGAACGCAACCTGCGCACCCCGCTGACCGGCATCACCCGCATCGCCGAACGCGACGGCGTGCCGGCGCCGCAGATCAGCGTGGGCGTGCGCTCAGGCGACACCCCGCCGGCCCGGCGCCGTGAGCTCATCAACAAGCCGCCCGACATCCTGATCACCACCCCCGAGTCGCTGTTCCTGATGTTGACCTCGGCGGCCCGGGAAACGCTCACCGGCATCGAGACCGTGATCGTCGACGAGGTGCACGCGGTGTCGGGCACCAAGCGCGGCGCACACCTGGCGGTTTCGCTGGAACGCCTCGACGCGCTGCTGGAGACTCCGGCGCAGCGCATCGGACTGTCGGCGACGGTCCGCCCACCCGAGGAAGTCGCCCGGTTCCTGTCCGGTGCCAGACCGACGACCATCGTCGCGCCGCCGGCGGCCAAGACCTTCGAGCTGACCGTGCATGTGCCGGTGCCCGATATGGCCAATCTGGAGAACAACACGATCTGGCCTGACGTCGAGGCCCGCATCGTCGACCTCATCGAGGCGCACAAATCGACGATCGTGTTCGCCAACTCGCGGCGCTTGGCCGAGCGGCTCACCGCGCGGATCAACGAGATTCACGCCGAGCGGTCCGGGATCGAACTCGATGCGCCGGCCAACCGCCAGGTGCCCGGCGGACCGCCGGCACACATCATGGGCAGCGGCCAGACCTACGGCGCCGAACCGTTGCTGGCGCGCGCACACCACGGCTCGGTGTCGAAGGAACAGCGCGCCGCCGTCGAGGACGACCTCAAGAGCGGCCGGCTCAAATCCGTGGTGGCGACATCAAGCCTGGAACTCGGCATCGACATGGGCGCCGTCGATTTGGTGATCCAGGTCGAAGCCCCACCGTCGGTGGCCAGCGGATTGCAGCGCGTCGGCCGGGCCGGCCACCAGGTCGGCGAAATCTCGCGCGGTGTGCTGTTCCCCAAGCACCGCACCGACCTGATCGGCTGTGCGGTCAGCGTGCAGCGCATGCTCGCCGGGCAGATCGAAACGATGCGGGTGCCGGCCAACCCGCTCGACGTGCTGGCCCAGCACACCGTGGCCGCGTGCGCGCTCGAGCCGGTGAGCGCCGACGAGTGGTTCGACGTCGTCCGCCGCAGTGCGCCGTTTGCGACGTTGCCGCGCAGTGCCTTTGAAGCCACGCTGGATCTGCTGTCGGGCAAGTACCCGTCGACCGATTTCGCCGAATTGCGGCCGCGCCTGGTCTATGAC
This sequence comes from Mycolicibacterium pallens, assembly GCF_019456675.1. Taxonomy (NCBI): domain Bacteria; kingdom Bacillati; phylum Actinomycetota; class Actinomycetes; order Mycobacteriales; family Mycobacteriaceae; genus Mycobacterium; species Mycolicibacterium pallens. The sequence continues at coordinate 1,484,427 of NZ_CP080333.1, read as the reverse complement.
CGCGACAACGGCACGCTGACCGCGCGCCCTGGCGCCCAGCGGCTGGCCGTCACGTCCGGCGGCGCGATCCCCGATCGCGGCATGTTCACCGTGTACTTGGCCACCGACTCCGAAAAGCCTTCGCGGGTCGGCGAACTCGACGAAGAAATGGTCTACGAGTCACGGCCTGGTGACGTGATCTCGTTGGGCGCCACCAGCTGGCGGATCACCGAGATCACGCACGATCGGGTGCTGGTCATCCCGGCACCCGGACAACCGGCCCGGCTGCCGTTCTGGCGCGGCGACGACGCCGGGCGGCCTGCCGAGCTCGGCCAGGCGATCGGTAAGTTCACCGGTGAGCTGGCCGGGCTTGGCCGCGATGACTTCGAAACACGGTGCAATCAACTGGGTTTCGCCGACTACGCCACCGACAACCTGTGGCAGCTGCTCGACGATCAGCGCAACGCCACGGCCACGGTGCCGAGCGACACCACCCTTCTGGTGGAGCGCTTCCGCGATGAGCTCGGCGACTGGCGGGTGGTGCTGCACTCCCCATACGGACTGAAGGTGCACGGTCCGCTGGCGCTGGCGGTGAGCCGTCGGCTGCTGGAGCGCTACGGCATCGACGAGAAGCCGACGGCGTCCGACGACGGCATCGTAGTGCGGTTGCCCGACACCGAGGATGCGCCGCCGGGCGCCGACCTGTTCGTCTTCGCCCCCGACGAAATCGAGCCGCTGGTCACCACCGAGGTCGGCGGCTCGGCGCTGTTCGCCTCGCGGTTCCGGGAGTGCGCGGCGCGGGCGCTGCTGTTGCCCAAACGCCACCCCGGTAAGCGTTCGCCACTATGGCACCAGCGGCAGCGGGCAGCGCAATTACTCGACGTGGCACGCAAATACCCCGACTTCCCGATCGTTCTGGAGGCGGTGCGGGAGTGCCTGCAGGACGTCTACGACGTCCCGACGCTGACCGACCTGATGAATCGGATCGCCCAACGCCGGGTGCGGTTGGTGGAGGTCGAGACCCCGATGCCGTCGCCATTCGCGGCCTCGCTGATGTTCGGCTATGTCGGTGCGTTCATGTACGAGGGCGACAGCCCACTGGCCGAGCGTCGCGCGGCCGCACTCTCCCTGGACAGCACGCTGTTGGCCGAGCTGCTCGGCCGCGTCGAACTTCGCGAACTGCTCGACCCCGACGTCATCGCCGCGACATCCCGCCAGCTGCAACACCTTTCCGAGGACCGCAAGGCCCGCGATGCCGAGGGCGTGGCGGATCTGCTGCGCCTGCTCGGTCCGCTGACCGAGGCTGAGATCGCCGAACGCTGCACTGTCGACGATGTCGGCGGTTGGCTCGACGGCCTGCATGCCGCTCGCCGGGTGCTGCCGCTGTCGTATGCCGGACAGTCCTGGTGGGCAGGCATCGAGGACATCGGCCGCCTGCGGGATGCGGTCGGCGTCGCCGTGCCGGTCGGGGTGCCGACGAGTTTCACCGAGGCGGTCGCCGATCCGCTCGGCGAACTGATGGGTCGCTTCGCGCGAACCCGTGGCCCGTTCACGACGGCCGAGGCCGCCGCCCGGTTCGGGTTGGGCTTGCGGGTTGCCGCCGACGTCCTGGGCCGAATGTCGGTGGACGGCAAGCTGGTTCGCGGCGAGTTCGTGGCCGGCCCGGACGCCGACCAGTGGTGCGACGCCGAGGTGCTGCGCATTCTGCGCCGCCGCTCGCTCGCGGCGCTGCGGGCGCAGGTCGAACCGGTGAGCACGGCGGCGTATGCGCGCTTCCTGCCGGCGTGGCAGCAGGTCGGCAGTTCGGCCACCTCCGGTATCGACGGGCTGGCGGGCGTGATCGACCAGCTGGCCGGGGTGCCGATTCCCGCATCGGCGGTCGAGCCGCTGGTGTTCAGTCCACGGGTGCGGGACTACCAACCGGCGATGCTCGACGAGCTGTTGGCCTCCGGCGAGGTCACCTGGTCGGGAGTGGGATCGATCTCCGGCAGCGACGGCTGGATCGCGTTCCATCACGCGGACACCGCGCCGCTGACACTCACGACGCCTGCCGAGATCGACTTCACCGACACCCACCGCGCCATCCTCGAAGTCCTCGGCGAGCCTGGTGAGGCACGCGGCGCGTTCTTCTTCCGACAACTGGTCAGCGGTTCCGAGGAGACGTTCAAAGCCGCACTGTGGGACCTGATCTGGGCCGGCTGGGTCACCGGCGACACGTTCGCGCCGGTGCGGGCCATGCTGGCGGGTGGGCGCAGGCCCGGAACCCGACGTCCGGCCGCGCCCGCGCATCGGCAGCGGCGCGCACCTCGGCTGAGTCGCTACTCGGTGGCGCACCCGCAGAACCGCTCGGTGGATTCGACGGTCGCCGGGCGGTGGTCGGCGGTGCCGGCTCGAGAGCCGGATTCGACTGTGCGCGCGCACTTTACCGCTGAGTTGCTGCTGAACCGGCATGGCGTGTTGACCAAGGGTGCGGCTGCGACCGAAGGTGTACCCGGCGGGTTTGCGACGCTGTACAAAGTGCTCACCGGGTTCGAAGACGCCGGACGGTGTCAGCGCGGCTATTTCGTCGAGTCGCTCGGTGGCGCGCAGTTCGCGGTGGCGTCGACGGTCGACCGGCTGCGGACCTATCTCGACGGAGTGGATCCCGAGCGGCCGGACTACCGCGCGGTCGTGCTGGCCGCCGCCGACCCGGCCAATCCCTACGGTGCGGCGTTGCCGTGGCCGGCCCGCCCCGACGCCGACGCAAGCCATCGGCCGGGGCGCAAGGCGGGCGCGCTGGTGGTCCTGGTGGACGGTGAGCTGGTGTGGTTCCTCGAGCGCGGTGGACGCTCGCTGTTGAACTTCAGCACCGATGAAGAAGCACAGCGCGCGGCGGCGGGGACGCTCGCCGAACTGGTCAGCAGTGGGCGCATCGGCGGTGTACTGGTCGAAAAGGTCGACGGCGTAGCCGTTTTGGAGGCGAGCGCACACGCCGACCGCAAGGCCACTGCCGACGCGCTGGTCGACGCCGGATTCTCGCGCACTCCCCGCGGGCTGCGGTTGCGCTGAGAACCAACAGGACGCTCGACACCGCATCAGACCAAACTTGTCAGCCCACAGGTGTCTTGAGTCAAGAATTTGGCAGGGTTTTGTGGTTAATGGTGGTTAGGTAGGCCTGCTGCGGTGTGAATCGCCCTGGAAATGTTGGAGGCTCCTGACCTTGGAAACGAGGATGCAGGTATGCCGAAGGAACAGTCGCCCGGGAAGCCCACGACGCGCCGTTACAGCTCAGAGGAGAAGGCCGCGGCGGTGCGTATGGTCCGCACGCTGCGCGAAGAGCTGGGGACCGAGCAGGGCACGGTGGCGCGGGTGGCCCGCCAGCTCGGGTACGGGATGGAATCGGTGCGCTCCTGGGTGCGCCAGGCCGACATCGATGACGGCCACGCACCGGGTGTGACGACAACGGAATCTGCGAAGGTGAAAGAACTCGAGCAAGAGATTCGAGAACTCAAGCGGGCCAACGAAATTCTGAAGCGTGCGGCGAGTTTCTTCGGGGCGGAGCTCGACCGCCAACACAAGAAATAGTGGCCTTCATCGACGCCAACCGGGAGGCGTTCGGGGTCGAGCCCATCTGCACCGTCCTGCGCAGCGCAGGCCTGCAGGTGGCCCCGAGCACCTACTACGACGCCAAGAGCCGCCGGCCATCGGTGCGGGCGCAGCGTGACGCTGTGCTGGGGCCGGCGTTGCGCCAGCTCTGGAAGGACAATTACTGCGTCTATGGAGCCCGCAAGCTGTGGAAAACCGCCCGCCGGGCCGGCCACGACGTCGGTCGCGATCAGGTGGCCCGCTTGATGCGGGCCACCGGCATCGAAGGGGTTCGTCGCGGCAAACAGGTCCGCACGACCAAGCCCGCTCCGGGTGCGCCGCGGCACCCGGATCTGGTCAAGCGCGACTTCACCGCAACCGCGCCCAACCAGCTCTGGGTTACCGATCTGACGTTCGTGCCGACCTGGGCCGGTGTGGCGTATGTGTGCTTCATTGTCGATGCGCATTCGCGGATGATCGTGGGGTGGCGAGTGGCCAGCAACATGCGCACCTCGATGGTTCTCGATGCGTTGGAGATGGCCCGGTGGTCGCGGGGAAGTACGTTGCTGGGCTTGAGATGTCACTCTGATGCGGGGTCGCAGTTCACCTCTATCCGCTACGGCGAGCGGCTCGCCGAGATCGGGGCCGTGCCCTCGATCGGCACCGTCGGAGACAGTTTCGATAACGCTCTCGCCGAGACGGTCAACGGCTATTACAAGGCCGAACTGATCTACGGCCCTGCCCGCACCGGACCCTGGAAGACCGTCGAGGACGTAGAACTGGCCACGCTGAGCTGGGTGTACTGGCACAACACCAGCCGGCTACACAGCTACCTCGGCGACATCCCACCCACCGAATTCGAAGCCGCGTTCTACGATGCACAAAGGACTGACCAACCCCTGGTCGGAATCCAATAGCCCGAGCCTCTGGGAGATCCAGGGCGATTCACCGAGAGGTTTGACGCGGCGTCGTGTCGACGCTGGGTCAGTCTGATATGCGCGGGTTGGCTACCGCAAGACGGGACTTTCGGCGTGAGCGGTTCGCTGGTCTAGGTCGAGGGTGAACCTGTTGTTTCAAACATGTTTCCTCATAGAACGGACGCGTGTCGCTCAGTCAAACGCTTGCCTGCGCCATCGCCTCATCGGGACAGTTTGGGGATATTCAGTCCTCTAGTACCGCCAACGACCAACACCAGCCGGCCAATTCGCGAGCGATGGCCGCGTTGGCGATTACCGGACGTTTATGTCGCTGGTCGAAACGGGCCCAACGGGTGTGCAGGCGGCGATTAGCGGCATGGCTGCGCGCTCGAAGGGCAGGTGTTGCCGTTTCCCAACGCCGCCGAAGCCGCTGAGAGGGCCGATAGGGTTTGCGGTGGTGCCAGGCCGACTCGATGAGCAATCGGCGCACGTGTGTGTTGCCAGTCTTGGTCAGCCCACCTTGATTGCGGGTAGCACCCGAGGAGTATTCGGTGGGGACCAGACCGATGTAGGCGCCGATCGTGCGTCCGGTGAATCGGTGCCAGTCCCCGATCTCGACGGCCAACCCGAACGCCGTCAACGTCGAAATCCCGCGCAGGCATTGCAGACGGTCGGCGACGTCGGAGAACTCTGAGGATGCGGCCATCTCGGCGATCGCCGCATCGAGCCGGTCACGACGATCGACAGTGGCCAGCATGGCGTCGAAAGCGGCGTCGAAGGCCGCCCGTTGACCAAAATTGTCAAACCGCTGTTGGCGCAACCACTTCTCATGCTTAACGTTCCAAGCCTCACCACCTGAATACACAATCCCCTGCCGCAACAGAAGCTTTCGAAATGCGATGCCTCACAGCCATCAGATCACCGCGGCAGTCCTCGCGCGCTCGGACCAGGTCTCGCGCAGCCTCTTGGGCCACCGACGGCACCGCCACCGACACCACTTCGCCCAAGTGAAGCAACCGGGCTAAATGCCGAGCATCACGTTCGTCGGTCTTCACTCGGTCTCCCGAAGGTCGGATCTGTGCTTCCCCCGAAATCGTGGAGGGTTTCCTATGCCGCTTCCGGCTCGGTCTTGGATTCCCTGATCTCGTAGTTGACGGGCGATAACCCGTCTGTCGAACTGTGCCGGCGTTGGTGGTTGTAGAAGGTGTAGCACCAGTCGATGACCACAGCCTGCGCCTGGATAGTATCACGGAAGGTATTGCGGGACAGCACTTCCCACTCCAGCGAGGAGAAGAACGCCTCCGCGGCGGCATTGTCGAAACACGACCCAACCCGGCCCATCGACTGCCGGATACCCAACCGCCGACACACCCTCGTGAAGCTCTTGGCGGTATAGGTGCTCCCACGGTCGGTGTGGAATATGACCCGCTGCGACTCGTCGTCGCGCCAAATCGCCTGACGGCCACCGCGGGCTGTCACGGCCATCTGGATGGCCGCGCACGCCAGCTCGGCGTCGGGGTGCAGGCCCATCGCCGCACCGAGTAGCCGGCGGCTGTAGAGGTCGATCACGGTGGCCAGATACAGCTTCCCGGATTCGGTCGGGATCTCGGTCATATCACCCACCCATTTGCAGTTCGCCGCGGCGGCGGCGAAGTCCCGTTTGAGCAGGTCGGGGAATTTCGGTGCGGTCTTGTCCTGGCGGGTCAGCCCGCCACAGCGCTTGATACGGCGCGCGACCAGGCCCTGGCGGCGCATCGAGTCGGCCACCGTCTTCTCCGACACCGTCCATCCGAGATCGCGCAGGTCAGCCACCAGTCGCGGCGAACCGTGCAGTCCCCTGGCCTTCCCGAACGCTGCCTTGACCGCATCGTCGATCTCGACACGGCGCCGATCAGTATCGGTATGCACCCCATCAACCGACTCCGCACGGCCGATCCACTTGTAGAACCAGGACACGCCGACACCCAACAATGTGCAGGTAAATGTATGAGGCACACGGTATTTGGTCCTCTGGTCGGCGATGAAGCGGGCCACACTCACTTCGTCGCCTCCTTCACCCACAGGACCACGGATCGCTTGAGGACATCACGCTCCATCCGCAACTCCGCGACCTCGCTGCGCAGGCGCTTGAGCTCGTCGAGGTCGTCGCGGGTCAGCTCACCGCGGCCTTCACGGGCTTCCCGCGCCCGCGCGACCCAGTTGCCCAGCGTGCCCTCGTGTACCCCCAGATCACGCGCGACCGCCGCGATCGGCTTGCCCGTCTCCTCGACGATCCGGACAGCACCCTCACGGAACTCCCGGTCGTACTTCTTCCGTTTCTCTGGCATCTCGATCCCTATTGTTGATGCCTCCACGGTCTCGGGGGAAGTTCAGATCAGCTTCGACGGCGCCAATACCCGACACTCGACACCGGCTGAAATCAACGCTCGCGCCAGCCCGAACCCGGTCGGACCAGCCTCATAAACAGCGCTCACCGGTCCCGGCAACGACTGCACCCATCCGAGGATCTCACCGTGCACCGGTGTCATCCGCCGCTCGACCAGCTCACCCGTTTCTCCATCAAGTGCACACCCAACAACCGATCGTGCGTGCACATCCAACCCAACACTCGTACGCTGACGTATCACTGGGGCCTCCCAAATCTGTGGCTCTACCGGCCAGGACCCACTTCCTGACGGCAACCCACGATCACATTTGAGTGAGGCCCCAGCCCACCCATACCGTCTAGGCTGGAACCATGCCCGAAGGCGACACCGTCTTCCACACCGCAGCCAACCTGCGCGACGCGCTGGTCGGTAAGACGCTCACGCGGTGCGACATCCGCGTGCCGCGATACGCCACCGTGGATCTCACCGGTCACACCGTCGACGAGGTGATCAGCCGCGGGAAGCATTTGTTCATCCGCGTCGGACCGGCGAGCATCCACTCTCACCTGAAGATGGATGGCGCCTGGCGGGTGAGCCCGAAGGGCAGACCGACGCGCAACGCCTACAAAATCCGAATCGTCCTGGAAGCCGGTGACATTCAAGCCCTCGGCATCGACCTCGGCATTCTCGAGGTGCTGGACCGCGAGCAGGACGAGGATGCCGTCGCCCACCTGGGGCCCGACCTGCTCGGCGACGACTGGGATCCGAAACTGGCTGCGGAGAATCTGGCCAAGGACCCCGACCGGCCGATCGCCGCGGCCCTGCTGGATCAGCGGAACCTGGCCGGCGTCGGCAACGTGTACGCCAACGAGCTGTGCTTCATCTTCGGTCGACTCCCCACCAGTCCGGTGAGCAGTCTTCCCGACCCCCTCCGCGTGGTCACCAGGGCACGAGACATGTTGTGGGCCAACCGAACCCGAATGAATCGCACCACGACCGGCAACCGCCGAGGCGGCCAAGACCTCTGGGTTTACGGCCGGGCCGGTGAACCGTGCCGCCGCTGCGGCACCCCGATACGACGAGCGGAGTCCTCCGACGAAGACCGAGTCACCTACTGGTGTCCGTCGTGCCAGCGGTGATCGGGTCTACCGGCGGATGGGAGAGCCTCGCCATCTCATCAGCGACCAGTTCATCCAGGCTGTTGATGGTCGAACGATCCATCCGAACAGACCTGATCTCCGACGCCCGATACAGCGTTGACTCGACCGGTCCGCGACCGTTCGGGTAGACCAGCGCAATCACCACTCCCCTACCCACGTCGAGTGCGCCACCGATCTCACGTTGCAGACCGCTGCGCAGTTCGTGCTCGGCGAACGCGCCGACCATGGCGCCTGCCGCGCCACCGACCAGAACCGCCAGGCCCACCGGCGGCAGAAACAGCCCGACCAGAATGCCCAGTCCGGCCCCCATGCCGGCAGCCACCCGACCGTGCCGGTTGTGCGCCTCCAGCACATGCGGCTGCCCCTCGGAGTCCTTGGTGACCAGAGCGGCAGCCCGCAATTCCAGACCGTGCTTGATCCGCTTCTCCAGCTCGTGGAAATCGGTGGCAGCCCGATCGACGTCTGGATATGCGGCTACCAGAACCAGCTCATGATCGTCATCCATACCTCAACAGTGGCGCGACTCACAGCGAACTACTAGGGACCGAAGGCCCTGGCCGCACTGACGAACGACCGCGGCTCACCGGAGAGCGGATCGTCGAACTCCAGTCGCTGCGCCACCAACCGCAGCGGCGCAGAGAAATCATCAGCCGCGACTTCCACGACGCGCGGGTAGAGCGGGTCGTTGTCGATCGGCAGACCGAGTGAGTTCATGTGCACCCGCAGCTGATGCGTGCGCCCCGTGCGCGGAGTCAGCCGATACCAGCCGTCGCCCAACGCCTCGACCCGCGTCTCGGCATTCGGCTCGCCGGGTTCCTCGACAGCCTGTAACACGCCGCGGCGCTTGATGATTCGGCTGCGAACGATCACCGGGAGCGCAACCGAAGACACCGAGGACGAACGCGCCACGTATGTCTTCGACACCAACCCCCGCGCGAACATCGTCTGATACGCCCCACGAACCTCAGGTCGCACCGTGAACAGCAACACTCCCGCAGTCAGCCGATCCAGCCGGTGCGCGGGGCTCAGCTCGGGCAGCTCGAGCGAACGGCGCAGCCGCACCAACGCCGTCTGCGCGACATGGCCGCCGCGCGGCATCGTCGCCAGGAAATGCGGCTTGTCCACGACCACGATGTCGTCGTCGCGGTAGAGCACCGGGATGTCGAATGGCACGTCGACCTCGTCGGGCAACTCCCGATACAAGAAGACGAAAGCGCCCGGTGGCAACACCGACGAGGGCGTGATCACGCCACCATCGGCGTCGACCACCTCACCGTTGAACACCTTTTCGGCAGCGGCTTCACCGAATCGAGAAGCCAACTCGACCAGCACCGCTCCGCCACGCAGCCGCACCCGCGCCGGGCCCACGCCATCGCGATCCGGGAGTGGGGCCGGCCGACGGCGCCTCACGTCAAGGGCACCGGCTCGAGAATCTCGGCGCGAGCCTCCGGCGCCGCCGCGCGCAAGGCATCGGCCGACTCGTCGTCCGGCTGACGCTGGGACAGGACCTCGGCTTCCACCCGTGCCTTATACGTCGCGACCTCGCGGTCGATGTCCTCCTGACTCCAGCCCAGGACCGGCGCAACCACCTCGGCGACCTCGCGCGCACAGTCCACGCCGCGGTGCGGATATTCGATCGAGATCCGCATCCGCCGCGCCAAGATGTCCTCCAGGTGCAGCGCCCCTTCCGCGGCCGCGGCATAGGCCGCCTCCACCTTGAGGTACACCGGCGCATCGGTGATCGGTTCCAGCAGCTCCGGCTTGTCGGCCGCCAGCGACAGCACGTCGCCGATCAGCGAGCCATACCGGTCCAGGAGGTGCCGCACCCGGTACGGGTGCAATCCATAGCGGGCGCCCACGCTCTGAGTCTGGTTGACCAGCGCGAAATACCCGTCCGCACCCATCAGCGGCACCTTCTCGGTGATCGACGGCGCCACCCGCGCCGGGATGTACTCGGCCGCCGCGTCGACCGCGTCCTCGGCCATCACCCGGTAGGTGGTGTACTTGCCGCCCGCGATCGCGACCAGGCCCGGTGACGGCACCGCCACCGCGTGCTCACGGGACAGCTTCGAGGTCTCTTCGCTCTCCCCTGCCAGCAGCGGCCGCAGCCCCGCGTACACGCCGTCGATGTCGTCGTGCGTCAGCGGTGTGGCCAGCACGGTGTTGACGTGACCGAGGATGTAGTCGATATCGGCCTTCGTCGCCGCCGGATGCGCCAGATCCAGGTTCCAGTCGGTGTCCGTGGTGCCGATGATCCAGTGCGTGCCCCACGGGATCACGAAGAGCACCGACTTCTCGGTGCGCAGGATGATCGCCACTTCGGACACGATCCGATCGCGAGGCACCACGACGTGCACACCCTTGGACGCCCGCACCCGGAAACGGCCGCGTTCCTTGCTCAAAGCCTGGATCTCGTCGGTCCACACCCCGGTCGCATTGATCACGACGTGCCCGCGGACGTCCTCGATCGACCCGTCCTCGGAATCCCGGATCTTCACCCCGATCACCCGATCACCCTCACGCAGCAGCGCGACCACCTGCGTGGAGGTCCGCACCACCGCGCCGTAGTGGGCGGCGGTACGCGCGACGGTCATCGTGTGCCGGGCGTCGTCGACGACGGTGTCGTAGTAGCGGATTCCACCGATCAGCGAGCTCCGCTTGAGGCCCGGCGCCAACCGCAGCGCACCGGACTTCGTCAAATGCTTTTGTGCCGGAACGGATTTCGCGCCACCCAGCTGGTCGTAGAGGAAAATGCCCGCGGCGATGTACGGCCGCTCCCACACCCGCTTGGTCAACGGGAACAGGAACGGCAGCGGCTTGACCAGATGTGGTGCCAGGGTGGTCAGGGACAGCTCGCGCTCGTGCAGCGCCTCACGCACCAGCCCGAACTCCAACTGCTCGAGGTAGCGCAGCCCGCCGTGGAACATCTTCGAACTGCGGCTCGACGTCCCGGAGGCGAAGTCCCGCGCCTCGACGAGAGCCACCTTGAGCCCGCGGGTCGCGGCATCCAGTGCGCAGCCCGCACCGACCACGCCGCCGCCGATGACGACGACATCGAACTGTTCGCTGCCCAATCGCTCCCAGGCGTGCGCACGTTCGGAGGGTCCGAGCAAGGTCTGACCGGTGCCCGGTCTAAGGATCGGGTCGCTCATGACCTCAGGCTAGTCGAGATCGTCGTGGGCCATCAGGCGGCGCGCAGCCTCGACGATCGAGCCGGACAGCGACGGGTACACCGACAGCGTCTGCGCCAGATCGGTCACCGAGATGCGGTTTTGCACGGCCAGCGCGATCGGCAGGATCAGTTCGGAGGCGATCGGGGCCACCACCACACCGCCGATGACGACTCCGGTTGCCGGCCGGCAGAAGATCTTGACGAAGCCCCGCTTGAGCAGCGACATCTTGGCCCGCGCGTTGGTGTTCAGCGGCAGCATGATCGTGCGCGCCGGCACCGAGCCGCTGTCGATCGCTGTTTGCGGGACCCCGACGGCGGCGATCTCGGGCCTGGTGAAGGTGGCCGAGGCGACCGTGCGCAGCCGGATCGGGGCCACCCCCTCGCCCAGCGCGTGGTACATCGCGATCCGGCCCTGCATGGCGGCGACCGACGCCAGCGGCAACAGCCCGGTGCAGTCGCCGGCGGCGTAGATGCCGGCCGCCGAGGTCCGCGATACCCGGTCTACCGGGATGTAGTTGCCCGGGCCGAGGTCGATGCCGACCCGCTCGAGGCCCAGGCCGGACGTGTTGGGCACCGAACCGACGGTCATCAGGGCGTGGCTGCCCTCGACGACGCGGCCGTCGGCCATCTTCACCGTGACGCCCTTGTCCGTGCGGGTCACCGAGTCGGCCCTGGCGTTCTTCACCAGCGTCACCCCGCGCTCGGCGAACGTCTCCTCCAGCACGGCGGCGGCGTCGCTGTCCTCGTGCGGCAGGATCTGGTCGCGGCTGGCCACCACGGTGACGTCGACGCCGAGCTCGGTGTAGGCGTTGCAGAACTCGGCGCCGGTGACGCCGGAGCCGACGATCACCAGATGCTCGGGCAGTTCCGGCAGGTCATAGAGCTGGCGCCAGGTCAGGATGCGCTCGCCGTCGGGCACCGCGTTCGGTAGCACGCGGGGGCTGGCGCCGGTGGCGATCAGCACCACGTCGGCCTTGAGCACACCGACCTGGCCGGTGGCGGTGGTGACCCGGACGCGGTGGTGGGCCATGCCCGGGACCGCGTCGATCAGTTCTCCGCGGCCCTGGACGACGTTGACCTTCTCGCGCAGCAGCTGCGTCCCGATGTCGGCCGACTGTGAGCGGGCCAGGGTCTTGACGCGGTTGTTGATGTCGGGCAGCGAGATCTTGGCGTCTTCGATGCTGATGTCGAAGCCAAGACCGGTGGCGCGACGCAGTTCGGTCCGCACGCCGGTCGACGCGATGAAGGTCTTGGACGGTACGCAGTCCCACAGGACGCAGGCTCCGCCGATGCCGTCGGAGTCGACCACGGTGACCTCGGCGACGTCCCGGCCGCGGCCTGCGGCGACCAGGGCGGCCTCGTAGCCGGCCGGCCCCCCACCGATGATCACGATCCGTGTCGTCACCGCCACAACCCTAGTCACCCTCGTCGCTTCGCTCCTGCCCACCGAACCTAGTTGACCGAGTCCCTGCGCTCCCGGCGACAGGACGCTCTAGGCTTTCCCCGTGCCGCTCTACGCCGCCTACGGGTCCAACATGCATCCTGAGCAGATGTTGGAGCGTGCGCCGCACTCGCCAATGGCCGGCACAGGCTGGTTGCACGGCTGGCGGTTGACGTTCGCCGGGGAGGACATCGGCTGGGAGGGCGCCCTGGCCACCGTGGTCGAAGACCCCGACTCCAAGGTGTTCGTGGTGCTCTACGACATGACCACCGCCGACGAGCAGAACCTGGACCGCTGGGAAGGCTCGGAGCTGGGCTTCCACAAGAAGATACGGTGTCGCATCCAGTGCGAATCCACCGACACCACAACTGATCCGGTGCTCGCCTGGCTCTACGTCTTGGACGCCTGGGAGGGCGGTCTACCGTCGGCGCGCTATCTCGGCGTGATGGCCGACGCTGCCGAAATCGCCGGTGCGCCAGCGGAGTACGTGCACGACCTGCGCACCCGGCCCGCGCGCAACATCGGCCCGGGCACCAGCGGCGGCTAGCTCCGTGAGCGGGTGAATTCCCAAGCGTCGCCGACGATCTCGTCGATCGTGGTGTGCTGCGGTTTCCAGCCCAGCTCGGTGATGGCTTTCTCGCTCGACGCGATCAGCACCGCCGGGTCACCCGCCCGGCGCTCGACATCGCGCGCGGCGATCGATATGCCGGAGACCCGTTCACAGCTGGCGATCACCTCGCGAACCGAGAAGCCGGTGCCGTTGCCGAGGTTGTAGATGCGGTGCTCCCCGGGCTGTGCGGTCTGCAGTGCCAGCAGGTGCGCATCGGCGAGATCGCGAACGTGGATGTAGTCGCGCAGACACGTGCCGTCGGGCGTCGGCCAGTCGTTGCCGAACACCAGGATCTCCGGGCGCTGGCCGGTGGCGACCTGCAAAACCAGCGGAATCAGGTGCGTCTCGGTGGCATGACGTTCACCGAGTCCGGCGTAGGCGCCGGCGACGTTGAAGTAGCGCAGGCTCGTGGCCGCCAGCCCGTGCGCGGTGGCATAGGAGGTGATCGCGTGGTCGATCGCCAGTTTGGTGGCGCCGTAGGCGTTGGTCGGCTTGGTCGGCGCATCCTCGGTGATCGGGACCGACTCCGGCTCGCCGTAGGTGGCCGCGGTCGAGGAGAACACCAGCCGCGGCACGCCGGCGAGGCGGATCGCCTCCAGCAGTTGCAGCGTCTTGATGACGTTGCCGTTCCAGTACCGCTCCGGCGCCTCGACCGACTCGCCCACCAGCGATTTCGCGGCGAAGTGCAGGACGCCGTCGAACGATCCGTCGCCGAGTAGGTCCGAGGCGACCGCGACCATGTCGGCCTGAACGAACTGCGCCCCGGCCGGCACCGCGTCGGCGTTGCCCGTCGACAGATCGTCGACGACCACCACCTCATGTCCCTGCTCGACGAGCACCGCCGCGCACACGCTGCCGACGTAGCCCGCCCCACCGGTGACCAGGAGCTTCATCAGTACCCCGCTGACTGCTCGACGATGTTGACCAGTACCCGAACCCCCACCGCCAGCGCCCGCTCATCGAGATCGAAGGTTGGCTGGTGCAGATCCAGTTGCGGTCCGCGGCCGCTCCACACCCCGAGGCGTGCCATCGCACCGGGCACCTCCTCGAGGTACCAGGAGAAGTCCTCACCGCCACCAGACTGACGGGTGTCGGCCAGCGCGTCGGGCGCCACCGCCTCGATGGCATGCGTCATGATCTGCGTCGAGCGTTCCTCGTTGACCACCGGCGGCACACCGCGGTGATAGTTCAGCGTGTGCTCGATGCCAAGCGGCGCGAGCAGGCCCGAAACAATTTCCTGCACAAGGCTTTCCATGCCTACCCAGGTCTCCCGGCTGGCCGTTCGTACCGTGCCGGCCAACGTGCCGGTCTGCGGGATCGCATTGGCCGCGACCCCGGCATTGGCTGCGCCCCACACCATCACGGTCGAGTGTCGCGGATCGACCCGCCTGGACAGCACCCCGGGCAGGCCGGTGATCAGCGTGCCCATGCCGTACACCAGATCCGACGTCAGGTGTGGGCGCGACGTGTGGCCACCCGGCGAGTGCATCACGATCTCGATCGAGTCTGCCGCCGACGTGATCGGACCCGGGATGACGGCGACCCGCCCCACCGCGAGGCGCGGGTCGCAGTGCAGGGCGAAGATTCGCGAAACCCCGACCAACGCACCGGCTGCGATCGCATCGATCGCACCACCCGGCATCAGTTCCTCGGCGGCCTGGAACACCAGCCGCACCCCGACCGGCAGTTCCGGCACCGATGCCAACGCGGTCGCGGCACCGATCAACATCGCGGTGTGTGCGTCGTGTCCGCACGCGTGCGCGATGTTCGGCATGGTCGAGCTGTACGGCGCGCCGGTGCGCTCGGCCATCGGCAGCGCATCCATGTCGGCGCGCAGCGCGATCCGCGGTGCATGCTCGGGTCCGAAATCACATGTCAGCCCGGTCCCACCGGGCAGCACCTTGGGATTGAGGCCCGCCTCGACCAGCCGGTCGGCGACGAACTGCGTGGTGGCGAACTCCTGGCGCCCCAGCTCGGGATAGCGGTGAATGTGGCGGCGCCACTCCACCAATTCGTCGAAGTGTCCGGCGAGCCAGGACTCGCATGCGTCCGCGATGCTCATGCCCGCACCCCCCGACGATCGCGCAACTCCAGCACCCGATCTCGCTCGGCGGGTGTCTGCGCCAGCTGAACAACGGTGCGCGCCAACATGATCGCACCCTCGGTGACGGCACGGTCGCCGCTGGGACTCGCCGCCGCGACGGTGAACCCGGGCTGGTGGATCACCGCACCGTTCGACTCGACGCCGACCACCGGATGGATGCCGGGTAGCAGCTGTGTCACATTGCCCATATCCGTACTGCCCAGCGGCATAACGGCTTCCACCTCCGCGGGTACCGGGCTGCGGCCCATCGTGGTCATCTCCTCGCGGAACACCTCGGCGAGCCAGTGGTCGGGAGTCAGCTCGGCGTACGGCGGTGCGGCTTCGGCGATCTCGTGCTCGCATCCGGTGGCGACCGCACCCGCCGCGAAGCAGCCACGCATCTTGGCCTCCAGGCCCTGCAGCGACTCGGTGTCAGGAGCTCGCATCGTGTACTGCAGCCGGGCCCGGCCGGGGATGATGTTGGTGGCCGACCCGCCCTCGGTGACGATCCCGTGCGTCAGTTGCCCGGGCGCCATCTGCTGACGCAGCAATCCGATCGCCACCTGGGCGACGGTCACCGCATCGGCGGCGTTGATCCCGAGGTGCGGAGCGACAGCCGCATGCGATTCCCGGCCGGTGTAGGTGACGATCACCTCCGAGAGCGCCAGCGAGCGCGCGGCAGCGATGTCGATCGGGCCGGGGTGAAGCATCACGGCCGCAGCGACGTCGTCGAACACGCCGGCTTCGATCAGAAGCGCCTTGCCGCCGCCGGACTCCTCGGCGGGCGTACCGATGAGGGCGACGGTGAGCCCGAGTTCGTCGGCCACCTCGGCCAGGGCCAGCGCGGTGCCGACCGCGGACGCCGCGATGATGTTGTGCCCACACGCATGGCCGATGCCCGGTAGCGCGTCGTATTCGGCGCAAATCCCGACCACCAACGGACCCGAGCCGAAGTCGGCCCGGAATGCGGTGTCCAATCCGCCCGCCGCCGCGGTGATCTCGAAACCACGCTCGGCCACCAGCGCCTGCGTCTTGGCGCAGCTGCGGTGCTCGTGGAAGGCGAGTTCGGGCTCGGCGTGGATGGCGTGCGACAGCGCGATCAGATCGCCACCGCGTGCCGCGACCACGTCTTCGACGCGGGTCGACGCTGTGGCTGTAGGCATCAACGAAGTATCGCATTCACGGCTAGGCTCGCTGGCTGTGAGTCCAGACGCCGAGCACGCCGCAGCGGTGATCGCCGAGCGCAGCGGCGTCCCCCGCCACGACGTCGCCGTCGTGCTCGGATCGGGGTGGGCGCCGGCGGCCGCGGCGCTGGGGACTCCGGTCGCCGAAATCCCGATGTCAGCGATTCCCGGCTTCACGCCCCCGTCGGCGCTGGGCCACCGCGGCCGGGTGCTGTCGGTGCCGCTCGGCGAGCACAACGTGCTGGTGCTACTGGGCCGCATCCATGCCTACGAGGGCCATGAGCTGCGCACCATCGTCCATCCGGTGCGCACCGCGCGGGCTGCCGGTGCACAGGTCGTGGTGTTGACGAACGCCGCAGGCGGTCTGCGACCGGAGTATCAGGTCGGCCAGCCGGTGCTGATCGCCGACCACCTCAACCTCACCGCCCGCTCGCCGATGGTGGGGGCGCAGTTCGTCGACCTGGTCGACGCGTACTCCCCGCGGCTGCGTGCGCTGGCCCGCGAGGTCGACCCGAGCCTGACCGAGGGTGTGTATGCCGGGGTGCCCGGCCCGCACTATGAGACGCCGGCCGAGATCCGGATGCTGCGGACGTTGGGTGCCGACCTGGTCGGGATGTCGACAGTGCACGAAACCATCGCCGCACGCGCGGCGGGCGCCGAGGTCTTGGGTTTATCGCTGGTGACGAACCTGGCCGCCGGGATGACCGGCGAGCCGCTCAGTCACGACGAGGTGCTGGCCGCGGGCCGGGCGTCGGCCACCGCGATGGGGTCGCTGCTGGCGTCGGTGCTGGCGCGCCTGTAGGCCAGCCGCACGAACCCGCGGGCCAGCAGTGGTGCCGCGAACAGCATCAGCAGTACCCGCAGCACCTGCGCGGCGATGATGAAGGTGACGTTGGAGCCGGTTTCGACCGCGGTGGCCAGGACGGCGTAGATGCCGCCCGGGCTGGTGGCCAGGTAGCCGTCGAGCATGCTGACGCCGGCGATCTTGGACAGTGCAACGCCCAGCCCGGCGGTGGCGACGTTGAGCAGCACGATCAAACCGAGCGCGGCCGGCAGCAGCCGTTCGATCGCGCGCAGCGACTCCCGGGTGAACGCCACCCCGGCCTGCCAGCCGATCAGCATGTAGGACACCGACACTGCAACCGCGGGCACGGCCAGCCCAAAGGACACTCCACTGAGCTCGATCACGATCGTCAGCGCCATCGGGCCGAGCAGCCCCGACCCGGGCAGTCGCGCCAACCGCCCCGCCGTCGCACCGGCGACCACCAGGACGACGATCATGCCGAGGCTGAGATACCAAGGCGCGGAATGGGATTGGATGGTCTGCGCGGCGTCGGCGGATCGCTGCGCGTGGTAGACGAGGGTGACGACGACGGGCATCGACGCGGTGATGACCGCGACCCGCAGGTACTGGACGACGGCGACCACCCGATCGTCGCCACCGAGTTCGCGGGCGATTGCGACCAGACCGGATGCTCCGCCGGCCACCAGCGCCAGCGCGCCGGTCAGGGCGCTGATGTCGCGATGCAGGCCGAGCAGTGCCCCGGCGCCGATGCTGAGCAGCAGCGTGATCACGCCGACGCCGAGTACCACCGGCCAGTTCGGGCCGAGGGCTGAGAGCGCATCGGAATGCACCATGGTGCCGATGTACACGCCGAGCACGCCCTGGGCGGCCAGGCCCGCGCGGCGCGGCACACTCGCCGGCGCCAGCCGGGCGATCGCGAGCACGATACCGACCAGCAGGGCGGCGAACAACGCCGCCGACGGGACGCCGAGACGGTCCAGCGGCACCGTGACGCCGATCGTCACCAGTACCAGCAGGATCCATCGCATATAGCAAGTATGCCCTTCCTACTTACTCGCTGTCACCTGCGTTTCGCGCGAGATTTCTCACTTACTAGCAAGGTATAACTTGGAATATGACCGTAAGCGAGCTGCGGGAAGCCATGATGGCGCTGGCCCGCCAACTGCGCAGGCACCGCCCCGACAACGGGCTGACACTCAGCCAGCTCGAAGTCCTCGGCGACGTGAGCCGCGCCGGGGTCACCACGCCCGCCGAAATCGCCGGCCGCCTGCAGGTGCGAGCGCAGTCCCTGACCGACAACATCAACGAGCTCGAGTTGCGCGGGCTGGTGTCCCGCAGGCCCGACGACACCGACCGCCGCAGGCAGCTGATCGAGCTCACCCCCGACGGGTTGGAGCTCCTGCTGCACGACCGGGCCCAGCGCGATGCCTGGCTGCACGAGACGATGCAACGGCAGCTCTCCGAGTTGGAGTCCGATCTGCTGATGCTCACCGCGCCGATACTGCGCAAGCTCGCCAACGCCGACCTCGGGGCACAATCGGAGCCGTGACCCCCGAGGACTGGATCGCCCACGATCCCGATCCGGTCACGGCCGCCGAACTGGCCGCGCTGGATCCCGACGAGCTTGCGGCACGATTCGCCCGGCCGCTGGCCTTCGGCACCGCCGGACTACGCGGCCCGGTGCGCGGCGGCCCGGATGCGATGAACCTCGCAGTGGTCATGCGCGCGACATGGGCCGTGGCCCGGGTGCTGACCGATCGCCGCCTCGGCGGTTCCACGGTCGTGGTGGGCCGCGACGCCCGGCACGGGTCGGTACAGTTCGCCAGTGCTGCCGCTGAAGTATTTGCCGCGCAGGGCTTTTCGGTGATCACCTGGGCGCATCCGGTGCCGACACCGGTCGTTGCGTTCGCGGTCCGACGCACCGGCGCTGCGGCCGGCGTGCAGATCACCGCCTCGCACAACCCGCCCGCCGACAACGGCTACAAGGTGTACCTCGATGGCGGCCTGCAGATCGTCTCGCCCACGGACCGGGAGATCGAGGCGGCGATGGCTGAGGCGCCGCCGGCCGACCAGATCCCGCGCCTGCCCGTGCACCCGGCCGACGAGACGCTGGTCAACGAGTACGTAGCCCGGGCGGCAACGGTGCGGCGTCACCGCCGCGGCAATCCGCGGGTGGCACTGACGGCCATGCACGGTGTCGGCGGTGAGCTCGCGCTGCGGGCCCTGCACGCCGCGGGATTCGACGATGTGCACACGGTGACAAGTCAATTCACGCCCGACCCGGATTTCCCGACCGTATCCTTCCCCAACCCGGAGGAACCCGGCGCGGCCGATGCCCTGCTCGAGCTGGCGACGAAAGTCGGCGCCGACATCGCCATCGCACTGGACCCCGACGCCGACCGCTGTGCCGTCGGTGTCCCCATCCCAGGAGGCTGGCGGATGCTGTCCGGCGACGAAACCGGCTGGCTGCTGGGCGATTACATTCTCTCGACACTCGAGCCGCAGCAGGCGGCCACCAGTGTGGTGGCCAGCAGCGTGGTCTCCTCACAATTACTCGGCACGATCGCCGCCGATCACGGTGCCCGCCATGTCGTGACGCTGACCGGGTTCAAATGGCTGGCCCGCGCCGACGCCGGGCTGCCCGGGTGCACGCTGGTCTACGCCTATGAGGAAGCCATCGGCCATTGCGTCGACCCGGCGGCCGTCCGCGACAAGGACGGCATCAGCGCCGCGGTCCTTGCCTGCGACGTGGTGGCACACCTTGGCGCCCAGGGCGATTCGATTCCGCAGGCCCTCGATCGGCTCGCCTTGCGCCATGGCGTCCACACCACCGCGGCACTGTCACGGCGAGTGGCAGACGCCGACGAGGCAGCGGCGATGATGGCCCGGCTGCGCACCGAGCCGCCCACCGAGCTGGCCGGGTTCCCGGTCACCGCCACCGTCGACAACGATGCGGTGTTCTTCCGTGGTGGGGATCTTCAGACCTCGGTGCGGGTGGTCGTTCGCCCGTCAGGCACCGAACCGAAAGTCAAGTGCTACACCGAAGTTCGCGAGTCTGTGGGTGCGAACCTGGCCGACGCCCGCAGCCGCGCCCACGCCGTGGAACAGTTGGTGTTGGAAACCCTGAAGAGCTGGTAGTCAGCGCGGCCCGAACTGCCGGTCACCGGCATCCCCGAGGCCCGGCACGATATAGGCGACATCGTTGAGACCGTCGTCGATGGTGGCGGTGAACAGCCGCGCCGACGGCGCTACTTTCTCCACCGCCGCGATGCCTTCCGGTGCGCACACCACACACACCAGCGTGATGTCGCGTGCGCCGCGCTCGTGCAGCAGCTTGATCGTGTGCGCCATCGATCCCCCGGTAGCCAGCATGGGGTCGAGCACCATCACCGGTCGGGTGCTGAGGTCGTCGGGCAGGGACTCCAGGTACGGCGTGGGCTGATGGGTGGTCTCGTTGCGCGCCACGCCGACGAAGCCGACCCGCGCCTCGGGGATCAGCGCGTGGGCTTGATCGACCATCCCCAGCCCGGCCCGAAGGACCGGCACCAGCAGGGGCGGGGCCGCCAGGCGGCAGCCCACGGTGTCGGCCACCGGAGTGCGAACGGTGATCTCCGCGCACACCGCGTCGCGGGTCGCCTCGTAGACCAGCATGTGGGTCAAGTCGCGCAACGCGGCCCGGAACGCCGCGTTGTCGGTGCGCTCATCACGCAGGGTGGTTAGTCGTGCTCTGGCCAGCGGGTGGTCGATGACGCACACATCCATGCGCAGAGACTGTATGAGGTCTCAGGCCGGATCGCAGCCAAGAATGAACGCTTTGACGAGTCCACCGAACTGGTAGGCATACTGCTCAGCCCAGTACCACGGCGCGAAGTCGTAGGTCCGTGGCACCGGATGCATGGTGACATCGCCGGTGAAGCACTGATGAAAGATGTAGCGGGCTCGCACCGTGTGGTAGTTCCACGACACCACGATCAGGTGCGTCCAATTGTGTTGCTTGGCAAGCCGAGCCACATACATCGCTTCACCCCGGGTGGTGAACGGGTCGGGGACGAAGCAGATGACGGTGATGGACGCGGTGCCCGACGCGCACGCCTGCTGGAAGGAGGGAAGGTCGGCCGGCTTGTCCAAGTACGAATTCGACAGCACCACGGTGCTGGCGTAGCCCTGTCGGGCCAGGCTCAGGCCGTACTCGAAGCGGCCGTCGTTGTCGCCGCCGAGCACGACGATCGCGTCGGCTTTGGTCAGTGGGTCGCTGTGCGGACGGGTGAACAACAGATACCCCGCGATGTTGAGAACGACGGCGGCGACCAGGCCGACGGCCACCAGAATCGCCAGTGCGCGGCGCGCGCTCCCCACGGGGGGCAGGCTACCCGCCAGCAAGCGTCGTTAGGCTGTGCGGCATGGCTGCTGAGCTCGTTCCGGTCCGCGTCGGCGTGACCGCTGGTGACCTGTACACCCTGTGGGCGCCTCGCTGGCGCGAAGGCGGCGACGAGTGGGAGGCGTTTCTCGGCAAGGACGACGACCTGTTCGCCTTCGAATCGGTGGCGGACCTGGCCGCCTTCGTGCGGACGAACACCGACAACGACCTCACCGACCACCCGGCGTGGGAGGACCTGACCAAGGCCAACGCCCACAAGCTGACGCCGAAGGCGGACCGCGAGGTCGATCTGGTCGGCGTCGAGGAGTTGCTCTCGGAGAAGCCGACCGAGGAGTCGGTGACCGCACTGGCCAACACCATGGCCGTGGTGTCCTCGATCGGTTCGGTATGCGAGCTGCCCGCCGTCACCCGGTTCTTCAACGGCAATCCCAACCTCGGCTTGCTCTCGGGCGGCTACGAGCAGTTCAGCGGCAAGGCGGGCCTCAAGCGCTGGGGCGTGGTCGGTGACATCGTCGCCCGCGGGTGGGACAGCGTGCTGGCGGCGGTCGACGAGGTCATCTCGGTGCCCGACGTCGACGAGCGGGCCGCGAAGCTGGCCGCCGACGAGCTCGACGAGCCGTACGAGGAGGAGATCGACGAGGTCGAGACCGAGACCGACGACGCCGAGGGCGAATCCGATTCGGCTGACGAGGACGAGGTCGAGCGGGCGCCGCAGGATGATGTGGTGCTCGGCGGTCAGGAGGACTTCTGGGCCGAGGTCGGCATCGACCCGGTTCGCATCCAGGCCAGCTCCGGCACGTTCTACACGTTGCGCTGCTACTTCGACGACCGGCCGATCTTCCTCGGCCGCAACGGCCGCATCAGCGTGTTCACCTCGGAGCGTTCGCTGGCCCGCTACCTGGCCGACGAGCACGACCACGATCTCTCGGACCTGAGCACCTACGACGACATCCGTACCGCGGCCACCGACGGCTCGCTGCGCGTCGACGTCACTGAGGACAACATCTACGTGCTGACCGGGCTGTCGGACGATATCGCCGACGGTCCCGACGCGATCGACCACGACCAGCTGGAGCTGGCTATCGAGCTGGTGCGCGATGTCGGTGAGTACTCCGAGGAGGACACCGCCGACAAGCTGCTGGCCGAGGACCGCCCGTTGGGCAAGCTCGTCGACTACGTGCTCGATCCCGAGGAGAACTCGCGGCCGGCCGGCCCGTACACGGTGGCGGTCAAGGAGTGGGACGAGATCGAGCGCTTCGTCGAGTCGCGGCTGCGCCGCGAGTAGTCACTCCCGCGTCGCTCCCCCTTCGGCTTCCCAGGCCGATTCATCGACTGTGGGCTCAGTAGGCCAATCGTGTTCGAGGACGGCGACGGGCGCCGTCACCGCCGCGGCGGACTTCGCCTCCGCCAATGTGGCTGCCTTGTGCTTCACACTCGGGGGTTTGGACGGCCACCAGTTGGCATTGCCGACCAACACGGCTGCGGCGGGCACGGTGAGGGTCCGGACAAGGAAGGTGTCGAGCAGCAAGCCCACGCCGATCACGAAGCCGATCTGCGCGGCGGTGAGGATACTGCTGACGGTCAGAGCCATCATCGAGGCAGCGAAGATCAGCCCCGCGGAGGTGATCACACCGCCGGTCGCGCCGACAGTGCGAATGACCGCCGAGCGCACACCGTATTTGGCCTCGTCGCGGATCCGGGAGATCAGCAGCAGGTTGTAGTCGGCGCCGACCGCGACGAGCACCATGAACGCGATTCCAGGTACCCCCCAAGCCAATTCCTGTCCGAGGATGAACTGGAACACCACGACCCCGATGCCCAGTGCGGCACCGTAGGACAGCACCACCGAAAGCACGAGATACAGCGGTGCCACGATCGCACGCAACAGAGCCACCAGGATCAGGAAGACCACGATCAGAGTCATACACAGGATGTAGACGAAGTCGGAATCGTAGTAATCGCGGATGTTGGCGTTGATCGACGAGAAGCCGAGCATGGCGATGTCGGAGCCGGCGAGCTGGGTATTGGGCGTTGCCGCGTTCGCGGTGCTGACGATCAGCTTGGTCTGATCCATCGCCTCGTTGCTGAACGGGTTGAGCGCCGTTTGGACGAGGTAGCGCGCCGAATGGCCGTCCTCGGAGACGAACAATTTGGCGGCCTTCTTGAACTCCTCCATCGTCAAAACCTGGGGGGGTATGTAAAACCCCGACATCGGCGGGTCGGCAGCCTCGCGCTTCATGGCCAACAGGAACGACGACGCCTGATCGAGGCCCTGTCCGAGGTTGCGGGTTTGGTCGACCAAAGTCTGAACACCCACCGCGAGCTGACGACTTGAATCGGCGAGCGTGTTGACGCCCGTCACTGCGTCGTTGAGCTTCTTCTCGACGCCACCGGGTTGGCCCACACCAAGCGAGCGCGCGGCCGCCGTCACCTTCTGCACGTTCTGACTCAGCTCGTGTGCGGCCTGGTCGAGTCTTTGCGATCCGTCGGTCTTGGAGAGCTCCCGCGCGAATTCCTCGATGGATTTGACCACCGGGGTGTTCGCGGCATCGACGATCTTCTGCAGGTCAGACCGCGAGTTCACGCAGGCCGGATCGGCATCGCACACCGGGCTGACGTTGAGTGCGTTCAACATCGGCGCGGCCCAGTCGCTGACTCCGGTGACCCGCAAAATGCTGAGCCCCAACGCGTCACCCAGTGATCGCATGCTGGTCACCAGTGAGGCGGACTTGTCGATCTGGTCGAGCGTCGTGTTGCCGCCGTACTTCTGCGACATGGTATCCAGCGCGCTGGCCAACCCCCGGACGCTGGCGATCGCCCCTATCACCTGGGTGCGGATCTGGCCGAGGACGTCGGCCATCTTGCCGGCACCGCCCGACAGCAGACTGAGATTGTCGTCGTTGTTGTGGATCAAGGTGGACGCGTCACCGAGCTTGGAGCCCACTTCACCGGCCTGGTACGTGGTCTTGGCTTGCTCAAGCACCTGACCGGTCGGGCGGGTGATGCCGCGGACCATGTCGATGTTGGGCAGTTGGGCGATGCGTGCCGCCATCTGCTCCATATCGGCCAGCGCTTTGGGCGTGCGCAGATCGTTCGGCGACTGAATGAACAGGAACTGCTGCAGCGTGCTGCTAATCGGGAAATGCTTGTCCATGACCTCGTAGGCGCGATTACTGGCCGAGTGTTGCGGCAGGTTCTTGCGGTCGTCGTAGTTGAATTTCATGACCATCGTGGTGGCGGCCAACGCACCCAGAATCACGACGCTGGTGACCAGCAAGAGCCGGGGACGGCGAACGATCATGATGCCGGACCGGCGCCATAGCCTCCCGGTGATATCGCGACGGTGTTTGATCCATCCACGCCGGCCGGCAAGGACGATGAACGCCGGAAGCAGAGTGATGGACGCCAGAAAGCCCACCGCGATCGTCACCGCCAAGGCCGGCCCGACCGTGGAGAAGATGGCCAGCTTGGTGAAGGACATCCCGAGGAAGGTGATGGCGACGGTGCCCGCCGAGCCGGCGATCACCTCGCCGATCGAGGCCAGAGCTTCTACTACGGCGTCGTCGGAGGCCATGCCCCGCTTGGTGAGCTCCTGGTAGCGGCTGTAGAGGAAAATGCCGTAGTCGATGCCGGCGCCCATGATCATGCCCACCATCAGCATCAGCGTCTGCGGGCCCAGCCCCAGTCCCAACTCACCGAGACCGGCAACTGCCTGCTGGGCCACCGCAAGTGAAATGCCGATCGTGAGTAGGGGCATCAGCATTGCGATCAGACTGCGATAGACCAACAACAGGATTGAGAACACCAGCCCTACGGTGGCGATCTCAATCATGTGCTGGTCCTCAGCACCGATGACGTTCAGGTCCTCGAATGTCGAGGCACCACCGACGACATTGACCTCCAGCGACGAGCCCTTCGCCGCCTCTTGGACGTCGCTGATGACATGGCGGTAGGACTCCTGGCCGTCCGGAGTGCCCATCGTGCCGTTCATGCTGACCGGCAAGTTCCAGGCCTTCTGGTCCTTGCTGGTCATCACCTCTTTCAGCTCCGGGGTGCGCACGAAATCCTGCACCGAGCTGACGTACTTCGTGTCGTCCTTGAGCTTGTCGACGATCCGTCGATACGCATCCTCGTCCGCCGAAGTCAGTCCGTTCTCGTTGCTGAGGATGACCGCCGCGAAGTTGCCCGCGTCCGCTTCATGGAAGGCGTCCTGCATCTTCTTGACGGAGACGAGCACCGGAGCGTCTTTGGGCAGGAAATCCGGGGGGTTCCGAGCCGCGACGACGGCCAGCGGAGTGATGAGGAGGTTCAGGGCCCCGGCAAGAATGAGCCAAGCAGCGATGACGAGCAGTGGGTGGCGAACAATGACCCGACCCAAGCCCGTGAGGAGCTTATGTGCTGACACGCCCCTCAAAATGGCGCGCTTGGACATCACACCAAGTTACATCGTGCGACTACCCGTAGACGTATCACGAGGTGACAGGCCGATTCGTGGCGAATCAACGCCCGCAAACCGCGTCGCACGAGCACCGGAGTGCCGGCGCGCGGTGGAATCGCCGCTGCCTGGGCGCAGAGCAAACATTGAGAACTTCTCAACCCGGCGCCAGGCGCGGCCGCGGAGCAGGCGCAGACCGTTGAGCCCGACGAGGATCGTGGACCCCTCGTGTCCGGCGACGCCCAGCGGCAGCGGCAGGTGCCCAAGCAAGTCCCAGGTGACCAGGACGACGATGAACGTCGCCGCGATCACCAGATTCGCCGCGACGACGCGGCGGGCTCGGCGGGCCAGCGCCAGCATGGTCGGTACGGTGGCCAGGTCGTCGCGGGTGATGACGGCGTCGGCGGTCTCCAAGGCCAGGTCGGAGCCCGAGTGCCCCATCGCGACCGCAACATGGGCGGCGGCCATCGCGGGGGCGTCGTTGATGCCGTCGCCGACGAGCATGACCCGGGCGCCGCGGTCCTGATGCTCGCGAACCGCCGTCAGCTTGTCCTCGGGCAGCAGCCCCGCCCGGACGTCGACGATGCCGGTGTCGGCGGCCAGGTGCATGGCGGCCCGCGGGTTGTCACCGGTCAGAAGTATCGGTTCGGTACCGATCAGTGCGCGCAGGCGGCGGACGGCGTCGGCGGCCTCGGTACGGGGGTGGTCGGTGAATGTCAGCACACCGGCCGGCACGCCGTTGACCCGGACCAGGACGGCCGTGTCGCCGGATTTCCCGACGTCGACGACGTCCCCACCGACGCGGGCGCGCACCCCCTGTCCCGGGATGGCGACGAACTCGGTGGCCGGCCGCACGGGAATGCCGGCCTCCCGCGCGGCGGCGACGATGGCCCGGCCCAGCGATGTTCGGACGGATTCTCGGCGGCAGCGGCCAGGCCCAGGAGATCCGCCTCGCTGCGCCCACCATCCACGGGACGGACCGCTGTGAGCCGTGGCGTGCCGTGGGTGAGGGTGCCGGTCTTGTCGAATGCGACGTGCGTGACGGTGGCGAGCTTCTCCAGGACCACCGCCGACTTGATGAGCACACCGTGGCGCCCGGCGTTGGCGATGGATGCCAGCAGCGGCGGCATCGTGGAGAGCACCAACGCGCAGGGCGATGCCACGATCATGAACGTCATGGCGCGCAGCAACGCCGATCGCAGGTCATCGCCGAACAGCAGCGGAATGCCCAGCAGGGCCACGGTGGCCGCCACCATGCCGACCGAATAGCGCTGCTCGACCTTCTCGATGAAGAGTTGGGTGCGCGCCTTACTGGCGCTGGCCTCGGCCACCATCGCCGCCATCCGGGCGATGACGGTATCGGCGGCAGGCCGAGTCACCCGAAGGCGAAGCGTTCCGGTGCCGTTGACCGTGCCTGCGAAGACCTCGTCACCCGGCTTCTTGTCGGCAGGAAGTGGTTCCCCGGTGATGTGCGCCTGGTCGACCTCGCTGGCGCCGTCGATCACGACCCCGTCCCCGCCGATCCGTTCGCCGGGCCGGACCATCAGGACGTCGCCGACGTCGAGAACCGCGGTCTCGACCTGCTCCTCGGCGCTGGACTCGGTCAGTCGGGTCGCGGTGTCCGGCGCGATGTCGAGCAGTCCGCGTACGGAGTCCTCGGTGCGTTTGGTGGCGACGGCTTCCAGCGCGCCAGAGGTGGCGAAGATGACGATCAGCAGCGCTCCGTCGAAGACCTGCCCGATCGCGGCCGCACCGATCGCCGCGGCGACCATCAACAGGTCGACGTCAAGGGTCTTGTCCCGCAACGCTTTCAGGCCGGCCAGCCCGGGCTCCCAGCCGCCGGCGGCATAGCAGGCCAAGTACAGCAGCCACGACCACCAGGACGAGCCGACGGCCAGGTCAACCAGTGCGCCGAGCCCGAACAGCCCGGTGGCCAGGGCTGCCCACCGAACCTCCGGCAGAGACCAGGCGCTCGATCGCCGTCGCGGTACCGGGCGAACGCCAATACGGGTGTCGATGCCTGCGGTCACCCGGCTAGCTTATCTGCATATTCGTGCATATTCGCAGCCATATGTGCAGATATCTGCGCTACCAGGGCCTATGGCAGCTAGAATCGCGAGCGTGCACACGTCGATTCCGGGGTTTTCGATGCCCACCGAGGACGAGGTGAACCAGGCGGCAGACGCGTTCCGGATGCTCAGTGACCCGACTCGGATCAAGGTGTTGTGGGCGTTGTTGCAGGGCGAGTCATCGGTGGCCTGCCTTGCCGAGCTGGCGGGGGCCGCACCCACGGTGGTCAGCCAGCACCTGGCCAAACTGCGGCTGGCGGGCCTGGTGAAGACCCGGCGCGAGGGCACCTTTGTGTACTACTCCCCCGCACCCGACAACGATGTCCTGCGGGTACTCAGCCAGGCCTTGGTCGGGGCGGACGAACCTCAGCCGATCAGCACCGCGTAGCGCGGCTTGATCACCTCGTCGATGATCGCCAACCGTTCGTCGAAGTGGATGAACGCCGACTTCATCGCATTGATCGTGAACCGCTCGAGATCGCTCCACCCGTAACCGAACGCCTCGACCAGTCGGGCCATCTCCTGGCTCATCGTGGTATCGCTCATCAGGCGGTTGTCGGTGTTGACGGTGACCCGGAACCGCAGGCGCGCGAGCAGATCGAACGGATGACTCGCGATGCTCTTCACCGCACCGGTCTGCACATTGGAGCTCGGGCACATCTCCAGCGGAATTCGCTTGTCGCGCAAGATCGCAGCCAGCGGACCCAGCCGAGCCGTGCCATCCGGCAGCACCTCGATATCGTCGACGATGCGCACCCCATGACCCAACCGGTCGGCCCCGCAATAGGCCAGCGCCTCGTGGATGGACGGCAGGCCGAACGCCTCACCGGCATGAATGGTGAAGCGCGCGTTGTTGCTTCGCATGTACTCGAATGCGTCGAGGTGACGGGTGGGCGGGTAGCCCGCCTCGGCGCCGGCGATGTCGAATCCGACAACTCCCTTGTCGCGAAACCGGATTGCCAGTGCGGCGATCTCCCTCGACCGCGCGGCGTGGCGCATCGCCGTCACCAGGCAGCGCACCACGATCGGACGGCCGTCGGCGGCGGCCGCCTTCTCCCCGTCGGCGAATCCGGACAGCACCGCATCGACCACCTCGTCGAGGGACAGCCCGCGGTCGATGTGCAGCTCGGGGGCGAACCGGACCTCCGCGTAGACCACGTTGTCGGCGGCCAGGTCCTCGACGCACTCGAACGCGACCCGGTGCAGCGATTCGGGAGTCTGCATGACCGCGACGGTGTGGGCGAACGGTTCGAGGTAGCGCACCAGCGACCCACTGTGGGCGGCGGTGCGGAAGAACTCCGCCAACCCGGCCTCATCGGTGGCCGGCAGCCCGTCGTAGCCGATCTGCCCTGCGATATCCAGCACGGTGGCGGGCCGCAGACCACCGTCGAGGTGGTCGTGCAGTAGCGCCTTGGGCGCCCGGCTGATCATGGGCAGCGTCAACGGTGTGGTCATCGGGCGATCCGATCGATGATGAGCGGGCGCGGCGTCGGCGGCTCGTCGACGACGGCAAACGCACCGTCGAGCTCGTCGACGGCGGCGGGAATCCGTTCCGGTGTGTCGGTATAGAGGGTGAACAGCGGCTCACCTGCGCTGACCGGCTCGCCGGGGCGGCGATGGATACGCACGCCGGCCCCGAATTGCACAGGCTGGCCCGGGCTGGCTCGGCCTGCACCGAGCCGCCACACCGCCAGCCCCATCGCCATCGCGTCGATGTCACCCATTGTGCCGTCTCGCGGTGCCGACACGGTCTCGGAATGGGCACCGATCGGAAGCTGCGCGTGAACGTCACCACCCTGCGCCGTCACCAGTGCGCGGAACCGATCCATCGCGGTGCCGTCGCGCAGGGTCTCGGCCGGGTCGCGGCGGTCGATCCCGGCCAGATCCAGCATCTCGGCCGCCAGCCGCACGGTCAGTTGGACGACGTCCTCGGGCCCGCCACCGGCCAGCACCTCGAGTGACTCGGCGACCTCCAAGGCGTTGCCCACCGTGCGGCCGAGCGGGACGTTCATATCGGTCAGGATCGCCCGGGTCGGCACGCCCTGGGCCAGTCCCAGTTCCACCATGGTGGCGGCGAGCTCTCGCGACTCGTGTTCGGTCTTCAAGAACGCGCCACGGCCGACCTTCACATCGAGCACCAGAGAGTCGGCGCCTTCGGCCAGTTTCTTGCTCATCACCGAACTGGCGATCAGCGGCAGCGATTCGACCGTCCCGGTGACATCGCGCAGCGCATAGATCTTGCGGTCGGCCGGGGCCAGCTCACCGGCAGCGAAGATGGCCGCGCCGATCTCCGACAATTGCTGGCGGACTTGACTTTTGGAGATCTCCGCGGTGAAACCGGGAATCGACTCCAGCTTGTCCAGGGTACCGCCGGTGTGCCCGAGCCCGCGGCCGGCAGCCTGCGGAACCGCCGCGCCGCAAGCGGCGATGACGGCCACCAGCGGGATGGTGATCTTGTCGCCCACACCGCCGGTGGAGTGCTTGTCCACGGTCGGGCGGCCGAGATCGCTGAAATCCAGACGCTCGCCGGACGCGATCATCGCGAAAGTCCACCGGGAGATCTCGCCGCGGTCCATCCCGCGCAGGAAGATCGCCATCAGCAGCGCCGACATCTGCTCGTCGGCGACAGTGCCGCGGGTGTAGGCATCGATCACCCAGTCGATGGCCTCGTCGCTGAGCCGGCCACCGTCGCGTTTGACCCGAATGACGGTCGGTGCATCGAATGTGAACTGGGTCACGGCTTTTCCCGCTCCACCCGGGCCAGGTCGTCGGGACCGAACGCATCGGGCAGAAGTTCAGCCAGCCGACGCGGGCCCCCGGCGTGGTCGACGAGCACCTCCGGGCCGCCGTGCTCGAGAAGGAGCTGGCGACACCGTCCGCAGGGCATCAAGGCGGCGCCGGTGGCGTCGACGACGGCCACGGCAAGCAGCCGCCCGCCACCACCGGAAATCAGCCCACAGACCACCGCACACTCGGCACAGAGACCTAGGCCATATGAGACATTCTCCACATTGCAACCGGTGATGACGCGACCGTCATCGGCCAGTCCGGCTGCGCCGACCGGGAAGCCCGAATACGGCGCGTAGGCGCGAGCAGCTACCTCAATTGCCCTGTCGCGCAGCAGTTTCCAGTCAATTTCGGTGGTCATTGGTCACTCACCGGACCCGTACTGAATGCATTCACCAACCGCCTCGCGCCACTCGTCGCCACCGGCTACACCGGCCGAATCGGCCGGACAATCGCCTTTTGTCCCTGCACCGTAATTCTTTCGACCCTAGAAACGGAGTTAGAGTCCAATCAAATGCAACGATGGTGTTGGAGGCGCTGAATGAGTACAGCGGCACCGGTTGTGCCTGCCCCCCGCGACAAGTCGGCACGGCGGCGGCGCACCCTGTATCGCGGTGACCCCGGCATGTGGTCGTGGGTTCTGCATCGCATCACCGGTACGACGATCTTCTTCTTCCTCTTCGTCCACGTCCTCGACACGGCGCTGGTGCGGGTCAGCCCGCAGGCCTACAACGAGGTCGTCGAGACCTACAAGACGCCGATCATCGGTCTGATGGAGATCGGCCTGGTGGCCGCCCTGCTCTATCACGCACTCAACGGTGTGCGGATCATCCTCATCGACTTCTGGTGGAAGGGCCCCCGCTATCAACGGCAGATGCTGTGGGCGGTGGCCGCGGTCTGGCTGCTGGTCATGGTGCCCTCGCTGGTGATCATCGGCATGCACATGGCGGAGCGGTTCCTGTGAGCGCGCCCGAAAGCCGGCTCGGCCCGCCGGCCCCGATCCTCGAACGCAGCCACGACCGTCCGGCCGGGCTGGACAACCCGCGCACCCCACGCCGGCGCTCCGGAATGCCGAACTTCGAGAAGTACGCCTGGCTGTTCATGCGGTTCTCCGGCGTCGTCCTGATCTTCCTCGCGCTCGGCCACCTGTTCATCGGGCTGATGTGGGACGGCGGCGTCTACAAGATCGACTTCAACTACGTCGCGCAGCGCTGGGCCTCACCGTTCTGGCAGACCTGGGACCTACTGCTGCTGTGGCTGGCCCAGCTGCACGGCGGCAACGGGATCCGCACGATCATCGGTGACTACGCCCGCAAGGACTCCACGAAGTTCTGGCTCAACTCGCTGCTGGTGATCGCGATGCTCATCACCTTGGTGGTGGGCACCTACGTGCTGCTCACCTTCAACCCCAACATCTCCTAGAAGCTCTTCGAGGCGAAAATGATTACCGAACACCGCTACGACGTGGTCATCGTCGGTGCAGGCGGAGCCGGCATGCGCGCCGCCGTCGAGGCGGGCCCGCGGGTGCGGACCGCGGTGCTGACCAAGCTGTACCCGACCCGCTCCCACACCGGCGCCGCCCAGGGCGGCATGTGCGCCGCTCTGGCCAATGTCGAAGAGGACAACTGGGAGTGGCACACCTTCGACACCGTCAAGGGTGGCGACTACCTCGCCGACCAGGACGCTGTCGAGATCATGGCCAAGGAAGCCATCGACGCGGTGCTCGACCTCGAGAAGATGGGGATGCCGTTCAACCGCACCCCCGAGGGGCGCATCGACCAGCGCAGGTTCGGCGGGCACACCCGCGACCACGGCAAGGCGCCGGTGCGCCGGGCCTGTTATGCCGCCGACCGCACCGGCCACATGATCCTGCAGACGCTGTACCAAAACTGCGTCAAGCACGACGTGCAGTTCTTCAACGAGTTCTATGCACTCGACCTGGTGTTGACCGATACCCCCAGCGGCCCGGTGGCCAGCGGTGTGGTGGCCTATGAACTCGCCACCGGCGACATCCACGTCTTCCACGCCAAGGCCATCGTGTTCGCCACCGGCGGCTCGGGCCGGATGTACAAGACCACCTCCAACGCCCACACGCTGACCGGCGACGGCCTGGGCATCGTGTTCCGCAAGGGACTTCCGTTGGAGGACATGGAGTTCCACCAGTTCCACCCGACCGGTCTGGCCGGGTTGGGCATCCTGATCTCCGAGGCCGTGCGCGGCGAGGGCGGACGGCTGCTCAACGGCGAGGGCGAGCGGTTCATGGAGCGCTACGCCCCCACCATCGTCGACCTTGCGCCGCGCGATATCGTCGCCCGCTCGATGGTGCTCGAGGTCCTGGAAGGCCGCGGCGCCGGCCCACACAAGGACTACGTCTACATCGACGTGCGCCACCTCGGCGAGGACGTGCTCGAGGCCAAGCTGCCCGACATCACCGAGTTCG
Organism: Mycolicibacterium pallens; assembly: GCF_019456675.1. Classification (NCBI taxonomy): domain Bacteria; kingdom Bacillati; phylum Actinomycetota; class Actinomycetes; order Mycobacteriales; family Mycobacteriaceae; genus Mycobacterium; species Mycolicibacterium pallens. The sequence goes on along the minus strand of NZ_CP080333.1, from coordinate 1,451,037 downwards.
CCCGCACCTACCTCGGTGTGGACCCGGTCAAGGAGCTCGTGCCGGTCTACCCGACGTGCCACTACGTGATGGGTGGCATCCCGACCACGGTGACCGGACAGGTGTTGCGGGACAACACCACAACGGTTCCGGGCCTGTACGCCGCCGGGGAATGCGCGTGCGTGTCGGTGCACGGCGCCAACCGGCTGGGCACCAACTCGCTGCTGGACATCAACGTCTTCGGCCGCCGCGCCGGGATCTCCGCCGCGAACTACGCCCTGGGCCACGATTTCGTCGACCTGCCCGAGGAGCCCGCCGGCATGGTCGTCGGCTGGGTCGCCGACATCCTCTCCGAGCACGGCAACGAGCGAGTGGCCGACATCCGCGGTGCGCTGCAGCAGTCGATGGACAACAACGCCGCGGTGTTCCGCACCGAGGAGACGCTCAAGCAGGCGCTCACCGACATCCATGCGCTCAAGGAGCGCTACGCGCGAATCAGTGTGCACGACAAGGGGAAGCGCTACAACAGCGACCTGCTGGAGGCCATCGAATTGGGCTTCCTGCTGGAGCTGGCCGAGGTCACCGTGGTCGGAGCGTTGAACCGCAAGGAATCTCGTGGCGGCCATGCCCGGGAGGACTACCCGAACCGCGACGACACCAACTACATGCGCCACACGATGGCGTACAAGGAAGGGTCGGATCTGCTCAGCGACATCCGGCTGGACTACAAGCCCGTCGTGCAGACCCGCTACGAGCCGATGGAGCGCAAGTATTAATGACGATCGCACCTGACGTTAAAGAGCCCCCGCTGCCGCCGATCCCGGACGGGGCGGTGATGGTGACGCTGAAGATCGCACGGTTCAACCCGGAGGATCCTGACAGCGCCGGCTACCAGAGTTTCCGGGTGCCGTGCCTGCCGTCGGATCGGCTGTTGAATCTGCTGATCTACGTGAAGAGCTACCTCGACGGGACGTTGACATTCCGCCGCTCCTGCGCGCACGGCGTGTGCGGCTCGGACGCGATGCGGATCAACGGCGTGAACCGGTTGGCGTGCAAGGTGTTGATGCGCGACCTGCTACCCAAGAAGGACAAGCCGCTCACCATCACCATCGAGCCCATCCGCGGTCTGGCCGTGGAGAAGGACCTCGTGGTGAACATGGAGCCGTTCTTCGACGCCTACCGCGCGGTGAAGCCCTACCTGATCACGTCGGGCAATCCGCCTACCCGCGAACGCATCCAGAGCCCCACCGACCGCGCCCGCTACGACGACACCACCAAGTGCATCCTGTGCGCCTGCTGCACCACGAGCTGCCCGGTGTACTGGAGCGAGGGGTCGTACTTCGGGCCCGCCGCGATCGTCAACGCGCACCGGTTCATCTTCGACAGCCGCGACGAGGGCGCGGCCGAACGACTCGACATCCTCAACGATGTCGACGGGGTGTGGCGCTGCCGCACGACGTTCAACTGCACCGACGCCTGCCCGCGCGGCATCGAGGTCACCAAGGCGATCCAGGAGGTCAAGCGCGCGTTGATGTTTGCGCGCTGACGCGGTAGCTGGTCGCGCGGGCTTCCCGCTCCCACAGCACACCATCGCCTGGGGTCACACCGGCCGCGCTCAGTTCCCGCTTGAGGATTTTGTTGGTGGCCGTCTGCGGTAGGTCGTCGTTGATCCGGACGAACCGCGGCCATGCCTTCGGCGACAGATCGGGCTGGGCGGCCAGGAACTCCTCGAACTGGGCCGGGGTGAGCGAGTCCCCTTGGCGCAGAACAACCGCCGCCATCACCTGATCGCCGACCTGCTCGTCGGGCACCGCGTACACCGCCACCTGATTGATCTGCGGTAACCGCAGCAGGATCCGTTCGATCGGCGCGGCAGCCATGTTCTCGCCGTCGACGCGCATCCAGTCCGAGGTGCGACCGGCCAGATAGATCCAGCCGTCGGCATCGCAATAGGCGAGGTCACCGGTCCAGTACATGCCGTGCCGGATCCGCTCGGAGGTGGCCGCCGGGTCGTTGTAGTACCCGGCGAACGGTCCGGAGCCGGTGGTGTTCACCAACTCCCCGACCGCGTCGTCGGCGTTCATTAGCGCGCCGTGCTCGTCGAAAACCGCGGTGGCGCATTCGGTCACGGTGTCCGGATGATAGATCGCGACGCCGCCCCAGCCCTTGCCGATCGAGCCGGGCGGGGTGCCGTCCTCGCGAACCACCACGACGGCGAACTCGCTGGAGCCGAAGGCGTCGATGACGCGGCAGCCGAAACGCCGTGAGAACTCGGCGATATCGCGCTCGGTGGCCTCGTTGCCGTACATGACGCGCAGCGGGTTGTCGGCATCGTCGGGTTGCTCCGGGGTGGCCAGCACCAGCGCCAGCGGCTTGCCCACATAGTTCATGAACGTGATGCCGTAGCGGCGCAGATCCGGCAGCAGCCGCGACACCGAGAACTTCACCGGCACCATCGCCGCACCGGCGGTGATCGCCACCGAGAAGCCGACCGCTACCCCGTTGGAGTGGAACAGCGGCATCGCCAGGTAGCACACGTCGTCGGCGGTGATGTCCATCTGCGCGACCAGGCTCAGGCCGCACATCACGCTCATCGTGTGGACGAACGGCACGGCCTTCGGATTGCCGCTGGTGCCGGAGGTGAAGATCATCATGAATGGGTCGGTGCCGGTGACCTCCTGCGGGACAAGTGGTTTCGCAGCAGCTACCGCTTCGGCGTAGCGGGGGCCGGTCACGTTCAGCACGGGCACACCCGCGAGGTCCAGCCCGTCGAGCAGCGGCGCGTGCTCGTCGTCTACCAGCAGCAGCTGGCAGTCCGAACGGCGGATGTCGGACAGCAGGCCCTCACCACGGCGGGTGGTGTTGATACCGCAGAGCACGTAGCCGCCGAGCGCGGCGGCGGCCATCGACCGCACATAGGCCGGCGAATTCGTCATCAGCGCACCGACGTGTCTTGGCCGTGTCTGATCCAGAAGCGCCAACAGCGCGGAGGCTTCCGCGGCGGCCTCCGCGAGATACTCGCGCCACGTCCAGGTGCGCTCGGGTGAGATGACCGCGACGGAATCATCGTCGGTGCGGGTCCGCAGCAGCTTCTGGACGGTGTCGATCATGCCGGGCGATACCGCAGCAGGGTCATTCCGGCGCCGGGAAGGTCGCAGAACACCGGGGTGACGCGCATCCCGATCCGGACGTCGTCCGGTGCGACGTCGACCAGCTCGGTGGAGAACCGCGGCCCGACATCCCACTGCACGACGGCAGGCAGCTGCGGCAGCGAATCGACCCACGGCGGTCCGGTCGGGCGGCGTGCCACGGTATAGGTATACAGCGTTGCGGCACCGTCGATTTCGCGCCATTCCAGGTCGTCGGCCAGCGTGCCGGGTGCGAGCGTGCGCGGATAGAACACGTAGCGATCCGCCGATGGCGAGTACTGGATCAGGATCCGGTGTTCGGCGAGGGCATCCCAGAACGGCTGGGACACCGGGGTGGGTTCGGGCACCGGCATCGGTTCGGCCATCAGTCGCCTCCCAACACCAGTGCCACCTGCTCGCTCATGATTCCGCCGGTGCCCGCCACGAAGGCGATGTTGGCGTCGGCGACCTGAGCCGCGGCCGATCGCCCCATCAGCTGGCGGGTGGCGTCCACCACGTGATGCATCCCGCCCGACATCCCGGCCTGCCCGTAGGACAACTGGCCGCCCGCGGTGTTGAGCGGGAAGTCGCCGCGGAAGGTCAGGTCGCGATCCTTGATCCAGGCCATGCCCTGACCCTTCGGGCAAAAGCCGGCGCCCTCCAGGGTCATAAGCACGGTGATCGTGTAGCAGTCGTAGATCGAGGCGACGTCCACGTCGGACGGGCGCAGACCCGCCATCGCGAAGGCGCGTTCGGCGGACCGCGCGATCGGGGTGACCATCGGGTCCTGCGCGTACGTCGTGGTCTTGAAGGCGATGTGCTCGCCGAATCCCTTGATCCATACCGGCCGATGCCGGCTCTTGCGGGCCAGATCGGCATTGGCGACCAATACCCCGGTGCCGCCGTGCACGGGCATGACGGTCTCCAGCATGTGGATCGGGTCGGCGATCATCGGGCTGTCGAGGACGTCGGCCTCGGTGAGGGGTTTGCCGTGGAACACCGCCCCCGGATGTGCGCAGGCGTTGGTGCGCTGATCCACGGCGATCTTGGCCAGCGCGGTCGGGTCGTAGCCGTACTGTGCGCCGTAGCGTTGCGCGATCTGGGCGAACGGCGCGTTTTGCCCGACGTTGCCGTACGGGATCTCGTACTCGGCCTGCGGCGACCCGTAGTTGTTGCTCGACGCCCCATACCAACTCGGCGCCACCGGTTCGCGTCGCGCTGACCGCGGCAGGGCCCGCGAACCGGGCAGCACGGCCAGCACGGCGTCACACAATCCGAGTTCAACTGCGACGGCCGCACGCCACACCATGGCGGCCGATGTCGCGCCGCCGAGGTCCACCCGCTCGCCGAAATCGATCGGAAGACCGAGGTATTCACTCAAGGTGGCCGGGACGAACATGTCCGATTCGGCCAGCCCGTGGGAAATCAGCCCATTGACCACACTCGCGTCGAGACCGGCGTCGTCGAGCACCATCTTGGTCAGCGCGGCGTACTGGTCGAGGGTAAACAGTTCCGGTCGGGTGGGCTTGCGTTCGGCGGGCAGTTCAGCGATCCCGACGATCGCCGCCTCGCCGGCCAGCCGCATCAGGAACCTCCAAGGCGGCGGGGCAGTTCCACGGTCGCGGTGCCCGGCATCAGGATGTCGGCGTCGCGGCGGCCGGCGATCTCCAGGTCCACCAGTGCCCGGTCGTCCTCGATCCGTTTGCCGGTGACCGTGCCGCCGAACGTCAGCGGCTGACCGGGGAATGCGACGCCGCGGTTCTGCACCGAGTACGTCACCAGCCGGCCGCGGCCGCCGATCCAGTCGGTGATCGCGCGGGCCAGCAGCGCGGCCTGCAACGGTCCCTGCACCAGGACGTCGTCGTAACCCTCTGTGTCGCGGGCCCACTCTTTGTCGTAGTGAATGCGGTGACCGTTGTAGGTGGCCGCGCTGAAGAAGAACATCTGCGTCTCGTCGACGGTGACGGTCAGCTCCGGGATCTGGTCGCCCGGCTCCACGTCGTCGTAGAAAACCTGGCTCATGGGCGGGCAATCATCGAGGTGGAGGCCTCGGCAACCAGCTCCCCGCGCTGGTTGCGGTACACGGTATGCCAGGTCACCAGAACGAATCGTCCTGAGCGGCCGTCCTTTTCGACCACGGAGGAGATGGTGCGGACCATCTCGATCTCGTCGCGGTGATACGCAGGCAGGTGGAAGGTGGTGCTCTCGCCACCGGCCATCCGCCGCGGCGCCTTCGGGAAGGCGAGGCCGCCCGACACCGCACCCGAGGATCCGTCCGGGCGCAACCCGGACAGCGGACTGACCCCGAGAATCGCGTACTGCAGATACAGCGGCGGGCAGATGACGTCGCGATAACCGTTGGCGCGGGCGTAGTCCGGGTCGAACCACAGCAGGTTGTCGTCGCCGACGGCGGCGGCCCAGCGTTGCCAGTCCCGCCGGATCACCTCACCGGAGGCGGTGGCCGCGACGGTGCCGACCCGCGCGGCGGTCTCCGCATCGATCAGGCTGTCTGTCACTGGCCGTCCTTGCGCCGCAACCGGTCAGCCACCGCCGCCCGGCTGACGTCGTCCTCGTCGAGCCACGCCGCGGCGATGTCGGCTCCCCCACCCAGCGTGGAGAGCACCCGGGCGCGTTCGGACCACAGGTACAGGTCGGTCTCTACGACGTACCCCATGCCGCCGTGCAGCTGATGGGCGTCGAGGGTGGCCCACTTGGCCGCCGTGGCGGATTGGATTCGCGCGACTGCGGTTTCCCGAACGGCGTTGCGGCCGCGGTCGATGGCGGACACGGCGGACTGCGCGGCCAGCCGGGCCGCCGCCAGCGCGATGTGCATATCGGCCACGATGTGCTGGGCGGCCTGGAACGACGCGATCGGCCTGCCGAACTGCTGACGCATGGTGGTGTAGCGCACGGTGCGCTCGAGCACCGCCTCCCCCACGCCGACCAGGTCGAGCGCCGTCAGCGCCACCGCGGCGTTGGCGGTGCGCCGCAGGTCGTCGCGGCCGAGCGGCGCGCCGTCATTGAGAACGTCGTCGACCGGCACATCGTCGAAGCGCAGTACCGACGCGTGGTGGCCACCCATCAGTGTCAGCGGCCGCAGCGTCACGCCATCGTTGCGTAATCGGACGACGAATCCCACGGTGTTGCCGGACCGGTCGAATCCGGAGACGACGACGATGTCGGCGCTGTCGGCATCGTTGACGAAATCGGCTGTGCCGGTGAGCCGCCAGGTGCCGTCGCGATCCCGGTCGGCCCGCATGGTGGCGGTGACGTCGGATGCGTCGTTGGGATTCCACAGCGCGGTGGTGCCGGCAATGCGTCCGGCGGTCAGGTCGGGCAGCCAGGTGACGCAGGACTTCTCGCCGCCGAGGATGCGCAGGGCGTGCGCGGCGATCGCGGTGCTGTGCACCCGCATCGGACACAGCGCCCGGCCGGCCTCGCGGGCGAAGATCCCGAGATCCGACAGCGATCCGCCGGAACCACCATAGATTTCGGGCAGGCCCAAACCCATCACCCCGGCCGCCGCCAGGTCACCCCACAGATCGGAGCGCCCGGCACCCAGGAGGCCCCGCAAGCTGGTTGCCAGATCGCGTTCGTCTTGGGAGGGAACGAGTTTCATATCACCGTCCGTAGGAGGGCATGCCGTTGCCGCGTTGAGCAATGACGTCTCGGAGCACCTCGTTGGTGCCGCCGCCGAAGCGCATCAGCGGGGCGAACCGATAAAGTTTCTCGAACCGGCCGCCAGCGGGTGCTTCCGAATTGCGATGCGCCAGTAGTCCTTCCGCGCCCAGCAGATCGATACCCAGGTCGGCGATCCGCTGCCGGAGTTCGCTGCTGAAGACCTTCTCGATGCTGACCTCGACGGTCGGGATCACGCCGCCGGCCAACAGCGAGGACGCCTCGTAGCCCATCAGCACGGCGACCTCGACGTCGGCCTCGGCCTGCGCCAGCCGGCGGCGGAAACCCGGGTTGTCGATCGGGACGGTGCCGTCGCGTCGCGGCATCCGCGCAAGCACCTGCAACTCATCGAGCGCGCGGCGCAGGTCTCCGGCATTCGTGAGCGCGCCGCGCTCCAGATCGAGGGCGCCGGTGATGTAGGACCAGCCGCGGTTCTCCTCGCCGATCAGGTTCGTGACGGGCACCCGCACCTCGTCGAAGAACACCTCGTTGGTCCGGTAACCCGACCAGGCGATCAACGGGCGGATCCGGACACCGGGGCTGTCGACCGGGACGACGATCACCGAGATCCCGCGATGCCGCTGCGCCTGCGGATCGGTGCGCACACAGAGCCATTCGTGGGTGGACCGCTGCGCCCCGCTGTTCCAGATCTTGGACCCGTTGATCACCCATTCGTCGCCGTCGCGCACCGCCCGCGTCCGCAGCGACGCCAGGTCGGTACCGGCGTCGGGCTCGGAATAACCCAGCGCGCAGGTCATCTCGCCACGAGCGATGAGCGGAAGGAACTCGCGCTTGTTCTGCTCGGTGCCGTGCCGCATGATCATCGGCGCGATCGAGGTGACGGTCAGATCGGGGCCCGGCGCACCCCAGTACTCGAACTCGGTCATCAGCAGATGCAGGTGCACCGGCCCCAGCCCAAGCCCGCCGTACTGGGCCGGCCAGTTCAGGCCGAACCAGCCCTTGGCGCCGAGCTTGCGACGGAACGCCGCCACCTCGCCGCCAGGGTGCTCGAGATTGTGTTCGGCGATCTCGGCGCGCAGGGCGTCAGTGACGTTCTCCCGCAGGAAATCCCGTACCTCGGCCAACCACGCGCGCTGTTCGGCGTCGAGGTCGAAATCCACAAGTCAGCACCCTAGCGGAGTAGTTAGTCCGTCAACCCAATATTGAGGGGTATCGGGGTGTCACATTTCCGGCCTCGGGAGCATCTTCAGTACATGACCGGAAAAACACGACTGGAACCACTCACCCCCGACCGGGCCCCGCTGCTGACCCGGCTGATGTACCGCTGGGCCAAGCGACGCTTCGGCGAGGTGCCCGAGCCATTCGCCATCTACGCCCATCACACCCGCCTGATGGTGGCCAACGCCGTCCACGAGGGTCTGCTGCAGAACGCCTCGAAGTCCCTGCCCGCCGACGTCCGCGAACTCGCGGTGTTCTGGACGGCCCGCACCGTTGGTTGCTCGTGGTGTGTGGACTTCGGGCAGATGCTGATGCGGCTCGAGGGGCTCAACCTCGAGCGCCTCGAGCACATCGACGACTATGCGACCTCGCCGCTCTACACCGACGACGAGCGGGCCGCGATCGCCTACGCCGACGCGATGACGAAGGATCCGCATACGATCACCGACCAGCAGGTCGACGATCTGCGTCGGCGCTTCGGCGCCGACGGGGTAATCGAGCTGACGTATCAGATCGGCACCGAGAACATGCGGGCCCGGATGAACTCGGCGCTGGGCATCACCGAGCAGGGCTTCAGCTCGGGCGACGCCTGCCGAGTCCCCTGGGCCACCTAGTTACCCGACACGGATCCAGTTGCTTCATTACGTCAATGAAAACAAATCCGTAGTTTCGCCGCACATCTACCACTGAAACCGTACTCTCTCTTCGTTCATATCGGTTCAGGCAGGAGATGTGATGAGTAAAGGCGAGCTCACGCTCGAGCCCGGCGGTCCCGCCCCATCCACGTCCGTCGAGAGCAAAGGGCTCAAGGGCGGTGCGCTGGGCCTGGTGTCCAGCATCGTCGTCGGCATGGCCTCGACCGCCCCGGCGTACTCGCTGGCGGCCACCCTGGGTCTGATCGTCGCCAGTGGCGGTGCACTGCTGGCAGGCGTCAAGGCTCCGGCGATCGTGCTCATCGCGTTCATCCCGATGTACATGATCGCGGTGGCCTATCAGGAGCTGAACAAAGCCGAGCCGGACTGCGGGACGACGTTCACCTGGGCGTCCCGCGCGTTCGGACCGCTGATCGGGTGGCTCGGCGGCTGGGGCATCATCGCCGCCGACGTCATCGTGATGGCCAACCTCGCCCAGATCGCCGGCGCGTACTCCTTCACGTTCGTCGGTGATCTCGGCTGGCACTCCGCGGCCGAGCTGGCCAACAGCACCGTGTGGTCGACGGTGGCCGGGGTCGTCTGGATCATGGTGATGACCTATATCTGCTACCGCGGCATCGAGGTGTCGGCACGACTGCAGTACGCCCTGCTCGGCATCGAAATCGTTGTGCTCGTGGTGTTCTCGGTCGTGGCGCTGATCAAGGTCTACGCCCATCACGCCGAGAGCTACTCACTGCTGCCATCGCTGTCCTGGTTCTGGCCGGGCGGACTGGACTTCGGCACCGTCATCGCCCCCGCCATCCTGACGGCGATCTTCATCTACTGGGGCTGGGACACCGCGGTGGCCTGCAACGAGGAGTCCGATGACCCCGGCACCACCCCGGGTCGTGCCGCGGTCATCTCGACCTTCCTGCTGCTGGCCACCTATGCGTTGGTGAGCGTCGCGGCAATCGCGTTCGCGGGCACCGGAACCGAAGGCATAGGGTTGGGCAACTCGGAGAACGCCGCCGACGCCTTCGCCGCGATCGGGCCCGCGTTATTCGGTGACAGCGTGCTCGGCCACATCGGCCTGCTGTTGCTGTCCGCGTCGATCCTGACCTCGGCTTCGGCCTCGACCCAGACGACGATCCTGCCCACCGCGCGCACCACCCTGTCCATGGGCGTCTATAAGGCCTTGCCGGAATCGTTCGCCAAGATCCACCGCACCTACCTGACCCCCACCACCTCGACGGTAATGATGGGCGTGGTGTCGATCGTCTTCTATGTGCTGTTCACCTTGGTGAGCCCGAATCTGCTGTCGGCACTGATCGGTTCGGTCGGCCTGATGATCGCGTTCTATTACGGCCTGACCGGTTTCGCGTGCGTCTGGTTCTACCGCAAGCACCTCACCCGCAATGTCCGCGACTTCATGATGCGTGGGGTCATTCCGTTGCTCGGTGGCTTGACCCTGCTGGTGGTCTTTGTCTACGGCCTGATGCAGTACGCCAAGCCGGACTGGCTGACCGACGATGACGGGAACAATGTCACGATCTTCGGCTTCGGGGCGGTGGCGGTCGTCGGCATCGGGGCCTTGGTGCTCGGCGTCATCCTGATGGCGGTGTGGTGGCTGATCCGGCCGGACTTCTTCCACGGCAGAACGTTGTCGCGACGCTCGAGCGCCGATCTGGTGCTCGAGCCGGCCACCGCAGTCGAAGCCCACTTCGGTCTGCCGGACTCGGGCGATGTGCCGACGGTGATCGCACGCGACCTGTCGAACCTGCCGCCCGGCGAGACGGCTCTCAACCCCGAGACGGGTGAGGAGTTCACCAAGGGCCCACAGGCCTAGTCGGGTCGCGGGTAGTGCGCGACCACCGCTGCGCCGTCCGCGCGCGGATCCGCGGCCGCGGTCATGCCTCCGCGATCGTCGATGAACACGACGTTGGATTGGCCCATCGATTCGGTGTGAGTCGGGACCACGGTCGGGGTGTAGCCGGCTCGGCGGATTGAGTCGAGCGCGGCCGCGGACACGTCCGCCTCGACCGTGACGGAGTCGGCGCCGCCGCCGATCTGATTGCCGACGATGGCGCGCGGAGCGGCAACCGCGTCGATCGCGCTGGCACCGCTGAGAGCATGCAGGAGGATCTGGCCCAGGATCTGCGGCTGACCCTGACCGCCCATCGTCGACAGCACGTGGGCCACGTGCCCGTCCCGCACCGTCAGCACCGGCATCAAGGTGTGCGCGGGTCGTTTGCGCGGCGCGATGACGTTGGGCGACTGGGCGTCCAACGAGAACCCGCAGCCGCGGTTGTGGAACAGCACACCGGTCGCGGGGTCGATGAGTCCGGAGCCGAAGGCGTAGTACACGCTCTGGATCAGCGACACCGCGTACCCGTCGCCGTCCGCCGCGGCGATGCCCACGGTGTCGCCAGTTGGTCGCCCCGGTGGAGCGGCCGGCGGCATCGGGACGTCGTCGGTCCCGAACCGCGGGTCGGCGAGAATGGTGTCGCGGATCGCGTTGCCGCGCTGGAATGCTTGCAGCAGCTGCCCCAGGCCAACGCCGGTGGGATCGCCGATCGGGTTGTCACGCACCGCGGCGAGCGCGTCCAGCAGCGCGAAACCCTGGCTGTTCGGTGGGCTGGTCAGTACCGTCAGACCGCCGAATTCAACGCGCAGCGGTAACTGCACCTCAGACTGAAAATCCGCGAAATCGGCTGCGGCCAGCGATGATCCGTGACCCCGCAGATAGTCCACCATTCGCGTTGCCAGCTCACCGGTGTAGAACGCGTCCGGCCCCGCGGCTCGGAGTGCGGCGAACGTGTCGGCCAGCGCCGGCTGGCGGAATGTCTCGCCGATACGCAAGGGAGCGGACCCCGGCCGGAACACCCGATCAAAGTCTTCGGTGCCGATGAGGTCGTCGTCCTCGGCGTCGTCGAGGTGATGAGCCAGCGACCGCGGCACCGGCACACCGTCACGTGCCAGTCCTTCGGCATCGCGCAATGTTGCGCTCCACGATATTCGGGATCCGAAGCGCCGCAGGGCTTCCCATCCCCGGACGCTGCCGGGAACGGTGACGGCCGCGGCGCCCCGCACCGGCATCGCGTCACCATGAACCGCGCGAAGCTCGGCGGCATCCACCGCGGCACCGGCCCAACCTGAGGCGTTCACACAGTTCACTGACCCGTCAGGCGTGCGGATCAACGCGAAGAGGTCGCCACCGAGCGCGACGTTGTGCGGATACACGACGGTCAGCACCGCCGCGGCCGCAATCGCGGCGTCGACGGCGGTGCCACCATCGCGCAGCACCCGGACGCCCGATTCGGTCGCCAGGGCGTGCGGAGTGGCCAGGGCACCGACAACCGCGGGACGGCTCACTTAGCGCAGCTTGAAAATGGTTCGGTGCCAGTCCTTTTCGACCACACCGGTGATATCGCTCATCACATGCTTGATGGTGAGGTACTCCTCGAACGAGTAGTCACTCATGTCCTTGCCGAAGCCGGACGCCCCGACGCCGCCGTGCGGCATCTCGCTGATGATCGGGATGTGGTCGTTGATCCACACACAACCGGAGTTGATCTCCCGCGAGGCCCGTTGAGCGCGGTAGACGTCGCGGGTCCACGCCGAAGCGGCCAGCCCGTAGTCGGTGTCGTTGGCCTGGCGCAGCGCGTCGTCGTCGCCGTCGTGGGTGCGCACGGTCAACACCGGGCCGAAGATCTCGTCGCGGTACACCTCGGAGGTCTCGGCGACGCCGGCGATCAAGGTGGGTAGGTAGAACGATCCGGGGAGATCCGGGATTTCACCGCCGGTGACGACGCGACCGCCCTCGCCGGGCGCCCGGGCCACCATCGCCGCGACCTTGTCGCGGTGGGCCGCCGAGATCAGCGGACCGAGGTCGGTGTCGGGATCCTGCGGGTCGCCGACGACCAGCTTGCCCATCAGCTCGGCCACCCCGGCCACGAAGTCGTCATAGAGGTCGCGAGCGACGATCGCCCGGGTGGCCGCCGTGCAGTCCTGCCCGGTGTTGATCAGCGATCCGGCGACGGCGCCGTGGATCGCGGCGTCCAGGTCGGCGTCGTCGAAGACCACGAACGGTGCCTTGCCGCCGAGCTCCAGCTGGGTGCGATGCCCGTGGACCGCGGCCGCGGCCATCACCCGACGGCCGACGGCCGTCGACCCGGTGAAGGTCACGACGTCGACTCCCGGGTGGCCGGCCAACGCGGAGCCGACATCGGCGCCGGCTCCGGTGATGACGTTGAGGACGCCGTCGGGCAGGCCGGCCTCGGTGGCCAGCCGGGCCAGCGTCAGCGTGGTCAGCGGGGTCAGTTCAGCGGGCTTGATCACCACCGAACAGCCCGCGGCCAGTGCCGGGATCACTTTCCACACCGCCATCTGCAGCGGGTAGTTCCACGGCGTGATCGTCGCAACCACGCCGACGGCCTCGCGCCGGATCGACGATGTGTGGTCACCGCTGTACTCAGCGGTGGACTTGCCCTCGAGGTGGCGGGCGGCACCGGCGAAGAACGCGATGTTGTCGATGCTGCCGGGGACGTCGAACTCGGTGGCCAGCCGTACCGGCTTGCCGGTCTGGCTGACTTCTTCGGCGACGATCTCCTGCGCGTGGGCGTCGACCAGCTCGGCGAGCTTGGCCAGCACGGTGGCCCGTTCGACCGGAGTGGCACGCGACCAGCCGACGAATGCTGCGCGGGCGGCGGCCACCGCGGTGTCGACGTCGGCGGGCTCGGCGAGCGCCAACTCCGCGACGACGCTACCGTCGGCCGGATTGATGACCTGGTGAAGACTGCCGCCGGTCGTCAGCGGAGCGCCATCGATCCAGCTACCGGGCACAATTCGGGTCTTGTCAGAGGCGAGTGCGGTCACAGGCCCACGGTAACCGACCAGCCGGGAGACTGCTACGCATTACCGCAGTATGGGTAGGTGGAGACCACCAATTTCATCGATCTTGTTGCCTTAAACAACTGAATCCGTGCACAATCATGGGCATGCGTGACTCCGGTGTACCGGCCACTCGGTTTCCCGTCCGCGCCATCGGGGCTGGTGGGAACGGACCGGTCCAGCTGGACGAGATGTCCAAGGCCATTATCGAGAAGCTGCAGCAGGACGGCCGTCGTTCCTATGCCGCGATCGGTAAGGCCGTTGGGCTCTCGGAGGCGGCGGTGCGCCAGCGGGTGCAGCGCCTGGTGGATTCCGGTGTCATGCAGATCGTCGCGGTGACCGATCCTCTCCAGCTGGGGTTCACCCGACAGGCGATGATTGGGATCCGCTGCACGGGGGACACCACGAAGGTCGCCGAGAAGCTGGCGCAGATCGACGCCGTCGACTACGTCGTGCTGACGGCCGGCACCTTCGACGCGATCGCGGAGGTGGTCTGCGAGGACGACGCCGAGCTGCTCGAGCTGCTCAACACCGAGATCCGCGCCGTGCCCGGGGTGACCTCCACGGAAACCTTGGTATATCTGAAACTCGTTAAACAACAATACAATTGGGGAACACGATGAGTACCACCACGCTCGATCTCACAGCGGGGCTGTCGGCCAAGGCCGACCGCCACCTGTGGGGCCACTTCGCTCGGCACGGTGGGGGGTTGACGCCACCCATCATCAGCCGCGGCGAAGGCGTGTACATCTACGACAGTCACGGCAAGCGCTACTTCGACGGCCTCTCAGGCCTTTTCGTCGTGCAGGCCGGACACGGCCGCAAGGAACTGGCCGAGGCCGCGGCCAAGCAGGCCGAGACCCTCGAGTTCTTCCCGCTGTGGTCGTATGCCACCCCGCCGGCGATCGAACTGGCCGACCGGCTGGCCAATTACGCTCCCGGCGATCTGAATCGGGTGTTCTTCACGACCGGCGGCGGTGAAGCCGTCGAGAGCGCCTGGAAGCTGGCCAAGCAGTACTTCAAGCTGACCGGTAAGCCGGGCAAGTACAAGGTGATCTCGCGGGCCATCGCCTACCACGGCACCCCGCAGGGCGCGCTGGCCATCACCGGCCTGCCCGATTTCAAGAAGCCGTTCGAGCCGTTGACACCCGGCGGTTTCCGGGTGCCCAACACCAACTTCTACCGCGCGCCCGAGCCCTACAGCACCGACATCAAGGCGTGGGGGCAGTACTGCGCCGACCGTATCGCCGAGGCCATCGAGTTCGAGGGCCCCGAGACCGTCGCCGCGGTGTTCCTCGAGCCGGTACAGAACGCCGGCGGCTGCTTCCCGCCCCCGCCCGGATACTTCGAGCGGGTCCGCGAGATCTGCGACGAGTACGACGTGCTGTTGGTCTCCGACGAGGTGATCTGCGCGTTCGGCCGAATCGGCTCGATGTTCGCCTGCGAGGACATCGGCTATCAGCCCGACATGATCACCTGTGCCAAGGGCATGACATCGGGGTACTCGCCGATCGGCGCGATGATCGCCAGCGACCGGCTGTTCGAGCCGTTCAGCGATGGCAAGACGGTGTTCGGGCACGGCTACACCTTCGGCGGGCACCCGGTGTCCTCGGCGGTCGCGCTGGCCAACCTCGACATCTTCGAGCGCGAGGGCATCAACGACCACGTCAAGACCAATGCGCCGATCTTCCGCGCCACCTTGGAGAAGCTGCTCGAGCTGCCGATCGTCGGCGACGTGCGTGGCGAGGGCTTCTTCTATGGCATCGAGTTGGTCAAGGACAAGGCGACCCGCGAGACGTTCAACGAGGACGAGAGCGAGAGGCTGCTGCGCGGCTTCCTGTCCGCTGCGCTGTTCGAGGCCGGCCTGTACTGCCGCGCCGACGACCGTGGCGACCCAGTCGTGCAGCTGGCTCCGCCGCTGATCAGCGGGCCGAACGAGTTCAACGAGATCTACGAGATCCTGCACCGGGTCCTCAGCGAGGCCGGCAGATTGCTGTGAGCCGGGGCGAGAAGCCCCCGGTCGATCCCGTGCGGTGGCAGCCGCCGCCGCAACGGGAGCTGCCGCCGCCGGATCTGAACTCCTCGCTGCGGGTGATCGGCATCCCGGGGCACGCCCCCGAGGACGTCGTCATCGACGCCGACGGCACGGTCTGGACCGGAACCGACAACGGCGCGATCGTGCGGATCCGGTCGGGTCAGGCACCCGAGGTGGTGGCCAACACCGGCGGCCGGCCGCTGGGCCTGGCGGTGGCCCGCGACGGGCGGCTGCTGATCTGCGACAGCCACCGCGGGCTGCTGCGGCTGGATCCCGCCTCCGGCGTCGTCGAGACGTTGGTGAGCGAGGTGGCCGGACGGCCGCTGACGTTTTGCAGCAATGTCGTCGAATCATCGGACGGCACAATCTATTTCACCGAGTCGACGTCGCGCTTCCACTACGAGTACTACAAGGGCGCGGTGCTGGAGGCGCGGGCGAGCGGATCGCTGTTCCGCCGGGACGCCGACGGCACCGTGACGACGTTGGCCACCGGACTGCGGTTCGCCAACGGGGTGGCGCTGACGGCCGACGAGTCGGCACTGGTGGTCGCCGAGACGACCGGGTGCCGGGTGTCGAAGTACCCGCTGACCGGATCCGGGGTCGGTGAGCCGGTGCCGTTGATCGAGCACCTGCCGGGCTATCCGGACAACATCTCGACCGCACCCGACGGACGCATCTGGGTCGCGTTGGTCAGCGAGCGCAATGCGATCGGTGAATGGCTGATGCCGCGTGCACCGCTGGTGCGTCGACTGATGTGGAAGCTTCCCTACGCCTGGATGCCAAGCCCCAAGCCACTGGTGTGGGCGATCGCCATCGACCTCGACGGCCGACTGCAGGCCCAGGTGCGGACCGTCGACCCACGATTCGGGCTGGCCACCGGGCTGGTGGAACACGACGGCACCCTGTGGCTGGGCTGCATCGGGTCCTCCGCCGTCGCATGTCTCGATTTGTAACACCAACCACTTCTGTCACAGCGCGGCTCCCCGGTTTCAGGCCTTCAATCCCCTACTCTGCGAGTCGATGGCGAGCTCGAAAATCTTCACGCGGTGTGCTGCCGCAGTAGCCGCGGCGGTATGCGTCGTCGGCACGTCGGCGACCGCATGGGCCGACCCGGATCCCAACACCTGCCCGTATCGGGTGACCACGCCGCCGGCCGTCGACTCCTCGGAAGTGCCGAAAGCCGGCGACCCGCCGCAGCCCCTTGCCGTGCCCGCCAAGCCGGTGGGCGGCGACGCGCTGGCCGGCTGCGGGGTGATCGTCGCGCCGGGCACTCCCCCGGTTCCCGACGACATCTCGGCCGAGTCGTGGGTGGTGGCCGACCTCGACACCGGCGACATCATCGCCGCGCGCGATCCCCATGCCCGGCATCGGCCCGCCAGCATCATCAAGGTCCTCATCGCGATGCAGGCGATCAACGAGCTGCCGCTGAACAAAATGATCGAGGGCACCCAGGACGACGCGAACGCCGAAGGTACCCGGGTCGGTGTCGACGAGGGCGGCAAGTACACCGTCAACGACCTGCTGCACGGCCTGCTGATGCACTCGGGCAACGATGCCGCGCACGCGTTGGCGATGCAGGTCGGTGGCTGGGATACCGCGCTGCAGAAGATCAACGGGCTGGCCCGCAAGCTCGGTGGGCAGGACACCCGGGCCGCAACACCGTCCGGCCTGGACGGACCGGGCATGAGCACATCGGCCTACGACATCGGCTTGTTCTACCGGTACGCCTGGGAGAACCCGACTTTCGCGAACATCGTCGCCACCCAGAAGTACGACTTCCCCGGGCACCCGGCCAAGCCGGGTGAAGACGGCGACCATCCGGGCTACGAGCTGGAGAACGACAACCAGTTGCTCTACAACTATCCGGGCGCGCTCGGCGGCAAGACCGGCTACACCGACGACGCCGGGCAGACGTTTGTGGGTGCCGCCAACCGCGACGGCCGCCGACTGGTGGCGGTACTGATGCGCGGTACGCGGCAACCGATTCCGCCGTGGCAGCAGGCCGCGCATCTGCTCGACTACGGCTTCGCCACCCCACCCGGAACCCGGGTCGGCAACCTGATCGATCCGGATCCGTCGCTGCTGCCGCCCAAGCCGGATGCGGCTACCGCGGTGAAAGCCAGTGGCACGCAACTGCTTCCCGCGGCCGACGCGGTGCCGGTGCGGGTGGGCGTCGGCGTGGTCGGCACGCTCATCGTGTTCGGGCTGATCATGATGGCGCGTGCCATCAATCGCCGCCCCGCGCGCGGGCGGTAGCGCGGCGGTTCGGCTCGCGAGATTGAAGCCACGCCGACGCCTACTCGCTTGAGTTCAAGGGGTGGTTGCAACACTTCGTAGTTTGGGGTGTTGATGGCTGGTCAGCTGTGGTTGTTGTGTGTGCAGCGTCGGTTTTGGGAGTTGATCGCTGAGGGAGCGTCCACCACCGATGCTGCTGATGGCGCGGGTGTGTCGCGGGGAACTGGCGAGCGTTGGTTTCGCACAGTTGGTGGTGTGAACCCACGAATCGCTCAACCGCAGGGCCTGAAGAAGCCTCGTTTGAGTCATGACGAGCGCGAACAGATCATGATCGGCACCGCGCGGGGTGAGTCGATCCGTTCGATGGCCCGACGGCTGGGTCGGTCGGCTTCGACGATCCATCGGGAGATCAAGAACAACGGGACGATGCGCGAGGCGCCAGGCCGGTATCGGGCGAAGTATCGGTTTGAACCGCCCCGGCATGTCCGGAGACTCCATTTGTTGGGAAGGATGGGGTCATGTCAGGTGGTTCGTCGAGGCGGTATCCGCCGGAGCTTCGTGAGCGGGCGGTGCGCATGGTCGCTGAGATCAGCGATCAGCACGAGTCGGAGTGGGCGGCGATGGGCGAAGTCGCCCGGCTACTAGGGATCGGTACGGCTGAGACGGTGCGCAAGTGGGTGCGCCAGGCCCAGGTCGATGCCGGCGCCCGGGCGGGAACTACGACCGAGGAGTCCGCCGAGCTTAAGAAGCTGCGCCGGGAGAACGCCGAGCTCAAGCGGGCCAACGCGATCTTGAAGACGGCGTCGGCTTTCTTCGCGGCCGAGCTGGACCGGCCACACCACTAGTCTGTCGATTCATCGCTGAGCATCAGGGCCGCCGGGAGGGCCCTGATGGTCTGCGGTGGGGTGTCCAGTCGATCTGTGATGAGCTCGTCCGGCTCGGTGTGCAGATCGCCCCGTCGACGTACTACGAGCATCTCGAGCGTGAGCCCAGTCGTCGCGAGATTCGCGACGAGGAGCTCAAAGCCCACGTCAATCGTGTTCACGCCGCGAACTATCGCGTGTACGGGGCGCGCAAGGTGTGGCTAGCACTGAATCGCGAGGGCATCGGGGTTGCCCGCTGCACGGTGGAGCGGCTGATGGCTGAACTCGGCCTGTCCGGTGCGGTACGTGGTAAGGCCAAACCGACCACGATCGCTGATCCGGCCGCAGTGCGTCCGGCCGATCTGGTCGGTCGGCGCTTCGGTCCGGTCGCACCGAATCGGCTCTGGGTGGCCGATCTGACCTATGTGTCGACCTGGTCGGGGTTCGCCTACGTCGCGTTTGTCACCGATGCCTACGCTCGGCGGATCCTGGGCTGGCGGGTGGCGTCGACGATGGCGACCACGATGGTGCTCGACTCGATCGAGCAGGCCATCTGGACGCGTCAGCAAGACGGTGTCCTCGATTTGAAAGATGTTGTCCACCATACGGATAGAGGCTCGCAGTATACGTCGATCCGATTCACGGAACGTCTCGCCGAAGCCGGTATCCAACCGTCGGTCGGTGCGGTCGGCAGCTCGTATGACAACGCGCTCGCCGAGACCATCAATGGGCTGTACAAGACCGAGGTGATCAAACTGGGCAAGCCCTGGCGCACCGTCGAGGACGTCGAGTTGGCGACCGCGCGCTGGGTCGACTGGTTCAACCACCGCCGGCTCTACGAGTACTGCGGCGACGTCCCGCCAGCCGAGATTGAGGCTGCCTACTACGCTCAACAAGCGAGGCCAGCCGCCGGCTGAGTCCTCAAATCAGAAAATCTCCGGACTCCCCGGGGCGGTTCAGTTCGGGGCTTCTCAGTCGGGTTGGGATGCGAAGTCGGCGTACTCGGCGCGCGTCGCTCAGAGGCGCAGTGAACAGCGTGCGCGCCGACCCAAGACGGGAAAGTTGGGGCGCTGTGCGGTGCTGCGCACCGAGGTGCAAGCGTTGTTGGTCAAGAGGTACAGCCCGGCGCAGATCGCTGGGATCTTGGCCGCGACCTATCCCGACCGTCCGGAGATGCAGGTGTCTCACGAAACCATCTACAAAGCGCTCTACGTGCAGGGACGCGGTGAGTTGCGACGTGAGTTGACCGCTTGTCTGCGCACTGGACGGGCATTGCGCAAGCCTCGCGCGCGAGCCGGGGCGCACAAGGGCAAGGGCCGCATTCCAGGCATGGTCAACATCAGTGAGCGGCCCGCCGAGGCCCAGGACCGTGCGGTGCCCGGCCACTGGGAAGGCGACCTGATCATCGGCAAGAATCAGGCCTCCCAGATCGGCACCCTGGTTGAACGTTCCACCGGATACGTGCGTCTGCTGCACCTGCCCGACACCCGCAGCGCCGATGTCGTCGCCGAGGCCATGATCGCCGCGATCACCGAGCTGCCCGCGACATTGCGGCGCACCGTGACCTGGGACCAAGGCCACGAGATGGCTCAACACGCCCGCATCAGCATCGAGGCCGGCATCGATGTCTACTTCTGTGATCCCCATTCACCCTGGCAGCGCGGAAGCAACGAGAACACCAACGGTCTACTGAGGCAATACTTCCCGAAGGGCACCGACCTCTCGGTGAACTCCGCCGAACACCTCGCCTACGTCGCTGACGAACTCAACGGACGACCCCGAAAACGCTTCAACTGGGACAACCCCACCAACCGCCTCAACGCACTACTGTCAGCCGCGACAGAATCCACTGTTGCAACCAAACCTTGAATCCACCTCGAACTTTCCCTGCGTGAGTTCAATTTGGAGGCGCGACCGAACGATAGCGGCCCTCAATCCATCGAGATCGACGCTGCCGCGGCGTCCACTCGACTTTTCGCGCGCTGACGTCGATCTCGGTGAGGCGCGACCGCGCGAGTTCAATCTCGAGGACCACGGGGCCTACGCCAGAGCCGCGAGACACCCAGCGCGCCAACCGCTCCCACCGCCATCGCGGCCACCGCCTGCCGGGTGCTCAACCCCTCGTCCGGGCCCACTCGCGGCGAGATGACGGCTGGGCCGGGTGCCGCGACCGGGGCGGGCCGCAGGTTGTCCTTCGACGTCGCTGCCCACGCGGTGGCGAACAGCACCAGCCGAGCAGTGATGTAGGCGAACACCATCAGGCCCAGCACCGGCCCGAACGTCGCACCGGCCGGACCGTGCACCACCGACCGCAGATAGATCGAACCGACCAGCTTGAAGATCTCGAAGGCCACCGCGGCCATCAGCCCGGCGCGCACACTGCTGCGAAAGCTCACCGACTCGCGCGGCAACCGCGCGATCATCCAACTGAACAGCAACCAGGACACGGCCCACGACATCACCAGCGAGACAATGCGCAGCACCCCACCCAGCCCGGTGATGTGCGGCACGCCGATCCACTCCAGCACCTTGGTCATCAGCGACGGATCGGCCAGTGCGCTCAGCGCGATCGTCACGATGATTGCGACGAATACCGACAGCAGCACCAACAGGTCGGACAGCTTGGTGCGCACGAAGTTCTGCTCCTCGATGCGCTGATCCCACATCTGGCTCAGCGCCTCACGCAGATTCGCGATCCAGCCCAGTCCGGCCCAGGCCGCGGTCGCCAGACCGATCACACCCACCGACGTGCGGGACTCGATCGCCGAATCCATCAGGCCGATCAGCTGCTGGCCGAAGTCACCGGAAACTGTTGCCCTGATCCGGTTTTCGATATCGGTCAACAAGTGCGGCTGGCTGGCGAGCACGAAGCCGCCGGCCGCGAAGCCGACCATCAGCAACGGGAACAGCGCGAAGATCGTGAAGTAGGTGATGCCCGCGGCGTAGAAATCGCCCTTGACGTTCTGGTAGCGCCCTCCGGCCCGGATCGCATGGTCGAGCCAGTGATGGCGAGCCCGCAGTCGATCCAGGCGACCCGGTTCGGCCGGTTCTGACATGCCCAGCCTCCCCGCAACGTCTATGGACTCGTCGGCAGAAACCCTAACCGCTCGTATACCCGTCCGATGGTCTTCGCAGACACCTCGCGCGCCCGGTCAGCCCCCTTGGCCAGGATCGCCTGCAGTTCGGCCGGGTCGGCGAGCAGCTCGCCGACCCGCTTCTGCAGGGGCTCGACGTAGGAGACGACCGCCTCGGCGGTCTCCTTCTTCAGGTCGCCGTAGCCGCGACCCTCGTAGCCGGCCACCAGCGCGTCGATCTCGGTGCCGGTGACGGCCGACTGGATGGACAGCAGGTTGGACACACCAGGTTTGGCCTCGACGTCGAAGCGGATCTCCCGCTCGCTGTCGGTGACGGCTGAGCGGATCTTCTTGGCCGTCACCTTCGGGTCGTCGAGCAGGCTGATCAGTCCGGCCTCGGTGGCCGCGGACTTGCTCATCTTCGCCGTCGGCTCCTGCAGGTCGTAAATCTTGGCCGTGATTTTGGGGATCATCGGCTCCGGAACGACGAAGGTGTCCGGGAAGCGGACGTTGAACCGCTGCGCGACGTCGCGGGCCAGCTCGAGATGCTGACGCTGATCCTCACCGACCGGCACCAGATCGGTGTCGTAGAGCAGCACGTCGGCGGCCATCAGCACCGGATAGGTGAACAGGCCCACCGTCGTCGCGTCCGCGCCCTGCTTCTGCGACTTGTCCTTGAACTGGGTCATCCGCGACGCCTGGCCGAACCCGGTGAAGCAGCCCAACACCCAGGCCAGCTCGGTGTGCGCGGGCACATGGCTCTGCACGAAGATCGTCGCGCGCTCCGGATCGATGCCCAGCGCCAGGTATTGAGCGGCGGTCACCAAGGTGCGGTGCCGCAGCGTGGCGGGGTCCTGCGGCACGGTGATCGCGTGCAGGTCGACCACGCAGAAGAATGCGTCGTAGTCGTCCTGCAGCCCGACCCACTGCCGGATCGCGCCGAGGGCATTGCCCAGGTGCAGCGAATCGGACGTCGGCTGGACGCCGGAAAAAACGACACGACGAGATGAGCTGTTCATGGTGCTTCAATCCTGTCACGAGGCATCTGCGCACTAGCATCCTGCTTCGTGCGACGACTTGTGGCGCTGGCCGCCGTGATGCTGCTGGCGGGGTGTTCGCATGCCGGGACCGAGCAGAAGCGCCCGGCGTCGACCGCGGTGGTGATCGTCTCGGGCGGCGACGCGACCACGCCCTTCACCGGCCCGGATCAGGCGTGCGCCACCGGGCTGGCTGCGGGTAACACCGACACCGCGCTGCGGGAGTACCTGCTCGGCAAGGGCTACACCGTCTACACCTCCCCCGCGATGGCCGGCCGGGGCCAAGTGGTCGACCAGACCGGGTTCGGGCCGTTCGGGGTCTGCCCGATCACTCTGCCGGAGAACATGACCGTCGATTCGACCGGCAGCATCGACACCGCGGGTGAACATCTGGCCCGGTTTCTCACCTGGCTGCACACCGACCGGGGCGTGGACGAGGTCGATTTCGTCGGCCACTCGATGGGCGGGTTGTACTCCCGGGCTGCCATCCGCGTGCTGGCGTCGACGAACTCGCCGCTGAAGGTCCGCTCGCTGACCACCATCGGCACGCCGTGGCAGGGGTCCTACCTCTCCGACTTCGCCAACGGGCTGCTCCCCCTGAGCGACTGCAAGGGTGACACGTTCTGCGAAACCTCGATGAAAGGCATGTCCGACGAGGTGAAGCGACTCATGTCGGGCTCCGGCCGAGAGGTCAATCGGCGTTCCTGATGGGCAAGGACGGCTGGAACCAGTACCAGTCCGGGGTGCTCGACAAGATCCCGGTGGTGCTGATCGGCGGCAAGAAGTTCACCAAGGACGGGCCGGTGAACCCCGCGGTGTGGCCGAACGACGGCATCGTGGCGTTGCAAAGTGCGCTGGCCAAGGACATCGGTGACCCAGTGCTGCCACACCGCCGCTGCTCCACCTTCGACGACACCCACAGCATCTACGTGTCCAATCTTGCTGGGCTGGAACAGAAGACCGCGCTGACGTGGGATCCGCAGGTGCTCGAGGTCGTGCACAAGGCCATCGAGGACGCGCCCAAGGCGCTCGACGGGCCCAACCGGGAAGGGTGCCCGTCCTAGTGCGGCGAATCCTGGCGCTGGCGGCGGCGCTCCTACTGGCGGGCTGCTCACACGCAGGCACCCAGGCCGGTCCGCCGTCGCGCGCAATGGTCCTGGTCTCCGGACTGGCCAGCACCGCCCCCTATACCGCGCCGGATGCCGCCTGCGGCATCGGGCTGCCGGCCGGCACCGACCACACTGCGTTGCGCGAACATCTGCTGGGCAAGGGCAATTCGGTCTTCACCGCGCCGGCGATGGCAGGCCCCGGCCAGGTGCACGACACGACCGGGTATGGGGCGTTCGTATCCTGCCCGGCTCCGCTGCCTGCGGCCATGACCGTCGACAGCACCGGCAGCGTCGATCTCGCCGGTGAGCACCTGGCCCGCTTCATCGACTGGCTGCACACCGAGAAACACATCGACAAGGTCGACCTGGTCGGCCATTCGATGGGCGGCCTGTTCTCCCGGGCGGCGATCCGAACGCTGAGGGCCGAACGATCACCGATAAAGGTGCGGTCGCTGACCACGATCGGAACACCCTGGCAGGGTTCGTATCTGGCCGACTTCGTCGAGGGCTCCGTTCGAATCGGCGACTGCCTGGGCGACCAATTCTGCGAGAGCCAGATGAACGGGTACGCCAGAGATATTGCCGCCGTTCATGTTTCCGGTTCGGCACGCGAACTCGAACAGTCGTATCTGATGGGGGCGAAGGGCTGGAACAGTTTTCAGGCCGGCGTCCTCGACAAGATCCCGGTCACGTTGATCGGCGGCAACCGGTTCGACCACGCCGGTGGTAATCCGGCGGTGTGGCCGAACGACGGCGTCGTGGAATTGCGCAGCGCGCTGGCCCGCGACGTCGAGGACACCGTACTGCCGCGCCGACAGTGCCGCGTCGTCGACGACACCCACAGCGACTACGTCTCGATGATCGCCAAACTCGCCCGCGATACCGCCCTGACGTGGGACCCGCGGGTGCTCGACGCGGTGACCGCGGCGATCGATGGCGCGGCCACAGCGCTCGACGCCCCCAACCGGCAAGGGTGCTGACCTGCGGCAGGCTATGTGATCACGACAGGCACCGAGAACTCCGAGGTGTTGTCGCCGACGGTTGCGGTGACGGTGACATAGGAGCCCTGCCACAGCGAGCCGCCCGGAACGTTGACGGTGAAGGAATCGGTCGTCTCGGTGCTGTCGCTGAGAAGCTGGAGCCCTTGGACTGGAGGCGCCTGCGCGTTGACCGGTGGGGGCGAGTAGAACACCTGCAGGCGGTAATCGCCCGAGCGATCGGTCAGGCTGCCGGTGACGATCAGTCGTCCGTTCGCAATGACTGCACTGGCGACAGTCGGCGCGGCCTGGTCGTCGTTGCCGCCGTTCTGAAGGCTGATCCCGTCGACGGCGTTCAAGGAGATCGCGTTCGACAGGATCGTGTTGCCGGTGCCTTGATCGACAGTCACACCGTGCTCGCCGTTCCCGCTGATCGTGTTGGTCTCGATGTTGGCATCGTCGGTGGTCAGCGACAGCACGCCGTTGGCGGTATTACCGTTGATGGTATTGCCGCTGATCTCGACGTCATCGGCGTCCTTCAGGTCGATCCCGTCGCCGGTGTTGTTCTTGACGTCGTTGCCTGTCAGCGTGATGTGCTGGGAATTCAGGATCACCGGGTTCGCATAGTTGTACACGGCGATCCCGTCACCATTGTTGCCGATGATGCTGTTGTCGGCGATGTTCACGTCGATGCCACCGGCGATATCGATCCCGTCGCCGCCGTTTGGCGCACCGTTGCCCATCACCGCACTATCGGTAACCGTCAAGCCCGTGACGCCCGCCGCCAGGATGCCGCCGGTTCCGTTGTTGCTGACGATGAAATTCTTGAGCGTCGAATCTTCGCTCTGTTCAAGGACAATGCCGGTCTTCGTAAAGTTTTGAATAAGGCCGCCGTGGCGGAAGTCCACCGTCACCAAGGGCCCTATCGACAGACCATTCTGGTTGGCGAAGCCAAGACTGCCGTCCAGGTTGATCGCACCGTCCGCGGTGACCATCGTCGCACCGGCTCCGGCAGTGCTGGCAAGAACGAGCCCGCCCAACGGATTCTGCGCGCCCACCGCGGCAGCGAGGTGAATGTCCCCGCCGGCGGTGGTCAGTTTGAGGGTCAGGCCGCGCCCGGGCTGCGCGTCGACAGTTCCGGTGAACGTGATGGTGCCGGGACCCCCCGTCTGGATCGACGCCGGGCCGGCCAATTCGGTACTGCCGCTCACCAGGAAGTTGCCGGTGGTGGTTCGGTATGGGCCGCTGAGTGCGACGGTGCCGTCGTTGTAAGTCTGGTCTTTGGTCGTGGTGACAGCTGCCGTTGCGGCTGACCCGCCGGCGTCGGTGGCCAGAGATTTCAGAGCGATGTTCCCGCCGACCTGGCGGACGAATGCGGTTGCGCCACCGGAGTTCACCGCCAGGGTCTGCTGGCCGTTCGCGGCGCCGTCCACGGTGCCGGAAAAGGTGACGTCACCGCTGCCGGCGTTGATCACGGTGTCACCGACGAGTGTCGCCACACCGGTGACGGAGAAGTCGCCGCCACCGGTGGTGTAGCTGCCGTCCAATTGCGCGTTCTGCTGGTACGTCTGGTTGCCGGTGGTGGTAACCGAGTTGAGGTTCACGGTGGATTCACCGCCGTTGGGGCGCAGCCAGATCACCTGGTCTTGCAGGTCGAACATCACGTCGTAGTAGTTGTACAGGGTCAAACCGGTGTTGACGTTCTGGGTGTCCGTCGCCACCGAACCACCCTGATACTGAACCAGATCCACTGAGCCGGTGTTACCGGCGGTGAATTCCCACGTCAGTGGAGCCCGGCCCTGCGTGGTGGGGAACTCCGCGATGAAGGTGACGCCCGGTTTCAACTGGCCGCCGTCGTTGTACGGGTCCCCACCGGGAATGTCTTTGAGCCGGATTCCGGTCGTCGGCGCACCGCTGTCGATCAGGGTGGGCAGGCACTGGGTGGCACACTGCGGGAACTGTTCGGTGCCGATCGGCTGCTTGGCTCCACTCCCGTCCTGTGCGAAATACTGTGGGAAGAACCCGAATTGCTGCAGGATCGGATAGCCCGAGACCGGATAGTCGCCGCTGCCGATGAGTTGGGCAACCGGAATCGCATAGGTGAACTGATCGCGCAGGGCATCGGTGACCCCCATGCTCAGTTGCGGGTCGGTGCCGATGGGACCGAGCTGGACGAGGAAGCCGCTGGACAGGTTGCCGGGCAACTGGAACAGCGGGCTCGTCATCGGGATGGACAGGCCGGTGCCCGACAGGACGGCAAACGACGCGCCGAAGTCGCCGTAGAAGTTGTTTTCGACCGCCGGAACCAGCGGATTGGTGAAATCGAAGACGGCACCAGTTTTGGAATTGCCCCCGGAGAGAATCGCGCCGATCTGTATGGGTTGGGTGGACACGGTCTGGGAACCGGTGCCGAGTGTGATGGGTGTGGTGGACACGACGGAGTTGAAGAAGTTGCCGGAACTGTAGTCGATGGACAGGCCGGTCGTGCTGAGCGGAACGTTCTGCCAGAACGCCGGATTGTAGCCGGCGAAGAAAGCCGTTCCGCCGGTGTCGAATTCGTAGATCTGGGAGGCGTTGTTCCCGATGGCGACATCGATGCCGTACTTCACCTGCGGCTGACCGTTGGCGTTGTAGGTCGGAAGGTAGTGCAGTGGAATGGTTTTGGTGTCGGTGGATTGGGTGATGCTCAACGGAGCGATACCCTGGGTCAGCAGACTCGCCAACGCCGCGTGACCACCCACCGCCGCCTCGAACGTCGTCGTGTTCAACGCCGTCACCGTCAACGACTGCCGACCAGCCCGCGCCGCATCAACCGTGCCCGCGAACGTCGCATCCTGATCGCCGGCATCAACCTGCACATCACTATCGAGCACCACCGCCGCACCCAAACGCACCCCACCCAAACCCCGCACCGCATCACGCACATGCAACGTCCCCGCACTCAACGACGCATCCACCTCACCGGCAAACGCCGCCCCATCAGCGAACCGCAACGCATCAATCCCACTCGTGGACAAACTGCCGTTCACCGTGCCCGACGTCACCACCACACCAGCACACCCAGCATTGCCCGCACCACCCACCGACACCGACACCGGCGCGGCATCACTGACGGTATAAGCCCGAAAAAACGACGGATCCCCCGCAATCTGCACCGACGACCCCACCTGCCGGATATACGCCACACTGCCCGAATTCACCGACACCACCAACGACGAATTCGTCTGCGCGACACCAACTCCCTCCGGCACAAAAAACAACGACCGCCGAACCAACACCAACGCCCCACCCACCAAATCCGACAGCGGACCCCCCGGCAAACCCCCCACCACATCAAACGCCGAATTGAACACATGATTGACCACCGTGCCCACCGCAGCACTCAACGACGGCGCACCAATCCCCCAACACCCCGCACACCCACCATCACCCACCGACACACCCGACACCACCGCCCCAACCGGCACACGACGCGACGACCCAACACCCGAAACCGGCGTCGCGACAGGAGAAGGTGCCAGCCGTGCCGATCTCGGCGCCACCGGCTTACGCGCACCCGTCACACGCGACCGGTGCGCCGCTCGCGACCGCGCGGTACCCGCCGTCGGTTTAAGTGCCGTCGCCGAATCCGCTGCGGAGGTGCGCGGCGCCCCGGGATTGGCATTGCCGGTATCTGCGGCCGCCAGCCCTGCGGGCCCGGCGACCGACAGACCCAGGACGAAGGCCGCGGCACCGACCCGAAGGCCGGTCGTGAGTTCGGACATCGGAGACCTCCGGCTGGTCAGGGTGCGGTGAGCAGAACGGCTATGGAGAATTCAGAGGTGTTGTCGGTGTTCGGTGCACTGTCCGGCGTCGCGGTCAGCGTAATCCAGTCGCCGGCTTGCGCGCCCAGCGAATTGACCTGCCCGGTAAAGGATCCCGATTGCTGGGGCAGGGTTCCGAGGTACTGCCGGCCCTCCACGTCACCGGTGTCGCCGGGCAGCGACCTGAACACCTGAATGGTGTAGGTACCACCGTATCCGGGCACCGGCGGCATCGTGGCCGCGACAGTCACGGTCTCAGAGCCGAGTTGCGCTGTGACGCCGGTCGGCGCAGGTTGTTCACCGTTGCCGCCATTGGAGAGTGCGATGCCGGCTCCGGTGTTGGAGTGGATGGAATTGGCCAGGATCGCGTTCCCGGTCGACCCGCCGCCATTCACCGCGATCCCGGCACCGCCGTTGTCCGAGACCGTGTTTCCGGAGATGGTGAGGTTGCTGACCCCGACAGGCGCGTTCGGATTCGGGTAGTACTGCTTGTCGAGGTGGCCGTCGGCGATGGTGAAGGCTTTCTGCGCGTCCGTGTTGTCAGGAACGGACAGGCCGAGGAAGCCGCCCGCCGCGTCGTAGAGGTAGTTGAATCCGGCGAAGGCCTGCCGCCCGGTGTTGAAGAACTGCTGACTGAGCGGCACCACGTTCTGCGAGTAGGCGCCGGCCAACGGGTTGAACAGGTTGACGCTGTTCGGGTTCATGACGTTGGCGCGGGTGTATTGCCCGTCCTGCTGGGTGATCGTGTATCGAACGCTGCCGCCCGAGTTGAGGAGGTTGACGGTGATGTCGTCGGTGAAGGTCGCCGGCGGCGCGAAGCCGGGCAGCGTGAGTATTCCTTCGTTGAAGCCCATGTCCAGGACGATCGGCCCGGTGTTATAGGTCGTGCCGTCGATCGTCACGGTGCCGGTGGCGGGTTGCCAGTCCGGCGCGGTCTGATCACCCTGAGGCAGACCGGTCGGTGTGAGGTGGGTGTAGGCGTACCCCGACACGCTGCTGTCCAGGCCCAGGATCACGTTGGTCGCTGTCATCACGTAGCCGGCGCGCATTGCGCCGTCCTGCATCTCGGTGAGATTCAGGAATGCGTTGTAGGCCTGGTTGAGGCCGGCACCGACGGGTGCGGTGCCTTCACCGGTGCGGTCGAACCCGACGCCGAAGTTGGCCACCGGAGCCAGTTTGCTTGTCGATACTCCGTTGTTGTCGTAGAAGTTGTTCGGATCCAGATAGCTGGCCCAGTAGCCGCCCGGGATCGTGACGGTCCCGGTCGCCAGCGGCTGACCCTGACTGTCCAGCATCGGCGTGATCGGCGACGTCGTCGTGTGGGTACCGTCAGTGATCGTGATGGTGCCGCTGTTGATCGTGGTGGTGAACGTCGTGTTTGCCTGCGTAACACCGGGCATCGGCGTGGTGGACGCGCCGATCGCGTCTACCGCGAGCACGGGGACGGTGGCCACCGCGTGCGAGTTCGTGTCCTGCAGGCCCGCGGCGGTTTCGTAGTACGACTGGGTGAAGGTGACCGGCACTTCCACCCAGGTGCCGAAATAGAGCCGGTTGGAGCTGTTGAGGTAGATGTGCCCGGGGCCGAGGACCGTTCCGCTGCCCGCGAAGCCCTGGCCCAGTTGCAGCGCATCGACATAGAGTCCGCGCGAACCGGTGTCGAGATTGATGGTGAGCCCGCCGACGTCGCCGATCTGCATGAGGATGTTGGGGATGACGGGCTGGGTGGCGGACGGCGAGTAGAAGTCGGGCTGGTTGTAGTAGGGCAGAACATAGTGGCCGTCGCCGCTGTAACCGTTCAGCGGATTCTCACCCGTCCGCTCACCCTGGCCGATGCCGGCGCCGAGGGATATTCCGCCGGAGGAGTTGGCGGCGATCGTGTTGCGGGTGATCGTGGTCCCGGTGAAGTCGCCGGTGACGAACTCGATTCCGTGAGTCTCGTTGTTGCTCAAGATGTTTCCGGAGATGTCGATGCCTTTGACACCGCCGGCGGCGTAGATACCGCTGCGCAGGTTGTCCGAGATGTCATTCTCGGAGATCGACGTGTTGGAGTACTCCCCCGGCGACAGCACGATGCCGTGGGTATTGGGCCCGTCGCTGCGGTAATTCCAGGGATTGCTCGTACCGGGCAGCCCGATGGTGTTGTGGCTGATGGTGAGGCCGGACACCGGGGACACGGTTTCGATGCCGAACGCGGAGTTGCCGTAGATGAGGTTGTTGCTGATTGAGGTGCCGGTGTAGTCGTAGCCGGCTTGCGTTCCCTGGGTGGCGATCTGGATGCCGTCGTAGACGTTGTCGGCGACGCGGAAGTTACTGATCGTCGACCCGGTCGAGGAACCCTCGAAGACGATGCCACTGGCAGTGAAGTGTCGGACCGACCCCCCGTGTGCGAAGTCGACGGTGACGTTGTCACCGATGAAGATGCCGGTCGACCCCGAATTGCCCATGCTGCCATCGACATTGACGCTGCCGCCGGCGGTGACCGTCGTCTTCTTGCCGTCGGTGGTGACCAGACCGATGCCGCCCAACGGGTGGGTGCCGCCCACGTCACCGTGCAGGGACGTGTCTCCGCCGTTGGTCTGCAGCCTGAAGTCGAACCCTTGACCCTGCTGCGAGTCGATCGTCCCGGCGAAGCTGATGTCGCCGGAATTCGCAGTCACCGCAACGCTACTGGCCAGGGTGGTCGCGCCACTCACAGCGAACGCGCTGCCGGTGTAGTTGCTGGCCAGTGTCACATCATCGCCGTACTGCTGAGTGCCGGTAGTGGTGGCTCCAGCGACGGTGGTCGTTCCGCCGGCATCGGTGCTCAGTTGTTCGAGTGCAACCTGACTGCCGACAGCACGAACGAATGTGGTTGCGCCGCTCGAATTCACCGAAAGCGACTGCTGGCCGTTCGCCGTCCCGTCGACCGTGCCGGCGAAGGTGACGTCGCCGCTGCCGGCGTTGATCACGGTGTCGGCCGTCAACGAGGCGACCCCGGCGACGGAGAAGCCGCCGGCCCCGGCCGAGTAAGTCCCCCCGAGGGTGGCGTTCTCCCGGTAGGTCTGACTGCCGGTGGTGGTGACCGAGCCTGCGATCAGCTGTGACTGACCGCCGTTGGGGCGCAGCCAGATCACCTGGTTCTGCAGATCGAACATCGCGTCGAAGTCGTTGTAGATGTTCAATCCGGTGTTGACGTTCTGGGTGGTGGTTGCCGCGCCGCTGCCCGACGAATAGTTCGCCAAGTTGACCGAGCCGATGTTCCCCGCATCGAAGGTCCATGTCAGCGGTGGCCGACCTTGAGCGGTCGGAAACTTCGCGATGAACGTGCTGCCCGGCACGAGCTGACCGCTGCTGTCGAAGGGATACGGCTGCGGGGCGCCCGGCAGCCGGATGTTCGTCGATGGCGCTCCGCTGTCGATCAACGTGGGCAGGCACTGCTCGGCGCATCCGGGGAATGTCTGCGATCCGATGGATAGCGTGGTGTCACCCTGCTGGGCGAAGTATTGGCCGTTGAATCCGAACTGTTGCAGTACCTGATAACCGGATACCGGGTACGTGCCGCCGCCGGCCAGGGCGTTGATCGGTATGGCGTAAGGAAATTGGGCGCGCAGCGCATCGGTGACGCCGACACTCAATTGTGGGTCGGTGCCGATGGGACCGAGTTGGACCAGGTAACCGCTGGAGAGGTTGCCGGGCAACTGGAACAGCACGCTGGTGAGGTTGTCCTGAACGCCGAACGCTGCGCCGAAATCACCGGCAAAGCTGCCGGCGACAGTCGGTGCGAAGGGATTGGTCGGGTCAGTGGTCAATGCGCCGACCTTGCCGGAGGAGATGATGGCGCCAACGTTGACCGGCTGGGTGGTGGACACGCGGGTTCCGCCCACCGGGCCCAGGGTGACGATCGCGGGTGTGACCAGCCCCTGGTATTGCTCGCCATTGGTGTAAGTGATGCTCGCCGGTTGATCACCGAGAGGAATTCCGGTCCAGAAGCCCGGGTTGTAGTCGGCCCAGAAACCGTTGCCACCGGTGTCGAATACGAAACTGCGGGGCGCGTTGTTGCCGAGGGCGACGTCAATCCCGTACTTGACGATCATCGACCCATCGGGCTGATACTGCGGAACATACTGCAGTGGGATGGTTTTGGTGTTGGTGGATTGGGCGATGCTCAACGGGGCGATACCCTGGGTCAGCAGACTCGCCAACGCCGCGTGACCACCCACCGCCGCCTCGAACGTCGTCGTGTTCAACGCCGTCACCGTCAACGACTGCCGACCAGCCCGCGCCGCATCAACCGTGCCCGCGAACGTCGCATCCTGATCGCCGGCATCAACCTGCACATCACTATCGAGCACCACCGCCGCACCCAAACGCACCCCACCCAAACCCCGCACCGCATCACGCACATGCAACGTCCCCGCACTCAACGACGCATCCACCTCACCGGCAAACGCCGCCCCATCAGCGAACCGCAACGCATCAATCCCACTCGTGGACAAACTGCCGTTCACCGTGCCCGACGTCACCACCACACCAGCACACCCAGCATTGCCCGCACCACCCACCGACACCGACACCGGCGCCGCATCACTAACGGTATAAGCCCGAAAAAACGACGGATCCCCCGCAATCTGCACCGACGACCCCACCTGCCGGATATACGCCACACTGCCCGAATTCACCGACACCACCAACGACGAATTCGTCTGCGCGACACCAACTCCCTCCGGCACAAAAAACAACGACCGCCGGACCAACACCAACGCCCCACCCACCAAATCCGACAGCGGACCCCCCGGCAAACCCCCCACCACATCAAACGCCGAATTGAACACATGATTGACCACCGTGCCCACCGCAGCACTCAACGACGGCGCACCAACCCCCCAACACCCCGCACACCCACCATCACCCACCGACACACCCGACACCACCGCCCCAACCGGCACACGACGCGACGACCCAACACCCGAAACCGGCGTCGGCCGGACCGACCGCGGTACTGCCGTCACCTTGGCCTTCACGCCGCCACCCGACACCGCACCCGCAGGCGGTGCCTGGCGAGCCGATCTCGCGGTCCGAGCGTGGCGGGTCTGGGTATTCTTCGCGGCTACCGATGGTGAATCCGTCTCCGACGCGTCGGCGTTGGCAACGCCGACGGCCTGCGGACCGGCCAATGACATCCCTACCAGGAAGGCAGCCACACCCAGTCGTCGTTTGCGTTGTGCCACTGTGCGCCCCCCGGCCTGTGCAGGAACAACTCCCGTCGGGCTGACAGCGTATCCATAGACTGCCGCCCGCCGGGTGAAATCTGTCGCACGCGTCAGAAGCGCTGGCGGCGCGCTGCGAGCAAAAAGCCGAACACAGCTGTCCCCCGATCGGTGGACACGAAAAGCGGCCATTGAGCGGATCGACTGGAGTGTGGTGAGCGCGAATGATTTGAGTCAGACCGAACGACTTGAGAAAGAGGCAACACGATGACCACGAACCGCTTCAAAGCCCTCATCGCCGCCCCCGCCATCGCCGCCGCCGTCTTGGGCGGCGCCGCCCTCACCCTCGCCGGACCGGCGAGCGCCACGACCACCTTGAACGACTACTCGCCGTACGCGGACAGTTCCACAACCGGCAACTTCTACGCCCCGACCACCTACGCCACCCCGGCCACCACTTACGTCCCGTGGGGCGCGTGGATCAACGGCAGCTACTAGCCGAACTCGACGGTCACCGGCGCGTGATCGGACCACCGCAGCGCATACAGCGCCGGCTTCTCGACACGGGCGGCCAGCGTCCGCGCGGCCAGGCCCGCGGTAGCCAGGTGGTAGTCGATGCGCCAGCCGGCGTCGTTGTCGAACGCCTTACCCCGCCACGACCACCAGCTGTACGGACCGGCGACGTCCGGGTGCATCTGGCGCATGACGTCCACCCAGCCCGAGTCGAGCAGATCGCTGAGCCACTGCCGCTCGCTGGGGAGGAACCCGGCCTTCTTGACGTTGGCCTTCCATGCCTTCAGATCCGCCTCACGATGACAGATGTTCCAGTCGCCACAGATCACCGCGTCGCGGCCGTCGGCGGTCAACTCCGCCATTCGCTTGGCCAGCGCGGCCATGAATCGTTCCTTCTCGAGCTGACGGTCAGTACCGGCTTCGCCGGTATGGACGTAGACGCTGGCCACGGTGTGGCCGCTCGCCAGGTCGGCCTCGACGTAACGTCCGTGTAGCTCGAATTCGGTTGCGGCCAAACCGATCCGGACCGCATCGAACGGTGTGCGGGACAGGATCGCGACCCCGCTGCGGCCCTTCAGGTGTGGGGCCGCCGACGCCAGGTGCCAGCCGTCGGCCAGCGCCGGGGCCAGCGCCTCGGCGATCTGCTCGTCGTCGGAGCGGGTCTCCTGCAGGCACACCACATCGGAGGTGGTGTCAGACAGCCACGCCAGCAGGCCGAGGTTCTCCTCCGAACGCTGGCGCACAGCGGCGCGGACGCCGTTGACATTGATGGTGGTCACGATCACGGTGGAAAACCTATCTTGCGATACCGGCGGTATCACCTTTACGGTCGGGGTGTGGCGACCCGCGAATCCATTCATCTCGGTGCTGGCGAACCGATCCTTCTCCTGCACCCGTTCATGATGTCCTCCTACGTCTGGTCTGACGTCGCACCCGCGCTGGCCGACACCGGCCGCTTCGAGGTGTTTGCGCCGTCGATGGCAGGCCACAACGGTGGCCCGCGCAACCGGTCGTGGATCCTGGACTCGAAGACCCTCGCTGACCATGTGGAGCGCCAGCTCGACGGCCTCGGCTGGGACACCGCGCACATCGTCGGCAACTCGCTCGGCGGGTGGGTGGCCTTCGAACTCGAGCGACGCGGACGGGCCCGGACCCTGACCGGAATCGCCCCTGCCGGTGGCTGGCACCGCTGGTCACCGGTGAAGTACGAGATCGTCGGCAAGTTCGTGGCGGGCCTCCCGGTCTGGCTGACCGCCCGGCTCCTGGGCGAGCGGGCGATGCGACTGCCCGGCGTCAAGGCCGCCGCGACCGTGCCGATCAGCGCCACCCCGAAAGGGGTGACCGAGGTGCAGCTGCTGGAAATCCTCGACGACGTCACCCACTGCCCGGCCTACTACCAGCTGCTCATCAAGGCTCTGCTGATGCCGGGGCTGATGGAGCTCACCGAGCTGTCGGTGCCCACGCACCTGGTGGTCTGCGAACGTGACCGGGTGCTGCCGCATCCGCGGTTCACCAACCACTTCCACAAGCACATCCCGGAACTCACCAAGGTGACGCATCTCGATGGCGTCGGGCACATCCCGATGTTCGAGGCGCCGGAGCGCATCACAAACCTCATCAGCGAGTGGGTCGACGCCCACGTCCCGCCGGTCCGGCAGGTGAATCCTGCCGGCTGACGGCTATCCGGAATTGAGTGAGAGCCCACGCAGGAAACGGTCGAGTAGACCTCTGCGAGAGCGCTCACTCAAAGCATGAATGTCAGCTGAGCGCCTCGTTGAACGTCTTGCTCGGCCGCATCACCGACGTGGTCTTCTCCCGGTCCGGGTAGTAGTAACCACCGATGTCGACCGGGTTGCCCTGCACCTCGTTGAGCTCGGAGACGATGGTCTCCTCGTTCTCGGCGAGGGTCTTGGCCAGCGGCGCGAAATGCTCGGCGAGTTCTTTGTCCTCGGTCTGCTCGGCGAGCGCCTTCGCCCAGTACAGCGCGAGATAGAACTGGCTACCGCGGTTGTCCAGCTCGCCGGCCTTGCGTGACGGACTCTTGTTCTCGTTCAACAACTCTCCGACGGCCGTGTCCAGCGTGTCGGCCAGCACCTTGGCCTTGGGGTTGTCGGTCTTGTTGCCCAGATCCTCAAGGCTCGCGCCGATCGCGAGGAACTCACCGAGCGAATCCCAGCGCAGGTGGTTCTCCTCCACCAGCTGGCTGACGTGCTTGGGCGCCGAGCCGCCGGCCCCGGTCTCGTACAGCCCGCCACCGGCCATCAGCGGCACGATCGAGAGCATCTTGGCGCTGGTGCCCAGCTCCAGGATCGGGAACAGGTCGGTGAGGTAGTCACGCAGGATGTTGCCGGTCGCGGCGATGGTGTCCTGGCCGCGGATGACGCGCTCGAGGGTGTACCGCATGGCCCACACCTGCGGCAGGATCGTGATGTCGAGGCCCTCGGTGTCCTCTTCGGCGAGGTAGGCCTTCACCTTCTTGCGCAGCTCGTTCTCGTGCGGGCGCTCGTCGTCGAGCCAGAACACCGTCGTCATGCCGGACAGTCGGGCCCGGTTGACGGCCAGCTTGACCCAGTCCCGGATGGGCGCGTCCTTGACGATCGGCATGCGCCAGATGTCGCCCTCTTCGACGTCCCACGACAGCAGCACCTCACCGGTGTCGACGTCGACGATGTCGGCGACGCCGTCGACCGGGATCTCGAAGGTCTTGTCGTGGCTGCCGTACTCCTCGGCCTTCTGCGCCATCAGACCGACGTTGGGAACGGTGCCCATCGTGGTCGGGTCGAACTGCCCGTGGGTCTTACAGAAGTTGATCATCTCCTGGTACATGCGGGAGAACGTCGACTCCGGGTTGACGGCCTTGGTGTCCTTGGTGCGGCCGTCGGCGCCGTACATCTTGCCGCCGAGCCGGATCATCGCCGGCATCGAGGCGTCCACGATCACGTCGGACGGCGAATGGAAGTTCGAGATGCCCTTGGCCGAGTCCACCATCGCCAGCTCCGGCCGGTGCTCATGGCATTTGTGCAGGTCTTCGATGATTTCTTCCCGCTGCGACGCCGGCAGCGACTCGATCTTGTCGTACAGGTCGGACAGTCCGTTGTTGACGTTGACACCGAGTTCGTCGAACAGCTTGCCGTGCTTGGCGAACGCGTCCTTGTAGAAGACCTTGACCGCGTGGCCGAACACGATCGGGTGGCTGACCTTCATCATCGTCGCCTTGACGTGCAGGGAGAACATCACGCCGGTCTTGTAGGCGTCGTCGATCTCCTTCTCGTAGAAGTCGATCAGCGCCTTCTTGCTCATGAACATGCTGTCGATGACGTCGCCGTTGTCGAGCTTGACCTCGGGCTTGAGCACGATCGGCTCGCCGTTCTTCGGGGTCAGCACCATCTTGACGGTCCGGTCCCTGTCCAGGGTCATCGACTTCTCACCGTGGTAGAAGTCGCCGCCCTTCATCGTCGCCACGTGGGTGCGCGACGCCTGCGACCACTGCCCCATGCTGTGCGGGTGCTTCTTGGCGTACTCCTTGACCGCCTTGGGGGCGCGCCGGTCTGAGTTTCCTTCGCGCAGAACCGGATTCACCGCGCTGCCGAGAATCTTGCCGTAGCGCTGGCGGATCTCTTTTTCCTCGTCGGTCTTCGGGTCACCCGGGAAGTCCGGCAGGTCGTAGCCCTTGGCCTTGAGTTCCTTGATCGCGGCGACCAGCTGCGGTACCGAAGCGCTGATGTTGGGCAGCTTGATGATGTTGGCGCTCGGGTCCTGGGTCAGCTCGCCGAGCTCGGCGAGGTTGTCCGGCACCTTCTGCTCGTCGGTCAGCCGGTCGCTGAACTCGGCGAGGATGCGCGCGGCCACCGAGATGTCACTGGTCTTGACGTCGATGCCGGCCGCCTCGACGAACGTGCGGAGCACCGGCAGGAATGCGTACGTCGCCAACAGCGGCGCCTCATCGGTAAGCGTGTAGATGATGGTGGGCTTCTCGGCGCTCATGTGCTGTTGTCTCCTGGGCGTTCAGGTGCGGTGGCGGCTATCAGTATCCCGTCGCTTCCGACGCTACGTGATCGCGGTTGACGGATCCGCGCAGAGGTCTACGTCACAGTGCATACCCGTGCTGCAACCGATATCCCGCTGGCCTCGTGTTACGGAGGTGCGCTACGCTTTGTCTCGGTCATGAGTGCCAGCATCAAGCCCCGGCTTGCTGGCCGGCAACCCTCCAACCGCGGTGGGGTGCTCCGGGTGAAGACCAGGTTGAGTAGTCGATAGCGGCTACCGGCAAGCGCGGGTCCGCACGTGACGGGCCCCCAGACACAGATGGAGGTTCGTTTCCCGTGAGCACGCCAGATACCGAAGACCCGACCGCTACCTGGTCTTTTGAGACCAAGCAGATCCACGCCGGGCAGACTCCGGACGTCGCGACACACGCCAGGGCGCTGCCGATCTATGCGACGACGTCGTACACGTTCGACAACACCGACCACGCCGCCGCACTGTTCGGGCTGGCCGAGCCGGGCAACATCTACACCCGGATCATGAACCCGACGCAGGACACCGTCGAGCAGCGGATCGCGGCCCTCGAAGGTGGCGTGGCCGCCTTGTTCCTGGCCTCCGGTCAGGCCGCGGAGACCTTCGCGATCCTGAACATCGCCGAGGCCGGCGATCACATCGTGTCTTCTCCCCGGCTGTACGGCGGCACCTACAACCTCCTGCACTACACGCTGCCCAAGCTGGGCATCGAGACGACGTTCGTCGAGAACCCCGACGACCCGGAGTCGTGGCAGGCGGCGGTCCGGCCGAACACCAAGGCGTTCTTCGGCGAGACGATCTCCAACCCGCAGATCGACATCCTGGACATCCCGGCGGTCTCGAAGGTGGCGCACGACAACGGCGTACCGCTGATCGTCGACAACACCATCGCGACGCCGTACCTGATCCAGCCGATCGCCCACGGCGCCGACATCGTGGTGCACTCGGCGACCAAGTACCTGGGCGGCCACGGCACCGCGATCGCCGGCGTGATCGTCGACGGCGGCACGTTCGACTGGACCAGCGGCAAGTTCCCCGGCTTCACCACCCCGGACCCCAGCTACCACGGTGTGGTGTTCGCCGACCTCGGCGCGCCCGCCTACGCGCTCAAGGCGCGGGTCCAGCTGCTGCGTGACCTGGGCTCGGCGGCGTCTCCGTTCAACGCCTTCCTGATCGCCCAGGGCCTGGAGACGCTGAGCCTGCGGATCGAACGCCATGTGTCCAATGCGCTGAAGGTCGCCGAATACCTGGCCGGCCATGACGATGTGGTGTCGGTCAACTACGCGGGGCTGCCGACCTCGCCGTGGTACGAACGTGGAAAGAAGTTGGCGCCCAAGGGAACCGGCGCGGTGTTGGCCTTCGAGCTGGCCGGCGGCGTCGAGGCCGGTAAGGCATTCGTCAACGCACTCACATTGCACAGCCACGTCGCGAATATCGGCGACGTGCGGTCGCTGGTGATCCACCCGGCGTCGACCACCCACCAGCAGCTGTCCGCCGAGGAGCAGCTGGCCACCGGTGTCACCCCGGGCCTGGTGCGGCTGGCCGTCGGCCTCGAGGGCATCGACGACATCCTGGCCGATCTGGAGCGCGGCTTCGCGGCCGCCAAGTCCATCTCGGATGGGCAAGCGGATCCCCGTGCTGTGGCGGCCTTTTGAGTGAGCCTGACATGACTATCTCGGATGAACGTTTGATCGCCCTGCCCGCCGAAGGCGAGATCGGCGTCGTCGACATCGGCCCGCTGGAGCTCGAATGCGGCGAGGTGCTCGAGGACGTGTCGATTGCGGTGCAGCGCTGGGGTGAGCTCTCCCCCAATCGTGACAACGTCGTCGTCGCGCTGCACGCGCTGACCGGCGACTCGCATCTGACCGGACCGGCCGGCCCGGGCCACCCCACCCCGGGTTGGTGGGACGGCGTCGCCGGCCCCGGCGCTCCGATCGACACCGACCGCTGGTGCGCGGTGGCCACGAATGTGCTGGGTGGCTGCCGGGGCTCGACCGGACCGAGCTCGCTGGCCCGCGACGGTAAGCCCTGGGGTTCGCGGTTTCCGATCATCACGGTGCGCGATCAGGTCAACGCCGATGTCGCGGCGCTGGCCGCGCTCGGCATCACCGACGTCGCCGCGCTCGTCGGCGGGTCGATGGGCGGCGCGCGTGCGCTGGAGTGGATGGTCGGTTACCCCGACCGGGTGCGGGCCGCGCTGGTGCTGGCCGTCGGCGCGCGGGCTACCGCCGACCAGATCGGAACCCAGAGCACCCAGATCGCGGCCATCAAGGCCGATCCGAACTGGCAGGGCGGCGACTATCACGGCACCGGCCGCAATCCCGACACCGGTTTGCAGCTGGCCCGCCGGTTCGCTCACCTCACCTACCGCGGTGAGGTCGAACTGGACAGCCGATTCGGCAATGCCGCCCAAGACGACGAGGACACCCTGGCCGGCGGCCGCTACGCCGTGCAGAGCTACCTGGAATACCAGGGCGCCAAGCTGGTCAACCGGTTCGACGCGGGCAGCTACGTGACGCTGACCGAGACGCTCTCGAATCACGACGTCGGGCGCGGACGCGGTGGGGTGGCCGCTGCCCTGGGGTCGTGCCCGGTACCGACCGTGGTCGGCGGGATCACCTCTGACCGGCTCTACCCGCTGCGGCTGCAGCAGGAGCTGGCCGGGCTGCTGCCGAACTGCTCGGGGCTCAACGTGGTCGACTCGATCTACGGCCACGACGGCTTCCTCGTCGAGACCGAAGCCGTGGGCGCGCTGATCCGTCAGACACTCGATTTGGCCGAAGGTTCCCGCACCCCGTGACCGAGTTGGGGCGGGAACGATCACTGTCCTTCGGGTCCGAGGCCGCCGCCTATGAGCGCGGACGCCCGTCGTATCCGCCGGAGGCCATCGACTGGCTGTTACCGCCCGGTGCACGCGACGTGCTGGACCTGGGTGCCGGCACCGGCAAGCTGACGACCCGCCTGGTCGAGCGCGGCCTGGATGTGGTGGCCGTGGACCCGCTGGCCGAAATGCTGGAGTTGCTCAGCTCGGCGCTGCCCGACACCCCCGCGCTACTGGGGACCGCCGAGCAGATCCCGTTGCCGGACAACAGCGTTGACGCGGTTCTGGTGGCGCAGGCCTGGCATTGGTTCGATCCGGAGCGGGCGGTCGCCGAGGTGGCCCGGGTGCTCCGTCCGGGCGGACGACTCGGCCTGGTGTGGAATGCCCGGGACGAACGACTGGGCTGGGTCAAGGATCTCGGGCGCATCATCGGTCATGAGAACGCCCAATTCAACGACAGCACAACGCTTCCCGAGCCGTTTGTCGATATCGAGCACCATCGTGTGGAGTGGACTAGTTATCTGACGCCCCAGGCGCTGATCGACCTGGTGGCCTCCCGCAGCTACTGCATCACCTCGCCGGCGGACGTGCGCACCCAGACCCTCGACGAGGTGCGCAACTTACTGAACACGCATCCCGCACTGGCGAACTCGACCGGCCTGGCGCTGCCGTACATCACGGTGGGTATCAGGGCTACGCTGGCTGGTTGAACCACCGGCGCAGAGCCGTATGCAGGTTGTGCCAGTCTCGCTGCTCGAATTCGTCTGCGGCCCAGGCAACATAGCCGTCGGGCCGGATCAGGATGGCGGCCGGGCCACCGCTCAACTGCCCTTCCGCGATGTCCAGGCGTTGCGCCCAGGGGTGTGCGGTGGACGCGACCGCACCGCCGCACAGGTCGAGCAGCACCGGCCGGGCATCGTGCAGCAGACTCGCCACCCGGCGCCCGTCGTCGAGCGTCAGGTCCGGTACCAGGTAGCCGGACAGCGGGTGGTCGTCACCGACGTCGTAACGGACATCGGAGCCGGCCAGCAGCGCCGCCATCTGGGCGGTGACCTGTGGAACGGCGAGAAGCTCAGTGAAAAGCTTTCTGAGCTGGG
Organism: Mycolicibacterium pallens; assembly: GCF_019456675.1. Lineage (NCBI taxonomy): Bacteria > Bacillati > Actinomycetota > Actinomycetes > Mycobacteriales > Mycobacteriaceae > Mycobacterium > Mycolicibacterium pallens. The sequence goes on along the minus strand of NZ_CP080333.1, from coordinate 1,408,784 downwards.
CAATTTCGGGGCCAGGCGCCATCAACGCGATCTGCGACATCGAGTGCATCATCACCCGCTCCCCGACCGGATAGCGCTCGGCGTGATAGGTGTCGAGCAGAGCATCGGGTGCGGTCCCCTTGACGACAGCGGCAAGCTTCCAACCGACATTGAAGACGTCCTGCATACCCAGGTTCAGCCCGGGTCCACCCATCGCGCTGTGCACGTGAGCGGCGTCCCCGACCAGGATCACCCGGCCGGATCGATAGCGCTCGGCCTGACGGGTGTTCTGTCCGTTGATGCGCCGCAGAGCGTGCGGGCCAGGCCCCTGGGGCTCGTCCACCCGCAGTTCAGTACCGAGCACGCGTGTCAGGCTGTCGCGGAGTTCATCGAGCGACATGGGCTCCTCGACATCTGTCGACGTGCCATATTCCATGGTGCCCACCAGAGAGCGGTCCGCCTCGAACGGTGCATAGATCACCATGCCGCGATCGAACCTGTTGTGGCCAAAGGCCACTCGTCCAAAGCCCGGGACGTCCAGACCACCGTCGGCTCGCCGGTATTCGTCGGGCACCACCACGTGTGCCAGCCGGGCGACCGTCGGCGACGTCGTGCCGGGGAAGTCGATTCCGACGCTCTTGCGCACCAGGCTGCGGCCGCCGTCAGCACCTACCAGGTACGACGTGGTCTCGGTGTAGACACCGGATTCGGTGGCGATCGTCAGTCGGACACCGTCGTCGGATGCGTCCAGCCCGGTGAGTTCGTGACCCCAGCGGACTTCGATGCCGAGCTCTCGCGCACGTTCAAGGAGGAAGCGAACCAGCTTCGGCTGCGAAATCGCCATCGCGTACATCGGGTTGGCTTCCATGCCGGCGAAATCCAACGCCATGCCAGAGAAGATCCACCCCGCGGCCGGCTGCGGCGGGTCGTCAACCCCGGCGAACCTGGTATAGAGCCCGCGCATGTCGAGCATCCGAACGACTTGCCCGACAAGGCCGTTGGCCTTCGGCTCATCGCTGGGCCCGGGCAGCGCATCGAGAACGACTGGAGTGACGCCGGCCAGGGCCAGTTCGCAGGCCAGCATCAGACCGTTGGGTCCGGCACCAGAGATGACGACGTCGTTCATGACGACTTCCTTTTCGGTTCGGGCAGTCCGGCGACAACGTCGGCGAAGCCGCGGCGCATCAGGCCGACGATCGGAACCGGTGGGTCGGACGTGATGTAGGTGTCCATGGCGGCTTCCGCGACCGCACGAATGCTGGCGGCGACCAGGCGGGGATACATGTCGCGCACGGGGTCGGTGCCGGTGCGTTCGGCGATCGCCTCGATCCACTCACCCATCAGGTTGTTCGCCAATGCATTACGCACTTCGATGGCCATGCTCAGTTCGACGAGCTGATCCAGCTGCTTGCGCGTCGGTGCGAAGTCCTCGCCCATCTCGGCGACCAGTGGTTCGAGCACCGACCCGGTGATCGCCGTCCACAACGGGTCCTCGGCCGGCCACTCACGAAAGGAGTTCAGGCTGCGACGCATTCGCTCGATTTGACGGTACGCGATGGCCTCGTACTTGCCTGCGAAGTAGTTGTTGAAGGTGCGCAGGGAGACCCCGGCGCGTTCGGCGATGGCCTCGCGAGTGACGTTGTCCATCCCGCGCTCGAAGGCCAGGTGCAGCGCGGCATCACTGAGTGCCCGGCGCGTGTCGGCCTTCTTGCGCTCGCGCAATCCATCCATGGCCACACCGTACGCCTAAAGTTGCACACCGTGCAAGATTGCCCGTCGGGCAAAGATAGGGTGCGTCGACACTGCAGTTGTTTGCACCCCTTCTCGGGCGATGCGTACAACTTCTGCAGTTTCGGCGCGGGATCTAGCTGGTACCCAGCGGGTCGATCGTCGAGGCGACGTACACCATGATCACGCAGACCGTCGTCATCGTCGCGAAGTCGACGCCCCGCGACCGCACCACCAACAGGCCTGCGCGATCCTCGGTGAGCACCAACCGCAGCGCGGCGGCCACCCCCACCGCGATGCCGATCAACAGCGAGCCACGCCGCCAGAAACCGGCGGCGACGAGCACGAAGGCGACCACGAAGATCACCCCGACGGCCAGGATCGGCCACTGCGAACGCACCACGCACCCGGTGAAGGCGACCGCCTCCGCACGGGTGGGCAGTCGGCGCCTCGCGCGAGCCGTCACTGTGCGGCTTCGGCCAGTTCGACGACGTTGGTCAGCAGGAAGGCCCGGGTCAGCGGACCGACCCCGCCCGGATTCGGCGACACATGGCCCGCGACGTTCCAGACGTCGGGATGAACGTCACCGGTGAGCTTGCCCTCCACCCGGCTCACGCCCACATCGACGACCGCCGCACCGGGCTTCACCATGTCGGCTTTTAGCATGTGCGGCACCCCGACGGCGGCGACGATGATGTCGGCCTGGCGGGTCAGTTCCGGCAGGTCGCGAGTTCCGGTGTGGCACAAGGTGACTGTGGCATTCTCACTGCGACGGGTGAGCAACAGGCCAAGCGGCCGACCGACCGTCACACCGCGGCCGATGACCACCACGTGCGCGCCGGCGATCGGCACGTCGAAGCGGCGCAGCAGGTGGACGATGCCGCGCGGCGTGCACGGCAGCGGGGCGGCCTTACCCAGCACCAACCGGCCCAGGTTGGTGGGATGCAAGCCGTCGGCGTCCTTATCCGGGTCCACCCGCTCCAACGCGGCGTTCTCGTCGAGATGCCGCGGCAGCGGCAGCTGCACGATGTAGCCGGTGCACTCGGGATTGGCGTTGAGTTCGTCGAGGGTGTCGTCGAGCTGTGCCTGGCTGACGTCGGCGGGCAGGTCCCGGCGGATCGAGGTGATCCCGACCTTCGCGCAGTCGGAGTGCTTGCCCTTGACGTAGGCGTGCGAACCAGGGTCATCGCCGACCAGGACGGTGCCCAGCCCCGGAGTGCGTCCGGCGGCGGTCAGCGCCGCCACACGATCCTTCAGATCGACAAAAATCTCGTCACGGGTGAGCTTGCCGTCCAAGCTGATAGCGACCACGGACCGTATTGTTCCATTGACCGAACTCGGTCGTTGACAGCACTGTTCAGAGCGTGGTCAGCTGCGGATATGAACAGTGCGCCAGATGTGTTCAGCCCGGCCACACTCGGCCCCATCACGCTGCGCAACCGCACCATCAAATCGGCCACCTTCGAAGCCCGCACCCCCGACGACGTGGTCTCCGATGACCTGATCGCTTTCCACCGAGCCATCGCAGCAGGCGGCATCGGCATGACGACCGTCGCCTACACCGCGGTCAGTCAGGGCGGCCGCACCAACGGCGGCCAGATCTGGATGCGACCGGAAGCGGTTCCCGGCCTGCGGCGCCTCGCCGACGCCGTGCACGCCGAAGGCGCGAAGATCAGCGCGCAGATCGGCCACGCCGGCCCGGTGGCGAACGCCCGCTCGAACAAGGCGACCGCGCTGGCCCCGGTCCGCTTCTTCAACCCACTGTCGATGAAGTTCGCCAAGCACGCCACCCGCGATGACATCAACAACGTCATCGCCGCCCACGCGGCGGCCGCCCGGTTCGCCATCGACTCCGGCTTCGACGCCGTCGAGATCCACCTCGGCCACAACTACCTGGCCAGCTCCTTCCTCTCGCCGATGATCAACCGGCGCAACGACGAGTTCGGCGGGTCGCTGGAGAACCGGGCCAAGGTCGCCCGCGGCATCGTGATGGCCGTCCGCCGCGAGGTCGAACGACTCGGACCGGCCCCGATCGCAGTGACCGCCAAGCTCAACATGGCCGACGGGGTCCGCGGTTCAATCCAGATCGAGGAATCCCTGCAGACCGCGAAATGGCTCGAGTCCGACGGCGGCCTGGACGCCATCGAACTCACCGCAGGCAGCTCGCTGCTCAACCCGATGTACCTGTTCCGCGGCGACGCCCCGGTGAAGGAATTCGCCGCGGCGCAGAAATGGCCGCTGAACTGGGGCATGCGCATGACCGGCAAGAAGTTCATGCGCGAATACCCCTACCGGGAGACCTATCTGCTGCGCGACGCCGAGCAGTTCCGCAAGGAACTGAAAATGCCGCTGATCCTGCTCGGCGGTATCACCAACCGCGAGAGCATGGACCGCGCGATGGCCGAAGGCTTCGAGTTCGTGGCGATGGGCCGCGCGCTGCTGGCCGAACCCGACCTGCTCAATCGCATCCAGGCCGACGGCGACGCGCACTCGGTGAAGTCGCTGTGCACGCACTGCAACAAATGCATGCCGACCATCTACTCGCGCACCCTGTGTGTGGTGACCGGCGGTCCTGCCTGACGGGCCGACGGGGCCGTTACCGATAGAGTTGGTCTCGATGACTCGACCAGCCGCGCCCGATCTGACAGTTCGGTACGACGGGTCGGAGCGTACTTTCGCCGCAGGGCATGACGTCGTGGTTGGCCGCGACCTCCGTGCCGACGTGCGAATCGCCCACCCCTTGATTTCTCGCGCCCATCTGGTGCTCCGTTTCGACCACGGCCGATGGATGGCCATCGACAACGGCTCGCTGAACGGCATGTTCGTGCACGGCCGGCGAGTGCCGTCGGTCGACATCAGCGACGGCCTGACCGTCAACGTCGGCAACCCCGACGGACCGCCGATGAGTTTCGGCCTCGGTCGCCATCAGGGGTCGGTGGGCCGACCGCCACAGACGTCCGGGGTGCGGATGTCCGCGCCGCCGTCGTCACCGTCCTGGCCGGCGAACCCGAGCCGTGGTTCGTCGACGGCCCAACACTGGCCGCCCCCGTTGTCGCAGGCTCAACCCGCCCACCAGCCGCCGGCATATCCGACCAGCGGCTCGCGGGCGCAGCCGACCTACCACCCGCCCGCCGCGACGGGACCGATGGGATCCACGCCCGCGGCGCCGACGCAGATGCGCCCGGCGGTCGGCAAGCCCGCACAGTCGTCGTCGAATCTTGCGACGTCCATGCTGAAGATCCTGCGCCCCGGCGCACCGAGCGATGTGCCGCCGGGCGGGATCAAGATCGGCCGCGCGACCGACAACGACATCGTCATCCCCGATGTGCTGGCCTCGCGCCACCACGCCACGCTGATCCCGACGCCGGGCGGCACGGAGATCGTCGACAACCGCAGCATCAACGGCACGTTCGTCAACGGCAGCCGGGTCGACACCGCGATGCTGAACGAGGGCGACACCGTCACGATCGGCAACATCGACCTCGTCTTCGCGGGCGGCACACTGGCCCGGCGCACCGAGACCGAGGCGGCCACCGCGACCGGCGGCCTGGACGTGCGCGCCGTGACGTGGACGATTGAGAACAACAAGACGCTGCTGGACAACATCTCGCTGACCGCGCGCCCCGGCACGCTGACCGCGGTGATCGGTCCGTCCGGTGCGGGCAAGTCGACGTTCGCGCGACTGGTCGCCGGCTACACCCATCCGACAAGTGGCACAGTCACTTTCGAGGGTCACAACATCCACGCCGAGTACGCCTCGCTGCGCTCCCGGATCGGGATGGTGCCCCAGGACGACGTGGTGCACGGGCAGCTGACCGTCAACCAGGCGCTGATGTACGCCGCCGAACTGCGGCTGCCGCCGGACACCAACAAGGAGGACCGCCAGCAAGTGGTGGCCCAGGTGCTCTCCGAGCTGGAGATGACGCAGCATCAGAACACTCGGGTGGACAAGCTGTCCGGCGGTCAGCGCAAGCGCGCCTCGGTGGCCCTCGAACTGCTGACCGGCCCGTCGCTGCTGATCCTCGACGAGCCGACATCGGGTCTGGACCCGGCGCTGGACCGTCAGGTCATGACGATGCTGCGCCAGCTGGCCGACGCCGGCCGCGTCGTGCTGGTGGTCACGCACTCGCTGACCTATCTCGACGTGTGCGATCAGGTGCTGCTGCTTGCCCCCGGCGGCAAGACCGCGTTCTGCGGGCCGCCCAGCCAAATCGGCCCGGCGATGGGCACCACCAACTGGGCCGACATCTTCAGCACGGTTGCCGGGGATCCCGACGCCGCGTATCAGCGTTATCTGCAGCAGACCGGGCCGACTCCGCCGCCGCCACCGGTGGAGACACCGTCGGCGATGGGCGAGCCGACGCACACGAGCCTGCTGCGCCAGTTCTCGACGATCGCCCGCCGCCAGCTGCGGCTGATCGTCTCCGACCGGGGTTACTTCGCGTTCCTGGCGATGCTGCCGTTCATCATGGGTGTGCTCTCGCTGTCGGTGCCCGGCACCGTCGGCTTCGGGGTGCCCAATCCGATGGGTGACGCGCCCAACGAGCCGGGCCAGATCCTGGTGCTGCTCAACGTCGGGGCGATATTCATGGGCACCGCGCTCACGGTGCGCGACCTGATCGGTGAACGCGCGATCTTCCGCCGAGAACAGGCGGTCGGGTTGTCGACCACGGCCTACCTGCTCGCGAAAGTGTGTATCTATGCGGTGTTCGCGATCGTGCAGTCCACGATCGTCACCGCGATCACGGTGGCGGGCAAGGGCGGTCCGACGCAGGGATCGCTGACGTTCCTGAGCCCGACGATGGAGCTGTTCGTGGTGATGGCCGCGACGACGGTCACCGCGGCGATGGTGGGCCTGGCGCTCTCGGCGTTGGCCAAGTCCAACGAGCAGATCATGCCGCTGCTGGTGGTCGCGGTCATGAGCCAGTTGGTGTTCTCCGGCGGCATGATTCCGGTGACCGGCCGGCTGGTGCTCGATCAGCTGTCCTGGATCACGCCGGCTCGCTGGGGCTTTGCGGCGTCGGCCTCGACCATCGACCTGATCAAGCTGGTGCCCGGCCCGCTGACGCCGAAGGACCGGCATTGGGAGCACACCGCGTCGGCGTGGTGGTTCAACATGGGCATGCTGGGAGTGCTGTGCCTCGGGTATCTGTCGCTGGTGCGGTGGAAGATCCGGCTCAAGGGCGCGTAGGGCTGCTGAGACCAGCCCGACCACACTGAGTGAGAACTCACGCAGACAAATCGTGAGTAGATCCCTGCGAGACTTCTCACTGAATGCAGCTGCTGGTCTGGACGTAGTCGATCCACGCGTCACTCCCCGCTGACGTCGAGACCGTGCGCAGCCGAGTACGCCAGTGCCTGTGCGACGTCGATCCGCGCGCCCCGCAACGCGGCGGTGGTCCACAGCGTGGGATCGATCCGCGCGCCCCGCAGGTCGGCCTGCTCGAGGCGTAGCCCGTTGGTGCGCGCGCCGGTCAGATCCGCTCCGCGCAACACGGCCTTGCGCAGATCGGCCTGCACCAAGCCGGCTTCGCGCAGCCGAGACCCGGACAGGTCCACTTCGCGCAGGTCGGCCCCGCCCAGGACGGCAAGCGTGAAATCGACTTCGTCGAACACGATCGGGCGCAGCCGGCAGTTCTCAAACGTCGAGCCGAGCATGCTGCAGTTGCGGAACGTGCTATGCCACAGCGTGGCTCGCAGGAACCGGCAGTTACGAAAGGCTGACCCCTGGTGCACCGACTCGGACAGGTTTGCGCCGCCGAAGTCGCATTCGGTGAACACCACCTGCTCGGTGTGCAGGCCGGAGAGGTCCTCGTCGCGAAAGTCGTGGCCGACGAATTCGCGATCGGTCCAGTGGTCCACAGGCAGCTCTAGTTGGGTGCCAGGCTTGCCAGCGCGTACTCGCTGATCGCGATCAGTGCATCGGTGGCCGACTTGCGGTCCCTCGCATCGACGGTGAGTACCGGTGTGGTTTCCGGGAGCGTCAGCGCCCGGCGCACCTCGTCGGTGGGATACTTTGGTGCACCGTCGAATTCGTTGACCGCGATCAGGAACGGCATCTTGCGGTGCTCGAAGAAGTCGACGGCGGCGAAGCTGTCCTGCAGCCGGCGCACGTCGACCAGGATGATCGCCCCGATCGCGCCGCGCACCAGGTCGTCCCACATGAACCAGAACCTGCGCTGCCCTGGCGTGCCGAACAGGTAGAGCACCAGATCCTGGTCGAGGGTGATACGCCCGAAGTCCATCGCGACCGTCGTCGTCGACTTGCCCGGTGTGGCGTCCAACGTGTCCACGGCAGTGGAGGCGTCGGTCACCATCGCTTCGGTGCGCAACGGCATGATCTCCGACACCGCCCCCACGAATGTGGTCTTGCCTGCACCGAACCCACCCGCGACGACGATCTTCGTCGAAGCAGATGTTCGCCCCTCAGAGGGCTCGTAGGCCACGAAGGGTCCTTCCTATCAGGCTGCGGCGCTCGTCCGACGTCGAGCGGTCGGTCAAAGTGGTCTCCACCCGAAGATAACCCGCCGTCACGAGGTCACCGACGAGGACGCGCGCGACGCCGAGCGGAAGATCGAGCAGCGCCGAGATTTCGGCCACCGATGGGCGGTCGGCGCACAGTTCGCAGATCCGCCCGCGCACGTCACCCGACGGCCAATGCTGGGTGTTCGCCGACGGCATCGTCTGGATCGGCGCCTCGATGGGAAGTTCGACAGAGGTGTCGGTACGCCCCGCGGTCAGCGTGTAAGGGCGCACCAGGTTCGCCTCGGCGTCACCGGTCACGACGGTTGCGCAGCCCGCCGTGACGACGAGACCACATTGCCCACTCGCTCAACCAGAACTGCCATCTCATAACCGATTTGGCCGATGTCACAGTTCGGCGCGGCCAGCGTGGCCAGATGCGATCCGTCACCGACCCGCATCACCAGCAGGAAGCCCCCGGCCATCTCGACCACCGATTGCAGGACTTGGCCGGCCTCGAAAAGCTGTGCCGCACCCGCTGCCAGGCTGGCCAGCCCCGAGGTCACCGCGGCCAGCTGCTCGGCGCGTTCACGCGGCAGTTGCTCACTGGCCGCGATCAACAGACCATCGACCGACACCAGTACCGCGTGCGAGACACCGGGCACATCACGGGCGAAGTTCGACACCAGCCAGTCGAGTGAATTGTTCTGCGGCCGTGGCGGCAAGGTCATGAGTGGTCTTTTCCGTTCTCTGCGGAACCGGCCTGAAGGTCGGAACGCGCGGCCCGCACACCACCGAAGTGGCTGCTGAACGAGGAGCGGACCGCGTCGGGATCACGTTGCGGCAGAGCAGGCGCCGAGATGGGCTCGGCGGCGCCGGGCACCAACCGGGCGCCGGGATCGCGGACCGGCAAGCCGTGTTCGGTGTGGTCCTGTACCGGCACGTTGTCCACCTCGGCGGCGGTCTCCCAACCGTTGTCCCACACCGACTTCCAGTCCTGGGGCACCGCGATGGTGTGCGGGTCGACCATCAGCTCGTTGAGCATCTTCTGGTAGATGAAGTCGGTATCGGTGTCCTCGAAGTCGGGTGCCGACAGGTCGGCGGCCAACACGTCCATATCGCTGATGTCGAGGTGCTCCTCACGTGCCTCCTCGGCCCGCGCCCGCGCGGTGAAGAAGCGTGAGGTGTCCGAGGCGTGCTCGTTCTCGGCTGCGGATCCTGCGTCGGCGAACCACAGTGAAGGCTGCGGTTCGGGCTCCGGCTCCGGTTCTGGTTCTCGTTGTGGCGGTGGCGCGCCGGTGATCCCGCTGGAACCCGGCGAGCGTCGCGGCAGGCCACTGGCTTCGACTGCGTCCGGCTCGACCACCGCGGCGAACGGTGCGGCGTACTCGTCCTCGTCAACCGAAGTTTCGGAGGGCGCGTCGTAGCGCACTGCGTCGTCCCCGATCGGGGTGGAGTGTTCGAGCAGTTTGGCCGGGATGAAGAGCTCGGCCGTGGTCCCCGACGACGGCTCCCCCTCGACGGCGTTGCGCAGCCGCACCTCCATGCCGTGCATGTGCGCCAGCCGGCCGACCACGAACAGTCCCATGTGCCGGGTGTTGTCCTGGCTGACCTCGCCGCCGGCGTGCAGCCGCATGTTGGCGATCCGCAGGTCGCTGTCGGTCATGCCGATGCCGTCGTCGTGCACCTCGACCAGCACCCCGGCATTGCTGGTGTGCACCGCGCTGACCCGCACCGGCGAGATCGGCGGTGAGTAGCGCAACGCGTTGTCGATCAGTTCGGCGAGCATGTGCACCGCGTTGGCGGAGACCCGGCCGATCAGCGCGGAGTCGGGCACGTCGCCGATCTCCACCCGCTTGTAGTCCTCGACCTCCGAGACCGCGGCGTTGACGGCATTGGCCAACGGCAGAGCCTCGCGGTGGTCGCGGGACACCTGCGCGCCGGCCAGCACCAGAAGGTTGGAGCCGATGCGCCGCATCCGGGTGGCCAGGTGGTCGAGCCGGAACAGGTTGTCGAGCCGCTCCGGGTCCTTCTCGTTCTTCTCCAGCCGGTCGATCAGCGCGAGCTGCTGGTCGACCAGCGAGCGGTTACGCCGCGACATCGTCTCGAACATCTCGTTGATCACCAGCCGCAGCCGCGCCTCGTCGCCGGCGAGCAGCAGCGCCTGGGTGTGCAATTCGTCGACCGCGTGAGCGACCTGCCCGATCTCCTCGGTGGTGTACACCGGCAGCGGGTCGGGTTCGCGTTCATCGCCGGCCCGGACGCGGGCGATGCCCCGCTCGAGATCGGTGTGCGCGACCCGCAGCGCGCTGTCGCGCAGAATGCGCAGCGGCCGAACCAGGGAGCGAGCCACCAGCAGCACCACCACCAGCGCGGCGATGAACGCGGCCAGCACCAGTAGCGAGTCGCGGATGACGGCGTGCTTGCGGTCGGTGGCCATCTGCTGCACCGACGTGGTGACCTCGTCGGTGGTGCTCGCGACGACCTTCTCGGCGATGGCGTCGGTGGCCTGCAGCGACTGACGCAGGTCGGCGTTGCCGGCCAGCGCGGCGTCGGGGCTGGACATGATGCCCATCCGCCTGACCATCTCGCTCTGCAGGGTCTTGGCCTCGGCAGAGCCGACGCCGAGCACCTGGCTCATGCCGAACAACGTCGACGGCTCGGTGCCGGCCAGCGTGATCATCGACGTGCGCAGTTCCGGCTCGGGCAGGTCGCCGCCCTGCTCGACGAGCAGTTCCTGCATCAGCATCTGGCCGCGCGCGCCGACCGCGCGGCTCAGGCCCTGGGTCTGCGCCCGCAGTTTCTCGTCATCGAGGCGCACCGAACCGTTGATGGCGTCTTCCGCGGTCAGCAGGATCGGCGCGTAGCTGGTGATCCGGTCGCGCAGCCCGATGGTGTTCGCCGACACCGCGGCCACCAGTTGCTGGCCGCCGGTGAGCAGGTTGGTCACACCGGTGCGGACGTCGGGCGCGACGTCGGTGGAGTTGAGCTTGTTCTGCAGGGTGGCCTTGCTCTTGTCGAATGTGTTTGCCGCGGACTGGGTGTCCCCGCCTCCCGAGTAGGCCAGCAGCACTCCCTGCAGGGCGCCGACGTAGCTCTCGATCACCGGAATCATCTGGACGCGATCGGCCGCGACCTGCAGATCCCGCGCCGAATTCACCCCGTCCCAGATGCGGGCGCCCGCGAAGGCGAGCGCGAGCGCCAGCGGAACGGCCACGATCGCAAAGACTTTGCCCCGGACCGGCCAGTTGCCCAGCGACCACCGCGACGGCCGCTTCGGCGGCACGGTTAACGGCTGTTGAGTCTGATTCATCCGGACTTCCTGGTCATCGCTGCCCGTGTTGATTCACATCGGAGCTGCGCATAACCCCTGGCAATTCGTCGAGTATGACAGCCATTGCCCAGCACTTCCAGAGTCGTTACTGAACAGAGAGATACCGGTGACACCCGGTCAATTCGCGTTAGGGGGTGTCGAGCAAATTGTGCTGCGGCACAACTGAGATCATCGACTCACACGAATTACCTACGCTGGCTTGAGCAGCGCGACGAGAAAGTCGGAGTCATCGGTAAACGGCCGCACATCCCAGGTGGACAGCAGAAGATCTTGTCCGAACCCGGCTTCGGCGGCGTCGTCGAGGAACTGGCTGTACGCGTAATCGCGGCCGGCGCCGAAGCCGATGACCGCACGTCCGTCGGCGGCCAGATGCGCACGCAGTCGGGACAGCACCTGCACCCGGGTGCTCGGCGCGAGGAACGTCATCACGTTGCCCGCCGAAACGATGATGTCGAACGGTTCAGGGATCCCGCGCGCAGGCAGGTCCAGCTCGGCGAGGTCACCGACCAGCCAGCGGGGGCCGGGATGGTCGTGTTCGGCGGCCTCGATGAGCGCCGGGTCGACGTCGACCCCGACCACCCGGTGACCGACGCCGGCCAGGTATCCGCCTACCCGGCCCGGCCCGCAGCCGGCGTCGAGGATGTGGGAGCCTCGCCGAGCCATCGCGTCGATGAGGCGGGCTTCGCCGACCACGTCGTCACCGGCGCGCTCCATCGCGCGAAAGCGTTCGATGTACCACTGCGAATGTCCAGGATCGGCCGCGACTTTCTGCATCCAAAGACTGGTCTCGACCATGACGCCATTATCCGCATGCCCGGAGGGTGGCCGTGTTCCGGCTGATGTTCTACTCACCGCGGATCGCGCCGAACACCGGCAATGCCATCCGCATGGTCGCGGCCACCGGATGTGAGTTGCATCTGGTAGAGCCGTTGGGGTTCGACCTCTCCGAGCCGAAGCTGCGCCGCGCCGGACTCGACTACCACGACCTGGCGTCGGTGACAGTGCACGCGAACCTGGAACAGGCGTGGGCGGCGGTCGCGGGTGCGCGGGTGTTCGCGTTCACCGCCCATGCCACGCGCTCGTCGTTCGATATCGCCTACGAGCCGGGCGACGTGATGCTGTTCGGCCCGGAGCCGACGGGTCTGGACGCGGCGACGCTCGCCGATCCGCACATCACCGAACAGGTGCGCATCCCGATGCTGCCGGGCCGGCGGTCCCTGAATCTGTCGAACGCCGCGGCGGTGGTCGCCTATGAGGCGTGGCGCCAGCACGGGTTCGGCGGCGGCCGCTAGGCCGGCAGCGTCACCAGCTGTCCCAGTGGGTGAGCTGCTCGGCGGGCAGCCGCTTGGCGGGCTTGAAGTCGGTGCCCTTGGTGTAGGCGATCGGCCACAGGCCGCCCTGGGTGTAGTGCTCGAAGGGGATGCCGAGAAGCTCGGCGGCCTGCTTCTCGCCGTCGCCGATCAGGTGCAACGTGGTGTAGGCCGAGCCGAGACCGCGGGACCGCAGGGCGAGCATGAAACTCCATGCGGCGGGGATCAGGGAGCCCCAGTAGGACGCCTGCATTCCGGCGGGGGCGCCGTCGGGGCGGCCCTCCAGGCACGGGATCAGGAACACCGGTGCCTTCTCGAGGTTTTCGTTGAGGTACTTGGCCGAACTCAGCACCGAATCCATCTGCGCGTCGCGCATGTCGCCGCGCACGGGCGCAGGCAGATTCAGATAAGGCGTGCCGTTGGCGCGGTAGATGTCGGCCAGCGCCTTCTTCTTGGCGGGGTCCTCGACGAACAAGAACTGCCAGCCCTGGGCGTTGGAGCCGGTGGGTGCCTGCAGGGCGAGATCCAGACACTCCATCAGGACCTCACGCGGCACCGGCCGGTCGAAGTCGAGCCGCTTGCGCACCGATCGGGTGGAAGTCAGAAGTTCATCAACGGTCAGATCGAGTGTCATGGGGTGAGACTACATTCGGCCCCATGGCAACTGAACTGGATCAAGAGGTGCGCGATCGGCTTGTCGGCGACAACTTCGGCTGGTTGACCACAGTCGCCAAATCCGGTCAGCCGGTGCCCAAGTTGGTGTGGTTTTACTTCGACGGCACCGACATCGTCGTCTACACCGCGCCCGGCTCGGCCAAGGTGCGCCACATCGGCTCGCATCCGCGGGTCACCCTAAATCTGGACTCCAGCGGCGATGGCGGCGGCATCGTCGTCGTCGGCGGTCCCGCCACCATCGACAGCGAGGATGCCGACCCGCGCGACGACGCGGCGTTCTGGGCGAAATACGGTGCGCTGTCAGATCAAGCCGGCTTGACCGACTCGATGGGCGGGTACAACCTGCGGCTGCGAATCAGCATCGACAAGGTGTGGACGACGCCGACGGAGTAGGGCTGGAAGCGCAGCGGCGCAACGTTTTCCACAGATTCGACTTCATCCACAGATCGATTTCGGCGTCGGACTTTTGTCGGCGACCGCCCGTAAGCTTTCGAACATGGGTTCGATCACTGCAGCCTTGGATGCGCTCGACATCGCAGTCGAACTCTTGGGTGCCGCCGATATCGAGCAACTTCCTGCGCCCGAACGCTTTTCAGCTCTGGAACGTCTCGAGACTGCGGTGCGTCGGCAGGTCGCGGTCTCGCACACGCAGCTGACGCATCTGGAGCGCTACGAGGGTTGCCCGCCGATCCCGATCGTGTTGGCGGACGTCTTGCGGATCAGCCGTAGCACCGCCAAGCGCCGGGTCCGTGATGCCGAACAGTTGGTTCCGCGGCGGTCGCTCACGGGCGAACCGTTGGCTCCGCTGTTGCCGATGACGGGTAAGGCCTGGGATGCCGGTCTTCTCGACGGTGAGCATGTACGGGTGATTCAGAAGTTCTTCCGCGATCTGCCCGATCATGTCGGCACAGTCGAGATCGAAAAGGCCGAACGCACCCTGGCCGAGCATGCCCAGACCATGCGGCCCGACCAGCTGGAGAAGATCGCCGACCGCCTCGCCGTTCACCTCAACCCCGACGGCCAATACTCCGAGGAGGACCGGGCCCGTAAGCGTGGCTTCATGTGGTGTGGTGGTCAGCGCGCCGACGGCATGAGCGTGGGGAAGTTGGTGGCCGATCCAGCACTGCGTTCAATGCTGGATGCGTGGTTGGCGAAATTCGCCGCACCCGAACCAGACGACCCACGTAGCCATGCTCAACGCCAACATGATGCATTGGCGGATTTGGTGCGCGGCCGGCTCGGCGACCCGAAACTCGGCCAGCACAACGGCCTTCCAGTGACCATGATCGTCACGACCACTCTGCAAGAGTTACAGGCCGGTGCCGGCCACGCGGTCACCGCAGGTGGCACCCTGCTCCCGATCACCGACCTGCTTCGGATGGCCACCCCGGCCAATCACTACCTAGCTGTATTCGACGGCGTTACCGGGCAATCACTGTGGCTGGGCCGCAGCAGGCGATTGGCCTCCGCGGATCAACGAATCATGCTGCTGGCCAAATACCGTGGCTGCACGGCACCGGGATGCACCGTCAACGGCTACAACAGCCAGGTCCACCACGCCGCCAAAGACTGGAAACACGGCGGCAGCACCGACATCGACGACCTCACACTCGCGTGCAAATGTGACAACCTCTTGGTCGAAAACGACGGCTGGACCACCCGCCAACTCCCAGGCGGCCAAACCCAATGGATTCCACCCTCCGACGTCCCACTCATCGGCGGCACCAACGAGTATCACCACCCAGAACGATTGCTCCCCAAAGACGACGAAAAGGACTAGCTCACCGGAAGTCCCGCGACCGCGAACCCACCTTCATCGTGATGCGGCCCATCCGCTCGGCCACCACTGTCACTGCTCCCGTGGCGTTTTGAACCTGCCCGCGAATCAGGAGCGCCGCAGCGGTCTGGGCCAGTTTGCGATGCCGGTTCCACACCCCCGGCATGCACAGCACATTGACCATGCCGGTCTCGTCCTCGATGTTCATGAACGTCACTCCCTGAGCGGTGGCCGGCCGCTGCCGGTGCGTCACCGCCCCGGCGATCAGCACCCTGCTGCCATCGGGCACATCCAACAGCCGGTCGGCAGGAACCACTCCCATCGCGTCGAGGTCTTCGCGCAGGAACTGGGTGGGATAGCTGTCCGGTGAGATGCCGGTGGCCCACACGTCGGAGGCGGCCAACTCCACGTCGGTCATCCCGGGCAAGGCAGGCACGTGCGACGACGACCCGACCCCGGGCAGCCGATCGGGACGCTGGGTTGCCGCCGCGCCGGCTGCCCACAGGCCTTCACGGCGGGTGATCGAGAAGCAGCCGAGCGCCCCGCCGGTGGCCAGTGCCTCGGTCTGTGGCACCGAAAGCTGCACTCGCCCAGTGAGATCCAGCAGTGACGCATACGGACCACCGGCATTGCGTTCGTCCACGATGCGTTGGGCCAGCTCGTCACCGATGTGGCGCACGGCGCCCAACCCCAGCCGCACCTCCATCCCGGCATTTTCCAGGGTGGGATGCGCCAGGCTGGCGTTGACATCAGGTCCGTGCACGGTGACCCCGTGCCTGCGAGCGTCGGCGACCAGCGACTGCGGTGAGTAGAAGCCCATCGGCTGGGCGCGCAGCAGCGCGGCACAGAACGCCGCCGGGTGGTACAGCTTGAACCACGAGGAGTAGTACACCAGCGAGGCGAAGCTCAGCGAATGACTCTCCGGGAAGCCGAAATTGGCGAACGCTTCCAGCTTGTCGTAGATCTTGTCGGCAATCTCGTCGGTGATTCCGTGACGTTCGGCCATGCCGGCGTAGAACCGGTCACGCAGCCGCCGCATCTTCTCGGTGGAGCGCTTGGAGCCCATGGCTCGGCGCAGTTGGTCGGCCTCGGCGGCCGAGAATCCCGCGCAGTCCACCGCCAGCTGCATCAGCTGTTCCTGAAACAACGGCACACCCAACGTCTTTCGCAGTGCCGGTTCCATCGACGGGTGGTCGTAGGTGACCGCCTCCTGGCCGTTGCGTCGCTTGATGTAGGGATGCACCGAGCCACCCTGGATGGGCCCGGGGCGGATCAACGCCACCTCCACCACCAGGTCGTAGAACACCCGCGGCTTCAGCCGCGGAAGTGTGGCCATCTGGGCGCGTGACTCGACCTGGAACACTCCGACCGAGTCAGCCTTCTGCAGCATCTCGTACACGGCTGGATCGGCCAGATCCAGGCGAGCCAGGTCAACCTGGATGCCCTTGTGCTCGGCCACCAGATCGATGCAGTAGTGCAGCGCCGAGAGCATGCCGAGGCCGAGCATGTCGAACTTCACCAATCCGATTGCGGCGCAGTCGTCTTTGTCCCACTGCAGAACGCTGCGGTTCTCCATGCGTGCCCATTCCACCGGGCACACGTCGGCGATCGGGCGGTCGCAGATCACCATGCCGCCGGAGTGGATGCCCATGTGCCGCGGCTGGTTCTTGATCTGGACCGCCAGGTCGACCACCGACTCGGGAATGCCCTCGATATCGGGCGAGTCAGCCCCGGAGTGCCAGTGACTGATCTGTTTGCTCCAGGCGTCCTGCTGTCCTTGCGAGAAGCCAAGCGCACGAGCCATATCGCGCACCGCGCTCTTACCCCGATAGGTGATGACGTTGGCGACCTGCGCGGCATAGTCACGACCGTAGCGGTCGTAGACGTACTGGATTGCCTTCTCCCGCAGGTCCGATTCGATGTCGATGTCGATGTCGGGTGGCCCGTCACGGGCAGGCGACAGGAACCGTTCGAAGAGCAATTCGTTGGCGATCGGGTCGACGGCGGTAACCCCGAGCGCATAACACACCGCGGAGTTGGCCGCCGATCCCCTTCCCTGACAGAGGATGTCGTTCTCCCGGCAGAACCGGGTGATGTCGTGGACGACGAGGAAATAGCCCGGGAACTTCAAGGTGGCGATGATGTCGAGTTCGCGTTCGATCTGCGCGTAGGCCTCCGGGGCGCCGGCGCGCGGTCCGTAGCGCCGGGCAGCACCGATCATCACCAGCTCACGCAGCCAGCTGTCCTCGGTTTCGCCGGACGGCACATCCGGGTACGGCGGCAGTTGCGGAGCGATCAAAGCCAGCCCGAAAGCGCACTGCTCGCCGAGATCGGCTGCGGCACTGACGGCTTCGGGGTGTTGTGCGAACAGGCGCGCCATCTCCTCACCGGACCTCAGGTGTGAGCCACCCAGCGGGGCCAGCCAGCCGGCCGCCTCGTCGAGCGACTGGCGTGCCCGGATCGCCCCCATGGCCATCGCCAGCCGGCCGCGACTCGGCTCGGCGAAGTGGGCTCCGGTGGTGGCGACGACTCCCACCCCGAACCGGGGAGCCAGCGCGGCAAGGGCTGCGTTGCGTTCGTCGTCGAACGGATCACCGTGGCTGCTGAGCTCGATGCTGACCCGGTCGCGCCCGAAGCGGTCCACCAGGTCGGCCAGCGCTGCGGCCGCCGCGTCCGGGCCACCGTGTGAAAGCGCCTGCCGGACATGACCTTTGCGACATCCGGTGAGGATGTGCCAATGCCCGCCCGCCGCCTCGGTGAGCGAATCGTAGTCGTAGCGCGGTTTGCCCTTCTCGCCGCCGGCCAGATGCGCGGCGGACAGCTGGCGAGACAGCCGACGGTAGCCCTCGGGTCCACGAGCCAGCACCAGCAGATGCGGACCGGGCGGGTCGGGCACCTCGGTGCGGGCGGTATTGCTCAGCGACAGTTCGGCACCGAAGACGGTGCGCATGTCGAGTTCCTTAGCAGCCTCGGCGAAGCGCACCACGCCATAGAGGCCGTCGTGGTCGGTCAGCGCGATGGCCCGCAAGTCCAGCCGGGCCGCCTCCTCGACCAGTTCCTCCGGGGTGCTGGCCCCATCGAGGAAGCTGTAGGCCGAATGCGCATGCAGTTCGGCGTAGGGCACGGCCGACCGCTGCGGACGGTCGCCGATCGGCTCGTAGGGCTCACGGCGGCGCGACCACGCCGGACTGTCCCCGCCGTCGGCGTGCGGTTCACCAAGCGACAGACCGGGACGGCGGGGCTTGCCGTTGAGCACCCGCTCCATCTCGCCCCAGCTCGGCGGCCCGTTGAACCAACTCACCCGATCCAGTGTATCGAACATATGTTCTATGCGCGGCTCTGTCCAGTAATAGACGAGGATGGAGTCGAGCCATGGAAACGAGGGGTATGCCGAAGAACGCGCACGAGCACGAATTGAAGTCCGAACGGGACTACCTCGACGATCTCTACGACAGGTTGGACGGAAAACGCGCCAAGGTCAAAGCTCAGTACCGCGCCGCGCTCGGTGGGCCGATCGACCTGCAAGACGGCGGAACTCTGGTCGCTCGCGACGCCGAGGTGCGCGCACTGGCCCAACGGGCGGCGCGGTTGGACGTGGCCGACCAGGGACTGTGTTTCGGGCGACTGGACACCCTGTCCGGCGAGCGGCTCTACGTCGGCCGAATCGGCATCTTCGACGACGACAACGACCACGAAGCACTCCTGCTCGACTGGCGGGCTCCGGCGTCCCGCGCCTTCTACGTCGCCACCGGCGCCAACCCCGAGGGCATGCGCCGACGCCGCCAGTTCCACTCCCTCGGCAGGCGGCTGGTCGACTTCACCGACGAGGTCTTCGGTCGTCCCGACCCTGACGCCGGGGACGATAGCCCGTTCAGCAGTGATGCCGCGCTGCTCGCCGCCGTCAACGCTCCCCGCGGTGAGGGCATGCGCGACATCGTGGCCACGATCCAGGCCGAACAAGACGAGATCATCCGGCTCGAACATCCGGGCGTGCTGGTGATCGAGGGCGGCCCCGGCACCGGCAAGACCGTGGTGGCACTGCATCGGGTGGCATACCTGCTCTACACACAACGTCGGCGGATCGAGCGCCACGGTGTGCTCGTCGTCGGACCCAACCAGGCGTTCATGAACCACATCGGCCGCGTCCTGCCGTCGCTGGGCGAATCGGAGGTGGTGTTCTCCACGGTCGGCGATCTGGTTCCCGGAATGCACGTCACCGCCGAGGACATCCCGAATGTCGCCCGCATCAAGGGTTCTCGCGCGATGCTGGCCGTCCTGCGGGCCGCGATCGAGGACCGGCAGCGGACACCCGAGCATCCATTGGAGATTCCGCTGGGCGATGTCACCCTGCAGATCGCCGCCGACACCGCGCAGTGGGCCATCGACGAGGCGCGCGCAAGCGGACTGCCGCACAATGCAGCTCGTGCGGTGTTCCGGGACATCGTCACCTACGTGCTGACCGAGCGCGGGGTCGCCCGGATCGGCCGCGGCTGGCTGACCCGCGACAACAAAGACGCGTGGGCGAAGGTGCGCGCGGACCTGCTCGCCGACCTCGAAGACAACGAGCGGTTCATCGCAGCCCTCGACCAACTCTGGCCTGTCCTCGAGCCCCAGGAGCTGCTGGCCGAGCTGTACACCTCGCCCGAGCGGCTCCGCGCCGCGGGCGCCGACCCGGCGCTACTGCGAGAAGTCGGTGACGCCTGGACGACCTCGGATGTGCCCCTGCTCGACGAATTGGTCGACCTGCTGGGCCGCGACAAAGCGGCCGACGATGCCGCCGCACAGGCGCTCAAGGAAGAAACCCACTATGCCCGAGGCGTTTTGGAGAATATGGTCGCGCACGAGGATCTGATGGACGACGAGGATCTTCTGCTCGCGCAGGACTTGATCGACGCCGAGGCCCTCGCCGAACGCTTCCTCGAGCGTGACACCCGCGACCTCGCCGAACGTGCTGCTGCCGACCGGGACTGGACCTACCGGCATGTGGTGGTCGACGAAGCCCAGGAGCTCTCCGAGATGGACTGGCGGGTGCTGATGCGCCGCTGCCCGAGCCGGTCGTTCACGGTCGTGGGCGATCTCGCGCAGCGCCGCTCGATGGCCGGGGCGACGTCGTGGGCCGAGATGCTGGAGCCGTACGTGCCCGGCCGGTGGGTGTACCGGTCGCTGTCGGTGAACTACCGCACCCCCGCCGAGATCATGACCGTCGCCGCGGCACTGCTCGCCGAGTTCGCACCCGAGGTTCGGGCCCCGGAATCGGTGCGCGCCAGCGGTTTTCGCCCCTGGTCCCGTCAGGTCACCGCGGACCAGATGCCTGCCGCCATCGAGGATTTCCTCGCGGCCGAAGCCGCCCGCGAGGGCACCGCCGTCGTGATCGGGCCGCCCGCCATGCCGGGCGTGGTCGCACCGGCGGAGACCAAAGGCCTGGAGTTCGACGCGGTGCTGGTGGTCGAGCCGGCCGCGATCCTCGCCGACGGGCCGCGCGGTGCGGCAGAGCTCTATGTCGCGCTCACGCGGGCAACCCAGCGCCTGGGCGTCCTCCATCAGCATCCGCTACCGGCGGCGTTGACCGGACTCGACGTCCACGACTGACACCGGGTCACTAAGCAGCAAGCACGGCGCGGGCCAGGTATCACAGCTTTTTGACAACGGACTCACAGTTAAATGCCTTGCCATGTCGCAACTTCGGCAATTTTGCTCGAATATGGCAAATAGTCGTGCGCCGACTCAGACCTACTGCCAAGCTGACGCACGGCGGATTCCCAGCCACGGAAGAGAAGCCGACGAGCCCCGCCGGCACCGCCCTAGCAGGGAGACACTCGCTGATGGAACACGCCGCTCGTCGCCCGATAATCGCTCTGGCCGCGTTGACCACTGCCGGCGCACTCGGCCTGGCACCCGTCGTCGTCACACCACCCGATCTTCACGCACCGACCATCACGCAATCGCAGATCTCTGCGCGGGAACTCCAGCTCACCGACGCGTGGTCCGACCTGTTCGCCGCCACCGGGGCGAACGTCACCGAGTTGGTGAAGCTGTTCGTGGGCGCCGAAAGCGGCGTCCCCCTGCCGAATCCGACGATCTTCCTGGCGCCGATCGCCACCCAGATCGTGCTCAACCAGCTGATCTACGTCGGTCAGCTCTTCAGCGGTCAGGGTGGCCAGATTCCCGGCGAGATCCAAACCCATCTGACCAACGTCGGGAAAGTCATGGGCGAGGTGATCCCCGCCCTGCCCCAGATCCTCGGCCTCTGGGTTCAGACGCCGTTCGCCGCCATTCAACAAGCTCTCGCATCGATCAGCACCGCCGCCAACCCGCTCATCGGAGTGCTCGAAGCGCCCGCGGTCTTCCTGAACTTCGCACTCAACACCACCACCGGACTCCTCGGCGCCGAGGGGCCGATCGGCTTCCCGATCACGGTCCGCAATGTGCTGGCCACGGCAATCGATCCCCCGCTGCCCGGCTGGCTGTCCCACATCCTGCAACCGGGCAAACCGGCCGGCGCGGTGTCGTCACAGATTCCGACACCGAAATCGGCCATTGCCGCATCGTCGGCGCGGGCGGGATCGAAATCCCCGTCGGCCACAGCCAGTAAGGCCTCGCCTGCCAAGACCGCCCACCGCAGCAGCGGCGGCACTGGGCACAGCAAGCGCGACTAGCTTTCTGGCAAATACCTGTGCACACGCTGTGTGGAGCTGGGAAGCTGTGCACGGCGGATTCCCCGTAAGGGAACAGAAGCCGACAGATCTCGTCGGCGCCGCCCCTTACGAGGAAGAGAAGGCCCTGATGGAACCCACCGCCAGTCGTTCCATGCGCACCGCCGCCGCCCTGACCACCACTGGGGCGCTGGTGCTGACCCCGATCGTCATCGCACCGCCAGAACGTCACGCACCCGCCATCGTGGCAACGCAGGTCTCCACCCAAGCCGTTAAGCTCACCGACGCCTGGTCGGACCTGCTCAACAACACGCTGCACAACGTGGAAGTGCTCGGCAAAGTTTTCCTCGGTCTGGATAACGCCTTCCCGTTGCCCACTCCGACGATCCCGTTGGCGCCGATCGTCACGCAGTTGGTACTCAACCCGCTGATCTACACCGTGCAGCTGATCACCGGCCAGGGCGCGACAATCCCCACGGAAATCAAGACCCACATATCGCAAGTCCTCGGCGCCCTGGAGCTCGTTGTCACTCAACTTCCGCCGCTCATCGGCCCGCAGCTTCAGGCCCCGTTCAACGCCATCAGGTTGGCACTCGAATCCATTGCCGGCAGCGGCAATCTGTTGCTCGGGTTGGTCGAGGCTCCGGCGGTGTTTCTCGACCACGCACTCAACAGCGAGTACGGGCTCCTGGGCGGCAAGGGTCCGGTTGCCGTCGCGATCATCGTCCGAAATCTCTTCGCCAACGCCCTCGCGACCCCACTGCCGACCGTGGTGCTGCCCTTCAAGAAAGCGAACGGCGCCGCCCCGAAGACGCTCGCGCCGACGACTGCGACAGCAGCGGCACCGACCGGTGTCGCGGGGTCGGCGCGTACCAAGCCCAAGGCACAACCCACGGCGTCGGCCGGCGCGAAGAAGACCGGCACCGCCAAGGCGGGCACTGCGCGCAAAGGTGTGGCTCACGGCCGGCGATAGACGGTCACAACGAAGCATCGCGTTCACAGGATCAGGCTCACGGCAATCACTTCTGACCGGAATTCGGCGCAGAACCGCAAATAATCGTGCGGCGGTCTCAAGCTACTGGGAAGCTGTTGCACGGCGGATTCCCAGCCGCGGAATTGAAGCCGGCGAGCGTCGTCGGTGCCGCCTCTACGAGGGAGACACTCTCTGATGGAATTCGCTGCCCCAAGCCGACCGGTACGAACCGCCGCCGCCCTGACCACGATCGGCGCGCTTGCCCTGACCCCCATTGCGCTCGCGCCGCCTGCATTGCACGCGCCGGGCGTCACCGCGACGCGCATCTCCACACAGGCCGTGCACCTCACCGATGCCTGGTCCGACCTGCTCAACGGCACCGTCGCCAGCGTCGTCGAACTCGGCGGGCTGTTCGTCGGGGCCAACAGCACCTTTCCCTTGCCCAATCCCATCTTCATCGCGCCTGTCATCGCGCAACTCGTGCTCAACCCGCTGATCTACGGCGTGCAACTGATCACCGGCCAGGGCGGCGCGATCCCCGGCGAGATCGCCCAGCACCTGTCGAACGTCGCCAGTTTCGCCTCGCTCCTCGTCTCCGAGATCCCGCCGGTGATCGTCAAGCAGATCCAGACACCGTTCGTCGCAGCCAGGGATGCGATCGAGTTCGTCGCCAACGCCTCCAACAAGCTCACCGCCCTGATCGAGGCCCCCGCACTGTTTCTCAACGCGGCGCTCAACAGCCAATACGGACTCATCGGTGTCAACGGTCCGATCGCGGTACCGATCATCCTCCGGAACCTGCTGGCCTCGGCGATCTCCACACCGCTGCCCACCATCACGCTGCCGTTCAAGAAGCCGGCCGCGACGGTGACCCCGAAGCTCACGGCGGCGGTGTCGGATCCAGCGGATACGGCCTCCTCGGCGCGGTCGAAGACAAAGGCCCCGTCGGCCAACAGCAAGCGCAAGGCGACGACGGCCAAGTCGGGCACCAAGCCGGCCGGCGCCCGGCACGGCACGCGGTAGATCGTCGCGAGGGCACGCGGCCTGGCCCACCCCGGGCCACCGCGTGCCCTCGCATTCACCGCCGGTTCACCGTCACAGCTAATGAATTCATTGCACGTCTGGACGCAGATCCGCAAATAATGCTGCGACGACCACTAGCGACTGGGAAGCTGTTCCACAGCGGATTCCCAGCCAGGGAAGAGAAGCCGGCGAGACCTCGTCGACACCGCTCCACGAGGGAGAACTCTCCGATGGAAAACATCGCCCGTCGTTCAGTACTCACCGTCGCCGCACTGACCACTGCCGGCGCCCTCGCGTTGACACCCGTGACTGTCGCACCGCTCGACGCGCACTCGCCGACTCGGATTTCCGACCAGACGGTCGCGCTCGCCGACGCGTGGTCGCAGTTGTTCACCGACACCGCGTCGAGTGTGACCGGCCTCGTGACCATGACGATCGGCGCGAACAACAACTACCCGTTGCCATCCCCGACGTTTCCGCTCGCGCCCGTGGTGACCCAGCTGGTGCTGAATGAGTTCGCCTACGCCGGTCTTCTGTTGACCGGACAGGGCGGCCAAGTCCCGGGTTGGATCGGCGCACATCTGACCGAGGTCGGCAAGATCGCCCAACTGGCCGTCAGTGCCGTGCCCGGAGTGGCGTTCGAGCAGTTGAAAGCACCGTTCTTCGCGGCGGCACAGACGCTGGAATTCATCGCCAACAGCGCCAACCCATTGACAGCCTTGTTCCAAGCCCCGGCCGTCTTCTTGAACATCGCCCTCAACAGCCAGTACGGCCTGCTGGGATTCACCGGTCCGATCGGACTGTCACTGATCTTTCGCAACCTTCTGGCGAACGCCGTCTACACACCATTGCCGTCGGTCGTCCTGCCGTTCAAGACAGCGAGTAAGGCTGCGGCGCAACCGAAGGCGGCGGCGACACCGACTCCCGTGAAAACGGCCGCCGCACCGTCCGGCACCGCGTCGTCGGCGCGATCGAAGCACACAGCGCCATCGTCGGCAGCCAGTAGCAAGCGCAAACCATCGGCTTCCGCCAAGACCGATACCAAGGGCGCTGACACCGGCCGCGGGCGCAGCAACCGCAAATAGCTCTGCGCGCCAATCCTTTTCATCACTCCCGCGACATCCTGAAGAAGGAAACTGTTCGATGGACTACGCCGCTCGCCGTAAGCTGCTCGCCATTTCGACCGTGACCGCCGGCACGCTCATGCTGTCGCCCGTCGTCATCACGCCACACGAGACGCCCGTACCGATTCGCGTCGCCAGCGCATCGGTTCAGCTCACCGACGCCTGGTCGCAGCTCGTCAACGACACCATCATCAGTACCTACCTGCTCGGCCAGTTGGCCGTCGGGGCCAATAAGACCTACCCGTTGCCGAACCCGATCTTCATCGCGCCCGTCGCCGCGCAACTGGTGATCAATCCGTTGATCTACGCCGTGCAACTGGTCACCGGTCAGGGCGCGCAGATCCCCACCGAGATCATCGCCCACATCAACAACGTCGCCGTGGTCGTCACCGCCATCGGCAAGGACATCCCGCCCGCCGTCGTCAAACAGATCCAGACACCGTTCATCGCCGCCAAGGACGCGATCGACTCCATCACCACGAGCGGCAACCCGCTGCTCGGCCTGCTGGAAGCACCCGCAGTGTTCCTCAATGAAGCCCTCAACAGCGAATACGGGCTCCTCAGCTTGAAGGGTCCGATCGCGGTCGGGTTCATCATCCGAAACGTATTGGCGACTGCGCTTTACACCGCGCCACCGGCTGTCGTGTTGCCGTTCAAGAAGCCGGCCACCGCAACGCTGACCCCGACGGTCGCGGCCAAGCCGGTCACACCGAAGTTCGCGGCACCATCCGGCGTGGCGGGTTCGGCCCGGGCCGGGTCCAAGAAGGCGTCCGCGAACAGCAGCCGCAAAGCGGGCGCCGCCAAGGCCGGGACCGGCAAGCCCGGGCAGGGACACGGCAAGCGCGGCTAGCCCTCGATGACTATCGGGGGCGGGGCGAGTCAATCCTTGTGACGGAACCCGACGCGAAGGAGTCCCCATGTCCGCCCTGCCTCCGGTGGTTGATCAACAGACCTGGCGCGCCGCACTCGACGAGCTGCGCGCGCGGGAAAAGGCCGCCACCCGTGAACTCGACGCGATCGCCGCGCAACGCCGGCGGCTGCCGATGGTCGAGATGCCCAACTACGTCCTGACCGGACCCGACGGTCCGATCAGCCTGGCCGAGGTGTTCGACGGGCGTTCGCAGCTGATCGTCTACAACCACATGTGGACCGACGGCGCCGAGTGGCAATGCCCGGGCTGCACGGGATTACCTCCCAGTTCACCCGCCTGGAATTCCTGGACAACTACGACGCCCGCTTCGTCATCGTCACCAACGGACCGATCGACGAAGCGTTGGCCTATAAGGCCAAGGTCGGCAACAAGATGGAGTGGTACTCGTCGGCCGGCAGCTCATTCGGCGCCGACGTCGACGCCGCCCCGGGTGAGGGATTCGGAGTCAATGTCTTTCTGCGCGACGGCGATACCGTCTACCGCACCTGGCACACCAACGGACGCGGCACCGAGCAACTCAGCCACTCGTTCGCCCTCATCGACCTGCTGCCGTGGGGCCGGCAGGAGGAGTGGCAGGACTCCCCCGACGGCTGGCCGCAACGACCGACGTACTCCGGCTGGGCCGGGTCGCAGGACATTGCGCGCGCCTACGGGGAAAGTCCTACGCTGCACACGTGACAACGCCTCCGGATCAACCGACCCACCCCTCCGAGCCGCACCACGGCAAGTTCGGTAGCCGACTGAACTGGCTGCGCGCCGGGGTGCTCGGCGCCAATGACGGCATCGTGTCCACGGCCGGCATCGTCGTAGGCGTCGCCGCCGCGACCGTCGAACGCGGGCCGATCTTCACCGCCGGCATCGCGGCTCTGGCCGCCGGCGCGCTGTCGATGGCGGTCGGTGAGTACGTCTCGGTCAGCACCCAGCGCGATTCCGAGGAGGCGATGCTGACCAAGGAACGCCGCGAACTCGACACCGAGCCGGCGGCCGAGCTCGACGAACTGGCCGCGCTCTACGAAGCCAAGGGCCTGACACCGGCGACCGCGCGGACCGTGGCCGAGGAGCTCACCGACCACGACGCGTTCGCCGCCCACGTCGACATCGAGTTGCGCATCGACCCCGACGAATTGACCAACCCGTGGCAGGCGGCCATCTCGTCGGCGATCTCGTTCACGGTCGGCGCGATCCTGCCACTGCTGGCAATCCTGTTGCCTCCGGCCTCAATTCGGGTGCCGATCACCTTCGTCGCGGTGCTGGCCGCCTTGGCGATCACCGGCTGGGTCAGCGCCTGGCTCGGTGGCGCCAACCCGCGGCGGGCGATCTACCGGGTGGTGATCGGCGGTGCGCTGGCGATGGGCATCACCTTCGGCATCGGCCACCTCGTCGGCGGCGCCGTCGGTTAGTCGCAGCGGCGGTGCCGCGCCATCAGTCCGTGTACTCGGCAGTGCCGTCGTCGAGCACGACCCGAGTGTTGGAACCGTCGGGCCCGCTGGCCTCGGTGCGGTAGACCGCCCGACCGGGCTCGGTGCGCCAGATCGAGGTCGTCAACGTCTCGCCCGGGAACACCGGCGAGGTGAACCGTGCGCTGACCGCGGTGAGCTTGGCGGCCTCATTGCCGGCGAGTTCGGCCAGCAGGGCACGACCGGCGAACCCGTACGTGCACAGTCCGTGCAGGATCGGCCTGTCGAAACCGGCCATCTCGCGGGCGAACCACGGATCGCTGTGCAGAGGATTGCGGTCACCCGAGAGGCGGTAGATCAACGCTTGGTCGGCTCGCGTCGGCATGGCGATGCGGGCGTCGGGCTCGCGGTCGGGAAACTCCGGGGCGGCGGGCCGCTGACCCGGCTGACCGCCGAAACCGCCCTCGCCGCGGATGACCGCGGTCGACAGCGTCTCGGCGACGAGTTCGCCGGTCTCGGGATCGGTCCCCTTGCCGCGCATCACGATGATCGCGTTCTTGCCTTGGCCCTTGTCCTGGATGTCAGCCACCTCGGACACCACCGAGAGCTGGCCGGAGGCGGGCAGCGGTGCGTGCAGACGGATCTCCTGCGAACCGTGCAGCAGCATGCCCCAATTGAACGAACCCACCTTGGTGGCGGCCCCGAACGCCGGACAGCAGATGACCGCGAAGGTGGGCAAGACCTGCTGGGGGATGTCGTGGCTGTTGTCGGTGGTGAACGGCAAGTCATCGGTGCCCGCACCGACGCCGAGCGCATAGAGCATCGTGTCGCGATCGGTCCACTGGTAGGGCGCAGGATCGGTGACCGCGCCGATTGCTGTGGGGTCGATGGCCATTGCCGCACTCCTGACGTCGTCGGATCAGAAACATCATCGTCGCACTGACAGAATTCGGGCCCACCACAGCGGTCGACAAGGCAACCTAGAAGGATGCATCTTCTGCGCGCCCGGACCCTCGTCTCCCTGATCGCCGCGCTGTTGGCGGCCGTGCTTCTCGCCAGCTGCAGTTCCGACACACCGCACGACCGCACGATCACGCTGACGTTCATTCGCCACGGGGAGTCGGAGGCCAACGCGGCCGGGGTGATCGACACGTCGGTGCCCGGACCGTCGCTGACGCCGACGGGCGAGCAGCAGGCCGCCGCGGCGGCCAACAGGCTGAAGAGCAATGGGTACGACGGCGTTTACGCCTCGCAGATGGTGCGCACCCAGCAGACTGCCGCGCCGATGGCCAAAGCACTCGGTAAGCAGGTCACCGTACTGCCGGGCCTCGACGAAATCTCGGCGGGCTGGTTCGACGGCGGCAACGTGAAGAACGCCGCGGCGACGTACATGGTCGCCCCCGCCGACTGGCTGCGCGGCGACACCGACTTCGCCATACCCGGCTCGGTCAGCGGAGCCGAGTTCAACGGCAAGTTCACGGGGGCGGTGCAGAAGATCTACGAGAGCGGCAACAACAAGCCCGTCGCATTCTCCAGTGCCGCGTCAATCATGTTGTGGACGTTGATGAATGCGCGTAACGCCAAGGACAGCCTCGCGACGGATCACCCGCTGCCCAATACCGGCCGGGTCGTGGTGACCGGCAACCCGGTGATCGGCTGGACGCTCGTGGACTGGGACGGCATCACCTCGTTCTGAGATGACGTCGATGAGGTTCGGCACGCCGCTGCGCGTGCGGTATGTCGAATGTGACATGCAGGGCCGAGTCTTCAACGGCCACTACCTGACTTGGGTCGACATGGCGCTCAACGAGGCGATTCGGGACATCTTCGGCGACTACCAAGTGTTGCTCGACGGGGGCATCGACTTCGTCGTCGCCGCGGCCGAGCTTCAGTTTCGCCAGCCGGCGCGATTCGACGACGACCTGATGGTCGGGGTCGGCTTCGAGCCGTTGGGGCAGACGTCGATGCGGAGCCGATTCGCCATCCGCCGCGGTGAGGACCTGATCGCCGACGCGACGATGGTCCACGTGTGCGTCGACGCGGTGACGTTCGAGAAGCAGCCGTGGCCGGACTGGTTTCGGGAGCGGATGTCCGTGCACTGTTGACCGCGGCGGGATCGGCGATCAAAGATGATCCATGCGTTATGTCGTTACCGGCGGTACCGGGTTCATCGGGCGCCGGGTTGTCACCCGCCTGCTCGACCAGCGCGATGACGCGCACGTGTGGCTGACGGTCGACGACCCGTCGGCGCAGGCGCGGGTGGCCCTGCTCGCCGCGGACTGGGGTGAGCGGGTGCACGCGTTGTCTGACGCATGCGCGCCGCCGGGTGCCGACCATGTCGTGAACCTACGGGCGGCCGACACCGAGTCGGCTGTGGCGCTCGCCCGGGAGTTGGGCGCGACGTTGCATCACCTCTCCTCGGTGGCGGTGGCCGGTGATTTTCGCGGCGAGTTCACCGAGGACGATTTCGACGTCGGCCAGCAGTTGCCCACCGCCCGGCACCGGGCGGCCTTCGAGGCGGAGCAACTGGTGCGCTCGGCGGATGCACGCTTTCGCATCTACCGGACGGGGGTGGTCGTCGGCGACTCGCGCACCGGCGAGATCGACCGGATCACGGGCCCGTACCACCTCTTCGGGTTGCTGGCCCGGCTGTCCGCGTTGCCGTCGGTCACGCCGGTTCTCCTGCCGGACATCGGCCGGATCAATGTCGTGCCGGTCGATTACGTCGCCGACGCGTTGGTGGAACTCATGCATGCCGACGATCGGGACGGGCAGACCTTCCACCTGACCGCGCCGGCACCTGTGGGCCTGCGCCAGATCTATCGGGGTGTGGCCCGGGCTGCGGGGCTGCCGCCGCTGCGCGGTGGGCTGCCGCGGCAGGTCGCCGAGCCGCTGCTGGCGGTCCGCGGGCGCGCGAAGGTTTTGCGGGACATGGCCGTAACGCAGCTCGGCGTGCCGCCAGAAGCCATCGACACGTTGGAGACGTCGGCCGTGTTTCACTCCGAATGGACCCGAAAGGTGTTGCTTCCCAGCGGAATCGAGCCGCCAGAGTTTTCGGACTGTGCCCCCGCGCTGTGGCGATACTGGGCGCAGCATCTCGATCCCGAGCGCGGCGATTCCGACTCTGCGCCGCTGGCGGGCCGACACGTGATCATCACCGGCGCGTCCAGTGGTATCGGTCGGGCGTCGGCGGTCGCGGTGGCGGCACGCGGCGCAACCGTATTCGCATTGGCGCGCAACGGCGAAGCACTGCAGGAGTTGGTCGACGAGATCACCGCCGACGGCGGGCACGCCTTCGCGTTCAGCTGCGACGTGACCGACACCGAATCCGTCGACACGACGATCGCCGAAATCCTCGGTCGGTTCGGTCACGTCGACTATCTGGTGAACAACGCGGGCCGCTCGATTCGCCGGTCGGTGAGCGCGTCGACCGACCGGTTGCACGACTACGAGCGGGTGATGGCGGTCAACTATTTCGGCGCCGTGCGGATGGTGCTGGCGCTGCTGCCGCACTGGCGGGCACGGCGGTTTGGTCACGTGGTGAACGTGTCGAGCGCCGGCGTGCAGGCACGCAATCCCAAGTACAGCTCGTACCTGCCGACCAAGGCCGCGCTCGATGCCTTCACCGATGTGGTGGCCTCGGAGACGTTGTCGGACAACATCACCTTCACGACCATCCACATGCCGTTGGTGAAGACGCCGATGATCGCACCGTCGGGCCGGCTGAATCCGGTGCCGCCGATCAGCGCCGAACATGCGGCGGCGATGGTGGTTCGGGCGCTGGTGGAGAAACCGGTTCGCATCGACACCCCGCTGGGCACGCTGGCCGACGCGGGCCAGTACTTCACTCCCAAGCTGGCCCGCCGGGTTCTGCATCAGCTTTACCTGGGCTACCCCGATTCACCGGCGGCCCGTGGCGAAGTCCGACGCGCTTCGTTTTCTGGCCCGCGTCTGCCGGCGATCCGGCTGCGCGCCCCGCGCCCCGTCAAGCAAGTCGTGCGACTGGTGCCCGGCGTGCACTGGTGAACTCAGTCGAATCCCACAAGACACACAGCGGCACGGCGGGCAGGCACTTAGGCTGACCCCATGGGGACGGGCTGGCAGCTATTGGAGCGCCCGGCCAAGTACGAGGTCATCAAGTCGGCGCTGGCCGACAGCGAAGCTTCAGGCGTCGTGATCACCGGCGCGGCGGGGGTCGGCAAGACGACTCTGGCACGTTCGGTCACCTCATCGCTGCCCGGTCGCGCCCGGTGGGCCGCCTGCACCGCGTCGTCGAGCAGCATCCCGCTGGGCGCTTTCGCGCAGTGGGTCCAGCCCACCGAGGCACGCGATCCGATCGAACTGCTGGTGTCGGCACGCCAATCCCTGTTGGCCGACGGGCCCGCGGTGATCGGCGTGGACGATGCGCACCTCCTGGACCAGTTGTCGGCCACGCTGCTGCACCAGATCGCTGTCGAACGCACGGGGTCGATCGTCGCGACGGTGCGCAGCGGCGAGCCCGTCCCGGATTCGGTGATGACGCTGTGGAAGGACGGCTACCTGAGGCGCATCGACCTAGAGCCATTCAGCAAGGACGAATGCATCACCCTCGTCGAATCGGTGCTCGGCGGCACCTTGGAAGAGCTCAGCGCCAACATCATCTGGTCCCAGTCGGGCGGCAACCCGCTGTTCCTGCGCCACATTGTGGAGGCGGCGCTGGAGGCCGGCACCCTCAGCGAGGTCAAGGGCGTCTGGCAGCTGCGCGGCGCGACGACGGTGTCGCCCGGTCTGGCCACGCTGCTCGAGAACCGTTTCGACAACGCCGACCCCGCAGCCGTCACGGTGCTGCGGCTGCTGTCCCTGTGCGAACCGCTGGACCTCGACGCGCTGGTGGAACTGGCGGGCGAGCAGGCGATCGATGCCGCGGAGAAGGAGCAGTTGATTCGGATCGACCGCGACGGGCCGACGCTCAACGCGCGGATCAGTCATCCGCTCTACGGCGACGTGGTGCGGCGCCAGATCGGCACGGCATCGGCCCGGATGTTGCGCGGCCAGATCGTCACGGTGCTGAAGAGGCAGAAACCCACATCGGCGGCCGGCCGGATCAGGCTGGCCGAGCTGTATCTGGACAGTGACCAGACCGCCGAGACCGGGCTGCTGGTGGCGGCAGCCAAGGACGCGGTGTCGCTGGCCAATGCACCGTTGGGAGAACGCCTGGCGCGCACCGCATTCGAGCGGGAAGCTGACATGCGATCGGCGCACCTGCTGTCGCGGGCACTGATGTGGCAGGGCCGGCCCGCCGAGGCTGACGAGATCTTGGCTCGCTTCGACCCCGACGACCTCGACGAGGTTCAACTGCTGCTGTGGGGTATCCCGAGGGCCTCGATCGTGTTCTGGTCGCTCGGCGAGGTGGCGCGCGCCAACGCGGTGCTGGAGCTGCTGCGCGGCCGGGTCAGCAACCCGATCCTGCGGCCGATGCTCGACGCCGCCGACGCTGCGTTCACGGTTTTCGAGAACAGGTTGCCCGACGGTATGGCCAAGGCCGAGGCGGTGCTGTCCGACCCCGTGGCTCCCGAACAAGCCCTGGAGACCGCGGCTTTCGCGGCCGGTA
Organism: Mycolicibacterium pallens; assembly: GCF_019456675.1. Taxonomy (NCBI): domain Bacteria; kingdom Bacillati; phylum Actinomycetota; class Actinomycetes; order Mycobacteriales; family Mycobacteriaceae; genus Mycobacterium; species Mycolicibacterium pallens. The sequence goes on along the minus strand of NZ_CP080333.1, from coordinate 1,375,828 downwards.
TGGCGATGCCGCTGGCCGGGCGTGGCGACGAGTTCACCGCGATCGTGGCGCGCTGTTTCGAGACTCAGAAATCGACCGATGGTCTGATCCGGATGCTCGCCCGCTATGGCGAGGTGCTGGCGCTGGTGCACACCGGTGAGCTGGACAAGGCCGAAACACACGCCGTGAACTACGCCGAATTCTCGTCGTCCGGCGAGTTTCTCGGCTGGGCGATCGCCAAGACGATGGCCGGCTTAGTGGCAAGCTATCGAGGCCGGTTCGCCGACGCGATTCCGACACTCGAGCAGGCACTGGCGGCGTTCAATGCGGAGAACTCGCTGCCATGGCGATTGCCCGGGCGGCTGTTGCTGGCCCGCGCCTATGCCGGTTTGGGCAGGCCCGATGAGGCCGAGCGGGTGCTGGCCGAGGCCGCCGAGCACGTCGGCCCGTCGGTGGCATTGTTCGACCCGCAGGTGTTGGTCGCCAAGGCGTGGATCGCCGCGGCCCGCGGCGGCGGGCGCCGAGCCGTCGAGCTGTCTCGCGCGGCCGCCGACGCCGCCCACCGCACCGGGCAATTCGCGGTGGAGGCCGAGGCATTGCACGACGCCGCCCGCTTCGGTGACCGCAAGTTGACGCATCGGTTGCAGTCGCTGGTTGCACGTGTCGAGGGTCCGCTGCCGCAGTTGTATGCCCGGCACGCCGCCGCCGTGGCGCAGGCCGACGGTGATGCGCTGGACGCGGTCAGCATCGACTTCGAACGGGCCGGTCTGCTGTTCTCGGCCGCCGATGCCGCCGCGCAAGCGGCCGCCAGCCACGAGCAGCGCAGCGCTCGCCGCAAGCAGATCGAATCACTCACGCGGACAATGCGTCTGGTGTCGTCGTGCGGAGGCGTCTCCTCCCCCGCGATCCGAGCCGCGGCAAGACCGCTGCCGGTGACCGCGCGTGAACTCGAGGTTGCCGAGCTGGTTGCCGCCGGCCAGTCGAACCGCGAAATCGCCAAGCACCTGTCGGTTTCGGTCCGCACCGTGGAGGGTCACGTGTATCGGGCGTGCCTCAAACTCGGCGTGTCCGACCGCGACGGGTTGGCCGCCATCATCCGCCCACGCGGGACGCGCGGTCCGGAGAGTTGATGCGACGACAGGTATCGTGACCGCGTGACTGTCGGGGATGACCAGGCCACTGCGCTACCCGTTTTCGCCGATGTGGACACCGGCGTCGACGACGCGATGGCGCTGGTGTACCTGCTGGCCAGCTCCGACGCGAACCTGGTCGGCATCGCCTCCACCGGTGGCAATGTCGACGTGGATCAGGTGTGCCGCAACAACCTCGGGCTGCTCGAGCTGTGCGGGGCCACCGCGATCCCGGTGTCGCGGGGCGCCGACCAACCACTGAGCACAGAGATGCGCACGGCCGAAGACACCCACGGACCCGCCGGCCTGGGCTATGCCGAATTGCCGGTGCACGAACGTGAACTCACCAGTTATGACGCGGCCGAGGCGTGGGTGCGCGCCGCCCACGACCTGCCCGGCGAGCTCATCGGTCTGGTCACAGGACCGATGACCAACCTCGCACTGGCCGTGCGTGATGAGCCGAACCTGCCGTCGCTGTTGCGCCGACTGGTGATCATGGGCGGGGCGTTCGACTACCGCGGCAACACCACCCCGGTGGCCGAGTGGAACATCAGCGTCGACCCGGAAGCCGCAGCCGAGGTCTTCGACGCCTGGGGGCGGGCCGCGGATGCCAATACGATTGCCCCGCATCAACTTCCGATCGTGTGCGGATTGAACCTGACCGAGAACATTCAGCTGACGCCGAAGATCCTGAGCCGTCTGGCCGTCGCGGCGGACACCGTCAGCACCGCGATGAGTGTGCTCGACTCCCGGGGCACCCGGTCGACGGCCGACAACGGGCTGATCCGCGCGCTCGAGGATGCGATGCGGTTCTACTTCGAGTTTCACTTCGACCAGGGCGAGGGCTATCTGGCGCACCTGCACGATCCGCTGGCGGCGGCGGTCGCCTTGGATCCCGGCCTGATCCAAACGCGGGCGACGACGGTCGACGTCGAACTCACCGGAACGCTCACCCGCGGCATGACGATCGCCGACTGGAGCCGCCGGTGGGGCCGGGAACCCAACGCGCACGTCGGGATCGGCGTCGATCCGGAGGCGTTCTTCGATCGGTTCATCGAACGGGTGGGCCCGTTCGCACATCGGCTGAAAGCCGATAGATAGCCTGTGTGGCTCGCTCATTCGTAGACGCCTTCCAGATACCACCGGCGCTGCCGATAGCACAGCAGCAGCGCGGTTCCCGGCTCACCGGGCCGGCTGTCCACCAGCACCTGAGCGCGGGCCGTCCGGCCTGCCCTGGACTGCTGACCCTGATCCCACCACCGTTCGTCCACCGACCACGGTCCGGCCCACCAGCTCAGCGCACCCCGGTAGTGGTGACCCGCACCATCCAATCGCGCCGGCTCGGCCGTGAACATCCCGCGACCGGTAACACGTACCGGATTGCCTTGGGCATCAAGCAATTCCACCGGGTCATCGAGGATCACCACCGGGGCGGGCTCCGGCAACCGCCCCGGCCATGGCCGATCTGGGTTGGCCCTGGGTATCAGCTCGTCACCGAGTGGAGTCAGCGTGATGCGCTCGGCCGGACCACGACCACCGGACAACACGGGCATCTGGACGGCTTCCTGGCCAAGTAACCCCTGCACCCGAACCAGCGCCCGGCGGGCCCGTAACCGGTCTTCCTCACCGACCCCGCCCCACAGCGGCAACTGAAGTGCTTCTGCGGAAACAACTTCCACCGGCTGCAGCCGAAGCATCGTCACCGGCGAGTTCGGGCGGTCGTCGGGCCGGCGCCTGTTGAGCCAGCCGTCGAGCTGCCAGCGCACCCGGTCGGCGGTGGCGTCCTCGGTCAGCGGTTCGGCGCAGCGCCACACCCGGGTCAGCTCACCGCCGTTCGCAGTGACGGCGTGGATGGCCAACCGGGTGCATCCCACACCGGCCGCCTCCAGACTCCGATGCAGGGCACCGGCCAGTGTCCGGCCGGCGAACGCGGCCGCGTCGACCCGGTCGACCGGTGGGTCGCACTGCAGCACCGCCTCGAGGTCGGCCGCCGGTTCGCGACCGGACGGGCCGCGTACCGGCTCCCCACGGGCGAAGCGGTGCGCGGCCACCCCGTCGGCCCCGAACCGGGACGCGACATCGCTGCGCGACAATGCCGCGAACTGGCCGAGGTTGCGAATACCCATGCGCCACAACAGATCGGCCAGCTCCTCGCGGCCCGGACCGGACAGGCTGGGCTCACCGGACAGCTGACGGATCGACAGCGCCGACAGGAACCGGGCGTCCCCGCCGGGCTCGATCACCCGGCCTGCGCGGGCGGCGAAGACCGCCGTCGGCAACTGGTCGGCAATGCCCACCTGACATTCGGCACCGGCTGCGGCGACAGCGTCGACCAACCGCTCGGCGGCAGCAGGCTCGGAACCGAAGTAGCGGGCGGCCCCGCGAACGGACAACACCAGCAGCCCCGGCCGCAGCACCTCGGCGCGCGGCACCACCTCGTCGACGGCCGCCGTCACTCCTTCGAAGTAGCGGGCGTCCCGCGCCGGGTCGGCGGTGACCACATGCAGCTGCGGGCACCGGGCCTGCGCCTCGCGCCGACGCAACGTGCGTCGCACCCCGGCTGCGCGGGCAGCGGCCGAACAGGCGATCACCCGGTTGGCCAGGGTGACGGCGACCGGGGATGTCGCCGGCAGTCCGGCCGCCGCGGCCGCCGCGACCGCGGGCCAGTCCATGCACCAGATCGCCAGCACCCGGCCGGTCATGTCAGCTCACCCTGGACCGGGCGGCGCGACCGTGCGCCCTGACCGACAACCGCACCCGACTGATCCGGCCACACCCCGATACCGGGACATCGCCGCGACCCGCGGTGATCTCATATCCGCGCACCCGAGCGTCCAAGCGCATGGTTGCGCCTTGCCAGTCACCCCGGGCCACCAGCAGGGTGCAGCCCTTCTGCCGGGCCCGGGCCACCACCGCACGTGCCCGGGTAGCGGTCACCGTCCGGCCGGCCAGCCCGAGCACCACCAGATCCATCCCGTCCATCAGCACCGCGGCCACCTCGACGGGATCGGTGCCCGGGTCCGGGATCACCGCCAGCCGGCTCAGATCCGCACCCATCTCCGCGGCGGCCAGCAGACCGAAATCCGGCAACCCGACAACGGCCACATGCCCGCCGGCCGCCGTGACCGCCGCGGCCATACTCACCGGCAAGGACAGTGCCCCCGATGCCACTGCCACGGCACCCCGCGGCAACCCCGCAGGCAGCAGTCCGGCCAGCGATTCGGGGACTGGCAGCAAACTTTCAGAGGCAGGAATCACCTCATTCGCCACTTCCGTAACAGGCCGGGTGGCGCCCACCTTCCCCGAGACCGCCGCCATCTTGCGCCGGAGTTGTTCTAGCTGCTCAGCGCGGTTAAGCTGACGATCCTCCAGGGCAATCGACGCCGTCATCGCCCACCTCCAGCTGCGGTCCCGATTCACTGTGTTCGAATGTATGTTCGATACCCCGAGTAAACACCCACCCACCGACAGCGTCAAGCGTGGAAATCGCCCCGCTGTGCACCCAAGCCGATGGTGGTGACGGGGCCGAAATCGCACCTGGCACGATGCAGGGCATGACGATCAACCGCGAACAAGCTGACAAGGTTGCCCACGGAGCCGGCTTCATCGCCGCGCTCGACCAGAGCGGCGGCAGCACCCCCAAGGCGCTGAAGCTCTACGGCATCGCCGAAGACGCTTACTCCGGCGACGAGCAGATGTTCGACCTGGTGCACGAGATGCGCACCCGGATCATCACCAGCCCGAGCTTCAACGGTGATCGGATCATTGCCGCGATCCTGTTCGAGATGACCATGGACCGCGAGATCGAGGGCCGTCCGACTGCCGACTACCTGTGGAACGTCAAGAACGTCGTGCCGATCCTCAAGGTCGACAAGGGTCTGGCCGCCGAAGAAGACGGCGCTCAGGTGATGAAGCCCATCGACGGCCTGGACGCGCTGCTGGCCCGCGCGGTCGAGAAGGGGATCTTCGGCACCAAGATGCGTTCGGTCATCAAGTTGCCCGGCGGTGGCCTGGACGCGGTCGTCGAGCAGCAGTTCGCGATCGCCCGCCAGATTCTGGCTGCCGGACTCGTGCCGATCATCGAGCCCGAAGTCGACATCCATAGCCCGGAGAAAGCCGCCGCCGAAAAGCAGCTCAAGGCAGCGATTCTCAGCCATCTCGGTGAACTCGGCGAGGATCAGCAGGTGATGCTCAAGCTCACGCTGCCCGACACCGACGACCTCTACCGCGAGCTGGTCGAGCATCCCAGGGTGATGCGGGTGGTCGCACTGTCCGGCGGCTACGACCGCGCCGGAGCCTGCGAGCGGCTGGCCCGCAACCACGGCGTCATCGCCAGCTTCTCGCGCGCGCTGACCGAGGGGCTGACCGCTCAGCAGAGCGACGACGAATTCGACAAGACCCTGGACGAGGCGATCGGCGAAATCGCCGCTGCCTCAGCGACGTAAGGGACGGGGCTCAGGGCTTCGAGGCGGGGTGAAAATTCAGCATCCCGCCGACGTCCTGAGCCCACATTCCCGCGTACATCGCTTCGGTCGCCACGATCGCGGGAAGATTGCCCGAGAACACGTTGACGGCGGCCAACTGAGCCAACTGCGCCCGGTTGGCGGCGACCACCGCCGGCGGCACGCCTGCGACAAAGGCCGATTCGTAAGCCGCCGCCCCGGCCGATGCCTGAGCCGCCGCGTTCTCGGCTTGCCCGGCCCGTGCGCTCAACCATCCGGCGTAGGAGCTCGCCGCATTCGCCATCACCGTGGACACCGGCCCAGCCCACGTCGCCGAACTGAGTCCATGGGAGGCTCGATCGAAGCCCTGCGCCGCGCCGTTGAGGTCGTTGGCCAGGTTGTTCCACGCCGATGCGGCGTCCACCATCGCGCTTGCACCCGAACCGCTGTAGAGCCGATTGGAGTTGACCTCGGGCGGTAGCGTGGCGAAGTTGAACACGGCGATTCGCGCGTTGTTGTCGATGGCCTTTTCCTGTAGGGCGATCGCCTTGTCCTGTTCGGCGATGGCCTTGTCCTGCTCGGTCAAGGAACTGTCACCCGCGGCATTCGCGCGCACGCCGGCAACGGTGCGGCTCTTCGGCTTTGCAGTGCCCGACGGCTTCGCAGATCCCGCTGTGCGCTGCTGGTGATTCTGGTGATGAGCCACCCCTGAGTGACCCGTCCCGGTACTGTCCGCGTGCGCGGTGCCCGACCCGCCGGCCAAGGCGGCACCCATACCCAAGGCAAAGATTCCGGCACCCAACCAGATGTACGCCCGTAACGGTCCGTTCACCGTGAAAACCTCCCCGACCTGCACCGCGAATCAGCGCAGCAAACTGCACGCTAGCACGTCAGGGACGACTAGTTACTCCCATTCGATGGTGCCGGGTGGTTTGCTGGTGACGTCGAGGACCACCCGGTTCACCTCGGGCACCTCGTTGGTGATGCGGGTGGAGATCCGCTCGAGCACCTCGTACGGCACCCGCGTCCAATCGGCGGTCATCGCGTCCTCACTGGACACCGGCCGCAGCACGATCGGATGGCCGTAGGTTCGCCCGTCGCCCTGAACACCGACGGAGTGGACATCGGCCAGCAACACCACCGGGCACTGCCAGATCTGGTTGTCCAGACCGGCCGACGTCAACTCCTCGCGGGCGATCAGGTCGGCTCGGCGCAGCGTGTCCAGCCGGCTGGCCGTCACTTCGCCGACGATCCGGATACCCAGGCCGGGCCCCGGGAAGGGCTGGCGCCCAACGATGTCCTCGGGCAGACCCAACTCGCGGCCCACCGCGCGCACCTCGTCCTTGAACAGAAGTCGCAGCGGTTCGACGAGCTTGAACTTCAGGTCCGACGGCAACCCACCGACGTTGTGGTGACTCTTGATGTTCGCCGTTCCCGTTCCGCCACCGGACTCGACGACGTCAGGATAGAGCGTGCCCTGCACCAGGAATTCAACCTCGTGGCCGTCAGAGTCGTTCTCGGCCAACAAGTCTCGCACCGAACCCTCGAATGCCCGGATGAACTCCCGGCCGATGATCTTGCGCTTGCCTTCGGGGTCGTGCACACCGGACAGCGCCTGCAGGAACCGTCCCTCGGCATCCACCGTCACCAGGCGGGCACCGGTGGCGGCCACGAAATCTCGTTGTACCTGCTCCCGTTCACCGGAGCGCAGCAGTCCGTGGTCGACGAACACACACGTGAGCCGATCACCGATGGCACGCTGCACCAGCGCGGCAGCCACCGCCGAATCGACACCGCCGGAGAGCCCGCAGATGGCCTTGCCGTCGCCGATCTGCTCGCGAACCTGCTCGATCAGGGTCTCGGCGATGTTGGCCGGGGTCCAACTCGCACCGATACCGGCGAAGTCGTGCAGGAACCGGCTGAGCACCTGCTGCCCGTGCGGGGTGTGCATGACCTCCGGGTGATATTGCACCCCGGCCAATCGACGGGCGCGGTCCTCAAAGGCAGCGACCGGCGCACCGGAGCTGACGGCCACCACCTCGAACCCCTCCGGCGCCGAGGTGACCGCGTCGCCGTGGCTCATCCAGACCGGCTGCGAACCGGGCAGGCCCGAATGCAGTTCGCCGCCAAGGACTTCCAATTCGGTGCGGCCGTACTCACTGGTGCCGGTGTGAGCTACCGTGCCGCCGAGCGCCTGCGCCATGGCCTGGAACCCGTAACAGATGCCGAAGACCGGCACGTCGAGATCGAACATGGCCGGATCGAGCTGCGGGGCGCCGTCGGCGTACACGCTGGACGGCCCACCGGAGAGCACGATGGCCTGCGGATCTTTGGCCTTGATCTCCTCGACGGTCGTGGTGTGCGGGATGACCTCGGAGAAGACCCGGGCCTCCCGGACCCGACGGGCGATCAGCTGGGCGTACTGGGCGCCGAAATCGACCACCAACACAGGGCGAGGCGAGGGGGATGTCACGCATAGAGTCTAGTGCGCGCAGATCGCCCAACCGCGCGCCAGGCGCAGGTAGCCTGTCGCTGATGAAAGCCCTGACGGCGGCCCTGGGAGTCACTGTCGCCGCGTCGGCCGCCGTCGCGCTGCGCCGCTACCTGTCGGTGCGCGACGGCCTGGCCGCGGTGCCCGCCGAACTGCGCAGCCCGCTTCTGCCCGTGCTGGCCCGCGACACCACGATGCGCTCGCTGAAAACCACCAGGCTCGCCGCCCGCATCAACATCCCGCCTGGGCACGGCGTCACGATGGCCAGACGTCAGGTCGCGGGGCGACTGGTGCTGGTTTTGACCCCGCCGAACCGTGGCACCGCTGCGCTGCTCTATATCCACGGCGGCGGCATGGTGGTCGGTTCCCCGCAGTCCGAGGTCCGGGGCAGTGCGGCGCTGGCCCGTCAACTGGGAGTGCTCGTCGCGTCGCCGGATTACCGGCTGGCACCCGAGCATCCCTACCCGGCCGCGCTCGACGATTGCATGTCGACGCTCTACTGGATGCGCGACAACGCTGACGAGCTTGGCATCGATCCGGACCGCATCGCGGTCACCGGGTCCAGCGCCGGCGGCGGGCTGTCGGCGGCGGTCGCGCAGCGGGCACACGACGAGGGAATCCCGTTGGTGGCGCAGGCGCTGGCGTATCCGATGCTCGACGACCGCACCGTATTGCGGCGCGACCACAACGGCCGGGGCCGGTTCCTGTGGACCCCGGAGTCCAATCGGTTCGGCTGGACGGCGTATCTCGGCCATGCACCACGGGAATCGGAGGCGCCGCCGTACGCCGCGCCGGCCCGGCGCGAGTCCCTGTCCGGCCTGGCTCCGGCGTGGATAGGTGTCGGTGACCTGGACTTGTTCTACGACGAATCCGTCGACTACGCGAATCGGCTGCGCGCCGCCGGTGTCCCCTGCGAGCTGGTCACCGTGCCCGGGATGTACCACGGGGCCGACGGACTCGCCGCCAAAGTACCTGCGATGCAGGATTTCCGCAGCAGCCTCTCCGATCACCTCCGCCGCCACCTCGCGTAGCTTCGCGGCCGCCCAGGAATGTTCTGCGGTAAGAACGGGAATGGACAGCGGGGGGATCGGACAAAGGAGACCGCGCGTGCTGGGACTGCCAGACGAGGTACACGCCTGTTTGTTCGACCTCGACGGCGTCCTGACCGACACGGCCCGGGTGCACACCCGGGCCTGGAAGTCGATGTTCGACGGCTACCTCGAGCGACGGGCGCAACGGGCTCACAGCGCGTTCGTGCCGTTCGACCCGGTGAACGATTACCGCACCTATATCGACGGCAAGAAGCGGCAAGACGGCGTCCGCTCGTTCCTGGCCAGCCGCAACATCGATCTGCCGGAAGGCGACCTCGACGACCCGTCGACCGCCGAGACAATCAACGGGTTGGGCAACCGCAAGAACGCCTTGTTTCAACAGATCCTGCAGAAGCAGGGCGTCGAGGTGTTCGACGGGTCGCGGCGCTACCTCGAGGCGGTGCATGCCGCGGGCATCCCGGCGGCGGTGGTGTCGTCGAGCGCCAACACCGAGCAGATCCTCGACATCACCGGGCTGGACCGCTTCGTGCAGCAGCGCGTCGACGGGGTCACGATCCGCGACGAGAACCTGCGCGGCAAGCCCGCACCCGACTCGTTCCTGCGCGGGGCGCAACTACTCAACGTCGAGCCCGCACACGCGGCGGTGTTCGAAGATGCCCTCGCCGGGGTGGCGGCGGGCCGGGCCGGGAAGTTCGGTTTCGTCGTGGGCGTCGATCGGCTGGGTCAGGCTGATGCCTTGCGGGACAACGGCGCCGACGTCGTCGTCACCGATCTCGCCCAGTTACTGGATCCGCAGTGATCAGAGGTGAAGCGTTTCCCATCGAGCCCTGGCAAGTCCGGGAGACCCACCTGAACCTTGACCAACTGGCGCAGTCGGAGTCGCTGTTCGCATTGTCCAACGGGCACATCGGATTACGTGGCAATCTCGACGAGGGCGAGCCGTTCGGTATTCCGGGGACATACCTGAACTCGTTCTACGAGACGCGACCGCTGCCGTATGCCGAGTCGGGGTTCGGCTACCCCGAGGACGGCCAGACGATCGTCGACGTCACCAACGGCAAGATTCTGCGACTCCTGGTCGACGACGAACCCTTCGACGTCCGGTACGGCGACCTCGACGAGCACGAGCGCATCCTCGATTTGCGGGCGGGAACGCTGACGCGCCGGGTCCGGTGGCGGTCACCGGCGGGCAAGCAGATCAAGGTGGTGTCGACACGACTGGTGTCGCTGGTGCAGCGCTCGGTCGCGGCCATTGAGTACGTGGTCGAGCCCGTCGACGAATTCACCCGTGTCACTGTGCAATCCGAGCTGGTCGCCAATGAGGACCAACCGGAGCAGTCCGACGATCCGCGGGTGTCGGCCGTCTTGAAACATCCGCTGGAGGCGATCCAACACGAGGCCAGTGAAGAGGGTTCGCTTCTGGTACACCGCACCAGGGCGAGCAAGTTGATGATTGCGGCCGCCATGGATCATCTCGTCGAAGTGCCGGGCCGGGTGGAGATTGACGCCATCGCGCACCAGGACATCGCGCGCACCACGGTCATCTGCGGGCTGCGGCCGGGCCAGAAGCTGCGCATCGTGAAGTACCTGGCGTACGGCTGGTCGAGTCTGCGATCTCGGCCGGCGCTGCGCGATCAGGTGGCCGGGGCGCTGGCCGGGGCTCGCTACACCGGATGGGACGGTCTGCTGAAAGCTCAGCGGACATTCCTCGACGAGTTCTGGGATTGCGCCGATGTCGAGGTCGACGGTGACCCGGACGTTCAACAGGCGGTGCGGTTCGGCCTGTTCCACGTGATCCAGGCCAGCGTACGAGCCGAGCGGCGGGCGATCCCCGGCAAGGGACTCACCGGACCCGGCTATGACGGCCACGCCTTCTGGGACACCGAAGGTTTCGTGCTGCCGGTGCTGACCTACACCAAACCCGATGCGGCCGCCGACGCGTTGCGCTGGCGCGCTTCCATACTCGATCTGGCCAAGCAGCGGGCTCAATTGCTCGACCTGCAGGGTGCGGCGTTCCCGTGGCGGACGATTCGCGGAGAGGAATGCTCGGCCTATTGGCCTGCCGGTACCGCAGCCTGGCACGTGAACGCCGACATCGCGATGGCGTTCGAGCGGTACCGCACGGTCACCGGAGACCACTCACTCGAATCCGATTGCGGGCTATCGGTTCTCGTCGAGACTGCGCGGCTGTGGATGTCCCTGGGTCACCATGACCGCGACGGCGTCTGGCACCTCGACGGAGTCACCGGACCAGATGAATACACCGCCATCGTCCGCGACAACGTGTTCACCAATCTCATGGCTGCGCACAACCTCCGCAGCGCCGCTGACGCCTGCGCCCGCAACGCCGAAACCGCCTACGAGATGGGCGTCAGCACCGAGGAGACCGCTGCATGGCGAAATGCCGCTGACAGCACCCACATTCCCTACGACGAGCACCTGGGTGTGCACCAGCAATGCGAGGGCTTCACCAAGCTACGGGAGTGGAACTTCACCGCCGAGACCGTCTATCCGCTGCTACTCCACCAGCCCTACGTCCGGCTCTACCCATCGCAGGTGATCAAGCAGGCCGACCTGGTGCTCGCGATGCAATGGCAGAGCCACGCGTTCACCGACGACCAAAAGGCGCGCAACGTCGACTATTACGAGCGCCGCACGGTGCGCGACTCGTCCCTGTCGGCCTGCACCCAGGCCGTCATGTGCGCCGAGGTCGGCCATCTGGAACTGGCCCACGACTACACGCAGGAAGCGGCGCTGATCGACCTTCGGGACCTGCACCACAACACCCGCGACGGGCTGCACATGGCGTCGCTGGCCGGCACGTGGACCGCGCTGGTCGCCGGCTTCGGTGGCCTCCGCGACGACGAGCACATCCTCTCGCTGGATCCTGCTCTGCCAGAGGAGATCTCACGGCTGAAGTTCGGGCTGCACTGGCGCAAGTATCGCCTGGCCGCCAACGTCACCCACGATGAGGTCACCTACACGCTGCGCGACGGGCCGGACGGGAAGCTCACCATCCGGCACGCCGGCGAGGAGCTGACATTGACGACCCGCAACCCGACCACGGTGACGCTGCGGACGCGCGAGGCCCTGCTGCCCGCTCCCGAGCAACCTCCCGGGCGCGCGCCGCGCAGGCACAGCGCGGAGTGAGCGTTATACCCCGGTGTTGATCGGCTCGATCGGCAGATTACGCAGGCCGCCGGGCGCTTCGGTGGGCACCACCGGGTTCTTCGGCGCGATCGGTGTCAGGCGCCGGTAGGGCTGCCCCTGCGCCGGGCGCAGATCCTCTTCACCCTTGTTGGGCCACAACGATGTTGCCCGCTCCGCCTGGGCGGTGATGGACAGCGACGGATTCACACCGAGGTTGGCCGACACCGAAGCGCCGTCCATGACATGCAGCGTCGGGTAGTTGTACACCCGCTGATACGGGTCGATGACACCGTTCTCGGGTTTGTCGCTGATCGCGGCTCCGCCGAGGAAGTGTGCGGTCAGCGGGATGTTGAACAGTTCGCCCCAGGTCCCACCGGCCACCCCGTCGATCTTCTCGGCGACACGGCGAGTCACCTTGTTGCCCACCGGAATCCAGGTCGGGTTCGGCTCGCCGTGGCCCTGCTTGCTCGTCATCCGGCGCCGGCCGAACGCCCCCTTCTTCGTGTAGGTGGTGATCGAGTTGTCCAGGTGCTGCATGACCAGCGAGATCATCGTGCGCTCGCTCCAGCGGCGCGGGCTGAGCATCCGGATCATGCCCTTGGGATCCTCGCCGGCGTTGGTCAACAACTGCTTCCACCGCGGCACGTCGGAGCCCTCGGGACCAGGCCCGTCGGTCATCAGGGTCTGAAGGAGACCCATCGCGTTGGAGCCCTTGCCGTAGCGGCACGGCTCGACGTGGGTGTCGGCACTGGGATGGATCGACGAGGTGATCGCCACTCCGTGGGTGAGGTCGAGATCGGGACGGGCCTCCAAACGTCCTGCGCCGACAATCGATTCGGAGTTGGTGCGGGTCAGCACCCCCAGCTTGTCCGACAGTTTGGGCAGCGTGCCGGTGTCGCGCATCTTGAACAGAAGCTTCTGTGTGCCCCAGGTACCCGCCGCCAGAATGACCTGGTTCGCGGTGAACGTGCGGGGGTTCTTGCGCGCCACCCGCCCGGTGCGCACGGTCTTGATCTCCCACACACCGTCGGGCCGCTGGGCGAAGCCGGTCACCGTGGTCATCGGAAAGACCTGTGCGCCAGCACGTTCGGCCAAGCCGAGATAGTTCTTGACCAGAGTGTTCTTGGCGCCATGGCGGCAGCCGGTCATGCATTCACCGCACTCGATGCAGCCGGTGCGGGCCGGGCCGACACCGCCGAAGTAGGGGTCCGGCACCGTCTTGCCGGGCGTCTTCTCCCCGCCCACCCCGAAGAACACGCCGACCGGCGTGGGGGTGAACGTGTCGCCGACACCCATCTCCTCGGCCACTTCCTTCATGATGCGGTCCGCGTCGGTGAACGTCGGGTTCTTGACGACCCCCAACATCCGCTGCGCCTGGTCGTAGTGCGGCATCAGCTCGGCGCGCCAGTCGGTGATGTGCTTCCACTGCGGGTCGTTGAAGAACGGGTCCGGCGGCACGTAGAGGGTGTTGGCGTAGTTCAGCGATCCCCCGCCGACGCCGGCGCCCGCGAGGATCATCACGTTGCGCAGCAGGTGGATCCGCTGGATGCCGTAGCAGCCGAGCCGCGGCGCCCATAGGAACTCGCGCAGTCGCCACGAGGTCTTGGCGAACTCGTGGTCGGCGTAGCGGCGGCCCGCCTCCAGAACGCCGACCTTGTAGCCCTTTTCGGTGAGCCGCAGCGCGCTGACGCTGCCGCCAAAACCCGAACCGATGATGAGAACGTCGAAATCCGGTTCCATAGGATCCAGTATGAACTTACCGATCGGTAACAAGCTAGCGAGGTGCGCCTAATTCTTCGAGCGTCACCCTAGTGTCACGTTCGGCGCCGACCGTGACGCTCGCGAAGAAACGTCAGCGGCCGACGGTCAGGCCGACCTTCTGGAACTCCTTGAGATCGCAATACCCGGCCTTGGCCATCGAGCGGCGCAGGCCGCCGACCAGGTTGAGCGAGCCGAACGGGTCGTCGGACGGGCCGTTGAGCACCTTGTCGAGCGAGGGCCGCTCCCCCGCCGCGATCTGCAGCAGCGCACCGCGTGGCAGCGACGGGTGCGCCGCCGCCACCGGCCAGAACCAGCCGTCGCCGAGAGCTTCGGCGGACTCGGCCAGCGGAGTGCCCAGCACGACGGCGTCGGCACCGCAGGCGATCGCCTTGGCGAGGTCACCCGAGGTGTGGATGTCGCCGTCTGCCAGCACGTGGACGTACCGCCCACCGGTTTCGTCGAGGTACTCCCGACGGGCCGCGGCGGCGTCGGCGATCGCGGTGGCCATCGGCACGCTGATGCCCAGCACCTCGTCGCTGGTGGTCACCCCGAGCGTCGAGCCGTAGCCGACGATGACGCCGGCCGCGCCGGTGCGCATCAAGTGCAGCGCGGTGCGGTGATCCAACACGCCGCCGGCCACCACCGGAATGTCGAGCTCCGAGATGAACGTCTTCAGGTTCAACGGCTCACCATCGGATGCCACGCGCTCGGCGGAGATGATCGTGCCCTGGATGACCAGCAGCTCGACGCCGGCCTGCACCAGCGCAGGGGTCAGTGCCTGGGCGTTCTGCGGGCTCACCCGTACCGCGGTGGTGACCCCGGCGTCGCGGATGCGGGCCACCGCGGCACCGAGCAGCTCGGGGTCCAGCGGCGCGGCGTGCAGCTGCTGCAGCAGCCGGATCGCCGCCGACGGCTCGGGCTCCTTCTCGGCCGCCTCGATCACCTGGGCGATCTTGGCCTCGACGTCGGCGTGCCTGCCGATCAGACCTTCGCCGTTGAGCACACCGAGCCCACCGAGGCGGCCCATTTCGATGGCGAACTCCGGGGACACCAGGGCGTCGGTCGGGTGGGCCACGACCGGTATCTCGAACCGGTAGGCGTCGAGCTGCCAGGCGGTGGAGACATCCTTCGACGACCGCGTCCGCCGGGACGGAACGATGTTGATGTCGTCGAGTTCGTAAGTGCGACGGGCAGTTCTGCCCATGCCGATTTCAACCATGTCACGCACGAGTCGACCCCTAGCGGGCGTAGTAGTTGGGAGCCTCGACGGTCATGGTGACGTCGTGCGGGTGGCTCTCCTTGAGTCCCGCGGCGGTGATCCGCACGAACTGCGCGTGCTGCAACCCCTCGATGCCCGAGGCGCCGGTGTAACCCATGGCAGCGCGCAGGCCGCCGGTGAGCTGGTGGATGACGGTGGACAGCGGGCCGCGGAACGGGACGCGGCCCTCGATGCCCTCGGGCACCAGCTTGTCCTCGGAGAGCACATCGTCCTGGAAGTAGCGGTCTTTGGAGTACGACTTCGCCGCACCGCGACCCTGCATCGCACCGAGGGAACCCATGCCGCGGTAGCTCTTGAACTGCTTGCCGTTGACGAAGATCAGATCACCCGGCGCCTCCGCGGTACCGGCCAGCAGCGAGCCGAGCATCGCGGTCGACGCACCCGCCGCCAGCGCCTTGGCGATATCGCCGGAATACTGCAGACCGCCGTCGGCGATCACCGGCACACCGGCCGGCGCACACACCGCGGTGGCCTCCAGAATCGCCGTGATTTGAGGGGCACCGACACCGGCCACCACGCGGGTGGTGCAGATCGACCCGGGGCCGACCCCGACCTTGACTGCGTCGGCGCCGGCCTCGACCAGGGCGGCGGCGCCGCTGCGCGTGGCGACGTTGCCGCCGACGACCTCGACCCGGTGCCCCACCTCGGCCTTGAGCTTGCCGACGGTGTCGAGCACCCGGCGGTTGTGGGCGTGCGCGGTGTCGACGATCAGCACGTCCACTCCGGCGTCGACGAGCGCCATGGCGCGCTCCCACGCGTCATCGCCGACGCCGACCGCGGCGCCGACCAGCAGCCGCCCGTCGCTGTCCTTGGTGGCCAGCGGGTGCTGTTCGGTCTTGACGAAGTCCTTGACGGTGATCAGACCGGTCAGCCGCCCGTGTCCGTCGACGATCGGCAGCTTCTCGATCTTGTTGCGGCGCAACAGGCCTAGCGCGGCGTCAGCGGTCACGCCCTCCTGCGCGGTGATCAGCGGGGCCTTGGTCATCACCTCGGAGACCGGCTTGCTCATGTCGACTTCGAAACGCATGTCGCGGTTGGTGATGATCCCGACGAGTGAGCCCTGCGCATCCACCACCGGCAGACCGGAGATGCGGAACCGCGCGCACATCGCGTCGACCTCGGCCAGCGTGTTCTCCGGCGAGCACGTCACCGGGTCGGTGACCATGCCCGCCTCGGACCGCTTGACCATCTCGACCTGTCCGGCCTGCTCGGCGATCGACAGGTTGCGGTGCAGCACGCCCATACCGCCCTGACGGGCCATCGCGATCGCCATCCGGGCCTCGGTGACGGTGTCCATCGCGGAGCTGACCAGCGGCACCTTCAGCCGGATCTTCTTGGTCAGCTGGCTGGAGGTGTCGGCGGTGGCCGGAACCACGTCGGAGGCGGCGGGAAGCAGCAGCACGTCGTCGAATGTCAGGCCCAGCATCGCGATCTTGTTGGGGTCGTCACCGCCGGTGGGAACCGATTCCCCCAGCAGGCCATTCAGATGCGCGGTCAAGCCGTCGATGCGGCCGGTGCTGCCTTCGGCAATGGTCATCGGTGGGGCTCCATCAGCTGGCGGAATGTGGACACCATCCTATCGGCTCACGGTGGCGTTCCCTGGCGCGATACCCGCCGCGTTACGTAGTGTGGACTCGTGCGCGACCACCTCCCACCAGGCCTGCCACCAGATCCGTTCGCCGATGACCCGGCCGACCCGTCGGCTGCGCTGGATGCATTGGAGCCCGGGCAGCCCCTGGACCCCCAGGAGCGCGCCGCGGTCGAAGCCGATCTGGCGGACCTGGCGGTCTACGAGGCACTGCTCGCCCACCGCGGAATCCGTGGGCTGGTGGTCTGCTGCGACGAATGCCAGCAGGACCACTACCACGACTGGGATATGTTGCGCGCCAACCTACTTCAGCTGTTGGTCGACGGCACCGTCCGTCCGCACGAGCCGGCGTACGACCCCGAGCCGGACGCCTACGTCACGTGGGATTACTGCCGCGGATACGCCGACGCCTCACTCAACGAAGCGACGTCGGACTACGACGGCTTCCGCTGAACCGCGGAGTTGATTTTCTGCTGAGCGCGAAAACCGCTCAGTGCCCGCTGCCCTGACCGCCGAAACTCGGCAGCTTCGGCAATTGCGGTAGCTGCGGCGCCCCCGGCATCGGGAACATCGTCGTGGTGGTGATCACAGCGGCCGGCGGCTGCGTGCGAGGCGTCTGGAAAGCAGTCGACGGCACCGAGGCGATCGTCTGCGGCGCAGTAGCCGGGGCCGATGACTGCTGCTGCTCGACGACGGCCGTCGACGTGGTCGCTGCGGCGGCCGGTGCCTCCGGCGCAGCCGCCGTCGTCGTCGCGAGCGCCGGCGACTGGGCGGCCGAGCTGACACTGGACGTCGCCCCGGCCAGCGTGGTCGTCGTGGTGGTCGTGGTCGGCAACCGCGTCGTGGTCGTGGTGGCACTCGTCGGAGTGGTGGGCGGCGTCGTCGTGGTCGGCGCGACGGTGGTGGTCGTCGGGACCGTCGTCGTGGTCGACGGATCCGTCTGCTGGGTCGGCGAGGTCGGAGTCTCCGACGTCGAGGGACCGGACGTGCCGGTCCCGTCCGAGGGCGTCGTGGAGATCGTGATCGACGGCAGATCCGGGACGCTGGTGGGCGGCACCTCGGGTCCGTTGGACGGCGTGATCACAGCCGGGACCAGCTGCTCGGGGGCCGACGCCGGAACCGTGTAGGTGATGCCCGGTGGCACGGTGGCCTCCGGATCCTTCTGCACGACCTTCGCCGACAGCTGGTTCCACTGCTCGAGGACCTGCGCCTTCTCCGGCTGATCAGCCACTGTGCTCACCTGGCTGTTGACCTCGACCAGCTTGGCCTGGGCCCCCTCCCAGTCGCCCTTGGCAACTAGCTGCTGGACCTCGGCGAGCTGCTCTTTGGCCGAGGCCAGGGCCACTTGGTCGTCGCGGACCTGCGTCGGTGTGCCGAACAGCATCGTGCGCAGCCCGTAGAGGGAGTCACCGGGCCCGGCACCGGCCACGACCGCACCGAAACCGCCGAGGGCCAGCACACCGGCAGCCGCTGCGCCGACAATGCTCAAACCGCGCCTGCTGCGTCCGCTGCTCTGCTTCTCCGCCAACCCGGCGCGCAGCGCCGTGACGGCGTCGCGTTCGGTGATCAGCCCGGTCGCCGGCGGCCAGCGCATCTCGTCGCGCCAGCCGCCCAAAAGGTCGGCCAGCTCGGCGTCGGCTCGGTCCTGCGGGGCCACCGGATACCCGGCGGCCAGGGCGTCGATGAAGCGCTCGCTGGCCAGGATGGCGTCGAGCGACGGATCGTCGTTGCGAGAATTTCGTCCGAAGTCAGGCATAGCCGTTACCTGCCGCGGTGATCTCGGTCTTCAACTTGGCCAAGGCTCGGTGCTGGGCGACCCGCACCGCACCCGGTGTGCTGCCGACCGCGTCGGCGGTCTCCTCGGCGGACAACCCGACCACGATGCGCAGCATCAGAATCTCGCGCTGCTTCTCGGGCAGGATCTCCAACAATTTGGTCATCCGCGCGGCGGAGTCCGACTGCATCGCCATCTGCTCGGGGCCAGCGTCGAGCGAGAACCGCTCCGGCACCACATCGGTGGGGTCGGAACGGTTACGGGCCGCGGCGCGATGCGCGTCGGCGACCTTATGAGCAGCGATGCCGTACACGAAGGCCAGGAAGGGGCGACCCTGATCCTGATAGCGCGGCAGCGCCTGGATGGCGGCCAAGCAAACCTCCTGAGCGACGTCGTCGGCAGAGAGACCGACCCGCTCCGTGGACCCCAGGCGAGCCCGGACATAACGGACCACGATGGGGCGGATGGTCTCCACAACTTCCCGGAGGGCATCCCGGCTGCCGGCCACTGCCTCAGCAACGGCGGCGTCGAGACGTTCTCCTGGAATTGTCATCGACGGCGATATCTCCAACGTTACGTACGGGACGCTTCCCGGCAGCCATTCAGCTAGACAATATCGGCCCGAACTGCCGATCGGGTGTTAGCGGCTACTCCACCGGCCGCCGCGCCGTGTGATAAGGCCTGCACAGTCGTCTCGGATGGCCGAGACCTGCTGTGACGTAAGCGATGCACTACCGATATCGGCCAGCAGACACGCCAGCGCCCAGCGCAGCGGAACCAGGCTATAGGTCTCGGTGTCGCGCAGCGCGGCGTCGGCGACCGCACGGGCGGACTCGAGGTCTCCGGCACAGCACAGCGCGGCGGCGAGCACCACGTCACTCTTGACCCTATGGCGCCGCAAAGCGGGCAGCATCTGCTCGGCAATCTTCACCCCGCGGCGGGCGTGGGTCACGGCATCCTCGCCGTGCCCGCCGGCCATCGCTAGTTCAGCGTTCACCCAGGCCCGGCGGACGACCAACCGCGGCATCTCGTCCTCGCGGGTCAGCTCGCCGGCACGCTCGAGCAGTCGCGCCGACGCCGCGAGCCGCCCCACCCCGAGGGCGTCGGCGGCCAGACCCACCACGGCATCGGCGCGAGCCTGCACGGCGAGCGGGCCGTCGCCTGCGGTCTGTGCCACCGCCAGGGCGCGGCCGTCCCACCCGGCCGCGAGCCGATGTCCGCCGAGTTGCCGCAGCAACGACGCCTCGGTGCTCAGCGAGAGCGACGCCAGGGCGCCGGCGGGTTCGCGGCGGCGCAGCGCAGCGAGGTCGGTTCGCGCGCTGCTGTATCGGCCCTGGCCGGCGGCTGCGACGGCCCGCAGCCACAGCTGTTCGGGCGTATGCGCGGCGGGCAGCGGCCAGCGGTCCGGGCTGTCACCGAAGGCGGCGGAGGTCAATGCAGAGGCGTCCATCTGCCCCGGCACGCTATCAACCGACGACGGAAAAGATCTCAGTTAACAGTTCGTGGTCGCCGTGTTACGGCTGTGTTTACTACCTATTGGGTGAGCGGAAATCCGGTGGCGATTCCGGAGGCGTCGTCCTGCGCAAATCACAAAACCATCACGATGAACGCGCATCGAATAGCACCTCACCCGGCGGCGGTGGGTCGCAATGATGAACGTGATGTAAATTCTCGAGCTGCGATTATGTGATTGCGCACATGGTGCGGCTATTGACGCGCTTTGCGAGGCGCCCCTAACTTTGTTCCCACGAGTAGTCACCGGCGACAGTGCTCGGATCGGTTCCACAACTCACGCATGTGAAAGATGTGCGGAGAGAGGGGTTTTCCAATGCCACAGCCGCAGCAGCTACCTGGCCCGAACGCCGACATCTGGGATTGGCAGATGCAAGGCGTCTGCCGAGGCGTCGATTCGTCCATGTTCTTCCACCCTGACGGCGAGCGTGGCCGCGCCCGCGCCCAGCGCGAGATGCGCGCCAAGGAAATGTGCCGGAGTTGCCCGGTGATTGCTCAATGTCGTTCCCATGCCCTGGCTGTCGCCGAGCCGTATGGCATCTGGGGTGGATTGAGTGAATCGGAGCGTGAGTTGTTGCTCAAGCGCGGAATTCGCCGATCCGCCTGATCCTCAGCAAACATGTGAAGAGGCCCATCCCGCGAGGGATGGGCCTCTTTTCTACTGCGCGCCGGCTGCCAGCCATTGTTCGAACGTCGTCGGGGCGATGCGCGCGCCCTCGCCGGGAAGCAGGACATTCCCGGCCAACTCCTCGCCCAGCGGACCGGCCCAGGACGGGACCAGCTTGACCGAGCGGCCCAGCACCGCGTGGGTGCGCCGGGCCATGTCGACCAGATCCTGGGTCTCCGGGCCGACGACGTCGACGTAACGGCCCTGCGGCTCGCCGGCGGCGACCTCGGCCAGCACCGCGGCGATGTCGTCAGGCGCGATCGGTTGGACGAGCAGCGGGGCGATGACCGCGACGCCGTCCTGCTCGGTCCAGCTGGCCGCCATCGCGGCGAAGTCGTGGAATTGGGCGGCCGGAACGATCGTCCACGGCACCGGCCCCGTCTCGATCAGACGTTCCTGCTCCCGCTTGCCCTCGTAGTGGGCGGTACCGCCGTCGATTCGGTTGATCCCGACGATCGAGAGCAGCACGTGATGACGCACGCCGGCCCGTTGCTCGGCTTCGAGCAGGTTTGTCGTCGTTGTTGCGAAGTACTCACGGGTCTCGTCGGGACCGATGGGCGGGGCACTGATCGCGTCGACCACCGCGTCGACGCCGGCGAGCGCCGCATCCAGACCCTCGCCAGTCAGTAGGTCGATTCCCTGCGAGCGGCTGATCCGCACCACGTCGTGCCCGTTGCGTTCGAGGGCCGCTACGGTGCGAGCCCCGATATTGCCGGTCGCGCCTGCTACCGCGATACGCATGGAAGAACCTCCGGAAGTTGTCGTGGTGCCTAAAGGTCGGAACGCCGAGGCCACAACATTCTCATCCGGGTATGACAGGAATCGTCAACGTCGAGGCGCCCGGTCCCCAGTGCACGACGGCGCTCCCGCGACGGCTGGGCGAGTACCGCGCGGGCAGGTGGCCGAACAGTGGATTGAACGGCTCGAGGTAGCGGCCGGCGATCAGCAGCCGCAGCTCGTCGCCGGCGCGGAACACTGTCGACGACGCACTCAACGCGATGTCGGCATCGACAATTTCACCCGGCCGCACCGGGTGCGCGGCGTCCAGGGATTCGCGCAACGCCAGCCGGAGCCGGCCGTCGGCGATCCGGTCCCGGCCGTAACCGTAGGAGCCTTCGAACGGTACGTAATGGCCGTCGCTCCACTTCTCGACGCCGACGAACAGGTGCGCGTCGTCGGCGCCGTGCAACGAAACCCGCAGCCGCAGGCTCATCGGGCCGGTGAGCTCGACGTCGCGGTCGAAGCGGTGCGAGAAGGCCACGGCTTGGCGACGCAGCCGAAACGTCGCGGTGCCGGTGGTGGCGGGTTCGGATCCGGTGAGCGTGCCGTCGTCGCCGAGATGCAGTGTGGTCCAACGAGTTCGGGCCAGTGGCCACTCGTGCTCGTCGCGCACCGTGACCACCGCGTCGCGGCGTTCGCGAACTTCCAGCCGGACGCGCGGCAAGGCGGGCACGTCGAGATTCTTCAGATGACGGTCAAAGAAGGCCGCCTGGGCCCGTTGTGCCTCGACGCTGTAGAAGACGGCCCACTTGCCACCGCGGTGCGCGTAGGCGCTGCGCTCGTGCGAGCCGGCCTCCTCGACGAGCCGCCACGAGCCCTGACTGTGCAGGTTGTGGTCGGAGAAGCTGGCACAGGCCAGGATCGGCACCTCGATGCGCGCCAGATCCGGGGTGATGGATTGCCACCACGCATCGCGCAGCGGATGCCTGCGGCGCTGCTCGGCGAGGTCGACCGACAGGCGGGCAACGCGGCGCGTCAGGGTCTGCCAGATCACCGAGAAGCCGCGTTCGGGGACACCACCCGGCGTCATGAAATCGCGGTAGGCGTCGGTAAAACCCTCCCAGGGGCAGATCGCCGCGAGGTGCGGCGGATGCAGTCCCGCCGGCTTGTATTGCGAGAGCGCCAGATACGACACACCCAGCATGCCCACCCGGCCGCTGGACCAGGGTTGGGTTCCGGCCCATTCGATCAGATCGTAGGTGTCACAGGCCTCGTCGTCGGTCAACAGCGAGCCGGTCCCGTCGGAGGTGCCCGCACCCCGCGCGTCGGCGTTGATCACGACGTAGCCGCGACCGACCCACGCCACGGGGTCGGGCGCCTCCCACCCGGTCTCGCTCGAAATCCGCACGGGCTCTGGTTGATTCATGATCCGGAATTGGAAGTTGAGCCGCCAGCCGCGACGGGTCCGCCGCGGCAGCGCGTCCTTACCGTACGGGTGCACCGACATGATGACCGGGAAGGGGCCCTCACCCGGCGGGCGATAGACGTTGACACGCAACGTGACTCCGTCGCGCATCCGCACCGCGACGTCGTGGTCCTTGATCAGATCGGCAGGCGCGGGCACGACGGTCACCGGCGGGTGCAGGAAGGTCCGGATCCGGCGTCGGGCATAGGCGGCCGCGCCGGGCCGTCGCCACGGCCGGTCGTATCGAGTCGCCATGTCAGCTGGGCGGGCGGATGTCGTTGACTCCTCTACGCCGGGTGAACGCCAGCGTGGCAACGCGCCAGTCGTTGCGGTGTTGCTGCTTCAGCAGCCGTACCTCCGTCATGTCGCCTGGTCGTGGGTCGCAGTGGAAACCTAGCACCGCGAGTTGACCCGGGGCGTGTTCGTAGACCCGACCGCGCCGTCTCAGCGAAGACGGCGCGCCGCAGATTAGACGCGATTACGTCAAACACTCGCCGTACAGCGTTCCCACAGTTAATATCCACCTCGCTCACAGTTTCGCGCGGATGCGAAACCTCGATGACGGGGGAACAACAGATGGCGGCTGCCAATCCTGAGAACACGTCGGTTTGGCCTTTTGGCAAATCCACGAAAGCACATCGGAGCACGTCTGCTGAATGGTTGCGCATCGCGGTGGTGAGTATCGGCCTTGGCGCGGCGCTGGCGACCTGTGGGCAGGGCGTCGCGACCGCGGCACCCGGCACCGCTACGAACGCCAACAGTGTCGACTCCAGCAGTAATACAGCTAAGAGCTCGCGCAGTAATCAGAACCTGCCGAGCAAGACCGTCGATCAGGGCACAGTTCGGTCGAGGAGCTTGAACAAGCCGACCAAGCCGACGGCAAGGAATTCACCGTCGGCTCGACTGACCACGCACACACCGACGTCCGAGCCGGGAGCGGTCGCTTCGGATTCCACCTCAGCATCTATCACTGCTGCCGACCGCGTCCTCGGCGAGATCAAATTCGGCAACCAAGCCCTCACTCCAAAACTGCCGGTTCTCCCACTTGGTGGTCTCGTCGAAACGGTGTGGCTGTTCGCCAGACAGAGCGAAAGCACGCGCATAGACCACCGCCCATCGCTACTGACGGCATCAGCGGCCGGTGGATCCCCGGACACTGAAATGCCTGGCACTGCAGTAGGTCCGGCCACCGGAGCGCCCGCGACACGAACCGCTATCGCCTCGACAGCACGAGCGGTCGCAAAAACGGAATCGGAACGGGAAGCGGCCGACGCGGCGGTCAATGGATCCCTGGGCTGGGTGCCAGTGTTCGGAACCCTTTACAACGGCTTGAGCCTCGTGCAGGATTTCGTCGAATTTTCATCCGCGGTCACGCGAGGTGACGTCGCCGACGTGCTGGATGAGATCGGCGACATGACGAAAGATGTCATCGGAATGGTCCCGGTCATCGGTGGCCCAATCGCTGCTCTGGTCTACCACGTTCTCACGGCGGTCTCCACTCCGGTAAACCACCTTCCGAACGCGGTAACCGACAACTACACGATGAACGAAGACACATCGCTCACAAACAACCTGTTGGCCAACGACACCGACGCCGACGGCGACCCCTTGACCGCCGCTCTCAACACGCTGCCGGCCCACGGCAGCGCCAGCGTCAACGCCGACGGAAGCTTTACCTACACCCCCGCGGCGAACTACTACGGCACCGACAGCTTCAGCTACACCGTCGGCGACGGCAGCGGATCCGTTTCGGTCGGCACAGTGAACATCACCGTCATAGACGTCGCCGAGCCCCCGCCGCCAAGCCCATTCACCCGCCCGGTGAACGGATATCGCATCACCCAGGAGTATGGCAACGGACACACCGGAATCGATCTGGCGGTTGCATCTGGGACACCCGTCTACGCTGCCGCCGACGGAGTCATCTACTTCGAAGGCTGGGGAACCGATGGGAACAACGGAGCACGATCCAATTGGATGGGATCCTCGGCTGGGATCAGCGTCCTCGTGCAGCACAACGGCCTTGGCATCATGACGGGCTATGCGCACTTGTCTCGGACGATCGTGGATCAGGGCCAGACTGTCTCGAAGGGACAGGTCATCGGGTACGTGGGATGTACAGGGACCTGCACCGGGCCGCATCTGCACTTCGAAGTGCTCCCAATGCCACTGAATAGCCGGAATGGGATCTCGGGACGCGTCAATCCGAGGAATTACCTATCGCTGTAGGAGTTCGCACTCCGTCGGCCAGGCGCCATGTCAGCTGGGCGGGGTCTCGTCTTCGCGAGGGGCACCGACCGGCGCGGGCTGCGGCTGCTGCGGAGGTTGCGGCTGCTGCGGTGCGGGCTGTCGCGCCTTCGCCCACCGCACGATGACGTAGATGATGGCGGCGGCGACGGCCAGCACCGCCAACCAGGGCAGCAGCAGACCGAACAGCAGCACGAGGTTGCCGGCCACCGAAACCAGTGTGTCCCAACCCCGTTCGATCTGGCCGAAGAAGCCTCGGTACTCGGTGGGCGCCGGTCCGCCGATCTCCTGGGCGATGAAGGTGACGTCGACGGTGCTGTAGTCAATCTGGTCGCCGAGCGCCTGACGCTGGGCCCGCAGGCTGTCGAGATCAGCCTGCCGCTCGGACAGCGCACTTTCGGCTTTGATCAGGGCGTCGGGGTCCCTGGCGTCGCGCATGATGCCCAGCAGCCGGTCCACCGACGTCTGCAATGCCGTGATCCGGGCGTCGAGGTCGACCCGCTGGGCGGTGACATCGTCGGCACTGACCTGTACGTGTTCCACGGTGCCCAGCGTCTTGAGTTCCCGCAGGGTTTCGTCGAGCTTGGCCGCGGGCACCCGCAAGACCACCGTCGACCGAGCCCGTCCCGTGCCGGAACCCGCGTCCTCAGAGCGGCTGTCGACTCGGCCCTCGGCGTTCTCGACGATCACGGCGGCCTTGTCCGCGGCCTCTGCCGGGTGAGCCACCGAGATCGACATCGACGCGGTCTTAACCACATCGCGTTTGGCCGTCGGCGGTTGACCGGGAACGTCCTGCGGCATCGGCGCCCCGGCGGCCTCCCCCGAACTGGCCGGCGGTGCCGGCGCGGTCGCGGGGCGCGGAGTCGATCCGGCGCACGCGGTCAGCGGACTCAGGACGGCCATGCCTGCCACAGCCAGCATCGCCACGCGTGTTTTCGCGGTATGCACCTGTCAGGCCGGCTCTGATCGCATGGACCCGAGGAAGTACGTCTCGTGTCCGGTCGGGTATCCGCCACCGTCGGTGGCGATGTGGACGTGGTCGTAGTGGTTGGCGGTCTCGTTGCCGTAGTCGGCGGTCCAACTCGGCGCCCCGATGCCCGGGTAGAAGCCTTGGCGCCAGATCACGTGCAGCACGCCCCACCGCTTGGCGTTCGCCAGGGCGAAGCCGGCGATCTGGTTGCCGAGCTCGATGCCCTCCGGGGTGTGGTAGTTCGGGATCATCACGTCGATGGCCAAGCCGTTGGGGTGCCACGGCAACGGATCCTGCCGGTAGCCGCCGATGGTCTTGATTTCCAGGAACATCACGCTGATCGCGCGGGCCACCCAGATGGTGTGAACCTGCAATCCTGCCTCGGGGGCAATGCCCTTCGGCAGGGCCAGCTGGAAGTCGGCGCCGGCGACGGGTGCACTGGCCGCCAGCAGTTCCGCCTCGGTGGGCTGGGCGATGCGCGGCATGTCCGCCGCGATCGAGGTCTGGGCGGCGGGCGAAACTGACGGCGCCGCAACGCAACACTTCGGGCTTTCGGTGCTCTGGGCATAGAACATGCCCCCGGCGACGGTCAGCGAGGCGGCAACCGCCAGCCAGCGACCTCGGGCGCCGGCGAACACGTTGACCACGAGCAGCACTTTACTGCTGTCAGCGACCTGGTGTGGCAACCTTCGTCCGCAGGGTCATCGTGACTTCTGGGGCATGCTGGCTAGGCTGGTTGATCGGCGGCGTCGGGAGAAACAGTGTCACGTTGGACCGGCTGGTCAATGTGCTGGGCAATTACGGGGCACGCCTGCGGGTTTGCCCGATCCCGCGGTCTACGCAACTGCGCAGCGTCGCCATGCCCGCCACCGTAGAGGGGCACACCGTCATCGGCGACGTGCTGCTCGGCCTCGGAGCGCGTTCGGCGCAGGAAGCTGTGCACTGGGCCGCCACGGCGCGCGCGCTCGTCGTCCTCGCACGAGACGACCAGGATGACGCCGCAGCTGAAGGCGCGGCCGATGGTGTCGCGGTGGTGATGATCGATCCGTCGATGTCGTGGAGTGAAGTGGCGGCCGTCGTGTACGGCCTTGTGTTGGAGGGCCGCGAAACCGAGTCCGGGCGCGGCCCGACGGACCTGTTCGCGCTTGCCGACAGCTTGGCGGAGGCTACTGGCGGGGCGGTGACGATCGAGGACCGGCTCTCGCGGGTATTGGCCTATTCCACGATGCAACAGCACGCCGACCCGGCGCGGGTGCAGACCATCATGGATCGCCGAACTCCCGAGCGACTACGCGCGTTCTTCGACGACCAGGGCGTGTCGCAACATCTGGCCGATTCCGACGAACCGTTGTTCGTGGGCGAGGACAGGGACCACGGCCTGACGGGGCGCATGGTCGTTGCAGTGCGTTCTGGACGCGAACTCATGGGATCGGTGTGGGTGGCGTGTGACGCGCCACTGACGGGCACAGCCCTGACCGCGCTGGCCGATGGGGCGCGCACCGTCTCCTTGCATCTGCTGCGCTCTCGTGCCAGTGCCGACCTCGAGCGACAGGTGGAGTCGGATCTGGTGATCAGATTGCTGGAAGGCAGCGCAGATGCCGCGACCGCGGCCAGTCGACTGGGACTGCCGCACAGCCCATTACGAGTAATCGCGCTGCAGGCGTCCATCGGGGGACAACGAGATGCCGCACTGTTGTTGGCGTTTGAACGCGCCACCACCGGGTTCGGTTGGTCGCGGCCGGGTCGAAGTGCCTTGGCGGGCAGCACGGTCTACACGGTGCTGCCCGGCGATTCGTCTGCAGGGGCACGGCGTTGGGTGGCCGATCTGGCCGCGGCGCTGCCCGAGCGGGTTGCTGTCACAGCCGGTATCAGCGGGGTGGCCGGGACGGCCGATCTGGTCGCGGCGCGGCACGAGGCCGACGAGTGCCTGGCGCTCAACGGGATTGGATCTGAGGACAATCCGCCGCCGGTTTACGACGAATCCTGCGACGACATCCTGTTGCAGCGGCTGAGAACTGCGGCCGGCTCGGGCCGGTCACCCGACCGGGGACCGCTCGCCGAACTTCGACGGCACGATCAGGCCCACGGCACCAACCACGTGACGACTCTGCGGGCTTGGCTGGCATCACAGGGCGACCCGGCAGAAGCAGGCCGCCTCTTGGGGGTGCACGAGAACACGGTGCGCTACCGCTTGCGCAAGATGAACGAGATCACCACTCTGCCGCTCGGTGATCCAAAGAAGCGGCTGGCAATGATGATCGAACTGGCCGCCACCGACACCGCATAGCTGCCCGCCGACCACTGGGGCTTTTGTCGGAAACCGACAGTCTTTCGCTGGGCACCTGTCGAGATTCGACGACCGGTTCCAGCGGCCGACAGCCACTGTGGAGGCATCAGCAGTTTCGAGTCTGGAGGTGTGTGGTGGGCGGCGCAGGACGCATCGACGGCGGACCGCGATCGGCGATCGTGGTCGGTGCGGGGATCGTCGGGTTGTCGACAGCGTGGTTCTTGCAGGAGCGCGGGGTCGAGGTGACGGTGGTGGACCGCATGGGCGTGGCCGCCGGCGCTTCCTGGGGCAACGCCGGTTGGATCTCACCCGGATTGACCCTGCCGCTGAACTCGCCGTCCGTTCTGCGCCGCGGTTTGAGCTCGCTGCTCGACCCCGCTTCACCGCTGCACATACCGCTGCGAGCCGACGCGTCGCTGGCGCTGTTTCTGCTGCAATTCGCCGCGAATTGCCGGCGGTCGTCATGGAACCGCGTGGCGCGGGCCAACGCTCCGCTCGATGAGGAGTGCATCGAAGCGTTCGATGTCCTGGTCGCCAACGGTGTCGATGCCCCGGTCACCGACGCCCCTGTCACGGCGTTGTTCCGCACCACCGACGAGGCCGACGCGATGATCCGTGAGCTTCGCAAGTTCGAAAAGAGCGGCCACCCACTGTTCATCACCGGATTGAGCGGTGCGGCACTGCGGGAACAGGTGCCGCTGGCATCGGCTGCCGTCGGCGCCGGACTGAACATCAACGGACAGCGATTCGTCGACCCGGGCAGGTTCGTCCGCAGCCTGGGCCGCGCAGTCGAGGAGCGCGGCGCGACGATGCGCATTCTGGAGGTCAGCGACGTGGTCTGCATCAGCAATGGCGCGAGCGTCTACCCGCGCAGCGCTCCGCCGTTGCGCGCGGACGTCGCGGTCATCGCTACCGGGGCGGGTCTCGCGAGACTCGCGGGCCACCGGGTCCGGGTGCCGGTGCGGTCGGCCCGCGGGTACTCGTTCACCGTGCCGGTCGACCGGCCCGTTCCCGGACCGATCTACCTACCGGATGCGCGGGTGGCGTGCACGCCGTACAAGGGTGCTCTGCGGGTAGCCGGCACCATGGAGTTTCGCGAACCCTACGAGCGGCCACGGCCCGAGCGAGTGGCCGCGATCGTCGACTCGGCCGGTCCATTACTCCGGGGAGTTCGATGGAGCGAACGCACCGACACCTGGGTCGGTGCGCGACCGGTCACCCCTGACGGACGAGCCCTGATCGGAGAGACGTCGCCCGGAATCTATGTCGCCGGCGGCCACGGCATGTGGGGATTGGCGCAGGGCCCGGTGACTGGGCGACTACTGGCGGAATACATCACCACCGGAAAGCAGCCTGAGGTCCTGCGCGAGTTCGATCCGCTGCGTCGCGTCGGCCGCTGACCACCCGCCGCGACCACAAACCAGCCCCGACCGGGGACACCGAGTCGTCAGGGGCGGAGCACATGCCACAGCCCGCCCCTGACGACAACCTTTGTGACGCCTTGTTTGGAAGGAACACCCGATGATCACGACCCAACGCGTCTGGATATCGCCACAGGCCTACGAGCGGCTCCAGCAGGAATTGGCAACGCTGCGCCGACTCTCAGCCGCCGGGGCGCTCAACGGCGACACCGACGAGAACGCAGCGGCCGTTCAACGCGGCTGGTGGAACCGAATCCAGCAGATTCACGACTTGCTGGTCACCGCTGTCGTCGGTGAGGATCCGCCCGACGACGGCATCGCCGAGCCCGGCATGGTCGTGACCATCCGGTACGACGACACCGGCGACATCGAAACCTTTCTCTTGGGGATCCGGGGCGCCGAGTACGGCGACTTGGAGGTCTACTCAGTGCAGTCGCCGCTGGGCGCTGCAATCACAGGTGCGCGCCCGGGTCAGCGACGCGACTACGAACTGCCCAGCGGTGCAGTACTTTCCGTCACCGTTCTCAGGGCCGTGCCCTACGGCATGCACACCGCGAAAGGACACGAACATGCCGAAAGTCGATGAATCCATCTGGCTGCAGCGTTGGGAATCCGAGGGCGGGGCGTTGCCGACGTGGTGGACTGGCGCGGCCGGGAACTGGAATCCGACCCTGAGTGACTAGATCGTTGCCGCACAACCGAATAGCATTGACCGGGTGAGTTTTGTGGTCCCGCCCGAGGACTACGCCCGGTTCATGGGCCGTTACGCCGAACCGTTGGCGTCGGTCTTCGCTTCATTCGCCGGGGTCGGTCCCGGCGACAAGGTCCTGGACGTGGGGTGCGGAACCGGCGCCCTCACCGCACATCTGCACTCGGCTGGAGCCGACGTCACCGGGATCGACCCGTCACCGCCGTTCGTCGCCGCACTCGCGAAGCGGCTGCCGGACGTCGACGTGCGGCTGGGGGTCGCGGAGGAGTTGCCCTATGAGTCGGCATCATTCGACGCGGCACTGGCGCAGCTGGTGGTGCACTTCATGACCGACCCGGTGGCCGGCCTGCGGGAGATGGCACGCGTAACACGCCCCGGAGGCGTCGTCGCGGCCTGCCTGTGGGACGGTGCGACCGGCGCTCTGGCGCCGTTCTGGGACGCGGTGCACACGATCGACGCGGACGCTCAGGACGAAGCGTTCCAGTCCGGGGCGTCTGCAGGGCACCTCACCGAACTATTCGGCGACGCCGGATTGAGCGACGTACGTGAGGAATCCATCTCCGTGCGAGTCCTGCACGCGACGTTCGACGAGTGGTGGCACCCATACACATTCGGTGTCGGCCCCGCCGGCGAATACGTGCGGCGACTCGAGCCCGACGCCCTCACCCGTCTCGAGTCTGCGGCTCGCGAGCGGCTGGGCGACGGCCCGTTCCCGGTCACCGCGACCGCGTGGGCCGCTAGAGGTACATCAGCCTAGGGCTGGATCAGCACCTTCAGGGCTTCACGGTCGGCCATCGCGCGGTAGCCGTCAGGCGTCTCGTCGAGGCCGATGGTGCGGTCGAAGACCCGGCCCGGTTCGATGGCACCGTCGAGGATGTCCGGCATGAGTTCCTCGATGTAGGCGCGGGCCGGCGCGGCACCACCGGTGAGGGTGATGTTGCGCATCATCATGTCGAATCCCATTGGCCCCTGGCGGTATTGGGCCACCCCAAGCCGGCTGACCGCGCCGCCGGCGCGGACAGCACCGAGAGCCGTGACCAACGCCTGTTCCGTCCCGACACATTCGATGACCGCATGGGTACCGTCGCCGCCGGTGAGTTCGCGAATCTTCTCGACGGCTTCGTCGCCGCGTTCGGCGACCACGTCGGTCGCGCCGAAATCGCGACCCAGATCGGTCCGGGTCGTATGGCGGCCGTTGAGGATGATCTGCTCGGCGCCGAGGCGCTTGGCGGCCAGCACCGCGCACAACCCAACCGCACCGTCGCCGATGACGGTCACCGACGACCCCTGCCGCACCCGGGCGGTCACCACCCCGTGGTGGCCGGTACAGAAGACGTCGGACAGGGTCAGCAGCGACGGCATCAGCGCCGAGTCCTCGGCGACCGGCAGCTTCACCAGAGTGCCCTGCGCCTGGGGCACGCGGACGGCTTCACCCTGGCCCGCGTCGACCCCGCGGGCTCCCCAGCCGCCGCCGTGGCGGCATGAGGTCTGGAGACCCTCGCGGCAGAAGTCGCAGGTGTTGTCGGCCCACACGAACGGCGCGACGACGAGATCTCCGCGCTGCAAGCCGCTCACGTCGGTGCCGACGTCCTCGACGATGCCGATGAACTCGTGCCCCATCCGGCGGCCGCCGTCCTTATGCGGCATGGACTGGTACGGCCACAGATCGCTGCCGCAGATGCACGCGCGGGTGACGCGCACGATCGCGTCGGTGGGGTCTTTGAGGACGGGGTCGGGAACCTCTTCGACGCGCACGTCGCCGGCTTCGTACATCACGGTTGCTCGCATGCCTCGACGATATGCGCCGCGAAATTTCGCACGCCTACTGGTCGAGCGGATTCGCCCTGATTCGCGCGGCACCATTGCTCGCGACGGCGGCTGCCGCGGCGCCGTCCGGCTTGCGTCGGGCCTGGTCTTCGAAGCAGGCCAGAAACTCCTCGCCGAATCCCAGCCGGGGATACTGCTCGAGGACTTGGGCTCGCACCTCTGAGGCGAACTCTTCCGGGCGCCGCCCGGCGACGTCCCACGCGGTCGCCACCTGCAACAGGTGAGACTCGGGATCGACGTCGGCGGCGACGTCGTCGCGCATGTGCAACACGATGATTTCCTCTGCCCGGGCCGCCCGATCGACTGGCCACCCGGCCGCCACCGCGAACACCCAGGCGAGGTCGCCGCCGGCTTCCTCAAAGGCGATTCGATGACTGTCGAAGGGGGCCGTGAGCGCAAGGTCGTGCAGCATGGCCGCTACGAAATACAGCTCGTCATCGAAGGTGATGTCATGTGCGGCTGCGTATTTCATGCCCCACACATACGAACGCGCACAGTGGTTGAACAACGCCGGCGTGTAGAAGCGCGTCGCCACAGAGACTGCGGCCGTGGCCGAGGGTGTCGAGGGGAACATGACTTCAGATTGTCCCCGCCCACGCTCTACTTCGGCAGGTTGTAGGCGAATGACTTCTGTTGGCGCTGCTTCATTTTCTCGAGGCACTTGGGTGCTTGCGCGCGTGATACGCCAACGGGAAGTAGGTCAGCCGCTCGGGCAGCACCCGGTAGGCGGTCCGGATCGCCGTATACCTGCGGGTGAGCTGCCGCTCCTCCTCGTCGCTCCAGGTGACACCGAGTTTCTCCCGCAACCGCGGATCCAGCAGTCCGACGATCGAGAGGTAGTTCAGCCGCAGCGCGGGCTTGAGCGCGGTGCGCACCGCGGCAGCTACCGGCTTCGGCGTCGACGGCGGCACCTCGACCCTGCCGTTCTTCAGGTCTTCGATCAACGACAGCGCCTGCGGCGTGCCCTGCAGTGTGTCGATCATCGCCTCGTAATAGGCGGCCATCTCCCGTTGCGTCTTGGGATAACCACGCATCGGCACGTGGAGCAGCCGAGCCAGACGGCGGTTATCTCGCAGCAGCTCATCTTTTTCCGCGTCGGTGAACTCCCGGCCGATCATCAGCCGTCCGGCTTGTGCGTTGACGATGTATCCGGTGGCGATGACCCATTGATAGGCCTCGGGGTTCAACGCGCTGATCTGCTTGCCGGTTTCGGCGCTCTTCATCGTGATCGGCTTGTGCAGATCACGAACCCGGTCGCCTTCGGCGGCGGCTTCCGCTCCCCCGTAGGTCCAGCGCAGCACGGAGTCGACGGAGCGGATCGCACGGCCGCCCGGGTCGCCGTGGAAGGCTGCGGAGTACTTTCCGGTGACCTCGGCGATGACGGGGTGCATGGCCTGCATCATGAATGCCGCGCCCTCGAGGATGAGGAACGTCCAGTGCCCGGTGTGCTCGGCGGTCAGCGAGTCCGGCGGTACGAGTTCGATCGGCCCGGAGTCGGCGAGCTCCTGGTGGACGTCAAGGTCCGGTGTCGCGGTCATCGGTGACCCTCCTGTCGGTTGGCCAGACGCTAACCTGACTGTCAGGTCGCATTCAAGTCGCGTCAGGAGCGTTCCGTGAGCACAGCTAAGCCCAGGTCAGAGCGTCGCAAAGCGCCGCAGCAGGCACGCTCTCGTGAGATGGTCGCAAAAATAGTCTCCACGACCGCGACACTGCTGCATCGCCACGCTCCCGAGGAGATCACCACCAACCTGATCGCGGACAAAGCCGGAATCAGCAAGGGGTCGATCTACCAATACTTCGAGAACAAGGATCAGATGATCAACGCCGCGGTCGAGCAGCTCGCCGCAGAGCAGGCCCCCGCGATCGAGGAAATGCTGCGAGCGCACACCCTCGAGCGGCCGGAGTCGGCGATGGAGTCGTCGATCGACATGCTCATCGACTTCACGATCGCCAACCGTCGGCTGATCCGCTACCTCAACGAACGCCCCGAGCACGTCCGGACATTCGAGAGCGTGTCCGGGCTCAACGCCACCCTCCTGGCAATGACCCGACTGCACATGACGCATTACCGCAGCCACTATCGCGACGAGCTGAGCACCAGCGCCTTGGCATGGCTGTTCTTCAACATGGCCGTCGCAACGACCATGCGCTACATCGAATCTGACGACCCTATTTCACTGGACGAGCTGCGGGCCGGGCTGAAGTTCGCCTCAGCCGGCCTGCTGGCCGGTGGTCGCGACTAACCGTCGGCTCGGACCGCCGGCCAGAAGAGCTCGAAGAGCCGCTCGCGCCAGCCGTCGGCCACCTGCCCGGTACGGGCGCGCTCGGCAATGTAGGCGCCGACGATCGCGTCGATCAACGTCGCGTTGTCGATGTCGGCCCGCATCGAGCCGCTGGCTTTCGCGCTGTCGATGACGGCCGACAGTTCGGCCCGCTGGCCGGTAAGGATGGCGCGGAACACGGCAGTGAATTCCGGGTCATCGTCGGTCAGCATCGCCGCAAGACCGCCGAAGCCGATGCCGCTGTCGATGGTTTCGACAGCATGGTCGATGAGCCACCGAAGCTGATCGGCGGCGTCGGCCCCCGAGCCCGGCGGCTCCGGCGATGCGACCGCCGACAGTGCACTCGACAACATGTCCCGACGATTCGGGTGCCGACGGTAGATCGTTGTCTTCGCGATTCCGGAGTGTGCGGCGACGGCCTCGACGGTGACGGCACGCGGTCCCCCAGCGCGCAATAAGTGCAACGTCGAATCGGCGATGCCCTCCTCGACGCGGTGGCGGGATGCCATCGCTCTCCTCTCTCACCTGCACGGGAATAACCCGACGCCTGCTTACGCTACGCTATACGTAGCGATCGCTACGCTACGCGTATCGTTTCTTCTGGTGATATTTTGGAGATGAGATCTATGAGCACTGACCGGCGCACTTCCGCCTCGACTGCTTCCGCCGTCGGCTACCTCCTTCTGTTACTGGCCTTCGCCACGCTCGGACTCTTCGTCGCCGCCCTGGCGACCGGTACCGCCTCCGCAGCGGTGGTGTTCGGAGTGGGACTGATCGCCTGCCTTGGCGGTTCGGTGGCAGGTTTCCGCGCGGCGTCACGACGACTGTCGGAGTCCGGTGTCTTCATCGAGGCGACCAGTCCGGTGAGCATCTTCTCCGTGCCGCTTCGTCAACAGCAGGTCGACGACTATCTCGACAGCTATCGCCCCCATCCTCGGGCGGCCGTCGTGCCAATAGCTGCCGCGCGCGGCCGGGACGAGCACGAATTGCTCTCGGCGTAGGTAACTCCCACGCCGAACGGACCGAATACAGTTCAGAGACGCGAAAGGGGGACCGCCATGCGGAACCGGCACGGTCGTGCATTGGTCGCCGTCGGCGTGACGGTCTCAACTTTCGCGATGTCCGCCGCTGCGGCACATGCCGACCCGCTGCCGGCTTCGTGCATGCCACCCAATGTCGTCGACAACGTCTGCACCGCACGTCTGGCGTCGGTCACGGCCGATGCCGTCAACGGCACCACCACCGGCACGCCCGTCGGTGGCAGCACAGCGATAACCCTTGCGGGACAGGGCGATGTGTATTTGAAGTCGACGGGCTTCGGCGATGCGGCACCGGAGGCCGTCAAGCAGTGGGACGCCACCATCGACAGCGTGAGCAGCCTCAGCGTCGACCCATCCGATCCGAACTGGTACGGCAATGCCAAGTCCCGGGTGTTCATGCCGAGGACGCTGAATGAACTTGCCACGCATTTCCCACCGAACACTCTGCTGGTCAGCTTCACGCCGGATGACGCTTCGTCCGACACCTTCCGTCTGGTGTCGATTCAGCCGACGCCGGTCAGTTGAGCCTGCGGACGTTCTCGGCGCGCACAGTCAAGCCGTCCCAGCGCAAGTCGGCGGCCATCTGAATCGACGGGCAGCATTCACCATCGTTGGGGCCATTGGCCAACCAGTGCACGCGAACTACGCCGTCGCTGATGGACAGATCCGTCACCACTTCGCGGCTGTGGGTGATGTCGCCGAGGTCCACACCGCCCAACCGGGTGGGCCCGGCGGTGTAGAGCTGCACGGTTTCCGGCCACGGCACCCCGCCGGCGCTGCAGTCGGTCACCATCGCTGCGTCGATGCTGTCCGCGCCGGTCAGGCTGCCGAACGCAACCTTGTAGGGCTCGCCCGGTTGGTCGTATCTCCTGGCGATTCCCACATGTCCGCGATGTGATTCTTGTTGTGGGAGTGTGCCGTTCACGAGGTCACCGGGGTCGTGCTCACACAGTGCCGGCACCGGCGCGGACAGCAGCTGCTGCAGCGTGACCACAGAGCCGGTTGTCGGGTCGGCGCTGCCTGTGGGTGACGCCGTAACGCCTCCGATCACCACTGCGGAGACCACGCAGATCATCGACCACCGGCTGCTGTTCATATGTGCCTCACTTGTGCGGGACGGGACGAAGCTGTTCTCCGCCATGGTGTTGGATGGCAGCCATGACGGCAGACACCTCCGACGGTCACGCTACGTCGACCGAAGGCACTGTGACCGTGACCGAGACCGGCACGGGGACCTACACACAACGAATCACCGCTGGGCCGCATCAGTTGTTCGCGGACGAACCACTGCCGATCGGCGACGACGAGGGGCCGACGCCCTACGACCTGCTGCTGGCCGGTCTTGGGGCGTGCACCTCGATGACGGTGCGAATGTACGCGAACAAGAAGGGCTGGCCGCTTGAGCGGGTGGAGGTGAGCTTGCGGCACAAGCGGATTCACGCCGAAGACTGTGCGGAATGTGAAACCAAGAAGGGGTGGATCAGCCACATCGATCGGACCATCACCTTGGTCGGGGACCTCGACGACAGCCAACGCGAACGGCTGCTCGCGATCGCCGAGCGGTGCCCGGTGCATCAGACGCTCACCTCCGAGGTCGACATCGCGACGTCGCTCGCGGTCTAGGTCACCCGTGTCCATGGCTCACAGTTGTGTGACTCGAAGGCCTTCACCGTCGAATTGATCGCCACGTTCATCGGGCCGATGGACATGTTCGTCGCGACGACGTGGTCCTTGTTCGCGTCCGGCGTGCTGTAGGTGAACCACACGCACATCGAGCCCTGCGTCGGCACGTCGTTGATGTAGACCGCCCAGGCCGACGCCGACCCGCTCGTGTTGTACACCCCCGGTGCGATGTCGGCTCCGACGAGGAAGAAGCCTTCTCCCGGAATGGGATCGAGCGGATCAGCATGGGCTGGTGCGGCACCCGCGATCACAGCTGTGGTGGCAACGATCAACGCCCAAGGCAGAGCCCGCTGCGGCATCGTTTCCTCCTTCGACTGGCGTGAGATCACTCAGTGCACAGGCCCGGTGCGGCTACCGATCCCAACAATTCCAGCCGTCGCCGGGTCGAGACCGAAGACGTTCATGGGCGCCGATTTGCCCTTCAATGCGTGTGCACCTCGGTCGGCCAATCCCGGCGGCCGAGAGACCAAGGCGTCGACGGTCTGCTGGGTGAGCAGGATCGCGTCCCCGGTGGTCTTGGTGAGCTGCTCGACGCGCGCAGCGACATTCGTGGTGTCGCCGATCAACGTGAATTCGAGATGGCTTCCGGCACCGATGGTTCCGGCAATGACCTTGCCGGTGTTGATCCCGATGCCGATGCGAAGCTCACCGCCGAAGCGCTCGGCGACGAGGCGGTGAATCAGCACGGCCGCGGCCACCGCGGCGTCGGCATGATCGGGCAGATCGTTGGGCGCACCGAACACCACCATCGCGCCGTCACCGAGAAACTTGTTGATATGCCCGCCGGCGTCGAACACGGCCGGAACCACGATCTCGAACAGGGAATTGAGCCGGGCGACGGTGTCTTCGGCGGTGTTGGCCTCGGCGAAGGGAGTGAAATCACGAATGTCGATGAACATCACTGTCACCTCACGACGTTCGCCGGTGAAGATGTCGTCACCCTGCTCGAGCAGCCGAGCCGCCAAGACCGGGTCGACGTATGTCCCGAACGCCGCCTGAAGTCGTCGCCGCTCAATCAAACCGGCCTGCATCCGGTTGAACGAGGCCGAGAGTGCACCGAGGTCGTCATCCTGCACCACCGGCAGTCGTTGGCTGAAGTCGCCGGCGGCAACTCGCTCAGTTCCAGCCGCGAGATCCCGGATGGGTTGCAGCAGTGGCGAATACGCGGCCCAGAGCGACGGCCCGACAACCAGTACCAGCACGCCACCGATGAGCATTGCGAGGATTGGGCCGTGTGCCGCCACGTCCAACACTGATCCGAGAATGGCTCCCACAACGGCGAACGCGAACCCCACCCCGAGCATGGCCGCATTGGTCCAGGTGCCGAAATCGGGACGAGGGCGCGGGAGGTAATCGCCGATCTCGGTGTCCGAGACGATCGCAGCCCGGGCAGGCCGCAGAGTCGATTCGACGTAGCTGTGGTTGGTGATCAGCTGGCCGGCGGTCCCGGCAATGGCACCGATGACCGCATATTGGATGAGCCGCGACCCGCTGGCTCCGGCGATCATCCCGACAACGATGAATTGCACTGCCACCCAGGGAAAGGTGAAAGACAGTCCTCGGACGATCAGTTTGCGGCCATAGTCGTAGGTGGCGCGCAGTGCGGCTTCTCGGTCAACGTCTTCGCCGGCGGCCCAACGCTCAATGATGCGGGGGTCCTTACCCCCGGGAATCACCACAGTGAACAAGTATGCGAGCACGATGACCACGGTCACCGCGGCGGCCGCAAGGTAGCGATCAGACTTTTCGAACGCGACGATGCTCAACGACCAGGCGACATAAACCGGGTACGCCAGAAGGAACGTGAGCAGCCATGCAGCCCACGAATACCTGGACTTGTACCGATCCCAGGCCCACTGCCAGATGCGTTCCATGCCGATAAAGAAAACACCCCCGGCCTGTTGGCCGGGGGTGTATCGCGAGAGAACTACCGTGCAACCAACACATGGTGTGGGATTGCCACGTCGTTCAGGCGTCGCTGCTCCACGTTCTCGAGTCCGGCTCTCCTCAAGGAGGCGACGATCTCGGCGATCGGGCGAAGCGCGAACCCGTAGGCGGTGAAGGGCAAGCGGGCCATCGCGTCAGGATCGCCGACGCCCAGGACGGCCCGGCCACCGGGTCGCAGGACGCGCGCGAGTTCGGCGCAGGCCGCGTCGAGGTCGGTCACGAAGTACACAGTGTTGACCGTGATCGCCGCGTCCAGGGATTTGTCGTCGAGCGGCAATGCGGTCAACGACCCACGTTCAAGCACCAGTGAGCCCGCCGCGATCTGCCTGTCAAAGCGCGCACGGGCACGCGCGAGCATGTCGTCGGCAATTTCGACGCCGTGGACCGTTCCCTGCGGGGCGACTCGCCGTAGGAGCAGTTCAAGGCCCAGCCCACCACCGAATCCGATGTCGGCCACGGCATTCCCGGCTGTGGCTTCGGTCGCGTCGACGGCGCCGGCCACCGCCTGACGATTGCCGCGATTGAGGAGTAACGCCACGCCGCGACCAACTAAGCCATGCGGCCTTCCGAGCTGCCCGGCAACCGCGGTCAGCAATGCCGTCCGTAATCCCGACACGGTATACCTCAGATCTGAATCGCCGTTTCCCCGAGTATTCCACCGTCACCCATCGACGGTGGGCTGGCTGCGGCATAGCACGACGAAAACACCCCCGGCCCAACAGGACCGGGGGTGTTTCGTAGCTAACTACTTAGTGCGCGTGCCCGTGATGACCGTGGCCGGCATGCTCGTCGACCTCGACCGGCTTGTCCACGACAGCGGTCTCGGTGGTGAGCACCATGCGGGCCACCGACGCGGCGTTGAGCACCGCGGAGCGGGTCACCTTCACCGGATCGATCACGCCGTCGGCGATCAGATCGCCATAGGTCAGCGTCGCGGCGTTGAAGCCGTGCCCGACCGGCAGCTCACTGACCTTGCTGACCACGACGGCCCCGTCCAGACCGGCGTTGGTGGCGATCCAGAACAGCGGAGCCGACAGCGAGGAAGCGAATACCTCGACGCCGAGCGCCTCATCACCGGACACCGACGCGCGCAGCGAGTCCAGCGCGGCACGAGCCTGCACCAGCGCACTGCCGCCGCCGGCGACAATGCCTTCCTCGACCGCAGCCTTGGCCGCCGCAACGGCGTCCTCGACGCGGTGCTTGCGCTCCTTGAGTGCGGTCTCGGTGGCCGCACCGACCTTGATCACCGCGACGCCGCCGGCCAGCTTGGCCAGCCGCTCCTGCAGCTTCTCGCGGTCCCAGTCGGAGTCGCTCGCCTCGATCTCGCTCTTGAGCTGCTTGACCCGACCGGCGATCGCGTCAGCGGTACCGCCACCGTCGACGATCACGGTGTCGTCCTTGCTGACCACCACGCGGCGCGCGGTGCCGAGCACCTCGAGGCCGACCTCACGCAGCAGCAGGCCGACGTCGGGGTTGACGACCTGGCCACCGGTGACGACCGCCAAGTCGTCGAGGAACGCCTTGCGGCGATCACCGAAGAACGGCGCCTTGACCGCAACGGCCTTGAGCGTCTTGCGAATTGCGTTGACGACCAACGTCGACAGCGCCTCACCCTCGACGTCCTCGGCGACGATCAGCAGCGGCTTACCGGCCTGCGCGACCTTCTCCAGCAACGGCAGCAGGTCGGGCAGTGAGGAGATCTTGTCGCGGTGCAGCAGCACCAGCGCGTCCTCGAGAACGGCTTCCTGCGAGTCGAAATCGGTGACGAAGTAGGCCGAGATGAAGCCCTTGTCGAAACCGACACCGTCGGTGATCTCCAGCTCGGTGTTCAGGGTCGAGGACTCCTCGACGCTGACCACACCATCGGCACCGACCTTGGTCATCGCCTCGCCGACCATCTCGCCGACTTCCTCGTCACGCGAGGAGACCGTGGCGACCTGGCCGATGGCGACCTTGTCCGACACCGACTTGGCCGAGGCCAGCAGCGCCTCGGACACGGCGTCGGCCGCCCGGCCGATGCCGGCACCCAGCGCGATCGGGTTGGCACCCGCGGCCACATTGCGCAGGCCGTTCTTGATGATGGCCTGGGCCAGCACGGTGGCCGTGGTGGTGCCGTCGCCGGCAACATCGTTGGTCTTGGTGGCCACCGACTTCACCAGCTGCGCGCCGAGGTTCTCGAACGGATCCTCGAGCTCGATTTCACGCGCGATCGTCACGCCGTCGTTGGTGACCGTCGGGCCGCCGAACGACTTGGCGAGCACCACGTGCCGGCCGCGGGGACCCAGCGTCACCTTCACGGCGTCGGCGAGCTTGTCGACGCCGACCTCCATGGCCCGGCGCGCAGTCTCGTTGAACTCAATCTGCTTGCTCATATGTCAGTCCTGATTTCGCTTAAGCGCGTTCCGCCCCGGACACCACCCGCACGAATGACGGGGATCTCCGGGGCGGTTCACGGCTGCTACTTGTTGACGACCGCCAGCACGTCGCGGGCCGAGAGGATCAGGTACTCCTCGCCGTTGTACTTGATCTCGGTGCCGCCGTACTTGCTGTAGATGACGGTGTCGCCCTCGGCGACGTCCAGCGGGATCCGCTTCTCGCCGTCCTCGTCCCAGCGGCCGGGGCCGACGGCAACGACGGTGCCTTCCTGCGGCTTCTCCTTGGCGGTGTCCGGGATGACCAGACCCGACGCGGTGGTCGTCTCGGCCTCATTGGCCTGTACGAGGATCTTGTCCTCGAGTGGCTTGATGTTCACGGCCACGATGGAGTCCTCCACTTAGTTAACTTGCGGCCGGGGCGAGTGCGCCCGGACCAGTCGGAATTACCAGGTGTTCGGCATACGTCCGTGCCCTCGCGTCGTCGTCGCGGGTGCCGACGAGAGGAGTGTTGTCCGCAAGCCACCTAGCACTCTATACATGCGAGTGCTAGCACTCAAGGGTGGCCCGCTGCCTATTCGCCCAGAGCGGAAGCTGCCGGTCGCCCGGCCAGCTCATGACGCACGCGTAAGTCCCCGAAAAATGCCGCTACCAGGGCATTGAACACGTCGGCACGCTCCCATTGGAGGAAGTGCCCGGCGCCGGGCAGCACGACCGGTCCGGTTCGGTTCGTGAACGCCACCTCGCAGAAGTGAATGAACTCCGGACCGACGACGTGGTCGTCCATGCCGTAGAGGATGAGGGTCGGAACGTCGACCTTGCGGTCCATGATCGGCGGCTCGCTGACCGGCCGGCCATGCGCCAACTGGTAGACGGCCCATCCCGCCCGCAGCCGCTCCTCACTGCCGAACGGTTCGGTCATGAAGTCGACGTCGTCGGCACTGAACGTGCCCGGCGACGCCCACAGCCGGTGGCCGTACATCTCGCCGATGTAGCGCCGCCGCTTGTCCTCGGTGTCGAGCTCGGCGGCCAGCTCGTCCGGGGTGGCGCCCTGGCGCTGGCGGTAGTCGCCGGTGGGCCCGTCGCTAAGGATGCCCATCGGGTCGAGCCCGGCGGCGACGTAGTCGTCGAAGACCAGCGGCGGAACGGTGTCGAAGAAGACGAGCTTTTCGACGAAGCCGGGATAGCGGTGCAGCAGATCCACCGCGACGACTCCGCCGACGTCACCGCCGACGACCCCACACCGCTCGTGTCCCAGGGAACGGACCAACAGATAGA
The DNA here is from genome assembly GCF_019456675.1 of Mycolicibacterium pallens. NCBI lineage: Bacteria > Bacillati > Actinomycetota > Actinomycetes > Mycobacteriales > Mycobacteriaceae > Mycobacterium > Mycolicibacterium pallens. The sequence goes on along the minus strand of NZ_CP080333.1, from coordinate 1,332,755 downwards.
CGTCCCGGCTGTAGGCCGCGATGTCGTACACGTCGTCGGCCGACGCGTCGGAGTCGCCATGCCCGCGCAGGTCGGGCGCGATCACCTCGTAGCCGGCCTCGACCAGGGCGGCGATGTTGCGCCACCAAATGCGCTTGGTTTCGGGATAGCCGTGGAGCAGCAGTACCGGATACCCGCCCCTGCCTTCATGGAGGTAGGCCAGCGTCAGTCCGTCGCGCCCGGGACTGGGCGGCACCTCAGCCCGGTGGATCGTGAACGCGTCGGGCGCCGGGGTGGCCGGCTGCGCGGGACGCAGCCGAATGTCGTAGTGCATCAACGACCGGCTCGGCTGGTGGCGACCTGGCCCGCGACGACCGGCAGGCCCGGGTCGCTGGGCACGTCCAGCGGCGACGGCGCCGCACCGGCGGCGATGAGGTGCGCGGCGAAGGAGGCGATCATCGCCCCATTGTCGGTGCACAACCGCGGTCGCGGAATCCGTAGCGTCAAACCCGCTGCCGCACAACGCTCTTCGGCCAGTTCACGCAGCCGCGAATTGGCCGCGACCCCACCGGCGATCAGCAGGGTCGACACCCCGAGCTCCGTGGCGGCCCGCACCGCCTTGGCAGTCAGCACGTCGGCGACGGCCTCCTGGAAACCGGCGGCCACATCGGCGGTCGGCGCGTCGGGATGACTTTCGACGTAGCGGGCGACGGCGGTCTTGAGCCCGGAGAACGAGAACGCGAACGGTTCGTCGCGCGGGCCGGTCATGCCGCGCGGGAAGACGATGGCGTTGGGGTCGCCCGTGCGGGCAAGTTCATCGAGCGGCCGCCCACCGGGATAACCGAGACCCAGCAGGCGGGCCACCTTGTCGTAGGCCTCCCCCGCCGCGTCGTCGACGGTGGTGCCGAGTTCGATGATCGGTTCACCCAGTGAGCGCACGTGCAGCAGATGGGTGTGCCCGCCGGACACCAGCAGCCCAACGCATTCCGGCAGCGGGCCGTGGTCGTAGACGTCGGCGGCCAGATGCCCGCCGAGGTGGTTGACCGCATAGAACGGCACACCCCATGCCGCGGCATACGCCTTGGCGGCGGCCACTCCGACCAGGAGGGCGCCGGCCAGCCCCGGCCCGATCGTGGCCGCCACGACGTCGGGCTTGTCGATACCGGCGACCGCCATGGCCCGGCGCATCGTCGGCCCGAGCGCCTCGAGGTGAGCGCGGGACGCGATCTCGGGAACCACCCCGCCGTACCGGGTGTGCTCGTCGACGCTGGAGGCCACCTCGTCGGCCAACAGTGTGACGGTGCCGTCGTCGTCCAGTCGAGCGATACCGACTCCTGTTTCATCACAAGAGCTTTCGATGGCCAGAATGATCATTGCGGATCCCGTCGCATCGTGTAGGCATCGGCGCCGCTGGCCTGGTAATAGCGCTTGCGCACACCCATCTTCGTGAAGCCGAGGCTGGTGTACAGCCCGATCGCCGGCTCGTTGTCGGTGCGGACCTCCAGGAACACCGTCGACTTCGGGCCGACCTCGCTGAGCAGCTCCACCATCATCTGCCGCCCGATCCCCTGGCCCTGATAGGCGGGATCGACGCCGACGGTGTGGATTTCGTATTCGAACGGCGGAATCCGACCCAGCCGCGAGATGCCGGCGTAACCGACCAGCTTGTCGTCCACGCGAGCCGCGACATACCGATTGTGTGGGGCGGCCAACTCACGGACGAATGCGAAGTCCGGCCAGGGGTCGTCGCCGTCGAACAGCATGCTTTCCAGCTCGGCACAGCGGGCGGCGTCGGTCTTCTGCAGCGGGCCGTACTGGATGTTCATCGCGTAACCCCGCGTTCGGCGAGCGTCTTGGCGTCAGGGCGGCGTAGGTACAGCGGGATCAACGGCTTGGGTTCGGCATCCCAATCCGCAACGGCAGCAACCAGACCCGCCGCCGTCGGGTAGGCCGGACCCATCACGGGCAGCCCGAAGAGCTCGGCGTGATCCGGGGACCCAGCCACACACTCGGCGCTGCCGATCGGCACATCAACCGCCGCGGCGACATCGGGACCCTCGACGCGAACCCCGTCGCGATACTGCGCCCAATACACCTCACGGCGGCGGGCGTCGGTGACGACCAGGACCGCTCCGGTGGTCTCAATCCCGATGGCGTCCAGGCTGCAGACGCCGTGCACGGGCAGGCTCAGCGCGTGCCCGTAGGCCGCGGCAGTGGCCATCCCGACTCGCAAGCCGGTGAAAGGCCCTGGGCCACAACCGACGACGACCGCATCGAGATCGGCCATGGCCAGACCGGCATCAGCCAGTGCGGCCACCACATTGGGCGTCAAGGTCTCGGCGTGGGCGCGTGCGTCAAGGGTGATCCGCTCGCCCGCCACCTCGATGCCTGCGTCGCGCACCACCACCGCCGCGGTGACCGCAGGCGTTGCGGTGTCGATGACCAAAACGTTGCGGATCATTCGTGATTCCACTGCCATATCGCGGTGCGCACCTCACTGTCGGCGCTGCGCTCGAGCCGGATGTCGAGGTGGTTATCCGAAAGCCGCTCGGCCAGTCCCTCACCCCATTCCACCACCACGACGGCGTCGTCGAGATCGGCGTCGAGATCCAGCGAATCCAATTCGGCCAGCAGGTCGGCGCCGGTGTGTTCGAGCAGCCGGTAGACGTCGACGTGCACCAGCTCCGGCTTATCGGGCTGGCGTGCCCGATGCACGCGGGCCAATACGAACGTCGGCGACGTTACCGGGCCGTCGACGTCCATGCCGAGCGCGATTCCCTTGGTGATAGCGGTCTTTCCAGCCCCCAGCGGACCGGACAGCACGACCACGTCACCGGCCCGGAGTTGCCGGCCGAGCTGCTCGCCCAGCGCGATCGTGTCCTCGACCGTCGGCAGTTCGCGGGTGCCGCCCTGCAACTGCGTGCTATCCACGAGTCCGGTCCTTGAGCCGCCGCGCGAAGGCCACCAGCTTCGATGGGGTCGCGCGTTCAACGAGCTCCACCAGCCCGTCGTTGATCAGCTCGGGCCGTTCGAGCTGCACCAGATGCCCTGCGCCGCCGACGATCAGCAGGTCGCTGTCCGGTAGCACGTCCGCCATCTCCTCGGAATGCACCATCGGCGTCAGCACATCGTGGTCACCGCACGCGATCAGTGTCGGGATCCGGGCCAGCACCGGCAGTGCGGCACTCTCGTCGTGAACTTCCAAGGCGTGCAGGAACTCCACCAATGTCGCGATCGGCGTGTCGTGAATCATCTCCTCGGAGAACGCGACAACGCGCGGGCTCATGTGTTCGTCACCGTAGGAGGCCGCCCGCAGAATCGGGCGAATCGCCGCGCGGGCCGCGCCGCGGGTGCGGTGGACCAGCTTGGGCGCGTACCGGGCGGCGAAGCGCACCGCTTCCAGTGCGGGGTTCTGCAAGATCTCGCCGACCGGTGAGCGGGACAAGCCCTCAGCCGCCGACGAGATCAGCGCGGCGCCGACGATGCGGCTGCCGTAGTGCTTGGGAAATTGGCGAGCGTGGGACAGGACGGTCATCCCACCCATGGAGTGGCCGACGAGGACGATCGGCCCGCGCGGAACCATCACTTGCAGAATGGTTTCCAGATCCTGCCCGAGCTGCGACACGGTGTAGGTCTCGACCGGCGCGGCACCGGACTGGCCGTGGCCACGCTGGTCGTAGAACACCATCCGAACCTGATCGCCCCAGCGCTCAGCCAACGCCGCACGCTGGAAGTGAAACGACCCCATCCGCAGACAGAATCCGTGGGCGAACACCACGGTCAGCGGAGCGGTGATCGGACCGACCTCGCGCACCACCAGCGGAACACCGTCCGGCGTCGTCACCACGCAACCGCGGTCGGCGTCGAGCAGCGCGAAATCCTCACCCCGGTAGGCGTCTTCGATGTACGACCGGTGCCCGAACGCCCTGGCCGCCGAGAGCCCCGCTACCGTGCCGACCGCACCCAGCCCGGCTACTCCGGCGAGCAGACCGGCCCGTTTACCCGCAGCAAGACCAGGGTGGTCCGCTTTGTGGGCCAACCGCTCGGCGGTCTTCTCGGCCCGGCGCGCCAGTCGCGCATCGATCCCGCGCGGCTTGGGATTCGTCTCGTCGTTACTGCCCACCGGCGTCGACCTCCCGGTAGGTACGCACCACCCGTCCGCGCGGGCTGGTGACCACCTCGTAGTGGATTGTGCCGAGCAGGTCGGCCCAATCTTGAGCGGTCGGCTCACCGGATGTCCCGGGGCCGAACAAGATTGCCTCGTCTCCCTCAGCGGCGCCGGGGTCGCCGGGGCCGAGGTCGACCACGAACTGGTCCATACACACCCGCCCCACGCTGCGGCGCAATCGACCGTTGATCAGCACATCGATGCGTCCACCGAGCGTGCGGTACAGCCCGTCGGCGTACCCGACCGGCAGCAGGGCCAGATTGGTATCTCGCTCGGCGATCCACGTGTGCCCATAGGACACACCGTCGCCGGCCTTGACCGGTTTGACCATCGCCACGGTGCAGCGCAGCGTCATTGCCGGACGCAGCCCCATATCGCCGCGCTCCGGAATCGGACTCAATCCGTACACCGCAATGCCGGGGCGCACCATGTCGAATCCGAGGTCCGGCCGCGTCATTGCCGAGGGCGAGTTGGACAGGTGTGCGACGTCGAATTCGATTCCCCGCGAACGCGCTTCGGCGATCATGTCGGTAAAGCGTTGCGCTTGACGATCATTCAGCGGATCGTCGGGCACGTCACCGTTGGCCAGGTGCGACATGATGCCGCGCAGCCGGAGTGCACCGGCGGCCACACCGCGCTGCAGTTCGGCCAGCAGCGCCGGGTAGTCGGCGTGACTGACTCCGTTGCGATTGAGCCCGGTGTCCACCTTGACGGTGACCTCAGCGGTGTTCCCGGTGCGCTCCACGGCGTCGAGCACGGCGCCGACCTGACGCACCGACGACACGGCGACCTGCACGTCCGCCGACAGTGCCGGCGCGAAGTCGGTGCCCGGCGAATGCAGCCACGACAGCACCGGCGCGGTGATCCCGCCACGGCGCAGCGCCAACGCCTCGTCGATCGTGGCCACACCCAGTTCGGCCGCACCGGCGTCGATCGCCGCCTGGCCGGCTTGGACCGCGCCATGGCCGTAGGCGTCGGCCTTGACCACCGCCATCACCTGCGCGGTACCCGCGTGCTCGCGCAAAACGCGCACGTTGTGGGCGATCGCCCCGAGATCGACGATCGCCTCGGCGCCGGGGCGCCAAACCTGGGTGTGCGTCGACGGGGTCAACGAAGTCGTGTGCATAGTCATGTCACCGCCGCCAATTGTCCCAGAAACCGACGTGCGCGCCCGCATGGGGCGGTGACCTGTCCTTTCGCGGGGGCAAGGGCGGTAGAGTCGGCGACATGCGGGTGCTGTCGATGGACGACGCCGTGCTGGCCGAGCGGCCGGACCTGGCTGAACCGTCCGAGCAGCCGGCTCACTCCCGGATCGCTATCTGGCTGGAGAAGCTGATCGTCTCGGGGCGGCTCGCACCGGGCGACAAGTTGCCGGCCGAGGTCGAGATCGCCGGAGCGCTGGGCGTGAGCCGGATGACGCTGCGGCAGGCGCTGGCAGCCATCGAAGCCAAGGGGCTCATCCGGCGCAGCCGGGGACGTTTTGGGGGCAACTTCGTCGAGACACCGCGACTGGAGTTCGACCACAGCGGCCTGCCCGGGTTCACCGAGCAGCTGCGCAGGCTGGACATGGCCGCCGGCGCGCGGGTGATCGGGGCCGCGACCCGACCGGCGACGGCCGTCGTCCGTCAAGCCCTACAGCTCAAACGGGGCGCCCAGGTGCACAAGATCGTTCGCATGCGCTCAGCCAACAACACGCCGGTGTTGATCGAGGAAACCTATCTGCCTGCCGCCCGGTTTCCGGGACTGCTGGACGCCGACCTGACCGGCTCGGTGTACGCGCTGATGGCCGACGAGTTCGACACCCCGCTGTACTCGGCCGATGAACACATCGAGGCGGTGCTGGCCGGCGACTCCTCGGCCCAGCTGCTGGGCGTGGCGGTCGGCGATCCCCTGCTGCTGGTGACGCGAACGGCGTACGACGGCAACGGCGTTCCGGTGGAATTCTCCTACGACTACTTCCGCTCGGACCTCACGCGCATCCGGGTGAAATCCGGCGTCGACCGCGGGCCCGACGCCGAAGTGGAGACATCGCCGGCGTCCTGACTCACGACCCATTTTTGTCGGACCCCGCTGCGATGATGGGGTCATGTCGTCGGCCGCCGTGCTCACCCCGAAGGAGCGCCTCGAGGAGGTGTTCGAGGAGTTGGCGGAGCTGGCCGGGCAGCGCAACGCGATCGACGGACGCATCGTGGAACTCGTCGCCGAACTCGACCACGGCAACCTCTGCGGCATGACCGGGGCGCGCTCCGTCGCCGCGGTGGTGGCCTGGAAACTGGGCACCTCGACGGCCAACGCCAACACCATTTCCGCAGTCGCACACCGACTACCTGAATTCCCGCGATGTGTGGCGGCATTGCGCGAGGGCCAGCTCTCCGTCGATCAGGTCGGCGTCATCGCCGAACGCGCCGCCGACGGATCCGACGAGCACTGCGCACAACTGGCCGCCGTTGCCACCGTCAGCCAACTACGCAAAGCCATCAAACTCCAACCCCGACCACCCAAACCCGGCCCCCAACCCGACCCGCCACGCTCCATCCGCAAAACCGTCGGCGACGAGGCGACCACCTGGAATATCACTCTTCCCAACGTCGAAGCAGCCACCTTCGACGCCGCCCTGCAGTCCCATCATGATGCGCTGATCGCCGACTGGAAACGCGACCACGACGCCGACTCCCCCGACAACGCACCACCCCTGCCCAGCACCACCGATGCGTTCATGAGCCTGATCGAGGCCGGCTGGGACACCGACGTCGAGCGCCGCCCCCACGGACAACGCACCACCGTCGTCGTGCATCTTGATGTCGACAAGCGCATCGGGGAACTCCATCTGGGTCCCCTGCTCACCCAGGCCGACCGCCAATACCTCACCTGCGACACCACCTGCGAAGTGTGGTTCGAACGCAACGGCCAACCCCTCGGCGCCGGGCGCAGCACCCGCACGATCAACCGGCGACTCCGCCGCGCCCTCGAACACCGCGACACCACCTGCGCCGTCCCCGGCTGCGGCGCCACCCGCGGACTACACGCCCACCACATCCAACACTGGGAAAACGGCGGCCCCACCGAACTCCACAACCTCGTCCTGCTATGCCCCTACCACCACCGCGCACACCACCGCGGCGACATCACCATCACCGGACCCGCCCACCACCTCACCGTCATCGACAGCGACGGCGACCCCCTCACTTCGCGATCACTGGCACGCCCACCCAACCATCCACCACCACACGTCCCACCCTGCCGCGGACCCATCGGCGAACGCGCCCAATGGAAGTGGTACCAACCATTCGAGCCGAAGGCACCGCCCGAGAATTAGCGTCCTGGCGAGGGCGGCAAGACGTGTTCGACGAGGTCGGTTGACAGCCGCTCGACGATGGCCGGCGCCACCGCCGCGAGGTCGTCGGTGGGCGTCGCCGCAACGGCGAGGCACCGCATTCCGGCCGCGAGCGCACCGCGGACGCCGGGTACCGAATCCTCGAAAACAATGATTTGCGTTGGTGCACAACCAAGTTGGTCGGCACCGGACAGGAAGCCTTCCGGATCCGGCTTGCCGCGGGCGACGTCCTCCTCGGCGACGACCACCCGGATCAGCTCACCGACCGGGCTGCTCTCCAACACGGCGCGGACGTCGTCGCGCTGGGCTCCGGTCACAATCGCCATCGGCACGTCGTGTTCGGCGAGCAGCTGCACCAGCAGCACGGTGTCGGGTCGAATCGGGTTGTCTCCCGCGACGAGCTCGCGGTAACGCCGTTTGCGTAGTTCGAGCAGCGCGTCGACATCGTGCCCCTGGGCACCGGTGATCTCCAACGCCTTCTCGACGATCTCGCGGTCGCTGTGACCCAGCAAGTGGCGGTCGTAGTCCTGCTGGGTCATCGTCCAGTCCAGGTGTTCGGCGAACAGCTCGCTGAAGATCCGGAACAAGATCGGTTCGTCGTCGGACAACGTTCCATTGAAATCGAAGATCACCGCGGGGCGCGGGGCAGCCGCCCAGTCGGTGATTATCTCGCGGGCCAGACGGGCATCCGGATACAACGGCACGGCCGAGTGAATCATTGGCACCGCTACAAGTCAATAGTCTAGTCTTTTAAGCGCGACACACTTTCCTGCGCGAGGATGTATCTATGCCGTTCATTTCCGATCCGGAACTGGATGCGCTGCTGGATCAATTACCGGCACTCGCCGGGCAACCGCGCCAACTCGAAGAACTTCACGGCGGCCTGACCAACCGCAACATCAAGATCACAACGCCGGCAGCAACTTACGTCGCCCGCTGCAGCGTCAACGCCACCACCATGCTCGGCATTGACCGCGACAACGAGTACTACAACAGCAAGGCGGCCGAGCAGGCCGGCGTCGGCGCACCGGTGATCGACTATCGGCCCGATCTCGGCATCCTGCTGGTCGGCTTCCTCGAGGGCACCACCCTGACCAATGCCGACCTGCAGTGCCCGGACGTCCTGGCCCGCGTGGCGGAAGGCTGCCGCACCCTGCACGCCGGTCCGCGCTTCCGTGACCGCTTCAACATGTTCGAGCTCCAACCCGCCTATCTCAAGGTGGTTCAGGAGCGCGGGTTTCGGATACCGACCGACTACCTCTACTTCACCCGCGAGTTCCAAGCGGTGAAGCGCATTCTCGGGCCCGACGAGCACGCGACGGTGCCGTGCAACAACGATCTGCTCGCGGGCAACTTCGTCGACAACGGCAGCAAGGTCTGGTTGATCGACTACGAGTACTCCGGCAACAACGACCCCTGTTTCGAGCTCGGCAACATCTGGGCCGAGTGCGGGTTGTCCACCGACCAGCTCGACGAACTGGTCAGCCTCTACTACGGCCGCCGACTGCGGCACAAGACGGCGCGCGCCCGGCTACAGGGCATCATCGGCAAGTACGGCTGGACGTTGTGGGGATGTATTCAAAACGGCACCAGCACATTGGATTTCGACTTCTGGGAATGGGCGATGGAACGCTACGAGTCCGCCGTCGCCGAGTTTCGTGGCCCCGAGTTTCCGCGCCTGCTCGCTGACGCCCAGGCACCTGACTGACGACCGATAGGAACCCATGTCGCTCCCCTCCCTGCCCGACCGTGCGCAGATTGTCATCGTCGGCGGCGGTGTCATCGGCACCAGCGTCGCCTATCACCTGACCAAGCTGGGCCACACCGACGTGGTGCTGCTCGAGCAGGGCCAGCTGTCGTGCGGAACAACCTGGCACGCAGCCGGTTTGGTGGGCCAGCTCCGCGCATCGGAGAGCGGCACCCGCCTGGTGCAGTACTCGACTCAGCTGTACGCCGAGCTGGAAGCCGAGACCGGGCTGAGCGCAGGCTACAAGCAGTGCGGCGGGGTGACGGTGGCCCGCACCGAGGACCGGATGACCCAACTGCGCCGCACCGCCGCGAATGCGGCCGCCTATCAACTCGATTGCGAACTCTTGAGTCCCGAGGAGGCATACGAGCGGTACCCGGTGATGCGGGTCGACGATCTGGTGGGCGCGATCTGGCTGCCCGCCGACGGCAAGGCCAATCCGACCGACCTGACGATGGCGCTGGCCAAGGGGGCGCGTCAGCGCGGCGCCAAGGTGATCGAACACATCCGCGTGCTCGATGTGCTCACGGCGGATGGCCGAGTGTCCGGTGTGCGCACCGATGCCGGGGACATCGAAGCCGAAATCGTGGTGAACTGCGCCGGGCAGTGGGCCAAGGCCATCGGGGCGCTGGCCGGGGTGAACGTGCCGCTGTATTCGGCCGAGCACTTCTATGTGGTCACCGAGACCATCGCCGGTGTCCATCCCGATCTGCCGATCCTGCGGGATCCCGACGGCTACACCTACTTCAAGGAGGAAGTCGGCGGACTGGTCATCGGGGGTTTCGAGCCGGAAGCCAAACCGTGGGTGGCGCCCGACAAGATCCCCTACCCCTTCGAATTCCAGCTGCTCGAGGAGGATTGGGAACACTTCGAGATCCTCATGGACAACGCGCTGCTGCGGATCCCGGCACTGGAGCACACCGGACTGAAAAAGCTGTACAACGGCCCGGAGAGCTTCACCCCGGACAACCAGTTCATCCTCGGTGAGGCGCCCGAGTGCGCCAACTTCTTCGTCGGCGCGGGCTTCAACTCGGTCGGCATCGCATCAGCCGGCGGCGCCGGCCGCGCACTGGCCGAGTGGATCGTCAACGGCTCCCCCACCACCGATCTCACCGGCGTCGACATCCGCCGGTTCGCTCCGTTCAACGGCAACGTGGCCTGGTTGCACGACCGAGTGGCCGAAATCCTGGGCGTGCACTACGAAATCCCCTGGCCCAACCGGGAGCTGAAGACCGCGCGGCCGTTCCGGCGCTCCCCGGTACACCACCTGCTGGTGGCGGGAGGAGCGAACTTCGGCAGCCGGATGGGCTGGGAGCGGGCCAACTTCTTCGCCCCGCCGGGTACCGACCCGGTCATCGAATACTCGTGGGGCAAGCAGAACTGGCTGCCCTGGTCGGCGGCCGAACAGGTCGCCACCCGCACCGCGGTCACGGTCTTCGACCAGACGTCGTTCTCCAAGTACGTACTTGCCGGGCCGGGAGCCGAGGCGGCGCTGCAATGGTTGTGCACCGCGGATGTGGCTGTGCCGGTGGGCAAGTCGGTGTACACCGGGATGCTCAACGAACGTGGAACTTACGAGTCCGATGTCACGGTCACCCGCACCGGTGCGAGTGAGTTCCTGATCGTCAGCAGCGCGGCCACCACCGAACGGGATAAGGACCACATCCGCAAGAACATGCCGCGCGGGGCGCACGCCGAACTGGTCGACGTCACCTCGTCGATGGCGGTGTTCGGTGTGATGGGCCCGAAGTCACGTGAACTGCTCAGTGAGCTCACCGACGCCGACCTGACCGACGACGCCTTCCCGTTCGCCACCAGTCAGGTCATCTCGCTGGGCTACGCGACCGTTCGGGCGACACGCATCACCTACGTCGGCGAGTTGGGCTGGGAACTCTACGTTCCCGCCGAGTTCGCGGTCGGAGTCTACGAGGATCTACTGGCCGCCGGTGAGAAATACGGCATCGCTCGCGGCGGCTACTACGCGATCGAATCCCTGCGACTGGAGAAGGGCTATCGGGCGTTCGGGCGGGAGCTGACCCCCAACGACAGTCCCGTCGAGGCCGGTCTGCTGTTCGCCTGCAAGCTTTCCTCCGACATCGATTTCCTCGGGCGCGCGGCGGTGGAGAAGGCCAAGGCCGACGGTCCGCGCCGACGGCTGGTCAGCTTCGCCGTCGACTCGCCCGACCCGATGCTGTGGGGCGGTGAGTTGATTCTGCGCGACGGCGCGGTCGCCGGGCAGGTCAGCTCGGCGGCCTGGGGCGCCACCGCCGGAGCGTGCGTCGGGCTGGGCTACGTCCGTTCGCCCGACGACGCCGTCGTCACCCCCGACTGGGTGCGGGCGGGTTCGTACACCGTCAACGTCGGCGGCGAGACCTATCCGATCACCGTGTCGCTCAAGGCAATCTACGATCCGGCTAATCAGCGGGTGCGCTGAACCGTTCGGTCGGGCGCAGCAGACTCAACATGACGAGCGGAATGCGCCGACTCGTCGACTGCTGATAGACGATGTACGGCGGATACAGGTGACACATGTACTCCCACACCTGATGTCGCTCATCGCCCTCCGGCTCGCGCCATGTGGCCTCGAACGCCTCGGTAGCGATCTGCACTTCGAGCGTTGCCCTCGACTCGACGTTCAGATACCACTCCGGGTGACTGTCGGCGCCGCCCTTTGACGCGACGATCACGATCTCACCGCCGACGTTGCCGTAGATCAACGGCTTGATGTAGCGCTGACCCGACTTGCGACCGGTATAGCGGATCAGGCAGTGGGTGGTGAACGAGCGGCCCCCAACCTCACTCAAGTCGAGGATGTGGCCTTTCGCCCCACCGCTTTCGAGGTAGGTCGCGAGGTGTTGCGCGGCCCAGTCGGCACGGTCTGCGCGTAGTGCTGCGGCGTCAGCGTCAGCCATCGAACCTCTTCCGGTCGGTAATCGCCCAAGGGATTTCGACGCTAGCATTCGTCCCGTAGTCGTGAGGATGGAGTCAGGTATGCCGTTGAATGTCGATCGCATCGAGGCCGACCTCGCGGTCATCGGTTTCGGTAAGGGCGGCAAGACACTGGCCGCCACGTTGGGTCGCCAGGGCCAACGTGTCGTGATGATCGAGCAGTCGGCGTCGATGTACGGCGGCACGTGCATCAACATCGGCTGCGTGCCGACAAAGTCGATGGTCTACCGGGCTGAACATCTCACGCCAGGCGGTGTCTACGACGACGCCTACCGCTCGGCGGTGGGAGCGACAGCCGAACTCACCACGGACCTACGCGCGGTGAACTTCGCGATGCTCGACAACCTCGACTCGGTCACGGTTCTCACCGGGCATGCCCGCTTCACCGATCCGCACACCCTGCAGGTTCAGACGGTCGGCGGCACGACGATCACCGTGGCTGCACAGACGGTCGTGGTCGGTACCGGATCGCGTCCGGTGCTGCCCGACATCGCTGGGCTGTCCACCACACCCCAGGTCATGACCAGCACCGAATTGCTCAGCCTGCCTGAGCTTCCGGCGCGGTTGGCTGTCCTCGGCGGCGGCTACGTCGGTCTCGAGTTCGCCGCGATGTTCGCCCGATACGGATCCGAGGTGACCGTGCTGGAACACGGTCCGCAGATCCTCGGTCGCGAGGATGCCGACGTCGCGGGCTGCCTGCAGGACATTCTTCGTGACAGCGGCGTCGAGATCATGACCTCCGCCGAGGTCACCTCCGTGCGTGAGGACGATCAGGCGGCTGCGGTGACCTATCGGACCGGGGGCACCGAGCACACCGTCGAGGCCGACGCCGTGCTGGTGGCGCTGGGCCGGGAACCCGTCACCGACGACCTCGGTCTGACCGAGGCCGGTGTCGAAACCACCAGTGCGGGTGCGATTGTCGTCGACGAGTATCTGCGCACCAGCCAACCGCACATTTTCGCGGTCGGCGATGTCAACGGCGGCCCGCAGTTCACCTACATCTCATTGGACGACTACCGCGTGGTGTTGTCCCAGCTCACCGGCGACGGATCACGAAGCACTGCCACCCGCACCGCCGTCCCGTACGTGCTGTTCACCTCGCCGCCGCTGGCGCGTGTGGGCCTCACCGAATCCGCAGCCCTGGCAGCCGGGATGGACATCCTGGTCGCCACGATGCCGGTTGCCGCCATGGCGACAGTGCCACGGGCCCGCATCGTCGACGAAACGGCAGGACTCATGAAGGTCGTCGTTGATGCGAGCACTGACAAGATTCTGGGCGCAGCGCTTCTCAGCTACGACTCCCACGAAGTCATCAACACCGTCGCGCTGGCTATGCGCCACGGCATCACCGCCACCGAGTTGCGCGACACCATCTACACGCACCCGTCCATGACGGAGGCCTTCAATCAGCTGCTCGGTGCGCTGGCCCCAGCGCGCGGCTGATCGCGGCTAGTGCGCGAAGTGTTCCTGGGTGAAGTGACCCTCGGGCTGGATCGCGTCGAGGTGACCGAGCACAGCGTTGAGGTCCGCCCACAGCGAGCGCGCCAAGTCGGCGGAGAACCCTTCGCGCACCACCACCCGCAGCACCGAAATGTTCTCGGCGCCTTCGGGCATGGTGTAGGCGGGCACCTGCCAGCCGTAGGAGCGCAGCGCCGCGGACACGTCGAACTCGGTGTAGCCGAGGTCGCCCTTCAGCCGGAACGCCACCACGGGGATCGCCGATCCGTCGGAGATCACCTCGAAGTGCTGGCAGGCCTCCAGCTGATCGGAGAACCACCGGGCTGTCGAGGCCAAGCATTGCATCACGTGGGTGTAGCCGGCCCGGCCCAGTCGTAGGAAGTTGTAGTACTGACCGACGACCTGATTGCCCGGCCGCGAGAAGTTCAGCGTGAACGTCGGCATGTCACCGCCGAGGTAGTTGACCCGGAACACCAACTCCTCGGGAAGGCAATCGGCGTTGCGCCACACCACGAAACCGATGCCCGGATAGGTCAACCCGTACTTGTGACCGCTGACGTTGATCGACGCCACCCGCGGTAACCGGAAGTCCCACTTGATGTCCGGGTGCAGGAACGGCACGACGAAGCCACCGCTGGCCGCGTCGACGTGCACAGGGATGTCGAGTCCCTTGTCCTGCTGCAGTTTGTCCAAAGCTGCACAGATTTCGGCGATCGGCTCCAGCTCGCCGGTGTAGGTGGTGCCGAGAATGCCCACCACACCGATGGTGTCCTCGTCGACATAGTCGAGGACCTGCTCGGGGGTGATGACGTAGCGGTCCTCGGCCATCGGGATGTAGCGCGGCTCGACTTCGAAATACCGGCAGAACTTCTCCCACACCACCTGCACGTTGGAGCCCATCACCAGGTTGGGCGTGCGGGTCTTCCAGCCGTCGCCGACGCGGGCCTTCCAGCGCCACTTCAGCGCCAGGCCGCCGAGCATCACCGCTTCCGACGATCCGATCGTGGACACCCCGACCGCGGTGGAGGCGTCGTCGTCGCGCAGGTTCTCGGCATGAAACAGGTCGGCAACCATTGCCACACAGCGTGATTCGATCGCCGCGGTGGCCGGGTATTCGTCCTTGTCGATCATGTTCTTGTCGAACGTCTCGGCCATCAGCTTCTCGGCCTCGGGGTCCATCCAGGTGGTGACGAACGTGGCGAGGTTGAGCCGTGAGCTGCCGTCGAGCATCAGTTCGTCGTGGATGAACCGGTATGCCGCAGTGGGTTCCATCGCCTCATCCGGCAGCCGCAGCGACGGGATTGGGTCGGTGGACAGGCGCCCGGTGTAGGCCGGTGCGATCGACGGGGATCGGTACTTGACGTGGGGCACGGGCGTCCTTTCTACAGTTCTGCGACGGCTTGACGGATGTGGGCGAGGATGCGCGACGCCGACGTGGGAACCGGCGCCGGGCCGGGGTCGGCGGCGGAGGCGTTGGCGGCGCGGGCATGGACGAACGCCGCCGAGGCTGCGGCTTCGGCCGGCGGCAGACCCGAGGCCAGCAGCGCGCCGATCATGCCGGACAGCACGTCACCGGATCCGGCGGTCGCCGCCCACGAGCCGCCGGCCGGGTTGAGGTACACCGTGCCGGACGGCTCGGCGATAACCGTGACGTTGCCCTTGAGCAGGACCGTGGCGCCGAAGGCCTCGGCCAGCCGGCGGGTGGCTGCCACCCGGTCCTCACCCGGCGGCCCGCCGGCCAACCGCGCGAACTCACCGGCGTGCGGGGTCAGCACCGTGGGGGCATCGCGGCCCGCCACCAGATCCGGTTGGGTGGACAGGATGGTCAGCGCGTCGGCGTCGACGACCACCGGCAGACCGGAGCCCAGTGCGAAATGCAAAGCCGCGAAACCGCTCTCGTCGGTACCGAGGCCCGGTCCGACGACCCAGGACTGCACGCGGCCGGCGGCGTGCGGGTTCGGCGCCGCCACCACCTCGGGCCAATGCGACACCACCTCCGCCGCGGCCGATCCCGCGTAACGCTTCATGCCCGAGGTGGTGGCGACCGCGGCGCCGGTGCACAGGATCGCCGCACCGGGGTACGTCGACGAACCGGCGAGAATGCCGGTCACGCCCTGGGAGTACTTGTCGTCGTGCACATCGGGCACCGGCCAACGCGCCTTGACGTCAGCGGCCTCCATACCCAGCACATCGGTGGACGGCAGGTCCAGACCGATGTCGACGAGTTCGACGCGGCCGCAGTCGGCCAGTGCATGAACGGGTTTGAGGGCGCCGAACGTGACGGTGAGGGCGGCGCGCACGGCAGGTCCGGTAACTGCACCGGTCTGCACGTCGACGCCGCTGGGGATGTCGACGGCCACCACCGGGATACCGGCCTCCTCGACGGCGGCGAACACCTCGGCGGCCGCCGGACGCAGCGGGCCACTGCCGGAGATGCCGACAACGCCGTCGATCACGAGGTCGGTCGACGAGGGGACGGCGGGCACCACCCGGGCGCCCGCGGAGCGAAACGCGGCCAGCGCCTTGGCGTGGGTGTGTTCGGGGTTGAGCAGCACAGCGGTTGCGGCCACGCCGCGGCGCCGCAACAAGGTCGCCGCCCACAGCGCGTCACCGCCGTTGTCTCCCGAGCCAACCACGGCACAGACACTGCGACCGGTCACCGCTCCGGTGCGCGCCCGCAGTTCGCGGGCGATCGCGGTGGCCAAACCGTAGGCGGCACGGCGCATCAGCACACCATCGGGCAGGCTGGCCAACAAGGGCGCCTCGGCGGCGCGGATCGCGTCGGCGGTGTAGTAGTGCCGCATCGGCACCAAGGTTACGTGCTCGAGCGCGGATAGCAGTCAAGTCCGCGTGGGTATTCACGCTTATGACCGATCGACAGTTACTCGATGAACTCTTGGATATCGAACGCGCGGGGTGGCGATCGTTGTGTGAGTCCACCGGCGATCGCTTCTACGGCGACCTGATGACCGAGGACGCGGTGATGGTCTTGGCGAACGGTTCCGTGATGGACCGCTCCGCGGTGACCTCGGCGCTCGGCCAGGCACCTCCGTGGAAGAACTTCGAACTGTCCGACGAGCGGGTGATCTCCGCCGGAGACGACGCCGCGGCCCTGGTGTACGTCGGCACGGCGGAGCGTGACGGCGCCGACCAGCCGTTCGTCGGAGCAATGTCATCGGTGTACCACCGCGTCGACGGCCGATGGCGGCTGGTGCTCTATCAGCAGACCGCCGTAGCTACTCGACCGTGACGGACTTGGCCAGGTTGCGCGGCTTGTCCACGTCGAACCCGCGGGCCCGAGCCACCGCGGCGGCGAACACCTGCAGCGGGACCGTGGACAGCAGCGGCTGGAAAAGCGTTGACACAGCCGGTATTTCGAAGATGTGGTCAGCGTAGGGCCGCACCGTGTCGTCGCCCTCCTCGGCGATCACGATCGTGACCGCACCGCGGGCCTGGATCTCGCGGATATTGCTCAGCAGCTTGGCGTGCAGGGTCGCGGCATTCTTCGGCGACGGCATCACCACGATGACGGGCAGGCCGTCCTCGATCAGCGCGATCGGACCGTGCTTGAGCTCGCCGGCGGCAAAGCCTTCGGCGTGCATATAGGCCAGTTCCTTGAGCTTGAGCGCACCCTCGAGCGCCACCGGGTAACCGACGTGGCGGCCCAGGAACAGCACCGTCGGCGACGACGCGAACTGCTGCCCCAGCGTGGTGATGGGTCCGATGTGCTCGAGCACCCGGCTGACCTGGTCGGGCATCGACTCCAGCTCGTGATACTCGCGCTCGACCTCATCGGGGTACTTGGTGCCGCGGGCCTGCGCCAGCGCCAGACCGACCAGGTAGTTTGCGGCGATCTGGGCAAGGAACGTCTTGGTGGCCGCCACCCCGATCTCGGGTCCGGCGCGGGTGTAGAGCACCGCGTCGGCCTCGCGCGGGATCTGGCTGCCGTTGGTGTTGCAGATCGCCAGAACCTTGGCCTTCTGCGTCTTGGCGTGCCGAACCGCCTCGAGGGTGTCCGCGGTCTCACCGGACTGGGAGATCGCGATCACCAGGGTGCCGCGGTCCAATACCGGGTCGCGGTAGCGGAACTCACTGGCCAGCTCGACTTCCACCGGCAGGCGGGTCCAATGCTCGATCGCGTACTTGGCCAGCAGCCCCGAGTGGAATGCGGTGCCGCAGGCGACGATGAACACCTTGTCGACCTCGCGCAGCTCCTGATCGCTCAGTCGCTGCTCGTCGAGGACGATGCGGCCGTCGACGAAGTGGCCGAGCAGGGTGTCGGCGACCGCCGCCGGTTGCTCGGCGATCTCCTTGAGCATGAAGTAGTCGTAGCCGCCCTTCTCAGCGGCCGACAGGTCCCAGTCGATGTGAAATTCGCGGGCATTCGCGGTGTCGTCGTTGCCGTCGAAGTCGGTGATCGAGTAGCCGTCTGCGGTGATCACCACCGCCTGGTCCTGGCCCAACTCGACCGCGTCCCTGGTGAACTCGATGAACGCCGCGACGTCGGAGCCGATGAACATCTCGCCGTCGCCGATGCCGACAACCAGCGGAGTGGACCGCCGGGCGGCGATGATCGTGCCCGGGTCGTCGGCGTGGGCGAACACCAACGTGAAGTGACCTTCGAGCCGACGCAGCACGGCCAGCACTGATGCTTCGAAGTCGCCCGCCGTCGGGCCCTGCTTGTAGGCCTGGGCGACCAGGTGAACCGCGACCTCGCTGTCGGTGTCGCTGGCGAACTCCACACCGTCGGCCTCCAACTCGAGGCGCAGTGGGGCGAAGTTCTCGATGATCCCGTTGTGCACGACGGCGAACTTGCCGGCCGCGTCGCGGTGCGGGTGGGCATTGCGATCGGTGGGACGGCCGTGGGTGGCCCACCGGGTGTGGCCCATCCCTGCGGTGCCGGCCAGAGCGTCGGCGTCAGTCTCGGCCAACGCCTCCTCGAGATTGGTCAGCCGGCCGGCCCGGCGACGCACGGTCAGGCCGCCGTCGCCGTCGAGCAGGGCGAGCCCGGAGGAGTCATAGCCGCGGTATTCCATCCGCCGCAGTGCGTCGACCACGACACCGCGGGCAGGGCGATGCCCGACGTAAGCCACGATTCCGCACATGTTTACCCAGGGTAGTGCAGCGGGCGGGTTCGCTTCGTCCGCTAGGTTCATGGGGTGGCCCGGACACGCAAGCTCTTCGCGGCGCTGACCCGCCGCGGCCCCCATCAGGTTCTGCGCGGTGACCTGGCCTTTGCCGGGTTACCCGGCGTCGTCTACACCCCGGCGTCGGGGTTCAATCTGCCCGGTGTGGCCTTCGGCCACGATTGGCTCACAGATGTCGATCACTACGTGAAAACGCTGGAACACCTCGCGTCGTGGGGCATCGTCGCCGCCGCCCCGAACACCGAGCGTGGCTTCGCCCCCTCGGTGCTGAACCTCTCGGTCGACCTGGGCACCACACTCGACATCATCACGGGTGTGCGGCTCGGCCCCGGCGAGATCAGCGTGCACCCCACCAAACTGGGCCTGGCCGGGCACGGCTTCGGTGGTTCGGCGGCGGTGTTCGCCGCGGCGGGTCTGTCCGGGGCGGCCTCCGGCGCGCCCAAGGCGGTCGCGGCACTGTTCCCGACGGTGACCAAGCCTGGCGCCGAGCAGCCGGCGGCATCGTTGAAGGTGCCCGGCCTGGTGCTGAGCGCGCCCGACGATCTGCACTCCCTGCGGACTGATGCCCTGCACCTGGCCGAAGCGTGGAAGGGCTCGGTGCTGCATGTCGTCAGCAAGGCGGAAGCGTCCGGGCTGGCCGAGAAGCGCCGCTTCGCCAAGGTTCTCGGCATGCCGGGTTCGGACAAGAAGACGCAGAAGACGGTCCGCGCGCTGCTGACGGGCTTCCTGCTGTTCCACCTGACCGGCGACAAGACCTACCAGGAATTCGCCGACCCAGAGGCCGTCCTGCCCAAGACCGAGGTGCCCGATCCCGATTCCGTGCCGGCGACGACCGAGGAGCGGATCGTCGCGCTGCTGAAGTAAACCGACACCGCCCAACCAACTGGTTGGTGATTTACTGTGCCAATGCGCACCGGAATCTTTCTGGACTATTCAGGCGGCTTTCGTGAGGCCGTCGAGCACATCGTGGTGTTGGAGAAGGCCGGGGTCGACATCGCCCTCGTCGCGGAGGCCTACTCCTACGACGCGGTCAGCCAGCTCGGCTATCTGGCGGCCAAGACGTCGACGATCGAGCTGGGCTCGGGCGTCTTCCCCATCTACACCCGGACACCGTCGCTGCTGGCAATGACCGCGGCCGGGCTGGACTTCGTCTCCGACGGCCGCTTCCGGCTCGGTATCGGCACCTCCGGCCCCCAGGTCGTGGAGGGCTTCCACGGTGTGCCGTTCGACGCGCCCCTGGGCCGCACGCGCGAGGTCGTCGAGATCTGCAGGCAGGTCTGGCGCCGCGAACGCGTCCAGCACCAGGGCCGCAGCTACCAGATCCCGCTGCCGGCCGACCAGGGCACCGGGTTGGGCAAGCCGCTGCAGCTCATCAATCATCCTGTCCGCGAACGTATTCCGATCACCATTGCCGCGCTCGGCCCGAAGAACGTCGAGCTGACCGCCGAGATCGCCGAGGGTTGGCAGCCGGTCTTTTTCTACCCGGAGAAGGCCGATGACGTGTGGGGCGAGGCGCTGCGGGCCGGAAAAGCCAAGCGCGACAGCGCGCTTGGCGACCTCGACGTGATGGTCGGGGTATCGCTGGCGATCGGCGACGATGTCGAGGAACGGCTGAACTGGGCCAAGCCGCATCTGGCGCTCTACATCGGCGGCATGGGCGCGAGGGGCCAGAACTTCTACCACAAGCTGGCCACCCGGTACGGGTTCGGCGAGGTGGCCGATCACATCCAGGACCTCTTCCTGTCCGGCCGCAAGGCCGAGGCGATCGCCGCGGTGCCCGACGAGTTGGTACGCCAGGTGAACCTCATCGGCCCGCGTGGCTTCGTCAAGGAACGCATTGCTGCCATGGCCGAGGCCGGTGTGACCACGCTGCTGGCCACGCCGACCACCACCGACGCCGCCGAATACATCAGCTGGGTCGAGGAATTGCAGCAGCTGCTGCCCTGATCACCGGTGGGCGCGCGGCGCGTTGTTCGTCCGCCGGGCGCAGCAGGCGGCGTTGCGATGCCGGTACGACGGGTCGTTCACGATCGGTCATTGACCGACCTGCGGTAGTTCGTCGGCGGCGATCTCACACGGCGTCCGCTCGTCGGTCGGCTCGACGACCGGTGGCGGCGGGGGCGGTGTTGGTGGCGGCGCCGGTTCCGGTGACAGTGTCGGCGGTGGCGGCCCGGGTTCGGGTTCCGGTTCGGGTTCGGCGGGTTCGGCCGGGGCAGGCGGTTCTTCGGCCGCCACATCCTCGACTGGCTTCTCCTCGACAGCCGGATCTTGCTCCGGCACACCGTCCTTCGCCGGGTCCGACGGTTCGGGGTCCTTCTCGTCGACGGGGTCGTCGGGCTCGGGTACCCCGGTGTCCACCGCATCATCCGGCATGTTGTCGAACAACCCGCTGAGCGCGTCGGTGATCTGGCCCACCAGCCCGGACAGGCCACCACCGACATCGGGCATGGTCGGTAGGGCGGGCATGCCGGTGGCCGCAGGTGTATCGAGCGTCGGCGCCGGCGGTGGTTCGACAGGTGACGCGGGTGGAAGTGGTTGAGCCGGTGCGGTATTCGTCGCCACTTGCGGCATCAGTGGTTCCGGCTCGGCGATGGGCGGCGGCGCGACGGGCGCATGAGTCGGTGACGGGGCACGTACCGACGCAGCCGCAGGTGCGGTCTGAGCCGGCGGCACCGGACTGAAAGGCGGCGGCGCTCCCAGCGATCCCGGCACCTCGAAATGCACTGTCGGGGAACTATTCAGCTGCCGTAGCGCATCCTCGTAGGCGGCCGAGACCGCTGAGGTCGTCGATCGCATGGCGGTGAGCCAGTCGCCACGGATATCGGCGTCGACGTACGGGGTGATCTGTCGGGTGACGACCTCGACGGCCTGCTCCCGCTGCACTCCCCCGCCCGTCACCGTCGCCGCAGCGGCCAGCCATGCCGGCCGCTCACCGGCGCGGCGATCGTCGATCGACACTGCCGCGCCGACCTTGTCGTCGATCCGGCGTCCCAGCTCATCGCGCAACACTTCACACGCTTCGGCAGCTGCGCGCAGTGCCGCCGCCACCACCGCCCCGGCAAAACAATGGCGACCGACGAATCCGACTGCAACAGAACCCGACTCGCCCTCCCACGCCGCCGTCAGAGCGGCCAGCCCGTCACGCGAGAGTCGCACGGCCTCGTCGGCGGCGGCCGCCGCAGTCCGCAACGCGGCACAGTCGGCCTCCAGCACGGCCAAATCCAGACCGTCGTCGCAGGAGAACCACTCGACGATCTGTCCCGGGTGTGCGGTCAGGTCTGGATGTTGGTATCCGACAGCGTGGCAGCCGGTGACGTAGGCCTGAGTGTTGTCCACCGACGGCCGCCCTGCCGCCAGCCGTGCGGTGACATCCAGTGTCATCGGATCACCGCGCGCAACTCCGCGTCACCGTAGCGGTCGGCGGTTACCCGCAGCGCGGCGGCGACCTCCTCGGCCGCCCGTGACCACTGCACCACCGCAGCCGTCAGCCGCTCCAGCGCGAGACGCACCGCGTCGCCGTGAGCGGTATGTAGCCGTCCGGCAACAGAGCCGTCGAAACCGAACCGGCTCGTCGCCGCACCGTCGAGCAAGCCTGCGGCAGCGTCGAAACGTTGTGCGGCAGCGCGTACCGCGACACAGTCCACGCGCGTATTACCCATACCCGGGTATGACGCACGAACGCCCGATCCGGTTCCGGCTGCGTCAGATTATTTTTGCGCGCTGACGGATTCGGCGATCCGCACCGCCAGCAGACGGGCGGTGTCCTCGTCGGCGGCTTCCACCATGACGCGAACCATCTGCTCGGTTCCAGAGGGGCGCAACAGGATTCGTCCGGTGTCGCCGAGTTCGGCCTCGGCTTCACGCACAGCGCTCTGCACTTCGGGCGCCTCCGCCACCGTCGCCTTGTCCGCGACCTCGACGTTGATCAGCACCTGCGGCAGTGTCTGCATCGGTGCGGCCAACTCGGCCAGCGACAAGCCGGTCTGCGCCATCCGCGCCATCAACCGCAACCCAGTCGCGATGCCGTCACCGGTGGTGCCCAGGGCCGGCATCACGATGTGACCCGACTGCTCACCACCCAGGCTGTATTCCCCGGCGCGCAGTTCCTCCAGGACGTAGCGATCGCCAACACCGGTGGTGCGCACCGTAATACCGGCCTCACGCATGGCGATGTGCAACCCGAGGTTGCTCATCACGGTGGCGACCAGCGTCTCGGAGGCCAGCTCACCGGCCTCCCGCATGGCCAGTGCCAGGATCACCATGAGGGCGTCGCCGTCGACCACTCGGCCGGCCGCGTCCACCGCCAGGCAGCGGTCGGCGTCGCCGTCGTGCGCCAAGCCGAGATCAGCCCTGTGTTGGAGGACCGCGGCCTGCACCTGCTCCAGATGCGTGGATCCGCAGCCCTCGTTGATGTTGAGGCCGTCCGGTTCGGCGTTGATCGCGATGACCCGGGCACCGGCGGCGTGGTAGGCGCGGGGCGCGGCCTGGAATGCGGCACCGTTGGCGCAGTCGACCACCACGGTGAGGCCGTCCAACCGGACCGGCGCCGCCGCACGGACATGGTTCAGGTACCGCTCCAGCGCGTCGCGGGCGTCGAGGACGCGCCCGATGTCGGCGCCCACCGGTCGCAGCCCGGGACCCTGGGCGACGAGTTCTTCGATGCGGTCCTCGGCGTCGTCGTCGAGCTTGTGGCCGCCGGGGCCGAAGATCTTGATGCCGTTGTCCGGCATGGCATTGTGCGAGGCGGAGATCATCACTCCGAAGTCAGCGCCGTAGGCGGCGGTCAGGTGGGCGACCGCCGGGGTGGGCAAGACCCCCACGCGCAGTACGTCGACACCCTCACTGGTGACACCGGCGATCACCGCCGCCTCGAGCATTTCGCCGCTGGCCCGCGGATCGCGGCCGATCACCGCGACCCGCCGACCCGAGCTTCGCACTGGGGCCAGGCGGCGCGCCGCCGCCGCTCCCAACGCCAAGCCCAGCTCAGCGGTCAGTTCCCGGTTGGCGACGCCGCGGACACCATCGGTCCCGAACAGTCGACCCATGCGGACAAACCTCTCACAAATGGCCGCCCCTGACACAACCGACGAGGTAAAACACCGTGTCGCTGCGCAACCGCAACTGCTCCGAGACGACTGACAACGAACACTGCCCGCACCCAGTGCGGGTGCGGGCAGTGCGCTGCTTGTACTAACTGATTACCGGGTGCCGGTCATCGGCGTCTCGGCCGGCGCGGGCGTCGGGACCGCACTCGTGGTGGGCGAACCGATGCTGCCGTTGCCGTGACCCTGACCCTGGGCGACCTCGGAGTTACCCGGGCCGTTCTGGGTGAAGGTGTAGCTCAGGCCGGCGGTCGCGCTGGCGCACACCGGAAGGGTCTGGATCTGGTTGGTGTCCAGCTCGCCGAGACGCGAGGCCAGGTCATCACCCGGGCACACCGCGGTCGCGAGGGACTCAGCGTTGGTCAGCGTCACATCCTGGATGACGCCCAGCTGCTGGCCGTTGACGGAAAGCGTGACGTTGACCTTGCCGTCACCCACCACCGACTGGGCCTGGGGCTGGGGCGCAGGGGCCTCCGGAGCCGCGCTCGCGAGTCCGAAACCACCCGCGACGAGCAGCGACCCGCCGAGAACCGCACCAGCGGCCGTCTTCGTGAACGTGTTCATGTTCGCTCCTTTTCTTCCTGTATTGGCAGGGAGTCAAGGCTGCGGGAGTCATCACCTCACAGCCCCGAAGGAGGACACCGACCCCCCGAAGGGTCCCGCCTCCTACCTCGGGCAGCCGACGTTGCCGCCGGCCTCCCACAGGCTTTCCGAACGACCATGCACTCAAACCAAAACTTAATAATTGATCGCGACACGCACGCTGAGCAGGCCACACATCGTGTGAGCCAGGCCACAAACGACGCACCGGGCGCCGCCAGCGGTGAAGCTGGACGACGCCCGGTGGGTCGTTGCGTAGATACGCGGCAGATCAGCGCTTGCTGTACTGCGGCGCCTTGCGGGCCTTCTTGAGGCCGTACTTCTTGCGCTCGATGGCACGCGGGTCACGCGTGAGGAAGCCGGCCTTCTTCAGGGCCGGGCGGTCCTCCGGCTGCACCAGGATCAGCGCGCGGGCGATCGCGAGGCGAAGCGCACCGGCCTGACCCGAGGGGCCACCGCCGTCGAGGTGGGCGTAGATGTCGAAGCTCTCCAGCCGATCGACGGTCACCAGCGGAGCCTTGATCAGCTGCTGGTGCACCTTGTTCGGGAAGTACGCCTCCAGGCTGCGGCCGTCGAGGTTGAACTGGCCGGTGCCCGGCACCAGCCGAACCCGCACCACAGCCTCCTTGCGGCGGCCGACGGTCTGGATGGGTCGGTCGATGATGACCGGCGCACGCGGCGTGCTCTCGGCAGCGGCCTCGGGGGCTTCGGTCACCTCACCTGCGTCGGAGACCTCGGTCACCTCGACCTCAGTCACGTCTGTCGTTTCGCTCACTGGGCCACCTGCTTGATCTCGAACGGAATCGGCTGCTGGGCGGCATGCGGATGATCCGGGCCCGCGTAGACCTTGAGCTTCTTCTGGATCTGCCGGCTCAGCTTGTTGTGCGGCAGCATCCCGACGATGGCCCGCTCGACCACACGGTCGGCATGCTTGTTCATCTCGTCGCCGAGCGTGCGCGCCCGCAGACCACCGGGGTAACCCGAGTGACGGTAGGCCATCTTGGTCTGGAGCTTGTCGCCGCTGACGGCGATCTTGTCGGCATTGATGACGATGACGAAATCGCCACCGTCCACATTCGGCGTGAATGTCGGCTTGTGCTTGCCGCGCAACAGGTTTGCTGCCGCGACGGCGAGCCGGCCGAGCACCACGTCGGTGGCGTCGATGACGTACCACGAACGCGTGGTGTCACCCGCCTTCGGCGTGTACGTAGGCACAGCGCTACCTTCTTTTCTTCTCGGGTGAGTCCCGGTATGACCCGGGTGCCGGTCGGAGCGCGACGGTGGGGGTTGCTTCTCGGCGACCAACACTGACCCGAGATCCCGGCTTACCCCGCGGACGAATCCGCGACGTACCGCACGCCAACGTGGCAGCTTACCTGCGACGATCCTGGCAGGTCAAAACGCTCACGCTCGCTCGTAGGCGATGTTGGCGACGGCCCGGACGTAGCGGGTGCCGTCCGCGTCGGTCATCGCGGCCTCGACCGTCGCCATCCTGCCGCCGACCCGGTCAGTCGAGGTCGTCAACGTGAGGGCGCGGCCGTCGACCGGCGGCGACCGGAAATAGAAGACGCTGAGGTCAGCCAGGGTGTAGCGGTCGCCGGGGGCGGTGTGGGCCTGGCCGGCCAGCGAGCAGGCCTGGCCGATGATCGAGGCGATGACGCCGCCCTGGATGGCACCGAGCGGGTTGGCCATCCACGACTGCGGCTCGACGGTCATCGTCGGGTCGTCGCCGACCTCCACGGTCATGGCCAGCAGTTCGCACAGCGGTCCGCGGGCGATGTCGCCGCGGCTGATCGCGGTCAGAATGCGCCGGCCGTCCCAGTCCGGGTCGATGGCCGAGACGGTGGTGTCGACGTCGGGCGGCGTGGGCAGCTCGTCCGGTTCGGCGACGACGCGCTTCTCCACGGCTCGCAGTGCCTCGGTGGTGCGGCCGACCCGCACCGCGCGGGCCACGCCCGAGCAGACCACGTCGTGCGCTCCGTTGGTGACGGTCATCGTCGCGGTGCCGTGGGCGGCGTCGTGATGCGCGAGCACCGACACGGCATGCAGCCGGTCCCCCACCCGCGGCCGCGCGCCGGCGGTCAACGCCAGCCAGGACTGGACGGTCGCAACCGGCTCGTCGAACGAGTACCAGTAGGCCCCGCTGGTCACCGACTCGGCCATCACCGCGTACGCCGGCATCTCCACCAGGCCGCGGTGGTCGACCAGCGTCGAGCTCACCTGCTGCTGCAGGGAGATGCCGGCCTCACTGACCCCGGTGAAGCCGACGCAGAAGGCCCCTTGGGGTCCGTTAGGTGTGCTCATTACCCGGCATCTTGCCGCACGTCAGGACGCGAGGTCGAGCGCGGCGCCGATCAGGGCGAGATGTGCCGATAATTCGCTTTCTGATCCAACGCCGTCCGTGGTCCGATTGGTCGTGGCTGACCTCTGGCCGCTGGCCGATCTACAGGTGGTGACACCACGATTGGTGCTGCGCTACGTCAGCGACGAGTTGGGTGAACAGCTGGCTGCGTTGGCGGCCAAGGGCATTCACGATCCGGCGACCATGCCGTTCAGTGAACCGTGGACTGATGTCCCGTCGCCGCAGCTGGAACGCAACGCCTTGCAGTTCTACTGGCGCAACCGCGCCGAACTGCCGCCTGCGCGGTGGAACCTGGACCTCGCCGTCCTGGTCGACGCCGATGTGGTCGGCATGTGTTCGGTTCACGCCGAGGCGTTTCCGCAAAACCGCAGTCTGACCACCGGCTCGTGGCTGGGTCGCGCATATCAAGGTCGGGGCCTCGGCAAGGAGATGCGGCAGGCGGCTCTGCATCTGATCTTCGCCGGCTTTGATGCCGACCTGGCCGTCACGCGCGCCTGGCATGACAACACCGCCTCTTTGGGGGTGACGCGCTCGCTGCCCTACATCGAGACGGGGACCACGGTGGAGACCCGCCGGGACCAGCCCGACACGATGGTGCGATTCGAGATGACGTCGGGCCGGTGGGCCACGATCCGCCGCGACGATATCCGACTGGTCGGTATCGAGGCAGTGCGCACACAGCTGGAGACTGCGCGATAGCCGGTGCTCACGGGTAGGACAGCAGCAGCATGACCCGTCCGCCCGGTGGTGCCGCGCCGAACGCCTGCGGGTCGAAGCCGTAGTAGGTGCGCTGATCCGGCGTGATCTCGTCGACCACCTTGCCGGTGGCGTTCAGTCGGCCGCTGCCGGTGTCTTTCATGACGCCGCGGAAGTCGGGCACCGACATCGACTCCGCAAGCAACAGTGCCTGTCCGCCGTCATCGAGGTCGACGAGAATCCCGGCGCCGGCGTAGTTGTTGCCGCCCCGGCCGGTGCCGCGGGGCGCCCAGTAGACGGGGTCCGAGGCCGGCGCGCCCTGCACGCGGCGATAGTCGCCGACGTGGTCGCGGGCGTCGGCCACGGTCACTTCGGGCAGGTGCGCGATTGTCCGTTTCTCGGCCAGCCACATCCAGCCGAGCGGGAGGCAGACGATCCCGTACATCAGCACCATCAGCATCAGTACGGGTTTCCAGGCGATTTCCCAGCTGAGCTTGCGCGGCGACACCGGCCGAACCGAGAGCTGGTCGTCGAGCTGCTTGCGGCCGAATCTGAAGACGTACCAAGCCAATACCCGCGCGCACGCCATCAGGGCGAGGGTGACCAGCCCGACGATACCGGTGATGCGCCAGTAGAAGGTGCTGTCGCCCTGGTTGGCGGTGGCGGCGACCATGACGGCGGGGATGGGCGCGGTGAGCAGGAGTAGCAGCGCGTACGACGGGTGGCTGCTCAGGTAGACGTAGTCGACCCGGGCCCGGCTGTTGGTGGCGTACAGGGTGAAGTCGCCGACGTCGGCTTTGACCACCGGCGCCCATGAGCCTTTGACGATGCGCGGTTTGACCAGTGACCGCACGAAGAAGAACCCGGCAATCACGGCGATCACGAGTGCGGCCCAGAACGTCCCGGGCATGGACTCTCCGGTGCCCGGAACCCCGAACGCCCCGTGGATGTCGATGGCCTTGCCGATGAAGAACGCCAGCGGCAACGCGAAAAACAGTTCCAGCAGCCAGATTTGGATCAGCTGCGGGATGCGGGTTCCGATCCGGTCGAACGCCAGCACCCGCTGCCAGATGAATCGGAGGACGCCCACGATCTCAGCGCGAAACCGGTGCGGTGGGCGTGAATTGCACGGGCATGGTCTCCAGCCCGCTGACGAAGTTGGCCGGCCGCAACGGCAACTCGGCGCCGTCGGCGAGTCGCAGATCCGGTAGGCGCGCCAGCACCCGGCGGGTCATCGCCGTCAACTCCAGGCGGGCCAACTGGTTGCCCAGGCAGAAATGCGTGCCGAAGCCGAAGCTGACATGGTTGTTGGGGTTGCGGTCGATTCGGAAGGTGTCGGGGTCGCCGAATACCGTCTCGTCGAAGTTCGCCGACTCGAACAGCAGCAGGATCTTCTCGCCCTTGTACAGATCGGTGCCGTGAAAGGTGGTGTCGGCGGTCAACATTCGGCACATGTTCTTGATCGGCGACGTCCAGCGCAGCATCTCCTCCACCGCGGCGGGAAGCAGGTCGGTGTCGTCGCGCAATGCCTGCCACTGGTCCGGATGGCGGCTCAGTTCGGCGATTCCGCCGGACAGGGTGTGGCGGGTGGTCTCGTCACCGCCGATGAGGATCAGCAGCGTTTCGGCGAAGATCTGCTCGTCGGTGAGCCGCTCGCCGTCCACCTCGGCGGCGATCAGGACGCTGACGAGATCGTCGGCGGGTTCGCGACGGCGTTCGGCGACGAAGCCGGCCATGAACTCGTTGTAGGCGGTCAGCGCGTTGGCTGCTGAGGTGAGCGATTCCTCGGTGGCCACCGAACTCAGGGCCACCACCATGTCGTCGGACCACCCCAGCAGCGTGTCCCGGTCTTCGGGTGCCACACCGAGCATGTCGCCGATGACGGCCATCGGCAGCGGCGCGGCGAGGTCACGGACGAAGTCGCACGAGCCTCGCTCGCAGATCGCGTCGATCAACGTATCGCACAGCGCGTCAATGGATTCCGCTTTGTCCCTGACCCGCTTGCGGGTGAACCCGGAGTTGACCAGCTTGCGCCGCAACAGATGCTCGGGATCGTCCATGTCGATCATGTGGGGCAACGGCGGTGTGGTGGGCCGGATGCCGCCGGTGTTGGAGAACAACTCTGGCTGCCGCTCGGCGTCTATCACCGCCCGATAGGTCGCGGCGGCGGCCAGCCCGTTGCGGTCGCGAAAGACCGGCTGGTTGGTGCGCATCCAGCGGTAGGCGTCACGCGCCTCGCTACTGGCGTAGAACCGGCCGTCCATCAGATCGACGCCGGCGGTGACGTCCGTGAGCACGCCCCAGATCATAGGGCGGCAGGCTCACGCGCCAAGGCGTTTCGAGAGCTCCGGCAGCCAGGCCCGATCGGCGGGCACCCAGTCCAGCGAGTCCAGTTCATCGGCGCCGACCCACCGCAGCGCGCGGTGATCGTGCGGATGGACGGCGCCGCCGGTGTGTGCGACCAGGTAGGCCCGCAGGATCAGGGACTCGCCAACAGCAACGTCGGCGCCGAGCCGGTCGCCGACGACCACGTCGACCCCGAGCTCTTCGCGCAGCTCCCGCACCAGAGCGTCGGGCTCGCTCTCCCCCGGCGCGACCTTGCCGCCCGGCAGCTCCCACAGGCCTGCCAGCTCGGGCGGGCGCTGCCGCTGCGCCACCAGAAGCGTCGCGCCGGAGATCAGCGCTCCGGCGACGACGATCTGGCTCACGCGAGTGAGCCTATGTCGTGGCGGGTTTCGCCTTCACGATGGTCAGCTCGTAGTCGTTGCTCTGCCAGCCGTTGAGGAACGCCCCGATCGGAACGGCCATGTCCTTGCCGTAGCCCGGGCCGCTGTCGTTGAAGTACACGGTGCCGCCCACGAGGTCGACGGCGATGACCACCGCCTCGTGGTTGGCGCGGGTGTAGTTCGGCGTCGCCGACGTCTGGTACTCCGGCTGGGTGCTCCAGACGGAGTCGGTGTTGATCGTGACCATGGTGGCGTTGCCGACGGCCAGCGCCGCCGCCAGATCATTCAGGGCGATCTGAGCGTCGGTGGCGGTGGCGCCGCTGATCCGGTTGCCGGCCTCGTCGTAGACGCCGTACCGCTTGGTGGAGGCGGTGACGCCGAAACTGTCCGTGGTGTTCATCAGCTGGACCGCGTCCTTGACGGCCACCCCGTTGGCGATGTCCTCATCGAGATACATCCGCCGGCCCGGGTACACCACGCTGGCGGACGTCTTGGCCAGATCGACCATCGTCGCTTCGTCGGGTTTGGTTCCGGTGACCTGGCCGATCGCCATCGCTGTCGCCATCAGGGTGCAATTCGAGTAGCTCTGCTTCACCCAGTAGACGTCGTTGGCTCGATTGCCGTAGTAGCCCGTGCCGGGGACCGTCACCACGATCTCGCGCTCGACCGTGTCGGGTTTGGCGACACCGAGCCGGACCGCGATGGTGTGCAGCGCCTGCTGCAACATGCCAAGCGCGCCAGGCAAATCCGCGGCCGTGCCGTTGTCGACGCGGATCGTGAAGCGGTCGGTGATGCCCGGTGTGACCAATTCGGCGTTGGGCGTGTACCGGTAGGTGCCGGTGGCTGCATCGAATGTGACCGTGCCGTGCGTCGGTTGGACGCTCACGCCGTAGGTGACGGGGTAGCCGTTGTTGCTCACCCCGTTGGCGTCCACCCGAATCGTCTTGCCGGTGCCCGACGGGAGATACCACGTGGGCGACAACGTCGGCGTCCGGTTGAAGAAGATGTAGGTGAACTGGCGGGAGAGGTCGCTCCACATCGATTGGAGCGTCTGCATCGGTGCGGCCGATGCCGCCGCCCGCAACGCGACGGTGTTGTCGGCGACCGCCGCCGCCGAGGCCGGTGCGCCCGGGTCGCCGTTGGTTCCGGCGACGCCGTTGGTGCCGCCCTTCCCGGCGGTGCCGCCGCTGGCGAGACCACCCCAGCCGCCGCTGGCGCCGTTGCCGGCCGCGCCGCCGTCACCGCCGCCCTGGCCACCGTTGCCGCCATTGCCGCCGTTGCCACCGATGGCGCCGTTGCCGCTGTTGAAGCCGTTGCCGCCCGAGCCGGCCGCGCCTGCCCATCCGCCGTCGCCGCCGTCACCACCACCGGCGCCGCCCTGACCACCATTGCCGCCGAAGCCGCCGTTGCCGCCGTCTCCGCCTGTGCCGCTGGTGAATCCGCCGAGGCCGCCACGGCCGCCCGCACCGCCGCTGCCACCACGACCGCCCGCGGCGCTCGCGCCGCCGGCACCACCGTCGCCGCCAGTACCGCCGTAGCCACCGAGGCCCCCGTTGCCGTCGGGATCGTTCGTCCAACCGCCGGACGAGCCGACACCGCCGTTGCCGCCGCGGCCGCCCGCCCCGCTGCGACCGGCGGCCCCGTTCGCCGCAATGACGAACAGATACCGGCCGGCGCCACCGGCTCCACCGTTGGCACCGCCGGCACCGCCGAAGCCGCCGTCGCCGCCGTTTCCGCCGGGCGCTCCGTCACCGTCGTCGACGGTGCCGGGGTATCTGGCGTTACCGCCTTGGCCGCCTTGGCCACCCTGGCCGCCGACGCCGCCGTTGCCTCCACTGCCGAAGACGAAACTCCCGTTGCCGCCGTCGCCGCCCTTGCCGCCAGGACCTCCGTCACCGCCGGTGCCGCCGTCGACGTTGGGTCCGACGACCGGGCTCGTACCGGGCACACCGGTCTGTCCGGTACCGCCGTTGCCACCGGCGCCGCCGCTGCCGAAGACCGACAGCAGACCGACATTGCCGCCGGCACCGCCGTCACCCCCGCCGAATCCACCGGCACCGCCCGCGCCTCCGTTGCCCGACCACAAGCCACCGCTGCCGCCGTGTCCACCGTCGCCGCCGTGATCCCCGGTGGCTCCGTAGTACGGGCTGGTGCCGCCTGCTCCGCCGGCGCCGCCGATCGCGAACACCGAGAATGTGCCGCCGCTACCGCCGTCACCACCCCTGCCGCCGTTGGTGGATGCGCCGCCCGCGCCACCGGCACCGCCGTAACCCCACACCGACATCAGTCCGGTGTTGCCACCGTGCCCGCCGTCGCCGCCCTTGGCGCCGATCGGGATCGCGTTGCCGCCGGCGCCCGCCGCACCGCCGTTGCCGAAGTAGAGGCCGCCGGTGCCGCCGTCACCACCCTGGCCGCCGGTGCTGGTGACCTCCGCCTCGCCGGCCAGGACGCCGCCCGCACCGCCCTTGCCGCCGTTGCCGAACATGCCGGCACTTCCGCCGTTGCCGCCCGCGGTCCCCTGCGCGAATGCCTCACCGCCGGCTCCGCCCGCGCCGCCGTTACCGGCGATCAGTCCACCTCGACCGCCCCTGCCGCCGCTGCCGGCTTCCAGGCCCGCCCCGCCGGCGCCACCGTTGCCGAACCAGCCCGCCGCGCCGCCGTTCCCGCCGTTGAAGCCGGCGCCGCCATCGCCGAACATTCCGCCGTTGCCGCCGCGGCACACCGTGCTGCCGGTGCAGGTGTCGGCCGTCCATGAGTAGCCGTTGCCGGCGATGATGCCGGCGTTGGGGTGGTTGGCGGTTCCGTTGCTGAAGAAGATCGCGACGACGTCCTGGGGAGTCGGCAGTGCCGGTACCGCTGCCGCTCTGGGCAACGTTGCGCGTGCTGCCGCAGGGGCTTTCACGGTGGCGTCCGTCTCGGCGACCGCGGTGGCCGTCTTGGCGGCCGGTTTCGACGACTTCGACGCGGCCGGCGGCTTCGAGCGCGTGGCCGGTCGGTGCTGGCCGGTGGACTTTGTACTACTGCTGGACGTGCTCGGACCCGCCGTGCCGGCCTGGCTGCCGGTGTCGGCCGACGCCGTCGCCGGCATCGAGGCCAGTGCCGCACCGATGCCGATGGCTACCGCAGACGCACCGAGCCATCCGCCGAATTCCGCGGGAAGCGTTCGCAACCAGAAAGGCCGACGATCG
Source organism: Mycolicibacterium pallens (assembly GCF_019456675.1). Classification (NCBI taxonomy): domain Bacteria; kingdom Bacillati; phylum Actinomycetota; class Actinomycetes; order Mycobacteriales; family Mycobacteriaceae; genus Mycobacterium; species Mycolicibacterium pallens. Next base: position 1,299,299 of record NZ_CP080333.1, on the reverse strand, counting down.
TCGGGATGTGCATGGGTGAACGTAGGCATGGCAAAGGAATTCATCAGCTCCCCGAAAGTTGATGTGCGAATCGCCCCTGACGCCGCCCCGCTTTTTGAGACGGAAATGTCGAGCAACGCTCGCAACGTAGCACCTCCTGGCAAACACGTCCCGGATTTGAGACAGATGTCCCGGTTTCTCGGCCTTCCCCTCGGACGTCAACCGGTGAAGACTCGGACGCATGCCGTTAACCGACGAAGAAGTGGATGCCGCCGTCACGAATCTGGACGGCTGGGAGCATGCCGACGGCGCACTGCGCCGCTCGGTGAAGTTCCCGTCATTCCTCGAGGGAATCGAGGGCGTGCGCAAGGTCGCCGAACACGCCGAGCGCAAAGACCATCATCCCGACATCGATATCCGCTGGCGCACAGTCACTTTCGCACTCGTCACGCATTCTGAGGGCGGGATCACCGACAAGGACGTGCAGATGGCCGCCGAGATCAACGAGGTCCTTGGCGAGGTCTAGCCGCGATCCAGGCCAGCGTCGCCAGGGTCACCACGATATAGATCAGACCTGTCCACGCCAGATACCAGGGGCGGCTGATCTGCCAGATCGTGGGCTGCGCGAAACTGAGTAACCACGGCACCCCGACCAACGTCAGCGTCAGCCAGCCGTAGCCAAGTAGCTTGGCGCCCAGTTCATTTCGCCACGGACCGTGCAGTAGCCAGATCATCAGCGGGACCAACCACACCCAGTGATGGGTCCACGAGATCGGCGAGATCAGCAGGCCGAACAGCTGCACCACCAGCAGGCAGCCCAGCCGGTCGGAGTCCAGCGCCCGCCACGCCAGCAGCGCGAGCGCCGCCGTCACCGCAATCCCGGCCAGCACCAGCGGTCCGTAGCCGGCGTCGTGGCCGAGGATGCGCGAGATCGCGCCGCGCCACGATTGGTTGAACGACGTTCCGATCGGTCCGACGCGCCGGGCGTCGCCGAGCAGATCGGTGAAGTAAAACCGCGCCTGCTGCCCGATGACCGCCACCGAGAGCGCGACCGTGCCAAAGAAGACCACCGCAGAGAAGATCGCCGCACCCCAGCGGCGCATGCCCAGGAAGTACAGGCCGGTGACGGCCGGCGTCAGCTTGATCCCGGCCGCCACGCCGACCAGCAGACCCGACAGCCACCACCGGCTGCTGTAGGCCGCCCACAGGACAGCCAGCACCAGGATCACGTTGATCTGCCCGTAGTCGAAGTTGCTGCGCAGCGGTTCGAGCCAGATCGCGACTGCGGTCCACACCATCGCGACGGGGCGGCCGTCAGTGGCCGGCGTGCCCAGCAGTCGCTGGCTGACCCGCACCACACCGTAGAGCGCGGCGATGATGCCCAGTTGCCAGCAGAACGCCACCAGCCCGAACGGCAGCAGGTGCAGCGGATAGAACACCAGCGCCGCGAACGGCGGGTAGGTGAAGGGCAGCGGGAAGTCGGGCGTTTGGTCGGCGTAGACGTAGGAGTACAGCGTGCCGGGATGGTCGAGCGCCGCGGCGCCGCCGAGGTAGACGTGGAGGTCGACGAAGTTGGCGCCGTTGGGCGCCAGGTAGGTCCAGCCCAACCGCGCGGCCACGCTGAGGATCAGCAACATCGGGCCCAGCCACGCTGACCGCGCCGCCCAGGCCTTCGTGTCCACCGTGCGACTGTAGCGACGGGGCGATTTCGGCGCGGTAACCGGCGCTGTACCCCGGTAATCGCGCCGAACCCATATCGGGCCTGGATGGCCATTCGCGTCACCATCGGCCATCACTGCCGTAACGGTTGAATAAACACCACACGTGTCACTTGAGTAACTCTAGTAACGGACTACCTTCGGGTTAGACCTGCACTCGAGGGATTGGGATGACCATGCCACGTATATCGAAGTTGTTCGCCGCCAACGTAATTGGCGCTGCCGGGCTGTGCTCGGTCGCGCTCGCACTGAGCCCGTCAGCTGCCGCCGACCCGGGCGTCTCTCCGGCCGTTCCCGGTGTGCCCGCGCTCAACATGCTGCAGCAGTTCGTCACGAATCCGGCCGCCGCCGCAGGCGTGCTGCAGAGCGCCGCGACGGCTCTGTCCGGCGCGTCGGCACTGACCGGCACACCGTCGACGCTGCCGGTCTCGCCGATCGCCGGCGCTCCGGCCCCCGCGACCCTGCCCGGTGCAGCGGCCCCGGCCGCAGCCCCGGTCGCTCCGCCGGCGGCCAGCAGCATCACCGGGCCGATCCTGCCGCTGCTGAACCAGCTCGGTGTGCCCGGCGACCTGGCCAGCCTGACGCCGTCGAACATGCCGTTCCCGGTCAAGGTCGGCGACAACCTGGCCGTCGGTAACCCGGCGCCGGTAGCCCCCGTGGCCACCGGAGTCGCCGGACCGGCCGGGGTCCCGCCGGCCAGCAACCCGGCGATCGCGCCGACCACCCCGGGTGGCGCCGGCCTCGGCCAGCTGCTCCCGCTGTCCGCTCTGCCCTGACCAACCACTACCCGATGAGGGAGTTCACCGTGCCGCAGATCGCCAGATTGGCTATCGGGCTGACCACCGCCGCGCTCGTGGCCGTGACCAACCTGGGCTTCGGCCCGGTCGCGGCCGCGGACCCGGCCATCCCGCTGGATCCCGGCCAACTGCCCGGCCTCGACGCCATGCAGATGCTCGGACCGGTTGTCCAGCAGGCCGCGGGGAACCCCTCATCGGCGCAGTCGCTGCTTCTCGCGGCGGCTTCGCAACTCGCTGGTGGCGCCACCACGCCCGGCGGCTCCGCCGCCCTGGCCCAGCAGGTGACCAAGTTCGTGCAGGAGGGCGGGGCCGCCGGTCCGGCGGCCGCACTCCCCGCGGCGGTTCCCCCCGCCGCCGCGGCAACCGGCGTCTCCCACGGCACCACGCCGTTGCTGACGCCCGGCCCCGGCAATGGCCCCGCCCCCCTGCCTGAACACCTGCCCGATGGCGCCGCACCCAGTTCGATCTTCGGCACCGAGGCACATCTGCCCACCGGGATCGACCCGACGCACGCCGTCGGCCCGGCGCCCGAGGCGATGCCCGAGGTTCCCACTCCGGTGACCGTCGTGAACCCGGCCGCTCCGCCTGCCCCGTCCGCGACGCCGGCGGGTAACTCGATCAACGTCGCGACGCCGGCACCGGCACCCGCGGCCGCTGCCGCCCCGAACTACGATCCGGCGACGCCGCCCACGCAAGACTTCATGTACCCGTCGATCAGCAACGGCTGCCTCAAGGACGGCGGCAACGTGATCGCCACCGCGATCTCCGTCGCCGGGCCGGCGAAGATCCCCACCCCGGGACCGGCCGCCGGGCAGACCGCCTATGTGTTCACCGCGGTGGGCACGCCCGCCCCGGCCGCCGAGCAGAAGCTGCCGCTCAACGTCACTTGGGTCAACCTGACCACCGGCAAGTCGGGCAGCGCCACGCTCAAGCCGAATCCGGACATCAACTCCGCAGGCCCGACCACGCTGACCGCCATCGCCGACACCGGCTCGGGCAGCATCATGTCGACGATCTTCGGCCAGGTGACCACTGTGGACAAGCAGTGCACCTTCATGCCGACGATCGGTTCGACAGTCGTGCCCTAAAGCTCGAAAAGCCGCGCTAGGGTTGGGAAATCGTTCCCGACGCTAGGGCGGTGCGGCATGCAGACACTCGACCCCTTGGACGCGATGCTGCTGACGGCGGAGCTGATCTCCAGTCCGATGCACGTCGCGGTCGCGCTGATCATGACCCCACCCGAGGGCACGACGGGCGCGGCCTTCATGGCCGAGATGTACGAGCAGGCGATGACCTCCCGCGACCCGGTGGACCCGCGCCTGCGCCGGCGCCCGCACCGCGGGGTGGACACCGGCGGTCTGTGGATGTGGCGCGATGTGACCGATCTCGACCTCAGCCACCATGTGCACCGGCTGACCTTGCCGAGCGGATCCAGCATCGAGGATCTGTGGGCGCTGGTGTCGGAGTTGCACGCCGAGCCGCTCGACCGGTCCGTCCCGATGTGGATGGCGTATCTGATCGACGGGCTCGATGGCGACCGGTGCGCCCTCTACATCAAGATTCATCACATCGTCGTCGACGGTGTCGCGGGCCTGACGATGATCGGCCACTCGCTGACCGACGATCCGAATCGACGCGGGATGCCGCCGTTCTATGCCACCACCGCACCCGACGAACCGTCGAAACCCCGCAGCCTCAACCCCTTGTCGATGGTGCGTGACGTCGCAGGAGTCGCCACCTCCGGGCTGAGCCTGGCCCGCCACGCCGCGTCTGCTGAGCTGGCGAACATTGTCGGCGGATTGATGACCTCCACGGTCGCGACGCCGTTCGGTGCGCCGCAGACCCGGTTCAACACCAAACTGGGCCCGCGCCGGGTATTCGCGGCAACGAGCTTGGATCGCAAGCGGATTCGAGCCATCCAGGATGCCGCCGACGTCACCGGCAATGACGTGGTGACGGCGTTGGTCACCGGTGTGCTGCGGGACTGGCTGACCAAACAGGGCGAGCTGCCCGACGAGTCCCTGGTGGCCCTGTGTCCGGTGACGGTACGAGGTCACGAGTCCGCGGGCGACGACGGGCACGGCAACCAATTCGGTCTCGGTCTGTGCCCGCTGCCCACCGTCGTCGAGGACCCGGCCGAGCGGCTGAGCCTGGTGCACTTCGCGATGTCGAACGTGAAGCATCAGGTCGCGGCGAACGGCCCCGGCGCGATGTTGCTCGTGCTGATGCCGGCCGTCTTGCCGACGGTGGTCTCCCCGATGCTGCCGTTCGGCTCACGGGTGAAGCCGAGCTACAACCTGCCGATCTCGAATGTGCCGGGCCCGCCGAAGCCGAGCTATTTCAACGGCGCCAGCATCGACGAGATCTATCCCGTGTCAGTGGTGTACGACGGGATGGCACTCAACGTGACGCTGTGCTCCTACGCCGACCAGATCGGCGTGGGGTATGTCGCCGACCGCGACGTGATGGCCGACGTGAACGACCTCGTTCCGCTGACCGAAACCGCTCTCGCGGAACTCGAGGCCGCCGTCCTCTAGATCTCTGCGTTGATCCAGAACTGGGAGCGAAGTCTCGGGCGAATCGTCGCTCTCAGTTCTGTCTCGATGCCAGCTAGTAGGCCATGAACAGGATTTCGTCCCGTCCGTAATCCATGCCGGGGTGAGCCGCCGCCAGGTGCTGCTTGGTCAGGTCGACCAGTTCGTCCTCGTCCTTGGCGCTGATCGCCTCGCCACACGGACAGTTGATGTGCGTCTTCATGGTTCCTCCGTTATCCAGCCTTCGCCTTCGCTCACCCTATGACTCAGGCCTTCGCCTTCGCCGCGGCCTTCACTTTCTTCTTGTACGCCCTGACTTCTTCCAACGACCCCTTGTCGACCACATCGGCGATCGACATGTGGGTACCGGCCTTGCCGTAATCACCGGCCGCTTCGCGCCAACCCTTGGGGGTGACGCCGTACTGCTTGCCCAGCAGGGCCAGGAAGATCTTGGCCTTCTGCTCACCGAAACCGGGCAGGGCCTTCAGCCGGCGCAGCACCTCGGCGCCGTCGGGGTTGCCGTCGAGCCACAGCTGGGCAGCGTCGCCGTCGTAGCGGTCGACGATCTCGCGGGCCAGATCCTGCACCCGCTTGGCCATCGATCCCGGAAAACGGTGCACCGCAGGCGTTGTCGAGAACTTCTCGGTGAACTGGTCGGGGTCGTAGTCGGCCACCAGCCGGGGGTCGATCCCACCGATCCGCTCGACGATCTTGCGCGGCCCGGCGAAGGCCGTCTCCATCGGGATCTGCTGATCCAGCAGCATTCCGGTCAGCAAGGCGAACGGATCCTCACTCAAAAGGTCATCGGACGCGGGATCCTGGGTGAGTTGCAGTCTCGCCATGGCGACAGTCTAGGCAGAAGCAGTAGGACAGGAGAGGCAGATGTCGGGTGCGGTAGCGCTCGCACTGGCGGTCGCGCTGGCCGCGGTTGCGCTCATTGTCGGCGCCGTCGCCGTCCTGACCCGCCGCGTGGTCAGCACCCCGGCCGAACGCACCGTGCACGCCGCGCTGCACACCGCCTCGCTGGCCGCCCGCTCGCTGCGCAAGGGCCTGGACGCCGACTCCGCGGCAGGCGCCGCCCCGCACCTGCGCGGCCTCACCGGATCCGACGGCGTCGCCCTCTACAGCGGCGACGGCGCCTTGCTCGCCATCGACCCACCCGGCGACGCGTTGTGGACGCCGGCCGCCCTGGAGATCTGCCACCACACCGCCCGCGACGCGATCGCCGGCCAGCGCCGGGTGCTGGCCCGCGAACAGCTGCCCGCCGTCGTGGCCCAGCCGATCCTCGACGACGACGGCGTCGTCATCGGTGTTCTGGTCGTGGTCAACGCCGACGAGCCCTCCCCGGGCATGCTCGGCGCCATCGCCGAGGTCGCGCGCTACGCCGCCAGCCAGCTCCAGCTCGCCGAGCTCGACGCGTCGCGGGCCCGCCTCGACCGCGCCGAGGTGCTGGCGCTGCGCGCACAGATCAGCCCGCACTTCATCTACAACGCGCTCAACACCATCGCGTCGTTCGTCCGTACCGACCCCGACCGGGCCCGCGACCTCATCCTCGAATTCGCCGACTTCACCCGATACTCGTTCCGCTCCGCGGGCCCCTACACGGTGCTGGCCGACGAGCTTCGCAACATCGACCGCTATCTGACGCTCGAGCGCGCCCGCTTCGGCCCGAATCTGTCGGTGGCATTGCAGATCGCCCCCGAAGTGCTGACGGTCGTGGTGCCGTTCCTGGCGCTGCAACCGTTGGTGGAGAACGCGGTTCGGCACGGTCTGGCCGGGCGCCAGGGCGGGTCCATCGAAATCACGGCACGTGACGAAGGTTCCGACTGTGTGATCAGCGTTGAGGACGACGGGATAGGCATGGATCCTCAGGCCCTGCGTTCCGGGCACGGTGACGTCCTCGGCGAGGGCGAGCAGAGCGCCCATGTCGGGCTGAGCAATGTCGACCATCGACTGCGCGCGGCGTTCGGCAACGATTACGGTCTGGTGGTCGAGACCGCCCCGAATGCGGGCACGAAGGTGATCATGCGGGTGCCGAAGTTCCGCACGGGCGTGAGGGTTTAAGGAGAGCCATGGCAGGGCTGTGGGTGCTGGCGGTCGACGACGAAGCCCCCGCGCTCGACGAGCTCACCTACCTGCTCGGCGAGCACCCCGACGTCGCCGAGGTGACCGGCGCAGGCGACGCCACCTCGGCGCTGCGCATCATCAACGAACGCACCGTCGACGCGATCTTCCTCGACATCAACATGCCCGGCCTGTCCGGCCTCGAACTCGCCAGCGTGCTGGGCAATTTCGCGCACCCGCCCGCCGTCGTCTTCGTCACCGCGCACGACGACAAGGCACTGGCAGCCTTCGAGGTCGGCGCCCTGGACTACCTGCTCAAGCCGATCCGCAAGGAGCGTCTCGACGAGGCCGTACGCCGGGTGATGTCCGCGCGAACAGCCGAACCTGTCCCCGCGGCCGACGAACCGCAGGCCGACACCATTCCCGTCGAGCTCGGCGGCGTCACCCAGCTGGTGCGCTGCGACACCATCGGCTGGGTGGAGGCCGAAGGCGACTACGCCCGGCTGCACGCCGCGTCCGGCTCGCATCTGGTGCGAATTCCGTTGAGCACGTTGGAAGATCGCTGGCGCAACCGCGGCTTCCAGCGCGTGCACCGTTCCTACCTCGTCGCACTGAATATGGTGACCGGCCTGCGCACGTCCGGCGCGTCGACGATGGTGCGGATGCGCGCCAACGGCGCCTCGGCCGCCATCGAGCTGCCGGTCAGCCGCCGTCAGGCCCGCGAACTGCGCGACCGCCTCATCCGCGACCCGATGCGGACCTTCCGGCCCGGGACCACCAATGACTAGGCCGAGCCGCCCGCAACGCGAACGCGTCGTGCTGGCCCACCGTCGCGGCACCCGGGTGGTGCACACCCGCGTCGAGGTCCAGGAACAAACCGAGATCGGCGATGCGCTGGTGCGCGGTCTGGTACGGGCTCAGCTCGGGCTGGCGCTGCGGCTGGCCGCATTGGTCGCCGGCGGTATGGCCGCGCTGCCGTTGCTGAATGCGGTGTTCCCAGAGCTGTCCAACGCCAGCGTGTTCGGGATGCGGCTGAATTGGCTGACACTGGCGGTCCTGGTCTACCCCGCGCTCTACGGAATCGGCCGGCTCTTCATCCGGCTGGCCGAACAGGGCGAGCGCGACTTTATGGGCGTGGTCGACGACGAGAGTCCGCCATGAGTGGATCGACCGCGACGGCCTTGACTGCCGGTGGCCTGCTGGCCGCCGCGGTGGCAACGGTGGCCGTCGGCGCCTACGGGGTTCGGCTGTCGCGCACCACATCCGACTTCCTGGTGGCCTCCCGCACCGTCGGCCCACGGTGGAACGCCGCTGCGATCTCCGGCGAATACCTGTCGGCCGCTTCGTTTCTCGGTGTCGCCGGGCTGATCGCCAAGTACGGAGCCGACGCGCTGTGGTATCCGGTCGGGTTCACCGCAGGCTATCTGGGCCTGCTGCTGTTCGTCTCCGCCCCGCTGCGCCGCTCCGGCGCCTACACTGTGCCCGACTTCGCCGAGTTCCGGCTGGGGTCGCCGCGAGTGCGCCGGGTCGCGATGATCGTGGTCGTCACGGTGTGCATCCTCTACCTGATCCCGCAGTATCAGGGGGCCGGAATCGCGTTGAAAGCCCTTCTCGGCGTGCCCGTTTGGCTGGGCCCCCTGGTCGTCGGCGGGATCGTGATCGTCAACGTCGTCGGCGGCGGGATGCGGTCGATCACGTTCGTGCAGGCGTTTCAGTACTGGCTGAAGCTGACCGCGGTCGCCGTCCCCGCACTGGTGCTGTTGATGCACTTCGGCCACGATCATCCTCAGGTTGGTGGCCCACTGCCACCGACCGTGGCCCAGCAGACCGTCGTCACCGTCGAGACCGACGTCGTCGTCACCGTCGTCGATCCGACCGGGCTGACGGTAAACGGGCCAGGCCTGAACGGGCCGCTTCCAGGCCCGGGCCGATACGACCTCCCGCAGGGCACCACGTTGACACTGGCCGCGGGAGCCCAGACTCCCGTCGTCGCCGGGACACCGGCCACCGGCACCACGTGGATCCAGAGCGGCGGCGGCCTTGGCGGTAATCACCCTCTTTACCAAGTCTTTTCGATCATGGTGGCAACATTCCTCGGCGCCATGGGTCTGCCGCACGTGCTGGTCCGCTTCTACACCAACCCCGATGGGCGCGCCGCGCGCCGGACGGCCCTGACGGTGATCGTGCTGTTGTCGTTGTTCTACCTCTTCCCTGTCCTGCTCGGGGTGTTCGCCCGGCTCTACGTGCCCCAACTGCTCGTCACGGGTAAGGCCGACGCGGCCGTGCTGCTGCTGCCGTCGGCGGCCATCGCGGGGTTGCCGGGCGAATTGATCGGTGCGTTGGTCGCCGCGGGCGCCATCGCGGCATTCCTCGCCACGTCCTCGGGTCTTCTGGTCAGCATCGCCGGCGCGCTGTCCACCGACGTACTGCGCGGCCGGGTCAGCGACTTCCGGCTCGTGGCACTGGTCGCCGGGCTCATCCCGATTCCGCTCTCGCTGGTCTCCCCCGTGTTGGACCTGTCCCGCGGCGTCGGCCTGGCCTTCGCCGTCGCGGCCTCCACCCTGTGCCCACTGCTGGTGCTGGGTATCTGGTGGCGCGGGTTGACCGCCGCCGGCGCGATCGCGGGGTTGACGGTCGGCGCGCTGGCCTCCGGCGTCGCCATCCTGGTCGCGGTCACCGGCTGGGTGGACGACGACGTGCTCGGCGGCTGGCTGACGACGCTGATCGGCTATCCCGCCGCCGTCACGGTTCCGCTGGCGTTCACGACGATGGTGGTGGTCAGTCGCCTCACCAGACGGGAACTGCCACCGGACGTGGCGCGCATCTTCGCCCGCATGCACGTGCCGGAACGCCTCGGCATGGGCGTGGAGCGCCTGCCCCGCGGCTAGACGCGACCGTTCAGCGCCACCCGCCAACCGTTCACCGCACCGCCCGCGCAGGGCCCTAGGGCTGTGACGCACCTCTCAATACCCTGTGAACACGATCGGAGTTCACAACTTTGAGCTGAGGAGCACGTGGTGTCCACAACCGACCTGCCGCCGCAGGAAACTCACCCCAGCGGCGCCCAATACCTGGCCGTCCAGGCCAGCCCCGAATTTCAGGAGCTGCGCCGCACGTTGCGCCGCTTCGTCTTCCCGACGACGGCGTTCTTCCTCATCTGGTACGCCACCTACGTCATCCTCGGCGCGTTCGCCCACGACTTCATGGCCATCAAGGTGTGGGGCAACATCAACCTCGGCCTGATCATCGGCCTCGGCCAGTTCTTGACGACGTTCCTCATCACCGGTCTGTACGTGCGGTTCGCCAACCGCGAGCTCGACCCGCGGGCCGAAGCCATCCGTGCCGAGATGGAAGGCGCCGCGAAGTGACCACCACCCTGCTCGCCGAGGCCAGCCGGATCGGCAATCCCGTCGTCAACATCAGCATCTTTGTGGCCTTCGTACTGATCACGCTGTTCATCGTGATCAGGGCCGGCCGCTCCAACACCAACGCCACCGAGTTCTTCACCGGCGGTCGGGCGTTCTCCGGTCCGCAGAACGGTATCGCCATCGCCGGTGATTACCTCTCAGCGGCAAGCTTTCTCGGGATCGCCGGCGCCATCGCCGTGTACGGCTACGATGGCTTCCTGTATTCGATCGGCTTCCTGGTGGCATGGCTGGTAGCCCTGCTGCTGGTAGCCGAATTGCTGCGCAACACAGGCAAATTCACGATGGCCGACGTGCTGAGCTTCCGGCTCAAGCAGCGGCCGGTCCGCGTGGCCGCAGCCACCTCCACGTTGACGGTGTCGCTGTTCTACCTGCTGGCCCAGATGGCCGGTGCCGGTGGCCTGGTCGCGCTGTTGCTCGACGTCCACGGCCGCACCGCCCAGTCCGTCGTGATCGCGGTGGTCGGTGTGCTGATGATCGTTTACGTCCTGGTCGGCGGAATGAAGGGCACCACCTGGGTGCAGATCATCAAGGCCGTGCTGCTGATCGCCGGCGCGGCGATCATGACGCTGCTGGTGCTGGTCAAGTTCGGGCTGAACTTCTCTGACATCCTCGGTTCGGCGCAGCAGATGGTGCACGACGCCACCACCAAGGGTGTCGCCAGCCGCGATGTGCTGGCGCCGGGCGCGCAGTACGGGGCCAACACCACCTCGAAGATCAACCTGCTGTCGCTGGGGCTGGCACTGGTTCTCGGCACGGCGGGCCTGCCGCACGTGCTGATGCGCTTCTACACCGTGCCGACTGCGAAAGAGGCTCGGCGGTCGGTGGTTTGGGCGATCGGGTTGATCGGTGCTTTCTACCTGTTCACCCTGGCGCTGGGCTACGGCGCAGCAGCCATGGTCGGACCCGACAAGATCCTGGCCGCTCCCGGCGGGCAGAACTCGGCGGCACCGCTGCTGGCGTTCGAGCTCGGCGGGGTGATCCTGCTCGGCATCATCTCGGCCGTCGCGTTCGCGACGATCCTGGCCGTGGTGGCGGGCCTGACGATCACTGCATCGGCGTCCTTCGCCCACGACGTCTACGCCAGTGTCCTCAAGAGCCACAAGGTGACTGAGGACGAACAGGTGCGGGTCTCGCGGATCACCGCAGTGGTGCTCGGCATCGCCGCGATCGGGCTCGGCATTCTGGCCAACGGCCAGAATGTCGCGTTCCTGGTGGCGCTGGCCTTCGCGGTCGCGGCATCGGCCAACCTGCCGACGATCGTGTACTCGCTGTACTGGAAGCGGTTCAATACCCGCGGAGCGTTGTGGAGCATGTACGGCGGCCTGATCAGCTGCCTGGTGCTGATCGTCTTCTCCCCCGCGGTGTCGGGCAACAAGACGGCGATGATCCCCGGCGCGAACTTCGACTGGTTCCCGTTGGCCAACCCGGGCATCGTGTCGATCCCGCTGGCGTTCATCCTCGGCATCGTCGGGACGCTGACATCCAAAGACACCGGCGATCCGGAGCTCAACGCCGAAATGGAGGTGCGGTCGCTGACCGGCGTCGGCGCCGAGAAGGCCACCCACCACTGAAATCGAGGTGAGAAACTCGCCGGGCGCGGGAATGGTGTGTAGGTGCCAATGAGTTTCAGCACCACATGAGCCCCACCCGGCGAGGTCTCCCCTTCGCGCTGCTGGCCTACGCGTTCGCCGCGATCATGGTCGGCACCACGCTGCCCACCCCGCTGTACGCGCTGTACTCGGACCAGATGCACTTCGCGGTGCTGACGACCACGGTCATCTACGCCACCTATGCCGGCGGAGTGCTGTTCGCGCTGATGGTGTTCGGCAGATGGTCGGACGCCATCGGCCGACGTCCTGTCCTGCTGGCCGGTGTCGGCTGCGCGCTGATCAGTGCCGGGGTGTTCCTGGTCGCCGATTCGGTGCCCGAGCTTCTGGTGGGACGGGTGCTGTCCGGCCTGTCGGCGGGCATCTTCACCGGCACGGCCACCGCAGCGGTCATCGAGGCGGCCCCGCCGAGTTGGAAGACCCGGGCCGCGGCGGTGGCCACCATCGCCAACATCGGCGGGCTCGGCACCGGACCGGTGCTGGCCGGCGTGCTGGCGCAGTACGCGCCGAACCCGCTGAAGCTCACCTACATCGTGCACATCGCGCTCATGGTGCTGGCCGCCGTCGCCATCCTGCTGGTGCCAGAAACCTCCAGTCGCACCGGAAAGCTCGGCCTGCAACGGCTCTCGGTGCCTCCCGAGGTGCGCTCGGTGTTCATCACCGCCGCGCTGGCCGCGTTCGCCGGTTTCGCCGTCACCGGCCTGTTCACCTCGGTGGCGCCGTCGTTGCTGACCAACATCATCGGGATCGGCAACCACGCGCTGGCCGGCGTGATGGCAGGCTCGATCTTCGGCGCCTCGGCGGTCGCCCAGATCGCCGGAACCCGCATCCCTCCGCAACGGGCCGTCGCACTGGGCTGCGCGATCCTCACGGTCGGTATGGGCATTCTGGTTGTCGCACTGCATTATTCGTCACTGGCCGGGCTGATCATCGCTGCCGTGGTGGCCGGCATAGGTCAGGGCATCAGCTTCAGCCGCGGGCTGGCCGCCGTCGCCGAGCGCACCCCGGCGGAGCGGCGGGCCGAAGTCAGTTCCACCTATTTCGTGGTGGCCTACATCGCGATCTCGATCCCGGTGATCGGCGAGGGATTCGCTGCGCAGGCGTGGGGGCTGCGCACCGGCGGCACCGTGTTCGCAATCGCGGTCGGAGTGCTGGCGCTGGTCTGCCTGACGGCCATCCTCCGGCAGGAATCACGCCCTGCGGCAGAGCTTTCCGAGCACGCAGCCGGTTAGCCGCTCTTGCGACGGAATTCCCGTCGGTTGCCGACCGCCCCGTGCGAACGCGATTGCTTGCTGCCGGCGTCGGTGTGCGCGGATCCGCCCGCCGCCTTCGCCTTCTTGCGCTCGAGTGCCTCGCGGAACTTCGCCTTGGTGTCGTCCTGCGGCTCGGACTCTGATTCGGCCATGCGGTCAGACTAACCGGTGAGTCAGCGGATGCCGGGCGGCATTCCGTACAGGTGCGAGATCGGCAGCTTCAGCAGCACGCGGCGGTCGTCGACCATCGCGCGGCGGTAGTCGTCCCAGTCGGGATGCTCACCAGCGACGTTGCGGTAGAGCGCGATGAGCGCCTCGACGGTGTCGTCGTTCGGAGACGCCGCGGGTGGGCTGAGGATCGCATTGCCCTCGGCAACGGCATACGACCAGCCGTCGTCGGAGGACACCAGGATCGAGGCGCGCGGATCGCGACGCAGATTGCGCGTCTTCGCACGCGGCTCGGTGATCGACACTTCGACCACGAGGTTGCGCGGGTCGAAGTGGTACGTCACGTTGGACAGCTGCGGGCGGCCGTCGCGTTTGATGGTCGCCAGCACGCCGAGTCGGTTGCCCGCGATCACCGCCAGGAGCTTGTCGTCGAACACATGACGGGACATCCTTCGAGACTACGTCGCTAACATCGAGAACATGACCCGCTACGCGGCTTTCCTGCGCGGTGTGAACGTGAGCGGAACGACCATGAAGATGGCCGACGTCGCCGACGCCTTCTCCGACGCAGGGTTCAGAGGAGTCAAGACGATCCTCGCCAGTGGCAACGTGTTGCTCGACAGCAGCGCGGCCGCCAAGACGGTGCGCACGAAAGCCGAAGCGGCACTTCGGGATGCGTTCGGCTACGACGCCTGGGTGTTGGTGTACGACCTCGACACCTTGCGCGCCGTCGCCGACGGCTATCCGTTCGAGCCCGAGGTCGAGGGCCACCACTCCTACGTGACGTTCGTCAGCGATCCCGCCATCCTCGACGAGCTCGCCGGCCTGGCCGACGACGCCGGGCCGCAGGAGAAGATCGAACGCGGCGACGGTGTCCTGTACTGGCAGGTGCCCAAGAGCTCGACCCTGGACTCGGCCGTCGGCAAGACGATGGGCAAGAAGCGCTACAAGTCCTCGACCACCACACGCAACCTGCGCACCCTGGCGAAAGTATTGAAATGAGCAGCCCCAAGATCGACGCCAGCCAGCTGGGCGGCGTCTCCGAAACCGCGTTGATGACCCTCAACGGCCGCGCCCATCAGGCGAGCCTGCCCGGGGCGATCCTGCACGACCCGATGGCCATCGAACTCGTCGACTCCATCGACTTCGACTTCGACAAATTCGGTCGCAAGGGTCAGGAGATGGCACTGCGCTCGCTGGCCGTCGACGCCTGCGCGGTCGCCTACCTCACGCAGCACCCGAGGGCCACGGTCGTCGCGCTGGCCGAAGGCTTCCAGACCAGCTTCTGGCGGGTGAGCGACGCCATCGCCGACCCGCAGTTCCACTGGGTGTCGGTGGACCTGCCGCCGGTCATCGAGCTGCGCCAGCGTCTACTGCCGTCGTCCCCGCGGATCACCTCGCTCGCGCAGTCCGCTCTGGACTACAGCTGGATGGACACCATCGACACCGGCGAGGGCGTGTTCATCACCGCCGAGGGCTTGCTGATGTATCTGCAACCCGCCGAGGCGATGGATCTGATCGTCCAGTGCGCCAAGCGCTTTCCGGGCGGCCAGATGTTCTTCGACCTACCGCCGACGATGGTCAAGAAGCTCGCCCCCAAGGGAATGCGGTCCTCGAAGCACTACCGGGTGCCACCGATGCCGTTCAGCCTGAGCACCGTTCAGCTGGCCGATCTGGTCAACACGGTGCCGGGAATCAAAGCGGTACATGACATTCCGATGCCGAAAGGCCGCGGGTTCTTCTTCAACAGGGTGTGGCCGGCGATCTGGCACTTCGGGCCGACGAAGCGTTTCCGCGGCGCATACACGCTGCTGGAGTTCGGCTGACGGGTCAGCCGAACGCGCTGTCCAGGTACTCCAGCGCCTCCTGCTTGCCCAGCCCGAGGGCGCGCGCCGCCTCCACGTAGGCGTTGGCCGCGGCGGCCATCGCGGCGTCGGCCGGATCGGCTCGTGCCACGAACGTCCCGAACCGGCCGCGGGTTTCGACGATCCCGGCGGTTTCCAACTCCCGGTACGCCCGCGCCACGGTGTTGACGGCCAAGTTCAGCTGACCGGCCAGCTCACGCACCGTCGGCAACCGGGCGCCGGGCGACAGCCGCCCGTCGCGGATACCCGCGATGATCTGAGTTCTCAGCTGATCAAAGAGAGGACGCGCGGCCTGTCCGTCGACGCGTAACCAGACCCCCAAATCCGACACATGCTAAGTATCGCCTAGACCGGCTATTTTGGGGTGTGTGCGTATCGCGGTACTGAGCGGGGCGGGGATCTCCGCCGAGAGCGGCGTGCCGACGTTTCGCGACGACAAGACGGGTTTGTGGGCCAAATACGACCCGTACGAATTGTCGAGCACAGACGGTTGGCAGAACCATCCCGAGCGGGTGTGGGCCTGGTATCTGTGGCGGCATCACCTCGTGCAGGAGGTCGAGCCCAACGACGGGCACCGTGCGGTCGCTGCCTGGCAGGACCACGCCGACGTCACCGTGATCACCCAGAACGTCGACAACCTGCACGAGCGGGCGGGCAGTAAGGCGGTGCACCACCTGCACGGCAGCCTGTTCGAGTTCTGGTGCGACACCTGTGGTTCGCGCTACCACGGTCTCCTGCCGGACATGCCCGAGCCCGAACTGGAGAAGATGCCGCCGCAGTGCGAGTGCGGTGGGCTCATCCGACCGGGCATCGTCTGGTTCGGCGAGCAGCTGCCCGACGAGCCGTGGCAGGCCGCGGTCGAAGCGGCGGCCACCGCCGACGTTTTGGTGGTCGTCGGCACGTCGGGGATCGTCTATCCGGCAGCCGGCCTACCGGATGTGGCGCTGGCCCGCGGCGTCGTCGTCGTGGAGGTCAATCCCGAGCCGACCCCACTGTCGTCGAACGCGACGATCACGCTTCGGGAGTCGGCGAGCACCGCGCTGCCGAAGCTGCTGCAGCAGCTGCCCGAATTGCTCAAGCACTGACTTTCTTCGCCCGTCCCAGCGCGACCTCGTGAACGGGCAACGGCACCCACGCCGGGAACTGCGCCTCGCGACGTGCGGTGTCGATGACGAACCCGGCCCCGGCGATCGAGCGCTCGGTATCGCGATGGGTGTGGCAGTTGCCCGCGAACCGCGGCCAGATCGTCGCGTCGGCCACTCGCTGCAATCGGCCGCGCCAGCCGCCCTGGGCGATGTGCTCGAAGTAGCGCAGCTCGCCGCCCGGCTTCAGCACCGCGTTGAGCTGACGCAGCACACCGTCCGGGTCGGCCACCGAGCACAGCACCAGTGAGCACACCACCGCGTCGAAGGGCTCGGTCGCGGGCATCGTCTCGACAGTCGATTCGATGACCGTCACCGGAACCGTGGCCGCCGCGGCGGCCTGTTTGGCCAGTGGCGCCAGGCGCGTCTCGGGTTCGAGCGCGACGACCTCGGTCACCGAGTCGGGGTAGAAGGCGAAGTTGGTTCCGGTGCCCGCGCCCACCTCCAAGACACGCCCGTGCAGGCCTGAGAGATTCTCGCGCCGGAGCCTTCGCATGGCCTCGGACTCGTGGGCGGAAAGCACCGTCCAGAAGCGTGCGAAAAACGGATTGTCGACGGTCTGCTGTGACATGGCTGTGATGTCCTCCCTGCTCAGAGCCACCCTAGTCGCACGGGGTTTTTGGGTTCACCCGTGACCAACCTGACTCTTGAGTAACCAACTACCTGACTCGGGAGTAAGAATTGCCAGGAAACTCCGAATCGCGGCTCAAAGATTCCTTAATGGCGACTCATAGAGTCCTCGGTATGTGGATCGACGACACCAGTGCCGATGTCATCAAAATCGACTTCGACGCGCTGTACCACGGGGACTTCCTCGTAGAGGGCGACACCTCGGAGCAATTCGAGGACAAGCCCCCGCTCGCTAACGCCAGCTGAGCGCAGCGCCAAAAGGCGCCACCACCGCTGAGTAGCGGCGTGGCGCCCTTCGGACCTTCTGAACGCGTTGAGTGCCCGCCTGTGATCAGGCGGGCACTTTCGCGTCTTCACTAGGTTCGACCATGCCGGCCAAGCGTCCGGCGATGATGTCCTCGGCCTCGTTGACGATGCGGCTGATGAGCTCGCCACAAGTCGGGATGTCGTTGATCAGACCCATCGCGGTGCCCACGGTCCAAATGCCGGCGTCGATGTCGCCGTCGTCGAACACCTTGCGGCCACGCACGCCGGCGACCAGATCCTTGACGTCCTCGAACTGCCCGCCACCCTTGAGGATCTCCACCACCTCACGCGAGACGACATTGGAGGCCACCCGGGCGGTGTTGTGCAGGCTGCGGAAGATCAGCTCGGTGCCGCGCTCGTCGCCGGCCACGATCGCGTCCTTGACGTTCTGGTGGATGCAGGACTCGACGGTGCACATGAAGCGTGAGCCCATGTTGATGCCGTCGGCCCCCAGCGCCAGCGCCGCCACCAGGCCGCGGGCGTCGGCGAAGCCGCCGGAGGCGATCATCGGGATCTCGATCTTGTCGGCGGCCGCCGGGATCAGCACCAGGCCCGGGATGTCGTCCTCACCCGGATGGCCCGCGCACTCGAAACCGTCGATGCTGATGCCGTCGACGCCCAGGCTCTGAGCCTTGACCGCATGCCGCACGGAGGTGCACTTGTGCAGCACCTTGATGCCGTTGTCGTGGAACATCGGCAGGTGCGGGGCCGGGTTGGAGCCCGCGGTCTCGACGATCTTGATACCGGCATCGACGATCACCTGGCGGTACTCGTCGTACGGCGGTGGGTTGATCGCCGGCAGGATCGTCAGGTTCACCCCGAACGGCTTGTCGGTCATGTCCCGGGTACGGGCGATCTCGTTGGCCAGATCGGCCGGCGTCGGTTGGGTGAGCGCGGTGATGAACCCGAGCCCGCCCGCATTGGCAACGGCGGCAACGAGTTCCGCGCGTCCGACCCACTGCATACCGCCCTGGGCGATCGGGTGCTCGACGCCGAAGGCCTCGGTGAACTTCGTCTTGATCGTCATCTGTCTACCTCGGCGCCATCCGGATCGCCCCGTCCAGGCGGATCACTTCACCGTTGAGCATCGGGTTCTCGACGATGTGGGCGGCCAGCGCACCGTACTCGTCGGGGTCGCCGAGGCGGGCCGGGTGCGGCACCTGCTTACCGAGGGAGTCCTGTGCCTCCTGCGGCAGCGAACCCAGCAGCGGGGTCTTGAACAAGCCCGGCGCGATGGTGACGACGCGGATGAGTTCACGGGCGAGGTCACGCGCGATCGGCAGGGTCATGCCGACGACGCCACCCTTGGACGCGGAGTAGGCGGCCTGGCCGATCTGCCCGTCGAACGCCGCGACCGATGCCGTGTTGATGATGACGCCACGCTCTTCGCCGACCGGCTCGGTCTTGGCGATCCGCTCGGCGGCAAGGCGCAGCACGTTGAAGGTGCCGATCAGGTTGACCTGGACGACGGCGTTGAACCAGTCCAGCGGGAACGGCCCGTCCTTGCCGAGGGTCTTGACCGCGTTGCCGATACCGGCACAGTTGACGTTGATGCGCAGCGGCCCCATTTCCTCGGCGATGTCGAGGGCGGCCGACACAGACTCGGGGTCGGTGACGTTGGCCTGCGCGAAGCGGGCGCGCGGGCCGAGCTCGGCCACCACGTCCTCACCCTTGAGATCGATCACCACGACGGATGCGCCCTTGTCGAGCAGCCGCTTGGTGGTGGCCAGGCCCAGGCCCGAGGCACCGCCGGTGACGACGGCTACGGCGTCCTTGATCTCCACGAAATGCTCCCTTTCGATAGGTCGACCTACTGGTTGGTTGGGGACTATACCCAGTCCCGCAGGACGGCTTCGTTGTCGGCTCCCGGAACGCCGGGTGCGGTCGGAGTGTCGAGCCCGGTGCGGGAGAACCGCGGGGCCGGGGCGGGGAACGTCGAGCCCGCCTCGGTGTAGAAGGTGTTGCGCTCGGTGTTGTGCGGTTCGGTGTCGACTTCGGCGAACGACAGCACAGGCGTGCAGCAGGCGTCGCTGCCGGCGAAGACCTTGGCCCAGTGGTCGCGGTCGTGAGCGGCGAAGGTCTCGGTGAGCACCGCGCGCAGTTCCGGCCAGCGGGTGATGTCGTTCTGGTCGGGCAGGTCGGCGGCGTTGAGGCCGAGCTTCTCGATCAGTTCGGCGTAGAACTGCGGCTCGATCGCGCCGACCGCGACGTAGCGGCCGTCGGAGCATTCGTAGGTGTCGTAGTAGGGCGCGCCGGTGTCGAGCATGTTGGTGCCGCGCACGTCGTTCCACATGCCCATGTGCCGGAAGGCCCACATCATCTGGGCCAGCACGCTGGAGCCGTCGACCATCGCCGCGTCGATGACCTGTCCCTTGCCGGAGCGCTCCCGCTCCCACAGCGCCGACAGGATGCCGACCAGAAGGAACATCGAGCCGCCGCCGAAGTCGCCGGCGAGGTTCAGCGGCGGGACGGGACGTTCGTTGACCCGGCCGACGGCGTGCAGCAGGCCGTTGAGCGAGATGTAGTTGATGTCGTGGCCGGCCTGCTGGCTGCGCGGGCCTTCCTGGCCCCACCCGGTCATGCGGCCGTAGATCAACCGCGGGTTGACCTTGGCGCAGTCCTCCGGGCCCAGCCCGAGTCGTTCGGTGACGCCGGGGCGGAAGCCTTCGATGAGGACGTCGGCCTTGGCGATCAGGCCCAGCACCATGTCGCGGTCGCCCGGATCCTTGAGGTTGGCGCCCACTGAGCGACGGTTGCGCAGCAGGTAGTCGTTGCTGGGCGCCCCGGTGCCCTTGCCGAGCCGGTCGATGCGGACGACGTCGGCGCCCAGGTCACCGAGGATCATCGCGGCGTGCGGGCCGGGGCCGATTCCGGCCAATTCGACGACGCGCAAACCGTGCAGTGGTCCCGCCATAGCTGTCTACCCTCCAGTTGATTGATCGCCGCCTTAACTATTTACACCTGGCCTGACCCGCCGCGGGCTGCGCCCCCGCCGGGGCTAAGGTGCAGCCATGACGACCATCGATGCTTACACCGGTGTCCCGGAACTGACCGTGTCGCTCGACGGCGGAGTGTTGTCGGTGACGTTGAACCGGCCGGACAGCCTGAACTCGTTGAACGCGATCATGTTGCGCACGCTGGCCGACGTGCTGGAGCACGCCGCCGACGACGCGTCCGTGCGCGTGGTGCGTCTGGGCGGGGCGGGCCGCGGGTTCAGCTCGGGTGCGGGCATCAGCGCGGAGGATCAGTCGAACCGACGACCGGATACGCCGGACGAGGTGCTGCTCGAGGCGAACCGCGCGGTGCGGGCGATCGTGAACCTGCCCAAGCCGGTGGTGGCGGCGGTGCAGGGACCGACGGCCGGGGTCGGGGTGTCGCTGGCGCTGGCGTGCGACATCGTATTGGCTTCGGAGAAGGCGTTTTTCCTCTTGGCGTTCACCAAGATCGGGCTGATGCCCGACGGCGGTGCGTCGGCGTTGGTGGCCGCATCGATCGGCCGCGCCCGCGCGATGAAGATGGCGCTTCTGGCCGAACGGATTCCGGCTGCCGAAGCACTCGATTTCGGTCTGGTCAGTGCGGTCTACCCGGCCGACGAGCTGGAGGCCGGCGTCGCCGCGGTGATCGAGAAGCTGAAGTCCGGCCCGGCAGTGGCGCTGCGCAAGACCAAGCAGGCGATCAATGCCGCGACGCTCACCGAGCTGGACGCCGCGATCGGCAGGGAGGAAGAAGGCCAGCGAATCCTGCTGGGCTCCAGTGATTTTCGTGAGGGCACTAAGGCGTTCCAGGAGCACCGCTCCCCCGTCTTCACGCAGGATTAGGTCTGCGGACCTCTCCCTAGAGACCTCACTTTCTCGGAACTCGATATCACCCGCGATATCCCGTTCCGGAAAAGTCACCCACCAACACACAGGCCTCTCGTAGACCTCACTTTCTCGGAACTCGATATCACCCGCGATATCACGTTCCGGAAAAGTCACCCACCCCGACCGAGCCAGGCCCCGAGATCACGTCGGACATGTCGGACCTTGTGGGCACCATGGGGCGATGCCGAACTACACCTACCGTGCCGAGTGGTCAGACGACTACTGCCAGTACCTCGGGCTGTGTCTGGAATTCAAAGGCCGTTACGCGACAGCACTAACGCCGCATGAAGCAATCGAGCGCGTCGAGAAACTGATCGCGCGAGAACTCGAAGAACTGGCCGACCTCGGCATCGATCCGCCGGAGTCGCTGACGGACCACCACTACAGCGGCAAGTTCGCGGTGCGCACGTCTCCCGTGCTGCACGAACGGCTGATCGTCGAGGCCGCCGAACAAGGCATCTCGTTGAACCAGTGGGTGAGCTACAAGCTCGCCGGCCGCCCTGCGCCCACCCTCGACGACCTTTTCGGTTGACCCGAAATTCGTTGGACGTGACCTCGATCCGTCAGCGACCATCAATGTCATGAGCACGCCATGCGACATCGACGAGCCGGTGAGGACCACCGGCCGCTGGCGCGTGCTCGCGCCCTTCCAGTACCGCGAATTCCGCCTGCTGATCGCGGCGATGTCGATCTCGCTGTTCGCCGAGGGCATGTGGGCGGTCGTCATGGCGCTGCAAGTCATCGCACTGGCCGACGATCCGGCTGCGCTGTCCCTGGTTGCCGCCTGCCTGGCCACCGGCATGTTGGCCTTCATCCTGGTCGGCGGCATCGCGGCCGACCGGGTATCACAGCGCGCCATCATCATCGCCGTCGAGATCACCAACCTCGCCGCGACGGGCGCTGTCGCCATCCTCGGCATGCTCGGCGAGCTGCAGCTGTGGCATATGGCAACAGCGGCAACGATTCTCGGCATCGGCGCGGCCTTCTTCTTCCCCGCCTACAGTGCCTATCTGCCGCGCATCCTGCCAGCCGAGCAGTTGCTGGCGGCCAACGGTGTGGAGGGTGCGGTCCGCCCGACGTTGCAGCAAGCCATCGGCCCCGCCGTGGCCGGCGTGCTGGTCGGGCTCACCTTCCCCGCCCTGGGCTCCGTCACGGTGGCCGTACTGTTCGCCGTCGCGCTGACCCTGCTGGTGGCCATGCGACCCGGCGACGGTGAGCACATCGTCATGGCGGTCGAACGCGAAAAGCCGCACATCTTCGTCGATCTGAAAGAAGGTTTGCGTTTCGTCGTGCACACCACCTGGCTGCGCTGGACGTTGCTGTTCGCCTGCACGTGGGTGCTGCTGGCGATGGGGCCGATCGAGGTGCTGCTGCCGTTCATCGCGCGCGAGCGGTTCGCCGACGGTGAGCAGGTCTACGGGCTCATGCTCGCGGCGTTCGGGGTGGGCAGTGCCATCGGCGCCGTCGTGGTGTCGTCACGACCACTGCCGCGTCGCTACCTCACGGTGATGATGACGATGTGGGGCGCGGGGTCGCTGCCGTTCGTGATCGTCGGCGTGACGTCCTCGCTGCCGGTGATCCTGGGCGCGTTGTTCGTCATCGGACTCGGCGAGGGGGCAGGCGTCATCTGGGGCACGCTGCTGCAGCGCCGGGTACCGCCGGAGATGCTGGGCCGGGTCTCGAGCCTGGACTTCTTCGTCTCACTGGCATTCATGCCGGTGTCGATGGCGGTCGCCGGTCCGCTGTCGAAAGTGGTTCCGGTGGAAGTCATTTTCGCGGTGGCCGGTATCGGGCCGGTCCTGCTGGCTGCGATCGCGCTGATCGCGGCGCGCATGCCGCGCGACGAGATCGCCCACCCGCTGGCCTAGGCCGGCCTAGTGCCAGACGCCGAACATCGGCGGCAGTGCGAGCACCATGATCAGCCCCCACACCACGTGGGTGAGGACGGGTGCGAGCACTCCGCCGGTGGCTCGGCGTTCCAGCGCGCACACCGTGCCGAGGATGATCGCCGCGAAGCCGAGCATCCAGTTGCCGCTGGCACACGTCGCGATGGTGTACAGCAGCGTCGAGATCACCACCGGATGGAAGGCACCCAACGCGGTGTACAGCGCGCCGCGGAAGAACATCTCCTCGGCCAAACCGTTCACCAGGGTGATCACCACGATCAGCAGCAGGCTGCCGTGGTTGGCGTACTCCAGCACCCGGGTGATGGCCTCGGCCACCGGCGGGATCTCACGGGTCACCAGACCGCCGAGCACGAAGACGGCCCCGAGGAGCAATCCGATCGTGAGCCCGGTGAGCACCGGGCGCTGGTTACGCCCGCGCCAACGAATACAGCCCAGATGCACCGGGCCGGAGAGCAACGCGCCGAACGCCCACGTGGCCGCCAGCGCCATCGTCAACCAATAGAACGATGCGTCACCGGGCCTACGGGTCAGCGAGACACCGAGCAGCACCGCACCGACCACCAGCACCACGCAGACGGCAATCCGCCGCCGGCGAATCACCGACGGCCACTCTTGGTGTGGCACAGCCACATTGGCGGCGACTGAACGAATCTCGGTCAGCATCGTCATAGAAAGCGAACTTTCGCCAGCAGTAGGTCCAGGCCCGTCCGCAGCACGCCGGCCAGCGGACCCGGCACCGAGTTGAGCAACCGCAGCGCCGGGCGCGCCACCCCGGGCGTCACGGTCGCGGCCACACGTCGGAGTCGTAGCGTATCCCCGCCAGCCCAGAGCGGATCGCTGTCGGCCAGGTGATGCGGGTCGGCCAGCTGATCGACCGGACGCGGCCGCGGACTGGACACTGCGGCGGCGACGGCGTCTTCGATGGTGGTGAGCCCACCGGGCGGATCCGGGACGTGGTCACGTAAGACAGTGTCCGAGGCCGTCATCGGATGGTCCAGTGATTCGATGAGATCGGCGGCCAACCCGGAGGGAACCGGCACCGCCGCACCCGCCACCCGGCCCACCACGGCGTGCGGCACGATGTCGCGCACCGGCAGCCCGGCCCGGACTTCACCCGCCGCGTCGATGTAGGCCTGCAACAGCTCGCGATAGGTGGTGACGTCGGGCCCGACGATGTCGTAGGACCCGGCCGGGACGACGGCCGGGTCGGCCGCGGCCACCAGGTAATACAGCACATCGCGAATCGAAATCGGTTCGATGTCGTGATCCGCCCATGGCGGCAACGGGATGACCCAGAACCGGTCGCCGACGTAGCGGACCATCTCGAACGACGTCGAGCCCGCGCCGATGATGACCGCCGCACCGAGCCAGACCAGTTCCGCCCCGCCCTCAACATTGAGCGCCGCGGCGACTTCGGCCCGGCCGGCCAGATGCTCGGACAGCGTGTCGTCCTCGGGGACGAACCCGCCGAGGTACACGATGCGCCCTACCCCCGCGGCCGCCGCAGCTTTCGCCACGTTGGCGGCCGCCGCGTTGTCGCGCTCGCGGAACCCGGGCTGGCCGATCGCGTGCACGAGGTAGTAGATGACGTCGACGTGGCCGGCGACGGTGAGCGCGGTCTCGACCGACGTCGGATCGTCGGCGTCGAAGACGACCGCCGTGACCCGGTCACACCACCCGAACCGGCCCAGCTTCTCCGGGTTGCGGGTCGCGGCCACCACCTCGTGCCCGTCGTCGAGCAACGCGGCGACCAGCCGGGAACCGACGTATCCCGTGGCGCCGGTGACCAGGATCCGCTTCGACTTCACGGTAGGACTTATCGGCAGTCTGGCCGAAGCGCAAACCTGACCGCGGTGTGAGATCGATCCCGCCGGGACCTACTGCGACTCGCGATGCAGGTCGATGAGGTGTTCGTAGACCGCGGCGTTCATCCGGTTGCCGTCGAGCTCGGCGTCGACCAGTTCGCGCCGAACCTTCGCCGGGACCCCGGCCACCAGCGAGCGGGGCGGCACGATCATGCCCTGCGGCACCACCGCGCCGGCGCCCACGATCGAACCCGCGCCGATCACCGCCCCGTTGAGCACGATCGAGCCCATCCCGACCAGCGACCCGTCTTCGACGGTGCAGCCGTGCAGCACCGCGTTGTGCCCGACGGTGACGCCGGCGCCGATCCGCGCCGGGAAGCCGGGGTCGACGTGGACGGTGGCGCCGTCCTGGATGTTGCTGCCCTCGCCGACGTCGATCCACTCGGCTTCGGCGCGCAGCGTGGCCGAGTACCAGACGCTGACTCGCGACGCGAGCCGAACCTGACCGATCACCGCCGCGTTGGGCGCAACCCAGGACTCGGCGTGCAGATCGGGCGTGTGTCCGCCAACGGACATGATCAAAGGTTCGGCCATGGCCGTCATCGTAGGCAGACCGGCTCAGGAGCCCTGAAACACCTTGCGATAGCTCGACGGCGACATACCGAGCCCTCGGCGTAGATGGTGGCGCAGGTTCCCGCCAGAGCCGAGGCCGGCGCGGCGGGCCACCTCGTCGACGGGCAGGTCGTGGGTCTCCAGGAGTTCGCGCGCCCGCTCCACCCGCCGGCTGCGCACCCAGCCGCCCGGCGACTGCCCGGTCTCCTCCCGGAACCTGCGGCAGAAGGTCCGCTCGCTCATGTTGGCGTGACCGGCCAGTTGTTCGATCGACAGCGGCTCGTCGAGATGGTCCAGGGCCCACTGCCGGGTGGCCGCCGTCGACGCGTGCGGATCGGCGGGCATGTGCCGCTCGATGAATTGGGCCTGGCCGCCTTCACGCCACGGCGGGACGACGCAGTAGCGGGCCACCTCGTTGGCCACCGCGGCGCCGTGGTCGCTGCGAATGATGTGCAGGCACAGGTCAATTCCCGCGGCCAGGCCGGCGGAGGTCAGTACGTCACCGTCGTCGACGAAGAGCACGTTCTCGTCCAGGCGCACCTCGGGATGCAGGGCGCGCAGGTCGTCGGCGAAACGCCAGTGCGTGGTGGCCGGTCGACCGTCGAGTAGGCCGGCGGCGGCCAGCACAAACGCACCGGTGCAGATCGACACGATCCGGGTTCCGGGCCGGATGGCTGCCAGCGCGGCGGCCAGCTCGGGTTGCAGCACTCCGTCGGAGCGGGCCGGGGCGTAGCGCGTGCCGGGGACGACGACGGTGTCGGCGGTGGCAAGCGCCTCCGGACCGGCCGCGGGCAGCAGGGCGAAGCCGTTGGTGGTGGTGACCGCGGCCCGGCTCAGCCCACAAGTCACGACCTCGTAGAGCGGGGTGCCGTCGGCGTCAGCGGCCGCACCGAACAGCGTCGGCGCGATCGTGGCGTCGAAACCGACGACCGGCTCGACCAGCAGGACGGCGATGCGGTGCATTCCCCGAGTCTGGCATGTTTTTGACGAATAGTGTCATTCTTGCCACTAGCCGATCCGCCCACCGACCCAGCAGAGTGATGCGGTGACCACCACCTCCACCCCGACCACCCGCACCGGCCTGCACTGGGCCTGGGTGGTGGCCGGTGTCAGCTTCGTGGCAATCCTCGGCGCGGCCGGCTTCCGCTCGGTACCCGGCGTGATGATGAACCCGCTGCACCACGAGTTCGGCTGGTCGCACGGCGTGGTCGGGCTGGCGATGTCGGTGAACATGACGCTGTTCGGGCTGACCGCGCCGTTCGCGGCCGCCCTGATGGACCGCTTCGGGGTACGCCCGGTGCTCGCGGCCGCGCTGACGATGATCGCGACGGGTTCGGCGGCCAGTGTGCTGATGACCGCCAGCTGGCAGCTGGTGGTGCTGTGGGGTGTGCTCGTCGGTGCGGGCACCGGCGCGATCTCGATGGGCTTCGTCGCGACGATTTCGGTGCGCTGGTTCGAGCAGCGCCGCGGTCTGGTCACTGGAGTGCTCACCGCCGCGAGCGCGACCGGGCAGCTGATCTTCCTGCCGGTAATCGCCGAGGTGACCACCCACTACGGCTGGCGGTGGGCGTCGCTGATCGTCGCCGCCGCGGCGCTGGCCGTCGTCCCACCGGTGCTGCTGTTCATGCGCAACTATCCCGCGGACAAGGGCCTTCTTCCCTACGGCGCGACGGAAGCCGAAGCGCCGCAAGCGGTTCCGGCCTCGAGCTTCCGCGCCGCCTTTGACGGGCTGCTGATCGGCGCGCGGGTGCCCGCGTTCTGGTTGCTGGCGGGCAGTTTCGCGATCTGCGGCATGACCACCAACGGGCTGATCGGCACGCACTTCATCCCCGCCGCCAACGACCACGGCATGCCCACCACCGTCGCGGCCGGACTGCTGGCGACCGTGGGCATCCTCGACGTCGCGGGCACCATCCTGTCCGGCTGGCTCACCGACCGTGTCGACCCGCGGCTGCTGCTGGTGGTCTATTACCTCGGCCGCGGACTGTCGCTGCTCGCCTTGCCCGCGCTGCTGTCACCGCACGCCGAACCGGGTACCTGGGTGTTCATCGTCTTCTACGGTCTGGACTGGGTGGCCACCGTGCCGCCGACGATCGTGCTGTGCCGTGAGTACTTCGGCACCCGCTCGCCGGTGGTGTTCGGCTGGGTGTTCGCCGCCCATCAGGTCGGGGCGGCCGTGGCGGCCGCCGGGGCTGGCCGGTTGCGCGATCTGCAGGGCACCTACGACCTGGCGTTCCACCTGGCCGCCGGACTGTGCGCAGTAGCCGCGTTGCTCTGCTGGCGGGTCCGCCGCGTACCGCTCTGACCTGCGGATACATCGGCCGTTTTGAGACTGAAGCTTTGCTGCCAGTACGATTCGTCGCGGCGCAGCGGTAACGGGGACCCGCATTTCGCCGACTCCACTAGAGACTCAAAAGGAGCCGAAGTGAGCACTCGTACCAAGTCCCTGGGCGTCGCCGCGGCGTTCGCCGCCATCGCGATCGCGATCCCGACCGCCGTCCAGGCCTACGCCGATCCGACCACGGAGCCCACCACCCCGGCCGCGCCGACCACGACGCAGATCCCGGTGCCCAGCATGAGCACGCTGCCCGATCCGCAGGGCTCGGGCTGTGACGCCTACAAGAACCGGATCCCGGCCGGCGCCGGTTCGTTCACGAACATGGGCAGCCAGAACGCGACCGCGGCCATCGCCGCCAACCCGGATCTGAGCACGTTCAGCGCGGCGATCTCCGGCGGCCTCAACCCCGCGGTCAACATCACCAGCGTGATCGACGGTGGCCCGTACGTGGTGTTCGCGCCGACCAACGACGCCTTCGCCAAGCTCGACGAGGCGACCCTGGCCCAGCTCAAGAGTGACCCGGCCGCGCTGACGTCCACGCTGTACTACCACCTGGTGCTCGGCTACCTCGGCCCGGACGACCTGCACGGCAAGATGCCGACGCAGCAGGGCAGCCCGATCAACGTGACCGGCAAGGGCGGCGACATCAAGGTCAACGACACCGCAAAGCTGGTGTGCGGCTACACCGCTCGCGGTGCCTACATCTACATGATCGACACCGTGCTCAGCCCGAGCGATGCGCCGGCTCCGAACACGTCGACCAGCACGACGAGCACGACGCCGACCACCACGACGTCCGAGGCGCCGTCAACCACGCCGACGACGACCAAGCCCGCCCAGGCCTGATCCGCACTAGCCTCAGCGGGTCGCCCCGCGCATGAACGTGGCGAGTGCGCGGGCGGGCAGCGTCGAAGCCAAGGACTTGTTGGCCGCCCGTTGCAGCGCCAGTCCGTGCGACAGTGCGACCTGGGCGACGCCGAATTCGTATGGCGTGAGGGTTGATTCGATCCCCAGGCGATCGAAGTGGGTTGCAATCAGCTCGCCGAGCCGCTGCCGGTAGGACTCGTAGATGGTCGTGAATTGCCCGGCCATCTTGCCGCCGCGCATGGCGTACAGCTGGAACTCGGTGGTCAGTAGGCACCAGCTGCTGTCCTCACCCAGGACGCGATACCGACGCTCGATCGCCGGTGCGAGCTCGTCGGCGGTTCTGATCCGGTCCAGCGCGCGGCTGAGGGTCTCGACCTCAGCGTCCAGGTGCCCGCTGAGCAGGGCGAGGAATAGTTCGTCCTTGGATTCGAAGTTGGAGTAGAACGCCCCGCGGGAGAAGCCGGCCTCCTCCGCGATGACATCGATGGGCGCGGCCTCGAAGCCCAGGCGACAGAAGACCTTCGCCGCCGACTCGATCAGCCGCCGGCGGGTCTCCTCCCGCTGTTCGGCCCTGGACAGTCGGGGCATGTGCACTCCTGTTGACACTGGGCTTATCCGCCTGCACTGTGATACACAAGCGTATCTGAATGTAGTCGTGCATCGGAGGAGTAATGGCCACGAATGTCCCCAGCGCCTCCGAGTGGATAGCTCAGTGCGAACAGTTGCATACCCGCCGCGGCCACAGGATCGCCTTCAGGCGACGTGGCTCAGGACCGAGTGTTCTTCTGCTGCACGGATTTCCAACGTGGTCCTATGACTACGCCGCGGTAGCGACCGACCTGGCCCGTGATCACGACGTCATCACCATCGACTTCCTCGGCTACGGCGCGTCGGACAAACCCAACCCGTACGCCTACTCGGTCGCCGAATCCGCTGATGTCGTCGAGGATCTGATGGCCCATCTGGGACTGGCTTCGGTTCACCTCGTCGTGCACGACTACGGCGGCATCGTCGGCCAGGAAATCGCCGACCGTCAGCTCGCCGGGCGCCTGCCCTTCACCGTCGACAGCCTCACCATCTTGAACTGCGGCATCGTCTACAGCGCCTATCGCCCAACCCGGCTACAGAAGTTGCTCAACACGCCCATCCTGGGCCAGCTGATCGCCGGACGGATCACACCAGCGACACTGAGAAAGGGACTCGCGGCGGTCTGGGGAGACACCAAGCTGACCGACGCCGAGTTCGAGGAACTCTGGCAGGGCATTTCCCGAGACGATGGACACAAGCTGGCGCACTTGCTGATTCGCTACAACACCGAGCGCGCCAGCCACCACGGCCGATGGGAGGCGGCGCTGGCCGCGTGGGATCGCCCGCTGCATCTGATCTGGGGACTGTCCGATCCGGTATCGGGTCGACACGTGCTGCAGGAGGCCACCCGCCTGCTCCCGCAGGCCACGGTCACCGAGCTCGTCGGTGTCAGCCACTTCCCGCAGACCGAAGCTCCGGACGCGGTGGCAGCCGCCATCCGCAGCGACAGCTAGCGGGCCTTCCAGACCGGCTCGCGCTTCTCGGCGAAAGCCAACGGGCCTTCCTTGGCGTCCTCGGACTTCATCAGCGGGCCGATCTCGCGCATGGTGCGGGTCCAGCCGGCTTCGTCGGCGGTAATGGTGCCGTCATCGACACCGACCGCGACGCGCTTGCTGGCCTGCACGGCCAGCGGCGCGTTGACGGTAATGCGTTGCGCCAGAGCCAAAGCCGCGTCGACGACGGTGCCGTCCGGCACGACCTCGTTGATCAGGCCCCACTTGAGGGCCTCGGCCGCGGTGATCGGCTCACCGGTGAACAACAGCTGCATCGCGACCTTGCGGGGCAGCTGCTCCACGATGCGGAACACCCCACCGGCCGCAGCGACCAGGCCGCGCTTGACTTCCGGCAGCCCGAACTTGGCGCTCTCCTCGGCAACCACCAGGTCACTGGCCAGCGCCAGCTCGGTGCCACCGCCCAGTGCGGTGCCGTTGACCGCGGCGATCGTGGGCTTGTCGATGAAGTGTCGGACGTAGCCGGCGAAACCCCACTCCGGGTGTTGCGGGTGAAAGAGGTTCTCCCGCTTGTAGATTGCCTTGAGGTCGGCACCGGCGCAGAACGACTTGTCACCGGAGCCGGTGATCACCACCGCCCAGACGTCGGCGTCGTCCTGAGCCTGCTGGAGCAGATCTCCGACGGCGGTGCTGACCGCACCGTTGACCGCGTTGCGCGCCTCCGGCCGGTTGATCGTGATGAGCAGGACGTTGCCCCGCCGCTCTCCGAGAGCGGCGGGGGCTTGCACGTCGGTCACTACAGCAGCTCGAGGATGGTGGCGTTGGCCTGGCCGCCGCCTTCGCACATGGTCTGCAGACCGTAGCGAATCCCCTTGTCCCGCATGTGGTACAGCAGCGTGGTCATCAGTCGCGCACCGGAGCCGCCGAGCGGGTGGCCCAGCGCGATCGCGCCGCCGTTGGGGTTGAGCTTCTTCTCGTCGGCGCCGATCTCCTTGAGCCAGGCCATCGGAACAGGCGCGAAGGCCTCGTTGACCTCGAACA
This sequence comes from Mycolicibacterium pallens, assembly GCF_019456675.1. Classification (NCBI taxonomy): domain Bacteria; kingdom Bacillati; phylum Actinomycetota; class Actinomycetes; order Mycobacteriales; family Mycobacteriaceae; genus Mycobacterium; species Mycolicibacterium pallens. The sequence continues at coordinate 1,267,837 of NZ_CP080333.1, read as the reverse complement.
CACCGATGTCGTCCACCGTCAGACCGGACTTGGCCAGCGCCTTCTGGGTGGCCGGGATCGGGCCGCTGAGCATCATCACCGGGTCGGAGCCGGCCAGCGTCGCGGTGTGCACGCGGGCGATCGGCTTGAGCCCCAACGACTTCGCTTTCTCCGCGGACATGAACAACAGTGCCGCCGAGCCGTCGGAGATCTGCGAGGAATTGCCGGCGTGGATCACGCCGTCCTCGGAGAACGCCGGCTTGAGCTGCCCCATCTTCTCCAGCGTCGTGCCGCGGCGGATGCCCTCGTCCTTGAGCACCACGGTGCCTTCGGCATCCTTGATCGCCACGATCTGGTCGTCGAAGGCGCCGGAATCCTGTGCGGCAGCGGCCTTCTCGTGCGAGTCGAGAGAGAACTGGTCGAGATCGGTGCGGGTCAGCCCCCACTTGGTGGCCATCATCTCCGCGCCGATGCCCTGGTTCGGGGTGCGGTCGTAGCGGCCCTTGAAACCGGCCGAGTAGGGGTTGCCACCGTTGGCCAGCGAAGCGCCCATCGGGGTCCGCGACATCGACTCGACACCACCGGCGACGACGACGTCGTAGTGGCCGGCCACCACACCGGCGGCGGCGAAGTGCACCGACTGCTGGCTGGAACCGCACTGGCGGTCGACAGTCACACCGGGCACCGACTCGGGCCAGCCGGCGGTCAGCACCGCGGTACGCGCGATGTCGAGAGCCTGCTCACCGGCCTGCATGACGCAGCCCCAGATGACGTCGTCGACGATTTCGGGGTCGATGCCGGCACGCTCGGCCAGGCCGTTGAGCACCTGGGCCGACAGCTCGGCGGGGTGCACACCGGACAGACCACCGTTGCGCTTCCCGACTGGTGAACGCACAGCTTCGACAATGACGGCTTCAGCCATCGGCCTACTCCTTTACGACGGGTTGATCTTTGGATCAAAACACACGCCGTTTGACGTCCGTCAAGCGGGTCAACCAACCGTTCGGTCAGCCCCTGACGTGACGTGTACCGGCAGCGTGTCGTCCCAGGGCTGACGGTTCACCATGTCGGCGACGTTGACGTAACCGGTCTCGAACTCACCGGTCGCCGCGTCGACGAGCCGGTACTCCTGGCGCTGCCGGTGCAACGGCTGGCCGTCGAGCAGCACGACGCGCACCTCGCCGGGTTCGAAGTGGCAGCGCTTCTGCATCGCCGCGATGAGCTGCTCGTTGTGCATGTGCCCGTCGCCGAAGTTCCAGCCGATCGCCATGCTGCAGATGCGCTCGCCGTCGGTGATCGAGTAGTCGTCTTCGTTCTGGCCCGCCATCGCGCGGTGGGCGAGGGTGAACAACGCCTTGCCGTGGGTGTTGAAGGCGCGGAAGGCATACCCCATGAAGATCGGGATCTGCGCGGCTTCCTTGCTGCCGTAGAACTTCTCCAGCTGGGCGGCCGGCATGTTGGCGATCGTGACGAGGTTCTGCTCGATCTTCGCCTCGGCCGACGGCTTCACGCACCAGAGGGTGGTGTCCCAGTTGCCGGCGTAGTAGCGCATGCCGGGCAGGAAGGACACCTTGCGCGGCACCGTGTTTCCCAAAAATACGGTTGTGGCGAGCGCGAGGAACAGCAGGATCGGCCACGGTGTGGTGATGTCGGTGATTCCGATCTGGGCGTGCGCGACGAACAGCGACAGCACCGAGAAGATCATGAAGACGTTCCACTCCAGCGGCACGCCCATCGGGATCGCCGACAGGATGCCGAGGTGGAAGCACACCATCACGATGGCGGCGATCGTCGTCGGCCACCCACCGTGAGAGAAGAACAGCGCCAACGGAATCAGCATCTCGATGGCGGTGCTGATGTGGGCCAGTGTGTGCGACATCGGGCCGGGCCGAAGGTCTTCGGGGAACTTCTTGAAGAACATCCGCTTGAGGAAGCGGGGCCGCACCACCGGGCTGTTGGACATCATCGTCGAGATGACGAACGGGAAGTGCCGGGTGAGCTTGGAGGTCGCGGCACCGATCCAGATCGCCATGCAGACCAGCTTCGCGGCCAGGATGATGTCGGTTCCGCTGAACAGGAAGGCCACCGCGAAGGCGCCGTACACCTCGCCGCGGGCGGCCAGGAAGATCACCTTGTCGCGCAGGCCGGCCAGCGCCAGCAGCGCAACGACCGTCGCGATCTGCCAGGTCGGCAGCAGACCGACGTCCGTCCCCAGCTCCGGGATGGGCCCCGTGCCGTCGGAGAACAGCGCGATCAGAATCATCACGATCAGCGCCGCGTAGAGCGCGATGTCGACGGGGCCCCGGTTGTCACCCTTGGTCAGCGGCACCAGCTTCGGCCACGGTGGCAGCCGGATCGTATTGGGGCGCAACCAATAGATGATCGATCCCATCGGCGGCCAGAACCGGTTGTTCAGTGGGCCGAAGCCGCAGCCGAGGCCGACGACCTCGAAAAGCATCGTGTACAGCACGGCCTTCTCGTAGACGATCGGCTCCGACCACCACGAGCCGATGTCCGTCAGCCCGCCGATGCCCTTGGTGGCCAGACCGAACAGCGCTCCGACGAAGACGTAGAGCAGGATCTTGATGACATAGAACAGGTGCAGGGCGACCGGCGTGCCGAAGCCCACCTCGGCCCAGTGCCGTGCCATCGGTTTGATCTTCTCCGCGCGCGTGCCCTTACTCCACGTCTCGAAGTCGATGACGGGCACTTCCTGCTTCAGAAATCCCATGGCAAAAAGACTAGAACGTGTTCTAGTCCGGCGGGCGCGAATTCCCGCGCGGCGGGACTCGCGAGTGTCAGGCCTTGGCGGGCGGGCGGTAGAAGATCGCCAGCTGGCCGATGCCGCCGGCCAGGCCGAGCACCACGGCGATCAGCAGACCCCACCACCCGCGTAGATAGTGGTAGACGTCGGTGCCGTGGAACAGCAGGTAGTCGAGGCTGAACCGGCCTGCGCCGGTCGCGGCGATCGCGACCGCGGCGGTGGCCAGGATGAGGTTGTACTCCCAGCCCTCCTTGACGATGAAGAAGCCGTTGTGCCGGTGCACCGTCCACGCGGCCACCAGCATCAGCGCCACGAAGCCCGCGGCCGGGATCGGGGTCAACAGCCCCAGCGCCAAGCCGATGCCCGCGGCCATCTCGGTGCTCGCCGCCACCCGCGCGTGGAAGGTGCCGGGCTTCATGCCGATGCTCTCGAACCAGCCGGCCGTCCCCTTGATCCGGCCGCCGCCGAAGAACTTGTTGTAGCCGTGTGCGGCCATGGTCACGCCGAGCACCACACGAAGGATGAGCAGTCCGACACTGTAGGCAGTCACGAACTCAAACCTAGAGCATCGGCGGCTGTCGGCGTTACACCTCAGCGGCCAAACGCAACGCGCAACCGGTCAACGTAGTCGTCGACGTCGACGTTGTCCGGGTCGGCGTGCACGCTGAGCGCGATCGTGTCGCCGAGGCCGTGCACACCATGGGTCAGGCTCATCATCGGCGAGAGCCCCGACCACCCGGCGGCCAGCAGTACCGGGAATCCGCCGAAGGACAGATCCGCGGGCCCGCGGTTGACGCTGGACACCACGGTGTTGCCGGTGACCGTTGCGGACCGCACGCTCGGGTCGAATTGCTGCACGCCCCACCGCAGCAGCGCCGCCGGTATCGCAGCGGACGCCGCCGCCGAGGCCCGCATCGCCGGGTGCTCGCCGCGCCGGCGCTGGGCGGTCAGCTGCGCGCCGATCAGCTCCGCCCGTCGGGTACGGTCGGCTTCCGGATGCAACCGGATCCCGACGTTGCGAAAGTTGTTGTGGCTGCCGGAATCCTGCTGCCCGGCCATGGTGACTTCGGCCGCCAGCGCCGCGGTGTCCTCGCCGCGCGCGGTGAGATAACCGCCGAGCGCCTCGGCGATCACCACCAGGGCTCCGATCGTCACGGTCGGGTTGGCGAGCTGATCGCGCCGCAGCACCAGCGTCCGCAGCACCGGCGTCGTCCGGGGGCGCTGGTTGATGCTGAGCAGCGGACTGCCTGCAGTGGCAGGCGGCACCAGTCCGGCCTCGGTGTCGCGCACCAGCTGGCGGTGCGCCCGGGCGGCGGCCACCCCGCGCGCAGGCAGGAACCCCCGCCGACCGGCAACGGGCACCGGCACGGGCTGGCGCCGGCCGAGCAGCGCACCGGCCAGCGCGGTGCCCCGGCTGCCGTCGGCGAACGCGTGGCCGGTCTGCAACACGACCACCGAACCCACACGTGTGGACCCCGGAACACCCGACACCCGCGGGAAAACATGTGCGCACCAAGCCATTCGATGTAAATCAAGCGGCTCGCGACGGAACCGGGCCGCGATGTCGAGGCAGCCCTGCCAGTCCACTCCCCCGGTCTCGCGCAGGACGAACTGATCGGCGCCCACGTCACCGTGGCACCAGCGCGGGTATCGCCACCAGCCGGCCTCGACCACCCGCAGGCGCAGCTCGTCGCACGCCTCGGCCCGGCAGCGCAGCTCCTCGACGGCGGCGTCCGGTGACTCGGGTGAGCCGTCGAAGGCGAACAGCACCAACTGATCGATGGGGACCACGGCCGACATCCAGAACATCTGCGCGTCAACCGCGGTCATCGTTCTGCTGGCAGGCACGGCAGCCATTGTCCTAGGCTGGCCAGGTGCTGCCGACGCCCGGTCCCCATCGCGCCGCGCTGATCACCGGAGCCGCCTCCGGTATCGGCGCCGAAATCGCCCGGGTGCTGTCCGCCCGCGGCCATCACGTGGTGATGGTGGCCCGCCGCACCGAACAGCTCAACGCACTCGCCGAATCCCTTCCCGGCCCGAGTTCCGTTGTCGGCGCTGATCTTTCAGATCCCGCCGAGCGGGCTGCGCTTCCCGGCCGGGTCGCCGAACTGGGCCTCGACGTCGACATCCTGGTCAACAACGCGGGCCTGTCCACCATGGGTCCGGTGGCCGGCGCCGATCCCGGCGCCGAGCTGAACGTCGTCGAGGTCGACGTCGCCGCGGTGGTCGATCTGTGTACTCGCTTCGTGGCGGGCATGGTGAGCCGACGTCGCGGGGCCGTGCTCAACGTGGCGTCGGTGGCCGGCTTCGGCCCACTGCCCGGGCAGGCCGTCTACGGCGCGGCCAAGGCTTTCGTGCTGTCCTACAGCCGAGCGCTGGGCCAGGAACTCAAACCGAGCGGCATCGCGGTGACCGCCCTGTGCCCCGGTCCGGTGCACACCGGGTTCGGCGAGGCCGCCGGATTCTCGACCGAGGACGCCGAGGCGGCGCTGCCCAAGCCACTGTGGGTGTCGCCGCAGGACGTCGCCGTTGCGGCGGTGGACGGGCTGGCGGCAGGCAAGCCGGTGGTGGTGCCGGGCCGCCTCAACCGCGCGGCGTCCGCGGTGTATCACCTGACACCGCGACGACTGCTGCTGCCGTTGCTGGCCAGCCGGCATCCGGCGTTCAAGAAGAAGTAGCGCCCAGAAAGTCGACGATCTGGCGGCCGACCACGTCAGGCTGTTCGAGCTGCAGGAAATGTCCGGCGTGCTCGACGACCGCGACATCACTGCCCGGCGGCAGAACCCCCGCGACCCACGGCGTGAATTCCGGTGTCATACAACCATCGTCGGCTCCGTGCAGGTACAGCGTCGGCAGCCGCGGCGGCTCGAGCCAGAGCTTCTGCAGCTCGGCATAGCGGGCCGGCGGACGTGTGTTGCGGATCGTCGCCCGGTAGGTGCCCAGCGCGGCGCGCCAGCGGTCCGGTGAGCCGATCGCGGCGTCGACGTGCCGCAGATCCTCGGCGGCGTTGTAGCCCGGCGACCACCGGCGCCACAGCAGCGGGACGATCCACGACGAGGACCGCTCCGGCAGGAACGGCAGCTGGAAGTAGCTGATGTACCAGCTGCGCAGGAACTGCACCGGCAGGAGACGCAGCAACCGGCCACGATTGGCCAGCTTTCGGCCGCCGCCGGGGCGCAGCGCCGCCGAGGGCGGCACCGACATCACGACGGCTTTCACGAACGGGCTGTCCGGCATCGCGGCCAGGCCGGTGGCGGCGATCGCGCCCCAGTCGTGGCCGATGACGACGTCGCCACCGGTGGGATTGCTCGCGGCGAGCACCTGCAGCGCGTCGTCCATCACCGCGCCGATGTGCTGGCTGCCGTCGGCAGGAAGCGAAGACGGCACGTAGCCGCGCATGAACGGTGCGATCACCCGGTAGCCGGCGGCCACCAGATGGGGCGCCAGTTTCCGGAAACCATATGCGGTATCGGGAAAACCGTGCAGGCACAACGCGATTGGGCCCTCATCCGGGCCCCAGCTGAGCGCGCGCAGCTGCACGGCCGGCGCGGAGACGTCAATCCAGCGCGGCTCGGTCATCGAACCCCCTCTTCGCTAGATCGGGTCGAATCCCGAGATGAGCCAGCGATCTTTGATCTTCTCCAACGTCACCCGGACGCTGGAGGCGGTGTTGGTCGGGGCGTCCGCACCGACGACGACGGTCTGGTCGACGAACAACAGCACCACCGCGTGATCCGACTTGGCCGACACCGACGCCGCAGCCGGGACCGCCGCCAGCGCGGAGATCTTCTTCTCCTTGGCGCCGGGGATGACCACGTTGTTGATCAACTGGGTATAGGCGTCCAGGAAGCTTCCGGTCAGCCGGTCGCGGGCCGCGCCGAGATCCTTCTCGACCGTCTCGGGCTTGTAGCTCAACAGCGCAACGGTGGAATCCTTTGCAGCCTGGACTGATTCGTTCGCGGTGGTGGCGGCGTCCCGGCGCGACGAGTCCTCCCACCGCAGATAGCCGGCCGCGGCCGCGAGCAGCAGCGCGATGATCGGCAGCACCCCGAAGGCCACCGCGCGCGCGAAGCTGAACCCCTTCTTCGGCGCAGCCTCGGCTGCGGCCGGAGTCTCACCGGCGGCGTCGGAGTCGGTGAGTTCGACCGCGGTGGTCTCCTCCTCGATGACTTCCGGGTCTGGCTTGTCGTCGTCAGTCGTCACGGTACGAACTCCACTTTCGAGACCTTCGCTTCGTCATCGCCGGTCTTCTTGACCGACAGACGCATCCGCCAGGAGCGCTTCGGCTGATTGGGGGCACCACGGTTGGAGGTAGTGACGGTGACGGCCGCCAGCACCTGGCCCTCACTGTCCGACATCGACTCCAGTCCCGCCTCGGTCACCTCACCGACCGACTTGGACTGGGCCTGCTTGACCACCTCGATGAAGGGCTGGGACCGCTTGGCGAAGTCGTCGTAGAACGCGTCGGTGGCTGAATCAAGGATGCGCTGCACATCCTTCTCGGCCTCGGCGGCGTCGATCGTGGTCAGGTTGATCGCGCCCTGGCGCCCGACGCCGACGTACAGCTCCCGCAGCTGGGCGGTCTGCCGGGACTCGTACGCCCGGTACCCGAGCCATCCCGTCAGCGCGGCCAGCGCGACCACGACGACCGTGCCGACGATCAGCGCCAGCTGGACATGCGAACGCAGCTGCTTGGCCGCAGCCGGTTCGGCGTCGGTGGTCTCTTCGACGGTCTCGTCGCCGTCGAGGACCGTCGTCGTGACGGCCTCCTCTGGCGTGGCGGCCTCGCCCTCGGGCTCGGCAGGCTCGTCGGCCATGATTCTCCCTCTGCGGCGCTACGGGCTCCGATCACCCGCACTTGGGGCGAAAGGCTACCGGTAGGCGCTGTGAGGGCCGTCACGGGTGGGCTACGGCGGCCTCCAGATCGGCGATCACGATTTTGCGCATCCCGAGCATGGCCGCAGTGGCGGCGACCGCCCTGGCCTCGTCCGGATCGGAGAGCAGCTCGTAGAGCCGGGAGGGCACAACCTGCCAGCTCAACCCGAAGCGGTCCTTGAGCCACCCGCACTGCGATTCCTGGCCGCCGGCGACCAAAGCGTCCCAGTAATAGTCGACTTCGGCCTGGTCAGCACACTCGATCAGGAAGGACACCGCTTCGGTGAACGAGAACACCGGGCCGCCGTTGATCCCGACGAACCGGGTGCCGTCGAGGGTGAAGCCGGCCGACAGGACCTCGCCCGGGGTGCCGGGGCCTGCCTCGGTGTAGCGGTTGACGTAGTCGATGGACGAGTTCGGGAAGATGCCGGTGTAGAAGCGCATCGCGTCCTCGAGGTCGTTGTCGAACCACAGCGACGGGGTGATGGTGGGCACGGGTGGTCTCCTCTCCAGGGCTGTCGAAAGGATTGACCGGCCGGGGTGCCGAAAGTCATCGATAGCACCGCTAGGTAACGTGCTGTTCAGGTTCGTTGAGAGGATGCCCGTGAGCAGCACAAATACCGGTGAGACGGTCGAATTCCGAGGTACCAGCGAGCTCTCCCTCGTCGGCGACGAATGGAACCGCGGCGCGGAGTCTTCGGCCGACCGTCCGACGATCCTCATGCTGCACGGCGGCGGGCAGAACCGATTCTCCTGGAAGAACACCGGACAGGTGCTGGCCGACCATGGCTTCCACGTGATCGCCCTCGACGCCCGCGGACACGGCGACAGCGACCGCGCCCCCGACGCCGACTACAGCGTCGACGCGCTGTCGGCCGACGTGCTGGCGGTGCTCGAGCAGATCGGCCGCCCGGTGGTGCTGATCGGCGCCAGCATGGGCGGGCTGACCAGCATTCTGGTCGCCAAGGAGGCCGGGCCCGACGTGGTGACCAAACTGGTGCTGGTCGACGTGGTGCCGCGCTTCGAGAAGGACGGTAGCGCCCGGATCCGGGACTTCATGTTCAGCAATGTGGACGGCTTCGAGAACCTCGAGCAGGCCGCCGATGCCATCGCCTCCTACCTGCCGCACCGCAAGCGGCCGAAGAATCTCGATGGCTTGAAGAAGAACCTGCGCTTCCGCGACGGCCGGTGGTTCTGGCATTGGGACCCGGCGTTCCTCACCGCGCCGAAGGACGATCCGTTCGGCCGGGTCGAACGCCTCGAGCAGGCGGCCATCGATCTGACCATCCCGATCCTGTTGATCCGCGGCAAGCTGTCCGACGTCGTCAGCGCCGAAGGGGTGCAGGACTTCTTGTCGAAGGTGCCCGCGGAATTCGTCGAGCTCTCCGACGCCGGCCACACCGCAGCCGGTGACGACAACGACGCCTTCAGCGAGGCCGTCGTCTCGTTCGTCACCCGCTAGACCGGCGTCACCAGCCGACCGCTGGCGAGGAACTCCTCCAGGTTGCGCATCGCCAGAGTGGCCATGGCCGTTCGGGTTCGGGCTGTGGCGCTGCCCATGTGCGGAAGCAACACCACGTTGTCGAGTTCCCATAACCGAACGGGTACGTCCGGCTCGGCCGCGTAGACGTCCAAGCCGGCGCCGGCGAGGCGACCCTGCTCGAGAAACTCGATCAGGACGTCCTGGTCGACGACGCTGCCGCGGGCGACGTTGATCAGATAGCCGTCCGGTCCGAGCGCAGCGAGCACCTCGCGATCCACCAGATGCGTGGTGTCGGGGCCGCCTGCAGTGACGACGACCAGAACGTCGACTCCGGCCGCCAGTTCGGCCGGCGACGCGGCGTACCGGTACCGACTGTCGGCGATCTCGTGGCGGTTGTGATAGGCGATGGCACAGTCGAATCCGCGCAGACGCGTGGCGATCGCCGAGCCGATCCGGCCGAGCCCGAGGATGCCGACGCGGCTGCCGGTCAGGTCGCGGGTGTAGGGGAACGGCCCGTCGGTGGCCCATCGGCCCGCCCGCACATACCGGTCGGCGGCGGGAAATCGGCGCAGGGTGTCGAGGATCAGACCGAGCGCGGTATCGGCGACGGTGTCGTTGAGGACGTCGGGGGTGTTGCTGACCCCGATCCCCCGTTCGCGGGCCGCGGTGACGTCAATGGCGTCGTACCCGGCGCCGAAGTTCACGATCGCGCGCAGCTGTGGCAGCGAATCCATCAGCGCGGCGTCGACACCGGGACGTCCGTTGCACACGATGACGGTGACCTCGTCGGCCTGCTCGGCGTCCACCGGTAGCCGCAGCGGAGTGTGCCTGTCCGTCAGCTGCTTCTCGAGAGACGGTTCGAGCCTGCCGACGACGAGGATGGCCATGCCGCCAGTCAACCAGGCCCGTCGTCCTCGAGGGCGCGACGGATGATCTCGCGCAGCTCCTCGCGGCTGGTCACATTGAGTTTGAGGTACATCCGGTACAGGTGTCCCTCGACGGTGCGGGTGGACACCACCAGCCGCTGTGCGATGTCCCGGTTGGACAACCCACGCACGACGAGCTGCGCGATCTCGCGTTCCCGCCGGGACAGTGGCAGTGGCTGAGAGGTGGCCATCAGCGCGGGCGTCTGCAGTCCGCCGCATTCCTTGCCCAGCCGGTCGGCGGCGGCGGCCGCTTCGAGCGAGTGCCGTCGCTGCCCAGCGGCGTCGAAGAGTGCCGCCGCCTGCGCCGCGGCGTCCGCCGCCGACAGCAGGGCACCGATCCGCTCGAACTCCTGCGAGGCCGAAAACACCGCTGCTGCATCGTCGTTCATCAGACCGGTGGCGTGCGCCGCGTCGACCGCCGCCAGAGGTCCCCCGATTTCCGCGGCGACCTCGACGATGCGCGGCAGACAGCTCTTGTCGCCGAATCGCGCGGCCGCGTGTAACGCCATCAGTTCGATGGCCCGCTGGCCCGACTCACCGGCGAGGTCGGCGGCGTGCAGGGCCATCCTGACCGCCCCGCTGACGTGGCCCATCGCCGCGGCCAGCCACGCCTCCGCGATCCGGACGGCCGGTTCGAACATCGTGGCCGCACGGCCGGCCAGTTCCCGCAGTTCGGTCACCAGGGGGGCGGCGGCCTCGTCATAGCCGAGGCCGCAATAGCACTGCGCAAGAAGCAATCTGGCGGGGACGTTCCAGCTCGCAGCCGCCTCACCGCTGAGCGCGGCCAGGGTTTCCTCGAGCCGGGCCATCGCGACCCGCAGTTGGCCTCGGCCCAGTTCCACGGTGCCGGCCAAGACGTTGGCCATCGCACGGACGCGGTACTGGCTCGGTGAGGTGATGCGCACGACGTCACCCGAACGAGCTTGGGCCGCAGCGAAATCACCGGCCAGCGTCAGAGCACGAACCTCACCCAGTGCCAACAGGAAGCGCAGCAGGCCGTCGATCTCGTCGTAGACCTCCCGGCCGCGAGCGGCGAATCGTGCCGCATCAGCGGCACACCCTCGCATGGCGGCCGCCATACCGCCGCCGAACACCGCCCAGCCGACGGCCATCGGCGTTGCGGTCGGATCGGCGAGCACCTGATCGGCGAGCGTGGCCGCGTCGTCGAGCCGATTGTCGAGGACGGCCAGCGCCGCCGCGAGGCCGTCGACAGACAGGCGAAGGCGTGGATGAGTGATGCGCTGCTGCAACATCTTCAGAATCTCGGCGGCCGCTTCGGCGTCGCCGATCGCCCACTGCAGATTGGCGATGCGTGCCATGCCCCACCGGGCCAACTCGAACTCCGAGAGCGTGTCCGGGTCGAACGCCTCCAGGATCGCCTCGGACTCCGGGGCTCGGCCCTGCCAGCGCAAGGCCCGTGAGAGCAATTCGGAGGCCACCAGACCGTCATTCTGGTCGACGGCGGCCTGGGCCAGCCGCTCGGCAAGCGTGATGTTCATCAGCGCGATCGCGTCTTCTGCTGCGCGGCAAAGGAATTCGGTTTCGACGGCCGCGTCGGCCTGCAACGCCAGTTCGGCGCGGCGCAGGCGTTGAACAGGCGAATGCGACGGATGTCGGTCCATCGTGCCCAACAGCTCGGTCCGCAGCCGCCGGCTCGCGACTTGGCCCAGGCCCTGCCGGATGACCTCACCGATCACCGAGTGGGTGAAGTGGATATCGGCGGTTCCGGTGACGTCGACGACGCGGATCAGCCCGCGTCGCTCGGCACGTTCCAGCGTCTCGGAGTCGACGAGCTCGGACATCACCTCCAACGTCAGTGGTTCCGACACCGCAAGCAGCTGCAGAGCCCGCTGTTCGTCGTCGGGCAGCCGGTCGAGCCGACTGCTCAGCAGTGGAGCCAGCTTCGACGCCACCGCCGCTTCACCTCTGAGCTGCCAGACGCCGTTGACCTGTCGCAGGGTTCCCGCTTCCAGCGCCCCTTCGACCAGATGTCGGACGAACAGCGCATTGCCGCTCGAGGCCTCCCACATCAGATCGGCCGAAAGTCGTTCCAGGCGACCGCCGAGCGCCGTCTCGACGAGCGCGACCGCCTCGGCCTTGGAGAACGGCGCGACATCCAACCGGGCGAGGTAACCGTCCTTCCACAGCGCGGTGATCGTCTCGGGGATCGGCTCTCCGGTGCGCGCCGTCGCCACGATCCGGACCGCGCCTTCGACGGCCAGCTGATGCAGCAGCGTCGCCGACAGATGGTCGACAAGGTGGACGTCGTCGACGCCGATGAGGGCCACCTTCTCGCGGCGGACGGTGCGGAACGCGTCGGCGAGCATCGCGACCGGGTCGGCGGGCATCGGGCTGGCCAGCAGGTGGGCGAACACCCCCAACGGCACCTCGCGTGCGGACTCGGTTCCGGCCACCCACACCGCGGCGGTGCGCAGTGCATGGGTGGCCATCCGCGCCAGCGTCGTCTTGCCCACGCCGGCATCGCCCAGGAGCAGGGCGCCGCATTGGCCCGGCCGACCCTGCAGGGTCGCCTGGATCGCAGCGAGTTCCTTGCCTCGTCGCATGACGGGCCAGGTGCGGCTCTCCCCCACGGCCGAAGTTTACGCAGGCGAAAGCGCTGATCTGGGCGAATTGCTCAACGTTTGGCGGCCCTCTCGAGGTGCGGTTCGCGCCCGCTATGCCAACAGCGGTACGTCGCCAAGCCGGTGATCGGTGAGGATCTCGAACATCGCCCGTCGGGTCGCGGTCAGTTCGGTGTCGATGCCGTTGCCGGACAGGCTGATTCGGCAGTCCGCCAACGCAGAGTTGTAGCAGTACTTGGTCGCTGCGTTGGTGTCGGTGTAAGTCAGCCCGATGACGTCGCGGGGTTCGGCACGAATCTCACCGTGCAGCTCGAATCCGTCGGCCCGTCCGCCGAACGACCACCTAAACGGCTCATACGAACCGTGGGTGCGACGGGCGGCCAGCACCGAGCGCACGGCGACCTCCCACCCGGCGTGACGCAGGACGAACAGGGTGGCGGCAGGCAACCGCAGCGGCCCGACGGCGGCGCGGGCGGTCACGACCTCGAGGCTGGAGTGCGGGTGGTCGTCGAAGCCGCACACCTGACCGAAGGCATACGCCGGCGTGTGCTTGCTGCCCCAGTTGTGGTTGACGCTGCCCGTCCACGAGTCGACTGCCACCGTGGCGTCGCCGACCGTGACGGTGCCGTCGAATCGGGCCAGCGGATGACGTACCGATGTCTTGGCCGTCGGGAACTTGGCTGTATACGAGCGGTCGGTGAGCAGCTTGACCGTTGGTTCGTCGCCGGGGGCGATAGCCAGATCGCACGATGCGCCGTCGAGCGCCACGCGGGCGTGCACGTCGTCGATCACGCTGTCGGCGATCCTGGCCGACCAGGGGTTGGAGAGGTAGTCGGCGTCGGTCAGCGGATGAGGGACCTTGACCGCGCTGTTACCGCCGCCGTCGGGGTCGAACAGCATCACCCACACGTCGGCGACCGCGTCGCCGGGCTTCGGCAGCAGCAGCGTCCAGCGCAGCCAGATGGCCTGCGCGCGTCGGGGGTGATTCGCACGGATGAATCTGCTCTCGTAGTAAGGAGGCATCATCTGTTCAGGATCGCGGACAGGAGGGCGGCGCACAGTGGGTTGGACGATCGCGGCATCGGTGTTGGCGGTGCTGGTCGTGGCCGAGGCCATCGCGCTGGTCTTGATGCGCAAGCAGCTGGAGGCCAGCGAGCGTGAGGTCGAGGAGCTGCGCGGGCGCCTGGACACCCGCAACATGTTGTGGACGGGCGGCCGCGAGGCGGTCAAGCAGGTGTGGCAGACCGCCAACCTGGTACGCACCCAGGGCCTGGGCGGGGCGGTGCGGTCCTCGATCGAGGAGCTCGCCGACTGGGCCGACGTCGAGCGTCCCGACCTGGCGCGGCTGGCGCCGGACGGCAAGGTGGTGGTGATGTTCTCCGACATCGAGGAGTCCACCGCCCTCAACGAACGCATCGGCGACCGAGCGTGGGTCAAGCTCATCGGCAGCCACGACCGGATGGTCCGGCGGTTGGTCACCAAATACGACGGCCACGTGGTCAAGAGTCAGGGCGACGGGTTCATGGTGGCCTTCGCCGATCCGGCCGCTGCGGTGAACTGCGCGGTGGCGATGCAGCGCGAACTGGTACGGGACGCGAAACGCGCCCGCCACAACAGCATTCGGGTGCGGATCGGCATTCACATGGGTAAGTCGGTGCGCCGCGGCGACGACCTGTTCGGCCGCAACGTGGCGATGGCCGCCCGAGTCGCCGGCCAGGCCGACGGCGGCGAGATCCTGGTGAGCGAGCCGGTGCGGACCGCGGTGGGCGATCAGCAGGCCTTCGACGAGGGACGCGACGCCGAGCTCAAAGGCTTCAGCGGCACCCACCGGCTCTACGCGGTGGCTTAGCTTTTCGGCGCGGCCGCGGCCTCGGTGTGGCGCTGGTGTAACCGGGCGCGGATCTCGTCGGGCGTGTAGGCCGTGCGGCGCCGCTGGTCCCGCGCGACCAGTACTCCGCCCGCGACGACGCCGGCCGCACCGGCCAGACCGATCCACTTCCAGATACCGCGCATGCGATCACATTATGCTGCGCTGGTGAGCGAGCACACCGTGTCGTTGACACAGGCGCTGAATGAGACCCGCACCGGTGACGTCTGGCTGTTCCGCGGTGGATCCGGTCCGGACCGGGCGATCCAGACGCTGACCAACGCACCGGTCAACCACGTCGGCATGACGGTGGCGCTCGACGATCTGCCGCCGTTGATCTGGCACGCCGAGCTCGGCCACAAGCTGCTGGACTTGTGGACCGGCACCAACCACCGCGGGGTGCAGCTCAACGATGCCCGGGAGGCGGTCGAACAGTGGTTGCATCACTACGGCCAGCGGTGCTGGCTGCGTCAGCTCACTCCGGATGTCAACCGCGAACACGAAGATCAGCTGCTGAAGGTGATCGCCCGGATGGACGGCACCCCGTTCCCCTCCACCGCGCGGCTGACCGGCCGCTGGCTGCGGGGCCGGCTCCCGACCGCCGGGGACTGGACTCGCGGAATCCCGTTCGTGCACAAGAAGGTTCGCGAGTCTGCCGAACGCCGTAAGCTGGCCGAACGCGAAGTCGGTCTGCAGACGGCGTATTGCGCGGAAACCGTCGCCATCACCTATGAGGAGATGGGGTTGCTGTCGACCCACAAGCACGAGAACTGGTTCGACCCTGGTCGGTTCTGGAGCGGTGACACCCTGCCCCTGGTCGGCAGCTACCGACTCGGTGACGAAATCCAGGTCATCGCAGACTGATTCGCGACGGCGTCAGAATCCGATGCCGACGCCGAAGCCCACCGGGACATGCGGCGCCTCCCCGGGTCGAATCTACGTCGCACCCCAGACCGCGAGCACCTTTCCTTTCGGACCGCGGAACAGGATCGCGGTGATGGTCTGACCCTGCGGGACGTCGTAGGCGACGTGGCCGGCGACCTGCTGGCCCTGCGCAAGCTGGCCCGAGGTGATACCCGGCTGGACGGAACCGACGGCCGGTGCGATGTTCGACCCGTCGGCGCCGCGGGCGACGATGTAGAAGCCGTTGTACGTGGGTGTGCCGCTCTTGGCGACGATCGTCACGTCGACGGCGTACATCACGCCCTTGGCCGGGACGATCTGGGCTTCCCGCGGCACGGGCTGCAGGTTGTCGATCGTGTAGGCGGCGGTGCCGTCCGATGACGCGATGTCGACCTTGGTGCCGAACGCGACCGCCTCCAGGGTGGCTGCCGCCGTGGAGCTGGCCGGTGTGCTGGCGCTCGACTGCCCCGCGGTCGAGCCCGAATTCCCGCACCCGGCGCTGAGCGATACGGCGAAGATCACGCCGAGAAGCACCCCGAACACTCGTTTTGCGCGCATTGGCGGATATTAGCGCGACGCGGCGGTTCCGAACTTCGCGCGGGCCTCGTCGGTGACCGGGGTGAACAGATTGACGAGGTTTCCGTCCGGATCGCGAAACAACAACGCCCGATTGCCCCACGGCATCGTCGTGGGTTCGGTCACGACCTCCGTGACGTGCCCACGAAGCCGGCCGAACTCGGCATCGACATCCTCGACGAGGAATTCCAGAATTGCACTCCGGTTGGACGCCGGTTCCGCTGATCCGATCCCGAAGAGGGGTACCGTCTTGTCGCTGCCGATAGCGAGTGTCCCAATGGCGGTGGGGATTTCAGCGAACAGCTCGTTGGCCCACACGGCGGTGATGCCGGTGACCAGTTCATAGAACTCGACCAGCCGTGTGACGTCGGCTGTGATGATGCGGGTTGATATGAAGTTCATCCCGGCAGGCTAAGGGCACCCACCGACAACGCCGGCCGGTGAAGGCCCGCCACCCGGCGCACTTGCCTGATCGGCAAATCGCCTTGCCGAACCTGGTCCAACGCACTCACGATCGGAATGTGACGACAACTCTGAACCCGTTCGACGATCCACAGCACGTAGCCAGGTACGCCGACCGCGCGGCTCAGATGGTGCCCGCCTACCGCGATATCCATCGGATGGTCGCGGTCCTCATTGCCGAACGCGCGCCGTCCGATGCCCGGATCCTCGTCCTCGGTGCGGGCGGAGGCCTCGAGACCAAGGCCTTCGCCGAAGCGCACCAGGGGTGGACATTCGACGCCGTCGACCCGTCAGCCGCGATGCTGGATCTCGCCGAGCGCAACCTCGGCCCGCTGGCGAAGCGAGTTCGCATGCACCACGGCTACGTCGATGACGCGCCGGCCGGCCCCTTCGCCGCCGCCACGGGCCTGCTGACACTGCACTTTCTGCCCTACGAAGAACGCCGTGCCGCCGCAACGCAAGTACGACGGCGGCTCGCACCTGGTGCGCCATTTATCGTGGCGCACATGAGCTTTCCGCAGCGTGACGGCGAACGAGAGCTGTGGCTGAGCCGCCATGTCGCCTATCTCGTCGAGTCGGGCATCGATCCCGCCGATGTCGACCGGGCGCGCACGGCCATCAGCACGCAGGTCCCTGTCCTGTCGCCGGCGGCAGACCGCACC
Source organism: Mycolicibacterium pallens (assembly GCF_019456675.1). Classification (NCBI taxonomy): domain Bacteria; kingdom Bacillati; phylum Actinomycetota; class Actinomycetes; order Mycobacteriales; family Mycobacteriaceae; genus Mycobacterium; species Mycolicibacterium pallens. The sequence goes on along the minus strand of NZ_CP080333.1, from coordinate 1,250,758 downwards.
ATCCTGCAGGAGGCCGGTTTCAGTGACGTCACCGAGTTCTTCTCGGCGTTCACGTTCCGCGGTTGGGTCGGCTACGCCTGATCGGCCTGCTGGTCGGCGATCCGCCGCCGTGTTTCGGACACCGCCCGCCTGATTTCGGCGTTGTCGCGTCGTTCCGCGGCTGTCTCGCGGCTGGCCCGCTCCTCCAGGCGCTGCAGACGCTCCAGCTCCCGTTGTGCGGTCGCACCTTCGCGCTCATCGGCACGCGCCTCACGCTCGTCAGCGGCCATCTCACGATCGTCGGCGACCTCGTCGCGCTCGTCGGCGATGCGATCTCGTTCGTCGGCCACCGATTCGCGTCTCGAGACCTCTGCCTCGCGGTGCACAAGACGCTGCTCGCGGCCGTCGAGCTCAGTTTCACGCCGATCGTCGGCGCGCGTGTCACCGATCACTAACTCACCCTAACCCTCCGGGCGGCGCCGCGAAACAACGAGATGCACTCAGTCGGGTGATGAGAAGTGGCCGCGATGTTCGCGCTTGGCTCGGTACATCGCTTCGTCGGCACGCGAAAGTAATTGTGTCGCAGAAAGATCCAAGCCGACCGCACTGCCGACGCTGGCGCTGATATTCAGCGTGTGGGTGTCGACCTCGAAGGGCGCCGCCAGGCTGTGAAGGATTTGCTGACCCAGATCTTCCAGCTGGCCGACATCATGGAGGTGTTCGCGGACGACGACGAACTCGTCACCGCCCAGCCGGACGACGGTGTCGGTGTCGCGCACTGCGGCGGCTAACCGAATTCCTATCTCGCACAGCACTTTATCGCCGACAGCATGCCCGTGACGGTCATTGACGGTTTTGAAATGGTCGAGGTCGATGAACAACACACCCACGAGAGTGTCGGTGAGCCGGGCCCTGGCAAGGGCTCGGGTGAGCCGATCTTCCAGAACGGTGCGGTTGGACAGTCCGGTGAGCGGGTCGGTCAACGCGGCCTGCTCGAGCTGGGCAGCCGCTCTCTTCTGTTCGGTGATGTCTTGCAGCTGCACCAGGAAATAGGTGACGGCGCCGGACTCGTCGGGCAGGCCGACGATGGTCTGCAGACCCCACACCAGCGTCCCATCCGGACGGCGGAACTGACGCTCACCCTCATGGTGGCTGCGCGTCCCGGCGTACACAGCGGCCACAGCGTCCTCGAAGGCCGTGCCGTCATCGGTGGCGAACTCGCGCAGAGAGTGCCCGATCAGCTCGTCGGTGCGTCTGCCGAGAATGCTGCACATCGCGGGGTTGACCCGGGAGAGCGTGCCATCGCGCCTACGCCAGCCGACGCCGATCGTGGCGTGGCTCATCGCCAGTTCGAACATCCGCACTGCGGCATCGCGGGCGCGTTCAGCATTCACGCGATCGCTGACGTCGCGGTGCGCGGTGATCATCTGCTGCGGTCGGTCGCCGTCGGAGGGCAGGACGTGCGCGGTGGTCTCGATCCATCGGTAGTCACCGTCCGCGTGCCGCATGCGCATCGTGAATCTGGTCAGCGCACCGCTGGTGGTGCGCCAGGACTCCGCCAGAGACGCACGTTCGTCGGGGTGGACGAGATCGATGCCGCAGGTGCCAATCAGTTCGTCCGGCTCGAAGCCCAATACGGTGCGCGACGCGGGAGATACCCACAGGAACGTGGTCTCGTCGACCAGCTGCCAGGCCACCATGTCGGAGCTGTGTTCAGCGATCATGCGAAACAGTCGCTCGGATTCGCGCAGCTGCAGAGCTTGCAACGGCTCGCCGCTGACCGGCCGGAACGCAGCCACCACCGCCCACGGGTCGGGGTCGTCGGCACGAAAGATCGGTACGGCGTCGACGTAGAGCCACACGTGGCGGCCCGCGGCGTCACTGCCGGGGCGGTGCACACCCATGATTCGGTTGCGCACCGCGACGCCGGTGCGCCGCGCGACCATCGCGGGGGCCTGGGCGCCCTCGAGGAATCGGCCGTCCTCGTCGACCGCGGCCCAGCGGGGGTCCTGCGACGTCCGACCCAGCATCTGGCCGAACGACAACCCCAGAATGTCCTGTGCCACTTCGGACGCGGCCACAATCTCGCCGTCGGCGTTCTGCACGACAACGCCGGCGTCCGGCGGCAGCGCGACGAAACCCGCCTCTTCTGCCATCGCGTCGACGGAGATCTGTGCACCGACGTCCACCAGGCCCCCCTCGGTCGCTGCTGACCTTGTCCGAGTGAGTCTAGATTTTCCTCCCCCGCTTCCGGCGCCATTGCGGAACATCGAATTCCGCTGCCCGACATAGGGTTGCCTTGCTTAACGTCCCCTCAGCGGGGGACGTATCGGAGATGCGCGGTGCCGTTGTCGAAGACCGTGTGCTCGGCGAGCGTCAGGTCGAGGTGCACGCCGTCGGGCAGCGCACGCAGGCCGCCGCCCACCATCTTGGGGACGACGAAGAAGTGAAACTCCTCGACGAGGCCGGCCCGGATCGCGGGGGCCGCGACCGTCGGCCCGAAGATCTCCACGACGCCGGTGGCGTCGGCGACGATCCGCCGCAACTCGTCCAGGGTCAAATCGGGCACCACGCGGTGGGGTCCGACCTCCCCAGCCGTGAGCGTCGACGACGCCACCACCTTCTCGATGCCTCGCCAGCGCCGGGCGAACTCGTGTTCGGCTGCGGTCCAGGCATCGCCATCGGGATCGGTCTCCCAGTACTGCATCAACTCGAACGTCTTGCGGCCCAGCACTTCAGTGGATACCGCCGCCATGCGGTCGACGTGGACGTCGAACACCGCCGTGTTCGGGGCGGACCACTGGAAGTCGCCGTCAGCGTCGGCGGCATAGCCGTCGATGGACACAGTCGCGGTGAAGATCAGTTTTCCCATGCCGATACAGACTTCCCGACTCGACTGAACTCATCGATTGCACTACGTCGGGCGTTGAGTGAGAACTCACGCACACAACGTGCGAGTGCGCACAGACAACGATTCACACTCAACGACCGACCTGCACGTTGAAGCGGAACTCGACCACGTCAATCATCCGCTGCTAACGCCGCCTTAGTGGCGGTGAGCCATCGTTGGATGTAGCCACGGTGGGGCTCAGCTGCCTCCGCCAATACGGTCGCGTTCGCCGCGAGATAGTCAATCAGCCACCGCGACAACCCGTCCCACTCCTCCGCAGCACCACGCGGATGCAGCTTCCAGCCGAGGTCGTCCACCGACCACTGAGCCTTTGCCTGATTGCTCAGCATCGACGCTGTAACCCAGTTCGACTCGTCGTCGCGCCCACCTCGGCTGACCGGCACGAGATGATCGACCGTCGGGAACAACTCCCAAAAAGCGGGGTGCGTCTCTGAGACCTTCCAGTTCGGATGTGCCGGGAAGTCGTCCCCGAGCACAACATGGAGCAGGCGGAGAACGCCGGGGTTAATGAGCCGATTGCCCGTGTAGCGGTCGATGAAGCCATCACGCATGAACAGGTCCATCGACTGGCGTTCCGAGTACCGGCGGACGATCTTCTCCACCCGCACGAACGGGTAGTGCTTCCTAAGGGTGTCCGTGGCAGAACCCGTGTCCCCGACGCGAAGAGCAGCGCATACAGCGGCCAACACGCCAGCATTTGCGTCCATCCGCACACCTCTCGGCTACTTGGTAACAGCCTTGCCGCCCGACCTACACGTTGAAGCGGAACTCGACCACGTCACCGTCGACCATGACGTAGTCCTTGCCTTCCATGCGCACCTTGCCTGCCGCCTTGGCCGCGGCCATGTTCCCGGCCTCGACCAGATCGTCATAGGACACGACCTCGGCCTTGATGAAGCCCTTCTCGAAGTCGGTGTGGATGACACCGGCCGCCTTCGGGGCGGTGTCGCCCTGATGAATCACCCACGCGCGCGCCTCTTTTGGCCCGGCCGTCAGATACGTCTGCAGCTTCAACGTGTGAAAACCGGCTCGCGCCAACGCATCCAGACCGCGCTCGGTCTGCCCGATCGACTCCAGCAGCTCGGCCGCCGACTCATCGTCGAGCTCCTGCAGCTCCTCCTCGATCTTGGCGTCCAGGAACACCGCGTCGGCGGGCGCTACCATCGCCTTGAGCTCCGCCACCTTCTCGGCATCGGTGAGCACCGACTCGTCGCAGTTGAACACATAGAGAAACGGCTTGGTGGTCAACAGGTTCAGCTCGCGCAGCACCGCCGAGTCCACCTTCTTGCCCGCGGCGAACAGCGTCGTACCCCCGTTGAGCACCTCCTGGGCAGCCACGGCGGCCTCGTGCACCGGCTTGCGGTCCTTGTTGTTGCGGGCTTCCTTCTCCAGCCGGGGTACGGCCTTCTCCAGCGTCTGCAGGTCGGCCAGGATCAGCTCGGTCTCGATGACCTCGATGTCGGACTTCGGGTCCACCTTGCCGTCGACGTGCACCACGTCGTCGTCGGCGAACACCCGGACCACCTGACAGATAGCGTCGCATTCACGAATGTTGGCCAGGAACTTGTTGCCCAGGCCCGCCCCCTCCGAGGCACCCTTCACGATGCCGGCGATATCGACGAAGGTGACCGGCGCCGGCAGGATCCGCTCGGATCCGAAGATCTCGGCCAGCTTGGCCAGCCGTGGATCGGGCAGCGGAACGACACCTTCGTTCGGCTCGATCGTGGCGAACGGATAGTTGGCTGCCAGCACGTTATTGCGGGTCAGCGCGTTGAATAGGGTCGATTTCCCCACGTTGGGCAGACCGACGATTCCCAGGCTCAGGCTCACAGAGAAGACAGTCTAGGAGAAAGCGCCGGACGACCCCTCGGCTCGCGGCCCCGCCGACGGTCCACATTCAGCCGGAGCCGGTACGGTCTACGTGTGTCAGCACAGCGAGCCAGGTCCTCAGTGGCCCCCGCGAATCGCTCGGCGCACCCGAACCTTCCCGGCGTGCCCTGGTGGGCCGCCGTCCTCATCGCTGTGATCGCCACCACTATCGGCTTCGCCTTCGACGCCGGCTCGGGCAACAAGGAACTCGGCAGCGTCTTCGCCGCCATGTACGTCCTCGGCTGTGTGGCGGCGGTTCTCGCGGTGCGCCATTCAAGTATTTTCACCGCCGTCATCCAGCCGCCGCTGATCCTGTTCGTCATGGTGCCCGGCTCCTACTTCCTGTTCCACGGCGCCTCGTTCACCGGCGTCAAGGACACCCTGATCAACTTCGGCTACCCGCTGATCGAGCGCTTCCCGCTGATGCTGTTCACCTCGGCCGGCGTCCTGCTGATCGGATTGGTGCGCTGGTATTTCGGAATGTCGGCCAAATCGTCGGCGGCGGCCCGCCCTACCGACGACGACGACGCTGAGTCGGGGCCCGGCTTGTTTGCCGGACTGGCAGCCAAGCTCAGTGGCCTTCGCCGCGGTGACGTCGACGACGAGGACGACGTCGAGGACACCCCCAAGCGCAAGCACAGCATCGACCGCCCCGCGACCGCGGCGAAGCGGCCCCGGTCGGCACGGCCCGCCAAGCGCCCGGCACCCACGCGCTCGCGGCATGCCCGTCCCCCGCTGGAGGACATCACCGAGACGCCGGAACGCCCCCGCCGTCAGTCGTCGCGTCGTCGCCCGGCCGACGCCGATGCCGACGTGGCCGACTATCCCGACATTCCGCGGCGCCGGCGCCAGCCGCGCGACCCCGGCGCCCGCACGTCGTCGTCGCGCCGCGAACCACGCGAACCGCGGGAGCCACGCGAAACCCGCGAGCCGCGTGAGCGCCGGGATCCCTACGGTTCTCCGTCGCGGCGCAGCAGTCGTTTCGAGCCGTATGAGGCCTACCCGTCCTATGAGCCGTATCCGCCGTACGAGCCGCCGACGCGCCAGCGTCCGCCGGGGCGGGCCAACGGCGACAGCGAGACTCATCACCCGGTGTCGCGGGTGCGTTATCGCGGGGAGGGTGAGGCCGAGTCGGGTCGCCCGTCGCGGTCGCGTCGTCCGAGCGCGAACGACTGGGACGCCGAATCCTGGCGTTCCGACCGCTGAGCTGACCTACGCGCGCGCGGGACGGATCTCGCGCGGCAGCGCGAACACCAGCGTCTCGTTGGCCGTCGTCACCGATTGCACGGTGCCGTAGCCGTATTCGGCCAGCCGCTCCAGCACCCCGCGCACGAGGATCTCGGGCACCGACGCGCCGGACGTCACGCCGACGGTGTTGACCCCGGACAACCAGGCCGGATCGATGTCGTCGGCGTAGTCCACCAGGTAGGAGGACTGCGCACCGGCGCCCAACGCCACCTCGACCAGTCGCACGGAGTTCGACGAGTTTCGCGAACCGACCACGATCACCAGATCGCACTCCGGGGCCATTGCCTTGACCGCACCCTGGCGGTTCTGGGTGGCGTAGCAGATGTCGTCGCTGGGCGGATCCTGCAGCGTCGGGAACTTCTCCCGTAGGCGGCGCACCGTCTCCATGGTCTCGTCGACGCTCAGCGTGGTCTGGGACAGCCAGATGACCTTGTTCGGGTCGCGCACGGTGACGTTGTCGACCGCGTCCGGGTTGTCGACGACCTGGACGTGATCGGGCGCTTCACCGGCGGTGCCGACGACCTCTTCGTGGCCCTCGTGGCCGATCAGCAGGATGTCGTAGTCGTCGCGGGCGAACCGCTTGGCCTCGTTGTGGACCTTGGTGACCAGCGGACAGGTGGCGTCGATGACCTGCAGGTTGCGCTCGGCGGCGGTCTGGTGGACGGTCGGGGCGACGCCGTGGGCCGAGAACACCACGATCGCGCCCTCGGGCACCTCGTCGGTCTCGTCGACGAACACCGCGCCGGCCGCGGCCAGCGTTTCGACCACATGCTTGTTGTGGACGATCTCGTGGCGGACGTACACCGGCGCGCCGTGCTTCTCCAGGGCGCGCTCGACGGTTTCCACGGCGCGGTCCACGCCCGCGCAGTACCCGCGCGGCTCGGCCAGCAGCACCCGCTTGCCGGTGACGGGTCCGGCGGCCGAACTGGCGGCACCAGGAATCCCCATGTTGACGGTAGGCGGCATGCTTTCAGGGTACGTTCCCGCAACCTAAGGGGGCCAGCCGTAGGCTGGGGCCCATGGCAACTGCACCGTACGGGGTTCGTCTGCTGGTCGGCGCCGCCGTCACCGCACTCGAGGAAACCCGCAAGCTGCCCCAAACCATCCTGATGTACCCGATGACGGTGGCCAGCACCGTCGCGCACATCGTGATGAAGGTGCAGCAGGACCTGGCTGACCTGGTGATCAAGGGCGACTCCGCCCTGGAGAACATCTTCCCGCCGAAGGACGAGCAGCCCGAGTGGGCCACGTTCGACGAGGATCTCCCCGGGGACGAGGACGCGCCGGCACGGGACTCCGAACGCCTCACCGAGGGGCGGTTCGCCCTGTACAGCGAGACCGACGGCGTCGAGGTGAAGGCGCAATCCGCAGCGCAGCCATCGAAGCTGGCAACCGCCACCAAGAGTGCCCCGCCGATCGCCGAGGAACTCGACTACGAGTCGCTGACGCTGGCGCAGCTGCGTGCCCGGTTGCAGTCGCTGAGCGTCGCCGACCTGGAGGCGCTGCTGGCCTACGAGGAGACCTCCAAGGCTCGGGCACCGTTCCAGACTCTGCTGGCCAACAGGATCACCCGCGCGTCCGCCAAGTGACCAGCGCCCAGGGCAACTCTGCGGAGAACCCGTACCCGGTCCGCGCGGTGGCCATCCGCGTTGCCGGGTGGATCGACAAGCTGGGCACCGTGTGGGTCGAGGGTCAGCTGACCCAGATCAACGTGCGCAACTCCACGGCGTACATGGTGCTGCGCGATCCGGCGGCCAACATGTCCCTGGACATCAGTTGCTCGCGTGACCTGGTGCTCGCCGCTCCGGTGAAGCTCACCGAAGGCACCCAGGTGGTGGTGTGCGGCAAGCCGAGTTTCTACACCGTACGCGGCTCATTCTCCTTGCGCGTCAGCGATATTCGCGCCGTCGGCGTCGGCGAGCTGTTGGCCCGCATCGAACGATTGCGCCGGCTGCTGGAAGCCGAGGGGCTCTTCGATCCGCGGCTCAAGCGCCCGCTGCCGTTCCTGCCGTCGACCATCGGCCTGATCACCGGCCGGGCCAGCGCGGCCGAACACGATGTGACGACGGTGGCGGCGGCCCGCTGGCCCGCGGTGCGCTTCGCGATCCGCAACACCGCCGTGCAGGGCGTGAACGCTGTGGCCCAGATCGTCGAGGCGCTGCGCGAACTCGACGCCGACCCCGACGTCGACGTGATCGTGATCGCCCGCGGCGGTGGCAGCGTGGAAGACCTGCTGCCGTTCTCCGACGAGACGCTGTGCCGCGAGATCGCCGCCTGCACCACACCAGTGGTCAGCGCCGTCGGCCACGAGCCAGACAACCCGCTGTGCGACCTGGTCGCCGATATGCGGGCGGCCACCCCGACCGACGCCGCCAAGAAGGTGGTGCCCGACACCGCCGCCGAACTGGCGCTGATCTCCGAGCTGCGGCATCGCAGCGCACAGGCGCTGCGCAACTGGGTCGGCCGCGAGCAGCGCACGGTGACCCATCTGCGCAGCCGCCCCGTACTCGCCGACCCGTTGGGCGCGTTGACGCATCGCCATGAGGAGATCGAGCGGGCACGCGCCTGTATCCGCCGTGACGTCAAGCGGCTGGTGGCGGCGGAGTCCGATCGCGTCGGCCACTTGGCGGCGCGGTTGGCCACCCTCGGCCCGGCGGCCACGCTGGCCCGCGGCTACGCCGTTGTCCAGGTGGTCAGCCAACAAGGCGAGGCTCAGATTCTTCGCTCGACCGCCGACGCACCCGCCGGAACCCACCTCCGCATCCGGGTGGGCGACGGCGCAATCGGCGCAAGCAGCACTGGCCCGACGGACGGAACGCATGACACAGCCACCTGAACCAGACGAAACAACACCCATTAGTCAGCTTGGCTACGAAGATTGCCGGGACCAACTGATCGAGGTGGTCCGGGTGCTCGAGCAAGGCGGGCTCGATCTTGATTCGTCGCTGAAACTGTGGGAACGAGGCGAGGAACTGGCACGACGCTGCGAGGAGCACTTAGCCGGGGCGCGCAAACGCATCGAGGACGCGCTCGCCTCCCGCGACGACGACGAGGATTGAATCAGCTAGGGCGATAACCTGCGATATTGGAAAACTGGAACGTGTTTCAGTTATCCTCGCCGCCATGAGTGATGCCACGCTGACCACCGAGCTGGGCCGCGTCCTGGTGACCGGCGGCGCCGGATTCGTCGGCGCCAACCTGGTGACCGAGCTGCTCGAGCGCGGACACTTCGTCCGCGCCTTCGATCGAGCGGCATCGTCGCTGCCCCCGCACGAGCGCCTCGAGGTGCTTCAAGGCGACATCTGCGACACCGCAACGGTGGCCGCCGCGGTCGACGGGATCGACACAATCTTCCACACGGCGGCGATCATCGACCTGATGGGCGGAGCGTCGGCCACCGAGGAGTACCGCAAGCGCAGCTTCGACGTGAACGTCGGCGGCACCAAGAATCTGATCCACGCGGGACAGGCCGCCGGAGTCAAGCGCTTCGTCTACACCGCGTCCAACAGTGTGGTCATGGGTGGGCAGACGATCGTCAACGGTGACGAAACAATGCCGTACACAGAGCGTTTCAACGACCTCTACACCGAGACCAAGGTGGCCGCCGAGAAGTTCGTGCTCAGCCAGAGTGGCGTCGACGGCCTGCTGACGTGCTCGATCCGACCGAGCGGCATCTGGGGCCGTGGCGATCAGACCATGTTCCGCAAGCTGTTCGAGAACGTGATCGCCGGACACGTCAAGGTTCTGGTCGGCAATAAGGACGCCAAGCTGGACAACTCGTACGTCCACAACCTGGTACACGGATTCATCTTGGCCGCAGAGCATTTGGTCGAGGGCGGTTCAGCTCCCGGCCAGGCGTACTTCATCAACGACGGCGAGCCGATCAACATGTTCGACTTCTCCCGGCCGGTGGTGGAGGCCTGCGGCGAAAAATGGCCGAGCTTCTGGATCCCGGGAAGCTTCGTCCACGCGCTCCTGACCGGCTGGCAATGGCTGCACTTCAAGTTCGGGTTGCCCAAGCCGCCGCTGGAACCGCTTGCGGTGGAACGGGTGTCGATCGACAACTACTTCTCCATCGAGAAGGCCCGCCGCGACCTGGGTTACGAGCCGCTGTTCACCACCGAGCAGGCGCTGAAGGAATGCCTGCCGTATTACACCGACCTCTATGCGGAGATGAAGGGCTAGGCTTTGGCGCGCAATCTGCGCCACGCTGCTTGAGCCGCAACGGGAATCCGGGACGCGGCGAACATGCCATGGAAGAGCCAGCTGTCGTCTCGAGGCAGCACTCCCCCGCGCTGCAAGCCGTCGAGAATGTCGTAGAGGGTCTCCCCTTCGGCCATCAACCCGTCGGCGTTGAAGTGGTAGCGGTCGACGGCCGGCGCCTGGATGAACCGGCCGTTGCCGTAGATGCAGGGCGCCGACTCGTCGTAGGGATAAAGCCGTAGCGGTCCGGTCCAATGGCCGCTGCCGATGTAGCGGATCACGGTGCGCACGGTGCCCTCCGGCGTCACGTCGAGGTAGACCTGGTCGGGCAGTGGGTCATACCGCCAGTCCGGGATCGCGTCGAAGAACGCAAAGTTGTACGTCACGAAGTCGTCGATCCCGACGATCGTGCGGCCGAAGGTCGTGACGTCGGTGTAGCGGATGTCGGGGGCGTACAGCTCGTGGTTGAGGTCCATGTCGCGGACCAGGAAGCTCCACCAGTACTTCTTGGCCCACGTCATCACCCACGACAGGTCGGTGTCGAAATGCGTGCTGTAGTGCTCTAGTTTACGGTCGAAGTCGACGAACCACTGCTTGGTCATCGCCTGCAGTTCGGGTTCCTGGTACACCCGAATCGGTTCGGCCCGATTGGAATCGAGGAATCGCGGCACGTGGCCCTTCAGGCGTGGCCGGTTCAGCGCCTGCTGGAACATCTCCTCGTCGAACATTCGATCCCCTCATTCGGTTGGCGCAGTGGACATCAGCGTCAGGCTCGCTGTCGTGCAGTAGGACACGAGTTCGTCGCGAGTGAATCTGCCTGAACCGGAGAGCCATTCCACGAAGACGGCGGCCAGTCCGCCGGATAGCAGCGTGGCTTCCAGATGCCGATAGGGTGCCGGGACGGGAGCCCGTCCAGGCTCGGCAGCCATCGTGCGCACCGCGCCCAGGAACGCGGGCAGCGTGATCACCCCGCGGGTACGCAGGATGTCATTGGTCAGCGCCTCTCGGAAGATGATGCGCCCGGATTCCGGATGAGCCTCCAAGTACCCGGCCGCGGCGTCGAAGACTGCGCGTAACCGCTCCTCGAACGGGCCGTCCATACCGGTCAGCGCCGCACTGACGGCGTCGAGAAGTTGTTGTACGGCACGTTCATACGTGGCGAGCAGCAGCGAGTCGGTATCGGGGAAGCATTCGTAGAAGTGGCGCGGGCTGACGTTCGCCGCACGGCACACCCCGCGGACCGCCAATGCGGAGGCGCCCTGTGTGCCGACGATCGCGTAGCCTGCCGCGAGCAGCCGCTCGCGGCGCTCATCGGTCCGCTCGTCCGACGATGTCCCGCGCCAGCGGTCGTCAGAGGAAGGAGAATCGCTCACGTAACTCATCCGGGTTGAGGCCGAAACCCTCTGGCGTACAACGCTGGTAGGCGTGCGCAGTCCGCGGATGCGCAGCATGGTAGGCCGCGACGAAGCGGTCCGGGTGCTCGACCGGCTCCATATCGGCCGCGGCGTAGATCTTGGCCAGGCACGAGGCGGTGTCCTCGACCAGCGTCGAGTAGTCCAGGTCGACGAACGTCACGGGCGCGTCCGTCGCGGACGTCCGGAACTCGACGGCCCTGCGCAGCCACAACTCGCTTTGGTCCACCTGCTCACGTCCGACGTCAACGGCGTCGACATGGTCGCTGTAGGTGGACCGGTAGACGCCGAAGAGCGTGGCCCCCGACGTCAGCGTCTCGACGATGTCGCGGTGGATCTGGACGATGACCGCACCCGGAAACGCCTCCACCAGGTGGTCCAGCTCCGCGGTGTGCGCGGGGGCCTTCAGCACGAACCGCCGTTGGTCACCAGAACCGATCAGCTGCAACACTTCCCGATACCGCGCGTAGGAGCCGGCGAAATCCTGCCCGGCGAGCCAACCTGCGTAGGACGGGAGCCGCATCATCGAGGTGAAGCCCCAGTTCCGCAGGTCCGTCCCCATCGCGAGCACACATTCTTCGGGCAGATCAGGCCCTGACGGGTGCACGAGCGCCATATCGGGGTTCAGCGTGTGCAGCAGTTGGCTTGCCGCAGAGGTCGTTTCCGGATCTCTGCAGGACATCCAAGGTGCGACGAGTTCGACCGGCAGCGGGGCGTGCAGTCGTGGGTCCCGGCCCAGCAGGCGAAACAGAAATGTGGTGCCCGTTCGCCAGCCGCCGAGGATGACGATCGGTGGTGCGAGCGGGGTGTTTCGCAGGTCTGGGTCCTCGCGGAACGCAGTGGCGATGTGAGCCCCCGCACTCAACCTGCCGGTCGCTGATTGCAGCGCCATTCGGATGCCGACGGCATTGAGCGCCGCGTCCTCCTCGGCCGACCGGAGGAACGTCTCGAGCCCGTCTTCCCAGCCGTCGGCGAAATCCTCAACGCCTGCACCACGTTTGGCCGCCCGCTGGACAACCGCGTCGGCGTCGAACCGGTAGTGCTCGGGACGCTCGGCCCGGTCCTTCTCCGCCGCCGCGTAGATCTGCTGTGCGACCGGCCCCCGAACGGGTGGGGTCCAGGTCATAACTCGGCCAACCGAATCCGGCGAACCGAGGGTAGCTCCGGCTCCCGCGTCGGTTGCAGGAACCGCATCACGAACAGGCCGAACGTTCGGCCTTCGGTGTCCAGCCAGTCGTACCCGGCGATCTCGGGATTGCGGGCTGCGAGCACGAACCGAAAATGTCCGTCCGACAGTGTGCTGGTCGCGCCGGTACGGCAGACGACTCGATGCCGGTAGTCGAGAGAGTTGAGAAATCGGCTGTACAGCACGATGTTCCAGTGCCGGCATTGCGGCACCGCCCCTTCGATCACCAAGGCCTCGCCGTCGGCGAGTTCCCAGGCGCCACGCAGATAGTCGATGCCCGGCTCGGTGAAGGCCGCACCGCCGGTCATCGCCGCCCAGCGCCGCATGGTGTTCGGGGACTTCATGTCTTCGGCAACTGACATCCCGAAGACCGCGGGGATCTGGGACACGAACGCGCCGAGTCCGGAAAGCCGGCGCTTCAGGTCGGCAGGGTCCAGCGTCGGCGGCGCAGCCGGCGGACCCAGGGTCTCGATCCGGCACCAGCCCGGTCGCTCGGGCTCGACCACATCGTGGATGTAGCGCACCCATAAGGACGTCGCGCCCTGCGGGGCATCCACTGTCGTTTCGAAGGTGCCGTCACCGTCGATCGCCAGAGTGTCGGTGTCGATGCGTGTGACCGCAATGGCGTTCGCGACGCTGGTCCCGGCATAGATCGTGATCGACTGGTATGTCGAATCCCCCACGTTGCCGGTGACCCGGTACCTGCGGCCGTCCCGGATGTCGGTGATCCAGTAGCGATAGTCGGGGTTGTCCATGAAGAACTTGTCGCGCCACCCGTTGAAGGGCATCAGTCCCGGTGTGTCGGGATCACCCTCGAGCCGGCCGGTCAGGTTGTTCACGGCGCGCAGCAGCGCGCGGTATCCATCGGCGCGTTCGCGCGGATCGAGATCGTTGGTCAGCTCATCGAGCTTCTGGCCGGCCTCGCGCAAGCCTTCGACCATGCGTGTCCAACCGACTGCCGCGTCCATCGGAAACGAGTGTTACCTATGGGCTGCGGGGTGTCAACGCATCGAGTCCTTGACGACCCGACCGTAGGCAGTTTTCTGCTCGTTGGTCAGCGTCGGAGCGAAGACGATCACGAGGTCTTCGACCTGCAACATGTCGGGCACCGCGGCGGCGTAGAGCTCCGCACGCCCAGTGCTCGGGAACTTCAGGATCGACACCGTGTCGGTGCTGGTGGCCTCCAGGCAGCCCGCCGTCGGGCACGTCGAGGCCGTCGCGTCACGGGCGTTGACTGCGGGCAGCTTGGCCTTCGTGATGGCGTCGAGCACCTGCGCGACGGAGACGTTGTTCAGCATCACCGCGCCGGCGGTCGTCGGGGTCGGATGCGTGTTTCGAGCGCCGCAGCCTTGGACTGCCACGGCCAGCGCGACCGCCGCCACGAGCAGTGCGCATCTGGCAGGCATGGACCGAGCCTATCGACAGCGTCGACCGCACCCAGGGTCGCTTCCGTACACTCGCTTGCCGTGCACATCCGCCGCAGACTCCTGGCGCTGTCAATGGCGATCATGCTGTTGGCTGTGGTGGGTTGTTCGACCGGAGTGCCAGACCGCCGGGCCGATGCCGAAGCACTCGCAGGGCGGATCCGTGCTCTGCCCGGTGTCGTCGCAGCGACCAGCAACTCCGCGCACAGCCAGGCCCAGGGCCTGATCTATGTTCGCATCGGCGTTGAGGTCACAGACGACATCACTGCCGATCAGGTCGCCGACATCACCACGCACTATCTCCACGGCATCGCCACCGGCACATTCACCGGGTATCAACTCGAACTCGACGTCCGGCGGGGGTGGAACGTCTTCGCCGTCGACAGCGGCAGATTGCCGATCATCAACGGTGGGCAGGTCGTTGCTCAAGCTCGAGACTGGGTGATGCTGCGGAGCGAATTCGCCTCTGCCACAGTGACTCTGCGCGCCACGATCGAGCACCCCGCCGGGCAGACGACCGAGCGGGAAGCCGGGCACTCCAACCTCGCGACGCTTGTGTTCGACGATCGCGCCGACTACCGCACGGTCAGCGCCGCAGTCGGCACGTTGTCCCAACGATTCCCGCGACTCGGCGGACTGGACTGGACGATCGACGCCGGGAGGGACAAGCCGGCAGAGATCAAGACCTCGCGGCGACTGCCCACGGCCGCCGAACTGACGGTCTTCGACCGGCTCAATGCCGACCAATCCATCCCTCACATCGTCCGTCTTCGGATCAACGGTCCGGTGACGCCGCCGGTCTGGTTCTCCGAGAAGACGATCGGGTCCCGCGATGTCGAGGTCGCCCTGCAGCTGGCGCGCGCACATCTGCCGCTTGTCGCGACCCTGCCGGCACCGGTGCTCTACACCGCCAGCGACCACCTGTCGGGTCATATCGGTGGCAGCGGCTTCGCCCGCGGTCCGGTCGCGATCACCGTCGGCGGATGCACCAAACACGATCCGCTGGTGTATGTGCCGATCGCTGCCGAACAGCAATTGATAAAGCAGTACGAGAAGTGCTCATCGTGAAACTGCTGCCGGCTTTCGCGGCGTGCAGTGTTGAGGCAGAACCCGGAGCGAATTCTGCACGATTTTCTCGCACTGAGTTCTGGATCAACGCCCGAACCTAGATGTCCGGCGTGCTTCACTAGAACGCGTTCCAGACTGGAGGGAGTTCGATGTCCGACGCTGTGCTGGTAACCGGCGCGTTCGGGTTGGTGGGAAGTGCAACGGTCAAGCAGCTAGCGGCCAGCGGCCGGCGCGTGGTCGCCACCGACCTCGAAACCCCGGCGACCCAAAAGGCGGCCGCCGACTTACCCGCCGGAGTGCAGGTGCGCTGGGCGGATCTCACCGACCCGGCCGCCGTCGAGATGCTCCTGGCCGAGGTCTCCCCCGCTGCGGTCATCCACCTGGCCGCCGTGATCCCGCCGCTGTGCTACGCCAAGCCCCAGCTCGCCTACAAGGTCAACGTCGGCGCTACTGCCAACATCGTGAAAGCCCTTGAGGCTCATCCGAATCCGGTCCGCCTGGTGCAGGCCTCCAGCATCGCGGTGTACGGGCCGCGCAATCCGTATCGGATCACCGATGTGCTGACCGCACAGACTCCGGTCAACCCATATGACAACTACGGCAAGCACAAGGTCGAGGCCGAAGGGATCGTGCGGGCCTCCACGCTGGACTGGGTGATCCTGCGCCTCGGCGGGGTGCTGACCACCGAACCCAACCTCGGCATGGACCCCAATCTGATCTTCTTCGAAGGAGTGCTGCCCGCCGACGGCCGGCTGCAGACCGTCGACGTCCGCGATGTGGCGTTCGCCTTCGCCGCCGCCACCACCGCCGACGCGCTGGGCCAGACATTGCTGATCGGCGGTGACGACAGCCATCGACTGCGGCAGAGCGACATCGGCCAGTCCACGGCCGCCGCGATGGGTTTGGTGGGCGCCCTGCCCACTGGGCGCAAGGGCGACCCGAATGATGACAACGGATGGTTCGCCACCGACTGGATGGACTCGGCCACCGCGCAGCAGGTGCTCAAGCATCAGCACTACTCGTGGCCGGACATGCTGGCCGAGACCGCGGACAAGGTCGGCTGGAAGCGCTACCTGTTCCGGGTGATCGCGCCGCTGGCCCGCGAGTACCTCAAACGGCAGTCGCCCTACTACGGTCAGCCGCCGGGGTACGGCAACCCGTGGGAAGCCGTCCGGCGCAAGTGGGGTGCCCCGGAGAACGACGGGAAGGTGTCATGACCGAGCAGGTAGCCGTGATCGTCGGTGGCGCCTCCGGGATCGGCTGGGCGACGGCCCAGACGCTGGCGGCCCAGGGCGCACGCGTGACGATCGCCGACCGCAACACCGAGCTGGCGCGCGAGCGCGCCGCCGAGCTCGGCGATCCGCACACGTGGGCGGAGGTCGAGGTCACCGACGAAACAACTGTCGCAAGGCTTTTCGATGATGTGGTGGCCCGCGAGGGCGCACTGCACGTGGTGGTCAACTGTGCGGGGTTCAGTGGCTTCGGGGTGATCACCGAGCTCGACGCCGAGCAGTTCCGCTCGGTGATCGACGTCTGCCTCACCGGGGCGTTCCTGGTGATCAAGCACGCCGGCAGGCATTTGCGCGAGGGGGGCGCACTGGTGTCGCTCACATCGCTGAACGCCCGCCAGCCCGCGATCGGGATGAGCGCCTACTGCTCGGCCAAGGCCGGCCTGTCGATGCTGACCCAGGTGGCTGCTCTGGAGTTGGGGCCGCGCGGTATCCGCGTCAACGCCGTCGCGCCCGGGTTCGTGCACACCCCGCTGACCGAAGGCGCCGCAATGGTCCCCGGTGTCGTGGACGAGTACGTCGAGAACACCGCGTTGGGCCGGCCGGGGACACCGCAAGACATCGCCGACGCGGTGGCCTTCCTGTGCTCACCGCAGTCCTCGTGGCTCACCGGCGAGATCCTCGACCTCAACGGTGGCGCACACCTCAAGCGCTACCCCAACATCGCGGAGCACCTCAACCGGCTGATGGACCCGTAGTTGGCGTGAACACCGAATTCACCGTCACCCAGAAGCGCGCGCTGGCGATCGTCACCCTGGTCGCGGTGCTGCTGGGTGCCTACTTCCTGCGGCACTACTTCATCCTGGTCGTGATCGCGGCGATCGTCGCGTATCTGTTCACCCCGCTGTACAACCGGTGCCGACGCCGGTTTGGGTCGGGGTTGTCGGCGACGCTGACGGTGCTGGCCGCGCTGGCCACCGTCATCATCCCGGTGGGCGCACTGGTAACGCTTGCGATACTTCAGATTTCGCACATGGTGGTGCACGTCGCAGACTGGGTGCAGAGCGCCGACATGTCGACGGTCGGCGACCAGGCATTGGCCTACGCCAACCGGGCGCTGGCGAAGCTGCCGTTCGGCCACTTCTCCGTCACGTCCGACTCGGTGCGCGGCACGATGGTGAGCGTCTCCCAGAACCTCGGCCGGTGGTTGCTGCACGCGTTGCAGGGAGCCGCCGGCGGGGTGATCGGCGTCGTCACCTCGGCCATCATTTTCCTGTACGTCCTGGTGTCGTTGCTGACCAATCAGGAGCAGCTGCTCACCCTGATCCGCCGGCTCAACCCGCTGGGCGAAGAGGTCACCGACCTGTACCTGGCCAAGATGGGCGCGATGGTCAAGGGAACGGTCAAGGGCCAGTTCATCATTGCGCTGGTTCAGGGCCTGCTCGGGGCGGCGTCGATCTACATCGGCGGATTCCACAACGGGTTCTTCATCTTCGCGATATTCCTGACCGCGCTGTCGGTCATCCCGCTGGGCAGCGGCATCATCACGATCCCGTTCGGCATCGGCATGATGTTCTTCGGCAATATCGGCGGCGGCCTGTTCGTGGTGCTGTTCCACATCATCGGCGTCACCAACGTCGACAACTTCCTGCGCCCGATCCTGGTTCCGCGCGAGGCCCGGCTGGATCCGGCGCTGATGCTGCTGGCGGTGTTCTCCGGCATCGCGATGTTCGGCTTCTGGGGCATCGTGCTGGGGCCCGTCCTGATGATCATCATCGTCACGACGATCTCGGTGTACCTGGCCGTGTACAAGGGCGTCGAGATGACGGCGCACGAGCCACCCGAGAAACGCCGCCGGCTGTTCCGGCGGCGGATCAAGGAGGAGATCGAGGAGACGTCGGCCGCCGCGGACGGCGAGCCGGCGCCGAGTTAGTCGACCTGCTTGTACCAGGAGATGACGACCATCACCATGGCGGCGACCAGAGCGACGATCACCCACAGCACGAGACTGACGTCGATCCAGGCGCCCGGCGGCGGCGCCCCGGGCAGGATGTTGCGCAGCGGCACGATCGCGAAGAGCATTGCGGCGTACCACGTTGCGAACGGCATCTGGAACTGCTTGCGACGGGTGATCACCAGCACGGAGGTGAAGATCGCGATCGTCGGCAGAGTCAGCAGAACGACCACGATGCCGAGGTCGAAGGCCAGCGGGCCGAGCGCTCGGCTGAACGTCACCTGCGTGGCGTCACCGTCACCCTTGGCGGCCGGGGCGGGCGCAACCTCTTCGCTGGACAGGTCCCAGCCTTGCAGGGCGCCGGCGATCTGGACCTTGGCGGGAACGATCTTGCGATCCTCGCCCTCGCCGATCAGCAGATCGGCGCTGATGCCCTCGGTCTTGTAGCTGTCGAACGGCCAGGTGTTCACATCGCCGTTCACGTCGATGGTGGTCGTCACCTCAGCCGGTGCCGCGCCGGCCGGAAATTTCAAGTCGCCCAGCGAGTTCCACGGGTGCAGCCGGACCGAGATGTCCTCTTTCAGGACGTCGAGCTTGCTGTCGACCAGCGAATCAGCCGGAACGACAAGCACTTTGGCGTCGGCTTTGTAGTCGACGGTACGCAGGGCCTGCAAGGTGATGAGGACGACGGTCTCCGAACCGTTGCCCTCATTAGCCGCCTCGAGTTCCTTGGCGGAACCGGACAGCCACCAGTAGCCGAACAAGGTGGCGAGGTAGGCCAGGATCACGACCAGCACCGTGACGATGGCGGCCTTCTTACCCCGCGGCGCTGGCGAGGCGGCAGGAGCGGGTGTCTGCGGCTCAGCTGGGGTCGTGGTCACGCGGGCATCGTATATTGACGCACGCGTCCGCGCTGGCCTTTGCTTAGGCTTGCCTAGAACGGCGGCTCGTCGACCGATGGCGGCGCGGGTCCGAGCAGCGCACCGTGGCGGGCTCTTCGCTCCGCGCGGTTGCGGCTGCGTTCGGCCGCGATGTATTTCGCACGGTTCTGCGCCCGGGTGGTCTTTCGGCGCGGCATGAACAGGGTGCGATCACCGGGTGTCTCGACCTCGGCGAGTCGGTGCAGCGGCGGCAGCGTCGGCGTCATCATACTGGGGAACAGCAGAGCGCTGCCCGGAGTCGTGACATAGGTGTGGCCTCCGGGCAGTTCCCAGATGACCGTGCCGTCGGCCAATTGTGTGTCGCGCCAACCCCAGAACGTTTTCAGGATGTGACAGCGACGGCATAAGCATTTGATGTTGCCCGCATGGGTGGGGCCGTACGGATACGGGATCGTATGGTCCAGGTCGCAGTGCGTCGCCGGCTTGTCACAACCCGGCGCCCGGCATGTCAGGTCCCGGGCTCGCACAAAATCGGCCAATGCGCGCGATGGACGATAGCCGCGCTCCGCCGGTGCATCGATCGGGTGGACCAAGGGACTCAGCTTGGCGTTCGCAGCCAACTCGGCCACCACCTCAGCCGGGATCACCGCATTGGTACCCAACTGGTAGCCGGGTTCGTCGGAACGCCCTTCCACGGTTGCCTGCTCGGCCACGACGTGGATCACCACCGGACCGGGCGCCGGCTTCTGGGTCGCAGAGCAACTCGCGTCACCGCACTGACAACCCAGCCGATCGGCGCTGACCGACATTGCGCCAAAAGCATCGGAACGGCGCTGATCGGCGGTGCGCGGGTCGGCTTCGCACACCGAATTGGCCAACGACTCGACCCGTTGCTTGAACGCCTCGGCATGGGTGGACGTCAAGCGCGCAACCACTTCGACGCACCCATCCTCCTCGTCGCCGAAATCCACGCCGCGATCGCGGGTTTTCGCACGTGTTCGGCGCACAGCGTCAGGGTCATGCTTGCGCACGATGCGGTCGATCTCAGAGGCCAGCCGCCCTCGCGTCATCGACGGCCATCGCTGCGCTCGCTGAGCCAACCGCCGATCAACCTCGGCCAGAACACCGTCATCGGCGATCAAGGCAGTGCGATAGACGACCGTCTGGAACATCTGCACGTCGATATCGCCCGCGATAAAGACAGCGGCGACCGCGGGCAACTGCTTCATGGCCAAGCCGTAATTCATGTAGCTGCCTGCCTTGGCCGCGCTGATTCGCAGTGCCGCAGCGATTTCCGCACCGACCGCCGCCCAGGTGTCGACCGCCCAGTCCTCGCGCTCGCCGCGCTCGTGACGACGAAGCTCGAATAGTTCGGCGACAGCAGCCAGCCGCCGGGCCGCGGTTTGATTCTCCGCCCGCGCGGATGCACAGATGCTCGTCAGCAGCGCACGCGACTCGGCCGTATCGGACGGCTCGAAATAGTCGTGGTACCGACTCCTGGCGAACATGTGTTCGATACTACGTCGGCGCGGTGACAGAAATTGGAATCGGTAGCAGCGCGCTCGACGTCTGCTTGTCGCGTGAATCGAAGGCCACAAACCCTCAAGCGACTAGTCGTTGGACTGGCGATGACCGCGCTGGCGTCCGGCGGTGCAGGCATGACCGCCGCAGCCACGGCCCACGCAGATCCGGGACCCATCGGACCACGGCAGTGGTGCCCCGGCCAATCGCTGTGGATCACCGGCAATCACGTGACCAACCCCGTGATTTGGGACAACAACATCTGCCACACGTACTACATCGTGGACTTCGGCCAGGGCAACGTCGCGCAGAACATCTGGGATGGCCCGGATCCGCCGGCCGCGATCCCTCCCCCGCCGCCACCGCCGTGGGCCATCACCACCCGCGAGCAGTGCGAGCAGATCCTCGGGATGTTCTGCCCCAAGGCGTGACCTGCGCGAACACCGCCTCACGCGCTGAACCCAGAACTAAGCTTTCACCGTGTTCTCCGAGACGCGCTATGCGATGAACGGGGACTTGCGGGTCGCCTATCGCGCGTCGCCCGCGGGCGCGCGGGACATCGTGCTCGTCCCGAACTGGTTCACGAACTGCGAGGTCTTTCCCGAGCTACCCGGTGTGGCGGGCTGGTTGGAGGCGATGACGTCGCTGGGCCGCGTGATCCTGTTCGACCAGCCGGGCAGCGGAGCGTCCGATCCTCTCGCGCAGGGTGCCATGCCGACGTTGGAGCAATGGACCGACAGCATCACGGCGGTGCTGGACGCTCTCGAGATCTCGGAAGCAACACTGATCGCGTACGCGGGTGCCATCCACACAGCTGCGTTGTTCGCCGCGACGTATCCGTCCCGCACGACCGCGCTGGTTCTGCCGGAGAGCACGCCCGATGGGGTGAACCGCACGGATTCGATGCAGGATGTCGTGGCCAGTGCCGCCGCCGTGTGGGGAACCGGGGAGTTGGAGCATGTAATCAATCCAGACATGCCGTGGAATGAGGAAATCCGGGCTGCGTGGGCGCGACACGAACGCCTCGCGGCGAGCCCACACACCGCTGAAGTTATGTTGCCACTTCTCGCCGAGGCGAACGCGCACGCCATCTTTCCGACTGTCCGCGTGCCCACCCTCCTCCTTCACCACCGTGACGATCCGTTCATTCCGCCGGAGAAGGGCCAGGCCGTGGCCGACTACATTGCGGACTCGGAATTCGTTGAGCTGCCGGGCCGCAACGTCTACCACGTCGTCGAACCATGGCGTGATTCCTTCGATGCGATCGCCGAATTCCTCACCGGTGAACAGCCGGCCGTCGCCGACGATCGCGTGCTGGCCACCGTCCTGTTCACCGACATCGTGGACTCGACCCGCCGCGCGGCCGAGATGGGCGACCGCGACTGGCACGCCCTGCTCGACGCCCACGACGCCATCGTGCGATCACAGCTCTCCCGCTTCCGCGGCCGCGAGGTCAACACCTCCGGTGACGGATTCCTCGCGATGTTCGACGGACCGCAGCGAGCGATCCGCTGCGCCATGACAATTCGCGACGCGGTGCACACGCTCGGTATCGAGATTCGCGCCGGATTGCACACCGGGGAATGCGAGGTCCGCGGCGACGACATCGGCGGCATCGGCGTGCACATCGGTGCGCGGGTGAGCGCGATGGCGGGACCCGACGAAGTGCTCGTCTCGAGTACGTTGCGCGACTTGGTGATCGGTTCGGGGCTCGAGTTCGAGGACCGGGGCGCACATCAACTCAAAGGTGTACCCGGCGAGTGGCGGCTGTCGGCGGTCACCTCATGACGACATGGCGGGATGTCCAAACGGCCGCACCCGAATTCGCCGCGCGCGTGCAGCGATTGTTCGACGCACGCAAGCACAAGACGATCGCGACGCTGCGGGCCGACGGGTCGCCCCGGATCTCCGGTATCGAGGCAACGTTCGACAACGGCGAGCTGACCTTCGGCTCAATGCCCAACGCCCGCAAGGGCGCCGACCTCCGGCGCGATCCCCGGTTCGCTCTCCACAGTGCGACGGTGGATCCGGTCGAGGGCGCCGAAGCGGAGTGGCCGGGCGAGGCGAAGATCGCGGGGCGAGCAATCTATTCCGGAGCGATCACCGACGGGCCCGACGGCGATCAATTCGGCACTGACATCACCGAGGTGGTGCTCGTCCACCTCAACGACGCCGCGACGCTGCTCGTCGTCGAATGGTGGACGCCTGAGCACGGCCTGCGCAGCGTTGAGCGCGAATAGCTAGGTCAACCGTTCCTTGAGGAACTGCACGACCCGCTTGCGTGCCTCGTAGGCCGGATGCCCGTCCTGCTCGCGCACCTCGAGGGCGAGCACCGAATGGGCGATCCGGCCGAAGCCTCCGGTGTTGCCCTTCGATGAGTCGATCTCGATGACCTCGAAGGCGTCACCGAGCCGGTCCTTGAGCGTCTTGAACCGTTCGGCCGGCGCCATCGGGTCCTCGCTGAATCGCAGGCCCAACGCGCACAGGCCCTCCTCGGCGGCGCGCTTCTCGATCACCTGCAACTCGCCCTCGGACATTCCGGGGTCGCGCTTGTGCTTCAGCGTCAACCCGATCGGCACCGACGGCTGGCTGAGCACCGAGGCCAGCACGCTGTCGTCGACGGCGGCCGCCAGCGCGAACCCGCCGGAAAAGCATTGGCCGATCACGCCGACACCCTTACTGCCGGTCTTGGACTTCAGGTCCCGCGCCAGCGCCCGCAGGTAGTGCGACACCGGCCGATCCTTGTTCGTCGCGAACGCCGCGAACTCCTTCGTCACACAGGCGCGCGCCAACGTCGGCACCATCATCGGCCCCCGGGCCGGCGCACCGGGGGTTCCGAACAACGACGGCATTGCGACGGTGAAACCGTTGTCCACCAAGTAATTTCCCAACGCCAGCCCACCCGGGTGGATGCCGGGGATCTCCGGGATCAGCACCACGCCGGGACCCTCGCCCTTGCGGTAGACGTCATGGGTGAAACCGGCCGCGGTGAACGGCTCCTTGACCCAACCGGTCAGGTCTGCTTCGGGTCCGGGCATCGACGTCTCCTTCTCAGCCGCGCGGCAGGGGCTTCTGTGTCTGCGTCGCGACGGCCAGCGTACGGAAGTCGCCGGTGCTTCCGGCACCCGTTATGGCGAGCTGAGCAGGCCCGGCCTGGCTGTCCAGACGAGTGGTCCACACCGGTTCAGTGTCCTCGCCGCCCTCGTAGACGATCCACTTCACGCCGTCGACGTCCTGCGCCCCGGTGGGATACATCGACCGGTGGATCGAATTCACCAGCGGCTGCTCGTCGGCGTTGCTCTGGGTGAGACTCACGTACATCTTGGACGCGGCGAGGTAGCCCACCGTCGCGGTGACGGCGCGCTGCTTTTGTCCATTGGCGTCGGTGCGGCCGGCGTCGATGCCGCCGCGGCTGCCGGAGTTGGCCTGCCAACCGGCCGGGACCTGCGGCAGCCGAATCGGGATCGGCAGCGCCTCGGCGTCAGCCTTGAGCGCTGCGGCGGCGTCATACGGCGGCGGCACCCCGTCACGGGGGCTGTTGGGCCGGGCCGAGCACATCCCCACCAGCCCGGCCAGGGCGATGCAGGCCACGATCAGCGGGGCCAGCGACCAGAACATGTCGCGACCGTCCTGGAGCAGCCTGGGCTTGGGTTCCCTGGGCGGTATGCCGGTCTCGGACGGGGTACTCACGCCAGCCAGTATCCCAGGTCTGGACGGCTGACCGGCTTCTGGGACAATCTCAGCCATGCCAGACGCCCGTCGCCGTGAAGCGCCCGATCGCAACCTTGCCCTCGAACTGGTTCGGGTCACCGAAGCAGGCGCCATGGCCGCCGGCCGGTGGGTCGGCCGAGGTGACAAAGAAGGTGGTGACGGCGCTGCCGTCGACGCCATGCGTGAGCTGGTCAACTCGGTCTCGATGCGCGGTGTGGTGGTCATCGGCGAGGGCGAGAAGGACAACGCCCCGATGCTCTACAACGGTGAAGAGGTCGGTAACGGCGACGGACCGGACTGCGACTTCGCCGTCGACCCGGTCGACGGCACCACCCTGATGAGCAAGGGCATGCCCAACGCGATCTCGGTGCTCGCCGTCGCCGAACGCGGCGCCATGTTCGACCCGTCGGCCGTCTTCTACATGCACAAGATCGCCGTCGGCCCGGACGCCGCCGACGTCATCGACATCACCGCGCCGATCGCCGAGAACATCAAGCGCGTCGCCAAGGTGAAGAACTCCAGCGTCGCCGACCTGACCGTCTGCATCCTGGACCGGCCGCGGCACGCCCAGCTGATCGCCGACGTCCGGGAGGCGGGCGCGCGCATCCGGCTGATCTCCGACGGCGACGTCGCAGGCGCCATCTCCGCGTGCCGGCCCAACTCCGGCACCGATCTGCTCGCCGGTATCGGCGGCACCCCCGAGGGCATCATCGCCGCCGCCGCGATCCGCTGCATGGGGGGCGCGATCCAGGCCAAGCTGGCCCCCACCGACGACGACGAGAAGCAGAAGGCGATCGACCGCGGCTACGACCTGGACCGGGTGCTGCTCACCGAGGACCTGGTCTCCGGGGAGAACGTCTTCTTCTCCGCCACCGGTGTCACCGACGGCGACCTACTCAAGGGCGTCCAGTACTCCGGCGGCGGCGCCACCACCCAGTCGATCGTGATGCGATCCAAGTCCGGCACCGTCCGGATGATCGAGGCCTATCACCGGCTTTCGAAGCTCAACGAATACTCCGCGGTGGATTTCACCGGGGACAAGACCGCCGCATATCCACTCCCCTAAGAAAGGCGTTTGATGACCGACAGTGCTGTCGAGGGCGAATACCGCATCGAGCACGACACCATGGGCGAGGTCCGGGTTCCGAAGGACGCCCTGTGGCGCGCCCAGACCCAGCGTGCCGTCGAGAACTTTCCGATCTCCTTCCGCGGTCTCGAGCGCACCCAGATCCGCGCGCTGGGCCTGCTGAAAGCAGCCTGCGCCCAGGTGAACAAGGACCTCGGCAAGCTCTCCGCCGAGAAGGCCGACGCGATCATCGCCGCCGCCGGTGAGATCGCCGACGGACTGCACGACGACCAGTTCCCCATCGACGTGTTCCAGACCGGTTCGGGCACCAGCTCCAACATGAACGCCAACGAGGTGATCGCCTCGATCTGCGAGCGCAACGGCGTCACGGTGCACCCCAACGACGACGTCAACATGTCGCAGAGCTCCAATGACACCTTCCCCACCGCCACCCACATCGCGGCGACGGAAGCCGCTGTGCGCCACCTGATTCCGGCGCTCGAGGTGCTGCATGAGTCGCTGGCGGCCAAGGCCCGCCAGTGGCGCACGGTCGTCAAGAGCGGTCGCACCCACTTGATGGACGCGGTCCCGGTCACCCTCGGCCAGGAATTCGGTGGCTACGCCCGCCAGGTCGAGGCCGGCATCGAACGGGTCAAGGCCACGCTGCCCCGCCTGGGTGAGCTCGCCATCGGCGGCACCGCGGTGGGCACCGGCCTCAACGCCCCCGACGGATTCGGCGCCAAGGTCGTCGACGTGCTCGTCGAGCAGACCGGCCTGGCCGAATTGCGCACGGCGAAGGACTCTTTCGAGGCCCAGGCCGCCCGCGACGGGCTGGTCGAGGCGTCCGGCGCACTGAAGACCATCGCGGCGTCGTTCACCAAGATCGCCAACGACATCCGCTGGATGGGCTCGGGCCCGCTGACCGGTCTGGGCGAGCTTCAGCTGCCCGACCTGCAGCCCGGTAGCTCGATCATGCCGGGCAAGGTCAACCCCGTCATCCCCGAGGCCGTCACCCAGGTGGCCGCCCAGGTCATCGGCAACGATGCCGCCATCACCGTCGGCGGCCTGTCGGGCGCGTTCGAGCTGAACGTGTACATCCCGATGATGGCGCGCAACCTGCTGGAGTCGTTCACGCTGCTGTCCAATGTGTCGAAGTTGTTCGCCACCAAGTGCATTGACGGCCTGATCGCCAACGAGGAGCACCTGCGCGAGCTGGCCGAATCCTCTCCGTCGATCGTGACGCCGCTGAACTCGGCCATCGGCTATGAGGAGGCCGCCAAGGTCGCCAAGCAGGCGCTCAAGGAGAAGAAGACGATCCGGCAGACGGTCATCGACCGCGGCCTGATCGGCGACAAGCTCTCCGAAGAGGAGCTCGACAAGCGCCTCGACGTGCTCGCGATGGCGAAAGTAAAAGACGGCGACTAGGAGTCGTTTGCTGCCATGCCCACCCGGGTAAGGGTGGGCATGGACCAGAACACGTCGACGACGGCGGTGTCGCCGGATGCCGATCCCGACGACCCCCGCAAGCCCGAGTCGCCGACCGACCTGACGAAACCGTCGGCGTTCTACGTGCTGCGCAAGACGGCTCGGGAGTTCACCGCCGATCAGTGCACCGATCTCGCCGCCGCACTGACCTACTACGCGGTGCTGTCGCTGTTCCCGGCAGTCGTGGTCGTCATCTCCCTGCTCGGCGTCGTCGGCCAGGGCCAGCGCACCACCGAGACGGTGCTGGGCATCGTCGACGACGTGCTGCCCGGCTCCGCGATCGACTCGCTGCGCCCGACCATCCAGCAGCTGGTCGAAAACCCTTCGGCCGGACTGGCGTTGGTGCTCGGCATCCTCGGTGCGCTGTGGTCGGCGTCGGGCTATGTCGGAGCATTCGGCCGCGCCATGAACCGCGTCTACGAGGTCGAGGAAGGCCGGCCGATCTGGAAGCTGCGGCCGCTGCAGCTGTTGGTCACCGCGATCGGTCTGGTGATGGCCGCCGCCGTCGCGTTCATGCTTGCGATCAGTGGGCCGGTGGCCAAATCGGTGGGCAACCTGATCGGCGCCGGCGACGTGGCGGTGACCCTGTGGACGATCCTGCGCTGGCCGGTGATTCTGGTTCTCGTCACCGCCGGGGTGGCCATCCTCTACTACATCGCCCCGAACGTCCGTCAACCCAAGTTCCGGTGGATCAGTGTCGGCGCCGGACTTGCCATCGTCGTGTGGATCTTGGCCTCGGTGCTCTTCGGCGTGTACGTCGCGAACTTCTCCAGCTACAACAAGACCTACGGGACGCTGGCGGGGGTCATCGTCTTCCTACTGTGGCTGTGGATCACCAACGTGGCCTTGCTATTCGGGGCCGAACTCGACGCCGAGCTGGAACGGGGTCGTCAGCTGCAGGCCGGCCTGCACGCCGAGCGCGACCTGCAGCTGCCACCGCGCGACACCAAAATGGTGGAGAAGAACGAGGCCAAGGAGCAGGCCCTCATCGAGGAAGGCCGCAAGCTACGGCGCAGCCGGGGCCGACCCGACTGACCCGTAGCGGCGGATGCCCAGCGGCGCACTGATGCTGTGCACAATCAGGCTCAGCGTCACCGCGATGACCCCGGCCTGAGCGAGCACATCGGGATGCTGGATCTCCCCACGCTCGATGACCAGAAGCGCGAGCACCACGGTGCCGATGCCCCTCGGCCCGAACCAACCGATGAACAGCCGGCTGTAGGCGGGTAGGTCGGTGCGGATCAACGCCACCAGCACCGCGACCAGTCGCACCCC
Organism: Mycolicibacterium pallens; assembly: GCF_019456675.1. Classification (NCBI taxonomy): domain Bacteria; kingdom Bacillati; phylum Actinomycetota; class Actinomycetes; order Mycobacteriales; family Mycobacteriaceae; genus Mycobacterium; species Mycolicibacterium pallens. The sequence goes on along the minus strand of NZ_CP080333.1, from coordinate 1,222,336 downwards.
GAACAGCGCGACGACGCAGAACACCACCACTCGCCAGCTCGTGTGCTGCCAGGCGTCGATCACCGCGAACGCACCGAACATCGCGAACACCAACAACTCCAGCAGCTGCGCGGTGGCATCCGAAACCTGGTTCGACACTTGGGTATTGCTGCGGCGCGCCACCACCGCGAACGCCAGCCCGCCGGTGAACGCGGCGACGAACCCGCTGGCGTGCACCCGTTCGCCGAACTCGAAGCAGATCAGCGCGACGGCCAGCGTGGCCAGCTGCGCCCAGGTGTCGTTCATCCATTCCCGCCGCCGCGACCATGCGATCACCACCGCGCCGAGCAGTCCGACGCACGCACCGATCACCAGCGATACCACCTCGGTGCGCACGACGAACCAGGTCCAGTCCCGTGGGCGTTCGTCGGTCTGCGCCGACGCCAGCGCGAGTGCGGCCAACAGCACCGCCAACGCAAAGCCGTCGTAGAAACCGCTTTCCACCGACAGCGCGTTGCGCACCCGCTCCGGGATCCGGTGATCCTCGATCAGCGCCTCGATGAGCGCCACCTCGGTGGGGGCGACGATCGCCGCCAAGCACACCGCCTCCCACCACGGCAGCACCGGCAGCAGCGCCGCCGCGGTCAGCGTGCCGAGCACCAGGGTCAGCGGTATCCCGATCACCAGCAGCCGGAAGGTGACATGCCCGCGCCGAAACACCTTGCCGGGGTCCAGCTTTGCCGCCTGATTGAACAGGATCACGGTCAACGCGAGCTGCGCCAGCAGCGTGTAGCCCTCGGTGCCGGGACCGGCCTGTAGCAGGTTGAAACCGAAGGGCCCGAGCAGCATTCCCAGCCCGACGAAGATCAGCGCCGGGGCGACGTACCACCGGGCGACCAGGCCGGACATCACGGCGTAGCCCAGGACCAGCAGGGTCAGGACAAACGGGGTGGCGGTGTGCACCTAGGCGCCAGCGCTAAGCACCGTTGTTGGAGCCGCCGGAATTGGCCCCGGGGATGTCGGTGATCGGGATGTTCGGCATCGGCTTGGGCGACGGGGTGTTCGGCAGGGTCGGGATGTCAGCGACCGGGATGTCTTGCAGCTGGTTGGCCGGCGGCCCGTTGTCCCGCGACCCGTACACGCTGCCCGGCGCGCGCGGGCCCAGCATCTGGCTCACGGTGACCAGGTGGTAGCCGTTGGCTTTCAGCACCGGGATGAACTGTTCGACCAGATCGACCGTCGACGAGTAGGTGTCGTGGAACAGCACCACCGAGTTGGGCTTGATCTGCGTCATCAGCATGTAGCGGGTGGCGTTGGTGTTCGAGTCGTTCATCCAGTCGAACGGGATCACGTCCCACAGGATCGCGGCGAGCCCGTACTGGGCGGCGACCTTGTTGACCGCATCGTTGGTCAACCCACCGGCCGGCCGCCACAACACGGGTGTCTGCCCGGTGGCCGCCTTGATCGCGTCGTTGGCCTTACTGAACTGCGCCGGCACGTCCTCGGCCGGGATCGTCGTCATGTTCGGGTGTTCCCAGGTGTGGCTGCCGAGCTCCATGCCGGCGTCGACGACCCGCTTGGCTCCCGCCGGGTTGGCCGCGACCTTGTTGCCGATCTCGAAGAACGTGGCCTTGGCATCGGCCTTCTCGAGGATGCCCAGCAGCCGGTCGGTGTAGGGCGACGGCCCGTCGTCGAAGGTCAGCGCCACACACTTGACCACCGAGCAGTCGACGGCATCAGCCTTGGCCACCTTGACGTGACCAGTGAAACCGCCGATGACGACGACGGCGACACCTGCACAGACCCCGATGGCGGTGCGCAAATAGGACCAGGACAGGCTGTCGGGTCGGCGCGGCACGCCAGTGAGTTTACCGGCCCAGCCTGTCCGGTCCCGTCCACGCGCGTCAGGGCAGGGCGCCGGGGCTGATCTCCTCGAGCATCTCGGTGACCAGCGCGGCGATCGGTGAACGTTCGCTACGCATCAGCGTGATGTGCGCGAACAGCGGGTGGCCCTTGAGTTTCTCGATGACCGCCGCCACACCGTCGTGGCGTCCGACGCGCAGATTGTCGCGCTGCGCGACGTCGTGGGTCAGCACCACCCGCGACCCGCTGCCCAGCCGCGACAGCACGGTCAGTAGCACGTTGCGCTCCAGTGACTGCGCTTCGTCGACGATCACGAACGAGTCGTGCAGCGAACGACCGCGGATGTGGGTCAGCGGCAGCACCTCGAGCATGCCGCGGGAGAGCACTTCCTCCAGCACGGCCGGTGACGCCAGGCCCTCGAGGGTGTCGAAGACGGCCTGCGCCCACGGGCCCATCTTGTCGCTCTCACTGCCCGGCAGGTAGCCCAGATCCTGGCCGCCGACGGCGTACAGCGGCCGGAACACCACGACCTTGCGTTGGGTGCGCCGCTCCAGCACCGCCTCCAGACCCGCGCACAGTGCCAGCGCCGACTTGCCGGTGCCGGCCTTGCCGCCGAGGCTCACGATGCCCACCGATTCGTCGAGCAGCAGATCGAGGGCGACGCGTTGTTCGGCGGACCTTCCCCGGAGGCCGAACACTTCGCGATCGCCGCGCACCAGCTGAACCTTCTTGTCCGCGTTGACCCGGCCCAGCGCGCTGGAGTTGGCCCCGAGTAGCCGAACGCCGGTGTGGCACGGCAGGTTACGGGCTTCCTCGAGATCGATCTCGCCGTCGGCGAAGATGGTGTCGATGTCTTCGCCGGCGACGTCGAGCTCGGTCATGCCGGTCCAGCCGGAGGTGATCACGTCCTGGGCGTGGTACTCGTCGGCCAGCAGGCCGACCGCGCCGGCCTTCACCCGCAGCGGAATGTCCTTGCTGACCAACGTGACTCGCTTGCCCTCGGCCGCGAGGTTGGCCGCGACGGTCAGGATGCGGGTGTCGTTGCTCTCGGTGCGGAAGCCGGACGGCAGCACCATCGGATCGCTGTGGTTGAGTTCAACATTCAGTGTCCCGCCTTGCGTCCCAATGGGAATCGGCTGATCCAGACGACCGTGCTCCAAGCGAAGGTCGTCGAACAGCCTCAGCGCCTGCCGGGCGAACCAGCCCAGCTCGTGGTGGTGGCGCTTGGCTTCCAGTTCACTGATGACCACGAGCGGTACCACCACTTCGTGTTCGGCGAACCGGGTGCACGCCCACGGATCGGACAGCAGGACAGAGGTGTCGAGCACATACGTCCGAATGGGCGACTGCGAATCGGTCACTGGGCGCTCCTCAGGTTCACGCGGTCCCCGCGAACCCCTCGGCGGACACTGCGGCACCAGGACCGGGACCGGTCCTGTCGTAGTCGAAACGATAGGTACCGCCCGGACAGCAGAGCATGTCGCTAGCCATCGAAAGTGACGCTACTCCCGTAGCGGCGTGCGCGCCGATCAGGCGCGCGGGCGTGTTATGAGCGAACGATTTTCTTCAGCGTCGCTTCCTCGCCCAGACCCCACGCCGCGATGCGGTCGGTGACCACCTTCCGCGAGGTTTCGTAGTCGAAGATGCCGGCCTTCGCGACGTTCTGCAGCTTGTCCTGGTACTCCCAGATGTCGCCGCCGACCAGACCGAAACCGGCCGCGCGGCGGGCGATCGCGTTGATCGTCGAGTCGCGGTGAGTTTGCAGGCAGTGCGCGACGAGGTTGGCGAAGAACTCTTCGTGCCGCTCCTCGTCCGCGGCGATGCGGCCGACCAGACCCTTGAGTACCGGCTCCTCGATCTTGGCCTCGAGGTTGCGGGTGAACACCGCGTGGGCGCGCTCGTTGAGCGCCATGAAGACCAGCGTCTCGATCTGGGTGAAGTTGTCGGCCCGGTAGCCGCGCATGACGTGGTTGACGCGCACGTCCTCGTTGGCGGTCGGGTCGAAGTTGCGGGTGACCACGAGGTAGTTCCGCAGCGTGATGGCGTGCAGGTTCTCCTCGGCGGTCCAGCGGCCGATCCAGCGGCCCCACTTGTCTTCCAAGATGAAGTGCTCGACGACCTCGCGGTGGTATCCGGCCAGGTTGTCCTTGGTGATCAGCAGGATCTCCAACGCGTCGACGACGTCGGCGGGCAGCGTCACCTGGGATGGGTCCCAGTCCTTGCCGCCGAGGAAGGCGAAGTTCTCGCCCTGGTCGAACGGGACGTAGTCATGCCCGTACCACTCGTCAGCAGAGGCCAGGTAGCGGGCCAGATTGTCAGCGACAACCGGCTCAAGTTCGAGCGTCAGCGCATTCGCGACAGGTTTCTGTGCCATGAAGTAACTGTAACTCAAAGACACGGATGTCCAAAAGCGCGGCCACCCGGCGTTTCGCGGGTTAGAGAGTGAGGCCCGGATACAGCGGGTTGGCGGCCAGCAGCTCGGCGGCAGCGGCGTGCACGCGCTCGGCGGTGCCGTCGGCCAGCTTGTACTTGGCCTTCGACGTGCCCTCGGCCTCGGTGTTGGTGAGCACCTCGACGACCAGCTCGGCGACCCGGTCGAAATCGTCCGGCCCGAATCCGCGGGTGGTCAGTGCCGGCGTGCCGAACCGGATGCCGCTGGTGTACCAGGCGCCGTTCGGGTCGGACGGGATCGCGTTGCGGTTGGTGACCACGCCGGAGTCCAGCAGCGCCGACTCCGCCTGCCGGCCGGTCAATCCGTAGGACTGGACGTCGAGCAGCACCAGGTGGTTGTCGGTGCCGCCGGTGACCAGCTTCGCGCCGCGCTTGAGCAGCCCGTCGGCGAAGGCCTTGGCATTGTCGGCGATCCGCTGGGCGTAGGCCTGGAACGAGGGCTGGCGAGCCTCGGCCAGCGCGACGGCCTTGGCCGCCATGACGTGGGACAGCGGTCCGCCGAGCACCATCGGGCAGCCCTTGTCGACCGCGGGCGCGTACTCCTCGGTGGCCAACACCAGGCCACCGCGCGGCCCCCGCAGCGACTTGTGCGTGGTCGTGGTGGTGACGTGGGCATGCGGCACCGGATCCTCGTCGCCGGTGAAGACCTTGCCTGCCACCAGCCCGGCGAAGTGCGCCATGTCGACCATCAGGGTGGCGCCCACCTCGTCGGCGATCTCCCGCATCGTGGCGAAGTTGACCCGTCGCGGGTAGGCCGAATATCCGGCCACCAGGATCAGCGGCTTGAATTCCTTGGCGGCCGCGCGGACAGCGTCATAGTCGATCAGCCCGGTCTCGGCGTTAGTCCCGTAGCTGCGCTGGTGGAACATCTTGCCGGAGATGTTGGGCCGGAAACCATGGGTGAGGTGGCCGCCGGCATCGAGCGACATGCCCAGCAGCCGTTGGCTGCCCAGCCGCGCGCGCAGCCGTTCCCACTCGGCCTCGGAGAGGTCGTTGATGTGCTTGACCCCGGAATCGGTCAGGGCCGGGGCCTCGATCCGGGTGGCCAGGATGGCCCAGAACGCGACCAGGTTGGCGTCGATCCCGGAGTGCGGCTGGGCGTAGGCGTACGGGGCGCCGAACAGTTCGCGAGCGTGCTCGGCGGCCAGCGACTCGACAGTGTCGACGTTCTGGCACGCGGCGTAGAAACGGTGCCCGACGGTGCCCTCGGCGTACTTGTCCGAGAACCAGGTACCCATGGTCAACAGCACAGCGGGTGAGGCGTAGTTCTCGCTGGCGATCAGTTTGAGCGAATCCCGTTGATCGGCAAGCTCTTTGCGGGTCGCATCAGCGATTCGCGGCTCGACGGTCTCGATGACCTGTAACGCCGCCCGGTAGGCCTCACTGGCGGTGGCGGCGTAGTCGGCACCGGGAGCGGCGGCCGAGGGCGAAATCGTCGAGTCTGCGGTCATGGCCCAAGCCTATCCGCCCCTGTTCAGGCCGCGTCCACCCGCAGCGCCGACGGGATCAGCGGCTCGTCGAGCAGCCGGCCGAACCGTTCGGTGAGGCCCACCTCGGCAGGCCGATCATCGAGCCAGCCCCGCAGCAGCCGGTATCCCTCAACGTAGGTGCTGGTGTAGGCCCGCCACAGCGGCGAGGACAGAAAACGCAGCATCTGGCGAGCCCGGGTGTCGTCGACCAGCAACCAGCGCTGCAGGAACGCGACGACGTCGTCGACGTCGCGGTGCTCGTCGTGCAGCATCAGCGCCGCGTCCTGGCGCACGTCGGCCAGCGCCGCCGACGCCTCCGACAACGCCTCGGCGCGCGTGCCGTCGAACCGCAGTCCCAGATCGGCGTAGATCTCCGACGCCCAACTCCCCCAGCCCGGTCCGACCGCGGCATACAGCGCCAGGTCGGCCAGCCCCTCGGCCATCAGGCACTGCGGGGTGTTGACCAGAAAGATGGTCTGTTCCTGCTGATCCTGGCCGGCCACCAGCCCGGCCTCCTTGCGGCAGTGCTCGGTGTGGTGGCCGGGATAGGACTCGTGGGCCACCAGGCGCGGCAGATTGGACATCTGCTGCTTGAGGTCGGCGTTGACCGCGACCGTCGAGGTGTAGTTGCCGTTGTAGTAGTTGAACCCCGACCACGGCTTGTCGGTGACGACCTCGTAGACGATGGTCTCGGTGTCGGGCAGGGGGTACGTCGCGCGGACTTTGTCGCGCAGCGCACTGGAGAACGCGTGGATGCATTCCTCGAGCCGCTCGGGCGGGATCTCGTCGGACTGGCGGTGGGCGTCCATCCGTTCGGTCAGCGACCCGCTGCCGGCGAGCACCTCGTCGATGCGGGCGTGGGCGGCGCGGTAGCGCTCGGGGTCGCCGCGGCTGATCTCGACGTCGAAGTAGTTGCGCACCTCGTCGACGAAGCCGACCTCCTCGCCGGCGAACTTGCGCGCGGAGACCTGCAGGGCCCGCAGGTGTGCGCCGATGAAGTCGGCGCGCTGGTCGGTGAAGCCTGCTTCGCGAGGAACCTGAGGCAATTCGGCCAGCAGCCGGTCGGCCTGCCGCACCAGGTCAGCCGGCTCAGGCGCGGGCTCGTCGGCGACTGCGCGGCGCAGTTCGGGATCGCCGGTGAACGAGTCGACGTAGCCTTCCTCGATACGGTCGAACCGCAAACCGAGGGTTAAGTAATCGCGGATAAGGGTGCCGGGCTGCATGTCAACCAAGCTAACTGCAAGACTGGCACGATGGCGCGGCTGAGTGAACCCAGCCCTTACGTCGAGTTCGACCGGAGTCAATGGCGTTCACTGCGCATGTCGACCCCGTTGAAGCTGACGGAGGACGAACTGGTTGGGCTGCGCGGTCTGGGTGAGCAGGTCGATCTGCTGGAGGTCGAAGAGGTCTACCTGCCGCTGGCTCGGCTCATCCATCTGCAGGTCGCCGCGCGCCAGCGGCTGTTCGCCGCCACCTCGGAGTTCCTCGGCGAGCCGCAGCAGAACCCGGACCGGCCGGTGCCGTTCATCATCGGCGTCGCCGGGAGCGTGGCCGTCGGCAAGTCCACCACCGCCCGTGTGCTGCAGGCACTGCTGGCCCGCTGGGAGCATCACCCCCGCGTCGACCTGGTCACCACTGACGGCTTCCTTTACCCCAACGCCGAGCTGACCCGCCGAAACCTGATGCACCGCAAGGGTTTTCCAGAAAGCTACAACCGCCGCGCGCTGATGCGGTTCGTGACGACGGTGAAGTCCGGCGCCGACCAGGTCTGTGCGCCGGTGTACTCACACCTGATCTACGACATCGTGCCCGGCGAGAAACACGTCGTCACCCATCCGGACATCCTGATCCTCGAGGGGCTCAACGTCCTGCAGACAGGCCCGACCCTGATGGTGTCGGACCTGTTCGACTTCTCGGTGTACGTCGACGCCCGCATCGAGGACATCGAGCAGTGGTACGTCGACCGCTTCCTGGCGATGCGGCGCGGCGCGTTCGCCAACCCGGCCTCGCACTTTCACCACTACGCGGGCCTGACCGACACCCAGGCCGTCGCGGCCGCCCGCGACATCTGGAGTTCGATCAACCGGCCGAACCTGATCGAGAACATCCTGCCGACCCGGCCGCGGGCGACACTGGTGCTGCGCAAGGACGCCGACCACGCGATCAATCGGCTGCGCCTGCGCAAGCTCTAGTTCGGCACTCCGGTGAGCGGGTTGAGCCGCAGCACCGGCAGCGGGAACGCGAACTCCGCCTCGCCGGCGTCGGGATCGGAGAAGATCCCGATGGTGTAGACGCCCGCGGAGTAAACGGTCATCGGCAGGTGGTGGGCGAAGACCCGGAACTTGACCGGAACCCCCGGGTTGTCGGGCCACTGCCAGGCGAACTCGAGAAGCCCGACCCGCTCCCCTTCAGGCGATTTCGCGACGATGTAGCGGCGCGGCTCGTAGTCGGTGCCGCCCGGCGCATGGACGGCCAGCACCAGCGGCACGGTGATCTGCGAAGGCAGGCTCTCCACGTAGCAGCTCGTCATCGGGAAGCCTTCTGCGGTGACCCCGCCGGCCTCTTCCAGGACCGCCTTGCGCGCGGCGGCGAACGCTACGACATGCATGCCGCAGACCCTATTTGATGCGGCGCACCCCGAGGTACTGCAGGTCGGCGAACACCAGCGTGTACACCCCACTTGCCAGCGTCACGACCACACCCGTGGTCGTGAGGTCGAGCTCGATCACGGCGACGACCGCCGCGACGGTGAAGAGCAGGTTCGCGATCGCAGTGGCGATCCCCGCGGTACGCACCCGCTTCAGCCCAGCCGCCAGGAACACCACGATGGCGTAGACGAGAAAGACCGCGCCAGTGGTGAATTCGGCTGTCTTCGAGAAACCGGTGAACCCGGAAATCGGTCCGGCAGCGGCCATCAGGACGATGCCGCACAGGCCGGACAGGACGGCGTCGACCCGCATGGCCATGCGCAGCAGCGAGTCCGAGGTGGTGGCGGGAAGGGTGGTGGTCATTGTTGTTCCTTTCGTGGTGGGTTGGTACTCAGGCCTATTGGGGAGTCACGCCAGACGGCGCACTCCGAGGTACTGCAGAACGGCGAAGGTCGCGGTGTAGAGCGCGGCGGCCAGTGCGGCGATGGAGCCGACGGTGGTCAGCGGCAACACCCCGGCCTCGGCGACGACGATGAAGCCGACAGTGCTGGCGGTGTTGAACAGGACCAGGCCGGTGCCGACCCGGCGAAGGTCGGGCGATGCGGCCAGCGAGTAGACGACGAGTCCGCAGAGCACGAACGCCGCACCGGCGATGTAGCCCTGCGCCGCGGTCAGTCCGGTCAGCCGGCCCAGCGGGTCGGCCATCACCGCGATGGCCAAGCCGAGAACGCCAGTCAGGGTGGCGTCCACGCGCATCGCGAAGCGCAGCAGTGAATCTGTCGAATCAGAGAACGGGTGGTTCCTGGTGATCATGGCGGTCATGTCCCTGAGGCTGCTCAGGACGCACTGCCAGATCGAGACGTGCCGCTGCCATGCACTGCCAGCCCCAGGTCAGGAGTGTGCGACTGCCTGTTGCGACCGCAGGTCTGCGGCGATCAATCGGGCCGCGGCGTTCTGCCAGTTGTGCAGCGAACGCTGCGGAACCTCGGTGACGAACCACTGCCACGCCTGCCGCGCCACCGGATCCAGCCCGGCGGCGGTGGCGTTCTGCGCGTACGCCCGAACCCCGACGACGTACGGGAAGTACAGCGCGTTGTAGTAGCGCCAATGCTCGGTGGTGCCGAACGAACCGCCGCTGCGCGGCTTCAACCGCGCGATGTGTTCGGCCAGCACGGCCTTGAGTTCGTTGGCCCGCTCCAGCGGCTGGTCGGGCGCCCCGCGGGCGGCCAGCCGCTCGTCGATGACGGGCAGCTGGGTCAGCGGGCTGGCGACGAGTTTGGACAGATCGCCGTAGTGGCCCAGCGCGCGGCGGGTCAGCCGCGCGAAAGCCTCGTCGTCGAGGGCGTCCAGGGGGTTGGCAGCGACCAGTGGCAGCGCGGCTTCCGCGCCGCGCAACGCGGCGCGGTCGGCGCGCAGCCGCGGCGAATGCGAGAACGCCAGCCGGTCCAGCAGGCCGGCCAGCGGGTCGGCCAGCACGTTGATCGCGATCGCGACGGCCAGGCTGGTGAACAGCAACACGGTCAGCGCGGTGCGGCCGGGCCCGTCGGCCCCGGTGACCGCCATCCCGATCAGCGCCTGCCCGCCGAACAGCACCGCCACCACCACCGTCGCGATGAACGACCGCAGCATGTCGGCCCGCAGCGCCTGACCTTCGTCGAAGGCATCCCACAGCGCGACCGCAAGCCCCAGCAGCAGCACGTCAAAACCGGTGGAGGCCAACGCCAGCCAGCTCGGCACCAGACCCAGCGGGATCACCAGGATCGCGTTGCCCAGCGCGAAGAACAACGTCGCGATAACCACCACCCCGGCCACCCGACCGGGCTGCGCGGCCCGGCGCACGGCGGCCACCATCGCGGCCAGCGTGGACACCGAGATCACCGCGAACATCACCCAGTGGCCGGTGCGCAACGGGCCCTCGACCGACCCGGCCATGACCGCACCCACCAGCGTGAGCGCGGCGACCACGGCGATCAACGCCCATTCGGTGGCGCGGCTTCGCCAGGTGTCGGTCGGCCGGGCCAACTCGAGCACGACGGCGAACCAGGCCACTCCCGGCACCGCGACAAGGTAGATCTCGATCTGGCCCAGCAGGTCGGCGTGCGCGATGCTGACCACTCGCACCGCATCCAACGCCACCACGCCGGCGAATCCGCACAATCCGATAGCGGCCAGTGCCAACACCGGCTTACGCGGATCGCGCGCCAGCAGATACAGGCCCAGCCACCAGCTGAGTGTGAAGACGACCGCCGACAGCGCAGACATCACATGCCGAATCGCCGATGCCTGCGGCTGTAGGCGCGCAGCGCGCGCAGGAAGTCGACCCGTCGGAACGCCGGCCAGTGCGCCTCGGTGAACCACATCTCCGAATAGGCGCTCTGCCACAACAGGAATCCGGAGAGCCGCTGCTCCCCCGAGGTCCGGATCACCAGATCGGGATCGGGCTGCCCCGAGGTGTAGAGGTTCTCCGAGATCCCCTCGATCGTGACGGCGTCGATGAGCTGCTCCGGGGTGGCGCCGTTGGCCAGCTGCTTACTCAGCAGCGCCCGGACGGCATCGACGATCTCCTGCCGCCCGCCGTAACCGACGGCGACGTTGACGTGGAACGAGGCGGGCGGGAGCCCCGCGGTGCTGTCCACGGCGTCACGAAGACGGCGGGCGGGCTCTTCGCCGAGCAACTCGAGATCGCCGACGGTGCGCACGCTCCACCGGTTCGTCGGCGCGCAGATCTCCTCGACGACCTCGGTGATGATCTCGATCAGACAGGAGAGTTCGTCGGGATCGCGTTGCAAATTCTCGGTGGACAGCAGGTAGACCGTCGCCATCTCGATGCCGGATTCCGCGCACCAGCGCAGCATTTCGGCGATCTTGGCCGCACCCATCCGGTAGCCGTACGCGACGTCGTCGTGACCAGCATCACGAGCCCAGCGCCGGTTGCCGTCGCACAGCACAGCGATATGGCGGGGTAGCTGGGACTTGGAGCGCGCCAGCTCCTGGCGCAGCCGCATCTCGTAGAGCCGGTAGGCCGGATCCTTGAGGCGAGGCGGAATGATCTCCACGACAAACCAGACTACTGTGACGAGCAGATGCCCCCGGTCGCGAATTGGAGGTGACATGACCGCAAGAGTCGAGATCGCCGACGAGGCTCAGCAGCCATCGCCCCGTGATTACGCCGAAGACTTCCCCGAAGCAGTCGTCGACGCCGCCGCCCAATTCCTCGGCAAGCCCCGGGCCCGCGGCTGGATCCACGTCTACGCCGCCGTGGTCGCCTTCATCGCCGGCGCGGCCCTCATCTCGGTGTCGTGGGCGATGGAAGGTCTGCGCGCGGGACTCTCGACATTCGTCTACACGATCACGATCGTCGCGATGTTCGCGGTCAGCGGCACCTATCACCGGGTGAACTGGAAGTCGCCGACGGCGCGCAAGTGGATGAAGCGCGCTGACCATTCGATGATCTTCATCTTCATCGCGGGCAGTTACACGCCGTTCGCGATGCTTGCGCTGCCCGAGCGCAGCGGCATTGTCCTGCTCGCGATCGTATGGGGTGGGGCGCTGGCCGGCGTGCTGCTCAAGATGTTCTGGCCGTCGGCCCCGCGCTGGGTCGGCGTGCCGCTGTATCTGCTGCTGGGCTGGGTGGCAGCGTGGTTCATCGGGCCGATCATGCAGGGGGCCGGCGTCGCCGCGGTGGTGCTGCTGATCGTCGGCGGTGCGCTGTACAGCGTCGGTGGCGTGCTCTACGCACTGAAGTGGCCCAACCCGTGGCCGACGACGTTCGGCCATCACGAGTTCTTCCACGCCTGCACCGCGGTAGCGGCGATCTGCCACTACATCGCGATGTGGTTCGCGGTCTTCTAGCTAAAGCTGGGTGACGTTCTCCGGGCCCCAGTAGGCCTTCATCGACGTGACCAGACCGTCGCTGTTGAACGTCATCACCTCGATGACCTCGATCCGCATGGCGCCGGCGACGGTGAGGGCGAACATGAACGCCGCTTCGCTGCCGCCGTTGCGGAACGTCAGCAGTTCGGACTTCACCTCGGCGCCCTCGATGTTCTTGTAGAAGCCCTCGATAGCCTGCCGGCCGATGTGGACTTCGCCGCAGCCGACCGGGTCCTCCAGCGTGGCGTCCTCGGCGTACAACGCGGCGACGTCGGCTGCCTTGCCCGCGGCGACGGTGTTCAGGTAGCGGTTGACCAGGGCTTCGAGATCGAGGGCATCGCTCATGGCCGGAACGCTACACGGACACACCCAGTGCGTCGGCGAGTTCCCTGGCACCGGTGACCGGCAGGTCGCAGGTCCGGCCACGGCAGACGTAGGCGGCGTCGTTGCCGCCGATGCGGTCGCGGCCTTCCAGCAGCGGCGAGGAGTCCACCGCACCGCCGACGACGATGGCACCGCCCGGCACCAATTGCCGTGCAGCCGCGAGCAATTCGGAGTCCGGGCGGTCAGTGGCGACGGCCACCTGCAGCGGTCCGCGTACGGCAGCCTCGGCGACCGCCAGCCAGTGACCTGCCGAACGCGGGGCGCGCGCCAGCAGCGGCGAGTGGGCCCGCAACGTGGCTTCCGCGGCCTCGCCGTATCGGGTGGCACGGTCAGCGTCGACAAGGTGCGCGGCGGTCAGCAGCGCCTCGGCGATCAAGGACGCACCCGAGGGCGTCGCGTTGTCCAGGGGGTCGGCGGGACGGACCATCAGCTGCTCGGCATCGTCGGCGGTGTCGAACCAGCGGCCCGGCCGCTGCGGGTCGGCGAAATGCCGCAGCGCGATGTCGAGCAGGTCGGTGGCGCTCGTCAACCAGGCCGCGTCGCCGGTGAGCTGGTAGAGCGTCAGCAGCCCGGTGGCCAGCGCGGCGTGGTCCTCGAGGATGGCCGCGCTGTCACCCACCACCCCGCCGAGGCTGGCCCGCCGCAGCCTGCCGTCGACGATGTGCAGGCCCAGCAGCGCCTCTGCACACTGTGCCGCCGCGGTCAACAACGGTGGAACACCAAGGGCCACACTGGCTTCGGCGAGCGCGGTGATGGTCAAGCCGTTCCAGGCGGTGACGATCTTGTCGTCGCGGGCGGGCCGCACCCTCCTCGACCGGGCGGCCAGCAGTGCCGAGCGAACCCGCTCGAAGCGCTCCGCGTCGTCGGGATCGGTCAGCAACTGCAGCACCGAGGAACCGTGTTCGAAGGTGCCGCGCTCGGTGACCTCGAAAAGGCTTGCCGCCCAAGCTCCGTCGTCGCCGCCGAGGACCTCGTTCAGCTGAGCCGGCGTCCACACGTAGCTGGAACCTTCGATTCCCGCGGCGTCGGCGTCCAGCGCGGAGGTGAACATGTCACCGTCGGCGAGGTCGCCGAGCAGGAATCCGGCAGTCTCGGCGGCGATCCGCAAGGCCAGCGGATCACCGGTGCGTCGGCCCCAGTGCGCGTACGCCCGCAGCAGCAACGCGTTGTCGTAGAGCATCTTCTCAAAATGCGGCACCACCCAGTCGGCGTCGACGCTGTAGCGCGCGAAGCCACCGGCCAGTTGGTCGTAGATGCCGCCCCGGGCCATCGCGGTTCCGGTGCGGACCACCGGGTCCAACGGCAGCGGTGAGCCGGTCCGCTCGTAGGTGCGCAGCAGCGCCTCCAACAAGGCCGACGGCGGGAACTTGGGTGCCCGCCCGAAGCCACCACGCTCGACATCCTCGTCGCGCAGCACCGCCATGACGGCGTGGTCGCACAGCGCGGGCTCGATCTCCGGTCCGCCGTCGGGCAGCCCCGCGGCCATCCGCCGCAGTTCCCCGGCCACCTGATCGGAGGCCTCCTCCACCTCGCCGCGACGCGTCCGCCAGGTGTCGGTCACCGCCGCCAGCAGCTGCAGGAATTGCGGCTTGGGGTAGTACGTGCCGCAGAAGAACGGCCGTCCGTCGGGGGTCAGGAAGCAGGTCATCGGCCAGCCGCCCTGCCCCGTCATCGCGACCGTCGCGTTCATGTACACCGCGTCGAGGTCCGGCCGCTCTTCGCGGTCGACCTTGATGCAGACGAAGTCGGCGTTCATCGCGGCGGCGACCTCGTCGTCCTCGAACGACTCGTGGGCCATCACATGACACCAGTGACACGCCGCATATCCGATCGAGAGCAGGATCGGCACGTCGCGGCGGCCGGCCTCGGCGAGCGCGTCGGGAGTCCACTGCTGCCAGTGGACGGGATTGTCGGCGTGCTGACGCAGATAGGGGCTGGTCGCGCCGCCGAGGGTGTTAGCCGCCGGGCTCATGCGGGGGTCGCTGTGCGTCACCCTCGGACGCCGCACCCTCGTCCGTCGTCGCCGCGCCGACGGCTTCGCCATCGGCCGGCTCCTCATCGAAGCTCTTGGGCAGCTTCTTGAGGTGCTTGTTCATCGACCACACCAGGACGAACACGCAGATCAGCAGGATCACGACGATCAGCAGGCCGAACGGGCTGGCCTTGCCGAAATCCGGGCCGGTGTTCTTGGGCGGATCAGCCAGCACCGACACGGCGGTCGTGAACAGGTCTCTCACTCAAAAATCTCGATTCCGGTGAACAGGTCGTCTTCGGGCAGCTTGGCGGGCACCCGCGAACGAGCCAGTTCGAACTCCTCGGTGGGCCACAACCGCTGCTGCCACTCTATTGGCGTCGCGAAGAAGAATCCGTCCGGGTCGATCTGGGTGGCGTGCGCCTTGAGCGCCTCGTCGCGCTGGTTGAAGTACTCCGAGCACAACACCCGGGTGGTCACCCGCCCGGCGAAGATGTCGATTTCGGGATCCCACTTCTTCAGCCAGTCTGCGAACGGGCCTTCCTGGCCGTGCTTGGCGAATTCGTCCTGCAGCAGTTGCAGGCGAGCCCGCAGGAAGCCGTGGTTGTAGTAGAGCTTGCTGACGGCCCAGGGCTCGCCGGCGTCCGGGTACAGCCGGTAGTCGGCGGCGGCTTCGTAGGCGGCCACCGAAACCTGGTGGCAGCGAATGTGATCCGGGTGCGGGTAGCCACCGTTCTCGTCATAGGTGGTCATGACGTGCGGGCGGAATTCGCGGATGAGCTTCACGAGCTCGCCGACGGGCTGCTCCAGCGGAACCAGCGCGAAGCAGCCGTCGGGCAGCGGCGGCGGCGGGTCGCCCTCGGGCAACCCCGAGTCCACGAACCCCAGCCAGTGGTGTTCGACGCCGAGGATTTCGGCGGCCCGGGCCATCTCGTCCTTCCGGATGTCGGCGATCCGGCCGCGCACCTCGGGTAGATCCATCGCCGGATTGAGGATGTCGCCGCGCTCGCCGCCGGTCAGTGTCACCACCTTGACCCGGTGGCCTTCGGCGGCATAACGGGCAAGGGTGGCCGCGCCCTTACTGGACTCGTCGTCCGGGTGGGCGTGCACGGCCATCAACCGCAGTTCGGTCACTTCTCCCCTGTACTCACTGTGTCGTCATCGGGTCTTACGTGCAGATGCAACAGCGCCGGCACGCCCTATAGTCCAATAGTTCCATTCGGGGCGTGGATACCCGTAATCGAAGCCTGCTGACGAGAGACGCACCTGCAACCCATGACCGACAGTCCCCCGCCGCTCCCCCCGGAGTCGCGCTACGGGCGCCCGCGCCTGCCCGCGGCGACCCGGCGCCGGGTGGCGTTCGCGCTGGGTGTCCTCGTTTTGGCGGCAGGCGTCGTGCTCGCCCTGATCGCCTACCAGCGGTTCGAAGGCAACGACGTCGAGGGCAAAATCGCGGCGTATGAGGTCACCGACGACCACACCGTTTCGGTGACGATCAGCGTGACCCGAAAGGATCCCTCGCAGCCGGCGCATTGCATTGTCCGAGTTCGTTCTCATGACGGCGACGAGACCGGCCGCCGGGAAATTCTGGTGCCACCGTCGCAGGACGCAACGGTGCAGGTCACCACATTTGTGAAGTCGTACAAACGACCGTTCGTCGGCGATATTTACGGGTGTGGAAATGACGTTCCCAGCTATCTCGTCGCGCCCTGACCGGCGACGGAACAACTAACACGGAACTGCGAAAGCATTAAGGGCGACTGTCCTCGCGGTGGTAGACTTGCTCGATACACGGTTCCTGCTGGGAGCCGTGTATTGCTTCATTAGCGCGTTTGATCGCAGCTCTTCGATGGCAATACACGCGGAACCATCCGCATGCTCCCAGCAGCGACAACAGACTGCAACGCGAACATCGCGGAACCAACGAATGAGGAGCGCGGCGAGATGACCGATACCCAGGTGACCTGGCTGACCCAGGAGTCATACGACCGGCTCAAGACCGAGCTGGATCAGTTGATCGCCAACCGTCCGGTCATCGCCGCCGAGATCAACGACCGCCGCGAAGAGGGCGACCTGCGCGAGAACGGCGGCTACCACGCCGCCCGCGAGGAGCAGGGCCAGCAGGAGGCGCGCATCCGCCAGCTGCAAGAGCTGCTGAACACCGCCAAGGTGGGCGAGGCGCCCAAGCAGTCCGGCGTCGCACTGCCCGGTTCGGTGGTCAAGGTCTACTACGACGGCGACGAGTCCGACACCGAGACCTTCCTGATCGCTACCCGCCAGGAGGGCATCGATCACGACAAGCTCGAGGTGTACTCGCCGAACTCCCCGCTGGGCGGCGCTCTGCTCAACGCCAAGGTCGGCGACACCCGCGAGTACGCGGTGCCCAGTGGCAAGACCGTGAAGGTCACGCTGGTCAGCGCCGAGCCCTACCACTCGTAGGCTCCCTCGCGCGTGGCGCGCATCGCCGAAGACCTTCTCCTGCTGCTGCTCGACAACGGTGCGGCACAGCCCGCTATCGAGCCGAGCCTGCTGCAGCGGCTGCTGGCCGCCGCGGTGTTGTTGGATCTGGCTTATGACTGCCGGGTGCGGCCGGCAGTGCCGGGCGAACCCGTACCGCCCGATCACCTGGTCGCGCTGGCCGGACCACCCCCGCTGGATCCCGTGGTACGCCCAGCACTCACGCTGCTCCAGGAAGCACCGGTCACGCCCAGCGCGGCGATCGCCAAGCTGCGCAAGCACACCGAGGACCGCGTCATCGACCAGCTGCTGCGCACCGGCCAGCTACATCAGATCTCGTTGTCGCAGAACCGATTTCGGCGCAACTCCTACGCCTGGCCGCTGGCCAGCCGGACGCGGGTGGATGCGGCACGGTCGGCGATGTTGTCGACATTGTTCGACGGCAACTGCCCCAATCCCGTGACCGCGACGATCGTCTCGCTGCTGCATACCGTTGGCGGCCTGGGCGCAGTATTGAGCCTCAACGACCGCGGCTCACAGTGGGTGGGCGACCGTGCCATCGAAATCGCAAGCGGCACATGGGTTGACGACAACAAGTTGGCCGAGGTCAACCTGGCGGTGACCACCGCCGCGGTACGGCCAGCGCTAGGTTAAGGCCTGCTCGAGGTCGCCGAGCAGATCGGCCGGGTCCTCGATACCCACCGAGAGACGAACCAGGTCGTCGGGCACCTCGAGTTGCGAGCCGGCCGTCGACGCATGGGTCATGGCACCGGGATGCTCGATCAGCGACTCCACCCCGCCGAGCGACTCGGCGAGGATGAAAACCTCAGTGCGCGAGCACAACCGGCGCGCCGCCTCGATACCACCGCGCATCCGCACCGACACCATGCCGCCGAATCCGCTCATCTGCCGGGCGGCCACCTCGTGGCCGGGATGCGACGGCAGACCGGGATAGAGCACCGCACTCACCGCCTCGTGCTCGGCCAGAAATTCGGCCACCTTCGCGGCGTTGGAGCTGTGCCGCTGCATCCGCAGTTCGAGTGTCTTCAGACCCCGCATCGTCAGATACGCATCGAACGGGCCGGGCACGGCGCCGGCACCGTTCTGCAGGAAGGCGAACTTGGTGTCGAGTTCCTCGTCGTTGGTCACCAGCGCGCCCCCGACCACGTCGGAGTGCCCGCCGATGTACTTCGTCGTCGAGTGCAGCACGATGTCGGCACCGAGATTCAGCGGCTGCTGCAGAGCCGGTGAGGCGAAAGTGTTGTCCACCAACACCTTCTGGCCACCGACCGCGGCGATCTCGGCGATCGCCGAGACGTCGGCGATCGACAGCAGCGGATTCGTGGGGGTCTCCACCCAGATCAGCTTGGTGGTGGGGGTGATCGCCGCGCGCACCGCGTCGAGGTCGGACAGCGCCACCGGCGTGTGCTGCACCCCCCACTGGGTGAACACCTTGTCGATGAGCCGGAAGGTACCGCCGTAGGCGTCGTCGGGAATGACGACGTGATCACCGGGACGCAGCACCGCCCGCAATGCGCAGTCGGTGGCCGCCATCCCGGAGCTGAACGCCCGCCCGAACGTGCCGGCCTCGACCGCGGCGAGCACCGCCTCCAGCGCCGCGCGCGTCGGGTTGCCGGTGCGCGCGTATTCGAACCCGCCACGCAGGCCGCCGACACCGTCCTGGGCGAACGTACTG
Organism: Mycolicibacterium pallens; assembly: GCF_019456675.1. Classification (NCBI taxonomy): domain Bacteria; kingdom Bacillati; phylum Actinomycetota; class Actinomycetes; order Mycobacteriales; family Mycobacteriaceae; genus Mycobacterium; species Mycolicibacterium pallens. The sequence goes on along the minus strand of NZ_CP080333.1, from coordinate 1,203,544 downwards.
CTCGCATAGATCGGCGCATTGACGGCACCGGTCGCTGGGTCGGGACGGTAGCCGGCATGGATGGCCCTGGTCGCGAACCCCTGGGCCCGGTGCCGATCTGCTGCGCTGCGTTGCTCACTCATCGGTTTCGAGCCTATCGGCTCGAGACGTCAGAGCGGCACGCACACCGTCGTCATGATTTTATCGGCGAGCGTCTGCCGCTTGGCGTCCCACAACGGGAACAGGTAGCCGATGTAGCAGATGATCGCATCCACGAAGTGGGCGATCTGGCGCACGATCGACAGCCCGAAACCGATCGGCTGGCCGGTCTTCTCGCTGATCACCTTGAACTTCAGCACCGACTTGCCGATGCTCGACCCGGTGGTGCCCTGGCGGTAGCCGTAGTTCCAGAGCGCGAACGCCAGGCTGGCGAGCCCGAACACGAACGACAGGATCAGCCCCAGGGCCGACGGCTGCGACGTGCAGTACACGCCGTAGCTGTTGTCGACGCTGCTGGAGGTGCAGTTGTTCTCACCGGTGGCCACCATCAGGCCCTGTCCGACTCCGGACAGGATCGCGATCGGGATGACGTCGATGATCCAGGCGCCGACCCGCTTGATCCACGGGGTGTAGGCCTCCTTGGCCAGCACTCCGGCACCCGGCGGGGGCGGCGGCGGGTAGTTGCCGGGCGGCGGCGGGTAATTCCCTCCCGGCGGAGGCGGCGGTGGGTAATTCCCCGGCGGGGGCGGCGGGTAGTTACCGGGCGGAGGAGGAGGCTGCGTCATCGAAAGTCCTTGTCTACAGGGGAAGACAGACGGTCGTCATGATCTTGTCGGCGAGGGTCTGGCGCTTGCTGTCCCAGAGCGGGAACAGGACCGCGATCAACCACACGATGCCCAGGCAGATGTACGAGGCCACCAGGTAGAGGATCTCGCGGACGAGCGACAGGCCGAAACCGATTGGCAGGCCGGTCTTTTCGCTGACCACCTTGAACTTCATCACCGACTTGCCGATGCTCGACCCGGTGGTGCCCTGGCGGTAACCGAGGTTCCAGACCACGAACGCGATCGCAATCAGGCCGGCGATGACCAGCACCAGCGTGCCGGTGGTCGAGGTATCCGAGGCGCAGTAGGTACCGGTGTCGTACTCCGAGGTGTCGGTCACACAGTCGGTGTTCGAGGTGCCGATCAGGACGCCGTAGCCGATACCCAAGATGATGTAGGCCGGGATGTAGTCGATGAGCCAGGCGACGACTCGGGTGAACCACGACGTGTAGGCGCTCTGCGGCAGCTGGGGAACGGGCTGGCCGGGCGAGGGTGGTCCGCCGAAGCCGGCGCCAGGCGGCGGCGGCGCGTATCCGCCCTGTGGCGGTGGTGGCGGCGGGTAGTTCCCGGGAGGCGGCGGCGGGTAGTTCCCCGGCGGGGGACCTGGTGGTTGTTCGGTCATGGCGCCTTCCAGTTCGACAATGATCACCTGGGATAAAGCGGCCTAAATGTACCTGAGAAGAACCTGCGTATCGCGACAACGCGCAATCTTCATCTGAGCGCAATACGGCGCTCAAAGAATTTGCGCGCGTAACTACTTCAGCGGCGGCGCGGCCCGTCGGACAGGAAGCCCAGCAGATCGTGGCGGGTGATCACGCCGACGGGCTTGCCCTCCTCGACGACCATCAGCGCATCCCGTTCGCCCAGCGACTTGGCCGCCGCGCTGACCAACTCCCCCGCACCGATCAGCGGCAGCGGCGGGCTCATGTGCACCGACACCGCGTCGGCGAGTTTGGCCCGCCCCTCGAACACCGCGGACAGCAGTTCGCGCTCCGACACGCTGCCGGCCACTTCACCCGCCATCACCGGCGGTTCGGCGCCGACGACCGGCATCTGGGACACGCCGTACTCGCGCAGGATGCCGATGGCGTCGCGCACGGTTTCCGACGGGTGGGTGTGCACCAAATCGGGCAGCGCCCCGGACTTGCCGCGCAGTACGTCGCCGACGGTCGGCTCGGCGATCGAGCCGTCCAGGCGGGTGCGCAGGAAGCCGTAGGACGACATCCAGCCGTCGTTGAAGATCTTCGACAGGTAGCCGCGGCCGCCGTCGGGCAGCAGGACCACGACCACCGAATCCGGCCCGGCCTCCTGGGCGACCTTGATCGCGGCGACGACGGCCATGCCGCAGGAGCCGCCGACCAGCAGCGCCTCTTCGCGGGCCAGGCGTCGGGTCATGTCGAAGGAGTCGGCGTCGGAGACCGCGATGATCTCGTCGGGCACGGCCGGGTCGTAGGCCGCGGGCCAAAAGTCTTCGCCGACGCCCTCGACGAGGTAGGGGCGGCCGGTGCCGCCGGAGTACACCGAGCCCTCCGGGTCGGCGCCGATGATCTTCACCTTGCCGCCGGAGACCTCTTTCAGATAGCGCCCGGCGCCGGTGATCGTGCCGCCGGTTCCGACGCCGGCGACGAAGTGCGTGACCTTGCCTTCGGTATCGGCCCAGATCTCCGGGCCGGTCGTCTCGTAGTGGCTGGCCGGCCCCATCGGGTTGGAGTACTGGTCGGGCTTCCACGCGCCCTCGATCTCGGTGACCAGCCGGTTGGAGACGCTGTAGTAGCTGTCCGGGTCATCCGGCGCCACGGCAGTCGGGCAGACGACGACCTCGGCGCCGTAGGCGCGCAACACGTTGCGCTTGTCTTCGCTGACCTTGTCCGGGCAGACGAAGACGCACTTGTATCCGCGCCGCTGTGCGACCAGAGCCAAGCCGACGCCGGTGTTGCCGGAGGTGGGTTCGACGATCGTCCCGCCGGGCTTCAACTCGCCGCTGGCCTCGGCGGCGTCGATCATTTTCACGGCGATGCGGTCCTTGGCACTGCCGCCGGGATTGACGTACTCGATCTTGGCCGCGACCACCCCCGAACCCTCCGGAACGACGGAGTTCAGTTGGACCAGTGGGGTGTTCCCGATCAGCTCGCTGATGTGCGACGCGATTCGCATACCTACATCGTGTCAGGCCGCGAAAGCGCGCGGCTAGCCGGTGGCTTCGCGGATGTACTCCCCGATTTGCCGCAGCGAACGTTTGGCCTCCGGAATGATCGGCGAGGCCAGCTGGAAGTCGTGGATCTGGCCCGGCCACACCCGCACTTCAGTGGGCACACCCGCCGCCGCGAGCCGGCGCGCGGCCAGCCGCGCGTCGTGCAGCAGGACCTCTGACCCGGACACGTGAATCAGCGTGCGCGGAAGGCCCGGTTCGATGTGGTCGAGCGGCTCGTAGACGCCCTCGGGCTCGCCGTCGACGATCTGCTTGGCCGCCGCCCGGGCGACCAGCGCGACCAGGGCGTCGAAGGCTTTGGGCGGGAACATCGCATCGGTGCGGATGTTCGGGTGGGTGAGCTTCTGCTCGTGGTCGAGCTGCAGCAGCGGCGAGATCGCGACCAACGCGGCCGGCTCCTCGCCGAGGGCCTGCAGCCGCTGCGCCAGCGTCAGGGCCAGATAGCCGCCCGCGGAGTCGCCGGCCAGCACGATCTGGTCGGGTTCGTAGCCGCGGGTGCGCAGCCACTGGTAGGCGTCGTAGCAGTCGTCGATGGCGTTGCCAATCGAGTGCTTGGGGATCAACCGGTAGTCGACCACCAGAACCGGCGAGTCGGCGAACTTCGACAGCGCGACGGAGATCCGGCTGTGCGAGTTGACACCGCAGGTCAGGAAGGCGCCGCCGTGCATGTACAGCACGACGCGGCGGTTGCCGTCGGCGGGCAGCACGCCGGGAGCGCGGACCAGTTGCGCGGAGGCGTTCGGTAATCCGACGGTGGCGCGGACGGTGCCGGGCGTGGGAAGCAGCGCCCGTGCGACGAAGTCGACCAGGCCGAACGGCCACGGCCAGTGCGGTACGTGGCTGAGCACGGCCAACGTGGGCCACATGGTGACCCGGGTGCCCATCGAGACGAGTCGCGCGGCGATGCTGGGGCCACTCTCGACGACCTCGACGGGCGCGCCGTCGGAGACCGGATACCGGCGCGGGCGACCACCGCTACCAGCATGGACATGATGAGGGGCCGAAGCCCGAACCTTACTGGGTGCGGTCATGGTCAACACTCCCTACGCCAATGTAGATACGTGTTCCGGGCGTTTGAGTTAAGCCCGGTAACTTAGCTTGCCACCTGCGTTATCTATAACAACTAACGATCTGATTTCTTACCGGATCCGATACCTGTCTGTAATCGCGGGGCCACTGTTGCGACCCGAATTCCCGCCGGAGCAGCACCTAAACTGAAGTCGTGGGGATACGCACTCCGCGGAAGTCGACGGCCGCGCTGGCAGCGGCGGGGGTTCTGGCATCGACCGGGACCGCCGTGCTGGGTGCGCGCAGTTTGCTCACCGGCCAGGCCGACCAGGTTCGTAACGTGATCCCGAAGTCCTGGGACATCCCGCCGCGCGCCGACGGCATCTACGCCCCGGGTGGCGGGCCGGTCCGCCGCTGGGAGCGCGGCGTGGAGTTCGACCTGCATCTGATGGTCTTCGGCGACTCGACAGCCACGGGGTACGGCTGCCGCACCGCCGACGAGGTACCCGGGGTGCTGCTCGCCCGCGGCCTCGCCGAAGAGTCCGGCAAGCTGATCCGGCTGTCGACCAAGGCGATCGTGGGCGCGACGTCGAAGGGTCTGTCCGGTCAGGTCGACGCGATGTTCGTGGCCGGTCCACCGCCCGACGCGGCGGTCATCATGATCGGCGCCAACGACATCACCGCCCTCAACGGCATCGGCCCGTCGGCGCGCCGGCTCGGCGCGGCGGTGCAGCGGCTGCGCGCCTCCGGTGCGGTGGTGGTCGTCGGGACGTGCCCGGATTTCGGTGTCATCAAGGACATTCCGCAGCCACTGCGGTGGACCGCCCGCAACCGTGGACTGCGGCTGGCCCGCGTGCAGGCTGCCGCGGTGCGGGCCGCGGGCGGGGTGCCGGTGCCGCTGGCCGACCTGCTGGCGCCGAACTTCCTGCAAGCCCCCGAGGTGATGTTCTCCGAGGACCGCTACCACCCGTCGGCGGCGGGATATGCGTTGGCCGCCAACCAATTGCTGCCCGCCTTGTGCCACGCCCTCGGCGAGTGGACCGGCAAGACCGTGCCCGACCTGCCGTGGGTCACCCGGTCCGAGGTGCGGGCGCTGACCGACCGGCTCGGGCCGCTGACGCGGCTGCTTCGCCGCAAAACCACCGGGGTCCCCGCACCGATCGTGGTGACCGCGAGCTAGGTTCGTGTGCAGTCGTCCTGCAGACCAAGGAGTCGTCATGCCCGAAGCCGTCATCGTTTCCACTGCCCGCTCGCCGATCGGCCGCGCGATGAAGGGGTCGTTGGTCGACATTCGTCCCGACGATCTGGCCGCGCAGATGGTCCGCGCCGCACTCGACAAGGTGCCCTCGCTGGACCCGCGCGAGATCGACGACCTGATCATGGGCTGCGGCCAGCCTGGCGGTGAGTCCGGTTTCAACATCGGCCGCGCGGTCGCCGTCGAACTGGGTTACGACTTCCTGCCGGGCACCACGGTCAACCGGTACTGCTCGTCGTCGTTGCAGAGCACCCGGATGGCCTTCCACGCGATCAAGGCCGGCGAGGGCCACGCGTTCATCTCGGCCGGCGTCGAGACGGTGTCGCGCTTCGGCAAGGGCAACGCCGACGGCTGGCCGGACACCAAGAACGCGCTGTTCGCCGACGCCATGGCCCGCTCCGAGCAGGCCTCGGCCGGCGCCGACGAGTGGCACGATCCGCGCGAGGACGGCCTGCTGCCCGACGTGTACATCGCGATGGGCCAGACCGCCGAGAACGTCGCGCTGCACACCGGCATCAGCCGGGAGGACCAGGACCACTGGGGCGTTCGCTCGCAGAATCGTGCCGAGGAGGCCATCAACAACGGCTTCTTCGAGCGGGAGATCGTTCCCGTCACGCTGCCCGACGGCACGGTTGTCTCCAAGGACGACGGCCCGCGCGCCGGCACCTCCTACGAGAAGATCAGCCAGCTGAAGCCGGTATTCCGGCCGAACGGCACGATCACCGCGGGCAATGCCTGCCCGCTGAACGACGGCGCGGCGGCGTTGGTCATCGTCTCGGACACCAAGGCCAAGGAGCTCGGGCTGACCCCGCTGGCGCGCGTGGTGTCGACGGGCGTGTCCGGCTTGTCGCCGGAGATCATGGGCCTCGGCCCCATCGAGGCCGTCAAGAAGGCGCTCGCTCAGGCGAAGATGTCGATTTCCGACATCGACCTCTACGAGATCAACGAGGCCTTCGCGGTGCAGGTGCTCGGCTCGGCGCGAGCGCTGGGCATGGATGAGGACAAGCTCAACGTCTCCGGCGGTGCGATCGCACTCGGGCATCCGTTCGGCATGACGGGCGCGCGCATCACGGCCACGCTGCTGAACAACCTGCAGACGTACGACAAGACGTTCGGCATCGAGACGATGTGCGTCGGCGGTGGCCAGGGCATGGCCATGGTCATCGAGCGGCTGAGCTGATTGCGCCGAGCCTGTAGTTGGCGCGCCAAAACGCGAGTGGACGTGTCGCCAACTACAGCCTCGCTACGACACTGATCGCATACGACAAAGCCCCGGCCATTCAAGGCCGGGGCTTTGTTCGTTGAGTACAGCTAGCGCTGCTGGAAGTAGCTCAGCAGTCGCAGGATCTCGATGTAGAGCCAGACCAGCGTCACGGTGAGGCCGAGGGCCACGCCCCAGGCCGCCTTCTCCGGCGCACCGGCGCGGATCATCTGGTCCGCGGCGTCGAAGTCGATCAGGAAGCTGAACGCCGCGAGCGCGATCACGAACAGCGAGAAGGCGATCGCGATCGGACCACCGCTGCGCAGGCCGAGGCCTTCACCGCCGCCGACACCGAACATCGCGAGCACGAAGTTGCCGAGGATCAGCACCAGCACGCCGACCATGCCGGCGACGATCATGCGGGTGAACTTGGGGGTCACCCGGATGGCGCCGGTCTTGTAGACGACGAGCATGCCGAAGAACACGCCGATGGTGCCGAGCACCGCCTGGCTGATCAGCACGCCGGCGTTGGCGCCGGACACCACGACGTTGGCGAAGATGAACGACACCGCGCCGACGAACAGGCCCTCGAGCGCCGCGTAGCTCAGCACGATCGCCGGGTTGTCCTGCTTGCGGCCGAAGGTGGCGATCAGCACCAGGACCAGCCCGCCGAGCCCACCGATCAGGGTGAGCGGCATGGCCAGCGCCAGGTTGGCCGACACCAAGAAGTAGGAGATGACCGCGACGACGGACAGCACGGCAAGGGTGATGCCGGTCTTGGTGACGACGTCGTCGATCGTCATGGGCCGCGAGACACCGGTCTGCGGCTGGTAGGCGCCCGCGTACGGGTCGGCCTGGTAAGCCACCTGCTGGGCACCGGCTACGCCGGTACCGAATTGTGCGTATCCGCCCTGCTGCTTGGGCAGCGAACGAAATACCGGGTTGCTGGTCTCCCGCACCGTCGGAATCCTCTCCTGGAAGTCGAGTAACACACCGTCAACGAACGGCTACCGGAACCGGTTCCCAGGAAGTCCACAACGTTCTTCCCGGCGTGTCCGGTGCTACCAAGCCTGACCTTACCTGTGAGCGGTATCCGGCGGGTCACGATCTTTCGTCGACTGGTAAAACTAGGACATCCAACTAACTGGACGGAAGGACCTCGCACCCGTGACGGCTGACTCCGACGAAGTCTTGACCCGGGTCGACGGCGGCGTCGGCTTCCTGACGCTCAACCGCCCCAAGGCCATCAACTCGCTGACCCACACCATGGTCACGATCATCGCCAACGCGCTCACCGAGTGGGCTGATGACGACGCCGTCGCTGCGGTGGTCCTGGCCGGCGAAGGCGAACGCGGACTGTGCGCCGGTGGTGACGTGGTGGCGATCTACAACAGTGCCCGCGCCGACGGCGGGTCCGAAGCGCGTCGGTTCTGGTTCGACGAGTACCGCCTCAACGCCCAGATCGCCGAATACCCGAAGCCGTACGTGGCGATCATGGACGGCATCGTGATGGGCGGCGGGGTCGGCGTCGCCGCCCACGGCAGCGTCCGCGTGGTGACCGACACCTCCAAGATCGCGATGCCCGAGGTCGGCATCGGTTTCATCCCGGACGTCGGCGGGACGTATCTGTTGTCGCGGGCGCCCGGCGAGCTGGGACTGCACGCCGCACTGTCCGGCGCGCCGTTCTCCGGAGCGGACGCCATCGCGCTCGGATTTGCCGACTACTACATCCCGCACGTGCAACTCGAAGGGTTCGTCGCCGCGATCGTCGCCGACGGCGTGGACGCCGCCGTCACGGCGTTCGCCGTCGAGCCGCCGCCGAGCCAGCTTCTGGCGCAACAGCATTGGATCGACGAGTGCTACGCCGGTAAGACCGTCGGCGACATCATCGACGCCCTGCGTGGCCACGACGAAGACGACGCCAAGAAAGCCGCCGACGTGATCGCCTCCCGCTCCCCCATCGCGGCCTCCGTCGCGCTGGAGTCTGTGCGACGCGCAGCCAAGCTCGAAACACTGGAAGACGTTCTGGTGCAGGAGTACCGGGTGTCGTCGGCGTCGCTGAAGTCCCACGATTTCGTCGAAGGCATCCGCGCGCAGATCGTCGACAAAGATCGCAACCCGACGTGGAACCCGCCCTCACTGGCCGCGGTGACCGAGCAGGATGTGGAACAGTACTTCGCGCCGGCAGACCCGGACCTGACGTTCAAGTGAGGACATGATGAGCCCCGAAAACTTTGAAACCATCCTGGTCGACCGCGACGAGCGGGTCGGCACCATCACGCTCAACCGGCCCAAGGCACTCAACGCACTCAACAGCCAGGTGATGGTCGAGGTCACCACGGCCGCTGCGGAATTCGACGCCGACCCCGGCATCGGTGCGATCGTCATCACCGGCAATGAGAAGGCGTTCGCCGCCGGCGCCGACATCAAGGAGATGGCCAGCCTGTCGTTCTCCGAGGTGTTCGACGCCGACTTCTTCGCAGCCTGGGGCAAGTTGGCCGCGGTCCGGACCCCCACCATCGCCGCGGTGGCCGGCTATGCCCTGGGCGGCGGGTGCGAACTGGCGATGATGTGCGATGTCCTGATCGCCGCCGACACCGCGAAATTCGGCCAGCCCGAGATCAAGCTCGGCGTGCTGCCCGGCATGGGCGGCTCGCAGCGACTCACCCGGGCGATCGGCAAGGCCAAGGCGATGGACCTCATTCTGACCGGCCGCACCATCGACGCCGCGGAGGCCGAACGCAGCGGCCTGGTCTCGCGGGTGGTGCCCGCCGACGACCTGCTCGCCGAGGCCAAAGCCGTTGCCACGACGATCTCGCAGATGTCGCGCTCGGCCGCCCGGATGGCCAAGGAAGCCGTCAACCGCGCCTTCGAATCCACGTTGACGGAGGGTCTGCTCTACGAGCGTCGGTTGTTCCACTCGGCGTTCGCCACCGACGACCAGACCGAGGGCATGGCCGCCTTCACCGAGAAGCGCCCTCCCAACTTCACGCACCGCTAAGGTGCTGACGTGACCGTCACCGAGCCGGAGCCGACTGAAGCCACCGACTCGGAGGCGGCCGCCCCCGAGCAGGCCGACGAGTTCAAGCCGGACTGGTGGCAACGGCGCTACACGTTCACCGGCACCGCCGTCGGTCTCCTGTTTCTCGGCCTGTCGCTGAGTCCGTCACTGCTACCGCGCGGACCGCTGTTCCAAGGTCTGGTCAGCGGCGCCGCCGGCGCAGCCGGTTACGGCCTCGGCGTCTTCGCTGTCTGGCTGGTGCGCTTCATGCTCTCGCGGCCCGCCAGCCCACACCCGCCGCGGTGGGCGTGGCCGGTACTGGTCGTCATCGGAATCATTTGGCTGGTCTTCACGATCTACTGGTTCCACGTCTGGCAGGACCACGTCCGCGACCTGATGGGTGTACCGCGGTTGAAGTGGTACAACTACCCGCAGGCCGGGCTCATCGGTGTGGTGGTGCTGTTCCTGTTCGTCGAAATCGGTCAGCTGGTCGGCAAACTCGTCAGATTCCTGGTGCGGTTGCTGAATCGCTATGCGCCACCGCGTGTTTCGGCCGTGGTCGTGGTGGCACTGCTGCTGAGCCTGACCATCGCGATCCTCAACGGCGTGGTGGTCAGGGGCGGAATGAGTTTCCTGAACAGCACATTCGCCTCGGTCAACGACGAGATGGATCCCGACAACCCGGCGCCCACCACGCCGCTGCGCTCCGGTGGCCCTGGCTCGCTCGTTCCCTGGGACACCATCGGCCATCAGGGACGCACCTTCGTCGCCGGCGGTCCCACCGTCGAGCAGCTGACCGCATTCAACGGCGCCCCCGCGGTCGAACCGATCCGGGCCTACGCGGGCAAGAATTCCGCCGACGGCATCAAGGCGGTCGCCGCTCTCGCCGCGCGAGAGTTGGAGCGTACCGGCGGATTCAAGCGCAAGGTCATCGCTGTCGCGACGACGACGGGCACGGGCTGGATCAACGAGGCCGAAGCATCCGCCCTGGAGTACATGTACAACGGCGACACCGCGATCGTCAGCATGCAGTACTCGTTCCTGCCGAGCTGGCTGTCGTTCCTGGTGGACAAGGAGAACGCCCGCCAGGCCGGTCAGGCCCTGTTCGAAGCGGTCGACGCGCGACTGCGGGAGATGCCCGAGGCGCAGCGGCCCAAGATCGTGGTGTTCGGCGAGAGCCTGGGATCGTTCGGCGCCGAAGCACCGTTCCTCAGCCCGAACAACATCATCGCCCGCACCGACGGGGCTTTGTTCTCCGGCCCGACGTTCAACAACACGATGTGGGACGACGTCACGGTCAACCGCGACGCCGGCTCTCCGATGTGGCTGCCGATCTTCGACGAGGGCCAGAACATCCGGTTCGCCGCGCGCCCGGACAATCTGGGCCGCCCCGACAAACCGTGGGGTTATCCGCGCGTGGTCTACCTACAGCACGCGTCGGATCCCATCACCTGGTGGAACCCGAATCTGCTGTTCGCCGAACCGGATTGGCTTCGGGAGGCCCTCGGATACGACGTATCGCCGGATATGTACTGGATTCCGATCGTGACGTTCCTGCAGGTGTCCGCTGATATGGCGGTGGCCGTCGATGTGCCCGACGGGCACGGGCACCGCTATGTGCGTGACGTCGTCAACGCCTGGGCGGCGATCCTGCAGCCGCCGGGGTGGACGCCGGAGAAGACCGACCGGCTGCGCGGGATCGTCACCGCACCGGAGTGAGTTCGTCCAGCTCCCCGAGTACGCCGGCTTCGACCAGGGCGTGATAGCCGCCGACGACGTCAGTGGCTCGGTGCAAGCCCAGGTCCTGCAGAGCGGCGGCCGCCAGGCTCGACGTGTAACCCTCCGAGCACAAGATCACCCACTCGACGTCGTCGTCTGTCGCTTGGGGCAGCCGCGCGTCACTGGTCGGGTCGCACCGCCACTCCAGCACATTGCGTTCGATGACCAGCGCGGCCGGGACGTCGCCCTCGGCGGCGCGCTGGGCGGCCGGGCGGATGTCGACCAGGACGGCACCACGCCGTAGCGCCGGCGGGATCTCGTCGGCCGCCAGCCTGCGCAGCTGGGCCCTGGCATCGGCCAGGACACGGTCGATTCGGCTGCTCATCGGATCAGATTCCTTCCGGCGCGTCGGTCAGCTCGGTGCGGGTGCGGCGAAGCGTATTGCGTTCGGTCACTTCGTAATACGACATCGCCGTCAGCGGGGGCGAGTAGGCGTGCACGCTCAGTGTGGCAGACGCGGGGGCCGCGACCGCAGGTGCGCCCACCACGTCGTGCACCCAGCCCAGCGGGAACGCCGCCTGGTCCCCGGCATCGAGGCGTCGGCGGTGCAATCGTTCACCGTCCCAACGGTATTCGTGCAGCGCACCGGAAAGCACGGTCAGCGCACCCAGCGATCCGCCGTGGTCGTGCAGTTCGGTGGTGTGGCCGGGCACCCAGCTGATCAGCCAGACGTCCAGCTCGTCGTCGGCATGCAGCCGGGTGAACCACCGCTGGTCGGCCGGTGGACCACCGGCCGGCAGCAGCTCGTTGAATCGGCCGCGCAGCACGTCATCGGCGTACTGGTCGGTGGCGTGCAGCAGGTCGGGCAACCGCAACCGGGTGGGTGCGGAGACAGCTGGTGCGATCGACGGGAATGTGGCAAGTGAAAGGGCAGCGCCCGAATACGGCATGACGAGGAACTTTCCGCACGTTGCAGGGTCAGATCGAGGGGTCGGTCAGAACCGACAACACTCTCCAGACCTGATGCGCTCCGTCATGGCCGCCAGTGTTGCATAGATTGAGATCATGCGCCCCTACCGATGTCGTCCTCTGTCCAGCGCCGCGGCGTGTATCGCCGGCTTGGCGGCCGTCCTGACGGCCTGCTCGTCGGGCGGCGGCGGGCACGCCACTTCGTCCACCGCGGCCCCCTCCGGCAGCGCGCAGCAGTCGACCGAAACGGCGTCACCGTCGGGCACGATCGGCGTCTCACCGGGCGGGGTCACCACCCGAATTGACGCGCCCGCCGAATCGACTGAAGAACAATATGCGCAGGCCTGCATGGCCACCAAGAAGTGGATGGAAACCAAGGGCGGCGACCCGGCGACGTTGGTCGAACCGTTCCTCAAGGAAGTGCAGAGCAACGCCGACCCGGGACCGGCGACGTTCAACAGCACGTGGGGTCAGTTGTCGACGGCGCAGCAGGCGGCGGTGATCGTCGCGGTGAAGGCGGCCGCCGAGGGCGGCTGCTGACCGGTTTGCAATCACGGGTAGTAAAAGTCCGGTGCAGCGTTGGATTACTGCCAGCCGTCGATCAGTTGCTGCCAGTGGAATTATTTGTCTGACCTCGCGGTTTACCTCCTTGTAATCGGTCTGCGCAGTAGGCCGGAAGAGGAAACCGAAGAAGAGGCACATCATCATGACCAAGTACGCGGTCGCAGCCCTGCTGGGCACTGCGATGAGCGCGGTCGTCATCGGCCTGGCCGCCCCTGCGGTCGCCGCCCCCAGCGGGTCCGGTGACGCCCGCGACACCACAATCGACTCGCTCGGATACACCGTTGGTGGCGACAAGCTCGGCACCATCGACGTGATCCAGCGCGACTGAGCGCAAGCGCGGTGACGCGCACCATAGAAGGGCACCCCGAAAGGGGTGCCCTTCCGCTTGCGATGAGCAGAATGGACCCCATGGCCGATCAATCCCCCTCCCGCCGAGTCGCACTGGCGCTCGGTAGCGGCGGCGCGCGGGGATACGCGCACATCGGCGTCATCGACGAACTGCACAGTCGCGGCTACGAAATCGTCGGTATCGCCGGCTCCTCGATGGGCGCTCTCGTCGGTGGCCTGCACGCCGCCGGCTCGCTCGACGAATTCGCGGACTGGGCGCAGACTTTGACGCAGCGGGCCGTGCTGCGACTGCTCGACCCGTCCATCACCGCCGCCGGCGTGCTTCGCGCCGAGAAGATCCTCGACGCGGTCCGAGACATCCTCGGCGAGGTCACCATCGAAGAGCTGCCCATCCCCTACACCGCGGTCGCCACCGACCTGATCGCAGGTAAGTCGGTGTGGCTTCAGCGCGGGGCGGTCGACGCTGCGATCCGCGCCTCGATCGCCATCCCCGGCGTCATCGCCCCGCACGTGCTCGACGGCAGGCTGCTGGCCGACGGCGGCATTCTCGATCCACTGCCGATGGCGCCGATCGCGGCGGTCAACGCCGATTTCACCATCGCGGTCAGCCTCTCCGGACCCGACCCCGAGAGCAACCAGGACACCGCCGCGGATCCCGAGACCCGAGCCAGCACCGAATGGCTCAGCCGACTGCTGCGCAGCACATCTGGATTGCTGGACACCAACGCGGCGCGCTCGATTCTGGACACCCCCGCCGCCCGGTCGATGCTGAGCCGGTTCGGTACGAGTTCGGTAGAGGATGCGGTCGACACCGTCGAGCCGAGCAGCGCCGAGCAGCTGATCGACAGCTCACGTGAAACCGCGATCCCCAAGCTGGGCAGCTTCGCGGTGATGAACCGCACCATCGATATCGCACAGGCCGCGCTCGCCCGCCATCAGATGGCCGCCTACCCACCCGACCTGTTGATCGAGGTGCCCCGAACCGCTTGCCGCAGTTTGGAATTCCATCGCGCGGCCGAAGTCATTCAGGTCGGCCGCGAGCTGGCGACGAAGGCCTTGGACGGGTTTCGCAACCTCGGTCCGGAGATCATCATCACGCCAGAAACTCCGTGACGGCGGCCGCCACCCGGCGACCCTGTTCGCGTCCGGCCAGCGCCGACGGAATTCGGCAGCGCGGGTCAAGCGGATTCGGTCCGAAGGCTGCCAGCGACGCATCGTCGGCGAAGACGGTGAAGGTTCGGGCGCCGAAGGCGGCGATCTCGGCTGCGGTGCCGCTGCTGAACGGTGACGGCGCCGATTCGCTTGCCGGCACCAGGATCACCGCCGTCGCGCAGTCCGCGGCCACCCCGGTATGGACCGAACTGCTCACACCGCCGTCCATGTAGCGCCGGTCGCCGATCGTCACCGGCGGCCAGGTGCCCGGGACCGCGCAACTGGCGGCCACGGCGTCGACGAGTTCCACTCCCGACGATGAGTCGAACACCACCAGCTCACCAGTTGCGGTGTCGATGGCCGTGATTCGCAGATCTTGTGCGGGCCAGTGATGGTCGGGCAGCCGCGCTTCGATGACCCGTCTGCGGATCGGCTCGCCGACGGTTGGCGTGTCCAGGGCGATCGCGCCGATGCGCCGCAGTTTCTCGGTCAACTCTCCGGGTTGCGCCATCGCCGTCAGGAACAGCGCCGAGATCGCCTCGATGTCGACGCCGGAGTCGATCTCCGAGGACGTGTCGCCCGTCTGGCGTTCGAAGAGCTCCTCCAGCGACAGCGAACTGCTGATCTGTGCGGCCACGGTGGAGCCGGCCGACGTACCGACCAGGACGTCGGAATTCAGCAGTGCCCGCGCGGTATCCGGCGACTCGTCGGCGATCCCCCGCAGAACGCCGGTCTCCCAGCCGATGCCGGCGATGCCACCGCCGGCCAGTATCAGGGCCCGTTTGGTCGTCACAGCCTGCGAGTCTGCCAGGAACCGGCCGGCACGCCGCTCGCAGGTAACTACGTTCTCATGAGTAGGTAAATGGACGGCGCAAAACCGCTGTTGGCAATCTTGATACGGCGCGCCTCCCTGAATTAACGGTTTAGATACGTTCAATATCGTATGTAACATTATCGAGTGATCCGAAGGCGAGACGTCCTGATGTTTGCCGCTTCAGCCCGCCGCAGGCTGCTCTCGCTGTTTCTGGTCGTGACCACCACGATCGCGGCCGGCGCGGTCGTCGTACCGCCCGCCGCGTCGGCGGCTGCATCGCCGTCACTGGAACCATTCGAAGTCGAACGAGTACTGAGCTTTTCGGTGCCGTCGGGAGTCACCGTCGATTCCGCCGACGTCGCGCCTGACGACCAGCACCTCGTCGTCGAGGTGATGATGTCGGGCAACTCGCAGATTGCGACCACCAACCTCAACGGTGGTGATTACCAATGCATCTCGTGCGGCGTCGCAACGAACGCGACGAAGATCAAGGCATTGGGCGACAGCAAGCGAGTCTGGTTTGCCAACACCTCGGGGCAACAGGGCGGCGGAGCCGGTCACATCGACTATCAGATTCTGGAATGCGCGCCCTCGATATACGACTGCCAGACCAAGACCAGCAAGAAGGTGCAATTCCCGGCCGGCGGCAGCCTTCTCACCGGTCAGAACCGGGAAGCCAAGCCGGACTGGTACGGCGAATACGTCACCTGGAACGAGGTCAATCCCATCGAGGGAACGCGCATGAGCATCGCACGGCTCACGCTCAGCGGCGACCACTACGTTCTGGCCGACCAACGCATCTTCAATCCGTCGTGGGTCAAGAAGACCGACTACGCCGAGGACTTGGCGAACGCGGCGCACTTTTATGAGGGTGCGAGTTGGAACAACGGGGGCCGGACGCTGAAGTACCAGACCACGAGCACCGGCTTGAATTACGACATCTGGCTGCTGGACACTGCAACCGGTGATCGACGACCACTGACCAGCGACCTGGACTACAACGAGGCCGGCGAGATCGCACCCGACGGCAGGACGACGTACTTCAGTTCGGCGCGCGGGTTGAACCGGATGACGGTGTTCACTCAGTTGGTGCGGCCTGCGCTGATAGACAGCGCCAGCTTCGGCCAGATCGGCCGGGTGAGCCTGTGGAACAACCGGCGCTGCATGAACGAACCCTGGCTGATGGACACCGCGATCGGGCAGCAGGAGGGCGGCTACTCCGGTCAACCGATCGTGATCGACCCAGCGTGGACCATCCGCGGCTGGAGCTGGTTCGACGATTCCACCAGGGCCCTGGTGAATGAGCAGCCCGGGCCCGGCAGCTCCGAAAAGCAAACGCGGATAAGCATTCTCAAGTTCCCCGCCCGGACGCCGACCGCCCCGCAAACCCCGGTACACCAAGATCCGGCGAAGATCGCCCAGTGGTCGGTGCCCGTCAAGGATTTCAACCCGTTGATGGGTCGGATCAGGCCGGTCCGGCTATTGAAGGGCAAGTACTCGGGTACGGCACTGCTGTCTTACTTCGGCGCGTACGCCTCCGGCAGATTCTCTGTGTCGTATGCGAATTACTCCGACGACGGGGCAACGTTCCTGGACGGTGTCGAGACGATTCTCGTGGTGCTTGCCCCGCTGACCGCGACATGGAGTGCGAACCTGACCAGTAGAGGGGCGCGCCACGGCTATCTGCGCGGGCTGGTTGTCGTCGGGCCGGACAACACCTACCTGGGCGGCGCGGAATCGGTGATCAACGGCGTGAAGTTGGCGGGCATACCCACTCAGAAGAACTGTCCCGCGCGGTCGCAACCACCGCTGTCGATCTCGTTTCCCGCGGGAGGCGGCAGCGTCTTGATCACCGCCACCATCCCTGAAGATTCCCAGGCGCGGCCGGTGCGTGGCGCGACAGTGTCGGTGGGCCCCGTGACGACCACGACGAACGACGAAGGCGTCGCGGCGATCCCACTCATCCCCGGCGCTACGGTGACTGCCGTGGCGGGCGGATTCCAATCAGCGACCCGCGTTATCGGGGGACCGTGACCTCGGCGGTCAGGCCGTCGGACAGATTGAGGTTTCGCTCCGCGAACCGCATCGCAATCTCGTAGGCCACCTCGGAGTCGACTTCTGGATCCTCAAGTGCCACTTGGATCGACAGACCGTCGAGCAGAGCCGAAAACTCAAGCGCGAACATCTTCGCGTCGTCTGCGCCCAGTTCGTCCGATTGCACGGCCTCGACAATCATCCGGCGCCAGCGCGCATCAAGCTGGGCTCGACCGACCTTGACGTCGTCATGCCGAAATGCCTGCGCCCACAGATCGAACCAGAGACCCCAGTAACCGGGAATCTCATCTTCGGCCTCGGCAACACAGGTCCATCGGATCAGCAGAGAGAGCCGGTCACGCACCGACGGAACCTCGGACAGCATCCGTTCAGCCGCCTCATAGAACGAATCCTCCGCGTACCGCAGTGCGTCCACGAGCAGCCGGTCGCGGGCGCCGAAGTAGCAGATGACTACCGCCGAGCTGACGCCGGCCCGTTTGGCGACATCAGAGATCCTCGTCTCCGAAAAGCCGCGTTCGCAGATGAGCTCCGCTGCGGCGCGCAACATTTGGGTGCGCCGCGCCTCATTGTTCTCGGTCGCGGGTGCGGGATCTGCCATCTCGTCGCACTCTCCTCTGCGCCTGTGCCGCGAAGCCTAACACTCGACTGAACTGTCAGACAGCGTGCGAGCGAATGGCGAAGGGCAACAGCCCGCTTCAGCACCGCACTCGAGTCTTCAGCGCAGGAGGTAATCGGACAACGTCGCCAGGGCTTGATTGGCATAACCGCGCCAGATCCGGGCGAACACCGGTAGCGCCGGGGCCGTGAACGCCGACTTCGGGTGCAACGTCCACTGCCACGTCACCAAGGTGCCAGTGCCATGCTCGTCGAACTTCCAGAGTCCCTCGACGTGGTCGATCAGCGGCGCCATCGCGCCCTTGACGTCGGTGAGGGTGTAGCCGAAGGCATGCGGCGCATCCACTCGGGTCAGCGTCTCCCGCATGCCGCCGCCGCCGGTCAGGGCGATGGATCGGGTCTGCCCCACCGCCGACCAGTCGCCGGTCTGGCCGTGCACGGCCTTGATCGGCGGGATCGGTCCGTACCAGCGGTGGAACAACGTGGGCAGCAGCATCGGCAGCGTCTTGGCGAACGCATCCGGCACCGCGACGGGAATGGCGCGGGACTGCTCGACGACGACGGGATGGGCCACAACAAGAAATGATAGTCAGCGGGCCAGCTGAGGTGCCGCGCGTCCGGTGATCAACGGCAGGTCGAAGAAGGTGGCGATGCCCGGCTCGGCGGCACACGTCGCCGGAATGCTGTTGACGCAGTGCGCGGCGGTGGCCACCACCCCGGGGTTGCTCAGCAGCCCTTCCTCGACGCTTTCGGGTTGCCAGCCCTTGACCGTGACGAAGGTGTTCGGGTTGCCCCGCACCTCCATCTCGTAGCGCTCCCCCGCCGGCCCGAAAGACCATGCGGGATCGAGGTTTTCCTCGCCCATGAACCAGTTGACGGTGATGCGCACGACGACCGTGTTCGTCACCACCGCATCCCAGTGGAAACGCCGGCCGGCGACCTGACCGGGTTCGATCACGCCGATCGGCGAGTCGATGGGTGCGGTGGCGACCGCGACTTCCTGCGAGGTGCGGATCAAGGGTTCGGCGGCGAACCCCAGGCGGTCGACGATGAGCCGAACCGATTGGAAGAAACCACCGTTGAGCAATTTCTGCATGGGTCCGGTCAGCGCACTTTCCGGTGTACCGCCGAAGCCCATCACGTGCCGCAGCACGTCGGGTGCGCCGTAGGTCCGCAGATCGGAGAACTCTTCGGCGCGCACATAGGTCACCCCGGTGGACATCACCGACATCAGCAGCGGGAACAGCTCGGTGGCCGCACCCGGTCCGATGCCCGCGCCGTGCAGGGTGGCGTTGCCATCGCGGGCGGCGGCTTCCAGCGGGGCGGCCTCGGATTCACTCGGGTAGAACCAGCCCAGCGGACTGACGACGTTCTTGCCCGAGCGCAGCAGCGCGGTCACCTCCTCGACGTTGGGCAACAACGGCGCATAGATCACCGCGTCGGCGTCCAGCGCGAGGATGTCGTCAAGGCTGTTGGTCGCGGTCACGCCCAGCGGCTCGGTGCCGACGATCTCGCCGACATCATTGCCCGCTTTGCCCTCGGAATGCACCCAGCACCCGACGAGTTCGAGTTCGGGATGTTCCAGCACACCCTTGATCGCAGCCACCCCGACCGACCCGGTTGCCCACTGCACGACTCGCAACGCCATTGGTGCCCCTCTGCGGAAAACTAGAACGTGTTCCAAGCGGGTCTACAGTAGCGGGATTCGCTCCGGAGGGTGGGCGCTCTCAGTGCGGCTGGCGCCCGCTGCCCGCCTTGCCGGTGGTCTTCGCCGCCGGCTTCGCCGACGTTGTCTTTGCGGCCACGGCCTTGGTTCCCGATCGCTTGCTCGACGCGGTCGCCGTCGAGTTGACGGTGGCGGCCGGGACGGGCCGAGGTGGCCGCCAGTTGATGTGGGGATCGTTGCGGTAGTAGGCCGAGTCGACGATGGGCCGGAGCACCGCGGTCAGGCCGTCGATGACGGGCTGCGGCCAGCCCATTCCCTTGAGCGGGCGCAGCAACGGCAGATCGGCGGTCCGCATCAGGTAGGTGGTCGTGGTCCCGCCCAACGCATTCGTGGTGGTGGTGATGTTCCTCGCCGGCACTGTCGACGGGTCGACGAACATCGCGTCTTTGTGCACGGAACCCCAGCTCTCCAGCGAGAATTGCTTCACGATTTCTTCGGGGATGATCTGCTGGAGCAACCCGCTGGCGGCCAGTGCGTTGAGATCGGCCAGGAGATTCCACGACCGGTCGGGCCAGTCTCCGATGGCGTCGTATTCGCCCTTGATCACCATGACGTCGTACTTGGTCTCCGGGACCACGGGCGTGTAATCGAAGATCGGGAGCTTGACTCCCTGGAATGCCTTGAATATCCCGCGGTTGGCGTCGCCCATCACGACGAACGACAGTTCGTCGGCCGGCGGGGCGGTCGGGTCATTGGCCAGGCGCCGCATCTCCTCGTCCACGACCACCGTCGTGCCGGAGGCGCCCATGACGATCTTGGGCCCCGGGGTGGTGCGGATCGCGGCGTCCATGTTCACCAACCCCACGGCCATCGACTCGCCCAGCGTCAGATCGCCGTTCCAGGGTGCCATCTCGCCCGGCCACGGCAGGCCTTTGATGCTGTCCGCGTTGGCGAAGTAGCCACCAAGCACCTTCTTGATGAGTTCCGGGTCGACGTCTTCATAACCCAGCCCTCCCATGGCCAGCACAGTGGTGGTCAACGCCACGTCCGATGTGAGCACCGTGGCGGGATGTACTGGGCTGACCACGGAGGCCGTGACGGTGGCAGTGACAGCGACGCCTGCGAGAAGCGCCGCGGTGCGCTTGACCATGTTGTCGGCCATGATGGGACCCCCTTCGCTGGTGGCCTCTGCTGGCCACCTCGAGCAGCTAACTCGAATCTGCCCAATCAACCGGTTGAACCCTAGGGACTTTCGACCCCGGGTGTTCCCAACGTCGGTCCGCATGATTTGGGCCGGTTAGGCTGCCGGAAGAGGACAATCCGAAGGGAACTGCCACATGGGGTCCAAGCAGCGCGTTTTCGTCGTCGGGGTCGGAATGACCAAGTTCGAGAAGCCGGGCCGCCGCGAAGGCTGGGATTACCCCCAGATGGCCAACGAGTCGGGCACCAAGGCCCTCGCCGACGCCGGCATCGACTACGCCGAGGTGGAGCAGGGTTACGTCGGCTACTGCTCGGGTGATTCCACCTCCGGGCAGCGCGCGCTCTACGAGCTCGGCATGACCGGCATCCCGATCGTCAACGTCAACAACAACTGTTCGACCGGCTCGACGGCGCTCTACCTCGCGGCGCAGGCCATCCGCGGCGGGCTCGCCGACTGCACGATCGCGCTGGGCTTCGAGAAGATGCAGCCCGGCTCCCTCGGCGGTGGCGCCGAGGACCGCGAGTCACCGCTGATGCGCCATATCGTCGCCTTGAACGAGACCGACTCGATGACGTTCCCGGTGGCGCCGTGGATGTTCGGTGCGGCCGGCCGCGAACACATGAAGAAGTACGGCACCACCGCCGAGCATTTTGCAAAGATCGGCTACAAGAACCACAAGCATTCGGTGAACAACCCGTACGCGCAGTTCCAGGAGGAGTACACCCTCGACGACATCCTGGGCGCGAAGATGATTTCCGATCCGCTGACCAAGCTGCAGTGCTCGCCCACCTCGGACGGCTCCGGCGCGGCAATCGTGGCCAGTGAGGCGTTCGTCGACAAGCACGGCCTGGCCGGCCAGGCCGTGGAGATCGTGGGGCAGGCGATGACCACCGATTTCGCTTCCACCTTCGACGGCAGCGCCAAGAACATCATCGGCTACGACATGAATGTGCAAGCCGCTCAACAGGTTTACGACCAGTCCGGCCTCGGGCCGACCGATTTCCAGGTCATCGAGCTGCACGACTGCTTCTCGGCCAACGAGCTGTTGCTGTATGAAGCCCTGGGTCTGTGCGCCGAAGGCGAGGCGCCCAAGCTGATCGACGCAGGCGACACCACCTACGGCGGACGCTGGGTGGTGAACCCGTCGGGCGGGCTCATCTCCAAGGGCCATCCGCTGGGCGCAACGGGCTTGGCGCAGTGCGCCGAGTTGACCTGGCAGCTGCGCGGCACCGCCGACAAGCGTCAGGTGGACAACGTCAGCGCTGCGCTGCAGCACAACATCGGCCTCGGCGGGGCGGCCGTGGTCACCGCCTACCAGCGCGCGGAGCGCTGAGCTCGATCCACCGCGCGGGGCCGACCGGCGAGCGGTCGGCACGGCACGGCTGGAGCATGGCGACCGCGGCCTGGCCGCGGTGCGCCTGACAGCCATCGGGGCAGCCATCGGGCCCGAGCAGGCACGGCGTGGACACCAGCATCCCGCCTGAGTTTTCGCGCACCATGGTCCGCAGTGCGTCGAAGACGGACGTGTCCGGCGGAGTGCACCCGGCGCAGACGACGAGCGTGAACGGCGTAGACCTCATGTCCGCCCGGGGTACGGCAACAGCGCCATCTCTCTGGCGTTCTTGATCGCGGTTGCGACCTGGCGCTGCTGGCGCACCGTGAGTCCGGTGACCTTGCGCGACCGAATCTTTCCGCGTTCGGAGATGAACACCCGCAAGGTGGCGGTGTCTTTGTAGTCGACGTCCTGCAGCCCCAGGCCGGTGAGCATGTTGCGCCGGGGCTTGACCGGCGGCGCTGGGCGCTGGTGTCGTTTCGCAGCTTTCACCAGCTGGCCTTCCGAACTCCGGGGAGCTGCCCCTGATGGGCCAGCTCGCGCATGCGGACCCGGGACAGCCCGAACTTGCGCAGATGTCCGCGAGGACGGCCGTCGACGGCATCGCGGTTGCGTACCCGCACGGCACTGGCATCGCGCGGCTGTCGTGCCAATTCGTGCTGAGCGTCCAGCTTCTGCTCGGCCGAACTGCGCGGAGAACGGATGATTCGTTTGAGCTCGGCGCGCCGCTCGGCGTACCGGGCGACGATCGCGATGCGCTGGTCGTTCTTGACGATCTTGGATCGCTTGGCCATGTCAGCGCTCCTCGCGGAACTCGACGTGGCGCCGCAGCACGGGGTCGTATTTGCGCAGCACCATGCGGTCGGGATCATTGCGGCGGTTCTTCTTGGTCACGTATGTGTAGCCGGTTCCAGCGGTCGACCGGAGCTTCACGGTCGGCCGAATCTCGTTGCGTGCCATCAGATTTTCTGTCCTTCCCGGCGCAACCGCGCCACCACTGCTTCGATCCCGTCCCGATCGATGACCTTGATGCCCTTGGCGCTGACGCGCAGCCGGATCCGACGACCCTCCGAAGGCAGGTAGTAGGTCTTGGCCTGGATGTTCGGTAACCAGCGCCGGCTGGTGCGCCGATGTGAGTGCGACACCGAATTTCCGAAACCCGGTGAGCGACCGGTGACTTGGCATCGTGCGGACATTCAACACCTCCTGCGTCCGTTGCTTGTTATTGAAAATGGTTTTCGACAAGAGCCGCTTCGCACTGTAGCGTGTGCACCGAGCTAATGGAAATCGTTTTCAATACGGGAGGTGCTGTGCGGACCCCGGTACTGCTCGTCACGGGACAAGGTGACACCAACGCCGTGGCCAGAATCCTTCTGCGCCAAGAGCGAACCCTGGTCGTGCGCCATGACTTCGACGGCCATGTGGTGCACCGGATGCTGACCAACGTCTGCAACGGCGTTCCCACCCACGCCGACTACGTCCTCGAACTGGAACACGGCTGCATCTCGTGCACGGTGCGCAACGACCTGCTGCTCCTGCTGCGCAGGCTGCACCGGCGCGCCGATGTCGACCGGATCGTCGTGCACCTGGCGCCGACGTCAGAACCCGAGCCGATCTGCTGGGCGATCAACCATGTTCGCACCCGGCTGGGCCCCGGTTATCTCGATGGCCCCGCGGCGCGCGACGTCGAAATTGTCGGCGTCATCACGTGTTTGGATCCGAGCACCTGGTTATGCGACGCCCTCAGTGACGACGAGCTCGACGACGGGCGGACCGCGGCCCAGGTGGCGGTCGGACAAACCGAATTCTCTGACGTCGTCGTGGCACCGAGAGTGGACCGCACCACCGTGGCCGCTCTGCGCCGGCTGGCTCCCCGAGCGTGGATCGTCCAACTCCCCGAGCACGTCGAGGAGGCACTGGGAAACCTGGACTCAGGCGCGCGTCGTGGCCGCAGTGACGATCCGCACGCACCGCTGCTGGCCGGTGAGCCGCCACTGGAGTTCGACGGCCAGGTCGGCATCGTCGAGTTTGAGGCGGACCGGCCGTTTCACCCCGAGCGCCTCCATGATGCGCTCGATGTCCTGTTGACCGGAGTGCTACGCAGCCGTGGCCGGATCTGGCTGGCCAATCAGTCCGACACAGTGATGTACCTCGAGTCCGCCGGCGGCGGCCTGCGGGTCAGCTCGGCCGGAAAGTGGTTGGCGGCGATGAGCGATTCGGAGATCGCCTACGTCGAACCGGAAAGGCGGGTGTTGGCAAGCCTGGTGTGGGACGACCGCTATGGCGATCGCCGAACGTCGATGACCGCACTGGTGTGCGGAGCCGCGCCCGCCGCCATCGAGGAGGCACTGCGCGATGCACTGCTGACCGACGACGAGATGAGCGGACCCGAAGGCTGGCCCGACTATCCCGACCCGTTCGGCGACTGGCACGAAGAGCCGTGCGGCGATGCTGTCCCGACCGGCGAGATACCCACGCCCACAACGTTTTATGGAGAAGACCGATGAAGCCCGATAGCCATCCCCACTATCGTCCGGTGGTTTTCCAAGACGCCACCACCGGCAAGACGTTCCTGACCCGTTCCACAGTCACGACGTCGCGCACGATCGACCTGGAGACACCGGCAGGTGTGCGCACCTACCCGCTCGTGGTCGCGGAGGTCACCGCGGATTCGCATCCGTTCTGGACCGGTGAGCGCCGGATCATGGACACCGCCGGGCAGGTCGAGAAGTTCCGCAGGCGCTACGGCCCTAGCCGAGGTAGGTGACGTCGTAGGCGTCGTCGGCGTGCCGGGCGCGGATGGTCTTCTTGTCATACTTGCCCACGCTGGTCCGGGGGATCTCGTCGACGAACGTCCACCGCTCCGGCAGCCACCACCGGACGACCTTGTCGGACAAGAACGTTCGCAGTTCCTCCGGCGAGGCTTCGGCGCCGTCATGGAGCACCACCGCGGCCAGCGGACGTTCCTGCCAGCGCTCGTCGGGCACCCCCACCACGGCGGCTTCCCGTACCGCCGGATGGGCGATCAGGTGGTTCTCGAGGTCGACCGACGAGATCCACTCGCCGCCGGACTTGATGACGTCCTTAGCGCGGTCGGTCAGCGTGATGTAGCCCTGCGCGTCGATGCGCCCTACGTCGCCAGTGCGCAACCAGCCGGACTGGAACTTCGAGTCGTCGGTGTTGCGGTAGTAGGAGCCGGTGATCCACGGCCCGCGGACCTCCAGCTCACCCACTGCTTCACCGTCGTTGGGCAGCACCGCACCCTCGTCGTCGACGATGCGGGCTTCCACACCGCACATCGGCCGGCCTTGAGTGCCTCGGATTTCCCACTGCTTCTCGACAGGCAGACCCGGCGGCGGCCACGCCAGCGTCGCGATCGGCGATGTCTCGGTCATCCCCCACAATTGGCGGATCTGCACGTCGAACTTTTCCTCGAAGGCCTTCATCAGCGACACCGGCACGGCCGACCCGCCGCACGACACCAGCCGCAGCGACGAAATGTCGTGACCGGGGTTGCGGTCCAAATAGTTCATCACGTCGTTCCAGATCGTGGGCACCGCTCCGGCCACCGTCGGACGCTGGGTTTCGATCAGGTTCACCATCGACGTGGGATCCATGAAGCGGTCCGGCAGCACCAGGTCTGCTCCGGCCATCAACGCCGCGTATGGCAGACCCCAGGCGTTGGCGTGGAACATCGGGACGATCGGTAAGGCCTTGTCCGAGAAGCCGAGTCCGAGACCGTTGCCGCTGCAGACCGCCATCGAATGCAGGTAGTTCGACCGATGCCCATAGACCACACCCTTCGGATGGCCGGTGGTTCCGCTGGTGTAACACATTGCGGCGGCAGAGTTTTCGTCGATTTCGGGCCAGTCGAACTCATCGGACTCGGCGGCGGTGACCTCGTGGTAGCGCACGACCTTCTTGCCGGATGCCTCGAACGGGGCCAGATCGCCCTCACCGACGGCGATGACTGTGTGCACCGTCTCCATCTTCGGCAGCACCGGGGCCAGGATCGAGGCCAGCGAGAGATCGGCGATCACCACCCGGTCCTCCGCTTCGTAGGCGACGAACTCGATCTGCTCGGGGAACAACCGGATGTTCAGTGTGTGCAGCACCGCCCCCATCGACGGCACCGCCACGTACGCCTCGAGGTGCTCCTGGTTGTTCCACATGAACGTGGCGACGCGATCGTCACCCTCGATGCCCAGGCGCCGCAACGCATTGGCCAGCCGCGCGGCTTGCTGTCCGACTTCGCGGTAGGTGGCATGCCGGTAACCGCCCTCCCCGGTCGCGGTGGTCACCGTCCGATCGCCATGAACGGTCGAGGCGTAACGCAAGATCGCGGCAACGGTCAACGGGAAGTTCTGCATCGTGCTCTGCATAGGCCCGAATCTATCGCGGCGGGCAACACAGCAGGTCTGGGATTGCCTACCCGGTCAGTGCCACCGGCACCCGGCGGCGCGCCGGCCACCGGAAGGTGAACAGACGCCGTTGCGGCCTGCGGCGCGACACCGGGGATCGGAGCAGCTCGAGCTCTACCGGATCGAGCTCGTCGGCGGCAAGCTCCGGTGTGGTCCGATACCCGAGCGCGAGCGCTCGGCCGAGCTCAGCACCGAGCAGCTGGCGCATCATGTCGGCGGCCTGGCGCGGGTGGGCGAGCATCCACGAATGGTGCGCGCCCGGCACCCGGTAGAGCGCCGCGTCGGCACGCTCGGCCATGTCGAGGGCATTCTCGAACGGCACCACACCGTCCTTCTCGCCATGCACGACGATGGTCGGTACCTCGTTGTCTGCCATCGCGACGAGCTTGGCCGCGAAGTCCCCGGAGCCGAGCAAGGCGCGCAGCGCTGCGGTCAAGCCGAACGGCGCACGCGCGTTTCGCATCAGGGCACCCGCCATCAGCCGCACGTACCCGGCCATCTCGGTGACCGGCAGCCGTCTCGGGTCGCCCTGGGCGTCGACGGCAACGGCCAGCAGGCGCTCGGCCACGGCACGCGGTGAGCGGCGTCCCGGTGAGATCGACTCGTCGAACGGCGCGCCTGCCGCCGCGTTGAGCAGCACGGCGGCCAGCACCCGCTCGGGCGCGCGGGCCGCCAGGTCGACGATCATCCGGCCGCCCATCGAGTGACCGAGGAACACCGCCTTTTCGATGCCCAACGCATCCAGCGCGCGCAACGTCAGATCGACCCGGCCCTCCAGCGTGGCCTCGGCGGGCAGCGTCGGCGTTCCGCCATGGCCCGCGGCGTCGAGGGCGATGACGGTGAATCCGAGGCCGCCCACGCGGCTCAACAGCCGCAGGTACGCCCGCGCGTTCAGGCCATAGCCGTGCAGGAAGACCAGCGGCACGCCCCGACCGCCGATCGAGACGCCGACGCGGTGCCCGTCGTCGAGGCACAGCACGTCGTGGCTGAGCCGGACTCGGGAGCGAGACGGCAATTCAGTGGTGGACACCCGCGTGGTGTTCACCGCAGAACCGGTTGGCACACTGTGTCCTTTACAACTGCTCGTCCGGTTTGTGAGCGACTCGCGCGTGCGATGCTGAGCCGGTGGTGCTGAAGTCGGTTGCTCTATTCGTCGCCGCCGCGGTTCTGGAGATCGGTGGTGCCTGGCTGGTGTGGCAGGGCGTCCGCGAGCACCGCGGCTGGCTGTGGGTTGGCTTCGGCGTAATCGCCTTGGGGGCTTACGGTTTCGTCGCGACACTCCAGCCCGACGCGCACTTCGGCCGGATCCTGGCCGCCTACGGCGGCGTATTCATCGCAGGATCGCTGCTGTGGGGCGTGGCGGCCGACGGATTCCGCCCGGACCGCTGGGATGTGATCGGTTCGTTGATCTGCCTGGCGGGCGTGGCACTGATCATGTACGCCCCTCGGCGTTGAACGTGACAAGGGCCCGATCGGTATCTCCGACCGGGCCCTTGCGCGTCTGTTATTGATGCGACTCTTGTCGCTTCTCCTGGGTCTTGGCCTCGCCGCGGGCCTTTTCGGCTTCGGCTTCCTTGGCCGCGGCGTCACGCTGCGCGTCGGCCTTGTCCTGCTGGGCCTTGCCCTCTTCGGTGAGGTCGCCCCGGCCGGTCACGGTGCCGACGGCTTCCTTCGCCTTGCCCTTGACGTCCTCGACGACGCCCTTGATGCCCTCTTCGGGTCCGCTGTTGTCTGCCATGGGTCCTCCTAGATGGCTGTTCATGCTGTGCGGGACCAGGCGCATGTGCACCGATACATCCCGTGAGCGGGCGATGTCTGTGTCGCACCGGTCCTCGTCGACCGAGCTACTCCCATGTCCGCCCGGTGGTTCGGTTTCCCCACACCGCATCGGTTAAACAACCCCCAGGCCGGAGCCGGTGCGGAACGTTTTCGACAGCAACAACGATGTAAATGGAGGATCATTGGGTCGGAAAAGAGGAGGCGCGATCATGCGGACCGCATTTGCGCTCGCCGCGGCGGCGGCAGTGGGTGGCATCATCGCCGGGCCGGCCGCGACGGCATGGGCCGACAGCGGAGCACAGGCCACGATCAGCCAACTGCAGAGCCAGGGCTACACGGTCAACATCGATCGCATCGGCACCGGCCCGATGTCGAAGTGCGTTGTGACAAATGTGCGCAACCCGCAGACCGTCACCCAGTGGGTGCCCTACACCGGCCCCGGTCGCGGCAACGATCGCACCATTTTGGTGCCGGTCGTCACCAGTCAGACGATCTCGGTGTCATTGGACTGCAGCGCGCACTAGTCGAAGTCGACGCGGATGGTGAGCAGGTTGTCTCCCATCGCGCGCACCGCGGCGCTATTCATTCGCGGAAGCTCGGCGAGTCGTGCCCGCGCGTCATCCTCGGGTAGCAGCACGGCGGTTCCGCTGTGCCAGCGCCCGCGGATGCGGACCCGCACCCGCGGATTGGCCGCGATATTGCGGACGTATTGAGACCGGTCGCCGAATTCGGACACCAGCCAGAACGTCCGCCCGTCCAGCCGTCCGCCGATCGGGGTGGTCCGCGGTTGGCCGGACTTTCGCCCGGTGGTCTCCAGCAGGGTTTGGATCGGGACAAGCCGCATCATCGGGTTGGCGAACCGACGCTGAACGAAGTTGACGACGCGCTGCCGTGGGGTCGAAGTCATGACCCCATCGTGGCAGGCGGATCAGGAGGCCGCGACGACCATCTGCGGCTTCTGGGCCGCCGGGTCCAGCCGAACCGCGGTGACCGCGCCCTTGTAATCCGCCGCGTACAACCGGTTACGTGTCGGGTCGGCGGCCAGGCAGGACAGCTGCGGGCCGATGATGACGCTGTCGACGATTTCGGTGGTGGCGGTACACATCACGGCGATCTCGTCACGGTCGACGATGTAGGCGGATGCGCCGTTGCGGCTCAGCACGAGCTGCGTCGGGACACCGCCCATGCGGATGGTGTCGGTGACGCGGGCACCGACGACGTCGATGACATGGATGGCGCCACCGAATTCGGTGTCGCAGCCGGTGGCAAAGACGGTGCGGCCGTTGGGCATAACGGCGATGTCACCGATGGATCCGGCGATCGAAACGGACGCCCGGACCGTGCGAGCCCGAGTGTCCACGATCGCCAGCATGGCGCCCACCGGAGTGGTCAGCGCGGCGAACAGGCGGGTGCCGTCGGCGTTGATCCGCACCGCCTCGATGGCAGCGCCGGGCGCGGCGGGGATGGCGATGCTGCTGACGGATCCGGACTCGATGTCGATGACGGCGATGTCGACGGTCTCCTCGCCTGCGCGTCCGACGTAGAGCACATCGCCGGCCGGGCCGACGGCCATGCCGCCGATGGTCATGTCGAATGTCTTGGCGGCCAACGGCACCGCGGTCTGGGTGTCGACGGCGACGACGGCATCCTCGGCGTTTGAGGCCGCGCTCACGTAGGCGCGGTCACCGGCGATGACGGCCGAATAGGGCTCGCTGATCCCGTCGATCGTGGCGGTCACCGACAGCGTCTCCGTGTCGATGAGGCACACCACGTCGGCGCCGTAGTGGGCGGTGACGAGGTAGCGGCCATCCACGCTGACGGACAGGTCGCTGACGGGTCCGTGCCCGACGGCAAGCGTGCGCGCGACGGTCATGACCGGCGCGGCGATCGGCTCAGTCAGTGGTTCGAGTTCAGCGCCGCCCAAGAGCTGCGGCAGCATGTCGCTGATCGGTGCGCGGCGGATCGTCGGCAGCGACGACAGCCACAGAGAGTGCTCAGCGGCGACCCGCTCAGCCACCGCAACACCGGCGACTTTCGACCCTTCCGTAACTCCCGTTGTGTTTGCCATGATCTCGTACCTCCAGCGGCCTGGAGAGCGCCGCACATTGTCATTAGTCGTTTTCGCGTTACCTGCCGGTAACCGCCTTGGTCGAGTGTAGCGAGTCAATTCACGGAGAATTCGCGGCTTTTCAGAACCCATTACCAAGCGACCCAAAGATCTCAGCAGGCACTTAGGCGGCGATCGTTATCAATTCGTTGCAATAGTTCAGCTGTCGACCAAAAATGGTTCTTGACGTGCGAATCTGTTCGGGTTCAAGATCGCAAACCGAGCAACGGAACGTGCCGCCGGCTTAGATTTTCTTACCGGCGCCGCGCCGAAAGAGGCAGAAATCACAATGCCTCAGTCGCGTCTAAATTCTTAAGGAAATTCCTTAAGTTATTGACGCCGACGGTGGTTCAGGGCGGCGGGGAGAGCCAGGTGCTGATCTTGAACCCGAACATGTTCGCTGATCGGCGCGGTTAGCGAGCGCGTCTCAGCAATTCGCCAGTGGTCCAGATCACACCATCTGCTCGACGGTTTCCCGGCTGCGAACCGGATCGCTGCCCACCACGTAGGACGGCTCGGTGTGGGCGACGGTGGTCCCCTTCGCGACTCGTCGGCACGCCTGCCGAAACTCCGGTAGTGGGTCCAGTGCGAGATGTGCGCCGTTGAGGGCAGCCCAGGTAGCGGCACGCCGCGCGGCGCGTTCGACCGGATGCGGCGGCTGGTAGCCGAGCATCTGTGCCGCCCAGTCGGGCATGCTGTCGCGGATCGCCCAGTCGAAGAATTTGGCCTCCTGCGGAACGTCCGGATTGTTCTGCAGATTGGGCCCGGTGAACATGGCCGCACCATGGGTCAGGGCCAGCTTCGGCAGGTACGACCGCAGGCAGTCCAGCGTCTCGGCCTTGGTCGCAGGCAGGTCGGTACCGCCGAGTGCGTGCCCGACCCGGACGAACTCGCCGTAGTACCGGTCGATGTTGCGCAGCGGCGCCGGGTGATAGAGCTCGTGCCCCGTCGCGATCCCCCACACCACGGTGGCGTAATTCCACCGCAGCCAGTCCGGGTCGTCGGCGTCGTAGGGCAGGCCGTCGGGGCGAACGCCTTTGATCGTGTGATGCATGGCCCGCACGGTCTGAGCGACTCGTTCCGCGGTGGCGGTGGAGCCGTAGGCGGTTCCGATGAAGAAGGCCACGGAGTGCGCGAGCCGCACTCCGGATCCCTTGAGGTCCAACCGGCCGGTGGGATTGCCGTCCTCGTCGTGCTCGACGACACGGGAATGGTCGGAGCCCATCCAGAAGATGCTCGGGTCGAAGCGTTCGATGAACGCGGCGCACTGCAATCCGAATATCAGCGCGGAAGTGTGTGAGTGGACGTGCCAGACGGCACTGCCCGGCCCGAACCAGCCGGGGTCGCCCTCGGGTTCGGCGAATTCCAGCCCGCGAAAGAACTGCCCGCGAATGTTCTTGTCGAAGTCGCCTCGGATCTTGCGCTCGAGAAGTTGGTGCGGCAGCAGCACTTTCATCCGGGCCGGCTCCTTTCAACGGGCACGCGATTTTGGATACGCCCGTAACCAAAATAACACGCCATCGGCCGGGCGGCGTATATCCTCTGCCCATGCCGAGTGCCACCCGGTGGGCGGGAGTGTCCGCCGCCGACCGCCAAGCCGAACGGCGGGCGCTTCTGATCAGCGCCGCTTTCGCGTTGTTCGGCGACGGCGGTGAAGCCGCGGTGTCGGTCCGGTCGGTGTGCCGTGCCGCCGAGCTCAACACCCGGTATTTCTACGAGAGCTTCGCCGACACCGACGCGCTTCTCGGCGCCGTGTACGACGACGTGGCCGGAGAACTCGCAGGCATCCTGACCACGGCGATGGCCAGTGCCCGCGACGGGCGGTCCCGGCTGCAGGCAGGCATCCGGGCGGTACTCGAGTTCAGTTCCGCCGACCCCCGACGCGGCAGAATCCTGTTCACCGAGGCGCGCAGCAACCCGGTCCTGGCCGCCCGGCGCACCCTGGCTCAAGACCACGTCCGCGAGCTCGTCCTCGACGAGCATCGCCGCACCGCACCCGAATCCGACCGCGTGGCAACAGAAGTCGGTGCCGCGATGTATGCGGGAGCGATGGCTGAGCTGGCCCAGCAGTGGCTGGCAGGCACCCTCGGCGATGACGTCGACGTCGTCGTCGCCCACGCCGTTCGGCTACTGCTCCCGAACTGATTCGCCAGCCATACCTAGGCGGCGAGGCGGGCAGGCCGAAACGCGACGATGGGCAGCTTGTGCGCCAGGTCGACGTGGGCCGCCGGACTCCCGTCGTAGTCCCGGCAGAGCAAGATCCCCATCACCCGGTAGACGAGGGGACGGATCAACCAATGGCGCCGTTCGTAGTCGGCGATCACCGCGACCGCCTCCGGCTCACCGAGCACTCGGTGATCGGCGGGGAACGTGGTACCGCCGAGTTCAACGGACACCGGTGCGCCGGAGTTGATGTCGCGGAACCATTCGCAGGACGGCCCGAGACCGGCGATGACCATCACCTCGTCGCCGTTGGCACCGATGACTTCGAGCACCGTGCGGCAGTCGCACGTGTCGGATCCGCCGTGAGAGAGACGGACGAAGCGCTTGCCGAGCAACCGGCCGAAGCCGTGCTCGTAGATCTCGACCGGCGCGTGCAGCGCCAGCCGGATGATGGGATGCGGCCGAACCATGTCGGCAGATACCCTGCCCTGCCTGCGATGAAACGGTCATTTTCGACATCAAGCACCGACCGTTTCGAGGTCAAGCAAACCGCTGACAAAATCCGGTCTCATCAAGCCCCGGACAGGCCCCGGTGGGCAATAGTCTGTCGGAAACCGGAACGAGGAGCACGCCGCGATGAACCCCGAAGACGATCCCGAAAAAAGGATTCAGCAACTCGAGCGCCCACTGACCGAACAGGCGCACACCAGCGAGCTGGGAACCACCGTCCCGCCGGGCAGTTGGTCGCCACCTCCACCGCCCCCGCCGCCGTACTACGGCCCACCGATGTCTCCGCCGCCGGTTCCGTCATCCGGATCGGGTCTGCGCCTCGGATGGATTGTGTTCGTACTGTTGATCCTTGGGCTCACGGTCGGCGGCGGCGCGATCTTGGTCACCAACCACCTCAACGCCGGCCGGACCTCACCGGGCCTACCGACCATCTCCGGCGGCGGCGGCACGTTCACCACTGCCACCCGGCCCAGCCGCAGCACCCCGACTCCCCCGTCGAACTCGGCCGCCACCGTGGCGCCCCCGGAGTCAGGAAGCAATCTCAGCGTGTCGGGTGTCAACGAGAACAAGCGGCTCGCCTGCAGCGACAGCGTGGTCACGATCAGCGGTATGGACAACACCGTGGTGATCACCGGGCACTGCAAACGCGTGCAGGTGTCCGGGATGAACAATGTCGTGACCGTCGATGCGGCCGACACCATCGAAGCCTCCGGGATGGACAACAAGGTCACCTATCACGGCGGTTCACCGAAGGTCGACAAGTCGGGCTTCTCGAACACCATCGAGCAGGGCTGACGTCAGCGCGGCGGTGTTGACGAAAAGCGACCAGCCGCAGAGCAATACACGGCGGTACGCCTAGGTCGGGCAGGCGTCCGGAGCATCCGCGCGTACCGGCGCGTCGACGGCAAGCGTGTAGGTGAGCACGACCTGCGCTTCGGCGCCCGAGGTGTTGACGACCTGATGCGGCACACCCGCCGGTATGAAGACTGCCTGTCCCGCACCGTAAGTCACCGGCGTGCATGCGGTGGCCGTCTGCAATGACACCGACCCACTGGTGATGACCGACAATTCGGTGCCGGCATGGCTGTGCCAGCCGCTGCTGGCGCCCGGCTGCATCACGAGGCTCTGCACCACGACCGTCGCCGGCCCGTCGGTGGTGATGGATATCGGAGTCTCGGTGGTGCCCTTGGCCAGGTCGGTGCGTGCGGCATCGCCGTCGGGTGGCGTCGCCACGGCGGTCGCGGCGGGCATCGCGGCGCACAGCACCAGCAGGATCAGGGCGACGGTCAGCACTCGCACAGTCATGACACTCCTCGTTGAAACGCGGTTACCCGGACACGCGGCGAGTCTTGACGTTAGCGTGAAGTCCACGCGCACAATCACCGAATTGGGAGGGCAGCGCATGCCGACCGGATGGTTACGCCGACATTCTCACCGAGGGACCGTGCGCGCGTTCGCCACTATGGCCGCCGCCGCGATTCTGGCAATGCTCACAACGGGACTCCTGACGCCCGCTCGGGCGTCGGCCGACGGTGAGACCTATACGATCGCCACCGACACGACCTTCGCCCCGTTCGAATTCCAGGACAAGCAAGGCAATTTCGTCGGAATCGACATGGACCTGATCCGTGCGATCGCCGAGGACCAGAAGTTCACGGTCGACATCAAGCCCCTCGGCTTCGACGCCGCACTGCAGGCCGTGCAGGCCAATCAGGTCGACGGCGTGATCGCCGGCATGTCGATCACCGACAAGCGCAAGCAGGTGTTCGACTTCTCCGAACCGTATTTCGAGTCCGGTATCCAGATGGCGGTGCTGAAGACCAACAACGACGTCAAGTCCTATGAGGACCTGCGCGGCAAGCGAGTGGCGGTCAAGAACGGCACCCAGGGCGCGACGTTCGCCAACTCCATCAAGGACAAGTACGGCTTCGAAGTTGTCTCATTCGCGGACTCGTCCTCGATGTTCGACGAGGTCAAGACCGGTAACTCGGTTGCGGTATTCGAGGATTACCCGGTCCTGCTGTACGGCATCGCGCAGGGCAACGGATTCAAGACCGTCACCCCGAAGGAAGAGCCGACCGGCTACGGCTTCGCGGTCGACAAGGGCCGCAATGCCGATCTGCTCAAGAAGTTCAACGCCGGCTTGGACAACCTCAAGAAGTCCGGGCGCTACGACAAGATCATCAACAGCTACCTCGGCGAAGGAGCCGCCAAGGACGACAACTCGTTCCTCGGCCTGATCAAGAGCACCTACCCGATCTTGCTCGAGGGCCTGAAGATGACCGTCATCCTGACGGTCATCTCGATCACCATCGCCCTGGTGCTCGGTGTCATCTTCGGCTTGTTCCGGGTGTCGCGGTCGATCGTGCTCCGAGGTATCGGCACGACGTTCGTCGACATCTTCCGCGGCACCCCACTGCTGGTGCAGGCATTCTTCATCTACTTCGGCATCCCCTCGGCACTGGGCTTCCAGATGAGTGCGCTGACCGCTGGCATCATCACCCTCTCGCTGAACGCCGGCGCGTACATGACCGAGATCGTCCGCGGCGGCATCCAGTCCGTCGACAAGGGACAGATGGAAGCGGCCCGCAGCCTCGGCATCGGCTATCTCCCGACGATGCGCAAAGTCATTCTGCCCCAAGCTATCCGAACGATGATCCCGTCGTACATCAACCAGTTCGTGATCACGCTGAAGGACACCTCGATCCTGTCGGTGATCGGCATCGCCGAGCTGACGCAGACCGGGCGCATCATCATCGCCGGCAACTTCCAGTCGTTCAAGATGTGGCTGATCATCGGAATCATCTACTTCATCGTCATCATGGCGCTCACCAAACTCTCCGACCGCGTCGAGAAAAGGATCGTGAAATGACAGACCTCGTTCCCGATTCCGCGGACGCGGCACCCGCCGGAACCGTCATGATCCACATCGACGGGCTGAAGAAGTCCTTCGGCGAATTGGTCGTCCTCGACGGCATCACCACCGACATCAAGCAGGGCGAGGTGGTGTGCGTCATCGGCCCGTCCGGGTCGGGAAAATCGACCTTCCTGCGATGCTTGAACAAGTTGGAGGACATCACCGCCGGCAAAGTGGTGGTCGGCGACTTCGACCTCACCGACCGGAAAGTCGACCTGGACAAGGTCCGTCAGCACATCGGCATGGTGTTCCAGCACTTCAACCTCTTTCCCCATATGACGGTGCTGCAGAATGTGACGCTGGCGCCGGTGACGACCAAGAAGATGGACAAGGCCGCCGCGGAGAAGAAGGCCCTTGCTCTGCTCGCACAGGTCGGTCTCGCCGACAAGGCGAACGTCAAGCCGGCCACGCTGTCAGGCGGGCAGAAGCAGCGCGTCGCGATCGCCCGCGCCCTGGCGATGGATCCATCGGTCATGTTGTTCGACGAGGCGACCAGTGCCCTGGACCCGGAGATGGTCGGCGACGTGCTTGCGGTGCTGCGCGATCTGGCCGAGGGCGGTATGACGATGGTGGTGGTCACCCATGAGATGGGCTTCGCCCGGGAGGTGTCGTCTCGGGTGATCTTCATGGCCGACGGCAACATCGTCGAGGACGACACTCCCGACGAAGTCTTCGGTAACCCGAAAAGCACTCGGCTGCAAGAGTTTTTGTCGAAGGTTCTCTGACCGCACCGGACATCGCAGGAGCTCGGCTGTCGGCCGCTCCCGCAATAGGTTGTGCACAATCAAATTGTGCACTATAGTTCTGGTCGTGACCACTCCGCGCTTGGACGACCAGCTCTGCTTCGCGCTGTATTCGGCGTCGCGTGCGGTCACGGCGGCGTACCGCCCGCCACTCGCCGAACTCGGCCTCACCTACCCGCAATACCTGGTCCTGCTGGTGCTGTGGGAAGAAGGCCGCGCCAGCGTGGGGCGACTCAGCCAACGGTTGCACCTCGATTCAGGCACTCTCTCCCCACTGCTCAAGCGGCTCGAGGCCGTCGGCTACATCACGAGGGAGCGCTGCGAGGACGACGAACGACGGGTCGACATAGTGCTGACCGAAGCCGGTAATCGATTGCAGGCCAAGGCTTCCTGCGTTCCGGAGCGGCTGCTGTCGGCATCGGACATGACGCTCGACGAGATCGTCGCGCTGCGTGATGCGGTGCTGCGCTTGACCGACACACTCAACCAGTGAACACGAAGGGATTGACATGAACGTTCTGTACACCGCCGAGGCGCTGGCGACCGGTGACGGTCGCGACGGACACGGCCGCACCTCCGACGGCAAGGTGGATGTCGATCTGAGCATCCAGAAGGAGCTCGGCGGGACGGGTACCGGAACCAACCCCGAGCAGTTGTTCGCCGTCGGCTATGCGGCGTGCTACCACTCCGCCCTGCGGCTGGTCGGCAGGCAGGAGAAGGCCGATGTCACTGATTCGGCTGTGGGAGCCAAGGTTTCGCTCGGCAGCAATGACGCCGGCGGCTTCGTCCTGGCGGTCGAGCTCGAGGTGGTGCTGCCCAACGTCGACCATGAGACGGCAGTCGCGCTGGCCGACAAGGCGCATCAGGTCTGCCCGTACTCCAACGCCACCCGCGGCAACATCGACGTGAAACTGACTGTCACCGACGACTGAGGATCAGGCCGGGCGCCGGGAATCCGGCTTGCCCTTCTTCTCCTCGTACATGAGTTCGTCTGCGCGAGCGAGTAGTTCGTCGACGGTTTCGGTTTCGGCGGTGTGCACCGGCACCTGCACCATTCCGATGCTGGCCGACAGCGTGTACGGCCGGTCATGGGCGTCGTTGAACCGGTCGAATCCCTCGCAGATGCGTTCGCGCAATCGCACCGTATTGCAGTCCGGGTCGATGATGAACGCGCAGAACTCGTCCCCGCCAACGCGGGCCAACACGTCGGACTGCCGCAAGGTGGACTGCAGCACCGCGGCGACATCGGCCAGCAGGCCATCGCCGATATCGTGACCCTGCTCGTCGTTGACCGTTTTGAGGCCGTCCACGTCGAGGAACACCAGCACGCACGTGGAGCCCTGCCGGTGTGCTGCCTGCAGCGCAGCCTCGGTGCGCAGGTAGAAGCCGCGGCGGTTGTTCAGGCCGGTCAGCTCGTCGGTGATCAAGAGCTTGTGGATCTCCTCGTTGGCCTTCTCTAGTTCCAGGGTCCGATCCCTGACCCGCTGTTCCAACTCGGAGTACAGCGCGACGTTTTCCATCGCGATCGAGGTCGAGTCCGCCAGCGCTTGCAGCAGGAACACTTCCTGGTCGGTCGGCTGGCGCGTGAATGCCCAGTAGTTGCCGATCGCGCCGATCGGGTCGAGCTTGCGGATGGGGACCATGACCATGCTTTTGACGAAGGTGGGTCGGTAGGCGTCCGTCGGGACGCGCTCGTCGTTGTAGATGTCCGGGATGACCACCGATTCGCGGTGGTTCATCGCCCAACCGCTGACACAGCTGTCCATCGGGAAGCGGCTGCCTTTCCACAACGGCGCGATCGCGTCCTCGTCGGCGTAGTAGCAGTAGCCGTTGTCCCGAAGCACGAACGACGCCCCGTCGCAGCCGGTCAGCTCGCGGGCGGAGGTGCGCACGATGGCCTGGACGTCGGCAAGGCTGCGGGCCAGCGACAGGTCCTGGACGGCCTGCAACAGCCGTTCCATGCCTTGCGTGTGGTCGGTGGCCTCGTTCGCCAGGTCAGCGGTCATGTGCACCTCCGGCGGCCCCCGTCGCACCGCCGTAGCGCAAGTGATGCCTTGGCTCGGCGGTCTGTTCCTTGCTGGAGACATAGTAAGCCCACTCCATCTCCGAGAGCGGACAACGCACAACCTACGAAAAATGCGTGTGCGCCCGCGGCAGCACGACCCCGTCGACGATGATGTCGAGCTTCTCGTTGTAGAAGGCGACCAGGTTGGCGATCGGCGCGACGGCGGCCAGCGGGGTGTTGTAGGTCCAGGCCAGATCCGCATGCACCGCGTCCCCGACCCGCACCGACCAGTATCCCGACGTGACACCCTTGTACGGGCAGAGGGTCTGGGTGTCCGACGGCTCGAGATGCTCGAATGCGACATCGGTGCGGTCGATGTAATACCTTGTCGGCAAGCCAGTTTCGAACAGCAGCACGGGGCTGTGGGTGTCGGCCAGCACCACGCCGTCGAGTTCCACCCGGACGTGACGATGGGAACGCAGCGCATCGATTCGCGCGTACGGGTTGCGCGGGTGGCCATAGATCGGCTCGTCCTCTTCGAACCAGGTCAGCGCCGACCACTCGAAACGCACCAGTCCCGCAACCGGGCCGTCGCCCTCGTCGAACACCCGCGCCGCCGACGGATGTGTTGCTGATCCACCGACCAGGGTACAGGTGCGCGACGCCCCGAACTGCACGTGCTGTGGATGGTCTTCGTCGCGCAGCAATTCCGACCGCACGTCAGCCAGCGGGATGTAGTACTGGGGGTAATACGGGACCTCCCACACATACCGCGCCGCGGTGGTGTCGAAGACGAGCTCGCTGCCGAGGAAGCCGCGGACCCGGCGGGGTGAGGGTTCCACGCGGCCGCGAGCCGCA
This sequence comes from Mycolicibacterium pallens, assembly GCF_019456675.1. Classification (NCBI taxonomy): domain Bacteria; kingdom Bacillati; phylum Actinomycetota; class Actinomycetes; order Mycobacteriales; family Mycobacteriaceae; genus Mycobacterium; species Mycolicibacterium pallens. Next base: position 1,164,128 of record NZ_CP080333.1, on the reverse strand, counting down.
GCCGATTGCGGATAGTCGGTCGCCGGCTGCTCGGATGCTGTGCTCACACTGGACTCCTTGCCGTTTGATCCCGTCACCTTCCATGATGACGAGCGGCGGGTCGGGTGTATTCCAGCGACGGCCGAATCGGCGGTCAGACAAGGAGCGGTGCGCATGACACGAGCGGGTTCCGACGCGATCCGCGCGGAGACGATCATGATCAACGGGTACGGCGGCGACGAGATCGAGGCGTACTGGGCCGGACCCCTGACCCCGGGCTCCCGCGGCGGGATCGTATGGATCCATCACATGCCGGGCTACGACCGCGAGACCAAGGAGTTCGTGCGCCGGCTGGCCGTCACCGGCTATCACGTGGTTTGCCCCAACCTGTATTCGCGGGAAGCGCCCGGCGCCGATCCCGACGATGCCGCAGCAGCCTCGCGTGCCGCCGGGGGCGTGCCGGACGAGCGGCTGGTGGGCGATGTCGCCGGCGCGGTAGCCCACCTCGGCGGATTGCCCGGGGCGAACGGGAAGTTCGGGGTGATCGGCCACTGCTCGGGTGGGCGTCACGCGTTCCTGGCGGCGTGTTCACTGCCGTTCGATACGGCGGTGAACTGCTACGGCGCGTTCATCGTCGAGGATCCGCCCGAGGGCATGCCCAAGGCGATGAAGCCGATCCTCGACTTGGCGCCGACCCTCAGCGCTCCGATGTTGGGGCTGTTCGGGGCCGAGGACAGATTCCCGACGCCCGAGGCGGTCGCCACCCTCGACGCCGAGCTGACCCGGCTGGGCAAGTCCCACGAGTTCCACAGCTACGACGGCGCCGGACATTCGTTCTTCTCCGTCGATCGGCCCTCCTACCGCGTCGAAGCCGCCGTGGACGGGTGGCGGCGCATCGACGCATTCTTCGGCACTCACCTGAAAGGCTAGGACCGGCAACACATGTGCACCTATCTCACCGAACGCGTGGTCATCGAGGGCAGCGGCAAGGGCGCCACCGGATGGTTCGGCGCCGACCGGGCCACGGTCTACATCGATCATCCTGTGCACGCGCCGTACACCCACACCGTGAACATCGACGTGCTCAACCCCGCGCTGGGACCAGCCGCCCGGGTGGCGCTCGAGTTGACCGAGGAGAGCGCGCTCGCGCTGGCCGACGCCATCCACCGGGCGATCGGACACGCTCCCGCCGGGCTGGCATCACGCGACCAGTAGCGGGGACGAATCGGCTGTTTGCTCAGCAGAATTCGTACTGAACATCCCAGAAGCCGGGCACCGGATTCCACCACGCCGAGAAATGCCCGCCCAGTGCCGGATTGGCGTCGTTGATCATCCCCTGACCACCTACTCCGGGGATGAATCCGGGCGGATCCCAGGTGATCGACTGTGGATCGCCCGCAGTTTCCGGGGTGCATCCGATCTGCTTGACGAAATAGCCGTCGGTGACGGTCCATTCGGCACTCGCCTGATCGGGGCTCGGCGGTGGTGGTGCAGCGTGCGCAGTGCCCGTGGCACCGGCGATCAGCGCGGCGGCAATGCCGGCGGCCGGTCCCAAGCATCGTCGATAAAGCATCGCACCACGGTAGACCACCTCGGGCGGTTGCCGGGACCGTTCGCCGTCACCGGCGATCTTGCGGCGCCATCCCCGGCGTACCCGCGGCGATGACCGCGCGGTTCCGTTCGGCAACAACAGGAACCGGCATCTTCATCTGCCAGCGGTCGTAACTGAGAAATCCGTTGACCTCGTTCTCGACGTCGGTGGTCTGGGTGTAGATGGCACCGGAGAGACCGGTCCTGCGGACGATGTCTTCCAGTCTGCGGCTGACCTGGACATACCGCTCGGTGAGTCGCGCCGGGCTGTCGGCCATTTCATACGCTTCCGGCCGCCCCGGCCAGCGGTTCTGGTCCAGCACCAGTCCGAGTCCGCCGTATTCACCGTCGACGCGCACTCGATTGTCCACCGGGACCGGGCCTTTCGAGTGGGCCTTCATCAGGTCGTCGTGGATCTGGGGTTCACCGGGACCGACATAGGTGTGATCGTCGTAGACGTCACCGGCCAAGGTATCGCCGCGAGACTTGCAGCAGTTCACCCCGCTGTTGGCGTCCACCATCCGCGTCGGGTCCGCAGCCTTCACGACGCCGGCGATCCTGGCGGTGTCGAACTCACCCCAGCCCTCGTTGAACGGCACCCAACCGACGATCGAGGTGACGCTGCGCAGTTGGTCGATCATCGCCAGCAGCTCTTTTTCGAAGTTGACCTTCGCAGCGGGCGGCGGCTCGGGGGCCGGGCCGACCGGAATGTCCAGGGACACTTCGAGTGAGGGCATGTCCTGCCAGACCATCAGACCCAGCTTGTCCGCCCAGTAGTACCAGCGCGCGGGCTCCACCTTGCCGTGCTTTCGCACGAAGTTCATGCCGAGGTCCTTGATGCGCAGCAGGTCGGACTTCAGCGCGTCGTCGGTGGGCGCGGTGTAGATGCCGTCCGGCCAGTAGCCCTGGTCGAGCGGGCCGTGCAGGAACGTGATCCTGTTGTTCAACGCGATTCGTGGCCTGCCCTGCGGGTCGGGCATCGTGCCGATCGTGCGCAGTCCGGCATAGCTGGAGACCACATCGACGACTTTGCCCGACGGGTCCACGAGCGCGACCTTCAGGTCGTACAGGTACGGGTCCTCAGGTGACCACAGGTGCGGATTGGGCACCGGCAGACGAATCGTGTCGCCGGCACCGGCGGAGCCGACCGCCACCACGCGGCCCCGGTTGGGCTCGACGGCGAACACCACGGCACGCTGGCCTCGCGTCCCGGCGATGCGGGGGGTGACGGTCAGGGTCGTCAGGTCCGTGCTGATGTCGACCTTGTTGATGTAGGTGGCGTGTACGGGCTCTGCCCACACCGTCTGCCAGATCCCTGACGCGCCGGTGTAGAACAATCCCTTGGGCGCGTTGCGTTGTTTACCGATCGGGAACGGGTTGGCGTCGTTGCGGTCCTGGACGCGCACCGTGATCTCCTGGGGGCCCGGCCACCTCAGCGCCTTGGTGATGTCGGCGCTGAATTCGGTGTAGCCGCCCTCGTGGTGGGCCACCTCCTGGCCGTTCACCCACACCGTCGCGATCTGGTCCACCGCGCCGAAGTGCAGCAGCACATGCTGTCCCACCCAGTTGCTCGGCATTTTGACCACCTTGCGGTACCACATCTCGTCGTCGTGACGCTGGATACCGGACAGGGCCGACTCGACGGGATAGGGGACGAGGATCTTCTCGCGGTAGGCCTCCGGGGCCGGCGGCGCGGGCAGCACGGTTCCTGCCGAGCGGCCCATGTAACCCCAGACGCCGTTGAGGTTCAGCCAGGCCGAGCGCGCCATCTGTGGCCGGGGATAGTCGGGCAGCGCGTTCTCCGGCCCGACCAGCTTGGTCCACGGCGTGGGCAGCGGCGCAGCCTTCGGATGCCACATCACGACGGCGTTCGCGGACGGGCTCCCGATCATCGCGAACACAAGCAGGGTCAAGGCGACCACCGCACCGCGGCCGGCCCACACCCGGGGGTGACGGCGACGTCCGCGGGACGGCCGCGCAATGTAATGGGTGAAGATGTTTCCCCCCGAGCTAGATCTCGACCTCGGCGCCCCCGTCCGCGCGCACGCCGATTTTAGGCACAGCAAACGAACCATTCCGGTAGCGACACGACGTGATCGGCGGCACTGCGCGGTGGACCCGCGACTGACCGGGAAGATGTGATTGCCAGAGGCACTCTACGCCCGCGAAAACGCGGTTGGACACTATCTTTCGGCCCTAATACGGCAGCAATGTTTCAGTCGTCACCCGGGATGAATAGCGGCCTGCGGCAAGGCTTTACGCGGCCGCTGCAACCTCGGCTTTTGTCCATCACCGGATGACGGATTCATAGCTTCCAGCAAACTATCTTTGGCGCGTCGAGCCAGCGGTCGGTCGGTATGGCACCATCGGCAAGGTGGTGTCCCGGCCTGTCAGCGGTACGACGATCCCGGTGATCGCGCTCACCGGCTATCTGGGCGCGGGGAAAACGACTCTGCTCAACCACGTCTTGCGCACCCCGCAGGCCCGAATCGGCGTGGTAATCAACGACTTCGGCGAGATCAACGTCGACGCCGGTTTGATCAGCGGACAGATCGATGAACCGGCGTCGATCGCGGGCGGCTGCATCTGCTGCCTTCCCGACGCCGGCCAGCTGGACACCGCACTGGCTCGGCTGGCCGATCCCAAACTCCGGCTGGATGCCATCATCGTGGAGGCCAGTGGCCTGGCCGACCCGGCAGCGTTGGCCCGCATCATCGGTTTCAGTGAGATCGCCGGAGTCCGCGACGGTGGCGTCGTGGACGTGGTCGATGCTGTGCGGCACTTCGACACCGTCGACTGCGGCGGGGTGGCGCCCGCCCGGTACGGCGCGGCGACGCTGGTGGTGGTCAACAAGCTCGATCAGATTCCGGACAACGACCGCGACGCGACACTGGCGCGGGTCGAAGCCCGGGTGCGGGAACGCAATTCGCGGGCCCACGTCGTCGGTGCCATCGGTGGTCGAATCGATCCGGCTCTGCTGTACGACGTCGCGGCGGCGACCGATGAGACCGGTCAGCTGTCGTTTCGCGACGCACTGTTCGCCGAAACCGAGGATGACCACGACCACGTGCACGCTGCATCGGTGACCGTGACCGCGGAGGAGCCGATCGACCCGGAGCGGGTCATCGAACTCCTCGAGTGGCCGCCTGCCGGCGTGTACCGCATGAAGGGTTGCGTCTCGGTCCGCCATCGTTCTTCGGTGCGCGGATATGTGGTGAACGTCGTCGGGCCATCCGTTCATATCGCGAAGACCGCCGCCTCGGCAGCCGCCCGCAGCCACCTGGTCGCGATCGGAACGCAGTTCGACACGGCGACGGTCCGGACGTTGCTGACCGACGCCCTGCGTCCGACGGACGGACCAGCGTCGGCGACCGCGCTGCGGCGCTGGCAGCGTCATGTCACCCGCGCCTGACGGCTACAGATCGACGACGACGTCCTCGGCCGGCGCGGCGACACACAGCAGGATGTTGCCCTCGGCAGGCGGTTCCAGGGGCTCGAGGTCGTAGCGCACTCGGCCGGCCAGGAGTGCCGTCTCACACGTGTGGCAGACCCCGGTGCGGCACGACCATTGAGTGGGTACGTCGCAGGCTTCGGCGAACTCGAGCAGGCTGGTGTCGCAGTCCCGCCACCGCGCAGACAGTGCGCTGCGCGCGAATTGCACGCTGGGCCCGGAACCCGGCGGCCCATCGGGTGCATGCGGCGCTCTGGTGGCCGCCCCCACGATGCCGGGTGTGATCGCCGTGTGCGCGCCGAACCGCTCCGAGTGGATAGTGCGTGTGTCGAACCCGTATGCGACCAGGGCGTCACTCACCGCATCCATGAACGGCTCGGGCCCACAGACGAAGACCTGCGACTCGATCGGTAGGCCCAGGTCCCGCAGTCCCTGCGGGGACAGGCGCCCCCGCTGGTCGTAGTCGGCACCAAGCCGGTCGGCCGCGTCCGGACTGCTGAAAAAGACGTGAGATCGGCTGTGTGGCAATCGTTTCAGCAGGGCCAGCACCTCACCCGCGAACGGATGCTCGGTACCGTTGCGGGCACCGTGTAGCCACCAGATGGGCCGCTGCGACGCAGTCTCGGCCAGCGAGTACAACATCGAGAGCACCGGCGTCACGCCCACCCCGGCCGAGATCAGAATCACCGGCTGCGGGCTGTCGTCGAGGAAGAAACTCCCCCGCGGCGCCGCCACCTCGATGAGGTCGCCGGCCTTCACGTGATCGTGAATGTATCGGCTGACGGCGCCCATCGACTCCCGCTTGACGGCGATGCGGTACTCGGCGGCACCCGGCTGGTTGGACAGCGAGTAATTGCGGACGAGCGGCGGTCCGTCGGGGTCAACGGGCAGCCGCAGCACGATCGATTGACCGGCAAGCCATTCCGGCAGCGCTGCACCGGCGGGGTCGGCGAGCGACACCGAACGGACCTGGTGGCTCTCGTCATGCACCGCGGTCACCGCAAGCGTGCGGAAGCCCGGCCACGCCGGTGGTGGCGCGAGCCCGGTCAACCCGCTGTTACCGGTTCCCGCGTCTTGCTCCAGCAGACTCTGCAGCGAGGTCTTCCATCCTGGACTCAGCGCCGGGATGGAAGCGGCGCGTTTCAGCGCGTCGCGGGGATGTCCGGGAAGGTAGAGCAGGGCGTCGATCTCGGCGACGCTGACCTGGTGCGGGCCGTCTTCGATCTTGACGATGTCCTGGCCGGCGACGACCTCCCCTTCGGTCAGCACACGGCAGTAGAAACCGGGACGGTGATGCGATACCAGAAGCACGGCCATGCGCGGTTCACCCAGCCGCATTCCGACGCGGTAGCAGGTGACGCGGGGCTGGGTCACCTCGAGGACCACGTCACCGATCCGGTACCGATCGCCGATGCAGACCTCGTCATCGGGCAGCCCGTCGACGGTGAGGTTCTCCCCGAATGCACCGGGGGTCAGATCGTCGCGGCCGAGCACCGTCGCCCAATGGTCATAGGAGGCAACCTGATACACCAGCACAGCGCGGTTCTCGCCGCCGTGCCCGCCGAGGTCACCCTGTCCGTCGCCGTCGATGTTGGCCGGCGCACCATTCGCGGGCCGGTCACCGGGGCCTTCCACGCACCGGTGTGCACGGTTCGGCCGTTCCACAGCACATCCTGGGGCTGTCCGACGTTCACCGACACCAGCGTGGCCATCGCAGTCAGCGCTCCGGATCGTCGAGTTGTGCACGCAGCTGGTCGTTTTCGGCCTGCAGAGCCGCCAGTTTCGCGCGCAGGGGCGCGAGCGCGGGTTCGAGTTCGGCGGCGCTGAACCGCGGGGTGATGTGCTGCTGGCAGTTCCAGTCGTAGGCCTCGACGTCGACGAGGACGGCCCGCTCGACGACCGAGTCGTCGGTGTCGTCGGTCAACGATTTCAGCAGCGCGGGATCCTCGTCGGCGGTCACGATGCGGGCGTGCCCGAAGATCTTCAGCCGGCGCTGGTGGGCATAGTCCAAGGCGATGATGGCCACCCGGTCGTCGCCCGTCACGTTGCCGGTGCTGATGTACTGCAGGTTGCCCCGAAAGTCGGCCCAGCCGATGGTGTGGTCGTCGAGGACGTGGATGAATCCCGGGTTTCCGCCGCGGAACTGGACGTACGGCCAACCGGTTTCGGAGACCGAGGCCAGGTAGAAACCGTCACGCTCGCTGAGGTAGTCCTTCTCGTCCTCGGTGAGCGGGTCGCGACCCGGCGACGACTTGCCCGCCGCCAGCTTGCGTCCGTAGAACGTGTCGCTGCCGTGTTCACTTTGGACGGCCTGGACGTCGTCGGTGAACGCGATGGACGCGTAATGCTTGCTCATCAAGGTCTCCTCGTGCGCGCAGTCACTGCAGCGGAATATCGCGGCCCCGCTCGCTTTCAGAGCGTGGCCCGAAGTAGCGTCGCTCGGATTCGTCGATCGCGACGTCATTGATACTGGCTTCACGCCGGCTCATCAGCCCGTTGTCGGCGAACTCCCACAGCTCGTTGCCGTAGCTGCGCCACCACTGGCCGCCCGCGTCGCGGCATTCGTATTGGAAGCGAACCGCGATGCGGTTACCGTGAAAGTCCCACAAGCTTTTTCGTAGGGCATAGTCGAGTTCACGCTCCCACTTGGCGGTCAGAAACTCCACAATCTGATCGCGGCCGGTGACAAACCGATCTCGGTTGCGCCAGACGCTGTCAGTTGTGTACGCCAAGCTAACGCGATGCGGGTCACAGGTATTCCAGGCGTCTTCGGCGGCTTGGACCTTCTGCATCGCGGCGTGCAGGTCGAACGGCGGGAATGGTGGTCGCGAGTCCGTCACGTCTGGCCCCTTTCTTGGCGCAGGAACAGCGTGCGCCAGAAATGCTCAGTTCACCAGTGCTCGAGCCCACCGCCGTAGGATGCGTGACATATCACCCATGCGCAGGGAGGAGAAGGTTCGTGGCGGCACGCCGTAAGGACTATCCGCTCAACGCATCCCAACAGCGCACCTGGCTGAACTATATGCGGGTCTACCACCGGCTCGAGTATGAGATGAACCGGCAGCTGCTCGCCGACTGCGCGCTGTCGCTCAGCGACTACACGGTGATGAACGCGCTGTCCCAGGCGCCGGGCCGGCGTACGCGACTGACCGCGCTGGCGACCACGATCGGGTGGGAGCGCAGCAGGTTGTCCCATCATCTTCAGCGGATGACCGGCCGTGGCCTGGTCGATCGAGTGCGATCGGAGACTGACGGCCGCGCCACCGACGTGGTGCTCAGCGACGCCGGGTGGAACGCCCTGCGCTCGGCGGCCCCGCTGCACGCCGAGTGGGTCCGAACGCTGTTCTTCTCCGACCTCGACACCCGCCAGGACGAACAGTTGGCCGACATCCTCGCCACGGTCTACGAGAGCATCCTGCGGGAGGGCACCCTGCCCCGCCCGGATCAGACCTGAACCGATCCCCCGTCGACGAAGATCTCGGAACCGGTCATGAAGCTGCTCGCGTCGGAGGCGAGAAACACCACGACGGAAGCGATTTCATCGGGATGACCGATCCGGCCCATCGGCACTGTCGCGGCCTCACCGTCGAGCAGAGCCTGGTGCTGTCCACTGGGAGCCAATCCCTTGAGTCCCGGCGTCTCGATCGGTCCGGGGACGATGGTGTTGACCCGGATCTTGCGGCCCACCAATTCCGCCGCCCAGGTCCGGCCGAACGAGCGGATAGCCGCCTTGGACGCGGCATAGGCGCCGAACGACGGCACGCCCCGACTGGCCGCGGTCGAACCGGCGAGCACGATCGAGGCCCCCTCGTTCAGCAGAGGCAGCATCTTCTGCACCGTGAAGACGGTCCCGCCGACATTACGGTTGAAGGTGTCGGCGAGATGCTCGGGTGTCTCCTCCTCCAGAGTGGCGAACTCGCCGCCGCCGGCATTGGCGAAGACGACGTCCAGCCCATGGCCGTGCTGCCTGATCACGTCGGCGAGCCGATCGAGGTCGGCAATCTGGGTGATGTCGCTGGCGACCCCGGTGGCGCCGTCGCCGATCGTGGCGGCCGCCGCGTCGACCCGCTCCTGGGTGCGTCCGGTGAGGAAGACGTGGGCGCCTTCGGCTGCGAGGCGTTGCGCCGTGGCCAGTCCGATCCCCGATGTGCCGCCGGTGACCAGGGCCGTCTTACCGCTGAGTTGGCTCATGACTTCTCCTCTTGATGTGGAACCGATAGCCAGAACAACTACGTGACATGTCACGTTATTCCATCGGCGGCACGCGGGCCAGGGCCGCGCAGCCACCGTCACCGAGCAATCACATCTCGCACGCACAGGTTTGCCGATAGGTTTTCGCACATGGTCCCCGTGTGGCATGTCGGACCGGTGGCAGTGCCGGTGCACAGTCTGTTCGTCGGACTCGGGGTGTTGACGGCGATGGTGGTTTTCGTGGTCGAAGCGCGCCGGCGCGGCGCCGTCAACGATCAGTCGCTTGTCGCGGTCACCGGCGCACTCGTGGGCGGCGCGATCGGTATGCGCCTGTCCGGCTGGACACGGCACCTGGATTTCGCCGCCAACCCGACTCTGACCCGCGCGTGGGAGTACGGGTCCAAAAGCATCCTCGGCGGTCTGCTCGGAGCGTACGTGGGAGTGCTGATCGCCAAGCGCATCGGCGGGTACCGGGGCAAGACCGGTGATCTGTTCGCCCCCGCGGTGGCGCTCGGGATGGCCGTCGGGCGGATCGGGTGCTCTCTCACCGAGGCTCCCGGGCGTCCCACCTCGCTGCCATGGGGTGTGCACGCCGCCGCCACGACGCCCGAATGCCCGGGATGTCTGACCGGCCAGGCGATGCATCCGTCTTATCTGTACGAGATCGTGTTCCAGCTGGCGGCTTTCGCAACGCTGCTGTGGCTGCGATCCCGCATCACCCGGCCGGGCGAGCTGTTCGTGCTCTATGTCGCGGCCTACGCCGTATTCCGGTTCTGTGTCGAGTTCACCCGCGCCAACGAGACGGTGTGGCTGGATCTGACTCGGCCGCAATGGTTTCTACTGCCCTCGCTCGCCCTGATCGGCATCCGGATGTGGTACGGCTATCGTCGCGGTTACTATCGCGACCCAGCGCTGCGGCAGGAGGTACCCGCATGACGACTCCCCCACCGGGCGACGACCAGAACGGCGATGACGTCCCGCCCCCACCTGATCAGCCGCTGCCGCCCGCCTATCTGCCGCAGCCGCCTTGGAATCCGCCACCCGCGGGGTACCCGCCGCCTCCGGGATACCCGCCGCCCGGCCAGTACGGGTACCCGCCACCGGTGCAACCACCCACCCCACGCATCTCGGTCGGGATGGCGTTCCTCGGCGCGTTCTTGTACATGCCGCTGAATTTCGTCATCGGTTTCGCCGTGCTGGCCATGTCTGAAGGGCGTGGACACGGTGCATTGGTCGCCGGTGCAGTGTTGTTGGCGCTCATCGCTTTCGGCGGCGGCGCCGCACTGCTCGCCACCTCGAACGCGAACGGCAAGGGCTTCGGGCTCGGCCTGATGATCGGGTGGGCCGTACTCACCGTCGTCTCGGTCGGCTTCTGCACGGGCATCAACCCGGAGCTGTACACGTGACGGACGCCGGGATGGGGTTGCGTGGCGACCGGTTGTTGCGTTACGTCACCGCCTTCTGTCCGGCCTGCCACACCGAGGCTCCCGAAAGACCGCTGACCGAGGTGGCTCGCCTGAGCGGTCGGCTCGTCGCGCGCGACGACCGGGTTTGGCTCGAGCGCGGTTGCCCCGCACACGGATTGGTGCGCACTCTCTACGACGAGGATCCGGAGATCCTGTCCTATTTGGAGGAGTGGACCGCGCCGACCAAGGCCCACACCCCCGATGTGGCCGGCAACTTCGATCCCATCCCGTCGGCCTACTTACGCGGATTACCGGAGATGCAGACCCAGCACACCTGCATCCTTCTCCAAGACATCGCGGAGACCTGCAATCTGCGCTGCCCGACCTGCTTCACGGGTTCGTCGCCCGACCTGCGCAACGTGGTGTCGGTCGCCGACGTACTGGCCAATGTGGACCAGCGACTCGCCCGCGAGAACGGCCGGCTCGACGTGCTGATGCTCTCCGGTGGCGAGCCGACGCTGCACCCGGCGCTACCCGAGTTGTTGTCCGAACTGACCTCCCGGCCCATCACCCGAATACTGATCAACAGCAACGGTATTCGTATCGCCGGGGATGACGATCTTCTGGATTTACTGACCCAGCACCGGGAGCGCGTCGAGGTATATCTGCAATACGACGGCCTCACCGAGATCGCTCACCGCCATCACCGCGGTGGCGATCTGCGCTCGATGAAGCAGCTTGCACTGCAACGGCTCTCCCAGCGCGAGATCTTCACCACGCTGGTGATGACTGTTGCCCTCGGAGTGAACGACGACGAGATCGGCGACATGGTCCAGCTGGCTCTGGACACGCCGTACGTCGGAGGTATCAGCATTCAGCCGCAGTTCGGCTCCGGCCGATCCGGGCGCATCGATCCGTTGAATCGACTCACCCATACCGGAGTCCTCAAGCGGCTGGGACCGCAGACCGACGGCATGGTCACCTGGCGTGACCTGACCGCGCTGCCGTGTTCGCACCCGCATTGCTGCTCGGTCGGCTACCTGGTGCGCGACGATGCCGGCGCGTGGCGCTCACTGGTGTCGATCCTCGGTCATGACGGGCTCAAAGCCAGGCTCGGGTTGGTGTCGAACCGGATCGCCGACACCGAACTCCCCGCGCAGCTGCGCATCGCGGTCAAGGAATCCCTGCTGGGATTGTTATCCGAACAGTCGTCGCTCTCGCACCCCGATATCGGCGATGTGTGGCGAACCATCTGTGAGAGTTGTGATCTCGGCATCAGCACGCTGCTCGCCATGGCGGCATCGGCACTGCCCGGGCGGCGGCGTACGCTCCGCCGACTGCTCGGGGAACGCATCGTGCGAATCACCGTCAAACCGTTCATGGACATGTCCACCATGATCGAAGAGCGGTTGGTGCAGTGCTGCGTGCACGTGGGCACCAGTGCGGATCAGCACCAGTGCGCGCCGTTCTGCGCAGTGCAGGCATGGCCGGCCTTGAGCCGCCAACGCATGTCGATCGCGGCGGGCCGACAGCTGCCGCTGCTCGCGGTCAGCCCCCTGGGCGGGGAGTGACCGGCGAGGTCGTCGTCGAAACCGTGGTCGAGGTCGTCACCGTCGTCGTCGGACTTACCGTCGTGGTGGTCGTCGGCGAAGCAGACGACGTCGTGGTCGGGCTGGTCTCGGCGGGAACCGCAGTGGCTGTCGTTTCGGTGACCGTCGAGGTACTCGTGGTCACGGATGTGGTCGTGCTGGCGCTCGCGGGCGCGAGTACCGCACAGGCCACCCGCGCGCCGGCGTCGCCGGTGGCCAGGGTCTCCGCGTCGGGACCCGGGACGCCGCCGGCGGTGTACCGCTGCGGGATGTTGGCGAAGTTGTCGGCGTCGGCATGGATGATCAGCGCGCTGCCCTCAGGACCCTTCAGGTCGTCGAGCTTGAACGCGTCGGTGGTGGCAACGACCTTGCCGGAGCCATCCGAGCGCACGAACAGAGGTGTCAGGTCGCCGCTGGCCGGGTGTTCCGTCCGTCCGCCGACCTGCAGATGACCGCCGGCGGACAGGAAGTTGCCCGGCGCACCGCCCGACGGCGCGACGGAATCGGTCTCGCATTTGCCCACGGAGTGAATGTGCATGCCATGGCTGCCCGGGGAAAGGCTTCCGCCGGAGACGGTCTCGACCGTCACGGTCGCAAACCCGCCCGAGAAGTCGATGGTCGCGTTGGCGACCGGCTTGCCGTCGGGTGACTTCAGCTCGGCCTTGATGGTTTCGGCACTCGAACCCGATGACGTGGTCGTAGTGGTTTGTTGGCTGCCGTTCTGCGCGGAGTTGCAGCCTGCCAAGACGAGTGCGGGTGCCGCAATGAGCGCCGCGGCCGCGGTTGCGCGATTCAACATGCGGCCAGGGATACCCGCAATCCGGAATTTGTACCGGGGTTAGTACCCGTTGGCTTCTTTCCGATACCCCATGCCCTCGATGGCGATCGCCTCGACCGGGTCACCGACGTCGATGGTGACGACGTCGTCGGTCGCAACGAACGGTATCCGGAGTAGCCCGTAGAAGCTGTCGGTCTCGGCGAAGGTGTGGGCGCGAGCGAACAGCGGCTGCACGTCGAAGACCCGGACCCGCAGCTTCTCGCGGCTGAGTCTGCCCAACTCGCGGCCGGATTCGGGATCGGTGATGACCTGCCCCGTGCCGGAACTGACCGCGAACACCATGCCGGCGACCACCCCGGCTTCGGTGCCGCGGTTGATCACCAGCGTGTAGTCGTCCTCAACGAGGGCCACCTGCCCTGTGATGGCCGGCGGGGTCACGATGCCGCCAGTGAATTGCTTTCTGGCAGAGCAGAAGCCGACCCGGCGCGGATCCGCGGCCGCAGGGCGTAATCCTCGGCGCGCAGCGACAGGTCGACGTGGCTCGCCGGATCCTGCTCCGTGCCCAGCGTGAGCTCGACGGCCGTCTTGGCCTGGACGAGAGCGATCACCGCCTGCTGATGGTGATCGGTGCCGAGCGAGCCGAGCGCCAGCGCGAGCTTCTTGTCGACGTACACGACCGACCGCTGCAGGTCGGACTGTGTCGGTTCGGCGTCCCGGGTTTGGCGCGGCGCTTCGATGCCGAGTCCGCTGTACCAGCGATGCCCCAGCGCACCCAGGATGCCGGCGCACACCGGGATCACGACGACGGTGCAGACCAATCCGACGGTGGAGTGCAACGTGATCGCGCCGACGACGCCGAGCAGCATCCCGATGCCTGCGACACCGAACAGTTGCACCGGTGCGGGCACCGCTTCGATGACGCGCCAGAGTTGCGTGACGGCGCGTGCACCGTGTCGGGCTGCGACCACGACGGCGTGGGCGAGACCGGTGATCGCCTTGACCGCGAAGCGGCCGATGTCGTCGGCCTGTGTGCGGGTGATCGGCGACTTCGGCATCGACCAGGTGCGGCGCTGCGCAGCCGGAGCGGGAGCAGGTTCAGCCGGCTGCTCGGTGGTCTGTGGCTCGGCTGCGGCGGGTTGTGCAGCAGGATCCTCGACCGGCGGTTCACCTGTCGCTCCCTGCGCAGTCACATCTGCATCATTAGCCACATTTGTATCATCGCCTGAGAGCGGGTGAATCGCTCTCGTGGCGCGCCGAAAAAGACGAAGACGCGGAGGCCGACGGACTAGCCGGCGGCCGCCTTCGCCGGCGCCTTCGCCCTCGCGCTTTGCCCCTTGCCGGAACCGGCAGCCGCCGGAGTGCGCTTGGCGGTGGTGGTGTTGGTGCGCGCTGCGCCAGCGCTGCCCTTGCCCGCCTTCACATCACGGCTCGTGGTGGCCTTCGGGGTGACAGGTGCAGTCAGCGTGGGGGTTTCGGAGTTCACCACCGAACGAGGCACCTCGTTGGCCGCGGCCAGTGTGGTCTTCGTCGTGACGCTCTGCGCGGTAGCCGCACTCGCCGGAGGCGTCCACCCGATCGCCTTGGCGATCGTCCTGGTGAAGTCCATGAACGCGCCGATCGGCCCGACCCCGGTTCCCGTCGCGAGCGGCACGTGGATGTGCAGCACGCCGAGAAGGTTGTTGTCGTAGGCGAAGTCGAGGGCGTTGAAGATCGAGCCGCCCGGACTCAGCAGGCCGCCAAGCGCGATGCCGACCTCGACACCGTCGGGGAAGCTCACGCCGATCGCCGGGCCGAACGTCTTGGCCAGCGCCGTCAGGTCGACGTGCTGCCCGCCGTTGAGAAACGCGTCGGTCATGGCGGCCGGGATGCTGCCCAAGGTGCTCAGTGCACCCGCAACATCGGGCGTTGCGGCGGTGAGGTCGGTGCGCACGGCGTTCAGACCGGACGACAAAGCGATCAGCGGGCCCAAGACAGGACCGGCCATGCCCAGGATCAGGCCGCTGAGCGCGGACGTCGAAAACGCCAGCAGCTGCTCTCCGGTGGGAGAGATGACGAGATGCAGAAGATCCGGCACGCCGGGCAGCTGCAGAACGGCGGGAAGCAGGTTGTAGAAGGTCCCATGGGTGGGGTCCAGGGTGCTCAGATTCGGCGCCAGCGGTGCGGCCAGCGCGGCTTGGAAGTTGTGCTGAATCTGGGTGGCGATGCCGGCGAGGTCAGGCAACTCCTGGAGGTAGGAGATCTGGTTGGCGATGATCTGCTGCAGGATCGGGGCCGGCGCCTGCTGCCAGGTGTCGAACAGCGCCTGCGCGTTCTGACCCGCCCTGGTGAAGATGTCGGCCCAATCGGTGCTTGCCGCCAGCTCGATTGCGGGCGAAACTGTGATGTCCGGCGGCGTCACGGATACCGGGCTGATGGCGATGGCGGTGGCTCCGACTAGTGCCACACCGGCGGCAGCAAAGGGCCGAGGGACTGCATACATAGTGATTCCCCGTCGTCGTGTCACCCCTGACCCAAGAGCAACCTACCTCAGGTACGAGGGCGGAACGGTGAATTCACCAGGGATTGGCCGAGATTGGGCCATGCGGCCCGTCCGGTTGCGCTCTCTATGCCGACTTCTGGCAAACCTGACCGCGACCCCGCCGACGGGGGCGTTGCCGCAACTCTCCCCCGGCTCGGTCACGGGAGCGAATTACACCGTGATACGGATCAACGCTGCCAGTCGCTGGAACCGTCAACCCTGGTGTAGGTGCCGGTGGAGTTCTTCACGATGATCGGGTCGCCAGCGCCGAAGTTGTCGTAGAACCATCGCGCGTTGGCCGGGCTGATGTTGATGCACCCGTGGCTGACATCGCGCTTACCCTGATCGTCGACCGACCACGGCGCACTGTGCACGAAGTTTCCGCTGTCGTCGAATCGGACGGCCAGTTCGACGGTCGTCTTGTATCCGTATGTGGAGTTGACCGGGACCCCGTAGGTCGAGGAGTCCATCACGACCGAGGGCATCTTCTCCTGGACGTAGTAGGTGCCGTTCGCGGTTTGGTGGCCCCCGGCGGCCATGCCCATCGACATGGGGATGACCTTCTCCACGACTCCGTTGCGGGTGACCGTCAGTTGATGGGTGGCGTCGTCGGCGGTCGCCAGCAGGGTGTCCCCGGTACGGAAACTGGAGATCGTGCCGCCGGCGTCCACGGTCACCGTGGTGTGCGCGGGCCAGAAGCTCAGCGGACGCCAGCGCAGCTGCGTCGGGGTCATCCAGTAGAACTTGCCGGGAACCGGCGGGACCGACGAGACGTGGATGGCGTTTTCGGTGGCGCCGGCGTCCTCGACCAATCCGGGGAAGTCGATGATGATCGGCTGGGCTACGCCGACCGTCGAGCCGTTGGCGGGTGCGATCCTGGGTGGCCCGAACGGCGCGGCACCGACGAACGGCGCCGGGTCCTGACCGGGGGCAGCCGGATCCGGATCTGCCAGTGCGGGAACCACATTCGCCGCGAACATCACACCGACTATCGACACCAACTCGGCTGCCTTGAGTGCGGCGACGCGAGTTCTCCCAGCCCAGCCCACCATTGCTTCCTCCCATCGGCTGGAAGCCAGTGTTGCACAGCGCCGCCGTGCGCAGGTGGAGCTAGTGCCGAAGCGACACCGCCGCCGGCGTCGAGCTCTCGCCGCGACGCGTGGCCAGCGCCGACAGGCACGCCCAGGTGGCGCCGATCGTCGCCCACAGCAGGGCCTGGTTCAGCAGAGAATAGGTCCGGAAATCGGCCAGCACCTGCGCGGGGAATCCGTCGATCACGATTCCGTCGGGCCCGCTGATCGGTCCGGGAACTTCGCGGAAGCCGGGTAACCACGCACAGGCCACCAACATCGCGACCAGGTAGCCGCTGACTGCCATCGCCGTCGCCGGCCACGTCCCCCGCCGCCGCGACCACGCCAGCCCGACCGCTGCCGCCAGGCATGCAGCCAGCACGGAGATGACGGTGATGGTCAGGAACGCCGAACTTCGCGCTCCGATGGTCTCTTCCACCCCGACAGTGGGCGGATTCGGCGGATACTTCAGGCTCGGCACCAGCGCGATCGCCGCGAACATCCCCGCCGACACCAGCAGCGCCAATCCGGTGGGATCAACCGTGCCACCACGCCGTTCGATCGCGGTACGAATCACCCTGTAGGACAACGCAAACAGTACCCCCATCGTGACGGCGAAGGCGATGATTCCCACTGCGGCACCGAGGTTCTCCTGCACCGAGCGGCTGAAGAGTTCATGACCGTGCTCATGAGCGTCTCCGGCAAGCCGAGATTCGGCGTGTTCACGGGCTGCTTCATACTCCACCGCTGCCCCGATCAACGGCTCGATCAGCACGCGGCTGAAGGCGAAGCAGACGATGCCGCCTGCCACCCCTGGCGCCAGATACCGTATCGCAGCGGGCAATTCGGCGTTCAGTGGCACGGGAACCCCAGCAGGTGACGTGCGTCGTGCAAGAACTCGTGGATGTGGGTGTCCGAACCGAACACCGACACCGCGCCCTGGTCATAGCCGACGAAGTAGTAGAGGATCAGCGCAAGCAGCGTCAGGACAGTCAACCGAAGCGGGGCGGCGAGACTTGCGGCGGCGGCCCGCATATCAACGCGCGGCACACCGAGGGTGGGGTTGGCATCGTTCATCTCAGGTCTCCTCGCAGTTCTAGTGGTCGTGGTCGTGGTCGTGGTCGTGGGCAAGTGCGTGATCATTGGCGTCGGTGAGTATCGGCGCGGTGAGCAACTCGTGGCGATCGACGAGCTTCTCGAGGGTCGCGACCCAGTGGTCGTAGTACTCCCATTGCCCCCGTTCGGGTTCGGGCATGCGCTCCCACTCCCCGATCGTCGCGATGAGCGTCTCCTGGAACTCGCTCCACGGATAATGCCGGAACTCCGAGAGCGCGAGCGCCAATCCGAACGCGCGTCGCTGCCACTCGTGGTCGAATTGCGGTGCAGCCTGATCGGTGGTGCACGTGTCGTGCAGCTTCATGACGTTTGCCCCGCCAACGCCACACCGATCATCGACTCGGTGGTGACCAGAACCATCAGCATCTCGTCAGTGAAATCCTCTGTCCCAGAGGGGCGTTCGGGGATGACGAACCACCGCGAGTGACCACTGGAATCCCACACCTTGATCTCGGTATCGGCCGGCAACTCAAGCCCGACCTCGGCGAGCACCTTGCGCGGTTCGCGGGCGGCCCGGGACCGGAACGTCGGGTCCTTGTACCAGTACGGGGGCAGCCCCAGCACCGGCCACGGAAAGCAGGAGCACAGCGTGCAAATCACCAGGTTGTGCACTCCGGCGGTGTTGGCCACCGCCTGCAGGTGCTCACCTTCGGCGCCGGCCATACCTTCGGGCAGGTCCAGTTCGGCGACCGCCGCGGGGGTGTCCACGACGACCTTTGCGGCGAATTCTGGATCAGTCCAGGCCTTTACGACGATTTTTTTGCCGTTGAGCGGCGTCATCTCCGTCTCGAAATAGGCCAGCACCTTGTCCACGGTCTGCGGTGTGATGACGCCCTTCTCGATCAGCAACGCCTCGAGTGCGGCCGCCTTCTTGGCACTGGCCTCTTCGCGGTCGGGCGGATAGGCGAACTGGCCGGTCATGATTCCTCCTCGATGGGTGCCAGATAGGCTTCGAATAGTTCGGCGTACAGCTTCAGTGGGCCGCCTTCGGCTCGCGCGCCCCAGATTTCAGCAGGGTCGAATTCGACGATGTAGATCGGCATCGGATCACCGATCCCGTCGCCGGTGTGGGTGAAGTAGCCGTAGTCACCCTCGAATACGCGTTCCACGGTGCCCACCCGGCCGCGCAGGTATCCCGGCAGACGGCTGTGGGCGTCGGCGGGCACATTGGTGATCCGAACGTCCTCTCCGACCGCGAATTTCGGGTGTGCCACATCGCGGCGCGGGCTGTCGCCGAGCCGGAGGTAGGCGATCACCTGATCGTCGATCGCGGGCACGACGTCGGCCTCGGCATCCGGAGCGAGCGCGGTGATCCGTTGGGCGAGTTCCTCTTCGGTGACATAGCCCTTGTCGATGAAGAACTGCGTGATGCCACCCAACCACTTCTCGTAATAGCGAAACTTGAAGTAGTCGAAGGGGTTCATCGCCTCGGCGCCGGTACGCAGGTCGGCCCAGGTCCACTCGTCCTTGAACGCGGTGGGCACCTCGTCGATGGGATAGCCAGGCAGGGCCGCGCCGAGATGGTTCGACAACCCCATCATCGCGACATGGATGCCGAAGATGCGCTTCTCCCACTCCTCGACAAAGACCCGCTTCTCCAGGGTCAACGGCTCGGGCAGACCTTCGAGGCCACCGAGATAGTGCTGCAGTTTCATCAGGCTGGGCTTCCTTCCGTGTGCGGGGGTGCGGTGTCGACGGCCGGCTTCTTCGTCATCGCGGTCGCCAGATATTCGGAAAGCAGCCCGAACGATGCTCCGAGGATGCAGGCCACGGCAGCGACCAGGCCGGGGTGCGAGATGGTCGTGACGGTGATGTCGTTGCCTCGCCCGGCGACCGTCGACACGGTGGAGGCGAATCCGACGACGACGGCGGGCGTGGTGGCCAGCAGCGGTACCCACGACGCCTGCACCATCACCGCACTGCCGACACCCACCGCGATGGCGGTGACCAGCAGGCTGCCACCCATCAGATAGGCGGCATAGAGGCTGGCCGAGGCGATCACCACGCCGACGAGGTTCGATGACACCGACCGAATCCAGCCGGCAACACCGCCGCCGACAAAGAAGAACGAAGCCCAGGCCAGGAAGACCACCCAGATGGGCACGGTGATGACTTCGGCAGTGAATGCGACTGCCACGCCGCCGAGCACGCCGATGCTCAGCGTCAGGGCTGTCCGAGAATCCATGGCACACCTTCTTCGAAAGGGTGATCACCCGCTTCGACATCGGAGCGGAGTACGGTGAATTCACCTTCGCCCCAGCCGGTTTCGCCGGTGTTACAGCGTCATTGCTCTGCCCGTCAGGTCCGGACATGAATCGTGCAATTTCGGACGTCGAGGCGCTGATGGTGCGTTCGCGTTGCCGCCGGGCCGGAGTGCCGCTACGTTGACTTCACCTCGGATGGGGTCACGAGAGGACAGCACCGGGAGTCGGACGAGCAGAGATCACAGCGGCCACCGGCCGCGGGGCGCCGGCCCGCGAACGCGCCGGGATCCACGACGCCCAAGATCGTCGTGTTCGCGTTGTACGACAAGGTAACGCTGCAAGACGTCGCGGCGCCGTTGGAGATCTTCGCGCGCGCCAACGATTTTGGCGCGCAATACCGGGTGATCTTGGCGTCGTTGACCGGCGATGCCGTCGATACGACGTCGTTCGTGACGCTCAAAGTCGACATGCCGCTGGCCGATGTGCCAGAGCGGTTCGACACGCTGATCGTTCCGGGCGGTGTGCCGCCCGACTTCAACTTCACGCCGGGCGAGCACGACATTCCCGAAGAGCAGACACCCGACGTGGTGGGGGCGGCGTTGGAGATGGTGGGCGAACTGGCCCCCCGGGCCCGCCGGGTCGCCACGGTCTGCACCGGAGCATTCGTCCTGGCGGCGTTGGGGTTGCTCGACGGCCGGCGCGCGACCACGCACTGGGCGCATTGCCAGGAGCTGGCCCGGATTTATCCGCACGTCGAAGTCGACCCGGATTCGTTGTTCGTCCAGGATGGCCCGTTCGTCACCGGAGCGGGAATCAGCGCGGGTGTAGACCTCGGGCTGGCGATGGTGGAGAGCGACTACGGCGCCGACGTCGCCCGGCGGGTAGCGCGTTGGATGGTGGTGTTCCTCCAGCGCCCGGGCGGTCAGGCGCAATTCAGCGTGTGGACTGAATCGGCGTTGCCGGTATCGCGCGGCCTCCGCGAAATACTCGACGCCGTGGTCTCCGACCCGGGGGCCGATCACTCGCTGGCTGCGATGGCCGAACGTGCTGCCGTGAGCGAGCGGCATCTGGTTCGCATGTTCCATGATCAAGTCGGGCTTACGCCGGCGCGGTTCGTCGAGCAGGCCAGGCTGGAGGCGGCGAAGGTATTGCTGGCGACCGGGGATCACGGACAGGAGGCGGTCGCCCGGCGGGCCGGATTCGGGTCGGCCGACACGATGCGGCGTACTTTCCGCCGTGCACTGGGGGTTTCCCCGAGCTCCTACCGAAGCCGATTTCGCACGACCGGCATCCACCGTTAGCGGTGCCCAACTAGCGGCTTGAATGCAACACAGCAACCGTGTTGGTATTTGCTTATGCGTCAACTCGTGACTACAGTCACAGCCGGGTTGGGATCTACCTCGGCAATTAAGGATCTCGTTGTGAATTCGAGCTTTAGCCCCTCGTCGACAGCAAAGGTTTGTGCGGTCTGTGTCGGCGGACCGCTGATAGCGCTCAGTATCGGTGCGCCCGTCGCCTTGGCCTCGCCGTCCGACGGCAGCGCCACTGGCGGTGCGCAGAAACAGACATCGTCGAACGACAAGCCCAAGGCGGGGCCGCGCAGTCAGCTTTCCGCCGCGCGCCCTCGCGCTGCTGACGAACCACAACCGAGTCAGGACTTCGCCCTGTCGTTCAACGGCCGCACCGTGGTCCAGTCCGGCAGTGCCACAGCGACTTCGGATCCGGGTTTCAACTTCGCGGTGGCAGGGGCGGGCAGTAGTGCGCACGCCGGCGGTGGTTTCTTCAATATCGCGGTTGCCGACCACAACAGCACGGCCACTGCCACTGGCGGGATCCTGAACTTCGCCAGCGCCGACAACGACAGTACCGCGACCGCCCAGGACGGCATCTTCACCGTGGCGCAGGCTCAAAATGGCAGCACGGCAACGGTTTCCGGAGGAAAGCTCAACATTGCCGATGCAAACAACGGCAGCACCGCCTCGGTGAGCGGCGGCGACCGCAACCAGGCTATCGCCGACGGCAGCGGCAGTACAGCCTTCGCGGGCAACGGAAACAACAACGAGGCCACTGCACTCTGCGGCTCGCACGCCGACGCCAGTGGTGGCGACAACCTGCTGGTCACCACGCCGGTCGGCGGCTGCCAGTAGCCCGACCGCGCCGTCTCAATCGACCGAGCTGACGGTCGCGTCGCAGATCGGCACGTCGACGCTCATCGCGTGCGGCACAGTGTCATTCGGCGCGGTAACGACCAAGGCGCCCCACCGCGGACACGCCTTGCCGGTCGTGGCGTCGATAGCGGAAGCCGAGACGTCGGCGGTAGCGGTGTCACCAGGGTTTAGGGTGAGGCGGTGTGCCGCATTGGCAGGACGACGCGGCACATTGATCAGCACGCCACCGGCGGGTGTGACGAGGTCGGCTCCGGGATAGCCGACGAGCGTGCAGGGTCGTGCGGATACGTTCGTGAAGGACACGGTGACGCGACGTTGGGTATCGGCGGACTCCAGGGGTCCAGCGGTGACGGTGAGGTCATTGCCGGCGCACTGACCTGAGGCCGTCGGGGCCGACTGCGGCGGCGAGCTCGGGGTGGCGGTCACCGTCACGGTGGCCGGCGCAGTCGGTGGCGGCGTTGCCGCCGTCACCGTCGTGGTCGCCGGCGCTGTTGTGGTCGACGCCGCCGGAGGGGTCCGCTCGGTCGAACAACCGGCGAGCAGAACAGCCGTCAGCAGAAGTAGTGCGGTTCGTGCGGATGTCATGTCGCAATCACACGCCGTTGGCGGCGCTACCGATTCCAAATCGGCCGGTTTTCCGGCAACTGATCGTGGGCATTAGAGGACGCATGAGCAAGCTGGCCCGACTTCGGCACGCCGAGAAACGCATCGTAAAAGTTCAGCGGCGGGTTTGGCTGGCGCAGGTACTGATGTGGCCGACGATCATCGTGGGCGCGATCGTGTCGGCAGGCGCGCTGGTGTGGTTCCTGCAGCGCCGTTCCGGCGGTGGTCGGCACGAGATGCCGGAAATACCGGGAGCGCACGAAGCAGGCGTCGTCCATCCGGAGGGCGGCGCACCCTAGGGACGTCGGTGAGTGGTCAAGCGCCGCAATCGTTCCGAGCTGGTCGGGCCGCTACCAGATGCGGATCCAGTCGATGAGCATCGCCGCCGGCCAGGTGCCCAGCGACGGATCACCGCCGCCGGGCCCGCCGACCGCCAATGTGAACATCGGCGCCATCCAATAGCCGGGGTTGTTGAACGGCCAGCGCAGGTCAGTGGGGTTGCCGTGGACCGGGATCGGCTTCGGCGGCACCGTGAAGTACGGCTTCGCGCCGTCGACATAGTCACGCCAGAACTTGAACCCGTCGGCGTCCCAGCGCATCCGCCAGGTGTGCCATGCGCCGTCGACCAACCCGGCGATCGACTTGCTTTCCCATGTCTTGCCGTTCGATGCGGCGTGGACCGTGGTGCCCGGGGCCCAACTGCGGTTGCCGTAGAACTCGAAGATGTCGACCTCGCCGTCGGGCAGCGGGTCTTCGTTGACCGCCCAGTAAGCCGGCCACGCTCCCGAGGTCAGGCAGTCGAGCTTGGCCCGCGCCTCCCAGGTGTGGCCCATCGGCACCCGCCAATTACCGCGCACCTTCCCGCTGAAGAATTGGTCGTCTTCATGCGTGGCCAGCAGTACGAGGTTGGAGTTTCCGTCAAGGAAAACGTTGCGCCGGTCGTCGCGGTACTGGCTCTCGACCGGCGGCCACACGTCGTCCTGCCAGTTCTGGATCGACCAATTCGCGGGATTCGGCGCCGACCCCGCCGGTCCGTCGAAGTCGTCCTGGAACAGGTAGGGCGCTTCCGCTTGGGCGCTCGGGAGCGGGATTGCAGCGGCCAGCAGGCCTAGTCCCGACATCAACATCATGCTTCGGCGGTCCATTTCGGGCACGGCTCGACCATAAAGCAGTCACCGCCCGAAGGCGCGGATTTGTCAGCCGAAGATGTCCCCGTCGACATAGAACCACCGACGGGCGCGCACGGCGAAGCGGGAACGCTCGTGCAACATCCCAGGTTGGTGGCCGTCTCGGTATTGCGCCCGGAACTCGACTTCGCCGGATTCATCACCCGGTTGACCGTCGAGCGTGTCGACGATCTCCAGCCCGACCCACGTCAATCCGTGGTCCGGGGTCATCGCGCTTGGCCGAGTTTTCGGATGCCACGTCCGCCACACGTAGTCGAGGTCGCCGACGAAGTAGGCGCTGTAGCGGGAGCGCATCAGCTGTTCGGCGGTGGTCGCGTGCGTCTCGCCGCGGTGCAGTGGCAGGCAGCAGTCACCGAACGCTGAACCGGAACCACAGGGGCACGCATCGATGGGCCGCACCCTCTCAGTGTGGCAATCGGCTAGGCGCCGACCAGCTCCGGGTGGAACTTGGCTGCCATCCTTCGCATTCCATCGCGCCAGTCCACCGTCGTGGTCCCGATCAGCTCATGCATCTTGGTGACATCCAACGGGTTTCCGCGCAGCGTCTGCTCGGTCTCCTCGAATACCGGTTCCTTGCCGACGAGCGAGCCGAGAAAGGTGCACCACTCCTGCAGGCTGACGTATTGGTCACCGCCCCAGTTGACGGTGGTCGCCGGAACCGAGGCCACCTCAAGGAGTTTGGGGATCATCGCGATGATGTCGTCTTCGTGAATCGGGTTGTAGACGGCAGGCCCGCCGGGCGGAACGGGGATGGGCATGCCGCCGAGCATCATGTCCATGTGGAAGAGCGGCCATCCACCGTTATCCCCATAGGGGACGTTGAGCCGCGCAATCGTGGTCGGGACGCCAAGGGCGCGCGCCATGGTCGCGACGACGACCTCCCCGGCGATCTTGGTGATCGAATACGTCGGCAGCAGGGGCTTGTGGTTGTCGCCGAGAACCGTTCGCTCCGTGCGTAGTTCGTCATCCGGCGGATCGTAGACGGCGCCGGATGAGCAGTGCAGGAACGCCTTCGCGCTTCGGCAATGCGCCATGAGAAGGCCCGCCGATTCCGCGTTGGCCGCCATGTCCTTGTCCCAGCGCCCGCTCTTGGCCACCGCCAGGTTGAGGACGTAGTCGAAATCGGAGGGCAGTCCGGTGAAGTCCCCGGCCGCCATATTGACGGCCTCGCACCGGACA
This sequence comes from Mycolicibacterium pallens, assembly GCF_019456675.1. Taxonomy (NCBI): domain Bacteria; kingdom Bacillati; phylum Actinomycetota; class Actinomycetes; order Mycobacteriales; family Mycobacteriaceae; genus Mycobacterium; species Mycolicibacterium pallens. Next base: position 1,139,099 of record NZ_CP080333.1, on the reverse strand, counting down.
CCGGACTTCTCGAGCTGGTCCCGTGCAGCGGGGTCGGTGAAGCGGGCGATGCCCCACACCTCGTTGTCGGCCGCCAAAGCTTTCGCGACAGGGACAGCGACCTGGCCGCTCGCACCGGTGATCAAAATCTTGGATCCGCGCATCGGCTGATGGTAGGCAGGCCAACCGGTCCTGACAGCGATTTGTCCCAGTGCCGATATGGAGGCCGCCGGGGCGACCGATTTGGTCCTTGCAGAATGCTGAGCAGTCGCTCAAACTATGAGCGTCCAGCCTCGGAACAGGCCGGCACCCATCCGAACAGGAGCAATCATGGGCAAGCTCGACGGCAAGGTCGCATTCATCAGTGGGGCTGCCCGGGGCCAAGGCCGCGCGCATGCGGTGCGCCTTGCCGAGGAGGGTGCGGACATCATCGCGATCGACGTGTGCGCGCAGTACCCCACCGTGGTCTACAAGATGTCGGAACCGGACGACCTGGACGAGACCGTGCGGCAGGTTGAGTCCCTGGGCCGACGCATCGTGGCGCACCAGGCCGACGTCGTGGATTTCCCTGCGCTGCAGAAGGCGTTCGACGACGGGGCGGCCCAGCTCGGTGGAGTGGACATCGTCGTCGCCAATGCCGGGATCGGCCCTGGCGGGCAGAGCACCGACGACGAGCAATGGGATGACGTCGTCAACGTCAACATGAAGGGCGTGTGGAACACCGTGCGCGTGGCGGTGCCGACCATGCTCACCCAGGATCGGGGCGGCTCCATCATCCTGACCAGCTCGACCGGTGGCCTCACCGGCACTCCCGTGGTCTCCGGCGGGATGCTCGGCTACACGGCCGCTAAGCACGGCGTCATCGGAATCATGCGCACCTACGCAAATTATCTTGCGCCGCACTACATTCGCGTTAACAGCGTGGCGCCGACGACGGTCGCCACACCGATGGCCAACAACGGTGACCTCAGCATGCTCAAGAAGTACGAGCCGGTCATGGCGCGGGCGTTGGAGAACGCGATCCCGGTCGATTATGTCGAGGCGCGCGATGTCGCGAATGCCGTTGCGTGGCTCGCCTCTGACGAGGCGCGCTACGTCACGGGCACCGTTGTGCCGGTCGACGCCGGCCTGCTCAACAAAGTCTGACAGTCCACATCAACGCCGAAGCGCCAGCCGGCCCCACCCTCGTCGGGGCCGACTGACGCTGTCGGGTCGAACTTACTTGCCGGCCTTCGCGGACCTCGCGGACTTGGCCGTCGAGCCCTTCTTGCCGGAGCCGGCCTTGCCGCCGGTGGACGATCCCGCCTTGGTGTCGCTCGACGAGGAATCGGAACCGCCGGTGGCCGAATCGGTCACCGAAGCGGCCGTCACGGCCGGGGTGGCCTTGGTGCTGGCCGTGGTGGAACCGGTTCCGCCAGTCGAGGATTCGCTCGCTTCAGCAGTCGCCTCGGTGGTGTCGGTGGCACTCTCCGACGCCGCCTTGGTGGCACCCTTGGCGCTCGACGCCGTGCCGTCAACCTGCGGGGCGGTCGACAGGGTGACCGTCGTGGCGGCGGCGGGCACCTTGGCCGCACTGATGGCAGCCGTGGGCGGGGCGGGGGCTCCGATGGCCTGGGCGATGACGTCGCGCAGTGCGATCAGGCTGGCGATCGGTCCGCTGGCCAGGAACCCGAAGTTCGGGTCGTAGGGCGTCAGAAGGCCCGGGGCATTGATGAATCCGAGGATCGTTCCCGAACCGTTCAGGAAGCCATCGACCAGGTTCGCGGGGAGATTCACCAGAGTGTTGACGACGGCAGCCGGGTCGCCGGCGACCACTCCGTCGTAGAGGTCCTGCGTAGCCTGCACGGCGGCGTTGATGGTCGACACCAGCGGGAACGTCATCGGCAGGATGATCTGGAACACCGAGTCCGGCAGTGTGGCGAACGCCTTGGCGAAGTTGTTCACCGTGCTGACCAGTGGACGCGTCAGATCCGAGATGGCCGTGACGCCCGCCAATGCCAGTGGGATCACGATCTGGTTGTTGAAGGTGTCGAAGGCACCGACGATGTTGCCGCTTTGGAGCTGGCCGCGAGCGGTGGCAATCGTATTCGGGGCGCCGTCGAGGATCTGCTTGACGACGGTCGCGTTGGAGTCGAACCGCGTCTTCAAGTCCTCGAAGGCGGCCATCTGGTTGAGAACGATCTGCTTGAGGATCGGGGCGGGACTGTCACCGATCTGCTGGCCGATTGCACCGAGATTTGCTGCGGACCTCTGGAAAACCTGAATCCAGTTCTCGATCGGGTTCACCGCGGCGCTGAGCTCGACGCCGACCGACGATACCGAGCGCTGCACAGCCTGGAGGTCGGGCATCGGCGGCGCCAGCGGCGAAATCGCGATGACACTCGCTCCCACAAGCGCAACACCAGCGGTGGCGTACGGACGAACAGCAGCGTTCATGACTCTCCTTCGACACAAGTTGGCCCCCTGGCGTCAGAACGTACCCCAACTTACTCGTCGGTAATAAGGGGTTCCGGAAACTTTTGTTCGCCTGGAAAGCAACTCAGATAGCTGCGCTACATTCTGAATCGGTGCCGGGAACGCGCAGTTCACGTACTTTTTGACCGTGCCGACACGTTGCCGGTGCGTGAACGGCAGGGGTTGACCAGCTACCGCTTTCCACTTGTTATCTTACCTGTGGGTAAGATAACAAGTTTGCTGCGAGTGTGTCCTAACTTACTTTTCAGTAGCCTAACTGTGCTTATGTAATTTTTCAAATGTTTGCGCGCCTAACGGACCGCGCAGCGGGCGCCGCGACCGTCGCCACGGTGAGCGCGGCGCACACGCAGGCTTGGACGCCCCGTCGGGCCAAGCCGTTCCCCTGAACCGACATGCATTCATTGTCGAGTTTGCTGAGTGGCCGGAAATTGGTTGCGCGACGCGTCCAGATGGCGAGATGCTCGACTGCGAGCAGTCGGAATCGGGAGGATGCGTGACGGGCCGGCCACCGCGCGACGTCGGCTGCCCGGAGTTTCAACGGCCCGGCGACGGGTACCTGACGAATACTTGAATGATGCATTAATTTGTCTGGTACGAGCCTTGAAGGCTCGCTCAAGCCGATCGGGTCATAGCCGCCCCACCAGGCCAACGTGCAAGTCGGGAACGGAGCCACGATTGAACGCCCGTATCTGTCTTTCACTGTGCGCCACGCTGCTTGCCGCGGCATTCCTCTTCGCACCCGGCGCGCACGCCGAAGCCATACCCGGAGCGGAGGAGGCCATCGCCAAGGCCGAAAGTGCGCTGGGCACAGACGCGTTCGGTCCATACGGATGTGAAGCCTTTGTGGCCTACGCCTACGACGTGCCGCAGGCCAAGTACGGCTGGGACGGCGCCGCCGAAACCATGTACCAAACACTGCTTCGACAGGGTCAGATCCACACCGCCATGGATGCCCCGCGGGGAGCGCTCGTCTTCAGTAAGAGCCCCTATGGCGCGCACATCGATATTGCGCGCGGGGACGGGACATACATCTCTGGCGGCGTCCAAGGACTCAAGCGTGGATACGGCGACGGGCACAACATCCAGATCCTGCCGAGTCCCCATGTTGGGTCGGGCGCGACGTACCGGGGCTGGAGTCTGGGCTATCCGCAATAGCTCTGCTCAACCAAAGCGCGGCACGACCTCGTTGGCGAGTTCGATGTCGTCAGCGCGGTCCTGATCGGTCCACGCCCCAATGATCTGCGCCACCTTGATGCCGATTAACAGTCCGTCCTTTACCGCCACGATGCTTTCGGCCGGGCCGAACCAATAAGCCTCGAACTCGACGCCCTCAACGCGGTTGTCCGCGCGGATCACATGGAAATGGTTGACGGGCGCGGTGGGGTCGGTCGGCATCGGGTAGATCAGAACGGAAACCTCGCGTGTGCTGCCGGTGTAGTAGCAGCCGTCGTCGCCCACCGGCAGTGGTGGTGTGGCGTCGAAAAAGAGCTGACGCTGAGCGTCAGCGCCCGCGTACTTCTTGGCGACTTCCGGAGTAAGCAATTCGCACGCCTGGCGCGTCAGCGCGGCGCCGGTAGGTGCTGCGCTGACCGGAGCTTCGCTCGTCGCGGTGATCACCGGCGGCGGAGAGCTCGGTCGCTGGCAGCCCGTGAGGGCCGTGACGGCCGCAGCACTCATAAACGTGGCCAACAGGATTCGGGTGAACATCAGACTCCCTCGAGCTTGACGATGCGGCGGTTGCCGTCATCGGCTACGTATACAGCGCCTTTGGCGTCGACAGCGACGCTGACGGGACGTTTGAGTCCGGTGAACGGCAGCACCGTTGGCGTGTCCGATCCGGGGTTGAGTTTCAGTATCCGATCCCGTTGTGCATCAATCACATACAGCGCACCTTTCGCATCGACGGCGATGGCAATGACGCCGTTGAGGCCGGGGAACGGCACCACCGACGGACTGCTCGCCCCCGGTTCAAGCTTCAGCACACGCTTGCCCTGGCCGTCTCCGACGTAGAGGTTGCCTGCGGCGTCGAGAGCCATCCCCGCGACTAGGTTCATGTGCTGGAACGGCAACAGTTCCGGTGTTTTCGACTCGGGCGCCGCCTTGGCCACCTGAACGGGCAGACAGCATCCGCCACCCGAGTCCACTCCGCCGTCGTTCACGCCGTAAACAGTGCCTGCGTCGTCCACCGCCCGAATCGCACTCCACTTGCCAAGATTGGGCAGCGGCACCACGGTCTGCTCGTCGGCTCCATGCGCCAGCTTCACCAGTCTGCTCGGCTCCTGCCCGCCATCAAGGACCCATACCTGGCCGGAAGGATCAGCCATCACGGTGGCGCGCGTGAACGGCAATAGCTTTTGGGTAGTCGAGCCGGCAGGTAACTCGAGCACGCGATTGGATCCGTTCCTGGTCGCGGCGACATCGGACACGAACACGTTGCCCTCAGCATCGACAGAGACATCGTAGGGCCCATTGAGGTCCGAGAAAGGGAGCACTGACTGGATGGGCGCCGGAGCCGGCACCTCGCTCAGCCTCGACGGGGCGGACGCGTGATTGCATCCGGTGACGCCAACTGCGAGCACGAAAAGCAGTGCGATCAGACGGTGGTACGTCGGTGTCGAGTGGGGTTCATGCGCACAGCGCCGGGCGAGGGCCGCGGTTCCCCTCAGTGCGAGCTTCGAGATTCTCATGCCCTTGTCCTTGGTCAGCGAAAATGTCTGCGCACAGACTGCGGTGCCCTCCTTGGCGTTTTCTTGGTGACGTCGACCGTGGTGCGCGACGGAGGCCGGGCCAGGGTGGTCGGCACCAAGAATCTGCCAAGCGTCGCCATGAACTGTGTTTCCAGCACCACCACCGAACGCAAGGAAACCCACACATGTTCACCTCACGCATCACCAAGCCGGCCATCGCAGCGGGCATGATCGGCCTGGCCGCGCTGCTTGCCGCGGGCACCGCCAACGCCGACCCCGCCGACGATCAGTTCCTCGGCGCGCTGCACCAGCAGGGCATCGGCTTCGGCAGCCCGGAGTCGGCAATGAAGGTCGCCCACCACGCGTGCGACGCACTCGGCGCGGGCATGGAGCCCAGCGACATCAGCGCCAACATTGCAGGCGCGAACAGCCACATCGATCGACAGACCGCCGTGGTCATCGTCGTCGACGCGGCGATGGCGTACTGCCCGCAGTTCGTGCATCAGATGGCGAATGGCGCGACAGTCGTCGGACCGAATCGCTGACGTACCAACGTATAGGCCCCGGAAGTGTCCGGGGGCTGTCGCGTGCAAACCGGGCTTTGAAGCCGCCGCGTCCAGTTCCACGATTTCGTTGTCGGACGTGCTGATCGCGGCACAGGTCCTCCGACCTTTCGGTCTTGCGGGTCCGGCGCTCGAAGTTTAGCCCGCACGCGGCTGGCGCCATTTCCGCGTACACGAGGCAACCTCGGGCTGCGCGGTAGCCGGTCGATCGGCCCATAAACGGCCCCTGCCAGCTCGACCACAGCGCCCCCAGTGAGACTCGAACTCACAATTGGCGGATTCTTAAGAAGGGGCAAGCCGAGTTTCGCGACCTCGGGGTTCGCTCGCCCGAATAGGCTATATCGGCTGTAGGACAGCGCTTTTGAGTGCTGCCGGTACGGGTCGGGTTCGACGCTGATTCGCCCTGAATCGCCCCCGGTCGCCGCGTTCCCGCCGCGACGAGAGATGCGAGCGGGTGTTCACTACTGCGGGCGGGCTGGAGCGTATCGGTGTGTCGTGCGAGCCGCCGTTGGCCTCTTGGTGCAACGATCCCGTCATGGGCGACCGATTGCGCGACACGATGGACGGGACCCTCGGTCACTTTTGGATGAATTTCGCCGATGTGTACAACCTCGATAAGGCGGACGACGGCCACGTTCGATTAGCCGACGATGACTTATTCCACATAGGCACGCTACGCACTCGCAAGTTCAATAACGGATTTGGCACCAGCCGCGAGCGCCTTCCTATGCCCGACGCGATCTACGCAATGACCAACGTCACCCGTTCAATTTTTTTCGACATCGCGGGCGTCTCTCAGTCGAACGTGATGGGGGAACGAGCCTCGACCCAGACCGTGCGGACACGCGGTGTGATCGTGAACGTCCCGCTCTCAGCGCTCAAGGACGACAAGTTCCTCACTGTGGAGCTTGAAATTCCGCAAGTAACGAGATGGGCAGGGTTTACCACTATTCGCGAGGAATCCGTTCCCCCAAGCGGCAATACGGGCAAGCAGTACCGGGCTCAGACGGTGGAAGTAAACCCCCTTGAAGTGGAGATTCGACGTGGTTTTAGTGTGAAGCTGGACTCGACGTGGCACGTGGACGGTCCTGACGATCGGCGAACGATCAACGCGCCTCTCGTCGTTGGCACGTCAAGCCGCACACCGCGTAGGTGGCACGACCACCTTGTACCGCTGCTGTCCGTCCAAGATCTGATCAATCTCGCTCATGAAGGTTTCGTGCCGGCAGAGCAAGCGAGAGTCGAGTTCAAGATTGAAGACGATGGCAGACCCCGCGATTCCGCCAGGCTATGGAACTCACGATTGATGGCCCTGCCTCGCCGAGGCGGCGTATCAAGCCCAGAATCAATGACCAGGGTGCCGCTGTTCCAGCTAAGCCACATCGGCGGTGTTCGGGGGCTGCGCAACTGGATTCGCCTCGACCACGATCACGCGCGAGCTACCGGACCGATCACGAACGCCTATCGATACGGGACTCCCGGCGTCGAAGTCCATCTGATTGAGATCGCCACCGGCATGGAGTACTGGACGAAAGTCCACCGCGAACTAGGGCGAGCCTGGGCAGAACCAAGACGTAGAAGCAGACGCGTTTGGGAACCGCTGCCGATGTCGATCGGCCGCCACGTCGGCCCCGCGTTCGCAGAGTTCGTCGGGGACTTGGGCGGGTGGAGCCGGATGTTCTGGGATACCTATAACAGCTTGAAACACGCTCCCAATTACGAATACGACCCCGCCGTGGTGCAGCTTCTTGGCGAGACCGGGGAGCTTCTGCTGCTCGGCGCTCTGCTCAATAGGGTTGCCAACAACAGGATTCCAATGGATGCGCTCTGCCAGAGCCACAGAACTCACATGATGGGGTACAAAATGCGCAAGCTGCTTGGCGCGGGCGAGTTTTCGCCGCGATAGGGGCTGCACGCCGGCCGCGTGCTGGCGTGGTGGGGCGCTGTCGCGGGCATGCGTTATAGGCCGCTCAAACGAACAGGAGCGGGCGAAATCGCGGACTCCTACCGGTTCTACGTCCATAGTGCTAGGTTGTACATACAGCTTGATCTACTGTACGTAGAGCGCAATGGAAGAACGGGAAAGCCCATGTCGAGAGGACCAAATCGAGATTTCGAGCGCGTCGAACTGCCCGAGGACCTGTATTCGGGCAAGTATCGCGGTTGCTACCTGCTGCTGTACTCCGATGGAACGGTCAAGCTGTCTGGCTATGACCGCCGCGTGGAACTTGTCGAAATGCTGAACCGTGGCGGCAACACGACCAACGGTGGCCATGTATTCGCGAAGCTGGACGTTCGCGAGGGAGTCGACGAACCACGCGCGATCCAGCCCCGTCGCGACGATCTCGTGACGGTGCGCCGCGATACTTGGGAGGCTCTGATGCGAGTTGGGCGCGGCGCGTAGGCTGTGCGGCCTAAACCGACTGCCACCCGAATAGGTTGACGACGTTGTCGACCCGTTCCGCGGTGCGCACCGGGGCGGGTGGCTCGGGTAGGTTGTTGAGCGCGCCGCCGTCCTGCTTCGGAATGTAGTCGCCGTAGGTATCAAGCGTCAGAGTGAAGATGCTGTGCCCCAACCACTTCGACACCTGCACGAAGTGAGTGCCGGCCGACGGCTGAAGGACGGCGAAGGTACCTCTGAGTTTGGCTTCGGTCCAGGCCTCATGCCAGTCCGCAAGGAGACCGCGCCGGCCTGTCAAGGCGGGATGTTTCGGGCGAAATGTCCACCGGTCGGGTTCACGAGTAGCGACGGCCTCAGCGTGCGCGTGCGGGAAACAAGTTTGCGACGTGGCGACTCGCCGCGCGGCTATCCGGGTGAACGCGTCGAATGACGGGCCAAAACAAAATCCTGGTACCAGGGGCTGCGCACAGTTTGCAGCCTGGCCACGCGGCTTCCAGTCTGATCCCCTGCTGCACTGGGACGCGCGCGAACGCGATCGAGCACCGCTTCGACGGACACCGCGGCCCGATAACAGTCCCCGTTCCCGGAGCGCGTTGGTGCGAGCCGACGTTAAGGTTGCAATCACTTTTGGGCTAACATCTGGCGGTCGGTTGTAAGGGGGCGATTCTGAATATGATCACGGTGGCTAGCTGATGACGAACAGCCCAAATCTATCCGCAGGTGGCCAAGACGCTATCGACAAACTAACTGAGAAATTTCAAGCAGACCTACTGCAAGAAGCTGATCGATTCGAATCAGCGGCGCGGGCGAGCGGGGCCGCTCAAGAAATCACTGCTCAGCACCTGCACCAAGCTGATCTCGTGATCCGTCAAGCGCTATTGCCCCGTAAGCGGAAAAAAGCTGACATCTTTCTCGCGCTGGGGTCGCCTGGCGGCGCTGCGGTCGCCGGATACGCCTGCTCGAATCTAGATAAAGGGTGGGGGCCGATAGCTGTGGTTATCGCCACGGTAATCACTCTCGGCTGTGAGGCCATCCGCTTCGTAAGGGGACAATGATGGCCGACCACAAAATCACTGAAGCCGGGCTACGGGAGCTAGAGACCCACCTTAGTGATGAGCGGCGCGAGATTTTGAGCCGTGCATATGAAAAGCATTACGCGGATAAGAATCCAGGCCCGTTTGATGCAGAAACGATCGCCGATGCCATAGCGGAAATCCACAGCGAGTCTCGGGTTAGCTCTAATGTCATCGAACCACTAATAGTGAGCCGCCAGGTGAAACTGCGTAGGTTACGCCTGATCCTGGACCTATATCAGCTCGCTGGAGTATTGGTTGGCGTGACCGGAATAGGCTATCTTCTCTATGGCCTTCTCGGCCAGTGGCTTCGCAAGTCTGTCGACGGGAGTTATTCGTCATATTTTGCAAGCACTTACTACCCGCCGGCATTTCTAGCCTCGTATCTCGGATTCGTGATCGCCTATGCCACCTGGTTCTTGGGCCGCCGCCTGCTCGCCTACCGAGAGTTTCTGTTCGGCGCGGAGCAACTTGCGGCTACCGATGCGGTTGCCCGTCGTAGTTCCGTACCTAGAAGCGCCGAAGTTGCAACTCGCTTTCTTTATGAGTGGACAACGCTCGAGAGGATTTTAAGGACCGTCTACGAGGACCAGTTCAATCAGGCGACGCCCAATCTGAGAGATGCGCTTCGACGGCTAGAAGACGAGGCACTGCTGTCGAACTACGAGACGGCCAAGGTTGTTGAGAACCTTCGCCTACGTAATTTGCTAGTACACGGAGATTTCCCTGAGAACATCCCTGTTTCTGAACTTGCTAAGGCCACAGACGAAATCAGACAGATTCGACGAAAACTCGAAATCCGCGAGCGCGAGCGCCCAGAGCGGGAAGTCTAAACGCGCAGCAATTCAAACGATCCGGCCAGGAGTCGACGCGGCCTCCAACGCTCCACGCGGGCGGTCGCGTCACCCTGGCCACCGCCGCACGTGGGCATTCACCTCGGTGTCGTGGTGATCTTTGCGTGTCCCATGAACCGTGCGACCCCAAGCGGCCCGCCATCCGGGCGAGTTAGCTACGGAACTGCACTCGCCGCCGCGACGAGATCCCTTCCGAGCCGAGCCGTTCGACCCGAAGGCCCACCTACCAGACCTTTACCGTGCCCCCACTGGGACTCGAACCCAGACTTGACGGATTTTAAGTCCGCTGCCTCTGCCAATTGGGCTATGGGGGCCCACCGGTGCGAACCGGCACAAGCACCGTACCCACAGCACGACACCCCGGGGGAAGGGCTCCCGGGGTGTCGTGAGTTCTGGGGTCAGGCAGCGACCGCCTCCGGCTTCTCCGAAGCTGCGCGGCCGTCGTCGAGCATGGTCACCTCGTCGAACGGGTCGCGTCCCGACAAGACGTCGTTGACCTTCTCGTTGTCCACTGTCTTCGTCCACGAACCCACCAGCAGCGTGGCCACTGCGTTGCCGGAGAAGTTCGTCACCGCACGCGCCTCGGACATGAACCGGTCGATCCCGACGATCAGTCCCACCCCGTCGAGCAGCTCCGGCCGATGCGCCTGCAGGCCGCCGGCCAGCGTCGCCAACCCGGCTCCACTCACTCCGGCCGCGCCCTTGGACGCCACGATCATGAACACCAGCAGACCGATCTGCTCGCCCACCGACAGCGGGTCACCCAGCGCGTCGGCGATGAACAGCGACGCCATCGTCAGATAGATCGCCGTGCCATCGAGATTGAACGAATATCCCGTCGGCACAACAACACCCACCGTGCTCTGCTGCACCCCCAGGTGCTCCATCTTGGCGATCAGCCGCGGCAGCGCCGACTCCGACGACGACGTCGCGAAGATCAGCAGGTACTCCCGCGCCAGGTAGCGGACCAGCTTGAAGATCGACACCCCGGCCACCATCCGCAGCAGCGCGCCCAGCACCCCGAACACGAACACCACACACGTCAGATAGAAGCCGAGCATCAGCACCAGCAGATTGGTCACCGCGCTCCAGCCGGTCTGGCCCACCACGTTGGCCATCGCCCCGAACGCGCCAATCGGCGCCAGCCACAATACCATTGCCAGGATCTTGAACACCAACCGCTGCAGATGCTCCACCCCGCGCAAGATCGGCTCGCCTTTGGCGCCCATCGCCTGGATCGCGAACCCGACCAGCAGCGCCACGAACAATCCCTGCAGCACATTGCCATCGGTCAGAGACGAGAACAGGGAGGTCGGGATGATGTGCTGGATGAAGTCCATCAAACCGCCTGACTCGTGCGCCTTTTCGGCCAGCTCGGCACCCTTGGCTGCGGTCGAATCGGACAGCTTGAGGCTGCTCCCGGGATGCAGCAGGTTGCCCACCAAAAGACCGATGCCCAGCGCGATCGTCGACATCACCAGGAAGTAGCCGAACGCCAACCCACCGACCTTGCCGACGGTGGCGGCTTTGCGTACCGATCCGATGCCCAGCACGATCGTGCAGAAGATCACCGGAACGATCATCATCTTGATCAAGCTGACGAACATCGTTCCGAGGACGCCGACATCCTTGCCCACCGACGGGGCGGCCAGTCCGACGACGACGCCGGCGACCACCGCGACGATGACAGCCAGGTACAGCCAGTGCGTGCGATCCCGGCGCTTCGGCGGCGCCGGCTTGTCCTCGCCGCCTGGGCGATCCACAACCGTGGTCATGACGGTTTCCTTCCGGTAATGCAGCAATGGGTCTGGAAAGATGATTTACCCGCACGTGACGCAGGTCACGCTTTAGTTCATTTCGTTCAGCGCGGAGGTGAGCAGTGCCCGTTCTCCCCCGCTCGTTGGCCGGGCAGGCCTTCGCGCTGCAGGCCGCCGTCATCGTGCTGGTGGTGGTCGCCGGCAGCGCTCTGGCCCTGTTCGACGCCAAACGACATGGGGACGAGGCCGCCCGCCAGCAGGTGACCGCCATCGCCGTGGCCCTGGCCGACTCGCCGTCGACGGCGAAGGCCATCGAAAGCGGCAACGCGGCACAGGTTCTGCAGCCGGTGACCGAGGCCGTGCGCAAGTCCACCGGCATCACGTTCATCACGATCATGGCGCCCGACCGCACCCGGTTCACCCACACCAACCCCGAACAGATCGGCCAGAAATACATCGGCACCATCGAGCCGGCGTTGCGCGGCGAGACCTACACCGAGGTCTACACCGGCACCCTCGGCCCGTCGGTGCGCACCATCGCGCCGGTGCGCGACGCCGGCGGACAGGTGATCGGTCTGGTCGCCGCCGGCATCACCCTGGAGAGCCTGGCCGCCCGATGGCGTTCGCAGTGGCCGATGATCGTCGGCGTCGGGATCGGCGCGCTGGCTCTGTCCTTCGTCGGCATCTGGGCGATCAGGCGGCGCGTCCTGAACCAAACCCACGGGCTGGCCCCGGACGAGTTGCGGGTGATGTACGACCACCACGACGCGATCCTGCACTCGGTCTCCGAAGGTTTGGTCGTGCTCGACCGCAACGGTGTCGCCCTGGCCAACGACGAGGCCCGACGGCTGCTGGCCCTGCCGGCCGGACCGATCACCCGCGCCGACCTACCAGAGTTCCTGCGGGGCAACGACCCCGGCGTCCGCGACGAGGTCCGCCTCACCGACGATCGGGTGCTGGTGGTCAACCGCTCCCAGGTGAGCGCCTCGGACTCCGAGGTGGTCACCATCCGCGACCGCACCGAATTACAAGGCGCGCTGGGTGAATTGAGCTCACTGCAGGGATTCACCGACTCGCTGCGCGCCCAAGCCCACGAGTCGGCCAACAAGCTGCACACCGTCGTCACGCTGGTGGAGATGGGCCGCCCCGAGGAGGCCGTCAAGTTCGCCACCCAGGAACTCGCGCTGTCCCAGCAGCTGGTGGACCGGGTGTCCGACGCCGTCGGCGAACCCGCACTGGTGGCGCTGCTGCTCGGCAAGACCGCCGAGGCGGACGAGCGCGGCATCGAACTAACCATCACCGAGGAGACCCACCTACCCGCCGAAACCCTTTTGACCGCACAGGAAATGGTCACCGTGCTGGGCAACCTGATCGACAACGCGATGGACGCCTGCGACCGCGACAATCCGTGGGTCGAGGTCACCGTCAACCAGGACGACGAGCGGCTGCAGATCCAGGTCGCCGACAGCGGCGCCGGCATGGACCCCGAAACGTTCCAACGCGCCATGCAACGCGGCTACTCGACGAAGTCCGGCAGCGACGCCGGCCACCAGGGCCTCGGGCTGGCGCTCGTCGCACAGATCGTCAACCGCCACGGCGGCACCTTGACCGCTGACATCACCTACGGCTCGGTCGTGACGGTGACCATCCGATGATCAACGTGTTGATCGTCGAGGACGAGCCACTCATCGCCGAAGCTCACCGCACGTATCTGACTCGGCTGCAAGGCTTTACCGTCACCGGAATGGCCACCACCGCACGCGACGCGATGCGGATGGCATCCGAGGCCGCCACCGACTCCCCCGTCGACCTGGTGCTGCTCGACCTCGGCCTGCCCGACGCCAGTGGGATTGCGTTGGCCTCGGCCCTCTCCGGTCTGCGACCCGCACCCGACATCATCGCGATCACCTCCGAGCGCGATCTGGAGATGGTGCGTGCCGCTGTCGCGCACGGCGCCCTCGCCTATCTGCTCAAGCCGTTCACGTTCGCGGCGTTCCGCGACCGCCTCGAGCGCTACCGCCGCTACCGCGAGGCGCTGCCTGCCGGCACCGAGGCGGCCAGCCAGGCCGAGGTCGACCGGGCGCTGGCCGAGCTTCGCAGCACCGACAAGTCGGTAGCCCCCAAGGGTGCTGCGCCGGGGACCACCGATGAGATCGCCCGTGCGGTGCGGGACCGCGCCGACGGGCTGACCGCCGACGAGGCCGCCAAACAGGTTGGGGTGTCGCGGGTGACGGCCTGGCGCTACCTGGAACGACTGGCCGACGACGGCACCGTCACCCGCCTGACCGAGTACGGCAAGACCGGCCGGCCCAGCACGCGCTACCAGTGGCGCTGACCCGCCCGAGGCCCCCTTGCGAACCTGCTCACAGCGTTACTAGGATGTCCTAGTATTCAGCCGCCAGGTCAGCCAAGGGGCAGTCATGAGCACAACCATTCAGCACTTCATCGACGGTAAGCGCAGCAACCTCAGCAGCTCGCGCACCGCGGACGTCTTCAACCCCAGCACCGGTGAGGTGCAGGCCCAGGTGCTGTTGGCGTCGGCCGCCGACGTCGACACCGCAGTGGCATCGGCCGTCGAGGCGCAGAAGGAGTGGGCCGCCTGGAACCCCCAGCGCCGGGCCCGAGTCCTGATGAAGTTCATCGAGCTGGTCAACGCCAACGTCGACGAGCTCGCCGAGCTGCTGTCCATCGAGCACGGCAAGACCGTCGCCGACTCCAAGGGCGACATCCAGCGCGGCATCGAGGTCATCGAGTTCGCGATCGGGATCCCGCACCTGCTGAAGGGTGAGTTCACCGAGGGCGCCGGCGGCGGCATCGACGTGTACTCGATCCGCCAGCCGCTCGGTGTGGTCGCCGGCATCACCCCGTTCAACTTCCCGGCGATGATCCCGCTGTGGAAGGCCGGGCCCGCGCTGGCATGCGGTAACGCCTTCATCCTCAAGCCTTCCGAGCGCGACCCCTCGGTGCCGGTGCGCCTGGCCGAACTGTTCCTCGAAGCCGGCCTGCCTGCGGGCGTGTTCCAGGTCGTTCAGGGCGATAAGGAAGCCGTCGACGCGATCCTGACGCACCCCGACATCAAAGCCGTCGGCTTCGTCGGCAGCTCCGATATCGCGCAGTACATCTACTCCACCGCGGCGGCCAACGGCAAGCGCTCGCAGTGCTTCGGCGGCGCGAAGAACCACATGATCGTGATGCCCGACGCCGATCTCGACCAGGCCGTCGACGCGCTGATCGGCGCCGGCTACGGCAGCGCCGGTGAGCGGTGCATGGCCATCAGCGTCGCTGTCCCGGTCGGTGAAGAGACGGCAAACCGGTTGCGCGGCAGGCTCGTTGAGCGGATCAACGAGCTGCGCGTCGGACACAGCCTGGACCCCAAGGCCGACTACGGCCCGCTGGTCACGAGCGCCGCGCTGCAACGGGTACGTGACTACATCGACGCCGGCGTCGCCGCCGGTGCCGAGATCGTGGTCGACGGCCGCGAGAAGACCAGCGATGAACTGACTTTCGACGACGCCAGCCTCGAGGGCGGGTTCTTCATCGGCCCCACGCTGTTCGACCACGTCACCACCGACATGTCGATCTACACCGACGAGATCTTTGGTCCGGTGCTGTGCATCGTGCGCGCACACGATTACGAAGAAGCTCTGCGGCTGCCGACCGAACATGAATACGGCAACGGTGTGGCGATCTTCACCCGCGACGGCGACGCCGCCCGCGACTTCGTCTCCCGCGTGCAGGTCGGCATGGTCGGCGTCAACGTGCCGATTCCGGTTCCGGTGTCCTACCACACCTTCGGCGGCTGGAAACGCTCCGGCTTCGGTGACCTCAATCAGCACGGGCCGCACTCGATCCTGTTCTACACCAAGACCAAGACCGTCACCGAGCGGTGGCCGTCGGGTATCAAGGACGGGGCCGAGTTCGTCATCCCGACAATGCAATGAGCTTCCTGACGCTGGACGACGACGATCGTGTGATCGCCGAGACGGCGGCCGCGTTCGCTGTCAAACGTCTTGCGCCGCATGCCTTGGACTGGGATCACTCCAAGGAGTTCCCGGTCGAGGTATTGCGAGACGCCGCCGAGTTGGGGATGGCCGCAATCTACTGCGCCGAGGATGTCGGCGGTAGCGGGCTGCGGCGCCTGGACGCGGTGCGGATCTTCGAGCAGTTGTCGACCGCCGACCCCGCGCTGGCGGCATTCCTGTCGATCCACAACATGTGCGCGTGGATGGTCGACACCTACGGCACCGACGATCAGCGCAAGTCGTGGATACCCCGGCTCGCGTCGATGGAGGCCATCGCGAGTTACTGCCTCACCGAGCCGGGTGCGGGATCGGATGCCTCGGCATTGCGTACCAAGGCGGTTCGTGACGGCGACGCCTACGTCCTCGACGGGGTCAAGCAGTTCATCTCCGGCGCGGGCAGCTCGGACGTGTACATCGTGATGGCCCGCACCGGCGCCGACGGCCCCCGCGGCATCTCGGCGTTCATCGTCGAAAAGGACACCCCCGGGCTGAGTTTCGGCGCCCATGAGGAGAAGATGGGCTGGAACGTTCAGCCCACCGCCCAAGTGATCCTCGACGGGGTGCGCGTACCCGCCTCGGCGATGCTCGGCGGACCCGAGGGCGAGGGCACCGGCTTCGGGATTGCGATGAACGGCCTCAACGGCGGACGACTCAACATCGCGGCCTGTTCGCTCGGCGGCGCGCAGACCGCCTACGAAAAGGCCGCAAGCTATCTGGCCGACCGGCAGGCATTCGGCGGTGCATTGCTCGACGAGCCGACCATCCGATTCACGCTGGCCGATATGGCCACCGCGCTGGAGACGTCGCGACTGATGCTGTGGCGCGCGGCCGTCGCCCTGGACAACGACGAGCCGGACAAGGTCGCGTTGTGCGCGATGGCCAAGCGCTATGTCACCGACGCGTGCTTCGAGGTGGCCGACCAGGCGTTGCAGCTGCACGGCGGCTACGGCTATCTGCGGGAGTACGGGATCGAGAAGATCGTCCGCGATCTGCGCGTGCATCGAATCCTGGAGGGCACCAACGAAATCATGCGCGTGGTGATCGGGCGAGCAGAAGCCGCCCGGGCACGCGCATCGGCATGAGGCAAAGGAGCCATACATGACGACGATCGCGTTCCTGGGGCTTGGCCACATGGGCGGGCCGATGGCGGCCAACCTGATCAACGCCGGCTACACCGTGCGCGGCTTCGACCCGGTGCCCGACCTGCGTGCGGCCGCCGAGCAGAAGGGCGCGACGGTGTTCGACGCCGGCGGTGCTGCGGTGTCCGAGGCCGACGTCGTCATCACCTCGCTGCCCAACGGTGCGATCGTGAAAGCTTGCTACGCCGAAGCACTTCCGGCCGCGAACCCGGGCACGCTGTTCATCGACACCTCGACGATCTCCGTCGACGACGCCCGTGAGGTCAACGCGCAGGCCGCCGCTGCCGGGATGGCTCAGCTCGATGCTCCCGTCTCCGGCGGTATCAAGGGCGCGACCGCCGGCACATTGGCGTTCATGGTCGGCGGCGAGGCCGACGCCTTGGACCGGGCGCGACCGGTGCTGGACCCCATGGCCAGCAAGGTGATTCACTGCGGTTCGTCCGGGGCGGGTCAAGCCGCCAAGCTGTGCAACAACATGGTGCTCGCCGTGCAGCAGATCGCCGTGGGTGAAGCCTTCGTTCTGGCCGAGAAGCTGGGCCTGTCCGCGCAGTCGCTGTTCGACGTCATCACCGGTGCCACCGGCAACTGCTGGGCGGTGCACACGAACTGCCCTGTGCCCGGCCCGGTTCCGACCTCACCGGCCAATAACAACTTCCAGCCGGGCTTCGCCACCGCGCTGATGAACAAGGACCTCGGTCTGGCGATGAACGCGGTGTCCTCGACCGGCGCCACCGCGCCGCTGGGCACGCACGCCGCCGAGATCTACGCCAAGTTCGCGCAAGAGCACGCCGACCTGGATTTCAGCGCGGTCATCGAAACCCTGCGCTAGAAATCCCCCGCGTGGTGGCGCAGGGTCTCGATCGATGCCACCAACGCACGGGCTTCCGGTGCCGCCATGCCGATATCGGCGAACACCTGCTCGTTGAGCGTCGCGGTGGCGTCCTCGACCGTCGAGCGGCCCAGCTCGGTGATCTCGACCAGCGTGGTGCGCCCGTCGGTGGGATGTGGCACCCGCTTGACCAGCCCGTCGGCCTCCAGCCGGCGAATGGCATGCGTGACGCTGGTGACGTGCACCTGCAGGCGGTCCGAGGCCTTGGTGATCGGCAGCGCGCCGGTGCGGCTGAACGCCAACAACCGCAACAGCTCGAACCGCGAGAAGCTCAGATCGTAGGGCCGCAGCGCGTTCTCCACCCGGGCCAGCAGGATCTGATGCGCCCGCATCACCGAGGTCACCGCCACCATGCCCTCGGCGACATCACCCCACCCGGCGCGCTCCCAATTGCGCCGCGCCGCGGCGATCGGGTCCGGCTTGGGGGACGGAAGTGATTCGGCCATCCGCCCATTCATACCGCATCGACGTACCCCCGTAGGGCACTACCGTCGTTCGGCCACCGCCCCGAGCACCGCTCGGGTCGACCACCGGTCCCCCACCGTGATTCGGACGCCGCCGTCGGCGTAGTGACGGACCCGCAGACCGGCAGGGTCGAAGACCTCTCGCCACGGGCGGTGGGCGGGCGGCAGGTACACGAAGTTGGCATGCCCTTCGGTGACGTATACGCCCATCGCGCGCAGTCGCATCCGCAGGTAGCGTCGCTCGGCGGCGATCACCCGAATTCGGCGCTGCAATTGGCGTTCCGCGTCGTAGGATGCCGCGACGGCGACCAGGCTGGTGCTGTCCATGCCGAACGGCAGCTGCATCCGCCACAGCCGGCTCGTCAGATCGGCGGAGCCGAAACCGTAGCCGATCCGTAGCCCGGCCAGACCGTACGCCTTGGAGAACGTCCGCAGCACCAGCACATTCGGGTACTTGCGGATCAGCATCCGTGCGTCGAGCCGGAATCCGGGTGCGACGAACTCGATGTAGGCCTCGTCGAGCACCACGATGGTGTCGCTCGGTACCGCGGCGAGAAAGCGATTCACCTCGAACGTCGACTCGATCGTTCCGGTCGGATTGTGCGGCCGGCACAACACCACCACCTTGGCGTCGGCCGCCGTATCGGCCAGCGCATCCAATTGGTGACAGCCGTGCTGATCGAGCGGCACCATCACCGGCTGCAGCCGGGCCATGCCGGCCATGATCGGATAGCCGTCGAAGGTCGGTGTGGCCATGGCGATCCGATCGCCCGGTTCGGTCACGGCGTGCAACAGCTGCATGGCGACGCCGGTGGCACCCGGACCCAACACGACCTGTTCCTCGGCCAACCCGATCCGGGTGGCGATGAGCCGTCGGAGGCGCTCCGGCAGGAACTCCGGATACCTGTTCGCCGAATCGATTGCGCTGATCAGCGCCGAGCGCACCGCAGGCAGCGGCGAGAACGGATTCTCGTTGAGCGACAACGCCAGTGGGTCAACAGCGTCGGGCAGGGCGGCAACCGTGTCCTCGGCGACCCTGATCATGGTTGTCATCAGGCAGCCCGACCGCCCCAGCGGACCGCGGCCGCGCCGGCGAAGTCACCGGCGTGGGCGAACGCTGCCATCAACACGGTGTCGCCGGCCGAGATCCGGCCGTCGCTGATCGCCCGGTCGAGGTTGATCGGAATACCCGCGCCGAACAGGTTGCCGCACTCATCAAAAGTGTCGACGTGCCGCTCGGCGGGCAGCTCCAACGCTTCACGCCAGTTGCGCAGGAACACCCGGTTGGGCTGGTTGGTGACGAACAGATCGAGATCGCGCGATTTCATGCCGATCCGATCGCAGACCGCCAGCGCCACCTCGGGCACCTGACGGTTGCCGCGGGCCAGCACTTTGGTGATTTTGGATTCGGTGAACCCGATGTACCCCTCGGCTTCTCCGGGCTGCCACCACTTGCGGGGTGGGTCGAAGGCGATCGTCATGTCCCCGGCGAATTCACCGTATGTGCGCGTTTCGACTTCAAGGATCGGCGACTCGGCGGACACCGCGACCAGGCCCACGGCAGCACCGTCACCCGGCACCGCGGCCTGGGCCTTGCGGCGTACTGTCGGCTGCTCGAAGACCTGGCCCGCGGCGTTCTGCGCGATCGCCACCAGTGCGGTCTGCCCTGCGCCCGAGGACAACAGCTGGCGAGCCACCTGCAGTCCCAGCACGAACGCGGCACAGCCGCCGTTGTGCAGATCCAGCACCCAATTCGGTCGCATACCAAGCCGATGCGCGACTGCGCCGCCGCCACCGTAGAACGGCATGTCCGGCATCTGGGTATGCGTGATCAGGATGTCGGCGCCGGTGATCACGTCCTCGCCGTGCCGCTCTATCAGCCCGGCGGTGGCGCGCTCGATCATGTCGGTCGCGGTCTCGTCGGGAGCGACGTGGTGGCGGAACTTGGGCGCCCGGAACATCAGGTTGTCGCGGAGTTCGTCGGAGTCGGCGAACTGGGCGTAATACTCGGCCGGGATCGGATCGCCCGGCAGGTAGCTCGATACGTCGAGCAGGCTGACGTTGGGATGGCTCATGGCAGTGCTCATTTCATCCACTCGGGGGTTATCGGCAAGCCGTTGCGATGCCGATACTCGGCAATGGCTTTGAGGTTCTGCAGCTCCAGCGCGTGACCGGCGCCGAACATGTCCCAGAAGTCGCCGACCCACACCGGACGCTCCGGGGGTGCTGTCTCCGGGTAGGGATTGTCGTCATAGAACGGGTGGTGGCAATTCGTCCACAGCACAACCGAACCCGGCTTGTTCAACACGACCTGCGCGTCGACCACCCGCATCAGGTAGATCATCCACAGATGCTTGCCCTGATCCCACGCGCAGTGATAGTCCACGGTGCGCGCTTCCGGGTTCGCCTCGGTGCGGGTGAAAATCTCTGTCTCCGAGCCCAATCGGTCATAGGCGACCCACAGCCCCGGCTCGTCGGTGGTCTCGAAGCCGCGCAGGCTGTATGTCCACTCCTCGAGCGAGCGGGTGTCGGAGAGGTATTCGTAGAGCTCGTCGGGCGGGCAGTCGACGTAGTCGTTGACGGTGCAGTATGGGCCGAAGACCTCGTCATGCGGGTACACCGACCGCATCATCTCCATGATGATCGGGGTGGCCTGTTCTCGCGGAGAGGTCTCAATTCTCGTGACTCCCTCGATGGGGTCGACGGATCCGGTGTGGACGACGATGTCGTCAAGCGCGGGCAGCGACATGGGTGGTGCTCTCCTCCGCAATAGGGCTTTCGGATTGCCGCAACGCGGCCAGAAACGGCGCGAAGGGCGGGATTTCGTCGGCGGAGCATTCGATGCTGACGACCGACGGTCCGTCGCTCGCCACAGCGGAGCCGAGCGCGGCGTGCAGTTGCCCGGGCTCAGCGACGTCGACCGAGGGCAGTCCCGGGAACATGGCCGCGAGCCCCGCGCCCAGGTTGCTGGCACGGAACCTGTTGTAGCTGTACAGGTCCCGGTAGTACAGCTGCTCCCGCGTCACACACATGGCATGGGCGTTGTTGTTGAACAGCACGAAGGTGATCGGCAACCGATACTGCCAGGCGGTGTGGATCTCCATGCCATGCATGAAGAACGAGCCGTCGCCGGCGACCACCACGACCCGCCGGCCCCGCCCGAACGCCATGCCGATCGCAGCTCCGAAGCTGTATCCCATGCCACCCATGCCCAGGGCGACGACGAATCGGCCGGATCTGCGCACCGGCAGGGTGTGGATGGCCGCCGCCCCGGTGTTGCCCGCGTCGATAACGATGTCGACATCGTCGGGAAGCACGGCGTCGAGCGCGGAAACCGCGTCGCGGTACCGGATTCCGTCCCCGGCGAACTGCGGCGGGATCAGCTCCCGGTGGCCGACGGTCTCGGGCACCGACAGTCTATGCGGCCGACCACCGCCGGACAGCATCATCGCGAGTTGTCCCAGCGATGCCCGCAGATCGTCGGTGCGGATATGGGTGCACGCCAGGTACGGCGCTGTCGAGCCGAGCGACATCACCGGCACCGACGTCATCGCCTCATCCAGACCGCTGCGTGCGGTCACGGTGAAGCGGGTGCCCACGATCAGGCACAGAGCACTGTCGCGAATGGCATCGGCAATCCCGGGATGACCCATCACCCCGGTCACGCCCAGCGAGGACGACGAGCCAAGGCCGGGCGAGCCGCTGACGTCCTTGGCATCGGGAACGGTCGCGACCCGGGCGCGCAACAGGGCACGCAGCCGCTCCAGTTCCAGGCGGGCATCGTCGCGCGCCACCTGTTCGCCGGCGATGATCGTCACCGGTCCACGGGCCCGGCGCAGCGCGCGGGCGATCGGCCACGGATCACCCACCACCGGCAACTCCGGGGCCGACGACAGCCGACTCCGGACCGGGATCAACGCCTGCTGAATGTCTTTGGGCAGCAACACGACCGCCGGTCCACCACGCCAGGCTGCGGCGATCGCCTCAGGCAGCGCGGTGATGATCTGGTCGGCCGACGTGATGCGCCGGCAGTACACCGACACCGCCGAGAACAGCGCGTGGGCGTCCAGCGAACCGTTACGTCCACTGGTGTCCTGGAAACTGCCACGCCCATCCATCGCTATCGGCGGCTGGCCGACCAGCGCCAGCACCGGCACCCGACTGGTCAGCGATTCGCCGAGTCCCGGAACAAGATTGAGTGACCCACCGCCCGAGGTGGCCATGACGACCCCGAGACCGCAGCCGGACCTGCTGTAGCCGTCAGCCATCGTCGCCGCGGAGAACTCGTGTTTGGCCAGCACCACGGTGACAGAGGAGTGGAAGTGGGCGGCGTCGTAGAGATCCTCGATGTTCGCACCGTCGACTCCGAACATGTGCTCGACACCGGTGGCCGCGAGTTGGTCGACGATGTAGTCGACCACGCGTTGGCGCTCGTCCATCTCAGATCACCCATCCTCCCCGGCCCTGCCATTGACACGAGGGCTGGATCGGTTCGGTTCACGGAACCGCGCACTGATCGATCGAAAAGTGCTTGTGGGTAAGGCTTTTGACTGATCGACAGATCAGTGCGGACTACAGACTTCGCTGTAGCAGCACGTCGCCGGTCTCGACCTTGACCACCTGCACCGCGGAGATCTTCTCCATCGGCATCGAGGTGCTGCCGGTGGGTGAGGCCGATTCGCCTTCACGGGCCATCCACGTCGCCAGCTGGACTCGGCTGCCGTCGCGGCCGACGGCATACATCGCCAGCTTGTCCGCGTCCTCGTGTGCGCCCGCGCCGAGCTCCTCGCGATAGGTGCACGTCATCTCGATGTGAGTGCCCCACCCCATCGGAGTCACCTGCAGCGTCGCCTCGAACGACGACGGCATCACCGGCGTCATGCTGACCGTCGCAGCCGACACCTGCGGCGCGGGCGTCGGCGTACCGAACGGCGCGGGCTTGATCGCGACGAGGATTCCGACCGCCAGCACCGCGGCGGCCGCGGCGGCCACCGACCAGGTGACCCAGCGTCCCCGGCGCCGGCGCCGGCGCACCTCGAACAACACCCCGTCCAGCAGTTGCGGACGCAGCGGCGGGGGTTCGATCCCGCCGGTGTCGATGGCGGTCACCTCGTCGGGACTGAGCATGGCCAGCAGCGCGGGCATGCCACTGAGCTCACCGACCGATGTCCGGCAGGGCACGCATCCACTGAGATGCGCTTCGTACTCGCGGCGCTCGGTGCTGGACAGCGACCCCAGCACGTAGGCGGCGTCCCAGGTTTCGTACGGATCGTTCATCGGGTCACCCCCATCTCCTGCAACGTCAGCCGAAGCGCGCGCACCGCGTAGTGCAGCCGCGACTTGACCGTCCCCTCGGCGATCTGAAGGTCGGCCGCGATCTGCGCCGTGGTCCAGCCAAGATAGTAAGAGCGGCGGACCACCGCGCGATGATCGGGCGACAGCTGAGCCAGCGCATCCCCGATGAGTAACCGGTCGAGCGCGGTGTTGACCTCGTCGGGTCCGGCGGGCTCCGGCGCCCCCTCGGTGTTCAGCGAGTCGGTTTCCCTGCGGAACCGGGCGCTGCGCCGTTCGTCGATGATCATGTTGCGGGCGACGGTGAACAACCACGCCCGGGCGGAACGCTCGGCGTCGCCGGCCACCTCGGGGTGTTGCCAGGCCCGCAGCAGCGTCTCCTGGACCACGTCCTCGGCGCGCGCCGGATCGCCGGTGAGCCGCAGCGCGTAGCGCCACAATGCGGCCGCGTGCTCCTCGTAGAGCACCCGCACCAACGCCGCCTCCGGGTCGTCCATCATCAACCTCCCGGTTGAGACACGTAACCGGTGACTGTCTGGTTCACAGTGTGCGCCGCAGCGGGCCGCCCAGCCTCGAAATCGACCTCAGGGTCGTGATCCGGGCCGGTTCACAGCCATGGCGTCGATCTCGGCGCGGATTACGCAGTGAGGATGCGCGGGCCGTCGTCGGTGACCGCGACGGTGTGTTCCCAGTGCGCCGCGCGCGACCCGTCGGCGGTGACGACGGTCCACTCGTCGGCCAAAATCCGGGTCTTGGTGGTGCCCAGCGTCAGCATCGGTTCGATCGCCAGGACCGAACCGGCCACCAGCATCGGTCCGCGGCCGGGCTCGCCCTCGTTGGGCAGGAACGGATCCATGTGCATGGCCCGACCGATCCCGTGGCCGCCGTAGCCGGCGACAATGCCGAATCGGCGTCCGTAGGTCTGCTCGGCGGCGCGGGTGCCGGTCTCGATGGCGTGCGAGACGTCGGTGAGCCGATTGCCCGGGATCATCGCCGCGATACCGGCTTCCATCGACTGCTTCGTCGCGGCCGACAGCGCTTCGTCCATCGCGATCAGCGGCCCGATCCCGAAGGTGACCGCGGCGTCGCCGTGCCAGCCGTCGATGATCGCACCGCAGTCGATCGACACCAGGTCGCCGGCCGCGAGCTTCTCATCCGGCGTCGGAATGCCATGCACCACACGGTCATTGACCGACGAGCAGATGCTGGCCGGGTAGCCGTGGTAACCCAGGAACGACGGTGTGCCGTTGGCCTTGCGGATCACCGACTCGGCGACGTCGTCGAGATCCTTTGTCGATACCCCCGGTGCGGCCGCGGCCTGAACAGCGCGCAGGGCTGCGGCCACCACGGCGCCCGCAGCCGCCATCGCGTCCAATTCACCCGGCGTGCGGGCGGGAACGGTCTTGCGGTTACGCAGCCCGGGCAGGGAAACCATCGAAAATCAGCGACCGAGGGCGTGCAGCGCCCGGGCGAACACCTCGTCGAGGCTGCCGACGGCGTCGACGGTCTTGAGCTCGTCGGAGTAATAGTCCAGCAGCGGCGCGGTCTCGTCCCGGTACACCTTGAACCGGTTGCGGATCACGTCCTCGGTGTCGTCGGCGCGGCCACGGCCCTTGAGCCGCTCGACCAGCTCGTCCTCGGGCACCCGAAACTCCAGCACGGCGTCGAGCTGCAGGTCGCGCTTGGCGAGCATCTGCTTGAGCGCCTCGGCCTGCTCCACCGAACGGGGGAAGCCGTCGAGGATGAAGCCACCGGCGACATCGGCATCGTTGAGCCGGTCGTCGACCAGTTCATTGGTCAGCGATGCCGGGACCAGGTCGCCGGCGTCGAGGTACTTCTTGGCCTCCAGCCCCAGCTCGGTGCCGGTGCTGATGTTGTGCCGGAACAGGTCACCGGTCGAGATCTGCGGTACCCCGAGCTTGTCCGCCAGCTTGACCGCCTGAGTTCCTTTGCCCGCGCCCGGCGGTCCCAGCAGAACGATTCTCACTTCAGGAACCCTTCGTAGTTGCGCTGCATGAGCTGGCTCTCGATCTGTTTGACCGTATCCAAGCCGACACCGATCATGATCAGAACCGCGGTACCGCCGAACGGCAGGTTCTGGACGCCGCCGCTATTACCCATCTGCAGGAACACGTTCGGCAGAACGGCGATCACACCCAGGTAGATCGAGCCGGGCAGCGTGATCCGGTTCAGCACGAAGCGCAGGTAGTCCGCGGTCGGCTTACCCGGCCGGATACCGGGGATGAACCCACCGAACTTCTTCATTTCGTCGGCACGCTCGTCGGGGTTGAACGTGATCGACACATAGAAGTAGGTGAAGAAGATGATCAGCCCGAAGTAGATGCCGATGTACACCGGATCGGCGGGGTTGGTCAGGTAGTTCGCGACGAAGCGATCCCACCAGCCGTTGCTCGGGGTGGTGCGCCCGCTTTGGATCAGCTGAGTGATCAGGTGCGGAATGTAGATCAGCGACGACGCGAAGATGACGGGGATGACGCCGGCCTGGTTGACCTTGAGCGGCAGATAGGTCGACGTGCCGCCGTACATGCGGCGGCCGACCATGCGCTTGGCGTACTGCACCGGGATACGGCGCTGACCCTGCTCGACGAACACGACGCCGATGATGATCAGCAGGGCGGCCGCGCAGACGGCGGTGAAGATCAGGCCGCCGCGGCTGTCCAGGATGCTCTTGCCCTCGGCGGGGATACGGGCCGCGATACCGGCGAAGATCAGCAGCGACATGCCGTTGCCGATGCCGCGCTCGGTGACCAGCTCGCCCATCCACATGACCAGCGCGGCACCCGCAGTCATCACCAGCACGATGATCACCAGCGAGAAGATGCTCTGGCTCTGCAGGATCTGCAGCGTGCAGCCCTGCAGCAGACCGCCGTTGGCGGCCAGCGCCACGATGCTGGTGGCCTGCAGGATGGCCAGCGCGATCGCCAGGTAGCGCGTGTACTGGGTCATCTTGGCCTGGCCGGCCTGACCTTCTTTACGCAGCTGTTCGAAGCGCGGGATCACCACCGTCAGCAGCTGCACGATGATGCTGGCGGTGATGTAGGGCATTACGCCGACCGCGAACACCGTCAGCTGCAGCAGCGCGCCGCCGGAGAAGAGGTTGATCAGCGAGTAGATCTGTCCGCCGGCGCCACCACTCACCTGCTCGATGCATTGGTGGACGTTCTTGTAATTGACCCCGGGGGACGGCAGTGAGGCGCCGACCCGGTACAGAATCACAAGGCCCAGCGTGAACAGGATCTTTCGCCTCAGGTCGGCCGTCCTGAGCGAAGAGATGAAAGCCGAGAGCACTCTTCCTCCTGGGCAGCCGGACGTGAATCTCAGCGTGCCAATGGGGCTGGCCTGGCCAGCGTTCGGGTAATCCTGCCTAGCGCCGATCGCCGCCAGGTTTCCTCCCGCGGCACCGCTCGCTCAAACAGTCTACGAGAGTAACAGTTGGCCCAGGCAGGGCGGGAATCCGCGGATCGGCTCCACCCGGCAGGCTGGGGCGCAGCGATACCGCGGGCGCCTCGCGCTCACAGCGGTCCCACAGCGGGAACACCGTACAGTCGGTAGTGGTTATATTGGCTAAGTATAAGTTGCAGCAGTAAGGGCCTGACGATGACGCGTACCGACAATGACACCTGGGACCTGGCATCCAGCGTGGGAGCCACCGCGACTCTGGTCGCCGCCGCCCGCGCCGCGGCGAGCCGCGAGGACGAGCCTCTGATCGACGATCCGTTCGCCGAACCCCTGGTGCGCGCCGTCGGCGTCGACTTCTTCACCAAGATGGCCAGCGGAGACCTGGCGATCGCCGACGACGAGGCGGCGATGGGCGTGACCCGGATGACCGACAACATGGCCGTGCGGACCAAGTTCTTCGACGAGTTCTTCCTCGCCGCGGCCGAGGCCGGTGTGCGCCAGGTCGTCATCCTCGCCTCCGGTCTGGACTCCCGCGCCTATCGGCTCGACTGGCCGGCCGGCATGGTCGTCTATGAGATCGACCAGCCCGAGGTGATCGCGTTCAAGACGCAGACCCTCGCCGAGCAGGGCGCCTCACCGACGTGCGACCGCCGGACCGTGGCGATGGATCTGCGCAACGACTGGGCGACCGCGCTGCGCGAGGCCGGCTTCGACCCGCAGGCCCCGACGGCCTGGAGCGCCGAAGGCTTGCTGGGCTACCTGCCCCCGGAGGCGCAGGATCGCCTGCTGGACACCATCACCGACTTGTCCGCCCCCGGCAGCCGGGTCGCCATCGACACCGCGCCACCGTCGAACCCGGACGAGCAGGAAGAGTCGCGGGAAAAGATGGAGAGCATCTCCCAGCACTGGCGCGACAACGGCTTCGACCTCGACTTCGGCTCACTGGTGTATCTCGGCGAGCGCAATGAGGCCAGTGACTACCTCGAAGGCCACGGCTGGAAGACCGATCGAGCCGCAGTCAACGACCTGCTGGCCGCGGGCCGCCGCGGAACCTTCGGCGAGCACGAGCCGATGGGCAAGCTCTACTACCTCAGCGCTGTCTACGGCGGCGACCGATGAGCCGCAGCGATTCGGACTCCTGGGACCTGGCCACCAGCGTCGGCACCACCGCCACCATGGTGGCCGCCGCCCGTGCAGTGGCCAGTCGGGAAGAGAACGCCCTCATCGACGATCCGTTCGCCGCACCCCTGGTGCGCGCCGTCGGCATCGACGTCTTCACCAAGATGGTCGACGGCGACCTCGATCTGCGTGAAGTCGAGTCCGAGAACACCGCCCGGGTGATGACCGACGTGATGGCGGTGCGAACCCGCTTCTTCGACGACTTCTTCCTCGACGCGGCCGCGGCCGGAGTGCGCCAGGCGGTGATCCTGGCCTCCGGCCTGGACTCGCGGTCGTACCGGCTGGATTGGCCGGCCGGCATGGTGGGTCTTCGAGATCGACCAGCCCCAGGTGATCGACTTCAAGACCGAGACGCTGGCCGCTCTGGGCGCCTCCCCCACCGCCGAGCTTCGCTCGGTGAGTATCGACCTGCGCGAGGATTGGCCGGCTGCCTTGCGCGCCAACGGTTTCGACGACACCAAGCCGACCGCATGGAGTGCCGAGGGCCTGCTGGTCTATCTGCCGCCGGAGGCTCAGGATCGGTTGTTCGACAACATCACCGAGCTCTCCGCGCCGGGCAGCCGGATCGCCACCGAATACCACCCGGACGGCGGCGCCGGCCTGGCCGCGCGCTCCAAGGCGATCAGCAGCCAGTGGCGTGAGCGGGGCCTGGATCTCGACATGGCCGATTTGTTCTACGCCGGCGACCGTAATCCGGTCATCGGTTATCTCGAACAGCAGGGCTGGCAGGTCAGTGCCCGGGCCCGCGAGGAGATGTTCGGCGTCTACGGCCGGCCCTTCCCCGAGACCGAATTGACCGAGTCCCTGCGTAATTCTGTCTCCGTCACCGCAATTCGGAAGTAACACCATGTGCCAAACCCACATCCGCTACGAGGGCGACACCTGGGACCTCGCGTCCAGCGTCGGCGCCACCGCGACATCGGTGGCGGCATCGCGCGCGCTGGCGTCTCGAGGTCCGGACGCGCTGATCAACGACCCCTACGCCGAGGCACTGGTCAACGCCGTCGGCGTGGAGTCCCTGATTCGAGTTGCCAACGGCGAAGCCAACATCGAAGACGATCCGATGCTCAACCGGCGCCGCATGACCGAGCAGATCGCCGTGCGAACCCGGTATTTCGACAACGTCTTCACCAATGCGGCCCGCGACGGTATTCGGCAAGCGGTCATCCTGGCCTCGGGTCTGGACACCCGCGCCTACCGGATGAGCTGGCCGGCCGGCTCGGTGGTGTTCGAATTGGACCAGCCGCAGGTCATCGAGTTCAAGACCCGCGTGATGGCCGACCTCGGGGTGTCCCCCACCGCCGATCGCCGCACTGTCGCCATCGACCTGCGTGATGACTGGCCGACGGCGTTGCGGGAGAACGGTTTCGACGTCGACCAGCCGACGGCGTGGATCGCCGAGGGCCTGTTGATCTACCTGCCGCCGGAGGCGCAGGACCGGTTGCTCGACAACGTCACCGCGCTGTCGGCTCCGGGCAGCCGCTTCGCCACCGAGTTCATGGCCGCGGGAACGACGCTGCCCGACAGCTGGCGCGACCGATTCAAGAAGTATTCGTCTCAGATCGGCTCGGACATCGACCTGCCCGCGTTGTTCTACGACGGCGAGCGCAATCCGGCCGGTGACTACCTCGCCGAACGTGGTTGGCGGATCAGCACGCTGACCACCCGGGAGTCGTACGCCGTCAACGGATTCGAGATGCCCGACGACGAGACACTGGTGCAGTTCAGTGACAGCACCGGTTATCTGACCGCCACCCTTTCCTAGGAGCACGCATGGCTCGCACCGATAACGACAGCTGGGACCTGACCTCGAGCGTCGGCGCCACCGCGACGGCGGTCGCCGCCGGGCGCGCTCTGGCCACCAAGGACCCGCGGCGCCTGGTCGATGACCCGTTCGCCGATCCCCTCGTCCGGGCGGTTGGCATCGAGTTCTTCGTCAAGCTGATCGACGGCGACGTCGACACCTCGGCATTCGGCGAGCTCGCCCCCGAGCGCATGCAATCGATGATCAACGGAATGGGCGTGCGCGCCAAGTTCTTCGACGACTACTTCGCCGCCGCGACCGCCACGGGCATCCGGCAAGCGGTGATTCTGGCCTCGGGCCTGGACGCACGCGCCTACCGGCTGCCCTGGCCGTCGGGCACCACGGTGTTCGAGATCGACCAACCCGACGTCATCGAGTTCAAGACCGGTGTACTCGCCGGAATCGGCGCCGAGCCCGCCGCGCAGCACCGCACCGTGGGCATCGACCTCCGCGAGGACTGGCCCGCCGCATTGCGCGCCGCCGGCTTCGATCCCAGCGTGCCCACCGCGTGGGTGGCCGAGGGGCTGCTCGTCTACCTGCCGCCGGAGGCGCAGGACCGGTTGTTCGACACGATCACGGAATTGAGCGCGCCGGGCAGCATGGTCGCCACCGAATTCGTGCCCAGCATCATGGATTTCGACCCCGAGAAGGGCACAGCGATGACGGCCCAAGCCCGCGAACAGGGTCTGGATATCGACATGGGGTCACTTGTCTACGCCGGCCCGCGTAGCCACGTCATCTCCTACCTCGGCGAGAAGGGCTGGGATGTCACCGGAATTCCCAGTGACGAGCTGTTCGCACGCAATGGTGTGCCCGCCCCATCCGAGCGGGGCGACAACGATCCGTTCGGCGAAATCGTCTACGTCAGTGCCACTCTGGGCTGAACCCCAGCCACAGCGCGCTGGTCCCGGTCAGCGCACGCTCACCCTGATCGACCACTCCCCTGATCGACTGGCCCATCAACACCGCGATGGCTTCGGGCAGCGACGCAGCGGCAGGTTGCGAGGAGGGCTTGGGGCGCAGGAAGTCTCGCAGTGACGAGCTCGGATAGCTGACCAGTTCAGCCTTGGTGTCGGCGTCGATCCCGGCGAGCACCTTGGCCCGCCGCACCGCGGTCCGCAGCCCACCGAGTTCGTCGACCAGGCCGCGCTCGAGAGCGTCGGCTCCGGTCCACACCCGCCCCTGCGCGACCTCCTCGACGGCCTCCACCGACATGTGCCGGGCCTGCGCCACCCGCTGCACGAAATCGGTGTAGAACAAATCCGCCTCGGCTTCCACCAGGGCCTGCTGCTCCGGGGTGAACGGCGCATTGACCGACCAGGCGTCCGCATTGTCATTGGTGCGCACACTGTCCGAGCCGACACCCAGACGCTCCTTGAGTCCGCGGGCCACCAGCTTTCCGGTCAGCACTCCGATCGACCCGGTGATCGTTCCCGGGTTGGCGACGATGGCATCGGCGGCCATCGCCACGTAGTAGCCGCCCGACGCGGCGACCGCACCCATCGAAGCCACCACCGGCTTGCCCTTCGCGCGTACCCGGGCGACTTCCCGCCAGATCGTCTCCGAGCCCGTCACCGATCCGCCCGGGCTGTCCACCCGCACGACGACGGCATCCACGTCATCATCGGCGGCCACCTCGCGAAGCGCCGCGCCGATCGTGTCGCCACCGGCACTGGACCGCCCGAACGGCAGGCCCTGCGGACCGCCGCGACCGCTGACGATCGAGCCTGCGACGGTGACCACCGCGATCCGCGGGCGCTTCTTGCGGCCCGGAACCGACGGCATCGACAGCTGCGGGCCACCCTTACCCGCCTGTGCGTAGCGGGACAGGTACAACCGCGGCGGGGCGTTGTCGCTCGCGTCGGCGTCGCCGGATTCTGGTGAAATGCCTTCAGCACCAACGAGTTCAGCGATGCGGCTGTAGGCCTCGTCGCGGAAACCGATCCGGTCGACCAGATGCCCGTCGACGGCCGCGTCGCGCAGCAACGGCGCCCGGTTGGCGAGTTCGTCGACCGCCGCCACGTCGATCTTGCGGGACTCGGCGATGGCCTGCCAGACCTGGCTGTGCAGGCTGGCGATCAGCCGGGAATCGGCCTCCCGGTGGGCATCGGTGTAGTGGTCCTGGGTGAACAGGTTGGCCGCCGACTTGTATTGGCCGCGGGCGACGAACTGGGCTTCGATACCGGCCTTGTCGAGGGCGTCACGCAGGAACAGCGCGTTGGTGGCGAACCCGATCAAACCGACGGTGCCCGTCGGCTGCATCCACACCTCGGAGAACGCCGAGGCCAGGTAGTAGGACAGGGTGC
Source organism: Mycolicibacterium pallens (assembly GCF_019456675.1). Lineage (NCBI taxonomy): Bacteria > Bacillati > Actinomycetota > Actinomycetes > Mycobacteriales > Mycobacteriaceae > Mycobacterium > Mycolicibacterium pallens. The sequence continues at coordinate 1,106,795 of NZ_CP080333.1, read as the reverse complement.
CGGGATAGGTCTCGGCCCACGCCAGCGAGGGCTTGGTTTCAGTGAACGCGGCGATGGCGGCCCGTAGTTCCTGCACCGGCCCGGCCGGGGCGGCCGAAAGCTGCACTCGCGCAATCAGTCCGGCCACCCGTGGATCCTCTGCGGCGCGATGGATCGCGGCGACCGCGTCGCGCAGCAGCATCGTCCGGCCGCCGCCGGTGATGAAGGTCAGCGGATCGAAGCTGCTGGACTCCGGCGGCACCGTGTGCAGATCGAGCTCGAGGATGCAGCCGTCGGGAACCCCGTGGTGGCGGGCGGTGTCAATGCGCCGCAGCGCGTCGCGAAGGTCGTCGGCGCCCGGAACGGCGGGCAGGAAGGCGAACATACAGTCGAGGTTACCCACGCCGACGCGGGTGCCCGCGGTTGCGCTCGTACGGTGGAGGGGTGAGGTACTCGATCTCGATACCGCAGCTTGATGCCGACGGCTTCGACGGCGAGGGCCTGCACAGCTATCTGACGCGCGCCGAGGAGCTCGGATTCGAGGGCGGCTGGACCATCGAGCAGATCATCGGCCCGACGCCGATGATCGCACCGATGGAGCTGCTGGCTTGGGCCGCGGGGTGCACCACCACCCTGCGGCTCGGGGTGGCCGTGCTCATCACGTCCCTGCACGACCCGCTGCAGCTGGCGTCGACGGTGACCGCCGTCGACCGGCTCAGCCATGGCCGTCTCGACCTCGGCGTGGCGCCCGGCGGTGGCCGTCGCAAATTCGAGGCGTTCGGCGTCGACCCGAAGACCTTCATCAGCAGCTTCACCGAGGGCTTGGAGTTGATGAAGGCGGCCTGGTCCGACGAGCCGCGAGTGACGTTCCACGGCCGCTTCCGCGACGTCGACGATCTGCCGATCTCTCCGAAGCCGGTGCAACGCCCGCATCCGCCGATCTGGTTCGGCGCCAACGCCCCTCGCGCGATCGCCCGCGCGGTACGCCACGGTGATGCGTTCATGGGAGCGGGATCGTCGACGACCGAGAACTTCGCGACCGCGGTGCAGACCGTGCGTGCCGAACTGGCCGAGCAGGAGAAGGATCCACACACCTTCCGGATCGGCAAGCGGGTGTACCTGATCGTCGACGACGACGACGCGCGCGCCCGCGAGCGGGTGCTGAGCGGGCTGCGTCGGATCTACGGCTCAATGCCGGGCGTGGACGCGGTCCCGGTGTCGGGCACGGTGTCCGATGTCGTGCGCGGTCTGCGCGAGGTGATCGATGCCGGCGCGCAGACACTGCTGCTCCATCCGGTCGGTGCGAGCCTGGCCGAGGATCGGGAGCAGATGGAACGCCTTGCCGCAGAGGTCATTCCGCAGTTGAGCTGACACTTTCGAAAAACTTTCGCGATAGCGGGCTACGCGCCCGACTTGCCAGCTAACATCCTCCCCGGCAGAGGCGTCAATAACTTTCTAGTCGGGGGCTGGTCGATGGCAACGCGCGCACGTGAGACCGATCCGATCGAAGGCGTGAAAGCACAACGCACGCACAACACGCGGCTGTGGTTGAACGCCGGGGCGGTGACGCTGGGCGTCGGCGCGGCCATGGTATCGGCGGCGGCCGTCGCCTCCGCCGACACCGGATCGTCATCGGGCGCCCACTCCTCCGCCAGTTCGACCTCGAACACTTCAACGTCGAAGTCGACGACACCGGGTAAGGCGAAGAGCGCGCGCAAAGTCGCGAACAAGCCCGCCGGCCCCGCCCGCAGCGCCACAACCGCGAAGTCGTCGACACCGCCGAGCGCGATCTCCTTGGCCGAGAGTTCGACCACATCAGCGGCAAGTGTCGCCGCGCTTGCCACGCCGACACCGAACAAAATCGTCCAGGATCTGGCGGAGTTCGGGCACAACGTCTACCTGACCGTCGCGAATCAAGTCGCCGGTACTCGGGCCAACCTCGACGTGCTCCGCGACGACCTGGCCAACGTTTTCGGTATCTCCCGCGTCACCATCACCACACCCGGCGTCTACGGCAACCCGACGCTCAACAAGCAGTACTACGTGGGGATGCAGGACTACTATGCTGCCCCGCTCTCCACGGTGGCGATGGCATACGGACAGCTAACGGGGGCGGCGCCCGATCTCCCGGCCTTCATCACCGCTGCGTTGAACACCGAAAGTGTTGCCTATCCCGGTTATAAGATCTACCGCGGGTCCGACGCGAAGTGGTTCGTCAGGTGGACGGACAGTTATGAACTATTGCAGGACAAGGACGTTCGAATCACGTCGAAGTCCTACAGTCAGCAGACCAAAGCCATCAATGCGTTGGCGGCAGGGCTGCAAGACCCGACCAAAGTGATAATCGCGGCCATCAATGGCCCGGTCGACGGGGTCACCGGTGCGGGCGAGAAGACCGTGATCGTGATCGGGCTCGATACCACCCAGAACCTCGTCACGATCAACGACCCAACCCAGGCCGGCGGCCAGGGACTCCAGATGAGTCTCGAGGACTTCACCGACCAGTGGAGCAAGCAGAGCTTCAGACTCGTCACCGCGCAGCTGGCCTCCTCGTCCTCGACTCCACTCCCTGCACCGGCGACCAAACTGGTCTGGTCACTGCCTGCACCCAACGACATCGGCCGGGCTCTGGACAGCGCCGGGAAGAACGTCGCCCTGCTGGTCGTGCATCAAATCCAAGGCGCTCAGGCCAATCTCGGCGATCTCGCGAATGACCTCAGCTACGTGTTCGGGGTTGCCGATCCCAACATCGCCCCGCCGTCGCCGGACAGCGTCGAGTACGGAAATTACGCCAAGAACTACCCGTACTTTGTCTACCAAGGCAATTACCCGACCTGCCTGCTCATGGCAACCGCGGCGATCATCGGTCAGCTCAGGGGCGGCGCGATGCCACCGGATCTTGGCCAGCAGATCCTCGCCCAGGCGACCTCCACACCAAGTGGTGTCTATCCCAACCAAATGATCTATGAGCCCGACGGTACCGGGGACAACGGCTTGCATTGGGGCACAAACACCGCGGATGCGCTCAAGCTCCTGAACATGAATGGCGTCAACGCCGACTGGACCACATATCTCAAGGGCGAAGGCGACGTGGCGATGGACGCCATGACCGCAGCCCTGAGCCAGAACCAAGGGGTGATCGTCTCGGTTGCCAGCAATGTCATCTGGAACGCATACACCCGGCGCTACTTCGACCGCACCACCTTCCAGCCGGGGCCCAGGGGTGTGCAGCGCGACCACGACGTCGTGGTTATCAGCGTCGACCTGACCAAGAAGGTTGTGTTCATCAACGACAGCGCTATGCGCAACGGTCAGGGATTCCCCGTGCCGCTCGATGAGTTCATGAAGGCCTGGCAATACAGCGGCTACAGCACGGTGACCGCCGAACTGCAGACCACCTGAGAACGAAAAAGCCCCCGCCGAGGCGGGGGCTTTTTCGTTGTGTGCCTTTACAGTTCGGTGGCCGAACCGCCTGCGGCGGTGATGGCCTCGCGGGCGCTGCCGCTGAACTTGTGGGCGGTGACGTCGACCTTGGCGGTCAGCTTGCCGTCACCAAGCACCTTCACGAGCACGTTCTTGCGAACCAGGCCCTTCTCCACCAGGTCGTCGACACCGACGGTGCCGCCCTGCGGGAACGCCTTGTTCAGGTCGCCGACGTTGACGACGGCGTACTCGGTGCGGAACCGGTTACGGAAACCCTTGAGCTTGGGCAGCCGCATGTGGATCGGCATCTGCCCACCCTCGAAGGTCACCGGCACGTTCTTACGGGCCTTGGTGCCCTTGGTGCCACGACCGGCCGTCTTACCCTTGGAGCCCTCACCGCGACCGACGCGGGTCTTCGCGGTCTTGGAGCCGGGAGCCGGCTTCAGGTCGTGCAGTTTGATGACGCTCATTTGACTTCCTCCACCTCTACGAGGTGATGCACGACGTTGATCAGTCCGCGCGTCTGCGGGTTGTCCTCGCGAACCACCGACTGGCGAATCTTCTTCAGGCCCAGGGTCCGCAGGCTCTCACGCTGCTTCCAGCGGGTACCGACGATCCCGCGCACCTGGGTGATTTTCAGCTCTGCCATGGTTATGCGCTTCCTTCACGCGCGGCTGCAGCAGCCAGCGCTTCGCTCTCCCGACGGGCGCGCAGCATGCCGGCCGGCGCGACGTCTTCGATGGGCAGCCCACGACGGGCGGCCACCTCTTCGGGACGCTGCAGCAGCTTGAGCGCGGCAACGGTGGCATGCACCACGTTGATCGCGTTGTCACTGCCCAGCGACTTGGCCAGAACGTCGTGCACGCCAGCGCATTCCAGCACGGCACGGCACGCGCCACCGGCGATGACACCGGTACCGGGGCTGGCCGGACGCAGCATCACGACACCGGCTGCGGCCTCGCCCTGCACGGGATGGGTGACGGTGCCACCGATCAGCGGGACGCGGAAGAAGTTCTTGCGAGCTTCCTCGACACCCTTGGCGATCGCGGCGGGCACCTCTTTGGCTTTGCCGTAGCCGACGCCGACCAGACCGTTGCCGTCACCGACGATGACCAGGGCGGTGAAGCTGAAGCGCCGACCACCCTTGACCACCTTGGAGACTCGGTTGATCGTGACGACGCGCTCGAGGTAGTTGCTCTTCTCGCCGCCGTCGCGGCCACCACGTCCACCGCGGTCGCCACGGTCGTCGCGACGGCCACGGCCGCCACGGTCGTCGCGTCCGCCGCGCTGGGTGTCGGTACGGGTGCCGGCTGAGGGGGCGCCGGTATCCGGCGCGCTGCCGGCTGCGGTCTGCTCCGCCATCATGCGGTCCTTCCGTTGTTCGTCATTAGAATTTGAGTCCGTTCTCGCGAGCCGCGTCGGCCAGCGCCGCGATGCGGCCGCCGTAGGTGTTGCCACCGCGGTCGAACACCACAGCTTCGACGCCCGCCGCCTTCGCGCGCTCGGCGATCAGCTGACCGACCCGCACGCTGTGGGCCTTCTTGTCGCCCTCGACCGCACGCACGTCAGCCTCGATGGACGACGCCGCGGCGATCGTGGTGCCGTTGCCATCGTCGATGAGCTGAACGTGGATGTGCCGCGAGGAGCGGTTGACCACGAGGCGGGGCCGCTCGGCGGTGCCGACGACCTTCTTGCGCAGCCGGTTGTGCCGACGGAGGCGCGAAACCCGGCGTGCGGCCGAGACACTCGTGCCGACCGGCTGGCGATCGGTGGCTGCCTTCTGTGCTTGAGCCATGGCTTACTTACCTGTCTTTCCGACCTTGCGGCGGATCTGCTCACCCTCGTAACGCACGCCCTTGCCCTTGTAGGGGTCGGGGCGGCGCAGGCGACGGATGTTCGCCGAGATCTGGCCGACCTTCTGCTTGTCGATACCCGAGATCGAGAACTTGGTGGGCGTCTCCACCGCGAAGGTGATGCCCTCCGGAGCCTCGATGACCACGGGATGGCTGTACCCGAGCGCGAACTCGAGGTTGCTGCCCTTGAGCTGCACACGGTAACCGACGCCGAAGATCTCCATCTTCGTGGTGTAACCCTGGGTCACACCGGTCACCAGGTTGGACACCAGCGTGCGCGACAGCCCGTGCAGCGAACGGCTGCGCCGCTCGTCGTCGGGCCGGCTGACCACGATCGCGCCATCGTCGTTGCGCGACACGGTGATAGGCTCGGCGATCGCCAACTCCAGCGTGCCCTTCGGGCCCTTGACCGACACGTTCTGACCGTCGATCGTCACATCAACTCCGGCGGGAATGGCCACCGGCTGCTTACCAATACGCGACATGTCTTCTCCCCCTTACCAAACGTAAGCGAGGACTTCGCCGCCCACGCCCTGTCGGGACGCCTGGCGGTCGGTCAGCAAGCCGGAGGACGTGGAGATGATCGCCACGCCCAGCCCGCCGAGAACCCGCGGCAGATTGGTGGATTTCGCGTACACCCGCAGACCGGGCTTGGACACCCGGCGCAGACCGGCGAGGCTGCGCTCCCGGTTGGGGCCGTACTTGAGCTGGACAACAAGCGACTTACCGACCCGAGCATCCTCGGTGCGGAAATCGCTGATGTACCCCTCGCTCTTGAGGATCTCGGCGATGTTGGCCTTGATCTTCGAGTGCGGCAGGGTCACTTCGTCGTGATACGCCGAATTGGCGTTGCGCAGACGTGTCAAGAAGTCTGCGATCGGGTCCGTCATGGTCATGACTGGGCCTGTCTACCTTCCTCGCAGCGGTTCCCGGTCTGGGCCTGCTGCGCACCTGTTCTGTAGGGGTCTGTTACCAGCTGGACTTCTGCACACCGGGCAGTTCGCCGGCATGGGCCATCTCGCGCAAGCAGATTCGGCACAGGCCGAACTTGCGGTACACGGCGTGCGGACGTCCGCACTTGTTGCAGCGGGTGTAGGCCCGCACGGCGAACTTCGGCTTCTTATTGGCCTTGTTGACCAGTGCCTTCTTTGCCATCTGCTCAGTTCTCCTTGAAGGGGAAGCCCAGCGCGCGCAGCAGCGCCCGACCTTCGTCGTCGTTGGTCGCCGAGGTGACGACGGTGATGTCCATGCCGCGCGGACGGTCGATCGAGTCGACGTCGATCTCGTGGAACACCGACTGCTCGGCGAGCCCGAAGGTGTAGTTGCCGTGGCCGTCGAACTGCTTGCCGCTCAGGCCGCGGAAGTCGCGGATACGCGGAAGGGCGATCGACACCAGCCGGTCGAGGAACTCCCACATGCGATCGCCGCGCAGGGTCACCCGCGCACCGATCGGCATGCCCTCGCGCAGCTTGAACTGTGCGATCGACTTGCGGGCCTTGCGGATCTCGGGCTTCTGGCCGGTGATCAGCGCCAGGTCGTTGACTGCGCCGTTGATCAGCTTGGCGTCGCGGGCGGCGTCACCGACACCCATGTTGACGACGACCTTGACCACGCCGGGGATCTGCATGACGTTGGCGTAGTTGAACTCTTTGTTCAGCGCGTCGCGGATCTCTTCGCGGTAGCGCGCCTTCAGCCGGGGCTGAACTTTTTCTGCGGTAGTCATATCTCTCAGAGGTCCTTGCCGTTGCTCTTGGCGATGCGGACGTTCTTGCCGGTCTCCTCGTCGCGGCGAACGCCGACGCGGGTCGGCTTGCCGTCGGAGTCGACCACCATCACGTTGGAGACGTGGATCGGAGCTTCCTGGGTGACGATGCCGCCCGAGGATGCGCCGCGCTCGTTCGCCGACTGCGCGGTGTGCTTCTTGATCCGGTTGACGCCCTCGACGAGGACGCGGTTGCGGGACGGGTAGGCCTGCAGGACCTTGCCCTTGGCGCCCTTGTCCTTGCCGGCGATGACGAGCACGGTGTCGCCCTTGTGGACCTTCATTTACAAAACCTCCGGGGCCAGCGAGACGATCTTCATGAAGCGCTTCTCGCGCAGCTCACGGCCGACCGGGCCGAAGATGCGGGTGCCTCGCGGGTCGTTGTCGTTCTTGATGATGACGGCGGCGTTCTCGTCGAACTTGATGTAGCTGCCGTCGGCGCGGCGACGCTCCTTGACGGTGCGCACCACGACGGCCTTGACCACGTCACCGCGCTTGACGTTGCCGCCGGGGATGGCGTCCTTGACGGTCGCCACGATGACATCTCCGATGCCGGCGTAGCGCCGCGACGAGCCACCCAGAACACGGATGCACAAGATCTCCTTGGCGCCCGTGTTGTCGGCGACCTTGAGCCGCGATTCCTGCTGAATCACTAGATCTCCTCGACCTGGTTAACTGTGTGCACGCAGGATTACCGACCCTGACGTGCGCGGTCTTGTTCTTGCTACCCAAAGAGCACGCGGGGTTTTCTCACGCGGAGATAACCGAGGTCTGCCCTAGGCAACCCCCACATGCTAGGTGACGAGCGGAAAAGCTCCAAATCCGCGCTGCTCACCGCACCCGGGAGCGTCACTGCCGAGGCTGTCGTTAGCGACACGAAACGCGAGTGGACGTGTCGCCAACTACAGGCTCGCTGCATCGCCCAGCATGGTCGGTGGGCGCCACCAGCGGTTTCGTCGGGACGGACGCAGCCGACCATCCCATCCCCGTCGGACGAGGGCCACGTACGTCCGGTCGAGGATCTCTGCGTCGCGATCCTCCTTGATCGCCCGGACGACCTCCCACCCCAGCCGCGCGACCTTGGGCATCAGCCGTTGGTCCCGGACGTACTGCACCCGATCGGTCCGGTGTTGATCGCCGTCGTACTCCGAGGCGACCTTGAAGTCCTCCCAGCCCATGTCGAGCCTGCGGATGACCTTCCACTGCCCTTCGAAGACGGCGATCTGAGTGCTCGGCCGGGGAAACCCAGCGTCGAGGTACAACAACCGCAGCCTCGTCTCTTGCGGCGAGGCTGCGCCGCCGTCGACAAGCGGTAGCAATTCGAGCAGCTGCCGGATGCCCCGCGCACCCTTGTGCCGCCGGGTCAGCTCGAGCACCTCGTCATCGAGATAGGCCGTCGCCCGCTTGAGCGCGTCCAGCCGCATGAGTGCCTCGCCCCGCGGAAGGTGCCGGCCGAGGTCGTAGGCGGTCCGAGCCGGCGTTGTGACCGCAATGCACTCGCACGTGGTGACCTCGTCGTCGTCAAGGCGTTCGGCGCGGGCGATGACCCCTTCGGGTGGCCGGGTGTTGTTCCAGATGAGCTCGACAGGAGAGTTGGCGTCAACCCAGGACGCACCGTGCAGCGCCGACGCGGAGACCCCTGCGACCACGCCTTTACGACCGGATCGCAACCACGCACCGTCGATGACGTCCACCAAGTCAGGCGAATATCCCTTGGGCACGTAGACATTCCGGTGCATTCGTACGTATCCCCGCCGCAGCTCGTACTCCGTCACGGCGCCTATCTGCTGGGCCTGACTGCCGACGATGAGCTTCCTCATGGCCGAATGCTCGCAGCGCATGCCGACAATTCCGCCGAGGCTGTCGTTACCGCGAAGAATCGCGAGTGGACGTATCGCTAACTACAGTCTCACCACGCAGCGGAAGCCGATGTGCGTGGTCGAGGTGTCCTGTGACTGAGGCGACCGCGCGGCAGGCCGGTACCGGTGGCAGTACTCCGGCGCGCACAGATGCGAGCCGCCTTTGAGCGCCTGGCTGATGCTCGGGTCGGGCTCCGCGGGCGGGGGGCAGCATCCGTTTTTCTGCTCGAGCACGTGATGTGCCGAAAAACGCGTGGTCGTCCACTCCCAGACATTGCCGATCATGTCGACGAGACCGAACCCGTTCGGCGGGAAGACACCCACCGGTGAGGTGCCGGTCCATCCCAGCGCCCCGTCGTTGCGGTACGGGAACCGGCCCTGCCAGGTGTTGGCCATCAGCGATCCACCGACCGTCGGCTCATCACCCCACGCGTACGCGCTCGTGCTGCCGGCCCGGGCCGCGTACTCCCACTCGGCTTCCGTCGGCAGCCGACGGCCGGCCCACCGCGCGTACGCGGCCGCGTCGGGATAGGCCACCTGCACGACGGGATGGTCGGCCTTGTCGGCGATGTCGCTGCCGGGGCCGAACGGCGCGCGCCAATTCGCACCGGGCGCCCAGTCCCACCACTGTCGCCAATCCGCCAGGTTCACCGGACCGGGCGTCGGCCGGAACACCAGTGCGCCCGGTTGTAGATCCGCTTGGGGCACACCGGGATACAAAGCCGGATCGAGTGCCTTCTCGGCGACGGTGACATGCCCGGTGTCAGCGACGAATTCGGCGAACTGCGCATTGGTCACCGGGTGTCGTTCGATCGCGAAGGCGTCCACGGCCACCGTGTGGATCGGCGCCTCTTCGGGATAGAAACTGGTCGACCCCATCCGGAACGCGCCGCCCGGCACCTCGACGAGCTCGGTGAGCATGGCTTCAGGGTATGACGATGCTGAACTTGTCGGTCAGCACCGAGGCGGCCTCGTCGAAGCCGGCCACGCCCGACGGCGCCTCCACGTGAACCGCAACCAGATAGTTGCCGCTGTTGGTCCAGATGTGGGCAATGCGGTCGTGGTATTCGAGCGACTCGTCGGGGTCCTGCGCCCACGTGCCGATCAGCTTCTGTCCGCTGAATCCGCAGAAGTCGCCGGGCAGCAGGCTCAGCGTGCTGATCGGATACCTGGCCATCAGGTCGTCGCCGTAGCGGGTGAACGCCGCCGCCGGATCCAGCGGCGTCGCCGCGATGGTCACCTTGCCGACCATGTCGTCGGGACCGGACAGCAACGCGCCGACATCACCGCTGCCGGGCGTCACCGACCATCCGGGCGGCACCCGCACCGTGATCTGCGGCGCCGCCGGGTCGGCGACGGTCGCTACTGCCGTCTGGCCGGGCTGTTCCTGTCGGCACACGACGGCATTCGGCGGAACGGACACCTTGGTGGTCTCCACGACGCCGGGTTGCGACGACTCAGGCTCGTCGGTCACCTTCGTCGTCGGCGACGCCGACGTGGGGGTGGCGCTGGTCGTCGGTGTCGACGCCTCAACCCGGACCGCCGTCCCGGCACTGTTACGCGCGCAGGCGGCAACACCTGGAACGGCCAGCACCAACACCGCCGCAGCGGCACATACCAGCCGAGTCACCGCTCCAGTATGACGCTGCGCTCAGTCCCTGGCGAAGGCCGCAGCGAGTTCACGCTCCGCATCGACGTACGGCGTGCCCGAGACGTCGACGACCACCTGGGCGATCGTTCCTCCCGTGAAGCTGAAAGGTGCCTGGTAGGCCGACGTGACCGGCTGGCCGAGATTGCGGCCGACGCTGACCCCGCCGCCGGCCAACCCGAACGTGAACGGGTGGGCTTTGACACCGGTCAGCGTGGCCACCGCAGCGCCGTCGACGTAGAGGGTGGCGTCACCCAGTGGCGTGTGGCTGCCGTCGACCGTTCCGGTCCGGGCGTAGCCCACCCCCAGGATGTGATCACCGAGCGGCACCGGGTCGGGCGCGATCACCCGCTGTTCGTCTTCGCCGAAGAAGTTGTAGACGAACTGCAGCCGGCCGTCGTCGACGAACAAGACGTAACCGCCGTGACCGGCGCCCTGCTTGAGCAACACCCCGCGGACGTCCGGGCTGCTGACGTTCACCTCGGCCAACACCGAGAACGAGCGGCCGACGATGTTCACGCAGGCGCCCATCCCGACCGGCGCGGTGTTCGGGTAGTAGACGTAGCGCGGTCGGTCACCGGCCAGCGTGGGCCGCCAGCGCCCCAGCATCTCCCCCACGTTGAGGTCGGTCAGCGGCAGGCCGTTGTACTTCTCGGCCTCGCTGAACCACAGCTTCTGCAACTCGGCGAGCTTGTCGGGGTGTTCGGCCGCCAGGTCGTGACATTGGCTGCGGTCGTTCTCGATGTGGTACAGCTCCCAGCGGTCGGCGTCGAAATGCGACCAGCCCGACGGCGACGCGGGATGCACGCTGCTGGCGAACCAGCCCTTGTGCCAGATGCCTCGGGTTCCCAGCATCGTGTAGAACTGGGTTTCTTTACCGGTGTCAGCCGTCGAATCGTCAAGTGCTGCTTTGAAACTCACTCCGTCGAGGGGTTTCTGGGTGATGCCCTTCACGGTGTCGGGTGCGCCGATTCCCAGCAACTCGTAGATGGTCGGCGTGACGTCGGCGACGTTGACGTAGTTGTCTCGGACTTCACCGTGGGCGGCAATTCCGTTGGGCCAGGAGATGATTGCGGTGTCGGCGATACCCCCCTCGTGGGAGGCGTAGCGCTTGTAGAGCTTGTAGGGCGTGTTGAACGCCATGGCCCACCCGATCGGGTAGTGCTCGTAGGTGGTGGGTCCGCCCAGTTCGTCGAAGAAGCGCATGCTGTCCTCGACGGTGTCGATGTAACCGTTGAAGAACTTGCCCTCGTTGACCGACCCGTTGGGCCCGCCCTCGCCGCTGGCGCCGTTGTCGGAGATGACGACGATGATGGTGTTGTCCAACTGCCCGGACTCGTCCAGGTAGTCCAGGACTCGGCCGATTTGGGCGTCGGTGTAGGACAGGAAGCCGGCGAACACTTCGGCCATCCGGGTGAACAGCCGCTTCTCTTCATCGGACAGCGAATCCCACGGACGCACCGTGTCCTGCTCCGGCCACGGCTGGCCGTCGGGTCCGGTGACGTCGTTGTAGGGGTTCACCGCGGACAGTTCGGTGTCGGGCGGCACGATGCCGAGCTTCTTCTGGTTCTCCAGCACGATCTCGCGATAGCGCTCGTAGCCCATGTCGAAGGTTCCGGAGTAGCGGTCGGCCCACTCGGAGAACACATGGTGCGGCGCGTGGCCGGCCCCGGGGCACAGATAGGTGAACCACGGCTTGTCAGGGGCGATCATGGTGGAGTCGCGGATGAATTCGATTGCCTTGTCCGCCAAGTCCTTTGACAGGTGATAACCCTCTTCGGGGGTAGCCGGCGCCTCCACGGGGTGGCTGTCGTACACGAGCTCGGGGTACCACTGGTCGGTCTCGCCGCCCATGAAACCGTAGAACCGCTCGAAGCCGCGCGAGAGCGGCCAGTGCCTGCGGGTCGCCGCGAGGCTGGACTCTTCGATCGGGGTGAGGTGCCACTTGCCCACGCAGTACGTGTTGTAGCCGCGTTCGGCCAGCACCTCCGAAATCAGCGCGGTGTCATCGGGAATGCGGCCATTGATACCGGGGAAACCGTCGGTGAACTCCTCGATGGTCGCCATGCCCACCGTGGTCGCGTTGCGGCCGGTCAACAGCGACGCCCTGGTCGGCGAACACAGTGCCGTGGTGTGGAACTGCGACAGCCGAACTCCGCGCTCGGCGATCCGCGACATCGCCGGCATCGACACCAGCCCACCGAAGCAGTCCCAGGTCGCGATGCCGATGTCGTCCCACACCAGATACAGCACGTTGGGCGCGTTCTCGGGTGCAGTCGGCGCCGCGTACGGGCCCCAGTCCGCTTCGGAATCGCGAATGTCCAGTTCGATCTTGCCGTTGAACTCCGTGGTCATGCGGACAGACTTCCATGCGGCGGACCAGTTGTGCACGGTTCTGCGACTGCTCGCAGCCGAGTCGCAGAACCGGCACACAAATGCGAGCCGCGGCTTATCAGCCGCGGCTCGCGTTTGCTAAGACCGGAGTTTTACTTGGCGCGCTCGAGAACCTCGACGAGACGCCAGCGCTTGGACGCCGACAGCGGGCGGGTCTCCATCAGGGAGACCCGGTCGCCGATACCGGCGTCACCGTTCTCGTCGTGCGCTTTGACCTTCGTCGTGGTCCGGATGATCTTGCCGTAGAGCGGGTGACTCTTGCGGGATTCGAGCTCGACCACGATGGTCTTCTGCATCTTGTCGCTGACCACGTAGCCGATGACCGTCTTGCGACGGCCACGCGCCTCTTCGGTGCGCTCAGTGTGCTTGGGGCCCTTTGTATCTGCCATTACGCTTCCTCACCAGCGGGTCCGGCGGCCAGACCCAGTTCACGTTCGCGCAGCACGGTGTAGATGCGCGCAATCTCCTGACGCACGGTGCGAAGCCGGCGGTTGTTGTCCAGCTGCCCGGTGGCCATCTGGAAGCGCAGGTTGAACAGCTCTTCCTTGGATTCCCGCAGCTTGTCGGTCAGCTCTTCGTCAGTGAGCTCACGCAGTTCGCCGGCGCTGATGCCAACAGCCATCAGAACTGCTCCTCTCGGGTCACGATGCGTGCCTTGATCGGCAGCTTGTGGATCGCACGGGTCAGAGCTTCCCGAGCAGTCTGCTCGTTGGGGTAGCTCAGCTCGAACAGCACGCGGCCAGGCTTGACATTGGCCACCCACCACTCGGGCGAACCCTTGCCGGAACCCATACGAGTTTCGGCGGGTTTCTTGGTCAGCGGGCGGTCCGGGAAGATGTTGATCCACACCTTGCCGCCACGCTTGATGTGCCGGTTGATGGCGATACGAGCGGACTCGATCTGCCGGTTGGTGATGTAGGCGTGCTCCAGTGCCTGGATGCCGTAGTCACCGAACGTCACCGACGTGCCACCGCTGGCAATACCACGCTGCTTGGGGTGATGTTGCTTGCGGTGCTTGACTTTACGGGGAATAAGCATGAGTTAGCTCTCCGTGGTTTCAGCGGCGGGCTCGACGGCCGGCGCCTCCGTGGTGACGGGAACCGCAGACTCTGCGGTTTCTTCACTGGCGGCGCGACCGGCTTCGGTGCTCGTCGCGGTGGTGCCTGATGCACCGCTGCGACGCGGGCGGGTGCCCGACGGACGCTCGCGGCGCGGACGATCGGCGGCGGGTGCGGCGGCGGACAGCTCACGCTTGCCACCGACGATGTCGCCCTTGTAGATCCACACCTTCACGCCGATGCGGCCGAACGTGGTCTTGGCCTCGTACAGTCCGTAATCGATGTCGGCGCGCAGGGTGTGCAGCGGCACACGGCCTTCGCGGTAGAACTCCGAGCGGCTCATCTCGGCGCCGCCGAGGCGACCCGAGCACTGCACGCGGATGCCCTTGACGTTGGGTTGCCGCATGGCCGACTGGATGGCCTTACGCATCGCGCGGCGGAACGCCACCCGGTTGCTCAGCTGCTCGGCGACACCCTGGGCGACCAGCTGGGCCTGGCTCTCGGGGTTCTTCACCTCGAGGATGTTCAGCTGAACCTGCTTGCCGGTCAGCTTTTCCAGGTCGGCGCGGATGCGGTCGGCCTCGGTGCCACGACGACCGATCACGATGCCCGGGCGCGCGGTGTGGATGTCAACGCGAACCCGGTCACGGGTGCGCTCGATCTCCACGTCGGCAATGCCGGCGCGCTCCAGACCCGTGGCCAGCAGCCGGCGGATCGCCACGTCTTCCTTGACGTAATCCGCGTACTGCTTGTCGGCGTACCACCGGGACTTCCAGTCGGTGGTGATACCGAGCCGGAAGCCGTGGGGGTTGATTTTCTGGCCCACTACTCCGAGCCCTCCTTCGCTTCGGCCGAAGCCTTGGTCTTGGGAGCCGCTCTCTTGGTGGCGGCCTTGCTGGCCTGAGCGCGACGGGCGCGGGCGGCACTAGCCGACTTGCCCGCTTCCTTCTTGCTCGGACGGCTTTCGACGATCACCGTGATGTGGCTGGTGCGCTTGCGGATTCGGTACGCGCGACCCTGCGCGCGCGGCCGGATGCGCTTTGCGGTCGGGCCCTCGTCGGCGGTGATGGTGGCGACCACCAGCGTCGCCGGGTCCAGACCGTTGTTGTTCTGCGCGTTGGCGGCAGCGCTCGCGATCACCTTGGCGACCGGCTCACTGGCCTGCTGCGGCGCCCAGCGAAGGATGTCGAGGGCGTCCTCGACGCTCTTGCCGCGCACCAGGTTGATGACGCGGCGCGCCTTGGTGGCCGAGATCCCGATGTGGCGCGCTTTGGCTGTCGCAGACGGGTATTCGGTGGTTGCAGTCGTCATCGCCGCTTACTCTTCCGGTCGTCCTTGATGTGACCCTTGAACGTGCGCGTCGGTGCGAACTCGCCCAGCTTGTGGCCGACCATCGCCTCGGTGACGAACACCGGCACATGCTTGCGACCGTCGTGGACGGCGAAGGTGTGACCGATGAAGTCCGGGATGATGGTCGAACGACGCGACCAGGTCTTGATGACCTGCTTGGTGTTCTTCTCGTTCTGAACGTCGACCTTCTTGAGCAGATGGTCGTCGACGAACGGACCCTTCTTCAGGCTGCGTGGCATTGTCTACTCCCCTGCCTAGCGCTTCTTGCCGGTGCGCCGGCGTCGGACGATGAGCTTGTCGCTCGGCTTGTTGGGCTTGCGGGTGCGGCCCTCGGGCTTGCCCCACGGGCTGACCGGGTGGCGACCACCGGAGGTCTTGCCCTCGCCACCACCGTGCGGGTGGTCGACCGGGTTCATCACCACGCCACGAACGGTGGGACGCTTGCCCTTCCACCGCATACGGCCGGCCTTGCCCCAGTTGATGTTGGCCTGCTCGGCGTTGCCGACCTCGCCGACGGTGGCGCGGCAGCGCACGTCGACGCGGCGGATCTCACCCGAGGGCATACGCAGGGAGGCGTAGGTGCCTTCCTTACCCAGCAGCTGGATGCTCGAGCCGGCCGAACGGGCCAGCTTGGCTCCGCCACCGGGACGCAGCTCCACGGCGTGGATCACGGTACCGGCGGGGATGTTGCGCAGCGGCAGGTTGTTACCCGGCTTGATGTCGGCGTTGGCGCCCGACTCCACGATGTCGCCCTGCGAAAGACCCTGCGGCGCAATGATGTAGCGCTTCTCGCCGTCCAGGTAGTGCAGCAGTGCGATGTTCGCGGTGCGGTTCGGGTCGTACTCGATGTGTGCGACCTTGGCGTTGACGCCGTCCTTGTCGTTGCGCCGGAAGTCGATCACCCGGTAGGCACGCTTGTGCCCGCCGCCCTTGTGGCGGGTGGTGATTCGGCCGTGCGCGTTACGACCGCCGGTTCCGTGCAGCGGGCGGATCAGCGACTTCTCCGGAGTCGAGCGAGTGATCTCGGAGAAATCGGAGACGCTGGCACCGCGGCGACCGGGGGTCGTCGGCTTGTACTTGCGAATTCCCATTATCTATTCCTGAGTTCTATCTGCAGTCCCGCCGATCAGGCGGGAGCTCCGAAGAGGTCGATCGGCTTGCTGCCGGCGGCCAGGGTCACTATCGCGCGCTTGGTGCTCTTGCGCTGTCCGTAACCGGCGCGGGTGCGCTTGCGCTTGCCCTGCCGATTGGCGGTGTTCACCGAGTCGACCTTCACCTTGAAGATCTTCTCGATCGCGATCTTGATCTGCGTCTTGTTCGAGCCGGGTGCGACGATGAACGTGTAGACGTTGTCCTCGATCAGGCCGTACGACTTCTCGGAGATGACCGGGGCCAAGATGATGTCGCGGGGGTCGGTAATCGTTGCCATCAGACCGACGCTCCTTCTTTGGTATTCGCGCCGATGTAGGCGTTCAGGGCCTCGACCGAGAACACCACGTCGTCGGCATTCAGCACGTCGTAGGTGTTGAGCTGATCCGGCGAGATCACATGCACGCCAGGCAGATTGCGCACGCTCTTGGCGCCGACCTCGTCGGTGCGGCCGATCACGACCAGAACCTTGCGGCGGTCGGTCAGCGTGCCCAGGAACGCCTTTGCGCTCTTGGTCGACGGCGTCTGCCCTTCGAGCAGCTCGGTCACCGCGTGGATCCGCTCGTTGCGGGCCCGGTCCGACAGCGCGCTGCGCAGGGCGGCGCGGATCATCTTCTTGGGCGTCCGCTCGCTGTAGTCGCGCGGCTGCGGGCCGTGGACGATGCCACCGCCGGTGAACTGCGGAGCGCGGGTCGAACCCTGGCGGGCGCGACCGGTGCCCTTCTGCCGGTACGGCTTCTTGCCACCGCCGGAAACCTGGGCGCGCGTCTTAGTGGCGTGCGTGCCCTGCCGCTTGGCGGCCAGCTGCGCGGTCACCACCTGGTGCATCAGCGCGATGTTGGGTTCCACATCAAAAAGGTCAGCCGGCAGTTCCACCGTGCCGTCCTTCTTGCCGTTCGGAGTGCGAACGTCAATCTTCAGAGTCACTTCTCACCTCGTTTGACTGCCGTGCGAACCATCACGAGCCCGCCGGTGCGCCCGGGAACCGCGCCCTTGATCAGCAGCACGCCGTTCTCGGCATCGACCTTGTGCACCACCAGGTTCTGTGTGGTGACGCGGTCGTTACCCATGCGGCCCGACATCCGGGTGCCCTTGAAGACGCGGCCCGGGGTGGCGCAGCCACCGATCGAGCCCGGCCGGCGGTGCACCGCCTGGGCGCCGTGGCTGGCGCCCTGGCCGCGGAAGCCGTGGCGCTTCATCGTGCCCGCGAAGCCCTTGCCCTTGGACGTGCCGGTGACATCGACGTAGGCGCCGTCGGCGAAGATCTCCGCCGTCAGCTCCTGGCCGACCTCGTACTCGGCGGCCGCGGCCTCGTCGTCCAGCCGCAGCTCGGCGAGGTGCCGGCGCGGGTTCACCCCGGCGGCGGCGTACTGACCGGTGACCGGCTTGTTCACCTTGCGCGGGCTGATCTCGCCGTAGGCGAGCTGAACGGCGCTGTAGCCGTC
This sequence comes from Mycolicibacterium pallens, assembly GCF_019456675.1. Taxonomy (NCBI): domain Bacteria; kingdom Bacillati; phylum Actinomycetota; class Actinomycetes; order Mycobacteriales; family Mycobacteriaceae; genus Mycobacterium; species Mycolicibacterium pallens. The sequence goes on along the minus strand of NZ_CP080333.1, from coordinate 1,088,875 downwards.
ACGCTCGGGCGTGCGGATGCGGGTGACCACGTTGGGTCCGGCCTTGACGACCGTGACGGGGACGACCCGGTTGTTTTCGTCGAACACCTGGGTCATGCCCAGCTTGGTGCCCAGAATGCCTTTTCGTGCCATTTGTTCGTCGACTCCCCTACTACTGGATGTTCACGTCGACGCTCGCCGGCAGATCGATGCGCATGAGTGCGTCAACGGTCTTCGGCGTCGGGTCGAGGATGTCGATGAGTCGCTTGTGCGTGCGCATCTCGAAGTGCTCCCGCGAGTCCTTGTACTTATGCGGGGAGCGGATGACGCAGTACACGTTCTTTTCCGTCGGCAGCGGCACCGGACCAACCACGCTCGCACCGGTACGGGTGACCGTCTCCACGATCTTGCGCGCCGAGGCATCAATGGCCTCGTGGTCGTAGGCCTTGAGCCTGATGCGGATCTTTTGTCCCGCCACGCTTCTCCTACCTTCATTCCTGCTTGGTCCCACAGAGGGACACGGTGGTCTTTGCGCTAGCACGCCGGCTATTGCCGGAGTTACAGCGCTGGCTGTCGCCGCCGCTCTTTACCTGTCTCTGGTGCTCCGACCCCCGCGGTCGGGTGTGTCGCCCTCACGCAGGCCCCGAGACGCGATTGATCTCTGTCGCGCTCCGAGGTGGGGACCGGACGCGCCCGTACGGGCGCCGGTCGTTAACCTTGGGCGGCACGCTCCCGTATGGGGGCGAACCCGGCTCAAGGCAACCCGAACAGTATGCCCTAGATCTGGGCGCGATCCAAATCCCTGCTCTGCCTGCTCAGCGGGGTGAAGACCGCCCGCGGCGCAGGCCGTGAAACCAGCGCGCCGCTACCCGAGCGGCTGCTCAACGGGGTTGCGGGTGCGGAACAAGGCTACCGAGACACCGAGGTACCACACCGCGGTGAACAGCCCCGGCAACCACGTGGTGAGCAGGTTGCCCTCGATGGAAAAGACGCCGGTGCGGAAGAACACGCTCGTCGTCCCCGCCAGGTTGATCACCGCGGCGACGATCGCCAGCCAGGCCGTCCACCGCGGAAATACCGGTTCGGGAAGTACACAGGCCGCATAGACCAGCGCTGCGGCCGCGACGATGAAGCCCTCCAACGAGAGCAGGGCCAGGCTGAAGTCATAGCCGACCGCGCGCACCGCAGAGGCCGACAACTGGTCGGCCGCCGCAGCGGTGACGATGCGGATGGACATCGAGACGAACGACAGCGCAGCCACGGCGGCGGTCGATACCAGGAACAGATCGCCCAGGTGCTTGCCGCCGGACGCTGTGTAGAGGACCCGCCGCACGACGACGGCGAACCAGAGGATCAGCGAGGTGGCCAGAGCGTAGAGCCAGCCCTGCGCGATCACCGTGTCGCGGTGCTCGATGAAGAAGGTCTGGATTTCCTTGTTGCTCGAATCCCAGGCGGGGGGTTTGCCGTTCAGACTCGCCGCGATGGCGGAGGCCACGACATACGCGATCCCCGCGATGCCACCCGAAACGTTCCAGTGCGCGTCCTTCATCTCTGCCCCCGCAGCTAGTTCCTAGCCGGACGATACGACGGGAACCGGCAGCGCTTGGGCATATCTGCCATCCATTTTGGTGACAGTGACTGCCATATCGACATAGGATGCCGCCATGTATCGCGTCATTCAGTGGGCAACCGGCGGTGTGGGCAAGGCGGCAATCCAGGATGTGCTGCGTCACCCCGAACTCGAACTCGTCGGCTGCTGGGTTCACAGCGCCGACAAGCACGGCCGCGACGTCGGCGACGTGATCGGCGAAGCCCCAATCGGGGTGGCGGCCACGACCGATATCGACGAACTGCTCGCGATGGACGCCGACTGCGTCATGTACTCCCCGCTGCTGCCCGACGACGATGTCGTCGCCAGGATCCTGCGCTCGGGCAAGAATGTGGTGACTCCGGTCGGCTGGGTCTACCCGGACCGGCAGAACCCGGGTGTGCAGGCCCTCGAGGAGGCGTGCGCCGCCGGCAACGCCACACTGCACGGTTCCGGTATCCATCCGGGCGGGATCACCGAACGCTTTCCGCTGATGATCTCCTCGCTCAGTTCGGCGATCACGCATGTGCGGGCCGAGGAGTTCTCCGACATCCGCACCTACAACGCGCCGCTGGTGGTTCGGGAGGTGATGGGCTTCGGACTCACTCCGGAGCAGGCGATGAGCGGGCCGATCGCCGCCCTGCTGGAGGCCGGTTTCAAACAGTCGGTCCGCATGGTCGCCGACCAATTGGGTTTCCGCGCGGAACCCCGCATCCGGTCCACCCAGGAGGTGGCGGTCGCCGTCACCGGTACCGACGAGCTCGTGGTGCCGATGGAGGCAGGCACCGTGGCCGCACGCCGGTTCCGCTGGGAGGCCATCGTCGATGACCAACCGGTGGTAACCGCCGCGGTCAACTGGCTGATGTGCGAGGTGGAGCTGGACCCGCCCTGGACGCTCGGCGAAAAGGGCGAGCGCTTCGAGGTGGAGATCACCGGCGATCCCGACGTGTCACTGACTTTCAAAGGGCTGCAACCGGAGACGGTCGAAGAGGGGCTCAAACGCAATCCGGGGGTGGTGGCAACCGCCAACCATTGCATCAGCGCCATCCCCTATGTCTGCGAAGCCGGCCCCGGGATCAAGACCTATCTCGACCTTCCGCTGATCGCCGGCCGGGCCGCGCCGCACCTGGCTGGCTGAGAAGTGGAAAGCCTTGGCGATCTTCGGTTTTCCCATCTCGTGGTCGGTGTCAGCGACATGGATCGGGCGCTGGAGTTCTACCGTGGGCTGCTCGGGATGGATGTGGTGTTCGATCAGACCCTGACAGGTGAATCGTTCGACCACGCGCTCGGCGGCGGTGACGGGAACCAGGGCCGGGCGGTCGGCGGCGTGATCGGCGGAGTGATGGTCGAGCTGCTGTCGCTCGGCCCCGACAGCCGTCCGGCCAGGCGGTCTTTCGTCGGCAATCAGAACATCTCGCTGTCGGTCACCGACCTCGACGACACGTACCGGCGTGTGCAGGCGGCCGGCTATCAGCCGGACCAGGCCCCATTCGAGATCGCCGATGTCCGGATGTTCTTCGTTAAGGATCCCGACGGCACCGCGGTGGAATTCATCGAATTCCCCGGCACCGCAAGAACATCGGAGGAGCTGCACCGTGGCGCCCAGCGCTGAGACAACCTATTGGCATCCGAACTCCCTGAGCGGCCACCGGGTGATCGTGACGGGAGCCGCCCGCGGAGTGGGCCGGGGAATCACCGCAGCACTGCTCGAACGCGGTGCGTCGGTCTTGCTGGTCGACCGTGACCCCGGGGTGATCGGTGTCGCGGGATCCCTCGCCGATGACCATCACGCGGTGCCGCTGGTCGCCGACCTGTGCGACCACTCCAGCTATCAACACATCATCGACGTCGCGGTCGAAAGACTGGGCGGCATCGACGCTTTGATCAACAACGCCATCGCCACCGACGAACCCAAACCATTCACCGACATCACCATGGCCGACTACGACCTCGTGTTCGACATCGGCCCCCGGGCCACCTTCTTCCTCATGCAGGCCGCCTACCCGGTGCTCAAGGCCGGCGGCGGCGGGTCGATCGTGAACTTCGGGTCCGGCAGCGGCACCGGCGGCCAGAAGTCATTCGGGGCCTACGCCGGCGCCAAGGAGGCCATCCGCGGCATGTCGAAAGTGGCTGCGCTGGAATGGGGTGTCGACAACATCCGGGTGAACGTGGTGTGCCCGTTCGCCAACTCCGCCGGCGTCGCGGGCTGGAGCGAATCCTTTCCCGACGTCTACAATAAGATCGTCAAGGGTGTCCCCTTGCGCCGCATCGGCGACACCCACGCCGACATCGGCGCGGTGGTGGCATTCCTGGTCAGCCCCGACGCGTCGTACATGACGGCCCAGACCATCAACATCGACGGTGGGATGGGAACGTTCCGGTGACCAGCCCGCCCGCGCAGCGGCCGCCGACCCTGCGGGACCGGCAGCGGGCGCAGGTGCGCGCCGACATCCACGCCGCGGCGTACCGACTTTTCGCCGCACGGGGATTCGGCAATGTCACCACCGACGACATCGCCGCCGAGGCATCGGTGTCACCGCGAACGTTCTTCCGTCATGTGGCCGCCAAGGAGGACCTGCTCCTCGGGGCGGTGCAGCGCGGGAACGCCGCGATCGCCTCGCTGCTCATGCGCCGCCCGCCCGACGAGGCGCCCGACGCCGCGTTGGCCGCCGCAATCGTCAGCCGCGTCGAGTCATTCGACGATGTCGATCTGGAGAATTGGCGGGCAGCGATCCTGACCGCACCTGAGTTGCTCGACCGCGCGACCCTGCTGTCCACCGCCGACCGCGACCAGATGGTCGAGCTCGTCGCCGCGCGGATGAACGCCGACCCGACCGATGACGCCCGCCCCGGATTGCTGGTCCAACTATCCTTCGCCGCAGCCGATTTCGCGTTCCAGCGGTGGGTCAAGAATCATGGAGTGCGGAGCCGGCCGTTGGCGTCGGACGTGGCGGAGGCGCTGGCGGTGGTCGCCCACCCGCGCTGGAGCGGCTAGCGCGCGCCCTTCATACCGGCCCAGAACGGGCATTGATGCCGAGCGCTGAAGTCGGTGGTGATCGTCGATTCCCCGGTCTGCAGCGACATCCGCTTCCCGGCGGCTCCGTCGGCCCCGAACTGCGGCCAATCGGGCAGCCCCGTCACCTCCGGCGTACCGGTCTTCACGAACTGGCTCCAGTAGGCCACCATCTGGTCGGAGAGCATGCGCTGCGCCGGATCCAACGGCCGCGCGCCACCGACGTCGAACAGATACCGTAACTCGAGCGAGTGGCTGGCGCCGACCGGGAAGGGGGCCGCGCGCAGCGGATCGGGAGCCGGCGCCGTGCGATCATTGAACTCGTAGGCGTACACCGGCCCGGTGTGCGCCAGGCCGGACGCGATTCTGTCTGCCGGACAGGCGAATACGCTATCGGTGACCGCCGCCGAATAGGCCAGCCCCTCACTCCCCCCATACCGGTCGAGCGGATAGTGCTCGGCAACCGCGGCGGCATCCGGGCCGAACGTCTTCGCGATCAGTTCCGGATATGGCGGCAACCGCCCGTCCTTGAGGTATTGGATCGCGGCGAACATCGCGAATTCGTCGCCGTTGCTGCCGACCAGCACGGGCAGTCGGGGCACCCGGTTCGAGGCGATGGCGGTCATCGGGTCGGCCGGTAAGCGGTCGGTCCCGGTGACCGGGCCGGTCAGCTTGTCGGGCCCGAATCCGACATACAGCGGCGCCCGCTGCAGGGTCTCGGTCGGCAGTGCTCGCAGGCAGGCGGCGACCGCGGCGGGGTCGGTGCAACCGGCGGTGGTCGCGTAGTCAGTGCTCACCTGCTGGCCGGTGGCCCGGTCCGCTTGTGCCTCGCATGGCCCGCTCTGCATGATTGCGGCGCGGAACAGCCCGGCCGACTCGGGCGCGACCAGGTGATCGCACACCGACATCGCGCCGGCCGACTCCCCGGCGATCGTGACTTTCGTTGCATCACCGCCGAATTCGGTGATGTTGTCGCGCACCCATCGCAGCGCAGCCTGCTGATCGGCCAGACCGTAGTTGCCGATGTCGCCGTCGGGACTCAGCGCCGGATGCGCCAGGAACCCGAGAGTGCCGAGCCGGTAGTTGACGGTGACGACGACGATGTCGCCCTGGGTCGCCAGCCACCGCGCGTCATAGATGTCGGCGCTGCCGTTGAGGAATCCGCCGCCATGAATCCACACCATCACCGGCTTCGGGTGGGACGGGCTCGCGCCGTCGGGTGTCCAGACATTGAGGTTCAGGCAGTCCTCGCCGGTGGGACGCCCGTAGTCGGGGTCGTTGGTGGTGTCCTGGATGCAGCGCAGACCCGGCTTCGTGGCGTCGCGCACGCCCTGCCACGGTGGGGCTGGTTGCGGCGGCTGCCAGCGCTGCGCCCCGACCGGCGCGGCCCCATAGGGGATGCCGTCGAAGACCCGATACCCCGGGGCGACCACACCGCGGACCGCACCGCCCGCGGTCTGCACCACCGCCGGCTCCGGCTCGGCCACCGCGGCGGTCCGCGGGTGCGATTCGGTGTTGCTGCGCGAACACGCGACGACTGTCACCAAGGTCAGCAGCAGCACCATCGCGCGCCGACGTGCTCGGCTCCTCGATCGGTCTCGCACGAGAACCGAGCCTACGCGGCGGCTCGGCCGAGCATGACCTGCCAATTCGCACCAATTGCCTGCGACCTGGCAGAATCGCCGCCAAACTAGGAACCTGACACCCGTCAAGTTTCTGGATTGAGTGAGCAAGGAGACCCGATGACCCCACGGATCATGGACAAGGCGGCCCGGGTGCTGGCCAGTCCGATGGGCTACACAGACGAGAAGCGGATGCACGAATCGCTTGCTCATCTGCGTGCGCATGCTCCGGTGTCGTGGGTCGAGGCCGAGGGATACCGGCCGTTCTGGGCGATCACCAAGCACGCCGACATCATGGACATCGAGCGGCAGAACGACCTGTTCACCAACGATCCGCGCCCGCTGCTCGCGATCGCCGAAGCCGACGACGTGCTGCGCGCACAACTGGAAGCCGGGATCGGCCTGCGGACGCTGATCCACATGGACGACCCGCTGCACCGCGACATGCGCAAGATCGGCGCCGACTGGTTCCGTCCGAAAGCCATGCGCGCCTTGAAGGCTCGCTGCGACGAGCTGGCCAAGATCTACGTCGACAAGATGCTCGAGCAAGGTCCCGAGCTGGATTTCGTCCAAGAGATCGCGGTCAACTATCCGCTCTACATCATCCTGACGCTGCTGGGTCTGCCGGAGTCGGACTTCCCCCGCATGCTCAAGCTCACCCAGGAGATGTTCGGCGGTGACGACCAGGAGTTCCAGCGCGGCGGCTCGACCGACGACATGCTCGCAGTGCTGCTGGACTTCTTCAACTACTTCAATGCGTTGACCGCCTCGCGCCGCGAAACGCCCACCGAGGACCTCAGCTCGGCGATCGCCAACGCCACGATCAACGGAGAGCCGCTGTCCGACATGGACACCGCGTCCTATTACGTGATCGTCGCCAGCGCCGGCCACGACACCACCAGTGCCGGCATCGCCGGCGGGCTACTGGAGCTGATCCGCAACCCTGGCGAATTGCAGCGGCTGCAGAACGATCCCGGCCTGATGGGCACCGCGGTCGAGGAGATGATCCGCTGCGTGGTTCCGGTCAAGGAGTTCATGCGTACCGCCCAAGCCGACACCGAAGTCCGCGGCGTCCCCATCGCCAAGGGCGAAGCCGTTCTGCTGTCCTATGTTTCGGCCAACCGCGACGAAGACGTCTTCGACGACCCGATGCGCTTCGACGTCGCGCGCGATCCCAACAAGCACCTGTCCTTCGGCTACGGGGTGCACTTCTGCCTGGGCGCGGCGCTGGCCCGGATGGAGATGAACAGCTTCTTCACCGAACTCGTCCCGCGCATCAAGTCCATCGAACTCGCCGGCGAGCCCGAGCTGATGGCCACCACCTTCGTCGGTGGTCTCAAACGCCTGCCGATTCGCTACTCGCTGAAGTGATTTCGCGGGTCCGGTGGACGGCCAGAAAACCGTCCACCGCGGCGCGCGCGCATTCGCGGTAGTCGAAGTCGGCCAACGTGCTGATCCGACCGGCCACCAACGGACCGATCAGCAGCATGATGGCTTGCGCCCGGTCGACCTCGCCGAGCTCGCGTTGCGCGTCGGGGCTGTCGAAGATCGCGTCGAACGGTGCGCCGTACTGCTGGGCGACTCGCTCGCGCAGCGTGCGCACCTCGGGGCTGTCGGAGCTGCCGCCCCGTTCGGGCATGTGCTCCATGTCCGGGCCCAGCGCCAGCCAATAGGTCGCCGACAGCAGGGCCGGGGTTCCCGAGATGAGGTCGGCTTGCGCGTGCATCAACGCCAGCAGGCGCTCCCGCAGCGTGCCGGTTTCCGGCGGCATCGGCGCGGGCGGAATGAGGCTGTGAAAGGCGGCGGCCAGCAGATCGTTGCCACTTGGGAAATGCCGGTACAGGGTGGCCCTGGCGACGTTGGCACCGCGAGTGACGGCATCGACAGTTACCGCGCTCGGTCCGCCGCTGCGCAGCAATGCCGTTGCGGCGTCCAATAACCGCGCGCGCGAACGCGCAGGTCTGGGGTCGCTACGCCGGCTTGCCATGTCCTGAATCTCCTCCGGTGACGCTTCGCACGTTTCAAACTTTTCGAGACGGATAGTCCCAAACAGGACCTGCGACCGAAGGAAGGCCCCTGCGTGGACACCTTGATCCGGCCCGACAAGGGTACCGATACCCGGCTGCGTGACGTCTCGACTCTGCAGCGGACGTGGACTTTGACCGTCGCCTGCCTGGGTGTGGCGCTGGTGATTTCCTCGATGATCGCCCTCAACACCGCGCTGGGCGACATCGCGGTCACGACCTCAGCCACCCAGTCGCAGTTGACCTGGGTAGTCGACAGCTACACCTTGGTGCTGGCCTGCCTGCTCCTCCCGGCCGGGGCCCTCGGCGATCGATACGGCCGACGCGGCGCACTGCTGATCGGCCTGTCGATCTTCGCGCTGGCCTCGTTGGCTCCACTCTTCTTCGACTCGCCGATCCAGATCATCGCCGCCCGCGCTGTCGCCGGCGCCGGAGCCGCGTTCGTCATGCCGGCCACCCTGTCGCTGCTGACGGTGGTATATCCGAAATCGGAACGCACCAAGGCCGTCGGCATCTGGGCGGGAGTCGCGGGCTGCGGCGCGGTCCTCGGAATGCTGGGTTCTGGCCTGCTGCTGCGCTTTTGGCCGTGGCAATCGATCTTCTGGGCGCTGGCCGGTGCCGGTGTGCTGCTGTTCATACTCACCTGGACGGTCAGCGATTCGCGCGACGCCGATGCCCCTGCGGTGGACTGGCCCGGCGCCGCGCTGATCGGCGGGGCCGTCGCGGTGTTCGTATTCGGCATCGTCGAAGCGCCGCAACGCGGCTGGGCGGATCCGCTGGTGATCGGCTGCCTGTGCGCGGGTGTCGTGCTGGCGGTGGCCTTCGGTGTGTTCGAGGTTCGGCGACGTCACCCCTTGCTGGACGTATCTCTTTTCCGCCGAGCCGATTTCGCCACCGGGGCAGCCGCCATCGCGGTGTTCTTCCTGGCCAACTTCGGGTTCATGTACCTGGTCATGCAATACACGCAGCTGATCCTGGGCTATTCGGCGCTGCAGACCGCAATGGCCTTCACCCCGTTGATGTTGCCGATGGCGGTGCTGTCGGTGACGTCGTCCTGGTATCTGCCCCGACTGGGTCTGCGCGTGGTCATTTTCTCCGGGCTGCTGTTCATCGCGGCCGGGTTCGTCTGCCTGCTGACGCTGCGCGTCGATTCGTCCTACCTCGGCTTGGCCTGGCCGCTGCTGGTGCTCGCCACCGGAATCGGGCTGTGCACCGCGCCGACCACATCGGCGATCATGAACGCCGCACCCGACGACAAGCAGGGGGTGGCCTCGGCCGTCAACGACACCGTCCGGGAAGTCGGCGCCGCGCTGGGCATCGCCCTGGCCGGCTCGATATTGGCCGGGCAGTACACCCACCGCCTCGGCGACCAACTGGCGGCATTCCCGCCTCCGGTGCGAGACGCCGCAGGAGGGTCACTGGCCGAGGCGCTGGCGGTGTCCACCCGGCTGGGCCCGGCGGGCGCGCAACTGGCCGACATCAGTAAGTCGGCATTCCTGCACGCGATGCAGAGTTCCATCACCGTGCTCTCGATCCTCGTCGCGATAGCGGCTGTGCTGATCGGTCTGTGGGCGCCAGGCCGTGACGGCCGCCAACTGCGTCTGGTGCGAAACCTAACCCGCCGAGACGAATTCGGCCGCCCGGTGTCCGATCATCGCGATGGTCGCGTGGGGGCCGCGGCCGGTGATGCGGGGAAGCACCGAGCCGTCGACCACCCATAGGTTGTCGATTCCCCGCACTCGGCATCGCGGGTCGACGACCGCATGTTCATCGCTGTCGACACCCATCGGGGCGGTGCCGCACAGATGCTGGGAGGTCGACCACATCGGCTCGCCGAGTTGCGTTGTCGTTCCGAGCATCTCGGCGGCATACTCACACCCGCTCCGCAATGCGGCCACATCCTCGGCGGCGCTGTCGTAGTGGTGTTCGATCCACGGAGCCACCATGGGATCGCCCGACACCAACGAAACACGGCCGTGCGTACGCGGCGCCATCAATGCCACCCCGAGATGCGGCCAGTCCGGGCGGCCCAAGGTGCCGTCACCAACCATCGCGATGAAACCGCCCGTATAGGGCCGGATCTCGACGCCATCGGCCACCAGCACCACCTCGAGCACCGGCCGCTGCGGGACGACGGTCCACGTGGTCGGCAGCACCCACTCCGGGTGGTCCCAGGTCCGCTGCCCTACCGGAAGGTCGGCCGCTACCGTGATGCCGAGCCCGCCCAGCGCTGCGGCCGGCCCGATTCCGGACAGCATCAGCAGGTGCGCCGATCCGATGGCGCCCGCCGACACCACGACCCGGTCGGCCTCCTGAACGGCCGGCCCGTTCGGACCCGCGGTCTCGACGCCGACCACCCGGCCGCCGGACAACCGCAGCCGCAGGACGCGGGTGCGCGGCAGCACGGTCAGGTTCGGCCGGGGCATGGCCGGTTCCAGGAAGGCCGCACCCGGCCCGCTGCGTACCCCGTCGACGATGTTCAGCGGCACCGCCCCGATCCCGGGCGGTGCGTTATCCCCGGTCGGCTCCGCGTTGAGGTCGGGTAACCAGGGCAGACCGAAGGCCTGGGCGGCGTCGACGAAAGCTGCTGTGCTGCCGACGAGTTCATGTGTGCGGCGGATCGCGATGGGACCACCGTCGGCGCGGTCGGGAAAATCGAGGTCGGTCTGGATGGCTCGGTAGTGCGGGACGACCTCGTCCCACGACCAACCGGGCACGCCCGGCCCGTCGAAGTCGATGGGCAGGGCCCGGCAGAAGTAACCGCCGTTGACTGCGCCGGAGCCCCCCACGGTCAGACCGCGTACCAGGTCGGCGCCGCGGGGTGGCTCGTCGGTCAGCTGCGCGCGATAGCGCTGGGCAAGCGGACTCGCAGCGCCGATCGGCAACTGCAGGCCGTTGCGGGTGAGCTCTCGGACTCCCGGCTCGTCGGGCCCGAGGCCGGCTTCCACGACCGTGACCCGGCACGCCGGGTCCGCCGAGACACGTTCGGCCAGCACGGATCCGGCGCTGCCGGCACCGACGATCAGGACATCGCTGTGCGCTATGTGGTCGACCACCAAGTCAGGTTTTGATCTGCGGCTTCAACGGCCGCAGCGTGCGCTCGCGGACCACACCCGTCCACAGCCCCGCCCCGTAGGCGAGGTCGTCGAGGCGTTTGAGCAACAGGTAGGCGAGTAGGCCGATCGGCTTGCCCTCGACGTCGGCGCTGCGGTTGCGGCGGATCCAGTCCTGCACTCCGTCGAGCACCGCGGCAACCAGGATCGCCTGCCTGCACCGCCGGGACACCAGGGCCGCCACCAAGGCCAGCGGCCAGTAGTGCCGGCAGACCGCCGCCGACAGTTGCAGCGCGGCGGCACCGATGCCGCGCAGGGCCAGCAGCACCACGTCGGAGATCCCGGCGTCGGTGTTCTGCATGGCTTTGGCCGTGCGCCGGGTGCTGACCCCGGCGAACACCAGCGAGGCCAGATAACCGGACACCGAGCCCAGCGCCATCAGCAACCACACCAGCAGGCTCCACGCCGAGATCACCACCGGCGCCGTCTTGTCCGGATGGCGGATCGAGAGCGGAGCGGCCGAGCTGCCATAGAATGCCTTGCGGCCCAGCCACTCCCGCATCTGGGTGCGGTGCTCGTGAGCCACCAGGGCGATCGGCTCGTAGCGCAGCCGGGAGCCCGATTCGATGAGCCGCCAGCACAGGTCGACGTCCTCACCCGACGGCAGCGTCTCGTCGAAGCCACCCACCTCGAGCAGTGCCGAGCGCCTTCCGATGATCGCCGCGCTGGGCACGTAGGACACCGGGCCGTAGGGCACCACCGGCGCCTCCCGCTCGCCGAGGTCCAGCGATGAGCGCACCGCCTCGTACCGGGCGACCAACTGATCGCTGTGGCCGAGCCCGACGATCCGGGGCGCGACCAACGCCACCGCGGGGTCGCAGAAGTGACCAAGCAGGGCCTCCAGCCAGCCGCGCCGCGGCACCACGTCGGAGTCCAGGAAGGCGACGAAATCCGTTGTGCAGGCAGCCAGTCCGGTGTTGCGGGCGGCCGCGGGGCCTTTGCTGCGCGGGTGGCGCAGCACTTCGACCTCACAGCGGGCGCCGGCGAAGTCGTCGGGCGCAACAGGGGTTTGCGAGCCGTCGTCGACCACCACCACCCGCATGCCGCGCAGCGACATGACCAGACGATAGAGTCCAAATGGGTTGTCGCGCACCGGGATGACGATCGTGACATCGCGGTGTGATGGGCCGCCGGCCGGTCGCGGGTGGGCCACCGTGGCGTCGAGCAGCGTGCGGGCCAGCTGGGCGCTCACCGCGTCGCGTACCTCGAGTCGACCGCCGTCGAGCAGCGTCTGGGCCGACGGCGCCAGGCGCAGCAGCCGGGTCGGTGAACCACCGAGCAGGGCCGAGCCCTCGGCGAGGGTGCGCACGCGACGGTCGACCTGTACCGCGAAGCCGTCGGGCAACCGCGGCTGGGTCATATCAACATCCCGTCATCGGCCGGGCGCCACCGGCCGATACGTCGCGAACAGTCGGCGACCATCTCCTCGAAGATGCGCTCACCCTCGACCGGGGTCGCCGTCGTCGGGTCACCCAACACGCCCACCTCACTCACCGCAGCCACCCCCCCGTGACGCATCTGCGGCAAAAGGGTAGCCAGTGGTGCCCTGTTCCCGCTACACCAGGCGTCGGTGTCGACATCCGCCGGTGAAATATGTAGCAATACAGACGTTTCCGTATGGCCGGCGTGGGCGTCGCCGCCCTCGGCGAGGCACGGGCACCAGGCGGCGTCGCGGCCCTCGGACCGCAACAGTCGCACGGCCGAACGCATCGCCTCCAGGTTGCCGCCGTGGCCGTTGACGAAGACGAGCCGCCGCGCCCAGCCGCAGGCCGACCGGCCGTATTCGACCAGCAGGGTCGTCAGCGCCTCGGTGCCGATCGAGACCGTCCCGGCGAAGCCCTCGTGCTCGCCGGAAGCGCCGTAGGCGATCGCAGGCGCGAGCAGATACTGATCGTGATGCGGACCGTTGAGGTCCTCGGTCGCGGTCCGGGCGACCGCGGTGGCGATGCGGGTGTCGGTGTCCAGCGGCAGGTGCGGACCGTGCTGCTCCGTCGAACCGACCGGGATCAAGATCGTGGGCCAGGTATCGCGAAGCTGCCTCGATGTCGAGTTGCCCAGCTCGCTCCGGAAAGCCACGCGCCGATGGTAGGCCGAATTCACCTGCCGTGCGCCAATTGTTCGAGGAGAAGACGGATTTCTTTCGCAATCGGGACGGCCCGATCCACCCGGAGCGTTCACCGTCGTCCCGTCAGTCACGCCAGTACCAGAGGCCCGCTTATGACGGCCTTAGTGCGCGTCGCCGCCTGGCACTCCGAGCGCCCGGACGAAGCCGTCCGGCACCAGGATGTCCTCCGGGGTCAGGTCGTGGACGGACGCCTTGCCGAGCCCCCGCAAGGCCGAGTCGATGCCGCCGGTCAGGATGTCGAGGACGTTCTCCACACCCGCCTGGCCGTTGGCTGCCAGGCCCCACAGGTAGGCGCGCCCGATCATGACCGCGCGGGCACCCAGCGCCAGGGCTTTGACCACGTCACTGCCCCGGCGGACACCGCCGTCCAGCAGCACCTCGACCTGGTCGCCGACCGCGGATGCGATGGCTGGCAGCGCCCTGATCGACGCCGGCGTGCCGTCGAGGTTGTTGCCGCCATGGTTGGACACCGAAATCGCCGAAACGCCAGCATCCACAGCGCGTTTGGCGTCGTCGATGCGCATGACGCCCTTGAGCATGAAAGGACCACCCCACAGCTCGCGCAGCCAGGCGATGTCGTCCCACGTCGGCGGGGGCGTGCCCATCCACTGGCCGTAGGCGTCGAAGAACGCCGGACCGGCCTCCCCCTTGCCGGCCTGGTTCGGCACCGACAGCGTCGGCGGTCGCAGGGTCTTGGCCCACTGGTAGAACCAGCGCGGTTTGGTCAGCACCTCGGGACTCATCTTGACCATGGTCTTGAGGTCCATCTTCTCCGGGATCTTGGGACTCCCCCAGTCCCGCCCGTGACTGAAGCTCCAGTCCGTGGTCACGATCAGACCGACGGCCCCGGCGGCGCGGGCCCGCTCGGCGCGCGCGGCGATGGCGTCCCGGTCGCCCAGCCAGTAGATCTGGAAGAACGTCTTTGGGTTGGCCGCGACGACCTCTTCGACGGGCTTGCTGGCAAACGACGACAACCCCATCGCGGTGCCGCGGGCCGCGGCGGCGCGGGCGACGGCCACCTCCCCGTCAGGGTGAACGGCCTGTACGCCGGTCGGCGAGATCAGCACGGGCAGCGACACATCCTGGCCCATGACAGTTGTTTCCATGTCTCGCTTTTCGAGCGCGCCGATGACGTGCGGCGCGAAGCCGAGCTCGTTGAAGGCCTCGTTGTTGCCGTTGACGGTGAGGCCCTTCTCACTGCCACCGATGAGTGCGCCGTACGCGGACTTGGGGAGACGCTTTTTCGCGCGCTCCTGTGCGATGGCGACGGTTTCGAACCAGGTGTCGCGTGCCATGAATCAGATCGGACTTTCGTTGCAGGGCTTGGCCGGCGGCCGGGTGGACAAGGTCAGCATGATCGGCTTGCCGCGGGAGTGGTCGGCGCTCGGGCGGGGCTTGTCCCGCTCGGTGGCCAGGGCGGGCACCCCGTAGCCCTCGACGCACTCCGGGTCGGGGCCGTCCAGTGGCAGGCCGGTGAAGAACTTCGCGGCCATGCAGCCGCCGCGGCAGGCGTCGTAGTGCCCGCAGCTGCCGCACGCGCCGGCCGACTGCGGCTCGCGCAGCTCGCGGAACAGGGGCGCGTTCTTCCACACGTTGTCGAAACCGTTGTCGCGCACGATGTTTCCGGCCAGGAAGCGGTCGTGGATGGCGAACGGGCAGGCGTAGACGTCACCGACCGGGTCGATCAGGCAGACCACTCGCCCGGCACCGCACATGTTCAGGCCGGCCAGCGCCCCCGGGGCGCCCAGGCCGGAGAGGTGGAAGAACGAGTCACCGGTGAGCACGCCCTCGCCCTTGGCGACCAGCCAGTCGTAGAGCGTCACCTGCTGCTCGGGAGTCGGGTGCAGTTCGTCCCAGACGTCGGCTCCACGCCCGGACGGACGCAACCGGGTGATGCGCAGGGTGGCGCCGTAGCGGTCGGCGAGAGCTTTGAATTCATCGAGCTGGTCGACGTTGTGGCGGGTGACCACCACGGAGATCTTGGCGTCCTTGAACCCGGCCGCGGCGAGGTTCTCCAGCGCGCGGGTGGCCATGTCGAACGAGCCGGGTCCGCGGACGGCGTCGTTGACGTCGGCGGTCGCGCCGTCCAGCGAGATCTGCACGTCGACGTAGTCACTGGCCGCCAGCCGCCCGGCGACCTCGGGAGTGATGCGCACACCGTTGGTGGAGAACTTGACCCCCACATGGTGCTCGGTGGCGTAGTCGACGAGCTCCCAAAAGTCCGGGCGCACAGTGGGTTCGCCGCCGCCGATGTTGACGTAGAAGACCTGCATACGCTCGAGCTCGTCGATGATGGCCTTGCACTGCGCCGTGGACAGCTCGCGCGGATCGCGCTTACCTGAGGACGAAAGGCAGTGCACGCACGCCAAGTTGCAGGCGTAAGTCAGCTCCCAGGTCAGGCAGATCGGCGCGTCGAGGCCTTGCTCGAACTGCTCGATCAGCCGGGGTACCGGTGCCACCGAAGTCATTGGGAATCCTTGCAAGTCAACATGTTCGAGGTAGCCAGCGTGCTCAACGCGTGCAGATAGGGCGCCTCGTCGGGCTCGTCGACCCCGGCGGCCCGCAGGGCGGAGCGCGCATCGGGATGTTCGTCTAGCGAGTTCACGACGGCGAGGAGGGTGCGGTTCTTCAAAAACGACAGCTTCCGGGTGCCGAAGTGGTACAGCAGCGCGCCGAAGGGCTCCGGTCGCACGGCCACCTGCGGATGCAGGCGCCAGCTGAGTGCCGGGTCGAAGGCCGACCCGGCCACAGCCGGATCGCCCACAGCGTGGGCGGGCACGGTCAGTAGACCCCGCACATCCCGTCGATGGAGACCTCTTCGACCAGCGTCTCGGTCACCAGTTCGGTTTCGGTCTCGGTTGCCTGGCTCGGCTCCATGAAAAGCACCCTTTCGTCGGCCTAGGTTCTCGACAATTGTGATCGAGATCGCAAGAATATGGCATCGAGTGCCGAAAAGAAAGAGGTGGGTCGATGACGGCTAGGGCCGGGGGTCCTCCGAGCGCCCGCGTAGGCCGGCGCCGGTCCACCACCCAGGACCACATCACCGACGTCGCACTCGACCTGTTCGCGAACTACGGGTTCGGCTCGGTCAGCGTCGACGACGTCGCCCAGGCATCGGGCATCGCGCGCCGCACCCTGTTCCGGTACTACCCGTCGAAGAACGCCATCCCGTGGGGTGATTTCGACGCCCACCTCCAGCACTTCCGCGATCTGTTCGCCCAAGTCGGCGACGATGAACCACTCAGCTCGGCATTGCGGTCAGCCTTGTTGGCGTTCAACACTTTTGACCCCTCCGAGACCGAGCGGCATCGTCAGCGGATGCGGGTCATCCTGCAGACCGCCGAGCTGCAGGCACACTCGATGACCATGTACGCCGGCTGGCGCGGTGTGGTCGCGGACTTCGTGGCCGAACGCACCGGCAGAAAGCCCGGTGACCTGGCCCCCCAATCGGTCGCCTGGCTGATGCTCGGGGTCGCGCTGTCGGCCTACGAGTACTGGCTGGCCGACGAGACCGTGTCGCTGCCGCAGGCAATCGGCGACGCGTTCGACATCGTCGCGCACGGGCTCGACGACCTGGACGGCCGAACTCGCTGAAAATTGTGCGTAGTTGAGCCTCGCGCGACGACGATAGGGGTGTGAGTGCGGATCCGGAACCACCCGATGCTCCGTACCGGCTGCTAGAGCTCTACGACGACGCACTACCGGTCGTCTACGGCTACTTCGTCCGCCGGTGCGGCGATCCGGCCACGGCCGAGGATCTCACCTCGGAGACCTTCCTGGCCGCAATGGACGCCGCCCGCCGATCGGCTCCCCCGCCGCTGGCCGTCCCGTGGCTGCTCGGCGTGGCCCGGCACAAACTGGCCGACCATTACCGGCGCCGCACAGCCAGATCCACCGTGCCGGTCGCCGACGTGCCGGAACCGGAGGCGGCCGACGAGTGGGACGCGCAGCTGGACCGCATCGTCGCCGAAAGCGTGCTCGCCCGGTTACCCGAACCGCACCGCGTCGTGCTTGCGCTGCGCTACATGGACGACTGCTCGGTACCGGAGTGCGCCGAGCTGATCGGACGCAGCGTGCACGCCACCGAAGCGTTACTCGTGCGCGCCCGGCGCGCTTTCAGGAAGCTCTATCCGGAGGGAGGTGTCTCATGACCGATCCACTACGGGTCCTGACCACCGAAGACCTTCCCGTACAACCTGATCCGTCCTTCGCGGCCCGGTTGCGAGCGCGACTGGAGGCCGTGGCGTCCCTGTCCGACACGACGAAAGGATTTGTGATGAGCGTCAGCACAGTCACCGAACCTCCCCGGCCCGCGGCCCTGCCCTACCTGACGGTGGCCGACGCCCGCGCTGCCATCGACTGGTACCGCGACGCCTTCGGCGCGGAACTGATCGGTGACCCGATCGTGATGGACGACGGTCGCATCGGCCATGCCGAGCTGGCGGTGGGCGGCGGTGTCCTGTACCTCGCCGACGAATTCGCCGACCTCGGACTGCGGGCCCCCGCGCCGGGGGTCAACTCGGTGAGCCTGATGCTGCACGTCGCCGACACGGACGCCGCACTGACCCGGGCGCGTGCCCGTGGCGCCGACGTGCAACGCGAACCGTACGAAGGTCACGGCGCCCGCAACGCCACCGTCCGCGACCCGTTCGGTCATCGCTGGATGCTCAGCGGGCCGGTCCGCGAGCCCATCCGGCACGGTGACATCGGGTTTGTGTCGGTGCGGACCCCGGATACCGCCCGAGCGGTCGCGTTCTATTCGCGCGTGCTGGGGTGGGCTTGCGACTCGACCGGCCGCGTGACCAATACCGTTGAGGCCATTGATATCTCACCCGCTGACCGGTCGACGCTGTTCTGCTGCTACGCGGTGGACGACGTGGACGAGTCGGGCGCGGCGATCCGTGCCGTCGGCGGCCGAATGGGCGTGACACGCGAAACCGCGGTGGGCACCGTCGTCGACGCCGTCGACGCCGAGGGCACCGCCTTCGCGGTGTACGTCCCCGACCCGGGCCAGCGGCGACCGCTGCTCAACGGGGCGGGTCCCGGTGAGCTGTCGTACGTGACATACGAGGTCGCGGATGCGACGACGTTCCGGGAGTTCTACGGCCGGGTTCTCGGGTGGACGTTCGAACGCGGTCGCGTCGCCGACGGCTGGGCGGTGCAGAACACACAGCCGATGTCCGGGGCCGCCGGCGGCTCGCAGGCGCCCAGCATCGTGCCGATGTGGACAGTCTCGGACATCGACGCGGCAGTCGACCGGGTCCGCGAGGCCGGTGGGACTGTTCTCGCCGCGCCCAGCCGGCAGCCCTACGGACTGATGGCCGAGTGCACTGACGACCAGGGCGGCCGGTTCTACCTCGGCGAGTTCTAGGACGCGGGAAGGACGTCGGAGATCGGGGCGCCGGAGGCGATCTTGCCGCGGGTCTTCATGACCTTGCCGGGCATACCGCCGCCGACCACACCGGCCACCACGCCGTCGCGTTCGTAGAAGGCCAGGAACTTGCGGCCGTCGTCCTCGACGATGTGCACGATGTCGGTGGCCTCCGGTTCGCCGAGGCACTGGATCTTGACGTCGTACTGGTCGCTCCAGAAGTACGGCACGACGATCACCGACGGCGCGTCCTGCCCCAGCATCGACGGCACGATGACGCGGGCCTGCTCGGCCACGTTGCTCCAATGTTCAACGCGCGCTTGATGTCCGGTGGCGTCACGCCAGGACGCGACATCGCCGAGTGCCCACACGTTGGGTGCGCTGGTGCGCCCGGCCTCGTCGCACACCACACCGTTGTCGATGGTGACGCCGCTGCCCTCCAGCCAGTCGGTGGCCGGGCGCGAGCCGATGCCGACCACCACGAGGTCGGCAGGCAGCTCACTGCCGTCGGACAACACCACGGTGCTCACGTGGCCGTTCTCGCCGCGCACTTCGGCCACCCCCACGCCGGGGCGCACGTCGACGCCCTCGGCGCGGTGCAGGCGGGTGACCAGATTTCCGACCTGCTCCCCCAGCACCGAGGCCAGCGGCGCGGGCTGCGGCTCGACCAACGTCACCTCGACGCCGAGCTTGCGCAGGCTCGCCGCCACCTCGCAACCGATGAAGCCGGCGCCGATGATCACCGCCTGCCGCGCCGATCCCGCGTGGGCGCGCAACGCCAGTGCATCGTCGAGGGATCGCAGGACCCGGATGCCCTCCAGGTCGGGGAACGACGGAATGCGCTTGGGCACCAACCCGGTGGCGATGACGAGTTCGTCGTAGCCCAGCACCGAGCCGTCGGCGAGCGTCACCGTCTGGGCGGCGGTGTCCAGCGAGGTGACCGCGCTGCCCAGCCGCAGGGTGATGTTGTTGTCGGTGTAGAACTCGGCGGGCTTGAGCGCGACATCGTCAAGGTCGGCGTGCAGCACGTCCTTCGACAGCGGCGGGCGGTCATAGGGCAGGTGCACTTCGTCGCTGACGATGGTGACCGGGCCGGTGTACTCGGACTTGCGCAACTGCTCGGCGGTGCGGGTGGCGGCCAGGCCGCCGCCGACGATCAGGATGCCGTTTTCACTCGTGCTCACGTGGTGTTCTTACACGATCGCCGCCACGAACTGCGTGCCAGCCTGCGCCAACCGACCGGTTAGGCGGGTGAGCGGTCGATCAGGTTGGACAGCACCACGATGCTTTCGCTGCGCTCGATATCGGCACTGGACCGGATGCGCTCGAGCGCCGCTTCCAGGTGACGCATGTCCCGGGCCAGCACATGCAGGATGGCGTCCGAGGTGCCGGTCACCGTGGCGGCGCTGATGATCTCCGGGATGTCAATCCAGGCCTCGCGCAACCGATCTGGCGCGATGGTGCCGTGGCAGTACACCTGAACGTAGGCCTCGGTGTTCCAGCCCAGTGCGCTGGGATCGATGACCGTGGTGAAGCCGCGGATCACGCCGGTGTCCAGCATCCGGTCGACGCGCCGTTTCACCGCAGGCGCCGACAGGTTCACCCGCTCGCCGATCTCGGCGAATGTGGCCCGCGCATGCTCGGCGAGTTCGGCGCGGATGCGCTCGTCGGTCTCGTCCAACCGGTCCATCGGCACCCTTCCCGTCCTGTACACAACAAATCACCGCAATGTTAGCTCTCACGCAATAGATCGTTCATAGACACGCAATAGGTGTCGATTGATTGCGTCCGGAGCCGCTTCTATCGTTATTTTCATGACGATATCCCCTGATGTCGCCGCCGAGTCGACGAGGACACCGCGCACCCAGCGACTCCGTCACTACGCCATGACCCCGCCGACGTACTTCACCGTCGAGTACGCGATCAACCCCTGGATGGACACCAGCACACCCGTCGACGCGCGGCTGGCGCTGGCCCAGTGGGAAAACCTGCGCGACACCTACGTTCGGCTCGGCCACACCGTCGACCTCGTCGCGCCGGTCGCCGGCCTGCCGGACATGGTCTATGCGGCCAACGCCGGACTGATCATCAACGGCACCGCGGTCGTCGCCCAGTTCAAGCACGCCGAGCGCTATGGCGAGTCAGTGGCCTATGCCGCCTGGATGGCCGAGCGGGGACACGACCCCGTCGCGACCCGCCATGTCAACGAGGGTCAAGGCGACCTTCTGGTCGTCGGTTCAATGATTCTGGCCGGCACCGGCTTTCGCACCCATCCGCACGCGCACGCCGAAATCGCCGACCTCACCGGTATGCCGGTGATCTCCCTGGAACTCGTTGATCCGCGGTTCTACCACCTCGACACGGCGTTGAGCGTGCTCGACGACAGCACGATCGCCTACTACCCGCCGGCATTCACCGACCACGCCCGCGCCCAGCTGCGCAGGCTGTTCCCGGACGCCATCGAGGTGGCGAGCACCGACGCCTACGTACTGGGACTCAACGCGGTGTCCGACGGCAAGCATGTCGTGCACCCCGCCCAGGCCACCGGATTCGCCGAGCAGCTCTATCACGCCGGCTTCCACCCGATCGGCGTCGATCTATCCGAACTGCTCAAGGGTGGCGGTTCGGTCAAATGCTGCACGCTGGAGGTGTTCTCATGACCGTCGCCGACACTCACACCATCGCCGGCGCGACCGCCGATGCCATCGCGCTGGACAACACCTATGCCGCGCACAACTATTCGCCACTTCCGGTGGTGGCCTCACACGCCCGCGGAGCGTGGATCACCGATGTCGAGGGCCGCCGCTACCTCGACTGCCTGGCCGCGTATTCGGCCGTCAACTTCGGTCACCACAACGACGAGATCGTCGCCACCGCCCACCGCCAGCTCGACGCGGTGACCTTGGTGAGCCGGGCATTCCACTCCGATCGACTCGGCCCGTTCTGCGCCGCACTCGCCGGGCTCTGCGGCAAAGACATGGTGCTGCCGATGAACAGCGGTGCCGAGGCCGTGGAGAGCGGACTCAAGGTCGCCCGGAAATGGGGAGCCGACGTCAAGGGCGTCCCGGCCGGTATGGCGAATATCATCGTGGCGGACAACAACTTTCACGGCCGCACGATCAGCATCGTCAGCTTCTCGTCCGACACGACCGCACGTGGCGGATTCGGTCCGTTCACCCCCGGCTTCCGGTCCGTACCGTTCGGGGACGTCGACGCCGTCGCGGCCGCCATCGACGAGAACACCGTCGCGGTGCTCATCGAGCCCATTCAGGGCGAGGCGGGCATCATCGTGCCGCCCGACGACTACCTGCCCCGGCTGCGCCAGGTGTGCACCCAACGCAACGTGCTGCTGATCGCCGACGAGATCCAGTCCGGCCTGGCGCGCATCGGCCACACCTTCGCCTGCGACCACTGGGGTGTGGTGCCCGACGTCTATCTGCTCGGTAAAGCGCTCGGCGGAGGCGTGGTGCCCCTGTCGGCGGTCGTCGCCGACCGCGACATCCTCGGCGTGCTCCATCCCGGCGAGCACGGCTCGACGTTCGGCGGGAACCCACTCGCCGCCGCCATCGGCTCCACCGTCGTGGGTATCCTTCGACGCGGCGAATTCCAGTCTCGCTCAGCCGAACTCGGACTCCATCTGCACGCGCGCTTGCGCTCGCTGATCGGCCGGGGTGTTCTCGCGGTGCGCGGCATGGGCCTGTGGGCCGGTGTCGATATCGACCCACGCCTGGGGACGGGCAAGCAACTCAGCCTCGCATTGGCCGAACGTGGTGTGCTGGTCAAAGACACTCACGGGTCGACGTTGCGGTTCGCCCCACCCTTGGTGATCACCAGCGACGAGATCGACTGGGCGGTCGAGCAGTTCGCATGCGTACTAGCCGCAGCGGGCTAGTACTTCATCACGCCGCGGTCGACGCTGATCTGCGAACCCGACAGCGTCGCGGAGTTGTCGCCGGCCAGCCAGACCACCACGTCCGCGACCTCGTCGACGCTCATGAAGTCGGACCGCTTGCCGGTCGCGCTCTGGCCGACCGGAAGGTAGGGCATCGGGGCGAAGCCGTGAAGGTAGCTGGGGTGTGCGGCGAAAACGCCCATCATGGCGTCGTTTTCGGTCATCGGCGTCGCCACCGAGTACGGGTGGATGGAGTTGACCCGGATGCCGTACTCACCCGCTTCGAGAGCCAGCGAGTTCGTCAGCGCAGTCAGGCCGTGCTTGGAGGCGGCATAGTGGCTGTTTCCGGGCGTGGCCTTCACACCGGCCGATGAGCTCACCACGATGATCGAGCCACCGTTGCCCGCCTCGATCATCGCCGGAACGACGGCCCGCAACGTGCGCCACGTGCCGGTGAGGTTGGTGTCGATGACGGTGTTCCACTGTTCGTCGGTCAACTCCCACAACCGGCCCCAGGACAGCACGCCGGCGTTGGCGACCAGGATGTCGAGCCGGCCGAACTGCTCGACACCGTCGGCCACGAGTTGGCGCACCGCGGCGTCGTCGCGGACGTCGACCGCACGGGCCAGCACCTTGCGCCCCTCGGCCTCCACCAACCGGACCGTCTCGTTCAGATCCTCGGCAGTGGTCCCGGGATAGGGAATGGTGTCACTGACGGACGCGCAGATGTCGGAGACAATCACGTCGGCGCCTTCGCGAGCCAGCCGTACGGCATGGGCCCGGCCCTGGCCGCGTGCGGCGCCCGTGACGAATGCCACTCGCCCTTCCAGCGTCCCCGACGGTGTTGTCATCAATGGTCCTTTCGTTCCGCTCAGGCCAGGCTAGCAAGAGAACTGGAACGTGTTCTAGATACCGCTCGGGACAGATTCCCCGAATATGACGTTGTGTTTGCCCGTCAGCCCGTCGGGTATTGCTGCTTGGCGGGTCCACAGGCCTTGATTGCCGAGAGACGCACCGGATTTCGAACCGCATCGCGCAGACCCGCGTCACAGCTAGCCCCTAGCCACGGGGTAGCGACATCCCCTCAGTACGGAAGTAGGGAAGATCCATGCCATTGACCATTCGTCGCATCGCACCCGCACTGCTGACCGGCGCGGCCGCCGCACTCATCGCGGCGCCGATCGCGTCCGCCACACCGCAGGACGAATGCACGGTTCCGCAGACCTCCACCTCGACGTGCCAGACGTCCGGCAACGTGGCGGTTCCGCAAGACCCGGCCGGGGGCGCGGGCAACGCCAACGACCAGAACGGGGCCTACGGGCCGAGCGGCAACACTCCCCCGGTGGGCGGCGGCCGCTGAGTCAGTAGTCGACTGGGTCGCGGACGATGGGGCAGGTCATGCAGTGCCCGCCGCCGCGTCCGCGGCCCAGCTCAGCCCCGACGATCGTGATGACTTCGACACCGGCCTTACGCAGCAACGAATTGGTGTGGGTATTGCGGTCATACGCAAGCACCACGCCCGGCTCGACGGCCACCAGGTTGTTTCCGCTGTCCCACTGCTGGCGCTCGGAGTCATACGCGGTGCCGCCGGTCTCGACCACCCGCAACGCGCCCAGACCCAGGGCGTTGGCGACGACCTCCACGAACGGTTTGGTCTCCTCGATGACATCCAACCCGCGCGGCGAATCGCTGGGCAGCAGCGTGAAAGCTGCGATGTTGTCCACGATTTCGGGGTAGATCGTCACCACGTCGCGATCGGCGAACGTGAACACCGTATCGAGATGCATGGCCGAGCGCAGCTTCGGCATCCCCGCCACGATGATCCGCTCGGCCGCACCGCTGTCGAACAGCGTCGCCGCCACCTGGGTGATGGCCTGGCGCGACGTGCGCTCGCTCATGCCGATCAGCACGACGCCGTTGCCCGGCACCAGCACGTCGCCGCCCTCGATTGTGGCCATCCCCCATGACTTTTCGGGGTCGCCCCACCACACCGTCGACCCGGTGAAGTCCGGATGGAACTCGTAGATGGCCTTCATCAACAGTGTTTCGTCATGCCGGGCCGGCCAGAAGAGCGGGTTGAGCGTCACCCCCGAATATATCCAGCACGTGGTGTCGCGGGTGTAGAGCGTGTTCGGTAGCGGTGGCATCAGGTATTCGGTGATGCCGGCGTGCTCGCGCGCCAAGGCTCGATAACCGGTGCCGAGCTCGACCGGTAGGTCGCGCGTGGACAATCCGCCGATCAGGAATTCAGTCAGGCGTCGGGTGGGCAGCTCGTCCAGAAATGATCGGGTGTCATCGACCAGCCCCATGCCGACCTCGTTGGCGACGATCTTCCGGTCGAGCAACCAGGTCCGGGCCTCGGGGATGTCCATCGTCTCGGTGAGCAGATTGTGCAGTTCGACCACTGCGACACCGCGGTCGCGCATCTTGTCCATGAAGTCGAAGTGATCCCGGCGCGCGTTCTGCACCCACAGCACGTCGTCGAAGAGCAGGTCATCGCAATTGGTCGGCGTCAATCGTTCGTGGGCCAGACCGGGTGAACACACCAGAACCTTGCGCAGCCTTCCGACTTCGGAGTGAACGCCATAGTCGGCAGAAGCATTCGTCATGTCGGTCCCCCTCTTGCGTCAGATGTCGATCGCCCCACTGGCCAAGGACACCACAGCGGCGATCGCCCCGATGACGATCACACCGAACAGCACCGCTTCAGCGGGCCTGAATATTCGCAGACCGCGTTCCCGCCGCGCCGTGAAATACAGCGCGGCAGCGGGTGCGTACAGGACACAGGACAACAACAACTTGTCCACACCCGCAGCACTGACGAGGAACAACGTGTATGCCGTTGCCACGGCGGCCACGATCATGTCCGGCACGCGGGATTTTCCATCGTCGTACGTCTCGCGGGTAACCGTCAGCTTGACCGCGTAGGCGGCCGCCAACAGGTAGGGAATCAGCGACAGTGCAGCGGTCAGGTCCAGCATGAAATCGAGTGCGTCAGCGGCGAACAACAACGCCACGAGCAGAATCGAGATCAAGCCGGCCGCCATGATCAACGCCGCCACCGGCGCACCGTGGCGGTTGGTGCGGGCCAGGAACCGCGGCATGTCGTCGGTTTTGGCGGGGATGTAGAGAACTTCGGCTGCCATCAACGTCCACGCCAGGTACGCGCCCAGCACCGAGACGATCACACCCACTCGGATGAGAATCGAACCCCACGTTCCGACAATCGATTCCAGTACCGCGGCCATCGACGGCTGATCGACACCGGCTAAATCGCCCTGCGGCATCACGCCATACGACACCAAGGTGACCAACGCGAAGACGCTGAGCACGCTGAGGAACCCGATCACCGTGGCCCGCCCGACGTCCTATCGCTTGCGGGCCATCCGGGAGTAGACACTGGCGCCTTCGATACCGAGGAATACGAAGACGGTGATCAGCATCGTGCCCTTCGCCTGCTCCCATACCGAGGCTGACGAATAGGCTTTGTCACCCCAGAAGTTATCGGCGAAGACATCGGCCTTGAAGGCGATGATCGCGATCACGATGAACATCAGGATGGGCACGACTTTGGCGATGGTGACGATGTAATTGATCACCGCGGCGTCCTTGACACCGCGCATCACCAGGAACGCGAACAGCCAGACCCCGACTGCGGACACCACCACTGCGAGCACTGTGTCGCCTGCGCCGAACCCCGGGATCAGCGCGCTTGTGGTCGCGGTGATGACGACCCAGTACGACGTGTTGCCCGCACAGGCGGAGGCCCAATAGCCGATGGCCGAGTTGAACCCGACATAGTCGCCGAAGCCGGCCTTGGCGTAAGCGAAGATACCGGCGTCGAGGTCGGGCTTACGGGTGGCCAGTCGTTGAAATACGAAGGCCAGCATCAGCATTCCTGTGCCGGCGATCGCCCAGGCGATCAGCGCTCCGAGCACGCCGGTCTCGACTCCGAAGCGCCGCGGCAGCAGGAAGACGCCCGATCCGATCATGGACCCGACCACCATGGCTGTCAGCGTCGGCAGGCTGACTTTCCCGTCAGCCTGCGTCGGCGCTTCGGTGGCCGCCATCAGCTACAGATCGGCGAGAATCTGTTGTCGCTTGGTGGTGTACTCAGCCTCTGTGATCGAACCGGTGGCCCGCAACGTCTCGAGTTCCTGAAGCCGTTGTGCGGTGGTCACTTCCGGTGCCGGTGGTGCGTATACCGGCGGCGGCGCCGTCTGGACCGGAGCCGCTTGCGGCGGTGCGGCGGCGGCCTGCTGTCCGGCTGCGGCCCGGCGGACCACGTCCATCACCTGTTGGCGCACAACCGGGTTGGACCGGATGTCGATGGTGCCGTTCATCGGAACACCGTTGGCCCGCAGGATCTGCATGATCTCCATCAGCGGGCCGGCCTGGCCGCGCAGGTCGTAGGTTTTGTTGTCCTCGGCGAGGGTGAACTGCGCAGGCACCACCCCGGCGATCAAAGCGCTGGCATTCCAATCGATTTCGTACTTCTGGGTGCCCGGTTCGACGAGCGCCACCAGTTTGTGGCTGTTGAGGATCTGCATGCGGGTCGGGCTCGACGCCATGGATTCCTGGGTGTCGAAGCCCTGATAGCCCGGCACGTCGAAGTGCAGGTTCACCTTGATCATCTGCTGGTCGTTGACAAACCAGTTGGTATCGGAGATCCCGGTGATCTGTGCCAGCACCAGGACACCGCGCTGATTCAGCTCCTCATGTCGCGCCGAGGATTTGATGCCGGCGTTGGTCAGCCAGAGCGCGGCCAGCACGTCAGCCGCGGTGATCAGCAGACCGGTCCAGAACATCCACCCGATATAGGGCCGCGCGAACGGACCGAGCGCGAAGTACACGATCAGGAAGATGGGACCGACGAGGCCGCCGAACAGCAGCACGGTCAACTGCGCTTTGATATACCGCCCCAACACTTGGCACACCCCTTCTCGGCCAGCAATGTCGGGATCAGACTAACGCCAAGACACTGCTGCTGACAGCCTTGTCAGGGTTCCTTCAGCAACCGGTCCAGGCCGGGCAATTGCGGGGTCAGTCGATTCACGACCACCTCGAGGTTGTTCTGCGCCGCGGGCGCAGCGGGCGCCGCGGGGGCGCGCACCGCGGGGGCGGCCTGCTGGGTGCGGGGTGCCGGGGGCACGTGATGAATGTCGACACTGTTCGCACTCACGATCAGGACCGCTGCGACGATCCCGCCGAGTACAGCGACCAGTGCCGCGCCGCCGAACAGAACCGACGGCGGGTATGCCGGCTGGTGAAAATCGTCGTCGTCCATGGCCTCAACCCCCGCGCTGAGATGCCGAAGCGTAGCACCGCACCACCGGCGCGAGGGCGGCTTGAACACAAACGAAAGCGGCGCCCACCCGAAGGTGAGCGCCGCTTCGCGACTGCTGTGTCAGATCACTTGAGGATCTTGGTGACCCGGCCGGCGCCGACGGTGCGGCCACCTTCACGGATCGCGAACCGCAGGCCCTCGTCCATGGCCACGGGCTGGATCAGCTTGACGGAGATGTCGGTGTTGTCACCGGGCATCACCATCTCGGTGCCCTCGGGGAGGGTCACCACGCCGGTCACGTCCGTGGTACGGAAGTAGAACTGCGGGCGGTAGTTGTTGAAGAACGGCGTGTGCCGGCCGCCCTCGTCCTTGGACAGGATGTAGACGCTGCCCTCGAACTCGGTGTGCGGGGTGGTGGTGCCGGGCTTCACGACGACCTGGCCGCGCTCGACGTCCTCACGCTTCACACCACGAACCAGCAGACCGACGTTGTCACCGGCCTGGCCCTGGTCGAGCAGCTTGCGGAACATCTCCACACCGGTGACCGTGGTCTTGGTGGTGGTGGGGCGGATGCCGACGATCTCGACTTCCTCGTTCACGTTGATCACGCCACGCTCGACACGACCGGTGACCACGGTGCCGCGGCCGGTGATCGTGAAGACGTCCTCGACGGGCATCAGGAACGGCTTGTCGGTGTCGCGGACCGGGTCCGGGATCGACTCATCGACGGCGTCCATCAGGTCCTCGACGCTCTTGACCCACTGCGGGTCGCCCTCGAGGGCCTTGAGCGCGGAGACCTTGATGACCGGGGCTTCCTCGTCGAACTCCTGGGCGGCCAGCAGTTCGCGGACCTCCATCTCGACGAGCTCGAGGAGCTCCTCGTCGTCGACCATGTCGGCCTTGTTCAGCGCCACCAGGATGTAGGGGACGCCGACCTGGCGGGCCAGCAGCACGTGCTCACGGGTCTGCGGCATCGGACCGTCGGTGGCGGCGACCACCAGGATCGCGCCGTCCATCTGGGCGGCACCGGTGATCATGTTCTTGATGTAGTCAGCGTGACCGGGGGCGTCGACGTGCGCGTAGTGACGCTTCTCGGTCTGATACTCCACGTGGGAGATGTTGATGGTGATACCGCGCTGACGCTCCTCGGGCGCATTGTCGATCTGGTCGAATGCGCGCGATTCGTTCAACTCCGGGTACTTGTCGTGCAGAACCTTGGTGATTGCTGCAGTCAGCGTGGTCTTGCCGTGGTCAACGTGACCGATGGTCCCGATGTTGACGTGCGGCTTCGTCCGCTCGAACTTCGCCTTCGCCACTTCTGTGTCCTCCTGGACTTGTTGGTGCTTTGGTTAAGCAGTTTCGATGTTTTCAGTTGTGGTCCGCCAAGCCGGCGGGCCAGGATTACTGGCCCGTCGCCTTCGCGATGATCTCCTTCGACACGTTCGCCGGAACTTCGGCGTACGAGTCGAACACCATGGAGTAGTTAGCCCGGCCCTGCGTCTTCGACCGAAGGTCGCCGACATAGCCGAACATCTCCGACAGCGGAACCTGTGCCTTGACGACACGCGCACCGCTGCGCTCCTCCATGGCCTGGATCTGACCACGGCGGGAGTTCAGGTCGCCGATCACGTCACCCATGTAGTCCTCCGGGGTGGTGACCTCGACGGCCATGATCGGTTCCAGGATCACCGGCTGCGCCATCGCGGCAGCCTTCTTCAGCACCTGGGAACCGGCGATCTTGAAGGCCATTTCCGACGAGTCGACGTCGTGGTAGGCGCCGTCGAGGAGCACGACCTTCAGGTTCACCAAGGGGTAGCCGGCCAGCACGCCGTACTGCATGGCGTCTTGGGCACCGGCATCCACCGACGGGATGTACTCACGCGGGATGCGACCACCGGTGACCTTGTTCTCGAACTCGTAGGTCGCACCGTCCTCGCCCTCGAAGGGCTCGAGGTTGATGATGACCTTCGCGAACTGGCCGGAACCACCGGTCTGCTTCTTGTGCGTGAACTCGACGTTGGTGGCCGGCCGCTTGATGGTCTCCTTGTAGGCGACCTGCGGCTTGCCGACGTTGGCCTCGACCTTGAATTCGCGGCGCATGCGGTCCACCAGGATGTCCAGGTGCAGCTCGCCCATACCGCCGATGACGGTCTGGCCGGTCTCCTGGTCCAGGTGCACCTTGAAGGTGGGATCCTCTTCGGCCAGCTTCTGGATCGAGAGGCTCAGCTTCTCCTGGTCACTCTTGGTCTTGGGCTCGATGGCGACCTCGATAACCGGATCGGGGAACGTCATCGACTCGAGCACGATCTGGTTGTTCGGATCGCTCAAGGTGTCACCGGTGGTGGTGTCCTTGAGGCCGATCACCGCGTAGATGTGACCGGCGGACGCCGACTCGACCGGGTTCTCCTTGTTGGAGTGCATCTGGAACAGCTTGCCCAGCCGCTCCTTCTTGCCCTTGGTCGAGTTGATGACCTGCGCACCGGAGTCGACCTTGCCCGAGTACACCCGGACGTAGGTCAGCTTGCCGAAGAACGGGTGCGTGGCGACCTTGAACGCCAGCCCGGAGAACGGCTCGTCGGCCGACGGCTTGCGCGAGATGATCTCGTCTTCCTTGCCCGGGACGTGGCCTTCGGCGGCCGGGACGTCCAGCGGGGTCGGCAGGTAGTCGATGACCGCGTCGAGCATGGGCTGCACGCCCTTGTTCTTGAACGCCGAACCGCACAGCACGGGGTAGCCGGCGCTGGTGACGGTGAGCTTGCGCAGACCGGCCTTGATCTCGGCGACCGTGAGCTCTTCGCCGCCCAGGTACTTCTCCATGAGCTCGTCGTCGGTCTCGGCGACGGCCTCGATCATGGCGGTGCGGTACTCCTCGGCCTTCTCCTGCAGCTCGGCCGGGATGTCGACGACGTCGTACTTCTCGCCGAGCTTCGTCTCACCGCGCCAGACCTTGGCCTTCATCTCGACCAGGTCGACGACGCCCTCGAAGTCACCTTCGGAGCCGATCGGCAGCTGGATCGGGACGACGTTGGCGCCGAGGCGGTCCTTCATCGTCTGCACCGAGAAGTAGAAGTCGGCACCCAGCTTGTCCATTTTGTTGACGAAGCAGATGCGCGGCACGTCGTACTTGTCGGCCTGACGCCAGACCTGCTCGGACTGCGGCTCGACACCTTCCTTGCCGTCGAAGACGGCTACGGCACCGTCGAGCACGCGCAGCGAGCGCTCCACCTCGACGGTGAAGTCGACGTGGCCCGGGGTGTCGATGATGTTGATCTGGTTGTCGTTCCAGAAGCAGGTGGTCGCAGCCGAGGTGATCGTGATACCCCGCTCCTGCTCCTGCTCCATCCAGTCCATCGTGGCGGCACCGTCGTGCACCTCACCGATCTTGTACGAGATACCGGTGTAGAAGAGGATGCGCTCGGTCGTCGTCGTCTTGCCGGCATCGATGTGCGCCATGATGCCGATATTGCGGACCTTGTTCAGGTCGGTCAGCACGTCCTGTGCCACGGCTAAATTCCCACTCTTTCGCTTGCTTGTTTGGTGTATTCAATGCGCCGCGCATGCCGCAACACTGCGGCCGCCGGCGTTGCGATCACCAGCGGTAGTGCGCGAAGGCCCGGTTCGCCTCGGCCATCTTGTGGGTGTCCTCACGCCGCTTGACTGCAGCACCCAGGCCATTGCTGGCGTCGAGGATCTCGTTCGCCAGCCGCTCGATCATGGTCTTCTCGCGGCGCGCCTTGGAGAAGCTGACCAGCCAGCGCAGGGCCAGCGTGGTGGAGCGATCAGGGCGCACCTCGACGGGAACCTGGTAGGTGGCGCCACCGACACGACGGCTGCGCACCTCGAGGGCGGGCTTGACGTTGTCGAGAGCGCGCTTCAGGGTGACGACCGGATCGGTGCCGGTCTTGTCACGAGCCTGTTCGAGCGCACCATAAACAATGCGTTCTGCCAGCGATTTCTTCCCGTCCAGCAGGACTTTGTTGACGAGCTGGGTGACCAGCTGCGACCCGTAGACCGGGTCGTTGACCAACGGGCGCTTCGGTGCGGGACCCTTGCGCGGCATCAGCTCTTCTCCTTCTTCGCGCCGTAACGGCTACGAGCCTGCTTGCGGTTCTTGACACCCTGGGTGTCCAGCGAGCCGCGGATGATCTTGTAGCGAACGCCGGGGAGGTCCTTCACACGACCACCGCGCACCAGCACCATCGAGTGCTCCTGCAGGTTGTGGCCCTCACCGGGGATGTAGGCGGTCACCTCGACGCCGGTCGTCAGCTTCACGCGCGCGACCTTGCGAAGTGCCGAGTTCGGCTTCTTCGGGGTGGTCGTGTACACGCGGGTGCACACGCCGCGGCGCTGCGGGCTGCCCTTGAGGGCCGCGGTCTTCACCTTCGCGACCTTGTCGGTGCGACCCTTGCGGACCAGCTGCTGAATGGTTGGCATCTACCGGCTTTCTTCTCTCGTACGTCTTTCGGCAATTCTCAAGTCTCTGTACTGCTGTTTTCGCCCCGCCGCGTACCCCGCTGCCGGGCGTGTCGCACGCACTGCGCACCGGTCGAACCCGATGCATACTGGACATGCGAATTGGCCCGGCGTGCGCGCATGCGTCCCCGCAAGCGCCCCTATCGGCCCGGCACGAGCTTCTACGATACCAGGCGCGGCACGCCCCTCCAAACTCGGCGTACGGCGCCTTACTGCAGGTCAACGCGTGAATGTCGGCGTCGGTTCCCGATGGGCCGGTCAATCGGTGCCCGTCAGGTGGTCAGTCGCGCGCCCCGCTGCGGTGGGCCATTCCGGCGGCCAGGCGCAGCACCATGTCGGAGAACACGACGTCGGTGTCGACCATGTCCATCACACCGGTCATCTCCAGCAGAACGAACCCGTGCAGCGCCGCCCAGAACTCCAGCGAGGCATAGAACGCGTCGTCGCCGTCCAGGCCGTAGGACGCCAGCACCTCGATGACCGGGGCGGCCGCGGCGTGCGAGGCGGCGGTGAACTCGGGGTCGTCGCCGCCCAGCGGCATGCGGGTGAACGCCGAGTACCGGCCCGGGTGGTGATGGGCATAGCTGCGGTAGGCGCTGGCCATCGCGGTGACGGCGTCGTCGCGGGTTCGCCCCTGCCCGACGGTCGACAGCATCTGCAGGATGTCGTCGATGACGTGCATGCGGACTGTGCGGCGCAGGTCTTCCAGGCTGTGCACGTGGTTGTACAGCGACGGGCCCTTGGTGCCCAGCTGGGTGGCCAGTGCGTTGATGGTCAGGCCGTCCCAGCCCTCGCGGTCGAGGAAGGTCAGGGCCGCGTTCACGATGACCTCGCGGCTCAGCTTGGCTGACCTCGCCGACGACCGGTTGCCGGCGCGCGGCCGGTCGGCCGCCGGGTCCGGTTCCGGCTCAGATGTCATCACGAGGCCCTTCGATGGTGGATCGACGAAGAACTCTAGTTGACCGACCGGCAGCCACGTAGGCTCCAACTCGGGTTGGGTGGAAAGAGAGGCATGTCGGTGAGCTGGGGACACCGCGGCTGCGCGTTCATCACGACCTGCGTAGCCGCTCTGACGGCGGGGATCACCGGCACGGTCGCATCGCCGGTGGCGCATGCGAAGAACGGCGACACCCACATCGTCGGCATCGGCATTGTTCAGACGATCGACTGCAACGGCTCGACGTTGTTCATCAACGGGGCCGAGAACCAGATCACCGCGTTGGGCTCGTGCTGGGCGGTCACCACGCAGGGGTCGTCGAACACCGTGATCGCCGATAACGTCGTCAATGACATCACGGTCTACGGGTGGGACCAGACGGTCCTCTACAAGAGCGGCGAACCCTTCGTCCTCGACCGCGGCCGCGAGTTGGGAATGACGAACCGGATCGACCGCGTTCCGGCGTAATCGCGAAGGACGGATGCCGATGCACTCCCCCACCCTCATCGCTGGGATCGGCGTTCTCGCCGCCATCGTCGTGGCCGGCTGCGGATCCACCAGCAAGGATTCACCGTCGCCGACGGCCACCGCCGGAAGCTCAGGAGCTCAGGTGGAGGTGGGCAACACCATCAACTACGGCTCGTTCGGCACCACCGCCGAGATCGATTGTGCGGACGGCAAATCCCTGAACGTCGGTGGCTCGAACAACACGCTGACCGTGAAGGGAACCTGCGCGTCGGTCAACATCGGCGGCGCGGACAACAAGATCACCTTCGACAAGATCGACAAGGAACTGTCGGTCGTCGGCCTCAACAACACGATCAACTACAAGGGCGATCCGAAGGTGAACAATCTCGGCTCGGGCAACACGCTCAACAAGTCCTAGTTGCTGCAGCCTCAGGCTTTCGCGCCGTGCCGGCCGGCCCCCTGCGCGAATCGCTGTGCCCCGGCAAGGGATTCGGCAGCCACCCGCGACAGGCTGCCGAACTCGAAATCCATGGCCTCTGCTTCGGATTGACCCCACTGGTTGAGCATCGACGTGCGGTCCGAACGCAGACAGAGCTGGGGTAGCTGCGCAAGCTCGGCGGCCAGCTCCTCGGCAGCCTGACGGGCCTGCCCCGTGGGCACCACCCGGTTGGCCAGGCCGATGGCCAACGCCTCCTGAGCGTCGACGGCGCGGCCGGTCAGGATCAGGTCCATCGCCCGGCTGTGCCCGATGAGCCGTGGCAGCCGCACGGTACCGCCGTCGATCAACGGCACTCCCCAACGGCGGCAGAACACCCCGAACACGGCGTCTTCTTCGGCGACCCGCAGGTCGCACCACAACGCCAGCTCGAGACCGCCGGCGACGGCGTAGCCGCTGACCGCGGCGATCACCGGTTTGGAGAGCTGCATGCGGCTCGGCCCCATGGGGCCGGGCCCATCACGGTGGGTGGGGTTCGTGTCAGATGTGCCGATGGCTTTGAGATCGGCTCCTGCACAGAAGGTTCCGTTGTCACCCCAGAGGACGGCCACCGATGCCGAGTCGTCTTTGTCGAATTCGTCGAAGGCGTTGAACAGCGCCATCGCGGTGGGACCGTTGACGGCGTTGCGGGCCTGGGGACGGTCGATGATGACCGTGGTCACCGGTCCGTTGCGTTCTACCCTTACCGGTTCCCGGGTCGCTTCGCTCCTGCCCTCCGAATCCGGTTCTGTCATGTCGCCTCCACCAGTCGTCCCTCATCCCGCCGCGCGACCAGTTCGGCGGCGAAGTCTGCATAGGCGCGCCGAAGCTCGGCGCCGGGCCAGCGCGCCGGCAGCAGCTCGTTCGGCAGAACCGGATCGGTGAGCAAATGCCGCACGATCGCCGCCGCGGCACGAAACCGCGCGGGAATGTCGTCGGCGGCGGCGATCTCGTCCAGCAGCCGCTGACCGGTGGCCGCCCAGTCGGGAAGATCCCACAGCTGCCCGGCCAACCCGGTCGGGTCGGCGTCACGGGCGCGCAGCACCCGCACTCGTTCGGCGATCTCTGCGGGTAGATCGTCGTCGAGGTTGTCCGGACGCATCCAGACCCCTTCGCGAATCTCACCGAACCGCTTGATCTGCAGGGTATTTCGCAATGCAGCACGGGCCCGGGCGTCCATACCGACCGCCGTGATCAGTAGGGTGACCCACTCGCCGCCCCAGTCGCGGGTGCGTGGATAGAGCGCATCGTCCTGGCGACGCTGACGGGTCAGCAGCCGCTCGGACAGCCGGTAGCCGTCATCGGAGCGCACCAGGTCACCGGCGGTGACCATCCGCGTCAGCGCCACCCGCAAGGTCTGCTCGCGGATGCCGAAATCCGATGTCAGCTGCAGCAATTCGGCCGAGGTCGCCCACGCCGGGTGGGCACCGAGCAAGACGCTCAGCACCACCGACCGGGCGGTCATCTTGGCCAACGACTGCGGCACGGTCACACTCCCGAGGCGCGGCGCCCGTGATCACCGAACGGTTCATCGCGGTGGCGCACCGCCTCCCGGAAGCCGTGCTCGCGGGCGTCGGCGACGAACGCGTGCCCCTCCGGGGTGTGCCGGGCGATGCCGTCGAACACCGTGCTGACCATCCGGCTGGTCGCCACACCCTGCTGATACAGCGCGGTGTTCATGGCCAGCTTCACCATGATCAACTGGTTGACCGGTACCGCGGCGATGCGTTCGACCAGCCGTTCGGTGCGCTCGTCGAGGTCGGCCGGGTCGGGCGCCTCAATCGCAAGCCCCCACTCGGCGGCCTGCGCGCCGGTGATGCAATCCCCGGTCAGCAGAAGGCGTTTGGCGCGTTGATCACCGAGCCGGTGCGCCCACAGGCCGGCGGCCGGGACTCCCCACACCCGGGTGGGCGGATATCCGATCTTGGCATCGGATGCGGCGATCACCTGGTCGGCGTGCAGCGCGATGTCGGTGCCGCCGGCCACGCAATAGCCGTGGATCTTCACCACGGTCGGCTTGTCGGCGTGCATCAGGCTGGAGAAGCCGCGCACGAAGCGGCTCATCATCTGATAGTCGATCATCGGGTCCCACGGGCGGTCGGCCTTGTGATTGACCGCCTGCGTCTTGCCGTCGAGCACCGTGCCCTGGCGGTCGCCACCACCGGCCGAGGATGAGCCGTCGGCGTAGGCACCGAGGTCGAAACCGGCGCAGAACCCCTCGCCGCGGCCGGACACGAGAATCACGTGCACATTCGGGTCCAGGTCGGCCCGCTCGACCAACGCGGCCAGCTCCAGCGGAGTGTCCGCGACGATCGCGTTGCCTTTCTCCGGGCGGTTGAAGGTAATGCGCGCAACACGATCGGTGACCTCGTAGGTCATCGTCTTGAGCTCGGTCATCCCTTCACCAGGCAGCGCTCGATGATCGGCGCGAGGTCGAGCCCGGCAGGCAGCGTGCCGAACGCGCCGCCCCAGTTGCCGCCGACCCTGGTGGCCAGGAACGCCTCGGCTACCGCGGGATGGCCGTGACGGACCAGCAGCGAACCCTGCAGCGCCACCGTGATGTCTTCGGCGATCGTGCGCGCGCGGTACTCGATGGCGTCGAGGTTCTCCAGTTCCGACCGCAATTCGGACACGTGGGCGTCCAGCCGGGCATCCTCACCTGCGGTGGTGGCCAGCTCGTCGAAGAGCACCTCGACGCACTCGGGCCGGGTTGCCATGGCGCGCAACGTGTCCAGTGCGCTGACGTTGCCCGAGCCCTCCCAGATGCCCATCAACGGCGCTTCGCGGTAGAGCCGCGGCATACCGGACTCTTCGGCATAGCCGTTGCCGCCCAGGCATTCCATGGCCTCGGCGGCGTGCGGGGTGGCGCGCTTGCACACCCAGTACTTGGCGGCAGCCAGACCGATCCGGCGCAGCATCGCCTCCCGGTCGTCACCGCGAACCACGGCGTCGGTGGCCCCGGCCATCCGCATCGCGACGATCGTGGCCGCCTCGGCCTCGACGGCGAGGTCGGCGATCACGTTGCGCATCAACGGCTGGTCGATCAAATAGGCGCCGAACGCCTTTCGGTGTTGGGCGTGGTGTACGGCGTGGGTCAGGCCGCTGCGCATGCTGGTGGCGCTGCCCAGCGTGCAATCCAGTCGGGTGAGGTTGACCATCTCGATAATGGTCGGGACACCGCGGCCTTCCTCACCGACCAGCCAGGCGATGGCGCCGTCGTACTCCACCTCACTGGAGGCATTGGCGTGATTGCCGAGCTTGTCCTTCAAGCGCTGCAAGAACATTCGGTTGCGGGTGCCGTCGGGCAGCACCCGCGGCAGCATGAAGCAGCTCAAGCCGCCAGGAGCCTGGGCCAACACCAGGAAGATGTCGCTCATCGCCGCAGAGGTGAACCACTTGTGGCCGGTGAGGGTGTAGCTGCCGTCGCCGTTGGGGACGGCTTGGGTGGTGCCGGCGCGGACATCGGAGCCGCCCTGCTTCTCGGTCATCGACATCCCCGCGGTGATGCCGACCTTGGTGGCAGGCACCTTCAGTTCGGGGTCGTACTGGCGGCTGGTCAGCAGCGGCTCGTAGATCTTGGCGAGCTCGGGGTTGTGGCGCAGTGCGGGGACGACGGCGTACGTCATCGAGATCGGGCAGACGTGGCCGGGCTCCGGAGTCCACACCCCCATCTTGGCCGCGCGGACCACGTGGGCGCCGGGACGGTCGTCGGCCCACGGTGCGGCGTGCACGCCGTGGGCGATGGCCGTGCGCATCAGCTCGTGATAGGCGGGGTCGTACTCGATCTCGTCGACGCGGTAGCCGTAGCGGTCGTGGGTGTGCAGGATCGGCTGATTGCGGTCGGCCAGCTCGCCCCAGCGCTGGGCCTGGGCGCTGCCCGACAGCGCACCGAGCTCGGTGACCTCGTCGACGCCCCACTGGCCACCTTCGCGGATCAGGGCCTCGATCAGGACCGGCGAGCTGGCCGGGTTGTGGTCCACCAGCGGCGGGACCTGGTTGGTGACGATATGCGTATCCGACATGACACCACTGTTACATTTCTTCGACAATCGCACAAGATACGTAATATGGCAGGCTGGATGGTGTGAAGCCGAACTCCGTCGTCCACGCGGCCACTCAGTGGCTCGAACACCAACCCGTGCCTGCCGACCAGTCCCTGGGCGGTGAGCCGCACACCGGGACAGCCGAACTCGGAACCTTCGGCGGGCTTGAGGTCGGAGTGTGGGAGATGACGCCCGGGACGATGCGCGACGTCGAGGCCGAGGAAGTGTTCGTCGTGCTCGCCGGCGCGGCGACCGTCGGATTCGAGGACGGCACCCCCATGATCACGCTCAGCGCCGGCGATGTGGTGCGCCTGGCGAAGGGCACCAAGACGGTGTGGACGGTCACCGAGACACTGCGAAAGGTCTATCTGACCTAGCTCGGCCGCCCGGGGTGCGCGGCGAAGAAATCCCACATCTTCTCTGTGGCGAACGATGGCCAGTCGTGCTCGCCACCGGCGACGGTGATCAGCTCGACGCTGCGCGCGCTCGGACAGCTGGCCACCGACGTCGTCAGGTCTCCGTCGACGGTGGTCGTCGGCTGTTCGCACTGATCGACGTTGCGCCAGAAGGCGTTGGCATCGGGCGGCGTCATGGTCTGGATCGGGAGCACGGTCCCGGGCCGGCCGTCGTAGCGCACCAACCGGTCATCGGTGCCGTGGATGTGCAGCACCGACGTCGGCCGCGCCGCCGGGCACGGCGAGAGCATCGTCGCGGCGTCCGGCCCGATCGCCGCGAAAAGACTTGTGTTGCAGGCCAATTTGTAGGCCATGATCCCGCCGTTGCTGATCCCGGCGGCATAGATGCGCGATGTGTCGATGTTCAGGTTGTCGGTGATGTTGTGGACGGCGGCGGTGATGAAGGCGACGTCGTCGACCTTGTCGTCCCTGGCCTTTCCGCAGCAGCTGTCGACGTTCCACGACTCACCCACGCCGTCGGGGTAGGCCACCACGAACTTGGCGGAGTCGGCCTTACCGTTCCAGCCGTACTGCCGCTCCGCCTGCTCGGCGCTGCCGGTCCAGCCGTGCAGCATCACGACCAGCGGCGCCGACGGCGGCAAGCCGTCGGGAACGTAGAGCCGATAGACGCGATCCACACCGCCGACGTTGATCCGGTGCAGGCTGGCGCCCGGTGCAAAGCCGGTCGCGACGGGAGCGCAGGCCGCCACCAGGCACAGCGCCAGCAGCAGCGCGACTCGACGAACCCACACGGTCAGGAGAGGTGCTCCCGCAGGAAAGCGATGTCGTCCTTGCGCCCCTCGTCGGCGGTCTCACAAATCACCGGCGCATCGGCTGCCTGAACCACCGCGACCAGAAGTTGCGGATCTATCTGTCCGGTACCGAAATTCGCGTGCCGGTCGGCACCGGATCCCTTGGCGTCGCGGGAATCGTTGCAGTGCACCAGGTCGATGCGACCGGTGATGGCCTTGATGCGCTCGACGGCGTC
The DNA here is from genome assembly GCF_019456675.1 of Mycolicibacterium pallens. NCBI lineage: Bacteria > Bacillati > Actinomycetota > Actinomycetes > Mycobacteriales > Mycobacteriaceae > Mycobacterium > Mycolicibacterium pallens. The sequence goes on along the minus strand of NZ_CP080333.1, from coordinate 1,049,022 downwards.
GATCAACTCCTCGCCCGCCGCCCAGGCATGGCAGGTGTCGAGGCAGAACCCGATACCGGTGTCGGCGATGCGCTCCCACAGCCGGGCGATGGTGTCGAAGCGGCGGGCCATCGCGTGATCGCCGCCCGCGGTGTTCTCCAGATACACCGGGACGTCGCTTTCGAGGTACTGCAGAGCCTTGACCCAGCGCTCGAAACCGGCCTCCATGTCGTTGTCGTCGGCGTGGCCGCCGTGCACGATCACCGCGGTCGCATCGATCTCGGCGGCGGCATCGCAGGTGTCCTGCAGAATCTTGCGCGACGGGATCCGCACCCGGTTGTTCGCCGACGCCACGTTGATCAGATACGGCGCATGGACGTACAACGGGACCGACGAGGCCTTGAGCGTCTCGGCGTCCTCGCGCGGCTTGGGCTTCTTCCAGCTCTGCGGATTGCCGAGGAAGAACTGCACCACCTCGGCGCCGTCAGCCGCCGCGGCGGCCAGCGGATCGTCGCCGTGGACATGGGAACCAATGAGCACGTGTCGAGTCTAGGCGCGCGTACCGACGCCGCGCACAGCCGTCATCTCCGCCAGAACAGGTGATGGGTGACCCCGCTCGGGCTGGGCACCACCTCGTGATGGAACTCGTCGTCGAGCTCGTCCGGGGACTCCCAGAGCCGCGATCCGGCGCCGATCTCCACGTCCGCGACGGCGACGTGCAGGGTGTCGACCAGACCGGCATCGAGGAATTCACGAACCGTGGCCGCACCGCCACCGAGCCGGACGTCCTTGCCGCCCGCGGCGGCCTTCGCCTGCTCCAGAACGCTCGCCGGGTCATCGGAGACGAAATGAAAAGTGGTCTCCCCCAACGTCAGCGACGGTCGCTCGTGGTGAGTCATCACGAATACCGGTGTGTGGAAGGGCGGCTCGTCACCCCACCAGCCCTGCCACTCCGGATGGTCCTCCCACCGCCCGCGATAGGGGCTGAACTTGTTGCGGCCCATGATCTCCGCGCCGATGTTGTTGAAATAGTCGCGAGTGAAGTAGTCGTCGAGGCCGCGCGTCCCACCCGGGTCGCGGCGGCCCACCCAGCTTGCTGTCGCACCGACCCAGGCGAACAGGGCGGGCTGGTCGGCGTCGCCGAACGGTCGATCCAAGCACTGATTAAGTCCCGCGCCGAAGCCGTCGCGCGACAGCATGAAGTTGTGGACTCGAAGCAGCTGGGTCACGCGATCCTCCTGGAGTTCGTCGACAGTCGCCAAGGTAGACCTCACCCGGCCGCCAAACTCATCGCTTTTCACGCGAGCAGACACAAAGGCCCCCGACACGCCGCGCATGCGGAGGCCTTTGCGTCTGCTCAATTCGCGATAGGAAAACCGTCGATGCACTTGCCCACCCTGCCGACCAACTCGACCGGGTACCGGCGCACGTCGTCGACGACGAAGCGCACCAGCGTCCAACCGATGTCCCCCAGTCGCGCCATCTTGACGCGGTCGCGCTTCCAAGCTGTCGGATTGGCGTGCCACTCCATGCTGTCGTACTCCGCGGCCACCATGGCCTCGGGCCACGCGAAGTCGACCCGCCAGAGATCACCACAGCGATCGACGATCTCGTACTGGAGTGTCGTTGGCGGAATGCCACCGTCGATGAACACCAGTCGTGCTTCGCTTTCCATCGCCGACTCGGAGCGGGCATCGACGTACGGCAGCAAGTCCCGGACATTGACGATCCCGCGGCGGCCCGTCTGCTCACGCACCGCGGCCACCAATTCTGCCTGCGTACAGGCGGTGCTTCGTACGGCCGCATCAAGAACCGCAAGCGCCCGCGGCCGTCGTAATGATCGCGCCGTCTCGATGGCTGTCCACGCCGGTGCGGTGACAAGCCGCCCTTGTATCCGGCTTAATGGCGCGCCTATTCGCTGGTGCACCATCAAACCCGCCGTCGGGCGTACCCGAACGCCCGGATCGAGCACGTGGATGCGCCTATCCTTTTCGATATCGAAGCCATAGAGAGCGGCTGCGGTGCTCATGCAAGCAACCATCTTCTTGCCAGTCATGAGGTCAAGTGCCGCCAGCCGCGTGATGGTGTCAGGTTCTGACAAGGCGTAGACGCCGTGCCAGACCCGGATGAGTGCACCCGCCTTGACGTGGGCGGCCAGCGACTTACGCGACATCACGCTGAGCAGTTGCCCGGTCGTCGCGAGCCCGCCATTGGCGGCGAACAGTTCGTTGATGAACACGCCGCGATGCTGCAAGGTGGCCTGGGAGTTGCCAATTCACCGCTGGGTATAACTGGCGAACAGACACAAAGGCCCCCGACACGCGGTGCGTGCGGGGGCCTTTGCGTCTGCTCGCGCAGAAACTACCGGTAGTCGCTGTATCCGTAATCGTCCAGCGGCACCGCAGCACCGGTGGCCTGGCCGAAGTCCGGGCTGTAGTACTGATCCTCGTAGGACGGGATCGTGTACGCCGCGGCCCGAGCCTCTTCGGTCGGCTGCACCTGGATGTTGCGGTAGCGGTTGATACCGGTACCGGCCGGGATCAGCTTGCCGATGATCACGTTCTCCTTCAGACCCTGGAGCTTGTCGCTGCGGCAGTTGATCGCCGCATCGGTCAGCACGCGAGTGGTCTCCTGGAACGACGCCGCCGACAGCCACGAATCGGTGGCCAGCGACGCCTTGGTGATACCCATCAGCACCGGGCGGCCCGCCGCGGGCTCGGCGCCCTCGGCGACGACCCGACGGTTCTCCGCCTCGAACTCGCTGCGCTCGGTCAGCGATCCGGGCAGGAATTCCGTTGCGCCCGAATCGATGATCGTCACGCGACGCAGCATCTGCCGAACGATGACCTCGATGTGCTTGTCGTGGATCGACACACCCTGCGCGCGGTAGACCTCCTGCACCTCCTTGACGAGGTGGACCTGCACCTTGCGCGGGCCCTCGACACGGAGCACCTCGTGCGGGTCGGCCGAGCCCTCGAGGAGCTGCTGACCAACCTCGACGTGGTCACCGTCGACCAGCAGTCGCTCGGAACCGTCGTCGTGCTTGAACACCTTCAACCGCTGACGCTTGGAGAGCTTGTCGTACACGACCTCCTCACTCCCGTCGTCGGGAATGATAGTGATCTTGTAGAACTTGTCGGTCTCCTCCAGCTGGACGCGTCCGGCCACATCGGCGATCGGTGCGCGGTTCCGCGGAATGCGCGCCTCGAACAGCTCCTGCACGCGCGGCAGACCACCGACGATGTCGGCGCCACCGGTAACACCACCCTGGTGGAAGGTGCGCATGGTCAGCTGCGTGCCGGGCTCACCGATGGACTGCGCGGCCACGATGCCGACAGCCTCGCCGATGTCCACCAGCTTGCCGGTGGCCATCGAACGGCCGTAGCACATCGCACACACACCCGAGGCGCTGGTGCAGGTGAGCACCGAGCGGACCTTGACCGAGGTGATGCCGGCTTCCAGCAGGGCGTCGATCGCCGGGTCGCCGAGATCGTGTCCGGCGTTGACGATGACGTTGCCTGCCGCGTCGACCGCGTCGGCGGCCAGCGTGCGGGCGTACGCCGAGGTCTCGACGTGCGGATCCCGGATGAGGGTGTCGCCCTGCACCTCGGCGAGATCGACGATGATGCCGCGCTCGGTGCCGCAGTCGTGCTCGCGCACGATCACGTCCTGGCTGACGTCCACCAGACGACGGGTCAGGTAACCCGAGTCAGCGGTACGAAGTGCGGTGTCCGCCAGACCCTTTCGGGCGCCGTGGGTGTTGATGAAGTACTCCAGCACCGTCAGGCCTTCGCGGAACGAGGACTTGATCGGGCGCGGGATGAACTCACCCTTCGGGTTGGTCACCAGACCCTTCATGCCGGCCAGCGTGCGGGTCTGGGTGAAGTTACCCGTCGCACCGGAGTCCACGATCGTGATGATCGGGTTGTCCTCCGGATAGTGCGCCCGCAGCGCGTTACCGACCTCTTCGGTGGCTTCCTTCCACAGCTCGACGAGGGCGTCGTTGCGCTCCTGCTTGTTCAAAGCACCGCGCTGGTACTTCTTTTCGACGCCGTCGGCCTCAGCCTCGTAGCGCTCGAGGATCTCCTGCTTCTCCGGCGGCACGATGACGTCGGCCATCGAGACCGTGACACCCGAACGGGTGGCCCAGTGGAAACCGGCGTCCTTGAGCTTGTCGACGGTCTGCGCGACCACGATCATCGGGTAGCGCTCGGCCAGATCGTTGATGATCCGGGCCTGGACCTTCTTGTGCATCTGCTCGTTGACGAACGGATACCCCTGCGGCAGAAGCTCATTGAAGAGCACCCGGCCCAGCGTGGTCTCGGCGGTCCAGGCATTGCCCGGACGCCAGCCGTTCTCGCCGAACAGCTCGTTCTCGACCTCATGCGGCGGACGCAGCTGCGTCAGACGCACCTTGATCTGAGCGCGAACACTCAACGCACCGCGATCCATCGCCATGATGGCCTCGGCCGGCGAGCTGTACACACCGGTCTCCGGCGCATCCTTGGCCGCGGGGGTGTACTCACCCTCGTCGCCCGGAACCAGCGTGGTCAGGAAGTACAGACCCGTGACCATGTCCAGACGCGGCATGGCCAGCGGCTTACCCGACGCCGGCGACAGGATGTTGTTGCTCGACAGCATGAGGATGCGAGCCTCGGCCTGCGCCTCGGCGCTCAGCGGCAGGTGGACTGCCATCTGGTCACCGTCGAAGTCGGCGTTGAACGCCTCACAGACCAGCGGGTGCAGCTGAATTGCCTTGCCCTCCACCAGCTGCGGCTCGAAGGCCTGGATACCGAGGCGGTGCAGCGTGGGTGCGCGGTTCAGCAGCACCGGGTGCTCGGCGATGACCTCTTCGAGGACATCCCACACCTGGGGACGCTGACGCTCCACCATCCGCTTGGCGCTCTTGATGTTCTGCGCGTGGTTGAGGTCAACCAGACGCTTCATCACGAACGGCTTGAACAGCTCGAGAGCCATCAGCTTCGGCAGACCGCACTGGTGCAGCTTGAGCTGCGGGCCGACCACGATGACCGAACGGCCCGAGTAGTCGACGCGCTTACCGAGCAGGTTCTGACGGAACCGGCCCTGCTTGCCCTTGAGCAGATCGGACAGCGACTTGAGCGGACGGTTGCCGGGCCCGGTGACGGGCCGGCCGCGACGGCCGTTGTCGAACAGCGCGTCCACCGACTCCTGCAGCATGCGCTTCTCGTTGTTGACGATGATCTCGGGCGCACCGAGGTCGATCAGTCGCTTCAACCGGTTGTTGCGGTTGATCACGCGGCGGTACAGGTCGTTCAGGTCGGAGGTCGCGAAGCGGCCACCGTCGAGCTGAACCATCGGACGCAGCTCCGGCGGGATCACCGGGACGGCGTCGAGGACCATGCCCATCGGCGAGTTGCCCGACTGCTGGAACGCGGCAACGACCTTCAGGCGCTTGAGAGCACGAAGCTTCTTCTGCCCCTTGCCATTCCGGATGGTGTCGCGCAGGCTCTCGGCCTCGGCGTCGATGTCGAAGTTCTCGATGAGCTTCTGGATCGACTCCGCACCCATCGAGCCCTGGAAGTACTCGCCGTAGCGGTCGACCAGCTCGCGGTACAGGTTCTCGTCGACGATGAGCTGCTTCGGAGCCAGCTTGGTGAAGGTCGTCCAGATCTCCTCGAGCCGGTCCAGCTCACGCTGTGCCCGGTCGCGCAGCTGGCGCATCTCACGCTCGCCACCGTCGCGCACCTTGCGGCGCACGTCGGACTTGGCACCCTCGGCCTCGAGCTCGGCCAGGTCGGCCTCGAGCTTCTGGGCGCGGGCCTCCAGGTCGGCGTCACGCTGATCGGCGACGGCCTTCTTCTCGACCTCCATCTCGGCTTCGAGAGTGGAGAGCTCGTTGTGGCGCATCTCGTCGTCGACGGCGGTGATCACGTAGGCGGCGAAGTAGATGATCTTCTCGAGATCCTTCGGCGCCAGGTCGAGCAGGTAGCCCAACCGCGACGGCACACCCTTGAAGTACCAGATGTGCGTGACGGGCGCGGCCAGCTCGATGTGGCCCATCCGCTCACGACGCACCTTGGCGCGAGTGACCTCGACGCCGCAGCGCTCGCAGATGATGCCCTTGAAGCGGACGCGCTTGTACTTGCCGCAGTAGCACTCCCAGTCGCGAGTCGGTCCGAAGATCTTCTCGCAGAACAGGCCGTCCTTCTCCGGCTTCAATGTGCGGTAGTTGATGGTCTCCGGCTTCTTGACCTCGCCGTAGGACCACTGACGAATGTCCTCAGCGGTGGCAAGGCCGATCCGGAGTTCATCGAAGAAGTTGACGTCTAGCACGTAACTCCCTTTCCCCTTTCGGGACTAGATAAATATCAGGCGAGATCTTCGACAGAGGCAGATTCGTTGCGCGACAGGTTGATTCCGAGGTTGGCAGCAGCACGCTCCAGGTCCTCGTCGTCACCGTCCCGCATTTCGATTGCCGCGCCGTCCGAAGACAGCACCTCAACGTTCAAGCACAGCGACTGCAGCTCCTTGAGCAGCACCTTGAACGACTCGGGAATACCCGGCTCGGGGATGTTCTCGCCCTTGACGATCGCCTCGTAGACCTTGACCCGGCCGACGGTGTCGTCGGACTTGATGGTCAAGAGCTCCTGCAGCGTGTACGCCGCGCCGTAGGCCTGCATGGCCCAGCACTCCATCTCACCGAACCGCTGACCACCGAACTGCGCCTTACCACCCAGCGGCTGCTGGGTGATCATCGAGTACGGACCGGTCGAGCGGGCGTGGATCTTGTCGTCCACCAGGTGATGCAGCTTCAGGATGTACATGTAGCCGACCGTCACCGGGTACGGGAACGGTTCGCCGCTGCGGCCGTCGTAGAGCACGGCCTTGCCGTCACCGTTGACGAGAACCTCGCCGTCGCGGTTGGGCAGCGTCGAGCTCAGCAGACCCTGCAGCTCCTCTTCGCGGGCACCGTCGAACACCGGCGTGGAGACGATGCTGTTGGGCTCCGCCTCCAGCAGGTCCTCGGGCAGGTTGCCCGCCCACTCCGGGTTGCCGTCGACCTTCCAGCCGGCCTTGGCCACCCACCCGAGGTGGGTTTCCAGGATCTGGCCGATGTTCATACGACGCGGCACACCGTGGGTGTTGAGGATGATGTCCACCGGGGTGCCGTCCGGAAGGAACGGCATGTCCTCGACCGGCAGGATCTTGCCGATGACGCCCTTGTTGCCGTGGCGTCCGGCGAGCTTGTCGCCGTCGGAGATCTTGCGCTTCTGGGCCACGTAGACGCGGACCAGTTCGTTGACGCCGGCGGGCAGCTCGTCATCGTCCTCGCGGGAGAACACCCGGATGCCGATGACCTTGCCGGACTCACCGTGCGGCACCTTCAGCGACGTGTCGCGGACCTCGCGCGCCTTCTCACCGAAGATCGCGCGGAGCAGCCGCTCCTCCGGGGTCAGCTCGGTCTCACCCTTCGGGGTGACCTTGCCGACGAGGATGTCGCCGTCGCGGACCTCGGCGCCGATGCGGATGATGCCGCGCTCGTCGAGATCGGCCAGCACCTCATCGGAGACGTTCGGGATGTCCCGGGTGATCTCCTCGGCGCCCAGCTTGGTGTCGCGGGCATCGATCTCGTGCTCTTCGATGTGGATCGAGGTGAGCACGTCCTCTTCAACCAGACGGTTGGAGAGGATGATCGCGTCCTCGTAGTTGTGGCCTTCCCACGGCATGACCGCGACGAGCAGGTTCTTGCCCAGCGCCATCTCACCGTTTTCGGTGCACGGCCCGTCGGCGAGTACCTGACCCGACTCGACACGCTGCCCGGCGTCCACGATCGGACGCTGGTTGGCGCAGGTGCCGTGGTTGGAGCGGGCGAACTTGCGCATCCGGTAGGTGTGCCGGGTGCCGTCGTCGGCCATCACGGTGATGTAGTCGGCCGAGACCTCCTCGACCACGCCTGCCTTCTCGGTGACGATGACGTCGCCGGCGTCGATCGCGGCGCGCAGCTCCATACCGGTGCCCACCAGCGGTGCCTCGCTGCGCACCAGCGGAACCGCCTGGCGCTGCATGTTGGCACCCATCAGGGCGCGGTTGGCGTCGTCGTGCTCGAGGAACGGGATCATCGCCGTCGCGACCGACACCATCTGGCGCGGCGAGACGTCCATGTAGTCGACCTCGGTCGCCGAGACGAACTCGACCTCGCCACCCTTCCGGCGAACCAGGACGCGCTCCTCGCTGAAGCGGCCCTTGTCGTCGGTCGGCGAGTTGGCCTGCGCCACGACGTGGCGGTCCTCCTCGTCGGCGGTCAGGTAGTGGATCTCGTCGGAGACGACACCGTCGACGACCTTGCGGTACGGGGTCTCGATGAAGCCGAACGGGTTGACCCGTGCGTACACCGAGAGCGAACCGATCAGACCGATGTTCGGACCTTCCGGGGTCTCGATCGGGCACATCCGGCCGTAGTGGCTGGAGTGCACGTCGCGGACCTCGAGGCCGGCGCGCTCACGGGACAGACCACCCGGGCCCAGCGCCGACAGACGACGCTTGTGGGTCAGACCCGACAGCGGGTTGTTCTGGTCCATGAACTGCGACAGCTGGCTGGTGCCGAAGAACTCCTTGATCGCCGCCACGACGGGACGGATGTTGATCAGGGTCTGCGGCGTGATCGCCTCGACGTCCTGGGTGGTCATCCGCTCGCGGACGACGCGCTCCATACGGGACAGGCCGACCCGGATCTGGTTCTGAATCAGCTCGCCGACGGTACGCAGACGACGGTTGCCGAAGTGATCGATGTCGTCGACCTCGACCGGGACCTCGACGCCGCCGGGGGCGGTCATCGTGGTCTGGCCCTCGTGCAGGCGCACCAGGTATTCGATGGTCGCGACGATGTCCTCTTCGGTCAGCGTCGAGCTGGTGATCGGCTGGCCGGCGTTCAGGCCCAGCTTCTTGTTGACCTTGTAGCGACCCACTCGGGCCAGGTCGTAGCGCTTGTCCTTGAAGAACAGGTTCTCCAGCAGGGTCTGCGCCGACTCCTTGGTCGGCGGCTCGCCCGGACGCAGCTTCCGGTAGATGTCCAGCAGCGCCTCATCGGTGCCGGCGGTGTTGTCCTTCTCCAGCGTCGACATCATGATCTCGGAGAAGCCGAAGCGCTCCCGGATCTGCTCGTTGGTCCAGCCGAGCGCCTTGAGCAGCACGGTGACCGGCTGACGGCGCTTGCGGTCGATGCGCACACCCACGGTGTCGCGCTTGTCGACGTCGAACTCCAGCCACGCACCGCGGCCGGGGATCACCTTGACGCTGTGCAGCGTCTTCTCGGTGGACTTGTCGATGCTCTCGTCGAAGTACACACCCGGCGAACGGACCAGCTGGGACACCACGACACGCTCGGTGCCGTTGATGATGAAGGTGCCCTTCTCGGTCATCATCGGGAAGTCACCCATGAAGACCGTCTGGCTCTTGATCTCACCGGTGTTGTTGTTGATGAACTCGGCCGTGACGAACAGCGGGGCCGCGTACGTCATGTCCTTGTCTTTGCACTCGTCGACCGGAGCCTTGACCTCGTCGAAACGCGGGTCGGAGAAGCTCAGCGACATCGAGCCCGAGAAATCCTCGATCGGCGACAGCTCGGTGAGAACCTCTTCGAGGCCACCCACCGGGTTGACGTCGCCACGCGCCTCGGCGATCTCACGCCAGCGCGGCGAGCCGATCAGCCACTCGAACGACTCCGTTTGGACGTCGAGCAGGCCGGGTACCTCTAGCGGCTCGCGCAGCTTTGCGAAGGAAATTCGTTTTGGTGCTCCGGGAACGGAGTTAGAAGTAGTAGTCGTTTTGCTCTGGCTAGAGACTGCCAAGATGCATCCTTCCAGCACCTAATGCGACAGACCGGAATCAACCGGGAGGTCGCGATATCTGCATCGGTTCGGCTGGCCTACTCGAGGCCCGGCCTTTTTCCCCGACGCACGCGACATGCAAACAGGTCTCAGAGCTGGGATGTCTTAACTCAGACTTGAGGACCGGCGGTGTCAGGTGCAGGTTGAGGTGGGCAGGAGGCAGCCAGCGCAACGTCCAACAATAGCGCAAGACGGCGCATTCCTCAACAAGCTCATGCCGGGCGGGCTGGCGCTGGCTGGCGATCTAGCTACCCATGCACACATGCTGGTGAACAGACTGACCCGTTTGTGCCTTTCCGTCAAGGGATGACGCGGCGTTTGGTGTGGAAATTGCCCGCTACAGCGCCTCAGACGGCGTACTGGCGGGTCCGGGTGATCGGACCCCACACCCCGAGTTGACGCGCCCGAGTCACCAGCGCGCTGTACTCGCTGGCCGGCACGGTCTGATCGCGGGTGAGGATGTAGCCGGAGAAGCCGGTCGGATCGCTGACGATCACCCACTGGTAGGCGGGGTCGTAGTCGAGGATCCAGTAGTTGCCGGGTTCTGAGGTGCCGGGCGTCATGCCGAAGAAGGCGACGTCCAACCGGGTGTTGGAGGCCGGGTTGACCGACACCGCGGTTCCCGTGATCTGACTCTTCGGGCCGTTGGGCGCGAAATAGTTACCCGAGTTCTGCACCCGCACCGAGCCGTCCGCGTTCAACGTGTAGACCGCGGTGGTGTTGACCAGCCCCCACGCGAACGGCAGCTTGACGCTGCCCTGCTCATACCAGGGCTGGCCGTCGGCGTACTGGGTGACGTCGACCGGCGGTGGGGAGGGCAGCGTCGCCGTACCCGCCTGCCCCATGACGATCGGTTGGTTCGGCACGTAGGTGCCGTCGTTGGGGCTGCCGTAGATGCCGTAAAGCGGATCGGTCGGCCCGCGGCCGGCGTAGATGTCGTTGATCCAGCCCGAGGCGAAGGTGCGCACCGCCGTCTTGGCGCCCGGCGGGGATGGTTTGACGATGATCGTGCTGAGCAACTCGCCGAGCCACGCGAACGGGTTGTCGCCGGCGATGACGTCGGTGTGCGAGCCGTTGTCGATCTGCACCCCGTAGAACTGGTTGCCGTAGAAGGCCTGCATCAATTCGGTGGCCACGCCGAAGGCGTTCCAGCGCTGGGGCGGTGCAGCGATCTGGTAGTCCGGGATGCCGGCGCCGGCCAGGGCGGTCAGCGAGTCGGTGAACAGCGGGTCGCGCGAGACGCCGTCGAACATCACCACGCCGAGCAGGTTGTCGACCTGGTCGGTTTGGGTGATCAGTGCACCGACGGCGGTGGCGAAGTTGCCGCCTGCCGAATGCCCGGTGAGCAGGAATTTGTCCGGGAGAGTGCCGCTCAGGCCCGCGGCGTTGGCGCTGATGTTCAGCGCCGAGCGGCTGCCCTGGAACATCTGCGCGACGGCCTCACGCATCTGCTCGCCGCCCAGGTAGCAGCCCGGGCACAGCGGGGTGTCGAACCAGAAGATGTCCGGGACGACCACGATGCTGTTGGTCTGTTGCGCCAGCTGCTGGGCCATGTCGCCGTACCAGTCGTTGAAGCCGAGGAACCCGTGCTGCAGCCAGATCACGCCGTTGGCTTGCACGGTGCCGTCGGCCTGGGTCGGGAAGTACCAGTCGGCCGGGGCGGCGTAGCCGTTCGGGCCGCACGGGATGTCGAGCACGGCATATCCGGTCCGCACCCCGGTGACCCCGTTGCCGACCGAGACGACGGGAGTGTTGGGGTCGAGCCCGTTGTCACCGCTGTTGACCGGCGGCGGCAGCGGGACGCCGAACAGTCCGGCGACGGTATCGACCAGTCCCTTGACGAGCCGGTTGACGAACCCCAGCTGGTTGGCCTGCGCCGCGGGCAATCCGACGGCGGCCGTGGGTCCCATGATCAGCTGCTGGTTGGCGGCGGGATAGAAGCCGTATTGCGGAGCCTCTGGGGTGGCGCCGGCGTACATGTCGTTGATCCAGCCGTTGCTCAGCGTGTAGACCGCCGCGGTGTTACCGGCCGGCACCCGCTGGGTCACCAGTTGCAGCACCGCATCGAAGAGCGGGTTCACCCCCAGCATTGAGTCGACGTGCGAGCCGTTCTGCAGCACGACGCCGATGAAGGAGCCGGGAAGCGTGGCACCGAGCACGTTCGTGGTCGCGCCGAAGAGGTTCCAGCTCTGCGCCGGTGCGGCGATCTGGTAGATCGGCTTGTTCGCTGCCGCGAGGTCGGCGACCTGACCGGCGAAGGATCCGTCCAGGGCCCCGTTGGACACCCCGTCGAACATCAGCACGCCGACCAGATCGTTCGGGTCGTACTGGGCGTCGTCGCCGCCCAGGTAATCGTCGGCGACCGCGGCCGCGAAGCCGCCGCCTGCCGAATGCCCGGCCAGCACGAACCGCTCCGGAAGGGCCGCCCCGGCGAAACCTGCCGTGACGGCGCTGCTCAGCAGCGTTGCGCGGTCGGGTCCGAGCAGTGCTGCCGCATCCCGCTGGGTGACCTGGCACGTGAGGCAGCCGCCCGAGAACGTGATCGGAAGAGAGGACAGCGTCGGTGACACCACGATGCTGTTGGTCTGCTGCGCCAGGTCCTTGGCCAGCGCCGAGTAGAAGGTGTTGGTGGCCCCGAACCCGTGCTGGAGCCAGATGACGCCCTGGGCGTCGACGGTGCCGTCGGCCTGGGTCGGGAAGTACCAGTCGGCGGCGACGGTGTTGCCGATGAACGCGCCGGGAAGGTCCAGCCGGGAGTGCCCGACCAGCACACCGGTGACGCCGTTGGTCGGCGCGACGGGCAGGGTGGTGGTCGTCGTGGCGCTCGCTGCCGTCGTGGTCGACGCGGTCTGGGTGCGGGTGGCCGACGCCATCATCGACAGCACGTCGAGGGCCGCGGCCATTGCCGCGCGGCGGGACGTGCCGAGGCCGGTCTTCGGCGCCGTTGCGACCGCGTCCTGGGGCGCCGCCTGCGCGACGCTGCGCGCCGCAGCCGCGGTGGGTGTCGGCCGGCCGAGCGGCACCTTCGCGGACCGCCGATCCTGCACGCCGTTCGCCTTCGCCGTCGACGAACGCTTGCTTCCCGCGGTGGGCTTGGCACTCGCCGACGAGGAGTTCGCCGACGCCTGCTGGCTGCCGGAGCCCCCCTCGTCGGCGTTGGCAACGCCCGCGCCGGTCAGTAGGGCCGCACTCAGGCCGGCGACCACCGCTCCGGTACCCAACAAGACCTGCCGCTGCGTCATCGCTGACCCGCCTCCCCGAAATTGACGATCGGGCAAAGGTACTCAGTGCCAGACCCGGTCGGGACGGAAATCCCATCCGCGGACCGGGATGTCATCGATTCGTCAGGCGGCGATGGACGTCGCTGCCGCCGCGGCTGGCTCGGTCGGCAGGACGATCGCGGCGGTGGGCCCCATGATGATGGGTTCCCCGGCCGTCCCGTAGAGCCCGTACTGCGGTGCGTCGGGGCCGGCGCCGACGTAGAAGTCGTTGATCCAGCCGGCGGCCAAGGTGTGTACCGCGGAGGCGTTACCGGGCGCGGACGGCCGGACGAAGATGGCGGCGAAGAAGTCGAAGAACGGGTCGGAGCCGATCACCGAGTCGGTGTGTGAGCCGTTGACGAGTTCGACGCCGACGAACTGATCTGGACGGTCTGCAATCAGGTCCGTGGTGGTTCGGCCGAAGGCGTTCCACGGCTGCGCGGGCGCGGCGATCTGGTAGACGGGAATGCCGTCGAGGGTGGTCAGCGCATCGGCCAGGTTCCCGTTGGCGACGCCGTCGTACATCACGATGCCCAGCAGATGGTTGTCGTCGCCGGGCGCCAGCGCTTTGAGGTAGTCACTGCCCGCCGCCACCGCCAGTCCCCCGCCCGCGGAGTGTCCGGTGAGCGTGAAGTCTTGCGGGAGGGTGCCCTGAAACCCGGCGTTGGCCGCGCTGATCGTCAGTGCGGCGCGGCCGCCGAGGAACAGGTCGGCCACCCCCTGCTGCATCGCGGGGTTGTTGATCGTGCAGGTCGGGCAGCCCAGCGGCGCGAATGACGGCAGCGTCGTCGCGACCACGATGCTGTTGGTCTGCTGCGCCAGCGACCGAGCCAGCACGGTGTAGAAGGACTTGGTCGCCAGGAATCCGTGCTGCAGATAGATGATGCCGTTGGCCTGCACCGAGCCGTCGGCCTGCGTCGGGAAGTACCAGTCCGCCGGCGCGTTGTAGGTCCGCGAGCCGACCTGGATGGTCAGCGTGGTGTTGCCGGTCCGCACACCGGTCACCCCGTTGGGGGTCGGCGACGTCACCGTCGACGGAGGCGTGGCAGGGCTGCCGGCCCCCGGGGTGACCGGCACCGAGGTGGGTGCACCGCCGAAGATCAGCGGCATGACGAGGGCGGTCCACTTCTTCATCAGCGTCTCGATCGGTCCGAGCTGGCTGGCCAGCGGTGTGGGCAGCACAACCGCGGAGGCGTTGCCCATGATGATCGGCTGGCCTGCGGCGCCGTAGATGCCGAACTGCGGGGCGTCGGGGCCGGCGCCGACGTAGAGGTCGTTGATCCAGCCCGCGCTGAGGGTGTCGACCGCGGAGGTGTTCCCCGGCGGCGAGCGCTTGGTGACCAGCTGGGCGAAGAAGTCGATGACCGGGTTGCTGCCGAGCATCGCGTCGACGTGCGACCCGTTGACCAGGACGACGCCGTCGAACTGATCGGGCCGCAGCGCCAGCAGCTCGTCGGTCGTGGTGCCGAAGGTGTTCCACATCTGGGCCGGCGCCGCGATCTGATAGACGGGAACGTCGAGGGTGTCCAAGCTGGCGATGGCCTGCGGCAGGGTGCTGTTCATGTTCACGCCGTCGTACATCACGACGCCGAGCAAATGGTTCTGGTCGCCGGGCGCCAGGGCGTCGACGTAGTAGCCGCCCACCGAGGACGACCACCCGCCGCCGGCGGAGTGTCCGGCGAGGATGAAGTCTTGCGGCAGCGCCCCCTGATACCCGGCCTGGCTGGCGCTGATCGTCAGTCCCGAGCGGTCGCCGAGGAACATCGTGGCGGCGGCCTTCTGCATCGGCACGCCGTAGAGCGTGCACCCACGACAGGTCAGCTGCGGGAACGACGGCAGCGTCGGCGCGACGACGATGGAGTTGGTCCGCTGAGCGAGCTGGGTGGCCAGCGCCGAATAGAACGCCTTGTCGGCCAGGAATCCGTGCTGCAGCCAGATGACGCCGTTGGCCTGCACCGAACCGTCGGCCTGGGTCGGGAAGTACCAGTCGGCCGGCGCGTTGAAGCCGCCGTTGACCGGGATCGTCAGCGTCGAGTGGCCGACCTTGACGCCGGTGACGCCGTTGGTGGCCGGCGGGCTGACGACCGCGGTCTGCGCGGGGCTGGACCCCGCGGCGGGTCGCGCGCTGGTGCCGGTCGCCGGCTGGGAAGTTGTGGCGATCGCCGGCGGCGGGGTGACGCCGAGCGCGGACAGCACGCTGGTCAACAGTTTGGCGGCCGGCCGGCCGGTGGTCTGCTGGCCGGCCGCGGCCTTCGGCGCTGCCTTGGCAGTCGGCTTCGGGGCGCGTGGGCCGGAGACGACGGCGGCGACCGCGACGCGGGGCTTGCCGGTCGTCGCGACCGACGACTTGGTCTGCGATGGTGCGGCCTGGGAGGTGGACGTGCCGGTCGAATGCTCTGGGCTGCCGCCGGTCTCGGCGGCCGCGGTGGCGCTACCGGTCAGCAGGCCCGCGCCGATTCCGGCGAAGACGGCAACCGCCCCCCACCAGACCCGCCGGTCGCGTAGCACCTAGCTGACCCCTCCTCGGCAATCGAGCAAACGGTATCCGAGCAAACGGCCGAGGCGGGGCGAATTGACCAAAGCGAAGGGCCCCAACCGCTTTCGGTTGGGGCCCTTCGCTTGATGCTTAGCTCAGGTCAGTTGCCGTCTTCGCCGGCGAACGTGTGCGACCGCAGCTTGTGGGTGCCGTCGAGGTCGTCGCGGATGGCTTCCTGGGCGGCCGGCGGCAGGGTGTGCAGGATCTGGCGCACCCGGTCCTGGCGGCGGTGCACCGCCTGGCGCTCCGGGATACCCGGGGTGACCGTCAGCTGCGGCGGCACGCCTTCGATCTCTTCGACACCACCGTCGTGGTGACCGGCGTCGACCATGGCCTGCTCTTCGGCCATCGTCGCCTCGTCCTTCTCCTCCGACATACCGATCGGACCGATCCGGCGGCCGTTGAGGAACTGACGCACCACCGGCTCCTCGGAGGTCAGCAGCACCTCACGCGGACCGAACATCACCAAGTGCTTGCGGAACAACATGCCGATGTTGTCGGGCACCGTACGGGCGATGTTGATGTTGTGCGTCACGATCAGGATCGTGGCGTCGATCTGCGCGTTGATGTCGATCAGCAGCTGGGACAGGTAGGCGGTACGCACCGGATCCAGACCCGAGTCGGGCTCGTCGCAGAGGATGATCTGCGGGTCGAGCACCAGCGACCGTGCCAAGCCGGCACGCTTGCGCATACCGCCGGAGATCTCACCGGGGAACTTGTTCTCGTCGCCACCCAAGCCGACCATGTCGAGCTTTTCCATGACGATCTGGCGGATCTCGGATTCCTTCTTCTTCGTGTGCTCACGAAGCGGGAAGGCGGTGTTGTCGAACAGGTTCATCGAGCCGAACAGCGCGCCGTCCTGGAACATGACGCCGAACAGCGTGCGGATCTCGTAGAGCTCCTTGGCCGAGCACTCGATGATGTTGGTGCCGTCGACGATGATCTTGCCGCGCTCCGGGCGCAGCAGGCCGATCAGCGACTTCAAGAACACAGACTTACCGGTACCCGACGGACCCAGCAGCACGCTGACCTCACCGGCGGGGATGTCGAGGGTCACGTCTTCCCAAATTCGCTGGGAACCGAACGACTTCGTCAGCCCCTCGACCTGAACAGCAATACCCACGCCAGATCCTTCCGCCCACACCGGTCAGCCACCGCCGCGATGGCCTGTGGTTTGAGTCACTGTAGCGCACGCGGATTGGCGCCACTGAGTTTGTGTACCTAGCCGTTATTGACGATCCCGGCAGCTTGTAGCCACGTCGTTGCCCGTACGGCGCGGGACAAGAAAATCCCCCGCGGGCGCGATGCCCGCGGGGGATTTCTGTGGAGCCAGACTTACTTGACGGTGACCGTCGCGCCGGCGGCCTCGAGCTTGGCCTTGGCGTCGTCGGCGGCCTCCTTGTTGACCTTCTCGAGCAGCGGCTTGGGAGCGCTGTCGACGAGGTCCTTGGCCTCCTTGAGGCCCAGGCCGGAGACGATCTCGCGGACGACCTTGATGACGCCGATCTTCTTGTCGCCGGCACCCTCGAGGATGACGTCGAACTCGGACTGCTCTTCGGCGGCCTCGGCGGGGGCGCCACCGGCGGCGGGGCCGGCAGCCGCGACGGCGACCGGAGCGGCGGCGGTGACGTCGAAGGTCTCCTCGAACACCTTCACGAACTCAGAGAGCTCGAGCAGGGTGAGCTCCTTGAAGGCGTCGATCAGTTCTTCGGTGGACAGCTTTGCCATGGTGATTCCTTATCTATCGGTTGGTGGTTGGTCTCAGGCGGCGGAGTCTTCGCCGGCCTTCTTCTCTTGCAGAGCTGCGGCCAGGCGGGCGACCTGGGACGCGGGCGCCACGAACAGCGCCGCGGCCTGGGACTGCTTCGCCTTCAGTGCGCCGGCGACGCGCGACAGCAGCACCTCGCGCGACTCCAGGTCGGCGATCTGCTCGACCTCGGACACGGACAGCGCCTTGCCGTCCATGTAGCCGCCCTTGATGACGAGCGCCTTGTTGTCCTTGGCGAACTTCTTGATCGCCTTGGCGGCGTCGACGGGCTCACCGCTGATGAATGCGATGGCGGTCGGGCCGGCGAACAGTTCGTCGAGACCCTCGATGCCGGCCTCGGACGCCGCACGCTTGACCAAGGTGTTCTTGGCGACGGTGTACGACGTGCCCGCGCCCAGCGACCTGCGCAGCTCGGCAAGGTTGGACACCGTCAGGCCGCGATATTCGGTGACGACGGTGGCCGTCGCCTCCTTGAACTTCTCGGCGATGTCGGCGACCGCGGTGGCCTTGTCAGCCTTGGCCATGCTTGCCTCCTCGTGATGGTTGGGACGTCCACCAACCGACGAGCGCAAAAGTCCTGGAATGCCGAACGCCCCGACACAGGACAGGTCGGGGCGTGCAAATGCCGCTGACAACAGCGGTCGAGCCTCGTCCTCCTGCGTGGGCCGCCCGGTGATCCGGGACCTTCAACCGATTGCTCGGTGACCGACGGTCTTCGGTGGAACCGGCAAAGAATAGCGTGCACTCGCGTGTATTCCTAATCGGCGAGCAGGCGCACAATCGCACAGATCGGACCTTCTGCGTGCGAGTCTGCGTCTGCTGGCGAGTTATGCACAGCGTCGCGGGCAGGCAGCACACCAGAATTCCGGTGAACCTCGACGCTACTTGGGTGAACGCCGCCGTCACCGCTTTGCTCGACCGCACTGGCGGCATCGCCACCACTGCGCAACTTCTGACGGTGATGACCCGCCAACAACTCGACGTGCAAGTCCGCAGGGGCGGATTGGTCCGCGTCTGGTACGGCGTTTACTCCCGAGCGATGCCGGACCTCGTCGGGCGTCTGGCCGCCTTGGACGTGTTCATGGGCCAATGGGCAGTGGCCTCAATGGGCACCGCCGCCGCACTGTATGGCTTCGACACCGAGAACACCGCCGCGATTCATGTCCTCGATCCGGGCATTCGTCTGCGCTCCACCGTCGGCCTGGTGGTCCATCAGCGGATCGGCGCGCCGGTGCAATGGGTCGCAGGCCGCCCGGCGACCTCTCCGGCGTGGACGGCCGTCGAGGTGGCGCGGCAGCTGAACCGGCCACGAGCACTGGCCACACTCGACGCGGCGCTGCACTCGCAGTGGTGCACGCCCGGCAATCTCGACCAGGCGGTAATCGCTCAACGCGGCCGACGAGGCATCAGAGCCGTCCGTGACCTTCTGCCATTCGCCGACGCGCGGTCGGAATCGGCAATGGAAAGCGAAGCACGGCTGGTCATGATCGACCATGGGCTGCCTGCTCCTGAGTTGCAATACACCATCAGCGCTCCCGGTGGGCAACGATGGCGGGTGGACTTCGCCTGGCCCGAGGCCCGCATTGCAGCCGAATACGAAAGCATCGAATGGCATGCTGGCCGCGCCGAAATGCTCAGGGATAAGGCGCGATTCGCAGGTGTGCAGGAGCTGGGCTGGACCGTCATACCCATCGTTGCCGACGATGTCCGTCGACGGCCGGCGCGCCTGGCCGAGCGAATCGCCATCCACCTCGCCCGGGCCGCGTGACCTCTACCGCGAGCAGACGCACAATCGCACAAAATTGCCCTCTGGCGTGCGAGTCTGCGTCTGCTCGCGCGCACTCAGTCACGCAGCAGCGCTGCCGCGCCGACCAGGCCGGCCTCCCCGCCCAGCGCAGCGGGCACCACCCGCAGTCCGCGCAGAAATTCCAGCCCGGCGAAGGTCCGCAACTCCTCGCGTATCGGGTCGAACAGCACCGGACCGGCCTTGGCCACGCCGCCGCCGAGGACCACGAGGTCCAGGTCGCACACGGCGCCCACCGAGGCGATCATCGCCGCGATCGCACGGGCTCCGCGACGAAATGCCTTCAGCGCCACGTCATTTCCCGACGCCGCGGCGTCGGCCAGCTCCTTGGCGTCGGCACCGGTCCAGCCCTGCGCTTGGGCCCATTGCGCCAGGTGAGGTCCGCTGGCGATCGCTTCGACGCAACCGCGTGCGCCGCAGATGCACGGCGGTCCGTCGGTGTCGACGATGACGTGACCGACGTGACCGGCGTTGCCGGTGCGCCCGTGATAGGGCATCCCGTCAAGGACGAGTCCGCCGCCGATGCCGGTCGACACCACCATGCCGAGCAGGAACGCCGCGCCCTGACCGGCGCCGCGCCAATGCTCCCCCAGCGCCATGCACAGGCCGTCGCCACCGAGGCGCACCGGCACGTCGGGCACTGCCGCGGCCACCCGGTCGACGACGGGAAAGTCACGCCAGGCCGCAATGTTGATGGGGCTGATCGTGCCGTCCGGCACGTGGATGGGGCCGGCCGAGGAGATGCCGACACCGTCGACGGCACCGCCGGCCTCCGCGAGGGTGTCGGTGATGGTGCGACGGGCCGCGGCCCACACCTGTTCGGGGTCCTCGGTGTGCGGGGTGGGCTGACGGGTCTCGTAGAGCAGTCGCCCGTCGGCGTCGACGAGTCCGGCGGCGATCTTCGTGCCGCCGATGTCGATCGCGAGTGTGCTCATCAATGCCTATGGATGTTGTCGGGCTGGCGTGGATCGCCAGGGTGTTCGTAGCCAGGCGCCAGCCACACCAGGTCGGCGTGCCGCGCACTGAGCCACATCCGGAACCGGCGACGCCGCGCCGCACCGAGCAGGTGCGCGGCGATCATCGGACGCACGTCGGCCAGGTCTGGCTCGCTGGCCACCCGCCAGCCACCGGTTCCGCCGAACTGAAGGAACCGCCGCGGGTTGCGCGCGTGGAAATCTGTGACGGTGTCGTCGTCGATCTCGACGTCGTCGGTGATGTGGGCGAACACCGCTCGGGCGATCGGATCCGCCAGGACAGCGGCGGCGATGCTGCCGATCTCCAGCCGCGCGGTCGAGTCGGGCAGCACGGCGTCCTCGTCCGGCGTCGACTCGGTGACGCCGACCCCGAGTACTTCGGCCTCGCGGGCCACCAGCTTCTCGGCAACGAGCAGTTGGGTGAGCCAGCGCCGCAACTGGCGTCCTTCGCTGGTGTGCGCCCGGGGCAGGGCCGCGACGTGGGGTGTGGCGCGCAGGGCGGCCTCGCGGGCGTCGACCTCACCGACGTCGACGTTCACCCCGGCGACGGTTGCGGCCACGGTCATCGGACCGTCACCGCCACCGCCGGTGTGTAGAGCAACCGGCCCGCACATCCGATCCGGATCAACGCCCACCACCGCCCGCGTTTGGTCCAGGGCGGCGGCGCGATGTCGAAGGCGACCTCGACCTCGGATCGCGCACCGACGACCGCCCCGCACGCAGCCGGGCCGATCCACTCCCACGTCCCCCACGGGCTGATCAGGTGGGCTTCCAGGGACAGCTCGGTGTGGGCGGCGCTGCCGACGGTGACAGCCAGGCGGGCGCGCTCCCCTGCCGCGACGACGATGTCGGACGGCTCGGTCACCAGCCGCACCAGGGTGCCGGGTGCGCCGACCGAGACGACGCACACGTCTTCGGCAGCCTGCTTCCACGCCACCGGCACATCCCCGGACAGGGTGAGCTGCGCGCGAATCGGGTGGTCGCCGGGCTCCGCGTCGGTCGGCACGGTGACGACGATCTCGGCTTCCCGGTGGTGGCCGGTGGGCAGCTCGAACGGCAACAGGTCGGGTTCGACGGTCCAGCCGCGCGGGCCACGCAGCCGCACCTGCCCGGCCAGCGTGGCGTCGCTGCAGTCACTGGCGGCGGTCAGTCGCAACCGCACCTGCTGCCCGGCCTCGGCTGTGATCGCGTCGGGGTGCAGATGCGCCACCGCGGGCAGTCCGCCCAGCGGGGCGGGACCGCGGTTGTGCAACCAATACCGGGCGTAGAGCGGCTGGGCGGACTCGGCCTCGGGAGCCAGCGCGGCGCCGTCGGCATCGAGCACGGTGTGGACATTCAGCCGGGCCAGCAGGGTGGCGATCTGATATCCGTGCAGCCGCAGCGGTGCCTCACCTGCGCCGCGTGCGGTTTCCAGCAGGTTCGCTGACACCACCGACGACACCGCACCGACATCGGAGGACAACGCGACTTCGTTTGTGGCGCCGCGTGTTTCGACCAGCCGGATAGTGACGTCCTCGGGATCGACGGCGGCCGAGCTTCCGGTGGCGGTCGGGTTGCCGCCGATCTTGAGGGCGGCAAGGTGCAGCGCCCCGGCCGGTTCGACACGCAACAGTGAGCCGTCGGCGGGCAGCGCCCCCACTGCGTCGTCGGCCACCACGCACGCCAGCGGATGGTTGAATTCCGCACTGCGCAAGGGCATTTCGCACGAGCGCCAATCACCGGCCCCGGACACCAGCGCGAAGTCGAAGGTGTGGGTCCAATGCTGTAGCTGGAAGTTGGACCCGTCGGGCATCGTGCGTCGTGGCGGATCAATCCATACGCCTGACGGCCAGCCGGTGCACGAGCGCATCAGCGATGTGTGCAGTGTCTGGTCGGGTTCCACCGCGAATCCCGGCACGCCGCGGTTGAGCAGGGCGATGGTGCGCGACTCGAACCCGTCCACACCCGACGGCGCCTGCTGCGCGACGTCGATCTGCGCGTCGTCGAGGTCGTCGACCACGGCGGCGACGGCCCCGTCGCCGGCGACGATCAGCACCGCCATGTCGAGCACACCGCGCAGGTCGGCATCGGGCTGCCATACCGCGGTCAATGATGTCCTCGCCGGCACCCACACCCGCGCCTGTCCGGCGCCCACCAGTTGCCGCTTCAACTCGGCGGTGTACGCGGCGTCGGCAGCGGCGAGAACCGCAGCGGTGAACGGGTTCTCGTCAGGGCCGCCCAACGCGATTCGGGCATCCGGCAGGTTGGAGTCGACGTCGAGGTGGCCATACCGCGGGTGCTCGGCGCTACTGCACGTCGCGGTCACCCCGGCCCGCACCAACGCGACCATCAGCTCACGCGCCCCGGACGTGGTCTCGGCCGGTACCACCACTTCGGCCACCGACACCGCACGCACCTCCGCGCCGACGCGGACGCGGGCTGCCGAGGACAGTCCGAACCACCCGTGCGCCGGATTATCCAGTGTCCATGGATGTTTGGCGGAGTCGACGGCGCGGTCCTCCCCTGAGGCGTGGTCGTGCAGCAGGCCGTACCCGCGGCCGATCACCGCGTCACCGACCTCGCTCACCGGCAGCGCGCCCGGCACCGGGCAGGGCCAGCGCAGCCGCACCAGCCGGTCGGCGCCGGTAAACTCGTCGATTGTGGTGCTGGTGTCCACCCGGTCGATGCCGTGCCACAGGGTCAGCACCTGCGTGTAGTGCAGCAGGTCGCCGATCCGCCCGGTCACCACCAGCCGCTCGCCAACCGGGCTGCGATACGCCTGCACCGAATCGGCAACCGCCGCAGACGAACACGTCACCGGCCCGGCGGGCAGCAGATGCCACGGCCCCTCCCCTGCCTGCGGGTGGGCCGGGTATTCCTCATAGACGGCCAGCTCGTTGCCGACCCGCCCCTCGGCGATCAGCTCGCGATCGACGGCCAGCTCGACCAGCGACACCACGGCGCCGCCGCGAGCCGGGTCCACCCGCAGCCGGTGGAACCCATTGGCGATCTCGAACCCGTCAATGGCGTGCCACCTGGTCGGTTCGTCGGCGGCGACCACCCGGTAGCTGCGCCAGCCCAACGAGTCGACGCCGTCGGCTCGCCAGCTCACTCGGTGACCGTCGTCGGAGACCACGGCGGGACTCGACACCCCGGCCGAATCCACCACCGTGGCACCGGCACCGAGCGGCGTCGACAACTCGACGGTCACCATGTCGGTTCGCTTGTGCGCCAACGGGTTCCATACCACCAGCGAGCCGGGTTCGGATGCGGCGGCGCGTGACAGCAGCTGCAGGGCTCCCGCCCGCGCGGCCGTTCCGAGCTCCCATGCGTCGCGCCAGCTGGTCAACAGGTCGAGGTACACCTGATCGGACTCCGAACCGGTGATGCCGTCGTGGTGGGCGCCGTACGCCAGCTGCACCCACGCCTTCGCCAGCGCGGCCTCCGGATAGTGCGCGCCGGAGAGCAGGGCGGCGAATACCGCGAACCGTTCGGCGCCCAGCACGGCGTCCTCGGCGGCGCGGTTGGCCTGTTTGGTGTCGATGTAGGAGACGTCTTTCCCGGTATAGATCGGGTTCATGTCGCGGGTTTGCGGCGAGGGCGCGATCCCACGCTCAGCGGTCTCCGCGCGCACGGCGGCGAAGAACTCCGACGGCAGTGCGCACACGAACCGCGGCCACGTGTAGCGGGAATTCCAGTCGCGGTGAATTTCGGTGACCCAGGTGTTGGGCGGGGTGTAGTCGGTGCCGACCGGCAGCAAGACGTTGCGGGTCAGCGCCACCGATTTCAGTTGGGCGAACAGGTGATAGGTGGCCTGCTCGGCTTCGGCGAGCGACGCCGCGGAATCCATCCACCAGCCGGCCGAATAGTGCGCAGGCATGTAATGAGTGAGCAGGCCGAGCCCCGAGGGTGCGATCCACTCGAACTCGCTGCGGAACTGCATGCGCCGCGGGTCGCCGTCACCGGCCATCGGCCCCCACTGGTGGTGTGGGCCGCGGGCCCACGAGCTCGAGGTCAGTCCGGCGTCGGCGGCCATTCCGGGGAACTGCGGGTCGTGGCCGAACACGTCGAGCTGCCACGCGGTGGCCGGTGAGGCTCCCAGGATGTCGCGTTGATACCCGACGCCGTGCACGAAGTTGCGGATCGCGGTCTCGGCGCCAACGAGGTTGGTGTTGGGTTCGTTATAGGTCCCGCCCATCACCTCGACGCGGCCGTCGGCGATGAACCGGCGCAGATCGGCGCGGTCCTCCGGGTGGGTGTCGAAATACGGCTTGAGATAGTCGACTTCGGCGAGCACGAACTTGTAATCCGGGTCGCGGCGCGCCATTTCGAGGTGGGCGGCGACCAACGCGAATCCATTGTTCTGCCGGGCCCGTCCGGGCGGCTCCTCGGTCCACTGGCTGGTGTAGGCGCCCTGGGTGTTCCACCACACCGGGTCGTAGTGGAAGTGGCTGATCATGTACATGGTCCAGCCGGGTTCGGCGACCGTGAGCTCGAAGGGGAACTCGGCGTCGTCGCCGACCGCGCGAGCCGGCCACCGCTGGCCATACACCGGCCGTTCAATCCGAACCGGTACCTCGGCCACCCCGTCGCCGGGCGGCACTGTCAGCCCGTCGCACTGCAGCCCGTCACCCACGATCCGCACGGTTCCGGCACCGCTGTAGCCGACACGGACCACCTGAAGCGGCGCATCGGGCGGCCCGACGAAAAGCTCCGTCGACTCCGCGGAGGTTATCCGCACGCGAGCAATGTACGGCCCAACCATCCCTCAGCGGAGCGACACGTCGATCACCAGCGGCCGATGGTCCGAGATCGGCAGCACCGGCGTGCACGCTTCGGAGGCCACCAGTCCGTCGTGGTCGGTGAGGATGTGGTCGAGCTGGCGGTCGGGGCAGTGCAGCGGGAACGTCGGCGCGGCGGCCAGCGAGCGCAGCCCGGTGCGGCGGCTCGGCGCGGGCGCGGACATGTTGAGGTCGCCCATCAGCACCCGCGGACCGGGCAGACCGCGCAGGTCACGCGTGAGCCGCCGCAGTTGCACGCGATTCCACCCCGGCACGAAGGACAGGTGGGTGTTGGCCACGGTCATCACTCCGAGCGGGGTGTCCAGCTGGGCGAGCATCGCCGCGCGCGGCTCCTCGTGGACGACCTGCACCCGGTTGGGGCCGGGCAGATACATCGGGAACCGCATCGGGATCCGGGGCAACCGCAGCACCTGCCAGGAGACCGCCGGATACCGCGACAGCAGCGCGATGCCGTAGGCGGCGGTGCCCGGTTGCTCACTGCCGGTGGCGGCCATCCACGTCGCCCCCGGCGTGCCGGAGATCGCGGCGACGAATCGGTGCGCCACCGCCCCCATCGCCGCCGCCGCGATCGCGGTGAGGTCGGCCAATGAGGAGCGCGGCTGGTCGCAGTCCACCTCCTGCAGGGCCAACACATCGGGGTTCAGCCGGTGGATGCACTCGGACAACCGCTCCAGATTGACCTGCCCGTCATCCAAGCTGCGACCGTGCAAGATGTTGAAGGTGGCCATCCGCATGGGTACCAGGTACCCGTGCAAGCCCGGAATGAAGACCTTCGCTCGGCATTGCGTCGCGCTGCGGCGGCGATGAAAGCTGACGGTCCGGACTTCGCACTGGCCGGCAGCTACGCGTTGTGGGTGTACGGCGCGCCCGAGCCGGTGCACGACGTGGATTTCGTGGTCGCGGAGTCCGAGGTGGAGTTGGCCGCCAAGAGCCTCGCCGATGCCGGCTTCACGATCGAGCGTCCGCCCGAGGACTGGTTGTTCAAGGCGTGCGTCGGCGGCGAGTTCGTCATCGATGTGCTGCATCGCCTCAACGGGGTTCCGGTCGACGCGACGACGCTCGAGTGCGCGGTGCCGCACGACGTTTTGGCGATCTCGATGCGGGTGCTGCCACCGACCTACGTGATCACCGAGAAACTGTGTTCGCTCAACGAGCACCACTGCGATTTCGCGTCGCTGCTGCCGTCGGTGCGCGCAGTGCGCGAGCAGGTTGATTGGGACAGCGTCCGCGCCGACACCGCGCACAACGATTTCGCCGTGGCCTTCCTGGTGCTCACCGATCGCCTAGGCATCACCGCCTGACGGCTTCGGCCAGCAGTGCCGACATCGATCGCGCGCCGTCGGCGACCTCGTCGGGTTCGAGCACCTCGAAGGCGACGCCGGGCATCGCGAGATACAGCACCAGGGCCTCGGGGTCATCGGCGCCGGTGACGACGACGCAGGTGCCGGGACCGTCATCTTCGATGGTCACTGTGGTGGGTGAGAAGTGCTGGGCCATAACCTCTTTGGCGGCGTGGTAGCGGACTCTGGCGACGTAACGATAGGGCGAGGTGGTGATCGCGCGACGGACGTAGGCGGCGGCGTCGGGCGCTTCCCGCGCCGTGAAGGTGCTTCCTTTCGCCTGCACCTGGGCCATCCGATCCAGCCGCAGGCTGCGCCAGTCCTCGCGGTCGCGGTCGTAGGCCAGCAGGTACCACCGCCGCCCGGTCGTCACGAGTTGATAGGGCTCCAGCCGCCGACTGGTCGCGGCGCCGGCCCGGTCGACGTAGTCAACTGCGACGTGTTCGCGGTCGCGGCAGGCACGCGCCAGCGTCATCAGGATTTCGGGGTCGACGGGCGATTCGGCATCGCGGGTCAGCGTGACGGTCGCGTCGTGGACGGCGGCGACCTGGGAGCGCAGCCGCGAAGGCATGACCTGGTCGAGCTTGGTCAGCGCGCGCAGTGCGGCCTCGCCGACACCGGCGACGCTGCCGCCGGCGGCCAGTCTCAGGCACACGGCCATGGCGACGGCCTCGTCGGAGTCGAGCAGCAGCGGCGGCAGCGCGGCACCCGCGCCGAGCTGGTAGCCGCCGCCGTGGCCGGTGCTGGCGTGGACGGGATATCCGAGGTCGCGCAACCGTTCGACGTCGCGGCGCACGCTGCGGGCGGTCACCCCGAGTCGCTCAGCCAGCTCCGGGCCGGACCACACCCGCCTGGACTGCAACAGGCCGAGAAGCTGCAGCACCCGACTCGTTGTCTGCGACATGACTCCAGTGTCACCCACTTTGCGGACAGAAACTGTCCGCAAAGCATGAAAGCCTGTAGATATGACATGGCGACTCAGCTCGCCGACCAACTCGACTGGCACTGGACGAACGCGCTGCGGCCCCGGCTCGACGGCCTGACCGACGACGAGTACTTCTGGGAGCCGGTCGCGGGCTGCTGGACCGTGCACCGCGATGGCGGCATTGACTTCGCATTTCCACCGCCGCAGCCGGAACCCGTCACCACGATCGCCTGGCGGTTGGCCCACGTGATCGTCGGCGTGCTCGCGATGCGCAATCACTCCCACTTCGGCGGCCCGCCCGCGGATTATCAAAGCTGGCCCTACGCCACCGACGCGACGACCGCACTGGCTCAGCTCGACGACGCGTACGCGCGGTGGATCACCGGCTTACGGGGCCTGTCCGACGATGACCTGGCCCGCCCGTGCGGGCCTGCCGAAGGCCCCTACGCCGACTACGCGCTCTCCGAACTGATCCTGCACATCAACCGTGAGGTCATCCATCACGGTGCCGAAATCGCTTGTCTCCGCGACCTTTACGCACACCAATAACACCAATAAGAGAGGACCACCATGCCTACCCTCGCCCCACCTGTGCGCGACGAACGCGACGCCCTTCGCGAGTTCCTCGCCTACCACCAGAGCGCCTTCGTCGCCGTCGCCTACGGCCTCACCGACGAGCAGGCCCGGTCGACCCCGACCGTCAGCACCCTGTCGATCGGTGGGCTGATCAAACACATCATCGGCGTGCAGCAGTCCTGGATGCAGCGGGTGGCCGCGGCACCGGGCGAACCGCGGGCGGACGACCGCCCTTTCGAGGAACGCGCCCAGGAGTACCAGGACCAGTACGTGATGCGGCCCGACGAGACGCTGGCCGAGATCCTGCAGCAATTGGCCGCCCAGAACGCCGAATCATTGCGGCTGGTCGAGACCGCCGATCTGGACGCCGCGGTGCCCGTGCCGCGGGATGCGCCGTGGTTCCCCGACGACGTCGAGGCCTGGTCGGTGCGATGGGTGCTCGAGCACCTGATCGCCGAACTGGCTCGGCATGCCGGCCACGCCGACATCATCCGCGAATCCATCGACGGCGCAACGATGTACGAGCTCGTCGCCGCGGCCGAGGGAATGGCGCCGCAGCCGTGGCTGACCCCCTGGCGGCCGAAATAGCCGCACAACCTCCCCGAGCAGACGCAGACTCGCACGTCAACCGCCAGAATCGTGCAATTCTGCGCCTGCTCGCGCCAACCGGAAATTGGTGGTAGTAAGGCCCGATTTGGCAGACTTGTACGAATGAGTTCGACCAAACACCGCGAAGTAGCCAAGCTCGATCGCGTTCCGTTGCCGGTCGAGGCTGTCCGCATCGGCACAACCGGGTGGCAGCTCACCCGCACCGGCGCACGCGTGCTCACCAAACTGCCCGGCCGTGGCCGCTGGCAGGACAAGGTCATCAAGCAGATCCCCCAGACCTTTGCCGACCTCGGACCCACCTACGTCAAGTTCGGCCAGATCATCGCGTCCAGCCCGGGCGCCTTTGGGGAAAATCTGAGCCGGGAGTTCCGCGGCCTGCTGGACGCGGTGCCGCCCGCCGACACCGCTGAGGTGCACAAGCTGCTGCAGCAGGAGCTGGGTGGCGACCCGGCGAAACTGTTTGCCTCGTTCGACGAGGAGCCGTTCGCGTCGGCGTCGATCGCCCAGGTGCACTTTGCGACCCTGCACACCGGTGAGGACGTCGTGGTCAAGATCCAGCGCCCCGGCATCCGCCGCCGGGTGGCTGCCGACCTGCAGATCCTCAAGCGCTTCGCTCAGCTCGTTGAGGTGGCCAAGCTGGGTCGTCGACTGTCAGCCCAGGATGTGGTCGCCGACTTCTCCGACAATCTGGCCGAAGAGCTCGACTTCCGCATCGAGGCGCAGTCGATGGAGGCGTGGGTATCGGGGCTGCACGGTTCGCCGCTGGGCCGCAACATCCGGGTGCCGCAGGTGCACTGGGAGTTCACCAGCGAGCGGGTGCTGACCATGGAGCGGGTGCACGGTGTGCGCATCGATGACGTCAAGGAGATCCGCAAGAAGGGATTCGACGGCACCGAGCTGGTCAAGGCGCTGTTGTTCTCCACCTTCGAGGGGGGCCTTCGCCACGGCCTGTTCCACGGCGACCTGCACGCCGGCAACCTGTTGGTTGACGACGATGGCCGAATTGTGTTCCTGGACTTCGGAATCATGGGCCGCATCGACCCGCGCACCCGCTGGCTGCTGCGCGAACTCGTCTACGCGCTGCTGGTCAAGAAGGACCACGCCGCGGCGGGCAAGATCGTTGTCCTGCTCGGCGCCGTGGGCACTACGAAACCCGAGAAGGAAGCCGCCAAGGATCTCGAGGCGTTCGCCGCCCCGCTGACCCTGAAGACGCTGGGCGACATGTCCTACGCCGAGATCGGCAAGCAACTCTCCACGCTGGCCGACGCCTATGACGTCAAGCTGCCCCGCGAGCTGGTGCTGATCGGCAAGCAGTTCCTCTATGTCGAGCGCTACATGAAACTGCTGGCGCCCAAGTGGCAGATGATGAACGATCCGCAGTTCAGCGGTTACTTCGCCAACTTCATGGTGGAGGTCAGCCGCGAGCACCAGAGTGATGTCGAGGTCTGATGGAAATCCGTACCGGCACGGCCGCCATTGGCGACGACATCGAGCTCTACTACGAGGACCTGGGCAATCCCGGCGACCCGGCGGTGTTGCTCATCATGGGCCTCGGCGCTCAGCTTCTGTTGTGGCGCAACGGTTTCTGCGAGAAGCTCGTCGACCAGGGTTATCGGGTGATCCGCTACGACAACCGCGATGTTGGCCTCTCGACCAAGCTGCACGGCAAGCGGGCTAGCGGCGGGCTGGTGCCCAAGTTGGCGCGTTCGTTTGTCGGGCGCCCCAGTGAGTCGGTGTACACGCTCGAGCACATGGCCGACGACGCCGCCGCCCTCCTCGATCACCTTGGTATCGAGCAGGCGCACATCGTCGGAGCGTCGATGGGCGGGATGATCGCGCAGATATTCGCGGCACGGTACAGCCGGCGAACCAGAGCGTTGGGAATCATCTTCTCCTCCAACAACTCTGCATTCCTGCCTCCCCCGGCGCCGCGGTCACTGCTGTCGCTGATCACCGGGCCGCCGCCGAATGCGCCGCGCGACGTGATCGTCGAAAATGTGGTTCGGGTCGGCAAGATTCTCGGCAGCCCGGGCTATCCGGTGCCCGAGGAGCAGGCACGCGCGAACGCGATCGAGGCCTACGAGCGGTCGCACTACCCGCAGGGCATCGCGCGGCATTTCGCCGCGATCCTCGGCAGCGGCAGCCTGAAGCGCTACGACCGCCAGATCACTGCGCCGACCGTCGTCATCCACGGCCGCGCCGACAAGCTGATGCGCCCCTCGGGCGGCCGCTCGATCGCCAAGACGATCCCGAATGCACGTTTGGTTCTGTTCGACGGCATGGCACATGACCTGCCAGAAGCGCTCTACGACGACATCGCCGGTGAGCTGAAAACCACATTTGCCGAGGTCCGCTAGGTAATTACGCCTATCTTTCGGAATCGTCGGATGTCAGGTGCAGCGGCTAGCATCAGGTCTGCAGACAGCGGTGATCGCCCATCCCTTCGGGGGGGATTTGTGGTTGCTGCCTGAAGCATTCAATGCGAAAGGCACACCAGCATGGCCAAACGGCTTAAACCTCATTTTGAGGACGTACAGGCGCACTACGACCTGTCCGATGACTTCTTCCGACTCTTTCTCGACCCGACCCAGACGTATAGCTGCGCGTATTTCGAGGAGGATGACTACACCCTCGAGCAGGCGCAGATCGCCAAGATCGACCTGGCGCTGGGCAAGCTGGGCTTACAGCCCGGCATGACCTTGCTGGACGTTGGCTGCGGGTGGGGCGCCACGATGATGCGCGCCATCGAGAAGTACGACGTCAACGTCATCGGACTGACGTTGTCGAAGAACCAGCGCGACCACGTCGAGCAGGTGTTCGCCGAGTCGGGCAGTCCGCGGAGCAAGCGCATCGAACTCATGGGCTGGGAGGAGTTCGACGAGCCGGTGGACCGGATCGTATCCATCGGCGCTTTCGAGCATTTCGGCTTCGACCGCTACGACGACTTCTTCAACCTCGCGTATCGGCTGCTGCCCGAGGACGGCGTGATGCTGCTGCACACCATCACGTCGCTGACCTTTGATCAGATGGTCGAGAAGAAGATCCCGCTGACGTTTGAGGCGGCACGGTTCGCGAAGTTCATCCTCACCGAGATCTTCCCGGGCGGCCGGCTGCCGACGCCCGAGAAGGTCGACGAGCATTCGTCGAAGGCCGGCTTCACGCTTACCCGAACGCAGTCGCTGCAACCCCACTACGCGCGCACCCTGGACTGCTGGGCGGCCGCGCTGGAGGCCAACCGCGACAAGGCGATTGAGGTGCAATCGGAGGAGGTCTACGAGCGCTACATGAAGTACCTCACCGGGTGCGCCCGCGGATTCCGGGTAGGGTACATCGACGTCAACCAGTTCACGCTTGAGAAGCAGGCGAAAGAAACACCCGGTTAAGGCACTGTTTGACCACCGTCCGACATGCCCGAGACGGTATGGTCCAGATCACATAGTGCATACTGGCGCGCGCGCAAATCATCACGTGCGGGGGCCGTGGTGCAGATAGATAAGCAGAATCAGGAAGGCTCTCACACTCATGCCCGAGGCAACTGACACCAAGGACATGCGGCCCCATTTCGAAGAAATTCAGGCGCATTACGACCTCTCGGACGACTTCTTTGGCGTGTTCCAGGACCCGACCCGCAAGTACAGCTGCGCGTTCTTCACCGGTCCGAACGTCACACTCTCCGAAGCGCAGATCGCGAACGTCGACCAGCATCTCGACGCGCTGGACCTCAAGCCCGGTATGACCCTGCTCGAGGTGGGCTGTGGGTGGGGCCTGACATTGCAGCGCGCCATGGAGAAGTACGACGTCAACGTCATCGGACTGACACTGTCCAAGAACCAGAAGGCGTACTGCGATCAGCTGCTGGCGAAGGTCGACAGCGAGCGGACGTTTGACGTCCGCCTCGAGGGCTGGGAGCAGTTCCACTCACCCGTCGATCGGATCGTGTCGATCGAGGCCATCGAGCATTTCGGATTCGAGCGCTTCGATGACTTCTTCAAGAATTCGTTCGACATCCTGCCCGACGACGGCCGCATGACGATCCAGAGCAGTTGTGGCTACCACCCATACGATCTGCAGGCTCGCGGCAAGAAGCTGACCTTCGAGTTGGCCCGATTCGCCAAGTTCATGGTCGACGTGATCTTCCCCGGTGGCCGTATCCCGAGCACAAAAATGCTCGTCGAACACGGGGAGAAGGCGGGCTTCGTCGTCCCCGAGCCGCTGTCGCTGCGCAATCACTACATCAAGACCCTGGGCATCTGGGCGGCGCGCCTGGAGCAGCATAAGGACGAGGCCATCGCCGCGGCCGGCGAAGAGAGTTACAACAACTACATGCGGTACCTGACCGGGTGCCAGTACTACTACGTCGACGAGGCGCTCGACGTCAGCCTGGTCACCTACCTCAAGCCGGGTGCTGTCGCCTAGCAGGCTTTCCGCCATCGGCGAATATCCGAATACCGCTCATGAGCCCGAGTTAGTCTCGGGCTTATGGCTGTTGGGCGACTTGCTGATCCGAATTGCACCCTTGGCACCGATCCCCGATCGGATCCGCGGATGGTCGCCGCGCTGGCCCCGTTGGGATTGGCCGACGTGTTCCCCGACGCTCCGTTGACGGTGGACTCGCCAATGGCGGATCTGTTGGCGTACGCCGCATTCGCCGAGGACGCCGTCGGCGGGACGCTCGAGATGTTCGCCAAGACCGTCCCTGTCCCCGAGGGTGTCAGCAGCACGACCGTCACGATCCCGGGTGCTGACGGCAACGAGATCACGCTGTTGATCAGCCGCCCGGGTCACGCCGACGGTCCGTTACCGGCGGTTGTGCATTTCCACGGCGGCGCGATGGCGATCGCCAGCGCCGCGGACACCTCATATCAGCGTCTTCGGGAGAGTATGGCCGCCACGGGTCTCGTCGTGGTCGGCGTGGAGTTTCGCAACTCCGGTGGCCGGCTCGGCGCACATCCCTACCCGGCGGGGTTGAACGACTGCGCGGCCGCCACCCGGTGGGTGTACGCCAACGCCGTGGATCTCGGAGTCAGCCATCTGATCGTCTCCGGCGAGTCCGGCGGCGGAAACCTGACGCTGACCGTCGTGCACAAAGCAAAAAGAGAGGGATGGCTCGGCGAGATCGCCGGCGCCTACGCCCAGTGCCCGTACATCTCCAACCGCTGGCTCGACTATCCCGACCACCTGCCGTCACTGCGGGAGAACGACGGCTACTTCATCAGTTGTCAGCAGGCCGCGCTGTTGGGTTCGATCTACGACCCGGACAGGAAGTATGCCGACGACCCGACGTGCTGGGCCGGTGCGGCTTCCGACGACGACCTTGTCGGCTTACCGCCGCACGTCATCTCGGTGAACGAGCTTGATCCGTTGCGGGACGAGGGTCTTCTGTATTACCGACGGTTGCTGAGTGCGGGTGTGCCGACCATCGGTCGAGTTGTGGCGGGTACGTGCCACGGTGGAGATTTGCTGTTCCCGGCGACGATGCCGGAGGTTTTTGCGGCGTCGGTGCGCGATGTCAGCGGTTTTGCATGGTCGCTGGCGGGTCTACCGTCGTGACGCGCTTTACCGGTCCCGCCCAAGGTCTTTCCACCGGAAACGACTCTCGACGCGCTTGCCGTTTCCTGTTGACAGCACCCGAGTGGTATGGGAGTCTTTGCTTAATTTCTTAGGCAGTACCTCAGGAATGGCAAAACACCACATATAGGGGGGTCTCAATGACTACTTCAGCTGCACGCAAGTTCTCGACCAAACTCCAGGTGAGCACGGCGGCTGTGGCAGTCGCCGCCGCTGCCGCGATCACGCCGGCCGTCGCGCACGCCGCGCCGAGCATCGCTCCGTTCTCCGAGAACGTCGGCGGCGCCGCTTCCCTGCTCGTTGATCCGGTGGTCATCCTCCCCGGCTCCAACAAGAAGGCAGCCGCGAATGCGACTCCGGCTCCGGTGATCATCCAGAACTTCCTCGGCGGGTTCGTTGACGCAGCCCAGAGCGCCGTCCTCGCAACCGCCCAGTACTTCGGGACTTGGGTCTACGGCGGCCTCGCGTTCACCGGCCTCGTGTTCAACACATTTGGTCTCACGCAGATCGGGGATCAATTCGACGCCGCTGCGAATGCCGTAGCCAGGGCTGTCCACATCGGCCCCTACAACACCGTCTCCTAACCTATCTCTGAAAACGACTCGTCAGTTTGTTCTTCACCAGCAAACTGACGAGTCGTTTTTTGTTGTCCAGTTGCTGCGGGCTCCTCAACTCGTGTCGCCCGCACCGGAGCATGGGGATCAACTGAGTGAAATTCTTCTCGCGGCGACGGTTCAACGATGTTCCGGACGACGACGGCGATGACGATGTAGATCTGACCGACGATGAAGACGAAGACGAACGCCCTTGGTATCGGCGGCGGAATGTCGTTTGGACCGCGGTTGGCGTTCTCGTTCTTATAGTGGTGTTCGGCGGCTGGCTTGGTTTCCGAGCTTACGAAGCCAAGACAAGTCTCGAGCAGGCGCGCACCAATGCACAGCAAGCCAAAGATGCTCTGCTGCAGGGCAACACGGCTGATGCATCGCGGTTTGCAGGTGACGCGCAATCCCACGCTCAGGCTGCTCGCGACGCGACGCACTCCGTTCCATGGAACATCGTGTCGGTCGTACCGTGGTTGGGCAGCCCGTTTAAGACCGGTCAACAAATCTCGGACGTCGTGCTGGGTCTGGCCGCCGACGTCTTGAAACCCACTGCGGACGCGGGCACCACGGTCGCGCCAGGTCAGCTGCTGGCCAACGGCCGGCTGGACGTGGACGCGCTGCGGAGAGAAGAGCCAACGCTCAGCAAGATCGCAGGTGACGCGGGCCGGCTCGACGCCGCCGCAAAGGCGATTTCCGAGCCGGCGTACCTATCCGTCATCGGCGAAGCACGGTCACAGCTGCAAGCTCAGACCTCCAATGTCGCGCACCTACTGGAAAACACCGCTCTGGCCGCGAAGTTGGCACCGTCAATGCTCGGCGCCGACGGTCCGCGCTCGTACTTCATGGGTTTCCAGACCAATGCTGAAGCGCGTGGCACCGGTGGGCTGCTCGGTGGATTCGGAGTTCTCCGGTTCGACGACGGTAAGCCGAGCGTGGACTCGCTGGGACCGAATTCGGACTTCAACAAGCCGTTCACGCCGTTCTCGGTCAATCCCGAATTCGACGAACAATATGGGTTCACCAATCCCACCACTGACTTCCGCAACAGCAACCAAAGCTCACACTTTCCCTACGCGGCCCAGATCTGGAAGCAGATGTGGGCACAGCAGTCAGGGATGAACGTCGATGGAGTGATTGCGATCGACCCGATTGCCCTGAGCTACATCCTCGGCGCAACCGGTGCGATCACTTTGCCAGACGGTGAGACGGTGACCAAGGACAATGTTGTCGAGCTGACAGAGTCCACGGTCTATAGCCGCTTCCCGACTGATCAAGCTGCGAGGAAGCGGTATCTGCAGGAGATCGCTACCGAGGTCGTCAAGAAGATCACCAAACCGGTGGAATCGCCACGCAAGCTGCTTGATGCTTTAGGACGAGCCGTTGGTGAGCGGCGGATTTCAGTGTGGAGCTCCTCACCGGCCGACCAGAAGCTGCTGGAGCAGACATCGCTCGCCCACGAGATCCCCGATGACCCGGCGCCGTACGCCGAAGTGGTGATCAACAATCTCGGTGGCAACAAGATGGACTACTACCTCGATCGTGAGATCGAATACGCGGCCGACGGCTGCGATGGCAACACCCGGAAGTCAACCGTGACGATCCGGCTCACCAACAAACTCAAGGACACTGCTGGCTTGCCTGAATACGTGGTGGGACGGCTGGGATTTTTCCCAGAGATCGCAGGCGATGTCCCTCCAGGAACGATGTTCACCTCAGTCCGTCTTCTCACAACAAAGGGTGCCGACGTACTTAGCGTTCTCGCGAACGGAAAGAGGACCCGTGTCTTCGGATCGATGGAACGGGGGCACCCAAGCTTCGAGTCGCAAGTGGCCATACCTCCTGGTAAGACCGTCGAATTAACCTTCCGGCTCACCGAGCCGACAGCTCCGGGCGAAGCGCGAGTTCCAGTGCAGCCGCTGGCGGATGCAGCGACGCCCAAGGTTTCGGTACCGACGTGCACGCGATGATCCGCTTTGCCGCAGTTCCGAAATGGTACGGGTAAGCTGGCCGCTCGGTCTTGAGCTAGATGTCCTGTGGGTCGGCAAATCTACGACGGTATGCTTCCCAGGCAAGACGCGAAGTAATATTGATACAGGGGGTAGGGGTCGATTTGAACATTCGGGACTTCGCAAAACTGCTGCGAACTCGCTGGATCACCGTATGCGTTACCACCTTAGCCGTGGTCCTAGGGGCGGTCCTCTACACCCTGCTAACGACACCGCTCTACCAAGCTTCCACGAGACTTTTCGTATCAGCATCGTCGGGTGGCGCATCAGTGTCGGATCTGTACCAGGGAAACCTTTTCTCTCAACAACGTGTGCTTTCGTACGCTGAATTACTCGGCGGCGGGACGGTGGCCCAACGGACAATAGACAAACTTAAGCTTGACACGACCGCAGACGCACTTGAAAAGCGGATCAAGGCGACTGTGAAGCCGAATACCGTTCTCATAGACGTATCAGTCCTCGACGAGTCCCCTGTCCGAGCCCGCGACATCGCAAACGCACTCTCCGACGAATTCGTCGCCTTGGTGGGCGAACTGGAAACAACGACTCCTGGGGCGCAGGCCGATTCTCGTGTCGTCGTGGAACAGCGCGCATCGGTCCCGACGAAGCCATTAGTTCCAAATCCGGTTCGCAACATTGGGATCGGTCTTGGGTTAGGCGTTCTGTTGGGCGTCGGTCTTGCAGTTCTTCGCGACATGCTCGATAACACGATCAAAAGCCAACAAACTCTTGAGGAAATTGCGGGTTCCAGTGTCGTCGGCTACATTCCCCTCGATAAAGATATTCGGAAAGTTCCAGCCCTATCCTTCGTTTCCGACAATTCAGGAACAGCCGAGGCATTCCGCAAACTACGGACCAACCTGCAGTTTCTGGCAGTTGATAATCCACCCCGGGTAATCGTCGTCACAAGCTCGTCGCCAGCCGAGGGAAAGTCCACCACAGCGATAAATATTGCGCTCGCGCTAGCGGAAGCCGAGCACAATGTGGTGCTGGTCGATGGCGATATGCGACGCCCCAGTTTGGACAAATATCTCGACCTGGTCGGCTCAGTTGGTTTCAGCACCGTTCTAAGTGGCACTGCATCACTTGCGGAGGTTCTTCAAAAAACTGAGTTCCCTCGCTTGACCGTGCTCACTGCAGGGTCCATACCACCCAACCCAAGTGAGTTGCTCGGGTCGTTGGCCGCCAGAAAAGTATTGGATGAGTTGCGCGCTCAGTTCGATTTTGTGGTTGTCGACTCCTCTCCGCTACTCGCGGTGACTGACGGTGCGGTCTTGGCAGCTACTGCCGATGGCGCGCTCATCGTAGCCCGGTTTGGGAAAACCAAGCGTGATCACCTTGCACACGCGGTCGAGAATCTGAACAGTGTCGGCGCGTCGGTGCTGGGAGCGGTAATGACCATGATGCCAGCGCGCGGCGGGAGTTCATACAGCTACCACTACAGTTATGGCGGCAGTTCCGGCGACGGTAATCGGGACCAGCGCAAAGAACCGGCGAATTTCCACTCCGCCGACGCCGAGACCAACCGGCCGGACGTGAACACGACTGCAGATGCCACCTCGCCTCGGCATTTAACAGAGCGCAAGGATGGCGATGCTTCGCCGGTGAAGCGTTCCTTGGACTGACAATGCTATGTGGAGTCAGAGTCGGAGAAATGCCGTCTGACAGTCGCGGTTCAAACCGGGTCCTGTGACACTTCCGATCGGTTGCGAATAAGGCCCCGCGCCGGCTTACCTGCAAACGCTAAGGAGCGGCACAACAATTCGTTCAGTGGACAGTCGGATTTCGATCTTGTATCATCGGCCCGGCTGGTCCGCACGTCTGCCGCCCGCCCACTACGGCCATCTTGGAATCACAAAGCCAGCTTCGCTCATCCATCGCGACATACGGTTGAGCGCCTCGTCACTGCCGATCGGGGAAGTCCATTCCGGGAGCAAATTGCTCCGGAACTCGAACTCGCTCGACAGGATGGCGAGCAGGTCCTTATCTTGCGGGGCTGCGAAAGGGTCTACCGTGC
Organism: Mycolicibacterium pallens; assembly: GCF_019456675.1. Lineage (NCBI taxonomy): Bacteria > Bacillati > Actinomycetota > Actinomycetes > Mycobacteriales > Mycobacteriaceae > Mycobacterium > Mycolicibacterium pallens. The sequence goes on along the minus strand of NZ_CP080333.1, from coordinate 1,010,408 downwards.
CGCCCTTGTTTAGTGTCGTCTTCATTGCGAAGAGAGCAGTATCAATCGCTTCGTCAGCGTTGACTTTGGCCAGCGCACGCCGTCCTAACCGCCCGACCGGGCCCTTATAGGCGGCTCTTACTGTCCCGGCGATGGTGGGGCGGAATGATTTGACCGGCTGACCGGGAAGGGCCGTCGCGTAGGTCGGCAAGACGCCGGCAGCCTCCGCGAAACGTTCGATAAAAGTCGACCAGCGTAAGCCGCTTAGATCCGCGAAGTGATGATACCGACCAAACTGATCGGCCGAGCTGTTCCCTCCGGCAGCGACTAAATGCCCTAGGTAGGAGGCGGCGTTGGGGGCGAATGCGGCATTAGAGTAGCCGTCACTGCCTGCAACGCCCACAGCTCGGCCATCGAGAAGTCGCTGTGCAAGATTGGCAGTCCACGCCGGCGACCCTTCGCCGACTATGTTGCCGAGTCGAACGATATCAAGCCGATATTTGGCACTCGCTTGCAACTTCTCCAAGACGAGCTCAGCATGTACTTTCGACTCCACGTACGCGTCCCCAGATCGACGAACCGCACGCACTGGGCGCGGCTGTTCGCTGAACTCATAGCCGAATACCGCCTGGGTGCTGATGTGGACTAGATGCTCGGCACCCACCCGCACCGCAGCATCGTGGATACTTCGCATCAGGAGCGAGTTCTGCCGAAACAGTCGATGGGGCTTTTCCGCCTTGATATAGGCGAGATTAATGACCGCATCCGCCTTGCGCACAACATCAAGCTGCTGCGGAGCGACCACCGAAATCTTGCCCCTCCATGGGTGAAGCAGGATCGCGCTCACAGCGGGATTGCGCGTCACAGCGATCACACGATGACCACGTGCGAGCAAATCATCGAGCACGTATTGACCGAGATAACTCGTCGCACCGAAGACAACAACAGCGGATTGCGACGTGATTGGATTCACGCGGTCACCAACGCGTCGAACAGACCGGCCAGCGTTAGAAACCTACTTCCATCAAGCAGCTGCGAGACGTCGGCGTGTGACGAGGGATTTACTATCGCCTCGTTCTCCAAGCGGTAACAGCCGCTCGGATCTTGTGGACGTTGAATGGTCAGGGGAAGGTCAACGCGCATAGGGCGGCCGCCCGAAACTACAGTCGGCTGCTGCGCGAAGGCGCCACCTACAACGAGCGACGCGCGCTCGGCATGCAATACAACGCTGCGCGGCAAAGCACAGGTTCGAGACACACGGAAGTCGACTGGAAGTTCCATATCCTCCCTCGATAGCCGAAATTGGGCTTCGAAGTCGTGCGAAGGCTCAGCTTCTCGGTTCCGCATCACGGATTCGACAGTCACCGTCGGGACAGCATCAGGTGAATCAAGGTCGAGCAAGAATAGAAGCGTGTCCAAGACATGAGCGCCCGTGTCATAAAGCACACCCCCATAAGCACTCTTCACCACGTACGAAGAGGCCGCGCCCCACTCCCAACGAGAGCCCTCGCGTGCTTCGGCACGATAAATCTCGCCCAACATCCCCGAGCGGACGATCTCACGTGCCACTTGGATCGCTGGATAAAGTCGGCGCATGTGTCCAACGAGCACACGGGCCTTGCCTGCAGAGGCGGCATTGACCAACCTTTGCGCGTCCGACAAAGTTGGCGCGAACGGCTTTTCAATGAGTACGCTTCGTCCCGCCAAGAGGTACTGGAGCGCGAGGTCGGTGTGAAACTCCGGCGGTGTGGCGATAAGCGCCGCATCGGCGCCCGATACGCCGGCTCTATCGACACTTTCTACGGCTCTGGAGTGAAGGCGCTTCGCCATCCGCGCCGCCCTGTCTGTCGATGTATCAATACACGCGCGGACTTCCAGGACGCCCTCGGATTGGAGGCGACTTAAAACCAGACCGTGCTCTTGCGCTACCACTTCACCACACCCGACGACGTCATAGCGGAACACACGTATAGCCTAGCTGGCTGCGGGTCGAGGCAACGCGTGGTGGTCGTGGCCTGAAACCCCAGTCGTAGGTTATTGGGCCGCCACTTCTGGGCGGCTGGTGAGCTACAACAACAGGTTTGTTTCGATCTGTGTAGGAGGATCAGGAACACGCCCGTCAGCGTTCGCCGGGGTTTCGCGAACGTGTTGCGGTTGATGGACCTCAAATGGAGGCGTCGGAAATGTCGGAGTACGAGGCGATCAAGTCTGTCATGGGCAAACGCGGCATATCCGAAGAATTGCCACGTAGGTGCCGACGTAAGGCTCAACTCCGTACAGGTAAACGACCCGGGCCGACCAGCTCCAAACTTGCCGAGATCCGGCGCCTCAAACGAGAAGTCGCTGACTTATGTAGAGCCAACGAGGTTTTCAAGCCGGCGTTTCTCGCAGCGAAGCTCGACCGGCCCGCGACGAAATGAGCGCTTACATCGCTGCACGTCACGATGAGTTCGGGGTCGCGCTCATCTGCCGCATCTTGCGGTCAGCCACTCCGGGTATCCTCATCGCTTGTGACTACCGGGCCGCCCGGACCCGCCCGCCCTCAGATCGGAAAATCCGCGGCGAGCAGCTGATCGCCGACGTGCGTGAGGTGGACCGGCAGACCACGGTTACCGACCTCGGCGCGACCCGACGCGCTGACCTCGTAAACCGCGCTTTCAAGGCCCCAGCATCCACCCGGTTGTGGGGCGCCGACATCACGTCAGTACGGACCTGGAAGGGGTTCTGCTACACCAAATTCATGACCGACGCCTGCGCCAAGAAGGTCGCCGGATCGGCCGTCTCCGCTAGGATTGGCACCGAAGACCTTCCGCTGCAGGCATTCAATTGTGCTGTGTGGCAGTCAAATACCGATCCCCCCGAGTGGATCCATCACTCCGCCACGGATCGCAGTACCTATCGCTGGCATATACCGACCGACTTGCCGAACTTCGGCATCGTACCGTCCGTCGGCTATTCACAACGCCAGCGAGCCGACCCTGGACCCCGCAACCGAAGAGGGACCGGAACCTGAGGTAGTTCATAGTGTCAAGAATGCCGTTTGACTACGAGCAAGGTGCGTTTGAACCAACAACAGGCTACGCGCGAGGGAGCAACCAGCATGGCAAGGATTAGAGGTCTGCGCCTCGGCGTCTTGCGATCACGCGACGCAAGGCTGTCAATCGAACTAGGGCTCGCTACTGCGCTCGGTCCGCTTGGCGGCTTCGTGTCCAACATAGTAATTGCGCGGACACTGGGCGCAAGTGGGCGAGGCGAGTTGGCCGCTATCGTTGCTGCTCTCGCTGTATGCGAGGCTGTACTGGCTTTTGGCTTGCCGGACATCGTAGCCCGCTATATCGCCAAAGGCATCATACCGCCCGGCTCCCAGCGCACTCTCGCGGTCGGTGCCGTAGCAGCGTCCATCATTCCAGGCGTAGTAGTCGCGCTTTATTGCCACAGCTGGAGCTTTTCCTGGCCGATCTCGATCGGCGCGGCGTTGCTAGTTCCCTGGACTACGGCCACCGTAATTGGGCGCGGGGTGGTGCTAGGCCACCACGCTTATCGAAAGCTCACCGCGTCGCAGTTGGTGGGGGGCATCTTCCGCCTGCTAGCTCCCCTGACACTGATTTTGGTTGACGATCCAACCGAGAATATGGGATTGGCAGTTGTACTCTCATATATTGTTGCGGCATCAATTCCGATCTTTTGGTATCGGCCATTCGCAGGGCGCGCCGCTCCCGTCCGCCAAGTCATACCGCTGTTACGCGAATCCCTGATTGTCTGGCCTGTCTATGCGGCCTGGCCGATTTACATGTACTTAGATCAGTTGGTGCTATCCGCAGTTGTTTCGCCCGCAGATTTGGGTCGATACGCAGTCTGCGCCGGCATTGCCCAGGCTCCCGCGGCTCTTGCGAGTGGACCTCGTCAAATCCTGCTGGCAAGGGCCGCTAAATCGCAGAATCTCGACGAGATTCCAACAATAGCGCAATCATTCCTCGCGGCCGGCATAGTCGGTGGCGCGGCATGCGGCTTCTTGGCAGGACCCATACTGGAAGCGATATTTGGACCCGAGTTTCGAGGTATTTCAGCCATCCTAGGGCTCTTAGTGGCCGCGTGCGGCTTTGACATCGCACTTGGAATGCTCAACACCGGTCTGCTGGCTGTGGGTCGTGTGCGGTCATCAGCAATAAACCAAGGCGTCGCCTTGGTTCTCACTGCCGCGGCTCTCCCTATCGCAGTTTCACTTGGCGGAAGCATCATCTGGGCGGCGATCGTGCGACTATCGGCTTCGGCAGTAGCGTTCTCGCTTGCGCGGCTAAATGTCCGCCAGTTTAGCCGGTCGCAAGAATCAACCTCGGATTAAACGCCCAAAGTCGGCGTACGCAAACCGTGCCACGAATCAGACTTGGGCACCGTACACCTGATTGAGTCTGTGCTTAGCAAGCCACACGGTCCTTCGCATTGACAACCGGTCAGTGAAGGAAGCGAATGACTTCCCAACTCTATCCACGGTATCGACAAGGCGGATAGCTGCTTCCAGTTCGAAAGGTTCAGCGGATGGTCCGCTCAAGCCAGCAAATGCGCCCGAACTACTAACACCAATTAAACGTCTACAAAGATCATCGTGGGCTTGCGCAGCATGTGCCGATCGCCAATCCTTATTGGCCGAGGCCTGTTGGGGATGCCGGCGGTACAGGAGGTCCGGCATTGCGACCCGTCCAAGGCGAATTCCCTCGAGAGCCATGCGAATCCAGAGGTCCCAATCTTCGGCGGGGACATCACGATAGCCGCCAACTCGGGCAAAGGTACTTCGCCGGCCAAGAAGTGTTGGGTGCGGTAGTGTATTCACGAGCAACAATTCGTAGGAGGACGCATCCGGGCTAACGGCAAAAGGAGCCTGCGGTTGAACTAGCTTTCGCTTTTTGCCGAACATAATTATCGACGCAAATACCACGTCAAGATCACCTCGGTACAGGGCAGAGAGCTGATGCCGAAATCGCCAAGGCAATGATATGTCGTCCGCATCCATTCGCGCTATAAGCGGTGTCTCGGCAGCGTCGATTAAGGTGTTCAACGCCGTAGCAACGCCCACATTAGCTCGAGAAGTCAAGATTCCCACACGGCGGTCGGCGCGGGCTATCCTCTCCAGGATCTTGCTTGTGCCATCTTCGCTCGCGTCATCGTAAACAAGCATCCGCCCACTATCCGGAAGCACTCTTAGAATCGACTGCGCCGCAAGGTGTATCGTTTTCTCCGCGTTCCTGGCCGGCACGATTACTGTGACTGACTCCACCCTCTAACTCTAAAGTACTGTCTCGCGAAACACCGGGGTACAGGCGATGGGTCGGCCGCCCTCCCTGGCGGCACCATCTATTTTGGATTAGCTTCCCAGCCGATCAGCGTTCCTTTTGATGTCTTGGCGTCAAAAGGAACGTGTCTTCGCAACAAACGTCACCGATAACTGGCACCTCGGGATTATCCGGAGCACCACCAACTAGGGGGGTGTAAACGATTCACCAACTGCTGGGGGTCTCGATATTCGCTCGCAGACACTTTATAGGTCTTATACGCTTCCGCGCTGGGTCGGCATTCGAACCGCGACGACGATCGCAGGCTATAGTGTTGCCCAGACCTCGATGCATCGTGCACACTGTAGCAATGCCGGTTGTTTCCGTCGTAATCATCTTCTTGAACGCCGAGCGCTATATAGAAGAAGCAGTCCACAGTGTCTATGATCAGGAATTTTCGGACTGGGAACTGATCCTGGTTGATGACGGTTCCACCGACAGAAGCTCGCAGATAGCGCGCGATCTGGCCGCAGCGGACGAGCGAGTTCACTACCTGGAGCATCCGGGACATCAAAACCGAGGGATGAGCGCGACGCGCAACCTGGGAGCTGCACACGCCAAAGCGAAATACATCGCGTTTCTTGACGCCGACGACACCTGGACGCCACGCAAGTTGTACGACCAAGTCGAATTGCTGGAGCGAATGCCTGACGTCGCCATGGTCTCCGGCGCAGTGCTTAATTGGTACAGCTGGGATCCAAAGTCGACGATCGCCGACTCCATCTACCAACCTGGCGACATCGCAGATCAGCGCCTCGACCCTCCTGAGGCGGCGCTGGCACTCAATCCGCTACGCCGGGGCACGTCCGCTATCGCAGAGGTCCTCGTCCGACGCGAAGCATTCGAAGCTGTCGGCGGCTTCGAAGAGCGATTCCGAGGGTTGTATGAAGATCAAGCGTTTTATGTCAAGATTTTTCTTCGATACCCGATATATATTTCATCGAGTAGGTGGCTCTATTATCGAATGCATGACGATTCCTGTTGTGGGCAGTTGCGCCGTGTGAGCCGCGCCCACACGTGGCGCTTGCGATTAACATTCTTTGATTGGATACGCGAATTGGAAGAGCAAGGCTGGTTCGACGATGCCCGCGTGAGTGCGAAACTCCGACTCAGACGCCGCGAGTTGAAATACGCACTTCTCGCGAGTCCTATCTTCGAATTTATCGATCGACTCAACGACCCTTCAGGTCCTTTCGCGTACATATCGAAACGAATAAAACGTCGAAGGTCGGCTGCGAGAAGTCGCGCGAGTGTCATGACAGATGCCCTCGACCCATCGACGTAACATGACATAGGAACGCGGCCACTTCAGTGAACGAGCATTAGCCGCGCTCGCTATTGCGACTCGTACCCCGAGGATTTCTGCGATCCCCGGCCATCATGTCACTGCGGGACCACGGTGGATTATTGCGGAAAACGCGCGGCGACAGATTCTCGCTCCGACTGCACTCCTTTGAAGGTGGCGCCTGCCGGCGTGCGGTGCGACCGAGGCGCTGGTACACCCAGTTGGCCGGCCCGTATGCCATCTGCTAACCCCATGGGCAAGACTATGAAAACCAAGCCCGGCCAGCTAAGGACCATCCCGCTAATTACGAAAACGATGCCCATTATCGCGAACGGCTCAGTTCGGCGACGAATGAAAAACAGAAGGCACCAGATCGATGTGAAGCTGATTAGGAGACCCGCCATGCCACCCTGGGCAAAGCTTTGAACGAAGGTATTGTGCGCCCCTAGAGGAATCTGGACTTTCTGGACCACCTTGTCCTGGGCAGCCAATCCCGATCCGAACGGAAAGTTTTCGACTCCAACCTCGAACCATGGCTGTACAATTTCACGTCGATAAAGTGCGGAGTTGGCCGCCTCGCGATCAACGACACCTCCCGGTGCAGTTTTGATCCCTAAACCAATAAAGACGCCCTCAATAACCCGATCACGCTGTCCGCCGACGTTGAATGCAAACAACGCGATCAAGCATGCCACTAACCCGAATACCGCTCGTCGACCTTTAACGCTTGCGATCGCAGTTCGAAAAGAGGAACGAGCCGCGACCGAAAGCAGGACCGCGAGCATAGCGAGAATGATGCCCGAGCGGGAATTTGTGGTATTGATGCCTAGAATGATGACCGCGAGTACTGGCCATCGGAGGCGTGTAAATCGCCAATTTATTATCAGCGGCAGTGTGCTGGCCAGCAGAATAGCCATGAAATTCGGGTCAGCTAAGAAGCCAGCGCCACGCAGTCGAAGCGTCGAAGACGAAACCGTCGCGTGGATCCATCTCTCACGACCTAACGCGCCAGCTACGCCATACCACTGCATAATCGCCACCACAGCCGAAACCGCGGCGAACAATATTAACAGGTCAACTAAACGCTCCCGCGTATTGGCTTCCGCCATCACGTTCGCGAGCAAGAGCATCGCCCCGACGCACGCCATTTGAAATACAAACACGGCCGCGAAATTGTGTGCATCGTCTTCAGGGTGCACAAGAGGTGGTAATAAGTAATATAGCGGGATTAAGACTGCGACTGCGCCGGTAAAGGGTGTGGATATGGGCAAATCGCGCCGACCGAGTATGACAAACGCAATTATTGCGAGTGCAATCAATCGGTTGGAGCTGCCGACGAATGGTAGCTCGACGTCCACGAATAATAAAAGGCATAACGCGAGAATGACTGCCGTGGATCGCTCATCGGGGCGAACCGTGCACCTCGATGGGCTCTCGACGGTCGAAAGAAAATTATTCATTCTCGAAAATGATTGACTGGAGGGCGCCGTAGGGGTCAATGCGAGACACCCTGAGGTCTACACTGTAACTGAGCGCGAGAATGTGCAGCCACCCTTGTCACTTGCCGGACAGGTAATTGACTAGATCTTCGGAGCAGGTGCCCGACTTGTCACAGATAGATTGGCAAGTGGAGACGTGCGATCCGCACCAAGGCTCAACGCCTGCAGCTAGCGCGGCGTCATAATCCCTTCCCAACTTGGTCCCTTGTTGTTGCAGAGACTTCATCTGCCTCCCCGCCGGCGACGCTGCGGAATTGCCAGGTTTTCCTGGCTCTGCGAGTTGTTGGTTGCAGTTCAGCTGAAGAAGCGTCTGTGGGCCTCGCGACCGTCCGCTGGAATCGAGATTGCTAGCCCGGGTAGAACTGGTCACTATGCAATCGTCGGTCGGGAGTTGGTCGCCGACCACACTGGCGATCACTGGTGTCAAGCCCCAGCCTTTGAGCTGCTCTGCGGCTTTGCCGTACGTCTGGCCGGAAAGGTCTGGGCCACTTGCGCCAGCGACTCCGGCGCTGAACGCGACCGCGGCCAGAGTGGCTGTAAAACTGCATACGACAGCAACAGCTCTGTTCATACTCCCCCACATTCACTAACTGAATGGCAGTGAGCGTACACGGCTTGCCGGGGATTGTGAACGCACTTGCGTGCTCGCCTTATACAGTCGCCCGAGAGGGATGTTGAGTTGGGCTGGGAGCCCCGCGAAGACGGCGCACACAGTTGCACGTTCGCTCGTGCCACTAGTTCGGCCGGCCCGGGCGTGCTTCAACCGAACCCGGGGGAAGCTATTTCCAACCGCTGCAGAAAGCTCGGAGGTCTTGTTGTGCAGCGAATCTGACACGCTGGTGGAGCACGAAAGGCTGACGTTGTGATGACATGATCGCGGCTAATCTGATTAGCGGGCCCCATACCTGCAGTGGTCGACCAGCAGTACGCCCACTCGGGGGCGCGTGCGAGGACCTATACAGAGCGTTCGGAGCGAAAGGAACCCATGGCCGCTGCGCGGCGTTCGCCGATCTTCGTCGACACTCGCGAGTCACCCTACGAAGGTGGCATCTTGCGATATGCGCGCGAAGTAATTCCCCGGCTTAGACTTGAGTGGCGACCCTTCAGTGGTCCCTTGCGGCCGACTCGACCAATCGACGTGATCAATCCGAACCGAGTCCGATTACCGGCTTCCGCGTTGCTTTACAGTCCGGGATATAGCGCCGGTTTCGGTAGGTGCACGCAACTTTTAACTATCCACGACCTTACTCACCTGCGAGCGCACAACCCTCCACTAAAGCGAAATTTGAATCTGGCTTATTACGAGGGCTTTGTAAAGCCCGCAATCAGGCGCGCGCGTCACGTGCTGACTTGCTCTGAGACATCTGCGAACGAAATTCGGGCGTGGCTCGAGGACGATAGTGTTACCATCCACAACACTGGATGCGGTTCGTCGGAAGCGTTTACGCAAGACGGTCCAGCATGTGATTTCGGTCGGCCCTATTTCTTATATGTCGGCAATTTTAAACCGCACAAGAATCCCGGTCCGGCATTCGAAGCGATGGCTTCTTTTACAGATCATCTACTCGTCGTCGTTTCTTCGGATGAATCGTCCGCGCGAGCATTGGCTGAAAAATATCGCATCTCCGATCGCCTCATACTTCAGACTGGAATCAGCGACGAAGAACTCGCCGCGTTGTATCGCGGCTCGGATGCTTTACTATTCCCGTCCCTGTGGGAGGGCTTCGGATTACCTGCGCTAGAAGCTCTCAAGACGGGCACGAAGGTTGTGTATTCCGAAACCGCAGCCTCCGTGTCAGAGATTTGCGCGGGGGGCCAGTTCGCTGTCGCCGACGCTGCTGACTCAGCAGAATTTCGGAAGCAGATGGCTTTGGCGGTTGATTCCCCGTGTGAGTCTTCGACCGATCTCACGCAGTTCAAATGGCAAGCAGTCGCGACCAAAGTGGAAGCGGTGATTCGTCATGTTGGGTACGGCATGCCGCTCGAGGAATCAGCAGTCAACTAGGTCTTGGTGTCATGCGATTTGGTGGTGCCCATCGCCACCCTCGCCAGCGAACGCGATGTTGTGTTGCCGAGTTAGAATATTCGCCGCTATGACAGCATGACTGGAGCCCACCCCAGAAGCTGTAATTCTTCAGCCTCAAATGGTGACGCCAGCTCGGGTCTCCAGCCAACGTGCAATCGCGGGACCAAAATTTGCCTGGGAGAACCTCTCGGCGTTGCGACGGGGCGCTTCGCCACAAAGAGGAATTGCTCGAGGAATGGCCTCGGCGATCGCGGCGGGCGACAAATCCGCCGAAAACGCACCCGTTACCCCGTCGATTACGGTCTCAAGAACGCCGCCTTCGGGAATAGACACAACTGGTGTACCCGTGGCCTGAGCCTCGACAGGAACCATCCCGAAATCCTCTACCGTGGGATAAACTAGGCAAGCAGCGTTCGCATATAGACGCCGCAGTTCGTCATCGGACGGCGATTCGATCAGTTCGACGGGTACGGACGCTGCATCCGCTGCCGCTACAATTCGCGACTTATCGGGGCCTCTCCCGGCAATCTTGACGGGAAGGCCCATTCGATCCGCGGCCTGAACGACTAGGTGAAGATTTTTGTACGGAATCCAGCGCCCAACTCCGAGGACATAGTCACGGGTCGGGTTGGCGTCGCCGCATTCCGCATAGTAATCGACTCGAACGGGCGGGTAGATCACGTCTGCATTGCGGCCCCAGAACCGATGAATTCGGTCAGCGACCGCTCGACTATTCGCGGCATAGGTGTCAACGCGAAGGGTTGCCCGTCGATCGACGCGCTTAAGTAAACTTCGTGCAGGTGCGAGGGCTATGCCGCCGCCGCGCTCGTCGATTTCTGGGCTCCAAACGTACCGGGCTGGACTGTGCACATAGCACAGATGCTTGCCCGACGGGCCAGCAAGCCTATTCGTATGCGCAAACGCGTGGTGCGACGAAATCACAAGGTCATAGTTGTGACTCCCCAGTTTGCGCCACGCAAGCGGCATCAAGGGCAACGTCAGTCCGCGCCGTGAGCGAAGTGTTGCAGAGTCTAGAAATGTTGTTGTGGCGGTGCGCCCACCGAAATCAAGCTGGACGTCCGGCTGCAGGCTCAGTGCGTAGAGGTCTGCGCTGGGAATCAACTTCGCAAGTGCTTCGAATACTTGGTCTGAGCCTGTGTAGGCGTCGACCCATTCGTGGACAACTGCCACGCGCAACGCCTCAACAGGCGTCAACTCAATCGAGAAACTCATCAGTGTGGGCACCTTGGAGTGTCAGGGCCGGGGCAGTGCGAGAACTACACTTGTGCACGCCGAAACAAAATGTCTGTACGGCCGGGTGAATTAGGGTCGCCGGTCGGTTCGCTGGGCAACTTTGCGACGTTGGGAGCATGGTGAAAACTGTGCTCCGATTGCGCCCCTTTACTGAGGCCTCCCCCGGCGGCGTCAATATGCACCATTGCGCCCAAACACGACCTGAGGGGTCTGCAACAAGATCCGCAGGTCCCAAGTAAGCGACCACGACCTGACATACGCCGAATCAAGATGCTGGAGGTCTGCATACGACAAATCGCTTCGGCCACAGACCTGCCATAAGCCGGTGATGCCAGGGCTGACGTCCAACCGAGCCAGCGCCGCGCCATCGAGCCGGTCGGCCTCCTCGGTCGGCAATGGGCGCGGGCCAACCAAAGACATCTCGCCGCGCACGACGTTGATGAGCTGAGGCAATTCGTCGAGGCTCGTTTTCCGGATGAGCGCGCCGACACGTGTCACCCGCGGATCGCTCGCCATTTTGAAGAGCGGACCGTCCGACTGGTTCAGGCTAGAGACAGCGGCGCGCCGCTCCCAAGCATCAGCAGTCATCGAGCGGAACTTGAAAATACGGAACGGCTTCCCGCCCCTTCCGGTCCGCTCTTGACGGAAGAAGACTGGACCACGACTGTCGAGCTTGATCGCCACTGCGACAAGCGCCATCACCGGAGCGGCGACCACCAGCGCGCACGTTGCGAGGGTGACGTCCATAATTCGCTTCGTGATTCGAGCACTCGCAGCCAACGACGGCGTTGGCATATGCATGAGAGTTAAACCGTGCAACTCCTCGGCTTCGCTGCGCCAATTGTGCAATTCGAAGTAGCGCGGAATTTCAGACACCGGCACTTGGCCCTCAAGACGGCGCAACGCGTCGAGCACGATGGCATCGCTCGTGTTCGGAAACCCGATGATAACTCGGTCGATCGCGTGCTTAGCGCAGATGTCGGGTAGGTCGTCGAGACCACCGAGAACGGGGACACCTGGCGCAGCGTTATTGTCCACATGCCCGACCACCAGGGTATCTGGGCACCTTTGCAACCTAGAGGTCAGTCGATCGGAGATCGGCCCCGTGCCGATCACCAGGATCCGGCTCACTGTCGGGTCGAACATGCGCACCACTAACCGACGTCCGAATGGGACAAACACGATCGCCGGCAGAGTCATTGCCACAGCCGCAGTTAGCGTCATCGCTCGCTCCCCGCGAAGGATGAACGCATCCGCAGCAAGTGCGAGCAGCGCGGCCGTCGGCAAGCAGCGCGCGATCACCGCTGGTCGCCACCACTCGCTGGGCCGCAGCCGCCCGTCTGGCCGGCGGTACAGCCCGTGCAACTGCAGCGCCACAGCCATTGCAACGGCAACGACGATGACATCTCGGATACCGAGTTCGCCGGCACGGGCCGTGCTGATGTGGCGGATCAACACAGCACCGACGGCAGCAGAGGCGGCCACGGAGACCGAATCGGAGACCCGTAGCAACTGGCGATGCCGAAGACCGTGCCTGTGAGCCTTTTTCGTGTCGATCGCGACTCTCGTGTCGTTCTCAACCCGGCCCGGCAGCGGACCGGTGCGTTGGCGGCCGAATGCAGAAGCGGGCCGTTTCGGTGGCACCTCAATGCTCATAATGATTCCCCCCAGAATTATTGGCGCTGCGTAATCACCAGCCGAAGCCAATCAAACGGAGGCCCGACGCGGCGAAGTTACTTTCCGGCAAAAAGTTTCGGCCATCGATGACGAGGTCGCCGCGCATCACCCGTCTAAGTTCGGTTGGGTCGATGAGGCTGAACTCGGGCCACTCCGTGGTCAGGACGACGGCGTCCACGCGGTCAGCCGCCTCATATGCATCATGCGCGATCCGAACCGCACCGAATTCTTCAGGCAGCGTTTTGACAACAGGGTCGAAGGCCGAGACCACCGCGCCCGCTGACAGCAACCGCCGAGCGATGTCCAGCGCTGGCGCGTCGCGCAAGTCGTCTGTGCCGGGCTTGAAGGTCAATCCGAACAACGCGATCCGACGCCCCTTCAAAATGTGGAGCTCCCGCTGCAACTTGCGGACCGTACGCGCACGCTGCATCTTGTTGATCTCGACCGTCGCCTGAAGCATCGGCGGTATGTAGCCGTACTCCTCCCCCGATGAGATCAGCGCGGAAACATCCTTGCCGAAACACGAGCCACCCCACCCGACACCAGGATTCAGGAAGGCGTTCCCAACACGATGGTCTGCACCAATGGCGGGGAGCACCTCGCGTACGTCGGCACCGAACAACTCGCACAGCTGTGCCATCTCGTTGGCGAAGCTGATCTTCGTGGCCAAGAACGCATTCGCCGCGTACTTAATCATCTCCGCGGACGCCAGTTCCGTGGTGATCAGCGACGGGCGACGACCCCGCTGGCCACCTTCGAAAGACTGGTCGAGAACCGGCCGATAGAGTTCGGCCACCCGCCCGACATCTGAGGCGTTGCCACCCAACACAATCCGATCTGGGTACAGGAAGTCCGCGATCGCAGACCCTTCACGAAGGAACTCCGGGTTGGACACGACGTGGAATGACAGCTGCCGATTCCCTTCCAGCGCGTCTTCGAGAATCGTGCGCGTCCAGTTCCCCGAGCCGACTGGCACCGTCGACTTGTTGACGATTACGACGTCGCTTCGCAGATACGGCGCCAGCGACTGGATTGCACTTTCCAGCTGGGCGAGATCTGGGGCGCCATCGACGCCCGGTGGCGTCCCAACGCAGAGGAAGACGAAATCCGCGTCGGCGAGCGCCTCGGCCGGTTGGTCAGTGAAGCGCAGGCGACCAGTCGACAGAGTCTCCACCAACAATTCCGGCAATCCCGGCTCGTGAAAGGGAACTTGCCCCTTGTTCAGCTGGCCTGCGCGCACCGGGTCGATGTCCAGGCCGCAAACGGAATGTCCGAGGAACGCCAGGCAGGTCGACGTCACCGCCCCTACGTAACCCGTACCGATGACAGCGACCTTGCGGCGGCGGTAGTCCTCGTCCGTTTTTGCTTTAGGGAGGGCCTGTCTGTCGTCCGAACGTCCGCGACCCGCTCTGTCTCGAAACCACGCGATCGATTCGGCGAGTCCGTCACGCACATCGACGGTCGGTTCCCAGTGCAGTTCGGTACGGGCGAGCGTGATGTCGGGTTGACGTTGGGATGGATCGTCCTGGGGACGTGCGATGAACTCCACCGGAGAATCCGAGCCGGATAGTTCGCGAATGAGTTCGGCGAGCTCCAACATCGTGAGTTCGTAAGGATTGCCGATGTTGACCGGTCCCACAAGATCGGAGAACAGCAGTCGCAATGCGCCGTCGACCAAGTCGGACACGTGGCATACCGATCGAGTCTGGCTACCATCGCCGTGAACAGTAATCGGTTCGTTCGCCAGCGCCTGATTGATGAAGTTCGGGATTGCGCGACCGTCGTCTGGGCGCATGCGCGGGCCGTAGGTGTTGAAGATCCGCATGATCGCCGTGTTGACGCCGTGCTTTCTTCGGTACGACATCGTGAGCGCCTCGGCGAACCGCTTCGCCTCGTCATAGCAAGCGCGCGGCCCAACCGGGTTGACGTTGCCCCAGTAGCTCTCGGGCTGCGGGTGGACGAGCGGGTCGCCATAAGTTTCCGAGGTCGACGCCAGCAGGTAACGGGCGCCTTTTTCCTTTGCCAGGCCCAAGGTGTGCAGCGTTCCGAGCGAGCCAGCCTTCAAGGTCTGGATCGGTAGCTCGGCATAATCGATCGGCGAAGCCGGGGACGCGAAGTGAAGCACGTAGTCGATCGGCCCGGGGACCGAAATGTAGTCACTGACGTCGGCCTTGATCAGACGAAAGCCGTCATGCCCCTGTAGGTGGGCCACGTTATCGGCCGTGCCGGTCACAAAGTTGTCGAAGCAGATCACGTCGATGTCGTGTGCCAACAGCCGTTCGGCGAGGTGGGATCCAACAAACCCCGCACCGCCTGTTAGCACTGCACGCTGCCGCATGTCCCCCCTCGGTTCCGCAGCCTGTCCGACCGTCTCCGTCCGCTTCTACGTCTGGACTGCCACAGCAGAAGCTGCACAGACCGTCAGTCGAGAACGTGACCAAGCGGCGTAACCCGGGAAGATGAGGTGCTGGCTCACGATTCTCCCCAAGTGACGCCCCCGACAGATGGCGCTACGGTATCACCGCCGAACCTTCCATGTAGCTCGAATCGTCAACTTGTCCGGCGCTCATCAGATTTGCCGCAAATCTGATCACGCCACCCACCCCGGGGTCTGAGAAGTTGCTGGACCCTGGGTCTGAACAAGCTGTGGAGCAGCTTCGTAAGCGTGAATTCGTCCGAGCGTCGTTCGCAGTTCGTCGTCATTGACACAAACTGCCAGGGTCTACCTATCGTGAGTGCCAGCGGTCAGAACCGATCCGACGTCCATGCTGTTGCAGCTGACGCCGTTGTACGGGCCGCCCCATATGCGAGAAGGACGTTCAACGAAGGGTCGCAGACCGCACGCACCGACACCAGCATCGATGCGCGTCGGCATTGCGGACTATGCAAACAGGCGATCGGGCACCGACGTGTGACGCAATAGTCCATCTCCAGCGAGCTTGCGGTCCGTCAACCCACACCCGGACTCAGCAAATCCACAGCTTCCCTCGCCGACGAAACTTTGTGACCAAGCCCACATTAAAGGCTCTCGCCGCGGGCGAGCACATTCAACCCACATCCCCACCCGACAAGGATCGGGAGATAAGCGGCGCAACGCCTTAAAATCGATAGCTCAACTATTGGGTTCATACCGGCATCCGGGCTTCCCCGCGGAGCGCGCTACGGGATCCTCGCCGAACCGGAGGGCACCAGACTCCCGAAGTTGATGGTAGGCATATAGCTCAGCCCGTCGGAAGGGAGGCCCGCTCTGCACATCTTGTTCGTCTGCACGGGAAATATCTGCCGTTCACCGATGGCCGAACGCCTTGCCATTGCGCACGGCTGCAGCTCGTGCGCCGAGGAGCTCAAGATGTCCAGCGCGGGGACCCGCGCTGTTATCGGAAGTCCCATCCATCCCGAGGCGGCTCGCGTGCTCGAGCAGCTCGGCGGCGACCCGTCCGATTTCGCTGCACGGCAGCTCACGCCGCGCATCGCTGGCGACGCTGATCTCGTGATTACCATGACGAGGGCCCATCGCGACGCGGTGTTGGGGTTGGCACCACGCCAACTCCACAGAACTTTCACGTTGAGCGAAGCCTCTCTCTTGGTGTCAGAGCGGAATGCGCAAACTGTCGCCGACCTGGCGGCTCTACGGCCGCAGTTGCCGTCGGCTGCTGCACCTGATATCCCGGACCCGATTGGTCAGGAGCCCAAGTTCTTCGCAAGGGTGGGTGCACAAATCGCCGAGCTTCTTCCCCCGATACTCACACTGTGCAAGAGCGATTGATCAACTCGCAGCGCACAGGTGAGGGTCGCACCCTTGATAAATAACAGCCGGCCGCTTCTCTCGGCATTAGTCATCGTCAGCCTGCTTCCCACTGTTGCTTCTGTCTTCGCCCGCACTCAACCGATAGCGACCATCCCGAGCCTTGTCCTGGCCGTCGGGTCGCCGTACCTGCCGTTGAGCGCGCTCGCCGGCTTGCTGGTAGCTGTCTCATGCCGACGAATCCTGCTGTCCATGCTCGCCGCCGGCGTAGTGGGGGCCAGCATCGCAGTTCAGATTTCGTGGTACTACATCGGACAACCGATTGCTGTCGGCGCCTACCAAAACATTCGGGTGCTCTCGTCGAATCTTCGCTACGGACAAGCAGATCCAGGCTTCATAGTCGACCTGGCCAAGGACAATGCCGATGTCGTTACCGTCTCAGAGCTGACCCCCGAAGAGGTGCGTCGGCTGGAGCAATCAGGGATTGAATCGACGTTCCCCTATTCGCATCTCGTCCCAGGTCCTGGTGCCGGGGGCGCGGGTATATGGAGTCGATATCCCCTCGACACCCTCGCCGCGACAAGTGAACAGGGCGTAACTATTCCCGCAGCGCGCCTGCTGGTGCCAGGTCTCCGCCTCAGACCGGTTCTCGCCAGTGTTCATGTCTACTCGCCCGTTGCCGGAAGAGGCAATACGATCGACGGCTGGCGCGGCGGAATGGCCAGCGCTAAAACGGAATTGGACAGTTTCGCCGCTATCGCGCGAGCCGGAGCGGTCATCATCGGCGGCGACTACAACAGCACGCCGGACATGCGCCAGTTTCGAGATCTACTGACCAATGGCTACCGCGACGCCGTCGAGCAGAGCGGATCAGGGTTCGCGCCGACGTTCCCCTCCAACCGGAAAATCCCGCCGCTCATCACCATCGACCACATTCTCACCCGCAACGCAGCGGCCGAATCCGTGCGCACCATTAACGTTCCTGGCTCCGACCACCGCGCCCTGCTGGCCACGATCAGGGTTCCCATCGACCCCAGCGCGTCGTAGAAACGCCAATGGCCGCCTACCGGAGTAGACGGCCACTGGACGAAAAGCCTTACGCCTCTTCGGTGAAGTTCCGCGTGACGGCGGGGTCGACCGGGATGCCCGGGCCCGTCGTCGTCGACACGGTGATCTTCTTCAGGTAGCGACCCTTCGACGAGGACGGCTTGGCGCGCAGCACCTCGTCGAGCGCGGCACCGTAGTTCTCGGCCAGCTTCTTCTCGTCGAACGACGCCTTGCCGATCACGAAGTGCAGGTTGGCCTGCTTGTCGACGCGGAAGTTGATCTTGCCGCCCTTGATGTCGGTGACGGCCTTGGCCACATCCGGGGTGACGGTTCCGGTCTTGGGGTTCGGCATCAGACCGCGCGGGCCCAGCACGCGGGCGATGCGACCAACCTTGGCCATCTGATCGGGGGTGGCGATCGCGGCGTCGAAGTCCAGCATGCCGCCCTGGATCTGCTCGATCAGGTCGTCGCTGCCGACGATGTCCGCACCGGCTTCCTTGGCCTGCTCGGCCTTCTCCCCCACCGCGAACACTGCGACGCGCGCGGTCTTACCCGTGCCGTTGGGCAGGTTGACCGTGCCGCGGACCATCTGGTCGGCCTTGCGCGGGTCGACGCCGAGCCGGATCGCCACCTCGACGGTCGCGTCCTGCTTCTTCGACGAGGTCTCCTTGGCGAGCTTGGCCGCCTCGAGCGGGGTGTAGAGCTTGGTGCGGTCCACCTTCTCGGCGGCTTCGCGATATGCCTTGCTGGTCTTGCTCATTGGTGTCTCCTAGGTTCAGAGGTCGTGGTTGTCGGGCCGATGCCAGCCCTCCCACGGAAAGTGATTATTCGACCGTGATACCCATCGAGCGGGCGGTGCCGGCGATGATCTTGGCAGCCTGATCGATGTCGTTGGCGTTGAGGTCTTCCTTCTTGGTCTCGGCGATCTCGCGCACCTGATCCCAGGTCACCTTGGCGACCTTGGTCTTGTGCGGCTCCGCCGAACCCTTCTGCACACCGGCAGCCTTGAGCAGCAGCTTGGCCGCGGGCGGGGTCTTCAACGCGAAGGTGAAGCTGCGATCCTCGTAGACGCTGATCTCCACGGGGATGACGTTGCCGCGCTGGTTCTCCGTCGCGGCGTTGTACGCCTTGCAGAACTCCATGATGTTGACGCCGTGCTGGCCGAGCGCAGGGCCGACCGGCGGGGCGGGGTTGGCCTGCCCGGCCTGGATCTGCAGCTTGATCAGCCCGACGACCTTTTTCTTGGGGGCCATTGGGGGTTGTTTCCTTTCTAGCGATCGCGGAACGCGATCAGATCTTGGCGACCTGGTTGAAGGTCAGTTCGACGGGTGTCTCGCGGCCGAAGATGGACACCAGCACCTTGAGCTTCTGCTGCTCGGCGTTGACCTCGCTGATCGAGGCCGGCAGCGTCGCGAACGGGCCGTCCATGACGGTGACCGACTCGCCCACCTCGAAGTCCACCAGGATCTCCGGGCGTTCCAGCGTGGCCTCCGACGAAGCAGCAGACGCGGCAGTCGACGCCGCCTTGCCCGGCTTCTTCGCCGCGCCCTGCGGCAGCAGGAACTTCACCACGTCGTTGAGCGACAGCGCGGTCGGCCGCGACGTCGCGCCGACGAAGCCGGTGACACCCGGGGTGTTGCGCACCGCGGCCCACGAGTCGTCGGTCAAGTCCATGCGCACCAGGATGTAGCCCGGCAGCACCTTGCGGTTGACCTGCTTGCGCTGGCCGTTCTTGATCTCGGTGACCTCTTCGGTGGGCACCTCGACCTGGAAGATGTAGTCGCCGACGTCGAGGTTCTGCACGCGGGTCTCGAGGTTGGCTTTCACCTTGTTCTCGTAACCGGCGTAGGAGTGGATGACGTACCAGTCGCCCGGCTTGCTGCGCAGTTCAGCCTTGAGCGCGGCGGCCGGATCGAGCTCCTCCTCGGCAACCTCGCCGGCGGCTTCCGTCGCCTCAGCGTCAGGCGCCGCCTCGAGCTCAGGCGTGGTCTCGTCGATCACGTCGACGGCCTCACCCGTGGGCGTATCGCCTTCGGGGGTAGTCACGGTAGTCAGTCCTCTCTAAAAACGTCAGCGTTCGTTAGCCGAACACCCACAGCACAAGCTTGGCCAGGCCGAGGTCGACCCCACCAATCAGGGCGACCATGAAGGCCAGGAACAGCAGAACCACGGTGGTGTAGCTGACCATCTGCTTGCGGTTGGGCCAGATCACCTTGCGCAGCTCGGCGACGACCTGCTTGAGGTAGTTCCAGACGAACAGGATGGGGTTCCGCGACGGCCCGGACTTGGCCTTCTTCTTCTTGGCCTTCGTCTTCTTGCCGGGCTTGTCCTCGACGCCGAGTTCTTCGGCGGTCGATTCGACTTCCTCCGGCTCGGCCAGCGCAGTGGCCCCGGCGCGCCGGGACCGCTTGCCGGTGGGACGCGCGGGTCGGGTCACGACGACGGTCTGACCGCCGTTGGTGTCCTCGTTGCTCTCGCTTGCGGCGTCAGCACTGTCGCGCTCGTCGCTCACCGCATGCTCCTTCGTGTCGAGTACGTGTGGGCTGGAGTACCCAGCCCGGTGTGCACCCTCCAGTGTCCACCATGTTCATTCCAGCTTTATTCAGTTGGAGCAGGGGCGACAGGACTTGAACCTGCAACCTGCGGTTTTGGAGACCGCTGCTCTGCCAGTTGAGCTACGCCCCTCTGTCACTCGCCGGGAAGTCCCCACATAATTCGCGCGCTCCCCGTTCGGTCAAACCCGAACCGACGGACAGCGCGCTTATCTGGGAAAACCCCGAGGTCCGAGTGTACAACGGCACACCAAGCAGGTGTTAATCCGTCGTTAGTCGTGAGTAACTGGCTTGCGCAGCACCTGCCCGGTCTCCGGGTCCCAGCCCGCGTTGATCGAGTTGTCGCCCTCGTGGCCCATCAGTGTGGTGAACGACTCCATGATCACCTCGCCGTGCTGGTCCACCAGGACGTTGCGCGTGGTGACGATGTCGGCGCCGAACCGCTCGTCGACGGACTCGATGTACATCGTGCCCTTGACGGCGTCACCCTCGACGATCGGCCGGTAGAACTTGAACCGCTGGTCCACCTGAACGATCTGCAGAGTCTCCAAACCGACGTCGACGTGCTGGAAGAAGTGGTTCTGGATCATCACCGCCAGGATCGACATGAAGGTCGGCGGCGCCACCAGGCCGGAGTGGCCGAGCTCGGCGGCGGCTTTGTCGTCCATCGAGGCCGGATCGGTCGATTTCACCGACTTGGCGTACTGCCGGATTTGCTCGCGGCCTACCACGAAGGTGTCGGGGTACTCCCAGACCATTCCCCGGATATCGGTCTTGAGTGCCATGGTTACGCCAACTTCGCTGTCGCGACGGCGCGGCCGAAGATCTTCTTCCCCCCAGTCGTGGCGATCAGCGCGATCGTCACGGTCTTGGTCTCGGGGTCGGCAGCCTTCACCTTGCCGGTGAACACGATTTCGGCTCCGACGCCGTCGTTGGGCACCGGCACGATCGCGGTGAAGCGCACATTGAACTCGGTCACCGCGCCCGGGTCACCGACCCAGTTCGTCACGTAGCCGCCACCGAGGCCCATGGTGAGCATGCCGTGGGCGATCGCGGTGTCCAGACCGACCTGCTTGGCGATCTCGTCATCCCAGTGGATGGGGTTCAGGTCACCGGACACGCCGGCGTAGTTGACCAGGTCGGCGCGGGTCAGGGTGATGACCTTTTCAGGCAGCTCCTCACCCACTTTGACCGAGCTGAACTCACGCAGTGCCATCGTTGAAGCCACTCTCTCCGTCTTCCTCACTCCGCCCGGCGAGCGTCGTGTAGGTCTCCTGTACTACCTCGTCGTCCTGATTGCTGACGACATTCTTGGTGACAATGATGTCCGTACCGTGCGCCTGCCGGATGTCGTGCACGTAGACGTCGCAGAAGAGCTTGTCGCCGGCCTGGATCGGCTTGAGAAACTTCAGAACCTGATCGACCTGCACGATCTGCTTGTCGCTGATCCCGATGTCGGCGTCGTCGAAGAAAGCCATCTGTGCGGCGTAGCCCAGCATCGACGTGAAGGTCAGCGGCGCGAGCACAGCGTCGTAGCCCAGCTCGGCGGCGGCCTCGTCGGAGAAGAACGCCGGGTCGTCGTTCTGGATGGCCCTGGCGTGCTCGCGGATCTTTTCGCGCTCGACCAAGTAGTAGTCGGGGTAGCGGTAATGCCGCCCGACGAATTCTTGGGACAAAGGCACGGAGCAGGACCTATCTAGTCGACCTCGGCACGATCCACCGACCGTCGTGCAGACGGCCGGATGAGATCAGCGCGACTCTTTGTGCGGCTGATGCTGGCCGCAGTTCGGGCAGAACTTCTTCAGCTCGAGACGGTCGGGGTCGTTACGACGGTTCTTCTTGGTGATGTAGTTGCGGTGCTTGCACACCTCGCAGGCCAAGGTGATCTTCGGCCGTACGTCAGTACTGGAGGCCACGTCCGTTGCCTTCTTTCACGTTTTCGTTTGCGTCTACCTAGTAGCGGTGGGGAGGCTCGATCTCCCGACCTCACGATTATGAGTCGTGCGCTCTAACCAGCTGAGCTACACCGCCCCGATAGGCACTTGCGGAGCTCCGCGGTGCCCAGAGGTCAGCCACGAGATCCGAGTGTCCACCGAGCCCCCTAACGGAATCGAACCGTTGACCTTTTCCTTACCATGGAAACGCTCTGCCGACTGAGCTAAGGGGGCCTGACCCGCGAGAGATGAACCGCCGTGGGCCTTAAAGAGGGTACAGCCTGCGGCTCGGCTCAGCCAAACCGCTCGTCGGGCACCTATTACTGTTGAGCCATGGCATCGACGGACCGTCTGTATTTCCGCCAGCTGCTCTCCGGCCGGGATTTCGCCGCCGGGGACATGATGGCGCAGCAGATGCGCAACTTCGCCTACCTGATCGGCGACCGGGAGACCGGCGACGCCGTCGTGGTCGACCCGGCCTACGCCGCCGGCGACCTGGTCGACGCGCTCGAGGCCGACGGCATGCACCTATCCGGCGTGCTGGTCACCCACCACCATCCCGACCACGTCGGCGGGTCGATGATGGGCTTCACCCTGGCCGGCCTGGCCGAGCTGCTCGAGCGGGTCGAAGTCCCGGTCCACGTCAACACCCACGAAGCCCTCTGGGTCTCGCGGGTCACCGGCATCCCGATGAGCGGCCTGACCGCGCATGAGCACGGCGACAAGGTTTCCGTCGGCGCCATCGACATCGAACTGCTGCACACCCCGGGCCACACGCCGGGCAGTCAGTGCTTCCTGCTCGACGGACGGTTGGTCGCCGGCGACACGCTGTTCCTGGACGGCTGCGGGCGCACTGATTTCCCGGGCGGCGACGTCGACGAGATGTTCCGCAGCCTGCAGCAGCTGGCCGCACTCTCCGGTGATCCGACGGTGTTCCCCGGGCACTGGTATTCGATCGAGCCCAGCGCCGCGCTCTCAGACGTCAAGCGGTCCAACTACGTCTACAAGGCGTCGAATCTGGACCAGTGGCGCACACTGATGGGTGCCTGAGCGTTCCAATTGCGTTGGTAGTAGCGTCTATTGGCGATGGCTGACACCCTCTACGCCGACGTCTCGGAGTGGCAGGTGAGTGTCAACGACACCTACCCCTACCCGGTCCTGTGCATCCGTTCCAATGACGGCACCTACCGCGACCGGCGCTGGGTGAACAACTACAGCTGGTGTCTGAGCAACACCGACAGCGGGCGTCTCACCTTCTTCATCGTCTACTTCGTGTGGCGACCCAACTGGCGGGAAACCGTCGAAACGTTCAAATCCCAAGTGCGAGCACCACATCCGCGGATGGCGGTGATGCTCGATGTCGAATCGTGGGGCGGGCAGATCTCCGGCGACCAGTCCGCCGGCATCAACGCCGCCTACGACGAGGTGGGCGCCTACGTCGGTTCTACGGCGAAGGTGATCGGCTACGGCAACATCGGGGACCTCAACAGCCTGTGGCCCACCAAGCCGGCTGGTATCCGCCTGGTCGTCGCGTCCTATGGCTCGAACCCGCCGTATCCGGGCAAAGTCGCCCACCAGTACACCGACGGGCAGGGCTACGGCGGCGGGTTGCCCGAGGGAGCGCCGCCATTTGGCCGCTGCGACATGAATTCCGCGGACGGGCTCACCGCTCAGCAGTTTGCGCAGGCCTGTGGCGTTTCACCGGTACTGCCGGTCGCGTTGGCCGCGCGCCGCAGGCGCGCTTTGGCAGCCGCCAGCCCGTTTGCCGCCCTTCGCCGACTGGGTTGAGCCCCAAGTACTTTCGACCTCGTCAATACTGAAGACGACAGTTTGCTGTGATATAAGCATGGGGTGGAAAACGCGAGTGATCTCGCGAATCTGTGGGGAGATGTCACCGGAGTCGGGGCCGGCACGTGGTTGGCGGTAGCCGCCTGGGCAGCAGTGCTGCTGGGGCTGGCCGCACTCATCTACGCGCATCGGCAGATTCGTCGACAACAGAGAGTTAACGCCCAGCAGGCACGGCCGCACGTCGCGATGTTCATGGAGCCGCACTCCGCGGACTGGCATGTCATCGAACTGGTCGTCCGCAACTACGGCAGCACGGCCGCGTACGACGTGAGCTTCGCCTTCCCGAAACCACCGACCGTGGCTCGGTACGAGCACACCGAGGACGGATTCACCGATATCGTGGAATTGACTCTGCCCCAAAGCCTTCCGGAGCTGGCGCCCTCGCAGGAGTGGCGCACGGTCTGGGATTCGGCGTTGGATCGCAGTCAATTCGGGGAGTCGATCGACTCCCGATTCGACGGGGTGGTCTCCTACTACGACCAGCCTGAGCCGCAGGGCTGGTGGGTCAAGACCTTCGGGCGTAAGCGCACGGTGTACCGCAGCAAGGTGGCCCTGGACTGGGACACCCTGCAACCGGTTCACCGCGTCGAAATGATGACGGGCCACGACCTCGCTCGGCGTGAGCGCGAGAAGCTCGAACTTTTGCGCAACATGCTCGACTACTTCCATTTCGCCACCAAGGAGACCCGCGTCGACGTCCTGCGCGAGGAGATCGCCCGGATGAAGAAGGCCGCCGAGGAGACCCAGAGTCGATGGCGCCGGGACCGGTTCGAGCATCCCACCGAGGTCGTGCGGCTGCCCCGTCACGGGTAGGCCGAGACCTCAGGCCTGCGGCTACTTCCCGAGCTTCGCGTAGAAAGCCTCGGTGGCGTCTTTAGCGGGCGCCCACCAGCTTTCATTGTCGCGATACCACTCGATAGTCGCGGCCAGCCCGTGCTCGAAGTCGGGGTACTGCGGTCGCCACCCGAGCTCATCGCGGAGTTTGGTCGCATCGATCGCGTACCGCAGGTCATGACCAGCACGGTCAGGAACGTTGTCGTACCCATCGGCGGGCTGGCCCATGATCGTCAAGATCAGTTCGATGACCGTCTTGTTGTCCTTCTCGCCGTTCGCGCCGATCAAATACGTCTCCCCGATCCGCCCCTTTTCCAGGATCAGCAGCACAGCCGAAGAGTGGTCATCGGCGTGGATCCAGTCGCGGACATTGAGACCGGCCCCGTACAGCTTGGGACGGACGCCGCGCAGAACGTTGGTGATCTGGCGAGGGATGAACTTTTCAACGTGCTGATATGGGCCGTAGTTGTTGGAGCAATTCGAGATCGTCGCCGCGATGCCATATGACCGGACCCAAGCTCGCACTAGAAGGTCGCTGGCGGCCTTGGTCGACGAATACGGTGACGACGGGTTGCAGGGACTGCTCTCGGTGAACCGGTCCGGGTCATCCAGTTCCAAGTCGCCGTACACCTCGTCGGTCGAGATGTGGTGATAGCGGACACCGTACTTTCGCACCGCCTCCAACAACGTGAAGGTCCCAATCACATTGGTATGCAGGAACGGTTCCGGGTTGTCGAGTGAGTTGTCGTTATGCGTCTCCGCCGCGTAGTGCACCACTTTGTCGGTGTTGGCTACCAACTTGTCCACCAGTTCGGTGTCGGCGACGTCGCCGTGCACGAAGGTCACCCGATCCTCGGGCAGACCGGCCAACGACTCGCGGTTCCCGGCGTAGGTCAACTTGTCCAACACGGTGATGTGATGGTCGGTGTGCTCGACCGCGTAATGCACGAAGTTAGATCCGATGAACCCGGCGCCTCCGGTGACGAGAAGCTGCGCCACTATATCCCCCTCTCCAACAGATCCAATAAGTACAAGCCATAACCCGACTTCACCAGCTTCTCCGCATTTTCGCGAAGCTCACCATCGGTGAGAAAGCCCTGCCGCCATGCGATTTCCTCCGGCACGCCGATCTTTAACCCTGTTCGCCGTTCCATGGTTCGCACGAAATCGGCGGCATCGATCATCTGGTCGAATGTTCCGGTGTCCAGCCATGCCGTACCCCGCGGCAACACCTGCACCCGCAACCGGCCCTGATCCAAATACGCCCGATTCACATCGGTGATCTCGTATTCACCACGGTCACTCGGGACCAAATTCCGCGCGACCGTAACCACATCGTTGTCGTAGAAGTACAACCCCGGCACCGCGAAGTTACTACGAGGCTGCTTCGGCTTCTCCTCCAGCGACGCCACCACCCCGCTACCGTCAAACTCCACGACGCCATACGCGGACGGCTCGGCAACCCAATACGCGAAGATCGCGCCGCCGTCGACGTCGGTGAACGTCTTGAGCTGGGTCCCCAATCCCGGTCCGTACAGCAGGTTGTCACCCAGGATCAACGCAACCTTGTCATTGCCGATGAAGTCCGCGCCGATCGTGAACGCCTGCGCCAGCCCGTCCGGCGACGGCTGCTGCGCGAACGTGATCGAGACCCCGAACCGCGATCCATCCCCTAGTAAACGCTCGAAATAGTCGGCATCGTGCGGCGTAGTGATCACCAGGATGTCCCGAATACCCGCCAACATCAGCGTCGACAGCGGGTAGTACACCATCGGCTTGTCGTACACCGGGATCAG
This sequence comes from Mycolicibacterium pallens, assembly GCF_019456675.1. Classification (NCBI taxonomy): domain Bacteria; kingdom Bacillati; phylum Actinomycetota; class Actinomycetes; order Mycobacteriales; family Mycobacteriaceae; genus Mycobacterium; species Mycolicibacterium pallens. Next base: position 983,605 of record NZ_CP080333.1, on the reverse strand, counting down.
CTGCTTAGAAACCCCGAGCGTGATCGGATGCAGGCGCGTGCCTGAACCCCCCGCCAAAATAATCCCCCGCACAGTGGGATCGTAAGCTCCGTCGAGGGGGCGGGCATGCGCAACAGCTCAACGACTCGGTCCGGGTAGGCCGAGATTGGCTCTTGGCAATCGGAACTTCGTTACGTAACGTCGGTACGAAAGTAGACGCTGCGACGAAGGAGCATCCATGAGCGGGTCGGTCAGTTATCGCAAGGACGACGCGGTCGCCGTCATCTCGATGGACGACGGCAAGGTCAATGTGCTGAGTCCGAGCATGCTGGGCGAAATCAACGACGCTTTGGATCGCGCCGAGGGCGAGAGCGCCGGCGCCGTGGTGATCGCCGGCAACGACCGCGTGTTCAGTGGCGGCTTCGACCTCAAGGTCTTCCGCTCGGGTGACATCGACGCCTCCGTCGCGATGCTGCAGGGCGGCTTCAACCTGTCGCACCGGCTGCTGTCGTTTCCCAAGCCGGTCGTCGCGGCGATCACCGGACACGCAATCGCAATGGGTTCGTTCCTGGCATGCAGCGTCGATCACCGAATTGCCGGACCCACCTACAACTTTCAGGCCAACGAGGTCGCGATCGGCATGGTGCTGCCCTACCCCGCCCTGGAGATCATGCGGCTGCGGCTCACCCCGTCGGCCTACCAGCAGGCGGTCGGACTGGCCAAAAACTTCCTGGGCGAGACCGCACTGGCCGGCGGCTGGGTCGACGAGATCGCGATGAACGATCAGGTCCTGCCGCGCGCCATCGAAGCCGCCCACGAATTCACCGCCTTGAGCGCCGGCGCGCACGTGGCCAGCAAGCTACGCGCCCGCCAGGCCACGTTGGACGCGATGCGGGAAGGTATCGACAACATCCGTTCCGAGTTCGGGCTCTCCTAGTCCGTGGCCAGGGTCAAGCAGCGCACTCCCGAGCTGCGCGACCGCGTGGTCGACGTGGCGGTGAGCACGCTGTGCGAAGACGGGATGTCGGGCTTCACCACCCGCCGGGTCGCCCAACGGGCCGGCACGTCGGTGCCCGCGGTCTACGAGCTGTTCTCCGACAAGGACGGACTGCTGCGCGCGGTGTTCTTCGAGGGCTTCCGTCGGCTCGGCGGTGAGCTCGTCGCGATCCCCGAGACATCCGACGAACTCGGCGATCTGCGCGCGGTGATCCCGGTGTTCCGCCGTTTCTGCCTGGACTATCCGGCGCTGGCGCGGGTGATGTTCAGCAGGCCGTTCCAGGATCTCGACCCCGAACAGCTGGCGGCCGCGCCGACAGTTCGAGAGATCCTCGTCGGCAAGGTACAGCGATGCATCGACGCCGGGCTACTGGCCGGCGATGCGGTCGACATCTCTCACGTATTGCTCGCCCTGGCACAGGGTTTGGCCGTTCAAGAGGCCGGCCGGTGGCTGGGCAAGTCGGCGGATTCGGTGAACCGCCGCTGGGACGTCGGGGTGCAAGCGGTGCTTGCGGGGTTTCTCGCCTGACGGCGCTACGACTTCTTGCTCGGGATCACGATGATCACGATCAGCGTCAGGATGGAGAAGAACAGCCCGAGTAGGCCCCATCCGAACGGGTTTCGGCCCTTCATCCCGGCGATCACGGCGCAGATGACCGCGGCGATGATGCTGCCGATGGCGACGAAGATACCTTTGATGCCGCGCAGGATGAACCCCGCGGCTTCGATGTTGTCGCTGGCGGCCAGCACGACGCTGTGCAACATTGGGGCCTCCTTAGTAGGTCGGGTCTGGTTTCCCGCTTCGAGGCCGAGCTAACCTGCGCGTCAGCTGAGCGTCGCCGCCAACCACTGGTCGATGCGATCTGCCACTGATTCCCAGCCGCGCTCGAGCATCATGTTGTGGCCCATGTCAGGAAACATCACCGGCTCGGTGCGGTAGGCCCGCGCGGTCGCAGCCACTTCGCGCGGCGTGAAGAAGCCGTCGAGCTCCGCGCCGAGCACCAGCACCGGGGTGGTGACCCGTTTCGGCCGGGCGAGGTGGCGGTAGAGCAGATCGCGGTAGAGCACGCGGGCGCTCTCGGCGCCGAGCCGCGACGTGCAGGCGGTGACGATCTCCTCGGGTGTGGCCGAATGGTAGAAGGTTGCCCGCGAAACACCCGGCGCTGCAAAGAAATCCAGGGGTCGGCTGAACGATCGTGTACGCACCGACTGACGTCTGTGCCGCCACGCCACCCGCACCGTCGCGGGCGCGATGCCGGTCGGCGGCGCCGAGGCCACCAGGACCCCCGCGGGTGCGTCGTGCACCGCCAGGTACTTCTGCACGACGAACCCGCCCATCGAGTGGCCGATGACCACCGGCGGCACCGGCAGTTCGGCGGCGACGGTGTGCACGTCCTGGACGTAGTCGAAGACGCCGCACGCGTTGATCGGCACCGCGGACGGGCTGCCGCCGTGGCCGCGCAGGTTGAGCGCGAGCGCGCGGTAGCCGCGGTCGGCGAAATAGTCGAGAAAGTGGTCGTCCCAGCACCACGCCCCGTGGAAGGCGCCGTGCACGAACAACAGCGGCGTGATGTGGGTGGCAGTGGGCCCGCCCTTGTCGATCACCTCGAGCACAGCCGCTGACCCTATCGGCGGCGCCGCAGTTTGGCGGGCGAACGCTGCGGTAACAAGTAACTTCGTGCTTTGGCTACTGCAGCTGCCCGCGCCCCTGGTCGGGCTGATGGTCGTGATCATCACCGTCGGGCTGGCCGTGCTGGGGCTGGTGCTGAGCCGACGGGTTCTTCCGCAGCAACGGTTGAAGAGGTCCGGCGGAGTGGCGGGACACGTCTTCGACCTCGCCGGGGTGCTGTACGCGGTGCTGGTGGCCTTCGTCGTCGTCGTGGTGTGGGAGCAGCTGAATCAGGCCGAACGGGGCACCGAAGCCGAGGCGGCCGCGATCTCCGATCTCCTGCGCGACTCGGCGGGCCTGCCGGTGGCGGGCCGCGCGGAAATCCAGCGGAGCCTGATCGACTACACCAACGACGTCGTCGACGACGAGTTCCCCCGGATGCGCCGCGGCGAGACGGTCGAACAGCAGTCGGAACACCTGACCGCAGTGTGGCAGAGCTTCCTGCACATCGAGCCGGTGAGCCAGAGCGAGATCTCCTTCTACCGACAGTCGATTGGCCGACTCGACGAGTTGGGCAGCGCCCGCAAGAGCCGACTCTCGGGTAGCCAGTCCGAGATCCCCGGCGAGTTGTGGGTGCTGCTGCTCGGCGGTGGAATGGTCATGCTGCTGTTTACCTACATCTTTCCCTCCACCGATGTCGTGGTGCACGGCGCGTTGATCGCGTTGGCCGGCTCGCTGCTGGCGTTCGTTCTCTACCTGATCTTCGCGATGGAGCACCCCTTTGTGGGCTCGATCGCGGTGTCGCCGACCGCGTACGAGAACGTCCTGGACACCTGGTCTCAGCTAGCGGGGAAGTAACGCAGGTCGCGGCGGCCAGCCGGGTACCGTGCGCCCATGGGACGCGTTGACGGCAAGGTCGCCCTGATCACCGGGGCCGCCCGCGGGATGGGTGCCGCCCATGCCCGGCTTCTGGTCAGCGAAGGCGCCCGAGTCGTTCTTGGTGATGTTCTCGACGAAGAGGGTGCGGCGGTGGCCGCCGAACTGGGCGACGCCGCCCGCTACGTCCACCTGGACGTCTCCGATCCCGGCGACTGGTCGGCGGCGGTGGCGCTGGCACTACGTGAGTTCGGCACCCTCAACGTCCTGGTGAACAACGCCGGCGTCGTCTATCGGCGCACCCTGAAGAACCTGGAACGTGAACGCTGGCAACGGGTTATCGACGTCAACCTCACCGGCACCATGCTGGGCATCAAGTCCGTGATCGAGCCGATGACCGACGCAGGCGGCGGTTCGATCATCAACATGTCGTCCATTCAGGCCATGCGCGGAACCCCGGGTAACCACGGCTACGTGGCGTCCAAGTGGGCGATCCGGGGGCTGACCAAGTCGGCGGCACTGGAGTTGGCAGCCAACAACATTCGGGTCAACTCGCTGCATCCGGGGATGATTCGTACCCCGATGACCGCCCACATGCCCGACGATCTGGTGGCCGCGCCGATGGGCCGTCTCGGTGAGCCGAACGAGGTGTCGACGTTCGTGCTGTTTCTCGCCAGTGACGAATCGTCCTATGCGACGGGCGCGGAGTTTGTAATGGACGGCGGCCTGATCACCGACGTACCGCATCGCTTGCCGTAGCTTTCCGCTCAGCGCGATCAGAACTGCGCCTATCGACACCGTGGTGGCGCAATACCCACCAAATCGCCAGTATCGCCAGGTCTGCAGCACTTTCGACCGGCGCAATACGGCGGCATCTCGCTGCGCGCGCAAACACGCGTCCGGTAGGCCTGGGCAGCGGCTTTACCGTGTTTGACGAGAGTTGTCAGCAATCAGGAGGGTGCGATGGGCGACGCCGAGCCGGTGCCGATCCGCCGCGCGCGCGCCGACCAGGCCCGCCTGGTGGCCGACGTCCTACGTCATCACATTCATGACGGCGGCTATCCGCAGGGCCTGCCCACCGAGGCCGAACTGTCGGTGGAGTTCGGGGTGTCGCGCAACGCGGTTCGTGAAGCGTTGGCAACGCTGAAGGATGAAGGCCTCATCGACCGGGGTCCCAAGGTCGGGACACAGGTGGCCATCCGCAAGTACGACCACGGCTTAGATGCCCTTGTCGGACTGAAAGAGACATTCAAGAGCTACGGCGAGGTCCGCAACGAGGTGCGGGCGGCGATGTCGGTGGCCGCTCCCCCGGCCGTGGCGCGTCGGCTGCAGCTGCAGCCCGGGGACCCGGTGGTGTTCATCGAACGCCTTCGTTTCCTGGGCGATCTGCCGCTGAGCCTCGACAAGACCTACCTGGCAGCCGATCTCGGAGCCGAGATACTTCGACATTCTCTGGAAAGCAACGATATCTTCGCGCTGCTCGAAGAGGTGACCGGGCAACGGCTGGGGTCAGCAAGCCTGGCCGTGGAAGCGGTGCCGGCCGACGCCCATTCGGCTGCCATCCTGCAGGTGCCCGAGGGCGCCGCGGTGCTGCTGCTGGAACGACTGACCCACCTCGTCGACGGCCGGCCCGTCGACCTCGAATACATCCGCATGCGGGGCGACCGAATCACCCTGCGCGGCAATCTCGTCAGGGAGTTGTGATGACACTGATCAATCAGCGGGCCGACGTCCCGGTCACCATCGACGAGTCGCTGTGCATCGAGGGATGCACACTCTGTGTGGACATCTGTCCCCTCGACTCGCTGGCCATCAACCCGGACAACGGGAAGGCCTACATGCATGTCGACGAGTGTTGGTACTGCGGACCCTGTGCGGCTCGCTGTCCCACCGGCGCCGTCACCGTCAACATGCCCTATCTCCTTCGCTGAAAAGCCCAACCTCGAAAGTCCTTCATGAAGAACCGCTTTGCGGTCGCGATGGCGGCTGCCCTCGTCCTGACCTCCGCCGGCTGCTCACTGGACTCAAAGGCCCCCGCGGCCGGTGAGATCAACGTGGTCGTCGGCTACCAGTCCAAGACCATCAACACCGCCACCGCCGGCGCCCTGCTGAAGGCGAAGGGGTTCCTGGAGCAGCGCTTGGCCGATATCACCAAGCGCACGAACGTGAAATACACCGTCCAGTGGCAGGACTACGACACCGGCGCACCGATCACCGCGCAGATGCTCGCCGAGAAGATCGACATCGGTTCGATGGGCGACTACCCGATGTTGATCAACGGGTCCAAGACCCAGGCCAACGAGCGCGCGAAGACCGAGGTGGTGTCGATCACCGGCTACAACGCCAAGGGTGCACTCAATATGGTTGTAGTCAGCCCGAACTCGCCGGCCCGCGCCTTGACCGATCTGCGTGGCCAGAAGGTGTCGGCCTCGGTGGGCTCCGCCGGCCACGGCACCTTGGTCCGCGCGTTGACCAAAGCGGGGATCGACCCGAAAACCGGCGTCGAGGTCCTCAACCAGCAGCCGCAGATCGGAGCGTCGGCGCTGGAGTCCGGCCAGGTTCAGGCCTTCGCGCAGTTCGTCGCGTGGCCGGGGCTGTTGGCCTTCCAGAACAAGGGCCGGTTGTTGTTCGACGGTGCCGAGCTAAACGTTCCCACCTTCCACGGTGTGGTCGTGCGCCGCGACTACGCGGCCCAGCATCCCGAAGTGCTCGACGCCTTCCTGCAGGCGCAGATCGACGCGACCGATTTCCTGCACGAGAAGCCGCTTGAGGCAGCCAAACTCGTGGCCGACGGCAGCGGTCTGCCGCAGGAAGTCGTGTACCTCTACAACGGTCCCGGCGGGGCGGTGTCCTTCGACCCCACGATCAAGCCGTCTCTGGTCGAGGCATTCAAGAGCGATATCCCCTACCTGAAGTCGATCGGCGACTTCGCCGATCTGAACATCGATCAGTTCGTCAACGACGCACCGTTGCGCAAGGCGTTCGCCGATCGGAACCTCAACTACGACAGCGCTGTGGCCGCGACCACCAATCCGATCACGGTCGGTGGCCAAGACCCGGTGTGCAATGTCGCCGTGACCGACCCCGCGCTGGCCGGTGAACTGTGGATCGACGGTCGCCCCACCACCCAACCCGCCGCGAATCCCGGCTGCCTGCTGCGGGCGCTCCGCGAGGCGAACGCCAAGGGCGAGAAGGTGATCACCGCCTACATTCCCGACACCGAGCTGGGCACCCGGTGGTTTGCCGACCGCTCGGTGTGGGTGCAGTCGCCCATCAACGGCTACCTGCCGTTCGACACCGACGCCGGCGCCCAGCGCTACATCGCGGGGCATCCCGACGCGAAGGTCGTCGATTATCAGGCGGCGCTGGCGGGTGCGGTATGACGACCCAGCCCGCGGTGCTCGCCGGCCCCGTCACCGTCGGGGTCGACGCCGCCGCAGCGCCCCGTGCGGCTCGGTCACACCGCCGGCCGTGGGGCGCGTGGGCGGTACGGGTCACCTCGGTAGCAGCGGCGATCGCGCTGTGGCAGCTGCTGACCGCCAACCACGTCCGGTTCTGGGTGCGCTTCGACACCCTGCCGACCGTGACCGAGATCGTCAGCGCGTTCACCAAACGCGTTACTGAGCAACAGTACTGGCTGGATCTGGGCCAGTCGCTGATCCGGATATTGACCGGGTTCGCGCTGGCGGCGGTCATCGGGGTGATCACCGGCATCCTGCTCGGGCGTTCCAACGCCTTCGCCAACATCTTCGGGCCGCTGACCGAACTGGCTCGACCCATCCCGGCCATCGCGATTGTGCCCGTGGCCATCCTGTTGTTCCCCAGCGATGAGGCCGGCATCGTCTTCATCACGTTCCTGGCGGCAGTCTTCCCCGTCATGGTGAGCACCCGGCACGCGGTGCGGGCGTTACCGACAATTTGGGAGGAGTCGGTCCGCACGCTCGGCGGCAGCCGCTGGGACGTCCTCGTCCGGGTGGTGCTGCCGGGCATCCTGCCGGGAGTGTTCGGCGGCCTGTCGGTCGGCATGGGTGTGGCGTGGATCTGTGTGATCTCCGCGGAGATGATCTCGGGGCGTCTGGGTGTCGGCTACCGAACCTGGCAGGCCTACACCATGCTGGCGTACCCCGAGGTCTTCGTCGGCATCATCACCATCGGCGTGCTCGGGTTCACCACCTCCGCGGCCGTCGAACTGCTGGGCCGGCGGGTCACCCGGTGGCTGCCCCGAGGTGAGGAGAAGGCGCGATGACGCTCACCGCACCGCAAACGGGAATGGCGTTGCAGCTCAACGATCTTGTGCTGAGCTATGGGGGTAAGCCCGTCATCAATCATCTCGACCTGCAGGTGCGGCCCGGTGAGATTTTGATCCTGACCGGCCCCTCCGGGTGCGGCAAGTCCACTGTGCTGCGCGCACTGGCCGGCCTCCTTCGCCCCGACTCTGGTCAGGTGCTCGCCGAGGGTGAGCCGGTGCGCACCACGTCACGCGACCGGGCGCTGGTGTTTCAGGACAACGCCCTCCTGCCCTGGCGCACCGTCCAATCCAACGTCGAACTCGCGCTCAAGCTCGCCGGCACCCCACGGGAGGGCCGTCGTGGGGAGGCCCTGCGCTGGATCTCCGACGTCGGCCTGACCGGCTTCGAGAAGTACCTGCCCAAGAGCCTCTCCGGCGGCATGCGCCAGCGGGTACAGCTGGCCCGCGGCCTCGCCGGCGCACCGCGGGCCGTGATGATGGACGAACCCTTCGGCGCACTCGATGCGCAGACCCGCTCCAGCATGCAGAAGCTGCTGATCGACACCTGGCGCGCACATCCAACCACCATCGTGTTCGTCACTCACGACGTCGACGAGGCACTCCTGATCGGCGACCGCATCGCCGTACTCGGGCGGGCCGGCCAACCGCTACGTGCACTGCACGACGTCCCGACCCCACGCAACCCCTCGGTCGAGCGCAGCGCGCTGCGCTCGGAACTCATTGCCGCCCTTGATACCCCGGAGCTCGTCTGATGCAGATCCCCGACCTGGCCGACACCACACGCCTGGACTGTGACGTGCTCGTCATCGGTGGTGGCACTGCCGGCACGATGGCCGCGCTGACCGCTGCCGAGCACGGCGCCCAGGTGCTGTTGTTGGAGAAGGCGCATGTTCGGCACTCCGGCGCGTTGGCGATGGGTATGGACGGCGTCAACAACGCCGTCATCCCCGGCAAGGCCGTGCCGGAGGACTACGTCGCCGAGATCACCCGGGCCAACGACGGAATCGTCAACCAGCGCACCATCTATCAGACGGCGACCCGCGGCTTCGCGATGGTGCAGCGACTCGAACGTTACGGCGTCAAGTTCGAGAAGGACGAGCACGGCGAGTACGCGGTGCGCCGGGTGCACCGCTCCGGGTCCTACGTGCTGCCGATGCCGGAGGGCAAGGACGTCAAGAAGGCGCTCTACCGGGTGCTGCGGCAGAAGTCGATGCGCGAGAAGATCCAGATCGAGAACCGGTTGATGCCGGTGCGGGTGCTCACGGCAGGTGGTCGGGCGGTGGGTGCCGCGGCGCTGAACTCCCGCACCGGCGAGTTCGTCACCGTCGCAGCCAAAGCGGTGATCCTGGCGACCGGTGCCTGCGGGCGGCTGGGTCTGCCCGCCTCGGGCTATCTGTATGGCACGTACGAGAATCCGACGAACGCCGGCGACGGCTACGCGATGGCGTATCACGCCGGGGCCGAACTCTCCGGCATCGAGTGCTTCCAAATCAACCCGCTGATCAAGGACTACAACGGGCCGGCGTGTGCGTACGTGGCCAACCCGTTCGGTGGCTATCAGGTCAACGCCAACGGCGACCGGTTCGTCGACTCGGACTATTGGTCCGGCCAGATGATGACGGAGGTCAAGCGCGAGATCGAATCCGCGCGCGGACCGATCTACCTCAAGGTCAGTCACCTGCCGGACGAGACGCTGACGGCGCTGGAGAACATCCTGCACACCACCGAGCGGCCCACGCGCGGCACCTTCCACGCCAACCGCGGTCACGACTACCGCACCCACGACATCGAGATGCACATCTCCGAAATCGGCCTGTGCAGCGGGCATTCCGCCTCAGGCGTGTGGGTCGACGAGCATGCCCGCACCACCGTGCCCGGCCTGTATGCCGCCGGTGACATGGCGTGCGTGCCCCACAATTACATGATCGGCGCTTTCGTCTACGGTGAGCTGGCCGGCGAGCACGCGGCAGCCACTCTCGCCGATCTCGAGGCACCGCAAACACTTCCGGACGACCAGATCCGCGAGGCGCATGAGCTGGTGTACCGGCCGCTGCTCCATCCCGACGGGCCACCGCAGCCGCAGGTGGAGTACAAACTGCGTCGTTTCGTCAACGACTATGTCGCGCCGCCGAAGACGGCGACGAAACTGTCGATCGCTGTCGACACCTTCGAGCGGATGCACACCGAGATCGAGCAGATCGGAGCCCGCACCCCACACGAGTTGATGCGCGCGGTCGAGGTGTCGTTCATCAGGGACTGCGCGGAAATGGCGGCGCGGTCTTCGCTCACCCGCACCGAATCCCGTTGGGGTCTTTACCATGATCGCTCCGACGTGCCCGATCGCGACGACGTGAATTGGCGCTACCACCTGAACCTGCGCAAGACCGCGGACGGGACGATGGAGTTCCTCAAGCGCCCGGTCGCCCCGTATTTCGTTCCGGTACCGGGCCTCGACGATCTGCCGACCGGTGAGACCGAACCGATCCCAGTGGAACAGCCGACCATCGCGCGCGACCGGCAGTGGAACTCGACGCCGGCGACCACGGTGATCCAGCCGCCCGCCCAGCCTCCGTCGCCACGGATCGCTGCCGTGCTGGCACTGGAATCACCCACGCTCGAGGACCTCGCCGAGTTCCTCACCGATCCCGATCCGGCTGTGCGCCGCACCGCCGTGGACGCGTTGAGCGAGCACCTGTGTGACGGGTATGCGGGCGCGTTGATCGCGGCGTTGGCCGACGAGGACGCCGGCGTACGCCGCGCTGCGTCCGACGGTGTGCGGGAACTCGTGGAAGTGCTACCCGATCCCGCTGCGGCACAACCACTTCTGTCCTCACCGGACCCTGTGGTCCGCAGCTCCGCGCTCTACCTGCTCAGCTTCCGGAGAGTGGGTGACGTCCACAGCTTCCGGGCCGCGCTCACCGACCCCGATCACCGAGTGCGGATTGAGGCGGTCCGTGCGCTGGTATCGGTCGACGACGCCGACGGCGTGGCCTCGGCCGCCCGGGACGAGAACCGCGAGGTTCGGATTGCCGCCGCGAACGGCTTGGGCACCCTGGCGAGCGGACCCACCGCGGTGCGTCACCTCACTGGCGACCCAGACCCGTTGGTGCGCGCTGCCGCGCTGGCCGCCCTCGGCCAAGTCGGCTGTGAAGACTCCGATCTGCTCGCCATCGAGCGGGCGCTGCGCGACACCGCGTGGCAGATCCGGGTGGGAGCCGTCAAGGGCTTGTCTGGTGCAGACGAAGCGGGTGTGGAGTTGTTGATCCGCGCTCTGCTCGACCGACACTTGGATGTGCGCAAGGCCGCGGTACTGGGCTTGACGCGGTGGGCGTTCGAAACGGCCGCCTGCGAGGCGCTGCAGGGCGCATTGGACGATACCGACGCCGACGTGCGCGCCTATGCCCGGCAGGCGCTGGCCCGATCAGCGGAGTTCGCCGACATCTCGGAATAGGCTGGCACACAAACACATCGGTGGGGACCATACGGTCCCCACCGATTCTGTGTCAGGCGTTCGCGGGTCAGAACCCGGTGTGCTGATCGAACTGGTTGTGCGACGATAGGTCGGTGCTCGCCTGGCTGTGCGCAGCCGCACTGTCGTGGCTCGTGTCGTACAGCGAGTGACTCGAGTAGTCCGTGCTCGCGTGCGACGACTGGTCGTACGTCGAGTGATCGGGCACCGGAGTCGCCGCGGCGTGGCTCGACGCGTCGAAGGCCGAGTGCTGGTCGACGGTCGCCGAGCTGTGGCTGTTGTCCACCGCGCTCGAGCCGCCGGCATGGGCACCGCCCTGCGACGTGGTGATCACCGAGCCGCCATTGGAGCCGGCCGCGACCTGCCCACCACCCGTGGCCGAGCCACCGGTGTGGATGACGCTGCTGCCCTGCGACGGGGTGGTCGCAGCCGAGCCCTGAGTCGTCGTCGACGCGGAGCCGCTGGCACCGGTGTTGACGGAGCCGTGGCCGCCGAGCGCCGCGGTGTCGTGGCCCAGGATGCTGCCCTGTCCGCCAAAGGCGTTCTGGAACGAGGTGTTTCCGCCCGCCGAGACATGATCGGCCGCTGCGGACCCGCTCGTCGAACCGCCGGCCTGAACCGAGTTGTGCAGATTCAGGTTTGCGGCCTCGTGGTTGAGGAAGCTCGCGCTGCCGCCACCGGAGGCATTGGCGCCGCCGGTGATGCTGGAGCCACCGCTGATCCCAGTCTGGCCACTCGCGTGGGCCGCAGAGGTTTCCGACGCCGCGACATGAGTCTGCCCGCCGAAGGCGCCACCGAGGTTGGACTGGCCGCTGACCACGCCACCCAGGTTGGTCTGGCCACCGAAGCCGGCGGCGACGTTGGTCTGCCCGCCCAGAGCCGCACCATCGTTGTGCAGGAAGCTCGCCGCCGCGGTGTTGCTGGCCGCCACTTGCGTGCCGGCAGTCACGCCGCCCAGCGGGCTGGTGAATGCGGCTGCGGTCGTGCTGCTCGCGGCAGTGTTGCCGGCTGCGGTCAAACCGCCGCCACCCAGGCCGATCGATCCGCCACCAGCCGCAGCGGTCTGGCTGCCGGCGCTGATGCCGCCAAGCGGGCTGCTGAAGCCGACATTGGACGTGTTGTTGAAGCTGGCGTTCTCCTGCGCGCTGAGGCCGGAGCCGACATTGGCCGAACCGCTTGCGCTGCCACCGGCACTCGTGCTGGTGCTGCCGCTGAGCGTGGTTCGACGGTCGGCATCGACCTCATTGCCGGTCGCGATGACGCCGGCGCGATCGTTGATCTGCGCACCACCGGCGAGCTGGCTGCTGCCACCGGCGGCGAAGTTGCTGCCAGCCTGCGCGCCGCCACCGAACTGGCCACCGACCTGACCACCAAAACCGCTCTGCGCGTTGATGTTAGCGCCGCCACCGAGGCCAGCCGCGGCACCTGCGCCAGCGGCTGCGGCGCCGCCGAGTTCAGCGCCACCCTGGACGCCACCCCCGAGTTCGGCGCCAGCGTTGAAACCGGTGTTCACCCCAAACCCGCTCTGGCCACCAAGCTCAACGCCACTCTCGAACTGCGTGCTGCCACCGGCACCAAACTCGGTACCAAAGCCCGTGCCCAAACCGCCACCGAGATTGCCACCCAACTCAGCACCACTCTGGAAACCACCACCAAGCTCAGCGCCACCGTTGAAACCGGTGTTCACCCCAAACCCGCTCTGACCACCAAGCTCAACACCACTCTCGAACTGAGTGCTGCCACCGGCACCAAACTCGGTACCAAAGCCCGTGCCCAAACCGCCACCGACATTGCCACCCAACTCAGCACCACTCTGGAAACCACCACCAAGCTCAGCGCCACCGTTGAAACCGGTGTTCACCCCAAACCCGCTCTGGCCACCAAGCTCAGCGCCGCTCTCGAAGCCGCCGCCCAACTCGGCACCGGTGTGGAAACCGCCACCGAGTTCCGCGCCACTCTCGAATCCACCGTTGGCACCGAATCCGGTACCGAAGCCCGTGCCCAGACCAACCCCAGTCTGGCCACCGAGCTCCGCACCGCCGCCAACTTCCAGACCGGAGTTGAAGCCGGCCCCGATTTCAGTACCAAAGCCGGAGTGGAATCCACCGCCGAGCTCGGCGCCGCCACCGGCACCGAAGCCGGTGCCAAAGCCGCTGCCCAGACCAACCCCAGTCTGGCCACCGATGGCAGAGCCACCGCCAACCTCAGCACCCAGTCCGGCGTTGAAGCCCGCCTCGACCTCGACGCTCATACCGGCCTGGAAGCCGGCACCGATTCCGGCGCCCAGCCCTCCGCCGGTATTGAATCCGCCGCCGAGGCCGGTACCGAGTCCGGCACCAAGGCCGAGTCCGGTCTCCACGCCACCGCCGAGCGCTGCGCCGAGTCCGGCGCCGAGGCTTTCGCCCAGTCCCAGGCCGATGCCGTCACCGACCGCGGCGGCCAGGTTCGACCCACCATCCACGCCGAGATTGAGCGCCTGGTCGGCGACCACGCCGGCGGCCGCACCCGGGGCGGAAAGGAGTCCTTCCACCGGCGCGAAGCCGAACTGGTTCGACACAGCCTGCGCAAGGCCCGACACCGGGTCCGCACCGACGAGGTCGAGCCCCGGGATTGCGGAGGCAGCGACCGACTGAATCTGCTCAGGACTGACATTGGCCAGACCTGCGTTCGCCAGCGCCGCATTCGGGTCGGCGACGAACGTCTGCGCAGCAGACTCGTTGTTGAACAGGTCAAGGATGAATTGGAGCAGGGAGTCCATTGGACGTTCCTTCCTAGTCTCTCGGAAAGCTCGATCGCCGGCCCCGTCCGGTGATTACTAGCCACGGTATGGAGATGACGCGCACCCCGAAATGGGGCGCGGTCCCCTACCCGATACGGGTAGTACCGGGATATCCCAGCAATCCCCGTTAGGGGATTAGGGGATCGCTAGGGTGTCCACGCTGGCTTCGCAGAACACTGTCAGTCGGATCGGTATAGATACTGTTCACAGCCCCATTCATGGGCAAGTGCAGTGTGTGAACTGATTCACAACCGTTACCGATTTATTGACGTCCAGGCAATTATCAGCAAACGGCAAAGAGGTAAATCCCCACGTAAAGCGCCGTCTTGGATAGACGCGACAACTGTCTACGCCCGGGCACCCTCGGGGTGCCGGGAACCTCAGACGGCCCGTCTACACCGCGTGGTGATGCGGGTGGCTGGGGTGGTCATCCAGCCAACGCCGCTCTACCCGCACGACCCGGTGATGCTCGGCCATGATCAGCAGCGCGCCGACAATCAGCAGTCCGGCCGCGACCGAGCCAAGCATCAGCAGCAGCTCGTGATGGTTGTAGGCCAGCGCCGCGATAACGCCCACCAGTCCCACGACACCTAGGGCGATCAGGAACAGGCCGGGAAGCCACAGCGTGTCGATGAACGATTCGCCGGCGTGCGGTTGTGTTGTTCGGGAGTGATCCACCGGATCGCGAAATGCGCCCTTCATCGCGTCTCCTTTCCTACAGAGACGCTTCCAACGCTACGCCTGTGTGACCCACGGCACACCTGAGCTCACGCTGATAAATACCTGATATTGACCTTAACGTCAGCTAGTCTGATCGCTCGACGGATCGCCGGGGGGTATCGCGTGACTCGAACACTTCGCCTCTACAGGTCCACTCATCGCCTCGCCGCCATTGCCACCGCCGGCATCGTTGCGGCCAGCGCGCTGTCAGCGCCGATCGCAGCAGACGTTGCAGTGCCGCGGCATCCTCCGGCGATCCAGGTGCACTCGTTTGCTGTCGACCTCACCGCTGTGGCACACACCACGGGAGTCAGCGCTTCGTCCCACCGCAGTGCCGCCGCGGTTCCGCAACTGAACTTTGCGCCCCCCACTCCGCAGCAGGTGGTGGCGACCATCGGGGTGGTCGCTGTCGCAGCGGCTTGGTACGCAACGTTCCCGGTCACATTGCCGCTGAGCGTCGGTGTCGGAGTGTTGTTGAACGTCTTGGTCAAGGGCGTCAGCATGCAGCCGATCACCATCGACCCGGTCTTCATCGTCGGAGCGAGTCTGGCGAGCTTTGTACTAGCTCCCTATTTCTTGGCGTCTCCACTGATTGCGCTAACTGCGCAATCGAAGACGACTTCCGCTTCGGCACAGGCGAATTCAACTCCTGTGGTTCAACCTTCCAGCACATCACCGTCTTCCCGTCGAGATCATGGCCGGTCCGGTAGCGGCGGCTCGCGACGGAACGCGAATTCCGATCGGGTGCCATCGGCGCATCGGGCAGCCAAGGACACGGCCACGTCCCTGAACAAGCACGCTAAATCCGCCAGGCCAGCCAGCGGTACGAGCAGGAGAACTCATCCATGAGGATCACTCCTATAGCCGCCGCAGCAATCGTCGCCGCGGGCCTCGTGACCGCGCCGGATACGACCGACGTCGCGATCTCCCGGCATACTCCAACTATTCAGATTCATTCCCTCGCAGTCGATCTCACCTCGACGGTCCTATCCACCGTCTCCGAGAACGCGACTGCCGACCACACCGCCTCGGCGGCTCCACAGGCCAGCCTTTCAGTCTCGCAGGAGCTCAAGAGTGCGGTCACCTACGCGACGGTCACGGCCGCCCTCATTGCCTTGACGCCCGTTTGGTACGCGACTTTCCCGGTCACGATCCCCGTCAGCCTCGCGGTCGCCGGCTACGTTGTCGCGGCGTTAAGCATCCTCAGTGGCGGCCTCAAGCAGTCGTATATCCCGCTCGCGCTCGGGCTGGGCCTGGGAGGGTGGGCCGTCGGCCCGCTGTATCTCGTCGACCAGGCCGCGAAAACGACGGGCCGGTACATCAAATCTCTTGTCGACCCTGCCCCCACCCAAACGACTGCGTCGTCAAGCGCTTCGCAGACCCTGCGCGAAGCTCGCCAAACCAAGAGAGGCCAGGCCGGCTCGCGACGGAACGCGAACTCCAACCGGACACCATCGGCGCATCGGGCAGCCAAGGACACTACCCCGCCCACCAACGGGAAGCGCACGGGAACCGCAGGAACCGGCCGGAGCGTCAGCAAGGGTGGCCATGAATGAATCAACCCGACAGGGTGGCAACACATCTCGCGTCGCTGCGGTGGCCGTTGCGGCGACCATCGCTCTAGGTCTGCTTTCCGCACCCGTCCCTGCCGACACGGCCGTCACCCGTCAGGCACTGGCGATCCACACACAGACAATCGCCGTCGACCTCACCGCCGTGGCCGCGCAGATCAGCCCTGTCACCGCAGCAGCCGCCACTCCCAAAGCCAACGCGGCCGGCCTAGATCTCAACAGTGTGGCAAGAGTCGCCGCTCTGATCGCACTAACGCCCGTTTGGTACGCGGCCTTCCCGGTCACCCTGACCGCCACTGTTGGCGTCCTGTATTTTGCGATGGTTGCGATCTCCTGCATCAGCGCATGCGGTGTGGGGCTTGATCCCGCGAACGCTCTCAAGCTCGGCATCGAGACCTGGGCGCTCGGCCCTGTCAACCTGATCCAGTCAGAGCTGAAAGGCATTGTCCCGCACTCAAGCTCCGCGACAGCGACACCAAGTGCAGCACGAACCGCAAGTCTGCCGACACCACCGCAAACGGCGCGTCATGCGCGCGGAGCCAAACCGGGCCTCGCCGATTCCCTACCAAAGGCCAAGTCGGGCCGCACGCCATCAGCAGAGGCGAAGGCCAAGCGCCCACCAACATCCAGTGACAAGAAGCGCACGGCCGGCTCGGGCCGCGACACCGACAAGCACTGAGCCCCTACGGCTTCGGTGTCAGCGCGCTGCCCTTCAACCACTCGCCCCACGGCAGCGACCAGTCGCCGTTCTGCCAGATCTCCAGCTTGGGACCGCCGGTGTTCTTGACCTCCACCACATCACCGGGCTGGGAGAAATCGAAGAACCACGACGCATTCGACCCGTTGAGGTTCAGGCAGCCGTGCGAGACGTTGGTGTTGCCCTGCGCCCACGTCGTGTCGTTGAGCTGGTGCAGATAGATGCCGTCGGTACTGATTCGGGTGGCGTAGGGAATCTTGACCTTGTAGCCCATCGACGAGGCCACCGGCAGACCATAGGTCGACGAGTCCATCGTCACCGACTCGGCCTTGTCGATCACCGTGTACACCCCGGGTGGGGTCCAGAACGAAAACGTCCGTCCCGCAATGGTTTGGTAGCCGCCCTGCCCCATCGATGTGGGCATCGCCCGAACCAGTTTGCCGTTGTCGAAGACGCTGACGGTCTTGGTGGTGTCGTCGGCGATGGAGACGTGCGCGTCGCCAATGGTGAAGGTGGCCTTCTCGTTTTCCTCGCCGTACATCCCGTCGCCGACGCGCACGCCGAAGATGTTGGCGGCCACCGACACCGTCGTACCCGGCGCGTAATACTTGGCTGGGCGCCAATGCGCGGTCCTGTCGGCCACCCAGTACCACGATCCCTGCACCGGTGGATTGGTCGTCACCACCAGGTTGCGTTCGGCGGCTGCCTTGTCAGCGATGTCTTCGTCGAAGCGCGCGGCAATGATGGTGCCGATGCCGTAGCGCGTCTCCTCATGAATCGGCAGGCCGCCCGGCGTCTCCAGATACACATGGGTGAGGTAATCGGGCGAGGCGGTCGAGAACTTCGTCGTGCGCGCCAGCGGCACACCGCTGGCACCCTGGCTGTCCACCTTCATCGTGTACGTGCGCCCGTACTTGAGCGGCTGCGCCGGCTGCCACGACGCCCGGTCCGGCGACAGCGTGCCCGTCAGGGTGTTGCCGTAGTCGTCGACCAGCGAGACGTTGGTCAGGCTGCCGCCGACCACTTGAGCAGTGACCCGGCTCAGCGGGCTGAGGTCGGTCGAGCCGTTGGCCGGGGTGATGCCGAGCAGCGGCGGCTTCGGTGGCGCGGGCGGCAACTGCACCTGGGCGGTCGCGGTGGCGGTCTTGCACACGCCTCGGCAGCCCGGCAGCCCGGCGACGTCACTCACCAGAACACCGAGGAGCAGCACGGCCACCACGAGGCCAGCCGTGCGTGCACGACGGGAAAAGACCACCGAAAATCACTCCAGAGCAGGTCGACGATGAGTTGCGGCGTCACCTTTGACGCCTGAGATCATAGACGTCCCGGGGCCCCTGATGTCACCTGACGAGGCTCGCCTCTTCCTCCACCTGCAGCAAACATCCATTCATGAGCGAAATCTAACTTTTGATCCCTCGGCGGGGCTAGCGTAGCGGGGAAGATCGGGCAGTTCTCCGATCCGACACTGCACGCTGCGACGGGGGTCGACGAGTTGAGCAAGCGCACGCGCCGCGTCGGCGAAAGCCTGATCGCCGCGACCGCGGTGGTGGCCATCGGCGTGTCGGCCACGGTGCCCGATACCCCGGCTTCGACCCGCTCCGCGACCTCGACGATCAAGCTCGCGGCGGTCGTGACACCCGGCACCGCCACCAACCCGGACGCGACGGGCATCGACAAGTTCTACGGCGTCGATTGGAACGCCGCCTACGGACCGACCGTCGTCGCGACATTCCACCTGCTGCGCGACCAGATCCAGGTCGACGCCATCGACGAGGCACTCAAGACCAATCCCGAGCCGAACGTCGTGCTGACATCCGGGCGCGGCGCAGGCAACGCCAGCGCGCTCATCAGCTCCTACGTCCGCGACGACGATCCGACGCTGTATCGCACTGATTGGATGCTGGACAACAACATCGACCGCCCCAATGGCGGGTACGCCACCCGGCTGCCGTTCTTCGCCATGGTGGGCGTGAACCCGTGCCCCACCCCGACGACCACCGGGGCCGACATCATCGACGTCGGCTACGCGTACGCCTGGAATTCCGATGTCCCCCTCTACACCACCAACGTGCTGGCGCTGCTGAACTCGATCACCGAGTACGCCTACCGCTACCGCAAGCAAGACTCCGTCGTCCTGCCCCACGCCCTGCTCAATCCCGACGGCTCAGTGAATTGCCGAACGACTACCCGCTGCCATCCAGCAGGGCATCGCCGCGGCCAGAGCCGACATCTCACATCGCCCCAAGGCCGCTCTTGCCGCCGTGAAGCATGCACCCGTCAAGACGACCGGCGGCACGGGGCACTCCAGGCGGTAACTCAGTGCAGCGCACTGCCTTTGAGCCACTCGCTCCACGGCAGCGTCCAATCGCCGTTCTGAGTCAGCTGCAGGGGCGGGCCGCCGGTGTTCTTGACTTCGACGACGTCCCCGGGCACCGAAAAGTCGTAGAACCAGGCGGCGTTCTCGCCGCTGAGGTTCAGGCAGCCGTGGGAGACGTTGGTGTTGCCCTGCGCCCACACCGTCGCATTCAGTTGGTGTAGGTAGATCCCGTCCGGGCTGATCCGGGTGGCGTACGGAATGGTCTCGCGGTATCCCAACCGCGAGTTGATGGGCAGACCGTAGGTGGACGAGTCCATGATCACCGGGTTGGCCTTGTCCATCACGGTGTAGACGCCCGGTGGCGTCCAGAACGTCAGCGTCTGCCCGCCGATCGTCTCGCTGCCACCCCTGCCCATCGAGGTCGGCATGGTGCGCACCAACTTGCCGTTGTCGAACACGCTGACCTGCTTGGTGGTGTCGTCGGCGACCGAGACGTGCGCATCCCCGATGGTGAACGTCGCGGAGGAATCCTGCTCGCCATACAGACCGTCACCGAGCGGCACCCCATAGACGTTCGCCCGCACGGTCACCGAAGTGCCTGGGGCATAATACTTTTCGGGACGCCAATGCGCAGTCTGGTCGTCCATCCAGTACCACGATCCCTGCACCGGCGGGTTCGTGGTGACCGAGAGGTGCCGCTCGGCGGCGGCCCGGTCGCTGATGGGCTCGCCGAAGTGCGCGACGACGACGGTGCCGATCCCCATCCGGGCACCGTCGAGCAGCTGCCAGCCCGGCGTCGTGAAGGTCACCTGGGTCTGATCGCTGGGCACCAGTGTCTGGAAGGTCGACGACATCGTCGACGGCACCCCGCCGGGGCCGCGGGCGTCGACGGTGAGCGTGTAGGAACGCCCGTAGCCCAACGGCACGGTCGGCTTCCAGGTTTTGAAGTCCGGGGTGACGATGCCCGGGATGGGCTTGTCGGCGTCATTGACCATCGTGACGCGGGTCAGCACGCCGGTCTTGGCCACCACGCTGATACCGCCGAGCGGGTCGACGTCGGTCGCGCCGTCGGCCGGTGTGAGGGCGACGGCAGCCGGATCTTTCGACGGCGCCGGCTGCGGGGTGAGCGCCGCCGCCTCGGTCCGGCAGTGCTCGGGGCAGCGCGGCGCGGAGGAGACGACGACTCCGCCGAGCACGGCAAGCACCGCCAGAACCACCCCGAGGCACGCTCCCCGGGCACGACGACTCAAGGTCAACTTGTTTACTCCATGCGAATTCACGAGGTTGGCCACTGTTGGCGGGATACCCAAATCTGCCGGGCCCCTGAAGCATAGACGCAGTGGGAGGGCGTCGCGTTCGGGCAAAGACACGTGCCGCGTCACAACATGGACAAGACTTGAGCACATGACCGAACCCGGTGCTGCACGCGTTGCGGTGTACCTCGACTTCGACAACATCGTGATCTCCCGCTACGACCAGGTCAACGGCCGCAACTCTTTTCAACGCGATAAGGCGAAAGGTCTGGAGGCGCCCAAGCTGACCCGCGCGCGCGTTGATGTGGGCGCGATCTTGGATTTCGCGTCGTCGTTCGGGACGGTGGTATTGACGCGCGCGTATGCCGACTGGTCTGCCGACGTCAACGCCGAATATCAGCAGCAGCTCGTCGGCCGCGCCGTGGATCTGGTGCAGCTATTCCCGGCCGCGGCCTATGGCAAGAACGCCGCCGACATCCGGCTGGCGGTGGATGCCGTCGAGGACATGTTCCGCCTGCCCGACCTCACCCATGTGGTGATTGTGGCCGGCGACTCCGACTACATCCCGCTCGCGCAGCGCTGCAAGCGGTTGGGCCGCTACGTCGTCGGCATCGGCGTGGCCGGTTCGTCGAGCCGCGCGCTCGCGGCGGCCTGCGACGACTTCGTCATCTACGACTCGCTGCCCGGCGTCCCGGTGTTCGAGCCGGCCGCGAGCGAGGAACCCCCGAAGCGGACCAAGCGCACAAAAGCCGACAAGGAGCCGCCCGACCCGCAGACAGTGGCCACCGCGCTGCTGCAGCGCGCGCTGCAGATCGGTCTGGGCAAGGACGACGCCGACTGGCTGCACAACTCGGCGGTCAAGGCACAGATGAAGCGGATGGACCCGTCGTTCTCGGAGAAGTCGTTGGGGTTCAAGTCGTTCAGCGACTTCCTGCGGTCGCGCACCGATGTCGTCGAACTCGACGAGAGCTCCACGACCCGGATGGTCAAGCTTCGCTAAGCGGTCACGTCGATCCACACCGCGCGGGCAGCGGCCAACAATTCGCCGCCGGCGGTGTACAGCGCGGAGTTCGCGCCGATCTTGCGTCCGTCCCGCCAGTCCGACGCCGCGACCACCACGCATACCTCGCCCACCCGCGGGCACCGGTCGATGCGGGTGGTCATCCGGCCCAGCACCGCGACACCTCCCGGGATGCGGTTGAGCACCGCCCACCCGCCGGGGCAGTCCAGCGCCGCCCAGACGATCTCGGGCCGCACGACGCCGTCGTCGTCGCCCAGCGATTCGTCCGGGATCCATCGGTCGGCCAACACCGACTGCCCGGGTATGCGCCTCACGAAAATCCGCAGCCCGTCACCGGATTCGCGGTCCGGACCGCAGGTGAAGCAGCTGCGGAACGGATGGCTCTCGTCCTGAACCGCGATCGGTGCCTCGGCCGGGATGTCCAGCACCGGCGGCACCGCATCAACCGGGTCGGCGGCGGGTTTGGCCACAGCGACGACGTCCCCGCCGGCGGGACGCACCTCGTAGACCGGACCGCGTTCCTCGACCAGCAGGGCGGCGTCCAGCGGCGGCGGCGACACCAGCGTCACCTCGACAACATCGGCGGGCACCTGCGCGGCGATCACGCCGCAGGCGTAGCCACCGTTGGCGCTTCCGGGCGGACCGTTAAATCGTCCGGCCAACAGCAGTGACGGTTCGGTCATGACCGTTCTCCCTTCGACGCCACCAGCCACGCTTGGCCGTCACTCTCCCCCGCGCCCAGTATCTGCAGAGCGGCGAAGGCGTTCTCGAGTTCCCCGGCGCCGGCACGAAACGGGCCCGGCTCGGCACCGACGTCGCTGAGCACGCTGATCGCCAACACACCGCCGGCTGCCAACCTGTCGATGATCGCCGGATACAGGCTGGGATCCCGGAACCGATGGCACAGGATCAGGCTGGCCGGCGGGCCCGGCGGCAGGCCGTCGTCAAGGTCGACGACTGAGAACCGGCACCGGTCGGTGACTCCGTGGCGCGCCGCCAAGTCCTGCGCCTGCTCGACGGCGACCGTCGACACGTCGACGCCCAACACGGAGAGGCCGCGCTCGGCCAGCCACACCGACGCCGCCCCGAACCCGCACGCTACGTCCAGCGCCTCACCCGAGGTCGGCAGCTCATCCGCGTACGGCGCGAACACCTCGGGCAGCCGCGGCGGCCCCGCGAACCGGCCCGCGTATTTGCCGTCCCAACGGACTCGGTCAGCCTCGGACACACCGCTCACCGTAACGGCCGGAAATCCCTCGTAGGCCGATGTTTGGGATCAGGCTTAGCGGGTAGACCGCGTCGGATCGATACCCCACGCCCTGAGGACGGAATGCCTGTGACGAACCCATCCAGTACCTCGTCTCCCCAGTCACAGTGGCTGTCGAAGTCGGCTTCACAGACTCGCGGGTCGGACAAGAAAGAAGTCCAGTTCCACTACGACATCTCGAACGACTTCTTCAAGCTGTGGCAGGACCCCACTCAAACCTACAGCTGCGCCTACTTCGAGCGCGACGACATGACGCTCGAAGAAGCACAGATGGCCAAAGTCGACCTCGCACTGGGCAAGCTCGGTCTGCAGCCCGGCATGACGCTGCTGGACATCGGCTGCGGCTGGGGCTCGACGATTCAGCGCGCGGTGGAGAAGTACGACGTCAACGTCATCGGCCTGACGCTCTCGGAAAACCAGAAGCAGCACATCGAACAGAACCGATTCCCCAGCATCGACACCGACCGCAGCATGGAGGTCCGGCTGCAGCCGTGGGAGGAGTTCGACGGAAAGGTCGACCGGATCGTGTCGATCGGCGCCTTCGAGCATTTCGGCTTCAACAAGTACGACGACTACTTCAAGAAGACCTTCAGCTGGTTGCCCGACGACGGCGTGATGTTGCTACACACGATCATCATTCCGGAGGACGAGGAGATCAAAGCCAAGGGTCTTCCGCTGACGATGTCGCGGGTGCGCTTCATCAAATTCATCATGGATGAGATCTATCCCGGCGGCCGACTGCCGCTGGCCTCGATGGTTCGCAAGCATGCGGTGGACGTCGGCTACAACGTCACCCGCGAGCAGCACCTGCAGCCGCACTACGCGCGCACGCTGGACACCTGGGCGTCGAACTTGGAAGCCAAGAAGGAGGAGGCGATCGCGATCACCTCCGAAGAGATCTACGAGCGCTTCGACAAATACCTGACTGGATGCGCCGACCTCTTCCGTAACGGCTACACCGACGTATGCCAGTTCACGTGTGAAAAGGCAATCAGTTAGCCTCTTTCATAGTCGGCGTCATCATGACGTAAGAACTCAAGAAGAGGGGGTCTGCCGACGATGACGGAAAGTGGTTCGGGTTCAACGCAGCTCCGTCCAGCCTATGAGGATGTCCAGGCGCACTACGATCTCTCGAACGAATTCTTCGCGCTGTTCCAGGATCCGTCGCGCACCTACAGCTGCGCCTACTTCGAGCGCGAGGACATGACGCTCGAAGAGGCGCAACTCGCGAAAATTGATCTGGCGCTGGACAAGTTGGACTTGCAGCCCGGGATGACCCTGCTCGACGTCGGTTGCGGCTGGGGCTCCGTGATGAAGCGAGCAGCGCAAAGATTCGACGTGAACACACTCGGCTTGACGTTGAGCCGTAATCAACGCGCACTGGGGCAAGAGGTGCTCGACGCGGTCGAAACCAAGCGGTCTCGGCAAATTCAGCTGCGCGGCTGGGAAGAGTTCGACGAACCGGTCGATCGGATCGTGAGTATCGAAGCGTTCGAAGCGTTTCCGAAGGATCGTTACGCCGCGTTCTTCGACACCTGCCACCGCGTGATGCCCGATGACGGACGCATGGTGTTGCAGACGATCATGGGCCATCCGTTGAAGCGCTGGCCGGAGCTCGGCATCCCGATCGTGATGTCCGACCTGAAGTTCATGCGGTTCATCGCCAAGGAGATCTTCCCGGGCGGGGCGGTGCCGTGCGACGAGGACGTCGTCGAGTTCTCCGAAAAGGCCGGGTTTTCAGTCGCTGATCTTCAGTACCTCACGCCGCATTACGTGCGCACCCTCGACATCTGGTCGGAACGGTTGGAGGCCGCGCGCGATCAGGCGATCGAGGTCACCTCAGTCGAGGTCTACGACCGGTACATGCGGTATCTCGTCGGCTGCTCGGACTTCTTCAGCCGCGGGGTGTCCGAGGTCGGCCAGTTCACCTTGGTGAAGCGCTGATCAAGCGCTGCCGAACGCCAGCACCACGTTGTAGCCGCCAAGGCCCATCGAGTTGCTGACCGCATACCGGTAGTCACCCCGGCGCGGCCGATCGACCACCACATCGAGGTCGATGTCGGGATCGAGATCCTTCACATTGCGGGTGGCGGGTACGACGCCGTCGCGCAGCGCCTGCACCGTGAGCACCGCCTCGACCGCACCCGCGGCGCCCAGGGAGTGCCCGAGCGCGGCCTTCGGTGCGTACACCGCCGGATTGTGACCGCCGAAGGCATGCCGGATCGCGCGAGCCTCCGCGAGATCGCCGGACTTGGTTCCCGTCGCGTGCGCGTTGACGTGATCGATGTCGGACGGCCGCAGCCCGGCCAGGTCGATCGCATGGGCGATCGCGGCGCCGGCGATCTCACCGGACGGATCCGGTTCGACGTCGTCGTAGGCGTCGGAATTCGTCGAGGCACCCATGAGGCGGGCCAGGATCGGCGCGCCCCGGGCCTTGGCGTGCTCCTCGGTCTCGATGAGCAACATCGCGCCACCCTCACCGAGCACCATCCCGTCCCGGTGCCGGTCGAAGGGGCGGCACGCTCCCGCCGGGTCGTCGTTGTTCGTGGACAGCAGGCCCAGCTCGTGGAAAGCCCCGACGGGCACCGCCTCGACCCAGGTCTCGACGGCACCGCAGATCGCGATGTCGGCCTCACCCAGAACAATGTGCCGCCAGGCCTGCGCAATGGCGCCCGCACCGGAGGCGTCGGCCATGATCGGGGCGATGACACCCGCCTTGGCCTGGCGTTCCAGTCCGACCGTCGCGGCCGGGGCATTCGGCATGTACATCTGCACTGCCAATGGCGACATGGCCTTCAATCCGCGGGCCTGCCAGTCGACCGCGCCCTCTGCGATCTCCTCGGTGTTGGCCAGCGCCGTGCCGATCGAGACCAGCAAGCGATTCGTGTCGACCTCGGGTGAACCGGCGGCCGACCACAGCCGCCGACCCAGCACCAGGGCCATCTTTCCGAGATAGGACAGGCGACGAAGCTCCACGCGGTTGAGGTGTTCGTCGAAACTCTCCCGCAGCGCCCCACCGATGCGCACCGGCGACTCGTATTCGTGAACGAACCACTTGTCGAGTTCACGAATACCGCTGGCGCCCTCCAGAAGTTGCTGCCAAGTCTCCTCGGCGTCGGATGCGAGCGCATTCGTCGACGCCACCGCCGTGACCACCACATCGGGCAGTCCTTCGCCGGTCCGCAACTTCGTCATACCCGCTGACCCCCTCGGTCGCGTCTATTGACGCGAGGGGTACCCGCCACCGCCGGAAGTTATGCCTCGGTATTGCTGATATGCTTGTGACAACGTTGGCTGCTCGTCAGAACCGCCAACACGTCGTGGAACACCTTCACTTCACCGGCACTTCCCGCCCCGCGGGAGCCGAGTTCAGCTGATCAGTGCGCCAAGCACACAGTCTCGCGGCGATCGATTTTGCCCACCGGCAATCTCGCCACATCTCCACGCCCGAAAGGCTTCATGAAAACCGAATCAACGTTCGCCGATCTCGGCGTGCGCCCCTCATTGGTGCGCGCACTGTCCGACAACGGCATCACCCATCCCTTCCCGATCCAGATCTCGACCCTGCCGGACACCCTGGCCGGTCGCGACGTGCTGGGCCGAGGGAAGACCGGCAGCGGCAAGACGCTGGCGTTCTCCATTCCCCTGGTCAGCCGGCTGGCCGACACCACCCGCCGGGCCTCCCGGCCCTCGGGTCTGGTGCTGGCGCCGACGCGTGAGCTGGCCACCCAGATCACCGCGACGCTGCAGCCGCTGGCTGACGCGGCCGGCCTGAAGGTCACCACCATCTTCGGTGGCGTGCCGCAGAACAAGCAGGTCAAGGCGCTGCAGGCCGGCGTCGACATCGTGGTCGCCTGCCCGGGCCGCCTCGAGGACCTGATGCGCCAGCGCCTGATCACCCTCGACGCCGTCGAGATCACCGTGATCGATGAGGCGGACCACATGGCCGACCTGGGCTTCCTGCCCGGCGTCACGCGGATCCTGGCGGCCACCCCGGCCGGCGGTCAGCGGCTGCTGTTCTCGGCGACGCTGGACAACGGCGTGGACAAGCTGGTCAGCCGGTTCCTGCGCGACGAGGTGTC
The DNA here is from genome assembly GCF_019456675.1 of Mycolicibacterium pallens. NCBI lineage: Bacteria > Bacillati > Actinomycetota > Actinomycetes > Mycobacteriales > Mycobacteriaceae > Mycobacterium > Mycolicibacterium pallens. Next base: position 956,720 of record NZ_CP080333.1, on the reverse strand, counting down.
GCACGCTGTCGACTCCGACCAGTCGCCGGTGGACGCGATGACCCATCACGTGTTCCACGTGGCTGGCGCCGACGCCAAGAAGGACCTGGTGCACGCGTTGGCCTCCGGCACCGGGCGTCGAATTTTGTTCATGCGCACCAAGCATCACGCGCGCAAGCTGGCCAAGCAGCTCACCCAGGCCGGTATCCCGTCAGTTGACTTGCACGGCAACCTTTCTCAGCCGGCTCGCGACCGCAACCTGGCGGCGTTCACCGCTGGGACGGCCCGGGTGCTGGTGGCCACCGACATCGCCGCGCGCGGTGTGCACGTCGACGACGTCGAACTAGTCGTGCACATCGATCCGCCGGCCGAGCACAAGGCATACCTGCATCGCTCCGGTCGTACCGCGCGAGCGGGGCGGACCGGTGACGTGGTGACTGTGGTGCTGCCCGAGCAGCGTCGCGACACCCAGGCTTTGCTGCGCAAGGCCGGCATCAAGGCTACGCCGCAACAGGTTTCGGCCGATTCCGAATCCGTGCAGGCACTCGTCGGCGAGGTCGCTCCGTATCAGGCTCCGGCGCCCGTCGTGGCGCCCGCGCCGCCGCGCCGCTCCCCCGCGCAGGGTCGCGGCCGCGGTGGGCAGTCCCGCGGTGGGCAGTCCGGCGGCCAGTCGCGCGGTGGACAATCGCGCGGTGGGCAGCCTCGCGGTGACCAGCACGGTGGTGGCCAGCCCGGCCGGCGCCGCTCCCGTCGGCCGCGTCCGGCGGTTGGCGCCCAATAGATTTCGTTCCGGCGGGCCCGCCGGAGCGAGCAAGGGATGCCGTAGGCATCCAACTGAATGAGAGAAGAATAAATAGATGGCACAGGGAACTGTGAAATGGTTCAACGGCGAAAAGGGCTTTGGCTTCATCGCCCCTGACAGTGGCGAGCAGGATCTGTTCGTGCACTACTCGGAAATCCAGGGCAGCGGCTACAAGTCGCTCGAGGAGAACCAGCGAGTCCAGTTCGAAGTTGGACAGGGACCCAAGGGCCCCCAGGCCACGCGGGTTTCCGCGGTCTGACTCGGACCTCAAACCTCCAGCAAGGGCTGGTACGGCAATGCCGTACCAGCCCTTCGCTTTTGGTTAGTCGTGCGGTTCGATGACTTCCTTGATCATGCCGCAGACCGTCGCGAGGGTGTGCTCGTCGCGCGTGGACAGGGTCAGCACGAACGAACCCTGGATCAGGGCGAGCACGACGTCGGCGAGATCCTCGGCGGTGCGGTCCAGTCGGACGTCGCCGCGCTCCTGGCCGGCCTCGAATAGCGCTGAGAGCCGCGTCTTCCACCCGTCGATCTGTCCCGCCAACTGCGGACGGAAGACGTCGGAGGTGGCTGCGACCTCGGTGGAGAACTTTCCGATGAGGCACGACGTCTGGAAACCGGACTTCACGAATATCTGCGACATGTCCCGGTAGTAGCCGATCACCTGCTCGGCGGTGGACAGGTCGGTTCTGGCGATCCATTTCGCGACCAGTTCACCCTGGAACCCGACGTACCGCTTGAGCACGGCCTGGCCGAACGCATCCTTGGACCCGAAGTGGTGATAGAACGAGCCCTTCGGCACGCCCGCCTCCGCGAGGACGGCGTCGATCGTGGTGCCGTGGAACCCGTTTTCGTAGAACAACTTCGCGCCAGCGCGAAACAGTCGCTCCTTGTGCGAGAGCGCCGCTTCTTGCTGCGTCGTCATTCAAACCGCCTTCGAACCATGGATGAACTGGGCTTTTCCCACTATAGATTGCTTTCGTCCACCGTTAGACGATGTGGCCTAGACTACATCGTCTAGACCTACCAGTCTAGACGATCTAGTCTAGCGCGAAGGGGTCGATTGAATGGAGGACCGTGATGGTCGCAATCGGAGCCGGCGGACTGTCGCCGGGACGCTTCCTCAGCCGGATCGCCACATGGCTGCGGGCTACTGAAACCATCGAGCCCGAACCACGGGGCAAGAAACCGCACTACCCGCCGCAGCGCGCCAGCTTCGTCGAGCAGGCCACGATGTCACGGGAGATGTACCGGCTCTAGGGTTTTCGATTCGCCGAGACTGCAGTTGTTCGCACCTCTACTCGCGGTATGCGTACAACTTCTGCAGTGTGGGCGCTATCCACAGCCGTGAATAGCGGGTCACGCCAACCTGGCCCACCCTGTCCACGTGGCGCAGCTGATCATGGCGGACGAAGCCCTCGCTGCGGGGACGGTGACACGGCGCGAGCTGGTCAGACGTTTCGTCAAGGTCCACCGCAATGTGTACACGCCGCGCGGAACTGAACTGACCGCCATGGATCGAGCCATTGCCGCGTGGATGTGGTCGGGTCGGACCGCCACTCTCGCCGGCATATCGGCGGCGGCTTTGTTTGGAGTTCGTTGGTTGCCCGACGACAGTCCGGCCGAGCTCGTGCGAACACAGCCTCGATCCCCGTCCGGCATCGTCGTGCATTCGGGTGCCGTCGATGACGACGACGTGTGCCAGGTGCGAGGGATCAACTGCACCACGCCTGCGCGGACCGCGTACGACCTCGGCCGCTACAACCCGTTCACTGTTGGGGTGATTCGCGTCGACTCCGTGCTGGCAGCCACCGGCGTCGCAGTGGATGAGATCGCGGAGATTGCGCGGCGCAACCCGGGCGCCCGAAACATTCGGCGATTACGTCGTGTCCTAGCGGTCGCAGACGGCGGCGCGGAATCGCCACAAGAGACCAGGCTCAGGTTATTGCTTGTGCGAGCGGGCTTTCCGCGGCCCGTCACACAGATCCCAATTCGCAATGCATATGGTCGGGTTGTCAGGCGAATCGATCTGGGCTGGCCGCAGTGGAAGGTCGGTATCGAGTATGACGGCGCACAACATTGGACCGACCCAGCGCAGCACGCCGGCGACATCGACCGACTTGAGTTCTTCGCCGACCTCGGCTGGCGGATGGTTCGCGTCAGCGCGAATCACCTCAAGTTCAATCACGAAGGCATTATTCGTCGCGCGTGGACGGCGCTGACCGACGCAGGCTTCGCCTGCTGACAGTCGCCGAGACTGCAGTTGTTCGCACCTCTACTCGCGATATGCGTACAACAAGTGCAGTGTGGGCGGGGCGCTGTGTCCACCAATCGGTGGACAAAAGATCACCTGCCCAGCGGATACCTGTGGCCGGCGCCACAACAGACGATTGCGGCATGGAATCACGCATCCGCAAGGTGGCACTGGGCAGCTACGTCGGCTCGGCGATCGAGTACTACGACTTCTTGATCTACGGCACCGCCGCCGCGCTGGTGTTTCCCCATGTGTTCTTCCCGAACCTGAGCCCGCTGATGGCGACGATCGCCTCGCTGGGCACGTTCGCGGCGGCTTTCCTGTCCCGCCCGATCGGCGCCGCGGTCTTCGGCCACTTCGGCGATTCGATCGGCCGCAAGAACACCTTGGTGTTCACCTTGGTCATCATGGGCGCCTGCAGTATCGGTGTTGGCTTGATCCCGAGCACCGCCGTCATCGGGGCGGCTGCACCGCTGCTGCTGATCACCATGCGGCTGCTGCAGGGCTTCGCCGTCGGCGGGGAGTGGGCCGGTGCGGCACTGATGAGCGCCGAGCATGCTCCGCAGGCCAAGCGCGGTTTCTACTGCATGTTCACACAATTGGGCCTGGGTACCGCGCTGGTGCTGGGCAACCTGGTGTTCCTGGGAGTGCATCGCGCGTTCGGGGACGCGGAAACGGCGTTCCTGCAATGGGGTTGGCGCATCCCGTTCCTCCTCAGTGCCGTGCTGCTGGCGGTGGCGCTCTACATCCGGCTGCATGTCGAGGAAAGTGACGTGTTCACCGAGTCTGCTGCCGACCACCCGGTCGGTGTTCCGATCGCCGAGGCGGTGCGGAAGCAGGGGCGTGAGCTCGTCCTCGCTGCCGGCGCGGTCACCGGCTTGTTCATGCTGGCCTTCCAGGTCGGCACCTACTTCCCCAGCTATGCGGCGACCCACCTGCACTACGACGAGGACCTGATCTTGTTGGTCGGCGTAGCCGGCGGACTGTGCACGCTGGTGTTCGTCGCCGCGTCGGCGATCCTCAGCGACACATACGGCCGCCGCCGCATCCTCGGCACCGGTGCCGCGCTGGCGCTGCCGTGGACGCTGGTGCTGTTCCCGCTCATCCAGTCCGGTAGTCCGGTCCGCTACGCGATCGCGATCGTCGGCACCTACGCGATCATCGGAATCATGATGGGCCCCTTGGCCGCATTCATTCCCGAGATCTTCGCGGTCCGCTACCGCTACAGCGGCACCGGCCTGTCCTTCAATGTCGGCGGCATCCTCGGCGGTGCGCTGCCGCCGGTGCTCTCCCCCATGCTGCTGTCGTCGTACGGCAGCTGGTCGATCACCGCGATGATGGCCGGCTTCACCGTGGTCAGCCTGGTCAGCGTGCTGCTGCTCAATGAGACGGCGGGGCGCGGCCTGGGTGCTCGGGAAGCGAATGCTCAACTCCCGGAACGGGAAACCGTCGCGGCTTAGCGAGTCCCGGAGGCCATCGCGTCGGCCGCGATGCACCGCCCGAAACGATGCTGCTCGATGTCGGCGGCGAAGGCGCTCAGCGCGCTGCGGACCATCCGCGCGGTTCCGTCCGGGTGCCGGCACGCCCCGCGGCCGTCCACAAGGCGGACGATGCGCCGAATCTCCTTGACCAGATAGTCACTGGCGCGCCCGTAGGCCAATTCCTCGGTCAGTTCGGACAACCGCGGCAAGCCGTTACGGCAGGGACCGCACTGGCGTGCGCTCTCGTCGGCGAGGTATTGGGTGATCTCGGCGGTGCGAACCAATCCGCACTCGGTCACTCCCAGTCCGTGCACGATCCCGGCACCGGGCGATGCGCCCAATGCCGTCAAGCCCGTCCGCGAGAGATGTGTGCCCGCGAAAGTGTCAGCGGGCAGCCAACTTCCGTGATAGCCGCCGACGAGGACGGCCGACAGCTCCCGGGTGTCGATCAGGTCGGCGATCGGTACGCCGGTCGGCACCTCGACAACACCCTCGTCGTCCAGCGCACCAGAGAGCGTGACGAGCATGGTGCCCGGGTCGGCGGGATCGCCGATCGACCGAAACCAGTCGGCCCCGCGGCGTGCGATCAAAGCGATGTGCGCCAACGTCTCGACGTTGTTGACGAGGGTGGGCCGCTTACCCACACCCGACACGGCAACGGGGACGGTGCGATCGCGCGGCAGCGCCGGGCCGCCCTCGATGTGGCGAATCGCCGCCGATTCCTCGCCCGCGACGAACGTGTCGGGAGCCTCCACGACCGTCACCTCGATACCGACGGGGTCGATTCCCGCCGCCCGCCGTTCGGCGAGGGCCTTGCGCACCGATGCCACAGCGTCGACGTGGACGTACAGATAGAGGGTGCGGGCGCCGATCGCGGCAGCGGCAATGTGCATGCCATCGAGCACCAGGTGCGGTGCGCGGGTCAACAGCAGAGCGTCCTTGCGGCTCAACGGTTCTCCCTCGGCGCCGTTCGCGACCACCACCGGATTCGGCCCGGTGACCGCGGCGAGCTTGCGGGCGGTCGGGAACCCGGCGCCACCTCGTCCCGACAGTCCGGCATCGTTCAGACTCGAAACCAGCTGTGCACCAGCAATTTTCGGCACGGCGCCGAAGTGGTCGACATGTTCAGTCAGGCTCTGCCCGGGAGCCGACAGCAGCCGAGGTGTACTAGGCATCGGCATACTCGCTGAAGTTGGCGCGCAGCCGCCAGATCAACGACGCTGCCACAATCGCGGCGCAGCATCCGGCGATGGCCAGGAACCACACGCGGTCGGAGTCGGTGCCGTTGCCCAGGGCGTGCGCCATCGCGACGGGCCACATCAGGTAGGTCGCCCAATGCACGAACCGGAATACCCGCGGGCCGATGCGTTGACGGAGCAACCCAGTGACCACCACGACGGCAAGAACATCGACGGCGACGGTGCCCAGCCCCTGCCACAACGGCCGATAGGCGCCGAGGAAGGGGACGACGAAATCGATGACGCGCAGTTTGGCGTAAGGATCGAGGAACAGCAGTCCAATGTGCAGTGCCACAAGCAGAGTGGCGGACAGGGCGGCGAACCGATGGACGTCAGAGACGGCGAACCTCGGCAGCGCCAGCAGCGGCCGGCCCGATCGGGCGGCGATACCGAGCGCCACTGAGACCGTCATGAATGCGAGCGCGACGATGCCGTTGCCGCGCCCCAACGCCCACAACGCTTCGTTGGTCATGACCCACGCGAAACCGTGACGTGCGGGGAGAAGCTGTTGCCGCCCGATGTGCCGCCACCCCCGGCGGGGACATGGCTCTGCCGGATCGGGAACGCCGGCTGCGACTTCGTGGCCGGCGCCGGCGCGGGCGCGGGTGCCTGCGCGGTCGGCTTCGGCGTGTACGCGGGCTTCTGGGTGTAGGTCGGCTCCGGCGTGTACGTCTCAGCGGGAGCCTGCGTGACGGTCGGTTCGGGGCTCGACGGCGCGGGTGCCTCCGGGGCGGGAAAAATCGGTGCCGGAGCGAGGTCCACGACGGGCGGCGCCGGGGGCAGGTTCACTGTCGGGTCGGTTGCCGCGGGGTCGATTGCTGCCGGTTCAACCTGGGGAAGCTCGACAGCGGCGGGCTTGACGGTGTCGCCGTAGGCCAACGCCGATGCGCCCGCCACTCCGGCGATACCGATCCCGGCCAGCGCCCACGAGGTCACGGCGGCCCGGCGGAATCCGGAACGAGGTGAGTCCATGCGTCGATGGTGGCGATCGATTCTTTATGACCTCAAAGAACTGCCTATGCACCTGCTACGCGAGTGACGCCTGTCCGACGGCTGGTGACGAAAGTCCCCGTGGCCTGGGTCCAGGGTCGTGACATTCTGGAGCTGTGAGCACTTGGGACGACACCACTGACACCGGCGAATACAGCGTCGAGGACGACAACCAGCTTCAACCCGAGGACACGTTGGTCGATCGCGGCGTCGACGACATCCTCGACGAGGGCATCTCGCCGCCCGAGCGACCAGTCGCCCGGACCAACCTCGACCATCCCGGCAAGGAGACGCTCGACGAGTTGCTGGCCGAGGAGGAGCCGGATCCGATCTCCCGGATCGGCAATGTGCTCGACGAACTCAATGGTGTGCAGCCCGATGAGCCGGAGTATCCGGAGGACGACGAGGTCGGCCGGCGGCGATCCGGCCGGCTGGTGGCACCGGACGAGGGCTTCGGCGAGGACGACGAATCCGAGCTCATCGCCGAAGACGTCGGTATCGACGGCGGGGCGGCCTCCGCGGAGGAGGCCGCCATGCACGTCATCGAGGATGAGGACTAAGCGCTCAACTGGTCGTTGATGACCTTGGTCGGGTCGAGCAGCACCTGAGTGTTGCCGTCGAGCGTGGACGAGATTGTGCCCGTGATCGACCGGGTCAGCTTGTTGATGGTGGCGTTGGCCGTCAGAGAGCCGGTGTGATCACCGGTGACGACGATGTTGGCCTTGTACACGATCGAGGACTGGCTGGCTCCCGCGCTCGTCGACTCGGTGCCGTTGAGGATCATGCCTTCCTTATTGACGTAGTTGGTGTACGTCACCGTGCGAATGGTGTTGCCGGCGATCGTGGTATCGGGCGCCTCGGAGACGTACGCGGTGCCGCCGTACTGACTGGTGTACGCCCCGACCGGCGGCAGCGGCGCAGGTCCGGCCTTGTACGTCGCCAAGGCCGGGGCCCAATCCGCATTCGGTGTGACCAGGTCACCCTGGACGGTTCCGACGCTGGTTGTGTACTTCAGGTTGGTGACGACCAGTCTGGTGTCCGTCGCGTCGTTGATGTTGCGCTCCCAGAACGCGACTGAGGTCCCGTCGGCGTTCCAGCTGGGCATGCTGCGCGCGGTGTAGCCGTCACCGGTGACGAACAGCGGGATGCCGTTCTCGCCCTTGAGGTCGTCTTCCACGGCGACCAGCCACTCCTGGTTGGACACGTTGATGCCGGTGCCATTGGGATAGTCGGCGGTCTTGAGGCCGCCGGCGTACGCCGTGTACACCGCGCCCTGGATATCGGCAGGCAGCAATGCGGGGCGATCGATCCGCGTCATCGGGGTCAGCGCGTCCAGCCCTCGGGTGCTGCAGATCGCGATCCACTGCTGGTTCGGCGACATGTCGACGTCCTCGTCGTAGTCGAGGTTGCCCGTCAGGCGGGTGACGTTCCCGGTGGCGAGGTCGACGACGACGTCGTCGACGTTGCCGGACTCATAGCGGCCGGCGAGGATGATCACGCCCTTGCCGTCGGGGGTCCACTGCTTGCCTTCACCGACCGGGTAGACCACCCGGGCATCCTCGATGTGGTACTCCGCCGCTCCAGTGGTCGCATTGCTGGACAGGACCAGCTTGCCCACGATGGGGACGGCGGTGATGAGATTGCCTGTGCCAAGCTGAATTTGGCTGAACATCACATACTTGCCGTCGGGCGAGATGCGCATCTCTCGCTGCTTGTCGACCGCGGTCGATCCCGATGGCGGCGTGATGATCGGGATCAGCGCAGCAGGCGTGGTGTCGGTGGCGGGCTGGTAGACGTCCCAGTGCCCGGGCGCCTCGACCAGGAACCGTCCCGAGCCGTCGCTGGTGTAGGTGCTCTTGCCCAAGTTGCCCTCAGTCGGCGTCACACCGCACGTGACGCATGTGACGGTCGACCCGTCGGTGTCGTCGGCGCTCATCGAGTAGATCTCGGTCCGTCCGCCGGCAACCGGTGTGGCCGAGAACATCAGCGTCTTGCCGTCCGGCGCGAACCGCGGAATTGTCGGGTTGGTGATAGTGGCCGGCAGGTTCAGGATCACCCGCGTGGCTTGCGGACTGAGCACCGTCAGGCTGCTGCTGGCCGAAGCGGTGCGGGAGCTGAACGGCATCAGCACGTTGAATTTGCCGTCGGTGACCGAGATCGTGAACGAATCAGTTTGCGCCGCATTGTAATTGATGTCGTTCGGGGTGTAGGTGAAGTTCCCGGTCGCCTGGTCGATGGTCAGCGTGCCGTACTTGGGCCCCTGGGTGACGGTGTACTTCAGCGCGTCACCCTCGATGTCGGTGGCGCCGATGTTGCCGGTGACGGTCTGGCCGGTCTGCACCGTGGTGGTCGGGGTGCCGATCGTGGGCGCTTGATTGAACAGGTCGCGTCGTACCGAACCCAAGGCGGTCCAGATGATCGGCACGATGGGCCCGCTGTTGGTGGGCGCCGGCTTGAGGAACGGGTTGAGCAGTGACGTGACGGCGCTGTTGAGGAATCCCAGCGGGTTCGGCGCGAGGACCGGTGCGCTGACCGCGGCCGGTACCGACGACACTGCGGTGCGCAAGCTGCCGGCCTTGGGGCTCGGTGCGGGAGACGCGGCGGTTGAGCTCGCCGACGGCGTGGTCGAGCTCACCGATGCAGCGGTCGAGGTGACCGATGGCGTGCCGGTCGGTGTCGCCGACTTGGCAGCCACACTCGCAGTCGACGACGACGCCGCCGAATCGCTCGACTTCGTCGTGGCGGAGGGCTTCGGGGTGCGGGTGGCCTTAGCCTTGGCGGTACCGGTGGCACGCGGCCCGGCGTGTGCCACCGACGAGGATCCACCGGAGGTCGACCCAGCAGCGGAGGAAGCGGACGAGGATGAATCCGAGGAGCTACCGGTCGAGTCGGCCGCCGCGATCCCGTGACCAGCCGCGACCGCTCCAGCCAGCCATGCGACCGCAATGCCGCCGTATGCGCCGACCTTGGCGGCATCCTGGAGGGACATTGTCAGCGGTTTGGCAGGCCGATGGTCAGCAGTCATTGGAGGGCTCCCCGGTTTAATTGATGTGACGTACTTAATACGATTTAGTTGATGTGACGAATTTAATAACATTCGTCACGCCCCGTCAAGGAGGGTGTGCTGAAACCGTCGGAGTCGACGAAGCAGAGCAGGCAGGTTGCGCGCCTCCTGCAGCGCCAACGCGTCGTTCATCTGCTGCGCACGTCTGGTCCGCTGGCCAGGGCCGACCTGGCCGACCGGCTCGGTCTGCCGCGCCCGTCGATCACCACGCTCGTCGCCGATCTCATCGACGACGGCACGCTCGTCGAGTTGGAGTCGCGCATCGAGGGCGTCAACTCTCGCGGCCGGCCGCGCATCCTGCTCGACTGCAACCCGGAGGCACGTCGGGTGCTGGGCATTCGAATCGACGGCATCCGTGCGCGGGTCATCCTCGCCGACGCCACCGGGAACATCTCAGATGAAGGCGAGACCCCGACCGGCGACCGAGATCCTGCGGCAGTCATCCGCTCGATCACGCGGATCGCCAAGAAACTGATGAGCGGCTCCACCGGCAAGCCGGCCTCGGTCGTCGGCGTCTGCATCCCCGGACTTGTCGACGACACCACCGGACTGGTCATCGCGTCTCACGAGGTCGGCTGGACGAATGTCGAACTGGGCAAGGTGCTTTCGCGCGACCTCGGCATCCCGGTGGCCGTTCAAGACACCACCAAGGCGATCACGTTGGCCGAGACGATCGCGGGTGCAGCCCGCGAGGCGCGTTCGGCGGTGGTCATCGATCACGGTGGCCGGCTGGGTGTCGGACTGATCATCGACGGACGGCCCTACGCCGGCTCGACCGGCGTAGCGGGCGCCATCGGGCACGTGCCCGTGTATGGCAGCACGGCGTCGTGCCGCTGCGGGCGGACCGGCTGCATGGAAGCCGACATGTCGATGTATGCCATGCAGGCGGCCGCCCCGCAGACGATCGGCAAGACCTACGACGAGGTCGATATCGACGCCCTGCGTCGCGAGAACGCGGGAAACGAACAGTCGCAGAACATCATTCGAGACGTCATCGACCGCGTCGCGCACACCGCCACGATGATCGAAGCCCTGCTCGATCCGGAACTGGTCATCGTCGGGGGGCTGATCACCGATTTCGACGAACTCGCCGACGCATTGGTTGCCCGCATCGACGAACTCCGCTCGCCGGAGCGGCAGGGCCGCACGACCACCGTTCGGTCCACCATCGGCCGGGACGCCCCGATCGCGGTAATCGTTGCGCTGCAACAGCTTGACCCCGACATTGCCGGGATGCTGCACACCGCCAACGCGTAGCGACTGTGCAGCTTTCCGTCTCGCTGTCGTCAGACCGCGCTGTTGGCCGAAGGCTGAACGGCCCCCTTGAGGACGAACAGATAGATCGTGTCGGGCGCGAGATCGGTCCGGAAGTTGAGAGTGCCCCCTTCCGGTGTCACGGTGTGCACGTCCACCTGCTTCAGTTCGGCCTTGGTCAGATCGGTGTTGGTGGGGTCGTAGTAGAAGTTGCTGGTGTTCTGGTCGACTCGGTACACAGTCACGGTCACCGGCCCGTCACCGAGACCGTTCGGCAGATTCGCCAGCTTCATCGTCGTGTCGTATGCCGCGGTGCCGCAGCCAGACGTCGATCCAACTCCGCTGCACCCCTGGTAGTTCCACACCATCAGAGACGCTTCCGGCAAAACGGCATCCTTGGCGGCTACCGCATACACGCCAGAGCCATTGACAAGTTGGTCCGACGTCGCCGCTACCTTGATGTCCTCCATCTTCGACTGCATCAGCATGACGTTTCCATACGGCGTCAGCGCGTTGGAGGGCAGCGGATCGTACGGTTGCCAAAGAATCTGCTGGGTTTGGAGATTCGCATAGGGGCCAACCGAGTTCTGGGTCACGAACTCATCCTTGAGCCCCTGGCGGCGCGCGACCCAGTTGAAGGCGTAGGTGTCGTGCTGCTGAGCTAGCCAGTACTGCAACGACGGCATGCCGGCGGCTTGCCGGATGTAGTCGGTGCTGTTACACGCATCGCACAGAGGCCCCGGATAGATCCCGGTCTCGGTGATGTAGGTGGGCAAGCTGGTGTCGAGGCCGCGCGCCGCCAACATGGCGTCCAATTGATTCCGGTAGTCCTTGACCAGACTCGGATCAGCTTTGTAGAACTGCCGACTGCCGTTCGGAAGGATGTTGAGGTAGGCGTGGTAAGAGATGAAGTCCAACCGCTTATTTGGGTCGGGGTCGCTCTGATACGAGTCGAGGAACGAGTTGAGCAACGGTTGGTTGAAGTAGTACAGCGCGGGTCCGCCGACCTTCAGCGGCACGTAGTTCGGATCGCCGGCACCGAGGGTTGTGTTGACATCATTGACCGCCTGGTAGAGCGCCTTGTAGCCCTGATAGATCTCAGCCGCCGTGAGGGTCGAACCCGGCGCGTCGGGTTCATTCCAGCCTTCGATGAGCTGCATCTTCGGGTGTGATTGCTTGACTGCGAGAAGGATTCGCTCCATTCCGGCCTTCGCCGCGTCAGTGTCCTCACCGCGCCACGCGTCAAGACGCAGGTTGCCCAGCAGTGAGTCCGACACGTTCTCGAGATCAGTGAGGTATGCGTCCATCGACGGTGACAACGTGCATGCCCCAGTTGAGCCCGTGCAGGTCGCTTCTGTTTGGTTCGGGCTGTTCAACCAGGCACGGTAGAGAGTGCCGTGCAATCCCTGCGCGTTGAGGAAGTCGACGTCGGCGTCCCGTTGACTGGCAAACGTCGTACTGACATGGAAGTTGTTGTAGCGCTCCGTATGCAGTAGCGCCCCCTGACTGTCGCCGAAGTCCACCGTGACGGTCCCGGCTGTGGCTGAGCTCAGCAGGCTGACTGTCACGGTTCCTTGATCCGCGTGGGGCCGCCCGAACAAGGTCAGCAGGTTGGCCTTTTGGTCAGTGACTGAAACGGTGAACGAGTCTGGTTGTGCAGCATTGAAGTTGACACCGTTTGGCGTGTACTCGAACGCCCCGGTTGCAGCGTTGACAGTGAGGGTACCGTTGCGCGGACCCCGGATCACCGTGTATCTCACCGAGTCACCCTCGGGATCGCTGGCGCTGAAGTTGCCCGCGAGAGTCTGGCCGGTCTGCACTGAGGCGCTCGGATCGTGGGCGAGCGTCGGTGCCTGATTGAACAGATCGCGGCGCACTGCACCGAGGACCGACCAGATGATCGGCACGATGGGTCCGGGCGTCTTGGGCGGAGGTTTGAGGAACGGGTCGAGCAGCCCGACGAAGAAGCTGTTCAGCGCCTCGAGTGGGCGGAACACAATCACGTTGGCCGGCAGTGCGGCAGCTGCCGCAGGCTGCACCGTTGTGGCGCTGGCCTGCAAGCTATTACCGAAGCTGCCGATCGCTGCGACAGGCGTCGCAGCCGTGGTGCGCGGTGCGATGCGGATAGTCGCGATAGTGGCCTTCGGGACGGAGACCGCGGTCGACGGCTTCGTCGCCGCGGAACGCACCGAATCAGACGTGGGGGTGGAACTGGTCGCGGATCCAGCGGTGCCGCTGTTCTGCAAGCCGTCGCTGGTCACCTCACCCGCGCGGTGGCGGTTCGACGGTGCACTGGACGACTCCGGGGCGCGGAGACGGTTTCTGGCCTTGAGTGATCCGGTGGCACGCGGCCCCGTATGCGCCGAGGCAGCGCCGGTGGCGGCGTTCGAGCCGTCGGACGAGGAGGCAGACGAATCCGTGGAGCCGGTCGAATCGGCCGCGGCGACACCGTGACCCATGGCGACGGCACCCGTCAGCCAAGCCGCTACCGCGATCCCCCCGTATGCGCTGGCCTTCGCAGCGCTCTTGGCGGCTTGACGCCGCGCTCTGCGATTGGGCGTGAGCGTGGGAACCGGAGTCTCTTGGCAAAGGGGACGAACAATCGTCATGAGTCGCTCCCGACTTAGTGTGACGCAGATACGGCGATTTAATTTGTGTGACCAATTTAATAGCAGTGACGGGCGGGCGCGTCAAGGATTCGGCGATCGGCGGTGGCGGAACCGTGAGCGTCGGTCTCACCGTCGCCAAAGAACCTGCGAGTCGCTATCGACATCGGCAGGAAAACACCGTCAACGAAAATGCTTAGCGCACAGCGCCATTGATCGACGGCTTGTCGATCATCCCCTTCTCGACGCCCCAGATCGTGGCGATGGTCCGGTATTCGCCGGTCTGCATCAGGTGCTGCAGCGCCTGGCGCAACGGCTCGGCGAGACCGGAATCCTTCGCGACCGGCCACCCGTAGGGCGCCGAATCGAAGACCGCGCCGGCGGCTTCGAGCTGCCCGCCGCTGGTCTTGATCGCGAACCCGGTGACGGGAGAATCTGCCGACATGGCATCGACTTCGCCGGCCATCAGCGCGGTATTGAGGTCGTCCTGGCGGGTGTAGATGACCTTCTTGATGGCCGGCTTGCCGGCGGCCACACAGTCCTTGCTCTTGGCCGGCAGCTCGTCGGATTCCTGTAGCGACGGATAGGCCACCCCGACTTTGAGACCGCAGGCGTTGTCGGGGTCGATCGCCGCGCCGGGCCGCTGCGCCCACAGGGTGCCGGCGCGGAAGTAGGTGACGAAATCGGCCGCAGCCTCACGTTCCTTGGTATCGGTGAACGACGACATACCAAGATTGAAGTCGCCGGCCCGCACCGACGGGATGATGGCCTCGAACGCGGTCTGGCGATACTCCGGCGTCAGACCCAACGTGCGCGCCACGGCGTTCATCAGATCGACGTCGAAACCGACCACCTTGCCGTCGGCATCGATGAATTCGTTTGGCGCATAGGGAATGTTGACACCGACGATCAGTCTCCCGGTGTCCCGGATCTTGGCTGGCACGGTGGCCGCGATCTCGGGTACGGCACCATCGGCCTGCGGCAGCGGCTGCGAACTGGACGCCGTCCCGGCCAAACTCGTTGCGCTGCTGGACCGGTTCTCGGCTGATCGCCACTGCCAGGCACCGACCCCGGCGGCGGCCACCAACAGCGCGGCTGCGCCGATGGCGGTGAACGCGCGACGCCGATGCGGCTTCGGCGCGGCCATCGCGTGGCGTCCGGAACTGCCGGTCCTGCGGACCCGCGCGCTCAACGCCTGGCGCGCGGCGGCAGCCAACTGGCCGGCGCTGTCATAGCGTTGGGCCGGTTTCTTGGCCATGCCTTTGGCGATGACGTCGTCGAACGCCGCCAGCCTGGAATCCTTCTCGGACGGGCGCGGCGCCGGCGTCGTCATGTGCCCGGCGATCTGCTGCTCCAAGCTGTCGTCCGGGTAGGGCCGATCCCCGGTGAGGCACTCGTAGAGAACACAGGTCAGCGCGTAGACGTCGGATCGGTGATCGGCCTGGCCGCCGCTGAACCGCTCGGGCGCCATGTACGCCAGCGTTCCCAGGGTGCTGCCCGCGGTCGTCAGTCCGGCTTCGCCCGCGGTCCGGGCCAGGCCGAAGTCGATGAGGTAGGCGAAGTCGCGGCCGGTGATCAGGATGTTGGACGGTTTGACGTCGCGGTGGATCAGGCCGGCGGCGTGTGCGGCGTCCAAAGCGCCCGCGACCTGCTCGACCACGTTGACCGCGAGGGCAGGGTCCAGTGGCCTGCCGGTGTCGGACAGGATGGCGCCGAGCGTGCGGCCCTCGATCAGCCGCATATCCAAATACAGCCGCCCGTCGATCTCGCCATAACTGTGGATCGGGACGACGTGCGGTTCATTGAGGGCAGCGGCGGCTTGAGCTTCGCGCCTGAAACGTTGCTGGAAGGTTTCATCCTCGGCCAGCCGGTGCGGAAGCACCTTGAGGGCGACGACCCGGTCGGTCTTGGTGTCGAAAGCGCGGTAGACCTCGCCCATGCCGCCGCGACCTATCAGCTCTTGCAGCTGATAGTGCCCGAATGGTGTCGCCTCCACCATCTACTCCTCGGCAGCTCCCCCGACCGTCGATTGAAGCTACATCACCTTTGCCAGCGACGCCGAAGGTCGGTACCGATCCGGCATCCCGGCCAAAATCGGGACTGACATCGCGCGTTGTCATACGCTCAGCGGCAGGGTATCGACTCCGAGACCAGATCAGGGGGATGCATGACGGCACGTGTGCCAGATCGGGCGAACCGTCGTATGCACACAGGGCACCGGTGTGGCCTGGCCGTCGCCGCCCTCGGTCTCGGCGTTGGCTTGGGGGTCGCCAGCGGGCAAGCGGTGGCGTGGGCGGATACCGGTCACGCCAATTCGTCGTCCGCATCGTCGAGTCACTCGACCGCCAGCGGGCCACGAAAGTCGGACGGCAATAAAGCCGCCAAGCGTGACGCAACTGCGACCGCCGCCGGCGCGTCATCGCGTGGCGCAGGTTTGGCGACGAGTAAGCGACTCGCCGCTGATCGCAATTCGACTGCGCCGCAACCTCTCCCGACAGCATCGTCCACCACGTCGGCGCCGGTCGCTCCCCAGCCTCCGGGGCAGCTGTCCCCCATCGCCCAGCTCATCGGGTTGCCCGGGCACATCGTGAACACGGTGCTGCAGACACTGGACATGACCGCCGCCACGACCGGCCCGCAGAGCCCGCTCAACTTCGCGCCGATCGACGAACTCCTCTTCACGGCGTTTCGCAGAATCGAACATGCGGCGGGACTCGACGCGACGCCGACCAGTCAGCCGGTGCCGCCCACCATGACTTACACCGGCCCCACAACAGCGCTGACGCCGACAGTGGCGCAATTCCTCAACGCCGCAGCGGCCGAATACGTGCTGGGCGGTGTCCCGGGCGGTCTGCGTCAGTTCACGGTCAACGGCGTGCCCATGACGTCGACCAATGTTCTCTCCGGTGAGGCCGCCCAGGTCTGGGTGACACCGCAGAACCAGATCATCATCGCCTACCAAGGCACCACCGGCGGAACGAACCTATTGTTCAACCCGCTGATCGCCATCTCCCAGATCGTCACCGACCTCCAGATCCTCTTCACTGGGACGACGCCGCGAGCCTTCACCGACGCGCTCAGATTCGAACAGCGGGTGCAGGATGCGGCCGCGCTTCAGGGCTACAGCACCTCGGACATCTTCGTCACCGGCCACTCGCTCGGGGGCTGGGAAGCCGAATACGTCTCGCAGCAGACCGGATTGGGCGGCATCGGGTTCGAGAGTCCCGGCATCAACACCATCGTCACCGGCAACGGCGCCAACTCCGGGTTCGTCAACATCGAGACCTACGGCGATCCCGCGGCGTACTTTTCCAGCGACCTACCCGGTCTACAACCGTTCATGCCCCGCTACGTTCCGGCCGGCGGAAGTAAGCCCCATTACGGCCCGATCGTGATGATCGGCGATCCGAATGCGGTTGCGCCGCTGTTCAATTCCTCGGCGCTCTACGGATACGGCCCCATCGGGGACGCGATCTTCATGATCGACACCCTGGGCAATTTCTTCGAACACCATCTGCCCGGGATGCAGGCGTACAACCTCGACGTCGCCCCGGATCCGACCGTCGTGCCATGGTTGGGATTGCCCATGGGGCCCGTCGAGACGGGGTACGGCGCATTGACGATCTCCCAATTGCTGCAGGCCGCGTCACAGGCGGGGACGCTCATCGCGCCATAACGCGGCAGGATGTGAATAACCAATCCCGTGATGCGGTCACGTAACCGGATCTGGACCCTGCCGCACGATCGAATGCCACCGGTGCATTCCGCGTAGCACGGCCATCGAAGGTAACTGCGCTTACGGTAACGCGTTTCGTCGGTCATGTGCGGGACGTGCCTATGAGCGATGCGCGCTTGACGTCGCCAAACATACTGATCACTTGAGCAGTATGTAAATGAATATTCTTTGACATCTTGACGTCGCAAGTCGATGAGTCCTACGGTGCACAAGACCCCAAAGAATCCATCGACTGATGGCGTCGGCATCAAGTAGCGAACGGATGTGAATTTCCCATCTTCTGCGTCTACCAAATGCGCTCGTGCGCAGATTGTTTGACATCCGGGGCGCCGGCGACCCAAGGATTGTCAGCCAATGTCTGAGCTGGATCTGCCGGTAAGCCGTCAGTCCAGCGGCGGCGGGGTGGAGGTCATCGAAAACTGGACCGTTGGCTATGTGAAGCGGCACCCGCTCGCGTCGCTCAGGACGGTCGGCGAGCAGTTCGTCCTCGGTGTGAGGACTCTGCAGTACTTGTTCCTCGACCTCGTCACCGGCCGGTTCCCGCTGCAGGAGTTCGTCCGCCAAGGCGCGTTCATGGCCGGGACGGCCGTGGTGCCGACAGTGCTGGTGGCCCTGCCGGTCGGTGTGACGCTGTCGATCCAGTTCGCGCTGCTCGCGGGGCAGGTCGGCGCCACCTCGCTGGCGGGCGCGGCCAGCGGTCTGGCCGTGATCCGGCAGGCCGCATCCCTGGTCGCGGCGATTCTTATGGCGGCCGCTGTCGGCTCGGCCATCACCGCCGACCTCGGCTCCCGGACGATGCGGGAAGAGATCGACGCCATGGAGGTCATGGGTGTCTCGGTGATCCGTCGCCTCGTCGTGCCGCGGTTCGCCGCCGCGATCATGATCGGCGTCGCGCTGACCGGGGTGGTGTGCTTCGTCGGGTTCCTTGCGAGCTATCTGTTCAACGTCTACTTCCAGAACGGGGCACCCGGCAGCTTCGTGGCCACCTTCGCCTCGTTCACCACACCGGGTGACATGGTGCTCGCGTTACTCAAGGCCGTGGTGTTTGGCGCGATCGTCGCGATCGTGTCGAGTCAGAAGGGCCTGTCCACCAAGGGCGGTCCGACCGGGGTGGCCAACTCGGTGAATGCCGCTGTGGTCGAGTCGATTCTGATCCTGATGATCGTCAACGTCGTTATCAGCCAGCTGTACAACATGCTGTTCCCCAGGGTGGGCCTGTGACTGCGTCCACCTACAGCCCCTTCCGGATTCCGTGGACCCGGTTCTCCCGGACGCTCACGTCGTCGATCGTCCGGATGGGCCACATGCTGGTCTTCTTCGTCCGTGCGGTCGCGGCGGTGCCGATTGTGCTGCGCCACTATCGAACCGAGTTCGCCCGGCTGCTGTCCGACATCGCCTGGGGCAACGGGTCGTTGGTGGTCGGCGGCGGTACCGCGGGCGTCGCACTGGTCCTGGGTGTGACGGTCGGCGCGATCGTTGGCATCGAGGGCTACAACTTCCTGAACCTGCTGGGTCTGGGCCCGGCAACCGGGATCATCTCGTCACTGGTGAACACCCGCGAGCTCGCCCCGATCGCGGCATCGCTGGCGTTCGCGACCCAAGGCGGCTGCCGCTTCACCGCACAACTGGGGTCGATGCGGATCGCCGAGGAGATCGACGCGCTCGACTCGCTGGCGATCCGGCCCATCCCCTACCTGGTGACCACGCGGCTGATGGCGTCGGTGGTCGCCGTGATCCCGCTCTACGTCCTGTGTTTGGCGGTGAGCTACCTGACCACCCAGATCGTGGTCGAGGTGATCAGCGGCGGATCCAACGGGGCGTACCTGCACTACTTCACGCTGATGCTGTCCGGCACCGACGTGCTGTACTCACTGCTGAAGGCGGTCGTGTTCGTCTGGATCGCCTCGACGATCCAGTGCTACTACGGCTTCTACGCCAGCGGCGGACCCGAAGGTGTCGGCATCGCCGCCGGGCACGCGATGCGCGCGGCCATCACGGTCACGATCGTCGTCAACATGCTGCTGACCATGGCGCTGTGGAGCGTCGACGCCGGAGCGAGGTTCGGCGGCTAGATGGCGAATTCCTTTGACCTGGACGGCCGCGGCCCCACCGAGCGGCAGCTGCTGTTCTGCGGACTGGCCGTGGTGCTGGTCGCCGCCCTGGTCACCACGCTGTTGCTACTCAAGTCGAACGGCAAGCTCAACAACTACATCCGGGTGGTCGCCGACCTGCTGAACGTCGGCGACGGGCTGCCACAGAAGTCGGACGTGAAGTATCACGGTGTCTTGGTCGGTGCGGTCGACACCGTGATCCCGGCCGCCAACGGCCATCCCAACTACGTCCACATCGACCTGAAACCCGAATACGCCGGCTCCATCCCGGCGTCGGTGACCGCGCGGGTGGTGCCGTCCAACGTGTTCGCGGTGTCGTCGGTGCAATTAGTTGCCGACGGACCCGGTCCGGCGATCCGCGCCGGCGAGCACATCCCCGAGGACACCCAGCTGCCGACGGTGCTGTTCCAAACCACGATCAGCAAGCTGCGCGACGTGCTGGCCGCCACCGGCCGCGGCCGCGAGGACCGCAGCGTCGGCATCTTGGCCGCGGTCAACGCCGCCACCGAGAACCGGCGCGGCAAGCTGCTCACCGGGGGCGCCCAACTGAATCGGCTTCTAGACCAGTTGAACTCGATCGTCAGCACCGACGACGGCCCCTCCACGGTCTCGGCGTTGATCGACGCCACCCACGGGTTGTCGACAACCGCGCCCGATCTGGTCGATGCCCTGCATCAGGCGGTGCAGCCCATGCAGGTACTGGCCGAAAAGCGCGCTGCGCTCACCACGTTGGTGACCGGAGGCCAGCACACGCTGGGCACCACACACACCGCGATCGACAATCACATCGACCAGCTCACCGGCATCACCCATGACCTGACTCCGGTGCTGGGCAGCCTCGCGATGAACGCGGGCAAGTTCGTGCCGGCGTTCACGAAGATGAATGAGTTGTCCCGCAAGTTCTTCGACGAGGTGTGGATGCCGGAATTGGACACCGGCAATATGCGGGTCAACCTGTCGCTGACGCCGAGCTACGACTACACCCGCGCCGACTGCCCCCGCTACGGCCAACTGCTCGGGCCGAGTTGCTACACCGCACCGAAGATCGTGGTGCGGCCCGACCTTCCCGAGATGCTGCTGCCGCAGAACTATCAACCGCCGAAGGATCTGGCGCCGACACCGGGCACGGTTGTCGGTCCGGACGGCAACCTGGTGGCGGTCGGTCCGCCGCTGATCAACCCGACCCCGAACCTGGCCGACCCGAATCCGCCGACGCCGTGGTGGGCTCCGCCCTTCCCGCGGGTGCCGGGCACCGCCGATCCGGACGACGCTCCGCCACCGCCGGCTGGTGCCGCGCCTGTGCCACCGCTGCCCGCCGAAGCCGGGGGGACTCCATGAGGTTTCGTGCCCCGTTGATCGGGTTGTCGCTGTTCATGGTCGTGGCGGTGACGTTGACCTGGCTGGTGTACGTGACGCTGCGCCGCGACGTGGCCGGTCCCACCACTCCGTACGCCGCGATGTTCACCGACGTGTATGGGCTGCGGGAGGGCGACGACGTCCGGATGGCGGGCGTACGCGTCGGCCGCGTCGAAAAAATCGAACTGGCAGGCAAATTGGCCAAGGTGTCGTTCGTCGTGCAGAACGACCAGCACCTGTTCGGCAACACCGTGGCCTCGGTGACCTACCAGAACATCGTCGGCCAGCGGTACCTCGGGTTGTCGCTCGGCAAGATCGGCAGCCCAGGCCCGCTCGCGCCGCACGCAACGATCCCGCTCGAGCGCACCGACCCGTCCTTCGATGTCGGCACGCTGCTCAACGGCTACGAACCGCTGTTCAGCGTGCTGAACCCGCGCGACGCCGACAACCTCACCAAGGGTGTAATCCAGTCCCTGCAGGGTGACAACTCGTCGATCGTCAACCTGGTCAGTCAAACCTCCACGCTGACAGACACCTTCGCCGGCCGTGATCAGACCCTCGGCGATGTGATCACCCAACTGAACACGGTGATGGCGAACCTCGCGACGCAGAACCAGAACCTCGATCAGGTGATCTCGCAGACCAGCAAGGTGGTGTCGGACTTCAACGCGCGGCGCCCCGAGCTGGTCGCCTCGACCGGCACGATGGCGCGGGTGATCCGTCAGCTGTCGACGATCTCCGACACCGTCAACCCACAGTTGAACGAGATGATAACTCGCCAGCCAGGTTTCACCGGGCATCTCGTCGACATCGAGCCGCAGCTGGCGTTCACCGGCGACAACCTGCCGCTGATGCTCAAGGGCCTGGCGCGGATCACCAACGAGGGCGCGTTCGGCAATGCCTACGCGTGCGACCTGAACGCCACCGGATTCTTCCCCGGCCTCAACGACATCACGCCGATCATCGTCAACGCGGCGACACCGGGAAGCAAAGCGATGTACACCCCACGATGCAGGAACATGGCCAATGGCTAGGCGGCGGTTGGAGAGCTACAACACGACCTGGCTCGGCCTGATCGCCGTCGCCGTGGTCAGCGTCATCGTCGGCGCCATGCTGATTGCCAACGCCGCCAACGTCAATCACCGCCACTACACCGCGCTGTTCCTCCAGGCGGCCGCGTTGCAGACCGGGAACCCGATCACCATCGGCGGTATCCAGGTCGGCAAGGTCACCAGCATGAGGCTCGCCGGCGACCACGTCGAAGCCGGGCTCGAAGTGCAGGACGACGTCGCGCTCGGTAAGGACTCGAAGGCCGTCATCAAGGTCGCCACCATCCTGGGCTCGCGCTACCTGGCGCTGGAACCCAAAGAGGGCGGGTCGCTGCCCAACAACACCTTCGACCTTGCGCATACCGAAGTTCCGTACGATCTGCAGGCCGCGCTGGCCGACGTGACGACCACCTACGAGCAGGTCGACACGGACGCGTTCGCGAAGTCCCTGGGGATCCTGGGCCAGCAGATGCAGGGCCTGCCCGAGGTGGTGCCGCAGGCGATGCGCAACATCCAGACCCTGTCGACGGTGATCGCCGACCGGCGAGACCAGTTGGGCGCCTTGCTGAAGAGCACCGATCTGATCAGTTCGACGCTGGAGCGGCAGCACGCCAACATCGCCGCGATGATCAACCAGGGGCAGGAGTTGATCAGCCGGTTCGTGGCGCGCAGCGCCACCTTCCACGCGATGATGGCCGCACTCACCAATCTGGTGAACACGATGAGCACCACCGTGGTGGCCAACCGCAGCGAGCTGGACCAGACCATCAAGAATCTGCGCCAGCTCTCCGACCTGCTGGCCCAACACGACGACCTGTTGCGCAGCACCCTGCAGGCCGGCCCGGTCGCGCTGCGCGGCTTCGCGAATGCGAGCGGCACCGGCAACGCCTTCGACTTCAACGCCCCGAACGGGCTGGCCGTCGACTCGTGGATGTGCGCAATCAGCGGCCGGGCCAAGCAGTTCGGGATGATCCAATACTTCAAGGACTGCAAGTGAGTGCGCGGGCCAGGCTGCTGGCGGTTGTGACGGTGGTCGTCGTGGCCGCCGCGTCGGCGATCACCGTGGCATTGGTGTACTTCAAGTCGGCAGGAGACCACATCACGCTGACCGCCCAATTCGACAGCGCTGCCGGGCTTTACGTCGACAACACGGTGGCGGTCCTGGGGATGCCGGTCGGCAAGGTCACCGCGATCACGCCGAAGAGCGGGTACGTCGAGGTGCAGTTCACCGTCGACCGTGACGTCAAGATTCCGGCCGACGCGCAGGCGGTGACGATCTCGACGTCGATCCTCACCGACCGCCAGATCGAGCTCACCCCGCCGTACCGCGGCGGGCCGATACTCAGGGACCGCGACACCATCGGGCTGCCGCGGACCAAGACGCCCGTGGAGTTCGCCCGCGTGCTCGGCGTGCTGGACAAGATCTCGGTCTCGCTCAAGGGCGACGGCAAGGGTAACGGGCCGGTGGCCGACGTCGTGAACTCCGGTGCGGCGATCGCCGACGGCAACGGGCAAAAGATCAAGGACGCGTTGGGTGAACTATCGAATGCGTTGCGGCTCAGCGCCGACGGCGGCGCCCAGACTCGCGATCAGCTGACCACGATCGTGCGTAACCTGAGCTCGCTGCTGCAGGCGGCTGCCGACAACGACGCGACGCTGCGCGACTTCGGCGCGACCGTGCGCCAGCTGAGCCAGATCGTCAACGACGAGGACTTCGGTAGCGGCACCACCGGCAAAACGATGAACACGCTGCTGACGCAGGTCGGCGATTTCCTGGAGAAGAACCGGGACAATATCAAAGCTGTTGTCAATAACGGCAACACGACCGCCAACACCCTCGTCGAACGGCAGCGGGACCTCAAGGAGTTCATCGACGTCGCGCCGCTGACCCTGGACAACCTGTACAACGTGGTCGACCGGAACAACGGCGTGGCCAGGGCTCGGGTGCTCACCGATCGGGTGTTGTTCGACAACCAGGCCACCAAGGAGCTGTGCAACCTGATGGGCCTGCGCCAGTTGGGTTGCAGCACGGGCACGTTACAGGACTTCGGACCCGACTTCGGGCTGAGCTACGTGCTCGACGGTATGGCTGCGATGGGGCAGAAATGAAACGGGGCGTCGCGGTTCTGGTGGTGGCGTTGGGCGCCACGGCGTGCTCGTCCAACGGGTTGTCGAGCCTGCCGTTGCCGGCACCGACGGTGGGCAGCGGCGGGTATCGGTTGACCGCGGTCTTCTCGAACGCGTTGAACCTGCCCGCGGAGGCCAAGGTGAAACTCGCGGGTGCCGACGTCGGCCAGATGGAGTCGATGGTGGCGCGCAACTACACCGCGGTCACCACGATCCGGATCATGGACGGGGTGCGGCTGCCGAAAGGCAGCACCGCCGAACTGCGTTCGGCCACACCGCTGGGCGATGTGTTCATCGCTTTGAAGCCACCGCCTGGTGCCTCCCCCGCCACTCCGCTGCTGAAGGACGGCGACACCATCGGCCTGGACAACACCACGGCCGCGGCCACGGTGGAGTCGGTGCTCAGTTCAGCGGCGGTGATGGTCAACGGCGGTGCGGTGCGCAACTTCACCAACATCATCAACGGTCTCGGCAAGGCGACCGGTGATCAGGGGCAGGCGTTCGGCGACATCATCGCCAAGACCAACGGCACGCTGTCGAAACTGACGGCGCGTTCCGGCCAGATCTCAGATGCGTTGACCCAGACATCGCAGCTGGCCAAGGAACTCGACGCCAAGAATCAGCAACTCACGGAGGTGGTGGCCGCGGCTGGGCCGGCCACCGACGCGCTGGCCGCGAACGCCGACGCCGTCGCCGACGTCGTGCAGCAGGTCGGTGACACCGGCACACAGCTGGAGAAGTTCCCCTCCATCGCGGGCACCGACACCAGCGGGCGCAGCGTGATCGGCGACGCCAACACGATCGCCCGGGCGTGGAATGATTTGGTGCTCGCTCCGGACGCCAATCTGGCGGCTCTGAACCGGCTGATGCCGCCGTTCATCAAATCAACGCCGAGTAACGCGATTTCGGTGCGAGCCAGCATCGACCGGCTGGTGCTGGGGTCGATCCCCGATGCCGGATTCGGCGGCGACGTCGGCTTCCATGGCCCCAAGCGCTACGACTGGGCGCAGATGGCCGGCACGTTCAAGTACACGCTGTGGCGACTGCAGCAGCGCGTCGTCGGCTCCGGTCCCGGCGTTCCGCAGGTTCCCGTCTTGCCGAGCCCCGATAAACCGGGTGAGCTGATCGTCGCGCCGCCGTTGCCCGGACCGTTGCCGGGACCGCCGCCATGATCGACAGGACAGCGGGCCACGTCGTGAGGGTGGTCGGATTCGGGTATCGACACCGATTGTGGCTGTCGACAGCGGGTTTGGTGATGACGCTGGTGATCGCGACCGCATACGTGTTGGTCGGTGCGCTGCGGGTCACACCGTTCGACTCGGCGTACCGGGTCACGATTCAGCTGCCGGAATCCGGTGGGCTGCTGCCGAACCAGGACGTCACGCTGCGCGGGGTGCCGATCGGGCGGGTGCAGTCGCTGGCAGTGACACCCGACGGTGTCGCCGCGGTGGCCACCGTGCGTTCGGATGTGAAGATCCCGACGGCGAGCCCGGTGCGGGTATCGGGGCTCTCCCCCGCCGGCGAGCAGTACATCGAATTCGTCCCGGACTCCGACACCGGCCCATACCTGCACGACGGCAGTGTGATCGCACAGAGTAATACCTCGGTGCCGGTCAGCCTGGCTGACGTCCTGGCCCACGCCGACGGAATGCTGAAGCAGGTCGATCCGGCCAAGCTGGAGCTGGTCAAGAAAGAACTGAGCCTGACCAACCAGGGTCCGCAGAAGCTGGCCAACATCATCGACGGCGGCACGTTCCTGCTGTCGACGCTGGATTCCGTTCTGCCTGAGACCACCAGCGTTCTGAAGACCAGCCGGATCGTGCTGACGACGGCCGCCGACAAGAACCCGGGCATCATGGTGGCGACCGGCAACCTCAGCCGCACCTTCGTCGGGGTGAACAAGATGGTCGACGGCTATCGCCGGTTCGTCGACCAGACGCCGCAAACCCTTTCGGCCACCGACAATTTGTTCACCGACAACTCCGACACCATGGTGGGGCTGCTGACCAGCATGGCCACCGCAGGGCAACTGCTGTATGTGCGGGTGCCTGCGCTCAACGCGCTGTTCCCGGACTACCGCGGGTCGCTGCTCGATGCGCTGGGCAGCATCATGCACGACCACGGCCTGTGGGTGACCGCGGACGTCTACCCGCGCTACACATGCGACTACGGCACCCCGCGCCGCCCACCGTCGTCGGCGGACTATCCGGAGCCGTACCTGTACACCTACTGCCGCGACGACGATCCCGCGGTGCTGATCCGCGGGGCCAAGAACGCGCCGCGGCCGACCGGCGACGACACCGCCGGTCCTCCGCCGGGTGCCGACCTCGGTCAGACCACCGACCCGACACCCAAGGGGCGCTACACCATTCCGACCCCGTACGGCGGCCCGGTGCTGCCGATCGAACCGCCGAGCTAAGGAGATTGCGGTGACTGCTACGACTGACATCGAACCCGATACCGACGCCGAAGTGGAGGCCGTTGAGGAGACGGTTGATGAGGTTGCCGAGGAGCCTGCCACGCGGCGGCGGTGGCCCCTGGTCCGTCGAGTGTTGCTGGGCGCGTTGATGGTTGCGCTTCTCGGCGGCTCGGGCTTCTTGGGCTGGCAGGCGTGGCAGCAGCATCAGGTCGAGGTGGCGTCACGCGAGGGCCAGGCGGCGGCGGTGCGCTACGCGCAGGTGCTGACGAGCATCGACTCCAACAATGTGGACCAGAACTTCGCCGACGTACTCAACGGTGCGACGGGCGAATTCAAGGACATGTATTCACAATCCAGTGCGCAGCTGCGTCAGCTGCTGTTGGACAACAAGGCGACCGCGCGCGGCGTCGTGATCGACTCGGCGGTGAAGTCGGCGACGCCCGACAAGGTGGTCGTGCTGATGTTCGTCGACCAGACGGTGGCCAACAAGGCCGCGCCGGACCCGCGCATCGACCGTAGCCGCGTCAAGATGACCATGGAGAAGGTCGACGGATCGTGGCGGGCCAGCAAAGTCGAATTGCCCTGAATAGCATGCGCATTCGTGTGGTTGCTGGGCTACTGGTCGTGGCGTCGCTAGCCGCGGCGACGGTGCCACTGGCCGGGGCGTCGGCGCCGGACCTGTGCGCGGGTCTCGGCGCCGACTGGGACGGCGCGTACTGCCACACCTCGGTGCTCTCGGAACGCAAGGCCGTGCGCGATATCAAGGTGGCGGTGCCCGGCGATCTCGTCGACAACCCGGTGACCGGCCCGACCATCCGGGATTACCTGACCACGTTGGTGAACAACTGGCGCAACGTCGGTGTGCACATGGTGGCCGACAGCTTCGGCGAGGAGAACTTCCAGATCCTGCAGCGCGGTGACGTGCTGAGCGTGGTGTTCCACGAGGACTATCACGCCGATGGACCCAAGTTCAACAACGCTTTTCGCACATTCACGTGGAACATGGGCCGCGGGGTGCGGTTGCAGCTGGCCGATCTACTCAAGCCCGGAGTGGACCTCGGCGCGATTGCGTCGCTGGGCCAGCCGTTCATCGTGGACGCGCTCGACGCAGCGCCACCACCGCATCAACCGGGCAGCTATCCGTTCCAGGCGGATCGGTGGGGACCGGACAAGGTGTACTCGGGCGGGTACAAGGCGTGGGCGCTGTCGGGTGACGAGCTGATCCTGTACATGCCGGATTACCCCGTGGCCCATGACACGCCGCTCGACTACACGCCCGGCATCATGCAGTGGTTCATGGATGGCGGCACCGTGCAGGCGCACATTCCGCTGTCGGCGCTGGCCTCGGTGCTGCGTCCGCAGTTCGGCGGAACGTGACCGCGCTAGACCAGCCGCTTGCCGTGCCGGGCGCGCCAGCGCAGGTCGGCCAGCAAGACGTGCGGTCCGGGCTGCCGGATGAACGACGGCAGGAAGCGGTTCACCAGAGCGACGAACCGGAAAAGCAGTTCAAACCGGCGTTGCTTGCCGCGGCTCCAGGTCAGCCCGAGCTCCGCACGGAACACCGGCGCCAGGAAGCCCGCGGTGAGGAACTTCAACAGGCCGCGAAAGGGCAAGCGCAGCAACGGGTTGATCATCTTGAGGTCGAGCAGATCAAGCAGGTAGGCGCGGACGGTGTCGTCGATGTGGACGCGTCGGCAGGCGGCGTTCCAGTAGTCGTCGAAGTCGGCGCGGGTGGGCGGCCACTGGTCTTCGCTGACCTGCAGGGTGGTGCCCAGCGGCCAGGCGGAACGGTAGAAACCCTCGGCCTGGTCGGGGGTCATCTCGCCGCGCAGCAGTTGGTAGGTGTCTTCCAGCCCGACGAACAGGCAGGCGGCTACCCACATCTGCAGGTCGCGGTCAAAGGCGTTGTAGCGCACCGGGCTATCGCTGGCGGACTTGACGTGGCGGTGCGCGGAGTTGACGGCCTCGCGGTACAGGAGCTTGTCCTCGTCGGTGCCGATGACGGCGACGGCGATGTACGTGAATGTGGTGCGGGCCCGCTTCCACGGGTGGATGAGCAGGTTTCCGGAGTCGACCTTGGATTCGACGACGCCGTAGCCGACGCCGGGCAGCGACAGCTGCATGACGACGTTGGCGGCGCCGGCGGCGAACGACCAGAAGTCCAGGGCATCGGCAGCGGTGACCGGTTCGTCGCCCCAGCGGGCAGTTCGTTTGTTAATCACGATGCGAGTGGATTCGGCGGTCAGCGACGATGACTGCATGCGAACATCTCCCCTTGTCTAGCTGTATGAAGCCTCTCACACAGGCGAGACGGGCGGCAAGAATAAGTGAATGCTGGTTCTCGCTGACGGAAAGACTTTCAGTGATGCAGCCGAGGAGCGACTAGCGTGGAGTCTGTGTCAGAGGGCGAACCCGCCGTTCGGCGGCGGCCGAAGGATCGCAAGGCGCAGATCGCGCGTGCGTCGGCCGACGCGTTCGGGTCGCAGGGCTATCACGCCGTCAGCATGGAGGACATCGCCGCGCGGGTCGGCATCACGCCCGCTGCGCTGTACCGCCATTCGCCCAGTAAGTACGACTTGTTCCGCGACGCCGTGCTGGGGCTCGGGCAGCTGCTCGTCGACGCCACGGCGTTCGCCGACGACCGCGACGATGACGATCCGGCGGCGACGCTGCGGATGCTGACCGCAGCGCTGGCTGACGCGACGATCGCGAACCGGACTGCGGGAGGGTTGTACCGCTGGGAGGCACGGTATCTGCGCAGCGAGGACCGGGTTCTGCTGGCCGAGCAGCTGCGGGTGGTGAACCACCGGTTGCAGCGTCCTCTGCTGCAGCTGCGGCCGAAGCTGACGTCGTCGCAGCGGTGGACGCTGTCGTCGGCAGCACTTTCGGTGATCGGCAGCATCACCGACCACTCGAATCAGCTTGCCGCAGGCGAGATTCGCTTGGTGCTGATATCGATGGCGGCCGATGTGCTGGCCGCTGAGTTGCCTGCTTCGCGGCGTCGTACGGCGCCTCGGCCGGAACCGATCAACGTCGGACCCGAGGCCGGGATGTACGAGCATGTGCTGTACGAGTCGGTCCGGTTGTTCTACGAAAACGGGTACCGCAACACGAGCATGGAGGACATCGCGTCGGCGGTGGGGATCCAGGCGTCGGGGCTGTACCGGTCATTCCCGGGCAAGGCCGACATCCTGGCGCTGGCGTATCGGCGGGCCGCCGACCGGCATTCGAGTGATACCGCGGATGCGTTGTCGCGCAACTCCGATCCGGAGGAGGCGCTCGACGATGTGGTCGACGAGTATCTCGGCCGGGTGATGGAGTGGCCGGACCTGCCGTACGTGTATTACACGGAGCGACACAATGTTCCGGAAGCCGACCTGCGGGTGCTGGAGACCATCGAGTCGTCGACGATGGACGCGTGGGCGCGACTGGTGACGGCGGCGCGGCCGGAGATGAAGATCGGTGCGGCGCGGTATGCGGTCGGTGCGGCGTTCGCACTGACGGTGGACTTCCGGCGGCTGTTCGCACGCGACTCTGGGCCTGAGTCGGTGGCGACGATCCGACGACTGATGGAGGTCACGCTGCTGGGCCGGCCGGTGAAGCGCCGGCGTTAGCGTTTACGCGCCGACCGTGCAGCTTGTCGTCGATTTTTCGACGATCTTCGACCACAGCCTGCACGCTCGGCGACGCTATTGCCTGGGCTCGTCCTCGTCCCAATACGCCCACTCCGGCAGCGGTGTCGGCGGCATGACACCGCGGACCGAGCCGGGCCCGAGATTCGGATCAGGCTGAGTGCGTTGGCCTCTCGCGCGCCGTAAGCCCCGCCGATAGGCGAACACGAGAATCGTGACGCCGACCACGAGGAACGCGACCAGCGCTACCTTCGCGATCAGCACCCACATGGGCTACCAGACCCGGATGTAATCGATCAGCATGTTGGCCGGATAGCTACCGCCGGTCGGGTCACCGCCGCCGGAGCCGGCAACCGCGAGGTCGAAGACCGGCATCATCGCGTAACCGGGATCGTTGAACTGCCAGTCCGGAAGTGAACGCGCGGGGACGTTGAAGTAGGGCGCGGCGCCGTCGACGTAGTCCTTATAGAACCGCATACCCGCGTCATCCCATGTGACGCGCCAGGTGTGCCAGGCACTGTCGGCGGAGATCGTCTGGCTGACGTGTTCACCGCCGTTGAGCTTGGCGTGCACGGCGGTGCCGGGAGCCCACTTGCCGTTGCCGTACCACTCCATGACGTCGACCTCGCCGCCGTTGACGGGGCTCTCGTTGGAGAGGTAGAAGGCGGGCCAGCACCCGGGCGTCAGGCAGTCCATCTTCATGCGGGCTTCCCAGGTATGGCCGATGCCGCCGTTCCACTTCCCGAAGATCTTGCCGCTGTAGTAGGTGGGTCCGTCCTTGGCGGCGTGGAAGACGAGGTTGGATTTGCCGTCGAGGTAGACGTTGCGGCGGTCGTCGCGGTATTGGCCGACGTTCTCGGGCAGCTCCCAGAACGTGGGGTCCTGCATCGTCTCGCGGGCCAGGGCGGTGGTCCACTTCGAGGGGTCGGGAGCCGAACCGGCGGGGCCGTCGAACTCGTCGCGAAAAATATAGTTCTGCGGGGCGGGGGCAGATGGCGGTGCGGGCCGCGACGGGGCGGCGGTGGCCTGCGGGATTCTCGTGGCGGCTGCCAGCAGGCCGAAGCCCGCGGTCATGAGCATCTGGCGACGATCCATGGACCCATGAAAGCCGCTTCTTTCGGCGGGGCGCAAGCTGGCAGTCGGCTGTATGGCCAATGACCTCCTGTTATGCGGTTTGGAGTCGTACCGTGATCGCGTGGCAGATCAGTCAGCGGCGATCACTCCGGCGCCTCCGCCGGATGCGATCATGCGGGCCGTCAACCCGCTCATGCGGTATCTGTTGCGCACCCCGTTGGCCGGCGGGCTGCGTAAGCAATTCATGGTGCTGAGCTTCAAAGGGCGCAAGACGGGCCGCGAGTTCGTGCTGCCGGTCTCGGCGCATCGGATCGATGGTGATTTGTACGCGTTGGTCGGATCGGCGTGGAAGGTGAATTTTCGCGGTGGGGCTTCCGTTTCGGTGTTGGTTGACGGTGTTGAGCGGTCGATGCGGGGCGAGCTGATCGAGGATCGGGAGCGGACGGTTGATCTGTTTCATCGGTGTGCCGTCTCGTATGGGGTGAAGCGGGCGCAGCGGATGATGGGGCTGCAGTTCCGGGATGACCGGATTCCTTCAGCAGAAGAGTTCCGCGAGGCGATCGAGGTGAACAAGCTGGCGGCGATCCGGTTCACACCGGCTTAGGCAGCCACCGTCAAAGTCGCTTCGCGTCAAGGGCTTTCATAAGCGACGGTCGCCTACCGTACTCCTGGCGAATCTGGGCGATGAACGACGCGAAATCGGCGCTGCGACCGCCGCGTTCATACAACTTTGCCATCGTCGCCAGCGTCGCGGCAATATCGGGATAGAGCTTGCTATTGGGGTACCGGAGGTCACTCTCGAGCTGCGGGCGGTAGAGGTCTGCGGCTTCCACCGGCCGAGCATTGGCGCCGCGCTCGGCGAGTTCCTTCCAGGCCCAGCCGGGGCCAAAACGCTCGGCCGCCTGCCACGCGCTATCGACGTCGCCCTCACTCAAACACAGCTGAACCAAGACCGCGCCGAGGGCGAAGCGGTCAGATGCGGCCAGTTGCCGCGCGTGGTCGAAAGCCCACGAGCGTTCGGTATCGGCCCGGTCGATGCGGGCCGCGAAATCGAGTAGGACACGGTAGGTGGACACCGACGGGCGTCGAACGAAGTCTGCGCGAAGGACACCGAGCGCATCATCGATCCGACCAAGTTCCTGATACGTCGCGGCGACATCATCGGGGCTCAGCCAGTATTCGTTGCCGCCGTTGTGGCTGCTGATTCTTCCTTCGGCCACTGCGCGGTCGATCCATGCCACCGCCTCCTCGGGACGACCCGCTGCCCGCAATCGGTCGATGATCGCCCCATATTGCGCGTGTTCCTCCCGCTGGGAAAGCAACTCCACGGCCCGGTCGACGTCGCCGTCGTGGTCAGCGAGCTCGAGCAGCATTGCGTCGACTTCGAATCGTTGCCAGTGATTACGGTCTGCCAGCTTTCGATCCAGTGCCGCGACCGCCCGACGGTACGTTGCGAGTGCTTGTTCGTCGAAGGAATCTACGAAGTCTGCCAACTCTACGTGCGGCCACCCAGGGGAATCAGCCCGAAATTTCACCAGCCACTTAGCCAATTCGACCGGGTCGGGTTGACCCAATAGACAGGCCTGCGCGTAGAGGCCGGCAGCGCGTTGGCATTGATCACCGATCGAACCCGAGGAGTCGTCAACGTTCCCGACGATCTTGCGTAACCGGGTCAGCGCGTACAGGAGCGCAGGACGCACGAGTTCGGCAGATCCACTATTGAGGTGGATTTCAAGTTCGTCGAGCAGGTGACTGGCCGCCTCCGCGACCTCGAAGGAACGCCGATAGTCGACAAAGCCTCTGAAGGCCAGGGCATTTCGGGCGTGGTCTCCCAACTCGGCTTTGGCCTGCGAGTCGTCGCCGGACACAGCCGTCGCGCGAACCTCCAGCATGCGGCGAACGCCATCATCGCGCTGCGCAAGCGTCATGACGAGCTCACGCAACTCACCGACGTCCATCGCTTGCACCGCCGCTTCGACCGTGCTGCTTGCTGTTTCGTCGACAGGGATCCTTCCCGTGTCGATCGCAGCGAGTCCCGTTGCGACCAGATGCTTGCAGAAGTTGCCGTCGGCATGGTGGGGGCAAGTACACGATCCGATGAGGGACGGGCCTGACCAATCGAGCTCTACCGTGTAGACCTTCTTGGCCTGGATCGACGCATAAGCCTTGGAGGCGGTCGTACGGAGCCCTCGGACATAGCGAACGTAATCCTCACCCCGGCCATAGACCACCTCACCCGCCGCCTTGAGCAGCGTGGTTTCGGAGAGCGGCACACCATCATGGTGCCCGATCACGAGACCACACGCAGGCGCCTTCAGCCGAGAGCGGCCGGAGTGATATCCGTATGGGTGAAGTCGTCGCCGACGAACAGCAATGGTTCACCGGTGACCGCGGCAAGGGCGTAGGAGTAGCAGTCACCAAGATTCAGGCCCGCGCGATGGCCGCTGCCACGTCCGAACTCACGGTAGGCGCGTGTGACACTCGCAGCCTGCTCGGCATCGAAAGACACTCTCACGATGCCTAATTGGTCGATGAGGCGCTCCACGCGTCGTAAGTCTTCGGGTTTCAGTCGCCTCATGAGGACCGCCGCCACCTCGACCAGCGTGGCCGCGGAGATCTTCGGCTCGGCTGCGCCCACCAGCGCGTCGACTAACCGATCACGCCCCGACTCGTTGAGCGCTATGGCCACGATCGCCGACGTATCGACGATCACGCAGGCAACCCGTTCTCGTCATACAAGTCGGTCTCGTCTTTACGAATGGACTTGCGCTGCTGCGCGGTGATCGACCGATCCAGTTCGGCGAGCAAGTCGTTGACCTTCTGGCGTCGAGTATCCCCACCCTCATCGGCGGTGAGCTGGGCAAGCTTGGCACGCACCGCTTCTTCGACGGCGCTCGTCTGACTGAGTCCCGTACGCCGCGCGAGCTCCCGGACCAGCGCAACCGTCTGCGGGTTCTTGATGTTCAGACTCATGGTAGAAGTCTACCCGCGTGTGGTAGATTTCTGCACTATGCGGCGGTCCGGTTCACACCGGCTTACGGCTCTACGCTCGCCGGCTCGGTGTGCTGCGCCGCCTGATGACCGGCGGCACCGAAGACGGCGACGGCGACCGCGCCAGCCACGGCACCGATGAATCCGAGGGCCACGACCCACGCGAGCCCGGGACGGGCGCTGTCACCGAGGAAAACAACGCCGATGATTCCAGGAACCACAGTCTCGCCGACAACGAGAGCTGCGGTGGCCCCGTTTACCGAACCCAATTGCAGTGCAACGGTATGCAGATAGAAGCCGCCGATGCCGGCGATGGCGACGGTCCATGCCGCGGGGTCGGCCAGCACGACCGAGGGCTGCAGCGGTTCGAGACCGTCGAGCACCCGAACACCGATCGCGAGCATGCCGAACAGCACGCCTGCGATCAGTCCGGCCATGATCGCGCTGCGCGACCCGAGGACACGGGTGAGTGCGATCCCGGCGAGCAGGATTAGCACCGATACCCCCAGCACGATCCAGTGGACGAGCCGGTCCGGGTTCACGTCACCACGCTCCCCCGATCCGAGACCGAGCACGAAGAGCGACGCGATGACCGCGGCGATGGCGATCCAATCACGGGAGCGCAGGCCGATGCCGAGGACCGCGATACCGAGCAGTGCGGTGACGACCAGGTTGGCGCTGATGATCGTCTGGGACAAGAACAGTGGAATCAGCCGCGCCGAGACCGCACTGCCCACGAAACCCACGACGTCCAGGACCATGCCGACGATGAACGCTGCGGTGATCGTGGCATGCAGGGTCGAGCGCAAAGTCGGCCCGCCGGTGGCGGTGACGTGCCCAGTCGCGCCGCGGTCGCGGGCCGCGGCTGCTGATCGGTGTGCCCCGTAGGCCTGCAGCACCGAGGAGACGCCGTAGCCGATACACGCCAGCAGCGCCGCCAGGACACCGATCACCATCGCCCGAGGCTAGCTGCCCAGTCCGAGGGTCTGCTGAGAGCGGTCGCTGGCGGGCGTCAGGCCCCCGCACAGACTCCGGAGTCGCGGATGGTGTTGCCGTAGACGTTGGCCGTCGCGATGTGGGCATTGAGCTGACCCGACGGCAGCTGATGCTTCATGTTGTCGCTGATCTGGGTGAGCTGATACCAGAGGTGGAACACCGAATCCCCGTTGTAGACAGGCGAATACTCGCTCTGGTCGGGGTAGTTCACGATGAAAAGGGTGTGGGCGCGGGGGTCAAGGAAGGCCGCGGACTGGTCGAGGTTGGCTTCGATGGTGTTGGCGGCTTGTTGGATAGCGGGGGCTTGCCAGTTGTCGTGCTGGCTGTCGAGGAAGTGTTGGAAGCCGAAGACCTGACTCATGAGCGGGTCGTATTGGGCGTTGAACCATTGGCAGGAGTCGCGCATGGCGGTGACTTGCTCGGGGGTGACCCGGTTCCGCCAGAGGTTGTAGGGATAGACGGCGGTGTTGGGCTGCCAGTCGGAGACGTGCGGGACGAACTGCGGGAGTGACGGTGTTGGGTTGTCGGCGTTGGCGATTGGTGCGGTGAGTGCTGTCGTGATGAGTGCCGCCGCGAGTGTGAACCCCTTGTGCATGACTGATTTTCCCGTGTGACAACTGACGTTGTCTAGGGGTTGGCGCGACCTAACGTGAGTTATGCACTCGAATCGGCAGTCATCCGATTGCGAATCCTTGCAGCTTCTCTGCCAGTTCCGGCAGTTCCAGATCACCTTGGACGGCAACAGCATTCATGAAGTCCTCAGCGTCGTCGACATCGAAATCGGGGTTCAACTCGACTCCGTTGATGTACAGGAACGTCCACGCGGCTGCCCATGCGGTGCGCTTGTTGCCGTCGACCAGTGCGTGGTTGCGAGCCAAAGACTGCAGCAGCGCCGCCGCCTTGGTGACGAGGTCAGGATAGGCGTCAACACCGAAGACGGTAGCCTGCGGGCGCGCCACCGCCGCATCGAGCAGGCCGTAGTCGGCCACTCTCAGCTCGACCCCCACCGCCGCAGCACCGGCGACCAGGACATCGTCACGGTCCAGGTATTCGGTCACGCCAGCCGGCGGTTGAGCTCTGCGCTGCGCTCGGCGACGATCCGCGCACCCTCCCGCACGCGACGCTTGTGATCGCTCGCGGCATCAAGGGCGGCGCGGTGGACGAATGCGCGCAACGACTGCTCGCCCGCCGCCGCCGCGGTGCGCAACTGCTCCATCTCCGCGTCACTGAAGTTGATGTTCAAGGCCGGCATCCAGCCAAAGTACCAGATTCGGTACTTGTCTCGGTACCAATCGATCTGTCGCCTGTCGACCCGAACCGTGCCAGTCGGTAGCCCTCCGCTGCCCCGCGTAGCGATGTGTAGCATATCTCGCTACACTTCCCTATGGCCAAAACGATCCCGCAGCGTGAACTGCGCAACGAAAACGCGAAGCTCATAAATGCGGTCGCCGCGGGTGAGACGTTCGTCGTCACCCGTCATGGGGAGCCGGTCGCCGAACTTCGCCCTATTCAGTCCGCCCGCAAGACATTCATCACCCGTGACGACTTGGCACGCGTCGCCGGCGCAGGGGTGCGGATCGACCCTGACCAGTTCCGTCGGGATCTCGACGCCACGATCGATCAGAGCCTGTAGATGGCTGCCGGGCTGTTGGACACATCGGTGGTGATCGACTGGCACGATCCGGCAGTCGCCGACAAACTACCGGACGAGATGGCAATTTCCGCCATCACTGTCGCCGAGTTGGCTGCTGGTCCCCTCCTGGCGAGTACGGCGGTAGAGGCCGCCAAACGCCAGTCGCGGTTGCAGGAGGTTGAATCGCTGATTGAGCCAATCCCTTTCGACGACAGAGCAGCGCGCAGCTACGGTCTTATCGTTGCGGCCGCCATCAGTGAAGGCGGCAAGCCTCGCAGCCGGTTCGCGGATCTGTTGATTGCGGCTACCGCACATGCCCATGGCCTGGACTTCTACAGCCGCAATGCGGACGATTTCGCGGGCCTTACAGATCTGGTCTGCGTGGTGGCGCTGTAATTACGGTGATTGGCCTGCACCCCAGACTCATTCACTGAACTGTGATGGGTTGGCGTTGCCCAGGGTTGGGCCGACCTCACCTGCGTTATCCCGGCGGCGGGGTGCCGATGAGGACGGCGGCCATGCGATAGCCGTCGGGGCCGGCTTTCCAGGCGTGGTCGACGCCAGTCATGAGGACCATGTCACCGGCTTCGATGCGGTGCGCGCCGTCGTCGAGGATGAGGTCGACGGATCCGCTGAGCACGATCTCGAGGTCGAGGGTGTCAGTGTGATGCTTGGGGGTCTCAGTGTCGGCGCCTTGCTCGACGACCATCCAGCGGACGTGGCCGGGCTCGAGGTACTGGTCGATCAGGTCGGCGTTGCCCTGGGGTCTCGCGGGCGGCGGGCTCTGCGTCGTGTTGTACGGAATGGCGATGCCGAAACCGGGTGCGACGGAGTTGATTTCGACCTCGTCGCTGCTGACGACGCAGGACTTGCCATCGGCGTCGACTCCGGTGATGAACAGTCGCATGGGCCGCCTTCCACTTGTGGTGGTGTCAGCGTAGCGGGCCACACCGGAGGCGACGCCGATTGCGTCAGCGCAGCGAGTACCGGATCGGCAGATGCTTGAGGCCGCCGACGAAGATCGTCGAGATGAACTCCGGCTCACCGGCCAGTTCGATGGACTCCAGTCGCGGCAGCAGCTCGGTGAAGAAGCTGTTGATCTCCATGCGGGCCAAGGCGGCACCGAGGCAGAAGTGGACGCCGTAGCCGAAGGACAGGTGCTTGTTCGGGTCGCGCCCGACATCGAATGTGGCTGGCTGGTCGAAGATTTCCTCGTCCCGGTTGGCCGAGACGTAGGACAACAGCACCGACTCGCCCTCGCGGATCGGGACGCCGCGCACTTCGGTGTCGGCGGTGGCGGTGCGCATGAACTCCTTGACCGGGGCGGTCCAGCGGATGATCTCCTCGACTGCGGTACCCATCAGGTCCGGCTGCGCCTTCAGCCGGGCGAGCTGGTCCTGGTGCTCGATCAGAGCCAGCAGACCACCCGAGATCGCGGCGCTGGTGGTGTCGTGGCCGGCGCTGGCGACAATCACGTAATAGGACAGGCAGTCAATATCGTTGAGGGGCTCACCGTCGAGCGTGGCGTTGGCGATCGCCGAGGCGAGGTCCTCGGTCGGATGGGCGCGGCGCTCGGCGGTGAGCGCGGTGAAGTACTGAAAGAAGTCGAGGATGACCGCGTGCAGTTCCTCCGGGTCCTTGCCGCGGCTGAGCTCGTCGTCGTCACCGCCGAACAACTCCTGAGTGAGCTTGAGCATGCGGCCGAAGTCGGATTCCGGCAGACCGAGCAGCGACAGGATGACATACAGCGGGAAGTTGACCGCGACCTCTTGGACGAAGTCGCACTCGGGGCCCTTCTCGACCATCTTGTCGACGTAGATCTTGGCCAGTTCGTCGACGCGGGTCTTCAGTGCGCGCATGGCCTTGGGCCGGAACCAGTCGGCGCCGATCTTGCGGATGTCGCGATGCAGCGGGTCATCCATGTGGATCAGCGTGCGCAGGCCACCGCCGGCGGCGAGGTTGGCCGCCGACAGGTCGTCGGTGGCGGCGGTCTGCAACATCGGCCGGGGGGCGTTGATCCAGAGCTCGTTGTCTCGTTCGATCGCCATCACGTCGGCGTGCTTGGTGACCGCCCAGAACGGGCGGTAGTCGGGCACCTCGACGTAGGAGACGGGAGCGTGTTCCCGCAGGTGAGCCAGGGCAGCGTGCAGGCGAGGCTCGTCCGCGTAGGCCCGCGGCTCAGCCAGAACCTTGGCGGCGTCATCGACGATTGAACTGGTCATGCATCCTCGCTCACACACGGATTTGACGGGTGTCAATAAGCGAGCTTATGTGGTGTGCGTCGCATGCGGTAATCGGGGTCATCGCTTCCGACGGAAGAGCTCCGCCGGGCGGCCTCGCGTTCCGGTGTTCTGCTCCAGAGTGCCGGTGCCGACGAGGCGCGGCTCCATCGTGCGGCGGAACTTGTCGCGCTGAAGCTTCTTGCCCGCGACGGCCTCGTGCACCTGGCGTAGATCGCGCAAGGTGAATCTGTGGCCGAGCAGACGCTCCGGGTCGGGATCGGTCTCGTAGCGCGCCCGGATGTCGGTCTTCGCCAGGCGGATGATCTCCGGGTGGTCCCACGCCAGCTCGCCCGGGCGGTCCACGGGCGCCAGGCGGGTGTGTTGTGCGGACCCTGAGCCCAGGTCGGCGAGTTGATCGGGTCGCACGACGGCGACATGGGCGACGGAGAGCACCCAGTCCCGGTCGTCGCGGTCCGGATCATCGAACACGTGCAACTGCCGGGGGCGCATGCCGTGCACACCAAGCTTGTCCCGAAGAGAGCGCTCGACCGCCTCAGCCAACGTCTCGCCTTTGCGCAGGAAGGCGCCGGGCAGCGCCCACGTGCCAGTGTCGTCGCGAGCCATCTCCACGACGAGCAGGCCCTGATCGGGGTTCCAGGTCAACAACGCGGTATCCACGGCGACGGTCGGCCGCGGATAGTTGTGCACCGGGTGGTCACCCATGACGGAGAACCTAGCATTAAGCGCGGATCTTGCGCTAAATCCGATTTAGTGCAATTGTTGCGCTAAATAATCGATCGGCTTGGGGGACATGATGGGTGACTGGTTTGAACGTCTGACCGGGTTTGTCGAGGACGGCTACGAACCCACCCAGCGCCGACTGAGCGTCGAGGGTGACGAGCTGGTGTCCAGTGTGAACGGCAAACGGTACGGCGTCGGTTCACTGACCGTGCCCACACTGGCCTCCCTGCGGGAACAGGTGAGCGTGTCTCGGGGACAACGCACTTCGGTTAATGCGTTGGTCGGCGATGCGCGGTCGTTGCACACCGATCCGCGCTTCGCGGGCGCGTTGTTTCAAGTGGCGTCACAGTTCAATCTGCTGGAGATGATTTCCGAGAACGTGACGCCCGAGCACGGTGTGACGCGCTACGCCTCGGACCCCACCCAGGGGCCGGCGTGCGCAATGGCCGCCGGCGCGGCGACGATCTTCCGAAACTACTTCGTCCCGTTCGACGACGGTGTGGGCCAGACCGCGCGTCGCCAGGTGGACGCGTTGGCGGGTGTCGGTGCGGCGTTGTCGGAGCTCACCGGCCTGCCGGTCGGCGAGCTGTGGGAGATGCGGAACGGTTACGCGCTCTGCAGTCGTGAGGGCTTGACTGCGATCAACAACGCCTTGGTGGATGCGTCTGCGCACGTGTGGGACTCGCTTCGTGGCCGGCTGGCGATCGGTCTTCACCGCAACGTCGAAGTCACCGATCTCGAGGGTCCGGGGCGACGACTGGTATCACAAGCGTTCTGTTCGGCGCTGCCGCTTGGATATTCACGGCTGCCGCGCCGCCAATGGGAGTTGTTCGCGCGGTTGGTGCTCGAGGCCACGTATGAGGCGACGCTGCTGGCGGCGGCCGAGCAGGCGTCTGACGGCGGGTCGAACATCGTGTTGTTGACGCGCGTCGGCGGCGGGGTGTTCGGTAACGACGGCAGCTGGATCGACCGCGCGATCGAGCGGGCGCTGGGTGTCGCAAAGAATGCCGGCCTTGAGGTGTACATCGTGGGCCACCGTGGGGTTGAGCCCGGCGTTGTCGGCATCATCGATCGGTGGAACGCGCGGTCCCGGAAGATGGAGCGATGATCGACTGGCTGGCCGGCGCAGTGGCGCCGTTGAACGCAGTGGTGTTCACGGTGTGGGGTGATCCCGTGAGCTGGGCGGAGCTGCTCGGCTTCCTCACCGGCGGGGCCTGTGTTGCGCTGACGGTCCGGCGAAGCGTGGCGAATTTCCCTGTTGGCATTGCGAACTCGGCGTTCTTCTTGGTGCTGTTCGCCTCCGCGCAGCTGTGGGCGGATTCGGGGCTGCAGGTCGTGTACATCGCTTTGGGTTTTATCGGGTGGTGGCAATGGCTCTACGGCAACACCAATCGCACTCCCCTGCCGGTGCGTGCGGCGAGCCGGCAGCACTTGGTGTGGTGTGTAGTGGCTCTCTGTGCCGGGACTGCTCTTCTGTATCCGCTCCTGTTGTGGGCGCACGATTCCGCGCCTTTCCTGGACGCATTGACCACGAGTCTGTCGTTGGTGGCGCAGTGGTTGCTCAACGGCAAGTGGCTCGAGTCGTGGTACTTCTGGATCGCGGCCGACTGCATCTACGTGCCGCTGTATTTCAGTCGGGGGCTCAATCTGACGGCGGTCGTATACATGCTGTTTCTGGGCTTGTGTGTCGCCGGCTGGCGAGCGTGGCGTCGGGAGCTTGCTGTCGAGAATGAAAAAGTGGGAATCGCAGCGTGACTCGCTTCGCTCACGGCCTGCTGATTGGCAAGTTCTACCCACCGCACCTCGGGCATCATGCGGCGATCCGTTCTGCCGCCGCGCAATGTGATCGGTTTACGGTGCTGGTGATGGCTGGTGCGTCGGAGACGATCCCACTTGCCGATCGCCTGGCGTGGCTGCGAGCTGAGCATGCGGGTGAGCCGGGCGTGCGGGTCATCGGCATCCGATGTGACGCTCCGCTGGATGTCAACGATCAGCGGGTGTGGGCGGCGCAGGTTGTGCTGATGGAGGCCGCATTGCGTCAGGCGGGTGAGCCAGTGCGGGTCGATGCGGTGTTCTCGGGTGAGGAGTACGGGGCGGAGCTGGCGCGGTGGTTCGGTGCTGCGAGCGTGCGGTTTGAGCGCGACGAGGTGAGTGGCACGGCAGTGCGCCGCGATCTCGCCGGGCGGTGGATGGATCTTGCGCCGGCTACCCGGGCAGGATTGACCACGCGCGTGGTGCTGGTCGGCGCTGAATCCACTGGGACTACAACACTTTCACGGCTCTTGAGTGAGCACTATGCCGCTCGTGGGGGATCATGGGCGTTGACGCACTGCGTCGAGGAGTACGGGAGGGAGTACACGCGGCTGAAGTGGGACGGCTCGTCAGGGTCGGAGCTCGTCGATCTGGTGTGGACGGTCGATGACTTCGATGCGATCGGCCGGGAGCAGACTCGGCGGGAGGAGGCGGCTGCGGCGGTTGGCTCGCCCGTCTTGATCTGTGACACAGACGCTTTCGCGACTTCCATCTGGGAGAGACGCTACTTGGGATCGGCTGCTCGAGTTGGTCAGCCGTGGGCTGGCGTAGCGCCCAGGGCGGTGTACCTCGTTACGGATCACGAGGGAGTCGAATGGCATGACGACGGGATGCGGGAAGGTGATCTACGGATTCGAGAAGCGATGACAGGGTGGTGCATCGATGCACTGACGGTAGCCGGGCACTCGTGGGTTTTGTTGACTGGCAGTCTGTCTGAACGGCTGGATATCGCGATTCGCACGATCGATCCGCTGCTTGAGCTTCGAGCGCGGTTTGGTGCCCCTTTGCATGGGCCGGGCTTTGGAGGGACGACGGAAATGAACCCAAGGGTTATCTGACCTTGGGAGCAGCATGCTCAGTCCACTGCGTTCCATCCCAGTAACGGAACATCTGAGGGTTCCCCGGGTCGTCCTACCAGGCAGCCGGGGGCAACGGCGGTGCCGCCGGCGGCCGCGCAACTGCACTTTGACGTGGCGCACTCTCACCTTTGTCTTGAGACAAGTTGTCAAGCCGTGCCGGCTGCTGCACCGAACAGTCCATTTCACCAGAGAGTACGTAGAGCAGGGGATCATCCTCAACCGGTACTAACGCGGGAAGCGTGACAGGATCACCATCGAGGACGAGGGCGTCCGCTTCATTCGCCTTCACTCCATCGATCCGCACCTCCGCTGCAACCGCCGATCCCTTGATGTCGCCCCAGCAGGCCGTCACCAACCCTCGTGACTCGAGGTGCCGAGTCATAGGCAGAAAGCGTTGACTCATCTGCGGTGTCAGCTGGCCGATCCGCTCACCATCAATACGAACCTCCACCACCGATTTCGCGGACGCGGAATGAGAACCTGTTGCGGACCTCGCGCAGCTCCTTGGCGTAGATCTCGGCCTGCCTGGGCATGGGCTTAATGAAGGGATAGCCGAGTTCACTAAGTCGCTCGGTCATCGCGCGCAGCATGAGAGCAAGGTCGCGGCTCTGGTATTCGCCGCCTCGGCGACCGTTGGCGCTGTCCTTTGCTCGCAGCAGTTCTGCCCAGTCGGTTTCGGGTGGTAGGCGCGGTTGAGCACGTGACTGACAAACGGCGATAGGCCACCGGCCAGTGTGGTGAGCGTTTGCCCACGAGTGCATGACGATCGACGGCGTTCACTGCGCTTCGCCTTTTACCTTCGAGACGCCCCACAGCGACCGCGACGCTGCGAACGAATGCCCTTGCGGCATAGCCGGTCGCAAGGGCTTGATTATGTAACCACGGACCCGGATGTCGACAGGCATCCTTGGCAACGCCATTTTGCGAACGTCCGGACTGGACATCACGCGAGCGTCAGTCATCGAAGTCTCCATTCATCTGGCTCGGCGCCCGCCGCAAGCGAGCCGCACAGATTCGCACAGGGCACCGACAAACGCCGGAGGACTACCGAACCGGGAAGCGACACCCTACTGGCAGAGCCGTGAGCAGTAGTGTTCGCTTCATTCCGCTGGCTCAGATTGCTGT
This sequence comes from Mycolicibacterium pallens, assembly GCF_019456675.1. Classification (NCBI taxonomy): domain Bacteria; kingdom Bacillati; phylum Actinomycetota; class Actinomycetes; order Mycobacteriales; family Mycobacteriaceae; genus Mycobacterium; species Mycolicibacterium pallens. The sequence continues at coordinate 912,949 of NZ_CP080333.1, read as the reverse complement.
CCAAGGCAGTGGCGCCTTACGGCTAGACACTGCGCGCGCACCTCGCTAACGGTCGGCGACAGCTGATAAGCGTGTTGGTGGCAGTGGCCGGTCAGCTGATGCCAGGCGGCAATGAGCACAGGTCCGGCCCGCGTCGTGTCCAATGACTTGAGAACGGCGAGTTTCGCTTTCGTCGTCCCCTCGATGGCGGAGACTTCGCAAAGCGCCGCGCAGCGCGCATCGATCAGATCCTCGACTGCCTGTCTCGCGAGGAACGCCGCGAGTCGGGCAGCGTTACCGGCCGCGGTCGAGTCGGGGGCGTTGAGCAATACTTCGGCCCGGCCGAGCAGTGCCTGCGCGTCGCCGGTCACCGGTTCTCCGCGATATCCCGAACCGTCTCCCGCAAGTCGTGCAACGTCTTGCGGTCTAGTGCCGCTCCACTGTGAGCCCCGGATGCGCAGATCGCCATCGTGGGAAACCGGTGCGCCCGATAGCTCTTCCAACCCGACACATCTCCCGTCGCGCTGCCCGTGACCGCCAACGCCACCCGCTGCTGAGTGGTCTTCGCCTCTTCCCACGCCGCATCGGATTCGTGGTACACCGCACCCGCCCGTGCCCTGTCGGTGAAGAACCGTTGGTGCGCAGCCGCTTCGACCGCCATTCGGAACAGGCCCGGTGCAGCTTTCCGTTTGATCATGTCGTCGAGGTCGTCGTCGAGAATCACGGCGGTGGCGTCGGCGATGTACCTGTGCGCGGGAGAGTCGTTCTGCTTCACCACGACCACCGATCCCTCTTCACGGGTGACGTCGAGCAGCTGCGCGGGGATTGAGCGGGCACGGATCGCTGCGGGCAGGCGATCATCGTGGGAGAAGACGATGACCTGTCGCGTCTTGCTCAGTTCGACGAGCACGTCGAGGAATCCGTCGATCTTGGCGGGGTCCATCGCTTGGATCGGATCATCGAGCACCAGGAATCGGAACGGACTGTCCGGTGTTGTGGCGCGCGGGATGAACAACGCCAACGCCAGCGCGTGCAGCTCACCCTGACTCATGACCGACAGCGCGCCCGCCGGCACTCCGTCGACGCTGCCTTCTACCACTGCCTTGCGGCGATTGGCGGAACCTTCGAGGGAGATGCCGCCGAGGTCCACGTTGCTCTCGTGGCGCATGCGGCCCCAGATCTCGCGCGCCTGGTCGACAACAGGAGCGAGTCGGCGCTCGCGCAGCATTTCAGCGTTGGCGCGCAACCACTTCAATGCAGCTTGTACCTCAGCGAGCTTGTCGTCGCCTGTCCGCGCCGCCGCCTCGAGGTCCACCCAGGCGGCGATCGCACGCGCCGTCGGTGCCCAGGCATCCTCCAGGTCTGCTGCCAGCGTCGCGGCTTCGGCACGCAGCGCGGCGGCGGCGTCGGCGAGCGCCGCGGCGGATGACTCCACATGGGACAGCAGACCGGATACGCTCCCGGGCGCGGACCGGGCCTGCGCAACCGCATCATTGAATGCCGATAGGGACTCCAGCTCGACGCCGTCGACCGCGGGCACCGTCGCCACGGCTGTGAAGAAGCCGTCGGCCGCCGCCCGCGCACGGGCCAGCCGCTGCGTCAGCTTCTGGTGATCGGCAGTTTTCGCGTCTGCTTCCTTCAGCCTTTGTTCCGCGGAGCTTTTCCACGTCCCGTCGAGAGACCCCACCTCGCAGACCGGGCACGGGCCGCCGCCGATCTCGCGGTGCAGGTCCAGCGCTTCCCGCAGCAGCGTCGCCCGCGCAGTCATCGCTTTCGCTAGGGAATCGGCACCGTCGGCGTGCGCGTCAATCGCCGAACGCAACTCGGCCGCAACCTCAGTGGCTTTGGCCGGGTCGGCCACGTCGAGATCGGCGATGGCCCGCAGCCGCGCGATGGCTGCTGCCTGGTCGGTCGCCGTGCCCAGGGTCGTCGCCGTAACCGCAGCGAGGTCGTACGGCTTGCGGGCTATCAACTTCTTTACCTCGGCGGCACGAGGATCTTCGGATGCCTCCAGTGTTCGCATGAGCTGAGTTCGATTGTCGTTGGCGGCCTTCCGCGGAACTCCGAGCCGCTTCTCGGCTTCTTTGAGCCGACTGTCGGCGTCCGCGATCTGGTCGAGGCCGAGGAGTCGGTTCAACGCGTCGTAGAGGTTCGACGGCCCGTCTTCGAGCAACCCGCCGAGCTCGTCATAGGACATCAGCGGTCGATGCGTCACAAGGGCCTGATTCCACCCCAGCGCGTCGACCGACTCACGTTTTTGGCCGCGGATCTGCGACCACCGTTTACACGCACTCAGCTCGGCTCCGACCGCCCAGTCGGCGCCGACGGTTGCACTGGAGCCGCTACGGTCGTCGTCCGGTTCCATCGCGAACTCGACCTCAATCGCGGCCGGCTCAACTGAGTGCAGGTTTCGCCACGAGTCACGCCAGTGCTTCGCCCGGTTCGCAAACCGGTAGCTTTCACCGGTCAGCGCATATTCCAGCGCCTCGGCGAAGCTGGACTTGCCGCAGCCGTTGCGACCACTGATCACCGTGATCCCGTGGTAGGGATTGAGTTCCAGTGTGGCGCGTGGGCCGATCCCGCGGAATCCCGACACCGTGATCGAGCGGAGGAACGCCCGTAACGGGGCCGATTCGGCGGGCGACTGTGTGTCGGGACGCGTCGGGGACGGTGCGTCACCGCCCAGCTGATCCGCCAGCTCCTCGTCGCCTTGCAATGCCGCGGCGACGAGGTAGACGGTTTTGTCGGCGACCGTGTCGTCCGTGTCGAGGAGTTCCCAGACCTCCGCCTCGACTGAGCCGCCGGTACTCTCCGGTGTCACGTTCTCTCCTCTCCCTTCGCTCTGTGCGGGGGCCGCAAGTCCAGCTGCGTCACACCACCCTCTGTGACGCCTCGTTGGTGCAGGAGTTCCAACATGTCCTCCTGTCGCGGCTGACCGAGCATCAATCGATACAGCGTGAGCGAGTCACGCAGGCGGGTGTACTGCGCTTCGTCGCGGCTGAGCGGGAAGTGCACCAGCAGTCGCTCGACTTGCGCCGCTCCGGGATAGATCCACCACGGTGAGAATTCGCCGAGTTCGGGATGGTCCACCGCCGCGTCAAAAGCACTGAGCCACGGGTTTTTACCTGACTTCGCAACAGCCAGGGCGTGACGCCCGTGAGCCGAGGCCACGTTCTTGCGCACGGCGTGGCCGCCGAACCGATTGACCCGGCCCTCGCGCTGCTCGAAGTCGACCGGATTGAACGGCAGATTCCAATGCACAACGGAATGGCTCCACCAATGGAAGTCGATGCCTTCCTGCCCGACGCTGGTCGATGCGAGGACGAATGGCCAAAACGGGCTGTTGAAGGCATTGCGCACCTCGGAGCTCGCACGCTTTCCGCGTCTCGGACGGCGCCGCCATACCGCAAGGCGAACCGCACAGTGATCGGGATCTTCTCGAACGCCGCACCGGCCGCCCGGGCACTGTAGTGCGACGTCCGTAGCGTGAGCGCCTCCACCGCGCGGTCGGTGAGCTGAGACAGCACCGACGCGTCGACGGTGGAACCGGCGAACTCGAGCTTGAGTTGGAAGCAGTACTCGTCGAGGACCGCTTGGAGATTGCCGTCGGCGCAGTACTGCAGCACGGACTTCCAGTACGGCTGGCCTTTGCCGTAGAGCTGATCCAACAGGAACATGACGTCCATGCGGTTGAACAGGGTCCGAATCGCGTTCGCCAGGCGTGCAGCGTTCTGCCACAGCGCGGTTCGCATATCCTGGTCGGCGCTGTCGCAGATCCGGGCCAGGGCTCGATAGGCGATGTTCCCCGGGCTGTGCATTGCCAGCCGTGCGAGGTCTTGATCCCAGTGCGCCGCGCCGGGCAGCTCCAAAGCGCATCGGGCGTGACGCCGCAACGCAAGACCGGCTTCCACGTCGGCACCCTCGGGTGTGACCACATTGCCGGCCAGCCAGTACGCGGCGACATCTGAGCGTCGCGGAGCGCCCGACGGCCAGCTGCCCGGCCAACCGAAGAACGCTTCCCAGGTGGGTCGAGAACCGTCGACATCTGACTGGTGGGCACGTCGGCGAATCTCCTCGTCGACTCGGGCCTCGGCAGCGCGCACATCAAGGGGCGCACCATCATCCACCAGCAGGAGCGGATCGCCGAGTTCTGCCAGCGCAGGATGTGGCCAGAACAAGGCAAAGGCCGACATGCTCGCCGGTCGGTCGTCGCGGATCACGAAGTCAAGGCGAGAAGACACCGCTCTGCGGGCATCGGCAGTGTTCTCGGTGAGCCCGGATTCTGCGACCATCCTGCGTTCAGCCTCATAGCTCAGGAGGCTTGCGATCGACGTGGGGACGCCCGACCATGCCGAGAAGATGAGCTGCTTGGTCACCGAACCGTCCGAATACCCGGCATAAACACCACCCGGGGCGAGGTAGGCCATCGACGGTGGGATCCACAGCAGTCTCCACCAGCCCGCATCGAGCGTGTTGGCCGCAAAGGCACGCAGGCGCGCATTCGCGAAGTCGATGACGCCGTAGGTTCGCAGGAGGTCGGGGTCAAGCGAGCGCAACTTACGGATCGCCCGCTGCAATTCAACGGTGGCCGTGGCCTTCTCGACCTCGGCGCGGGCTTTCTCACCGGGGCGGTAGCCTTCCATGAAGCTCGCGAAGTACGGGATGGATTTCCAGTAGTCCAGGCTTACCGGAGCTTCGATGAGGCGCGCGAAAGCCTGCAGTGCCGCATAGCTTCGCAGGTCTTCGGGAGCCGGTACGTCGCTGATGATGTGCCGCACCGCGAGGTCGCGGCCTTCCTGCAGACGTGGCCGCTCGGAGCGAGTCATATACGGCACCAGTGCATCTCGCAGATCCGAGGCTTCGTCCTGTCCGTGTGATCCCGAGACGACGGCCTCCCGGTAACGCTGGAAACCGGTGCGGATGCGGGACAGCGCTGCGTCGTCGCGGTCGGCCAGGAATTCGAGGGTGGTCATGAAATCTCGGTAGTGGTCGTCGTCGCTGTCACCCTCGACCGTGGTGTACGGCTTGTAGGGCGTGGCCGACAGCAATAACACCTTGGCATCCGGATAGTTGAACAGATGGTGCGCCAATTCGCTTGCGTCGCTGCCGCTGTGCGGGTCGATCAGATGCCGGAAGCGCTGAAATTCATCGAGTATCACCAGATCTGGCTCCAACGACTCGACGCTGGCGGCGGCGAGTGCATGGCGCATTTCGGCGGTGATGCCTTTGACTTCGCCCTTGAGCTCGTCGGGCACCGTGTCGCGGCCCCGGAGCTGGTCGCGGACCTCCTCGAACCGAGCAGTCAAGCCTTTGGTGTCGATGGCATCGCGGAAGGCGCGGACGATCACTTCGTCGGGGCCTTGGTCGAGAATGGTCCTCATCCGGGTGATTCCGGCTTCGAATGTCGACAGCTTGCGCACATAGCCCTGGAAGAACAGGGCCGACGCCTGCTCATGCTCGGGGTCGCCGGTAGCGCCCATCCCGTTGAGGATGATGTGCAGCAGCTGGCGTTCCTCTTGTGATCCGGTCTGCCATCCCATTTCGAACGAAGTGCCGGGTGTGAACGAAACCAGGTTGACCTTTTTACCCGGGCCGTGCGATTCGACAGACAGTCGGCGGCTTTCCAGGGCGAGCAACGTCAGACGGCTGGTGATGCCGACGTGCGGGTCGCCGGTCACGTTGAGTCGGCGTAGATTCTGTTTGGCCAGATCGGTGCTCGAGCAGATGTAGACCACGTCGATGCGGTCGATGTGCTCGGCGTGCTGGAGTTCGGCTATCGCCGACGCGATGACACCACGAGCGATGATGCTCTTTCCCAGGCCTGTCTCATCCGCCACCAGAAACCGCCCGCTCGATGCCGGTGCCCGGTAGAGCCGGTCAACGACGCGTTCGACGGCATCACGCTGAAACCCCTTGAGCCCCTGCAGGAGCCGGTCGAGCTGAGTGTCATCCATGGTGGCCGCCGTCCCTCGCGTATGCCTCCCACACGGCATCCCACAGTTCGTCGAAGCCCTCGGGAAGCACCGGTGGGCTCCCCGACGGGCGCCGCGCTTCCGCCGCGCGTACATGCTCGACGACGCGCCGCACGTCGTCGAGGCCCCCATGCTCCACCCCGACCGCTTTGACGAGTGTCTCGAAGAGGCCGCTGCCGTCTTCTCCCCACGCGGCTGCTCCCGCACCAACCGCCTCGAAGCTGAAGGTGCCTTCACCCCCATCGAGGGCGAGCAGAAGCGCCAGGAGCTTCATGAACGCGGCGCGGTCTGCGAGTTGCCGCGCGATGACGGCGTCTTGGCGGCCCGCAACGTCACCGTCAAGCGTCGCAGCGACCACAGTCGAAGCGGTGACACCTCGCGGGTCGGTGATCCGGATGACGAGGAAGGGAGTGATGTCAGTCAGGGCAAGACCATCGAAAAGCACTGGGGTGCCGGGTAGTTCACTGGTATTGGCCAGTCGGGTGATCAGGTTGACACGGGCCGTGAGGTCACCGGCGCCCGGTGCCGGGCCCTCGGCGGACAGCACCAAGCCGTACTTCTGGTCGGCTTGTTGGGGGTCATCGAGCACATCGTGCTGCGGCGCCACTTCGCCGTGGTAGCGCCGTGCAGCGATCTCCCGCAGTGCCTGCTCGAGCCGGTAGTCGGCTTCCTCATCGGCGGAGGGGGCGACGTCGCCGATGGGTTCGTAGGGGATGGTCAACGTGCGAAGTCCAGAGGTATCGCCCAGCAGGGCGTCGACTCCGAGTTTGGCCTGGGGCCCTTCGAATTCGACGAGAAGTTCGATGTTGCCCCCGAAGCCCGCCTCGGTGGCGTTGGCCGATCCGATGAATAGGTGCGAACCGCTGCGCCGGTCCAGCACATAGGCTTTCGCATGCAAGCCGATGAGCGCTCCGGCACCCTGTGGTGCGGTTGGAGCCGGTGATTCGGCAGCCTCGTCCGCTTCGTCGTCGTTTGCGGCATCGTCGAGGATCAGCGCGTTCAGTCCGCGCAGCGTGCTGGTGCTCAACCGGTCCAACTGCTCGCGGCGTGAGAGCACCGTGAGTGCGGTTGACCGCGGTGGAACCACGCGCCGAAGGCCCTCGTCGCTCAGAAAGGGCGAGATGACGCCGTGCCGGATGCCGTCGAACACCTCGTGCAATGGCGGCGTTGGGATTTCGGGGATGCCGAACGGATGAAATCGGAGGTGCCGCACCTCGGCGGGACGCTCCCATTCGACACGGCTGACGGCGTCGGCGAGCGCGTCGATGCGAGCCGAGCGGCTCGGGGGCATCGGCGCCACCGACATGCCCGGCAGGGCTCGCAAAAATGCAGCCAGCGGCGCGCTTTGGATAGTGGGTTCCGCGGCCGCGCTGCCGTCGAGGCGCACCACCAGATCCCAGCTGCGGTCGTTGGTGAGATTTCGGCTGGCGCAGAGCATTCGGTAGCTCCGGGCATTTCCATCCGCGTACTCGAGCACCCAGACCTTCGGATGGAAGAGCAGACCGTCACGCGGCGGACGCACGGGATGGACCATGGGTTCGAGCAAGGCGAAAAGGTCGGACGTGACGCGTGGCTCGAATACCTGTCCCGCTTGGGCGAAGACGTCGATCTTGTCGGCGGCGCGGCGTACCGCGTCGAGGATCGCGATGGGATCCTGGCTGTCGCGCGCACGGTGCGCCGCGAAGGCCAACGGCACGGACAACGCGGTGGTCAGATCTAGGGTGAACGTGGTGGCAACCGCGTGGGAAAGCTGGAAACCGCTGGGGGGACGCAACTGTTCGGTAAGCGCGGCGCGACCGTCGGGCTCAAGCATCGGCGCGGTCCAGCCCGTCGTGGATGTCGTGAAGGACCGGCAGAAGCTGGGGCCACCGGTAGACGAGGGGCCGGCTTCCCGATGCGCCCAGCCACGCTTGCAGGAGGCGCTTGTTAGTCAGCCTCGCCTGCCCGCGTTTGTGTTCGGTTTCGCGCCGCCTGATGAATTCTCGGGCGTCGTGGTCGTCTCCGATGTGGTGGAGATCGGCGGCGCCTAGCAGCTCAATCCATCGGTCGATGAACCGCCGAGTGCGATGACTGATGTTCGGATTCTGCAAATGCACGCGGGCCCAGAATGTCTCGCGATCCCAGCCGGCCAGGTCATCAGCCAGGGTAGGGGTAGCCGCCCATTCCTCGAGCTGTGCGCGGTAGTCGTCCACCGGATTCGGCACGCGGTTAAAGTTTGCGCCTTCATAGGCTTCTGCCAACAGCAGGTTGTAGACGAGCGCGGCGCTGTTCATCAGGATGGAGAAGCTGCGCGCGTCACGCATGATGCTTGCGCGTTCGCCATCGGCGGCCATGAGTACTGCGTCGTGCCACGGAACCGAACTCGCTTTGTCTGGCCGGTTGTTGAGGGCGTACTCGAGCATCGTGTCCGGGGAGTTCGCCAGCATTCGGTCGCGCAGCCATGCCGCTTCGCTCTGGCGCATGGCGAATCCGTCTGGAGCTTCGGCTGGGAAGGCTTTCGGCACCGCAGGCAGCGTGGAATGGAAAGCACCGGCATGCCAGGCCGCCGTCTCGTCGAGGTACTGTGCCTCCGGGGCTGATGGGCGGCGCGCATGTGCACGGTCAACTTCGGCGACGATGGCGTCGTCGCGGGTGATCGTCGCCTCGTTGACGATGCGGTGGGTCCGCATGCCGCCCCAGTACAGCGCGGACGGCAAGTTCTTCAGCGCCGCACCGATATTCGCGCCGATGACGCCGTCCTTCTCGCCGGCATCGACAAGCGCGCGGATCAGCCGCCTCTCATGCTGGTCGGCGAGCGCGGCTGCCTTGTCCACGTCGCTACGGGCTTCGGCGGCAGCGCGGAAACACCACGGGATGAAGAGGAAATAGCGCGCGCGGGTGAACAGCGTCGAGGTTCCCGGCCACAACATGTCGCTGAGCGCATCGCGGACTTGACCGATGCCCAACTCGTCTCGGCTCTCGCGCTCGCTGAACAGGTTGACGATTTCGCGCATCCGCCGCTGGTCTTCGGTGGATGCGTCGAGCCATGCGATGAGCGACGTCACTGGCGCCCTCGCGCCCCGCTGCTGTTGGCGCAGTTCATCACTGACCCCTCCGTATACCTCCGCCACTGACATCAGAAGGTTGTTGCTGACCCGAGGATGAACAGTCGTTGGTGTTGTTGGTCGCGAGCTCGGACTCGACTATCGCGTCGATCAGCGGCGCCTCGGTCGATTCGTTGTCCACGATTTCGGGAGCCCATTGCGACGCATCGAGTCCATATTTCTCGGTCAGAAAGCGAAGCCGGTACGCCGCTTGCGCGCGGTTGAACGTGTTCTGCGCAAGACGCGCGTTGAGACCGCCGTTGATCACTGCGCCGGCGACGGGCACTGCCTGGGCAAGCTTTTTCTTCGTCAAGTTGAAGCCCAGCGACGTGACGACCGTCTGGATCACGTTCACCAATTGGTGCTGCTGCAACTGTTTCCACGTCGCTCGACGCATCATATCTTGGGTCAGTCGGGAGAGCGCAGCCAATGACGCCGCCTTTTCTGCGGCGCTCCCGGCTGACGAGTAACTCAGCACGCCGGCGGCGAACATCTGTTCTTCTGGCTCGCGTACGTCATAGCCGTAGTGAGCCGCGACGAGCGCCACGATCCTGCCCATGCCGACCATGACTGCGGTCACGTCGACGGCAATCGCTCCTGCAGCGACACCGAGGGTGGTTCCGCCCGAGACCGTTGACGACACCGTCGCTCCGGTAACGGCCAATGAGGTGGCGGCGCCCTGGCCCGCGGCCAGCGCGATGTATTTCTCTTTACGCCTCGGGACCGACCTGTCGCAGACACGTAGATCCAGCTCGCGAATGCTGTCGTAGGACGACACGTCGGCCCCCTCCGACGCGAAAGTCTCGAATATCGCACCGGCACTCACCGAGTTGAGGCCGCGCTCGACGAACGCCGTGTGCAGGCCAATCATCGCCTTCTGAAGGGAATCATCGACTGCGTCAAAAGCCTTCTCCGCCACGGGCACCTTGTCGACGATGCTGTTCTTTGCCTTGAGGGCGACGCCCTTGGCTTGGCCCTTCGCAGTGCTCGCCAGCCGGCCGAACTTTCCTTGCTCCGTGGACCTGTTCGCAATGTCATCGAGCAGCGTTTCCCATGCTTTACGCTCGTAGTCCGACATGCTCGGGTGATGGCCAGCAACCATGTGGTGAGGTTACCCAGTGGCGCCGACAACGACGCCGAGTTCTGGCAGTCCCTTGTGAGATGTCGGGCAGTCGCTGCGTGGGTGGCGAGCGACCATTGTGAGCGTGAGGGCCGATGAGGAGGCCGTTCATGCGGCAGCCGTCAGCACCGGTTTCGAGGGGCCGCATAGTCGTCTCGGATGCGGTCGACGCTTCCGTTCACTACGGCCTCTAGGTCGAGAGTGTATGTCACTCGACGTTAATATTGGCGAACAGACGGCTTAGCCATCAAAAGTGAACCCGGCGTCACCCAACCGCCGCATAATATCGGCGATAAGAAGGCACTGCCGCTCGGTCGGAACTTTACTTTTCGCCATTAGCCTTACTAAGTCGGCATCTTTCGGACTCAACACCCTCCGTGTCAACCCAAATTCCTCGGCCGCTAACCATTTCGCAGCGGGGATTTGCACCAACCGCATTTGGAGTTCGATACTGTCATCGACCTTCCGCACCGAACGCGCCTCCTTAACAGCTACAGCACGCTTTTCGGGGTCGACAAGAGTGCCGAGAAACTCACCCGAGAGGTTCACTTGGACCTTCTCAACCGATTCCCAACACTCTTTCCTTTTCGCCCATTCCGTCACGTTTTGAACAGGCCGGTTACCATCTGTCAACAGGCTGAGAACGACTCGGCCAATCTGGAGTGCCACATCTTGCATAGCGTTGGGGGTCGACTGAGCGTTCCAGACCGACATCAAATCGATATGACGTCCGCCGCCTTGACGCTCAGCTTCGTGCACGAGTTTGGCGATCGTGTAGGTAACGATGTTTGCGAGGTATCCCTTATCGTACCAGTCGGCCCGAGCCACGAGAGTCCTAATATCGTTATATATAATGGCTTTAGCTACAACCTCTTTGTAATATAACTCATTGAACCCTGCTGGCGATTTCTCCCATTTTGAACCAACAGCCTCCGCGAACGCCACAAAGTTTTTCTGTGCCCCAGCGCTCACGATATGGGGCTTCCGCTCGTACGAAATCTCATACTTGGCCAAGTCGGTCTTGGTCATGACTTGCTTGCGCGGATACATCGCGTCAAATTTCTTTTGATCTGCCGCAGACAATTTAGATCGCTCGTTCGCATATTGCCCGCGTGTACGTTCGTAGAACCATTTCGTCTGATAATTAACCCCGGACTTCGCTGGGACGAGCGTTCGACGCGAAAGATCCTCCATCCGCACATGGAAGGGGCTGTTCGAAAAGAAGTCAACCTCACTCACTCTATTCTGACTGTTCGCGTATCGAGAAATGTCAGGCACCATCTGGGCTGCGAGTTCAGGATCCACTACCACCAATTTCATCTGCACATGAACGGGGTCTAAGTCTGCTTGTTTGTCGTCGCGCCTGATGAAGAAGAGGGAGGCAGTAGTCTGACCCCCGTTAACTATTTGCAAATCACGAATTACTTGAATCGAGCACTTTCCACCGAGATCCTCCGCAGCCTTCACACCGGTCGCAGTTGCGGTTATGCCGTTGTTGTAGGCCAAGAACCGACCAGGCTCTTTTTGTACCGTCGCACGTATACCTTTATTCACTTTTCCCCGAGCGCTGAGATATGAACGCACATTGCTCTCGAGAAGGCGACTACCGTATCGCGCATAGAGATCAGCGATAAGCGATCCCGGCACCGCTGCAAGGTATGTCGAAAAATCTTCGCCTTGGGTTATCTTCAGCGCGGGCAGGCCGCCGTCGATCCACTCGCACAGATCAATGTCCAACTCCTCGCGGCCCTGCTTGGACTCGTAGACTTGGTGCAGACGGGCTATATCCCAGATATGGTGTTCTACCGCTATCCCGTCGAGGTCATAGCCTTCGATCGTTTTGGACCGATCGCTGAGCTTTGCATCGGTAATAAGATAGAGCCGATACCGGCTCACACTCCGACCCCTCTCGCGAAGAGACTTTGCGAGCATATAAGCGGGCGAACTCTCCTCTCGATCCCGTATAAAGTCGCCGCTGAGCGAATCCTTCAGGAAGCTTTCGAGTTGGGTTAGAGCTTTCTTAATATCGGTCATACGCAAAGTTGAAAGGCTCGCAGACCCCGTGAATACCAATACCGCTAGGGCCACTGACCCGTCGGGATCATCAAGGTCGTAACCGTCGACGAGTAATTTGCGCTTGCTCTGCCCAACGCCTTCAAAATGCATGGTCGTCAAGTTTTCGATTTCGCCGGCGTCTGCGAGTTCTTCTGCCACCTCGGACAAGAACGCAACTGAGGTGTAGTCGTCATCGGTTTCGGCACGAACTGAGACTCTGTTCCTGAGCTCTTGGTAGTAGTCGTCCACGTTCATCTAGGTTCACTCTCACTGCTGGGTCGGTCCACCACTCTGCCAAGAAGAAGATCGATAGTCTCTTATGCCGTAAAGCGCAATATCGTAGTGCACGTTGTCTATAGTCGCATCGAGGGCCGACCGCCGGATCGACGGGAATGAGCCGTCCACCCTATAGACGGAACATTCATCAACTCGAAACCAGTAGTCGTCGTAGTACGAGTCGTCGACATCGACACCGAGTGATCTTATTCTCGCACGCAATTCGTCAACGCCACCGATATTATCCGTCAGCATCGCCTCAATCTGACGCACCAGAACCGGCAGTGATGCGGCAGTCGGCTCCGATGATTCGACCTCAGTGATCGTCACAACGGCGAGCTCAAGAGAGCCGAAGGATATATCTAACTGTTCCGCGGAGGAAATCCGTACATGTGTGGAATCAGCATGAATTGTCTTGACCTCGTATGATTCTCTCGACGGAAGGTTGAAGTCTTGCGGACTTCCAAATGGGCCGCTCCACGCGCGTACCACCAGTGATGGTGGGACCCAACTAGCAATGCGGTAGAAGCCGAACCACAGTTCACCGAACAACCCCCTAATTGCAGACAACGAGAGACGCTGGCCCGCACCGTACTTGAACAGCTCTTTCCACTGCTCGACCGCGCGGGCGAGCAGCTGGAGGGCATGGGACTCGTTTCGCCCCAGCCTCGAACTGTCCACCAAGTCGTCGCCCAAGCGCATGAATGCATCGACAAATCGTCGGTCCCTCAAGGTCAGTGAAAGTGTCCATCGGCCATCGATTTTCCGAACCCCACGGTCGACAACTACTGCGTCAGAGAGTGTCACCAAACCCGGCTTAGCTTCAGAGACGACGAAAAAGAGTGGACGACCGCCCTGGTCGCTTCCATAGAAGAGTCTCAGCGGATGCGTGTCGTCGACTTCGATCTGGCGGCCGGGTTCATCTTTCACCAGCCGAAGCCAAGACTCGATGAATTCGTTAGTCATCAACGTCCTCTTCGCTGACCAGATCGTCGAAGTCCGGGAACCAAGTACGCAACGCGACAGAGTTGATCACATACTGGACGTCCCCAGTATTGTCGCCCCGCAACGAATCACCGGGGAAGGCAAGCTTGAGAGCGACTACCAACACACCGGCATCTTGGATTGCCTTGGCTGCGTGCTCAGCTGGTGTCTTCGCGACTTGAATCGCCGCTGGTTCTCCAGCCGGCCGCAACGCATAAATGAGCAGTGCGGGTCGATCAAGTTTCGGGTAGTACTCGGTCTCTGGGACCGCCTTGCCGGGCTGCTTCTGAACAAACTCGGAACGCACCTGAGAAACGACATCGCTGTCCATCACGTTTGTCAGGTCGTCCGCGCCGGCGAGGCGAGCACTCTTGCCCCCCAGCCGTAGCTCATCTGCTTGGCCTTGAATAAAACTTCGCTGCGGTGGCCTGAATGTGACATCACCCATCGACAGCGGCGTTGATGCTGGGCCACCGTTCACTAGAACGACATCCCACTGACGAAATCCGTCGATACCGTTCGTCCGCACAAATTTGCTAATGGCAGCTTGGGAGAACAACTCATCAGTGCTGTGCGCCTTAAATGCGTCGAGGAAGTCTGCAATCAGCGCCTTAGGAACACCTTGCCACCATCGGTATCCTCGAGGCGTATCGCCATGTCTGTACTCACGATTGTCGATGACTTCCAAGAACTCTTCGAACGCCTGGAAGTTGGCCCTCAAGGTCTCCGCGTCAGCGGGTAGTTTGACAGTCTCAATCCGCTTTCCGATCAAAGAAATTATCGCCGTGCGGGTTTCGGCAGCCTTCATCTTGTTCTTCGCCGTGACAAGTAGCGCACCTGGGTGCTTGCGTACAGCTAGGCCGAAGTCAGACGGCGTCAGCTTCTGATCGAACATGGCACGCAGATCGCGCCTCAGCTCTGCCACCGAATCGGCCACGAACCGGTAGTCCGCAGCGACCGACGGATCAATCCACAGCCGACAGAGGTCGTGGTACCCATCTCTGTATCCGAACCAGCGAGCCATCTGAAGCAGCGTGTCGGACGCCTGAGTGCGGCGCCAAAAGTAACTCGTACTCAACCCGTCCAGGGTTAGTCCTCGGCTTAGGACGTCGCCACCAACTGCGATCAAGCGCCGAGGGCGATCCCAAATAACCTCTTCTTCAGCAAGCTGACGGTCCTTGTCGGAGTTGAAGAGCTGGACGCGAATATCAGAGACGGCAGAAGTCAGCGCGGAAAGTACCGTTGGCCAAGGGAACTCGCAGTCGGGATAGACCGACTGATAGACTCCCTCGAGCATGGTGAGTTCCTCATTCAATTCACCGCGTGCATGAAGAACAGAGTAGAGCTCGATCGCGGTCTTAATCCTCGCTACCTCGGCCTCAACCAAGTCGAAGACTTGGCGCTGAACCCGCTTGAACCGACTAACATTTATCAGCATCGAGCGAGCTTCGTTCTGTCCTCGCAGGTCGCGGACTGCGTTTGCGATGAAGAACGCACGGACGGCATCTACCAGACTCGGCGGGATTCCGTCTACCGGATGACCTGACTTGTGTTTAAGGGGTATCCACTCTTCAACGTCATCCAATTCGATGACGTTGGCTGTGTTTTCGCCCCCCGTCGATCCAAACGTTGCCTCCGCGCCGACGTAGTTGGTAGGCGATTCCAGCGCGTAGATGAAATCTCGCGGAAAGAGGTCATCTGTATTGTCGCAATCGATAAAGATATTCGCGAAAGGCGTTGCAGTGAAGGCGATGTACGAACTTCGCAGGAATTGGGCGAGTATGCCGCGGATTGCATCGTTAATCGCAGTTGGATTATCTTCCTCCTTGGTATTGACAGACGCATAATCAGACTCGTCGTCGAGCAGCAGAAGTGGTACATCCAGTTGACCAGCGGTCTTCGGCTGCTCGTCGAGCCACTGAGACAGAGCCAACAGCACGCTCTTGTTTTTCTTGACTACAAAAACGTAGGGCGCCGAAGCTTTTGAATCGATTGTTATGCTCGTGGCCTCACGACTGGATTTGGTGAAATCACGTGCCGCTGTTGTCATTCCTTGCGGGTTAGCGATCTGCTTATTGATCCCACCTACGCCGATAAGACGCTGGGTTGTCGTGGTACCCGCTCGATTGGCGTTACGTGACGTATCGCGACCGATGAAGCCTTCGTCTACGCGCCGCTGAGTCTGCTGGCGCAGGTATTCAGTATGACCTGCGAGCACGATGATGAGGCGGTAGCCGGCGTCCGCGGCCTTATTGAAGAGTGCCAAGTACGAGGCTGTCTTTCCGGATTGAACGTCACCCAAAACCAGACCACGCCGAGCCCAACCTCCTTCGATATTCGGGTTGCCCGCGAAATCCAAGATTTGGTCGGTTAATTCATCGAGCTTCTCCACCACGCGGGGTGGCCACTTGGCATTGATCAGGTATTGCTTGTAGGTAAGCCACCGCGACCATACGATGTCTCTGCGCCTGTCCGCGAGCCAAGGCTTGTAGTCCTCGGCATAAACGGCCACGCCGCGTTCAACATCGATGCTCAGTCGAGCAATCAAGCGGCGGGTCAGCTCTTCGCAGTCCGCGTCAGACGCCAGCGAAGCGGTGATCGCCCGGTACTTTTCTACCGTCGACCGGAGTGCTTCCTCCGAGTGATTTGCATTGCCAAGCAAGGAGGTAACGATTGCTTCGAGTTCTTGCAGCTGCCGCTTGACCTCGTCCGCGTTGTCAGACGTCATCTTTTGTCGCTTCCGTAAGTATGCCGATCGGATTACTGGCCCCGCTGAATGGCTCCACGTATTGCAGTTTCGAAGCGAAGTCTTCGGGGCTGCTCCCTTCCTCGCGTTGCACGGCCCACAGGCGCCGGGCTAGCGAAAGCAATTCCTGATAATCGGCACCGTCATTGATTGGAACCTGGTCTGCGCCGAGTCTGTTGTAGGCGTCATGAATGGGGAAGGTGACTTCGATCAGCTGTAGCGCCCGACTGATGTCGACCGCCGCCGGCCCATCGACCTCATCCCCGATCGCTTTAATAAGAGGATGCTCACGATTGATCGAGTATCGAAAGCCTTCTCGCTCTTCGATGAGTGTCCAAACACGCGTCAGTGGATCGCCCGAAGCTGCACGGCCCCGATACGTGTGCGCCTTGCGGCTCGGCTCGATGATGCGGTTGACAATCCTCCGCAACTCGCGCTTGATCGCGGGTGGTGGGACGGCGGCGGACTTTTTGATATCCAAAGCCCATAGGTGATCAAGGGTGTTGGGCACGTCCACCAACACTCGCGCCAGACGACCCACATCCTGTTTCGGGAGAATGCTGAACCAAGTTCCCCAAATAACAAGCCGCATCTGGCGGTATATGTAGAAGCCTTGGCTTTCCCGAAGCGTCGTTGTGATACCGGCTCGCCGCCGATCCGTCTCAGTCAATTTTGTGATGAATGGCAACGTGAACGGGTGCGCAGTGACTACCTGTCCGTCGACGTAGAACGATTCTGCCGGCCCGACTTGGGTCGCTCGACGATCCTTCAGAAAGGGATCGATCTTTTCTGGACGTTTCCCGTTGATTTCGATAGAAAACGGACGGCCGTGTTCGCCATCCAGATAGCGGTGAAACACCAAGGCCAAGTGGTTACGGGTTTCGATCAACGCCTCGTCTAGAGACGCCTGATCCATACCGCGAGCATCTGCGAGATAGTCCAGGTCACGCCAGAGCACCATGGTCCCTTTCTCTTTTGAGAGAAAGGGGGACACGCGAGGCAACTCCTCAATCTCGGCATTTGACAACTCGATCAGAGCCCACCGGCCTACGGCCGCCAGGTGGTCCAGACTCCAGGTATAGCCACAGACGTTTCCACCTTTTCGCGACACAACGGTCAACGTGCGGCATTGGGAAAGCGACGCTGTCTTCAAACCCAAACCGAAGCGACCTAGATCAGTCGCGCCCCGAGGCGCTTTTGCGCCCCGGCCCGCGAGACGCATTGCGCATCTAACTTCCTCCGCGGTCATACCGTCACCGTCATCAATGATTGCCAAATGATCGGCCACAGCGCTGTTAAAAAAGATCTCGACCTTCGCTGCGTTCGCGGAGATTGAGTTATCGACGATGTCGGCTATGGCAGTTTGAAGGGTATAGCCGACCGCACGCATCGATTCCATTAGCTGAGGTTCAGGTGGTACTTCGATGTCACGCACGGTGACTCCACGATTTGCTCGGGTCGAGCTCGGCCTTAAAACAGGGAGCCGTCATGTCCGACAGCAAACCCTTTCCGCGGCCTCCCCTGTCGTGGTTCCTCAGTCCACCCGCTACCCGGACGATGTCGAGTTCTGGCCGGGAAATCACCCCCAATTTCACAGCTCGCAGTGTACGTACTTGAGCCTGCTTTCCAGAGGTAAACCACGGCCTTCACGGCCGGCTCTCATCGTGGTCTAACGTGGCTCGCGGTCCGTCCACTCCCGCGACGGAGCGCCTCGGTTGTGCGAGACATCCCCTGTATCGAGAGGACTCGAAACGGAAGTTCGTTCGCACGTGACATCTTC
Organism: Mycolicibacterium pallens; assembly: GCF_019456675.1. Taxonomy (NCBI): domain Bacteria; kingdom Bacillati; phylum Actinomycetota; class Actinomycetes; order Mycobacteriales; family Mycobacteriaceae; genus Mycobacterium; species Mycolicibacterium pallens. The sequence goes on along the minus strand of NZ_CP080333.1, from coordinate 894,954 downwards.
TGGCGACAGAACGTAGGGAACTTGGACCTCGGGGCTTGCGGGCCGCGAGTCGGCCGCAATTTGTCAGACCGTGCTGCTTAACTTATCCCTAAGTACAGAACTGTTCCCGGAGCGTTGGTTCAATGAAACTTTCCAGTGCGGCCCCCTCAGCAGCTAGGCTTACCTCCTCGCTGCGCGACATCGGCTACGACTTCGTCAGTGCCGTCGCGGATCTCATCGACAACAGCATCTCAGCTGGGGCGAGCGACGTCGCGGTCGAGATCGAGTTCGCCGGGCCTGACTCCAAGGTCTTCATCGCAGATAACGGCTCCGGTCTGAACGCGCGCGGAATGACCGAAGCGCTCCGATTCGGCAGCCGACGCGGGTACGGATCCGGTGACCTAGGACGATACGGGCTTGGTCTCAAGACAGCGTCCCTGTCCCAAGCGCGGCGCGTCACGGTTGTCTCACGACCGGCCGACCGAAAACGCGCAATCTGGCGAGCGCTCGACTTGGATCTCATCGCAGAATTCGACGACTGGGTCCTTGCCGAGTATCCCCATGATCAAGCCGTCGCGCGTAGCGAAGAAATGCTCGGGGCCGGCACCGGCACAGTCGTCGTGTGGCAAAACCTTGACCGCGTGTTACCAGCTTCTGGAGCCGAAGGAGGGTGGGCCAAGCGGCGTTTCGAGGTCTTGGTCGACAAGACCAAACGGCATTTGGCGATGGTGTTTCACCGTTTCCTCACCGGTGAGAACAAGGCGCCGCGGATAACTATCCGCGTGAATGGCGACAAGGTGCAGGCGTGGGACCCCTTCGTTCGGCATGAACCGGGGACCCAGCAGTTGGCCACTCAACGATTTGAACTCGAAAGCGCCGCCGGCGTCGGAGCGGTGCAACTGCGTCGGTACATCCTCCCTGGCAAGAGGACATTTAGTTCTGTCGACGCGTTCGAAAGCGCGGCGGGCCCGCTCAACTGGAACCGTCAGCAGGGGCTATATGTCTATCGCGAAAATCGGCTGGTGCAATGGGGTAGTTGGGCCGGCACCCGAGGTATCGACGAACACACCAAACTTGCGCGGGCGAGCCTCGATTTTACGAGTACGCTCGACGAAGTCTTCAACATCAACGTTGCGAAGATGCGCGTATCCGTTCCCGCACAGCTCAAGCAGATGCTCGACCGACCCGTCAGCGAGCTTTGCATCCTGGCTGACCGGGTCTACCGGCGCCAAAATGCCGACACCGTCGACGCGGACCCAGACGATGATGTGGTTGAGCGCGAGGATAAGGCCCCAATGAGTGGGCCACTGTCCGAAGTTGGATTGGCGCTGAAGTCGGCCGCCATCCAATCAGGGGACTACGAGGGTTTTAAAAAAATCATGGGCATAATCCGGGACCAGCACCCTGAACTCGCGCGCGGCCTCGGCTTCTAAACAAGCGCGGACGCACACCATCGCCGCAACGGACAGCCGCTGCAGCGCGGGCGGTCCACGACGCAGATCTCATTAGCGAGCGCAATTAAGCCCAGGTGGGCGGGTCGGGAGTGTTCGCTGAAGCCGATCATGCTCGCGACCGCGATACGCCCATCAGTCTGGACGTTTCGCTTGTCGGCGTCGTTACCCTGGAACCTGCTCGCCACGCGCAGAACACCTTTGGTGATGAGGACGGGTTCCTCACTTTCTCCGTCTCCGACGGTCACAGGCAACGCAAGCTCGACAAGATCAGCCAGCGCAGGCGAGATGGCAGGCAGTGCACCACGTTCGATTGTCGGTTGCCACAGGGCATCGGGCGCTGCCGCCATCTGTTCAACGAGCTGACGAACCGCCGAGACCCGTTGCCCACGCCCAACTCCCGACATCAACTCGCCGAGTAGATCGAGCGCGGCGGCATCCGGCAGAAGGCCCGGCTGCAATTCATGCGTACCGGTGTCGATTACCCGCCACACCGCGTTCACGACTGTGGGCGTAGCGCGGTCCAACAGCATCTCGCCGAGCACGAATTTCCAGCGATTAGTCGTGGTCAACCACGGCATCGAAGGAATAAGGTGCTGCTTCCGGAACCAGCGAGCCAGCTCCATCGAAGTCTTCCGAGTCGAGAGCCTGGTCTTAGTCGCTTCGCGCAGCGCGGCTTGGACGGCCTCACCGATAACTTGGCCGACTAGCGGAGGTACCGCGTTGCCGATCTGTTTGAACGCCACGGACGGTGGCCCTGCAAATCGGAAGTCATCGGGGAAGGTTTGGATCCGCGCCGCCTCCCTCACCGTGAGGGTGCGCGCTTGTCGCGGGTGGATATACCAGTAGCCGTCCTTTGCAATGTGCGCGGTGATGGTCCGTGACAGGTCGTTCTCATCTAGCTTTTTGTACTTGTCGTCGAAGATGTCCTTCCGATAGCGCTGAAATTCCGGTGCGAGATCGGTGTATTTCGTCTTATGCGTCATCGACTCGAAGGCAGCCCGGTCATCCTCGCGAACCGGCCTGGTGATGTGGTCGAACAACTTCTCGGTATCTTCCGCGGACACTCTCCGCCGCATCCACGTCTGGTACTCGGTACGCGGGCCGGCGTAGTCCGCCCATCCGAACGCTCCACCATCCGGCCGCCATCCCCCCTCAACTTCGGGCATGTCACCGATTGCATTCCACAACGTCACACGCTTCTCGGATTCCTGCGGCCAGCTGAACGCTAACCCGTCGCGCAGAGCCACGAACAATAGGCGCTGCCTCATTTGAGGTGCGCCGTAGCGCCAACTCTCTATGACCCGTGCCGATACCGAATACCCAAGCTGTTCAAGCTCTTCGGTCATGCTGCGCAAGATGAACATCTCTCGGTCCAGCGCCATATCGGGAACGTTCTCCATCATCACAGCCCGCGGTCGAGCCAGCTGCACTACCTCCAAGAACGACCGCCACAAATCGCGACGTTCGTCGTGTGGATCGGCTGCGCCGGTCATCACCCGATGACGGATCATTGAGCGACCCGCTCGCGAGAATGGCTGACATGGGGGACCACCGGCTAGCAGGTCAACCTTGTTGCGTTTCAGTATCTTCGCGACTCGCTGGATCGTCTCCGGATCCGCCATATCCTCTTCCACGGACATACCCGCGAAGTGGTGGCGATGAGTCTCGACGGCAAACCGATAATGATCGACTCCGAGTACGACTCTGAAGCCGGCGTCTTCCAGCCCGAGGCTCATGCCCCCAGCCCCGCTGAACAAGTCGGCTGCGAGCGGCACGCCGTGGGACCGAAGGTCGTTGCACAGCGCAACAAGTTCCTTCTCAGAAGCAGTGTGGCCCGGATGGTCGGGCAGTTCCACGAACGGGCCTCGAACCTGCTTCACCGCGTAGTTTGGTGTCGAAATTTCCGTCACCTGCTCACTCATGCGGCCAGACTAAAGTAGTGGTGTGACGCTCGGTCGAGGCTCGCCGTCTAATCGGCCAAGCCAACGGGTCGGGCCTGACACACCCTCCGCGCCGGTCCCGTTGCATCCGCCAACCGACATTGTTCGACGACAAATGCGTGCCCAGAAAACGACTGGGACCAAGATCGAGCTCCGAGTGCGGCGGGCACTGCACGCCCGAGGCTATCGCTACAGGGTCAACCGCAGGCTATTGCCCGATCATGCCTTCCGTGGTGACATCGTATGGTCAGGCCGCCGAGTGGTGGTTTTCCTCGACGGCTGCTTTTGGCATGGATGCCCCGTCCACGGCACCGAACCCAAGTCGAATCGGGCTTGGTGGAAAGCAAAACTCGAGGGTAATCAAGAGCGAGATCGGCGCGTCGACGATCTCCTGCGGCAGCGAGGGTGGACGGTTCTGAGATTCTGGGAGCACGACGATCCCGCCGCAATAGTCGAGGCAATTGTCCAATGCTTACAAACCGGCGAAACTGAACAGTGAGGGGACGCCAAACCCCTAAGCAGCCACCAACGTAATCGGAACCACCGACTGCCCGGGCCGGGTCATCACGCAATTACCCTGCTGGATCTCAGTCACCTGACCCGACAGCGTCTGGGTGTTCCACGTGAAGACCATCGCACCCTTGGTCTTGGACCGGTCCGGACACACCGGCACCTGGCCCACGACGCGCATCATCCAGGTGTGAGCGCCTTGGTAGACGGCCTGCCCCGTAATCAGCGGCGAGGTCACGTTGGCCAGGCAGCCTGTCTCGATCACATTGCACAGGTTCGAGATGGTCCAGGTATCGATGATCTCGTTCGGACCCTTCACGGTGTAGCTGCCGCTCATCAGATCGTCGGCCGCAGACGCAATAGGTGCACTAGCCAACGCAAGGCAGCCCACGACGGCGCCTACAACGACACGGCCTGCGCGCATGAACAACTCCTCACCCAACCTCGACAGCTGTCAACAGTATGCCGACAACCTGCGAACCCGCAGCGCGAGAGTCGTCGCAAACCAATCGTTCACCGACAACCCGCGCTGTTCAGCCAGTACATCGCCACTACCCGCGTTACCGTTAACGCCGATCACCATGGCGAATTCCAGCGAACTCGAGGCCGCACGCACCGCCTACTTAGCAGGCGACTGGCGCACCGCCTACGACCACTTCACCCGCGCCCAAGAATCCGACGAAATCACCACCGACGACCTGTCCAGCTACGGCCTCGCCGCTTGGCGCCTCGGCTACGGCCGGCACTCCATGCAGCTCTCTGAGCAGGCGTTTAACCGCCTCAACGCCGCCAACGACACCCACGGCGCCGCCATGAAAGCCGTCGAGGTTGCCCTGCAATGGTTCAACGGCGGCGACCTCACCATCACCCGCGTCTGGATCAACCGCGCCCGCCGCCTGCACGACAAGCAGCCCGACGACCGCATCCTGGCCTATCTGCTCTACGTCGACTCCCTCGTCGCCATCGACGAGGCCCGCAACGACGTCGCCAAAGACCTCGCCGAGCAGCTCCAAGAAGTCACGGACAGACTGAACGACCCTGGCTTCAACGCGCTGTGCTCCACCGCCAGTGGCGTCACCATGCTGCCGTTCGCCCGCACCAGCGAAGCCTTCGCCCAACTCGACGAGGCGATGATGCCGGTGCTGGCCGACCAGGTTCCCGTCGACTGGGCCGGCGACATCTACTGCGCCGTCATCCACGAATGCCATCGCCTCGCCGACCTCAACCGCATGAAGACCTGGTTCGAAGCCATGGAGGTCTGGCGCAAAGGCCCCAAAGTCACCGCCTCCTGGTACGGCACCACCTGCGAGGTCCACAAGATGGACCTACACAGCGCCACCAAAACCCTGACTGAGGTGGAGCAGCGCCTCGTCGACGCCATCGCCGCCATGGGTGACTTCCCCGGCACAGCGGGCAAGGGCTACTGCGAACTCGGCGAGATCCGCCGCCGCAAAGGCGACGCCGACGGCGCCCGCCAAGCCTTCAAACAAGCCCGGGAACACAACAAGGACCCGCAACCCGGCGAGGCCCTCTTAAGGTGCCAGCTCGGTGAGGCCGACGCCGCCGCCACCGACCTGCGCATGCGGATGGACGCTGAGCAGGACGAGATCAACCGGCTCCGGCTGCTGCCCGCCGCCGTCGAAATCGCCTTGGCCCGAGGCAAAGTCGACGAAGCCGACCGCTACTGCACCGAACTCGAAGCCGGTGCCGAAAAGTTCGACTCCCCCGGCTTCCGCGCCTGGGGGCGCCATGCCCGCGGCGCCGTCCTGGTTAAGCAAGGCCACCACACCGAAGCGCTCCCCGTTCTGCAAGACGCCTTGCGCCGCTACCGCGCGACCCAGTGCCGCTACGAAATGGCCCAGGTATACGAGTGGCTGTCACTGGCACACACGGGCAGTGGCAATGCTGAAGCAGCAGAAGCTGATACCGCCAATGCCCAAGCCATCTACCAACAGCTCGGCGCTGCCCCGAGCCAGGCCAGCACCCCAGCACCCGGCGGCCTGACCAAGCGAGAGCTCGAGGTGCTGGCCGGCATCGCCGCCGGCGCCTCCAACCGTGACCTCGGCAAGCAGCTCTTCATCAGCGAGAAAACCGTCGGCCGACACCTGGCCAACATCTACGTCAAACTCGGCGTCTCCTCGCGCACCGCAGCCGCCGCCTGGGCCCACGAAAACAAGGTCCGACCTACATCATTTGCACCATAGCCACGCTGCACAAACGCACTGTTCGACCGATGATGTGAGGTGCCCGCGCGCCATAGCGTCATGAGCATGATCAACGCCACCGCCGCCAAGCTCGCGCTCGCCACCCTCGCCGCCCCGGTCCTGGCCGCCCTCGCGGTCGGGCTGGCCGGCCACGCCGCCGCCGAAACCCCCCAGACCGACGGTGGCACCGTCTCGGCCAGCGACACGCTGACCCAGCTGCAGGACCAAGGGATGCGGGTGGTCGTCAACAAGACCGGCAACGCCCCGATGGAGAACTGCTCGGTGATCTCGGTGCACCAGGACCGCCACGAGCATCACGGCGGCCAGAACCGCGACGCATTCGAAACCGCCTACGTCGACGTGTTCTGCCACGAGTAAGACATGACCCACCGCTGGCTCGCACTGGGTGTGCTCAGCCTGGGCGTGCTGCTCATCGGAGTGGACGGCACGGCCCTGGCCGTCGCCGCGCCGACGTTCGGTCGTGATCTCGGGATGACGGCCACCCAGATCCTCTGGATCGGCGACATCTACTCGTTCGTACTCGCCGGGCTGCTCGTCAACATGGGCAGCCTCGGTGACCGTATCGGACACAAGAAGCTATTGCTCTGCAGCGCCACCGGTTTCGCCGTCGCGTCGTTGGCAGCGGCCTACGCACCGACGGCGGGAATGTTGATCGCTGCCCGCGCGCTGCTGGGCGTCGCGGGTGCGAGCCTGGCGCCATCGACCCTGGCGCTGATCCGTGGCGTCTTCGACAACCCACGCGAACGCTCTGTCGCCGTGGGCATTTGGGCATCGGTGTTCTCGGCTGGCACCGCCTTGGGACCGGTGATCGGCGGGCTATGCCTGGAGCACTTCTGGTGGGGTGCGGTGTTCCTGATCAACGTTCCCGTGGTCATCGTGCTCGTGATCGGCGGCTGGCTCCTGCTGCCCGAACTGCGCAATCCGACGCCGGGCCCGTGGGATCCGATCGGCGTCGGTCTCTCACTGGTCGCCATCCTCGGCGTCGTCTACGCCACCAAACAAGCTGCGGCCCAAGGCCTGCACGCCGACGTCGTGGTCGCCGGTGTCACCGGCGCGACGGCGCTGATTCTCTTCGTGCGACGACAACTCAAGAGCCCTTACCCCTTGATCGACGTCCGCCTGTTCGCCAACCGCGCATTCTCCGGCGTCATCGCCGCCAACCTGCTGTCAATCCTCGGCCTGTCCGGGGTGCTGTTCTTCCTGTCGCAGTTCTTCCAAGTGGTCAACGGCTACAGCCCGTTGCAGGCCGGGCTCGCCGAATTGCCCGCCGCACTGGCCGCGACGGTGTTCGGGGTGCTGGCCGGAGTCGCGGTGCGGCACTGGTCGCCGCGCGCCGTCCTCGCGACCGCGCTCGCGCTGATCGGTGCGGCGCTGGCCTCGCTGACATTCATCAGTCCGACGACTCCGTATCTGCCGCTGGGCATCGCCCTGTTCGTGATCGGCGCCGGCCTCGGGTTGGCCTTCACCGTGGCCAACGACCTCATCATCACCAGCGTCCCGCCCGAGCGTGCCGGTGCCGCAGCGGGTATCTCCGAGACCGCCTACGAGCTGGGCACAGCACTGGGCATCGCGCTGCTCGGCAGCGTCATCGCCACCGTGTCCCGCGAACAGGGGCACGCCCTGCTGACGGCGAGCAAGGACGGGTTCGCCGACGGGTTGGCCGCAGCCGCCGGTATTGGTTCGGGTCTGCTGCTCGCGTCGGCCTTCGCGGTGTGGATACTGCTCAAGCCGCCGCCCGAATGCCATCTTCTCCCTTATCGTTGCCATGACTTCGAGGAAGGCCCGGTGCCGCAATGACCGTTGACTCCACCGACGAGGAACTCCGGCATTCGGGTTATCAGCCCGAGCTGAAGCGAACGCTCGGCGGGTTCCAGGTGTTCGCGATCTCGTTCGCGTTCATCTCCGTGCTCGTCGCCATCTTCGCCACCTACGGTGCCGTCCTCAATTACTCAGGGCCGGTGGGCATCTGGTTGTGGATCGTTGCCGCAATCGGACAGACGCTCGTTGCTCTGGTGGTGGCGCAGTTCGCCGCCCGCATCGCGCTCACCGGCTCGTCCTATCAGTGGGCGTCGCGGCTGGCCAATCCGAAAGTGGGCTGGTTCTTCGGCTGGCTGACGTTCTGGTTCCTCGCCATTGGGGTGGTCGCGATGAATAGCGCCCTGGCCAGCCAGGCGCTCATGCCACTGCTCGGGATGGCGCCCGACGAAGGTGCCGCCCGGTTGATCACGTTGGCGTTGATGCTCGCAGAGGCAGTACTCGTCATCGCGTCCACCACATTGCTCGGCAAGGTCACCTCCACCACGGTGGGGCTCGAGCTGGTGATCTTGGCTGTGCTGATCCTCGGCCTCGGTGCGGTCATGGTGTTCTCGGGTTCCGGCACTCCCGACAACCTTGTCTCGCAGGGTGTCTCGGCGGGCGCCCCGAATTACTTCGCGATCGGCGGGGGCCTGACGGCCGGGATGATCATGGGGCTGACGACGCTCGTCGGCTTCGACTCCGCGGCGAATCTCGCTGAGGAGGCCAAGGATCCGTTTCGCACCGTGCCGCGTGCAATCGTCTCCTCGGTGGTCGCGTCGGCGACCATCGGTCTGCTGTTCGTCATCGTCCTCACCGTGGCGATCAAGGACATTCCGGCGGTGACCAACAGCGGATCACCGGTAGCCGCCATCATTCGAGCTCAGCTCGGCCCGGTCGTCGAACGAGTTCTGTTGACGGGCATCACATTTGCGATGTTCGGCGCGGGCATGGTGATGATCGCCGCGTGCTCGCGGCAGGCGTTCGCCATGGCCCGCGACGCGCGCTTTCCCGCCCACACACTGATGCGCAAGGTCAGCCCTCGGACCAATACACCGGTGCCCGCTACGATCCTGATTCTGGTGATCGGGGTGGTCTTGATGGTCGTCCTACCCGGTGATGCCCTGCTGCAGTTGATCGTCGCGTCGACGATTGTGCCCGCCCTCCTCTATGGCGGGATCGTCGTGCTCTATCTCTGCGTGCGCAAGCGCCTCAACACCAAAGAAGGCGGGTTCAGCCTCGGCCGGTTCGAGGTGCCGGTGGCCTATACCGCGCTGGTGTGGGTGGCCTTCTCGATCTTCGTCCTCGTATCACCCAGTGACGCAAGGGTTCCCGGCCTCGTCGTGCTCGGCCTGCTCGCCGTCGGTGGACTGTACTTCGTCACGCTGTTGGTCACCAACCGCGAGGCGCTGGAGACCGAACCCGGTGACCCGGGCGCGTTCTGATTCTTTGCTCTTGCGCTTTTGCACGACGCGGCGTAGTACTATCCCCAGAGCGAAACTGTGGGGAATAGGGGTGGCGCTATGCGAAAAGCTTCTTGCTACTTGGCGTTCGGATTGATCACCACACTCGTCCCGAGCAGCCTTCTGCAGGCAACCCCCGCCGTGGCTGACTGCGCCGGCAACGGCGCGGCGACGGTCTGCGCACAGGGCGATGTGCGCGGCGGCGGGCCGACCCCACCGGTCGCCGGGCCGGCGTACCCCGGCTACTGCGCTGATCCGTGGTACTGCGACGACGCGTGGGGCATCGACATCGACCTCAATCCCCGCCCGCCGGTACGTCCGCCGTCACCGCCCATCCGACCGGGTCGGCCCGGCATCGGCCCCCGCTAACCCGTCCAACCCTCATCGTTAGGAGCAGTCGAATGTCGTTTCGAAGCCTGATCGGCGCCGGACTGATCGCCAGCGCCGCACTCGTCGGCACCGCAGCAACCGCCGCCGCCGACGAACCGAACTGTACAGCTGGCGACCTCACCCAGGTTCTGTCCGGCGTCAACGCGGGCATGTCGGTCTACCTGTTCACCCACCCCGACGTGAACGCGTTCTTCACCAGCCTCAAGGGCAAGTCGCGCGACGAGATGCGCACCGCTGTCGCCAATTACCTGCAGGCTAACCCTGAGGTTCGCGACCAGATCAAGGCCGTGCGGCAGCCCGCCGCCGACTTCCGTGCCCGCTGCGACGCACCGATGCCTGACGATATGGGCGGCCCGATGGGCTGAGCCGGTCGGTAGCTTTACCTCCGGCCGCTTCCGCCGGTCCCTGACTTGGCGGTCTTCTTGCCGCTGTCACCCTTCGCCGCGGGCGCCTTGCTGCTCGTGCCTGCGGTCGCCTGCGCGCCACCGATGCGGAAGTTGTTGATCGCGATGCCCGGACCCTGTTTGGTCACGGTTGCACCGTTGTTGAAAATGGTGCCGGCAAACGCCAACGGCCCCGGCCCCGCGGTCACGGTGTTGGTGCCGCCCGCAAAGTTGAACCCCGCGGTGAAGTTCCCGCCAGTGCCGCCCGACGACACCTGGTTGTTGCTGCCCAACGAATTGAAGGTCAGGTTGTAGTTGCTGCCAGCGCCACCAGCGGACAGCGTGTTGTTGCTGCCGACGAGATTCACCACCGAGTTGTTGTATCCGGTCGTCGACGAGAGCGTATTGCCGTTGCCACCGAGGAAGTTGCTGGCCGAGCTGTAGATGCCTCCGGCAACGGTCACGGCATTGTTGGTGCCGAACCAGTTCTGCGCGGTGCTTCCATAGGCGCCACCCGCCACTGTCACGGTATTGCCGCCGCCGAACAGGTTTCGGACCGCGTTCGCGTAGCCGCCAGTGATCGTGACGGTGTTGCCATTGCCGAGAATGTTGCGGGCCCAGTTCGCGTAGCCACCGGTCGTCTCCACGGTGTTGTTGCTGCCGAAGAGGTTGCTCGCGGTGTTCACCAGGCTGCCCACGGTCGTGACGGTGTTGGTGTCGCCGAGCAGATTGGTCGCCCAGTTCCAGATACCGCCCTGTGCACTCACCGTGTTCTTGCTGCCGAAGAGGTTGGTGGCCAGGTTGATAATGGAACTGTTTGCGGCGTCGCCGGATTCGATGATGTTGTCGCGGCCGCCCACGTTGGTCGCGATGTTGAAGAAGCCATGCGAGGTGACGTTCATGCTGTTGGCGGCCGTCGCCCCGCCGAAGAGGTTGGTGGCGATGTTTCCGCCGCCCCCGGCGCCACCGGCGGTGACGGTGCTGCCGTTCGCCGCCGAGTTGAGCGGGGTGATGTTCGTTGCGATGTTGAACCCGAGGTTGCCGAACATCCCCGAGCCTTTGGTGATCGCCGCACCATTCGGCCCGAGCTGCGTTGCGATGCCGAACAAGCCGTCGGCGGTCGCGACCGATCCGTCACCGGCCGCGGTGGCGAAGGTGAACGCATCACCGGTCGTGGCGGCAGAGTTGGTCCCGAGCGCGAAGGCTCCGCCGAACAATCCGCTGGCGTGCGCGGTCGCGCCGCTGCCGACGGCGATCGCGATGCTCAGCGGCGTGCTGCTGCAGTCGGCACTGTTGCCGAGACCGAAGAACGACGCACAGCTGGCGTTGGCTGACGGTGCCGAGCCCAGCGCGGCTGCCGCCAGCACACCGGTGGCGGCAGCACCGGCGACCAGAACGCCGGAGATGGCCGACCGAGACTTTGCAGTGGTGATCATGAATCCGCTCCCCTCTTCGCAATGCCCTTGTCTAGCACTTTGCTGGAGGATCAGTATGGCGGCCCGTCACACCACCGACACGGGAATGAGCAGATACGAGCTGCCACTGGGCACGCTGTTGGCCGCCGTCAGGCCACCGGTGAGACCGAAGAGATTCGCCGCGCCGAAGCCCAACACCAAGAAGACCGCTGTGCCGATTCCGGCCAGCTGGCCCACGGCGTAGGCGATCGGGTTGTCGCCGAGGAGCGCCCCGAAGGCCTGCCCCAGCGATTGCCCGAGCGCAATCTGCAGCGCCGGGCTGGTCACGACCTTGGAGATCACGGTCTGCACCACGTCGGCCGGCGGCGTTCCGTTGAGCAGGTCACCGGCGAGGTCACCGATCAGGTTTTGCGCGGCCGGGTTCGCCACGAATGCGTCCACCGCCGCTTTCGCCACCTGGCTCACGACCGGATCCAGGACGGTGTTGCTCAGCGGCGTCTGATCGATCAACTGCGCGAGGACACCCTGCGCGACGGTGCTAATCACGTCCCGCACCGCGGGAGCCTTCAGCACCGACTGCAAGGCGTCCGGCACGATCGCGTTGAAGGCCGCGACCAATGCGGGATTCGATGCCAGCGACTGCACCGCCCCCTGCAGCACGTCGCCCGGCGAGACGCCGGCGAACAGAGCCGCGACGATCTGCTCCGTGGCGGCCGACAACGCCTCGGCCACGCCGTCCTGAGCGAGGAAGCCGGTGATCACCGAACCGGCTGTTGCACCGAGTTGAGCCGCGGACTTCGGATCGGACAGCGCTTCGACCAGCGTGGGACCGTATTGGGGGCCGAACAACTCGCCGACGACCGTGCGGAATCCTTCGTCAGCCGCCAGGCTGATGACCAGTTGCTTGGCGGTCGACGCAAGCGCTGCAACCACATCGACATTGGTGGCCAGCGCCGACACCACGCTGCCCGCCGTGGGCCCGAGCGCCGACAGGAACGCCGAATTACCCTGCAGCCCTTGCCAAGCGACATCGAGCGCATCGATCCAGTTGTCCCCCGCCAGAAGGGCGGTACCGAACTGCGTGATGTAGTCGGCCAGTGCGGCGGGCACGCCCGGCGCAGACAAGAGGTTCGTGACTGCCCCGCCGGCGACCACGGCCAGCGCCTGCACCGCCTTGGTATTGGTCAGCAAGCCCTGCACGGCCGCACCCAGCGCGTTGCCGACCGCGGTCGCGGTGGCACTGTCACCGAGCGCCGACGTCACCCAACCGTCGACGACGCTACCGAGCCACATCGGGATGACCCCACCGCTCGTCAGGTCGACGACCGCACCGGACACCCCGGACGCGAGCGCGACCCGCACCGCCGAGTTGCTCAGGAAGGTTGCGATCTCATCGTTGGAGGTGGTGATGACCGACTTGAGGTAATTCGCAAGTGGCGCAATGTCACCCCCACCTACCGCCGTCAGAATCGCGGTGGCCTGCGCGCTGTCCGGTTTGACCCCGGCGGCGATCACGTCGAGCGCGGCCTGCACCCCGGCGTTACCGAGCACGTTGCCTGCGAAGTTGACCGCGGCGTTGCCGACGACGGTGCCGACCGGCGCGGGCACGCCGAGGTAGGTGTTCAGTGCGGTCGAAATCTTCCCCGAAACGAATTGGCGGATAGCCACATTCGTGACCAACCGCTGCACCTCGGCGCTGACGGCACCGTTGGTCAACAAGTCCTGGATGCCATCGGCGACGATCGGCGCCAACTCATCGGCGATCGGGCTCCACCCGGGCAGGTGGGTGTCGATGAAGGTGCGCACCGCGGTGCCCAGCGCCGTCCCTGCGGTAGCCCCCGCGGCCGACGGGGCAGTTGCGGTTGCGCTGCCGCTGGGCACCGAAGCGGCTGCGGCAGAAGCGGTTCCATTGGTGATGACCGACCGTGCTGACCCCGCAGTGCCGTCGCGGCGGGTGACGGCCAGCACCGCGAACGACAGCGACTCGGTCACCGGCGCCAGCGGATCGTTGCCTCCGCCGAGTCGGTCGAGCGGCTTACGGCTCGCCACGGCGACGGATGCGGCCGGCTTGGCCGGCGCCGACGTCGGTGCCTTCTGGGCGCGGGGCTTGCCGGCGTTGCGCGGGGCATGCTTGCCTGCCGACGATGTCGCCTTCCCCGAGTCCGCGGAGCCGGTGTCGGCACCGGCAACTGCCGGCAATGCGACGATCAAACCGCCCACCCCGAGAGCCACGGCCAACGCCCCGACTCGACCGACATAGCGACCCTGCTGTCCCAGGCTCATAGCACCCATCCCCGAATTTGTCGTGCACGCTAGTTTGCTAGGGGTATAGCACACGGCGCGGGTAACGCGGACGTGTACGCGTAAACGCACTTATGCGAATTGTTGATTGCCCCTGCTCAGCGCATTGAATTCATCTAGTATTCGGCCCGTGGGGGGCGACCTGTCCGTGGCGACTTTGCAGACGATCATCAAAGTCCAGCAAGCCATCAACGACGCCGGTGATACCGCGGATGCGGTGATGAAGATTGTCGCGGAACAGGCCTGCGAAGCGACCGGCGCGCCAGGCGCGGTGGTCGAGCTCGCCGAGTTCGGTGAAATGGTCTACACCACTACCGCCGGCTCCCTTGCCGGGACCGAAGGTCTGCGACTGGCCATGTCGGGCAGCATGTCTGGCGAATGCGTCCGGACCGGCAAGATCCTCATCTCCACCGACACCGAGACCGATCCCCGCGTCGATCTCGAGGCCTGCCGCCGGGTGCACGCCCGGTCCATGATCGTCGTGCCCCTGGTCGACGGAAACCGGACCCAGGGCGTCCTCAAGGTCATCTGCGGCGAGCCCAACGCTTTCAGCGACGACGACGTCCTCCTGCTCGAACAGCTCGCCCAGTTCATCGCCAAGGCGTTGGCGCGCGCCAACGTGATGGACGCGAAAGCCCATGCCGCCTCCGTCGACGCCCTCACGGGTCTGGCCAACCGGGCGGCGTTTCTAGCGAGCTTGGAGTCCATGATTTCCGGTGCCGCCAACAGTGGCAATCCGGTTGCTGTGGTCCTCTACATCGACCTCGACGGGTTCAAGCCGATCAACGATGTCCATGGCCACCCGGTCGGTGACGAAGTGCTGCAGATCATCGGCAAGCGCATCGCCGAAAACAGTCGCGAAGGTGACCTCGGTGCGCGGATCGGCGGCGACGAGTTCGCCGTCCTACTCGAATCCTCAACCCAACCCGACCCGTTCAGCCTCCGCGATCGGCTGGTCGGCATCTTGCAGGGGGAGATGACCACCAGCGTCGGGCCCCTCACGGTCGGGGCGAGTTGTGGAACAGCCGTCGTCGGCGGTGCCGACCTGGCCGAGGCCGTGATGGCCCGCGCCGACGCCGCGATGTATGCCGACAAGCGGACCAGATCCGGGCCTCGACGCTAAGCTGCCGCCAGCTTCAGTGATCGGGGGGTGCGGTATCACGGTCAGGGCTGGAGGACGGTCACGACAACCAGCGCACCAGTCGTCAATATGAGGATGCCTGTGAAGGTGGCAAGGACCCACATTGCGACGGCCAGCCTTCGTGCTGCATGACCAACAGCCGCGCTTGTCTGGGCGATCGCGTCAAGGTCGACCGAGAGGGGGATCCTTATGAAGCGGTCACGAGACGCTTTCAGCACCTTTTGGCCTGGCGGGTCGGTGTAGCCCTGATAGAGCAGTTCCCTCAGACTCTTCCAGAACACTCTCTCTTCGCTCAGTGAATCCGGCCGCACATAACCCAACTGCACCAACAAGGTTGAGCGGAAGACGTCGAAATCGGAACGCAGCAGATCGCCATATAACCTCGTCGGCCATCGCGCACTGACGAGCGCCACGATCATGACGACGATCGCCCCGACCGCGGCGACCAGGAACACCCCGAAGCCACCTGGCAGGGCCGTTACAAGACCGATCCATGCCACTACGGTCAAGAGTGCGAACGATGCGGCCAACAACGAAATGTTCTGTAGTAGCGCCAGCGCCGCGCGAGCCGACGAGACGTCGGACCTGGCGGTCTCAGGAAGCACTGCGATGAGTCTGGGCCACCAGAAGGCAGCATCCATACCGTATCGAACGGCGGGATATGTTTCTGCGGCGCGCAGGATGTTGCCCAAGTACGTCGACCTGAGGTCACCCGGTAGACCGGTCATGGGAAAGCAGCGTTGAAGCTGTTCTGAGTACGCTGCCCGTTCTCGATCGGCCAACTCTTTACTTGTCGTCTTCTTCACGAGTACTTCACGCACCGCTGAATAGTGGCGAAGTCTCCTCGCCGTCAGTAACGGAATCTTCCAGTGCCCGGCATAAAGGCGAAAGATCACTCCCTCAAGTGAAGACACCATCAAGGCGCACAACACGATCCACGGAACAACACCCGCCGCGACGAATGTTTTGGCGACCAGAGCGAGTCCTTCGAACCCGTGTTGGATCCGCGCATAGCCGACGACTGTGCCAGCGAGCGCAGCCAAACCAAACCAGAAAACGGCTACTGGCACTCCCGTGACCAAGACCGTCCTGCGGTCAAAGATTTCGGCGGCCTTACCGAAGATTTCCCCGACCATTTGTCAACCGGGCAGTACAAAATCATGGGGCTGAAAGCCCCGCGGGTTCGCGCACTCTCTCGAATGAGCGAACACAAATGACCAGATCCATCCACACACATTTGATGCGTTGTCTTCGCTGTATTGGCATTCTGCAGTAAAGGGCGTGACCGGAACAGGATCGAGTGTGACGCCGTCACCCGGCCCAATCAGGCTCGAGGCCGCTACCTCAGCCCAAAGTCCCGTAGCGCTTTCACCGATGACGATTCCAGACGGGGTGATTTTGCTAACGTCGGTGCCTAACAAGATATATTGGCTCTGCCCCGCCCAGACTCCGATCGGCTCATCCTGTTCGACTGCGATCACTAAGCTGGCGACCTCAACCGCCTCCGCGGCGATTGGGCGTCCCAAGTTGCCGAGTTCCAGGTCGGCCGGCACAATCGCAAAATCGGTTCTGCGGGCAAGGTAGTCGATTGATTCATCCTGCGGGGCTTCGGCCGCGGTCGCCGGCCTGATGACCCCCAGAATCTCCCCCTCGGAACCTCGAAGTACGACCCAATCGGCGCCTGACCGCGAGATCTCCTCAGCAGTGGTGCCCGTCGGGACACTTTCGATGTTCGCTGTGGTCAGCTGCCCGACCGCGACCACAGGATGCAGAAGGTCGTCCTCTTCATCCATCGTTCGCCCTTTCGTAGCGATTCTCCTCGTGGAATCCGCATTAACCGGCCCGGCGCTATCAAAATCATCAAGGCGAAAACGGTATTACCGCGCTACAAAATAGACTTATTTGAAGCCCCACAAGCTGAAGTTGGCAACTTTCAGTGACTTCACAGCTAGCTATTGCGGCGATCGTATGGGTGATCACGTCATTGCCCAACCAACCCATCACAACGGCCGTCACCGCGACTACCTAGACGCCGCTGATACGGCCCTTTATGCAAAGCATCAAAGGTTGACCGCGCGACCGTTTCACCAAATCAGGGCGCCGACGGAAGCTGCCGCTGGCTTCACTGATCGGGGGACAGCATGAAAAGACTCGTCGTCACGCACATCCAAGTTGGGTTCGGAACCGACCGGCAGTCTGTCGCCCGCGACGAAATCCACATTGGCCGCCGAAGTCGCCCGCGTTGACACTGACATGGCCGAGGTGACCGCAGGCGTGGATCGCATCCACAACGATCCGGCGATGCCGCCCGAAGCCGTGCAAGCCGCCGACGCCGAAGTCGACGTACTGGTTCGCGAACAACAGATCATCCACGAGATCGCGATCGAGGAAGGTTTCGAACCGACTCCGGAAACAGTGCCGGCCCCGAGCATCCCCGCGCCACCGGCCGCCCCGCCCACCGTCACCCGGGCAGCGGTGACCGGTGATCTGTATGCGGCGCTGACGCTGCTGGACAACCGGAATGCCGTCACGCCCCTCGACCCCAACGATCGAGCAGCGCGGCGGGCTCAACTCGCCCCGCTTGTGGATGCGTTGCGGGCAGCCGAGCAGGGCGGCGACCCGCAGGCGATCGAAAGGGCCAAGGCCGCAATCGAACCCGCCAACACCGTGAGCGAACTGACAATTCTCGAGCAGACGACAGCCAAACTCCAGGCCGACCTCTAGAAGGCCCTGCAGGACTACACGATTCCGCCGGTGTTCATCGACCCTCAGAACCGCTGAGCGCCGTCAGCGCGCCGGCGCGACCTCCGACGCCATCACATCGACCGCCCGATCCCAGACCCGATGCAGGCCGACAGCTTTCGCTAGCGAATCGGTGAAAGACCTGTTCACACCATCGGCGACGAGCACGCCCGGAGCGTCGAGTTCGATGCCCGCCGCCACCAGCGCTTGCGTCCCATCGCCCCACGCCGCCAACGCTTTACAGTGGCGGAACGCCTCCTGCAGTAGGACCACCAGCTTGATGTCTTGCGTCGGTTTGGTCCCCGCCGCGACCACCACCGCGTCGAATTCGATCGACCGCGCCGTCAGCAACGTCCGCTCGACGATGACACTGCGCCGTCCCGATTTGAGCACGCCGCCGATCGGCGCGGTGACCAGAGGGGTCGCACCGAGTTTCAGGATCGCCTCAACCAATTTGTTGACGCCGGCCAGGTCCGAGTCGGCTCCCGCGATGATGCCGATCTTGCGGCCATCGATCGGGCCCGGCGTCTCAACCACCTGAGACAACACAGGTGATTCGAACACGTCTTTGGGTGGGTTGCCCTTCGGCGCGGGCAGGCCGAGCCCGATCGCCACCTGCTTGCACAGATCGGCGTCGACGTTGGCGAGGACCTCGAGTTGGCGCTCCTTGATCGCTTGCTCGTAGCACTTGCCGAGTTCGAAGGTGAACGCCTCGATGATGTGGGCCTGCTCGACGTAGGTCAGGCTTCGGTAGAACATCGCCGCTTGGGTGAAGTGATCGTCGAACGAGGACGGCTGAGCGCGGACCGTCGGACCGTCGACAGCCCGCGGTGTCGGCACATATCCACCCTCGCTTTCGTCGGCGACCAATGGCTCGCCGTCGTCGATGCTGTTGGGCAGATACGGCGCAAGACCCGTGTGAATTGCGCTCTGGTGCATACCGTCTCGCAACATGTCGTTGACCGGGCAGTGCGGGCGATTGATCGGCAGCTGGGTGAAGTTGGGGCCGCCAAGCCGCGTCAATTGCGTGTCCAGATACGAGAAGAGGCGCGCCTGCATCAGCGGGTCGTTGGTCGGTTCGATACCGGGCACGAAGTTTCCGGTATGAAAGGCGACCTGCTCGGTCTCGGCGAAGTAATTCGTGGGATTGCGGTTCAACGTGAGCTTGCCGATGAGCTGCACCGGTACCAACTCTTCCGGGACGAACTTGGTGGGATCGAGGAGGTCGATGCCCTCGAAGGTGTCGGAGCCGTCGTCGGGCATGACTTGGATGCCGAGTTCGTACTCCAGGAACGCGCCTGCCTCGATCCCGTCGGCCATGTCGCGACGGTGGAAGTCGGGGTCGCACCCCGCCGCGATCTGTGCCTCCTCCCACACCAGCGAGTGCACACCAGCTACCGGCTTCCAATGGAACTTGACCAGGCTGGTCTTGCCGCGCTTGTTGACCAGGCGAAAAGTATGTACGCCAAAGCCTTCCATGGTGCGATACGACCGGGGTATGCCGCGATCACTCATGTTCCAGAACACGTGATGAGTGGCCTCAGTGTGCTGGGATACGAAATCCCAAAACGTGTCGTGCGCCGATTGAGCCTGCGGAATTTCGCGGTCCGGGTGCGGCTTGCCGGCGTGGACGATGTCGGGGAACTTGATGCCGTCCTGGATGAAGAACACCGGCATGTTGTTGCCGACCAAGTCGAAATTGCCCTCGTCGGTGTAGAACTTGACCGCGAAACCCCGGGTGTCGCGGACCGTGTCGGCGGACCCGCGTGAACCGAGCACGGTGGAGAACCGGCAGAACGCTTGAGTCTTCTTGCCCTTCCGGCTCAGGAAGCCGGCCTTGGTGACCGATGCGGCGGTACCGTACGACTCGAAGATCCCGTGAGCCGCCGCCCCACGCGCGTGGACGACGCGCTCCGGGATGCGCTCATGGTCGAAGTGGGTGATCTTCTCGCGAAGATGGAAGTCCTCGAGGAGCGACGGACCCCGAGCACCCGCCTTGAGCGAGTGGTCGGTATCCGGCAACCGTACCCCCTGTGCGGTGGTCAGATACCTCCCGGACTGGGCCCGCGGATCGATGTCTGCTTCACCGTTGGCGTTCCCGGTCGGGCTGATGCGCTTGGGTGCGGACTGATCCGGTTTACGGCGAGGTGGCATGAACACTCCTGGGTTTGGAACTCTGCGAGTGCCACGGAGTACCCGCAACTGTGGAGTCTAAGCACTTTCTCTTGACCGATTCCAGCAGCGCTGTCCCCTACCGGAACCGAAACCTTCGGCATACCGTCGGGATCCTTCGCGACAGCTCTGGTATTCGCGGCGATTACGCCCAAAGAATGTGCTACCGGCCAGGCGAGGTCCGGGTGCTTGCGTTCATCGTCATTCCTGAAACACATTGCAACGCGGCATGGTTCGATGGGAATTCATGACCGAAAGTTTCGTGGTACAACGCAACGACCTGCGCACCACCCACTGGGACGAGTCGCCTGCACCGAGCCTCGACGAGGGTCAGGTGCGCCTGCGTATCGACGCCTTCGCTCTGACGTCGAACAACATCACCTATGCGGCGCTCGGCGACGTCATGAACTACTGGCAGTTCTATCCGACCGGTGATCCGGATACGGGCCGTGTTCCGGTATGGGGCTTCGCCTCCGTCGTCGAATCACGCTGTCCCGGAATCGAAGTCGACGAGCGCTTCTACGGCTACTGGCCGATCGCCGACGAGGCGGTCCTGCAGGTCACCGACGTGCATCCCGGCGGCTTCGCCGACGGATCCGAACACCGGCGCGCGCTGCAGGCGGTGTACAACCAGTACGTGCGGTGCAGCGCCGATCCGGGGTATCGGGCCGACCGCGAGGCGCAGCAGGCGCTGCTGCGGCCGTTGTTCGCCACGTCGTTTCTCATCGACGACTTCCTCGCGGACAACGAGTTCTTCGGCGCCAAGACGGTGATCCTGTCCAGCGCGTCGAGCAAGACCGCGTACGGCACGGCGTTCTGCCTCGCGCAGCGCCGCGGCACCCCTGGGGAGGTGACGGTCGTCGGGCTCACGTCGCCGACGAACGCCGAATTCACCCGCTCGCTGGGCTGTTACGACGATGTCCTCCGCTACGACGACGCGGCCACCCTTGCCGAGGTCGCGTCGGTCTACATCGACATGAGCGGTGACACGGCGGTGCGTCTAGCAGTCCATTCCAGGCTCGGCGATCTGCTGGCCTACAGCTGCGCGGTGGGCGCGACGCATTGGGACGCCCTCGGTGGCGGAGGTGACCTGCCCGGCCCGCCGCCACAGTTGTTCTTCGCGCCGGAACAGGCGCGCAAGCGTGCGGCCGAGTGGGGACCGGACGGGCTTCAGGAGCGGATGGCCTCGGCGTGGACGGCGTTCATGGCGCGCATCGACAACGCGGAGCAGCCCTGGATGACGGTGGTGACGCGACACGGTCGTGACGCCGTCGAGCAGTGCTACCGCGCGCTGTTGGATGGCACCGTGCCCGCCAACGAGGGTCACATCCTGTCGGTGTGAGCCGACTAGGCCGAGCCGTTGGAGTCGACGAGTTCTGCTGAGAAGTAAGCAGTTTTGCCGCGACCCAGCCTCTTCGCCTGATACATCGCAAGGTCGGCGTCACGCAGGATGGCAGCCGCGTCCCGCGTGTCGCGCTCGGCGATGGGAGCGATGCCAATGCTTGCCGTGATGCGCAGAGTGGTGTCACCGATGCGCATCGGCTCCGCCAATGCGGCATGCATCCGCTCGCTGAGTCGGTCCAGCACGTCGCGCGGCGACGAACCGAACAGCATCGCGACGAATTCGTCGCCGCCGAGGCGGGCGACCACATCCTCGGTGCGTACCGACTGCTGAAGTCGTTGTGCGGCAACCTGAAGCATGGTGTCCCCGGCCTCATGACCCAACGAATCGTTGATGACCTTCAGATCGTCGACGTCGAGGAACAACACCGCGGACAGCGCATCACGTCCATCTCGTGTGAGGGCGTCGGCGATACGGGCCAGGACGTAGGCCCGATTGGGCAGACGCGTCAGCTCGTCGTGGGTGGCCTGGTAGGCCAGGCGCTCGCTCGCCGTGCGCTCGGACGAGACTTCGGCAATCTGGCGCGCGTGGACATAGTTCGCGAGAAATGCTGCACAGCAGAGATATGTGTAGAGCGCGACAAGGAACCAGGCCGCCGGCCACCCGATCCGCTGATGGATCGACGTATCGGCCAGCAATGTCCCCGTGAACGCAATCACGCTCAGCGCCAACACTATTGCCGCACGCCGCCACGGCAGTTCGACGATCACCATCAGCGGAAGAAGCCCAACCAGCAGCAGCGGCACGTAGCCACCCGAGGTCAGCAGATGGAAGCCGGTCAGCGCCACGATGTCGGTCGCGGCGGTGGCGATCCGCCATCGCGGCCCGCTGATCAGCTTGCCGGCCGGGGACACCGCGAGGATGGCCGCGCCCACTGCCGCCAGCGCGTACACCCCGATCCAGATGCACTGCTCGAGCCAGTCGCCGGGTGACGTGCCGACGATCATCGCGCCGACCATGATCAGCACGACTCCGAGTCGCAGCACCGCCTGACGGGCTCGCGCCAGGGCTACCAGGTCCATCGCGGTTCAGCTACGACAGCCGGGCGGACAACACCGACATCTATTACGCACTCGTCAATAATCCCACAGATCTAGCGAAGAATTGAGCAGCGCGTCGTTCCGCACGAATCCTGATTCAGGGATGGTCAGAAATCCGGCAGTTCCCGAAGAACGTTCCCGGGTCGCAGTAGAGACCCATCGGAGGGGCCGGCCTCGGCGGAGGATTCTCACCGTCCCAGATCATGTTGGAGACGTTGCCCATACCGCTCCAGAGGAAGTAATAGGTATGGCACGTGTTCCAGTCCCAGTTCAACGGGTCGGTGATGTGATTGCCCGTCATCGGCACGGGCTGCTCCCCCGGGCACCAGTGATGCGGTGGGCCCCACCCGCCATCGTCCGCGGGTATCGGAATCCGAGGCTGCGCCTGGGCGGAACCCGCACCCGGACTGAAAACACTCAGCGCGACGACACCGGCCGCAAGAGCGGTCGTCGCCAGCCCGGCGGCGAGACGTCCTCGGCGCACAGCACTGTCGCTGCGGTCAGCTTCGGGTAGGTCGTAGGGACCGTTGACAAGCCCGGATCGCGTCACGGTGGGCTCCTCATGGTTGCGGTCGGCCCTCGGTGAACCGGACATGCGGCAAGTGAACGCCGCCCGTCCCGCTACCGATCCCAACTCACACCGCATACGCCGTCGTGGTGCAACGCGGCCCCAGAATGAAATCAAGCCCGTCGAAACGGGCTTGAGTAGGGCCATCACTGGTGGCAGGTACAGGATTCGAACCTGTGTAGGCTTCCGCCGACGGATTTACAGTCCGCTCCCATTGGCCGCTCGGGCAACCTGCCTGGGTGCGCCGCGCCGGAGATCCGGTTTGGTGCGAGTAGCAGGGTACAACGAGGATGTACCCCAAACACAAACCGGCCGATCACACCGAGGAGGGGTCCAATGGCGGATTCATCGTTCGACATCGTGAGCAAGGTCGACCGCCAGGAGGTCGACAACGCGCTGAACCAGGCAGCCAAGGAGCTGAGCACCCGGTTCGATTTCCGCGGCACCGACACCACGATCGCCTGGAAGGGTGACGAGGTCATCGAACTCGTCAGCTCTACCGAGGAGCGGGTCAAGGCCGCCGTCGACGTCTTCAAGGAAAAGCTGATCCGCCGCGACATCTCGATGAAGGCCTTCGACGCCGGCGAACCGCAGGCCAGCGGCAAGACCTACAAGGTCAGCGGCACGCTCAAGCAGGGCATCGACCAGGAGCACGCCAAGAAGATCAACAAGCTCATCCGCGACGAGGGCCCCAAGGGCGTGAAGTCGCAGGTCCAGGGCGACGAGATCCGGGTCAGCTCGAAGAAGCGTGACGACCTGCAGGCCGTCATCGCGCTCTTGAAGGGCGCCGACCTCGACGTGGCCCTGCAGTTCGTTAACTATCGGTAGACCTAAGCCCCTCGCCCCGACCAACCGGTCAGTGGTAAATGTGGTGAGCGTCACCACACATGCGAAGCGAGGACCGCGATGACCGCCACTCCGGAAACCGAACCCGTACCGGCCGAGGCCGATGGCGGGTCCTACGACGTCGTGATCATCGGCGCCGGGTTCTCTGGAATCGGCGCGGCCTACCGCATCGCCGAGCGCAACCCCGGCGTACGTTACGTCGTGCTCGAACGACGCGACCGCATCGGCGGCACCTGGGACTTGTTCCGGTACCCCGGCGTGCGCTCGGACTCCAGCATCTTCTCGCTGTCCTGGCCGTGGGAGCCGTGGGTCCGCAAGGAAGGTGTCGCCGACGGCGACCACATCCGCGAATACATGGACGACACCGCCCACAAGCGCGGCATCTTCCCCAACATCCACTTCAACACCCATGTGTTGTCGGCCGACTGGGATTCGACGACCGACACCTGGACTGTGCACACCGACGAGAACGGCACCCGCAAGACCTACCGCGGCCGCTTCGTGTTCTTCGGGTCGGGCTACTACAACTACGACGAGGGCTACACCCCCGACTTCCCGGGCCTCGAGAACTTCAAGGGCACCGTCGTGCATCCGCAGTTCTGGCCCGAAGATCTCGACTACACCGGCAAGAAGATGATCGTCGTCGGCAGCGGCGCCACCGCGATTTCGCTGATTCCCGCGTTGGCCCAGAAGGCGGCCAAGGTGACCATGCTGCAGCGCTCACCGACTTACCTGCTGGCCGGATCCCGGGTCAACCCGATCATCGAAGCGGTTCGAAAAGTGATGCCCCGCAGGATTTCTCACGCATTCGCCCGCTACTTCGCGGTCGCGTTCGAAAGCGTCGTGTGGTTCCTCGCCCGCACCGTCCCCGGCGTGGCCCGCAAGATCATCCGGGCGCAAAACGCCAGCCGGCTGCCTGCGGGCTATCCGGTCGACGTGCACTTCAAGCCGCGCTACAACGTGTGGGATCAGCGGTTGTGCCTGGTGGCCGACGGCGACTTGTTCGAGGCGATCTCCGATGGCCGAGCGGTGGTGGTCACCGACCACATCGACCGCTTCGACGACACCGGGGTGATGCTGAAATCAGGGCAGCATCTGGAAGCCGACATCATCGTCACCGCGACCGGCCTGCAGCTGCAGGCTCTCGGAGGTGTGCGAATCACCTTGGACGGCAACGAGATCAAGCCTCAGGAACGGTTCTCCTACAAGGCGCACATGCTCGAGGACGTGCCGAACCTGATCTGGTGCATCGGCTACACCAACGCCTCGTGGACGCTGCGCGCCGACATGACCGCACGGGCAGCAGCCAAGCTGATCGAATACATGAACTCGCACGGCTACACCCACGCCTTCCCGCACCTGGGTGGCGAGCCCATCGCGGAGAAGCCGGCGTGGGACATCCAGGCCGGGTACGTGCTGCGCAACCTGCACGCCCTGCCCAAGTCGGGTCTCAAGCGGCCGTGGGTGGTGCGGCAGAACTATCTCGCCGACGCGTTCGACCACCACTTCATCGACAAGATCGACGAGGACATGACGTTCGGCCGGGTGGCCTCGCCGGTGCGCGCGGCCGGCTAGCTAACCGATTGCCCCAACTCCCCATGAACAATCGGGTATTCGCAATACGCTGACCCCCATGACTTCTGAACGCCGCGAACCCAACGTCGTCGTCCTCGGTGGCGGATCCTGGGGCACCACCGTCGCCTCCATCTGCGCCCGCCGGGGACCGACGCTGCAGTGGGTGCGTTCAGAGGACACCGCCAAGGACATCAACGAGAACCACCGCAACTCCCGCTACCTGGGCGACGAGGTCGAGCTCTCGGAAACCCTGCGCGCCACCACCGATTTCAGCGAGGCGGCCAACTGCGCCGACGTCGTCGTCATGGGTGTGCCGTCACACGGCTTCCGCGGTGTACTCACCCAACTCAGCAAGGAACTGCGCCCCTGGGTGCCCGTCGTCAGTCTGGTGAAGGGCCTCGAGCAGGGCACCAACATGCGGATGAGCCAGATCGTCGACGAGGTCCTGCCCGGCCATCCGGCCGGCATACTCGCCGGACCCAATATCGCGCGCGAGGTCGCCGACGGCTACGCGGCCGCGGCCGTGCTGGCGATGCCCGATCAGCACCTGGCCGCCAACCTCGCGAAGATGTTCCGCACCAAGCGCTTCCGCGTCTACACCACCGACGACGTCGTCGGCGTCGAGATGGCCGGTGCGTTGAAGAACGTCTACGCGATCGCCGTCGGCATGGGCTACTCGCTCGGCATCGGCGAGAACACCCGAGCGCTGGTGATGGCCCGCGCGGTGCGGGAGATGTCCCGAATGGGCGAGGCGATCGGCGGCCATCGCGACACGTTCGCCGGTTTGGCGGGTATGGGCGATCTCATCGTCACCTGCACCTCCCAGCGCAGCCGCAACCGCCACGTCGGCGAACAACTCGGCGCAGGCAAGACCATCAAAGAGATCATCGATTCGATGAATCAGGTCGCCGAGGGCGTCAAGGCCGCCAGCGTGATCATGGAGTTCGCCGAGAAGTACGGCCTGAACATGCCGATCGCCCGCGAGGTCGACGCCGTCGTCAACCACGGCGCGAACGTCGAGCAGGCCTACCGCGGCCTCATGGCCGAGAAGCCCGGCCACGAGGTGCTCGACTCACACTTCTAGCCCGGGAACGACGGGAACAGCGGGTTCGAGTTCTTAGGCCGGTCCAGCATCGGGCTCGGCCCGGAGGTGAACGTCGCCGCCGGACCGACGACGAAGCCGACCTGGTCGTGGCTGTTAACGCAGGCCACCACGCCGCCGCCGTCGACACCGCAGCTGATGTCGCGGAAGCTCAGCCGCGAATTCGGCGGCAACGGCTTGACGTCACCGGCCGAGGCGTAGAGCGAAGCGCCGCTGCTGGAGAATCCGGGCTCACCGGAGGGACCGCCGCTGACCAGATTGGCGCCATTCGGCGCACCGGGCAGCGCGCCACTGCAGCCGTAGCTGGCGTTCTGCCGATCCAGCACGCAGACCACCCCGGGCGGTCCGGCGAAGGCGTACCAGTTGCCACCCATCGCCGTGTAGTCCACCGGGCTCACCGGTTTGTAGGCGTTGACGTTCGGAAGGACCGGGGCGGGTGCCGGCTCGGGATCGGCGAAGGCCGTTCCCGGCACACCGATCGCCGCCGCGCCCGCGACGCTCATCAGGCCGATCAGGATTCTGCTCAGCATCACCACACCCTACGTAAGCGCCACTCGCGGCGCAGTCTGCGCGTACACCTGGTCTTCGACCCCGCGGCCGCTATTTGTTACCGCCGGGTCCCTACGTTTCCGTCAATTCTCGGCCTAGACTCGACCTATTCCGGCTGATCTGGAGGCCGTTCGGGTGGTGGGGAGATGAGAAGCACGCTGCGCGGGGGCGCGGCGGCGTTGAGCCTCGCCGTCGCCACCATGGTGGTGGCGTCCACCCAGCCGCAGGCCCTGAGCACCCCCGACTTCGACCTGGCGGCGCTGATCATCCACGGCACTCCGGAGAATCCGACCGGTGACGCGCTCTTCGACCTCTTCGACGGCGAGTTCAAGCACAGCGCCGACGGCGGCATCCTGTACGCGAACTACCTCGGCGGGCCCGTCGGCCTGTACGGCGCCATGCAGGCCGCCGACACCGACACCGAGGTGCTCGCCGACGACAGCCTGATGCTCGAACTCGCGGCCCCGGTGGACCCGTCCGGCAACGTCTTCCACATCAACTACGAGTTCGATGCGCGCGCCCAGACGCAGGTGGTCAACGTCTTCACCGACGCCAACTCCATGGCCAATCACGACTCGAAGCCGTCGGTCGACTCCTCCGGCGGCGTGGACTGCACCGGCACCACGTCGTGCCACACCGATCCGCGCACCCAGATCACCACGCTGACCTACCCGGACGGGGTCGTCGCGATCATCCAGCGGATCAACAACATCACGCTCGTCGCCTACAAGACCCTCGGCTCCGCAGTACGCGGCCAACCCGCACCCGCTCCCGACGCGACGCCCGCGCCACTGGCAGTACAGCCCGGTCCGGCGGCATCGGCACCGGCCGATCCGGCTCCCCCACCCGATCCGACCCCGGCGCCCGAGCCGCCCGCCACCCCGGCGGCGCCCGCGGCCGACACCGGACCGCGCCTGAACGTCGTGCGGCCCGCCCCGGACTTCACGCCCGGACGGTCCGACGGCTCGGCGTCGACATCCGGCGCCGGGACGAGCCTGTCCGACAAGGCCGACAAGCTGGTCAACGATGTCCTGACCCGGGTGTCCGACACCGTGAAGGGGCTGTTGGACCACACCGCGGCGGGTTCAGGAACCGGCAGGCCGCGCCCGGCGCCCACCGCCGCACAGCCGTGATCCACGCCACCAAGGTGTAGAACCCAGCGGTTCGGGAAACGCAACAACAGTCCCGTGCTTCACGCACATCAAACGAGCGCCATGACAAGGCAATTCGCGTAAGGACTATGAACTCACTAACAACGACGTACCTCGCTGCCAACCAATTTCACGACTTCTGGAACGGAAACCTGGGCGAGTGGCTCCGCACAAAGGGCCTACACATCGTGCTGGTGATCATCGCCGCGTTGATCGGCACCCGAATCATCAACTGGGTCGCGGGCAAGATCGCGCGTCGCCTCAACACCGGCCACGAGCTGGTGCGCTCGGAAAGCGCCAAGCACCGCGCCGCCGTCGCGTCGGTGATCTCCTCGGTGGCGATCGCCATCCTCTACACCGTGGTCGCCGTCGACGTCTTCGACCAACTCGGACTGCCGATCGGCTCGCTCGTCGCACCGGCCGCCGTACTGGGTGCCGCCCTCGGTTTCGGTGCCCAGCGGATCGTGCAGGACCTGCTCAGCGGGTTCTTCATCATCACCGAGAAGCAATACGGTTTCGGTGATCTGGTTGCGCTGACGGTCAGCGGATCGTCTGCCGAAGCTCAGGGCACCGTCGAAGACGTCACCCTGCGCGTGACGAAGCTGCGCACCAGCGACGGCGAGGTGTTCACCATCCCGAACGGGCAGATCGTCAAAGCGTTGAACCTGTCCAAGGATTGGGCGCGGGCCGTGGTCGACATTCCGGTGCCCACCACAGCGGACCTGAACAAGGTCAACGATGTGCTGCACGATGTGGCGACTGCCGCCACCTCCGACAAGCGCCTGGATCAGTTGCTGCTCGACGAGCCCGCCCTGATGGGTGTCGAGAGCATCAAGGTCGACACCGTGAACCTGCGCATGGTGGCCCGCACCCTGCCGGGTAAGCAGTTCGAGGTGGGTCGCCAGCTGCGGGCGATGGTGCTGCGCTCGCTGCGCCAGGAAGGCATCGTCAGCCCGACCACCAAGTCGAACGTCGCCGCGGTGGCCACGTCCAGCTAGGCCGCAGCTCGGCCTTAGCGCCCGGCCATCTTCTCGAGCCGGGCGATCCGGTCCGGGATCGGCGGATGGGTGGAGAACAGCTTGCCGATCTTCTCGCCGGCGCGGAACGGGCTGGCGATCATCAGGTGTGCCTGGTCGGCCAGCTGAGGCTCAGGAGGCAGCGGCGCGTTCTCCACCCCGCCGCTGATCTTCCGCAACGCCGACGCCAGCGCCAACGGGTCACCCGAGAGTTCGGCCCCCGATTCGTCGGCCTGATACTCGCGCGATCGAGACACGGCCATGCGGATCAAGGTGGCAGCGATGGGGCCCAGCAGCGAAACCAGCAGTAGCGCAAACGGATTCGGGCCGCCATCGCGGTTGCTGCCGCCGAACATGCCGGCGAACATCGCGACGTTGGCCAGCGCGGTGATCACCGACGCCAGCGCACCGGCGACACACGAGATAAGAATGTCGCGGTTGTAGACGTGGGACAGTTCGTGGCCGAGCACCGCGCGCAGCTCACGCTCGCTGAGCAGGTTCAGGATCCCGGTGGTGACGCACACCGCCGCATTGCGCGGGTTGCGTCCGGTGGCGAACGCGTTGGGGTTGGCCGTGTCGCTGATGTAGAGCCGCGGCATGGGCTGGTGCGCCGTGGTGGCCAGCTCGCGCACGATCGAGTAGATCTGCGGGGCCTGAACCTCGGTGATGGGCTGGGCGTGCATGGCGCGCAGCGCCAGCTTGTCGGAGTTGAAATAGACATAGACGTTCATGCCGATGGCGAACACCAACGCCAGGAACATCACGTTGCGACCGAACAGCGAACCGATGAAGACGATCAGCGCTGACATCCCGACGAGCAGCGCGAACGTCTTGAACGTGTTGGCGGTCGGATGCCAGGTCATTCAATTCCTCCTACGAGCAAACACTCTCTCCCGGAGGTTAACGCCTCGGACCGACCGTCGAGTTCCGCGAATCGCCGTCAGCCGTGCCGGTTGATCGTGTAGTCCATCAGTGACGCCAATGCCCGCCGGCCCGGTCCGTCGGGCAAACCGGCCAGCTCCTCGCCGGCTTCTTCGGCGTAGCGCTGCACGGTGGCCTTGGCTTTCGCGATGCCGTCTCCCGAACGCAGCAACCCCAGGGCTTCGGCGAGTTTGTCGTCGTCCTCGATCGGGCCTGCCACCAGCTCGCGCAGCCGGTCGGCGTCGGGGCCGGTCGCCTGCAGCGCGTACAGCACGGGCAGCGTGTGCACGCCTTCACGCAGGTCGGTGCCCGGATTCTTGCCCGACTCGTCGGGATCGCTGTCGATGTCGATGATGTCGTCGGAGATCTGGAACGCCGTGCCGACGATGCCGCCGAGCCGGCTCAGCCGCTCGATCTGGTCCTCGGTGGCCCCGGCGAAGGTGGCCCCGAATCGACCGGACGCCGCGATCAGGCAGGCGGTCTTCTCGTAGATCACCTTCAGGTAGTGATCGACCGGATCCACGCCGTTGGTGTTGCCCTTGGTCTCGCGCATCTGGCCGGTCACCAGCTGGGCGAACGTCTCGGCGATGATCCGCACCGCGTCCGGGCCCAACCGGCTCACCAGCCGCGAGGCCGTCGCGAACAGGTAGTCACCGGCGAGGATCGCGATGTTGTTGCCCCAGCGGGCGTTGGCGCTGGGCGCCCCGCGGCGCATCTGCGCCTCGTCCATGACGTCGTCGTGATACAGCGTGGCCAGGTGAACCAGCTCGATGACCGCGCCGGCCACCGTGACCTGCCAGGCGTCGGGATCAGGGCCGATCTGCGCGGACAACACTGTGAACAGTGGCCGGAATCGCTTGCCACCGGCCTCGAAGAGGTGGACGACGGCTTCGGTCATCAGCTCGTCACCGCCACGCAGCTCGGTGCTCATGAGCTCTTCGACACGACCAACCCCATCGCGGACGCTCTTGGCGAACGCCGGGTCACCAAAGTCCACCCCTGCTACCACCGTGGCCGGAGTACTCACCCTGCCAACATACTGGGGGCATGGAGTTGCGGTCAGATGTGGTCATCGTCGGGGCCGGCCCGGCCGGCTCGGCGGCGGCCGCCTGGGCCGCCCGCCGCGGCCACGAGGTGCTCGTCATCGACGCCGCCGAGTTCCCCCGCGACAAGCCCTGCGGCGACGGGCTGACCCCGCGCGCCGTGCTCGAACTGCAGCGGCTGGGGCTCGGCGACTGGCTCGACGGCCACATCCGCCATCACGGACTGCGGCTGTCCGGGTTCGGCGCCGACGTCGAGGTGCCCTGGCCGGGACCGTCGTTTCCTGGTTCTGGGTCCGCGGTCCCCCGCACCGAACTGGACGACCGAATCCGCAAGGTCGCCGAGGACGCCGGCGCCTCCATGTTGCTCGGCGTGAAAGCCGTTGATGTGGACCGGGATTCGCGCGGACATGTGGACGCGGTGGTGCTGGCCGACGGGTCGAGGGTGTCGTGCCGCTGGGTGATCGTCGCCGACGGCGCACGGTCGCCGTTCGGCCGGGTGCTCGGCAGGCAGTGGCATCAGGAGACGGTGTACGGGGTGGCGGTGCGCGGGTATCTCGCGTCGCCACGGGCCGGTGAACCGTGGATCTCCTCGGATCTGGAATTGCGCTCGGTCGACGGGCAGGTGCTGCCCGGCTACGGGTGGATCTTCCCGCTGGGCAACGGCGAGGTGAACATCGGCGTCGGCGCGCTGGCCACCGCGAAGCGGCCCGCCGACGTGGCGTTGCGGCCGCTGATCAAGCACTACACCGACCTCAAGCGCTCCGACTGGGGATTCGAGGGCCCGCCGCGGGCGGTGTCCTCGGCATTGCTGCCGATGGGCGGGGCCGTCTCCGGAGTGGCCGGGCCGAACTGGGTGCTGATCGGGGACGCCGCGGCGTGCGTGAACCCGTTGAACGGCGAGGGGATCGACTACGGCCTGGAGACGGGACGGCTGGCGGCCGAGATGCTGGGTTCTGGGGATTTGTCCTTGGCCTGGCCCGCTGTGTTGCAGGCGCACTACGGGCGCGGATTCTCGGTGGCCCGGCGGTTGGGGCTGCTGCTGACACTGCCGCGCTTCCTGCCGCTGACCGGGCCGGTCGCGATGCGCTCGTCCCGGTTGATGGGCATCGCGGTGCGCGTGATGGGCAACCTGGTCACCGACGAGGACGCCGACCTGGTGGCGCGCGCGTGGCGCGTCGCGGGGATGGGATCGCGAATCCTGGACCGCCGCAAGCCTTTCAGCTGATCGCCTCGCGCGTTGAGTGAGCGCTGACGCAGCGGTTGGCGCCGTTTCTTGGTACGCCAACGCTCACTCAACGGCATCGTAATGACAAATTTGACAAAACTTGGTCGAATCGGCGCTAAGCTGCCGCGCATGACTGACTACGACGCGATCATCGTCGGCGCCGGGCACAACGGCCTGACCGCAGCCACAGTGCTCCAGCGGGCCGGCCTTCGCACGCTCTGCCTCGAGGCCAACACCTACAGCGGCGGCATGGCGGCCACCGTCGAGTTGATCGACGGGTTCAAGTACGAGATCGCCGGCTCCGTGCGCTTCCCCACCGCGCAGAAGATCAATAGTGAGCTGGGGCTGGACACCCTGCCGACCATCGAGTCGGAGATCATGTCGGTCAACCTCGGGGAAAACGGCGAGGAAGCGATGATCTTCCACAGCGACCCGATGGCGATGATGACCCATCTCAGCGAGAAGCACGGTATGGAAGCCGTGATGGCCATGGCCAACCTCTATGCGTGGAGCACGGGCCCGGGCAAGGCGCTCGGCCGCTTCGACGCGTTGGCGCTGCCGAAGACCATCGACGAGATGTACGCCTGCGCCGCAGACGAAAGCGAGCGGCGCGCCATCCACGAGATGCTGTTCGGCTCGGCGATGGACGTCGTCGACCGGTTCCTGCCCGACAAGGAGAAGCATGCCGTGATCCGCGGCATGCTGGCCTTCCTGGCGGTGAACTCCACCTACCGCGGGCCGTACACGCCTGGCAGCGCAACATGTTTGGCGTTCGCGATGGCCATGCCGCCGGAAGGTGGGCAGATGACCACCAAACTCAAGGGCGGCATCGGCGTGCTGGCCGATCATCTGCGCGATCTGTTCGTAGAGGCCGCCGGTGAGATCCGCTACCGCACGAAGGTCGAACAGATCCTGGTGGAGGACGGCAAGGTCACCGGGGTGCGCCTCAAGGACGGCGAGATCATCTCCGCGCCAGTCGTGGTGTCCAACCTCGCACCCGAGACCACTCTGCTGGATCTTGTTGGCGTCGACCATCTTCCGTCATCACTGGTGACCCGCCTGGGTGGTCGAGACCACCGGGCGTCGTTCATGCAGATCCACTTCGCCCTCGACGGTGCACCCGAATATGCCGCGCCCTACGACTTCCTCAACGAGCCCGGCATGCAGATGTCGGTGGGCATGTTCGGCTCACCGGAAGAGCAACAGCGCCAATGGGAGAAGGCCCGTGGCGGCGAGGTTCCGGACAACCCGGCGCTGTCGATTCAGATGCCGACGGTCGGCGATCCCGAGATGGCCCCTCCCGGCAAGCATGCGGCCAGTGTGTACGCCTACGGCTTCCCCATCGAGGCGCCCCGCGAGCAGCATGGTCATCTGAAAACTGTGATGGCGGAACGGGTTGTCGACAAGATCACCCGCTACGCGCCGAACTTCAAGGACATCCTGATCCGCGATATCACGTTCGCGCCGTATCACATGAACACCATGTTCGCCGCGCCCAACGGCGACTTCTGCCACGGCCTGCTGCAGCCTGAGCTGATGGGTGTGAACCGGCCGGGGCCCAAGGGATTCATCGATGAGCCGATTCCGATCGAGGGCCTGTACCTCGGCGGTGCGGGTTGCCACGGCGGGCCGGGCATCACGTTTGTCCCGGGCTACAACGCCGGATATCAGGTGCTGGCCGACGCCGGCCGCTGAACTTCGGCGCGATTTCCGGTGCTGAGCCCCGGTAATCGCGCCCAACTACAGCAGGGCGTCAGCGACCTGGCGCAAGTCATCCCCGATGATGTCGGGCTGCGCGCCGATCGGAATGAGCTCCTGGCCTGGTCGCCGCACGAACGCAGCGCGGCAGCCGGCGGCCAACGCTCCGGCGATATCCCACCCGTGGGCGGCCACCAGCCGCACCTCGCTCAACGGCACGCCGAGCGTTGCGCCGACATGCTGGTAGGCCTCCGCGCGCGGCTTGAGCGCACGAACCGTGTCCGCCGAGAGAATCGCGTCGAAACGCGAAGCCACACCATTGAATTCGAGCTGCTCGGTAACCACTGACAGCGGCGAATTGGTCAGCGCGACAAGGGTGTAACCGCCGAGTCGATCCAGCGCGGGCACGACGTCCGGGTGCAGGGGCAGCTGACGCATCGCCTCGGCCAACCGCTCGGCGCCATCCAGACCCAGCATCCTCAGCGCGGCCCGCTGGGCCATCGGGAAGTCCACGTAATCACCGGTGAGCCCACCGACAAAGGCAATCTGCAGCATCTGGCTGAACCAGCGCTTACGGGTTTCGGCACCGCCCAGGATCCCGTCGAGCGGGCTGAGGTCGAGCAGCGTCTCGTTGACGTCGAAGGCCAGCACGGTCACCATGCGGGACTACCCGGGTTTGACCGCCGCATGCAGAGCGACGATCCCGCCGGTCAAGTTGCGCCACCGCACATCTGACCAGCCGGCGTCGCGGATCTGCTGCGCCAATGTGGCCTGATCCGGCCAGGCCCGAATGGACTCGGCCAGATACACATACGCCTCGGGATTGCTCGACACCGCGCGGGCCACCCGCGGCAGCGCCTGCATCAGGTACTCCTTGTACACGGTCGAGAAGACCGGCACCACCGGGGTGGAGAACTCGCACACCACCAGGCGGCCGCCGGGACGGGTCACGCGCGCCATTTCTCGCAGGCCCGCCGGGTGGTCGACGACATTGCGCAAGCCGAAGCTGATCGTCACCGCGTCGAAGACCGCGTCGTCGAACGGCAGCTTGGTCGCGTCGGCGGCGACCTTCGGCACCGGCCGCCCGGCACCTGCCTGCAGCATGCCGACCGAGAAGTCCGCGGCCACGCACCACGCGCCGGACTTCGCCAGCTCGACCGTCGACACCGCGGTGCCGGCCGCCAGGTCCAGCACCCGGTCGCCCGGCCCGATGCCCAGCGCCGAACGGGTCGCCCGCCGCCAGGAGCGGTCCTGCCCCAGCGAGAGCACCGTGTTGGTGATGTCGTAGCGACGCGCGACGGCGTCGAACATCGACGCCACATCGCGAGGGTCCTTGTCCAGCGTCGCGCGGCTCACGGTGCCGACGCTACCTGTGAAGTTCGTGAAGGCGGGAATGGGGAACCCGGTCGGGCGTTGGTAACGCGTGAACGGACGAGAAAAGAGGGATACATGAGCGACAAGGTTTGGTTCATCACCGGTACGTCACGTGGCTTCGGCCGGGAGTGGGCGATCGCCGCCCTGGACCGCGGCGACAAGGTCGCCGCCACCGCACGTAACACCGACACCCTGTCCGACCTGGTCGAGAAGTACGGCGACGCCATCCTGCCGATCCAGCTCGACGTCACCGACCGCGAAGCGGACTTCGCCGCCGTCAAGCAGGCGCACGACCACTTCGGCCGGCTCGACATCGTGGTGAACAACGCCGGCTACGGCCACTTCGGGTTCATCGAGGAGCTCAGCGAGAAGGACGCGCGCGACCAGCTCGAGACCAACGTCTTCGGCGCGCTGTGGATCACCCAGGCCGCGCTGCCGTATCTGCGGGCGCAGGGCAGCGGCCACATCATCCAGGTGTCCTCGATCGGCGGCATCACCGCGTTCCCGCTCGTGGGGATCTACCACGCCTCGAAGTGGGCGCTGGAAGGCTTCTCGCAGGCGCTTGCCCAGGAGGTCGCGCCTTTCGGCATTCACGTCACGCTGATCGAGCCGGGCGGCTTCGACACCGACTGGTCCGGGCCGTCGTCGAAGCGTTCGACCGAGCTGCCCGACTACGCCGACTTGCACCGCCAGGTCGACGAGGCCCGCGCGCAGCGCTGGTCCGCGCCGGGCAATCCCAAGGCGTCGGCGTCGGCCATCCTGAAAGTCGTGGACGCGGAGACTCCCCCGCTGCGGGTGTTCTTCGGAGAATCGCCGCTGCAGACCGCCAAGGCCGACTACGAAAGCCGCATTGCCAATTGGGAGAAGTGGCAGCCGGTCGCCGTCGAGGCCCAGGGCTGATTACATCGCGTGTGCGTCGACTCTCGGTAATTGACGCGCACGACTCGCCATCCGTTCGCTGAGGTGAATGAGTCGATCCTCGTGCCCAGCGGGCATGGTATAAGCCAACTTACGGAGTTCGACTGCAAATTCACTGAGATCTTGGCGGTATGACACGTCGTTCATTCGGACGCCCCCCGGTCTTGGAGAGGTGGAATTGGTATTTGCATCGTTGCGTTCCCCCGGCTTGCGTTTCAGTGTGCGCCAGCTCACAGGCTATGAAAAGGTTTCTCAGGAACAATTAAGGAAAGTCGTTGGGCTGCCGCAGGACTCACGCGGCGCGAATTCGGCGCGCGTCGCGCTGCACTGCTTCGTAGTGGCCGAGTAGCTCGTCGCAGATCGCCGGCCATGTGCGGCCGAGCACGCTGCGACGAGCGGCAAGCGAATAGCGGGCCCGCTCGTCGAGTAGGTGATCGACCGATTGACCAAGGCGCGCTTCGAATTCCGCGACCGTCAATAACAAGCCGGTGCGGTACGGCGCCACCAGATCACGCGGACCACCCGCGTTCGGAGCGATGACCGGCACACCGGAAGCCATCGCTTCTTGCACGGCCTGGCAGAACGTCTCGTGCTCGCCGGGATGGACGAAGACGTCCATGCTCGCGTACGCCGTGGCGAGTTGCTCGCCGTACAACGCACCGGTGAACACCGCACGCGGCATCATGGCTCGCAGCTTGTCTCGGTCGACACCGTCACCGACGATCACCAACTGCAGATCGTCACGCGCAGCCAGCACCGCGAGTCGCTCCACATGCTTCTCCGGCGCGAGGCGTCCGACGAAGCCGACGATTTGCTTGCCCGCCGGCGACCAGTGGGCTCGCAACTCATGACTGCGCGCCGACGGCGCGAAGCCGGTGACGTCGACTCCTCGGGCCCAGTGGTGAACGCGTGGGATGCCGTGCGCAGCAAGGTCTTCCATCGCGGCGGTGGATGGCGCCAGCGTGCGGTCGGCCTTCGCGTGAAGGTGTCGCGTCCAGGCCCAGGCCGCACGGGATGCGGCGCCGATGCCGTAGCTTTCGGCGAATCCCGCGACGTCGGTCTGGAACACCGCCACCGTCGGCACCCCCAGATACCGCGCGGCGTGCAGGCCGCCGTACCCGAGAAGCGCGGGCGAGGCCAGGTGCACCACATGCGGATCGAAGCCGCGCAACACTCCCACCATGCGTGGGCGCGGCACGCCGAGTGGCAATGACGTCACCTTGGGAAACATCCGCGACGGCACCCGGTGCACCCGGATCCCGTCGTAGATCCGGTCGGCCGCCGGCTCACCACGCGGGGTGTCCGGGGCGATGACGAGCCCTTCATGACCGGTGCGGCGCAGATGCTCGAGCACCCGCAGCACCGAGTTGGTGACTCCGTTGACGTTGGGCAGGAACGACTCAGCGACAATGGCAACGCGCACGATTTCACTGTGGCAGCGGCGCCTGTCAGCGAGGTTGCGCCCAGGCATACACGACACGAAAAGCAGGTGGAACGCGGTACCGTGCGAGCATGCGGATCTGGTCTGTGCTCGTGGTGGCGCTGGTCGTCCTGGTTACCGGTTGTAGCAGGGAAATTACCGGTGTGGCACAGGTGGATCCGCATGGGCCGCCGACAGCGCTGAGTAAGGACGGTTTCGGCATCATGGCCGGTGATCCCAATGCGCGGATTCACATCGAGCTGTACACCGAACCGCAATGCAGCCACTGCGCCGATCTGCAGAAGGATTTCGGCGACGAGTTGGCCAGCTACATCAACCTCGGCCAGCTTGTCGTCACCTACCGCCCGTTGACATTTCTCGACGACAAGCCGGGCGGTTACTCCGACCGGGTGAGCAACGCGCTGTTCCTGGCGGCAGCCGGACCGAACACGTCGGCCAAGGCGTTTCAGGCGTTCGTACAAGACCTTTGGGGACACCAGGATTCACACGGCAAGGGGCCCAGCGACGCTCAGATCGCCGATATGGCCCGCGACAGCGGTATCCCCGCCGCAGCGGTCGATGCGATGCGTGCGGGTAAGACTGCGCTGGACGTCCAGGAGATGGCGGACACCAACTTCGAATACCTCTACGAGATCGACCCGGTGAACACCGGAACGCCAACGGTATTCGACCTGACCACCAATGAGAAGCTCGACATCTACGACAACAACTGGCTGTCCAAGCTGATGTCGACCTGATTGACCCGGCGCTCCACCAGAACCAGTCCCGTGAGCACGAGCCCGCCGATCAGCCACGCCACCACCGCGATCGAACCGGCCGGGATGATCGCGAGCGCAGCCGTACGGTGTTGCACCCGAACGAGATCCGGGTTGTTCCGGTCGTACTCGACGTAGATCCGCATTCCCTCCGCGAGCTCCGACGGATAGAGCACACCGAGCTCGGGGCGGTAGGTCACGCGATCCGGGGTGACGAACTCGATCGTCGAGCGCCGCGGGCCGGCGGACAACACCTCGGCCTGCGCGACACCCATGTTGCGTTCGATCTGCCGATCATTGCGCCAGGCGCCGGCCACCAGCAGCAGCGACTGCAGGGTGACCAGACCGATGAGGATCCACACCGCACACTTGCTCCAGCGCAACACTTTTCGCCGAGTGGTGTCGACGACATCTGGATCACGCCGAGGCAGTGCGGCTTTGAGCAGGGCGAGGAGCCTGCTGATCACAGTGCCGCCCTGATCGCGGCATGCAGTTGCCGCAGCGACGACCGGTCGGCCTTGACTTCCAACACCCGCATGCCCTCGTGCGGCTCGTCGATGGCTGCAGCCAGCTGGTCGACCTCGATCTGCCAGGCTTCGATGTGATAGGCCCGGCACAGCGCGCCGACGTCGACGTCGTGCGGGGTGCCGAAGATCCGCGACGACACATCGGAGAACCGCGGGTCGCCCTGCTCGAGCAGCTCGAAGATGCCGCCGCCGTTGTCGTTGGACACCACGATCGTCAGGTCTTTCGGCGTCGGCTCGGTGGGACCGATCAGCAGTCCGGAGCTGTCGTGCACGAACGTCATGTCGCCGATCAGACCGATGGTCCTGCCGGTGTGGGCCAGGGCGGCACCGATGATCGTCGATACCGTGCCGTCGATGCCGGCCACCCCGCGGTTGGAGCGCACCTTGATGCCGTCGGTGTTCAGCCCGACCAGGGCCGCGTCGCGAACCGGATTGGAGGCGCCGAGCACCAGCTGGTCCCCCGGGCGCACCGCGTCGGCGACCGCGGCCGCGACGTGCAGGCCGGTGGTCAACGGGTGGGCGGCCAGCTGCTGACGCACGGCGGCCATCGTGTTGGCGTTGGCCTCTGCGCAGCGCTGCAGCCACGCCGGGTCGGGCGTGCCGGTGGTTTCGGCGCGGGTGCCGGTGGCCGCGGAGTTGCCGGAGACGTCCGGCCAGCGCGGTCCGGTGGTGAGGGCGAACACCGGCACCGACGGGTCGGCGAGCAGCGTCGACACCGGCCGGTGCAGCGTGGGGCGGCCCAACATGATCACCTGGCGGGGTTTCAGCAAGGGCAGCGCCAGCGGGTGCAACGGGTTGACGGCGTGCGGGGCGGTCGGCTCGGCGACGGTGGGCAGTGCGGCCAGGTTGGGGTGGACACCAGCGCCGTGTCCGGCGATCACCACGGTGTCGGGGGTGAGGTCGATCTCCAGCGGCTGGTAGAACGCCACCGGTGGGCTGTAGGTCCACGGCTTACCGTCCGGCCGACCGGGCGGAATGTCGGCCGGGCCAGGATCGGCGTCGGGTACCAGCGGCTCGCGCAGCGGGATGTCGAACTGCACCGGACCGGCGTTGGCGGTGCGAGCCCCGGTGGCGGCGGCCAGCACGCGGCAGGTCGCCGAGCGCCAATGCGCGTTGAGCCCGTCGAGCTTGTCGGCCGAGTCCTCCGCCAGACCCAGGCTGATCGCCGCGCGGACCTGGGTGCCGAAGTAGCCGAGCTGCTCGAAGGTCTGGTTCGCACCGGTGCCCAGCAGCTCGTAGGGCCGGTTGGCCGAGAGCACGATCAGCGGCACGCGGGCGTAGTTGGCCTCGACGACGGCGGGACCCATGTTGGCCACCGCGGTGCCCGACGTCATCGCCACGCACACCGGGGCGCGCTCGGCCACGGCCAGACCGATCGCCAAAAAGCCGGCGGTGCGCTCGTCGATGCGGACGTGCAGGCGCAGCCGGCCGGCCCGGTCGGCGTCGGACAGCGCGAAGGCCAGCGGGGCATTACGCGAACCCGGGCACAGCACGACGTCGCGGACGCCGCCACGAATCAATTCGTCGACGACGACGCGGGCCTGAGCCGTCGATGGGTTCACTACTACAGCGTGTCACACGCCGATCGGACCCTGCTCAAACGAGGGTGCCTGCGAAGAAGTCCAGCATCGCGTTGTTCACGGTGTCCGGGCGTTCCAGGAATCCCAGGTGGCCGGTGTGCCCGATCTGCACGTACCGGCCGTTGGGGATGGCGTCGGCGACCTCGCGGCCCAGCGCCGCCGGGGTCAGCAGGTCGTCGGCGAACCCGATCACCAGCACCTCATTGGTAATGGAACGGTAAGCGGCCAGCCGGTTCTCTTTGGGGTAGACCTCGAGCTGGGCGCGCAGGCCGGGCGTGCGCTTGATCGGGAACGCGGTGAACATCTCCACCCAGTCGCCGATCGCCTTCTCGTCGTTGATCGTCTTCGGCGAGAAGTTCTCCAGCACACGCACTTTCGCCGCGTACGCGGGCGGCAGCTGAATGCCCGCCTTGGTCAGTTCGACGTCGGCGGCGCGGAACGACTTGCGGGTGCGGTCCAGGCGCCCGCGGGTGCCCATCAACACAGCCTGGCTGACCAGTTCCGGGCGGGTCAGCATCAGCTCCTGGGCGATATAGGCGCCCATTGAGATCGCCACGATCCGGGTCGGGCCGCCGACGACGTCCTCGATGAGGGCGGCGGTGTCGGCGATCATCTGCTCCGGCGTGAAGTCACCGGCCTCCTCGGTGGCCCCGATCCCGCGATTGTCGAACGTGATGCAGCGATAGCCCGCCGCCACGAACCGCGGAATCTGGTGGATGTGCCACGTGCGGCCGGCACCGCCGGTGCCGGCGATGAACAGCACCGGATCGCCGGAGCCATTCTCCTCGTAGGCCAGGTTGATCACCTGGCAGAGGCTACGCGACCCCTTTTCCGCCGTGCCCGCGACCGCGCGGCATCGATCGCGCCGGTCCACAGCAGCCCCGTCATCGCCTTGAGCTGGGTGGGGTTGGCGATCTCTTTCGCCATCAGCGCGGTGGCGGTGGCCTTGGTGCTCGCCGAGGCCTTCGACATGTGCCCGGAGTCGAACGGCGGTTGCGGGTCGTACTCCATCGACAGCTGGATCGCCTTGGCGCGTTCCTCGCCGCCGATCTGGCCGGCCAGCCACAGCGCGAGGTCGATGCCGGCCGATACGCCCGCGCTGGTGACGATGTCGCCTTCGTGAACCACCCGCTCGTCCTTGACCGGCGTGACCCCGAGGGTCTTGAGTGCGGTGAGCGCCGCCCAGTGCGACGTCGCCCGCTTGCCCTTGAGCAGTCCGGCGGCCGCCAGGATCACCGATCCCGAGCACACCGACGTCGTCCACGTCGCGGTCTCGTGTGCCCGGCGGATCCAGTCGAGCAGCTTCTCGTCGCGGGCGTGCTCCATCGTCGTCATGCCGCCGGGCACGAGAATGACGTCAGGAGAGGGGGTTTCGTCGAAGGAATGGGTGGCGCCGACGACCAGCACACCGGAGTCCGCGGTGACCGGGCCCGCTTCGTGCCACAGGAAGCGAACCTCGGCGTCGGGCAGCCAGCGCAGCACCTCGTAGGGCCCGATGAAATCCAGGGCGGTGAAACCGGGATAGAGCACGATGGCGATCTGCATGGGATTCTCCTTTATACGAACGTCTTGCGGTATTGGTCGGGTGAGATGCCGACCCGGCGAATAAAGTTGCGGCGCATGGTTTCCGATGTTCCGAAACCACACCGTGCGGCGATGGTGACGACGGTGTCGTCGGTCTCTTCGAGCTGACGGCGGGCGGCTTCGGTGCGGACCCGCTCGACGTAGGCACCGGGCGCCTCCCCCACCTCGTCGGTGAACACCCGGGTGAAGTGGCGCGGGCTCATCGCCGCGCGACGAGCGAGGTCGGTAATGCTATGGGCTGCACCGGGTTCGGCTTCAATGGCTTCTTGGACCTCACGGATCGGCTGGCGGCGCGCTCGCGGCATCCACACCGGCGCGGCGAACTGCGTCTGTCCACCGGGGCGGCGCAGATAGAGCACCAGGTAGCGCGCGACGGTCTGAGCGACCTCGGTGCCGTAGTCGTCCTCGACGAGGGCCAAGGACAGGTCGATGCCCGACGTCACCCCGGCCGCCGTCCAGACGGTGGCCGAGCTGCGCAGGAAAATCGGCTCGCGGTCGACGGTCACATCGGGGAACTCGCGGGCCATCCGGTCGGCGAACGCCCAGTGCGTGGTAGCGCGGCAGCCGTCGAGCAGGCCGGCCTGGGCGGCCAGGAACGACCCGGTGCAGACGCTGACGACGCGCCGGGAATTGGCGGCTGCCGTGCGGATCCAGGCCATGGTCGCAGGGTCACGCCGGGCGTCGTCGACACCCGCACCGCCGGGCAGGACCAGGGTGTCGATGTCCTGCGGGTCGGGCATCGCCTCGGCGACGAACGCCAGACTCGTGTTGGTGGTCACCGGCAGGCCGTCGCGCGAGGCGACGGTGACCCGGTATCCGCCCTCGGTGAGCATCGCGGCCCCCGTGAACACATCATGCGGCCCGACCAGGTCCAGCGCCTGCACGCCCGGGAACCCGAGGATCACCACCGATCGCGCCATGAGTCTCAGTGTCGAGGTTCGCGGGGATGGCGTCTAGGCCATGGACCCCACAGATCAGGACAGCCTTGTCGCGCCGAGACTGCAGTTGTTCACGCGGCCTCTCGCGTTTTACGTACAACAACTGCAGTTTCGGCGCAGCCCTCAGAAGTAGTGCCGATCGAGGTCCTCGAGCAGTCCGATGCCGGTGGGCTGCCAGCCGAATCGCTCGCGGGTGACGGCGCTGCTGGCCGGCATGTCGAGACCGAAGAACGCACCGATCCAGCCGAAGTGCTCCATCGCGTTGTCGGCCGGGATGCTCGTCACCGGTACGCCGAGATTGCGCCCGATGGTCTCGGCGATGTCGCGGGTCGCGACGCCCTCCTCACCGATCGCATGCAGCACGGTCCCGGTGGGCGCGCCTTCGACGGCCAGCCGGAACAGGCGCGCGGCGTCGTCGCGGTGTACGGTCGACCACCGATTGGCCCCGTCGCCGATGTAGGCCGAAATGCCCTGCTCGCGAGCAACTTCGACGAGACGCGGGACGAACCCATAGTCGCCGTTGCCGTGCACTGACGGCGCCAGCCGCACGATCGACACCCGCACACCGCGATCGGTGAATGCCAGCGCGGCGTGCTCAGAGACCCGCGGAGAGTGCGGATTGGCGGCCTGGTCCTCGGTGAGGACCTGACCCGGCGCGTGCCCGGCCGTCCCGCTCGTGACGACCAGCGGCCGGCCGGAGTCGGCGAGGGCCTCACCGAGTGCGGTGATCGCGTCGCGATCAAGTTCGCCTGCATTGGTGAAGTTGTCGAAATCATGGTGGAACGCGAGGTGGATGACGCCGTCGGCGCTTTCGGCGCCGCGGCGCAGACTGTCGAGGTCGCCGAGATCACCGCGATGAACGTCGGCGCCCTGCGCTTCGAGCGCAGCGGCGGACTTGTCCGAGCGGGCCAGACCGAGCAGGTGATGGCCGGCGGCGAGCAACTCGGGCACGACCGCCGAGCCGACCCAGCCGGATGCACCGGTCACGAAAATCTTCATGGGAGAACCTCCATGTCAGTCGCTGTCATCAAACCGTAGCGCTGATGTCAGCAACTGTCATCCCGCTAAAATTCCCGCATGGGCCGCTGGGAGCCGGATGCGCAGGGCCGCCTGCAACAGGCGGCCATGGCGCTCTACACCGAGCGCGGATTCGACCAGACGACGGTGGCCGAGATCGCCGAGCGGGCCGGGCTGACCGAACGCACCTTCTTCCGCTACTTCGCCGACAAGCGTGAAGTGCTCTTCGGCGGCCAGCGTCAGCTGCTGGAGCAGTTGACGAAAAGTGTTGCGGAAGACTCTGATTCGGCCACTCCCCTGGACGCTATCAGCGCGGCGTTACAGGAGGCAGCCGCGATCTTCGACGACCGGCGCGACGGGTCACGACAGCGGCAGGCGGTGATCGACGCCAACCCGGCGCTCCAGGAGCGTGAGCGGACCAAGCGTTTCGCCCTGGCCGCTGCGATGGCCGACGGACTAGTCAGCCGCGGTGTCGCCGAGGCGACGGCCCGTTTGACCGCCGAGGCCGGGGCGGCGGTGTTCCAACTCGCCTTCGAACAGTGGCTGGCCGACGACACGCACGACCTGGCTTACTTCGTGCGCCGCGCGGTCGCCGATCTGAAGGCGAGTTTGTAGCGCCGAGATCGACGTTGTGCAGGGGTTTACTCGCGATTGTTCTGCGATTCGGCGGTTTGGGCGAAGAGGCTCACAGCAGCGGGAAGCAGGCTCGCACCCGCTCGATCCACCAGTCGCGGCGGTCGGCCGGCGCGGCGAGCCCGGCCAGGCGCGCCGGG
The DNA here is from genome assembly GCF_019456675.1 of Mycolicibacterium pallens. Taxonomy (NCBI): domain Bacteria; kingdom Bacillati; phylum Actinomycetota; class Actinomycetes; order Mycobacteriales; family Mycobacteriaceae; genus Mycobacterium; species Mycolicibacterium pallens. Next base: position 850,002 of record NZ_CP080333.1, on the reverse strand, counting down.
TCGGGCACGACGTCACCGACGGGCAAGCCACCGTCGACGGGCACGATCTCGGCGACGTCCTCCACGAACAGTCCGCCGGTGCCCAGTCCGCAGGCATGCTCCAGCCGCGGCAGCGCGGCCGCCGCGGCCAGTCCGGCCGCGATGCCGACCGCGGTGTCCAGCGCACTGGAAATCACCACCGGGATGTCGATATCGGCGGCGATGTCCAGCAGCGCCCGCACACCGCCGAGCGGCGGCACCTTCAGCACGGCGATGTCGGCCGCCCGGGCGTGTACCACGGCCAGCGGGTCGGCGGCCTTGCGGATGCTTTCATCGGCGGCCACCGCGACGTCCACCCGGGTGCGCACCTCGGCCAGTTCCGGCACCGTCTTGCAGGGCTGCTCAAGGTATTCCAGCGGACCATCGGCAGTCAGCGCGGCCGCGGCAGCCACCGCCTCCTCGACCGTCCACCCGCCGTTGGCGTCCACCCGCACCGTGGGGATCACGGCGCGCACGGCGTTCACGCGGGCGACGTCGTCGGCCAGGGTCTGCCCGGGCTCGGCCACCTTCACCTTCGCCGTGCGCGTCCCGGGAAAGCGCGCCAGCACCTCCGACACCTGTTCAGCAGGCACCGCGGGCACCGTCGCGTTGATCGGCACCACACCCCGAACTACGGAAGGCCTTGAGCCGTAGGCAGATTCGATGCCGGATGCCAGCCAGTGCGCGGCCTCGGGCGGCTCGTACTCGACGAACGCACCGAACTCACCCCAGCCGGCCGGCCCGTCGATCAGAGCCACCTCGCGAACCATGATGCCGCGGAAGCGAACCCGCATCGGCAGCGCGAGAACGTGCAACCGGTCCAGCAGGTCGTCCAGCGCTACCGCCATCAGATCGCGCGGCCGCGGTTCTCCCAGTACGGCGTGCGCAGGTCGCGCTTGAGTAGCTTCCCGGTGGGGTTACGCGGCAGCGCCTCGGAGATCTCCACACTGCGCGGGCACTTGTAGTGCGCCAGCCGCTCGCGACACCAGGCGATCAGTTCCTCCTCGGAAGTCTCTCCGCCAAGCGACAATTCGACTACCGCCTTGACCGACTCGCCCCACTTCTCGTCGGGGATGCCGAACACCGCGGCGTCGAGCACCGCGGGATGATCGGTGAGCACCCGCTCGACCTCGACGGAGTAGATGTTCTCCCCGCCGGAGATGATCATGTCCTTGAGGCGGTCCTCGACGAACACGAAACCGTCCTCGTCGACTCGGCCGATGTCGCCGGTCCGGAACCAGCCGTCCTCGGTGATCGCCGCGGCGGTGGCCTCCGGCTTGTTGTGGTATCCGATCATCAACTGCGGTGTGCGGAACCACAATTCGCCGGGCTGACCAACCGGAACCTCGGCGAGGGTATCGGTGTCGACCACTCGCACCTCCACCTCGCGGGCCGGCTGGCCGGCGCTGACCAGCCGCTCCGGGCGGGAGTCGTCGCGATGCACCTCCGGCGAGAGCTGGGTGATCGCACCGCACACCTCGGTCAGGCCGTACACCTGGATGAAATCGGTGTCGGGCCAGGCTTTCAGCGCCGACTTCAGCAGTGCGGGCGGCATCGGCGACGCGCCGTAGACGAACGTCCGTAGCGCGCCGAACAGCTTGACCGCGTCGTCACCGGACTCCAGCACCTTGCCCAGCACGGCGGGCACCAGGAAGGTGCGGTTGGCACCCGCCAGGATCGCCCCGGCCAGCGAGGCGCCTTCGACGTCGCGCGTCATGATCGTCGGAATTCCGGCGTGGATGCCGTACTGCACATAGGCCGACCCACCGACATGGAACAGCGGCATCGCCACCAGGTTCTTGTCGCCGTCTTCGAATTCGAAAGTGCCGGCATTGATGGTGTGCGCCAGTACATTTCGGTGCGAGAGCGTGACGCCTTTGGGGCGGCCGGTGGTGCCCGAGGAGTACATGATCAGCACGGCGTCATCTGGGTCGACGTCGGCGGCGTGCCCGACCGGGCTGGCGGACGCCAGCAGGGCCTCGTACTCGTCACCATCGGTGCCCTCGGGCGTGACCTCGATGACCTCCGTGACGTGGACGAGTTTGTCCCGGATCTTGTCGATGGCGTCCTTGAGCTCGGTACCGACGATCAGCAACTTGGCGCCGCAGTCGTTGAGGACGTAGTCCATCTCGTCGGCGGCCAGCCGGAAGTTGATGACGGCGGTGGCCGCGCCGATCGACGCCGCCGCCAGCGTCAGCTCCACGCACGCCGGGTGGTTCTTGTCCAGGAACGCCACCACGTCCCCGCGGCCGATGCCACGCTCCACGAGTGCGCCGGCCAGCCGGCGGATCCGGTCGTCCCACTGCGCCCAGGTCCAGCTGCGGCCCAGGTAACTGATGGCCTCACCGTCGGGCTTGTGCTGCGCCCAGTACGCCGGCCGGTCGTCGAGGAAGCGTGGTTCGGGTGGTTGCATACCGGCCAGATTGCCATGTCCGCGAAATTCAGGTGCCGGCTCTTCGGATCCTGATCGGTCCGCGCCACTGTCCGTCCGGGTCGAGCTCCTCACCCTTCTGCGTGATCACGACGTCACCGCTGCGCGCCAGCTCGCGGGCGAGATCGCGGGTCTGATCCATCAGCTCGCGCCAGTTGTCGGGCTCCACGGCCCGGGCGGCGTCGGACGGGCAGATCGTCCGCGGAGCGCGCTCACTCGTCATCGTCAGGATCGCGGCGCGCAATCGATCACCCACGTCAGTCATCGAGACGCCCTTCCTTCCGAACTGGAACACGTTCTAATGTGGACCGCATGAGTGACGAGCTTCTTCGCCATCCCCTCCATTCTGGCCACCTGACCGTCGGCGCGCTGAAGCGCAACAAGAACAAGCCGGTGCTGCATCTCGGTGACACCACGCTGACCGGCGGTGAGCTGGCCGACCGCATCAGCCAGTACATTCAGGCGTTCGAAGCGCTCGGCGCCGGCTCCGGCGCGACGGCGGGGCTGCTGTCGCTGAACCGTCCCGAGGTGCTGATGATCATCGGCGCCGGGCAGACCCAGGGTTATCGCCGCGTGGCACTACACCCTCTTGGCTCACTCGACGACCACGCCTACGTGCTCAACGACGCCGGTGTGACGTCGCTGATCATCGACCCCAATCCGATGTTCATCGAGCGGGCGCAGGGCCTGCTGGAGAAGGTGCCCGCGCTCAAGCAGGTGCTGACCCTCGGCCCGGTCCCCGAGGCACTGGGCGACTCGGCCGTGGACCTGATCGCCGAGGCCGCCAAGTACGCACCGAAGCCGTTGGTGGCGGCTGACCTTCCGCCCGACCACGTCGGCGGCATGGCCTACACCGGCGGCACCACCGGCAAGCCGAAGGGCGTGCTCGGCACCGCGCAGTCGATCACCACGATGACGACCGTTCAGCTCGCCGAGTGGGAATGGCCGGAGAACCCGCGGTTCCTGATGTGTACGCCGCTGTCGCATGCCGGTGCCGCGTTTTTCGTGCCGACCGTCGTCAAGGGCGGCGAGCTGGTCGTGCTGACCAAGTTCGACCCGGCCGAGGTGCTGCGGGTGATCGAGGAGCAGAAGATCACCGCCACCATGCTGGTGCCGTCGATGATCTACGCACTCATGGATCATCCGGATTCACACACCCGCGACCTGTCCTCGCTGGAAACCGTCTACTACGGCGCCTCGGCGATGAACCCCGTGCGCCTGGCCGAGGCCATCCGCCGCTTCGGCCCGATCTTCGCCCAGTACTACGGGCAGTCCGAAGCCCCGATGGTGATCTCCTACCTGGGCAAGAAGGACCACGACGAGAAGCGGCTGACCTCCTGCGGACGCCCGACACTGTTCGCGCGCACAGCGCTGCTCGACGCCGACGGCAACGAGGTGCCCCAGGGTGAGGTCGGCGAGATCTGCGTGTCCGGACCGCTGCTGTCCGGCGGGTACCACAACCTGCCCGAGGAGACCGCCAAGACGTTCAAGGACGGCTGGCTGCACACCGGCGACATGGCCCGTGAAGACGAGGACGGCTACTGGTTCATCGTCGACCGGGTCAAGGACATGATCGTCACCGGCGGCTTCAACGTCTTCCCGCGTGAAGTCGAAGACGTCGTCGCCGAGCATCCGGCCGTCGCGCAGGTCTGCGTGATCGGTACGCCCGACGAGAAGTGGGGCGAGGCCGTCACCGCGGTGATCGTGCTGCGGCCCGACCATCCGAGCGATGACGACGCGGTGGCGCAGCTGACCGTCGAGATCCAGGCCGCGGTCAAGGAGCGCAAGGGCTCGGTGCAGGCGCCGAAACAGGTGATCGTCGTCGACTCGGTGCCGGTGACCGCACTCGGCAAGCCGGACAAAAAGGCCGTGCGCGCGCAGTTCTGGGAAGGATCGTCGCGCGCCGTCGGCTAGCGCCGAATTGCAGTAGTCCGCCACGCAGCGACATCGACGAGTTGCGACCCATACTTGAGTGATGTTGTCCCGGGTGATCCCGCTCGAGTCACTCAGAGAGCGCGACATCATGTTCTGGCTGCCGCCCGGCGGCGTGGACAACGATGTCTGGGCCGACACCTGGGTGATCCTCGCTGAGCTGGATCCCGCTGATGCGGCGCCGCTTCTCGCGGCGTTGGGCGACGCCGACGTCGGTGCGTACGTGGCCAACCCGAGCGGACTCAAGGGCGCGGCCAGCCCGAGCAAGCAGCTCTACGTGGACCGGGAACAGATCACTCGGGCCACCGATGTGGTGATGCTGTTCTTGCGCGGCAAGGAGCAGCCGGTCATGCCGCGGGCGGAACGGATCGCCCCGAAGATCCGCAGCAGATTCAAGATCCCCTCCGTGCCCCCGGCTGTCGCGACGGCGCTGCAACTCGCGTTCGTCGTAGGACTGATCGCCCTGGGCATGGCATTCGCGTACTACCGCGGCGCTCTGATGTTGGAGCACCGATCGCATCTTCCCGCGTCGACCTCCAATACGCCCGGCATGACGAATCCCAGTTGGACGTATCACCGGCCCTGAGCGGCGTTACTTCCGCACGCTGGCAGCATTGAGCCATGCCCGTGCGCGCTGTGCTGTTCGACTTCTCCGGCACCCTGTTTCGCCTCGAGGAGGACGACAGCTGGTTCGCCGGAATGGAACTGATCGATGACGACGGCCGCCGCGCGGTCGATGAGCATGTTCAGGCCGAGTTGATGGAGCGCCTCACCCACCCCACCGGCGGTTCGGTGACCAGAAGCGAGGAGGCTCAGCGTGCCTGGGTCAACCGCGATCTCGAACCGGCCCTGCACCGGGAGGCCTATCTGCACGCGCTGACCGACGCCGGCCTGCCGGACGAGCACGCCGAAACGCTCTATCGGCGGGCCGTCGACCCGGCGTCGTGGGTGCCCTACCCCGACACCGTCGAGGTGTTGCGGTCGCTGAGGGCGCGCGGTCTGCGCACCGGCATCGTCTCCAACATCGCCTTCGATATCCGGCCGGCCTTCCGCGCCGCCGGGGCGGACGCCGACGACTTCGTGCTCTCCTTCGAAGTCGGTGCGGTCAAACCCGATCCACGGATCTTCGAGCTCGCGCTGCAGCGTCTCGGCGTCCCGGCCGCCGACGCGGTGATGGTCGGCGACAGCGAGGAGAACGACGGCGCTGCGCGCCGGCTCGGCTGCGACTTCATCCTAGTCGACCCGCTACCGGTCGCCGAACGCCCGACCGGCCTCATCGACGCACTGCACGATCGCGGCATCGGGCGCTAGGCGTACCTTTTGGGGCATGGCCGACTCCGAGCGCATCAGACCGCCGTGGTGGCTCAAGCCGATGAACAAGATCTTCATGACGGCGATGCGACTCGGCCTCGCGCGCTTCGGTGGTGAATCCCCGGAGGTCCTGACGGTCCCCGGACGCAAATCCGGTAAGCCACGGTCGACGCCGATCACCCCGTTCACTGTCGACGGCAAGCGCTATGTGGTCGGCGGCTTCCCCGGCGCCGACTGGGTGCGCAATGTCCGCGCCGCCGGCGTCGTGACCCTGACCAAGGGACGACGGGCTCAGGCGGTGCGGGCGGTGGAGCTGTCCGCCGAGGACGCGCGGCCACTGCTGCGGGCGTTCCCCGTCTTGGTACCGACGGGTGTCAGCTTCATGAAGAACGCCGGCCTGGTCACCGAGGGCAAGCCCGAAGAGTTCGAGGCGCTCGCCGGCCGGTGCGCTGTTTTCCGATTCGATCCCCTTCACTGATGGAGTTCACAACCCTTGACTGACAATCCGTTTGACGCGTCGCAGTGGAAGTCCATCGACGGCTTCGAGGATCTGACCGATATCACCTATCACCGGCATGTCTCCGACGGGACGGTGCGGGTGGCGTTCGACCGGCCCGAGGTGCGCAACGCATTTCGCCCGCACACCGTCGATGAGCTGTACCGCGCGCTCGACCACGCCCGGATGTCGCCGGATGTCGGCGTAGTGCTGCTGACCGGCAACGGGCCCTCCCCCAAGGACGGCGGCTGGGCGTTCTGCTCTGGCGGGGACCAACGCATCCGCGGCCGCAGCGGATATCAGTACGCCGCAGGCGAAACCGCCGAGACCGTCGACCCGGCGCGCGCCGGGCGGCTGCATATTCTGGAAGTACAGCGGCTGATCCGGTTCATGCCGAAGGTCGTCATCTGTCTGGTCAACGGGTGGGCGGCCGGCGGTGGGCACAGCCTGCACGTGGTGTGCGATCTGACGCTGGCCAGCCGCGAGCACGCCCGGTTCAAGCAGACCGACGCCGATGTCGGTAGCTTCGACGGCGGTTACGGCAGTGCGTATCTGGCGCGCCAGGTGGGTCAGAAGTTCGCCCGCGAGATCTTCTTCCTGGGCCGGCCCTACACCGCCGAGCAGATGCACCACATGGGGGCGGTCAACGAAGTGGTCGACCACGCCGACCTCGAGAAGGTGGGCGTGCAGTGGGCCAAGGAGATCAACGGCAAATCACCTCAGGCGCAACGCATGCTGAAGTTCGCGTTCAACCTGCTCGACGACGGGCTGGTAGGCCAGCAACTGTTCGCCGGTGAAGCCACCCGGTTGGCGTACATGACCGACGAGGCCGTCGAGGGCCGAGACGCCTTCCTGGAAAAGCGCGATCCCGATTGGAGCCCGTTCCCGCGCTACTTCTGAGAGTCGCCAACGCCAACCGCGTGCAGGTAGAGCAAATACTTTCGAAAGCGACAAATCGAAAGACACGTTTTCCGTTTCGCGTCGGCAACCAGCGGCCCTAGCTACCATCGCCTGAGTTACGCGCGACTGCGCATCGGGTCAAGGGGGCTTCGTGGCATCAGCACGTCTTGTCGGTCAGGTCGGAACGCTCGCGTTCGGCGTCGGTGTCGGGTTCTTGGTCGCGATGGGCTGCGACGGCGCCGTCGCAGCCGCCGCCCCCGGCGATACCGGGCACTCCGGGGCCGGTTCGGCCAACTCCGCACACGCCGCCTCCTCGGGCCGGAGCCACGCGGCTCCGCAATCGGCTCTGAATACGCCCAAACCTGTTGCCGCACAGAGCTCTTCGACGATCAACTCGGTACCGACGAGTGTCTCGAAGTCGTTGGCGACCGCCAAGGCCACCCCCGCGGCGCCGCACCTACCCACACCCGTCGAGGTGCAGCAGGCAGTGACCGGCGCGGTGCAGAACGCCCGCCGCGACCTCGTCGCGCTGGAGCACCGCGTCGAAGCGGAGATCAAGCGCGACGTCACCGGCTTGAGCCGTGCGCTCGGCGTCATACCCGCGAAGCCTAGGATCTACGGCAACCTGGCCAACGCCCAGTACTGGGCGACCCAGAGCGCCGAGAACTGCGTGCTGATGGCGACCGCATCGGTGATCGGTCAGCTCAAGGGCACGATGCCGACCGAACAGCAGATCGCCGATCAGGCGACCAGCACGCAGAGTGTCGTCGATCCCACCCGCAAGATGTACCTCGGTTTGACGACCGACGACCGCGTGGCGATCGGGGACGCCGAAGAACTGTTGCGCCTCAACGGCATTGATGCGACCACCAAGACTGACTACAAGAAGACGCAGGGCCTCATCGCACTGCACGCTCTGGAACGGGACCTCAAAGCCGGCAAGGCGATCATGGTCGGCGTGAAGGCCGACGCGATCTGGAACTATCTCCACGCCACTCCCCCGCCCGGCGCCGTCGCCGAAGCCGCCGACCACGAGATCTCGGTGATCGCCATCAACGCCACGACCCGCACCGTCTACATCAACGACAGCGGCATGGACAAGGGCGGGGTGGCCGTGCCGTTGGCGGTCTTCATGCGCGCGTGGCAGGCGGACAGCTACGAGACCACCTCCGCAGTGCTGGCCGAGGCGGCCAGCGCTGCGCTCGCCGCCTGAACATCGGCGCGGTAACCGGGGCACAGCGCCGGAAACCGCGCCCGAGTCGGCGGACATAGACTCAGCAGCCGTGAACCCCCTGCGCCGCAAACTGACCGAGGCCATCGCCCTGACCGGCATGCGCCCGCCGCTGAGCCTGCCGACCGGCATCACCGTCGACCTCCGCGGCAAGCGGGTGCTGATCACCGGCGCCTCGTCCGGCATCGGTGCCGCCGGTGCCGAGCTGTTCGCCGCGGAAGGTTGCGAGGTCATCGTGGTCGCGCGGCGCGAAGAGCTGCTCGCCGAGGTTGTCGACCGCATCGCCGACGCCGGGGGTTCGGCGACGGCGATCCCCTGCGACCTGTCCGACCTCGACGCCGTCGACGCCCTGGCGCAGCAGGTGGGGGCGGTCGACATCCTGGTGAACAACGCAGGCCGTTCGATCCGCAGGCCGCTGGCCGAGTCGCTCGACCGCTGGCATGACGTCGAACGCACGATGATGCTCAACTACTTCTCGCCGCTGCGTCTCATCCGCGGTTTGGCGCCCGGGATGATCGAGCGCCGCGACGGGCACATCATCAACGTCGCAACCTGGGGTGTGTTCAGCGAAGCCTCGCCGCTGTTCGGGGTCTATAACGCGTCGAAGTCGGCGCTCAGCGCGGTCAGCCGGGTCATCGAAACCGAATGGTCCAGCCAGGGCGTGCATTCCACGACGCTGTACTACCCGCTGGTGGCCACCCCGATGATCGCGCCCACCAAGGAGTACGACGGGCTGCCGGCGCTGACCCCCGAAGAAGCCGGCCAATGGATGATCGAGGCGGCGCGGCACCGCCCGGTGCGCATCGCCCCGCGCATGGCCGTCACCGCCCGCGCGCTCGACGTGGTCGCACCCGGTGCGATGAACCGGGCCATGAAGCGTCAGCGCCTGCAGCCGAACTGAGGTAGACACGACGGCATGGAGATCCTCGCGAGTCGGATGCTGCTGCGCCCGGCGGATTACGAACGCTCGGTGGATTTCTACCGCGACGCACTCGGATTGGCGATCGCCCGCGAGTACAGCGGCGGCACCGTGTTCTACGCCGGGCAGTCGTTGATCGAGCTGGCCGGCCACGGCGCGCCCGCGAACGTACATGGCCCGTTTCCCGCCTCGCTGTGGCTGCAGGTGCGCGATCTCTACGCCACTCAGGAGGAACTGTCGGGGCGCGGAGTCGAGATCGCGCGCGAAGCCCGACGCGAACCGTGGGGCTTACACGAAATGCATGTCAACGACCCCGACGGGATCACGCTGATCTTCGTGCAGATCCCTGAGGACCACCCGCTGCGCCGCGATACGCGAGGCTGAAGGCTAGTGCGATTCGAGCGGCCAGCCGACCGAGGCCAGCCGCGCCGCAACCTGGTTCAGCTCTTCGGGATTGGGGTCCTTGGCGATGACCTCACGGACGGCTTCGCGGATCTGATCTTCGCTCACCGGGGTGTCGAAAGTGGCTGCGCGCAAGATTGATTGGGCCGCCTGAACGACCTCATCCTCCGACAGCGATCTCTTCAGCAAGGCCAGCAGGGGGTAGTAGTCCGTGGGCGGAACGCCTTCCGGATAGCCCTTGTGCAGCCAGCCGAGGACGTTCTCGAGGAAAGTGGGTTGCTGCTGAGTGGTCATCGCAATCTCACTTCTTGAGCATGGGGAAGAGGTCGACACCGAAGTGATGGATGATCGTCGCCCGGGTGATCCAGGCGACGGCCGTCACGATCACCAGCGCGACGAAGAGGAACAGCACGATCCCGACGAACTTCAGCGCCGGGTTCGGCTTGTGCATCGTGTGGTCGGCTTCCTCGCCGCCGGCGCCGGTCGAATACGCCAGCATGCCGGTCGCGAACAGTGCCGGCAGGCCCGCGCCGAGAATGAGCCCGACCACCAGCACCTTGAAGATGGCTTCGAAGTACGTCATCACGTGTCCTTAAGGCTTGTCGCGGCGAGTCAGACCGTGGCGGTCGGCTCGGCCGGCTTCGTGTCCTTGGCGGCGGCCCGGACTTCAGCGGGCACCACCGAGTTGGTCGACGTGTCCCAATCGGCATTGACGTTGCTGTGGTCGACCTTCTGCTGCTGCGCGCGCCACCACATGTAGAAGGAAGCGGCGACCAGGATCAGGAAGATCAAACCGTCGCCCATCAGCTGCGATCCGCTGACGTCCTTGACGATGTAGGACAGCCAGTAGGCCAGCGCCCCGACGAGCGCGGCGGCGGGCAGGGTGACCAGCCAGGCCACCGCCATGCGCCCGGCCACGGCCCAGCGCACCTCGGCGCCGGGCTTGCCCACGCCGCTACCCAGGATCGAGCCCGTGGCGACGTGCGTGGTGGACAGTGCCATACCGGCGGCGCTGGAGCTGAGAATGATTGCGGCAGAAGAGGCTTCGGCGGCCAGGCCCTGCGGGGACTCGATCTCGACGAGACCCTTGCCCAGCGTGCGGATGACGCGCCAGCCGCCGATGTAGGTGCCCAGCCCGATGGCCAGTGCGCAGCTCAGGATGATCCAGAACGGCAGGCCGTCCTTCTTCACGTCGCCGGTCAGGTGGCCGGTGGTGATCAGCGCCAGTGCGATGACACCCATCGTCTTCTGCGCGTCGTTGGTTCCGTGGGAGAGAGCAACCAGAGACGCCGTGGCGATCTGCCCCCAGCGGAACCCTTCTTCGCGGCGCCGCGCCAGCACCTTGCGGGTGATGCGGTAGACCAGCCAGGTGCCGGCCGCGGCGACGATGCCCGCGATCACCGGAGCGGCGACGGCGGGGATCAGCACCTTCTGAGTAACGCCCGTCCAGTTGACGCCGCTGCTACCGAGCGCCGCCAGCCCGGCGCCGATGAGGCCACCGAACAGGGCGTGCGAGGAACTCGACGGGATGCCGAACAGCCAGGTCAGCAGGTTCCAGAGGATGCCGCCGATCAGGCCGGCGAAGATGATGGTCAATCCCATCGAAGCGTCGATGCCGGACAGCAGATGGCCGGTCTTGGCGTCCTGGACCTTGAGGACCGACGTCGTCACGGTTACCGCAACCTCGACGGAGAGGAAGGCACCGACCAGATTCAGGACCCCGGCGAGCAGCACAGCAGTCTTGGGCTTGAGCGCACCGGTGGCGATCGACGTCGCCATCGCGTTGCCCGTGTCGTGGAAACCATTGGTGAAATCGAATGCCAGCGCAGTGGCAATCAATAACACCAGAATGATCATCTCGGTGCTCATGACTGAGATTCTGGTGGTTCAGAGGGTCCTTTGACCAGTTGCCAAAAGTCCCCGAACTGGGCATTTGCGAACGTCCCGCAGGTGTTCATCAGTCGTTAACCTACCAGCCGTCCATGGTTCCCCGAGGCCGACACAGCGGGGGTACACGGCGGGCGCGGCAAATCGACGCCGACTAGAATTTTCACGAGTCCACCGGGCGCCCACACGCCCCCGCACGGGAGATGCTGCGGTGACCAACTTCATCACCAAAATCGTGGCCTGGATCAAAGCCGGTTACCCCGATGGGGTTCCGCACCCCGACCAGGTTCCGCTGTTTGCCCTGCTGCGGCGGCGGTTGAGCGACGACGAAGTCCTTGCGGTGGCCAACGCACTACTCGAGCGAGGCGCGTTCGATCACATCGACATCGGGGTATTGATCACCGAGATCACCGATGCGTTGCCCACTCCGGAGGACATCGACCGGGTCCATGACAGGCTGTCCACGTTCGGCTGGCCGCTGGACGATCCGCGAGACAGTGAGGACGTCGAATAACAACTCTGCGAGCACTCGCCATCCCGCCGGGCCCGTCGGCGCAGTCGTTGATGGCCGCCCTGGATGGCGTCCTCGACGGACGAGATGCGCCCCTGGTGCCGATCCCCGCGGGTGACTTGCGCGAAAGCGAGTTGCTGACAACGTCTTTACGAGTCGGCGAAGAGATCGACGACGACGTCGCGCTGGTGGTGTCGACGTCGGGCACCACCGGAACGCCCAAGGGCGCGATGCTGACGCCGGCGGCGTTGATCGCCAGCGCGTCGGCCACCCTGGACCACCTCGGCGGCCCGGGCACCTGGTTGTTGGCGTTACCGACTCACCACATCGCGGGAATACAGGTGCTGGTTCGCAGTCTGCAAGCCGGCACGGTACCCGTCGAGCTCGACATCTCCGCAGGCTTCGATGTCAGCCAGGTACCCACGGCCGTCGCGCAGTTGGGCTCCGGCCGCAGGTACACCGCGTTGGTCGCCACCCAGCTCGCCAAGGCGTTGCTGGACCCAGAGGCCACCGCGGCACTGGCCGAACTCGACGCCGTGCTGCTCGGTGGCGGCCCCGCGCCGCGACCGGTGCTAGAGGGCGCGGCGGCCGCCGGGATCGAGGTGGTGCGTACGTACGGCTCCAGCGAGACCGCAGGCGGGTGCGTCTACGACGGCGTACCCCTGAGCGGGGTGACGATCCGGCTTGATGACGGCGCCGAACCGGGCGAGGGTCGCATTGTGATCGGCGGACCGACACTGGCCATGGGCTATCGGAATCCACCGGATCCGGATCCGTTCGCCGAACCCGGCTGGTTCCGGACCGACGACCTGGGCACCGTGGACGACGACGGCCGCCTGCGGGTGCTGGGCCGGGTCGACGAAGCGATCAGCACCGGTGGGCTGACGGTGATGCCCGCACCGGTCGAGGCGGTGCTCTCCCAGCATCCGGCGATCGCCGACTGCGCGGTGTTCGGGATCGAGGACGACCGGCTCGGCGAGCGGGTCGTGGCCGCAGTGGTGCTTCTCACTGGCGCGCTCGAACCCAGCCTGGACGACATCCGGGAGTACCTCACGCAGTTCGTGGATTCGACGGCCGCACCGCGTGAGCTGCACATTCTCGAGGAGCTGCCGCGCCGCGGCATCGGCAAGCTGGACCGCCGCGCGTTGCGTGAGCGGTTCGCCAACGGCGGTGACCTGCCCGGCGGGTAGGGCTGGTGAACAATGGTTTGCGCAGCCACATAAAGGGGACAGGACAGTACATGGACGAGCTGAAATATCTCGACCTGCACGGCGACCGGGTGGCCTACCTGGACGAGGGCCAGGGTGAGGTGATCCTGCTGCTGCACGGCATGGCCGGCAGCTCGCAGACCTGGCGTTCGGTGGTGCGGCCGCTGTCGCGAAAATACCGGGTGATCGCGCCCGACCTGCTCGGTCACGGTCACTCCGCCAAGCCGCGCAGCGACTACTCGCTGGGCGCGTTCGCGGTGTGGTTGCGCGACCTGCTCGACGAGCTCGGCGTGACGCGCGCGACGATCGTCGGGCATTCGCTCGGCGGCGGCGTGGCCATGCAGTTCCTGTACCAGCACCCGGACTACTGCCACCGGCTGATCCTCGTGAACAGCGGCGGCCTGGGGCCCGACGTCGGTTGGACGCTGCGACTGCTGTCGGCGCCCGGCGCGGAGCTGATCATGCCGATCATCGCTCCCCCGCCGGTGCTGGCCCTCGGCGAGAAGGTGCGGTCCTGGTTCGGCAAGGCCGGCATCACGTCGCCCCGAGGCGCGGAGATCTGGAATGCCTACAGTTCGTTCTCCGACGCCGCGACCCGCTCAGCCTTCCTGCGCACGCTGCGCTCGGTGGTCGATTACCGCGGGCAGGCGGTCAGCGCGTTGAACCGGCTGCACGTGAAGGCCGATATGCCGATCATGGCCATCTGGGGTGATTCAGACGCGATCATCCCCGTCGAACACGCGTACTCCGCGCACGAGGCGCGCCCCGATGTCCGGCTCGAGGTGCTGACCGGTGTCGGCCACTTCCCCCAAGTGGAGCGCCCGACCGAAGTGGTCGAGCTGATCGACGACTTCATCGCCAGCACCGCAGGCACCGATATTCACCAGCCCGCCACCCGGGCGTGACGGAGGCGGCCGACCGGTTCGCGGCCGCGAAGGTGGCCCGGCTGGCCACCGTGACCCCGGACGGTCCCCCGCACGTGGTGCCGATCGTGTTCGCTCTTGCCGAGTCCACCATCTACACCGCGGTGGACGGCAAGCCGAAATCCACGCACCGGTTGCGGCGGTTGGCCAACATCGAGGCCAACCCACGGGTGAGCATTCTGGTCGACCATTACGACGACGACTGGTCTCAGCTGTGGTGGGTACGGGCCGACGGTATTGCGACGATCCACCGTGATGGTTGGCCGTTCGAGCGCGGCTGCGAGCTGTTGCGCGCGAAATATCCTCAGTATGAGTCTGTTTCGATCGACGGCCCGATGATCGCGGTGGACGTCGATCAGTGGTCGTCCTGGGGCTGACCCTGCCGCTGGGCGTGTCTGTCACCGAAATCGACGTGATGGCTGCGAATCTCGCGATGTCACAACCCTGTAGTCGATCTCGCGACGGGAATGACGTGAGCCACCCGTACGCTGGGGTCTTGTGAGCATCGGGCGCAAAGAAGCGGTCGCGGTGACCGTCGGCGTACTGCTGGTGACGGCAGCGTTCGTCGTTCCGCAACTGCATCTAGGCATCGTCACTCCGCTGATCAACAGCACGCCCGCCCAGATCAAGAGTTTCGCCGACACGGCGCCGATCTTCGGCTGGTGGAATGCCCACATCGGGTGGGGTACCGTCCCGGCGATCCTCATCGGTGCTGCGGCCGTGATGTGGGGACCCTCGATAGCCCGGCGGCTGCCCTGGCGGGCGTTGACGCTCACAACGTGGGCGACATCGATGCTGTGGGCGTTCGCGCTCGCGATGATCGACGGCTGGCAGCGCGGTTTCGCCGGCCGGCTCACCGCCCGCCACGAATACCTCAATCAGGTACCGACGATCACCGACATCCCCGAGGCCGTCCGCACCTTCGCCAGCCGCATCCTTGATTTCCAACCGAATTCGTGGATCACCCATGTCTCCGGCCATCCGCCCGGCGCGCTGCTGACGTTCGTCTGGCTGGACCGCATCGGCCTCGGCGGCGGGGCCTGGGCGGGGCTGTGGTGTCTGGTGGTCGGATCGTCGGCGGCAGCGGCCGTCCTGGTCGCGGTGAAGGCACTCAGTGGCGAGGAGACCGCGCGCCTGGTGGCGCCGTTCGTCGCCGTCGCACCGACCGCGATCTGGATCGCGGTCTCCGCCGACGGCTACTTCGCGGGGGTCGCGGCATGGGGTATTGCGTTGCTGGCCTTGGCGGTTCGCCGGTCAGTTCGATGGCCGTTGCTCGCCGCCGTGGCCGCGGGACTGGTGCTGGGATGGGCGATCTTCCTCAACTACGGGCTGGCGCTGATGGCCGTGCTCGCAGTCGCCGTCCTCATGTGCGCGTCGTCGTGGCGCGATGCGGTCCGGGCGCTGATCCCGGCTGCGGTGGGCGCCTTGGCGGTGGTCGGTGTGTTCGCGATCGCCGGGTTCTGGTGGTTCGACGGCTACACGCTTGTGCAGCAGCGCTATTGGCAGGGCATCGCGCTGAACCGGCCGTTCCAGTATTGGAGCTGGGCCAACCTTGCGTCGGTGGTCTGCGCGATCGGGCTGGGCAGCGTCGCCGGGATCGGCCGGGTATTCGACCGTGCGGCGATCACACGTCGATCCGGGCTGCACCTGCTCATCCTCGCTGCTTTGGCGGCGATCCTGTTCGCCGACCTGTCGATGCTGTCGAAGGCCGAGACCGAACGGATCTGGCTACCGTTCGAGGTGTGGCTCACCGCTGCCGGTGCTCTGCTGCCCGTCCGGGCCCACCGATGGTGGTTGAGCCTCAACGTCATCGGGGCGCTGCTGCTCAACCACCTCATTCTCACCAACTGGTAGCACCCGGTCGCCGACGAGGTACAGCAGCGCCGCACCCCACACCACAGCCAGCGCAATCCAGAATCCTGTCTCGTAATCGCGGTCCAGCACCGTGAGATTGTCCAGATGCAGACCTGGCTTGTCGTAGACCGGAATCGCCAGCAGCACCAGCACCACCGTCAGCAGCGCGGCCACCAGCACCGGCGTCCACCACTTGTGCGGCAGCAGCCGCCGGCCGGCGAAACCGAGCGCGACGCACACGGGCGCGAACACCGCATCGTGCAGTAAGACGCCGATCAGTGCCCACACCACGATGCGGATGATGACATCAGTTGAGTTCTCGGCAACCAGAACGACGCCGTAGACGCCAACCGCCAGCCCGAGGGCCACCAGGAATAGTCTCGTCGCCGTCACGTCACCACCTCGATCCTGGACAGCCATTTGGTCTGCAGCACACCGGGTCTGGTGGGAGCGATGAGTCGACAGGGGTAGCCGTGGTCAAGATCGAGCGTCTCGCCGTTGAGCTTCACCGCGATCAGCGTCTGCGAGTCACGCGTATGCCGGGCGGGCAGCACCGTGCGCGAGTACGGGCCCGGCGGCTCGAGCGAGATCATTCGTACGTCTGAATCCGGCTGCGCTCCAACCGCTCTGAGCAGGTCACCAAGTACGACGCCGGTCCAGTCCGCGGTGGCGCTCCACCCCTCGACGCAGGCGATCGGCAGCCGGTGCGTGGCCTGCGGCATCGCCGCAAGCTCGTCGACTGTGAACGCCTTGACGACTGCACCGTTGACAACGGTCAACCGGTAATCCGGCGAGCGCGCGCTGTCCAGCACTCCGGCGGCGAACGCTGACCGGTTCACCGACACTCCCTGGGGGCCCCGGCCGGACCGCGGTCCCAGCAGCGAAACCTGCCGAAGCCACGGAATCGTCTGCCCGGCAGTCACAATCGTCGCCGCACCGACCGCCAACCAGGTGCCGGCCAGCACTGCGCGGCGGCTGGGCCCGACGCGCAGTTCGCCGGTCGGGGCATCCTCGAGCGGTTCACCGAGCGCCCGCCGGATCACCGGCAGTTTCACACCGATGTGCACCAGGACCGCTCCGCCGGCGACGTAAGCCATCGCGTAATGACTGGTGGTGAAGAAGAACTTGAACGCGTACCACTGCGCGATGTTCATGATGCCGGTGGACAGCTGAAAGATCATCGATCCCACAAGGACCAGAATCGACGCACGTTCGATCTGCCGCGTCAGGCCGCCGATGATGGGCCGCTCGAACAGCTTGGGGTACACCGACCAGAGCTTGACCAGAAGCAGTGGGATGGCGGCGATCCCGGAAATCACGTGCAATCCCTGGGTCAGCTGATACAGCCAGACCGGACGCGTCGGCCAGAAGAACCACGGCTGCGGATGCTGGATGAAGTGGCTGATCAATCCCGTGACGAAGCAGACGGCCACGGCGATACCGAGGGCGACCCCGACCCGAGCCGTCACTGCTGTTCCACGCAAGGAAGCCTTGGTGGTTGTTCCCATCTGCGGCCTCACGTCAGCGTGAGTGTAGCCACCACGCGCTCGCCGATCGGGTGAATCCCGACCAACGCCAGGCCGACTTCTTCGGCCAGCGCGGCAGCGCAATCGACCCCCACGGTCGCCCATTTGAACCAGGGCCCGATGGTCCGCGAGGACTCCAGCCGGACCCAGCCGGTGCGGACTCCAACTGTGCCCGGATCGAATTCGGCCACACAGCGACCGCCCGCGCGCAGCAGCTCCGCGGCCCGACCCAGGACCCGACGCGGATCTCCGGCCAGGCCGACATTTCCGTCCGCGAGCAGCACCGTCTGCCAACGCCCGGTGCCGGGCAGCGGCTCGAACACATCGCGTAGCAGCGCCGGCGCGCCACTGCGCCGAGCCAGGCGGACCGCTGTCGGCGACTGGTCGACGCCGAGGGCCGGAATCCCACGCTGGATCAGATCGGCCACCAATCGGCCTGGGCCGCAACCCAAGTCGATCGTCGGCCCGTCACACAACGACACGATGGCCGAGTCGAACACGGTGTCGGCACCATGCCCACCCAGCCAGCTGTTGACCGGAAGACGGTGGCGCCGGCCATCGCCGTGGCGCAGCCAACATCGTTCGCCGTCGAGTGCTTTGTCGTAGAGCTGTCCCAGCATTTCAGACCCCTCGGGTTACTTCGGCGAATCGGCTCGACGACTGGCAGGCGGCGCGGACCGCGGGGATGTCGTCGATGGTGTCGACGTCATGCAATTCCTCGACAAGAGTCACGGACATACCGGTGTCCTCGAGGGCGGCAAGCGTTACAGCCCCGGTGTCGGCCTGCGACATCGGCACGTCGCGTAGGCATTCAGCCATCCCGCCGTCTGCCACCCCGAGCACCCACCACCCGCCGTCACGGGCCATGCCCAGCACGGCCGGGGCGGTCAGCAGCCGGCGGGCGCAGGCCCCGAGAAGCTGCGGGCTCACCTGTGGAGTGTCCATACCGATCTGCAGCACCGGCTGACCGGCGGCCGCGGCGTCGGCTTGGGCATTGATCAGCCGCTCGGCGAAGCCGTCACCGCGCTGCTGGACCACCGTGAAGTCCTGCAAGCGGGTCTGCAGCTGATCGGCCCGGCACGCCTTGTCGAGATCGCCGGTCATCGCGACCACCCGGTGCGTCACCGGGGTCGTGACGACCGCGTCGAGGGTGTCCAACAGTGCGGCGGCCGCGATGTCGGCGGCGGCCTGCTCCCCGACTGTTGCGGCCAGTCGCGTCTTGGCCAGGCCGGGTACCGGAGCCTTCGCTACCACCAGCAGGGTGACCGCTACGGGTCCCGGCCTTGGTGTCACGAAATGACCTTCCAGAAGTCGACGGCGGCGGTGACGCTCCCTCGCACCGACCCGCTGACTTTCGACTTCCCGCCGACCCGCGGGCCGTAGTCGACGTCGACCTCCACCACGCGCCATCCTGCGGCCGCGGCACGGACCAGTAGTTCCAGCGGATACCCCGAACGCCGGTCAGCAACCCCCAGCGTCAGTAAGGCGTCACGGTTGACCACGCGCATCGGGGCGATGTCGTGGACCGGCAGCCCGTGCCGGGTGCGCAGCCGCCAGCACACCGCAGCGGTGCCCATCCGCGCATGCCACGGCCATTTCAGCCCGCGGACCGGCCTGCGGCGGCCGGTCACCATGTCGGCGCCGCGTTCCAGCTCTCTGACCAGCCGCGGCAGGTCTCCCGGGTTCAGCGAACCGTCGCCGTCGAGCACGGCCACGATCGGCGTTCGGGCCGCCTCGACCCCGGCGTGAACGGCCGACCCATAGCCCGGACGGCTTTCCCTGACCACCTCAGCGCCGTGGCGCCGGGCCACCTCCGCCGTCCCGTCGGTGCTGTTGTTGTCCACGACCAAAGCGCGATAACCAGGCGGTATGGCGGCGAGCACGGTGGGCAGCGAGTCGGCTTCGTTGAGACAGGGCAGCACCACCGTGACCGGACACTCGGGCATAGGAGCCAACCTAGGTGAGCTTCGGCGCCCGTGCGCGGGAGGGAATGACAAAACCGTGACGTTGGTGCAGGTGGAGGCTGGTGTTGGCTAACATTTTCCTATGCCGGCCCGCGTACTCATTGCCGACGACGACACCGTCGTGCGTGATGTCGTGCGCCGATACCTCGAGCGCGACGGCCTGGAAGTGGCCGTTGCCGGGGACGGCAGCGAGGCGCTGCGGGTGCTGGGAACCCAGCGCATCGACGTCGCCGTGCTGGACGTGATGATGCCCGGGCCCAACGGTCTGTCGCTCTGCCGCACCCTGCGCCAGCACGGCGACTACAGCGTGCCGGTGATCCTGCTGACCGCGCTCGGTGAGGAGGACGACCGCATCGCGGGGCTCGAGGCCGGCGCCGACGACTACCTGACCAAGCCGTTCAGCCCGCGCGAACTGGCGCTGCGAGTGCGGTCGGTGTTGCGGCGTGCACCGGCGCCCGCGGCGGCTCTGCCCCTGGAGATGACGGTCGGTGACCTGACGGTCTCGACGGCGGCACGCGCGGTGCAGATCGACGGCAAGCCGGTGGGGTTGACCAACCGCGAATTCGATCTGCTGCTGTTTTTCCTGACCCACACCGACACCGTCTTCTCCCGCGAGGAGCTGCTGCAGCAGGTGTGGCACTGGGACTTCGGTGACCTGTCGACGGTCACTGTTCACGTCAAGCGTTTGCGGTCCAAGCTCGGCGAACATCACCGCGTACAAACGGTCTGGGGCCGTGGGTATCTGTGGCGCGGTGAAGCCGGCGGCGGTGACCGTGCCACCGCGTGACCTAGCTCAGATCGCGATACTGGCGCTGGCTTGCTCGCTGCCGGTTGTTTTATTGGGCGCGTTGGTGATTCGGCTGGCCCGATCGTGGTCGATGACCGTCACGATGGTGGCTCTGGTGTTGATCCCGACGCTGGCCACGCTGACCGGTGTGCTGGGCGCCAGCGGATTCATGATCACCAGCACGTTTGCGCCGATCGCCGTCGTGCTCCTGATCGTGGCGATCGTGACACTGCCCGCGGCGGTGATGCTGGCGCGCTATCAGGCCCGCCGGACGGTGTGGGAGCAGGAGATTCACGACGCCGAGCGGATGGCCGAGCAGTCCCGTCGCCGGTTGGTGGCGTTCGTCAGCCATGACCTGCGCACGCCGCTGGCCGGTATCCGCGCGCTGGCCGAGGCCATTGCCGACGGTGTGGTCAGCGACGGTGAGGTCCGGGTGCAGGCCAAACACATTGAGCAGGAATCGGTTCGGCTCTCGGAGATGGTCGACGACCTGTTCGAGATGTCGAAGATCAACGCCGGGGCGGTGCACGCGCCGTACGAGAAGGTCGCGCTCGACGAGGTCGTCGACGACGTGATCGCCGCCCACAAGATCACTGCCGAGCGCGCCGGGGTGCAGCTGTTGGCGTCCGTTCCGGCGGACCCGGTGCGGGTGATCGGCAGCGATCGCGCGCTGGTGCGGGTGCTGTCCAATCTGGTGGCGAACGCGATCGCGCACACACCTTCGGGCGGGGCGGTGACACTGGCGCTGGGCAGTGACGCGGGCGGGGCGTGGGCCCGGGTGGACGACACCGGCGTCGGCATCGACGAGGCGGACCTGCCGCGAGTCTTCGACGTCGCCTATCGCGGGTCGAACGGCCGTGTGCCGCGCGAGGATTCGTCGCTGCCGAGCGGATCCGGCCTGGGGCTCGCGATCGCGGCCGGGCTGGTACACGCCCACCACGGCACACTGTCGGCGCACAACACCGCGCACGGGGCTCGCTTCGAGGTTCGACTGCCACTGTCTGAGTGAATGCGTTCGCCGAGATCGACGTTGTGCACGGATCTACTCGAACTTCTCCAGCCAAACGTCGGTTGGGCGTAGTAGTAGCGTGGGCTCGTCGACAGTCGCCGACCGATGGAGATCGAGATGTCCGTAGCCCAGCGTGAACGTGCCGCCCTCATCGCCGCCCTGCGCGACGTCGGACCCGACGCGCCGACCTTGTGCGAAGGCTGGACGGCCCGAGACCTGGCCGCGCACTTGATGGTTCGCGAATACCGCGTCGATGCCGCTCCCGGCATCCTCATCCCACTGTTCGCCGGGCACACCGCCAAGGTGCAGGACGCCGTCGCGAACAACACCCAGTGGGACGCGCTTGTGGAGAAGGTGGCCGAAGGTCCGCCGATCTACTCGCCGCTCAAGCTGGTCGATTCGGTGGCCAACGTCGCCGAGATGTTCATCCACCACGAGGACATTCGCCGCGCCCAGCCGGGCTGGGAACCGCGCACCCTTGATGCGGAGCTGACCGGAAAGCTTCGTCGCACGCTCGGGATGATGGCCCGACTGACACTGGCCAAGATGCCGGCCCGGGTGCAGCTGCGGACCCCGGATGGGAAAACCGTCCTGACCGCCGGCCACGGTCCGGCCGTGACGGTGACCGGTCCGCCCGAAGAGCTGCTGCTGTTCGCCACCGGACGGCCGGCGCACGTCGACTTCAGCGGTGACCCCTCGGACGTGCAAGCGGTGAAGGCAGCGCCCAAGGGCCTGTAGATCAGTCGTCGAGCGACCGACTGAGCCGCTCGGCGGCGGCCAGGTAATCCTCAATGAACTCCAGGACGACCTCGCGCGCCGGCTTGACCTTGTTCATCAGCCCGACGCCCTGGCCGACGAAGTAGGTCGCCAACTTCTGAGCGCCCGGATGGCCGCCCTCGGCCAACTTGTCGATCCGGCGCAACACCGGCTCGGCGATCATGTTCTGCAGCGGCAACGGCAGCGGTTGACGGCCGCCCTCGTGCGGAGCCCATGCATCGGTCCAGTCCGAAACCAATTGGCGCGACGGCTTTCCCGTGCGCCCGGCCGACCGGACCGTGTCGCGCGACGTCGCGGCCAGGAACTTCTGCACCGTGTACGGGGCCGTCTCGGCCTCCTCAGTGGTCAGCCACACCGAACCGGTCCAGGCACCCGCCGCACCCAGCGCCACCGACGCCGCCATCTGCCTGCCCGTCACGATTCCGCCGGCCGCCAGGACCGGCACTTCACGGATCGGCTTGATCGCCTCGATGACTTCGGGGATGAGCACCAGCGTGGTCACCTCACCGCAGTGACCGCCGGCCTCGGTGCCCTGCGCGACGATCAGGTCGACGCCGGCATTGACCTGTTTGATGGCGTGCTCCTTGGCGCCGACCAGCGCCGCGACCGGGATGCCGGTCTGCTTGCCGGCCTCGATCATGTAGTCCGGCGGAACACCAAGTGCGTTGGCCATCAACTTGATCGGATGGTTCAGTGCGACGTCGAGCAGGCTCGCGCCGGTGTCGCCACTCAGCGAGGACGCGGCCATCCGGGGCTGGTCGCTGATGTCGATGTCGTGGGCGGCCAACAGGTCGTTGATGAAGCCGCGGAAGTCGTCGGGAATCCGATCGGCGAGCTGACCGAACGACAGGTTTTCGCCCTTGCCTTCGAACTTCGCCGGAACGATGATGTCCACGCCGTACGGCTTGCCCTTGACCTGCTCGTCGATCCAGGTGAGTTCCTGGTGGAGCTGATCGGGGGTGTACGCGGTGCCACCGAGCACGCCGAAGCCGCCCGCGTTGGTGACCGCGGCGACAACATCGCGGCAGTGGCTGAAAGCGAATAGCGGGAACTCGATGCCGAACTGGTCGCAGATCTCAGTCTTCACCGGCCCAGTATGCGCTCGACCCCCCTCCCGACCAACTACCGGGTTGGGAAGGGGGTCGAGCGGTGATTCGATCAGGCGGTCGCCAGCGCCTGCGTCGTGAGCAGGGCCTGCGCGACACCAGACACGATCGATGCGAGGCGGATGGCTTCAAAGATCACCGTCCGCGAGACGTCGGCGTCCCGGAGTTCCTTCTCATGGGCAGCCAGGCACTGATCGCATCCGTTGATCGCGGACACAGCAAGCGACCACAGCTCGAAGTCGGCCTTGGCCACACCGGGATTGGCGATGATGTTCATCCGCAGCCCGGCCCGCAGGTCGTCGTAGCGACCCTCGAGCTGGTGCTTGGTGCGATAGAAGACGTTGTTCATCCCCATGATCGCGGCGGCACCCAACGCGGCGTGATACGCCTCTTCGGTCAAGACATCCAGCGCGTCCTCGGTGATCTCGCGCAGCAGCTGCTCGGACTTGGTCGCCGCGGCGGTCGCCACCAGCGCGCCCCACAGCTGCTGTTCGGTCAGCTCGGTCGAGCGCACGATGCTGCCCAGGTTCAGCTTGAGATCCTTGGCGTACTCGGGCAACGCCTCTTTGACGGCGTCGATGCTCATGCTCAGACCGCCTCGGCCAGCAGCTCGCCGGCGTCGATGGTCGGGTCGCCCTTCTTCCAGTTGCAGGCGCACAACTCGTCGGACTGCAGCGCATCGAGCACTCGCAGCACCTCATCGACGTTGCGCCCGACCGAGCCAGCGGTCACCGAGACGAACTGGATCTCGTTGTTCGGGTCGACGATGAAGGTGGCACGGTCGGCCACACCGTCGGCGTTGAGCACGCCGGTGGCCAAGCACAGTTCGCGCTTGAGATCGGACACCATCGGGAACGGCAGCTTCTTGAGATCCTCATGCTGGGCCCGCCACTGGAAGTGCACGAACTCGTTGTCCACCGAGACGCCGAGTACCTGCGCGTCGCGATCCTCGAACTCGTCGTTGAGCTTGCCGAAAGCGGCAATCTCGGTCGGGCAGACGAACGTGAAGTCCTTGGGCCAGAAGAAGATAATGCGCCACTTGCCGGGGTTGTCCGAGTTGGTCACCTGAATGAAATAATCGTCGGGCTGCTTGGCGTCGACCTTGGACAGGTCACCGCCGACAACCGCCTTGAGGTCGTAAGCCGGGAACTGATCCCCGATTGTCAACAGAGCCATGATTGTCACCACTCCTTGAATAGCTAAATTGGAACTATTCCAGATTCTGCCAGGTAGTCCGCGGTAAGTCAGGTCTCCGCAGCCGGAAGGTGACGATTGTCACCAGTTTCAGGGACGGCGGTCATCGCGGGCTAAATACCCACGGAGCGAAGGGATTTAAGGTGTGGCGCCGGTCACGCCCGCAGGGGTGCGAACGCAAAGTCCCGCAGACCCTGGTCCGGGTCGACTCGAGCGCGGAAGCCCAACGACTCGGCGGCCTGCGCCGGATCGGCGACGATGTGGCGGACGTCGCCGCTGCGGTACTGGCCAGTGACCACCGGCGCCGGACCGCCCCGGGCTTCGCAGATCCGGTTCGCGACGGTCATGATCGAGATCGGCCGCCCCGAACAGACGTTGACGGCCAGAAATCCGCCGGCCTCCGAGCGCACGGACACGACATTGGCAGCCGCGACATCGTGGACGTGGACGAAATCCCGCATCTGCCCACCGTCTTCGAAAACCCTTGGCGGCTCGCCCTTTTCGAGCGAAGACCGAAAGATCGCGGCCACCCCGGAATAGGGGGTGTCCCGCGGCATGCCCGGGCCGTACACGTTGTGATAGCGCAGCGCGACGACCGAGCCACCGGTCGATTCAGCCCACGCCAGCGCGTAATGCTCCTGAGCGGCCTTGCTGGCGGCGTACAGACTGCGTGGGCGCAGTGCTGCCTCCTCGCCGACCAGCTGCCAGGCCAGCTCTTCTCCGCCGAGCGGGCAACGGTGTTCGAACACACCGGCGTCGAGATCGGCGCGGGTGCGCGGTAACGGATCGACGACGCCGTGCTCCGGGCACCGGTACCCGCCCTGGCCGTACACCACCATCGACGACGCAAGGACCAGCCGCTGGACGCCGGCGGCGAACATCTGCGCCAGCAGCACCGCGGTGCCGTAGTCGTTGTGACCGGCATAGGACGGCGCGTCGGCGGCATTGACACCGGCGCCCACCACGGCGGCCTGGTGACACACCACGTCGATCCCGGACAGCAAGGGCGCCAACGCATCCGCGTCACGCACGTCGACCCGGTGGATGTCGTCGGGCAGTTCGGCACCGGGGCCGTGGGCGGCGTCGAGCATGACGTCGGCCGCGACCACCTCATGGCCGTCGGCCAGCAGCGCGGCGCGAACTCGGCTGCCGATGAACCCGGCCGCGCCGGTGAGCAGAACCCTCACGGCAGGTCGAAGGGCAGCTCGACACCTTCGTGCGCAAGGCAATGTCCGCATACACGTTCGGTGGCCACCTGGTCGATCGCCTCGAGCACCAGCTGCTTGAACGGCCCCATGTTCTTCTCGAACTCCGCGAAGACGTCGATCGCGCGCACGCCCGCTCCGACATCGACGCCGGCGTCCAGATCGGTCACCAAAGCGATTGCCGCATAACACATTTCCAGCTCACGAGCCAGGACCGCCTCGGGGTAGCCGGTCATGTTGATCAGGCTGAACCCCTCCCGCGCGAACCACTGACTCTCGGCGCGGGTGGAGAACCGCGGCCCCTGCACCACCACCATCGTGCCGCCGTCGACCACACCGGGCAGGCCGGTGACGGCCGAGCGCAGCGTCGGGCAGTACGGGTCGGCGAAGCCGACATGGATGCCGCCCGAATCGAAATAGGTGTCGAGCCGGCCGCGGGTTCGGTCCACCAACTGATCGGGGACCACGATGGCGCCGGGACCGAACTCCGGTGTCAGGCTGCCAACCGCACACGGCCCGAACACCCGTCGCACACCCAGGGCGCGCAGGGCCCACATATTGGCCCGGTACGGCACCTTGTGGGGCGAGAACTCGTGGCTCAGACCATGCCGGGGAAGGAAGGCCACCTCGTGCTGGCCGACGCGTCCGACCGTGATCGGGGCACTCGGCTCGCCATAGGGCGTATCCAGGTTGACGCTACGCGCGTCGGATCCGAAGAAGGTGTAGAAACCGCTGCCGCCGATGACTCCGAGCATTCGACCATTGTGCAGGGCCGACAGTCCGACGTTCGTTGCGGTCCAGACGTCTTCCCGGTCGGTGCGTACGGTCAGATACACGAGCTCGGCATGTTCGAGCACCTGCAGCGCTTCGCGAATCGGGCCTCCCCCGCCGCGCCGCAACCGCGTCGAGCACACGACGCGCTGGCGACGGTCGGCGAAGTCGTAGCGGTCCAGCCACCATTCGCGGAGATCGTTCAGGGTCAGCGGCTTGCCGCGTTTGGGCCCGTCGGGACCGAAGGCGGCCATCAGCTCGGTCGCGATGTCGGCGACCGGTGGGAAGTCCATGACTCTGGCGAATTCTTGGTCCATGTCCGCGCCCGCCTGAGCCCACGCGTCTTTGAAGCTCTTCTTGAACAGAGGCATGCGGGCACCTTAAATCGGCGGCCGCGACATCACTGGGTGTCCGACGAGTCCACCGATGCGCCGACCGCCTTCAACCGCGCGCTGATCCGTCGGCAACCGTCGCCGAGGGCGATCATCTGATTCCTGCTCAGCTCATCGAGGAAGTGCGCCCGCACCACGCGGGCGTAGGTCTCCAGCGACGCCACAGTCAGCCGCAGCCCGTCTCGGGTGATTGTTGCCAACACGCGTCGCCCGTCGTCGCTGCTGGCCTCTCGGTGCACCAGCCGGCGCCGTTCGAGACGCTGAATCTGTTGGGTGAGCGCGCTCGGGGTGACCATCAGCAGCTCGGCGAGCGCACCCATCGCGCTCGGGCCATGTCCTTTCAGATGCGCCAGCAGTTGAACGTCGGCCAGACTCAGTTGGTGGTGATGCGCCAACGCGCGGTTGACTGCCGAGTGCAAGGCGATCGCCACCGATTCGAAATGCACCCACGCACCGGCCTCGACGTCATCGAAGCCGAGCTGCACAAATCGCTGATGGGTCGACCTCGAGACCGTGTCCGACGGCCGAAACACAGGGCGCGGCAGCGGGTCCCCCGCCCAGTGGACAGAGGACCCGCGATCCGCATCGTCGTGATGCATCGAGTGGCTACTCGGCTGCGCTCCCACCGCCACCGTGGCCAGAGCCCTTTGACGGCCGCGCGCTCTTGGCTCCGGTCGACTTCTTGGCACCCGTCGGCTTCTTGGCAGCGGTCGCGGTCTTGGCACCGGTCTTCGCGTTCGCCTTCGATCCGCCGACCGAGGATTTCGGCGCCGAGGGTTGCGCCTTGGTGTCGGTCGCCTCGGTCAAGTCGGAGGCTTCCGTCGCGTCCGCACTCGCCGCCTTGAGGCTCGCGGCGGGCCGCGTGACGGGGGCTGGGGCCGTCGCCCCGAGCGCGGTGGCGATGGCCCGCGGAATGGAGACCAGCAGGGTGTAGCCCAGGCCCGCGTTGATGCCCTGATCGTCCGGCGGGGTGAGAAGACCCGGATACAGGGTGCCGTCGGTGGTCGTGTAGCCGTTGATGATGGCGGTCACGATATTCGGGGCGACGTCGAAGACGGCCTGGGCAGCGGCGTTGTAGTCCTTCTCATTGACCGCATCGAGGAACTGTTGGGCCGTGTCACCGACCGCTCGGATCACACCGCCCACCGGTCCGGCGGCACCGAGCACCAGACCGAAAAGCGAGTTGATGTCGGTGGCGGCGAGGACGGCCTTGTTCAGGTTCTCGGTGATCTGACCCGGAATGGCGGCGAGCGGAAACAGCGGCGCACCGACATAGAGGATCGTCCCGAGGACGGCATCGCTGAGGGTGGAACCGGCCGCCGACAGTTGACCGTCTCGGATCTGCTGGAAGGCCGTCTGCAGCGCTTGCGGGAACGTCGTACCGAAGTAATCGATGGCGCCCTGGACCGCATCACGGAGCGCGGTCGCGGTGGTCTGGCCATATCCGATCCAGTTCAACGCCAGCTGCCGCGCGACCGGTGCGGGGTCCTCGAGCCACGCCGATCCCAGCGCGCCCGCGTTGGTGACGGCGGTCGTGAAGACGTTGACCCACGGCGTGATGGGGTTGGGCAGCGCCGCGAGTTCGACCTCCATGGTCGAAACAGCAGCGGGCACATTGATTTCCGACAACGGCAGGGCGACCGGGCCGACTGGATGAATCGGGGCCAGGGCGATGGCACCGGCTCCCACCATCGCTACCCCGGTCGCAACGGTTGACCGCACAGCTATGTGCATGATTTCTCCCGTCAGAGCACTCACTTGGACGCGGCAAACCATAACTGAGCAAATGCTGAGAACTCCCCGCATTATTTGAAGTGCTGACGTGTCCGTCAGGGTGGTTCAACTTTGCGCAATCGTCGCGGGCGGCAGATGCGCAGGTGAACGGTTTGCTAGATGGCTGCAGCAAACAATGTCGTGTGCCTAAATTACTTTAGAACCGCAAGTACACCCGAGGTCACTGAAACTTGTTACCGGACGCACTTTGGTTAACTACACGGTGCCAAAAACCTGCCACCTCTGTCTATGAGGCTAGGTTTACTTTGCTGATTTAGCACAGTCCCGAATCGCCGTCGTACATCCGCGCCGGCTCAGTCCGGCCCCCGTCCGCTATCGCATCAGTCGACCGATGGGCAAAGTCGACTACGCCTGCTGTCAGAGTTTCAGCAGCGGCGCATTCCGCTCGGATCGGGATCGACGACGCGCTCGGCTAATTCGCGGCGGGTGACCTGCGGTCGTCGTCAGCAACCTTTGAAGACTCGGCAGCGCCGAGATCGGGCAAACGCCGGTTCGCCCGCGACGGTGCCCCGGCGGCCGCTTTCGCCGCGCGTGGGACGATTGCGGCATGGCAAGCATCGCGCAATGGGTCGAGGGGGCCAGGCCCAGAACTCTGCCCAACGCGGTGGCGCCGGTGATCGCGGGTACGGGCGCGGCAGCGTGGCTGGACGCGGCCGTGTGGTGGAAGGCGCTGCTGGCACTTGCTGTTTCGCTGGCGTTGATCGTCGGAGTCAACTTCGCCAACGATTACTCCGACGGCATTCGCGGCACCGATGACGAACGGGCCGGGCCGCTGCGGCTGGTCGGTTCGAAACTCGCGTCGCCGCGCGCGGTGCTGACGGCGGCCGTCGTCAGCCTCACCGTGGGCGCGGTCGCCGGGCTGGCGCTGGCCATCGTCAGCGCGCCGTGGGTGATCGCGGTCGGGGCGGTGTGCATCGCGGGCGCCTGGCTGTACACCGGCGGGTCGCGGCCCTACGGGTACGCCGGCCTGGGCGAGGTCGCGGTGTTCGTGTTCTTCGGGCTCGTCGCGGTGTTGGGCACGCAGTACACCCAGGCACTGCGGGTGGACTGGGTCGGCCTGGTCTTGGCGGTCGCGACGGGTGCGCTGTCCTCGGCGGTGCTGGTGGCCAACAACCTGCGTGACATCCCGACCGACCGGGTGGCGGGCAAGATGACATTGGCGGTACGCCTCGGCGACACCCGAACCCGAGTGCTCTACCAGTCCCTGCTGGCGGTGACCGGCGTACTGACTCTGGTCCTCATGCTCGCCACACCGTGGGCCGCGGTCGGTCTGGTCGCGGCGCCATTGGCAGTGCGGGCGGCCCGCCTGGTGCGCCGCGGACTCGGCGGCCGCGAACTCATCCCGGTGTTGCGCGATACCGGCCTGACGATGCTGGTCTGGGCGATCGCCGTCGCACTGGCTCTCGCGCTGGGTTAGTCCTTCTCCGGCTTCTTGTCTTGCCCACGCAGCCTGGCCTGCAGCTGCTCGCGGTCGCGCCGTCGCCGCTCATCGACCGACGCGATGCTCGCGGTCGCGCGCTTGCGCAGTGGGGCCAACAGCCAGATGCCCAACGGCAGAGCGAGCACGATCGCGAACAACAGCGCCACGATGAGCGGGAACTCGGAGATGCCGATCAGCTTCGCGATGTAATAGATGGCAGCCGTCAGAGCGACCACCAAGACAAGCCGCGCGAAGGTGTACACGACGACGTCGAGTACCAAGCGGCCGCCGGTGGCCTGGGTCTGATTGTCCGAATTGTCCGACACCGCGCCGAGCCTACCGACGCGCGTATATTCGGACAAAGGAGGTTTTCGTGCTGTACCTGCTGTTGGTTCTCATCATCGCCGCGGCCGTCTACGTCGGCTGGCGTGCGGTTCGCGCCCAGGCGCACCGGCCGAAGACCAGGGTTGTCGGCCCGGACGACGATCCCGACTTCCTGTGGCGACTGAGCCACGGCGACAACAACCCTCGCTAGCCGAACCGCTCGTTGACGTCGACGGCCGGAAATCCGTCGGCGACCACGGCCGCAAGCTGAACCAACGCTTCGCGGGTCTTCGGCTTCAACCGATCCAGGTCGATCTCGGCGCCCTCTTCGAGGTGCGGGTCGAACGGCACGACGCACACCGCGCGGCAGCGCCGCGAGAAATGGTCCACCACCTTCTGCATGTCGACCTTGCCCGAGCGCGGCCGAACCGCATTGATCACGCACACCGACCGGCGCACCAGGTCCTGGTGACCGTGGGCGTCCAGCCAGTCCAGCGTCGCCGACGCGCTGCGCGCGCCGTCCACCGAACCCGAGCTCACCACGATCAGTGAATCGGCCTGGGACAGCACCGACGACATCGCCGAGTTCAGCAAGCCGGTTCCGCAGTCGGTGAGCACCAGGCTGTAGAACCGCTCCAGCACCGCGAGGGCCTTGTCGTAGTCCGCGGCGCTGAACGCCTCGGATACCGCGGGGTCGCTCTCGGAGGCCAGCACCTCCAGTCGGCTCGGGCCCTGTGAGGTGTAGCCGCGGACATCGCTGTAGCGCTCGATACCTTCGGCGTCGCGCAGCAGGTGCCGCACGGTGGCCGGCGTCTCCAGCGGGACCTTCTGGCTCAACGTTCCGCGGTCGGGATTGGCGTCGACGGCCACCACCCGATCGCCTCGGATCGAGGCGATCGTGCCGCCCAGGGTGGCGGTGATCGTCGTCTTGCCGACACCGCCCTTGAGCGACAGCAGCGCGATCTTGTAGCAGCCCTTGAGCGGGCGGTTCACCTGCGCGACGAGGTTGGTGTGGTGCGCGGCTCGCTGTCCCTCACCGACGTTGATGAGTTTGCCCGACGCCAGATAGAGCCACCTGCGCCAGCCGCTTGTGGGGGCCGGCTTGGCCTGACGCAGCAGCGCGCCGGTCGACAGATCCGGGTACGGGGTCTGCGGAACCGACGGCCGGTAGGACGGCACCGGATGCTCGGCGACGTACTGGTTGAACAGCGGCGCGGCCGGTGTCAGCGGATCCATCGGGATGCCGATGGGCGGCGTGGACGCCAGCCAGTCGGGCTCGGATTCGGGTGCGGCAGTAGCCGGATCGGTGAACCGCTGTTCGGTGCGGAATACCGTTGTCGCATCAGTTAATTCATGGCCCTGGCGGGACCCATGAGGAGTGGACACGTGCACTTCCCCCTGACATATCGTTTCGGGTCGAGTGGTTATTCGTGGGTCCTTTGAACCCTAGCGCACAGCCGCGTCAGCTCACTCCGGCGTACGAGTGCAGGCCGACTGTCACCAGGTTGATGAAGAACAGATTGAAGACCATCGCGACGAAGCCCACGACGTTGATCCACGCGGCTTTCTTGTCGCGCCAGCCCGCCGTCGAGCGGGCATGCAGGTATGCGGCGTAGACCACCCAGGCGATGAACGACACCGTCTCCTTGGGATCCCAGCCCCAGTACCGGCCCCAGGCCTCCTCGGCCCAGATGGCGCCGAAGATGACGCCGAAGCCGAAGATCGGGAACGCGAAAATCGTGGTGCGGTAAGCGATTCGGTCCAGGGTCTGGGCGTCGGGCAGCCGCTGCACGATCTGCGCCAGCCGACCTTCCCGACCAGGGTCGGACAGCGGTGACATCTTCAACAGGAACAGGATGCTCGCCACACCGGCGACCAGGAAGACACCCGAACCGAGGCTGACCACCGAGACGTGAATGGGCAGCCAGTACGACTGCAGCGCAGGCATCACCGGCGCGGCATTGGTGTAGAGCCAGCGGCCCGAGACGGTCAGCAGAATGAGCACAGGAACGAGTACGAAAACCCACAGCGTGCGGTACTGCGGCCTGCGCAAGACGATCGAGGCTGCGATCAGACCGCAGAAGCTCGTGAGGTTGATGAACTCGTACATGTTGCCCCACGGCACACGGGCGGTGGCCAGCCCGCGCAACACGATGCAGACGAACAACAGCGCGATGCCGACGTAGACCAGCGACAGGCCGGCCTTGCCGATGCGCTCGTCGGCGGAGCGTTTCTGGTTCTCGACGACGACGCCAGGGCGGTCGCTGTCGGCGGTGACTCCGGCGGAGACCAGCTCGCGGGCCTCGACCTTGCGGCCTCGGCTGTAGGCCAGTTCGACGGCCAGCAGCAGCAGCGCCAGGACCAGGACAACCACCGACGACGTGAACGCCCAGTCCGAATAGCGGGCCAGCCCGATGTCGATGTGCTCGGTGTTCATGCGCGTGCGACCTTCTCTTTCGACGGCTCCTGTTCCGGCAGGTCCGGCAACATTCGCTCAGTGAGCTTCTCGAACTCGCTGCCCCACCCGGAGTTGTCGGTGCGGGCCAGACCGCCCAGCTCGACGTTTACGGTACCGGGCGTTTCTCCTGGTGAAATCTTCGCCCACACCCTGCGCCGACGCACAATCAGCGACACCAGCAGCCCGCCCATCATCGACATCGCGAACACCAGCACCCACACCTGACCGGGATCGTGCGAGACCTGCAGGTTGACGAACGGGGTGGCGCCATCGAAGCGGACCACGGTGCCGTCGTCGAGCTTGACCTCCTCGCCCTGCTTCAGATTGATGCGCTTGACCTTGGTGAGGCGCTTCTGCTCGATGAGCCGCGGGTCGAGGGTGAACAGTGACTGCGGCCGCCCGGTGTCCAGGCCGGTGTCACCACGGTAGATGTCGACGGCCACGGCCGGGTCGTTGGCCGCCGGATACTTCGACGACAGCAGGGTGCCGGCGAGCTCGGCGGTGGGCGCGAACAGGCCCATGATCGCCAGCTGATGCTTGCGCCGCTCGGTGGCGTCCGGGTACATGCCGCCGGGCGGATCGACGCGGATCACGCCGGAGGACAGCAGCGTGCGCGGATCATCGGGGCGCCACTGCAGGGTCTGGGTGCGCTGCTGACCGTTCGGGAAGGTGACGGTGAACGTCGGCGCATAACCGTGGCCTTGCAGGTAGACCCGGTCGCCGCCGATGCGCAGCGGATGGTTGACCTCGAGCCGGTAAGGCCGCCACGTGCCGGCGGCCAGGTCGTCGCCGGCCTGGTAGTCGATGTTCGACGCGAACGACAGGGCCTGCCCATTGGGCAGGTAGTGGGCCTGGAAGTCATTGACGCGCAGGCACATCGGATACAGGGAGGTGCCGTCGACGCTGTTGCCGGCGCGGAACGAGTCGAATGCCGCCGGTGACGCCGAACAGAAACCGGGTCCACCGTTGGCGATGACGATGACGTTGCCCTCGTAGCCGAACAGCTTGCCGACCGCGATCGCCACCAGCAGGCCGAGCAGCGAGAAGTGGAAAACGATGTTGCCGAATTCGCGCAGGTAGCCCTTCTCGGCCGAGATCTCCGTGACGTCGTCGGTCTGACGGGTGACGCGCCGCCAGCCTTTGAGCCGTCCGGAGATGTTGTCGGCGACGGTGTCCGGTGTACCGGTGACCTCGGCGGTGGCGTACTTGGGCAGCCGGGACAGGTTGCGCGGGGCCGCAACCGGCACCGCGCGCAGGCTTTTGACGTGTTCGATCATCCGCGGCGTCAGACAGCCCACCAGCGAGATGAACAGCAGCACATAGATGGCCGTGAACCAGAAGCTGGAGAACACCTCGAAGAACTGCAGGCGATTGAGCCACGGCCCGATGATGTTGTGCTCGGCGATGTACTGCTCGACCTTCGCGTCATTGAGGCTGCGCTGCGGCAGCAGCGCGCCGGGCACCGCGGCGAGCGCGAGCAGGAACAGCAGCACCAGGGCGGTGCCCATGGAGGTCAGCGCCCGCCAGAGGGTGCGGATCAGTGTGACGACGGATTTCAAATCGGCAGCCTCACGTCGGAGACGAAGGCGTCGCGCACCCACGAGATGAAGTCGTTCCACAAGCCGGTGACCAGCGCCAGCCCGACGGCGATCAACAGCACACCACCGATGATCTGAATTGTCCGGGTGTGACGGCGCAACCAGCCCAATCCGTTGGTCGCCCAGCTCGATCCGAGCGCCAGCACCACGAACGGGATACCGAGGCCTAGGCAGTACGCGATCACCAGGGCGACACCACGGGCAACGCTGGCGCCGTCGGTGGCCGAGGCGACGGTGATCACGCCGGTCAGCGTCGGGCCCAGGCAGGGCGTCCAGCCCAGCCCGAACACCGCGCCCAGCAGCGGGGCGCCCGCCACACCGGCGAGCCGTTTCGGCGTGAAGCGTGCCTGCCGCTGCAGCGCGGGGATGAAGCCGATGAACGCCAGGCCCATGACGATCGTCAGCACCCCGCCGACCCGCTGCAGCACAAGCTGATTGGTGATCAAAGAGGTGGTCATGCCCAGCACCGCGACCGTGCCGAGCACGAACACCACGGTGAAGCCGGCCACGAACAACAGCGCCGACCCGGCCACTCGCAGGCGCTGTGTCCGCAGCGCCACCGGCCCGGCCGTGTCGTCCACCCCGACGACCGCCGCCAGGTAGGACAGGTAACCGGGCACCAGCGGCACCACACACGGCGAGGCGAACGACACCAGCCCCGCGAGCACGCACACGCCCAGGGCCAGCAGAAGCGGGCCCGCGGCGGCGGTCTGGGCGAAACCGGTCATGGTGCAGCCGGTTTCGGTTCGGCGGCCAGCCGCTGCACCACCGGCAGCAGATCCTCGGCAAGGAGTTCACGCAGGAACACCGCGGCCACCCGATGCTGCCGGTCGAGCACGACCGTCGACGGGATCACCGTGGCGGGGTACTTGCCGCCGAAGGCGATCATGGTGCGCATTGCAGGGTCGTAGATCGAGGGGAACGTCACTTTGCGGTCGACGACGAAGTCCCGGGGTGCGCTGATGTCGTTGTCCCGCACGTCGATACCGAGGAACGCGACCCCCAGATCGCGGGTCTGGGTGTAGACCTGCTCCAGTTGAGTGATCTCGGACCGGCACGGCCCGCACCACTGGCCCCAGACGTTGATGACCACGACCCTGCCCTCGAAGTCCTTGAGCGACAATGTCTTCGAGGTATCCATCAACTCCGGCCCGGACACCGGTCCCGGAGTGCCACGGCTGGCGGGCGGGTCGTAGAAGATGTCGGTCTTGCCGCCGGGGGCGACGAATTCGAACGTGCCACCCTGAGCGACGGCGTCGTCACCGGTGGAGCAGCCGGCCAACACCGACGCTGCCACCAGGGAGACCAACAGCCGCTTCACTGCCCGGCGAGCTCCGCGTATCCCCAGCCGACGTAGTCGTCCCCGTCGAAGTAGAACGATGTCAGCGATGCCAGGTTGCACAGCCGCCGAGTCGGGAAGTGGTGCAGCTGCGCACCGGTCATCGATCGGCGCAGCGTCTCGACCGGAAGCTGATGGCTGACGCAGACCGCCTCGTGGCCGGCCCCCTTGACGCGGGCACGGTCCACGGCGCGCTTCATTCGCTCGGCGATCTCACGGTAGGGCTCACCCCAGGTTGGTTTGCGCGGGTCGCGCAGGTGCCACCAGTTGCGCGGATCGCGCAGCGCGCCGTCGCCCGGCGAGACCTTCTCCCCCTGAAAGACGTTGTGCGACTCGATGAGTTCGTCGTCGGTGTCGATGGCAAGGCCGTGATGGCGGGCGATCGGGGCCGCGGTTTCCTGCGCCCGCTCCAGCGGCGAGGCCACGACGTAGACGATGTCACGAGCGGCCAGCCAGCTGGCCACGGCCTCAGCCTGGGCGCGTCCCCGTTCGGAGAGGTGGAAGTCGGGCAGGCGCCCGTAGAGGATGCCCTCCGGGTTGTGAACTTCGCCGTGGCGCATCACGTGAACCGTCGTGCGTTCGGTCATTGCTTGGCTCCTGCGGCCGCGCGCGCTGCGGCCGGCAGAGCGTCGGCGATCCGGTCGAAGGCGGCATCGTCGAGTGCGGCTGAGACGAACCAGGTTTCGAAGGCGCTCGGCGGGGCGTACACGCCGGCGTCGAGCAGGGCGTGGAAGAACGCCGGGAACCGCCAGGTCTCGCTGGCCTTCGCCTCGGCGAAGTTCGTCACCGGGGAGTCGGTGAAGAACACCGACAGGAAGTTGCCGACCCGCGGAACCTGATGGGCGACACCGGCTTCGGTGAGCGCATCGGCGAGCAGGCCTGCCAACCGGTCGGCGTTGGCGTCCAGGGCCGCGTAGACCGCGTCGTCGGCATTGCGCAGGGTGGCCAGGCCGGCGGCCACCGCCACCGGGTTCCCGGACAGGGTGCCTGCTTGGTACACCGGGCCCAGCGGGGCGAGCTTCTCCATGACGTCTCTGCGGCCACCGAACGCCGCTGCGGGCAGCCCACCGCTCATCACCTTGCCGAAGGTGAACAGGTCGGCGTCGACGGGATCGATTCCATACCAACCACTTCGGCTCATCCGGAAGCCGGTCATCACTTCGTCGACGATCAGCAGGGCACCGTGCTCGGCGGTGATACGCCGCAGGGCGGCGTTGTAGCCGGGCTGCGGCGGGACGGCGCCCATGTTGCCCGGGCAGGCTTCGGTGATCACCGCGGCGATGGTGTCGCCGAACTTGCCGAACGACTCTTCGACCGCGTCGACGTCGTTGTAGGGCAACACGATCGTGTCGGCGGCGGTGGCGCCGGTGACGCCCGGGGAGGACGGCAGACCCAGGGTGGCGACGCCCGAGCCGGCGTCGGCCAGCAGGGCGTCGACGTGGCCGTGGTAGCAGCCGGAGAACTTGATGACCTTGGAGCGGCCGGTGAAGCCGCGCGCCAGGCGCACCGCGCTCATCGTGGCCTCGGTGCCGGAGTTGACCAGCCGCACCCGTTCGACCGGCTTCACCCGGGCAACGATCTCAGCGGCCAGCTCGGTCTCACCGGGAGTGGGCGCCCCGAACGACAGCCCGTCGGCGGCGGCGCGTTGCACCGCCTCGACGACGGCGGGGTGCGCGTGACCGAGGATCATCGGGCCCCAGGAGCACACCAGGTCGATGTAGCGGTTGTCGTCGGCGTCGGTCAGCCAGTAGCCCTTGGCCGAGGTGATGTAGCGGGGCGTGCCGCCGACGGAGTTGAAGGCCCGGACCGGCGAGTTCACTCCGCCGGGGATGACCGCGCAGGCGTCGGCGAACAGACCGGCCGATGCCGCCGTGGAGGCGGCCTGATCCGTACTGCTCATGGCCACCAGTGTCCCAGACTGCGGGGATGCTCAACTACAGGGTGTAGGAGTAGGGGCGAACGTCACATCCGCCACAGCCGACCTGCGTATTTCCGTGAGATTGACGCCATGCAGGAGAAGTTCGAGTGGACCTGTGTGTGAGCTCAATCTCGTGTGCCGCGGGGCTTGAGGTACGCGGTGGGTGGGAGTTTGATCGGGGCATGCAACTGCCGCAATGGCTGGCCAGGTTCAACCGGTATGTCACCAATCCTGTGCAGCGGCTGTGGGCCGGCTTCGTTCCCACGATGGGGATCCTCGAACACGTCGGACGCCGCTCCGGCACGCACTACCGCGCCCCGCTGACCGTCTTCACCACCGACGACGGCATCGCGATCCTGCTGACCTATGGACCCAATCGCGACTGGTTGAAGAACATCACCGCCGCCGGCGGAGGCCGGCTCAAGCGTTATGGCCGGACTTTCACCGTCAGCAATCCACGGATGATGCCCAAAGCCGAAGCCGCTCCTCACGTTTCGGGCCCATGGCGGCTACTGTTCAGGATGCTGCCGTTCGAGAACGCGGTACTGCTGAGCCGGTCCTGAACAGCGACCACGCACACAGAACCACGGTGATCGCCTCGGCGAGCACGCTGATCAGTGCATGGGGTGCGGGCTGCCAGCCGTGCTCGAGGAATCCCTGCAGCCCGACGGTCCGCGACAGTGCGAAGGCCCCAAGCGAACCGACCCCACCCACCAACGCGACTGCGCGCAACCACGCGGGGCCGCCGACGGCGATCAGGATCGCCAGCGCCACGAAGACACTCGTCAGCACCAGGAATCCC
Source organism: Mycolicibacterium pallens (assembly GCF_019456675.1). Classification (NCBI taxonomy): domain Bacteria; kingdom Bacillati; phylum Actinomycetota; class Actinomycetes; order Mycobacteriales; family Mycobacteriaceae; genus Mycobacterium; species Mycolicibacterium pallens. The sequence continues at coordinate 811,595 of NZ_CP080333.1, read as the reverse complement.
CGTCCGATGCCCGGGATATAGGAGTAGCCGTGCAGGTAGAGGTATCCGTGGCTGGCCGCACTGACGAGCAGGCTGGCGGCGATTCCGAAATTGACCAGACGGGTCATTGCAGCGTCTCCTCCTTCAGCGCCAGCATGGTCTGGCCCTTGGTGTAGCTGACCTCGCGGATGCCAAGGGCGTCGTGGAGCTGGCCAGCAGGCAGGGTGAGCGGCTTGGGCGCGGGCCCGTCGCCCGGATGCGGCAGCGGATAGGCGGTGGTCGTACCGCTGTAGAACGTGACATTGTCTTCGGTCTTCGAAAACAGCTGGTGCACATGGCCGTTCAGACAGGTCACCGACGAGAACCGGCGCAGGTAGCTCAGCGCCTGGGTGGCGTCGTCGGTGCCCCAGCCCCAGTCCGGGTACATCGCGAACAGCGGGATGTGACTGAACACGATGATCGGAGTGTCCGACGACAGCGGCGCCACGTCCTTCTCGATGAACTCCAACTGGTCGGCTCCCAGGTGCCCGAGCTTCTTGAGGTTCAGCGTGTTGACCAACCCGATGACGTGCACACCGGCGATGTCGAAGCTGTACCAGCCGTCGCCGCGGGTGCCCGCACCGAAGACCGCCCGGTACTTCTGCCCGGCGTCGTCCACCGAGTCATGCTCACCGGGGACGGTGAACACATGCGGGGTGTTCAGGCCGCCCATCATCTGGTTGACCTGATCGAACTGGGCCGGCGTTGCCAGATGGGTCAGGTCACCGGTGTGGATGACGAAATCCGGGGTGTATCCGAGGCTGTTGATCTGCCGGATGGCCCGCTCGAAGGATCCCGTGACGTCGGGGTTGGCGCTGCCGGTGAACCCGATGTGGCTGTCGCTGATCTGGGCGAATCGGAGGGTGGGTCGGGTGTCGGTGGCCGCCGGAGCGGTCGCGACGTGGGACAGCACCTCGCCGCCGACGACGGCCAGCCCGACTGCCGCGCCGAACGAGGCGCCGTGGCGGATCAGCTGCCGCCGGCTCATCTGGTGGGGGTCGCCGGTCATGCGTTCACCACCACGGTGCCGTGCATGAACGGGTGGATGCCGCAGATGTAGTCGAAGCTGCCCGTCTTGGTGAACGTGTAGCTGTAGGTGGCATTCGAGTCCATGCCCGGCGAACGGAAGGACCCGTCGTTGGCGACGACGTTGTGTGGTTCCTCGTCCTTGTTCGTCCACGTGACGGTCTCGCCGACCTTGACCGTGAGGGTGGCCGGCGCGAACGCGAAGTTGGTGATGTTCACCGCCGTCCCGGCGACGGGCGGCGCGACCGTTGTTGCCTGCGGCATCGTGCCCGGCATCCCGGGCATGCTCGACATGCCTGGCATGCCGACCGACGTCCCGCCGTTGGGTCCGAAGTCGACCGACGGTGGTGGGGCCTTCGCCGGTGTGGAGCATGCGGCGACGCCGACGGCGACCGCTGCGCACGCCAGCGCCATACGGATGTGGTGCATGAAACCTGCCTCCTCGGCTGAACCAAGTCCGCGGCGCGGACCGTCTCATCAAGAGGTAGGGCAGTGGTTACACACCCGAGTCGTGTAACCCCGCCGCCTATCTCTTATCGATGAGCGGAAGGCACACCACGATGGCGGCCGAGGACGATCGACGCCCGCGACCAGATCTACGTCTGGTCGCCGAAGCGCGCTATCCGAATTGGGAAGCCGTCTACGACGACAACATCACCTGGGTCTACCGGCTGATCTTCGGCCGGGTGGGAAATCGCGCCGACGCCGAGGACCTGACCTCGGAGGTGTTCCTGGCCGCGATGCGCCCACTGCGCCTGACGGCCAGCATCGCCGAAGTGCGCGCGTATCTGCGCGCCACCGCTCGCACCGTATTGGCGGCGCATTGGCGGGCAACCCTGGGCACCGAGATCACCACCATCGAGGACGTCCCCGCCACCGTCTTCGGCCCAGCCGCACCGAGCACCGCCCCGCAGCGCGTCGCCGTGCTGCTGAATGCACTGCCCGACAACTACCGCCGCGTCCTGGAACTGCGCTTTCTCCAAGGCTGTTCGGTGCGGGAAGCGGCCAGTACGCTCGGCATCAGCGTCGCGAACGCCAAAGTGCTGCAACATCGAGCGTTGCGGCTGGCCGCGCAGATCAGCGAGGGGGCATTGCCATGACCCGCCGCAATCTTGCCCGCTACATCGACGACATGCTCGCCGGCCGTCAGCCGAAGCCGTTCACCCCCGATGAGTTCGAGGCGGCGCAGCTGCGCACAGCGATCGACCTGACCGCCGCCCGTGAAGACGCCGGCGAACCGCGACCGGAATTCGTCGACAGTCTGAAGGCGCGGTTGGCCGCCGAAATGTCCTCGGATACGGCATCTTTGACGAACACACCACCGCCGAAGACACGCATGTCGGCCACTCGCCGGCAGGTGATTGTCGGCACGTCCGCGGCGGCAACGGCTGCGGTGGCGGGCGTGTCGGTGGACCGGCTGGTCGTCCGGCCGCGCACCGATGACCAGCAAGCCGCCGACTCGGAGCTGGTTCCCACCGACGGATCCTGGCAGACCGTGACGGCCAGCGGCGACCTACCCGAAGGAGCGGTGCACGCCTTCGACTTGGGCTCGGTCAGCGGCTTCGTCCGCCGGGTCAACGGCCGGGTCGATGCCGTGTCAGGCGTGTGCACCCATCAGGGCTGCAAGCTGTGGTTCGACCAGGGGGACGACCGGTTGCGCTGCCCGTGCCACTCGACGTCGTTCTCCCCGGCCGGCGTGGTGATCACCCACGCTCTGCCGATTGCACCGAAGCCGTTGCCGCACTTTGAAGTTCGTGAGCGCAACGGAGTCGTCGAGGTCCTGGCCCCACCCAAGAGCACGTAGGGGTTGTAACCTCCATACCTATCTAAAGGTATGTACAGCAACCTCATTGCGGCAGCACTCGTCAGCGTCGCGCACATCGTGTCCTCGTCGGGAACCGGTTCGGCGCCCGACGTCATCAGCCAACTACAGGCCCAGGGCTACCAGGTGCAGTTCAACGGGCAATCCAACGGAGATTTGGGCCAGTGCACCGTCACCGATGTGCACCGATCATCACCTACCGCCTATGTAGATCTGGACTGCCCCTCCGGTAACTAGACCGGCACGGCGCGCAGCGCTTCGGGCAGGCTGGGCAGAAAGTGCTTGGTCGCGAAAGCCCTTATATCGTCGGCAGTTTCGAGCGGCACCGGGCTGGGCAGCAACATCGCCATCAAAGCGTAGCGCCAGATGTTGTCGGCGAGTTCATGGACGGCTTGCGGCCCGATCCGCTCGGAAAAGCCGGGCGGGAAGATCACCTGCAGCGCCGCCTCGATGCGCTGCACCGCGGCAGCGTAGTGCCGGCGAGCCAGTTCCAAGGTCAGCGCGGGCTCATCCAGCACCATCCGGTTGAGCACTCGGTGCCGACGAGTTCGCAGGATCGCCTGCGTGAAAGCTTCGACATAGTAATTCGACTGCGGGCGTGCAGTTTTGAGCTCGTCAGCGATATCGGCGAAGAGGCGCAGGTTCTCCCGATCCATAACGGCAGACACCAGATCGTCCTTGTTGGCGAAGCGGCGGTAGATCGTCGTCCGGCTCACCCCCGCGCGGCGCGCCACATCGTCGAGAGCGACCCGGCGGATGCCATGCTGGTCGAACTCGACGAGCGCGGCGTCGAGGATCGCTTCGGTCGATTGGTCAGGCATGCCCCGCCCGCGCGAATCCCGCTCTGGCGTAACCGTTGTAGCGGACATTCATCGGAAGATGATCCCACAGCCAGTTCACCGGACGCGAGCGCCAAAACGCCGCGAACCGTTGATAGTTGCGTTCCTTGCGCTCGCTCCACGGCAGGCCGAGGATCTCGCGGGTGCGCGGCGGCATGCCACCGGTGGTCAGGAACGCCGCCACCGGGTTGAACACCGGTGCCACCAGACGCCAGACGATCGGGTTGACCGCCTTGGGCTTCGGGAATCCCTTGGTGACGTAGCCGACCCCGTATTTCGCCGTGGAGTGGGCGACCAGAACCTCGTTGATCATCCGGTCCCAGTAGCGCTCGAACTCGGCGTAGTCGGCGGGCATCGGGCGATCGCTGACGCCGTAGCGGCGGTACCAGGTCTTGGACTCCAGGTACATCTGCTCCTTCTCCGCGCGCGACAGCTTCTTGACGAACGTGTCGGCGAAGTAGAGCGCCTGGTCGAAGAACGTGGCGTGCGCCCAGAAGTAGGTATCGGGGTCCAGCGCGTGGTAGCGGCTTCCGTCGGGCATATCACCCTTGATGTTGTGGTGGAAGTCGCGGACCTGGGTTCCGGCGTTGTCGTCCTCGCTGCCGTAGACAGTGCGGAAGATCGGCGGCAACGAGCGCTTCACCCGGGCGGCGGTGTCGGCGAAGAACACCGAATGGTCCAGGACGCCCTGGCCGAGCTCGGCCAGCATGTTCTGCAGCACCGCCGGGCGCGGTCCGATCAGGAACATCCGGTTGTCACCGAAGTAGCGCCACACCAGAGACTGCGGGCCCAGCGGTAGTGCGTCGGTCGCGGAGTCAGATTCGGCGAGGTCGGTCATGTGCAACAGTGTTACAGATTCCGCACTTTGTACCAACGGGTTCGTGACCAGCGTCACTCCTCGCCGAGATCGACGTTCTGCATGCCTCGTCTCGCACTTTCCCTGCCGATCGTCGGTTTGGGCGAGATCAGCGGAAGCGCTTGAGGCGCAGGCTGTTGGTCACCACCAGCACCGAGGAGAACGCCATCGCGGCGCCGGCGATCATCGGGTTCAGCAGGCCCAGCGCCGCCAGCGGTATGGCCGCGACGTTGTAGCCGAACGCCCAGAACAGGTTCTGCTTGATGATCCGCAGCGTGCGCGACGACAGCCGCAGCGCGGTCGGCACGGTCCTCAGGTCCCCGCGGACCAGCGTGATGTCGCCCGCCTCGATCGCGGCGTCGGTGCCGGTTCCCATCGCCATGCCGACATCGGCAGTAGCCAGCGCCACCGAATCGTTGACCCCGTCACCGACCATCGCGACCTTGCGCCCCTGCGCCTGCAACCGGCTGATCGCGTCAGCCTTCTGCGAGGGCAGCACCCCCGCGATGACGTTCTCGGCCGCGATGCCGACCTCCGCGGCCACCCGTGCCGCGACCGCCGGGTTGTCACCGGTCAACAAGATCGGCGTGATGCCCATCGCCTTCAGCTCGGCGATGGCCTCGGCACTCGTCGGCTTGACCGCGTCGACCAGTCGGATCACCCCTTGCCGGGTGCCGTCGGTGATGACCTCGACGCTGGTGCGCCCGTCATCGTCGGAGGCGCGGGCCACCCGCACCCGGATCCCGTCGACAACCCCGCTGACCCCGGTGCCGGGGTCGTTGGCGAAATCGGCCACCGCAGGCACGGCCACGCCGCGCTCGCGGGCGGCAGCGACGATCGCCGCGGCCACCGGGTGCTCGGACGCGGATTCGACTGCCGCAGCCTGAGCCAGCACGTCGGCGGCATCGGCGCCGGACTCGGTCTCGACGTCCGCGACGGCCATCGTGCCGGTGGTCACCGTGCCGGTCTTGTCGAGGACGACAGCGTCGATGCCGGTGACGGTTTCGAGGACTTGCGGTTCCTTGATCAGCACCCCGAGCTGTGCGCCGCGGCCGGTGCCGACCAGGATCGCGGTCGGCGTCGCGAGGCCGAGCGCGCACGGGCAGGCGATGATCAGCACGGCCACCGCCGCGGTGAACGCCGCCGTGGCCGAACCGCCGAGCAGCAGCCACGCACCCAGGGTGACCGCCGCGATGACCAACACGACCGGCACGAAGACCGCCGACACCCGGTCGGCCAGCCGCTGGATGGATGCCTTCCCGCTCTGCGCGTCCGCAACCATCCGGGCCATCCGGGCCAGCTGCGTGTCGGCGCCAACTCGCTTGGCGCGCACCAGAATCCGACCGTAGGTGTTCACCGCCCCGCCGAGCACCTCGTCACCGGCGCGCACATCGACGGGCACCGACTCGCCGGTCATCGCCGAGGTGTCCAGTGCCGAAGCACCGTCCACGACGACACCGTCGGTAGCCACCCGTTCACCGGGCCGAACCACGATCACGTCGTCAACGTGCAACTCCCCCACTGGGATTCGCACCTCAGTGTCGTCGCGCATCACCGTGGCGTCCTTGACCCCCAAGGACAGCAGCGCGCGCAACGCGGCGCCCGCTGACCGCTTGGCCTTTGCCTCGGCATAACGGCCGGCCAACAGGAACACCGTCACCGCGGCGGCCACTTCGAAATACACATGACCGTGACCGTGCGCGGCGGCCCCGGTCAGGATTGCGTACAGCGACCACAGGTAGGCGGCCAGCGTGCCGAGCGATACCAGGGTATCCATCGTCGAGGCCCCATGCCGAGCACTGTTGATCGCCGCCTTGTGGAACGGATAGCCGCCCCAGAACACGATCGGCGTGGTCAGCGCCAGGACCACCCACAACCAGCCGTTGAACTGCCACGGCATCACCATCGACAGCGCCACCACGGGGACCGCCAGCACCGCCGACCCAATCAGCCTGGGCCGCAACTGTTCTGCGGGGACGTCATGGTCCATGTGGTTCTGCCCGTGACCGGAGTGGTCGATCACCGAGGCGCCGTATCCGGTGGATTCGACGGCATGGATCAGATCGTGCTCCGACACCTGTGGCCCGTGTTCGATGTGCGCGCGCTCGACGGCGAAGTTCACCGTGGCCTGCACGCCCTCCAGGTCATTGAGGCCGCGTTCGATCCGGGCCGCGCACGACGCGCAGCTCATGCCGCTCAACTGAAGATCGGTCGTCGTCATACGTCGATGATACCCCTAGGGGGTATATTGTCCAGTGCCTACCGAATCACCACAGCAGCACCTGGGTGTCCTCCTCCGGAGGGTCGGGATCGTCGGTGTCCGGCGGCTCGGCATCGTCGTCCGAACTACTCGGCAGGGGCACCGACCACAGTCGCCTGGGCTCGCTCCCGGTCACGGTGATCCACCCGCCATGCCCGGTTGGCACCCGCGGTGATGCCGGATCGTTTCGATCAACCCGGAGACGGGCACCAGAGCGCCGGTCGCGAATTCGTCGAGCCGATCCCAGTCGTGGACGTCGGCGGCCAACTCGGCCACACCGGGCAGCTCGGCCAGCACGGCGAGCAGCCCGCATGCCAGTGACCAGGGCTCCGCCGGGAGGCCCGCGATCGCGTTGCGGACCGCTGCGCTCACTTTGTCGGCCAAGGCGCGGACGCGGGAATCGTCATACGGCTCGAGGCACGCATCGGAGACGACGCACCCGGGGTGTCGTCGGGTCCGCAGCCAGCCCTCGTTGACCAGCTGCTCGCGGACCGCGCAGATCGCCTCCTGCGCATTGCCGACCACCAGCTGCGCCCAGGTCGCGCGATTGTGCACCCCCACCTGGGCAAATGCCGCACGCAAGATCGCGTTATCGGGACTTGCCGCCCGCGCCGGGACGGGCCAGCCGGCGCGCTCCATCAAAAAACCCCGGACAAGAAGGTCAGTCAGCATCGCGGTACGCAGGGCGAAGCCGAAGACCGTGGCGTCATAACCGTCGAATCGACGGCTCTTCGGATCGAAAGCCAGCAGAAACAGCTGGCCATGAAGGGTCGACGGCACCCGCGAGAACTCAGACGACGCATCGCCCATGTGGCCCATGCCCCCTCCTCGCTCCCCGCATTCCACTGTGAACGACGGAGCAGGAGACGACATACGTAGGCGACTACTCAATTTTTCGGCCCAAGCGCCGTGCCCTGAAGTGGGACAATGGATACACCGACGACGAAGAGATGACCCGGATGACTCTGACCCACATCGAACAGCGGTCAGCACCGACCGAACACGTGGCGGTGCGGTGTGTGGATTCCGACGTCCACCCGGTTCCACGCCGGGGCGTACTGATCGACTACATCCCCGAGCCCTGGCGCACGAAGTACTTTCTCTCCCACCCCATCGGCGAGCAGATCTACTACGACGCCCCCGATTACGCGCACGCCTACGCGATGCGCACCGACACCTTCCCGCCCGACGGTGAGTTCGCCGGCAGCGACCCTGACCTGGCCTTTCGCCAGCTCGTCATGGAGGCCGGCGCCGATATCTGCATTCTGGAGCCGCTGGCTCCGGGGGGACGGCTACCCGAGGCGTCCCACGCGTCGGCCGTCGCGACGAACCGCTGGCTCGACGAACACTGGCTGGACAGCCGCAACAACTGGCACCAGCGCTGGCGCGGATCGATCACGGTGGCGATCGAAGACCCCGCCGGCGCGGCCCGAGAAATCGAGACGTGGGCGGGCCACCCGTTCATGTCCCAGATCCTGATCAAGGCCGAACCGCGGCCGTCGTGGGGCGATCCGCGGTACGACCAGGTCTGGGCGGCCGCCACCAAACACGACATCACCGTCAGCTGCCATCTGGGGCGGGGCAAATTCGAGACCCTGCCCATCCCGCCGGTCGGCTTCCCCAGCTACAACCACGACTTCATGGTCACCTACTCGCTGCTGGCCGCGAATCAGGTGATGAGCCTGATCTTCGACGGCGTCTTCGACCGCTACCCCACGCTGCGGATCGTGTTCGTGGAGCACGCCTTCAACTGGATCCTGCCGCTGATGTGGCGGATGGACGCCATCTATGCGGCCCGCAGGTCCTGGCTGGACATCAAGCGCAAGCCGAGCGAGTACGTCAAGGACCACATCAAATTCACCACTCAGCCACTGGACTATCCCGAGGACAAGACCGAACTGTTGCGGGCGTTCGAGTGGATGGAGTGCGAGAAGATCCTGCTGTTCTCCTCCGACTACCCGCACTGGACGTTCGACGACCCGCGCTGGCTGGTCAAACACCTTCCCGAGCACGCCCGTGACGCGGTGATGTGGCGCAACGGTGTCGAGACTTACAAGCTGCCTACGACGGTTCCGGTGCTGGAGGGTCAGACGCGGGTGTTCTGACGGCACGGGCGCGCCTGGCCCGAACCAGCCCTGCCACACCCAACACCGCCAGCACCCCCGCCGCCGTGATCAGCAACCAGGTCAGCAGCATCAGCGGCGGGTCGAAGGCGGCCGACGTCGTCGAAGGCTGACCATCGGCGATCGGCGCCACCACGACCACGCTGCGCGCGGCCAGTCCGGTCACCACCGCGCCAGCCACCGCCAAGGCCGCCACGATCAGCTGAATGAGGTGCCTCACGACGCATCCGCCGTCTTGCCCTCGACCAGCTCGGTGAGCGCGGCCCGCAGGGCGCGGTGGTTGCGCGCCCAGGCCTGCGCGGTGCGCTTCCCGGTGAGCTCGACCCCGATCCCGGTGCGGCCGCGAGGGACCCCGGACAACTCGCCGAGGGCCCGCGAAGTCTGCCACTTCTCCAGTGGCTCTTTGGATTTCACCGAGTGCTCGGCCGGCGGGAACACCCGCACGATATGGATCAGCTTCGTGACCTCGGTGCCCTGACGCAGGGCGTCACGGGTCAACTCAACGCTGGTGTGGATGCGGGCGGCCTTGACCTGAATGCCCAGGAAGCCCGTGACGAGCACCAGGAAGATCAGCGGCACGATCGGCTGGAACCCCACGCCGCCCTTGATCTGGATCAGCAGCATCGCGATCGCCGACGCCGGCCCGGCCAGCAGCCAGTACCAACTGGCGCCGTTCTCGAAGAACAGCGGCGGTTCCGGCTGCTCGAGCAGCTGATCGTCAGGCATCGGACTCCGCGGCGTCACCGGGCGACCAGCCGGCCGCCGCGGGGCGGCTCAACAGCATCGCACCCGCGATCAACGGCAACACCGACAGCAGCGCCAGGATGTGGACGACGCCGAGCGCGGCGACGACACACACCAGGACGACGACGGTGAGGGTCAGTGCCAGCGTCGCGCGGCGGAAACGCGCGTCACCGTTCTTACGGACCCGCCCGGCAAGGAACGCGATCGCCGCACCGGCCAGAATGCAGACGACTCCGGCGCCACGGAACACGGCGGGGATGGTCGCGGTCACCGCCACCAGCCCGCCAGCCATGAGCATCACCGCGCCGGCCACGAGCAGCCAGAACGCCGTGGTCAAGGCACGCGGCCGGGGTTCGGTTGCGGTCATGGTCGGGCCAGCCTATCCGGTCACTTGGTGAAGAACCCGTGCGCGTCCGGCCGGTGCAGAAGGAACGCCCCGCCCAGGATCAACACCGAGCCGATGATGCCGGTGACCGCGAAGATCACCGCCTGCACGGTGTCCCGGTCAGTGCTGAACAGGCTGGCCGCGGTGTAGATGACACTGGCCACGCCGCCGCCGGTCAGGACTGTGCGCGTCCATCGGTAGCCGGAGCGCATCAAGAACAGGAACGTCACCACCACGGCCGACACGGTCACCGCGAACAGCACGGTGATGCCGATGACGAAGTACGACGAATGCTTGCTCGCGGTGAAGTAGGCATCGGCGAGATAGCCGATGACCATCAGCGGCAGCGCGACCAACCACAGCCAGAAGCCGGTGTCGACGTCGGCTGGGCGCGTGGGAGCCCCCGACGGCGGTTGGTGGGTCACGCCAGCCAGCCCGCGACGTCAGCAGCCCAGTAGGTCAGCACGATGTCGGCCCCGGCGCGCCGAATGCTGGTCAGCGACTCCAGTGCGGCGGCTCGCCCGTCGATCCAACCGTTGGCCGCCGCGGCGCTGATCATCGCGTACTCCCCCGATACCTGGTAGGCGGCCACCGGAACCGGTGAGACGTCGGCGGCCGCACGCACCACGTCCAGATAGGCCATGGCCGGCTTGACCATGATGATGTCGGCCCCCTCGTCGAGGTCAAGCGCGATCTCGCGCAACGCTTCTCGCGCGTTGCCGCTGTCCTGCTGATAGGTACGCCGATCACCCTGCAGGCTGGAGGCCACCGCGTCGCGGAACGGCCCATAAAACGCCGAGGCGAATTTCGCGGCGTACGCCAGGATCAGCACATCGGTGAATCCGGCCGCATCGAGCCCATCGCGGATGGCCGCCACCTGGCCGTCCATCATGCCGCTCGGACCCACCACGTGGGCACCCGACTCTGCTTGCGCGACAGCGAGTTTGACGTACTGCATATTGGTGGCGTCGTTGTCGACCCGACCGCGAGCGTCGAGCACACCGCAATGCCCGTGGTCGGTGAACTCGTCGAGGCAGGTGTCGGCCATCAGCACCGTGTCGTCACCGAGATCCTTGGCCAGGTCGCGCAGCGCCACGTTGAGGATTCCGTCGGCGTCCACACCGCACGAGCCCAACGCGTCCTTGTCCTCCTCACGCGGAACTCCGAACAGCATCAGCCCGCCGACCCCGGCGGCCACGGCCTCTTCTGCCGCGCGGCGCAACGAGTCGCGGGTGTGCTGATAGACACCCGGCATCGAGGCGATCTCCCGCGGCTCGTCGATCCCGTCGGCGACGAACATCGGCAGCACCAAATGCCTTGGCTCCACGGTTGTTTCGGCCACCAACCGGCGCACCGCCGGAGTGGAACGCAAACGGCGCGGACGCTGACGCGGGAACGACACCAAAGCCCCTTAGCGGCGTCGGCTCTTCTTGCGCGGCGGCGGCAAGGCGCCCTCGGCGCGCAGCCGGGCGGCATGCTCAGCGAGCGCGTCGACCAGCGGTCCGACCGCGGCGGTCTCCGGCTGCACGTCGACCCGCAGCCCGAACTCCGCCGCCGTCTCGGCGGTCTTCGGCCCGATGCACGCCACGATGGTGCGGGCGTGCGGCTTACCAGCGATGCCGACCAGATTGCGCACCGTCGAGCTCGAGGTGAAGCACACCGCGTCGAAACCGCCGGTCTTGATCATCTCGCGGGTCTCGGCAGGCGGCGGTGCCGCGCGGACGGTCCGGTAGGCGGTGACGTCTTCGATCTCCCAGCCGCGGTCGCGCAGACCTTCGGCCAGCGTCTCGGTGGCGATGTCGGCGCGCGGCAGCAACACCCGGTTGACCGGGTCGAAAATGCTGTCGTACTCCGGGAATTCGTCGAGGAGACCGAGCGAGGACTGCTCACCGGCGGGCACCAGTTCGGGGCTCACGCCGAACGCGCGGACCCGATCGGCGGTCTGCTCGCCCACGCAGGCGATCTTCACACCGGAGAACGCCCGGGCGTCCAGGCCGAACTCGCCGAACTTCTCCCACACCGCACGCACCGCGTTGGTGGAGGTGAACACCACCCACTGGTAGCGGCCGTCCACCAAACCCTTGACGGCCCTTTCCATTTGGGCCGGGCTGCGCGGAGGCTCGACGGCGATCGTCGGCACCTCGATCGGCAGCGCGCCGTGACCGACCAGCCGGTCGCTCATCTCGCCGGCCTGGTCCTTGGTGCGGGGCACCAGCACGGTCCAGCCGTACAGGGCCCGGCTCTCCCACCAGTTCAGCTTGGCGCGATGCGCCACGGTCTTGCCGATGGTGGCCACCAGGGTGCCGGTCAGCGGGCCGGCCGGATCGCTGTTGCAGGCCAGCGTCGCGCGGTCGGTGAGGCCGTGCAGGGTGGTCTCGACCGAACGCTGCCCACAGGTGGTGCCGTTGGAGGTCACCACGCAGGGCGTGCTCTCGGCCAGGCCGTACTCGATCAGGGTACGCGCGGCCTCCGGCAGGTGCGAGGCGCTCGCGGTGAGGATCAGCGGCCCGGGCGCGGCGGCCAGCGCCGCCCAGTCGACCTCGCCGCGTACATCGGCGACGGTGTGCGCCGAGCCCAGCGGCAGGCCCGCATAGGTCGGGACCGCGCTGGTGGCGGGCAGGCCGGGGACGATCTCGAACTCGGCGTGAGCCTTGGCGACGGCGTTGACCTCGGTGATCACCGAATCGATCGACAGCGGGTCACCGGCGACCAGGCGAACCACATCGAAACCGGCCTTGGCCTCGTGGACCAGCGTCTTGGCCACCTCGACGGGGTCGCCCAGCGCGGGGCGGATGTCCGGGCCGACCGAGACGACCGGCGGGGCGGTCTCGTCGTGACCCTCGGCGGGTGGGCCGTCCGGTGCCGGCGCCGGGCCGACGGCCGGCGGCAGCTCGGTGCCGACCACGTTGAGGACGGCCTGAGGCACGTCGGGATCGGTGAATACCAGCGCGGCATTGGACAACACGGTGCGGGCTCGCGTCGTCAACAGGTTGGGGTCGCCTGGACCCGAGCCGACGAACGTGATGTGTCCCGGCTTCGCCTTACGTCCCCGACCGCTCACATGACCAGTCATCGCTTCACTCCCGCTCTACCGCTCCATCGCGGAGTTGTACCGACATCACCTCGCGCGCACCGAGCTCGAACAACTCCGCGGCCACCGAGAGCCCCAGCTCTGCGGACCGGCCGGGCGTGCCGATTCCGGACGCACGAATCACATCGGATCCGTCTGCTGCCGCCACGCATGCGCGCAGTGACAGCTCGTCGAAGACGCGGCCGTCGTCATCGATGGACTCGACCACTTCGGCGATCGCGCCCACCGGTGCGGAACAACCCGCCTCCAGTTCGGCCAGCAGGGTCCGCTCCGCGGTGACCGCGGCGCGGGTGTCGGGATCATCGAGTTCTCCCAACAGCGCCACGAGCTCGGTGTCGCCTGCGCGGCACTCGACCGCCAGCGCACCTTGGGCCGGCGCTGGCAACATCTGCACCGGCTCCAGCGTCTCGGTGACATCGCCGAGTCGTCCAAGGCGGGCCAGGCCCGCCCGGGCAACCACGATGGCGTCGAGATCACCACTGCTTACCCTGTTCAACCTGGTATCTAGGTTGCCTCGTAGGGGGCGGATTTCCAAACCGAGACCCAGTGCTCTAAGCTGCGCCGCCCGTCGCACAGAGCTCGTGCCGATCACCGAGCCTGCCGGCAACTCCCCCAGGACCATGCCGTCGCGGGCCACCAAGGCGTCGCGGGCGTCCTCCCGGCGGGGTATCGCGGCGATGGTGAACCGGTCGTCGGATGCCGTCGGCAAATCCTTGTACGAGTGCACCGCCATGTCGACGCGGCCGTCGGCGATGGCTTCACGCAGGGCGGCGGTGAACACCCCGACCCCGATTTCGGCGATGGGCGCGTCCGATCGGTCACCCTCGGTGCTGATGATGATCAACTCGGCGCGATGCCCGCGCTCGATCAATTGGTCTCTAATGGTCCCGGCCTGCGTGGTCGCCAGCAGGCTGCCCCGGGTACCGATCCGGATCACCGCGTCGTTACTGCCGGCCAACCGTGCTACCCGGTACCGTCGGCTCGGCCCTGATCGAATTCCGGTGCCAGCAGGGGCAATTCACCTGCGGCCACGGCATCGACGGCCTGTGGATCGAGTTCGAAGAGTTCCCGCAACGCCTCGGCGTAGCTGTCCCCGCCGGGCGCGCTGGCCAGCTGCTTGACCCGCACTGTCGGGGCGTGCAGCAGCTTGTCGACCACCCGGCGAACCGTGCGGGCGACCTCGTCGCGCTGGGCGTCATCGAGGCCCGGCAACCGGTTGTCCAGCCGCAGCAGTTCGGACTCGACGACATCGGCGGCGCGCTGACGCAGCGCGGTCACCGTGGGCGTGACTTCCGACATCCGCTGGCCGGTCAGGTAGCTGGCAACCTCGGCGGCGACGATCTGGCGGGCGGCTTCGGCGTCGGTGGCCGCGGCCCGGGCCGACGGTTCGCGCTGCACGCGGTCCATGTCGATGACGGCCACACCGGGCAGTCCGCTCACGGCGGCGTCGACATCGCGGGGCATGCCCAGGTCGCAGAGCACCAGTGGCGCAGCGGTCTCGTCGCGGCGGACGCTGGCGAGTGCGTGGTGCACATCGGCCAGCGACACCACCGGACGGACCGCCCCGGTACAGCTGACCACCACATCGGCGGCGGCCAACGCGGCCGGCAGCTCCTCGAGGCTCATGGCCCGCGCCGTGGCGCCCTGGGCGCGGATGTTCTCGGCCAGCCGCTCCGCGCGCGGCAGCGACCGGTTCACGACGTCGATGTGGGTGATCCCGGCCCGCAGCAGGTGCGCGACCGACAGCCCGCCCATCGACCCGGCGCCGACGACGGCGGCGGTACACCCGGCCAGACCGTCGAGTCGGGTCGCGGCGATGTCCAGTGCGACGGACACCACACTGGCGCCCGCCGCGTCGATCGCAGTTTCGGAATGCACCCGCTTGCCCACCGACAGCGCACGCTGGGACAGGTCGTGCAGGATGCGCCCGACCGTCTTGTTGGCCTCGGCGGTGGCGTAGGCGCGGCGGACCTGGCCCAGCACCTGCTGTTCGCCGATCACCGCGCTGTCCAAGCCGCTGGCGACCGCGAACAGATGCTCGACGGCGGCCTCGGCGTAGCGCACGTAGGCGTATTTGGTCAGATCACCCATCGACATGCCGGAGTGGTCGGCCAGCACCTGGCCGATCGCCGACAGACCGCCGTGGAAGGCGTCGACCACCGCGTAGACCTCGACACGGTTACAGGTCGACAGCACCATCGCCTCGGTCACCAGCGGTGATTGCAGCAGCTGATCGATGATCTTGAGCTGGTCCGACTCGTCGGTGGACAGTTGCTCGAGAACAGAAACCGGAGCGCTCCGATGCGACACCCCGAACAGCAGCACGCTCACGGCACGATCACCTGGCCCGCTCCCTCGCTGTGACGGAATGCTCCGTTAGTGAAACTTAGTTCCACGGTAAACGCTGCGCAGGCAGCTGGCCAAATTCCGCCGGTGTTCACCTCTGGGACAGGTCCGCACGCAGCCGTTCGACGTCGACATCCCAGTAGCTGTGCTCGCGGCCGTCGAGCAGCACAACCGGCAGCCGGTCACCGAATTCGGCGCGTAAAGCGTTGTCCCCCGCGGCCGCAGCCGCGTCGACGTCGGTGGCCGACAGCTCGAAATCGAGCTCGGCCGCCAGTTCGGTGAGACGTTGGTAGACCCGCTGGCAGATGGAGCACCCGGCCCGGGTCAACAGCTCGACGTGTGCGCGGCTCACCCGACCCAGTGTCGCAGTTAGGGTTGTCCCATGGGTTCCGGGGACCACGACCAGGAGCTTGCAGGTGATGCCAGCGCCGAGCGGGCCGTCGACAAGTTGGTCGCCGAGCAAGCCAGCGCCGTCGCGCGCGACGCCAGCATGGCCGCGCGTCGCGAGCCGGGGCCGCAGGCTGCCGAGCCGAGCCTGCCGCCGCCCGCCGACCTCACCGCGGCCGCGTTCTTCGACGTCGACAACACGCTCGTGCAGGGCTCGTCGCTGGTGCACTTCGGCCGCGGCCTGGCCGCACGCAAGTACTTCACCTACGGCGACATGGCCAAATTCATCTACGCGCAGGCCAAGTTCCAGCTGACCGGCCGGGAGAACAGCGACGATGTCGCCGAGGGCCGGCGCAAGGCGCTGGCGTTCATCGAGGGACGGTCGACCGCCGAGCTGATCGCGGTCGGCGAGGAAATCTACGACGAGATCATCGCCGACAAGATCTGGCCCGGCACCCGCGCACTGGCGCAGATGCACCTCGACGCCGGCCAGCAGGTGTGGCTGGTCACCGCCACACCGTTCGAGCTGGCCGACACGATCGCCCGCCGGCTGGGCTTCACCGGCGCGCTGGGCACGGTGGCGGAGTCGGAGAACGGGGTGTTCACCGGCCGCCTGGTGGGCGACATCCTGCACGGCGTCGGCAAGGCCCACGCGGTACGGCAGCTGGCTGTTCGCGAAGGGCTGAACCTCAAGCGCTGCACCGCCTATTCCGACAGCTACAACGATGTGCCCATGCTGTCACTGGTCGGCACGGCGGTCGCGATCAACCCGGACGCCGACCTGCGCGAGCTGGCCCGCGAGCGCGGCTGGGAGATCCGCGACTTCCGCACCGCGCGCAAGGCGGCGCGCATCGGGGTGCCGTCGGCGCTGGCGCTGGGCGCGGTCGGCGGCGCGCTCGCCGCCGCCGTGTCGAGGCGGCACGAGCGCTGACCGGCCGGCTGAGCCCCACAGCCGCTGCATAGGCCGCTGATAGGCTCCCCGGGTGTCAATCGCCAGCGACATCATTGGAACCCACTATCGCTATCCGGACTATTACCTGGTCGGCCGGGAGAAAATCCGCGAGTACGCCAAGGCGATCCAGTCCGACGATCCGCTGCACTTCAGCGAGGAAGCGGCCAAGGCCGCGGGCTACCCCGATGTGGTGGCGCCGCTGACGTTCATCGCGATCCCGGGACGCCAGGTGCAGCTCGACATCTTCCGCAACTTCGATGTCGGCATCAATATCGCCCGCGTCATTCACCGCGATCAGAAGATCCAATTTCACCGCCGGATCGTGGCGGGCGACAAATTGTTCTTCGATTCCTGGCTGGATTCGGTTGTCGAATCGCACGGCACCGTCATCAGTGAATTGCGCAGTGAAGTCACCGACGAAGAAGGCAAACCGGTGATGACCACCGTCGTGACAATGATCGGCGAAGCCGGCGGCGACGAGGAAACCAACGCTCAGGTCGCGGCCATCGCCGCCGCGGCGATGGGCAGGCAAAGCTAGCGCTGATCCACCAGCGCTGTGCGCAGACCAGGGCGGGTCAGCCCAGGAACATGTTGCGACGCTTGGTCAGCAACTGATACAGCGTCTGCTGGATGGTCTCGCGGACCTGGTCGGTCAGATCGAAGGTGATCATCGGGTCATCGGCCGCAGCCTCGTCGTAGCTCGCGGTCTCGATCGGCTTGCCGAATGCGATGTGCCACTTCGACGGAAGCGGGATCAGCCCGGCCGGGCCGGCGAGCGGGAACAGCGGCGTGATCGGGAAGTACGGCAGGCCCAGAATCCGCGCCAGCAGCTTGACGTCGGCGATCATCGGATAGATCTCTTCGGATCCGACGATCGAGCACGGAATGATCGGCGCCTTGGTCCGCAGCGCCGCGGAAACAAACCCGCCGCGGCCGAAGCGCTGCAGCTTGTAGCGGTCCCGGAAGGGCTTGCCCAAGCCCTTGTATCCCTCGGGGAAAACGGCCGTCAGTTCGCCACCGGCAAGCAGGCGATGGGCGTCGGTGGTGCAGGCCATCGTGTGTCCGGCCTTGCGCGCGATCGGTCCGAGCATCGGCATATCGAAGACCTTGTCGGCGGCCAGCAACCGGGCGTCCCGGTTCAACGGGTGATGGTCGTGCACGGCCACCGACAACATCAGCCCGTCGAACGGCAACGTGCCCGCATGATTGGCGACGATCAGGCCGGCGCCCTTCTTCGGCAGATTCTCGATGCCGCTGACCTCGACCCGGAACCAATTCTGGAAAAGCACGCGCAGCAAAGGCAATACGATGGCGTTGTTGAACATCGGGTCGAACCCGAATTCATCGACCGAATAATCGCCGGAAAATCGCTTGGTGACGTAATCGGCGACCGCCGAAATACGTTGTGCCAGTTCATTAGGCGCGTCCTCGGAACGGCCGATCCCACTGGCACCGCGGCGCGCGTCGATTTCTCGGACGACGGCGGCGATCTCCTCCGCCGAGGCGCGGGTACCGGGGTCGGACAGCAGGGAGGGATGTCGGCGCGCGGCTTCGGCACGCTGCGCGGCACGCCGGGCGGCCGCCACACGACTCGTATTCGAGTGCAGCGGAATCACTTTGGCTTTTGATTCACCCGCCACCGGTTACCTCTTCCCCGCCATCGACCTGTTAGCCGCCCCATCGCTGCGCAACGGCGACCGCGCGACTCTCCACAGATCGTACCCATTTCGGATCAATGATCGGGGTCAATCCTCGGCCGCGCACGTAGTCGTCGAAGGCCTCCATCGTCGTCCATTTCGGCGTAAACCCCAACTCGGAGCGCATTCTGGTGGTGTCCATGACGCGGCTGTAATTTAACCAGTCCATCTGGTCACGGTTGAGGTCGGAAGTCCGGCCCGCCCGTCGCAACGAATACAGTGCCCAAACCGCGGAATTCGGCAATGGAATCGCAACGCGCCCGGAACGCCGGATTGCTTGCGACATCATGATCACGCCGTCGGCGCCGATGTTGAAGGTGCCCGATTTGCCCGCCATCGTGGCCCGCTCCAGCGCCCCGAGCGCATCCTGCTCGTGCAGCAGCTGCAGCCGCGCATCATGGCCGAGCATGGTGGTCACCAGCGGGCCGGCCAGATACCGCGAGAGCGCGGTGTCCATGCCGGGGCCGATCATGTTGGCCAGGCGCAGGATCGTGACGGCGATGTCGGGCCTGCGCCGGCCCAGTCCGCGCGCGTAGCCCTCGATGTCGATGCTGTCGCGGGCGAAGCCCTCGGCGGGTGGACGGCGGCTGCTGCTGTCCTCGGTGAAGGCCACCGGATCGTGCGGATGGGAGCCGTAGACCTCGGAGGTCGACTTGAGGATCACCCGTCGCACCGACGGCGCCTTCTGACAGGCCGCGAACAACTGCATCGCGCCCATGACGTTGATTTCCTTCAACGTCGCGCGGCCACCCGAGCGCGGGGCGTAGGACGCCGCGGCGGCGTGCACCACCGTGTCGACTTCGCCGTTGCGAATCACCTTGGCGATGAACGGATTTCGGATGTCGGCGCGCACGAACTCGGCGCGGCCCATCCGGCGCAGCAAATCCTTGCTAGGTGCGACGGCGTCCACCGCGATGACCTTGTTGATCAACGGGTTCTGCGCCAGGCGCGCGGTGAGGTATCCGCCCAGGAACCGGCAGGCACCGGTGACCAGCACGACCTTCGGGTAATGCGGGGTTTCGTTGTCGATACCGCCGGAAGACATCAGAACAGCCTATCGGCCCAGCCCAGCGCCGGCACGGCTCGACGAGGGCCGAGCCGGCCGGGTGCGACGACTACTTACCGAGTTTTCTGCGCTGGACCCGGGTACGACGCAGCAGCTTGCGGTGCTTCTTCTTCGACATGCGCTTACGCCGCTTCTTGATGACTGAACCCATGAAAATCCGCTACCTAAATCCTCGCAGTGCCTGCACCAGAGCAGGCTTCTTGTGTCCCGGACACCTTACCTAAGCAGGCATGCGGAACGGAAAACGACCGGTTGCCGACGGGCTGGTTACCCGGCGTCGAAGTACGACGTCTCCAACAGGTCGTGGACGGCCTTGGCATGTACCCGGAACGACCGGCCCACGCGCACCGCGGGCAGCTCGCCGTTGTGCACCAGGCGGTAGACCGTCATCTTGCTGACACGCATCAGCGCAGCGACTTCGGCGACGGTGAGAAATTGAGCCCGAGCGGCGGGCGGGCTGTCGGCGCCGCCGGCATCACGCGCCGATTTTCCAGCCGAATCCCGCGCCGATGGCCCGTTCATAGACGTCATCGCAACCCAATCCGTCAGGCACGGGCAGTTCCAGCGGCTTCCCCACCGCTGGCACCCAGCCGTGCATACACGAGGAGAATAGCGTGGCGGATGGGGTTACTGCGACGGGTGTGGGTCAATCCATCAGAAATTTCTTGAACTACTCTGATGTAATTCCTAGCTGCTCAGAGCGGGTTTTTGCGGCGTCGACGGCGGCCGCGATGGCCGACCGCAATCCGCCGTCTTCGAGTTCCCGCAGGCCAGCGGCAGTGGTACCGCCCGGGGAGGTGACCATCGCCCGTAGCCGCGCCGGAGAGGTATCGAGGCCGACGTCTTCGCCAGCCGCGCGCAGGCTGTCCAGTCGTTCGAGCAGCATTGCCGCGGATCCGGCCATGGTCTGCACGGCGAGGTCGGTCGCGACCGCCCTGCCGAGCCCGTTGGCGACCGCCGCGTCGACGAGTGCTTCGACGAACAGGAAGAAGTACGCGGGCCCCGATCCGGAGACCGCCGTGACGGCGTCCAGCTGGCTCTCCGGGACGGTCAACACGTCACCGACGCACCGGAACACCGCCGCGACGTCAGCGAGCTGCTCAGCGGTGGCGAACCGCCCCGCGGCCATGGCGCTCACGCCGGCACCGACCAGCGCCGGCGTATTGGGCATCACCCGGACCACCGGCGAACCGGCGGGCAGCCGCGATTCGTAGAAGCCGATCGTCACGCCGGCGGCGACGGTCACGAAAACCTGCTCGACGGTGTCGCTCTCGGCCTGGGCGGCGGCCTCGGCGATCTCCGCGACAACACTCTCGGCATCACCCGGCTTGACCGCGACGATCACGAAGGCGGCGGTCTCCACCGCCTCGGACACCGAGGCGAGCTGAACCGAGTACTTCTCACCCAGGTATTGGGCGCGCTCGGGCATCCGCTCGGAGACCACGAGGTCCTTGACTTGCCTGCCCGCCCGAAGCAGCCCCGCAAGGATCGCCTCGCCCATGCTGCCGCCGCCGATGATCGCGATTCTGGCCATGGGCAGACCCTATCGGCCGACCGATGCGTGCCGCCCGCGGCACGAGGAGGAGGCCGACGAATTGGACCTGAGTCGGGCCGACACGCTTACGCGATTTCGGCGCGCTTTCGTGCGCACAGCGCCATGTGGTGTCTCGGGACATCGCTGACACTTATGTCTCGGAACATCGCTGACATTCATGATGTCGGTTTGGGTTCGCGGGTGCGGTAGGTCCGGGTGGTTTTGTCGCTGCGCTGGTAGTTGCGAGTGGGGTCGGCGGTGAAGGATCGGACCAGGGCCGTGCCGCTGAGGATGGTGATGTGCTCGCCGTCGCGGATGACGTCGCAGTCGTGGCCGGCCCAGCGCAGTCCGACGTTGACTTTGTAGGGCGCGACGAAGATGTATCCCGAGGTTTCGCCAACCGTGTGGCGGCTGACCATAACTGGGGCCGGTACCGGTCGGTCAGCGGGCCGGGCCTTGGCGGTGGCGTGGAATACTTCGGCGGGGGTGGCGCCTCGGTGGGCGCGGTGGGGCCGCTGGTGGTTGTAGAAGCTGCGGAACTGCTCGAGCAGGGCGTTGAGCTCGTCGAGGGTGGCGGCGGGGTCGCGGGCGGTGAGCCATTTCTTCAACGTCTTCCAGGACCGTTCGATCTTGCCGCAGGTCTGCGGGTGAAATGGCGCCGAATTGATGGTCCGCACGCCCAGTGCCCGCAGGTTGGTCTCAAACGCCGATTCATAGGCGCGGAACCGTCCGGTGTAGACAAGTCCGTTGTCTGACAACGACATCGACGGAATCCCGCATTCGTCGATGCCGGCCAGGATCACCTCCCAGACCAGCGCGGCGTCGGCATCACCAGCGCAGGCACGCAACCCCACCATGTAGCGGGAGTGATCATCGAGACTGCCCGCGATACCCACCGCAGCGCCATCGGCCAGCGCCCAACCGGTCCAATCGGACTGCCAGCACTCGTTGGGCCGATCAAAGACGAACCGCTTGGTCGCCGACTTCGGACGTTTCTGCGGCTGCGGGGTGATCGCCCCGCGGCGGGTCAGGACCTGCCACACCGTCGATACCGACGGCACCGCGGCACCGTCGCGCTGCAGCGACCACACGATCGACTGGGCGCCGTGATCGAGGCCCTGCTCAATCAACTGCTTGCGCCGCAACACGATCAGTTCCTCGATCTCGACCGGAGTCTGACCCGGACACCTCAACGGACGCCGCGAGAGCTCCTGCAGCCCCGCGATACCGTCCTCGCGGAATCGTCGGCGGTACTTGTAGAACGTCTGCCTACTGATACCGCTATCGCGGCAAAACTGCGCCACGTTCTCGATCTGCCCGGCCAATGCTGCAGCCATGCGAATGTCCATCGCCGTCACCTTCTGGGCCATGAACCATGCTGGTCCCAGCCACTACCCAGGTGTCAGCGATGTCCCGAGACATACAACTGTCAGCGATGTCCCCGAACAGAACAGTGCGCACAGCGCCGGTTTGCGCGCCGAAGTTATTGGGCGGGCACCAAGGCCAGCTGGCGGGTCTGCACGATGATGCGCCCGGCGCTGTCGACGACGGTGTGGTCCTCGTCGAACCAGTCCTGGCCGATCTGGGCCGTCGTGCAGGCCACCCGCAGCCAGCCGTCGTCGGGCATACCGCGCAGATAGGCCGTCATCTGGACCGTCGGCGCCCAGCCGCGGCGGCCCACCGCGTAGCAGGCGGGCACCGAGATGTCGCCGCACATCAGGGCGAACAGCACGTCGACCGGACCGTCGTTGGGGCGCACCCAGATCTTGTAGACCGGTGCGCCGGATTCGGTGCGGGTCTCGTCGAGGTCGGGACGGATGTCGCAGCCGCGGGCCAGGTTGTTGATCGCCGCCGCGGGATGACCGGGTCCGATCGGCTCGATGTGGGCAGGCGGTTCGACGCTCATCAGTGGCGTCACCGGATTGGCCGACAGCAGGGGCTCGACGTGGTGCTCGGGATCGCCGAGGGTGACGACGGTCCGCACGCAGGTGCGCTCGCCCTGGGTCAGGGCGACGTCGACCAGACCGATCCGGCGGCCCCGCTTCTGCACGGTGGTGATCAGCCGCACCGAACCCGGATCGGGGGCGGACAGGAAGTCCGCCGACACCGCCACCGGCTCGAAGCCCTCCTGCCCGTAGGCCGCGCGAGCGGCGTTGGCGCACAGCGCCAGCATCACACCGCCGTGGATCTTCGGCCCAATTGTCCAGTGCTCGTTGAGGTTTGCCTCAAAGCCATCCTCGACAGGGGTCAACGTCATCGCGTCGGCGAACCGGGGGTACATCAATGCCTCTCTCACACAACACTTTCGCGCGCTGCGGCAGTCACCGCAGCAGATGGGTGCGCGCGAATTGCAGTGACTCGACCAGTAGCGCCTCACGCTCGGCCTTGGTGCGCGCACCCGAGGTGGTGACCTCCAGGATCACATGCCTGGTGAAGTCGCTTGCAGCCAGCATCTGGCACACCTCGACCGTCGGCTGCGTTCCCCGTCCGGGCACCAGGTGTTCGTCGGTCGAGGCGCCGTTGCCGTCGCACAGGTGCAGGTGCACCAGGCCGTCGCCCATCCGCCCGGCCATCTCCAGGGCATCGGTGCCTGCGGTCGCGGTGTGCGACAGGTCCAGCGTGTAGTGCGCGTGGTTGCCGTCCAGCGGATCGTAGGACGGTGCGAACGCTGAAATACCAACGCCGGGGCGGCCGCCGCGCTTACGCATCCGCTCGATGGACGGATCGCCGGAGCCGAAGAATCGGTCGGCCCGGAACGGGAACATGTTCTCCACCGCGACCAGAACGTCACTGCGGCTTTCCAACTCGGCCACCTGCTCGCTGAACCCGTCGGCGTAGCGGCGCTGCCACCGAAACGGCGGATGCACCACGACGGTCTGCGCGCCGAGCCGTTCGGCGGCCTGCACGCTGCGGGTCAGCTTCGGAATCGGATTGGCGCCCCACACCCGCTGCGAGATCAGCAGGCACGGTGCGTGCACCGACAGCACCGGCATGTTGTAGCGCCGGGACAGTTTGGCGATGGCGCCGATATCCTGGCTGACGGTCTCCGCCCACACCATGAGTTCGACTCCGTCGTAACCCAATTCGGCGGCGTACTCGAAAGCCGCCTCGGTCCTCAACGGATAGACCGAGGCCGTCGAGAGACCGACCTTGATGGCTGGGCGCACTGACGAATCAGGTCGATTGCAGCAGCGCCAGCGGTCCGAGCGTCACCAGCGCGCCGACCGCCACGGCGATCAGCGTGCTGGCGATGTCCTCGGTCTTGCGGACGATTCGGACGGCCACCACCAGACCGAGGATGACCAACACCGAGAGCACGAGCGCGACGATGTTGTTCCACCGCCACAGCTGGTCGAACGCGATGAACAACCCGGCGCCGAACAAGACAGCCAGGATCGACTGACCCGCCACCAGCAGGCCGCGCCAGAGCGCGGTGAGCTTGCCTTCGCGCGGATAGTCCTCGGCTTCGGTGTCGGTGGCCACGGCGTCGTCGTGCTCGTCGACTGCCACGCCGCGGCGGGCGAGGTCGTCGGCCACGGTCTGGCCGCTGAACAGCGTGCCACCGGAGGACCGCAGGTAGGACTGCAGCTCGGCGGCTTCGTCGACCTGCTCATCGGGGCCCAGATCCAGTACGGGCGCCGATTCGTCGACCGGGTCGAAGGCCATCTGCTCGGCGTCGGAATCCACGTCGTCGGCGTCGGACTTGGGCTCAGGTCGGCGCAGCGGACGTGGGTCATAGCTGCGTTCCGGGCTCACCTCACGACGCGGAATCGGGCTGTCCGAGCGCGGGGGCGGTCCGTCGAACGGCCGCGCAGGAGTCTCGTCCTCCTGGGCTTCCTCCTGCTCGTCCTCGATCACCTCCGTCGCGGCGGCCGAGCCGTTGGTGGCGGCGGGGGGCTCCGGCGGCGCGGCAGGCGGCTCGTCGGCCACCGGTTCCTCCGCGACCTCGACGTCACGGACGACCGGGATCTCTCCGGTGCGGATGATCGGGATCTCGCCGGTCAATTCGGCGACAGTCACCGCGTCGCTGTTGCCCCGTCGACGGCGGCGACGCCCCCCGACCGGCGGTGAGCCGATCGTTCCATTCTTGGCGAGCAGCTCGGCCACCGAAATCGGCCGGCTGTTCTCGCTGTCATCTGGTGCTGTCATCGTGTGCCTCTCGATCGGGCGGCAGTCGACCGATCAAAATTCTTGCTTCCAGCATCCCCCACGGCGGTCTCCACCAGGGCAGTTCCGTCAGCTTCACTATCGAGTCGGCGCAGGATGAGACCCTCGCGCAGCGCCCACGGACATATGTCTACGGATTCCAATGACAGTGCTCGCATGCTTGCCTCCGCCACCAGAGCACCGGCCACGATCTGTGGCGCCCGCTCGGCACTGACTCCCTCCAACTCGGCACGATCTGTCGTGGTCATCCTAGAGATGAAAGATATGAGTTGCCTCAGGCCGTTGGCGGTCAGCGTTCGCTTGACCCTAGGCCCGGCACCCGATGGGGCGGCGCCGGTCAGCCGCGCGAGCGATCGAAAGGTCTTCGACGTCGCCACCGCGAGGTCGGGCACGCCGGCCTCCAGGACGAAGGCACTGGCCTCGGCCAGCTCGTTGTCCAGCCAGTCGCGCAGCATCGCGACCCGGCGCCGGCCCGGCGGGTCGTCGGGAAGCCATTCGCGGGTGAGCCGCCCGGCACCCAGCGGCAGCGACAGCGCCACCTCGGGCGCCTCGTCCACACCGTTGGACAGCTCCAGTGAGCCGCCGCCGATGTCGAGGTTGATGATCCGGCCCGCGCTCCAGCCGTACCAGCGGCGCACCGCCAGGAAGGTCAGCCGGGACTCATTCGAACCGGATAACACCTGCAGGTTCACTCCGGTTTCGGCGAGCACGCGCGCCAGGACGTCCTCGGAGTTCTTGGCGTCCCGCACGGCCGAGGTGGCGAATGCCATCAAGTCGGCGCAGCCGGAGCTCGTCGCGATCTTGGCGAATTCGTCGATGGTGTCGATCAGCTTGTCCGCACCGCGGCGGGTCAGCTTGCCGGAGTCATCGATTGCTTCGGCAAGCCGCAGGGCGGCCTTGGTGGAGCTCATCGGAGTCGGATGCCCGCCGCGGTGGGCATCGACCACCAGCAGATGAACAGTGTTGCTGCCCACGTCGAGCACGCCTAATCGCACGTGAACAAAACTAGCCTGCGACACCTGCGCGGCACCGGCGACATGGGGCAAATGCCCACCGCGAAGGTGACGGGCACTTGCACTACGGTTGGGCGCTGTGACGCATGCGCACCCTGGCGAGGTTGACCTCGACTTCCCCCGCGAGTGGGTGGAGTTCTACGACCCGGACAATCCAGAGCATCTGATTGCCGCGGATTTGACTTGGCTGCTGTCCAATTGGACATGCGTGTTCGGCACGCCGGCCTGCAAGGGCACGGTCGCCGGCCGTCCGGACGACGGGTGCTGTTCACACGGGGCGTTCCTGTCCGACGACGACGACCGCGCCAATCTCGACGACGCCGTCAAGCAGTTGACCGACGAGGATTGGCAGTTCCGGGACAAGGGGCTGGGCCGCAAGGGCTACCTCGAGATGGACGAGTTCGACGACAAACCCAGTCTGAGGACCCGCAAGTACAAGGGCGCCTGCATTTTCCTCAACCGGCCTGGCTTCCCGACCGGCATCGGCTGCGCCCTGCACACCAAGGCCCTCAAGCTCGGGGTCGAGCCGCTGACGATGAAGCCCGAGGTGTGTTGGCAGCTGCCCATCCGGCGCGTCCAGGAATGGGTCACCCGGCCGGACGGTTCGGAGATCCTGAAATCCACGATCACCGAATACGACCGCCGCGGCTGGGGGGAGGGCGGTGCCGATCTGCACTGGTACTGCACCGGCGATCCCGCCGCCCACGTCGGGGCCAAGCAGGTGTGGCAGTCCTACGCCCCAGAACTCACCGAGCTGCTCGGCGAGAAGGCGTACTCGGAATTGGCGGCGATGTGCCGGCGGCGGGCGGGTTTCCCGCTGATCGCCATTCACCCGGCCACCCGCGCCGCGCAGTAACGCGGCGACGGCCCTAGCTCGCGCTCGGCCTCTGCCACATCGCTAGTTTGCTAAATCTGCACCACTCTGCATAAGAATTGTGACGGACTCATCTGCCGCAGTGGTTGCGCTCTGCCCTAACCAGAGTTACGGTGCAGTCAATAGCAGTTCGGTGACTACGAGGGCAGATTTCGCTGTGTTGGCTGAACAGTCCGATAACCGGATCTCAGTGAGTAGCAGCTGCGACAAAAATCTTCGCCAAAACTCCACCTCTGCGTTATTTGACGAGAACAGCATCCCCCCGCTCTGGCAGGAGACTCGGGAGTCCCGGCGCGAGACCCGGCATTTCCGGCACTCCAAGCGGTTGATCTTGAGCGATGCCGCAATTATTTGCCTCGCCCTGGCCGTCGCGACGGTCGTCCTGTTCGCCCACCAGCCGGCCGCGCTACTGACCTACTCCGTCGGCTCGGCCGCACTGGCTGCGCTCTGGATGACTGCGCTGGGGCTCAATGGCTACCGGACACGCCGCATCGTCGGCCGGGACGTCGGCGAGTACATGAGCGTCGTGCTCGCCACGCTGCAGCTGTTCGGCCTGATCGCGATCGCGCCCTGCTGCTGCACGTTGATGTGTCACGGACGTACCTGGCGATCGTCTTCCCGGCCGGGCTGCTCGGACTTCTCGCGGGCCGCATGTACTGGCGGCGGGTGGCGGCGGCCGAACTCGCCCGTGCCGAGCACCAGATCTCCGTGCTCGTGGTGGGCAGCTCGAGGACCGCCGCCGAGGTGGCCGCCACGTTCGTACGAGACCCCGGCGCCGGTTACCGGGTCGTCGGAATCTGCACTCCTGAGGGACCGACCGCCCACGACAGCGGGCTCGACGTCGACGGCCTCCACATCCCGATCGTGGGCATCGACCAGGCGATCGCCGACGCCGTCCGGCGCACCCATGCCCATACCGTCGCACTGGCCGCCACCGACCATCTGCACCCTACCGAGATCCGCCGATTGATCTGGGAGCTCGACTCTTTGGGCGTCGATCTGATGATCGCTCCCGGTTTGGTCGACGTCGCCGAGGACCGGTTGTACAGCCGGCCCGTCGCGGGCATGGCCATGTTCGAAGTGGCCAAGCAGCAATACGACGGGGCCAACTCGGCGGCCAAGCGAGTGTTCGATATCGTCTTCACGATCGCCGCGATGATCGTCGTCGCCCCGGTTTTCTTCCTCACCGCGCTCGCGGTGCGCCTGTCCAGCCCCGGGCCGGTGTTCTACGTGTCCGAACGCATCGGTCTCAAGGGCACCACGTTCAAGATGCTGAAGTTCCGCAGCATGGTCGACGGCGCCGACGCGGGAGCGCCCGCGATGATCGCGGCCCAGGGAAGTGATCCGCTGTTCTGGAAGGACAAGAACGACCCGCGAATCACGCAGGTGGGCAAGATCATTCGCAAGTACAGCATCGACGAGCTGCCGCAGTTCATCAACGTGCTGCGTGGCGATATGAGCGTGGTCGGTCCGCGCCCGCAGGTGCGCCGTGAAGTCGACTCCTACGACGATCTGGTCCGCAGGCGGCTGACGGTGAAGCCGGGGCTGACCGGCCTGTGGCAGGTCAGTGGCCGCTCGGATCTGGCCCTTGAGGACGCGGTGCGACTGGACCTCAGCTACATCGAGAACTGGTCACCCATCCGGGATCTGATGATCATCGCCAAGACGATCAAGACCGTTCTGAGCGGCGACGGCGCCTACTGAGTTGCGCCGTCGCCCGGCTTCCCGCGTCAGCCCTCCAGCTTGTAACCCAGGCCGCGCACCGTGACCAGATGCACGGGGTTGGCCGGATCCGCTTCGATCTTCGAGCGCAGGCGCTTGACGTGGACGTCGAGGGTCTTAGTGTCGCCCACATAGTCGGCACCCCACACCCGGTCGATGAGCTGACCGCGGGTGAGGACCCGTCCACTGTTGCGCATCAGATACTCGAGCAGGTCGAACTCCTTGAGCGGCAAGGTGATCGGCTCGCCACCAACGGTTACGACGTGTCGTTCGACATCCATCCGCACCGGGCCGGCCTCCAGGATGGCATCGCCGATGCCGGAGTCCTCGGTGTCGGTGCCGCGACGCAGCACGGCCCGGATGCGGGCGATCAGTTCGCGAGCCGAGTACGGCTTGGTCACGTAGTCGTCGGCGCCGAGCTCCAGGCCGACGACCTTGTCGA
Organism: Mycolicibacterium pallens; assembly: GCF_019456675.1. Taxonomy (NCBI): domain Bacteria; kingdom Bacillati; phylum Actinomycetota; class Actinomycetes; order Mycobacteriales; family Mycobacteriaceae; genus Mycobacterium; species Mycolicibacterium pallens. The sequence continues at coordinate 782,231 of NZ_CP080333.1, read as the reverse complement.
TCTCGCTGTCACGCGCGGTCACCATGATCACCGGAACGCTGGAACGGGCCCGCAACTGCTTACACACGTCGGTGCCGGTCATTCCGGGCAGCATCAGATCGAGCAGCACGATGTCGGCTCCCGATCGGTCGAATTCGGCCAGCGCCGACGGGCCGTCGCCGACCACGGTGGCCTCGAACCCCTCCTTGCGCAGCAGGAAGGCCAGCGGATCGGCCAGGGACTCTTCATCTTCCACGATCAACACGTTGGTCATTGGCGTAGTGCCTCCTCGTCAATGGCCGATTGGTCGGCCGGTTCGTCGTCATCGGTATGTGGGTAGGCGGGAATGGACAGGGTGAACGTCGAGCCGGTACCCGGCTGACTCCACAGCCGGATGCTGCCGTTGTGATTGGCGGCCACGTGTTTGACGATGGCCAGCCCCAGGCCGGTGCCGCCGGTGGCACGCGAGCGTGCCTTGTCGACCCGGAAGAACCGTTCGAACACCCGCTCCTGATCGGCGCGGGCGATGCCGATACCCCGGTCGGTGACCGCGATTTCGATGTTGTCACCGCGCCGTCGGCGGCTGATCGAGACCTTCGACCCGTTGGGCGAGTAGGCGATCGCATTGGAGATGAGGTTGGCCAGCGCGGTGACCAACAACGATTGATCGCCCAGCACGCGGAACCCGCTGGGGGCGTCGGTGGTGACGGTGATATCGGCGTTGTCGGCCGCTACCTTGTGACGTGAAATGGCTTCGCTGACAACGGAATCGACGTCGACGCCGTCCAGGTCGGGAAGCGGCTCTGCGCCCTGCAGGCGGGACAGCTCGATCAGCTCGCGCACCATGTTGGCCAGCCGCTGGGATTCGGTGAGAATCTTCTTGCCGAAGTGGTGCACGGTCTCCGCGTCGTCGGCCGACTCCAGCAGCGCTTCGGCCAGCACGCCCATCGCGGCGACCGGTGTCTTGAGTTCGTGGCTGACATTGGCCACGAAGTCGCGCCGGCTGGCCTCCATGCGGGCCTGCTCGGATTGGTCGTCGACGTAGACGACGACGAAGCGAGGGTCCTGCTTGCTCAGCAGCCGCACGTGACCCCGCACCGAGAGCCCGGACCGGCCGGCCGCCGCGCGCTGCGGCTGGGACAGGTCAACCTCGACGCCCTCGCCGGTGGCCAGCACCCGTTGCGCGGCCGTCCAGGCCCGCTCGTCGAGTTGGCGGTCACGCACGATGCCCAGTTCGGTGGCGCGGTCGTTGATGAACACGACGTCGCGATGGGAGTCGACGACCACCATCCCGATCGGGGCCAGTGACACGACGTGCTGCAGCATCTGCGACACGGTGATCCCGGCTTCGGTGATCGCGCGGCGCTGCTTGCGCTCCAGGATCCGTGGGGTGAGCGCGGCCCCGATTCCGAGTCCGCAAGCAAGCGCTACCAGCGCCGCGACGGTGGCCAGTACTGCCACCGAGCCAACACTCACAGGAAAAGGGTACGCATCCGGTGAACGTCATCCCAGCAGCGTGCGGCCAATTCGGGACACGTCACACTCTCAGCGCGCATGTATTCCGCCGCCGTTTACCCTGCGTTTGCCGAATCCAGGGCAATCAACCCGATTTACTTGGCGCCCTGGCTGGCCACGGCGGCAGCGCCGGCGGCGGCGGCCTCCGGGTCCAGGTAGGTGCCGCCGGGCACCCGCGGCTTCAGATCGGCGTCCAGGTCGTAGCGCAGCGGGATGCCGGTGGGGATGTTCAGGCCCACGACATCGGCGTCGGACATGTTGTCCAGGTACTTCACCAGCGCCCGCAGCGAGTTGCCATGCGCGACCATCAGTACGGTCTTGCCTGCTTGCAGATCCGGGACGATGGTCTGCTCGAAGTAGGGGACGAAGCGGGCGACCACGTCGGCCAGGCACTCGGTGAGCGGGCCGCCGTCGATGTCTGCGTAGCGCGGGTCGGCGTCCTGGCTGTACTTACTGCCCCGCTCGATCGGCGGCGGCGGCGTGTCGTAGCTGCGCCGCCACAGCATGAACTGCTCTTCGCCGTACTTCTCTTTGGTTTCGGCCTTGTCCAGGCCCTGCAGCGCGCCGTAGTGCCGCTCGTTGAGCCGCCAGTTGCGGGTCACCGGGATCCACAGGCGATCAGCCGCGTCGAGCGCCAGGTGCGCGGTGGTGATCGCGCGGCGCAGCAGCGAGGTGTACAGCACGTCGGGCAGCAGGCCCTGCTCGGCCATCAACTTGCCGCCGCGGACCGCCTCAGCGCGGCCCTTGTCCGTCAGGTCGACGTCCACCCAGCCGGTGAAGAGGTTCAGCGCGTTCCATTCGCTCTCGCCGTGCCGCAACAGGATCAGTGTGGAGTCAGCCATGCCGGAATCCTCTCACGGCGGCGATCAGTGGGGGCGGCCGTTCCCGCCCACGTCATCGTCGTCGATGAGGTGCTCGAATGCTTGCAGGTTCTTCAGCGATTCACCGCGCGACACCCGCCACGCCCACTCCTTCTGGATGGACGATTTGAAGCCGAGTTCCAGCAGGGTGTTGAAGTCGGTGTCGACGGCCTCGAGCACCTGGCCCAGGACGCGATCGAGCTCGTCGGCGTTCACCGAATCCAGCGCCATCCGCCCGATCAGGTAGATGTCGCCGACGTTGTCCAGCGTGTACGCCACGCCGTACAGCCGACGGTTGCGTTTGAGCAGGAAACGGTAGACGCCCTCGTGGTTTTCGTCGGGCTGGCGGCAGACGAACGCTTCGACGCGCACCGAATGCTCACCGATGCTCAGCAGGGTGTTGGTCTTGAGCTTGCGCTCCCCCGGCAGCTCGACGATCACTCCCGGCAGTCCGCCGTGGGCGCCTTCGTGGCGGCTGTAGACCAGCCCGTGCTCGTCCAGGGCGTTCTCGATGACCCGTTGGACGTCCGCGGGGCTCATAACCGCACTCCTCGCCGCATCGTCCAGCGCCGGCCGTTGCGGCGGGCCAGCGCGTCACCGGCCGCGTGCCTGCGCCGAGCACTGGCGTAGTCGGTGATCGCCTGGCCGTAGCTGTCCAGCAACCCGTCGACGGTGCCGGCCCAGGAGAAGCGCTGCGCATGTGTGACGGCGGCGCGGCTCAGCTCGTCGGGGTCGCGGGCCAGCAGCCCGTCGATCGCGTCGGCCCACCGACCGGGCTCGTGGCCGTCGACCAGGGCACCGCTGACACCGTCGGCCACCGCCACCGGCAACCCGCCGACCGCGGCGGCCACCACCGGCGTCCCGCAGGCCTGCGCCTCGACCGCGACCAGACCGAAGGACTCCGAATAGCTGGGCACGGCGACGAGGTCGGCGGCCCGGTACACGTTGACCAGCTGCTCGCGCGACTGCGGTGGGAGGAACGTCACGCGGTCTGCCATACCCAGTTCGGCGGCAAGACCCACCAGTGCATCGGGCGCCGCCAGTCCACTGCCCGACGGGCCGCCCGCGATCAGCACCCGCACGCCGGGCAGCCGCGCGGCCGCACGCAAGAGCACATCGGGTGCCTTCAGCGGTTGGATACGCCCGATGAAGGCGACGACGCGCTCGCCGTCGGCAACGCCGAGGGCGGCCCGTGCGGCGCGCCGGTCGCCGGGGGTGAAGGTCTCCAGGTCGACACCCGGGTACACCACGTCGATGCGGCGCGGGTCGGCGTTGTGCAGCGAAATGAGTTGTTGCGCTTCATCTTCGGTGTTCACGACCAGCCGATCGGCTTCGTCCACCACCTGTTGCTCACCCACGGAACGCAGCGGCGGTTCCGGTGCGTCACCGTCGGCCAGCGCGGCGTTCTTGACCGCGGCGAGCGTGTGGGCGGTGTGCACCAGCGGCACCGCCCAGCGGTCGCGGGCCAGCCAGCCGACTTGACCGGAAAGCCAGTAGTGCGAATGCACGATGTCGTAGTAGCCCGGCTCATGGGTGGCCTCGGCGCGCAGCACCCCGGCGGTGAACGCACACAGTTGGGTGGGCAGGTCGTACTTGTCGAGTCCCTCGAACGGCCCGGCCACCACGTTGCGGACCAGAACCCCGGGCGCCACCCGGACCAGCGGCTCGTCCGAGGACGACGTCGCCCGGGTGAAGATCTCCACCTCCACCCCGCGCCGGGCCATGTGCAGCGCGGTCTGGAGCACGTAGACGTTCATTCCGCCGGCGTCACCGGTCCCGGGCTGAGCCAACGGGGAGGTGTGCACGGACAACACCGCGACGCGACGCGGCATCCCATCGATCGAACTGTCGGTCAGTTCCCGGGCGTGCCGCACGCTTCCATCTTTACACCGCGGCGTCGCGGCGGTTCTGGGCCCGCCTCAGTGCGCCGATGGGGTCGGCGTACAGACCGCCCAGCGAGACGATGCCGGCGCCGGCTTCCTGCACCCGATTCCCGAACGCGGTGACCCGGATATCGCGGGCCGGTAGCACCGATCGCTCGGCGAAGGCGGCCTCGACCAGCTGCATGCCCTCGGGGTACTCGCTGAACGCCTGGCCGCCGACCACCAGGTCGTCGGGGTTGAGCATGTCGCGCAGCAGCGCCACCGCACCGCCGAGCACACGGGCCCGCTCGGCCAGTAGTTCCTGAGCTCCGATCGCGGCGGGTGTATCGCCCTGACGGGCGGTACGCAGCAGCGTCGCCATCGAGGCGCCGGGGCCCGAGGCGGGCACGATCCCGAGCTTGCGGGCGGCGGCCAGCACCGCCTCATCGCTGACCGTCGACTCCAATTGGCCACTGCCACCGAGCAATTCGGAGACCACCGGCAGCGCGGCGATGGTGCCCGGGCCGCTGATCGGGCTGTGCACCCGCCCACCGATCACCAAGGCGAAGCCGACGGTCTCACGGGCGTAGACGTACAGGCTGCTCGACGCCGGCGCGGGCGGACGACGCAGACCCAGCAGGACCTCGGCACCGGCCATCGCGTCCACGTGGGACGCCACCGAGACCGGCAGTCCGAGCGCCTCGGCGAACACCGGGCCGACCGGGGCCTGCGTCCAGCTCAGCCGGCTGTGGTCGACGTGGCCGGTGCCGCTGTCGACCACGCCACCGATCGCGACGCCGATCCACAGTGGGCGGCGGCGGTGCCAGCGGCTCAGGTAGCGACGGGCGCTGCCGGCCAGCGAGGCCAGGGCGGCGGCCTGCCCGCCGCGGGGCGTCGGGGTCTCGACCGCGTCGAGGGTGCGACCGAGCAGATCGGTCGCGACGATGTTCGTGGTGCGCGCACCGATGTGGATGCCGAGGGTCAGGAACGGCTCGTGGTTGACCTCCACCGGAACGCGCGGGCGGCCGATGGCGCCCGATACGGCCAGGTCGGCGCGTTCACGCAGGATGCCGGCGTCCAGCAGGGCGGTGACCTGCCGGTTCACCGTGGCAATCGACAGGTTGGTGACCTGAGCGATTACATCGCGGCCGATGGCGCCGCGCTGGCGGACCGCCGCGAAGACCGACGCGGCAGCGGCATCGGGGATGCGCAGCGACGGGGCCACGATGTGGTGCCGGGTCCGCAGGGGGTGCGGGCGGGCGGCGACACGTCCCGCGTCATGGGCGGCGACGCGGGCCGCGTCATTGCCGGAGGTACGGAGCGAATCGTGCGAAGAAAGGGCGACGGTGCGCATTGGGGGTGTCCTTCTCGAGTCGTCAATGGGGGCCTATGCCACACCTGGCGACGTGAGCGGGACGAGAAGAAAGGAGTCCGTCGGGTCAGGCGCAGCGAATCGCGTGACAACAACACGCGGTGTGCGCGACCAGACAGCTGGTCAGACCGAAACGGATCACGGGGAGAAAGTAGCACAGTTACTAGAGTTGGAGCGATGACCACTCCAGACGCCCACTCGCGCGTAGCGGTAGTCACCGGCGCCAGCTCCGGTATCGGTGAAGCGACTGCTAAAGCCCTTGGCTCCCTTGGCTTTCACGTCTTCGCAGTAGCGCGGCGGGCAGATCGCATCCAGCGGCTGGCCGACGAGATCGGTGGCACCGCGGTTGTGGCCGACGTCACAGACGACGATGCCGTGGCCGCCCTGGCCGCCGGGTTGCCGCGGGTGGATGTGCTGGTCAACAACGCCGGCGGCGCCAAAGGACTGGAACCGATCGCCGAGGCGAACCTCGACAACTGGCGGTGGATGTGGGAGACCAACGTCCTGGGCACCCTTCGGGTGACCCGGGCATTGTTGCCCAAGCTCGTCGAATCCGGTGACGGACTGATCGTCACGGTCACCTCGATCGCCGCGCTGGAGGTCTACGACAACGGCGGCGGGTACACCGCGGCCAAGCATGCCCAGGGCGCGCTGCACCGGACCCTGCGCGGCGAGTTACTCGGAAAACCGGTGCGGCTCACTGAGATTGCGCCCGGCGCGGTGGAGACGGAGTTTTCCCTGGTGCGCTTCGGCGGCGATGAACAGCGCGCCGACGCGGTCTACTCGGGGATCACGCCACTGGTGGCCGCCGACGTCGCCGAGGTGATCGGCTTCGTCGCGTCGCGCCCGTCGCACGTCAACCTGGACCAGATCGTGCTCCGGCCCCGCGATCAGGCCAGCGCCAGCCGGTTCAACCGCCGGTCGTAGCCGACCGCGACGTCGTTGGCGTCGTCGTCGTGGGCGTGCCGGACAGGGTCGGCGCATCGGTTGGAGTGGCCGGCGCGCTGCTCGGGATGCTGGTCTCGGGCTTCTGATCCGACAACGCGGACATCGACTTCCACTCGTTCCAGTCCACCGCCCAGTCCCAGATGTCGCCGTCGGCGTAGGACAGCTGGATCGACGTGCCGGTCACCTCGACCGGGTCGCCATACATGGCGGTGCCGAAGTACTGCTCGGCGTCACCGGTGGACAGGTTGATGCAGCCGTTGGTGACGTTGGTGTTGCCCTGTGCGCCAGAACTTGCCGGGTTGGCGTGGATGAACTCGCCGTTGTTGGAGATCCGAACCGCCCAGCGCTCATGGACGTTGCTGTAGCCGGCGGCCTGGTTCGTCATGTAGAAGTCGGCGTACTTCTCGCTGACGACGTGGATGCCGCTGCGGGTCACGTTGCGGGGCTTGTCGGCTTCGCCGTAGCTGCACGGGAAATCCATGGTGACGCCCTCGTCGGTGATCACCTGGATGCGGTGCGACGTCGCGTCGGCCTTGACCACCTGCCTACGCCCGATCTCGAAGTCCAGCGTCGAATCGGAGGCGCCGAAGGAGTCGTCGCCGAATTTCACGCCGTAGAGCTTGGCATCGACATGAACCTTGGTGCCGGGCTGGTAATACTCCTTGGTCCGCCAGTGCACTCGTGAGCCGCCCACCTCGTCGGGCAGCCACGCCCAACTGCCCTCGTTCGGTGGCGCGGTGGTGACCGTCAGTGCCTTCTCGACGTCGGCTTTGTGCTCGTCGTCGATCGCGGCGTCGAACTGCAGGATGATCGGCGCCGCGACGCCGACGGTCTGCCCGTCGGACAGCTGGAACTGGCCGTTGACCTGCTTCGTGGGGTTGATCGTGGTGAACGCCGCGGCGATCGGCAGAGCCTGCCCGTCGCCCCCGACCGCCGAGCCGGTCCACGTGTAGGACGCGCCGTAGCCCAGCGGCTCGGTCACTGTGAACGCGGTGCGATCGCGATTGAGCGCACCGGCGACCGGCTTGCCCTCGGCGTTGGTCAGGGCGACGTGTTGCAGCCAGCCGTCTTTGACCTCCAACTTCACCGGGGTCGTGGGCAGCACATCCTTGGCGTCGTTGGCGGGGGTGAAGGTCAGCGAGGCCTTGGGCGGGGGTGCCTGCTTCGCGGCCTGTTTGCCGGGCCCGTTCACGCAGGCCGCCAGCGCGCTGGGCGCGGCCACGCCGACGACCAGCGCTGCCAAGGCGCGTCGCCGGTTGATCGGCGGCAGGTCGGTTGGGCTCACGTCAATCCAAGATACGGAACCCAGCCGCCCGGCTGCCAATCGACGGAGTGTGGGCTTCGCCCTACCCCGTCCCGGTCACAGGCCGAAGAGCGCCAGGAACGCCGGTGCGGCACCGCCGAACTTGGTTCCCGCGAAGTTAATAGCGCCGGCGTCCAGCTTGACCGTGACACCGGACTGCGTGGTGCTGTATTCATCCCAGGTCACCACCAGCGACCGCGGCGGGGAGAAGAACCCGCCGACTGGAATGTGCGCCACGATGGCCGGCCCCGTTCCGCCGGTGGAAATCGGCAAGTCGAGCGTGCTGGTCCCGAACAGCAGGGCGTTCGCCAACTTCGGCGCGGCCGCGGCCCAGGCGATGAACGCTCCGGCTATGTTCCCGCTGCGCGCCGCGGACACGAAGGTGTTCAGGCTGTCGGCCGCGCTGAGCCCGGCGCCGACGAAGGCACCGGCGGCGCTGGCGACGAACGCCACTGCCGGGGGCACCTCGAGCGTTCCGCTGTTCAGCTCCGTCTCGCTGATGGTCGGCGGCCCGGCATTGAACAGCTGGGTCCCACCGATGGAGAACTTGGCACCGCCGAGCGGCGTCTTGGCGGACACATCAACCGTTACGTCGCCACTGTTGCCCGGATCCGGAACGGTCACGTTCGCCACGAATGAGATGGGACCGAACGGCGTGTTGATGGTCTGGTTGATCGGCGGAAGAGACGCGTTGGCGGTGGCGGTCTTGCCGCTGGCGGCAGCCGGCTTGGCGCTGGCCGAGGGCTTCGAGGTGGCGGCGGCGCTCACCGGGCTGCTCGTGACCTTCGCGACCGTCCGAGCCGAGGTGGCGACCGTGCGCTTGGGGCCGGCGTCAGACTTGGACGACGAGCTCGACGACGACGCACCCGACCCCGAATGACCGGTGTCGGCCTGCGCGACGGCGGTCGCTCCGGCCAGGGCCGCTCCCACGCCCAGGGTCAGGGCGCCCGCGCCCAGCCAAGTCTTGATCTCCAGTGAACGGTTGCGGTCGCGCTTCACAGTTTTGGTGCTGACAGTGGCCATTTGACATCCCCCGTAGATGGTCTAAGCAAACCCGTAACCGGGCTGACAGCGACCATTCTCCCCATTTTTCGTCGCGCGGGTTAATTATTGGGATATTCGTCGATCCGAGCCGCGATCACGCTGCTGAATCCGCCGCCGAAGCGGCGGCGCGCGGTGCTACAGCGAACAGCCCACCAGCACCGGCTCCGGCACCAAGGTGATACCGAACGCCTCGTGCACACCGTCGCGGACCGTGCGGGCCAGCGCCAGAATGTCGGCGGTGCCGGCGCTCCCCCGGTTCGTCAGGGCCAGCGCATGTTTGGTGGACAGCCGACTCGGCGCGTCCGAGCCGGGATAACCCTTGCCGAAGCCGGCATTCTCGACCAGCCAGCCGGCCGCCAGCTTGACCCCGTCATCGGCCGGATAGTGCGGAACCGGACCGTGCCAGCGCGCCTGCAGCTCGTCGAACCGTTCGGCGGAAATCACGGGATTGGTGAAAAACGATCCGACACTCCAGGTGTCGTGGTCGTCGGCGTCGAGCACCATGCCCTTGCGGGCGCGCAACGCCAGCACGGTGTCGCGCACCTCGGCCGGTGCGGCCCGCTCCCCCGGCGTCACACCGAGCGCCCCGGTCAGCTCCGCGTACCGCAGTGGCGCCGAACGACCGTCCGCGTCGAGGGCGAACTCGACCTCCAGCACCACCGCGTCCGACGAGTTCTTCAGATTGCTGTGCCGGTAGCCGAGCCCGAGTTCACCGGCAGGCACCCAGCGCACGTCCGAGCTTCGACGGTCCAGCAGCCGAACCCGGGTCAGATAGTCGGCCACCTCCACGCCGTACGCGCCGACGTTCTGCACCGGAGTAGCGCCCGCTGAGCCGGGAATGCCGGACAGGCACTCCAGCCCGCCCAGGCCGGCTTCGACGGCTGCCACGACGACGTCGTCCCAGACCGCACCGGCCTCGGCGCGCAGCAGGCCACCGTCGGTGCTGATGGCTCGGTTGGCCAGCAACACGACCGTCAGGCCCGCCAGATCATCGGCAAGCACGACATTGGACCCGCCCGCCAGGACCAGAACCTGCCCCTCGGTGTCGACGGCCCGCAGCGTCGCGACGATCTGTTCAGTGGTGGTGCAGGTGATCAGGCGGCGCGCGACCGGACCGACCCGCAGGGTGGTCAACGGAGCCAGCGGCACGTTCTCGGCAACCGCCGCGCCGCCGTACAACTTCCCTGCTGCCACGGCCCGTAACGGTAGCCTCACGACTTATGCCGCGCTCATTCGACATGGCCACCGATTACGAGGGCAGCGTCGAACAGGTGCATCGGGCTTTACTCGACGAGCAATACTGGCTGGCCCGACTCGCCGATTCCGGTGCCGACCACGCGTCACTCGACTCGATTCGGTTGACGTCCAACGGCGGCGTCGACGTGGCGACCACCCAGGTGCTGCGGGTCGACCGGCTGCCGGCCGTGGTCACGCAGTTCCACCACGGCGATCTCGAGATTCGCCGGGTGGAGAGCTGGACCGGACTGGTCGACGGCAAGGCCGGCGCCACCGTCAGCGGCACCATCCCCGGCGCGCCGGTGACCTTGACCGGAAACGCACAGCTGAGACCCTCAGACCTGCAGGCGCAGTTGGCTTTTCACGCCACCGTCGAAGTACGCGTCCCACTGGTCGGCGGCAAGATCGAGAACTTCATCGGCCACCAGCTCGTCGACCTGCTGATCGCCGAGCAACAGTTCACCACCAGGTGGATCGGCGAGAACGGCTGACGCCACAGGTACGGTTGGGCTCATGTCCCGCCGCATGGACTACGTCATCGGGCTCGACAAGCCCGTGGCCGACCTCTACCAGAGCTTCACCAGCCGCGAGTACTGGGAAGACCTGATCGCCGAACACCAGCAGCACACCGATTCGGAAATGACGCATTTCCACTCGGACGCGGGCGGCACCGACATCGTGTTCACCCACACGGTGTCGCGCCGGGACATGCCGTCGATGATCGCCGCGGTGGTTCCGTTGCGGCTCACCATCACCCGCGAGCAGCACTTCGCTCCGTTCGACCCCGCCACGAACTCGGCCGACGGGCACTACCGGGCACTGGTGCCCGCAGCCCCGATGAACTTCGACGGCACCTACGTGCTGCAGCAGACCGCCGCGGGCAGCGAACTGCGGCTGAGCAGTCTGTGCAAGGTCAACGTGCCACTCGTCGGCGGCAAGATCGAGAAGTGGGTACTCGACGGATTGCGCGGATTGTTCGACAACGAACGAGATTTCACCCGCGACTGGATCGCCAGCCATTACTAGACCGCCACGCCCGGTCGGCGTTCCCACCCGCGGCACCACCAACGCCAACCGGTTGCGCCGCGCCGATCGCTGGATGGTGAACTCGCCGCGGGTGCGCGCGGCTTTGGAGTCGGCTACCGACCCGGTGGTCGTGGACCTTGGATACGGCCGATTACCGGTCACCACACTGGAATTGGCGACCCGCCTGCGCGCGGTCCGGTCCGACGTCCGAGTGGTCGGACTGGAGATCGACCCGCAACGGGTGGTTCCTGACACCGACGGAGTGGAATTCAAGGTCGGCGGCTTCGAACTCGCAGGCCTGCAACCAGTTCTGGTGCGAGCGTTCAACGTGCTGCGTCAGTATCCCGAGGCCGCGGTGGACGAAGCCTGGGCGCAGATGCGGAGTCGGCTGGGCCCGGGCGGTCTGATCGTCGACGGCACCTGCGACGAGCTCGGCCGTCGCTGCTGCTGGGTGCTGCTCGACGGCGACGGTCCGGTGAGCCTGACCCTGGCCTGCGATCCCCGGCATATCGACCGGCCGTCGGATCTGGCCGAACGTTTACCGAAAGTGCTTATCCATCACAATGTTCCGGGCCAACCCATTCACACGCTGCTGTCGTCGGCGGACCGTGCGTGGGCGACGGCGGCGGGGCATTCGGTGTTCGGTCCGCGGGACCGCTGGCGCGCGATGCTCACCGAACTGGCTGCGACGGGTGTGCCCATCGAGCCGCAGCGGCGGGCTGTCCGCGATGCCGTGCTCACCGTGCCCTGGTCGGCGGTCGCTCCCGACGTAGGCTGAACGTATGCGGATTGCGCTGGCCCAACTGCTCTCGGACACCGACCCGGCCGTGAACCTGAAGCTGGTCGAGGACTACACCCGCCGCGCCGCCGACGCCGGTGCCCGGCTGGTGGCCTTCCCGGAAGGCACCATGTGCCGTTTCGGTGTGCCGCTGGCCGCGGTCGCCGAGCCGCTGGACGGGCCATGGGCCAACGACGTGCGCCGTATCGCGCAGAGCGCGGGCATCACCGTGCTGGCAGGGATGTTCACCCCCGCACCCGACGGCCGGGTCACCAACACGATCCTCGCGGTCGGGCCGGACGTCGATGCGCACTATCACAAGATCCACATGTACGACGCGTTCGGATTTGCCGAATCCGATGCCGTCGCGCCCGGCCGCGAACCGGTGGTGATCACCGTCGGCGATGTCAGGGTCGGGATCACCCTCTGCTACGACATCCGCTTCCCCGCCCTCTACGCCGAGCTCGCGGACCGCGGAGCGCAGCTGATCACCGTGCACGCCTCGTGGGGTGCGGGGCCCGGCAAATTGGACCAGTGGACCCTGCTGGCCCGCGCCCGCGCCCTGGACTCGCAGTCTTTCGTCGCCGCCGTCGACCAGGGCTACCCGGGTGACGAGCTGGCGACGTCGACCAAGGCGCCGACCGGTGTCGGCGGCAGCGTGGTCGCCTCGCCCCTCGGTGAGGTGGTGGCGTCGGCGGGTGACGATCCGCAGCTTCTGGTGACCGATATCGACATCGACCGGGTCGCGCCGGCGCGGGAAACGCTCGCGGTGCTGCGTAACCGCTCAGAGTTCGCTCAGATTGATAAGGCAGAATCGCGCGGGTGACGAATCCGCCACAGGGCCCCAACCATCCCGTCGGCCCGGGCGACCCGACCACGCCGGCCTGGGCCGCACAGGGTCAGGGCACCCCCACCGAGTACATCCCCCGACCGGGCAGCCCCGCCGACGCGCCGACTCAGCACATCCCGCACCAGCCGCCGCCGTCGCAGACACCGCCACCGGCGCCCCCGGGTGAACAACCCGACGAGGGCAAGCGGAGATTCCTGCGCGACCCGCTGTCGATCGTCCTGGTTCTGATCATCGTCGTGGCCGTGGTGATCGCCGGCCTGCTCGGCACCGAGCTCTACGTCCGCCACGAGGCCGACACCGTGGTGTCCCGGGCCGTCTCCTGCGTGGTGCAGGACCAGGCCGACGTCTCGTTCGGCGCCCGCCCCTTCCTGCTGCAGCACCTCTCGCGGCACTACAGCGACATCCACGTCGAAACCGCGGGCAATCAGATTCGCGGGGCCAAGGGCATGAAGCTCGACCTGTGGCTCGATGACATCCGGATCCAGCAGACGGCCGACTCGGCGGGCACGATGGGCTCGCTGGACGCGACCATCAAGTGGACCAAGGACGGCATCAAGGAGACCGTGCAGAACGCCATCCCGTTCTTCGGCAGCCTGATCAGCGGGGTGAAGACGTCGCCGTCGGACGGCACCATCGAGTTGCAGAGCGCGATGGGGGCGATCACGACCAAGCCCGCGGTGTCCAACGGTGGTCTGACGCTTCAGGTGACGAACCTGACCGGGCTGGGCTTCACGCTGCCCAAGGAAACCGTGCAGCCCGCGTTGGACGCGTTCATGTCCACGCTGACGAAGAACCTGCCGATGGGCATTCACGCCGACAGCGTGTCGGTCACCGACGACGGCGTCACCGCCAAGTTCGTCACCCAGAACGCGACGATCCCGAACGGCCAGCAGGACCCCTGCTTCCAGGGCGTCTAGCCGGATAGGCCGTCGAGCACCGCGCGCGTCCCGGACAGTCCCAGCCGGGTCGCGCCGGCGTCGAGCATCGCCAGCGCATGCTCTGCAGTCCGGATACCGCCGCTGGCTTTGACGCCGAGCCGGCCGCCGACGGTGCTCGCCATGAGTTCGATCGCGACCACTGATGCGCCGCCGGCGGGGTGGAAGCCGGTGGACGTCTTGACGAAGTCGGCGCCGGATTCTTCGGCGGCCCGGCACACCGCGATCAAGGTGTCCTCGTCGGCGAGGCTCAGCAGCGCGGCCGATTCGACGATGACCTTAAGCACCGCGCCCGGTACCGCAGCTCGGACCGTCGCGATGTCGGCGGCGACGTCGGCGAAGTTGCCGGCCAGCGCCGCCCCGACGTCGATGACCATGTCGATTTCGCTGGCGCCGTCGTCGACCGCTGCCGCGGCTTCCCGGGCCTTGATGTCTGGCAGATGCTTGCCCGACGGGAAACCGGCCACGGCGGCGATGGCGAGATTCGTGCGCTGGGCCCTGGCCGAGTTGGCCGTAGACACCATCGACGGGGACACGCACACCGCCAGCACGCCCAGTTCGGCGGCTTCCTCGACCAGGGCGACGACATCAGCCTCGGTGGCTTCGGGCTTGAGCAGCGTGTGATCGACCAGTGCGGCGACCTCGGCTCGGAGCTCTTCCCCGGGTCGCTCCGCTCCTGCCCACCCGTCCCGCATCAGAAGGGCTCCTCCAGACCACCGGGGTTACAGCCGGTGGCCGTCATCGTCTGGTCGTCGACCACGGGCCGCCATGGCTCGAGATTCCAGCTGGTCTTGCCGGGTTGGCCGATCTCGGCGAACCGGAAGTGGCAGACGAACTGGTCCCGCATGCCGGGCAGGTCGGCTTCGGGCGCCAGGGCCAGCACCTCGCCCCACGCTTCATCGATATCGGTCTGTGGCTTGAGCAGCTGTCCGGCCACCGAACGGCCGGCCGGGGTTGGATACACCCGCAGGCTCTTCAGATCTCCCCACGCAGCCCAGGTGACGTGGTCGATGTACGGCGGAGCGGGGGTGGGCGTGGCAGCGGCCGGAGCGGCGAGGCTCAGCCCCGCCGGGACGGCCAGCAGCACAGCGGCCAGGCGGTGTCGAGCGCTCAGCGCGACTTCCCCTGAACCTCGAGCAGCTTGGGCCGCACGTCCACCAGGTAGACGCCGGTCGCCACGGCGGCGATCGCCACACCCGTGACACCCAGGAACAGCGACAACAGACCCGCGACGCCGAGAATCACCAGCCAGACCGGCTTGGTGAGCTTCTCGGCCGCAGGATAGGCATCCGGCCGCTGCATCGCCGCATTGACGAACGCATAGATGGTCACCGCGGTGACCACCCAGAAGACCACCTGAAGAACAAGACCCGCCACACCTTGCAGCATCACGGCTACAAGCGTAGGCGGGTCTTGTCCTTACCGGCGAATTACTTCTGGGTGACCTTCTTGGCCGGGGCCTTCTTGGCGGGAGCCTTCTTGGCGGCAGCCTTGGCCGGAGCGGCCTTCTTGGCCGGCGCCTTCTTGGCCGGGGCGGCCTTGGTGGCGGGGGCCTTCTTGGCGGGCAGCTCGACGCCGACCAGCTTGGCGGCACGCTCGCCGACGGCGCGGGTCTGCGACGACACGTTGCCCAGAGCCTCCTGGGTCAGCTCGACGGCCTGGTCGACGTAGCCCTCGGCACGGGCGGAGAGGTCTTTGAGGTCGCCCTGGTTGCGCAGGCGCTCCAAGGCGGCCTCACCGCGCTCGACGAGGTTGTTGTAGGTCGCGGTGGCCTGCTCGACGTAGCCCTCGGCGGCCTTACGCAGCTCCTCGCTGGACAGCCGGCCGCGCAGCTCCTCGGCACGCTGCGGCAGGTCTTCCTGCAGCTTGGTCAGCGCGGCGCGACGCTCCTCGACGCGGGTGCTGGCCTCGCTGCGGGCCTCTTCGGCACGCTCACGCAGGGTCGCGAGGATCTCGTTGACGGTGGCCAGGGCCAGGTCGGCAGCGCCTACGGCGGCGAGCAGCGGGGCCTTCAGGTCTTCGACATTGGGGTTGTTCTCAGCCATTGTGTGGCTCCTTTCGAGATTTAAATGTGTTGTCAGTTAGAGGTTTTCGTCAGTTGCTGGTCTGTTACTCAGTGAGGAGCTCCTCACGGGCAGCTTCGTTCTGCTGACAGAACGACGTGTAGATGTCGAGCAGCACCTGCTTCTGACGCTCGGTGATCGCGGTGTCGCCGATGATCGCGTCGTGCACCTGACTGGCCTCTCCGGGCTCGAGGATTCCGGCCCGGATGTAGAGCACCTCGGCCGAAAGCCTCAGCGCCTTGGCAATCTGGCTCAGCACCTCCGCCGACGGCTTCCGCAGTCCCCGTTCGATCTGACTGAGGTATGGGTTGCTGACACCGGCCTTCTCGGCCAACTGCCGCACCGAAACCTGAGCGGCTTCACGCTGCGCCCTAATGAAGCCCCCGATGTCATGCGCGGCATTCGACACCACGGCTTGAAGATCGCCTTCTTGAGCCATTGGTTCGCCTCCCGTCGCATTTGGGTATCCGATGCGTACGAGTGCCACACTACGCGTGGGTGCTAACTTTTGCAAGCACCTGCTAGCGCTGGTCAGAACAGTATTTGCGCGACGGTATAGATAATCAGGCCGGCCAACGCACCCACCACAGTGCCATTGATTCGGATGAATTGCAGGTCACGGCCGACGTGTAATTCGATGCGGCGGCTGGCCTCGTCGGCGTCCCAACGCTCAATGGTGTCGGTGATGATCGTGGTGATCTCTGCCCCGTATTGGCCGACCAGGTGCTGGGCCCCGCGGACGATCCAGTTGTCCACCTTGTCGCGCAGCTCGGCGTCGTCGCGCAGCGACTCCCCGATCCGCATCACCGAGTCGGTGACGCGCGTGCGCAGCGTGCTGTTCGGATCGTCCACGCCCTCGAGTACCAAGCGCTTCAACGTCTTCCACGCCGTCTCGGCAGCACGCGCGACCTCGTCGCGTTCCATCAGCTGCTCTTTGACCGCCTCCGCACGCGCGATCGTCGCATCGTCGTTCTGCAGGTCGTTGGCGAACTCGAAGAGGAATCGGTTAGCCGATTGGCGCAGTTCATGATTCGGGTTGCGGCGCACCTTGTCGGTGAAATCCATCAGCTCGCGATGGATCCGGTCACCGACCAGCTGGTCGACGAATCGCGGTGACCAGCTGGGTGAATCCCGGGTGACGACGCGTTCGATCGTGTCGCCGGCGTTCAGCGCCCATTCGAAGGCACGGTCACACAGCAGCTGAATCAAGGCTTCCTGGCGGTTCTCGGCCAGTAGTTGGGCCAGCACCCGACCCACCGGCGGACCCCACTGCGGTTCGGCAAGCCGCCGGACGATGGTGCGGTCGATGACCTGCTGGATGTCGTCGTCGTTGAGCAGTTCCACGACGACCCGCAACACGGTGCCGGCCTCGCTGGCCACCCGTTCGGCATGCGACGGTTCTGACAGCCACTTGCCAAGGCGGCCGGCCACTTCCGCGTCGCGCAGCTTGGTCTCCACCACCGCGGGCGACAGGAAGTTCTCCCGCACGAAGGCGCCTAGGCCCTCGCCGAGCTGATCCTTCTTGCGTTTGATGATCGCGGTGTGCGGGATCTTCAGCCCGAGCGGATGACGAAAGAGCGCGGTGACGGCGAACCAGTCGGCCAGCGCGCCCACCATCCCGGCTTCGGCGGCGGCGCCCACATAGCCGATCCAGGCCGGCCCGCCCTGGGCTTGACCCCACCGGCAGGCCAGGAAGATCAGCGTCGCGCCGATCAGGAACCCCAGCGCGACGGCCTTCATCCGGCGCAGTGCTCGGCGCCGCTGCGCGTCCGCCTCGGGGTCGGCCCCGGCGAACGATTCCGCAAACGACGTACCTGCGCGCACTACCTCGGTCGGCAACGCCGGAAGGCGATGTTTGGCTGCCACTCCACCATCATCCGCTATCGCGGGACCCAGTTAATGTGACGGTGCCCATTGATTAGACCGTAGAATCGTTTCGAACGAGGGGAACGGACTCCGCGATAGTGGCACAGAAGATGAGCCATGGCCTGGAAAACGCCCGGGCCAAGACCGACGGTCGCAAGCGACGCTGGCACCAACACAAGGTCGAACGCCGCACCGAGTTGGTGGACGGCGCGCTCGAGGCTATCCGCCGCCGCGGCCGCGACGTCAGCATGGACGAGATAGCTGCGGAAATCGGTGTCTCGAAGACCGTCCTGTACCGCTATTTCGTCGACAAGAACGACCTCACCACCGCGGTGATGATGCGCTTCGCGCAGACCACGCTGATCCCCAACATGGCCGCCGCGCTGTCGTCCAACATGGACGGATTCGATCTCACCCGCGAGATCATCCGGGTCTACGTGGACACCGTCGCCTCCGAGCCGGAGCCGTACCGGTTCGTGATGGCAAACAGTTCCGCCAGCAAAAACAAAGTCATCGCCGACTCGGAGCAAATCATCGCCAGGATGCTCGCCGTGGTGCTGCGCAGACGTATGCAGCGGGCCGGCATGGACACCGGCGGTGTCGAGCCCTGGGCCTACCTGATCGTCGGCGGCGTGCAGCTGGCAACCCACTCGTGGATGTCAAACCCGCGGATGACCAGCGATGAGCTGATCGACTATCTGACGATGCTGTGCTGGAACGCGCTATGCGGCATCGTCGAGGCGGGCGGCTCGCTGGACAGGTTCAGCTCCGGCCCGCATCCGTCGCCGGCGCTGCCGCCGCTCACTTGAGATACGGGCCGAGCAAGGTATCCCACGAACTGCTCAGCTTGGTGTATTCGTCCTCGCAGCCGTCGGCGCGATCCTGCGGAAGCGCGCCACTGCTGACCAGATCGGCGTTGCCCTTGGGATCGGCGCCGTAGACCCAGCATTCGAGGTTGTACATCCGGGCCAGGTCCAGGGTGTGCACGTCGGCGAGCTGGCCCTCGTCGATCTCGCCGCCCTTCTGCTCGCTGTAGCCCTTGAATTCCCGGGCGAAGTCCTTGACCGCCTGCACCGACGCCGGGTCGATCTTGCCGTCCGGGCCGGGCGCCAGCAGGGTGTAGGCGGCCAGCTGATCGGCGACGTCCTCCTCCCGGCCGGTCACCGGCAGGTCGTAGATGTCGATCACCATGTGTCCGGTCTCGTGGTAGAACGTCGCGATCTCGGAGTTGATCGCCGAGGCCTTCGGGTCGGGGTCACCGGCTTTGGTGTAGATGTCCACCGCGTCGGCTGCGTCCTCGTAGCAGATCGTCACCGACTTGGCGTCAGGGCTCCAATACGCATTGGCCGTCCCGCATTGCTTGCCGATCAACGGGATGTCGTAGGGCAGCTTCATCGAGGACGTGATGCCGTCGGCCAGGTCCTCCAGCAGGTGATCGTTCTTGAGGAGGTCGCGACCGGTGACCGCCTCCGGCGAGGTCGCGTCCTCGTAGGTCGCGGTCATCTTGCCGGGCCAGTCCTTGTCGTCGGCCGACGCGTCGGGCATCCCGTTGTTGTTGACGTCGGCTTGGCCGGACGGTTGAGGCGAGGCTTCGGCCGTCGCGGGCACAGCCGCCGACGGCGATGACGACGGCTTGGCCGAGTTGTCGTGTCCACAACCGGCAGCGGCGATCGCGAGCGAGAGCACCGCGACGCCGATCCAACAGGTTCGTACCCGCACCAGATCCCCCAGACTCAGCCACACATAAGCCAGATGATGTTAACTGCCCGACCGTCAAAAAGGCGCGCAAGCGCCGAGGAGGCGCAACCTCCCCTGAAACTGCCGCGCATCCTGTAGAACAAACCTTCGGGGCAGCCCCCGAGATATGCCTTCGGGCGGAATGGTTTCGCGTCATAGGGGTCTAGGAGGCCGGGGTGGACAACGACAACGCCGCAAAGTTCCGTAAGCCAGCAGCGATGATGGCCGCGGTCGCGGTATCGATGTCTGCTCTGTTTGCTGGTACTGCGGTGGCCGCGGCGGACCCGTTCGGCGACGACGATGGTGGCGGCAGCAGCTTCAGCGGCGGGGACGACGGCGGCAGCGTGCCCGAAGCCCCGTCCGGCGGTGGCGTCGAGGAACCCTCGGGCGGCGGTCTGCACGAGGAGCCGGGCGGCGTCGAGGAGCCCTCGGGCGGAGTTCACGACGAGCCTGGCGGCACGCACGACGAGCCCGGCGGCACCCACGACGAGCCCGGCGGAGGACTCCATGACGAGCCCGGCGGAGCTGAACCGGCCCCCGGTGGAACCCACGACGAACCTGGTGGCACGGAATCTTCGGGCGGCGGGACTAACGAAGCGCCCGGCACGCAGGCGCCGTCGGCCGACGGCGGCATCGTCGAGCCCGCGGAGCCGGACGTCACGCGCGAGGACGTGACCACAGCCGAGTCCTCGGAGGTCACGACGACGACGTCCACCGAGGTGACTTCCGAGGAGGTCACCACCTACCAGGAGTCGGTCTCGACGACGGTGAGCACCTCGACCCTCACTACCGGGATGACGCTGAGTAGCCCAGTGACACTGTGGAATTCGAGCTGGATCAGCTACGACCGCTTCTACCGGCCGGTGTTCACCAACCCGTACCGCACGCCGCTGTCGATTCTGTACGACTACGGCGGTCGCACCCAGGTCTTCACCGTCGCGCCGCTTCAGCGGGCCACGCTGAACGTCCCGAACACCGGCACCTACAACTTCACCGCAATGACGCGCCCGGCGTCGGGACCGGCCACCAACCTGTCCGTCGGCAGTTTCTCGGGTGGCGGCTACGAGCCGGCGCCCGGCCAGGCGCCACCACAGAAGCCGGCGCCGGTGAAGACCCAGAAGAACGTGCTGGTTCAGGTGAAGTTCGACCGCGGGCAATCCGAGCCGTTCCGCGTGAAATCGCTGACCGACCTGGGCAAGGATCCCGCCAACAACAACGCCGTCAAGGTGCTGCTCGACGAAGAGGTGCCAGCCTGGGGCCAATGGTCGAAGACCGACAAGGGCGAAGCGGTGTTCGTCATCAACGAGACACAGCTGCTGCCGGGCATTCAACGCCCGGGCCAGGAGCCGCTACCCGGCTACAACGTGAAGCTGACCGCGGCATCGGAGTCGACGTCGTGGATCGACAAGAACAAGACGGTCCTCATCAGCGTCGCTGTCGCGGCGGGCGTGCTGGCGCTCGCCGTGGTGGGATTCATGCTGGTTTCGCGCCGTCGCGATACAGGCGCGTGATCGAGGATTAGTCTCGTCGGCTATGAGTGATCTTCCGTCGCAATGGACCCACGAGCCGCGCAAGGTTTTGCGGTTCAATCCGGGTGACAAGGTCGCCGACATCGACACCGACTCCACTCCGGGATATTCCGACGGCAAGGACGGGTCGGAAGAGTTGCAGGACGAACGCAATGAGCGGTTCGCGGGCCTGCAGGAGATGCTCTACGCCAACGGCCGCGCCGGCGACAACCGCTCACTGCTGTTGGTCTTGCAGGGCATGGACACCGCAGGCAAGGGCGGAACCGTCAAACACGTTGTGGGAGCGGGCAATCCGCAAGGTATTCACTACACGAGTTTCGGCGTGCCGACCGAGGAGGAGCGCGCCCACCACTACCTGTGGCGGATCCGCAAGGCGCTGCCCGCCGCAGGCAACATCGGCGTGTTCGACCGGTCCCACTACGAGGACGTGCTGGTCGTCCGGGTGCACGAGTTGGTTCCTCGTGAAGTCTGGGAAAAGCGCTACGACGAGATCAACACGTTCGAGAAGGAGCTCGTCGACTCCGGGACGACCATCGTCAAATGCGCGATGTTCGTCTCCCTCGACGAGCAGAAGAAGCGCCTCTCCGAACGCCTCGAACGGCCGGACAAGTACTGGAAGTACAACCCCGGCGACGTGGCCGAGCGCAAGCTGTGGCCGGCGTACCAGGAGGCGTATCAGGCTGTGCTGGACCGGACTTCGACCGACTACGCGCCGTGGTTCGTCATCCCGTGCGACAAGAAGTGGTACTCGCGGTTGGCGATCAACGAGTTGCTCATCGAAGCTCTCAAGGGGATGAAGCTGGAGTGGCCGCCCGCCGACTTCGACGTCGAGGCCGAGAAGAAGAAGCTCGCCGAGGCTTAGCCTTTGACCAGGGTGAACTGGCCGATGTTGGTGATACCGCGACGGAAGAAGTCCGCGCAGCCGGTCAAATACCTCATGTAGCGGTCGTAGATCTCCGCCGAGGTGATCGCAATCGCCTCGTCACGGTTGGCCACCAGCTTCGCCGCCCACATGTCCAACGTGCGCGCGTAGTGATGCTGCAGCAGGTGGATGCGCTCGAGAGTGAAGCCCGAGTCGACGGCCAGCTGCTCGATGTCCTCGACGGCGGGCAGCCGCCCGCCAGGGAAGATTTCGTTCTCGATGAACTTCATGAACTTCAGATCGCTGATGGTGACCTTGATCCCGTTGTCGCGGAAGAACTTCTGCGTATGGGCCAGGATGGTGTGCAACAACATCCGGCCGTCAGCGGGAAGCAACGAGTAAGCCTTCTCAAAGAACAGCGGATACCGCTCGACCTTGAACGCCTCGAAGGCGCCGATGCTCACGATTCGGTCGACCGGCTCGTCGAATTCCTCCCAGCCCTGCAGCCGCACCTCGATCGAGCGGTCGGTGTCGAGCTTGGCCAGGCGCCGCCGGGCGTACTCGGATTGGTTTTTGCTCAGCGTGATCCCGATGACGTTGACGTCGTATTTCTGTACCGCCATCTCGAGCGCCCCGCCCCAGCCGCAGCCGACGTCGAGCAGCGTCATGCCGGGTTCCAGGTTGAGCTTGCCCAGCGCCAGGTCGAACTTGGCGGTCTGGGATTCGTCGAGCGTCATGTCTTCGCGCTCGTAGTAGCCACAGGTGTAGCCCATGGTGGGGCCGAGGAACAGGGCGAAGAAGTCGTCGGAGACGTCGTAGATCGATTGTGATTCCTCGTAGTAAGGAGTCAGATCCGTATCCACATCGACCATCGACAGCTACCTTCCACCAATTGGTTGCGTGGTCGAAGGCCGCGGAACGCAATGTTGCTGCGACGGACCCCCGACCGAACGGAGAGCCTAGCCAATCAGCGAAGGAAATGCATAAAGCGCGGAGCCAGCACCCGCTCAGTAGCTGTAGAAACCCTGGCCGGACTTCTTACCCAGCTGCCCGGCCTCGACCATGCGCAGGAGCAATGGCGGCGGGGCGTAGTGGGCGTCCTTGAGTTCTTCGTACATCGAGTCGGCGATGAGTTTCATGGTGTCCAGGCCGATGAGGTCCGAAAGGCGCAACGGGCCCATCGGGTGCGACAGGCCGGCCACGATTGCCGTGTCGACGTCCTCGATGGTGGCCACCCCGGCCTCGACCATGCGGATGGCGGACAGCAGGTAGGGCACCAGCAGCGCGTTGACGACGAATCCGGAGCGGTCGCCGCAGCGCACCACCTTCTTGCCGAGCACCTCGCCGGCGAACTGCTCGACGCGGGCGATGGCGGCCTCGGAGGTGACCAGCGTGTTGATCAGCTCGACGAGCGGCAGCACCGGCACCGGGTTGAAGAAGTGCAAGCCCAACACCCGGCTCGGATTCTTGGTCGCCGCAGCGATTTTCATGATCGGGATGCTCGAGGTGTTGGACGCGAGCACAGCGTCGGGGTCGGTGATGAGTTCGTCGAGCTGCGCGAAGATCTTGCCCTTGACGGCCTCGTCCTCGACGACGGCCTCGATCACCAGCTGGCGATCGGACAGCTCCGCGAGATCCGTGGTGAACGCCAGTCGCGCCAGCGTCGCATCGCGGTCGGCCTCCGAGAGCTTGCCCTTGCTCGTCGCGCGCTCCAGCGAGGAGGTGACGCGGTCACGGCCGGCGTTGATCAGCGCGTCAGTCGGCTCGTAGACGACGACGTTCGCGCCGGCCTTGGCACACACCTCGACGATGCCCGAGCCCATCTGTCCGGCTCCGACCACACCTACTCGTTCAATACTCACGAAGACACTTTCTACTAGAGGCGCCAGCAGACGCAAAAGTCCCCAACACGCGGTGGTGAAGGGGACCTTTGCGTCTGCTCGGTAGGGATTTAGTGGAACTGGCCCTCTTCGGTCGAGCCCGCGAGCGCCGTGGTGGAGCTGGTCGGGTCCACGGTGGTGGCGATCCGGTCGAAGTAGCCGGCGCCGACCTCGCGCTGGTGCTTGGTCGCGGTGTAACCGCGCTCCTCGGCGGCGAACTCGCGCTCCTGCAGCTCGACGTAGGCGCTCATCTGGTTGCGGGCGTAGCCGTAGGCCAGATCGAACATCGAGTAGTTCAGGGCGTGGAAGCCGGCCAGCGTGATGAACTGGAACTTGAAGCCCATCGCGCCGAGCTCCTTCTGGAACTTCGCGATCGTCGAGTCGTCCAGGTGCTGCTTCCAGTTGAACGACGGCGAGCAGTTGTAGGCCAGCATCTGGTCCGGGAACTCGCTCTTGACGCCCTCGGCGAACTTCGCCGCCAGCTCCAGGTCCGGGGTGCCGGTCTCCATCCAGATCAGATCGGAGTACGGCGCGTAGGCCTTGGCGCGGGCGATGCAGGGCTCGATGCCGTTGCGCACCCGGTAGAAGCCCTCGGCGGTGCGCTCACCGGTGATGAACGGCTGGTCGCGCTCGTCCACATCGGAGGTGATGAGCGTGGCGGCCTCGGCATCGGTACGGGCGATGACGACGGTGGGGACGTCGGCGACGTCGGCCGCGAGGCGGGCCGAGGTCAGGGTGCGGATGTGCTGCTGGGTCGGGATCAGCACCTTGCCACCGAGGTGGCCGCACTTCTTCTCCGACGCGAGCTGGTCTTCCCAGTGCGAACCGGCAACACCGGCGGCGATCATCGCCTTCTGCAGTTCGTACACGTTGAGCGCGCCACCGAAGCCGGCCTCACCGTCGGCGACGATCGGGGCCAGCCAGTTCTCCACCGAGGTGTCGCCCTCGACCTTGGCGATCTCGTCGGCGCGCAGCAGCGCGTTGTTGATGCGGCGCACGACCTGCGGCACCGAGTTGGCCGGGTAGAGGCTCTGGTCGGGGTAGGTGTGGCCGGACAGGTTCGCGTCACCGGCGACCTGCCAACCCGACAGGTAGATGGCCTTCAGGCCCGCGCGGACCTGCTGAACGGCCATGTTGCCGGTCAGCGCACCCAGCGCGTTCACGAACTCCATGTCGTGGAGCTGGTTCCACAGCACCTCGGCGCCGCGGCGGGCCAGGGTGGCCTCCTCGACGACACTGCCCTGCAGCGCGACGACGTCGGCCGGGGTGTAGGTACGGGTGATCCCCTTCCAGCGGGGATTGGTGTCCCAGTCCTTCTGGATTTCTTCTGGGCTCTTCGGCTGACCGACGTTGGACATCGCCTGCTCCTTCGGATCGAGGGCCACCTTGACTTGGAGTGAACTGTTAACGTCAACGCGGCTTGGCTGGTGTGCTGACACGAGCATGCCTCGCACCATTAGCGCAGTTCAAGCCATTAAGAGTGCCAATTTTCGCCAAGCAGGTCGGTAACTCTGCAAAGATTGCGAAGACAGCCAACACCTGAACCGGTTCAGAAGTTACCGTCCGGTAGCAGATACTCGCTGGTCAGTACGCCCGTACTGTTAAAACCACGGGGCTCAGAGCGCGAAGATTGATGCGACGGCTTTGACCTCTTCGCCGACGACGTATGTGAGCGTTCTAACAGTGCGATCGGCGAGCTCCGGGCCGAACTTGTCGGTCGAGCCGGGCGGGTAGACGTGCAGCAGAATTTCCAGCTTGTCGCCGAAGGCCACCGGCGCATCGTGCTCGATGGTGACGCGCAGCGGGGACTCGAAGAGCTCGGGGTGTGGCGCCAGGAACTCCTCGACGACCTTCCAGTACACCGAGTTGTTCACGTGGTCGAAGAGGTCGATGTCGCTGACGCGGATGGGGAAGTCGCGGATCTCGTTGGCGTCGTGCCGCGAGCCGGCGGTCAGATAGGCCTTCCACCGGAGCCGGTTGACGTCGGTGGTGCGCTGCAGTCCCTCGAGGAAGTCGTCGGCGATGCGGGCCGGGCCCTGCGTCTCGCGGTTGATGTTGATCCAGAAGGCCTCGGATTCGATCAATCCGCCCTTGCGGCCGTCGATCCGGACCCGCATCTCACACCAGCGGTTCGACGTACCCGAGCACCAGCGGCGCAGCCGCAGCATCTCCGGATACTCGATCGGACGGATCAGATCCACCATCGTGCGCCGGACGATCCACAGCGGGTGCGTTTCCTCGTGGCCCATCTCGCGGAGCTGGTCCTGGCCGACGTCCTGGATGTGCCTGCACGCGGCGTCCAGACGAAGCCGGGCTGCGCGATCGATATCACCGACCCGCAGCGGCCATTCGCGGTCGAACACGTCGGGATGCGGATCGGGAACCGGCATCAACACCTTCGCTAATCCAGTGCTGGTGGTGCTGCTGGTCATGTGGTGTGTCGTCCTCTCCGATCCCGTCCCAGCGCGATCATGCCAAAGGGCCTCATCGATGCCAACCGGCTTGCGTTGCCAACGCTGCGAAGCCGCCTTCGCACACGTGAGTAGGCTGTCAGCGTGGCCAAGACGTTCGTCGGCTCCCGGATACGACAGCTGCGCAGCGAACGTGGATTCAGCCAGGCGGCGTTGGCCCAGATGCTGGAGATTTCGCCGAGCTACCTCAACCAGATCGAGCACGATGTGCGGCCGCTGACCGTTGCGGTGCTGTTGCGCATCACCGAGGTGTTCGGCGTCGACGCCACCTTCTTCTCGTCCGAGGACGACACCCGGCTGGTCGCCGAACTCCGCGAAGTGACAATGGATCGCGACCTCGACCTCGACGTCGACATGACCGAAGTCGCCGACATCGTCGGCACGCACCCGGCGATCGCCCGTGCGATCGTCAATCTGCATCGCCGCTACCGGATCACCACCGCGCAGCTGGCGGCCGCGACCGAAGACCGGTTCAATCTCAACACCGGAGGCAGTGGCTCGGCGTCGATCTCCATGCCGCATGAGGAAGTCCGCGACTACTTCTACCAACGGCAGAACTATCTGCACGAACTCGACACCGCCGCTGAGGATCTCACCATCCGCATGCGGATGCACCGAGCCGAGTTGTCGCGGGAGCTGGCCGACCGCCTCACCATGGTGCACGGCGTGCACATCATCCGCCGCATCGACATGGGCGACACCGTGCTGCACCGCTATGACCCCGTCGCGCGCACGCTGGAGATCAGCAATCACCTGTCGTCGGGCCAGCAGGTCTTCAAGATGGCCACCGAGCTGGCCTACCTGGAGTGCGGTGACTTGATCGACAAGCTGGTCGACGAGGGCAAGTTCACCAGCGAGGAATCGCGCAAGCTGGCGCGCCTCGGGTTGGCCAGCTACTTCGCGGCCGCAACGGTGCTGCCGTATGGGCAGTTTCACGACATGGCCGAGAGTTTCCGCTACGACATCGAACGGCTGTCGGCCTTCTATCAGGTCAGCTACGAGACGATCTGCCACCGGCTCTCCACCCTGCAGCGGCCGTCCATGCGGGGCGTCCCGTTCTCGTTCGTCCGGGTGGACAAAGCCGGCAACATGTCGAAACGCCAGTCCGCCACGGGTTTTCACTTCTCCTCCGCCGGCGGCACCTGCCCGCTGTGGAACGTCTACGAGACGTTCTCGAACCCGGGCAAGATCCTGGTTCAGATCGCTCAGATGCCGGACGGGCAGAACTACATGTGGGTGGCACGAACGGTCGAGCGGCGGGCGTCGCGTTACGGTCAGCCGGTCAAGACCTTCGCGATCGGACTGGGCTGCGAGATGCGGCATGCCAGCCGGCTGGTCTACTCCAAAGGTCTGGACTTGTCCGCCGACAGCGCGACACCGATCGGCGCGGGCTGCCGGGTGTGCGAACGTGACAACTGCCCGCAGCGCGCCTTCCCGGCCCTGGGCCGGGCGCTGGATCTCGATGAGCACCGCAGTACGGTGTCGCCCTATCTGGTCAAGGAGTCCTAATGGGTCAACGCATTTCACCCGGCAGCCGGCGCGAGCTCGGCGTGCTCAACTGGGGGATCTCCCGCTTGGGCGCTAGGTCTATTCGGGCTCCCCACATGCACCTGTTCGAAGTGCTGGGCCAGCACAAGCTGTTGTTCCTGTCGTTCCTCCCGTATTCGGGCGTGCTACTGAATTGGGGCAAGCTGCCCAAGCGGGACAAGGAGTTGGTGATCTTGCGAGTGGGTCACCTACGCGGTTCGGAGTACGAGCTGCAGCAGCATCGTAGGCTGGCCCGTAGCCGAGGCGTCGATCCGGCGTTGCAGGACAAGATCTTTGCCGGGCCTACCGCGCAGGGCCTTACCGACCGCCAGCGCGCGCTCCTGACCGCGGTCGATGAATTCGTGTTGAACCGCGATTTGTCCGACGACACGTTCGCCGACCTGTCGACACATCTGACCCGCGAGCAGGTGATCGAATTCTGCGCGCTGGCAGGGCATTACGACGCTATCGCCGCCATTCTGGCGACGTTGCGGGTGCCGATGGACTTCCCCGACTAGCGCGGGCTACCCCTTGTAGGGCTGGGCCTTGTGCGTCACGACCGCCTTCGCCGTAGCCAAGGTCGTTGGTGGAATCGTGGTTGTCACGGTGTCGCCCTGGGTCATCGGACCGGGCAGTATTGGGGCCGCCACCGGCGATGAATCCACGGGCACTCCGTCGTCGAACGCGACGGTTACTCCGCCCATGGCGACCACGGCACTGCCGCCGATCACTGCCATCCAGACTTTTGCGCTTACACCACGCGGCCATTCGGCCATGACAATCCCCCTCGCAGCCCGGAGCCTCTCTGACACCGGCTGGTACGAGTCGACGCCGCGATGCTTGGGACAG
Source organism: Mycolicibacterium pallens (assembly GCF_019456675.1). Lineage (NCBI taxonomy): Bacteria > Bacillati > Actinomycetota > Actinomycetes > Mycobacteriales > Mycobacteriaceae > Mycobacterium > Mycolicibacterium pallens. Next base: position 753,739 of record NZ_CP080333.1, on the reverse strand, counting down.
CCTGAAACGGACCTGCCGAACAGCTGGCAGATCCGCTCTAGAGGTAAGTGACGCCGAGAACGATCAGGGTGAAGATCACCGGCGAGACCGGCACACAGCCCAGAAACGCCGCCCAAATTTTGTTCTTACGCTGATAAGTTCGCCACGCCAGGTATCCAACGGCCGCGGCGATCACAGCGATCACGGCAGAAAGAATCAGCACCCAGAAGCTGACATCCTCGCTGTTGGTGGCCAACGAGATGCCGATCAGCCACAGGATGTGGCCGACTACGAGTCCGCCGATACCGGCGATCAGCGTTGGCCTCAAAAGTTGATCATGTGGCCGGCGAGACCGTGGAAGCATTCCTGTAGTGCCTCCGACAGCGTCGGGTGGGTGTGCACGTTGCGGGTCAGCTCGTTGACCGTCAGGTCCCACTTCTGCGCCAGCGTCATCTCCGGCAGCAGCTCCGAGACGTCGGGCCCGATCAGATGGCCACCGAGCAATTCGCCGTACTTGGCGTCAGCGATGACCTTCACGAAGCCGGTGGGGTCGGCCAGTCCGTGGGCCTTACCGTTGGCGGTGAACGGGAACTTGGCGACCTTGACGTCGTAACCCTCGTCGCGGGCCTGCTCCTCGGTGAGGCCGAAGCTCGCCACCTGCGGCTGGCAGAACGTCGCGCGCGGCATCATCCGGTAGTCACCCAGGGCCAGCGTCTCGGCACCGGCAATGGTTTCGGCGGCCACCACGCCCATCGCCTCGGCGACATGCGCCAACTGAAGCTTGGCCGTGACGTCACCGATCGCGTAGATGTGCGGCACGTTGGTGCGCATGTAGTCGTCGATGCCGATGGCCTTGCGGTCGGTGAGTTCGACGCCGGTCTTGTCCAGACCGAAGCCTTCGACGTTCGGCGCAAAACCGATGGCCTGCAACACCTTCTCGGTCTTGATTTCCTCGGTCTTGCCGTCCTTGCTGACGGTCACGGTGACCGTCGAACCGTCGTCCTCGATCTTGTCGACCTTGGTTCCGGTGAGGATCTTCACGCCGAGCTTCTTGTACTGTTTCTCGATCTCCTTGGAGACCTCGGCGTCCTCGTTGGGCAGCGCGCGCGGCAGGAACTCGACGATGGTGACGTCGACGCCGTAGTTCTTCATGACGTAGGCGAACTCCATGCCGATGGCACCGGCCCCGGCGATGACGATCGACTTGGGCAGTTCCCGGGACAGGATCTGCTCCTCGTAGGTGACGACGTTCTTCGACAGCGAGGTGCCGGGAACGAGACGAGTGCTCGAGCCGGTCGCGATGATCGCGTTGTCGAACTCGACCTTCTCGGTGCCACCCTCGTTGAGATCGACCTCGATACTCTTCGGGCCGGTGAACTTCCCGTAACCGTGGATCTCGGTGATCTTGTTCTTCTTCATCAGGAAGTGCACGCCGGCGACGCGGCCGTCGGCGACCTTGCGGCTGCGGTCGAAGGCGACCCCGTAGTCGAAGCTGGCCTCACCGCTGATGCCGAACGTCTTGGCGTCTTTGGTGAAGATGTGGGCCAGCTCGGCATTGCGCAGCAACGCCTTCGACGGGATGCAGCCGACATTGAGGCAGACTCCGCCCCAATATTTGGGTTCGATGATGGCGGTGTTCAGTCCGAGCTGGGCGGCGCGGATTGCCGCGACGTATCCGCCAGGACCGGCTCCGAGGACGACGACGTCATAGTGGGTCACGTCGTCAGCCTATCGTCGGACGCGCGATCCATTCGAAGTAGTAGGCGCCGTGCAGCAGCGCGGCGGTGGCCACCGAGGCCAGCGGTGCCGACATCAGGGCGATGGCCAGCGCCGTTACCTGCGGCCGGTTCTGCACCATGGAAACCAGCATGCTGGCGACCGAGCAGACGATCAGGTACATGAGCACGCAGAACACCGCGGGAGTCTTGTTCAGCGAGGTGTACCACCAGAAGTACATGCCCAGACCGGCGGCGGCGGCCAGCACCCAGACGGCGGCCACGATGAACACAAACGGCCACCGCTTCATGTACTGATACGTGCCGACGACAGCGGACGGGGCGGGCGGTACGACCACCGGCTCGGCGTGCACCGATCCGTCGACCCGATGCAGGAACGCGTCGGTGTCGAAGTTCTCCAACTCACTGAACGCGATGGACTCTTCGGAGACCTGCGCCTCGGGTTCGTCGGTCAGTGCGCGGAGCACGTCGGGATGTGGGCCGGTGTCGAAGATCGGCGCGTGATGGGGCTCGGTCGACGGGAGGGAAGTCTTTTCAACCATGTGACACCACCTGAACCAGAACCAATGCCCCGAGCCAACCTGGCGCCATCGCGAGGATGAACGCCCCGACCGTTGTCATCCAGCGCCGGCCGGAGAACAGGATCAGCAGCATTCCGATGACGCTCGGGACGGCCACCACCAAACCGACCACCAGATCGGGGCGAACGGGTGTCTTGACCAGCAGGGTGGCCACGACCGCCGCAACCAGTCCGGTCACGGTGCCGACCAGCAACGCGCTTGTGAGCAGCCATGCCCGAGGCAGGGGTATCACGCTTATGAGGGTACGTGCAGTCGTCCGGACTATTGCTGAACGACTCCGGCGCGCCGACCAGGGATTGCACAAGCGTCTGCTGCGTCGGCGACCACCAGGTCGGCCCGTTCGGCGGGGCGGGCGCCACGCTCGTAGTCGGCTCCGGTCACCGCAGATTCGCTGGCCAGCAACTGGTTTTCCGCGTCGGTGAAGGCTCGGCCCCGGCTCAGAAAACGCATGCCCTCGGGGGCTTCCAAGCTGAAGCCGCCACCGCGACCGGGTACGACGTCGATCACCAGCTGGGTGTGTTTCCACGTCTCGAATTGCGGGCCGGAGATCCACACCGGGGCACCTTCGAGCACCCCGAGCAGCACGTCGCGGTCGCCGACGATGAAGTCACCGTCGGGGTAACACATCGGCGACGACCCGTCGCAGCAGCCGCCGGACTGGTGGAACATCACCGGCCCGTGCCGCTGCTGCAGGCTGTGCAGGAGCTCGGCGGCCGCCGCGGTGATCAGTGCCCGCGGCGGCGCCTGCTGTTTCATCAACGGTGCCAACTCGTTCTTCCTCGCTCCGCTCGTCAGAAGAAGCCCTGAGCCTTGTTGGAGTAGGAGACGAGCAGGTTCTTGGTCTGCTGATAGTGGTCGAGCATCATCTTGTGGTTTTCCCGGCCGATGCCGGACTGCTTGTAGCCACCGAACGCCGCGTGTGCGGGATAAGCGTGATAGCAGTTCGTCCACACCCGCCCGGCCTTGATGTCACGCCCGGCCCGGTAGGCGGTGTTGCCATCACGGCTCCACACCCCGGCCCCCAACCCGTAGAGGGTGTCGTTCGCGATCCGGATGGCGTCGTCGTAATCGGTGAACGACGTCACCGACACCACGGGTCCAAAGATCTCCTCCTGGAAAATCCGCATCGCGTTGTCGCCGGTGAAGATCGTGGGCTGCACGTAGTAGCCGCCGTTGAGGTCACCGCCCAACTCGGCACGCTCACCGCCGGTCAGGATCTGAGCGCCTTCACTCTTGCCGATCTCGATGTAGGACAAGATCTTTTCGAGCTGGTCGTTGGACGCCTGCGCGCCGATCATCGTCTCGGTATCCAGCGGATCCCCTTGCCGCACCGCTTTGGTGCGGATCGCCGCCATCGCCAGGAAGTCGTCGTAGATATCGGACTGGATCAGCGACCGCGACGGACACGTGCACACCTCACCCTGGTTGAGGGCGAACATGGTGAACCCCTCCAGCGCCTTGTCCTGATAGTCGTCGTTGGCGGCCATCACATCGGAGAAGAAGATGTTCGGGCTCTTCCCGCCCAGCTCCAAGGTGACCGGGATCAGGTTCTGGGAGGCGTACTGCATGATCAACCGGCCGGTGGTCGTTTCCCCGGTGAACGCGATCTTGGCGATCCGATTGCTCGACGCCAGGGGTTTGCCGGCCTCGACGCCGAATCCGTTGACCACATTGAGTACTCCGGCCGGCAGCAGGTCGGCTATCAACGAGATCAGATACAGCACCGAGGCGGGGGTCTGCTCGGCCGGTTTGAGCACGATCGCATTACCCGCGGCCAAGGCCGGTGCCAGCTTCCAGACGGCCATCAGGATCGGGAAGTTCCACGGAATGATCTGCCCGACCACACCGAGGGGCTCGTGGAAGTGGTAGGCGACGGTGTCCTCATCGATCTGCGACAACGCGCCTTCCTGGGCGCGGATCGCGGCGGCGAAGTAGCGGAAGTGGTCCACTGCCAACGGAATATCGGCGTTGAGCGTTTCCCGGATCGGCTTGCCGTTATCCCACGACTCGGCCAGGGCGATCGACTCGAGGTTGGCCTCGATACGGTCGGCGATCTTGTTGAGAATCACCGACCGCTCGCCCGCGGACGTCTTACCCCATGCCGGTGCGGCCGCGTGCGCGGCATCCAACGCCTTCTCGATATCGGCGTCGGTGGAGCGCGCCACCTCGGTGAAGACTTCACCGGTCACGGGCGTTGGGTTCTCGAAATACTGACCACCCACCGGCGCCACCCACTCACCACCGATGAAATTCTCATACCGAGACTGAAAAGACATGGCAGACCCCGACGCACCGGGGCGGGCAAAAACAGTCATAAGTCCTCCTCTACGAGACACTTTCGGTGATACGTGCGGTACGAACCGCCGGTGCGGTCGATGATGGCAGCACCAGTGACATGTCTACGGGATATCGCACGCTCACGTCGACACCACTGACAAAACGATATGGCTGCGCGGCAAGCAAACCGGCGAAATGCTTACGCAGACGCGATAACTCAGCGCGTACCGTGACAACCCGGCTGCGGTCGCCGTAGAGGTCGTCGGCCAGCTCGGGCGCCGACCGGCCCCGCGGATCCCGCGCCAAGATCAGCAGGATCTCGGCATGCCGCAGCGAGATACCGTGGCGCCAGCGGCCGAACTGCCCCGCCATGTCCAATGCGGGTGCACCGGGCGCCGTGAGATCCAGCTCCACCCGCGTCAGCGCCGGAGCCTCGTCGTCCTCGGCCGGCCGAACCAGCCACCCACCGGGAAGCACGTCGATATCGCAGATGCCCAGGGAGGTGATCCACGCCCGGCCCGGAGCAATCTCGTCCGGCAGCAGAATGCGATTGTGCAGCGGCAGCGAGTCGACCGCCGCCACCCAACCCTCGGAGTCGACGGCAAGCGCCGGCTTGCCGATGCGGGCCAGTATCGGGGCAGCGACCATCCGGAGCCGATTGAGCGTGCGGTCGTGTTGTTCACGCAGATGCGATTCGGCGAGCCGCGCGACCGCGTCGACCAACGCCACCGTCGTCGGGTGCACCGTCGCCGCCGGGCCGGAGACGTCGACCACCCCGATCACCTGCCCGGTGCGCGGATCGCGGATGGGCGCTCCCGCGCACGTCCAGGAATGATGCGTCCGCAAGAAGTGCTCGGCCGAGAACACCTGAACCGCGCGGTTGGACACCAGCGCGGTGCCGATGGCGTTGGTGCCCACTTCACCTTCGGCCCATCGCGCTCCTTCGATGAACCCGAGGCGGTCGGCGTTGTTGAGGACCGCCGGGGAGCCCGATCGCCACAACACCCTCCCGTGCGAGTCGGCCACGACCAGGATGTTGGTGCCGTCGGCCACGATCGACTCGAGGCCGCGGGACACCTCGTCGAGCACTGCCATCAAGCCTGACGCCCGTCGCAACGCCTCCACCGCGCCGGACTCGACCACCGGTGGGGTGCGGTTGTCGGGGTCGACGCCGGCAGACATCAGCCGCTGCCACGAGTCGCCGATGATGTCGCGAGGGCGAGCGGGCGCACGGTGACCCGACATCGTCGCGTCATAGACGGCCGACATCAGCCGCGCGTAGCTACGCGGGTCCTCGCCGAGCGCGACTGCGGGCTCAGGCACATTCGCCCCTTGCATCACTGCCGATTGTGCTCCGCATCTCAGCGGTAGACCAGGCCGCCGTCGATCAGCCCCGCCTGGCCGGTCATATAGTCCGCGTCCGGACCCGCCAGATAGGAGACGAACCCCGCCACATCGTCGGGAGTCTCGGCACGCCCCAGCGCGATCCCGCCGACGAACTTCGCATACGTCTCGCCCTCGGCAGCCCCGGTCAGCTCGGCGAACCGCTTGTCGATCTCCACCCACATGTCGGTGCCGACGACACCTGGGCAGTAGGCATTCACGGTGATGCCGACCGCAGCGTATTCCTTGGCAGCGGCCTGCGTCAGTGCGCGTACCGCGAATTTCGATGCGCTGTATACGCCGAGCATGCCGAAGCCGTCATGACCGGCGATCGACGAGGCGTTGATGATCTTGCCGCCATGGCCCAGGGCCGTGAACTTCGACGCCGCCGCCTGGATGCCCCACAACACACCGTTGACATTGATGTCCCAGACCCGGCCAACCTGCTCTGCAGTGACGTCGGCGATCGGTCCGACCAGCGCGATGCCCGCGTTGTTGACCATGATGTCGAACCCGTCCAGGGCCGTCGCGGTGTGGTCGACGGCCGCGAAGACCTGCTCGCGGTCGCTCACGTCGGCGACAAATGTTGTTGCCTTACAGCCGATCTCGGCGATCTCAGCGGCTACGGCCTCGATACCGTCGGAACGAACGTCGACAAGCCCGACGTCGGCACCGTCCCGGGCGAGCCGCAACGCGATTCCGCGGCCGATCCCCCGCGCCGCCCCGGTGACCAGAGCAACCTTTCCGTGCAAGCTCATGATTCTCCGTTCGGATCTACCAAGACTTTCATTTTCTTGCCCGCATGTAGCGCCTCGAAGCCTTCGTCGACGACGTCGTCGATCGGGATTGTGGCCACCCAGCCGGTGGTGTCGTAGGCACCGTCGGCCATCAGCGCGATGACGGATTCAAAGTCCGACCCGGTGTAGCACAGGGAGCCCTGAATGCGGCTTTCGTTCATGACGAGATTCAGAAGTGGTGTCTCCAATGGCTTTTCGTAGATGGCGACACTGACCATCGGCTTGCGCGATCCCACGCACGCCAGCGCGGTCGTCACCGCAGGCGTGACGCCGGCGGCGTCGAACACCGCATCGGCACCGTTGCCACGGGTGTGATCGGCGATGAATGTCGGGACGTCGATCGCTGCCGGGTCGAGCGTCGTGGCGCCCAGGGATTCGATGGCAGCGCGCCGGGTGGCGGACGGCTCGACCACGAAGATGTCGTCAACGCCCTTGCCGCGCAGGGCAAACCACAACCCGATGCCGATCGGCCCGGCTCCGAACACCATGGCGGTGTCGCCGCCGCCCACGTCACCGAGGGTGGCGGCGTGGTAGGCCACCGACATCGGTTCCACGAGCGCACCGAGTTCCAACGACACACTGTTGGGCAGCTTGTGCAGCATCGATGTCGGGACGACGGTGAATTCGGCCATACCTCCGTCGGACATCAATCCGTGAAAACCGATGTGTTGGCACACGTTGTAATTTCCGGCGCGGCAGGGTGCGCAGTCGCCGCACTTGTAGATGGGTTCGACGGCTACCCGATCGCCTTCAGCCCAGCCGGTGACGCCGTCGCCGACGGCGGTAATCGTGCCTGAGAATTCGTGGCCGATGGTCAGCGGTAATTGCTGGCCCGTCAGAGGGTGCGGCGAGGTCGGTACGAAGATGGGTCCGGCGTAATACTCGTGCAGGTCGGTGCCGCAGATCCCGTTGAAGCCGACCTTGAGCTTCACGGTGCCCGGCGCCGGCTCCGGCTCGGCGACTCGTCGATCTCGACCTTGTTGGGTCCGTAATAGACAGCTGCTTTCATGCGGCCGTTCTATGTGACGGCGACCACATCTCGAAAGAGTTGCAGGGGGTTGCACAACGGGTGGCCTCACGGGGCAGACTGAGTCATGCAGGTCTTCGACGTGGTGATCGTCGGGGCGCGCTGCGCGGGGTCGCCGCTGGCCGTCCCGGCTCGCCGACATGCTGCCTGCCGGGCTCGCCGATAAGTCGGCCGTCGACGAGGCGACTAAGCGGTGGTGGCGCTGGCGCGACCGCGACGCCTACGCCATGCATTGGTTCGCGACCGACATTGGCGCACCTGGGCCGTCGACGCCAGTACTCACCGAGGTGCTGCGCGGCATCGCCGACGACGCACACGCGCGCCACACACTGATGCGGGTGCTCAACCACGAGGTCGCGCCGAAGCATCTAGTCACACCCCGGCGGCTGGCGATCGCGGCGGGGCGCGCGGTGCGCAGGCGTCCGCGTCATATCGCGTCGACCGGTCGCGAAGTGGCGGCCGCGGTCCGCAACGAGATCCACCGCCGCAGGTCGGCCCGAGCGCGGCCGGCGGAAATGAACGTCCGCTAGCCGTTGCAACGGTTCGCAACTCTTGCACGCACCCTGGCGTGAGGTGTGGTCTGGCTCACATGACATCGACATTGGAACCTCAGGCGACCCTCACCCCGCAGCAGCGGGTCGACGAGTGGCTCGCCGACTTCGAGGCCGCACTGGCGGCCCGGGATATCGACCGTGCCGTCGGCAAGTTCGCCGTCGACAGCTTCTGGCGCGACCTCGTCTCGTTCACTTGGAACATCAAGACCGTCGAAGGTCGCGACCAGATCGCCGACATGCTCGGCGCCCGCCTCGACGGCACTGATCCATCGGGCTTCCGTACCCGTGAGACGCCGACCGCCGACGGTGAGGTCACGTCGGCGTTCATCGAGTTCGACACCGCCGTTGGCCGCGGCACCGGTCACCTGCGCCTCAAGGGTGATCAGGCCTGGACTCTGCTCACCGCCCTGCAGGAACTGAAGGGTTTCGAAGAAGCCAAGGGGCCGACGCGTGCACTGGGCGCGGTACACGGCGACGACCCCGATCCGCGCTCGTGGGCGGAGAAGCGGGCAGACGAGGAGGCCCAACTGGGCCGAACGGTCCAGCCTTACGTCCTCGTTGTCGGCGGCGGTCAGGGTGGTATCGCGCTGGGCGCACGGCTGCGTCAACTGCGGGTGCCGGCGATCGTCGTCGACACGCACGAACGGCCCGGGGACCAATGGCGCAAGCGGTACAAGTCGCTGTGCCTGCATGACCCGGTCTGGTACGACCATCTGCCCTACCTACCGTTCCCGCAGAACTGGCCGGTCTTCGCCCCGAAGGACAAGATCGGCGACTGGCTGGAGTTCTACACCCGGGTCATGGAGGTGCCGTACTGGCCGAAGACGACGTGTCTGTCCGCGTCCTATGACGAAGCCGCCCGACAGTGGACCGTCGAGGTCGACCGAGACGGCGAGCGCCTCACGCTGCATCCGACCCAGCTGGTGTTGGCGACGGGAATGTCGGGCAAGCCCAGCGTGCCGACGCTGCCCGGACAGGACATCTTCCGCGGCGACCAACACCACTCGTCGGCGCATCCGGGACCGGACCCCTACGTCGGCAAGAAAGCCGTCGTCATCGGCTCAAACAATTCCGCGCACGACATCTGCAAGGCGCTGTACGAGAACGGTGTCGACGTGACGATGGTGCAGCGGTCCTCCACCCATATCGTCAAATCGAGCACTCTGATGGATATCGGTCTCGGCGACCTGTACTCCGAGCGCGCGTTGGCGGCGGGCATGACGACCGAGAAGGCCGACCTCACGTTCGCGTCGCTGCCCTATCGCATCATGCACGAATTCCAGATTCCGCTGTACGACCAGATGCGCGAGCGCGACAAGGACTTCTACGACAGGCTGGCGGCGGCGGGCTTCGAATTGGATTGGGGCGCCGACGGTTCCGGGCTGTTCATGAAGTACCTGCGGCGCGGGTCCGGCTACTACATCGACGTCGGCGCCTGCGACCTCGTCGCCGACGGCAGGATCAAACTCGCCCACGGCCAGGTCGATCGCCTCACCGAGGATTCGGTGGTGTTGGCCGATGGCACCGAGCTGCCCGCCGACGTCGTGGTGTACGCCACCGGCTACGGCTCGATGAACGGGTGGGCCGCCGACCTGATCGGACAGGAGGTCGCCGACAAAGTCGGCAAAGTGTGGGGGTTGGGTAGCGACACACCCAAGGACCCCGGACCGTGGGAGGGCGAACAGCGCAACATGTGGAAGCCCACCCAGCAGGACAACCTGTGGTTCCACGGCGGCAACCTGCACCAGTCGCGACATTACTCACTGTATTTGGCGTTGCAGCTCAAGGCGCGCTACGAGGGACTCGCCACCGAGGTGTACGGACTACAAGAGGTGCATCATCTGAGCTGATACCGCTGCCCGCAGAATGGAGGGCATGGCTGACGACGACCCGTACCTGTGGCTCGAAGACATCGCAGGCGACGAGCAGCTCGACTGGGTGCGCAAGCACAACGATCCGACCATCGCCGAGTTCAGCGGTGAGCTGTTCGAGCAGCTGCGCAGCGAGGCGTTGGAGGTGCTCGACACCGATGCGCGGATTCCCTATGTGCGCCGGCGCGGCGAGTATCTGTACAACTTCTGGCGCGACGCGACCAACCCGAGAGGCTTGTGGCGGCGGACCACGCTGGAGAGCTACCTGAGCGAGGATCCCGAGTGGGACGTCATCATCGACGTCGACGCGCTCGCGGCGGCTGACGGTGAGAAGTGGGTGTGGGCAGGCGCCGACGTCATCGAACCCGACCTCACCCGCGCACTGGTGTCCTTGTCGCCGGGCGGCTCGGATGCGGCTATTGTGCGCGAATTCGACATGCTGGCACGGGAATTCGTAGTCGACGGATTCGAGCTGCCCGAAGCGAAATCGCGTGTCTCCTGGGAGGACGTCGACACCCTGCTGGTGGGAACGGATTTCGGACCCGATTCGATGACCGAGTCCGGCTATCCCCGGATGGTGAAGCGGTGGCGGCGTGGCCAGCCGTTGGCCGACGCGGAGACGGTATTCACCGGTCCGGTCACGGACGTGGCCGTGGGGGCGTCTGTCGACCGGACCCCCGGGTACGAACGCACGCACGTGAGCCGAGCCGTCGACTTCTTCAACGATGAGGTGTACGAGCTGCGATCCGGCGAACTCATTCGCATCGATGCGCCGACCGACGCCGGCCTGACGATTCACCGCGAGTGGCTGCTGATCGAATTACGCAGCGACTGGGAGACGGGCACGGCGTCCTACCGGACCGGGTCACTTCTCGCCGCGAAGTACGACGAGTTCCTCGCCGGCACAGCAGAATTGGCCGTGGTCTTCGAGCCCGACGAACGTTCCAGCCTGCACCAGTACTCGTGGACGCTCGATCGGTTGCTGCTGGTGACACTGGTCGATGTGGCCAGCCGAGTGGAGATCGTGACGCCGGGATCCTGGAGTCGGGAACCGGTCGCGGGCGTCGAGGGAAACACGGTGATCGTCGCCACCGACGACGTCGGCGACGAAATCTTCTTGGACTCCAGTGATTTCATCACACCGTCGCGGCTGCTGTACGGCAAGGCAGGCGCCGAGCTCACCGAGATCAAACGGGCGCCGTCGTTTTTTGACGCCGCGGACTTGGCGGTGTCCCAGTATTTCGCCACCTCCGATGACGGCACGGCGGTCCCCTACTTCGTCGTCGGCCACAAGCACGATCAGACGCCGGGCCCGACGCTGCTGGGCGGATACGGCGGATTCGAGGTGTCTCGCACTCCGGGTTACGACGGAGTGTTGGGTCGGATGTGGCTGTCGCGAGGCGGTACGTACGTGCTCGCGAACATCCGTGGCGGCGGCGAGTACGGACCGAGCTGGCACACGCAGGCGATGCGCGAGGGTCGGCACAAGGTGGCCGAGGACTTCGCCGCGGTGGCAAGCGATCTCGTCGCCCGCGGGATCACCACGGTCGCGCAGCTGGGTGCGCAGGGCGGCAGCAACGGCGGCCTGCTGATGGGCATCATGCTGACGAAATACCCGCAGCTCTTCGGTGCGCTGGTGTGCCAGGTTCCACTGCTGGACATGAGGCGGTTCCATCTGCTGCTGGCCGGAGCATCGTGGGTGGCCGAGTACGGCGACCCGGACGATCCGCAGGACTGGGAGTTCATCTCGGAGTATTCGCCATACCAGAACATTTCGACGGACAAGCGCTATCCGCCGGTGCTGGTCACGACGTCGACACGGGACGACCGGGTGCATCCGGGTCACGCCCGGAAGATGACGGCTGCGCTCGAAGCGGCGGGGCACCCGGTCTGGTACTACGAAAACATCGAAGGTGGCCATGCCGGGGCGGCCGACAACGCGCAGACCGCCTTCAAGTCAGCGCTGAGTTACTCGTTCCTGCATCGCATGCTGGGCTGATTGGGTGAATTGACCAGCGCGGATGACGTAGTACCCTCTACCTAGCAGCTAACTCGCCAGGGGGTGTTCAGTGCAGGTCGACGTCGATGAGATGCGGTCGGGCGCAAACCGCTCGTACAACGCTGCCTCGTTTGCGATGGAGGGCGCCGACGCGCTGAGCCGCGTGAATCCGGCGTCGGGGATCTTCGGTGCGTTCCCGGCGGCAGAGTCGTTCCACGGCGCGCTGTCGGAGGCGCACAGTGACCACGTCAAACGGTTGCGCCACCACGAGAACCGGCTCGGCGTCCTGGGCGATAAGGGGCACAAGACCGCGTCGGTGTTCGTCGAGATGGAGGAGCGCAACGCCGAAGCTCTGCGTTCAGTGCTGTGACCGAATACCCGAGCCTGGTCCATATCAGCGTCGCCGCCCTCATCGGCGAGGCCGGCGGTGATCCATGGAAGGTCGACGAGACGCTGCAGAGCGGAGACCCTGGCGCGATCGCCGACCTCGGGCGTGCGTTTTACAGCGCCGGTGCCTGCACGGCCGAGACATACGCGGAGTTCGAACAGGCACAGCAGCGCTTCCGGGCGTCGTGGAACCGAGAGAACGGCGAGCACCCGATCAATGACAGCGCAGAGGTTCAGCGCGCCACCACGCGATTGATGGTTCAACGGGATCAGCTGCCCGCGATCGGTGCCGACCTTTCCAACATCGCCGCGAACCTTGCTGAGACGCAGCGCTTTTCCGGCATGCAGGTGGAGAACCTCAACACGCAGTTGCACTACATCGACGCGCTGATTGATCAAGCGTTGGCGCACGATCAGGACACTTCGGCGTTGGAGGACAACGCGATCGCCGCGACGTCCGGGGTACTACATCAGGTGGAAGCCCTTCGTGACGATTACGGCGCCAAGTTGGAGGCATCGCTGACGGACCTGCGTGCCGAGCACGGCTACGATCCCGCACCGATCGAGGACGTCGACGGAGATGGTCAGCCTGGACTCGAGCAGCGCGGCCGGGAGTCGACCGACTACTACGACGCAAACCAGCGTGCCAAGGACGAGGCGCTGGTCAACAGCGACGGGCCGATGACTCAGGAAAAGGCCGATGCCGCAGCGCGTTTGCGCGATTTCGCCACGGCCACGAATCCGGCGGCCGACGCCGATGCGCGACGGCTCGCGGGCGAACGACTCGACGATTTCCGGATGGCGCATTTCGTCGGGCCGTTGCCGAAGGACCCTATCTTGGGTGGCGATGCTCGGAGCCGCGCGCAAGGCCGACTGGATCTGCAACGAAAGCTGGAGCAGGGGCTGTACGGTCTGCCTCCGATGTCGGCAGACCAGGCGACGCAGGCGCTCGACGAGGGAGAGCAATTCGGACGCGTCGTTGCGGTAAAGGAAGCAATGACTGCGCTCACGAGTCAGGGCATGTCCGAGGACGGCGCAAAGCTGGTGATCAATGACTTGCTCCATCGAGCAGGCGATGTGGCTGATGGGGCAAGCCTTCCACTCAAAGGCGTCGAAACATACGCCGAAGGTGTACCCCAGGGGCGCCACGCGAAGCTGACTGATTTACTCTCCCCGGAAGACGCGAAGATATGGCGCCCCATCGCGAAGTACGCTGGCACAGCAGGAGATGTGCTGCAGTTTGGGATTGCGGTGAATGACTTCATTCATGGCGGGGACAACAAATACGAAGAACTCGGAAGTGCCACCGGCGGGATATTCGGTGGCGCGGCCGCGGGATGGGGTGCTGCTGCGGCCGCCGGATCGTTGACGGGTCCATGGACCACGGCAGCAATCGTCGTCGCCGCAACCTTCCTCGGCGGCCTCGGCGGCGAAAACCTCGGAGGCAGAATCGGCGGCTACTTCGACCCGAGCATGGCGGGCGGCGGCGGAAAGAGTTGGTAGCAATGCAACATCTGTTCGGCTGGACGGCCCTTATCGCCCTTGCCGCGGGAACGCTGCTCAGCATGTTTCCGCTATGGAAGTCCGCTAAGCTCTCGCCCGACTCGATCCAACGTCGCGTTTGGTGGACCGGCTGTGCGGTGACTACGGTGTCGCTGTTCTGCTCCCAGTTGCCGTATTGGCAAGGTGGGCTGTTCGTTGCCGTCATGACAGTCCTCGTCCTATTCGCGGTCGCCGGCTTCTGGACCAACTTCATCAAGATCAACGGACGCGTCTATGGCGCCTTCAGCCACAACCGACCCGACCGGCCGCCGGCATTAGCCCCCGTCGATCCCGATGACTGACCGCCTTCTCTTCGCAGGAGGGCTGGCGGAGGGATTCATTGGAGTGTCCGCAGTTATCCTGCCTGTCAACGTAATTTGGAAGCGCCGCACCTATTGGACCGGGTGGATTGCCGGGGCCATCCTGCTGGCCTCCTACGTCTCGGACCACGGCCCGATGCCCGCAGCGCTGACAGCAGTGACGTGTCTGGCAGTGGCTGCCTTATACGCGTTCTATTCGACGCCATTCATCAAGATCGGCGGCCGAGTTCGTACCTTCTGGATCAGCGATGCCCGCGAAGATCCCGACGAGCCGCCAGCACCTGCAGACAGCTATCTCGAACGCGTGACTGCCTGCAGCATGTGGTGGAACACGGCCCTACTCAGCATGGTCACTGGTGGGTTCGCCTTAGCCACCGGATGGCTTGCGCCAGTTGGCATCATGGGCGGTGCGTTACTAGCTGCGCCGCTGGCGGCGACAGGGCACCTCGATCGGAAAGATCGCTTCCCAATCGCGCGAGGTCGATACCTTCCATTCGCCATCGTGGTGCTCGGGTCGGTACCGACACTGCTCTGGCCCGTGGCCGTGTACTTCGTCGCCTACTACATGACTACTCCAACACCTCGCGACGACGTCGCGCACCAACCCTTCCTCGAGCATGACTCTTGAAACCTGGTCGCACTGGCTGTTCATCGCCGGCTGTGTAGCACTCGGCGCCGGCTGGCTCGGCACTGCATTCGTCAAGGATCGTCAGTACGAGCGCTGGCTGTATTGGTTCGGCTCGCTCACCGGCGGCGCCTTCGTCTCCCTGAGCCTCGCCGATCGAGGGTGGAACACAGTTGTCATCGTGGCGGTGGGGCTAGCCCTCGTCATTGTTTTCCAGGCGTATTTCAAGACGCCCTACATCCGAATCCGAGGTCGCAACCACGCGTTCTCCATGCAGGACAGCGCGCCTGACCCAGCCGACGTCGACCCGGATGAACCGCCCTCCATGCCGCCGCGGGACAGCTATCCCGGACGCATCACTGCCCGGAAAGCCTGGTGGCTGTTCGTCGCCATCGTTGCGATTCCGGCATTGGGCGGTGCACTGACCGGTTGGGATGCTAAGACCCTTCCCTCTGCGGGGTTGGTGTGCCTGGGTGCGCTCGTATCCGGCATCGACGACGCGACGCGCAAGCTTCCTAAAGCGCGCGGCCAGACCACCCAAGCGATCATCGCTGCCGCACTGTCGATTTCGATGGCATTCCTGCCGGCAATCCTCTACCTACTCGGCTACCGCATCGGCACGATCCGCCCGATGGGCTACGGCTTGCGGGACCCGGTTGCCCGGCACTACGCCAAGGAAGACGACGAGTGACTCACCCCAGCACGTGCCGCCCGACGATCATCGGTAGGTCCAGGAACGTCCGGATTCCGGGTGCGGCCGCGCACACCGGTGAAATCGCATGCACCGCATGCATCGCCGTGCCCAGACAACCCTGATCGGTTTCGTCTTCGCCGTGCGTGGCGATCTTCGATTCGAGCACCATGGACGGCTCACCCTCGACGGTGACCTTCCAGCCCCGCCCGGTCGGCCACTCCGGCGCCTGGTCGTCGCCGAGCCGGGTGATGTGTTCCACCGTCATCACGGGCCGCCCGTTCACGACAGCCGTGTAACCGAACCGCTGGGCCGCGACAGTCCCGGCCTCTACCCGACCCGCCTTGATATCGAAAGCCTCGGCAGCCAAGGCGATCTCGCGATGGTAGACGAAGTCGTCGACGGTCACACCCAACCCGTCAGCCAATAGCATCAGCGGCGCCCGGAACGTCACCCTGGCCAGCGCCGCATCGGCCATCGGAACCGGCTCGTCGGGTCGCTTGCCGAATCCCATGATGTCGAACAACATTGGGGCGCTGTCGTAGGTCGTGTAGTCCATCAACTCCTGCACCAACAGCGAGTCGATGCGGCTGAACAACCCCGACATCGTCAACGGCAACACCTCGGCGGCCCACCCCGGCTCGATACCGGTGCCATGGAACGACGTCGCGCCCGCCGCGCACGCCTCCGACAATCGCTCCACCACATGAGCACCCAAGCTGAGCGGATAGATCAGCGCGGTCACTGCCGTCGACACCACGTTCTTGCCCGACGCCAGCAGCCGGCAGATCTCGTCGACCGCACCCATCGGATTCATCTCGCCCTGCGGCATGTAGAGCACGCAGTCGGCGTCCAGCGCGACGATCTCCTCGACGTCCTTGGTGGTCTGCACGCCGACCGGCCCGATTCCGCACACCTCACCCACATCGCGGCCCGCCTTGGCGCCGCTGTAGACCAGCGCACCGACCAGCTCCAGGTCCGGATGCCGGTGCACGGCCGCCACCGCATGCTTGCCCACCGAACCCGTAGCCCACTGGATGACCTTCAGCACTGGGCGATCGTACTGTAACCCGTTCGGTAATGCCCTCGATTTATAAACCGTGAGGTTCAGTCGGCAGCAAGTAGCGCCTGGGCGTCAGTCAGCGACCGAAGGGTGTCGTTGAGATGGGTGCACGTCGAGATACCGGTGAACTCGGTGCGGACGCGATCGCGCACCTCGCCCACCGCCATGCCGACGACTCGCTGCGCGCTGGCCAAGGCGCCCGGGCATTCCTGCCAGGGCAGCACCCGTGCCTCCGCCGTCAGGCGCGAAATCGAGAGCGAGGACAGGTCGATCTCACCGACGACGGTGTACTCGTGCACGATCGTCTCGATGCCCTCGGCATCGACGTGGGAGTCGCGGAAATGCGCGTCGAACGCGGCCGCTGCGCCGTCCTGGAGAACATCAAGCCTGCGCATCCGCCGCATCCCATGCGGGCGAAGGGGTTCCGCGGGGTGCATCTCCCCCAGCGGCGGCGCGAGTGGCCCACGCACGCACGGCATCAGCAGATTGCGCCGGGAGAAGTCGACGGCCGATGCACCGGGAGCGAAGCCCGAACAGATACCGGTCAGATGGTCGGATATGCCATCCGACATCGGCCACTCCACCCCGGCGGTGATGTCGGCGTGATGCGCCCCGTACCCCGTCACCAGCGACGCGCCGACCCAGTCGTCGAGCAGAAGGTAAAGAGCGGGCGAGCCCGCAGCGTCGCTTCCGAGTAGGTCCCTGACGATTGCACGGAAACCCGCCCCCACCCGTGCGCCCCGCAGTCGGCCCAATCGTGGGTCGTCGCAGCTGATCTCAGCGATCACGCGATCGGTCAATCGCGCCACTACGACAACGTCGTCGAGCACGTCGTGGTTGCCCGACGAATTCGACCGAATGTCACGAGCACGCAATTGCACATCGGCCGTGTGGGGGTCCTGCGGATGCGTGTCGATCGTGCTCGTCCTGCGCCGCGTTCCCGGCCGCAGGGGCGGCCACTCGGTGACGGGCCTCTGCGGGCCGACGATGTCGGTGACGAAAGGCATGGCTAGTTCGTCCGGGCCAGACTCACCAGAAGCGACACGATCACGCCGATGATCACCAGGCCGCCGCCCACCACCAGGGTGATGTTCAGCCACTGATGCATGCTGTCCTGCGCAGTGCCGACCATCACTTCAGCGATCCGCCGAATATCACCAGACGAGTTGTCCAGCACGGTATTCAGCCGGCGTCGGCCGAATTCGATTGCCGCCCAACCGGAAGCACCAACCAGGAGCGCGGACACCCCCAGACCGACGAGCATCTTGCCCCGGCTCCCGGCGACGAACAGCGTCAGCAGTGCGAACAGTCCTGCCACCACCGCCGCGCCCACGCTGACCCATGGGCCGAAGGTCGCGACCGGACGCAACGCACCGGGTCGCAACGCCGATGGAGCGTTGTCCGTCAAGGGAATTGGTATCGAGGACGGCAGCGTGACGTTGTAGTTGCTGAGCGTCTCCTTGAACGCGGCATCGGAGAGCATCGGCGCCAGGTCGATCACCCAACGGCCCTGCGAATCGACACTGGAACGAACCCGGTCGGTGAACAACCATCGGTGGGCGAAGCGATTCGCCTGCGCGAACTGGCCCGGAAACGACGAGCTGGCGGTGTAGGCGGCGGCGACCAGGCTCACGGTCCCGGTGTTCACGCTCGTACCCAACCGGCCCACCTGCGAGGTCAGCTCCGAGGCCATCGCCGACTGCAGCCCGGGATCGGCCGCCGCCTTCTGCGCCAGCGCCGCGTAACCGTCCTCGTCGACCAGGTGCTGCTGCACCCATGCCGCGGGTAGGGCGACCGCCAACAACAGCGTCGTGACGAGCCACATCAGTAGCGTCGCCGCGAACCGCACGCGTCCTCCTCTGCGGGGACGCGAGGCCTCAGTCGGAGTGAGTCGCGCGGCCCACGATCAAGGGGTCGGGCAGACCGACCACCTCAAAATCTTTGTTGTCGTAGTTGAACTTACTCAGCACATGGCGCATCGCGTTGATCCGCGCCCGTTTCTTGTCGTTGCTTTTGATGACGGTCCACGGCGCGATCTCGGTATCGGTCCAGGCGAACATGTCTTCCTTGGCCGAGGTGTAGTCGTCCCACTTGTCCAGCGACGCCAGGTCCGTCGGCGACAGTTTCCACTGCCGCACCGGATCGACCTGCCGGATCGTGAACCGGGTGCGCTGCTCGCTCGAGGACACCGAGAACCACAACTTCGTCAGGCTGATCCCGTCGTTGACCAGCATCTGCTCGAACAACGGCGCCTGCCGGATGAACTCGGCGTGCTGCTTGGGCGTGCAGTACCCCATCACCCGCTCCACACCGGCCCGGTTGTACCAGGACCGGTCGAACATGACGATCTCGCCGGCAGCCGGAAGATGGTTGACGTAGCGCTGGAAGTACCACTGGGTGCGTTCCTTCTCGGTGGGCTTCTCCAGCGCCACGACCCGCGCACCCCGCGGGTTGAGATGCTCCATGAAGCGCTTGATGGTGCCGCCTTTGCCGGCAGCATCGCGCCCCTCGAAGACGATGACGTGCCGCAGCCCGTGGGCCTGGCTCCACTTCTGCAGCTTCAGTAGCTCGATCTGCAGCAGCCGCTTCTGCTCTTCGTACTCGTTGCGGGTCAGCCGCTCGTCGTACGGGTAGTTCTCCCGCCACGTGTCGACGGCCAGCCCGGCGGCGTCCAGCAGCACCGGGTCGTCATCGTCGTCATCGAAAATCGTGTAGCCATGGCTGTCGAGTGACACGGCCGGAAATTAGCAGCGTCAAGAGAACCGAGAGTGACGCCACGGTGAACTACCCGGGCTCAGGCGGCGGTGTCCGCCTTTGAGGGACGCGCTGACCGTCCGTGCCCGCCGACTCGTTCACCTTCGGCTTTCTTGGTGCCGCCGGATTTGGCCGCACGCTCCTGCTTGACGCCACGGGGCGTACGGGCGGATTGCCCCTGTGCGCCACCCTTTCGCTCCGCCGACTGCCCTTCGGTGACAGGGCTTGTCGAATCAGTCTGCGCTGCAACCCCTTTGCGCACCGCCACCGCAGATTCCGACACTGCCGCGGACGGCAGTGGTGTCGGCGTGATGGGAGCGGGAAGGTAACTCAGCAGGTGGTTGACCGTGTCGACGAAATGCGAATACAGCGAATAGGCCAGGCCGTCATGGGTGCCGAAGCCGCTGTCACCCGTCGGCGGCGGCAGGAAGAACAACGGCTTGACGAGGTTGTACGTCAGATTGCCCAGCAGTCCCTGATACAGGTCCGGGTCCAGGGCGCCGTAAACGAGGTGACTGAGCAGTCCGGGAATGTCCGCGGGATGCTGGATCGCCGACTCGAAGGTCGCCTCGAGATCGGCCGGCAGATAAGCCAGGTAATAGGTGACCGCCGCGGCCAGCGTCACCGGCAGGGCGATGACGTCCTGCGCCGCATAGATCAACCGGCCAATCGGGGTGTTGTAGAGCTGCCACATCGCGGTGATCGCCGGGGTCGGGTCGGCCAGGTTGGCGAAGGCGTGGTTGATGCCGTTGGCGACGTTGTTGATCGCCTGGGTGATCGGCACCGCCAGCGGAGCCGGCAACACATTGACCAGTTGCAGAACCACGTCGTTCTTCAGGTACCACGGATATGCGTAGTACGGGATCGTGGTGTCGGACGGATCCACGTAGTTGTCGGACGGGTTGAGGTAGGTCTGCAACAGATAACTCAGCGCACTCCTCTGGTTGTCGGAGAAGGCCGCCGCCCAGAACACCGGGTTGAAGGGCACCCCCCAGCCGAAATCGGCGTCGTCCCAGTAGTAGTTCAGGCCCAGCACGAGATCGGTTCCGATCAGGACGGCGCTGGCCGCCGCCGACACGACGCTCCCCGCATTGTTGAGTACATCGGTGACGAACGACGCCGGCTGCACGCCGGCATTGCTCAGCGACCGCATCGACTCCGGACCGGCGCCGACGATCGCCGGAGCGGTGGCCACCATTCCGGCCGTCAGAACGGCCGCGGCAAGCTTCGTGTGCGGACGCGCGCTAAGAAACATTGATTCCCCCGAATCCGTCGGCACGGCATTCCCCGCACACGGGAGCATGGCATGGCACTACCTACGCGTCAATGACGTGGATTGCGTCATCAGCGCAGCCACACACACGATCGCGCTGCCCAGAAGGAGCCCGCCGACGGCGTCGGTGATGTAGTGGTAGGTCACCGCCTGGCCCAGCATCCCCAGCAGCACCCAGACGACGGCCACCACCACGGCATACAGCCGCGCACCCACCACCAGAAGCGCCATGCCGAGCACCACGACCATGAGCGTGGTGTGGCCGCTGGGATACGCGACCGCCTCATCCTTCGTGCGGCCGAACCATTCCTTGAATAAACGTGAAAGCCACACGGCGGCAACGGGACTCACTGCCACCACAGCAAGCAATAGCCAACGCCGCCGGTAGGCGGCCAACCCCAGCGCGGCGACCAGGATCACCAGCGTCGTGCGCTGATCGGTGAAGAACAGCAACCATCCCAGCACGCCGCCGTTCGCTCGCTGGAACCAGTCGTCGACCGGCGTCGATCCCTTCCCCACGGCCCAGCCGAGCAGCCCCATCGCCGCCAACCCGAGCGGCGGCCACCAGCGGACCGCGGTGGTGATCAGCGGGCGATGCCCCGTACGTAGGCCGCCTGACCCAGGTGCTGGGCGCAGTCGTCGATGATGCTGACCAACCGCATGCTGGCGGTCACCGGCGGATTCCAGTTCGTGTCGACCACGCGGGCCAGCTCGTCGGTGGTGACACTGGCGATGTACTCCAGAGTCACCTTGTGCACGGCGTGGTAGTAGCCGGCCAGCAGATCCGCGGGCGCGCGGACCTTGCCGACCTCTTCGGGGGTGTGGCCGTAGCCGTGCGCATCCCGGGGCAGGTCCAGATCGAACCGGTCCACCCAGCCACCGCTGAACCACACCTGATCGGTTCCGGCGATGTCGGCCAGCTGCGCATCCTGGACCCGCGCGCTGTGCCACACCAGCCAGGCGATGCTGTTGGCCGTCGCGGTCGGCCGGAAGAACGAGACCTCGTCGGTCAGATCGTCGGTGATGTTCTGGACGTGCTCGATGATGCGAGTGAAGGAATCCCGCAGCAGTTCACGGGCCGCATCCGCGTCAGTCAGTGAGTCAGCCATGGTCTCGACGCTACGCGGAGTTCGTGGGGACCTGAGCCTCAGGCTGGGCGCCGTGGAACACCGCTTCGACGTTGTTGCCCTCGGGGTCGCGGACGAACGCGCCGTAGTAGCCGGGGTGGTACTCGGGCCACAACCGCGGTGCGTGCAGCGGCTCGACGCCCAGCGCCAGTGCGGTATGGAAGAAGGCCTGCACCGATTCGGCGTCCTTGGCCTCGAAAGCGATGTGCACCTCACGGTTGGGCCCGGTCGCGTCCCCGGCTGAGGCATCGGCGATCCAGAACGTCGGCTTGCCCTCGGTGCCGTAGCCGATGGCTTCACCGAAGTCCATCACCCGGTGGTAACCGAGGACGTGAAGAACCTTGTCGTAGAACTCTTGGGATTCGGCGTAGTTGTCACAGTTGATTCCGAAGTGATCGATCACAGCTCACATACTTGCAGCCGACGTAATCTGAGCCCATGAGTTACGACTTGGTCATCCGCAATGGCACGATCGTCGACGGCTTGGGCGGTGCGCCGTACCGCGGCGACGTCGCCGTGTCCGATGGTGTCATCGCCGCGGTCGGCACCATCTCCGAAACCGGTGAGCGCGAGATCGACGCGACCGGCCTGCTCGTCACACCCGGATTCGTCGACCTCCACACCCATTACGACGGGCAGGCGATCTGGTCGGACCGGATGATCCCGTCGTCGGCGCACGGCGTGACGACCGCGGTCATGGGCAACTGCGGCGTCGGGTTCGCGCCCTGCCGTCCCGAGGACCACGACGTCCTGGTCGACGTGATGGCCGGCGTCGAGGACATCCCCGGTGTGGTGATGGTCGACGGACTGCCATGGACGTGGGAGACCTTTCCCGAGTTCATGGACGCGCTGGAATCGCGGCAGCGGGACATCGACGTCGCGGCGTTCCTGCCGCACTCCCCGCTTCGCGTCTACGTCATGGGTCAGCGCGGTGTCGACCGCGAACTGCCCACCGCCGAGGATCTGGCACTGATGCGCAAGCTGGCCGAGGAAGCGATCCGCGCCGGCGCGCTGGGCTTCGCCTCGTCGCGGCTCACCTTGCACAAAACATCTGGCGGGCAACCGATTCCGAGCTACGAAGCGCAGTACGAAGAGATCGAAGCGATCGCCCGCGGCGTCGACGACGCAGGAGGTGGCCTGCTGCAGTTCGTGCCGGACCTGATGGCGGGTGACTATGAGGGTGCCTTGAGCGCCGTGTTCGACGTCGCCTCGGAAGTCGGTCTGCCCGTGACGTTCACGCTCGCGATCGGTAATGCCGGTCCGCCGATCCACCTCGACGCGCTGCGCATGGTCGAGAAGGCCAACGCCAACGGCGGCGACGTCACCGGACAGATCTTCCCGCGTCCGATCGGACTGGTGCTCGGCCTGGACCTTTCGGGCAACCCGTTCGTCATGTATCCGGCGTACCGCGAGATCGCCGATCTGCCGTTGGCCGAGCGCGTGGCCGAGATGCGTAAACCCGAAGTGCGGGAACGCATTCTGAACGACAGTCCGGCCAGTGACGGGCATCCGCTGATGTTCGCGGCCCAAGCGTGGAACTACATGTACCCGCTGGGCGATCCGCCAAATTACGAACCGTCGCCGGAGGATTCGATCGGCGCACGAGCTGCCGCGCGCGGCGTCAGCCCGCTGGAGGAGGCCTACGACCGGCTGCTCGACGACGACGGTCACGCCATGCTGCTGGTCACGCTCGCCAACTTCCGCGACAACTCGCTGGACACGGTGGCGGAGCTGATTCAGCGCGACGACGTCGTCCTCGGTCTGGGCGACGGCGGTGCGCACTACGGAATGATCTGCGACGCAAGCTTTCCCACCTACATGCTCACGCACTGGGTGCGTGACCGGGAGTCCGGCCGGTTGTCGGTGGAACGGGTGATCCAGG
Organism: Mycolicibacterium pallens; assembly: GCF_019456675.1. NCBI lineage: Bacteria > Bacillati > Actinomycetota > Actinomycetes > Mycobacteriales > Mycobacteriaceae > Mycobacterium > Mycolicibacterium pallens. The sequence goes on along the minus strand of NZ_CP080333.1, from coordinate 729,871 downwards.
AGCTGACGTCGGTGCCCGCGCGGATTGCCGGACTGGCGGACCGCGGCCGGCTCGCGGTCGGTTACAAGGCCGACATCAACGTGATCGACTCCGATGCGTTGCGGCTGCACCAGCCGACCGTCAAGTCTGACCTGCCCGCAGGAGGGCGACGGCTGGACCAGACGGCCGACGGTTACGTGGCGACGATTGTCTCCGGTGAGGTGATCTCGGAGAACGGGGTACCGACGTCGGCGCGGCCGGGCCGGCTGATCCGCGGACGTCAACCCGCACCCGCTCTGTGAGCCGGGTAGCGCCACTGGCTCAGCCGTGGAGTGACTCCGACGCTGCCGACATCGGCAGCTGGGGCCATCCCGACCGGACCTACGAACCGCTGCTGCTGGTGCGCTGCCTGCAGCGCCACCCCGACATGGCGCGCAAGCTGCGCAAGATGGGTGAATCGCTCTACGTCGACACGAAGTTGCCACCGCGGGTGCGCACGATCGCGATCCTGCGGATCTGCGGGCTGGTGCACTGCGCCTACGAATCGGGTGGGCAAGCGGCGTTCTGGGGTCCGATCGCCGGGGTCTCCGGCGAGGAGGCCGACGCGCTGGCGGTCGGTTCTCCGGATGACCCGCGGTGGAGCGCGTCGGAGCGGGTGCTCATCGACGCGGTCGACGAGCTGGAGCGCACCGGGTCGTGGTCGTCGGCGACGTGGACCGCGCTCGGCGAGAGCTTCGACGACGAGCAGCGCATGGAGCTGCTGATCGCCGTCGGCTGGTACCGGACGGTGTGCACGCTGTGCAACGGTCTGGACTTGCCGGTCGAGGGCTGGATGCGGCCCTGGCCGTCGTCAGCGGCGTAGCGCTGGATGCTGCTTGACCAACAGCGGTAGCAGCACCCGCTGCGGCAACAGTTGGAAGATGCGCGTCGACACCTGGCTCGCCAGACCGGGGATCACGCTGCCGCGGTCGTCTTCCAGCGCGTCGATACCAGCCTTGGCGACGTCCCGCGACGGCTCCCACATGAACTTCGGAAAGGCGTCGGCGAACGTCCGCTCGTCCATCCCCGCGGCCTGAAGAAATCCAGTGCGCACCGGGCCCGGGTTCAGGGTGGCGATAGTGACGCCGGTGCCCGCCAACTCTGCGCGTACCCCGTCTGTGTAGGACCGGACGAATGCCTTTGTTGCCGCGTAGCCCGCTTGCCCGGGGAAGGGCTGGAAGCCGGCGGTCGAGCCGACATTGAGGATCGCCCCGCGGCCGCGCGGCACCATCTGTTGCACCGCACGCGTCGTCAAGTCGATGACAGCTTCGACGTTGACGCGGACCTGGGCGATCTCGTCATCGACCGACGCGTCCTTGACCGGGCCCATGGTGCCGATGCCGGCATTGTTTACCAGGATGTCGACGGTCAGACCGCGGCGCTCGACTTCGTCGAACAGTGCGGCGCGGGCGTCGGGGTCGGCGACATCGGCGGCGATGACTTCGACACGGACCTGGCTGCCGAGTTCGGTGGCGAGCTCTCGGAGCTTGTCCTCGCGGCGAGCGGCGAGGGTGACACCGTGGCCGCGAGCGGCGAGTTCACGGGCGAGGTCGGCGCCGATGCCCGAGGAGGCTCCGGTGACGACGGCGGTAGACGTGGGTGACGGCGTAGGCAGCGGCATTTGCTTGGCAACCCTAGGGCACAGTGCCGGTATTCCCCAGGTTTGGGCGTACCGACAGCAGTATCGTCGGCCCATGAGCGTCAAGGTGGACCTCGACCAGCTCGCCGGCACGCTGGCCGACTATCTGTTCGGCTATCTGATCACCGTCAGCGATGACCACCGCGCACACACCGTGGCGGTGGACCCTCAGCTCGTGGCCGGTGTGTTCGACGTCGGCTCGGTGGGCAACAGCACGCAGCGCAATGCGCTCGCCCATCCCGACGTCACGATGGTGTGGCCGCCGCGAGAGCCGGGCGGGTACAGCCTGATCGTCGACGGCCGCGGCGAGCTCGCCGACGATCGGCTGCGGGTGATCCCCCAGCGCGCGGTGCTGCACCGGCCTGCCGTCCCGGGCGTGCCGACGGCGTCGGGCTGCGGCGACGACTGCGTCCCGCTCTAGCTCGCCGAGTAGTTCACGCTTCGAGTGTGCGGTTTCATCCGCAACACGCCGTCGATCGCGGATGGGAACGCACACTCACCATGTGCGCGGACAGCCGCGCGCCGTAAGTGCCGCATCAACCCGATCGAGGAACACCCGCGAATTGTTGTGCAGCATCGAACTCGTCACCCGCACGTCGATCCACCCGAGCTCCGGCAACCGCGCATAGCGTTCGACATCTTTCGATCGCTGCCGAGGGTCAGTCCAATGGTGTGCGCCGTCGAAGTCGACGCCCACCCGGTATTCCGGCCACCCCATGTCCAGCCTGGCGACCACGAACCCGTCATCGTCGCACACTCGGATCTGAGTTTCCGGTCGCGGAAAACCATTGCGAACGAGCATGATTCGGGTGAGCGACTCGTACGGCGATTCGGACCCGCCGTCGACCAGCTCCAGCACCGCGCTCAGTTGCTTCAGGCCGCGGACCCCACCGTGCTGTGCCATCACGGCATGGACGTCGTCCACCTTCACGTCCGTGGCTTGCATGAGGGCATCGATTCGTTGCACCGCCGTCGTGAACTCAAGGCGCCGTCCGAGATCGAACGCCGTCCGCGCCGGCGTCGTCACAGCCAGCCCGCGCAGCTGTTGAATCTCGCCAGGTAACAACGTGTCCGAGTAAACGGCGATCAGCTGCGGTGGCCGCCGATTGGTGTGGACGAGTTCGGCAGCCGCATCAGGGTCAATCCACTTGGCGCCCAACCACGCCGATGCCGACGAACCCGCGAGCACGCCTCTGCGACCCGACCAGAGCCAGGCAGCGCGGGCCCGATCGACCGCCGAGATTTCGACACCGCGGGGCATCCACACGCCTGGGTAGATCGCGGCATGGAATTGCCTGAGCTCGCGGAAGGTCAGCGCTTCAGCAGCCAGGGCTTCGGCCGCAAGGAACGGCCACGCGACGGTCTGCATACGCGAAGACTGCCAATGCGCTGGACGCTGTGCGTTCCGCTATCCCCAGCATGCGCGAGTGTGCGGATTGATACGCGCATCGCGGCTTGGCTTCAAGGGGTGATTGCAACACTTCGTGATTGGAGTGTTGATGCCGCGGAGTCCGTTGTTGTCGGTTCAGGCCCGGTTTTGGGAGTTGGTGTCTGCCGGGCTTGGTCCTGGTGACGCCGGGGTGGTGGTTCGCGTGTCGGCAGCCTCTGGCCGGTTGTGGTTTCGCCAGTGTGGCGGTGTGAATCCACAGCTGCAGCAACCCCGCGGGGTGAAGCGTCCACGGCTGACGCACGCCGAACGTGAACAGATCATGCTCGGCACCGCTTCGGGAGAGTCGATTCGTTCGATCGCTCGACGGTTGGGGCGGGCCGCCACGACGGTCATGCGTGAGATCGAACGTAATGGCAAGGTGCGTGGACTCGAGGGCCGGTACCGGGCCCTGCATCGTTTCGGCGCCAATCGGGGCGGTTGGGACGCCAAGTCGGGGTATTCGGCTGTGCTGGCCCAGCAGCGCAGCGAGGCCCGGGCCCGCCGGCCCAAGACGGGCAAGATTGCCCGATGCCCGGCGTTGAGTGATGAAGTACAAAGGCTGTTGACCAAGAAGTTCAGCCCTGCTCAGATCGCGGGACGGTTGGCCAAGACCTATCCCGATCGCCCGGCGATGCTGGTGTCCCACGAAACCATCTATAAGGCCCTCTACGTGCAGGGACGGGGCGAACTGCGGCGTGAACTGACCAAGTGTCTGCGCACCGGACGCGCGCTGCGCAAGCCCCGCAACCGGCGGCCGAGCGGCGATGGCCCAGGACATATCCAGGGCATGGTCAACATCAGCGAGCGCCCTGCCGAAGCCGATGACAGAGCTGTGCCCGGGCACTGGGAAGGCGACCTGATCATCGGCAAAAACCAGACCTCTCAGATCGGCACCCTGGTCGAGCGATCCAGCGGTTTCGTCCACTTCGTGCACCTGCCCGGGCGTCGCGACGCCGCCACCGTCGCCACGGCCCTCACCAAGGTCATCAAGACGTTGCCCGACGCGCTGCGCCGCTCACTGACCTGGGATCAAGGCATCGAAATGCATCACCACAGCCGCATCAGCATCGACGCCGACATCGACATCTTCTTCTGCGATCCCCACTCCCCGTGGCAACGCGGCAGCAACGAGAACACCAATGGCCTGGCACGCCAATACTTTCCGAAAGGCACCGACCTATCGGTGCACTCCGAGGCTTACCTCGCCGAAGTCGCCGCCGAACTCAACGAACGACCACGCAAACGCTTCGACTGGGACAACCCCGCCGAAGTCCTCAATCGACTACTGTCACCCCCGACAGAGTCCACTGTTGCAACCAATCCTTGAAACCGCCCGGCGTGTTGCGTATGAAACCGCACACTCGGATGGAAGGCAAACGAAAAGCCCCGGTGCGCGGAGCGCACCGGGGCTTCTTTCGTACTGGGACTTAGAAGTCCATACCGCCCATGCCACCGGTCGGGTCGCCCGCAGGTGCGGCGGCCTTCTCCGGCTTGTCGGCGACGACGGCCTCGGTAGTGAGGAACAGCGCCGCGATGGACGCCGCGTTCTGCAGCGCCGAGCGGGTGACCTTCACCGGGTCGGCAACGCCGGCCTTGAGCAGGTCCTCGTACTCACCGGACGCGGCGTTGAGGCCGGTTCCCTGAGCAGAGTTGGTGACCTTCTCGGCGACAACGCCGGGCTCGAGGCCCGCGTTGAAGGCGATCTGCTTCAGCGGAGCCGACAGCGCCACGCGGACGATGTTGGCACCGGTCGCCTCGTCACCGGAGAGCGACAGCTCATCCAGCGCCGGAGCCGACTGCAGCAGGGCCACGCCACCACCGGCGACGATGCCCTCTTCGACAGCAGCCTTGGCGTTGCGCACGGCATCTTCGATGCGGTGCTTGCGCTCCTTGAGCTCCACCTCGGTGGCAGCTCCGGCCTTGATCACCGCAACACCGCCGGCCAGCTTGGCCAGGCGCTCCTGCAGCTTCTCGCGGTCGTAGTCGGAGTCGCTGTTCTCGATCTCGCTGCGGATCTGGGCCACCCGGCCGGCGATGGCGTCGGAATCACCGGCGCCCTCGACGATGGTGGTCTCGTCCTTGGTCACCACGACCTTACGAGCCTGGCCCAGCAGGGAGATGTCAGCGGTCTCGAGCGAGAGGCCGACCTCCTCGCTGACAACCTGGCCGCCGGTCAGGATCGCGATGTCCTGCAGCATGGCCTTGCGGCGGTCACCGAAGCCCGGGGCCTTGACGGCGACGGACTTGAAGGTGCCGCGGATCTTGTTGACCACCAGGGTGGACAGGGCCTCGCCCTCGACGTCCTCGGCGATGATCAGCAGCGGCTTGCCCGACTGAATGACCTTCTCCAGCAAGGGAAGCAGGTCCTTGACGGTCGAGACCTTCGACGACACCAGCAGGATGTACGGATCCTCGAGGACCGCTTCCTGACGCTCGGCGTCGGTCACGAAGTAACCCGAGATGTAGCCCTTGTCGAAGCGCATACCCTCGGTGAGCTCCAGCTGCAGGCCGAAGGTGTTCGACTCCTCGACGGTGATGACACCCTCGTTGCCGACCTTGTCCATGGCCTCGGCGATCAGGTCACCGATGGTCTGGTCGCCCGCGGAGATCCCGGCGGTCGCCGCGATCTGGTCCTTGGTCTCGACCTCCTTGGCGCTCTTGAGGAGCGTCTCGGTGATCTTCTCGACGGCCTTCTCGATACCGCGCTTCAGGCCGAGCGGGTTGGCGCCGGCAGCGACGTTGCGCAGACCTTCGCGAACCAGGGCCTGAGCCAGAACGGTGGCGGTGGTGGTGCCGTCGCCCGCGACATCGTCAGTCTTCTTGGCGACTTCCTTGACCAGCTCGGCGCCGATCTTCTCGTACGGGTCCTCGAGCTCGATCTCCTTGGCGATGGACACACCATCGTTGGTGATCGTGGGGGCGCCCCACTTCTTCTCCAGGACGACGTTGCGGCCCTTGGGGCCCAGCGTCACCTTTACCGCGTCGGCGAGGCTGTTCAAGCCCCGCTCGAGGCCGCGACGGGCCTCTTCGTCGTAAGCAATGATCTTGGACATTGCGAAGTGAATCCTCCGGTTGGGGGTTACACGTCTCTTGGCCGGACGCAGTGCCCGCGACGGACGACCCACAGCTGTGTACGGCTGAGGTCTCACCGTCCCGACCTAGCACTCACCGGTCGGGAGTGCCAACCACATTCTTAGCACTCGACCTAGGCGAGTGCAAGAAGTGAATCAGCCGTTCACCGTGCGCGTAAACCCGTCACGATCACGTTCGTGATCCGGTCGGCGACGTCATCTCCGTACGACTGCCCGCTCTTGCAGACGACCATCAGCGCCTTGAGTTCCGCGACGCCGACATCGGCGCGGGCGACGCCGGCCTTCTGGGCCGCCGTCAGCATCTCGCCGAGCATGCCGAGGAATTCGGCTTCCGCGCCGGGCGCCGCGGTGTCGAGGTCGATTCCATAGCTCGCCATTGCCTCGACCATGCCGTGGTCGGCCGCGCCCTCGCGCACCATTTCGCGGAGGAATTCGAACAACGCCGTGGACGGATCCGCGGCCAGCAGTTCGCGCGCCCGCCCAACGACGAACCGCATGCGCTCGCCGATAACGGCCTCGAACAGCGCTTCCTTGGTCGGGAAGTGGCGGTAGACAGTGCCGGCTCCGACGCCGGCACGCCGCGCGATCTCGTCGATCGGCACGGACAAGCCCTGCTCGGCGAAGACCTCGTAGGCCACCTGCAGCACCCGGGCGCGATTCCGCGCCGCATCGGCCCGCAACGGCCGGCAGCTCAGTGCCACCTCATACTCCCTCACGCGTTGACAAAGCGGGGCGCACGTTCCGTATAGTCGAAGAAACCGGGGCGTGCGCTCCGTTTATCCATCGTAATCGAGGAGAATCGCATGGCCGGCTGGAATTCGACCGACATCCCGGACCAGACCGGCCGCACGGCCGTGATCACCGGGGCCAACACCGGGCTGGGCTATGAGACGGCCCGGGCTCTGGCATCCCACGGCGCACACGTGGTCCTCGCGGTCCGCAACCTCGACAAGGGCAAGGCGGCCGCGGACCTGATCGTGCGCCGCTATCCCGGCGCCGACGTCAGCGTCCAGGAACTCGACCTCACCTCGCTGCAGTCCATCCGCGCCGCCGCCGACGAACTGCACACCCGCCACGACCGGATCGATCTGCTGATCAACAACGCCGGCGTGATGATGACGCCGAAGCAGACCACCCAGGACGGGTTCGAGCTGCAGTTCGGCACCAATCACCTCGGTCACTTCGCACTGACCGGCCTGCTGATGGACCGCCTGCTGGCCGCGCCCGGATCGCGGGTCGTGACGGTCAGCAGCAATGGCCACCGGTTCGGCAGCATCAACTTCGACGATCTGCAATCCGAGCGCAGCTACAGCCGCGCGGGCGCCTACGGGCAGGCCAAGCTGGCCAACCTGCTGTTCACCTATGAACTACAGAAGCGGCTGGCCGGTACCGACACGATCGCCACCGCCGCCCACCCGGGTAGCTCGGCCACCGAGCTCGGCCGCAACCTGCCCCGAGTGGTGGAGTGGGGTTTCGGCCTGACCGTGCAGGATGCGGAGATGGGCGCCCTGCCGACGCTGCGCGCCGCGACCGACCCGACTGTGCGCGGCGGCCAGTACTACGGACCGGGCGGATTCCTGCAGATGCGCGGCTACCCCAAGCTGGTCTCCTCCAACAAGCGTTCGCACGACACCGCGGTCCAGCAGCGGTTGTGGCAGGTGTCCGAAGACCTGACGGGCGTGGTGTTTCCCGTCGGCTGATTGGCAGACTGGTGGCTATGTCGCTGCATGTGCCGCCCTATCCCCCGCCCCGCTACGACGGCGACGGCGAGATCAGCGCCACCCTGCGCAAGGCCGACACCCCGGCGGACTTCGAGGTCGGCCCGATCAAGTACACCTACCTGGCCACCGAGAAATCGACCGGCGGCGACTTCGGTCTGTACCGCGTCGACCTCGGACCCAAGGCGGGCGGGCCCGGGCCGCACTTCCACAAGGCCATGTCGGAATCGTTCTTCGTCCTCTCCGGCCGGATCGAGCTGTTCGACGGCAGCGACTGGACCGTCGGCGAGCAAGGCGACTATCTCTACGTCCCACCCGGCGGCATCCACGGCTTCGGCAACCAGTCCGACGAGCCCGCATCGATCCTGATGTTGTTTGCTCCGGGCGCGCCGCGGGAGTTCTATTTCGAGGGGTTGCCCAAGCTCGGCGAGCTGACCGACGACGAACGCCGCGAGTTCTTCATTCGCAACGACAATTTCTTGGTCTGACGACACGCCGCATCGAAGTGCGCGGGCGTATCCGCTTGCGCTAGAGTCCATCTCGACCGAGAGGAGTCCCAGGGGTGCGGGCAGTTGATGCGCCCAGCACCCAGGCGTTACGGGGCTGGCAGCGACGGGCGTTGGTCAAGTATCTGGCCGCCAAGCCGCGCGATTTTCTCGCTGTCGCGACCCCGGGTGCCGGTAAGACCACCTTCGCCCTGCGCATCGTCGCCGAACTTCTCGCCGAGGGCACCGTCGAGGCCATCACCATCGTCGTCCCGACCGAGCACCTCAAGATCCAGTGGGCGCAGGCCGCGGCACGGCACGGGATCGCGCTGGACCCCAAGTTCTCCAACTCCAACTCGCAGACCTCCGCGGAGTACCACGGCGTCGTCGTCACCTACGCCCAGGTGGCCAGCCACCCGACCCGGCACCGGGTGCGTACCGAGAACCGCAAGACCCTCGTGGTCTTCGACGAAATCCACCACGGCGGTGACGCCAAGACGTGGGGCGACGCCATGCGCGAGGCGTTCGACGATGCGACGCGCCGGCTGGCGCTGACCGGGACGCCGTTCCGCAGCGACGACAGCGCCATCCCGTTCGTCAACTACGAAGTCGGTCCCGACGGCTTTGCCCGATCCCAGGCCGACCACACGTACGGCTACTCCGACGCGCTGGCCGACGGCGTCGTGCGCCCGGTCATGTTCATGGCCTACTCCGGTGAGGCCCGGTGGCGCGACAGTGCCGGCGAGGAACATGCCGCCCGACTCGGCGAGCCGCTGACCGCCGAGCAGACCGCGCGGGCCTGGAAGACCGCGCTCAACCCGGCAGGTGAGTGGATGCCCGCGGTGATCGCCGCGGCCGACACCCGGCTGCGCGGCCTTCGCGAGCACGTGCCCGACGCCGGCGGCATGATCATCGCCTCCGACCAGACCGCCGCCCGCGCCTACGCCGACCTGCTGCTGAAGATCACCGGCGAAGCCCCGACCGTGGTCCTGTCCGATGACAAGGGCGCCTCCGATCGCATCTCCCAGTTCTCGGCGAGCACCTCCCGCTGGCTGGTGGCGGTGCGCATGGTGTCCGAAGGTGTCGACGTGCCGCGGCTGGCGGTCGGCGTGTACGCCACCAGCGCGTCGACCCCGCTGTTCTTCGCCCAGGCGATCGGCCGCTTCGTCCGCTCCCGCCGTCCCGGCGAGACCGCCTGCATCTTCTTGCCGTCGGTGCCCAACCTGCTGCTGCTCGCCAGCGAGATGGAAGCCCAGCGCAACCACGTGCTGGGCAAGCCGCACCGGGAGAACCTCGACGACGACCCCCTTGAGGCCGAACTCGCCAAGCAGAACCGTGACGAGCCCGACGAGGGCGAGAACAAGATCGAGTACCTGGGCGCCGACGCCGAGCTCGATCAGGTCATCTTCGACGGCTCCTCGTTCGGGACGGCCACGCCCGCCGGTAGCGACGAGGAGGCCGACTACCTCGGTATCCCCGGTCTACTCGATGCCGAGTCGATGCGAGATCTGTTGCGGCGCAGGCAAGAAGAGCAGATCGAGAAGCGCACCGCCATCGGCGAAGTCCCCCGGCTCACCACCCACGGCCAGCTGCGGGATCTGCGCCGCGAACTCAACGCCCTAGTGTCACTGGCACACCACCGGACCGGCAAGACGCACGGCCAGATTCACAACGAACTACGCCGGGTCTGCGGCGGCCCGCCGGTCGCGGCGGCCACCAGCGATCAGCTCAAGGCCCGCATCGAAGCCGTTCGCGGCCTCACATCGTCGTAAACCCGCTACGCTGCGGCCATGACGCCAGCCGGTCTCTCCGGAATCCCCACGGCGCCAGGGCGTCTGCCGCTGATCGGGCACGCGCACATGGTGACGGGTGACCCGCGCGACCTGCTGCTGCGCGCTCCTGAGATCGGCCCCATCGTTCGCGTGTATCTGGGACCGCGGGCCTCGTACCTGCTGACCACACCGGAGCTCATCCGCGACGTCAGCCTCGGCCGCGCGGGCTCGTTCCACCGCGAACCGATGCGCGAGGCCATCCACGAATTGGTCAGCGGCGCGACCAATGTCCTGAGCGGGCCCGAACACGACCTGCGCCGCAGACTGATCGCTCCGGTCTTTCGGCAGCGCCGCCTCAACGAATACGGGCTCACCGTCGCCACCATCGCCGACGACTGGTCCGGCTCACTGACGAGCGGCACGCAGAGCGATTTGCGCGCCAGCGTCCACCAACTGGTGATGCGGACCATGTTGGCGACGTTGTTCCGTGCCCAGTCCGACGCCGAAGAGATCGACGTCATCCGCGACCGGACACCATGGCTGCTCAGTGAAGTCATCATTCGCGGCGCGCTTCCCAAGACCGCCAGACAGCTACGGGTGCCGGCCAACCGCCGGTTCATCGCTCACTCCAGGCAGGTTCGCGCCGCACTGAGGTCGCTCATCGAGCGCCGGCGCCACGAACCGGACGAAGGCGACATGCTGTCGGCACTGCTGCACCATGTCGACGAGGAGACCGGCGCCACGTTGTCCGACGACAACCTCGTCGACGAGCTGCTCCTGTCGCTGGCGGCAAGCATCGGTTCCCAGTCGTCGATGTTCTCCTGGCTCATCTACGAGACGAGCCGCTCACCAGAGGTCGCCGCCAAGATTCGCGCCGAGCTGGATTCGGTAATCGGTTCTCGCCCTGCTGAAGTCGGTGATGTACCCAATCTGCGATACCTACGGAACGTTCTCACCGAGACGCTGCGCCTGTGGGCTCCGTGGATCAGCATCCTCACCGCGGACGGCCCCGTGCGGATCGGTTCGCACGAGTTCTCGGACCGCACCAACATCCTGTTCAGCCCGTTGATGATTCATCTGCAGGACAAATACTTCCCCAACGCCAGGGCATTCGACCCCGACCGCTGGGAATCCGACTCGATCGATCGCGACGTCATGATGGCCTTCGGCATGGGTCAACGGCACTGCCCCGGAAGCCAATTCGCGCTGCTGTCCATCACCTTGCAAGCCGCCGCCCTGTTCTCGCGGTGGGATATCGAACTGCCCGCCGGGTTCACGGTCAAGCCGCAAGCCAAGGATTTCGTCCTGTCGCCGGCATCCCTGCCGGTGACGTTTTCACCCCGACGCCGCGGCTAGCGCGCCGCCGTCTTCTCCACGATATCGCAGACTCGCGGCACACCGTCGCCGGTCGCCTGCAGACGTGCACCGAAAGCTTCTGCCCGAGAACGCATCTGCGGGTCGAGCACGGTGTCGATCCCGGCCCCAAGGGTGTCAGCCCGCAGCTTGGTGAACGGGACGTGGGCACCGACACCGAGCCGCTCCACCTGATGTCCCCACACCGGCTGGTCGAACGACACCGAGCAGACCAGCGTCGGCAGCCCAGCCCGCAGGCTCTCGAAGAGAGTTCCGATTCCGCCGTGGTGTACCGCGGCCCGGCAGTGCGGGAAGACCAGATCGTGTGCCAGCGCGTCGACGACCTTCACCTTGTCGGACGTGTTGCGCAGCGCGGGGTCCAGGTGGGCACCCCCGACGCTGACCAGTGCCCGCTCACCGGTCCGGGCACAAATCTGCTCGATCATCGCGAGCACCGACCCGAAATCCAGGATCGGCATGCTGCCGAACCCGAAGAAGATCGGCGGTGTCCCGCCCTTCATCCAGTCGAGCACCTCGGTATGTGCTTCGGCCGATTCACCGATCGCCGCCCGGGCTGATTGCGGTAACCACAGGAAGCCGACCATGGGCCGCGACGGGCCCCACTCCTCGGCCAGACCTGGCACGAATGCCTGGTCGTACATCTGCAACTCGGGGACATTGCGCCCCGCCAGAATCGATTCCGTACTGGCCCACGATCGCGGGAGGTCGAGCTTGGTACGCAGGTTGTTGAGATACTTCCCGAAGACCACAGTGCGCAGTCGCTCGATCGCGGACCAGGCCACGCGGTTGAAGACACCGGGCACCTTCCAGTTGGCGGGCACCGATCCGGGCGGGGCGTAGTGACTGTTCTTGCGGCACGGGTAGGTGTGCAGTGTCACCATCGGGATGCCCAGGGCCTGCGAAACAATCGCCGACCGGTCCTCGCTGAACGTGGTGCAGACAATCATCTCCGCACCCGTGGAGATGTCGATGAGTTCGTCGTCCATGCGGTCGGCGTATTCCGACATCTGCTTGGACACCATCGACATCAACTTGAATGTGCTTCCCGCCGCGAGAGCCCGTTGCCCCTCCGGCGACGAATACAGCGCATGCACATCGGGACCGAACTGCCGCGCCGTCAGACCTGCTTTCGCCACGAAGTCAACGAAGTTCGGCGGCGCACCGATGATCACGTCGTGGCCGCGGCGCTCCAATTCCAAACCGAGCGCTACGCCGGGCTGGACGTCCCCGCGGCTGCCGACCAGTGGTATGAGGATCCGCACGATTGCACCCTTCTAGTGAAAGACCAGGCCCTGCCCGACGATGGAAAGATAGAAGACGATCACGAAAACCGTTGGCAGACCGCGAGGATGACTGTCGACCCGCCGCCCGAAGAAGATCCACGCAGACATACACGGCAGCACCGCGGCCGCCAAGGGTAACCAGGCGATCGGCCACCAGTGTCCCGCCCAGCTCCACGGCGTGGTGAGCAGCAACTCGACCAGCACCGCCGACAACCCGAGCACCAACACCGTGAGACCACTTGCCGTAGGGCCGATGACTCGCGAATACGAGCGTAGGTCACCGGCTTCGGACACCCGGGTGGTCTTGCGTGCCAGTTCGACGTGCAGGAACGCGGTGGTGAACACCAGCAGGACGGCCGCCACCTGCAGCCAGGACGCGGCACCGGTGCCGGGACGGCCCGTCATCGCGAAACCTGTTGCCAGGAACTGGGCGGGACACGCCGCGGCCAGGTTGACGATCGGGTTGTCCCGTACCACCGGGACACGCGACTCCAGCCACCACAGGACGAGGCTGTATCCGAGAATGAGCGCCACGAGCGCCGCGGTCCAGACCGACACCGTCGCCGCCAGCAGCAATGCCACCGCAGCAGCGGGCCCCATCGCGATCCGCAATTCCCGGGTGCTGATCCGACCCTGCACCAGGGGCCGGTCCGGGTTGTACACCGTGTCGTACTCGAGGTCCTTCTGGTCGTCGACCATCCGCAAGAAGGCACCAGCAGCGTTGAGCGCCAGGATCTTCAGCGCCGTGTCCCATGACGGACGCCACGGGCCGGACGCATCGCCGACCACGACGATCATGCACTCGACCGCGACAACCCACAGCGCCAGGTAGACCGGATAGACGGGCAGGCATCGTTCGACCAGGAACGCGCCGATACCGCCCGTCCGTCGCAGGACCGTCATTCCATGAAGGCCAGTTCGATGGTGGCTCTGGTCTGACCGGACTGCGTGATGTCACCGCGGAAGATGAGCGGCTCCGCCGCGTCCTGAGTCATCCGAACTGTGCTGACAGCATCCATTTCGGCGAACGACTGGAAGCCGATCTTGAGCCAGGACGGCCCCACCAGGTTCGGTACCTGAGACCCTGCGATCGCCAGCGAAAGCTGGCGAGCCGCCTCGATGATCAGTCCGCCGGAGAGGTGGTCGAGGGGATGGTCGAACAGCGTGGCGTGACCGATGTCCACCACGAGCGGTGCACTCGCCGAACCACCGTCGGCCGCGTGATCGGGCGTGCCGATCACGACGTTCTCCGTCCGGGTCCGCCCCACCGACGACGGATCCGCGGGAGCGGGTTGCGGTCCGGGATCCCAACTCGATCCCGCCCTCATCCGATCCCACTTCTCCAACGGCATCCAGTTGAACGCCGCAGACAGCTCCATGGTCTTGGTGCCCTGGTGGGATGCGACGGCCCGAACTTCCAGGCCGTGGACGGCACCGTGGTCGTCGCGGTGGAATTCCTTCTGCACCACAATGTTCAACTCGAGATCCAGCATCTCCGGGCCACACTCGAGATGGTCGAAATCGACGACGGACAGTTCATACATCCGCACGGTGTGCCGAGCATCGGCGGGCGCGTCGTAGAACAGGTGGCTGCCGGCAATACACCCCTGCCGGAACGCCTCGAGAACCAAGAGCGGGTCGTAGTAGCTGCGTTGCCGTCCCACCCCGTCGGAGTGGAAGCTGTGCAGGCGCGGCAGCTGGGCGTGCACCAACCACGCTCCGCCCTGGTTGACCACCGAGGTGACCAGAACTTCCGACACCGCCCGTTTGTGTACCAACTCACGGTGGATCGTCTGAGAATAGTTGTCCTCGTTCATGTATCGATCACTTTCCTTCGCGGTGCATCGGAAGGTAGGACGACTCGATCACGATCCGAAACCACGGATCGACACCGATGTCACGCTTGTCCGCGTCCTTCAATGCAGCCAGCCATTCCTCGCCGGTTTGAGGTCGGTTCCCCGTACCGATCCTTCCGATGTCCTGCCAGACGGCGTCCTGTGCGGCGGCGAGGTCACCGCGTTTGAGGTCCAGGCCGGACTCGATGCCCTCGACGATGCGAACGGCATCAGGTGTTGCGTCGGCGCCTTTGACGCAAGCGGAAATCACGGCGCTCAGTTGTGGATCCGGGAAGTAGATACTCAACTCCCGCAAGACATCATCGGGGTCGTCGGGAGTGTGAACCTTGTTCAGCAGGTATGTTCCCGCCGCCAGCGCATGCCGCAGGTGGTGGGGCAGACGCTCGGCCGGATCGGCAGGTCCCTTGTCTGCCGTCAACCGAACCGACACCGGCTGGTCGCTGTCGGGATGTCCGACGACGAGAATCAGCGACGGCGACAACCGCGCCAGTCGATCCGCGACCCGGCGGCGCTCGGCGGTGGCGCGATGCCAGTTGAAATACCACAGCGCCCGCAGGTGTAGGTATGTCAGTTGCACCGCGTACGCCCCGACGATGCGGTAGCCGTGGTCGCGCAGCCAGGTGATCGCGGACCCCATCGATCCGGTGACCGCCGCATCAGGCTTGAGGAGCATCAACCCATGGTCATGAGCGAAGGCGCGTTGATCGACCTTCATCGCCGCCAGTGCATCGCACGTCTCGATGAAGTAGGTGTCCAGCTCGTACCGGCTATCGGTGCTGATCATGCGGAGCTCCTCTTCGCCTGCAGACTGGCCAGAATCTCGGCCACCGACGGCTCGGGCCGGCCCAGATAGCCGGTGCGCAAGCAGGAGTCGAGGAGGCGGCGGAAATACCCGGGGCCGATGGCGGGCGGCGTCACACCCAGGCGTTCGCGGGTGTTGGTGCTGTCGAACTCCAGCCGGCGCCGCAGATAGCTCGTATAGAGCACTCCGACCTTTTGGTAGTACCGACGCTCGATCTCGTCGAGCTCGAACTCGCTGAAGGTGCTCGGCGGGACGAAGTCAGGAATGCGGAACGACGGATACTCGGCGAGGACGTCGGAGACGGTGCGCAGTGACAGCGAGTTGGCGCCTACCGCATGGAAGGTGCGCCCGACGTTGTCGTTGAACTTCTCGACCGCGGCGACGATGACATCGGCGACATGGCCGATCGGAACGAGACCCAAGGTCGCCGAATAGTTTCCGGGAAGTGTCCGTAACTTGCCTTCGACGATGACCTTGAGGAGTTGGTAAATGTGCTTGTAGGACTGGGTGTTCCCGGTGCGGTAGTCACCGGTCACGATGCCGGGACGCACGACGACCGATCGCAGTCCGGCCGCGCGGACCAGCTGTTCGGCCCGATACTTGCTGTGTTCGTAGTCATTGCTGAACTGCTGGCCGATGTCGAGCTGATCCTCGCGGAACACCCCCTCGGTTTCGCCACAGACATACGTCGTGCTCACGTACACGAAGCCGGCGTCGAACCGGTGGGCCAGCGCAAGCGCATTGGCGGTGCCGTCGACATTGAGCTCGGTGTAGCGGTGCTCCGGCAACCCGAAGTCGGTGACGGCAGCCGAATGGACCACAAGGTCAACCTCGTTGGCGAGCTCCGACACCGTCTGCCGGTCGAGGCCGAGGTCTTCGGTGCGGACGTCACCCGTCAACGCTCGCGCTCCGGGAACCGGCCGGTCGTGGGTCAGCGCGATCACGGTGTGCCCACGCCGGGACAGGCGGGCGACGACGTCGCCGCCCACGTGGCCGGCGGCACCGGTGACCAAGATCGTACTCATGTCGGTTCCTTGTGTGCCTCAACGAGTTTCACCAGATCTCCCACCGTGGCGACGCCGGCTAGCAGTTCCTGATCGAGCTGTGGCAGCTCGAAGGCACGCTCAACGGCGATCGACAGTTCGAGGAGCCGTAGCGAGGTGAACCCGAGATCCCCGATCAAGGCGCTGCCCAGGTCCGGTTCCCCTGCGGTATCGGGAGCCATCGCGGCGACGAGCTCCAGAACTTCTGTGCGGACGTCGGTCATTGCACTGGCCTCACCGATGGTTGGGCGCCCCCACTGGCCAGCAGATCGCGGGTCTCGTCGAGTTCGACGTAGGCATCGAAGTATCCGCCCATCCGCAACCAGTGGTATCCGTACCGGATCGTCCGCTGCCACTCATCCCGGGACGAGAACGACGACGGGAAGTTCTCCCCGCAGGTCACCTTTCGCACATCCGCGACGAAGGCGTCCAGATCGGTGTGCACGCACGATGCGTCATCGGAATCACCGATAGACAGCTCGGTCAGCCGGCGAGCTGCGTCCGCCAGCTCCGCATGCTCGGGCACCAGCAGGTCAAGCCTGTTCAGCAGCACCGGGTCGGCGGGCAGCGGCGTGATTCCCCAGGCGCTGGCCAGAATTCGCACCGCCATCATCACGATCCGCCGTCCACACAAGGAGGCGACCTGCCACTGACCGTTCTTGACCGCACCGCAGAAATCCTCGCGGGCGTTCTCGAGCACCATGTTCGCCAGCAACAACGCACCCGCACATTCGGCGAATGCTCGTGCACCCAAGGGTGATCGGGCGATCGGCTGGTCCGTGACAGCCCCATCGATCGTGACCACCGGACGATGATCGGACGGCAGCGGTGTCAGCGGCCGGCCGGGCGTGCACATCGCCGCAACGGGGGTGATAGCTCCCACACCCCGCCAAGCCAGGGCGACGAGCCCGTGATCGACGAAGAGGCGCACATCGTCGGCGGCAGCACGCGTCTCGGCGAGTGACTGCCCGAAGATCACCTGCCGCCACGAGTCAGCGCACGCAGCGGACAGCACGAACACATCGGCCTTATTGCGCACGACGTGGGTCGCCGATCCGATCGGCCACGTGGTGACGTTCGGTACCCGCCGCAATACGACGTTCGCCGGATCCAGAGTCACCCTGGGTCCACCGAGTCGCACGGCCAGTGCCAGCGCTCGCTCGATGAAGTCGCGCCTCGACTCCGCTGACGGATGTGTGGCGTCGAGGGCCTCATAGTCGTCGAGTAGAGCCACCACCGTGTGGTCGGCATTATCGCGGAGGCGCGACATCTGCTCCGGCAGCCATTTGATTTCGATGTACCCCTCACCACGCGTGGCGAGGAACGCTTTCATCTGCTGTGCCAGGCCTTCTCGGGCCCATGTCACCGCCTCGCGCTCGTCACCGAGCACGGTCAGCGCGACGCAGTAGCGGAGGCACCCGACAGATCGCCTGCGCCACCACGCGCTCAGCAGATCGGTCAGCTCGGCATACGACACGATGTCGAGGAGCTGCCCGTAGTCCGGTCCCATGTACAGCGGGATGCCGCGAAGGAAACGCTGCACCCGGTTGAGCACATCCTCGGACACACCGGCGATCGAACCCTTGTCAATGGCTCGCCTGACCTTGAGTAGCCGTTCGCGGATCTGCTCGTGTGACTGAGCCCGAACCTCGACCCGGCGGCCATCCACGAAGAGAACCGTGGGCATCACCGCCTGCTTGGTCGCGCCCGGCACGAGCAACAGGAAGTCGATATCGGAGCCTTCGTTGCCGAATCCCTCGGCGAGCGAACCCTCGAAATGCACTGTCGCGTCGTCAGGAATGACCGCAAGTTCGCGGGTCTTCTCGAAGAGGGTCCGCACCCGTTCGAGTTGCTGCGCTTCGCGACCGGCTCCGGCGATGGCGAGCAATCGCGCCCTCGCGAAACGACCCGCCTGCCACTGTTGCCACATGTGCGCCCTACGCGGCTTGCCGCTCGACGTACGGGCCACCGATCCGCGCGGAGTGCTGATCAGCCACAACGGTGTTTCGTCACCGAGACTGGCCTGCAGTGCCCTGAGTGCGGCGGTGATCATGTCGGCGGTCACCTTCGTGTGTTCGATGAACACCGCGACGCCGCGACGCTCGGCCTCGTTGACCGCGACGGTGACGACGCGGCTCGGCTCGAGTTCCAGGGCGGCGGCGGTCGTCACATCCAGATCCTCGGTGAACACGGTGCGCCCGTTGACCTTCAGACTGGTTCCCATCCGGCCCAGCACGTGCAACTGTCCGTCGAGCAGGAACCCGGCGTCCCCGGTGCGTAATTCGTCGCCGACGAACCGGGTCGAGCTGTCGGTGTTGCCGTGATAGCCCTGGGCCACCGACGGTCCGGTCAGAACGATCTCACCCAGCACCCCGTCACCCAATCGCTCACCGGACTCATCAGCGATCCAGACCTCGTGACCCGGAGCAACCTTGCCGACGGAGACCACCCAGTCGCTACCGGAGTCGGTGGTGATATCGCCTGCCACGCGGGCGAGCACCCGGACCGGTTCGCCGTAGCGCAGCGCGGATCGGTCGACCCTAACCATCGTGTGCGGTTCGCCCAGGCGGTGGGAGGTGGCGAACAGGGTGTGCTCGGCAAGCCCGTAGGACGGCATGAATGCATCTGGGTAAAAGCCGTGCCCCGCAGTCAGATCGGTGAACGCACGCAGGTGGGCGGGATTGATCGGCTCAGCACCGACGACCAGTGTGCGCAGCCTCGACAGATCGATGTCGCCGAGATCTTCCGGTTTGAGCCTGCGACTGGTGTAGACCAGTCCGAACGACGGTGACGCGGTGTGCTCCGAGTTGGCGGCGGCCTTCAGCCATCGCAGGGGGTCGCGAATGAACTGATCGGGACGCATCAGCTGCAGATCTCGCTGCCGGGTCATGGCCTGGAAGAGCACCCCAATCAATCCCATGTCGTGATACAGCGGCAGCCACGAGACCCCGACCTGGCCGTCGGCCATACCGCAGAGTTCTTCCATGACGTTGAGGTTGGTGGCCAGGCTGCGCCAGCTGATGCTGGCACCGCGGGGTGCGCTCGTCGACCCGGAAGTCATCTGCAGCAGCACCGAGGGCGCCGGGTCGGCCAGCTCTGTCAGCGGGTCGCAATCCGGAACACCATCGAGTGCAATCAGTTTGGGCTCGGAGGTCAGTCCGGTGATCGCACGCCGCGCCAACTCGGTGAAGGCCGACGACGCCACCATGGCGCTGCAGCCCGATACTCCGAGAATTCCGTGCAGATGGGCCGTGTACTGGTCGGCGGGCTGAAACATCGGCGGCACGATCGGGGTGAGAGTCGCACCCGCGGCCAGCACACCGAACATGGTCGAGAGGCACAACCCGGATGTCGGCATCAGGACGCTGACGACATCACCCGGCCGGACACCCTCGTCGATCAACCGGCGCGCAATCCGCAGCGCGTGGTCCGCCAACTGGTGGTAGGTGGCGAAGTCCCACCCGCCGGTGTCGTTCGCCAGGTGGATTCCGGTGTGGTCACGCGGTTCCATCAGCCAGCCGCGAATCCTGGTTACGTCGTTCATGATTCGGGCTCTTCCAACAGCACGACGCGGCCGCTGGCGCCGTCGACGCTCACCGTCATCCCGGTGCGAATCGCGTTGGTCAGCCCGTCGATCTGCACCACGGTCGGCACTCCCAGTTCGCGGGCGATGATCGCCACATGCGTGAGTGGGGAGGCACGCTCGATGAGCAATGCGGACGCAAACGGCAGGGCGGCCGCCCAACCCGGATCGGTCCGGTACGCCACCAGGATGCCGCTGGAGAAGTCCTGAGGCTTCTCCACCACGACCGCACGGCCAGTCACCACACCCGGACTGGAGGGCGTCCCGGTGAGTACCGTCCCGGCGGGCGCATGTGTCGAGTCTTCGGACAGCCGCCAGCCGGCCTCTGCGAGTTCGCGCTCCGAGTAGTCCGAGCCGGTCGTCGTAAACCGGGCGGGCGCGGCAAACCGTGCATAGTTGTCCTGCAGGCGTTTCCGGCGGCGGATCACGGCCTGCGCCTCGGCCGTGGTCATTGCATTCTCGTACAAATCGAACAGCTCGTCGATGCGCAGCAGGAAGACATCGGACCGGCTGTGGATCGTGCCCCGCTGTTCGAGCTCTCGACCCATCACGCCCACAAGCGATTTCAGGATGCCGAAGCCCTGGGTGCGGCAGAAGCGGAGGTGTTCACGGTGGGTCGCCGCCCGCTGGATCTTCCTCCTCAGCGCATCGAATACTCTTCGGCGCCGTCCCCGCAGGTGCGCGTCGAGGTAGTCTCGGGCCGAATCCCCGGTGTTCTCCCGGGTTTCGGCGGTGTCCATCCGCAACAAATGGAAGATGCCTGCCGGGTCTTGCCGCAGATCGGGTGTCTCGAGCTTGAGCTCGTCGAGACACCGGTAGCCGTACCTGTCGATGTAATCATCGATCTTGCGATGCAGCTCCGGCCATATCGGTGACTCGTCCTCCTGCGCCCGAAGGGCGAGTTCGGCATAGGCGACCGAGGGTTCGACCGACGCGATGAACGTGTGGAGGTCCGGATGCTCCCGGACGAACGCGGAGATATCGGCCAATTCCTTGGCCGGCTCGACCGATATCACGTCGGGCTCAGGATTGACCACCGCGAACTGGACCCATTCGGGCGCACCCCGCAAGAAGAGCTTGGTCAGCACGGCCAGCGAGCCGACCATGGTCAGCAGCATGGCGTCGAGCACCATCATCGGACCCCAGAGGTCGGCGACCTCGTCGTAGATCTGACGGAACATCCGATACGCGGAAGGACCGTCCATGGCCGAAACATTCATCAGTCCGTGGCGTTCGATGAAGTCGACGAACGTCTCGTCGAAGTCCTCGACCATGGCATCGACGGTTCGGATGCTGCGGGCGTAGGTGAGGGTGGTGCGCGCCCGGGATATCGCTTTTTCGACGGGATTGGCAAAGCTGAACGGACGCAACAGCTTCGCGGTCTTGCGGTCGAGCGGCTCACTGACGCCGAGCGCGACCTCCAAAACCCGGCGGTTCAGCGGATACCCCGGCGCGATGCCCACCATTCGGTACCAGTGCAGCAGGTTGTAATAGACGTGGCCGTTGAATTGGCCCAGCATCACCGGCAGCCAGGACTCCATCTGCTCAAGCTGTGCGGGTGGGACTTTCAGGCTGCGAGCATAGGACCGGTAGACGTCGCCGTAGAGTTTGCGGGCCGTGGTGAAGGTCAACGGCGACGTCACTCCGGCGAAGCTCTCGATGATGTTCGAGTTGTCCCAGATGCGGACTTCGTCGCATGCCTCACCGGAATGCTCTGGTTCGCAGTCGGTGTGGAGCTCGAGAGTGGTCACCGGTCGGGACTGCAGGATCCATGTGCCGGCTTCGTCGGCGGCCCATTCGACGTCTTGCGGAAACCCGAAATGCTGCTCGAGCCGAATACCCAACTCCAGCAACGTGTCACGGACTGCTGGACTGATACTGGTTTGCCGTTGACATTCGGCGGGCACATCGACGGTGGCGACCCCACCACCGGCGGTGCTGACCATCATCTCGCTCTTGGCGCACACCGTCTCGTCGACGACCAGACCGGTGCCCTTGTCGATACTGACGGAGTCCGAGTCGACGGCGCCGGAGACGAGCCCTTCGCCCAGGCCCAGCACCCCGTTGATCACGACGCGGTCTGTCGAACCCGTGAGCGGGTCCGCGGTGAACATGACCCCACTGCTGCGCGGCGTCAACGATCGCTGGACAACGACGGCGAGGGCAACGTCGTGGAAGTCGAGTCCCCGGACATGGCGGTACTGCGTCGCCCGTTGGGAAAAGGCCGAGGCCCAGCAACGTCGGACAGCGTCCTCGGTGGCATCGAGTCCGGCGACATTCAGAAAGGTGTCGAACAATCCCGCGAACGAATCGCGGTCACCGTCTTCCTGCCGCCCCGAAGAACGCACCGCGACCGTCTCGGCGTCCACGTACTCGAGGGCCGCAGCAACGGCATCCCGAATCTCGGCGGGGATGGTCAACTCGCGAAGGGCGGTCTCGGCGGACGCCGCCTCCCGAAGGCGCTCGGCCAGTGTCAGTGGCGCTTCGCTGATGCTCACGCCGGCGGCTGCCAGAGCCGCGTCGAAGGCGTCCGTTCCGAGAACCGCCCACCGTGGCACGGGAAAACCGGCAGCCGTCAGCTCGCACAGGTTGTGGGCCTTACCACCTGCCTGCGTTCGCATCTGCTCGCCGGGCGCTTGCCCGGTTAGAAGGATTGGCACCGCGCGCCCCTCACGTCCGTTCGGCGAATCTCATCCGATGAGTTCGCGTGCCGACGTTAAGGATCGAGCTCCGCTACCGGTCCCAATTTTCAAGCGAATTGAATTCATATCTGGCATGACCGTTCCCCCGACAGGTAAAGCCCCTGGTCCCTTTCGGCACCACCATTGGCTGAATGCTTACCACACCGAGGCGCACCGCGGCGGGCAGACGCAGCAAATTAACAATCTGGTCTGCCCGGCGGTTTTGGTCACGGGTAATGCGTTATTCGACGGGCCGTTTCACGGCGGCCCGAACCTCAGGTCCTGACGACGGACAGCCTCGCCAGATTGGCCAGCGAATTGTCCAGATGCGAGACCGGGAACGGCGGGAACACGATGTTCTTCCGGATCTCGTCGGTGGCGCCCGACCAGTCGTACGTCAGGGTGACGAGGGTCTGCCGGTCGCCGACGGGCTCGAGGTCATAACGCCACGTCCAGCCGCCGAGCTCGATCCTGCCGTCCTCCTGCAATCCCCCGGGCGCCCAGCCGATGGCACGGTCGGGTTCGAGCACGGTGACCTGGTTGGCCATCTCGTAATGCTTGTCGGGGTGGTTGTCGTGGTACATCGCGATGCGGAAGATCTGTCCGACCTCGGTCAGTTCCCGGCCGTCGTCGAGCGGTTCCCGCACCCAGCCGGTGCCGTCGATGTCGCCATGGGTTTTCGGGTCGGCCAGCACCCGGAACACGGCGGCCGGGGGCGCGTCGACGGTGGTGGTCACAATCAGAATTTCAGTCATACCAAGACAGACCAGTACGACCGGCAAAACTCATCGCCCAGCGTCACACCCGCGTCACGCTCGACGCCGACGGTGTCTCTGGCGTGACGATCGGCGACTAGAGCTCCAGCAACCTCGGCAGGTCGGCGACGGAGTCGATGACGTGATTGGGCTGCATGGCGAATTCGTCTGCCGCCCAACGGTCAAGGGTGTCCTGGCGGAACTTGCCGGTGCGCACCAGCACACCGGTCATCCCGACCACCTGCGCGGCCAGCACGTCGTTGTTGAGGTCGTCGCCGACCATGTACATCTCGTCGGGGTCGACGCCCAGCCGGGCGGCCGAGGCGAGGAACCCGGCCGGCGCGGGCTTGCCGACGCCGGTGGCCTTGCGCCCCGATGTCTCTTCCATACCGATCAGGTACATGCCGGTGTCGATCCGCAAACCTTCGGTGGTCGTCCACGCGGTGCTGCGGTGCATGGCCACCACTGGCACCCCTTGGGCCATCCACTCATAGACCCGGCTTAGCGTGCGGTGGCTGTACTCCGGACCGGCGCCGCCGAGCAGGATCACGTCGGGAACCTCGGAGCCGGCGTCGTAGTCTTCCGAGTCGACGATGTCGATGCCCGGCATGTCGTCGGTGATCTGACCGTTGTTGACCAGGAAGCAGCGCGCGTCGGGATAGTTGGCCCGCACGTAGTCGGCGGTCAGCGCGGCCGCGGTGATGACCTCGTCGGGCCGCACATCGATTCCGGCATCACACAACGCCGATGCGATCTGCTGGCGGGTCCGGGTGGTGGTGTTGGTCAGGTAGGACCGCGCGATCTGCCGAGCGGCCAGTACCGCCACCGCCTCGGCCGCGCCCGCGATCGGCTTCCACGAGGTCACCAGGACGCCATCGATGTCGAACAACACCCCACCGATAGCCATACCGCGACAGTAAACGGCCACCGACCGTCCGCAACTCGGGCCGTCTATCGTCAAGCCATGAGCGCAGGAAAGTGGACCGAGGCAGACGTCCCCGATCAGAGTGGACGCGTCGCGATCGTCACCGGCTCCAACACGGGGCTCGGCTTCGATACCGCCCGCGTGCTGGCGCAACACGGGGCTCGCGTGGTGATGGCTGTTCGCGACACCGCCAAGGGCGAGGCGGCCGCAGGCCAGATCCGGCGCGTTGCGCCGTCGGCCGAGGTGACGGTGCACAAGTTGGATCTGGGCTCGCTGGCATCGGTGCGCGAGGCCGCGGCCGAGCTGGGCAGCGCCTATCCCCGCATCGATCTGCTGATCAACAACGCCGGGGTGATGTACCCGCCCAAGCAGACCACCGCCGACGGCTTCGAGTTGCAGTTCGGCACAAACCATCTGGGCCACTTCGCGCTCACCGGTCTGTTGCTGAACAACCTGCTGCCCGTCGACGGGTCGCGGGTGGTCGTGGTGGCCAGCGTCGCGCACAACATCCGCGCCAAGATCGCCTTCGACGATCTGCAGTGGGAACGCCGCCGCTACGAGCGGGTGGCGTCCTACGGCCAGTCGAAACTGGCCAATCTGATGTTCGCCTACGAACTGCAGCGCCGGCTGGCCGCTGCCCACGCCAAAACCATCGCGGTCGCCGCACACCCGGGCGTCTCGGACACCGAACTGATCCGTCACGTCCCGGGCTCCTCGCTTCCCGGCGTCAAGCTGATCAGCGGCCTGCTGTTGAACAGCGCGGAAATGGGTGCGCTGGCCACGCTGCGGGCCGCCACCGATCCGGCCGTCCGGGGCGGCCAGTACTACGGGCCCGACGGATTCCGCGAGCTGCGCGGCCATCCGAAACTGGTGACCTCCAGCAAGCAGTCCCACGACCGGGACATCCAGCGGCGTCTGTGGACGGTGTCCGAAGAGCTGACCGGCGTCACCTTCCCGATCTGATGCGCACCGTCGAAGAACATCAGCGGGTCGTCGCCGACCTCATCACTGCACGTGCGACGGCGACGGTCGGGTTGGCCGACGCCGAGGGACTGGTCCTGGCCGCCGATGTGGCGGCACCGCTGTCGCTACCGGTGTTCGACAACTCCGCGATGGACGGCTACGCCGTACACGCCGAGGACGTCGCCGCCGCCTCCGACGCAACCCCGGTGAAACTGCCTGTCGCCGAAGATATTCCAGCTGGGCGCGTGGACCGCTTGACGTTGGCGGCGGGTACCGCGCACCGGATCATGACCGGCGCGCCGCTGCCCGCCGGTGCCACCGCGGTGGTGCCGGTCGAGGCCACCGACGCAGGGACCGACACCGTCGAGATCCGCATCGCGCCCAAGCCCGGTCAGCATGTGCGCCGCGCGGGCGAGGATGTGACCGCCGGGACGACGGTGCTGCGGGCCGGTCAGGTGGTGACGCCGGCCGCGCTGGGATTGGCCGCCGCACTGGGACTGGGTTCGCTCACCGTGCAGCCGCGGCTGCGGGTGCTCGTGATGTCGACCGGTTCGGAGCTGGTGTCCGCGGGCACCGAACTGCAACCGGGCCAGATCTACGAGTCCAACGCGATCATGCTGGCCGCCGCGGTCCGCGAAGCCGGCGGAGAAGTGGTGGCCACGCCCACCTCGAGCGACGACGTCGCGCAGTTCAGCACCGTGCTCGAGGGTTACGCCGGGCAGGCCGACCTGATCATCACCACCGGCGGCGTGAGCGCCGGCGCGTACGAGGTCGTGAAGGACGCGTTCGGCGCGGGAGCCGTGGAGTTCGTCAAGGTCGCGATGCAGCCCGGCATGCCCCAGGGTGCGGGACGAGCCGCGGGCACCTCGATCATCACGCTGCCCGGCAACCCGGTCAGCGCACTGGTGTCCTTCGAGGTGTTCGTCCGGCCTGCCCTGCGCGCGGCGATGGGATTACCCAACCCGCACCGGCCGCGGCGCACCGCCGTGCTGGCCGACGACCTGACGTCACCGAAGGGCAAGCGCCAGTTCCGCCGCGGGGTGTACGACGCCGCGGCAGGCACCGTCACCACCTACGGGCCGCCCGCATCGCACCACCTGCGCTGGCTGGCCTCGGCGGACTGTCTGCTGGAGATCGCCGAGGACGTCACCGAGATGGCCGCGGGCGAGCAGGTCCAGCTCTGGGACCTGTCGTAGGTCCTCACCCGCCGGTTCACAGCGCGCACGTAGAATCGTCGCCGATGGCCAGACGCCCCCGCACCGCGGAAGACAACATGAAGTCCGGCCCCCAGCGGCTGGTCGCGCTGGTGCGTTCCTCCGTTCCCCCTGTTCACCCCGCCGGCCTGCCGTTCATCTCGGCAGGTCTGGCCGTGGCGGCCGTCGGCCGCAAGAACCGCTGGCTGCGCCGGGCGGGGCTGGCGGCGGCCGCCGCCAATGCCGGCTTCTTCCGGCATCCCCCGCGGAATCCACCGAGCCGTCCCGGCGTGGTGGTGGCCCCGGCCGACGGTTTGATCTGCCTGGTCGAAGAGGCCGAACCCCCGGCCGAGCTCGGCCTGCCCGCCGGCCCGCGCCCGCGGATCAGCATCTTCCTGTCGCTGCTCGACGCGCATGTGCAGCGTCTGCCGGTGGGCGGTGAGGTCATCGCCGTGGAGTACCGGCCCGGTCGCTTTCATTCCGCCGACCTGGCGGCGGCCAGCGAGGACAATGAACGCAACAGCGTGCTGATCCGCACGCCGGAAGGACGGGAAGTGGTGGTCGTACAGATCGCCGGCCTGGTCGCGCGTCGAATCATCTGCGATCTGCACGCCGGTGACAAGGTCGCGATCGGCGACACCTATGGACTGATCCGGTTCGGCTCGCGGTTGGACACCTACCTGCCCGCCGGGTCGCAGATCCTGGTCGAACCCGGTCAGCGCGCGCTCGCCGGCGAGACGGTGTTGGCGCAGCTGCCGTGATCAAACCCCGCCCGCGCCCGCTCATCAGCACCCGTCTGCTGCCCAGCGCCGTCACGGTGCTGGCCATCTGCCTCGGGCTGACGTCGGTGAAGTACGCCCTGGACAATCGGCCCACCGAATCGATGGCCTTCCTGGCCGCCGCCGCCATCTTGGATGCCCTCGACGGTCGCATCGCGCGGGTGCTCAAGGCCACCTCCCGGATGGGCGAGGAGATCGACTCGCTGGCCGACGCGGTGAATTTCGGTGTGGCACCGGCATTTATCGTCTATGCCCTGCTGCTGGCCGACACCCGCATCGGCTGGGTGGTGGTGCTGCTCTACGCGGTGTGCATCGTGCTGCGACTGGCCCGCTACAACGCCCTGCTGGACGCCGATCTGCCCGCGTACACCAAGGAGTACTTCGTCGGCATGCCCGCACCCGCCGGCGCGATCGGCGCGATCGGCCCACTGGCGGCCAAGATGCAGTGGGGCGACGGCTGGTGGACGTCGTACTGGGCGGTGTCGATCTGGATGGTGGGCGTCTCCCTGCTGGTGGTCAGCCGCCTCCCGATGCGCAAGGTGCACACCTTCACGGTGCGGCCCAACATGGTGGCCCCGCTGCTGGCGTTGCTGGCCATCGGCGTTGCCGCCGCGTTCGTCTTCCCCTATCTGGTCATCCTGGTGATCATCGCCGCCTACGTCGTGCACATCCCGTTCGCGTTCCGTAGCCAGCGCTGGGTCGCCGCGCATCCCGAAGCGTGGAACGACCAGCCCCGCCAGCAGCGCGCCGCGCGCCGCGCGATCCGCCGGGCCAAGCAACCCACCCGGCGGCGGTCGGTGGCCAGGCTGGGCCTGCGTAGACCGGGCGGGTAGCGCGTGCCCTCGAATTTGGCGCTGACGGCACGGTTGAACACCTCGGCGCTGGACTCCCGGCGCGGTGTGGTGCGGCTGCATCCGGAGGCCATCGCCGCGCTCGGCATTCGGGAATGGGATGCGGTGTCGCTCACCGGTTCCCGCACCACCTCCGCCGTCGCCGGAATCGCCCCACCGGACACCCCGGCCGGCACCGCACTGCTCGACGATGTGACGCTGTCCAATGCCGGCCTTCGTGAGGACACCACCGTGCTGGTGGCGCCGGTCACCGTGTACGGCGCACGCTCGGTCACGCTGCGGGGCTCAACGCTGGCCACCCAGTCGGTGTCGTCGGCGACGCTGCGCCAGGCGCTGCTGGGCAAGGTGATGACCATCGGTGACACCGTCTCGCTGCTGCCGCGCGATCTGGGCCCGGGAACGTCCACCACCCAGGCCAGCTCGGCCCTGGCGTCGTCGGTGGGCATCACCTGGACCTCGGAGCTGCTGACCGTCACCGGCACCGATCCGGCCGGACCGGTGAGCGTGCAACCGAATTCGTCGGTCACCTGGGGTGACGGCGTGACGCCTGCGGCCGGTGTGTCGGGCTCGACCGCGGCGGTGAGCCAACCCATGGTGTGGCCGGAGGCTCCGGCTGTGTCGGTCGACGACCTCAAGGGCCAGCACGTGCAGGCCGGCCGGCTCACGGAATGGCTCAAGCTCGCTTTGGATCAGCCGGAGTTGCTGGAAAAGCTTGGGGCCAAGCCGAATCTGGGTGTGATGGTCACCGGCCCGGCCGGGGTCGGCAAGGCCACGCTGGTACGCGCGGTGTGTGCCGGGCGGCGGCTGGTCGAGCTCGACGGGCCCGATACCGGCGCGCTGGCGGCTCAGGACCGGCAACGGGCGGTCGCCGACGCGGTCGCGACGGTCATCAATGGTGGTGGCGTGCTGCTGATCACCGATATCGACGCACTGCTGCCCAGCCCCGCGGAGCCGGTGTCGGCGATGATCCTCACCGAACTGCGGAAGGCCGTCGCCGCACCCGGTGTGGTTCTGGTGGCCACCTCCCAGAAGCCCGACGCAGTCGACCCGCGGCTGCGCGCTCCGGACCTGTGCGACCGCGAGCTCGGCTTGAGCCTGCCGGACGGCGCCACTCGCAAAGCGCTGTTGGAGGTGCTGCTGCGGGATGTGCCCGCCGACAACCTGTCGCTGGACGAAATCGCCGAGCGCACACCGGGATTCGTCCGCGCGGATTTGGCTGCTCTGGTGCGCGAGGCGGCGCTGCGGGCGGCCGCCCGCGCCAGTGAGGACGGCAAGCCGCCCGCGCTCACCCAAGAGGACCTCAAGGGGGCGCTGAGCGTCATCCGTCCGCTGTCACGCTCGGCCACCGAGGAGGTGACCGTCGGGTCGGTCACCCTCGACGACGTCGGCGACATGGTGGAGGTGAAGCAGGCCCTCACCGAGGCGGTGCTGTGGCCGCTGCAGCATCCGGACACCTTCGCCCGCCTGGGCGTCGACCCGCCCCGAGGCGTGTTGCTCTACGGCCCGCCCGGCTGCGGCAAGACCTTCGTGGTGCGGGCGCTGGCCAGTTCGGGCCGGTTGAGTGTGCATGCGGTCAAGGGTGCCGAGCTGATGGACAAGTGGGTCGGCTCGTCGGAGAAGGCCGTCCGCGAATTGTTCCAGCGGGCAAGGGATTCCGCGCCATCGCTGGTGTTCCTCGACGAGATCGACGCGCTCGCGCCACGACGCGGGCAGAGCTTCGACTCCGGCGTGACCGACCGGGTGGTCGCCGCACTGCTGACCGAGCTCGACGGCATCGAGCCGCTGCGCGACGTGGTGGTGCTCGGCGCGACCAACCGGCCGGACCTGATCGACCCGGCGCTGCTGCGTCCTGGCCGGCTGGAGAAGCTGGTGTTCGTCGAGCCGCCCGATGCCGATGCGCGCCGCGAAATCCTGCGCACCGCAGGTAAATCCGTGCCGCTGTCACCCGAGGTCAACCTCGATGCGCTGGCCGCCGATCTGGACGGCTACAGCGCCGCCGACTGCGTGGCACTCCTGCGCGAGGCCGCGCTGACCGCGATGCGCCGCTCGATCGACGCCGCCGACGTCACCGCCGATGATGTGGCCAAGGCCCGCGAAACGGTGCGGCCGTCGCTGGACGCGGCTCAGGTGGAATCGCTGCGGGCGTTTGCAGCGGGGCGCTAACCCTTTTCGGCGAGCGCGGCAAGGCGGTCGATCGAGGCCCGCAGTTTGTCGGCCGTGGTGGCCTGCGCCCGTGGGAGTCGCTCGGGGTCGTTCAACTCGGTCCAGTCGTAGGTGTGCGTGACCACGGTGGTCCCGTCATCAGCCGCCTCGAGCTGCCAGCGCCACAGGTGTCCCGGCGGGGCGGAGTCCGGCTCCGACGGGCGCCACGCGATCAGGCGGCCCTCGTCGAACTCGACGACGTGGTTCTCCCGGACCGGGCCGTGACTCAGCGTCATCACGAACACGTCCCCCACGGCGCGCACTCGTTGACCCGGCGCAGCCTGCGCGAGGTTGTCGTTGCCGTCCCATTCCGGCTGGCGTGCCGGGTCGGCGATCAGTTCGAAGATGCTCGCGGCGGGTGCGGCAATCCGCTTGCTCGCGCTGACGATTTTGTCCTGCTCGACCATGCCGCCATTCAACAACACCCATTGACAGTCCACTACTGACATGTCAGAGTTGGACGGTATGAGCATCGCCGCTATCCGGGTCGGAGATCGCGACCGGGAAAATACCGCTGACCTGCTGTCCCTGGCCCTCGCTCAGGGATACTTCGATCTTGCCGAGTACGAGACTCGGGTCCAAGCCGCATTCGCCGCGGAAAGCGCCGACCAATTGCGCCGCGTGCTGGCCGACCTACCGGTCGACCACGTGCGACGGAGCGACCCCCGTCGCATCGCGGCCCGCAAGAAGGCCGCCCGCGCCTCGGTGCGGTTCCACCTGGCCGGCTACCTGGCGATGGTCGCGATCGTCCTGGCGGTGTGGCTGGCCGTCGCGCTCACCACCGGTGAGACCGCATACTTCTGGCCGGTCTGGCCGATCCTCGGCGGGGCCATCGGACTGCTGGGCCACATACTTCCGGTGCGCACCTTCTGCCGGTAGCAGTACTCCGATCGGTGGACAGCGGTTTCGTCCTCTCAACCCACCGATCGGCCGACGCGCGCACCAAGATTCTGCGGGATCCTTACTGCCACTGGCACATCGGGCACCGGCAGAAGGAACATCATGACCGCGACATTGAACATACTGCGTGACAAGCTGTTCCAATTCGACTGGGGCCGCAACCGCGACGGGTGGGAATTCGAGATCCACAATCAAACCCCGGTCGACCTCGTGCCGATCTACTTCGGAACCTCGAACATCGACCGGGCCGACGGCCCGATCAAGGCCGGCCAAATTGGTTACGCCAAGGGCATCAAGAGTTCGTCGCCGCCCTTCCTCTTCGATGGTCCGGCCAACGCCGACCTCGGGTATCGGTGCGGGTCGACCAGCGCCCGGATCTCCATCGCGGCCTACGCCGACGGCACCATCACCCGCGAGATCGCGCAGGACTACGACCAGCGCATGTCGGTCGATTTCCCCGACACCCCCGGCGACCGGCCGCAGGTTGTCGTCTTCAGTTGGCCCGATCTCTGGGGGCCGAACTACAACGGCTGGGAGTTCGAGCTCACCAACACGTGCGACCACGACCTGATCTTCGTTCCGGAGATCACCACCAACGTCGCGAGCTGTCCGCCCCGGATCGCTTCGGGCGCAACAGGATTACTCAAGGGCAAGCGCCGCGCCAAGGGTGGCCCGGCGAACTGCAACTTCGCGTATCGGCACCCCGACCACCTGTCGAACGCGGGCGGAATTGCCATCGCCGCGAGCGGCGATGCCACCAGAGCCCGCATGACGGGAAGCGCGTCGGGCACGACCGACATCCTCTACACCGCGAACCCGGCGGCCAATGCCGTGCAAACCGTGACGTATTTGCAGCGCTAGACCGGCTCGCCGGAATGGGCCGCCAATAGGGCCCGAACCGATGTCGCGACATCGGTCCGCACCCACGCCGGCATCCCGTCGTCATGCGCGTGCCGACGCACCACGGCGTAGGGCAGGTCGACCACCGCCCTGGTCACGGCGTCAACGCTGCGCGCGTCCCCACGTCCGTACAACTGGCGAGCCAGCTCCGTCACCCGAGCCACGAGCGGCGCATTCATCGCTGCCAACGTGGTGGTGAACTCGGGGTCGGGTTCGGCGTCGCGCAGATCATCGGGGCGGATGGTCAGCAGCAGCCGCGCGTCCTCGGCGCAGTCCCGCGCGAAGTCGACCGTTGCCACCG
Source organism: Mycolicibacterium pallens (assembly GCF_019456675.1). Lineage (NCBI taxonomy): Bacteria > Bacillati > Actinomycetota > Actinomycetes > Mycobacteriales > Mycobacteriaceae > Mycobacterium > Mycolicibacterium pallens. The sequence continues at coordinate 697,327 of NZ_CP080333.1, read as the reverse complement.
CCATCTGGACCGCCACCTCCAGCGGATCCGAGCCGGACGCCGCCATCGCGCGGGCCTGAAAGCGCTCCAGCGCACGCAGCCATACCGCCGTCACCACACCGTCGCGATTGCCGAACCGGTGATACAGCGTGCCCACCGGCGCGCCACTGACTTTGGCGATGGCGGCGACGCTAGCCGCTCGCGGCCCCTCGGCTAGGACGAGCCGGCGCGCCGCATCCAGGATGGCGTCGGTTTCATGCTTCCGCGGTGGTGCCACGATCTAGTACAGTCCTTCTATATGGAACGTTTACCCTATATCGATGAGCATGCCATAACCGTTCCCGCGAATCGGGCAACGACGTGGCACGCGGTACTGCGAACGATGTGCAGCAACCCTGACGACCCCACGACGGTCCCGTTCGGGTTCACCCTCGACACCGCCGAGCAACCGGACCGCTTCGCCCTAAGAGGCCGGCACTGGTTCGCGAAGTACAAGCTGATCTTTCTGCTCACGGACACCGACACGGGAACCCGGGTGGCGGCGCAGACCTGGGCGGCCTTTCCTGGCTTCAAGGGGAAGATCTACCGAGCCCTGGTGATCGGATCGGGTGGGCACCGGGTGGTCGTCCGCCGGATGCTGAAACACATTGCCGAGCAAGCACTTTCAGCACCGACACCGCAACGCTGAGCACAACCGCACTCTGACCGGAGATTCTGCCGCGCCGTCAACCACGTAGACTGCTGTCAGGACATAGCCGAAAACCTTTGGCTGACACCCCGACCGACCGGTAGATCATCTGACGCGCTGGCGTCCTCAGATCGACGACGCGCTTGCGCGTCCATTAGAGCGGAGTGCCATGCTCGTCATCCTGATCGCGCACGCGATCGCCGCCGCCGTGGCGCCGGCGCTCGTGTGGCGATGGGGACGGCTGGCCTTCTATCCGCTTGCCCTGGTGCCCGCTGGGTCGCTGGTCTGGGTCGGGCTCAACTGGCCGCGCGCCGGCCAGTCCGCCGCCCGAGTGGATATCCCCTGGGTGCCCGAGCTGTCGATGAACATCACCCTGCGCTTCGACACGCTGACCGCGATCATGAGCGTTCTCGTTCTGGGCATCGGCGCGCTGGTGCTGTTCTACTGCGCGGAGTACTTCCACCACCGAGACGGCCACACCGAGAACCGACTGCCCAGCTTCGCCGCGGAGCTCGTCGCGTTCTCCGGGGCCATGTTCGGCTTGGTGGTCAGCGACAACATGCTGCTGCTCTACACGTTCTGGGAACTGACCACGGTGTTGTCGTTCCTGCTGGTCGGCCACTACGCGGAGCGCGCCACCAGCCGTCGGGCCGCCATGCAGGCCCTGCTGGTCACCACCGCCGGTGGGCTGGCCATGCTGGCTGGCATCGTCATCCTCGGCCATTCCGCCGGCACTTACCTGCTCTCCGAATTGGTGGCCGACGCCCCGCACGGCACCGCCGTCGCGGTCGGCATCGTCCTTGTCCTCGTCGGCGCGCTGTCCAAGTCCGCGATCGTGCCGTTCCACTTCTGGCTGCCGGGCGCGATGGCCGCGCCGACCCCGGTCAGCGCATATCTGCATGCGGCCGCGATGGTCAAGGCAGGCGTGTACCTGATCGCGCGGCTCACGCCGGGGTTCGCCGACTCCCCCGGCTGGCGCCCCACCGTGATCACGCTCGGTGTGCTCACCATGCTGCTGGCCGGCTGGCGCGCGGTCCGAGAGAACGACCTCAAGCTGATCCTCGCGTTCGGCACGGTCAGCCAGCTCGGCTTCATCACCGTGATGGTCGGCGGCGGCGGTCAGGACCTGATGCTGGCCGGGCTGGCCATGCTGTGCGCGCATGCGCTGTTCAAAGCGACGTTGTTCATGGTCGTCGGCGTCATCGACCATTCGACGGGCACCCGCGACATCCGGAGGCTGGCCTGGCTCGGCCACCGCATGCCGGGGTTGTTCGTCATCGCCGCCGGCGCGACCGCGAGCATGGCTGCTTTGCCACCCTTCCTCGGCTTCGTCGCCAAAGAGGCCGACTTCGAAACCATCGCGCACAGCCAATCCCTTGGCGGATGGGCGCCCGTCGTGCTCGCCGGCGTGGTGACCGGGTCGGTCTTCACCACCATCTACAGTCTGCGATTCCTGTGGGGTGCGTTCGCCCGCAAGGGATCTGGAGGTCCCACCATCCTGGTGGCCAACCTGCATCGGCCGCCGGTCACCTTCCTGGTGGCGCCCGCGATCCTGGCAGCGGCCGGACTGTTCTTCGGTCTGGTGCCCAGCCGCCTGGACAGCACCCTGGACGCCTACGCCGAGAGCGTGCCGGCCGCCGGCGCCGAGGACGGCCACTACACGCTGGAGTTGTGGCACGGCTTCGGCCTGCCGGTGCTGCTGTCGGCACTGGTGCTGGCGATCGGCATCGGGGCGTTCGTCAGCCGCGAGCGTCTGCGCCTGGCCCAGCTGGGCTCCTGGCTGCCGCTCGGCAACGCCGACCGGATCTACGACGCGGTGATCCGCGGCGCCGACGTTGCCTCGGTGCGGCTGACGGCCATCACCCAACGCGGATCGATTCCGGTCACCCAGTCGGTGATCCTGTCGACGCTCGTCCTCTTCCCCGTCATCGTCCTGGCGTTCGGTCCGCGCGACCACCCCGAAATCCGGCTGTGGGACTCGCTGGTTCAGCCGGTGGTGGGCCTGCTGATCCTGGCCGCCGCGATCGCCGCCACCGTGATGCGCAACCGACTGGCGGCGGTGCTGCTGGTCGGCATCACCGGTTACGGCTGCGGCGCGATCTTCGCCTTCCACGGCGCCCCCGACCTCGCCCTGACGCAATTTCTGGTCGAGACCCTGACCCTGGTGATCTTCGTGCTGGTGTTGCGCACCCTGCCCGCCGAGACCGAGGAGTCCCGGCGTTTCCGGCTGCCCCGGATCGGGCTCGCGCTGGCCGTCGGCGCGACCGTGACCACCCTGGCCGCGTTCGCGATGGCCGCCCGCACCGGCACCCCGATCGCCGATCTGCTGCCGGACGCCGCCTACTACCGCGGTCACGGATCCAACACCGTCAACGTGCTGCTGGTCGACATCCGCGCCTGGGACACCCTCGGGGAGATCTCGGTGCTGGTGGTCGCCGCCACCGGCGTGGCGTCGCTGGTATTCCGCAATCGCCGGTTCGGCGCCGCACCCCGAGTGGCCGACGCCGGTCAGCCCGACATCGGGACGCTGCCGGCAATGGCGTACAGCCCGGCCGTCGGCGACACCACCTGGCTGCGTGGCAGCGAACTGCGCGACCCACGCAACCGTTCGCTGGTGCTCGAGGTCGCGACCCGGCTGATCTTCCCGCTGATCATGGTGCTGTCGGTGTACTTCTTCTTCACCGGTCACAACACGCCCGGCGGCGGGTTCGCCGGCGGACTGACGGCGGGCCTGGCGTTGGTACTGCGCTATCTGGCCGGCGGGCGTTACGAGCTCGGCGAAACCCTGCCGCTGGACGCCGGGAAGATCCTCGGCGCGGGACTGGCGCTGTCGGGCGGCACCGCCGTCGGCTCGATGCTGATGGGTGCTCCCGCGTTGTCCTCAGCGGTGATCTCGCTGCAGCTGCCGCTACTGGGCACGGTGAAATTCGTGACCGCCTTGTTCTTCGACCTCGGCGTCTACCTGATCGTCCTCGGTCTGGTGCTCGACGTGCTGCGCAGCCTCGGCGCACGCATCGACGAGGAGCTGGCCACCGCTGCCCGCCCCGCGGTGAGGGCGAGGGCATCATGACCGTCTACCTGGTTCCCCTGATCATCATCGGTGGGCTCACCAGTTGTGGTGTGTACCTGCTGCTTTCGCGGAACCTGACCCGAATGTTGTTGGGCTTGCTGCTGGTTGGCAACGCGGTCAACCTATTGATCCTGACCGTCGGAGGTGAGGCCGGCAACCCGCCTATCCGCGGACGCAACAGCGGTTCGGAGACGACGACGGCCGACCCGCTGGCCCAGGGAATGATCCTGACGGCGATCGTCATCGCGATGGGGATCGCCGCGTTCGTGCTGGCGTTGACCTACCGGTCGTTCCGGCTGACGACGGAAGAAGAGGTCGGCAACGACCCGGAGGACACCCGCGTGTCGAAGCTGTCCGACTCCGAAGCGGCGGCGATCGACGAGGACGCGCCGCACCACGAGCCGGCCCGCGACACCGACGAGCCCGACGAACTCGACGCCCTGCCCGGACACGAGGGCTCGCGATGAGCCTCTCCGGTGTGTTGATGCCGCTGCCGGTGCTGATCCCATTGGTGGCGGCGGCGCTGACGTTGATCGCCGGCCGCAAACCGCGGCTGCAGCGGCTGATCGCGCTTGCCGCCCTGACCGGCGTGCTGGTGGTGTGCGCGGTGCTGCTGTACCTGACCGACCGTGACGGCACCCAGGCCCTGCACGTCGGTGGGTGGGGACCGACCGATGCGGGACTCGGACCGCTGGGCATCACCCTTGTGGTCGACCGGCTTTCGGCGCTGATGCTGGTGGTGTCGTCGATCGTGCTGCTGGCCGTCGTGTTCTACGCCATCGGGCAGGGTATCCGGGACGGCGACGACCGCCAGCCGGTGTCGATCTTCCTGCCCACCTATCTCGTGCTGTCGGCCGGCGTGTGCACGGCGTTCCTGGCCGGTGATCTGTTCAACCTGTACGTCGGATTCGAGGTGTTGCTGTCGGCGAGCTTCGTGCTGCTGACCATCGGCGCCAGCAAGGAGCGGGTGCGCGCCGGCATCTCCTACGTCATGGTCTCGATGGTGTCGTCGCTGATCTTCCTGATCGGCCTGGCACTGATCTACGCGACCACCGGGACGCTGAACATGGCCGAGTTGTCACTGCGGCTGCAGGACGTCACCACCGGCACCCGCAGCGCGATCTTCGCGGTGCTGCTGGTGGCGTTCGGCATCAAGGCCGCGGTGTTCCCGCTCTCGGCGTGGCTGCCCGACTCCTACCCCACCGCACCGGCGCCGGTCACCGCGGTGTTCGCCGGCCTGCTCACCAAAGTCGGTGTGTACGCGATCATCCGGGCGCACTCGCTGCTGTTCCCCGCGGGCCGGCTCGACAATGTGCTGTTGGTCGCGGCGCTGCTGACCATGCTGGTCGGCATTCTCGGCGCGATCGCACAGAGCGACATCAAACGGCTGCTGTCATTCACCCTTGTCAGCCACATCGGGTACATGGTGTTCGGCATCGCGCTGTCCAGCCGCCTGGGCATGTCAGGTGCGATCTACTACGTCGCACACCACATCCTCGTGCAGACCACGCTGTTCCTCGTCGTCGGGCTGATCGAGCGGCAGGCTGGGGCGTCCACCTTGCGACGCCTGGGTGGGCTGGCCGCCGCCAGCCCGCTGCTGGCATTCGTCTTCGTGGTACCGGCGCTGAATCTCGGTGGCATCCCGCCATTTTCGGGCTTCATCGGCAAGGTGGCGCTCTTGGAGGCGGGCACCGCCAACGGCTCGGTGCTGGCGTGGTTCCTGGTCGCCGGATCGGTGGTGACCAGCCTGCTGACGCTGTACGTGGTGGCCCGGGTATGGACCAAGGCGTTCTGGCGGTCGCGGGTCGACGCACCCGAAGGCGCCCTGGCCGACTCCGCACCCTCGGTGCTGCTCGATGACTACTCAGAGGACGTCGCCTTCGACGACCGCGGCGACGTCGGCCGCATGCCCGTCGGAATGCTTGTTCCGACAATGGCTTTGATCGCCGTCGGGTTGGCGTTGACGGTGGCCGCCGGACCGATCTTCGGCTACACCGACCGCGCGGCCAGTGAGGTGCTCGACCGCAGCCAGTACATCACCGCGGTGCTGGGGAACCACCGATGAGGGCGTGGGCACTTCGGATCTGGACGCTGGTGTGGTTGACGCTGGTGTGGCTGCTGCTGTGGGGCACCGTGTCGGTGGCCAACGTGCTGTCCGGACTGGCGGTGGCGCTGCTGATCACGCTGCTGCTGCCCCTGCCGTCGGTGCCGGTGCAGGGCCGGCTGCATCCGCTGTCGCTGCTGCGCCTGGCCCTGCATGTGACGTGGTGGCTGATGCAGTCCTCGGTGCAGGTGGCCTGGCTGGCAATCCGGCCGGGTAAGCCACCGCTGTCGGCAGTACTGCGCGGCCACCTGGCGCTGAAGTCCGATCTGGTTCTGGCCCTTGCGGTCAACATCATGAACCTCACCCCGGGGACGATCGTGCTGGAGATCGACCAGGCCCGCCGGCTGGTGTACGTCCATGTGCTCGACGTGGGATCCCAGCGCTCGGTGGAGCGGTTCTACCGGCAGCTGACGCAGTTGGAACAGCTGCTGATCGCCGCATTCGAGCGCAACTCCGAATGGCGGCCTGCGGCAAGCGAATCCGAAGAGGGGGTCCAATCGTGACAGTCGTGTGGGTGCTCTCGGGCGTGATGCTGGTCGCAGCCGCCGCGGTGACGATGATCCGGTTGCTGCTGGGTCCGAGCACCTTGGACCGCCTGGTGGCGGTCGACACCCTGGTTGCGGTGACGATGTGCGGCATCGGCACCTGGGCGGCGTTCAGCCTGGACACCACCGTCACCTACAGCCTGGCGGCGCTGGCCTTGATCAGCTTCGTCGGCTCCGTCAGCGTGGCCCGGTTCCGCGTGCCCGACATCGCGGGACGGGACGACCGATGAATGTCCTCGATCTGCTCGCCGCCGTTCTGGTGCTGGCCGGCTCCGCGCTGGCGCTGACCGCAGCCATTGGTGTGCTGCGCTTCCCGGACACCCTGACCCGCATGCACGCCGCCACCAAACCGCAGGTCCTGGGTCTGGTGCTGGTGCTCGGCGGCGCGACCATCCGGCTGTCCGGCAACGTCGACGTCGGCATGCTCGTACTGACCGCGATGTTCACCCTCATCACCGCGCCGGTGATCGCACACCGGGTCGGGCAGCTGGCCTACCGTGAACAGAAGGTCAGCGACGAACTGACGGTCGACGAGATGCGCGACGACAACACCGAGGGAGCGAACCGGGAACCGTGAGCCGAACCGACGACGACAGCTGGGACATCACCGAGGGAGTCGGCGCCACCGCATTGAGCGTGGCGCGGGCCCGAGCGGTCGAGGCCGACGCCCAATGCCCGCTCTACCTCGACCCGTACGCGCACTTCTTTGTCGAGGCCGCGGTCGAGGCGGGCTGGCGCTCACCGTTTTTGGACGACAACCCGGTACGGGCCCAGGCCATGGCCGCTTACATCGCCTCGCGCACCAAGTTCTTCGACGAGTTCTTCACCACCGCTGGCGCCAACGGACTGGACCAGGCCGTGATCCTGGCCGCCGGCCTCGACACTCGCGCCTGGCGGCTGCCCTGGATCAGCGACACGACGGTCTACGAGATCGACCAACCGAAGGTGCTCGAATTCAAGGAACGAGTGCTCGCCGAGCACCAGGCAAAGCCCGGCGCCTCGTATGCCGCGGTGGCGGTGGATCTGCGCCACGACTGGCCAACAGCGTTGCGCCAGGCCGGTTTTGATCCGGCCACTCCGACTGCGTGGTCGGCGGAGGGTCTGTTGCCGTATCTGCCTGCAGCCGCGCAGGATGCGCTGTTCGAGCAGATCGACGATCTGAGCGCCCCGGGCAGCAGGCTTTCGGTCGAGGCGTTCGGTGAGGTGTTCTACTCCGCCGAGCAGCTCGCCCGCCGCCAGGAACGGATGGCCGAGGCACGACGAGCCGCCGCCGAAACCGGCGGTCCCGAAATCCCGGACGTCACCCGGCTCTGGTACATGGAGGCGCGCACCGACGTCCACAAGTGGTTGACCGATCACGGTTGGGAGGTCACCGCGATCTCCGCGGTCGACCTGATGGAGCATTACAAGCGGCCCGCACCCGACGATCTCGAGGATCCCGTGCCCGACACCGTCCTGTTGGATGCCCGAAAGCTCTGAGCCCAGCGCATCGAGTCTGCGCCCAGTGCGCCGTCTGGCCCCGTACAGGCACGCTCACCGCAGAGTCGATGCGGGACGACTACTCGTCGCTGGCGATCTGGAATTCGACCATGGCAGAGACGGTTTCGATCGCGTCTGCCAGGACGTCGACCCGCTCCGCCAGCGTCGGTGCAGCCAGCACCGCGTAGCGGTCAGCTTGCCCCATCGGCACCCGCGACGCCAATGTGTAGATGTGCCAGGACGGGTCGTCGGCCACCTCCGGCTCGACGGCAAGGGCATCGGGGCGCAGCTGCGCACCCTGCGCGCTGACGATCCGCTCGAACAACGCGAGCATCGCATCGACGATCTCGCCGATCCGCTCATGCGTCACCGGCGGGCCCGGCTCGTCGGGCCAGGGCTCGATGTCGGCCCGCGGGTAGGGGTCGTCATCGAGCCACTCACGCACCCGAATCCGTTCGCCCACAACGGTCGCCAGCTGGTAGCGACCCATCCCCTGATCGGCGTACTCGGTGATGCGGGCCAGCGTCCCGACGTCGCTGCGGACGTCGCCGCCGCCGACCTCGCGGCCGCGGCTGATCAGCACCACCCCGAACGCCGGGTCGGTCATCTCGAGGCAATCCCGTACGAGCTGCGAATAACGCGGCTCAAAAATGCGCAGCGGCAACGATTCTCCCGGCAACAAGGCCGCCTGCAACGGGAACATCGGTTGGACGGTCATCGCTACCGAATGCCTTGACCCAAGACGACGTCCTTGACCGGTGCGCTGGGATCGACGAATCCGCACAGCGCACCGGCGACCCCGGCCCACAGCTCCGGATTCATCGCGACCAGTTGGTTGCCGCTCTTGCCAATTGCCTTGATGACCTCACGGCGGGTGACGACGTCCATGGTCAGGTACTCCCGACACGTAGTGGTGAGCAGATCGGCGGGCACCATGCCCTTACCCGCTTCACCGGGTGTGGCCACCGGGGTGCCGGTGATCGCTTTGGCACAACCACCACCGGTTAGGACGACGGCCGCAGCCACCACCGCAAATCCCAGTCGTCGAATCCTCATGGGTGCCTCCAGATGCCTAGATGTCCAGCTCCCCGACCAACGAGTCAACCACCGCGTGCAGGTCGCCGCCGTTCTCCTCGGCTACCCGGTGCTGGCGCTGATATGACGCGCCGCGCCGCGGAATATCGGCCACCGCGGCCAATTCGTCTGCGCAGTGCAGCGATTCGGCCACCGGCTGCAGCCGGGTCAGCAGGTCGTCGAGGTCCTCGGTGACCAACCGTTCATTGCTGTCGGCGTCGAGGATGATGATGGCGTCCAGGCCGTAGCGCGCGGCGCGCCACTTGTTTTCCTGCACGTGCCAGGGCGGCATCACCGGCAGCTGCTCACCGGCTTCCAGCCTGCGATCCAAGTCCACCACCAGGCAGTGGGTCAGCGCCACCAGGGCCGCGAGCTCCCGCAGATTGGAGACGCCGTCGAACACCCGCACCTCGATGGTGCCCAGATGCGGCGACGGCCGGATGTCCCAGCGGACCTCGTTGATGTGGTCGATGATGCCGGTCTTCTTCTGGTCGTGCACGAACCGCTCGAACTGCCGCCAGGTCTGAAACTGGAACGGCAGGCCCGCGGTCGGCAGTTGCTGGAACATCATCGCCCGGTTGCTGGCGTAGCCGGTGTCATCGCCGGCCCAGAACGGCGAGGAGGCCGACAGCGCCAGCAGATGCGGATACTGATTGAGCAGCGAGGAGATGATCGGCATCACCTTGTGCGCCGACGACACCCCGATGTGCACGTGCACACCCCAGATCAGCATCTGCCGTCCCCACCACTGGGTCCGCTTGATCAACTCGGCGTAGCGCGGGGCGTCGGTCAACTTCTGGGTGGACCACGACGCGAACGGATGGGTGCCCGCACAGAACAGCTCCATGCCGCGTTCGTGCACGATCTCACGCGCGCTGCGCAACGTCCCCTTGAGATCGACCATGGCCTCGTCGACGGTGTCACACACACCGGTGACGACCTCAATGGTGTTGCGCAGCAGCTCTTTATGGATGTGCGGGTTCTCGCCCACATCGGCGATCACCGCGGCCGCCTCATTGCTGAGGTCGCGGGTGGCCGCATCGATCAGGGCGAACTCCCATTCGACGCCGAGTGTCGGCCGGGGTGAACCGGCGAAGTCGATCCGGCCGGGCTTCTCCGCTGGAGTTTTAGCCGGTGCCGATGACACCGCACGCCACCCGCTTGCCGGCATCGCCGGTGGCCATCGTGGCTTCGTCCGGACCGGGCGCGCCGCCCTGGATCTGCTGGTAGCGCTCCGGCGGGATGTTGGCGAAGTTGTCGGCGTCGGCGTGGATGATGATCGCCGTCCCGTTGCCGCCCAGCAGATCCTGCTTGGTGAACGAGTTGGTCGTGGTCACCAGCATCGCCGAACCGTCCTCGCGGACCTGCAGCGAGGCCAGGTCCCCACTGGCGGGATGCCCGGTGTGGCCGCCGGCCTGGAAGTGGCCACCCGCGGACAGGAAGTCACCGGACGCACCGCCGGTCGGCGCCACGGAGTTCGGCTCGCACTTGGCGAACGAATGCAGATGCAGGCCGTGGAAGCCCGGCGCCAGCTTGCCCGTACCGGTGGTCTGCACGGTGACGGTGGCGAAGCCGTCCTGGAACTCGAAGGTCGCCGCGGCGACCTGGGTGCCGTCGGCGGTCTTGATTTGCGCGGTCAGGGTGTCGGCGCTGGACGCCGATGCCTGCGGGGTGCCCTGGGCCTCTTGGCCATGGCCGGCGCCGTGGCTGTCTTCGCCCGCGGCGGCCGGCGCCGGGGAACCGGTCCACACCGCAGGCGGGGTACCGGGCTGCGAGGCGATCGGTTCGTTGGGGCTGCACGCGCTCAACACGGCGACGGGAGCGACGAACAGGACGGCGGCGGCAGTTCTCAGCGGGCTGACGGTGACCATGAGGCGAAGCCTATCCGGTCACCAAAACAATCACGCCCGGTGGCTGCTCGGCGATTTCCGGGATTCTCGGGGCCACCGGCGCGTTGAGCACCTTGGCCACCGACTCGGCAGCGGCCTGCTCCCCGTCGGCCGTGCCGTAGTACACGGTCGTGGCGGGCAGCGGCGGCACCTGGAGGTTGCTTGTTTCGGTGACATTCCACCCGGCCTCGCGCAGCCGGTCACCGATCCGCCCGGCCGCACCTTCACCTTCGCCGACGTTGAACACCCGCACGTCGGCCTTGGCCGCGGGCGCGGCCGATGTCTTCGACGTCGTGGTGGTGACCGTCCGCGTCGCCGTGTCGTCACTGCTGCTGTCATTGCCCGAGCCCATGGCCTGGAAACCGACCAGCAGGAAGATCACGCCGAGGAAGAGCAGCACCATGACCATGGCGCGCAGCGGCAGCCCGGAGGAATCAGGTACGCGGTCGTTCATCGCGCCCACTGTAACCAGGGGCGCCGCCTACGGAGAAAAATCAGGGGACCTCGAAGCCGAGGCGGCGGGCCGCGCGGGCCTTCTGCCGGCTCGCCCGCAGCCGTCGCAGCCGCTTGACCAGCATCGGATCGGCGGCCAGTGCCTCGGGGCGGTCGACCAGGGCGTTGAGCACCTGGTAGTAGCGGGTGGCCGACATCGAGAAGAGTTCCTTGATGGCCTCTTCCTTGGCGCCGGCGTACTTCCACCACTGCCGCTCGAACGCCAGGACGTCGTATTCGCGGCGACTCAACCCGTCGGGGAGATCGGCGTCGTCATTAGACCGCTCGGCCCGTGCCATGGCGCCGTCCATTTCGATCTGCTGACCCTTTCGAAGACCTGAAGAAGAAGTCCCGTTGCTTGGCGCTCATTCAATCACGGTGGAGCCGGTTGGGACGGCAGCCAAGCCCGCGCGTCGGCTGACTTAAGCTTGCCGATCATGGCAGTTAGACCAATCGTGATCCTGGGTGATCCCGTTCTGCACACACCGACCCAACCAGTGCCGGTCGGCGACGACGGTTCACTGCCCGCGGATCTGGCCGATCTGATCAAGGACATGTACGACACGATGGACGCGGCCAACGGAGTCGGGCTGGCGGCCAACCAGATCGGTGTGGGCAAGCGGCTGTTCGTCTACGACTGCGCCGACGAACGCGGCAAGACCACCCGCCGCCGCGGCGTGGTGATCAATCCGGTGCTGGAGACCTCGGAGATCCCCGAGACGATGCCGGACCCCGACAACGACGACGAAGGGTGCCTGTCGGTGCCCGGCGAATCGTTCCCGTGCGGCCGCGCGAAGTGGGCCCGGGTCACCGGTCTGGACGCCGACGGCAACCCGGTCACCCTGGAGGGGCACGACCTGTTCGCCCGCATGCTGCAGCACGAGACCGGCCACCTCGACGGGTTCCTCTACGTCGACAAGCTGATCGGCCGGCATGCGCGGGCAGCGAAGAAGACCGCGAAGAAGAACGGCTGGGGCGTTCCCGGCCTGTCGTGGACGCCCGGTGAGGTGCCCGACCCGTTCGGTCACTGACCTGATGGCCAGCCTGCCGCCGGTCGGCAGCCGGGTGAGCATCCGCTACCGCCTGCCCGCGGGCACGACCCCGCCGATGACGGATGTGATCGGCGAACTGCAGGCCGCCGATCCGCTGATCGTGGTGCGCACCAAGTCCGACGGTGTGGTCGAGGTCCCGCCCGCCGACGTCGTCGCGGTGCGCGAACTCAGCGTGGTTCCAGTGCGAACCTCGGAGATCCGGGCTCTCGAACATGCCGCGGCACTCGCCTGGCCGGGAACCGAGCAGAGCTGGCACGACGGCTGGTTGCTGCGGGCTGCGGGCGGTTACACCAGCCGCGCGAATTCGGCTGTGCCACTCGACTTCTCATCGACCATCGCGTCGCTGCCTGCGATCCGCGACTGGTACGCGCAGCGGAATCTGGAGCCGTGGCTGGCGCTGCCGGAGCGGCTGCTGCCGATTCGGGCCGACGGCATCAAGCACACCCGGGTGATGGTCACCGATCTCACCGAAGCCGCCGCTGACCCGGCCGTGACGTTCACCGCACGTCCCGACGCGGCGTGGCTGGCCTGCTACGAACGCGATGTGCCTGCCGAGGTGCTGACGGCGGTCGTGGACGGTGAGGTCGTGTTCGCCGCCCTGGCCGACGCCGCGGTCGGGCGGGGCGCGGTGACCACCGCACCGGACGGCACCCGCTGGCTGGGTATCTCGGCGGTGCACGTCAACGCCGAGCACCGCAGGCGCGGGCATGCCCGACGACTGTGCCAGGCCCTGCTCGGCTGGGGCGCGCAGCGCGGTGCAAGCCGGGCTTACGTGCAGGTTCTCACCGAGAACGCGGGCGCGATCCTGCTGTATCACCAGCTCGGATTCCGACTGCACCATCACCACCGCTACGTCGATGCCCGCTCGTTGAGCCCCCGTACGCTGTAGGCCATGCCCGCCGACGTCTTACGCCTGGCCACTTGGAACGTGAATTCGATTCGCGCGAGGGTGGACCGGGTCACCGACTGGCTGCAGCGCGGCGACGTCGACGTGCTGGCCATGCAGGAAACCAAGTGCTCCGACGACCAGTTCCCCACCATGCCGTTCCTCGAAGCCGGCTACGAGGTGGTGCACTGCGGGTTCAACCAGTGGAACGGGGTGGCGATCGCCTCTCGCGTCGGGTTCGACGACGTCGAGGTCGGCTTCGAGGGCCAGCCCTCGTGGGGTAAGGACGACGACGCCAAAGCCGAGGCCCGCGCGCTGGCGGCCACCTGCGGCGGCGTACGGGTCTGGAGCCTGTATGTGCCCAACGGTCGCACCCTGGCCGATCCGCACTATCAGTACAAGCTGGAATGGCTTGCCGCACTGCGCAATACGGCCGAGTCGTGGTTGCAGAAGGATCCGCAGGCACCGATCGCCCTGGTGGGCGACTGGAACATCGCGCCGACCGACGAAGACGTCTGGGACATCGCGGTGTTCGACGGTGCCACCCACGTGTCGGAACCGGAGCGCAACGCTTTCAACGCCATCGTCGAGACCCAGTTCACCGACGTGGTGCGCCCATTCACGCCCGGGCCCGGGGTCTACACCTACTGGGACTACACCCAGCTCGCGTTCCAGAAGCGCCGCGGCATGCGGATCGACTTCATCCTGGGCTCACCGGCATTGGCCGAACGGGTGACGCATGCCGAGATCGTCAAGGACGAACGCCGCCCCGGCAAGAAGGGCGATCCCTCCCCCAGCGACCACGCGCCGGTGCTGGTGGATCTGCGGCGCTGAGTCAGCTGGACGGTTCGCTGACCTTCACCAGCATCTTGCCGATGTTGGCGCCGGTGAACAGTCCGTTGAGCGCCTCGACGCAGCTTTCCAGGCCGTCGAAGACGGTCTCGCGGTGCACCAGCTTGCCCTCGGATTCCCAGCGGCGCAGATCGGCGAAGGCCTCGTCGAAACGACCCCACATGTCCAGGGCGTTGAACCCTTGCATCGACGCGGTTTTCGCCAGCAGGTTGACGTAGTTGGCGGGGCCGGGATGCTCACCGGTCAGATAGCTGGAGATGACACCGCACAACACCACCCGGGCCTTGGGCGCCAGCCGGCCCAGCACAGCGTTGAGGATGGGGCCGCCGACATTGTCGAAGTAGACGTCAACTCCCTTGGGGCAGTGAACTTTCAGCGCGGCCGGGATGTCGTCGTTCTTGTAGTCGATACAGGCGTCGAAGCCGAAGTCCTCGACCACGGCCCGGCACTTGTCGGGACCACCCGCGATGCCGACCACCCGGGCACCGGCGATCTTGGCGATCTGCCCGGCCACCGAACCGGTGGCACCGGCCGCCGCCGACACCACGACCGTCTCGCCCTCCTTCGGGCGGCCGATGTCGGTCATCCCGAAATAGGCGGTGGCACCGGTCGGTCCGTACACACTCATGATGGCCAGCTGGTCGGTCTCGCCCGGAATGGGCGTGCTGAACAGGTCGTCGCGGATGATCGCGTAGTCCTGAAAACCGGTCAGCGTGGTGACGATGTCGCCGACCGCGAAGGCTTCGCAGCGTGATTCGACGACCTCGCCGATACCGGCGGCGCGGATGACCTCGCCCAGTTGCACCGGTGGCAGGTAGCTCGGCTGGTCGTCCAGCCAGGTGCGGACCGCGGCGTCGAGGCCCACATAAGTGGTGCGCAACAGCGCCTCCCCGTCGGCGAGGTCGGGTGCGACGGTGGTGACCAACTCGGTGTCAGTGGGTTGCACCAGACCCGAGGGGCGGCGGCGAAGGAGGATCTGGCGGTTCGTCAGCGCGGGCACGATTTTCGAAGCTACCCAAGGCCGCGCTGATGTGGAGGCCAAGTGAGACTAACCGCGGCGCCTCGACCCAGCCACCTGGACGCCTGGGTGCTGCAGTCGTCGTTGCGTCGTTTCGGCCCAGGTGAGCCGTCGCCGGGTTTCCGGCAGGTGAACATTCGTCGATTCGTGTGGCGACGACGGGTGACCGGACGCACCATGGTCTCCGATGGGGTCGTTTGTTTCCGTATACGTCGATTGGTCAGCCACGGTCGAGCACGTGCGTGCCGCCGCCAGAGAACTGCCGATGCCCGCCGGAGTACTCGGTGTCAGCGTGGTGGAGGCCAGCGACACGTTCGGCTGCCGGGTCGCCGTCGATCTGACTGGTGATTTCGACGAACAACGCGACGGCCCCGACATCGCCCGGTCGTATGCGGCTCAGCTGTCCGACGCGCTCGCCGTGCCCGCGTTCGCGCTTCGTGACCTCATCTTGGTCGGCCGTTCGGATTCGTGATTCGCAGCCGTTCACGGCGCGTCACAATTTGTTCGAGCTGGCGTGCTGGGCTGAGTGGGTGAGTTCGGACCTCAGCATCCCGATCCCGAAAAGCACTGCGCATCAGGCATTGACGTGTATCGACGCGCTCATCGAAGAGTATCGGCGGCAACGGCCGGCAGGCGAAGCCCGGATGGTCGGCGATCTCATCGAATTCCGGGAGGCGATCCCGCAGAGCATGCGAGCTTCCCGGGACCGCACCGCCCGGATGGGCGCATTGACCTTGGCCAGGATCTCCGACCGTCTCACCGCGTGCGCTCAGGCCGAAGTCGGTCCGGCCGAATTGCAGGTCGCGATGTGGCGCACCGCGGGACGACTCCATCGCTGGGTCGCCGAGGCAGCGTCCCGCCGTCGGCTACTCGCTCGTCGTCGTCGCGGGCGTCTGGTCTTCGGTGACCTCTTCGGCGCCGTAGCGGCCCGGGTTGAACATCGAGGCGATCGCACCGATCACCATCATCACCGCGGCCGCCCCGAACACCACCACCAGGCCGGAGTGGAACGGCTCGGTGATCAGATTCGGGAAGAACGTCTGCCCGGTCAGCACTTCGGTGTTGACGCCCGGCTGATGCAATGCGTTGTAGGGCGCCAGGAGCTCGCCGATCGGGTTGTAACCGAGGAACGCCGCGAACAGGCTGCCGACCGGCGGCAGGTTGGCTACGTCGTGGGCGACTGAGGCTGAGACTCCTTGAGCCTGAAGTCCTTCGCTCATCGCGGCGGGCAGGGTGTGGGCCAGACCGACGATCATCAGGGAGAAGAAGATGCCGATCGACAGCGAGTTGCCGGCATTGAAGAACGTCGAGCGCACACCCGAGGCGGCGCCGCGCTGCGAGGCGGGGACGCTGGACATGATGGCGGCGGTGTTGGGGGCGGTGAAGATGCCGCCGCCGACGCCATTGAGGAACACCAGCACCGCGAAAACCCAGTAGTTGAAATTGACCGGAATCAGCAGTAGCGCAACGAAAGTCGCGGCCATCAGCAGCATGCCACCGACGGTGAACGGTCGGGCACCGAACCGGTCGGCGAACGATCCGGCGATCGGCGCGGCGGCCAAGAAGCCGAACGTCGCAGGCAGCAGGTAGATGCCCGCCCACAGCGGGGTGGACTCGAAGCTGTAGCCGTGCAACGGAAGCCAGATGCCCTGTAGCCAGATGATCAGCATGAACTGCAAGCCACCGCGACCGACCGAGGACATCAGCCCGGCAAGATTGCCCATACCGAAGGCCGCCGAACGGAACAGCCGGATGTCGACCATCGGTTGCGGCACCCGCAACTCGACGAAGCAGAACACCACCAGCAAAAGCAGGCCGCCGATGATCGAGCCGAGGACCATCGGGCTAGTCCATCCGGTCGTCGAATCGCCATAGGGCTGAATGCCGTAGGTAATGCCGATCAGCAGAACGGTCAGGCCGACACCGAACGTGACGGTGCCCGCCCAGTCGACGCGGCCGGGATTGCGCACGCCCAGCTCTTTCAGCGAGCGCACGCTCCAGATGGTGCCGATGACGCCGATCGGCACGCCGACCCAGAAGATCGCTTGCCAGTGAACTTCGGAGAGCACACCACCGATGAGCAGACCCAGGAACGAGCCGGCGACCGCAGCCACCATGTTGACGCCGAGCGCCATGCCGCGCTGGTTGGCGGGGAAGGCGTCGGTCAGGATGGCCGACGACGAGGACATCAGCATCGCGCCGCCGACGCCTTGGATCACCCGCCACGCGATCAGCCAGATGGCGCCGCCGTCGAGGTGGAACGGATCGAACGACAGCGCGATGGCCGCCAGGGTGAACACGACGAAGCCGATGTTGTAGATCCGCACTCGCCCGTACATGTCACCGAGCCGGCCGAAGGGCACCACCAGCACCGCGGTGACCACCAGATAGCCCATGAGCATCCACAGCAGGTAGCTGACGTTGCCGGGAGCGAGCGGGTTGAGACCGATGCCGCGGAAGATCGCGGGCAGGGAGATCAGGACGATCGAGGCGTTGACGGCGGCGAGCAGGATGCCCAGCGTGGTGTTGGACAGGACGACCCACTTGTAGTGCGGGTGGTCGTGGTCCATCCGCCGGCGGCGCCGGTCAGTCTCGGCCAGGGCGGGATCAAGCTCGGTCGTCACGGGCGAATCTCGTTTCGTATGCAATCGTCTAGCAAATAGCAAAGGGCGCCCCACAGGCGCAATAACACATATGTTAGCTATACAAATCTTTTAGAGCCAATCGTTTGTCCCGTTCGACCGGCCCGAACGTCACTCTGGCGTGACGCTCGACGGCGAGCGTGACTCTCGCGTGACGCTCGAGAAGTTCGCGTTCTCGACGGCGAGAGCGACTCTGGCGTGACGCTCGAGAGGCGCCCGGCTCCCGACGCCGAACGTGACTCTCGCGTGACGCTCGACGGCGACTGAGGCTCAGGAGTGACGCTCGACGCGGCGGGGTCTACTGTGGGCGACGGAAACCAACCACACGGGAGCGCACACGACAGTGCGCTGAGAGGACGGCTCGGGGCCGTCGACCGTAGAACCTGTCCGGGTAATGCCGGCGTAGGGAGTGAAGATGACCGATGTATTTGTCGATCCCACCGTCACCACCGGCCCGATCGCCGGTAGCACGAAGATCTACCGCGACGGCGTTCCGTTTCGCCGGGTGAATCTCACTGACGGCGACCACCTCGACCTCTATGACACCTCGGGTCCGTACACCGACGCCGACGCGGTGATCGATCTGCACGCCGGTCTGCCTGCCCGGCCCGGGGTGGTCACCGACCGCGGCACCCAGTTGCAGCGGGCGCGCGCCGGTGAGATCACCGCGGAGATGGCGTTCATCGCAGCACGCGAAGGGGTGTCGGCCGAACTCGTCCGCGACGAGGTGGCGCGCGGTCGTGCGGTGATTCCCGCCAACCATCGCCATCCGGAGTGCGAGCCGATGATCATCGGCAAGGCCTTCGCCGTGAAAGTCAATGCCAATATCGGAAATTCGGCGGTCACGTCATCGATCGCCGAAGAGGTCGACAAGATGGTGTGGGCCACCCGGTGGGGCGCCGACACCATCATGGACCTGTCCACCGGCGCGGACATTCACACCACCCGCGAATGGATCCTGCGCAACTCCCCGGTCCCGGTCGGCACCGTGCCGATGTATCAGGCCCTGGAAAAAGTCAAGGGCGACCCCACCCTGTTGACGTGGGAGATCTACCGCGACACCGTGATCGAGCAGTGCGAGCAGGGCGTGGACTACATGACCGTGCACGCCGGCGTGCTGCTGCGATACATCCCGCTGACCGTCAAGCGGGTCACCGGAATCGTCAGCCGCGGCGGGTCCATCATGGCCGCCTGGTGTCTGGCGCATCACCGAGAGTCGTTCCTGTACACCAACTTCGAGGAACTGTGCACGATCCTCGCCCGCTACGACGTCACCTTCTCCCTGGGTGACGGTCTGCGGCCCGGCTCGATCGCCGACGCCAACGACGCCGCCCAGTTCGCCGAGCTGGCCACCCTGGGTGAGCTGACGAAAGTGGCGAAAGCCGCTGGGGTGCAGGTGATGATCGAAGGCCCCGGCCATGTGCCGATGCACAAGATCGTGGAAAACGTGCGCCTCGAGGAGGAGTTGTGCGAGGAGGCCCCGTTCTACACGCTGGGACCGTTGGCCACCGATATCGCGCCCGGCTATGACCACATCACGTCGGCGATCGGAGCGGCGATCATCGCCCAGGCCGGCACCGCGATGCTGTGTTACGTCACGCCCAAGGAACACCTCGGCCTGCCCAACCGCAAGGACGTCAAGGACGGGGTGATCGCCTACAAGATCGCCGCCCACGCCGCCGATCTGGCCAAGGGCCACCCGCGTGCGCAGGAGCGCGACGACGCCCTGTCCCGGGCCCGGTTCGACTTCCGCTGGCACGACCAGTTCGCGCTCTCACTGGATCCCGACACCGCCCGGGAATTCCACGACGAAACCCTGCCCGCCGAGCCCGCCAAGACGGCGCACTTCTGCTCGATGTGCGGTCCGAAGTTCTGCTCCATGCGCATCACGCAGGACATTCGCGACGCGATGGCCACCAAATCCGAGGAGTTCGCCGCACACGGCAACCGCGTCTACATCCCTCTGGAAAACTCAGTGCCGTGAATTTCCTCCCCCTGACCCCGCCGGGCCAGACCCCGCCGCGGGTCATGACGATCGCGGGCTCGGACTCCGGCGGCGGCGCGGGCATCCAGGCCGATATGCGAACCTTCGCGCTGCTCGGCGTGCACTCACTGGTGGCCGTGACCGCGGTGACCATACAAAACTCGTTGGGCGTCAAGGGGTTTCACGAGATTCCGACCGACGTGATCGCCGGCCAGATCGAAGCGGTGGTCACCGACATCGGCGTGCAGGCCGCCAAGACCGGCATGCTGGCCTCCTCGCAGATCATCGAGACGGTGGCGGGCACCTGGCGTGATCTCGGCCTGGCGGGCACGACGCCGTTCGTGGTCGACCCGGTCTGTGCCTCCATGCACGGTGACCCGCTGCTGCATCCCTCGGCGCTGGAGACCCTGCGTACCGAGCTCTTCCCGCTGGCCAGCCTCGTCACGCCGAACCTCGATGAGGTGCGGCTGCTGGTCGGTATCGACGTCGTCGACGAGCAGACCCAGCGTGACGCCGCCAAGGCGCTGCACGCGCTGGGTCCGCAGTGGGCGCTGGTCAAGGGTGGCCATCTGCGGGGGTCGACGCACAGTCCCGATCTGCTGTACGACGGCACCGACTTCCACGAGTTCGACGCCCCGCGGGTGGACACCGGCCACGACCACGGCGCCGGTGACACGCTGGGTGCGGCGACCGCATGCGCGCTGGCCCACGGCTATTCGATGCCCGACGCGGTCGCGTTCGGTAAGGCCTGGGTCACCGAATGCCTGCGTGCGGCCTATCCGCTGGGCGGCGGGCACGGCCCGGTGTCGGCGCTGTGGCGGCTGCAGTCGTGAGTGAGCTGGACGAGATCGCCGGCGTCACGCACGAACCGGACGGCAGACCGACCGGGGTGGTGATGCTGACACACGGAGCCGGCGGCAACCGAGAGTCGCCGTTGCTCATTCGGATCTGCGACGAGTGGGCGTCGCGCGGTTGGCTCGCGGTCCGCTACAACCTGCCATACCGGCGACGCCGGCCGAAGGGGCCGCCCTCGGGTTCGGCGAGCGGTGACCGAGACGGCATCGTCGACGCGCTCACGCTGGCCCGCTCGCTGGCCGACGGCCCGGTGATCGCCGGCGGACACTCCTACGGCGGGCGACAGACCTCGATGGTCGTCGTCGAGAACCCGAACCTCGCCGACGTGCTGACCCCGTTCTCCTATCCCCTGCATCCGCCCGGCAAGCCCGACAGGTTGCGTACCGAGCACTTCAGCGGCATCACCATCCCGGCGGTGTTCACCCACGGCACCGCCGACCCGTTCGGCACCATCGACGAGCTGCGCGAGGCGGTCACGCTCATTCCCTCGCTCGTGCAGATCGTCGAGGTCACCGGAGCCCGCCACGACCTGGGCTCCAAGAAGCTCGATGTGCCGGCGCTGGCCGTCGACGCAGCACTCTCAGCACTGCGCTGATTGACTGTGGTCCCCGAGACTCGGGCCAAACGGCTGTACCTTACTCGCGAGTAAGGTACGGTATTCTGTTCGCATGGCAACGCAGTACGACGCGATCATCGTCGGCGCTGGTTTCGCGGGAATCGGCGCGGCGATACAGCTCAAGCGCCTGGGAATCGACGATTTCGTCGTATTGGACCGTGAGGATGATCTGGGCGGGACCTGGTACGTCAACCACTATCCGGGCCTTACCGTCGATGTCCCCACCACCACGTACTCGTATTTCTTCGAGCCCAACCCGAACTGGAACCGCCTGTTCTCCACCGGGGCCGAGATAAAGCAGTACGCCGACAACGTCGCCGACAAGTACGACGTGCGCCGCCATATCCGGTTCAACACGACCGTCGAGAGCGCCCGCTGGGATGAGGAAGACAAGCTTTGGCGGGTGACGCTCGCCGGTGGCGACACCTGGGCGGCGCGCTACCTCATCACCGCGACGGGCTTCTTGTCGCAGCCGCACACCCCCGAGATCCCGGGCATCGAGAGCTTTGAGGGCAAGATCGTCCACACCGCGGCATGGGACGACAGCTACGATTCGGCCAACCGGAAGATCGGCATCATCGGGACGGGCGCCACCGCGGTCCAGCTCATCCCCGAATTAGCCCGCGACGCTGCCGATCTCACCGTCTATCAGCGCACCGCGATCTATGTGGTCCCCAAGATCGACATCAAATTCGGAGCGCGAGCCAAGCGGCTGTTCGCTCGCGTACCGCTCGCTCAGCGCGCCATTCGCCTCATTACCGACTTCATCTACGAAGTTCTGGTCGACTGGGGCATCTTGCATTACACCCGTTTCCCGCTGGGCAACCGTGCTGCAGCCGAACTGTCCAAGGTCTGGCGGTTCGCGATCATTCGGGACAAGGAACTGCGGCGCAAACTCACTCCGGACTACGACTTCGGGTGCAAACGGCCCACGTTCTCGAACAAGTTCTACCGCGCGTTCACCAAACCCAACGTGCACTTGCAGGCCAGCGGCATCGACCACATCGAGTCCGACGGCATCGTCGCGAATGACGGCACCAAGGCGGAAATCGACACCCTGGTGCTGGCAACAGGATTCGATCTCTGGGAGGCCAATTTCCCGGCCATCGAGGTGATCGGCCGCGACGGCCGCAACCTGGGCAAATGGTGGCGCGAGACCCGATTCCAGGCATACCAAGGCGTGTCGGTCCCGTCCTTCCCCAACTTCCTGAGCCTCGCCAGTCCGTATGCCTTCCTCGGATTGAACTTCTTCAACACGATGGAATACCAGATGCGCCACATGGATCGGCTCTTCGGGGAAATGAAGCAGCGCGGGGCGACAACGTTCGAGATCACCGAGGAAGCCAATACCCGCTACCTCGATGAGATGACCGAATTGCTCGGCACCTCTTTGTTCACCCTCGGTAACTGCGCGTCATCGCGGTCGTACTATTTCAATCCCAGTGGTGAGGCGACGCTGTTACGGCCGATGACTACGCACGAGGCATTGCGCGAGGCGTCGACGTACCCGGTGTCCGACTATCACCTCAGCTGAATTCGAAAGGACGTTGATGTCTGCCGAGCCGTTGATCAAAGCGACCGGGGTGGTCGTGGCCGCCACCGGGCTGTCGCATTTCGTGCGCCCGGAGCTGTTCGAGTCCGCCACCAAATCGGCGTTCCCCGACAACACCGTGGCGCACACCTACATCGACGGCGGCATCGAGACCGTGATCGGATTGGCCCTGATCGCGCCCAAGACGCGCAAGTTCGCACTGGTCGGCTTGCTGGCCTACGGCGCCTGCCTCGGCGCGAACATCGTTCGCAATCGCTGATCTTTTCAAGATCACAGTTCTGACAAGATTTACGACTCCGTCAGATTTTTCGCTTACATTGATCGGGCACGGCGACGCGTACGTCGTTGGTTGGTGAGGATGCCACGCGAAATGGGTCGGGGGACCGTGCCGGACCGGCTTGGGCGCGGGCAACCGCTCCCTCGCCGGTCCGCATTCATCTTCAGCGCCTAACATCCCGCCGGTGAGCACGCTGCAGCGACGCCTGGGCACCACCGACGCGGTGATCATCGGGCTTGGTTCGATGGTCGGTGCCGGGATCTTCGTCGCGCTGGCCCCCGCGGCCGCCGCCGCGGGATCCTGGCTACTGGTCGGGTTGGCGATGGCCGCCGTCGTCGCCTACTGCAACGCGACCTCCTCGGCGCGACTGGCGGCCCTCTACCCGCAATCCGGCGGCACCTACGTCTACGGACGGGAACGGCTCGGCGACTTCTGGGGCTACCTGGCCGGCTGGAGCTTCGTGGTCGGCAAGACGGCTTCGTGTGCGGCGATGGCCCTGACCGTCGGCTTCTACGTCTGGCCGGCGTACGCCCACGCCGTGGCGGTCGCCGCGGTGGTGGCGCTGACGGCAGTGAACTACCGCGGCATCCAGAAGTCGGCCTTGCTGACCCGCATCATCGTCGCCGTGGTGCTGGCGGTGCTGGCCGCCGTCGTGGTGATCGTGGCGACGTCGGGGCACACCGACGCCGACCACTTGCGGCTTGGCCACGGAACCGTTCTCGGCGTGCTGCAGGCGGCCGGTCTGCTGTTCTTCGCCTTCGCCGGCTACGCGCGGATCGCCACGCTCGGTGAGGAGGTGCGCGATCCGGCCCGGACGATCCCGCGGGCCATTCCGCTGGCCCTCGGTCTCGCCCTCGTCGTCTACGCGGCCGTCGCGGTCACGGTGCTCGCTGTGCTGGGTCCCGATGGATTGGCAACGGCTGCAGCACCATTGGCCGACGCCGTGCGTGCCGCCGGGGCCAGGGGTTTCGAGCCGGTGGTGCGGGTCGGCGCGGCGGTGGCGGCGCTCGGCTCACTACTGTCCTTGATCCTCGGGGTGTCGCGCACCACGTTGGCGATGGCGCGCGATCACCATCTACCCGTCGGGCTGGCCGCGGTGCATCCGCGCTTCGGCGTTCCACACCGCGCGGAGGTGGCCGTCGGTGTGGTGGTCGCGGCGCTGGCCGCGGTGGCCGATGTCCGTGGGGTGATCGGCTTTTCGTCGTTCGCGGTGCTGGTGTACTACGCGGTGGCCAACGCCTCGGCGTGGACGTTGGGCCGCCGTGTCGTCCCGGCCGTCGGGCTCATCGGCTGTGTGGTGCTGGCGATCGCGCTACCCCTTCCATCGGTGCTGTCCGGAGCCGCGGTACTCGCGCTTGGCGCCGTCATCTACGGGGCGCGCCGATTACGGTGACGCGGTAAGGGCGACAGCGGTACGCACGCCGGTGACGTATTCGGCCGGGCACTCCCACGCCGCGAAGTGGCCACCGCGGGCCTCCTCGCGCCACGACCGGACATCGAAGAATCGTGCCGCGAATTCGCGTGGCGCATTGACGAGATCCTTGGGGAAAATGGTGAAGGCCGTGGGTATTTCGATGCGAGCGGGTTTGGTGCCACCCTCGGCATAGGGCGTGAACGAGGTGCCGATCGCCCCGCTCACCCAATACGCGGTGATCCAGGTGAGCAACTCGTCGCGAGTGAACACGCTTTCCACTTCACCCCCGCAGTCCGGTCCACGCCCTCAGTTTCTCGAGTAGCCAGGCGGCCAGACCTGCCGGCGAATCGCCCAGCCCGACGGCGACGGTGTGCGGCTTGGTTCTCTGCAGATGCATGTAACCACCCTCGGTGTCCTGCCACCGGTGGCCGTGCGCCATGTAGGCCCGCTCCGATTCGGAGACGTCGCGCGGCGGGTCGACCAGGTACCGGTACTGCGATACATCTGTCAGGTGCAGGGCCGCAACGGCATCCGGGCGAGCGTCAGCGATCGCCTCGGCGACATCACAGCCCACATCTCCCGCGGACACCACATAGCGGTCGTAACCGAGTTCAGCCATCGCGTTCGTGATCGCCTCGGCCGCCCCGGCAGCGGACACACCCCGACGTGCGACAGGGGCGGCGAACGGAAATCCGGGCAACGCGGGCACAACCAAGTGCATCTCGGACAGCATCGGCAGGATCTTCTGGAAGCGCAGCACGGAGTCGGGCCAGCCGTGCAGGAGCAGCACGACTGGGGCGTCAGCAGTGTCGGACCGCTGATGGATCGCCCGGATCGGGGAGTCGCTGCCGGTCCCGGTGAGCGTCCATGGCAGCGCGCGTATGCGTTCTTCGTGTTCGCGCCAGTCGTATGAGGTGGCCCAGTAGTCGATCAGACCGGCCAGATAGTCGCCGTCGACCCCGCGTTCCCAGCCGAAGCCGACGGGCAGTTCTATCCGGCGGTAGGCGCGCAGCCGGGTCCGAAGATCGTCCAGCACCGGCCGGGTGACGGCGCTCGGGGCATGGTCACTCATGATTCCTGGATACAGGATGCGCAAGGCGCCGCAATGCGGTTGAGTTTCTGACCGTGATTCCCATGACCTGGACGCCGGTGGAAAGCCGTGCCGACGAGACCTTTGTCGTCGCCCCGCACGAGCGACTGAGCTGGCCCCGCACGCTCGGGATCGGCGCCCAGCACGTGGTGGCCATGTTCGGCGCGACGTTCCTGGTGCCGGTCCTCACCGGTTTCCCGCCCGCGACCACGCTGCTGTTCTCGGGCATCGGCACACTGCTGTTCCTGGTGATCACCGGCAATCGGTTGCCCAGCTATCTCGGTTCCAGCTTCTCGGTGATCGCCCCGGTGACGGCCGCGGTGGCCTCGCACGGGGCCGGTAGTGCGTTGGGCGGGCTGATCGCGGTCGGGGTGTTGCTGATCGTCATCGGTCTGGCGGTGCACCTGGCGGGGACGCACTGGATCGACGTCGCACTACCGCCGGTGGTCACCGGCGCCATCGTCGCGCTGATCGGCTTCAATCTGGCACCGGCGGCGAAGACGAATTTCGAGAAGGGCCCACTGGTCGGCATCGTCACGCTGGTTCTGCTGGTCGCGGCGCTGGCGTTCTTTCGCGGCATCGTGGGGCGGCTAGCGATCTTCCTGGCCGTGGTCGCGGGTTATCTGCTTGCACTCACCCTGGGCGAGGTGGACACCGCAGGGATTGCCGCGGCCGGCTGGATCGGACTGCCGACGTTCCAGACGCCGACGCTGAATCTGTCGGTGCTCCCGATGTTTCTGCCCGCGGTGATCGCGCTGATCGCCGAGAACATCGGGCACGTGAAATCGGTGGGCCAGATGACCGGGGTCGACACCGATCCGCTGACCGGCCGCGCGTTGGCCGCCGACGGTATCGCGACGGTGCTGGCCGGCATCGGCGGCGGCTCGGCCACCACCACCTACGCCGAGAACATCGGCGTGATGGCGGCCACCCGGGTGTACTCCACGGCCGCGTATTGGGTGGCCGGTGTGACCGCAATCCTGTTGGCGTTGTGCCCCAAGGTGGGAGCGACGATCTCGGCGATCCCGCCCGGCGTACTCGGCGGTGCGACGATCGTGCTCTACGGTCTGGTCGGCGTGCTGGGTGTGCGGATCTGGCTGACCAATCGGGTGGACTTCAGCATGCCGATCAACCAGATGACTGCCGCGATCGCACTGATCATCGGAATCGCCGACTTCACCTGGAGCATCGGCAATCTCACGTTCACCGGTATCGCGCTCGGCTCTATCGCCGCGCTGGTGGTCTATCACGGTATGCGGGCGTTGGGGGCCCTGCGGGGCGCCCGGTCGTAATGCTCGCGATCGTCGAGGATCTGTACGCCCGGTTCGCGCGGTATCGGCTGCCGCCCAATGTGGTGGTGTGTGAGCAGTGTGGCCCGCAGTGGACGGCCGCCGATATCAGGGCGACTCCGCTACGGTCGTTGTCGCTGCTGCAGCTGGAGGCACTTCATGTGATGTCGTTGGAGGACAGCGATTTCCGCCACTTCTTTCCGCGGCTCATCGAGGCGCTGCTGGAGGAGAAGTCACCGGTGTTCGCCTTCGACTTGCGTCGATTGCGGGGTCGTGTGCCGTCCTGGCCGGCACGAGAATCCGCGGTCGTCACCAGCCTGGTCGACAGTCTCTGGGACGAGCTGCTCCGTGGCTATCCCGCCGAGTTGGGCTACTTCTCCGACAGTCCCACCCTCATCGACTTCACGTATTGGTGCGACCAGCCCGTGCAGGTCTACCTCGACCGCTGGCAGTCGATCGACACGGTCCCCGCAGCCGAGCACATCGGTGAACTCGTCGAGTGGGCGTTCACGGTGCGCGAGCCGATCGAGCCGGCCGTCACACAACCGGTGCTGGACTGGCTGCGTCAGCCGGTCATCGGCGAGCGCCTGGGCTCAGCGAATCTCGAGGCCGCAGAAGAGCTTTGGCGGGTGTGCGGCCGCTGAGTCAGGACACCGCGCCGGCGTGACGGGTGCGGTCATCGCGAATCGGAATGCCGTTGCGGCCCTCGATGTCCTGGGCGTAGATCCCGACCGAAAACACCACTCCCCCGCCGAGAATGCCGAGGGCGGTCTTGTCGATGTGGTCGATGGTGTCGGTGGGCTTGTGATAGTTCGGATCGAACGGCGCGTCGGCGGTACCGCCCCACAGCTTCTGCTGATCGGCGGTCTTGTTCTCCTCGGCCCCGGAGAACAGTCCACCCGACGGGATGCCCGCCTTGGTGAACGCGTCGTAGTCCGACCGTCCGTCGAATGACGTGTCCTGTGCGGTCTTTCCGGCCGACTTCAGATACGCGACCAATGTGCGCTCGATACCCGCGGACCCCTCCGGTACGCGCGGCACCCGACCACCCTTCTCGGGATCGGCGGATTGGTCACCGTCGTAGGTGAAGTAGCCCGGATTGGGAGAGCCGATCATGTCGTAGTTCAGATACAGCGCAATGTCTTTGAGCTGGTCGACGTTCAGCGACTCGATGTACTTGTTGGATCCGATCGTGCCGAGCTCCTCAGCGCCCCAGAAGGCAAACCGCACAGCATTTTTCACATCCGGACTGGGTCCGAGTTGCACGGCGGTCTCCAGCACGGCGGCCACCCCGGACCCGTTGTCGTTGATACCGGGGCCCTCAGGAACACTATCGAGGTGGGCGCCGGTCATGATCACGTCGCTGGTCGACCCGGTCTTGGTTTGCGCAATCACATTGCGCGCGTTCACCGATTGCGTGCTGGCTTCGAGTTTGAGCATCGTCGGACCGGGATTGGCCCGCAGCCGCGCACCGTCGGCCTTGTTCACGCCGACCACCGGGATCTTGACGTCGGTCGTCTCGCCGAGGGTGGCTCCCATCGCGGGTTCGTCGACGTTGTCGGCGACGATCATGGCGACCGCACCGAGCTTGGCGGCGATGGTCTGCTTTTCGGAGAAGGGGCAACTTCCGCGGTCCACGAGCACCACCGCGCCCTGGACGGGAAGGCCGTCATAGTCAGAGGGCGCGCACCCCGGTGTGTCCTCGGCCGGCGCGGCGACCAACGGTCCGGTCACGCCCTGCGGCGGAGTGGACTGACTGAACTCCGCGGCATGCGCGGTGACGGTGTCGCCCCCGACCCGCAACTCGGGCTGGCCGGCCTTGAAGACCTTGGCCTGGAACTCGGGAGTCTGCACGTCGAACCCCTTCGACCGCAGCACACCTGCCACATAGTCGACGCTGGCATCAAAGCCGGGGGTGCCGACCGCCCTGGTGCCGTTGTTGGCGTTGGCGATGTCCTGAAGCTTCTGCAGGTGCGCGACCATCGCGTCGGTGGTGACCTTCTGACGCAATTGGTCGGCGAACTGTGCGGCGGCCTGGCGCGCCGGCGCCGGCTGTCCAGGGGCGGCCTGCCGGTTACATCCCGCCACGGCGACGACGGCGATGGCAACCGCGGCGGCCAGGTGTCTGTGCTTCATCGCGCCCAGGGTACGTATCGGTCGGTCCGCAGCTTCGGGTGGCACCATGTCCTCGATGACCGTCACGTCCCCGCGCCGACGCCTGGTGACCTCGACCGAGGTGCTGGTGGCCGGGTTGGTGGTGTGCGCGCTGGCGGGTACCTGGATGCGCGACGGTGTCGCAGGTGACCCGCGCCTGGCTACTGCGGGAACGGTGTTCGCCGGAGTATTTCTGCAGGCCGTGCCCTTTCTGGTACTCGGTGTGGTCATCAGCGGGCTGATCGCGGCTTTCGTGTCCCCGGAGCGGCTGGCCCGGTGGCTGCCCCGCCGGGCGCCGGTGGCCGTGCTCGCGGCCGGGGTGGCCGGCGCGGCGCTGCCGGGCTGTGAGTGTGGGTCGGTGCCGGTGGCCCGCCGCCTGTTCGGTGACGGCACGACGGCCGCGGCAGCGCTCACGTTCATGCTGAGTGCGCCGGCGATCAATCCGGTGGTGCTGGTCGCCACGGCCGTGGCGTTCCCCGGCCAGCCCCAAATGGTGGCCGCCCGCTGCATCGCATCCCTGGCCACCGCGGTGGCGATGGGAATGGTGTGGTCGCGGTGGGGGCGACCCGGCTGGGTCACCCGCACGCTACCCCGATCCGACGACGACGGTCAGTCCCGCTGGGTCGCGTTCACCGAGGCCGCCCGACACGACTTCCTGCAGGCCGGTTCGTATCTGGTGATCGGTGCCGCAGCCGCCGCCACCTTGCGAGTCCTGGTGCCGCCGTGGGTGTTCGAGCATCTGGCCGGCCATCTGCTGATCGGTGTCGTCACGATGGCCTTGCTGGCGTTCGTGCTGGCGCTGTGTTCGGAGGCCGACGCGTTCGTGGCAGCCAGCCTGACCATGGTGCCGCTGATTCCGCGGCTGGTGTTCCTGGTGGTCGGCCCGGCCGTCGACGTGAAACTCGTTGCGATGCAGGCCGGTTTGTTCGGGCGGAGCTTCGCGCTGCGCTTCGCCCCGGCGACGCTGGTGGTGGCGACCGTCCTGGCGACGGCGGTGGGGCTGGTGCTGCTGTGAGGCGAGAAACCGAGAACACGCTGCTGCTGATCGTCGGAATCGCGCTGGTGATGGTCACGATCACCGGGGCCTACACCCGCTACGTCAAGCCGGGAATGCTTCCCTGGCTGGCGATCTCGGCGGCGGTGCTCATCGGTCTCGCATTGACCGCGATCACACGTGACGTCCGCCGCGGCGGCGCGCGCCACGAGCACGCCGGCCACCATCACCGCAACGGCATCGTCTGGCTGCTGGTGCTCCCGGTGATCCTGCTGATCTTCGTGGTGCCACCGGCATTGAACGCCAGGGCCGCCGCACCCGCAACGGTGACTGTCGCGCGGTCGTTTCCGCCGCTGCCGCCCGGGCCTGCGCCGACGTTGTCGCTGCCGGAGGTGTTAATGCGGGTCGCGGTCGGCAAGGTCGGTGGCTTGGACGGCCACCCGATCACCACCACCGGCTTTACCCTGCGCGACGGCGACCGGATCGATCTGGCGAAGATCGTCATCATCTGTTGTGCGGCCGATGCGCAACTGGCCCGGCTGCACCTGTCCGGGCCGGCGGCCCAGGCCGCGGCCACCGTGCCGGAGAACACCTGGTTGCGGGTTGAGGGCACCGTCCCGGCGGGTCAAACCTATTCCGGCACAGGGTCCATCCCGACACTCGAGGTGTCCAGCGTGGTGCGGATCGATCCGCCGACCAACACTTACGGCTGAAGTCCTTCTGAACGCATTGTTCTTTGCTAGTTTTCGGCAGCATGCACGATAAGCTCTGCGCGCCGGGGGATTCATGACCGTGAGACAGATAGCGCGGCTGCTGGTGGTAGCCGCCGTCGCCGTAGCGGTGGTGCTCGCCGTCCGGCCCTGGCGCACCCCCACGGACCCGCGAACCATCACCGGCCCCTATGCCCTGCTGCTGTCGGCGTCGACCGACCTCGGACCGTCCGGGGCAGCGACCGTTCAGGTGACCGCAGCACTGCGCGCAGACGCGCGCCCCAACGCGCTGATCGACTGGGCCGGCGGGCATGGACTCTCGGTGCGCTGGCGCCCCGGTGACGGCTGGGCCGTCGTCGGCGGCACGGGCCCGGACGTCGCGACCGCTTTCGCATTGCCGGTGCACGACTTCCGCAGTCAACTCGGCCAACCGTTCTACGCCTCCCCTCAACAGCCGCAGGTCCCGGAATCGCTGCGCGCCGAGGTCTCCGAATTCGGCCGGATCCTCAGTTTCACGCCGTTCCACGATGCCCGTCCGGGCCTGCTGCCGCTGGACGTCCCCGACCACGGACTGTCACCGGAGGCGCTGCTGCGCACCTACGACGTGGACTCGCTGGCCAAGAAAGGCTTCACCGGTAAGGGCCAGACGGTTGTGGTGTTCGCCTTCGATGGGTTCGACCAGCCCGACCTGGACCTGTTCGCCGACACGTTCGGACTCCCGCGGTTCACTCCAGATGTTGTGGGCGGCATGGCATCTCAGCGCACCGGCGAAGCAACCATGGATCTCGAAGCCATCCACGCGATGGCACCGGACGCCAAGACCGTCTTGGTCAACGCCCGGCCCACCGTCGAAGGGGCCGGCTCCTACGAGAAGATCGCGACGATGATGGAGGACGCCCAGCGTCGCTATCCGGGTGCGATCTGGAGTTTCTCCATCGGGTGGGGGTGCGACAAGCTGATCACCGCGGCGGATCTCGCCCCGATCCGCGGCGCCCTGCGGGCCGCCCACGCCAATGGCATCACCGCGTTCGACGCCAGCGGCGACCTCGCCGGGCTGGAGTGCAAAGGGGGCGAGAACTGGTCCACACCACCCGGTCCGGACGAAGTCGGCCTTGACGCGGTGGCCTCGCTGCCGGAGATGACCGACGTCGGCGGCACCAGCCTGTCGACCGACCACGACGGCAACTGGGTCTCCGAGCAGGCATGGTTCGACATCCCACTGCTGCAGGGCACCGGCGGAGGGGTGTCGTCCTTGTTCGGCCGACCGCTGTGGCAGGAACACCTGCTGGTCAGCAAGGGCGAAAACCGCCGCCTGACACCCGATATCGCCGCGGTGGCCGACCCGCACACCGGGGTGAAATTCATCTTCGGCCAGACCGTCCTGGCCGCCGGCGGCACCTCGCTATCCGCACCGCTGTGGGCAGGCATCGCCGCCGTGTTGAACCAGTACCTCACCGAACACGGCGGCCGACCACTCGGTGACATCAATCCCCTGCTCTACGAAGTCGGGCAGGGCGCACAGCTTCCCGGCTTCCGGCACGTCCCGATGGGAGCCAACGCCGTGGACCGGTCGCAGGTCACCTACGACTTGGTCACCGGGCTGGGAACGCCGCACGTCGACAACCTCGCGGAGGATCTGCTGGCGATCCAGAGAACGTGGATCGGGGTGGGATGACCGAAGCAGCTCCGGTGCCCGCGGACGCGAGCATGCACTGCCACAACTGTCGTTCCAACGTGCCGGCGGGTGCCTTCTGCGGCAACTGTGGCGCCCATCTGGCGCCGCGTGCCGGCGACGGGCCGGCCTGGTTGCGGGCCGGCGTCTTCTGCGCGGCACCGCACGAGTCCGTCGCGCGCCCGTCGCTGGCGAGCACACTGTTGCCCCAGCTGTCCGAGTTGACTCGCCGGCCGTTCAACATGGGCTTGGTCCTGATCGTCATCGCGATGGCTGTGCTGGTCGAACTGCATTTGCCGGGCGGCCTGATCACGGTGGCATCGCTGGGTCTTCCCCTGCTGTTGCTGATCTACTGGCACCGCTCCGGAGTGCTGTCCGACATACCCCGGTGGGCTGTCGTGACGACGGTGGTGCTGGCCGTGGCTTTGGCCGTGGGTTGGGTGCTGATCACCGGGGATCTGGTGGTCAGCACAGCGGCGTCGCCGTTCGAATCGGGGTCGGCGGGACGACGTGTGCTGCGCGATGGCCTCGGGGTGGCCGAGGGCGGCTCGATTCTGATGCTGGTCCCGGCCGGCATCGTCCGGCTGTTATGGCGGGGCCGGCGGGACAGCCTGACCGGCTTCGTCATCGGTGTCCTGAGCGCGCTGCTCTTCACCGCGGCCGCGACCTTGACGCGGCTGGCACCCCAGTTCGTCTCGGCACCGATCGCTCGCACCCAGCCGGTGCAGTGGCTCTTCTTCGAGGCCGCCGTCCGCGGCGTGGCGGTGCCGGTGACAGCGGCGTGCGCGCTCGGCCTGGTCGGGACAACCCTGTGGTTCCATCGGCACCGAGAGGCGAGCAGGTTCGGCAGCTGGCGGGTGATCGTCGGGCTGGCACTGGCCGCCGTGACGGTTCTGGGCGTCTACGCGGTCGTCGGATGGGCCGACATCGAGGGCGTCTCTCAAGTGCAGGTGCTGTCGTGGCATGTCGCGATGGCACTGGTTGCCCTGGTGAGCCTCCGGATCGGCCTGCAACTGACCCTGCTCCACGAACGGACGGATCCGCCCACAGGCGCGTTCCTGTTGTGTCTGCACTGCCGCCACGTGGTACCCGAGATGGCATTCTGCCCGGCGTGCGGGGCGGCCGACCGCGCCGCACCGGAGCGATCCCGGCGGGAACGCCGTCGGGTCAGTCCGGAAGGGCTTGTCGCCCAGGATGATCCGGCGAACAGCGGCGACACAGCGCTGTGGCCGGGGTACGCGGCGCCGGAGCGCATCTACACCGCGGCGCGATTGACCCGGCAGTCCCCGACGCCGGTGCTGGCCACCTGGCTTGTGGGGATGACGGTTCTGTCGGCGATCTTCATCGGATTGCCCGCCCTGACAGTCAGGCCGGCACCCCGCTACAACTGCCCACCGGACTGCGGAACACCGATGGCCGGCCAGCCGGTCTCTGCCAACCCACGGTTCACCGCGGCCGGTGGCCTGTTCTCGGTGGCCTACCCCGCGCCGGGTTCCGCGTATGAGGTGACGACCGACGACACCGGTGTCACCGCGAAGTTCACCGGCGGTGACGGCGGCGAGCTGCGCTTAACCTCGCAACGCGCGACCGAGCAGACCGCCCGCGACGTGGCCAAGGATTTCATCGCCGCCACATTTCCCACCGCTCGCAAGTCGTTCGAAATACCCAATGCCATGGTTGGTTTCCAGCCGGGGTACGGCGAGGTGGACGACGTCTTCCCACTGGACCTGGATACCAGCTTCACGCGGATGCGGGTGATCGTGATCGTCGCCGTGAAGAACGACCTCGCGCTGATCGCTGCGGCGACGGGTCCCTTCCACGAGTTCGGCCCGAAGTTCGGACCCGGGCGGCCGTCACCGGCGAATGTGCAGATCGCCGAGGACATGGGTCGCTACGTCAACAGCTTTCAGTGGAAGGGCGACCCACCGCGCTGATGACGAGGTCGGCAACCGCCCGCATTCCGGCGGCATTGGGATGCCACGGTTTCGGCCGCCACGGCAGCAGCGAGCCCGCGCCGATGGTCCACGGGTCGGCCGACCAGGCGTGGTGATCGCGACTCGCGTCGGCGGCGTGGATGACCTGGCAGCCGGTGGCCTGGGCTGCGGCGGCGGTCTCCTCCGCCAGTCGCTGCGCGACGTGACGGCCCAAGTCGGCGACGTCGTCGGCAAGCGGCGGCGCCGGGGTTCCCGGCGGTGGGAGCAGAGTCAGGTAGTCCACGAACATGATTCGCGCCCGCGGTGACCGGCTACGCACCGCCTCTCCGACCTCCCGCAAAGCGGCACCGACCTCGTTTAGTGCGGCTTCGCGGGCCGCGGGGTTCAGCAGCTCACGCAAGGTGTCGCCGAGTACCGGCAGCTTGCGCAGCACCGACGGCAGCGTCGCAGCGAACAGTAGTGGGACGTATCCGACGTCGTTGCCGCCGATCGTGACGGTGACCAAGTCCTCCGAACCGTCGAGGGCGGTGATCTGAGGCGGCGCACCGCGCTGGGAATCGCGCAGGACGTTCGCGGTGGTGGCCCCGGAGTACGTGACATCGACGAGGTCGAGTCCCAACCGCTCGGCGGTCAGATGCGGGTAGTTGCGGGCCGACCGACCAGCCGGTAACGGTGAACCCGCTGCCCGCGGCCTGATTCCTGGGCCGGCCGCCATCGAACTGCCCAGCGCAACATAGCGGCTCACGCGTCCTGCCAGGCGATGGACGGGCTCGACGCCTGCGCCCAGAACCGCTTGGGGATCCGCCCGGCATGCCGGGCCAGCAGACCGGCCGTCACGGCGGCCGACATCGCAGCGGCCATCGCCGGCGGATCCGCGGCGCGGGTGACGGCACTGGCCAACAGCACTGCGTCGCAACCCAATTCCATCGCCAGCGCCGCATCGCTGGCGGTACCGATCCCGGCGTCGAGGATCACCGGCACCCCGGCGGCCGCGACGATCATCTCGATGTTGTGCGGATTGGAGATGCCCAGCCCGGTGCCGATCGGTGAGCCCAGCGGCATGACCGCGGCGCACCCGGTGTCCTCCAGCCGGCGGGCCAGCACCGGGTCGTCGTTGGTGTAGGGCAGCACCACGAACCCGTCATCGACCAATTGTTCTGCCGCACGGACCAATTCGACGGCGTCGGGCAGCAGGGTCCGCTCGTCGGCGATCACCTCGAGTTTGATCCAGTTGGTGCCCAACGCCTCGCGGGCCAGCTGTGCGGTCAGCACCGCTTCGGCCGCGCCGCGACAGCCCGCGGTGTTGGGCAGCGGGGTGATCTCCAGGCGGGCCAGCAGATCCAGCACACCGGTGCCGCCCTCGGCGTCCACCCGACGCATGGCGACGGTGGTCAACTCGGTGCCCGAGGCCACCAGCGCCTCTTCGAGAACGGTCAGGTTCGGCGCGCCGCCGGTACCGAGGATCAGCCGCGATCCGAACGTGCGGCCCGCGATCGTGAGTTGCTCAACCACCTTGCACCGCCGTCACGACTTCGACCCGGGCGCCCTCAGGCACCGCCGAATTCCATTGTGAGCGCGGCAGAACCGACCAGTTCACCGCGACCGCGATACCGCGCTCGGGAAACCCGAGACTGTTCAGCAACGCCGACACCGTGGTGCCGTCGTCGACTTCCAGCTCTTCGTCGTTCACCATCAGCTTCACGCGCGTGCTCCAATCAACTCTGCGGCGATGCGCTCGGCGGTCCAAGGCGCCAGCAGGAATCCCGACCGGCCATGCCCGGTGGCCACCAGCGTGTGATCGTCGAGCCGGCCGACGATCGGCATGTTGTCCGGTGTCATCGGCCGCAACCCCGCCGCGCACTCGGCCAGCTCGTACTCGCCGAGCGCCGGCATCACCTCGCAGGCGTCGTCGAGCAGCTCGCGCACCCCGGTCACCGACGGCGCGGTGTCGCGGCCGTGCTCGTACTGGGTCGCACCGACCACCACCCCGTCGGCGCGGGGCACCAGGTACACCGAGCGGCCGTGCACCCGGGCGCGAACCACGCGCTGCGGCACCGGCATACAGCCGCGTCGCCAGCGCAGCCGCAGCACCTCGCCCTTCACCGGGCGGACCTGCAGGCCCGGCCACAGCGCGGGCGCGTCGATGCCGTTGGCGATGACGACCGTCTCCACACCGTCGCGGGCGTCGTCGAGTCGCTCCACCGGCGCCGCCCACTGGACACCGAGCTGCTCGCAGTGGGCTTCGAGGGCAGCCACCAGTTTGCGATTGTCCACCGCCAACTCGTCGGCGGCGAGGAAGCCATGGCGAATTCCTTGCGCCAGAAGCGGTTCGGTGTCGCGGGCGGTGGTCGTCACGGTGACCGGATGGCCCTGTGCGGACAGCCAGTCCGCGACGGTTCGCAGATCGGCGGCGTCGGCCCGGTCTACACCGACGACCAGCGACTCGCGCGCGGTGACGACGTCGGCGGGCAGGCCGTCGAGGAAGCCGGCGTGCCACAGCCGCAGCGACTCCAGGCCCAGCCGCAGAAGCTGCTCCTCACCCGGCCAACCTTCGCTGTGCGGGGTCAGCATCCCGCCGGCCACCCAGGACGCGCCCCACGACGTGGTCCGGTGCACCCGTACCGACAGCCCGTCGAGCAGGCCGCGCCGAGCCACCGCGAGTCCGATGACGCCGCCCCCGATGACGGCCAGAGAATCCTTCGACATATCCCTTTCGCTTCCTTCGCCGGCATGACCCGGATCAGGTGGTGACGGTCTGGAGGGGTGCGCTCCACTCTCAGCCCCGCTCCCGGGGCTCCCGTGCCAACCATCCACGCTAGCCGCTACCGTCGCGGTGTGCACGAACCTCACACCAGGCTCGCAAGCGCACGGCTCTATCTGTGCACCGATGCCCGCCGGGAGCGCGGTGACCTGGCCGAGTTCGCCGATGCGGCGCTGGCCGGAGGCGTCGACATCATCCAGCTTCGCGACAAGGGCTCACCCGGTGAGCAACAGTTCGGGCCGCTGGAGGCGCGCGACGAGCTGGCCGCGCTGGAAATCCTGGCCGAGGCCGCACGCCGGCACAGCGCACTGCTGGCGGTCAACGACCGTGCCGACATCGCCCGGGCAGCCGGCGCCGACATCCTGCACCTCGGGCAGGACGACCTGCCGCTTCCGGTGGCCCGCGAGGTCATCGCCCCGCAGACCTTGATCGGGCGCTCCACCCACCAGAGCGGCGAAGCCGCACGCGCGCTCACCGAGGACGTCGACTACTTCTGCGTCGGTCCGTGCTGGCCGACGCCGACGAAACCGGGGCGACCCGCGCCCGGTCTGGATCTGGTGCGCGAGGTCGCGTCCATGGGTTCGGCCAAACCGTGGTTCGCGATCGGCGGGATCGACGAGGAGCGTCTGCCCGAGGTGCTCGAGGCCGGCGCGACCCGAATCGTGGTGGTGCGGGCCATCACCGGGGCCGACGATCCGAAGGCCGCCGCCGAGCGACTGCGCGCGGCGCTGCCTAACTGACGTCGAGGGCCGCCGAGGTGCACCACGCGAACACGCCGGTCTGAATCTCCACGGTGTGCGGCACCGGCAGCAGGCATTCCTCATGGTCGTGCGCCGTCAGCACGGTGGTGATGCGCAACCGTTCCCAGCTGGCGGCGAAGCCGGGATGCAACGGCAGCTCGACGACTTCGTCCTCGGCCACCCAGCGCAGCTCGGAACTCTCCCGGTTCGCGACGGTGCTCAGCAGTTCGGGGGCGTCGGCGACGACCGTGGTGTAGCTCCAGTGCGCTCCCCCGG
Organism: Mycolicibacterium pallens; assembly: GCF_019456675.1. Taxonomy (NCBI): domain Bacteria; kingdom Bacillati; phylum Actinomycetota; class Actinomycetes; order Mycobacteriales; family Mycobacteriaceae; genus Mycobacterium; species Mycolicibacterium pallens. The sequence continues at coordinate 659,239 of NZ_CP080333.1, read as the reverse complement.
CGCCGACGACCTCCGCGGTCACGACGGTCGCGCGGACCTGAACGTGCTCGGCGAGCAGCCCGGCCTCCTCGTGCGCCTCACGCACCGCCGCCTGCTCGGGAGTCTCGTGGCTGTCGCGGGCCCCGCCGGGCAGCGCCCAGGTGCCACCCTGATGACTCCACGGAGCGCGATGCTGGAGCAGCACCGCGGGGGTGCCGTCGGGGCGCGGCGCCCGCAGCAACAACCCGGCGGCGCCGTGCCGTCCCCAATAGGGCGTGCCGGTATCGGACACCACCCAGCCGTCGCCATCGCCACGCACGCGTTCAGGATAAGCACGCCACGCCAGACTTAGGTGGGTCGATCCCGCCCCATCCGTCACAAGACCTCTTAGGATTGTCTCAGGAAGCGCGCCCGGGTATCCAGGGATAAGGCAGCAGAGAATCCGGACAACAGGGAATGAGGTCCGCGAGCGGTGACCGTTGAGCTGGCGCACCCGTCGACCGAGCCATTGGGCCAACGGTCGACGACCCCGCCCGCACATCCCCGGTGGTGGTTCGTCCGCACCACACCCGGACGGATCCTGACCCTTGGCGTCATCCTCGCCACGCTCGGGATACTCAGCGCCTTCGCCACGTCGACGACGATCACCGACCGGCAGACGCAGCTGACAACTGTCCTCAACCACACTGAGCCGCTGGCCTTCGCCGCCGGCCAGCTCTACACCACCCTGTCGGTGGCCGACGCGGCAGCGGCGACCGCGTTCATCGCCGGTTCGGAGCCCCGCGCGGTGCGGCAGCGCTACGAGCAGGCGATCACCGATGCGGCCGTCGCGGTCACCCGCGCGTCCAGTGGCCTCACCGACGAACCGCTGGTGCAGCTGCTGGGCCGGATCAATGCGCAGCTGGCGGTCTACACCGGCCTGATCGAGACGGCACGAACCAATAACCGGATGGGCAATCCGGTCGGCTCGTCGTATCTGTCCGAGGCGTCGGCGCTGATGCAGCAGCAGATCCTGCCCGACGCGCAGCGGCTGTACGAGCAGACGTCGGCGCGGGTCGATGCCGAGACCACGGCCTCCACCCGCATCCCGGCGCCGGTGATCATGGTCGTCGCGGTGACGCTGCTGTTCGGGGTGTTCGGTCATCGGTGGCTGGCCGACCGCACCAAGCGCCGGGTCAACGTTGGCCTGATCGCCGGCGGTCTGGCGATCGTGATCATGATCATCTGGGTGGGTTCGGCGCTGATCATCTCCACCGCTGGCAGCCGTGCCGCGAAGAACACCGCGGCGGAGTCGCTGAAAACGGTGACTAGTCTGGCGATCACGGCTCAGCAGGCCCGCGCCGACGAGACGCTGTCGCTGATCCGCCGGGGGGACGAAGATCTCCGCAAGCGCTCCTACTACCAACGCGTCGAAGCCATGCACACTCAGCTCGCCGACTACCTCGGCCGCAAGGACGCCATCGCCAAGGACGACCTGGCCAACGCCGACGGGTTGCTGACCAAGTGGCGGCAGGCCGACGAGCGGATCAACGCCTACATCTCGGTCGGCAACTACCAGGCCGCCACCCAGGTGGCGTTGGGCACCGGCGAGGACGACTCGACGCCGGCATTCGACAAGCTGGACGCGGCACTGTCCAGCGGTATCCGGCAGAGCCGCAACCAACTGCGCAACGACATCCTGTCCGCCCGGCGGGTGCTGTCGGGCACCACCGTCGGCGGCGTGGTGCTCTCGGTCGGTGCGGCGATCTCCGTGGCGCTGGGGCTGTGGCCACGGCTTAGCGAGTACCGGTGATCAGGATGCGCAGGCTGCTCTGTGTCGCAGTGGCCGCGGCGACCGTGCTGAGCGGTTGCGGCAAGACCGAATTCATCGGCGCCCCGCCGGTGCCGACATTGGCCCCGCCCACCCCGGCCGGAATGCAGGAGCTCGCCCCGGAGCCGCCGCAGCGCCCGGATCCTTCCGAGAACTCCTGTGACCGCACCGCCAGTCTGAAGCCCTTCCCCACCAAGGCCGAAGCCGACGCGGCGGTCGCCGGTATTCGCGCCCGGGGCAGGCTGATCGTTGGGCTCGACGTCGGCAGCAACCTGTTCTCCTTCCGCGATCCGATCACCGGTGAGATCACCGGGTTCGACGTCGACATCGCCGGTGAGGTGGCCCGCGACATCTTCGGCACCCCGTCGGCGGTGGAGTACCGCATCCTGTCGTCGGCCGACCGGATCACCGCGCTGCAGAACAACACGGTCGACATCGTGGTCAAGACCATGACGATCACCTGTGAGCGCCGCAAGCTGGTCAACTTCTCGACGGCGTATTTCACTGCCTATCAACGGATTCTGGCGCCACGGGAGTCGGCCATCTCGCAAGCCTCCGACCTGTCCGGGCGCCGGGTGTGCGTCGCGAGCGGCACCACGTCACTGGACCGGGTGCGACAGATCGCGCCGCCGCCGATCATCGTGACGGTGGTCAGCTGGGCGGACTGTCTGGTGGCGCTGCAGCAGCGCGAGGTGGACGCGGTCAGCACCGACGATTCCATTCTGGCCGGCCTGGTGGCCCAGGATCCGTACTTGCACATCATCGGACCGAACATGGCCCAGGAGCCCTACGGCATCGGCATCAACCTGACGAACACTGCCCTGGTGCGCTTCGTCAACGGGACACTGGAACGCATTCGCCGTGACGGCACGTGGAACACGTTGTACCGCAAGTGGTTGACGGTCCTCGGGCCCGCGCCCGCTCCCCCGACGCCGAGGTATCTGGACTGATGGCCGCATCGGATCAGCCAGACGTCGACATCGGAACCCAACCGGCGGCGTTCGACGATCTCGCCATGGACTCGACGTCGACGATGAGGCCGATGGCCACTCAGGCCATCTACCGTCCGCAGTTCGAGGACGACGATGACGACTCGGTCGGCAGCGTGGGCACCGAACCGGAGGCGATGCACCACCCCACCGTGGCGCGCAAGCTGTCGCCGACCCGGCGGCTCGGCGGTGGGCTGGTGGAGATCCCGCGGTATCCCGAGATCGATCCGCTAGCCGCATTGATGGTGGATCCCGTTGTCGCCGAATCGAAGCGGTTCTGCTGGAACTGCGGGCGACCGGTCGGCCGCTCGACCGCGGACGGCGAGGGGGCATCGGAGGGTTGGTGCCCGCACTGCAACAGTGCCTATTCGTTCCTGCCGCAGCTGGTTCCCGGGGACATGGTTGCCGACCAATACGAGATCAAGGGCTGTGTGGCGCACGGCGGTCTGGGCTGGGTGTACCTGGCCGTGGACCACAACGTCAACGAGCGACCGGTGGTGCTCAAGGGCCTGGTGCATTCCGGGGACGCCGAGGCGCAGGCGATCGCGATGGCGGAGCGGCAGTTCCTCGCCGAGGTGGTGCACCCGTCGATCGTGAAGATCTTCAACTTCGTCGAGCACCCCGACAAGCACGGCGAGCCGGTCGGCTACATCGTGATGGAGTATGTCGGCGGTAAGTCGCTCAAAGTGCCTAAGGGCGAGAAGCTTCCGGTGTCAGAGGCGATCGCCTTCATGCTCGAGATCCTGCCTGCGCTGGGCTACTTGCATTCGATCGGCTTGTGCTACAACGACCTCAAGCCGGAGAACATCATGGTGACCGAGGAGCAGCTGAAGCTGATCGACCTCGGCGCGGTGTCGCGGATCAACTCGTTCGGTTACCTGTACGGCACACCGGGTTACCAGGCGCCGGAGATCGTGCGGACGGGGCCGACCGTCGCCAGCGACATCTACACGGTGGGCCGCACCCTGGCGGCGTTGACGCTGAACCTGCGAACTCGTAAGGGCCGCTACGTCGATGGCCTCCCCGAAGACGATCCGGTGCTCAAGAAGTACGACTCGTTCGCACGGTTGCTGCGCCGCGCGATCGACCCGGATCCGCGCCGCCGGTTCGCCAGCGCCGAGGAGATGTCCTCGCAGCTGATGGGCGTGCTGCGCGAGGTGGTCGCCGAGGACACCGGTGTGCCCCGACCCGGTCTGTCGAACGTGTTCACCCGCACCAGGGCGGCGTTCGGCGTGGAACTTCTGGTCGCGCACACCGATGTGTACCTCGACGGACTGGCGCACGCCGAGAAGCTGACGGCGGCCGAAATCGTCACCGCGCTACCGGTTCCGCTGGTGGATCCCACCGATATCGCCGCCACCGTCCTCTCGTCGACTGTGCTTTCGCAGCCGGTGCAAACACTGGACTCGCTGCGCGCCGCCCGGCACGGCGTGCTTGACGCCGAAGGCGTCGACCTGACCGAATCGGTTGAGCTGCCGCTGATGGAAGTGCGGGCACTGCTCGACCTGGGTGACGTCGCGAAGGCCAATCGCAAGCTCGACGACCTGGCCGAGCGGGTCGGCTGGCGCTGGCGGCTGATCTGGTTCAAGGCCGTCTCCGAGTTGCTGACCGGTGATTACGATTCGGCGACAAAGCATTTCACCGAGGTACTGGACATCTTCCCGGGCGAGCTGGCACCGAAGTTGGCGTTGGCCGCCACCGCCGAGCTTGCTGCGACCTCGGACGAGCTGCCGTTCTACCGAACGGTGTGGCATACCGACAACAACTCGATCTCGGCCGCGTTCGGTCTGGCCCGGGCGCTGTCGGTCGAGGGCGACCGTGAGGCGGCCGTCCGCACCCTCGACGAAGTCCCCGCCTCCTCACGCCATTTCACCACGGCGCGGTTGACCAGTGCGGTGACCTTGTTGTCTGGGCGGTCAGCGCACGAGCTGTCCGAGGAGCAGATTCGCGACGCCGCGCGCCGGGTGGAGGCACTGCCCGATTCCGAGCCGCGCGTGTTGCAGATCCGCGCGCTGGTGTTGGGTACGGCGATGGACTGGATGAGTGAGAACACCGCCAGTACCAATCACATTCTGGGCTTCCCGTTCACCGAACATGGCCTGCGCCTGGGTGTCGAGGCCTCACTGCGAAGCCTGGCCCGGGTGGCCACCAGCCAGGCGCACCGCTACGCCCTGGTCGACATGGCCAACGACGTACGGCCAACCAGTACGTTCTAGCGCCGGAAACGGTCTCGCAGCTGCGGATCGTTCTCCCACCACAGGGTCGGGCCGGTATCCGCGTCGTCAAGTTCGGCGTCGACCTCGGTGGCCTTCCTTCGCTCGTCGGTGCCGAGCCGGCGCATCAGAACGACCACGAACGGGATGCTCAGCACGTCGCCGAGGAGCCACAGGATGCCCGCCCCGACGGACTGGTCGACGCGGGGGCTCGGTCCCCAATCGCGGTGCAGCGCAGCGTAGTAGTCGACGGCGATGAGCGGCCCCAGCCATAGCACGATGCCGAGCAGACCGTCGGCCAACGACTCGACGACGCTGATGCCGATGGACAGCAGCGGCGAGAAGCGCCGCGGCACGGGGTCGCTCTGCAGCCGGGCGTAGTAGTAGGCGAAGCCGACGAGCACCAGCAGCAGCCGAGTTGCCGCTGCCGGCGGTCCGGTCATCGAGGCGACATACCAGGGGGTCAGGTACAGCAGCCACGGGATGACGAGCATGGCGACCGACGTCGTCACCGGTGAGACCGCGACGCGGACGAGTCTTGTTTCGAGTGCCCGCTGGACGAGCCGGTTGATCGGTGCTGACACCGCGCACAGTGCTGTCACCGGGCGACCCAATGCCAGCAGGAACGGGGCGACGAACAACAGCAGGACGACTTGTAATGCGCGCACCCAGAACAGCACCGGCGCGTACACGCCGATGGCGCTGAAGGTAGCTACCGCCCACACCGCGATGCCCGCGATCAAGCACGACCAGCGAACCACGACTGCTGACGGTAGCCCGATCAGCTTGGGATCAGCTGTGCGCTCAGGGCACAGCTGATTCCAGCCTGGCCGCGAGTTGCTCGAAGGTGGCGATCCAGCCGCCGTGGAACGACTCGAATTCGCTTGTCGGCAGCAGGGAATGCTCGATCGACATCAACGTCTCGTCCGTCCCCACCGGATCGAACGTCACGTTGACGATGCTCGCCCGGGTCGGATCCTCCCAATTCGAGTTGCTCCAGGTGAACCGCAACAGACGTGGGCGATCGATGGTCAGGAACTGCCCGCTGATCAGCACGCTGGTGCCCGAATCGTCAACGTCGAAGCGCACCGTGCCGCCCACGCGCGCCTCGACGGTGACGTCGACGACCCGCACCGGGTTCGGGCACATCCACTCCTCCAGCGCCTCCGGATCAAGCCACTCGTCGAAGACCACCTCGGGCGGAGCGGGCATGACGCGCTGGACAACCACCGTGACCGTCTCGTTCATCGGCTCTGGCCCTTCGTGCGGCGCAGCCGCGCGGCCAGCGCGTCGGCGCGATCAGACCAGAACCGGGTCTGCTCGTCGATCCAATGTTGGGCGGCTCCAAGCCCTTCCGGCCGCAGCGACACCCAGTGCTCGCGCCCGCGCACCTCCCGCTGGATGAGCCCGGCGGACTCGAGCACGCCGATGTGACGAGATACTCCGGCGAATGTCATCGGCAATGGGGCGGCGAGGTCGGTGATCCGCGCATCGCCGCGCCGCAACGCCTCGATCAGGTGGCGGCGCGTTGGGTCGGCCAATGCGGCGTACGTGCGGTCCAAGACTTGATCTTCAACCATCTTGTTGACTATAGCCGCGGAGCGTGGTTCGCTGAAGTCAGATACTCAACAAACTTGTTGAACGTTACCGAGGAGCGCCGATGAAGACCCCCGACATCGTGTCGGCACCGGAGTGGGAAGCCGCTCGCCGCGAAATGCTGGTCAAGGAAAAGGAACTCACGCGCGCCCGCGACGCCCTGGCCGCGCTGCGTCGGCGCATGCCGTGGACGCCTGTCGACAAGCACTACCGGTTCGAGGGCCCGGATGGCGCCGCCAGCCTGCTCGACCTGTTCGGCGGACGTCGCCAACTGATCGTCTACCGGGCATTCCTCGATCCCGGTGTCCACGGTTGGCCCGACCACGGCTGCGTCGGATGCTCCCTGATGGCCGACCACATCGGCAATCTGGCGCACCTCAACGCTCGCGACACCACACTGGTCTACGCATCCCGGGGAACACAGGCCGACATCACCCGCATCAAGGCCAGGATGGGCTGGGACATCCCGTGGTACACGATGGTGCCCGGCCCGGACGGCGCTTTCGACGTCGACTTCGGCGTGGACCAATGGCACGGCACCAACGCCTTCATCCGCGACGGTGACCAGATTTATCGCACCTACTTCATCGACAGCCGCGGCGACGAAATCTTCGTCAACACATGGCATTTCCTCGATATGACCGCATTGGGCCGGCAGGAGACGTGGGAGGACTCACCACAGGGCTATCCGCAGAGCAAGCCCTGCGAATGGTGGGCGTGGCACGACAACTATCCCGAGCACACCCCGTCGCGGTGGTTCGGCGACCCGAACCCGGACGATCCGAACGATCCGCGGCCGCCGCGCTAGATCACGGTCAGGCAGGCCCGCGCGATCGCCAGTTCCTCGTTGGTCGGAATCACCAGCACGGTCGTCGGCGACTTCTCCGCGGAGATTCGGCGCGCACCCCGGGCCGGACTGTCGTTGAGGTGCTCGTCGAGCTCGATCCCGAGCGGCGCCAAACCGGACAGTGCATCCCGGCGCACCCGCGCGTCGTTCTCGCCGACCCCGGCGGTGAACGTCACCACGTCGGTGTGCGCGAGCACCGCGAGATATGCACCGATGTACTTGCGCAACCGGTGGATGTACACGTCGTACGCCAATTGCGCTGCCTCGTCCCCGGATTCGATCCTTTGGTGCACCACCCTGAAGTCGATCTCACCGCTGAGCCCCGACATCCCCGCATGTCGGTTGAGCATGGTCTCGATCTCCTCGACGCGAAGGCCGGCGGTGCGCCACAGATACACCAGCACACCCGGATCGATGTCTCCCGAACGGGTTCCCATCACCAGGCCCTCCATCGGCGTGAGCCCCATCGAGGTGTCCACGGGCCGACCGCCGGCGATCGCCGACGCCGATGCACCGTTGCCCAGATGCAGCACGATCTGATTGAGCGACTCGATCGGGGCCTCGAGGAAATGCGCGGCCTGCTGGCTGACGTACTGGTGCGATGTGCCGTGAAAGCCGTAGCGGCGAATTTGCCAGCGGCTGGCCAGATCCCGGTCGATCGCATACGTCGCCGCCGCAGCGGGCAGGTCGTGGAAGAACGCGGTGTCGAAGACCGCGATGTGCGGCAGGTCAGGAAGCACGCGGCGGGCGACCTGGATGCCCAGGACCGCGGGCGGATTGTGCAGTGGCGCCAGCGGGGCGAGCTCCTGCAGCGTGGCGATCAACGCATCGTCGACGAGGGTCGGCCGGTACAGGTCCTGGCCGCCGTGAACCACCCGGTGCCCGACCGCGACCAGCCCCAGCCCGTCCAAGTCGTCGCCGGCCTCGCGGAACAACTCGAACGCAGTGCGCAGCGCGGCCTCGTGATCGGCGATCGGACCGTCGCGGCGGATCTCGCGACTTCCGAACACCAGCGTCGCGGTCGAGGTTTCCTCGCCGATCCGCTCGACGATTCCATGCGCCAGTGAGGTGGCCGTATCTGGTTGCAGTAGTTGATATTTCAGTGATGATGAACCAGAGTTGAGGACCAGAACGGTATCTGTCATCACTTCCCTTGGGCCTGGATCGCGGTAATCGCGACCGTGTTGACGATGTCCTCGACCAGCGCTCCCCGGGACAGGTCGTTGACGGGCTTGTTGAGCCCCTGCAGCACCGGGCCGATGGCTATCGCGCCGGCACTGCGCTGGACCGCCTTGTAGGTGTTGTTGCCCGTGTTGAGGTCGGGAAAGATCAGCACTGTCGCCCGCCCGGCCACTTCGGAGCCCGGCATCTTGGCCGCCGCAACGGTCGGGTCGACCGCGGCGTCGTATTGAATTGGCCCTTCCACCAACAGCTCCGGCGCCCGTGACCGGACCAACTCGGTGGCAGTCCTGACCTTCTCCACACCGCTACCGCTCCCCGAGTCACCCGTGGAGTACGACAACATGGCAACTCGAGGAACGATCCCGAACTGCGCGGCCGTGCGCGCCGAACTGATCGCGATGTCGGCGAGTTCCTCAGCGGTCGGATCCGGCACGATCGCGCAGTCGCCGTAGGCCAGCACCCGGTCGGACAGGCACATCAAGAAGATGCTCGACACCGTCGAGACATCCGGCTGAGTCTTGATGATCTCGAAGGCCGGCCGCACAGTGTGCGCGGTGGTGTGTGCCGCGCCGGAGACCATCCCGTCGACAATTTCGTTGTGCACCAACATTGTTCCGAAGTACGACACGTCATGCATGATCTCGCGCGCTTGCTCCAGCGTGACGCCCTTCTTCTTACGCAGCTCGGCATACTGTTCGGCGAAATGGTCGCACAGCTCACTGGTCTGCGGATTCAGGACGGTGGCCGCCGTCAAATCGACACCTAATTCCGCTGCGCGCGCGCGTACTTCGGCCTCTTCACCGAGAATGATCAGATCGGCGACGCCCCGCCTCAGCAGTCGCCCGGCGGCCCGCAGGATGCGGTCGTCGTCCCCCTCGGGCAGCACGATCCGCTTCCGGTCGGCTCTGGCGCGCTCCATCAGCTGATAGGTGAACATCTGCGGCGTAGTCACGGTCGGCATGGGAAGGCTCAGCCGGGCCTGCAGCTCGTCGATATCGACGTAGCGCTCCATGAGGGCGATCGCGGTGTCAATCTTGCGCTGCGAGGTGGCGGTGACGCGGCCCCTGGTGCCCGCCACCGCGCTCGCCGTCTCGAACGTGCCGAGCTCGCTGGCGATGATCGGCAACCGTAGACCCAATCCGTTCACCAGTTGCGCGATCGACCCGTGCAGCGGCAGCCCGCCATTGAGGATGATGGCCGACAGCGAGGGAAATCCCTCGGCAGCGTGCGCGCTGGTCACGGCCAGCACCACATCGGAGCGGTCGCCCGGGGTGATCACGGCAACGCCTTCGGTGAGTCTTTCCAGACAGTGCTCGGCGGTCATGCCGGCTACCAGCACCCCCATCACCTCGCGGCCGAGTAGCGAGGAGTCGCCGTGCACGAGAACACCACCGACCGCGTCGCTCAGGTCGGCGACCGTCGGCGCCACCAGAAGCGGTTCCTCGGGCAGTACATAGACTCGAGGCCCCAGGTCTGCGCAAGCGCGGGCCACGGCCTCGAGTTGAGCTGGGTCGGCGCGATTCGCCACCACCGCCGCCGTGTGAGCATGCTGCGCTGCCAACTCAGCCAGACACAGCTCGATGACTTGCGCGACTTCTGCTGGCGTACGGTCGCGGGCGCGGACCGACAGCAGGACAGGGGCACCCAAGTTTGCGGCGATGCGGGCGTTGACGCTCAATTCGGTAGGCGTGGCGACGTCCGTGTAGTCCGATCCGACGATGACCACCGCGTCGCAGCGGTCGGCCACCTCGTGGTACCGGTCGACGATGTCGGCGATCGCGGCGTCGGGATCGGCATGCAGCTGCTCGTAGGTCACCCCGACGCATTCGTCGTACGTCAGGCCGGCGTTGCTATGCGCCAGCAACAACTCCAGGATGTAGTCACGATTCTCTCGTCGGGTGATCGGGCGAAACACGCCTGCCCTCGGCACCATCGCGGTCAGTCGATGCAAGATGCCGAGCGCGACGGTGGACTTGCCGGTGTCGCCTTCGGGGGAGGCGATGTAGATCGACGTGGTGTGGGCGGCGGTCACGACTACAGCTTGTCGCATAGGGGCCGGGGTTCACCGGTTGGCCGCCTCGGGACGGGTCGCTCCAGTGAGATACGACACATTTGACGTTTGAGTCAGCGATGGAACTGATATTTGCTGTATGTGTATACACTGGGATTTTCCCCAGTTAGAGCCCATGTTTTGCTGGCTGATGATCTCTGCGGTACTGGATGGCGCAAATCAAAGTTACGCCGGATAGCCCGCTTCGCGCGCTGAGAGGATCCATGTCAGACACCGATGTGTCGCCGACCGTAGCACTGCCCCGGCCGGTTGCCGACGACGAATTGCCGGACGACATTCCGACTCCCGCACCGGAGCCCCAGGTGGGTCTCGGCGTGTGGGTAAGGGCCGTCGCCGTCGTTCTGTTCTGCGTCGTTGTCTATGCACCAAGTTACGCAGACCACGTGGTCGACGCTTTCGCCGGCTCGCGAGCGGCCTACCTTGTGGTGCTGCCCGTTTTGGCCATTCTGATCGCGACCGGTTATCGCACCGCCTCGCACGGCGTGGGTGACGGAGAATCCGACTGGATCGTCGCTGCGCTGATCGGCATCCTCGGGTTGGCAGCTATCCATTTGCTGGTCGCCCGTATGCCGACGCTTTCGGCGTGGTGGCGTCTGGAATCGCTGTCGGTACTGGTGTGGGCCGTGTGCAGCGTGACGATCCTGTTCGGAATGCGCCAGGTCCTTCAGATGTGGCCGTTGTGGCTATTCCTCACCAGCTTTGCCACACCAGTCCCCTATCTTGCGGCCACGGCAGCCCTGGGCGGGACACCAACTGACGCTGGATTGCCGGCTGCCGCAATAGGCGCCACAGCGGTATACCTTGCTACGCGTGGCATTCCGCCGCAGCGGCGACTGCTGGCCGCGGCCGTCAGTTTCGCAGCGGGCGCCGTGCTGGCGTTGAGTTGCGCCGAGTGGTTTCTGCCAATGGTGATCGTCGCCGCCGGCGTCGTTCCCGTCCTCGTGGTCATCGGTACCCGACTTGCACCCACTCGCGAGATCTCGCCCACCACGGACCGGCCGATCGGCGACGGCATACCACACCGCTCCGCACGGACGTTGGGGTTCCTCGCCAGTGTCACTGCAATATTGGCCGCCGCGGGACTGCACAGCCCAGAGCCGTCGGTGTTGCGATCTATGCCTCGAGACTGGGCGGCGAGCAGCGACCTCAAGCCCGTCGAATCCTTCGATTTCGCCACTAGATTCGCCGGACCCGGTGCCACGCTGATCCGGTATGCCGTGCCGGCTGCACAGGGCATGCCGTCGGCCGCGGTAGACGTTCTGTCCACACCGAATAAGGCTGTGCTCGAGGACCTTTCCGATGTGGTCTGGTATCCGAGCGCCCGGCCGGTGAACTATCGGGCGGTCGCGTTCTCCGCTTCGATACCGGCCGGTGCCCGGTCTTTGCAGAGTGACGCCGACAAGGCCGCAGATGCCAGCGGTCGCGACTGGTACGCGTTGACCTGGAATCAGCGCTCCGGCGCCGTCTTCCAACAGATCACCGTCATCGTCAGCCAATCGCTGGCCGATGACCAGGCTCCGCCCGCACCCCAGGCGCCTGATCTGCTTGACGACTCCGTGGGGTCGTGGCTGTGGATGTCGCGCCAGCAGCCTCAAGGTGTCGAACATGTCGACCCACTGGTGAAGAACCGGGCGATCGCTCTGGCTGCCGCCATCAACGGCGTTGCTGGCACACCGTCGTCGGGAAGCAAGCACAGCAATGACTGACACCTACCAACCCGTAACCCTGGAGCCACGGTTCTCGGCCCGGAACCTGATCGGTCCGCGCTTCCTGCTGGCCTTCGGCGTCATGGCGGCAGCGCTCGTCGTCATCGCGGTCATAGCGCCGTCGGTGGAGGCACCCATACTGACCGGACTCGTCGCGGCGTTCTATCTCGCCTCCAGCATCGATCGGAACTATCTTCTGCTGCGCGGGATTCGAACGTCAGGAATGATGACGGTTACCGACGAAGAGGCATTGGCGCTCACCGACGACGAACTCCCGACGTACACCGTCTTGTTGCCTGTCTATGACGAGCCGTCCATCGTCGCAAATTTGCTCAACGGCGTTGGTCGCCTGGACTACCCCAGAGACAAACTGGAAATCTTGCTTCTGGTCGAGGAAGACGATCTGCCGACCCAGATGGCGCTGCTCGAAGCCAACCTCTCCTCGGTCACGGTGGTCATCGTTCCGCACAGCATGCCGAAGACGAAGCCAAAGGCATGCAATTATGGCATGACAGCACCGGGAGATCGCGGTGAGCTGATGACCATCTATGACGCTGAGGACATCCCCGACCCGCTCCAGTTGCGCCGAGCTGTCGTAGCGTTTCGGCGTACGCCCGCCGATGTCGGATGCCTCCAGGCCCGGCTCGGCTATTTCAACGAGCGACAAAACTTGCTGACCCGGTTCTTTTCCTTGGAATATGACCAGTGGTTCGGCGTGGTGCTGCCGGCCGTGGAGGAAGCCCGCTGTGTGGTGCCACTCGGCGGCACCTCCAACCACATGCGCACCGCGGTCTGGCGCGAGATCGGCGGCTGGGACGAGTACAACGTCACCGAGGATGCCGATCTGGGTGTCCGGCTGGCGCGGTACGGTTACCGAACCCGAATTCTGGACTCGGTGACCTTGGAAGAGGCCAACTCCGATGTGGTGAATTGGATTCGACAGCGCTCGCGCTGGTACAAGGGCTACCTGCAGACGATGCTTGTTCACCTGCGCAATCCCGCCGCCCTGCGTAGGGACATTGGCCTGAAGGGCATGTGGCGCTTCATCAACATGACCGGTGGCGTGCCGCTCACCGCGGCATGCAATCTGCTGTTCTGGTTCATCCTTGCGACATGGATGTTGGGCCGGCCGCACGCCGTGGAAGTGATCTTCCCCCCGATCACCTACTACGTTTGTCTGACCTTGCTGCTGATCGGCGCCCCCATGTCGATCTTCGTCGGCTTCATTGCTGCTCAGGCGCTGGGCAAACCCCACCTATGGTGGGCCGCTGCCCTGGTCCCACTGTATTGGTGACCGCGCTCACTGAAATTCCCCACTGACGCTCACTGAAATTCCCCACCCGTGTGGCTCCGCCGAGAAGGGCGGGCCTCCTTCGATGCTGCTGGTGTCTGACGCCTGCAGCACTGCCCGAAGGAGGCCCGCTTTCTCATGCTCACATGGGAGGACGATGTGGAAGTACATGCCCTGGCCAAGCGTGGTTGGACGATCTCGGCGATCGCCCGTCACACCGGCTTCGACCGCAAGACGGTCCGTAAGTATCTGGCCGGTGACGGCAAGCCCGGGGTCCGTGCCCGGCCCGACCCTGATCCGTTCGATCCGTTCGTCGACTACGTGGTCGCGAGGCTGACCGAGGACCCGCACCTGTGGGCCCGCACCCTCTACGACGAACTCGAGGAGCTGGGGTTCGGCCTGTCGTATCAGAGCCTGACGCGCAACATCCGAACCCGGGATCTGCGGCCCGTCTGTGAGGCGTGCCGGACCGCCACGCAGCGTCCGAACGCGGTGATCCCACATGCGCCGGGTGATGAAACCCAATGGGATTGGCTGGAATTGCCCGATCCACCGGCATCGTGGGGTTGGGGCAAGACCGCGCACCTGCTGGTCGGATCGCTGGCGCATTCCGGGAAGTGGCGTGGCTATCTGACGCCGAGCGAGGACCAGCCGCACCTGGTTGCCGGGCTGGATCGGGTGACCCGCGGCCTGGGCGGGTGCACTCGGGTGTGGCGGTTTGACCGGATGGCCACGGTCTGCGATCCGGGCAGCGGGCGGGTGACCGCGTCGTTCGCTGGGGTGGCCAAGCACTACGGCGTCTCGGTGGCGGTCTGCCCGGCTCGGCGCGGCAACCGCAAGGGGGTGGTGGAAAAGGTCAACCACACCGCCGCGCAACGCTGGTGGCGCACCCTGGCCGACGACATGACCGTCGAGGCTGCGCAAACGAGCCTGGATCGCTTCGCCCGAGTGCGGGGTGACACCCGATTGCGGGCCACCGCTGATGGCCGATCCTCGGTCGCCGTGGTGGCCGAAACGGAGCCACTGGCTCCGGTGCCGGCGCAGGCGTATCCGGTGATCGTGGCCGAGGCACGCACCGCCTCGCGCCAAGCGATGGTGTCCTACCGCGGTAACCGTTACTCGGTGCCCCGGAACTGGCCGCCGCCAATGTGGTGGTGTCACATCCGGTCGGCGGGCAGTTCTGCGACATCGCCACCATGAGCGGGATCGTGATCGCCCGCCATCGGATGGCTGCTGATGGGCTCGGGGTGATGGTGCGTGACAGCGGTCATGTCATCGCCCTGGATGCCGTGGCAATGGCCACCGCGGCGACCGGACGGCCACACCGCCGCAAGGAACGCATCCCACCGGGTCCGGCTGCCAAAGCCGCTGCCGCGCAACTGCTTGCGCTCAAGCAGCCATCCACCACCGCAAGTGAAAATTCCACTCCGTCAACCGATTCCACCGTCATCGATCTGTCCGCTTACGAGCGTGCCGCCCAGAACAGGACCATCAAATGACCCCCACTCCACGCACCGGTAAGACCACCACCACGACCGAGGAATCACCATCGTCGGCGGCGAGCCGCTATCAGCAGCTGCGCTCGCATCTGGCCGAGCTCAAACTGGCCGCGGCCGCTGAAGCCCTACCGACGGTGCTGGATCAGGCCACCGCCGAGGGGCTGTCACTGACCGTGGCGTTGGAGCGACTGCTGGCCGTGGAGGTCGAGGCCAGCACTGCCCGACGGTTGGCCGGCCGGTTGCGGTTCGCCTGCCTGCCCACCCCGGCCACCCTCGCTGATTTCGATGTCGATGCTGCCGCCGGGATCGACCGCAAGCTGATCGACGAACTGGGCACCTGCCGCTACCTGGAAACCGCGACCAACATTCTGCTCATCGGCCCGCCCGGCACCGGAAAGACGCATCTGTCCGTCGGGTTGGCAAGGGCTGCCGCCCATGCCGGCTACCGGACCTACTTCACCACCGCCGCCGATCTGGCCGCACGGTGTCACCGCGCCGCGATCGAGGGACGCTGGGCCACCACCATGCGGTTCTTCGCTGGCCCGACGCTGCTGGTGATCGATGAACTCGGCTACCTTCCGTTGCCCGCCGAAGCCGCTTCGGCGTTGTTTCAGGTTGTCTCCCAACGGTATTTGAAGACCAGCATCGTCATCACCACCAACCGCGGGGTGGGTGCTTGGGGCGAGATCCTCGGCGATACCACCGTGGCCGCCGCCATGCTCGACCGCCTGCTGCACCGCTCCGTGGTCATCAACCTCGACGGCGAGTCCTACCGGCTACGCGACCACCAGGCCGCCGCGGAAACCCTGCGCCGAACCACCACCGGCACCCGCCAACAACTACACTGACCGCTGCTCACAGGTGAGGAATTTCGGCGAGCACACCTGGGGACTTTCGATGAGCGCCGTCATTGGTTCCTGCAGTCGATCGCGGCAGTAAAGGCGTTGTACCAGTTGGTGACCAAGCCATGCTTCTGGGAGAAGACAGTCCATGGGTTGTCCGACGAGCACAGTGCCGCTGGGGCGACGGGACAACTCTCGTGAGGGCGCTGCGTGCAATCGTCGGCACCGTCGCAACGTCGGTGGTTCTCCTTGCGCTGCCGACGCTGGGCGGGGAGCTTCCGCCGGCCGGTGCCGATCCAGACAGCAATGTGGTCGAGGTGGTCTCGGCGACCCCCGCGTCTCCACCGTTGATCGGGTGGCCGCAGTTGGGACTGCCCGACCGACTCGATCTACTCGGCGCCAATCAACCCACCGAGACAGCGATTCCGGTCCCCGCCGGCACCGCACCCACAGTCCTCAGCGGCATGATCGGAGCGATCGTCAATGTGATGAACGGACGAGTCGACGTTCTCGACGATCGCGGGATGGTGCTCGGCAGCATTCCCGTCCCGCCCGACGCGTCGACCATACCGTTCCAACTGGACATCTCCCCGGCGCTCGTCAACAACGGGATGGCCAAGCTGAGTTTTGTGATTCGCGACGGCAACCAGAATGTCAACAACTGCACGCAGATACCGGCACTTTCGATCAGTCAGCTCGCCAGTTCGTTCTCCGGGCCGCCGATTGACCCGGCGTCGGTCGCTGATTATCTGCCAAGCTATCTCGACAAGATCCTGATCAACGTCGGAGGCAACCCGACCTTCGTTCAGCAGCAGGCGGCACTCGACCTGGTAGCGCGGTTGACGAAAAAGTATCGCCCGATGCCGGTACGCATCGACGTCACCACCGACGATGTCGCGCCCGCTCCGGAGCCCACCGTCCGGGTGATCGACCTCCGCGACAACAGCCAGCCGGGGGTGATGGTCGACAATGCTGGAACGCCGGCAGCCATGCTCGTGATCAGCGGCACCGGGCAATCGTTGGCGCGCCAGGTCGAGTTGTTCGCGGACCAGAGAATGGACCTCGCTCAGGCACCCGCCGCAGTTGTGCTCTCCGCCAAGGACGACACCACCCTGTCGAGCAACACCAAAACCTTTGACCAGCTTGGCGTGAAGGGGCAGGCGGCCGTTCTTGGTGTCACCACCATTTACGCCGGTTTCGACGTGAGCGCCTTTGCCGCAGGCCCGATCAGTAGCGCCAAAGTACACCTTCTTGCGAAGTACACACCGGTCGGGAGCGGACAGGCATCTGTACTGATCCGTTCAGGCTCGACCGTTCTGGCCACCCATAAGTTGGACAACACGGGGACGCTGGACATCACCGGCGTCATCCCGCCCGAGGAGATCACCTCGAACGTCGGACTGGCGCTCGAACTGCGCTATATCCCGCAGCAGGAGTGCGCACCCCTCAATGATCGGATGACGTTCGCACTGGACGGGCACTCATCCGTCACCATCACGCCGGGGACCAACAATCGCGGCGGGTTCCCTGTGTTGCCCATGGCGTTCACTCCCGACTTCAATGTGGCGCTCGACAGCCCTGAGTACATCCGGTTCGCCGCGCAGGCGATAAATCTGATGGCACAACAGACCTCCGTGACGTTGCGCCCGAAAGTGACGACTTTCGGGCAGGCGGCGAACTCCCGCACCGGGCTGTTGGCCGTCACCAATGGCGCCGCGCTGGCCAGGGCGGGCATGAAGCCGCCGCTCGTTCCAAACGGTGCGAGCGACGTCGGCGTCGACGGCGACCCGTCTACCGATCTCAATCTCAACGGTCCGGTCGGCGCAATTCAAGCCTTTACCTCGAATGACCGTGCGGTGCTTGCCATCTCGGCGACTGGCGATTGGGCGTTGGTCGACGCGTCGTTCGACTACATACGGGGCCTGCCCAGTCGTTGGGCTTCGGTCGTGGGCGATGTGGTGGCGACCGGTCCGGCAGCCCGCACGGTGAACATGTCGGTCAACGAGGGTGGCCCGATGGCCCACCAGCCCCAGCCCGGCGCCGTCTGGAAATGGTGGGGTTGGCTCAGTGTGGGGGGCGGAGTCGCGACGCTCGTCATCGCGGCGACACTCCTGGTGTTCCGCCGGCGCCGGGGCGCCACCATCAGCGCTGAGCCGTGAAGGCGGTCATCACCGCACCGATAGAGACCGACGCCAGTCGGTCCGCCGAAAGCCATCCACGCTGGCCAGGACTGCTGCTCTTTGGTGCCCTGACTGCGCTTTACTGCACTGTTGGAACCGTACTGGTGTTGCGATACAACATCTTCGAGCCCGATGCACCGAATCGGGTGGCCAATGCCGGCTTCGCGATCTATGCCCGCGACCCGCACCTGTCGGCCATCGGCTTCGTCTGGAACCCGCTGCCCAGTATCGTCGACATACCGTTCGTTTCGCTGAGCCGTTGGTGGCCTGCGCTCAAGTACTACGGGATCGCCGGCGTCATCCAGAGCTCGCTCTTCATGGCGGGCGCGATGCTGATGGTCCGCGGCATCGCGCTCGACCGCGGACTGCCCAAGGGATGGCGGTGGGTCGCGGTCGGCGCAATCGCGCTGCACCCCATGATCATTCTCTACGGTGGCTCCGGACTGAGCGAGGCTGCCGAAATGTTCTGCCTCACTTGGGCGGTGCGCCACATGATGCGGTGGTGTGACAGCGACCGCATCGGGGACCTCGCCTGGGCGGGGATAGCCTTGGGAACTGCATATCTCACCCGCTACGAGGTTGTCCCGGCCGCGGCAGGCGCCGCTCTGGTGGTCACGGCGGTCAGCTGGCACCGCGGACGGTATGGGGACCGCCTACAGGCGACGGTCCTCAACGTGGCCATCGTGACATTTCCCATCGCCGTCACGATCATCGTCTGGGCGGTCACCGGCTGGATCATCAACGGCGAGCTGTTCGCCACGTTCTCCTCCCAATACGGGAACAGTAGCCAGGTGGCCGAACGGCTGGCACACGTTGGCCGCCACGACCCAGGCTCGGGGTGGCTGGTCATCGCTGCACGCCTCTTCGGCATGCAACCTCTAACCGGGTTCGCCGTTGCGCTGGCGGTACTCGTCGCGGCATTCCGCCGCCAGGTCAGCGCTCTCGTCCCTATCGCTGTCTTCGGTGGCACTCTGACCTTCGCCGTTGTGGCGCAACATCTTTCAATGACTTTCGGCTGGTTCCGGTTCTACTTGCTGGCCATTCCTATGGTCATCTGCGTCGCGATCGCATGTTGGCCGTCGATGCCCGTTCGGCGCAGACCTACCGCCGTGGAGCAACACTCGACCCGCGCCGCCGCCACGCTGCTTACCGCCTCTGTGGTGGTTGCCATCCCGGTGACGACGCCATTGATCGTCAACGAAGACATCGCCTATGGACAGTTGGAGTCAAGCTTTGTCTCTCTCGTCGACCCGGTTGGCCATCCTCCCGAACAGCAACCGGCGCGTCGTCGGTTGATCAGTGAACGCCAACTCGCCAACTGGCTCGACGCCAAGAATCTTCCGGACGGCTCGGTCCTGATGGACACCTTTTTGGCGTGGGGCATCTGGCTGTCCTCCGACCACCCCAAGCAATTCGTGATCACCAGCGATTTCGACTTCTCTGCGGCGTTGAATCGCCCGTGGGACATGGGGATTCGCTATATCGTGGTGACGAATCCCCGGCTTAACATTCCGGACGCCGTGAACCGCCGTTACCCGGCGTTGTGGTCCAGCGGTGCCGGCATCGCCAGACTGATCTACTCGACGGATGGCGCGACCAGCGATGAAATGTTCCGTGTCTACGAGGTGATCGGCAAGCCGGTCGACCCGATCCCCCCCGCTGCCGAGCCCGGACGTCCTCCGCGTTGACTGGATGCCGTGTGACCGAGGGTCAACCGGCCCTCACTGCGGCAGCCCACCACCGCATTCTCGTCGCCAATCGGCGAATGCCTCGCGGAGCGAATACTGCTGGTTGAAACCAATATCTGCGAGACGCTCCGAGCTGATGTTGGTGTCGAACTGCAATTTCTGAATCCGCCTGGGATGCAGGCCGAAACGTGCCCCCGTCGGATCGACCAACGCGAAGGGCGAGGCCGCCGCCAGCGCAAAACGATACGGAACAGTCCGCGGGTGGCGGTCCCATCCCCAGGCCGCATTGATGGCATCGACGTGATCGTGGATCGTGGTCGGCTGCGGATAGACGGCGTGGTATGTGTCGTGCGGCCCGTCGTCTTCAGTGAGGAGAACCAGCAGCCGAACCATATCCTTCAGGTAGATACAGCTTTTCACCGTGTCATCACGGCCGATGTAAGCGAAGCGCCCTTTGCTCAGGCCGTGGATCAGCCGCCGCATATTACCTGTGTCGCCGGGGCCGAACACCACACCCGGACGCACGATGCGCAGGCGCCGTCCCGGTTTCGCGGCCTGCCACGTCCGCAAAATCTCCTCTGCCTGCAGCTTGCTGGCGCCGTAAGCGGTGTCAGCGTCGCCGAAATCGCTTTCGCTACGACGCCACGGACCAGCAGCGAAGGCCATCATCGAACTGGTGAAAACGATGTTCTGTACGCCCGCATCGTCGGCGGCTCGGCACAGGCGGCGGGTGGCCTCGGCGTTGTTGGCGAAATAATCCCGCCACGGGAATCCGGGCTCCTTGGACAGCGCGGCGAGGTGGATGATGGTCGGCGGGCACGGTCGCGGCAAATCGTCGCCGGTGATCGTGGTCAGATCGACACGAAGCGAATCAGGGCCTGGCGTCGCATCACGGTCGAGACCCATGACGCGGCGGCCGGACTCCCGTAGGTACGACACCAGCGCACTGCCGATGAATCCCGCACTGCCCGTCACCAGGACCGAGTCTGCAGTCATCGTAATCCCCCTTTGAAAGACGTTCAGGCAGACCCGGAATCATCCGTTCTGCCGGCCAACCGAGCGTTGGCAAGCCGTTCAGCCAATCGAACTCCGAGCGCGATCCCGATAAGTGTAGGGTTGGCCTGACTCGAAGTGGGCAGCACGGAGGTGCTGGCGACATACAGTCCGCGCACCCCGTGGACCTGAAGGTTCCCGTCCACGACGCCGCCCTCAGCGGTTTCCGACATCCGCGTCGTCCCGGCCTGGTGGTAACCGGCGAACCCGTGCATGAAGTCCCGCACCGCGGCCTCGGGATCATCGGTGAGCCACTCCACATTGCCGGCGCCGTTGGCGCGCAAGTGCGCGTCGATGAGATCGATTGCCTTGTGGGCACTCTCGTAGTCGGCGTCGGAGAAGTGCATATGGGTCCGGACCTTCCGCATGCCGAGCGCGTCACGCTCGTCGGTGAGCTCGACCCTGCTCTCCCAATGCGGTAGATGCTCACCGTGGTAGTGAAGCAGGTACCGGTTGTCGGCGCTCTTAATAAAAAAACCCGGCGCCTTGCGACCCCTGCGGAGCAGGCGGGCGTAGGAGAATGTGATCGCGAACCGGATTGATGGAAACAGATCTCGCACGATGTTGCGCACGTGCTGCGCGATCTGTGGCTTGCCGTCGGTCTTGGTATGAGCCTCACGGATCGCCTCGGCGAGTAGGAAGCGACCGACCGGTGAAATGAGAGTCAGGTACACCCCTGACAGGATCCCACTTCCGTGGCCGGGATCGCTGATCGGCGGATTGACCAACCAAGTTGCGGAGTTGGGTATTTCGAGCTCGCGCTGGAGCTGCGGACTGAACGTGAACCGCCGCCGGACGTAGACACCGTCTCTATCACGCTCGTGCTCATAGATGACGTTGTCGGTATTGAATTTCACACGCGCGAAACGGCCCTCGGTATGGGCCATGTACCAGTGCCCGAGATGTCCGCCCGCGTTTCCCAGCCCCCCCGGGTGGTGTCGGTCTGACGCCAACAGCAGCCGCGTCGCCTCCAATCCGCCAGTGGCGATGACGTAATCGTTCGCGACGACTTTTCCCTCCCGGCCGTCGAGTGTCTTGACGACGAGGTGGTCAACGGAGTCGCCGCACTCGCCGCTCACGATCTCTGTACACGTCAGGCCGGTCCACATCGAGAGTGACGGAGTGTTGTGCAACGCATCCCGGTACTCGCGTCCGAAGCGCGTCGGCAACGCCCAGCGCTCGAGGTCGGTCGTTCGCACGTCGCCGTCGGGGAGGCCGGCGACTAGATCGTTTTGCGCAATCTCCGGAATATCTCGCGCGTTGAATGCCGCTTGTCCGCACTGCACCCAGTCGCAGGCACGTTGCATGTAGGGCTCAATATCCTTGTGCCTGATCGGCCAAGGCGCCAGCGCAGTTAGCGGCCGATCCTCGAAGTCGATCGGGTCGAACGCGACACAACGCCCGCCCCACAGTGCCGACGCACCTCCCACCGCGCGCCGAACCGTCAGGTCGCTGCGCGCATGGAAGATGTCGTCTTGCCGCGAGTCGAACGACGCCAGCGCCTGAGCCATGTCGTCCGTTCGTTCCAGACCGCTTTCGACGAGCGCCACCTCGACGCCCGATTTCGCAAGCTCCAGCGCCGTGGAAATACCGATCGGGCCAGCGCCGACGACGACGACATCCGTCGCGATCGTCGTACCCGTAACGAAATCCTCGGTCTTACGGACCATCCGGCCACTGCGCCGAAACTCTTCGGCGAGTTCGAGGAACCTTGACAACGTCCCGGCACCGTACGGCGACTCGACTGCGCTGGCCGCCTCCGCGATTCGCTTGGGGTTGGTGGTGCTATACAGAATCGCGCGGGAATCCGTTGCGCTGCTTGCTGATCCGAGAATCAGCTTCGCCAATACCCCGGGAGCCAATGGGTCGATTTGGAGGGCGTCGCGCCAGTGGGCCGCCATTTGAGGATCGGCCCGTAACGCGGCGGAGATCATCTCCAATGGCCGATTCAGAACGCCGAACGTGATGTCCGCCGGGCGAGGCGAAGGATGGAGCACGTCGCCGCGAAGCTGGTCCACACCCTCGGGGCCGAACAACCCGGCGAAGTTCACTTCGAGGCCCGAGTCCTGGGACACTCCCCAGGCGCGGATCTTGCCCTGCTGACGGGCGTCCTCGAAAAATTCGAGGAGCTCATCGGTCATTACGGTGTCTGAGGGCTCCGGACCGTGCACGAACAGGATGTCCACGTAATCGGACCCCAGCGCTGCGAGACTTTGGTCGAGGCTGCGCGCCGCGATTGCGGCGTCGTACACCCGAACGCTCGCGGTCGGCGGCGCCTGACGCTTCTTGACGGCAGACCGCAAGCCGGGCGCCTGACGAAGTAGTGCCCGCGCGGGGGCCTGAAATCGGGCCAGCCGTTGGGCCATGCCACCGACCTCGATGCCGAACTTCGTGGCGATGGTGACGCTCCCGCGGTCGACGGTGCGCAGGAACGCACCCAACTCGGCCTCTGCCATCCCCAGTCCGTACATGCGCGCGGTGTCGAAGTGGGTCATCCCGTTGTCGACCGCACTGCCGAGGACGGCCATCCGCTCTTTGCGCGACGGCGACTGCATCAAACCACCGCATCCAAAACCGACCGCGCTGATTGTCAGCTGCGGGCCCGGGAGTTCAACTCGTCCTAACACCGCAGCCCTTGCAGATCAGCCGGAGGTCCGAAGCGATGAGCTCGCGGCTACACGTCGCAAAAACGTGGCCCCGCCCCCGTAGGTCATCGCATTCTGCGTCGCTCATCTACCTGTTCTACCTGCCGATCGCCATCGTCGTCGCGGATACACAGCGTAGGTTATGAGCAAACCCTGATCCGATGCAATCTTTCGCGGACGCGCAACAAAAAGCGGCTGCACAAATTGTCGCGCGTCAGCAAGAGCTGCATCAGCGGGCGTCGACCGGGGAGTTTACATTAAGCGTCTTGCGGGCCATAACCTGGCGCGCTTGCGCCCGATCGAGGACCCCGCTGAATCAGCAACCCCGTCGTCGAATGAGCCACCGCCGGGATTGCGCTATACATGCCAAGGATCCGAGACATCACAAAATCCTGGGAGCCTGCAAGGCGACTTCATTACGCGCCGGGGTTCGGCGCGCCGAGTTTAAATACGTTGGGCGCAGAAATCTTCACGGCGTTGCGGGTGTCGACGATAACGCGCGCCGACTTTACCAGTTCCACATAATCGAATGCCTGATGATCGGTCGTCACCACGACGCAGTCGGCCGCCGCGACGGCTTCGCGGCTATAGGGCATCGAATCCATCTGTTGACCAATGGACGAATGCTCTGCATCCACGTGCGGCACAAAAGGATCGTGGTAAGTGACGTGTGCACCCTTCTTCACCAGAAGTGCGATCACGTCCAACGCCGGCGACTCGCGCACATCGTCGACGTTGGGTTTGTAGGCAACGCCCATCACTAGAATGTTGGCGCCCTTGATCGACTTCCCGTGTTCGTTGAGTGCGTCAGCAACTTTGTCGACGACATGCCGCGGCATCGCTGCATTAACCTGGCCGGCCAGTTCGATAAAGCGGGCTTCAAATCCCACTTCCTTGACCTTCCACGATAAGTAGAACGGATCAATTGGAATGCAGTGCCCACCTAGCCCAGGACCTGGATAGAAGGGCATGAACCCGAACGGTTTCGTCGCGGCAGCATCAATGACCTCCCAGACATCGATGCCGATTCGGTCACACATCAGCGCCATCTCATTGACGAGTCCGATGTTGATGGCGCGAAACGTATTCTCCAATAACTTAGCCATCTCGGCTGCGCGCGGAGAACTGACCTGGACTACACGATCAATGGAAGCCCCGTACAACTCAGCGGCCAACGTCGAGCAATCAGGTGTGAGGCCCCCCACGACCTTCGGCACGTTTTTGGTATTCCATTTCACATTGCCTGGGTCGACGCGCTCCGGCGAATACGCCAAGAAAAAGTCGAACCCAGCACGCAGACCGGTTTCTTCGAGGATGTTTCGCACTATTTCCTCGGTTGTACCCGGATACGTCGTGGACTCGAGGACGACGAGCATGCCTGGGCGTAGATACTCCTTCACCAGATGCGCAGCGGACAGAACATACGTCATATCCGGGTCCCTGGTTTTGCGCAGCGGTGTTGGCACACAGATATTGATGGTGTCGAGGCTGTCTGCTGCATCGAGGCCCGGGACCGCGCGTAGTCGGTCGGCCTCGACGAGTGAAGCCACTGCGGAGCTAGGGACGTCCGCGATATAAGAGGTGCCGGCGTTTATCGCATCGCACTTGTGCTTATCCAGGTCGATGCCGACGACGTGGAAGCCGGCCTGACCGAACTCAACCGCCAGGGGCAAACCGACGTACCCAAGACCGATGACGCCGACCCGGGCTGTGCGGGTGGAGAGCCGCTCGAACAGGGCCTGAGCGTGCGGGCTAGCAAAGGCAGGAGCGGGCATACGATGACCCCCCAAGTAGGCGGGCAGCCACGCAGCAGATCGCTGCCCTCGTGATGCGATTTCTGCAGACGATTCGATCGTGCTGCGGCAACATCCTAACCGAAGGGGCATGCCACCAGGGGGCAAAGCTGCTGGCAACCCGCGGCGCTTGACTCACGATGCCGATGTTCTACTGGCCAAGTAAACGTGCGGTGCGTCCTCGATCATCCGCTATCCGACTCGGTCAGGATCGATCAATACGAATCATCTGTTGAATCGTCTGCGCTGTGGGCGCCGACTGGTCGTCGAGATTGCCGGGTCGTACGCCAGATCAAGAGCGCAGTTATCGCGAGGAGCGCGACGGCCACGAGTACGCCTCCCACGATGTAGGTTTTCTGCAACGAACCCGAGGTGTCGGAACGTGGCGGCTCGAAGATGTTGCTGGCGGTTTGTCGAATCGTGACGTTCTTCGGCGTTCCGGCCGCACCTGCTGCGAGGACGTCGCCCGTCAACTTTGACCAGCTGCGGGTCGGCCCGTCGATGGAGTCGAACAGCGGGTCCACCAGAGTCCACACCGAGCTCGTAGTTACGAGGACGACGGAACGGTTGCGGGGCGGATCCGCAAACGCCTGAATTGATCCCAGCCCCTGGTCGATGTTGACCTGCAACGCCTTCGGCAGCGCGAAATCGACAGTCGATCCGTCGCCGCTTATAGGTGGCTTCAGCGATGTTCGGCTGATCGCGTCGGCTTTGGCCACGATGAGCGCCCCTGAAGTAGCTTCGACAGCGGCCTCAAGACTGACGACCTGCGGTGTAAGTTCGGTGCGGGTTAGACGCGAGACAGCTGCCACCACTCGGGCGGCGTAGCTGAGCTGATTCGGGCCACTGCCATCAAGTGCTACTACGAACTTGGGGCTGAACTCGGACGGAAATGCAGCGAAGCCGCCTAGCGGAGGACCGCCGCGGTGCATGGTTACCGTTGAGCGTGGATTGATTTGGAATGCGATCGGCGCCAACAACGGCCCGCACGTTTGATTCGGGGTGTAGGTGAGATCGACTTTCAGGTTGATCCATTGTTCGTCGAGCATTTCCCGATCGAGGTGGAACGTCGCGTCCACAAGACCTGTGCCGTCGAGCGCGGCGCGATAGACGATGAGTTTTCCGGAGCGAATCACAACGGTTGCCGCGTCACCTGGGCGCACAGGGGTGTAATCGGCAAGCAGATGCACTTGGACACTGTCGAATCTGGGCCCCAAGGACGCGCGGTCGAATCCAACATCCACACTGCTCGTCCGAAAGAATGAGGCTTCACCGCTCGCTTTCAGCTGGCTGAACGTAAGAGTGTCCCCGCTCAGGGGGGCGGCGTCAGATCCTGCTTGGTCGACGCGGGCCGTCGCCGTCTGCGCCAGTGGTTGCAGCTGAGTGACGAGCAACGACACCTGGTCCGAGAGTCGATCGCCCTCACCCGAAATCCGTAGGTACGCGTCGGGCATCCCGGCGTTTTCGACGCTGAGGCCAGCCGGCCCAGTCTCAACGACAACGGCGCGATCCAGCCCAGAAGCCGGCGGCGGTGGCGTGCCACGGGGTTGGCTGACGACCGCGATAGGCAGCGGCCGAGGCACATATAGGCGCGCCAACGTCGACACCAATGTCAGGACCGCCTGCTGTTCGGCGGGGCTGGCGTCAGTTGCCGCATAGATCGTGACCTTGCCGAGAACAGGTGGAAAAAAGCTCGCGACCGTGGTCACGGGAAGCTGGGTTCCGGCGAACACCGTTGCTAGATCGCTGAGCGTCAGCCGCTGGACCGGGCCGCAGTTCAGTTCGCCGGTGTTGCGTGCCCGAACGGTCAACGTCAGGTCAACCGACGAGGCTTGGGCCAGTGCCGCCGAAATGTCGACATCGAAAGGTGTGACGGCCTGAGGGGCGCCCGCTGGGGGCAGATCGACCGAAGCGAGAAATTTTCCGTCGCCTCCGTCGATTTCAAGGTAGCCAGCATCGATATTTATCGGCGCGTGAATCAAGCCCTGCAACCGGGCAACAGTCAGCCCGGCCGGTACCGGGAGTGTGACACTGGTACTGCCGCCGCCATAAAATTCCAGCGTTGGTTGCAAACCAAGGGTGGCCCAAGGCAACGTCACGCGGCCGTCGTTGGCCACATCCACCACCTGCGTCTGGCCGCCGGCGTCGCCCGGCTCCGCGTGCGCCGGCCCAGCGACGGATCCCATGAGCGGTGCCACCGTTACCAGCAGCACTATCGCCGCGAGTGCGCGCATCACAGAACTGCGTCGCATCACAGTGCCGTGGAACAGGGATCGACGTCTGAGACGTGAACGACCCAACTCGTCATCGACTGCCCCACAGTCGCTGCTTAACTGGGAACAAGACTGAACCGATCGAGTCCACGCTGTTCTACCTTCGAGAGTGCGAATTTCCGTATCCCCAACAGGTAATCGGAGATAGTCCCTAGCAGGGCTAGAAGTCTAACCTATTTGCCACGTGTCAACGCGCATGCGAACGCCCGTTAAATCGGCCTGTCCGCTAGTCGATCCGGTTGCACCCACCGCTCAGTTTGAGGACGCTATACGAAGGTCGCACGCCATATGGATAAGAGCCGAGTGTGAGTGGCTCGATGAGGTGCCAGACTGCTCGACAACCCAGAGAACAGGTACTGCTGCCGCAGGTCATCCGTAAAAGCGAGTCCCGCACGACCGGCACTAACGCCACGGCCAACTGCGAACAGCCGTGTTACCTAGCACCTGGTGCGGATTCGTCACGCTATTGTCAGTGCGAGAAGCAGTGGGCGCGTTAACCCGCAGGCTTCTCGTATTAGGTCGACACGTCTGGTGGATTATGGATCTTCGCAGCTACTGCCGCCTGCTAATGCGGCGCTGGCCGGTACTCCTGACCGTCTTTCTTGTGGTCGGCGCAGCGCTGGCAGGTGCCGGATTTCTCATTCCGTCGACCTATACCGCGAACGCCCGAATAGTGTTCGCGCCCAAACTATCCGGGTTTGTGTCCATGGGCACACGCCAGGAGGCGCAAACGTATGTTGCGGATCGCATGAAGACTTACGCCCAGCTCGTGACCACGAACCGAGTTCTGCAGCCGGTCATAGACTCGCTCAACCTGGGCGTCACAGTGCCCGACCTGGTCAAAAAAATAGAAGTCACTATCCCGACAGAAACGCTGGTAATCAACGTGGCGGTGTCGGCGCCGACGGCTGCGAAGGCCGCCGCCACCGCCAACCGCATCGCCCAAGTGATGTCACCGGCTGTAGCGGACCTCGAAGGCGCCCCTTTGATTGCTGACTCGCCGGTCCAAGTCGAAGTGCTACAGCCTGCCGACATACCAGTGCGCCGATCGTCCCCAAAAGTCCTACTCAACCTCATCGTGGCGGTCGGAGTGGCAATAGTCGTAGCGGTATTTGCTGCGGTAGTCACCGACAACTTCGATACACGTGTACGAAGGCGCCGTGATGTCACCGCTTTGAATGTCCCATTTCTCGGCGGGATTCCGGAAGTGCATGAGGCCGAGACGCCGGATCTATTCCAGTTCATGAAGCAGGCACCCGAGCTGCAGTCGATCCTTCATCGGATCGCCATCGACGTTCTGTACGCGGCTGATCAGACGCCCACACGCCTGATATTCACCTCGCCACGGGCAGGCGCCGGCAAGACAATGGTGGCCGCAAATGTTGCGGGTGCGCTCGCCGCCGCTGGGAAGCGGGTGGCCTTCATTGACGCCGATGTCCGAGGAGGCCGCCTGGCGGCTCGGGTTGGCATCGAGCAGACGCGCGGAATAACCGACTTGGTTTCCGGGCGACTTGAACTCGACGAATCGTCATTACAGTCGAAGTGGGGCGGTTTCACCATCGTCCCCTGCGGTGGAAGCGCCATCGATGTCGGCGAGATGCTCGCCGGCGAGAAATTCGGCGAGCTGATGACGGCTCTTGCTCACCGTTTCGATGTGGTCATCGTCGACGCCCCACCAATAATCAACTTGGGCGACGCCTCGCTCTTTACTCAGAACATCCCCAACGTGGTCGTGGTCGCGGCAGTGAAGACGCGACGTGCCGAGTTACTACAGGTCGCTGGGTCTTTGCGACATTCCGGAGCCAAGATCCTGGGAGTCGTATTGTCGCGTGTTCGCAAGGATGAGCAGTCGGCGCCGGCCAACGCCGACGTCTGAAACGATGAGGGCGGATCCGATCGATAAACCATTCGCCATTCACTATTTCCGGTTAGGTGGAACCGGTTGGCGATTGGATTGGAGGACAAGAGGAGTGCGGTGCCGCTCGGCATCGGCGTATCCATCGACTTCTTTGCCGGGGAAGCGGCGCGAGTGCCGAAGTGGATGCAGCGCATAAGCATTGAGTGGTTTCACTGCATCGTGACCGACCTTCCCCGTGTCCCTCAAGCGCTACGCCGGTAACGTGCTTTCGTTCTCCAGGTAGTCCGACAGTCACACGCCCCTTCGAGAAGACAGAGGGAAGACCTATGACTTTGCTGATCGTCACGCCGATGCACAACGAGGCCGACAACGTGTCGGGTCTGGTGGCCAACCTTCGTGCGCAGCGATTCCAGGACTTCGATTGGGTAGTGGTCGACGACGGCAGCACTGACGGCACCGCCGAACGTCTCGCCGAGGTCGATACCGAGAACCGGGCCACGATTTTGTCGAAGACCAACGATGGCGGACTGATCGGTGGATCGGCTTACAGCTCGTTTCGTTTCGGTGTGGCACACACGCTCGCACGAAAGCCGTATTCGCACGTAATGAAATTAGACGCAGACGTCCGGATGTTCCCCGACTATCTCGAAAGGGTGCTCGAACTTGCGCACGGCGGGGTCGGCATCGCGGGCGGGGTCGTCATATCTAAGGGCATGGTTGAGCAGAAGTTCCACGTGGCCGGTGCGGTCAAGCTGTACACGGCGGAGGCTTACCGTGCGACCGAGTCGGTGCCGACGGCGATTGGTTTGGATGTGATGGACGAGATCGCGGCAGGTCTAGCGGGTTTCGAAACGCGTGTGGACGCCGGCGCACGTTTCGAGTTGGCTCGTCTCACTGGTGCAAGCGAGGGGCTCGCCCATGGGCGATACCGCAACGGGCGGCTGTCGCGATGGACCGGCTCCTGGTTCCCCTACTTCCTCATCCACTGCGCGCGTTACCTTGTTCGGCGTCCGTACGTCATCGGTTCGTTCGCGATGCTGTGGGGCTACGTCCGTGCTGGCGGCGGCCCGTACCCCACGGAGTTGAAGAAGGCCCATGCTCAAATTCAGCGCGCGAAGCTGGCGCGGGCATTCCGTAACCCGGTGGCCTTTTGGCGCGAGGCTTACCAGATCTGAGCCGGGGCATCGAAGTCTGAATAGGCAGCAAAGCGCGTACAGCAACACCCCTTTCGGCGGTACCCCCGCCTTCTGGAGCGGTTCGCCGACGTCAAGTTCTCCAGCTGCGATCCGCTTATCCGTTTCCGCGCTTGCGTCGCACACTGCGGACAAGCGCCGACAAAACTGCCACGTCGCGGCGGTAACTTGGAAGCGTCATGGCGGCTAGGCAGACAGCGGTGAAGGCGACCGTCCCGATCAGCAGGGCAGCGGAGTCGGGCCACCTGTCGGCAAGCTGGCCCGCACTCCACGCAGCGGCAGCGGCAAACGTGAACAGGACGGCGGGCCGTAGTGCTGGCAGCAGAACGGGGCCGGGTGCAACGTTGGCGCGAGGAAGCGCGAAGCACGCGGCGGATACGAGGAGCAAGACTTGGCCGACTGCGGCGGCAAGCGCCACCCATAGTGGTCCCTTGGCGGCGGCGATGACGATGAGTGTGATCATGACGAGGCGGGCTCCAAGCTCGGTGCCGAACAGCAGGCCCGTCTTGCCTTGCGAGAGCAGCACCCAATACGTGATTTTTCCGACCGCGTCTATAGCTCCCGCAAGGCAAAGGGCGCGAAGTAGCGGTACGGCCTCTTGCCAACCATCGCCAAGGACGACCGGGACCAGCCAGTCG
Organism: Mycolicibacterium pallens; assembly: GCF_019456675.1. Taxonomy (NCBI): domain Bacteria; kingdom Bacillati; phylum Actinomycetota; class Actinomycetes; order Mycobacteriales; family Mycobacteriaceae; genus Mycobacterium; species Mycolicibacterium pallens. Next base: position 627,893 of record NZ_CP080333.1, on the reverse strand, counting down.
CCGGTGCCGGCCATATAAGCCAGCAGCGAAAGGAGGAGCGTGGTGAGAGCCAGCTGTATCTTCTTCACCATAGCGAGATATGCCGTGTGGTCGTTTTGGAGTCTCGCGAGATAAGGGAGGACCACGCGAGTAAGCGGGGCGGCCACTTGTTGGGCCGGTAGACGAGCGATTTGGAACGCTCGGTTGTAGAAGCCGAGCGTAGTGGCGCCCCACACGCGGCCGATGATGACTTGGTCGACGTTGGTCGACACGTAGTTGACCAACTGCGTGAGGAAGGTGTTCGCCCCGAAGACAAGCAACGATCGCATCGCCGTAGCGCGGTGGTACCAGCCGGGCCACCAGTGCGCTCTGGCGATGATGATTGCGTTCGTGACGACCGCCGCAGTGACCTGCATAGCCACCAACGCCCAATACGACCACCCGACGAGCGCCCCTACCAACGCGACGGCGAATCCCGTCGCCTGCCCAAGGAATTCGGCACCAGCTATCACACCGAAGCGCAGCTCACGGTTCAGTTCGGTACGGAATTGCACGGCGATTCCGTTGACCAGAAACGCGATCGCTAGTACGGCGGCGACCGGGGCGATCCGTGAATCACCATAGAACGCAGCCAGCGGTCGGGCCGTGAGGCCTACCGCGGCGGCCACGACGAGGCCGATCCCGCTGTTAAACCAGAACAGGTTGGTGCGCTGGGGTGCGTTCAACTGTTCGGCCTGCAGAGCAGCGAGCGAGAGTCCGAAGTCTCCGATCGCATAGGCGATGCCGGCAACGCCGGTGACCATGGCGACGAGACCGAAGTCGGCGGGGCTGAGCAGCCGCGAGAACACGACGAGTGCGAGTAACTGAATCGCATAACGACCCCATTGGCCGCCCAGAGCCAGGAGAGCGTTGCCGCTCGCGGAGCGCCCATGTCCAGTTGGCACCCGATCCCCGCTCATCCGGCCGTAACATTCGCAACGTACACGTGCGATTGCCGTACTCGGAGGAACTCGCCCAACTCGCGGAACCTTTCTCGCTGCCGACCCACCGGAGGATGGAGCCATTACGCCTCGGACGGACTGGAACCCCGTGCTCCGCAATACCCTCGCATTCAGGGAATCCGTTAAGCCCTGTTTAGCAGGCTCGTCTGCCAGATGAGTGAACGAAGCTAATGGGTGTTATCCGCGTGGATGATTCGCGAGTATCTTTCAATCCAATAGCTGAGGAGGCCCGCAAATTTCCCGTAGGCAAAAAACAATGTGAAGTAGGGTCTGGCCTGGAGGCCACGGCCTGTAGCCAGCCCAACTGCGAGGAACACGATGCCATACACGGCGCTGCGGATACCTTTTGCCAACGATATCGACAACGAGTCACCGTGCTTGAGCCGCACTCGGGTGTCAGCCCGGCCGTTGTTGATTGCCCGGCGGCGCACCCAATGTAACGACACTCTTTCTTTTGGCACCCCTTCGTAAACCAGCGCCTCTGCGCAGAAGAGGATGGTAGCGCCCGCCTTTCGAACCCCGCGAAAAAAGTCGTCGTCCTCGCCGCCTGACGCTGAGAACGCGGAGTCGAATCGCGGGAAGCCAGCACGAACCCACATATCACGCAGCAGGAGAGTGTTGCCGGCTGGGGCGGTGGGCAAATGTGCACCATTCTTAGGGAATCGTCGCATGTAGAAGCCACCACGCTGCACCCATCTCGGCTCAGGTTCAAGGAAGACGCTGATAACCGGACCGACGACAACGTCCGCCTCTGTCTCGGCGGCAAACGTCGTCAGGATGGTCAGCCAGGATGGGGACACCCACTCGTCGTCATCAACGAAGATGAGCGCACGGTATCGATCACTGAAGTGGTCAAGCGCGCGGTTCCGGGCGGCCGCGACGCCGGGTTCAGGCTCCACAACGTACACAAGGTCAAGCGGATGGTTGACTGCGACCGAACGCGCCGATCCCTTCGCATCGTTATCAACAACGAGAATATCCACGCTCGCCGATGAGACGACCGCCTCCAGACTGTCCAGCATTCGTTGCAATCCGGTTGGGCGGAAGTACGTAGCGATAGCGATCAGATAGCGTTCGGCCATGCCGCCATTATTGGCGATCGGAGTATTGCCGGAACACGTGTCGGGGACATGAAACCCCGTGACTCTGCGAAAGATATTGATCCGCTGTCAGCTCCGGTTGAATTGTGAGCAGCCTGTTCCGGTCGAAAAGTGAGCAGGTGTGCTTACGGGTTTGAGTCTGCCTGACGGTCGACTTCTACGGAGGGCAGTGTCTCGATCGTGGTGTGTTTGATGCGGTAACTGGCTCCTTTGAGGGCGATGACGTCGGCGTGGTGCACGATCCGGTCGATCATGGCCGAGGCGATGGTGGCCTCGCCGAACACCTGTCCCCACCGGGAGAACGGCAGGTTGGAGGTCAAGATGATCGAGGACTTTTCGTATCGGGTCGAGACCAGTTGGAAGAACAGGTTGGCGGCTTCGGTGTCGAACGGGATGTAGCCGACCTCGTCGATCACGATCAGCCCGTAGCGGGAGATCTTGCGCAGTTCAGCCTCGAGGCGGCCGATGGAGTGCGCCTCGGCCAGGCGGCTGATCCAGCCGGTCGCCGGGGCGAACGCGACGCGGTGTCCGGCTTGGGCGGCGGCGATGGCCAACGCGGTCGCCAGGTGGGTCTTGCCGGTGCCGGGCGGTCCGAGCAGTACGACGTTGCGGGCCTCGGCGAGCCAGCCGCCACCTTCGAGGCGGGCGATCTGGGCACGGTCGAGGGCGGGTTGGGCGGTGAAGTCGAAGTCGGCGATCGTCTTGATCGCCGGGAACCCTGCATACCGAATCCGTTGCTGCGCTCCGGATTCGGCGCGGGCATTGGATTCCACCGCTAATACCGCGGCCAGGTAGTCCTCCAACGACCAGGCCGCAGCACGGCCCTGCTCGGCCAGTCGGGCGTAATGCCCGGCGATCCGCGGCGCCTTCAACAGTCGGGATTGATGGGCGATGAGCTTGTCAACCTCACCTGGAGCCGAGGTGCGCTTCGTGGCCATCAGGCGACCTCCCCGGTTCCGAACACCGCGTCGTAGGCACTCAGATCGGCGACTTCAACGTCGACCTGTAGAGGGTCCTCGGTGCCGGCACGTCGATGAAGATACTGTTGACGCAAAGCCGATGCCGCATTGATGTGTGATGGATCAGCAGCCAAACCGTTTGCACCCCAGAGCCTTTCATGATCAGCGACTATCCGGTCGCCGCAGTAGGCGTAGATCCGGTTCAGGGTGGCGGTCACAGTGATCATGCGGCCGATCGCGTCGGGATGCACCGAATACGCACTCGAGACGATCGACACGTAGTAATCACGACCCAACCGGGTGCTCACCGTGGTCCCCGTCGTCGGCGCGACCGGTGGAAGCGTGGCCATCGCCACTCGGTCTGCGCTGAGCGCCTCGGCCGGGATCAGTCGGGTGGTGGCGTGGCGGCGGACGTTGGCCACCGCGGCCAGCCAGTCGGAGAGTTGGGCGTTGAAGTCCACCGGCGAGCAGAATGTGCGACCGGGCAGAAACGACGTCCCGAGGTAGCCGTTGGCTCGCTCCACCACACCCTTGGTTTCGGGGTCATACGGGCGGGCCTGGACCAGTCGGGTGCCCAGCACTCCGCAGAACCCGGACACGCCCTGCGCGAGACGCCCGCGCTGACCGATACCGGACTCGTTGTCCCACAACAAGGTCCGAGGGATCGCTCCGATATCCCGGGAGAGCAGCTGCCACATCCCGGCCAGTAAGTCCCCGGTAATCCGGGAGGGGAGCATCACTGCGGCGATGAAACGCGAGTACGCCGCGACCATCACCAACACCGGGAACGACCGCAACACCCCGCCGTGATCGGGCACCACCTGACCGGGGAACCATAAATCGCACTGCACCTGCTCCCCAGGCAGATGCACCAGCCGGTCACACGGATCAGCCGGGGCATACTCCGGGCGGATCCTCGCGACGTTCTCGGCGAACCACGAATGCCCACCGCTCCAGCCGACTCGCTCGGCGAGCACCGAGGCCGCCATCGTCGGATACTCCCGCAGCAGCGCCCGCACCGCCGGCTCGACCGCCAACCACCCCGACGACGCCACCGGCGCCCGTTTATAGCGCGGCGGCGACTCCGAACTCACCGCTTTGGCCACGGTGTTGCGCGACAACTTCAGCCGCCGCGCGATCTCAGCCTGCGACAACTTCTCCGACCGATACAACCGGCGGATCTCGGCCCAGTCCTCCACAGTGATCACTCTCCAATCAGAAGGGTGCTCACTTTTCGACCGGAATCATCTGCTCACTTTTCGACCGGAGCTGACAATCCGCTCCCGGTTACACGACGTTAGTTATGGGACTGTCAGATAAACGGTGGATCTGACTTGGCATTGGTTAGTTGCCAGTCGGAGTGATCCGGCCGTTGAAGGTGATCGCGAACGCATTGAGCGCGGGCTTCCACCTCATTGCCCATCGTGCCTTACCGCGGCCGGTGGGGTCCAGGGATCGGGTCACCAGGTAAAGGCACTTCATCGCGGCCTGTTCGGTCGGGAAGTGCCCGCGGGCCCTAATCGCCCGCCGATAGCGGGCATTCAGCGATTCCACCGCGTTCGTGCTGCAGATGACGCGGCGGATCTCGACGTCGTAGTCCAGGAACGGCACAAACTCGCTCCACGCGTTCTCCCACAGCTGGGCGATCGCCGGGTACTGGGCACCCCATTTCTCGGTGAACTCGGTGAAACGTTCTTTGGCCGCAGCTTCGGTAGCCGCGGTGTAGACCGGGCGTATGTCCTTGGCGATCTGATCCCAGTACTTGCGCGATGCGTAGCGAAAAGTGTTGCGCAACAGATGGATCACACACGTCTGGACGACTGCGCGAGACCACACGGTGTTGATCGCATCGGGTAGTCCTTTGAGGCCATCGCAGACCACGATGCACACGTCGGTGGTGCCGCGATTCTTGATCTCGGTGAGCACCGACAGCCAGAACTTCGCCCCTTCACCGCCGTCGCCGGCCCACAGTCCGAGGATGTCGCGCTCCCCGGCACAGGTGACGCCGATGGCGACGTAGATGGGCCGGTTAGTGACCTGACCGTCGCGGACCTTGACGTTGATCGCGTCGATGAACACCACCGGATACACCGACTCCAGCGGCCGGTTACACCACTCGGTCATCTCCTCGATGACCTTGTCGGTAATCCGGCTGATGGTGTCCTTGGAGACCGTGGCGCCGTAGACGTCATCGAAATGCGCCGCGATCTCCCCGGTCGTGAGTCCTTTAGCGGTCAGCGACAACACGATCTCATCGATGCCGGTCAACCGGCGCTGACGCTTCTTGACGATCACCGGGTCGAACGTGCTGTTGGTGTCTCGCGGCACCTCGATCTCGACCGGGCCGATCTCGGTGAACACGGTCTTGGCTCGGCTGCCGTTGCGGGAATTGCCGCTGCCACGGCCGACCGGGTCATGCTTGTCATAGCCCAGGTGCTCGGACATCTCCGCGTCCAGCGCGGCTTCCAGCACGTTCTTGGTCAACTGATTGAGCAGGCCGTTTGGGCCCACCAACTCCACGCCTTGTTCCTTGGCCTGGGCGAGCAACTGCTCGGCCAGCTGCTTTTGATCCACATCGATCGCCACGGATTCGAGTGTTTCGGACATCATCAGTCCTTCCCGCCAAGCTCACGCTCGGCGTGTCAGACCAAGACCAGATCCACCGTTATTCTGACAGTCCCTTAGTTATGTTTGACTATTGGAAGCCTGGACAGGTTGACGCCGATGACCGTCACCAGCGCCCGCGTCCGGCCGGCACCAGTTCACGTTCGTACGGCCGGTAGTATTCGCAAGGTCGAAGTGTTGGCATTGCCATCGCAGCGGGACCGTCGTGTGGTGCGAATAGAGGGGCCGATGCTACAGAGGAGTCGGCTGTTCATCACTCGCGATACGGTCGCCGTTTTGCTCGTCGTCATGATGTGGGGGCGGGTAGTCGGAGCGCTCATCGTGCTATCACTGACTACAGAAAAGACCTTTGTTCGAGTCGGCCAAGGTCCGATCTCGACACCGGCCTCACGCGTGACCACGCAGCTGTTCTTCCTCATGGCGGTGGGTATCGGCATCGCCGTAGTGCTGTTCCGCATTAACGATGTCACCCGACCGGGCTTGTGGCGCTTACTTGTGGTTCTGGCGCCGTGGCTCTGCATTCTGACGCGTGACTTGTATTACCGTTCGCCGACCCCCGACAGCGCTTTGTTCCTGGTGGTGGTATTGGCGCTAGCGGCATTGCGGCCCAACCCGCGTCGTGTTCTCACCACACTTGGCGCACTCGTCGTGCTCACGGCGATAATCGCGATAGCGATCGGATTCCTGCGGCCGGAGGCCGGCATCGTGCGCGAACCGGGAGGAATTGTGCGTGCACGCGCCGACAAGGGTGTGTTCCCGTCCCTGGGTCTGCTGCAGGGAATGTTCACATCGGAGAACAACTTGGGCCTGTACCTCGCGGTCGGGGCGGCAGCGGTGGCCACGCTACCGCGGTGGTGGCTGCGGTTGCCCAGCCTGGGGATCGTCGTGTTTGCGGTTTGCTGGTCCTCTAGTCGCAATGAAATGTTCGCGATCGCGTGCATGCTCGTCGTGGGGATCGTGGTGGGGACCCTCGTAGAGCTGGGACGGCGCCCCGCAGCGTCAGCGGTGGCACGTATCGCGACAGCTACGGCACTGGTCACGATGTGCGTGCTGCCGTTCATGGGATGGGAGGCAGACGCATTCACAGGTCGCGCTGCCATCTGGAAGGGCTCGCTGATTCAGTGGTCGTCGCGCGCAATTTTCGAAGGTTTCGGCCATGACTGGTACGGGCGCATTGGCAGAGACACGTCCGAACTGGGCGGTGCGGCGTTTGAAGCTCACAACCAGTTCATACAATTCCTCGTCACTGGTGGGGTGATTCTCGCATTTGTCGCCGTCGGGTCCCTTTTCGTACAGACATACGCCATCACGGTATCCAGGAGCCGCTACCTGACGATCGCCGCGATGCTGGTCACGGGGATCTGCGTTAGTGGTTTCCTCGAAGATCCCCTGGGCTTCGTAGACAGGGGCGAGTTTTGGACCGTCACGATAGTTCCACTGACGGTGTTGTTCTTCGCACGACCGGGCGAAACACGGGTGACACGAACTGGCGATACATGCCAAGCAAGCAGTGCACGGTGAGCGACGCGCCGACTGATCCGCCTGAGACCAGGCCCGATCGGGTTACGCAATGGCGAAGGCACGCCTTAATCGCGACAGCTATTGCAGTAGTCATCACCGCCGTCTTCGTGGCGATGGCTGTGCGGCCCGATGCGTTCCGATGGTCGCGGGCCGCCGATTCGGCGACGATAGCAGGCAGCAGGCCCGTCGACACCCCGTTATACATCAACCCCGGAATGCAGGCGATTGCTGCAGCACGCGAGGATCCGCGTTTCGACCGAATCGCACAAACGCCGCAAGCCTTGTGGTTCGGCGACTGGTCGGCGAAGACGGTCCGGGATGATATCGGCAAATACCTCGCCGGCGCGGCGGCGGCGCATGCGGTTCCGTCGATCGTGCTCTACCGCATTCCTCAGCGCGATTGCGGCTCCTTCGCCAGCGGGGGCGCGCGCGACGAGCAAGAGTACAAGGAGTGGATCCAAGCGGCCGCCGAAGCGTTGAAGGGGCACCGCGAAGCAATCGTCATCCTCGAACCCGACGCACTTCCGGACCTGGGCAAGTGCGAGCAAGGTGACCGTCTGGGGATGCTGCAATTCGCGGTCGACGCACTTTCGACCACGGGCGCGCAGGTGTACATCGATGCAGGACATGAAAATTGGTTGAGTCCAGCGGAAGCCGCCCACCGCTTGGCGAAAGTGGGCGTCAACAAGGTAGCGGGTTTCAGCCTCAACGTCGCCAACTTCTATACGACGCAAAGCGAAGTCGAGTACGCCGAACGTGTGCGGCGTGAGCTCAGCAAACTTGGCATCAACGGCGCGCACTTCGTAATCGACATCGGGCGAAATGGCGCGGGGCCGCAACGCGATTTCTGCAACCCACCGGGGGCTCGGCTGGGAGCTGCACCGCGGCTATTCCGAGGTGGTGATCTGGATGGCCTCTTGTGGATCAAGAGTCCGGGGGAGACCGACGGGTGCGGGGGTGGCCCGCCTACCGGCTTCTGGGCCCCTGTCGCGTTGGGCCTGCTCGGAAAGTAGGGACCTCTCACGCGATCCCCTGGGGACCTACCTCTGGCGGGGCGCGCTTCCCGTTGAAGGCAGGCGCCTGAATGGTCTGCACCCATGGAATAGCGGTACAGCGCGGACGCGGCTGACCTTAGTTCGTCGGGTTATCGTTACTCATCGGGGTTATTCGACGTGTCCAAAGCACGGCGAAAGACCCTCCAGGTATCCAAATTGGTTCAATCGCATCCCTCAGGGCCAGGAACTAAACCCGGAGATAGGAGCCATCGGAGGATGGGAAAGTAAAAGATGGAAACTGACGGACCAATCTGGAGAGTTGCAGTGAGGGCTATCGCGCCACACCGGCGGGTTGCACAGTGGCTGCTCTTATACGCGTTCAGCGCCCAGTACTGGCGTGCCGTCTCCGCGGCCGGCAGGACCCCTAACCGCGTCGGGCTGCGGGTTCTCTGCTACCACGCGATCGCTGACCTTTCGGGCGTGCCGGTGCTCGAGCCCTACGGGGTTCCGCCGCGAGTGTTCGCCGAACAGCTTGATTGCCTACAGCGCTTTGGTTTTCGCTTCGTCAGCGCAGAGGAGGCGCTGCGGTCGCTCGAAGGTGACGGTGAACTTCCTCGTCGCGCTGTGCTCGTGACCTTCGACGATTGCTACGACGACCTGCTGTATGCCGCCTTGCCCATCCTCGAGGAGCGTGGAATACCGGCTGTCGCTTTTGCCGTCAGCGGCCGCGTCGGTGATAGCAACGCGTGGGACGAAGCTATCGGCGCCCCTCGGTTGGCATTGCTAGACACGGCTGGATTGCAAGAACTATCTCGGCGAGGCGTCGAGATCGGTTCCCACTCGCGCTCGCATTACCGCCTCGCCACACTATCCGATAGCGAAATAGACCAGGAGATCATCGGTTCTCTCGCAGATCTCGAGGCTGCAGGCCTTGCGCGGCCACGGCTTCTCGCCTATCCCTATGGCAATTACGACGAACGGGTTACAACCGCCACCGCACGGGCTGGCCTGCGTGCGGCCTTCACTACTTACCCGGGCCACGTCGGTCGACGCTCGCTACGTCACCAATTGCCGCGGATCGAAATCTTGCGGCACGACGTCGGCCTGCGCTTCCTGCTAAAGGTGGCGATGGGCTCGCAATGGTTGGCGCGGCGCCGCCGTGTCACTGCGGCGCTTGGGCTCTCCGGCTTGCGCGCCCACGTGCGCGGCCGAACGTAGGCGTCGTCGCACCCCGCACTATTCGGAACTCGCATGAGACTGTCGGACGACCCGCAGAAATGGAACGACGTCACTGACGTACCGCTTCAAGAGTCGGGCGGGATCGGTCAGGATGCGGTGGAACCACTCGATCCCAAGGCGCTGCATCCATTTCGGCGCGCGGGTCGCCTCGCCGGCGAGGAAGTCGATGGATGCGCCGACCCCGAGCAGCACTGCAGTCACACCCTCAGCGTCCAGGAGGCAGACGCCGACCCGCTCCTGTAACGGAGAACCGACGCCCAACAGCACGATGTCTGGTTCGAATGCAGCCACACGCCGAGCGAGCGCGGCAGTGTTGCCGGTTGAATCGAGCCACCCAAAGGGTGCTTGTTCCGACTCGACGAGCCAACCATTCTCGCGGAATACCGCCGATGCAGCTTCAAGCGACGACGGCGTCGAACCACCAACGAGGAATATTCGACGCCCGTCACCGCGCGTGTGGGCCAGAGCATGCGTGATGCCGCTTCCGGTCGCACGGCCCGAAATCTGAACACCGAGGCTGGCTGCGAGCCGCGCGACCGGCCACCCGTCCGCGAGATAGAGACTGGCGCGTTCGTAGACCGATGCAAACTCGGCCGAAGACTGAAGTCTCGCAACATGATTCATATTCGGGGTCACGACCAGGTGGGGCGCTCCCGCAATTAGCGGCTCACTGCGCGTCAAGATGGCCTCGATAGCCTCTCGTTCGCTCAATTCTGAGATGTTGAAGCGCGCATAGCGTGTCACGATCGGTCGCGACATCTGCACCTCATTCCCGGTCAACGCTTGGCGTCCACAAGTTTTGCAACACGCTACCCCGCATCTCCATGGGTGCGAGCCCCCAATCCGCTGCGTCTCGATTGGCTCTTGGCGCTCAGCCCAGCTTGCGCAGGCGCGGCTCCAAGTCCTTCTGGAACAACTCCAGGAATCGGCGCTGATCCTGCCGCGGGTCGTGAAACACCAAGTGGTTCAAGCCCCAGTCGACATAGTCCTTGACCTTCTCGACCGCCTCGTCGGGATCCGACGCCACGATCCAGCGCTTGGCCACCTGCTCGATCGGCAACGCGTCGGCGGCCTTCTCCATCTCGATCGGGTCGTCGATGCTGTGTTTCTGCTCGGCGGTCAACGACAACGGCGCCCAGAAGCGAGTGTTCTCCAGCGCCAGCTTCGGGTCGGGATCGTAGGAGATCTTGATCTCGATCATCCGGTCGACGTCGTCAGGATTCTTGCCCGCCGCCTCGGCGCCTTCACGCATCGCCGGAATCAGCTTGTCCTTATAGAGCTCTTCACCCTTGCCGGAGGTGCAGATAAAACCGTCGCCGGCGCGGCCGGCGTACTTGGCCACCTGCGGTCCGCCCGCGGCGATGTAGATCGGGATGCCGCCTTCGGGCACGTCGTAGATCGAGGCGCCCTTGGTCTTGTAGTACTCGCCCTCGAAGTCGACGCGGTCACCGAGCCACAGCTCGCGCATCAGCCGCACCGATTCGCGCAGGCGTGCGTACCGTTCCTTGAATTCCGGCCACTCCCCTTCGTAGCCGGTGGCGATCTCGTTGAGCGCTTCGCCGGTGCCGATGCCGAGGAAGATCCGGTCGGGGTACAGGCAGCCCATGGTCGCAAAGGCCTGCGCGATGACGGCCGGGTTGTAGCGGAAAGTGGGGGTCAGCACCGAGGTGCCCAACACCAGCCGCTTGGTGCGCTCACCCACCGCCGTCATCCACGCCAGCGAGAACGGTGCGTGCCCGCCCTCGTGACGCCACGGCTGGAAGTGGTCACTCACCGTCGCGCTGTCCATCCCGTGCGCCTCGGCCTGCACCGCCAGCTCGACCAACTCACGCGGCGCGAACTGCTCCGCCGACGCCTTGTAACCCAGTTTCAGTTCAGCCACGTCATCGTTTCTACTCCCCTTTGGCGACCAGCGAGCGGCCGAGTCCTAGTGAGGGGTGGGCGCCTACACTCGCGGCATGGCCGTGGCTCTGACCGCTATCACCGAGCGCGTGCACATGGCGCAGACACCGCTGGTCAACTGGACGGTCGTTGCCGACGACGCAGGCGTGATGCTGATCGACGCCGGTTTCCCCGGCAGCCGCGACGAGGTCCTGGGATCGCTCCGCGAATTGGGATTCGGCCCGACGGACGTGACGGCGATCCTGTTGACCCATGCCCACGTCGACCACTTCGGCACCGCGATCTGGTTCGCACAGACGCACGGCACCCCCGTCTACTGTCACGCCGACGAGGTCGGCCACGCCAAGCGCGACTATCTGCAGCAGGCGTCACCGGTCGATCTGATGCGACACGCGTGGCAACCGCGCTGGGTGAAGTGGTCGGTGGACATCATGCGCAAAGGCGCGCTCACCCACGACGGAATTCCGACGGCGGCCGTACTCACCGACGACATCGCCTCGACATTGCCTGGCCAGCCGACGGCCGTGCCGACCCCCGGCCACACCGGCGGGCACTGCTCCTACATCGTCGACGGAGTACTGGTCGCCGGCGATGCGCTGGTGACCGGGCATCCGCTGGCCGCACGCAAGGGTCCGCAGCTGTTGCACCCGGTGTTCAACCACGACGAGGCGGGCTGCGTGCGCAGCCTGTCCGCATTGGCGACGCTGGACGCCGATGTGCTGATCCCCGGGCACGGCGACCTGTGGATCGGACCCGTTCGCGAGGCGGCGCGTCAGGCCACGCCGGCCTGAGTCACGAATTTGCTTGCCGTCACAGCGCTTTCACGAAGGCGATCGGATACTGCTCGACGTCACTGGGGAGCGGCTCGTCAAGCCTGCGGTAGCCCGTGCTCTCGTAGAGCGCCTCGGCTTCGGGCTGTCGGTTGCCGGTGGTCAAGTAGATCCGCCGGTAACCGCGGCGGGCGATCTCATCCTCCAGCGCCGCCAGAAGCGTCGCGGCATGGCCACGGCGGCGATGCCCGCTGTCGGTCCAGATCCGTTTGAGTTCGGCGGTGTCGTCGTCGAAGCGACAGAACGCCCCGCCGGTCACCGGCTGACCGTCAAGGAGTCCGATCAACATCCCGCCGTCGGGCGGTCGGAACTGGTTGGCAGGATGATCGCGCAGCCACCGCGCCACCCCTGATTCCGGAGCCTCGTAGCGGGTGGCGTACTCGACGGCGAGTTCTGCGAGCAGCGGCTGAGCCAACCGGTCGTCCTCGTCGACCGGGACGAAGCGCAATCCGTTCACCGGATCATTCTGCCCCTTTCGCCCAAAAGTTGACACCTGTAAAGTTTCGGGCCATGGACAACATCCGCGGGAAAACAATCGCGATCACCGGCGCGGCGCGGGGCATCGGTTTCGCCACCGCACGCGCTCTCCTGCAGCGCGGCGCACGGGTCGTGATCGGTGACCGGGATGTGGCGCTCGAGGAGTCGGCCGTCGCGCAGCTCAGCAAGCTCGGACCGGTCTCGGGGTACCCCCTCGACGTCAGCGACCCCGAGTCGTTCGCGACGTTCCTGGACAAGGCGCGCGCCGACGGCGGCGGCCACATCGACGTCCTGATCAACAACGCCGGCGTCATGCCGGTCGGCCCGTTCCTCGACCACACCGACCAGGCGGTGCGCACCGCCGTCGAGGTGAACTTCTACGGCGTGCTCACCGGCTGCCGGCTGGTGCTGCCGGAAATGGTCCGGCGCCGCAGCGGCCACATCGTCAACATCGCCTCGATGGCCGGCATGCTCGCCGTGCCCGGCCAGGCGCTGTACGCCGGAACCAAGTTCGCGGTGGTCGGGTTGTCCACCGGGCTGGCCGACGAATACGCCCCTCAGGGTGTCCAAATCAGTTGTGTCATGCCGACATTCACCAACACCGAGCTGATCTCGGGCACCCACACCACTGCGGCCACCAAGCCGGTTCAGCCAGAAGACATCGCCGCGGCAGTGGTCAAGGCACTGGACAAGCCGACAACGTCGATCTCCGTTCCGGGCTTCTCGCGATTCCTCGCCGCCGCGGTGATGTTCCTGCCGCCGCGCGGCCGGCGCTGGCTGTCCAAGCAGATGGGCACCGACCGGGTGTTCCTCGACTTCGACACGACCGCGCGCGCTGCCTACGAGAAGCGCGCGCAGAGCGCCACCGGCGTCGTCGAGACTCCGGACAAGCCTTAACCGTTGGGCTGGTCGGTGAACTCGTCGACCAGGAGCCGGACCCGCTCGGCGTCGTGATCGGGGCGTAGTCGGCCGGCCCGCGACAGCGTGACCAGTCCGTGCAGCGACGCCCAGAACACCTCGGTCAGGGTGTCGGCGTCGCGGTCCCCGGCGATGTCTCCGACGACGTCGCGCAGGCCCGCGAACGCCTCCTCGAGCTGAGTCGGGGTGTCGTCGGTCGCGAACTTCAGCGGGGTGGCGCGGACGAACATCGCGTCATAGACAGCCGGATTGTCGCGCGCGAAGTCGAGATACGCGCGGGCGGTCCGGGCCAGCGATTCACGAGCCGTCGTCGCATCTGACCGGGCCCGCCGCGTCACGTCGGCGAGCTCGCCGAACCCGTCGAGCGCGACGGCCGCGGCAACGTGATCCATCCCGCTGAAGTGCTTGTACAGCACCGGTTGGCTGTACTCGATCTCCGTCGACAACCGTCGGGTGGTGACGGCGTCCCAGCCCTCGGCTTCCGCGATCTTGCGGGCCGTCGCCACGATCAGTCGCCGGCGTGCGGCCCGTTCGCGCTCGCGACGGTCATCGATGGCCATATCGCACGATAGCACGGCTAGAAAATCTAGCAATGCTATTGCCAACGAGCGCCCCTGGGGTTAGCGTTGCTAGCACTTGGCTCGGAAAGGGGCAGCGATATGGATCTCGACCTCACCACCCGAATCGCCGCAGCGTTCGCGGTGCTGGCCACCGCCGTGGTTTATGGCACCGATGTGTTCTGCGCGATGGTGCTGCGCCCGGCGCTGGCGTCGCTCGACGATGACGCCCTGGTCGCGGTTACCGGTTTCGTGCATCGGTACGGGGATCGGCGGATGCCAATCCCCGGCGTGCTGGGTGTGCTCGCCACCGCGGCATGCGCGGTGCTGGCCGCGCTATCCGAACACTGGGCGCAGGCGACGGCGGCCGGCATCGCACTCGTCTCGCTCCTGGTCTGGCTCGCGATCTACCTCCGAGTGAGCGCACCGATCAACCGTCAACTGACCGCGGCCGCGATTGCCGGCGGGCCGCTCGCGAACGGGCGTGCGCTGCAAGCGAAATGGGATGGCGTGATCAACGCTCGCGCGATCCTGCAGGGCCTCGCCGTCGTCGCGCTCCTCGCGGCACTGGCGGTCTGACCATGCTTGAGCTCAGGATCTACACCCTGCGGTCAGCCGAGGCATTGCGGCAATACGCGACCGTCCACTGGACCCGTCACCTGGCGACCTTTCCGGCATTCGGGATCAGCACCAACGGCGTGTGGACCGAACGATCCGGCGGGGCGCACCGACTCGTCGCGCTGATCGGCTACCCGGCCGGCGCCGACCCCGACGAATTGACACGGCATGTCATGGCGAGCCCGGAATTCGCCGCCGATATGGCCGGCTTCGACCCCGACGAGATCATCCACGTCGACACCATCTCGCTCGAACCCATTGACCTGCAGGAGGTTTCATCATGATCAGCATCGCCGGCTACACGCTCGCCGGCCTCATCGCCGTGGCCATCATCGCCATCGGCGCGCGGTTCATCGCCGCCCCCCGCGTCGCCGCCGCCGGCTACGGCGTGCCGGCCGACCCGGACCAGCCATCGATGCGCGCCTATCTGAACGTCAAGGGTGTGCGCGACATCGCGTCGGGGTTGTTCGTCGTCATCCTCATGGCCGCCGGCGCCACCCATCTGCTGGGCTGGGTCATCCTCGGCGCCACCGTCATTCCGATTGCCGACGCCATCATCGTGCTGAAAAACGGGGGTACCAAGGGGGTCGCGTTCGGTGTGCACGGCGCCACTGCCGTGGTCATGCTCGTCACGACTGCGCTACTGCTGCTGTCGTGACGCTAGGCGAGCACCGGCGTCGTATCACCGGACCGATACGACTCGATCGAATCGATGTGTGCGAGAAGAACTTCCGGCGCGACCGTGTACAGCGCGCCCTGATCGTCCCCCGTGCCGACCAGCACCGCCTTGACCCCCTCCGGGAAGTCGTCGTCTTCGCCGGACGCCGTGATCCAGATGCGGGTGACCGGCTCGTATCGCTCGTCGGCGACCGCGGCGGCCGACGGCTCGAAGAACCAGCTGATCAGGGTGTCAGTGGAGAACTCGGCATCGAATGTCCAGCCGCGGGTGGTCAGCCACTCGTCGAACGTCTCGACGGCCTGGGCGAGTTCGACGTCGACATCGTCGAGCGTGTCCTTGACGTCGCCGGGAATCCAGCGGTCGTCACGCTGGGCCTGCCGCTTCTTGCGGCGAGCCTTCTTGGCATCGGAGTTGCGAGACACCGCTAACCCAGCGCGCGTTCCAGGTCGGAGATGAGATCCTCGGTGCCTTCCAACCCCACCGAGATCCGAACCACTCCGTCGCCGAGCCCGATCGAGGCGCGGCCCTCCGGACCCATCGCGCGGTGCGTGGTGGTCGCCGGATGGGTGATCAGCGTCTTGGCGTCGCCGAGGTTGTTCGAGATGTCGATGATCTGCAGCTTGTCGAGCACTTCAAAAGCCCGCGCCTTGCCACCGTCCAATTCGAAGGTCACCACGGTGCCACCACCGCGCATCTGCCGCTTGGCCAGGTCGAACTGCGGATGTGATTCCAGGAACGGGTATTTCACCCAGTTCACCCCGGGCTGGGATTCGAGGAACTCGGCGATCCGCTGCGCGGAACGGTTCGAGTAGTCCACCCGCACCGACATCGTCTCCAGGCCCTTCAGCAGCACCCAGGCGTTGAACGCCGACAGGGCGGGGCCGGTGTGGCGCATCAGCTTCTGCACCGGTCCGTCGATGTACTCCTTGTCACCGAGGATCGCCCCGCCGAGCACCCGGCCCTGACCGTCGATGTGCTTGGTGCCCGAGTACACCACCACATCCGCGCCCAGTGGGAAGCCCTGCTGCAGCAGCGGAGTGGCAAACACGTTGTCCAACACCACTTTCGCGCCCGCGGCGTGCGCCATCTCGGAGACCGCGGCGATGTCGACCAGCGACTGCATCGGGTTCGACGGCGTCTCGAAGAACACCGCCTGCGTCGGCACCGACAGCGCCTCTTCCCATTGCGAGAGGTCGTCGCCGTCGACGAAGACGGTCTCCACACCCCAGCGCGGCAGGATTTCGTTGCACACCACAAAGCACGAGCCGAACAAGCTGCGCGCGGCCACCAACCGGTCGCCGGCGCCCAGCAGCGCGCCCAGCGAGGTGAACACCGCGGCCATGCCCGATGCGGTGGCGAACGCGGCGGGCGCACCCTCGATCAGCCGCAGACGCTCCTCGAACATCGAGATCGTCGGGTTGCCGTAGCGGGAGTAGACGTACCGGTCGATCTCGCCGGTGAACGCCTTTTCCGCCTCGGCCGCCGAGGAGTACACGTAGCCGGAGGTGAGGTACATCCCCTCGGAGGTTTCCTCGAACTCGGAGCGCAGCAGCCCACCCCGCACCCCGAGTGTCGCCTGGCTGACGCCATCGGGCAGCGGCGCGGGAATGCGAACCGACGGCACCTCGTCAGTCATGACTGCTTCCAGGGCAGGCCCAGCGCCCGCCAGCCGTTGATGCCGCGGTGGCCGTCGGCGTCGAGCTGGCCTTCGAACCCGTCAAGCATGTTGTAGGACGGCGCGATCCCCGCCGCGGTCGCGGTCTCGGCCGCCGGAATGGAGCGATTGCCGGAGCGACAGAGGAACACCACGGGACGCTCGCCGGGGGTGACGCCGGCGGCGTTGAGTTCGGCGACGAAGTCGTCGTTGTGCTGACCGTTGCTGCGGTTCCACTCGACGAACACCACGTTGCGACCCAGGCTGCTCAGATCCGGCACACCGACCCAGCGCCATTCGGCGTCGGTGCGGCAGTCCACCAGCACCGCGTCGGGGTTTTCGCTGAGCAGCTTCCAGCTCTCCTCAGGGGTGATATCTCCTGCATAACTCACGTGCCCGAGTCTCCCACAATGACCTGGCGCGAACCGAGCGCACCTAGGCCGGGCCGGGCGAGCAGACGGTCCATTCGCCGTTTTCGCGGGCGAAGGTCATCGGCGTCTTCAGCTTGGTGTCGGCCGCGTGCTCGAAGTGGTAGACGACGGTCGCGGTGGCTTTGTCACCGTCGATCTTGACGTCGGTGATGTCGTCAACGTACCGAGCACCGTGCACGGCTTTCGATTTCTGTTGGCCGGCAAGAACTTCGGCTTCGACACCCTGCTGGGCGGCGCAGGTGTACTTGCGGAAGTCGGAGTAGTTGTCGCGCTGCAGCGCGTCGTTCTGGCCGACGGCGGCGCGACCGACCTTGACGTCCTCACTCATCGGCTTTTTGTCGTCGACGAGCCAGGCGATGCCCACCGCGGCGAGCACCAGCACCGCCACGCCCAGGGCGATCAGAATCGGCAGCGGGCTGGAACCGCCGTCCTCGCGTTCGGTCATGGCTGCCACACCCGGTGCAAAGCGGTCGACACCTGGCGCACCCTATCGCGGGCGGTGGTGACGTCTGAGGCGGTGGCCAGCGCGACCCCGAGCCGCAGCCGCGCGGCACCTTCGTGTGCGCCCAACAGCCGCACATCGCTCTCCGGTACCACCAACGCCTCGGCCAGGATCGCCGGATTGATGTCCGCGCTGCCTGCGCTCTCCTCAGCACCGCCGTAGGTGACCTCGGCGGCGCCCGGCGAGATCATGATCGTGTCGACGGTCAACCCCAGTACGGCGCGGGCGTGCAGCTCGAACTCCGACAGCCGCTGGGTGCGCAGCGTGACCAGCCCGCTGTCGTAGGGGCGCACGCTGACGTCGGAGAAGTACACTTCGTCACCGCGGACCAGCAGCTCCACCCCGAACACGCCGCGCCCGCCGAGCGCCCGCACGATCCGCGCGGCCACCGACTTCGCCGCGCCCAGCGCCGCCACCGTCATCTGCTGCGGCTGCCAGGACTCCAAGACGCCGCCGTCGAGCTGACGATGCCCGATCGGCTCGCAGAAGTGCAGGGTCGGTCCCGCCGGGCCGTCGGTCCGCACGGTCAGCAAGGTGACCGCGTAATCGATCTCGACGACGGTCTCGGCCAGCACCCGGTTGTGCGGCACCCGCCCGCCGGCCGCGACGGCGCGTTGCCATGCGGGCTCGACGTCGTCGGGCCGCAGCAGCACCGACTGGCCTTGACCGGGCACCCCGATCACCGGCTTGACCACCAGCGGGAAGCCCGCGTGTTCGGCGACGGCGGTCAGCTCCTCGACCGACCCGGCGAACCAGAACGGCGCGGTCGGCAGGCCCAGCTCGTCGGCGGCCAGCCGCCGCATGCCCTCGCGGTCCAGGCTCAGCTGGGTGGCGTAGACGCCCGGCACCACCTGGGTGGTTCCGCTGTCGGCTGCCGCGCGCAGCGCGTCGATGGCCACCGCGTTGGTGTCGACGACGATGTAGGCCGGTTCGACGCGGGCGATCGCGGCGCTCAGCTCTTCGGGGTCGGTGATCTTCACGACCAGCGCCTCGTCGGCCACGTCGTGCGCCGGTGCGTCGGCGTACCGATCGACGGCGACCACCTCGGCTCCGAGCCGCTGGAAGGCCAGCACCAGCTCCCGACTCAGCTCACCCGACCCGACCAGCATCACCCGCATGATGCCCAAGGATAGGTGGGCTCATCCCCGCGCAGGCCAGTGCCAGGACGGCTCGTCGAGCAGGCCCTGGCCGACGATCGCGGTTTGGCCCTGCTGCTTGGTGAGTTCAATGGCATTGACGTCGCGCTGGGCCTCACGCAATGCGGTAACCAACGCGGCGGCGTGGGTGACGACGACGATCTGGGACCGCTCGGAGGAGCGTGCGATGAGCGCGGCCAGCGCGGGTAGCAACTCCGGGTGCAGGCTGGACTCGGGCTCGTTGAGCACGGTCAGCTCGGCCGGCCGCGGAGTCAGCAGAGCGGCGGCCCACAGGAGGTAGCGCAGCGTGCCGTCGGACAGCTCGGCCGCCGTCAGGGCGCGCAGCATGCCCGGCTGGCGCAGGGTGACCTCGAAGCGGCCGTCGGTGTTGGGGATCTCCACCCGGCTACCGGGGAAGGCATTGTCGACGGCCTCGGCCAGTGCCCGGGCGTCGCCGATCTCCGCGATGGTCTGCAGGGCGGCGGCCAGGTCGGCGCCGTCATGACTCAACATCATTGTGCGAGTGCCGATCTGGGGCCTGCGGGCGGGCGCGTCGCTGTCGGTGCGGACGTGGTCGTAGAACCGCCAGGACCGGACGCGCTCACGCAGCGCCAGCAGCTCGGGCGCGGCCTGCGGATCGGCGATCTCGCTGAGCATGCTGTCGAACGGCCGCAAGGTGGCCGCCGTCCGCCAGCCGTCGTCGGCGTCGCGGAGCAGAACCTTGCGAACCGACCGCTGCGCCAACAACGTCGAGGGTCGCAGGATCGCACCGGCCCACACGGCTTCCGACTTGATCTCGGGATCCAGGTTGAATGCCGTCTCCGTCTCCTGAGGCATGCCGAAATCCACGGCGTAGCCGAAGTCCTCCCCGGCGAAGCCCAGCTTGAGGCTGACCGGACCCTTGGTGCCCGGTCCCGCCCACATGGTCGAGCTCAACCCGCCCTCGCGGGCCAGCGCACTGACGGCGCCGTTGCGCGCCGAATCGGCCAGCAGCCGCAGCGCCCGGTACAGGCTGGATTTGCCGGAGCCGTTCGGCCCGGTCACGACGTTGAGGCCGCGCAGCGGCAGGATCAGCCGGCGCAGCGACCGGTAGTTCTCCACAGCGACGGTGTCGAGCACGCCCCCACCTAACCAGGGCATGCCGACAGTCAGACGGCGATGGCCTCCAGGCTGGGCACCGCGGTCGCCGGCGGCAGCGGCTGTACGCCGGGCACCGTCGTGTACGGCCAGAGGTCCGGCGGGATGATCTGGTTGCCCGTCACCCCGGTCAACCGCGCGATGATCTGCACCGGGATGTTGACCAGCTGGTAGAGCACCGCACCGACGAACTGAATGGGCAGCTTCAGCGGTGACGACATGTCCGCGGTGAGACCGTTGAAGACCGAGTACACGAAATAGGGAACGAATCCCGCGACGGTCCGCAGGTCCAGGGCGATGTTGGTCACCACGTCGGGATAGCCGTACATCGCGATCGCGTCGGTCAGCGCCTGGTTGATCCCATCGAAGCCGGGCACCACGGGCAGGTAATTACTTCCGGCGAGATCCATCAGAGGCGAACCGGCCGAATAGGACGGGGGCGTCAGCCCGAACAGTGCGTCCACCGTGGGGGTGATGTCGATGTTGGAATAGGTGTTGTTGATCGCCCCGGCGGTGAATCCAGCGCCGTTTGCGATGACGAAGGTGGTGGTCTCCCAAGGGGTTTGGAATCCGTGTGCCCGCATGTCCGAGCCGAGCCGGATCGTCGGCCACGGCACCTGGCCGTGGTCGGTGGTCACCAACACCGTCCACTTCTCAGTGGGGTGCGCAGTGTTCCAGTCGGTGACCGCCTGCATGATCAAGCCGACGTTCTCGTCGACGTTCTTCAGCGCATCCTTGTACTGCTGCGACCCGGCGTCGTACTCGTGCCCGGTGTTGTCGACGCCGACGAAGTACGTGAAGTTGAAGCTCGAGACGCCCGCGGTGGTGTCACCGATCGCGTCGACGGACGCCTGGCCCACCAGGTCGTCGGTTTCCAGCCAGCTGTTGTTGTACTTCGGGAAGAACTTGATCACGTCAGCGGGAATCGCACCGGCCCCGGCGATCTGGGCGATGTTCTCCCAGTCCGCGATCGCCGTGGTCTGGATGGACGGGTCGAAGGCCTCGAGCTGGTTGAAGACCGTCGGCCACTTGTCGTAGGTCCACGGCGTGAAGACATTGTTGAACAGCCCCGTCTTCTCGCTCCACACGCCGGTCAAAATGCCCGTCCACGACGGGTTCGAGATCGTGGTGTGCCCGACCATGGTCGAGGCCGCGGTGGTCCCGGTGGTCATCAGGGCCTGCAGGTTGACATTGTCGGGGTTGGCCAGGATCGCGCTGAGATTCGTTCCGTCGATACCGATCACCAGCACGTGGGTGGGCGTGCTGACGAGGGCATTGGACCCGCCGAGGCCCGCTGCGGGGAGCGCCGATGCGGTGATGACGGCTCCGCGCCGGCTGCGCCCGACCCCGGCCGATGCCGGGCTGGACGCTCCACCGTTCGACGCTACCGGGGTGATACCCAGCGTCGACAGTGCCGCTGAAAGTGCTTCTGCCGCTGGTGATGTCGTAGTGCGAGCCGCGGTGCGGCCGGCCGACGCCGCAGCTGGCCGGCTGATCGTGCCGGTGTTCTTCGTCTTGGTCGCCGGCTGGGGAGCGGTGCTCTGCGAGCGGGCGCGGGCCTTCGGCCCGGCACTGGCCGTGCTCGACTTCGAGGAGCTGGCCGACGGGCCGGCATTCGAATCCGCCGAGTCGGCGTAGGCGACGGCGGTGGCGACCGTGGTCCCCAGACCGAAGATGCCTGCAGCGGCCACACCGACGCACAGCTGTTTGGTTCGCTTCATTTGCGCAATCACCCGATTCCCCAAGACCCGTTAGACGGCAATAGTTTTGCCTACTTCAGCATGGTCCGCAGCAAAGTCGGCAAAAATAACGCGACCGGCAAGTGGACCGGCTATGAACTCAGATCGGCGCGGAACGCGGTCATTGCTTCGAGAACTGCGGTGAAGACGCGGTGCGCGGCCGCGAGATCCTCATCCGGCAGTTCGGCCAGGACGCGATGGGTGTGGGTGGCCAATGGCGTGAAGAACGCGCGGCCCACCTCGATGCCGTGATCGGCGTATCGCAGGATCACCTTGCGCCGATCGGCCGGATCCGAGTCGCGCCGCAAGTGGCCGGATTCGATCATCCGCTCGACCAGATAGGTGATGGCGGCACCCGACACCCCCATCCGGGTGCGGAGCTCACCGGCGGTCAGTGGAGTGCCGGCGTTCTCGGCGACCATCACATGCACCAGCGCGCGGAAGTCATTGGCCGACAGCCGGTGAATGCCCGCGAACGCCCGGCCGATCTGATCGGACTCGGCCGACAGAGCTTGGACGTCGGCCACCACGGCGGATTCCAGCGCGGGCCGACCGGATGGGTTCATACCGCCAGGATATCTGTTAAGGAGATGAAATGTTAAGAAAATGAAGCTATGTTGGGTTCATGCACCAAGGACTCGACGCCCGGCGCCCCGCGTGGGATCGCATCGGCGAGCTCGTCAGCAACCGGCATTCCTGGTTATTGGCCCTGGTCATCGCGCTCATCGGCGGCGGCCTGATGGGGGTTATCGGCCAGAGTTCCTCGGCCGACCAGTCCCCGGTCGCCCTGCCCCCCAGCGCCGAATCGGCGAAGGCCGGCGCGCTACTCAAGGACTTCCCTGGCGGCGGGGCGGCACCGGTGATCCTCGTCGTCAGCCGGCCGGACGGCGCGGCGTTGACACCGGCAGACCTGGCCGCCGCAGATGCGGCCCGTGAGCGGATGGTCGCCACCACCGGCAAGGGTGGCCCGCCCATCCCGGTGACGACCTCCGAAGACGGTAAGGCCGCGTTGGCGCCGGTACCGGTCGATGCCACCCTGTCCGGCTTCGCGCTCAACGATGAAGTCAAGTCGCTGCGGGAGGCGGCCAAGTCCGGACTGCCGGACGACCTGACGGTCAATGTCACCGGCGGGCCGGCGTTCGGCGCGGACATCGCCAACGCGTTCTCCGGTGCCAACATCACCTTGCTGGCCGTCACCGGCGCGGTGGTCGCACTGCTGCTGATCATCACCTACCGCTCGCCGGTGCTGTGGCTGGTGCCGCTTCTGGTCATCGCGTTCGCCGATCGGGTGGCCGCGGTGCTGGGCTCGGCGATCGCCGAAGCCACCGGCATGGCTGCCGACGGTTCGACGTCGGGCATCACCAGCGTGCTGGTGTTCGGTGCGGGGACTAACTATGCGCTGCTGTTGATTTCGCGCTATCGCGAGGAGTTGCGCTCAGCGCCCGACCACCGGGCAGCGCTGCGCACCGCCGTCCGGTTCGCCGGACCGGCGATCGCGGCCAGCAATGCGACCGTGGTGCTGGCCCTGCTGACGCTGCTGTTCGCGTCATCGCCCAGCACCCGCAGCCTCGGTGTCCAGGCCGCCTCCGGTCTGGTGGTCGCTGCCGTTTTCGTGCTGCTGGCGCTGCCGCCGCTGCTGGCACTCTTCGGACCGAAGTTGTTCTGGCCCTTCGTGCCTCGCCCAGGTGGCGAACAGATCACCACCACCGGCGCGTGGCACCGGGTCGCGGACTGGGTGTCGAACCATGCCGGCCGGGTCACGGTCGCCTCAACCGCGGTGCTGATCGCGCTCGCCACCGGTCTGTTGGCAACTCCGGTGGGGCTCAACCAGATCGACCAGTTCAGGGTCAGTGCCGATTCGGTGGCCGGCTACCGCACGCTGTCGGCCCACTTCCCCAGCGGCCTCACCGATCCGACGCGGGTCATCGGTCACGCCGATGCCGGCGCGGCGCTCGAGCAGGCCATCCGGGCCACTCCGGGTGTCGTCTCGGTCAACCCGGCCGGTGAATCGGCCACCGGTCTGCGTCAGTGGCAGGTCGTGCTCGCGGCCGAACCCGCCTCCGATGGCGCCTTCACTACCGTTGCCGCGCTGCGGGATTCGGTCCATCAAGCCGACCCCGGCGCGCTGGTGGGCGGATCGGACGCGCAAGCACTGGACGCGAAGAACGCCGCGGTGCGCGACCGCTGGGTGGTGATCCCGGCGATCCTCGTCGTCGTCCTTGCCGTGCTCTACATCCTGCTGCGAGCGGCCCTCGCCCCGCTGGTGCTGGTGGCCGCCACCGTGCTGTCCACCATGGCCGCACTCGGGCTGGGCGGCTGGGTCAGCGTGCACCTGCTCGGCTTTCCCGCACTTGACAACACCACACCGCTGTTCGCATTCCTGTTCCTGGTGGCACTCGGTGTGGACTACACGATCTTCCTGGTGACCCGGGCGCGTGAGGAGACACCGCAGCACGGCACGCGCGGCGGGATCGTGCGAGCGGTATCGGCGACGGGCGCGGTGATCACCAGCGCAGGCATCGTGCTGGCGGCGGTGTTCACCGTGCTGGGTGTGCTACCGCTGATCGTGTTGACCCAGCTCGGCATCATCGTGGGTCTGGGCATCCTGCTGGATACGTTCGTGGTTCGAACGGTGGTGATCCCGGCGCTGTTCACCCTGATCGGCCCGGCGATCTGGTGGCCGGCGTTCACGCGGTCGGAGCTCGAGCACGCCGAGGGCGCGTAACGTCGTGGCATGACATCTGCTGCCGCGCTGCCACCACTGCACATGCGGCGCAACGGGTTCGACCCAACACCGGAACTGCGTGACATCCGCGACGGTGACGGTGTGGTCACCGCCGTCAACGCGTTCGGCATGCAGGTGTACCTGATCACCCGCTACGACGACGTCAAGGCGGTGCTGTCGAATCACGAGCACTTCGCCAACGGACGGCCCCCGGGCTTCGTGCTGCCCGGTGCGCCGCAGCTGTCCGAGGAGGAGCAGGCCGGCGCACGGGCAGGCAACCTGCTGGCCCTGGACCCGCCGGCGCACACCCGGCTACGCCGAATGCTGACCGGCGAGTTCACCGTGCGCAGGATGAGGGCGCTCGAACCGCGGATCGTCGAGATCGTCGACGATCGGCTCGACGCGCTCGAACGAGCCGGGGCGCCAGCCGATCTGGTGGCCGAGTTCGCTTTGCCGATCCCGTCGCTGGTGATCTGCGAGCTGCTCGGCGTGCCCTACGCCGACCGCGACGATTTCCAGCGCCGCAGCGCCCGTCAGCTTGATTTGTCGATCCCCATTCCCGAGCGCATGGAGCTGGTACGCCAGGGACGCGAGTACATGGGCACGCTGGTGGCGGCGGCCCGTCGCGCCCCCGGTGAGGACATGCTCGGCATGCTGGTGCGTGACCACGGCACCGAGCTGAGCGACAACGAGCTGATCGGGATCGCGGGTCTGCTGCTGCTCGCCGGCCACGAGACCACGTCGAACATGCTGAGCCTGGGAACCCTGGCGCTGCTGCGCCACCCCGATCAGCTCGCCTCGGTCCGCGACGACCCCGATGCGGTTGCCCCGGCCGTCGAGGAACTGCTGCGCTGGCTGTCGATCGTGCACAGCAGCATCCCGCGACTCGCCGCCGCCGACACCGAGGTCGCCGGTGTTCTGATACCGGCGGGCAGTCTGGTGCTCGCGTCGTTGGCGTCGGGCAACCGGGATGCGGCATTCGTCGATGATCCCGATGTCCTGGACATCACGCGAGATATCGTGAGCCACTTGGCCTTCGGGCACGGTGTACACCACTGCCTCGGTGCACCGCTGGCCCGTATGGAGATGCGGATCGCTTTTCCCGCGCTGCTGCGGCGGTTCCCGGAACTGGCGTGCGCGGAGCCGTTCGACGAGCTCGAGTTCAAGCCGTTTCACTTCATTTACGGCCTGAAGTCGCTTCCGGTGACCTGGTGAACCTCAGAACTGGTGTTCATCGCGTAGCGCATCGAACACACCCGCGCGAGCCAGTAGCAGGAGGCTGACGATCAACACCCAGACCGGGAAACCGAGCGTCAGCCACATGCTCACGTCGCTGGCGATCAGCAGCGCGACGGCGAGCAGATAGCTGACGTACACCAACCAGCGCGGCATCAGACCGGTGCGCAACCAGATGGTGGCCAGCGAGATCATGAACACCGCAGCCATCCGCAGGGCGTAGGTCTTGGCCAGAGCCAGGACGACCATCTGGCCGAACAGTGCGACTTCGGTGTGGCCCAGTATTTCGCTTCCCGCCGCCGAGTTGCTGGCGGCCAAACCCGCCCCGATCGCGCTCGTCACGAACATCATCGCCAGGAACAGCAGGCCACTGCCGAGGAACACCGTCGAGAAGAACCGGTCTTCGAGCCGACCCAGTCCGTCGCGCACGACGCCGATGAACCACAGGAAGCTGATCCCGGCGAACGGCATCAGGATCGCGGCGATTTTCATCTTGCCGCTGGCGGCGTCGAGCCACTGAGAACCGGGTTGGGCCCCCTCCGGCAGCGAGGAGCGGATCAGAATGAGGTTGGCGCCGAACAACACTGCGAACGCGACACCGGCTGCCGCGGCTGCCCGCGGCGTGGTCAGGCTTTTCAGGGTTGACGAGCGGTTCTCGGCCACGACGTCATGGTGACAGATTCAGGGCTGGCCGGGCAGTAGACGCACCATCAACCCGTGCGCTTCGGCGCAAAGCGTGCCGTCCGGCCTTCTCATCTCGGCACTGACGAAGGCCTTGCGGCCCTCGGCTTCCCGCAGCCAGCCGCGCACGGTCAGCTCGGTGTCGATCGGGGTGACGTTGCGGTAGTCGACGTGCAGGAAGGCGGTCCGGCTGATCGGTCGCCCGGTGGCGTGGATGACCATCCCGAACACCGAGTCGAACGTCAGCGGCAGCACACCGCCGTGCACGGCGTAGTTGCCGCCGACGTGGAACCGGCTGAAGGTGACCGTCAATTCGACTGCCTCGGAATCGAATTGAGTCACGCGATACGGAGGCATCAGCAGGCTGCCCGCGCCGGGCAGGCTCGGCACCCGGTTGGCCGGACCGACACCCTCGGCGGCTTCGAAGCCTTCCAGTAGCCGCACCAGTTCCTCGGCACCGTCGGCCGCCGCGGTCCAGGTGTCCGGATCCGGGTCGGCCGACACAGCCAGGTCCTGCACCCGGCGCATGGCCGTCAGGAACCGGCCGAATCCCGGGCCGGGCTGCGCGACTTCGAATTTCGGGAAGCCGCCGTGCTTGTAGTAATCAGGGTCGAGTTCGTATTCGTCGCGATCGGTCATCGGGGGGCCAGCACGTCACGACGCACGATGGTCTGGTCCCGGCCGGGTCCGACGCCGATGCACGAAACGTAGGCTCCGGCAAGCTCTTCCAGACGCAGCACGTAGTCGCGCGCCTTGGCGGGCAGATCCTCGAACTCGCGAGCCGTGGAGATGTCCTCCCACCAGCCCGGCAGTTCCTCGTAGATCGGCTCGGCCCGGGCGATGTCGCTCTGGGTCATCGGCATCTCATCGGTGCGCTTGCCATCTACCATGTAGCCCACGCAGATCGGCACCGTCTCCAGGCTGGACAGCACGTCGAGCTTGGTCAGGAAGTAGTCGGTGATGCCGTTGACGCGGGTCGCGTAACGGGCGATCACGGCGTCGAACCAGCCGCAGCGCCGGCGGCGTCCGGTGGTCACGCCGATCTCTCCGCCCGTCTTGGCCAGGTACTCGCCGTGCTCGTCGAACAACTCGGTCGGGAACGGGCCCGAGCCGACCCGGGTGGTGTAGGCCTTCAGGATGCCGAGCACGGTGGTGATCCGGGTGGGGCCGATGCCCGACCCGACGGCGGCGCCGCCCGCGGTGGGGTTGGACGACGTGACGTAGGGGTAGGTGCCGTGGTCGACGTCGAGCAGGGTGCCCTGTGAGCCCTCCAGCAGCACCGTCTCGCCGGACTCCAGGGCGGTGTTGAGTCGCAGGCGGGTGTCGGCGATGCGGTGCTTGAAGCCGTCGGCCTGGGCCAGCAACGTCTCGAGCACCTCGTCGGCGTCCAGCGCCTTGCGGTTGTAGATCTTGACCAGCACCTGGTTCTTGAGTTCGAGGGAGGCCTCGATCTTGGCGGCCAGCAGGTCGCGGTCCAGGACATCGGCGACCCGGATGCCCATCCGGGCGATCTTGTCCTGGTAGCAGGGGCCGATGCCCCGGCCGGTGGTGCCGATCTTCTTGCTGCCCATGTAGCGCTCGGTGACCTTGTCGATGGCCACGTGGTACGGCATCAACAGGTGGGCATCGGCGGAGATCAGCAGCCCCGAGGTGTCAACGCCGCGCTCCTCGAGCCCGGCGAGCTCGGTGAGCAGCACGCCCGGGTCGACGACGACACCGTTGCCGATGACGTTCGTGACGCCGGGGGTGAGGATCCCCGATGGGATGAGGTGCAGGGCGAAGTTCTCGCCGGTGGGCAGGACCACGGTGTGCCCGGCGTTGTTACCGCCCTGGTAGCGCACCACCCACTGCACGCGTCCACCGAGCAGATCGGTGGCTTTTCCTTTGCCCTCGTCACCCCACTGGGCGCCGATGAGGACGATTGCCGGCATGGTATTTCTCCTGCTTATTGTGGTGCAGCCGGTGACCTACCCTATCGGAGCGCAGCACGAGGAGTGTCGTTGACCAACACCACGATCACCGTGTTGCGTTTCGGGGGCCGCCGGCTGCCCCGCGCACTGGCCTCCTTGCCCTGCCATGACGGCGACGACGCGGGCGCGATCGACGCCGCGGTGCAGGGGGCGTCGCGGGTGGTGGTCATGGGATCTTCGGCCGACCTGGCGGCGGTGCTGACCCGGCTGATACGTATCGACCGCCTTGACGTGGAGGTGGCCCGCGTGTCACGCCGCTGGGGCGCCCGGCGCGCGCTTGCCGGTGTGGCGCAACGTGTTCCGCTGATCCGCGACGAGACCGGCACAGCGTTGGTCGACGCCGCGTACTGGCTGCCGCCTGGCGAGGACCGGGTGATCCACGGGGAAGCCGTCGTCGACGACGATGTGCTGTTCGACGGTGAGGTGACGGCCGTGCGGATCGAACCGACCGCCTCGATGCCGGGACTACGGGCCGCGGCGCTGACCGGCCGGATGCGACCGCGGTACTGGCTCACCGGCCGCGCGGTCCAACTGGGCACCACCGGCGCCCGGGTGGTGCGCGACGGGGTTCAGCTGCCCCGTGAGGTGAAGCGCTCGGCGTTCTACCGGCATACGACCGGCTGGCTGCGGGTCAGCTGAGGAGCAGGTCAACGCCGCTTCTCCGGTAGTTTCGTGAGGTGAGTGAACGTCTGCTGCGCCAGTCGGTGCGGCCCAGCCCCGTCTTCCTGGTGATTGTGGCGATCACGGTCGCCGGCGGCGTACTGGCCTGGCTATCCGCCGAAACTGTGCGGCCGCTGGCCTATGTCGGCGTGTTCATCTTCGTCATCGCCGGCTGGCTGGTGTCGCTGTGCCTGCACGAATTCGGCCACGCGTACACCGCCTGGCGTTTCGGTGACCATGACGTCCCGGTTCGGGGCTACCTGACCCTCAACCCACTGAAGTACTCCAGCCCACTGCTGTCGCTGGGACTGCCGCTGCTGTTCATCGCCCTGGGCGGTATCGGGTTGCCGGGCGGAGCGGTCTACGTCCGTACCTGGTTCATGACGCCGCGTCAGCGCACCCTGGTCAGCCTGGCCGGTCCGGCCGCCAACCTCGTGCTGGCCGTCGTCCTACTGGCGGCCACCCGGCTGTTCTACGACCACGGCCACGGAGTGTTCTGGTCAGCGGTGGCGTTCCTGGGCTTCCTGCAGATCACCGCGCTGCTGCTGAACCTGCTGCCGATTCCGGGGCTGGACGGCTATGGCGCGCTCGAGCCGCATCTGAGCCCCGAGACGCAGCGCGCGGTGGCCCCGGCCAAGCAGTTCGGGTTCCTGTTCCTGCTGCTCCTGCTGCTCGCGCCGGCGGCGAACCAATGGTTCTTCGCGGTGGTGTTCTGGTTCTTCGATCTGTCCGGCGTGCCCGGCGGCCTGGCCTCGATCGGCTCGCAGCTGACCCGGTTCTGGTCTGCCTTCACCTGATCCGGACACCAAGACGGGGGGCAGCGATCCCCTCCGTCGTTGCCCCCCGTCTCGGTCCATCCCCCGGGTTGGCAAACATCAACTTAGCCACCTACCGGCCGTCCGGCAGCGACTTGGCAAGAAATTTCCGGATCCGTCAGTTCTTCTGGTTGTGGCTGATTCGCGAGTCGTAGGACCGGCGGACGTCGCCGTCACCGTCGAGCATCCGGTGGTCGGCACCGAGCAGGCCCATCGCCACGACACGGGCCCGCGCCGGCAGCAGGCCGTAGACCGCCGTCAGCGGGCCGAGCCGGCGCGGAACGTACACCGATCGCCGGCCACGCTGCACTGCGTGGACGATCGCGTCGGCGACGACCTCGGGGGCACAGGTCCGCAGGAGCCAGTGGTCGGACAGGCCCGCGGACAGCTCGGTTCGCACCATGCCGGGGTAGACGGTGGTGAACGTGATCCCACTCGCGGCGGATTCGAGAGCGACGGCTTCGGTAAAACCGGCGACCGCGAACTTCGTGGCGGTGTAGGTCGACACACCACCGAAGCCCATTCGGGCCGCAGCGGACGCGACATTGACCACGTGACCGGAATGCCGCGGGCCCATCCGCTCCATGGCGAGCTGAGTCCCGAAGATGACCCCGGCGACGTTGATGGCGAGCTGCCGCTGGATCGACTCGGCCGACTCGTCGACCGCCGGTGTCACCGGCATGATCCCGGCGTTGTTCACCAGGACGTCGAGCGGCCCGAGCGCGTCGGTGAGGGAGTCCAGAAAACACGCGAAGCTGCCCCGGTCGGTCACGTCGACCTCACCCCACCAACATCCGATCGCGGCCGCCGTCCGCTCTGACTGCTCGACGTCGACATCGCCGATGGCCACCTTCGCCCCAGCCCGCACGAAGGCTGACGCGGTCGCCGCGCCAATCCCCCTGGCCCCGCCGGTCACCACCACGACGCGATCCCTCAGGTTCGTTGTTGCCATCTGCCGTCCCTCATCTCCATCCGAACCGGCGTCGCACGTCTCGTGCGCCGATCAACCGCGACACGCAGCGCATGACCGCTCGGCGCAGCGGGGTGTACGGGTACCAGGTGAGCTCGCGGGTGAAGGCCACCCGCGAGGCGACGATCGCCTGCGGCCTGCAGAATTTCGCCACCGCATCGCTACCGCCACGCGCGCCGAGGCCGGATTCTTTCCAGCCGCCCTGCGGCATGGTCAGCGTGAACAGGTTCGCGAAGACGTCGTTGATGTTGACCGAGCCCGCGTCGATGCGCCGTGCGACGCGTTCGGCACGACGCCGGTCCCCGCTGAACACCACCGCGGACAGGCCGTACCGAGAATCGTTGGCCAGGCGCACGGCTTCGTCCTCATCGGCGACGCGCACGACGGGCAGCAGCGGGCCGAAGGTCTCCTCGGTCATGCACAACATGTCGTGGTCGGTATCGATGAGCACCGTCGGCCCGTCACTGCGATGACCACCGACCAGGGCCCTCGCCCCGCGGGTGAGGGCATCGTCGAGATGTCGCTGCACGACGGCCGCCTGCGCCGGGCTGGTGAACGGCCCGATGTCGACTCCACTGCGCAACTCGGCCGCATTGGCCGCCACCTGGGATACGAACGCGTCGTAGACCGCCGACTCCACATACACCCGTTCGACCGACACACACATCTGACCGCAGTTGGCCATCGCGCCCCATACCGCGGCGTTGGCGGCCCGGCTCACGTCCGCGTCGTCGAGCACGATCATGGCGTCCTTGCCGCCCAATTCCAGGGCGCAGGGCACCAGGCGCTCCGCGGCCACCCCCGCGATGGCGCGTCCGGCGCGCGCGGACCCGGTGAACTGGATGAAATCCACGCTGTCGGCCACGGCGGCCCCGTGCTCGCGGCCGCCGCACACCACATCGAGAACGCGCGGCGCACCGATGTCCGCCCACCCGGCGATCGCCGCCGACACCGCCGACGGGGTCAGTTCGGACGGCTTGACCACCACTGCGCAGCCGGCCAGCAACGCCGGCACGGCGTCCAGAAGCGACAGGCCAAGCGGGAAGTTCCACGGCGTGATGACACCGACCACCGGGTAGGGACGTTGAACGATCAACTGCCGCTTGGTGATCGCGAGCATGCCGTGGGGATGTGGACGACGGTCGGCGAGCAATCGCGGTGCTCGCCTGCTGTGGTAGTTGATCGCCTCGATGACGTAGGGAATCTCCAGCCCCGCTTCGGTGGCCGGCTTGCCGGTCTCCTGCATGAGCAGGTCTTCGAGCCGGGACTGGTTGTCCCACAACCAGTCCCGATATCGCGCCAGCCACCGCACCCGGCTCGAGACCGGCAGCGCCGCCCACGCCGGCTGCCCGGCTCGCAGCTGAGCGACGACACCGCTCACCGTTTCGGCCGGGTCGTTCACTCCGCGGCCCCGGCCATCAGATCTCGCTTGAGCACCTTGCCCGTCTCGTTGCGGGGCAATGCGTCGAGGAACACCACGTCCCGCGGGATTTTGTGGCGAGCCAACCGATTGCGCACATAGTCCCGCACCGCGTCGGCGTCGAGGGCCGCGCCATCCTGGACCACGACGAAGGCGCAGAGCCGCTGGCCGAAATCCGGGTCGGACACACCCACCACCGCGGCTTCGGCAATGGCGGGATGGTCGCCGAGGAGGTTCTCCACCTCGACCGGATAGACGTTCTCTCCGCCGGAGACGATCATGTCGTCGTCGCGTCCGTCGACGAACCACAGGCCGTGATCGTCGAAGTGTCCGGTGTCACCGGAGGACATCAGGCCGTCGAGGACCCTCTTGCTGCCACCGTCGGTGTACCCCGAAAAGCTCAGGCCGCTGGACACATACAGTGTTCCGCTCCGCCCTGGGCGGGTGATCAGACGGTCGTTCGCGTCGTAGGCCGCGATACGGCAGCCGACCGGCGGACGGCCGACGGTGCCCGGCGCGACCCGCAGCTCGGCGGGAGTGGCAACCGCGGCGGTGGCGACCTCCGTCGAGCCGTAGAGGTTGTAGAGCACATCGCCGAATGTGAGCAGCGTGCGACGACAGACACCTGGCGACAGCGCCGAGCCGGCCGCGAAGATCACCCGCAACGACGAGGTGTCGTACCGATCGATCTCGTCGGGTCCGAGATCCAGGATTCTGCTGAGCATGGTCGGGACCAGAATGATGGCACCCGCACGGTGCTCCTCGGTTGCGGCGAGCACGGCCGAAGGGTCGAACCGCCGGGCCAGAACGATGTGATTCCCGAGGGCCAAACCGACTGTGGTCGTTGCCAATCCGGTGGCGTGGAACAGTGGCGCCGCCACGACATAGCAGCTGTTCGCCGGCCACGGAATACGATCGAGAAGTTGCGCGGACTGCACAGGGCTGATCCGGTCGCGTGGAGCACCCTTGGGGGGTGCCGGTGGTACCGCTGGTCAGAAGCACCAGTCCGCCGGGACGGGGTGGATAGGGCATCGGGTCGACGGAGTGGCTCGATGCCAGGTCGTCGAGCACGGGCCGAGTGGCGCCGTCTTCGGCCCAGTTCAGCAGGACGTCCACACCATCCGGCAGCGCGGCCAACAGCTCGCAGAACTCCTGATCGGCGAGCACAAGGCCGATTCGTTCGCGTACGCACACATCATGCAGCTGTGGGCCGGCGAACCCGGTGTTCAGCAGAACCGTTCGCAGGCCTGCCTTTCCGGCGGCGGCAAGGGCCACCATCACACCGCGATGGCCGCGGTTGAGCAAGCCGATCGTGAAGTCGGGGCCGGGCCGGCGTCTCAGCAAGACCCGCGCCACGGCGTTGGACATCTGATCGAGCTCACGAAAGGTCAGCGTTCCGCGTTCATCGGTCAGCGCCGGTGAGTCGCCATAGCGAGCGGCGGTGTAACTGACCAATCCACCGAACGATCCGTAGTGCCGCAGAGCCATTGCGGCAGTGGTCATGTCGACGGGGTTGGCCAGGTTGATCATTCCGCGGCGTTGTAACACCGCGACGGCACGCAACAGGTTTATCAGGTGTCCGGTCATGCCAGCTCCAGGATCAGTCGCACGACCTCGCGGGGGTTGTCCAGTTGCGGGCAATGCCCGGAGCGCGGCAGCACGACGAGGGCGCTGCCCGCGATCTGCTGATGCAGGGTACGGCTGGCGTGGACGGGAATGATGCGGTCCCTAGCGCCGTGTGCGACGACTGCGGGACACGTGATCTGCAGATCGCGATGCCCGTCGGCCGTTTCGTGCGCGTACTGGAATGCGTAGCGGCCCAACGCTGCCAATGCCGCGGGACCCCCGATTGTGCGCCGCCATCGGGCGACGACGGCGGGGTCGGCGAGGGCGTCCGGTCCGTACAGCATGTGGCGGACGGCCTTACCTGTCGCCCACCGCAGCACTCCCGCCGGGATCGGCAGCATCGCCGCGGTGTGCCACACCTGTGGTGGAAGCCGCCTGCCGCGGGCAAGCCGGGCAGGCAGATGGCGGGCGTTGAGCGGATCGTTGAGCGCCAGAACCGCTTGCACCGCAGTTGGATTACGTGCCGCGGCGCGCACCGCGGTCGCCGCCCCCAACGAGTTCCCGACGAGCACGGCGGGCCCGCGGTCGTCGAGCAGCGCATCGACGAAGGTGTCGAACTGTGGCAGCATCGGGCCGCGCCTTCGCCGCTCCGCCCACCCAAATCCGGGTAGGTCGACCGCGGCCGCCGACCGGCCGGCGGCCTCGAGCTGACCGAGCACCGCCCGCCAGGTGTCGGCGGAATCCGCGTAGCCGTGCAGCAACAGGATCGGCGGCCCGTCACCGTCCACCGACAGGACCCGGGTGCGCACGCCGTCGTAGCAACCCGTGCCGGTGGTGATCATGCCGAGAGCAGTCCCTTGGCGATGTGCGTCACCTGGACCTCGTTACTGCCCGCATAGATCATCAGCGACTTGGCGTCACGGGCCAGCCGTTCCACGCCGTACTCCGCCATGTATCCGTTGCCGCCGAAGAGCTGCACGGCCTCCATCGCCACCTCGGTGGCCGCCTGAGACGAGTAGAGCTTGATGGCCGATGCTTCCGCCAGTGACGGCATCCGGCCACGGCTGAGCGCCTCCAACGTCTGGAACACCATGTTTTGCACGTTGATTCGCGCGACTTCCATCTGCGCCAGCTTCAGCTGGATCAACTGGAACTGGCCGATGTTCTTACCCCACAGGGTGCGCGTCTTGGCATAGTCGACACACAGTCGGTGACACTCGTTGATGATGCCCAGGGACATCAACCCGATGCCGATCCGCTCCCCGGCGAAGTTGGCCCTGGCGCTGTCGCGACCATCACCCCCGCCGTGCTGTTCGGTCTCGCCGAGCAGCCGGTCGGGGCCGAGCCGGACGTTGTCGAAGAACAGCTCGCCGGTCGGCGAGGACATCATGCCCATCTTCTTGAACGGCCTGCCCTGGGTCAGCCCTGGCATGCCGGCATCGAGGACGAAGGTGAGCACGGGCCGGTCACGCTTGTCGACATCGGAACCCGGGCCCTCGTCCAGCTTCGCGTAGACCACGATGACATCGGCGTCCGGGCCGTTGGTGATGAACGTCTTCTGGCCGTTGAGGAGATAGTCCGAGCCATCGCGCCGCACATAGGTTTTCATGCCGCCGAAGGCGTCGGAACCTGCGTCGGGCTCGGTGATCGCCCATGCCGCGATCTTCTCCAGTGTCATCAGTTCGGGCAGCCAACGTTCTTTCTGCGCCAGCGTCCCGCGCGACATGATCGTCGAAGCGCCAAGGCCGAGGCTGACGCCGATGGTGGACAGCAGACCGATACTCACCGCGGCGAGTTCGGTCACCAGGACGGCGGCCATCGAGGCCTGGGCGCCAAGCTCACCCAGCCCCGCACCCTTGGACTTCGACGGCGCCGAGTCACGGGTCTCCGCCTTCGCCCGTTCCCGATCCAGCGTCGTCTTCACCGCTTCGGCGGCCATCACATCAAGCCCGAACTCGCTGAACAGCTTTCGCGCGATCGGATACGGTGACCGGCTTCCGTCCTCGAGCTCCTCGATATGCGGCCGGATCTCCTTGGCGATGAACTCCCGCACGGTGTCGCGCATGATGATGTCGGTGTCCGACCATTCGATCATGATCAGGCTCCCGGCAGACGTGCGGCGATGTCGTCGATCTCCCAGACCCTGTCGGTCTCGATGGTCTCCACGTCGTGCCACCCTTTCAACAAGGAGATGGCGCCACCCTGGACCGCGTACACCTGGCCGGTGAGCGGGCATTTCTCGCTGGCGAGGTAGGCGACCAGCGGCGAGATGTTGGCCGGCGCGAACAGGTCCAGTCCGCCGTCCTCCGGTTCGGCCATCAGCGCGCCCATTCCCGGCGTAGCGAGCGTGAGGCGCGTGCGGGCGATGGGGGCGATCGCGTTCACCCGTACGCCGTAGCGCTCCAACTCCTCGGCCGCGATCAGGGTCAGCGCCGCGATGCCCGCCTTGGCCGCACCGTAGTTGGCCTGGCCCGCGTTCGGGATGGTAAGCCCGGATCCCGACGCCGTGTTGATCACCGCAGCCATCGGCTGCTCACCGGACTTCGACTGAGCCTTCCAGTATTCCGACGCGTGATGCAACATCGCGAAGTGGCCCTTGAGGTGCACGGTGACCACGGCGTCCCACTGCGCCTCGTCCATCCCGGCGATGAACGCGTCGCGCAGAATGCCGGCGTTGTTCACCAGCACGTCGAGGCGGCCGAACTCGTCGATCGCCTGCTGTACCAGGCTCTTGGCGCCCGCCCAGCTGGAGATGTTGTCGCCGTTGGCAACCGCGCGGCCACCCGCGGCGGTGATCTCCGCGACCACCTCGTGGGCCGGCCCGGAATCGGCACCCTCACCGGTGTTCGAACCACCGAGATCGTTGACCACCACGAGCGCGCCCTCACGGGCGAACAGCAGTGCGTGCTCGCGGCCTATCCCACGGCCGGCTCCGGTGACGACGGCAACGCGTCCGTCCAGAATTCCCATTGTCTTCTCCTGTAGGTTTTTTCAGCTCTAGTCGGCGATGACGGCGAGGCCGTCGGTGATCGCCAGTTCGCCGGCAGCGGCCCGGCTGGTCTCGAAGGCGTACGTCGTCACACCGTCGGCGCTCGACTGTTTCCAGATCCGGGTCTCCAGGTCGTCGCCGGGGAGCACCATCTTCGAGAACCGCACCGCCAGCCGCTTGAGTCGGGTGACGTCCGATTCGGCCACCTCGGTCAGCACGGCCCAGGAGGTGAATGCCATCGTGCACAGACCGTGCGCGATGATGCCCGGCAGCCCGGCGTCGCGGGCCACCTCCTCGTCGAGGTGGATCGGCATCGGGTCGCCCGAGGCGGGCGAGTACCGGAACGTCTGGTCGAGGTCGACGTGCTGGCTCACCTTCGCGATCGGCGCGTTCGCCCGTAACCCTTCGTCGAACTTGTGGGACGGGGTGAGCGTGCCGATCTTCTTGCCGGCGTTGAACCCTCGCACAAAGCAGGTCACGTACTGCTCGTTGACGAGTTCACCGTCCTCGGTGCGGCATTCGACGAGAATCGCTGCACGAGTGCCGTTGTCGAGGCCCTCGTATCCGATCATCTTGCCCCGTGAGACGAGCTTGTCGCCCGGCCGGATCGGCCGATGGAAAAAGAAGTCCTGCTCGCCGTGCACCACTCGCGGCACCAGCTCGACCGGCAGCACGTCCACTGTCGGCATCATCATCGCCTCGAAGACCGGGACGATCGCGAAGACCGGCGGTGCGATATCCCCCGCCCGGTGCGCGGCGATCGGATCGTTGGTGGCCGCAGCATATTCCGCGATGCGTTCCCGGGTCACCTCGAAGCGGTCGTCCTCGGTCCAGGTGTCCAGACCCGAGTCGTCGAATTCCAGCGTGTCGGTCATGTCAGACGGCTGCCGAGGCCAACTCGTCGAGCTTGGCCAGTGTCTTGTCCAACTGCTTGGCGCCGTCCTTCTCGACGGCCTTGGCCAGCGCACCCTTGACCAGGGCACCTTCGAAGTCCCCCGAGACGGTGAAACGCGATCCGGTCCCGACCGGCTCGATGGTGAACCTGAAATCAGCCTTCACGCCGGCCATTCCGGTACCCCCGAGCGCTAGACTCGTCGGAGCGTCGACGGATTTCACTGCCCATTCGATCTTGTTGGCCATGTTGAGCATGACGATCTTGGCGGTGAGCCGGGCTCCCGCGGTCAGAGTGGCCGGTGGCTCGTCGAGCCACTTGTCGTGAACGGTGAACCACTGACCCCACGTGTTCGGGTTGGAGATGATGTCCCACAGCGCTTCCGGGCTGGCAGCCAGCTCACGCGTCGCTTCGATGTGTCCCATGAAAATGTTTCCCTTCGTCTGCAGTGTCAGCGCTCAGCGCGCTGGTAGGCGGTCACGACAGCCGCGCCGCCAAGGCCGATGTTGTGTTGCAGGGCGGCAGTCACATCCGACACCTGCCGTTTGTCCGCGGTGCCGCGCAGCTGCCAGGTCAGCTCCGCGCATTGCGCCAAGCCGGTGGCACCGAGGGGATGGCCTTTGGAGATCAAGCCACCCGACGGATTGACCACCCAGCGGCCGCCATACGTGGTGTCACCGGCGTCGATGAGCTTGGGGGCTTCACCGTCGCCACACAGGCCGAGGGCTTCGTAGAGCAGCAGCTCATTGGCGCTGAAGCAGTCGTGTAGTTCGATGACCTGGAAGTCATCGGGGCCAAGACCCGCTTGGTCGTAAACCCGCCGTGCCGCTTCGACATTCATGTGGTGGCCGATCAGCGCCTTGCAGGTTCCGTCGAATGTGTTGGTGAAGTCGGTGGTCATCGCCTGACCGACGATTTCGACGGCCTGCCCCGCCAGTCCGTGCCGGTCGACGAATGCCTCGGACGCCAGGATCGCCGCGCCTGAGCCATCCGATGTGGGCGAACACTGCAGCTTGGTCAGTGGGTCGTAGATCATCGGCGCGGCGAGGATATCCTCGAGGCTGTACTCCTCTTGGAACTGCGCATAGGGGTTGTTGACCGAATGCCGGTGGTTCTTGTAGCCGATCTTGGCGAAATGCTCTGCGGTGGAACCATATTCCTTCATATGCTCACGACCCGCAGCACCGAACATCCACGGTGCCGGCGGGAACAGGACCTCGGATATCTCGGCAAGCGCCAGGAAGTGGTTCTCCATGGGCTGCGCGCGGTCGTTGAATGTCGAACCTAGCGACCCCGGTTGCATCTTCTCGAAGCCCAGGGCCAGCGCGCACTCGGCCAGTCCGCCGTGAATGGATTGCGCGGCAAGGTAAAGCGCCGTCGATCCGGTCGAGCAGTTGTTGTTGACGTTGACCACCGGAATGCCGGTCATCCCCAACTCGTAGAGTGCGCGCTGCCCGGACGTCGATTCCCCGTAGACGTAGCCGACGAAAGCTTGATCGATGTGGTCGTAGTCGATTCCGGCGTCCTCGATCGCCTTGCTGCCGGCCTCCTGCGCCATTTCCGGGTAGTCCCACCCCTCCCGGCGGCCAGGCTTCTCGAACTTGGTCATACCCACGCCGATCACGAACACTCTGTTCGCCATCACCACTCCTTCTTCCGGCGTCACTGGCATCGGTGCGACGCGATTCCAGAAACATACCGACCGGAACGTATCTTTGCAAGGGCCGGATCTGCCGCGCCTCGAGTTCAGTCGCCGAGTAGCGCACGCGAGAGCTCGGGCCGCAGGTACAGAGCGGCGCGCTCCCAACGATGGCGTGCGCGAAGCTGATTGCGGTCGGCCAGGCTGGCGACCAGGATCCCGCGCAGTGCATCCATGGCGGTGAAGATGGCGTTGCGCAGTTCCTTCTTCGACACCTGACCCGGCACGAACTGGGCGATGGCGTCGACGATGGTGCCGTTGACGCGCGGCTCGACCCGGGCGATGTGCGCGGCCAAGACGTCATCGGTCCAGGACGCGGCCCAAAGTTCCATCGTGGCAACGAATACCGCGCCTTGATGGGTTTCCCACAGCAGTTCCAGCACATTGGCGGCGATGTCCGGGCCGTCGCGCAGGCGGCAGTGTTCACGAACGACCGCCTGGATCCGCTGTTCGGCGAGATGCTCGACCGCGGTCACCACGAGTTGCTCTTTGGACTTGAAATGGTGCCCCTGAGCGCCGCGCGTCACCCCGGCAATGGCCGCGATCCGGTGTGTGGTTGTGCCCGCATAGCCATGTGCCACAAGACATTCCACGGTGGCTGTGAGAAGACGCGACCGCATCGCCGCGGTCCGCTCCAACTGCGTCCTGCGCGCGTCAGGCATGCCGGCTTCGGCCACCATGTCCTCCGATCGCTGCTGTGCGCAGGGATACTACATGCGTACCGGAGTGTATGTAAGTGTCACAGCATTTTCGCCAGCAGTGGACTGGCTGAAACCCGACTAGTCAGAGTCTTTGGCGGCCAACGCCTCTGAGAGCATGGCGGCCAGATAGACGCATGCGCGGTCCCACCGCCGACGGGCTTGGGTCTGGTCTCGATCGACGAAGCCGACGACCAGGATTCCCCTGAGCGCATCCATCGCCGTGTACAAGACGTTCCGCACATGCTTGCGTGCAGCGTGATCGGGCAACAGTTGAGCGATGGCCGTGATCAGTGTGCTGTTGACCATCGGCTCGACCCGTGCCACCTCCTTCGCCAGGACGTCGTCGGTCCTGGCGGCCACCCACAGCTCGATGGTGGCGACGAACATGTCCCCCTGGTGCGAATTCCACAGGAATTCCAGGACCCCGAGAACAGGGTCGGGCCCCTTCCAGATGCCGGCGTCCTGGCGCATGGCCTTCTGAATCCGCTGTTGCGCAAGGTACTCGACGGCGGCGACGACGAGATCTTCTTTTGACCGGAAGTGGTGCACCTGCGCCCCGCGGGTCACACCGGCGATCTCGGCGATGCGCGGCGTGGTCGTGCCGGCGTATCCGTAGGTCACCAGACACTCGATCGTTGCGTCGAGCAGCCGAGTCCGCATTGCAGCGGTGCGCTCAGCCTGAGTCCGGCGCTCACCCACGCTCACCACAACCATTGCCGCCTTACGACATCCCGATCCTCATGAGAATCGTCGTTTGTCGGACATCGTAGCGATCGTGTCGCGTATTGGTGCTCCCGCCGTGCCGAAACGGTCGGTCGGCATCGTCAGACGACCGGAGTCCCCATCGCGAGATGGTTGCCGTTCATCGACGACTCGATGGTGCCCTGAATCGTCTGCTGGTTGTTGATCACCACGCCGTCGGCTCGCAGCCACCCGACCTCGTTACCGTCTGCATCGGTGACCGTGATGTTGGCGTTGTAGGTGATCGACGTGAGCGTGGCGTTGGCGATAGTCGATTCGGTCCCGTTGAGGATGTAGCCAGAGCTGTCCTCGAAGTTGGTGTAGGTGACCGTCGTCGTCGTCAGTTTGCCGCTCGTGGTCTTGACGACTTGCGCGTTACCGCCCACGAGGCCGGCCCGTCCCGGTTCCAGCTGCGGCAGCGTAGGGACGAATCCCGATAGCGCCGGTGCCCATCCGGTCATATCGGGCGTGGAGGTGTCGGTGGGCAGTGTGCCGCCGCCGGTCTCGCTGAGGTACGCCACCACCAGTCGGCTTTGGGTCGCGTCGGACGCCTGCGCTTCCCAGAGCGCGACCGCGGTACCGTCAGGGCTCCAGTTCGCCACTGGCCGCGAGATATACGTCCCGGTCGGATCCCCGAGGAAGATACCGTTCTCGCCGGCCAACTCGTCCGCGGGCGAGACGACCCAGGTCTGGTTCGTGGTGCCGCGCTTTGCCAAGAAGGTCGGAAACACCACGTAGGCGGGGACGAAGCTCGGCCTGACGATCTGCGTCATCGGCGTCAGGTAATTCAGCGTGCGGGAGCTTCCGATGACCAGCCATTGCCCATTGGGCGACAGGTTTGCGCTCTCGTCGTAGTCCAGGTTGGCGGTCAGCCGGGTGATCGATCCGTTCTGCAGGTTCACCACGACGTCGTCGGCGTTGCCTTGGTTGTAGCGGCCATAGAAGTCGGTGACGATGACGCCCTTGCCGTCCGGCGTGAAGGCTTTGATTTCACCGGCGTCGTACACCACCCGCGAGTCGACGATGTCGTAGCCGTTCGGGCCGGCCTGCAACGTGCCGACACTGGTGACCAGAACAGTCTTGGTTCCCGAAGCGAGTAGCTGGGTGTAGGCGATGTGCGTGCTGTCCGGAGCCATGCGCATCTCGCGGGTCTGGACGACGACCACGCCCGGAGCGTATTGGGTCGGCAGATTGATCAACGAGAGCGACGAACCCTCCCCACAGCCACCGTCCCCTCCGGTGCAGTGCAGGACGAAGTGGTCGGCCGACGTTCCTCCGGTCGGCGACTGCGTGCCACCGCTGAGGAGGTAGTCCGTCCCGTTGGCCATGGCGAACGGCTTCGAGAGATCCTCGGTGACGTCGGGGGCGAGTCCACATGAGAGGCACCGAAGGTTGGTGCCGTCGACGTCGATTCGATATATCTCGGATCTGCCGCCGCCCTGGGGAGTCGCGGAGAACACCAAGGACTTGCCGTCGGGGGCGAAGTTGGGTTCGCGGGGCGCCAGCACGCTGTCGGGCACCTGTACCACGTAACGGGCGGGGGCGACCGGAACAGTGACCGTCTGAGAGGTGGACCCGAAGCGGTCGGTTGTGGTCACCACGAACGTATCGGTCAGCGGCGTAGCGCCGTCTGCGGCCAGCCGCGCCTCTTGCGTGGGGGTGTATGTGTACACACCGGAGTTGCTCACGGTCACCGTCCCGCGCGTCGGCGCCGTGGTGACGGTGTAGGTCAGTGGCAGGTCGCCTGGCGCCCGAAAACCGAGATTGCCGGTGACCGCACCGGTGGGAGCGTCGGGCATGCCGACGGTCGGACCATCCGCGTACGGCGCGGGATGGAGGGCGATTTCGACGACATTGGTGATTGCGGTCGTGATCGTCCGCACCGCCACGACGGTGGCCTGCACCGTCGCCCGCACCGCGCTGCTGACGAAGCGCACAGTCGTTGCCACCGCGGCCTCGATGTGTCTGACGAGTGAGTGCAGGGCCTGCTGGATTGGCCCGGCGACCACCGCGTCGAATGCCAGTTGGGGCACCGGTGCGGAGGCAGCGAGGTTCATCGAACCGGGGTGCCCGGGCGCGGGTTGTCGCTGCGGCAGGGCGATGTTCTCGACGCCACGAGCGGCGT
This sequence comes from Mycolicibacterium pallens, assembly GCF_019456675.1. Classification (NCBI taxonomy): domain Bacteria; kingdom Bacillati; phylum Actinomycetota; class Actinomycetes; order Mycobacteriales; family Mycobacteriaceae; genus Mycobacterium; species Mycolicibacterium pallens. The sequence continues at coordinate 584,704 of NZ_CP080333.1, read as the reverse complement.
AGGCCAACACGTCGGCCAAACCCGCCGGGGATCCCGCTGGCGTGGGCGCGGTCGGAACCGTCGCGAGGACGGCGCGAGAAGGCGTCGTGCGTCGATCGAGTGTCGCCGACGCTCGTCGCATGATCGCGGGCGCACCGGCGGATTTCGTTGCGACAACGTCTGACCGCGACGTCGGATCCTTGGCGCCGGCGAGCGTGGCCGCCGACGGCGTTCGCCTGCCCGCAGCGGTAGCGTGCTTGGGTTCGTGGTCAGCGGCCGATGCTCCGGCCGGTGCGGTGGAACCGGCCGTATCAGCGTGGGCAACGCCTGCCCCGTAGGCCAGCGCGGCGCCCATACCCAGCGTGATCGCGCTCAGCCCCAGCCAGCCGTACGGCTCCAATCGGCCACCCCGATTCGCGCGCTGGTTGCCCTCCACTGACCTACCCATGGTTCCTCCGAGGTTTATTTACAAACCGTCATGAATGTTTGTTTTGACTGTAACGTAAATCACGAAAATGGGTCAAGGCGCTCCAGGCCAGGGCGACTGACAACGGGGTCGACAGGCCCGCCACGACGCTTCCCCTACGACAGGGTGCGAGGCTTCGAGTGCGCCGTTGCACTCGCCGGACGGCGAGCCGGCTCAAAGGAGCGATGAGCCGGGGAGGATCCGAGACCCGATCTCGGCGCTTTCCGCCCCGGTCGTTCGCCGGCATAGGCGGTGTTGATGATCTTCCGCAACGGTTTGTCCAATGCGTCCACGGCCGCATCGGGGACACCGAGTGCTCGCAGTGGCCTCGTCAGGGGAAGCTCATCGGTGGGTACCACGATGCGGGTCGTCGTACCCCCCAGGGAATTCGTGCTCGAGGTGACCACATTGCGGGGATCGTTGAGATCCACGCCGCCCTTGTTGGGGTGCAGATAGATCACCCCGGCAAGCGCATTCAGGTCTGCCAGCAGATTGAGCGGGTTATCCGGGAAATCCGAGTAGCCGTCATACTCATGCACGATTTCCGTTGTGTCGTAGGGTGTTTCGACTGGCGCCCGGGGAATGGTGGCGTCCAGTATCGGAATGTGCACGTGTGGCAGCTTCGCCAGCAGGCCCCCGTCGCTGTTGGTGGGGTCCCCGATCGTGACGAATGAGATGTCCGCCGGCGGGTCGGGTTGAGCCATCAGAGCCCGCTTCTCATAGTTGACCACCACCGCCCCCTGGCTCAGTCCGACGACGGTGACCGGTCCGTCCGCGCCGACCAGCGCGCTGTCGAGATTCGCGACCCCGACCGCGACCGACTCATCGAGCGTCAACTTCCCTCGAATCGGCCACAGCTGCGCCGGGTACTGCACACCCGTCGGATCCGGATCGCTGAAGATGCCTTGCTCGTAGAGCGCATGCATCATCGACGCGGACGGCACGCTCTTGCCGGTGCCGCCCACGACCAGCGCCTCGCCGGCTGTGAAAGCGGTCGACGGATCGGCGAGCGCGGGCCCGGGCGTCGCGACCGACGCCGCCACCATCACCCCCGCGACAACGCCGCACACCGCGGCACGCGCTGCCCTGACACGACAACCCTTCATCGGAACTCCTGACGCCGCGGCTGAGCCGAGTGATTTTACAAACAGTCGTGCACGTATGTGATTCACACCATAGCACCGTCGACACCCGACCCAACCCGAGTCGATGAGGCTTGCGACATATGCGCTTCTGCGCATATATTCCTGGCATGGGAGCCGGACACGACCACAGCCACGGCGGTGACACGCGGGTGAGCCGGATGCTCGTCGCCGCGGGCATCCTGACCGTCTTCTTCGTCATCGAGCTGACGACCGCGCTGATGATCAACTCCATCGCCCTGCTTGCCGACGCCGGCCACATGCTGACCGACCTGGTCGCCATGTTCATGGGGCTGACCGCCGTGCTGCTGGCCCGCCATGGTCCGGCGTCGGCGGCCCGCACCTACGGTTGGCATCGGGCCGAGGTGTTCACCGCGGTCGCCAACGCCGTGCTGTTGCTCTTCGTGGCGGGATTCATCCTCTACGAGGCGATCGAGCGGCTGGGCAACGCACCGGAGATCCCCGGCGTCCCGATGATCGCCGTCGCCATCGCCGGTCTGGTCGCCAATCTGGCCGTCGTGCTGCTGCTGCGTTCGCAATCCGAGGAAAGCCTCGCGGTCAAGGGCGCCTACATGGAAGTGGTGGCCGACACCGTCGGCAGCATCGGCGTGCTGATCGCCGGCATCGTGAACGTGACGACGCACTGGCCGTACGCCGACGTTGTGGTCGCGGTGTTCGTCGCGCTCTGGGTGCTGCCCCGGGCGATCGGCCTGGCCCGCGCCGCACTGCGGATCCTGTCCGAATCCTCGCCCGCCCACATCGACGTTGACGAACTCCGCGCCGCACTGGCCGCGGTCGACGGCGTCACCGAGGTGCACGATCTGCACGTGTGGACGCTGGTGCCGGGCAAAGACATGGTGACCGCCCACCTGACCAGCAGTGGGGACTCCGACCGGGTGCTCGACGACGCCAGGGCGGTGCTGTCCGCCCGCGGGCTCGAGCATGCGACCGTCCAGGTCGAACCGCCCGGCTGCGCGGACGACTGCCCCGGTCAGACCGACTGGTGAGTTGGTGAACCCTCCGCCGCGCTGGCCCATCGGGTTGCGCGCGGCGATCAGCACCGCGATCCCCGTCACGGCGGGCTGGGCCGCGGGGGCGATGAGCTCCGGCCTGATCGCCACCCTCGGCGCGTTCACGTCGCGGTTCGGTGGTGACCGGCCGTACGCCAACCGCGGCATCGAGTTGGCGACGGTGGCGGTGTCCCTGGCCGCGGCCGTCGCCCTGGGCGACTGGTCGGCGCAGGTGCCGTGGCTCGGCGTCGTGGTGGTGTCACTGGTCGCCGTCGCGGCGGTGTGGCTGTGCAACGCACTGGCCGTCGGACCGCCCGGTGCCTACATCTTCGTCGTCGCCTGCGCGGCCGGAATCGGGGTTTCCGCAGCACATTTGGCGCCCTGGACAATCGGCCTGCTGGTGCTCGCCGGCGGCGGGGTGGCCTGGCTGGTGCAGATGGCCGGCGCGCTGGTCCACTATCGCAAGCCGGAACGCGCGGCGGTCGCGGCCGCCGCCGAGGCCGTCGCCGGCTACATCGAAGCCGCCAACTCGCCGGCCGAACGCGCCGCCCGCCACCGGGCGGCCAGCGCGCTGCACCGCTCATGGAGCGTGCTGGTGAATTATCAACCGCTACAAGCCCGTTCGAGCAGCGTTCTGCACCGGCTGCGGGCCGCCAACCACGCGGTGCATGTGTTGTTCACGACGGCGGTCACCGCCGCCGCGCAGGGAACAGCCCCGGCACTGGAGACCGCCGAGCAGGCCCGCAGGCTCGGTGCGCTGCAGCTGCCGCCGGAAGCCGTGGCGACCCGTGACGCCGACCGGATCCCGCTGGGTAGCCCGCCGGTGGTCACGGTGCTGCGCCGCGCGGTCCGTCCCGGATCGCCGGTGCGGCACATCATGCAGCGCGTCGCCATCGGCGCGCTGCTGTCCGGTGCGGCAGCGATGGCTCTGGGTGTCGACCACGCGTACTGGGCGATGGCAGCTGCCGTGCTGGTGCTGCACCAGGGCACCGACCGCAGCCGCACCTTGCGCCGCGGCGCCGAGCGGCTGCTGGGCACCTGGGTGGGCCTCGGGCTCGCGGGGGTGATCCTGTCGCTGCACCCTCACGACCTCTGGCTGGTAGTGCTGTTGGCGCTGCTGAACTTCGTCATCGAGGTGTTGGTGGTCCGAAACTATGCGCTCGCAACGGTTTTCATCACGACCGCGGCGCTGACCATCTCGTCGGGCACCCATGCGGTCGACATCGGCCACCTGCTGCTGGCCCGCGGTATCGACACGTTGATCGGCTGCGCGATCGGGGTGACCGTCTACCTGGTCGCCGTGCGCTGGCAGGAATCCACCCGGCTGACCGACGCGATCGGACGCACGCTCGAGGCGGCTGCGCAGGTGCTCCCCTACGTCGCCGCCGGCGATACGACCGGGCTGGCTGCGCGTGCCGCCCGCCGGGACCTGCAGATCGCCACGATCGCGCTGATGGAATCCGACGAGGCCGCGCTGGCCGGGTCGGCACGCCAGAAGGAGCTCGCCGAGCAGTTGCTGCCCGCGGTGACCGCGACCGAGCAGCTGGCCTACCGCACGATCGCGGCGTGCTGGACCATCGAGCACCGCGCCGATGGTGTCGAGTTCGGCCGATCGCTGTTCGGCGGCCGGTCGGCGCAACCGCATGTGGAGGCTCTTGCGGCCTTGGCCGCCGCGGTGCGGACCGGTGCGCCGGTACCTGAGCGCGGCGATCCCCTGCCGTTCCTCGCCGACGAGGTCACCGAGCTACGGCAGTCCTTGGCGCAGGACCGGTACTAGGCCAAGCCCAGTTCGGCGCGCGCCGCCGGATCGCAGTCGTCGAGCAGGTCGAGGCAGCGGGCGAACTCGTCGGTTTCCCCGATGTTGTCGGCGGCCCGGGCGAGCGCCGCCACGCACCGCAAGAAGCCGCGGTTGGGTTCGTGGCGATACGGGACGGGGCCGAACCCCTTCCAGCCGTTGCGGCGCAACTGGTCCAGACCGCGGTGGTATCCGGTCCGGGCGTAGGCGTACGCGGTGACCGCCTTGTCGTCGGCGAGCGCTTCCTCGGCCAGCGTGGCCCACGCGACCGACGCGGACGGGTGCGCCGCGGCGACGATCGCGGCCTTCTCCCCGGCCAGCAGTTCGGCTTCGGCCTCGATGTCCCCAGGTAGCAGCGTGGGCTCGGGGCCCAGAAGGTCACCAAACGATGTCATTGCCCTATTGTGCCGGTGCCACCGCCAGCCGATGGCCGCACCCAACGGTTAGGGTCAGAAGGACCAGTACTTCAGGAGGACGGCAGCCCCCATGTCGAACCCATCCGGGCCCGACCACGACGAGGTCACCGGACCCGTCGCGCCCGCCGGCGATGAGCAGGCGCCGCAGGAGAGCGACGCGGCCACCGAGGTGTTCGGGGCCACCGAGCCGCCGGCGGAACGTCGTTTCACCGCACCGGGATTCGATGCGGGGTCGACGCAGATCATCCATCGCGAACCGGATCCGGAGACCGAGATCTTCTCCACCCCCACCGAGGTGTTCCCCGCGTCGGGCCCGCCGCGCACCGGACCGCAGGCCATCCCACCGCGCCCGGTGGCGACGCGGCGGCGCAGCTGGGCCGTGGTGCTGGCGGTGATCGCCGTGATCGCGGCGCTGGCCGCGGTCGCCATCCTGGTCACCATTCTGCTCACCCGCCGCGACTCCGCGAAGGCGTCGCAGGAGGACATGGTCCGCTCGACGATCCAGCACTTCGACACCGCCGTGCAGAACGGCGACCTGGCCGCCCTGCGCGGCATCACCTGCGGCCAGACCCGGGACAGCTACGTCAAATACGACGACGCGGCCTGGTCGGACACCCACGCGCGGGTGGCCGCGGCCCGCCAGTACCCGGTGGTGGCCAGCATCGACGAGGTGGTCGTCAACGGCGACCACGCCGAGGCCAACGTCACCTCGTTCATGGCGTTCGATCCGGCGACACGGTCCACCCGCAGCTTCGACCTGCAGTTCCGCGACAACCAGTGGAAGATCTGCCAGGCGTCCTGAATCACCCCGGCGAGATCGACACCAGGGTCGTGAGCACGCTTGATTCGCAGCCCTCATGTCGATCTCGCGGCGATGTCACCCCGCCGAGCTGATGGACTCCAGCAGCGTGCGGATCTCGGCGGGGATCGGCACCGGTCGGCGGCTTTCGCGGTCGACGTAGACGTGCACCCAGTGCCCGACCGCGGCCACCGGATGATCGTCGGTGCCGGCCGGGTCGTGCGGAGACGCGAACACCGCCAGCCGGTAGGTCACGCTCGTCCGACCCAAGCGGGCCACGGACAGCCCCACCGTCAGCGGGTCGGGAAAAGCCAACTCGGCGAAATACCGGCAGCCCGACTCCGCCACCACGCCCAGCCACGGCGACGTCACCGGATCCACGCCGGTTGTCGTGTTGATCCACGCGTTGATCGCGGTGTCGAACAGTTCGTAGTACACCGCGTTGTTCAGGTGACCGAACATGTCGTTGTCGGTCCACCGCGTCAGCACCGGCCAGTGCACCGGGAAATCGCTGCTGCGCAAGTCTCGTTCGGTACCGGTCATGGCCACAGTGTGTCAGTCGGGGCAGGCTGGTCGATATGAAGATCCGTGGAGCCGTCCTCGACCAGATCGGTCTGCCCCGTCCGTACACCACCTCGACGCCGCTGACGATCAGTGAACTGGAGCTGGCGCCGCCGGGTGATGACGAGCTGCTGGTGCGCATCGAGGCGGCCGGCCTCTGCCATTCCGACCTGTCGGTGATCGACGGGAATCGGGTGCGCCCGGTGCCGATGCTGCTGGGCCATGAGGCTGCCGGCGTCGTCGAGCGCGCCGGTCGGTCATCCGGCCTGCAGCCGGGGCAGCGGCTGGTGCTGACCTTCCTGCCGCGGTGTGGCCACTGCGCCGGCTGCGCCACCGACGGGCTGGCGCCCTGTGTGCCGGGCAGTGTGGCCAACGGTCAGGGCACCCTGATGGACGGTGACGTCCGGCTCAGTCGGGACGGCGCACCCGTGCTGCACCACCTGGGCGTCTCGGGCTTCGCCACGCACGCCGTGGTGGACCGGCGGTCAGTGGTGCCGGTCGACGCCGACGTGCCGCCGGTGGTCGCCTCGCTGCTGGGGTGCGCGGTGCTGACCGGTGGCGGCGCCATCCTCAACGCCGGGATGCCCCGGCCGGGCCAGACGGTCGTCGTCGTCGGCCTCGGTGGTGTCGGCATGGCCGCTGTGCTGACCGCGCTGGCCCATGACGACGTGCGGGTCATCGGCGTCGATACTCTGCCCGACAAACTGGACCGGGCACGAACGCTCGGGGCGCACGAGGCGCTGACACCCGACGAGGCGACCGCTCAGGGCGTCAAGGCCTCCGTGGTCATCGAAGCCGCAGGCAATGGGCCGGCACTCGAGACCGCGATCGGGTTGACCGCGCCCGGCGGACGCACCATCACGGTCGGTCTGCCGCGGCCGGAGACCCGAATCAGTGTGTCGCCGTTGGGGTTCGTCGCCGAGGGACGATCACTGATCGGCAGCTATCTGGGTTCGTCGGTGCCCAGCAGGGACATCCCGCGATTCGTCGAACTGTGGCGTGCCGGCCGGCTGCCCGTCGAGAAGCTGGTCTCCGCGCGGATCACGCTCGATGACATCAACGCCGGGATGGAGCAGTTGGCGGACGGTCGAGCGATCCGCCATGTCATCGAGTTCGGCTGAAAGCCGCTAGCCGGCTGACACCGAGCGACCGGCGCTGTGCAGGTCGCGGCACGCCTCGATGACGCGCTCGGTCATCGACGCCTCGGCCTTCTTGAGGTAGCTGCGCGGGTCGTAGACCTTCTTGTTGCCCACTTCCCCGTCGACCTTGAGCACGCCGTCGTAGTTGGAGAACATGTGCGCCGCGATCGGGCGGGTGAATGCGTACTGGGTGTCGGTGTCGACGTTCATCTTGACCACGCCGTACTTCAGGGAGTCCTCAATCTCCGACTTCAGCGAGCCCGAGCCGCCGTGGAAGACGAAGTCGAAGGGCTTGGACCCGTCGGGCAGGCCGAGCTTGGCCGACGCCACCTTCTGGCCCTCGGCCAGCACCTCGGGCTTGAGCACGACGTTGCCCGGCTTGTAGACACCGTGCACGTTGCCGAACGTCGCGGCCAGCAGGTACTTCCCGTGCTCACCGGCGCCGAGTGCCTCGATCGTCTTCTCGAAATCCTCCGGCGAGGTGTACAGCTTCTCGTTGATCTCGGCTTCGACGCCGTCCTCTTCACCGCCGACCACGCCGATCTCGATCTCCAGGATGATCTTGGCGGCGGCGGCCTGCTTGAGCAGTTCTTGGGCGATCGACAGGTTCTCGTCGATCGGGACCGCGGAGCCGTCCCACATATGCGACTGGAACAACGGGTTGGCGCCCTTGGCCACCCGCTCGGCCGAAATGGCCAGCAGCGGGCGGACGTAGGTGTCGAGCTTGTCCTTGGGGCAGTGGTCGGTGTGCAGCGCGACGGTGATCGGGTATTTCGCGGCGACGACATGAGCGAACTCGGCGAGCGCCACGGCGCCGGTGACCATGTCCTTGACACCCAGCCCGGAGCCGAATTCGGCTCCGCCGGTGGAGAATTGGATGATGCCGTCGCTGCCGGCGTCGGCGAAGCCCTTGATGGCCGCGTTAATGCTCTCCGAGCCGACGCAGTTGATCGCCGGGAAAGCGAACGAGTGTTCCTTGGCGCGGCCCAGCATCTCCGCGTAAACCTCGGGCGTAGCGATGGGCATGGCACTTCCTCTCAACGTCTCCTGCGCGACGGAGTCAGTATGACAAGAAGCCCGTCGCCCGGCACAGGTCGCTGACAACCCCCACCGGTACCCTTGGGCGTCGTGACCACCACCACCCTGGCGCTCATGCCCGACTTTCTCGACCCGCTCAAGCTGATCGAGCAGTTCGGCACCTGGGCCCTGGTCGGCATTCTGGTCGTCGTCTTCATCGAGTCCGGCGTGCTGTTCCCGGTGCTGCCCGGCGACACGCTGTTGTTCGTCGCAGGCATGCTCGCCGCCGGGACCGCCGCGCAGGGTGCCGACGTGAGCGCCAACTTCCAGCTGTGGCAGCTACTGCTCTTCATCCCGATCGCGGCGATCCTCGGCGGTCAGGTGGGCTACTTCGTCGGCCGCTTCCTCGGCACCGCGATGTTCAAGCCGAATGCGCGGGTCCTCAAACAGCGCTACCTCGACGAGGCGCACCTCTTCTTCGAGCAGCGCGGCCCGTTCGCGATCGTGCTGGCCCGCTTCGTCCCGATCGTGCGCACCCTGGCCCCGATCACCGCGGGGGCGGCGAAGATGAAGTACGGGGTCTTCACGCTGTTCAACGTCATCGGCGCGCTGTTGTGGGGCATTGGCCTGACACTGCTGGGCTACGGTCTCGGGCAGTTCCAGATCATCCAGAAGCTGCTCGAACCGATCTTCATCCTCATCGCGGTCGCGTCGATCACCCCGATGATCTGGGAGTGGTACAAGCGCCGCAAAGCCGCCAAGGCGGCGACGGATCCCGTTACCGAGTCGTAAAAATTTGCCCGTACGACCACGGGCCGCGCCGCTCTGACCGGCACACGCACCGCTGACCCAGCGGTTTACCAGCTAGCGCACAGCAATCCTCACAGGATCGGCGGTTAGTTTGCGCTGATCGCGTGAAAGGTCACAGCAAATGGTCAAAATCATCCTCAGTGGACTCCTGGCTTCAACGGGCATCGGCCTGGCGGCACTCTTCGGCGGGATCGGCGTCGCGTCCGCGGGCAGCCCCACGACAACGTTTGCCGTACAGGACGGCGATAGCGGTGCCGACGGTGCGGCCATCGACTCCGACGGCACCATGGGTGACTACAAGTCGGCCGTCGACGGGTCGATGAACGGCCCGATCATGGTCGCCACACCGCAGACCAAGAAGTAGTTAGTTCACCTGCTGGCTGGCTGACAGGAATCCGCCGGCATCAACGGTGATGGTGTCGCCGGGCCGGAACGGGATCTGGGCAAAGCCGTGCTCGTCGGTGGTCGTTGTCACGGAACCGACAGTCACCGTTGCGCCGTACACCGCTCGGGGATAGCCGTCCTCGGCGACGGTGGCGGTCACCCGGACCCTGTTGTCGAACGAGGTGATCGCCAGCTGGGGCGGGTTGATGACCGGGAAGTCGGTTTGGATCGGGACGCCGGTGTAGGTGACTCCGTTGATTTCGGAAGACACCGTGCCCGAGAAGGCGTTGGCCTTACCGGCTTTGATGCTGCCCTTCAGATAACCGGTGCGTTCACCGGTACTGGTCAGATCCGCGGTCCACGTGGCATTGCCGATCGGATTGACGACCGTGACCTTCTCGGTGCCACTGATGAACGTCTTACCGTCGTCGGAGTAGTTGTCGTAGGTGACGGAATACGTTCCCCCCGAGAACGCTCCGCTGTATTGCAACGTGGCGGTTCCCGAGTATTTGCCTTTCAGCACTCGCGACGGGACCTGACGACCCATCATCGGGTGGTAGTCCTCCACCGGCACCGACCACTTGGCGATTGCCTCGGGATCCTGGTGCACCGGCGGGAGCGGGGTCGTGGCCTCTCGGTCGGGGAAACTGATGATGCTGAATCGCCACGGGGTGGTGGGCGCGCCGGGGGTCACGGTGTCCGGACGCTGCTGCTCGTTGATCAGGGCGCGGGTGGAGTCGGGGAACCAGCTCCAACCGCGGATCGTCCAGTCCGGATCGATGATGATCGGTTGCCCCGAGTAGCCGCCCAACTGCTGGCCGTCGTCGAGGTTCATCACCCAGGGTTCGTTCATCGCACGACGGTTGTTCCACAGGCTTACCCGCGCCATCTGGGGGAAGGCCGCGACGTCGAGTAGCGACGGCCGCTGCAGGGCGGTGAAGACGTCCATGCGGTCCGCTCCGCGAGCAGAGCTGAAGTAGACCGATCGGCCGTCCGGAGCGACGTCACCGGACTCGTTGTAGTCGATGTCGGTGGTGAGCTGACGCCGCTCACCGGTGAGGGTGTCCAACAGATAGATGTCGTAGTTCAGGCCGGTGGTGGTGGTCTGATACTTCAGATACCGGCCGCCGGCGTGCCAGCTGCCGCCCTCGTAGAACCGGGTGGCATTGGCGAAATCCGCTGCGTATTCGGTGTTCTCGTCCCACTGCGGGCTGAAGATCCGCTGATCGACCAGCGAGTATCCGGTGTCGGTGGCAACCAGCCTTGCGATACTCATCCGCGGGCCGGTGACGGGCGTGTTCTCGGTCCATGTCACGTACTCACCGAACGGGTCGGGCTTGGCCTCCCGATTCTGGGTCGTCGTGGCCATCGGCCCACGATCCGAGGGGAACTCCACGTTCTTGACGGTGGGGTTCGCGCACGCAGAGATCGACCCCTCGCACTGGAGAATCGAGTAGCCGATCAAACCCGCGCCCCCGAGTGGGTCGTCGGCGGATTGCTGCCCCGAGGTGCTGGCGAACCAGATTCTCTGATTGTCCTCTAGGGCAACAGCTTTGGCGGCGTTGGTGACCAATCCGCACGAAATGCATTGGTATTCACCACCATCCAGATTGCTCACGGCGATCTGGGTCTTGCCGGCGATGCTCACCTCGAGCAACAGGTGCTCACCGTCGGGTGCCAGGTCCGCGCCGGTGACGACCACCCCGTCCGGGACATCGAAGGTGAGCACCTTCTCGACCTTGAACGGCTCCAACGGCGACGACGGCGACGCGTCGGGCAGCCGCGTGACGGCAACAGCCAGTCTCGGTGTCGGCGTGCCGCGATCCGGTGAGAACAGAAGCGACAGCGGATGGAACCGGCCGTCGGTGACCTTGACGGTGAAGGCGTCGGCCCCACCGAACTCCGCGAAGAGCGCGGTGGGCGTGAAAGTGAATTTCCCGGTGAGTGGATCGATCACCACACTGCCGTATTTCGGATCGGCAAGCACCTGGTAGGTCAACCGGTCGCCGTCCGGATCGAGCGCGCCGATGCTGCCGGTGATGACCCCGTTGCTCATGTCTTGGGAGTTGAGGCTGGCGCGGTAGTGAACGGTCGGCGGTCGGTTGAAGAACGTCCGCCGGATCCAGGTGAGAGGTGCCCAGTCCACCGCCACCCGCTGAGGCGGCAGTGGCGCCGGCACCCCCACCGGACGTGGCTCGGCAGCGGCGATGTTGTTCGCCATGGCGATGGACGGCGAGTCGCTCGATGGTGCGCTCGCCTGCGGCTGCCTGTGGCTCGATGGGGTCCGGAATCCTCCGGTGCCCGGCCGTGGTTTCGCGGAAGCGGTCGTCGCGGATGACGGAGTCGCGCCGTTGCCCGATCCAGCGGGGCGGTTGGTCACTGCGCGAGAACCGCCCCGCGGGCCGAACCTGTTCGTATTCGCCGCCTTTGCCTCGTGCTGGCTCGACGAGGTGCCGGAACCTCCCGTGTCCCCGTCGCCCGTATCGGCGGACGCCACCCCACTCCCGGTGGTCACAGCGGTGATGACGTAGGCGGCGAGCGCGAGGCCGCCGACCTGGGCGGCGCGCGCGCCGATGGGTGCCCCGTGCGTCTTGGTCGGCGGGTTGCCTCCCCTTGGGCGTTTCCGCTGGGCGGGTTGTCCTGCTGCTGAGAAGTCCAGGGAGTCGGCCATTGACGGAGTCCAATCTCGGAGGGCGGCGATGCCCGGGGTATGGCGCACGTCACCACGAAAGGCCGGTGTGACGTATGGCGCAGTAACATACCTGCAGAGCTGTATCTAGTCAACGGACGCCGATGCGGCATCTACGCCTGGGTGTTTCAGACAGCGAACAGCGCTGGTCAGCGCATGATTCTGGGGAAGGCTGCAGGCGCCGGATCGTCGGCGCCCGACGATCGACTAGGTGCGGCGTCGAACTACCACTGCGATCAGGATCAGCAGCACCAGCGCGGCAACGCCGGCCGCGGCGTACTTGGTCGCCGACGTCCCGCCGGCCAGTGCGAGCAGGTCGATCGGCTCCGGCTCCTGAGCCGGCGTCTGCGCGGGTGCGACCCGCGGAGTGGCCGTGGCAGCCGGCGTGCCGAGACCTGCGGCGCCCGGCGTCGCCGGCGTGGCCAGGGCGGCTTCGACGGCACTCTCCGGTGTTTCCGATGTTTCCGGTGCGGTGCCGACTTCACCGTTGCCCGCGGCCAGCTTGGCCTCCAGCGAGTCGACGAACTGCCCGAGCAGCTTCTCGGACACCTGCTGCAGCATGCTGCTGCCGAACTGGGCCAGCTTGCCGACGATCTTCAGATCGGTTTCGACCGTGACCCGGGTGTGGTCGCCTGCCTCGTGCAGCTGCAGGACGACGACGGCCGCCGCGTTGCCGGTGCCGCGGGCTTCCTTGCCGCGGCCGTCGACCACCGCGCGGTGCTGGGCTTCGTCGCGCTCCACGAAGTGCGCCTTGCCGCTGAACTCACTGGTGACCGGTCCGACTTTGACCTTGACCTTGCCCAGGAAGTCGTCGCCCTCCTGGCCGATGAGCTGCGCACCCGGCATCAACGGGACCACCTGGTTCATATCGCTCAGGACTTCCCAGGCCTGCGCGATCGGGACGCTGACGGTGAACTCGTTGTCGATCTTCATGGGCTCTCCTCATCCGGTGCGAGTGCGGTGCAGTACTCGTTGCGGACCAGACTGCCAGGGTGGTGGGGTGGGCCGCTGCACCGACCCCCGATGTGATAGAGCGCCGTCGCTAGCGACTCAGATAATCGCTCAATTGCCCTGTCGCGGAGGCACTGTCGTGATCGTCGTCGTGGTGGATTCGGCCGCTGGTTTCCGTCAGCGGACGCCCTCCGCCACCCCATCGACGGGCGATGATTTCCGCGGCGATCGACACCGCGGTCTCCTCGGGAGTGCGGGCGCCGAGGTCCAGCCCGATCGGGCTGGCCAGCCTGCTCAGCTCCGCATCGGTCAGCCCAGCCTCGCGCAGCCGGGCCAGCCGGTCATCGTGAGTGCGGCGGGATCCCATCGCCCCGATGTAGCCGACGTCGAGGCGCAGGGCCACCTCGAGCAGCGGCACGTCGAACTTGGCGTCGTGGGTGAGCACGCAGATCACGGTGCGCGAGTCGATCGCTCCGGCCTCGGCCTGGGCGGCAAGGTAGCGATGCGGCCACTCGACGACCACCTCGTGGGCGGTCTGAAACCGGGCGGGAGTGGCGAACACACCGCGGGCATCGCACACGGTGACGCGGTAGCCGAGGAAGGCGCCCTGCTGGGCCACCGCCGCGGCGAAGTCGATGGCGCCGAACACCAGCATCCGCGGTCGTGGCGCGTGGCAGGCGACAAACACCTCCATGCCCTCGCCGCGCCGCTGCCCGTCCGGACCGTAGGTGAGCACCTCGCTGCGGCCGGCGGCCAGCAGACCGCGCGCGTCGTCGGTGACGGCGGCGTCGGCACGTGCCGAACCCAGCGTGCCGTCGACCGATTCGGGGCCGAGGACCAGTCGGCGTCCCAGCCAGTCGTGGTCGGGGTGAGCGATCACGGTGGCGATCGCCACCGGGCGATGCTCGGCGATATCCTCGACCACCCGGTCCAAGTGCGGGAAGCTGCGCTGCGAAATCGGCTCGACGAAGATGTCGAGGATGCCGCCGCAGGTCAGCCCGATGGCGAACGCGTCATCGTCACTGACCCCGTACCGCTCCAGCCGCGGCACCCCGGTCGCGACGACCTCGGTGGCCGACTCGTAGACAGCGCCCTCCACGCAACCGCCCGACACCGAGCCGCTGACCGAGCCGTCGGGTGCCACCACCATCGCCGCACCGGGCTGTCGCGGCGCCGACCGGAAGGTGCGCACGACGGTGGCGAGGCCGGCGGTTTGGCCGGTACGCCAGATCGCCGCGAGTTCGGAAAGGACGTCCTGCACGCCTTCAAAAGTAAGCGGATTTCACCGCAAGGGCACACAATCGCGAAAAGCAATGGTGGAGCGTGCGTTTGCCTCGCACTTACCGCGCAGACTAACTGGGAAAGTTGACGTCCTTGGTGACCGCTTCCCACTCGTCGATCGACGCCGAGAAGGCAGCGAGCTTATCCCGGACCGCCTTGAGCACGTCGCGGCCGAGTAACAGCCGAAGCGGCGGCTCGTCGAGGCCTGCGACCATCACCACGGCTTCGGCGACCTTGCGTGGATCCCCGGGCAGGTGGTCGGCGAAATCCTTGATCAAGGTCTTGCGGGTGCCGACGCTGTCGTCGTAATCACCGATCGGCGTGGAAGATTCCCACATCGACCGTTTGGCCCAATCAGTGCGGAATGCGCCGGGCTCGATGGCCGTGACCTTGATCCCGAGTGGTTTGACCTCCTGGGCCAGCGCTTCGGTGAGTGCTTCGAGCGCGAACTTCGTCGACGAGTAGTAGGCATTGGGTGGGTTGGCCACCAGTCCCGTCATCGACGAGATGTTGATGATGTGCCCGGAACCGCGTTCCCGCATCGACGGCAACACCGCCTTGATGGTGTCGACAACACCAAAGTAGTTGGTGTCGAACAAGAGTCGGACCTTCGCATCCTCGCCTTCCTCGACCGCCGAAAGATACCCGTTGCCGGCGTTGTTGACCAGTACGTCCACCCCGCCGAACGTGGCATCGGCCGCGGCCACCGCATCGGCGATCAGGTCCTTATCGGTGACGTCCAGCGCGATGGCCAGGGCGCGATCGCCGAACTCGTCGGCCAGGTCTTGCACCGACTCGATCCGCCGAGCCGTCACCACCACGTTCTTTCCGGATTCCAGTGCGGCCCGAGCTATCTCGCGTCCGATGCCGGTAGAGCAGCCGGTAACCAGCCAGCAACCCATCTCAGTTGGTCCTCTCGTTCGGGGTGCCTTCGGGGAGCCGGCGCAGATACGCCCGACGGCGCTGCGCCAGCTGTTCGGCCCGCTGTTCGGCCGTCACCTTCACAAGGCCTGGCACGTCCTGGTCCAGTCGGTCGAGCGCGACGACCCGACCCGTCGCACCCAGATCGGGTGTCGGGCCGCCCTCACCGAACTCCGCCATCCGCAGCGTCAGCACACCTTCCCGCAGGCCGTCGGAGTCGATCCAGTTCGCCACCCCGGGATCGACCGGCGAAATCACGTAGGTGTAGCTGCCGTCGTCGTTGGGCACCGATTGGGCCTTATTCAGGCTGCCGGGGCGATCGACGATGTTCAGAGTGGTGCCCCAGATGTTGCTCAGCGGAACCGTGAAGTATTCGGCGCCACCGTCTTTGACGTCGACCACGAATGTCTCGTCGGGGCCGAGGTCGAAGCGGCCCATGACGTACACCTGATTCTTCATCGCGCCGACCTTGTCCGCCGACCAGGCCAAATTGAAGTGGTTGGCCGGCATCTTGTAGATGCCGTGGCTGAGCTTGCCGGTGAAGTTCGCGAAGTACGCCATCATCGCCGCGGTCGCCTCGGCCTGTTCGTCGAGGGTGCGGGCCGGTGTGCCCGGCGCGGCGCCCAGGCGCTCGACCGTGATGTGGTTGGGATCGTCTGTGGCCCAGTCCAACAGGACATCCCGGATGTAGAACTCGTGCGCCTCGGGCGTGGTCTGCACGTGGTTCACCCGTCCGTTCGCGGGCTCGGAATCCACGGTGATGGTGTAGCTGCCGTCACTCTCGACGTCCATGGTCTTGCCGTTGAGCACCGCCACAGTGCCCATGTTGGCGTCCCAGAGGGTGAAGTAGTTCTCGGTCATCCGGTGCTCGCCGACGCGGCCGCGGATCACGTAGCGCTCGTCACCGGAGATCGGAATCACCCGATAGACGGTGTCGGGATTGTCGATCCCCCAACGTGATCCGGGAATCTGCCGATCACCGACCGGGTGCGCCAGCCGGGTGATGCAGCTGACCTTCGGCCGCAGCTTGTCCTGGTTCGACGACCACACCGCCGCCGAGAACATCACCTCGGCAAAGGCGGCGTCGAACCGCTCCCGCATGGCGTCGGAGGCCTTGGCGCGGCTGAGCCAGTTCTCCGCGACCGTCCGATAGGCCTCCTTGACGGTCGGATGTTCGGTCAGCTCGAGCGCCGCCAGCTCCTGCTCGTGCTGCGACGGTGTGGCCACCGGATCGTCGGCAGTCATGGGTAGTCCTTTCGGAAACGCTTGTTGTACAACGAGAAACGTTCATCGACCTGCTCGTCGGTGAGGCCGTAGGTGTCCAACCCGTACGGCGGGCGCGGTACCTCACGCGGCCGGTCGTCCAGCCACTGCCGCATCGCGCTCTCGGCGGTGTCGGTCAACTCCAGGCCGATCGCGTCGTAGACCCGGCGTACCTGTCCGATCGGGTCGGCGACCGCGTCCTCGTACTGGATGTCGGTGACCCACAACGATTCGTCGACGTCGTCGCCGCGCACGGCCATCGCCCGGTCGTTGGTCCAGCCCATCCGGTCCAGCCACTGCGACCCGACCCGGTGCGGGTCGACATCGTCGGCGTGCATGGCGTGCAAGGTCGCGTTGAGGCTGGCGCCGGAGGCGATGGTGGTGCGTGGGTTGCGGTGCATGTGCACGACGTGTACGTCGGGAAATTCGTCGTGAAGTGTGTCGAGGTAACCGAGGTGAGCCGGTGACTTCAGCACCCAGCGGCCTGCGGTCACCCCGCGGCGGCGCTGCTGCCACTGCAGGAATTGCAGCATGCGGTGCAGATAGGCGTACGCCGGCGCGAAATCCTGTGTGTTGAGCCAGGTTCGGTAGTTGGGCAGGTTGGCGCCGGACTCCGGCACGTGCGACAGGAACGCGTCAGCCAGGAAGACGATCTCCTCCTCGGCCTCCCGGGCGTACATCGGATGGATGGCGAACAATTCGGGTGCCAGCTCTCGGGACTTGTTCTCCCGCATCTCGCTGATCGCGATGCGGGGGTCGGTCCCGGTGAAGTCGTAATCCAGCTTGGGCGCGACTTCGACGACCTCCCAGCCGCGGGCACAGTGCAGTCGCGTGTCGGCGGCGAGCAGTCGCTGCAACAGTGTGGTGCCGCTGCGCATCATCCCGACGACGACGATGGGCGCCTCGATCCGCTCGTCGAGGATCTCGGGGTGACGGTGGATCCACTCCTGCGTGCGCAGCCGCATGCGGAGGCTGTGCACGATGCCCGACCGCAGGATGTGCTCCCCGATCGCGTTGAGCCCGGCACCGGGATAGTCGTCGAGCAGAACGCCCAGCGGCTCCTCGAAGTCCCCGGGGCCCCAGTCGGTCAGCCCCTCCTTGCGCTGCGCGTCGGCCAGGACGCCCGCCATCGCAAAGGTGCCCGTGTCAGCCATCAGGTCAGAACTTCAGATGGTGGCTGACGTCGCCGACCTGATCGACGAACATGGTGCGCGAGTCGAACCACCACTGGCCGTCGACCCGATGGAAGGTGTCGTGATAGTGGCCGGTGACGATCACCTGCAGCGGAAGCTCAGGCGTCGCCTGGGTGACGCAGTAGTACGACCTGCTGCGCGCCGTACCGGCCTCCTCGTCGATGTAGAGCTGCACATTGCTGGTGTTGTGCTTGGTCTTCGGCGTGCCGTCCTCGTAGAGGCGGGTTGCCATCTCGTACATCTCGCGGACCCGATCGCGGCCCTCGAACACGGTCTCGGGCGGACCGTTCTCCACGCCGCAGATCCGGCCGTGCGTGAACAGGTCGGCGACCGCGTCGAGGTCGCCGGCGTCGATCAGCTCGGCATAGACGTAGAGGAGGTTCGTGATCGCCTGCGCACTGTCACTCATGTCAAAGGGCATGATCGCAGAGCGATTGCTTAGATGGTCTTGTTTGTCCAGAATTCCCGCTATGCTCCCCCGCGTGACGCAGTGGGCGCCGACCCGACTCGGCAATCTGACCGGTAAACGGATCATCGTGACGGGCGCGACCAACGGTGTCGGATTGGGCACCACGCGCGCCCTGGCCCATGCGGGCGCCCACGTCATCATGGCCGTGCGCAACACCGCGCTGGGAGCCCAGCGCGCAGCCGAGATCAACGGCTCCACCGAGGTGATCGAGCTGGATCTCGCCAACCTCGCGTCCGTGCGCGCTTTCGGCGACCGACTCGACGGCGATGTCGACATCCTGATCAACAACGCCGGCGCACTGACCGACAAGCGCCGGGAGACCGTCGACGGCTTCGAGATGACGATGGGCACCAATGTGCTCGGCCCGTTCGCCCTGACGAATCTGCTGTTCGCCCGGGTGCGTTCGCAGATCATCAACGTCTCCTCCGACGGCCATCGTCAAGCGACGCTTCGACTCGACGACATGCACCTGCGTCAGGGCAAGTGGACCTCGATGGGCGCCTACACCCATTCCAAGCTGGCGATGATGCTGTGGGGCCTCGAACTCGACCGGCGCCTGCGCGCCGCGAAATCCGACGTCGTCACCCAACTGGTCCACCCCGGCTGGGTGGCCTCCAACCTGACGCACACCAGCGACTCCGGGTTGATGTCGTTGGCGCACAAGGTGGCCAAGGGGGTGGCCGACCGGTTCGGCAACGACATCGACCAGGGTGCGGCGCCGACGCTGTACTGCATCAGCGAGCCGGTGCCGCCGGGCAGCTACGTCGGGGTCAGCGCCCGGCTGGCGTTGCGGGGTGAGCCTGCGTTGATCGGCCGCTCCCCCAAGGCGTGTGACTACGACGCCGCCGCCCGGGTGGTGCAGTTCGCCGAGAACGAAACCGGCACAACGATTCCCGTCTAGCGATCAGAACGGCGTGGCGGTGAAGCCCCAGCGCAGCAGAGCGGCCTCACGCCGCGCCTGACCGTGCAGCTGCGGGGGACGCTTGCCGGCCGGAGCGGGTTTGCCCTTCGCGCCGAACATCCAATACGCCTGCAGGTACGGCAGCGGTGTGGCATGGCCCGAGCTCAACCCGCCGAGTCCCGCCACGGCCAGCGCCGCCGACAGTTCCTCGCGAGTGAAGGCCGCCGCCTCACTGGCGATCGCATCCTGCCGCAACCCCATCGGCGAGTCCGGGTCCACACACTGCAACATGGCCGGGCATGCCGACGGGTCACGCAGCCGGGCGAAATCCGATATCCACAACGAGGCCCCGCTATCCCGCCGGACTGCGGCGATCTGCCGCAGCGCGGCGCTGAGGACGTCGGCGTCCGGCAGTTGATGCAAGGTCCACATGCACGAGATCGCGTCCCACGGTGCACCCGCGAGTGAGTCGGGCAGCGCCGTGATGTCCGCCTGCACCAGTTCCACCCGGTCGTCGAGTCCCTCGGCGGCGAACAGATCGCGGGCCGTCGCCAGCATGTTGGGCGCGAGGTCGACGCCAACGGCAGTGATGTCCGGGCGGCGGCGCAGCACCGCGCTCAGTGCGCGCCCGGAGCCGATCCCGAGGTCGAGCAGCCGCCCACCCGGCGGCAGCATCGTGTCGATCGCGCGGGCACACAGGTCATACACAGCTCGCATGCCCGGGTTCGCCCCGCCGCCGGCGTGAAAGTAGGCCACCGATTCGGCGTCGTCCATCACCATCGGTTCGGGAATGCGTTCGCGCCCCGGCGAATGCAGCCGCTCCCGCACGACGATGCCCGGTATCCGCCACAGCGGTCGAATCCCCATTGACGAACCCTTCTTCCCGCGCCACTTACGCCCCCATCATTAAACCCGGACACAATCGGTACACTTTCGTTCCTCATTGAAATAGTGGGAGGACCGCGTGACTCAGGCCCCTTCCAGCGGCGGCCTCGACTCGTTGCCGTTGGCGCCGGTGAATCCGATGCCCTTGCGCCAGCGGCTCAAAGCTGTGAAGGAATTCAGCACCGGCACCGAAAGACTGCGCGACGCCGGTGGACCCGTCACCCGGTTCACCGTTGGCCCGCGCTGGCTGATGCCACCCATGGTCCTCGTCACCTCACCGGGCGCGCTACGCGATGTCCTCAGCATCAAAGACGGCTCGGTCGACAAGACCAGCCCGGTGTTCGACGAGATGCGCCGCATCATCGGCGCCAACCTGGCCGACCTGCCCTACGAGCCGTGGCGACCACGCCGACGCACGATCCAACCCGTCTTCACCAAGCAGCGGGTCCGGGAATTCGGCGGTCACATGGCCCAGGCGGCCGACTCCGTCTGCGCCGCTTGGCCAGACGGCGGTGAGGTGGATCTCGACGCCGAGTCGCGCGCCCTCACCCTGCGCGCCCTGGGTCTGTCAGTTCTCGGGATGGATCTCGAAGCACGCGCGGACGACGTCGCCGAACCGTTGCGCGTTGCGCTGTCGTACGCGATCTCACGGGCCACGCGTCCGGTGCGCGCCCCGCGCTGGCTGCCCACCCCGGCGCGCCGCCGGGCGCGGGAGGCCAGCGCCAAACTGCATCGTCTTGCCGGTGACATCGTCAGTGAATGCCGGCGGGATCCGCACCGGGTGGCGCCGCTGGTCCACGCCCTCATCGCCGCGGAAGATCCCGAGACCGGAAAACGACTGTCCGACAGCGAGATCTGCGACGAGATCATCATTTTCCTGTTCGCCGGTCACGACACCACGGCAACCACCCTTGCCTACGCTTTGTGGGCGCTCGGCCATGATCCCACGTGCCAGGACCGTGTCGTCGCCGAGGTGGCCGCTCTGCCCGACCGACCGCTGAATCCCGACGACCTCCCCAGTTTGGGCTATACCGCGCAGGTGGTCCGCGAGTCGCTGCGGCTGTGCCCGCCGGCACCCACCGGCACCCGGATGGCGTGCCGCGACCTGGAAGTGGGCGGCTATCGCGTGGAGGCGGGCACCATGGTGGTGCTGGGCAGAATGGCAGTCCAGCGCGATCCGGCCCTGTGGGACGATCCGCTGCGCTTCAATCCCGACCGGTTCGGCCCCGACGCGGCCAAGAAGCTCGAACGGTGGCAGTACATCCCGTTCGGCGGCGGTCCCCGATCGTGCATCGGCGACCACTTCGCGATGCTGGAAGTCACGCTCGCCCTGGCAAGCATCATCCGCCAGGCCGAAATCGCCTCGCTCGAACCGGATTTCCCGCTTGCCCTGCATTTCACGATGATCGCCGGCGCACCGATCCGCGCCCGAATCCGAAAGCGCTGACACATGGCCGTTGACGAAACAGCGAGCTACTCCGCCATCATCCTGCGCGACGGGGATGCCGAACTCGACGCACTCCGGGCCGACCCGGGTATCGAATTCATCGACCACCGCGCGGCACTGCTCGCCGACCTCCGCAAGCTCGCGCCTGCGCCGGGCGCCGACCTGCTCGACGAACCGACCCGGTGGGCGCACTACCCCTGGCGACGAACCGTCGTCGCCATTCTGGGGCCGAACGGGTTTCGCGCCGTGCGCACCGACCGTAACCGCAACCTGATCACCACCGCCGAGCAACAGCGGCTGGGCACGGTACGGATCGCGATCGCCGGACTCAGCGTCGGCCATGTCATCGCCCACACACTTGCCGCTGAAGGACTCTGCGGCACATTGCGACTCGCCGACTTCGATCATCTCGAGCTCTCCAACCTCAACCGGGTGCCGGCCACCATCCTGGACATCGGGCTCAACAAGGCGGTCGTCACGGCCCGGCGGATTGCGGAGCTCGACCCGTACCTGCGGGTCGAGGTGATGACCGCGGGAGTGCGCGCGGATTCCCTGGACGAATTCCTCGACGATATCGACATCGTGGTCGAGGAATGCGATTCACTGGACATGAAGGTGCGCATCCGCGAGGCGGCCAGAGACCGCAGGCTCCCGGTACTCATGGCCACCAGTGATCGCGGCCTGATCGATGTCGAGCGCTTCGATCTCGAACCGGACCGTCCCGTCATGCACGGTGTCCTCGGCGGCGTGGACTCCGCGCAGCTGGCCGCGTTGTCCCAACAGGACCGGATCCCGTACATGCTCCGCCATCTCGACGCCAGCCGGTCATCCGGACGGCTGACCGCGTCCCTGGTCGAGGTGGGCCACACCCTGTCCACCTGGCCGCAGCTGGCTGGTGAGGTCACGTTGGGCGCAACCATCGTCGCGGAGGGCGCTCGCCGCATCGGCCTCGGTGAGCCCCTGGCCTCCGGCCAGGTCCGCATCGACATCGGCCAAGCACTCGATGAGATCGCCGAACCCGACCTGGCCGGACCGGCGCAGCCGGACGACGACGGCCCGGCCCCGGAGGTCGAGGAGCCGGGTGACCCGGCGGTCGTGATCGCCCGCGCCGCGGTCCGGGCGCCCTCGGGCGGCAACGCGCAACCCTGGCGCATCACGACCGACGCACACTCCGTACGGATCGGTATTGCGCCGCAATACAAGTCGATGATGGACGTCGCGTTCCGCGGCAGCGCCGTCGCCGTCGGCGCCGCCACCTTCAACGCCCGCGTGGCCGCCGCGCACGCCGGGGTGCTCGGCCCCGTCGAGTGGACGACGGACGGGCCGACACCGCTCGAGGCGACGCTGCGGTTGGACGCCGGCGACGACCCGGACCTGGCCGCGCTGTACGAGCCGATGCTGCGGCGGGAAACCAATCGCCGTCAAGGCACGCCCCAGCCGCTGCCTGCCGAGACTGTCGATGCACTGCACGGCTGGGCGGCGCAGGAAGGAGCCGGCCTGCACCTGCTCACCGAGCGCAGCGATATCGACAGGGCAGCAACGATTCTCGCGGCCACCGACCGCTTGCGCTTCCTCACGCCGCGACTGCACCGGGAGATGATCTCCGAGATGCGTTGGCCCGGTGACGAACCCGCGGACAGCGGCATCGACGTCCGCGGACTGGAACTCGCCCCCGGTGATTTCGCGGTGATGGAGATCCTCCGGCGCCCAGACGTGATGGGATTGCTGGCCGACTGGGATGCCGGGGAGGCCCTCGGCGACGATGTCGCCGACCGCGTGCATGCAACGTCGGCGGTGGCCGTGATCACCACGACCGGCGATCAGCTCATCGACTACGCCCGCGGCGGTTCGGCGGCCGAGGCGGTGTGGATCGTCGCCCAGCAGAGCGGGTTGGCGGTGCACCCCGTCTCGCCGGTCTTCCTGCATGCCGTGCATCGCCATGAACTCGCCGAACTGTCACCGGGTTTCGCCCCTGCGCTCATCGAGTTGAAGTCGCAGTTCGGTGAACTGGCCGGCGTCGGATCCGGCGAGTCGCTGGTGTTGATCCTGCGGTTGGCCCATGCCGGACCGGCATCGACGCGGAGCCGACGGCGCCCGCTCGAACACAGCTGATTGGTAGTATCAGCGCACTCGACGCGAACCACAGGAGCAGTCCATGGTTATGGCACCGTTCGACAAGATCACCAACACCTACACCGGAGCCCATGCCTGGATGTACGAGACGGTTGTCGCCCCCGCCGTCTACGAGTCACGGCACGCGGTCGACGAGCACTTCCTGCCGCACCTCCCGCAGAACGGCTATGTGCTGGACGTCGGTTGCGGCGGCGGAATGTTCACCAAGTACCTCGCCGACAAGCGCCCCGATCTGCGGATCGTCGCCATCGACCTCGCCCAGCCGCAGATCGATCGTGTCCGCAAGCGGATGGCGGCCTACACCGATCGCGTCACCTTCCAGATCGGCGATGCCACCAACCTGGACTTCCCCGACGAGACCTTCCACGGTGTGCTGAGCTACGGCTCGATCAAGCATTGGACCGATCAGAGCCGCGGCATGGGTGAATGCATCCGGGTGCTCAAACGCGGCGGCCCCCTTCTGGTGACCGAGGCGGATCGCAGCGCCACCTTCGAAGACGCGGAGCGGTTCATCACCTTCTACAAGGCGCCGCGTTTCCTCGACCGGGTAAACCTCGCGATCTTCCGCACGTGGATCGCCGGCCGCGCGATCGACCTCGACGACGGTCGCCGGCTTGCCGACCGGCCCGACCTGGTCGACGTGAACGTGAGCCGGATTTCCGGTTCCCCGATCATGATGATCGCCGGGCGGCGCGCACCCTAACTCCGGGGTCGGCCAGCCTCCAGAGCACGGATCAGGCTGGCGGCATCCCACGGACCCTTGTGCCGCACACCGTTGACGAAGAACGTCGGTGTGGCGTTGAGGTCCATCAGCTCGGCGTCCTGCGCGTCGTCGTCAACCCGGTGGAGCACCCGCGACGAATGCAGATCCTCGTCGAATTGGGCGATGTCACAACCGACTTGGTCGGCGTAGCGGTAGATGTGCTGCCATTCCAGGTAATCCTGGAACTCGAACATCCGCACCGCCAGGTCGAAGAACTTGCCCTGCAGGGCGGCGGCTTCACTGGCCCGGGCGGCGTCCACGGCCCGCGGGTGTACCCGCTCCAGCGGCAGATGCCGCCACACATACCGCAATTCGTCACCGAAGTACTCGCGCACTTCGTCGATCGAGCCGGTGGCACGACTGCAGAACGGGCACTCGAAGTCGCCGTACTCCACCAACGTCAGCGGCGCATCGGCGCGCCCGCGGATGTGGTCGCGCTCCGGGTCGACATCGCGGACCAGCTTGAGTCCGACCGGGACCGGTGGGCTGAGCTTGTCGGTGAGCCGGAAGACGGCCCAGCCCAACGTGAATGCGATCACCGATGCCGCCAGGACGCCGACGCGGGCCAGGTCGGCCGAGCGGGGGTCGGTGATCGCGAGGTCGACGATGAACAGTGAGATCGTGAAGCCGATACCGGACAGTGCCGCGCCACCGGCGATGCGGCGCAACGTCAGTCCCGGGGAGAGCCGGCCCAGGCCGGTGCGCTGCACGATCCAGGTGGCTCCGGTGATGCCGATCAGCTTGCCGAGCACCAGACCGGTCACCACACCCCACGTCAGCGGTGAGCGGGCGGCAGCCAGCACGGTGTCGGTGTCCAGCCGCACACCGGCATTGGCCAATGCGAACAACGGCAGCACGCCGAAGGACACATACGGCCCGAAGCCGGTCACCAGTCGCTCGTTGATCGAGATCGAGTCACGCAGGCTGCGGGTGGCGGCGCGGGCGTACTCCGAATTCGGTGACTGGCGGAACGCCCGGATCACGTCGACGGCGGCCTCCACCCGCTGACGTTCGGGGGTGAACACCGGGATCACCAAAGCCACCACCACACCGGCGAGGGTGGGGTGCACTCCCCCGGCGAACAAGGCCAGCCAGAGGGCCACGGCCAGAATCGAATACGCCACCCCGCGGAGTGCGGCCGGCAGGAAGCGCACACCGATCAACGCAGCGACGAGCAGCACCGCGACCACGAGCGGAACGATGCGGATCTGCTCGGAGTAGAAGAGCGCGATGGCGGCCAGTGCGCCGACGTCGTCGACGACGGCCAAGGTGAGCAGGAACGTCCGCAGCCGCGCCGGGTACTTGGGCGCAATGATGGCCAGCGCGCCGACCAGGAACGCGGTGTCGGTGGAGATCACCACACCCCACGCGGAGGCGTCGTCGCCGGATGGGTTGAACAGCAGGAAGATCACCGCGGGCAGAATGAGTCCGGCGACCGCAGCGACTACCGGCACCACAGCGCGGGAGCGCTCGGTGAGTTCACCGATGGTGAACTGCGCCTTGACCTCCAGGCCCACGATGAAGAAGAAGAACGCCATCAGCGCGTCGTTGACGAGCTCCTTGACGGTCAACTCGCCGTGCATGTTTCCGAAGCTCAGCCCGACGCGTGTTTCCCAGAACTCGGAATAGGTGTGCGCCCAGGGCGAATTCGCCCACAGGATGGCCACCAGGGTGAACGTCAGCAGGAGTGCCGCGGCGGCGTTCTCGCCAAAGCGCTTCGCTGTCGGGTCGCGACCCAGCCGGCTGCCTCTCACGCTGTCACCGTATGTGCCGCCTCCATCAACATCCAACCCGACAGCTGCACAGACAGATCACGCTCGGGTGTCTGCGACGAGTTCACCGCCCCCTCGACGAACTGAGCCTGCCCGCCACCGGCGGTGGGGATGTCGGCGGTGCTGCCCCACGACGGGCCGAACAAGGGCAGGCCGTCGACGCTCTGGCGGTTGTCCCACGCGGCGTGAGCCGAGGCCAGCACGATCGCGCGGGCGGCGTCGCGGGTGTCCTGGGCCGCCTCACCGGGCAGGTCGGTCGCGGCGAGCGCCAGATACCGGGCGGTGATCCCCGCGAACAGCCCGCCGTCGCCCCCGCCGGTTCCGTTCAGCACACCGTCGGGCGCCATGTGCTCACCGATCGCCGCCACCAGCCGCCGCACCCGTTCCGGGTGCCGGTCGTCGGTGGTGCGCGCGGAGAGCTCGACCTCCAGGCCCAGCACGACGCCCTGACAGTAGGTGTACTGGGCGCGCACCAGCGATCCGGCCTTGATCCCGTCGAACACCAGGTGGGTTTCCGGGTCGATCAAGGTCTCGTCGATCCAGTCGGCCATCTGCTGGGCACGGCGGAGCCGATCGTCATAGCGCGCCAGGAAGATCCCGGCCGGACCGTTGGCGGGGGCGTTGAAGAACTGATCCTGTTTACGCCAAGGGATTCCGCCGCCATCCTCGGGCACCCAGGCCGTCACGAACTGATCGCACAATGTCCTCAGGGCGCGGGACCGGTCGGCGCCGGCCAGCCGTTGCGCGCGTTCGAGCGCCAACGCCAGCCAGGCCATGTCGTCGTAATAGCTGTTGGTCCAGCGGCCGTTGTTGCGCAGCCGGTGCCCGCGAATCTGCCGCTTGATCTCGCTCAGCCGGGTGGGCTGTGGGTCGCGCACCTGTGCATCGACCAAGCAGTCGAGCAGGTGGGCCTGCCACCAGTAATGCCATGTGCCGAACCACCGGTCCCGGCGGGTCGAGGGCCAGCTGACCACGCCGAGCTGCGTTGCGGGCAGCCCCCACAGCCGACGCAGATGTCGTTTCGCGATCGCCGCTTCGGCACTGGCAGCGCGGTTCGCCCACAGCTGGTCCATGCGCTCAATCCTGCCCTACCAGGCTTGCGAAAGATCGGCCCATTGCCTGATCCACGCGTGCATCGCAATGCCCGCGGCGACGGCGGCATTGATGCTGCGCGTCGAACCGAACTGAGCGATCGACACGGTGGCCGCCGCCCCAGCCCTGGCGGCCTCGGAAATGCCCGGGCCCTCCTGGCCGAACACCAGCACGCAATCCCGCGGCAGCGTGGTGGTTTCCAGCGGCACCGCGCCCGGGACGTTGTCGACGGCGACCACCGCCAGCCCGGCATCGGCGGCGAAGACCAGAAGGTCTTCGGTGCTTTCGTGGTGGGTCAGCCGTTGGTAACGGTCGGTGACCATGGCTCCGCGGCGATTCCACCGTCGTCGACCGACGATGTGGACGGTGTTCACGGCGAACGCGTTGGCGGTGCGGACCACCGCGCCGATGTTGGCGTCGTTGCCGAAGTTCTCGATCGCGATGTGCAGCGGGTGCCTGCGCCGATCGATGTCGGCGATGATCGCCTCGCGCGTCCAGTAGCGGTAGGCGTCGACGACGTTGCGAGTGTCGCCCTCGCGCAACAGATCCCGGTCGTAGCGGGGATCGTCGGGCAGCTCTCCCGTCCATGGCCCGACGCCGGGGGCGCCGGTGCTCCACTCGGTGGGACCGGGGTCAGTCACGGGTCACCCACAGCGCGGCATGGGTGCCGATCACCGACACCGTCGCGTTCAACAGGGCGTCGTTGATCTCGCCTTGCGTGCACAGCGAGGCGTTGACGTGCACCGCGTCAAGCGACGCGTCGGGCAGCAGCAGCACCGACGCGCCGTAGGCCGCGCACGCCGGGTTCAGACCGGGTCCGGGCAGGCTGGGCGCTGCCAGCAGCATCATCGGACCGCCGCGACGCGCCGAGTCGTCGCGGTACTGCGCCGCAGACGCGTCCGCCTGCAACCCCAGCAGCATGTACCCCTTGCCGGTGAACACCGTCGGGTCGCCCAGCGCCTGCTGGTTCACCGGTGTGCCGTCGGCACGCCAGGCGTCGACGCTGGTGGTGCTGACCGTGAGCCCGGTGTCGTTTTTGTTCGTCGGCAGCATCCCGACCGGGAATGCCGCGGGGTAGGCCGCCGCCGTTCCGGGGATCCGGTCGTGCGGTGAATAGCCGTAGATTCCGCGCACCGCGCTGCGTTCCTTGACCGGGCCGAGGCACACCGTGCCCGCCAGCCGTTGCGGTGACGCGGTCAGCGGCGTGCTGGTGACACCCTGGACCAGATCGCAGCTGCCCAGCCCGGTGGCCTCCACCGGATGCGCGAGTGTGCCGTACAGCCCGAATCGGATGTCCTCGGGCTTCGCGTGCGGCGCATTGACGTCGCTGGGCGCGGCGTCGATGTCGACGAGCACAAATTCACCGTTCCAGCGAAATTCAGCAACTCTGACATTCCAGCCGAGAAGAGCCAGCGACTCACCGATCTTTGCCTGCGGGGCGCTATAACTCGATTTGCTGGAGCCCCCTGAACAGCCGCTTACGCCGACGAAGGCGACGGTAACGAGAATTGCGACGGTCAGGGCGGTGATTATCCGACGCGGCGCCAGCCCCTCACTGGGCTTCCACGCAGCTGCGACAAGCGTCACGCAACGCCCTTTCTGCCCCCTCGATCACACTCGGCACATACCATCCGCCCCCCACGGCGCCGGTAATACCAAATTCGTCCCTGGCGATGAAGAGTCTAGGGTCTCCAGTTCGCTCGGCAGCGGCGCCGCCCTTGACCAGGAATTCTGTGCGCACAGGTGTTCACGCAACCCGTCTTCCTGGCCGGCGTTTGCGACGGATTTCGTCGGCTACCCCGCGGTAACCAGCGCTTTTCCGGCTAACGGCTGGATCCTTAGCACCTCTCGGCGAGATACTGATATTTGCAAGATCGAGTAAATAACCCCTGTTCTACCTCGGTATCAACTGCGGGAACCCCTACCGCAGACCCCCCGAAAGATGGGAAATGATGAACGCTTCAGTGCTGGATTTTCCGGACCACAAGCTCTACAGCCTGCCCGAGACCATTAGCTGGCGCGACACCGATACGGGGTGCACGATCGTGCTCGCTCAGCCCGACAGCGAACCTGGGCTATGGAACGACTATTTACAGGGAGCGTTGCAGAGTTACGAGAAGCACGGTGTGGAGGCGGCACTGGATCTCGACTCGTTCCGCGACGGGCGCGACACCACGCTGTTCTACACCGCACTCGACGACAGCGGGAAGATGCTGGGTGGGCTGCGGGCCAAGGGCCCGTACCTGCGCGCCGACGAGTCGCACGCGATCGTCGAATGGGCGGGCCAGCCGGGCCAGGAGGCCGTCCGCAAGATGATCACCGACCGGTTGCCGTTCGGTGTGGTGGAGATGAAATCGGCCTGGGTGAGCGACGATCCCGCCCGCAGCGGTGAGCTGACCCGCGTATTTGCGCGCACCGCGTTCCCGACGATGAGCCTGCTGGGTGCCCAGTTCATCCTGGCCACAGCCGCGGCGCACGTTCTGGACCGGTGGAGCACGTCGGGCGGTGTGGTCGCTACCAAGATCCCGGCGGCGCCGTATCCCAGCGACCGCTACCGCACCAAGATGATGTGGTGGGACCGACGCACCTTTGCCAACCACGCGGAGCCGAAGCAGCTGGCGAAGATTGTGAAGGAAATGCGGATGCTGGCCGATATCTCCGACGAGTTCAGCGGCTTCGGCTTGCTGGCCGGGAGTGGAAGCTAGCCAGACAGCAACAAACCGATACCATCTCCTAAGCTCCGCTAATCACGAGATGGCACGATGACCACACCTAACGAGACCGGGACTGCTGACAGCCTGGAGAATCTCGTCACACATGTCGCAACGCAGCTGATGGCTGTCGATGCCGCGACATCGGCGAAGGTCTCGCAAGAGGTTCTCGGCGAATTGGTGCAATCCTTCGGCGTTGACGTGAGCTTTCTGCGCTACAACGATCACAGCGTCCGGGCCACCAGGCTGATCGCCGAGTGGCCGGTTCGCCCGTTTATCCCGGATCCCGATCCGCTGGGTGTCGTCTACTTCGCGGACGCCGACCCGGTCTTCGCTGCCGCCGAGCATGCCAAGGAGCCGGTGTTCTTCCGCCCCGATCCGATTCCCGAGGACGATTACCAGCGCCTCGTCGAAGAGGGCACGGGCATGGCCCTGACGTCGATGGCGTCGGTTCCGCTGCTGTCGGGTGACACCACAACCGGCTGCATCGGATTCATCAAGTTCGGCATCAAGGACTGGTCGCCCGAAGAGCTCAACGCGCTCAAGGCGATTGCGTCGTTGTTCGCCCAGGTGCAGGCGCGTGTGGTCGCCGAGGACCAGCTGCGCTACCTGGCCGAGCATGACGACCTGACCGGACTGCACAACCGCCGCGCGCTGCTGGCCCACCTCGATGACCGGTTGCGTGCCGGACAGCCGGGCCCGGTCTCGGTCCTGTTTCTCGACCTCGACCGACTCAAGGCCATCAACGACTACCTCGGCCATCACGCCGGCGACTGGTTCATCCAGGCCTTCGCCGAACGGTTGCGCGAGGAATCCGGTGACGCCGATGTCATCGCCCGCCTCGGTGGCGACGAGTTCGTGATCGTGCCGGCCGGGCCGGTGGATGCCCAAACCGCCGAGGCGCTGGCACACCGGCTGCAGGACGCGCTGCGCGACCGGGTGACGATCGGCGGCGAGATGCTGACCCGGACCGTCAGTGCCGGTGTGGCACTGGGTGTTCCGGGCCGGGACACCACCTCGGATCTCTTGCGCCGCGCCGACCAGGCGGTGCTGAACGCCAAGAACGCCGGCGGTAACAAGATCGCGGTCTTCACCGACGAGATGTCACTGAAGAGCGAGTTCCGCAACGACATCGAGCTGCACCTGCAGAACGTGATCGACACCGGTTCGCTGATCCTGCACTACCTCCCCGAGGTCGACATGCGCACCGGGGAAATTCTGGCGACCGAGGCGCTGGTGCGTTGGCAGCACCCGACCCGCGGCCTGCTGCTGCCGGACTCGTTCATCCATGTCGCCGAATCCATCAACCTGGCAGGCGAATTGGGCCGCTGGGTAATGCGCGCGGCCTGTGAGCAGTTCAGCATCTGGCAGGCCCAGGGCATTGGCGAGAACGCCGTCATCCGGATCAACGTCTCCCCCGTGCAGCTGGTTGCCGACGGATTCGTCGAGTCCGTGGCCGACACCATCGCCGAGTTCGGCCTCGACGGTAAGTCTGTGTGTCTGGAAATCACCGAAAGCGTTGTGGTGCAGGACATCGAGACAACCCGCGTCACGCTGGCGGGGCTCAAAGAAGTCGGTGTGCGGATTGCGATCGACGACTTCGGCACCGGCTACAGCGTGCTGACCCATCTCAAATCGCTTCCGGTGGACACCCTCAAGATCGACAAGGGTTTCGTTCTCGAATTGGGCACGAACCCGGAGGACTTGGCAATCGTGCGAGCGATCATCGCGCTGGCCGAGGCCTTCAACCTCGAACTGGTCGCCGAAGGCGTGGAGTCGCCGACCGCGGCGATGACCCTGCTTCAGCACGGTTGCCATCGCGCGCAAGGCTTCCTGCTGTCTCGTCCCATCCCCAGCGACGCGATGGCCGAGTTGTTCGCCAAAAAGGTTATCCCGGTGGACTTCTCGGCTCAGATTCGGAGCTGATTCAGGAGCTGCACAGCAGTTCGACGCGACCGAAGCGGCTGGCCGTGCGGCTGACCACCGCCACCCGCGCACTGTCCGGCAGACCCGCCTGCACCGGCCAGTCGGCGTCGGCGGGCAGGGCTCCGATCGATAACGCCACGCCGAGCGTCGCGCGCACCAGCCGCAGACCCTCCGGCGTGGACAACTCCGCACCGGCGACGCGCCCGTCTTCGAAGATCAACCGCTGCAGCGTGCCCATCTCGTCGAGCAGTCCCCGTTCATCGGCCTGCTCACGCAGCCATTCGGTGAGTGGCAAACCGGGACGGTCGGTTTCGGGTCGATAGTCGCCCAACACGGCCACCCGGATCGTCTCGCCGGCCGACTGCATCGCGGTCATGCCGTCGGGCACCTGGCTGTAAATGACCCCGAACGGCGACGCCACGCAGCCCGCGGAGAAGTCCCTCAGTCGCGACCCGAAGAACGGCTCGATGGTGGCCTTGCGATCCTTGCTGACGACAACCGGTTTGGCATGGACGACGGCGAGTTCCAGATCTGGATTCGCCAACGGAGGCAAGTCTTCGGTCATCGACTGAAGGTAGGCGAGGGTGTCGGGATCGCCTGCGTCAGAGGACAACTCGGTGGAGATGTACTCGACGTCAAGGTCGAGGTCCGCGCACCAGATCGCATGCGCGAGCGCACCGGGGCCGGCGCCGGCACAGATCACATCGACGACGTCGTCCCACTGCCATTCCGAAGCCTCGCCGGGCTCCTCGTCGATACTCACGGCTCAGGGATTCGGCAGGCCGAGGTCGGCCAGACCCAGCACGCTTCGGTAGGGAATTCCCTCGGCCTCGATCGCCTCGGCCGCACCGGTGGACCGGTCCACCACCGTCGCGACACCCACGACCGTCCCGCCCGCATCTTGCACCGACTGCACAGCGGTCAGCGCGGAGCCGCCGGTGGTGCTGGTGTCCTCGACCACCAGCACCCGCTTACCCGACACCTCGGCACCCTCGATGAGTCGTTGCATCCCATGGCTTTTCACAGCCTTGCGCACCACGAACGCGTCGATCGGGCGTCCCGGTGCGTGCATGACCGCGCTGGCCACCGGGTCGGCCCCCATGGTCAGGCCGCCGACCGCGGAGTAGTCCCAGTCCGCGGTGAGCTCGCGCACCAGCCGGCCGATCAGCGGGGCGGCCCGGTGATGCAGTGTGGCGCGACGCAGGTCGACGTAGTAATCGGCCTCCTTACCGGAAGACAGCGTCACGCGGCCGAACACCACCGACAACTGGCGCACCAGCGCGGCGAGTTCGGCGCGGTCGGATGCGTTGAGTTCAGGTGCGCCCACGGCCTTTTCCTATTCCGTTGTTGACCGCGCGGACCAACCCCCGCGGAACCAGCCGGCCGACCGAGGTCAACACCTTGTACTGCAGGCCGGGAATGCTGATGACTTTGCCCTTGGCCACATCGGCCAGGCTTTCGGCGACAACGTCGTCCACGTTGAGCCACAAGATGTTCGGGATCGACTGCATGTCGATGCCGGCCCGCTCGTGGAATTCGGTGTGCACGAATCCCGGGCAGACGGCGTGGATGCTGACCCCGGTGCCGGCCAGACCATTGGCCAACCCCTCGGTGAACGACACCACCCAGGCCTTCGACGCCGAGTAGGTGGATCCGCGGCCCGACAGCAGCCCAGCCACGCTGGCGATGTTGATCACCGTGCCCGAGCCGGCCGCGACCATCGAGGGCAGCGCCGCGCGGGTGAAGTGCATGACCGCGGTGACGTTGACATCGAGTTGGGCCTGCAGCTGCACCGGGTCGGCGGTCCAGAACTCCCCGGACGTTCCGAACCCGGCATTGTTGACCAGCACCTGCACTCCGGCAGCCAGCCGGTCGACGACCCTGGCGCGGTCAGCGGCATCAGTGAGGTCGGCAGGCAGCACCTCGACGTCGACACCGTTGGCCGCCCGCAATTCGGCGGCGAGATCGTCGAGACGCTCCACGGTCCGGGCGACCAGGACGAGGTCGTAGCCGTCGCGCGCATAGCGGCGGGCATAGCCCGCACCGAGCCCCGCGGTGGGGCCGGTGATCAGGGCGACGGGACGAGGCACGCCGCGACCCTACCGGGTCAGCGCTGGTAGTTGGGCGCCTGGGGGCCGGCCGGACTGGCACTGCGCGGCTGCTGCGGACGCAGCGGCGGCGGAGCGTCGACGTGTCCCGGCGGCAGCTCGCGACGGCCCGCCGGAGCCAGCGGCCGACCCGGGGAGGCGTTGCGCCGGCCGGCGGACTGGGTGAGCGCCGGCTGCACGGTCGGGGGCAACACCCGCAGCAGATCGTTGAACTGCCGCACGGTGCGCAGCCCTTCGTCCCACTGCGCGCGAGTGGACGAGATCGGCATGGAGACCAGCGTCCAGTTCTGCTCGTTCCACATGATCTCGGCGCAGTCCGGCGCCGTGTGCGCGAACGTCACCATCCGGCGATCACAGGCCCGGCGGGCAGCGTCGAGGTTGGTGGAGTACACCATCCGCGGGCCGATGGCGCCCAGCAGCCAGACGTCGCTCTCGCGCGGCTCGGCGATGCCCTTGAGCCGCAGATCCATCACGACGTTGGTGCCGACCTTGCGGTGCAGCGCGATCACGGTGGCCACGTCTTCGAGGTCGAAGATGTAGACGGCCTCGCCGCGGATCTGCCCGAGCACGACGTTTCGTGCGGTGACATCGCCGACGGTAGACATCACCCCGCGCTTCCAGCGGTCGATGATTTCGGCGGACTCGGGCTCGAAGTCGAACCCGTGCGACCGCGCCCAGGACTTACGGCGGCGGCCCAGACCACGCCGACGGCCGATGTCGACGTACAACAGCACCGCCGCACCCACGAAGCAGAGCGCGGACAGCGTGAACCAGAACGGAACCATTACGCCTAGCGTATCTGCTCACTGCCGGGTTGCGAGAACTCCAGCAGGTCACAGAGCTATTACGGCCCGGTCGCCGCGGCGAGTTCGAGTATTTCCTCGCGGTCGGCCGCAAGCAGGAAGCCGCCGGCGATCGCCTCGTCCAGCGCCGCGGTGAACCGCTCCAGGTAGTCGGTCCGCCCGCCGGGATACAACCTCGCCAAGGTCTCAGCGTCGAACGGCTGACCGGAGCCGAAAATCGCGAGCAGCACGTTGTCGTCGTCGGCGCCGGCCCCGGATGTCCGGGCGGTCGGCACGTCCACCCACGGGGTTCGAAGGCCGCCGGTGGCCAGACCGTTCGCGTCGACCACGATCTCAACCGGGTCGGTGTCGGTCAGGTCGATCCACGGCGCGCTCGGCGCGGGCCGGTCGGTGCGCACCCAGTCGTGCAGTTGCGCGACCGCGGCCTGCAGCACGTAGTGATGCTGCGGGGCGAAGTTGATGAAGTGCGGCAGCTGCTGACCCATGAGGTCGTTGGTCGGCGCGTAGGCCGCCACGATCTGCTCGAGCGGCACCTCGCCGTTGTCGATGAAGCCGACCCGGATCGTGTAGTTGTCGGCGTGCGCGGAGCCGGGGATCTCCCAGACCCGCAGACGCTCGGTGTCCGGCACGCGGGCGTGGTGGTAGCCGAGCAGGCGCGCGCCCAGCAGATCGGTTTCGGTGATCACCGTGAGCACCGGCGCGCGCAGGTCGGCGCGGAAGGGCACCGGCACGGCGTGGAACGCCCCGGATTCGTCGAGCAGCGACGAACCGTCCAGCGGTGCGGCCGAGCCGAATCGGGAGTGGATCAGGAAGCCATCGAACACCGCGGCGTCCGGGTCGACGTCGTTGACGTAGGTGGTCAGGAAGGTGGCCGACTGCGACTCCCCCGCGGCCAGCACGACATCCGGCGCCAGGCCGTCGATGACACCGTTACGAATGGCCCGGCCGACCTGGGTGAAGATGTCGTAGGCGAACGCATCACCGGGATGGCTCAGCGTCGAATAACGTTGTGGATCAAGCTTTTTCAGAGACGCATCGCCGACCAGGCTGAGGCCGCCCTCGATCCCGACGCGCTGGGCGGAGACGACGACGTAGGCGTACCCGGCGCGGGCGATCTCCCGGTGTGCCATGAACCAGACCGCGGGGGCGTCGACTCCGCCGCTGACGTTGAGCCACTCGACGATCGCCGTTCCGTTCCAAGCGGTGTCGTCGATCGGTCGCAGCACGACGATGCGGGTGACGTAGTCGGCTGTACCTTCAGGCGCGTACGACGCCGCGGTGCCCGCGACGAAGAACTCGTCGGCGCGATATCCCACCGTCGCCAGGTCGTAGGCCCCGGTCAGCAGGTTCGGTTGTCCGGGGACCGGGGTGATGACGGGATCAGCGGTCGGCACCATCAATCAATAGAAGAGGCAGGCACCGGGTAGTCGGGGTATCCCATGGCGTCGTAGAGCCGCACACCCGTGTTGTTGAGCTTGGCGACGGCCCTGGTCAACCGGGCGGGCACCACGGACAGTGCGCGGCCCGCCGTGGCCAGGGCCCACACCCCGAACTCCGACCGCGGCACCAGGGACTTGGCCACCGTGCGGGCGAACGCGCGGCTGTGCCGCACCGGGTCGGCCATCACCGCCTCGTACGCGGCGAAGGCCGCGGCGTAATCGCCGCCGGCCCGTTCGAGTTCACCGGCCAGTACGTAGGCACCCAGCACGGCCAGGCTGGTGCTGCCACCGACAGCGGGCCCCGGGCAGTACCCCGCATCGCCGACCAGGGTGACTCGGCCCCGCGACCAGCTGGTCAACTCCAGTTGGGTGATCGAGTCAAAATAGAAGCTGCCCGGACCGTCGAGTTCGGCGAGCCAGCGATCGACCGTCGGGCTCAGGCCGGTGAACGCCGTGCGCAGCAGGGTGCGCTGGCGAGCGTCATCGCGATGGTGGTACTCCAGCGGCTGATCGGGGCGGAGCAGGAAGACCGCACGGGCATCGTCGAGGTGGTCGGCGGTGTAGATCGCCGCCCACCGTTTCACGTCGAGGAAGTTCGTCATCTCGCCGTCGCGCGCAAGCTCTTTGGGCACCGACAGCACGGCGAGGTAGCCGCCGAGGAAACGGGTGTGCCCGGCGTCGGGACCGAAGACCAGCTGCCGCACCCCCGAGTGCAGACCGTCCGCTCCGACGACGACGTCGTAGCGCCGCTGCGCCGAATAGGCGAAGTCGACGGTGCCGTCGTCGGCGATCGCGGTGATCTGGTCACCGAACAGATACTCGACGTCGTCGCGTCCGGCGTCGTAGTAGATCTGGCTGAGGTCGTCGCGCATGATCTCGACGTGCCGGTCGGAGATGACGCCGACGAGTTTCAGGTAGTCGACGTTCACCGGCAGCCGCCCGTTGGTGCGCTGCAGGATCATCCGGGTGGTGCCGGTGGCCCGGGCTTGCACCTGATCGATGACGCCCATGCGTTCGGAGATCTCCATGGCCGGGCGGAATAGATCGACGGCGTGGCCGCCGGTCTTGCGCAGCGCGGGTGCGCGTTCGACGACGGTGACATCGAATCCGCGGCGGGTCAGCCAGTAGGCCAGGACGGGTCCGGCGATGCTGGCGCCCGAGATGAGTACGCGCATGGGATCCTCCACTCCACTTACTTAACGGTCGGTAAGCAATATCCTTTGCAGCTTACTTAACGATCGGTCAGTTAGGGTGGTTACGTGACTAGGCCGGCGTCGGGCACCCGCGAACGGATCCAGGACGTCGCACGGAATCTCTTCGTTGAGAAGGGCGTGCAACGCACCAGCTTGCAGGACATTGCCGCTCAGCTGGGCATCACCAAGCCCGCGCTCTACTACCACTTCTCCTCGCGGGAAGAATTGGTGCGCAGCATCCTTGCGCCGGTGATCGAGGAAGGCGAGAAGTTCATCGTCGATCAGGAGACGCGGGCATCGACCGACCCGGCCAGCCCCCGCGAACTCCTGGAAGGCTACTTCGATTTCATCTTCCGACACCGCACCGATCTCATCCTGGCGGTCTCCGAGATGACGACGCTGGCCGACCTCGGATTGGTGGACAAGGTGCTGGGGTGGCAGAAACGGTTGTGCACCTTGGTTTTCGGGCCACGTCCGACGCTGGAGCAGGCCACCCGCGGCGTGATCGCGTTCGGCGGTATGCAGGATTGCTGTCTACAATTCCCCGACACCGCACCCAAGCGACTGCGCCAGGTGACGGTCGCCGGAGCGCTCGCCGCCCTCGGCGTGCCCGACGCCTGAACGCAGAAGGTCCCCGCACCGGAGTGCGGGGACCTTCGCGCTGAGCAATCAGCCCAGGATCAGCGATTCGCCGTCCGGACTGACGTTCACCGGCACGATGTCGCCGTCGTGGACGTCACCGGCCAGCAGCAGCTTGGCCAGCTGGTCACCGATGGCCTGCTGCACCAGCCGCCGTAACGGCCGCGCGCCGTAGACCGGATCGAATCCGCGGTTGGCCAGCCATTCCTTGGCAGGCAGCGACACCTGCAGTTCGAGGCGACGCTGACTCAGCCGCTTCTGCAGCTGCGCCAGTTGGATGTCGACGATCTGGACCAGTTCGTCGGGGTTCAGCGCATCGAAGATGAGCACATCGTCGAGGCGGTTGATGAACTCCGGCTTGAACGCCGCGCGCACCGCCGCCATCACCTGGTCCTCGGTACCGCCCGACCCCAGGTTGGAGGTCAGGATGAGGATGGTGTTGCGGAAGTCGACGGTGCGGCCCTGACCATCGGTCAGCCGGCCCTCGTCGAGAACCTGCAGCAGCACGTCGAACACGTCCGGGTGGGCCTTCTCGACCTCGTCGAACAGCACCACCGTGTACGGCCGCCGTCGCACCGCTTCGGTCAGCTGACCGCCCTGGTCGTAGCCGATGTATCCGGGCGGGGCACCGACCAGCCTTGCCACCGAGTGCTTCTCGCCGTACTCACTCATGTCGATGCGGACCATGGCGCGCTCGTCGTCGAACAGGAAGTCCGCCAACGCTTTTGCCAGCTCGGTCTTGCCGACACCGGTCGGACCGAGGAACAGGAACGAGCCCGTCGGGCGGTTCGGGTCGGCGACGCCGGCGCGGGAACGCCGGACGGCGTCGGAAACCGCTTGCACAGCCCGCTTTTGGCCCACGACCCGGCGACCCAGCTCCTCCTCCATGCGCAGCAGCTTGGCGGTCTCACCTTCCAGCAGCCGGCCGGCGGGGATGCCGGTCCACGCCGACACGACGTCGGCGATGTCGTCGGGACCGACCTGCTCCTTGAGCATGACGGCCTCACGGGCCTCGGCCTGCGGCAGTGCGGCGTCGAGTTTCTTCTCCGCCTCCGGGATTCGGCCGTACCGCAGCTCGGCGGCCTTGGCCAGATCGCCGTCGCGCTCGGCCCGGTCGGCCTCGCCACGCAGCACCTCGAGTTGCTCCTTGAGCTCGCGCACGACGTCGATGGCGTTCTTCTCGTTCTGCCACCGGGTCGTCAGTTCCGCGAGTTCTTCTTTCTTGTCGGCCAATTCGGCGCGCAGCTTTTCGAGGCGCTCCTTGGAGGCAGCGTCCTCTTCCTTGGCCAGTGCCATCTCTTCGATCTCGAGGCGACGGACCAGCCGCTCGACCTCGTCGACCTCGACGGGCCGCGAGTCGATCTCCATCCGCAGCCGCGACGCGGCCTCGTCGACCAGGTCGATGGCCTTGTCCGGCAGGAACCGGCTGGTGATGTAGCGGTCACTCAACGTGGCCGCCGCGACCAGAGCCGAGTCGGTGATCTGAACACCGTGGTGCACCTCGTAGCGGTCCTTGAGCCCGCGCAGGATGCCGACGGTGTCCTCGACCGACGGTTCACCGACCAGCACCTGCTGGAAGCGCCGCTCCAGGGCGGCGTCCTTTTCGATGTACTTGCGGTACTCGTCGAGGGTGGTCGCACCGACCAGCCGCAGCTCGCCGCGGGCCAGCATCGGCTTGATCATGTTGCCGGCGTCCATCGCGCCTTCGCCGGTGGCACCGGCGCCGACGATGGTGTGCAACTCGTCGATGAACGTGATGATCTGCCCGGCCGAGTTCTTGATGTCGTCGAGCACGGCCTTGAGCCGCTCCTCGAACTCACCGCGATACTTCGCACCGGCCACCATCGAACCGAGGTCCAGCGAGATGACGGTCTTGTCCCGCAGGCTTTCCGGAACGTCGCCGGCCACGACCCGCTGGGCCAGTCCTTCGACGATCGCGGTCTTACCGACGCCGGGTTCACCGATCAGCACCGGATTGTTCTTCGTGCGCCGGCTCAGTACCTGGATGACGCGACGGATCTCGGTGTCCCGGCCGATGACCGGGTCGAGCTTGCCTTCCCGGGCGCGGGCGGTCAGGTCGGTGGAGTACTTCTCCAGTGCCTGATAGCTGGCCTCGGGGTCCGGGCTGGTGACGCGGGCGCTGCCGCGGACCTTGACGAACGCATCCCGCAGCGCCTCCGGGGAGGCGCCGTGACCGGTGAGCAGCTTGGCCGTGTCGGAGTCGCCGGTGGCCAGGCCGACCATCAGGTGCTCGGTGGAGACGTACTCGTCGTCCATCTCGGTGGCGAGCTGCTGGGCGGCGGTGATCGCCGCGAGCGACTCACGCGAGAGCTGGGGCTGCGAGGTCGCACCGCTGCTCGAGGGCAGCCGGTCGACGAGTCGTTGTGCCTCGGCGCGGATCGTGGCCGGATCGACACCGACAGCCTCGAGCAACGG
Source organism: Mycolicibacterium pallens (assembly GCF_019456675.1). Taxonomy (NCBI): domain Bacteria; kingdom Bacillati; phylum Actinomycetota; class Actinomycetes; order Mycobacteriales; family Mycobacteriaceae; genus Mycobacterium; species Mycolicibacterium pallens. Next base: position 544,171 of record NZ_CP080333.1, on the reverse strand, counting down.
CGAAGCGATGCCGTCAGCCTGCGTGAGCAGCGCCAACAGCAGGTGGGCGGGCCTGATCTCCGGGTTACCTGCCGCGGACGCGGCCTGCAACGCGGCGGTCAGCGCCGCCTGAGTCTTGGTTGTCGGGTTGAAAGAATCCACGACACCTCCGTTTCGTCTAGAAAAGCTTGTCGAGCTTTACAACGTCGTCAAGGTTGAGTCTGTTCCGCTCAAGTTTAAAAGATTCGACCAATATTTCGGTAGGGCCTTCTGCCATCTGTTTTCGTGACCCGAATCGAACATATGATCGATCCGTGGGTGACCTGACGTCGATCGGCTACAACGGTCAGCCCCTGCGGCCGCCGTTCCGGCCGGTGTACCCACCCGAGCCAGTGCTTGTCGATCTGACCGTGCTCTTCCCCCGCGAGCCGCACCGGACCGGCCGCTATCACCCGCACGGACTGCAGATGCACAAGGTCGTGAAGGGGACGTTGTCCTGCTGGGGACTGTGCGAGCAGGGCGACTGGTGGGGCCTGGTCACCTACGACATCGCCTACGGCCCCAAACGCAAGGCCGTCACGCACTGGGTGCCGGCCTGGACCCTCAAACGGCGCTAGGTACGTCCCGCGTTGGGTGCCGACGTCGTGGCATACGGGTTGGTCAGCGTGGTCGTCGTCGTGGGAGTGGAGTACTCCGTCTCCGACGGAATGACCACTTCGCTCGTGGTCTCCGACGGTGACGTCGACGTCGACGAGCCCGGGTTCACGTCGGTCGTCGAGATCCGTGGCGTCGTGCGGGACGTCGTCGACGTCTTCTTCGACGTCGTCGTGGTGCTGATCGCCGGCGCATACGTCACGGGGCCGTCGCGCCGCTGTGAGCTCTCGGCGGTGTCGAGCACCGCGTACACCAGCATCGCCAGCAGCACCAGCGCTGCCACCCCGGAGACGTAGATCAGGGTGTGTGACCCGTCATCACCCTTTTCTTCGTCGGCATCCTTGCCCACGGGCAGAGATAGTACGGTCAGCCGTGACCGCGCGTTGTCCGTCTACCGCCAGGAGGTACCTGTGACGACCGGTCTGGGTTCGGAGCTGACCGAACTGATCCCCCTCGCGCTGGTCATCACGCTGTCGCCGCTGACGATCATCCCCGGCATCCTGATGCTGCACACGCCCGCGCCCCGGCCCACGAGCTTGGCCTTCCTGACCGGCTGGGTGCTGGGCATCGGCGGTCTGACCGCGGCGTTCGTGCTGGTGTCCAATGCCCTCGGTGGTCTCAACAAGCAACCGACATGGGCGCCCTACGTCCGCATCGTGATCGGCGCGGCACTGATCGCGTTCGGGCTCTACCGGTGGTTCACCCGCAAGCGCTCGGAGCACACGCCCAAATGGCTGACGTCGATGACGAGCATCCGCCCGCCCCGCGCCTTCGTCACCGCGATCGTCCTGGTGGTCGTCAACCCCAAGGTCCTGTTCATGTGTGCCGCAGCCGGTTTGGCGATCGGCTCGGCGGGGCTCGGTGCCACCGGGGCCTGGACCGCCGACGCGGTGTTCACCGCCGTCGCGGCGTCTTCGGTGGCACTGCCCGTGCTGGCCTACCTGGTGGCCGGAGAACGGCTCGACGAACCGCTGACCAAACTGAAGGACTGGATGGAGGCCCAGCACGCGACACTGGTGGCCGTGATCCTGATCGTCATCGGCGTCATGGTGTTGTACAAGGGCATTCACGGTCTATAGTCCGCGCGCCTACACTCGCGGCCGTGGGTCTGGAGGATCGTGATGCGCTTGCGGTGCTGCGGGCTGCGTTCGAGAACTCCGAGGTGCCGCACTCCGCGGCCGATGAGCTACTGCACGGCTTCTACACCCGGTGGTTCGCCCTGGACAGCGAAGTGCGCGACCTGTTCCCACCCGAGCTGGCGCCGCAGCGCGCCGCCTTCGGTCAGGCCATGCACTGGGTGTTCGGCGAGTTCGTCGCGCAGCGCGCCCAGGCGCCGGTGGCCTTCCTCGCGCAACTCGGCCGCGATCACCGCAAATACGGTGTCACACAACGGCATTACGACAGCATGCGGCAGGCGTGGTACTCGGCGATGCGCAGCCGGCTGAGCGACAAGTGGTCACCGGCCGTCGACGACGCCGCCGTCCAGGCCATCAATCTGATCACCGGCATCATGGCCGGAGCGGCCGACGCCGAAGACGGCCCGGCGTGGTGGGACGCCACCGTGCTCGAACACCACCGGGTGTCGCGCGACATCGCCGTCGTCCGTCTGCACCTGGATCGGCCGATGCCGTATCACCCGGGGCAGTACGTCAACGTCCAGGTGCCGCAGTGGCCGCGACGCTGGCGGTTCCTGTCCCCCGCCATGCCGCCGGACCCCGACGGCTTCATCGAGTTCCACGTCCGCTCGGTGGTCGGCGGCATGGTCAGCAATTCGATCGTCGCCGAGACCCGGCCGGGTGATCGGTGGCGGCTGTCCAGCCCGCACGGTGCGATGGAGGTAAACCGCGACGGCGGCGATGTGCTGATGGTGGCCGGCAGCACCGGCCTGGCGCCGCTGCGCGCGCTGATCATGGACCTGTGCCGCTTCGGCGAGAACCCGCGGGTGCACCTGTTCTTCGGGGCGCGCTATCCCTGCGAGCTGTACGACCTGCGGACTTTGTGGGAGATCGCCGCCTCCAGCCCATGGCTGTCGGTGTCGCCGGTGTCGGAGTACTCCAGCGATCCGCCCTGGGCGGCCGACTATCCCGACGTCCAGCCGCCACGCGGACTGCATGTGCGCCAGACCGGGCGGCTGCCCGAGGTGGTCACCAAGTACGGCGGTTGGGGCGATCGGCAGATCCTCATCTGCGGCGGTCCTGCGATGGTCCGCGCCACCCGCGACGCGTTGCTCGCCAAGGGAGCACCGGCCGAACGCATTCAGCACGATCCGCTGGGCTGACCCGCCGCAATATTTACCCCTTCCTATCTGCCGAGTCAGGGGCGATGATGGCTGAGGGGCGGGGATGGCAGTGAGGGGTTGCGATGACGCTTGCCGGTTCCGCCGACGAAACCGATGCCCGCGAACTCGACACCATTGCTTGGGGATTTCTCTGCTCGCCCTACACCGGGCTGACTTATTGGGACTGGCCGTTGGAACGGCGGCTGGACACCTACCTCCGTCATGAAGATCGCGACGACATCCTCAACAGCGGCGCCGCGTACGCCATCGTCGTGGATCGGGTGATGGCGAATTTCGGGCGAGCCCGCCGCGACGGCGTTCTGACCCCGCCCAGCCGGTAGCGCGTCGATAGGATCGGACGATGGCCGAGCTGCCGTCCGTCCTCCTGCGTGATCCCTCGTCACCGTTGACGGCGACCTACGTGCCGTCGGCGGGCATGGTGTGCACCTCGCTGTCGGACGACGGCGTGGAGCTGCTGGGTCAGCGCCGCGGCCTGCAGGCCTATCTGAGCGACGGTAAGACCCTCGGCATCCCGATTCTGTATCCGTGGGCTAATCGCTTGAGCGCCAACACCTATGAGGTCGACGGTGGTGCGGTGACGTTGACGCCCGGGGTGGGCGGTGTGCGTACCGATCCGCACGGCCTGCCGATCCACGGTGTGCTCGCGGCGTATGCGGGCTGGGTGGTCACCGAGCAGTCCGAGAACCAGCTGATCGCCGACCTGGACTACGGAAGCCAGCCGGCGTTGCTGGCCAGCTTTCCGTTCCCGCATGTGGTCACCCTCGACATCACGCTGGCTGATCGCGCACTGACGGTGGAGACCACGGTGACCGCCACAACCTCGGCGGCGGTGCCGCTCTGTTACGGCTTTCACCCCTACCTGACCATTCCCGGGGTGCCGCGATCGGAGTGGACTCTGCAGACACCGCCGCTGCACCATCTGCCGGTGGACGACCGAGGCATCCCCACCGGGGAGGTGGTGGACTGGCCGGCGTACTCGGAGATGCTGGGCGACAGGACATTTGACGACGGATACGACGGGGTGCCGCCGGGCGCGGTGTTCGCCCTCGCCGGCGGCGAGCGCCGCATCGAGGTGGTCTTCGATCAGGGATTCCCGGCCGCGCAGATTTTCGCGCCGGGCAATGACGATGTCGTCGGGCTGGAACCGATGGCCGCGCCGACCAATGCGCTGAGCACAGGCGCCTACAGCACCGCGGTGCCGGGACGGCCCGCCGTTTCGGTGTTCACCATCCGCGCGCTCTGATTCGCCGAGCGTCACCCCAGCGTCACGTTGGGCGCCGAGCGTCACTCAGGTGTGACGCTCGAGACCAGATCAGCTAGCGGCGCGGCTTCCAGACCACCAGCGCCGTGCTCTTCGGCACCACTGCCAGATCACGACGCTGGTTGGCGCGCAACGACTCCAGCTCGCTCATCATCTCCTCGACGCGAGACTGCAGAGCCTCGACCTGATTGGTCAGCTCGATGATCCGCTTGATCCCCGCGAGGTTGACGCCCTCGTCCTGCGACAGCCGCTGCACCTCACGCAGCAGCTCGACGTCGCGTTCCGAGTAACGCCGTCCGCCACCGGAACTGCGCCGGGGGCTGACCAGCCCGAGCCGGTCGTAGGTGCGTAGCGTCTGCGCATGCATACCGGCCAGCTCGGCGGCCACCGAGATCAGAAACGTCCGGCTTTCCCGAGGCTCGCCTGTGGCCATCAGCGGTTACCCGCCCATCCGGCACGCGGGTCGAACCCGCTGGACCGCTCGGCGGCCGCGTAGGCCTCCAGTGCCTCCAGCGCCTCACCCTCGAGGTTGGGCGGCACCGCGACCTTGACCGTGACCAGCAGGTCTCCGTGGCCGCCGTCGCGCTTGGGTACGCCGCGTCCACGCACCCGCAGGATCCGGCCGTCGGCGGTGCCCTTCGGCACCCGCACTCCGACCTTGCCTTCCAAAGTGGGCACGGAAAGCGTTGTCCCCAAAGCCAGTTCGGTGAAGCTCACCGGGACCGACACGGTCAGATCGTCACCGTCGCGGCCGAACACCTTGTCGGGCCGCACGTGCACGGTGACATACAGATCGCCCGACGGCGCACCGCGCAGCCCGGCTTCACCCTGACCGGCCAGCCGGATGCGCTGACCGTCCTCGACGCCCGGCGGGATCCGGACGTTGATCGTGCGGGTCCGGGTGGTGACCCCGGTGCCGTGGCACTCGTCGCAGGGGTGCTCGATGATCGAGCCGCTGCCCCGGCAGTCGGTGCACGGCTCGGAGAACCCGAATGCACCCTGGTTGCGGTTGATCACCCCGGAGCCGTTGCAGGACGGACACACCTTCGGGCTGGTGCCCGGACGTGCGCCGCTGCCATGGCAATTCGTGCATGGCGCCGGACTGGTCAGCCGCAGCGGCATGGCGACACCCTTGGTCGCCTCCAGGAAGTCGAGATCGGTTTCGGTCTCGAGGTCCTTCCCGCGCCGCGGTCGGCTGGGCCGTGGCTGTGCGCCGCGCCCGAACAGGCCACCGAACAGGTCGCCGATGTTCGTGCCGCCGGTCTGGCCGGCGGTGTCGAACAGGTCGTTCAGATTGAACTCGCCGCCGTCGGCGCCGTAGCCACTGAACCCGCCGAACCCACCGCCGCCGTTGCCGCGCCGGAAGCCGCCGCCGGCGAACATCCGCCGGGTCTCGTCGTACTCCTTGCGCTTGGCCGGATCGGTCAGGACGTCCCTGGCCTCGCCGACCTCTTTGTAGCGCTCGTCGGCCGCCTTGTTGTCCGGGTTGCGGTCGGGGTGATTCTCGGCGAGCAGCTTGCGGGCCACCCGCTTGATCTCGTCCTCGCTGGCGTCGGAGGAGACGCCGAGCACCTTGTAGAAATCCTTCTCAACCCATTCGCGTTGAACCATGCCGCGTCACCTCCTCTCACCGTGTGTCATGTTGTTAATTCGATTCTGCGTTCTGCGCGCCGCTCTGCTCGCCGTTGACGGGCGTGTCGGCATTCTGGGCTTGTCCGGCGGGACCGTCCTCCACGGTGTCGACCACCCCGACGAGCGCGTGCCGCAGCACCTGCTCGCCGAGCTTGTAGCCCTGCCGCATCACCGTGCCCAGCACCGGCTTGGAGCCCTCGCCCTCGTGCTGCACGGCTTCGTGCAGCGACGGGTCGAACTCGTCACCTTCGGCGCCGAAGGCCGTCAGGCCCAGCCCGGCCAGTGCCGCCGTCAGCTTGTCGGCGACCGACTTCAGCGGACTGGTCTCGAGATCGCCGTGGCTGCGGGCCCGGTCGAGGTCGTCGAGGATGGGCAGTAGCTGGCTCACCACAGCGGCCTTGGCGCGCTCGCCGGCCACTTGCTGATCGCGCAGCGCGCGCTTGCGGTAGTTGGCGAAATCGGCCTGCACTCGTTGCAGGTCACCGAGCAGTTCAGCGGCCTTGTCCGACTCCTCCGGCGTTTCGCCCGCGAACTCCCCCGGCGCCGACCCACTGGGGGCCGGGCCGGAGGACTCGCGAACTTCTCCGGTCAGGGGGTCGATTCGGCGCTTGTCGGTGACAGTTACCGGTTCTTCCTGACCTTCACTCACTTGCGCTCCTGATCCTCGTCATCCACGACCTCGGCGTCGACGACGTCGTCGTTGGACGACGAGCCGTCCGAGCCGCCGGCAGCCTGGTCAGCCTGCGTGGCCTCGTAGATGGCCTGGCCGAGAGCCTGGCTCTCCTGGCCCAGCTTCTCCATGGCGGACTTGATCGCACCGATGTCGGTACCGGCCAGCGCGGTCTTGGCTTCGGTGATCGCGGCGTCGACCTTGGTCAAGGTGTCTTCCGGAACCTTCGATCCGCCTTCGGCTTCGCGCTGCTCGGAGACGAACTTCTCCGTCTGGTAGACCAGCGACTCGGCCTGGTTGCGGACGTCGGCCTCTTCGCGACGCTTGCGGTCTTCCTCGGCGTGCGCTTCGGCATCCTTGATCATCCGGTCGATCTCTTCCTTGGACAGGCCGGAGCCTTCCTGGATCTTGATCGTGTTCTCCTTGCCGGTGCCCTTGTCCTTCGCGGTGACGTGGACGATGCCGTTGGCATCGATGTCGAAGGTCACCTCGATCTGGGGCACGCCGCGCGGAGCCGGCGGGATACCGGTCAGCTCGAAGCTGCCGAGCAGCTTGTTGTGCGCCGCGATCTCGCGCTCACCCTGATAGACCTGGATCTGCACCGACGGCTGGTTGTCGTCGGCCGTGGTGAAGGTCTCCGACCGCTTGGTCGGGATCGTGGTGTTGCGCTCGATCAGCTTGGTCATCACGCCACCCTTGGTCTCGATACCCAGCGACAGCGGGGTGACATCGAGCAGCAGGACGTCCTTGACCTCGCCCTTGAGCACACCGGCCTGCAGCGCGGCACCGACGGCCACAACCTCGTCCGGGTTGACGCCCTTGTTGGGCTCCTTGCCACCGGTGAGCTCCTTGACCAGGTCGGTCACCGCGGGCATGCGGGTGGAACCACCCACCAGGACCACGTGGTCGATGTCGGACACCGAGATGCCGGCGTCCTTGATGACCTGCTGGAACGGCTGACGCGTGCGGTCGAGCAGATCTTGGGTGATCTTCTGGAACTCCGAGCGGGTCAGCTGCTCGTCGAGGAACAGCGGGTTCTTGTCGGCGTCGACGGTGATGTAGGGCAGGTTGATCGAGGTGCTGCCACTGGAGCTCAGCTCGATCTTGGCCTTCTCGGCGGCTTCACGAAGCCGCTGCATGGCCATCTTGTCCTTGGTCAGGTCGATGCCGCTGGTGCCCTTGAACTTGTCGACCAGCCATTCGACGATCCGGTCATCCCAGTCGTCGCCGCCGAGGTGGTTGTCACCGGAGGTCGCGCGGACCTCGACGACGCCGTCGCCGATCTCCAGCAGCGAGACGTCGAACGTGCCGCCACCGAGGTCGAAGACCAGGATGGTCTGTTCCTTGCTGCCCTTGTCCAGGCCGTAGGCCAGCGCCGCAGCAGTCGGTTCGTTGACGATGCGCAGCACGTTGAGGCCGGCGATCTGGCCGGCTTCCTTGGTGGCCTGACGCTGGGCGTCGTTGAAGTACGCGGGCACGGTGATGACCGCGTCGGTGATGTCCTCGCCGAGGTAGCTTTCGGCGTCCCGCTTCAGCTTCATCAGCACGCGAGCGCTGATCTCCTGCGCGGTGTAGTCCTTGCCGTCGATCTCGACGGACCAGTCGGTGCCCATGTGCCGCTTCACCGAACGGATGGTCCGGTCCACGTTGGTCACTGCCTGGTTCTTGGCGGGCTGGCCTACCAGCACTTCGCCGTTGCGCGCGAAAGCGACCACCGACGGCGTGGTGCGGGACCCTTCGGAGTTGGCGACGACGACCGGGTCGCCACCCTCCAGTACCGCCACGACGGAGTTGGTGGTCCCGAGGTCGATGCCGACCGCACGAGCCATGTTGAATCCTCCTGATAGTTACGTCTTTGGGTCTGAGCGAACCAGGCTCAAGACTGCCTCTCTTGCCGGGCGCCTGTCAAGCCAGAGTTGAGTCGGTTTCACTCAAGTTGTCGAACGGGTCAACGGCGGGTGTTCCGGATTTGTTCCCAGGGTGTTCTGCACACGAGAGCGACGCCCGCGAGTGTGCGGGTTGATACGCCGCGAGCGGCGCGTTACGGATGAAACCGCACACCCGCCAGATGCGGGGGGGCGAAGGTCGCCGAGCGTGTGACCTTTCGTCGGTGGGAGTGCCTTGGGTTCAAGGGTCTAGTGCAACAGCTCCTAGCTGAGGGGTTTTTTGGTGCGTCCTGGTCATCCGCCTTCGACGGTTCGTTTGTTCTGGGCTCGTGTCCGCTTGGGTGATTCAGTCGATGAGGCCGCGATAGCCGCCGGCGTGCCACCGACCACTGGTAGGCAGTGGTTCGGTAACGCTGGCGGGGTGAAGCCGAAGATTGTTTCTGGTGTGGCCCGGCGATATACACGGCTGAGTTTCCTTGAGCGGGAACAGATCGCGTTGGGGGTTGCCGCCCAGGAGCCGATTCGCTCCATCGCCGAGCGGTTGGATCGGTCGGCCTCGACGATCAGCCGCGAAATCAAACGCAACAGCTCCGATGGTCGCAACAAGTACCGTCCGCAGTTCCGGTTCGGTGCACCCTGGCGGGGCGGGCCGTTGCGACGGCCGCACTATTTCGCCAGCGCCGCTCAGGGGCGCGCGCAACGCAACGCCCGCCGTCGGCACCCGCGCAAGCTGGCCGCCAACCAGCGCCTGCACGATCACGTGCAAACTTGGCTCAAGGACTTTCTCAGCCCCGAGCAGATCGCCCAGCGGCTGGTGGCGGAGTTTCCCGACGACCTGGAGATGCGCGTGTCTCACGAGACGATCTACCAGTCGATATATGTGCAGGGTAAAGGGAATTTACGTCGCGAACTCCACCTGTGCCTGCGCACCGGCCGGGCATTGCGTCATCCCCGGCGCCGCCCCGGGGAACGCCGCGGACGCATCCCGGGCATGGTCAACATCAGCCAGCGTCCCGCCGAAGTCCTCGACCGGGCGCTACCTGGGCATTGGGAGGGCGATCTGATCTTGGGCAGCACGGAGTCTGGGTCGGCGATCGGCACTGTGGTGGAGCGATCGACCCGATATGCGCTGCTGTTGCACCTGCCCGAGAATCACACCGCCGAAGCGGTGCAGAACGCGATCGTGGCCAAGATGTCGCAGTTGCCGGCGCTGCTGCGCCAGACCTTGACCTGGGATCAGGGCAAGGAGATGTCCAATCATGCACAGATCGCCGAGGCGCTCGATTTGGAGATCTACTTCTGCGACCCGCACTCCCCGTGGCAGCGCGGCACGAATGAGAACACCAATGGTCTTCTGCGCCAATGGTTCCCTAAAGGAACCGACCTGTCGGTGTTCCCCGAGGACTATCTCGACTACGTCGCCGCCAAACTCAACAACCGCCCACGCAAGACCCTCGGCTGGAAAACACCCGCCCGAGCACTCGACGAACTACTGTCCAAGCCGTCCGATCCACCCGCTGTTGCACTAGCACCTTGAATCCGCCTGCGATTCGTCGACAGCAACCCTCACTCTCGGCGGCTTGAACGGCGTCAGGTGTGCCCGCACCCCGTCAGCCTGTAGTGAGTACCGGCCATACCCAAACGCCAGTAGGTTTGCCAGCTGTGGGGATCTCGTTGGCCGACCTGGACAGGTGGGATCCGGGGGCGGTTCGCGGAGTCGCCACCACGACGACCAATCGAGCGAACCACTTTCGAGATGTCGCGCACGACCAGAACGCCATAATTGCGAAGCTCGAGTGGGCGGGCGCCTCCCACGAAGCGGCTATGGCCAAAGCCCAAGTTATCAGCAGCAGCCTCCTTCAGCACGCCGACGAATGCGACCGTGCCGCACGCGAAGTCACGTCCGCGGCCACCGAAGTGGAGTCCATCAAGTCCGAGTGGAACCGCATCCAGCGGATGGCCGACCGGTGGGGCATCACCATTGACGTAGCCACCAGTTCGCTCGAGTGCTTTCACTCGGCCGAACCTGCGCAACAGGCTGAGAACGAGCGGCATATGCAGCTTGTGCACGATGCGATTGTCGACTTGTTGCGGCGGGCCGACTCCACAGATCAGCACCTCGCCACCGCACTTGACCACGCGGCAGGGGAGATGGCCGACGGTGACAGCGCTGAAGCACCGTTGGCGCCCGACGCCGTTCAGCGGCGCAACCAAACCGAGGCATTCCGAAGGATATTCGGGCGTGATCCCGTCAGCGGGAGTGATTGGACGACTGCGGCCGCTCTCGATCCGCACAGCTACGACCCGAAAAACAAAGGCGTTGATGCGAACATCGTCGTCGCCCGCATCAAGCCAGTGCCTGGACAAGGTGTCGTGCGGACGAACTTGTTCATACCAAGCAAGGACGTGTGGGCGCCGTCGGTTGAACTCCCGCCCTTCGACAATGGTCACCTCCTGCCCTACGACAACAATGTGGGCGACGACCGCGGATTCTCTCCCTCCGTGGGCCCCGAAGAGTCGCGTGTCGCCATCTACACCGACTTCGAAAACGGGATCATCGTCGCCCGTCAGAATCCGTCAGTAAATGCTGACACCGGAGAAGTAAGGGCTGGCACCCCCGACATCTCGGCAGTCCAACAGTCAAACGGTGCTGTACTGCTGCGCTACAACGCCGCCGATCCCTTCTCTCCCGGTGGCGAGGTGCCGGCGAAAGCCATCCCATTCAGCGTCAACGGCACACTGGCCATCAGCCCAAGTGCTGACGGGCCACGAGTGGGTGGCAATGTCACTTCCTTTCCGGCGCTTGAGATCTACAGCGACCGGAACGGAGCTACAACCCCGTTGTTGCAGTCGTGGCCAAGCTTTACCGACGACGCTTCGGGCCCGATGGTGGGTTTGCTTCCACACAAAGACGTGGGCGACTCGACCATCATCACCAGCTTCAACAGCGTCGTTCCGCAGTTCGAGCCGGCACAACCTGGATCAGTGCACGGGCCGCAAGCCGTGCCGGTCACGCCACCAATGTCGATCGTGCCACCGGGCAACTTCACTCCCTTTGGACCGCCAGCCGGTGAGGTGCCGGTCGTACGAACGTTCACCCCATTTCAGGGTGACGAATTCCTTCCCCCGCGTTGAGACCGAGGAGCGTCGAAAATGGCAAGTCCTACAGTCGATCCGGAGTGGAGACAACTTCACTCATCGTCGGCAGGATTTTGGAGGGGGTGACATGGCACATCCGGTCGTGGACTGGCGGAGAGCCACATTGCTCGGCGCGCTTCTCGGTGGGGTGTTCTGGGGGCTGGCCGCAGGCGCCATCCTGGCCTCGAAGGCATCAGCGGCAGCCGTCATCGCGATCTGTGTTTCCGGGGTGATCGTCGTGTCGGCAGGGACTTTCATCTACCGCCGCGGTGCCACCCCACGCCACCGTGCTTTCGGTATGGGCTTGATACTGGCTCCGCTTACCGGCCTGACGCCAGTACTCGCCGTTTCGCTACCCGGACTCTTGACCCACGCGATCTCGTGGAGAGGCTGACGCCGCCCATGGCTACACCGTCGCAAGCACCCGACAGCAAACCAGGCATTGAGGAGCAGCACCCGTTGGCGTTACTCATTGGGCTTTTCTTGGGCTTCGCGTCGGTCATTTTGACATTCGGGTTCTTATGGCCGCTGGCTCCGCTGTTTCCTGCTGCGGTCGCAGGCGCGTCCGCGGTGCTTCCGTTCACGAATCACTGGCACGTCGCGCGAGGTGCGATCTATGCATGCCTGGGGGTTGTGGCGTTCGAAGCCGTATTCGTGCCGATCCTCTTGCTCAGTTAGACGCCGTCGGCTCGGTCGTCGAGCTGTCCGAGCTCAGTCGCGCCGTGCTCATCCATGGCGCGAAAGCCCTTGCCTGCGTCGACGACATGTGCCGCCTGCTCAGTCAGAGCGGTGTGGTGCTTATCGGCAACCCGCTGCCACGTGTCGGCCATACGTACCAACGCGTCGGCGGACGAGCCCACCCATCCGGACTCAGAGTCACTGAGCCCCACCATGGACTGCACATGCGAACCCGACAGGATTGAGGCCTGCTCGCCGATATCTGATCCCCCACGGAAAAGGCCGTCGACGTCAACCTTCAGCTTGTCGGCCACGGCGATACCCTCCCTGGATCGGTCATCAGATTCTAGGTTGGCGGCACCACCGGCGATAGTCGGTGTCGACGCGAACGCAGAGGTCACGACCTGACGAATGCCAGCAGGTCCGGATTCAAAACGTCCGCGTGGGTGGTCAGCATGCCGTGCGGATAGCCGGGGTAGGTCTTTAGCGAGCCATTCGCCAGCAGGTCGACCGCGCGAGGCACCGAGCTCGCATACGGCACGATCTGGTCGTCGTCGCCGTGCATCACCAGCACGGGAACGGTGATGTTCCGCAGATCGTCGCTGTAGTCCTCTAGCCAGGAGTTGACGGTCTCGTAGTGAGCCTGGGCGCTACCTGCCATGCCTTGCCGCCACCAGTTGGCGATGACCGCCTCGGACGGCTCCGCACCTGGGCGGTTGAATCCGTAGAAGGGCCCCTCGGGTACATCCCGATAGAACTGGGATCGATTACCCCGAACTCCCGCCTGGACCGCCTCGAACCATTCGCGCGGTTGACCACCCGGGTTCTGCTCACTCTGAACCATGTTCGGCGTCAGCGAGGCCACCAACACCGCTTTGGCCACCCTGTCCTGGTAGCGGGAGACATAGCGGGCGACTTCGCCACCTCCGGTGGAGTGCCCGATGTGAACGGCGTCGCGCAGCCCAAGATGCTCGGTGAGCGCAGCGAGGTCCGCGACCCAATGAGCCATATCGTTGCCGAAACCCACCTGGTCGGAGCGACCGTGTCCGCGTCGGTCGTGCGCAATCACGCGGTAGCCATGCTGCAGGAAGAACGTCATCTGGGCGTCCCAGTCGTCGGCGGTCAGGGGCCAGCCGTGACTGAAGACGATCGGTTGACCGGACCCCCAGTCCTTATAGAAGATCTCAACGCCGTCCGACGTGGTGATGGTGGGCATGGCAACTCCCCTTGGTCCTCGCTCAAAAGTGACCCGACCGCTTGATAGCTTGCGCCATCCGGTGCCGGGCCGCGAGCCCTAGCTCCCTCACGCCCCCGGCAGGGCTCGCACTTTGACGTCGGGCGTGCCCAGCACGCCGGCCAGCCAGGGCAGCGCCGCCGCGAAGCCGTTGCCCGCGGGGCTGAAGTGGTGCCCGCCCGGATAGCCCACCACCGAGCATTCGATGTTGTGGCCGGACAGCAGCGCGCACAGCTTGTTGGCATTGGGCGCATGGGTTTCGGAGAAGTTGTCCCACCCGGCCAGCGCATCGTCCGACGGCGGCGTGGTGCTGGCCTTACGGTGCACGGTCGGGGTGTCCTCGGCGACGCCGAGCCACGCCGACAGGTTGTCGTACGGCCCGTGCCGGGTGATCACCGTCTTGGGGTCGAACGCCGCCCAGGCGTCTTGGTCACCGCCGAAAAGCCGTGCGACGGTCTGCTCCTGGGTTCCCGCGTTCGGGCCGAGAGTGCCGTCGAGCCAGACGAACGCGCGGAACATGTCGGGATTGCGGACCGCGGTGAGCAGCGCGCAGGCACCACCCGACGACCAGCCGAGCAGCCCCCAACCGTCCTGCTTCGGACTCACACCGAACCGCGAGATCGTATACGGCACAACCTCTTTGGTCAGGTGCATGGCGGCGTTACCGCGCGTGCCGTCGACGCACTCGGTGTCGTTGTTGAACCGGCCCGCGATGTCCGGGAACACGAACACCGGCGCATTGCCGTGATGCAATGCCGCGAAGTTATCCAGGCTCTGCAGTGCGCTGGTGGACACCAGCCAGTCGTCGGGGTGGCCGAACTCGCCGCCCAGCACGATCACCGCGGGCAACGGCGGTGGCGGGTTACTGGCGAACCAGGCCGGTGGCAGGTACACCAACTCGGTCCGGTGCACGAAACCCGAGACATCGGACGGTGTCATCACGCGCACCACGGTGCCGCGGGTCGGGACCTCGCCCGTGGCGCGCAGCGCGGCGAGCTGACTCTCGTCGATCCACTGCGCCGGTTGCGTGCCGGTCGCGCGAAGCCAGGCCGCGCGCACCGTCGGCAGATATCCCGTGGCGGTGTTGACGGCGGCCAACGCACACACCACCGCCATCAGCACGGACAGCACCGACATTAGCCGTCGCCACCAGGCACTGCCGCTCCAGCCGGCGATCACGATCGTGACGGCGAAACCGATCATGCCGGTCCAGAACACCGTGCCGACCGAGACGGGTTCGGCCGACCAGCCCTGGTTCCTGACGTAGAGCGTCACGGCCGCGGTGAGGGCCACTCCGACCAGGACCGCGAGTAGCAGCGAGCGCAGCAGCCAGCGCCGCGACCGCCCCCGGCCGATCGCCACCACGATCGCGATGACCGCCAATAGCTGCAGGGTCAGCGGTATCAGCCCACTGATCAGCGACAGGTTCATCAGGGCCGACCCGCACAATCGTTGGGCGCCGGTTTCCCGGCGAACCGGTCCGCGATCCAGGCCAGCTGGGCCTCGGATGCCGGCTGGGCCTGCGGCTCCTTCTGAATGGTGATGGTGTCACCGAACTTGCACGCCGCGTCGAGCGCCCGGTCGGTCCACGCGGCAGGGGTGAGCGGATCGGCGTCGCCGTAGAGCACCATCATCGGGGCTTGCGCGGGGGCCTGTGGCAGGGTGATCTTCTTCAGGAAGCCGCGCAGCGTGGCAAGCGCGTCCTCGGATGCGGGCCGCAGATCGGCGGCCGGGATCTGCGCGGCGACCTGCTGGGCGCTGGGTGCGGGCTGGCAGCCGAGCAGCGCATCCCACTGCTGAGTCGCCGCACCGCGCCGGAAATCATCGAGTTTGACCACGTCGGGATACTCCCCGTGCAGGCCGGCCAGTAGGCGGGAGAGCTCAACCTTCTGGTCATCGGTCAGGATGCCGTCCCACGCGGCATCGGCAAGGCCGTCGACGTCGGCCATCGGCGAGATACTCACCGAGCCAACGATTTTAAAGTTGTCCTCGCTGTAGTTGATGGCCAGTTCGTTGGCCGCCCAGGCGCCCTGACCGCCCTCGCCGGCGCCGACGGCCACCCATTGCGCCGACGTTTGCGGCACCGCCTCGTGGGTCGCGCGTGCCGCGTCGATCATGTTGTATCCGGCGGTCGCCGAGTCCAGATACGGATGGTTCTTGTCACTCGGGGTCGGGTCGGCGGATAGCGGGCCCAGGCCTTGGAGGTCCGGCACCGCGACGACATAGCCGGTACGCAGCAGGGCCTCGACGGCCGGTGCCAGACCGTCGAGCGTCGCCGACTGCGATGGAGCGCACCCGGGACTGAGTCCGGTGATGTGGTGGCCCAGCACCACGATGGGGAAACCGCCTTGCGGCGCAGCACCTTTGGGTACGAAGACTGATGCGGTGGGACGTGACTCCCAGTCGTTGATACCCGATCGCGAGACGTGCGTGACGACGTTCATCGATGCGGCGGCGTCGCGCAGGGAGTCGACGACGTTCGTCAGCGGAACCGAACCGAGGACCCGCGATGTTGTCTGTTTGGCCTCGGGGGCCGGGTGGGATCCACAGGCGCTCAGAACCAGCACGGCAGCAGAGACCAACGCCAACCCCCGCCGCGTCATCAGACTCCCTCGTCTCGTGTGACACCCGATCGTAACGGCGCTCGTCTCGTGTGACACCCGATCGTAACGGCGCCGCATGCCATCTCGGCCGCATCGGCGGACGCGAGTTTTTTTGACGAGATCGTCAGACTTGTCACAGGTTGGGCGAACCGCCAGACACCACCGGCACCTCAAGCTACTTATAGACGAATGGGTGCAGGGGCGTTTGTCGGTCGAATTGGTGGGCTTGCGGTAGCACTGGGAATCGGGGTGGCCGTCGTTTCCGGCGCCGGGCAGGCCTCGGCCGCGCCGTCGGGCCCCTCGGATTCGTCGTCGACGAGCGCTGCCGGGTCAACGCAGTCGACGCAACACAGCGGAGTTGCCAAGAGCGCTCGGAAGGTCAGCACCGGCTCCGGCTCGGCTGCGAACAGCAAGGCCACCTCGAAGGCGACCGTTCAGTCGGTGACAACCCCGCGCGCGACGGCGACCGCAACGGCAACGCGCACCGTGACCGACGATCCTGCGGCGCCTGTCGATTCCCCGGTGACGCTGGTGCTCGCGGCCGCATCCCGCCGAGAGACCCAGGCCGCCATCTCGCCTCAGCGCCCGCTGGCCGCGGCGACGAACACCGTAACCACAGCGGACGTGCCGGCCGTTCCCACGTCGGTCGTCGCCATCACCCAGATCGCGCCGCTGGCTTTCTTGCAGCACATCCCGGTGATCGGGCCGGTCCTGTTCACCCCGATCGTGGCGTTCATCCACCAGATTCCAGTGGTTGGCGACATCCTTCATCCGCTGTTCGGGTATCCGGTGCAGCCGGGCACATCGCCCAACGCCGCGCGGCCCCGCGACGTCAAGGTCGTGTCGTTCGACGGCACCCAGATTTATGTCCACTTCATGCCGGCCACCGGACTCCAGGAGGGCACCCAGGCGCCGACGATCTTCTACGGCCCGGGATTGGGCATGCCCGGCCAGACGAGCATCTACGGAACCCCGCTGGACGGCGTCCTCACCAACGCCCTCGGCATGCCCAGCATCCTCGCGCTGCGCAACGCCGGCTACAACGTCGTGACGTGGGACCCACGCGGCGAATACTTCTCGGGCGGCCAGCTGCAGATCGACTCGCCGGACTACGAGGCACGGGACGTGTCGGCGATCATCAGTTGGGTCGCCACCCAGCCGGAGGTCAAGCTCGACGGTGATCCGACCAACCTCGATCCCCGCATGGGCATGGTCGGCGCATCGTATGGCGGCGGCATCCAATTGGTAACGGCCGCAACCGATCACCGGGTCGACGCGATCGTGCCGACGATCGCATGGAACAGCCTGACCAGCTCGCTCTACAAGGCTCAGTCGTTCAAGAGTGGTTGGGGCACGCTGCTGTCGGCCGTCCTGGTCCTCACACTGGCCCGCACGAATCCGGCGATCATTCCGGCCACCATCTACGGCGATCTGACCGGACATTTGACACCGGCGGATGTGGCTCTGCTGGAGCAACGCGGACCAGGCCTCCCGACAGATCTGCTCAGCCAGATCACCGCGCCCACCCTGCTGATCGAGGGCACCGTCGACACCCTGTTCACCCTGGCCGAGGCCGACGCCAACGCACAGGTGCTGATGAACAACGTTGACACCAAGGTGATCTGGTTCTGCGGCGGGCACGGCGTGTGCACGAACGATCTGTTCAACACCGGCGGCGTGCTGGTTCAACAGCGCACCCTCGAGTGGCTCGACCGCTACGTCATGGGTGATGCCTCAGTGGCCACCGGCCCGCAGTTCGAGTGGGTCGATCAACACGGTCAGCACCTTTCGTCGGCGTCCTATGACCTCACGGCAAGCGACCCCGTCGTGCTGTCCAGCGCAGGCACCCGGACGCTGCCGCTGGTGCCGTTCCTGGGTGCCGGCGGGCTGCTCGGAGTGCTGCCCATCGGGTCGTCCCGGGCGATCGACGCGTTGAACTACTCGACCCCGGCCGTCACCACGACGACGTACGTCGTCGGTGCTCCTCACCTGACCTTCACCTATACGGGCACCGGTTCGGGCGATCATCTCTACGCCCAGCTCGTCGACAGCTCGACCGGCCAGGTGCTGGGCAACCAGGTCACTCCGATCGCGGTGACGCTGGACGGAACTCAGCGCATCGCCGACGTCGACCTCGAGATGGTGGCCCAGACGCTGAAGCCCGGCCAGAAGGTCACGCTTCAGGTGTTCGGGTCGTCGGCCTCGTACCGCGCGGTCGGGGCGCTCGGCTCGGTCACCGTCTCGAACGTCGAGCTGTCGCTGCCGACGGTGGACCCGTCGACCGTCACGGTCAACGCGGCCTAGCTGTCGCTGGTCGCCGGTATCTCCTTGCCCGGCAAGCGTTTCAGCGCTCGCGCAAGCGCCAGCTGCGCGAGGGCGAAGATGCCGAGCGCGGCGCCCACGATCCCGAACGACCCGTACGCGGTGGCTCCCGCGGTGAACGCCCCGCCGACCAGGCTGTCCACCCCGACCGAGGCCGCCGTGCGGCCGAACTCCGAGGCGGCGGTCACGCCGCCCGCGTGTTCCAGCGGTGTCAGCTCCTGCCGCCAGCGCGTGAGGACCAACCGGGCGCAGACGTTGGTGACCCCGAACAGGAACACCGCACCCACCATGATCCAGAGGTTCACCGGCAGCCAGCCCACGGCAAGCAGCACGGTCCCGCCGACACCGGCGAACATCCAGCCGCGCCCGGAGCCGCGGCGCTGAGTGACCGTGTACAGCAGTGCCCCCGCCACCCCGCCGAGGGCGAAGGCCGATCCGACGTGGCCTGCCATGTGCGGTTGGTGCAGCAGTCCCTTGGCGAAGAATGCGCTCAGATCTTTGCGTAATTCGTAGAGGTGGAACAACATCAGACCGACGACCACCATCAGCAGGTACCGGTGCTTGAGGATGTACTTGACGCCCGCCCACGCCCCGCCGTGGGTGTGGTTGCGGTCTTCGACCGGGATGGCCGGTCGCTCAGGAATCACTAGGTAGCACGCCGCCGAGAGCGCGAAGCCGACCGGAATGACGATGTGCGACACGATTTCTGCCGACCACATCATCAATCCGCTGAGCATGAGCGGTCCCACGACAGCACCGATCTCGAAGGCCAACTCATAGCGGGAGTTGATCCTGTCCAGCAGCTGCGGCCGATGCCCGGCAAGTTCAAGCGGAATCGTGTGCACGGAGGTGTCGACATACCCGCGGATCAGCGCTTCCGCGCTGTAACACACCATGACCCAGGTCAGATTGGCCAATCCCATGGCCATCGCGGCGGGTATGCCCGCCAGGACCACGCCGCGCAGGAGCGTGGCGGCGACCAATACCCGGCGAGCCCCGAAGCGCTCGGTCGGCCAGCCGCCAAGATAGGTACCCACCATGTGCAGTGCGGTGCCGAATGCCGAGAAGAACGCGGCGCTGCCCAGCGACCCGGACAGGTCGGCAACCAGAAGCGGCTGCGCCAAATGCACGGCGCTGTTGGCGATCTGGGTGAGCAGGACGCCACTGAGCAGTCCGCCCAGACGCGCCGAATCAGTCTCCCTGGTCGCCAGGTTCACATCAGTGCTTCGGCATGTGGTCGAACGCACCGTGGCCGACGTAGACCGCCGCGGCCAGCAGGAGCACGGCGACAATCCAGCGACCGTGCACCTTCATGATGCGCTCGTAGCCTTCCTTGATGCGGTCGGCGGCACCCGGGCGAACCATCTCGATGACCGTCGGCGTCAGCGCGGGAACGACGGCTATCACCGCGAAAACCACTGCGCCGAGCGCACGTTCGGGACGGTCGCCGATCTGCAGGATCTGATGGCCGGCCGCGATCGCGATCGGGAAGACCTTGGGGTGCAGACCACAGACCGCGAAGCCGGCCATGGCGGCGCGGGTGATCCGTTGACGGGCAGGCAGATCCGCCTTCGGGTCCAGACCGGGGAAACGCTGGGTGAGCCGGGTGCGCAGCTTGCCGGGTTGGTGCTGCGGCTTGGACACGTCTGTGATCGGTTTGTGCCGCAATGCGCCGAGCGCCCGGCGGGCGCCGATGGCCAGCAGCGCGGCCGCGATGACGATCCGGACCATGAAGGCGGGCCACGAGGCGTGATCCCCTCCAGACGCGGGTGTCCCCGTCAGCGCAGCGATGCCGACACCGATGCCGGTGGCGAAGGCGATACCCGCGACGGCGCCTCCGGAGAACGCCAGCGTCGCCTGTCGGGGCACCTTCTTGTCGCTGGCGACGACCAACCCCAGAACCAGTGTCTCCGGGCTGAACAGCAGCGCGAGCGCGAGCGTCGCGATGACCGCAAGATGCGTGCTCACGGGCACATCCACGCCGACATGGCGGCAGGTTACCGCGCTCAGCGCCCGAGCGCGCCGCCTTGCGACAGTTGTCGCGCGACCTCGCCGTACCGCTCGAAACGCTCGGGATCCCCCAGCGCGTTGTAGAGCACGACGCGGCTCGCGGTGTCACCGTATTTGTCGGCCAACGCCGCCGCCAGTCCATCCCACGTCGATTCGGTGGCGAAGGTGGCAATGTGATCGTCGGTGATCTGGGCTGCCATCCCGTTGACGTCGCCGGCCTTCTGCTTTTCCCGGATGCGGGCCGTGGTGCCGTCGAAGCCGGCCTCGTCCCAGATGAACGCGTAGTTGGGCGTGCTGCCGTAGAAGCTCATCGAGAACCGCACGCGCTCCCGCTCGGCCGCACGTTCTTCATCGGTGTCACCGACGATGGTCATCACCGGCACGATCAGCGCGATGTCCGACGGCAAGCGCCCCGACTTCATCGCTCCCTCAGCAACTTTCGGTACCACGTGCCGGGCGATATAGCCGGGTTCGCCGATCGGATGGACGTGCACGCCGTCGGCCACCTCGCCGGCCATCCGCAGCATCCAGGGGTTCACTGCGGCGATATCGACCTTCGGATCGGGCGCATCGATGGGTCCGGCGCTCCACTGCGGGGTGATGAAGTCCAGGTTGTAGAACTCGCCATGATGGTCGAGGGTCCCGGTACGGAAGGCGGCGAAGCATGCCTTGACGGCCAGCACATAGTCGCGCAGGCGCGGGCCCGGACGTTCGAACGCCGTGCCGTAGCGCCGCACGACGTGGGTGCGGACCTGGGTGCCCAGCCCGAGCCGGAAGCGTCCGCCCGTGCCCTCTTGGAGTTCCCAGGCGGTGGCGGCGGTGATGAACGGGCTGCGCGGGAACGCAACGGCGACACCGGTCGACAACTCCAACCCCGGTGCGGCCTGGGAGGCCACCGCGGCGTTGAGGTACGGGGTGCGGCCGGTCTCGGTGAACAACATTCCGGAGAAGCCGGCGGCCTGAGTGCGCGCAGCGAGGCTGCCGATGTCTCCCAGGGGCAGCGCGGTGGTCATGACGTCGACGTCCACGATCGGAGGTTACGCCCGAGAGCAGCCGGGAACGACACCCGGTAGGCCATACTCGCTCGATGGGCACCTACGTCGTCACCGGGTCCGCGTCGGGCATGGGTCGAGCCGTCGTCGACCGGCTGCGAGCCAACGGGCACTCCGTGATCGGGGTGGACATCCAGTCCGCCGATGTGATCGCCGACCTCTCGACGCCGGCTGGTCGACGGGCCGCCGCCGACTCCGTACTCAGCGCGTGCGGCGGGCGCCTGGACGGTGCGGTGCTGGCGGCTGGGCTCGGCCCGACCCCGGGCAAGGACCAGCCGGCCCGGATCATCCAGGTCAACTACTTCGGCGTGATCGAACTGCTGCGGGCCTGGCGGCCCGCACTGGCGGCCGCCGACCGCGCCAAAGTTGTTGTGTTCTCCAGCAATTCGACCACGACGATTCCGGCGATACCTGGCCGCGCCATTCGGGCCATGCTGGACGGTGACGGCGAGAAGGCCGTGCGGACCCTGCGGATCTTCGGCCGTGCCGCAGCATCGATGGCCTACGGCGCCTCGAAGATCGCGGTGAGCCGCTGGGTTCGCCGTAATGCGGTGACCCGCGAGTGGGCCGGCGCCGGAATCCGGCTCAACGCCATCGCCCCGGGCGCCATCCTGACCCCGTTGCTGGAGAAGCAATTGGCCACCCCCGCCGAGGCCAAGACAATTCACGCGTTCCCGGTACCGATCGGTGGCTTCGGTGACGCCGGCCAGCTGGCCGATTGGGTGGTCTTCATGCTGTCGGATGCCGCGGACTTCCTGTGCGGCAGCGTTCTTTTCGTCGACGGTGGGTCCGATGCCTACTTCCGCGCCGATGACTGGCCGGGGTCGTTGCCGGTTCGGCGGTTGGCACCCTATCTGTGGAAGTTCAAGCGCTTCAAGCGCTTCACTTAATAGGTGCGCTCCCTACGGGCGCATGGCGTATGCGCCGTCATACGCCTTGACCTGTCCCCACACCCGGTCGAAGCGATCCGCGTCGGTCACCGGCTTGCGGACAGCCGAAAGCGCCCAGTCCTGTTGCGCTGGAGTCGAACTCGCCTTGCCATGTAGCGCCACCGCATAGGCTGAGAAGTCGCGCACCTGCACGTCGAAGATCTGGTCCACCAGGTCCGGGTCGATGCCACGCAACTGGGCCTGCTCCAGAATCAGCTGGCCGTAAACCACGAGGGTGAACAGGTGACCGACCACGAGCATGAAGTCGAGGTCGCGCTGCTGCTCCGCGTCGGGCGCGGCGGTCAGCACCAGCTGCTGCAGCGCCCGCGCCTGCTCGAGGAAACGCGCGACATTCGGTATCGAAGAGGCTTTTTCGTACACCGGCGCCCAGTCGGCGAACTGAACCTTGGACGCGCCGCGGGCCGGACCCTGCGCCCAGAAGAAGGTATCGTCGGCGGGATCGTCGCGGGTGCCGATCTCGGGATACTCCGCCGGGTTGAGCAGATAGTTCGGCATGAATTTGAGGATCTGAGCGACGTTGACGTGCACCGTGCCCTCGAGGCGCGGCAGCGCCCCGATCAGCCGGGTGACCTGGGTGAAGTAGGTGTCGCGTTCGAAACCCTTGGCGGCCATGATGTCCCACAACAGGGTCACCACCTTCTCGCCCTCCGACGTCACCTTCGCCTTGGTCGCCGGGTTGAACAGCAGATACCGGCGGTCCTCGAGACTGGCGCTGCGGAAGTAGTCGACGGCGCGGTCGCTGAACAGTTTCATGGCGGCCAGCCGGGCATAGGCGTCGACTAGCCCGGCCCGCACGTGCGGGAAGTCGGTGACCGGATTGCCGTACAGGATGCGGTTGTTGGCGTGGGTGATCGCCTCATAGAACGCGTGCTCACACATTCCGATCGAGGCCGTGCACAGGTTGAACTTCCCGACGTTCACGGTGTTCAGCGCGACCGAGAACGCGTCGGGTCCCGTGCACAGGATGTCTTCTTCGCGGACCGGATAGTCGTGCAGCGCGAAGGTACTGACGTACATCTGCCCGCGCACGACGTTGCCGATCAGCTCGTAGGCCGGATGTGAGCTGTCCGCGACGAACCACACATACCCGTCGGGACCCTCGACGTCGGACCGACGGGAGAACACCGACACCATGCCGGCCACGTTGCCGTTGCCGATGTAGTACTTCTCGCCGTTGGCGCGGAAGGCCAGGCCTTCGTCGTCGGCGGGAGTGAGGATCATGTCGGTGTCGTAGATGTCGGCGCCGTGCTCGCGCTCGGACAGGGCGAACGCCATCACTCCGCCGGCCTCGAGCTGCGCGGCGGCCCGTTCCTTGGCTTTGATGTTGTCGCTCTGCCAGATTGGGCCCAGCCCGAGGATCGTGACCTGTTCGGCATACCAGTACGCCAGCCCGTAGAAACCGAGGATCTCGCTGAGCGCCGCGTTGCGGGAGGTGTCCCAGCGCTTGTTGTCATCCCCGAGGCCGAACTCCGAGGGGGTCAGGAACGTCGCGAAGATGCGTTCCTTCCCGACGAACTCCAGGAAGTCCGCCACCCACGTCGCGTCGTGATCGTCCTGGAGCAGGCGCGCCTTGCCGCGCTCCTCGAACCAGCCGATCAGCGCGGCGAGCTGGCGCCGTGTCTCGGGATCGAATTGTCGGGGGTCATAGGTGTTCGGGTTGAACAACAGGCCGCCGGTGCCGGTCATGGGCGCACCCTTTCGTCGGTGCGTCGAATCTAACGCCATCGCGGGCGGCGAGTCCGAGGGTTCCTCAGGCTCGCGCGCCCCCGGCCCGCGAGTCACTTCAGTCACATCCGTCACTGTTTGCGTACCCTGACAGTCGACGGCAGGAGTTCGGTGTGCGGATATCCAACGGCATGAGGGCCGCAGTGGCGGTGGTGTGGCTGGTCGCGGCAGGCGCGGCCGCTGCCGGGTGCAGCAGCACCACCGACGGTGCGGCCCGGTGTCCCGGCTGCGGACCGGGCGGCGAGCCGAGCTTCCCCACCAGCAAGCCGACCGTGTCCACGCCGACGACCACGAACAGCCCGACGCTGTCGCCCGCGATACCCACCCCGGGCGGTCAGACACTGCCGCCGAGTGACACCGGCTACGTCTACATCGAAACCAAGTCGGGTCAGACCCGATGCCAGATCAATGCCCGGGCGGTCGGCTGCGAATCAAACTTCACCAATCCACCCGTCGTCAACGGCGAACCCGCCAACGGCGTCGAGGTGACCGCCAGCGGCAGCCTGCGCTGGATCGCCGGCAATCTCGGTGACATCCCGACCACGACGCTCGACTACGCGACCTATCACGCGGTCGGCTGGACCATCGAAGCCGGCAGCGACGGCACCCGCTTCACCAACGACGGCACCGGTCACGGAATGCTCGTCGGGACCCAGGGGGCCGAGGTTTTCTAAGCTGGGCGCTATGGACTTCCGCGTCTTCGTCGAACCCCAGCAAGGTGCCAGCTACGCCGATCAGCTCGCGGTGGCGCAGGCCGCCGAATCCCTCGGCTACTCAGCGTTTTTCCGCTCCGACCATTATGTGGCGATGAGTGGCGAGGGGCTTCCCGGGCCCACCGATTCCTGGGTCACGTTGGCCGGCATCGCCCGCGAGACCAGCACGATCCGGCTCGGCACGCTGGTCACCTCCGCGACCTTCCGCCATCCCGGGCCGCTGGCGATCTCGGTCGCGCAGGTCGACGCGATGAGCTCCGGCCGAGTTGACCTCGGCATCGGCGCCGGCTGGTTCGAGAAGGAACACCTCGCGTACGCGATCCCCTTCCCGCCGCTGGGCGAGCGATTCGAGCGGCTGCACGAACAGCTCGACATCATTACCGGCCTGTGGACTACACCCGCCGGCCAGACTTTCGACTACAACGGCACCCACTACACGGTCAAGGACTCTCCCGCCCTGCCGAAGCCGGCACAGGATCCCCATCCGCCGATCATCATCGGCGGCAACGGCCCCAAGCGGACACCGGCGCTGGTCGCCCGGTTCGCCTCCGAATACAACCTCGCCTTCCCGGCTCTGGACTTCGTCGAACCCCAGTACGCCCGGGTGCGTGCCGCGCTGGCCGACGCCGGCCGGTCACCAGACGACCTCGTGTACTCCGCGGCGTTCGTGGTCTGCGCCGGACGCGACGACGCCGAGATCGCCCGCCGCGCGGACGCGATTTCCCGCGAGGTCGACGAACTGCGCACCAACACGCCGCTGGTCGGCACGCCCGGCGAAATCGTCGATCGGTTGGGGCCGTTCATCGAAGCCGGAGTGCAGCGGGTGTACCTCCAACTGCTGGATATGTCGGATCTCGACCACGTGGAACTGTTCGCCACCGAGGTGGTCCGGCAACTCGCGTGATTGCCGAACGCTGCAACGTCCCTGGCGGGACGTTTAGCATCAATAGCCGTGGCGAAGCACGACCCGGCTGGGGATGTCGACGAGGCATCGCCCGTCCCGTTCGGTGATCCGTTCGGGCCGTATCCGGAGCAGCCATATCCGGGCTCGGCCCACGCGGAGGACACCCCGGCGAGCGACGACGTCGACCCGCCGACGGATCCGGCCCTGCCGGTGCTCACCGCCGACGAGGGCTTCGACCCGTTCGCCCCGGACGCCTTCTGGTTTCCCGAACGGCCCTGGTACCGCAAGAAGCAGGCGACGCTGGCGATCGGCGCGATCGGCGCGGGTGTGGTCGCGATCCTGGTCGCGGCGGTCCTGCTGGTGGCGCTGGACTCCGATGACTCCGGGCATTCCAAGACCACTCCGTCGGCGACCACCACGAGCGCACCGACCACCACCGCGCTGACCAGTTCACCGCCGCCGGAACTGCCGCCGCCTCCGCCGCCCCCGCCGGAGAGTCCGCCGCCGGCCCCGCCGCAGGGCACCTGGTATCCGCGCTACCCCCAGCAGAATGACGGCGGGCGGCCGAACGTCACCACTCCGCAGACCCGGCCGCCGCAGATCAGCGTCCGTCCCACCCACCGCCCGGCCTTCCCCAATCAACCGGGCAGCGGCTGACCGTTAGAATCTGAACCCGTGGCGCGTGACGGTTCCCCCGACGACCCGAACAACTACTCCGACAGTGACCCGACGCAGTACGCAAACTACGGCGGCACCGGCGGCGAGGCCTACAGCGATTACCAGCAATCTGGTTACGGTGCGCCGACCGGCTACGGCGACTATCCCCCGCCGCCCGAGCCGACCCCGTGGTACCGCAAGCCTGCGGCGCTGGTCGGTCTCGGGGTACTGACCGCTCTCGTCCTGGCTCTGCTGATCTACGCGATCGTCCAGTTCACCAGCAGCAGCGGCTCCAGCCCGACGACCACCACGACGACGTCCCCGACAACGTCGACCACGGCCGCGACGTCGGCGACGGAAGCTCCGGCGCCGGGCGTTACCCAGACGGTGACCGAATCGCCGACGGCCACCGAGACCCCCGCGACGACGACGGAGACGCCGACCACGACGACGACCACCGAGCCGCCGTCGACGAGCACCAGCACGAGTACAAGCACCAGTACGACGGTGTCCACGTCGGTGAGCACGGTGACGCAGACGGTGACCACGACGCAGCGCGTGCTGCCGACGATCCCCGGCTTCCCGCGGCCGGGCGGCGGCTAAGCCCCGGCGGCGTACATCGCGACCAGCGCCTCGGCGCTGCGCACTGCGGCGCGACAGGCCCTGGTGGTGAACGGGTCGTTGAGTGGATGTTCGGCACGGCGGCGCCAGCGTTGCGCCGTGGCGAACGCGGCGCGCGGTCCGTCGTCGAGCGTTTCCGGAGTCAACCCCAGCCGGCTCGCGGCGTCGGTCCCCGACCCGCCGATGACCCGCCGCAGCGACGCCATCTCGTCTTCGGTCAAAGTCGTTGGCCGCGAACGCAATTGACTGAGTAGGCGCAGTTCCTCGAAGGCGTGGGTGTCGGCCAGCAGCGGGTCGATGTCGGCGATGATGTACGGCGTCGCGGTGATCGGGTGCATCTCGACGAATCGCCGCAGCGAGACCAGCGCGGTGTGCGCCTTGAGCAGTTCGGATCGCTGCGCGAACTGCTGGTCGATCACATCGCGCAGCGCGGTCAGCCCGCTGCGTTCGAGCAGTTCGTCGGCCAGGGTGACGGAATCGGTTGCGGCCCCGGCCCGCAAGACGGCGATCGAGATCCGCAGGCCGAACATGCCGAACCTGTCCAGCAGCTGCGCGCGGGTCTGCGCGTCGACCGGCAGTGCACTGTCCTCGCGGACGAAGCGGTCCACCGACAGCATCGCCTTGTTCAATTCGCTCGCGTCGACGGCGGCGAGTTTCTCCAGCGCGGCGAACTCGCTCTGCCGCAGAGTCCGGGCCGTCAGCGCCAGCAGCCCGGAGACGGGAACCACTGCCTGGCAGATGCCGGTCCGGTCCAGTTCACCGGTGAACCGCTGCGCGACATCCTTGGCCGACATCATCGCGTCGAGGCGCCCTGCGCCGATCTCGTCGGCGCGGGACGCCACCCCGATGACGCCAAGCGCCCCCGATGATCCGCCGACCAACTCGCCGATCTGCTTGAGCAGCGCGATGTCCGCGGCGTTCAGTGTGCGCAGCAGGAACACCACCGCGTCGACCCGCGGCACACCGTCCTCGGGGACCAGCAGGCGTAGGGTCCGCTCGGACACGTCGCGCGACAGCGACGACGTGCCGGGCGTGTCGATGATCGTCGCGTCGATCAACTCGGCGGCCGGCCACTCCACGTCCAAGTCCACGATGTCATTGGCGTCGAGCCGGCCGAAGTCGAAGGTCAGGCCGCCATCACGAGCGATCGGCACATTGGAGCGCCGCCCGCCGACATGATTGGCGGTGACCTTCGGGATCGGGCCGTGCCGGAACCACGTCACGATGCGGGTCGCCTCGGTGGCGTCGGTGGGCGCGATGTTCTCGCCGACCAGCGCGTTGACCAGAGTGGACTTACCGGCCTTCAGCGTGCCCGCCAGCGCGATGCGGATCGGCTGGTTGAGCCGACCGGCGATGCGGTCGAGCTCGTTGAACACATCGGGCCGCTCGCGGTACGCCGGTTCACCCTGGTATGCGCGACGGGTGCCGCCCAGGATGGCGCGAACCTGATCGCTGGTGCTCATCGAACGACGAGTCTACGGTCCGACAGCGCGGGCACATCACGGCTAGGATCAGCCGCCATGCCCCAGCACAAGGCTCCGTGGTACCGCTCGGCGGCTGCCACCTCCGCCGCGGGGCTGCTCGGGCTGGCGGTGGTCGCGATTCTGGTCTACGCAGTGGTGACGATGTCGAGCAAGTGGAGTAGGACCGACACCGAGACCGTGTTGCCGCCCGGAACGCACCTGCCGGATGCGCCGCATGTCGCAAAGACCACGTCGGGCTCGACCAGCACGTCCTATCCGAGTGTGCGGTTGTCGACCACCGATATCGGACTGCCCGCGGAGAGCACGACGAGCAGCACGACAGCCTCGAGCACCGAGACGACGTCGGAGGTCCCGCCGTCGGAGCGGGTCGCCCCGACCTTCCCCGGCACCTTCCCGACCCGCGTCACCCACCCGCCGGGAACCCGGTCAGGTCCGCGGCTCAACGAGACTCGGTCGTCCTCGCCCTAGAAAGGGTTGCGGGAACCAGCTTTTCGGCGTTGTCGATGACCTGGCTGAGGATGTTGGCCTGACGCTCGAGCTCACGGATGCGGTTGTTGCGGTCGGTCTCCTCCATCCGCGCTGCGGCGATGGTGGACTGCAGAGATTCGTTGAGCGAGCGGGTGGTCTGGTTGGCGATATCGCGGTAGTGGTCGCGGAGCTGGCGTTGAACGTTCTTGAGCCGGTCGCGGGATTCCTTGGACACCACGAACAACACGTCGTCGACGAAGCGGCGCAGATTGGTCTTGGCCTCGTTGCGGACCCGCATCATGCGGTTCTCCATGTCCTCCTTGTAGGCCTTGCGGCCGAGGAGCAGACCCGCGCCCAACGACAGCGGGTTGAACATGCCCAGCCCGGCCACCGAGGTGAGCATGCCGAACATCAGCACACCACCATAGGAACCGCGCATGCTGGTGATCACCTTGTGGCCCTTGCCAATCGGCTTGGACTCCAGGCGAGCCAACGATTTGAGCCGGCCCAGCCCGGCATTCATCTCGGCCGCGCTCACCTCCGGCATCTTGATCGCGTCCAGGCCGGCTTCGACGAAGGTCCGCGCGACGTCTTCGGCCAGCGCCTCGGCGCGCTGATAGGCCCAGACGAAGTTGTCACCGACGGCGTTGGCTACCGAATCTTCCACCTCTGCACCGATTTCCGCCCAGTGTTGGGTGGGGTCGCAATCGTCGATGACACCTTCGATATGCTGGGTGATGGCCCGGAAGCGGGCTCGCAGATCGTGCTCGACGTCGGCGGTCAGGTCGGCGATGCCGTCATTGAGGACCTGTTGCCACAGCGCGGTCTGCTGTAGAGCGTCCTGGGCCTCCTGTTTACGACGCTCGAGGTCCTCGGTGAGCCGGCGGGCCTGGTCCGGGTCGCTCAGCGCGGACAGTTCGGAGTTCACGGCGAGGTTGAGATGCTCTGCCGCCGAGCGTATTTCGGTGACCACATGGTCACGCACCGCATCGTTCTCCCGGGAGAGCACCTTCTCCGACAGCCAGGCGACGAGCGCCGGGAAGTTCGACTCCTCGTTGAGTTCCTTGTCGTTGAGCTGGATCGCGTGGCTGCGCAGCAGCGACGACACCGGGATGAATGGCAGCTGCAGTCCGGCACGCTGCAGG
Source organism: Mycolicibacterium pallens (assembly GCF_019456675.1). Classification (NCBI taxonomy): domain Bacteria; kingdom Bacillati; phylum Actinomycetota; class Actinomycetes; order Mycobacteriales; family Mycobacteriaceae; genus Mycobacterium; species Mycolicibacterium pallens. The sequence continues at coordinate 514,086 of NZ_CP080333.1, read as the reverse complement.
TGCGCGGTATTGGTGGAGACGATCTCGCGCCAGAAGGGGTAGAGGTCGGTTTTGGTGGCGACGATCGCGCCGACCGGGCAGATCTCGTGGGCCTGGCGGATGAACCGCATCTCGGGCTCGGTGAACTCCTGGCTGGTGTCGCTGATCATCAGCATCGCGTCGGCATCGGGCAGCAGACCCAGGGTCGACGACAGGTGCGGCTGGCCATGGCCGCCGACGCCGGGTGTGTCGATGAACGCCAACCCGCCCTGCAGCAGCGGACTGGGTGCACCGACCTCCACCCGCAGTACCTCCCTGCCCTGCGCTTGAGGCGCGCGGCGTAGGTCGTGGCGGATGTCGTCGATCGGGATGTCGATGCTCTGCGGCGGAACGCCCTCGCCCACCGACACGATCAACGTCGCGGAGGGCTGTTCGGCGTAACTGATGACGGTCACCAGCGCCGTGGTCTCGTCGTCGCCGACGCGGGCCACCGGCATGTTGAGCAGTGAGTTGAGCAGCTGGCTCTTGCCCTGCTTGAGCTGGCCGGCGATGACCACCCGGATCTGCGGATCGGTGATCCGTTCCTTGGCGACGGCCAGCCGTGCAACCAGGTCGCCCCGGTCGTTGAGGTCGGCGATCGCGCTGGTGTGATCGATCAGCTCGACGATCACCTGCACCCGGCGCGGGTCCTGCTGCGGTTGCGTCACGTGTCCTCCCAGTGGTCCACCGTATGCGCAGACGAGCGGCGGGGACCTCCAGACATCCTGGAGATCCCCGCCGTCGTCGGATTGCTAGAAACCGAGCAGGTGGTTGCCGGACGCCAGCGCCATGTCGTGGCTGTTGTCCAGGTGGCTGTTCACCAGCGTGGTGTCGTGGCCGCCGTCGTACAGCGCGTGGCTGGACGAGTCGTGCGTCGATGTGTCGACGACCGAGTGCACCGAGTTGTCGGAATGGTCGGTCACCGTCGTGGTGGTGTGGGTCTGCGTCTGGGTGTTGACCGGCGAGCTGGCCGTGTTCCCACTGTTGGTCGACGGGTGGCTGTCGATGATCGTGATGCCGCCACCGCCGGCGTTGCCACCGGAGGCATGCCCGCCGCCGAGGCCGATCAGGCTGCCGCCCGCCGAGGCTCCGCCGCCGTTGCCACCGCTGGCGTCGACGTCGTGCAACACCGGGCCGCTGTTGTCCGAGATCACGGTGCTGCCGCCAGTGGCGGTGGTGCCGTTATCGGAGACGTGGCTGTGGCCGATCGCGACGTTGGAGCCGGTGCCGGCCACCACGTGACCGTTGTTGACGTCGTTGCCGTTGCCGAGGACGGCGCCGTCACCGCTGACGATGTCGCCCTTGTTCTGGCCGTCGACCACCACGCCGCCATTGGTGGCGGTGTTCGTGGTCTTGTTGCCGAAGGTGATGTCACCGAAGCCGAGGTTGAACCCGCCCTGCTGGGCGTTGCCGCCGGCGTTCTGGTCCGGGCTCAGCAGCGAGGTGTCGTTGTGGCTGGCCAGATCGGTCTGCGGGGCGAAGGTCGGCGATGGCGCGTACACGGGCTGGTAGGCCGGCGCGAATCCGTAGTTGTTGGCCACCGCGCGCTGCAGGCCGACGATCGGGTCGCCGCCGCCGAGCACCAGGCCCGGTACGGCGGTGGCCGCCAGCGTCGAGACCTGGGCTGCCGACACACCGGCGAATCCGGCGTCGCGCATGGTCTGCTCCGGCGCGGCGACGAACGCACGTGCGGCGTCCTCGTTGCGGAACAGGTCGAGGATCCAGTCGAGGAGAGTGAGCATTGTCGGGCCTTTCGTGTGTCCGCCGGTGTCTCCGGCGATCTGGAGACCACGTTATGGACGCCGACGAGCGGCGAAAACGGGGCCGAAACCCCTCGTCACCGAGCCGCCGCTAGGGCCGACCGGGGGTAGGCCCATAGGGGATTAGGGGGTCCCTAGGGAAGGCCCCGGAAACGACAAATCCCCACGTCACGGTGGACGTGGGGATTTGCCGGGGGATCAGAACAGGTCGAAACCGGGGTGGTCGACCGACGTGTGGTTGTCGTCCACGTGGCCGTGGTCCCACGTGGTGTGGTCGGCCCAGTCGGCGACGGTGTCGGGCGTGACGCCGTGGTCGGCGAGCGTGTCGGTGACCTGTGCAGCGGTCCCCGGAAGGTCCAGCGTGCCGGGGTCGACACCGAGATCGGAGACCAGCGCCGGGGCCTGGTCCGCATGCTGTGAGACCTCGGTGATCACCGAGTGGACGTCGGGCGCCGAGGCCGGGGTGGGCAGGTGGTCGAAGGCGTCGAATGCCGCCGTCGCCGCACCGCTCGCCCACACGTTGCCGTCGCCGGCACCGGCTCCAGGGCCGAAACCGCCTCCCGCGACCGGACCCGACAGCGAGTCGGCCACCATGGGAATCAAGTTGTTGACGTCGGCACTGGTCACGTCGGTCAGATGAGCGTCGGCGATCGCGCCGGCCGGGTCCGCGGCGTAGCGTGCGGCGGCGTCGGGATCTCGCACGAGCGACATCACGAAGTCGAGCAACGAATTTGCCATGGAAACGCCTTCTCTCCTGCCGCCGATAGTCACAGCGGAATCCCAGCTGCTGCCAAGAATGCTATCGGCGGATGGGGGCGCCGTGATCGGTGTCGAAGCCACTCGAACCGCAGCACCATTAGGGGGTGCGGCCTTAGGGGTTCGGAAGGCATTAGGGGATATGGTGTTGACGGCTGCCGACCAGGCGGCGAAGGGATGTGCGAAGTGAGCGAATCGCTGGGGTTGTCGATCGGTGCGACCAACCTGGCGGCGGCGCGCCCGGGCCGCCAGCCGGTGACCCGCCGGTCGGTCCTGACGTTGTGGGACAACCGGCCCGCCGAGGTCGGCGTGCCCTCCCAAAACCCTGAACTCACGAGCCCGAATCTCACCGAGGCCGGTCAGGTGTTCCGCGGCTTCGTCGAGCGGGTGGGCGATCCGGTGCCGCTGGTGGCCGCCGACGGCTCGCCGCACCGCGGCGAGGATCTGATCGCCGACGCGCTGGAGGCGATGGCCCGCACGGTCGACGACGGATCGCCGCCGTCGAATCTGGTCGTCGCGGTCCCGGCGTACTGGGGTGCCGGCGCGGTCGGCGCCTTGCGCGGTGCACTGCGCACCCGTCCGGCCCTGTCGCCCAACGGTATTCCGCCGATGCTGATTTCGGATGCGACTGCCGCGCTGGCCGCTCTTCAGGCCGATCCGGGTCTGCCCGCCCACGGCGTGATCGCGCTGTGCGACTTCGGCGGCAGCGGAGCGAACATCACGCTGGCCGACGCCGGCGCGAACCTGCAGCCGATCGGTGAGACGGTGCGCTTCACCGACCTGTCCGGCGACCAACTCGACCAGGCGTTGCTGACCCAGGTGCTGGCCGGTGTCCGCGACGAGGCGAATCTCGACCCCGCCAGCACCAACGCCGTCGGCCCGTTGACCCGGCTGCGCGACGAGTGCCGGCAGGCCAAGGAGCGACTGTCTTCCGAGACCGCGACCGTGGTGCCGGTCGAATTGCCCGGCTTCCGCTCCGATGTCCGGGTCACTCGCCCGGAGCTGGAAGCGCTGCTCGCCGAACCGCTTGCGGGCTTCTTGGATGCGCTCGGAGATGTGCTGGAGCGCAACAGGATTCCGGCGGTCAACCTGGCCGCGGTCGCCACCGTCGGTGGCGGGGCGGCGATACCGATTCTGACGCAACGACTTTCCGAGGAACTGCGCGTTCCGGTGATCACCACGCCGCTGCCGGGGCTCAACGCCGCGATCGGTTCGGCGGTGATCGCCGCGCGCGGCGGCGCCCCGGATGCGCCGACGGGTATGGCGGTGGCCGCCGCCGACGCGCCCACCGGGCTCGCGCCGGCCGCATGGGCGGCCGGGGCAGCGGGTGCGGCCGCCACCGAATCGGCGACCGACGGTTCGCCGTCGGCGACGTTCCGCGCGCTGGCGTGGTCGCAGGACGATGCGCCCGGCGCGGAGCCCGTGCCGTATTCGGGCGAGGACTACACCTTCGATTACGCCCAGCAGGCGGGTGCCACCGGCATGCGCCCGATGGTCGAGTTCGAGCCGCAGGACTCCGAGACCGAGCTGGTTGCCGCGCCGGTGCCGTGGTACCGGCGCCCGCCGCTGCTGTTCGGCATCGCCGCCGCCCTCGCGGCGGTGGCGGTCGGTGGCCTGGCGATCACCCTCACCAGTGCGGACAGCACGCCGACGACCACGACCACCCGGGTCACCAAACCGGGCGACCCCACCGAGGCTCCGGCCACGAGTGTCATTCCGCCCCAAACGGTTACGATCACCGGCTCGGACGGGGTGCCCACCGAGTCGACGATCCCGGCGACCACCACCGTCATCCCGACGACCACAACCACCGCACCCACCACAACCACCACCACGACCACGCCGTCGACAACAACGACGACCACAACCACCACCACGACGACGACCACCACAACGACGACCCCGCCGACCACGACCACGACCACGCAGCCACCGACCACCACCACGCAGCCACCGACGACAACTCAACCGCCGACGACGACGCAGGCCCCGCCGACAACCACCGTCAAGCCCGTCACCACCACCGTCGCTCCCCCGACCACGCGCGAGATCATCACCGGCGTGACGTCGCCTACGTCGGGCTAGCCGACAGTGCCCGATTCGGTTGCGGTGCAGCATCTTTCGCCGAAGGCCAGCGAGGCGCTCAGTGCGCTGGCAGCAGGGCCGGTCAAGCTACTGGTGACCGGAGGCGTCGGCACGGGGAAGAGCACGCTGCTCGTCGCGGTCCGCGACGCCCTGCGCGACGCCGGCTCTGCGGTGCTGACGCGCGCACCGGCGGACAGCGATCCCGCGGACGCCGCCGTGGTGGTCGACGACGCACATCTGCTGACCAGCGCCGAGATGCAGCGCCTGACCGAGTTCGCCACCGAACCGTCGTCGACGGTCGTGGTGGCGGCCCAGCCGCGCGACCACGACGAGAACCTGCAGGCGCTGATGACGGCGATCGACCGGCAGCGGCCTCGAATCTCGTTGGGCCCGCTGACGTCGGCCGAGATATCGAGGCTGATGACCGATCCGTCCGGTCATCCCCCCCGCACCGAACTGGTGACGAACATCCTCGTCGCGACGGCCGGCATCCCGTTTCTCGTCGAGGCCGTACTGGCCTCGCCCCGCCCGTACTCGGCGCCTGCGATCGCACAGGCCGCGCTGTTCGCCCTCATCGATCGACTGCGCCGGCTCGCCGAATCGGAACTCGACGCCCTGCTCATCGCCTCCCTGAGCCGCGATCTCGGGGCCGCCGATCTGGCTGCGGCGCTGGATGTTCCGGCTGACGAGGCCAGGTTGTTGATCGACCGCGCGCGGGCCACCGGACTGGTCGAGCCTGCGCACAGCCCGCACTTCCTACGCGCGGTGCACCGTGCGGTGGCCCAGATCCTGGGCAACGCACGCCATCACGACGTCGAGACCGCGCTGCTGCGCTCGCAGATCGCGATGTCGACACTGTCTCCCGACCTCGCGCTGCGGCTGGCCGAGCACGGCGTCCGGGACGAACAGCTGGCCGAGGTTCTGCGACGGCAAGCCGGTCCAGGACGCGCCGACCCGGCGCTGTACCGGGCTGCGGTCGACGCCGGCGCGGTCGAACTGCGCGCGCAGCTGGCCGATGCGTTGGCGCTGGCCGGGGAATCCTCCGCCGCGGCAAGCGAAGCCGACGCTCTTCTGGCCTCCGACGATCCCGCCGAGCGAGCGGCGGCGGTCCGGGTGGCGGCCAGCGTCGCCATGCTCAACGGCAATTCCGCGCAGGCCGCCGAATTGTTCGGCTGGCTCGGGCCGTATCCCGACGCGGCGGTGAGCGCCGCGGCGGCGATCGTGCTGACCGCGACAGGTGATGCCGCCGCAGCCGAACGCGCGCTGGCCGTGACCAGCTCAGGGCCGCCGACCGCAGCATCCCGCGCCGCGCGCACCCTGGCCGAGGGATTGCTGGCGACGTTGCACGGTCCCTGTCCGGCGGCCGCCACCAAACTCGGGGCGGCCATGGCTGCGGAGTATTCGGCGGCCCAAGTGTTGCCGGACAGTCCGGCGGCACTGGTCACGCTGGCCGCACTGCACGGCGGTGATCCGGTCCGCGCGCGCAGCGTGATCTCCCGAGCGGTTCGCGCCGACCGGGACAGCGAGGACTCGCTGTATGGGCACCGGCATCGCCTGCTGCTGGGCTGGACCAAAATGCAGGACGGCCAGTTCGCGGCGGCTGCCGGTGACATCGCCGGGATCGACGGCACCCATCGGCGTGACGCGTTGTGGACGGCGGGCTTGCGCACCGCGCTGGCACGCCGCGGCGGGGACGCCGGCGCATTGCAGAAGCACTGGTACGCCGCGATGGAGGTGTTGGTCGAGTATTCGGTCGACCTGTTCTCGCTGCTGCCGCTGGGCGAGCTGTGGGTGGCGTCGGCCCGGATCGGCCAGCAGGACCGGTTGGCGCCCGCGCTCGAGCAGGCGTTCGGTCTGCTGGACGCGCTGGGCAATCCCCCCACATGGTCGGTTCCACTGCTCTGGGCCGGGGTGCACGCCGGGATCCTGGCCAACGATCCCGCCGCGGTCGCTCCGCACGGCCAGGCCCTCACCGCCGCGGCCGCGCAGAGCCCGTTCGCGAAGGCGCTGGCACTGGCCGGTCGGACGTGGCTGCGAGTGCTCGCCGGGCAGGTCGACGGCGACGAGGTCGGCGCGGCCGCCCGCGGACTGGCCCAGTTCGGGCTCACCGCGGACGCCACCCGGCTGGCCGGGCAAGCTGCGCTGCAGACCTCCGACCCCAAGGTGTCGGGGTTGATGCTGCAGGTGGCCCGCGACCTGAAGCTCTCGGTCGGCGACAGTGGCACCGCCGACGGGCAGCCGTCGGCGCCGGAGGTGTCCGGGCCGGCGTCGACCGGTGCCCGGCAGATGCCCTCACCGCTGTCGGACCGTGAGCGGGAGGTGGCCGAGCTGCTGTTGCTGGGTATGCCGTACCGCGATATCGGCGCGCAGTTGTTCATCTCGGCGAAGACGGTCGAGCACCACGTCGCCAGGATTCGTCGCCGGCTGGGTGCGGAGTCTCGCTCGGAAATGCTGTCGATGCTGCGCGCGATTGTGTCGCCGCAGAGCTGAGACCCCACCCACACTCCTGCCTAGTTAGGGCAGCCTTTGTAGCGACGCTAATCAGCGAGATGCAACTATGAGCTGGATTGAAGTTAAGTTACTGGTCGGTAACTTAACCTAAGTTACTATTGGGTAACTTACTACAGGGAGGCTCTCCGTGACCACTCTCGACTGGGCTCGGCTGATCATCGGCCTGCTGGCTACCGCCGTTGTGTTGCTGTTTGCCGCACGGCGCGTTCAGTTCCTGTACCAGCTGATCCGGTCGGGCCAGCCGGTCGGCGACGAGAGCGGCCGCAAAGACGACATCCCCGCCCGGATCAAGGCTCAGTTCACCGAAGTCTTCGGACAAAAGAAGCTGCTGAAGTGGTCCATCCCGGGCCTCGCGCATTTCTTCACCATGTGGGGCTTCTTCATTCTCGCGACGGTGTATCTCGAGGCCTACGGCGTTCTGTTCAATCCCGAATTCCATATTCCGTTGGTCGGCCGGTGGAATGCGCTCGGCTTCCTGCAGGACTTCTTCGCCGCCGCGGTACTGCTCGGCATCATCGTGTTCACGATCATCCGGTTGCGCTCTGAGCCCAAGGAGTACGGCCGCTCGTCCCGCTTCTACGGTTCGCACACCGGCGGTGCCTGGCTGATTCTGTTCATGATCTTCCTGGTCATCCTGACCTTCGCATTCTTCCGCGGCGCCTCGGTCAACGCGCTCGGCGAGGCCTTCCCCTACGGCTGGGGCGCGTTCTTCTCCCACGGGATGGCCGCCCTGCTGGCGCCGCTCGGCACCACCGCCAACGTGTGGATCGAGACCATCTCGCTGCTCGCCCACATCGGCGTCATGCTGGCGTTCCTGCTGATCGTGCTGCACTCCAAGCACCTGCACATCGGCCTGGCCCCGATCAACGTCACGTTCAAGCGCCTGCCCAACGGCCTCGGCCCGCTGCTGCCCGTCGAGTACAAGGGCGAACCGATCAACTTCGAGGATCCCGCCGAGGATGCCGTGCTCGGTCGCGGCAAGATCGAGGACTTCACCTGGAAGGGCTACCTCGACTTCACCACCTGTACCGAGTGTGGTCGCTGCCAGTCGCAGTGCCCGGCGTGGAACACCGGAAAGCCTTTGTCGCCCAAGCTCGTGATCATGAACCTGCGCGACCACCTGTTCGCGAAGGCGCCGTACATCCTGGGCCAGAAGGAAAGCCCGCTGGAGAACACCCCCGAAGGTGGCTTGGGCGAAGAGCTGCGCGGTGAAAAGCACGACGAGCATCACGCTGTTCCGGAATCCGGCTTCGAGCGGGTGCTGGGCTCCGGCCCCGCGCAGGCAACCCGTCCGCTGGTGGGCACCGCCGAACAGCTCGGCGTGATCGACCCCGACGTGCTGTGGTCATGCACGACCTGCGGTGCCTGCGTCGAGCAGTGCCCGGTGGACATTGAGCACATCGACCACATCGTCGACATGCGCCGCTACCAGGTGATGATGGAGTCGGAGTTCCCCGGCGAGCTGGGTGTGCTCTACAAAAACCTTGAGGCCAAGGGCAATCCGTGGGGCCAGAACGCCAAGGAGCGCCTCACCTGGATCGACGAGGTCGAGTTCGACGTCCCGGTCTACGGCAAGGACGTCGAGTCCTTCGCCGGCTTCGAGTACCTGTTCTGGGTCGGCTGCGCCGGCGCCTACGAGGACCGCGCCAAGAAGACCACCAAGGCGGTCGCCGAACTGCTGGCCACCGCGGGCGTCAAGTTCCTGGTGCTCGGCGACGGCGAGACCTGCAACGGCGACTCGGCCCGTCGCTCGGGCAACGAGTTCCTGTTCCAGCAGCTGGCCGCGCAGAACGTCGAAACCCTCAACGATCTGTTCGAGGGCGTCGAGCGGGTCGACCGCAAGATCGTCGTGACCTGCCCGCACTGCTTCAACACGCTGGGCCGCGAGTACCCCCAGGTCGGCGGCAGCTACACCGTCGTCCACCACACCCAGCTGCTCAACCGCCTGGTGCGCGACAAGAAGCTGGTGCCGGTCAAGGCCGTCGACGGCGGCGCCAATGTCACCTACCACGACCCGTGCTACCTGGGCCGACACAACAAGGTCTACGACGCACCGCGTGAGCTGATCGACGCCTCGGGCGTGACGCTGAAGGAAATGCCTCGGCACGCCGACCGTGGCCTGTGCTGCGGTGCCGGTGGCGCGCGGATGTGGATGGAAGAGCACATCGGCAAGCGCGTGAACCATGAGCGCGTTGACGAGGCGCTGACGTTGGATCCGGCCAAGATCGCCACCGGCTGCCCGTTCTGCCGCGTGATGATCACCGACGGTGTCGGCGACCGGGAGAAGGCCGACGAGGTCGAGGTGCTCGACGTCGCGCAGCTGCTGCTGGGCTCGCTGGATCTGAGCACGGTCACGCTGCCGGCGAAGGGCACCGCCGCCCGCGAGGCGGAAGCCGCTGCTGCGGCTGCACCGGCTGAGGCGCCCGCCGCGCCGAAGGCCGAGCCCGAGGCACCCGCTGCCGAGGCCGCCGCGGCCGCGCCGTCGGCGCCGGCCAAGGAGGCCGCGCCGGTCAAGGGTCTGGGTATCGCCGGCGGAGCCAAGCGCCCCGGCGCCAAGAAGGCTTCCGCTGAAGCACCCGCCGAGGCGCCTGCTGCCGAGGCACCGGCCGCCGCACCGGCGAAGGGTCTGGGCATCGCCGCGGGCGCCAAGCGCCCGGGTGCGAAGAAGGCCGCCGCACCGGCGGCCGAGGCACCGGCCGCTGCTCCCGCCGCGGAGGCACCCGCTGCCGAAGCACCCGTCAAGGGACTCGGCATCGCCGCGGGCGCCAAGCGGCCCGGCGCCAAGAAGGCCGCCGCCGCTCCTGCGGAGACGCCGAAGGCGGAGGCCGCGACGGACAGCCAGCCGGCCAACGTCGACCCGGACAAGGCCGAGACGGTCGAACCGGCCAAGGCCGAACCGCCGGTCAAGGGTCTCGGCATCGCTGCCGGTGCCCGTCGACCCGGCGCCAAGAAGGCCCCGGCAGCGGCACCGGCTGAAGCCGCCGCACCGGCACCCGAGCCCGCCGCTGCGGCCGAGCCGAAGGCCGAGGAGCCCAAGGCTGAGGCACCCAAGGCTGAAGAGCCCAAGGCCGATGCACCCCCGGTCAAGGGCCTCGGCATCGCCAAGGGCGCACGGCCACCAGGCAAGCGCTAACCCGAAACCCCTTGCGAGGCTGTAGTTATCGACACCGCCACTCGCGCTTTGTGTCGATAGCTACAGCTTCGGTGCCTCTATCTCCGGTGACTGACGCCGGCCGCGTGAGCAACGGTCTTTGGATGTGTCGCTGAGCCCGAATGTGTTGCGGGCACGGTCTTGACAGTGCCGTGACTGGCAGCGGCCGTAGGGATCTTGAGGCCTTGCGCCGCAGCGGCGAGCGCCAGCCGGGTGAAGAGATTGATCCCGGGGGCGAATTGGGTGACGGTGGCCCCGAATTGGTTGAAAGCACCGGCGATTGCGAGGGGACCCGCACCCGCCTGCACCAGATTGCCGGAACCCCCGACGTTGAACGCGAAGCTGGCGTAGCTCCGATTGCTGGTGCCGACGCTCGCGCGAACCGCGTTGCTGGTCCCACCCACGTTGATGGCCACGTTGCCGAGTCCGATCGCCCGCACATCTTGTCCGGCGCCACTACCGAAGAGGTTGACGGACAGATTGCCCACGCCCTCCGCGACACTCACATTGTTCGTGGGAGACAGGCTCAGATTGATCGCGAAATTGGCGACGGGCAGATACGAGGGCAGCCCTATCGAGGCCAAGGCCGACACGCTCTGTCCGGCTGCCAGGGCACCCGTCACAGCGCCCCCGGCTTCCGCGAGCGTGTCAACGCCCAAGGCGGTCGCCATGTTGAGGAAATTCGTGCCAGTGCTCGGGACGGACGCGATGGAGTTGGTACCGATGGCGAACGCGGCGCCGAGCACCCCTTCCGCGTAGGCCTGCGCGCCGGCGCCGACCGCGATCGCGATGCTCGTCGGGCTACTCGCGCATCCTCCGCCGTGGTTGAAGCCGAAGAACGAGGCACATGTCGCGTTGGCAGTGGGCGCCATACCGCACGCCGCGACCGTCACCGCCCCCGACGCCAGCACGCTCAGTAATGCCCCACCGGTGGTCCGCATCTGGCTCATCGTGTCCCCCCGCTCGTAGGTATGTGAGCGGGAAGCTACACCGGCACGGCACCGTTGCAGGGCATTCGACCTGTTATTTACCTGTGAGTCAATGCGGTCAGGCGGAGCTGACGGAGTCCGGTTCGGTCAGCCGACCTTGATCAGCTGGAACGGCGCCTGGGTGATCTGGCCGCCCGGGCAGTCACCGTTGGAGTCGGCGGTCAGCGTGCCCGTCATGGTCGCGGCGTTGACCGAGTAGGCGATGCGGACGGGCGCGTAGCTGCCGTCGTCGCACACGACGCCGTCCGGCTTGGTCACGGTGAAGTTCCACCGGCCGTCGGTGAAGGTGGCGACGCTGGTCCAGCCGACGGTGCTGGTGAGGTTGGCGGTACAGCCGTTGACGGCCACCGGGCAGCTCGACGAGGCCGTCACCACCGCCCCATCGTCTCCACCGCGGACGGCGTAGGTGCCATTTATCAGTGTCGGATCGGCAGACGCAGAAGCAGCAAAGCCCATGGCGGTAACCGCTGCTGCCGCAGCAGCAGTCGTCAGAGAGCGTGTGATCTTCACATAAATCCCTTTGCGCCGTAGTGACGACCCAAATTAGCAGTCAGTTCGTCGGTCGATCACCCATGCTGTACAGCGAAATCACAGTTGTATCCGAGGCGTCCCACAATTGCATTCGAACCGTGACTTCTGATGTCACAGCAAAGACACAAAACGGCGCGAGGGAAACCAGGTTGCGCCGGAATGGGAGAATCTTCTGCGTGAGTACCCACCAGTTACCGTGGCATGGCACCAGCCAACATCCCCGGCAACGTACGTTCACGCAGTCGACGAAGCTGCAGGACGTTCTGTACGAGATCCGCGGCCCGATCCACGAGCACGCCAACCGGCTCGAGAACGAGGGTCACCGCATCCTCAAGCTCAACATCGGCAATCCCGCGCCGTTCGGCTTCGAGGCGCCCGACGTGATCATGCGCGACATGATCGCCGCGCTGCCCGACGCACAGGGCTACTCCGATTCCAAAGGCATCCCCAGCGCCCGTCGCGCGGTGTTCACCCGCTACGAATTGGTCGAGGGCTTCCCCCGCTTCGACATCGACGACGTCTACCTCGGCAACGGCGTCTCTGAGCTCATCACGATGACGCTGCAGGCGCTGCTCGACAACGGTGATCAGGTCCTCATTCCCGCACCGGACTATCCGCTGTGGACGGCGTCGACCGCGCTCGCTGGCGGCACCCCGGTGCACTACCTGTGCGACGAGACCAACGGCTGGATGCCCGACGTCGCCGACCTGGAGTCCAAGATCACCGACCGCACCAAGGCACTCGTCGTGATCAACCCGAACAACCCGACCGGCGCGGTATACAGTCGCGAAATCCTCGAGCAGATGGTCGAATTGGCGCGTAAGCACCAACTGCTGCTGCTCGCCGACGAGATCTACGACAAGATTCTCTACGACGATGCCAAGCACATCAGCTTGGCCACCTTGGCGCCGGACCTGCTGACACTGACCTTCAACGGACTGTCCAAGGCCTACCGGGTGGCGGGCTATCGGTCGGGCTGGCTGATCATCACCGGACCCAAAGAACACGCCAGCAGCTTCATCGAAGGCATCAGCCTGCTGGCCAACATGCGACTGTGCCCCAATGTGCCTGCGCAGCATGCTATTCAGGTCGCCCTGGGCGGACACCAGAGCATCGAAGACCTGGTTCTGCCGGGTGGCCGGCTGCTCGAGCAACGCGACGTCGCCTGGACCAAACTCAACGAGATCCCCGGGGTGTCCTGCGTGAAGCCCACCGGTGCGCTGTATGCGTTCCCGCGGCTCGACCCCGAGGTGCACGACATCCGCGATGACGAACAGTTGGTGCTGGATCTGCTTCTGCAGGAGAAGATTCTGGTCACCCAGGGCACCGGCTTCAACTGGCCGGCGCCCGATCACCTGCGGATCGTGACGCTGCCCTGGGCACGAGATCTCAGCAGCGCCATCGAACGGTTAGGCAACTTTCTGTCCAGCTACCGGCAGTAGCTCTCGCCGGCGCCGGTTGCGCAGTTTGGCCGTCGCAAGCTGAAATACAAACGCGGGGTGCAGAAGTCGAGACTGCGGGTCGAGGAAGTTGTTGACCCGGAAGAACTTTTCGGCGACGACGGCGTCATAGGAACAGACGCCGAGCACCCAATCGGCGACCCGGTTCGTCGCTCGTGTCGCAAGTGTGCGGCGGCCCTCGACCTCCGGGAAGCCAGATCGTTGCCCGCCGACATTCGCCATGCCACCGCAATGGATTTCGCGGCCGTGCGAAAGTAGCGCCGCGGCAGATCGTCGGCACCCGAGCGCAGACAATCGCGTAGGGCCAGTGCGTCCAGCGCGCCCACCGTCATCCCTTGCCCGTAGACGGGGTTGAAGCTGCAGATCGCGTCCCCGCACACCACAAGACCGGCCGGGAGTCGCTGCAACTTGTCGTAACGCCGCCATTGACTCCACGGCATGCGGTGGCGAACTACCTCCCCCAGCGGTTCACCTGCCCGTGCCGCAGCCCAAACATGTTGCGGTGCATAGCCGTGAGCGAAGTCCAACATACCTGCCCGGTCGCATGGCGGCTCGTTGCCCAGCATGCCCCAGACGGTGAGCATCCACTGGTTGTTCTCGTAGCTCGACAGGAACAGCCCGGTGGGGCGGCCGGGGGCGGCGCCGATCACGACCACCTGCTCGACAAGGCCGGGCGGGATGCGCAACAGCTGACTGCAGTATGTGGTGTGCACGACGATGTGGTCCTCGGTCGGCCGTTGGTATCCCAGCCCTTCGAGGAACGCCGGCGTCCGCGAGCCGCGGCCCATCGCATCGACTACCAGGTCACCCATCAACCGCTGCTCGCAACCGCCGGCGTGACTGGCCAGGTGCACACCGGTCACCTGGGTCCGGTCCGGCGTCGCGATCAGGTCCACGACGTCATGGCCCTCCAGAATCGTCACATTGGGGACGGCCCGGAGCCGGCGCCGGACGTGATACTCGAGAAACGGCCGACTGGACAAGTACATCGCCGCTTCGGGCCGCTTCGAGACGCCGGACCGAACCACCGTGTGGCCGCCGATCGACACGAAGATCTTCGAGAAGTCACCGTCGTCGAGCGAGACTCCGCCGGCGTCGACGAGCTCGCGCAGGAAACCCGGGAACAGCTCGTCGATGATCTGGCCGCCGCGGCCCAGCAGGGCGTGGACGTGCCGGCCCTGCGGTATGCCGCGCCGGTTGACCGGTTCGTCAGGCAGGTCGTCGCGGTCGACCACGGTCACGGTTCGATAGAAATCACTCAGTACCTTCGCGGCCAGCAAGCCACTCATGCTGGCACCGAGAACAATCGCGTGATCCCCGACAACGGCCATCCGCTCCTCCTTGATCCTGGTGGGTTGAGCATGCGGCGGATCGGAGGAGCCGCTTAGCGTAGTCGGCTACTTAAATCTCCAGTGAACGCCTCTACCCTGTCCGGGTGGCGCATTCGCATTCGCACACCGGCCCGGCACCGCTGAGCCCGCCGGCCGCCCGCATCGTGGTGGTCGCGCTGGCCGTGATCGGCCTGACAGTGGTGATCGCCGCGGTGCTGTTGTGGCCGAGTGGCGCACGAGTCGACATTCCGCTGCCGTTCCAGAACGGGGCGGGCGGGGCGGTCACCACCGAAGGCGGGCACGTCGTGTCCAGCAGCCTCGCCGACTGCAGCAGCCCGTCAGCAGGTCAGGTCCTCACCGCGGCGCCGGCCCCGGGAATCGCCGGCAGCGGCAGCTGCGTGCAGACGGTGGTGGCCATCGACAGCGGCCCCAACCGGGGTGCGTCCACGATGCTGGAGTTCTCTCCCGGCCCCGGTCAACCAAACCTGGTGGCGGGCGATTCAATTCGGATCTTCCGCCAGGTCGACCAGCAAGGCACCACCAGCTACGCGTTCTACGACTATGAGCGCACCTGGCCGTTGATCGCCTTGGCGGCGGCGTTCGCGATCGTCATTGTGGCGGTCGCGCGCTGGCGCGGACTGCGCGCGCTGGTCGGAATCGTCGTCGCCTTCGTGGTTCTGGTCGTCTTCCTGCTTCCGGCACTGCGGGACGGCGCCCCGGCGGTGCCGTTGGCCTTGGTCGCGTCCGCGGCGATCCTCTATGCCGTCATCTACCTGGCGCACGGAGTCAGCCTCCGCACCAGCGCCGCCCTGCTGGGCACACTGACCGCGATGCTGTTGGCAGGCGGGTTGTCCTGGGCTGCAATCGAACTCGCACACCTAACTGGACTGTCGGAAGACCAGAACAACGAAGTCGCCGCCTACATGGGTCATGTGTCCATCCAGGGCTTGCTGCTGGCCGGGTTCATCATCGGCTCGCTGGGTGTGCTCAATGACGTGACGATCACCCAGGCGTCGGCGGTGTTCGAGCTGGCCCATGCCGGGCACGGCTCGCGCAAGCAGATCTTCGTGAGCGCCATGCGGATCGGCAGCGACCATATCGCCAGCACGGTGTACACCCTGGTGCTGGCGTACGCCGGCAGCTCGCTGCCGCTCCTGCTGCTGTTCAGTGTGGCCAACCGCTCGCTGTCCGATGTGCTGACCAGTGAGAGCGTGGCCATTGAGATCGCGCGTTCGGCGGTAGGCGGTATCGCTCTGGCCCTGTCGGTTCCGCTGACCACCGCGATCGCCGCCGTGCTGGCTACCCCTGGTCCAGCAGCTTCATCAGATAGCCGCCATAGCCCGACTTGACCAGCGCCGCCGCGCGCTTGGCCAGCTGCTCGTCGTCGATGAAGCCCATCCGCCAGGCGACCTCTTCGGGACAGGACACCTTGAGCCCTTGCCGGTATTCGATGGTGCGTACGAAATCGCTTGCGTCCAAGAGTGAATCGAAGGTTCCGGTGTCCAGCCAGGCGCTGCCGCGGGGCAGCACCTCGACCGTCAGCCGGCCCTGGTCCAGGTAGGTCTGGTTGACCTCGGTGATCTCCAGTTCACCGCGCGGCGACGGCCGCAGGCCGCGGGCGATCTCGATGACGTCGTTGTCGTAGAAATACAGCCCCGGCACCGCGTAACTGGACTTGGGGGTGGCCGGCTTCTCCTCCAACGACAGCGCGGTGCCGTCGTCGGCGAATTCGACGACACCGTACGCCGCCGGATCGGCGACCCGGTAGGCGAAGATCGCCGCCCCCTGGAGATCATGGAATCGGGTGAGGCTGGTTCCGACACCGGGTCCGTAGAAGATGTTGTCGCCCAACACAAGTGCGACAGGGCCGGTGCCGATGTGTTCGGCGCCGATCAGGAACGCCTGGGCCAGCCCGTCGGGCCGGTCCTGCACCGCGTAGCTGATGGCGATGCCGAACTGGGAGCCGTCGCCGAGCAACCGGTGAAACGCCGGGGCGTCATGCGCGGTGGTGATCACCAGGATGTCGCGGATGCCCGCCATCAACAACGTGGACAGCGGGTAGTAGATCATCGGCTTGTCGTAGACGGGCAGCAGCTGCTTGCTGACACCTTGGGTGATCGGATACAGCCGCGTCCCCGACCCGCCGGCCAGGATGATCCCGCGCAAGTTCAGACCTGCAGGTCGTTGTCGGACATGTCGGTGGCCGCGAGCGCCGAGGCCAGATCGTTGTGGCGGAACACCGAGGTGACGTGGTCGTGCACCACGCGGAAGGCCGCCGCCGTGGTCCGCACGTCGGACGGATCGGTGTTCGACGTCAACCGCTCCTGCACGACGACCACGCCGTCGCGGTAGTAAATCTGGCCCACCTCGACGGTCGCGGCCAAGCGCTGCGCCCAGTCCCGCAGCGCCGCGTGGCCCTGCGCCGCCCCCTCGGCGTCACCGATCTCGATGTCGTCACTGGACAGTGAGATCAAGGTGTCCAGGTCAGACGTGCTCAGTGCGTCATGCCAGGCCAGCACGGTGGCGATCTCTGAAGTGCTCATTTCGCTCAAACTACCGGGCTAAAACGGTGTGCGTGCCAGCCAGGTGTCCCAGACACCCGAGTCGCCGAAGATTTCCACGCCTTCTTCTGCTGCGCTGCGTCGACGTACGACGGCCAGCAGCAGGTCACGTGCCGGCCCCCGCAGCGCGACCGTGGCTTTGCCGTGTCCCTGCTCGACGGCGATGCCGTCGGGACGTCCGAGGATGGTCCACTCCCCCGCCTCGCCGAGGCCGGAATCAGTGGCGTGCAGGTGGATCGAGTGTTCGTCGGCCACCGGCCGGTCGCCGCCGGCCGGGCCCTCTTCGTCAGCCTGGATCTCGACGCGCTCCAGCCATTCGGTGATGGCGTCGGCGGCCAGCGCGGGATCGACGTCGTAGTCGACGCCCAACGCGATCGCGGCGTCGGCCCGATGAACGACGACCTCGTGCAGGCGCCGCCGAATCCACCACGAGGCGGGCCGCGGGCCCAGGAACGTCCACACCGCGGTGTCAGCGCCGGTGGCGGCGACGGCGTCGATGAGTTGACGCGGACCGGCTTGCAGCCACGCGATCTCGTTGTCCCGGCCTGCCGGGGGCTTACCACCCTCGACGGTGCGCGGGTCGATGAAGTCCATCGACTGCTCGGCGACAATCTGCGCGCACCAGCGGTCACCACGCCCGACGTGCCGCATCAGCTGCTCGAGCGTCCACTCCGGGCAGGTCGGCACCGGGATCGACAGGTCGGCATCACGCAGAAGGTCGGCGAACGCGGTGTTTTCGGCAATCAGGGCTGTTGCGAAGTCCACGACAGCGAACCTACGTCAACACCGGACGGCCCAACGCAAAAATCTTCCATCCCGCAGCGGTCCAGCGCGCGGCGTCCAGGCAATTGCGACCGTCGACAACAACTCTGGCCCGGACGGTCTGCGCCAGTTCGTCGGGATCGAGGTCGACGAACTCCTGCCATTCGGTGAGCACCAGCACCGCGTCGGCGCGATCGCAGGCCTCCAGTGCGGACGTCGAATAATTCAGCGTCGGGAACAGGCGCTGTGAATTCTCCATGGCTTTCGGGTCGTAGACGTTCACCGTGGCGCCGTTGAGTTGAAGCATCCCGGCGACGTTGAGCGCCGGGGAGTCCCGCACATCGTCGGATTCGGGCTTGAAGGCGGCGCCGAGCACCGCGACGTTGGCGCCAAGCAGCGATCCGCCGCATGCGGTGGTGGCCAGCTCGACCATTCGGGTGCGTCGGCGCATGTTGATGCTGTCGACCTCACGCAGGAACGTCAGCGCATGGTTGGCGCCGAGCTCGCCGGCCCGAGCCATGAAGGCGCGAATGTCCTTGGGTAGGCAACCGCCGCCAAAACCCAAGCCCGCGTTGAGGAATCGCCGCCCGATGCGCGGGTCGTAACCCAGTGCGTCGGCCAGGACCCGGACGTCGGCACCGGCGGCCTCACACACCTCGGAGATGGCGTTGATGAACGAGATCTTGGTGGCCAGGAAGGCATTGGCAGACACCTTGACCAATTCCGCGGTCTGCAGGTCGGTGAGCAAGAACGGCACATCCTCGGCGAGCAACGGCGCGTACATCTCCCGCAGCACCGCCTCCGCGCTCTTCGAATCAGGTTGCACACCAACGACAATGCGATCCGGGCGAAGGGTGTCCTGCACCGCGAAGCCCTCGCGGAGGAACTCCGGATTCCACGCGATCTCGACGTCCACGCCGTCCGGTGCCAGCGCTTGGGCGCGAGCGCTCAGTGCGGCAGCCGTGCCCACGGGAACCGTCGACTTGCCGACGATGACCGATGGCCGGGTCAGTCGCGGAACCAGTTCGTCGATAACAGCGTTGACGTGTCGCAGATCGGCACCGTACTCGCCCTTCTTCTGCGGAGTGCCGACGCCGAGGAAGTGCACGTCCGCGAAATCGGCTGCTACGTCATAATCAGTGGTGAACTGCAGACGACCCGCAGAAAGATTGTCCTGCAACATCTTCGCCAGTCCGGGCTCGTAGAACGGAATGTCGCCAGACGACAGTTTGGCAATCTTGCCTGGATCGATATCGATCCCGACGACGTCATGGCCGAGCTCGGCCATTCCGGCGGCGTGGGTCGCTCCTAGATAGCCCGTACCAAAAACAGTGCATCGCACACTGCCATCTATAGGCAGCCACAATGATGTGACTGCATCGCGACACTGAGCGCGAGGCTAACGCCGGGTGAACTCCGGCGTCAGTGCCCGAAACTGGGGAACGGCCACAGGGGACTCTGCGATCCCCCACCGCTGCGTGATCCACCCGAGCCGCTGGAACGCGAGCCGTCGGAGCCTTCAGACCCCGAGCTCGAGCCAGAACCGCTGCCCGAGCCGCTCCCGTAGCCACCCGAGCCTGAGCCGTAACCGCCTGAGCCTGAGCCTGAGCCACCCGCGGCCGGAGCCGGGTAGCTCGGCGCTTCCGTGACGGGCGCCGACGGCTGCGAAGGCTGCTGCGGCGTTGATGGCGTCGACGGGTACGACGGCTGCGTCGGCGGCGTCGAGGGATACGACGGGTAGTTCGGCGACGACGGATACGTCGGGTAGTCCCGCGGCCGCGGTGGCCGCAGGAACGGCGGCAACAGCGGCGGCGGCAACACGATCACCGGCGGCGGCAGGATCGGAGCCGGGATCACCGGCGCGATGGGCGCCGGCGCGGGAACCGGGGCTTCCGGGACGGGAGCGGGCGCCGCAGGAGCTGGCGCGGGTGCGGCCGGAGCCGGAGCCGGGGCTTGCGGGGCCGGCGTCACGAACACCGTCCGGGGCGCCTGCTGCACCACCGGGATCGGCTCCTGGATGGTGTCGGGCACCGACGGGGCCGACGGCGGAGCCGGCGGTGCGGCCTGCTGAACGGCAGGCGCGGCCGGCTGGCTGCTCGGCACGATCACGCTCTCGGCGGGGCTGGGCCGCTGATCGACGGTCGGGCGGATGCTGACCGCCAGCGAGATCACCAACGCGACGACACCAACCACGAAGATCGACGTCAGCGCGCTGCCCACCAGCAGGAACGGCTTACGCCCGGAATCGTCCGGAGCGAAGTCGAGCTCTTCGGCGGGGACGGCGTCGTAGCCGAGATCGCCATCCAGCTCATCCAGCACTTCGCTGTACCCGAGCGGGGCCATGTAACCGGCGGCGGCCATCTGGGTACCGGCTTCGGACATCTCGGTGCTGGCGCCTGCGGGGTACACGCCGGCGGCCGGGTAGATCTTGCCTGCGGTGGTGCCGTCGGGATCCTGGGCGTAGGCGAGCCCGACGGTCGAGGCGTCGTAGCGCGGGGCGGTCGCCGACGCCAGGGCGGCGCCGCGGGCAAGCGCGAGCTCGGCTTCGTCGGGAGCGTGCACGGGCAGCGTGGTGCCCAGCGAGAGTTGGGATTTCACCGCGGCCACGTCGACGCCGGAGCCGAGCACGAACACGCCCTGTGGAGGCTCGGCGATCGTCTCCAGGCCGGCGAGCATGCGCTGCAGTTCGGCCACCGCGTCCTGGGCGTGCAGGTGTTCGGTCTGCACCTTGACGATGTCGCCGGTGGCGGTGTCCACCACCGAGACGGTCGCGGTATCGCGCTCGAGGAACATCAGGGCCGTGCGGTCATAGCCGACGGTCTGGCCGACGGCTTGCGCGAGTGCACCGGCAGCGTGGAGCTCGGACACGAGGATGACGTCGTCGATCTTGCGCGCGGCGAGGGCGTCGCGCACGCCGGCTGCCGCGGCGTGGTCGGTCCAGGTGATACCGGTCGAAACCAAACGGTGCCCGCCTTCGGCCGCGCTTTCCCGGGTACCGAGAATCGCTGCGACCACCTGATCGGCCGCGGTTGCTGCACCGTCGCCGGTCTCGATGTCGAACGCGTCATGGTCGACGGTCACGCCGTCTGCCTTCTCGCCTTCGACCAGCACCATGCGCACCGCCGTCGGCGTCATGGACACACCAAGTGCGATGTCCACTACCCCTCCAAGGTTGTTTGCTGGATCTCCCCGACCCGCTGCTGCGCTCCACCTTGCTAGAGCCGCTTAACCGTAGAGTTCATCGCCGCAGGTAGCGGCGTTGTTACAGCCAAACGGATTAGCTGGTGGGTGGCGTGAGCCCCTGGAGTTTCGAGGTTACGCGCCCGCCTCGGACTGGAGGAAGTTCTGATACGAACGCGACGGCGTCGGGCCGCGTTGGCCCTGGTATTTGGAGCCGACGCTGGCGCTGCCGTAGGGGTTCTGGGCGGGGCTGGTCAGCCGCAGCAGGCACAGCTGGCCGATCTTCATGCCGGGCCACAGGGTGATCGGCAGGTTGGCGACGTTCGAGAGCTCGAGCGTGATGTGCCCGGAGAAACCGGGGTCGATGAAGCCCGCGGTGGAGTGGGTGAGCAGGCCGAGGCGGCCGAGCGACGACTTGCCTTCCAGACGCCCGGCGAGGTCGTCGGGCAGGGTGCAGCACTCCAGTGTCGAGCCGAGGACGAACTCGCCGGGATGTAGGACGAACGGTTCGCCATGTTGGGGTTCGACCAGGCTGGTGAGCTCGTCCTGCTGTTTGGCTGGGTCGATGTGGGTGTAGCGGGTGTTGTTGAAGACCCGGAATAGGCTGTCCAGCCGGACGTCCACGCTCGACGGCTGTACCAGGGCGTCGTCGAAAGGGTCGATGCCCAGTCGGCCGTCGTCGATGGCGGAACGAATATCACGATCGGAGAGCAGCACGCGAAGAGCGTATAGCCGCGCACCGGCGGTGGTGCGGTTGCTATCCTTCGTCAGCACGATTGCCGATGTAGTTCAATGGCAGAACATCAGCTTCCCAAGCTGAATACGCGGGTTCGATTCCCGTCATCGGCTCTCATCTGAGACCCCGTCCGAGCCGGCCGGGGCATGTCCGCAGCGACCTGCATCATGGAGCCATGTCCGATGCTGTGTCGTCGCTCGCGGCGGAGAAGTTCGTGTCGCTGGCGACGTGGAAGAAGAGCGGCGAGAAGGTGGCGAGCGCCATGTGGGTGGCGCGCGACGGCGACGTCCTGGTGTTCTGGACGCCCGTCGACAGTGGGAAAGTCAAACGCCTCCGTCGCGACAGCCGCGTCGAGCTGACACCCTGCGGACGGACCGGAAAGGTCGACGAGGGCGCGACGACTATCTGTGGCTCGGCAATCGTTGACGCCGATCCAGCGGAAACGGCCCGCGTCAAGCAACTCATCAAAGCCAAGTACGGCTTCGAGTTTCACGTGATCACGTTCCTCGAACGCATCATCGCTCGCGGCGCCAAGGACCGCGTGACGATTCGCGTCGCTGTGTAGGCCACGGCCAGCCACTACGGCAGGCAAAGGACTGAGTCGGCGGCCCCCGCGTCAGCTACGAGCAGCCAAGCTGCGTTCAACACTTGCCACCGCGACCGCGGCCAAGTCTGCCGCAAACACATCACGCGCCGTCGAGAAAGCCATCAAGGCAGTGCCGCGCAGGAGCCCGATGATCGCGACGGCCGCAGTCTGCGGATCGACGCCGGATCGGATGGAGCCGTCCTCGATGCCGTCGATGACATACTGCGCCAGCACTTCTCGGAACTGTGCATCGCGCTCAGCGAAAATCGGGGCCAGCGACGGTTCGGCGCCGGCGGATTCGGTCCACATTTTCAGAAACGCTTCCGAGCGGGGCGAGCGATCGCGCATGCCACCTAGATACGCGCCGACGAAGTCAGTCAGCCGGCTCAGCCCGGTCGCAGAGTCAGCGGGGACATCGAACGCCTGCGTGTACTTGATGAGCTCCTCGAGCAGCTGCGCCTTGCTGCCGAAATGATGGTGGACGATGCCGCGGCTGTAACCAGCCGCCTCACCGATCGCGGCCAATGACACAGCGCGCGAGCCATGAGCCGCAACCAGCGACGTGGCCGCTTGCAGCACGCGCTGGCGGGCTTCGTCCCGACGTTCGCCTTGCGTCCGGCGGACCGCTCCCGCCTCCTTCATGCCTGGTCAACCTCCCTACGACCGACCTTGTCGGTGCCCGCATGTAACTTGCGTGTTGTTCAGCAAGTAACTTACCAAGGGAGAAGTCATGTCTGTTCTCGACTCGGCCGCACTCGACCGTTTTGTCTCTGCCGATCCGAAGGCGCCAGTGGTGATGCTCAATCTCGTGCGGTTCGCGCCCGGCGGCGCCGACAAGTACACGGAGTACATCGAGCAGCTCACCAGTTCCGGCATCAAAGAGCGGTATGGAGTAACGGTCGTCTACGGCGGTGCCGGGCATCCGTCCCTGGTCGCCGCGGAAGGTGGCGACTGGGACCTGGTGGCGTTGTTCAGCTACCCCAGTCGGCGTCACTTCGTCGACATGGTCAACGATCCCGACTACCAAGCCTTCGAGCATCTGCGGGCGGAGGCCGTCGCCACCGCGGTTCTGCAGCCGACGACGCCCGCGCTCGAGCCTTAGTCAGTGCGTGAAGAGTTCGATGATCTGCACCTGAAGCTCACCGACCACACCGCCGAGGACCGCGCCGACCGCGATCATCAACGGCTCGTCGTCCTTGAACACCGGACGCAGGATCGACTCGTACTCCTCCTCGGTCAGCTGACTCATCTTGTCGATGACGACCTGCTCGAGGTTCAGCGCGTTCGCCGCATAATCCTGTGCCTGCAACAAGGTGTCCGGCAGCCGCTCCAACACCAGGGTGACGATGCGGTCCTTCAGTGCCCGGTACCGTTTGGTGCCGACTGTCAGTACGACCATCGGTCGCGCAACCCCGGTCTGCGCGTCGATCGCTGCGTCGATTTCCTTGGCCGCCAACGCGAAGAGCTTGTCCGAGCCCGGCCCTTTGATGATTGCGTCGAACATGAGCTCGGGTGAGAACAGATCCTCGGCCAGGATCTTGGCGTAGTCACGGGTGATCTTGTCCCGCTCGGCGTGCAGCAGGCCCTGAAAGGGGATGAATCCCAGGAACTTCCGCGGCCGCATCGGGCGGAAGAGCATGTTCAGCGCGATGTAGTCGCTGATGAAGCCGACCGCGAAACCGAACGCGGGCATGATCCATGGGTTCTTGAACAACGCCCACGCCACCATCTGGACCAGACCGATCACCAGACCGAAGTAGATGCCACTGCGCCGCACAAACGCCATGGCGTCGGTGGTGACGCTGCGCATCAGCTTGACGAGCTTCTCCTTGTTGCGCACCAGCGCCGTCACCGCCATGAAGTGCAGATCGAGGTAGCGCGGAAGGTCGGCCTTCATCTCGGTCAACATGTTCTCGACGATCTGGGGCGCCTGCTTGTGCATGCGCTCCTGGATCCCGCGTCGAGCGGATTCCGGTAACGCGTCCCACAGGCCGGGGCGAATCTCCTCGGCGAGGTCACGTGAGATGTCGTCGATCGCTTCGGCGAGGGGACCGCGCAGCGCGTCGACCGCTTCGTTGGGGTCGATGCGGTCCAGCAGCTCTTCGGGTTTCAGCAGATTGGCCGTCAGCAGATCGATGGTCTTCGAGCCCACCTTGCCCGCCCGCCGCGGCACGATGCCCTGCCATCCGAACGGACCCCACCCTCTGAATTCGATCGGGCGATAAAGCATTTCGAGTGCCACGATCTTCGTGCTCCACCCGACGAAGGCCGCGACGAACGGCATCGACAGGTACACCAGCCAGTAGGCGCTGAAGTCAGCCTTGATCTCGGTCCAACTCGAGAGGGCGAGCAGCGTATCCGGCGGAGCAGAGCTCACCGACCGATGTCCCCTGTGGCTGCGGCCCACAGCGACGCGCCAAGCGGCGACAGCGTCAGTGTCGACTTGTCGATCTTGGCGGTCAGCGGACCTCGCGACGCGCTCTTGATGGCCGCGAGCACCGCCGTCTCGGCCATCAGCACCTCGTACTCGGTGGCCAGCGCGGGGTCCTCAGGTCCCGCTTCGACGAGGCCTAGCGACAGTAGGTGGCTGACGTACTGCGGAACCATTTGCGGCAGAGCGACATTCGCGGTCCGACCGATGAGTGAGGCATGCTCCAACGCCGCACGGCCCGGAACACGTGGGCTGAGCCAGGTGTAGACGTTCACCATCGGTGACGACGATCCGTCGGACAGCGCACCCAGGATGCGAGCCTCGTCGGCGACAAGCTGATCGAGCAGGTGATGGTAGAGCTCGACCTCGCTTCCCCTGGTGTTCTGGTCAAGCGCGCGGTCCAGCAACCGGCTCATCTTCCCGTTGAGCGAGCTGGGGTCTGGCCGTGCTGCCTCCGACTCCGCCTCACGCGCGACATCCTCGACCTGCTCGGCAGGGTCGAGCGAATCGAGCCCGTGCCGGATGGCGCCGACGACCTGCTCCTCGGCCCAGCTGTACACGTCGAGACCCATCCGCGCGGCTCCGGCCGCCCGCCCGATCAGTCCACGAGGGTCGTATGAGAAAGCCATCCGCAAAAAATAGCCCGCCACGCGCCCCAGGAGATGGAGACCCGGACGATCACGATTCTGAATGAGGCCGCCTCACGTGCGCCTGGCCTCTCGCAGTGCGACGTAGACCAGCCAACCACTCACGCAGAGCAGTTGCAGCCGCTGAGCGACGCCCAGGGCGCTACCACGGTCGGTGCTGTCGAGGACGACGCCGACACAGGTCGACACTGTGGTTGCGGCAAGGCCGCCCAACAACCACAGTCCGAGTCGGTGTACGCGGGACGTAACGCGCTCCCGTGCATCGACGCACAAGAACGCAATCAGTGAAGTCAACGCCGCTGCAACGGCTAACACACTGCTTACGGTGTGCAGCTGATGTGAGAGGGGCACCGCGCCGGCCGCTTCTCGTGCAGCGCACACGGGATCGGCGTGCGGCGCACACGACATCGCCCACGCGCTGTCGAGCGCGGTGGCGACGGCGAACAGCGCCAGAGCCGCCCATGCCACGGCGGCCATCCGGCCGTGGACACGTCCGCCAGCCATGCTCACGATGACCCCAAAGCCGATCACAGCGGCCGTTGCGAAGTCTGCGGCACGCAACAGTCCACTCAACGGCTGATCGGTGGCGATGAGTTCGCTCACGTAGTCGCTTGTCTGCGGAGAGCCGAAGTCGAAGAATATCGTGATCACCCAGCTGCCGTACAGCACCGCGCCGATGAAGAACGCTGAGGCCGCAAGGCGGGCGGTTCGCCGCGATCGCCTCGCGGATTCGGTAGACAGTGAACCCGAGTCGATAGCGACGGCAGTGGCTCTACCGCGGTCGCCGTCGCTGTCGATGGTCTTCCCCTCGGTGGCTCGATACACGAGTGGCTCGATGCTAACCCGCTGAATCGCCTCGCCAAGGGGCTTTCGGGCTCGCACTCCGGAGCCGACGCGGGGTCGAACAGCGCATAATCCGTCGATGACGACGATCTCGCGCCTATCCAGAACGGACAAGCTGCTCTGCGGCATCTACGCGATCCTCGCGATTGCCGCGCTGGTATTCGCGTTCGGCAACACGATTGCCTACATGCTCAGCGAGGGCAACGGCGGCATCACCGGCTTCTTCGCGGCCGGGTACGTCAACTACGCGACCTCATCGCTGACCAACGATCTGTTGATCGTCGCGCTGGCGGCCACTGTCTTGATGATCGCCGAGGGCCGTCGCCTGGGAGTCCGCTACGTGTGGGCCTACGTCGCGGCCGGTTTCCTGATTGCCATCAGCGTTTCGTTCCCGTTTTTCCTGATCGCCAGGCAACTCAAGCTGGCCACGCGCGGGGGTACCGAGCCCTAGACAGCGGGCCTGAGCTGCTGCGAATCGGTCCAACAACCCACGTCCCGCCCCCGAATCTGCGACCGTGTCAATTACTGGGTCGCGTCAACGGAGGTCGGGGATATGAACACTCGGATTCTGCCGGTGTTGGCAGTGGGATTGCTGCTGACCGCGTGCGGCGGTGGCGGCGGCGAGGACAAGGCCGACTCTTCGGGCGGATCCGCCTCGTCTGCGACTCCAAAAGCCAACGGGCCCACGGACACTGCAGAGCCGGACGCCAGCGGCGGCAAGATGATCGTCACCTATGACGAGGCGACAAGTCCTGAGGCGCAGAACGGGAAAAAGCTATTGCAGGACAACAAAGTCCTCGAAGACCTCGCCGACGACATCAACCAATCGCTGAAACTACCCATCGACGTCCCGCTGCACGGCTCGCAGTGCGATCAGGCGAACGCCTTCTGGAGCCCCGACAAGAAGACCGTCACCATCTGTTACGAGGACGCGGACTTGGGCCAGAAGATCTTCACCAAGGCCGGCGACAAAGATCCGGTCGCATCGGCCATCGGTTCCGAGGATGCGACGTTCTATCACGAGGCCGGCCACATGACGATCAACCTCTACAACCTTCCGATCACCGGCAAGGAGGAGGACGCCGCCGACCAGCTGGCGGCCTACATCCTGCTGACCCCCGGCGACAACGGGAAGGTCGACTCGGAGTCGCTGAAAGCCATCACGAACTTCGCGCGGGCGTTCCAAGCATCTGCCTCGGCGCGCACCGAACTGGGTGCCGCCGACATGGCCGACGTCCACTCCCTGGACCAACAGCGCGTCTACAACCTGCAGTGCTGGATCTACGGGTCCAATCCCGAGGCCAACGCCGACATGATCACCGACGGCGGACTCCCCCAGGAACGCGCGCAGGGTTGCCCGGACGAATGGAAGCAGGTCAGCCACGCCTGGTCGACGCTGCTCGAGGACCACTGGAAGTAAGAACGAGTAGTGGTCTACTCCAATTGCGCTGATCAAGCCGTGTTGCTTGACGCCGCCGCCGATCCCGGCGCACTGTGTGAGGCAGATCACCAGCGCGGCATGAGAGGCGGCAACCAGTGACCACCAAGGACAAGTACACCGAGGTACCGACGCCCTACTCCTGGGAGGTCCCCAGCGCCGGCGATGCGCGCTTCACGTGGGAGTACGACGAGGGCCGCTCCCGGCTTCTGTCCCTGTATCAGAAGGGCAAGGACAAGCAGTGGGATGCGCAGTCGCGGATCGACTGGACCCAGGATGTCGACCCGATGAACCCGGTGGGCTTGCCTGACGAGTTCCATCCGCTGTTCGGCAGCCCGATGTGGGACGCCGCCGACGATGCCCGTCGCGCCGAGATGCGCCAGCACTTCCAGGCCTGGCAGTTCTCGCAGTTCCTGCATGGGGAGCAGGGCGCGATGGTGTGCGCTGCCAAGATCGTCGAGGTTGTCCCCGACCTGGATGCGAAGTTCTACGCGGCCACTCAGACGATGGACGAGGCGCGTCACGTCGAAGCCTTCTCGCGGTTCCTGCAGGAGAAGGTCGACTTGGTCTATCCGATCAACACGAACCTGACCTCGCTGTTGGAGGACACCCTGCGCGACTCGCGTTGGGACATGCCGTATCTCGGTATGCAGGTCCTGATCGAGGGACTCGCGCTGGCGGCGTTCGGCGTGCTGCGCGACATGGCGGCGCCGGACTCACTGGCCAAGCAGGTGCTGGCCTACGTGATGCAGGACGAGGCCCGACATGTGGCGTTCGGCCGAATCTCGTTGAAGGACTACTACTCTCAGCTGACCGAGGTCGAGCGCGCCGAGCGCGAAGAGTTCGTCGTCGACGCCTGCTACCTGATGCGCGACCGGTTCCGCGGTGAAGAAGTCTTCGAGACTCTCGGCCTGGACGTCCAAGCCTGCGCGGAGTGGGTGGACACGTCGCCGCTGATGATCCAGTTCCGCTCCCACCTGTTCAGCCGAATCGTGCCGATCGTCAAGGACATCGGACTCTGGGGCGATAAGGTGCAGAAGGCCTTCCGCGACATGGGCGTTCAGGACATGGCCGACTTCGACATCGAGTCGATGATGAAGGCCGACGAAGACCAGGCCGAGCAACTCGACAAGGCCCACGCCGAGATGGCAGCACGGGCCACCGAGGTCGACGAGGTAATCGCGGCCGGCATGAACTAGAGCCCGCCGGAACGCCTTACCAAACCCGCACGTAGTCGACGAGCATGTCGGCCGGGTAGTTGCCCGGCCGCGGATCGCCACCACCCGAGCCGCTGACGGCCAGGTTCAGCACCGGGAACAGCTTGTAGTCGGGGAAGTTGAACGGCCAGTCGTCGAGGGAGTTCGCCGGAACCGTGAAGTATGGCTCGGCACCTTCGACGTAGTCCTTCCAGAAGTACATCCCGGTGTCGTTCCAGGTGACTCGCCAGGTGTGCCAGTTACCGTCGATCGCGGTCGGTTGAGTGGCGAATGACGTGCCGTCCAGACGTGCGTGAACCGTTGTCCCCGAAGGCCATTCGCCGTTTCCGTACCACTCCGCGAGGTCGACCTCACCACCGACTTCCGGGTGGTCGTTCATCAACCACCAGGCCGGCCAGCATCCGGCGGTCAGGCAGTTGAACTTGATCCGGGCTTCCCAGGTGGTTCCGATTCCGCCCCACCAGTTTCCGATGACCTTGCCGCTGACGTACTTGTTCTTGTTGTCGCGCGTCGCCCGGATCACCAGGTTGGAGTTGCCGTCCAGAAACACGTGCTCACGATCGTCGCGGTACTGGCCCATGTTTTCGGGCCGGTCCCAGAACACCGGATTCTTGATCAGCTCGCGCGCCTGCGCCATGTGCCACTTCGAGGGATCCGGCGCCGAACCGGCCGGTCCGTCGAACTCGTCGTGGAACAAATAGGTCGGCGTCGACGTGGTCTGCGGGGGTGCTTGCGGGCGAGTCGGCGTGGCTCCTGCCACGGGCATCGGCAGCGCGGCGGCGACTGCGCCGAACCCCGCCATGAGCATCAGGCTTCGACGATCAATATCTGGCACCGCTAAACCATAGAGCGGAATACTCGCCGCGCTTGTCACCGGGGGCATCTGTTGTACTCCGCCTCCCCAAACGCCCGGTGAATGGGCCGTTGATCTGCGCGAACGGACCGACGAACACGTCGCGACACGTATCGCGGGCAGCCGCCGCCACGCCGAGGATTCGCTTACGCCACCGCTAATTCACGACGGTTGACTTCGACAACATCCACGCAGCGCCAGCCCTCGCGCGCAAACACGCGGTGACCTCGGATTCTGTATCCGCCGGACGGATGAGGACAGGTCCCTGTGAGACCGCTGGGTAACCCCGGCGCCAGCCTAGGGCAAGCATCGGGAACCGCGCCGTTGCGCGTTTGGGGTGGCTCTGACCAGCCCCCTCCTCTACGATGCCCTAGAGCTAACGAAGGGTCAGCAAATGGGGTCACACAAATACGTCGGGTACGTTGGCGGAGTCGCGGTTGCGGTCGGGGTGGGCGCGGCTATTGCCGCTGCAGGCCAAGGCGTAGCAAGCGCTGACACCGGCAAAGCGGATTCCTCGAGCGCCTCGGATTCGGCGAAGCCCAGCGCCGGACCGAAGAAGTCGACCGCCGGCGCCGCCAAGCGCACCAAGCCGGTATCGAAAACCGCCGACAAGGTCAGCAGCGCAGCAGCTTCCGACTCCAAGGCCGCCGCCTCGACGTCGACGCCGACGCCGACGAGCGTGGTCACCACCGCCGCCGATTTCGAGGCCGCGCAGGTCGAGAAGCTCGAGAACCTGTTCAAGGGGCACAGCGCACGGAAGCCCGTCGCAGCCGCGGCCACCGACAGCGGCACCACAACGTCCACGGCGGCGACCAACACGACGCCCACGGCCGCCGCCACCGCCGCCGCCACACCTGCGACAGCGTTCTGGAACCCGTTCCGGTGGATGCCGCCCGAGCCGGCCCCGCAGGACATGCCCGGCCCGATCTGGACTCTCGAAGAGTCCTTCATGGCCGTGTTCCCGAATCCCGTAAAGGCGGTCGCCCGTGAAGGATTCGAGCTCGGCTACCGTTTGACCCAGATGATCCCGTGGGTCAACATCATCGTCCCGGTGACCAACATCATCACCGAGCTGCCCGATGCATTCGCCGGTGACAAGGCCGCCGCCCAACGCGTCATCAACAATCTGATCGTCACGATCCACCCGATCGCAGTGCTGTACTACGGCTACAACGAGATCGCCGACGTCCTCAACCTCGAGGCACCGGCCCTGCAGTTGCAGTCCTGGTTCATCGGCTCGCTGTGGAACCTCTTCGATCCATTTGCGTTGCTGCACAACCGCGGTGAGTCCGGACTGCCCCTGTCGACGACGACCCCGCCGCCGGATCAGGTGACCCCGGAGGCGACGGCCACCACGCTCGCCGCCGCGGTGACCCCGACGGCCAACCTCACCCTGCCGGACATCCAGCTGCCGGATGTGGTCAACCCGTTCCCGGCCGACGACCCGAAGCCCTACGGCATGCCCACTGCGGTGTACAACACCGAAAAGGGTTTGGTGGCAATCTTTCCCGCCGAGGTGCGGCCGGTCGTGCGCGAACTCTACGAGGCGAGCTGGCGGATCTCCCAGATGGTTCCCGGCCTGAGCGCCGCGGTGCCGATCGCCCAGTTGCTGCCGGCGCTGTACCAGGCGGCACTCGGCCACCGCGACTCCGCACAGACCGCGATCAACAACGTGCTGCTCGCCACCACCGCCCTGTCGATCCTGTACTACGGCTACGACGAGCTGGCCGATCTCCTCAACGTCGAAGCGGCGGCTCAAGACCTCAAGGTTCAGATCTACGCCGCGGTGTGGGATGAAGCCGATCCCAACGGCTACCTGCACGTGCCGGGCCACTCGGGTCTGACGACCGTCTGACCCGAGTGCTGCGACGCCGCTCCGCGACTCGGCGGAGCGGCGCGCTAACCGGTGGTTGAAAAAGCTGGTTTCGACCCGCCTCTGGGCGGGGATATTAAGCCAGCACCACTCGACCACTGGGGGCAACGATGAACGACGGGGATAACGCTTCGGGCGAGGTTCTCCGCACGCTGGGCCTGATGTTGAATTTGTCGGCGATCGTGGCATTCGCCCTGTTCCTGAGCACGCTGTCACCCACCGGCTCAGGCCCGTCGGCACTGGCCGGGACGATCACGATCGTCGCGTTCCTGGCTAGCCTGCTCTGCTTCGCCATCGACCGGCACCGCACCGAGGACGTGAACCCGCGCGTCGCTGCTGCCCCAGCGACCGTCGCTGCCGAGGTCTAGACTTCCGCTGTGCCGACTGTCGCCCAGCACCTCATCGCGGCGCTGAAAAGCAGCGGCATCAACCGGGTCTACGGGCTCCCCGGCGACAGTCTCAACGGTTTCACCGACGCGATCCGACGCTCCGAGGACATGACGTGGGAGCACGTCCGCCATGAAGAGACAGCCGCGTTCGCCGCTACGGCCGAAGCGGCGCTGACCGGTCGGCTCGCGGTGTGCGCCGGTAGCTGCGGCCCCGGCAACCTGCATCTGATCAACGGCCTCTACGACGCACAACGCACTCGCGTACCCGTGCTGGCCATCGCGGCTCACATCCCGCTCAACGAAGTGGGCACCGGCTACTTCCAGGAAACGCATCCGCAGGAGTTGTTCCGCGAGTGCAGCGTCTACTGCGAGTTGGTCAGCACCCCGGAGATGGCCCCGCGTCTGGTCGAGATCGCCATGCGGACCGCGATCGAAGAAAACGGAGTGGCGGTCCTGGTGATCCCCGGCGAGGTGTTCCTGGCCAAACTGCCCGACCGGGAGTGGAACACCAAACCGGTGCTGCCGACCCGATCGGTGCTGCGCCCCGACGACGAGTCGCTGCGCCGAGCGGCCGACATCCTCAACGCCGGCTCGCGGGTGACCATCCTCGGCGGCGCGGGAACCGCCGGCGCGCACGCCGAACTGATCCACCTCGCCGAGACGCTGAATTCGCCTATCGTGCATGCCTTTAGGGGCAAAGAGCACATCGAATACGACAACCCATTCGATGTCGGGATGACGGGGCTACTCGGGTTCGCCTCGGGGTACAAGGCCATCAAAGAAGCCGACGTGCTGCTGATGTTGGGCACCGACTTCCCGTACTCGCAGT
This sequence comes from Mycolicibacterium pallens, assembly GCF_019456675.1. Classification (NCBI taxonomy): domain Bacteria; kingdom Bacillati; phylum Actinomycetota; class Actinomycetes; order Mycobacteriales; family Mycobacteriaceae; genus Mycobacterium; species Mycolicibacterium pallens. Next base: position 481,149 of record NZ_CP080333.1, on the reverse strand, counting down.
TCTATCCCGAGGACGCCCGCGTCATCCAGATCGACATCCGGGGCAGCCATCTGGGCCGGCGGACGCCGGTCGATCTCGGCTTGGTCGGTTCGGTGAAGGACACGATCGATGCGCTGCTGCCGCTACTGTCACGCAAAGCCGACCGGACGCACCTGGACCGGTCTCTGCACCACTATCAGCGCACCCGCAAGTCACTCGACGCGCTGGCGGTCAACGACCGCGACAAGACTCCGATCCGTCCGGAATACGTTGCCGGCGTGGTCAATCGGCTCGCCCACGACGACACGGTGTTCACTTTCGACGTCGGCTCACCGACCATCTGGGCGGCTCGGTACCTGACCATGAACGGCAGGCGACGACTCACCGGATCGTTCACCCACGGCACGATGGCGTGCGCGTTGCCGCATGCGATCGGCGCGCAGACCGCCCACCCCGGTCGACAGGTCATCGCACTCGCCGGGGATGGCGGGCTGGCCATGCTGTTCGGCGAGTTGCTCACCCTGGTGCAGAACAAGCTTCCGGTGAAGGTGATCGTCTTCAACAACTCGTCACTGAACTTCGTCGAGCTCGAGATGAAAGCCGCCGGAGTGGTCAACTTCGGCACCGAACTGAAGAACCCGGACTTCGGTGCCGTCGCGCAGGCGATCGGAATCTTCGGCCGCCGCGTCGAACACCCCGCCGATCTGGAGCAGGCGGTGGCCGATGCGCTGGCCCACGACGGGCCGGCGCTGGTCGACGTGGTGGTGGCTCGCCAGGAATTGTCCATTCCGCCAGCGATTTCCGCCGAACAGGCCAAGGGTTTCACCGTCTACGCGATCCGCACCATCCTGGCCGGCCGCGCCGACGAGTTGCTGGACCTGGTGAGCACCAACGTCGCCCGTCGCATCCTCGACTAGTTCGTCCGCTCGGCCCACCCGGCCGGCAGGTCGCCGGGTGCCACGTCGATCACCGAGTCGTCGTCTTCGCCGACGGCCTCGAACAGCGTGATGTAGGCGAACTCGGGCACCACATAGATCGGGTAGGTCGGTCCTTCATCGCGGTACGCACGCATCTCGTCGAGGTGATCGTTCTGAAAGCACACGGTGCGTTCACCGTGTTGACGAATCCACTGCGGGAAGAAGATGACGCCGTGCAGGCGACGCTTCCCCGGCATCACGTTGACGGCGACGGAAGTTCCGGTCGGTTCGGTCCAGGAAATCTTGAAGCTGTCGTCGTCGAGCTGAACGAGATCGACCTGTTGGCCCTTGACCCATCTGCCACCCACGTGCCCGGAATGGATGCGGTAATCGATGGTGTGGTCGTTCTTCACGTACATCTCGTACTGCCAACCGTTGGCATAGGTGTAGATAAAGCGGTGCCCGGTGATCGCTGACAAGTCTTGCGAGGGAATCGGATGCTCGACGCTGGCCACGAAAAGAAGCGTGCCCAACCCAACCGTTCTCAAACAGGGACCCGGCGAGGCAGAATCGGAATAACCACCGCTATGCTGAGTCGAGTGCACTTAACCCAGCATCGCTACGAACCGAGGGAGCCATGGCCACACACCGCGCCGTCCACGTGAAATCAGCCAACGCCCCGCTGGAGCTGACGGAGGTGGAGACCAGCTCGCCGCCACCGGAACACGTGCGGATCGCGGTCAACGCGTGCGGGGTGTGCGGCACCGACCACGCCTTCGTCACCGGCTCGTTCCCGAACCTGACCTGGCCCATCACTCCCGGACACGAAATCGCCGGCACCATCGCCGAATTAGGTTCGGGCGTCGAGGGATTCGCAGTCGGCGACCGTGTGGCAGTGGGCTGGTTCGGCGGCAACTGCACCAGGTGCCTGCCGTGTCGCAAGGGCCAATTCATGCAGTGCGTGAACCTCGAGGTGCCGAGCTGGAACTATCCCGGCGGCTACGCCGAGTCGGTGATCGTGCCGCGCACAGCGCTGGCGCGCATCCCCGACGGATTGTCGTTCGCCGAAGCCGCACCGATGGGGTGCGCGGGAGTGACGACCTACAACGCGCTGCGCACGACGCGCGCGGTGGCCGGCGATCGCGTCGCCGTCCTCGGCATCGGCGGGCTCGGACATCTGGGTGTGCAGTGGGCCCGCGCCATGGGTTTCGAGACCATCGCGATCGCGCGCGGCGCGGGTAAGGCCGATGACGCAAAGGAACTGGGCGCCCACCACTACATCGACTCCACTGCGAGCGACGTCGGCGAGGCATTGCAGGCGCTCGGTGGCGCCCAGGTGGTGCTGGCCACCGCTGCCAACTCGGCGGCCATGGCGGCCACGGTTCCCGGCCTCGCACCGCAGGGCGAGCTGGTGATCGTCGGGGCCACGTTCGATCCACTACCGATCACGCCGGGCGACCTGATCTTCGGCAACTTCAGCGTGGTTGGGCATCCGTCGGGCACCTCCGCAGACGTCGAAGACACCCTGCACTTCGCGCTGCAGTCCGGGGTGCGCGCCCGCATCGAGGAGCGGCCGCTGGCCGAGGCCGCCGAGGCCTACGCAGCGATGGACGAGGGCCGTGCGCGCTACCGCATGGTCCTGACGATGTAGTTACTCGGGCTGGTCGTCGGCGCTGTCCGAATTCTCGGACGCGTCGAGCACGCTGACGTCAATGCCGTACGGCAGGAACCGGACGTTGCGGGTGGGGTCGGTGTTGTGCTTGTTGGCGCGCAACGCGTCGAGTTCGTTTCGGTAGACCTGCTCGACGTGGGCCTTGCCGGCGGCGTCGGTGGTGTAGATGGCCCACACGCCGTCCCCCGCCTCGCCCGCGGTCTCCGGCTGCGACCGGGGCCGCGAGTGCCGGGTGAACTCGTCGAACAGGCCGCCGAACGCAGCACCTTGCCCCGAGCTGCTGAGGAATCGCCCGAAGGCGTCGCGCAGGCCTTCGCTGGCCTCGCGCACCACGCGATCGATGTCGTCGGGATCGAACCCGAACGGTCCGTTGTTCTCCATAGCTGCCAGTGTGCGCGCAGATGGCCGTCGCGTCGACAAGATGAACTTCGCGCACGGCGAAACCGTGTCCCGAATATGTCTGCTTCCGTGCGAACCCGTTTCCTCAGCAGCTCCGCGGCCGCCGCAATGGTCGCGTTCTCGATCACTCCGTTGGCGCCGCCGGTCGAGGCCCGCATCGCCCATGTCGCGGTCCCCGACATCGAACTCACCGCCGCGCCGATCGGGGCGATACCCCTGGCGTTTCTGCGCAATCAGTTGACGTTCTGCGGCCTGATCTGTCCGTTCATCGTGCAGGGCGCGGTGACGATTCCGATCGGTGTGGCGCAGGCGCCGGCCACTTTCCTCCAAACTCTCGTGCAGACCGGCAACGTCGTGGGCTCGCTCGGAGCAGCGGCGGCAGGAGTGACCATGCCGGCGGACGCCGCGGTCGAGAAGATCATCGGCAACGATCTGAATCTTGTTCTGCCCAAAGCACAGGACACCCTGGAGGTCGCCGTCGTCCAGGCGATGGATGTGCTGTCCGGCCAGACCACACCCGGTGCCGCGCGCAACAAGATCCTTGACGCGTTGAACCAATCGCCCGGGCAGCCGACGGTGCCCACCGGGGCGCATGGCCTTATTCAGGTGGCCACCGTCGAAGCGATCAACGTCGCCTCAGCGGTGGCGTTTCAGGCCGGCGAAACGCTGCTGTTAGGCGTTGTTCAGACCGCCAACGCCGCAGCCACGACGCTGGCGAGCACCGGCAACGTGCGCGCCGCGCTGTCGGCCGGGATGACACAGGCCCGCTCGGTGTTCGACGTGATGCGTGGCCAGGTGTCGACAGCGGTGAACACCGCCGTTACGAATATCAAACTAGCTGCGGGACAGCCTGTTTCAGCGACCGCCGCGGTAAAGGCTCAACGGCAGGTCCGCCATGGTGACGAAGCCGGCCGGGGCATCGCACACCGCACCAATAGCGTTCACAGCCTGCATCGCGGTCGCCACGCTGGCTGATCGAACGTGTTCCTCTAGCGGAACATCGCGGCGGAAGCTTGCCAGTGTCATCAGATGCGCCCGCATCGACGGCGTACCTTCGATGGTCACGGTCCACCCGTGCTGAGGAGTCGGCCAGTGTTTGGGCTGCGGTTCGCCGACGGTCCACAGGGTTTCGACTTCGACGACCGGCTGGCCGCCGCGCCGGCCCGTCCACTGCCAGTGCTGACCCGCAACGGTTCCGGCGCGCAAGATGCGGCCGCACACATCGCGGTCGGCGCTGGCCGGAATCACCTCCAACTCGGTGGTGACCTCATCAACTCCGAGGCCCAGAGCATCGCCGAGGAGCCAAACTTGTTGCTGGAAGAGCTCACTGGTGAACCGTAGGCCGTCGGTCTGGGCCGTCACCTGGTCGAGCGGGCTTCCGAAGTGCATTTGGTCGAAGGTGATCTCGGTGCTGTCGTAGACCGACCAGTCGGCACGCTCCTGCACCCTGACGTGCTCGATAGTCCGCGATAAACCGGTCAACGCCAACGGCACCACCACACCGAGGTTCCCCGGATTCAGCCCGGTGCCGTGCAGGGAGCTGTTGCCGTGCGCGCAGGCCTGCTGAAGCCGGTCACGATCGGCCGGTTCCATCCGCGCGGGGTGAAACGCAAACGCGGTGGTGATCAGATTGGCGCCGGACGTCAGGATCGCGACGGCATCGTCGACCGACGGATGGCGAGGCGCGTACAGGACGGCGTCGACGTCAGCGGTGTCAACGTCGATCGTCGCGGTGACACCGATCGGATCCCGCCCGGCCAGCGCTCCGGCGTCAGTGCCGACCTTGGTCTCCGAATAGACCTTGACACCAACCAGTTCCAGGTCCGGGTGGTCCAGGATGCCGCGGATGGCTTCGACGCCCACCGCCCCAGTGCCCCATTGCACCACGCGGTAGGTCACCGGCTACACCACCGTCAGCGGAAGTGAGCGACGTTCTTCGAACACGAAGGTGACGCCGTGGCTGAACTTGGTGACCTCCACCTCCGGCGAATCCTTCGCGGCGGTCTCGGTCTTCTCGAATTCGGCGGTCCAGTCGGCCTCGGTGCCGGCGATCCGCACGGCGATGTGCGGATCGACTGCGGTCGCAATGGCCTGCAACGGCGCCGGGGACGCCGGGGAGCACAGCGAGATCCACGATCCGTCCTCATGCGACGGCGACGGATGGACGTGTAGCCGGCCACCTTCGACCTCGGCGACGACGTAACCGGCCGGGTTGAACAGCGGGTGCAGTTCGAGCACTTTCGCCAAACCGTCGAAGTCGTTGGACAGCTTGAGGGCTCGCTGAATACGCTCCGCTGCGACACCGGCGATGCCGGTGAGTTGCTTGGTGCAGATGTCGGTGGCCAGCTCGGTGTTGTCACCGGCACGGGCACGCACGGCGATACCGAAGGACAGGTTCAGCAGGTGCATCTGCAGCACCACCTCGTCGGCGATGCGAACCAGCGCGGAGTGCGAGAACGCCCCGAAGTCGACGTCAGACACCAGCGCACCCGAATAGTCGGCTTGCCCTTCGTCATTCGGATCGATGGGTGCCAGCTCCCAATTGGCGGCCCGGGTCTTGGCCACCACAGCAAGCGCCGGGATACCGGTCACCTCGGGGTAGGACTCATCGATGATGACTGTCCACGCGCAGTGCGGCGTGCGGTCGGCGGGCGTGCGCGGCGGGCGGTGGATGGGACGCACCTGCGCCCTGGCATTGGTGGCGACGGCGGTCGCGTCGAACGTGGGGTCCTCAATGTCGTGGCACATGCCCTTGACGTATTCGGGCCCCATCGGTTCAACGTCGAGCAGGGCGCCGCAGTGGTCCAGGTGGAATTCGCCGTGCCAGCGGTCGTGCACCGTGTAGCGGAAGTCCATGAATTGCGGCGGGGCGCCGATGTCGAGCTGCAGTCCCTTGAAGATCGTGAAGATGTCGATGCCCTCGTACTTCAGGGCCTTCTGCATACGTTTGGTGTAGATCGGGCTGGCGCCGGCCCACTCCTCGATGGCGATCTGCAGCATCTCGGGCCGGCCGAACGACTGGATGCACCACGCCATCCCGGACCGGTCGATCATCTGGCCGATCAACAGCAGTTCGGGCACCAGGGTGGCGAGTTCGGCCCGCGACAACTGGGCATAACGACTGAGGGGCTGGCTCATAGCCGAAACATAGTCGGCTCAATGTTATAAAGTCAACAATGTGAAAGCGCTCGGCACTCCCCCCACGCGGCAGACCCAAGCGCCGCGCAAGCGGGGCGATGACACCCGGGCCTTGATCATCGACGAGACCGTCCGCTGCGTGGTTGAGGAGGGCTTTCAGGCCGCGACGGCCAAGCACGTCGCGGAGCGCGCGGGGGTCACATGGGGCGTGATCCAGTACCACTTCGGTGACCGCAACGGCTTGCTCATGGCAGTGGTCGACGAGGGCGTGGCCGGCCTGCTGAAGAGCCTTGGCGAGGCGGACGTTGCGGATCTCGGCTTGCGGGAACGGATCGAAGTCGTCGTCGAGACCGCGTTCCGCTGCTACAGCAGCCCGACCTCGTTGGCGGCGTTCGAGATCCTGCGGGCCACCCGCGGCACTCATGGCGACAGCGCCAAACGGCACCTCATGGAGATCAACACCGCGATCAATCAACTGGGACGGCTGATCTCCGACGATCCCGGCGTCGCCGAGGTGATCTGGTCGTCGTTGCGCGGCATGGTGTTGGTCGAGATGATCGTGGACTCGCATCTGGAGTGGGAGCGTGAACGTCAGCTCCTGGTGGACATGGTCACGCGTTATTTGCAGGGCTGAGTCAGCGAACTCCGTCACCGCCGTCGGTCATCGTGTGGGCCATCACATGACCCACGCCACACAATCGCTCGATGTAGCCAAACTCACAGGGCCAAAGTTGATTTACCTGAAATTAACAACGACGATCGAAGGGTTCCTCCAATCAGGCGATCCCTGATTGGTGGACGTCTACAGCAAAAAACCATCCCCTGAAGAACCGGGGGACATCAAGGAGTTGAGAACAATGTCGTCGATTGCGCAGTTCCGCAAAGACATGAAGCGGGCCATGACGCGTCGCCGTCTGTACGCACGCATCAGTGCGTTGCCGCCGTCAACGGTGCGCGAGGAGCTCGTGGCCATCGCCCAGCGCTACGAAGCCGAGCTCGGCTGATCTAAGTCCTTCTCGGGGAACAGCTTTCGCATCACCGCTCCGGCGAGGACGCCGACCACGATCAGTGCGATGCCCACTGGTGCCGGGAACGAATCGCTGACCCAGCCGGCGATGTCGATACCGATCACGAAGCCGGGCAGCCAGTCGAGAAGCTTGCCGAATGATGGTGGGGCTTCGGCGGATTCGCCGGTGGCCGCAAGAAACTTGGCGCGTGCATAGTCGGGGTAGAACTCGGTGATGGCCACGGCGATCAAAGTCACGGCAAGCTGCACGATCCAGCCGGTCCAGAAGTTGTCGCCATCGTGCAGCACCGCGTCGCCGAATGTGCCGACGGCCGTGTTGATCAGGAAAGCGCCGGCCCACACCGCGCTCAGGATGTAGTTGACCCGGATGAACAGCGGGCTGCCCCAATGTTCGCGGTCGACGGTGTCGCGGGCGTAGGCGATGGTGAACGGACGGCGGATCGCGAGAGTGGCCAGCGCGTAAAGGGCCAGCAGTCCGTTGGTGATTTCCCCGGCCCACAACTCCAGCCAGTTGACGAGTGCCGGGGAACCCCAGACACCGAGGCCGACGAACGCGGCGAAGACGACCGCGCCGAAGACTTCGAGGGAATGCACTTTGATGCCGCGGCGGCTGCCCGCCCACATGACGATGAGGGTGAGGCCCAACGCGGCGGCCGCAGCCTGCCCGAAACGGCCCGGCCCCGACATGATCGCCATGACAATCCACGGGGCGATGCCCGAGAGCGGCGAGCGCAGGAAACCGTCGACGAAGTTCGTTCGCGGGACGGTGGCGTCGGGCTTATCCGGTTCAGCCATTGAGTCATTGTCACCGGGACAACTGCCCCCGTCGACAGATTCGGTGTGCTGCAATGACCGGCATGGCTGATGCGGAAGCAATCGAGGCGATCAAGCAGGTCAAGTACCGCTATCTGCGGGCGCTGGACACCAAGCATTGGGACGACTTCGCCGACACTCTGACCGAGGACATCGTCGGTGACTACGGCTCCTCACTCGGTGAGGAGCACCGCTTCACCAACCGCAAGGATCTGGTGGAGTTCATGCGCAAGTCGATGCCGGCCGGGGTGCTCACCGAACATCGCGTCACGCATCCGGAGATCAGCGTGGACGGCGACGAGGCCGAGGCCATCTGGTACCTGCAGGACCGGGTCATCGTGCCGGAGTTCAATTTCGTTCTCGAGGGCGCGGCGTTCTACCGCGACCGCTACCGCAAGACGCCCGACGGCTGGAAGATCAGCAAGACCGGATACGACCGCACGTACGAGTTCACGATGTCGACCGAGGCGCTGAACTTCAAGGCGACGCCGGGCAAGGCGATCAACCCGAACCCCTAGCTACGTCGAGCGTGCAGCTCGTCGTCGACGATCGGCCGCGGAGTCGACGACAGCCTGCACGCTCGATGCGTCATTTCGCGACGGCGATGAGCGCGCCGGGCTGAAGCCAGCGCATGATCTTGACGAGGGTGTCGTCGTCGAGGGAGACACAGCCGGCGGTGGGTCCACCGTCGGTGGTGTGGACAAAGAAAGCGCCGCCGTTGCCGGGGACGCGAGCCTTGTTGACGCCCATCACGATCGCGTGGGCGTACTGCGGGATGTAGAGGTTCTCGGTGCCGCTGGCCGGGTCGGTGTCGAAGGGGCAGTCGGCCTTCTTGCAGACCTGCATGGTGTTGTAGGTGGGGCTTTTCATGTCGCCGTCCCACCAGTGGTCGCGGGTGACTTGCACGTACTGCAGTCCGCCGCCCGGGTTGGGCTGGGTGCCGAAGGCGAAGTCGAGGGTGAAGATGCCCATCGGCGTTTTCGATTCACCGTCGTGGGACTGCGGCACCATGCCATTGGCGCCGACGTGGGTGGGGACGCCGACGAGGACGGGCTGCCAGCCGTTGGCGCCGCGCTGCCAGACGTCCATCTTCGCGGTGGCTCCGCCGGTGCTGACAACGGAGAGGACCTGGGTGGCGTTGCCGACGTTGGCTTGGAACCACGGGGTTTCGGCGTGGCTTGGTGGGGCTGAAGACAGCGCGAGCAGTGCCGCACTGAAGGCAGCACAGATCGAGACGACGACTCGGCGCATCGGTTCATGCTCCCTGTGAAGTTCCTGGCGGGTCAAGTCAAGGTTCGGTGACGGTTGCGTCTGGGCCAGCTAACGATGTGTGGATGACTTCGATGACTTGTGGGCGGTTCTAGAAGCGCCTGAACTGGGTGTACTGGCTGGTGAGAGCGGGTATTGCCGTTGTTGGTGAATAGCGGACCGGCAAACGCAGGGGATACGATTCCGACATGTCACAAGCGCCGTACGGACCCGGGCCAGCAGGACCAGCTCCGTGGCAGGGCCCACCCCCCTCGGGAGGCCCGTCGCGGTTGCCGACGATCATCGCCATCGTCATTGCAGTAATCGCGATTGCGGTCGCGATTGGTGCGTGGTTCAGGCCTGCGCCAAAGCCTGAGACTCCGGCTGCGAAGACGTACAGCGATCAGGAGACTGCTGATGCGAAGAAGGCTGTGTGCGATGCATACGATTTAGTGCACCAGGCAATCTTGACCACGAACAACAAGAGCGGCGGATCCGACCCGACAGCTGTTTTGGCAGTTGCCAGTAACGGTCGTCTCGCAGTACATGCCGGCGGGCAATACTTAACTGATGCGTTGAGCCGATACCCCGCGACACCAAATGACCTCGCTCGAAGCATCACCGACCTAGCTACCACTTTTCAGAAACTAACGCTCGAATATCTGGCAGAGACGCCGGACTCTGAACAGGAGCCTTTACTGCGGAGCGCAGATGACGCCACCGCCCAGATCAAACAGAACTGCAAATGAGTGACTTACCGCCGGGCGAATGGTCTGAGTTGCTCGTCGGCCACCAATGGCCAGGCGTAGCCTCGCTCACGACGCTCACATCGGCAGCCGCCAATCGAGGATTGCTCAGTAGCGAATTCGAGACCTACGCTGACATGCTGCAATCGCTGCGGACCGGCCCACTCGGTCAGCAGGAGGGGATCACAGCTGAAGATGCTCGCGAGGCCTTCAGCAATGGAGAGAGCCAAGCGCGGGCGATCTCTGAAAGGAACGCGGTAAATCAGGAGTCATACAACGCGGCCCACCGCTCGACCCAGTATCTCCGAACTCACCTGAATGAGATCGCGCAACACGGAAATTCCGCGATCCAGGCGATTCAGCAGTCGAAAGATCCGGTACCGGTCAAGCTGGGAAAGATCGTCGATGTTGTGGTGGACGCGCAATCGCAAGCGAACAGTGCCGCGGCCAGCAGCTGTGACAACGTGTTCGCTGCAACTCAACGCGTTCTTGAAAAGTCAGATGCCGGAATGTCCGCCCGCGAATTCGCGCGCTCTAACGGAATCGATCTCGAGCGAGCATTCTCGTCCCCTAATCGCGACCAAATCCAAAACCAGGTATCGCAACTTCTCAACAAACCCAATCACGTCGGGTCGTCGGACGGAGCAGCTCTTTTCTCGGGAGCAGGTACATCCTCTGGCTTGACCGGCGGCGCACATGGGGACGGCTCGCATTCCAATGAACCAGTTGGCGCATCCAATTTGGCCGGAGGGTCCGGCATCACCGGTACCAACGCATCACCATCGGCTACGACAGGTGCGGTGCAGCCCGGCGGTACCTCAGGACTTCAGAAGGGCGGGACCGCGGGTACAACCACGACACCGGCGGTAACACAACCCGCAGCTTCCACCAACGCGAATCCAGGCGGCGGAGCCGGCCTGACCGGGAGTCTGAATACTCCTGCAACGAACGCGGGTCCCCAACAAGTGGGGTCGACTGGCGTTGCAGCCGCAGCGCCTATGCCTGCAATCAACGCGACCGGCGCCGCCGCTCCAACCCAAGGCGTGCCATCTGCGAGCATGTCGACACCACAATCCTCCCTACCCTCAGCCCCCACCAACGCCCTCTCCCCCGAAGGCTTTGCCCAAAACTTCAACAACGGCGCCCAGGCCGGCAACCCGGTGTCGGCTGGCACGGAAGCGTTGTCCAACACCGCATCGCATGCAATGCAGCCGCAGACCCCGATACATCCCGAGAGCATGGCAGCACCGCCGATGGCGCCCACCGCGCCGACCGCAGGAGCGCCGCTCTTCGAAACTGCCCATGCTGCACCGACTTACGATGCACCGCAGGCGCCAGCAGCCACACAGCCAGACACCACCCAGGCCTACGTCGCGGCCCCCGCCGCGCAAGCGCCCGTCATGCCGTCGACCGCTGCCCCCGCCGCTCCCCAAGGCCCGCTGCCCGCCTACGGTGCAGACCTGAGGCCCCCCGCGGCCACCGCACCCGCAAGTCCCCCAGCCATGCCGACCGCCGCAGCCCCGGGCTCGGCCCCCGTCCACCCGTCCGCGGGCACCCAACTCAACCAACCCGCGGTCGTCCGCCAAGCACCGACCGCCGCCGGAACAGCCGCCCCAGCACCCGCCGGGCTCACCGAAAATGCCGTCGCCTCAACTACAACCGGCGCGATGGCCGGCGCCAGCGCCGCCCAGACCCAAGCGCAACAGCGCCTCAGCAGACTCCTCGACGCCGTCGCCCGCCAAGAGCCCAAGCTGCGCTGGGCCATCGGTGACCGCGAGGACGGCAATACCGTCCTGGCCACCGACCTTGCCAGTGGCTGGATCCCGCCGCACGTCGAAATCCCCACCGGCATCAAGCTTCTCAAGCCCCGCAGTCGCAACAGAACACTCGACGCCCTACTCGGCGAGACCACACTCACCGCCGCCTACGCCCCCGGCCAATACCTCCCGCCCGCCGAGGACGCCCAACCCACCCCGATGTCGATCCGTGCCCGCGACACCGACGACGTCGAGGACCTCGGGTGGGAGCTCTCCCAAGCCACCAAATGGCGCGACGGCCTGCCCCGCCTGGCCCACACCCTGGCGAAAGCCGCATCGACCGGCACCGGCTACCTCGACTCCGAAGTCGAACTCCTCCGCGAGCATCTGGCGACGGTCGAGGGCAAGGTCCTGGGTGACTACCCCGATCATGTCGACACCGCTAACGTCGGCAACTGGCAGCTCTTGGCGACGATCGACGCGCTGATCAAGGGCGAGAAAACCGCTGCCAATTACCACTTCGCGTGGTTTCAGGCGCTGAATCTGGCAATGAAGGGAGAGGTGCACCGATGACCGGTGGTGGACAGCTCAACTTCACTCAGGGCGGTTACGGGTCGGCCAACGCTGCGAACGTGCCCCCACCGCCCATCAGTTCCGACCCGCTCGTCGCCGGCGCAACGCCCATCGAACAGCTGCTGCGTGTCCTCGGTTTGGCCGCCAATCTCGGCGACCCCAAAGACAACACCGAAAGCACCGAGGAGCACGCCAAGCGCGACTTCAAGACCGCTGAGGCAGCCGCGAAATTCCCCGCCCAGGATGAGCAGGCCAACGCCGAGATGAAGGGCGTCGCGGGTCAGGGCCAAGCCGATCAGATGGCCCAGCAGCTTCCACAGATGGCCTCCCAGCTCGCCGGCGCCCTGGCCGGTGCGATGGGCGGCGCTTTGCAGCCCCTGGCCCAGATCCCCCAGCAGGTCGCGCAGGGCGCTCAACAAATGATGCAGGCCGGCATGGGCATGATGCAGCAAGCCGGCGGACAAGCCGCTGAACTCGACAAGGCCAGCCTGACCGACCCACTGGGTGAATTCGGTGAGACCCCCGGCGAATTGGGTTCTGGTGGAGGCGGATCCGGTGCGGGTGGCGGCGGGATCGGCGGCACCTCACCGACCGCGATGCTCGGCCCGCCTCCGGTGCCCGCGGCCGGCACCTCGCCGTCGGCAGCCAATACGCAAATGCCGGCACCGCGCATGGCCACGCCCACGTCGGCACCTGCCGGCGGGATGGGCGGCATGCCGATGATCCCGCCCGGCGCGATGCATGGTGCCGGAGGATCGGAAAAGGACGCCAAGCCCGACACCAAGCGGGTGTCCGTGCCGACTGTGAAGAACGGTGCACCGGTGCAAGGGCGCATCACCACCCCACCGCCTGCCAACCCACAAGTCACCAAGAAGGTCGACGGCAAACCCGTCGCCACACGGCGCATCATCGTGCCCGACAGCAAGCCGACAGACGAGGCATCCGGCGAGCCCAAGTCCTGATCCCGATACCGTGGAGCGATGACATCGCGCAGCTTGCTAGACGCTAAGGGCATCCGTCAGATCACGGGCGGGCTGGGCACGCTGGACCGCGAGGTATTCGAGGCCGTCGCCGAATCGCCGAGCGCGCTCATCGACAAGACGATGCCTGTGCTGACCCGCGCGGCCGACCACTCCAAGCTGTGGTTCGCCATCGCGGCGATTCTGTTCGCGTCGGGCTCGCCCTCGGCACGCCGAGGGGCCGGCCGCGGCGTCGCGACGTTGGCCGTCACCAGCCTGGTGACCAATCAGGGCGCCAAGCGCATCTGGAAGCGCGACCGTCCCAACCGCACCCTCGTGCCACTGGTGCGGCGATCGCGCCGTGTCCCGACATCGAACTCGCTCCCGTCCGGCCACTCGGCCAGTGCCGCCGCGTTCGCCGTCAGCGTCGGGCTGGAGAACCCGCCGCTGGGGCTCGGTCTGTCGCTGCTGGCGGGCTTGGTCGGCCTGTCCCGGGTCGCCACCGGCGCGCACTACCCCGGCGACGTGTTCGCGGGCTTCGGCATCGGTGCCGCGATCGCGGTGCTCGGCGGCCGACTGGTCCCGCCGATCGTGCCGGCCAAGTTGATGTCGAATGAACCGCTGGTGATCGACACCCCGGAACGGCCCGACGGCGACGGCGTCGTGCTCGTCATCAACCCGGCCTCGGGCAGCGGCACCGGAACCCGGGTCATCGACGAGGTCCGCGAGAAACTGCCGAAAGCGGAGATCGTCGAACTCGGCGAGGACGACAACCCGGCGGAAGTCTTTCGGCAGGCCGCCCAACGTGCCGAGGTGCTCGGGGTGGGCGGCGGCGACGGGACGGTGTCGTCCGCGGCCAGTGTCGCGATTTCCGCGGGCCTGCCGCTGGCGGTCTTTCCCGCCGGGACGTTCAACCACTTCGCCAAGGACATCGGCTGCGACACCGTCGATCGCACCGTGTCGGCCATCCGCTCCGGCAGCGTCTCCTGTGTGGATTTGGTCTGCCTCAACGAGGACCAGATGGTGATCAACACAGCCAGCATCGGTGCCTACCCGCTGTTCGTCCAGACCCGGGAGAAGCTCGAGCACAAGGTCGGCAAACCACTGGCCGGCCTGTACGCGATGCTTCACACATTGCGCAAGGGCACACCGGTTCGAATCCGGTTCGACAACAAGACAATTCAGACGTCGTTGTTCTTCCTGGGCAATTCCGTCTATCTGCCATCGGGTTTCGCGCCGGCCCGGCGGACCCGCATGGACGACGGCCTCATCGATGTCCGCATTTTGGAGACCGGCAAGCGGCTGAGTCGGCTGCGCATTCTCACCGCGGTTGCCCTCGGCCGCCTGGAACGCAGCCCGCTCTACCACGAGATCCAGGCCCCGGAATTCTCCTTCGAGGCCGTCGACGGCCCGACACCGCTGGCCCGCGACGGTGAGATCGGCGACGACTACGACAAGGCGACGTTCACCGCGAAGTATCGAGTGCTGCCGGTGTTTCGGCCGCTGAGCTGAGCGGGCGCGGCGGCACCAGTCGCACACACAGCAGGAAGTAGAGGTAGCCGAGCGCCCAGCCGGCCAGCACGTCGGACGGGTGGTGAACGTTGAGCACCACCCGCCCCACACCGACCACGACGATCAAGACGCCCCCAATGCAGGCCAGCACCAGCCGGAGCCGACGGCTGATCTGCGGCCAGAGCACCGTGAGCAGGGCCAGCACGCCGACCATCACACCGAGAGCGTGTCCGGACGGAAACGACGTCGACGACCCGTAGGCCAGCGCCGTCGCCGGGCGGGGCCGACCGGCGAGGTATTTCGCTCCCTCGGTGACGAGGCCCATCAGGCCGACGCTGACGACCAGAAACAGCGCGGTAGCCAGCTTGCGGCGCACCAATGCCACAACAAACAGCACTAGCGCGACCACCCGAAAGCCATTCGGGCCGAACACCACGCAGAACACCACCCAGAACTGCACCCATTCGGGGCGCTTGGCACCGAAATTGTGGAATGCCTGCAGCAGGTCGGTGTCGACGGCATCGAGCCACCCCCAGTTCAGCGCGTAGCCGACCCACATCGTCGCGTAGACGGCCACAGCGACGACGACCGACGCGATCAGCCAAGTTTTTTTCGATGCCATCTCTTCTTGACTACCACGGCAGTCTGGCACGATCGTCGAGGTGGCCATTCTCCTGCGCCGTTTGTTCGGCATCGGCAAGCTTCCTCGCGCGATGCGCGAGGAATTCGAGAGCGAGGGCATCATCTACCTGGCCGAATACGTCGCGGTGAGCCGCCGGTTCAGCGGCAAGGTGCCGGGGCTTCGTGCCAGTGGGGGTTTCGCCAGTTATGTCGGATCGGTGGTGTTTACCTCCCAACGGGCCGTCGCAACGTTGTCGAGCGTTCCCAAGGTCGCCGGTCGCGCCATGGACGTGCCGTGGAGCGATCGGCAAGAAGGCGCCGTCAAGGTTGAAATTTCCAGCACCGGAGTCACTTTGGATGTCGACGTCGCCGACGTCGATCCGAAGTTCAGCGGACATCTGTCACTGACCTATAAGGTGGCCATCCCCGCCGACGTGCTCAGCCGCCTTCCTGCCACACATCTGGCGTTCGACGTGCCTCCCGAATACGTCTACCGCGCAGTCGGAGTACCCCACAACCCATGACTCTGCGTGCGATCCAGATTCCGGTTGTGGATAACCCTTGCGCCCGACGCCGGATGCGGGCACCGTCACCCGGCGGGGCACGCTAGACCCCGCCGAGCCGAACGGAGGTATGTGTGAGCCGGGACAACCTGCTGATCGTCCACTGGCATGACCTGGGCCGCTGCCTGGGCGCCTACGGATATCCGGGGGTGTCGAGCCCACGCCTGGACCAGCTCGCCGCCGAGGGCATCCTGTTCACCCGCTCACACGCCACCGCTCCGTTGTGTTCGCCGGCGCGCGGTTCGTTGTTCACCGGCCGCTATCCGCACAGCAACGGACTGATCGGCCTGGCTCACCACGGGTTCGAGTATCGCGCCGGTGTGCGCACGCTGCCCCATATCCTGCACGAGAATGGTTGGTACTCAGCTCTATTCGGCATGCAGCACGAGACGTCGTTCCCGGCGCGGTTGGGCTACGACGAGTACGACGTATCCAACTCCTACTGTGAATACGTCGTCGAACGGGCTCAGGAGTGGCTGACCGACAGTGCACCGCTCGCCGGGATCAGCCCATTTCTTCTCACCGCCGGATTCTTCGAAACCCACCGGCCGTATCCGCGCGAGCGTTACGAGCCCGCGGACACTGCCGACGTCGACGTCCCCGATTTCCTGCCCGACACCCCTGAAGTGCGGGGCGACCTCGCCGACTTCTACGGCTCGATCGCCGTCGCCGATGCGGCGGTCGGCCGATTGCTGGACACCCTCGACGACACAGGACTGGCCAACCACACCTGGGTGGTGTTCCTGACCGACCACGGCCCCGCATTCCCGCGCGCGAAATCCACCTTGTACGACGCCGGCACGGGGATCGCGACGATCATCCGCCCACCGCGCCGTCTGCGGCGCACACCACTGGTGTACGACGAGCTGTTCAGCGGCGTCGACTTGTTGCCGACCTTGTTGGAGCTGGTCGGCATCAGCCCCGGTGACGACATCGAGGGTCTGTCCCATGCGGCCAATCTGCTTGCGGGGCAGAATAATCCGGTCCGCGACCACGTCTACACCGAGAAGACGTACCACGATTCCTACGACCCCATTCGCGCGATCCGGTCCAAGAAGCACAGTTACATCGAGAACTACGCCCAGCGGCCGCTGCTGGATCTGCCGCTCGACATCGAGGAGAGCCCCTCGGGTCAGGCTGTGGAGCCGTTCATCCACTCTCCGCGCCCGGCGCGCGAACTCTACGACCTCGAAGCCGACCCCGCCGAGTCCAACAATCTCTTGGCAGCTGAGGCCGATGAGGAGGCCGAGACGATCGCCGAAGAGCTCGCGGTTCTGCTCAACGACTGGCGCCACAAGACCCGTGACGTCATCCCGTCGGAGTTCGCCGGAACACGGATCGCGGCGCGCTACACCGAAACGTATTTCCAGATCAATGGTTTCACCTTGACGAGCCGTTCAGCCTCAGCTGCCGAACGGGGTCTAGACAATGAAATTGGCTTCCCACAATAGTTTTCGTCGAAGCGAGTTTAAGTTCGCGACCCCGGCATCAGAGCCTGACAGCGGTTAGGCTCGGCTCATGCCCGATCAGCCGACCGCCTACCTGGTGCTCGCCTCCCAGCGCAGCGGCAGCACCCTGTTGGTCGAGTCGTTACGCGCCACCGGTGTGGCCGGGGAGCCCCAGGAGTTCTTTCAGTACCTGCCGAGCACCAGCATGTCCCCGCAGCCCCGAGAATGGTTCTCCGAGACCGACGACCAATCGATTCTGCGGCTGCTCGATCCACTGATCGAGGGCAAGCCCGACCTGGCCCCCGCGGAGATCTGGCGTGACTACATCCGCACCGTCGGGCGCACGCCGAACGGCATTTGGGGCGGCAAGCTCATGTGGAACCAGACGCCTCTGCTACTCAGTCGTGCCAAGGATCTGCCCGAACGGTCGGGGGCGGGACTGCTGTCGGCCATCCGCGACGTCGTCGGCAGCGATCCGGTGCTGATCCACGTGTATCGACCCGACGTGGTCTCCCAAGCTGTGTCGTTCTGGCGGGCGGTCCAGACCCGGGTGTGGCGTGGCCGACCGGACCCGGTGCGTGATGCCCGGGCCGAGTATCACGCGGGAGCCATCGCCTACGTGGTGCACATGCTGCGCGCCCAGGAGGAAGGCTGGCGCAACTGGTTCGTCGAGGAGGACGTCCATCCCATCGACGTTCCCTATCCGGTGTTGTGGCGCAACCTCACTGACGTCGTCGGTCAAGTCCTCGTAGCGCTCGGATTAGACCGGAGGTTGGCACCCGCGCCCGTCCTGGAGCGCCAGGCCGATCAACGATCCGACGAATGGGTGGACCGCTACCGTGCCGATGCCGAGCGGGACGGACTGCCCACCTGAGCGATGACGCGGCCCACGTGCGTCGATCATCAAATACACAGCGATTTCCCAGCTGCGCGAACCCGCGCCGGCCAGCAGGTTCGTGCACCGTGGTGCGGTGACCGCCACCGCCGATCGCACCGACGTACTGGACGCACCCGCGTCCGACAGCACGCCCCGCACCCGGAATCGCTGGCCGGCCGTCGCCCTGACCGGGCTGCTGATCGCCACCACTGCGCTGTACCTGTGGAACCTGCCGATCAACGGCTACGGCAATACGTTCTACACCGCGGCCGCCCAGTCCGGCGCCAAGAGCTGGAGTGCATGGTTCTTCGGATCACTGGACCCCAACAACTTCATCACCGTCGACAAGCCCCCGGCTTCGCTGTGGGTGACCGGACTCTCGGTGCGGCTCTTCGGGATGAACAGCTGGGCGGTGCTGGTCCCGCAAGCGGTGATGGGTGTGGCGGCCGTCGCCGTCCTGTACGCCACGATGCGTCGCATCATCACCGATCCCACCCGCGGTCCGATCGCGGGTCTGATCGCCGGCAGCGTGTTGGCCCTCACCCCGGCGGCCACGTTGATGTTCCGCTACAACAATCCCGACGCGCTCATGGTGCTGCTGATGGTTGCGGCTGCCTACTTCCTGGTGCGCGCGATCCCCGGAGCGTCATGGCGGTGGCTGACGCTCGTCGGTATCGCGCTGGGTCTGGCGTTTCTGACCAAGATGCTCGAAGGCCTGATGGTGCTACCCGCCTTCGCGCTCGCGTATCTGCTGTTCGCACCGACGACGTGGCAGCGACGCGCGCCGCACCTGTTGAGTGCCGCTGTGGCGCTGGTGATTTCAGGCGGATGGTGGGTGGCCGTCGTCCAGTTGTGGCCGGCCGGCTCCCGCCCCTACATCGGCGGGTCGACCAACAACACGGTGCTTGATCTCGCATGGGGTTACAACGGCCTCAACCGCATCGTCGGAGGCGGCAATGCCGTGTCGCACGGACATCCCGGCGGTTGGACCACCCACGCCGGAGTGCTGCGAATCTTTTCCGCCGAAATGGGTTATGAGGCGTCCTGGCTGCTGCCGGCAGCGGTCGTCGCGATCGTGACCGGTGTGTGTCTTGCGTTGCGGCGCAGGCTGACCCGCATCGAGGCTGCTGGCTTCACGATGTGGAGCGTGTGGCTCGTGGTGTACACGCTGGTGTTCAGCTACATGACCGGCATGGTGCATCCGTACTACACCATCGCGTTGGCGCCGGCGGCGGGCGCGCTGATCGGGATGGCAGCTGTGCGAAGCAGATCGGCGGCCGTCGTGATGGTTCTGGCAGCTGCCGCCTGGGCGGTTGTCCTGTTGCACCGTGCTCGACTGGGTCCCGCATCGACGGATTGGTTCATCGCAGGAGCCGCCGCGGCGGCCGTGCTATTACTCGTCGCTCTGACGCGCTGGCCACGGCTCACGCCGGTTGCGCTGGCGGCATCGTTGTTGGCGGGTCTTACCGGCACCGCGATGTTCTCGGTCGCCACCGCCGCCACGCCGCACAACGGATCGATCCCCAACGCCGCCCACACCGCCGATGTCTGGCCAACCGTCGGATCCCGCTTCGCGAAGACGATGATGATGGGCGCCAGCTCGAGCAACGTCGATCCGCAATTGGCTCAGCTGCTGGCATCCGCGCACACCCCGTGGTCGGCGGCAACGTCCGGATCTCAGGCTGCCGCCTCGCTGGAAATCGCGTCGGGTACCGCAGTCATGGCGATCGGTGGGTGGAGCAGCGACCCGGTGCCCACGTTGGCGCAGTTCATCGATGATGTGCACGCTCAGAAGATCGCCTTCTTCATCGACAGTGGTCGGATGCGCAGCCACGACCGCAACGGCGGAGAGATCGCCGACTGGGTACAACAGCATTTCCGTCCGATGAAGGTCGGGGCCGCGACGGTATATCGCCTCGTGTGACCCCCGTTCCCGGTTAGCATCCGAGAACAGATGCCGACCGAAAGGCCGCGACAATGACGTCGAACGTCGACCTGCCTATCCCGGTGCCGGTGCCCGATGTACCGGGTGCCGACGCCGGTTTCGAGGGATTGCCGAAGCGCTCCGACCTGACCGCACTGCAGCGGCTCACCGTAGATACCTCGGCGGTCGCCGACATCGGCCTGCGCACGGCAATCGCCTCTCTGGTCGGAGTGTCCATGTTGCCGACAGTGGCGAAGAGCATCGTTCGCCGCTCGGACCTGCACCGCGAGCGCAGCAACCTGGAGTTCTACGCCGAACTGGCGGCCCGGCGCGATCCGGCGGCGTCGTTCCCGGCGCCCACCGACGTTCCCACCATCACGACCCGGCCGGCGAATCCGATCGCGCAGTACATCGCCCACGGCAACGTCCAGAACATGCGGTTCGAGAGCAGCTTCGAACCGGTCAACCCGGACATGCGCAAACAGTGGAAGCGGCTGGAGCGCAACAACATTGTGTGGGCGCAGCATTGGCGTCACGACGACGGTCCACGGCCGACGCTGTGCGTGATCCACGGCTTCATGGGGTCGCCCTATCTGTTCAACGGGCTGTTTTTCTCACTGCCGTGGTTCTACAAGACCGGATACGACGTGCTGCTCTACACCCTGCCGTTCCATGGCCGGCGCGCCGAAAAAGGTTCGCCCTTCAGTGGATACGGCTTCTTCTCACAGGGCATGGCCGGCTTCGCCGAAACCATGGGCCAGGCCGTGCACGACTTCCGCTCGGTCGTGAACTGGTTGCGCGATACCGGCGTCGCCCGCATTGCACTCACCGGAATGTCATTGGGCGGCTACACCTCAGCGCTGGTCGCGTCGGCGGACGACCGGCTGGAGGCGGTGATCCCCAATGTCCCGGTGGTCACCCCGGAGTCGACGTTCGACGAGTGGTGGCCGGCGAACAAACTGATCGAAGTGGGCCGCAAGTTCGGGACCATCGGCCGTGACGACTCGGCGGCCGCGTCGGCCTACCACTGCGCGCTGAACTACCAGCCGCTCGTCCCGCGGGACCGGCGCCTGATCATCACCGGTCTCGGCGATCGGCTGGCGCCACCCGAGCAGGCCGAGGCGCTGTGGGAGCACTGGGATCGCTGTGCGCTGCACTGGTTCCCAGGCAACCACATCCTGCACGTCAGCCAGCCGGAGTACCTGCGCCGCATCAACCGATTCCTGCGACCGGTGATGTGGGACTGACTATTCTTTGACGGCGTTGACCAATGTGATGCTGGCCAGCATGTTGGCCGCCTCGTCATCCGCGGAGTCGACCGAACGCCCGACAGAGGCGAGGTAGTCCAGCAGCGTGGTGTCCTCGGTCATCCAGCCACGCTCACCGAACCACTGCGACGCGGGCGCGTGCTGTTCGTTGTAGACCAGCTGCCACCACTGGCCACGCGGATCGTCGATGCCCTTGTTCTCCTGCACCTTGGCCCGGAACGCGTCGCGATCCATCGGCCTGCCCTCCTCAACGGCGAGGTGGCTACGCGCACTCGCCAGGCCGTCGATCCCGGAGAACAACTGTTCCTGCGCAGCGGCGGGAAGGTAGATGAGAAGTCCCTCGGCGATCCACGCCGACGGCTCATCAGCACGGAAACCGTTGTCCCGCAGTGCTTGCGGCCAGTCGTCGCGAAGGTCGACGGCAATCTCCCGACGCTCGGCCTTCGCGGTAGCCCCGTGCGCGGCCAGGGCTTCGCGCTTGAAGTCGAGTACCTGAGGCTGGTCGAGTTCGTAGATGGTGGTGTCGGGTGCCCACTCCAGCCGGTAGGCGCGGGAGTCCAGTCCGGCGGCCAAGATGACGACCTGGCGCACCCCGGCTTGCGCCACGTATCCGAAGTAGGTGTCGAAGTACCGGGTCCGCGCGGCTTGGAAGGTGACGAAGTGCTGACCGAACTCTTCGGATTTCAGCGGATGGTCGGGCGCCTGCCCGTCCAGCACCGCCGCCCAGGGACCGCCGACGGCGCGGCAGAACACCTCGGCGAACGGGTCGACGGCCAGCGGATCAGGTTTCTGCGCCTCCAGAGCTCGGGCGGCCGCGACGAACAAGGCCGTCGAGCCGACGCTGGTGGTGATGTCCCAGGTGTCGTTGTCAGTCCGCACTGCCGCGAGGGTACCCCCGGACTCTGGCAGCGCCGTGCGCTCAGCCGGTGCCGTCTCCGTCGCTCTGGTCCACCAGCACCGGGCCTTCCGGCGTATCCCCCAGCGTCTGCAGTTCGGCCGGATCACCGACAACGGTCAGCCGCAGGATGTCGGCGAGCTGTTTGGGTGCATCGCATTGCACGTAGTGGTCAGCGCCCGGGACCACCCAGTAGCGGCTGCGGCCGGGCTTGTCCTTGAGATAGGTGTGCCACACATGGTTGGCGACCCGCAACGGCGCCACCGTGTCGTGCAGACCCCACACGAGCGTGGTGTCGACGGGGTTGGCCGCCAGTGCTTCGAGCCAGCGAGTCTCGTCGGCCGCTCGCTCATGCAGATACTGGATGGTGTCCGGGAGCACCTGGATACCGTCGTTGTGCGCGAAGCACTCTGCCAGCGCCGCGATTTCGGCGTCCTCGAGAGTTCTACGGGGCATGAACGTACTCGCGCCCAGGCCGGCGGCCAGCATGTCCGGCGTTGTCGCGGCCGCGGTGGCACGCGACGTCGAATCGTCGAGTAGCGCCTTCTGGTATGCCGTCAGATTGGCCAGCGGCAGGTAGATGTTCCCGTTCGTGATGACCAAGTCGGCGGGCATCGGCGCCTTCGCCTCGGCGAGCATCGTGACCACGAGGATGCCGACGCTGCTGCCGCGATCGTGGGTCACGATGCGGTAGTCCTCGAGCTGCCACACGTCGGTGATCAGGTGAACGAGCAACCGCGCATCGTCATAGAGCGAGTACACATATGGCGACGGTGGCTTGTCGGAGAGCCCGTAGCCGGGAAAGTCGACGGTGAAAATCTCGGCTTCCGAACGTAATTCGTGTGCCAATCCCCAGTAGTCGATGCTCGACGTCGGGAAGCCGTGCACACAGACCAGGGCCGGCGCGCCCGGGGTGCCGCTACGCCTGGTGAATACCGCGACTTCCTGACCGTCGTTGGCCGGCGTCGTCGATCGCCAGCGAACCTCAGTTCCACCGTCCTGCCACTGCGCGAAGATGTCCACGGCTCAGCTTCGCACTGGATGGGCCGCGGTGGGCACAGTGTGGAGAAATTCCGACGTCAGAGCCGGGCCGAACCGACGGCCGGGCTCAGACCAACGGCCGCCCAGTGCGGATGCGCCGATCCACATCGCGCAGAAGGAGATTGAACGGGAACTCGCGGATGACCCGCGGTGTCAGGTCGTTGACGAATCGGATGCGCGCCATCAGCCGATCGAACTTGCGCTGTTTCTCCGCGTTCCACTCGAGCCGCATCTCGTCGCGAAAACGCTGCGGCAGGAACCCGGTGGTGATGAGCAGATTGAATTGCTCGAGGGATTCCTGCAACCGCTTCGGCAGCCGCACGCCGCGAATCCGCGACACCGCAAAGGGATACAGGTACTCCCGGATGGTGTCGTCGATGTGCAGCTTGTCCAGCGACTCCTGCCAGTACTTGTCGAACGCCGCGCGGTCGGCAGGCCACATCTCGGCGGGCACCTGCAGGGTGGTGGCCAGTGCCATGGCCTCCTGGTATTGGCGGTCGGCAGTCTCGTCGTCGGCCTCACCGATGAAGATCCGGGCCACGTCCACCCCGCCCTTGTAGAGGCAGGCCGCGACCCAGAGCTGCAGGTCTTTGTCGAACGCGTTGTACTCCACCGGACTGTCGGGGGTCGAGTAGACCTGGGCGTGCGACTTGTTCACCGCGCGCCGATAGGCCTTTTTCTGTTCGTCGGTGCCGCGGGTGGCCACCGCGAGGTAGGTGAATGTCGTGCGTGCCCGTTTGATCGGGTGCCGGTCGGCCCGTCCGCTCTCGACGCGGCTCTCCATCACGCCGTAGCCGACGCCCGGCAGGGCGAGCTCCATGATCACGTTCGCCGGACCGGCCAGCAGCGCCACGCCCATCAGCCCGTCGTCGAAGCCCGGTCCCCGTTTCCGCCGGCGGCGCGACGGCCTCGGCGGCTCGCTCACCGGACGATCCACGTGGCCGACAACGGGTTCGCGGATCGTCACGCTGGGCCACCTATCGGGTAAGAATCTGACAACGAATGTTTCCTAATATTGCCGCCCTGGCCGGAGCAATGTCAAGATGGGCTAATGACGCAGGCGAGGCCCTATGGCGGCGTGGATGCCGCCGATCGGCTGGCCCGGAGACGGGCCCGTCTGCTGGAGGCCGGGCTGGAGTTGCTGGGCAGCAATGTCGACCCCGCTGAGCTCACCGTTCGGGGTATCTGCCGTGAGGCCGGCGTGGCCACCCGCTACTTCTACGAGAGCTTCGCCGACAAGGACGAATTCGTCGCGGCGGTCTTCGACTGGGTGGTCGCCGATCTGGCCGCCACCACGCAGGCCGCGGTGGCAACCGCCCCGGTGGAGGGACAGAACCGCGCGGCGATGGCCAACATCGTGCGGACCATCGAGCTGGATCCGCGGGTGGGCCGATTGATGTTCAGCTCGCAGCTGTCCAACACGACGGTGGTCCGCAAGCGTCAGGAGTCCGGTGCGCTGTTCGCCTTGCTGTCGGGCCAGCACGTCGAGGCCACACTGCACCGTCCGGCCAATGACCGGGTCAAGGCGTTCGCGCACTTCGTCGTCGGCGGCGTCGGTCAGACCATCAGCGCGTGGTTGGGCGGCGCGGTCACGCTGACCCCCACCGAACTGGCCGATCAGCTCACCACGATCATCGACGACCTCGGTGATCCGCGGTTGTTCCGCGACTAACCAGCGGCTATCGGCTGTTTGCGGTCAGCCGCCGTCTTCGGCGCCGTACCGGCCTCGTTGTCGCTGAATTCCCTTGTCCAGCAGGCGAATTCCAGCACGATCCCGTCCGGGTCGTTGAAGTAGAACGAGCGGACGTAAACCCCGGGATGAAGCTCGCGGGTAGCGCCCTGCGGGCTGTCGTCGTGGTTGAGCACCGGCCCGACGCGCACACCCTTCTCCTTGAGCCGCCTGCGGTACTCGTCGAACTTCTCCTCCGGCACGTGAAAGGCCAGATGGTTCATCGAGCCCACCGCGCTGACGATCGAACCCAGACCGGGCAGGGCGGCCGGTAGGGTGCTGCCCGCCGTACCGTCGGGGGCCTCGGCGAACCAGAAGAACGCGACGCAGTCGCCGTTACCGGCGTCGAAGAAGAAGTGCTGCCCCAGCCCGTCAGGCAGATCCAGCGACTTGATCAGCGGCATACCCAGCACATTCGAGTAGAAATCGACTGTGCGCTGCATGTCGGAGCACACCAGTGCGATGTGGTTGATGCCCCCCAGCTCGAATTCCGGGTTGGTGTTGTGCGGCTTGATCATGACGTGCCCCCACAGATGCTGGTCAACTCTCTCCACCGAAACTAACACCGGATTCAGGCATGCACATCGACGCTGGCGAATATCGTCTATGAGCGATCTACCCGAGGAGGCCACCGACATGCCCACCCCCGGAGTCGTGCGTGAGTTCATCGGGGTGCCCTCGCCCACCGCCCGCCGAGCGGGTGCCGGCGGGCATCCCTGCCAGGGCCTCTACCACCGGGGTGTCGGGCGCAAGCCCAAGGTCGCCGTCATCGCCACGCACTATCAGATCGACTTCTCCGAGCACTACCTCGCCGATTACCTGGCCACCCGAGGGGTCGGCTTCCTCGGGTGGAACACTCGCTTCCGGGGATTCGAGAGCAGCTTCATGCTCGACCACGCCCTGGTCGACATTGGTGTCGGCGTGCACTGGCTGCGCGACGTGCAAGGTGTGGAAACGGTTGTCCTGCTGGGCAACTCGGGCGGCGGTTCGTTGATGGCGGCCTATCAATCGCAGGCTGTCGAGCCCAATGTCACACCGCTGGAGGGGATGCGGCCCGCCGCGGGCCTTTCCGAACTACCGGCCGCTGACGGTTACATCGCCAGCGCCGCGCACCCCGGGCGTCCCGACGTGTTGACTGCCTGGATGGACGGCGCCGTCGTCGACGAGAACGATCCGGTGGCCACCGATCCCACCCTTGATCTGTTCGACGAACGCAACGGGCCGCCGTTCTCCGACGACTTTCTGACCCGCTACCGGTCCGCCCAGGTGGCCCGCAATCACGCGATCACCGATTGGGCCGAGACCGAACTCAAGCGAGTGCAGGCCGCCGGGTTCTCCGACCGGCCGTTCACCGTCATGCGCACCTGGGCCGATCCGCGCATGGTCGACCCGGCCATCGAGCCCACCAAACGTCAGCCCAACCTCTGCTACGCGGGTATTCCGGTGAAGGCCAACCGCTCCGCCTACGGCATCGCCGCGGCGTGCACGCTGCGCAACTGGCTGGGCATGTGGAGTCTCAAGACCGCGCAGACTCGCGCCGAACCACATCTGGCGCGGGTCAACGTCCCGGCACTGGTCATCAACGCCGAACAAGACACCGGGGTGTTCCCCTCGGACGCCCAACGGATCTACGACGCGTTGGCCAGCACAGACAAAACCATGTGCGCCATCGACACCGACCATTACTTCACCACCCCGGGAGCGCGGAGCGAGCAGGCGGACACGATTGTGAAGTGGATTCACAAGCGGTGGCGGTAAGGGTCCTGGCGCACTTCTTGCCCGGCGAGAACGTGCTGAACATCGTTGCACCGGAATCAGATTGGCTCGATATCCACTGGTGCCACGAAGACGACGACGAGACGCTGCACCGGCAATTGCCCGAGGCCGACGCGATCTGGCATGTCCTGCGGCCACTGTCCGGCGACGACCTGCGCCGCGCACCGCGACTGCGCCTGGTGCACAAACTGGGTGCCGGGGTGAACACCATCGACGTCGAGACCGCGAGCGAACTGGGCATCGCGGTGGCCAACATGCCCGGTGCCAACGCGCCCTCGGTCGCCGAGGGTGCGGTACTGCTGATGCTCGCGGCATTACGCCGACTCCCCGTGCTGGACCGGCTCACCCGGCAGGGGAAGGGCTGGCCGACGGATCCCAGCCTGGGTGAGACGGTGCGCGACATCGGCAGCTGCACAGTCGGACTCGTCGGGTACGGCAACATCGCCAAACGCGTCGAGCAGATCGTGCTCGCGATGGGCGGCACTGTCCTGCACACCAACACCGCCGACGACGGCACCGACACCTGGCGTGCACTGCCGGACCTGTTGGCCGAAAGCGACATCGTCACCCTGCATCTGCCGCTGGCCCCGGCCACCGACAAGCTGATCAACCGGGCTGCACTGGATGCGATGAAGCCACACGCGGTACTGGTCAACACTTCTCGCGGTGGTGTCATCGACGAAGCCGCCCTGACCGATGCGCTGCGCGACGGCCGGCTGGCCGCCGCCGGCCTCGATGTGTTCGCCGACGAACCCGTCGACCCCGGCAACCCGCTGCTGCAGCTCGACAACGTCGTGGTGACCCCGCACGTCACCTGGTACACCGTCGACACCATGCGCCGCTACCTGATCCAGGCCGTCGACAACTGCCGCCGTCTGCACGACGGCCGCAACCTGGTCAACGTCGTCAACGGGAGGCAGGATGTCCGTCTCATCGACCGGTGAGAAGACGCTCGAGGCGCGCACGCTACGCAAGGTGATCATCCGCGCCGTCCCGTTTCTCATGGCGCTGTACTTCGTCAACTACCTCGACCGCACCAATCTCGGCATTGCCAAAGCCGATATCAGCGAGCACCTCCAGCTCACCGCGAGCATGTTCGGGCTGGCGTCGGGCATCTTCTTCATCGGCTACGTGCTGGTTGAGGTGCCGTCCAACCTGGCCCTGGAACGCTTCGGTGCCCGCCGTTGGCTGGCCCGCATCGCGGTGTCGTGGGGAATCGTCGCCGTGGCAATCGGATTCGCACCCAACGCACCGACGCTGCTGGCGTTGCGGTTCCTGCTCGGCGTGGCCGAGGCCGGGCTTTTCCCGGGCGTGATCTTTTACCTGACCCGCTGGTTCCCCGCCGCCTACCGGGCGCGGATCGTGGCGATGTTCATGATGGCGAGCCCGGTCGCGGCGGCCGTCGGAACTCCGGTGGCGGCGTGGATGATTCAGGCTGGTGAGGGTGTGTTCGGGCTGGCCGGCTGGCAGTTCATGATGATCGGAGTCGGCCTGCCGGCGATCATCCTGGGCGTCATCTGCTGGTTCTATCTGACCGATCGGCCCGCCGACGCTCACTGGCTGCAGCCCGACGAACGGCAGTGGCTGATCGACGTGCTGGCCGCCGAGGAACGCGAGGTCGCGGGCAACTTCGACTTTCCGCTGCGCCGCGCGCTGACCAGCCCGCGAATCTGGCTGCTGTCCCTGGTGTACTTCGGCGTCGCCTACGGCTTGTACGCGCTGGCCTTCTTCCTGCCGTCGATTATCGCGGACTTCAAGAAGACCTTCGACGTGCACCTGTCGATCGTGCAGGTGGGTTTGATCACCGCGGTGCCGTACACCCTGGCCGCTATCGCGATGTACATGTGGTCTCGGCACGCCGACCGCAAGAGCGAACGCGTCTGGCATGTCGCGATCCCAATGGGATTGGGCGGCTTGGCTATTCCGGTCGCGCTGTATCTGCACAGCCCCCTGCTGGTGATGGTCCCGGTGTGTATCGCCGCCATGGGGGTGTTCAGCGCGATTCCCAGTTTCTGGGCGCTGCCCGCTCAGTTCCTCACGGGTGCGGCCGCCGCGGGCGGCATCGGGCTGATCAATTCGATCGGCAATCTCGGCGGATTCGCCGCCCCGTATGCGACCGGCGCGCTGAACCAGTTCACCGGCAGCGACAAGGCCGGTATGTGGGCGGTGGGCATCTTCATGATCATCTCGGCCGTCGTGGTGGTGGTCCTGCGCGCGACCCCCGACCGGAGCGGGCGGTAAGCGGTCCCGTCGTCCCACTGGCATGTACGCCACCTGGAGGGGTACACGATCGTGCCGGTAACCTGGCTCCCAACCCACCGGTTAATAGGGAGGCGCAACGATGCCCATCGCGATCACACCTGAGCACAACGACCTCGCCGACTCGGTGAAGTCCCTCGTCGCACGCGTCGCACCGTCTGAGGTTCTGCACGAGGCCCTCGAGACGCCGCTGCCCACCCCGCCGCCGTACTGGAAAGCGGCCGCCGAACAGGGCTTGCATGGCCTGCACCTGGCGGAGTCGGTGGACGGCCAGGGCTTCGGTCTGCTCGAGCTCGCGATCGTGATCGCCGAGTTCGGCTACGGCGCGGTGCCCGGGCCCTTCGTGCCGTCGGCCATCGCCAGCGCGCTGATCTCTGCCCACGATCCCGACACGAAGCTGCTGAGCAAGTTGGCCGCGGGCGAGCTCATCGCCACCTGTGCCCTGGAGTCGGGCCTGACCGCCACCCGGCAGGACGGGTCGCTGGTCATCCGCGGGGAAGCCCGCTCGGTGCCCGCCGCCGCGCAGGCCTCGGTGCTGGTGCTTCCGGTCGCCATCGAAAGCGGCGTGGAATGGGTGATCCTCGACGCCGACCAGTTGGAGATCGAACCGGTCAACTCGGTGGACCTGCTGCGTCCGGTGGCGCATGTGCGTGCCAACGCCGTCGAGGTCACCGGCGACCGCGTGCTGGCCAACCTGTCGCAGCCGGCCGGCCGCGCGATCCTCACCACCCTGCTGTCGGCCGAGGCGGTCGGCATCGCCCGCTGGGCCACCGACACCGCAGCGGCGTACGCCAAGATTCGCGAGCAGTTCGGCCGGCCGATCGGCCAATTCCAGGCCATCAAGCACAAGTGTGCGGAGATGATCGCCGACACCGAGCGCGCCACCGCGGCGGTGTGGGATGCCGCCCGCGCACTGGATGAGGCCGCCGAAAAGGATTGGGACAACGAGCAAACGGCGTACGAGTTCGCCGCGGCCGTGGCTGCCAGTCTGGCGCCGGCCGCCGCCCAGCACACCACCCAGGACTGCATCCAGGTGCACGGCGGCATCGGTTTCACCTGGGAGCACGACACCAACGTCTACTACCGCCGCACCCTGGGTCTGGTCGCGGCGTTCGGGCGCGCCAGCGAGTATCAGCAGAAGGTGTTCGACACCGCCACGAGCACCGGCATGCGGCCGATCAACATCGATCTCGACCCCGAGACCGAGAAGCTGCGCGACGAGATCCGCGCGGAAGTAGCTGCGCTGAAAGCGATTCCGCGGGAAGAGCGCAAGGCCGCGATCGCCGAGGCGGGCTGGGTGCAGCCGCATCTGCCGAAGCCGTGGGGCAGGGCCGCCAAGCCGATCGAGCAGATCATCATCGCCCAGGAGTTCACGGCCGGGCAGGTCAAGCGCCCGCAGATGGGGATCGCCGCCTGGCTGATCCCGTCAATCGTGGCGTTCGGCAACGACGAGCAGAAGCAGCGCTTCCTGCCGCCGACGTTCCGCGGCGAAATGATCTGGTGCCAGCTGTTTTCCGAGCCGGGAGCCGGGTCGGACCTGGCCAGCCTGACCACCAAGGCCACCAAGGTCAACGGTGGCTGGCGGATCACCGGGCAGAAGATCTGGACCACCGGCGCCCAGTACGCGCAGTGGGGAGCGCTGTTGGCGCGGACGAACCCCAGCGCGCCGAAGCACAACGGCATCACGTATTTCCTGCTCGACATGAAGGCCGAGGGCGTCGAGGTCAAGCCGCTGCGTGAGCTCACCGGCCACGCGATGTTCAACACGGTGTTCATCGACGACGTGTTCGTGCCCGACGAGCTGGTCCTGGGCGAGGTCGACCGCGGCTGGGAGGTCAGTCGCAATACCCTGACGGCCGAACGGGTTTCGATCGGCAGCAGCGAGCCCGGCTTTTTGGCCAACCTCGACGGCTTCGTGAAGTTCGTCAGCGACGGCCACTTCGACCAGATCGGCCATCACCGCGCCGGTGAACTGATCGCCGAGGGGCATGCGGCCAAGCTGCTAAACCTGCGCTCGACGCTGCTGACACTGGCCGGCGGTGATGCGATGCCGTCGGCCGCGATCTCGAAGCTGTTGTCGATGCGCACCGGCCAGGGCTACGCCGAGTTCGCGGTGTCGTCGTTCGGCATCGACGGGGCGATCGGCGATCCCGATCAGCTGCAAGGCAAGTGGGCGGAGTACCTGCTGGGCAGCCGGTCGACGACGATTTACGGCGGCACCTCGGAGGTGCAGTTGAACATCATCGCCGAGCGGCTGCTGGGCCTGCCCCGCGACCCGTAGGCTGCGCCGAGATCGACGAATTGCAGCGAGTGTGCGGGTGCATACGCTGTTCGCGGCGTGTTAAGTATGAAACCGCACATTCGCCGCAGTCACCCCGGCAGCCACTTGGGCGCAGTGCCGAGATCGACGAATTGCAGCGACCTACTCGCACTTTCGCTGCGAATCGTCGATTTGGGCGAAAGGGAGCGCGCGCGAGGGCTTAAACGACGGGGCGCTACTGCACCTCGATGTCGCGCAGCTCGCGCTTGAGGATCTTGCCGGTGGGGTTGCGCGGCAGCTCGGCCAAGAACACCACCTCGCGCGGAACCTTTTAGCGCGCAAGGTGTTCGCGCACATAGTTCTTGACGGCTTCCTCGGTGAGCTCGGCTTCTTCCTTCAGCACGACGAAGGCCCGCAGCCGGGCGCCCCAGTCGGGATCGTCCACCCCGAGTGCGGTCGCCTCGACGACGTCGGGATGTCCGCTGATGAGGTCCTCGACCTCGGCGGGGAAGACGTTCTCGCCGCCCGAGACGATCATCTCGTCGTCGCGGCCGCTGACGAACAGCAAGCCGTTGTGATCGAAATAGCCGACATCACCGGATGACATCAGCCCGTCGATGATTTGCTTGTGACCGCCGCCGGTATAGCCCTCGAACGGGAAGCTGTTGCCGACGAAGATCCGGCCCACCTCACCCTGCGGCAGCTCGTTACCGTTGTCGTCGAGGATCTTGACCTTGACACCCGTGACGACGGGACCCACGGTGGCCGGATTCATCTGCAGATCCTTCGGCCCGGCGATCGTCGCGAACGCGACTTCCGTTGAGCCGTACATGTTGTAGATCACCGGACCGATGTCCTTCAGCGCCCGGGTGGCCAGCTCCGCCCCGAGCTGGGAGCCGGAGACGAACACGATCCGCAGCGACGACAGGTCCGGCTTGGTCTCCATCTTCTCCAGCGCGTCGAGCATCCGCGACAGCATGACCGGCACCACCACGATCGCCGTCACCCCGTGCTTCGGGACGTCTTGTAACACGATGTCGGGCTTGAACTTTCGATGCAGCACCAGCGTCGAGCCCATCGTCAGCGCGATCGTGGCATGCAGATACCCCAGCGCATGGAACATCGGCGACGGCAACGAGGTGACCTCGCCGGCGCGGAACGGCACGGCGGACAGGATCCCGCCGATCGGCGCCAGGGTCGGCGGGGTGTTGCGGGTGGCGCCCTTCGGGGTTCCGGTGGTGCCGCTGGTGAGAATGATGATCGACGAGCGCTTGGTGGCCTTGGCGCCGGCGCGCTGCTGCTGCGCTTGATGACGTCGGCCAGGGTTTCGTCGGTGCAGCCCGACGGCTCGTCCTTGTCCGGATTGGTCCCCAACGCGCGCAGCTTGCCCAACGGCGGCTCGGCGAGCTGGACAGCCTCGGCGTACTCGTCGTCGTAGATGATCAGCTTGGCGCCCTCACGCTCGGAGACGTCTCTGATCTGTGGCCCGGAGAATTCGGTGTTCAGCATGATCGTGCGCGCACCGACCCGCGCTGCGCCGTAGTTGGCGATCA
The DNA here is from genome assembly GCF_019456675.1 of Mycolicibacterium pallens. Classification (NCBI taxonomy): domain Bacteria; kingdom Bacillati; phylum Actinomycetota; class Actinomycetes; order Mycobacteriales; family Mycobacteriaceae; genus Mycobacterium; species Mycolicibacterium pallens. The sequence continues at coordinate 448,195 of NZ_CP080333.1, read as the reverse complement.
CGAACCAGCGGTGGTTGCGAGCCAGGATCGCCACGCCGTCGCCGCCGGTGACACCCTTGGCCAGCAACGCGTTGGCGACCGCATTCGCGGCGTCGTCGAGTTCCTTGTACGTCATCGACCCTTCGTCGTCGACGATCGCCAGCTTGTTGGGCGTTCGGCGGGCGTTGAGCGCAGGGACCATCCCGATTTCACCCCAGCGGCGGATGTCGGCCACCATCGCCACGAGATTCTGCGGCGGCTCGAGCCGGAACGCGCCGGACTCGATCATCTTGAACAGGTAGTGCAGCTCAGCGGAGCCGCGATCGGCCAGTTGCTGAGCCTTGGCCAGTGCCTGTGCGGGGAGATCGAAAAGACTGGGCATGGTTTCAACCCTAGGTGACGTACGTCGCAGCCAAGACGGAACGAGCTGCCTAATTACCATGGCTTCATGGACGTGGACGGTCGCCAGGTCACCATCAGCCATCCCGACAAAGTGGTCTTCCCCGCGGCCGACGGGCGCGCTCCGGTCACCAAGGGTGACCTCGTCAGCTACTACCTTGCGGTGGCCGACGGCGCGCTGCGTGGTGTCGCCGATCGGCCGATGATCCTGAAACGGTTCGTCAAGGGCATCACCGAGGAAGCGATCTTCCAGAAGCGCGCCCCTGAGAAGCGCCCGGACTGGATCGACGTCGCCGAACTGCGCTACGCCCGCGGCACGTCGGCCAAGGAGGCGGTGCTCCGCGAACCTGCCGGACTGGCATGGGCGATCAATCTCGGCTGCGTCGATCTCAACCCGCATCCGGTCCGCTCGGGCGATCTCGATCATCCCGACGAGCTGCGGATCGACCTCGATCCGATGCCCGGTGTCGAGTGGCCGCAGATCCTGGAGGTGGCTCAGGTGGCGCGCGAGGTGCTCGAGGACCACGGACTCACCGCCTGGCCCAAGACGTCGGGGTCGCGCGGTTTCCACATCTATGCCCGGATCGCACCGCAGTGGCCGTTCAAGCAGGTGCGGCTGGCGGCCGAGACCGTGGCCCGCGAGGTGCAGCGCCGCGCACCCGACCTGGCCAGTAGCCAGTGGTGGAAGGAAGAACGCGGACAACGAATCTTCGTCGACTTCAATCAGAACGCGAAAGATCGCACGGTCGCGTCGGCCTACTCGGTGCGGGCCACCCCGGACGCGCGGGTGTCGACGCCGCTGACATGGGACGAGGTCCCCGGCTGCCGGGCCGAGGAGTTCACGATCCTGACTGTCCCGGCCCGCTTCGCCGAGCGCGACGATCCGTGGGAGTCGATGGACGACGCCGTCGGCTCGCTGGATGCACTGCTGCAGCTGGCCGAGGAACTCGGGCCTGCCGAGAAACCACCGAAAGGCAACAAGCCGCTGATCGAGGTCGCCCGCACCAAGACCCGCGACGAGGCTCTGGCGGCCTTGGACGTCTGGCGTGCCCGCCACCCCGAGGCCGCGAAGACGTTGCAGCCCAACGACATTCTGGTCGACGGGATGCGCGGACCGAGTTCGATCTGGTATCGCATCCGGATCAACCTCGAACATGTGCCGGAGGAGCAGCGGCCGGCACAGGAAGAACTGATCGCGGATTACAGCCCGTGGGAAGGGTATTCGGGGCGTCAGGGTCGGCCCTGAACGCCAGATGCCACGCACAGTTCACGCACAGGGTGAACAAAGCCGGGGACTCTAGCGTGCAAGTCAGTAACAGTTCGTAGGTAAGGATGTCACCGTGCCCGGCACCGCTCCGCCAGCTCCGGCAGCCGTCGAAGTCGTCACCCAGGTCGTCTACTACCTGAGTCTGTCCGTTCCGCTCGGTATGGGGCTGACCGTGGGGGCATTCGCCGTACCCGACGGGCCGGTCTCCCGCGGGGTACGCAGTCTGGGGGTACCGGCCGCGGTCCTCGTGATGCTCGGTCTCGTGCTGCACCTTCGTGCCACCACCCATGTCACCGGGCTGGCACTCGTCCAGTCGCTCGCGCTGGCGTTGGTCGCCTGCGGATTGGTGGCGATGCGGTGGACGAACTCGCGGGCGTTGGCTCGCGGTGTCGCCGCCGTCGCGCTGGTCGCCGCGGCGCTTCCGGTGATCCCGTTGCAGTATTCCAATCTGAGCCGAGTCGCCTCGAATGCACTCACGGCAGTGCACGTGATCGGTGCGGTCACCTGGGTGGGCGGTCTGGTGGTATTGGCCGCAACAGCAGTTGCGCTGCGCCGCAGCAGGACCCGTGACCAGGACAGTCGTGTGGCGGATGACTGGGCCCAGATTTGGGAACGGTTCAGTCTGGTGGCGATGATCGCCGTTGGGGCGTTGATCGTCAGCGGTACCTGGTTGGCGTGGAGCCACGTGGGAACACCGGGCCAGTTGTTCACTACCGCGTACGGACGAGCGCTGGCAGTGAAGCTGGTTTTAGTGATCGTGCTGCTGTGTGCAGGCGGCTACAACGTCCGCGTGCTTCTGCCGAGAATTCACGCGCTGCAGCAGGGCGGTGATCGCCGCGGTGTGTTCCGGCTTGCTGCTCAACACTTTCCGACAGTGGTCCTAGGTGAAGCCCTGGTGGCGGTCTGCGTTCTGGCCGTCGTACCGTTCCTGCGCGGGTCGGCGCGCGCGCAGGCCGGCGCCCCCGCCGCCGTGTCGTTCGACCTGAGCACCTTCAGCACCGGCGTCGTATTGATCGCCGTCGTCGGGGCCGCGATGTGGGCAGGCACCCGGCGCTCGGTGCGGCCCCTTGCGCCGTCAGACCAGGCGCACACCTGACAACGGATGCAGCGCAGCCAAAGCAATGGCCTGGCGCCCGGAGATCAACGTCAGCCCCGGTAGCGGGGTCGAGCTGTTCGGTGGGTCTTCGGTACGGATTGCGGCCCCGGCTCTGAGCTTCGGCCGCGGCGAGGATCCGGCGATCTCGACCACCGTCCACACCTCCGGTGAGTCGCTGGCGCCCACGCCGGTCAGCGCCGACTCCGGATTCGCGACGGAGTACGTCGTCACGAAGCCGCGCGCGTCGCTGACCGATCGCCACCGTTCACGGGCACCGTCCGCGAAGAGGTCGGGCAGGTCGTCGGCATCGACGAGCGTTGCTTTCCAGCCTCTTTCACGCAGATTGCCGGCCAGACGGCGAGCCGCGTTCTCCGCGGTCTGACGCAGCGGTATCTGCGCCGACCTGGCCCGCAGGGCCGCCAGATTCCGAGCCCCGCTGAACGTCAACCCGATCCACGTCGTGGTCGAGCTGCCCAGCCGGCGGGTGGTCACCCGGACCGCGTCGCAGGCCAATCCGAAGCGGTCGAGATAACCGGTCAGAACACCAAGCGGCAGTTCGGTGCCGCGATCGTCCACCCGCAGCAAGACCGTCGTCACCGCATCGGAACCCATCCAGCGAACGTCGTCGGATGAGACCTCGATCGCCTTGCGGCTGCTCATGATTCGGAGTCGCTGCCACAGGATCGTGGTCAGGTAACGACCGCGCCACCAGATCAGCGACACCAGCACTACAGCGACAGCGATGCCCAACGCCCAGCGATCGAAGTTCGACCGCCACGGGTAGGTGAGCACAGCTGAGACGACAGCCAGCACAATAATGGTGAGCCGACCGGCGCCCGGTCCGGGGATATGCGTCATTCCAGTTCTTCCTTGCGTCTGCGGGTCACGATCGCGACCGCAACGACGACGACCGCGAGTACCGCCGTTCCGATGAAGGCCACCGTGCGCGGGGTGTGATCGACTGGTGCCGGCGGTGGCGGGGCCGCAACATGTTTGGTGGCGGGCGCGGTGTCGCTGACAGGGTTGACGGTCCAGGTGAGGGCGCCGACCGGGTCCAATGCACCTGCGCCGACGAGATTGGAGGGTGCCTGCGCCGCGTTGTGCGCGGTCGCGCTCAGCCGGCGGACCACCTCGTCAGCGTGCATGCCGGGGTTGCGGCTGCGGACCAGTGCGGCCGCACCGGCGACATAGGCGGCGGCGAAACTCGTTCCGTTCAGCGGTGCCATCCCACCGCGGCCATCGGGCATTCCGTTGGCCAGTCCGCCCGCGGCATCGTTGCTCACCGACACGATGTCCTCGCCGGGCGCGGCGATACCGACCCACGGGCCTGCCATCGTGAAGTCGGTGGGTTGCCCGTCCGCGGTCAGCGCCGCGACGGACAGGACGTACGGCTGCCACCAGGACGGTACCGATACCGAACCGACGCCGGCCCAGTTGCGGGGATCGCCCGGCCGGGCGGGGTCGCCCAACGGATTCGACGCGCACTGTGTGCCCGGCGTGCCGTCCATGGAGGCGCCAGAATTGCCTGCCGCGGCCACAATCACAACGTCTTTGTCGATGGCGGCGTATCGCAGGGCAGCACCCAGAGCGTGTTGATCGCCGAGCTTGTCGGGGGCCAGACAAGTCGCGGTGGAGATGTTGATGACGGTGGCACCAAGGTCGGCCGCACGGACCACCGCGCGGGCCAGCGTCTCGATCTCGACACTTGCCTGCACCGCCGCCGGGTCCTTTCCGCCGGCGTTGGGCGTGAACCGCGGCGAGGCTTGCCGGATCGACAGCAGCCGGGCCGCCGGCGCGACCCCGCTGAACCCGTCTGGCCCCGGCTGCCCGCCGATGATTCCGGCGACGAGCGTTCCGTGCCCGTCGCAGTCGGTCAGTCCGTCCCCCGACGCAAGATAATCACCGCCGCCGACCACATTCGGCAGCCGCGGGCCCGGGCGCACCCCGGTGTCGATGATAGCCACCGTTTGACCCTCACCGCGCGAATACTGCACGGCGCCAGCCAAATTGAGCATCGCGCTATTGGCGTTCACCGCGCCGGGGTCGCTGCCCGGGCGCACCCCCGTCGTCACGCATTCGGAGCGCTGGGCCATCCCGGCGGTCGGTCCGGTGGTCCCCGCCGGAGGTTGCACCCCCGGGTCGACAACGGGTGGACTGATAGCACCGGCCGCCGGCGCGGTGATCAGCAGCACCACCGCGGCGGCCGCGGTGGTCCGCATCATCGATCGAGGACCCATGTGAAGATGCCGACCAGATAGGCCATCACCGGAATCAGCGACGCGTCCAGACCGGCGGCGAGGAAGCCGACGAGCCGACGTACCGGCAGCGAATAGCGCTCCGCGGCAGCGGTATCCGGATTGACGGCCACCACCACCCACACCGCGGTGAGCGCTGCGAGCACCACGAGCGCCCACAGGGCGGCAACAAATCGGTGGTCCACGACGAACGCGACCAGCAGTCCGCAGGCGACCAGGAACGGCTGGGCGAGCAGCCAACCCTTGCACGCGGGGGTGTCCCATACCCTGGCGCGCAGCACTGCCGCCGCGGCTGCGGCGCCCACCAGATACCAGCCCCAGACTCCCGGTCCCTCGGTCCGCCCGGCCACGATCAGCGACCCCGCACTCGACAACAGCACAGAGCCCGCGATCAGACCGGTCTGATGAGCCTCACCGACCCGCACCCGGCGAGGCAGATCGGCGAGCAGCCGCGCCGCGGGGCTCGACGGCGTCGGATCACCGGGCGCCGGGATCACCGGCAGCGGGAACCGCGCCCACATCGCCGCGAGTGCGGGCGTCGACACGGTGAGCAGCAGCGCCGCCAGGATCAGCACACAACCGACGGTGCGGGCAGGCAGCTGCCAGAGGGCCGAAGCACCGGCCACCACCAGCGCACCGACGCCCACAACGGCTGTGGCAGTGAAGAACCCGACGCCATCCTCGGTTTGGGTCAGCACGATCAACGACCATGCCGCCACACCAGCCGCGGCCAGCATCACATGCGGCGATCCCCACAGTCCCGGTACGGCCAGCCAGAAGGCCGACGCGATCGGCAGCAGCGCCGCCGCCGACACCTGCGTGGCGAGCCGGGCCGACTTGGCGCGCAATGCCATCCCGGTGACCGCTGCAAGGACCGCCAACGCGGCGACCGCGTACAGACCGACGGTCGAGGACGTCACGGCTCGGTGCGCGACCGCTACGGCGGACAGTGCGACCACGAAGACCGCGGCCGCGAGCCGAGCACCCGCCTGCAGGCGATGCGGCCCCCATGGCCTTGTACGGGCGGCGGAGAAGATAACGGCCGCATCGGCGATGTCCTCCACGATGCCGGTCGCCGTCGGCCCGGCCGGAACCGGCTGCAGCGCAAGCAGATCGCCATCCACGACCCCGACGGTGTCCAGGTTGGCGTCGAGGCTGAACGGCGCGCCGCCGATCGGGGCCAGAGTCATCGGGGTGGTGCTCACGGTTCCCTCGTGCGACTCCGGCGGCGGTACGAGCCGCTTCACCGCGGGCAGGATCTCGCGCAGCGGCGGCTCCGCAGGTAGCACCACATCGGTGATACGGCCGTACGCCAACACGGCGACCCGGACGATCGGCAGCACCGGGGTTTCGGTCATTGTCGTTCTCTCTCTCGATTATCAGATGCTGGAGAAGTCGCGTACCTGCGCGGCGGCGGGAAACCAGCGGCCATCCGGTAGCAGGCCCGCGAGGCGGTCGAGTGCAAGCGCGATCGCGAACGGAGTGCCCGGTGAAAAAGTCGACAGCCACTCCCCGTCGGCTGCGCGTTCCGGGTTCACCAATACCCGGCCGGCGTCGGCATCGATGATGCCGAGACCGACCTCGCTGAGGCTGTGCACGCCATCGCAGGCGCATCCGGCGCGCACCTCGACATAACTGTGTGGTCCGCTGAACACCGATCGCACCACTGGGACTGCCGAGGCGGGGATGCCCAGGTGGTCCAGCACGCCATCGAGATCAGCTCCCATGCGGAGCTTTTCGTCGGCGCGGACCCCGACGCGGGTCGGCAGGCTGAATTCGGTGAAACGAGCCGGTGCGCGACCGGTCAGGCCGGCGGCCACAACCGGGGCAAGTTGGAACGGCTCGCTGATGTCGAGTTCGGTGAAGGTGACGAGCTCACCGCTGCGCAGTGCCGCAACGGTCTCATCACCGCGGCGCGCCACCAGGCCCCGCAACAGTTCGGTGCCTGCCGCCCGCACATAGCGAAGCTCAAGCCACCGTTGCGGCGCGCACACCGTACGAGTCCAGCGGGCCACGGCCGGATTCACCGTCCCGGCGTCGGACATCACCCGAGCACGAGTCAGTTCGGATCGCAATCGAGTCCGGACCGCCGGGGCCTCCCGCTCGTCGGCCACGGCCGGTGTGATCGCCAGAACCCACGGGAACGTACCGGCACCAATCGTTTCAGCGACCAGCCACGCGGCATCGGCGGTCAGCTCGACCGCGTTAGGTGCGGCCAAGTCTCAGCCCCACTTGGCGCCTTCGGCTTGGTCGCGCGCATGCATCGAGAGGGTGTTGGTCTCATGCGTGCCGGCCATCGCTCGGTAGGCACGCACCAGTTCTTCCATGGCGAGGTTCCACTGCGCTTGCCAGGCCTGGTAGGTCATACCGGTTTCACCCTGCCAGGCACCCTGCAGTGCGGACTGCTCGGTGGCGATATCGGCGCCGACGGCCTGCAACGTGCCGGCGTATCCGGCCATATCACCGGCGTGCCCGAGCATTGCCGGGTAGTTGTACATGATCTGGGACATCAGAACCCTCCGTATGTCGTTGCCGCGGCGGCATCTTGGGCGACGTAGGTGGCCCCTGCCTCGCCGAGGTTCACTTGCGCGATGTCGAGCAGCGAGTTGACCTTCGCGGCCACCTCGACGAACCGCGCGTGCGCGGCCTGGAACGCAGCCGACGACTCTCCCATGTGGAAGGCTTGCGAGGCCATGGCCGCCTGTTCGGCCTGGGCGATCGTGCTGCGCATCAGCGCAGTCTTGGCGCCGAAGGCGGCCTCGGCGGCCACGAGCTGCGGTATATGGGCATCCAGCATGCTCACGTTATTTCTCCAATCATTCTCGGTGATAATCGGTTTCGGGTGGATCGGTCGTCCACGTGGCCGGAAGCATCGGCGCGGTGGGACGTTCGTCGTGTGTGTCACCGGCCAGCTCTGTCAGCCCGGCGGCCGTGACACCGCGGGCTTTCGTTGCGGTGCCGGTGAATCCGATCGTTCCCGCACCCCGGTCAGACGATGACGTGGTGGAGTGCGGCTCCGGTTCCGACGGCGGGCCGGTGTCGCTGTCGAGGTCCATGTACTCGTCGCGGTGTCCGCGATCCTTGATCCGCTGTGCACGGCGCCGCTTGGCGCGTTCCTTGGCCTGCACCGAAGACAGCGCGGCCGCGGCCGGTGCGGCCTCGGAAACGGGCGCCTTGGCTCCGCTGCCCTCGATCAACGTCGGGCCTGGCCCATCATCGGGATCGGCAGTGCCGACCGCGTAGAACATCGCCTGCGCCGCCGGTGCCGGTGCCGCCGGAGCCGGCGTGGCCGCCGGGGCACCGGCCGCGGTCGGCGCCGCGGGCGCGGTGGCTGGGACGGTCGGCGCGGCTGACGAGACGGGCCACAGGTTCGGTTGCCGCGATGGGGTCGGCGCCGGGGCCGGATCCGCCGCCGCCTCGGGCGCAGGCGGATTCGGTACCAGCGTCAGCAATCCCAGCAGGGGTAGCCCGGCAACGAGGAGCATCGGGGCCCACAGCGGTGAGCTCAAGACAAGGCCCCAGGTGGTCCACCCGACCGGCTGGAAGATCGCCTGGTAGGCCAGCGCCGAGAGCAGCGGCCCCCAGGCCTGCCAGGCTTGAACCGGGTTGGTCAGGAAGTCGACGATCATCTGCTGGATGCTCTGCACCGGATGGGTGAGGAAGTCCCAGATGAGGTCGCCATCGGGAAGGGACTTGATGTAGGCCTCAAGCAGATCGAGGATGCTGTTCGAATTCGTCAGCGCAGAGCCCGATTCGCCGGCCTGCGGCTGTGCGGCGGCCGAGAGCGCCGTCACCGACGATGCTGCCTCGCCTCCGGGCAGCACAATCGTCGGAGCCGGGGCACTTCGGGGTGCGGCGGCCAACGCGGTACCGGCGACCGTTTGATAGACGCTCATCGTCGTGGCGGCCTGGATCCACATCCGGACGTAGTCGGCTTCGTTGATGGCGATGGGGATCGTGTTGATGCCGAAGAAGTTGGTGGCCATCAGGACGCCGTGCACGGCGTGGTTGGCGGCCAATTCGGGCAGTGTGGGCATGGCGGCCAGGGCCGCGGTGTACGCGGCGGCCGCGGTCTGCTGCTGGGCGGCGGCACTGGCACTGTCTGCGCTGGCCTGGTCCAACCACGCGAGATAGGGCGCGTGGCTCGCGACGTATTGTTCGGCGCTCGGACCCTGCCACGACCCGGCCTGCACAGTGGCCAAGACTTGGGTGAGTTCGACTGCGGCTGAGGCATATTCGATGCTCAATGCTTCCCAAGCCGAGGCCGCGGCCAGCATCTGACCGGCACCGGGGCCCGCGCTCAGCAGCGCCGAATGCACCTCCGGTGGTGAGGCGAACCAGATTGGCGCGGTCATCAGCCTCCCCGTGCGATCAGGTAGGACTGGGCGGCGGCAGCATCGGTGGCGGCGTAGCCGGCGCCGGAGTCGGCGACGGCCGCACCCGATCGACCGAGTTCGGTGACCCCCTGGGAAGCCGTTGCCGTGTGTTCGAGGCCCTGGGCGCTGAACCCGGCGGCGGTCTGCAGCGACACGAGGTCCGCGCCGGGCGGCAACACGGCGGTGATCATCGGCGCCGCCGCGGCGTTGGCAGCGGCAAGCCGTGCGGTGAGAGCAGCGACCTGGGCGCTGGCGCCGGCCAGCCCCTCCGGGACGACACGCAGGGTCATGTCGGATCCTCCTCTGTGTGGCGAGCATGAGATGCGCTGTGCGCATGGATAAATGGATTGACGAGCTGGATGTGGTCGACGCCGTCACCATCGCCGAGCAGCATGCCGCGCCCGGCGGGCAGTCGGGTGAACCGGTGCCCGCGAATCTTTGCGCCGTCCGCGGGATTACCGGACAACATCAGTACTGCGGCCTGCAAGTCGCTCATACGGCGCAGCAGCGGGTTTGTCATCAGGGCGTGCGCCGATCCGCCTGCCCGACCGGTGACGATAACTCGTAGGCCGAGATCGCCTGCCGCCGAGAGTAACCCGAGCACCGGCGTCCATGGCCGATGTCCGGCATACGGTCCGCTCATCGCCGGACCGTCGGGAATCTGGTCGACGTCGTCGATGATCAGGTAGTGAGTGTGTGCGGAGCCGGTGCGGGCGCGGTAGTCCCACGTCGACAGTTCAGCGGCGGTCAAACCCGACGGTGGTCGACGCTGCTCGAGCAGTGCCGAGAGTCCCATCACGGCAGGGGTGACCCGGTCGACGTTGGCGCTGTACTCGTTGTCGGGGAACAGGGGCTCGTCGACGAGGTGCAGGCGACGGTCGAAGACCGTGAATGCCACGTCCGCGGCGTTCGAGTTGTCGCGGATGGTGCGGATGACGTGCCGCAGTAGGGTGGTCTTGCCCGTCTTGCCGTCACCCAGCACCATCAACAACGGATGCTCGGCGAAATCGTGCACCACCGGACCCAGGTCGAACTCCCGCTGTCCCAGTACCACTCGCTCGCCTCCGCGATACAGCGGCGCCACCGCGAGAGGGTCGAGTTCGGCGGGCAACAGCCGCACCGCAGGTGCGCGCAGTCCCGGGTAGGCCGCATTGATCGCCGGTATCCGAGCCAGGTCCGGCTCGGCGAACAGGAAGTGCTCCCCCGCCATGGTCAGGCCACGGCCCGGTTGGTCGTGCGGTACAGATTCCGCGGGCCGGCGCAGGGAGTCGTTGACCCGCACATTGCTGTCGCGCGGGTCGGGCAGGCGCAGTTCCAGACGCAGGCCGAGACCGTCGCGCATCGCCAGCGGTACTTCCAGCCAGTTCGGTGTGGTGATCACCACGTGAATACCGTGCGCCAAGCCGGTATTGGCGAGCTCGGTGACGACGGCCAGCAGGGGGTTGCGGGTGTTGAACTGGTCGGTGTTATCGCGCCCGAACGCGTACAGGTTGTCGATCACCAGGAACACCTCCCCGTAGGAATCGGAGTACGTCCCGTGGTGTCCGGCGTTGCGTTGCCGCGAACGCAACAATTGTTCCAGCTCGCCGAACGTGCGCCGGATCCGCTCCGGCTCGAGCGGCGAGGCCACACTGCCCACATGGGCCAGGTCCTCCAGGCCGCGCAGCCGGCCGCCCCCGTAGTCGAGCACGTAGAACGTGACATCGCGTGGCGAATGCAATTGCGCTGCGGACAGCACGAATGTCTTCAGGGCCGTGGACTTCCCAGACTTGGCACCGCCGTGGATCACCATGTTGCCCGCGGACGACGTCGCGTCGAAGATCAACGGGTCCCGTCGCATCTCGAACGGCAGGTCGATCTCACCGAGCGGCCAGCGCCATTGCCGCGTCGGCACGTTGGCACCGGCGAGCACCTCGTCCAGCTCGACCGGCTCGTCAAGCGGGGGCAGCCACAGCGCCGGTGCTTTCGGGCCATACTGGGCCAGCTGATCCCCGATCGTGGTGATCAGCTTGCGCGGCACAGCCGGTTCGATCTCGTGATCGGACAGCACCACGACGTCCTCGTTGAGGGCGGCCGGGCCTGCGGTGAACGCCACCGGTTCGGGTGCCGACGGGACGATATACGAGGTGACCGGTCGTGGGGGATCGTAGATTCCGTCGACGTAGGTGCTGCGAAATTTGATCGGGGCGGCACCCGGCGCGGGCACCAGGAAGCCAACTCCCTTGTGCTCCTTGCCCGATTCGATGTGATACGCGTCCTCGACACCGATGATCTGTCGCGAGGCGGCGGGGCTGGCCACCTTGAGGCCGATCCGGTAGGAGGTGTTCTTGTCGATGTCGCGGATGCGGCCGATGTCCAGGGTCTGCGACGCGAACAGGATGTGGATCCGGAACGAGCGGCCTTTGCGCGCGACGTAGTCGAACAGTTCGGCGTATTCGGGGTGCTCGGACAGCATGAGGGTGAACTCGTCGGCGACCACGAACAGCGTTGGCAGCGCGGGCAGTTCGATGCCGACGGCTTCGGCAGCGGGGCGCGCAGCCTCGTATTCGGCGACCGAGCCGAAGGCGCTGCCCTGCACGCGGCGTCCGGCGTCGCGCAACAGGCTTTCCCGGCGAGCGACCTCACCGCGCAGCGTGTCGGCGAACCGGTCGGCCAGTGACTTCTTCTCCGCCATATTGGAGATGACGGCGACAACCTGAGGGAAGTTGCGGAAGATGTCGGCGCCGGCCTCGCCCTTGAAGTCGACGTAGATCACGATGAGCCGGTCGGCCGAATGAGTTGTCAACAGCGACAACAGAATCGACATCAGCGTCTGGGACTTGCCGGAACCCGTCATACCGATCATCAGACCGTGCGGGCCCATCCCGCCTTCGGCTTCGTCCTTGAGGTCGAAGTACAGCGGCACGCCGGTCGCGGTGACGCCGATGGGTACCCGCAGCTCCTCGTCGCGCGACCGCGGCGCCCATACGTCGGCGATGTCGAGTGCCGAGGCGTCCGGGATCCCCATCAGCGTGGTGAAGCTCGCGCCTCTGGTGGCCGGCGAACGCAGGCCGGCATGGGTGGGGTTGGAGTCCCAGCGCGCCAGGCCGCGGGCGAGATGCACGGCGTCGGCCGGTGCCATCTGGTCAGCGTGGGTGACATAGGTCTGCCAGCCGTCACTCTCCCACCGCTGGATCGCCCCGCCGGTGAGCCGCAGTACCGGCCGTTCCGGGTCGGCGTAGTGCCCCGGCCGCGGCGCGGAGTCTGCTGCGGCGGTGTAGATCACCGTGACCCCCGACCAACCGGTGGCCAGCACCGAATCCTCCGGTGCGTGCGCCGGATCGTCGACCACCACCAGCAGATGCCGCAGCGGATCTTCCGCGTCGACGCCGAACAGCGGGCGGTCGGCCAGCGCCGGACCGAGAGAGGCGATCAGATCGTCGGTGGTCGCCGCCAGATAGCGGGCGGGACCGCAGCCGTCCAGCTGCCCGGGGATGTCGCTGTGCGGCAGCCATTTCAGCCAGCTCCACGTCGGCGACTCGAGTTCCGGGCTCGCCAGCGCGATTCCCAGCGACGCCGCGTCGTGCCAGGTGACGGCCTGAGCCAGCCACGCCCGTAGCGCGGCCCTGACCTCCTCGGCATGACCGTGAACAGTGATCCGTGACACCGCCTTCAGGTCGATGCCCCGCGGCGCGTCCCGGATGGTGCGCTGCGTGTCGAGCAGGGCACGTAGTGCGCTGTGCGACACCGGCTCCAGATCGACCTCGTCGGCGGTGTCCTTGACCCGCAGCGTGGTGGCCAGCGGGATGTCGTGCAGCCCGGCGCGCAGCACCAGGAAGTCACTGTCGTGGGGGTCGCGCTCCCATTGCCTTCGTGATCCGGGAACGGCGGTCAAGGCGGCGGGATCGGGGTGCGACCACAGCAGCGCATCGCGTTGCGCGGCCGCCTCGGTGCGCACGTTGTCCCGGATCACCGACAGATAGCGCAGATAATCCGCGCGTTCGGCGTCGACCTCCTCGGTGCGCATCTTGTTGTCGGTTCCGCGGTAGAGCGCCGTGGCGGCGAGCAGCAGCACGAAGGGGAAGAACAGGGTTTGCGCCGAAATGAGTTTCATTCCGGTGGCCACCATCGCCACGATCATGCCTACGATCAGAATGACGATCAGGAACGGCAGCGCCCTGCGCAGCAGTGATGCCGGTACCACTCGCGGCAGCTCGGGCGGCGGCTCGATGACGATCGTGCCCTTGTTGGTTTTGGGAGCCGGCAGCCGCCGCCCCGCCTCGAAGATCAGCCGGCTCATCGGGTCTCCTGCTGGACTACGGGCCGGACCGCGTCGTACACGACGAGGGCGTCGGCTTGGGACAGGGCAGGGCCGGGAGCGAACAGTGTCAGCACCGACCACGGGATCGGCAGCGGCGGATTCGTCAGACCCAATGCGGCGACGGTCTTTTCGGCGCCCTTCGGATCGCCGCCGATGCCGTACCGGACTCCGGTGTCGGACACCCAGAACAGCGATCCCGCGGGCGGGGACGCCGGCTGCTGGCCGACCGTCTGGACAAAGTAGCCGTGACCGGGTGGCAGAGCCACCCTGGCCGCCGTGCCGGGATCGGCGCCACCCACAAGCTCGACCGGATGGGTCCCGGCGGGCAGCGGCAGCACCGAACCGGACAGCAGGGTCATCAAACTCGTTGCCGCACCGTCGATCTTGGCCCACTGCGCGCAGGTCACCGGTGCGGCCGCGGCGTCCACCAGCTTGACCGGTCCGGCGGGAAACGCCGACACGTCGAGCAGCGACGATACCGGTAGCCGGGCGATGTCATCGGCGCCAAGCTGCGGCGGCTGCGCCAACCCGTACGAGTTCGCGTTGCGCAGCACCGCCGCCAGCACAGGGCTGATGGGCTGAAGACCGTCGGGCAACACGGCATAGTTCGTCGGGGTGCCGTCATTGCGGTAGGCGATCACGACGGCACCGATCGGGGCCGCGCCGGGCAGAGGATAGGCCGTGGGGAGCCCCGCGTCGGGGATCGGCGGGATGCGCAATGGGGGGGCCTCCGGAATCGCATTGAACAGGCCCGGCGAGATCGACCGCGAGGCGGGCGGTGTGGCGGGCAGACCCAACGCGTCGGTGACGGGCCGGTCAGCGAGGTCGATCGCGCTACGACGGCCGTCCCACAGCAGCCAGGTTCCTTCGACGCCGTTCACCAGCACGGCACGACCCGCTCCGAGCACGTCGGCTCGCGCTCCGCCACGTTCCAGCCGGCCGGCGATCACGGTCACACCGGCAGCGTCTGCGGCTCCGCTGGTGCCGTCACACACTGCCCAGTCGGCGTCACGAGAGGTGTTCTGCACCATACGTTCCGGTGCGCCCGGGATGCCGATGAGGCTGCCGCGGGCGAACGTGTCCAGCTGGTCGCCGGTGACGGTGGTGGGATCCACCGGGCGCCCGACGGCCAGCCGCGCGGACGTCAGGTTCAGCACCGGGTGCAGGCGGTCGCCGAGACGAACGTAGAGCGCCGACGTGGCGCGATCGGCCAGCACCGGGTCGCTGCCCGGTACTCCGCCGGGACGCAGCACCGAGAACACGAAGCAGCCGATCACCGCGGTCACGGCCAGCAGCACGCCCATCATGACCGCGCGTGACTGGCTGCGCAGCGGGTCGACGAGCATCCGCGTGTCGTGCAGAGCCAGCCCGGATGCGATGCGGCGCATGACGAATCGCCAACCCGTCACCTGGTGGCGAGTGATGAATCCACGCCGGTACGTCACCCGCTCCGGATTGTCGTTCGCCGGTGTGCGGGAGGAGAAAGACCGCCGGTCGTCGCCACTCATGCGGGCACCGTCAAACCAAGGCCACGCAGCAGCGGTACGACGGAGGCGCGCACATCGGCCGCCGTGATGGTCATCAGCTGCTCGTCGGTGAAGTCAGCACCGGCGAGGTCGGTGTGGTCCAACCTGAATTCTCTTTCCTCCTCGGACCGTTCGACCACATTGCGGACGAATCGTCCGTTGCCGGCGATGTCGAGGCTTCGCCGCGCGATCCCGGTCGAGTCGGGCGTCGACGAATCCGCGAGCTGGCCGAACAGCTCCTCGAGATGCTGCAGCGCTGCGGGCTCGAACACGCTGTCCCGGTTGGCCGCCATCGCCACGGCGATCTCGACGAGCTCGGCCGCCGAGTAGGACGGGAAGACGATGCTGCGGGTGAATCGCGAGCGCAGGCCTTCGTTGGTGTCCAGGAAGCGATCGAGGTCGGCGCGATAACCGGCGATGATGACGACCAGACGGTCGCGGTCGTTCTCCATCCGCGCCAGCAGGGTGTCGATGGCCACCAGACCGAAGTCGTTCTTCGCGCCGGTGGCGACCAATGCGTACGCCTCGTCCAGAAACAGAACGCCGTCGAGCGCGCTGTCGATGAGAGCGTTTGTCTTCGCCTCGGTTTCGCCGATGTGCTGTCCGATCATGTCGGCGCGGTGCACCTCGCGGACGTTCTCCCGCTTGAGCAGTCCCAGCCCGCAGTAGATCTTGGCCACCACGCGCGCGATCGTGGTCTTACCGGTTCCGGGCGGACCGGCGAAGACCAGGTGATGGGTGCGCTGAGCGACGGCCAGTCCGCGCTCCTCACGCCGCAACGCCATCGCGACCGAGCTCTTCAATCGCGACACCTGGTTCTTCACCTCGTCGAGGCCGATGAACTCGCCGAGCTCCCGTTCGGCCTCTTCGAGCAACGCGGCCTTGCGTTCGCGCGCGTCAGGATCGATGAAATCGTCTGCCGTGGGCTCGGTTTCGACGTCCCACGGGTCGGTGCGGGCATCGATACGGGCGGCCGTAGTGGTGGCGATCCCGAAGGTGGGATCGGACAGCGCGTGCTGCACCTGCTCGTTGTCCGGGTTGGCGGCGTACAGATCCTGCAAGACGTCCGCGGCGGTGTCCTCGTCACCGTAGGCCCGCAGGGACAACGCCTTGACCAGAGCGCCGTCCACCGCGGCCACCGCGACCGGGCCGTCGGGATCCTCGAGATAGGACAGTGCGGGCGCGAACATGCCGAGCCGTGCCAGCGCCACACCGAGAGCGACTTTGGCGGCGTGCGCGAAGAAGGGGTCGAGTGCGGTGTCGTTGACCACTGGGGTGAGCAGCTTGACGACGTCCGACCAGCGCTGCGCCCGGGACCGCAGGGCCACATCGACCCAGCGCGCTTCGCGCCACTGGGGCCGTCGCGCACGGATCTCGCTGACGATCTCCTCGGCGGTGTGGAAGGCGCCGTCGATCGCCAGCGCCGCGGCGTACGCGAGCCGGAAGTCATCGGTGGTGGTGGCTCGGAACCGCAGGTACAGCCCGGTGTCGTAATCGAAGCCGAGTGCCCCGGCGGGCAGTTCGATGCGCCGCTGCAGCACCCCACTGGTGTCGGCGGTACGGACCACCGCGGCCAGCACGTCGAGCGTCGCAGCGCCAGTCGCGGCCAGGCCCGTCCAGGCATCACAGTGGTCGTGGGCTACCCGGGTGAGTTCGGTGAAGGCCCGGCGCGCGGCGGGTATGTCGGCGGGTCGGCGCCGGTCGTATACCGGCAGACCGAGCGCTTTACAGCAGGTGGCGAACCTGCTCACCAGATCCGCATCGAGGCGCGCTGGGCGTGCCGAAGTCACTAAACCGTTGTCCATGGGCATCGTGCGGGGCAGCCGTCGACGCCACCCCCATCTCCTTAGGTTTGCCTAACCAACTTACGAGAAAGTTAGCATTGCATAACTTGACTGTCGAGACCTCAGCGGAGGCTCTTCGGCCGCATATCCGACCAGTTCTGCTCGACGAACTCGGCGCACTCGGATCGGCAAGCCTCGCCGAAGGCCACCCGCCATCCGGCCGGGATGTCGGCGAACGCCGGCCACAGGCTGTATTGCTCCTCGCCGTTGACGAGGACATAGAAGCGGCCGTCTTCGTCGTCAAATGGATTGATACTCAACGTTCCTCCCGTTGGTTCGATTCGACTGGGCTCCGGGCCGGGCTCCGAGGATGCGATCGGAGAGCAGTCCCAGGCAGCTCAGGTTGGGAAATCCGGGACCCTGGTTGAGCCCGGACAGGTTGGGCAGAAACAGCTTTGGCGCTACCCCGGCCAGCGACAGGTCGTGTCCGATCGCCTGTTGCAGCCGGTCGCCGGTCACGGGTCCGTTCAGCCGGACCTCGAGCAGGTCCATCACGTCCGGGCCCAACAACGGCAGGAACCACAGCGAGTCGGCGCCCGAACCGTCGATGACGAGGTCGAATCCGTGCACCGTTTCCAGCCGCTCGCCGTGGCGGTCGGTGTGCAAGGTGATGCGGATCCGGTCGTCGGCGGCGACACCGTGCGCGACCCGGCCACGTAGGTGCCGGATGCGGTCGTCGGCGAGCAGTGAGTCCTGGACTCGCGCGGAGAACACCCCGCGGTCGGTGCGAGCCATCACGTCGCGGCGCTCGGCGAGCGTCAGCCCGGTCCAGTCCGTCGGGTCGCTGAACATCCGATTCTCGAAGTAGCTCTCGCCCCGGGTGAACAGCGTGGCCTGTGGTGAGATCACGGTGATCGTGGACACCCGATGCCGGAACAACTCGTTGAGCATCGACGCGGCGGTCTCACCGCCGCCGATCACGGCGACCCGCTCCGCGTCGAGCCGTTGGTTCATGGTCGACACCTGCCAGAACTGGGCAATGGAGAGCACCTGCGGATGTCCGGGCAGTACCGACCGGCCCGGCTGGCCCGGTCCGGTGATCATCACCGCATCGGCCTCGACGGTGCCGGTGTGCGTGTGAAGCACCCAGGACCGATCCTCGAGGGACAGCCGGATAACCTCTCCGTCAACAACATTCAGTGCAGCGGCGTCGGCCACCCAGCGCAGATAGCTCGCCCACGTCTCGTGGGTAGGCGCTGGCTTGCCGCGGTCCACCCACTCCGCGAATCGCCCGGTGGCCACCAGGTAGGACTGCCAGCTCAGCCGCATCATCCGCCGATCGAGTTCACCGTTGCGTCCCGGCAGGATCGTCGACCGATACGGGAAACCGACGTCCTTCTCCGGGCTGGTACCCAGCCGGTGCTGACCGTCAGTCCAACCCCCGCCGGCCCGCCAGTTCGCCGCGACCGCAGTCCGCTCTACCGCCACGATGTCCGGTGCGGCGACACCCATGTCGCGCAGCGTCGCCGCCTTGGCGGCCACCGCCACCGCTTTCGCACCGGCACCGAGAATCGCCAGCCGCGCGGTCACCGGGTCACTCCAGCCAGCTCGTGCAACACGTCGCTCCACATCGTCTGCAGCACAACGATGTCGGAATCAGTGAAAATGTCCGGCAGGGTTCGCCACTGGGTGACCAGCTTTCCGCCGGCGACGGCGGCCACGAGCGTCAACTCGTGGCGCACCGCGACGTTCGGTTCGGTCATGATCGAGAGATGGGCGAGCAATGCACGATCCAGTAGAGGGCCGGCGTCGAGGTCGAGCCTGCCGAGATAGTTCAGCAGCAGCTGCGGACCACGGAAGCCCCGGAGCCGCTGCGAGGTGTCCGGCCGGGCATAGCGCAGCAGGGCGTAATCCGTTGCCCGTCCGGGTATTTCGGGCATCGGCTCGCCCGGCCGGATGCGCAGCGGATAGATGGCGCTGAGCAGGCCAACCGTATCGTCGGCGCCGTCACGCCCGTGTGTCTCCAGGGACAGCAGCGGAACCGGGCTGACGTCTCCGCGTAGCTCGCGCCAGCGGACGATCAGTCGGGCGCACGCGTCGGCCAGCACTTCCTGGATCGGCACCCGCCCATGGAGCAATGCGGCGGTGACATCGCTCTCGGCAACGGTCACGGTGATCGCGAGGTCGCCGAACCGATCGGTTCCGGGGCGAATCCGCCTGGCTCCCAACCTCGGGTCGTCGCCGTCGACCTGTGCGATCCAGAAGTCGACGGTGTCGAGGCCGGTCGCGCGTTCGGTGAGCGTGTTCGCCCACCGGCGGTAACTGATCCGTTCTCCGTTGACCGGACCGAGTGCACCCGCGCCGGCCGTCGACCAGTTGGCCATCAACTCGCCCAGCACGATTCGCCATGAGGCCGGATCCATCACGAGCACGTGGACCACCAGGACGAGCACGCCGGCGTCACCGATGTGGTGCAGCCACAATGCTTCGGTCAGGTTCCCCCGCTCGGGATCGAGTCGTTCGATGGCGGCGGCGGCGTGTTCGGTCACGGCGTCGAGCAGTTCACCGGAGACCACGACCTCGGTCAGCGGAATGGTGTCTCGGCCGGCCGGGACGAACGTCATCGTCGAGCGGTCAAGGCGGCTGCGGAACATCTCGTGCCCGCCGGCGATGCCGTCCAACAGAAGGCGTAACCGCGCGGCGTCTGCATCGGCGGGCAATCGGATCGCCTCCACTTGCGACAGGCGTCGCGGATCACCGTGCTCGTACAGCCAGTGCACGGCGGGCAGCGCCGGGATCGGACCGTCGGGCTCCGGTCCGGCGGCGAGTTCGTCGGTGGTATCCCGATCGACAGCGGCGGCGAGTTCACGCAGAGTTGCGCACTCGAGGACCAGCCGAGCCCGCAGAGGCAACCCTCGGCTGCGCGCGAGCTGAACCAAGGACAGCGCGGCGATGCTGTCGAGTCCCAACTCGAGCAGGTCGGTGTCGATATCGACCACGTCAAGGCCGAGCAGCCCCGAAACAGCCTCGCTCAGAGCGACTTCCGTGGGTGTGCTCGGCGGCTCGGGGTTCTCCTCCGGCGCGGCCATTCTCGCCAGCGCGGCCTCGTCCACCTTGCCGTTGGCCGTCAGCGGGATCGCGTCCACGACGATCAGCCGGTGCGGAAGCATGTAGCGGGGCAACCGGTTCCGCAGTAACGGCCGCAGGTCGGGCACTGTCACGTCGCCGGCGATATACGCGACCAGCCGAGGACCGGACGGCTGCTGGTGGACGGCGACATGGGCATGCCGCACGCCGGGCACATCCATCAGCACCGCCTCGATCTCGCCCGGTTCGACGCGGTGTCCGCGGACCTGGATCTGGGCATCAGCGCGGCCGACGAAGGACAGCGCACCATCGGCATCGCGGCGCACCAGGTCCCCGGTCCGGTACATCCGTCCACCGCCCGGTGCGGCGACGAATCGCGCCGCGGTCTCGACCGGGCGACCGAGGTAGCCCCGGGTCACCTGCTCTCCGGCCAGGTACAACTCCCCCACCACTCCGTCCGGGACGGGGTGCAGCCAGGAGTCGAGCACAACGGCGCGGGTCGATCGGGTCGGGTAACCGATCACCGGAGCGTCGTGGTCGGCGATGGCGGCCACCACGGCCTCGACAGTGGTCTCGGTCGGGCCGTAGCAGTTGTATGCAGCCAACGGTGTTGCCGTGCAGGCCTTTCGGATGTCGGTCCAGTCGACCGATCCGACGGCCTCGCCGCCCAGTGCCAGTACGGAGAGCTGCCCGGAATCCAGTAGTCCAGCCTGACGCAGGCCGGTGAACATCGACGGGGTGACGTCGAGCATGTCGATCCCGTGCTGTTCGATGATGCCGACCAGCGCTTCGGCGTCTCGGCGGTCGGACTCGGAGATGAGGTGCACGGTGTGGCCGAACAACAAGCCGGCCAGCGGTTGCCAGGCAGCGTCGAACGCGAACGACCAGGCGTGGCCGATGCGTAGCGGCCGGCCCAGACGTTCGGCGGCCGGCCTCAGCATCCGCTCGGCGTGGTCGTCGATATAGGCGAGCAGAGCGCCGTGAGTTCCGATGACGCCCTTGGGTTCTCCGGTGGTTCCAGAGGTGAACACCGTATAGGCGGCCTGGCCCGGATGCGTCCGCGCACGATACCGCGGCGCTGTGCGGGCGGCCGCCACCATGGTGTCGTCGATGACGACGGTGGCGCCGGTCTGGGCCAGAATCGAGTCGACCCGGCCGGCGGGCATCTCCGGCTCGAGCGGCACGTACATGCCGCCGGCCTTGAGCACGCCGAGCATCGCGGCCACGTAGTCGGCACCGCGCGGCAGCATGATCGCGACCGGTCCTTCGTCGGTCACGCCGGCTTCGCGCAGGAGACCGGCCATCCGGTCCGAGCGCTCATGCAGTTCGGTGTAGTCCAGCTGGCCGCCGTCCCACCGGATGGCGATCGAATCGGCGTGCGCTGCCGCAGCTTCGGCGAACCGTTCGGCCACCCCGACGTCGGCGGCGACGCATGTGCCCACCTCGAACGGAAGGCGTTCATCGTCGAGCAAGATGTCGACGCCGCCGAGCGGCCGGTCCCATCCGTCGAGCAGTCGGCGCATTGTCAGCAGCACTCGTCGGCCGAGGGTGTCCGCGGACATCATGCCGAGGGCGTTGTCGGTGACTTCCACCAGCAGGGTCAGCTCGGCGGTGTTGCGGTATGCGGCCACCGTCACCGGGAAGTGCGTCAGGCTCTCCATCGCGGCGGGCCGGAAGCGGACCTCCCCGGCCGTGAACTCCTGTCCACCGATCACGTCACCGGGCGGGAAGCTTTCGTATACCAGCAGCGTGTCGAACATCTCGCCGACCCCGGCGAGGGCGCGCAACTGTGAGTGCGTCAGATAGCTGTGGTCGCGCAGTTCGGCGGCTTCGCGCTGCAGCGTGGAACACTGTTGGCCGACAGGCTTGTTCGGGCTCAGGCGCACCCGCAGCGGCAGGGTGTTGATGAACAGGCCGACCGTGGTTTCCACCCCGGCCAGTTCGGGCGGCCGGCCCGACACGGTGACGCCGAAGACGATGTCATCCTGGTCGGTCAGCCGGGACAGGATCAGCGCCCAGGCCATCTGCATCACCGTGTTCAGGGTGACTCCCCGGGAGCGGGCCGCGGCGGCCAGCTGCTCGGCGTCGGCGGCGGGCAGCACAATTTCAGTGCGTGTGGGCAGTCCTGAACTGTCGCCGCCCAGAGCGGGTGACAGCATCGTCGGCCCGGGCAAGCCGGCCAGGTGCCGACGCCAGAGTCGTTCGCCGGCCGGCGAATCCTGCTCGGCGAGCCAGCCGATGTAGTCGCGGTACAGCCGTGGCGCAGGAAGCACGTCCAGACTGCCGCCGATGCGGTACAGCGTGAGCAGCTCGCCGATGAACACCGGCAACGACCAACCGTCGATGACGATGTGGTGCGCGGTGACCACCAGCCGCCAACGCTGCTCGGGCAGCTCGATGAGCAGGAAGCGAATCAGTGGGCCGTTATGCAGCGTGAAAGCCCGCCCGCGCTCGAGCTTTTCGAGCCTGGCGGCCCGATCATCATCTGGCGCGGCAACGTGCTCCCACGGTAGGTCGACGATGGCCGGGATGATCTGAACGGGCCGCGGCAGATCTTGGTGCCAGAAGCTGGCCCGCAGGTTGGGGTGGCGCACCAGCATCGCGGCCGCGCAGTCGCGCAGCAGCGCGACGTCGAGCGGTCCGGTCACATCGGCCGTCATCGCGATGACGTAGGGGTCGCCGCCGTCTGGTCCGATCAGCGTGGCGTGCGAGTACAGGCCCAGTTGAAGCGGCGACAGGGCCAGGACATCGTCGATGTCGGCGGGTGCGGTCACGACGGACGTGCCTTCGACCACGACGACCTCAATGCGGCCAGATCAGCTGCCGACAACCCGGACACGCTCATCGGTTGGTGCCGGATGTCGGTGTGGCCGTTGCTCAATGTCCCGATCCCGTCGTCGATCGCGGCGGCCAGCGCTGCCACCGTGGGATGTTCGAAAATCGTTCGGGGTTCCACCGTCAGACCCGCGGCACGCATCCGCGCGGCGAGCTGTACGGACAGGATGCTGTCTCCGCCGAGTGCGAAGAAGTCGTCGCCCCTGCCGATCTCGGTCACGCCGAGCAGGTGCTCCATCGCGGTGGCGACGGCCCGCTCGGTATCGGTTCTGGCCGGCTCGCTCGCACCGGTGGTGTGCACGTCGGGGCGCGGTAGCGCGGGCCGGTTCAGCTTTCCCGATTCGGTGGCGGGCATCACGTCGAGCACGGAGATCGTCGCCGGCGTCATGTAGCCCGGCAGCGCCGCGGCCACCGACGCGCGCACCGACGCCGCGAATGCCGCCGGGTCGTCCACCGGCTCCTGCGGTACGACGTACCCGGCCAGGGAGGCGCCGCTGGGGCCGTCCCACGTCCGCGCGGCCGCGATGGCCACACCGTCGGCAGCTTTCAGGGCGGCTTCGACTTCGGCGAGTTCCACCCGAAATCCGCGCACCTTCACCTGGTGGTCGGTGCGTCCGACGAACTCCAGACGCCCGTCCTCGGTCCACCGGCCACGGTCTCCGCTGCGGTAGAAGCGGGAACCGGGCTCAGCCGCAAAGGGATTCGCGATGAAGCGGGATGCGGTCAGCGCGGGCTGTTTCCAGTACCCCCGCGCGATCTGCTCACCGGCGTAGTACAGCTCACCGACGACACCGACCGGCACCGGCTGCAGCGCCTCGTCGAGCAGGTAGACCTGAGATCCCTCCATCGGCGTGCCGATCTTGGGGGTGGGCAGATCCAACGGGCCACGGATCAACGCACCTGAGGTCTCGGTGGCACCGATGGCATTGAGCAACTCGACTGGTCTATCACCCACGCAGGCAACCAGCCGTTGCAGCAGCGAAACGTTGACGGGCTCACCACAGGTCACCAGCCGGCGCAGCGCACGAACAGCGTCGGGCGCGCTGTCGACGAGCGCGGACACCAGGCTGGCGACGCCGGTGACCTGGGCGACGGAGTGCCGCTCGATCAGGCGGGCTATCGCCTCGGCATCGCGGTGCTCGGCATCGTCGGCGACGATGAGTGTCGCACCGGCGGCCAGCCCGGCAAGGGTTTCGATGCAGCCCTCCAGGAACGTCATCGGTGCTTGCGCGAGCCGGATGTCCTGCCCCGCCACCGGGTAATGCTTGAGTTGCCACATCAGCCGAGTGCTCATCGCGCGGTGGGTTCCCACCACACCCTTCGGCTTACCGGTGGATCCCGACGTGAACATCAGGTACATCGGGTCGTCGGGACGTGGCAGAGGCAGCGGTGCAACAGGATCGGCGGCGTCCAGCTCGGCGCGGATCAGCGGATCGTCCATCGAGATCACCGCAACGCCGTCGGTGGGCGGCATCGATGCGCCGGCCTCGGCGGTGACGACGACGACCGCGGGCTCGACGTCGTCGAGCATGAGTTGCTTGCGCGCCGCCGGATACGTGGGATCCAGCGGGAAGAATCCGGCGCCCGCCTTCATGATGCCCACCAGGGCGACCACCAGGTCGATCCCGCGGCGCATGGACATGCCGACCAGGGATCCGGGGCCGACGCCATGGCGCACCAACAGGTGCGCGAGTCGATCCGAACGGTGGTGCAGTGCAGCGTAATCAAGCTCGTCGTCACGGCACCGCAGCGCGACTCGGCCCCGACCCGATCCCCGACTTGCTTCGAGTAGCTCCGGCACCGTGCGTGGCCGGTCTGCGGGTGACGCGATGCCACGGCTATGGGCGAGCACCTGGTGCTTCTCGGTGTCATCGAGCAGGTCGACGTCGCGCACCGGGGTATCCGGATCGGCGGCGATCGCCTCGATGACCTGACCCAGCCATCCGCTGAAGCGCTCCATCGTCGAGGGCTGGTACAGCTCCGTGCGGTAGATGACGTGTCCGCGATACCCGTCGTCACCGACGAAGAAGTTGACACTCAGGTCCGCGTGTGCCACATCGAATGTCGGCTCCAGCGCGGTGAATCGCGTGTCGCCGTCCGGTCCCGTCTCGATCAGTTGGTTCTCCGGAAGTTCCTCCCGCACGTGGACGACGACCTGGAACAGCGGGTTGCGCGACAACGACCGCACCGGGTTGACCGCATCGACCACCCGATCGAACGGAAGGTCCTGGTTGGCATAGGCGGCCAGGGCCATCTCGCGGGCGCGCAGCAGGGCCTCGCGCAGGGTCGGGTTTCCTGACAGGTCGTTGCGTAGCACCAGGATGTTCACGAAAAAGCCGACCAGCCGGTCCAGTTCGGTGTCGGTGCGCCCCGCGACCGGAGTGCCCAGCGGGATGTCGTGACCGCCACCGGCCTTGCTCAACACGACGGCGACAGCAGTCTGCAGCAGCATGAACTCGGTGATGCCGAGCTCGCGGCAGAGCGCGGTGAGCCGTTCTCGCACCGCTCTGTCGAAGTGCAGCGGGATGGCGGCGCCGGCGCCACCGGCCATCGGTGGGCGCGGCAGGTCGGGTCGCAGGCCGGTGTCCTCCGGAAGGCCGTCGAGCTGGCGCACCCAGAACTGCCGTTGCGCGTCGATCAGCTCGGTGTCGGACAGCAGCTGGACCTGCCACGTCGCGTAGTCGCGATACTGGACCGGCAGCGGCTGCCAGGACGGTGCGGTTCCCGCGCGCCGCGCCCGGTAGGCGGTGAGCACGTCGGTGAACAGCACACCCGCCGACCAATGGTCGGCCGCGATGTGATGCACGACCATCGACAACACGCACTCGGTTGATGTGCGCAGAACCGCGATGCGGATCGGCAGTTCGGTCTCGAGCTCGAACCGGTGCGCGCGTTCGGCATCGAGTTGTGTTGTCAGCCAATTGTTGTCGGGACCGTCGAGTCGCCGGACCGGAACATCGTCACCGGTGCCGATCACCTGGTGAGGAACGCCGTCGATCTCGCGGTACACGGTCCGCAGGATCTCGTGTCGGGCGATCACGTCCTCGATGCCGGTCACCAGGGCGTCCACATCGCACGGCCCGGTCAAGCGAGCCGCGAACGGGATGTTGTTCACCGGGCTGGGACCGTCGACGCGGTACTGGAACCAGCTTCGCAACTGGGCCGCCGACAGCGGAGACCGCTGAGGGTCGCCGCCCGCGGACACCAGCGGCGGCCGGGTCGACGGCACCCGGCCTTGCCCACGGTCGTCGATCAACGCGGCAAGATCGCCGACGCTGCCCGCTTCGAAGATGTCGCGGACACTGACGTCGACACCGCAGGCCGCGCGAATCTCGGCCACGAGCTTGGTGGCCAGCAGCGAGTGCCCACCGAGGGCGAAGAATGAATCGTCGCAACCGACTTCGTCGACACCGAGCAGCCGGGCGAACAGCGCGGCGATCGCATGTTCGGTCTCGGTGACGGGTGCACGGTATTCGGTCACCGGCGCGATCACCGGGTCAGGCAGCGCTGCCCGGTCCAACTTGCCGTTGGCCGTGATCGGGATCTGGTCGACGACCACATACGCCGCCGGGACCATGTATTCGGGCAGTGCCGCGGCGACCCGCGCCCTGATCCGTCCGACGTCCACCACATCACCGGCCGCCGGTGCCACATAGGCGACCAGACTCTTACCGAGATGCGCCAGCTCGGTGGCGATCACCACCGCGGTGCCGACACTCGGGTCGACGGAGACCGCCGCAGCGACCTCGCCGAGTTCGATGCGAAAGCCGCGGATCTTGACCTGCTCATCGGCCCGGCCGACGAACTCGAGGTCACCGTCTCGGTTGCGCCGCGCCAGGTCACCCGAGCGGTAGAGCCGGCCACCGGGGGTGAACGGGTCGGCGACGAATCGTTCGGCGGTCAGCACCGGCCGGTTGTGGTAGCCGTGCGCGAGTTGCTCTCCGCCGATGTAGATTTCGCCGATCACCCCGGCTGGGACAGGCCGCAGCGCGTCGTCGAGCAGATATATCTGGGTGTTGATCTTCGGGGTGCCGATCGGCACCACGCGGGTGCCCTGGCGACCTTCCACCTTGTAGCGGGAGGCGTTGATGATCGTCTCGGTCGGCCCGTAAAAGTTGTGCAGGAGCGCGTCGAAGGTGGCGTGGAACTTGTCGGCCAGCTCACCCGGCAGCGCTTCCCCGCCGATCGGCACCCGGCGCAGGGTGCGCCACTGCTCGACACCAGGCAGCGAAAGGAACAGCCCGAGTAGCGACGGCACGAAGTGCATCGACGTGATCGCCTCGCGCTGAAGCAGATCGGTGAGATAACCGATGTCGCGCAGTCCGTCGCTGCGGGGGATCACCAGACGGGCTCCCTGGGCCAGCATTCCGAAAATCTCCCCGATCGAGACGTCGAAACTCGGGGAGGCGACCTGCAGCAGGTGGTCGTCCGGCCCGATCTGGTACTCCTGGGCGAACCATCGGAAGTAGTCGGCGACCGGCCGGTGTGGCACCGACACGCCCTTGGGCAGACCCGTCGAGCCCGACGTGTAGATCAAGTACGCGGTGTTGGCCGGGCCGAACGGGCGCGCCAGCTCTGACGGCGCCGGGTCGTGGGTCGGGAAGTCGTCGATCCCGGTGATGGGTTCGCGGACCACCACTGTGGGATCTGCGTCGGCGAGGATGTAGGCGATGCGGTCGTCGGGGTACTCGGGGTCGACGGGCAGGTAGACCGCGCCGGCCTTGGCGATACCCAGCGCGGTGATCACCAGCTCGGGTGACTTCTCCAGCAGCACCGCCACCCGGTCCTCGGCGCCGACACCCTGCGCGGCGAGCCAGTGCGCATGCTGATTGGCCGCTTCGTTGATCTCGCGATAGCTGTACGAGCGGCCCTCGTAGACAACGGCTGTCGCGTCCGGCCTCCTGATCGCCTGCTCGGCGACCAGATCCCCGAGTGTCTTTGGCGGGCAGACGAAGTCTTCACCGCGTGACACCCGGAACAACCACGCGGTGTCCACGTCGTCGAGTAGCCGCAGGTCCGCCACCATCCGATCGGGTTGCGCCAGCGCGTCGCCGAGGAGCACGACAAAGCTGGTCAACATCTGCTCGACCAGGTCGGCGTCGATCACCTCGGTGAGGTATTCGACCTCCACCTTCGCTTCGCCACCGGTGAACTCGACCATGAATCCCAATGGCAATTGGGCGTACTGGCCGCGCAAGTCGGCGCGGCGGCAGGTGACGCCGGGAGGGTTGAAGCCGTCGCCGTCCGGGTGCCGCATCCCGAAGCCCACCCGAGCCATCCGTTCGACACCGTAGCGGCGGTCCGGGTTGAGCTCGCGGACCACCCGGTCAAGGTTGACCCGTTGGTGGGCGAAGGCGCCGACAGCGGTGTCGCGTGCCGCGCCGACCAGATCAGCGAAGGTGCTCCAGCGGTCCGGCCGCATGCGCAGTGCCACAGTGTTGCCGTAGTAACCGATGACGTCATCGGTGGTGCGGTTGAGGACCGGTGCGGCGACCAGGAAGTCACCGGCGTGGGTGTAGCGGTGCACCAATGCCGAGAACGCCGCCAGCAGAACCATGTACGGAGTTGCACCGCATTCGTGCGCCAACGTGGCCACCGCATCGACGGTGTGCGCGTCCAACCGGGTGACGTGCCGATCCGCCCGCCACTCGGTCGGCACCACGGAGCCGGTTGGTCCGGGCAGTTCCAGCGGTTCGGGCGGGTCGACGAGCACCGCGCGCCAGTACTCGACGTCGGCGTCGTCATTGCCGGCGACCTGCGCCTCGGCCGGTGGCGCCGGTGGCAGCACCTCGTGTTGATACGCGCGCTTCAGATCGGCGAAAAACACTCGCCACGAGGCGTCATCCCAGGCGATGTGGTGGGCGGCCAGGAGCAGCACATGCTCGTCGGAACCGGTGCGTACGAGGGTGATCCGTAGGGGGGATTCAGAACTCAGGTCGAACGGTGTGGTGAAGGTGCGCTGCGCGAGAACGTCGAGGCGCAGTCCCCGGGCCTGGGTGCCGAGCTCTTGAAGATCGTGTTCGGCCCAGGCCGGAGTGAGGTCGTCGCGGACGGTCGGGCGTGGTTCACCGTCGTCGCCGGCCTGGTAGGTGGTGCGCAGGATCGGGTGCCGCGCGGCGACAGCCTCGACGGCGGTCCGCAGACGAGCCGCGTCGAGCTGACCGGTCAGACCATACGACACACACACGTTGAGCAGCGCACCCGTGCTATCGATGGACTGCACGAACCACATCCGGCGCTGACCGTCCGACATCGCGGCAGGGTCGGCCACCGCCTTGGGGTCGGCCAGCAATCCACGCTGAGACAGCTTGCGGCGCAGCAATTCCAGGCGCTGCTGGTCGAACGAGTCGGCGAGGGTGTCAGTCATCAGATCTCCGGGTGAGCGCCAAGGTGACCTCGGCGGTGTCCATGAGCGTCACTTCGAGGTACAGCTCCGCGATGGCGTCGAGCCGGTCGGCCGGCTCGAGCTCGCCAAGGCGGTGGGCCAGGGCTTCGACGGTGCGGGTGGCGAAGACGTCGGCGACGCTGACGGCGGTGACGTCCAGTCGCTGCCGGATCCGCGCCACGAGCGTGGTGGCCAGCACGGAATCGCCGCCGAGGGCGAAGAAGTCGTCGTCAGCTCCGACCGCGGTCGTACCGAGGATGTCGGCGATGATCGCGGCCAGCGCTGACTGAACCGGGCCGGACGGGGTCCGATGCGCGGTATCGGCGTCGATGCGGTCCGCCAGCCGCTGGGCCACGGCCTTGCGGTCGACCTTGCCGCCCACGCTGTACGGAATTCGGTCGAACACCTCGATGTGATGCGGAACCATGTGAGCGGGAAGGTCTTTGGCGAGCTGCGCCCGCAGCGCGTCGAGCCCGGCTTCGGCCGCCAACTGGACGGCGGCCGCCAACCGGTCCTGGGACGGCGTGGGTCCGGGGACGGTCACCGCGACGGCGCCGCGTACGCCGGGGACCCGGTGTAGTGCCGCCTCGACCTCACCGAGTTCGACGCGGTAACCGCTGATCTTGACCCGGTGATCGGCGCGCCCGACGAACTCGCACGTCCCGTCCGGCCAGAAGCGGGCGAGATCACCGGTGCGATACCAGCGCTGTCCGTCGTGTTCGACGAAGCGCTCGGCGGTCAGGTCGGGCCGGTCCCGGTATCCGCGGGCGAGGCCCCGTCCCCCGATCCACAGTTCACCGACCACCCAATCCGGGCAATCCGCTCCGCCGGCACCGACGACGCGGCATCGGTTGTTCGGCAACGGCTTTCCGAACGGAATTGCGGTCCAGTGCCCGGGTACGTCGGCCACTTCGCAGATCGTGTTGTGGATCGCGGTTTCGGTGGCGCCGCCGAGTCCGGCGAACCGTACCTCGGGCGCGCGGTCGCGCAGCTCGCGCGCCATCACCGGGGTGACCCAGTCACCGCCGGTCGGCACCACCCGCACCGTCGGCAGCGGACCCGCGACGTTGAGCAGCATCGCCAGCCACCCGGGCAGGAAGTGCAGCACCGTGACCCGATGGCGTTCGATGAGCCGCACCCACTGGTCCGGGTCACGGCGATGTACCTCGTCAACCACGACGATCGCCCCACCGGTGGTCAAGGTGGCGAACACATCCAGCACCGAGATATCGCATTCGAGGGTCGATAACGCCAGACACCGGTCCTGCGGGCCGAGCTCGAAATGCTCGGCGATGAATTCGACGGTGTTCATCGCAGCGTCGTGGGTGACCTCGACGCCCTTGGGTTCCCCGGTCGACCCCGAGGTGAACAGCACATAGGCCAACCGGTCCGAATCCCCTGTCACAGAATCCGATTCGGCTCCGGTACCGCGCACGATCGCGTCGGCGACGGTCATCACCGGCACCGGGAGGTCTGGCAGGTCGGCACCGCACACCAGAGCCATGTCGACCGCACCGCTGGCGAGGATCCGCTGGGCGCGTTCCGCCGGCTGGTCACTACCGACCGGCAGATACGCACCGCCCGCCGCGTGGATGCCCAGCAGCGCCGGCACCTGTTCAGCCGTCTTGGGTCCCAGAACCGCGACGGTTCCCCCGTCGGGGAGTCCTGCGGCGCGCAGGGCGGCAGCCACCGCCAGCGATTGCTCGCGCAGGTCCGCATAGGTGAGATCGCCCATGCTGCTGAACACCGCAGGAGCATCGGGTTGACGCGACGCAGTGTCGAAGAAGCCGTCGTGCAACATCTTTCCGCTGGGCAGCGCGGTGGTGTTCACCGCGTCCCGCACCGCACGCTGTTCCGGCGGGAGCATCGGACCGCGCCCGCTGTCCCAGGCGGCGTCCTCGTGAGCAAGGCGCTGCACTTCGGCGGTGTGGTGGGCGAACATCGCGTCGATGACGCCGGGACGGAACGCGCTCTCCCGGACATCCCAGTTGAGCAGTATGCCACCGGCGACTTCGGTCACCTGGGCGTCGAGCAGCACCTGAGGTCCCTGCGAGATGATCCAGCTCGGTGTACCGAATTGTGTTGTCACATCGGCAGAGAACAGTTCGCCGAGGCCCAGTGCGCTGGTGAACACGACCGGAGCGAGCACCTGCGTTCCGCGATGCCGGCTGATGTCCCGCAGCACCGACAGTCCCGGATACGACGCGTGCGCCGCCGCCTCGTGCATGGTGTGCTGCAGTGCCCGGGCCCGCTGCGCCGGGGTGTGCGCGGCGGCGAGGTCGACATCGAGCAGCAGCGACGAGGTGAAGTCGCCGACCACCTTCTCGATATCCGGGTGCAGCGGTTCGCGCGCGAACAGCGGAACGTTGAGCAGGAAGCGCGGATCGGCCGACCAACCGGCCACCGTGTCGGCGAACGATGCAGCCAGTGTCATCGCAGGCGTCACGCCGTGGGCACGCGCCCGCTCGAACAGTCCGTCCCGGGTGTGCGGATCCAGCCAATGCCACCGGCGCCCGGGCCGGGTGGGGTCGGTCCGGTCTGCGGCGGGCACCACCGGCAGCGCGGGCGCGTCGGGCAACTGTGGCACTCGGTCGGACCACCAGCGTCGATCGACGTCGAACCGGTCTGGCGGCGAAAGTTGTTGGCGATACTGCTGATACGTGTAGCCGATCGCGGTGAGTGAATCACCGCGATACAGGGCGGCGAGATCAGCCATCAGCGCGCGGTAGCTCATCGCGTCCGCGGCTTGCATATCCAGGTCCACGTGCAGGCGGCTGCGGTGCCCGGGAAGCAGCGTCAGCGTGAGCTCGAAGACCTGATCGTCGAGCTGTTGCCGCGATTTCGCCGACCGGATCGCGGTCAGCCGCTCCTCGACGTCGTCGCAGTCACGCAGGTCCAGAACCGTTACCGGGAAGGCGGCGGGTGGAGCACCGACACGTTGGGTGCCGTCGGGCAGGAACTGCACTCGCAGCATGGGGTGACGTGCCGCCAAATGCGTGGCCGCCCGCCGGAGTCGGTCCGGATCCACCGCGTCGCCGTCGAACTCCACATAGAGATGCCCGGCCACACCGCCGAGCTGCTGATCGGCGTGCCTGCCGACCCACATCGCGTGCTGCATCGGCGCCATCGGAAAGGGCTCCCCGTCAACGGGTTGCGTCTCGCCCGGCGTCACCTCGGCAGGCGTGGGAGCCGTCAGCAACTCCGCCCAGGCTCGAACTGACGGGGCGGCCGCGAGTCGGGCGAAGTCGACGTCGAATCCCGCACGGCGCCAACGTCCGGCGAGCGCCATCATGCGAATGGAGTCCAGCCCCTGCGCAATCAGGTCGCCGTCCGGGTCGATGTCGGTGTGGTCGACGCCGAGGACTTCGGCGATCCGGTCGGTGATCATGGCCGCTTCAGCCGCGGTCACTGCGCCTCCTGCCTCAGACCAGCCTTACCTAACTTTGGGAAGGCTACCCTATGCTCTCTGCCGAGGACATGCCTACGCCAGGGAGCGCAATGATCGGATTCATCCCCTTTCCGCCGCACCGCGCGAGCTTTTATCGCGAGGCGGGTTACTGGGCCGGCCAACCCCTCGACGAAATCCTGCGATCGTCCGCGCGTCGCTGGCCCGATCACCCGGCGGTCATCGACGATGCGGAGCACTTCACGTATGCCGAATTGGACCAACGAGCCGACGCTGCCGCCGCCGGGCTCCTCTCGTTGGGGATCGGTGCCGGGGACTGCGTCCTGGTACAGCTGCCGAACAGTTGCCAGTTCGCGGTCGCGCTGTTCGGGTTGCTGCGGACCGGCGCGTTGCCGGTGCTCTGCCTGCCCGGCCACCGCGACGCCGAACTGGCGCACTTCCTCGACGTCTGCGACGCGACCGCGATCATCGTGGGCACCGACCCCGGCGGATTCGACTACCGCGCGATGGCCGAGCGACTGTTGCAGCGGCCCAACCGATTACGGCATGTCATCGTCGACGGCGAAGCCGGCTCGCACATCTCGTGGTCGCAGGTGTGCGCGGGCGAGGGGCAGCCGCCGCGGTTGCGCCCCGACAGCAGCGGCCCCGCGGTGCTATTGGTGTCCGGCGGCACCACCGGCGCCCCAAAGCTGATCCCCCGCACTCACGACGACTACGTGTACAACGCCACGGCCAGCGCTGCGCTGTGCCGGCTGACGAGTGACGACGTCTACCTCGTCGCACTACCTGCCGGCCACAACTTCCCCCTTGCCTGCCCCGGACTCCTCGGTGCGATGAGCGCGGGTGCGACCGTGGTGTTCGGCCGAGATCCCAGTCCAGAAGCGGCGTTCGCCACGATTGCCCGCCATGGTGTCACCGTCACGGCACTGGTGCCGGCACTGGCCCGGTTGTGGGCGCAGGCCTGCGAGTGGGAGGAGCAGATTCCGTCGACATTGCGCGTGCTTCAGGTCGGCGGGGCCAAGCTGGCCGCCGACGACGCCCGGCACATCCGATCGGTGCTCACACCCGGACTCCAGCAGGTGTTCGGGATGGCCGAAGGCCTGCTGAACTACACCAGGCTCGACGACCCTCCGGAACTGATCGACAACACCCAGGGTCGGCCGCTGGCCGAGGATGATGAGCTTCGCATCGTCGATGAGGCCGGAGACGAAGTGCCAGAAGGCGAGCCGGGCGAACTGTTGGTGCGCGGGCCGTACACCATCAACGGGTATTTCCGCGCCGAGGCGGAGAACCAGCGCTCGTTCACACTGGACGGCTTCTACCGCAGCGGAGACACGGTGCGCCGCATGGCCAACGGCTACCTGGAGGTGACCGGACGGGTCAAAGATGTCATCCTTCGCGGTGGCGAGACGGTGTCGGCCCTTGATCTGGAGAGCCACTTGCTCACCCATCCACGAATCTCCGCGGCTGCCGCAGTCGGCCTACCCGATCCCTACCTCGGCGAGAAGATCTGCGCGGCAGTTGTTTTCCGCGGCGCACCGGTCGGCATGACCGAGCTCAACGAGCATCTCGATGCGCGCGGTGTCGCCGTGCACTGCCGCCCGGACATGGTGGCGCCGATGCCGGCATTACCGACGACCGCGGTGGGCAAGATCGACAAACGCTCGATCGTCGCGCAGCTGCAACCTTGAACGGTCAGTCGCGGCGGGCGACGAGATGGGGCGCCAGGCATGCCATCTTCTCGCACGTCTCCTCGAACTCGCGGTTTGGTGACGACGCCGCGATGATGCCCGCCCCGGCCCGCAGCCAGGTCCGAGATCCTGCCTCGTAGACGACGCGCAGCGCCAGCGCGGCGTCGAGTCCGCCATCGGGGGTGAACATCGCAACAGCGCCCGAATACAGACCGCGCGGCATCTCGTCGAGGCGCAGGATTGCCTCGAGGCCAGGCGCTTTCGGGATTCCGGACGCGGTCACGGCCGGGAACAGCGCCTCGAGCGCATCCATCCGGTCACGGCTCGGGAGCAAGGTGCCGCCGACGGTCGAGCCCAGGTGCTGAACGCTGCCGCGCTCGCGCACCGTCATGAAGTCGGTGACCGCGACGGTGCCGGGCTCAGCGACTTCGGCGATCTCGTCCTGAGACGTCCGTACCGACAGCGCGTGCTCGACGATTTCCTTGGCGTCGGATTCGAGCTCGTCTCGGGCCGCCCGGTCATCGTTGGCACCCCGGCCGAACGCCCTGGTGCCGGCGAGCGGCTCGGTCAGCACCGCACCGTCGCTGCGAACGGCGGCGACCAACTCGGGGCTGAAACCCAGTGCGCGGATTCCGCCATGGCGCAGGAGAAATGACCGTGCGGGTGTGTTGCGCCTGCGGCCCAGGCTGTAGGTCGCCGGGAAGTCGACCGGGAAGGGGACGTCGACGGTGCGCGACAGGATCACTTTCTGGTAGCGGCCCGCCTGTATCTCGGCCACCGCGGTCGCGACGCGCTCGCGATAGCCAGTGCAGTCGGCGGTCACGTCCAGGAGTTCGGCGCGGCCATCGAGCCTGCCGGGCCGCAAGTTCCGGACCGCCGCGTGCAGCCGCGCGTCGCCGTTGATCACCTGAATTCCGTTCGGTGACAGTACTACTCGGCTACGGGGAGTGAAGACCCGGGCCAGCGGTGTTCCCGGCGGGACCCTGTCGAACAAGCCGTGCCGGTGCGCGCCCAGTTCGAAGGCGATCCACCCGAACGCCGGTTCGCCACCGGCCAGTGCGGTGTCGACGGCGTCGGCCAACACCTGTGCGGGGCGCCCACTCCAGGTGTGGGTGACGACCGCCTGCCCGTCGCCGATACGGCACTCGTCGCGATCGAGTTCGATACTCGTACGCGCGCCGATCGCCAATGTCCAGCAACCGTGCCGTTCATAGACCAGGTAGTCGTCCCCGGTGCGTTCGGGAACGTCGGCGGCCAACTGCGCCACCGCATCCGCCGGCGTCATGCCCTCGGGTATCTCGGCCCAATCACCGGTGTCGATCGGTGCTCGCGGCGCCGCGGTCACGTCGGTCATGTCGACAGTCCTCACTTGAAAAGCCGGGCCCCGCAGCGGGGCCCGGCTCCTCATCGGTGTTACTCGGCGTCCGACGAGCTCGACGCCGATGCCTTGGCGCGAGCGCTGCGTGCGCTACCGGCGGTCGTCTTCTTTCCGTCGGTGGCCTTGCCCGCCGACGTGGTGCCACCACTGGCCTTCGTCGACGAGGTCGCCGTCGGCTTCTTCGCCGTCTTGCCACTGGTCACGACCGGAGCCGAGGGTGCACTGGTCGAATCAGTTTCGGTGTTGGTGGCCGCCGTAGCCTCGGTCGATCCCGCGGCAGCATCGGTCGTGTCGGCCGTCAATGCCTTCGCCGATGCCGACTCCGTCGCCGCAGGCACGGCAGACGCGGCCGGGGTGCTGCTGGCGGTCGTGGTGACCGGCGGCGTGATGGCCTTGGCGATCGCCTGCGGGATCGTGACCAGCAGCCTGCCCAGCAGGCCGATCGAGGGACCGGTCACGGTCACACCGTTGGCGGGGTCGGTCGGGGGCGCCACCGGGATGAACGTCAGCAGAGCCGGGAACGGCGCGGCGGACTTGGGGTTGTTCCAGCCGTTGAGAACCGCGTTGACGAACAGCCCCGGCGTGTTGACGACGGTGTTGATCGCTCCCACCGCGTCACCGGCGGACACCGACTGGACCAGACCGCCGACGATGTCGCCGGCCGTTGCCAGCACACTCAACGCGGCCCCGTAGACCGGCTGGAAGATGCCGTTGACGAGCGTGGTGCTGCTGAAGATCGCGCCCACCGCGTTCGCGAAGTTCTGCGCGATCTGTTGCGGGATACCCGGATTCGGTACGGTGCTGCCGCGAGGCGTGTAGGTCAACAGCGCGTTGTAGATCGGTGTGATCGTGGCCAGCGCGCCGTACAGCACGAAGCTGCTCAACTGGTTGACGATCTCGGCATTGTTGCCCTGGTCGATGGCGATCTTGAGGTTGGCCAGGAACGTGCCACCCCGACCCGCCATGTAGGTCTCCCAGCCGGCCGGGATTCCGGTGATGGCGTTGCCGATCTCGGTGGCGTAGCCGAGCTGATTGCGGGCGACCTGAGACAGAACCGGCAGCGGATCGGCGGCGATCGCCTGGGTCAGGGCGGCGATATTGGTGACCGTGTTCGTGACGATCTGCGGGTAGATGGTCAGCGGCGAGGCGGTGACCGACAGGCCGGTCAGCTCGACCGCCTGGACTGCCCGCCGCTGGATTTCGTCTACGGATTGGGTAGCCGGTCCGGCGACGAGTGCGCCGGCGGTGATCATCGCCGCGCCGGCGATCGTGAATCTGCCGGCGCGGCGCGCCGAGAATGCTGGGCTGGCAACGACCTGAGCCCCCGAAAGGTTGACAGCGGCGTGCACGAAATCTCCTTCTCCACAGTTCTAACGAGTAAGCATTGCGGACGGAGATTAGCTAAGACTTACCTAAGTTTCAATAGGTACGCCTAACCATAGTTAGATGTGCTCAGCACCCAGCCGATTGCGGGCGCGCTTAGTCGAACGGGCTATCCCTGCGGACGATCGAACGCGTAGAGCGCCATCCGCCGGTTGGACATGTCGAACTCTCCGATAAATCTGCATCCCGCGGCTTCGCACACCCGCCGAGCGGCGGCGTTGCGGTGGTCGGGATCGAACATCACCCGTCGGCACCGCGGGTCAGCGGCGAACAGGTTGGTGATGATCTGTGGGAGCAGATCCAAACCGATGCCTCTGTTGAGAAGTCGGGTGCTGGCGATCGCCGCATGGAGGCCGAGGTCATACGGGTCCACCTCATAACACGGTGCGATCGAATCTTTTGCAGCCCTGTATAACTCGAGGTAACCATCGGGAGTGCCCTCAAGGGTGACAATCAGTGGCACCGAGTACGTGCCGTCGAGTTGCGCCTGCAGGTGCCGCCGCCAGCGATCGACGGGCCAGTCGTATTCCCATGCCTGCGCCAGATGCGGCCGGTTCATCCACTCGGCGACCATCGGGGCGTCGGCGGTGGTCGCCACGCGTAACGAGTACGGCGGATCGACGGCCGGCACGACGGGGGCCGGGACCCGCGCCACCTCGTCGGACAGGTCAGGCAGCGCGCGCGCGAGAACAACCTCGGTCATCGCGCGCAGCGTAGCCGACGACAGGCGTCGGTGGTTGGCTTCACATTGCCGGACGCCGCAGGGACGAGTGCGGTTGAATGATCCGGTGGCCGAGATCCGCCGCACCCGCACAATCGCCGCCGACCCGCAGACAATCTGGGACGTGCTGGCCGATTTCGGCGCGGTCAGCTTCTGGGCCGACTTCGTCGACCACTCCTGCTTGCTGGAACACGGTGCCGCCGGCAGCATGATCGGTACCTCACGCCGCGTCCAGCTCGGGCGCTCGACATTGGTCGAACGGATCACCGACTTCGACCCGCCGCACACGCTCGCCTACGACATCGAGGGACTTCCCCCGCTGGTGCGTCATCTTCGCAGTCGCTGGACGCTGCGGCCGATCGCCCGTGGCCTCACCGAGGTCACCCTGACGAATGCGGTGACCATCGGCACCAATCCCGTACAGCGGCTCGCCGAGCGCGCTTTCGGCCGGGGGTCCGTCACACGGTTGGACCAACTCCTGGACGGACTGGCGAAACAATTGGAGGCGCAGCATGTCTGATCGTTCCGGGGCGAGCGAAGCGACGGGAAAGACACCCGACATCATCATCGTGATGACCGACGAGGAGCGCGCGACTCCGCCCTACGAATCGGATGACGTTCTCGCCTGGCGGCAGCGGGTGTTGAGCGGCCGGCGATGGTTCGACGAGCACGGTGTCAGCTTCGGGCGTCACTACACCGGCTCGCTGGCGTGCGTACCAAGCAGGCCGACGATCTTCACCGGGCAGTACCCCGACCTACACGGTGTCACCCAGACCGACGGCATCGGAAAGGTATTCGACGATTCGCGGATGCGGTGGCTGCGCCGAGGCGAAGTGCCCACGTTGGGCAACTGGTTCCGCGCGGCCGGTTACGACACCCATTACGACGGCAAGTGGCACATCTCGCACGCCGATCTGACCGACCCCGAAACCGGTGCGGCACTAGCGACCAATGACGACGACGGCGTCGTCGACCCGGGCGCGGTGCAGCGCTACCTCGATGCCGATCCGCTCGCACCGTTCGGGTTCTCCGGCTGGGTCGGGCCCGAACCACACGGCGCGGGCCTGGCGAACAGTGGCCTGCGGCGCGACCCGTTGATCGCCGACCGGGTGGTGGCCTGGCTGCAGGATCGGTATTCCCGCAGGCGCGCCGGGGACGCCGCCGCACTGCGCCCGTTCCTGCTCGTGGCGAGCTTCGTCAACCCGCACGACATCGTGCTGTTCCCCACGTGGGCAAGGCGAAGCCCCCTCGAACCCTCGCCGCTCGATCCACCGCCGGTTCCGGCTGCGCCCACCGCGGACGAAGACCTGCGCACCAAACCCGCCGCGCAGATCGCCTTCCGGGAGGCCTACTACTCGGGTTACGGTCCCGCCGCGGCCATCCAGCGCGTGTACGACCGTGGCGCGCAGCGCTATCGCGACCTCTACTACCGGCTGCATGCCGAAGTTGATGCACCCATCGACCGGGTCCGCCGCGCCGTCACCGAGGGCGGGTCGGATCACGCCGTGCTGGTGCGCACCGCCGACCACGGCGATCTGCTGGGCGCCCATGGCGGTCTGCATCAGAAGTGGTTCAACCTGTACGACGAAGCGACCCGGGTTCCGTTCGTGATCGCCCGCGTGGGCGAGCACGCGACCGCGCCGCGTCTCGTGACGGCACCGACATCGCACGTCGACCTGCTGCCGACCCTGCTCGGCGCTGCCGGCATCGATGTGGAGTTCACTGCGGCAACGCTTTCCGAGTCCTTCACCGAAGTGCATCCCCTACCCGGCCGCGATCTCATGCCGATCGTCGACGGGGCGGAGGCGGACGAGAACCGCGCCGTTTACATCATGACCAGCGACAACATGCTGGAGGGTGACACCGGAGCCTCGGGTCTGGCACGGCGCCTCAAGCGGACGGTGAATCCTCCTGCGCCCTTGCGCATCCGGATACCGGCGCACACGTCGGCGAACTTCGAGGGGCTCGTCACCCGGGTGGACGGTCGGCTGTGGAAGTTGGTGCGCACGTTCGACGACCCCGGCACGTGGACCGAACCCGGAATTCGGCACCTCGCCGCCAACGGTCCCGGTGGCGAGACGTATCGCACCAGCCCGCTCGACGATCAGTGGGAGCTCTACGATTTGACCGCTGATCCGGTCGAGGCTGTCAATCGGTGGTCCGATGCCGAATTGCACGAACTGAAAGCGCATCTGCGAGCGCAGCTCAAGCAGGTCCGCGCCGACGCCGTCCCCGAGCGCAACAATCCTTGGCCGTACGCCTCGCGACGCCCACCCACCCGACGTCGCCGGCGGTTGTTCGGCTAGAGGTCTTTACTCCGAGGCGATCTGGTGACTGTCGACGAAAACCAGAGTTCCGGCGTCGGTGAGAACCGCCCAGCGCCGCGCGGCATCCGAGATGTGGACGTCCCCGACATCGACGGCATGGCCGGCCAGGTCCCCGAAATCCTCGACGATGACGCCACGTACCTCGTCGTCGGTGTCGACATAGACACGGACGCGTTGATCGACGGCGATCTTCTCGTCGCCGTCAGCGCGCTTTCCCGCTGACTTCTTGACCACCCAAATACCTTCCCCGGCAACAAACTGTCTGGTCAGTACAGCACGTTAGACCCGGTTCGGGTCGGAATTCCGTGGTATCGGTGGCGTGATAGACCACAGCACCTCGCTCGTCTCCGGCCCAGGGTTGTCCCAGGAATGGGCCGCCTTGGCCGAGAATGTGTAGCAGTCGCCGGCTTTGAGGACCGATTCCTGACCGTCGACCGTCAGGCGCAGGCACCCGCGCAGCACGAATACGAAGATGGTTTCGGACTCCAGCGTGTAGGCGCCGCCCGTCCCACCACCGGGGTGCAGCACCGTCCGCATCACCTGCAGATTTTCCTCGGTCTCCGGCGTCAGCAGATACTCGCGGATCCCGGTGCCGCCCATCTCGACTGGCGCACCGCCGCCACCGCGGACCACCGGCGAATCCGGATAGTCGAACAACGAACCGACTGAGACACTGAGGATTTCGCACACGCGGAGCAGATTGGGTACCGAGATCGTGGTCTGCCCGCGCTCCAGCAGGCTCAAGAAACCTTTGGTCAGCCCCGCAGAGGTGGCGACCGCCTCCAACGTCAACGCCCGTTCTTTGCGAAGCGCCCGCAGCTTCGGGCCCAGCCGGGTCATCCACCCGTCGACGCCCGCGAGGACGTCGTCGTCGATGTCCTGCTGCATCGGGGCACCTCACCTTCAGCAGACGGCCGGTCGCCCAGCCCTTGTGGCGTAGGAGTTTAGCGGTATATAACTTCGGTTAGTTTTACACCACTAAACCCTGAGGACGGGACATGAGTCTGTACGCGGTGGTCGACCCGAAGTCCGGTGAGGTCGTGCGGGAGTACCCGACCGCGACCGATGAGCAGATCGAGCAGGCGCTGGCCTCGGCCACCAAGGCCTACCGCGAATGGTCGAAGACATCGACGGTCGCGCAGCGCGCGGACCTGATCCGCCGGGTGGCCGCCCTGCACACCGAGCGCCGCGACAAGCTGGCCGAGATCATCCACCGCGAGATGGGCAAGCCGCTGGACCAGGCCCTCGGCGAGGTCGACTTCAGTGCTGCAATCTACGAGTACTACGCCGACAACGCCGAGAAGTTCCTGGCCGACGAGCCGATCGAGCTGCTCGACGGCGAGGGCAGCGCGGTGATCAAGCGTGGACCGGTCGGCGTGCTGCTGGGCATCATGCCGTGGAACTACCCGTACTACCAGGTCGCCCGCTTCGCCGGACCGAACCTGACGCTGGGCAACACGATCGTGCTCAAGCACGCGCCGCAGTGCCCGGAGTCCGCCGAGGCCATCCAGCAGATCTTCGATGACGCCGGCTATCCCGCGGGCGCCTACGTCAACATCTACGCCACCAACGAGCAGATCGCCGATGTCATCGCCGACCCGCGCGTGCAGGGGGTGTCGCTGACCGGTTCCGAGCGGGCCGGTGCGGCGGTCGCCGAGATCGCCGGCCGCAACCTCAAGAAGGTCGTCCTCGAGCTCGGCGGCTCCGATCCGTTCATCCTGCTGTCCAGTGACGACCTGGACGCCACAGTCGAGGCCGCGATGGCCGGACGATTCGAGAACACCGGGCAGGCGTGCAACGCCGCCAAGCGCTTCATCGTCTCGGCCGACCTCTACGACGAGTTCCTCGACAAGTTCACCAAGAAGGTGGTCGAGGCCGCCGACGGCCTGGCGCCGCTGTCGTCGTTGGGCGCGGCCCAGCGCCTGGCCGAGCAGATCGACCGTGCGGTGGCCGACGGCGCCAACCTTGTCTCGGAAGGCAAGCGCGACGGCGCCTACTTCCCGCCGGGCGTGCTGACCGGGGTCTCCCCCGATTCGGCGACCTACCGCGAGGAGCTGTTCGGCCCGGTGGCGATGGTGTTCAAAGTGAACTCCGAGGACGAGGCCGTGGAGCTGGCCAACGACATCCCGTTCGGGCTCGGCTCGTACGTGTTCACCACGGATGAAGAACAGGCCAAGCGGGTAGCCGACAAGATCGACGCCGGCATGGTGTTCGTGAACGTAGTCGGCGCCGACGGGGTCGAGCTGCCGTTCGGCGGGGTGAAGCGCTCCGGCTTCGGACGGGAGCTGGGCCGGTTCGGCATCGACGAGTTCGTCAACAAGAAACTGATCCGGATCGGATAAGCCATGAGCACCACGACTGCCCCAGCCAAGAAGGACATCTACACACCGCTGGAGCTGTTCGGCACGGATCGTCTGCTCGACTCCGACGAACGGGACATCGCGGCCACCGTGCGCAAGTTCGTCGACACCCGGCTTCGGCCGAACATCGAGGACTGGTTCGAATCAGCCACGCTGCCAAAAGAACTCGCCAAGGAGTTTGGCCAGCTCGGTTTGATGGGCATGCACCTGCAGGGGTATGGCTGTGCGGGCACCAACGCCGTCAGCTACGGGCTGGCCTGTATGGAACTCGAGGCCGGCGACAGCGGCTTCCGCAGTTTCGTCTCGGTGCAGGGCTCGCTGTCGATGTTCTCCATCTACCGCTACGGCTCCGATGAGCAGAAGAACGAGTGGCTGCCCCGGCTGGCCACCGGTGAGGCCATCGGCTGCTTCGGGCTGACCGAGCCAGACTTCGGCTCCAACCCGGCCGGGATGCGCACCCGAGCCCGCCGAGACGGCAGCGATTGGGTGCTCGACGGCACCAAGATGTGGATCACCAACGGCAATCTCGCCGACGTCGCCACCGTCTGGGCGCAGACCGACGACGGCGTCCGCGGTTTCCTTGTGCCGACCGACACCCCCGGGTTCACCGCCAACGTCATCCACAAGAAGCTGTCGCTGCGAGCCTCGGTGACCTCCGAGCTGGTGCTCGAGGGCGTGCGGCTGCCGGCATCCGCACAGCTGCCGGAGGCGACCAGTTTGGGTGCGCCGCTGTCGTGCCTCAATGAGGCGCGCTTCGGGATCGTGTTCGGCGCACTGGGAGCGGCGCGCGACAGCCTGGAGACGGCGATCGCCTATGCGCGCGAACGCGAGGTATTCGATCGGCCGCTGTCGAGTTTCCAGCTGTCCCAGGAGAAGCTGGCCAACATGACCCTCGAGCTGGGCAAGGGCATGCTGTTGGCCGTTCACCTCGGCCGCATGAAGGACGCCGAGGGTGTGCGGCCCGAGCAGATTAGCCTGGGCAAGCTCAACAATGTTCGCGAGGCACTGGCGATCGCCCGTGAGTGCCGAACCCTGTTGGGCGGCAGCGGGATCACGCTGGAGTACTCACCCTTGCGGCATGCGAACAATCTCGAGTCGGTGCTGACTTACGAGGGCACCTCCGAGATGCACCTGCTGTCGATCGGGCGCGCTCTGACCGGTCAGGCAGCGTTCCGCTGAGTTGACCGATACGACAGAGCTGCGGCATCTGATCGCCGGTGAGTGGCGGTCAGGCAGCGGAGACCAGATCAGCAGCGTCAACCCCACTCGGCCGAGTGTTGTTGTCGCCGAGGGCGGTTGCGCGACGACAGCAGATGTCGACAGCGCCGTCACGGCAGCAGGCGAGGCACTCAAGAGCTGGGCCGGCATGCCGATCCACCAGCGTGGCGCCGTCTTGCTCGAGGCCGCAGCAGTGGTCGAGCGCCACGCCGAGGCGTGGGGTTTGGAGCTGGCGATCGAAGAGGGCAAGACCAAGGGCGAAGGTGTCGGCGAAGTTCGGCGGGCCGCACAGATCCTGCGCTACTACGGCAACGAGGGCGACCGCCAGGCCGGTGAGATCTTCGCCTCGGCCCGCGCGGGTGAACAGATCCTGGTGACCCGCAAGCCGATTGGCGTCGTCGCGGTCATCACCCCGTTCAACTTCCCCATCGCGATCCCGGCATGGAAGATCGCGCCTGCGCTGGTTTACGGCAACACCGTGGTGTGGAAACCGGCGACCACTGTTCCGCTGCTGGCGATCCGACTCGCGGAAGCGCTGACATCCGCCGGCCTTCCGCCGGGGGTGCTCAATCTGGTGATCGGTGATTCACCGATCGGCGAGGCGTTGGTCGAGCACCCCGACATCGCCGCGATCAGCTTCACCGGCTCGACTGCCGTGGGTCGGCGCATCGCCGCCTCCGCCGCGGCGCGCGGCGTGCCGGTTCAGGCCGAGATGGGCGGCAAGAACGCGGCCGTCGTCCTTGATGACGCCGACATCGAGCTGGCGCTCGAGCAGGTGATGCTGGGAGCGTTCCGTTCGACCG
Source organism: Mycolicibacterium pallens (assembly GCF_019456675.1). NCBI lineage: Bacteria > Bacillati > Actinomycetota > Actinomycetes > Mycobacteriales > Mycobacteriaceae > Mycobacterium > Mycolicibacterium pallens. The sequence continues at coordinate 403,619 of NZ_CP080333.1, read as the reverse complement.
GCCAGAAGTGCACGGCCACTTCACGATTGATCGTCACCGACGGCATTGCTGATCGATTCCTCGGCGAGCTCGCCACCCGGGCCGCCGCGCTGGCCGTCGGCGACCCGACCGAGGACACGACGCAGATGGGTCCGGTCATCACCGGCGCAGCGCAGCGGAACATCTACGCCGGCATCGGTACCGCGATGGCGCAGGACGCCGAGGTACTCGCCGGTGGCGAGCCGTACTTCAAGGGGCTGCTGGCCGAAGGCTTCTTCGTCGCTCCCACCGTATTGGAGTTGACGGCACCGGCCGACATCTGGGCAGAAGAACTGTTCGGTCCGGTCTTGGCGGCGAGGCGAGCCGCCGACACCGACGAGGCCTTCGCATTAGCCAACGACACTGAATTCGGCTTGTCCGCAGCCATTTTCACCCAGGATCTGACCCGAGCCCTGCACGCTATCCAGCACGTCGACGTCGGAGTTCTGCACATCAACTCCGAATCCGCGGGTGCCGATCCACACGTGCCGTTCGGCGGGGCGAAGAAGAGCGGCCTGGGCCCCAAAGAGCAGGGCACCGCCGCCAGGGAGTTCTTCACTCACACGACGACGGTGTACCTGCGTTGAGGCACAGCACAGTGAGTGAGTACTGAGGACGGCAATTCAGCCGCTACATGGACCCTCAGTACTCACTCAACGGCTAGTTCTTCTCGGCAGCGCGCGCCTCCTGGCGCTTCTCCTTCTCGACGTCGGCCAGTTCGTTCACCCGGTCGGCGTCGCTGCGCAGGGACGCGGCGTCGCTGCGTCGGTCTTGTGCGTCTTCGAGTTTCGCCTGTGCCGCCTTGGTTACCGTCTTCTCGGCGGCACCGATGTTGGCCTGCTCGGTCTGCTTCGCGTTCTCGACCGCAGCGGTGCGCTGGGCTGCCGACTTGTCCACCCGCTCTTTGACCGCTGAGACGCGGTCGGCCGCATTCTTGGCAGCCGACCGCTTGCGCTCCTCGGCCTGCTGGCGAGTCTCCTGCACAGTCTTCTGCTTTGTGGCTTGGGCATTTTGGCGCTGCTGCTTGGCCTCTTCTTGCCGAGCCTTGAACTCCTGGCCGGCCTCGCGCACCTCGGCACCGGTCTCGGCATCGAGTTCGGCCGCAAGGCGCAGTGCCTCACTGCGTTCGGCCAGCGCCGCACCCCGCTCGGCGATCTTGGGATCACCCAGCAGATTGCCGACCGTTACATCCAACGCTCCCAGGGAACGCTCGTAGACGAGACGCGCCGGCGACTCGTTGTCCAGGCGGGCAACCACCTGCTCCTCCACAATCTGGAGGGGCACTCGGGCGGCGCGATACTGCAGTCGCAGAATGGCGAAGGGCACGTCGGAGATTTTCATGGCATTCCTCTTTGTCCGATAGTCATTGTCACTCAGGCAAATCCGCGTCTTTGGTCAGCTCGTTGGCTTCGCTTCTGAGCCGATCGGCTTCCGCCCTCGCCGCAGCGGCGTCGCGCACCGCATCCTGGTGATCTTCGACAGCGGCCTCGACCTTCTTGTTGGCCTGCTCGGATTCCAGCCGTGCCCGCGCCTCGGCACCAGTGGCCTGGCGCTGGGCGTCTTGCTCCGCCTGTGCCGATGCGGCGGCGGCCAATTGGCTGGCATCCTGCTCAGCGGCGCGCTTCTGGGCTGCCGCCTCGTTGCCGATGGCCTGTTCGGCAGTTGCGGCCCGAGCGGTCACCTCGGCGCGGGCCTGTGCGGCTTCCGCGGTGGCCTCGGATTTTTGTTCTCTGGCTTCGGCCGCCTCGGCGTCCGCGATCGCCTTTTCGGCGTTGGCTTCTTTGCGCTGCTTGGCGCCAACCTGCTCGAGCTGACCTTCCGCGGTCAGCGAGTCATTGCCGGTGACGGCGCCGACGACTTCCTTGGCTTTGCCCTTGATCGAGTCGATCAAGCCCTCACGGGCCTGCTCAGCTTCGTTGTTCATCCGGTCCCCTCGTAGGCGTGCGTACCCCTACTACGTTCCACGGAGAGCGCGGATGAAACCCCGTCGGTCTGGAGACCCCGGTGAGATGGGTTACGGCTCGACGGTGACCTTGATGGCCTCGCCGCTTTTGACGATGCCGAAGGCGTCAAGCACGTTGTCGAGCGAGATGTGGCGGGTGATCAGATCTTTGACGGGCACCTGACCAGTCGAGATGTATTCCAGCGCGCGCTTGTTGTGCTCTGGCGCCGAGCCGTTGGCGCCGTGGATGTGCAGCTGCCGGTAATGCACGACATTGGAGTCGCAGGTGATCGTCGGATTCGTCTTGGGCAGGCCGCCGAAGAAAGAGATGCGGCCGTTGCGCGCGGCCATCGCGATGGCCTGCTCCTGGGTGATGTTGGCCGCCGTGGCGGTGATGATCACGTCGGCGCCCCGGCCGCCGGTCAGCTCCATCACCTTCTCGACGACGTCGACATCGGCCGCATTGATCACCTCGTCGGGATCGACGGCGTCCGCAGACATCTTCAGCCTGCTGTCGTTGACGTCGACGAGGTAGACCGGACCGCACTTGTGCACGCCACGGGCGATCCGGATGTGCATGCAGCCGATCGGGCCGGCCCCGAACACGACCACGGTGTCACCCTCCTCGATGCCCAGCAGTTCCTGCGCGTTGATGGCACACGCGAAGGGCTCGGCGGCTGACGCCTCGTCGAAGCCGACGTTGTCCGGGATCCGGTTCAAACCGTCGACGGCCAAAACCTGCTTGGGCACGATCATGTATTCGGCGAAACCACCGTCGTACTGGTAACCCACCGACGTCTGGTTCTGGCATACCGCCATCCAGCCCTTGCGGCATTCGTGGCAGTGCCCGCACGGCACCGCGGCGATCACCTGCACCCGGTCGCCGGTCTTCCAATCGCTGCCGTAGGTCTGGTTGATCTCGGCACCAACCTCCACGATCTCGCCGGCGATCTCGTGGCCGATCGTGCGCGGCGGCGTCAGGTTCTGGTGGCCGTTGTAGAAGATCTTGACGTCGGTGCCGCACGTCGAGCAGTTGCGCACCCGGATCTTGACCTCGTCGGGTCCGCAGGTGGGCTCCGGGACGTCCTCCAGCCGGACATCCTCGGGAGCGTAGAAGCGCAGGGCTTTCATAGCGATCGTCCTTCCTCTCGCGTGAGCTGACCCACACTCTAACGGTAATCCGGGCATAAAACCACAGCAGATTGTGCCCGTTTCTGACCGATTGCTTGCATTGATGCCCGGTTGTGGGTTTTACTGATCTTCGGATGTGATCGGCATCACCCAAGATCGGAGGCCTTCAGTTGTCTACCACCGAGACGAAACCGCGGACCGGCGCGCGGGTTCATGTTCAGAAGCTGGGCACGTCGCTGTCGAACATGGTTATGCCCAATATCGGTGCCTTCATCGCCTGGGGCCTGATCACCGCCCTGTTCATCAAGGCCGGCTGGCTGACCGGACTGTTCGCCGGGCTCCGCGACCCCGGCGGTTGGGTGGCCAAGATCGGCGGCTGGGGCGACTTCGCCGACGGCGGCATCGTCGCGCCGATGATCACCTACCTGTTGCCGATCCTGATCGGCTCCACCGGCGGCCGGATGGTGTACAGCACCCGCGGGGCCGTGGTCGGCGCCATCGCCACCATGGGCGTTATCGCCGGCTCCGATGTCCCGATGTTCCTCGGCGCGATGATCATGGGCCCCCTGGGCGCCTGGGTGATGAAGAAGATCGACGCCATCTGGGACGGCAAGATCCGACCGGGCTTCGAGATGCTGGTCGACAACTTCTCGGCCGGCATCGTCGGGCTCATCATGGCTGCGTTCGGCTTCTTCGGTATCGGCCCGATCGTGTCCGCGTTCAGCCGGGGCGCCGGCCATGTGGTCGACTTCCTGGTCGATCACGACCTGTTGCCGCTCACCTCGATCTTCATCGAGCCGGCCAAGGTGCTGTTCCTCAACAACGCGATCAACCACGGGGTGTTGACGCCACTGGGAACCACCCAGGCCCTGGCAACCGGCAAGTCGGTGCTGTTCCTACTCGAGGCCAACCCCGGTCCGGGCCTGGGAATCTTGCTGGCCTACATGGCATTCGGCCGCGGTGCGGCGCGCGCGTCGGCACCTGGCGCGGCGATCATCCACTTCTTCGGCGGCATCCACGAGATCTACTTTCCGTATGTCCTGATGAAGCCGAAGCTGATCGCGGCCACCATCCTCGGCGGCATGACCGGCATCTTCATCAACGTGCTGTTCGGATCCGGTCTGCGCGCCCCGGCCGCACCCGGATCGATCATCGCCGTCTACGCGCAAACCGCCACCGGCAGCTTCCTGGGCGTCACGCTCTCGGTATTCGGCGCTGCAGCAGTCTCTTTCGCCGTTGCCTCGCTACTGCTCAAGACCGACAAGTCCGATGACGAAGGGGATCTGGTCGCGGCGACCGCATCGATGGAGGCCCTCAAGGGCAAGAAGTCCAGTGTCTCGGCAGCACTCGTGGGGTCTGCGGGTCGCGGTCCGATCACCAAGATCGTATTCGCCTGCGACGCCGGCATGGGATCGTCGGCAATGGGGGCGTCGGTACTGCGTAAGAAGATTCAGAGTGCGGGGTTCACCGACGTCACGGTGACCAATCAGGCGATCTCGAATCTCACCGACGACTACGGGTTGGTCGTGACGCACCAGGATCTGACTGATCGTGCCCGGCAGAAGACACCGTCGGCCACCCATGTGTCGGTCGAGAACTTCATGAACGCCCCGCAATACGACGAGATCGTGGACCTGCTGGGCTCGGTCAACGGCGCCGGCGCCGGCACCTCCGCTGCCGAGGAACCGACCGCCGAGGAACCGGCCCACGACGTGCTGACGGTCGAATCGATCGTGCTTGCCGGTGCCGCGACCACCCGCGACGGCGCGATCAGTGAAGCGGGCCGGTTGCTGGTGGCCTGCGGCGCTGTCGAACCGTCCTATGTCCATGCGATGCACGAGCGGGAAGCATCGGTGTCCACTTACATGGGTAACGGCCTGGCGATCCCGCACGGCACCAACGAGGCCAAGGATTCCATCCGGCGCACGGGAATCTCGTTCGTGCGCTATGCCGAACCGATCGACTGGAACGGCAAGCCGGCCGAGTTCGTCGTCGGCATCGCCGGTGCCGGAAAGGACCACATGGCGTTGCTGACCAAGATCGCCGGGGTGTTCCTGAACTCCGAGCAGGTTGCCCGGCTTCGCGACGCGACGAGCGCCGAGGAGATCCGGGCGGTGCTCGGCAACACCGCCGGGTGAGAATACCGACGTGGATTCGGACACCCGCCAAGGCCGCATCGTCGAGTTCGCCCGCACCCGGGGGCGAGTCGAGGTCGCCGCGCTGGCCGAGGAACTCGACGTCGCGGCCGAGACGATCCGCCGCGATCTGAAGGTGCTCGCCGGCCGCCGCATGCTCAAGCGCGTCCACGGCGGGGCCATCCCGCTGGAGACCGCGGCGTTCGAATCGACCGTCGAGTACCGCAGCCAGGTGGACCTGGCCGAGAAGCACCGCATCGCCGGTGGTGCCACCGAACTGTTGCACGGGGCCGAAACGGTGTATCTGGACGAGGGTTTCACACCGCGTCTGATCGCTGAGCGCCTCGCCGATCAGGAGCTGACGGTCGTGACGTCCTCACTGCTGGCGGCCGAGGCGCTGGCACACAGTGAAACGGTGACGGTCCTACTACTCGGCGGACGGATGCGGGGCCGCACCCTGGCGACGGTGGATCATTGGGCGACCGACATGCTCGGCGGCTTGGTGATCGACGTCGCTTTCCTTGGCACTAACGGCATTTCGCCCGAGCACGGCCTTACCACACCGGACCCCGCGGTGGCTGCGGTCAAACACACGGCCGTCAAGGTCGCCCGCCGCCGGATTCTGGTGGCCGCGCATACGAAATTTGGTGTCAGCAGTTTCTGCCGGTTCGCCGACGTCAGCGATTTCGACTCGATCGTGACCGGGACGGAACTGTCCCTCACCGACGCCCGCCGGTATGAGGCAATGGGACCCGCCGTCGTGCGAACCTAGTCGCACGGGCCGCGACGGGTCAGCCGGTGATACAGCGCTGCCGCCTCAGTCCTGTTGGCAGCCCCCAATTTTCGTAGGATGCGCTTGACGTGAACCTTCACCGTGTTCTCGGTCAGGAACAGGCTGGTGGCAATCTGAGCGTTGGTCTTGCCGAGGGCGATGCTGCGCAACACATCCCATTCGCGCGGTGAGAGCCGCTCGGTGGCGCGTTCGGCCCGCGGCAACGACGACACCGCGGCCAACCGGGGCGGGGACTCCGGCTGACCAGCGGTGCCGTCGTCAGTCAACCGCTCCCCAAGCGAGGCCGACGCCTGGTTGATCACTTTCAGCCGGTCCGCGAGTTGGGCACGTTCGATGGCCAGGCCGAGGCCACCGGCGAACAGGCCGAGCAGCCGCCGGTCGATCTCCTGGACACTGCGGTCGGGATACCGGTCGGCATGGATCATGGCCACCGCGGTACCCCACGCCTGCACCGGCGCGGCGACATAGTCAGTGGTGCGGGTGAACCGCACCAGCTTGCGAAAGACCCGGGGATGCGATTGCGCGTCGCACACCAGGATTGGGGTTCCACTGAGCAACATCTCGGATTCCAGAAGCTGGCCACCCAACCGTCGGGAGTGGGCGGTTCCGAATGCCACCAACTGCTCGGCGAAATCGGGATCATCAGCGGTATAGGCGTTGTGGGCCAGCCAGGTTCCGTGATCAAGTCTGGAAAACAGCACCCGGGTGAATCCGATGCGGGCGGCCGCTGCTGCCGCGAGCGCGAAGAGCTCCTGCACCGATGACGCCTGGATGAGTCGATCGACAGCCTGCTGCACGCCCGCAACGAGATCGCCGGTGTCGGGTTCGTGCAGGCCGCTTCCCACCCGGGCGGCACCGCCCACAACCGCCGGCAGGCGGGTCAGCGAAGTCCCGCCAGATGACTTCACCGTCGCGTCGAGACGACCGATCACGTTGGCGAGAGTACGCGGGATGGATGCCTATGTCTATAGGCGATAACATGTTTATGGGCGCTACCGGCTCTGAATAATCCACGCAACGATGTACTTTCCCGTGCCGATGTACTTTTTTGTTACGTTCCAACATCGCACTCGCGCAGATCTGCGAGGATATTGCCATCCGGCGAGAAGGGGGGACACTCAGCGATGCAGCCAACCGTCCCGGCCGTCAGGCGCAGGCCGAAGGACCGTAAGAGGCAGATCCTCGACCAGGCCGCGCGGCTGTTCATCGACCGCGGCTTCCACTCGGTCAAGCTGGAGGAGATTGCCGAAGCGGCCGGTGTGACGGCTCGCGCCTTGTATCGCCATTACGACAACAAGCAAGCCCTGCTGACCGCGGTGATCCTGAACGCGCAGGACGAATACCAGAGCGTTCGCAATCCCGAGGGTCGCACGCCCACGTCGACCGCCCGTCCCCTGCACGATGAATTGCCGGATCTGATCGCCGCCGCGGTCGAGACGCGAGCACTGACCGTGCTGTGGCAACGCGAGGCCCGCTATCTCACCGATCACGATCGGACCGAAGTACGCGGCCGGATCAACGCGATCGTGGCCAGCATGCAGTCCGGGGTGCGGCTGGAGATGCCAGAGCTGAGCCCACCGCACGTCGAGCTGCGCGCATGGGCGGTGTCGAGCACACTGACAAGCCTTGGGCGACATACCCTCACCCTGCCCGGCGCCGAACTCAGGGAACTGTTGTACCGCGCGTGCATGGCGGCCGCGCGCACTCCAGCCGTCGGCGCACTCGAGCCGATCGAGGGCGCAGGTGCCCGCGAGGCAGCCTCATTCTCCCGGTACGAGACGCTGCTGGCGGCGGGCGCCCAATTATTCCGTGCCCGTGGTTATCCCGCGGTCAGCACCGCCGATATCGGAAAGACCGTCGGCATCGCGGGGCCTGGCCTGTACCGTTCGTTCTCCTCCAAGCAGGCCATCCTTGACGCCCTGGTGCGGCGCCTTGACGAGTGGTCGGCCCTGGAGTCCATCCGCGTGCTCCGCTCGAATGTCTCTGCATCGCAGCGTCTTCACGATCTCGTCGCCGGGCGGGTACGGATCAGCCTCGACGATCCTGACCTGGTCTCGGTGGCGATCACCGAACTGTCCTCGGCTTCGGACGAGGTTCGCGACAGTTTCATCAAGAACCAGGCCGACCGCGACGGCCTGTGGATAGACCTGGTCCGTACCCTGGTCCCACAAACCACCGTTGCACAAGCCCGACTGCTGGTCGCCGCCGCCGTCAGCTTCATCGAAGACGTCTCGCGGACTTGGCATCTCACCCGCCGCACGGACGTCGCAAAGGAGATGACCACGATTGCCCTGGCGATCCTGACCAGCCAGGCCGACACTCCCAAGTAACCCGGCGAAGAGTCCGATCACCACAGTGCCGCGAGTGTTCCGCCGTCGGCTACCTGCGCCGTCCCGTCGATCATCGACGCATCGTCGGAGAGCAGGAAGGCGACCACGCCCGCCATCTCGTCCGGACCGGCCATCCGGCCCTGAAGGCGTCCGATCATGGTGCTGGCCCCGCCCGCGCCCAGAGCCTCGTCGAACATCGTCATCGCGGTCTGTTGCATCGGGGTATCCACGAATGCGGGTAGCAACGCATTGGACCGCACGTTTGCCGACCGGAGTTCCGCAGCGGTGATGCGACTGAGGTGAATGATTCCCGCCTTCGACATCCCGTATGCGGCGGTCCCCGCCGCTGCCACTTGTCCGCCAAGCGAGGACATGTTGACGATGGCGCCACCACCGCGCTCGACCATGCGAGGGGCGGTGTGCTTGGTGCACAGCCATGCACCGCGCAGGTTGATCCCGATCACCCGGTCGAAGTCGTCGACCCTCGTTTCCAGCAGCGGGGCGAAATGCACGACGCCGGCGTTGGCGACGAGCTTGTCGACGCCACCGAAGGCCGCAACGCACGCCTCGACCATGCCGATCACCTGCGCCTCGTCGCTGACATCGACGCGATGACCGACCGCGTCGCCGCCCAACTCGGACGCCGCGGCCAGTGCAGAGTCACCGTTGATGTCCGCACACAAGACTTGGCAACCCTCCGCGGCAAGCCGCTTGGCGATGGCCAGCCCGATGCCGGCACCGGCGCCGGTCACAATCGCGGATTTTCCGGCCAGATCCGGATGCGTCATCACTTCTCCTCTGCGATCCCGTTGCGCCAGAACATGTCTCAGCCTGCCACGGGCCACACCGCGGCGGAGGATTCGACGTGCAGACCGTGCTCGCGAATCGCGCCGAACATCAGCAAGCCCAATTCCGGTGCGTCGTCGGACAATCTGACGGTGTACACACCGAGGTCACGCAGGATCCATGCAACGGTCTCGGACACCATGTCCGGTGCGGCAGATCCCGCCAGGAGACCGCAGGCACGTGCGGTCGGCGGACGCAGGTAGATGATCATGCCGGTGCCCTCGGCTCGCATCGCGGCGACCGCATGAGCGAGTTCCGCACCACAGCCGCACGCCAGCGATCCGAACACGTCGCCGCCGAGACATTCGACGTGGACGTGAAGCGGCATCGGTGCGTCGGCACCGGCTCTGCCGGCAATCACCGCCAGGTGTTCGCCCCGTCTCGGGCGTCTCGATAGCCGACGACCCGGAAGGTCCCGGCTGCCGTCGGCAGTGTGGTCTCCGCCGTCCGCATGACCTGCGGTTCGGTCCGACGCCGGTACGTCGCGAGTTCGCTGACCGAGATCATCGGTATGCGGTGGCAGTCGGCGAACGCTGCTGATTCGCGACGATCTGCCATACCGGTCGGGTTCTGTTGCGACACAAGCTCACACAACACACCGGCCGGACGGCGCATGGCGAGGCGGGCCAGATCTAGTGTCGCCTCCGCAGCCCCGGGCGAACGGCCGAGGACGCCGTCCTTGCCCGCCTGCACCGGGATCACATGCCCGGGCCGGCGAAAATCGCCGGCCGTGGACTCGACGGCGGCGAGGGCGGCGATGGTGCGGGCGCGGTCGATCGCCGAAATGCCGGTGCCCGTCTCGCGAAAGTCCACCGTCACGCGTTGCGCGGTCATACCGGCCGGCTCGCTCTCTTGGTGACACACCGGCGGCAGGTTGAGCCGCTCGCAGTCCGAGGCGGGCAGCGCGATTCGGACGTAACCGGAGGTGTGTCGGATCGTGAAGGTCAGCAACTGCGGTGTCGCGGCATCCGCGGCGAACACCAGATATCCCTGCTTCTCCGCGTCGTCCACGACGATGACGGGGCGGCCGGTGGCGACCGCCGCGATAGCGCGCCGCACACGTCCGTGCGCCGTTCTCATCGACGGGGCTCCATCAGTTCAGTCCGCCAAGGAAGTCCAGCAGCAGCCGGTTCGTCTCCTTGGGCTCCTCCTGCTGGATCCAATGGCCGACGCCGTCCACCATGTGGGTACCGCAGTAGTTCGGCATCACCTCGTGCGCGCGTTCGGCCGCCTCGGCTCCCCAGGTGGTGCCGACGTCGTACTGGCCGCCGATGAACAAAGCCGGCGGGGTCAGCGGGGTGCCTTCATAGTCGGCGAGGTCGTGCCAGTCGTTGTCGATGTTGTGATAGAAGCTCAGCGGACCGCCGAACCCGGATCGCTCGAATTCGCCTGTATAGAAGTCGAGATCGGCATCGGTGAACCAGTCCGGCATCGTCTCGGGGTAGACGAATGCGTCCTTGAGCCGAGCCCCGTGCGGCATGCACAGCGGGCCGGAACGGATCACCTCGATCGGATCCATGGCAGCGAGATCCACCCCGGCCGCCTCGGCGGCTTGCGTCGCCGCGGCCATGGCATCCCCGGACACCGTGTAGGTCAGACCGAGCAACCAGCCCCGCAGATCCTCTTCGATCTCGGTAATGATGCCGTCCTGCTCGGAGAAATAGTCCTGATACCAAACCTTGCCGGGGCCGGCCAGTTCCAGGTGGTAGTCGTTGGGACGCTGCTCGCCGAAGGGGCTGCCGGGCAGGCCGATCACTCCGCGTCCGGCGAACGGCACGCTGATCCCCACGACTCCTCGACAACGGTCCGGGTGCAGCCACGCGAAGGTCCACGCGACCGGTGCACCCCAGTCATGACCGACCACGACCGCCTGCTTCTCACCGTAGGCGTCGATGACACCGACGATGTCACCGGCCAATTCCTTGATGCGATAGGCGGTTTGCACCCGATACTTCGAGGACTGGCCATACCCGCGCTGGTCGATCGCCACCACACGGTAGCCCGCCGCAGCCAGGGCCGGGATCTGGTGGCGCCAGGAATACCACGACTCGGGGAAGCCGTGTACCAGCACCACCAGCGGTCCCTCGCCCTCCTCCACGGCATGGATCCGGGTGCCTCGGCAGTTCAGCATCCGATGGATCATCTGGGCCTCTTCTCTAGTGGGACCGGGTGGCAGCCAAACCGATTGATACTTCTTCGGTTTGGATCAGGTCTTCGACGGACGGAATGGTGCGGTTCTCGTAGTTGCGCGCGATGAGCGTCTTCTGTCCGGAGAGTTTGGTCCGGGCCCATTTGCCGAGCACGCGGGCTGCCACCTTCGGTGTCATCAGGGCCGCAGCGGGTTTGACCAGATGGACAACGGCCAGGAATTCGTTGTAGGTCTCCGGGTCGTCGTGTACCAACTCCATCACCCGGTCCATGTACCAGGTGAGGGCACCGAAGTAGAACGGTCGCTTCTTGTCGGCGTCCTTGAGCCAGTCGAACCGCAGGTTCTGTTCCCGGATCACGAACCAGGCGGTGTCAGCCAACTTGGCGATCGTGCGGAAGTAGCGGCGCGGCAGCTCCGGGTCGGTGGGCCCGTACTTGGCCAGCAGCAGCTGCATTTCCCGGACTTCTTTGAGCGCCAGCGTCATCCCAAGTCCGGACACCGGGTCGGCACTGGTGAAGGCGTCACCGACCACCACCAGCGCGCGCGGCAGATTGCGCTTCTTCTCGTAATGCAGCCGCAGCATGTTGGGATAGCGGAAGTTGTAGATCGGCGATGCCGGCTCGAGGCCGTCGATGTTCTCCCCGATCACTGCGGACGGCATCCGGTTGGCGAACTCGCGGAACTCCTGCGCGGTGCGCGGCGGCGAATAGCAGTTGTAGGCCACCAGTGACGTGGACAGGATCGTGCGTGAGCTGTCGGTGTAGTACTGCGCGGCGTAGGTGTCCTCGTAGGGACGGTAGGCATAGCAGATGACCATCACCTTGTCGTCCCACTGCCGCTCCGGCGGAACGTGGTGGAACATCGTGGAGTAGAAGCAGTTGATGATGTCCTGCTCGACCTCCGGCGCCCCGACCCCGATACGGTCGAGAAATTCGGGGAAGCGAGTGTTCTTCCCTGATGCGTCGACTACGAATTCAGCTGGTATGACGTCGAGTTCGTCACCGTCGCCGGCGACCGCGACACCGGTGACGGTGTCATCGGTACGGTCGTAGACCAGATCCGCCACCTCGGACTCATAGCGAAAGCTGATTCGCGGTTCATCATCAAGGCGACGCCGCACACACCACTCCAGCAGGGGTCGTGCAGCGCAGACGATCTGGATCGGCCCGGTGCCCGGTTTCTTCCAGCTCCCGCCGAGCCGGATACGGTACTGGGCCGCCATATCGACGTCGAACGCGCCCTCGCGGACCATGTCTTCGATGATTCCGGGGAAGAACCGCTCCAGTTCGATACGCCCCGCGGTGAGTAGATGGTGCAGGTGCCAGCCCTGAGCCGCGCCCGGCCTGCCCTCACGGCGGGTGTGCGGTGGATCCTTCTCCAGGACGATGACCTTGTCGAATGTCTCGCTGAGAACCTTGGCGGCGGCGATTCCCGCCATGCTTCCGCCGACCACGACCGCGGTGCCGCGCCCGCCGCGGCGCACCTCGGCCAGGTCGAGTGTGGTGTAGTCCAAGCGTGGTGAAGTCCGCCGGCGGGCCGCCCCGCTCGCCACGAACTTCTCGTAATACACGCCGGCGCCGCGAATACCGTTGTCGTCCAGCCATTGCCGGGTGTCGGCGATCATTCCGGCCGGGCCGCAGATGTACACGTCGGCGTTCCCGCCGTCGAACATCCGCGCGTCCAGGACGTCGGTGACCCGCCCGACCGCCCCGTCCCATGCGCTGCTGGGACGAGACACGACGGTATGGACCTCCAGCCCGGGCAACCGCCGCTTCAGTGCCTCGAGCTCATCGAGCTTGCACAGGTCGTCGACATCACTGACGCCGTAGACCAGGTGGACCGTTCCGCGGTGATCGTCATCCAGACTTTGCGCCATCGCGAGGATCGCCGACAGTCCGGTACCACCGGCCACCAGGACCACGGTTCGCGCGGTCGATCGCAGGTAGAAGCCACCCTTGCTGCAGCGCATCGCAATGCGATCACCGGGTTTGGCAGTGCCGCGCAGATAGTCCGACATCACTCCCTGTGGCAGCAGCCGAACGATGAACTCCACCTCGGAGCGTCCGTCGGCGGGATGCGCGTAGGAGTAGTTGCGCCACACCGTGGTTCCCGGCACCTGCAACTGGGCGAATTGACCGGGCAGATACACCAGCGGGTCGAGACCGGAGACGTCGACGCGCAGCAGCGCGGTGCTCGGCGACACGTGCTCGACGGCCGTCACCAGCCCAGTTCCGGTGACCAGCCGCGCCGCGTTGTCGTCGGCCGGGTACTGCAGGCTGATCACACAGTCGGACTTCGCGAAGGTCTGGCAGGTCAACACCTTGCGGGCATCGCGCTCGACTTCGGACAGGCCCTCGGTGCGGCCCATCTCGTAATCGCCTGAGGCGCACGTGGCTACGCAGGTCCCGCAGATCCCGCTCTGACACTCGTTGACGATCGCGATGCCGTGTTCCTCGGCAGCCTCCAAGATCGACTGATCCGGCTGCACCGGCATCGTCTTGCACGTTCCATCCGAATACCGCACGGTGATCTCGGGCACCTGCATGTCTCCCGTCCTCGAGTCAGACGATGGCCGAAACGGGTTTCTTGGCGATCCGGGCGTTCAGCCGCGGCATGACCTCCTCGGCGAGCAGTCGCATCGACTCCTTCCACGGCCCCGGGTTGTCGAGGTAGTCGAATCCGAGGATCAGTAGATGCCCGAATCCGCCGACCTGGTCGTAGGTGGCCTCCAGCTTGTCGACCACGGTTTCGACCGACCCGACCACAAAGGTGTTCTCGGCCAAGTACTCCGGGGTGACGTCTTCGTCGGGCACCGACGGGTTGTGCTTGTAGAACTTGGTCATCCCGAACATCCGGAACGTCGGCAGCACGTACTCGCGCATGTTGCGGCCCATCATGCCGTCGACGGCATAGCGGAATGCCTGTTCGTCGGTTTCGGCGACGACGACCTCGCGCACCAGGCGCCAATCCCGCCGATCGGGTGTCCGTCCGGACCGCTCGGCACCTTCCAGCACCGCATCCCAGTGCGTCGCAACATATTCGGTGTTGAGATCGAGACTCATCGGCAGATAGCCGCGCTCGCCGGCCAGCTTGAGCGTCTCGGAGCCCGCACTGAACCCGGTCACTCCGATCGGCGGGTGCGGCGCCTGGAAGGGCTTGATGTGGCGCTTCATCAGCCCTTCGAACATCGGGGCTATTCCGTTGGCATTCCAATACTTACCGCGGAACTCCCACGGCTGGTCCTCGGTCCAGACCTTCAACATGATTTCGAGCGCCTCACGGGTCATCTCGCGGTGCTCACCGTTCTGCCCGTCGACGTCGAACAACGCCCAGTCCCCCGGTATGCCACTGGCGCCGACGCCGAGCATAAAGCGGCCCTGCGCGAGGTGATCGAAGTAGGCCACCCGATGGGCCAGCTCCACCGGATGGTGATAGGGCAGCAGATGCGCGCCGGGAGCGAGCTTGATGTTCTTGGTCCGCAGCAGCGCTTGAGCCAGCAGCAGATCCGGCGCACAGATCGGTTCCCACGGCACCGTGAAGTGCTCGCCGACCCACGCCTCCACGTAGCCGAGCTCGTCAGCGAGCTGAATGAGGTCGAGATCCCACTGGGTCGCGTCGTACAAGCTGCGCTCTGGCGGATGCGCCGGCATCAGGAAAAGTCCGATCTCCATCATGAACCCTCTCGGTAGTGGTCGAGCAAGCGCATCTGTTCGGTCGACTGCGACTTACAACACAGTACTAGCAAGATACTTGATTCGATGCAAGAACCATTTTTCTTGCCTGTTTACCCAGTGGCAAGTTTCTGTCACGGCGTACTGCCTATGGACATTCTGCGCGTTGTCCGCGTAGCGTGCTGCATCAGCGGCGGCCATCCGCGGCAAGCGAAGGGAGCATTTGTGCAGCATTTCGACTACATCGGCTACGACCTGATCCAGGACGGCCGGATCGCCGTGATCACGCTCAATCGCCCAAAGCAACGCAACGCGCAGAACCGGGGAATGCTCGTCGAACTCGGGACGGCGTTCGAACTCGCCGAGGAGGACGACGGCGTTCGGGTGGTCATCCTGCGCGGAGCGGGCTCATGCTTCTCGGCGGGCCATGACTTGGGCTCCACCGATGACGTCCGCGAACGCTCCTCCGGCCCCGGTCAGCACCCCAGCTATCTCTGCAATGGCGGAACGCTGACCGGCGCCGATGCCAGGCACCGGCAGGAATGGCACTACTTCTTTCAAAACACCAAGCGCTGGCGCAATCTGCGGAAAATCACGATCGCCGAAGTACATGGGATGGTTCTGTCCGCCGGACTCATGTTGGCGTGGTGCTGCGACCTGATCGTCGCCGGCGACGACACGATCTTCGCCGATGTAGTCGGGACCCGTCTGGGCATGTGCGGCGTGGAGTACTTCGGTCATCCCTGGGAGTTCGGCCCGCGCAAGGCCAAGGAGCTATTGCTCACCGGCGACTCACTGGACGCCGACGATGCCCATGCACTCGGCATGGTCAGCAAGGTCTTCCCCACCGCCGAGCTCTCGGAACGCACCGTCGAATTCGCGCGCCGTATCGCCAAGGTGCCCACGATCGCCGCATTGCTCATCAAGGAGTCGGTGAATCAGACCGTAGATGCGATGGGCTTCTCCACCGCGCTGGACGCCTGCTTCTCCTTGCATCAGCTCAATCACTCGCATTGGGCCGAGATCAACGGCAACCCGCTGGGCATCGGGACGGTGGAGGACGGGCTCGAGGACTGGCGACTGGCCCCCGACATCCTGCCCGCCGCCAAGCATCGGCCCTGATCGGAGGAGCGAAGCACAGGTGGACATCGACTATCCGCGAGAAGCCGAGCGCTTTCGCGATGACATCCGGCTGTTCCTGGCCGAGAACCTGCCCGCCGGTTGGACCGGTCCCGGTGCACTGGCGCCCGAGGAGCGCGAGGAGCGCCGGCAATGGTGGCGCAAGATCCTCGCCGACCGCGGTTTGGTGGCGGTCTCCTGGCCGAAGGAATACGGCGGCGGCGGGCTCTCCGCGGTCGAGCAGGTGGTGCTGGCTGAGGAGTTCGCCCGCGCCGGTGCGCCCGAGCGAGAAGAGAATGACCTCCTCGGTATCGACCTGCTGGGCAACACTCTGATCGCGTTGGGCACCGAGGAACAGAAGAAGCACTTCCTGCCACGCATCTTGTCCGGCGAGGACCGCTGGTGCCAGGGGTTCTCCGAGCCGGACGCCGGCTCGGATCTGGCATCGGTGCGGACCAGGGCGGTTCTCGATGGCGACGAGTGGGTGATCAATGGCCAGAAGATCTGGACGTCGGCCGGTCCGACGGCCAATTGGATCTTCGTACTGGCCCGTACCGACCCCGCGGCACCGAAGCACAAGGGCTTGTCGATGCTGCTGGCGCCGGTCGACCAACCCGGCGTGGTGGTGCGCCCCATCGTCAACGCGGCCGGGCACGCGTCGTTCTCCGAAGTCTTCTTCACCGACGCCCGCGCTCGAGGCGCCGATGTCCTCGGCGGAGTAGGTGGCGGCTGGGGAACCGCAATGACCGTGCTCGGCTTCGAACGCGGTTCCCAGATCACCACGGCAGCAATTGAATTCGGTCGCGACCTGGATCGGCTTCGAGCGCTCGCCCGGCAGCGGGGCAAACACACCGATCCCCATGTCCGCAACGAGCTGGCGTGGTGTTACTCGCGTGTGCAGATCCTGCGCTATCAGGGTTTTCGCGGCCTGACCGCGCTCCTGAACGGCCAGCGGCCGGGAGCCGCCGCCGCGATCAACAAGGTGATCTGGAGTGAATACTTCCGGCGTGCCACCGATCTTGCCATCGACATCCTCGGTGTCGACGCACTGTGTGCCGACGGATCGGGAAATGGTGGCGCACTCATCATTCCGGTGTCCGGCACGGACAATTCGGCAGCCTGCTGGCTCGACGAACTGCTCTATGCGCGGGCAGCCACCATCTATGCCGGTAGCTCGCAGATCCAACGCAACGTGATCGGTGAGCAACTGCTGGGACTGCCGAAGGAGCCGCGCTGACATGGACTTTCAATACAGCACCGAATTGCTGGACTTCCGCGACTCGGTGCGCAGCTTCCTGCACGCGCATGGCGGCGATGAACGGCTCTGGCGCCGCCTGTGCGCAGAGTTGGAGCTGCCCGGGCTGTCGGTGCCGCCTCAGTACGGCGGGGTGGGAGCCACTCTCGTGGAATCGGCGATCGTGTTCGAGGAGTTCGGCCGCGCCCTTACCCCGGCACCGTTGGCATCTCATGTGTTCGCCGTCCACGCCGTGTTGATCATGGGCAGTGAGGAGCAACGCCAACGCTTGCTGCCCGCCCTGCTAGGCGGAGAGCGCCTCGCGGCCTTTGCGGCCACCAGACCCGAAGCCGGTGATCCCACATTGGCGAGTGCGTCGGCCGTCCGGCTCGGTGACCACACCGTCTTGGACGGGGTGTGCGAACCGGTCCTGCACGGCGTCGGCGCCGACCTGTTGGTGGTTCCGGCACGCACCGCCGACGTGATCGGTCTCTACGTGGTCAACGCAGGCGACCCGGGCGTCGACGTCGAGCAACTGCCGTCGTTCGACATCACCCGCCCGGTGGCCCGGGTGACCCTCCGCCAGGCCACGGCGGAGCCGCTCGATGCTGCCGCATCCGGTGGCCTCGAGAGGGTGCTAGATACCGCACGGGTGCTGCTGGCTGCCGAAATGCTGGGTGGTGCCGAGGCCTGTCTGGCGCGCAGTGTCGAGTATGCCTGCACCAGAACGCAATTCGATCGCCCGATCGGGACATTTCAGGCCGTCAAACACATGTGCGCGGAGATGGCGATCGAGATCGACGCGACCCGGGTGGCGGTGATGTTCGCGGCGATGAGCGCCGACGATCCCGCTGAACTCGCGGTGGCGGCCCCGCTGGTCAAGGCTCAAGCCGCCGACACGTTCACCCTGTGCGCGAACACCGCGACCCAGGTACACGGCGGTATCGCGTTCACCTGGGAGCACGACCTGCACCACTACCTACGCCGGGCCAAGTCGTGCGAAGCACTCTTCGGCGGCAGCAACCATCATCGTGCGCTGCTCGCCGATCGAGTCGGCTTATGACCTCTGCGTCGACGGGCATCACCCTCAGCGACGTCCTCGCCAGGCACGCCCGGGTCCGCCCTGACCGCACCGCGTTCGTCGATCCGCGTCGCCGCGGCACCTTCGGCGAGACCGACGCCCGTGTCACCCGGCTGGCCAACGCGTTGTCCCAGCGTGGAATCCGCCGCGGGGACCGGGTCGCCGTGCTGGGCCTCAACAGCCTCGAGGTCATCGAGACCTGGTTTGCCACAGCACGACTGGGCGCTATTGCCGTACCGCTGAATTTCCGCCTGGTGGCCGACGAGATCGCCTATCTGTTGGCCGACAGCGGCGCGGGACTTGTCGTGGTCGACGCCGCACTGGCCGGTGTCGTCGAACGGGCGCGAGTATCGTCGGTGCGCTCGGTGCTGACGATCGGCGACGACTTCGAGTCTGCTATCGACAGCGCAGCCGACGATCCCGTCGATATCGTCGTCGGCGATCAGGAGCCGGCCTTCATCATGTACACCTCCGGCACCACGGGCTTTCCCAAAGGTGCTGTGCTGAACCATCGCAACCTGTATCTGCATGCGTTCAGCTCGATCGCCACGCTCGGCCACATCCCCGACGACTGCTGGCTGGGGGTGGCACCCCTGTTCCACACCGCGGGCGTGTCCGGGATGCTGCCCGCGTTCCTGACCGGCGGCACCGTCGTCATTCCACCGTCGGGAGGATTCGACCCCGAGGCAACGGTGTGCACGATCGTCCGCGAGCGCGTGACCTCGTGCTGGATGACGCCATCCCAGTGGCAGATGGTCTGCGCGATGGACGGTCTCGGGCAATGGGATCTGTCCTATCTGCGGCGGATCTGGTGGGGTGCCGCACCGGCCTCTACCACGCTGCTGCAGAGCATGGCGGCCGCCTTCCCGGACGCGGAGATCGTCGCCGCGTTCGGCCAAACCGAGTGCAGCCCCATCACCTGCCTGCTGCACGGCGATGACGCCATCCGCAAGATCGGTTCGGTCGGCACGCCGATGCTCAACGTCGAGGCGCGCATCGTCGACGACGATATGAACGACGTAGCACCGGGGTCGGTCGGCGAAATCGTCTATCAGGGGCCGCTGGTGATGACGGAGTACTGGAACAAGCCGGTCCAGACCGCGGAGGCATTTCACGGCGGATGGTTCCACTCCGGCGACCTCGTCCGGCAGGATGAGGACGGCTACATCTACGTAGTCGACCGGAAGAAGGACATGATCATTTCGGGCGGAGAGAACATCTACAGCGCCGAGGTGGAGAACGTCGTGGCGGCTCACCCGAAGGTCGCCGAGGTGGCGATCATCGGCGTACCCGATCCGAAGTGGGGCGAGACTCCGCTGGCGGTGATCGTGGCGTGCGATCCCCAAGCCCCGCCCACCGAAGCCGAGATCGAGGCACACTGCCGCGAACACCTGGCTGCCTTCAAACGTCCACAGCGGATCGCCGTCGTTGACTCGTTGCCCCGCAACGCCAGCGGCAAGGTTGACAAGAGCGTGCTCCGTGAGCAGCACGCGGCGCCACGGTCCTACGCGGCCGGCCCCGACGGCGCGGCACTGCTCGACGAAACGATCGGCGCGAACTTCGAGCGCACGGCCGCGGCGCACCCCGATGTCGACGCGCTGGTCGAGGTCTCGACCGGCCGGTGTTGGAGCTACGCCGAACTGAACGACGAGATCGACCTTGTAGCCAGGGCGTTGATCGCCTCCGGCATCGGCAAGGGCGATCGGGTCGGAATCTGGGCGCCCAATTGCGCGGAATGGACGGTGGTGCAGTACGCCACCGCGAAAGCCGGTGCGATCCTGGTGACGATCAACCCCGCCTACCGGACGCACGAACTGGCCTATGTTTTGCGCCACGCTGGTGTGCGAATGTTGCTGTCCGCCAGCGAATTCAAGTCCTCCGACTATCGCAGCATGGTCGATGAAGTGCGCCCCGAGGTACCGGATCTGACCGAGGTGGTGTTTCTGGACTCGTCCGACTGGGAGGCGCTGAGGCGACGAGGCGACCAAGTGCCCATCGCCGAGCTGCGCGCCAGGATGGACTCGCTGACCCCAACGGACCCCATCAACATTCAATACACTTCCGGCACAACGGGTTCACCCAAAGGTGCGGTGCTGTCGCACCGCAACATCCTCAACAACGGGTTCTTCGTGACCGATCTGATCAACTTCGGCCCGGGTGACCGGTTGTGCATTCCAGTCCCCTTCTACCACTGCTTCGGCATGGTGATGGGCAACCTGGGCTGCACCACTCACGGTGCGACGATGGTGATTCCGTCGGCCGGCTTCGATCCGGCTGCGACGTTGGCCGCGGTCGAGCAGGAGCGCTGCACAGCGCTGTACGGGGTGCCCACGATGTTCATCGCGGTGCTCGGACATCCGGACCTGGCACACCGCAACGTCTCGTCACTGCGCACCGGCATCATGGCCGGCGCCCCCTGCCCGGTGGAGATCATGAAGCGTTGCGTCGACACATTGAACATGGCGGAGGTGTCCATCGCGTATGGCATGACCGAAACCTCACCGGTGTCCTGCCAAACGCTGCACGACGACGACCTCGAGCGGCGCACCGCCACCGTCGGGCGCGCTCACCCCCACGTCGAGGTCAAAATCGTCGACCCGGACACCGGCGTTGTCGTCGAGCGCGGTGCGACCGGTGAATTCTGCACCCGCGGTTACTCGGTGATGCTCGGCTACTGGAACGACGAGGACAAGACCCGCGACGCGATCGACGACGACGGGTGGATGCACACCGGCGATCTGGCGGTGATGCGCGACGACGGCTATTGCACGATCGTCGGCCGGATCAAAGACATGGTCATCCGCGGTGGAGAGAACGTCTACCCCAGAGAGATCGAGGAATTCCTACATACCCACCCCGATATCGACGACGTGCAGGTGATCGGCGTGCCCGACCCGAGATTCGGCGAGGAGATCTGCGCGTGGATCAAGATGCGCCCCGGGAGCTCCCCGCTCGACGTCGACGGGGTGCGTGCGTTTGCGACCGGAAAGCTTGCGCACTACAAGATTCCGCGCTATGTGCGGGTAGTCGAAGACTTTCCGATGACCGTCACCGGGAAGGTGCGCAAGGTCGAAATGCGTGCCGAGATGGTGCGATTGCTCGACGCGCAGCCTCAGTGAACTCCCTCCATCAGCCGGCTCACTCGGGGTGACAACGCCCACACCACTACGCCGACTACCACCGCGACAGCGCCGAGGATGCCGAAGTAGGCGAACTCGCGGTCGGGATGGTAATAGCCGGACAGCACCCCCGACATCGAGGTGCCCAGGCCGACCGAGAAGAAATACAACGCCATCATCTGTGCGCGAAATGCGTTGGGCGCCAACTGTGTGGTGACCGACAGCCCGATGGGCGACAGCATCAGCTCGGAGATCGCGAAGACCGCCATGATCGCCGCAACGGCCAGCGCCGGAACGCTGCGCCCGGTCGTCCCGGCCATCGGCAGGAACAGCAGGAACGCCGCGCCCATACCGATGACGCCATAGGCGAACTTGCGTGGGGTGGTGGGCGCGCGCCGGCCCAACTTGGTCCACATCGTCGCGAACAGCGGTGACAGCAGGATGATCCACACCGGTTCGATGGAGCCGATCCAGTTCGACGGCGCCCGCCAACCGAAGATCGACCAGTTCATCCGTTCGTCGGAGTACACCGCCAGCACCGTGAAGATCTGCTGGAACAGCGACCAGAACACCGCGTTCGCGATGAACAGCGGGATGAAGGCACGCACCCGGGTTCGCTCCAGCGGTTCGACGCGCGGACTGCGCAACATCACCGCGAAATACCCGATCGAGGCGACGATCAGAATTCCGGTGGTCACCTGAGACAGGTTGGCCAGGGTGATCAAGCCGGCGACGAAGGCAATGACGACGGCCACCACGACCACCACCGCGATACCGGCGGTACGCAGAAACTCTTTGTGTGACAACGGGTTCGGCGGGGTGCGGCCGTGGCTGCCGAGGTTGCGCCGGAACACCACATATTGGGTCAGCCCGAGCGCCATGCCGACGGCCGCGGCGCCGAAGCCGTAGTGGAAGCCAAGTTTGGTCTGCAGGAGACCGGTGATCAACGGGCCGACGAACGAACCGAGGTTGATACCGAGATAGAACAAGGTGAACCCGCCGTCGCGGCGTGGATCACCGTCCTCGTAGAGCGTGCCCAGCAGGGATGAGGCGTTGGCCTTCAGCGCGCCGGACCCCAGCGCGATCAACACCAGTCCCACACCCACGCCCGCGAGTCCGGGCAGTACGGCCAACGCGATGTGGCCGCACATGACCACCACCCCGCCATACAGCGCGGTCCGCTCCATACCCAGCAGCCGATCGGCCACCCAGCCGCCCAGCACCGTGGACAGATACACCAGACCGCCGTACGCGCCGACGATGCCGGTCGCGGTGGCCTTGGGCAGCTCCAGGCCGCCGTCGGTGAGCGAGTAGTACAGGTAGTAGCCCAGAATCGTGAGCATCCCGTAATAGGAGAAGCGCTCCCACAATTCGACGCCGAAGAGGTTGGCCAGGCCTACGGGATGGCCGAAAAAGGTTCGTTGCGCGGGCACGTTCTCGGTTCCGACGGCATCAGCCATGGATTTCACCATGCCACATCGCACCACTCACCAGAGCAGGATGATGGTCTCCGGCTCGCGCTCGTCGTCCCCGGACGCCGGGTCGCCCTGCGGTGCCATCCGGGCGAGCGGCAGCTCGATGACGTCGGCAAGGCGGCGCGGTTCTGCGTGCGGGGAGGTCACAACGTCAGTGTTGTGGGACCGACGCCCGCTGTCACGAGTAGTCGCTACTCGAAACACTGCCGGTTACGCCCACTGATCCCACGGAACACTCCAGTCCCCGTTCTGCCAGAGCTGAAGCGGCTTACCCCCGGTGTTGCGCACTTCGACGACGTCGCCGGGCACCGAGAAGTTGTAGAACCAGATTGCGTTGTCGCGGTTGAGGTTCAGGCAACCGTGGCTGGTATCGGTGTTGCCCTGCGCCCAGACCGTCGCGTCCAGCTCGTGCAGGTACACGCCGTCGGTGCTGATGCGCACCGCGTACGGGATCGTCTCCTTGTATCCGAGATGGGAGTTGATCGGCAGACCGTACGTCGAGGAATCCATGACCACCGGATTGCTCTTGTCCAGAACGGTGTAGGTGCCGGGCTGGGTCCAGAAGCTCAGGGTTGTGTTGCCGACCTTCTCGGTACCGCCGCGCCCCATCGACGTGGGCATGGTGCGGACCAGGTTTCCGCCGTCGAACACGGTCACCTGCTTGGTCTTGTCGTCGGCGATCGAGATGTGCGAGGCGCCGATGGTGAATGTCAGCGGCGCGCCGGGGCCGGGGGTGACGGTCACGACGGTGCCGGGCGCGTAGTACTGCGGCGGGCGCCAATGCATGGTCTTGTCGTCGACCCAGTGCCAGGCACCGCTGACCGGAGGAGAGGTGTCGACCTGCAGCGCCTGCTCGGCCAGTGCGCGATCGCCGACGGGGGCGTCGAAATGCGCGACGATCACGGTGCCGATGCCGTAGGTGCCGCCGTTGCGCAGCGGCGCGTTGGCGGTGGTGGTGAAGCCCACCGGCGGCAACACCTCGTCGGCGTGCGCGAGCCCGGTTGGGGCGACCTGTACCGCGAGCAATCCGATCACCACGGACAGCAGAACTCGTGCCCAGCGGCGGCTCACTTCACCCATTCACATCTCCACGATCGACGCAGTCAACCGGTCGATCATGGTGCATGACAGCGATTTTGCCTAGTTGCGCAGCTAGCCCGGCGAGGACGAGGTCGGGGTGGTGGTGATCTGCGGCGTGGCGATCGACGCCGATACCGACGGCTGGCCGGGCGATGTGCTCGTGGTGGCGCCGGTCGTCATCGTGTTGGTCGCCGGCACCGTGAAGGACCCGGGATCGGACATCACCGTTTCACCGCCGCCGCGCTCCACCTGAATGACCACGAGAAACACGCCCGCCAGGGCCGCGCTCGCGCCCACCAGTGCCGCACCGATCTTCGAGCGGGTTCGTCGGCTCGCACTCATGCGGCTCGGTTAGCCGGATCGGTGAACCGCCAAACGTCGTATGGGCTGCTGTGAATCTGCTGTCAGTGCCGGCGCAGTGTCGCCGCCGCGGCCAGCACGGTTGCGGTCAACGATTCCATCAGTGGGCTGTCGAGTTTCCAGCACTGCCAGAACAGCGGGACATCCAGGTGGGCATCGCAGATTTGAACGAACGACCGGTCAGCGAGGGCCGCAGCGGCGGACTGCTCCGGGTACATTCCCCAACCGAGTCCGGCGTGCACCGCGGCTCCGAAGCCTTCCGAGGTGGGCACGTAACTGACCGGCCGATCGACTGCACGACGAAAGACCTTGCGCACCAGCATATCCTGCAGAGCGTCGTCGCGGTTCCACGCCAGGGACGGCGCGGATCCGACCGCATCGACAGTGAAACCAGTTGGGAGATAACGCTGCACGAACTCCGCGCTGGCCACCGGCAGATACCGCATCACGCCCAGCGGCTGAACCCGGCACCCCGGAACCGGCGTGCGCTCGGTGGTGACCGCACCCATGACGACACCCTCCCGCAACAGCCGCGCGGAATGGTCCTGATCTTCGATACGGATGTCGAACAACACGTCGGACAGTTCTGACAGCACCCGCGCGAACCAGGTCACCATGGAGTCCGCGTTGACCGCCATGGCGATGCGCGGACGCGGTGCCGACTCACCGCCGCCCGTCATCTCGGCGATGGCCTCGGCCTCCAGCATCGCTGTCTGGGCGGCCAGCCGCAGTAGCGGTGCACCCGCAGCTGTTGGCAGACAGGGCTTTCCGCGGACCAGCAGAACCTGGCCCACCTGCTTTTCCAGCGCCTTGATGCGCTGGCTCACCGCCGACGGCGTCACGTGCAGTTGGTCGGCCGCCGCTTCGAAACTGCCGAGTTCGACGATCGCGGCGAAGGCCGCGAGCTGACCCGCATCGAGGCGGGCCTCACCTGGGGCGCTCAGTAGCAGGGGTCCGAACCGGGGGTGTAATACGGCACCCCCTGCGGCGTGTAGCACGGCGGCTGCCCTGATGCCGCCTGCGCTGCAGCGTCATCGTCGGAGGCCACTGCGCCCGCAACCGCGGCATCCCCGGCGACGTTGGTGCAGCCACCGACATTCACGTGCCGCCCGCCGACGTCGCCGCACACATCGGCGTACGCGCCGGGTGCGACAGCCACCGGTACAGCGGCCAATGCCATAGCGCTCAACAGCGCCGCTGCCAGCTTCTTCATGGTCAGTACTTCCCCTCTTACTACCGACTCACCGGCATTATCGCCGCTGCCGGGGGTCGCCGCGGCCAATTCAGGCCAAGGAGTAGCGGATCGGCAGGTGCTTGATCCCGCCCACGAAGGTGGTGGCCATCAGCTCGGGCTCGCCGGCGAGTTCGAAGGACTTGATGCGGGGGACGAGTTCGGTGAAGAAGCTGTTCATCTCCATCCGGGCCAGCGCGGCACCGAGGCAGAAGTGCACCCCGTAGCCGAAGGACAGGTGCTTGTTGGGATCGCGCGCGACGTCGAAGCGCATCGGGTCGTCGAAGACGTCTTCGTCGCGGTTGGCCGAAACATAGGACAGCAGAACGGCTTCGCCCTTGGCGATGGGGACGCCGCGGACTTCGGCGTCGGCTTGGGCGGTGCGCATGAATTCCTTGACCGGAACCACGCAGCGGATCATCTCCTCGACCGCGGTGCCCATCAGGCCGGGATCGTTCTGCAGCCGCTGCAATTCGCCTGGGTTGCGCAGCAATTCGAGCAATCCACCCGCAATGCCCGCACTGGTGGTGTCGTGGCCGGCGCTGGCGACGATCACGTAATAGGAGGCAGTGTCCATGTCGGACAGCGGCTCTCCGTTGATCGTGGCGTTGGCGATCGCGGACGTGAGGTCTTCGGTTGGGTTCTCCCGGCGGGACGCAGTCAGCGCGGAGAAGTAGTTGAAGAAGTCCAGCAGCACCGCGAGCATCGCGTCACCCGAGTCGCCGCGCTGGAACTCGGTGTCGTCGCCACCGAACAGTTCCTGGGTGAGCTTGAGCATCCG
The DNA here is from genome assembly GCF_019456675.1 of Mycolicibacterium pallens. Lineage (NCBI taxonomy): Bacteria > Bacillati > Actinomycetota > Actinomycetes > Mycobacteriales > Mycobacteriaceae > Mycobacterium > Mycolicibacterium pallens. The sequence continues at coordinate 377,124 of NZ_CP080333.1, read as the reverse complement.
CGGGAAGTCCGACTCCGGCAGACCCAGCAGCGTCAGGATGACGTACAGCGGATAGTTGACCGCGATCTCCTGCGCGAAATCGAGTTCCGGGCCGCGCTCCACCATCTGATCGACGTAAATCTTGGCCAGCTCGTCGCAGCGAGCCTTCAAGGCGCGCATGGCTTTCGGACGGAACCAGTCGGCGCCGATCTTGCGCATGTCACGGTGGTGCGGGTCGTCCATGTGGATCAGCGTGGACAAGCCGATTCCGGCTTCCCGGTCGGCGCGCAGCTTGTCGTCGAGTTCGGTCGCCACCAGGATCGAGCGAGGGTCGTTGGTGAACAGATCGTTCTGCCGCTCGATGTCCATGACGTCCGCGTGCTTGGTGATCGCCCAGAACGGCCGGTAGCCCTCGACGTCGACCCACGACACGGGGGCGTGCTTACGCAGGTGTGCGAGCGCCGCGTGAAGACCCGGCTCGTCGGTGTAGGCCAGCGGGTTGGCCAGCGCGCGCGCCGCGTCATCCATGATCCGTGTCGTCATCGGTGGCTCCTTGCGCCCGGCGGGTAATCTGGAACGACTTCGTTCTGGATTATGGTGTGGCACACACCATGGGTCAAGATGGCGTCATGGTTGTCGAAGGACGTACCTACGGGGGGCTCAGCTCTCGGCAGCGCTCGCAGGAACGCCGCGAGCGACTGCTCGATGCCGCACGCACCCTGATCGCCGAAGTCGGGGTGGCGCCGCTGACCGTCGACCTGGTGTGCCAACGCGCGAAGCTGAGCAAGCGGTACTTCTACACCGAGTTCACCACGAAGGACGACCTTCTGGACGCCTGCGCCGAAGAGCTGTACGGCCGGCTGAAGGCGGCGATGGAGGACGTGCTGAGCACCGTTGCCCTGCCCGATCGGGCTCATGGCGTACTGAAGACAGTGATCCACACGCTGGTCGCCAGCGCGGCCGACGCCCGCCTCTACATGGAGTCGCCCGGCTTTCCCCGGCTTCGCCAGCTGCAGCAGCGGGAAGTCGGTGAGTTCACCGAACGCATCGCCGCCGAAGCCATGCCTTTCGAAGGATCACCCAAGCCGTCGGTGGACCGTCTGCTCGCCACCAGAGCAATGGTCACCGCCGCCACGGAGCTCATCAGCGCGTGGCTGCACGGCGACATCGACACCGATGAGGAGACCCTCGTCGCCACCCTGACCGCCATCACACTCGGAGCGGCCGGGGCGGCGTGATGAGCTTTTCGCCCGCGACCGTCATCGAGACGATCCCGCTGAGCCCATGGCTGCGTCGGGTCAGCTTGCGCATCGAAGACCCCGGTGCGCTGGCCCTCGCGCCGGGTGCCGATGCCGCCGTCGGCGTGTACTTCGACGCCCAGTCACCCGACGAAGGCCGCACCTACTCCGTGCGCCGCCATGACGGGGACGAGATCGATCTCGATGTCGCGCTGCATCCCGGCGGTCCCGGCAGCCGCTGGGCGCAGACGGCCACACCAGGTGATCGGGTCGGGCTGAACTACGCCCGTGCGTGGTACCGGCCGCCACCGGAAACGATGTGGCAGTTGTTGGTGGCCGATCTCGCCGGGCTGCCGGCCGCCGCCCGGATCATGGCCGAAACACCCGTCGCCGTCGCGACCACCGTCGTCGTCGAGGTCGTCGATCACCGGGACCTGGATTACCTTCCGGTCCGCCCCGGCGTCACGCTCGTACCCACCCTCGGCACCGGAAACGGTGTCGTCCCGAGCCGCCTGGTGGACCTGGTGGGTCAGATCGATCTGCCGGCGGAGGGGTACTGCTGGTTCGCCGGCGAGGCCGGCGCATCCCGAGCGGTCCGCAAATACCTTCGCGGCCACGGCTGGACCGTCGACCAATACGACGTCGCCGGGTATTGGCGGATGGACTCGACCGACTGGGACGCGAAGTTCGCGGCGGTCGGGGACGAGCTGTTCGGGATCTACCAGCGGGCGATCGCCGACGGCAAAGGCGACAGGGTGGCCCTCGAGGAGTTCGAGGACGCGCTGGAAGAAGCCGGTCTGTAGCCAGACTAGGTATGACGTGCGCGAATGCGACCCGCGCGGCAGCCGATCGTGCTGTGCTTGTGATCTCCATCACCTATAGTTCATATGATGAGCCAGGTCACAATCGGAGGTGTTCGATGAGCTCCATGGAACGTCCTCAAGGGCCGAGAGTCGTACCGCTCCCCCGCGCCGCCATCAATCCGCACCCGATTCGGGCCGCCCTCCTGATGGTCGCCATCTTCGTCGCCGGCGTGGCCGGAGTGGCGGTGGCTATGTCCATGGGCCATCCCGCATTCGTCCTGAGCATCGTGCTCATCACGTTCGGGCTCATCGCCGCCAACGCCCTCTGCTGAGCATTAGCGCGGCTTAACCAGCCGTAGAATCTTTAGCTGGACTGTTGCTACGGCCGTTCATACCGTCGTGGCATGACCTCGCCCCTGCTCGTCGGCTTCCTGACGTCGTTCACCCTGATCGCGGCCATTGGCGCCCAGAACGCCTTCGTGCTGCGACAGGGCATCCGCGGTGAACACGTCCTCGCGGTGGTCAGCGTGTGCGCGGTCTCGGATCTGCTGCTCATCACCGCCGGCATCGCCGGAATCGGCGCCGTCATCACCGCCCACCCGCAAACCGTCACCGTCGCCAAGATCGGCGGCGCGGCATTCCTCTTCGGATACGGCGCGCTGGCGGCCCGGCGAGCATTCAAGCCGTCGAGCATGGCGCCCGCGCAGAACGGGTCCACCCGGCTGATCTCGGTCCTACTGACGTGCCTGGCCATGACCTTCCTCAACCCACACGTCTATCTGGACACCGTCGTCTTGCTCGGAACGCTGGCCAACCAGCACGCCGATAGCCGGTGGTTGTTCGGCGTCGGCGCGGTGACCGCCAGCGTGGTCTGGTTCTTCGGCCTGGGGTTCGGCGCACGACGGCTGGCCGGGATCTTCGCCACTCCGATGACGTGGCGAATCCTCGACGGTCTGATTGCGGTCACAATGATTGGACTCGGCATCTCGCTGGTGGTGGGTTAATCTCGCGCCGTGAGCGCGCAGTGGACAAGGCGTGGGTTCCTGGGGGCCGCCGGAGCGGCGGGGGTGCTGCTTGCCGCGGCGTGCTCGCCGAAGACATCCGGTGACGATGCCGACCCGAAATCGGTGACGATCAAGCACATCTTCGGCGAAACCACCGTCCCGGCACCGCCCAAACGAGTCGTCAGCGCCGGATTCACCGAGCAGGATGACCTTCTCGCGGTCGGGGTGGTTCCCATCGCGGTGACCAACTGGTTCGGCGACCAGCCCTACGGGGTCTGGCCCTGGGCCGAACCCAAGCTCGGATCGGCCCAGCCCGTTGTGCTGAACTTGGACAACGGGATTCAGGTGGATCAGATCGCCGCGCTGAAGCCCGACCTGATCGTCGCGGTGAACGCCGGACTCGATGCCGACACCTACAAGAAACTCTCGGCCATCGCCCCGACCATCGCCCAATCCGGCTATGACGCCTTCTTCGAGCCGTGGAAGGACCAGGCCGCCGCGGTGGGTACCGCGGTCTTCCAGGGCAGGCAGATGAAGCAGTTGATCGCCGACATCGACGGCAAGTTCGCCGACGTGGCCAAGAACAACGCCACCTTCAAGGACAAAAAGGCGGCGCTGCTGGCAGGCAGCTTCTTCGACGGCACCCTGACCGCGACGCTGCCGGGCTGGCGGACCGATTTCCTGACGTCGATGGGCTTCCAGATCGCCGACGGCATCAAGGCCTACGCCGTCGACGACCACCGGGCTGCCATCCCCCGCGACAAGCTCGCCGACGCCCTCGGCTGGGCAGACGTGGTGGTCTGGTCCACCGAGAGCGATGCCGACCAGGCCGCACTACTGGCCGATCCGGCGATTGCGGCGCTGGCTGCTCGGAATGTCTTCACCGGCAAGGATCTCGCCGGCGCGATCGCGTTCGCCTCGCCGCTGTCCTATCCGATCGTGGCCGATCAGCTGCCGCCGCTGCTGTTGCGCGCGCTGGGCTGAGCGGCCGTGCTTGGATAGCACTTGTGACAAACAGCCAGGCCCCCACGCGCACCGACGCTCCCACTCCAGGATTCGCGCAGGTCGGCTCTCGCTATTATCCGGTTTTCGTCTCGGTCTTCACGGCGCTGGTGATCATCTCCAACGTGACCGCCACCAAAGGCGTGGCGTTCGGGCCCGTGATCGGGAACTGGTCGATCATCACCGACGGCGGTTTCATCGTCTTCCCGCTGACCTACGTGATCGGCGACGTACTTTCCGAGGTGTACGGGTTCAAGGCCGCGCGGCGAGCGATCATTCTCGGCTTCGCGATGAACATCCTTGCCGCCCTGGCCTTCTGGGTGACGATCTACCTCCCCTCGGCCGACTTCTACACCAACCAGGAACACTTCGAGAACATCGTCCACGCCTACACCCAGCTGATCGTCGCCGGCCTGGCCGGGTTCATCGTCGGGCAGACCATCAACGCCTGGACCGTCGTCAAGATCAAGCAGCGGACCAAGGAAAAGCACCTGTGGGCGCGGTTGGTCGGCTCGACCTTCGCCGGACAACTCGGCGACACCCTGGTCTTCTGCAGCATCGCAGCCGGCGCCATCGGCATCACCAGCTTCGGTGACTTCGTCACCTACACCGCGCTCGGCTGGGTCTACAAGACCGCCGTCGAAGTGGTCATGCTGCCGGTGACGTATCGGGTCATCGCCTACATCAAGCGGCGCGAGCCCACCTACACCCTGATGGTCTGAGTTCGGATGCAAACGCATGGTGTCCAACACAATCCGTGATTACGGCGACGGGGCACTGTTGCTGGAATGCCCGTCCACCGAGGATGTGCTGGCGCTGGCGGCGAGCCTGCGCGCAGCAGAGCTGACCGGTGTCCTCGATATCGTGCCGGCCGCCCGGACCGTCCTGGTGAGACTGGCCGATCCGGCCCACCAGGAGCCCACCCGGCAGCGCCTCAAGCAGTGGGGCGTCGATCTCTCCGATGCCGAGCAACACCCGGGTGGCGGTGTCGACGTCACCATCGACGTGGTCTACGACGGCCCCGACCTCGACGACGTCGCCGCACACACCGGGATGACTCCCGGTGAGGTGATCGAAGCCCACACGGCCACGCCCTGGCGGGTCGGATTCGGTGGATTCGCACCGGGTTTCGCCTACCTCATCGACGGCGACCCGCAGTTGGCGGTGCCGCGCCGCAGTGATCCGCGCACCGCCGTACCGGCCGGATCGGTCGGCCTGGCCGGTGAGTTCAGTGGCGTCTACCCGCGCCAATCCCCCGGCGGCTGGCAGCTGATCGGACACACCGACGCGGTGTTGTGGGACATCGACCGCCCGCAGCCCGCGCTCCTCGTACCCGGCATGTGGGTGCGGTTCCGGGCGGTCGGGGACAGCCCGTCATGATCACGTTGGAAGTGCTGCAGACCGGCCCGCTGGCGCTGCTGGAGGACCTCGGCCGACCCGGGTTCGCGCATGTCGGGGTGACCCGCTCCGGAGCCGCCGACCGCGCGGCACATCGGCTGGCCAACCGCCTGGTGGCCAATCCTGACGACCGTGCCACCGTCGAGATCACCCTCGGTGGATTCGCCGCACGAGTGCATGGCGGCGACGTCGACATCGCCGTGACGGGAGCCGACGCCGCTCCCGCTGTCGGCGGAGTCCCGTTCGGCACCAACAGTATTCACCATGTCCACCCTGGCGAGGTGATCTCGCTCGGCGTACCACACGCGGGTCTGCGCAGCTATCTCGCAGTGCGCGGCGGTATCGCCGTCGAGCCGGTGCTGGGCTCGCGCAGCTACGACACGATGTCGGCGATCGGCCCCCGGCCGCTGCGCGCGGGCGACGTTCTTCCGGTGGGTAGCCACACCCAGGACTACCCCGAGCTCGACCAGGCCCCGGTGGCCGCGATCACCAACGACCCGATCGAGCTTCGCGTCGTGCCCGGCCCACGAGACGACTGGTTCACCGATCCCGACGCGCTCGTGCACACCGAGTGGGTGGCCAGCGAGCGAAGCGACCGGGTCGGCATGCGACTGTCCGCGCAACCACTGACCTACCGCTGGCCGGACCGCCAGCTGCCCAGCGAGGGCGCCACCCGCGGCGCAATCCAGGTGCCGCCCAACGGCCAACCGGTGATCCTCGGTCCCGATCACCCGGTGACCGGGGGCTATCCCGTGATCGGCGTGGTGATCGACGCCGATACCGACAAGGTCGCGCAGATCCGGCCCGGACAGACCGTGCGATTGCACTGGACCAGAGCCCGTATCGCAGCGGGCGGCCTCCCGGGCTGGTAGAGCTGAGGGTGTGCACACGCAGGTCCACACCGCCCGGTTGATCCATACCAGCGACCTGGATGACGAGACGCGCCATAACGCGCGGCAGATGCTCACCGACGCGTTCGGCGGTCCGGCCGAATTCACCGACACGGACTGGGAACACGCACTGGGCGGGATGCACGCGATCATCTCGCACCGCGGCGCGCTGATCGCCCACGCGGCCGTGGTTCAGCGGCGACTGCTCTATCGCGGAAGCGCCTTGCGCTGTGGCTATGTCGAGGCCGTAGCGGTCAGCGAGGACTGGCGCAGACAGGGACTGGCCCACGCCGTGCTCGACGCGGTCGAACAGGTGATCCGCGGCGGCTACCAGATCGGTGCGCTCAGTTCGACCCCGCTCGGCGAGACGATCTACCGTCCTCGCGGCTGGCTGCAGTGGCAGGGACCCACGTCAGTGCTGGCGCCGACCGGAATGACCCGCACGCCGGACGATGACGGCTCGATCTTCGTGTTGCCCGTCAACATCGAGGTCGACGCCACGGCGGAGCTGGCCTGCGACTGGCGCGACGGAGACGTGTGGTAAGTCCGCGATAGACAGTAGACGGCATATAACTGACCGCTACGAGTCGCGCCCGCACGGCTAGCCGCGCTGAGTGCATCGTCCCAGCACCGGGTCAGCAAAGCTGGGAGGTGACTGTGAGGCCAACGGGGTGGGTCTGTCGCTTGCCGCTACATAGCCCCCGTGATATAGATACCCGGTGGGAAAACAGCTGACGAACCAAGACGTCAGCGACTGCGTAGGCGATGCCCTGGACCAGGCCATGGACCTGACGATCCGGTTTCTGAGCGACCGTGCCGATCTGAGCGCGTCCGCGGCCTTCACGATGAACCGGGTGTATCGCGAAGGGACGGTACGTCTGACCACCCTTGCCAGTAGGGAAGGCGTCAGCCAGCCGTCCATGACGCAGTTGGTTCAACGGCTGGAACGTGCGGGGCTGGTGACGCGCCTACCGGACCCCGACGACGGCCGCGCGTGCCTGGTCGGAATCACCGAGGCGGGCCAGGCGTTGCTTGACGATCGCAAGCGGTTGCGCCGGGAACGCCTGGCGGCGTTGATGACAACGTTGACCGCCGAAGAGCAGTCGGCGTTGTGGCTGTCGGCGCGAGTGGCGTTGCCACTCATCGGCCGGCTCGTCGCCAATGCCGACTGTGAGGCGGAGCCGGCCGCACCGCGGCCGAACTGACGGAAGGTGTTCGGGTGAAAGCTATTCCGGTTGGCCGCGTGCTGAAACGCATCTGGATCCCGTTGATTCTCATCGTCGTCCTGGCGGTGTCAGGCCTGGTCGTTTCCCGCCTGCACAGGATGTTCGCGTCCCAGGATCTCAATTCTGGCGCCGGTGCGGGTATCGAGATCGTGCAGTTCAACCCCAAGGTCATGGTCTACGACGTCTATGGCGCACCCGGAACCACCGCCCAGATCAGCTATTTCGATCCGGAAGCGAAAGTGCACACGATCACCGCACCGCTGCCGTGGTCGGTCACCTTGTCGACAACCTTGCCGGCTGTCAGCGCCAGCCTCATGGCGCAGACCGACGGCGATCAGATTGGATGCCGCGTCACTGTGAACGGAACCGTCCGCGAGGAGCAATCGGCTGATGGCATCAACGCCCAGACCTACTGCCTGGTGAAGTCAGCATGACCCACACCGTCACCGCGCCCGACCCCGTGAGCAAGCCGAAGCGGCCGGTCGTCCCGCACCTGTTGCGCATCCTCGCGCTGCCGATTGTCCTGTTCTGGATCGCGATGGCCGTTCTGGTCAACGTGGTCGCACCCCAGCTCGAGGTCGTCGGCGAGATGCACTCGGCGCCAATGGCACCCGAGGACGCCCCCTCGATGAAGGCGATGAAGTTGATGGGGGCCAACTTCCAAGAGTTCAACTCCAACAGCACGATCATGATCGTGGTGGAGGGCCAGAAGCCGCTCGGCCCGGACGCGCATCAGTACTACGACGAGATCATCCGCAAGCTGGAGCAAGACCCCGAGCACATCCAGCACATCCAGGACTTCTGGGGCGACACGCTGACGGCCGCCGGTGCCCAAAGCGCCGACGGCAAAGCGTCGTACGTGATGCTGAACCTCGCCGGTGAACAGGGTCAGACGCTGGCCAACGAAGGCGTGGATGCGGTCCGCAAGGTCATCAAGGAAACGCCGGCGCCGCCCGGCGTGCAGGCCTACGTCGCCGGCCCGGCAGCACTCACCGATGACCTGCACGTCATCGGCAACGCCAGCCTCGCGATGATCACCCTGATCACCCTTGCCGCGATCGCGGGCATGCTGCTCATCGTCTACCGATCGATCCGAACCACGCTGATCCAGCTGTTCCTGACGTTCCTGGCGCTGCTGACCGCCCGTGGCGTGGTGTCAATCCTGGCTCTGCACGGCGCCTTTGGACTGACGACGTTCGCAGGCAACATCCTCACGATGCTGGCGATCGCGGCCGCCACCGACTACGGCATCTTCATCTTCGGCCGATATCGCGAAGACCGCGGCATGGGACTGGACCGGGACGAGTCCTACTACGCGACCTTCAAGTCCGTCGCGCCCGTCATCGTGGGATCCGGGCTGACGATCGCGGGGGCGACGTACTGCCTGTCGTTCGCCCGCCTGCCCTACTTCACCACCATGGGCGCACCCGTCGCGATCGGCATGCTGGTGATCGTCGCGATCGCCGTCACGCTCGGCCCGGCCGTGCTCTTCCTCGGCAGCCGCGTGGGTCTGTACGAGTCGAAGCGCCCCCCGCAGAGCCGCTTCTGGCGGCGGGTCGGCACCGCGGTGGTCCGTTGGCCCGCACCGATTTTCGTGGCCAGCCTGTTCGTGGTGCTGATCGGCATCGTGGCGATCCCCGGCTACAAGCCGGCCTACAACGACCGCTACTACCTGCCCACGGAGGCTCCGGTCAACCAAGGCTTCGCCGCCGCCGACCGGCACTTCACCCAGGCCCGGATGAATCCCGACATCCTGATGGTCGAAGCCGACCATGACATGCGTAACCCTGCGGACATGCTGGTGCTCAACAAGATCGCCAGCAATGTCATGCACACCGAGGGCATTGCGATGGTGCAGAGCATCACCCGGCCCCTGGGCATCCCGATCCAGCACAGTTCGATTCCGTTCCAGACGAGCGTGCAGGGCCAGACCAGCAATATGAACCTGCCGTTCCAGCGCGACCAGCTGGACAACCAGCTGAAAACGGTTGATTCGATGAACGTTTCGATCGACATCCTGGAGAAGCAGTACCAGCTGTCGCTCAAGCAGACGCAGCTCACCCAGGACTCGGCGGCCCGATCGCAGGATCTGTTGGAGACGACGAAGCAGTTGCGCGACAACATCGCGAACTTCGACGACCAGTTCCGGCCGATGCGCAACTACTTCTACTGGGAACCGCACTGCTACGACATTCCGCTGTGCGCCGCGGCTCGGTCGCTGTTCGACTCCCTCGACGGGATCGATGAGGTCACCGACAAAACCCAAGGGGTGCAAGGCAATACCGATCAGCTGGCGACCATCGCTCCGCAGCTGACGGCGCTACTGCCGCAGACGATCGCGTCGATGAAAGTCAGCCGGGACCTGGCACTGGCGTCGTACAACTCGCAGAAGGCCCTGCTCGACCAGATGCAGGCAACCAACGACACCGCGCTGGCGATGGGCGAGAGCTTCGACCAGGCCAAGAATGACGACCTGTTCTTCCTGCCGCCGGAGGCCTTCCAGAACCCGGACTTTCAGCGCGGTCTGAAGATGTTCCTCTCGCCGGACGGCAAGTCCACCCGGATGTTCATCACCCACGAGGGTGACCCCGCGACGGTGGACGGAATCGCCCGCGTCGACTCCGAGCGCAAGGCCGCGCAAGAGGCGCTGAAGATGTCGTCACTGTCCAACGCCAAGATCCATCTCGGCGGCGTCGCGGCGACCTACAAGGACATGTCCGACGGCGCGCGGTACGACCTGCTGATCGCCGTGGTGTCGTCGCTGACGCTGATCTTCATGATCATGCTGATCCTGACCCGAAGCGTCGTCGCCGCACTGGTGATCGTCGGCACGGCCGGCAGCTCGATCGCCGCGTCGTTCGGGATCTCGGTGCTGCTGTGGCAGGACCTGTTCGGGATTCAGGTGCAGTGGCTGGTCATGCTGATGTCGGTCATCATCCTGCTGGCGGTCGGTTCGGACTACAACCTGCTCTTGGTGTCCCGGTTCAAGGACGAGATCCACGCCGGACTGAAGACGGGCATCATCCGCTCGATGGCCGGTACCGGCGGTGTGGTGACGTCGGCGGGCCTGGTGTTCGCCGCCACGATGGCCGGGATGATGTTCAGCAAGCTGGTCGTGCTGGCCCAGATGGGGTCGACGATCGCGATCGGTCTGCTGATCGACACCTTCATCGTGCGGTCGCTGCTGATGCCCTCGATCGCGACGATGCTCGGCCGGTGGTTCTGGTGGCCGCAGGTGGTCTACCCCCGCGGCGACTACCACTTCCTGCCCCCGCAGCCGCGGCGGCGATCCGGCGACGACGTGGACACCGCAGCACTGCCCGCGCAGGCCTAGTAACCTCGCCGATGCTGTAGTTACCGCGCAAAAGTTCGAGTAACTCGCACGGTAACTACAGGCTCGGCATCAAGCGCTAGCGCCAGCGGTCCAGGATCTCGTTGGCGCGCACGCTCAACGCGCGCTGCCAGAACGGCCCGAAGCTGATTCGCCCGACACCGAGCGGGCCGAACGACGCCGGGTCGTCTGACTCCGGGATCGCGATCGCGTTGACGGGCAGCGGCAGCTCAGAGGTCAAGCGGCGCATCGTTTCCGGCTCGTGGCGGCCCACCGGGTAGAGCACGTCGGCTCCGGCGGACGCCGCCTCGCTGAGCCTGGCGATCGCCCGGTCGACCCGGTCGGCGTCGTCGCCGTCGTTGCGCAGAAACAGGTCGGTGCGGGCGTTGACGACCACATGCACGCCGGCGCTGTCGGCAGCCGCACGCAGCGCGCCGACCAACTCCGCATGCTCGGCCGACGAGCGCAGCCGCTTGCCCTCGCTGTGCACGGTGTCCTCGATGTTGAGGCCCACCGCCCCGGCGCTCAGCAGGCAATCGATGAGGCGCTCGGCCGGCTGCGCGTAACCGGATTCGATGTCCACCGACACCGGCACGTCCACGGCGGCCGTGATCTGGCTGACGCGGGCGACGACGTCGTCGAAGCTCATGCCCTCGCCGTCGGGCTTGCCGACGGAGTCGGCCATCGGATGGCTGCCGACGGTGAGCGCGGCGAACCCGGCCGCCACCGCAAGGTTCGCCGACCAGGCGTCCCAGACCGTCGGCAACACCACCGGGTTCCCCGGCTGATGTAGAGCCAGCAGTGCTTCGGCATGGCGGGCGAGACGGCTCTTATCGGACACCAGGTCCCCTTTCGCTAGATGAGTCGATCCTGGGTTGTGCAACGCGACTGCCGCAATGGCATTTCCGACGTGACCTGTCTCACGTTGAGATCCAAATGTGGCTAGCATCGGGTGTCGTACTGTGATCCATGACACCTTCAGCCCCAGGGAGGTCCCGTTGTCCACCACCACAGAATTGGCCGAACTTCACCATTTGATCGGTGGATTGCGGCGTTGCGTGACCTCGTTGAAGAGCCGCTACGCCGACACCCCGGCAATGCGTCGAATCGTCAATGACGCCGAGCGCATCCTCAATGACGTGGAGCTTCTCGATATCGACGCCAATGAGCTTGCCCTAACCCAGCAAACGGCCGCGGTATCCGGAGAGAAGATCGGAATTCCCGACACTCCTTACGACTCCGCCTTCTGGCGCGACGTCGATGACGAGGGCGTTGGCGGCCACCACCGTCACTGACCCGAATTTAACCGGGTGCCGTGATCTGGGTACCCTCCGATGAGTTCATGCGAAGGGGATCACAGTAGATGAGCGCACCTGCGACTAATCGCCCTAAGACCGGCGTCTTCTCACCCGGTCGTGCCCAGATACCGCAACGCACACTGCGGACCGACAATTGGCTCAAGGCGCCGATTTGGACGGACCTCGGGTTCGCGGCCTTCGTCATCTACGCGACGGTGCGCGCGTTCCAGCGGGACTACTTCTTCGTCCCGCAGTACCACTACCTGACGCCGTTCTACTCGCCGTGCCTGAGTAAGGCTTGCGGTGAGGCAAGCGACTTCTGGCCGCAGATCCTGCCCGCGACGGGGCCGCTGTCGCTGCTGCCGTACGCGTTCCTGTCGCTGCCGTTCCTGCTGCTGTTCCGGCTGACCTGCTACTACTACCGCGGCGCCTACTACCGCTCGGTGTGGCAGTCCCCCACCGCCTGCGCCGTGGCCGAGCCGCACGCGAAATACACTGGCGAGACCCGCTTTCCGTTGATCATCCAGAACACCCACCGGTACTTCTTCTACATCGCCGGCATCATCTCGATCATCAACACCTACGACGCGATCGTCGCCTTCCACTCCGACAACGGCCCCGGCGGCTTCGGATTCGGGTTGGGCAACATCATCTTGGTCGGCAACGTCGTGATGCTGTGGGTCTACACGATCTCTTGCCACTCCTGCCGGCACGTCACCGGCGGCCGGCTGAAGCACTTCTCCAAGCATCCGGTGCGCTACTGGATCTGGACCCAGGTCAGCAAGCTGAACACCCGGCACAAGCTCTACGCCTGGATCACGCTCGGCACCCTGATGCTCACCGACTTCTACGTCATGCTGGTGGCCAGTGGCACCATCTCTGACCTGAGATTCGTTGGCTGACAAGAACTTTGAAAAACCATAGCTTGAGCGAGGTCAAATGACGGTGGAAGTCGAACGGCATTCCTACGACGTTGTCGTGATCGGTGCCGGCGGCGCGGGCCTACGCGCGGTGATCGAAGCCCGGGAACGGGGTCTGAAGGTCGCCGTGGTCACCAAGTCGCTGTTCGGTAAGGCGCACACGGTGATGGCCGAGGGTGGTTGCGCGGCAGCGATGCGCAACGTCAACACCAAGGACAGCTGGCAGGTGCACTTCGGTGACACCATGCGCGGCGGCAAGTTCCTCAACAACTGGCGGATGGCCGAACTGCATGCGCAGGAAGCCCCCGACCGGGTGTGGGAGCTGGAGACCTACGGCGCGCTGTTCGACCGCACCAAAGACGGCAAGATCAGCCAGCGCAACTTCGGTGGCCACACCTACCCGCGCCTGGCGCACGTCGGTGACCGCACCGGGCTGGAGATCATTCGCACCCTGCAGCAGAAGATCGTCTCGCTGCAGCAGGAGGACAAGAAGGAACTCGGCGACTACGAGGCCCGGATCAAGGTCTTCCACGAGTGCGCGATCACCGACCTGATCAAGGACGGCGACGCGATCGCCGGAGCCTTCGGCTACTGGCGCGAGACCGGCAAGTTCATCCTCTTCGAGGCGCCGGCCGTGGTGCTGGCCACCGGCGGCATCGGCAAGTCCTTCAAGGTGTCGTCGAACTCCTGGGAGTACACCGGCGACGGGCATGCGCTCGCCCTGCGCGCGGGTACCGGCCTGATCAACATGGAGTTCATTCAGTTCCACCCGACCGGCATGGTCTGGCCGCTGTCGGTGAAGGGCATCCTGGTCACCGAGGGTGTCCGCGGTGACGGCGGAGTTCTGAAGAACTCCGAGGGCAAGCGCTTCATGTTCGACTACATCCCCGACGTGTTCAAGGGGCAGTACGCCGAAACCGAGGAAGAAGCCGATCAGTGGCTCAAGGACAACGACTCCGCGCGCCGCACCCCTGACCTGCTTCCCCGCGACGAGGTCGCCCGCGCTATCAACGATGAGGTCAAGGCCGGCCGCGGTACTCCGCACGGCGGCGTCTACCTCGACATCGCGTCCCGCATGCCGGCCGAGGAGATCAAGCGCCGGCTGCCGTCGATGTACCACCAGTTCATCGAGCTGGCCGAGGTCGACATCACCAAGGACATGATGGAAGTCGGTCCAACCTGTCACTACGTGATGGGCGGTATCGAGGTCGATCCCGACACCGGTGCCGGCTCCACCCCCGGCCTGTTCGCCGCGGGAGAGTGCTCCGGCGGTATGCACGGTTCGAACCGGCTCGGCGGCAACTCGCTGTCCGACCTGCTGGTGTTCGGCCGCCGCGCCGGGCTCGGTGCATCCGACTACGTCCGCGGGCTGTCCCAGCGTCCGGCGGTCTCGGATACGGCGGTCGAGGAGGCGACCCAGCTGGCGCTGTCGCCGTTCGAACCCAAGGCCAACGCCGAGAACCCCTACACCCTGCACGCCGAACTGCAGCAGACGATGAACGACCTCGCGGGCATCATCCGCAAGGAGGGCGAGCTCCAGGAAGCCCTGGCCAAGATCGACGAGTTCAAGGCGCGTTATGCCAACGTCGTCGTCGAGGGCGGACGGATCTTCAACCCGGGCTGGCACCTGGCCATCGACCTGCGCAACATGCTGCTGGTCAGTGAGTGTGTGGCCAAGGCTGCGTTGGCCCGCACCGAAAGCCGCGGCGGACACACCCGCGACGACTTCCCGAAGATGGACGCCGGGTGGCGCAACAAGCTGCTGGTGTGCCGGGTCGCCAACCCTGCCGCCGACGGCGTCGCCGCCGTCGTGCCCGACGTCGAGGTGACGCCGGAGCAGCAGCCCGTGATGCGGCCCGACCTGCTGGCCACGTTTGAGCTGTCCGAACTCGAGAAGTACTACACCGACGATCAACTGGCCGAGCACCCGGATCGGAAGGGCTGAGAATGGCTGCCTACAACGCGAAACTGCGGGTCTGGCGCGGCGACGAAGACGGCGGCGACCTGCAGGACTACACGGTCGAGGTCAACGAGGGCGAGGTCGTGCTGGACATCGTCCACCGGCTGCAGGCCACCCAAGCCGGTGACCTCGCGGTGCGGTGGAACTGCAAGGCCGGCAAGTGCGGTTCGTGTTCGGCCGAGATCAACGGCAGGCCGCGGCTGATGTGCATGACCCGGATGTCGACGTTCGGCGAGGACGAGGTCGTCACGATCACCCCGCTGCGCACGTTCCCCGTGATGCGCGACCTGGTCACCGACGTGTCCTTCAACTACGAGAAGGCGCGCGAGATCCCGTCGTTCACTCCCCCGAAGGATCTGCAGCCCGGCGAGTACCGGATGCAGCAGGAGGACGTGAACCGCAGCCAGGAGTTCCGCAAGTGCATCGAGTGCTTCCTGTGCCAGAACGTGTGCCACGTCAATCGTGACCACGAGGAGAACAAGAAGTCCTTCGCAGGCCCGCGCTACCTGATGCGCCAGGCTGAGCTGTCGATGCATCCGCTGGATACCCTCGACCGTCGCGATATGGCCCAGGAAGAAAACGGCCTCGGCTTCTGCAACATCACCAAGTGCTGCACCGAGGTCTGCCCCGAGCACATCAAGATCACTGACAACGCGTTGATCCCGATGAAGGAGCGCGTGGCCGACAAGAAGTACGACCCGGTCGTGTGGTTGGGCAACAAGCTGTTCCGCCGCAAGTAGCAGCCTCTGCGCGAGCAGACGTAAACGCCCCCGACACGCCACGTGTTCGGGGGCGTTTACGTCTGCTCGCCACTGTAGGTTTCCAATTGGCGGGATCTGAGTAGCCTCGAACACATGGGGACTGTCCACAGCGTCAACGACATCCGCACCGCGATCCGCGAGCTGTCCGCCCGCGCCGAGTTGGCCCGTAAGGAGGGCCGGCCCGAGGATGCGGCCGAACTCGAGCAACGCGTCGCCGCCTACCGCGACGAACTCGCCGAGAAGCCCTGAGCCGGTGCCGCGTGCAGGCTGGGCTAAGCGCCCAGTCTGCGAAATGTGCTGCGGTGGAAGACGATCGGCGGTACGTCGTGCACGGTGATCTCGTGGACCCGCAGGACGACGATGGTGTGGTCACCGGCCGGCACCAACTGGTCGATCGAGCTCTGCAGCCACACGCTGGTGCCGTGCACGAACACAGCACCGCTGGAATGCGAGTGCGTCTCCAGCCCGGCGAACCGGTCGCCGGTCTTGGCTGCCAGGGTCCGGGCAGCAACATCGTGCGATTCGCCGAGCAGGCTGATACCCAGGGACGGCAGGTCCTTGAGCTTGGGCCACGTCTCGGAATTGTTCTGCACACAGAACGAGACCAGCGGCGGATCCAGCGACACCGGAACGAAGGTGCTGGCGGCCAGGCCGACCCGGACACCGTCGACTTCCGCGGCGATCGCAATGACACCGGACGGGAAATGGCCGAACGCCTCACGCAGCGAGGCGGGGCTCAGCTCTGCGTTGCTCATAACGCGTCCATCTTCCCACGCAGCGACCGGATGCGGCCACAATAAGTCCCGGCCAGAGGTCAAATGAGACTGCTAGGGCGGGGCACAGCTCACATGAACGTTTGAGTAGCCTTGGGAAGTGCCGAACGTCTCCATCCTGTCCGTGCTGCGCGAACGCGCTGACGCGACGCCAGACGACGTGGCGTTCACGTTCACCGACTACGACCGGGATTGGAACGGCGTCGCCGAGACGCTGACCTGGTCTCAGCTGTACCGTCGCACCCTCAACGTCGCGCAGGAGATCAGCCAGCAGGGCGTCCCGGGCGACCGGGCGCTGATCATCGCGCCGCAGGGCCTGGCCTACATCGTCGCGTTCCTGGGGGCCATGCAGGCCGGCTTCATCGCGGTCCCGCTGTCGGTCCCGGTGCCGGGCTCGCACGACGAGCGGGTCAGCGCGGTGGTGACCGACACGACGCCGACGGTGGTGCTGACCACCTCCGCGGTGTTCGAGGTGGCCGCGCAATATGTGGACGACGGCGCCGCGGTGATCGCCACGATTGCCGTCGACACCCTCGATCTCGATGCGCCCGGCGCCGACACCGCCGAGGTACCCGACGGGCCGGATATCGCCTATCTGCAGTACACGTCGGGATCGACCCGTCTCCCGGCCGGCGTGATGATCTCGCACCGCAACCTGGTCGCGAACTTCGAGCAACTGATGGCCGAATACCTCGCCCACCACGGCGGCAAGTTCCCGCCCGGCGCGAGCCTGGTTTCGTGGCTGCCGTTCTACCACGACATGGGTCTGATGCTCGGGATCGCGGCGCCCATCCTCAGCGGGCACCCGGCCGACCTGATGAGCCCGATCGCATTCCTGAGCCGTCCGGCGCGCTGGCTACAGACCATGGCCCGGCAACAGTCGGCGTGGTCGGGCGCTCCGAACTTCGCGTTCGACCTGACCGCGCGGCGGGCCACCGACGAAGAACTCTCGGGACTGGACCTCAGCCGGGTCATCGGCATCATCAACGGCGCCGAACGTATCCATCCCGAGACCCTCGTGCGGTTCAACGAACGCTTGGCGCCCAACGGTTTTCGACCCGAGATGCTGGCACCGTCCTATGGGCTGGCCGAGGCGACGGTGTACGTCGCCAGCGGCGGTGCGAACCGTGCCCCCGAGGTGGTCGAGTTTGACGCCGAGGAGTTGACGCAGGGCAACGCGATTCGCAAACCCGGTGGCACACAGCTGTTGCGGTATCAGCTGCCGCCGTCGCCGCTCGTGCGGATCGTCGATGCCGAGACCGGCCAGCCCTGCCCGGACGGCACCGTCGGCGAGATCTGGACGCACGGTGAGAACGTCGCGGGCGGCTACTGGCGCAAACCCGAACAGACCGGCTCCGCGTTCGGCGCTGTACTGATCAACCCGCCGGCGAACGTCCCCGACACCGGGTGGCTGCGCACCGGTGATCAGGGTTTCATCTCCGAGGGCGACCTGTTCATCGTGGGCCGGATCAAGGACATGCTGATCGTCCGCGGCCGCAATCACTACTCTGATGACATCGAGGCGACGGTCCAAAAAATCACCGGTGGCCGCGTGGCGGCGATCGCGGTCGCCGACGAGGAGACCGAAAAGCTGGTCACCATCGTCGAGCTCAAGAAGCGTGAGGACGCCGACCTTGAAGCGGTGAAAAGCGATGTGGTGGCGGCTATTTCACGCGCCCACGGCCTGCAGGTGGCCGACATCGTGCTGGTGGAGCCCGGGTCGATGCCGACCACCACCAGCGGCAAGATCCGCCGGGCCGCCTGCGTTGAACAGTATCGGCAGGGACAGTTCGTGCGGTTGGACGCGTAGCTGATCAGCTGATGTGGTTCACCCTGCTGGTGATGGCTGCGGCCGTCAGTCTGGAGCCGTTTCGCATCGGGATGTCAGTGGTGATGCTGAATCGTCCGCGCCCGCACCTGCAGCTGGCGGCGTTCCTCGGCGGCGGCTTCCTGATGGGTTTGACGGTGGGCGCGGTGGTGCTGTTCGCGCTGGAATCGCACATACCGGCCTCGGCGCATTTCACCCTGCCGAGAGTGCAGATCGTGATCGGCGCGTTGGCGCTGGCGGCCGCCATCGTCCTGGCGCTGACCAAGGGCCGACGCGACCGGACGGTGCCGCCGTGGTTGAGCCGTCTACTCGACGGTCCGTCGCTGTGGGTCGCCGGCGTCGCCGGTCTCGGTATCGCGCTGCCGTCGGTGGACTACCTGGCGGCGCTGGCTGTGATCGCCGCGGGCACAGTCGATTACGCGGTGCGGTTCGGGGCTCTGCTGGCATTCAATGTCGTCGCGTTCGCCCTGGTTGAGATTCCGCTGCTGGCCTATCTGGTGGCCCCTCAGCGCACGCATGACGCGATGACTAGTCTGCACGGCTGGGTCCGCGCGCGGCGCCGCCGCGAGGTCGCGGTGCTGCTGGCAGTCGTCGGTGTCGTACTACTGGCGGCGGGTCTGCTCGGCGTCTGAGCTCAGTGCGCGCTCGGACCGTGGTTCAGCACGTACTGCGCGCCGGCGAGCAACTGCGACAGCGGATCGGTGCCGCCGCCGAACGCGGCCTGAGTAGCCGGCGCGGTGACAGCCGCCGGGTCATACCCGTTCACCGGGTCGACCTCGATCGGCGCGGTCAGCGGATCGTCGTTGCGCGAATACCCGGAATCCACCATGGGTTTGAGCACCGCGTCCAACTTGTTCAGCGTGCCTTCGTCCACGCCCGCGTACCGGAACGGCAACACCAACGGCAGGTGCTGCTCGGGGATCATGTACGTGGTGGTCTTCGCGCCCCGGGAGTTGATTTCGGTACGGATGTTCTGCGGCGGAACCATGCTCGGGTTGGTGAACGCCACCGCGGTGTGGCCGGTTGCCAGTCCGACGACCGCGTTGGCGAGCGCCATCCAATTGTCTTGCCGGTCCGGCCAGTCCGCGATGCTGTCGTAGGCCGAGACGAACCGGTAGGAGTCGTACTGGCTGTCGACCTGCGGCGGGATTCGGTAGTCGAGCGCCGGGACGACACTGCCGACCGGGAAGTTCTGGGCCAGGAAGCCCGACCCGAAGGCGTGCGGCGAGATGGGATCGCCGTAGGTGGCGAAGGACAGCTGATCCGGCGGCGGCGCGTTCGGATCGGTGGCGAGCCGGTTCTGCACGGCATTGAGCACCATCGCGCCTTCAGACAGTCCGATCGCGGTGCCGGGACCGCCGGCCTGGATCGCCCGGATGACGTTGCCCTCGCCCTCGTCGACGGATTCGCCGACACTCGGGCCGTCGATACCCAGCCCGGGGAAGTTCGCTTCGAGCTTGCCGATGCCGGGGAACAGGCGATCCAGGACGTGGCCCTGAACCTGCCCGGCGGGGTAGTCGACGATCTGCCGGTCCAGCCCGGGGAACCAATCGGCGCCCGTGCGGCGGATGTACTCGTCGTACGGGATGCCCAGCACGTGGGCACCGCCGAGGGCGTAACCCCGCCCCGGGGTGCCGATCGGCGGACCGTCCCCGTTGGGATGGTCGGGAGTCGGCTGATCGGCGCCGGCGATTCCGCCGGTGGCGCACACCGTGATCACCGTCGCCGCTGCAGCGAGTAGCTTCTTCATGCCTCAACGCTCCCCTGCGAGCTCGATCTCGACGGCCACCAGTTCGCCTTTCCGACCAGCGTAGCCATGGCGGGCACGGTCACCGTCCGTACCAGGAAGGTGTCCAGCAGGATTCCGGCACCGATGACGAACCCGCCCTGGACCACGGTACCGATGCTGGAGAACAGCAGCCCCCACATCGACGCCGCGAAAATCAAGCCGGCCGCGGTGATCACACCGCCGGTCGACGACAGCGTCCGGATGACGCCGTATCGCGTGCTGTCCCCGGACTCGTCCCGCAATCGCGAAGCGAACAGCAGGTTGTAGTCGGCACCAACGGCGACCAGCACGACGAACGCGAGCGGCGGCACCGTCCAGTGCAGTTGTTGATGAAGCAGATACTGGAAGACCAGGACACCGATGCCGAGTGCCGCGAAGTACGAAAGCACCACGGAACCAACCAGATACAGCGGAGCGATGATCGCCCGCAGCAACAACATCAACGTCAGCAGCACCACCATCATCGTGATCGCGATGATGAAGCGGATGTCCTTCTGGTAGTAGTCGCGGGTGTCGCGCAGCGCGGCGGGATAGCCGCCCATCGAGATCGTGGCGTCCGCCAGATAGGTGTTCGGCTGCGCGCTGCGGGCGGCATCACTGATGGCGTTGACCTGGTCCATCGCGGCCGCGCTGAACGGGTCGAGCTTGGTCAGCACCAGATACCGCACCGAATGCCCGTCGGGCGAGATGAACATCTTCGACGCCATCTTGAAGTCGGGCAGCTCGAGCACCTCGGGCGGAATGTTGAATCCGGCCATCGCCGGAGACGCCGCGTTCTGTTTCATCGACAGCAGGAACGAGGCGGCCTGGTCGAGACCAGTTCGCATGAGCTTGATCTGGTCGACCACCAGGTCGACCCCGTTGGCCACGTCCCGGCTGCCGCTGGCGGCGCGGTCGGCACCTTGACGAAGCTTGGCGGTGCCCGCCTGGGCGCCGCCGGGTGAGTCGAAGCCCATCTGCTTCATCAGCTTCGTCAGCCTGCTGAACGCGTCGTTGAGCTGATTCAGCGTCGCGTTGAGCGACTGCTTATCCTGCATCGACTGCAATTGTGTTGCCAGGGAATTGATTTCATCGAGGGTGCCGTCGTTGCGGGCGTCGACCAAGGCCTGGAAATGGCCACGGGTCTCGGCGCAGGACGGATCCAGGTCGCAGACGGCATTGCCGTGCAGCGCGACCAGGACCGGACCCACCCAGGCGAACATGTCCCTGGCTGCGGTGAAGCTCACGCCCATCGAATTGCCGAGCCGGTTCACCGCGTTGACGAGCTTGGCCGCGACTTCGACGTTCTTCACCAGCTTGTCGCCGCCGTACTGGCCCTTGATGGAGCCGAACGCGTCGACCACGCTCTGCACGCTGGAGGTGATCTGCCCGACCTGGCCGCGCACGTCGCCGAGGTTGTTCGCCAGTGTGTTGGCGCCACCGGCCAGCCGGTCGAGGCTCCCCATGTTCTCGGCGATCATCTGTGAGCCGGTGCCCAACCGATCACCGACCAGACCCGCCTGATACGTGGCGCGAAACTCTTGCGGCACTTCGCCCAATGGCCGGGTGATACCGCTGACCATCGCGATGTTCGGCACCTGGCTGATGCGCTCGGCCATCTGCTCGAGGTCGGCCAGCGCCTGCGGATTGCGCAGATCGCGCGGTGAGCGGACCAGCACGTAGGAGGGGATGGACTGGTTGAGGTCGAAATGCCGCTCCAGCGCGGTATATCCCACCGAGCTGGGGTCCGACGGCGAGACCGCCTTGCGGTCGTCGTAGTTGTAATGCGCCAACCCGACACAGCTGGCGAGCAGGATCAGGATCAGCACGCTGGCAACGAGATGGACGCGCGGCCTACGCACGATGCGGATACCTGACCGTCGCCACCACAGCGCGGTCAGCTCGCGTCGCGGCGTGATCCAGCCACGTGGCCCGGCCAGGACGATGATCGCGGGCAACAACGTGATCGCGGCGAGGAATGACACCCCGACGCCGACCGCGGATGAGACGCCGACGGTGGAGAACACGCCCATTTTGGCGAAGCTGATGCCCAGGAACGTGATTCCGATGGTGGCCGCGGATGCGGTGATCACCTTGCCCACCGACGTCAATGCCTGCCGCACCGCCCCGTCGGAGTCTTCGCCGCGACGCATGTAGTCGTGGTAGCGGCTGATCAGGAAGACGGCGTAATCGGTTCCGGCACCGGCGATGATCGCGCTGAGCAGGATGATGGCCTGGTTGGAGACTCCCAGACCGGTGGTGTGCGACAAACCCGCGACCACGGATTGCGCTATCACCAAAGAGATTCCGATGCCGATCAGCGGCAGCAGCATGGTGATCGGATTGCGGTACACGATCAGCAGCACGAGCAGCACCAGGACACCGATCGCGATCTCGATCGGCAATCGGTCGCGTTGGCCGGCCACGGTGAGGTCGGCGACGGTGGCCGCCGGACCGGTCAGATGCACCTCCAGCGGACTGCCCGCCGTGGTCTGTTTGACGATATTGGACACCCGTGTGTAGGCGTCGTAGGACTGCGGTGTCCCCAATGCGCCGGCGAGCCCGACCGGCACCACCCAGGACTTGCCGTCCTTACTCGTCAAAAACGAACGCAGAGCCGGTGTTTCGACGAAGTCCTGCAGCATCACGACGTCGTGCTGATCGTCGCGCAGCGCGGTCACCAGCTTGCGGTAGGTCGCTTCGTGGGTGGGATTCAAACCGCGCTCGTCGGTCAGCACCACTAGCAACAGGTCGTCGCCGCCCGGCTCCTTGAACGCCTCGGTCATCTGTCGCGCCGCCACGCTGGACGGGGCGTCGCCCGGCAGCATCGACAACGGATGTTTCTGAGCCATCTCGTTCAGGCTCGGGAAGGTCAGCGGCAACGCGACCGCCAAGGCAACCCAGACTCCGATTACAGCCCAGGGCCACCGCACCACAAAATCGGTCAGCCGTCGCACAATTTCCTCACACTGCGTGAGACCGTCAGGCCCCGCGCTCCTTCACTGCATCCAACACACACGTCACCATTGCCCGCTGTCGGCAATCCGTTCGACCACCGACTTCGTCGCCGCGATGTAGCGGGCGACCGACTTCTGCGCGGTGGGGTTGTCCGGGAACATCACCGCCATCGCGGTACCGGCCTCGTACCGGAAAACGTAGATCGTCAGCTGGTAGCTGAATCGACCGTCGGAGTAGATCCCGATGTTGTTCGAGTAGCCCATGTCAGCGGCCGCAAGCACTGCATTCAGCGGTGCCGCACCACCATGCAGGAAGTTCGACACCGGGAAGTTCGGGCGCGGCTTCTCCAACCACGGAGCCAGTTCCAGCACCCGGTAATACGGCACCCGCGCCAGGTTCAGGCCCGAATCGAACGATGTCTGCGCGGCCCAGGCGGCCTCGGGGAACGTCGTCGCGGCGATCGGAACGGTAATCGGCACCAGACCGGTGAACCAGCCCTGGGTGGTGAAGTTGTCCGACGTCCTGCGGGTGTCGCGCGGCGTGAGCCCGTAATAGGTTGTCGCACCTGTCAATTCATGCTCGACCATGGCGGTGCAGGCGTACAGACCGCCGACGAAGCGAACCCCCGCAGCGGTGCACGCCGCTTCGAATCGCGTGGTCTGGTCGGCGTCGAGAATCATCTCTCCGACCATGTCGGCGACGGTCGGCTCGAGTGCGTTGCCCAGCGGCAGCGGGAACTCCGGCAGCGTGCCGTTGTTGTTTTCGGCAAACTCGATCCAGGCCTGAACCTCTGGCGAATCGACCGTCAAAGCGGCCGTCGATTCGCGCTCCTGAAGGCAGAAATCGTCGAAGCTGCCGGCCTCCGGCAGGGCCATGGGCTGGCCCGTCATCGTCAGGGATGTGTACATGCCGTGGGCTTCGAGCATGGTGATGCCGATCAGCGCCGCGTCCCCGTGAACGTGGTCGATGCTGGCGTAAAAATCGAAGTGATCCTCACCCTGCACGACGCCGAACGAAAAGCAGCCCCATTCCATCGGAGTGGGAATATCGACGATATGTTTGCGAGCGTCTTCGGCGGCCATTACGCCGTTGTCGATCGGCTCGAATTCAATATCGGCGGCGTCCGGAATGGTTCGTCGGACAATCTCGCCGGAACCGGAGTATTCGAACCAACTGCGGTACGTGTCGTGGCGCCGCAAGTACGCGTTGAGCGCGTGGTTCATGGCATCGATATCGCATTTACCAGGAACTTCGCAGGTGGCGATGATCTGCCGAGAATAGTCGAGTCCGGCCGCGTCCTGTTCATAGACACCGCGAATGTGCTGGCCTTGCATATAGCTGACGGGCACCGAACTTACGGGCGCCTGACGCGCTTTCTCCATTGCCGCTTTTGTCGGGTGCCAGGAAACGACCACACCGGGGCTCGGCGACCAATCATCGATTGTGCCGATTGTAATCTTCCCGATGTGCAAAATACCCCTCCCGGATCGACAGCGGCTACGACCGTAGGCCGGTAACGCTGGTGGCCAGACCAAGATAGCGCCTGTCGCTGAGGTGCTCGCCGCTCGACCCGGATATCCCCTGGTCAAAAGTAGTGACTAAAGGCCCTAAATAACCCTGTAACGCCTGGCCACGTACCCCCCGACAACAAATCGAAACCAGTTGCTGTAGCAACGTCCGTGCAATACTGACCGTCGGGAGATGAGCCGGCCGTCGTAGTCGGGGGATGACCGAGCCGTGGCCGTTCGGAAGTTCGTTCCTGGCCCTGACGTGGTCTCCCATCGAGGACAGCGACACTTTCACCGGCCCGACGCGGAGAACACAACCTGATGGCACCTACCGAACGCCCGACGCAGCAGACGCCCCGTTTCGCGATCATCGGTTACGCGGCACGGCTTCCCGGAGCCGCGGATGCCGACCAGTACTGGGAGGTCCTGCGGGGCGGCCGGGACGCGATCTCGGAGGTCCCCGCCGACCGGTGGGATGTCGAGGAATTCTTCGATTCCGACCCGGACGCGGCGGGCAAGATGGTCACTCGGCGGGCCGGTTTCGTCGACGACGTCACCGGGTTCGACGCACCGTTCTTCGGGGTATCGGCGCGCGAAGCCAACCTGATGGATCCGCAGCACCGCCTGCTGCTGGAGACTTCGTGGCGTGCTGTGGAGCATTCCGGAACTGCGCCAACGACTTTGGCGAATACCAGAACAGGCGTGTTCGTCGGTCTTGCGACTCACGACTTCCTCGGGATGGCATCCGATTCGCTGACCTACCCCGAGATCGAGGCCTACCTGGCGGTCGGTACGTCCAGTGCCGCCGCCGCAGGCCGAATCAGCTACCGGCTGGGGCTGCAAGGCCCCGCGGTCACCGTCGACACAGCGTGCAGCTCATCGTTGGTGGCCATTCACCAGGCCTGCCAGGCGTTGCTCCTCGACGAATGCGACTTGGCCTTGGCCGGCGGCGTCAACGTCATGCTCAGCCCGGCAACCATGATCACGTTCTCGCACTCGCGGATGCTGGCCCCTGACGGCCGGTGCAAGACGTTCGACGCGTCGGCCGACGGCTATGTGCGCGGCGAGGGCTGCGGTGTCATCGCGATCAAGCGCCTCGATGATGCGATCCGCGACGGTGACCACATCCGCGCGGTGATCCGCGGCAGCGCGGTCAACCAGGACGGCGCCTCGGGCGGCTTGACCGTGCCCAACGGTGTGGCCCAGCAGCGTGTCATCGCCGAGGCGCTGGACCGCGCCGGCCTTGCGCCCACCGATATCAACTACCTGGAGGCGCACGGCACCGGGACCTCGCTGGGCGATCCCATCGAGGTTCAGGCCGCGGCCGCCGCACTCGGCAAGGGCCGCAATGCGGATCAACCGCTGCTGATCGGCTCGGCGAAGACCAACATCGGCCACCTCGAGGCGGCCGCGGGTGTGGCCGGCGTCCTCAAGGTCGTCCTGTCGCTCGAGCATTCCGAGCTGCCCCCGCACCTGAACTTCAAGAACCCCTCGCCGCACATCCCCTGGGACCGGATCCCGGTGCAGGTGGTCGACAAGGCCCGCCCGTGGGAGCGCTCCGATCGGCCGCGTATCGCCGGTGTCAGCTCGTTCGGGTTCTCCGGCACCAACGCGCACGTCATCCTCGAAGAGGCACCGGTCACCGACCCCGTGGCCGCCGACGCACAGTCCGACGACCGCCGGTTCGCGGTGCTCCCGCTGTCCGCCCGTACCCCGGCCGCCCTGGTACAGGTCGCGGCGGACTACCGCAGCTGGCTGGGCGAGCACCCGGACGCGACCCTCGCCGACGTGTGCCTCACCGCCGGAGCGGGCCGAGCCCACTTCGAACACCGGGCCGCCCTGGTGGTCAATTCCATTGAGTCCGCTCGTGAATTGCTCGGCGCCCTCGCCGACGACCTGCCCGCCCCGGGTCTGGTGCGCGGTGACTGCGTCGATGCGCCCAAGACCGCCTGGTTGTTCCCCGGCCAGGGCAGTCAGTACGCCGGCATGGCCAGCGAGCTGTTCGAGACCGAACCGGTGTTCGCCGAAACCATGACGCGATGTGCCGAAGCCATCGCCGATGTGCTCGAAAAGCCGTTGCTCGACATTGTCTTTGGAACTGACACCGCCGATGCCGACGGCGCGGAGACGCTGAAGCAGACCCGGTATGCCCAGCCCGCGATCTTCGCGGTCGAGATGGGACTGGCCCGGCTGTGGCAATCATGGGGCTTCGAACCCGACGTGGTGCTCGGGCACAGTGTCGGCCAGTACTCCGCAGCTTGTGTCGCAGGGGTTTTCAGCCTCGAGGACGGTGCCCGACTGCTGGCCGAGCGGGGTCGCCTGTTCGGCGACCTGCCCGCCGGTGGACGGATGTGCGCGGTCTTCGCCGACCCGGACAAGGTCGAGAGCCTGACCGACGAGTTCCCGAGCCTGTCGGTGGCCGCCTACAACGGCGCCAACACGGTGCTGTCGGGACCGGCCGCTGACCTCGAGCGTGCGATCGCCCAACTGTCGGACGACGGGGCGCGCTGCGACTGGCTCGACACCAGCCACGCCTTCCACTCCTCGCTGCTCGACCCGGCGCTGGACGCCTTCGAAACCTATGCCAACGGCTTCGATTTCGCGGCGCCACAGCGCATTCTGGTGTGCAACCGGACCGGGGCCACGCTGGGCCGCAATGCCAAGCTCGACGGCCAGTACTGGCGTCGCCATGCCCGTCAGCCGGTGCAGTTCGCGAAGGGTGTCGCGACGCTGGCCGAACTCGGCTGCGCGCTGCTGCTCGAGGTCGGCCCGCAGCCGGTGCTCACCGCCGCGGCCCTGCGCGCCTGGCCGGATCCGGCGACCGCACCCAAAGCGGTTGCGTCACTGCGTCGTAACGGCGCCGACCACCGCCAACTGACCGAAGCCCTGGCCGGCTCCTACGTGGCCGGGCACGTACCCGACTTCGGCGCGCTGGTGCGCGAGCCCGCCCGCAAGCTCGACCTGCCGACCTATCCGTTCCAGCATCGCCAGTACTGGTACCAGAGCAAGCAGTCGCAGCCGGCCGCCAACGATGCCGCGCGCACCGAGGCCGTCCAGCTGCTCGAGGACGGCCGGATCGAGGAGCTCGCCGCACTGCTCGGTGCGGACGGGACCACGACGACCGCCGAGGTGCTGAGCAAGCTTGCCGCTCAGCACAACCGGCAGCGAAGCGCGCAGTCGATCGCCGACATCCGCTACGAGATCCGCTGGCAGAAGGGGCTGGGTTCCTCGACCGAGGTGGGCGAGGGAGCGGCCTGGCTGCTCATCGGCGATGACACCGCCGTGATGCGCCCACTGGTCGACGCGCTGACCACCAACGGTCACCGGCACCGGGTACTCGGCCTGCCGGTGTCCGACGCCGACGAGGAGCGCCTGGTCGCCGAACTGGCCGCGGCCGTGCAGGACGAGCCGGCGCTGCGCATCCTGCATGTCGCGGCGCTGGACTCCGACGGTGAGTCGTCGATGCGGTCACTGCTGCGGATGCAGCATCGCGTGCTCGGTGGCACCCAACGCCTGTTCCGCGCTGCTGCCGCCGCCGAACTGCGCACACCCATCTGGGTGATCACCCAAGGGGCACAACGCGTCACCGACACCGACACCGTGTCACCCGAGCAGAGCAGCCTGTGGGGATACTGCCGCGTCGCCGCGCTGGAATATCCGCAGCTGTGGGGCGGCCTCGCCGACCTGTCCGGAACCGGTGCCGACGACTGGTCGCGACTGATCAAGCAGGTCGTCGCGGCATCACCCGGTGAAGATCAGATCGCGGTGCGCGACAATGCCGTTCACGTCCCGCGGCTGGTCCGGCGAACCGGCCAACCGAACTCGACCCCGCTGGAATTACGCTCCGACGCAACGTATCTGGTGACCGGTGGGCTCGGCTCACTCGGACTGGAGATCGCCGGATATCTGGCCGCCCACGGCGCCGGCCAGCTGGTGCTGACCAGCCGGCGCGCGCCCGGCGAGGACTCCCAACGTCGCATCGACCTGCTAGCAGAACAGCACGGCTGCACGGTCCGGGTGATCGCGGCCGATGTCGCCGACCCGCACGACGTCGCCCGCCTGCTCGCCACCGTGCAGGCCGAGCTTCCGCCGCTGGCCGGCATCGTCCATGCCGCGGGCGAGAACAGCACCACCCCCCTGAGCTCGCTCGACAGCACCGAAGTCGATCGCGTTTTCTCCGGAAAGGTTTGGGGCGCTTGGTACCTCAGTGAAGCCAGCGCCGATCTGAAGCTGGACTTCTTCCTGTCCACCTCGTCGATCTCGTCGGTGTGGGGCAGCTACGGCCAGAGCGCCTACAGCGCAGCCAACGCCTTCCTCGACGGGTTGACCTGGCGGCTGCGCGAACGCGGCGTCCCGGGCATCAGTGTGAACTTCGGTCCTTGGTCGGCGGGCATGGCCGATCAGGACGCGCGCGCCCAGCTGGACCGACGCGGAATCAAGACCCTGTCGCCCACCGATGCGCTGGCCGGGATGGCCGACGTCATGGCCGCCGACGGCTCCCAGGGACCGGCCGAAGCCGTGGTGGCGCGGATCGATTGGGCCCGTTTCCTGCCCATCTATCTGCAGGCCGGCCGCAGGTCGCTGCTGGCCGAGGTGGCCCGCGAGGTGCCCGAGTCGGTGCCCGCGGCCACGGGGGCCTCGGGCACCACCCGACTGGTCGAACAGCTCACCGCAGCGCCGGTGCAGCAGCGCAAGAAGCTCGTGCTGGAGTACCTGCGCAACACCGTCGCGGAGGTGACCCGCGTCGATGCGTCGGAGGTCCGCGAAGAGGCCGGATTCTTCGACCTCGGTATGGACTCCCTGATGGCCGTCGAACTGCGCCGGCGCCTGGAACAGGCTGTCGGCAAGGAACTTCCGGCCACGCTGGCGATGGACTTCCCACGGCTGACCGATGTCGCGGACTACATCCTCGGTGACGTGCTCAACCTCAACGAGAAGGCGGGCGCGCAGCTTGCGGCCGCCCCGGCCTCGCTGGCGAGCGCGGCGACCGACGAGCCGATCGCGATCATCGCGCTGGCCTGCCGGTTCCCCGGCGCGCCCGATGCCGATGCGTATTGGGATGTGTTGTCCGGGGCGGTGGATGCGATCCGGGAGATCCCCGAAGACCGCTTCGACGTCGACCAGTACTACGACCCCGATCAGCAGACGCCGGGCAAGATCTACACCCGCAGCGGTGGCTATCTGGAGAGCGTCGACGGGTTCGATCCGGAGTTCTTCGGCATCTCGCCGCGGGAAGCGGTGTGGATCGACCCGCAGCAGCGCCTGATGCTCGAAATCGCGTGGGAAGGCCTGGAGCGTGCCGGCTACTCCCCCGCATCGCTGCGCGGCAGCCGCACCGGCGTCTTCGTCGGTGTGGGCGCCAACGAGTACTCCCATCTGCTGTCCGGTGAGTCGGTCGAGAACCTCGAAGCTCACTTCATCACCGGCAACGCGCTCAACGCGATCGCAGGCCGGGTGGCCTTCACCCTGGGCCTGGAAGGCCCGGCGATGGCGGTGGACACCGCGTGCAGCTCGTCGCTGGTCGCCGTCCATCAGGCGACGCAGGCACTTCACTCCGGTGACTGCGATATGGCGCTGGCCGGTGGCGTGAACGTGCTGCTGAGCCCGGCGTCGATCGTCGCCGCGTCGCGCGCGCGGATGCTGGCCCCCGACGGCCGCTGTAAGACCTTCGACGCGTCGGCCGACGGCTACGTGCGCGGTGAGGGCTGCGGCATCCTGGTACTCAAGCGGCTGTCGGATGCACAGCGCGACGGCGACCGGATCGCCGCGGTCATCCGCAGCAGCGCGGTCAACCAGGACGGCGCGTCCAGCGGTTTGACGGTGCCCAATGGTGGTGCGCAACAACGGCTCATCTCCGCCGCACTCACCCGCGCCGGTCTCGGTGGCGGCGACGTCGACTACCTCGAGGCACACGGAACCGGCACCCCGCTGGGTGACCCGATCGAGGTGCAGGCGGCCGCGGCGGTTTACGGCGCCGGTCGCGACTCGGGCCGGCCGCTGCTGATGGGAACGGCCAAGACGAACATCGGGCACCTGGAGTCTGCCGCCGGTGTGGCCGGTCTGATCAAGGTCATCCTGTCGCTGCAGAACGAACTGCTGCCGCAGAACCTGCATTTCCAGAACCCGTCACCGCACATCCCGTGGGACTCGTTGCCGGTCAAGGTGGTTGACGCGCCCACGCCGTGGGTGGCCAACGGCAGGCCGCGCCGCGCGGGTGTCAGCTCGTTCGGCTTCACCGGCACCAACGCCCACGTGCTGCTCGAAGAGGCGCCGCAGCCCGCGCTCGGCGACGACGTCGACGAGCCGGTCGAGGTCGTCGCGCCGGAGCCGGCGCGCGAACCGCTGAGCGTGCTGCCGCTGTCGGCGCGGTCCGGACAGGGCCTGCTGGCACTGGCCCAGCGTTACTCCGACTGGCTCGAAGCGCATCCCGACGCCTCGATCTCCGATGTCGCCTTCACCGCCGGGGCGGGACGCTCGCACTTCGAGCACCGCGCCGCCGTGGTCGCGAACTCGGTGCCCGAGGCCAAGATGCTGCTCGATGATCTGGTCGCGAACCGGCTGCGCCCGGGTGTGCTCCGCGGCGAGTGCACCGACCCGCCGACCACAGCGTGGTTCTTCCCAGGCCAGGGCAGCCAATACCCGGGGATGGCGAAGGAACTGTTCGAGACCGAGCCGGTATTCGCCGACACCCTGCGCCGCTGCGCGCAGGCCGTCGATCCGATGCTGCCGCGTCCGCTACTCGACGTGCTGTTCTCCGGTGAGCGCGAGAACGCGGAAACGTTGCGGCACACGTCGTTTGCCCAGCCGGCGATCTTCGCCGTCGAGATGGGTCTGGCCCGGTTGTGGCAGTCCTGGGGTATCGAACCCGACGTGGTGCTGGGCCACAGCGTCGGCCAGTACGCCGCGGCGTGCGTGGCCGGTGTCTTCAGCCTCGAGGACGGGATCCGGTTGATCGCCGAGCGCGGCCGGTTGTTCGGCAGCCTCCCCGAGGGCGGCCGCATGGTGGCGGTGTTCGCCGATCCCGATTACGTGGAGCGCGCCGCAGCCGGCTTCCCGCGGGTCTCGGTGGGCGCCTACAACGGCCGCAACACCGTGCTGTCGGGTCCGGGCGAGGATCTGGAGCAGATCGTCGCCGCCTGCAGCGAGGACGGCGCCCGATGCACGTGGCTGGAGACCAGCCACGCCTTCCACTCCGAACTGCTGGATCCGGTGCTCGACGAATTCGAGTCGTTCGCAACCCAATTCACCTACGCGGTGCCGACGCGTCCGCTGGTCTGCAACCGGACCGGCGCGGTGCTCACCGCCGAGACCCCGATCAATGCCCAGTACTGGCGGCGGCATTCCCGTCAGCCGGTGCAGTTCACCGAGAGTGTGCGCACGGTCGCGGCGCTGGGCTGCTCGGTGCTGATGGAGATCGGCCCGCAGCCGATCCTGACCGCGGCCGCACTGCAGATCTGGCCGGAGTCCTCGGCCACGCCGCGAGCGATCGTGTCGCTGCGTAAGGGTGCCAACGCTGCGCGCCAGATGACCGAAGCGCTGGCCACCACGTACATCTGTGGGCACCGGCCGGACTTCGCGGCCCGGTTCCACACGTCGGGCCAGCGACTCGAACTGCCGACGTATCCGTTCCAGCGCCGCCGGTATTGGCCGAAGACCTCCGGTATCCGGCCCGATGGCACGGCGGCATCCGGCATTCTGGGCAGCGCCAAGGACCTGGCATCGGGTGACACCGTCTACACCAACGTGCTGTCGGTCAAGACCCAGCCATGGCTGGCCCACCACGTCATCTACGGCACCGTGGTCGTGCCCGGCGCGACATACGCTGCAATGGCGATGGCCGCGGCGGGTGCACCCGCGCGCGTCAAGGAAGTCTTCTTCTACGAGCCGATCATCCTGCCCGACAAGGCGTCTCGCGAGGTGCAGCTGACCCTGCATCCCGTCGACGACGGCTGGAAGTTCCAGGTGCACAGCCGGCCCTACGGCGTTCGCGAGGCCGAGTGGTCGCTGAACTCCGACGGCACCCTGCTGTCCGGTGTCGATCCCGATGCGGAGCCGACGCAGGCTGTGGCTCCGGACGAGGCGATCGAACAGATGAACCGCACCCGCCCGCAGGAACTGTTCGACATCTTCCACGACATGGAACTGGCGTGGGGCCCAACGTGGTCCACCTCGCTCAAGTCGTTGTGGGTCGGCAAGGGCGAGGCGATCGGCGACATCGCGGTCGGCGAGGAGCTCGGCGAGCACCTCGGCAGCGAGCCGATTCACCCGGTGCTCCTCGACCTGTGCACCGGTGTGGCGTTCCCCGCCTTCCCGGCGACGCTGGCTGCCGAGCAGGGGATGACCGACCTGTTCCTGCCGCTGCGGTACGGACAGGTCACCGTGGCCGAGAAGATGCCACGGCGGTTCTACTGCCGTGCCCGCTGGCACGAGAACACCATCAACAACGAAACCCAGGTCTTCGACATCGATTTCCTGGATCGGGACGGTCGGGTGCTCGGCGGGATCGCCGAGTTCACCGTGAAGCGCGCCCCGCGTGAAGCGTTGATGCGTGGACTCGGTGGCGACTCCACCCGCCTGCTGTACAGCCTGGGCTGGCAGGAGATCGCGCCCCCGGCCGCCGACGACGCCGAGAAGACCACGAACGGCACCTGGCTGATCGCCGGCTTCGACGCGCTCGCGGCCGAGGTACCCGGTGCGGTCACGGTCGACGGGGCCACGGATCCACAGTCCTGGCAGCGGGCCTTCGCCGAGGCGGCCGAGCGCGGTACGCCGGTCAGCGGAATCGTCTGGCGCAGTTCCGGACACGCGACCGGGGCGAGCGAAGCGACGGGACAAGGTGGAGCCGACGGCTCGACCGCTGAGCTCGCCGCTCGCCTGGAGGCTCAGATCGCCACCTTCCTCGGCGCTGCGCAGACCGCGCTGGCCGAGGGGAACCACACGCTGGCCGAGGGTCTGTGGATCGTCACCGAACGTGCGGTGGCCACCGAGCCCGGCGAGCCGGTCGATCCGGTGCAGGCCGCCCTGTGGGGATTCGGCCGCACGCTGATCGCCGAGCAGCCGAGCCTGCGGGTTCGTCTGATCGACGGGGACGGTTCCGACGAGTCACTGAGCTGGGTGGCCGGCGCGCTGGGCACGCCAGTCGTCGAGCCGGAAATGGCTGTGCGCCAGGGCCGTTTCCTGGTCTCGAGGCTGCTGCACTGGGCGCGCAACGGCCAGTTGCCGATGCCGCGCAGTGATGACTACGCCTTGGCCCCCACCGAGCGCGGCGCGATCGACAACCTGCGCCTGACCGAGATCGAGGTGACACCGCCGAAGGCCAACGAGGTGCAGGTCCGGATCGAGGCAGCCGGCCTCAACTTCCGCGATGTGCTCAACGTCCTCGGCCTGTACCCGGGCGATCCCGGGCCGATCGGTGGTGACCTGTGTGGTGTGGTCACCGAAATCGGCTCGGAGGTCACCCGATTCGAGGTCGGTCAGCGGGTCTTCGGTTCGATGCAGGGCGCCTTCGCCAGCCGGCTGAACGTGCCTGAGCCGCTGTTGGCGACCGTGCCGGACGGGATCGGCGCGGTGGACGCCGCGACCATCCCCGCTGCGGCGCTGACCGTCCGGCTCGCCTTCGACTGGGCCAAGCTCAAGCCCGGTGACAAGGTGCTGATTCACGCTGCCAGCGGTGGTGTGGGGCTGGCCGCGGTACAGATGGCCCGCGCGCACGGCGCCACCGTGTTCGCCACTGCCAGCAAGTACAAGCGCGCCACCCTGCGGGAGATGGGCGTGGAATACGTCTACGATTCGCGCACAACGGAATTCGCCGATCAGATTCTCGCGGATACCAATGGCGAGGGCGTGGATGTGGTGCTGAACTCCCTAACCAGTGAGGGCTTCGTCGAGGCGACGGTGCGGGCCACCGCCCAGAACGGTCGGTTCGCCGAGATCGCCAAGCGCGATATCTGGACGGCCGAGCAGATGGCGGAACTGCGTCCCGACATCAACTACGAGATCGTCGCGCTCGACGTCACGATGATGACCGACCCGGACCATATCCAGCGACTGATGGTCGAGGTGTCCGACGGGCTGGCCAAGGGCGAATGGACTCCGGTGCCCGCCGAGGTCTACCCGCTGACCGAAGCCAGAACCGCGTTCCGGCGGATGCAGCAGGCGCGCCACATCGGCAAGATCGTGGTCCAGATGCCCAAACCGCTTCAGCCACGCGGTGATCGGAGCTATCTGGTCACCGGTGGTCTGGGTGCGCTGGGCCTGCACACGGCGTCGTATCTGGCTCAGCTCGGCGCCGGTGACATCGTGCTCACCAGCCGTCGGGCTCCGGATGCGGAGGCTCAGCAGGCCGTCGACGCCATCGCCGAGCGGTTCCACTGCCGGATTCACGTCTACTCTGCCGACGTCGGTGTTGAGTCCGAGGTCGTCGAGCTGCTGGACAAGGTCCGGACCGAGTTGCCGCCGCTGGGGGGCGTGGCACACCTGGCCGGTGTGCTCGACGATGCCCTGCTGCCGCAGCAGGATCTCGATCGGTTCCGAACCACGTTGGCGCCCAAGGCCTATGGTGCGCACCATCTGCACCGGCTGACCAAGGATGACGACCTCGAGTTCTTCATCCTGTACTCGTCGGCGTCAGCGGTTCTTGGCTCGCCCGCACAGGGCAACTACGCGACTGCCAACGCGTTGCTCGACGGGCTCGTCGCGCATCGCCGGGCGCAGGGGCTGCCGGCGACCGCTGTCAACTTCGGTCCGTGGGGTCAGGGCGGTATGGCCAGCTCGCAGGCCGCCGTCGCCAACCTCAGCGCCCAGGGCATGATGCCGCTGGAGCCGTCCGCGGCGCTGGCCGCGCTCGGCGAGGCCATCCGGCACGGTGCGGCGCAAGCGACCGTGCTCAAGGCCAACTGGCAGCGGACGGCCAAGGTGCTCGGCGGTATCCGTCCGCCACTGCTGGATCAGGTGCTGCCCAGCGGTGACGGCACGGTGGTCGGTGACAGCGAGCTGCTCCGGCAGCTGCAGGAACTCCCGGTGGCGGCGCGAGCCGGCTTCATCACCGAGTTCCTGCAGAAAGAGGTGCAGGGCTTCCTGCGCCTCGCGCAGCCGCCCGCGGCGTCCAGCCGGTTCCTGGATCTCGGTACCGACTCGCTGATGGCGGTCGAACTGCGCAACCGCTTGTTCGGCCAGTTCGGCGGGAAGTTCGACATCTCCCCGACCGCGGTGTTCGACCATCCGACGATCGGTGAGCTCGCCGAGCATCTGGTCTCCCAGCTGCCGGACGCGGAGTCGGCCTCGGGCGAGGCCGAAGGGCAAGCCGAGCCGGATGCGGCCGCATCTCCGGCCGAAGCGGCAGCCGAGGCCGCACCCCCGTCGGAGGACTGAAAGCGAGCTAGCGCCGTAGCGGTGTGACGAAGATCGCACCGCTACCGGCGTTGCTCGCGTGCTTCGAGTGCTGCTCCATTTGCCCTGTTCAAGGGGCTCTGAGCAGGCCGAAGTTTGAAATTGACGGGAGCGGTAATCCCCCAAACCCACCAGTGGGTTGGTTAGGTGACTGAACTTGCTCACACCGGGTTGATTTCCGGTTACCCGTGGGTATAGTAAGCCGTGTTACTGGTGGGTAACTTAGACCGAAGTACTCAACCACAAAGCCCAAAATTCAGATGACATTCTCGCTGAGGAGGAGCTGTCATGAGCCACTACAAGAGCAACGTCCGCGATCAGGTATTCAACCTGTTCGAGGTCTTTGGTTTCGACAAAGCCCTCGGCGCAGGCGATTACAGCGATCTCGACGCCGACACCGTGCAGGAGATGCTCGGTGAGATGGCCCGGCTGGCCGAGGGCCCGCTGGCGGCGTCCTTCACCGACGGTGACCGCAACCCGCCGGTGTTCGACCCCGAGACGCACACGGTCACCCTTCCCGAGTCGTTCAAGAAGTCGGTGAAGGCTTTCATCGACGGCGGCTGGGACAAGGTCGGCCTCGTCGAGGAGCTCGGCGGCATGCCGATGCCCAAGACTCTGGTGTGGGCCCTGCACGAGCATGTGCTGGGCGCCAACCCCGCGGTCTGGATGTACGCCGGCGGTGCCGGTTTCGCCCAGATCGTCCACAACCTCGGTACCGAGGAGCAGAAGAAGTGGGCCGTCAAGGCTGCCGAGCGCGGCTGGGGCTCCACCATGGTCCTCACCGAGCCGGACGCCGGCTCTGACGTCGGCGCCGGCCGCACCAAGGCCGTCAAGCAGGACGACGGCTCCTGGCACATCGACGGCGTGAAGCGCTTCATCACCTCCGCCGACTCCGACGACCTCTTCGAGAACATCCTGCACCTGGTGCTGGCCCGCCCCGAGGGCGCAGGCCCGGGCACCAAGGGTCTGTCGCTGTTCATCGTGCCGAAGTACCATTTCGACTTCGAGACCGGTGAGCCCGGTGAGCGCAACGGCGTCTTCGTCACCAACGTCGAGCACAAGATGGGCCTGAAGGTCTCGGCCACCTGTGAGCTGACCTTCGGCCAGCACGGCATCCCGGCCAAGGGCTGGCTCGTCGGCGAGGTGCACGAGGGCATCGCGCAGATGTTCGACGTCATCGAGCAGGCCCGAATGATGGTGGGCACCAAGGCTATTGCCACGCTGTCGACCGGCTACCTGAACGCCCTGGAGTACGCCAAGGAGCGCGTGCAGGGTGCCGACCTGACCCAGATGACCGACAAGACCGCGCCGCGCGTGACGATCACCCATCACCCGGATGTTCGTCGCAGCCTGATGACCCAGAAGGCGTACGCCGAGGGCCTGCGGGCGCTGTACCTCTACACCTCCACCTACCAGGACGCCGCGGTCGCCAAGGCCGTGCAGGGTGTCGAGGCCGACCTCGCGGTCAAGGTCAACGACCTGCTGCTCCCGATCGTCAAGGGTGTGGGCTCCGAGCGCGCCTACGAGAAGCTGACCGAGAGCCTGCAGACCTTCGGTGGTTCCGGCTTCCTGCAGGACTACCCGGTCGAGCAGTACATCCGCGACGCCAAGATCGACTCGCTCTACGAGGGCACCACCGCCATCCAGGCGCAGGACTTCTTCTTCCGGAAGATCGTGCGCGACAAGGGTGTTGCGCTGGCGCACGTGGCGGGCCAGATCGACTCCTTCATCACCAACGAGTCGGGCAACGGCCGGCTGAAGTCGGAGCGCGCGCTGCTGGCCAAGGCGCTCGAGGACGTCCAGGCCATGGCTGCCTCGATGACCGCCAACCTGATGGCCGCGCAGGAGGATGCCGCCAGCATCTACAAGGTGGGGCTGGCCTCGGTCCGCTTCCTGATGAGCGTCGGCGACCTCATGATCGGCTGGCTGCTGCAGCGTCAGGCCGCGGTGGCCATCGCGGCGCTCGATGCCGGTGCGACCGGTGCCGACCGCTCGTTCTACGAGGGCAAGATCGCGGTGGCGTCCTTCTTCGCGAAGAACATGCTCCCGCTGCTGACCAGCACTCGTCAGGTGATCGAGACGCTGGACAACGAGATCATGGAGCTCGACGAAGCTGCCTTCTGATCGCCAATTCCCTTTCACGCGAGAGGCCCCCGCAATCCTGCGGGGGCCTACTTGCATTCGGCCTCACGTGTGCCCGGGCGTCACAGCGGGTCGACGCCAATCCGGCCGGCGTCGCTGACATGTTCGGTCCACCGCCCGCCATCCCACCATCGAGACTCGTGGCGGCCCGCCGGATCCGGATGCCACGCACCGGCGGGATGGGTTGCCGCCCTGGCGATGTGGTCGAACAGGGTGTTGATGTTCTTGCCGTTACGACCCCAGTCGACGAGGCCGAATTGCAGCGACGAAATAATGGTCACCTGGACGTCGGTCGGTCCCGGACTCAGGTGAACCGAGACCTTCTCACCCCACGAGTGCAGCGACACATCGGTGGTCATCTCCACGACGCCGGTGGCGGGATCGGCCATTCTGATCATCATCGACGCCGCCATGGCGGCGTCGCACACCGCGCGGAAGACGGCGTCGTAGGCGCCGGGGATGATGCGGGTCTCCAGTTTCGACAGGGCCACGGCCAGGAGTATGCGCCCGGTATCCCCCAAGGGGCTGGCCCTGGCCTTTGGTCACGTTTGGCAGGCGATCTCGCCACAACAGGTAAAGGTCGGGACTTTGGGCCCTGGAAGTCAGCTGGCGATCCGCTACATTACTGGTATGGCGATGCTTGACAGCAACGAGGCAATTCCCGGGCATCCCGCGCCTACCGGCCGAAAGCCGAGCACCGCGGCCCCGCTAGCGAATATTGTCGCGCCTTTCACCAAAACCGCTGGTTACTACGCTCGCTCCTGGGGCGCGTACCTCGACGGTGACAAGGGCGAGTTGCCTGTTGCCCGGCCAACGCTCTCGTTGGCCACCCACGCGCTGCGCGACGAGATCGTGCTGGTCGGACTGCGGTTGCGCCGTCCGCTGAGCGACACGACCGTCTACGACCGGATCAACTCCGAGGTCGTCAAGGCGATCGACTTCTACGGCAAGCGAGGTTGGCTGGCCAGGCCCGAAGGGTTCTTCGCCCAGCCCCCCGCGCCGACCGACGTGAAGATCCGCAGCTTCGGCCGGGGCAACCGCAGGCACGAGCGGCTGTCGTTCGACAGTGGTTACGCGCCGTACGCGAAGGAACCGGGACGTCAGCGCTGGCTGAGCTACACCGGTAACCGGCGCGAGTACGCGTTGATGTTGCGTCACAGCGAGCCGCGTCCCTGGCTGGTGTGCGTGCACGGCACCGAGATGGGCCGTGTGAATCTGGATCTCACGCTGTTCCGGGCGTGGCACCTGCACGAGGCCTTCGGTCTCAACGTCGTGCTACCGGTTCTGCCCATGCACGGCCCGCGTGCCAAAGGACTGCCCAAGGGCGCCGTGTTCCCCGGCGAGGACGTGATGGACGACGTTCACGCCACCGCGCAGGCGGTGTGGGACATCCGCCGCGTGCTGGCCTGGATCCGCCTCCAGCAGCCCGGCGCCAAGATCGGGGTGAACGGCATCTCGCTGGGCGGCTACATCTCGGCGCTCGTCGCCAGCCTCGACGAGGACCTGACGTGTGCCATTCTCGGCGTGCCGCCGGCCAACCTGGTCTCGATCCTGGGTCGGCACGCCGGCCTCAGCATCGACGATCCCCGGCATCGGACACTCGAGTTGGCCGAACCGATCGGGGAGATGATCTCGCCGCTGTCGCTACAACCGAAGGTGGCCCCGCAGGGCCGGTTCATCTACGCCGGCGTCGCCGACCGGATCGTGCACCCGCGTGAGCAGGTGTTGGGATTGTGGGAGCACTGGGGCCGGCCCGACATCGGCTGGTACCGCGGTGGGCACACCGGCTTTTTCCAAGCCCGCCCGGTCCAGCAGTTCGTGGACGCCGCACTCGTGCAATCGGGCCTGGTAGATCAGGGATAGCGGAGAGATTCTCCAGCGGCAATGGGGTCCTCATAGTGACCGCCGCTGGAATCCCCTCTTCTCCAGCGGCGGTCCTTCGTTCACGTCGGCAGGACGTAAACAAAGAGGATGCCCCGTGTTGCCGTCGGGTCGGGGGGTCAGACGGCAACACGGAGCTATCCAGTACATCTGTAGCCCGTACGGGTTCGTTACAAACCCACGGAACTTTTTTTATTTTTTTCTACGCCTCGAGGATCGCGGTCACGCCCTGACCGCCCGCGGCGCAGATGGAGATGAGCCCGCGCACCGGTTGGCCGGTCTCTTTACGCTTCCCTGCCAGCTGTTTTGCCAACTGGGCCACGATCCGCCCGCCGGTCGCGGCGAAGGGGTGGCCGGCGGCCAGCGAGGATCCGTTGACGTTGAGCTTGGAGCGGTCGATCGCACCCAGTGCCGCATCCAGACCGAGGCGCTCCTTGCAGTACTCCTCGGATTCCCAGGCCTGTAGATGAGCCAGCACCACCGACGCGAAGGCCTCGTGAATCTCGTAGAAATCGAAGTCCTGCAAGGTCAGCCCGTTGCGGGCGAGCAGTCGGGGCACCGCGTAGGTGGGCGCCATCAACAGGCCGTCGGGGCCGTTGACGTAGTCGACCGCAGCGGTCTCCGAATCGACGAAGTAGGCCAACGGGGTCAGCGAGTGTGATGTTGCCCACTCTTCGCTGGCGAGCAGTACCACTGAGGCACCGTCGGTGAGCGGGGTGGAGTTGCCGGCCGTCATCGTGGCGTCGCCATTGCGCACGCCGAACACCGGCTTGAGCTTGGCCAGCTTCTCGGCGCTCGAATCGGCGCGCAGATTGTTGTCCCGGTAGAGCCCGAGGAAGGGGCTGACAAGGTCGTCGAAGAAGCCGGCGTCGTAGGCGGCGGCCATATTGCGGTGGCTGGCGGCGGCCAGCTCGTCCTGATCGACACGCTTGATGCCCATCTTCTTGGCGGTGATGGCGGCGTGCTCGCCCATCGACAGCCCGGTGCGCGGCTCGCCGTTGGTCGGGATCTCGATGCCCAGGGAGGCGGGCAGTTTGCCCACCAGCTTGAGCCGGTCGACGTTGGACTTGGACCGCCGCAGCCCCAGCAGCGTGCGACGCAGCTCCTCGCCGAGCCCGATCGGCGCATCGGAGGTGGTGTCGACCCCACCCGCGGCGGCGGCCTCGTAGCGTCCGGCGGCGATCCCGTCGGCGGCGGCAATGGCCGCCTGCAGGCCCGTTCCGCAGGCCTGCTGCAGATCGATCGCCGGGGTGTACGGCGAGAGCTGGCTGCCGAGCACGCTTTCGCGCATCAGGTTGAAGTCGCGGCTGTGCTTGAGCACCGCGCCGCCGATCACCGCACCCAGCCGCTCACCGGCCAGGTCGAACCGATCCACCAGGCCGCCCAGCGCGGCGGTGAACATGTCCTGATTGGACGCCTCCGCGTACGCGCCGTCTGAGCGGGCGAACGGAATGCGGTTGCCGCCGATCACGGCGACCCGGCGACTGTTTCCGGTGTTAGAGGCCACGTCAATCTCCCCTTTGGGTTGGTTTTGGAGGGGGTATACCCAGCCCATACTAAACACGGTCCTTACTCTGGAGTAAGTTCGTTCCCGGTCCACCCGCATCGCAACTCGAAAGGCATGTCCGTGGCTTCCGACCTCTTCTCGCAGATCGTCAACTCAGCGCCCGGCTCTCTGCTGGCCAAGCAGCTCGGCATTCCGCAGCCGGAGACCCTGCGCCGGTACAAGGCCGGTGAGCCGCCACTGGCCGGCTCGCTGCTGATCGGGGGTGAGGGGCGGGTGGTCGAGCCACTGCGCGCCGCACTGGCCGACGACTACGACGTCGTGGCCGACAACCTGGGCGGCCGCTGGGCCGATTCGTTCGGCGGCCTGGTGTTCGACGCCACCGGCATCACCGAACCGGCCGGGCTGCGTGGCCTCTACGAGTTCTTCACCCCGCTGCTGCGCAACCTCGGACCGTCGGGACGCATCGTCGTGGTGGGCACCACGCCGGACCAGGCCGGCAGCCCACACGAGCGCATCGCACAGCGCGCCCTCGAAGGATTCACCCGCTCACTGGGCAAGGAGGTGCGCCACGGCGCCACCGTCTCGCTCGTCTATCTGTCGCCGGCCGCCAAGCCCGCCGCGACAGGCCTGGAGTCGACGCTGCGCTTCCTGCTGTCGGGCAAGTCCGCCTACGTCGACGGGCAGGTCTTCTACGTGGGCGCTGACGACTCCACCCCGCCCGCCGACTGGGACAAGCCGCTCGACGGCAAGGTCGCGATCGTCACGGGCGCGGCCCGTGGCATCGGTGCCACGATCGCCGAGGTGTTCGCCCGCGACGGCGCCAAGGTCGTTGCGATCGATGTCGAATCCGCGCGTGACGCGCTCGGTGAGACGGCGGCGAAAGTGGGTGGCACTGCCCTGCCGCTGGATGTCACCGCCGAGGACGCCGTGCAGAAGATCACCGACCACCTGCGCGAGCACTATGACGGCCACGCCGACATCCTGGTCAACAACGCAGGCATCACCCGCGACAAGCTGCTGGCCAACATGGACGACGCCCGCTGGGATGCGGTGGTCGCGGTGAATCTGCTTGCTCCGCAGCGTCTTACCGAAGGCTTGATCGAGAACGGCAGCATCGGTCAGGGTGGCCGGGTGATCGGCCTTTCGTCGATGGCCGGCATCGCGGGCAACCGCGGCCAGACCAACTACGCGGCCACCAAGGCAGGCATGATCGGTCTCACCGAGGCGCTCGCGCCCTCGCTGGCCGAGAAGGGCATCACGATCAACGCCGTCGCACCCGGAT
This sequence comes from Mycolicibacterium pallens, assembly GCF_019456675.1. NCBI lineage: Bacteria > Bacillati > Actinomycetota > Actinomycetes > Mycobacteriales > Mycobacteriaceae > Mycobacterium > Mycolicibacterium pallens. The sequence goes on along the minus strand of NZ_CP080333.1, from coordinate 334,279 downwards.
TCATCGAGACCGCGATGACCGCCGCGATCCCGCTGGCCACCCGCGAGGTCGGCCGCCGGCTGAACTCGCTGTATCAGGGCGGCAAGCCGGTCGACGTCGCCGAGACCATCGCCTATTTCGCCAGCCCGGCGTCGAATGCCGTGACCGGCAACACGATCCGAGTCTGCGGCCAGGCCATGCTGGGAGCCTAAGGTGAGCACTGTGACCGAACAGCCGAGCGGACTGCGCAACATGCTGCGCGCCGCGGCGGGCTCGCTGCCGTTCATCCCGCGCGGCGACCATCTGCCCAACCGCACCCTGACCGTCGAGGACTTGTCCATCGACCCGTCGAACGTCGCCGCCTACGCGTCGGTCACGGGCCTGCGCTTCGGCGACACCGTGCCGCTGACCTACCCGTTCGTGCTGACGTTTCCGACCGTGATGGCGCTGATCACCGGGTTCGACTTCCCGTTCGCGGCCATGGGTGCGGTGCACGTGGAGAACGAGATCACCCGGTACCGTCCGATCGCGGTCACCGACACCGTCAACCTGAAGGTGCACGCCGAGAATCTTCGCGAGCACCGCAAGGGTCTGCTGGTCGATGTCGTCGCCGACATCCACGTCGGCAACGAACGCGCCTGGCATCAGGTCACCACGTTCCTGCACCAGCAGCGCACCAGCCTGTCCGGCGGGCCCAAAGCCGAGCCGCCCAAGCGGCCGAAACTACCGCCACCCAATACGATTCTGCGGATCAGCCCCGGCCAGATCCGGCGGTACGCGTCGATCGGCGGCGACCACAATCCGATCCACACCACCCCGATCGGGGCCAAGCTGTTCGGTTTCCCCACCGTGATCGCCCACGGCATGTTCAGTGCGGCAGCGGTTTTGGCCAATATCGAGGCACAGATCCCCGATGCCGTGCGCTACTCGGTGAAGTTCGGCAAGCCCGTCATCCTGCCCGCGACCGCCGGGCTCTACATCGACCGGGTCTCCGACGGCTGGGACATTGCGATGCGCAACCTGTCGAAGGGCTACCCGCACCTCACCGGAACGGTTCGCGGACTCTAGCGTTCAGGCCGTCAACACCTGGCGCGTGCAGCGTCGCGGGCAGAGCACACCGGTGCGAATCCGCGAGGTGCGCACTGGGCTCGAGCCGAAAACTCCTCGGCTGCGGGCCGTTTCGGTGATCACGTCGAAGGGCGCGAAGCCGAAGTCGTAGACGTACAGTCGCCCGCCCGGCCGCAGCACCCGGGCGAGTTCCGGAACCGCCGCCGCGGGGTCGTCCCAATGGTGCGAACTGAAGGACGAGACCACCAGATCGAAAGCGCCTGCGGCGAAAGGTAAGTCGACGACATCGCCCTGCTGAGCCGTCGCGCGGCCGCCGAACTCGCTCAGATTTCGTTGGGCGGCACTGACCATGTCCGCCGACAGATCGACCCCCACGAGGTGCAGATCTGGCCTCCGCCGAGCCAGTTCGGTGAGCAGGACTCCCGGGCCGGTTCCCACGTCCAGAACGTCCGCGCCGTCGGGCAGCACATCGACCAGATCGTCGGCGATCCGGGCGTACAAGCCCCGCAAGAGGGTGCGTGCCGTTCTGTCGTAGATTCGGCTGCCTCGGCCTGCGAAGACACCCGGGAGGTTTCGGTGATGGTGGACTCGCATCGCGTCTCCTAATGGTTGTACGAAGCAACTATTGGCGACGCTACGCCCTATAGTTGTCTGGCACAACCGTTCAACGTGAGGAACCGACATGATGCGCGGCGACGCCGATCATCTCCATGCGCTGTTCATGGATCTGGTGCGGGTGGCTGGGCTGTTGCATCCCGACCAGGACATTCCCGGATATCCGATCTCGATGTCGCAAGCGTTCGCCATCCACGAACTCGATGTCGACGTGCCGCTGTCCCAGCGGGAACTGGCCAACCGGCTGATGCTGGAGAAGAGCACGGTCAGCCGGATGATCGCCGACCTCGAGCGTCAGGGGCTGGTCATGCGCGAACGCGACCCGGCGAACCGGCGCACCAACCGACTGCGGCTCACCGATGCAGGCCGCGGGCTACACGGGCAGGTCGCCGCCAACTTCGGTGCGCAGTTCCACCAGTGGACGGCCGCGCTGAGCGAGGCCGAATCCCAGGCCCTCATGGTGGGATTGCCCGCGCTGATCCGCGTCGTCCGCGACAACAGCGCGGAATGGGTCAACCGGCGGTGACCGAGGTGGTCTCTTTGTCGGACGGCGCACCTTTGAGGCCGCGCCAGAACAGGTTGATCAACATGTCGGCGGCCTCGTCGACGTCGGCGTCGCCGGCGCTGACCCGTGTCGCGACGGCCTCGCCGGCACCCACCAAGGCAACCGCCATCATGTGAAAGTCGGTGCCGGGCTCGGGATTTCGGGTGCCGGCCTCCAAGAGTCGGGCGACCATGTCGATGATCTTCTCGCGGCCCTCGCGGACGGTGTGCGCGAATGCCTGCGAGCTGGTGGCCTGGGTGTAGAGCACGATCCACGAGGCCCGATTGGCGTCGATGTACTGCAGCACCGACAGAATGACGCTGCGCAACAGGTCATGTGGGCTCTGCTTGAGGTCGATGTCCTCACGCACCGCTTCGATGAAGCGGCTCAGTTCACGGGCCAGGCAGGCCCCGAACAGTTCTTCCTTGGACCCGTAGTACAGATACAGCATCGGCTTGGAGATCTGCGCCTCGCCGGCGATGACGTCCATCGACGTCTCGTGATAGCCGTTGACCGAGAACATCTGCACAGCGGCGTCGAGCATCTGCTGCTCCCGCACGGCACGGGGCAACCGCTTGGTGCCACCCGCCATATCACCGCCCTTCGCCAGTTCGTCTATCCAGGCTAACCGCCGCAGCGGGGACTTTGGCCTTTCAAACGCGCCATTCGCAGTACCGAAGTTTCTATCGCCGGCAACGACAACTCACCGGCGTTGACCGCTTTCTCCAGCCGGTCGAGCACCGCGGGCACCTCATCGGTGGTCACCCACAGCGCCACATCGGTACCGGCCTGCAGGCTGCGCAGAACCGCCTCCGCAACGCCGTACCGGTCGGCGATGGCCGCCATGCTGGACAGGTCGTCGCTGAAAACCGGTCCGTCGAAGCCAGGTCCGCCGTAACCGCCGCTGCGCAGCAGGCCCACCGCCGCGGCGCTCAGGCTGGCCGGCGTCGTCCCGGTGAGCCCCGGCACCTCGAGGTGGCCGACCATCACCGCGACGGGCGCCTCGGTCGTCAGCGTGCGATACGGAACCAGGTCGTTGTTCTTCAAATCGTCCAACGATGGGGTGGTGACCGCTCCGGCGGTGTGCGAGTCGCCCGACCCATGCCCGTGTCCGGGGAAGTGCTTGAGGACCGGGAGCAGGCCGGCATCCCGCAGGCCGCGGGCGTACGCGCCGGCGTACTCGGTGACCTTCGCCGGATCGTTGGAGAACGACCGATCGCCGATCACGGTGTCGTCGGCGGCGTCGGTGACGTCGACGACGGGCGCGAAGTCGATGGTGATGCCGAGATCGTGCATCTTGCGGCCGCGGTCGAGGGCCTGCTGGTACACCTGCTCGGGGGTCTGGGTCTGGGCCAGCACCCGCGCCGACGGGGCGTCGCCGATCAGCTTGGCCAGCCGCTCGACCCGGCCGCCCTCTTCGTCGACGCTGACGGCCAGCGGCAGCGGTCCGGCGTTGGCGTAGTCGGCCAGCGAGCCGTCGGTCAGCATCGTCAGGTCGGTCCAGCTGCCGACGAAGACGCCACCGACGTGATAGGTCTCCACCACGGCGCGCGCGTCGGCGGCGCTCTTGACCCCGACCATCAGCACCTGCGCGAGCTTGTCGCGGGTCGACATCGAGCCCACCAACTCCGGGCCGGATCCGCAGGCGGGTGGCGCCGGGGTGCCGGGCGCCGGCACCGGGCCGGCCAACGGCACCGTGCTTGCCGACGACGGCGCACTGACCGGCGCCGATGACGAGGCGGCCGGGCGTTGCGTAGTACTTGAGCAGCCGAGCAGCACCAGTGGGAGTGCCGACAGGGCCGCGATTCCACGAACCGAGAACAGGTGGGTGGGCATTCGCACATGCTGTCATGGCCCTCGCCGGGGGCCAACCAAGGTTGGCCGCATGCTAGGTTGGCCAGCGGGTATTCACCCGGTGACACGGCGGGTCCTCACTCGATGATCCGCACCGCCCCAGCACCTGCGAGGAGAAGCGACCATGACCCGGTTCGTGGTTCCTGCCGCCGCCAGCATCGTGGTCGGATTGCTGCTCGGGGCCGCCGCGATCTTCGGCGTGACGTTGATGATCCAGCAGGACACCAAGCCGCCGCTCTCGCCCGGCGACCCGGCATCGTCGGTGCTGAACCGCGTCGAGTACGGCAACCGCGGCTAGCCTGAGCACGCTCGCCGCCGCCTCCCCCGCGGTCACGGAGGCGCCCATCACGACCCCGCCGCTCTCGCGGCGCTGGCTCCCGTTCGTCTTCCTCATCGCGCTGATACTGACCTTCGCGCAGTCGCCGGGGATGATCTCGCCGGACACCAAGCTCGACCTGACCGCCAACCCACTGCGCTTCCTGGCCCGCGCGGCGAACCTGTGGAACAGCGACCTGCCGTTCGGGCAGGCGCAGAACCAGGCGTACGGCTACCTCTTCCCGCACGGGGCGTTCTTCCTGCTCGGTGACACGCTCGGACTGCCCGGCTGGGTCACTCAGCGGCTCTGGTGGGCACTGCTGCTGGCCGCCGGTTTCTGGGGCCTGCTGCGGGTTGCCGAGGCTCTGGGCATCGGAACCCGCCCATCGCGGATCATCGCCGCCGTCGCGTTCGCCCTGTCACCGCGGGTGCTGACGACGCTGGGTTCGATCTCGTCGGAGACGCTGCCGATGATGCTCGCGCCATGGGTGCTGCTGCCGGTGATCCTCGCTCTGCGCGGTGGTGAGGGCAGGTCGCTGCGGATGCTGGCCGGCCGGGCCGGGCTGGCGTTGGCGTTGATGGGCGCGGTGAATGCGGTCGCAACGCTCACCGGCTGCCTACCGGCCATCATCTGGTGGCTGTGCCACCGGCCCAACCGGGTGTGGCTGAGGTTCAGCGCGCGGTGGCTGCTGGCCTCGGCGCTGGCGGTCACCTGGTGGGTGGTCGCCCTGCTACTGCTCGGCCGGATCAGCCCGCCGTTCCTGGATTTCATCGAGTCCTCCGGAGTCACCACGCAGTGGGCGTCGCTGACCGAGATGCTGCGCGGCACCGACAGCTGGACACCGTTCGTCTCACCGAACGCCACCGCGGCCGCCGAGCTGGTGACCCAGCCGGCGATGGTGCTGGCCACCACGCTGGTCGCCGCAGGCGGAATGGCAGGGCTGGCGCTGCGGACGATGCCGGCCCGCGGGCGACTCATCACCATGCTGCTGATCGGTGTCGTGCTCCTCGGCCTGGGCTACTCCGGCGGACTGGGCTCCCCGGTGGCACATCAGGTGCAGGCCTTCCTCGACGCGGCGGGCGCACCACTGCGCAACGTGCACAAGCTCGAGCCGGTCATCCGCCTCCCGTTGGTGCTGGGGCTCGCGCATCTGCTGAGCCGAATCCCATTGCCCGGCAGCGCACCCCGGCCGGTGTGGGTCCGGGCGTTCGCACATCCCGAGAACGACAAACGCGTGGCGGTCGGCATCGTCGTCATGGCCGCGCTGATGGTGGCCACGTCGATGGCCTGGACCGGTCGGCTCACCCCGCCGGGTGCGTTCCGTGCGATCCCCGACTACTGGCATCAGGCGGCGGACTGGCTGACCGAGCACAACACCGGCCAGCCCGCGCCGGGCCGGGTGCTGGTGGTCCCCGGTGCACCGTTCGCCACTCAGGTGTGGGGCAACAGCCATGACGAACCGCTGCAGGTGCTCGGCGAAAGCCCCTGGGGCGTCCGAGATTCCATCCCGCTGACCCCGCCGCAGACAATTCGGGCGCTGGATTCGGTGCAGCGACTGTTCGCCGCAGGCCGACCGTCGGCGGGGTTGGCCGACACCCTCGCCCGCCAAGGCATCTCCTACGTCGTGGTGCGTAACGACCTCGATCCGGACAAGTCGCGATCAGCGCGCCCGCTGCTGGTGCATCGCGCCATCGACGGGTCACCCGGCCTGCAGAAGGTGGCGCAGTTCGGCGATCCGGTGGGACCGGGCACCCTGGACGGGTTCATCAGCGACAGCGGGCTACGCCCGCGCTACCCCGCCGTCGAGATCTATCACGTTGGTGCACAGGGGAATCCGGGCGCACCATACCTGACCGACGCCAGCCGCATGGCCCGGATCGACGGCGGCCCCGAGTCACTGCTGCGCATCGACGAGCGCAGACGCCTGCTCGGCCAACCGCCGCTCGGCCCGATGCTGCTGACCTCCGACGCCCAGCGCGCCGGACTTCCCGCACCGGTCGTGACCGTCACCGACACCCCTGTCGACCGGGAGACCGACTACGGCCGGGTCGATGACCACTCGTCGGCGGCCAGGGCAGTGGGCGATCACCGCAACACGTTCAACCGGGTGCCCGACTATCCGGTGCCCGGCGCGCGGCCGGTGCACGGCGCGTGGACCGGCGGACGGCTGTCCGCGTCGAGTTCCTCGTCGGATGCCACCGCGCTGCCGAACGTCGCACCGGCCAGCGGACCGGCCGCCGCCATCGACGGCGACTCGGCCACCGCGTGGGTGTCGAACTCGCTGCAGGCCGCGGTCGGCCAGTGGCTGCAGGTCGACTTCGATCGCCCGGTCACCAACGCGACGCTGACGATCACCCCGAGCGCCACCGCGGTCGGGGCCCAGGTCCGCCGGTTGCAGGTGTCCACCGAAAACGGCACCACCACAGTGCGTTTCGACGAGCCGGGCAAACCGCTGACGGTGGCCCTGCCGTACGGGGAGTCGCCGTGGGTGCGAATCACCGCGGTCGGCACCGACGACGGTTCGTCCGGGGTGCAGTTCGGCATCACCGACCTGTCGGTCACCCAGTTCGACGCCTCCGGCTTCGCCCATCCCGTCGACATCCGGCACAGCGTCGTCGTTCCGGCGCCGCCCGCCGGATCTTCGGTCGCCGCGTGGGATCTGGGGTCCGAACTACTCGGCAGGCAGGGCTGCGCCGATTCCCCCGACGGTGTGCACTGCGCGGCGTCGATGTCGCTGGCCCCCGAGGAGCCGGTCACCTTGAGCCGCACGCTGACCGTGCCCAAGGCGATCGACGTCAAACCCGTCGTCTGGGTGCGCGCCCGGCAGGGTCCGCACCTCGCGGATCTCATCGCCCAGCCGGGCACGGTCCGATCGCGCACCGACGCCGATCTGATCGACGTCGACGGATCGGCCTACGCGGCCACCGATGGTGACCCGCGCACCTCGTGGACCGCACCGCAGAGTGTGGTGCAGCACCGCAGTGCCCCCACTCTGACGGTGACGCTGCCGAAGCCGACCGAGGTCACCGGGCTGGTGCTGACCCCGAGTTCCTCGCAGCTGCCCACCCATCCGACGATGGTCGCGATCGATTTGGGCGACGGGCCGCAGGTTCGCCGGCTCGACGGCGGTACCCAGTCCGTGGCTCTACATCCACGACTCACCGATACCGTCCGGATCAGCTTGCTGAACTGGAATGACGTGATCGACCGCACCGCACTGGGTTTCGACCAGCTCAAGCCGCCCGGCCTGGCCGAGGTCGGGGTACTGGGTCCGGACGGTAAGCCCGTCGCGGCCGCCGACGCTGCCGCCAACCGCACCCGCACCATCGAGATACCCTGCGGTCAGGGTCCGATCGTGGCGGTCTCGGGTCGGTTCGTGCAGACCTCGGTGACGACCACCGTCGGTGCGCTGCTGGACGGTGAACCGGTGCCGGCCCGCGCATGCGACCCGACGCCGATCGCCCTGCCGGCCGGTACCCAGGAGCTGCTGATCAGCCCGGGCTCAGCGTTCGTCGTCGACGGGGCCCAGCTATCCGGCCCGTTGGCGAATCAAATCACCACCGCGGCAACGACTCCCGCCGATGTCACCCGGTGGGGTGCCGACCGCAGGGAAATCAACGTGAGCCGGGCGCCCACCCCGCGGGTGCTGGTGGTCCCGGAAAGCGTGAACCCGGGCTGGGTGGCCCACCTACCCGACGGGGTGACGCTGACACCGGTGATCGTCAACGGCTGGCAGCAGGGCTGGGTGGTGCCCGCCGGTGAACAGGGCGCCATCACGATCAGCTTCCCGTCGAACCGGGCCTACCGGCTCGGTCTTGCCGTCGGCCTGTCCCTGCTGCCGTTGCTCCTGCTGCTGGCGCTGGTACCGCCGCGCCGCACGCCGGCCACCTGGGAACCGGCCCGGCCGTGGGCGCTGACGGTGCTGGCGGGCGCGGGAGTGTTAACCGCCGGCGCACTGATTGCCGGCGTCGGCGGCCTTGCCGTGTTCGGGATCGCCATGGCGCTCGGCTACCTGCTCCGCCGCCGGGACCGAGTGCGCGACCGGGTGACCCTGGCGGCTAGTGCCTGCGGGTTGATCGCCGCGGGGGCGTTGCTGTCGCGCTACCCGTGGCGGTCGGTCGACGGCTACATCGGCCACTCCCCGTGGGTGCAGCTGCTGGCACTGGTCGCGGTAGGCGCGCTGGCCGCCTCGGCCGTCCGTCGCCGACAGCCTCGAACTGACGAAAACCCCGACGCCACAAGCATTTCCCATTAGGGTTGCACCCATGACAGAGCCGTCACAGGTCGAGACCGTGCGGGGGCCGGTCTCGACGAGCGACCTGGGTGTGGTGCTCATGCACGAACACGTCTTCATCCTGTCGCAGGAGATCATCAACAACTATCCCGAAGGCTGGGGCGACGGGGATGCCCGGGAGGCCGACGCCGTCGCCAAGCTCAACGAACTGAAGGCCCTCGGGGTGGACACCATCGTCGACCCGACCGTCATCGGACTCGGCCGCTACATTCCGCGCATCCAACGGGTGGCCGCGCAGACCGACCTGCAGATCGTGGTGGCCACCGGGATCTACACCTACAACGACGTCCCGATGTATTTCCACTTCGCCGGACCGGGAACGCTGTTGGACGGCCCGGAGATCATGACCGAGATGTTTGTCCGCGACATCACCGAGGGCATCGCCGACACCGGCGTGAAAGCCGCAATCCTCAAGTGCGCCACCGACGAACCCGGGGTGACCCCCGGCGTCGAGCGGGTGCTGCGGGCGGTGGCCCAGGCCCACAAGCAGACCGGTGCGCCGATCACCACCCACACGCACGCGCACAGTCGGCGCGGCCTGGACCAGCAACGCATCTTCGCCGAGGAGGGCGTCGACCTCAGCCGGGTCATCATCGGGCACAGCGGGGACACCACCGACCTCGGTTACCTCGAGGAGCTGATCGCCGCCGGGTCCTACCTCGGCATGGACCGGTTCGGCTTGGATAGCTTCCTGCCCTTCGACGACCGCGTCGACACCGTCGTGCGGATGTGCGAACGCGGGCATGCCGACAAGATGGTGCTGTCCCACGACGCGTCCTGCTACATGGACTGGCTGCCCGAAGAACTCGTGCCGGTGGCCATGCCCAACTGGCACTACCGGCACATCCACAACGACGTGCTGCCCGCGCTGCGCGAACGCGGCGTGACCGACGAGCAGATCACCACCATGCTGGTGGACAACCCCCGCAACATCTTCGCAAAGCAAGGTGCCTATGAGTGACCAGACTCCCGCGCTCGGGTACCGGCTGAGCCAACTCGCCGCCGAGGCGCCCGAGCACCCCGCCGTGTCCTGTGACGGCCGCACCATCACCCGTGGTGAGTTGGAGTCGGCGTCGAACCGGCTGGCCCGCGCCTACGCCGAATTAGGGGTCAAACAAGGCGATTACGTGACGATCGCGGTCGCGAACTCGATCGAGTGGGTGCAGGCGACGGTCGCGGTGTGGAAGCTCGGCGCGATACCGCAACCGCTGTCGCCGCGCCTGCCCGACGCCGAGTTCGAGGGGCTGCTCGACCTGAAGCCGCGCGCCCTGCTGGTCGGCCGCCCGGACCCGCGCGGCCTGGTGCCGTCGGTGCCCGCCGACTTCACCGGGAGTACCGACCTCTCCGATGATCCACTGCCCGAAGCGGTTTCACCGGTGTGGAAGTCGATCGCCTCCGGTGGCAGCACCGGACGCCCGAAACTGATCGAGGCCGGCGGCGACAGCCGCTATCCGGCCGACCTGGTCGCCATGGGGATGGGCAATCAACCGACCGACACCCAGTTGGTGCCGGTTCCGCTGAGTCACAACACCGGATTCACCTCGGCCACAATTGCGTTGGCAACCGGACAGCATCTGGTGCTGCTACCGCGGTTCGATCCGGAGCGCTTCCTGCGGGTGATCACCGACTACCGGGTCAACTACCTGACCACCGTGCCGACGATCATGCAGCGGCTCCTGCCGGTCTATCACGCCAACCCCGATGCCTACGACCTGTCGTCACTGCGCCGGCTGTGGCACGTGGCCGCTGTGTGCCCGCCGGCCGTCAAGCAGGCATGGATCGACCTGCTCGGTCCGGACGCGGTGTGGGAACTGTACGGCGGCACCGAACTTCAGGCACTGACGTTCATCAGCGGAGCCGAGTGGCTGACCCATCGCGGATCGGTCGGTCGCGTGGTGGCCGGAGAGATGAAGGTGCTCGACGACGACGGCAACGAATGCCCACCGGGAGTGCTCGGCGAGATCTACATGCGCCCCAACCCGGGCTCCGCGCCCACCTACCGCTACATCGGCAGCACCGCCAAATCTCGCGACGGCTGGGACTCACTCGGCGATCTCGGCTGGTTCGACGGCGAAGGCTACCTGTACCTCGCCGACCGCCGGGTCGACATGTTCACCGTCGGTGGCCGCAACACCTATCCCGCAGAGATCGAGAGCGCGCTGTCCGAACACCCCGCGGTGCTGTCCTGTCTGGTCGTCGGGGTGCCGCACGAAGACCTCGGTCAGGTGCCCTACGCGCTGGTGCACACCAACGATGCGCTCACCGAGGAAGACGTCAAGGCGTTCGTGGCGCAGCGGCTGGCCGACTACAAGGTGCCGCGCACGGTGGAGTTCGTCGACACCCCGCTGCGCGACGATGCCGGCAAGGCCCGTCGGTCGGCGGTCCGCGACGAGATCGTCGCCCGCCTTCGGGGTTAGCTGCCCGCCACCTGCTCCTGCCAGGAGCGGGCGGCGAGCAGTTCGGGAACCAGGACTTCGGTGAGCAGCCGCACGTCGTCGTCATCATCGCCTGGGTAGCGCAGTTCGAACTGCGCGCCCGGCAGACTGCCCCCCACCGCCACCACCGTGCTGTCGCGCGCCGCCGTCCACTCCGAGAGTTGCGCCTCCCACTCCGAGCCGGCGAACACCAGCAGCCGGTAGTCGGTCGACTTGGTGAGGTAGACGTCGACGTGGCTCCAGTCGCCGGTCTCGCACCCGACGGCGGCGCGGCGCGGACCTTCCCGAAGCATCAGCGCACCCTGCTGGGCCGAGCAGAACCGATGCGCGGGTGCGGCCAGGTGGGTGCCCGCGGGGCCGAGCAGGAGCTCGGCCAGCCGGGGACGCCACGCAGACTCGGTGTCCAGCAGGTGTTCAGTTGCGTTGGCGGCCTTGAGGATCGAGCGCACCAGGCAATCGGCACTCTCCCCGGCCAGGTGTAGTTCCAGCGCCATCATCAAGGCCAGCGTGTGCTGATAGCTGCGGCAGGCCACGCCGCTGTCCTCGCGATCGGCCATCAAATCGACAACGGAATCGCAGTACTCGACGATGGGCGAGCCGGCAGTGTTGGTGAGTGCCACCGCGTGCACCCCATCAGGTATGCGGCGCAGCGCGTCCAGTGTTTCCGCCGACCCTCCACTCGCAGACGTCGCCACGACCAGGGTGCCCGGTCCCCACGCGGGTAGCAATCGGGATGACGCCAGGTCGGCCACGGCAATGAGACCTCGCGCCCGCATCCGCGCTGCGGCGACGCCACCGGCATAGGCCGAGGACCCCATTCCCACCAGCAGCACCCGCTCGATCCCCTGGGGAACGACACCAGCCCACGGACTGGACTCGGAAAGTCGATCGGCGAGCCGGCGTAACACCTCGGGTTTGCGCGCGAGATCTGCAGCGAATCCATCGGGGTTCACCCGGATATCCTCTCGTCGAGCAACATCGGCAGCGCCGCATCGGGAACATACATCCAGCGCCGAAGGTGTCGTGATGCATACACCACCTCACGCAACACCTGCTGTAACCGGAACGCAGCCAACGGTGCGGGATCGAACAGCTCGGCGCACCCCAACTCGGCGAGGTCACGAGTGTAGTTGAGCAGGAATGTTTCTCGGGCGCAGCGCTCCACTTCGACCAGCGCTTGGGGATCGACTCGGTGGTGGCGCTGCGCGACGATCGCCGCGTGCGTCAGCGACTGCATGAATCCGGCCACGTCGAGTGCCGCCGGGATGGGCAGGGCGCGCTCAGCCGCGGGCAGCACCGGATTGCCGTCGAAATCGGTGACCCGGTATCCACCGGCATACTGCAATATCTGGCCGACGTGCAGATCACCGTGTCCTTCGATCACCGGCGTGCCCGGCAGCCCGCCCAGCGTGCTGAGGGTGTCCTCGATAGTCGTACGCCGTTGAGTGAGAGTCTGTTTGACGGCTGCATCGTCCACCGATGCCGCTTCGCGCAGCGTGTCCAAGGCGGAACTGCACCAGCGCTCGGCGTCGACCCGCGATGCCGTCGAGACCGTGCCGGCCAGCGCAGCGTGCAGCTCGGCAACGACGGTACCGACCTCGGCCACCGCCGAGACGACGGCGTCACACTGTGGGTCCCGGCCGCGCGCGCCCGCCGCGATCAGCTCCACCGCCCACGTCCAGCCGTCGACCGCGTCGGGCAGGTACTCGTCGACACTGACCACGAGGGTCGACGCGCAGCCGTCGGGCTGCCAGGTCACGATCCCCCATGGTGCCGGCATGGAGCGAAAACCGTTGGCCCGTAACACCTCGATGCGATGCGGCGCCGGGTGCGGACCCGCTTGCAGATGCGTAGCCCACTTGACCACCGCTTCGTCGCCGACAATCACCGATTCGTTGGTCTGGTCCACCGTGATCGGCCGCTCTCCTCGTGCGCTGCGCGCCGACCAGGCGCGCACGGTGAACGCTCCGCTGCGAGTGGACGCGGGCGCCACAGCCAACATCGCGAGCAGCGCTTCGGCGACACCGTCACCCGCGCGCGCGCGTCGCCATGACCCATCTGATCGGCGGATCTGCGGAACGGCAGCCAGACCATCCGGTGTACTGATGATCGAAAGCCGTTTGCCCTCGGCCAGATTCAGCGAGTCGCGTTCACCATCCATCGGAAATCACTCCGCCGCGGCGCAATGCTCCCGACCCACCCGTTCGATGACGTCGGCCCCCACCCTCAGGCCGTCGCGGGCTCGGATCGCCTCGCCCATCGATGCCATCCGCTCACGAAGCGCGGTATCAGCCAGAACGGTATCTACCGCGCCGACGAGCTCGTCATCGGTGAAGGTGTAGGTGTCCAGACGGACGCCGAAACCCAATTCATCAATACGCTGGGCATTTTCGTATTGATCCCAGAACAGCGGGAGCACGACGAGCGGCTTACCGAAGTGCAGAGATTCGGTCACGGTGTTGTTGCCGCCGTGGGATATCACCAGATCGACCTGCGGAATGATCTTCGTCTGCGGCAACATCTGCTCACCGACCATGTTGTCCGGCAGTGCGATTCGATCGGCTTGCGGTCCCTTGCTCACGATGAACCGGTGCTCGGTGGAGCCCAGCACGTCGATCAGCCGCCGCATCAACTCGACGTCAGCACCACCCAGGGAGCCCAGCGACAGATAGATCAGTGCACTGTACGGCGGACGGTCGGCGACCTGTGCAGGCACCTGATAGTCCGCGTCGGTCTCACGCACGCTGGAATCCATGCGTACCCACGTGGAATCCAGTGGACGGGCCGCTACGTAGTCGGCCTCCATCGGATACACGTACAGGTTGGCGGCGTTGTCACGCGGCATGAATTCCAAATCGGGCAGCGCAGCGGCGCCCTGCTGCTGGACCCAGTCGTTGAAATCCGACCACATCGCGCGATGGGTGCGGTCGAACTCGGCGCGGTAGGCGGCCCACTGCGACCGGTCGGCACTGGGAAGTCCGGAGAATGGCGGCGGCACGTCAGGACCCGGCACTTCGAGAGGACTACAGGAGACGATCCGCACAAACGGGGCACCCGCGCACACCAGAGCGGGAAAGAGCACCACGTTGTCTTCGACGATGACGTCGGGCCGATGCCGCGCCACGATCTCGCGCAGCCGCGGCTCACAATATTTCGCGCCGTCGATCAGCGCCTGGTACGTCGGCTGGATGAACGTTTGGAGTTGGCTGATCGTCGGCTTACGAAACTCCGGGGCCGTCTCGGCGATGAAGTCGGTCCAGAATTTGCCCGGATCCTCGTCCGCCGGCCCGTCAGCCGGCTCGGCCAAATCCACCAGCTCTTCGATGAAGCCCAGCTGGGCAAGTTTGCCTGCCCACGAACTCTCGGCGGCGAAGACGATCCGGTGGCCGCGCTGCTGCAAGATGGCGGCCAGACCGATGCACTGGTTCGTCGGGCCGTACGCCGATTCGGGCCAAAACATGATGGTCAACGGCTCAGTCATGGCGATCCCTTCGGCAGCAACATCTTCAGCACAGATCTTCGCTCACGAACTCGGCTGGCGCTTTCGGGCTACAGCACCAACCCGGGAGAAGATTGTCAATTTTCTTACGTCCTGACCCGATCCGCACATCCGCCGGAGCGGCCAGCTAACGTCTGCGGTAGCCCCTGACATGGCGCCGTCGAAAAAAGTTGCGGCGTGCCTCCACTTCTGCGCGGGAGCAACCCCAATCCTGGCCGGAGGCTGCATGGACAACATGACCCCGCCCGGCATCGGCACGTCGATCGACAGTCCATGGGATGCCGTGCCGCATCCCGTGCTGGTCGTCGACACATCGGGTGCGGTCAGCGCGATGAGCTCGGCGGCTCGCACACTGTTCCCCGGACTGTCCCCGGGCGTCGCGGTGGAGGGCAACGTCCCCGCCTGGTTCGCATCCGCCTGCCGACAGCAGAGTGCACTGGCGTCGGATCAAGAGCCGGCCAGGGGAAGCGCCCCCGGTGCCGCTGACGGCCGCGAGTTGTCGGCGCACCCGACCCTACTGCCGGGCGGCGACGTCGCGTGGTGGTTCCTGAGCGACGCGGACCGATCGCTCCAGCTGGCCGAGCACGCGTTGCAGCGCGAACGCAAGCACGCTGCGTTCCTCGACGAGGCGTCGGCGGTGCTGACCGTGTCGTTGAACGTCGACCGCTGCATGGAAGCCACCGCTCGGATGGCGGCCCGTCACCTCGCCGACGCCGCCGTCGTCGTCGGCCCGCACACCGGCCTGATGCTGCCGGTGTTCTGCGCCGCGACCGACGGAGCGGTCCAGCAACGTGACATCGCCACGGATCCGGCAGACGTCGCCGGGCTCAGCGAGGCCCTGCGCGGATTCCCGCCGGTCCCCTCCCGCTGGATCGACCCGACGACGGTGCCGGACTGGCTGATTCCGGACGGATTCTCCGGCTCGGTGGGGTCGGTGGTCATCACGCCACTGCCCGGCCACGGCATCCCCGCGGGCGCGCTCATCCTCCTGCGGCGCAGCACCCACTGCGCGTTCACCGAGGGCGAGGAACTGCTGGCCCGACTGTTCGCGGCCCGCGCCGGAGCGGCGCTGTCCTCGGCCCGGCTCTACGCCGAACAGTCCGCGATCACGACCACGCTGCTGCGCGAACTGCTCCCGCCGCAGCTGCACCGCATGCACGGCTTCGAGCTCGCCGGACGGTACCGGGCATCCGAAGATCACCAGCTCATCGGCGGCGACTTCTACGATGTCCACCCCGCCGCGACACCGGACGAAGAAACGCTGGTGGTGCTGGGCGACGTCTGCGGGAAGGGCCTGGAGGCGGCCGTGCTGACCGGCAAGATCCGCAACACGCTCCAGGCGCTGGCGCCGCTGGCCGAGCAGCACGAGGACGTGCTCAAACTGCTCAACAACGCGCTGCTCTCGCCGGACAACAGCCGGTTCGCCACGCTGGTGCTGGCGTCGATCACGCACCGTGACGGCCAGCTGCGGCTGCGCCTGACCTGTGCCGGCCACCCCGCCCCGCTCATCGCCCGCGCCGACGGGACCATCGAAACGGCCGATACCCGCGGCATGCTGGTCGGCGCGCTGCCGACATTCCGGGCCCGGACCTTCGACACCTGGCTGGCGCCCGGTGAGACCTGCCTGCTCTACACCGACGGCATCACCGAAGCGCGCGGCGGCCCACTGGGCACCGACCTGTTCGGCGAAGAGCGGCTGGCATCGGCGTTCCGCCAGTGCTCCGGCCTGCCCGCCGAAGCTGTGGTCGAGCGCATCATGATGCTCACCTCACAGTGGGTGGACCGTCGTCCGCACGACGACATCGCCGCCGTGGCCATCACCGCTCCGCGGCGCAACCACCTCTCGGCCGTCGACGGCCACACCGCGGGCCGGTACACCGCATGACGGGAATCGACACCGAGGTCGACGTCCGCGACCAGCTCTGGGAAGCGGCGCTTGCCGGCGACGAATATGCCACTGCCGCCGTGGTTTTCGCCGCGCTCGACGCCGGCATGCCGGCCGAGGACGTGCTGCTCGACGTCGTCGCGCCGGTCCAGTTTCGGGTGGGTACCGAGTGGGCGGCCAACCGGATCACGGTCACCGAGGAACACTGCGCGACGGCGATCAACGACCGCGTGATCGGCGCGCTGGCTCATCACCCGTCGTCACGCAGTGCGGCGACGACCGGGCGGGTCACGGTCGCCTGCGTCGACGGCGAATGGCATGCCCTGCCCGCCCGGCTGCTCGCCGAGGTTCTGCGGATCCGGGGCTGGCAAGTGGATTTTCTCGGCGCGCAGGTCCCCACCCCGCACCTGGTCGCACACCTGCACCGGCGCGGGCCCGATGCGGTCGCACTGTCCTGCTCGATTCCCAGCCGGCTGCCGGTGGCCCACGTCGCGATCACCGCATGCCAGGCCGCGGGTGTCCCGGTGATCGTCGGCGGCGCCGCCTTCGGGCCGGATGGCCGCTACGGCCGTCAGCTAGGTGCCGACGCCTGGGCGCCCGACGCCCGCGCTGCGGCAGAAACGTTGGCGCACGGTCTATCTCGGGTGCCCGTGGCAGGCGGTGCGCATCTGCTGACCGACCTCCCGCATCTGGCGGATCAGGAATACACGATGATCTCCGGTATGGCTCCGCAGCTGGTGTACGCCACCGTCGGTGAACTGGAACGCCGGCTGCCCGATATGCAGACCTACACCGACGCCCAGCGCCAGCACACCACCGAGGACATCGGATACATCGTCGACTTCCTCGCCGCCGCTCTCTACACCGACGACGACGAGCTGTTCGCCGGGTTCATCAGCTGGACCGCCGACGTGCTGTGCGCACGCGGCGTGCCAGCCGCCGCGTTGCCGCCCGCGCTCGACGTGCTGCTGGCCCAACTTCCGGATTTCCCTCGCGCGCAACGTATTCTGCGCACTGCCCGAATCACCTTGGCCGCCAAGGCCACCGACCCCACTCAGATGCCATGAAACTGACATTGACCCTCGACACCCCGCATACGGCACGGCTGCACATCAGCGGAAACCTGGATTTCGTCACGGCGCCGGAGCTTCTCGACAACGCCTCCGAGGTGATCGCCCAGCACGACCAGTTGCGGCACCTTCACCTGGATCTGGGCGACCTCGACTTCTGCGATTCAGCGGGCCTGTCGGTGCTGATCCTCATCGACCGGCAGACCGCCGAGCGCCGAGTGCGTCTGCACCTCGACAATCGGCCCGAACAGCTCGACCGCATCTTGCAGGTGACGGGTTTGTCCGAGCATTTCGCGTCGGTCCCCGCCGCCGAGTCGTCACCGCAGTCCGGGGAGGGAACCCAAGACGAGACGGTGGGCTGAGGCGGGCCGAGTCAGCGCGCGATCACCGGCTCGGGTGCGTCGCTGACCGAGCTGTCCAGCGGCGGCACCGGCGCCTTCTTGCGATACTCCCAGCGCCGCAAAGCATTCCGGCATGGCGACTCGATCAGGGCGTAGCTGACCGCCGCCATCGCGAAGCCCAGTATCAGCGTCAGCACCAGCGTCACGATCAGGTTGCCGTTGAACATGAACCGGCCGACCATCGGGAACACCATCACCAGCGCGGCCAGGTGCCAGACGAACAGCCCGTAGGACCACCGGCCCAGGGTGACCATGAACCGGCTGCCGAGAATCGGGTGCGGGGTGTCCGGCCGGTCGAGCACCAGCGGCGCCAGCAGGGCGCCGGCCACGATGGCTCCCATCGACGTGCGAATCACGAACTGTCCCAGCGTCGCCGGGACCAGATCCTTCGGGCCGGCCAGCGGTGAGGCCGAGATCAGATAGGCCACCAGCGCGATGCCGAAGATGGCCAGGCGGTTTCGGGCCAGTTTGTGCGCCCACCCCAGCGGGCTGACCGTCCACTCGGCCAGCAGCATGCCCGCCGCGAACCAGGAGGCGTAGGCCGGCGGCCAGTTCAGGAAGTTGACGCCTTGGGCGGTGTGGATCGGCAGCAGGCCCCAGCCGAGGCTGGCCAGCGCCACGGCCGCGATCACCGGGACCCGCGCCCGCACCGGCAACTGGCGGGCCAGGAACGCCAGGATCGGCAGCGCGAGGTAGAAGCTCACCTCGACCGACAGACTCCACATCTGGGTCAGCCCTGCGGTCAGCGTGAGCGGAACGTAGACCTGGGTCAGCGTCAGGTTGGCCCACCACACCGTCCAGCTGGCGTGGTTGGCCTCCGGCAGCAGCGTCAGGATGACGACGACCGCCACCACGTACCCGGGCATGATGCGCACCAGCCGCGAGCGCAGGTAGTGCCCGGTGGGTGGCCGCTTGCGCAGGTCCCGGGCCGCGGCGGCGTGCCCACGCCACAGCAGGAAGCCCGACAGCGCGAAGAACACCGCGACCGCCAGGTCGAAGCGGTGCAGCAGGCGTCCGATCACCGCACCCGTGGTGCCGGTCTGGAAGGCCACGTGGGTGAGCACCACGCCCATGGCCGCGCAGGCGCGCATCCCCTCGACGGCGGGCAGAAAGCCACGGGTGCCCCCGACCTGCTCCGCCTCACGTGCCATGGCTGCCAGTGTGCGCCGAAGTCAGCTGGCCCGCGAAAGTGGGTACACCTGGCCTGCGGTGGTGACCTCCTAATCAGCCGACGCCTCGGGCTGGACTGTTAGGGTCAGACTTCGGTTTGCTTCGCCGTCAGGCGGGACACGGCATGATCGCGAATGAGGAGGCCACGGCAGCGTGAATCGCGCAGGCATGGTGCGTATCGCGGCATTCGGCATCATCGGGCTCGGAGCCGCCCTCCTGATCGCCGCGTTGCTGTTGACGACTTACACCTCCGGCAAGATCAAGAAGATCCCGCTCGACATCGACGAGACGCTCGTCAGTGACGGCACCGGCAGCGCGCTGGATCCGTCGTCGCTAGTGGGTACGAAGTTCATCGTCGACAAGAACGTGCCCCTGGTGTCGCAGCAGCAGATCACCGTCGAGTCGCCGGCCAACGCCGATGTGGTGACGATGCAGGTCGGCACCAGCGTGCGGCGCAGCGACAAGCAGCAGGACAACGGGCTGCTGCTCGCCATGGTCGACACGGTGACCGTCAACCGCAGCACCGCACTGGCGGTGTCCGACGACACCCACCCGGGTGGCTCGGTGCAGAAGCCGCGGACCATCGAGGACAACAAGCCGCCGACGAACATCGCGCTGCCGCACGAGGGCCTGGCCTACCGCTTCCCGTTCGACACCGAGAAGAAGACGTATCCCTACTTCGACCCGATCGCGCAGAAGGCGTTCGACGCCAACTACGACGGGCAAGAGGACGTCAACGGGCTGACGACCTACCGGTTCACCCAGAACGTCGGCTATGACGCCGACGGCAAGCTGGTCGATCCGATCAAGTACGCCTCGCTCTACGACAAGAACGAGGACGGCGAGGTGACCGCGCGGGCCGAGCTGTGGGGTCTGCCCGGTCCGCCGGAAGAGCCGGTCACGATGACCCGCTACTACGCCGCGCAGCGCACGTTCTGGGTGGACCCGGTGACCGGCGTCATCGTCAAGTCCACCGAGCACGCCAACCACTACTACGCCCGCGATCCGCTGAAGCCGGAGATGGAACTGGCCGACTACAAGGTCACCTCCAACGAACAGACCATCGAATCCCGGGTGGCCTCCGCCCGCGACGAGCGCGACCGCGTGGGCCTCTGGTCACGGGTGCTGCCGATCAGCTTCACCGCGGCCGGCCTGGTGGCCCTGGTCGGTGGCGCGCTGCTGGGGACGTTCAGCCTGCGGGCTGAGTCTGCGTTGATCGATCCGGGCCTGGACACCGCCGACCACGGATTCTTCGGCAAGGACGAGACGGGCCCGATGCCCGCCGCCGAAGCCCAGACCGAGAAGCTGCCCGCGGCCAGACCCGATCTGGAGCCTCCGCCGCCGCAACGGTGAGTAAGGCATGACCCGGGCACGCCGGACGCTCCGGTGGGTGGTGCCGGGATATGCCCTGCTGTTGGCTCTCGCGGTCACCGCTCCGCTGCTGGCGCCCGGGTACCTGCTGCTGCGTGACGCGGTGTCCACACCGCGCTCCTACTTCTCCGATGCCGCGCTGGGACTTTCCGAGTCGGCGCCGCGAGCGCTGCCACAGGATTTCCTGATCGCCGCGCTGACGCCGGTGCTCGACGGCGGCGTGCTGGTGAAGGCGCTGCTGATCGCCGGTATCTTTCTGGCCGGCTGGGGTGCCGGACGGCTGGCCGATCTGCTGGTGCCCGATGCCGGGGTGCCCGGACAGCTGGTGGCGGCGACTGTCGCGGTGTGGAATCCCTACGTCGCCGAGCGGCTGCTGCAGGGGCACTGGAGCTTGCTGGTGGGCTACGGCTGTTTGCCGTGGGTGGCTGCCGCGGTGGTCCGGCTGCGGAGTTCGGGATCCGGCCCGGGGTGGGCGGCGCTGGTGTTCTGGATCGCGCTGGCCGGTTTGACGCCGACCGGACTGTTGCTCGCCCTGGTGGTGGCACTGGTCTGTGTCGCGGTGCCCGGTGCCGGGGTGTCCCGGCTGTGGTGTGCGGGCGGGGTGGTGGTGACCGCGATGCTCGCGGCGTCGCCGTGGCTGGTGGCGTCGGCGTTGGGCGACGGGCTCGGCTCATCGCCGTCGCCGGGTGTGGTGGCGTTCGCGGCTCGCGCTGAACCGGGCCTCGGTACCCTCGGCAGCCTGGCCGGGCTGGGCGGTATCTGGAATGCCGAGGCCGTTCCGTCTTCTCGCGCAACCCCATTGGCGGTGCTGGCCACCGTGGTGCTGCTCGCCGTCGTCGCTCTCGGCCTGCCCACGGTGCTGCGCCGACGGTCGGTGCTGCCACTGCTGGCACTGGCCGCGGTCGGCGTGCTGTTGCCCGCCGCGGCGGCCACCGGACCGGGCCTGGCGGTGCTGCGGGACATGGTCGAGGCCGCGCCCGCGGTGGGGATTCTGCGCGACGGACAGAAGTGGGTCGCACTGGCGATGCCCGGCTACGCCGTGGCGGGGGCCGCGGCCGTGGTGACGGTGCGGGGCCGGCTTCGTCCCGGCGCGGCAGCAGTGGTGGCCATCGTGGCTCTGATCGCCGTGCTGCCCGATCTGGCGTTCGGCGTGTGGGGCAAGGTCACCTCGGTGCGGTATCCGCAGGGTTGGGCCGCGGTGGCCACACTGATCGATTCCGCGCCGGCCGACGTGGCGGTACTACCCGCCGACAGCATGCGCCAGTTCGCGTGGGCCGGGCCGGCGCCGGTGCTCGACCCGTTGCCACGCTGGGTCCGTGCCAACGTGCTGGCCACCGGGGACCTGACGATCTCGGGCAGGAGCGTGCCGGGGGAGGGCGGCCATGCCCGCGACGTGCAGCGGATGTTGCTGGCCGGTGCTCCCGCCACGACACTGGCCGCTGCCGGGGTGGGCTGGGTGGTCGTCGAATCGGGCAGCGCGGGATCGATCGGCAATGCGCAACGGACACTGACGCAGCTGCCGGCCGTCTACCGCGACCCCGAGATCACGCTGTATCGGATCGGAGGGATGAGTCAGGCTGCGCCACACGCAGAGCGGATGGCGGTGACGGCCGCCCATGTGGTGTGGCTGGCTATGGTGACCGGCGCCGGATTTTTGACCCTGGCCGGGCGCCGACATAAAGATGTACCATCTGGTACATGATCAGTTCGAGCAGTATTTCCATCGACGCACCCGCGGATCTGGTGTGGGAGGTTTTCACCGACGTCGAGCACTGGCCGGACTGGACCGCTTCCGTAACCACGCTGCGCGGCCTGGACGGTGCACAGCTCGCAGTCGGGCGGCGCTTCGAGATCAAACAACCGCGGATGCCGAAGTTGGTCTGGACAGTTACCGAGCTCGAACCCGGTAAATCGTGGACGTGGGTGCAGCGATCGCCGGGCGGGCTGACGTCGGCGCGTCACGACGTCGCGCCGGCGGCCGGTGGCACGGTGGTCCGCCAGGAACTCACCCAGGGCGGCGTCATCGGATCGCTCGTGGGTGTGCTGATGCGACAGATGACGCAACGCTATCTGACCATGGAGGCGCACGGGCTCAAGGCGCACAGCGAAAGCTTGCGGAAGCTTCGTGGCTCGAACGCCTGATCTTCTGCGGCGCCGGGAGCTGCTCGATGCACTGGTGGCCGAGTGCGCCGAGAACGGTGTGGGTGGGCGATCCCTGCGCGAGCTGGCCGAGGCAGTGGGGACCAGCCATCGAATGCTGTTGCACCACTTCGGTTCCCGTGACGAACTGCTGTTGGCTATCGTCGACGATGTCGAACGCAGGCAGATGGAGCTGCTGCGCGAGCTGATCACCGACGGCACGGGATTCGCCGCGATGTGGGATCACCTGCGCAGGCCCGAACTGCGGGCACTCGAGCGGTTGTTCTTCGAGTGCTACACCCGCGGAGCCCAGGGCGAATCACCTTTCACGACAATGCTTCCCGGCGCGGTCGATCGCTGGCTTGACGAAGTTCAATCGGCCACCGATGCCGCCGCCGACCCGGCACTCGCGCGGCTCGGGCTGGCGGTCATGCGCGGCCTGCTGCTCGACCTCGTCGGCACCAACGACGACGCCGGTGTCGACGCGGCAGCCCAGCATTTCGTCGAGTTGATCGGCTCGCTCGAAAATAGCTCGCGTTAAGTCGCTTTGGGGGCGAGCGGACCGATCTGGCCCAGGATGCGGGAGATCAGCTCGTCCTGCTTGCAGAGGTGGTCCTGGATCATCGCCGCCTCTTTCAGCACCGCCTCGGCATCCTTGTACGTCTCGTCGGCGCGGGTGTCGGAGGCCTTGGCCTGGATGTTCTGCCCGACGATGATGATCGGCAGCAAGACCAGCTGAAGGAAGCTGCTGGACAGCCAGACGACCACGAAGTACGTGCCCTGCTTGATCGCGTCCGGCAGCGCGAACAAGGCCAGCAGCGTGAAAAGGTAAGCGGTCCACATGGTGCCGACGACGACGGTGATCTTCAATCCGAACTTCGCGTTGAAACGAACCAACCAGTTGTCGTGGTCGACGCCGCGAAGATGGGCCACCCTGACCGGCTTCTTGGCCGCCAATTCCGCGGCGCGGGGGTGGCGGACGTACTCATAGATGTTTGACATCCGGGGATCGTCACACGGCGAACCCGGGAATCAGCTGTGAGTTTTTGCCCGCGCTAGATGACGCCGCTGACCCGGACGCCGGCGTGCACCGACTCCAGGACCGTCCGCATGGCGTCGGCACTCTGCTGCCAGGAGAAGTCCCGGCTGCGGGCTTTGGCCTTGGCACCCAGTTCGTCGCGCAGAACATGGTCTGCCAGTAGGTGTTCGAGCCGATCCACCAGGTCGTGGTGGTCGTCGACCAGGACACCGGTGACTCCGTCGATCACCGAATCGGTGAGTCCGCCCGAGGAGCGGTAGCCGATCGTCGGCACGCCGTGCTGAGCGGCCTCGATGACCGCCAGGCCCCAGCCTTCCTTGCGCGAGGGCAGCACGTGCACCCAGGACTGTTGCACGACAGCGTGTTTCGTTCGGTCATCGACGTGGCCGTGGAAGGTGACGGCATCGGAGATACCGAGGCGCGCGGCCCGGTCGACGAGGCGGTCGTGCCACCAGCCACCGCCGACGATGTCCAGGTGCAGCCCGTCGACCCGCGGCCGCAGCTCGGCCACGGCATCGAGTGCGTCCTCGATCTGCTTGTGCGGCACCAGCCGTGACAACACGACCACCCGGGGCGTCGACGACCGTTGCGCGGTGAGGGTGTCCGGTGGAGCGTCGTCGAGGCCGTTGCGCACCACCGCGATACGCGCGGTGTCGACACCGAGGTCGGACAGATCGCGGGCCGAGGGCAGCGAGACGGTGACGTACTGGTTGTGCCGGTGCATCCGCGGGGACAGCCACGATTCGACCAGCCAGCCCAGCCGGCCGAAGAACCGGCCGGCCACCGGCCACTGTTCGCGGTGGCAGTGGTGCACCAGGACCGCGACCCGACGGCCGAAGGCCAGCCGGGCCAGGAACGGCACACCGTTCTGGGTGTCGATCACGACGTCGGGACGCACGCGGCGCAGCGGCCCGAGGCCGACCCGCGCGGCGACCATCGCCAGCCCCGCCCAGATGTACACGCTGTAGGGGCCGCCACCGCGGCTGATCCGCACGCCGTCGACGAGCTCGCGGCGCGGCGCGCCCCGGTATCGGGCAGTCCGCAGAGTGACATCCATACCGGATTCGGCCAGCAGCGAACCGATGCGCTGGACGTAGGTTTCGCTACCGCCACCCTGCGGGTGGCCGGTGTCCCGCCAGCACAGCAGCAGGACGGAGCGAACGGGTGTGGACATCATCGCCAGCCTAGTCCGCCGGTCGAATTTCACTTTTTGCAGCTCTGCACTCGCACTTTCCCTGCGAAACGTGAGTTTCGGCGCGTGGCTAGGGTGAGTCCGTGGCCGTCACCGACCTGTTCGCCCGGCGGGCGACGCTGGGCCGGTCGACGCGGCTGCTGAGCGAGTTCCGCTACGAACAGTCCGACCCCGCCCGCTTCTACGGCGCGCTGGCCGCCGACACCGCGGACATGGTCACCGACCTCTGGCACGGAAGCCACGGCGATACCCCGGGTGAGCGCATGCTCGTCGACGTCGGCGGCGGCCCGGGCTATTTCGCCACCGCGTTCACCGAGGCGGGCTGGAACTACGTCGGCGTCGAACCCGATCCCAGCGAGATGCACGCCGCCGAGCACGTCCGGCAGGCCGGCCCGGGCTCGTTCGTCCGGGCATCCGGCATGGCGCTGCCGTTCGCCAACGGCAGCGTCGACGTCTGCCTGTCGTCCAACGTCGCCGAGCACGTGCCGCGCCCGTGGCAGCTTGGCGCCGAGATGCTGCGGATCACCCGGCCTGGCGGGCTGGCGATCCTGTCCTACACCGTCTGGCTCGGGCCGTTCGGCGGCCACGAGATGGGCCTCACGCACTATCTGGGTGGTGCCCGGGCAGCCGCCCGGTACACCCGCAAACACGGCCACCCGCCGAAGAACAACTACGGGTCGTCGCTGTTCGCGGTCTCCGCGGCGGCAGGTCTGCGCTGGGCGGCCGGCACCGGGGCGCTGGTCGCGGCATTCCCGCGTTACCACCCACGATGGGCATGGAAGCTGACCGATGTACCCGGCATACGGGAGTTCCTGGTGAGCAATCTGGTGCTGGTGCTGCGGCCGCCGATGCCACCGAAATGAACAGGTTCTAGTTTCTGTCTTCAGTAGGTAGTGTGACGGTCATGACACAGAGCACCGCGTTCAAGACCGAGTGGGACAAGCTGTTCATCGGCGGCAAGTGGGTCGAGCCCGCCACCTCCGAGGTCATCGAAGTGCACTCCCCCGCCACCGGCGAGCTGGTCGGCAAGGTGCCGCTGGCCGCCAAGGCCGACGTCGACGCCGCCTGCGCCGCCGCCCGCAAGGCGTTCGACGAGGGCCCCTGGCCCACGATGTCGCCCACCGAGCGCGCCGAGATCCTGGGCCGCGCCGTCAAGATCCTCGAAGAGCGGGCCGAGGAGTTCAAGTTCCTGCTGGCCGCCGAGACCGGACAGCCGCCGACGATCGTCGACATGATGCAGTACGGCGCGGCGATGTCGTCGTTCCAGTACTTCGCCGGCGCCGCCGACAAGTTCACCTGGCGCGACTTCCGCGACGGGGTCTACGGCACCACGATGGTGCTGCGCGAGCCGATCGGCGTCGTCGCGGCGGTGACGGCGTGGAACGTGCCGTTCTTCCTGGCCGCCAACAAGCTCGGCCCGGCCCTGCTGGCCGGCTGTACGGTCGTCGTGAAGCCCGCCGCGGAGACGCCGCTGTCGCTGTTCGCGATGGCCGATGTGTTCGCCGAGGCCGGACTTCCGGAAGGCGTGCTGTCGGTGGTGCCCGGCGGGCCCGAGACCGGCCGTGCTCTGACCGCCAACCCCGAGATCGACAAGTTCACATTCACGGGCTCCAGCGCGGTCGGCAAGGAGATCGCCAAGATCGCCGCCGAGAAGCTCAAGCCGTGCACCCTGGAGCTGGGCGGCAAGTCGGCCGCCATCATCCTCGAGGACGCCGACCTGGATTCGACGCTGCCGATGCTGGTCTTCTCCGGCCTGATGAACTGCGGTCAGGCCTGCGTCGGCCAGACCCGCATCCTCGCGCCGCGCTCGCGCTATGACGAGGTCGTCGAGAAGTTGTCCGGTGCCGTCGCGGCCATGCCGATCGGCCTGCCCGACGACCCGGCCGCGATGATCGGGCCGCTGATCAGTGAGAAGCAGCGCGAGCGGGTCGAGGGCTACATCAAGAAGGGCGTCGAGGAAGGTGCGCGGGTGGTCACCGGCGGTGCCCGCCCCGAGGGGCTCGACAGCGGCTGGTTCGTGCAACCGACGGTGTTCGCCGACGTCGACAACTCGATGACCATCGCTCAGGAGGAGATCTTCGGACCGGTGCTGGCGGTGATCCCCTACGACACCGAAGAGGATGCCGTCCGGATCGCCAATGACTCCGTCTACGGCCTGGCCGGCTCGGTGTACACCACCGACAACGACAAGGCGATGAAGATCGCCGCCCAAATCCGCACCGGCACTTACGCAGTCAACATGTACGCGTTCGATCCGGGTGCGCCGTTCGGCGGATACAAGAACTCCGGCATCGGCCGCGAGAACGGGCCCGAAGGTATCGAGCAGTACACCCAGGCCAAGAGCGTGCTGCTGCCGTTCGGCTACCAGCCCGAGTAGTCGGCACACGGAAAAGCCCCGGCACTTCGGTGCGCGGGGCTTTTTCGTGTCGGCGTCAGAAGAGTGCGCGGACGATCATCTCGGCCACCGCGGCCGGCTTGTCGACACCGTCGATCTCGATGGTGTGCTTCACGGTGAGGTTGACGGTGTTGTCGTCGACCTTGTCGGCGCCGACGAGTTCGGACCGCACCCGCACGCTGCTGTCCACCGGGACCGCCGCGACGAATCGGACCTTGTTCAGGCCGTAGTTGATCGCCATCTTGGCGTTTTCCAGGCGGAAGTTGTCCTTGGACAGCGCCGGGATCAGCGACAGGGTCAGGAAGCCGTGCGCAATCGGTGCGCCATAAGGGCTTTCGGCCTTGGCCTTCTCGACGTCGACGTGGATCCACTGATGATCCCCGGTGGCGTCGGCGAAGTCGTTGATGCGCTTCTGGTCGATCTGCAGCCACTCGCTGACGCCGAGTTCCTCGCCGATCGCGGACGTCGCGTCGTCGATAGATGTGATCACCTTCATGGGCACACCATAGCCAGCGTCAGAACGCCTCTTCGGGCAGGGCCATGATCTCCAAGTCGATCGACTCCGCGATCCGGCGCTCGGCGGCCAACCGCGGCAGGATGTTCGCGGCGAAGAAGTTGGCCACCGCCACCTTGCCTTGATAGAACGACTGCTCGCGCGGGTCGGGGTCGCCGTCGAGCGCCTGCAGGGCAATTTCGGCCTGGCGCAACAGGAACCAGCCGATCAGCAGATCGCCGACGGCGAGCAGGAAGCCCACCGATTCCAGTCCGACCCGGTAAAGCTCGCGCGCATCCTCCTGCGCCCCCAGCAGATAACCGGTCATCACGGTCGCGATGGCGCGCACGTTGTCCAGCGCGCCGGCCAGCGAGGCACGGGCGGTGGACAGCTCGGGCCGGGCGTCGGGGCTGTCGATGAAGTTCTCGATCTGGGTGACAACGTGTGCCAGCGCCCCGCCCTGGTCCCGGGCGATCTTGCGGAAGAAGAAGTCCTGGGCCTGGATCGCGGTGGTGCCCTCGTACAGCGAGTCGATCTTGGCGTCACGGATGTACTGCTCGATCGGGTAGTCCTGCAGGAAGCCCGACCCGCCGAACGTCTGCAGCGACTCGGTCAAGCACTGGTAGGCGCGTTCGGAGCCGACCCCCTTGACGATCGGCAGCAGCAGGTCGTTCACCCGTTCGGCCATCGACGGATCTGCACCCGAAACCACCTGCGCCACTGTGGGATCCTGATGCGCAGCGGTGTAGAGGTACAGCGCGCGCAGACCTTCGGCGTATGCCTTCTGCGTCATCAGGGCACGGCGGACATCGGGGTGGTGGATGATCGTCACCCGGGGCGCGGTCTTGTCGGTCATCTGGGTCAGGTCCGCACCCTGCACCCTGGTCTTGGCGTACTCCAGCGCGTTGAGATAGCCCGTCGACAGCGTGGCAATCGCCTTGGTGCCCACAAACATTCGGGCATACTCGATGACCTTGAACATCTGGGCGATGCCGTTGTGAACGTCGCCCACCAGCCATCCGATCGCCGGCTTTCCATGCAACCCCAAGCTGAGTTCGGTTGTGGCCGAAGCCTTCAGACCCATCTTGTGTTCGAGGTTGGTGACGAACGCGCCATTGCGTTCGCCCGGCGCACCGGTTTCGGGGTCGGGCAGGAACTTGGGCACGACGAACAGGCTCAGTCCCTTGGTGCCCGGCCCGGCGCCCTCGGGGCGGGCCAGCACGAGGTGCAGGATGTTCTCGAAGTAGTCGCCGGTGTCGCCGTTGGTGATGAAGCGCTTGACGCCCTCGATGTGCCAGGTGCCGTCGCCGGCGTCGACCGCCTTGGTGCGGCCGGCACCCACGTCGGAGCCGGCGTCCGGCTCAGTCAGCACCATGGTGGCGCACCAATTGCGCTCTGCGGCCAGTGTGGCCCAGTGCTTCTGCTGCTCATTGCCGATGTGGAACAGGATGTTGGCCATGATCGGCCCAGCCATGTACATGAACACCGCCGGGTTGGCGCCCAGCACGAGTTCGTCGATCGCCCAGGTGACCATCGCCGGCGCCGGCACCCCGCCCACTTCCTCGGACAGGCCGATGCGGAACCACTCACCCTGCTGCCAGGCCCGCATGGATTTGCAGAACGGTTCGGGCAACGACACCGCATGGGTGCCGGGATCGAAGGTGGGCGGATGGCGATCGGTTTCGGCGAATGATTCAGCGACCGGCCCCTCGGCGAGGCGGCACGCCTCGGCCAGCATCTCGCGGATCGAGTCCGCATCGAGATCGGGATAGGCGTCGAGGGCCTTCTCCACGTCGAGGAACTCGAACAGGTTGAACTCGAGGTCGCGGACATTGCTCTTGTAATGGCTCATTGCGTGCGTCCTCCTCATCGCCGGCTCAGCCCGAGCCTAGCTCGGTTCACCGGCGCTGATCAGGCTGTTCAGGCAGCGCCCAGGAATATGATCGGCATCATAGAAGGCCTTGAGAGCCGGGGCGGTGCCCTGTTCAACGACGCTGTTTGCCTGCTGTTAACGTGGGCGCCAATTCACTAGTTGCGCTAAGAGTGATCGCGATCTATGGTCATAAGCATAGTTATGGAGTTGGTCTCCAGACCTGCCCCGCAAGGAGAGAAACAATGTGGCTGATCGAGCTGAACATCGCCGGCCACCGGTTCACGCGCGAAGTACCCGACAAGCGACGGCAATTGTTCGGCCGCGGAGCTCGGGCGCTGGCGTGGCGGGGTAGCCACTTCCGTCAAACCCCCGCCGCCTGAATGACCCGGACACCGACAACCGATCGTCGAAGTAAGGGCTCCACCCGCACCAAAATGCTGGTGGCCGCCGCCGAAGTGCTGCGCGAACGCGGCGCCGCAGGCGTGACGATCGACGAGGTGCTGGCCCGCAGCGGGGCGCCGCGCGGTTCGGTCTACCACCACTTTCCCGAGGGGCGCGGGCAGATTCTGCGTGAGGCGCTCGAGTATGCCGGCTACGTCATCACCGAGAGCATCGACGAGGCTGCCTGCGAGAACGCCAGTGTGCTGCTGCGCCGTTTCGTCGAACTGTGGGAGAACGCCCTCATCACGAGCGATTACACGGCCGGCTGCCCTGTGCTCGCGGCCGCCGTCGGATCCGGCGAGGACGAGCATCAGCTCACCGCCGCAGCCGGCGAGATCTTCAGCCGCTGGCGCGACGCGTCCAAGCAGGCCTACCTACGTGAAGGTTTCGACGACGCCGACGCCAGTGCACTGGCCGACACCACTTTGGCCGCGATGGAGGGCGCTGTCGTCCTCTGCCGTTCGGTGCGCAGCCTGCAGCCCCTTCATTCAGTCGCCGCCCAGATCGAATTCCTGATCAAAGCAAAGGAATTCGTGACGAAGTTCGGCGTCCCCACGCTTAACCCTTGAATGACCAACGGGCACAGCCGAAATGGCTGTGCCCGTTGGTTTCCAATCGATCAGGGGTGGCCGGCCCCCGGGCTGCCGGGATCTGCCGGCGTGCCGTCAGCCCGGCCGGCGCCGTGGCACCGGCCGGAGTGCCCGACCATACCTTCGTATCCCGACCCCGGACCTGCCTGCGCACTGCATCGGACAGGGATGTTGGAATACGAGGCGTGACGTTTCTCGACCAACCGGCTGGACGGCAGGACCCGGAGACCCCGGAAAGTGTCATCACGCGGTTCGGCATCACGACGCTCGACGAGAACTTCACCGAGTTCACCGTCGTCGCGTCAATGCCGGTGGGCCACCTGACCAACCCGTTCACCGGTATGCCCACGATCGGACCGCTGGCGATCTTGGTCGACGATGTCGGCGGCCGGGCCAACTTCTACCGTCGCGGAGCCGGGCAGTGGACGGTGTCCAGCGAGCTCTCTATCGAACTGAGCCCCGACGGAATCGACAGTCTGCAGGCCGCACCGGACGAACCCGTCGTCGCGAGCAGCCGTCCGCTCGGCCCGCACGGCGCGACATTGCTGGCCATCTGCACCCTTAGCCACCGCGGCAGCACGATCGGCGGTGGCACCGTGCGCACGGTCGCGATCACCGGCGGTCCCGACGCGCCCGTCCAACGGGGTCCCGACACGTTGGTGCGCACGCGTGAGACGACGATGGCCGAGTTGATGTCCGCCGACCCGCAGGCCGACGAGGCCGGCACCTACCGGCTGGCCCAGCGACCCGATTCGATCATCAACAACCTGATCGGGATCGTGCACGGTGGAGTCAGCAGTGCCGGACTGGAACTCGTGGCCTCCGCGGCCATCAACCACGGGCAGACCGAGCCCCTGCGCACCGCGTCACTGCGGGTGAACTTTCTGCGGCCCTTCTTCGCCGGTGACCAATCCCGTTACGAGGGAAAGGCGTTGCGAGTCGGACGCAACTCCGCAATCGGCGATGCCCAGGCTGTCGGTGACGACGGCAAGGTGGCGATCCTGGCGCGCGTCACGGGATACCGGTGAGCGCCGTGACCGACGATTTCGCGGCGCTGTGCGCCAACGAGCCCGAGCTGGCCGCCCTACGGGCCTCGGTGCGGAAGTTTCTGGTTGACGATCGCAACGAATTCGGTTGGCAGCCAAGCGTGGACGCATGGTTATCGAGCTGGGACGAGGGCTTCAGCGCGCGGTTGGGTGACGCCGGATTCCTCGGGCTGACCATTCCGCGCGAATATGGCGGCCAGGGCCTCAGCCATCTGCATCGCTACGTGGTCACCGAAGAGCTGCTCGCCGCGGGAGCACCGGTGGCCGCACACTGGATTGCCGATCGCCAGGTCGCACCCGGGCTGCTGGCGTACGGATCCGAGGAGCAGCGCCAGCGCCTGCTGCCCAAAATTGCTGCCGGGCGGTACTTTTCGGCGATCGGCATGAGCGAGCCCCAGGCCGGATCCGACCTGGCCGCGTCGGCAGCCAAAGCGACCAAGACCGAGGGCGGCTGGCTGCTGTCGGGCACCAAGGTGTGGACCAGTGGCGCACATCTGGCTCATCAGATCGTGGTGCTGGCCCGCACCAGTCCGGTGGATCCCGATCGTCGTCACGCGGGCTTCAGTCAGTTCATCGTGCCCACCGAGTCGAAAGGCATCACGATCAGCCCCATCGTGATCATGTCGGGCGAACACCATTTCAACGAGGTAACTTTCGACGAGGTCCTCGTCGGCGACGAGAACCTGCTCGGCGAAGTCGGTGCGGGCTGGCATCAGGTCACCGCCGAGTTGTCGTTCGAACGCAGTGGGCCCGAACGCATTCTGAGCACCGCTCCCCTGCTGACCGCGCTGGTGCAGCTGCTGGCAAGCCAAGACGATCTCGACGACCATGCCGCCGCGGCCGTCGGCGATCTTCTGGCCCGGGTCATCTCGCTGCGACAGCTGTCGGTCTCGGTGGCCACGGCGCTGGCCGCCGGCCAGTCACCGGTGAATGAAGCCGCACTGGTCAAGGATCTGGGCACCCGCTTCGAGCAGGAGTCGGTGGAATTGGCGGCCGATCTGTTCTCCTATGCCGCAGCCGCACCGGGCCGTGACAAGGTAAGCGCGCTGTTGGATGTCGCACGCCTGCACTCGCCGTTGTTCACCCTGCGCGGCGGGACCAACGAGGTGCTGCGCGGTGTGGTGGCTCGAGGGATGGGGCTGCGATGACGCGGGCATTGACCGGTGGAGTGTTCGCAACCAGCAGCGGCACCGACGATCTCGCCGACCTGCGGCAGCTGGCCGAAGACATCGGCATTAGATCGTTCGACGAACGGATCGGGCACCGCGGGCTGCCCGACGAGTTCGACGCGGCCGCGTGGCGGAATCTGCAGGACGCGGGACTGACCCGGCTGACCAGTGACCCCGAATCCGGCGGTGGCCCAACAGAATCCGCACTAGTCCTACGGGCGCTGGCCCGCCACGCCGTCACCGTTCCGCTGACCGAGACCGACGTGCTGGCCGCCTGGCTGGCCACCAGGGCCGAACTCGAGGTCCCCGGCGAGGGTCCGCTGACCATCGCGATCGGCGACGCCGGTGCGACGACGACCATCACCGGTGTTCCGTACGCCGGCACCGCGGCCGCGGTCGTGGTGGCGTTGCGGGACGGTGCCGCACTTCAGGTCGCGGTCACCGAACCCACAGCCACGGGCGACGGCCACAACCTCGGCGGCGAACCGCGCGACACCATCGAGGTGCCCGCCGGAGCGTTCGTCACCGTCGACGGTGCCGCCGACGAGCTGCTGCGACGCGGCGCCTGGGCACGGTGCATTCAGGCGATCGGCGCCCTGGACGCCGCCGTCGAGTTCTCGGTGGCGCACACCAGGGAACGCGAGCAGTTCGGCCGTCCGCTGAGCGCGTTTCAGGCGGTGCAACACACATTGGCCTCGATGGCCGGCGAGGTGGAGCGCGCCCGGGCAGCCACCGAACTCGCCGTCGCTGCCGTCGCCGACCACGGATTCGCCAGTGCGCAAGCCGATTACGCCGTCACGGTGGCCAAGGTGGTGCTCGGCCGCGTCGTACCGTCCGTCGTCACCGCCGCCCACCAACTCCACGGTGCGATCGGCGTGACGATCGAGCACCGGTTGTGGCTGGCGACGATGCGGGCCCGCAGCTGGATCGACGAGTTCGGTGACACCGCTTGGCATGCACGACGATTGGGTCGTCTGGCGCTGGCCGCCGAGGGCGACCCCTGGGACCTGATCGTCGGCGCGGTTTGAGTCAGACCGGGATTGCAGCGGTGCCGATTCCCACCGTCAGTGCGCCGGCACCCAACCAGATCGCGGTTTCGAAACGCCGTTCCGACGTGGGTGCCTTTCCGATGCGGTCAGTCATAGCTCCCCCGAACTCCCTACCGATCCCAACTACTGGACTGCAGCCAGGCCGGTAGGGAGATCGTGGGAGCTATGACTGACGCTCACGTCAAGACTGGTAAGGCTCAGCTACCGGTCCAGTTCGGGGCGCGCTTCTCGGCGAATGCGATCGCACCCTCCTGGGCGTCCTTCGAGGCGAAGACGGGCATCAGGATCTTGGCCTGCTTCTTCCACTGCTCCTCAGGCGACCAGCCGCGCGACTCGGTGATGATCCGCTTGGTGGCCGCCACGGCCAGCGGACCGTTGACGGTGATCCGCTCAGCCAGCTCGATCGCCGCCTCCAGCGCATGCCCCGGCTCGGCCAGCGCGTTCACCAGACCCAGCTCATGGGCGCGGACCGCCGACAGGTTTTCACCGGTCAGCGCCAGCTCCATCGCGATCTGATAGGGGATGCGCTGCGGCAGCCGCAGCAGTCCGCCGCCACCGGCCACCAGTCCACGCTTCACTTCGGGGATGCCGAAGGCCGAATCCTTGGCCGCGACGATCAGGTCGGTGGCCAGCGCCAGCTCCGTTCCGCCGGCCAGCGCGTACCCCTCGACCGCGGCGATCAACGGCTTGAGCGGCGGACGCTCGGTGAAGCCCAGGCCGCGGCCCTCGGCCACGACATTCTCCCCGCGCGCGAACGCCTTGAGGTCCATGCCCGCGCAGAACGACCCGCCGGCCCCGGTCACGATGCCGACCGACAGTCCGGCGTCGTCGTCGAGCTCGTCCATGGCGGCGGCCAGACCATTGCTGACCGCGGCGTTCACCGCGTTCTTGGCCTTGGGCCGGTTGATGGTGATGATCAGAATCCGGCCGCGGCGCTCGGTGAGGACGGCGGGCTCTTCGGTAACGGCGTTTTCAGTCACGTTCGGAATGGTAACTATCGAGGTACGGCGGTCTCAGCCAGCCCGGTACCATCAAAACTAGAACACGTTTCAATTCCTAGGAGGATGTGTGAGCACCAAGGACGTGACACGCACCGAGACGGCTAAATGGGATCCGGGCCTGGTCGAGAAGACGATGGCTGTGCTGCGCCCGTTCCTCAAGCTCTATCACCGCAGCGAGGTCCGCGGTCTGGAGTCGTTCCCGGCGGGCGGCGCCCTGGTGGTGTCCAACCATTCCGGCGGCCTGTTCCCGATGGACGTTCCGGTGTTCGCGCTCGGCTTCTACGAGCACTTCGGCTATGACCGTCCGGTCTACACGCTCAGCCACGACCTCGTGCTGACCGGCCCGACGGCCGACTTCTTCATCAAGAACGGCTTCATCCGCGCCAACCACGAGAACGCCGACGAGGCGCTGCGGTCCGGCGGGGTGGTCGTGGTGTTCCCCGGCGGTGACTACGACGTCTACCGACCCACCTTCGCCGAGAACAAGATCGACTTCGATGGCCGCACCGGCTACGTGAGAGCCGCCATCAACGCCGGCGTGCCGATCGTGCCGACGGTGGCGATCGGCGGTCAGGAAAGCCAGATCTACCTGTCCCGCGGCACGGGCCTGGCCAAGCTACTGCGACTGGACAAGCTGCTGCGGGCCAAGATCCTGCCCATCTCGTTCGGCTTCCCGTTCGGCCTGAGCGCCGTCGTCCCGCTGAACGTTCCGCTGCCCACCAAGATCGTCATGCAGGTGCTCGAGCCGATCGACATCACCAAGCAGTTCGGCGAGGACCCTGACATCCACGCCGTCGACGCCTATGTCCGTGGCGTCATGCAGCGGGCGCTGGATGAGCTGGCCTCCGAACGCCGGCTGCCGGTGATCGGCTGATGGACCTGCTTGGCCGGCTGACATCGATCGGCGATGCGGTCGTCACGCTGGGCAAGGCCGGTTTCCTGACCCCGATGCGGCCGGATCGCACGGTTGCGATGGTGGCCGCCGCCCGCGCCGAGGGGCTGTCGATCGCGACCGGGTTCGCGACGGCCGCCGCCCGCCGCCCCGACAGCCCCGGCCTGATCGACGAGCTCGGCACGCTGACCTGGCGCGAGCTCGACGAGCGGGCGCATGCGCTGGCCGCGGCGCTGCAGCAGTTGCCGTCCGGCACACCCGAAGTGGTGGGCATCATGGCCCGCAACCACCGGGGGTTCGTCGAGTCGCTGATCGCGGCCACCCGCATCGGCGCCGACGTGCTGCTGCTCAACACGTCGTTCGCCGGCCCGGCGCTGGCCGAGGTGGTCAACCGGGAACGCGCCGACGCCGTCATCTACGACGAGGAGTTCACCGGATCGGTGGACCGGGCGGTTCAAGACCGGCCCGAGGCCGTCCGCATCCTGGCCTGGACAGACGAAGCCACCGAAGCGCCCACCGTCGAGAAGCTGATCAAAGAGCACACCGGACAACGCGCCACCAAGAGCGAGCGCAAGAGCCGGCTCATCCTGCTGACATCGGGTACCACCGGAACACCCAAGGGCGCCAAGCATTCCGGCGGCGGTGCGAGCAACCTCGTCGCAATCCTGAGTCGCACACCGTGGCGGGTGGGTGAGACGACGGTGGTCGTCGCCCCGATGTTCCACGCCTGGGGTTTCTCGCAGTTGGTGTTCTCCTCGGCGATGGCGTGCACGGTGGTGACGCGCCGCAAGTTCGACCCGGAGGCGACGCTGGCGCTGGTCGACAAATACCAGGCCACCGGATTGTGTGTGGTCCCGGTGATGTTCGACCGGATCATGGATCTGCCCGACGAGGTCCGCAGGAAGTACAGCGGCCGCACCCTGCGGTTCGCGGCCTGCTCGGGATCGCGGATGCGGCCCGACGTCGTCACCAGATTCATGGATGAGTTCGGCGACGTCATCTACAACAACTACAACGCGACCGAGGCGGGCATGATCGCCACCGCGACTCCGGCCGATCTGCGGGCCGCGCCCGACACGGCGGGCAAGCCGGCGATGGGCACCGAGATCCGCATCTTCGACGACGACTTCCACGACATCCCCACCGGCGAGGTCGGGCGGATCTTCGTGAAGAACTCCACCCAGTTCGACGGCTACACCTCGGGCAACACCAAGGACTTTCACGACGGCTACATGTCCTCCGGCGACATCGGCCGCCTCGACGAGGCGGGAAGGTTGTTCGTCGTGGGCCGCGACGACGAGATGATCGTCTCCGGTGGCGAGAACGTGTACCCGATCGAGGTGGAGAAGACGCTGGCCAAGCACGCTGACGTGGCCGAGGCCACGGTGCTCGGCGTCGACGACGAACAGTTCGGTCAGCGGCTGGTCGCGTTCGTCGTCCTCACCGACGGCGCGACGGTGAACCCCGACGACCTTAAGGCCCACGTCCGGGAGAACCTGGCCAACTACAAGGTGCCCCGGGAAATCACGATCCTGGACGAACTGCCCCGCGGAAGCACTGGCAAAATCCTGCGTAATGAACTCATCGCGCGCACGTCTGACAGCTGAGTTACGGCGCCCGCGCCCCCTGGTGCGCGCGATCGTCGAATTGGCCAATGCCGCCAACGGGTTTCGGCCCCTGGGCCGACAGGGCTACAAGACGCTGGCGGTTTTCTCGTTCGGTTGGCCCACCTCGGAGCTCCCGCTGCTGTACCTGGGCGGCTCCGCTCTCGACGCCGTCCGGCGCGGGCGGCGCGGTGACTTCCGCGGCCGGCGCGGCATCGCGGCCCTGGCGCTGACCGGGCTGTCCTGGCTTTTCCTGGTGGCGATCCAGCGCCGCAATGTGACGACCCCCGGGCCGGTGCTGCACGACGCGCTGGTCGAGGGTCTCGGCGAGGACTACACCGACGTGCTGCAGACGCTGCCGAGCACACCGTCGCCGTCCGGCCGTCCCACGGCGTGGCGCACCACGTGGTCGCGGCGCCGCTTCGTCGACAAGACGAGCACGATCAGTTACGGCCCGCACGGCCGCGCGAATCTGGCCGACGTATGGCGCCGCGGCGACCTGCCCCGCGACGGCAAGGCCCCGGTGCTGCTCGAGGTGCCCGGCGGGGCGTGGGCGATCGGCTGGCGCCGGCCACAGGCCTACCCGTTGATGAGCCACCTCGCCGACCGCGGCTGGATCTGCGTGGCGATGAACTACCGGGTCAGTCCCGCGCACAGCTGGCCCGATCACATCGTCGACGTCAAGCGTGCGCTGGCATGGATCAAGGAGAACATCGCCGACTACGGCGGCGACCCGAATTTCGTTGCCATCACGGGCGGTTCGGCCGGCGGCCACCTGGCGGCGCTGGCCGCGCTCACCCCGGGTGACCCGGAGTATCAGCCCGGGTTCCCGGACGCTGACACCTCGGTGGCGGCGGCGGTCCCGGTGTACGGCCGCTACGACTGGTACACCACGCACGGCAACGGCCGGCGCGAGTTCGTCGGCTACCTCGAACGCCTGGTGGTCAAGCGCCAGTTCAGCCGGTTTCGCGAGATCTATACCGCCGCATCGCCGATCCGCCGGTTGCGTGCCGACGCCCCGCCATTCTTCATCCTGCACGGCGAACACGACTCGGTGATTCCGGTCGACGAGGCGCGCGACTTCGTCGGGGAGTTCCGCAAGGTGGCGCAGGCTCCGGTGTTGTACGCCGAATTGCCTGGCGCACAGCATGCTTTCGATATCTTTTCCTCACCGCGGGCGCACCATTCGGCCGAGGCGGTCGGGCAGTTCCTGTCCTGGGTATACGCACGCTGGATGAACAAGGGGGAGCATGCGTAAACACCTGCGGCGGGTCCGCGATGTCGGACTGCGTCGGCTGGTCATCGCTGTCGCATTGCTGATCGCGGTGATGGCGGCCAGCGTTGCGGGGTATCTCGCCAGCCGGAACACGACCGACCAGGAAAGCTTTTTCGGCGACGACTCCAATCCCGACCGGGTCAACGTCACCGTCTGGATCACCAAGGTTGACCCGACGACACAACAACTTTCGGTGACCATCGTCGATGTGGCGCCGAACGGCGCACTGGCCGACCCTGATGGGAACTTCACCCAGGACGTGACGCTGACTACGGCCGCGATCGGCAATTGGAAGGCCGATATCAAGGCCGGTGACTCGGCCCCGGACATCGAGCAGAAGGTGAGCGTGGACGGCGCGGTCACCGACTACCCGTTCGACCGCTACACCGGGCGGCTCGAGGTGCACGTCTTCAACGCGCAGGGGAACAACCTCCCGCTCGCACTCACCGTGGTGAACACCGATCCGTTCTTCGGGCTCACCACCACGGCCGCGACTTCCCAAAATGGTGGTCTGGCAGTCAAGCTCGGCCTGCACCGCAGCGCACCCACCATCGTCTTCGCGGTGTTCATCATGCTGCTGATGCTGGGCCTGGCCACCGGCGCGGTGGTGGCGGCCTTCTACATCCTGCACTGGCGGCGCGGCCTGATCTTCCCGGGTTGTTCGATGATGGCGGCCATCCTGTTCGCGCTGATTCCGTTGCGCAACGCGGTGCCCGGCAACCCGCCGATCGGATCGATCATCGACTTCGGGTCGTTCTTCATCGCCGAGGCGGTGATCTCGATTTCCCTGATCTCCAGCATCGTCCTGGGCTTCCGGCACCAGCGAAGCATCGAACGTGCCGAGAGCGCGGTGGCCGAAGCGGCCGCACCCGAAGACGCAGAGACAGTCGCGGCCGAGCGCCCCTAGGCCTGTGCCATGGCGGTCTCCACGACCGCCAGCTCACCGGAAAGCCCTGCCGCCACCCGTATTTCGGAGAACGCCGCCAGCATGGCCTCGGTCACCTCGTGCGGGTCCTTCACCGTGATGCTGTCGGTGAGCACCGAGATGTTGAGCTGGTCGACGTAGCTCCACACGGTGATGTTCATGCCGCTGCCGGTGGTCAGCGGGCCGACGGAGTAGATCTCGGTGACCAGCGCGCCGCCGACGCGCCCGTGCTCGCGCGGGCCGGGCACATTGGAGATCGGCAGGTTCAGCACCTTGTTCTGGCCGTCCTTGGTGGACAACCACTTGAACAATGCCT
The DNA here is from genome assembly GCF_019456675.1 of Mycolicibacterium pallens. Taxonomy (NCBI): domain Bacteria; kingdom Bacillati; phylum Actinomycetota; class Actinomycetes; order Mycobacteriales; family Mycobacteriaceae; genus Mycobacterium; species Mycolicibacterium pallens. Next base: position 294,338 of record NZ_CP080333.1, on the reverse strand, counting down.
GGGCCGGCGCGGGCGGCAGATAGGTGGACCACCGGCTGACCAGTTCGGGCCCGACGAGCTGATGGCTCTCCTTGGCCAACACCGCGGCGTCGTGGGTCTGTCGCACCCGCTCCAGCGGATCGGCGACGTCCACCGGAACGGCGACCATCATGCCGGTGAAGTAGTTGCCCGACACGCGATTCGGGTCGAAGTTGAAGCTGACCGGCACCGAGGCCAGCAGCGGGTGGTCGGCGACTCCGTCGTAGCGCAGCAGCAGCGTGCGCAGCGCACCGGCGGCGGTGGCCAGTACGAGGTCGTTGATGGTCACCCCAAGGGCCTTGCTGGTCTCCTTGACCTCGGCGAGCGCCAAAGTCGCTGTGGCGAAACGCCTTTCGGGCGTAAGCATGTGGTTGAGGAACGACGGCGGCGGGGTGAACGGCATGGTCAGCTCGGGTGACAGCTTGCGGTTGCTGCGCCGCACCCTGGCCATCCCGTCCGCGGTGTACTTGATGACGCTCGGCAGCTTGGCGATCTGCCGGAGGTGGTCGGCGAACGCCGAGCGCACCAGCTCGCCGCGCCGCGGCGCGGGATCGCATGGAAACTCCTGGTCCGGGTCAGGACCGCTCTGCAGATCCATGCCCCGCGCCATCAGATTGCCGGAGGCCACCCCGTCGGCCAGTGCGTGATGGATCTTGCCGACGACGGCGATGCGACCGTTGGCCAAGCCCTCGATGAAGTACATCTCCCACAGTGGGCGGTCACGGTCCAGCGGCGTGCTGGCAATCTCGCCGATCGCCTCGTCGAGCTCGCGGCGGCCGCCCGGTTCCTTCAGCCGCCACGGGCGAATGTGGTAGTCCAGGTCGACGTCGCAGTTCTCCCGCCACATCGGGTGATGGAACTTGAACGGGATCGTGACGAGTTGATAGCGGAACGGATCAAGCTTGTAGAGTCGGCCCCGAATGACGTTGCGGAACTCCTCGACACCGAAGGTGCGGCCACCGAGGTCCTGCAGCTCGATGATCGCCACCTTGAGGGTGTGCATATGGACGTTCGGCGCCTCGCTGTACAGCAGGACGGCATCCCAGCCACGCAGTCTCTTCATCGCTTCGCCCTCTCCCTCCGCCCGTCCCAGTCGGGACGATACAGCGGGGCAAGGCTCAGATGACCTCTTTAGTGGACATCATTGCGCGATCCCGATGGATCCGGTTGAGGAACAGTCCGATCGCGGTGGCCACCGACCCGGTGCGGGCGCCGTCGGTCATGTCGAATCCGTGTCCGGCACCGGGCAATTCGACGTATCCGACCGGGGAGTGCGACACCCCGCGCAGCCGCTCGACGAAGCTCTGGGCCTGCGCGACGGGAATCACACTGTCACCCGAGCCGTGCACCACCAGGAACGGCGGCGCCTTGGGATGAATCCGTGCGATCGGTGAGGCCTTGCGGAACAGGTCCCCGTGCTTGCTCTGCTTCTTGTTGACCACCACTCGTTCGAGGAAGTCGACGAAGCGGATGCGCTCCGGGGTCGAGCGGTCTTCCCAGTCGTAGCGCCCGTAGATGCCGACGACGGCGTCGACGGCGGTGTCCGACCCTTCCGGCAGGTGTTCTTGGAACTCGGGGTCGTCGATGGTGAGACCCGCCAGTGCGGCGAGGTGACCACCGGCCGAACATCCGGCAACCGCAACGAAATTGCGGTCTCCACCGAACCGGTCGACGTTGGCGCGGGCCCAGGCGATCGCGGCCTTGATGTCGTGGATGTGCTGCGGCCACCGGTGGTGCGGTGCCACGCGGTACTCGACGGACAGACACACCCAGCCCTGTGCGGCCAGATGCGACATCAGGGCGTAGCCCTGCAGGATCCGGCTGCCGTGCACCCAGGCGCCGCCGGGAACGAAGACCAACACCGGTGCGGGTCCGGCGGGCAGGTCCTTGCGGCGCCAGACGTCGAGCACCTGGGTGGGGTGATCGCCGTAGCGGACCGACGAGCGATAGAGGTGCTTACGGTGCTCCAAGGCCCGGGCCACCGGCGGCTTGGTATCGGGCGCCGGCCACTCGATCTGCAGGTCCTCGGGAAGGACGACACCGCGCAGCCCGGCTTCGGACACCTCGCGGGTGCTCTCCCGCTGGACCCGGCGCACGCGGCCGGCGTCGGGTGCCAGCCACGACTTGGCGGCCGCGTTGAGGAGCTCGGGCATCTGCCTGACGCCCCAGACACTCATCGCGCTCAACGCGCCCAGCGGCTCGAGGTGCTTGCCGACCACGGGCAGCTGGGCGGAGGCCACGCTCATCGCAAGCAGATAGTCGGCCGGTCCGGCCTGCATCATCCAGCGAGCCGTTGTCCACGGATTCATGGCGCGAGCGTACCCCGCTGGCATTTTCTGAAACGACAAATTCCTCGGAATGTTCACTGCTTTGCTGGCCGAATCGAGATTCAGTCGTGCTCAGTGAATCCCGCGTGTCGCGAGGGTTTGCCCGGGCGTCAGTGACCGGCGTTGCGGGCCAGCTCGATCGCGAATGAGTTCACGAAGTTGCCAGGGCCGGGATTGCCCTGCCCGCACGACCCATCGGAGTCACCCGGTCGCTTGACCCAGAGGAACGCGTCGATGTGTCCGTTTCCGGTGGCAGTGGTGGGCTGGACGCCGAGCGCCCGGCCGCTCGGATTGCACCAATACAGCTCGCCACCGGCCGGGCCGTTGCCGTTGCGGGACGTGTCGATGACGTACGGCTTGCCGCCCGTCATGCCGGAAATCGCTTCGCCGTAACCGATTTCCTCGTCGGTGGTGAGGAAGTTCGAGACGTTGAGGCTGAAGCCGCGGGCGTTGGCGATGCCGACCTGGTTGAGCCGGTTGGCGATCTCATCGGCGGGCAGCCAGCGGGAGTGGCCGGCGTCGACGTAGACGGCCGCGGCGGGGTTGCGGGTCAGCGTGTCCACGCCGTAGCGGATCAGGTCGAAACGTTCCTGGCGGGCGCTGCCGGACAGGCAGTCGGCCATATCGAGCGCATCGGGTTCGAGGATGATCGTCACCGGACCGCCGCCGATCTGGGCCGCCGTCCTATCGATCCATCCGCGATAGGCCTCGGCCGATCCGAAGCCGCCCGAGGCGAAGCTTCCGCAGTCGCGGTTCGGCAGGGAGTACATGGCCAGCATCGGCATGGCGCCGGCGGCCCAGGCCCCGTTGAGGTACGTGCTGACCGCGGCGGCCGGAACGAGGTTGTCGATCCAGTACGCCTGCGGGGTGTTGGCGATGTATGCCAGCTCAGGGCTGTCCGGGTTGGCGCGCGAGGCCCGCATGGCCGCCGAGTTCGGGTCGACGTAGAACGGCGATCCCCCGGCCGGGGCGGCGTCATCCGCGAGGCGGATGGGGCCGGTGTGAACCGGGGCGGCGGACACGACCAGGCCGGCGAGGACGGCGAAGGCGAACAACGGGGCGATCCACCGTGCGACGGCACCGGCAGCAAATGACATCACCGAAGAAAAGCTAGTGGGCGGCGCCGCTGAACGCCAACCGCGGGTCACGGGGTGAGCAGGACCTTGACCACGTCGCCCGAGCGCGCAGCGACGGCGGCATAGCCCTCCGCCGCCTTGTCCAGCGGCAGGTTCGTGGTGAAGATGCCGTCGACGTCCAGGCGGCCGCTCTGCAGCAGCGGGATCAGTTCCGGCCAGGTCTGCTGCACCGGCGCGGTGGTGGAGCGGAAGGTGAGGCTGCGTAGCAGCGCGGTGATCTCCGGGAACGGATACGGGTTGAGGTTGTGCACGCCCACCACCGAGACCGTGCCGCCGGCGCGCACGGTCGCCAGTGCGTCGTCGAGCGTGGTGTCGTTGCCGACGGCGTCGATCACCGAGTGGGCGCCGAGGCCGTCGGTGGCGTCCATGACCGTCTGCGCCGCGGCCGGTTCGATCGCGATCGCGCCGAGGCGCGCCGCCCGCTCGCGCCGCTCGGCGACCGGGTCGACCGCGTAAACCTCTGCCGCGCCTTGGAACAGCGCGCTGCGCACCGCGCACAGCCCGACCGCGCCGAGACCGATGACCACTGCGGTGCCGCCGAACGGGATGTCGGCGCGTTTCGCGGCGATCCAGCCGGTGGAGAGGTTGTCGGTGAGCAGCAGCGCCTGCTCGGTGTTGATGTTCTCCGGCATCTTCAGCAGCTGGAAGTCGGCGGCCGGCACGGCCATCAGCTCGGCCTGCGCGCCACCGAGCAGCCCGGAGCCGAACACCTGCGGGCCTGAGGCACACAGGATCGGGTCCTTGGTGGCACACCCGGCGCAGTGCCCGCAGCCGGCCACCGAGGACACAATGACCTGGTCGCCGACGCTGACGGTATGCACATCGGACCCGACCTCGACGACCGTGCCGATAGCCTCGTGGCCCAGTGAGACCGGTTGGAAGAGCGGATAATCGCCTTCGTAGAAGTGCAGATCGGAGCCACAGATCGCGGCTGCCGTCACCTGGACGATGGCACCGGTCGATCCGGGCAGCACCGGATCCGGCCAGTCGTCGACCCGGACCGAGCCCGGCGTGTCGATGAGCACCGCGCGCATGGTGTCCTCACTCTCCCTGTGTCACAACGAAGTTCGACCAGTCCGGGGTCCGCACCGCATTCCAGTAGACCGGCAGCCGCCACGGGCTCACGGTATGGATCTCACCGTCGGGGTTCTTGAAGTACGAATGCTCGATCGACGGGTGCGCCCACACCATCGTGTTGATCTCGGCCTGATGCTTGCGGTGCCATTCCTCAGTGGCCGCCTGCGTCGGTTCGATTGCGGTCCAACCATTCTCGATCATGTCGGCCAGGCACGTGTTGATATAGCGCATCTGCAGCTCGGAGTTGAAGATCAGGCTGCCACCGTGCGCCAGATGGTTACCCGGGCCGTACAGCATGAAGAAGTTGGGGAAGCCGGGAACCGTGATGCCCAGGTACGCCGACGGCCGCTCACCCCAGGAGGCGCGCAGGTCGACACCGTCGCGGCCGGTGATGGTCATCGGGTAGAGCACCTCGGTGGCGCGGAAGCCGGTGGCGTAGACGATCACGTCCACCTCATGGGACACCCCGTCGGCGGTCACCACCGCGTGCGGCGTGATGCGTTCGATCGGGGTGCGCACCAGCTCGACGTCGTCGCGGCGCAGCGTGGTCAGCCAGGTTCCGTTGTCCTGCAATGTGCGTTTGCCGGTCGCGGGATAGTCGGGCACCACCTTGCTCAGCAATTCCTGGTCGTCACCGACCTGCGTGGTGATCCAGTCGGTGAACATCAGGCGGGCCATCGCGTTCATCTCGCTGACCGCGTAGTTCGGGTCGTCGGGATGGGTGTAGTTCGGGTCCGAGCGAGCCGCCTCCAGACCCTTGTCCGCTCCGGGCCACAGGATCAGGAAGCGGTACCAACGGTTGTAGTAGGGAAGGTGATTCATCGCCCAGCGCACCCCGTCCGGGACGCTGTCGTGGTACATCGGGTTGGGGAACATCCACTGCGCGGTGCGCTGGAACACCGTCAGATGCTCGACCCGGTCGGCGATCGCCGGCGCGATCTGGAAGCCGCTGGCCCCTGCGCCGATCAACGCGACACGCTTACCGGTCAGGTCGACGGAGTGGTCCCAGGCCGCCGAGTGGAAGGCCGGGCCCGCGAAGCTGTCGGCACCCTCGATGTCGGGTAGGGCGGGCCGGTTCAGTTGGCCGACGGCGGTGATGACGGCCCGGGCGCGGATCTCGGACTCGGTTCCAGCCTTGTCCCGCACGATGACTCGCCAGGATTCGTCGTCGGCGTGCCAGGTCGCCGAGACCACCTCGGTCTGCCAGCGGACGTTCTCGTCGAGCTGGTGGCGGGCCAGCACGGTCTCGAAGTACGCACGCAGTTCGGGTTGTTCGGCGAAGTAGTGTGACCAGTCGTTGCTGGGCTCGAAGCTGTAGCAGTAGAAGTGGTTGGCGACGTCCACCCGAGCGCCGGGATAGCTGTTCTCCCACCAGGTTCCGCCGGGGCCGGCGTTCTTCTCGATGATTGTGAACGGAATGTTGGCCTGTTTGAGCCGAATTCCGGCGAGCAGGCCCGATTCACCGCAGCCGATCACGACGACCGGGAAATCCGCGGTCTTGGCGGGATCCAGCGCGGCGGGGCGGCGTGGGTCGATGTCTTCGAGGTCCATCTCCTCGAGGACCATCGGCCGATATTCGTCGTCGACGTGCTCGCAGGCCGTCCAGTCCAGCATCTCCCCGATCAGTTCGGGGCTCAGCGGGACCGGCCCGGGGCAGCCGCGGTCGCGGTAGTCGGCGATGACGGGCAGGGCCACGGCGCGTGCCCGGGCCTTGTCCTCCTCGGACATGAAACCCTGGACCTCGTTGAGGAAGACGCCGGCCTGTTTGAACTCGCGGATGTAGCGCGGATCGCCGGTGATGTGCACCAGCGACAGCAGCAGGGTGGGGATGCTGACCTGCTCCAGCGCCGCCGCGATCTCCTCGTCAGAGGACGTGAAGGGTTGCCCCGCATACGGATTGGTCGTCATCGACGGTGTCCTCTCACCCAACGGCAATTACGCTACTAGCAGTTCCGTAATTGCCGCCACCACGATACTGTCGACGCCATCGAGGATCAAGGTCCTGTCCTAGATCCGGGGTTGCCATACTGGGCGGCGTGGTGACTACCGACATCCATCCCGAACTGCGCAGCGCGGCGCGCTTCATCCCACGGTCGCTGATCTCCCGGCGGACGCTTCCGGTCATCCGCAGGCTGACCGGCTTGCAGCGACCCCGGACCGACGACGTCACGGCGCTGACGTTGGAGTCCGGCATCGGGGTGCGCCTGTACCGGCCCGCAGGCACCGCCACCGCGACCCCGGCGCTGCTGTGGATCCACGGCGGCGGATACGTCATCGGCTCCGCCGCCCAGGACGACCTGCTGTGCCGTCGGTTCGTCAAAGAACTGGGGATCACAGTGGCCGCGGTCGACTACCGGTTGGCACCGGAACATCCCTACCCGGCACCGCTCGAGGACTGCTACACCGCCCTGGAATGGCTGGCCCGCCTGCCCGGCGTCGACCCTGCCCGGATCGCGATCGGCGGCGCGAGCGCCGGTGGCGGGCTGTGCGCGGCGCTGGCACTGCTGGCCCGCGACCGCGACGGCGTGAAGCCGGTCTTTCAGGTTCTCGTCTATCCGATGATCGACGACCGCAGCGTGGGTCAGCATCTCTACCACCCGGGCCATCGGCTCTGGAACGCCACCAGCAACAAGTTCGGCTGGCAGGCCTACCTGGGTGGCGCCGACCCCGAGGTCGCGGTGCCCGCTCGCCGCACCGATCTCGCGGGCCTGCCGCCCGCGTGGCTGGGCGTCGGCACGCTGGACCTGTTCCACGACGAAGACCTCGACTACGCGGAGCGGCTCAAGGCTGCGGGCGTGCCGTGCGAGGGCCATGTCGTTCCGGGAGCGTTCCACGGCTTCGACGGGATCGCGGCCAAGGCCGACGTGTCGCAGGAGTTCTTCCGCAGCCAATGCGAGAGCCTGCGCCAGAATTTCGGGGGTTAGGTCGATGGCGACGCTGACCACCGAGCAGCGAGATCTGGCCGAAGCGGTGACGGACCTGATGGCCAAACGGTCCCCGGAGGCCGAGGTGCGACGGCTGATGGCCACGGACACCGGGTATGACCCTGGCGTCTGGGCCGAGCTCGCCGCGATGGGCCTGTTGGGGTTGGCGATACCTGAGCAGTTCGGCGGCGCCGGCGCAGGCGCCGTCGAGGTGGGCCTGGTCATGGAGGCCATGGGACGCGCTCTGCTGTGCGCCCCATACCTGTCCACCGCGGTGCTGACCACGGGATTACTTGCCGCACTTGGCGATTCGGCCGAGCAGGCCGATGTCCTGCCGCGCATCGCCGCGGGTGAGCTGATCACCACGGTGGCGTTCGCCGAGGCAGGGTCGGCGCGACCTCCCCTGAGCCCGGCCACGACGGCCCGCGCCGACGGCAGCGAATGGCGGCTGTCGGGCACCAAGACCTACGTGCTGGATTCTGCTGTCGCCGAACGCATGTACGTGCTCGCCGGGGAGGGGGTGTTCGCGGTCGACGCCGGCGCGCCGGGCCTCGACGTCAGCCTGTTGTCGACGGTGGACCAGACTCGCAAGCTGGGCCGCGTGGTGTTCGACGACACCCCGGCCCGCTTGGTGGGTGCCGAGGGTGCTGGTGCAGCAGCGATGGACCAGGCGCTGGATCGTGCATCGGTGGCGCTCCTGGGCGAACAGGCCGGCGGCACGATGTGCGCGACGCGGATGGCCGCCGACTACGCCAAGACCCGGTTCCAGTTCGGGCGGGCGATCGGCAGCTTCCAGGCGATCAAGCACATGTGCGCGGACATGCTGCTCGAGGCCGAGTCGGCGGTGTCGGCCGCCCGCCATGTTGCCGCCGCGTTCGACGCCGACGATGCCGCGCGGTTCACGGATTTGGCTGTGGCACAGGCATATTGCTCGGAGGCGTTCGTCACGGTGGCGGCGAACAACATTCAGGTGCACGGCGGCATCGGATTCACCTGGGAGCACCCCGCCCACCTGTATCTGCGCCGGGCACGGACCGACGCCCAGCTGTTCGGCGAACCGGCCTGGCACCGGGAACGCTACCTGCGACTGCGGGAGGCGCAGCGATGACCGACGACGAGGTACGCGACGAGGTCCGGCGGTGGCTTGCCGATAATTGGGATGCTTCGCTGGACCGCGGACAGTGGGCGCAGCTGGTGTTCGACGCCGGCTGGGCTGTGCCCAGTTGGGAGCCGCAGTGGTGGGGCCGCGGCCTTTCCGATCCGCAATCGCGCATCGTGGCAGCGGAATTCGCTGCCGTGGGCGCACCCGGTACCGGGCACGACCGTGCGAACCTGTTCGCCTGCACACTGCACGACCTCGGCACCGACGAGCAGAAACACCGGCTGATCCCGCCGTCGATCCGCGGCGAGACCAAGTGGTGTCTGCTGTATTCCGAGCCGGGTGCGGGCTCGGACCTGGCGGGGTTGCGCACTCGCGCCGAGCGGGACGGCGACGACTGGATCATCGACGGCCAGAAGGTGTGGACGTCGTTCGCGAAGGCCGCCGACTACGGTCTCCTGGTGGCGCGCACCGACTGGGATGTGCCCAAGCACAACGGGATCAGCTTCTTCATGTTCCCGATGCGCCAGCCCGGCGTCGAAGTCCGTCCGATCCACCAGATCACCGGTGAGTCGGAGTTCAACGAGGTCTTCATCTCCGGCGCCCGCGTGCCCGACGCAAACCTGGTCGGCGAACCAGGCGGCGGCTGGTCAGTGTTGCAGGTGGCGCTCGCCTACGAGCGGCGACTGATGGGTGACCTCGCGCGCACGTCGCGTTCGGCCCGCAAGCCGCAGGCCGACGCCGACAGCCTGGTCGAGATGGCGCGCCGCGCCGGCAAGCTCGACGACTCGTTCATCCGTCAGGAGATCGCGCGGGTCGAGGCGTATGCGGCGGTGAACCGCTGGAACACTCAGCGCGCCAAAGCCACATCTGATCGCGCCGAGGCCGCGACGCTGCTGGCGCTGGGCAAGATCGCGATGTCGCGGATCCTGCACGAGACGGCGAAGGTGCAGACCGAGATCGCCGGACCGGAGTCGATGTTGAGCGGGCCGGAAAATCCGGTCGGGGACGCGGTCACGTTCCGCACGTTGAATGCCTATTTCACGTCGATCGGCGGCGGCACCGATCAGATTCAGCGCAATATCGTCGGCGAGCGTGTGTTGGGCCTGCCGAAAGAGCCGGAGCCCTTCCGCAATACCGCATTCCGGGAGCTGCCGACCAGTTCGTGATCGTCGTTCAGTGAGCGCTGGTGTCGCACATTGCGCTGCCGAGTGCTACGTCAACGCTCACTCAACGCGTTCACGGGGTGCAGGTGGCCCGCGACAACGGTCGCGGTCACCAGTTCGCCGTCGAGGGCGTCGAGCACCTCCGCCGGCGCGGCGCTCAGGACGCACAGGTCGCCGGGCTGGCCGGCGTCGATGGTCCTCGGCACGTCGGGGCGATCGGCGTGCCCGGTGAACAGTGTCAATGCCGTTGTGGGCGTGACGCATTCGCTGCCGTTCACCACCGCGCCGGTCTTGGTGGCGCGGTGCACCGCGGCGCGCATGGACGCCCACGGGTCGGCGTCGCCGAACGGCAGGTCGGTCGACAGCGCCACCCGCACACCGGCGTCGAGCAGGGATGCCAGGCGCCACAGCGCGGGCTGGTCGTGCGGTTCGACGTCGATCAGGTACTGATCTCCGCGTTCGGCAACGAAGTTCGGCTGGGTCACCACCAGCACGCCGATGTCGGCGAGCTCGGCCAGGGAATCGGCGGGCACCACGGCGGCGTGCTCGATCCGGTCGCCGGGATGAACGCCCGCTGCCCGCAGCGCGGCCAGCGTGACGACCAGCTGGCCCGCCGTCACACAGTGCAGGGCGACAGCTCTGTTCTCCCGGTGCGTTGCGCGGATCCAGTCGGCGAGTTCGTCGAGATCGAGGGAATCGTCATGCAATATCCGCTTGCCCGGCGCCAGCCAGTGCACCCGCTGATGCAGAAAACCATGCCGGTGTTCCTCGGTGAGCGTGACGATGTCATCGGCCCCGAGGTTCGGGGTGGCGTCGGTGACACCGGTGACGCCGTATCGGAGAAGCCGGCGGCTGATCGCGGCCAACGAGGTGTCACGGCGCGCGACCGCATCCGACCAATTGTCATAGCTGCGCAGCCTGCCGTCCGGGTGATCAGGCAGCCCGACCGCGGCCAGCCCGGCCGAGTTCAGGTACCACAGCACGCCGCTGCGGTGTTGAATGCGCACCGGCACAGCGGGAGTGAGTTCATCGAGCAGCTGCCGGTCCAGTGGGCCGGCAGCGGATTCGTGGTAGCCGACCGCCCGGATCCAGCCGTCCTCGCCGACCGGCGCGTGGGCCAGCACGTCGGCGAGCTCGGTGCGGTTATGGACCAGCGCCGGTCCGACCTGGACCGAATCCCGTGCAGCTGCAGCCGCCCGCAAATGTACGTGGTGGTCGTGCAGGCCCGGTATCACGGTGCCGCCCGCAGCGTCGAAGGTGTCCTCACCAAGGCGCGGGGTCAGCCGCTCGGCAACCTCGTCGATCTCGGTGCTCACCCGGATGTCGACTATCCGCCCGTCCAGGAGGTGCGCCTGGTGGATCAACATGCGACCGAGCTCCGCTGTTGGACGAGCGCTTCCACAGTGGCATTGTCGGCGCCCAGCGCCGAAGCCGCTGCAGTGATCTGCGGCGGTGACGACGGTATGGGTGTCTCGGCGGGCAGCGCCGCGTACGTCGCGGCGACGGCGGCCATTGCCACCTCAATGGTCTCGCCACCGCCCCGCTGAAGTGAATGCGCCACGGCGAGTGCAGCTTCCAGGCCGGTAAGGGGATCGGCGATGGCGTCCCCACGGAACACCGGCCCGCTGGGGCTGGTGTCGACCAGTCCACCCGCGACAGCCGCGTCGTCGCCGAAGGCCGCGCGGGCCGAGTCCGGTCCGTGGCCGGTGATGCGGAGCCAGATTCGGCCGTCCGGCCCGGTCAGCGTTTCGGGACTCAAACCCCGCCGCGCCAGGACACCGGGTCGCGAGCCTTCGATCACCACGTCAGCGACCGCCAGCAATGCGGCAATGCGGTTGCTGTCGAAATCGACGGTGTACGACAGCTTTCCGTGATTCATCCAGTCGTAGAACCTCTGGTCGCCGGTCCTGGTGCCGTCGGGGCGGGCCGGGCTTTCCACCTTGACGACGGTCGCGCCCGCGGCCGCGAGGAGTTGGCCGCACAGCGGGCCTGCCCACATCGACGACAGGTCGGCGACCAGCAGGCCGGTCGCCGTACGAGCTTCGGTGCGCCGCCCCGACATCCGCACGATCGGCGCCGCGGGCGCCGTCTCACCGAGCCGTGCGGCAGGCAGACCCAGCAGCGCCGCCCGCTCGACAACGTCCTCGCCACCACGCGTGGCCGCCCACTCCTCGATCGCAGGCCACGGGTCGGCGGGCACGGCGTCGGCTTCGACGAGTGCGGGTACAGCCTCGATGTCGTCGGCGCGCGAGAGCGTCAGCGCCCACCAGCCGTCGCGCGTGGGCATCAACCGCGTCGCGCCGCCCGCCGAGATGCGCCCCCGCCGCCGCAGGCCGAGCAGCGCGGCCCGCCCGGTCACGATGGTGGCAGCGTCCACATGGACGCCCAGCACATCGGTGAGCTCGGCGGCAACGGCCTGAGCGCGGGTCAGCATGCCCCTATCTTCGCCCAGACTGCACTTCGTGAACACATCGCCCGAGTACGGGCGCAAACAAGTGCAGTCTCGGCGCCTAGAAATGCAGCGCGCTGAACCGCCAGTTCAGCACCGGACGGTCGTCGCCCTCGTCGGCCACCGCGTAGACCACCGAGCGCAAGGTCAATACCCCGCCGCGGTCGTCGGGCAGCGGCTCGGCGGCCTCGATGTGCAGCTCGCTGTACAACGTGTCGCCCTCGTGGACCGGGCCGGTGTGATCGCATGACGCCCAGCCCAGCACCGTCGCGAGGTTGGGCAGCAACCGGCTGGCCTGAGCCAGCGCCAAGCCGATGGTGTGCCCGCCGTACACCAGCCGCTGACCACCCACCCGCGAATCATGATGTGTGGCAGCGATATTCAAACTCAGCCGAGCCAGCTCCGGTGCCGAGCTCACGACATCGCCGGTGCTGCGCAGGACTGAGCCCGCCATATCGGGGTAGAAGTGCGGGCCGGGAACGCGCTCGCGGAACGCCACCGCATTCCAGTCGGCCGTCGGCTGCGGCGCGGCGGGCAAGTTTGCGCCGATCAACGACAGATCATCCGCATGTCCGGTATCCGGGGCGTCCGGACTCAGCGGCAACATCGCGCAGCGGTAGAAGTCGAGCACCAGCCGGCCAACCTGGTCGATGGTGGTCATCCGCAGCGCCGCCAGACCCGTCGGCGCCCGACCGGGCTTGGCGGTGTTCTGCCGCAGCCCGACCACCTCGGTGCGGGTGAACAGGCTGTCCCCGATGACCGGATAGCGGTAGAAGGTCAGTCCGCGGTAGAACAGGTTGGCCTTGACCCGCTGGGTGGCCAGCGTGCTCTGCCCGATCGCGACGTCACACACCAGCGCCGGATGGGCCAACGGGGCGCCTGCCCCGACGACGGCGTAGGCCAGGCCGGCATCCAGGGACAGCCGCAGCCGGTCCCCGAGGATGGCCTGATGAGTCGCGGCGGCGCCGGAGGTCAACGTCATCGAGGGCGCCCAGTCGAAGACCTGGCCGACAACCAGGTCGTCGAAGTACGGGCCGCCAGCCTCGCCACCGCCAATATGGCCGTACAAAGTCACAGTCGCCCATACTGGTGCTTCACCCAAGACCGTGTCAATATGGCCGTACATTTCGGCGATCTTGGAGCGAACCTGGTGAGCACTGCACTCAACGACGAAGAAATGATGCTGGTGGAGACCGTGCGGGCGTTCATCGACCGCGACGTCAAGCCGTCGGTTCGCGAGGTCGAGCACGCCAACACCTACCCCGAGGCGTGGATCGAGCAGATGAAGCAGCTCGGCATCTACGGCCTGGCGATCAGCGAGCAGTACGGCGGCAACCCGGTGTCGATGCCCTGCTACGTCGAGGTCACCCAGGAACTCGCTCGCGGCTGGATGAGCCTGGCCGGCGCGATGGGCGGGCACACCGTGGTGGCCAAGCTGCTGGAGATCTTCGGCACCGAGGAGCAGAAGCGGACGTACCTGCCGAAGCTGGCCACCGGCGAGGTGCGCGCGACGATGGCACTGACCGAGCCCGGCGGCGGTTCGGATCTGCAGAACATGGCGTGCGTCGCCCGCCGTGACGGTGACGACCTCGTCATCAACGGGTCCAAGACCTGGATCACCAACGCCCGCCGGTCCGGCCTGATCGCGCTGCTGTGCAAGACCGATCCGCAGGCCACGCCACGCCACAAGGGCATCTCGGTGGTGCTCGTCGAATCGCCGATCGGCGGCCTGACGGTGTCGCGCGATCTGCCGAAGCTCGGCTACAAGGGTGTCGAGTCCTGCGAGCTCTCGTTCGACGGCTGCCGGGTGTCCGCGTCGGCGATCCTCGGTGGCGAGCCCGGCCGCGGATTCGGCCAGATGATGAAAGGCCTTGAGACCGGCCGCATTCAGGTGGCTTCCCGAGCGCTTGGCGTGGCGACGGCGGCCCTCGAAGACGCGCTGGCCTATGCCCAGGACCGGGAGAGCTTCGGCCAGCCGATCTGGAAGCATCAGGCCGTCGGCAATTACCTGGCAGATATGGCCACCAAGCTCACCGCCGCGCGCCAGCTGACCCGCTACGCCGCCGAGCGCTACGACAGCGGCGACCGCTGCGACATGGAGGCCGGGATGGCCAAGCTGTTCGCCTCCGAGGTGGCGATGGAGATCGCGCTCAACGCGGTGCGAATCCATGGCGGCTACGGGTACTCCACCGAATACGACGTCGAGCGCTATTTCCGCGACGCACCGCTGATGATCGTCGGCGAGGGCACCAACGAGATCCAGCGCAATGTCATCGCCGGTCAACTCGTCGCGCGGGGCGGCATCTAGTCGGCCATGAAAACCGAGCCCGCGTATCAGGTTCTGCGGCAACGGCTTCGCGACGAGATCGCGGCCGGGGCCTACCCCGAGGGTGTCCGGTTGCCGACGGAGTCGGAGCTGGTGGCCGAGCATGGGCTGTCCCGGCAGACGGTGCGCCGGGCGTTTCAGGATCTGGTGGCCGAGGGAGTCGTCTACCGGGTGCCGGGTCGCGGGACTTACGCCAATCGCGGGTACTTGAGGCAGCTGGGTTCGATCGAGGACCTGATGAGCCTGTCCGAGGACACCACGATGGAAGTGCTCCAGGGTCTGTCACGCCGTGTCGACGTGTCGGCCGCCAGCAGGCTGCGGCTGGAGCACGACGTGGTATACACCGTGGTGTTCCGGCGGCTGCACGACGGCATGCCGTTCGTGGTGACCACCGTGCACCTGCCGGAGTCGGTGGCGCGGCTGGTGTTCGACTCCGCGGAGTTGGCCGACGGCGCGGTCGGCACCAACACCGTGATCGGTGTCCTGGAGCCGCACCTCGATCAGCCGATTGCCGAAGCGGCGCAGTCGATCACCGTCGCGCCCGCCGACGAGCAGGTCGCCGACGCGCTGGGCTGCGCCATCGACCACCCGATGCTGAGGGTGGACCGGCTCTACTCCGATACCACCGGCACCCCGGTCGAGTTGTCGGTCAGTCACTTCCTGCCCGAGCAGTACACCTACCGGGTGACGCTGCGGCGCTCGAGCTAGACGATCTCGTCGACCAGGCCCCACGTCAGCGCCGTCGCCGGATCGATGGTCTGGCCGGACAGCACCAAATAGGCTGTGCGCCAACGCCCGATCCGCCGGGGAATGCTCACGGTGCCGCCCGCGCCGGGGATCAGCCCCAGCATCAGTTCGGGCAGGCCCAGCACCGCGTCGGGCCGGCAGCTGACCCAGCCGCAGAACGACGCCATCTCCAAACCGCTGCCCAGCACGCGGCCGTGGATCTCGGCACGGCAGGCGCGGCCGAGCCGCCCGGTCAGTTCGTCGAGCGCCAGTGCAGGGCTGTGCCGAGTCCGCGCCAGGTGCGCCGCGGCCGGATCGACGAAGGTGCCGAACTCACCGAGATCTCCACCGCTGCAGAAGGATGCGCCGGCGCCGCTCAACACCACCTCGGTGACGGTGTCGTCCAGCAGGGCGACGGTCAGCGCCTCCAACAGCAGGGCCCGGGCGTCGGTGCTGAATGCGTTGTGTCGCTGCGGCCGGTTGAACCGGATTCGCAGGGTGCCACCGTTCCGCTCGGCGAGCACCGGGTCACCGATGTCGGGCAGGCTGGCCGGTCCCCGCGAGTCCAGCCAGCGAGCGAATTCAGGTCCGGCCTGCAGCGTCGAGTACGCCAGTGATTCGGTGATGACCCCGGGCAGGGCGAGGCCGGTGACGTCGACGGACCGAAGCACGTCGTCACAGACCGCAGAGGCATGCGGCCAGCGTTCACACCGCTCCCGCAGTTCGGCCACCGCATCATCGACCGACGCGACGACGACGCACCGCCGGTCTTCCTGCTCACTCTCGACAAGGGCGAATGTGGCTGTGTCGAGCCAGAATTCACCCTCCGGAGTCGATGACTCCCCGACCGCCACGACGACGCCCGGCGGACCGGTCACGCCGATCGGGGGCGGGTCTGCGAGATCGACAACCCGCATTTAGCCGGTGGGTGCGGGCGAGTACTTGGCGATCAGTTCCTGCTTGTACAGCTTGCCGGTGTCGGTCCGGGGCAGCTCGGCCTCAAACGAGATCGATCGCGGGCACTTATAGTGCGTCAAGCGATCTCGCAGCCACGCCAACAGCTCCTCGGCGAATTCGTCCGTTGCCTCCGCGGGATCGACCAGTTGGACCACGCCCTTGACGCTCTGGCCCATCTCCTCATCCGGCACACCGAAGACCGCGGCGTCCATCACCTTCGGGTGCGTGACGAGCATGTTCTCGGCCTCTTGGGGGTAGATGTTCACCCCGCCGGAGATGATCATGTGGTGCCTACGGTCGGTCAGGTACAGATAACCGTCCTCGTCGAGATAACCGATGTCGCCGACCGTCTTCCAGCCGTGCCCGTCGCGCGACTTCGCGGCCTTTTCGGCATCGTTGAGGTACTCGAAGTCCAGACCGCCCTCGAAGAAGATCTCGCCGGCCTGCCCGGGGGGCAGCTCGTTGCCGTCTTCATCGAGGATGTGCAACGCACCCATCATCGGCTTGCCGACCGACCCGGGATGGGTGAGCCAGTCCTCGGCGAAGATCAGCGTCGAGCCGATCGCCTCGGAGGAGGCGTAATACTCGTCGACAATCGGACCCCACCAGTCGATCATCTGCTTCTTGATGTCCACCGGACAGGGCGCGGCGGCATGCATGACTCGCTGCAGGCTCGAGATATCGTACGAAGCACGCACGTCCGCAGGCAGTTTCAGCATCCGGGTGAACATCACCGGGACGAACTGGCCGTGTGTGACCTTGTGCGTCTGGATCGCGTCGAGGCAGCCCTGCGCGTCGAACTTCTCCAGGACCACCGTGGTAATACCGGCCGCCAGCGTCTGCATCGACCACACTGACGGTGCGGTGTGGTACAGCGGGGCGGGGCTGATGTACACCGCATCCGGGGTCATCCAGAACCCGATGAGCCCCGCCATCATGCCGGGTACCTCGGTCGGCGGCAGGTGTGGCAATTCGCGCTTGATTCCCTTGGGCCGCCCCGTTGTTCCCGACGAGTACTGCAGCAGGTCGCCCTCGATCTCGTCGTCGATGGGCGTAACGGGTTGATCCGCAACACATTCCGGATAGCTCAGCCAGCCGTCCAGCTGACCGTCGATGATGACGCGCAACTGCGGCAACCCGTTGGGCAGCTCGGCGGCGAGCCCGGCCAGCGTTTCGCGCAGCGCGACCGAGCCGATGACGGCCTTGGCCTCGCTGTTGTCGATGATGTACGCGGCTTCGGCCGCGTTCAGGTGCGTGTTGATCGGCACGTAGTAGAGCCCGCAGCGCCGCGCCGCCCACAACACGGTGTGGAAATGCTCGTTGTTCTCGATGAGCACGGCGACGGCGTCGCCCTCGCGCAGTCCAGCCTTCCGGAACAAGTGCGCGAGCTGGTTGGCTCGGGCTTCCATCTCGCCGAACGTGACGGTTTTTCCGGAGGGATACAGGATGACGGCCGGCTTGTCGGGATTGGCCTCGGCATGCTCGCGGATCTGCATGGGAGCACTGTACGACAGAGCCAGTTGACAGGTGTCAACTGGCTCCCCGTTAGTCGCTCAGCAGTTACTCGGCTTCGGCCAGGCGCTGCTTGAGCGCCTCGAACTCGTCCTTCACGCCGGTCGGCAGCTTCTCGCCGACGAACTCGAACCACTCTTCGATCTGCGGCAGTTCGTCGCGCCACTCCTGGACGTTGACCGCCAGCGCCTCGTTCACGTCGGCCGGATCGGCGTCCAGGCCCTCGAGGTCGAGATCGTCCGCGCTCGGCACGATGCCGATCGGCGTTGTGGAGCCGTTGGCCTTGCCCTCGACCCGCTCGATGATCCACTTCATCACGCGGCTGTTCTCGCCGAAGCCCGGCCACAGGAAGCGGCCGTCGTCGCCGCGGCGGAACCAGTTGACGAAGAAGATCTTCGGCATCTTGGACTCGTCGGCGTTCTTGCCGAGGTTGATCCAGTGGGCGAAGTAGTCGCCGACGTTGTAGCCGAGGAACGGCAGCATGGCCATCGGGTCACGACGGACGGTGCCGACCTTGCCCTCGGCGGCGGCGGTCTGCTCGGAACCCAAAGTGGCGCCGATGAATACGCCGTGCTGCCAGTCGCGGGCCTGCGTCACCAGCGGCACCGTCGTCTTGCGGCGTCCGCCGAACAGGATGGCCGAGATCGGCACGCCCTGCGGGTCGTCCCACTCCGGAGCCAGCGTCGGGCACTGCGACATTGGGGTGCAGTAGCGCGAGTTGGGATGGGCAGCCTTCTCGCCGGACTCCGGCGTCCAGTCGTTGCCCTTCCAGTCGATCAAGTGCTGCGGATCGCCTTCGAGGCCTTCCCACCAGACGCCGCCGTCGTCGGTCATCGCGACGTTGGTGAAGACGGTGTTGCCTGCGGCGACGGTCTTCATCGCGTTCGGGTTCGAGCTCCAGTTGGTGCCCGGCGCGACGCCGAAGAAGCCGAACTCCGGGTTGGTCGCGTACAGCCGGCCGTCCTTGCCGAAGCGCATCCAGGCGATGTCGTCACCGACGGTCTCGGCGCGCCAGCCGGGGATGGTCGGCTGCAGCATCGCAAGGTTGGTCTTGCCGCAGGCCGACGGGAAGGCGGCAGCGACGAAGTACGACTTGTTCTCCGGGGAGATCAGCTTGAGGATCAGCATGTGCTCGGCGAGCCAGCCCTCGTCGTGGGCCATCGCCGAGGCGATACGCAGCGAGTAGCACTTCTTGCCCAGCAGCGCGTTGCCGCCGTAACCCGAACCGAAGCTCCAGATTTCGCGGGTCTCGGGGAAGTGGGTGATGTACTTCGTGTCGTTGCACGGCCACGGAACGTCTGCTTCGCCCGCCTCGAGCGGAGCGCCGAGGGAGTGCAGCGCCTTGACGAAGAACCCGTCGTCGCCGATCTTCTCCAGCGCGGCCTTGCCCATGCGCGTCATCGTCCGCATCGAGACGACCACATATTCGGAGTCGGTGATCTCCACGCCGAGCTTGGGGTCGTCGGCACCGAGCGGACCCATGCAGAACGGCACCACATACATGGTGCGACCGCGCATCGACCCGCGGTACAGGTCGGTCATGATGCCGCGCATCTCGGCCGGGTCCATCCAGTTGTTCGTCGGGCCGGCATCGATCGCCCGCTCCGAGCAGATGAACGTGCGTGACTCGACGCGGGCAACGTCCGACGGCGCCGAGCGCGCGAGGTACGAGCTGGGCTCTTCCGAGTCGCTCAGCTTGGTGAAGGTTCCGGCGGCGACCAGTTCGTCACACAGCCGCTGGTACTCCTCTTCGGAGCCGTCGGCGAAGACCACCCGGTCGGGCTGCGTGAGTTCGGCGACTTCCTGGACCCAAGCGAGCAGGCCCTCATGCTTGGTCGGTGCGCTATCCAGACCGGGGATGGTCGCTGAAGTCATCGCTCTAATCTCCTGCTTACTTTTATGGCCAGGACGCAGGCCGGATTCCGCGTCGAGACACGGTCCTCCCTGAAAAGTAGGTTAACGCGGGTGAGATACCCGCGGTTAATCGGGATTATGTCCGATCACTCACAGGAACGATTCAGAAGCTCATAATTGGCGCCTTTGCATCGATTCAGTGCGTCGAGTTCCTCGCGGACCGCAACCAGCGCACTCTCGATCACTGGGACATGCCGGTCTCGGGCCGCGGCCGCCCGGGCCCCGGCGACGGCGTGTTCGCGGATCTCCCGGTCGATGCGGGCGACCGATTCCGCGGTTCGCGCGCTGTCCGCGGCATCGCGTTCGGCGGCGGATCGGCCCAGCGATGCCTCGGCCGCCAGCACGCTCCGGCCCACCCACTCCTCCATCGCGGTGCGCACCCGGCCGGTCACCTCCACTACCCAGCGGTCGAGCACTGCCCGGTCCTGCAGCAGGCTGCGCACACCGACCACCCACAGCGTCAGGACCACGCCGAGCACCGCCCCGCCGATGGCACCGCCGACCGACCACTGCGGGGCCAGGTCGGCGAGCATCCGGCTCAGCGTCAGTGCGACGCCGAGGCCGAAGCCCGCGCCGAGGAGCAGCATCAGCCGGTTCTCCGGACCATGGGGGCGCAGGGGCGCGGCACCCACCTCGACGACGGGGCGCGAGTCCACGGGTTCGACGGCCAAGTCGAGTTCCTCGCCGATGTCGGCCAGCTGCCGGGACACGCCCACGGCCACGTCGTCGGCCACCTCCGTCGCCCGGCGCCGAACCTCGTCGCTGAAACCGTCCACGGAGCGTCGGCTCAAACCCGCGATGTCCTCCTGTAGTTCGGCCCGCACCGACGCACACCGGTTGCGCGCAAAGTAGGACAGCTGCAGCCGGGCCTGCTGAATCTGGCTGCGCAGGGCGATCGAACGCTGCGACTTGTCCAACCGGAACTGCTGCAGCACTGCGGTGCGCTGCTCGCGCAGGGTTGCCAGCCGCGCTTCTCGGCCTGCGCCGGCCACGTCGCGATCGAGTCGACTCCGCAGTGTCAAGAGCCGATTCTCCCACGCGCGCAATCGGTTTCGTCGATCCAGGGTGTCTTCGGCGAGGGCATGCCGAAGGCAGTCGACGAGCTCCTCGACGACGGGTGTCCCCAGATCCGGGGCAGCGGCGGCACCCACCCAGGGCACATCGCGGTATCGGGGCGCCCGCTGCGCCAGCAGCGCACGGTCGGCGTCGAGCACCTCGCGCCATGTGCGGTGCACGTCGATCTTCGACACGACCCCGATCACCGCGTCGGTGTCGGCGGCGACGGAATCCAGCAGCGCACAATCCGACTCGGTCAGCGGTGCGGTCGCCGAGACCACGAACACCACGGCGGTCGGCGCGTCCCCGGCGGCGAGTGCGTCGGCTTCGACGACGGTGCACTCGGGCAGCCGGTCTCCCAACGCGGCGACCACACTGCTCACCCCGGCCAGCCACGGACCGGACACCAGCACCACGTCGCGACGGACGATCGACGGCGCGGGCAGCCTCGGGTCGATCTGCGATACCAGGGTGTCGACGGGGTCGGTCACGGCGTGCGCTCCACCGGCTCGGGGATGCCGCCGGCGCACTCCCACAGCCGCAGCGAGCCGCGGGCAATGTCAGCGCCGCAGCGGGCGTGCAGTCGCGAGACCGGCCCCCGCGAATACCGCTGCCAGACGATCGCGCGCCGCAGGTGCGCGGCCGCTCCCGCACCGCCGTCGACCGTCATCCCGGCGGCCTGCACGACATCGATCGCCGCGGCCATCCTGGCGGCGACGGCGTCGTCGTCGGCCGACTCGGCTAGCCGCTCGTAGCGCATCGGCGCCGCGGCCGCGTCGATCCCGGCCAGTAGTCCGTCGAGTGCACTGGCCCGCCGCAGCGCCGCCACCACCCCGGCCCGGTCCGCGCCGTCGCGCAGTGCCCGCACCGCGTGCGCGATCCCGAACAGGTCGAGGTGGGCAAGCAGCCGCTGCCGCGTCGACCCGGGCAGCCGGTGGTGCCCGGCCGCGAACCGGTCGGTGGAGCCGAGGTCGGCCGGTTCGGTGGTCAGCACCCGCAGCGCGGCGAGCATGTCGTCATCGAGCACCGAGTCGTCGACGGCCGCGAGCGCGGCGAGGGCGGCCAACGGATAGACGGGCACGGTGTCGCTGAGCAGCCGGCACCGTTCGGCGGCCGCCGCCATCGGTCCGGCGCCGCCGAAACCGGTCAGATCCGCCTTGGTGAGGACCGCGACGACGGGCCGCGGGCAGTCGGCCAGTGCGCGTCTGTCCTCGGGTTTGAGGGTTTCGGCGAACACGTAAACGTCCAGGTCAGATGGCTGCGACGGGTCCGCCACCGCCACACCGGCCCCACGCAGCACGCCTGTCACCGTGCGCCGCCCGCACCCGGGCCTGCCGACCACCCCGACGCGCACCGGCTGCCCCACCACACCGCACATGCTGGCATCAGCGGGCGTGTGGCGCGAGCCACTACCAGGAGAAGGCAACTGTTGGGTATCAATCTGCACCACGAGGCGGGTACTCCTCTGATCATGAGCGACCATGGACGGATGCATGCGCAGCGCCAAGGCGGCTCAACCACGCCTGATGCCTGGCCAGCGCATCCGTATCCCCGCATCACCAGCTTCCGTTCACGCCGATCCACCCTGACCGAATCGCAGCAGGAGGCGTGGGACAGGTTGTGGCCCGAGATGGGCACGCAGGCCCGGATCGGTGAGAAACCTGCGGATCTGCTGGACACGGCCGCGTGGTTCGGCAGGCAGGCGCCCGTCGTCCTGGAGATCGGCTGCGGAACCGGCACCTCCACTCTCGGCATGGCCATGGCCGAACCGGACATCGACGTGGTGGCGGCCGAGGTCTACAAGCGGGGCTTGGCTCAGCTGCTCAGCGCCGTCGACCGAGAGGGCGTCTCCAACATCCGGCTGGTCCGCGGCGACGCCGTCGACGTCCTGGAGCACATGTTCGGCCCGGGCTCGCTGACTGGTATTCGGGTGTTCTTTCCTGACCCGTGGCCGAAATCACGGCATCACAAGCGGCGGCTGCTGCAGCCCAACACGATCGCCCTCATCGCCGACCGGCTGCGTCCGGGCGGTGTCCTGCACGCCGCCACTGACCACGCGGGTTACGCCGAGCAGATCGCCGAGGCCGGCGACGCCGAACCGCTGCTGCGTCGTGTGCAGCCCGGCGACGAGCTGCCGATCTTGGTGCGGCGACCGACGACGAAATATGAGACGAAGGCCGCTGCCGCGGGTAGCCCGGTGGCCGAACTCTTGTGGGTGAGGCGACGATGAGTGTGATGGAAGACGCGGCGGCGGCGCCCGCATTGCCGGACAGCGGAGATCAGCTGGTGACTCCGCCGATTCAGCGGGTACTTCTGGTCTGGGACGCACCCAACCTGGACATGGGGCTGGGTTCGATCCTCGGCGGCCGGCCCACGGCCGCACACCGGCCGCGGTTCGACGCGCTGGGCCGCTGGCTCTTGACCCGCACCGCCGAACTGTCGGCCGGCCACCCGGACATCTCGGTGGAACCGGAGGCGACAGTGTTCACCAACATCGCGCCCGGCAGCGCGGACGTCGTCCGCCCCTGGGTGGAGGCGCTGCGCAATGTGGGATTCGCGGTGTTCGCCAAGCCCAAGGTCGACGAGGACAGCGACGTCGACTCCGACATGCTGGCCCATATCGAACTGCGCCGCACCGAGGGCCTGGCCGCCGTGTTGGTGGCCTCGGCCGACGGGCAGGCGTTCCGCGCGCCACTGGAGGAAATCGCCAGGGCGGGCACCCCGGCCTACGTGCTCGGATTTCGCGAACATGCCAGCTGGGCGTTAGCGTCGGATACCTTGGAGTTTGTCGACCTGGAGGACATTCCTGGTGTTTTCCGAGAGCCGCTGCCGCGAATCGGCCTAGATTCGCTCCCAGAGCAGGGGGCATGGTTGCAACCGTTCCGGCCGCTGTCCTCATTACTGACATCGCGCGTCTGAGTAGGAGAAACCGATGCGCAGGTCGCAGAAGATTTGGTTAGGAGCTTAGGTGTTCGCCTGGTGGGGTCGAACTGTGTATCGCTACCGATACATCGTGATCGCGGTCATGGTCGCGCTGTGTGTCGGCGGCGGCATCTACGGAGCCAGCCTCGGCAAGCACGTCACCCAGAGTGGGTTCTACGACGAGGGCAGCTCGTCGGTGAAGGCGTCGCTGCTCGCCGACGGTGCGTACGGCCGCGACACGTCGGGCCACATCATCGCCATCTACACCGCGCCGGACGGTAAGACCGTCGACGACCCGGACTTCCAGAAGAAGATCCTGGACAACCTGGCCCAGGTCGAGCGGGACCACCCCGACGAGATCCTGCGGTCGATCGGCTACTTCAAGAGCCCGCAGCTGCTGTCCAATATGGCCGACGCGAGCAAGAAGCACGCGTTCATGTCGATCCAGCTCAAGGGCAATGACGACGACACGATCCTGAACAACTACAAGAAGGTCGACAAGGACTTCTTCATCAAGGACGTCGACGTCAAGCTCGCCGGTCTGCAGCCGCTGGCCGCCGAATTGACCGGCACCATCGGCGAGGACCAGCAGCGCGCCGAGGTGGCCGCCATCCCGCTGGTCGCGGTGCTGCTGTTCTTTGTCTTCGGCGGCGTGGTCGCCGCCAGCCTGCCCGCCATCATCGGCGGTCTGTCCATCCTCGGCGCGCTCGGCATCATGCGGTTGATCGCCCTGGTCACGCCCGTGCACTTCTTCGCCCAGCCGGTCGTGACGCTGATCGGTCTGGGTATCGCGATCGACTACGGGTTGTTCATCGTCAGCCGGTTCCGGGAAGAGATAGCCGAGGGCTACGACACGGAGGCGGCGGTCCGCCGGACGATGATGACGTCGGGTCGCACGGTCATCTTCTCCGCGGTGATCATCGTGGCGTCGTCCCTGCCGCTGCTGCTGTTCCCGCAGGGCTTCCTGAAATCCATCACCTACGCGATCATCGCCTCGGTCATGCTGTCGGCGGTCCTGTCGATCACCGTGCTGGCCGCGATCCTGGCCATCCTCGGCCCGAACGTCGACGCGCTCGGTGTGCGGACGCTGCTGCGGCTGCCGTTCCTACGCAACTGGGGTTTCTCGCGCGCGATCATCGACTGGTTCGCCGAGAAGACGCAGAAGACCAAGACCCGCGAAGAGGTCGAGGCCGGTTTCTGGGGCAAGCTCGTCAACCGGGTGATGAAACGCCCGATCCTGTTCGCCGCCCCGATCGTCATCTTCATGATCGTGCTGATCGTGCCGCTCGGGAAGCTGTCGCTGGGCGGCATCAGCGAGAAGTACCTGCCACCGGACAACTCCGTGCGTACGGCCCAGGAAGAGTTCGACAAGATCTTCCCCGGTTTCCGCACCGAGCCGATCACGCTGGTGATGAAGAACACCGACGGCCAGCCGGTCACCGACCAGCAGGTCGCCGAGGTCCGCAACAAGGCGATGGCCGTCAGTGGGTTCACCGATCCGGACAACAACCCCGACGCGATGTGGAAGGAACGTTCCTACCTCGACGGGGCCTCGAAGGACCCGTCGGTGCGGGTGATCCAGAACGGTCTGGTGAACCGCAACGACGCGGCCAAGAAGATCGCCGAATTGCGGTCGATCACGCCACCCAGGGGGGTGTCGCTCTACGTGGGCGGCACGCCTGCGCTGGAGCAGGACAGTATCCATAGCCTGTTCGCGAAGCTGCCGCTGATGGTGGTGCTGCTGATCGTGACGACGACGATCCTGATGTTCCTGGCGTTCGGATCGCTGGTGCTGCCGATCAAGGCCGCGTTGATGAGTGCGCTGACGCTGGGATCCACGATGGGCGTACTGACGTGGATGTTCGTCGACGGGCACGGCTCCGGGGTAATGAACTACACGCCGCAGCCATTGATGGCGCCGATGATCGGGTTGATCATCGCGGTGATCTACGGCCTGTCCACCGACTACGAGGTGTTCCTGGTGTCCCGCATGGTGGAGGCCCGCGAACGCGGCATGTCCACCACCGAGGCCATCCGGATCGGTACCGCCACCACCGGTCGGCTGATCACCGCGGCCGCCCTGGTGCTGGCCGTGGTCGCCGGCGCGTTCGTGTTCTCCGACCTGGTGATGATGAAGTACCTGGCGTTCGGTCTGCTGATCGCACTGCTGCTGGACGCCACGATCGTCCGCATGTTCCTGGTGCCGGCGATCATGAAGCTGCTCGGCGACGACTGCTGGTGGGCGCCGCGCTGGATGAAGCGTCTGCAGAACAAGATCGGTCTCGGCGAGACGCACCTGCCCGACGAGCGCAAGCGGCCCGTCGTGCGCGAGCCGGACCCTGCCCTGGTCGGTGCGGGCGCTCCCGTCGCGGCCGCGCGTCCCGTGCACGATCCGACCCATCCGGGCATCGAAGGCCGGGCCCGTCCCCGCGTGGTGGGCCGCGCCGAGTACCGCAACCCGCCGCCGCAGGAGGCGCCGTCGGCCGCCGGTACCGCGCGGATGCCCGACCCGGTCGAAGCCAGCACTGACGCACCGACCACCCGATTCTCGGTGGCCAAGAATGCCGTCAAGAACGCGGTGAACACCGCGGCCTCGGCGACCCGGGCCAACCGTCCGCCCGCGCCGCCCGCGCCCGACCGCGAGATCGAATCGTGGCTGGGCGAGCTGCGCGGCAAGCCGGGTGCCGGTGGGCCCACTCCCCCGCCGCAGCCGTCGGCCGAGCCCACTCGGGCGATGTCGGGTCCGGAGGACACCACCACGGCGATCCCGAACCCCACCGACAAGAACGGCGCCGACGACGTCTCCCCCGCCGTCAGCGCCGAGGAGACCCGCGCGATCCCGGTCAGCCGCCCCGATCAGGGCGACTCCGAGGTGGCCACTGAGAAGCTGAACTCCCGCGGCAAGAAAGAGGGCGAGGAGCAACGCCGTCGCGGTAGCGGTGGCGGGGTCAGCGCCGCGGATCTCTTGCGCCGCGAAGGACGCCTGTAGTCCATTCAGAACGGAGAGCGCCGACCCAGCCGGTACGTCGCTCTGAGTTCTGACTCGGCGCTGTGCACTAGTCCTTGTCGCGCCTCGGCGGGACGACGTCGGGTTCGGCGTTGATGACGACGGCGTCGTCGCTGTCCTCGAGTTCGGCCGCCTCCTTGGCCGGATCGTCGGCGGCCAGCACCCGGATCGCGCTGTTGAGGAAGGCCAGCAGCGGGACCGACAACAGGGCGCCGACGATACCGGCCAGCACGCCACCGCCGGCGATGCCGAGCACCACCGCCAGCGGATGCAACGAGACGGCACGGCCCATCACCAGCGGCTGCAGAATGTGCGCCTCCAGCTGCTGCACCGCGACGATCAGCCCGAGCGTGATCAGCGCGTACACGACACCCTTGGCCAGCAGCGCCACCACGACGGCGAGGAACCCGGTGACGACGGCACCGACCAGCGGGATGAACGCACCGAGGAAAACCAGTGACGCCAGCGGCAGCGCCAACGGGATGCCCATGATCGCCAGGCCGGTGCCGATGCCCACCGCGTCGACGAGCGCCACCAAGAACGTCGCCCGCACGTAACCGATCAGCGAGCCGAACCCGGCGCGCCCGGCGTCGCGCACCCGCTCACGGGTGTGGGACGGAACGATCTTGGTCACGAACGCGTAGATGTTGCGGCCACCCTGCAGCAAGAAGATCAGCGTGAAGAACACCAGCAGCGCACCGGTGACGATCTCGGTGAGGGTGGCCGCCGTCGACAAGGCTCCGGTGGTCAACTGCTCCTGGTTGTCGCGCAGTGCCTTGATGGCGGTGTTGCCTGCGTTGTCGATCTGCTCGCGGCTCAGATGTGCCGGCCCGTCGACGAGCCAGCGGCGCAATCCGTCGATGCTGTGCGTGACCTGCTCCACCAGTCCGGGTAGGCCCGAAACAAATTGGCTGACAACGAAAGTCAGGATTCCGCCAAAGATCGCGAATCCGCCCAAAAGCACAAGGGCCACCGCGCCGCCGCGCGGTGCACCCCGGCGGTCGAGCCAGTCGACCGCTGGCAGCAGCAGCGCCGCGAGCATGGTCGCCAGGGCCACCGGAACCACGATGACCTGGAGCCGCTGCACGAGCCACAGCAATGCGATGATGGCCGCGCCGACCACCAGTAAGCGCCAGCACCACGCGGCGGATTTGCGGAGGAAGGGATCGACCGAATCGTCGTCCAGGGCTCGGGTCGCCGGCATGCGGCCAAGCGTAGTGGGAGAGGGTTCGACTGCTTGATGGAAGCGTGGTTTCCCGCACGACCAACGGCCGGCCGTGACGGTCGTTCAGCAAAAAAGATAGGCAATACAACCTTGCACTGACAACAAAAGTAAGCGCGGTTATGGACAGCGGCGTGAATTGGCTTTACGCTCCCATTTGCTGCGTCGTCAAAAACGTTGGTGGCGGCTGGCTTTCCTGTCGATTCAAACCCAAACGGGGGGTGGGGTCGTGGATTCTGTCGGCTCAAAAACAGTTCATGAGGGTGCGCGCTGCACCGGCTCGGGCGGTCGTCACAGTGGCCGCGCAACCAAGATGCAGTTGAACCGGGTCGAATTCGGCCTTGCCGCACTTGCCAATTCGCACGCATTGACATGGCTCGGCGCGTCAGCCGTTGCGTTGGGTGTCGGGGCTGCGATCGCATCGATGCCCGCCGTGGCCTCCGCCGATGCCACCGGTTCGGCCGGGCCGAAGGGACCGTCGACGTCGAGTAGCTCGTCGGCGGGTGCGCCGTCGAAATCCACCGGGCATTCCGCGGCGTCGAGGTCCAACGTCCGACCCAAGGCGTCGAACAACGCCGTCTCCGGCTCCGACTCTGCCCAGCAGAACTCCGAAACAGCAACCTCGAGCAAGAAGTCGACCAGCACCCGGCTCGCCACCCCTTCGGCCGCCGCGACACCGCGCGTGTCGGCACTGCCGACGCCGGAAGCCGCCGCCCAGAACCTCATCAGCTTCTTCGTCGGCGACGGAACCGCCGCGCACCCCAACGCCGGGATCATCGCCGGTAACGGCTACAGCTGGACCGCCGACACGTGCCCGTCGAACACCTCCTGCAAGGGCGGCAACAGCGGCGTCTTCGGCAACGGCGGCGCAGGTTTCAACGGCGGCAACGGCGGCAGCGCGGGCTGGTTCGGTAGCGGCGGCGCCGGTGGCGCCGGGCTTGCGACAGTCAACGGCGGCGCAGGCGGCAACGGCGGCCGCGGCGGCATCATCACCGGCAATGGCGGCGAAGGCGGCGCGGGCGCAACCACGCTGGCGGGTTCGACTGGCGGCCAAGGTGGTTCGGCCGGCCTGTCCGGCAACGGCGGTGCCGGTGGCGCCGGCGGGACGTCGACCGGTGATTTCCGCGGCGGCACGGGCGGTGGCGGCGGCGCTGGCGGCCTGTACATCGGCAATGGCGGCGCAGGCGGCGAAGGCGGAAACGCCATCCTCAACGGCCAGACTGGTGGTACGGGCGGCAACGGCGGCGACACCGGACTCGTCTCGTTCTGGGGCATCGCCGGTGACGGCGGCGAAGGCGGCGGCGCCGGTGCAGGCGAGGGCGGCGCCGGTGGTGCGGCGAGTTTCGGCGGCCGCGGTGGGAACGGCGGCAACGGAGGTTTGTTCTCGCTCTTCGCATTTGGCGGTGACGGCGGAGCCGGCGGCGACAGCCCGGCGAAGGGTGTGACCGCGACCGACCACGGCGGGAACGGCGGCAACGGCGGACGCGGCGGACTCTGGGCCGGCAGCGGCGGCGACGGCGGCAACGGCGGAATCGGTGGCGGCGACGGCGGCAACGGCGGCAGTGTCGGACTTCTCTCGTTCTTCGGCGCGGGCGGCGACGGCGGCGCGGGCGGTGTCGGCCAGGGCGGCATCGTCGGCACCAACGGCGCCGACCCCGGCAAGAATCCGTCGTACTCGATCGACGGCGGCAATGGGGCGCCTGGCGGTAAGGGCGGCTCGGGCGGCAACGGCGGAAACGGCAGCTCGGTCATCGGCACCGGCGGCCATGGCGGAAACGGCGGCCAAGGCGGCGACGGTGGCCAGGGCGGGACCGGCTTCTCGCCCGACGCCCAGAGTATTGATCCCGGGCTGAATGGCGGAAACGGCGGAAACGGCGGCGCCGGTGGCGCAGGCGGGGCTGCTGGTGGGGCCGCGGGTACGGGCCGGGTCCTGTTCCTCATTGCCTCGAACGGGAGCGCCGGCAGCAGCGGTGCCGGCGGTGCAGGCGGAAAGGGCGGGCCCGGCGGATACGGCCGTTCGCTCAACGGGCTGACCGGCGGAAACGGCGGAAACGGCGGAAACGGCGGCCCCGGTGCGACCGGTGGCGCCGGTGCGGCCGGCGGTGACGGCGGCGCAGGCGGCGCAGGCGGCGGGGGCGCGTTCGGCGGCGGCTCGGGCGGCTCGGGTGGCAACGGCGGCCCCGGCGGGGACGGCGGTGTGGCTACCGCCACGGACGGTCCCGGCCGCGGCGGTGCGGGTGGCTCGGCCGGTGACGGCGCAGCCGGCGGCGACAGTGACCTGGACGCCGGCCCCGGCGCGGCCGGCGGCGACGGCGGGAACGGTGGCGACGGCGGGAGCGGCAGCGAGGCCGGTTTGGGCGGCGATGCCGGGCAGGGAGGCATCGGCGGCACCACACGCGGTGGTTCGGTCGGCCAGCAAGGCACAACCGGAACCCGCGGGGCCGACGGAAGCTCGACGACGGCGAGCGCGCTGGCGGCGCGATCGGCGTCGGCACAGCCAGCAGGTCCGCAGGCGTTCTTCGAGGAGATCGGCAAGCAGATCGCCTATATCTTCTTCAACCGCGCTCCGAGCGTGGATCCCGATGTCGGCGGCCAAGCCGGCCCGGACAAGCAAATCACCGTGAAAGTCAACGGCGAGGGCAACAACGGTTACGGGGTCAGCTATACGGTCAAGGACGGCCCCCGTTACGGCACGGTCGTGGCGGGCAGCACGCCGGGTTCGTTCGTCTACACGGCCAACGACGCGTTGATCCAGCCAGGGATCGTCGACCACTTCACGATCACGGTGAACAACGGGACCGCGGCCAAGCTGCCGGGCATCGCCGGCATGATCCAGGGAATGCTGCATTCCTTCGCGATCATGGTCGGTGCGGCCAAACCCGACACGTTCGACAAAGAGATCTGGGTGACCGTCGACGGCACCGGCCAGTACGGCAACGCCGCGGCCGCCGCGGACTACTGGGTGAACCAGAGCTATTCGAACTGCCAACTGCAGGCCGCGGCATCAGCCGTCCTGCAGGCGACCAAGACGCTGCCGACGTCGACGACCGAGCAGACCTGGGTCGACTGGGCGAAGACCACCGACAGCGTCAAGACGCCGGGCGCCAAGATGTACCTGGACGCCAATATCGAGGAGGGTGTGGCGACCGAGGACGCCGTGGCGCTGATCAACGAGCACTTCAATGTCACCGCGACCTACCGGGAGTACGACAAGACCCAGGAGGCGGGCGAAGAAGCGCTGCGTGACCTACAGGCCGCGCTGGCCGAAGGCAAGGCGACGATGGTCGCATACCCGGTGTCAATCGTCTGGACGGCGGTCACCGACTTCAAGCCCACTCCGAAGGACAGTTACTTCGTCGCCGATCACGCAGCGGTGGTGACGCAGGTCGACCTGAAAAACGGGCTGGTGTACGTCAACGACAGCTCGATGACGAACGCGAACCAGAGCGTGGGGCAGGCCAAGGCGCTGCCGATCGGCGTATTCATGAGCGGGTGGCAGGCCGCCGGCTACGACCTGACGATCATTACCCCGAACGCCCCGGCCACCGTCTAGGAAGGCCGGGCCGGACCGACATCCCGCGGCGGACACCGTCGCGGGATGTCGGCGGCGTTACGCTGATCGGCGTGTCCTATGACGCGTCGGTCGACACCGCCCGCGAGGATCACGAACCCCCGGCACGCGGGAAGTACTGGTGGGTCCGCTGGGCGGTGCTCGGCGTCGCACTGATCGTGCTGGTCGTCGAGGCCACCCTGGTGTGGGATCAGCTGGCCAAAGCTTGGAAGAGCCTGATTTCGGCCAACGGCTGGTGGGTGCTGGCTGCGGCCGCCGCGGCCATGCTGTCGATGCACAGCTTCGCCCAGATCCAGCGGACGCTGCTGGGTTCGGCCGGGGTGGTCGTACACCAGTGGCGTTCCGAGGCCACGTTCTACGCCGGCAACGCGCTGAGCACCACGATGCCCGGCGGTCCGGTGCTCTCGGCCACGTTCAGCTACCGGCAGCAGCGGCTGTGGGGTGCCTCCCCTGTGGTCGCGTCCTGGCAGCTGGTGATGTCGGGCGCTCTGCAGGTAGTCGGACTGGCACTGCTGGGCCTCGGCGGCGCATTCCTGTTGGGCGCCAAGAACAATCCGTTCTCGCTGCTGTTCACCCTCGGCGGATTCATCGCGCTGCTGCTGCTCGCGCAGGCGGTCGCCACCCGGCCCGAGCTCATCGACGGCATCGGGGTGAAGGTTCTGGGCTGGGTCAACTCGGTGCGCAACAAGCCGGTCGACACCGGCCTGCACAAGTGGCGCGAGACGCTCAAGCAGCTGGAATCGGTCAGCCTGAGCCGTCGCACTCTGGGCGTGGCGTTCGGCTGGTCGTTCTTCAACTGGGTCTGCGACGTGGCGTGCCTGGCTTTCGCCGCGTACGCGACCGGTGGCAGGCCGTCGCTGGCCGGACTCACCGTCGCCTACGCCGCCGCCCGCGCCGTGGGTTCGATCCCGCTGATGCCGGGCGGGCTGCTGGTGGTGGAGGCCGTGCTGGTGCCCGGCCTGGTGTCCAGCGGGATGGCCCTGCCTGCCGCGATCTCGGCGATGCTGATCTATCGGCTGGTCAGCTGGATCTTCATCTCGACGATCGGCTGGGTGGTGTTCTTCTTCGTGTTCCGCACCGAAGGACCGCTGGACCCGGATGCCGTCGCCGACGAGATCGCCGCGGCGGAGGCCGAAAGCGAGGCGGCCGCGGATCCGGCCGACACCGCGCTGCAGGGCCCGCTGCCCCCGCCGTGCCCGGACCCAGACGACGACGCCCCGCGCTGACGCCGTCGGCAGGCGTGCTTGAATCCGAGCATGGCAGTTCGTACCGACACCCGTACCGTCGCGCTCGCGCTGGCCGGTGACGTCGTCTGCGTCGTGGTGTTCTGTGCGATCGGCCGGCGCAGCCACGCCGAAGGCCTTACGCTCGCCGGAATTGCCGAGACCGCATGGCCGTTCCTGTCCGGCACGCTCCTCGGTTGGGTGATCCCCCGCGGCTGGCGGGCGCCGACCGCGATCGCGCCGACCGGCGTCATCGTCTGGCTGGCCACCGTCATTGTCGGAATGTTGTTGCGCAAGGCCAGTTCTCAAGGCGTGGCGGTGAGCTTCATCATCGTCGCGTCGGTGGTGACCGCGCTGCTGCTATTGGGGTGGCGCGGGGTGGCGGCTGTCCTACGCAGGCGCCGTATTCAGGCCTGACCCGTCGGGGCGGCCGGCTCGGGAGCCGTCGACACCGTCAACACGGCACGCAGGCCCCCGAGCGGACCGTCGGAGAGCTCGATGGTGCCACCGTGCAACGCGGCCTGCTGCGCCACCAGCGCCAGCCCGAGGCCCGAGCCGCCGGCGGTGGCGGTGCTGCCACGAGCGAAGCGGCCCAACACTTTTCGATGTTCCTCGGCGGGTAGGCCGCGCCCGTTGTCGTCGACGGTGATCGCCAGCAGCGGTCCCTGCCGGTGGGCGCGCAGCACGATGCGGGTGGCCTCGCCGTGCGTGATCGCGTTGCGCACCAGGTTGTCCACGGCCAGCCGCAGCCCGGCAGGCCAGCCCCACACCGTGCCGGCCTCGTCGGCTTCAACGATGATCTCGCCCACCCCGGAGCGGATATTCTCCCGCGCGACGCGGTCGAGCATTTCGGCGACGTCGATCGTCTCGCGGTCCTCGGCACGGGCCAGCTGCCCGGACGCCAACTGTCCCAGCGCGGTGATGATCGCCTCGACGCGGCGCTGCGCGCGGGATAGGTCGGTCACCACCTCCTCGCGTTCCTCCGGCGGCAGGTCGTGGATGCGCAGCGTGTCCAGGTCGGCGCGCATCGCGGTCAGCGGGGTCCGCAGCTCGTGGGCGGCATTGGCCGCGAAATCCTGGGCCGCCTGAAGCGAATTCGTCGTCGCCGCTTGGGCATCCGCCAACCGGTTCAGCATGGCGATCATCGCCTCGGAAAGGTCTTCGGCCTCCCGGGAGCCGTGCACCGGATCCAGCCGGTCGTGGCCCGTGCCGAGCCGGCGGGTCTGCTCGGTGAGCTTCAGCAGCGGCCGGATCGCCGGGCCCGCCAAAATCCAGCCCAGCGCCAGCGCAACCATCACGGCAAGGCAAACGATCAACACATAGAGCGGAATCCTGGCCCGGCTCAACAGGATGCTGTCGGCACGGATACCGATGGAGACCAGGATGCCGCCGGACTGTTCGACGTTCACCGTCCGCACCCGATAGTCGACGCCGTTGACGGTGACCGTCGCGGTGCCGGGCGGCAGCGGCGGCAATTGAAATCCGCGCTGGAACATCACCTGTCCGGTCGACCGGGATCGTCCCGTCGTCACCACCCGGCTCGGATCACGCAACTGCTCGGGATACATGCTGGCGTCGACGATCGAGTCGAGCCGCTTATCCAGTTGCGCCTCATCGTTGTTCGCCAAGACGATCGACGTCAGCACCGCCAGCAGCGCGACCACGATCGCGGCGGCCATCGCGGCGGCCAGGGCGACCCGGCTACGGAGGGACAGGCTCTGGCCCAGCGAACTCACGACCGGATCACGGCTCCGACCGGAGGACGTACCCGATGCCGCGCACGGTGTGGATCACCCGCGGCACACCCTCGCGCTCGAGTTTGCGGCGCAGGTAACTGATGAACACATCGGCGACGTTGGTGTCGACGTCGAAGTCGTAGCCCCACACCAACTCCAGCAGCCGCTGCCGGGACAGCACCACACCGGAGTTCTCGGCGAGCACCGCCAGCAGGTCGAATTCTCGTTTGGTCAGTTCGACCCGGTCACCGTTGACGAACACCAGCCGCCGGGCGGTGTCGATCGTGAGCGGCCCGATCGTGACGGCGTCGGAACCCTCATGGGAATGCGATGCCCGGCGCAGCAGTGCGTGCAACCGGGCCACCAGCTCGCCCAGATCGAACGGCTTGGTCAGATAGTCGTCGGCACCGGCCTCCAGACCGGCGATGCGGTCGTTGACGGTGTCGCGTGCCGACAGCACGCAGATCGGAATGTCGTTGCCCAGTGCGCGCAGCGCGGTCACCACCGCGACGCCGTCGAGCTCAGGCATTTGGACGTCGAGCACCAACGCGTCGTGATTCTCATTCGCCAACAGCCGCAACGCTTCCTTGCCGGTCGCCGCGACCCGGACGTCGAATCCGGAGTGCCGCAAACCGCGGGCCACCGAAGTCCGGACATCCGGGTCGTCGTCGACCATCAGGACGGTGCGGCCGGCGCCTTCCTGCGCGGGCTGCTGTCCTACCCGCACCGCGGGCTAGGCGCCAGGGACGTCGGGCGCGTTACCGCAGCGGTTCTTGAGATCGACCAGCGGCTGGCGAATGCCCTGCAGGTCGGCCTTCACCGAGGGGTTGTAGTCCAGGTACTGCTTCACCTCGGACCGGATGGTGTCGCGCGGCGCACCCTCCAGACCGGTGAAGAACGCGTTGACGTCCGGATGGGTGAACAGGTAGGCCGAGGTTGCCGCGGACACGCCCGCAGCCACGCCGGCAAGGTCAGCGGCGGTGCAGTTCGGCGGCGGATCGGCCAGCGCGGACGGCGCTGCGGCGATCAGCATCGCGCCGGCGACGGCGCCCGTGCCGATCGCTCCGACGACCGCGCGACGAGCCAGACGGGCATTAAGCAACATGCTCGGACTCCTTAACGTAGGGAGAAGCAGTGCCAGTAACCGCTACTGACAGGGGAAAGCTAAGCAGAATTGCTTCAGACTTTCGCGCCTTGAGCTTAACCAATCGTGAGAATGTTCCGACGTCGCTGCTCAGAGCGTTTCCCAGCGGATGCCGAGCCGCGCCGGTCAGCGGGGGCTGACGACGGCCGGACCGGGTAACGGACCGTTGCTCAGCGGAGCCGGCGTGCCCGACGCCGGGGCCGTCGCGCCGGAAACCTGTTGTGCCGTCGTGATACCCGGAAGCGCCCCCGGACCGATTCCGGGGATGCCACCGGTCGCCGGCCCCGTGCCCGGCGCGCCGCCGGTCTGAGCCGACTGCAGCAGACCGAGCAGCTGCGGCAGGCTCACCGGCAACTTGCATTGGGTGGACATGCTCGTCAGCGGCTGCTGGATCGCCTGCAAGTCCTTGGCCGCTTGCGGGTTGGCGTCGAAGTAGGTCTTGAGCGCCACCACGGTCTGCGGGCCGGCCTGCTGCTGGGAGATCGTCGTCAGCGCCTGGTTGGTCTGCGGGTGCGCATCCAGATAGGTGCCGGTGTTGGTGGCCACCGTGCCGACGGTCTTGGCGAGCTGGCTGGCCGCGCACGGATCGGGGGCGGCGGTCGCCGACGACGTCGACAGCACCAGCGCGGCCGCCCCGCCGGCCGCAGTCGCGGCCAAAACCACGCACAAACCGCGGCGCACGCCGGCAATCGACGACAGGGTGGACGCAGACATGAGGACTCCTCGAATTCGCTGACGTTTGGCTGACGTCACGCCGCGGCGCAGCATCGCTGCGACCCGGCACAGTCCCCGACCCCGGACGTGGTCATCGGACATCCTGCCATCGGCAACGGTTGGGTCGCCAATCGAGGGCGGGTAACGAGGGCCTGATCAACAGGTCTCAATCCAGCTAAGACCGCCGGTCACGACGGGTCAGCGCACAGTCATCTGCGGTACGCTCGCAACCACGCAATCCGGGGAGAATGCGGGGAGATCGCCATCCAGCAGTTCATGATGCGCCTGAGCAGCAACCTGCGCAGATTCCGCTGGCTGGTATTCACGTGCTGGTTGCTGGCTTTGGTGCCGGCCGTCTATCTGGCCCTGACGGAGTCCAACCACCTGACCGGTGGCGGCTTCGACGTCGCCGGCTCCCAGTCGCTGCATGTGCAGTACCAACTCGAGGACCACTACCCGCAGCAGGGCGCCTCCCCGCTTGCACTCGTCGCCGCGCCGCGCGCCGACGCCAGCTACGCGGACATGAACACCGCCGTCGCCCAGCTGGAGGAGGCGGCCAAACAGGTTCCCAGCGTCGTGGTGGTTCCCAACCCGGGCCAGCCGGCGCCCGCCCCGGACCGGCCGTATGTGGTGTCGCTGCGGCTGGACTTCAACAACACCGGCGCCGTCGACGTGGCCCGGCAGCTGCGGCAAAAGATCGGCGTGACC
Source organism: Mycolicibacterium pallens (assembly GCF_019456675.1). Taxonomy (NCBI): domain Bacteria; kingdom Bacillati; phylum Actinomycetota; class Actinomycetes; order Mycobacteriales; family Mycobacteriaceae; genus Mycobacterium; species Mycolicibacterium pallens. The sequence continues at coordinate 257,404 of NZ_CP080333.1, read as the reverse complement.
GGTGACCAGCCGGGCCAGATCGACAACGGCCGAGTCAAGCTGTACGTGATCGGCCAGGGCGCGCTCGGTGCGGCCGCCCAGACCAGCACCAAGCACGACATCGCCGAGGCCGAGCAGTGGAACCTGCCGATCGTTCTGATCGTCCTGCTCGCGGTGTTCGGTTCGCTGGCGGCCGCGGCGGTGCCGCTACTGCTCGCGGTCTGCACCGTCGTGGTGACGATGGGCGTGGTCTATCTGCTGTCGACGGTCATGAGCATGTCGGTGTTCGTGACGTCGACGGTGTCGATGTTCGGTATCGCACTGGCCGTCGACTATTCGCTGTTCATCCTCATGCGATTCCGTGAGGAGCTGCGAGCCGGCCGCGATCCGCAGCAGGCCGCCGACGCCGCGATGGCCACCTCAGGTCTGGCGGTGCTGCTGTCGGGTCTGACGGTGATCGCCTCGCTGACGGGCATCTATCTGATCAACACCCCGGTGCTGCGCTCGATGGCCACCGGCGCGATCCTCGCCGTGGCGATCGCGGTGCTGACCTCGACCACGCTGACGCCCGCGGTGCTGGCGACGTTCGGGCGCCCGGTGGCTCGGCGCTCGTCGCTGCTGCAGTGGTCGCGGCGCGGTGAGGCTACGCAGTCCCGGTTCTGGACCCGCTGGGTCGGCGAGGTCATGCGACGACCATGGCTGTCGGCGTTGGGGGCGACGGTCGTGCTGCTGGCGATGGCCGCGCCCGCGTTCTCGATGGTGCTCGGCAACAGCATGCAGCGTCAGTTCCCGGCCACCCACGAGGTCCGCGGTGGCGTCGCCGCCGCAGCGCAGGCGCTCGGGCCCGGCGCCCTGGGACCGGTCCGCGTCCTGGTCACCTTCCCCGGCGGGGCGGCGTCCGATCCGAAGAACGCCGCCGCCCTCGAGGCCATCAACACCGAGATCTCGAAGGCGCCCGACGTCGTCTCGGTGTCCACACCGGTGTTCGCCGACAACAACGGCAGCGCACTGATCTCCGCGATCCTTTCGGTGGACCCCGAAGATCTCGCCGCCCGCAACTCGATCGACTGGATGCGCAGTCACCTTCGCGCGCTTCCAGCGGCGAATGGGGTGCAGATCGATGTCGGCGGCCCGACCGCGCTGATCAAGGATTTCGACGACCGGGTCGGCCATACCCAACCGCTGGTGTTCGTGTTCGTCGCCGCGATCGCGTTCGTGATGCTGCTGATCTCGGTGCGCTCGGTGTTCCTGGCCTTCAAGGGCGTGTTGATGACGGTGCTGTCCGTCGCCGCGGCCTACGGCAGTCTGGTGATGGTCTTCCAGTGGGGCTGGCTGGAAGGGCTGGGCTTCCACCGGATCACCTCGATCGACAGCACGATTCCGCCGCTGGTGCTGGCGATGACGTTCGGCCTGTCGATGGACTACGAGATCTTCCTGCTGACCCGCATCCGGGAGCGTTATCTGCAGGCCGGTGACACCCGCGACGCCGTCGCGTACGGGGTGTCCACCAGTGCTCGCACGATCACCAGCGCCGCGCTGATCATGATCGCGGTGTTTATCGGGTTCGCGTTCGCCGGTATGCCACTGGTCGCCGAGCTGGGTGTGGCGTGTGCGGTGGCGATCGCCGTCGACGCCACGATCGTCCGGCTGGTCCTGGTGCCGGCGTTGATGGCGATGTTCGACCAGTGGAACTGGTGGCTGCCCGGCTGGCTGGCGCGCATCCTGCCCTCGGTCGACTTCGAGAAGCCGCTACCCAAGGTCGACCTCGGCGACCTCGTGGTGATCCCCGACGACATTTCGGCGCTGGTGCCCCCGAGCGCCGATTTGAAGATGGTGGTCAAGGGGGCGGCACGGCTGAAGAGTCTGGCGCCCGACGCGGTCAGCGTGGCCGACCCGCTGGCGTTCACCGGGTGCAGCGAGCTCGCGGGCAAGGTCAAGGGCAGCGACGACGCCCGCGCCCGGCCGATGCGCATCGGCCCCGGCGGCACCTCGACCGTGAAGCTGATCCGCGGATATCGCAGCGCCCGGATGGCGACGGCGCGGCCGGTTCATCCGGTCACGATGTGGCGTGGCCGGCTCGCGATCGCCCTCGACGCCCTGGAAACCGGCGCCGACACCCGACATCCCGCGGTGGAGCGGCTCAGCCCGGTGGAAACCACCCACGTCCAGCTGCCGACCGGTGACCGGCTTCAGATCCCGACGTGTGCCGAGACCCTGCGGATGCAGGCCTACCTGGTGCTGTGCCGCAACAGCCGGTCGGACTTCGCCGAGTTCGCCGACCTTATCGGCGGGATGGATACCGAGACCGTTGCGGTGGTACTCGCGGGGATGGACCGGTATTACTGTTCTGGACAAACTGAGCGACAATGGGTGGCGACCCAGTTGGTGCGCCGGCTCGCCGACCCCGACCCGTCCGACGTCGAGGACGACGACAGGTGGGCTGGGCCGGAGGGGGCCGCCGAATGGGAGCGGATCAGGCAGCGTTGCCTTGCGGTGGCGGTGGCGATCCTGGAGGAGGCGAGGTGACGGTGGCAGCGGAACGCGATGCCGTACCCGCATCGGCCACGCAGTCATTCCCCGATAGCCGTCCCGTCGAGTTCTGGCCCACCGCCTCGATTCGCGAAGCGCTGGAGACTGGCGACATCACCGTCTGGCAGCGGATCGTGATGGCGATCAAGCGCGATCCGTACGGCCGAACCGCACGACAGGTCGAGGAAGTGCTCGAGCATTCCCAGCCCTATGGCATCTCCAAAGCGCTGTCCGAGGTGCTGGTGCGCGCCCGCGGTCACCTGGAGGCCAACGAGCGCGCCGAGGCCGCCCGTCATGTGCGATTGCTGCTCGACCGGTCCGGTTTGGCCGAGCAGGAATTCGCCTCACGGATCGGGGTGGCCCAGTCGGATCTGGCCGCTTACCTCGAGGGCACAGTCAGCCCGCCTGCGTCGCTGATGATCCGGATGCGCAGGCTCTCGGACCGGTTCGCCAAGATGCGCGCGCAGCGCGCAGCAGGCGGAGCATAGTGGCAGCCCCGAATTCGGCTGAGCTGCAAGAGATTCTGCGTGACACCCGCACGGTCGCGGTGGTGGGTGCGTCGAACAATCCGGCCCGGCCCAGCTACCGCGTGTATCAATACCTGGCTCGCTTCAGCCATTACGAGCTGTATCCGGTGAATCCCACGATCAGTGACATCGACGGCACGCCGGTCTATCCGTCGCTGGCCGATCTGCCCGTGGTGCCCGACATGGTCGACGTATTCCGCCGCTACGACGACCTGCCCGCCGTGCTGGCCGATACGCTCGCGCTGACCCCGCACCCGAAATACCTGTGGCTGCAACAGGGTTTGTGGCATGACGAGGTCGGCGAGCAGGCCGAGGCCGCCGGGTTGCGCGTGGTGATGGACCGGTGCTTGAAGGTGGACTACGCGCAGCTCATCGGACGTTGATCGGCGAGATGTCCGTGACCAGCCACTTGCCGTCCTGCTTGGACAGGCCGACCCGCAGCGCCAGCACCGCCGTGCTCGGCTGTTGACCCGGCTGGCTCTGCGTTCCTCGCATCACCACCGCCACGCTGGCCGCCGCGGGGCCTAGTGCCTCCAACCCGGCGGACATGGTCTGCGCGGTCGCGGAGATGTTCTTCTTCGCCAGATCCGATGTGGCTTGGCCGAATTCGTTCTTGAAGGCGTCGGCCCGGTCGGGCGCCATGAACGTGGCCGCCCGATTGATCGACGACGTCGGGTCGGCCGGGGTGAACGTCGCGGTGGCCTCGGCGGCGGCGGTGGCGATGCGGACCACCTCGGCGGAGTCGCGGGTGAAGGTCTGGTCTGTGCGGGTCCACTGGGTGTAGCCGACGACGACGGCGGCCACCAGCGCCGTGGTGGCCAGGGCGACGACGGCAAGACGCAGGCCGGGGCCGTCGTCGTCGGTGCCGACCGTCACCGAATCCCGGCGGAACAACACGACGTTGACGATCACGCCCTCGACGATGAGCAGGCACAGCATCGAGCACACCGCGACCCACCACAGTGGCCAGCCCAGCACGACCCCGATGGCCAACAAGCCGGCGATCGCGGCCAGCGGCGCCGCGACGTCGAAGGCCAGGACCCGAGCGAGGTTCCTCATCGCAGCGACTCCAGCCGCGAGATCATCAGCTTGCCGTCGACGTCGGAGACGCCGAGCCGCAGGTTCCAGCGCACCGTCGTCGGCTTGTTGCCGGCGTTCTCGCTGACCGAGGTCGCGACCACCAGCACGGAGTCGGTGCGCTTGGCCAGTTCCGGCGGCAGGCTGGCGGGGGCCGGCGGCTGACCGGGTTGGGCGTTCAGGTCGTGGTGGACCGCCTCGAAGGACACCGACTCGATCTGCCCGGTGGTGCGGGCCTGCAGGGTGCGGACCACCTCGCGGTAGGGCTTGATGGCGGCCTCGAAGTCGGAGTTGAGCTGCCCGGCGGTTCCGTCATGCAGTTTCGCCAGGCTGGTGTCGACGTTGTCGACGTTCATGTTGATCAAGACGCCGGTCCAGTCCGCGGCAGCCGACATCACCTTGGATTGGTAGGCCCGCTCGTCGGTGGCGTCGCGATGCCCGGTCCAGATCAGCACTCCCAGCACGACGGCTGCGACGGCCACCACACCGAGGACCGCGGAGCCGACGCCGTAGCCGGTGAAGACCCGGTCGGGCGCCTCGTCGGCGGTCGGTTCGGCGTCAGGCATGCAGGCGAGGCTACCGGGCGGTCACCTGCGTGCCGTACACCGAGGTCGGACCTCTGGTATGGATGGTTGGGTGACGGTAGAAACGCTGCGCTCGGGTATCGACTTGTCCCACGTCGAAGCCGAGGTTCGCCCTCAAGACGATCTGTTCGGCCACGTCAACGGACGCTGGCTGACCGAGTACACGATTCCGGGCGACCGGGCCACCGACGGCGCGTTCCGGACCTTGTACGACCGGGCCGAGGAGCAGGTCCGCGAGCTCATCATGCAGGCTTCCGGCGGGCAGGAGCGCAGCGACTCGGGGAATGGCAGCGGGGAGCCGGGCACCGACGAGCAGCGCATCGGCGATCTGTACGCCAGCTTCCTCGACGAAGACGCCGTCGAGCGCCGCGGGGTGCAGCCGTTGCTCGACGAGATGGCCCGTATCGATGCGGCGGCCGACCCGGCCGCGCTGGCCGCGGTGATCGGTGGGCTGCAGCGCACCGGAGTCGGCGGTGGTGTCGGCCTCTACATCGACACCGATTCGAAGAACTCCTCGCGCTACCTGGTGCACGTCACGCAATCGGGGCTTGGCCTGCCGGACGAGTCGTACTACCGCGACGATCAGCACGCCTCCATCCTGGGCGCCTACCCGGCGCACATCGCCACGATGTTCTCCCTCGTGCTGGGGGGCACGGCCGACGATCACACCGAGCGGGCCGCGCGGATCGTGGCGCTGGAGACCAAGCTCGCTGCCGCGCACTGGGATGTCGTCAAGCGTCGCGACGCCGATTTGACCTACAACCTGCGCACGTTCACCGATCTGCCCACCGAGGCGCCCGGCTTCGACTGGGCGGGTTGGGTCGGCGCCCTGGGCACCTCCCCGGATGTGGTCGCCGAACTGGTTGTACGCCAACCGGATTACCTGACCGCATTCGCCGAGCTGTGGTCGAGTCACGACTTCGCCGACTGGCAGGACTGGGCACGCTGGCGGCTGATCAACGCCCGCGCCGCATACCTGACCGATGCGGTGGTGGAGGCGAACTTCGACTTCTACGGCCGCACCCTGTCGGGAACCGAGCAGATCCGCGAGCGCTGGAAGCGGGCTGTGTCACTGGTCGAGGCCCTGATGGGCGACGCCGTCGGACGCGTCTACGTCGAGCGCCATTTCCCACCGGATGCCAAGGCGCGCATGGACGTGCTCGTCGACAACCTGCGCGAGGCCTACCGGGTCAGCATCAACGACTTGGAGTGGATGACGCCGCAGACCCGCCAGCGCGCGCTGGCCAAGCTGGACAAGTTCACCGCCAAGATCGGCTATCCGAAGAAGTGGCGCGACTACTCCACGCTGGTGATCGATCGCAATGATCTGTACGGCAACGTGATTCGCGGCGCCGAGGTGGAGCATGACCGCGAGCTCGCCAAGCTCGGCGGCCCGGTCGACCGCGACGAGTGGTTCATGACGCCGCAGACGGTCAACGCCTACTACAACCCGGGGATGAACGAGATCGTCTTCCCCGCCGCGATCCTGCAGCCGCCGTTCTTCGACGCCGACGCCGACGACGCGGCGAACTACGGCGGGATCGGCGCGGTGATCGGCCACGAGATCGGTCACGGCTTCGACGACCAGGGCGCCAAGTACGACGGTGACGGCAACCTCGTCGACTGGTGGACCGACGAGGATCGGGCTGAATTCGGCACGCGCACCAAACAACTCATCGAGCAGTACGAGGAGTTCGTCCCGCGCGGGCTCGAGCCGTCTCATCACGTCAACGGGGCGTTCACGGTCGGTGAGAACATCGGCGACCTCGGTGGGCTGTCGATCGCGCTGCTTGCCTACGAGCTGTCACTGGGCGGCAAGCCCGCACCGGTGATCGACGGGCTGACCGGCCAGCAGCGGGTGTTCTTTGGCTGGGCTCAGGTGTGGCGGACGAAGTCCCGTGAGGCCGAAGCGATTCGGCGACTCGCGACCGACCCGCACTCGCCGCCGGAGTTCCGCTGCAACGGCGTCATCCGCAACATGGATGCCTTCTACGAGGCGTTCGACGTCAGCGAGGACGACCAGCTGTACCTGGAACCCGACCGGCGCGTCCGCATCTGGAACTAGGGTTCGCCGAGCCTGTAGTTATCGACTGAAAGTTCGAGTAACCCGCACGGTAACTACAGGCTGGCTGAGGAGTGGGCGCCCGCTTCGCGGTTGGCGCCGTCGACCACCGAGGCCAGCAACCCCGGTAGCGCCTGGTCGACTTCCTCGGCGCGCAGTCGCTGATGAGTGAGGCCGCCGAGCACCAGTCGTTCCAGCAAGCCCGCTTCCCGCAGGATCTTGAAGTGGTGGGTGGCGGTGGACTTGTTGATGCCGTCGTAGAGCGCACTGCACTGCAGCGGCGCACCCGCGTTGTGCAGTCGCCGGATCATCTCCAGCCGCGCCGGATCCTGGAGCGCGGCGAGCACCTGATGCACGGAGCCGACCGGATGCACCGGATAGCTGTCGGCGTGGAATGCCTCCACCTCAACCACGGTTGTCTCCTGTGTCCGCCGTCACGGCCTGCGAAGTTTGATCGCTATCAAACCCAGCGTACGCTCGAACGAGTTCGATGACCATCAAACTACCGGGAGTCCTCATGGCGTGTGTGCACGAGGCACCCGCGGGCCGCGCCACCAGCCAGCGCTGGGCGTATCCCCTGCTGCTGGTCCTCAGCGGTGTCGCGCTCGGCGTCTCGGGACTGCCCGCGCCGCTGTACGGGATCTACGAATCGAACTGGCATCTCTCGCCGCTGGCCACCACGATCGTGTTCGCGGTCTACGCGTTCGCGGCATTGGCGGCGGTGCTGGTGTCCGGCCGGATCTCCGATGTCGTGGGCCGCAAGCCCGTGCTACTCGGCGCGTTGATCGCGCTGATCGCCGGGCTGGGCATCTTCCTGATCGCCGACAGTATCGAGATGCTCCTGCTCGCCCGCACCATCCACGGTGCGGCGGTCGGCTCGATCGTGGTCGCCGCCGCCGCGGCACTGCTCGATCTGCGACCGCAGCACGGCGTGCGCTCCGGACAGCTCAGCGGTGTCAGCTTCAACATCGGCATGACGGTGGCCATCGTCGGCTCGTCGCTGCTGGCGCAGTACGTGGCGCATCCGCTGCGCACCCCGTATGCCGTCGTCGCGGTGGTGTGCGCGATCGTCGGCATCGGTGTGGTGGCGCTGCGGGAGACCCACGCCGGCCGCACCGGCGGCCGCATCCGGATCAGCAAACCTGCTGTGCCGCCACAGATTCGCGAGGACTTCTGGTTCGCCGCCCTTGGCGCGATGGCGTCCTGGTCGGTTCTTGGTGTGCTGCTGTCGCTGTACCCGTCACTGGCCGCGCAGCAGACCCATGTCCACAATCTGGTGTTCGGCGGTGGTGTGGTCGGGGTGACCGCCTTCGCGGCGGCCATGGCTCAGCTGGTGGCCACCCGCGTCCCGGCCCGCCGCTCGGCGGTGATCGGCGATATCGGGATGGCCGCCGCGCTGCTGCTGACGATCCCGGTGCTGCTGACCCACCGCTGGCCGCTGGTGTTCGCCGCGGCCGCACTGCTCGGCGCGACGTTCGGGCTCGGATTCGGTGGCTCGCTGCGCCACCTGTCCGACGTGGTGCCGTCCGACCGGCGCGGCGAGACGATGTCTGCGTTCTACCTGTTGGCCTACACCGCAATGGCGTTGCCGACGATCGCGGCAGGCTGGGCCGCTACCAAATGGCCGCTGGCGCAGGTCTTTCCGTGGTTCGCGACGATCGTCGCGCTGGCCTGCCTGGGGGCGGCGGTGGGCGTCAGGCAGCCGAGTCCGTCGCGCCCGGCGTCTTGATCTGAGCTGCCAGCCACGGCAGCGCATCGGAGAACGCCCGCTCGGCGAACTGCCAGGTGTGAAAGCTGATGATGCGGTGCACCGAGCAGGAGATACCCACCGATTGCGCTGTCGCGCAAAGGTCGTCGGCCGCTCCGGCCTCGTCGGAGTCCTTGAAGTCGTCGCGCCCGCCGAACCCCGACGGCGCGTCGGACTGCGGCCGGTGCCCACCGCCTTTGCCGTACGGTGACGCGGTGTTGGTGGGGGTGACGGTGTCCTCGAACCAGCCGGCGACACCCTGATACGGTCCGTGCTTCTGCATCACGGTGCGCGGATCGAACATGTCCCACAGCGCGGCGTCGCCGCCGTAGAGCCGGCTGATCGTCTGCTCCTTGGTGCCCGCGGTGGGGCCGTGGTCACCGGCGATGTCCTCGAACGTGCTGAACAACTCGGGGTGCATCACAGTCAGGTCGATCGCGCAGGTGCCGCCCATCGACCAGCCGACCACCGCCCAGTTGGCCGCCTGGTCCGATGCGTTGAATTGCTTGACCAGATAAGGCCGGACGTCCTTGGTCAGATGGTCGGCGGCGTTGCCGCGGGGACCGTTGACGCATTCGGTGTCGTTGTTGAAGCTGCCACCGGAGTCGACGAACGCAAAGATCGGGGCTTGTCCCCCATGGCTTTTGGCGTAGCCGTCGATGATCGGCATCGCGTTGCCGGTGCGGATCCAGTCTGCCGGGGTATTGAACTCACCGGCCACCATCATGATGACCGGCAACTTCGGCGGGGTGGCACCGGCAAACCAAGCCGGCGGCAGGTAGAGATACTCACTGCGGTGTTTGAATCCGCTTGCGTCTGACGCGATGTCGACCTCGACGAGCTTGCCCGTGGACTGCACGGTGTTTCTCAGTTCGGGGAGCTCGGAGGCGTCGACCTGGTTGGGTAGCGGGCCGGCCGTCAACGCGCCCCACGCGGTCTGCACGCTCGGGTAGTAGCCGACCCACTTGTTCAGCGCGACCAGCGCCGCCAAGAATGTCAATGGAATCGCCAGCACCGCGAAACCCCGCCGCCACCAAGAGTTCCCACGCCAACCCAAGACCGCCACCCCGATGCCGACGACGAAAACGCCGACCCAGACCCACAAATAGAACGGCGCCGGGTCGGAGGCCAAACCCTCGGAGTTCACGTACATGCGCGCGGCGAGCGCCCCGAGCACGCCGAGCACGGCGCAGACCGGCAGCCACAGCAGCCACCAACGCCGGGTCCGGCGCCACCCGATGGCGACGATCAGCGTGATGGCAGCGACGATTTCGATCGTCAACGGCAGCCAGCCACCCAGCAGCGAGATGCCGTGGGCGTACTGATGCAGGTCAGGCGCCGGCAGCTGAGGCAGGGGCGCCGGCGGCGTTGGCGACGGGGTGGGCGGCACGGACCCCATTGTGGAGTCCGATTCTGTGCCTAAGCTTTGAAACTCCGTGGCCCACTGGCTAAGCCAGTTGCCACTGCCAGTCGTCGGCGCCGTCGGGGTTGTTGTACAGCCCCACGGAGTTCTTCACCACGATCGGGTCACCGCTGCCGAAGTTGTCGTAGAACCACTTGGCGTTGTCCGGCGAGAGGTTGATGCAACCGTGGCTGACATTGCGCTTGCCCTGATCGGCCACCGACCACGGCGCGCTGTGCACGAAGGCGCCACTGTTGTCGATGCGCACCGCCCACTGGACTTTCAGCTTGTAGCCCTCGGGGGAGGTGTTGGGCACGCCGTAGGTGGCCGAGTCCATGATGATGTCCGGGAACTTCTCCAGCACGTAATAGGTGCCGTTCTTGGTCTCGTGCTTGCCGTCGGGCTTGCCCATCGAGACCGGCATGGTCTTCTCGACCTTGCCGTTGCGGGTGATGGTCATCTGGTGGGCCTTGTCGTCGACGGTGGCGACCAGGGTGTCACCGACGCGGAAGCTGGACTTGGCGCCGCTGGCGTCGATGTTGACGACCGTGCCCTGTGGCCAGAAGTTGTAGGGACGCCAGCGGACCTGGGTGTCGGTGGTCCAGTAGAACGCGCCGGGAACCGGCGGCACCGACGAGATGTGGATCGCCGACTCGGCCAGCGGCCGGTTGGCGATCGGCCGGGCGAAGTTGATGATGATCGGCTTGGCCACGCCGACCATCGCGCCGTTCACCGGGTTGAATGACGGCGGCGCGAACACCGGGTCACCGGTGTAGGGCGTCGGGTTCTGACCCTTGACCGGGCCGGCTGCTGCCGCGGCGGCCTGCTGGGCGGCCACCGGGTCGACCGGCGGTGCGGGCGGCGGCGCGAACGGATCCGGTGCCGGGGGCGGGAAAGCGGCCGGGTCGGCCGGCGGCGGAGCGAACGGATCAGGCGCGGGCACCTGCGCCGGTGGCACGTCGACGATCCCGGGATCGCCCGGCGCGAGGTCTGGATCGGCCAGCGCCGAACCGCTGCCAAGACTGATTCCGGCGGCCACTCCGACCACGCAGAGCGCGGTGGCGATCGCCCCCTTCACCCGCAGCGTCATAACGAAAACTCCCTCGAACCGACGTTGACCCAGTCTCGCATAACACGCTGGGTGCACCCATGGAGTTCATTCGCCAGCGAACCTGGCCACAAACCCCGTCACTGCCCTGAACTGTGCAGATCGTCGGGATGGGGGTGAGAAGCGTTACTTTTCGCTGGTAGCCGGACGGACCGCGAACAGGCCCCGGCTGATCATCACGCAGGCCAATGCGGCGAGCATCAGGCCCGCCGACGCGCTGAGCATCGCCGGCACCCCGGCGTGCTGATAGAGCAGTCCGCCGGTCAGCGATCCGGCCATGATGCCGACCTGGAAGCACGCCACATACAGTCCTGACGCGCCGTCGGGATCCTCCGGCGAGTGCCGCATCGCGGCGGCTTGCAGCATCGGCGGCATCGCGTTGGCCGTCGCTCCCCACCCGACGATCGCCACCGCACCGACCGCCGCGACGGCGACGGTGTGCCAACTGAGGTAGCCCAGGGTCGCCAGCACCGCGAACGCCAGTGACGACCCGGCCAGGCAGCCGAGCACGGCCGTCTTCGGCCGCCGGTCTCCCGGCCGCGCCAACACCGCCATGCCGGTCAGGCCGGCGACCCCGTAGGCGGCGAGCAGCCACGCCAGATGCGCGCCGTGCACGCCGACCACGTCGCGAAGGATGACCACGATGAACGTGTAGGAGATGAAGTGAGCGGTGACGCCCACCAGCGTCAGCACGCTCAGCACGACCAGCGGCCGGTTGCGGTGATGCCCGATCGGTCGCGGACGGACGCCGTCGACGGCGTCGGTCATCGTCATCACCGGCAGCGCGAACCGCGCCGCCACCAAGACCACGACCGACGCGACGGTGATGGCGCCGACCGCCAGCCGCCAACCCCACAGCTCACTCATGGCCGCGGTGAGGGGGCTGCCGACCACCAACGCCAGACCGGTGCCGACGTAGACCGCCATGGTGGCGCGCCCTGCGTGACTCGGTGGCACCAGCCGCACGCCGATCGGGGCGATCACCGACCACATCAGTCCGTGGGTCAGCGCGCACAGCACTCGGCCGACGGCCAAGACTTCGAAGCTCGGGGCGAGCGCTGAGATCAGTTGCGACACCGAAAGGCAGGCCAGCGTCCACAGCAGGGTGCGCCGTCGCGGCCAGGCCGCCGTCCAGCGAACCAGCGGCATGGTGGCCACCGCCGCGACGAGGGCGTAGCTGGCCAGCAAGGTACCCACCACGGCCTCACTGACATGGAGGTCGCGCGCGATCGCGGGCAGCGCACCGACCGGCATGATCTCGGCGGTGACGTAGATGAACGCCGCGGCGGCCAGCACGGCCAGCGCTGTGGCGACTCGCGGTGTCCACGTGCGCTGCACTGTGGGCACCGGTTCACGGTATCGGCTGTGACGCCGAATGAGCCGTACGTTGCCCGGTGTCGCACTGCGCGGATCGAAGGCGTCAGGACCGGACCAGACGGGCGATCGCGGCCGATGCCTCGGCCAGCTTCTTGTCCGCCTCGTCGCCGCCCTCGGCGACGGCGTGGCTGACGCAGTGGCCGAGGTGCTCCTCGAGCAGGCCCAGGGCAACCGACTGCAGGGCACTGTTGACGGCGCTGATCTGGGTCAGCACGTCGATGCAGTACTTGTCCTCGTCGATCATCTTGGCGATCCCGCGGACCTGACCCTCGATGCGGCGCAACCGCTTGGTGTAGTTGTCCTTGCGCGCTGAATAGCCATGTGCGCCAGTCATTTAGCCTCCAAGCATCTGCTTCATCTGGTCGATCTCGGCCTGCTGCGATGTGACGATGGACTTGGCCATCGCGGTCAGGTCGGCGCTCTGACCGTTGGCGATCTCGGCCTTGGCCATCTCGATGGCGCCCTGGTGATGGCCGATCATCGCCTGCAACCACAGTGTGTCGAACTCCGGGCCCTTGAGCGACTTGAGTTTGGTCATCGTCGCGTCGTCGACCATGCCCTGCATCGCGGCGCCGTGCCCGCTGTGGTCACCCATCGCAGGGTCGACGTCCCACTGCAGCAGGAGCGCCTTCATCGCGTCGATCTCCGGCTGCTGGGCGCCCGCGATGGTCGATGCCAGCTTGAGCAACGCCTGGTTGTCGGTGTGCTGCGGCGCGAGTCCACTGAGCTCGACCGCCTGCTGGTGGTGCGGAATCATCATCTGCGCGAACATGACATCGTCGGCGTTGTGGGCGGCCACCGTGGCACTGCTGCTGGTGGTCGAGGTGGCGTGCTGGCTGTGATCCTCGGTTTTGCTGCACGAGGAGACGACGACGGCGGTGGCCAGGGCTGCGGCGACCGCGACAATGCGGACGGGCGTGGATGTCATGTTTCCACCGTACCCGAATACCCCTCGGGGGTATGAAAAGGATTTTGGTGGGCACCCTCGACCACGGCATACTTGACCGGTGAGCCAAAGCCCCGATCTCAAGCCCCGCAGTCGCGACGTCACCGACGGTCTGGAGAAGGCCGCCGCCCGCGGGATGCTCCGCGCGGTAGGCATGGGCGACGAGGACTTCGCCAAACCGCAGATCGGTGTGGCGTCGTCCTGGAACGAGATCACTCCCTGCAACCTGTCGCTGGACAGGCTGGCCAAGGCCGCCAAGGACGGTGTGCACGCCGCGGGTGGCTATCCGATGGAGTTCGGCACCATCTCCGTGTCCGACGGCATCTCGATGGGTCACGAGGGCATGCACTTCTCGCTGGTCTCCCGCGAGGTGATCGCCGACAGTGTCGAGACGGTGATGATGGCCGAGCGCCTGGACGGTTCGGTGCTGCTGGCGGGCTGCGACAAATCACTGCCGGGCATGCTGATGGCCGCCGCGCGACTCGATCTGGCCGCGGTGTTCCTCTACGCGGGTTCGATCCTGCCGGGCCGGGCCAAGTTGTCCGACGGCACCGAGATGGACGTGACGATCATCGATGCCTTCGAGGCCGTCGGCGCGTGCGCGCGTGGACTGATGTCACGTGAAGACGTCGACACCATTGAGCGCGCGATCTGTCCGGGCGAGGGTGCGTGTGGTGGCATGTTCACCGCGAACACGATGGCGTCCGCGGCCGAGGCGTTGGGGATGTCGCTGCCGGGCAGTGCCGCACCGCCGGCCACCGACCGCCGCCGCGACGGCTACGCCCGGCGCAGTGGTGAAGCGGTGGTCGAGCTGCTGCGCCGCGGGATCACCGCCCGCGACATCTTGACCAAAGAAGCGTTCGAGAACGCGATCGCGGTCGTGATGGCGTTCGGCGGGTCCACCAACGCGGTGCTGCACCTGATGGCGATCGCGCATGAGGCCGGGGTCAAGCTGGACCTGTCGGACTTCACCCGGATCGGCGCCAAGGTGCCGCACCTGGCCGACGTGAAGCCGTTCGGCAAGCACGTGATGTTCGACGTCGACCGCATCGGCGGTGTGCCGGTGGTGATGAAAGCACTGTTGGACGCTGGCCTCTTGCACGGTGACGTCATGACGGTCACCGGCGAGACGATGGCCGCGAACCTGGCCCACATCGCTCCGCCGGATCCCGACGGCAAGGTGCTGCGTGCGCTGAGCAACCCGATCCACCCCACCGGAGGCATCACGATCCTGCACGGCTCGCTGGCGCCCGAGGGCGCGGTGGTGAAGTCGGCCGGCTTCGACTCGGACGTGTTCGAAGGCACTGCACGGGTTTTCGACGGCGAGCGGGCGGCGATGGACGCGCTCGAGGACGGCACGATCGTGGCCGGCGACGTCGTCGTCATCCGCTACGAGGGCCCCAAGGGCGGCCCGGGGATGCGCGAGATGCTGGCGATCACCGGCGCGATCAAGGGTGCCGGGCTCGGCAAGGATGTGCTGTTGATGACCGACGGCCGGTTCTCCGGCGGCACCACTGGCCTGTGCGTTGGGCACATCGCGCCGGAGGCGGTCGACGGCGGCCCCATCGCGTTCGTCCAAGACGGTGACCGGATCCGCCTCGACGTCGGCAAGGGGACGCTGGACGTCCTGGTCGATGAGGGCGAATTCGATTCGCGCAAGGCCGGATTCACCCCGCCGGCGCCGAAGTACACCACCGGTGTGCTCGCCAAGTACCGCAAGCTGGTCGGCTCGGCGGCGAGCGGCGCAGTCTGCGGGTAGGCCTGTCGTCGACTGTGGGGGTCATGCAGGGAAATCGCTCAGATTCCCTGCATAAGGCCCACACTCGCGGTGACCGCCGCTAGCTGGCCGCGCGCTTCGATCCGCCGACACCCTTCTTGGCCGACGCCTTCGGTGCTGAACTCTTGCTGCGGGAAACCGAATTCGACTTCTTCGACGGCTTACCGGACTTCGCGCTGGGCTCCGCAGCAGTAATCGCCACCGTCGCGGTAGCCGTTGACGGCACAGCCGCCACCGGCAGTTGCGGGGCATGCGGATCCGGCACGTTCGGTGCCGATGTGGACTTGCCGGACAACACATCCCGGAATCCGTTCACCAGCGCCTTGACCACATCGCCCGGGACCGCGGCCCACTCCTGCGGAGTCAGCGTGGCCCGCGACAGGAACGGAACATACTGTCCCGATTGGTCATACGTGCGGTTGTAGGTGCCGCCCTCGCTCGGCGTCTGCACATCGGTGTAGCCGATGTTGACCAGGATCGATAGCGCGGGCTGCAGCGCGTCGGCCAGCGGAGTGCCCAAGGTGATCGGCACGCCCACCTGTTTGAAGACTGCGTTGAGGATGCGCGACGGCAGCCGCAGCGGCTCCAGCAGCGGCAGGTCGTTGGGGGCGAATGTGCTGTAGGAGGTCGTGCTTGTGCCGGCGAGTAGCAGCGCAGCGAGATTGCCGATGATCGTGTCGGTGCCATCGCCCTTGATCGTTCCGCCGTCGACCAGGTAGGTCGGTAGGAGGCCGGCAAGGAAAGAGTTGGCGAGCGAGAACGGGTTCAGTGTCTCCGGGAAGTCCGACAGGAAGTCGTAGCCGAGCGCGACATTAACGATCGAGGAGTTGAACTGGATACCGGTGCTCGAACCCGACTGCGCGTTGGGGCTCACCGGGTTCGAGCCGAACAGATTGAAGATCGGGGCAAACCGCGCGTACAGCCCGCCGTTTGGCGTTTCGGGATTGCGGATCAACGCAATTGGCAGGTTGGTGACGTTGGTGCCCTGCAGACAGCCGAAGCCTCCGGTGCAAGACTGGCCGAGTGCGTTGACCTTGCCCGCCGCCTCCAACGGGTCATAACCAGGCAGTGTGTTCCCTTTGGCACTCGACAACATCGCCTGATACGCCTGAATCGCGGCAGGCACGCCCGTCCCGACCGCAACCAGCAGCGGCCCGGTACCGCCACTGGCCAATAGATTTGGGCGCGTCGCGGTATACGCCAGAAAACCACTGAACGGTGCCAGGTTGAGCTCGTTGTTCAGCGCAACCGGATCGGCTTTGGTCCAGTCGAGGTTGATGGTGAGCGGCCCGATCGGCGCAGGCACGCCGGGGATCGTGATGCTGTCCACGCCCAGCTCGTTGATCAGCCACAGCAGCGGCCCGGTGGTGGTCGCATCCAAGGTCAGTGCGTTTGCCGACGGTGCCACCGGTTCGGCGACCGTGCCCATCGTCATGGTGACCGCCGTGGCTGCTGCCGCACCGAACAGTGCGGCCTTCCTGCCCCCGACCGCGAATCCCTGCCGAATCTTGTGTGAAAACGCCACAGCTACCATTTGAAACCCCCGATGCCCGACCCATGGAACTGTTCAGCGAACATAACCCTTGAGGTCGGTGGCGGTGGCGATTTGGCGATCTCCGTTAGGAGTAACCCCGAGCCTCAGGACTCAGCGAACTCCGCGTAAATTTCCGGCAGGAAGCCCGCGAGGTGGTTCATCTCCTGCGAGCAGTGCACCAGCAGGTCGCGAGGATCCGGCAGCTGATGGGCGGCGATCGGCCGGATCACCGAGTCGGCCAGTCGGTTGCCCCGGCGCACACCGATGTACGGTCCGCCCATCCAGAACCGTGACCGCATCTCGGCTCCGCCGGCGACCGCTCGCACGTGGTGGACGAACCAGCCGATGTCGACCGGCACCTCACTGGACCCCAGCCGTGCGCACACCGCGACGTCAGTGCCGAGCCGCGACACGTCGAACCCGAACGTCGACGGCTCGACGAACGCGATGGCCGCCTTGGCGTACGCCGACCCGAGGTACTCCTCGATGATCGACGTCCGTCCGACGTAGCTTCCGTCGGGCCCGCTGTCACCCCAGTGCGCCGAGGCGTGCGCGCGCGGATGCCACAACTTGTAACGAGTGGACTCGCTGCCATGCCAGCCGAACCACCAATCCCACATTGCCGGTGTGACACCGGGCATGTCGGTGCGGATCGCGACGTGGAATCCGCCACCGCGCAGCGTGCCGTAACCATTTTCGGTCTGCTGGTATCCGGCATCCAGAAGTGTTGCTGCCGAATCGAATCCGAGCATCACCTGGTCGGCCTGCGGACCGTGCTCGAGCGCGACGACGGCGTGCCGGGGCAGTTCGGCCATCTCCGGAGTGAAGTACTTGCCCCACGCGGTGTCACCGTCGCCGGGACGGTAGCCCAAGTATGTCTCGGCCATTAGACCCGGCCCATCCAGCTGTGGAACCGGCCGTCGGGATCGTATTGCGCGCGCACTTCATCGAGCCGCGCCATGTTCTCGTCGGTGACGAACTTGGCCGGCCGGCGGCCCAGGTTCTCGTCCGCCAACTGGATTCCGGTCGCCAATGAGGCCATCGACGCCATGTTGGATCGTGGCCAGTCTCCGTACTTTTCGTCGTCCGCGGGATCCATCCAGCCGGCGTACAGCGCCAGGTAGATCTCGCTCTCCAGGCTGTAGGCCATGTCCTGGCGCTGCGGTGACGGGCCCCAGTTCAGCCACAGGAAATGCGAGGGGTGCGGTGGCAGGGTGTCCAGGATGCGGTGAATGCCCGGCATCAACTCCTCGGCCGAGGCGTTCGTCCACATGTTGTCGGCGGTGTAGCGGTGGTCCTCGAGGTAGTTACTCATGACTGCGGTGTACCAATCCGCAAGCGGCACTGGAGCATACGGGAACGCGGCCAGCGCCTTGTCGACGACGGGGCACCGGTCGAGGATGCCGAACGCCTCCTTGGCCTCTTCCTCTGTGTCGGCGAACGCCGGGGAGGCCATCACGATCGCGGGCCGGTCGATGCCGGCGTTGGGCACGCTCTTGGTGGCGACGATCTGCAACTCGACGCGACGGTCGACCTCCGCGGATATACCCCGGGCCCAGGTGAAGATCTCGTCGGCAAGCTCGATCGGGTAGGCGTAGAAGCTGCTGCCCAGCACCGCCGGCTTCTTGTAGAGCTTGAGGTGGAATGCGGTGACCACGGCGAAGAAGCCGGGCCCGGCGCCGCGGGCGGCCCAGTACAGATCGGGATGGTTGTCGGCGTCGATGTAGATCTTGTCGCCGTCGGCGGTCACCACATCCAGGCCGATGACACTCTCGCAGGCCGGCCCCACCACCCTGCTGTTCCAGCCATAACCGCCCTGCAGCAGATAACCGCCGATGCACACCCCCTTACAGTGGCCGGCGGGAAAGAACAGTCCGACCGCGTCGAGTTCGGCGGCCAGCACGCTGCCGCCCTTGCCCGGCCCCGCGACCGCGGTCATCGCGTCGGCGTCGATGCTGGTCTGGTCCACCCGGCTCATGTCCAGCAGCACCGCGCCGTCGCGCAGGTGGCTCGCCGCCCAGCTGTGCCCGCCGGATTTGATGCTGACCTTCTTGTTGTTGGCCTTCGCATAGCGCAGTGCCGCGACGACGTCGTCGGCGTCGACCGCCTGCACGATGACGTCCGGGTAGCGGTTGGGCACGCGCTGGTTCCACACCGTGGCGCGGCGTGCGTCCTCGTAACCGTCGTCGCCGTGAAAGAAATGGCGACCTTCAGGAAGTGACCCCACCAAAGCCTCCTATGGTTCACATAGCGAATCGCTATGATCCGTATTGCGGCACACTACCGCTGCGGGAACGCCGAGGGAAGGGATGTAGTTGACTGACGCGAAAATTTCTATGGTCGACGGCGGACGCCCATCGAATGCCCGTGACGACGGCATTCAGGTGCTGCGCCGCGCCGCCGCCGCCCTCGAGGAGATCGCGACCGCCCCGGGCCGGCTGCGGCTCGTTGACCTGCACAGCCGCCTCGGACTGGCCAAGTCGACGGCGCGGCGACTGCTCGTCGGTCTGGTCGAGGTGGGATTCGCCGCGGTGGACGACGACGGGCGCATCGTCCTCGGCGAGCGACTGCTCGGCCTGGCCAACGCCGACGCCGCCCACATCACGTCCGCATTCCGGTCCACCCTGGACCGGGTGGCCGAGGCCACCGGTGAAACCGTCGACCTCTCGGTCTACCGGGGCGGCCAGATGCTGTTCATCGACCAGATCGAGTCGCCGCACCGGCTCCGCGCGGTCTCGGCGATCGGCGGCCGATTCACGCTGCCCGACACCGCCAACGGTAAGGCGGTCTTGGCCCTGTTCGACGACGCCGATGTCGACCAGGTGCTCGCCGCCCTCGACCCGGCCGAAGCCGACCGGGTGCGCGCCGAGATCCGGGGCATCCGCACCGACCGGGTGGCGTTCGACCGCGACGAGCACACCGACGGCATCTCGGCCGCCGGGATCGCGGGCCGCGGGGCAGGCGGCAACATCGTCGCGATCTCGGTACCAGCGCCCACCGAGCGGTTCAACGCCAACCGAGATCGCATCGTCGCCGCATTGCATGACGCGCTGGCGTCACCAGTCTGGACCAGCTGAAGCCAAATCTGACCATCCGGTGGTTGGGCTTGCCACCGGGGTCGGTCGCAGAGCACAGTGACAGGCATGAGCCGCACCGCTTTGCGAATCTGCCCGCTGTGCGAGGCCACCTGCGGGATGGTCCTCACCATCGACGACAACGACCGGGTCAGCGCTGCCCGGGGTGATCGCGACGACGTGTTCAGCCACGGCTTCATCTGCCCCAAGGGCGCGAGCTTCCCCGAACTGGACAACGATCCCGACCGGCTGCAAAACCCGCTCGTGCGCCGCGACGGTGAACTGGTCGAGACCACCTGGGCCGAGGCCTTCGCGGCAGCCGCCGAGGGCCTGCAGCGCGTGATCGCCGACACCGGCGGTTCATCGGTCGCGGTGTACCTCGGCAACCCGAATGCGCACACCATCGCAGGCTCGCTCTACGGACCCGTCGTCATCAAGTCGCTGGGCACCCGGCAGGTGTACTCGGCCAGCACACTGGACCAGATGCCCAAGCACGTCTCCTGCGGGTACCTGTTCGGAAACCCGGTGGCCTTCACCCTCCCCGACCTCGACCGCACCGACTATCTGGTCGTGATGGGCGCAAATCCGTTGGTGTCCAACGGATCCCTGGCCACCGCGGCCGACTTCCCCGGCAAGCTCAAGGCATTGCGCCGCCGCGGCGGCAAGTTGGTGGTGATCGATCCCAACCGCACCCGCACCGCGGAGATGGCCGATCGCCACCTCGCGCCGCGCCCCGGCACCGATGCCGCGCTGCTGTTCGCGATCGCTCATGTGCTCTTCGACGAGGATCTGGTCGACCTGGGCCGGCTGACCGAGCACGTCAGCGGGTTGGAGCGGGTGCGGGCGGCGGCGCTGGATTTCCCGCCGGAGGCGGTGGCCGGACACTGCGGTATCGACGCCGACGAAATCCGTACGCTGGCACGCGAACTCGCCGCGGCCCCAACGGCGGCGGTCTACGGCCGCATCGGCACCTCGACCGTCGGGTTCGGCACGCTGACCAGCTGGCTGGTCGACGTGGTGAACATTCTGACCGGCAATCTGGACCGCCCCGGCGGGGTGATGTTCGCGCACTCACCGATCGCCGGTGCTCCGCGCCCACCGCGTCCCGGTCGGGGTTTCGCCACCGGGCGTTGGCGCAGCCGGGTCTCCGGTCACCCCGAGGCGCTCTCCGAATTGCCCGCGGTCGCGCTGGCCGAGGAGATCGAAACACCCGGCGAGGGACAGATCCGGGCGATGATCACGATCGCCGGCAACCCCGTGCTGTCCGCGCCCGACGGCGCACGGCTGTCCGATGCCCTCGACGGCGTCGGCTTCATGGTGTCGGTCGATCCGTACCTCAACGAGACCACCCGGCACGCCGACGTCATCCTGCCGCCGCCTCCGCCTTCTCGCGCAGCGCATTACGACCTCGCGCTCAGCGGGGCGGCGGTGCGCAACAACGCCAGGTACTCCCCACCGGTGCTGCCCTTGGAAGACGGGCGGCCCGACGAGTGCGAGATCCTGGCTCGCCTGGCATTGATCGTGCTAGGGATGGGTGCCGACGCCGACCCGACATTGGTGGACGACCAGGTGATCGCGACGACGCTGGGCAAGGAGGTCGCCGACGAGCACTCCCCCGTCGCAGGCCGGTCCGTCGAGGAACTGACCGCGATGCTGCCCGACGGCCGCGGCTACGAGCGACGCCTCGACATGATGTTGCGGCTCGGCCCGTTCGGCGACGGCTTCGGCGCCAACCCCGACGGCCTGACCCTGCAGAAGCTCAAGGGGGCGCCGCATGGGATCGACCTCGGTGCGCTGAGCCCGCGAATTCCGGAGATACTCCGGACTCCTTCGGGCACAATCGAATTGGATCCCGAGCCGATCCTCGCCGACATCCCGCGACTGCATGCGGCGCTCACGTCGGAACCCGGCTTCCTGCTGATCGGCCGCCGACATCTACGGTCGAACAACAGCTGGATGCACAACCTGCCTGCGCTGTCCGGCGGAACCAACCGCTGCACACTGCAGATCCATCCCTCCGATGCCACACGGCTGGGCCTCGAGGAGATGGCGGTGGTCACCGGTCCGGGCGGGAAACTCGAAGTGCCCGTTGAGATCACCGACGCGATCCGCCCCGGCGTGGTGTCATTGCCGCACGGTTGGGGGCACACCGAGCCGGGCACCCGGATGCGGGTGGCTGCCCAGCACCCGGGCGTGAACGTCAACAACCTCAACGACGGCACGCTGCTGGATCCGTTGTCCGGAACCGCGGTGCTCAACGCGCTGCCGGTGGAGGTGGCTCCAGCCGGCTAGCACCCTCGGCGAGGCTGTAAAAGTACCGCGAGGCTTACTCGCATTTCGTGTCGATAACTGCAGCCTGGGCGACATAGCGCGGCCGGCTAGTACAACACCTTGCGAATGTTGTCCTCGCAGTAACGTTCCTCGAGTTCGGCGTCGGTCCAGTCGTACCGCAGCGCCTTGGCCATCTGGGCCACGCTGGGCAGCGCGGTCGGATTCCAGGTCTCAGGTTTCCAGGTGTCCGACCGCAGGAACGCCTTGGAGCAGTGGAAGAACACCTCTTCGATGTCGACCTCGAGCGCCAGCAGCGGCCGCTTACCCTTCACCGCCATGGCGTCGAAGTAGTCGGCGTCGGCGAGGATGCGGGCCCGCCCGTTGATCCGCAACGTATCGCCGCGGCCGGGGATCACGAACAGGGTTGCGACCTGCGGGCGCTGCAGCACATTGAGGTAGCCGTCGACCCGTTTGTTGCCCGGCCGATCAGGAATCGCGATCGTGCGGTCGTCGATGACGTGGACGAATCCGGCTGGATCACCTTTCGGTGAAACATCAACGCGGCCTTGGGCATCGGTGGTGGCGACAAACGCCAGCGGCGAATGTGCCAGCCAGTCCCGCTGCACGGCCGAGAGCCGGTCCTTGACCTTGTTGGCGACGTAGTGGTCGGGCTCGCCCACGATCTCCCGAAGCTCGGCGACGGTCGTCACTTCACGGTGCATCGCTCGAGTATCCTCCACCGCGGCCGTCTAGCGCACGCCTTCCTTGGCGTACACGACGCGCAGCACGTGCCCGACTTCAGGACCCATCACCACGGTGGCCAGCTCACAGAAGGTCGCGACGAAGTTCGGGCCGTGGGCCGGCCCCTGCGGCGTCAGGTGGTGGGCGATCTCGTGCAATAGCACCAGCTCACGCATGGCCCAGTCGGCCGTCGACCGGTCGGGTACTGCGATAACGCCTGTGCCGCCGATGTTTTCGTAGTGCGCAGCGGTGGCGGCTCGGCGGGCGCGCACGCTAAGCGGTCCCGGCGCGGGCCATCGGGAGGTCACCGCGGGCAGTCCCAGCACGTCGTCGACGTAGCGCTGCACCGACGGCATGGACGCGAACCGCCCTTCCGGAGGCAACGTGAGCTGTGCGCCGAAGAAGTCGATGGTGCGTGAACTGTGTTGGGCGGCACGGTCGAAGAGTGTTCGGACGAACTCCTCGGCCGCGTAGACGCGGGAGCGTTGGCTGTCGCGCGCCGTCACCGCGGCAGCCGGGTCCGCGCCCCCGGCAACTCGGGGCTGGACCCCAGCCGGGCTTGCTTGCCGGCTCGGTCACCGGCGCGCCGGGCCGCCGACGAATAGCCCGCCGACGCGCGGCTGGCCTGCCAGGTGCCGCGCGCTTTGGACGTCTGCCGATAGTGCTCGCGCAGCTCGAGTTCCTTGTTGCGCAACGCAATTGCGGTTCCCGGCGCGGACTTGCGATCCCGGGTGGCTTCCTGCCGGGCTTCCTCCCGCGCCTGCGCCAGTCGTTGGGCGACACGGGCGCCGAAGGCGAGCTGAAAGTTCAGCCGAGCGGTAATCGTCGGCGTCGGCTTGTGCGCACCGGTGGCGAGGTAGGCGTCACAGGAGCGCACCATCTGCACCACCAGGCTCGCGTACAGCGCGTGGCTGGCGTCGATGTCCTCGGCGAACCCATAGGCGTAGACGAACGCGGAGTTCGACGCCACATCACACTGCACGTCGTTGGCCGCGGCGATACCGGCGAACAGCTGCACATAGGTACGCAGGCCGCGAGCGCCCGGCTCGCCGATGGTGATCGTGCGCTGGGTCGGCGCCTGCGCCGCACTGCGGGTGGCCGAATGTGCCCGCGCGACGGCCAGATCGATCGACGTCGCGGTCGCCAAGCGCTGGGCGGCGGCCATGAACGCCTCGGCCTCGTGCGCGTTGTCGGTGCCCTCGGCTTGCCGCAGGAGCGCGGCGATCCGCGCCAGCATCTTGTCGTCGGTCACGTCTGGCAACCTAGCCGAGCGCGACGACATCGGTGCGCGGGCACGAAGTCAATTGTTGATGAACCCGTTCAGCGCCGCCGTCAGCTGCGGCGACAGCGGCGCCGGCTTGGAGTAGTTGCCGACGTTGTCGGTCGGGTCGTCGCGCAGCACGTGGTTGACCCCCTTGAGCGCCACCAACGACAGCGACGTGTGATCCAGCGCGTCGGTGAGCGGCTTCATATCGGCGCAGTTGGCCTGACCGTCGGAGTCCGAACACGTCAACAGCACCGGTGTTCCGGCCGGAATCGCGGCGGCCAGCTTCAGCGGGTCGATGGCGTCGGATTCGACGACGGCCTTGACGTTGTTCGGGTTGAGGATCGCGCTCAGCCCGTCGGGCAGCGTGGCAGGCGCCGTCGATGTGGTGCGGGCCTGCGCGACGGCGGCGTTCCAGTCGGCGATCGTCTTGTCGGCCTGCGCTTGCGTTTTCTGACCGCTCTTGACGGCGGCGGCCACGTCGTTGCGGACCCGGTTGGTGATCAGGTCGAGGTAGCGGCCCGCCAGCGGCTGCAGCAGACCGAGGGAATGGACCCTGGGCGCCCCGGCGGAGGTGTCGTCGGCCAGCGTCATCGCGTGGACGGTGCCTTCGCCGAGGGCGTACACCGAGATGCGCTTGGGGTCGGTCGCGGCTTCTCCGGCCAGGAAACGCACCGCGGCCTTCGCGCCACTGGTGTAGACGGCGCTGCCCACATCGGCCGGATGGCTGGCGTACGGACCGAGGCCGGTCTTCCCGGTGCCGACCTTGTCGTAGCGCAACGACGCCACCCCGTGGTCGGACAGGTATTCGGCGAGCTGGCGCATGTTGCCGATCGGCCCGGCGACGTTGTTGTCGCCGTTGCGGTCGGTGCGGCCGCTCTCCGAGATCAGCAGCGCCGCGGGTCCCTGCTGGTCACCGTGCTGGTGGCGGTAGGTGCCGTAGATGGTCAGCCCGTCGGCGACGAATGTCACCTCGTCCTCGACCCAGGTGTTGGGTGATTCGGTCTTCGAGCAGCCCGCCACCAGCAGCAACGCTGTCGCCACCACGGCGACGAAGCGCCATCTCACAGCCTGGCCTCGATCCACGCGGTGACGTCGTCGAGCACCCGGTCGCGCTCGGGCTCGTTGAACACCTCGTGGTACAGGCCCGGATACACCTTGAGGTGCACGTCGGAGGAACCCACGCAGTCGACGAGCAGTTGGCTGCCGGCGGCGGGCACCAGCGCGTCCTCGGCGCCATGCACCACCAGCAGCGGCTTGGTGAGCTGGCGTGCGCGCTGCGGCATGGTCTCGCCGACCGTGACCAGCGCCTTGGCGATGCCGGCGGGGATCTTGCCGTGCCACACCAGCGGGTCGGCGTTGTAGGCGGCGACGACCGCGGGGTCGCGGGAGATGGCGTTCGAGTCGAGTTCCTCGACGGGCAGGTCGGGCAGCAGCGAGCCGACCGCCTTGCCCAGGAGCAGCTTGCCCCGGGAGACCCCGGTCTGGGCGGCGACCGCCGGGCCGGACAGCACCATCAGGTCGAAGTCATCCTGGTGGTCGACGCCGTAGGCGAACACGATGCCGCCACCCATGCTGTGCCCGAGCACGATTCGCTTCAGGCCAGGGTGCGCTGAGGTGGCAATTGTGACGAGTGTGTCGAAGTCGCCGGTGTACTCGTCGATCGACCTGACGCGCACCCGCTTGCCGCCGGACCGGCCGTGTCCGCGGTGGTCGAGCGCATAGGTGATCAGACCGGACTCGCCGAACCGCTCGGCGACGTGGTCGTAGCGGCGGGCGTGCTCGCCGAGGCCGTGGGAGAGCACGACGACGCCGCGCGGCTCGGTGTCCGGTGTCCACACGTCGTAGACGATGCGGACGCCACCGACGCCGTCGAAGGTCCGCTCGGTACGTGTTGTGACCATCTGGGGAGCCTAACTGTGTGCGCAGGCCGGTGACGTGTCGGTGCTGGTGCGTAAGCTCGGGTCCGTGAGCGTGCTCGCACAGAGTTTGGACGACGGGCTCGACCCGAGCCGGGGCGATTTCCTGGCGCAGGCCGAGCCGTACCGGCGCGAACTGTTGGCGCACTGCTACCGGATGACCGGCTCGCTGCACGACGCCGAAGACCTGGTTCAGGAGACCTTCCTGCGGGCGTGGAAGTCCTATGACCGCTTCGAGGGCAAGTCCTCGGTGCGTACCTGGCTGCATCGCATCGCCACCAACACGTCGCTGACCGCGCTGGAGGGAAGGCAGCGCCGGCCACTACCGACCGGACTCGGCGCGCCCAGTTCGAACCCGACCGACGAGCTCGTCGAGCGCGCCGAGGTGCCGTGGCTGGAGCCACTGCCCGACGACGCATCGGATCCGTCGGTGATCGTCGGGTCACGCGAGTCGGTTCGGTTGGCTTTCGTTGCGGCACTACAACATCTGTCGCCGCGGCAGCGGGCTGTTCTCCTGCTTAGGGATGTGCTGCAGTGGCGGGCCGCCGAGGTGGCCGAGGCCATCGACACGTCCGTTGCGGCCGTCAACAGCCTGCTGCAGCGGGCCCGGGCCCAACTCGAGGCGGTCGGCCCCAGCCAGGACGACGAACTCACACCGCCGGACTCTGACGAGGCACGCGAACAGCTGGCCCGTTACATCCAGGCTTTCGAGGACTACGACATCGACCGGTTGGTGGACATGTTCACCGCTGAGGCGATTTGGGAGATGCCGCCATTCGACGGCTGGTATCAGGGTGGCCCAAACATCGGTGCGCTCATCCACCAGAACTGCCCGGCCAATCACGCCGGCGATATGCGGCTACTGCCGCTGACCGCCAACGGCCAGCCGGCCGCGGCGATGTACATGCGCCTGCCCGATACCGGTGGTCGTCATGTTCCGTTCCAGCTGCACGTTCTGGATATGCGCGCCGACGGTATCTCGCACGTGGTGGCATTCCTGGACACCAGCGTGTTCGCGAAATTTGGCCTGCCCGAACTGCTTTAGCCTTCCGTCTCGCCCGGATCGTCGGCACCTTCGGCCTGGTCCGGCTGGGTCGGCACACGGTCGGCGGATTGCAGCATCTCGGGATCCCCGTCGGGATCGAGGTCATTTGGATCTGTGCTCATGGGCTCACCGGATTCCCCGGGGGCGGGCGTCGAAACCCGCAGTCAGGACCGCTGCAGCTCGACTACCGGGATGATCCGCGACGTGCTCTTCTGGTAATCCCCGAACTGTGGTTGCGCGGCGACCTGCTTGGCGTAGATCTCGTCGCGTTCGGCTCCGTCCAGCACCCGGGCGGTGACACCGAACGTCTCGGTCCCCAACTCGACGGTGGTCTCCGGGTGGGCGACGAGGTTGTGGAACCAGTCCGGGTTGGTGTCCGCGCCGGCCTTGCTGGCGAAGATGAAGATCCGGCCGTCTTCGAGGTACGGCACCAGCGGCGTGATCCGTTCGGTTCCCGATTTGGCGCCGACGTGGTGGACCAATACCAGCGGCTTGCCCTCGAACATGCCGCCGGCCTTGCCGCCGTTGGCTCGGAACTCGTCGATGACCTTCTGGTTCATCTCGTTGAAGTTGGCTGTCATGACTTCACCGTAGCCGTTAGAGACCCAACGAATGCTGGGCTTGTCGCAAGGTTTTCGCCGACGCCTGCAAGCCGAGAAGCTCGGGCACCGCGAGGGGAACCTCAAGCACCTCACCAGCGGCGCCGGCCGACACGACGGTCGGCAAAGACAGTGCCACATCGGCGATTTCATACGCGCCGCGTTGGACCGTGGAGATAGGCAGCACCCGATGCTGGTCACCGAGCACCGCTTCGATGATCCGTGCGGTGGACAGGCCGATCGCCAGGTTTGTCGCACCCTTGCCCTCGATGATCTCGTAGGCGGCGTTGACCACGGCGGCGGAGATCCCGGCCTGGGCGGCCTCGTCGAAGACGAGCATCCCGTCACGGCGGAAGTGCGCCGCCGGCACACCGCCGATCGAGACGCTCGACCACAGCGATATCTCCGAGTCGCCGTGCTCACCCACGATGAACCCGTGCACATTGCCGACGGCGAGCTCCGCGCGCTGGGCGATGAGATAGCGAAAACGGCTGCTGTCCAACACCGTTCCCGATCCGAAGATGCGCCCGGATGGTGCGTCGACGGACTGGGCGGCGGCGTAGGTGACAACGTCGACGGGGTTGGTGACGAACACGATCACCGCGCGTGGGGACAACTCCAGGAGCTGCGGCGTGAGTTCTTGCGCCATGGCCACATTCGTGGCTGCCAAGTCCAGCCGGCTCTGGCCGGGATGCTGTCTAGCCCCGGCCGTGACCACCACGACCGCCGACCCGGCGGTGATGTCGATCTGGTCAGATCCGGTCACCGTGCAGTGCGGCACGAACTGACTGCCGTGATTGAGGTCGAGGACCTCGGCCCGCACTTTCTTCGGATTGGTGTCGTAGAGCGCCAAAACGCCTGCCGATCCGCGGATCAGGCAGGCGTAGGCGATCGCGGTGCCGACGCTGCCGGCCCCGATGATGGCTACTTTGCGGTTCCGGTGTTCGGACACCTCACCATCATCGGGTACGGCGCGCGGCCCGGCCACATCAGTCGATGCCGACGATCTCCTGCGCGATGGCGGCTACTCGGGTCTGAGCAGCCGACACCAGCCGCTGACGATTCTTGTTCGCCTCTTCGTAGGCGATGATCGCCCGGATGTCGGCCGGATCGTCGAGATCCTTCACCGCCGCGACGGCCTCGTTGAGGTTCAGCTCGTCGTAGCCGGCGATCGGCAGTTCTTCCGACGTCAGAATGCCGGTAGAGCTACGCAGCGAGTGGATGGCGTCGGCGGCGCCGTCGGCGCCCTCGCGATGAGCCACCTTCTCGGCGGTCTCGAGCGCCGCGTCGCGTGCTCCGGCTGCCGCCTTGACGGCCACCTCACCGGCGTGGGCACTGCGGTTGACCAGCTGGTCCACGGCAGGCCGGGTGTTGCGCAGGGCCTCCAGGGTGCGGTCGATGCCGCGGACCGAGGAGATCACCGGCCAGTTGGCCACCCGAACAGTCAGCCCGGTCAGGATCTGCAGCGGCGTGCGCCGCAAAGCGGCCGGCCCACCGAGAGCGTCTTCGGCCAGGACGGTGGTCAGCCAATCGACGGTCGCCGAGTGCGCCGTGATCAGGCGGTTGGCCAGGGACTCGATCTCGGGCTGCCGAGCTGCCACGGCCAGCGCCTTGACGTAGCGGGCGCGGTCGAGCAGCTGGCCCTCGAGCGCGAGGTCACCCAGCAGCGCCTCGTCGAACGGCTGCGCCTGCTCGGTCAGCGCCTCGACGGCCGCGGCAGCGCGCCCGAAGAACGGGCCGATCACGTCCGGGAAACCGCCGAGGTCGCGGATCGCGTTCTCGATGGCCTCGGCGCGCTCACGCCCGTTGGCCGCGTTCTGGGTGAGTTCGGTGCGCACCGCGTCGGTGCGCGCCTGCGCCACCCTGGTCTCGGCGATCTGGACTTCGGTGTTGGTCAGGTCGAGGATCGCTCGCAGCTGGGCGAGCAGAGAGGTGGTATCGGGTTCAGTCATTTGTGTTTGTCCCCTAGTGCGTTGACGGATTTCGTGCCGGCGCGGGGTTTGCACCTCGACGGGCCGTCTACCCGATCCCACCGATCGGTATGCGCGTCGACGGGGTCTCCAGGCTTTCTGCAACCCATCTCACAGTCGTGCGGCGCGCTGGCCAGGCACTGGTGTTTCGATCTGCCAAATTTCCAAATACGTCAATTCCCTTCGGAATTCACCCCCGGCGGCTTGCGTTTGCCGGTGTCTCAATTCCATAACACCGGTTATCACGATCACTTAAGAGACCGGCGTGGCGATTAAGGCTTCTCAGAACGCGCCTACCGTTGACTAGACGGGAGTGCGCCAATTGAGAGCCAACTCACCGGGTTGGGCTGTAACACTTCGCAATTCGGTGCATCCTGTTCGCCGCGTGCGGGTTTGCTGCAAAACCTCATGGGTACTTTGGGTTCCAGGACGGGGGAAACAATGACCGAATGTGAGTCGGAGAGAGAAGTGATCATGAAGTTCAGCGGTATCGCGTCGAGTAAGAGGGTCGCGGCCGTGGGTACCGGTTTGCTCATGGGGGGCATGGCGGTGGCCACGATGGCCGCACCGATGGCCTCGGCGGCGCCGGATTGCAGCAGCGCCGGAGTTGCCAACACCGTCAGCTCGGTGACCGGTTCGGCCAACCAGTACCTGGACGGCCACCCCGGCGCCAAGCAGGTGTTGACGGCCGCCTATGGCCAGCCTCGCCCGCAGGCCGAGGCCAACGTGCGTGGCTACTTCACCGCCAACCCCGGTGAGTACTACGACCTGCGCGGAATCCTGGCCCCGATCGGCGACACCCAGCGGGCGTGCAACGTCACGGTGCTGCCGCCGAATCTGGCATCGGCCTATGACGCGTTCATGGCCGGCTGATTGATGTCGAGATAGAACTCAGAGCGAAGAGCGTGCGAAAAGTACGCTCTCAGTTCTGAATCGACGCAATAGACGACAATCCGCCGCCACGGCCCACGCTGTGGCGGCGGATTGCTTTATTCCGCCAGCCGGTTCAAGGCCGTGGTGAGCACCGTGTCGAAGGCCCGCAATTGCGTCGCGGTCATCCCGTCGAAAAGCACCGAGCGAACCAACGCGACGTGATCGGGCGCCGCCGTGCGCAGCGCCTCGCTGCCGGCGCCGGTGATCTCGACCGTGGCGCCTCGCCGATCGTGCTCGCTGTCCTGCCGTTCGAGCAGGTCGCGACCGCGCATCCGGGTGAGCTGATGAGACAGCCTGCTCTGTTCCCACCCCAGCGCGGCAGCCAGTTCGAGCACGCGAATCGGGCCGCGCTCGGACAGCACAACCAGCACCTCGTAATCGGCCAGAGACAGGCCGCACCGGGCTTGCAGCTGGCGGTTCATCGCGGCCTGCAGGCGACTGCTCAGCGCCAGGTAGTTGCGCCAGATCCGCTGTTGTTCTTCGGTCAACCAGCGCTGGGCCATTCCCTCACGATAGCGGAATACATGACACGTCATCTATGTTGTCGCTGGCAGTGTCAGCCACCTAGGCTGGCAACGACCCGAGGGGTGATGACATGGCCGCAACCGTCGACATCAGACGTGCCGCCGACCGCGCTGCAACGAAGATCGACTGGCTCGATTCCAAGCACTCGTTCTCGTTCGGCCACCACTACGAACCCAACAACACCCACCACGGCCTGCTGTTGGTGAACAACGACGACATCGTCAAACCCGGCACCGGCTTTGACACCCACCCGCACCGCGATATGGAGATCGTCACCTGGGTACTGCAGGGATCGCTGGTCCACCAGGACTCCACCGGGAATTCCGGCGTGATCTACCCGGGTCTGGCGCAACGCATGTCGGCAGGCCGCGGAATCCTGCACTCGGAGAAGAACGACTCGTGGCGACTCACCGGCAACGAAAGCCACAGTGAGCCAGTGCATTTCGTTCAGATGTGGGTGGTCCCCGACGAATCCGGGATCGACCCCGGCTATCAGCAGCTGGAGATCGACGACGAGTTGTTGCGCGGCGGACTGGTGACGATCGCATCCGGCATGCCGGAACACAAGGACCAGACCGCGATCGCGATCCGCAACCGGTACGCGGCGCTGCACGGCGCCCGGCTGCAGGCCGGCGAGGCCGTCGAGCTGCCCGAAGCGCCCTATCTCCACCTGTTCGTTCCGCGCGGCGAGGTGACGTTGGAGGGCGCCGGCGAGCTACACGAGGGTGACGCGGTGCGATTCACCGCCGCCGGCGGTCAGCGGGTCACCGCCACCCAGCCGTCAGAGATCCTCGTGTGGGAGATGCATGCCGGGTTGGCGGGCTAGGGTCTGCGGCGCCGCGGCCGCGGTGCTGATGGCGGCGTGTGGGCATCCCGCGCCGCCGGCTCCGCCCGCATCGGCGCCTAGTGGCTTGAAGCCGGCCACCGTCGCGGTTCCGGCCGGTCTGGACGACGCGCCGTTCGACACCCCGCGTCAAGCCCTGGTCCCGTCGGGCTGGTCGATGTCGGTATGGGCCCGGATCCCCAAGGCGCGGCTGGCGGCATGGGCTCCGGACGGTGCGCTGCTGGTTTCCGTGCCCGCCGCGGGCCAGGTGCTGCGACTGGTGCCCGCCGAGCCTGGACCGCAACGCTCGGTGCTGCTCGACGGGCTGGATCAACCGCATGGCCTCGCCTTCGACGGCGGCAGACTGTACGTCGCTGAAAGCGACGCGATCGACGCGTTCGATTACCGCGGTCCGGTGGCCGATGGGCGCCGGGTGGTCGCGGGCGGACTGCCCGACACACGCAGTCCCGAGCTCGGCGGCGCGTACGCGCATGCCCTCAAGAGCGTGGCGGTCGACCGCGACGGCGCCGTGTATTTCTCGATCGGGTCGACCGGCAACATCACCGCCGAAGACCGCACGGCCCAACCGCCTCGCGCCACGATCATGCGGATTCCGCCCGGGGGCGGTCCGGAAAGCCCGTTCGCCACCGGTGTCCGTAACGGCACCGGGTTGGCCGTCGCACCCGACGGCTCGGTATGGACGGCGGTCAACAACCGCGACCAGATCGCCGACCCGCGACCCGGTCCGTCGTACGCGGACGTGAACGACTACGTCAACGACAACCCGCCGGAGTCGCTCGCGCGGCTGACGCCGGGCCGCGAACTCGGTTGGCCCTATTGCAATCCCGGCGCAGAAGGCCAGCCGGCATTCACCCGGGATGTTCAGACCAATGCCGACGGCAGCAAGCTCGACTGCGGGGCGCTCCCGCCGGTCGAACAGACGCTGGGGGCACACTCGGCGCCACTCGGCTTGAGTTTTACCGACGGCGCGTTGCCACCGCCATACGCCTCCGGCGCCCTGGTCGGGGTGCACGGCTCGTGGAACCGCACCCCTCCCAGAGCGCCGGAGGTCTCGTTCTTCAGTTGGGAAAACGGCACTTTGGGCCCGCAGCGGACCTTGGTCGGAGGCTTCCAGGACCAAGATGGTTCGCGCTGGGGACGTCCCGTGGCTGCCGTGGCCGGCCCGGACGGCGCGTTCTACATCACCGACGACTATGCCGGTGCGGTGTATCGCCTTGCGCCGCCGGGCCGCTGACCTCTAGTGGTGAACTCGGTTGCTGCGTCCGGTGACCGAGACGTAGATCGCGATCAACACTGCGGCGACCACAATGCCAACCAAGAAGGGGATGATCGCAAAGCCGCCATTGGAGTTGGAGTACCCGACCTGGTAGGTGATCCACGAGCCCAGGAAGGAACCCACCGCACCGAGCAGGATCGTCATGATGATGCCGATGTTCTGCTTGCCGGGCATAACCAGTCGCGCCAGCGCGCCGACGATCAGGCCGACGACGATGGCTCCGATAATCGTTCCGATCATTGCTGCTCCTCATGTTCCGGCGGGCCCAGGCGAGCACCGCGTGAAGCAGTCATTCCCCACTCGCGCCGCGGATAACCATTCGCTGACGAAATTTGCCGCGGAGCAAATCATTGCCGCTGGTCGTGACGACGCCGGTGCCGAACCGCCGCACGACTGTTACCTAAGTTGACTGTGTGGTTGCTGAGAATGAAGGTCGACATGCCGTAGGGCTACGACCGTCATGAAAGGGCAACTGTGCCAACGATCGCCGCGACGCTGCGCCGCCTGGCCGCGGGCAGCATGGCCGCGGTGAGCTGCCTGACGCTGGCGGCCACCACCGGCATGCCCGTCGCGTCCGCCGACGGCCGCGCCCAACTTGCCCAGGCGATCGCCACCACGCGCGGCAGCTACCTGGTCTACAACTTCGGAAGCGGCTTCCCCGCACCGATGCTGGGCGCCGGCGGCAACTGGTACGAGCTGACCAACGGCGGCCACCTGATGATCATCAAGTCCGCCTCCAGCCGGTTGACTCCCCGCCTGCTGGTCGACAGCCACAGCGGGTATCAGTCGCGGTGTGAACGCACGCCGGGCACCCGCACCCGCGAGGGCCTGGTGCAGGCGTCGGAGACGTATACCCCGCTGCAGGCCTGGCAGGCGCTCGGGCAGCCGACGATCGCGGTCAACGCCAACTTCTTCGATGTCCGTGGGCAGCAGGCCGGTTCGTGGAAATCCACCGGCTGCAGTTCACCGCTGGGTGCCTACGTCGACAACACGCAGGGACAGGGCCGGGCCAACGCCGCGGTGACCGGAACCATCGCCTACGCGGGCAAGCAGGCGCTGTCCGGCGGCGACGAGGTATGGACCGCGCTGACCACGATGATCCTGCCCGTCGCCGGTGCACCGTTCGTCGTGACGCCCAAGACCAAGGACGACTACGACGCCGCGACCCCGGTCATTTAGGGCCTCCTCGACAAGGGCACCCGCTTCGTCGCGGTCAGCGGGCTCGGCCTGCTGGCGCCGGGCGACACCGGACAGATGAACGACGGTGGACCCAGCGCGGCCCGCACCGCCCTGGCCTACGCGCGGGACAAGGACGAAATGTACGTCTTCCAGGGCGGCAGTTACACCCCGGATCAGATCCAGGATCTGTTCCGCGGCCTGGGCAGCGACACCGCGATCCTGCTCGACGGCGGCGGCTCGTCGGCGATCGTGCTGCGTCGCGACACCGGTGGCATGTGGGCCGGTGCCGGTGTGCCCAAAGGCTCGTGCGACACGATGGCTGTGCTGTGCGATTCGCGTGAGCGTGCGCTGCCCGCCTGGCTCGCTTTCAATTGAGTTCCAGCGCTACCCGGGCGGCGCGCACCGTCTGAGCGACATAGCCGCCGCCGAACAACGCCACATGCGCCAGCAGCGGGTAGAGCCGATGCAGGGCAGGGCAATGCGATCGCGCCAGCCCGGACGAAGCGGATGCACGCCGTGATAGCCGTCGTAGACGCGCTCCAGATGCGGACAGCCGAACAGCCCCAGCATCGCCAAGTCGGTTTCGCGGTGGCCGCCGTGCGCGGCCGGGTCGATGAGGACGGGCCCGGCATCGGTCCACATCACGTTTCCGCTCCACAGGTCGCCGTGGAGACGGGCTGGTGCGTCTCCGTCGTCGAAATCGCCTTGGCGACAACGGTCTATGACGTCACGAATTATCTGGTGTCCCGCCGGGTCGATGCCGGTGGTGAGGTCCAGCATCGGTGCCAGCCGCTCATCGGCATAAAACGAACCCCAGCGGGCGTGAGCGGTGAGGCTCATCGGCATAGAACGAACCCCAGCGGGCGTGAGCGGTGAGGCTCATCGGCGGAGGACGATCCAGTGGACCGAAGAAACCTCCGCCCTGCCACCCGTCGGGTGCGGCGCCGAATCCGGCTGCACCTGCGTCACGGGTGATCGCCAGTCGCCGGCCGAACTCCGTCGCCGCCTCGGCACTCGGCGGCACCGACCGGAGCCGCTCCAACGTCAGGCTGGTGTCGTCGTACCGGAGCACCTGCGCACACCGGACCCCGCCGTGCGCGCTCGACAACCACGCCAAACCTGCTGCCTCACAGGCGAAGAAGCCGGCCGGTGCCGAGCGACTCTGTTTGACGAACTCGGCCATGCGCCCGCTCAGGGCTGGCCGAACACCCGGCGCAACAGCGCGTCCCGCGCACGAGTGGGTAGTTTGGTCATCAGGGTCATCTGCACTGCGGTGGCCAACCCGACCGGGTAGCGCGCCCGGGGCTTACGGGCGGTGAGCGCCTCGAGCACCACCTTGGACACCTTCTCCGGATCCACCGCAAGACGCTGGGACATCGGAATCGCTTTACGCATTCCCGCAATGTGTTTGGTGTAGAGCGCGCGGTGCTGCGGCGTCAGCGCGGCCTCCATCTCCGCGACGCTCTGGTCGGCATTGCGCCACAGGTCGGTGTCGGTCTGGGCGGGCTGAACCACACTGACCGCGATGTGCCACGCCCGCAGCTCGAGTCGCAGCGCGTCGGCGGCCGCCTCGAGCGCGAACTTCGACGCGCTGTACGCCCCCATCATCGGCGCCGAAAGTTGGCCGTTCACACTGGAAATGAAGACGATGCGGCCGCGAGACTCCCGCAGCAGCGGAAGCACAGCCTGGGTGACGGCGAGCTGACCGACGACATTGACTTCCAGCTGCTGCCGGATCTCAGCTGGGGTCAACCCCTCCAGCGGTCCACTGACCGCGATGCCGGCGTTGTTGACCACCGCGTCGAGTCGTCCTGGTAACGCGCCGGAAAGGGCGGCGACCTGCGCCTCGTCGGTGACGTCCAGCATGACCGCGCTGACCCGCGGCAGCGCCGAGAGGGCGTCGGCGTCGGCGGCACTGCGCACCCCGCCGATGACGTCCCACCCGGCAGCGGACAGGTGATCGACAATCGACTTACCGATTCCCCGGGCTGCGCCGGTGACCAGAACTGTGGGCATACGCGCGACTCTAGTTATCCGGCTCGGGTGCCGTCACGGGTTGCGGACCGTACCGGAAGACGGCCAGGCTGGCGGCCACCACGGCTGCCGCCAAAGCGATGACGGGAGCGACCATGAAGCGCGACATCGTCGCACCGACGGTCGCCCCGGCACACATCGTCAGAACGACGCTGTAGCGCAGCTTTTCCCGCTGCCCGGTTCCGCCCGCGAGCCGGCTGTCGAAGCCGATCCCCACCAGCGTCGTCGTGAGCACGGTGGTGCTGAGTTCCTGGATCCCGAACTGGCGGGCCGCGGCGTTCTGAAAGCCGAACGCCACCGCCAGACCGGCGATGAGGATCAGCTTGCCGTCGTCGTGGTACTGCAGGACACCGGTACCGGCGAGCACGGACAGCACCGCCAGCAGCACCACCTCGGCACCGAGCGCGGCGGTCAGCCAGACCCGAACCGCCACCTCGTGGTCGAGGTGACGGGCGAACCGGCCGCCGATCACCGTGCCGGTGAGGAAGAAGACGAACGCGATCACCGCGGCGGTCATGTCCACCCCGGAGTGCGGTACGAACCAGAAACCCAGGAAGATCACGTTGCCGGTCATGTTCGCGACGAACACGTGCCCGAGCACCAGCACGCTGATCGCGTCGACCAGGCCGGTGGCGAACGTCAGCAGCAGCAGCGCGACGACGGTGGAGCGTTCCGAGACGGGCGAGGCGACGGCCATGGGGCAAGTATCGCCAATGATCCGGCTACAGCTTGGGCGTGAGGTCCAGTGAGGTCACCGTGGTCATCTTGGTGACCAGCCAGTGCGACCCGTCGCGGACCAGCTGCACGCGGTAGGACAGGTACTTCGTCGCCGGGATGTCCTTGGTCAGCGGGCTCTTGGAGGTGGTGTTGGTGTAGACGATCGCGGTGGCGTCCGAGCCGTTCAGCGACTCGACGGCCGCGCCGACCACCTCGGTGCTGTTGGTGACCTTCGCCTGCTTGTTGGTCGGCACGATGGCGTCGACGTACTTGCGGTACTGGTCCTCGAAATCCCCGGACAGGTACTTCGCCGACCGATCCGGCAGCTTCTCCATGTCGTCCGGTGTGTAGGTCCACAGCGTCGTGATCGCCTCGGCGGCGGTGCGGGCGATCACCAGCTTGGTGTCGACGGTTGCCTGGTCCACCAGATATGGCTGAACGGCCGCACCGGCGAAACCACCGGCCGCGACAAACAGGGCCGCCGACGTGCCCACGGCGAGCGCAGTCCTGTTGCGACGCAACCAGTTCGGTCGCTTCGGCGCCTCGGCGGCGGCCGTTGTCTCGCTGTCAGCCGCGGTTTCGGCCTCGGTTTCGGCGGCCGTGCCCTCGGTCGTGGCCTCCGGTGCGGCGTCGGTCAGATCACCTGCAGCAGGTTGCTGATCTTCCACGGACCTCCTGCACCTCCTTCTTGGGTCACGGTGACCACCCAGCGACTGCCGCTTTCCACGGTCTTGCCGTCGGGCATACGGGTTTTCGTCGTGGCGGCCGCCACCACGTCGGCGCTGCCGTCGCGGTTCCAGCGTTCGATACCCACGGCCTGCACGGTGCCCGTCGTCGGCTCGGCCCGCGCCACCTGGATGACGACCTCATTCATCTTGTCCTGGTACAGCTTTGCGAACTGCCCAGTGCCCTGCGCCAACACCTTGTCGGCATAGTCGTTGGCGTGGAACGGGTCGATCGACGTGTAGTGCGTGACGAATCCGCGGACGAAGCTGAGCACGGCCACATCTCGGACCGCGTCGTGTCGCTGGGTTTCGCGTTTCACCAACAGCAGCGTGCTGGTCGTGATCGCGGCGATGATCAACACCGCCGCCAAGCTCGCCACCAGCGGCAGCACCCAGCGCCGCGGCTGCCGATCGGGCAGCCGGAACAGCTCCTTGTCGTCGGCGTCGACCTTGCGGCGGGGACTCATTTCGCCTCCCCCGCCGGGTTCGGCTTGGCCAGCACCGACAGGTTGGCCACCTGCCATTGGCCGCTGGCGGACCGCTCGAAGCTCACCTGCAGGGTGGCGGTGATCAGCCGCTGCTTGGGAGCCTCGCCGCGCTGGCCCTGCATGAGCAGTAGCATCTCCGCCCGATCCCGGGTATTGGTCAGCACGGCGCTGTTGGTCACCCAGTAGTCGTTGTCGACGGGGCCGCTCTTGCGCACCGAATCCTGTTCTGCCACAAGCTTTTGCCGATAGCTGTCGGTGGCAAGGCCACGGGCGCGGGCGAAGTCGCTGTCGATCGAGGCGACGTCATAGCTCAGCATCTGTGTGACGATCTTGGGTCCCTCGACCGCGAGCTGCTGGCGGGCTTGCTCGACGGCGCGTTCGGGCCGGTACACCCCGAAGTAGGCCAGTGCCGTAGCGCCGACGGCCAGCACGGCAAGCATCCCCAGCACCACCCCGGCCAGCCTGCGCCGGTTGGGCAGTTCGCCCTCGACGCGGTGGACTTCGGTGCGGGTCAGCAGGTCGGCGAAGGTTCTCCCACGCGAATCCCACAGCGGCCACAGCCAGCCGAGCAGCACCGCGACGGTGTCGAGCAGATGTGCCAGGTCGCGGACCAGCAGTCGCCACGGGCCGACCGATCCGCCGTCACGTGTGACGACCGCGATCCCGGCCAGCGAGCGGCCCAGCGTCCACCCGGTGATCGCCGGCAGCAGCCATCGGTTGACGGCGACCGCCAGGAACACCGCGCCGGCCAGCGACACCGCGACCCACCACAGCCATCCGCGCAGCGAGGCGGTCCATGCCACCAGCAGACAGGTGGCCACCACGCCGATACCGAAGAACACGTCGACGGTGAACGCGCCGGCACGCGCCGGCCAACTGGCCGGCACCCCGGCCACAGCCACGTGGGCAACCTCGGTGGCGTCGACGTCGGCCTCGGTGCCGGTGTCCGCTTCGGGGACCGTCACCGTCACTTGCTCACCTGGTCGAGGTTGGCGATCTTGTACGTGCCTCCCTCGGGCATCATCTTGACGCGCAATCGGTAGCCCTGTTCCTGATCCTGGGCCGCGGAGTTGGACACCTTCACCCGCACCGCCACCAGGACGTTTATCGAGCCGTCGTCGTTGTGCTTCTCGACAGCCGCGCGCATGTTGGAGACCTGGACCTGAACCTTGGCGGCCTGATAGGCGTCGACCAGCAGTCCGCTGTAGAGGCTGGCCTGCGCGGCGAAATCACCGGTCGAGCACTCGACGATCTTCTGCTGGCTGGCGGCCATTGCGTTGGCGTCCGGCGCCTGGGTGGCGGTGACGCAGTCCTTGGCCGCGGCCAGCGCGACGGTCTCGTTCCGCGCAGCGGTCACGCTCTTCTGGTGCGACCGCAGGGCGAAGTACCCACCGGTCGCGACGAGCAGGCTCGCGATCACGAGTCCGGCGACAACAAAGCCCAGGCGGCGACCGCTCAGCCGCGACCCGCGCGGCGCAGCGTCGTCGGCTGTTTCGGTCTCGTCGACCGGTTCCACATTCGTCGACTGTTCCGCCTCATCGAGTGCGGCGTCGTCGTCGGCTGGCGGGTTGGGGGTCAGCCGGCCGGAGCCAGCATCTCCTTCCATCCGTCGTCTCCTGTACTGCTCGAGTTCTTGACGTCGTATTTCACGCCGTCAGGACCGGTCACTTCCCCACTCTGGGGGCTATAGACGGCCGTATTACTTGCTGCCGGAGTGTACGTGCAGGGGTTTGGTTGTTGGCCGTTGCACTGCACGGTGCCCGTCCCGGGTGGACTGAGCGGGTCACTCGTCGGTGGCGTCGGACCTGGCAGCAGATCGGCCGGCAGCGGGTTCATCCCGTTGTTGATCGACGGTGCCGGTATCACGGTACCGGGGTTCACCGGCTGATCGCACCGAGCACCGGGGGCCGGGCAGTTCAGCACCTGGTTCGGGTCGCCGTACCAGGGGTTGTTGCCCAGCGGGGTGTAGGGCTCGTTGCTGCGGCATTCCATCGGTGTCGCGGCCCGCTTGCCGGGCACGTCGACACAGGGGAAGTTACGCGCGCCGCGGACCACGTTGGCCGGGGTGTCCTTCGGGATCTTGCAGTAGAGGTTGTTCTCCACCGGCATCGGCCGAAGGTCCGCCGGAGCACGCCACTGGCTGGCAGGCAGGAAGCCGGTCAGACACGGCGGCGGCTGGTTGATCGTCAACCCGAAGTCCAGCGCGGCCTGCCCCGGATACGGCGCCGACACCGACTGGGCCACCGAGGCACCCTGCGGAAGAAGCACCAGGGACTGCTCGACGCCCTTGTGATAGCGCTTGAGCATGTCCAGGATGATCTCCAGGTTCGCCAGCGTCTGCGGCAATGACTCGCGGACATCGCTGAACACCGCGTTGACCGCATCAGCGGTCGGCGCGGCCTGCCTCAGCCCGTCACGCAGCGCCTGATCCTGCTGGGCGGTCTGGGTGGTGATCGTGTCCAGATTGGCCGCCCACCGCTGGATCGCATCGCCGGAGTTCACCTGGCTGTCCACGATCGGCGCCGAATTCTGGATGATGTCGTTGACGTCCTGAATGTTCGTCTTGAAATCAGTCACGATCGCCTGGGTGCCGTCGACCAGCCGCTGCAACGCCGGGCCCAAACCGCCTACGGCTTGGGCGGTTTCGTTCAGCAACACCGGAATCTTGTCGGCAGGCAGCGCCGCGAGACCCTTGTTGGCCGCATCCAGCGCCGGGCCGATCTCCTCCGGGACAGTCGATTTGGTGATCGTCTGCCCGGCGGAGAAGTACTGCCCGGGATTGCCGTCGGACACCAGGTCGAGATACTGCTCGCCGACCGCGGACACCGAGTGCACATTGGCGGTGGCATCAGCGGGGATCTTGTACTTGTCGCTGATGCTCATCGTCGCCCGGACACCGTTCTCGGTGGGCTCCACCTCGGTGACGCGGCCGATGGTGATGCCCCGGTAGGTGACGTTGGCGGTCGCGTACAGGCCGCCCGAGGACGGCAGGTCCGCCTTCAACTCGTACTGCCCGATGCCGGCCAA
Source organism: Mycolicibacterium pallens (assembly GCF_019456675.1). Lineage (NCBI taxonomy): Bacteria > Bacillati > Actinomycetota > Actinomycetes > Mycobacteriales > Mycobacteriaceae > Mycobacterium > Mycolicibacterium pallens. The sequence goes on along the minus strand of NZ_CP080333.1, from coordinate 216,124 downwards.
CGTCGGCAGCCGCAGGAAGTACCAGCCCAGCACCAGCAGGGCGATCACGGTCAGCACGCCGAACATGACGAGCTGTGTCTTGATGAAACGGGTCAACATCTAGTCGTCATCCCTCACTCGCCGCGCTCGACGAACGGTCCGCCACCGTCGGTCATGTTCGGGTGAGGCGTGAACCGAACATCCGGGATCATCGTCTGCGGATCGCGACCCCAGGCCTGCTCGAGCGCACGCAGCATTCCGGAGACACCGGTACCGGTGAGGAATGCGTTGTCGATCGAGCTCAGCGTCAGGTCGAAGGTGGCCGACGTGTTGATGTAGTCACCACGAATAACCTTCGGGATGTTGTCGATCGGGTATGGGGCCGTGATGACCAGCTTCAGTGAGTCGATCAGGTAGGGCGCCGCCCGGCCGAGCTGCTTCAGCGGTCGCTGCAGCAGCGCGAGGTTGGTGTCGAAGTTCTCCCGTGCTTCCGAGAAGGTGTCGGCGGTGACCTTGCTGAACCGGCCGAGCGCCTCGACAGCACCGGTGAACCGGTCCCTGGCGTCCGCGAAATACTTGATCAGCGGCGGGAATTCGGTCAGCACCCGATCCAGGGTGTTGTTCCGCGCTGCCACGATCGTCAGCAGTTCGTTGGTCTTGTCAATCGCCCGGGTCAGGTCGTCACGCTGCTGATTGAGCTGATCGGTGAACGTGTCCAGCTTGGTCAGGAAGTCGCGGATCTGTTCACCGTTACCGTCCAGGATGTTGGCGACCTCGGTCTGGATGACCTCCAGGTTGGAGATGCCGCCGCCGCGCAGCACGGTGGCGATGCTGGCCAGGGTGCGCTCGGTGGTCGGGAACGACTGCGAGTTCTTCAGCGGAATCGTCGCACCGTCGCGCAGCGGCTCGGACGACGGATTCGGCGGCGGATCCAACTCGACGTGCTGGGTGCCCAAGAGACTGGTCTGGCCGATGCGCGCAATTGCGTTGGCGGGCAACTTGACTCCGGGCTGCAAGCCAAGCGTCAGCGTCGGGATCCAGTTCTTCAGCTCGATGGCACGTACCGTACCGACGAAGACGTCGGCAACCCGGACCCGGCTGTTGACGTTGAGGGCCAAGGTATCCGGCATCTGGACGTACACCGTCATGGCCTTCTCACCGGTTCCAGGGCCACCCGGAATCGGGACGTTGGCGATCCCGCGCCAGCCACACGATGTCAGTATCATCGCCGTCAGGACCAATACGAAACCACGCCAGCCGAACCGACGGGTGGTGCTCAGGATCGCGCTCACTGTGCACTTCCCATCTCAGCGGGCAGCGGCGGACCCGCGGGTGCCGGTGCGGCCGGGGCCGGGGCAGCCGGACCCGGGGCGGTGCCTCCGCCATAGATCTGCTGCGAGACCGGCAACGGTCCGGGGATCACGTTCGGGCCTGGCGGTGGCGGCGGGATCGCGCCCGGATACCACGGCGGCGGCAGCGGATTGAGCTGGTCATAGGAGTTCGACGGAGCGCCACCGCGCGGACCACCCGGCGGGTAGTTCACGGGATCGGGCCCACCCATCAACGCGGCCAACGAATCCGGCGTCAGCATGTTGGCGGTGAACGCCTGGACGTCCACGCCCTGCATACCCGGCGCGACGATCCAGCCCTGCTCATGGTTGCCGTGCGAGAACAACGTGTCGCGCGACCAGATGCCCGGCACGGTCGTGTCCTTGTATCCGGGAGGCGGCCGCAGCCGTTCCTCGGAGTAGGCGATGTACTTCGGCAGCGTCTCGGCGGTCGAGAACTGGTTGACGCCGAACGGCGGGAAGTTGAACTTGATCGCATCCATGATCGGCGCCAGGTACTGCGCGCACATCTCCGCCGAATCCTGGTAGCCCAGCCGGCTGCCGGACTGGATCGCGCTGCAGATGAACTGCATCGGGTTGGCGAAGCTCGCAATCGTCGGAATGGTCACCAGCGCACCGTGTGTCGGGTGGTAGATGTTCTGCAGGTTCGCGGCCAGGGTCGGGTAGACGTGCAGGACCGTCTCCAGGCCGTTGCGCGACTCCGGCTGCAGGATCGCGGTGGTGACATCGCTGAGGTTGTTGATGTCCTTGCTCAGCAGCGAGCCGTTGTCGTTGACGAACTTGCGCGCGGTGGTCAGCAGGCTGTCAATGTCCTTGACCGCTTTGGCCACTTCCTGATCGGAGTTGCTGAACGAGTTCGTGAACGTGGCCAGGTCGTTGTTGAGCGCCACGAGTTGCTGATCGCTCTTGTGCAATGCGTTGACGAACAGCGCCAGGCTCTTGAGGACGGCGAAGAAATCACCGCGGCCCTCGTTGAGGGCGCTCACCGCGTCGGAGAGCGCCTTGAACGTGGTGTTGATCTGCTGGCCCTTGCCCTCAAGGCCGTTGGCGAAGGATTCCAGGACATCACCGAAGGGGCCCTTGGGCTGTTCGGGTGTCGGGCCGAGCTTGGTGACGATGTCGGAGATCTGGTTGCGCAGATCGTCCCACTCCACCGGCACCTGGGTGCGATCGATCGGGATGACGGCGTTGTCGGCCATCACCGGACCACCGGTGTAGGCGGGCGCCAACTGGATCACGCGGGAGGCGACCAGGCTCGGGTTGAGGATCGTCGCCGTGGCGTTGGCGGGCACCTTGTACCTGTTGTCGTAGTGGAAGGTGACCTTCATCTTGTCGCCGGCCGGCTCGATCTTGTCGATACCGCCGACTTTCACGCCCATGATCTGAACGCGGTCTCCGGGGTACAGCGCGAGTGCTTCGGGGAAGTACGCCACGACCGTGTTGGTGGTCAGCTTCTCGTACAGCTTGTAGCCGACCACGGCCACCACGAGCGCGATGACCACCACGAGGGTGCCGACGACGACTGAAGTCCGAGACATCTTCGGCAGGCCCAGATTACGAATGTTGAAGACCGTTGACATCGCTTACGCTCCCCCTCCCTGATCGACGGGTGCCAGGTCACCGACCGGCGGCACTTGTGGTCCCGGTCCCGGTGGCGGGATCGGTCCGATCAGTGCGTTCGGCGGCGGGGCGTATCCGGGAATGTCGGTGGCGGGTCCCGGTGTCGGGGCGACCGGCACCGTGCGTGCTCCCGGCGGACCGGGAGCCAGCGGCGGTGCGGGCACACCTTGGATGGCCGGCGAGAGCTCACCCGGGTAGGCGGCACTCGGGACACCCGGGCGGTAACCCGCGTCAGGGTTGGGCGCCGAGATCGGCACGTCGGCGCTCGGGTAGCCCGGTCCCCCGAACGGTCCCTGGGTCAGCCCGGCGCACGGCAGCGGGTTGTTGTTGGTCGGGATTCCGTCCGGCGGCGGGGTGTAGGAGCACGGCGAGCCGGGGCCGACCGCGGGACCGGGGTGGTCCGGCGTGCCTTCGAGCGGAATCGGAGCCGGCGGCGGAGCACCGTTGGGCTGGCGCTGGCCGTTGGGATCCGGGAAGCGGAAGGCCGGCAGGCCCGCGTTGCGCCAGAACTCCTCGGGGTCGATGCCACGCTTCTTGAACGCGGCGTCCACCCACGGCTGCAGGATCTGGTACGGCAGCAGGTTGACCACGAGCACCTTGAAGTACGGGCCGGAACCGATGGCCTCGGCCAGAGCGCCCATGAACTTGGAGGCGGTGATCAGCACGTCGGACAGATCCGTCTTGTGCTTGACGAGCACATCACTGATCGTCTTCAGCTGTTCCAGAACATGATTCAGATTCGGATTGTCGTTGACGAATCCGGTGAACTGCTCGGAGATCTCCGAGATGTTGGACAGCAACGCGTCGACCTCGGACCGGCGCTCGTTGACCGCGGCCAGCAGCGTTTGGGCGTTGACCGCCAGGCGGTTGATCTGCTCGCTGCGGTTGCCCAGCACGGCGGCGACCTTGTTCGCGTTGGCCAGCAGTTGCTTGAACTGCTCGTCACGCTTGCCGATGGTGTCGGAGAAGCGCGCCACACCGTCGAGTGCCGCACTCAGGTGCGGGTAGGTCTGATCGATGGTCTCGGACAACACATTCAGCGATCGCTTGACGGTGTCGATATCCCACCCGGCGGCTGCCTTCGTCACGTCGAACACCGCGTCGTAGATCTGGTACGGCGTGGTGGTCTGTCCGACCGGCAGTACCCCGCTGGCCTGCAGCATCTTGCCGCCGCGCGGTTCGATCTCCAGCACACGCTTGCCCAGGATCGTCTCGGTGCGGATGGCGAGTCGGCTCTCGGTGCCAATCTGCCTGGGGCCCAAGTTGAATCCGATCAGCACCTTGTCGCCGTCGATCTTCAGCGACTTGACCTCACCGACGTCCATACCGGCGATGCGGACCTTGTCACCGGGGTTCAGGCCGGCGCTGTCGGTGAACTGGCCGTAGTAGGCAGGCTGGGCGAAGAGCTGTGGAACACCCGAAAAGCTCTGTCCCACAGCGATTACCAGGATGATGATCAGGATGCCGGCCAGGCCGTTCCTGATGCGATTCGAACCCTCTAGCGTTCTCATTGCGGCGTGCACCTACCCGAGGGCTGCTGAGTGATCTTGACCGTGCGGACGGGGCCACCGGGCTGTAAGCCGTTGAGCTTCAGGTTGATATCGCACAGGTAGAAGTTGAAGAAGTCGCCGTAGATACCGCCGGCGCGACCGATCATCTTCACGGCCACCGGCAACCTCGTCAGCAGGTCGTCCAGTCGGTCCTGGCCGTCGGCCAGCGGCTGCTGGATGGTCTCCAGCTTGGCGATGGTGTTCTGTAACTGCGGGCGGTCGTCAGCCAGCAGATCGCCCAAAGTCCCTGTGGCGTCGCTGATGTCGGCAACCGATTGGGCCAGTGGGTCAGCGCGGTTGCGCAACCCGGTGATGAGCACCTCGAAGTTGTTGACCGTCTGGTCGAAGTCCTTCTCGTGCTTGACGGTGGTGTCCAGGACGGTGTTGAGGTTGGTGATCACCTCACCGATGGCCTGATCCCGGTCGGCCAGCGCGGATGTCAGCTGGGCGGTCTGATCGAGAATGTCGTTGATGGTGCCGCCCTGTCCCTGGAAAACCGTGATCAGCGACGAGGCGATGGTGTTGACCTTCTGCGGGTCCAGTGCCTTGAACAATGGCTTGAACCCACCGATGAGCGCGTCGAGATCCAGCGCGGGCTGCGTGCGCGACATCGGAATGAACCCACCGGCAGGCAGGATCCGGTCGGCACCCTCGCCGGTGCCGCGGTCGAGATTGACGTAGCGGTTGCCGATCAGATCTTGGTATCGAATCTGAGCAGTGGTCGACTGATACAGCGGGAGCGTCCGATCGACGTTCAGTGTCACCAGAACTCGGTCGCCGTTGCCGACGAGCTTGATATCGGAGACCTTGCCGACCTCGACGCCACCCGCGCGGACGAACTGGCCGTCACGCAAACCGCTCGCATTGCTGAATTCGGCTGTGTACGCGGTGGTTCGGTCGAAGCGGAGCTGGCCGAACACGACGATGATGATCGCGGTGAAGAGCAGCAACACCAACGAGAATGCTGCGAGTTTGACTGCTGTGCCGGTGATTCTCATGGGTTGATCGTGTTCTCCCCGACTTGGCGACCCCACACGTACTCGGTGAGGAGGGGCTGGCCGAGCTCGAAGTGGTTGTACGGGGCGATGGAAGCACCGTCGTCGACCACCATGTGCGGTGCCGGCCAGAAGTTGCGATCGACCTTCTGCCAGCAGCCCGGCGCACCGCCGGGGCCGCCGTGCCCGTTGACTCGGGGCAGGTTGTCCGGATAGACGTACGGGTTGGGGGCACCGAGGAATTCGGTGACGGTGTTCAACGAATAGCCGTTGCCGCCGAACGCACCGAGCGCATCCGGGAGGGCTTCTGCTTCACCCTGGATCTGGCAGTAGAGCTGAGGGCTGTAGGTGTCCAGCAGCTGGGCGGTCGGCACCAGATCGGCCTGCCCACGCACGAAGTACGGCTTGGCGCGCTCGAAGATTTCGGCGCCGGTGTTGCCGAACCCGGTCGACGCCAAGAGCGCCGCGTCGAGGTCTTTCTGCTGCTCGTTCAGCGTGCGCGCGGTGGTGACCGCATGGTCAAGGGCGTCCCACAGGTCGGGGCTGGCCTTGATATAGACGTCGGCGAGGTTCGACAGCTGCCGAATGTCCGTGCGGATCTGCGGCATCTGCGGATTGACGTCGTCGAGAACCGCGTTGCCGTTGACGATCGACTGGCCGAACTTGGTGCCCAGCCCGTTGAGCGCTTCAGCGGCCGCGCTCAGAGTCATGTTCAGCTTGACCGGGTCGACCTTCTCCGAGATCGAGGTGACGGTCTCGAACAAGGTGTTGAACTCGGTGGTGACCCCGGAGGCCGTGATGACGTCGCTGCTCGAGATGCGGTTCTTGACCGGATCCTTCGGGCTGGTGAACGACACGGACTTGTTGCCGAAGACCGTGCTGGCCTTGATCTGGGCGTCAACGTTGGCAGGGATCAGCGAGATGTAGCGCGGAGCGACCTCGAGGGTCAGTTCGGCTGCCGACTTTCCGTCGCGGTTGACCTCGGAAACCTCGGTGACTCGGCCGATTTCGACGCCGTTGTAGGTGACCTTCGAACCCGGGTCCATCACCAGACCGGCGCGGCCGGACACCACCGTGAGCGTGGTCTTGGGCGTCAGATCCCCACGGAATTGGAGGTACACCAGCGTGGCCAACACGACGGCCAGCAGTAGAAACACCACACCCGCCAACTTGATGGGCGGGCGCCGGGATGAGTTGAGTGGCGACGTCATCGGCGCTACACCGTGAGATTGAAGTTCGGGTTGGTGCCGTAGAGCGCCAACGAGGCCAACAAAACGGTCGTCGCGACGGCGACGATCGATGCGCGCATCGAGATTCCGACGGCCTCACCCACGCCGACCGGACCGCCGCTGGCGTTGTAGCCGAAGTAGCAGTGATTGATCATCACGAACATCGCGATGATGATCGCGACGACGAACGACCAGAACACGTCGTCGGGCCGCAGGAAGGTCCGGAAGTAGTGATCGTAGGTACCTGTCGACTGGCCGTAGAACACGGTCGTGGTCAGCTGCGCCGCCAGGAACGACAGCAGCAGCGCCATCGCATAAAGAGGAATGATCACGACCATGCCGGCGAGGATGCGGGTCGACACCAGGTAGCTGATGGACTTGATGCCCATCACCTCGAGTGCGTCGATCTCCTCGCTGATGCGCATGGCACCCAACTCGGCGGTGGCGCCGGCGCCGACCGTTGCGGCCAGTGAATGACCGGAGACCAGGGGCGCGACGACGCGGACGTTCACCAGCGCCGCGACGAATCCGGTGAAGGCCTCGACGCCGATGTTGCCCAGCGACGCATAACCCTGGATCGCAATCAGCGAACCGCCGGACAGCGTCACGAAACCGACGATCGCGATGGTGCCACCGATGACGGCCATCGCGCCGGTGCCCATTCCGATCTCGGCGATCAGTCGCAGGGTGGCGCGGCGGTAATACCGCAGTGCGTGCGGGATCTGGCCCACGGCGGTGACGGTGAACCAGGCCACGTCACCGACCCGGTCGATGAACCGGCCCGGGGCCGACGCCCACTTGCTGGCGCTGGAATAGGCGCGGGGAAAACGGGACCGAACGACTGCGGCGGTACTCATCTCAGTGCCCCGTTCCGAACTTGACGCCGATGGTGGTCAGCACGACGTTGACCGCGAACAAAGCGACCACGGACAGCACCAGCGTTTCGTTCACCGCGGTGCCCAGGCCCTTGGCGCCGCCGGAGACGGTCAGACCGCGGTAGCAGCCGACGAGTCCGGCGATGAGTCCGAAGGTGAGCGCCTTGACGATCGAGATGATGACCTCCGGCAAGCCGGTGATCAGCGTGAGGGTGGAGACGTAGGCGCCGGCGGAGATGTTCTGCATGTACACACCGAAAATAAAGCCACCGACCAGGCCGACGGTGATCACCGCGCCGTTGAGCAGCACGGCGACGAACGTCGCGGCGACCACGCGGGGCAGAACCAGTCGGTGGATCGGGTCGATACCGAGGACTTCCAGGGCGTCGATCTCTTCGCGGATCGTGCGCGCGCCGAGGTCGGCGCAGATGGCCGTCGAGCCGGCGCCGGCGACGACGAGCACGGTCACGATCGGGCCGAGCTGGGTCACCGCGGCCAGTGCGGCACCGGCTCCGGAGACGTCGGCCGCGCCGAACTCCACCAGCAGGATGTTGATCGTGAAGATGATGAGGATGGTGTTGGGCACCGCCACGGCGATCGTGGGCAGGAAGGTCACCCGGAACTGGAACCAGCCCTGAAGGATGAACTCGCGCCATTCGAACGGCCACTTGGTCGTCGCCTTGGCGGTGAGCACGCACATGCGGAAGAAGCCGCCGATGGCCGTGAGGGCCGGGCGGGCCTTGTCCTGGAGGTACGCGCCGACGCCGGGGTTCGCGGTCGTCACCGGATCACCCACATGACGGGACCACGTCGGTCGTCGCGTGACGGCAGTCCGACTGGCACATATCCTCCTTGCCCCGACCCGCAGTGAGTGAGTGTCGTCTCCCTACTACTGAGTAGTAAGGCGGACCACAGGAATGTACCCGATGCCTGACGGGCCGTGCACCGCATCTGCACTATTGACCCTCCATCCCCACTACTCGATTTTTGTCGCATCCGTAATACTTCGTTCCGCTAGCTGGGATCTGCTGCATCCGAACCGGATTCAGCTCTCACGTCAGTTCCCGGGCTTGCGCTGAAACGAATTCGCAATTCGGTCTTCAGCACCTTGCCGGCGGGGTTGCGGGGCAACGCGTCGACGATCTCGAGCCCCTTGGGGTGCTTGTAGCGGGCCAAACGTTCGGTCAGGAACTCCTCGAGTTGCTCCAGCCGGAGTTCGGCGGCGGAGATCGCGGCGACCGCCACCGGCACCTCACCCCATTTGGGGTGGGCCCGGCCGATGACCGCGACCTCGACGATCGCCGGGTGTGCGGCCAGCACGTTCTCGACCTCCGCGCAGTAGATGTTCTCTCCGCCGGAGATGATCATGTCCTTCTTGCGGTCGACCACCCAGATGTAGCCATCGGAATCCGCGCGGACCAGGTCGCCGGAATGGAACCAGCCGCCGGCGAACGCCTCCGCGGTGGCTTCCGGGTTGTTCCAGTAGCCGGCCATCAGAGTCGGTGCGCGATAGACGATTTCGCCGACCTCGCCGACCGGGACGTCGTTCATGTTCTCGTCGACGACGCGGGCGGCGACCGTCGGGATGACCTTGCCCACCGACCCGCGCTTACGGATCGCGTCGTCACCGAGGAGCATGCACGTCACCGGAGACATCTCGGTCTGGCCGAACGCCGCCAGAATCTTGCTGTCCGGGAAGGTCTCCGACATCTCCCGCAGCAGGGTGTCCGACGCCGGGGCGGCCCCCCACGACAGCGCCCGCAGTTTGATGTCGCGCGGCTTGGCCTTCTGGGCCGCGCAGACCGCTTGCCACTGCGCGGGCACCAAGAAGATGCCGGTGACCCGTTCGGCCTCCAGCACGTCGAGCAACTGGCCCGGGTCGAAGCCGCCGAGCGGGTGGATGACCGTCGGGGTGCCGAGCATCAGGCCGCCGAGGGTGTTGCCGATACCGGCGATGTGGAACAGCGGAACCCCGATGAATCCGACGTCATGGTTGATGTCGGGCCCGGTGGTGTACATCCCGGTCATCGCCTGACCGGCCAGGTTGGTGTGGGTCAGCACCGCGCCCTTGGGCCGGCCAGTGGTGCCCGAGGTGTACATGATCAGCGCCGGACTGTCGTTGGGGATGTCCACCGGCTGGTGCTGCTCACCCTCTTCGCCGATCAGGTCCTCGTAGCCGAGCACCCCGTCGTCCGTCGCGCCGCCGGCCACGATCACGGTGGACAGCGCCGGCGCCAGGTCGCGCACCGCCTTGGCGACATCGGCCAGCACGGTTTCGGTGACCAGCACGGCGGCCTCGCAGTCCTGGACCAGGAACACCAGCTCGGGCGGGGTCAGCCGGAAGTTGACCGGCACGGCAATCGCCCCGAGCTGATTGGCCGCCAGCGTGGCTTCGATGAACTCGGGTCGGTTGAGCATCAGGATCATCACCCGGTCGCCGAACTTCACGCCGCGGCGGTGCAGCGCGTCGGCGAGCTTGGTGACCCGGTGATCGAACTCGGCCCACGTCGTCGTGCGGCCCATGAACCGCAGCGCGGTCGCGTCGGGCTGCATGAGCGCGTGCCGCGCCAGCTGGTTCGTCCAGTTCTGGCGGCGCGCCAGGTACGGCTGCTCGGTGGTCGCGGTCAGCTGACTGGTCACTGGTCTTCGTTGCCCTCTCAACAGTTCCTATAGGCATAAATGGTGCGTGAACCCGGTGGCTGGAGAACGCAGAAATCGTTATATTTGATCAAATCTGTTGTTGCTTGGGTCACAGTATTGCTTCGCCGCTCGCCACACAAGTCCTCGGAGGTCACGTGAACGCACCGGCTTCCGCACGGGTCGGCAACCGCCGGGCCAGCCGTCGTTCGCAACTGTCTGACGAGGTCGCCGGGCACCTTCGCGAAGCGATCATGACCGGGGTGCTGCGCCCCGGGACGTTCATCCGGCTCGACGAGACGGCCGCCCGGCTCGGGGTCAGCATCACCCCGGTGCGGGAGGCGCTGCTGACCCTGCGCGGCGAGGGCATGGTGGCGCTCGAGCCGCGGCGCGGCTACGTGGTGCAGCCGCTGAGCCGGCAGGACGTCGCCGACATCTACTGGTTGCAGGCCACCATCGCCAAGGAGCTCGTGAGCAGCGCGGCCGACCGGCTGACCGACGAGCAGATCGACGAGCTCGAACGCGCCAACGAGGCCTTGGCCGCGGCGGTGGTCGAGGGCGATCCGGCCACCGTCGGTGCGGCCGAGTTCGCGTTCCACCGGCTGCTCAACCGTGGGGCGGGCCGGATCAAGCTGGCCTGGTTCCTGCTGCATGCCGCGCGGTACATGCCGCCGCAGATCTACGTCACCGACCCGTCCTGGGGCGAGTCGTCGGTAGAGACCCATCGCCGGCTGATCGAGGCGTTGCGCCGGCGCGACAAGTCCACCCTGGTCGAGCTGTCCGCGGCGGAGTTCAGCGACGGTGTGCACCGGCTGATGGACCAGCTCGAGCGCAACGGGATGTGGCGTTAGGACGCGCGTGACCCGGACTCACGTCAGGCTGTACTTATGGTGCCGTTCACTCGAACTTCTGCCCGATAACTACAGCTTCGGCGAAGCCGCTAGCTCGCCAGCTGCTCGGCGCGCGTCTTGAGATTGTTGGCCAGGTGCTCGAGCACATCGTTGACGAGCTTCTTGACCATCACCGCAGGCACCGGCAGCGACACCTCGACGTCCAGGTCCACCGTCAGCAGGCTCGACGGGCCCATCGCGACCACCGAGAAGAGCTGATCCTGCTTGGTGAACACCTCGCCCTGCTGGAGCACGGTCTGGATCTGGTTCTCGCCGGGGTAGTACACCGCCTGGATGAAGGTGCCCGACTGCCCCTGGATCTCCATATCGAGGCGCAGCTGGCTGGGCCGGCCGTCGTCATAGCGGGCCAGGACGTAGACGGCCTTGGCCTCGGGATTCCATTCCGGGAACTTCTCGAAGTCGGCGACTATCCGCAGGATCGTGTCGGCATCGGCGTTGACCTCAACGGTCTTACTGACGAGCGGCATCGGCCGAGTCTAGCGATGGCTAGACGTTCGCCTTCTCGGTGCTCTGCGGTCCCAGCGGTGACTCCACCCGCACACTGTCTTCCCGAATCAGGCCGCGCAGCAACGCGGTACTGAACTCGGCGGCGATCTCCTTGGCGGTGCGCCGGCCGTCCGGGCGCAGCCAGCGGTAGGCACCCAACGTCATCCCGATGTAGCCCAGCGCCACCACGTGGGTGTCGCACTCGAAGAACTCGCCGCTGGCGATGCCCCGCCCGATCAGGCCGTGCACGTGCTCGTAGACCTGGGTTTCCTTCTCCCGGACCTCGGCGACCTGATCGTCGGTGAACCACTCGGTGATGTAGGGCGCCTCCTGGAAGTACACCGCCGCCCCCTCGGGATTCTCGGCGATGTTCGTCAGCAGCCGCACGGTGTATTGGTAGAGCGCCTCGCGGGCCGTCCACGACGGGTCGTCGTGCACGGCTTCCAGGGTGTTCTCGGCCGCCCGGCGGTAGATGTCGAACAGGATCAGCGACTTGCTGGCGTAATAGTGGTAGACCGTGGCCTTGTTCAGGCCGACGACATCGGCGACGTCATCCATCCTGGTGCCGTGATAGCCCCTCGCGGCGAAGAGCTTCGTGGCGACGGCCAGCAATTCTTCGCGCCGGGTCATCCCGTTCTCGGCTGGCATGATGTCCTCGCTTGTCCTACGCCGGCCGCGGTCGGCACGGTGTCTTCTTGTTCGCCGACGGAGTCGGCTCTCTCTATCAACTGGTTGAATAGTTTAATGACCGGTGTCGCGGCAGGGGCCCGCGGACTAGACTCCGGTTGTGTCGGGGTGACCTGGGAGGTGCGAGGGATGGATCCGAATCCGGATTACGACGCGAGCGATGAGGTCGAGTACTTCTTCACCTGGCTGCCCTGGGCACTGCGCGGCGTGTACCCACCGCCTGCGTACCCGCCGGTTTAAGACACCGTTCGAACCATCCCTTTGCCGGCCGGCCTGCGGGCGATGCTCGCCCGCGACCCCGATGAGCCGCATCGCGCGGCAAGCTCGCTCGAGCTTCTCTTCGACCTCGTTTTCGTGGTCGCCGTCTCCCAGACTTCCGGTGCGCTGCACCACCTTTGGGAAGAACACCATTTCGTAACCGGTCTGGCGTCGTACGCGATGGTGTTCTTCGCGATCTTCAACGCCTGGAAAGACTTCATCTGGTTCGCCAGTGCCTACGACACCGACGACTGGCTCTACCGGCTGACCGCGTTCGTCCAGATGGGCGGAGCCCTGGTCATCGCCGCCGGGGCGCAGAGCGCCATGCTGGCCAACGACTTCGGGGCGATCGTCGCGGGTTACGTCATCATGCGGGTGGCGACGGCGGCGCAGTGGATCCGGGCGGCGGTCAGCGATCGCGCATCACGCGGAACATGTGTGCGGTATGCGGTCGGCATCGTGGTCGTGCAGGTGCTGTGGGTGTCCTGGTATGTCCTCGACGGCCCGGTGTGGCTGTTCCCCGCGCTCGCGGTGGTGGACCTGTCCATGTCGCCGATCGCCGAACGGTACCGGCCGACGCCGTACCACCACCATCACATCGCCGAGCGGTACGGCCTGTTCACCTTGATTGTTCTCGGTGAATCTATTCTGGCCGCGGCCAATTCGATCATCGGCGGGTTGTCGAACGACGATGCCCGTCCCGGTTTGATCGCCGTCGCCGCCTGCTCACTGGCGATCGTGGCATCCATGTGGTGGATCTATTTCGACCGCCCGCAGCATCACCAGACCGCCACCATGCGGCGTTCGTTCTTCTGGGGCTACCTGCACTACTTCATCTTCGCCGCGGCCGCGGCATTCTCGGCGGGGGTGGAGGTGGTGGTCACCGAGCACCTCGGCGAGGGCCACCTGCCGCACACGGCGGCCGGACTGACGCTGACGATTCCGCTGGCCGTCTTCCTGCTCACGACATGGTTGATCCTCGACGCCGGGCGTCGCGACGCCATCCAGACCGCCGGCGTGGTGGTGCTGACCGCAGCGATGGTGGGGGCGGCGCTGCTGCCGGAGCCGACGATCGGTGCCGCGGTCATCATGGTCGCTGCGGCGGCGCTGGTGAGCTGGCGGCACGCGGCCGATAAGCTTCCTCAGCTGTGAGCGACTGGACAACGACCGCGGCCCGCCCGCACGAGATGCGGCTGAAGCTGGACACCTACCCCGTCATCGACGCCATCCAGGCGCGCTACGGCGACATGGACTCCAACGCCCACCTCAACAATCTGGCGCTCGAAGCGCTGCACGAGAACGCTCGGGCAACCATGAACCGCAGCCTTTTCCCGACATCTACGACGTCACCACGCGTCGGCTGCGCCTGGTGACGTCACAGAACGCCGTGCATTTCCTCGCCGAGGTGCATTGGCCGGGGACCATCCAGACCGGTGCCGGGGTCGGCCGGATCGGGCGCACCTCGTTCGTGGCATCGACCGGGCTGTTCGTCGACGGCAACTGCGTCGGCGTATGCGACACCGTGCTGGTGCTCCTCGGCGACGACGGTCCGGTGCCGATTCCCGACGACGCCCTGGCGGCGCTGGAGACCGTGCGGCTGAAGTCGCCGAATTAGCTTGGCGCTAACGCTCTTTCGGGTACCGTCACAACCGCCGTCGTACCGCCGCCCGGGGTCTCGAGGAACCGCACCGAACCGCCCATCGCTTCGACGCCGACCACCAACGACGACAACCCGATATGCCCCTCGGCCACCTTGCGATCCAGGACGGCCGGGTCAAAGCCGACACCGTTGTCGACCACCCGCAGCACCAGCGCACCGCGCTCGTGGTCCAGCTCGACCCGTAGACGAGTGGCCCGAGAGTGCTTGTGCGCGTTGGCCAGTAGCTCGCGCGCCGCGCGATAGAGCAATGCCTGCGACGCGGGCTTGCCCACTTCCTCGACCTCGCAGTCGATGCTGACGTTCCAGCGTCGCTCGTATTGACCGACCAGTTCCCGCAGTGCGGCGCCGAGTCCGACCTGGGCCAGCACCTGCGGATGCAGCGTGGAGACGGCGCTGCGCAGCATCGTGACGGCCTCCTGCAGGGCGGCGTCGACCCGTTCGAAACCGACGGCGGAGGGCTGTTCGCGCAGGTCCTCCAGGTCGAGGCGGGCGGCCAGCAGGTTCTGCAGCGGTCCGTCGTGCAGTTGTTCGGACAGTTGCCGGTTGTTGCGCTCGTCGGCCTGCATCGACTCCGAGACCAGCCGGCGCCGCACCTCGAGAAGCGCCCGCACCCGGGCGCGGCGGCGGGCCAGCACCAGGCACAGCGCCGTGGTGGCCAGGGCCAGCCAGACCAGGCACCCCACCTGGACGTAGACCACGTTCGGCAGGCCCATGGTGTCGTCGCGCTTGGAGTAGATGATCCAGGCCACCAGGTAGCCGACCGCCGTGCTGGCGCCGATCAGCGCGGTGATCTCCGGGCGGTCCAGGAAGGCGACGGTGATCGGGATCAGGAAGAAGATCGGCAGCAGCCAGCTCGTCGCGCCTCCGGAGGCGACACACATCGCGAGCACCGCCACCACGTCGATCGCGGTCGACGCCCAGCCGAACCACCACCGCAGCGGCCTGCGGACCACGACGGTCAACCACACCGCGGCGGTGGTCGTGTAGACGATCAGCACCGACCAGTAGACCGCCGGCAGCCAGTGGTCGACACCCTCGATCCACACCAGCAGCCCGATCAGAACGATCAGCGGCAGCCGAAGGACGGCCGCGACCCGCACCGGCTCGGTGCCCAGAAAATCGGCCGCGCGGCTCAGTGGGGCCGGCAGATTACTCAAGCAGTCCCCGCCGCATCGCCTCGGCGACCGCCGCAGCCCGGTCCCCAACACCCAACTTCTCGTAAAGCCGCTGCACGTGGGTCTTGACCGTCGACGGCGCCAGGAACAGAGCCTCGGCGATCGCCGGGATGCTGCGTCCGCTCGCGATCATGCCAAGCACCTCGCGTTCCCGCGAACTCAGCGACGGCCCGGAAGGCTCAGCGCGGCGGCGGATTTCGACGGCCAGACCCGATGCCAGTCGCGGCGCCAGAACGTCACGGCCCTTGGCGCAGTCCAGCACGGCGTTGACGATCTCGGATCGGCTGGAGTCCTTCGGCAGGTAGCCGGCCGCCCCCTGCTGCAATGCGTGATAAACGATTTCGGCGTCGTCGTGCGCGGAGACCAGCAGAACCCTCGTCGACAGCTCGTCGCGGCGCACGGCGGCGGCCACTTCGGCGCCGTCCATACCGGGCATCCGGTAGTCCAGCAGCGCGACGTCGGGGGTGTGCTCCTTGATCGCCGCGAGCGCCGACGCACCGTCCTCGGCTTCGGCCACCACGTCGACCTCGCCACTGCCGGACAGGGCCCGAACCAGACCGTCGCGAAACAGTGGATGGTCGTCGCCGACGACGACTCGCACCTTCCGGTTATCGGGCATGCCAGGAGCTTTCCACAGGGGTCCGCCAATCGGGGGACAAACACTTCATCCCCCACCAGGTCCTATCAGCGGACAGACAGCCCATGGCCTGCGCGCGATAGTCGATTCATCGCCGAAACCCTCGGCCGCAGGAGCAAGGAGACGGACATGGACCGCACATTCACTCGTCGCTTCACCACCGCCCTGGCGGGACCCACGCTCGCGGTGGGCGTCTTGGCCGGCACGTTGATCGTCGACACTCCCGCCGCCAGCGACACCATGGGCCTGAACCTCTCCGCCTCGCCCGCCAGCCTGGTCGACATCCACCTGTAACTCCACCCAGCAGCCGCGAAACTGCGTACAAGCGAGGAGGCCACAGATGAGCACCACCCGTCACCCGTCCGCCGAAACCCGGAGGTCTATTGGTCGATAACCCGCTTACTCCACATGCCTACGAGGCCCTCCCTATGGTCATAAGGGAGGGCCTCGTAGGTGTTTAGACGGGTGTCATATCGTGGCGGTCATGGATTTCGCCATGTCTGCCAAGGGTGCTGACTACCACAAACGCCTCACCGAGTTCATGGTCGAACACGTCTTCCCGGCCGAGAAGTCTTACGACGAATACCGCGAGGCCGCAGGCCCCGGCGACTTCACCGTCCCGCCGGTGGTCGAGGAGCTGAAGGTGCTGGCGAAGAAGCAGGGTCTGTGGAACCTGTTCCTGCCTGCCGAGTCGGGGCTGACCAACCTGGAGTACGCGCCACTGGCCGAGCTGACCGGCTGGAGCACCGAGATCGCGCCCGAGGTGATCAACTGCGCGGCGCCCGACACCGGCAACATGGAGACCCTGCATCTGTTCGCTACCGAGGAGCAGCGCAAGAAGTGGCTCGAGCCGCTGCTGGCCGGCGAGATCCGCAGCGCCTTTTCGATGACCGAGCCGTCGGTGGCCTCCAGCGACGCCCGCAACATCCAGACCCAGATGGTCCGCGACGGTGACGACTACATCATCAACGGCCGCAAGTGGTGGACGTCGGGCGCCAACGACCCGCGCTGCAAGATTTTGATCGTCATGGGCCGCACCAACCCCGACGCCGCATCGCACCAGCAGCAGTCGATGATCCTGGTGCCCACCGACACTCCCGGGGTGAAGATCCTGCGGTCGACGTCGGTGTTCGGCTGGCAGGACCAGCACGGTCATGCCGAGGTGATCTACGACAACGTGCGGGTGCCTGCCTCGAATCTGCTGGCCGAGGAGGGCATGGGCTTCGCGATCGCCCAGGCGCGGTTGGGGCCGGGCCGCATTCATCACTGCATGCGCGCGATCGGGGTGGCCGAGCGTGCGCTGGCGCTGATGACCCACCGCGCCCGCACCCGCATCGCGTTCGGCAAGTCGCTCGCCGAGCAGGGTGTAGTGCAGCAGCAGATTGCCTTGTCCCGCAACGAGATCGACCAGGCGCGGCTGCTCTGCCAGAAGGCCGCCTGGACCATCGACCAGCATGGCAACAAAGAGGCCCGCAATCTGGTCGCCCAGATCAAGGCCGTCGCGCCGCAGATGGCCTGCAACGTCATCGACCGCGCCATCCAGGTGCATGGCGGCGGCGGGGTCAGCGACGACTTCCCGCTCGCGCGGATGTACGGCTGGCAGCGCGCCATGCGCATCTTCGACGGCCCCGACGAGGTCCACATGCGCAGCATCGCCCGAGCCGAAATCGGCGCGGAGCAAAGCGCTTTCGCTGCGGCGGTGACCGGCGCGTGAGCCATACTCAACTGTCGGGGGCCTGGAACTTCCGAGATATCGCCGATACCACCGGGATCCGGCCGGGGAAGTTCTTCCGGTCCAGTGAGCTCAGCCGGCTCGACGACGACGGCCGGGAAGCTTTCCGGGGCTTGGGCATCACCGATGTGGCCGACCTGCGCTCCCCCCAGGAGCTCGAGCGCCGCGGCGCGGGCGCGGTGCCCGACGGCGTCGCCATTCACCTGCTGCCGTTTCCCGACCTGTCGAATACGACGGCGGAGGCACCGCACGAGACCAGCTGGCAGAAGATGATGACCGAGAAGGTCGACGACGAGGACGTCGAGGACGCCGCCGAGCGTTTCATGACCGGCGAGTACGAGAAGTTTCCGGTCCTCGCCGGTGCGCAACGCGCTGTGCGGCAGGTTTTTTCGTTGCTCAGCGCGGGACGCCCGGTCATCACGCACTGCTTTGCAGGCAAGGACCGCACCGGGTTCACCGTCGCGGTCGTGCTGGAATCCATCGGGGTGCCGCGGGACAAAGTGCTCACCGATTTCCTGCGCAGCAACGACGCCGTCGAGTCCTTGCGTGAGCGGATCATGGAGTCGATCGTCAGCCGGGCCGGCGAAACCCCGGAGATCGCCACGTTCGCCGAGGCGCGCCTGACCAACGGGGTGCTCGGCGTGCGAGAGGGCTATCTGGAAACCGCGCACCGGGTGATCGCCGAGAACTACGGCGACCTGAACGGCTTCCTGCGGACCGCCGGGGTGTCCGAAGAGGACGTCGCGCGCACGCGCAAAGAGCTACTGGGTTAGCAGTACACCGGCCACCCACACCGCGGTGGCGATCAGGCCGCCGGTGAGCTCGACGCCGACTGACAGCGCGGCGGCCTTCAGCGCCAGCACCGTCGCCGCCCATGCGCGCCGCTGATCTCGGCGGGTCGCCAGCTCGGCGAGGTATACGCCGAGGACGAAACCGAACAGCAGCCCGATCACGGGCACCACAAAGAAGCCGATGATGCCGAGCACCGCGCCGGTCGCCATCGTCCACGTGCCAACCTCGCCCGCGCGCATCCGCCGAGCCGGCCACAGGTACTTGATCAGCAGGCTCGCGCCGAGCACCGCGGTGACCACCCCGAGCACCACCCAGGCGACCATGGTGTGCTCGATGACCGCCCAGACGGCGATCGCCGCATAAACCAGCAGCGTGCCCGGCAGCAGCGGCACGATGACACCGACCAGCCCAACGGCGATGGCCAGCCCCACCAGGACGATTCCGCCGGTGCTCACCCGCTCGAGCCTAGAGCCACATGCGGTGACTCAACTGGACACCTGTCCTGCAATCGAACAGATCGGTGCCGGTCGCACTGTCGCGAAGCGATGAAGCTGCACGACAACAGTGGTTCAAGAATGGACAGCTGTCCATTTCGGGATATCGCTGCCGCGTTCGATCTCGACTCAGCAGCTCCGGCCAGCGCCGACCGATACTCGGGGTACTGCATGTGCGGTCGAATCCCGCCGTTCCATACACTTGCATCTTCAACCCGCCTCCGCACGACCAACCAGATCGGATCGCACTGATGATCATCGGGATTCCACGTGAGTCTCTGCCTGGGGAAACACGTGTCGCCGCCACACCACAGACGGTCGGACAGCTCATCAAGCTCGGTTACGAGGTACTGGTGGAGTCCGGTGCGGGCGTCGCGGCGAGCTTCTCCGACGAGGCATTCGTCGAGGCCGGTGCCGCCGTCGGAACCACCGCGGAAGCGCTGGGCGCCGATATCGTCCTCAAGGTCAATGCACCCACCAGCGCCGAGATCGCCGCACTGCGCGACGGGGCAACTCTGATCAGCCTGATTTCCCCCGCACTGAAACCAGAACTCGTCGAGGAACTGTCCACGCGGCCCATCACCGTGCTGGCCATGGACGCGGTCCCGCGGATATCGCGAGCCCAGTCTCTGGACGTCCTGTCGTCGATGGCCAATATCGCCGGGTACCGCGCGGTCGTCGAGGCGGCACATACCTTCGGCCGGTTCTTCACCGGCCAGGTGACTGCGGCAGGCAAGGTCCCGCCGGCCAAGGTGCTGGTGGTCGGCGCTGGTGTGGCCGGGCTGGCGGCGATCGGCGCCGCGGGCAGCCTCGGTGCCATCGTGCGTGCCACCGACCCTCGCCCCGAGGTCGCCGATCAGGTCAAATCCCTTGGTGGTGAGTATCTTTCGATCGAGTCGCCGGAGGCTGAGGTATCGGCTACCGGGTACGCCAAGGAGATGGGCGACGATTACAAGGCCCGCGAGGCGCAGCTGTATGCCGAGCAGTCCGAGGATGTCGACATCATCATCACGACGGCGCTGATTCCGGGGCGGCCCGCACCGCGCATCATCACCGCCGACATGGTCGCGTCGATGAAATCGGGCAGTGTCATCGTCGATATGGCCGCAGCCAACGGCGGCAACGTCGAGGGCACCGTCAAGGACCAGGCTGTCCTGACCGACAACGGCGTGACGATCATCGGCTACACCGACCTCGCCGGTCGGCTGCCCGCCCAGGCATCACAGCTCTACGGCACCAACCTGGTCAACCTTCTCAAACTGTTGACCCCGGAAAAGGACGGCACGCTCGTCCTCGACTTCGACGACGTCGTGCAGCGGTCGGTCACCGTGGTCCGCGACGGGGAGACGACGTGGCCACCGCCACCGGTTCAGGTATCTGCTGCCCCGGCACCGGCCGCGACAGCCGCCCCGGCAGTGCAGCAGACCAAACAACCGATGACGATGGGCCGCCGGCTCGGCATCACCTTCGGCGCCGCCGCGCTGCTGTTCCTGCTCATCGCGTTGTCCCCGGCCGCACTGCAGGTGCACCTGACGGTGTTCGCACTCGCGATCGTGATCGGCTACTACGTCATCGGCCACGTGCACCACGCCCTGCACACCCCGTTGATGTCGGTGACCAACGCCATCTCGGGCATCATCGTCGTCGGCGCGCTGCTCCAGATCGGCCACGGTGACGTCATCGTCACGACATTGGCCGCCGTCGCCATCCTGCTTGCCAGTATCAACATCTTCGGTGGCTTCGCGGTGACGCGTCGCATGCTCGCGATGTTCTCGAGGAGCTGACTTGTTCACATTGGAAACGGCCGCCACCGCGGCCTACGTCGTCGCGGCCCTGCTGTTCATCCTGGCGCTGGCCGGGTTGTCCAAGCACGAAACATCGCGGGCCGGAAACACATTCGGTATGGCCGGCATGGTCGTGGCCCTGGTCGCCACCATCGCGCTGGCACTCGCCCGCCACATCGAGTCGCTCGGACTGGGCCTGCTGGTCGGCGCCATGGCCATCGGTGCCGCGATCGGGTTGTGGCGTGCCCGCGTCGTCGAGATGACCGGTATGCCCGAGCTGATTGCCTTGCTGCACAGCTTTGTCGGTCTGGCGGCGGTGTTGGTCGGCTGGAACGGCTACCTGCACGTCGAACACGATCTGGCCGGCGCCGAGGCCGCAGTGCTGAGCAACGAGGGCATGCTTGGCATCCACTCCGCCGAGGTCTTCATCGGCGTCTTCATCGGCGCGGTGACGTTCACCGGATCGATCGTCGCCAACCTGAAACTGTCGGCGCGGATCAAATCGGCGCCACTGATGTTGCCCGGCAAGAACTTTCTCAATGTCGGCGCCCTGGTGTTGTTCGTCGTGTTCACCGTCTGGTTCGTCATCGAACCGCAGCTGTGGCTCCTCATCGTCGTCACGGTGTTGGCGCTGCTGCTGGGCTGGCACCTGGTCGCCTCGATCGGCGGTGGCGACATGCCCGTCGTGGTGTCGATGCTCAACAGCTATTCCGGCTGGGCCGCAGCAGCTTCGGGCTTCTTGCTGTCGAACGATCTGTTGATCGTCACCGGCGCCCTGGTCGGATCTTCGGGTGCCTACCTGTCCTACATCATGTGCAAAGCGATGAACCGCTCGTTCATCTCCGTCATCGCCGGTGGGTTCGGTATCGAAGCGGGACCGGCCGAGGACAAGGACTACGGCGAGCACCGCGAGATCACCGCCGAGGGAGCCGCCGAACTCTTGTCGTCGGCCAGTTCGGTGATCATCACCCCGGGCTACGGGATGGCCGTGGCCCAGGCCCAATACGGCGTGGCCGAACTGACCCGCAAGCTGCGCGAGCGTGGTGTCACCGTGCGCTTCGGTATCCACCCCGTCGCAGGTCGTCTGCCCGGACACATGAACGTGCTGCTGGCAGAGGCCAAGGTGCCCTACGACATCGTGCTCGAAATGGACGAGATCAACGACGATTTCGAGAACACGTCGGTGGTGTTGGTGATCGGTGCCAATGACACGGTGAACCCGGCGGCGTCGGAAGATCCGGGCAGCCCGATCGCCGGCATGCCAGTGCTGACGGTGTGGAATGCCGAACACGTCATCGTGTTCAAGCGGTCGATGGCCTCCGGGTACGCCGGGGTGCAGAATCCGCTGTTCTTCCGCGAGAACACCCAGATGCTGTTCGGCGATGCCCGCGACCGGGTCGACGACATCAACGCCGCGCTGTAAGACCGTGCGTCGAACCTAGAGCTTGTCGGCCAGCTCCACGAGGTCCGTTGCGGTGACATCGAATTCGTCGGCCTCGAACGGAACCCGATAGCGCCCTGGCTGTCCCCATTCCAGCGGCCGGTCGACGTAGGCGGTCCGCAGGCCGGCGTCGCGGGCGGCCCGCAGGTCGTTGGGGTGCGCGGCGACCAGCATGGTCTCCTCGGGCGCTACGCCCAGGATGTCCGCGCATCCCAGGTAGGCCTCGGGATCAGGCTTGTAGTGACCGAAGATCTCGGCCGACAGCACGCAATCCCACGGCAGCCCTGCATGTTTGGCCATCTCGGTCAGCAGCGAGACGTTGCCGTTCGACAGCGTGGTGATGGTGAATCGTTCCTTGAGCCGGTACAGGCCGGCCACGGCGTCCGGCCATGGAGCCAACCGGTGCCACGCGCGGTTGAGGTGATCGACGTCGTCATCGTTCGCCTGGATGTCGGCATCGCGGAGCAACTCGTCGAGGATCCGGCGGTGCAGGTCGTCCAGGCGTGTCCAGGGCAGCTCGCCGCGACGGACCAGATTCATCGCGGGAACGTAACCGGCCCGCCAGCCGTCGGCGAATGCGGCCCAATCTCGTTGCAGTCCTTGATGATTCCCGAACTGCTCGAGCTCGCCGATGATGCTCGTACGCCAGTCGACGACGGTGCCGAACACATCGAAGGCCAGCACGCGAACCGCTTGCGTGCTGACCCACGATGCGCTCATGTTCAGCCGAGCTTGAAGGAGGCGTGCTCGGCGGCGGACAGGTCGTCGATCGTGGACCACTGCGCGGCGACGTCCTCGACGCTCGGAACGTGGTCGAAGGTGACGCCTTCGTTCTGGAACAGCGCGGCGCGCTGCACCTTGCCGCCGCCGACGATGAACACCGACGCCGAGTCCGGCACCTCTTCGGTGCACAGGTAGCCGACCACCGGCGCGACATACTCCGGCGTGAGCTTCTTGAACACCTCCGGCGGCAGGATGTCCTCGGTCATGCGGGTCGCGGCGATCGGCGCCAGCGCATTGGCCTTGATGTTGTACTTGGCGCCTTCCTGGGCCAGCGTGTTGATCAGGCCGACCAGGCCGAGCTTGGCGGCGCTGTAGTTCGCCTGGCCGAAGTTACCGAACAGGCCGCTGGTGGAGGTGGCGACGACGATCCGGCCGTAGCTCTGCTCGCGGAAGTGCGGCCACGCGGCGCGGATGACGTTGTACCCGCCGTAGAGGTGGACCTTGAGGACGGAATCCCAGTTCTCGAACGGCATCTTGTGGAAGGTGCCGTCACGCAGGATCCCCGCGTTGCTGACAATGCCGTCGATCTTGCCGAACTCATCGAGCGCGGTCTTGACGATGTTCTCGCCGCCCTCGGGCTCGGCGACGGAGTCGTAGTTGGCGACTGCGCGGCCGCCGGCATCCTTGATCTCCTGCACGACCTGGTCGGCCATGTTGTGGCCGGCGCCGGTTCCGTCGCGCGCGCCGCCGAGGTCGTTCACCACAACACTGGCCCCTTCGCGGGCCAGTGTCAGCGCGTATTCGCGACCCAGACCGCCACCGGCTCCGGTGACGACGATGACTCGATCAACAACTCCGGGCATGGGCCTTCCTCTCCTGACGACGGAATGTAACTCTCTGTATACGTGGGCCGTCGGAGCTGCGGGCAGCCGGGTTCAGGTCAGGCCTTCTGCGCGACGACGAAGGTCGCGAACGCGTCCGGATCGTCGGCCATCGGGATGTCGATCCAGCGGCCGAGTCGGCGCATCTCGTCGATGGCGTGCTGTCCAGTCGCAAGCCAGCCGTGGGCGTTGAGCCAGTCGGTGACGTCGGCGCGGTCCGGATCGTTGTAGGTCAGGTTCTGCATGTCGATGGTGCGCTCGATGCCGAGTTGATCGGCGAACGTGTCGAAGCGTTCCCGCATTTCCTGGCGGCGCTCCTCGGAGTGGTGCCCCATGGTTTCGGCCGAGACCCGGCTTCCGGGTGCACTCAATTCGGTGACCATCTCGAACAACCGGTCCTGAGCGTCGCCGGGCAGGTACATCAGCAGTCCCTCGGCCAGCCAGGCAGTCGGTTGCGAGGGATCGAAGCCCTGCTCCTTGAGCGCCGCCGGCCAGTCCTGGCGCAGGTCGACGGGAACCTCGTGGCGCTCGGCCGTGGGCCGCACGTCGTGCTCGGCCAATTTGTTGGCCTTGTACTCGAGAACCAGCGGCTGGTCGATCTCGAAGACCCGGGTGCCGGCCGGCCAGTCCAGCCGGTAGGCCCGTGAATCCAGGCCCGACGCCAGGATCACGATCTGACGGATCCCCGCGGCCACCGCATCGGCGAAGTAGGCATCGAAGAAGTGGGTGCGGACGGCCTGATAGTTGAGCATGTGGCTGAACATCGCGGCGGCCTCGGACTCCGCCTTGGCCAACTTGTCGGCCATGGAATCGTCGAGGAAGTGCTCCCACATCCCGGTCCCGGCGCCCTCGACCAGGATCCGCGCATACGGGTCCTGGATCAGGGCATCGGGCCGGTCGGTCTCGCTGGCCCGCGCGGCGGCCACCAGCACGGCGGTCGAACCCACGCTTGTCGCGATATCCCAGGTGTCGTCATCAGTGCGCACAGTGCTCATGGCTGCGGTATCCCATTCGGCGTCGCGTGACGGCTGATCGTTGGGTGCAGTCCCGACGATGCGGGAAGTCAGCCCAGTTCAGCCAGGCTTATACGACGATGGTACCGAGAAACTTAGCCAGACTATGCGCCTGTGGCACAGGTCACCGGTTCAGTGAACGGCGCGCCACGCCTGACCGTCGAGCAGCTGCAGGAACTGGTCGGTGATCGCCGTCAGACGGTCCTGATCTCCGACGAAGCCGGCGTAGAAGCCCAGCCCCCACATGACCGCCATCAGCATCTCGGCAGCGGCCTCGATGTCGACGTCTGGCCGGACCTCGCCCGATTCGACGGCATCCTTGATGGCCGCCTTCACGTATCCGCGGGTGAACTCCCGCGAGTCGTGGTTGGACTCGGCCAGTTCCGGATGTCGCTCGGACTCCAGCACCGAAGTAACCAGGAAGGCCGCTACCGAGCGGTCCTGACCCTGAGCGTGGACGGCCGCCTCGATGAAGACGCGGATCTTCCCGGCCAACGTGCTTTCCCGCTGCGACTGATGCACGGCGGACTCGATCACCGAGGCGTTCGTCTGGTCGACGACCTCTTGATAGAGCAGCCGTTTGCTGGCGAAGTAATGATTGATCGCAGGTCGGGTCAAGTCGGCACGGATGGCGATTGCCTGGAAGGTGGCAGCGTCATACCCCAATTCGCTGAACACCTCACGGGCAGCGCGCATGATGCGCTCGCGCGTTTCCGCTGCCTTAGCTGCTGGGGGGCGACCCGGGCCCCGACTCGCTGTATGCGGCACAGTCAAATTGTGCCACAAGTTTCCCCATATTTTTGACGGCGAACGACATTTGCTCAGGTCAACAAGATTAGAAATGTGTTCATAATTTGCCCGGCCTTCGGAATCCGTTGCCACAGGGCCGATCTGGCTTGAGATCCGCGTCTGACATGCGGTTTCCGGTTCGGTTATCGGAGAGTGACAGTTGCGACAAATTTTTTTGCCGAGCAATTCGCACGGATATTCGCTATATCTGCACGGCCGTGCGGATGTTCGCGGCCGAAAGATTGCTGGACATTCTCAAGGACTTTGCTAGAGCCGTTTTTGGCGCATCAGAAGGCCTTGCGCATTAGCCTGATCGCACGATCAGTATACGGCGGGTACATGAGTTTGAGGTCAAATTTCGTAGGTTTGGCGAGCACGGCGCGTCGGTGACTGAGCGCCTCGAAGCCCCACTTGCCGTGGTACGCACCCATACCGCTGGCGCCCACTCCGCCGAACGGGAGTTGCGGAACGAGGCAGTGCACAGCGACGTGGTTGATGACGGCGCCACCCGACGGCATGCGGTCGACGAGATCCTTCGCCGTCGACTGCGAGCCGGTGAAGATGTACAAAGCCAGGGGCTTGGGCCGGGCGTTGACGAACGCGACGGCTGCATCCGGCGAATCGACGGAGATGATCGGCAGGATCGGGCCGAAAATCTCGTCCGACATCACCGGGTCGTCGGCGGGCGGATCGACGATCACCGTGGGCTCGATCCGCAGCGCAGCGCGGTCCGACTTGCCGCCGGTGACGACGGTGCCGCCGGTCGCGCTGATCAGCGACGCCAGCCGGTCGAACTGCCGCTCGTTGACGATGCGCAGCGACGGGTCCTTCTCTTCGGCGCGGAACTGCGCGATCGTCGCGACGATCTTGTCGGCCAGCTCGGCCGCGATCGTGCGGTCGGCCAGCACGTAGTCCGGAGCGATGCAGGTCTGCCCCGAGTTCAGCATCTTGATCCAGGCGATCCGGCGTGCCGCCACGTCCAGGTCGGCGTCGGGGAGCACGACGACCGGACTCTTGCCACCCAGCTCGAGGGTCACCGGCGTCAGGGTCGGCGCCGCGGCGGCCATGATCTTGCGGCCGATCTCGGTGCCCCCGGTGAACAGCGCGTGGTCGAAGCCCTGCGCCAGCAGATCCTGGGTGACCGCCGCGTCGCCCTCGACCACACGGATGGCCTCGGAGTCGAGGTACTCCGGAACCAGGCGCGCAATCAGCGCCGAGGTGGCCGGCGCGAGCTCTGACGGCTTGATCACCACGCCGTCACCGGCGGCGATCGCGGCCACCAGCGGCGCCATGCACAGATAGAAGGGGTAGTTCCACGGCCCGATCACCAGGATCACGCCCAGCGGGTCGAACTGCACCCAGGCCTTGCCGGGCTGCTGCGCCAGCGGCAACCCGAACTTTTGCGGCTTGACCCACTTCTTCAGATGCTTGCGGGCGAAGGCGGCTTCGGCCTTGGTCGAACCGATATCGCCGAGCCATGCCTCGAACGAGGAACGGCCCAGATCGCGGGCGAGCGCGTCGGCGATGTCGGACTCACGCTCGTCGCACATCCGCTCCACGGCGCGCAGCTGCTCGGACCGCCACGCCAGCGAGCGAGTCCGACCGGTGTTGAAGACGCGGCGCACGTCAGACAGCACGCCGGCGGCGCCGCCCTCGGTTGCGTGGTCACTGGTGATCTGAACGGTCATGCCAACTCCTCGATTCGATCGCGTGCTTCCAGCTTGCCCCAAGATCGACCGGTGTACACCGCCCGGTCGGGCAACTTGGTCACGATCCTGCACGTCACCGCGTTCTACGCGGGCGCGCACACTATCGTTTGACCCATGGCAACCGTTGCCAACCGGGAGGCGTACTTCGAGACAGGTCTCGAAGTACTCGCAGACGTCGGATACGGCGGGCTGAAACTGGCCGAGGTGTGTAACCGGCTCGGCGTCACGACAGGGTCGTTCTACCACTATTTCACCAGCTGGCCGGCCTACACCCGGGACCTGGTGTCGTACTGGGTGCAGGACCGGACCGTGCGGCTGATCGGTGCCATCCGCGAGGTCTCCGATCCCCGCCGTCGCATCGAGGCGATCATCGAGGTGGGGTTGTCGCTGCCGCACGGCGCCGAGGCCGCGATCCGATCGTGGGCTTCGGTCGACCCGTACGTGCTCGGGGTCCAGACCGAGGTCGACAAGGCGCGGTACAAGATCCTCTACGACTCCGCCCTCGAAATCGTCGGCGACGAGCGCCAGGCCGAAGTCTACGCCGCTTGGGCGGTGTACGTCTTCGTCGGGTATGAGCAGGCCACCCTGCCGCGCGAGCCGGGGATGTTCGGCTGGATCGCCCGCTACATGCTCGACGCGCTGGATTCGGGCAGTTTCGCCAGCGTGCCCCATTAAAGGGGCGTTGACGCCAGCCGTCCTCTGGCGGCGGGTGGTCGATCGGATTCGATCGCGCGACCCCGAGAACGACGGTGCACGACGCGCGGCGCGGGCCGCCATCGTCATCCCGATCGCCGCGGCGGTCAGCTTCGCCGTCGGCGGTGGATCTCAGACACCGCTGTTCACGATCTTCGGGTCGATCGCGCTGCTGATCGTGGTGGACTTCCCCGGCAATATGAACGCCCGGGCGCTGGCCTACGGCGGGTTGGGGTTCAACGGCGCCGTGCTGATCACCCTCGGCACGCTGGCCGCACCGATCCCGTGGCTGGCGATCACGTTGACCTTTCTGATCGGGGTCGCGGTGACGTTCTCCGGGGTGCTCAGCGAGATCGTCGCGGCCGGTCAACGCGCCACCTTGCTGACGTTCGTGCTGCCGGTGTGCACGCCGGCTGGGCCGCTCGGCGAGCGCCTGCTCGGCTGGCTGATCGCGCTGGCGATCTGCGTGCCCGCCGCGTTGTTCCTCTTCCCGCCGCGCCATCACGGCGAGCTGCGCCGCCATGCCGCCGCGGTGTGCGGGGTGCTGGCCGACCGGATCGAGGGCACCGCGTCGGCCGCCGACGTGACCACGGCGATGGACGCGCTGCGGGCCAACTTCCTCGGCGCGGCCTATCGGCCGGTCGCGCTGACCGCGGGCAGCCGTGCGCTGGTGCGGGTCGTCGACGACCTGCAGTGGCTCTGCGATCGCGTCACCGGCGATACGGGTGAGCTGCTCGGGCCGATCGGTGAGCCGGTGGTGCGGGTGCTGCGCGATTGCGCGCAAGTCCTGTTGATCAGTCATCCGGGTGCACGAGCCGACGAGCGTGCCTTGTTGGCCGCTGCGCTGGCTGACCTGCGGACGGTCGCGATCGGCACATACCGCCAGGACATCGTCGACATCCTCGGCGAGCCGGACGACGAGGCCGCCGTCGCACTGGGCCGCACCCTGCTCAACCGGCGCACCGTCGGCGCGGCGACCGGCGTGACCGGGCGGTTGATCGCGAGTGCCGCGGCCGCCGATGCTCGTCCGGTCTGGGCGCGGGTACTGGGCCGTCGGCTGCCGGAAACCGGCATCGCCGACCGGGTGTACTCCGAGACCGAGGCGGTCACCGCCCTGACCAGTGGGCATCTGGCGACCCGGTCGGTCACCGCCCGCAACAGCCTGCGCACCGGTCTGGGCTTGGCGCTGGCGGTTCTTGTCACGTTCGTGTTCCCGGTGCAGCACGGCTTCTGGGTGGTCCTCGGCGCGCTGTCGGTGCTGCGCAGCAGCGCGCTCACGACCGGCACCACCGTCGTGCGTGCGGTCGTGGGCACCGCGATCGGGTTCGGAATCGGCGCCGTCGTCATCGAGCTGCTCGGCGTGGATCCGATCGTGTTGTGGGTGTTGTTGCCGATCGTCGCGTTCGGTTCGGCCTACGTTCCCGAGATCGGTTCGTTCACCGCGACGCAGGCCGCGTTCACGATGATGGTGCTGATCGTGTTCAACCTGATCGTCCCGAGCGGCTGGGCGGTCGGCCTGATCCGGATCGAGGACGTCGTCGTGGGCGCGTCGGTGGGCGTTGTGGTGTCGCTGCTGCTGTGGCCGCGCGGAGTCAGGACGGCCGTGCAGCAGGCGATCGACGCCGCCCGGGAAGTGGGCGCCCGTTATCTGCGGGCGGCAGTCCTGCGGGTCACCCGCGGCGCCTTCGAGCAGACCGAGAACCAGGTGAATGCGCTCAGCCACGACGCGCTGACGGTGTCGCGGACTCTGGATGACGCAGTGCGCCAATACCTTTCGGAGAACGGGGGTCCGACGGATTCCCGCGCACCGGTGGTGCGCGCATCCAGCCGTGCGGTGCGACTACGCGCGGCGGCCGACCTGATCGCCGATATCGTGCCGCCCCCGCTGGCGGTCTACCCGCGGGCGCGGGCGGTGCTCGAGGCGCATGCCGCGGCTCTGTGTTCCCGTTTCGACGGCAGCGGCGGCACCGAACTGACCGCACCGATCAGCGACGACCTGGTGCCCGCGCTGCGGGCCGAAGCCGGGCAGGGTGAGCTCGCCGTCTCGGCAGCCTTGCCGCTGGTGACCGTCGCGGCCAACCTCGGCGAGCTCGAACTGACGTATCCGCCGACGGTCGCCGCCGAGCCGGCGTCGAGATCGACGTGATCAGCCGGCTCGGTGGGGCATCAACGCGCCGGGCGGGACGGTGCCGAACCGGCCGGCGTTGAAGTCTTCGAGCGCCTGGATGACCTCGGACTTGGAGTTCATCACGAACGGTCCGTAGTGGAACACCGGTTCGCGAATCGGCTTGCCGCCCAACAGAAGAACCTCCACGGCGGGCCGGTGGGAGTCCTGGGACGCGGCCGCGGCGACCGTGATGCGGTCGCCCGGGCCGAGCACCGCGAGTTGACCTTGCTGGATCGGGTGTCCGATCGGACCGACCGTGCCACGCCCGGAGAGCACATAGACCAGTGCGTTGTAGTCCCGCGGCCACGACAGGTTCAGCTGCGCCCCGGCCTCGATAGTGGTGTGCGCCAACGTGATCGGAGTATGTGTCGCGCCCGGGCCGGCCCAGCCGTCGACCTCACCGGCGATGACGCGGACCAGCGCCCCTCCATCGTCGGAGGCCAGCAGGCGCACCGCCTGACCCTCGATCGACTGGTAACGCGGCTCGGCGAATTTGTCGGCGCGGGGCAGGTTGACCCACAGCTGGATCCCGTGGAACAGCCCGCCGCTTTCCACGAGCTCGGCCGGTGGTGTTTCGATGTGCAGGATTCCGGCGCCCGCGGTCATCCACTGGGTGGCTCCGTCGGCGATCAATCCGCCGCCTCCGTGCGAATCCTGGTGGGCGAAGCGGCCGTCGATCATGTAGGTGACGGTCTCGAAGCCGCGGTGCGGGTGCCAGTCGGTGCCCTTCGGCTCGCCGGGCGAGTACTCGACCTCACCCATCTGGTCCATGTGAATGAACGGGTCGAGGTCGGCGGCGCTGACTCCGGCGAACGCGCGGACGACCGGGAAGCCCTCGCCTTCATATCCGCGCGACCCGGTGGTGATGGACCGGACGGGGCGTTCGGTATCGGACGGGGCGGCCGCGCTCAGGCGCGGCAGGGACAACGTGTCTGCGGTGACTGCTGGCATGCCCTAATTAACCGGACCGCGGTCCGATTAATTCCTAACCGAGGCTCTGCAGCGCCGCCGCGCGGGCCTCGGCCGCGCTGGCCGTGGTCAGCACCGCAGCGGCAGCGTCGCGGCACTGCTGCAGGGTGACCGATGCGAGTTTGGCGCCGACGCCGGTGACGGCCGCGGCCGCCGCGGACAGCGACGTGATACCGAGCCCGGTCAGCACGCAGGCCAGCAGCGGGTCGGCGGCCGCCTCGCCGCAGACCCCGACCGGCTTGCCGCGGCCGGCTCCGGCGCGCGCGGTCGCAGCGACCAGCGCCAGCACGCCCGGCTGCCACGGATCGGTCAGTGTGGCCAGCTCGGCCGACATCCGGTCGGCGGCCATCGTGTATTGCGCCAGGTCATTGGTGCCGATGGAGAGGAACTCCACGTGTTCGAGGATGTGGTCGGCCAGCAGCGCGGCGGCGGGCACCTCGATCATCACGCCGGGGACGAGGCCACGCGCTCGGGCCCGATCGGCGAACCGCTTGGCCTCGTCGGGGGTGGCGATCATCGGCGCCATGACCCACGGCGCAGTGCCGGTCTTCCCGGCCGCCAGGGCGATCGCGTCGAGCTGACGGTCGAGGATCTCGGGCTGAATGGATTCGATGCGGATGCCCCGCACGCCCAGCGCAGGGTTGGCCTCGTCGGGATGACCGACGAACTTCAGCGGTTTGTCCGAGCCGGCGTCCAGGGTGCGGATGACGACCTTGTGTCCGGCGAACGCGTCGAGCACCTCGCCGTAGATGGCGGCCTGTTCCTCGACGGTCGGTTCGGTATCGCGGTTGAGGAAGCACAGTTCGGTACGGAACAGCCCGATGCCCTCGGCCGGGGTTTCGCGTGCGGCGCGCGCCGCCGAACCGTCTTGCACATTGGCCAGGATCGACACCGGGTGACCGTCGGCGGTCGCGCCCGGGCCCGCCCAGCCGGCCATCGCGGCGGCTTCCGCGTCGGCGGCTTCCACGGCGGCGGTGGCCTCGGCCGGGTCGGGCGAGACCGTGATGGTGCCGCGGGTTCCGTCGATCAGTACGTCGGTGCCTGCCGGCAGTTCGTCGAGCCCGTGCACGGCGACCACACATGGGATGCCGAGCTGGCGGGCGATGATCGCGGAGTGGCTGGTGGGCCCACCCAGTGTGGTGGCAAGTCCCACAACGAGTTTGGGGTCCAGACCGGCAGTGTCTGCGGGCGCGAGGTCTTCGGCGCACAGAATGGCAGGCGCATCCGGTACCGGAACACCGGGTTCGGCCAGCCCGCTCAGTTCGGCGATCACCCGGTCGCGGATATCGCGCAGGTCGGTGACGCGTTCGGCCATCAGTCCGCCCATCTTGGTGAAGAGGTCGACGAACTGGGCCGCCGCTTCGGCGGTCGCGCGAACCGCCGGGGTGCCTTCTTTGATGCGTTTCTCGGCGGCGCCCAGCCACGCGCGGTCCTGCGCCAGCATCGCGGTGGCGGCCAGTACCTCCGAGGCGGCTCCGGTTGCGTGGGCGGCACGCTCCCGCAACCGGCCGGCGACGGCGGCCGCGGCTGCGGTGAACCGGGAAGCCTCCGATTCGCGATCCGCGTCGGCGATCTGGCCCCCGGGGTCGAGCTCGGAGATCGCGGGCAATCGGCCGGGTCGGATGACCGGCGCAAAGCGGACGCCGGGGACGACCGGGACGCCGCTGAGGACCTGTCCGGCACCGAGTGAGGTAGGTGTGGAAGAGACGCTCATGTGAACTACATTACAACTTTCCATTGACAAGTCAACACGTTCGGGAGTAAAACAACACATATCAACATTCAAATCGGCGCGTAACCCACACAAACGGAGAATCGTGTACCCGGAAGAACGTCAGCAGGCGATCGCCGACCGAGTGCTGTCCCAGGGACGGGCCTCGGTCGCCGAGCTCGCTCAGGCCTATGACGTCACCACCGAGACCGTCCGCCGGGATCTGGCGGCACTGGATCGCGCCGGCGTGGTGCGGCGGGTGCACGGCGGCGCCGTCCCGGTCCGGGCGCTGCACGTTGTCGAACCCGGTGTCGACGAGCGCGAGACCACCCGCGCCGACCACAAAGAGGCCATCGCCCGGGCAGCGGCCGATTTCGTTCCGCTGTCCGGCGCCTCGGTGCTGTTCGACGCCGGCACCACCACCGCCCGGGTCGCGGCCCTGCTGCCGACCGACCGAGAACTCGTGGTGGTCACCAACGCCGTGCCGATCGCCGCTCGGCTGGCGGCGATGCCCTCGGTCACCCTGCAACTGCTGGGTGGGCGGGTCCGCGGCCTCACCCAGGCCGCCGTCGGTGAACCGGTACTGCGCGCCCTCGACACACTGCGCGTGGACATCGCATTCATCGGAACCAACGGCATCACCGTGCGACACGGGCTGTCCACCCCCGACGGCGAGGAGGCCGCGGTCAAACGGGCGATGGTCCGCTGTGCGAACTACGTCGTCGTGCTCGCCGATTCATCGAAGATCGGGCGCGAGGAGTTCGTCAGCTTCGCCCCGATCGACAGCGTCGACGCGTTGATCACCGATCCCGAGATCAGCGCCTCGGACCGCGCCGCGCTGACTGAGCGCGGCGTCGAAGTCGTTCTGGCAGGAGGGGATTCATGATCGTCACCGTCACTCCCAATCCGAGCATCGACCGTACGGTGACGCTGCCCGCGGAATTGATCCGCGGCGCCGTGCACCGCGTGCAGTCGGTGACGACGGAACCGGGCGGCAAGGGAGTCAACGTCGCGCGGGCCCTGACGCTGGCCGGGCTGGACACCGTCGCGGTGCTACCCGCCGCGCGGCACGACCCGATCATCACGGCGCTGCTGTCCTGTAGCGTGCCGTTTTTCGCGGTGCCCATCGACGGCGCGGTGCGCACCAACCTGGCCATCACCGAATCCGATGGCACCACAACCAAAATCAACGAGCCCGGCGCGCCGATAGATGAGATCACGCTGGCCGCGCTGACCCAGGCGATTCTCGACCGCGCCGCCGATGCCCGGTGGGTGGTGCTGTCCGGATCGCTGCCACCCGGCATCCCCGACCGCTGGTACGCCGATGTGGTGGCCCAGTTGCAGCCCTATGACTGCAAAGTGGCCGTGGACACCTCGGACGCGCCGCTCGCCGCGCTGGCGGCCGGCTTCGCCACCGCCGCGCCCGATGTGATCAAGCCGAACTCCGAAGAGTTGGCGAGCCTCGCCGGCGTCGACGCCCAGGAGCTGGAAGACGCTCTTGCCCAAGGTAATCCGGATCCGGTGGTGGCTGCCGCACAGCAGCTCATCGACCGCGGCGCCAGGACCGTGCTGGCCACGCTCGGTGCTGCCGGAGCACTGCTGGTCAACGACACCGGCAGCTGGCTGGCCACCCCACCCCCGATCAAGCCCAGGAGCACCGTCGGCGCCGGCGACTCCTCCCTCGCGGGCTATGTGCGCGCCGACGTCGGTGGCGCCGAAGCGCCACAGCGGCTGCAGATGGCCGTCGCCTACGGCAGCGCCGCTGCGGCACTTCCCGGTTCGGCGCTGCCGACACCGGCCCAAATCGACCTCGATGACGTGGCGGTCACCTCGATATCGCCCTACCCCGCGCGCCCCTAGAAAACCGGAAGGCCACCATGACGAACTCCACGATCATCAGCACCGATCTGGTATTGCTCGACGTCGATGCCGGCACCGACAAGGAGTCGGTGATCGGCCGGCTCGCGAGCCGGCTCGCTGACAGCGGCCGGGTCAGTGACGGTGCGGCGCTGCAGGCCGCGGCCATGGCGCGCGAAGCGCAGTCGGCCACCGGACTTCCGGGCGGCATCGCGATCCCGCACTGCCGATCGGCCGCGGTGTCCGCACCGTCGATCGGGTTCGCCCGGCTTTCACCGAAAGTGGACTTCGGTGCGCCCGACGGCCCGGCGGATCTGGTGTTCCTGATCGCCGCCCCGGATGGCGCCGGCGCCGAGCACATGAAGCTGCTGTCCAGTCTGGCGCGTGCGCTGGTGCGCCCCGACTTCGTGCAGTCGCTGCGCGAGGCCGCCTCCGCCGACGACGTGGTGGGCCTGGTCGACGGCGTGGTGAATCCCGACGGAGCCGCGTCCGCCGCCGCGCCGGCCGCCAAACCCGTTGCACAGCAGACGAAGTCTATTGTGGCGATCACCGCGTGCCCCACCGGCATCGCGCACACCTATATGGCCGCCGACGCGCTCAAGCTGGCCGCGGAGCGTGCCGGGGTGAACCTGACGGTGGAGACCCAGGGTTCTTCGGGCAGTACCCCGGTGAGCGCCGACACCATCAGCGGCGCCGACGCCGTCATCTTCGCCACCGACGTGGGTGTCAAGGACCGGCAACGGTTCGCCGGCAAGCCGGTGATCGCCTCCGGCGTCAAGCGGGCCATCAACGAGCCGGACACGATGATTGCCGAAGCCGTTGCCGCCGCGGACAACCCGAAGGCCGCCCGGGTCGAGGGCACCGCGACCGCCGCGGACAGCGGCGCGCCGGCCGGCAATGTCGGGTGGGGCACCCGCATTCGGCAGATCCTGCTGACCGGTGTCAGCTACATGATCCCGTTCGTGGCCGCAGGCGGTCTGCTGATCGCCCTGGGCTTCCTGCTCGCCGGGTACGACATCGGTAAGGACCTGGATGGTGGAAAACCCGTCGGCTACGGGATGAATTCGGTGGGCGCACACATCGCCACCACCAACTCGCTGGCCAACCTGCCCAGCGGAGGCTTCTCCCAATACCTGGGTGCGGTGTTGTTCACCATCGGCGGGCTGGCCTTCATGTTCCTCGTCCCGGCGCTGGCCGGCTATATCTCGTTCGCGATCGCCGACCGGCCCGGTATCGCACCGGGTTTCACCGCAGGCGCCGTGGCGGTGTTCGTCGGTGGCGGCTTCATCGGCGGCATCGTCGGCGGCCTCATCGCCGGTTTCGCGGCGCTGTGGATCAGCCGGATCAACGTGCCGCAATGGCTGCGCGGCCTGATGCCGGTGGTGATCATCCCGCTGTTCGCCTCCCTGATCGTCGGCCTGCTGATATTCCTGCTGCTGGGTCGTCCGCTCGCTGCCATCACCTCTGGTCTGACCCACTGGCTCAACGGGCTCACCGGCGCCTCGGTGATTCTGCTCGGCGTGATCCTCGGCCTGATGATGTGCTTCGACCTCGGCGGCCCGGTCAACAAGGCGGCCTACGCCTTCGCCACCACCGGGCTCAACGTCGCCGATCCGGCCTCGCTGCGCATCATGGCCGCGGTGATGGCAGCCGGTATGGTGCCGCCACTGGCGATGGCGCTGGCCACCACTGTCCGGCCGGGTCTGTTCAGCGAGCCGGAACGTGAGAACGGCCGCGCCGCATGGCTGTTGGGCGCCTCGTTCATCTCCGAAGGCGCCATCCCGTTCGCGGCCGCCGACCCGCTGCGGGTCATCCCGTCGATGATGGCCGGCGGCGCGGTCACCGGTGCGCTGATCATGGCCTTCGACGTCACCCTCAAGGCACCGCATGGCGGGATCTTCGTGTTCTTCGCGATCGGCAACCTGGTGTGGTTCCTGGTCGCCCTGGCCGCGGGCACGGCGGTCGGCGGGTTCGCGGTGATCGCTGCCAAGCAGTTCATCCGTAAGGCGGCCGATACCGACACACCCGCCACCGCCGCTCCCGTCGCCCAAACGGCAGTTTGACCGCAGAAGTACGAGTAGACATCGACAAATCGTCGAGTTCGACACCCCTAGAAGGAGACCCCATGCACACCAAGACCGTCATCGTCGGCTCGGCGATCGGCCTGCACGCCCGCCCCGCCGCGATCATCTCCGAAGCCGTTGTCAACGCGGGTGTTCCGGTGACGCTGGCGGTGGACGGCGGGGAGCCGGTGGACGCCGGTTCGGCGCTGATGATCATGACGCTGGGCGCGGGCAACGGCGCGCAGGTCACCGTCGCCTCCGAGGACGAGGCCGCCTGCAAGGCGATCGCCGAGCTGGTCCAGCAAGACCTCGACGCCTGAGATCCGGTCAGACCAGACCCTTCAGCATCAGGTTCCAGTACAGCCACGGCAGTCCGTACTTCTTCATGTACCAGTACGGCCGATGCGGCTTGGTGGGATCCAGAATCGGGAACGACGGCTCCAGCTTCATGTCGTAGTCGAACTCGGCCAGCAGCATGTCGTGCGATGACGTGACGATCGGGCATGACGAGTAACCGTCGTATCGTGCCTGCAGTGGCCGGCCCGTGAGGAAGGCGTCGATGTTCTCAACGACCACCGGAGCCTGTTTGCGAATCGCGGCGCCGGTCTTGGAGTTCGGCGTCGAGCCGGCGTCGCCCAGACCGAAGACGTTCGGGTACCGCACGTGCTGCAGGGTGAACTTGTCGAGCTCCACGTAGCCGTTGTCATCGCCGGTCGACAGCGGGCTGGTCTTGATCCAGTCCGGTGCCGACTGGCGGGGGACCGCGTGCAGCACGTCGTAGGCCAGCGTCCCGTCGGTGCCGCCCTCGCCGACGGCGGTCAACGTCACCTTCTTCGAATCCCCGTCAACTGCAGTCACTTCCGACATCGTGTGCAGCTGGATGCCGTAGCCGGCAATCACCTTGTCGAGGTTGTCGGCGATCGCGGGAATGCCGAAGGCCCGCGGTGTCGGAAGCACCAGATGTACGTCGATCTTGTCCAAGACGCCCTGCTTGCGCCAGTAGTCGCTGGCCAGGTAGGCGATCTTCTGCGGTGCGCCACCGCACTTGATCGGACCCGAGGGCATCATGAACACGGCTGAGCCCGATCGAGTTTCGCGAATGAAGTCCCAGGTGCGCGGGGCGAGGTCGAACCGGTAGTTCGACGACACACCGTTGTGGCCGACCGCCTCTGCGAGTCCGTCGGTGCGATTCCAGTCCAGCTGGATGCCCGGGCACACCACCAGCGCGTCGTACTCATAGGTCGCGCCGTCGGCACAGGTCACTGTGTTGGCATTGGGGTCGAATACGCTGGCTGCCTTGCGGATCCAGGTTGCGCCCGATGGCATCACCGAAGATTCGGGCCGCGCGGTGGTCGCGGCTTTGGCCTGTCCACCACCGACGAGTGTCCACAACGGCTGGTAATAATGCTGGTCCGACGGTTCGATGACCGCGACGTCGGTGTAACCCTTGCGTAGCAGCCGGGCGGCGACGGTGATTCCCGCGGTCCCGCCGCCGACGATCAAGATCTGGTGCTTGGCTGTGATGGTCATGATCTCTTGCGTTTCCTTTCAGGCGTTCTGGACGGCTGCTTCCCAGGCGCCGTAGCCGCCCAGGACATCACTGACATCGGCGAAGCCGTGCTGCCGCAGCAGACTCGCAGCCACCGAGGAGCGGTAGCCGCCTGCGCAGTACACGACCGTCGGCTTGCGGGGGTCGAGTTCATCGACGCGAGCGGGAAGCTGACCGACCGGGATGTTGACCGCACCGGCGATCATCCCGGCGGCGGCTTCGCCCGGGTTGCGGACGTCCACGATCTGCAACTCGGGCACATCGGCCATCCGCTCGCCGAGCCCGTTCGCGGTCAGCCGGGAGGCGACCTCGACATCGTCACGGTGGGTGAACATCGTCTGGTAGGGCTCAGCGAGATAGCCGACCACGCGATCGAAACCGATTCGCGCCAAACGGTTCTTGCCTTCGCGCTCCATGCCCGGCTCGGTCATCAGCACAATGTCGACATCGGGCCGAACCACCGACCCGGCGAACTCGGCGTAGCGACCCTCCAGGCCGATGTTGATCGCACCACGGAGGTGACCCCGCGCGAACTCCTCGGGCGTGCGCCCGTCGACCAGCATTGCGCCGGCGTTCATGGCCTCGCGCACCTGCGAGTAGGTCATCGGTGCGGGCATCTGAGCCTCGTCGAGCAACGCGCGGTCCTTGCGGTTGAGTATGGCGTCGTAGACGAAGTAGCCCGGCGCCGGAGGCTGGCCCTCGGTGACGAGTTCCATGAACGTCGCTTTATCACCGGCCCGCAGCGCGTAGTTGGTGCGGCGCTGTTCACCCATCGTCGACCACAGGTCGGTCGAGAGGTTCTTGCCACACGCCGAACCGGCGCCGTGTGCGGGATACACCCGCGTGGTGTCGGGAAGCGTCATCAACTTGTCGTGCAATGAGTCGTACAACTTGTCGGCGAGTTCCTCGCGACTGAAACCGATCGAGGCCAGCAGGTCCGGGCGCCCAACGTCACCGACGAACAGGGTGTCACCGGTCAGCACGCCATACGGCTGGGTGTCGTAGGGATGCTCGTAAATCACGATGCTCAGCGACTCGGGGGTGTGCCCGGGGGTGTGCCGAAACTCCAACTGCACCTGCCCCAGGGAGTAGCGCTCGCCGTCCTCGACCGCCATGAAGTCGAACTCCGGTTCGGCAACCGAGGAGTACACGATCTTGGCCCCGGTCGCGGCGGCCAATTCCAGGTGGCCGGACAGGAAGTCGGCATGGAAGTGGGTTTCGATGACGAGCTCGATACGCATCCCGAGTTCCGCTGAGTCACTGAGGTATTCGGACACATCGCGTTGGGGGTCGACGACAACCGCGCGGCCCGTCGATTCATCACCGATCAGGTAGGACGCGTGCGACAGACAATCCAGGTAGTACTGGTTGAACTTCATTGTGGGTTCCTTTCTGGACGTGCGGACGATCAGGTTGCGGCGGCCGTCACGGTGTGGCGGTTCAGTGCCCGCCGCAGCGGGCATGCGGCAATGTGGTTGCAGGCGAACGCAGATGCGGGGACCAGGCAGGTGAGCGCCACACCGACGTAGCCGACGATCGGGTTCAGTTGTTGGCCCAGGACGACCGAGGCCATCACCAGGACGAACCACCCGAACGCTCGACGCAGCACCTCGGGATTGATCCGGTCGGCGAACCTCACCCCGACCAAGGCGCCGGCAACGGCCGCGGCGGTCACCATCGCCGCCACCGCCCAGTCGATCCGCATGACCGACAGGTAGCCGGCCAGTCCGGCGAACGAGTTCATCGCGATGATCGCCAGCGAGGTTCCCACCGCGGCCGGCATGGTCAGTCCGCCCAGAAGCACCAGGGCCGGCACCACCAGGAAACCGCCACCGGCACCGACAGTTCCGGTGACGAGGCCCAAGGCGAGCCCGATCGCAGCTGTCTTGACCAGGGGCATGCGGCGCTGCGGAGCACCGGCTCCTGTCGATCGCCGGCCCCGCAGCATCGCGATCGCGGTCGCGACCATGATCACCGCGAACGCCACGAGCAACGCGTCGCCCGGAATGAACCGGGTCAGCTGACCGCCGCTGTAGGCGCCGATCATCGACGACGCACCGAAAAGCATGGCCGTGCGCCACTGCACCCGCCCGGCGCGCGCATGTGAGAACGCCCCCACGACACTCGTCACGCCGACGACCAGCAGTGAGGTCGCGATCGCCACTTTGGCGTCCATGCCGGCGACATAGACCAGCAGCGGCACCGTGAGGATCGAACCGCCGCCTCCGAGCAGGCCAAGGGAGACGCCCACGAGCACGGCCAATCCGACTGTCAGCCCGATCATGCGGCACCTCCTGGCCTCACTTCTGATACCCCATGGGGTATCTTCTTGGCTCAGCTTATATACCCAAGGGGGTATGTGCAACTGAGAGCGCCGGCCCGGTGCAGACTGGGGTCTTTGGTCCCTACAGATGCAGGCGGTCGGCCATCTGCCCGACCGGCGCGCTGCTAGCATCCGTCCATGGCCGAGGCGCCGGGTGTC
Source organism: Mycolicibacterium pallens (assembly GCF_019456675.1). Taxonomy (NCBI): domain Bacteria; kingdom Bacillati; phylum Actinomycetota; class Actinomycetes; order Mycobacteriales; family Mycobacteriaceae; genus Mycobacterium; species Mycolicibacterium pallens. Next base: position 175,227 of record NZ_CP080333.1, on the reverse strand, counting down.
AGGAAGGCCGGCGGACGGCTGGGCCAGTTTCTGCGAGACTCCGGCTATCTGCGTAAGTGGTTGATCCTCGGAGTCGCGATCGGCATCATCGCCGGGCTCGGCGCGGTGGTCTTCTATCTCGCGCTGGATTACACGGGGCGTGTGCTGCTCGGCTACCTCGGCGGCTACCACCCGCCGCAGGCCTATGCGGACGGCGGTGGCACCGGATCAGCCGGCTTCGTCCGTCCCTGGGCGATTCCGCTGATCGTGTTCGGCGGCGCACTGGTGTCGGCCTTCCTCGTCGCGAAACTGGCGCCCGAAGCCGAGGGGCACGGCACCGACAGCGCCATCGAGGCCGTCCACACCGACCCCCGTTCGATCCGCGTCCGCGCGGTGTTGGTGAAGCTGGTGTCCAGCGCGCTGACCATCGGTTCCGGTGGCTCAGCGGGCCGCGAGGGACCGACCGCCCAGATATCGGCGGGCTTCGGGTCGCTGCTCACGCGGATGTTCGACCTGTCGGACGCCGACGGACGCGTCGCGGTTTCGCTCGGAATCGGCTCAGGCATCGGCGCGATCTTCGGCGCCCCCCTCGGTGGCGCGGTGCTGGCCGCCTCGATCGTGTACCGCGAGGACTTCGACTACAAGGCGCTGATTCCAGGCTTCGTCACCTCGGGCACCGCGTATGCAATCTACGGATCGATTCTCGGCTTCGAGCCGATGTTCGGCTTCGTCGCGCACGACTATCAGTTCGACCCGGCCCAGCTGGGCTGGTTCGCTCTGATCGGAATCGTCTCGGCGGCAGTGGGGTACGCTTACGCGCGGATCTTCTACGGCGCGGTCGCGCTGACCCACCGACTGCCCGGCGGAAAGATCATCAAGCCCGCTGTCGGTGGCCTACTCGTCGGTCTGCTGGCGCTGGTGATCCCGCAGATCCTCTCCAGCGGTTACGGATGGGTGCAGCTTGCCACCACACGCGACGGGCTGCTGACGATCCCGTTGTGGATCGTCCTCGTGCTACCCGTCGCGAAGATCGTCGCAACGTCGTTGTCGATCGGAAGTGGCGGATCCGGCGGGATTTTCGGGCCGGGCATCGTGATCGGTGGCTTCACTGGTGCGGCGTTGTGGCGGCTGGCGGATCTGGCGGGCGCGCCGGCTGTGCCTGGCGGGCCAGCCGTTTTCGTGATCGCCGGGATGATGGCCTGCTTCGGCAGCGTCGCCCATGCGCCGCTGGCGGTCATGCTCATGGTCGCCGAGATGACCGGTTCGTTCGCGGTGATTCCGGGTGCGATGATCGCCGTCGGCATCGCGTACCTGATCATCATTCGCACGCCGGTGTCGATCTATCAATCGCAGCGGCTCAACCGGGAAACGGCTGCCGCCGAACGCGTCACCGTCCCCGCCCCGGAGATCCTCGCGGCCGACGACGACGACGAACCGGTGAAGTGAACTCCGGCAGCCGTTCAGATCACTGTCTCAACACGATTGCGCAAAGTTCGATGCTTTTGACTCGGTGACACTGCGATCATCACGTGAGATCGACCCGTTCGACGAGAAGGGTTACCCAGTGACAGCTCCCACGATGGCGCACCGACTGGCCGCGGAATTCATCGGCACGTTTCTGTTGGTTCTGGGTGGCTGCGGCGCCGCCGTTTTCGCCGCCAACCCCGCCGGTGACGGCTCGGTGGGCATCGGGTTCCTGGGTGTGGCGCTCGCATTCGGGCTGACCGTGCTCACCGGCGTCTACGCGTTCGGAACCATTTCCGGCGGGCATTTCAACCCAGCCGTCACCTTCGGGGCCGCGCTCGCCCGACGCGTGGAGTGGAAAGCTCTGCCTGCCTACTGGGTCATCCAGGTGGCCGGCGGTCTGGCCGGCGGTGCCGTGATCTATTGGATCGCCTCTGGCAGAGCCGATTTCACGGCAACGGGGCACATGGCCGCCAACGGATTCGGTGAGCACTCACCGTTCCACTACTCGCTGGCCGCGGTGGTGATCGCCGAGGCGTTGCTGACGTTCCTGTTCCTGCTGGTGATCTTGGGCGCCACCGATGACCGGGCACCAAAAGGATTCGCCGGCTTGGCAATCGGCTTGATGCTCACGCTCATCCACCTGATCTCGATCCCCATCTCGAACACGTCGGTCAACCCGGCCCGTTCGATGGGCGTGGCGTTCTTCAACGGTGACGGTGCACCCGCGCAGCTATGGGTGTTCTGGCTGGCGCCGCTCGCCGGCGCGGCCGTGGCGGGTGCGCTCTACCCGCTTCTGTTCGGCCGCGCCGAGGAGCTTGCTGACCGTCCGGTCCGCGACGACGCGCTGGAGCGCTGAGGGTCAGGCTCAACGGGCCGCGTCCGCGGCGCCCTTCTCCGTCGACTTGCCCTCGTGTGACAAAGTGCCACCGGCGTTTTCGAGGTGGGCACGCACGAACCACTGGAACTTCTCCAACTCGGCGGCGTGGCCGATGAGGATGTCCTGGGTCACCGGGTCGAGTTCCTCGGTGGCCTCGATGCTGTTGCGCAGGTCCTCGATGACGCCGTCGTAGACCAGATCGACTGCCGCGAGGTGGGCCTGGACAGTGTCACGGCCGACGGAGTAGTCGTCCCACGTGCGATCTTTCAGGATCGCGCCCGGCGTGCCCTGGGGCGATGCACCAAGAGTGGCGATTCGCTCGGCGACTTCGTCGACGTAGCCGCGAACGAGTTCGACCTGCGGGTCGATCATCTCGTGCACGCCGATGAAGTTGGGGCCGACCACGTTCCAGTGCACATGCTTCAGAGTCAGGTGCAGATCGTTGTAGGTGCTCAACTGCTTCTGTAGGAGGTCAGCCACCTTGCGGGCCTTGGCTTCGGTCAATCCGGGGACAGTGAACTTAGAACCCTTGGAACTCATTTCGCTCGCTCCTTCCGCTTTTCGGTCTCGAACGGCTCATACCCGAGTCGTTGCGCAGATAATCGGATGTAAGAGCGGCGTCACAAATTGCTGATCTGCTGCACCGGCAGACGCGCGCCGAAACGCGGCTTGTACGCCAGCCGGCTGGCTTCGAGCAATCGGACCGCGCGGTAGCGGTGGGGACGCTCCGGTTCGAGCAACTCCACCATGCCGGCGTCGTCGACCGGTGTGCCGATCAGCGTCCAGCCGATCATCTTGGAGATGTGGTAGTCCCCGATCGACAGCGCATCGGTGTCACCGAACGCGCGCTGCGCGGTTTCGGCCGCCGTCCACACTCCCACTCCGGGCAGCGTGGTGAGTGCGTCCCGCGCCGCGGGCACTTGCCGGGCGGACAGGCGTTCGAGCGCGTCGGCGCGCTGCGCGCATCCAACGATCGTTCGGGCGCGGCCGGGATCGACGTTGGCGCGGTGGAATTCCCACGACGGGATCCGTCGCCAGACCTCAGCCGGTGGCGGCACCCGCATCCGGGCGGGAGCCGGGCCCGGCGCCGGGGTTCCGAACTTGGTGACCAGTAGCCGCCAGGCACGAAAGGCGTCGGCGCCGGTCACCCGCTGTTCGATCACTGCGGGAATCAGGGCCTCGAGGACTCGCGCGGTGCGGCCGAGCCGAAGGTGCGGGACTCGTTTGGCTGCAGCTTGGATCACCGGGTGCTGTGGACGGTAGGCACCGGGGTCGTCGTCGACGCCCAACAGTGCGGGCAGCGCCTCGACGAACTCCTCGGCGCCGTCACCCCATGCCTGGCATCCCACGGCGTCGGGCGCGGTGCGATAGATCCGCGCAGTCACCGGCCCGCTGGCCTGCAGGCTGGTGCGCCAGATCGACCGGTCGGCATCCAGTTGGTAGCACGGATCGCCCGGCCCGCGGCGCTGCGGTGCCAGCGTCAGCCCCGGGCTGGCTGGACCGGGGAAGGTGAGGATCCGCTGGACGGCCACCTGCTCAGTCCGGCGCGACGCTGATGTCGGCTTTGTTCGGATAGAACGCCACGTGACCGGCAATCGCCGCGACTGCGGGATAAGGCTCCTCGTATGTCCAGATCGCGTCCTCGACTGTGGTGCCTCCGGCGTTGACGCTGTAGTAGCTGGCTTCCCCCTTGTACGGGCAGTAGGTCCGGGTGTCGGTGCAGCTCAGTACCGCGGGGTCGACGTCTCCGAGCGGGATGTACTGCACCACGGGATAGGTGGATTCGGCCAGGCCGAGCGCGGCACGGGTGTCGGCGACAAGCGCGCCGTTGACCCGGACCTGCACGCGGCCCGCGGTCGGGGTGATCGTGATCGGGTGCTCGGCGGTGGGCTCTTTGATCTCACGTGTGCTCATCGGTGTCCCTCCTCAAGGCGTAGTCGGTGCAACACCGTCGCACCCCCATGATTCCCCGTTCACGGGCGGCGGGCGATCGCGTCGGCGACCACCGCGATCGGTGAGGTACTGGACCGCCCACCCTCTTCATGCCGGTCGGCCAGCTTGTAGGCGGTGTACATGCCGCGCACACCCAGCCACCGCAGCGGCTCGGGTTCCCACGTGGCCGAGTGGTGACCGACCCAGGGCAGCTCGGTCAACGGCGTCGACCGTTTGAGCACGAGGTCGGTCAGCGTGCGCCCGGCCAGGTTGGTCGCGGTCACGCCGTGGCCGACGTAACCGCCAGCCTCGCCGAGTCCGGTGACCGGATCCAGGCTGACACCGGCCGACCAGTCACGCGGCACACCCAGAACGCCGCACCACCCGTGGGCGATCGGTACCCCGCGGGTCTGCGGGAGCGCGGTGTTGAGCACCCGGGTCAGGTAGGCGATCGTGTCGGCGCCGACGGCCCCGTCGTGATCGATGCGGGAGGCGTAGCGATACGGCACCGCCCTGCCCCCGATCGCGATGCGGTTGTCCGCGGTGCGCTGGGCGTAGAAGAACCCGTGCGCCAAGTCGCCGAGCGTTTCCCTGCCGGCCCAGCCGATCTGAGCCCAGATGTCGTCCGGCATCGGCTCGGTGGCGATCATCGCGCTGTTCATCGGCAGCCACCGGCGCCGCAGTCCGGGCATCCGCGCGGTGAATCCCTCGGTGGCGCGCAGCACGACCGGTGCTCGCACCGCACCCCGCGGGGTCTGCGCCCGGCCGGGGCTGATCGTCGTCACCGGGGTCTGCTCGTAGATGGTGACGCCGAGGCGTTCGACGACGTCGGCCAGACCGCGGGTCAACTTGGCCGGCTGGATCCGCGCGCAGTGCGGGTTGAACGACCCGAGCACCAACCCGTCGACCCGAACCCGCGCGGCGGCATCGGCTGCGGTCAGCAGCTCGATTCCGTCGGTGCCCCACTCGCGGTCCTCGTCCGCCTCGGCGCGCAGCCGGCGCGCCTGCGCCGCGTTGCGCGCGACCTCGAGGTTGCCGCCCTTGACGATGTCGGCCTCGATGCCTTCGTGCGAGGCCACCGCGATCACCTCATCGACGGCGGCGTTGAGGGTCTGCTGCCAGGCCACCACGCTGTCTCGCCCGTATTTCTTGGCCAGCAACCCGCGGTGGCCGGGCGCGAGCCCGGACAGCCAGCCGCCGTTGCGTCCCGATGCGCCGAACCCGGCGAACCGCGCCTCCAGCACGGTGATCCGCAGCGAGGGGTCGGCCTTTTTCAGGTAGTAGGCGGTCCACAATCCGGTGTAGCCGGCGCCGACGATGCAGACGTCGGCGTCTCGGTCGCCGGGGAGGGCGGGGCGTGGTTGGGGAAGCTCGGTGAACCAGTGCGACACCGCGCCGTTGATCGTGACCATGTCAAGAATCTAGAACGCGTACCGGTGGTACTGCGCCATCATTTTCAGCGCCGGTATCGCCGACATGACCCGGGCCATCACCCGATACTCGCGCGGCACCGCGTGGAAGCTGGGCGATTCGAACGGCGACACCCACGCCAGCAGCCGCACACCCGGTACCGCGTCGACGATGTCGCGGGGATTGTCGATACCCCAGTGCAGCGTCGACCCCGATCGGCGGACCACGCTGTTGAGCCACTGACTTCGTATGCCCCAGCGGCTGAATGCGTCGAATTGCAGCTCGCCGGACGGGAAGCGGTCGACGATCCGCCGGAGCAGCGCGAGGCCGTCCGATTTGGTGAGGTACATCGTCAGGCCCTCGCCCAGGGCCAGCACCGGACGGTCGGCCGGGATCTGGTCGAGCCAACCGGGTTCGGTGACCGAGGCGGCAATCCGGTGGTAGTGCAGCCGCGGCGGGTAGAGCTGTTCGCGCAAGGCCATGATCGACGGGTAGTCGACGTCGTACCACTCGACGCCCGGGCCCGGATCGACCCGGTACACCCGGCTGTCCAGTCCGGCACCCAGGTGGACGACGACAGCACGATCATGGCGGGCCAGAAACTGACGAGCCCAGATGTCGAAGTGCAGCGAACGGGTGGTGACCGACGGTGACGTCCGGTCGGTGATCGTCGTCTGGGACCAGTCGTAGTCGATGCGGGCGACCGCTTCGGCGGCCCACACATCGCCGAGGATGGGCTGTTCCCGTTGGGCGTCAAGGGCTTTGGCGTACAGCGTCGCCAGCATCGTCTGCGGCGGACCGTGCAGATCGACGTCGATTTTCGACACCCGACAAGGCTAGTCCGATCTCACTGAACTACAAGCTGTCCGTGCATCGTCGGGTGGTAGTTGCAGTGGTAGGCATAGGTTCCCGGCTGATTCGGCGCGGTGAATGTGGCGGTGCCCTTCTCGTCGACCTCGACGTTGAACGCGTTGCCGGCGTCGGCGGTGACGGTGTGTTCGACCCCGTCGGAATTGGTGACGGTGATCTTGGCTCCCGGCGTGACCGCTGCCGGCGAGGTGAACTTCATGTCGGAGATGCTGATCGTCGAACCGGCCGTAGGCGGGGCAGACGGCGGTGCGGCCTTGGTTCCCGCCGAGCACGCCGCCACCAGCAGGACGGCAGCGATCGCGACGGCGGCGGACAGGGCAAAGATGCGTGGCGTCATACGCGGGACACGTATTGGCCGTCGAACCGGTTCAGCGCCGGGTCAATCCGTCCTCGCCACCTTCGCCTGCCGCTTGGCCTCCCGCAGTCCGACCCAGAAGCGTGCCGCCTCGCGGATCGACTCCTCGACCGGGCGCGGCTGCCAGCCCAGTTCTTGAACGGCCTTGGAGCAGTCCAGCGGTCCCTCGGCACGCATCAGCCGCAACGAACCGAGCGACAGCTTCTCGTCGGTGCCACGCAGCCGGGCTTTCGCGGTGCCCATGGCGGCCAGCGCGTAGGCCATCGGCAGCGGGATCGTCTTGGCCGGCGGCGGCATCTTGGCCTCCAGCGCGGCGATACGCGCCACCTCGGCATTGCTGATCATCTTCTCCGAGATCAGGTAGCGCTCCCCGACCCGGCCACGCTCGGCGGCCAGGATCATCGCGCGGGCAGCGTCGTCGACCCCGACCGCTTCCAGCTCGATGCCGCCCATCACGAATGGCAGCTTGCCGAAGGCAGCGCCGGCGATGATCGCGCCATGCGGGGTGCGCCCCCAGTCACCGCCGCCGTAGGTGGTCGACACGCACATCGCGATCGCGGGCAAGCCCTGTTCCCGCGCGTACCGCAGCACCAGTTCCTCGGCCTGCACCCGCGAGCGGACATAGGGGGTGAGCCCGCGGTCGGTGATGATGTCGGTTTCATTGACCGTCCGGCCACGTTTACGCCCGACAGTGACGTAGCTGCTGGTGAAGATGAACCGATGCAGCCCAGCGGATCCTGGGGCAGGAGCGGAGCGACCCGGGGAAAATTCGAGCGCAACATTGAGGACGTTGCGGGTGCCCTCGACGTTGGTGTGGAACAGCGGCGCGGGGTCACTGAGCCAGCCGCGGGTGTCGACGACGCAGTAGTAGACGTCGTCGACACCGGCCATCGCCTGACGCAGCACGTCGTTGTCCCAGATGTCGCCGATGAAACGTTCTACGTCGCGGTCGTCGATCGAGATGGTGGAAGCGTTCGGCCGCACCATGACTCGAACCTGATGGCCGTCGGCGACCAGCTGGCGCGTGACGTGCGACCCGAGGAATCCGTTGGCTCCGATGACGAGCTTGGGCGCGCTCACTTGAAGCCTCCGTTGGCGCGCATCCAGGCCGCCGCCTCCGCGTCGAGGGTCCCGAGCTTCTCGGCTTTCTTGCACCACTTCATGCCGGCTTGCAGGAAGCGCAGCGGGTTGTAGATGTCCTCCTGCCGCGACCACAGCCCATCGCCGGCGTAGGTGACGATCGAGATGTTGGTGGCGCTGATGATCGTGCCGTCCCCGGGGTCGCGCATCGGGTTGTCCAGCTCGCAGATCACCCGGCCAGTCTCCTCGTCGAACACCTTCCACAGCGACGGGAACTCGGTCATGTAGCTGCCGGGAAAGCTGCCCATCGTCTTGGTGATCCAGGCCCGCACTTTGTCGCGGCCCTTCATCGTGCCCATCGCGTGCTCGATGTAGTCGACGTCGGGGGTGTAATGACTCACCCAGGCGTCCCAGTCTTGGGTCCGGGCCGCGTCGTCGACCGTCTTCTCGAAAACTGCGAAGGCTTCGGTCAGTTCTTCACGGGAGAATCGCGCCACCCACAAACTAGAACACGTTCTATCTGCGTTTGTCGAGCTTTTGATCGCAGGCAGGAGGCATTTCTGACGGAACGGTGACGTGGGAATCCTTGACGACCCTTCAACCGTTAAAAGAGCATGTCGCATGACTATCACCGCAATCCCGCCGCGGTTTCCGCGCTGTCCCCGGAGCAATACCGGGTAACCCAGGAGAACGGAACCGAGCGGCCCTTCACCGGCGAGTATTGGGACAACCACGAGCCGGGCATCTACGTCGACGTCGTCTCCGGCGAACCGTTGTTCGCCTCGGTCGACAAGTTCGACAGCGGCTCCGGGTGGCCCAGTTTCACCAAGCCGATCGAGAAAGCCAACGTAGTGACCAAACGGGACTTCAGTCACCTGAGGGTTCGCACCGAGGTCCGCTCGGCGGCAGGCGACAGCCATCTGGGGCATGTCTTCAAAGACGGGCCCCGCGCGCAGGGCGGGTTGCGCTACTGCATCAACTCCGCTTCGCTGAAGTTCATTCACCTCGACGACCTCGAGGCGCAGGGCTACGGCGAGTACAAGAGCTTGTTCGAGACTTCAAAGGAGGACGCATGACCGAGACCAAGAGGGCGATCCTGGCGGGCGGTTGCTTCTGGGGCATGCAGGATCTGATCCGCAAGCAGCCCGGCGTGGTGTCCACCCGCGTCGGGTACACCGGCGGCCAGAACGATCACCCCACCTATCGCAATCACCCCGGCCATGCCGAGGCAGTCGAGATCGAGTACGACCCGGCGCAGACCGATTACCGGGCGCTGCTGGAGTTCTTCTTCCAGATCCACGATCCGAGCACGAAGAACCGGCAGGGCAACGACGTCGGGACCAGCTACCGGTCGGCGATCTTCTACCTCGACGACGAGCAGAAGCAGGTCGCGCTGGACACCATCGCCGACGTCGACGCGTCCGGGTTGTGGCCCGGCAAGGTTGTCACCGAGGTGACGCCGGCCGGCGATTTCTGGGATGCCGAGCCCGAGCATCAGGACTACCTGCTGCATTACCCGAACGGCTACACCTGCCACTTCCCGCGGCCGGGCTGGAAGCTGCCCAAGCGGGCTGAGGTCTAGTCACGCTGCACCCGCCGACTGTGCGGTCCCGTACGCAACACACCGTCGTGGGCGTATCGGGACGCACATTCGGTCGGGTTTCAGCCGCGCCGGTGTACGACGACGCGGCCACCCTTCTTCGGGGTGAACGCCACGCCGCGGGAATGCCACTTCTCCCCCGGCGCCGCGGTGGTGGCAATCGTGAAGTGCCGCAACACAGTCCGTAGCACGACGTCCATCTCCATGTTGGCGAAGGCCGCGCCGATGCAGCGGCGGGTACCGCCACCGAACGGGACCCAGGCGAACGTGTTGGGCTTGGCGTCGAGGAACCGCTGCGGGTCGAAACGCTCCGGATCGGGGAACATCTCCCGGTTCTCGTGCAGCTGGTTCAGGCTGACCATCACCGAATAACCTTGCGGCACACGCCAATCGCCGAGTTCATAGGTCGGCACCGCGACGTGGCGCCCGGAGAAGTCGATCACCGTCCGGTTGCGCTGGACCTCCAGGATCGTGGCCTGCCGATAGGCGTTGTCCTCGGTATCGGCCTCGGCGACCAGCCGGCTCAACACCTCGGGATGGCGCGAGATTCGTTCGAACGCCCACGCCAGCGTCGACGCCGTCGTCTCGTGACCGGCGGCCAGCAGGGTCAGCAATTCGTCGCCGATCTCGCCGCGCGTCATCTTTGAGCCGTCTTCGTAGGTGCTGCGCAGGAACAGCGACAGCACGTCGGTGCGGTCCTCGAAGTTGGGATCGTTCTGTGCCCGACTGATCAGCGTGTCGACGAGCGACTCGTATTCGCGGCGGTACTCGACCAGACGTCCCCATGGCGTCCAGGGCAATTCGCGCTTCGGCGAGGGCAGCACCGCCAGCCGCGATCCCAGGGTCACCCACTTCGGGATGAGCTCGCGCAGTCGCTGGAGTTCGAAACCGTCGGCGCCGAAGATGGCTCGCAGGATGATGTTCAGCGTAATGTGCATCATCGGTTCGAGTGTTTCGAATTCGATTCCCTGCGGCCAGGATTCGATCTCGCGCAACGTTTCCTCGACCACGATCTGCTCGTAGGCCCGGATGCTCTTGCCGTGGAACGGCGGGGTGAGCAGCTTGCGCCGCACCCGGTGCTCGACCCCGTCGAGAGCGAACACCGATCCGGGTCCCAGCAGCCGGCTCAGGTTCGGCTGGATGTTGTAGAGGATGTCGGGGCTCGTGGTGAAGATCTGCTTGGTCAGCGCCGGGTCGGAGACCACGACGGTGTTGCCGAACACCGGTATCCGCACCGTGAGGCAGCGCCCGTAGCGTCGGGTCAGCCAGTCGGTCGTGGGCCGACGGGCGAGCATGAAAGCCAGGCTGACGAGCGCATTCGGCAACCCCGGGGAGGGCGGCAGCTTCGGATCGACGCGGACCGGCGCTTCGACGGTTGGCGCTTCGCTCATCGGTGGGGCCCTCCCGGGATTCGCGTGGTACCGCGTTGTACCACTGGCTTGTGAGGTACGGTACCCCTCGGTACCAGCCCTGACAAGAGCAGCCCGTGAAAGGAGGTCGGATGACCACGACGGCCGTTGATGACTCGCCCGCCGTCGGCCGCAACGACGACTTCCGGCGGCGATTGCTCGATGGGCTGGCGGCGTCGATCGAGGAACGCGGCTACCGGGACACCACGGTCGCCGACATCGTCCGGTATGCCAGGACCTCCAAGCGCACCTTTTACAGCGAGTTCTCCACCAAGGAGGATTGCTTCGCCGAGCTGCTCACTGCCAACAACGACGAACTCGTCGAGACCATCAGCGCTGCCGTCGACCCGCAGGCCCCCTGGCATGAGCAGATCCGCCAGGCCGTCGTCACTTACGTGCAGCACATCGACGAGCGACGGGCCATCACGCTGAGCTGGATCCGCGAACTCCCCGCTCTCGGCGAATACGCCCGACCGACGCTGCGCCGCGGGTTCGCCCGGCTCGCCACGATGATCGTCGACCTGTCCGCCAACGACGGGTTCCGTTCCGCCGGTCTTCCGCCGATCTCCCACGCGGTGGCCGTCATTCTGGTCGGGGGCTTGCGTGAACTCACCGCCCAGACCATGGAGGACGGCGATCCCGCCGCCGACATCATCGAACCCGCGCTGGCCGTCTCGCTGGCCCTGCTGGGACCGAAACCTACGGTTTGAGAACGACTTTGAACATGCCGTCGGCTTTCTTCTGGAAGGTCTCGTAGGCCTTCGGCGCATCCGACAGCGGCAGCCGGTGGGTGGCGAAGGTGTCCACGCCGAGCGGATCGTCGTCGGTGAGCAGCGGCATGATGTCGGGAATCCAGCGCTTGACGTTGGCCTGACCCATGCGCAGCTGGATCTGCTTGTCGAACATCACCATCATGTTGATCGGGTCGGCGGCACCGCCATAGACACCCGACAGTGACACGGTCCCGCCGCGGCGCACCACCGCGATCGCGGTGTGCAGCGCGGCCAGCCGGTCCATTCCGGCGTTGCGCATGACGGCCCGGCCTACCGGCGAGGGCAGGAAACCCGCTGCGGTCTGGGCGAATTCAGCGACCGGCGACCCGTGCGCCTCCATGCCGACGGCGTCGATGACGGAGTCGGCGCCGCGACCCTCGGTCTGGTCCTGTATCCGCTCGACCACATCACCCGCGCGCAGGTCGATGACGTCGTCGCAGTAGGGCCGTGCCCGCTCCAAGCGGTCACTCACCAGGTCCACGCCGATCACCCGATACCGATTGCGGTGCGCGGCGATCCGGCAGGCCATCGCCCCGATCGGTCCGAGGCCGAGCACCACCAGGGTGCCACCGTCGGGTACCTCGGCGTACTCCAGCCCCTGCAACGCGGTGGGCAACACGTCGGACAGGTAGACGTACCGGTCGTCGGCCCCGCCGACCGGGACCTTGATGTGGGTGTAGTTGGCCTGCGGCACGCGCAGATACTCCGCCTGCCCACCGGCCACCTCGCCGTACAGCTTCGAGTAGCCGAACAGTGCCGCGCCGGTACCCTGGTCGCGGTTTTGTGTTGTCTCGCACTGGCTTTGCAGACCCTGGCCGCACATGAAGCAGTGGCCACAGGAGATGTTGAACGGAATCACCACGCGGTCACCGACTTTGAGCTGATCCACCTCGCCGCCGACCTCTTCGACCACACCCATGGCCTCGTGCCCGAGGATGTCCCCCGGAGACATGAAGGCACCGAGCACCTCGTACAGGTGCAGGTCGGATCCGCAGATGTTGGTGCTCGTGACGCGGATGATCGCGTCGGTCGGCTCCTTCAACTGGGGATCGGGAACGGTGTCGACCGAGACATTGCGACGGCCGTGCCAGGTCACTGCGCGCATGAGTTCCTCCTCGAACGTGGGTCAAGGCCCGCATGCCCGCTCGTCAATTCCTCAAACATAGTGCGGCGTGACGAACGCGAACGCGCGCGGAAATCCCAGGCGCGCCAACCGGCCGTCCCGAACGTCGTCGATCGCAATATCGAGCAGCGCGGCCGAGGACGGCTCATAACACCGCAGCGCGGCGCCCTCGATCTCGACGATCAGCATCCAGTGCCGCGGCAGCACCGCACCGATCAGCATCGCCACCGGCCAACCCGCGGCCACCGCATCGCAGACGTCGGCCAGTCGGTCCCCACACCGGGCCGGCCGCCACCGGTAGCGAACACCGCGGGCGGCGCTGTGCGCGGTCATGGCCCGCGCGACCGCGGCCGGGGTGGTCCCCAAGGCGCGCGGCCACACCATGTTCACCGCCCGGTGCACCCGGGCCTGCTCGGCGTCGAACCACCGTTGCGGGTGCTCGGATCGCAGTGGGGTGCCGTAGTCGGCATCGAGCAGCGCACCCGCCATCACCGCGACACTCGGCCCACAGCTCACACCGTCGCGCTGGCGCGGCCACCCGGACACATCCATCTCCCTCGACGGAGTTTCGTTCTCTGCCGGTGCGGTAACTCCCATCGCACCCATCCCTGCACACTGTGCCGCGCTTTTGCGCTTTTGAGAAAGGATCTGTCATGGCGCTCGACGACGACGACATCACGACCTCCACCCCGGGTGGCGAAGGCACCGCTGACGGCGGTTCCAACCCCGAGGGCCACGACGGCGGCGCCGACGGAACCGCGGGTGGTAGCGGCGAAGGCCCGGCCGACGGTGGTTCGAACCCCGAAGGCCACGACGGCGGCGCCGACGGAACCGCCTGACCTTCCCCATGCTGAGCCGCTGCAGTGCGGTCGACGCCCGGACGTTCGCCGATCAGTACTGGGGCCGTCGGCCGTTACTCAGCACATCCGTCGACCTGCCCCGGGATTTCAGCGATCTGCTGTCTCCCGGGGCGGTCGACGAGTTGATTGCCGAGCGCGGTGTCCGGGCGCCCTTCCTCAGGCTCGCCCGCGACGGCGAGATCCTGGGCAAGGACTGCTATCTCGGACCGGCGGGGTTCGGCGCCGAGATCGCCGACCAGGTCGACTCGGCGAAGGTCTTGGCCGAATTGGCCTCGGGCGCAACAGTTGTCCTGCAGGGCCTGCACCGGTTGTGGCCGCCGCTGATCGACTTCGTACGGGAGGCGGTCGACGACCTCGGCCATCCGGTGCAAGCCAACGCCTACATCACGCCGCCGGGCAGCCGCGGCTTCGATCCGCACTACGACGTGCACGATGTCTTCGTGCTTCAGGTGTCCGGGCAGAAGCGCTGGGTGGTGCACGAACCGGTGCACCACCATCCCCTGCCGTCGCAACCGTGGACCGAGCACCGGACCGCGATCGCCGAACGGGTGCGCGACGAGCCGTTCATCGACACCGTGCTGGCCGCCGGTGACGCGCTGTATCTGCCGCGGGGCTGGCTGCATGCCGCCGAGGCACTCGATACGACGTCGATCCACCTGACCATCGGCGTCTCGGCAACAACCGGCCTGGACGTCGCGCGCGCCGTGCTTGACGAGTTGTCGACCATCGAAGCCTTCCGCCAACCCCTACCGATGGGTGTCGCTCCGACCGATCGGGACGAGGCCGTCGCCACGGTCACCAAGGTGATGGCCGAAGTGGTTGCGGCCTTGCAAGACAACGCCGCCGCACTGAGTTCCGGGGCGGCCGCCCGGTTGTCGAACCGCTATGCCACGCAGACTCGGCCGGTTGCGGTCCGTCCGTTGGCCAGCCTGACCGCCGCTGCCGAAGCCGATATCGAGGTCTGCTGGCGACACGGGCTGGTGAGCACCGTCGAGCACACCGAAAACCGGGTGGTGCTGCGGCTGCCCGACCGAACCATGACCTTCCCCACCTCGTGCGCCGAGGCCCTGCACGCGCTCCACCGCGGTGACGTGCTGCGCTCCGCCGGCCTGCCGGGGCTCGACCCGGCCGACGGCGCGGTGCTGATTCGGCGGCTGCTCAAGGAAGCGGTGGTCGTCCCCGCGCCTGCCCGATGAGCAGAGCCGGGCAGGGCTGCAGCGACCAGTCGCTGGCCCGGAACGACCCGATGTACGGAACCGCGTCGGCCGGCACCTCGTGGCTACTTCTCGAATTGTCCGGCGGCTGGGGTCCTTCGGCGTTTCTGCAGTCGCCGGCCTGCATCGACCCGAAGCTGGGGCTAGCCGTCGTCCGGCGCGCCGAGGCGGCGGGCATGCGCATTGCGGCGATCCGCAAACACGGCCGCCGGACGGCCGCCCCGCGCTGGCGCTGGTTCATCGCCCAGTGCGCGGTCGGTAGTGAGGCGTTGTACGGCGGGGAGGTCGACGACCCGCGCGGATATCTTGAGTTAGCGCTCGACGGCTCGGACGGCACGGCCTCGACGGATCCGCTCGTCGCCGTCTGCGCCCACGGTCGTCATGACATGTGCTGCGCGGTGCGCGGCCGCTCGGCCGCGGCGGCGATCGACGCCGCCTACCCCGAATTCGCCTGGGAATGCTCACATCTCGGTGGCGACCGGTTCGCCGCCACGATGCTCGTGCTGCCCACCGGACTGTGCTACGGGCGGGTGGACAGCACCGACGCCGCGGAGTTGGTGGGCCGCTACCTGGACGGCCGGCTCAACGACGAGTTCCTGCGCGGTCGGACATCGCTGCCCCACCCCGTCCAGGCCGCGCAACACTTCGCCCGCGCGGAATTCGGTGACGACCGCATCGACGCCTTTCCGCCGCTGGACATCGAGCCGGGTGACGGCACCGTCCGGGTGGTGCTCGGCGCGGATCCTCCCGTCGAGGTGGTGCTCAACGAGGAGCTCTCCGAGCCGCTGCTGTCGCAGTGCCACGCGAAAACGCCGGGGCGCGTGCGCGTTTACACGCTGGCATCGCTCAGGACGGTGGAAAGCCGCCTGTCGCCACCGGACCCCAGCGCTGCGGAGTGACCCGGATCAGGCACTTGCCCTGTTTGACCATCGCCTCGCGGTATTCGTCCCAGTCCGAGTGCTCGCCGGCCACAGCGCGAAAGTAGTCGACCAGCGGTTCGACGGCGTCGGGCAGTTCGATCACCTCAGCGGGCCCGTCGATCTGAACGTAGGCGCCGTTGAACTCGTCAGAGAGCACCACCACACTGGCGCGCCCGGTACGACGGATATTCGCCGACTTGGCTCGCTGCGGGTAGCTGGCGATCACCAGGCGACCCTGTTCGTCGACCCCGCCGGTCACCGGCGAACTCTGCAACGATCCGTCGGCGCGGAAGGTGGTGAGCACCATGTGGTGGCGAGGACGGACGAACTCCAGCAGCTGCTCGAGGCCGACGCTGTCAGCGGTGGCGAACTTGGGCGACATATTGCCCACTCTAGGCCTGCCGCACGGGCGCACGGCGTACGTTTGTCACTGACCTCAGGAGGAAGCCATGGGCACCATGCGCGCGGAGCGCTTCTACGCCGACACCAAAACCGTTGTGCTGGAGGATGTCCCGATCCCCGAGCCGGGCGAGGGTGAAGTGCTGGTCAAGGTGGCGTTCTGCGGGATCTGCCATTCCGACCTCAGCCTCATCAACGGCACCTTCCCGGCCCAGCGTCCGGTGGTGATCCAGGGACACGAAGCGTCCGGAACCATCGCCAAGCTGGGCCCCGGGGTGACCGGATGGTCCGAGGGCGACCGCGTGGTCGTCGCCGCAGGCCGGCCCTGCGGGGCGTGCGCCAACTGCCGCCGCGGTGACATGGCCAACTGTCTGCGGATGCAGCTGATGGCGTTCGCCTACGACGGCGCCTGGGCGGAGTACACCGTCGCGCAGGCCACGGGCCTGACACGGGTGCCGGACAACGTGCCGTTGGAGCAGGCCGCGATCCTGGCCGACGCGGTGTCGACTCCGTTCGGTGCGGTGGTCAACACCGGCAAGGTGGTCATCGGCGAGTCGGTCGGGGTCTGGGGTGTGGGCGGCGTCGGCACCCACATCGTCCAACTGGCCCGGCTGGTCGGCGCGGTTCCGATCGTCGCGGTCGACATCAACCCGGCGGTCCGCGACCGTGCGCTGGAACTCGGCGCCGACTACGCATTCGATTCGCGCGACCCGGATCTCGCCGACAAGCTCGGCGAGGTCACCGGCGGCCGGGGACTCGATGTGGCGTTTGACGCCGTCGGGCTGAAAGTCACGTTCGAGCAGGCGCTGAACTCGCTGACCGGTGGTGGCCGGCTGGTCGGCGTCGGTATGAGCGCCGAGTCACCGACGGTGGGGCCCACATCGATGTTCGGCCTGACGCGACGGCAGGCGCTCGGCCACCTCGGTTACCACAACAAGGACATCGAAACGCTGGCGCAGCTGGTGTCCCGGGGTCGGCTGGACCTGTCCCGATCGATCAGCCAGATCATTCCGCTCGAGGACATCGCCGAGGGCATCCGCATTCTCGACGAGGCCGAAGGCAATCCGATCCGGGTGCTCGTACAGCCTTGAGCGAGGCCGGAATCGCCGAGCGTCACACCAGCGTCACGCTGGGTGCCGAACGCAACTCTGGTGTGACGTTCGGTGCGACAGCTCATGCCGAACACTGAACTACCGTTCGACGCCCGGGAGCGCGTGGCGCTGTGCGATCTCTTCGACCGCCTCGGCCCGGACGCACCGACCCTGCTCGACGGCTTCACCACCAAACACCTCGCGGCCCACCTCCTGCTGCGCGAGCGAGATCCCATTGCTGCGCCCTGTCTGGTCTTGCCGGGTCCACCCGCCCGGTTCGCCGAGCGCCGCACCGCCGCCATGGTTCGCCACCGAGACTTCCCCTGGCTGGTCGCCCGACTTCGACACGGTCCCCCTTTTGGATTCTTCCGGCTCGGCTGGGTGCGCGACTTCCCCAGCCTCAACGAGTTCTTCGTCCACCACGAGGACGTCCGGCGCGCCAACGGCTTGGGACCTCGTGATGACCTGCCTCCGGACCTCGAGGACGCGCTCTGGCGCAACGTCGGACGCGGCAGCCGATTTCTGTCCCGCCGGCTGTCCGGCATCGGGCTGGATATCGGCTGGGCCGGGACAGCGCAGCGGATCACAGTCCGCGCCGGGGAGGCGACTGCCGAGCTCAGTGGCTCGCCGGGTGAACTGCTGCTGTACCTGTTCGGACGCCAGGACGCGGCGCGGGTCGATGTCCTCGGCCCGCCGCACGCCGTCGCCGCCGTGCAGCGGACACGCTTCGGGATGTGACTCCTGCGCCGAACGTCACCCGAGCGTCACGCTGGGTGGCGACCGCGACTCTGGAGTGACGCTCGGCGTTCATGTCGACGTCGCATCGCCGCACGGCGCGAACCGCGCAAAGTGACTAAGCTGGCGAGCTTCTCCGGAAGGAGTGCACATGTCCGCTGCAGCACAAGGCCCCGGCCACATCCGGTTGACGTCGCACCGCGGCGCCGACGACGCGCTGCCGATCAGATGGGGCGCAGCCACCGCCGCTGAGCGCGGTCCCCTGATCGGCACGACCAGTACGCGCAGCCACCGCAATGTCGTCGGGACCCACAGCGGTTCCTACAGCGTGTACCGCGCGCTCGCGGTGGCGGCCGGCGCGCTGTCCCGCGACCACCGGGCCGATCTGACCAACACCGCACCGACCGACCTCATCGGTCCGTATCCCCAGTGGAGTCGTCCCGAGGCGATCGTCAGCCTGGACCCGTGGGGTGCGATGGTGGCCGATGCGTTCGCCGCCGAACTGGCCGCTGGTCAAGACATCCGGCCGACCATAGCGGTGACCAAGGCGCACGTGATCCTCCCGGAGATCGCCGACGCGATCGGCAAGGGCCGGCTGGTTCCCGACGGCCGGGTCTTGCTGCCCGGGGCGCCGCATTGGTGACGAAGGCGGCGATCGAACCGGTCTGGTTCCTGCCCGGCGTGGCAGAACGCTTCGGCTGCAGCGAAGCCCACCTGCGGCGGGTGCTGTTCGAAGAGACCGGCGGCATGTATCCGGAGCTGGTCACGCGCGGCGATCTCGAGGTGTTCCTTCCGCCCATCGGCGGCCAGACCCTCTACATCTTCGGCAGCCCACGTGATCTCGCCGATCCCGAGGTCGAGCTCACCGCCCGGGTGCACGACGAGTGCAACGGCTCCGACGTGTTCGGCTCCGACATCTGCACCTGCCGGCCATATCTTACGCACGCGATCGAGGAATGCATCCTGGGTGCGCAGCGCGGCGGCGTCGGGCTGGTCGCCTACTCCCGTAAGGAGGGGCGCGCGCTGGGGGAGGTCACCAAGTTCCTGGTCTACAACGCCCGCAAGCGGCAGCAGGGCGGTGATACCGCCGAGGGTTACTTCGCCCGCACGGAATGTGTTGCGGGGGTTCAGGATATGCGGTTCCAGGAGTTGATGCCCGATGTGCTGCACTGGCTGGGGATCCAGAAGATCCACCGGTTGGTGTCGATGAGCAACATGAAGTACGACGCCATCGTCGGCTCGGGAATCGACGTGGGCGAACGGGTCAACATTCCCGACGAGCTGATCCCAGCGGACGCCAGGGTGGAGATCGACGCCAAGATGGCCGCCGGCTACTTCACCCCGGGTCCGGTACCCGACGCCGAGGAGCTGAAGAAGGCCAAGGGCCGCGGGCTGGACCACTGATGGGCTCGGCCACCGAGATCGGCGTGGACAGCCCGCCGGGGGCTGCCGCGGCGTTGCGCAGCACCCGTGCCATCCGCGAGCGAGCCGCTGTCTTGACCGACCGGGCGCGTGCCGGCCAGTCACGGTGGTTCACCGTGGACGACGGCGCCCTGCACTCGGCGGCCGCCCTGGTGGCCGACGTGACCCGAAGCAACTATCCGGATCTTCGGATCCCGTTCCACAGCCGCTGGCGCCACTTCGAGGCGGGCGGCGTCGACCGGAAGGCACTTCTCGGTGACGCCGACCCCCGCGCCCTGGTCGATCTCACCGTGGTCAGCGTGCTGCTCGACGCCGGCGCCGGACCCGCCTGGTGCTACACCGAGCCGGGGACGGGCCTTCGACTGAGCCGTTCAGAAGGGTTGGGGGTAGCCAGCTTTCACGCCTTCACCGCGGGCCTCTTCTCCTCGGACGCCGATGATCCGCTGCGCGTCGACGCGCCCGGGCTCGCCGGTATCACCACGCATCAGTTGGCGGAGGCATTCCAGGTCGGCGAGGCCAACCCCCTTATCGGGCTCGACGGCCGGGTCGCGCTGCTGCATCGGCTGGGCGCGGTCTGCGCTGCCTCGCCGGAGATCTTCGGAGCCGACGGCCGGCCCGGCGGGTTGCTCGATTTCGTCGGCGGACAGTCAGTACCCGCGCACGACATCCTGTCTGCAGTCCTGACCGCACTGGCACCGATCTGGCCGGGCGGCAGCAGGATCGGCGATCAGCCGCTCGGCGACTGCTGGCGGCATCCCGCACTGGACGGTCCAGGGCTCACCGCGGGCTGGATGCCGTTCCACAAGCTGTCGCAGTGGCTCACCTATTCGCTGCTGGAACCGTTCAGCTGGGCCGGCGTGACGGTGACCGACCTCGACGAGCTGACTGGGCTTCCCGAGTACCGCAACGGCGGACTGCTGCTGGACACCGGCGTGCTGCGGCTGCGGGACGGCAACGACCGAAGTCTCACCGCCGCAGACGAATTGGTGGTCGAATGGCGGGCGCTGACGGTCGCGCTGCTCGATGAGCTGGCGCCGTTGGTGCGCGCACGACTCGGCGTGGACGCCGCAGAGATGCCGCTGGCGCGGGTGCTCGAGGGAGGCACCTGGGCGGCGGGTCGGATGCTGGCCCAGCAGCATCGCGGTGGGCTGCCGCCGCTGTCCATCGTCAGTGATGGCACGGTGTTCTGATGCGCGACGTTCACGTCATCGACCACCCCCTGGTGCAGCACAAGTTGACCTTGATGCGACGCAAGGAGACATCCACCAACACGTTTCGGCGCCTGGCCAACGAGGTGGCCACGCTGCTGGCCTATGAGGTGCTGCGCGACACGCCGACCCACGAGGTCGCGGTGGAGACTCCGCTGGAGACGACCAGCGGCACCGTCATCGACGGCAAAAAGCTGGTGTTCGTCTCGATCATGCGGGCGGGCACCGGCATCCTCGACGGGATGCTGACCGTCGTGCCCGGCGCCCGGATCGGCCACATCGGCTTGTACCGCGACCCGAAAACCCTTGTGGCCGTTGAGTACTACTTCAAAATGCCCAGCGACCTGCACGAGCGCGAAGTGGTCGTGGTCGACCCCATGCTCGCCACCGGTAACTCGGCGGTGGCTGCGGTGGACCGGCTCAAGGAATTCCGGCCCCGCTCCATCAAGTTCGCCTGCCTGCTCACCTGCCCGGAAGGCGTCGCCGTCCTGCACGACGCGCACCCGGAGGTGCCGATCTACACGGCGGCGGTCGACCGCGGACTCGACGAGCAGGGCTACATCGTGCCGGGTCTCGGCGACGCCGGTGACCGGCTGTTCGGCACGAAGTAGCCGCGATTCCCCTTACCCTTGATCGATGGTGCCTGCGCAGCCCCCGACACCGCGTGCTCCGGCAACCCTCGACGAGGAACTGCTGCACTGCCTGGGACCGGGTTTTCCCGACTTCGCCGACAGCGATCCCATGCGGGTGGCCCGCATCCGCGACGAGATCGCCTACGGCTTCGCCGCTCTCGCGGACGTCGCGCACGCGGTGTCGATTTTCGGGTCGGCGCGCACGCCGACGGATGATCGCTATTACGCTCTGGCCCGCGAGGTGGCGAAATGCCTGGGAGACCGCGGATTCGACATCATCACCGGCGGCGGTCCGGGCACGATGGAGGCAGCGAACCGGGGAGCGTGCGAAGCAGGTGTGCGGTCCATCGGCCTGAATATCGAGCTGCCCCATGAGCAGAGCGTGAATCCGTTCGTGACCGTACCCCTGCGGTTCCGGCACTTCTTCGTCCGCAAGTTGATGTTCATCCGCTACGCCTCGGCGTTCGTCGTGTTTCCGGGCGGCTTCGGAACACTCGACGAACTCTTCGAGGCGCTGACCTTGATCCAGACCGGCAAGATCCTGCATTTCCCGGTGGTGCTGGCCGGCTCACAGCACTGGAGCGGGTTGGCGAATTGGATACACGACCAGCTGCTGGCCTCCGGGATGGTGTCGGCCGAGGACCTCGAACTACTGACGGTCGCCGACGATCCCGACGTGATCGCTGACATCATCGATCGAACGCACCGCCATCAGACCGAGACCTATCAGTCCGCGACCACCTAGGCGTCGCTTCGCGGCAGGGCGACCAACGGTCGCAGCCGGCTTTCCGAGACGACGTCGATCATGCGCGTCAACGGCCGTCGCAGCAGCACGTATCCGACGAAACCCACCGCCGCCCCGAGCGCAAACCCGGCCACCACATCTTGTGGGAAGTGGGCAGCCACGTACACCCGCGCACAGCACATCAGGACCGACGCGAGCAGGGCGACAATGCCGAGGCGCCGCTGTACCAGCCATACCCCGACCGTCGCCGCACCGGCCATGACCGCGTGGTCGCTCGGGAATCCGGCATCGGTGTTGCAGTGCAACACGACGATGTCGTGTAGCGCGTTGCAGGGACGCACCTCGGCGACGGCATCGGCGATCGGCTGGTTGATCGCCAATACCGCCAGCACCCCGAGGGGCGCCCACACAGCGGCGGCCATCTTCGCGGAGCCCTGACCGCGGGCGACCCACCAGCCCGCCAGGATCAGCGCGGCGAACAGCGCGGTCCCGTAATTGGCGTACGCCGCCACGATTGGTTGCAACCACGGGGTGTCCCGGGCGAACTGGTTGACGGCGTAGAAGATTCGGGTGTCGAGTGGCACGGTGAGTCCGATCGCTTGGTGACTGGCCATCATGGCCCGGCCGGGGCCGTCAGGGAAAGGGGCTTACAGCGTCCTTTCAGCCAATGGTCAGGCGGGAATGGGTCAATGGCTGATGTGACAACGACGATTTCGGCCGAGGCGCCGGAGGACTCCGGCGAAGTAGGCCCGTCACCGGTGCGGCCCTCGCTACGAGAGCGGATCGGACTGGCGGTCCTGCTGGCCGCGACGGCGGTCATGTACCTGTGGAACATCACCATCAACGGGATGGGCAACCAGTTCTACGCGGGCGCCGCGCAGGCCGGTTCCAAGAACTGGGAAGCGCTGCTCTTCGGCTCGCTGGACTCGCAGAACTTCATCACCGTCGACAAGCCCCCGGTATCGCAGTGGGTGATGGGATTGTCGGGTCAACTGTTCGGCTTCAGCAGTGCCAGCATGCTGGTGCCCGAGGCCCTGATGGCCGTGGCGACGGTCTGGCTGCTCTACGCAGCGGTCACCCGGATCAGCGGCCCGCGAGCGGGCCTGCTCGCGGGGGCGGCGCTGGCGCTGACTCCCGTGGCCGCGTTGATGTTCCGGTTCAACAACCCCGACGCCGCGATGGTGCTGCTGATGATGGCCTCGGCGTACTGCACGGTGCGTGCGCTCGAGCGGGCCAGCGGCAAGTGGCTGGCATGGGCGGGGGTCGCGCTGGGATTCGCATTCCTGGCCAAGATGCTTGAGGGCCTGATGATCGCTCCGGCGATCGGTCTGGCTTACCTGGTCGCCGCGCCGACGACGCTGCGCCGCCGGGTGCTGCACCTGCTGGGTGCC
Organism: Mycolicibacterium pallens; assembly: GCF_019456675.1. Classification (NCBI taxonomy): domain Bacteria; kingdom Bacillati; phylum Actinomycetota; class Actinomycetes; order Mycobacteriales; family Mycobacteriaceae; genus Mycobacterium; species Mycolicibacterium pallens. The sequence goes on along the minus strand of NZ_CP080333.1, from coordinate 151,735 downwards.
GCGGCCGCGTTCGTGGTGTCGGCCGGCTGGTTCGTGGTGCTCACCCTGGTGTGGCCGGCGTCATCGCGGCCCTACATCGCCGGCTCGACCGACGACAACTTCATGAATCTGGTGCTGGGCTACAACGGTTTTGCGCGAGTGCTTGGCCGCAATCACCAGAGTTTCGGACCGAGCGACCCGCTCGGCAACTCGGTCGGCAACGGGCTGCGGCACGCCGGCGGCTTCGGCGGGATGGGCAACCAGAAGGAAGGGTTGAGCCGCCTGTTCACCGGCGAATTCGGTTTCGAGATCGGCTGGCTGATTCCCGCAGCGCTGCTCGCGGTCCTGCTCGTGTTGATCGCACGCGGGCGTGCACCGCGCACCGATCTGGTTCGCGCCGGGGTGCTGCTGTTCGGCGGCTGGCTGGTGATCGACGGTCTGGTGCTCAGCTACATGAAGGGCATGGTGCACCCGTATTACTGCCTCTCGCTGGCGCCCGCGGTCGCGGGCACGGTCGCCATCGGGGCCCACGAGATGTGGGTACGCAGGCAGTCATGGTTCGGCCGGATCGGGGTGACCACGCTGATCGTGGTGACCGGCATCTGGAGTTGGGTGGTGTTGGGCCGCAACGCCGACTGGATGCCGGCCTTGCGATGGACGATCCTGGTCGGTGCCGTTGTCGCTGCCGTCGTGGTCGCGGTGTCGGCCTCGCGCCCGCGCCGGGTGGCGGTGGCCGCCGCCGTACTGGGTGTGGTGGCGGTGCTGGCCGGCCCGACCGCCTATGCGGTGGCCACGCTGGGTACGCCGCATCGGGGTGGCGGACCCACCGTCGGGCCGTCTCGGCCGAAGACCGGTTCCGAAGCGGGTTTCGGTGAGTCGAAGGACAATCCGAAGTTGGACGATCTGCTGCGGGCCACCACCACGAAGTGGTCGGCGGCCATCTCGGGTTCGTCGGCCGCGGCCGGTCTCGAATTGTCCACCGGCACTGCCGTTATGGCGATCGGCGGCTTCACCGGAAGTGATCCGGCGCCGAGCCTGGGCCAGTTCAAGGCGGATGTGTCCGCGGGTGAGATCGCCTACTACATCGTCGAGAAGGACTGGCGCGGAAAGGCCGGGGGCTGGCCCGGCACCACTCGCAGCCACAGCGGCATCACCGACTGGGTGGCCGCGACATTCCCAGTCACCCAGGTCGGCGATACCGACGTCTATGATCTGTCGCGGCCCAAGTGATCAGGCCGCCTCGACCAGCGCCTCGTCCTCGCGCCGCTGGCGGGTGGGCAGCGCCAGTTTGACGATCTTGCGCACCACGGTGGCGAACTGCTTGGGCAGCGGCCCCGAGTTGTAGGGAATGCCATACCGCTCGCACACCTCGCGGACGTGGGGGGCCATCTCGGCGTAGCGCCGGGCCGGGACGTCGGGGAACAGGTGGTGCTCGATCTGGTGGGACAGGTTGCCCGACAGCAGGTGGAACAGCTTGCCGCCGGTCAGATTCGCTGAGCCCAGCACCTGCCGAAAATACCACTGGCCGCGCGACTCGTTGCGAGTCTCCTCGACCGTGAATTCCTGTGTGCCATCCGGGAAATGGCCGCAGAAGATGATCATGTACGACCAGACGTTGCGCATCAGGTTGGCAGTCATGTTGCCGGTGAACACGAACGGCGCCATCGGGCCGGCCAGCAGCGGGAAGGCCACATAGTCCTTGAGCAGCTGTCGGCGGGTCTTGCGCCAGATCTCGCGCAGCACGTCCCGCTTGTCGTCGAGCGAGATCTCCCCGGAGCGAATGCGTTCGGTCTCCAGTTCGTGCAGCGCGACCCCGTATTGGAACAGCACCATCAGCAGGAAGGCGTACACCGGGTTGCCGAGGTAGTACGGATGCCAGCGCTGATCGGGGCTCATGCGCAGGATGCCGTAGCCGATGTCGCGGTCCATGCCCACGATGTTGGTGAACGTGTGGTGGGAGTAGTTGTGCGAGTGCCGCCACTGGTCGGCCGGGCAGGCGGTGTCCCACTCGAACGTGCGCCCGCGCAGCGCCGGATCGCCGGTCCACTCGTACTGCCCGTGCATGACGTTGTGGCCGATCTCCATGTTGTCCAGGATCTTCGAGATCCCGAGCAGTGCGGTGCCTGCCAGCCAGGCCGGCGGGAAGATGCCGGCCATCAGCAGCGCACGACCGCCGATCTCCATGGCGCGCTGGGTCTTGATCACCCGGCGGATGTAGTCGACGTCGGTCTGGCCGAGGTCGGCGATCACCCGGTCGCGGATGGCGTCGAGCTCCCGGCCGAACTCATCGGCCTGCTCGCGAGTCAGTGTGATGTGTTGCTGGGTCATGGTTTTCCCTTTCAGCTCTTACAGTGCGATCTCGACATCACCGACGGGCACGGACACGCAGATCTGCACGTCCTCCTCGTCGGCGGTGGAGACGGCTCCGGTGGTCAGGTTGCGCACGGCACCGCGGTGCTTGCGGCGGGTGCAGGTGTGACAGATGCCCATGCGGCATCCGCTGGTCGGGTTCAGTCCGGCGTCCTCGGCTTGGTCCAGCAGGGGACGTCCGTCGTCTTGGGCGTCGATACCGCTGTCGCGGAAGCTGATTCGGCCCCCGGACGGAGCATCGGGCACCACGAAGGGCACCGGGACGAAGCTCTCGGACAACGCGTTCGGGCAGTGTTCGCGCACTGCGTCGACGAGTGCGGGCGGTCCACACACGTACACGGCGTCGGGATCGGGCATCGCGGCCCGCAGGTGCTCGGGGCCGAAGCGGCCGTCGAGCTCGCGGCCGGGTGAGCGGGTGTAGCCGTGCAGCACCCGGACTCCGGTCGCGGCGAGCTCGGTTCGGTAGCAGGCCTCGGCCGGGGTGCGGGCGTAGTGGACGAAGGCGATCTCGCCGTCGAAACCCTCGGCCTGCAGGGTGCGCAGCATGGACATCACCGGGGTGATGCCACTGCCGCCGGAGACGAACAGGATGCGGCGGGGACGTTCGTCCGGGAGCACGAAGTCGCCCGCCGGTTCGGACAGGTCGACCACCATGCCCGGGCGGGCGTGGCGGTACAGGTGGCCCGACACCAGGCCGCCGTCGTGGGCTCCGATCGTCAGCTCGATGAGCGGGGAACCCTCGGCGCTGGCCGGTGAGTAGCAGCGGGTGTGGCGACGGCCGTCGATCTCCACCGTCAGGTTCAGGTGCTGGCCGGCGCGGTAGCCGGTGACAGCCGCATTCGGGTCGAGGAGCAGGGTGACGCTGCGCGGGGTGGACCGGCCCACGTCGACCACTCTGGCGCGTGCGTCGGTGGTCCAAGTCGGGTCCACCAGCTCCGTGTAGCGGTCGACGCCATGCGGACCGGTGAGCAGATCGACCAGCGGTGAGCGAAGCACCTTCTCGGTCAAAGTTTGAGTGAACATGTGTACACTGTGAGTCGTGAAAGCGCACGTCGTCAAGGAATCAGGCCAGTCTGTGGTAGGGTTCACACCAGTGAACAGTCGTACGCCCAGCTCACGTCGTGAGCGTTCCGGGAAGTCCCGCTCCCGGGAAACACCGTCGCGAGAAGAGCGCAAAGAGGCCACCCGCCGGGCCATCATCGCGGCCGCGCTGAAGCTCCTCGACGAGCGCAGCTTCAGCGGTCTGAGCCTGCGCGAGGTCACCCGTGAGGCGGGCATCGTGCCCGCGGCGTTCTACCGCCATTTCGAGTCGATGGACGCGCTCGGCCTGGTCCTCATCGACGAGTCGTTCCGCACGCTGCGCGAGATGTTGCGCAGTGCCCGCGCGGGCAAGCTGGACCCAAACCGGGTCATCGAGTCCACGGTGGAGATCCTGGTCGCCGGAGTGGCCGAGCAGCGTGAGCATTGGCGGTTCATCGGGCGTGAACGCTCCAGTGGCGTGACCGTGCTGCGCTACGCGATTCGCACCGAGATCCGGTTGATCACCTCGGAGCTGGCCACCGACCTTGCACGGTTCCCCGGCCTCAACGAATGGAGCACCGAGGACCTCAACATCCTCGCCAGCCTGTTCGTGAACTCGATGATCATCATCGCCGAAGCGATCGAGGACGCCCACGACGCGGCCGCGCTGGACGAGATCAAACGCACCGCGGTCAAGCAGCTGCGGATGATCACCGTTGGCGTCAACGCCTGGGAGCCCGCGCCTGAGGCCGACGAGGACGACTCCGAGGCGCCCACTCTGTAATTGTTGTACGCATCGGCCGAGTAGACCCGCGAACAAGTGCAGTCTCAGCGCCGCTGAAAACCGGGTACACCACCTCCCATGGAAAAACCCCGGCCCGCTGTGCTGTTCGATATCGACGGCACCCTCGTCGACTCGAATTACCTGCATGTTCACGCCTGGCAGCAGGCGTTCGACGAGGCCGGCCTGCCCGTCCAGGCCTGGCACGTCCACCGCTCGATCGGCATGGACGGGTCCACTCTGGTCGATGAGCTGTCCAACGGTGCCGACGACGATGTGCAGAAGCGGCTCAAGGACTTACACACCCGCCATTACGAAGCCAGTGCCGACCTGCTGAAGGCTCTGCCCGGCGCACGCGACCTGCTGCACCGGGTGGCGGACCTCGGCCTGCAAGTGGTGCTGGCGACGTCCGCACCGGAGAACGAACTGGCCCTGTTGCGTAAGACGCTGGGTTGCGACGAGATCGTCTCGGCGATCACCTCGTCGGAGGACGTCGATCAGGCCAAGCCGAAACCGGACATCGTCAACGTCGCATTGGAGAAGGCGGGGGTGACCGCGCAACAGGCGGTGTTCATCGGCGACACCGTGTGGGACGTCGAGGCCAGCGCCCGCGCCGGGGTGCCGTGCATTGCGGTGCTCTCCGGTGGCGTGTCCCGCGGCGAGCTCGAAACAGCCGGAGCGGCAGCCGTTTTCGACGACGCACAAGACCTGTTGGAGCACCTCGACGGATCGCCGATCAGCGCACTGCTGTGAGGCGGGGTTTCACCCAACCCACCGCCGGGTAGAGACTGCCCATGACGCAGGCGGTGCAGCAGCCGAAACGGGTGATGGCACCGGAGGAGCTGGTCGCGCTGTACCGGGACCCGCCCGACGGGCTGCGCGCCAACATGATCCTGTCGCTCGACGGAGCCGCCGCCTTCGACGGCGTGGCCGGCCCACTCTCCGATCCGAACGACCAGAGCCTGTTGCTCGCGCTGCGCTCCTACGCCGATGTGGTGCTGGTCGGTGCGGGCACGGTGCGTGCCGAGGGCTACGGCCCGGTGCGCTTGACCGCCGAGCAGCTGGCCGAACGCCGGGACCGGTGGGGCACCGACGTGATCCCGCCGATCGCGGTGGTCACCCACACCGGACGGGTGCCGGCATCGCTGTTCGCCGAGCCCGCGCAGCGCCCCATCCTGATCACCACCGCGCTTGCCGCGCGGGAGCGCCCGCAGTTGGCCGAGCACGCCGACCTTCTGATCGCCGGGGACAGTGCGGTCAACCTGGAGTCCGCCCTGCGCACGCTGAATGCTCGGGGCATGCGCCGGATCCTCTGCGAAGGCGGCCCCACGCTGCTCGACGAACTGGTCGCGGGCGACCTCGTCGACGAGATGTGCCTGACCATCTCCCCCACGCTGGCCGCGACCGCCACCACAGCCCGGCCCGGCGCACCGGCGCTCACGGTGCCGACCCGGCTCACGCTCGGCCATGCCGTGACCTTGGAGAACTACGTCTACCTTCGCTACGTGCGGGACAACGAGAGGCAGGCCAGCACATGAGCGGCGAGGAATTGCGTAGCCGCCGACCCGACGGCGTCGACGACGACACGGTTGAAGCGGTCGGGTCGTTGTCCGAGGCGCTGGAGTACATCGAGCGGGCACGGGGCCATCTGTACTCGTTTCATCAGCTGATGGGTCATGCCGACCTGCTGCTGGGCGACACCTGCGACAAGTTGCGCGACGCGGGCCACGCCGATGTCGCCGACCGGCTGTCCGACGAGTTGGTCGGCCGCAACGTCCTCTACGGGCGATGGACCTTCCAGATCGTCGAGGAATTCGACGACAACTACTGGTCCCTGATGCGCGAACGGGAACGGGAGGTCCGCGAGCAGCTGATGGGTGGGCAGCGCCACGTGTTCGAGGCCGAGATGAAGGACCGTCGGCGGACCCATGGCCGGCCCGGTCACGAAGCGACTCCGTAACGTCAATTGTCACGCCTGTCACAAACACGTTTCCAGTGATTTGGCGCGCCCCGTTCCGGGGTACACGCCACAGTCCACCCTGACGATCGAGGAGTTCCACGTGACCAACGCTGCCGCTACCGAGGTGTGGCCCGGTAAGGCCTATCCCCTGGGCGCCTCCTACGACGGCTACGGGACCAACTTCGCGGTGTTCTCCGAAGTGGCCGAGCGGGTGGAGCTGTGCCTGTTCGACGAGGACGGCACCGAGACCTGTATCCGGCTGCCCGAGGTGGACGGTTTCGTCTGGCACGGGTATCTGCCGAACATCGAACCCGGCCAGCGTTACGGGTATCGCGTGCACGGGCCGCACGCGCCCGACGAAGGCCATCGCTGCAACCCCAACAAACTGCTGCTCGACCCGTACGCCAAAGCGATCGACGGCCACTTCGATTGGAACCAATCGCTGTTCGGCTACAACTTCGGCGACCCCGACAGCCGCAACGACGACGATTCGGCGGCCAGCATGCCGAAGTCGGTCGTCATCAACCCCTACTTCGACTGGGGTGTCGACCGTCCGCCGCAACGCGAGTACGCCGACAGCGTCATCTACGAGGCGCACGTCAAAGGTTTGACGCAAACCCATCCCGACATCCCCGAAGCCATGCGCGGCACGTACTCGGCCATCTCGCACCCGGCGATCATCGACCACCTCAAGGCGATCGGCGCCACGGCCATCGAGTTGATGCCGGTGCACCACTTCGCCAATGACTCCACTCTGATCGACAAAGGCCTGTCAAACTATTGGGGCTACAACACGATTGGGTTCTTCGCCCCGGACAGCAAATACTCGGCCAGCACGACGCCCGGTGGTCAGGTGCAGGAGTTCAAGGCGATGGTGCGGGCGCTGCACGAAGCCGGCATAGAGGTGATCCTCGACGTGGTCTACAACCACACCGCCGAGGGCAATCACATGGGCCCGACACTGTCCTTCCGCGGTATCGACAACGCCGCCTACTACCGGCTCGTCGATGACGACAAGAAGTACTACATGGACTACACGGGCACCGGTAACAGCCTCAACGTCGGGCACCCGCACTCGCTGCAGCTGATCATGGATTCGCTGCGGTACTGGGTGACCGAGATGCACGTCGACGGTTTCCGCTTCGACCTCGCCTCCACGCTGGCCCGCGAGTTCTACGACGTGGACCGCCTGAGCGCGTTTTTCGAACTCGTGCAACAGGATCCGACGGTCAGCCAGGTCAAGCTGATCGCCGAGCCGTGGGACGTCGGCCCGGGCGGCTACCAGGTCGGTAACTTCCCGCCGCAGTGGACGGAGTGGAACGGCAAGTTCCGCGACACCGTGCGTGACTTCTGGCGCGGTGAAGACGCCAGCCTCGGTGAGTTCGCCTCCCGGCTGACCGGTTCGGCCGATCTCTACGAGCACACCGCGCGCAGACCGGTCGCGTCGATCAACTTCGTCACCGCGCACGACGGCTTTACCTTGCGAGACCTGGTGTCCTACAACGAGAAACACAACGAGGCCAACGCTGAGGACAACAACGACGGCGAGAGCAACAACAGTTCGTGGAACTGTGGCGTAGAGGGTCCCACCGACGACCCGGAGATCAACGAACTGCGAGCGCGCCAGCAGCGCAACCTGATTGCGACCACGATCCTGTCCCAGGGCGTTCCGATGGTCTGCCACGGTGACGAGTTGGGCCGCACACAGGGCGGCAACAACAACGGGTACTGCCAGGACAACGAGATCACCTGGATCGACTGGGATTCCGCCGATGAGGATCTGCTGAAATTCGTGGCGTCGGTCTCGGGGCTGCGCGCCGCCCACCCGGTGTTCCGTCGGCGACGGTTCTTCAACGGCAGGCCGGTGCGGCGCCGTGGCAGCGAGGGATTGCCGGACATCTCGTGGTTCCGTCCGGACGGTTCGGAGATGAACGACGAGGATTGGGACTCAGGCTTCGGCAAGTCCATCGCGGTATACCTCAACGGCCACGGCATTCCCGATCTGGACGCCCGTGGTCAGCGCGTCACTGACGACTCGTTCGTGCTGTGCTTCAACGCCCACCACGAGCCCATCGAGTTCGTCCTGCCGCCGGGCGAGTTTGGTAAGGCTTGGCAACCTGTCGTCGACACCGCGGCCGGCTCCGGGGAGATCGATGAGGCGGCGGTCGTGAAGGCGTCTACCCCGGTACGGGTGGAGTCCCGCTCGATGGTGGTGCTTCAGGCGACGGAGTAGCGCCCAGCCTGCGCAAACAACGAACCATGGCCGATCCCCTCCCCTCCGGGGGACCCGCCATGGTACGCAGCAGCACTGGGCCGATTATCACAATCTTCGAACGTGCGCTGCGCGGTTTTCACCAACTTGAATTCAAGGAATTTCGCTAGACAGCAAACGTCCACGATGGATCATCGCGGACGTCAATTCGCTGTAACGGAAGCGGTTACATCATGCGGAAGGAGTGGACGCGCTCACTCCACCACCGGGTACAGCGGGTCACCGTCCTCGGGGGTGCCGCTGACCTGACCATGGTGGGCCCGATCGGGCGGGGTGTCGTCGGGTTCGATGTCCGCGATCACGTCGGGCTCCTCTTCGCCGAGCCGTGCGTCCAAAGATTCGCCCTCGCGCTCCTCACGCGCCGTCATCCCGAACTTGGTTGCCCCACTCCAGCCTTCGGGCGGGTCGACGACATCATCGCCGTCGTTGTTGCGCACCTCGTCGGAGTCGAGCGACTCGGTTCCGCTCAGAGTGTCGCCGGGGCCGCCTTCTTCGGGGAAATCCGCTGGATTGGTCATGGGAACGGCGTGCCCTGCGGTCGGGGCGGCTAAACCGCCGGCACCCTCATCGAGGCGCCCGCCACATCGGCCACAGCGACGGACCGCCCTCGGGCAGTGCGAGCTCACCGGTCACCTCGAAGCCGAACCGTTGGTAGTAGGGGATGTTGTCGGGGTTGCTGGACTCCAGGTAGGCCGGGGCGTACTCGGCGTCGCACCGGTCCAGCCGGGAGTCCATCAACGCGTGCCCGAAGCCGCCGCCGCGCACCGCCGGGTCGCTGCCGATGATGCCCAGATACCAGTGCGGCTCCTCGGGGTGGTTCTCCTTCATCAGGTCGGTGACGATCCGGCCGGCCGCCAGCCGGCCCCGGAACGCGCGGATGACGCCGGGCAGCATCGCCAGCTGTTCGCGCGGCGACTGCTGCCACCCGCCGGGCGGATCCCACAGCGCGGCCGCCGCGATCCCGTCCGGCGACACCGCCACCTCGGTGCCGCGCCCGGCCAGAAAGTGGTGGCGGGTCAGGGCGCTGAACAGTCCCGGCAGCGCGGCCTTGCGGCGCGCGGCGTCCGGTTGCACCCACGCCATCACCGGGTCGTCGTAGAAGGCCCGGGCCAACACCCGCGCCAGGGCCGGGATATCGGCCTTGCGGGCGGGACGGACGTCGATCGACATCACTGCAGGCTAGTCACTCAAATTAAGCGCAGCCTGGGCCTGCGACCACTCCCACAATCGGGCGGCCTGCTCGGGGTCAACGGCCCATGGTGCGTAGCCGCCCTCGACACCGTCGACCATCGCGTCGGCGACGCGGCAGTCCTCGAGATAGAGCCCACCGCGGCCATCGAGCTCGGGGCTGGTGGCCGCCCACACCGTGGTGGCCGCTCCGTGCTCGACGTCGGTCACCTCCAGGTTGGCCAAGGTGCCGCCCTCACTGAAGTCGGCGCGGGTCATGTGCCGGGCCAGGTCGGTGAACACCACCCCGGGATACACCGCGAACGAATGGACTCCGCGCGGGCCCCATCGCCGCTCAGCTTCCACGGTGAACAACACGTTGGCGGTCTTGCTCTGCCCGTAGGCCTGCCATTTGCCGTATGCGCTTTCGTCGTCGTAGTTCGGGTCGTCCCAACGGATTCCACCGAGCTGGTGACCGCGACTGCTGAGGTTGACGATGCGGGTGCCGTGATCGAACACGTCGGCCATCTCGGTGGTGAACACGAAGTGGCCGAGATGATTTGTGCCGAGCTGCATTTCGTAGCCCTGCGCGGTGCGCGTCAGCGGTGGCGCCATCACTCCGGCGTTGTTGATCAGCACGTCGACGCGGTCATGACGTCCGGCGATCGTCTCGGCTGCGGCGCGGGCCGAGCGCAGGTCGCCGAGCTCGAGTTGTACGGTCTCGCAGTCGATTGCGGCCCGCGTCTTGTCCAGATCGCGTACCGCGGCAACGATTTCCGCGCCGGCGGCTTGCATGGCGCGGGCGGTCTGCAACCCCAGTCCCGTCGACGCCCCGGTGATGACGACGGTGCGACCGGTCAGGTCGACACGAGAGAGAACCTCGCCGGTGGTCGTCATGCAGGGTCTCCCGTCTCGCCGGCCCTCGACTTCCACACCGGGGGCCGGTTCTCCCGCCAGGCGGACGGCCCCTCGGCCGCGTCCGGGCCGCCCATCAGTTTCAGGTGCACCGTAGTCTCCTCGGCGGCCACTGCGTCGGCGTCGATCTCACTCCACAGCAGCCGCTTGCTGTAGGCCACCGAGGCGGGGTTGGCGGAGCGCGCCACGTCGCGGGCCAACTCCAGCGCCGCGGGCAGCACCTCGTGGGCGGGCAGCGCCCGGCTGGCGATGCCCAGAGCGGCAGCCTCGGTCCCGGTGAATCCGCGGCCAGTGAGCAGGACGTCGGCGGCCACCGCCAGTCCCACTGCACGTTTGAGGGTGTAGTGCACGGCGCAGTCGCCGATCATGCCGCGGCGCACCTGCGGGATGGCGAGCTTGGCGTCGTCGGCCACCAGTCGGATGTCGCACTGGAGGGCCAGGGTCAGCCCGATGCCGATGGCGGGACCGTTGATCGCGGCGATCACCAGTTTGCGCACTCGCCAGGCCGGCGGCTGGATGGGCGAGGCGCTGAAACCCTCGGCGGGGGCGTCGAACGCCGCGGCCGCGGCGGTCATGTCGGCCCCGGCGCAGAATGCCCGCCCGGCACCGGTGACGACAACGGCGCGGACGGCGTCGTCGGCGTCGCACCGGCGGTAGGCGTCGCCGAGCTCACGGGCGGTTTCGGGTGAGAACGCGTTGAGCCGCTCCCGGCCGTCCAGGGTGATCAGGGCGACGCCGGAGTCGTCGACGTCGAGAGCGATTGTCGTGGCGTCGTTGCTCACGCCGCGATCCTGACATACCCGCGCGGTATGCACTCGGGGCGAGTCATTCGCCACCGTCGGCGAGGACAAATGTCCCTCGCTACCGGTGACCGCAGCCTGTGACCACAGCTGATGTCAGCGCCATACCGTCGATCACGTGAGATACCGCATGGGGTATCTACCGACCGGAGGGGCTCACTAAGTCCGGCCATCGGAGCAGCGCGACTGCGCAGCCCGGAGTGGCCGGGACGTGAGCAGCGGCGGGGCGGCGACAGTCGCGGCGCAGGGGGCACGGGCGGCGAGGGCGCGAGGGGTGCCGACCGCCACACCGGCAACGGTGGCCATGGGGGTGTGCCGCCTCGTCCGCGTGCTGCCCCGTCGGCTCCGGCAACGAAGCCCGGCTGCTGTCAGCCGAAGAGCGTGGTGATGCCGAGTGCAGCCACACACACCACGACAACGACGGTGGTGACGCCGTAGACGATCGTGCCGGCCCGGCGCATCGCGAACCGGCCCATGAGCTCACGATCGCGACCCAGGCCGATCATCGCGACCATCAGCGGCACCAATAGCACCGCGTTGAGTACCTGGGTGCCGACCAGGATCGGGACCAGCGGTGCATCCGGGACCAGGACGATGGCAGCGCCGACCACGGTGACGATCCCGTACGTCAGGTAGAACGTGCGGGCTTCGCGGTAAGGATCGTCGATCGCCGCCTCCACACCCGCGTATTCGCAGACGGCATAGGCCGTCGACAGCGGCAGGATCGAAGCGGCCAGGAACGCCGCGCCGATCAGTCCGACGGCGAAGAGCGTGCCCGCCGCCTCGCCGGCCAACGGCTGCAGCGCGATGGCCGCATCGGCGGCGTCGGCGATGCCACGCCCGTCGCGATGCAGGGTCGCCGCGCACGCGACCACCACGAAGAACCCGATGACTCCCGTGAGCACCGCGCCGGTGATCACGTCCACCCGCTCCAGCGGAAGGTCATCGGTACGAAGTTTCTTGTCGACGGCGTAGGACTGCATGAACGACAAACCCCACGGCGCCAATGTGGTGCCCAGCGTGGCGGTCACGATCGCGATCGCAGGCCCGGTCATCGGCATGGTCGGCACGAACGTTCCGTGCAGAGCGGCCGACCAGTCCGGCTTGGCCAGGAACCCGGAGGCGACGTAGGCCAGGAACACCGTGGACAGCGCCAGCAGCAACCGCTCGACACGGTGAAAGCTGCCGCGCAGCACCAGAAGCGAGACGGCGACCGCCGCGGCTGGCACGCTGACATACCGGGACACCCCGAAGAGCTCGAATCCGGCTGCGATACCGGCGAATTCGGCACAGGTGGTCCCGACGTTGGCAATCACCAGGGCGGCCAGGATGGCCGCCCCCACCCGGACGCCATAGCGCTGCCGCACCAACCCGATCAACCCTTGACCGGTGACCACCCCCATCCTGGCGGCCAGGCTGTGGAAGACAATCAGCGCGACGGTGGACAGCAGCAGCACCCACAGCAGCTGGTAGCCGTGATCGGCACCGAGCACCGAGTAGGTGGTGATACCGGCCGGATCGTCGTCGGACAGGCCGGCCAGCAGTCCGGGTCCGAGGACGGCGAGCAGTGCACCGAACCGGGTGGTGGTGCGGTTGAGGACCGTCATGAACCCGGCCGCCTGGACTGGCGGCGCCGCGGCCAGACCCGTGAGCGCAGGAAGTGCCGCCCTGGGGCGTGTCTCAGCCGCGCCCGCCACCGCCCCGCGTGTTCCTCGGGCATCGCCGCGACGATCTCTGCGGCATCGGTGTCGGGTAAGGCCCGCAGCACCCGTTCGCCGACCACCGGGTGGGCGGCACGCACGGCGTCAGCGGCGGCGGTCGGGTCCTTGGTCGCCAGGATCTCGGCCGCCGACTCGGTGTCCACGCGGCTGACCAGAGCGGCCAAGCCTCGCGCGTCGAGGTGATGCACGGCAGACCGCGGGCAGGCGAGTTGGGCGGCATGGCCCCGTTCGGAGGTCAGGTGCACGTCGGCCCAGTCGATGACGTCACGACCGGTGTCGGCGGCGAGGCGTTTCATTCGCAGGCGTCGCAATACCGCGCCGAATCCGACCTCCACACCGACGAGTTCGATACGGCCGGCGTCGGTGCGAGTCAGCACCACGTCGGCGACACGAGCCAGCCGCTGGCCCACCACGTCGATCACCTGGGTGTCCAATACGTCTCGCTTCAAAAGGATTTCGTGCTCGGGGAGTTCGACATCGGTGAACTCGTCACCGGCCGCGATGGCGATCCGGTTCCGCTCGAAGCGGATCACCTGCTCCCATGGCACCAGCAGCGGCACATCGTGGCGGCGGTTGACCAGCAGCCGTTCGACGAGATGCCGGCCGGACTGCTGCCCCAGGCTGACGGTGAGATCAGCCAATCGGCCGACCACCTGCCCGTCGGCCCCACAGACGTCCTGGCCGGTGACCAGGCTGAGCAGCAGCACGGTGGAAGCATGCCTGATCCGAATGGCTGCGGGCAGCGAGTCCGGTCGTCCCGGCTCAGCCCGGGCTCCGCTTCGTAGGTACCGACGCAGCGCTCATTCGGCTGCTAGCCAATCCGTCAGCGTCGTATCGGTGATCACGGCACCGTGTCCGGTGACCAAGCTGTGTTGGTCAACCGGGGTGCCGAAGTAGGTGGCAGCGGAATCCACAACGATCGGCGCCTGCCGCCCCCGGACTGCAGAGACGACGCGAACCAGCTGGCCGAAAGTCATCTTTTCCGGACCGCCGACGTCGAGCACACCGTTCACCGGGGCGGCTTGCGCCGCGTCGGCGACCACGGCGGCCACCTCTGCTGCGGATATTGGTTGGATTCTGGCATCCGGTACCCGGTAGGTGCCGTCGACCAGCAGTGATCCGACAATCCTCTCGGTGAACTCGTGAAACTGGGTGGCCCGCACGATGGTGTAGGGCACACCCGAACCAATGACGGTCTTCTCCTGCACAACCTTGGCCCCCGCATAGCCGCTGTCGGGCAACGCATCGACGCCGACGATCGACAACACCACGATGTGGTTGACCGCTGCGGCCTTGGCCGCCGCGACCAGATTCGCAGATTCGGCGGTGAAGAATGTCATGACAGGTTCGGCGTCCAACGACGGCGCATTCGTGACGTCGACGACCACGTCGGCGCCGGCCAGCGCCCCGTCGAGTCCCTTTCCGGTCACCGCATCCACACCTGCGCTGCGAGCAGCAGGTGTGACCTCATGTCCGGCCGCCCGCAGCAAGGTGACGACGCGACTGCCGATCAGTCCGGTGGCTCCGAGGACGGTGATCTTCATGATCCGAATACCTTTCGTAGGGTGGCCGTTCGACCACCTTGCCCTGGGACCACCACCGACTGAGCCCCGGAAAACCCGTAGTCCGGCGCCGCAAACCCGTGGTCCGGCGGGACGACGAGCGGCGAGAAACCCAGAGCACTCCGCAAGACGTGTGGAATCCCGGAGGTCCGCAGCGTGATTGATTAATACAGCTGCATGAAGTTATGATCGCGGCGCCTTAACGCTGCCGACCCCGAGGACGACACCATGTGGGACTTCGAAACCGACCCCGAGTACCAGAAGAAGCTCGACTGGGTCGAAGAGTTCATGCGCGACAAGCTCGAACCGTTCGACTTCGCCCCGCTGGACCCGTACGAGAAGACCAACCCGCAGGTGCTCAGAGTCTTGCGGCCGTTGCAGCAGGCGGTTCGCGAGCAAGGTCTGTGGGCGGCGCATCTGAGCCCGGAGCTCGGCGGCCAGGGCTACGGACAGGTCAAGCTGGCGCTGTTGAACGAGATCGTCGGGCGCTCTCGTTGGGCGCCTTCGGTTTTCGGATCGCAAGCACCCGACTCCGGCAACGCCGAGATCTTGGCCATGTTCGGTACCGAGGAACAGAAGAAGCGCTATCTGCAGCCACTGCTCAACGGTGAGATCTCGTCGTGCTACTCGATGACCGAACCGCACGGCGGCTCGGATCCCGGCCTGTTCACCACGCACGCCGAGCGTGACGGCGATGAATGGGTGATCAACGGAGAGAAGTGGTTCTCCTCCAACGCCCGCAACGCGAGCTTCTTCATCGTCATGGTCGTCACCAACCCCGAAGCCCGCACCCACCAGAAGATGTCGCTGTTCATCGTGCCTGCCGAGACACCCGGTATCGAGATCATTCGCAATGTCGGCGTCGGCGGCGAGTCGGACGACCGCGCCGGGCACGGCTACATCCGCTACAACGACGTGCGGGTGCCGGCCGACCACGTGCTCGGCGGCGAAGGGCAGGCGTTCGCGATCGCGCAGACCCGGCTCGGTGGCGGCCGCGTGCACCACGCGATGCGCACAATCGCATTGGCCCGCAGGGCTTTTGACATGATGTGCGAGCGCGCCGTGTCGCGCCAGACCCGTCGCGGCCCGCTCGGGGATTACCAGATGACGCAGGAGAAGATCGCCGACAGCTGGATCCAGATCGAACAGTTCCGGCTGCTGGTGCTGCGCACCGCGTGGAAGATCGACAAGTACCACGACTACCAGAAGGTGCGACGCGACATCGCCGCCGTAAAAGTCGCCATGCCGCAGGTGCTGCACGACGTCGTGCAGCGCGCCATGCATTTGCATGGCGCACTGGGGGTTTCCGACGAGATGCCGTTCGTGAAGATGTTGGTGGGTGCGGAGTCACTGGCGATCGCCGACGGCCCCACCGAGGTGCACAAGCTGACCGTCGCCCGCCGGACCCTCAAGGAGTACGAGCCGGTCGACACGCTGTTCCCGTCGCAGCACATCCCGACCCGGCGCGCGGCGGCGCAGGCCAGGCTCGCCGAGCTGCTCGAGCACGAAGTCGCCGAGCTGTGACGGCGCGCTAGATGGCCGCCGACACCTCGGCCAATCTGGTGGCGACGGCCGAGCGGCTGTTCGCCGAACGAGGGGTCGACGGCGTCAGCCTGCGGGAGATCGCCCGTGAGGCCGGGGCCCGCAATGTGATGGCGGTGCAGTATCACTTCGCCGACCGCGCCGGGGTGCTGGCGGCGATCGCCGACAAGCACCTTCCGGTGGTCGACGCCCGGCGCGATGCGCTGCTCGACGCGATCGAGGACGAGTCGAAGCCATCGATGCGGGCGATGGCGTCGGCGCTGGTCCGTCCGCTGGCCGCCAAACTGGCCGACCCCGACGGAGGCCCAGCGTTCCTGCGCGTCCACGCCGACCTGCTGAACCGGCCGGTGCCCTCGTTCGACCTCACCGGACGCTCCGGCAGCGTGCAGCGCTGGCGCGCTCTGCTCGAGCCCATGCTCGACCCGGTGGCAGTCACCCTGCATCCACGACTGGGTGCGCTGGTGTACGCCGCGGTGGAGTTGGGCCGCCGCGCGGCCACCGCACCGCACGCCGACGACCGCCTGTTCGTCAGCCATCTGGTCGACACCGTCGCCGCGATGCTGGGCGCACCGTTGTCGGACGAGACCCGCGCGCTGGCCACCGACCGGCAGGCCCGGCGGTTGCGGCGCTAGCTCCCTCTCCCCGTGCGGCAGCTCAAAGGCGTTCACCGTACGGCCTTTATCGCGGCTTCCACTCTGGATGCACGCCAGCGCTACTTGTCGGCGACTGCGATTTGTTTACCCAACTCAACCACGTATGGAGTCAACTCCGGGTTATAGGGCAACCCGGTCAGGCTGAAGTTGTACCACGCGCTGCCATCAGTGGCGACCAACATGCTGTGCGTATCGTAAAGCGCTGCGCCGCCGCCAATCTCCGGGTGCAACTCCGCGTATCTGGCTTTCTTCACTTCGGGTGCATTGGCCCATCGAACGAACGATGCGTAGGTTTCGGCGGGCGTCGACCCCCCAATTTCCCACGTGTGCTGGGTGCTCGTCGATCCTCCGATCGAGCTGGTATTCCACTGTCCCGCGTAGGGATAACGCGCCATGTGAATGCCCGATCGGTGGCCATCCAGACCCATGTCGTAGTTGCATATGCTCCCGTCCGAATCGGCGACAGTCGCCGGTGAGGTGAGTGCAGAGCCCAAAGCGTTGGCGATCGCCTGGGGCGTCAGGACACAAGGATCAACGGGCGCCTCTGCCTGCGCCGAGGAGGTGGATGCATCCGCATCTTGCTGCGACGACGACTCGTTACTGGCGCAGCTCATGCAGGTCGCGGTCACCGCGACCACCGCGACGGTCAGCGTCCTCCGTATCACTTCTTGACCTTGGTGAGGTTGTCCAGCACGGCGCTTGCATTTTGGTGATCGTCATCGAAGCGTCCAGTGCAGGTGAACTTGTAAGACTTCTGCGGCTGGTTCTTATAGATGCCCCAGTCAAAGGTGCCTTCGTCACTAAACGATGGATTGAAGTCACCGCTGAGATTGTGTGACCAGTTGAAGTTCACGCCCAAATTCGGCATGCCGTCGGCATTCTGACAAGCCTTTGTGGCTGCCTTCTGGAGTACCGGGTCGCTCGAATATTTGTCGGCGCTACCGCCACAGGCGGTCAACAGGATTCCAACGGCTACCAATAGGACCACACGGAATGTCATGTACTTCGAGCTTCCCTTCATACGTTGCTATGGAGGTGGAAATGCCCGAAGTCGACAGCGTCATCACCCCTGCACGGCCCCCCGCGAGAACGATCGGAATTCCGATCCAAGCAACTTATTACACGATTGACAGGTGATTCACAACAGATACACAGGAGCCCTGCGTCAGTCGCACGCCTGCGGATTGGCGGTCTCAGGACCGCACGATCGCCAGCCCTTCCTGAACCAGCGTGGCGGTCAAGATCTTGTCGGCGTCGTAGAGATCCAGGGTCACCAGGCCTCGGCCGCGCGCGGCGGCCGGAGACCGCGATTCCAGCAGGTTCCACCGTTCGGGGTGGATCGGCCGGTGGAACCAGATCGACGAGTCGGTGGTGGCGGTGCGATGGCTGCGGTCGACCATCGAGTGGCCGTGCACCTGCAGCACCGGGTCGATGCCGTAGATGTCGGTGACGTAGACCGCCGCGCAGGCACCCAGCCACGCCGGCCCGTCCAGCGGCACGGTGATTCGCCACCACAACCGGCGCACGAATTCGCCTGTGCTGCGGTCATCTTCGTAGCGAATGTCGATCTCATCGAGCGGCAGCGACGGGGCCGCCCCGATCGGGCCGGTCGCGGCCAGTTGCTCGGGATCACCGGACGTCGTCGCCGTTGCCGCATGCTCGGGACCGTCGGCCTGCGCCGAGAACGAGACGGTCGCGACGGTCAGCAACCGCCCCTCCTGGCGGGCCAGCACCCGTCGCGACGCCGCGGTGCGTCCGTCGTAGACGTGCTCGACCTCGTAGTGGACCGGCGCGCCCGCATCGCCGCCGCGCAGGAACTGCACGTGCATGCTCGTCGGCGATTTGTCGGCGTCCACGGTGTGGCAGGCCGCCGCCATGGCTTGCGCGGCGAGGTGTCCGCCGTAGGCGCGCTTGTCCGCCGGTCCGCTCGCCTCGCCCACGAAGCCGGATTCATCGGCAACGACATTCAACAGCCGGGAAAGGGAGCTCACGCGCGCTCGGATTCCGTTGTGACAGTTCCAGATTCGACGAGCGCTGTGATCTCACTGTCGGTCATCCCGAGCTCGGCCAGCACCGCCGCGGTGTCGTCACCGAGTGCGGGGGCGGGCTGCGCACGGACGTGCTTCCCGTCCACCGACATCGGCAGTCCCGGCGCGAGATAGCTGCCGATGCGGGGCTGCTCCAGCAGGCTGAACAACGGGTTCTCCGTTACGCGCGGGTGCCGGGCGACCTCGGCGAAATCCAGGTAGCGATCCCACAGCAGCGAACTGGCAGCCAGCGCAGCGGTCACCTCGTCGGCGGTGTGGCGGGCAAACCACGGCGCGAACAGTCCGGTCAGCACCGCACGATGTTCGTAGCGCTGACCCTCGTCGGTGAAGTCCGCACCCAGCGCTTCGGCCACGGCGGCAACGGCTTTCGTGGTTCCGGTGAGCTCGGCGAGGTCGCGGAAGTGGCGGTTGGTCAGCGCCACCAGCATGAAAGTGGCCCCGTCGCTGCTGGTGTAGTTCTCGCCGTATTGGCCGTAGATCGAGTTGCCCAGGCGCGGGCGCTGCTCGCCGGTGACCATCGGCTCGGTGAGGAACCCGAGGTTGGCGGCGGTGGCCAGGGCCACGTCGTCCAGTGGCAGCCGGATGCGGCTGCCCGCCCCCAGAGTGTCGCGTCGGCGCAGCGCCACCAGGATCGCCAGTGCGGCGTACAGACCACAGCTGACATCCCAGGCCGGCAGTACATGGTTGACCGGGCCGCTCTGGGTCGGTGACCCGGTGACCAGGGGGAAACCGGTGGCGGCGTTGACGGTGTAGTCCACCCCGGTGGATCCGTCTGCGCGCCCGACCACTTCCAGATGGATCAGATCGGGACGGACCGCACTGAGTTCTTCGTAGGAATGCCATTGCCGCCCAGCGACATTGGTGATCAGAATGCCGGCATCGGCGATCAGCCGGGCGACCAGCTGCTGGCCCTCGGCCGTTCGCATGTCGGCGGCCACCGAGCGTTTGCTCTTGTTGAGCCCGGCCCAGTAGATGCTCGTCCCGTCGTCGGTCAACGGCCAGCGCTTGTAGTCGGCGGCGCCGCCAACCGGGTCGACCCGGATGACCTCGGCGCCCAGCTGGGCCAACGTCATCCCGGCCAGCGGCACGGCCACGAAGCTCGAAATCTCGACGATGCGGACACCGGCCAGCGGCAGGTCAGGCGTATCGGTCACCCGACGAGTATGGCGGGTGCCCGGCTCACCACACCGCGACGGGCACTCCCAGGCACAGCAGCATCAGGGCCAGCAGGAACCAGCCCGCGCCCTGCCAGATCGGCCAGGTGCCCTCAGCCCGCCACACCCGATAGGTCTGGACCAAGGCGCCGACCCCGCCCACGAACAGGATGGCCGGAACCAGAACACCCGCGACCCGCGAGTGCCACAGCAGCGTCGCCGCCAGTGCGACGCCGGCGACCACCACGACGGCGACCACGTAGGTGACCGCCGCCCGGAAGGCCGCCGGATCGTGCCAGCGCTTCTCCACATCGTCGCGGTTCATGTTCATCGCGTTTCCAGCCTAGGTCCGGATAAACACCGGTGCGAGGGGTTGACCGGCCCGGGCACGGGGTAGTCCCGCGTCCATGACGAACGCAGAAGACGACCAGAGCGAAGAGGACGTCCACGAGGACCCGAAGGTCGCCTCGTCACGGGCGGGCAAGGACGGCGACGACGGCACCTACGTCGGCGAGACCGGTCCCGACGATTCGTTCGACGCCGGCGAGAGCGGAGCCGAGGCCCGCGCCGAGGGCGGGGGTTAGTGGCAGGATCGGCCCCATGCGCCTGCTGCTGCTGGCCGATACCCACATCCCCAAGCGCGCCCGCGACCTGCCTGCACAGGTGTGGCACGAGGTCGACCAGAGCGACGTCGTCATCCACGCCGGTGACTGGGTCGAGGTGGGCGTGCTCGACGATCTGGCGGCGCGCTCCAAACGCCTGGTCGCCTGTTGGGGCAACAACGACGGCCCGGAACTACGGGCCCGGTTGCCGGAGTGCGCCGACGTGACGCTGGACGGCCTGCGGTTCACGGTCGTGCACGAGACTGGCGCCGCATCCGGCCGGGAAGCGCGCATGGCGCAGCAGTACCCGCACACCGATGTCCTGGTCTTCGGCCACAGCCACATTCCGTGGGACACCACCGCGAAGACCGGCCTGCGGCTGTTGAATCCCGGCTCGCCGACCGACCGGCGACGGCAGCCGTTCTGCACGTACATGACCGTCCTCACCCGCCCGGGTGCGCTGGCTGACGTGCGGCAGCATCGCATCGAGAAGACTTAGCTCTGCAACAGAGGTAAGTTGGTCGGGTGAGCCTTCGCACCGATCTCGTCGCCGACTTGTTCGGCACTGTCGGCAGATTCCGTCGCACCATCCGTCGCGCCGCGGGCGCCTCCTTCGTGGGACTGACCGAGTCGCAGGCCGAGCTGCTGCGGCTGGTCGCCAGGCAGCCGGGCATCTCCGTGAGCGCCGCCGCCGCCGAACTGGGTCTGGCCGCCAATACCGCGTCGACACTGGTGTCCAAGCTGTCGTCGGAGGG
The DNA here is from genome assembly GCF_019456675.1 of Mycolicibacterium pallens. Taxonomy (NCBI): domain Bacteria; kingdom Bacillati; phylum Actinomycetota; class Actinomycetes; order Mycobacteriales; family Mycobacteriaceae; genus Mycobacterium; species Mycolicibacterium pallens. The sequence goes on along the minus strand of NZ_CP080333.1, from coordinate 130,434 downwards.
CTTGCTGATGCGAACCCCCGATCCCGACGACCGCCGGGTCGGCCGCCTGGAGCTCACTGCGCCGGCACAGAAGCTCGCCGATGCCTCCCGGGCCGCGCGGCGCGCAGCGCTGGCCGAGGCACTCGACGAACTCGACGAGGACGACACCCGTGCCCTGGCCGAAGGCCTCCGCGTGCTGGCCAAGCTCACCACCACACTGCGAGAGAAGCGATCATGACCGCGCCCGCGATCGACTGCCAGAACCTGACCCACCGCTACGGCGACTTAACGGCCGTCGACGATTTGACGTTGCAGGTCCAACCCGGCGAGACGCTGGGTCTGCTGGGTCCCAACGGTGCAGGCAAGACGACAGTGGTGCGGGTGCTCACCACGCTGACCCCGGTGCAGCACGGAAGGGTCCGCATGTTCGGACTGGACTCCCGGCGCGACACCATGGACATCCGGTACAACCTCGGCTATGTGCCGCAACAGCTTTCGATCGAACCCGCGCTGACCGGTCGGCAGAACGTGGAATGGTTCGCCCGGCTGTACGACGTGCCGCGCGCGGCGCGTAAGAAGCGCGTCGACGAGGCACTGGAGGCCATGCAGTTGGTCGACGTCGCCGACCGGTTGGCCAACACCTACTCCGGCGGCATGGTCCGGCGTCTGGAACTGGCTCAGGCCCTGGTGAATCAGCCGTCGCTGCTGATTCTCGACGAGCCGACCGTGGGCTTGGATCCCATTGCCCGCGACAGCGTGTGGACGCAGGTGCAGAGCATGCAACAGGAGTTCGGTATGACGGTGCTGCTGACCACCCACTACATGGAGGAGGCCGATGTGCTCTGCGACCGGGTGGCGCTGATGCACCACGGCCGGCTGCGTGCGGTCGGCACGCCGGCCGAGCTCAAGGCGAAGGTCGGTCCGGACGCGACCCTGGAGGACGTCTTCCGGCATTACGCGGGATCCGGACTGGACGACGCCGCAACCCAATCCGGCCTTGGCGGGATCCGGGCCGGGCGGAAGGCAGCACGAAATGCCGGTTGACTCCGTTCCCGGCGCCCGGCTGCTGCGGGCGCCCCGCGGCTGGCATCGGGTGCCGAGCATGGCCGCCCGGATGCAGACGTTCGCCTGGGTCGAGTTGCAGAAGCTACGCCACGACCGCACCGAGCTGATCACCCGAACGGTGCAGCCGGCGTTGTGGCTGTTGATCTTTGGCACCACCTTCAACCGGCTGCATGTCATCAACACCGGATCGGTGCCGTATCTGGAATTCCTGGCGCCCGGCATCATCGCCCAATCGGCACTGTTCATCTCGATCTTCTACGGCATCCAAATCATCTGGGATCGCGATGCCGGCATCCTGGCGAAGTTGATGGTGACCCCCGCCCCGGCGTCCGCATTGGTGACAGGCAAGGCCTTCGCCGCCGGAGTGCGATCGGTGGCGCAGGTGATCGGCGTGCTGGTGCTGGCCTACCTCATGGGAATCCAGATGACGCACAACCCGTTACGCATCGTGGCCGCGATGGGCGTGGTGATGCTCGGGTCGGCCTTCTTCGCCTGCCTGTCGATGACGTTGGCCGGGCTGGTGCGTAACCGGGACCGGCTGATGGGCATCGGCCAGGCCATCACCATGCCACTGTTCTTCGCGTCGAACGCCCTGTATCCGGTGGCGGTGATGCCCGAGTGGCTGCGGTGGCTGTCCCGGGTGAATCCGCTCTCCTACGAGGTGGATTCGCTGCGGTTGCTGCTGGTGGGCATCCCGTCGGAGCATCCGTGGCTGGATCTCGGCGTGCTGGCGCTGGCGGCGGTGCTCGGCATCGCGGCGGCGTCGGCGCTGCTGCGCCGGCTGGTGCGCTGACCTTCTGCCGCCGAGCGTTACACCAGAGTCACGTTGGCAGCTCGTCGAAGCGGAACACCGCGAGTGTGCCTGCCAGCGCTTCAAATTCGTCGGGTGTGCCCTGCTGCACCAGGCCCGACCGCTTGGCGAACATCACCCCGACCGGTACCTGTTCAGGGAATGCCCGCAGCACCGGTTTCGATTCCTCCGCACCGAGTTCGACGATCCTGACCCTTCGGGATCGGCGCCCGCGGCTGAGCGTGCCGGTGCCTGCCGCCTTGGCGTTGCGCGCCCAGTCCGCCCCGGGATAGCCGGCGACGGTGTACAAGCCGCCGCCGTAGGAGAAGGGAGTCATCGGCGTGCTGCGCGGCTTGCCGGATTTGCGACCGGGAACGGTGAGCACGTAGGCGGGTCCGGTGTGCAGCCCGAGCTTCTGCACGGCCATCATGAATCGGTTCATCGGTTTGAGCCAGCGGGGTGGTTGCGGGTTGGTCATGACATCTCCTCGGTTAACAGGGCTGTGTGCTGCGCAGAACCATTCATTGAGCGTCCACGTCGCATATCTCAGCCGATGATCGAACATGAGTGCTCAATCGATCTCTAGGACGAGACGACTTTGTGGAAAGTGACACCGCACGGCGGTAACTTTCTGCCATGCCGATTCGTCGTCTATGACATGAGCGATCCGTTTCCAGGCCTGCTGCAGGCCCACCGCCCGTACCTGATCAATCTGGCCTACCAGATGGTCGGCGATATCGGCGATGCGGAAGACATTGTGCAGGAAGCATTTCTGCGACTGTCACAGGCGGACCCGCAGAGCATTGACGACCCGCGCGGCTGGCTCACCGTGGTCAGCAGCCGACTGTGCCTGGACCAGGTTCGCTCCGCCCGGCACCGGCGGGTCACCACCGCCGAGCCCGACGTGATGGAACGGGCGACACCGCTGAACCACGGCTCCATACAAGATCCGGGTGACCGGGTGACGCTCGACGACGAGGTGCACGACGCGCTGTTCGAGGTGCTGGGCCGGCTCAGCCCGCCCGAGCGGGTGGCGTTCGTCCTGCACGACGTGTTCCGTGTGCCGTTCGACGACATCGCCGAGACGGTCGGCCGCCCGGCCGCGACCTGCCGCCAGTTGGCTCGCCGTGCACGCACGAAGATCCACGCCGCCGCACCGATGACCGCCGCGGTTGACGACACCGAACACCATCTGGTCACCGAGCGGTTCATCGCCGCCTGCGCTGACGGCGACCTGCAAGCGTTGACCGCGGTGCTGGCTCCCGACGTGTGGGGCGTCGGCACGATCCTGGCCGATCCGGCGCCGCCGCCGCAGGTGAATCACGGCCAGCAAGCCGTCGGCCGGAATCTGCTGCGCTACCTCACCGGCGCAACACTTGTCAGCGGTCCGGTCGGACGGCCCGTCGCGTTGGCGTTCAGCGAGCGGCGACTGTTCGCCGTCGTCGTCCTCACCATCAAGGACGGGCTTGTCACCAAGATCGAGGCGACAGCAGACCCGTCGGCGCGCTGACCGCGATCACCGAGCGTCACACGAGAGTCACGTTCGACGCCCAGCGTCACCCTGGGGTGACGTTCGGCGAAGACATCACTCCGTCAGCCGACGGCTGAGCCCGCTCGCGCGCGCCGCCCGGCGGCCGACCGCTGCACGGAGCTGCTCGGCCGAGCCCACCACCCGCACCTTCGTCTTGGCCCGTGTCACCGCGGTGTACAACAGCTCTCGACTCAGCAGACGCGAATCAGTCGGCGGCAGAAGCACAGTCACCTCGGAAACCTGGGAGCCCTGACTCTTGTGGATGGTCATCGCATGCATGGTCTCGATATCGGCCAGCCGGCTGGTCGCGAACTCGGCGGGACCGTCGGCGCCGGCCATCACCGCGCGCAACACCCCGTCGCGCAGCACCGTCACGCCGATGTCGCCGTTGTACAGCCGCAACCCGTAGTCGTTGGCGGTGACCAACACCGGTCGTCCCGCATACCAGGACGCCCACAGCGGCGCATCGGTCTCCTCGGCCAGCCACCGCTCGACCTGACGGTTCCAGTACGCCACCCCATGCGGTCCGCGCCGATGCGCACAGAGCAACCGGTGCTCGTCCAGCGTGGTCAATGCGGCCTGCCCGTTACCCAGCACCGCCGCCTCACGCAGCCGAATCGCGTGCGGCACCAGCACGCGGCGCAGAGCATCGGCCGGTTCTTCGGTGTCGACCCACTCGATGTGCTCACCGCCGGCGTTGAGAACGTCGATGGCGCGGTTGGCGTCACCGACCCGGATCGCCAGGGCCAGCGCGCCGATCGACGCACCGAAGCGGTGCGGGGTGATCAGTTTGGCCACCGGGGTGTCGCCGCGCGCGCTGAGCCCCTCCACCAGATCGGCCAGTACCGCACCGGCTTCCACCGATGCGAGCTGGTCGGGATCGCCGACGAGGAGCAGCCGCGAATCCGGCCGGACCGCCTCGACCAACCGCGCCATCATCGTCAGCGACACCATCGACGTCTCGTCGACGACGATCACGTCATGCGGCAGCCGGTTCTCACGGTGGTGCCGAAACCGTGCCGACGTCCTGGGCAGCGGACCCAGCAGACGGTGCAGCGTGGTGGCACGCAGTCCCTGCAGCCGGGCTCGGTCGGCGGACGACAGCTTGTCGACCTCGGCCTGCACCGCCTCCTGCAGCCGAGCGGCGGCCTTACCGGTCGGCGCGGCCAGCGCGATGCGCAGCGGTGGCTTGGCCTCCAGCTCGGCCTGCTCCGCCAGCAGCGCCAACAGCCTGGCCACCGTGGTGGTCTTGCCGGTGCCCGGTCCGCCGGTCAGTACGGTCAGCCCCTGGGACAGTGCGACTTCGGCGACCCGGCGTTGCTCGTCGTAGCCCGCCGGGAAAAGCCGTGCGATGTCGGGCAATTGACGCCTACTTCGAGCACCGGCCAACGTCAGTACATCGGTGGCGACTTGGCGTTCCTCCAGCCAGTACCGGTCGAAATACAGCAGGTCGTCGTCGAGGTGCAGCACGGCCGGCGCGCTGAGCAAGGGGCTGGCGGCGACGGCAGCCAGCCACGCCTGAGGTTCCGGCCACGGCAGGCCGTCGATGTCGACCTGCTCGGGCACTGCCGCGAGTTCCACACACACCGAGCCGCCGCGCACCGCGCGCACCACGAACGCGATCGCCAGTGCTACCAGCTCGTCGGACTCCTTGCCCAGAGCTGTCAGCCGTTGTGCGACAAGGACATCGGAGGCCTCGATCGCGCCCGCGTCGTTGAACGCGCGCAACAGGCCGGTGGCGTCGACGCACAGCCGCCAATCTGCCGGGTCGGTCACTTCGATGGTCATGCCGCCGCCCGCCGTCCGTCGAGCAGGTCGGACACTGACATCACCAGCGTCGCCGGCGGCCGCCAGCTGAAGACTCCGGCGGGGTGCCCGTCGGTGGTGGGGGTGTCGGGTCCGCACATGCCGCGGACGAACAGATACAGCACACCGCCGAGGTGGTGTTCGGGGTCGTAGCCGGGCTGGCGCCACCGCAGGAAACGGTGCAGCACAACGCTGTACAGCAACGCCTGCAGCGAGTAGTCGGAATGCAGCATCGCCTCGGCCATCCGCGCGCGGTCATAGTCGGCGGCGGACAGCGGGCGGTCGGCCTCCCCCAGCCAGTTGGTCTTGTAGTCGACCACCAGGTAGCGGTGCCCGACGCCGTCGGGTATTCGCAGCACGGCATCGACCGACCCGGACAGGTAGCCGCGCAGCGACTGCCCTCCGAGTGCGCCGCCGCTGAGCCGCTCGACGTACGGCACCAGCGGGTCATCAGCCGGCAGATGTTCGCCGAGCAGTCGGCCGACGTCAGCCAGCCGGATGTCGGGTCGCACCGCAGCCAGATCACCCCCGGCCAGCGGGAATTCGAAATCCATCTCGCACAACCGATCACGCAACCCGATCTGGCGCAGGGTCAGACCGTCGGCCAACGGCCCCAGCGGGGTGTCGTGCATCGGCACCAGCGCCGCCGCCAACTCGGCGGGGGCGACGTCCACCGGCCACCACACCGCGTGCCGGTCGATCTGGGTCTGCAGCTCGCCCGCCAGATCAGCGGCGAACGGGTCGGCGGTCTCGAGCACCGCGTGCACCAGGCTGCCGAATTTCGCGCCGGTCGGCAGGTCCGCCATCGGCGACGGCAGGTCGGCGCCGGCCGGGGGCGTGCTGACCGCGATGTCGGTTACCTCGTCGTCGAGCTGGATCACCTCCGGCTCACTGGTCACTCCCGTGGTCTCCGCGGCGCGGATCAGCCCGGAATAGGAGGTGCGCCGCCACGTCGTGTCGATGCCACGGTGAAAGTGTCTGACGCCGAGGTCTTCTCGCTGCGCCGGGCCGGCCAGTTCAGCCGCCGGGACGATGACCGACTCCTCGAGCACCGGTCCTCCCGCCGTCTCCCAGGCCCGCAGCAGGGCCATCGCATCGGCGTCGTCGACCCGCTCGGGATCACACCGGTCCGGTACCGTGCTCTGCCCGGGACGGCGGCCTCGCAGCAGACGCGACAGGCCGCCGTTGGGTTCGTCCCACGACGGCGCCCACCACGCGACCACCTGCGACTGAGCCCGGGTCATCGCGACATAGGTCAACCGGGTCTCCTCGCCGGCAGACTCCTGCCTGCCGAGCCGCTGGGCGGTAGCCAGCTCGGCGCTCTGGTCGCCACCGACGTGCAGGCAGCGGCGTTCCTCGTCGTGGAACCGGACCAGGTCTTCGCTGCGGACATAGCGATTGAACGCCAACGGCAGGTACACGATCGGGAATTGCAAACCCTTACTGACCCACACCGTCATGATTTGCACCGCCGCCGCGTCACTGTCGAGCCGGCGGTTGCGCTCCGGGGCGCCGCTGCGCTCATCGCGCTGTGTGCGCAGCCAATCGCGCAAGGCGGTCAGGCTCAGATGTTCCCGATGCGCGACGTCGTGCAGAAGCTGGGTGACGTGCGCGAGGTCGGTCATGTTGCGTTCACCGCCCGCCCAGGACAGCACCCGCCGGCCCATACCCGCCAGCTGAGCAGCCTCGAACACCGCCGCCACGCCCGCCTCACGGGCATGATCGGCCCACTGCCGCAACGTATCTGCGATCCGGTCGGTCAGCTCGTCACCGCCGTCGGCAAGGTCTTCGGCCGTCTTGCCGAAGAACATCGTGGTGGCCGCGGCCCGGACCAGCCCGGGCCGATACAACTGGTCGAAGGCCTCCAGCAGGCTCAGCCAGTCGTCGGCGGCCTGAGATTTCAGCACGTCGGTGTCACCGGTGTAGACCGCAGGCACACCGGCGGTCACCAGCGCGTCGAAGCACGCCCGCGCGTCGGCGTGGCTCTCGGTGATGACCGCGACGTGATGCGCTTTCAGCGGCTCACCACAGAACGTGGCCGTGCTCGCCAACAACCCGGCGATGTCGGCAGCCAGGTCGGCGGCGATGTGCGCGCGCAGCGCATCCATCCGGATGGTGCGGGTTCCCCTCTGGCCGAAGCTCTCTCGGCTGACGACTCGCAGCCGGAACGGATCGTTGTGCGGGGCGCCGGCCAGCCGGTGTCCGTCGTGGCGTGCCTGCACCGGAAGGACCTTGATGTCGGGATCGCCGAGTTCGGCTCCGCCGAGCACTGTCTGCAGGCGATCCACCAGTAGCGAGTCGCTGCGCCAGTTCACCCCGAGCGTGCGACGCTGGCCCGCGGTCTTGGCGGCATGCAGATAGGTAAAGATGTCACCGCCACGGAAGGCATAGATCGCCTGTTTCGGATCGCCGATGAGGATCAGGGTCGACTGACCGCTGAAGGCCCGCTCGATCACTTGCCACTGCACCGGGTCGGTGTCCTGGAACTCGTCGACCATCACCACCGACCACCGTTGATGCATCCGGGTTGCGGCCGGTGAGTCCGGCGTTTCCAGCGCGTCCGCAAGCCGGCCCAGTAGGTCGTCGTAGCTGAGGATGCCGCGCCGCCGCTTACGCCGGTCCAGCTCGGCGAGAACGTCATTGGCGAACCCGACCCGCACCGCGGGTTGCGATCCGGGCTCCGGGTTCAGCGGTCGCAGCTCGGTACACGGGTTGGCGACCACCTCGCGGGCCAGTTTGAGGGCCTCGCTGCGGGTGATCGGCGGATGCTCGCGCTCCTGGCCGAAGTGGGCCAGGTACAGGTCGTCGACGATCTCAGCGACGAGCTCGTCGAGGCTCTCGGCAAGTGTGACGCTGCTATCGGTATCCCCTGCAACCCCAAGGGATTTCAGCACCAGGTGGCAGAACTGATGGGTGGTGGCGATCGTCGCCGCGTCGAAGCCGGCCAGCGCGTCACGCAGGCGCCGCTTACGGTCGGCGAGGTCGCCCTCCTCCCCGGTGGTCAGCGCGGCCAGCACATCGTTGTGCTGGGCCAGCTCCGAATCGTCGAACGCGCGCAACGCATCCTGCAGCGCCTGACGCACCCGCTCCCGCAGTTCCTGGGTGGCCGCCCGGCCGAACGTGATCAACAGCATCTGATCCAGCCTGGCCCGGCCTTCTGCCACATAGCGCGTCACCAGTCCGGCGAGCGTGAACGTCTTGCCGGTCCCGGCGCTGGCCTCCAGAACCGTCGTCGAGCAGTGTTCCGGCAACGGTCCCAGCAGATCGAATTGGTCCATCACACACCGTCCTCGGCGCGCAGCAGCGGTGCCCACAGCCGCGCGGCATAGCCACCCAATCGGGTGCTCTCACCCGGTGCTTCCTCACCGGTATGAGGCTCGGTCAGCAGCGGGTCGAGGTCAGGCTCTCGGCCCCAGACTCGCTCGATCGCGCGGTCATCGCGTTCGTACCGCCACTTCTTCCACGCTTCACCCCGAGCGTCCTGGCCGCTGATCCGCGCTACCGCCCAGGCATGAGAGGTCTTGATCGGCAACGGGATCGGCTCCCGGCGGCCGGCATCGTAGATCGCGACCAGATCCCGCAGCAGCGCGACGGGATCCTCGTGCGGCGCCCCCAGCACCCGCTCGGCCACCCCGCGCCGCCGCTGCCTGCCGATGCACACCGCAGACCACTGCCCGGGATGTGCTGCGCACAGGGCCAACATCGGGATCCAGGCGCGCAGCAGATGCGGAGCGTCGAGCTTCGAGAACGTCACCTCCAGCAGCCGCTTACCGAACACTCCGGACACGGTGCCGGTGAGGCGACGGCCGCCACCCAGGTCGACGTCGATATCGTAAGCCTGCGGCGTGCCGGTTCGATAGGCCAGCGCCGCTCGCGCCAATTCTGTTGCTTGGTCGCGCAATTCGCTGGCGGTCCGCCATCCCAGCCGCCCGGGCGGCAGCGCGCCGCGGCGCCACTCCGCCTGTCCGGCCCGTTCGGGGTCCATGCCGGCCAACATGTCGGTGAGCAGCCGTTGGCCGACGGTCCACTGCTGCAGGTTGTCGATCTCGACGGGCATGGCATCCTCCACACCCTCGACATCCCACGGCAACGTCACGTCGAGCGCGGTGAAGAATCCCTTGACCGGGTTGGCGAAGAACTTCGACAGATCTGCCAGCGTCACATCGTCGGGGGCCGGTGCCGGCAACGGCCGCGCCAGCAGATCGGGTTGTTCGGGACGCTGACCGCCGGTGATCGACGCCGCCGCCAGCACGCTCGAGTCGAAGGTGAACGGTTCACCGGCCACCCCGAGCGCGCCTGGCGTGACATTGCGAACATCGAAGGGCTGCAACGGGTGCCGGATGAGGATCTCCTCGCGCACCGGCGCCTCGGTGGTGCGGTCCAGCGCGTCGAGCAATTCCGCCAGCGGAACCGCGGGCGGGCGGGGTTGCCCGGAGTACTCGTTGGCGCCCGTATAAGTGATCACCAACCTGTCGGTGGCCGCGCATATCGCGTCCAGCAGCAGCTGGCGATCTTCGGACCGGATATCCCGCTCACCGGTCCGCGGGTTTCGGGCCAGAACATCGTCGCCGTCGACGACCCCGATTCGGGGAAAGACGGTGTCGTCCAGGCCAACCAGGCACACCACCCGGTGCGGCACCGACCGCATCGGGACCATCGTGCAGACCGTCAGCGTGCCGGTGCGGAAGTTCGCCCGCGTCGGGCGCCCCGCCAGATGCCGGCCCAGGAGGGCGGTGATGTCAGGCAACCGCAGGGCGATATCCGCGCGCTGCCCCGCCGAGGTCTGCACCTCGCCGAACTCGCGCTGAAGCTGACTGGTCTGCCAGGCATCGTCGCCGCTGGTCAGCGTCAGCAGGCCGACGCCGTCCTCTAAGGCGGTCAGCCACTGCACCAGCGGCCGCACGCCGCTCAGCGAGTCGACGGTGCGCTGCAGCCGGCCCACGTACTCGGCCAACCGGCCGGCCAACTCCACACTGTTGCTGCCGACGTCGTCCAGCGGCAGCGTCACGTCCAGCCAGTCCTTCGAGTCGTCGGACATCGCGACCCCGGCCAGCACCCGGTCAAGACCGAACCGCCACGTGTTCTGGATGAACGGAATTCCGAACGGAGCGCGGTGTTCGGCGTCGAAGCCCCACCGGATATTGGCCTGCTGCACCCAGCGGGTGATGGTTTCCAGGTCGTCATCGGTGAACGCGAATCGCGCCCGCACCGGCTCGAGATGAGCGAAGTCCAACACCTCGGTCGCGGTGACGCGGCTGCCCGCCAGCGTGAGCAGCTTCGCCGCCACCCCGAGCAACGGGTTGGTCTGGATCAGCGCGCGGTCGGCCAATCGCACCCGCAGCTGGTGGGCGGGATGGGCGCCGGGAACCACCTCACCGAGGCCGAAGTCCGCGACGATCAGCGGGGCGTAGGTGTCGATATCCGGGCACATCACCAGGATGTCGCGGGGTTCCAGCGTGCGATCCTCGGCGAGCAGGCCGAGGAGAACCTCCCGCAGCACGTCGACCTGGCGGGCCGGCCCATGACAGCTGTGCACCTGCACAGAACGATCGCCCTTGTACGAACGACCCTGCGGCCGTGCGATATTGGCGGCGATATCGGATTGCAGCCAGCCAAGCAGCGTGTCCGGGAGGTGGGCGGCACCCAGGAACTCGTCGGTGGCCGCCGATGCGGGCAGGCTGCGCTGCAGCTCCCGGACGTCGCGGCCGAGCGTGGCGAGCAGCGGATGTACGGCGAGGCGGTGGCTGGTGTCCGCGCTGCGCGCCACGGTGCCGCGCACATCCTCTAGCGCTGTCCACAGCGCGGCGCTGGGATGCGGCAGCCACAGATGCACGTCGTGCTGTTCGGCCAGCGCGCCGACGAGTTCGATCTCGGTGCTCGGCAACCGGGTGTGCCCGAACAGCGACAGCCGGGCAGGCAGGTCTGCTCCTGATTGACGCAGCCGGGCAACGGTTTTTACATGCCGCTCGTGTGGTGGGTCGATTCCCATCGTGGCGACCAGGGCGCGCCACAAGTGCGGCTGCCAGCGCAGGTCGGCGTCCAGGCCGTCGGGCTCGCCGGCCAGCCACTCCATCAGGAGCTGCGGGCGTTGCCGGGCATAGGAGGCGAACAGCCCGGCGAGCCTGCGGGCCACGGCGTACCGCCTGCCCTGCCGGAGTTCTTTTTCCTCCCCCGCCACGAAGTGCCCGAGGTGGGTGGCCAGGGTGCGACACCACGGTTCGTCGAGGCTGGCGTCGATGACGTCGAGCAACGGCCAGGCCATTGCGTCGGCCGACCAAGGGTCGTCGTCACCGGTTCCCGCGATCTCACTGATCAACGACGCCGGCGACCGAAACGCCACACCCGCGCAGACGCCACTCCTCGCCTCGCCACCGCCCAGGACATGCGACAGCCGCTGACTGAGCCAACGCTCCACCCCGCGGGCCGGCACCACGACCAATTCCTCGGCGAACGGGTCGGCTTGCGGAACGGCCAGCAGCGCACCGAGGCCGTCAGCGAGCAGGTCTGTTCGCTCGGCGCGGTGCAGGTGCAGGGCCATCGGCACTACCGTAACCGCGCCGGCGGACATCGCGACGGCGCGCGGCTTCAGTGCGCGCTGCCCATCACCGCTGCGGCACGTCCACACCATTGACGCTCCCGCTGGTTTTGTCCAGCCCCTGTACACAGCAAAGACTTTTTGAGCGTCTTTTCGGCAAAATGCGTGACTTGCGCCGCCCATTCAGCAAAGCTGTGAACTCTCGTGGAGGAAGGGCAGAGCGATGAATGCTGCGGAACGTCGCACCGGGAATGTAGCCAGGGCCCACAGCGGCCGGCACCGCCGCCGGCGACGCACAGAGCCCTACGCCTGGCTTGGCGCCGGTGCGCTCAGCCTGGGGGTCGGCGCAGCTCTGGCCACCGGCGCAGGCGTCGCACATGCCGATACCTCCGCTGACACCGGCGCTTCGTCGACCGCGGACGCGGCTCGTGGTACATCCGCGGGCACGTCACCCGGTGGCCACACGGGTCGGCAGTCCGCATCGAAGACCAGCACCGGCGCGGGCCGAAAACCGGGAAACAAAGCACCGAGGCCGGCCCAAGCGCTAACTTCATCCACCCGCACTGTGTCGACGGACAGCAACACCGTCGCAGCCGACGCCAGCTCCGGGAGCGGTAACACTCCCAACGCGTTGAGCAACGTGACCGCGTCGTCGACACCCGCCGCCGCATCGACGCTCGAGAGCACGGCGCGCACGGTGGTGTTTGCGTTCGCACCGCCGAGTGTGTTGCACATTCCGGCGGTACTCCCGTCACCGGCACAGGTGCTGCGGTCTCTGGGCATAGCTCCGGTTGTTCCCTCGCTGCCGTCCGGCAACCCGATTCACGACCTGCTCTGGGGCCTCTACCGGCAGGTCGAGTCGCTGCTGGCGCCACCGCAGACCACCGGGAAGTCGGTTGCGCTCACCGCGACGACGACGAGTTCGACACCGACCGTCACCTACGGCGTGGTCAGCGACTGGGGTTCGGGACACACCGCGAACATGACCGTGACCGCCGGCAGCACGGCCCTCAACGGCTGGACGGTCGAGTTCGATACCCCCGCCCAGATCTCGAACATCTGGAACGGTCAGATCACCAGCCACGTCGGCACCCACTACGTGATCAGCAATATGTCCTACAACGGTGCGGTCGCCGCCGGGCAGAGCACCACGTTCGGCTATCAAGCCACTCCCGGGGCGCTCGCATCAGCACCCACCGACCTGAAAGTCAACGGCGTCGCAGTCAGCACCCCGCCGGCCACACCTAGCATCTCGATCGCCGATACCACCGTCGCCGAGGGCAACAGCGGCACGTCGAATGCCACCTTCACCGTCACCCTGTCCAAGTCGGCCACCACCCCGGTCACCGTCACGTACGCGACGGCCAACGGCACCGCCACCGCTGGTGCCGACTTCACCGGCAGCACAGGCACTCTCACGTTCAACCCCGGGGTCACCTCGCAGACGGTGACCGTCAAGGTCATCGGCGACACCGCCGTCGAACCCACGGAAACCTTCACCGTCGCACTGTCCAACCCGACCGGCGCCACCATCTCCCGCGGCACCGCGACCGGCACCATCACCAACGACGACGTCGCGACGAACCCGGGCACCAACTCGGCGACCTACACCGTGGTCGACGACTGGGGCTCCGGACACACCGCGAACATCACCGTGACCGCCGGACAGAGCCTCAACGGTTGGACGGTCGAATTCGATTCACCCGCAACACTGGTCAACGTCTGGAACGGACAGATCACCAGCCACGTCGGCACCCACTACGTGATCAGCAACATGTCCTACAACGGTGCGGTCGCCGCCGGGCAGAGCACCACGTTCGGCTATCAAGCCACTCCCGGCGCCGTGGGTTCGGCGCCGACCAACCTGAAGGTCAACGGCGTCGCGGTCAGTACCCCGCCGACCACACCCAGCATCTCGATCGCCGACACCACCCTCGCCGAGGGCAACAGTGGCACATCCAACGCCACCTTCACCGTCACCCTGTCCAAGTCGGCCACCACCCCGGTCACCGTCACGTACGCGACGGCCAACGGCACCGCCACCGCCGGTGCCGACTTCACCAACGCCACAGGCACTCTCACCTTCGCCGCGGGCGTCACCTCCCAAACCATCACTGTCAAGGTCACCGGCGACACCGCCGTCGAACCCACCGAGACCTTCACCGTCGCACTGTCCAACCCGACCGGCGCCACCATCTCCCGCGGCACCGCGACCGGCACCATCACCAACGACGACGTCACCACCACACCAGGCATCAGCATCTCCGACGCGTCGGCCACCGAGCCGGGTTCGGCGGGCATGGCGGCCGGCTTCCTGCATACCTCGGGTAACCAGATCGTGGATGCACAGGGCAAGCCGGTGCAGATTTCGGGTGTCAACTGGTTCGGCGCGGAGGGCAGCAACGGCGTGCCGGACGGCCTCTGGACCCGCAACTACAAAGACATGATCGACCAGATGTCAGCTCAGGGCTTCAACACCATACGGATCCCGTACTCCAGCGAGATGTTGCACACCACCTCGGCTCCGTCGGGTATCAACTACGCCCTGAATCCGGACCTGGAGGGCATGTCCCGGTTGCAGGTGCTCGATCAGATCATCGCCTACGCCGGCCAGGACGGGATGCGGGTCATCCTGGACCATCACCGCAGCACCGCCGGAGCCGGGACGAGTGAGAACGGTCTCTGGTACAACAGCCAGTACTCCGAAGACCAGTGGGTTTCCGACTGGCAGATGCTGGCGACCCGCTACAAGAACAACCCGACCGTGATCGGTTTCGATCTCCACAACGAGCCGTACAACGGAACCTGGGGTGGCGGCGGCGCGAACGATTGGGCGCGTGCCGCCGAACGCGCCGGAAACGCTGTCTTGCAGGTAAACCCGGATCTCTTGATCTTCGTCGAGGGGGTGGGCACCTATCAGGGCCAGAGCTACTGGTGGGGTGGCAACCTGATGGGCGTCAAGGACCGGCCGATCGTGCTCACCGTGCCCAACCACCTCGTCTACTCGCCGCACGACTATCCGAACTCCGTCTATCCCCAAAGTTGGTTTCAATCAGCTAATTTCGGGGCCAACCTGCCGAACGTGTTCCGCCAGGCCTGGGGATACATCTACGAGCAGAACATCGCGCCGATCTACCTCGGCGAGTTCGGGACCAAGCTGCAGGACCCCAAGGACGCCGTCTGGCTGGAAGCGCTCACGTCTTATTTGTCGGGAGACTTCGACAACAACGGCACGATCGACATTGCGTCCGGGACCGAAGACATGAGCTGGACGTTCTGGTCCTGGAATCCGAATTCCGGTGATACCGGCGGGATCTTGGCCGACGACTGGCGAACCATCAACGGCAACAAGATGACCTATCTGACTCCGATCGAGTTCACCGGCGGAAGCGGTACGTCGTTGGCTTCCTTCGTGGTGACGCTGGCCGCCCCGTCCACCCAGACGGTGACGGTGCAGTACGCAACCTCGAACGGCACGGCGACGGCCGGCCTCGACTACATCTCCGTCGCCGGGACCGTGACATTTGCGCCGGGCGAAACCCAGAAGATCATCACGGTTCCGGTGAAGAGCGATTCTCTGGTGGAACCCAACGAAACATTCACGATCCTGCTGTCCAGCCCGACCGGCGCCACGATCAGCGACGGGTCGGGCACCGGCACGATCATCAATCGCAGCGTGGCGTAAACCAACGTCACCAGCGGCTCAGTGTGGCGCTCGCCTACACGGGTATCCGTGCAGTCGCGCTCGGGGTCGTCATCGTCGGCCTGATCATCTGGCGCCGGCGGCGCCGCTGAGTTCAGGACTGTGGGCCCTATGCACGAAAATCGCATCAATCGCGTGCATAGCCCCCACACTCGGCACGATCTCGATCCGCCGTTAGAGCCCTCAGCTCACAGACGCGCGATCGAGCGCATCGGAATGTTCAACCAGCTCGGGCGGAACTTCGCCTCATAGCCGGCTTCGTACACCGCCTTGTCCAGCTCGTAGGCGGACAGCACAGTCGCGTGATCACGCGGGTCGGTGCCGGATTCGGCGGCATACCCGTCGCAGAAGGATGCGCAGTTGCGGTCGACCCAGTCCCTCACCCGGGTTGCCAGCTGCGGGTCGGGTTTCTGGTCCACCAGCTGTTGGTACGCCGCGTATTCGAAGGAGCGCAGCATGCCGGCGACGTCGCGCATCGCCGAGTCGGGCCTGCGGCGTTCCTCCACCGGTTGGCCCGGCTCGCCCTCGAAGTCGATCAACAGCCAATCGTCGGCGGTACGCAGCACCTGGCCCAGATGCAGGTCGCCGTGGACGCGCTGCACGGTGACCGGCTCCTCGGCCAGCTTGGCGTAGCGCTCCTCGATCCCGGCCCGGTACTCGGCGAGATCCGGTACCGCCGACGCGGCCGCCGCCAAGCGCTCCCGCATCACCTCGACGGGCAACACCGCGGTCGAGGTCCCCAGCTCCTGAGCGAGTGTCGCGTGCACCGACGCCACGGCCTGGCCCAGGCGGTAGGCCTCCCCGGCGAAATCGTCGCCGGCGTCGTCAGCGGTAAGGCGCCGAGTGCTCGCGGTGGCCATGTCCCAGCCTTCGGTGGACTTCGCGGCGAACGCCGTCACCATTCCCAGGGGGCAGGGCTGACCGTCCATGGTGGTTTCGAACGACCCCAGCAGCCTGGCGACATGCCGGTTCTTGGCCCGGCCCAGAACCCGGTTGAGCTCGATATCGGGGTTGATCCCCGCCGCAACCCGCCGGAACAACTTGAAGATCGCCTGGTCGGCGAACACCACACTGGTGTTGCTCTGCTCGGCCTTCGACACCCGCGGAACGACGTCGAGCGGCAGCGTCACGTCGGGTTCCTTGATGAACGTGACGTTCCCGATGGTGGCGCCCGAGTCGATCAACGACAACAGGAACTGGGCTGACGCCGGATCGTGCAGCCCGTCGAAAGCGCGGTCGTCGATCCTGGCGCCGTTGCTCGATGGCGGAGCCGAATCCCATTGAACGACAACCTGATAGCGCTCCGCAGAGCCATTGGTGTAGGTGACGTCGACGAGGATCAGGTCGAGGTGTGGCCGCAACGGCACCACCTCGACGGTGTCGGCCGACGCCAACGTGCGGCTGCGACCGGCGTACCACCGCTGGGTGGGCAGCCACTCGGTCCAGGGCAGGTTCACCGGTGAGCTCATTGCTTCTCCTCGGACGGACGCATCTAGGTTCCCTACCCGCCCCCGGGGGAACCGAACCGTCGCCCAGGTCAGTCCCGGACGCGAACCACGACCTTGCCTTTGGCGGTGCGATTCTCCAGTGACGCCACCGCCGCGGCCGCCTGGTCGAGCGGGTACACCTCGGGCTGCGGTGCAGCGAGTTTGCCGGAGATCAGCAGTTCGGCGAGTCCGTCCCACTGCTCGGTCAGCGCCCCGGGATGGCTCATCGTCCACGCGCCCCACCCAACCCCGACGACGTCGATGTTGTTGAGCAACAACCGGTTGACCTTGACGGTGGGGATCTCACCGCCGGTGAAGCCGACGACCAGCAGCCGCCCGGCCGGAGCCAGCGAGCGCAGCGAGTCGGTGAACCGGTCCCCGCCCACCGGATCCATGACGATGTCGACGCCCTTGCCGCCGGTCAGCTCGGCCACCGCGTCTTTGAAGCCGTCCGCCAGCACCACGTCGGTGGCCCCGGCCGCCCTCGCGACATCCGCCTTCTCGTCGCTGCTCACCACCGCGATCACCCGGCTCGCGCCCAGCGCAGGTGCGAGCCGCAGCGTCGACGTGCCGATACCGCCGGCCGCGCCGTGCACCAGCACCGTCTCGCCTTCGGCCAGCCGACCCCGCACAGTCAGCGCGAAGTACACGGTCAGGTCGTTGAACAGCAGGCCCGCCCCGGCCTCGAAGCTGACGTTGTCCGGCAGCGGGAACACCCGTTCCGGTGTGAGCACCACGGTCTCGGCCATCGCACCCGTGATCATCGTCAGACCGACCACCCGGTCGCCGGCCTTCACCGGCGCGTCGGCGGGAGCCGAACGCACAACGCCGGCGACTTCGGCGCCGAGGGTGAACGGCAGTTCCGGCTTGTACTGGTAGAGCCCGCGGGTCAGCAAGGCGTCGGGGAAGGCCACACCGGCGGCGTGAACGTCGACCAGGATGGCGCCCTCGTCGGCGGGCTCGTCGATCTCGACCAGTTGCACCGACTCCGGACCGGCCAGCTCGGTCACCCTTATCGCCCGCATAACACCTCTATCGCTCGTTCGGAATATCGATGGCGAGCAGCTCGACCTGCAGTTCACCCCGCGGAGTCGAGTAGGTGACGGTCTGACCTGCTTGCCGTCCGAACAACGCTAGACCGAGCGGACTATCGGAGGTCAGCGTGGTGTCCTCTTCGCCGGCCGGAGTCTCCTCCAGGAAGTGCACGATCCGCATCCGCACCGGCTCGTCACCCGGGAAACGCAGAGTCACCTCGGTGCCGTTGGGCAACTGCCCTGGGGTGTCCTCGTTCCCGCCGGCCAGCAGCCAGGCCAACCGGTTGATCTGTTCCTCGATACCGGCCAGATCCTCGGAACGCTGCAGCGCGTCGGCGGCGTCGCCGCGATCGCCCACCGTGTCGGCATCGCCTTGAAGTTCGGCGCGCATCTGATCGCGGCGGCGACGCAGGTCGGCCAATTCCTCTTCGATCCGGTCGCGCTCCTGCCCGGCAAATTCCAGCGATCCCTCGTCCTGAGTCATGCCCGACAAATTACCTGCGGGAATGCCTCGGAGATGCTGTCTTCGGCCACTTTCCGTTTGGCGGCCGCGGCGACGGGTACCGGCATTCACAGCCCGGCTGAGTACAACGCCGGTTCCGACGTGAGGACGCTATGCATCCCAATCTCGCCGGCGCCGCGCTGTTTCGTGGTGTCGATCCGCGTGACGTGGCAGAACTGTGCGACAGCCTGGATAGGCGCTACTTCAACACCGGTGATTTCATCTTCGAGCAGGGCGAACCTGGTGACCTGCTGTACATCATCGTCACCGGCAAGGTGAAGATCGGCAGCTCGGCCGAGGACGGCCGAGAGAACCTGTTCCACATCCTCGGGCCGTCCGACATGTTCGGCGAGTTGGCGATGCTCGATCCGGGACCGCGGATCTCCAGCGCGCGGGCACTGACCGACGTGGCGGTGGTGACGATGGATCGGGAGCTGCTGCGGGAGTGGATCGCACCGCGGCCGGAGGTCGCCGAACAACTCATGCGCGTCCTGGCCCGCCGGTTACGGCGGATGACGACCAGCCGTACCGATCTGGTGTTCACCGACGCGCCCGGCCGGGTGGCCAAACTGCTTCTGCGGCTGGCACAACGGTTCGGCGTACAGCGCGACGGCTCGGTCCTGGTCAACCACGATCTGACCCAGGACGAGATCGCTCAGTTGGTCGGCTCGTCGCGCGAGACCGTGAACAAGGTGCTCAGCGACTTCACCAACCGCGGCTGGATCGAGCTGCGCTGCAAGGGATTACTGATCTCCGACACCGAGCGGCTGGCTCGGCGGGCACACGTCTAGGCCGCCGACGGGATCACCAGCACTTCGGACTGTTCGACGCGGACGGCGACCCGATCGCCCTGGCTCAGAGCGGCGGCGTGGGCGCTGGAACTCTGAGCGATCACCCGCGTGCCGTCGTCAAACGTACAGTGGATCAATGAGATCGGGCCGAGGAACGACACCGAGGCGACGGTCGCCGGACCATTCGGGTCGGTGTCGATCCGCACCGACTCCGGCCGAACCAGGGCAACGCCACCGCCGGTCGACACGGAGCCGTCCGCCACCGGCAGCGACGTGCCTAGCAGGTGGACGCGGCCGTCGGCCACCTGAACATCGACCTTGTTGTTCAAGCCGACGAACTCGGCGACGAACGGGGTGGCCGGATGGGCGTAGACGTCGGCGGGTGCGGAAATCTGTTCCAGCCGGCCCTGGCTCATCACGCCGACCCGGTCGGCGACGGCGAGCGCTTCTTCCTGATCGTGGGTGACGAACAACGTCGTGGTGCCGACTTCGAGCTGGACGCGCCGGATTTCGTCGCGCAGCTGCGCGCGCACCTTGGCATCCAGCGCCGACAGCGGCTCGTCCAGCAGCAGCACGCGCGGCTGGATGGCCAGTGCACGTGCGAGTGCCACCCGCTGCTGTTGGCCACCGGAGAGCTGGCTGGCGTACTTGTGCTTGTGCTCTGACAGACCGACCAGATCGAGCATGTCGGCGGCCTTCGCTGTGCGGTCGGCTTTGCCCTTGCCGCGCAACTTGAGTCCGAATGCGACGTTGTCGAGCACGGTCAGATGCGGGAACAGGCTGTAGGCCTGGAACACCATGCCCATATCCCGTTTATTGGGTGGGACATCGGTGATGTCGGTGCCGCCGACCGCGACCCGTCCCGACGTCGGCTCGTCCAGGCCGGCAAGGATGCGCAGCGCGGTGGTCTTGCCGCAGCCCGACGGACCGAGCAGGGCCACCATTTCGCCGGGCTCCAAGTGCAGCGTCAACCCGTCGAGCGCGCGGACCGACCCGTAAATCCGTGTCACATCAGTGAACTCGACGGCCACACCGTTCCCGGTCATGGGCTTCCTTTCCCGCCGGCGAGACCGACGTGCCGGTGACGGCGCGTCACCAGCGAGAGGACAAGCAGCAGAACGAAACCGAAGACCAGCGTCGCCAGCGACGCCGCCACCGACGTCGGCCCTCACTCTTGCCGATCGCGACGATCACCACCTGCAGGTTCTGGTATCCGCTGAGCGAAGCGATCGTGTACTCGCCCAGCACCACCGCGATCGAGATGAACGCGGCCGACAGAATGCCCGACCAGATATTCGGCACGACGACCCGCAGGATCGTGATGGTCCAGCCCGCACCGAGGGAACGGGCCGCTTCGGCAAGGGTTTTCAGGTCGATCGAGGACAGGGCGCCATCGAGTGACCGGTAAGCGAACGGCAACACCAGAACCACATAGACAAATGTCAGTGTCAGCGCGGACTCGCCGAGGAAGTACACCACCCACAGATACACGTTGCGCAGCCCGACGACGATCACCAGCGCGGGGATGGTCAACGGCAGCAGACACAAAAACTCCACCAGCCGCCTGCCCCACGGCGCGCGCAGCCGGACCCAGATCATCGTCGGCACCAGGATCGCCAGCATCAGCACGACGGTGAACACCGCCAACAACAGCGAGATGATGATCGCTTGGTACAGCATCTCGTTCTGCACCAGGTTCTTCCATGCTTGCAGGGTGCGGCCGCCGTGGATCAGGTTGCGGGTGCTGAAGTCGGCCATCGCGTAGAGCGGGAACAGAAAGAACACCGCGAACACCGTCCACAGGACTGCGCGTCCGACCCGAGTCACTGCAACCACCGCGAGGTCCGCCGCACCAGCACGTTGTAGGCGAGCATCACCACGGTGACCACGACCACCATCTCCAGCGCCAGCGCGTAGGCGAAGCCGGACTGGCCGAGCACCACCTCGGAGGTCAGCGCCGCACGGATCAGCAGGGGCAGGATCGGACTGCCCTGACTGACCAGCGCGGCGGCGGTGGCATAGGCGGCAAAGGCGTTGGCGAACAACAACAGCGCCGAACCGAGGAATGCCGGTGTGAGAAGCGGGAAGCCGACCTCGCGCCAGTAGGCCCACCGCGAGGCACCCAGGCTGACCGCGGCCTCGCGCCACTCCGACCGCAGCCCCTCCAGGGCCGGGGTGAAGACGATGACCATCAGCGGGATCTGAAAATACGTGTAAACCAGAACCAGTCCGGGCATCGAGTAGAGCCAGCCGTCGCCGGCCAGGTTGAACCCGAAGCGGTCGGACACCCACACCGTCAGCACACCGTTGAGCCCGATCGTCGCCAGGAACGCGAAAGCCAATGCCACGCCGCCGAATTGGGCCAACACGCTGCACAGTGACAACGCCACCCGGCGCATCGGGGACGTGGCCGCGCTGGTGACCACCAGCCAGGCCAGCACCGCGCCCAGCACCGCCCCGATCACCGCGGTGCTCGCCGAGAGCAGCACGCTCTTCCCGAGGGCGGCCAACGCGGTGCCGGAGAACAGCAGACCGATGCGCTGCAGCGAGAACACGCCGTCGAGGAAGAACGCCGACACGATCACCGTCACGGTCGGGATGATCAGGAAGACCGTGATGAACGCTCCGAACGGCACGAGCGGGAGTGCGTCGCGCACATGCCTTCCCACCGTGCGTCAGCCGATCGCTTTGGCCCAGTTGTCGGCCAGATAGCGGGTGGCGGCATCGGTCTGCGCCTGGGTCAAGATGACCGGCTTTCCGCTGACCGGCGGCAGCTTCTCGTAGGCGGCGGTGTCGATCGTGCCTGCCTTCACCATGGCGTCGGCGCGCACCGGTCGGGCACCGCCGGCCAGGTACAGGTTCTGCCCCTCGTCGCTGAAGAGGAACTCCTGCCACAACCGGGCCGCCGCCGGGTGCGGAGCCTCCTTGTTGATCGCCTGGAAGTAGTAGCCGCCCAGCACCGCGTCCTGCGGCACGAAGACCTTCCAGCTCGGGAGCTTCTTGGTCTCGGCGGCGTTGAGGTAGTCCCAGTCGATGACGACGGGTGTCTGGCCGGACTCGATGGTCGCCGGCGTCGGGTCGACCGGCAGGAAGTTACCCGCCTGCTTCAGCTTGGTGAAGAACTCGACCCCGGGGGCGATCTTGTCGGCCGAGCCGCCCTGGGACAGCGCCACCATGGCCACACCGGAGAACGCGGCGCCGGCCTGGGTCGGGTCGCCGTTGAGCGCCACCTTGCCCTTGTAGTCCGGCTTCAGCAGATCGTTGACGGTGCTCAGATCCGGCACCTTGGCCGAGTCGTAGCCGATCGACATGTAGCCGCCGTAATCGTTGACCAGCGATCCGTCCACCGCCTTCATCTCGGTGGGGATGCTGTCGAACGTCGCGACCTTGTACGGCGCGAACATCGCCTTGTTGGCCAACGCAACCGACTGACCGAGGTCGAAGACGTCCGGTGCGGTGCTGCGGCCCTTCTGCTGGTTGGCGGCGTTGATTTCGTCCTGGCTGGCGGCGTCGGGTTGCGCCGAGTTCACCTTGATGCCGTACTTGTCGCCGAACGTCTTGATGATGACGCCGTAGTTGGCCCAGTCCGGTGGCAGGGCGATGACGTTGAGTTCGCCCTCCTTCTTGGCCGCCGCGATCAGGCCGTCCATGCCGCCGAAGTCGGCCATCGACGTGGCCTGGCCGGCTGCAGCGCCATTGCCGGTCGTGCCGCCCTTCTTTTCCGGTGGAGCACAGGCGACGGCGGCGACCACGACAGCGGCGGCGACAACAGAGATCAGACGTACGTTCTTCATGACCGGACCTTCTCGGGTGCAGGAGGTGATGCGGTAATGGGATCGTCACGACGCTTTGACACTACCTCCGCACCCCCGCGTCGAACGGAGTGAGCGCGGTATCGTGCCGACGTGGCATCCCGTGACCATGGCGACCCGGGCGACGCCCCCTCGGTCCCGCCGCCGCTGACCACCGTCGTCGACGCGACCCGGCCCTCGGCGGCCGAGGAGGCGCGCAGCATCGCCGCGTCGACCAATACCGCGACGTTGGCGTCGCTCACGGCCACCGGCGATCCGTGGGCGTCGTTCGTCACCTACGGACTGCTCGACGGGCAGCCGGTGCTATGCGTGTCGAACATGGCCGAGCACGGCCGCAACCTCGCCGGCGATCCACGCGCCAGTCTGGCCATCGTGGCGCCGACCACCGAGACCGATCCCCTGGCCAGTGGTCGGATCACCCTGGCCGGGGTGGCCGAACGCCCGACCGGGGACGAAGCACACGCGGCGCGCGACGCGCACCTGGCTGCCGTCGCGGCCGCGAAGTATTACGTGGACTACTCGGACTTCACCCTCTGGGTGTTGCGCGTCCACCGCGTGCGCTGGGTGGGCGGCTACGGCCGCATGGATTCCGCGACCGCGGCGGACTACGCGGCAGCCACCGCTGACCCGGTGCGCCCGCAGGCCGCCGGCGCGATCGCCCACCTCAACGCCGACCACGCCGACTCGCTGGCGGAGATGGCACGCGCCCTGGGCGGCTACCCCGATGCGACCGCCGCGGTGTGCACCGGCATCGACCGCTACGGACTCGATCTGCGGGTCGACACCCCGCGCGGCGCCGGATACACCCGTGTCGGGTTCGGCGGACCGTTGTCGTCAGCCGACGAATTACGTTCGGCCTCTAAGGAATTGGTCAAGCGCGCCCGAGACGCGTGACCTACCCGCCCAATTCGGCGACGGCGGTTTCGAGCAGCGCTGCCTGCTCGACGAGTTCGCGATCCGACAGCTGCTCGCTGCCGGCCTGTTCGACCAGTTCCGCACGGGTGATCACCTGGAGCGCGCCCCGGTAGTCGTCGGTGTCGAGGGCGGCCGGCTCGACGACCTCGGTGCGCCCCTCGACGAGAACCAGCACTGAGTCGGAGTCGCCTTCGAGTAGGTGGCGGACGTCATCACGCGTGATCATCGGGCACCTCCTCGCCGGACCGGTCTTGCTCGGGGTTCTCCCGATGCGTTGTGTACTCAGTCATCGCGGGTGGACCTCCTCTGCTGTCGGGAGTAGCTATGCCCACCGGAGGGGACCTCTACGCGGGCAGATTCCGATTCACCGCCAACGCGAGGAACGCCGCGACGGTAAGCACGACGACGGCCAGCCGCAGCCAGCCGGTGGTCGCGGGCGCGCTCACGGTCTGGTACCCGACCTGTTGGAGCACAGCGCCGTAACTCTTGTTCAATTCGTCGATGTTGGTGGCGCGGTAGCTCTGCCCGCCGGACAGTTGGGCGATCCGCTTCATCTGTGTGTCGTCCGACGGGACCGGGATGGTGTCGTCCTTGAGGGTCACCACGCCCTGTTGGGTGCCGAAGGTGATCGTGGACACCGGCACACCCTGGTCCTTGGCCGCCCGCGCGGCGGTGAAGTCCCCGCGTGGATTGTCGGGGTTGGCGGGCTTGTTCTCACCGCCGTCGGACAGCAGTACGATGCGCGCCGGCGGCGGTGTCGCGTCACCGGCGGTGAGCACCGTGCTCACGGTTTGGATCGACTCCAGGGCGGTGAACATCGCCTCGCCGGTGGCGGTGGAGTTGTCCGGTTGCAGCTTGTCCAGGGCGGTCACGGTGGCCGCGTGATCCGGGGTGGGCGAGACCAGCAGATTGACGTTGCCGCCGAAGGAGACCAGACCCAGATTCACGCCCGGGGTCAGCTGCTGGGCGAAGGTCTTCGCCGCATCCTGCGCGGCCCGCAGACGAGTTGGCGCAACATCTTTGGCCTGCATGGACTGCGACACGTCGATGACCAGCATCACGACCGCACGATTGCGGGGAATCCGCGCCTGATGGGTCGGCCCCGCCAGCGCAACTATGAGCAGCAGCAGCGCACAGATCGCCAGCGCAATCGGCAAGTGCCGCAGGCGATGTGGTCGCTTGGTAGCAAGTCGCTGCACGGCCGCCGCGTCGCCGAACTGCCGCAGGCGCTGTCTGCGCCGACATTGTGCGGCCACGTACAGTCCGGCGAGCAGTGCGGGGATCACCGCGAGTAGCAGCAGCCAGGGATGCGCCAGTCCGCTCAACGGCAACGGGCCGAAACCGGGCAACAACCCACTCCTGTCATCACTGTGAGCTAGTACCTGGGAAATGTGGTTAACGTGTCCTTTGTACCCGGGTTAGTTGAGAGGTGGTCCCACCGGCGTGGAAGCTGTGAATTCGCTGTCACTTTCGGGCTTCACATCCCCGTGGTTGTTCCTGTACCTCGGGGTCGTTGCGCTCGCGGTGGTGATCTACATCCTGGTTCAGCGGACCCGACGCAGACGGGTGCTGCGCTTCGCGAACATGGCGGTGCTGGAGCAGGTCGCCGCCGGCCAGAAGCCACGTCGGTGGCGGCATCTGCCCGCGGCGTTGTTGGTGGCGGCCCTGGCTTTGCTCACCACCGCGATGGCCGGGCCTACCGCGGATGTGCGTATCCCTCGCAACCGGGCTGTCGTCATGCTCGTCATCGATGTCTCCGAATCGATGTCGGCCACCGACGTCGCGCCGAGCCGGATCGAGGCGGCCCGCGAGGCCGGTAAGCACTTCGCCGACATGCTCACGCCGGGTATCAATCTCGGCTTGGTGAAGTTCTCGTCGGGAGCCACGCTGTTGGTCGCGCCGACCACCGACCACGAGCAGGTCAAGCAGGCTATCGGCAAGCTGGTCCCCGAACCGCGCACCGCGACGGGCGAGGGCATTTTCACTGCGCTGCAGGCGATTGCGACCACCGGTGCGGTCATGGGCGGCGGTGACGGCCCCCCTCCGGCCCGCATCGTGCTCGAGTCCGACGGTAAGGAAACGGTGCCGCCGGATCTGGATGCGCCACGCGGTGCGTTCACCGCCGCGCAGGCAGCCAAGGAACAGGGCGTGCCGATCTCGACGATTTCCTTCGGCACGCCGGACGGCATCGTCGAGGTCGACGGTCAGTCGATTCCGGTTCCCACCGACGACGCATCGCTGGCCAGAATCGCCGATCTCAGCGGTGGACAAGCGTTTCGCGCGGAAAGCCTGGGCGAGCTGAACCGGGTGTATTCGACACTCGACGAACAGATCGGCTACCAGGTGGTGCGCGGTGACGCCAGCGCGGGCTGGGTCGCACTCGGCGCGTTGGCGCTTGCGTTGTCAGTCGGTGCCGGCATTCTGCTGAACCGGCGACTGCCCTCCTGACGCACGCTTCAGATGGTTACGAACGGACTGTAGAACGAATAGTCATCCGGGTTCAGCGCTTCGTTATAGGTCGTGTAGAGCGGGATGTTCCCCAGCGGTGTCACGAGATTGAAACGGATGACGTCACCGGATTCAGCCGGCATCGCCGAGTAGTAGAAGCCGAACCCGCTGTTGCCGAAGGATGCGTATTCGAACCGAGACCCGACCGGTGGGACTTGCCCCGACTCGGTGCCTGCGGTACCGTCGGTCACTTTCGTCACGAGAATGGCTTGGCTGACGATTCCCAACAGATCCCATTGGGTGGCAACGTCGGCATCGAAGCTGCCCGTTTGGGCACCCGTCGAGTCATACACGCCAAACTGCTGATAGCCCTGGAGCTCCACCTCCCTGGGCGGAAGTCCGTTGATCCCCACGGGTTGGAAGTCCGAAATGGGATAGAACCGCTGACCATTGGGGCCCATCAGCGACTGGACGACCGGCAGCGCCGATGCATCCAGGATGTTCAGGGGGAAGACGCGAGTATTCGTTACCCCGTCAGGAGAGATGTCGAGCAGCGACACGATGTCCCCCGACAAGGAGGGCATCGACGTGTAGAGCACGTAATGATCGTCACTACCTTCGTACAGCACGTTGTAAACGGTCCCGACGGGCGGCACCTGACCCGGGTCGGTGCCGACGTTAACGCCGTCATTGCCCGTGACGAGGATGGCCTGCGTGTAGGCGCCCAGCAGGTCATGGGTCGGGGTATAGACGCCTTCGAAGCTACCGACCACGTGGCCGTCCGAATCGTAGACGTTGAAGACCTGCTTGCCCTGAACCGTCGAGAAGAGGGGAAGCACGCCGCTCGTGGCGAGGATGGTTGCCGACGCCGGGTCCGCCGGCGCCACGCTGTATCCATTGCCGAGGCTGAACGGCCTGATTTCCATGAGTTCGGTCGCGTCGAACGTCATCGGGATGGGGAGGTCACCGAACGGTGTCAGCAGCTTGAACGAGACCACAGTGCCAGTGGGCTCCCGCAGCGCGGAGTAGGACCACCCGAACCTACCGAACGTCTGGCTGGCGATGATCGACCCCACCGGCGGCTCCTGTTCGCCGGCATTATTCGACGTGACGAGTATTTCCTTGTACTGGCCGAAGGACAGCGGCCCGAGGAAAGCGAAGGGCGTACCCGAACTCACCAGTGCCCCAAAGGTACCCACCGTTTCGCTGGTGGCGGGATCTACCACGTTGAACTCCTGCGTTCCCTGAACGAAGGTAGGTCCGCCGGGAAAGTTCGACCACTGGCCGTAGAACGATGTCACGTTTTCAGTGGAACTGGGCAACAGGTTGTAGCCGTTGAGTGTGAGCGTCGGGCTGCTCGGCATGGGACCCCAATGGGTCGCCATTGAAATCTCTCGGCCCAGCTGTAGGGCGAGGCTGCCGACAGTGGTGACGACGGCGATCAGAATATCTCTGGGATGCGGTTCCGGCGCAGTCGCAACAGGCGTCAACGAACTCTGAGTAGTCGACAAGCCCGACAACGTCGTCAGCGTTGCTCCGGCAGTCGGCGTTGTGGGAACGACGTCTGCCGTTCCCGTCGTAACGCTGTTCGTCACGACGGACGGCGAGGCTCCTGATCGGCGGGAAAGGGTGGCCGAACTTAGCGATGGGCCACCGATACGCGCCGACTTCGCGCGGCCGAGGCCGGCGGCCGGGGCGGAGGGAGCCGTCGGTTCGTCCGCGGTGGTATCGGCGACGGTCGAGGCGTCGCCACCCGACGATGCCGCAGCGCTGGCGGACGGCTTCTTGGACGCCTTGCCTGCTGACACTGCTTTCGACCGCGCCGGTCCCGAACGCTCACTGCCAGACACCGAGTGGCGGTTGGCCGTGTCCGAGGAGTGAGACGAGTCCGATGAACCAGAGTCGGCCGAGGCGATCGCACACCCCATCAAGACGCCGGCCCCGACGCCGAACGCGACCGCTAATCCCCCGACGCGACCGACATACCGCGAAGCCCCCATTTGCAATACCAGCCTTTCAGCAAAGACCCCCGCGGTCTCTCAGGTAGCGTATGAGAATTTCTCAGGAAAAATCAAGGTTTGCGCATCGATCGCCCGGCCGTGCAGCTAACTCGGCCTGGGTGATCGAGGACGGGATCACCCGGCCTTACCGGAGAGGCCGTAAGCGCCATAAACGAATTCCAGATCTTTCCTGATCCGCTCGGGACTGAGGCCGAATCGGTCCGGCGAGTGCGAGTGACGGCTCTGGTAATTGCGTTGCCGTTCAGCCTGCGCGCGGACCTCCTCGCGGAAAGCCGGGGTGGGCTCGATCTCGAGGAATTCCAGAATTCGTTCGATCGTCGGCTCGAGATCTTGCAGAAGATCGGTGTAGCGCACTACACACAAATTCCGTTCCGGAATTTGACCGGCCATCTGTTGCTCATAGAACGTTCGGAGCATGCTGCAGGAGGCTTGGTAGAGGTTTTCCACCCAGCGCTGTTGATCCTCGTCGCGCGTCCGGTTGAACACGTCGTAGCCATTCTCCAACACACCGGCCAACAGCGACATGCCCGACGGAATGACCTCGACCGGATCGCGGATGATGTACACGAGCTTGCAGTCCGGATATCGCTCGAGCACCTCTTGGAGGCGAAAGGTCAACATGCTTGTCTTCGCCAGGATGCGACCGCTCCGCTTATAAGCCAGATTCCGGCGCCAGCACGCCTCGTAGTAACGAAAGAAGCGCTCCTTCTCCTGTTGTGAGACTCCCTCGATTCCCAGTGAGCGCCGCGACAGCTCACTGCCCCAGGTGTCCTGCCAAGCAAGGAAATATGCCCACGCGAACGGCCCGTCGAGAGTGCGCAGGAACCAGGCGACGTCATCGGTCTCGATGCCGCGCAAACTGGTGTCGTGGACATCAGAAGGGTGATACCGCGCGGGCGAAAGCCGGTCTAGGCGCGGAACGATTCCGCCGAGCAACTTTCGCGCCGTGATGGCGGGAAAGAGCATCTCCCACAGCTCGAAGGCCGCCATGTCACCGGCCCCGAGCAGCAGCCTGTGCAGGAAGGTGGTGCCGCTGCGGGGATTCCCGATGATGAAGATCGGTCGGTCGATCGGCTGTTTGCGATGGCTGGGATAGAAGACATGGTCGAGACCCAGAGTGGTCGCCGAAATCAGCTGGCGCAGTTGAAGCATCATGAAGGTGCCCAACGGCCGCAACCGCATCCCGAACGTCTTGTTGATCACTCGGTAGAGCCGCAGATAGTGGCTCATCAGTCCTCCCACACCGCCGCGGCGGTCGCCATGGTGAATCCGGCCGCCGCGGTCGCCATGACGATCTTGTCGCCATCCTGCACGGTCGCATGGCGGAGCCGATAGTCCAGCGCCAATGCCCACGAGGTGCTCGCGGTGTTACCGAATAAAGCGTGCGTATGGGCACACGCCTCGGGCCGAGCTGCCAGATCGCTGATGATCTGCTCCAGCACCACCTCACTGGGTTGGTGAAACGCGTAATGGTCGACTTCCGCCGGGCTCCACCCGACCTCACTGAGTAGTCGCACAATTTCCGGGGCTGCGTGGGTCGCGAGCGCGAACAATTCGGTGGAGCGCGATTCGAAGTGGCCGTCGACCGGCGCTCTGCACAGCTCCCAGTGCTCACTCAGTGTCTTGTGAGTCAATCCCAGGACCCGGGCACCCCCAACCGGCAACCGGTTTCGGGTGACCAGAAACGCGGCGGCAGCATTGCCCAGCGTCAGTCCGGCGACGTCGACCACCGCGTCCTCGACCGACTGGATGTCGTAGCTGATCCGGTCACGAGTCAGCTCACCTGCGCAAATAAGAGCTGTCTGGAGTTCATCATGGATGGCGAAATACCCCGCAACCACATGGAGTGCCTCGAGCAGTCCGGCGCAGGCACAGGTGACGTCCATGGCCTGAAGCGGCTTCGCACCGAGACGCCCGGCCACCTCGGCCGCCGTCGCCGGCTCGAACGCATCGCGCGCAACGCCGCCGTAGATCAGCAGATCGACCGCATCGGCTGCGACGCCGTTCTCCTGCAGACATCTGATCGCCGCACGAGAGGCGAATTCACCGGGCGACAACGTCACATCTTGCTCGAGATACCGCATCTTGCTGTTGCACCGGTCGAAAACATATCTAATGATTTGCTCGATCGGCCGCCACTCCGCCGTCGTGCCACGGAACAAGTTCCGTACTCGTGACACCAGTTCTTCGTTGTCGACGCCCGCGTTCGGGAGAACCGTTGCGGGCCGCGAGAGATACAGTTGCGGAAGTGTCATGCCGCGCAGCCTTTACCTTGCCGACATCGACTCGACATATTCACGAGAAAACCCCCCGATCGTAGATTGATATTTCAATTAGTCCTGCGGTTTGGGTCATGATACGCGTTGAAAATTCGTTTGCTGGGCATCGGGCCTTGACACTAGGTGCTCGACCGTCCAGACCCCCGCCGACGGCTCTTGGGACACGGACTGTCTCTCCGACTCCCAGGTGACGCGTGCGTGCCACGGAACAATCATCCCGTCAACCAATCCAACCACTCAGGAAAAAATTAGAAGCTCTCAGGAAGAGTGCCTGTGCCTCTCAGGAAAATCAAGGGTAAAAGGTCCATGGTCCCGCCTCCCCCCGTTACTACGCGCTAATCCCGGGCCGCCGGGCTGGGGTGCGGCCACTGCAACCACACCCCCTCCCGTGCGCCGTATCGTTGCTTCCTGAGGCGTCGCGTAGGCGCGCTAAAAGGAGTGGTCATTGATGTCTA
Source organism: Mycolicibacterium pallens (assembly GCF_019456675.1). Taxonomy (NCBI): domain Bacteria; kingdom Bacillati; phylum Actinomycetota; class Actinomycetes; order Mycobacteriales; family Mycobacteriaceae; genus Mycobacterium; species Mycolicibacterium pallens. The sequence goes on along the minus strand of NZ_CP080333.1, from coordinate 99,281 downwards.
GCACCGACGAGCGGCAGGCTCTTTCCGCGGCCGGAGAGCAGCAGGGTTGGCAGCGCCGAGAAAGCGGTCGTACTGACGTCTTCCTTCGAAACCAGTACCGCATTCGGGTCATCTGGCAGGGCAACGAGACCATCAGCGGCGCATCGTTCTTCACCGACGAGATGTACGAGCTCTACACCCGCGATCTGGCTAAGGTTCGTGCCTGGCTGAAAAAGTAACCGACGCAGGCGACTTCACCGTTTGTACACCCCGCCTTCTCTTCGCTTGCCGACCGTGCTGCGGTGCATGGCACTAAAGTTGGAGTTCATGTCGGACATCGGCTTCTCCCGCTATGTCGCGATCGGCGACAGCCAGACCGAAGGTCTGTGGGACGGCGACGACACGGTCGGCGTGATCGGATTCGCTGACCGGCTCGCCGCCATCCTGGACACCCGCTATCCCGGTGTGCAGTACGCCAATCTCGCGATTCGAGGCAAGCGGGTCATCGACGTCCTGCAGGACCAACTGCCCCGCGCGTTGGCCATGCAGCCGGATCTGGTCACTGTGTGCGTTGGCATGAACGACGTGACGCGGCCCGGCCGCACGTTCGCCAAGGCGATGGCCGATCTCGACGACGTGTACCAGCAGTTGGCCGATTCGGGTGCGACGGTAGTGACGACGACGTTTCCCGACGTCGCCAAGATGCTGCCGGTGGGCCGGTTGATCAGCGCGCGCATTCAGCAGGTCAACGCGGTCATCCGGGCCGCCGCCGACCGGCACGGATTCGGACTGGTCGACCTCTACAACGCCGAGTCGATGAACGAGACGTCGAACTGGAGTCACGACCGCATGCACGCCTCAACCCGGGGCCACCGCCTGTTTGCCGATGCCGCCGCCGAAGCTCTGAATCTGCCCGGTAGCAACCATGATTGGGCGCAACCCAGCGGTGAGGCGATCCAGGACAGCTTCTGGCAACGGATGTACGCGCAGGCTCAGTGGACGCGCGGTTTGCTGATCCCGTGGATCTGGCGGCACGCCCGTGGCCGGTCGTCCGGGGACGGCAGGGATCCGAAATACGCTGTGCTACATCCCGTTTCCGACCTTCCGTTCCGCGCACAGCAGACCGCCTGACTTCTGGCCTGTGAGCCAGGTCACGCTGCGGCTGACACCCGGCGTTCATCACTGATATCGATTGGTCTGAAAACCCCGACGCCCCCGACCTGCGTGGGATAGTGTCAGGGCAACGAATGGCGATCTGCGGGTGAACCGCAGTCGGTGGAGGGGACCCGGTCATGGGTAGGCGCGGACGATGAGTGACCGCGACGGCGCTGCGCCGGGGTGGCTCGAGTCCCGCGCCCGGCACTGGCAGTTCTCGCCGCCACTGAAGACCGCGTTCACGGTGACAGCCGTTCTGCTCACGATCATCGTGGTGCTCGTTTTCATGCAGTTTCGGGGCGATTTCACCCCGAAGACCGAGCTGACGTTGATCTCGCAACGCGCGGGACTGGTGATGGACCCCGGTTCGAAGGTCACCTACAACGGCGTCGAGGTCGGTCGCGTCACCGGCGTCGACTCCATCGAACGTGACGGCATCACCCAGGCCAAGCTGTCGCTCAACGTCAACCCCAAGTACGTCGCGCTGATCCCGGCCAACGCCATCGCGGAGGTCAAGGCCAGCACCGTCTTCGGCAACAAGTACGTGTCCTTCCGCAGCCCGCCCAATCCGACCAAGCAGCGCATCTCCAGCGGTGACGTGATCGACGTGTCTCACGTGACGACGGAGTTCAACACGCTGTTCGAGACGCTCATCTCGATCTCGGAGAAGGTCGACCCGGTCAAGCTGAACATGACGCTCAGCGCGGCCGCCGAGGCATTGAACGGGCTGGGCACCAAGTTCGGGCGGTCGATCGTCAACGGCAACGCGGTCCTCGATGACGTCAATCCGCAGATGCCGCAGATCCGTAGCAACGTCCGGCAGCTGTCGAACCTGGCCGACGTGTACATCGAGGCCAGCCCGGAGTTCTGGGATTCGCTCGACCACGCGGTCACCACCGCGCGCACGCTCAACGATCAGCAGAAGGATCTGGACGCCGCGCTGCTGGCCTCGACCGGTTTCGGCAACACCGGCGCCGACATCTTCGAGCGCGGCGGCCCGTACTTCGTGCGCGGCCAGGCCGACCTGATCCCGACCGCACAGCTGCTCGACACCTACAGCCCCGCAATCATGTGCACCGTGCGCAACTATGCGACCTCGGACGCCAAAACGTCAGCCGGCGGCAACGGTTACTCGATCGACTTCCACATCGGGCTGACCGGTGCACCCAACCCGTACGTGTATCCCGACAACCTGCCGCGGGTGAACGCCAAGGGCGGTCCGGGTGGAGCGCCCGGCTGCTGGCAGCCGATCACCCACGACTTCTGGCCCGCACCATTCTTGGTGGCCGACTACGGCGCCTCGCTGGCGCCCTACAACCATTTCGAACTGGGCCAGCCACTGCTCACCGAGTACGTCTGGGGACGTCAGGTCGGCGAGAACACGATCAACCCCTGAGGTTCAGCACGCCGGCCAGTTCACGCAGGGCCGGGCGCGGATCCCAGGACGGGTCACCGTCGCCAAGCACCTGCACCACCACATGGTCCGCGCCGGCGTCGAGGTGCGCGGTCACCGATGCGGCCGCCTGCTCGACGGAGCCCTGCCCGACGATGCGGCCGGCGAGCCGATCGGAACCGCCGCGCACCAGATCCGATTCGTCGAAGCCCTGCCGCAGCCAGGAGTTGCGATAGTTCGGCAGACCCGAGTAGACCTCGAGATGCAGGTGCGCCCGGCGCATCTGCTCCTCGGCACTCTCGCCGACGACGATGGCCTGCTCGGACACCACCCACTTGTCCGGTCCGAGGATGTCGCGGGTGGTCGCGGTTTGTTCAGGCAGCACCAGATAGGGGTGCGCACCGTCGGCGTGGGTGCCCGACAGCTCGATCATCTTGGGGCCCAGGGCGGCGAGCAGACGGGTCGGCCGTCCCGAGCCCGGCTCGACGAATTCCGGCAGACCGGCCATCCGCTCCAGATAGCCGCGCATGGTCGCCAGCGGCTTGGCGTAGGTGCCGCCAAGCATGTTCTCCACCAGCGGGCCGTGGCTGACACCGAGACCGAGGACGAACCGGCCCGGGTAGGCGGCGGTCAAGCTGCGGCCGCCGCCTTCGGCAATGGTGGCCAACCGGGCGTGAATGTTGGCGATCCCGGTGCCGAGCACCAGGCGCTGCGTCCCGGCCAGGAAGATCGCCGACTGCACCATGCAGTCCTTGAGTCCGACCTCGGGGATGAACAACGATCCGTAGCCGAGCTCTTCGATCTCCTGTGCCACCTCGACGGCCGCGGGCATCGGCCAACTCTCGCTCGCCCACCACACGCCGATTCGGGCCGGGAAGTCGATGGTCGGGCGGTCAGTCAAAGTCACTCCTGGGGTTAGCTGGTTCGGTCGGCGGAAGGGATTCGAAGCGCAACGTATCCCCGGTCAGCATGGCGATCGAACTGCGGAGCTCTTCAGCCGGGGTCGGCGGCGGTAGCCCTTCCCGCGGGCCGACGCGGAAGGCATCAACCATCAGCGCGGCGAATCGGCGCCACGCATCGGGTGCGTGCTCTCGGGTGGCCTCGAGCACGCCCTGGTCGGCAAGCAGCATCACCACGATGTCGCCGACGCCGATGTCCGGCCGCAGCGTCCCGTCTTGCTGAGCGCGGGCGATGACCTGGCCGAGTTTGTCCATGGCTTCGGTGGCGCGCTGTTCGATTACCGAGCTGGCCGGGAACGCGGTGGTCAGCAGCGCCCGCAGGCCGGGGTCGGAGGCCTGCAGAGCGCACACCTGGTAGACGAGGTTCTGGAAGGCTTCCCACGGGTTCGGGTTCTCGAGTGCCTTGTCGACGGCTTCTTCATACGACGCCATATTGCGTTCGAACGCAGCGATCGCGAGGTCGGTGCGGGTGGGAAAGCGTCGGTAGAGGGTCGCCACACCCACGCCGGCGGCCCGGGCCACGTCCTCCAACGGAACTGACAGCCCCTGCTCGGCGAACAGTCGCGCAGCAGCGGAGACAATCCGCTCCCTGTTGCGTTCGGCATCGGCCCGTAGCGGCTTGGATCGCTCCGCACCCCATCGTGCGTCCGGAATCACCAGGTCATCGTACTCCCGGAAGTGGAGGCACACCACCATTTGTGCTGCTGATACTGATCGCGACGCGCGGCACAAGCGGGCTATCAGGATGCCCGGCGGTTCATGCCAGCCCAAGGACTATGAAGACTCCGCCCAGGATGACGCCCGCAGACGCCACGATGCCCGTCTTGCCCAGGTTCGCTCCATCGAGGGGCTTGATGGGCAACAGCGTCGAACCCGCCATGATGATCGCGGCGATGGCCAGGGCGAGGGTCAGGGGCACTCCCAGCCAGGCCGCCTCCACGAACAGCACCACACTGAGGCCGGCCAGAACGGCTGGGGCCGCCAGGTGGACATGACCGGACTCGGCGTCGGTGGTCGCGACTGGCAGCGGAGCCCAGGGAGTCCCGATAGCACCGGTGATCAGACCGAGCGCCAAGCCCGGCGGCCACGCCCCTTGCGTCACGACGACGTTCCGACGAGTCGCGACGACCTTGCGGCCAACCAGTGCCAGGGCGCCAATCGCAGCCACGCCCAGGCAGTAGGCGACGATCTCTGTCGGTCCCGTTGCGTGCCGGAAGTAAGTGAGCAGGAAGGCGAGAACCGTCACGATGATTCCTACTGCGGTCCGGCGCAACCAATCGGGACCGCGGATCCTGCTGAGTCGTTCCGAGAGCGGTTCGAGCCACTGCCGAGCCAACTCTCCGCCGCGGTCGCCGGATGACCGAACCAGGCCAACCGCCACGAGTGCCGCGGCGAGTAAGCCGATGCTCGCGGCCGGCGCAGCCTTCTGAGATTGCGCCAGGCTCCATTGCGGCGGAAGCGGTTTGGACAGGTCCAATGCCGTCCGGTACACCGACCCGTCGATGAGCAGATCACGGCGGCGGTCTTTCAAGGTGGGGTCCAACCGGAAGGCCCGGGCGAATGCCCCTTGAGAGGCCAGGAGATGCAACGGTCCACGCCGCGCTTCGACGATCCCGAGGTTGAACCACCCCAACGCGTAGTCGGGCTTGGCACCTATTGCCTGGCGCAGGGCCGCCGCGGCGGCCGCATCGTCGCCAGCACGCGCCAGCTGAACGCCGAGATCATTGGCCGCAGGGAATGCGCCGGGGTCGGACTGAAGTGCACGCCGGTTGTCGCTCACTGCCTCGGTGGCGATGCCTGCCCGTTCGGCGATGAAGCCCGCAGACATGAGGAAGACCGGATTCTTGGCATCCGAGTCCACCGCGGCCGCCACGCTGTCACGTGCCTTCACGAGGTCGCCAAGACCGAGGTAGGCCAAGGCGAGATTGTTGTGCACCACCTCGGGTTTGATTCCGTTGCCGGCAAGAAGCGGTGCCAGCGCAAGCGCCGACCGGTAGTTGTCGACGGCGCCGTTGAGGTTGCCGGTCGCTGCGTAGTGATCGGCCAGCTGAACCGACGCGTGGTAGGCCAGCGCAACGAATTTCGGCGCGACAAGCCGGTCGCCTTTGGACATGCGGTAGGCATATCCCTTTGTCCCGGCGTCCTGGAGGTCGAGCAATATCGGCATCGCCTCGTCGTTGCGTCCTGCCTTCAACAGTGCGGCCGCGCGGTCGAGCTGCGCCCGACCAACCCCCAGGTCGTCGTTCCACTCGGCGAGCCGAGTCCGTTGGGCGGCCTCGGCGAACCGAGCCGCGGCGTCGTTGTATTTGCCGGCCAGGAACTCCACTTCACCCAACCGGTACAGCGGCGCCGCATTGTCCTCACCGACCTGGGCCTGCCAGCGTGAAATCGCTTGGTGCGCAGCGTTGAGATCACCAGCCCAGCGCAGGAGGTTCTGCCAGCTGTCGAAGGCCCCGTCGATGGTGCGGTAGTTCGCCGACGTCAACGGGCGCCCCGCAGCCACCTCGGCGACGGCCCGCAACGGGCCGTCCGGGTACTGGCAGACGCCGGCGGGGCGGCTGCCGGTGAACGACGGCGGCCAGTCAGCGAGCGCCTCGGCGGCGTGACCAGCCGCGATGGCATCTCGGCGCCAGGCCAGCGCCGCACAGTCGGTGAGTGCGGCGGTGACGACACCGTCGTCGCGATACTGCGGGATGAAGGACAGATCCTCGACCGACCCGCCGGCGCCGCCGACGGGCGCCAGCGATACATGCAAGGGTGCGAGAGTGTTCGCACCCGAGGACAGCGGCAGCGTCGTATCGAACGGAAGGCCCCGATCGGTGGTGGTCGGCATCGGGAAGAACTCGGAGACCGGCGGATAGGCTGAGGCACCCGCACGGTCGAGGCGCCGCGCGGCATCGATGGCGGCGGGCATGTCGTGAGCGGTTTGCCGGGCATTGAGCAGCACCTCCAGTGCGGCTCCCGGGCGGGACGACCCGGCGGCACGAGTCGCCAGCGTCGCCGCCTGGTCCGGTTGGCCCAGACCGACCAGAGCGCGGGCACGGCCCACGTCGGCGCCCAGGGTGTCGCCAAACTCGGCGGCGCGGTTGTACTGGGCCACCGCCCGCTGCAGATAGTCGCGGGCGGTGAAGGGCTGGCTGTAGAGCGTGCGCAGACCCGAGCGAAGATAGCTGTCGCCCAGTCCGCTTCGTACCCACGCATCACCGGGAAAGCGCTCAGCCAGATGCTCAAAAGTGGCCCGCGACGCCGCCATGGCACCTGTGGTTGTGGTGTCGACTTGCGTCGGCCGTGGATCGGATTGGTATGTCGGCGAGCGCATCTGGGCCTGGCCGACCACCCATCCCGGAGTGGGGTCACCAGGGCAGGCACGTTCGGCGTGTGACGACTCATCCGCCAGAATCTGCGCCGTGGTATTCGTATCGGCCGCGACCAGCAGCAGCAGGTTCAACGCGACCTCACACCCACCGGCCTCGCGGACGTGGTCGAGCACGGCGTAGGCGACCCGTGCGGGATTGGCCGATACTGTCTGCGCGACCGGTTTGCCCGCGAACTTGATCAGTGCTGCGGCCAGTGTGGTTGCACCACTGCGCAATTGGTCTGCCGACGCCTTGGTCAGTATGTCGTCGATGGCCGGGTAGCGGTAGGGATAGGCGAAGTCCAGCGACGAAGACGGGTTCGGCTTCGTCACCGGATCGACGTCGGGAGCCGAAGTGAGAAAATTCGCCAATTCCTGCCCACTCGAAAGTCCCAGGGCCGCAATAGCGAAGGGCCGAATTTCGGCGATCGATGAGATGGTGACATCGACTGGGAGGCCGATGGGAAGGGCACGCACCGCCGTTGCGTCCGACCGTGGTGCCCCGTCGGCAATGGGTGTCGGGTCAGCAGGCGCCTGGGGCAACCGGTCGGCGACGATATGGGCCATCGGTGCCAGCCCGACGAGCAGCAAAACGGTCATGGCGACGAGCGCTATCACCCAGCGTCGCCTTGCGGCGCGCGGCGATGGTGTTGGCCCTGAGCTGGGCGTCACGGGACAAGTAAATCGCACGTCGTCGGCTGTGTGCTTGACATCGACAGAACCACGATGCGACCGCCGGCTTCGAAGAGTCGGCTTGTGGTGGTCCCGGTAAGTGAAGAACCACCAGGGGTGTGCCCCGGCGCTCGTGGCAGACTAGAACGCGTTCTAGTCTCGGCCACCCGGAGGAGCGCCCATGAGCAGCGACGTCAGCTTCGACCTTTCGTCGGTGTTCCGTACCGTCGCCCAGACCCTGCCGGACAACGAGGCGCTGATCTGGCGCGGGCAGCGTCTGACCTACGCGCAGCTCGACGCCCGCATCGATGGCGTCGCGCACTATCTGGTCGAGCAAGGGCTGGGCTGCCACACCGAACGCGACCAGCTGGCGCCCCATCAGTCCGGGCAGGACCACGTCGGGCTCTACCTGCGCAACGGCAACCAGTACATCGAGGCCATGATCGCCGGCTACCGGGCCCGGGTTGCGCCGTTCAACGTCAACTACCGCTACGTTGAGGAAGAACTCCTCTACCTGCTCACCGATTCTGCGGCAAAGTCGCTCGTGTACGGCGCTGAGTTCGCGCCGCATGTCGCCGCCATTCGCGACCGGCTGCCCGAGCTGCGGGTCCTGATCCAGGTCGCCGACGGCTCCGGCAACGAATTGCTGCCTGGCGCAGTCGATTACGAGTCGATCATCAGCACGCCCGCACCGGCTGCCGGCATGCCCACGCCCACCGGCGACGATCTCTACATCCTCTACACCGGCGGCACCACCGGTATGCCCAAGGGTGTGCTGTGGCGTCAGCACGACATCTTCATGTCGGCGATGGGTGGCCGGCCGTTCGGCGCGGAGAAGTCGCTGGAGTCCTACGCCGACCTCGCCGAGCAGGCCCGCACCAATGCCGGATTCCGCTCGGTCCTGATGATTCCGCCGCTCATGCACGGCGCGGCCCAGTGGGCCGCGTTCAACATGTTCAGCACCGGCGGCTGGATGGTGCTGCCCGACGACGTCGACCGTCTCAACGCCCCGGCAGTGATGAAGCTCGCCGAACGGGAACGCGTACTGAGCATTCCGGTCGTTGGCGACGCGATCGCCCGTCCGCTGCTCGACGAGATCGAGACCGGCAAGTACGACCTTTCCGGGCTGGTGACCATCACCAACGGCGGGGCGCCGCTATCGCCGACGGTCCGTGAACGACTGCTGGCGGCGCTGCCCAACCTGATGGTGCTCGATGCCGTCGGCGCCTCGGAGACGGGCATGCAGATGACGACGATGGCGGCCAAGGGCGTCGAGCAGAAGGCGGCCACGTTCACTCCGCAGCACGACACCGCTATCATCTCAACGGATTTCACGCACGTGCTGGCGCCCGGCGAGGGCGAGGGCTGGCTGGCCCGGCGTGCCTACGTACCGCTGGGTTATCTGGGCGATGCCGAGAAGTCCGCACGCACCTTCCCCACCATCGACCGCGTGCGCTGGTCGGTGCCCGGTGACCGGGCCCGGTTCCTGGAAGACGGCCAGATCGAACTGCTTGGCCGCGATTCGGTGACCATCAACTCCGGCGGGGAGAAGATCTTCGCCGAGGAGGTCGAGCGCGCGGTCGCCAGCCATCCCGCGGTGTACGACGTCGTCGTCGCCGGCCGGCCCTCAGAGCGGTGGGGCAACGAAGTGGTGGCGATCGTGCAGTTCGCCGAAGGTCAGAGCGCCACCGACGCTGAACTCGCCGACGCCTGCCGCGCGCATATCGCGCAGTACAAGCTGCCGAAGGCGTTCATCCGCACCGACAAGGTCCTGCGCTCCCCCGCAGGCAAGGCGGATTACCGCTGGGCCAAGGAGCTGGCCGTGGAAAGCCTTGCCGCACAGACCTAGTCGCCGAATGTCACACCAGAGTGACGCTGAGCGCCGAACGTCACACCAGAGTGACGGTCGGCGCGGTCACACCTTCATGTATCCCTTGTCGGCGGGAATCTGGGCGGCGGTCAGCAGCGCCGACGCATCGCTGGCCAAGAAGAGCACGACCTCGCTGACCTGATTCGGCGCGATCAGTGATTCGGTGGGCAGTGCACCCGGCGAGAAGCTGTAGACGTAGTGCGGATGCTTCTCGAACATCGAATACATCGAGAGGTCGTTGCCCAGCGCGGTATCGACCCCGTAGGTGTGCACGGAGTTCACCCGGATCCCGTACTCGCCCACCTCGAGCGCCAACGAATTCGCCAGTCCCACAACACCAAACTTGCTGGCGCAGTAGTGCCCGGCGCCGGGCACGGCCTTGATCCCCGCGGATGAACTGATCGCGATGATCGATCCGCCGTTGCCGGCTTCGATCATCGCCGGGACGCATGCCTGCACGGTGTTGAAGAACCCGGTCAGGTTGACGTCGATGATTTCCTGCCACATCTCGGTGGGGATCTCCCAGGCCCGGCCCCAGCTCATCACCCCGGCATTCGCGACGACGACATCGAGGCGCCCGAATTGTTCGATGGCCCTGGCGATTACCTGCTTCTGCCCGTCGTGGTCGCGCACATCGACCCGCTCCGCGCTGATCTTGACGCCCTCGTCCTCGACCAGCCGGACGGTGTCGGCCAGGTCTTCGGGTGTCGCCGGCTCGTAGCCGATGTGGTTGCCCACCGGCCCGCAGGCGTCGATGGTGACGATGTCGGCACCGGCCTGAGCCAATCGGACACAGTGGGCGCGGCCCTGACCCCGGGCCCCGCCTGTCACGTACGCAACCTTGCCCTCCAGCGGGCGTTCGTTTGTCACGGCCTCACCATACGTTCGCCTGGTGCGTGGATGGTCTGGAATTCCGGAACCGCTGCGAGCGCTTGTGCACCGTATGCACATCAACGTCGGCACGCACCGGCCGCAGTCGGTCGTGTACCTGAGCTACGTCGACGCGATCCTGCCGTGACCACCACCGCACCGGTGACGTCGCGGTCGACCATCGCGGCGCTGCTGAGCCTCACCGCGGGCACCGGGGTGATCGACGCGGTGTCCTACCTCGGCCTCGGTCACGTCTTCGTCGCCAACATGACCGGCAACATCGTCTTCCTCGGTTCCGCCGCCAATCCCAGCTCCGGATTGTCTGCGTCGCTGGCCCTGATCGCGCTGGCGGCGTTCATGTTTGGTGCGTTGGTGGGCGGCGCCTCGGGTCATCGATGGGCCGCGTCGCCGACCTGGCCGACGTCGGTGCTGCTGGCGCAGGCGGCGCTGCTCGGTGCCGTCGCCGCGGCTGGCGCGGTATTCGGCATATCCGCGATGGGCCGCCCGGTCGTCGTGGCGGTGCTGGCGTTCGCATTCGGCTTGCAGAACAGCACGGCGCGGCGGATGGCGGTCGCCGATCTGACCACCACCGTGCTGACGTTGACGGCGACGGGATTGGCTGCGGACAGCCGGGTCGCAGGAGGTCCGGGCGCGAAACCGGTTCGCCGACTGGCATCGATCACGACGATGTTGGCCGGCGCGGTCGTCGGAGCGCTGCTGGTTCAGGTGTCGGTGTCGTTGACGATCGCGATCGCGGCACTCTGCGTGCTGATAGCGGCGGTGCTGCTGGGTATGGACCGCCGAGTCCGCGCCTGATCAGGCCGGGCCGAACCGGGCGCCGCCCTCGGCGTGGTACCAGCCGCCCGCCGCCTGGGTTCCACCGTCGACGTGCAACGTCTGGCCGGTGATATAGCGGGACATATCGGAAGCGAGAAAGACTGTGGCCGACGCGATTTCATCGACATGGCCGGGCCTGCCCAACGGCACGGCCTGGCTGAGTTCCTGGCGTATGCCGTCCGGAGACAGTGCCAGCAGGCCCTCGGTGATGGTGATGTCGGGGGCGATGGCGTTGACGCGGATGTTGTGCGGCGCCAGTTCGAAGGCGGCCGTGCGGGTGTAGTTGATGACCCCGGCCTTCGCCGCGGAGTAGGCCGCGTACCCGGGCGCCGCGCGCACTCCCTCGATCGAGGTCACCGAGATCACGCTCCCCCCGCGGCCGTCGGCGACCAGGTGCCTTGCCACCCGCTGCGTGCACAGCAGAACGTGCCGAAGGTTGGCCTTGTACAAGGCGTCCCAACCGTTTTCGGTGGTGTCCAGTAACGGCGAGGCGAACACCCCGCCGGCGTTGTTGACCAAGATCTCGACCGGCCCGAGCTCGTCACGGGTGCGCGTCAGCGCGGCGTCGACCTGCCCGCTGTCTCGGACGTCGGCGACGATGCCGAGCGCACCCAGCTCGTCTGCGGCGGTGGCGCAGGTGTCGGCGTCACGCTCCCAGATGGCGACCTTGGCCCCGAATCGGGCCAACCCGTCGGCGATCCCACGACCGATGCCGGTGCCGCCGCCGGTGACGACGGCCACCCGATCGGTGAGCAGGATGTCCGCCGGCGCGATCGTCATCGCGCTAGCTGCTTCGCGTCAGGACGTCATCGGCGAAGCGGGCGATCCCGTCGAGCGCCTCCCGGGTGCGTCGCCACGGCATGACGATCATCCGGTCGATGCCGGCGTCGGCCGCCCGCGCCACATCGTCGGGTGACTCGGCCGGCGCCGAAGTGGTCACCTCCGGCTTGCCGTCGCGGCCGTGCTCGGCCCACAGTGCCGAGAGCTTCTGCACCGATCCGGGAATCTGGTCGAGGGTGTGGTTCATCGGGATCCAGCCGGAACCGAACCGCGCCACCCGGCGCAGCGCGGGCATTCCGTCACCGCCGACGTGGATCGGCGGTCCGCCCGCCTGGACCGGTTTGGGTTCGAAGGCGACCGCGTCGAAGTCGAAGAAGCGGCCGTGATGCTCGATGGTCGGCTCGGTCCACAACGCGCGGCACACCTCGAGGGCCTCGTCGACGCGGGCGCCGCGGGTGCTGAAGTCCAACCCGACGGCGTCCCACTCCTCGCGCAGCCAGCTGGCGCCGACGCCGAAGTCGAAGCGGCCGTTCGAGACGATGTCCAGCGTCGCGGCCGCACGGGCGCTCACGAAGGGGTGACGCAACCCGATGTTGTAGACGTAGGTCCCCATCCGGATAGTGCTGGTCTGCCCCGCGAGATACGCCAGGTAGGCGATCGCGTCATACATCGGGGTCTTCGACGGAATCGGCGGATGGCTGTCGCCGTGATGCGGGCTACCGGACATCTCCGCAGGCAGCACCAGATGCTCGGGGAGCCACACCGACTCGTAGCCGAGTTCCTCGGCGCGCACGGTCAGGTCACGCCACAGGCCGGGGTGAACGCCACCCAGCGGAATCCCGAACTTCACAGCGCGGATGTTACGCAGCCGCGTGCGTCGGCGGAAGTACTACTCTCAGTTTCGGAGAGCGTGATTCTGCGAGGTCGCCGCAGTAGCGTTTGGGCCTATGACGGCGAGCAGGCTGAAGGTCCGCTACGCCCTGGCTCTCGTACTCGCCCAGATCCTGGCGGCCGTCGAGTTGACCTTCCTGGTGATGCCGCTGCGCCACGAATTGGTGCCGCAGGCGGAGACCGTGTTCGGAACCGACACCTTGGTCGCCTCGATCGCACTGTCGGTAGTCGGCTTCGCCGCCTCGATCGTTTACGCGATCCTGGCCGTCGATCGCCGATTGCGCTGGTTCACCACGGGTCAGCCGCCGACGGCTCGGGACCGTCAGTTCGTCGAGGGCCTGCTGCGCAATCAGTCAGCGCTGCTGACGGTCATCTGGTTGATCAGCGGCACGGTCATGTTCGTCATCAACCGCGACGGCGGGGCGGTGGCGGCGTGGCTGATCGGGATGGCGGTGTTGTTCGGTCTCACCACATCGACCGGCGCCGCTCTGTTGCTCATCCAGCGGCCCATGCGTCCGATCACCGCAGCCATCATGGGGTCGACGCCGGGCCGCGATACCGCGCCGGGAGTGCTGCCCCGGCTGTTGTTGATGTGGCTGATGACCAGTGCACTGCCGAGCATCGGCATCGCGGTGGTGGTGCTGATGCGCTCGACCGGCTGGATCATTCAGAAGAACGCGTCGATCGAGATACCCGTGATCGTGCTGTCGGTCATCTCGGTCCTGGTCGGGCTACGCGGGATGGCGATCGTCGCGCTTTCGATCTCGGATCCGGTGCACGACGTCGTCGCCGCCATGGCCCGGGTCGAACGGGGCCAGATCGCCACCCGGGTCGACGTCTACGAACGTTCCGAAATCGGCCGTCTGCAAAGTGGTTTCAACCGGATGGTCGCAGGGCTGGCCGAACGCGACCGGCTGCGCGACCTGTTCGGCCGCCACGTCGGGACGGATGTGGCACTGCGCGCGGTCAGTGACGCCGACTCTCTCACCGGCGAAGTGCGGGAGGCCGCCGTCCTGTTCGTCGACCTTGTCGGCTCGACCCAACTGGCGCAGAGCCGTTCACCGGCCGAGGTGGCCCACGTGCTCAACGAGTTTTTCCAGATCGTCGTCGACGCCGTCGACGAGCGCCACGGGCTGATCAACAAGTTTCAGGGTGACGCGGTGCTGGCGGTCTTCGGTGCGCCGCTGCCCAGCACGCATTCGGCGTCCGATGCGCTGGCGACCGCTCGTGCGCTCACGGTCGCGCTGCGCCGGCTGCCGGTGGTGGACTTCGGCATCGGCGTATCGGCCGGGCCGGTGTTCGCCGGAAACCTCGGGGCCGAGCATCGCTACGAGTACACCGTGATCGGTGATGCGGTCAACGAGGCTGCGCGCCTTGCCGATCGGGCCAAAGCCGCCGACGAACGCGCCCTCTGTTCGCAGCCGGCGCTGGACAGGGCCGACCCCGCCGAGCGTGCCCACTGGCGCGAGCACTCCTGCGAAGTGCTGCGCGGCCGACTCAAGCCGACCCGGATGTCCGTCCCCACCTGACTTTGCCCATCCTCTTGTGCCCGCGCCGCCATCGGGTGAATGGTGGAAGGGCAGGAGGTTTGTCATGGCCGACAAGACGAACACTTCCCAGGCCGCCCGATCGGCTCCCGCCGCCGATAGTCCGGCCGCAGTCCGCAATGTCGTGCTCGTCGGCCCGTCCGGTGCGGGCAAGACGACGCTCGTCGAAGCGCTCCTGGTCGCCTCCGGAGTGCTGTCGCGAGCGGGGTCGGTGGTCGACGGCAGCACGGTGTGCGATTTCGATGACGCGGCGATCCGCCAACAACGGTCGGTCGGGCTCGCGCTGGCACCCATTCCGCACGAGGGCATCAAGGTCAACCTGATCGACACCCCCGGCTACGCCGACTTCGTCGGCGAACTGAGAGCCGGCCTGCGCGCCGCCGAGTGTGCGTTGTTCGTGATCGCCGCGAACGAAGGCGTCGATGAAGCGACCAAGGCGTTGTGGCACGAATGCGACGACGTCGGCATGCCCCGGGCCGTGGTGATCACCAAGCTCGACCATGCCCGCGCCAACTACGACACCGCCCTGCGTGCCGCGCAGGACGCCTTCGGTGAGAAGGTGCTGCCGCTGTACCTGCCGATCGAGAAGGGGTTGGTCGGGCTGCTGTCGGGCAGCCAGTACGACTACCGCGACGGCACCCGTACCGTCCACCCGCCGGACGACGCCCACACCGACCGGATCGCCGAGCATCGCGGCACGCTGATCGAGGGCATCATCGAGGAGTCCGAGGACGAATCGCTGATGGAGCGCTATCTCGGCGGTGAGGTGATCGACGAGGCCGTGCTGATCGACGACTTGGAGAAGGCGGTCGCACGCGGGTCGTTCTTCCCGGTCATCCCGGTGTGCAGCGGCACCGGGGTGGGCACCGTCGAGCTGCTGGACGTCGCGACCCGGGGCTTCCCGTCGCCACTCGAACACGTGCTGCCCGAGGTCTACAACCCGCACGGGGTGGGCCGCCCGGGGCTGTCCTGCGATCCGGACGGGCCGCTGCTGGCCGAGGTGGTCAAGACTACGTCGGACCCCTACGTCGGCAGGGTCAGTCTGGTCCGGGTGTTCTCCGGCACCATCAGGCCCGACACGACAGTGCATGTGTCGGGCCATTTTTCGGCCTTCTTCGAGGCGAACACCCACGCCGACCACGACGAGGACGAACGCATCGGCACCCTGTCGTTCCCGCTGGGCAAGCAGCAGCGCCCGGCCACCCAGGTGGTCGCCGGTGACATCTGCGCGATCGGCAGGCTCACCCGCGCCGAGACCGGAGACACGTTGTCGGACAAGACCGATCCGCTGTTGCTCAAACCCTGGACGATGCCGGAGCCACTGCTGCCGGTGGCGATCGCGGCGCGCGCCAAGACCGACGAAGACAAGCTCTCGGTCGGCTTGCAGCGGCTGGCGGCCGAGGACCCGACGCTGCGCATCGAACAGAACGCGGAGACCCACCAAATCGTGTTGTGGTGCATGGGCGAGGCGCATTCCAGTGTGGTGCTCGAGGCGCTGGCGAACCGCTATGGCGTGAACGTCGACACCATCGAGGTGCGAATCCCGTTGCGCGAGACCTTCGGCGGTTCGGCCAAGGGACACGGTCGCCACGTCAAACAGTCCGGCGGCCACGGCCAGTTCGCGGTGTGCGACATCGAAGTCGAGCCGCTGCCCGGCGGCTCCGGTTTCGAGTTCGTCGACAAGGTCGTCGGCGGCGCGGTGCCCCGGCAGTTCATCCCGAGCGTCGAGAAGGGGGTACGCGCCCAGATGGAGCGTGGCGTGCACGCCGGCTATCCGGTCGTCGACATTCGGGTCACGCTCGTCGACGGCAAGGCGCACAGCGTCGATTCCTCCGATATGGCGTTCCAGATGGCGGGCGGCCTGGCGTTGCGCGAGGCCGCCGCCCAGACTCGGATCGACCTGCTCGAACCGGTCGACGAGGTCACCATCAACGTGCCCGACGACCTCGTCGGCGCGGTCATGGGCGATCTGTCCGGCCGGCGCGGTCGTGTGCTGGGCACCGAGCAGGCCAGCGAGAACCACACCTTGATCCGGGCCGAGGTGCCCCAGGTCGAGCTGACCCGGTACGCCATCGACATGCGCAGCCTCACCCACGGTGCGGCCTCGTTCACCCGGTCCTTCGCCCGCTACGAGCCGATGCCGGAAACCGCCGCCGCGAAGGTCCAGACGTAACGGTCCGCGGTCGCGCGGTAGCGTCGTTCTCCATGACTGCACCGCGCTCGCTTCGGGAGTTGTTCGACCAGCTCGGCCTGCAGGTCGTCGAGTCGACGGACGACACCGTCGTCATGGAGATGCCGGTGGACGAACGCACCACGAACACCGCGGGCGGGCTGCAGGGCGGCCTGATCGCCACCATGGCCGACGTGGCGGCGGGGCAGCTGGCATCTCGCGCGACCCCGTTCGGCTTCGGCATCGCGACGACGGATCTGTTCGTCCGCTACCTGCGGCCGATCAAGGTCGGCCCGGCCCGCGCGGTGGCCAAGATTCTGCGCACCGGCAAGCGCTCGGTGGTGGTGCAGGTGGACATTCATCGCGGCGAAGACAACGAACTCGCGGCGACCAGCACGATCAACTTCGCGGCGGTCTGAGTCCTACCCGATGCCGGCGCCCGGCCGTACGGTCAAGCTCTGCGAGAGCGCGCCGATCGGACCGGTCTCGTCGTGAATGATGCTGTGTGTCAGTCCGATTCCGCTCGGTCCGATCGACACCGCGGTGTCGAAGCCCACCCACTCGCCGACCGGTGTCGCGAAGAAGTGCGCGGTGAGATCCAGGTTCGGAAACGCCACCTGGCGGGGATCGACCCGAACCGTCATCCCGTTGGCGATGTCGAGCAGCCCGGCGACGCGGGCCAACGAGCTCACCGCCTCGTCGTCGAGTAGCGGCACCGAAGTCCGCACCCAGTACGCCGCCCGCCCCGGTTCGTCTTCGGCACGTCGCACCTCGGCCGACGCGATGAAGCCACCCGGCCACACCCGACTCGGGTCCCACGCCGGCAAGTCCTGCGGCGGCGGGATCGGACGCAGGCCGCTGCCACGAAATGCCGCGGTGTCGTACTGCTTCATCAACCAGGCTCGCGCCAGAACCACACCCCGGCCCTGGTAGGTCAGGGCGGCTTCGACGAGTTCGATGGTGCGGCCGGGGCGCAGCACCCGCACGTCGATGTCGACGACGACGTCGACGGGCACCGTGCCGAGGATGTCGTAACTGAGCCGCGCCGTCACCAGGTGCCCGTTGCCGCGAGCGTCCCGGTCCATCTCGATGGCATGCGCGAGCAGGCCGAACGACGGGGCGATGTGCTGCTCGGCGAGGTTCCACGCGCCACCGGTGTGCTCGTTGGCCCGATACGAATGATCCGACACCCGGCTGAAATACGACATTCGCGCGACGGTACCTCTGCCGTTATCAGCCCCGGCGTCCGGTCACCCCTGGTGCCACCGGATTATGTATGGTTACATACATAGGCATGACGAGCCCCCGCGAACGGATGGTCGCCTCCGCCGCCCTGCTGATCCGGGAGCGCGGAGCGCAGTCGACGGCGATCGCCGACGTCCTGGCCCACAGCGGCGCGCCGCGCGGCTCGGCCTACCACTACTTCCCCGGTGGACGCACCCAATTGCTCAGTGAGGCAGTCGATTACGTGGCCGACTTCGTCGCCACCAAGCTGGCCAAAGCGCCCAGCAGCATGGAAATGCTCGACGGGCTGACCCGCTTCTATCGCAAGAACCTGCTCGAGACCGACTACCGCGCCGGCTGCCCGGTGCTCGCGGTTGCCGTCGAATCCGGTGAGCCGGGCAGCGCCAATCCGGTGATCGACCGCGCCGCCGAGGCGTTCACCCGCTGGAACGAGCTGATCGCTCAGCGCCTGATCGCCGATGGCATCGCGCAGGACCGTGCCGAGGACATCGCGGTGACGACGACCGCCGCCCTGGAAGGCGCCATCGTGCTCGCCCGCGCCGCGCGCGACACCAAACCCCTCGACATCGTCCACCGGCAACTGCGCGACCTGCTCGAAGCCGAACTGCCCACCTAGGAGATCCGATGTCCGCTGACTGGCAACCCACCGCCTGCATCCTCTGCGAGTGCAACTGCGGCATCGTGGTGCAGACCGAAGGTCGCACCCTGGCGCGCATCCGCGGCGACAAAGACAATCCCGCCTCGCAGGGCTACACCTGCAACAAGGCGCTGCGCCTGGACCACTACCAGAACAACCGCGCGCGCCTGACGTCGCCGATGCGCCGCCGGCCCGACGGCAGCTACGAGGAAATCGATTGGGACACCGCGATCACCGAAATCGCTGAGGGCTTCCGGCGCATCGCCGACACCTACGGCGGGGAGAAGATTTTTTACTACGGCGGCGGCGGCCAGGGCAACCATCTCGGTGGCGCGTACAGCGGCGCCTTCCTCAAGCTCCTCGGATCCCGCTACCGGTCAAATGCGCTGGCGCAGGAGAAGACCGGCGAGGCGTGGGTCGACTTCCAGCTCTACGGCGGGCACACCCGCGGCGAGTTCGAGCATGCCGAGGTGTCGGTGTTCGTCGGCAAGAACCCGTGGATGTCGCAGAGCTTCCCGCGGGCCCGCACCGTGCTCAACGACATCGCCAAGGACCCGGCCCGCTCGATGATCGTCATCGACCCGGTGCTCACCGACACCGCCAAGATGGCCGATTTCCATCTGCGGGTGCGACCCGGCACCGACGCCTGGTGCCTGGCCGCTCTGGCCGCGGTGTTGGTGCAGGAAAACCTCTGCAACGAAGCCTTTTTGACCGAGCATGTGCACGGTGCCGACGAAGTCCGCGCGGTCTTGGCGACGGTCCCGATCGCCGAGTATGCCGAGCGCAGCGGAGTCGACGAGGAGTTGTTGCGGGCGGCCGCGCGCCGCATCGCCGGTGCCGACTCCGTCGCGGTGTTCGAGGACCTCGGCGTCCAGCAGGCGCCCAACAGCACCCTGTGCTCCTACCTCAACAAACTACTGTGGATCCTGACCGGCAGCTTCGCCAAACCCGGTGGGCAGCATCTGCATTCGACGTTCGCACCGCTGTTCAGCCTCAGCGGCGTCGGTCGATCACCGGTGACGGGCGCACCGATCATCGCCGGTCTGGTGCCGTCCAACGTGGTGCCGCAAGAGATCCTGACCGATCACTCGGACCGGTTTCGGGCCATGATCGTCGAGAGCGCCAACCCCGCCCACTCCATCGCCGACTCACAGAATTGCCGGGCCGCGTTCGAGTCTCTCGAGCTGCTCGTGGTGGTCGACGTCGCGATGACCGAGACGGCCCGGCTCGCCCACTACGTGCTGCCCGCGGCCAACCAGTTCGAGAAGCCGGAAGCCACCTTCTTCAACTTCGAGTTCCCACGCAACGAATTCCACTTGCGCCACCCACTTTTCGAGCCGACCCCCGGCACGCTGCCGGAGCCCGAGATCTGGGCGCGACTGGTGCGTGCGCTCGGGGTGGTCAGCGATGACGATCTGCGTCCGCTGCGTGAGGCCGCCAAGCAGGGCCGTGACGCCTACACCCAGGCCTTCTTCACCGAGCTCGCCGCGAATCCCGCATTGGGCAAGGTGTTGCCGTTCGTGCTCTACGAAACGCTGGGTCCGACGCTGCCCGACGGCTTGGCCGGGGCGGCTGCCCTGTGGGGGTTGGCGCAGAAGGCCGCGGTCACCTATCCCGACGCGGTGCGCCGGGCCGGGCACGCCGACGGCAACGCGTTGTTCGACGCGATTCTGGCCGGCAAGTCGGGGGTGACGTTCAGTGTTCACGAGTACGCCGACGACTGGGCGCTGATCAGCCACGCCGACCGCAAGATCGCACTGGTGATCCCGGAGATGCTCGACGACATTCGCGCTTTGGCCGATACACAGCCGGAACTGACGAACCCGGAATTCCCGATCGTGCTGTCCGCCGGCGAGCGGCGCGCGTTCACCGCCAACGACATCCTGCGGGATCCGTCCTGGCGCAAGCGTGACGCCGACGGCGCGCTGCGTGTCAGTGTCGAAGACGCCGATGCGCTCGGCCTTGTCGACGGCGGCCGCGCCCGGGTCACCACGGCCGCAGGCAGCGCCGAGGCCACCGTCGAGATCAGCGAGACCATGCTGCCCGGGCATGCCGCCCTGCCCAACGGCTTCGGTCTCGACTACGTCGACGCCGACGGGCAGACCCGGGTGCCCGGCGTTGCGCCGAATGCACTGACCTCCACCGATTGGCGTGACCCCTACGCCGGCACACCGTGGCACAAGCACGTCCCGGCCCGCATCGAAGCGGTCCCGGCGGAGGTCGCAGTAGCCGGCTGAACCTCGGGCCCCTACAAAGTAAATTGCGTGATTTATTGCCGGTGGCGCGTGAATCCCGTTATGTTGCACGCATAGCGCTGCCAGTCGGCAGTGCAGCCGCGTGCACGACGGGAGCTCCGCGCCATGGATCACGATTACGAGCAGATGAAGTGCGAAGCGGAGCCCTTCATTAAATTCGAGAAGGATCTCGTTAATCGTATTGCTTACATCACCTTTGACCGGCCCGCCGAGCTCAACTCGACCACGATGGGGATGCGGCAAAACTTCGCTGACATGATCCACAAGTGCAACGTCGACGACGACGTGAAGGTTGTAGTGATCCGCGGGGAAGGCAATGACTTCGGTAGCGGTGGAGACCTGCCGGAACAGCGCGGGATGCTGGAGAATCCGGGAACCCCGCTTCTGCACGAACTTTCGATCAACGACGACAGCGTGAAGTACCCGCCGGGTGATTCCTATCGCTACCTCTACACTCTCACCGATCACTACGCCAAGGCCCGCGCAGGCAACCGGCCCCTGCAGGAGTGCAAAAAGGTCACGATCGTGGAGGCGAAGGGCTACTGCTACGGCTGGCACTTCTACCAAGCCGGTGACGCGGACCTGGTGGTGTCCTCCGACGATGCGTTGTTCGGTCACCCGGCATTCCGTTACGTCGGCTGGGGCCCGCGACTGTGGTGGTGGGCCGAGACCATGGGCCTGCGTAAGTTCTCCGAAATGCTCTTCACCGGGAGACCATTCACCGCGGCTGAAATGTACGACTGCGGCTTCATCAACAGTGTCGTTCCGCGGGAGCAACTGGAGGCGGAGACTCTCAAGTACGCGATGGCATGCTCGAAGTCGCGGCCCACGGACACCGTCGTCGTGCAGAAGACGTTCCTGGAGTTGTACAAGCAGCACAAGGGTGAGTACTTCGGCAGCCTTCTCACCGGTGTGGTCGAGGGCATGCTGCCGATGATGACCAACGACCGCGACAACTACCCGGACCTGACCGAGGGCACCTTCGAGAAGGGCCTCAACAACGTCGTCAAGGACAACGACCTCAACTTCCCGCCAGAGTGGCGGCTGAGCCACTCCGGGCGGAAGAAGCCCTGACCCTGACCTGGGTGGCGCGCGGCCCCACGTCAGGCGCCTTCCACAAGCCGACCAGCGCGTCGACCAACTCCTCGCCGACCACCAGCCAGCTCGAGGTCGATGGCGCACCACCGTTCGCGCGCTCGCCCTCGATCTCGGCGCAGGTGTGCATCAACAAGTTTCGCGCCATCGTCCAGCGCACGACCCGAATGCGCTTCGGGCGGGAGGGGAGGCTTCGATTGATCCCCCGAACGGTTTTCAGCATGCGATCCGACGTCATCGCATCGGATCCCACCACCTCCCGGCAGGCGGGGTCGGCCATCACCTGGGCCGCGAAACGTGCGTAGGTCGACGCCGGGCCCAGCGTGTGGAGATGCTCGGTCAGCGGATACACCAGGATGCCGATCCAATCCCGCAACTGAGCGTCCGGCGGCATATCAGTCAGCATGCGCCGACGGATCTCGTCGATCTCGGCATGGTGCCGGGCCTCGATCGCACGCAGCAGATCGGCTCGAGAACCGAAGTGGTAGCAGGCAGCCGCATTATTGCCCTGCCCAGCCGCATCACTGATCTGCCGGTTCGATACCCCATGCAGACCGTTCTCGGCGAAAAGCCGTTCGGCGGCCACCAACAGCGAGTCACGAGTGATGGACGACCGATCGTTGCGCGCGTCCTTGCCAGGGCTCACCGCAGCCAGTGAACAGCACCCGTCGAAGTAAATCAACGAATTTACTCGCGCAGTAGGCCGCCTGCCGCCGGCACGAGGATGATATTCTCACTTTTGAGAATCCTATAATCGCTGGTGTGACGGTCGTCGGGGGAGACAGCCGCCGGCACACGCAGTGACCCTGGGGGAACAATGAGCGGCGACCAGACCGACCAGGACGAGACCACGAAGTGGGATCCGACGTTCACCGCGAGCGTGATCGGCGCGGTCTCGCCGGTTCTGAAGCGGTGGTTCCGCCCCGAGGTACGGGGGCTGGACAACATCCCCGCCGCCGGCGGGGCGCTGGTGGTGTCGAATCACTCGGGCGGCATGCTGACTCCGGACGTGATGATCTTCGCGCCGGAGTTCTACCGCCGCTTCGGGTATGACCGACCGCTGTACACATTGGCCCACTACGGCGTCTTCATCGGACCGTTCGACGGCTGGCTGCGTCGCGTCGGCGTCATCGAAGCCAGCCGCGACAACGCCGCCACGGCCCTGAATTCGGGAGCGGTGGTGCTGGTCTTCCCCGGCGGCGACTACGACTCGTACCGGCCGACGTTCGCTCAGACCGAGATCGACTTCAACGGCCGCACCGGCTACGTCCGCACCGCGCTGGAGACCGGGGTGCCGCTGGTGCCCACCGTGTCGATCGGTGCACAGGAAACGCAGTTGTTCCTGACCCGCGGCAACTGGCTGGCCAAGCGACTGGGCCTGACCAAAGCCAGGATGGACATCCTGCCGATCAGCTTCGGGGTGCCGTTCGGGCTCAGCGTGCTGATGCCACCCAATCTGCCGCTGCCGTCGAAGATCGTCACCGAGGTCCTCGAGCCGATCCACGTCGCCGAACGTTTCGGACCCGACCCCGATATCGCCGAGGTCGACGCGCACGTGCGGTCGGTGATGAGCGCGGCGATGAAGCGGCTGAGCCGCCAGCGCCGGCTGCCCATCCTCGGCTGACTCACACCGGTGCGACCGGAGGCATCGCGGTCGCGACGTTGAGCACACCATCAGAAAAGCCTGCCGCGGTGTGGATTTCGCCGAATGCGCGCACCATCGCATCAGTCACCTCATGCACGTCGGCAAAGGTGCGGTCGTCGGAGAGGACCGCGATGTCGACCTGGTCGACGTAACTCCACACCGTCATGTTGAACGCGCTCCCGGCGGAAAGCACACCGACGGAATAGATTTCGCTGACCGGCGCCCCACCGATGTGACCGCGCTGGCGGGGCCCGGGCACATTGGAGACCGCGACGTTCATGATCCGGTTGCGGTCGGCTCGGCGGCCCTGCCAGCGAAACGCCGCGGGCGCCAATGCGGTCGGCAGGTACTGCATCACGCGGCCCTGCACGGTCGGCCCGAGCAGCTCGTAGTTCTCCTTGGCGCGCCGGCTGGCCAGTGCCGTCAGCCGCACCCGTTCTATCGCGTCATCGACATGAACCGGCAGGGAAACAGACAGGCCGCCGATCTCGTTGCCGGTCACCCGATCTGGAGACTTGTCGGTGGCGACCGGAACCGCGGCGACCAGTGGCTGGTCCGCACGCCCGTCGTGCCGCAGCAGCAGTTCGCGCAATCCGCCGGCGGCGATCGCGAGGATCACGTCGTTGAAGGTGACGTCGAGACGCTTGGCCGTGTCTTTGACCTGAGTCAGGGCGAGTGTGGCGGTGGCGAACGTGCGAGCGGGCGACACCACGTGGTTGACGAACGAGTCCGGCGCCGAAAACGGCTTCGCCAAGTCGACCTGATCACGGCGGTGCCGCTGCCGTCGCCGCAGCCGGATGAAACCCGCGGCCGCATCCTTGACCAGCGCCGGCAGTTCGGCGGCTTGCCGCAGGTGATCGGCGAACGCCGACTGCAGTAACTCAGGGGCGGGCGGCACCGCACACACCGGATAGGGCTGGGCCGGCTCCGCATCACCACCGGCCAGATCCATCAGGCGCGCAAGCAGATTCGCCGATGCGACGCCGTCGGCCAAGGTGTGGTGGACCTTGCCGATCAGGGCGAACCGGTTGTCGGCCATTCCCTCGGCGAAGTGGAACTCCCACAGCGGGCGATTGCGGTCCAGGGGCGTGCTGGCGATCTGACCGATGACGGCGTCCAGCTCGCGGCGCCCGCCCGGCGCGGGGACGGTGACCCGACGTAGGTGGTAGTCCAGATCGACCTGACAGTTCTCCAACCACATCGGGTGATGCAGACGCCCGGGGATCTCGACCAGCCGATAACGCAACGGTTCCAGCAGATGCAGCCGGTCGGCGACTGTGCGACGGAACACCGCGAAGTCGAAGTCACCGTCAAAGTCGGCGGCGTCGACGATCGCCACCTTCAGCGTGTGGGTGTGCAGGTTGGGCGTTTCGCTGTAGAGCAGCATCGCGTCCATACCGTTGAGTCGCCGCACAGTCCCACCCCTTCAGCGCCCGCCCGGCATCATGCTAGGCGTGCGCTCAGCGGTATGGGTCGGTTTACTCGATGCGCTCAGACCTGGACCGGGATGTTGTTCCAGCCCCACTGGAAGCTCGACGGCGGCCGCAGCGCGTTCTGCTCGTCGATGTGGTAGTCCGGCACGCGGCGCAGCCACTCCTGCAGCATCACCGCGATCTCCAGTCGAGCCATGTGAAAGCCCAGGCAGAAATGCTGACCCCGACCGAACGCCAGTGACCGTTCGATGGGTCGGTCCCAGCGGAACGTCTCCGGCTCGTCGAACTCTCGCTCGTCGCGGTTGGCCGATGCCAGCAGCGTGATGATCCGTTGCCCCGGCGCGATGGTGGTGTCGTGAATGGTGAACGGCCGTCGGACGGTTCGGGCGAACCACTGCGCGGGCGCACAGTAGCGGATGATCTCCTCGCGGGCCACCGGCACGTTCGCGGTCAAGTCGGCGCGCACCGCCGCCAGCTGGTCGGGGTGGCGGCGCAGCTCCCACAGCCCGTGCGCGACGATCTTCGGCACCGTCTCCGTGCCGCCGATGAACACCCCGAGCATCTGGACCGCCACTTCGCTGTCGGTCAGCGCCGAGCCGTCGGGCAACCGGTAGGCCAGGAGGTTCTCGACGATCGGCAGCGGCCCAGGGAAGTCTCCGGCCCGGACCTGCTCAACGACGGGGATCAGGTACTCGAGGTATCCGGGTCTGGCGTTGGCGACCTCGACCCCGCTACCCGGCTCGGCCAGGCTGCCGGCATTCACGGTCGCCAAGACATCGGCAGCCAAATCTGTTGGGAGCCCGACGAGTTCACACACCACCGACGCCGCGACGATACCGCCATACTCCTGGGTGAGGTCGAAGCCGCCACGCGGCAGCAGTTCGTCCAAGCGTTGGTTGGCCAGCTCACGGATGCGGTCCTGCCAGCCGGCGACGGACTTGGGCCGGAACTGACTGGCGGTGCAGCGCCGGACGTCGTCGTAGAGCGGGGCGTCGAAGTTGGCGTGGAACGGCAGGGGATGCAACGGCGGGTCGGGGACCGGGCCGTCGTTGCGGTGTGACAGCACCCCCACCGCGGGCAGCGTGCCCTCGGAGGCGACGAAGGTGCCGTCGTTGATCGCCAGGACATTCCAGACGTCGTCGAACCGCGACAGCGCATAGGTGTCGATATCGTCGACGTAGTACACCGGGTGGTGATCGCGCAGTGTCCGATAGTACGGCCGCGGGTCGGCCATCACCGCGGGGTCGAACGGACTGTACGAGAAGTCCTGCATCACAGTCATTATCGGAGCGGGGACGGTGGCAGGGCCTGCAGGATGGAGTCTTCCCAGCCATCCCGCAGGGCGGGTGCGACGCTCATCCAGGTGACGATCTCGGCCGGTGGGCTGTCCTTCCACGACGGGTAATGATTCTCGAAGCAGTCCCAATCACCGTCGAGCGCCCAGTAATGGATCACCTCGTTGAAGCGGAACGTCGTGATGAACGAGCCCAGCCAGCGCTTGCCGGTGCGCTCCGACCACGGAACGTAGAGCCGTTCCAGTTCGCGGATGTAGTCGTCCTGCTTGCCCGGCTTGGTCTGCATGATCTCTTGGATCACCAGTCCGGCACCGAATTTCGCGTCCTTGAGTTCTTGAAGGGGGCGGTTGCTGCGCCCGGCATACATGATCCGGCCCTCCCCCGACGCACCGACACCGGCGAGGTAGTCCGACCACTGGCCGGCAGCCTCGCGATGGCTGCCGCCGGGAGCCTGCGCCCGCCCGATCCTGGCATAGTCGGCGAATGCGTCGATCTCCCAGATGATCGTCACCTGCGGCCAGTGCCCGTTGTAGGGGGTGGTCTCCCAGATCGAGAAGAGCCGCGCGCCAAGCTGTTCCATCATCGGCTGGTATATGCCGGTGAACTTCTCGGTGAACCGCTCGCTACGTTCGGAACCCAGCGCGATGGTCTCGTGCAGATACAGCAGGGTGTGGCTGTAGTACTTCTTCACCGATCAGTCCTCGACCAGTGTCAGCGCTGCGGCGGGACACTGGGTGACCGCCTGCTGCATCCGCGCCCGGTCCTCTTCGGGCCGCCGGTCGCCGTGGATGCGGACGCTGCCGTCGTCGTCGACTTCGAACACGTCCTCTGCGATGGTCTCGCAGATACCGTGCCCGGTGCACTTGCCGAGGTCCACTTCGATGCGCATACCCTGCCCCACACTCACCGGACGAACGCCGGGAGTCGCTTGATCCCGTGCACGAAACTACTGAGCAGATAGTCGGGCTCGCCGAATTCGACGTCCACCCGGAACAACAACTCGCGGAACAGGTTCCGCAGTTCGGTCCGTGCGAGCTGGTTGCCGAGGCAGAAGTGCGGGCCGCCGCCGCCGAAGCCCAGGTGCGGGTTCGGCGAACGTGCCACGTTGAACTCCCCCGGCTGGTCGAAGGCGGCTTCGTCCCGGTTCGCCGAGCAGTAGAACAGGCCGACCTTGTCGCCGGCCTTCAGCCGCTGGCCGGCCAGCTCGGTGTCCTGGGTGACGAACCGGGCGAATTGCAGCACTGGCGTCGCCCACCGAATGAACTCCTCGACCGCCGTGCCGATCCGGCCGTCGAAATCTTCCATCAGCCAGGTGCGCTGATCGGGGTTGGCCGCGAGCGCCAGCATGGCGTGCGAGGTGGTCTGCTTGGTGGTGTCGTTGCCGGCCGAGGCCAGCAGGACCAGGAACGCGCCGATCTCCTCGTCGGTGAGCCGGTGCCCGTCGACTTCGGCGTTGACGATGCTGGTCATCAGGTCGTCGCCCGGATGCCGACGGCGAAACTTGGCCAGTTCGATGCCGGTGCCGGCCAGCAGGAACATCTCGTTGACAGTCGCCTCGGCCCGTTCCTCGATGGTGGCGTACTCGTCGTCGCTCATCGAGAAGAGCTTCTCGGCGGCCTTGGCCACGGCCTCGCGGTCAGAGGTCGGCACGCCGAGCATCTCCGAGATCGTCATCATCGGCAGCCGTGCCGAGCAGGCAGCGACGAAGTCGACCTCGCCGGCGCCGACCAGTTCGTCGACCACGGTGGCCGCGTTCTTGCGGACCTGCTCGTCGATCTGCGCGACGTTGCGCGGGGTGAACACCGAACTGATCAGGCGGCGGTACACGGTGTGCTGCGGCGGATCCATCATCAGGAAGAAGGTCGCGATCCGCTGAATCTCGGCAGGCATCGGGTCGAGTGCGATGCCCTGCGCCGAGCTGAACAGCTCGGGATGCAGGCTGGCGTGGACGATGTCGGCGCGCCGGGTCAACGCCCAGAACCCGGGCTCCTCCATCGGGAACAACGGCGGGAACGGCTCATGCCAGGTGAGCCCCTCCGTGGCCCGCAACGCGGCGAAAGTCTGCTCGCGGACGTCGAAGGTCTGGCCCCAGAATCGCCGCGACGTGATGTCGTGGGGGCTGTACCCACTCCTGTCCGCCGACACGAGCACAGCGTGACACTTTGGTCAGTATTTGTAAAGACAGTGTTTTCGATCTCGGATGTGTGAACTGCGCGTGACACTAAGCCCGCAACCTGTAATCCTGTACACGTGAGCCCGGCCGGAACCACCGCTGCGATCCCCGACGAGGACGAGACCTCGTCACGGCGCCGCATCCTCAATGCCACTGCCGAGGTGCTCGCCCGAAGCGGCCAGACCAAGCTCAGTCTGTCGGAGGTGGCGCTGCAGGCCGGGGTGTCCCGGCCCACCCTCTACCGCTGGTTCGCGTCCAAGACCGAACTGCTCGACGCGTTCGGCGCCTACGAGCGGGAGATGTTCGACACCGGCATCAGCCGGGCCACCGCCGGGCTGCGCGGCACCGACAAACTCGACGCGGCTCTGCAGTTCATCGTCTCCTACCAACAGACCTATTCCGGGGTCCGGCTCATCGACATCGAACCCGAGGTGGTGATCGCCCAGCTGAGCCGGATCCTGCCGCTCATGCGGACCCGGCTGCAGCGGCTGCTGACCGGGCCTAACGCGGAGATCAAGGCCGCCACCGCAATTCGCGTCGCCGTGTCGCACTACGTGGTGCGAAGTGACGATGCCGATCAGTTCCTGGCTCAGCTGCGTCACGCCGTCGGCATCAAGCAGTGACCACACCTCTGGAAATCGGGATCTACGTCCCGCAGATGGGTTTCAGCTACGCCGACGTCCTGCACCGCGCGCAACGCTGCGAAGAGCTCGGCATCGGTTCGCTGTGGCTCTACGACCACATGTACGGCCCCGGCGTCCCCGACATCGACTCGCTGGAGGCATGGACGCTCGCCACTGCGCTGCTGAGCCGTACCGAACGGCTGCGGGTCGGACACATGGTGCTGTGCAACCAGTTTCGCCATCCGGCCGTACTGGCCAAGATGGCCACCACCCTGGACCAGGTGTCCGCCGGCCGCCTCGAGCTGGGCATCGGCAGCGGATCCATCGAGGATGAACACCACCGGCTCGGGCTGGACTGGGGCACGTTCGCCCAGCGCTCGGACCGACTGCGCGAGACCCTGGAAATCCTGACCCAGGCGTTCGCGGAGCAGCGAATCGATTTCAGCGGAACGCATTACACGGTTCGGGACATGTCGATCAAGCCGGGGCCCGTGCAGCAGCCGCGGCCACCGATCGTGGTGGGCGGGTCCGGCGAGAAGTACACGCTGCCGCTGGTCGCGCGCTACGCCGACGTGTGGAATGTGCCGACCTACGCGCTCGGCGAGATGGGCACAAGCTGGCCGTCCTGCAGTCGTTGTGTGCGGACATCGGCCGGGACCCGGCCACCATCGTGATGTCGGTAGAGGCGGTACTGGCCCTGGCGCCTGATGACGCAGCCCTCGAAGGTGTTCGTGCGGTCGCCGAGAGGCGCTTCGGCGGACCGGGTTTCGGCCTGCACGAGGGCGGCCTGATCGGCACCCCCTCCGCGATCGTCGACCGGCTGGGCGAGCTCCGTGAGATGGGCTTCGGCCAAGTGGTGTTCTTCACCCACGACCGAGCCTCCGACGCCACCCTGGAGCTGCTTGCCGACGCGGTACTGCCGCAGCTCTAGTCGAAGGTGACGACGACCTTGTCGGCGGCACCCGGCGTCGTCGCCGTCCGCAATGCATCCTGCACCTCGTCGAACCCGAAGGTGTGGCTGACGATCACCGCATACTTCTCCCAGCTGGTGACGAGATCCTTTGTCACCTCGAAGATTTCGGTCGGATAGCCCATCGACCCGACAACGGTGATCTCGTTGGCCATGATGTTGATCAAGTCCACCGGCACCGGCTCCTTGTGCACGGCGACCACCCCGAGCCTGGCGCCGCGCTGCGCAGTGGCCAACGCGGTGTTGATCACCGACGGCGCACCGGCGGCGTCGAGGTAGATCGTGGTGCCGGACTTTCCCGGCCACAGCGCATCCCCCGTGCCGTGCAATTCGATGAGGCGCTTCGCCACATCCTCATCACCGGCATTGATTACCGCGTCTGCGCCGACGGTCAGCGCCTTCTCCAACCGTGAGCCGATCAAATCCACCACCGTCACATGGCTGACGCCGAGAGCCTTGTAGGCGATGGTCGCGCCGAGCCCGATCGGCCCGGCGCCGAACACGGCGACCTTGTCCGCAGGTGTGGGCTTGGTCTGATTGACCCCGTGCCGGGCGACCGCCATCGGTTCGTTGAGGGCGGCGACCTCGAACGGAATCTCGGCCGGGATCACCTCGAGGTTCTGGCCACGCACGGCGTTCTCGACGAGGAGGTACTCGGCCAGCGCCCCGGTGGCGCCGCCGTTTCCGATGATTCCGCTCGGCGCGCCGATCGGGTTGATGACCACGTGGTCGCCGACGTTTATGCCGGTCACGTCGCGACCGACCTCGACCACCTCGCCGGCCGGCTCGTGCCCGAGCGCCATCCGCCCCTGATGCGGTGGCAGACCACCCATCGAGATGTAGAGCGCATCGGATCCGCAGATGCCGCAGGCCTTGATCTTCACCAGAACGTCGGCCGGTTTGACCTCCGGATCGGCGACGTCGACGACGTCGGTCTGGCCGGGTCCGGTGACGATCGTTGCTTTCATCTGTTCCTCACAGATCCACTCGCACAATGCTTTTCGAATACTCGACGGTTGACACCGGTGGTGCCGCACCCTAGCGTGACCGTCATGGTAAGGCACACGACCGTCCGGTCGTCGTTGTTCTCCCGATGAGCAAGCCGCTTACCGGACGCCGCGCGGTGGTGACCGGCGCGGCCAGCGGTCTGGGCGCGGCGGCGGTCCGGGCGCTGTCCGAGGCCGGCGCCGAGGTTGTCGCGACCTATCACCAGACCGACCCCGCCGACACGTCGCGGGCGACCTGGTTGCAGTGCGACGCCAGAGATCCCGATGCGGTCAACGCAGTCATCGACGCCGCCGTCGCGGCGATGGGCGGCCTGGACGTCCTGGTCAACGCGGCCGGCCTGTGGCAGCAGGGCGTTCCGGGGCAGATCGGCGTCGCCGATATCGACTTCGTGCTCGACACCAACCTGAAGACGACGATCCTGACCAACCAGGCCGCCCATGCGGTGATGCGCAAGTCCGGTGGCCGCATCATCAACTTCGGCTCGGCGGAGGCCGTGATGGGCAGTCCGATCTCCGCGGTGTACGCCGCGGCCAAGGGTGCGGTACAGGCGTGGACCCGCTCGGCGGCCAAAGCATGGGCGGCCGACAACGTGACGGTGAACGCGCTGGCGCCGGCGATGCAGACGCGCGGCGCGGAGCGGCTGCGCGAATTCCTCGGGCCGGAGGCGGCGCCGTTCATCGATCAGCAGATCAAGGCGACCATTCCGTTGGGCGGCGCGCTCGGCGATCCCGACCGCGACCTCGGACCCGTGCTGGTCTTCCTGGCGAGCGAAGGCTCGCACTTCATCACCGGTCAGCTACTCCCGGTCGACGGCGGCCTGATCATGGTGGGCGGCTGACCTAACGCGGCCGCGGCAGCACCGGTCCGTCGTCGAGCGTGCCGGTGACGCCGAGTTCGGTCAGCCCGAGCTGCGTCAGCAGCGATATGCCGTGGGCATTCATCAGGAATCGCTCGTCGTCGCTGGCACCACTGTCGTAGAGCGCCGAGCCGATCAGGCAGATGACCGCCATTTTGAAGGCATTGAGCGCCCGGTACCAGGGCCGGTTGCGCGGGGTGATCCCGCTGGCCGCCTGGTAGTGCGCCAGAAAGTCGTCGATACTCAGCGCGGCCGGATGGCTGGTGAGGCCGACGGGCTGCATCCAGAGCAGCTCCATCCACCCGAGGTCGGTCAGCGGATCGCCCAAAGAGGTGAGCTCCCAATCAAACACCGCGCTGACATCGTCGCCGACGAAGGCGAAGTTCCCGGGTTTGGCGTCACCGTGGACGAGCGTGACGGTCGGATACTGTTCGGGCTTGCTGCGCTGCAGTTCTGCCAGCAGGCGTTCCAGCGCGGGCAACTCACCGCGTTGCACTCGATGCATCTCGTCGGCCCAGCGCGCGATCTCGCGGTCGAGGTGGTTGTGGCCGTCCCCGAGTTCGGCCAGACCGGTGGCCACCAGATCGACGGTGTGCACGGCAGCGAGTTGCTCAGCCATGCTGACACACATCCGCCGGATGCGGCGATCGGTGACGCCCGGGCCGTCGGGCGCTTCCATCTCGTAGACGTCCCCCGGCACCCGCTCCATGACGAAAAACGGGCGGCCCAACACGTCGCCGGAGTCCTCGAGCCACAACACTTTTGGTGTGCGGACGGCCGTGTCACGCAGCGCGGACAGGACCCGGAACTGGCGGGGCAGGTCGTAGGGCTCCAGGAGCGCCGGCGGATCCGGCCGCAGCCGCAACACCACATCGGTGTGGTCGGTCGACGTCGCGATGGTGAAGACCAACATCTCGGCCGAGTGCCCGAAGTCGACGCGGTCGAGTCCTTCCACGCGGACGTCCTCGCCAAGAAGCGGCTGCAACCACGAGGTGAGCCGGGCCGTCACATCGGGGATCACGGTGCTCATCAGTTGTACGAGACCTTGTGATCGGATTCGGCGGTCAGACCGAGTTCGGGCCATACCCCGCCGATGAGGCTTTCCATGATCCCGTAGCCCACGGCATCGCCGTCGCGCACCCGAACCGGGGTGTCCCGGAATTGTCCTAGAGTGCGCAAACTTTCGTCTGACCAGCAGTCGGCGATGTACTCGCCGTCGAGGTGCAGCGGTCCCCGCCACGAGCCGTGCTTGTGACCCTTCCACGCGCCGTAGCCGCCGGTCTTGAGGAAGAACCCAGATTCGCCGAGGGCTTCGACTTCGATGACGCGGTCCTCGCCGGATTCCAGCGTCATCACCAGTTCACCACCCTTCACGAAGCGGGTCCTGGTGTCGTAAGCGATCTTCGGCGTCACCCGCCGGACCGGGGTCTGGGTTCCGTCGGCCTCGTTGAGGTAGGCCGAGCTGTACTCCCACGGCCCCTCGACGATGAAAATGGCCGTCTCGTAATAGGTTCCGTCGGGACGCTGGAAGAAGGCCGGTGACCACTTCATACCGCCCCGCATTCCGGCCGGTGCCTCAGGTGCCGGGATCAGGTCATCGGGCGGTGACCCGATGGCCTGACGCACGCCCCAGGAGTGGTCGCGCATGCCGAACCACTCGTCGGGTCGGATCTCGTGGGTCTGACCGTCGACAGTCACGGTGCCGCTGGCCCAGCCGCCCTGGTGGTAGCGGATCACGTCGACGTCGACACGGCCCGTTCGCCGGTTGCGCACCAGGTTGCGCTCCTCGAAGAACGGCGGCGTCACCCCGGAGAGCACCACATCGAAGGAGATTGGTTGGACCTCGTTGGGTTCGAGCCGAAACCTCATGGCGCGCAGCGGTTCCACGACTTCGAGGTGAATGGGCCCGACACTGTTGGCTTCTGGTGCCGAACGCAGTTCGCGACTCCCCCGCACGGTCCACTGCTCGCGCCCGCGCGAGATACCGGCGAAACCGTCGATGATCCCCCGGTTCTGGTACTTGCCGAGCCCGAAGTCCAGTTGGAGCGAGCCGTCGGTGCGCGCGATCGACGCCCAGATCTTCTCCGTCCAGGCCTGGTCGGTCTGCGACAGGGTTGCGAAGGTGTCGACGATCTGGTGATTGAGCCCTTCGTCGGCCCCGAGCAGCGGGCCGATGTCCTTGATTGCCACGGTTACCTTCCTTGCGCCCCGTCGTACGATCTGGCGAATGGGAACAGTGAGTCGTCGTTGGGGCGCTGAGCGCGCGCAGCTCGACGGCGACGAGGCGCGCCAACGTCTGCTCGAGGCCGCCAGTCGGTGCATCGTGCGCCGCGGTAACACCCAGATCCGGATGGCCGAGGTCGCCGCCGAAGCCGGTGTGGTCCGTTCGACGGTGTATCGCTACTTTCCGTCGCGCGACGACCTGCTGCTCGGGCTGCTGCTGATGCGCATCGACAACGCGCTGGCCGGCAATGTCGCCTCGCTGCCGCATCCCGATGACGCGGCAGACTCGATCCTGGAGCTGCTGATGGCACCCGTGCAGTCGGTGGTCGGCGACCACTTGAACAAGGCACTGATGTCCAGCGAGAGCATCGCGCTGACGACGGCACTCCAGATCGGCTCCGAGCAGATCGTGGATGTGGTCCTGCGCCACTACCGCCCGCTGTTCGAGCGGTGGCAGGCCGACGGCCAACTGCATGCCGACCTCGATCCACGCGAGACCGCCCGGTGGCTGCACACGGCGGCGTTGTTCCTGATCGCACCCGCCTGGCGGCACCGGCCCGCGGACGCCAAGCGCCGATTCGTCCAGCAGTACCTGCTGCGCGCCCTCGTCCCACAAATCGGACAATAGCTCTATTTTGTCCGATCGGTGCTAGCTTTCTCCGGGTGAGCCTGAACATCCCGGCCTCGGTGGACGATCTGACACCGTCCTGGTTCAGCGAGGCGCTGGGCGAGAAGGTGACTGCCGTCGAGGTGCTCGACGCCCACTCCGGCACCACCGGCTGAGCCCGCGTCCGTCTGACCAGCGAATCGCTGCCCGAGACACTGTTCGTCAAACTGCAACCGTTCACTCCGGAACAGCGGGCGTTCCTGCGCCAGGTTGGTCTCGGAGTTGCCGAGGCGCGGCTCTACGCCAAGCTGGGAAGCGAACTGCCCGGGCGCATTCCGCGCGTCTGGCACTCCGCAACCGACGAGGCCGAGGGCTCATTCGTGATGGTTCTCGAAGACTTGGTCGCGTCGGGCTGCCGGTTCCCGACCCCGCACGATGACGATATCCTCGACGTCGCGCGATCGGCGATGACTGAGCTGGCCGTTCTGCACTCCACCTATTCGGGTCGGGAGATCCCCTGGCTGGCAACGCCGGACGGTATGCGGCGCAAGCCCGACGATCCCAAGACGGCTGCTCGACGGACGCACTTCATCCGGCTCGCGCTCGACCAGTTCGGCGCCGAGATGGGTCCGGAGTTCCGTCGCCTGGCACAGCTGTACATCGAGCGCTCGGGCGACATCATCGGACTGTTCGGCGAAAGTGCGCTCACCCTGATCCACGGTGACACCCACAGCGGCAACCTGTTCGTCGACGACGGGCGCACCGGTTTCTACGACTGGGCGGTCGTCGGCCGCGGTCCGGGCATGCGCGACGTCGCCTACTTCCTGTGCAATTCGCTACCGACCGATGTGCGGCGATCCGAGCAGCACACACTGCTGGCGAGCTACCGCTGCGCTCTCGAGGACAACGGAGTGGCCCTGGACGAACGCACTGCGCTCGAACAGTACCGGTTGTTCTCGCTGTACTCCTGGATCGCCGCGGTGTCGACGGCGGCTGTCGGATCGCAATGGCAGCCCATCGAGATCGCCCGTGCGGCAATGGTTCTCACCACGACGGCGATCGAGGACCTCGCCGTGGTGGAGCTGCTGGAGCGGCGGCTGCCCTAGCGGCGGCCGAACTCCGGCGCGTGTTCGGGCCGCACCCCCACGCCGACCAGGTAAGCCGGGATCGCCGCGAGCCATGGCAACCGCCGGATCAGCGCGACCAGAGCCGCAGGCGGATCGGCGCTCTTTCCGTGCAGGATCGGCCCGACCAGCTGACGGTGCAGGATCCGCTGTACGGCCTGGGTGACCGCGGCGGGCGGCAGTCGGCGCCTGCGCACCGCCGCCAGGTCACGATCAGTGACCACACCGCGGCGCAGCGGCTCGGCCAGCAGCGTCGCCGCGCCCACCGCGTCCTGGATGGCCATATTGATGCCGACCCCGCCGACGGGTGACATCGCATGCGCCGCGTCGCCGAGGCACAGCAGACCGTCGGTGTGCCAGCGGCCCAGCCGGTTGAGCTTCACGTCGAGGAACTTCACCTCGTCCAGGGAGGTCAGGCTGTCGGTGTTGGCCTCGGGAATCAGCTCGGCCAGTTCGGCTTTCAAGGCGTCGAGCCCGCGGGCGCGCAGCTGCGGGTCGCTGCCCTTCGGGATCAGATAGGCCAGCTGGAAGTAGCCTTCCCGCGGGATCATGATCAGCATGCGCCCGGACCCGATCCGGGGGATCAGGGAGTACTGCGCACTGCTGTCCCGCGGCAACCGGAACCACCACACATCGAACGGCACCGGGAAATCCCGCGCGGTCAGGCCGGCGCTCTGTCTCACGATCGATGTCCGCCCATCGCAGGCCACCGTCAGATCGGCCCGCAACTCACCGTCACCGTCGGGCGAGGTGTACGTCACGCCGGTTGTCCGGGCTCCGCTGCGCAGCAGTCCGGTCACCTCGTGACGCAGCCGCAGTGTGTAGGTCGGCTCGGCCTGCCCAGCCTCCGCGAGCAGGTTGAGCAGATCCCACTGCGGCACCATCGCGATGTATGGATGCGACAGGCGCAATCGGCGGAAGTCGACCATGGTGAGCGTCGTATCGCCAACGGTGAATTCCGCGTGGTCGGCCTTGCTCTGCGGAAGAGCGGCGAACCGCTCCCCCAGGCCGAGCTCGTCGAGCAACCGAAGTGTCGTGGGATGCACTGTGTCACCGCGGAAGTCGCGCAGGAAGTCGGCGTGTTTCTCCAGCACGGTGACCTGGATGCCTGCTCTGGCCAACAGCAATCCGAGCACCATGCCGGCGGGGCCGCCGCCGACGATCGCCACGGTCGTGGAGTCGGTCATGGGCACACCGTAGCGACGGCGGGTGAACCGGCGGAGCTAAACCTGAATTCGTGCGCCGATCAAAACTGTCTGCGCGGCCGGCAGCCCGAAGTACCCTGCGGAGTCGGCGGCCATGAACGACGTGGCGATGAAGATCCGCTTGCGCCACGGCGCCATCGTCGGCTGGTCGCCCGGAACCAGCTCGATCTTGGACAGGAAGTACGACGTGTTGTCGAGGTCGATCGCACCGCCGACCTGGTCCGGATCGACCAGGCGCAGCGCCGCCGGCACGTCGGGACGCTCCATGTACCCGAATTGCGCTGCGATATAATAGATTCCATCGTCCCGGTCGCCCAGGTCATCGACCGTGATCCGCTCGGCATCAGGTACGCGAGGTGACGGCGGAACGACGATCGACAGGATGATCGCCCGTTCGGGTACGACGTGGTTATGGTCGACATTCGCCCGCATCGACAAGGGTGCAGTTTCGCTCTCGCGATTGAGGAACACCGCGGTTCCCGGAATGCGGGGGTAGGGCGGTTTGTGATTGTGGATCTCGTCGATGAACGGCTGCAGCGGACCTTCGGCCTTATCGCGGGCAGTCACCACGATCGAGCTGCCCCGCTGCCAGGTGATCAGCACCGTGAACGTCACCAACCCGATCAGCAGCGGCAGCCACGCACCGTGCACGAGCTTGATCAGGTTGGCGGCCAAAAACATCAGATCGACGGTCAGCAACGCGCCGCCACCGATGATCACCATCCACAGCGGCCACCGCCAGCGGGTATGGGCGATGTAGAGGAACAGCAGGGTGGTGATGGTGATCGTGCCGGTGACCGCCATCCCGTAGGCGTAACCGAGCGCTGCCGAACTGCGGAACGCGAAGACCAGAATCAGCACCGCCACCATCAGCATGCCGTTGATCCAGGGCACGTAGATCTGGCCGATCGCCTTCGCCGAGGTGTGCGCGATCCGCAGCCGCGGCAGGTAGCCGAGCTGAGCGGCCTGCGACGCCACCGAGTAGGCGCCGGTGATCACCGCCTGCGAGGCGATCACCGTTGCCGCGGTCGCCAGGATTGCCATCGGCAGCTCCCAGCCGCTGGGCACCAGCAGGAAGAACGGGGCATTCACCACGCTCTGCTTGCCCAGCAGCAGCGCGCCCTGACCGAGGTAGTTGAGCACCAGCGCCGGCAGGACCAGGCCGAGCCAGCCCCACGTGATCGCCTTGCGGCCGAAGTGGCCCATGTCGGCATAGAGCGCTTCGGCGCCGGTGACCGACAGAACGACGGCGGCGAGGGCGAAGAACGCGATGTGGAAGTGGCCGAAGATGAACTCCAGCGCGTACGTCGGGGACAGCGCTTTCAGGATTTGCGGGTGGCCGAGGATGCCGCGGATTCCGCAGGCGCCGATCACCACAAACCACACGATCATCACCGGACCGAAGAATCGTCCGACGGCCGCGGTACCGCGTCGTTGCACCGCGAACAGCCCGACGATGATGACCGCGGTGATCGGCACCACCAGCTCGGACAGCGACGGGTCGACGACCTTCAGGCCCTCGACCGCGGACAGCACCGAGATCGCCGGAGTGATCATGCTGTCGCCGAAAAACAGTGCAGCGCCGAGGATTCCGAGCGCAGACAGGGCGCTGATGACCCGCGGACTGGACCTGCGCCCCAACCTGCGCACCAACGTGATCAGCGCCATCACGCCGCCCTCGCCGTCGTTGTCGGCGCGCATGACCAGGGTGACGTAGGTCAGGGTGACGATGATCATCACCGACCAGAAGATCAGTGAGACCACGCCGTAGACGTTGGCGCGGGTGATCGGCACGGGGTGCGGGTCGCCCGGGTTGAACAGGGTCTGCACGGTGTAGATGGGGCTGGTGCCGATGTCACCGAACACCACGCCCAGCGCACCCACGACGATCCCGGTGCGGGCCTTGGTCGCCGTGCTCACAGGTCAGTCCCCCGATCGGTCAGCCCGGCGTCGGTCCCGGCGACGTGGACGACAATGGTAGCTGCCGAAACGTCGTCCCGACGTACGGTAGAACCGATGCGCATTGCCCTGTTCGCGACATGTCTGGCCGACGCGATGTTCCCTAAGGCCGCGATCGCGACTGTCGAGTTGCTCGAGCGGCTCGGGCATCAGGTCGTCTTCCCTTCAGCCCAGACCTGCTGCGGTCAGATGCACGTCAACACCGGATATCTCGGACAGGCGACCGCCCTGGTCCGTCATCACGTCGAGGTGTTCGAAAGCAGCGGCTGCGATGCGGTGGTGGCGCCGTCGGGGTCGTGCGTCGGCTCGGTTCGCCACCAACATGCGATGGTGGCCCGCCGGGCCGGCGACACCGCACTGGCGGAACGCGCGGAGGCGGTGGCGGCACGCACCTATGAATTGTCCGAGCTGTTGGTGGACGTACTCGGGGTGCGCGACGTGGGGGCCTACTACCCCCACCGGGTCACCTACCACCCCACGTGCCATTCGCTGCGACTGCTGCGGGTCGGCGACAAACCGCTGCAGCTGCTGCGCCACGTGCGCGGCCTGACCCTGGTCGAGCTTGCCGACGCGGAGACCTGCTGCGGTTTCGGCGGCACCTTCGCGATCAAGAACGCCGACACCTCCACCGCGATGCTGGCCGACAAGATGTCGGCGGTGATCGCCTCGCGGGCCGAAGTGTGCACGGCCGGCGACAGTTCGTGCCTGATGCACATCGGTGGCGGGCTGAGCCGCATGCGCTCGGCGGTGCGCACCGTGCATCTCGCCGAGATCCTCGCCTCGACCGAAGCGGTCCGATGACGAAGTTCCTCGGGGTACCCGGCATCGGCAACCTGCGCGGCACCCAACCGTTCCCGGAGGCGGCGCGACGCGAACTCGCGAACACTCAGATGCGCCGCAATGTCGGCCATGCCACCCGCACGATCCGCACCAAACGCCTTGCCGCCGTGGCCGAATGCCCGGACTGGGAGGAACTGCGCGCGGCGGGCAGTGCGCTCAAGCAGGATGTGATGGCGCGGCTTCCCGAGTTGCTCGAGCAGCTGGAAGCCAATGTGGCAGCCCGCGGTGGTGTGGTGCACTGGGCACGCGACGCCGCGGAGGCGAACCGGATCGTGACCGGACTGATCCGGGATACCGGTGCCGACGAAGTCGTCAAGGTCAAGTCGATGGCCACCCAGGAGATCGGCCTCAACGAACACCTGGCAGCCGAGGGCATCGCGGCGATCGAAACCGACCTCGCCGAGCTGATCGTTCAGCTCGGGCACGACACACCCAGCCACATCCTGGTTCCGGCCATCCACCGCAACCGTGCCGAGATCCGTGAGATCTTCGCCCGCGAGATGCCCGGCGCCGGTGAGCTGACCGACGAGCCGCGGGTGCTGGCGATGGCGGCCCGGGCCCATCTGCGGCGAAAGTTCCTGTCCGCCAAAGTGGCTGTCAGCGGTGCGAACTTCGGCGTCGCCGAGACGGGGACGCTGGCCGTCGTCGAATCCGAAGGCAACGGCCGGATGTGCGTGACCCTGCCTCAGACGCTGATCACCGTGATGGGCATCGAGAAGGTGGTGCCGCGCTTCACCGATCTCGAGGTGTTCATGCAGCTGCTGCCGCGGTCGTCGACCGCCGAACGGATGAACCCGTACACCTCGATGTGGACCGGGGTGCATCCCGGCGACGGGCCGCAGAATGTCCATCTGGTGTTGCTCGACAACGGCCGTACCGCGGTGCTCGGCGATCCGGTGGGTCGGGCCGCCCTGCACTGCATTCGGTGCAGCGCCTGCCTCAACGTCTGCCCGGTGTACGAACGCACCGGCGGGCACGCCTACGGCTCGATTTATCCCGGACCGATCGGCGCAATCCTGAGCCCACAGTTGACCGGAACGCACGGGCACGACGACCCGAACTCCTCACTGCCGTACGCATCGTCGTTGTGCGGCGCGTGCTTCGACGCCTGCCCGGTCCGCATCGACATCCCGTCGATCCTGGTGCACCTGCGCGCCGAACAGGTCGACGGCCATCGGGCGGTGGGTCAGGACGTGGCGATGGCCGCTGCCGCGTGGGCGATGGGCTCGCCCGGACGGTTCGCCGCGGCCGAGAAGCTGCTCGGCGCGGGCCGGATGGTGGCCGGTGCCGACCGCCGGATCACCACGCTGCCCTGGCCCGGCTCGCGCTGGACCACCAGTCGCGACGTACCGGCCCCGCCGGCGGAAACCTTCCGCCAAT
This sequence comes from Mycolicibacterium pallens, assembly GCF_019456675.1. NCBI lineage: Bacteria > Bacillati > Actinomycetota > Actinomycetes > Mycobacteriales > Mycobacteriaceae > Mycobacterium > Mycolicibacterium pallens. The sequence continues at coordinate 58,230 of NZ_CP080333.1, read as the reverse complement.
GGTGGGCCCGCACCCATGACGAGGCGTCCCGGTGAACGAGACACGTCGCGTCGTCCTCGACCGGATCCGCGGGGCGCTGGCCGCCGCCCCGCCCGAACCGGTGCAGGTGCCGCGCGACTATGACCGGGCGCCCGCGCACGGGCCGGGTGACTGCGAACGCTTCGCGGAAACCGTGGCCGAATACCGGGCCCAGGTACTGCGCATCGATCCCGCCGCGATCGCGACCACCGTCGTCGCACTGACCGGTGCGGGTGCTCGGGTGGCGGCGCCAGCCGGGTTGCCGACAGAATGGGTCGCCGGCATGGACGTCGTCCTCGACACCCTTGAAAACCCCTTGGCGGTAACCGATCTCGATGGCATCGACGCCGTCGTCACCGGATGCGCGGTGGGCATCGCGGCGACCGGCACCATCGTGCTCGACGCCGGACCAACCCAGGGGCGGCGCGCGCTGACGCTGGTCCCCGATCACCACATCTGCGTGGTGTTCACCGACCAGATCGTCGACACCGTCCCCCAGGCGTTCGCCGCATTGGACCCCCGCCGGCCGCTGACCTTCATCTCCGGACCCAGCGCCACCAGTGACATCGAACTCAACCGGGTCGAAGGTGTGCACGGTCCGCGCACCCTCGACGTGCTGTTGGTCGGCCGGTGACATTGCAGAATCCGCTGGAGTGGCGACGCCGCACGGCATAGATTTCTACAGCGAAGCGACGAAGGGAGCTCCGGCGATGCGGACGTTGGCGATAGGCATTGCGCTCACGGCGGCGGCGGTGACGTTGGCTCCGCCCGCCTCGGCGGAACTGTGGCCCGGCAACTACAACTTCATCATTCCGGACCGGCGCGACTTCCATACCTGGGCGTGGGCCGCTAATCCGTGCCCGGGAGAGATCACGTTCTCACCGACCTGTGTCCGCGTCTCGGCGAACCCCATGCCGATCGCCAAGGCGTATCCCTGGTACGGCATCGCAACGCTGAACAACGGGCAGTACACGATGACCGTCGACAATCCCGACGGATTGCGCTGCGGCGACATCTATTACGGCCCCGTCATCCCCACCCGCGACGTCTTCACCTGGGATGCCAAGACGCTGTCGGGAACCATGGAGTCGTCGTTCGACGTCGGCTGTGACGGCGCCCCAGGCGGCACCTTCACCTATCCGTTCTGGCTGACCCGGCTCTAGGTCAGCCGGTGATCAACGCGCCGTACTGAGCGATCAACTCCGCGCTGCGCCAATAGATCAGCGCGGCGAACACCACGAGCACCGCTGCGGAGACCCCACCCTGTACGAGGTTTCGGCGCTCCCGCGGGGCGTAGGTGTACACCGCGGCGATCAATGCCCCGGTGATCAGGCCGCCGACGTGCCCCTGCCAGCTGATCGACGGAACGGTGAACGTCAGCACCAGGTTGATCGCGATGAGCAGGACCACCCAGCGCACGTCGAGGTTGAGCCGTTTGGCGACCACGAACGTCGCACCGAACAAGCCGAACACCGCGCCCGATGCTCCCGCGGTGGCCGCGCCGATCGGGGCGAGCAGATACACCAGCACTGAGCCACCCAGAGCGCTGAGCCCGTACAGCGCGCCGAACCGTAGCCGGCCCAGCCACGCCTCGAGCGGAGGTCCGATCACATACAGCGCCCACATGTTGAACAGCAGGTGCATCGCGCCGTAGTGCATGAACGCCGAGGTGAGCAGGCGGAAATACTCACCGCCCGCGACACCGGGGGCCCACAGCACCAGCTGGCGCTGCAGGTCCTTCGAGGTCATCTGCAGCACGAGCATCACGACGTTGACCGCGATCAACGCATAGGTGACCAGCGGCTGGCCCGAGCGGCGGATGCCGCCGGCCCCGGTGCGCGCCGGGCGCACGGTCTGCGCGCCGGCCGACACACAATCGACGCATTGATGACCGACCGCGGCGCTGCGCATGCACTCGGGGCAGACCGGCCGGCCGCAGCGCGTGCATTGCACGTAGGTCGGGCGGTCGGGATGGCGGTAACAGGTCGGTGTGCCCGCTGGAGTTTGCGGTGTGTGAGGGATGCTCATAGTTCTGCCACCGAAGATACTGTGCCACCCGCGCGCGACAGCGTCCGACGGCGCCGAGCGGCGCTTTGCCGAGGCGAAGACCGATCTCAGGCTCCCACGGATTCCGTCGTCACGGGCCTGACGGACCGTTCCGACCTGCCCATGACCAGTGCCTGAGACATAACCGGCAAAGTGTCCGAACGCTTTGCTGATCGGCCAACGGATTCGTTTGCGACGGGCGTCAATATTTGCCACATCTGCATGGCTGTGTCCCATTTTCGGGACACCTGGATCCGTGTTGAAGTGCTGATATAGGCGTCCAAAACAATTTGTAGCCAGCCCACGGATTCCGTAGTACATTTCCCTCCAGGTTGAGTTCACAGCCGCCCGAAGACGCCATAGCGCGAGGGCCCCAGAACTCTCGCAGCGAAGCTTCGAGATGGAGAGCTTCGGCTCGGCACATTCGGCACTGCGGAGTACCAATGATGGAGGCGCCATGTCTTTAGCCACCACCGCGGCACCCTTGGCTGTCACCCGCCCGGGCCGCGACCATACCGATCGTGGAGAGTTCCGGGCCAGAGAACTCAGCGCGACCACCCTGCTCATCGCCGCTGTCGGCGAGGTCGATGCCTCCAACTCCGGTGACATGCTCGGCTATGTCGAGCACAACGTCACCGGATACCAGCAGCTCGTCATCGACCTGTCGCGACTCACGTTCTTCGGAACCGATGGGTTCTCGGCGCTGCACACCATCAATGTGCGGTGCTCGCGACGCGGGATCGACTGGGTGCTGGTTCCCGGGCCGGAGGTCGCCCGCGTGCTGCGGGTCTGCGATTCGGAAGGGCTGCTGACCACGGCGGGAAACATCGTCTCGGCGGTGGCCGCACTTGCCCGCGGTCCCCACACCCATCTGCAGCTCGCGAAGTAGTCCCAGCCTCCTTTCCTAGACTGGCCGCTATCGGTTCGGTTCTAGCGAAGGCGGGCAGCCATGGCGACACACGGTCGCAATCTCAACAACCTGGTGACACGGTTCTGGTCCGTCGCCGCGCCGCTCTATGACCATCCCGGTCTGCAGCAGTGGGTATACCGGCCTGCGCAAGACGAGGTGATCGACGAGCTGCGCGCCCACGGCGCCCGCCGAATCGCTGATATCGCTTGCGGCACAGGCATTCTCGCTGCCCGAATAGCAGACGAGCTGCACCCCGATGAGGTCTACGGGGTGGACATGTCCGACGGCATGCTCAAACAGGCCCGGGCGCGGGCCCCGCAGGTGCAATGGCGCAAGGGTCCGGCCGAACAGCTGCCCTTCGGCGACGGGGCGTTCGACGCCGTCGTGTCGACGTCAGCGTTCCACTTCTTCGACCAGCCGGCAGCGATGAAGGAGTTCCACCGGGTGCTGCGGCCCGGCGGTCTGGCCGCGGTCGCGACGATCAGCCCGCCCCAGCTTCCGCTGCTGGGGCAGTTGACGAACTCGCCCGCCAGTGCCGCACACAACCCGTCGGCTCAGGAGATGCGCGCGCTGTTCACCGATGCCGGCTTCACGATCAGCGACCAGCACCGGGTGCACCGGCCGCTGTGGACCAAGGCCGTGTTCGACCTGATCACGATCGGGACCAAGCCCTGATGGCCGTCGAGCTGCTCGCCCCCAGCGTCGAAATCGGTCTGGTGACCACGAATCTGGCGCCGATGGTCGAGTTCTACGAGACGTTCCTCGGGCTGCCGTTCCAACTCGACCTCGACTTCCCCGGCGGCACCATGAAGCGCTATCTGATCGGCGACAACACCCTCAAGCTGGTGACCTACGACGAGGCGCCACCCGCGACGTTGACGCCCGGCGGCGGGCGGGCGCAGACCGGCGTTCGCTATATCTCGCTGGTGGTCAAGAACGTGACCGAGGCGGCCGAGCAGGTGAGCGCTGCCGGATACGAGATCGTCGAGCCGCTCACGGAATTCGCCGCCCTGCCCGGCATCGGATGGTTTTTCGTTGCCGACCCCGACGGCAACTGGGTGGAACTCGCCGGCCCAATGTGAGGACCGTTTATTCTTCCGACGTCACCTGAAACCGCGGAGGAACACCATGGCCATCGATCTGCTCGCCAAGAACATCGAAGTCGGTTTGGTCACCACCAACCTCGGTCCGATGGTCGAGTTCTACGAGAACTTCCTCGGCCTGCCCTTCACCGGCGATCTGGACTTCCCCGGCGGCACCATGAAGCGCTATGCCCTCGGTGACAACGTGCTCAAGCTGATCACCCTCGACGAGCCGCCGGCCGCACCGGCGACGCCGGGCGGCGGCCCTGCCGCGGCCGGCATCCGCTACTACACCGTGGTCGTGGCCAACACCACGAAAGCCGCCGAGCAAGTGAAGGCCGCGGGATACGAGATCGCACAGGAACTCGCCGAGTTCACGGCGGTCCCCGGAATGGGCTGGATGTTCGTCGCCGATCCGGACGGCAACTGGGTCGAACTCGTCGGCCCGATGTAAATCCGCGAGCCGTACGCTGGGCATCGTGCCCGAACTTCATCCCGACGTCGCGGTCCTGGCACCCCTACTGGGCACCTGGACCGGAGACGGCACCGGCGAGTATCCGACCATCGAAACTTTCGGCTACCGCGAGGAGATCGCGATCGGGCATGTCGGCAAGCCCTTCCTGACCTACGCACAACGAACCCGCGCTGTCGACGACGGCCGTCCCCTGCACGCCGAGACCGGCTACCTGCGGGTGCCGGCATCCGGGCGGATCGAGTTGGTGGTCGCGCACCCCACCGGCGTCACCGAGATCGATGAGGGCACCGTGACGGCCGACGACAACGGCCTGGCCTTCGACGTCGACTCGACGTCGATCGGACTGACCGGGTCGGCGAAAAGCATTACCGCCCTGAGTCGATCCTTCCGGATCGCTGGGGACGAGCTGACCTACAGCGTGCGGATGGCCGCCGTCGGCGTTCCGCTCACCCACCATCTGGCCGCGACCCTGCGCAGGCAGCAGGGGTGAGCTACTCCCCCGCCCGCGAGGGACGGATCCGCCTTCCGACCGACTTCGACGCCGTCACCGATATCGGCGCCGAGGACCACTCCGAGATCTCGGCAGCGACCGCCGACCGGATCTGGCACTCAGTGCGGCACTGGTACGCGGCGGGCATGCACCCCGCCATTCAGCTGTGCCTGCGGCACAACGGAAGAGTGGTGCTCAATCGCGCGATCGGCCACGGCTGGGGCAACGGCCCCGCCGACCCACCCGACGCCGACAAGGTGCCGGTGAGCGTCGAGACCCCGTTCTGTGTGTATTCCGCGGCCAAGGCGATCAGCACGACGGTTGTGCACATGCTCGTCGAGCGCGGTGAATTTTCCCTCGACGACCGGGTCTGCGATTACCTGCCGAACTACACCAGCCACGGCAAGGATCGCACCACCATCCGCCACGTGATCACCCATAGCGCCGGTGTGCCCTTCGCCACCGGCCCGCGCCCAAACCTCAAGCGAATGAACGAAAGTGATTACGCGCGCGAGAAACTCGGCGAGCTCAAGCCCATCCACCGCCCCGGATTGATGCACATCTATCACGGTCTGACCTGGGGACCGTTGGTCCGTGAGATCGTGTCTGCGGCCACCGGCCGCAACATCCGCGACATCCTCGCCGAGGAGATCCTGGATCCGCTGGGTTTCCGGTGGACCAATTACGGTGTGGCCGAAAAGGATGTCCCCCTGGTCGCGCCGAGCCATGTGACGGGTAAGCCGCTGCCGGCGCCGCTCGCGAAAGCGTTTAGCACCGCGGTCGGTGGCACGCCACAACAGATCATCCCGTTCTCCAACACGCCGCTCTTCCTCACCGGGGTCATCCCGTCGTCGAGCACCGTTTCCAACGCCGACGAACTATCCCGATTCGCCGAAATACTCTGCCGCGGTGGCGAACTCGACGGTGTCCGGGTCATGCGACCGGAGACCTTGCGTGGGGCGACGGCAGAGGCGCGGCGGCTACGACCGGACATCGCGACCGGCCTGGCGCCGATTCGCTGGGGCACCGGGTACATGCTGGGGTCCACTCGATTCGGGCCGTTCGGGCGTAACGCGCCTGGCGCATTCGGTCACACCGGTCTGACGAACATCGCGGTCTGGGCAGATCCGCAGCGGCGGCTGTCGGTCGGGCTGATCAGCAGCGGCAAGCCCGGGCAGCACCGTGAGGCAGGCCGCTACACCGAGGTGCTGGACCGCATCAACGCCGAGATTCCGCGTACCGCCGGGTGAATTGTGCCCGCAGGTGAGGGCGGATAACGTACCGAATATGGGTGACTCGCTGCTGCAACAGCAACTCGACGAGGTGCGGGCCCTGCTGCAGCGTGCGCGCGAGCTGTTCGGCCCGAATCCCGTTGCGCCGCCGGAGGTTATCCCGGCGGACGGCGACCGCTAGCCGCGTCAGGTTTCGTAGGGCCGCAGCCGATGCTGCGCCAGTGCCTCGGTGGCCAGTTCGAGATCGCGGCGGCCCGCAACGTCATCCGACGGGGTATGGCCTGCTGCGATGATCTCCGCGCGCACCTGCATCAAGGCCTTCAGGTACGACACGTCGGCAGTCAGCAGGATCGCGCGCGCCAACGTCTGTGCATCGGCGTCCATCGCGGGCTCGGCCAATGCCACGCTGTGCAGATATCCGCCCCGGCAGGACCGGAACAGGATGTGCCCGCTGGGGTGGGTCGCGTCGAACTCAGGATCGGGTTCGCTCATGGACCGTCCTCGGCGACGCGGCCGAGCTCCGCGGCGGCAGCAGTGTCCTGCTGTTCCCAGACATCAGCGGCGTGGTGCAGGTTGGTGGCGAGTTCGGCATGCGCCGCGGCCTGCTGCTCATAACAGAGCCGGCGCTGGTCCAGGAGTTCTCGTCCGGCATCGCGCAACTCGCCGAAGATCGGCCCGAGCGAATCGAGGCTGGCCAAAATGTCGGCGTGCCGAGACGGCACAGTGCTGAGCTGCTCGGCGGTGTCCTGGTGGTCACGGGCCGCGCGGCGCAGTTCGTCGGGCACCACGTGGATGCGCTCTGCCATGTCACTCTCCTATCGCCGGCGGGCCGGCTGTCACCGCCGGCCGGGTCGGAGCCGGTTGGTCGGCCTGCTCTTTGTGAGCAGATCCTTGTGTCTTCGTCTCGTCACCTGGTTCCGGCGGATGCTCCCAGCCTAGGAAGCTGGGGCCGCTGACGCTGGCAATGGGTTGGATCTGATTGTTGAACACTGCCTTGCCGTTGCCCAGCGCCAGCGCATGCCGGTCGGTGAGTATCCCGATGTCGCCGGGCAGCACCCGCGCGGCGTCGACGGGCTGCGATACAGCCGTGCCCGGCGGGGGAATCGTGATGCCCTGCTGACGGAAGGCCTCGGCGATCGGAGTCCCGCCCACGGCGGCGGTGATCGCGGCGGCCAACTGCGGGGTCGGTGCGGTCACGGTCTCACCGTTCGGCAGATTCACAACCGTCGGTTCGTCGGCCGGCGGCGCGTCGGGCTCCCCGGCTGCGGTGTCTCCCTCGTCGTCGGGCTCGGGCAGCACCGCGTCGGACTGCTCGTCCGGCAACGGTTCGTCGAGCAGATCCGAGTTGTCGCCGCTCGGTAACCGCGACGGTGTGGGGGTGTCGAGCGGCGCCGGCACCGGCGCGGGCCCGGCCGGCACACCGCCGGCGGACCCGCCGCCCATGGCGGGAATCCCCGTCATCGGCGGGATCATCGGCGCGGGCAGCGGCTGGGCGGGGGGCGCCGGATCACCCGGCGGGGCGGCGAAGTCGTCGGGCAGCAGAGCGTCGGCGAACGGGTCGGGGCCGAGGTCGGCCGGCATAGCGAGGGGCTCCGACGGTACGGACTGCTCCGGTGGCGAGGACTGAGTTGCCTTCGGCTCGGCCGACTTTCGATCGGGTTCCGAGGCGGTCTCCGGGGTCGCCCCCACGTACAGCGAGGCCAGCGCCGCCGCCAGCGCGGCCTTGGACGTGGCATCGAGGCCTGCGGTCTCGACGACGGTCTTGATGTCGCGGAGCTTGTCGATCAGGTAGCGCTGGAATGCCCGGGCCCCCGCCGGGGTGTCGAGATCGGTGCGGGTTGCGACGGCGGCCTCGATGTCTCTCTGCAGTCCGTCGAGCGCATCGCGGCCCGCAGCATGGGTCGCATGTGCGTTGAGCACCGCGGTGATCACCTGCAGGTCGAGTTGCGCACTTGTCGAATTCTGATGTGCCAGAGATGTTTCTGCGGTCCGAATGGCTTCCGCTGCCTGGCCCTCCCCCGGTGTTTGACTCTGAGCGGCGGGTGACGGGTCGAAGACCGACCCATGCTGGGCCCGAATCTTGGCCACTACGTTGTCGATTGCGCTCGGCGCGACGATGCTGACGGGACTGGTGATCGTGGCGAGGTCCGCATCCGACAGCCCGGTCAGCCACGCCCGGCTGTCACCGGTGACCGTGCCGACGCGCGCTATCGCGTCGAGCAAGTCTTGGTAGCTCGCCACCGGTGCCCTCTCATGCCGGCGACTGTATCCAGACTCGCCACAGGTGACAATTCACCTGTCAGGTGGCTGTGGACGGCACTCGGTATCGGCCCATGAGCTGCTGAAGCACAACGACTTTCGCGTCTGATTCGGCACGCGCGGCGACCACGATGTCGCTGATCTCGCGTTGTTTCGCGAGCAGGAACCGGGCAAATTCGCGTCCCTCGACAGGCGCGGTGACGGCTTGCTGGGCAACGGCCGCTTCGATCTCGGCCTGGATGGCGTCGAGCTTGCAGATCGCTTCGGCGGCGGCGGCGTGCGCGCTGGACACCGCCTCGGCCAGTTCGGCATCGGCCTCGGCGAGCTCGCGGTCGCGGACGGCGAGCAGTGATCGAGCCGACTCGAGTGCGTCGGCCGACGCTCCGGCGTGCTCTGCCATGGGTCGACGGTACTCAGCGAGATTTCGCCGAACAACTCACCTGCCTCAGAGCGGTCGCCGGATCGCGACGGCGGTCCCCATCCGGCTGATCTGGACGTTGGCGCCGGCGTTCGGCGCCTCCACCACCATGCCGTTTCCGATCGCCAGCTGTACGTGCCCGGTGTGTGGGAACACCAGATCGCCAGGCCGGACCTGCGAGCGGGGCACCGGCACGCCGTCGTTGATCTGGTCGTAGGTGGTGCGATCCAGTCGCACGCCAGCCTGGGCGTACGCCCACTGCACCAGGCCCGAACAGTCGAAGCGATCGGGACCGGTTGCACCCCACACGTACGGGCAGCCCAGCCGGGACAGCGCCGCGCGCACCGCGAGTGCTGCGCGCGAGTTCGGCGCAGGCAACCGGGGCCGACGTGTGCGATACCTCAAGGCGCGCAGCAGTAGGAGCCGTCGACGGGCTCGCCGCCGGGCGGCCAGAACGTGGGCCTGCTGAGCTCGCAGCCGGGCTGCTCTGCGCCGCACCAACTCTCGCTGGGCAACTGGGCTGTCCGGGGCGGCGAAGGTATCGGTGCGGGCGGCGTCGAGCACGGCGCGGGTCTGCTGCCGGGCCTCTCGGTGATCACGCTGGGCGCGGGCCAGAATCGCAGACACGTCGGCGTCCACGCGCTGGGCCCGGTCGAGCTCAGCCCGGTGGCGGTCCGCCACACGGTGGTAGGCCGCGGGCAAGCCGTCGGCCGACGACATCGGTACACCGCCTGCCGCGTCCAGCGTTGCGGCCGGCGACTGGCCGGCGAACAGCGCGTGGGCGCGGCTCAAGATCTCCACGTCGGCTGCGGTCACGACTGCTCCCCGACGAATGCCCTGACTCGCGGGAGCGCACCTGGCGGGATGGCACCGCGGTTGCGGATGTCCCACAGCTGCTCGACGTCGACCCCGATCAACGTCGCGATGACCGGCTCCGGAAGGTCCGAGCGGGTGCACGCCTGGTCGAAGCGGGCACTGAGGCTGCCGGGCATCCGCGCCAGCAGCCCGGTGCGGATTGCTTCCAGCGACGTCAGATGAGTCATCAGGCGGTCCACGGATTCCGCCCCGGCATTGACGGCGACGCGCCAGGAGTTGGCGGCCAGCAACTCGGCCTTCACGCATTGCTCGATCACGGACTGAATATACGTTTCATATTCGTTTGACGTCTCCGCTGGCAGGCGGGCTATCAACGAGTTCAGCGATTCCAGGTGCGCCTCAGCATGCGCTTCGAGCACATCCGCGTCGCTGTGGCGGCTGACAACGATGCCGGTTGTGGTCCGCGCCGGCGCGGGCGGAGCCGGCGAATCGGTCAGATATTGGGCGATCTCCGCGGCCGGATCGTCGGCCACAACCAGGCGCGCGTATGTGCCAGGCGGTAGGCCGAGGCCGTTCTCAACCTTCTGAACTGTGCCTTTGTGGGGTTTACGGGCGCCGCGCTCCAGGAAGCTCAAGCCCATGATGCTGACCCCGGTCGCCGCGGCGAGTTCGGCGAGCGACCAGTCCCGAGCCTCACGCAAAGTCCGGATGGCCGCGCCCGCCGCCTCTCGGCTCACCGTGGGCCTCCAGCCATATGGGGATCGTACACAGGGCTATCGGTTTATACGTTTCTTTCTACGTTCCTCTTGCGTCACCCGTTGGGAGCATATACGCTTTCGTCATTGAATCCGGCCAAGGAGGCTCCGATGAACTACCGCCCATGCTCGGTCGAGCCCGATCTGTGGTTCGGCTACGCCGACGATGACGCCAGCGACGGCGCGGCCAAGGCGCGCGTCTATGAGCAGTCGGCCACCCGCGCCCGGACCATCTGCCTGCGTCGGTGCCCGTTGGCCCAGCAGCGCGCGTGCGCCCGCAGCGCCGTCGAGAGCGGCGAGGAATACGGGGTGTGGGCGGGCATCAAACTGCCAGGCGGTCAGTACCGGAAGCGCCATCAACTGGCGCATGCCCATGAGGTGTTGCGCCGCATCGCCGACGGCGAGCTCAATCCGCGCGAGCTGCCGGAGAGTGCCGAGCTGCTGTCCCGCAGCGAGGAGCTGCCTGCCCAGGTGGCAACGGTCGTCCACCTACCCCTGAGCCGGCCGCGCACCGCGGCGTGAATCAGCTCGCTGTTGTTGCCTCAGAACGCTTTTGCATGTTCTCGTCGACCTCACGCTGCCACACGTCATAGGCGTGCGTGGTGTCCACCTCGAGCTCGAAGCGGTCGGTCATGTCTGACGTGACGTCGGCCGCGTCGACGTAGAACTGCTCGTACCACCGCCGGTACTGGTAGAGCGCCCCGTCCTCCTCGCACAGCAGCGGGTTCTCAATCCGGGTCTTGTGCTTCCAGATCTCCACGTCCTGCAGGAAGCCGACCTCGTAGATCTTCGAATACGACTGCGCGAGCTTGGCCGCCTTCTCGTCGGACAGCCCCGGCATGTTCTGCACCGAAACACCGAACTGCAGCATGAACGAGTTTTGATCGATCGGGTAGTGGCAGTTGATCAGCACCGACTCGACGGTGAAGTCCGGTCCGAGGTCGTTGTGCAGCCAGTTGATCATGTAGGACGGCCCGAAGTAGGTGGCCTCCGAGCGCAGCTTGGTGCCCTCCCACAGCCGTTCCGGATGCTCGGTGAAGTCCTGGCGGCCCTTGGATTCCATGTACTGGCTGGCGGTGTGACCTTCGAAGACGTTCTTGAAGAAGGTGGGGTAGGCGTAGTGGATGTAGAAGAAGTGCGCCATGTCGACGTTGTTGTCGACGATCTCCCGACAGTGCGCTCCCTCGATGACAATCGAGTTCCACGCCCACTTCGACCACTTGCCTTCGTCGTAGCCCTCGATCGTCGGCGGGGTGAGCTCCGGCGACGGCGTCGACCCTTCCGGGTCATGCCACATGAGCAGCTGCCCGTTGACCTCGATGGTCTGGTACTTGCGCGTCCGAGCAAGCTTGGGAACCCTTCGGGCATAAGGGATTTCGACACAACGCCCGGTTGCGCCGTTCCAACGCCAGTCGTGGAACGCGCACGCCAGGTTGTCGCCCTTGACCGTACCCATGGCCAGGTCGGCACCGAGGTGTCGGCAGTAACCGTCGAGCACATGGATGTCGCCCTTGGTGTCCGCGTACACCACGAGTTTGCCGCCGAAGGCATTGATGCCGTGCGGCTTGCCGTCGCGGAAATCCTCTGCCAGGCCCAGGCAGTGCCAACCCCGCGCGTAACGGGTCATCGGCGTGCCGGGGTCGATCTCCCGGATCTGGTTCATGCGTCAATTTAAGCACATGTGCTTAAAACTGCCTAGCATTGTTTTAGACTGCTCGTCGTGGACCGCGGCGCCCGATCTCGGGAAGTACTGCTCGACGCCGCCGAACGGCTGATCGCCGAGCACGGCTTCGAGGTGCCGCTGCGCGAAATCGCCGTCGCTGCCGGGCAGCGCAACAACTCCGCGGTCAACTACTACTTCCGCAGCAGGCAAGACCTCATCGACGCGGTGGTCGCCCGGCGCCTGACCCCGATGGAAGTCGAGCGCCAAGCCCTCTTGGACCGCATGTCCGACGAGCAGATGGCCGACGCGCACGCCGTCCTGCGCATCTTGGTCGGGCCGTTCTTCCACAGCGAAGGCACCCACTACGCCCGATTCCTCGAGGTGGTGCGGATCCGGCTGAACCGGGAACCGCAGAGCCCCGCGGAGTCCGCGTGGCCGCGCATCCTCGACGCGCTGGCCAGACTGGTTCCGCTGAAGGACCGCAGCGCCCGGGAGAGCCGGGTCGGTTCCGTCGCCACCGCGATGTTCGCCCTGCTGGCGGACCACGAGCGGCGGGTGGAGTCGGGCGACGCCGACGCGGACAGCGTCGACGAGATCGTGACGATGCTCGCCGCGATGCTGACGGCCGCGCCGGTGCCGGCCCCGGCGACTCGCTGACTACCGCAATTCCCACGCGGGGGAGCAAGATGCGGATAGAACTGTGTCTGTGCGGATCGTCATGGTGGTGGCCCTGGCCGGATTGATCGCACTGTTGGTGGCGATCTTCACCGACAGCACCTACGCGGCGATCTCGGTGGTGGTGCTGGCCGTCGCCGGCATTCTGTTGTTGTTGCGGGACTGGCGGGCCGACCATAAGCGGGCCGCCGACGGTGACCCGGCCGACGTTCCGCCCGATGAGCCGGTCGACCCGGCGATGAGCCCCGAGATGTTCGCGCCGGACATCTCCAGCGACGGCCGCGGCCCGTCGTCTGACGCGCGCGCGGACTGACCGATCCCGCGAGCGTCACTCCAGAGTCACGCTGGGCGTCGAACGCAACTCTGGCGTGACGCTCGCGGCAGAGGCGCCGGACCTGTCGGACCCCCGACCTAGCGTGAGCCCATGACGTACTGGATCAACACCGTCAGCGCCGACCACGTACAGCGTGGCGTCGCGGGCGGTTTCACTCAGGCCAACCATGGCAAACCGCACATGCTGCGCAAGATGGCCCGTGGCGATTGGATCATCTTCTATTCGCCGAAAACCGCACTGGAGCACGGCGGACCGCTGCAGGCGTTCACCGCGATCGGGCGGGTCACCGACGACGAGCCCTATCAAGAGCAGTCGACTGATCCGTGGCGGCGCAGGATGGAGTTCTTGCCCTGCACCGCGACACCCATCCGGCCTCTTCTGGATCGGCTGGAGTTCATCGTCGATCCACAGCGCTGGGGCTACAAGTTCCGCTTCGGGGTCTTCCGCATCGAGGAGCCGGACTTCCTGCTCATCCGCTCGGCGATGACGCAGGCGCTCGCCGCCTGAGGGATCCGACGAGCGTAAGCTCGGGGTGGTGAGCAACCTCGAGACCGCTCCACACGAAGTCCCCTGTGCTGCAACCGAGTTCGATGGTGTCGAAGTTCTGGAACCGCGCGAGGTCCCGCTGGGCGGTCCGCGCGCGCTTCCAGTCCGGCGGACACTGCCCCAGCATCAACGGTCCCTGATCGGGGCGTGGTGCTTCGCTGATCACTACGGCCCGCACGACGTGCGGGAGACCACGGGCATGGATGTGCCGCCGCATCCGCACACCGGCCTGCAGACCGTCAGCTGGTTGTTCCGCGGGGAGATCGAACACCGCGACAGCGCCGGCGTGCACCAGACCGTCCGTCCGGGTGAACTGAACCTGATGACCGCCGGAGCGGGCATCTGCCACTCCGAAGTGTCGACGTCGTCGACCTCCATCCTGCACGGCGTGCAGCTCTGGGTGGCGCTGCCGGACTCCGATCGCAACACCGCCCGCGACTTCGATCACCATGTGCCGGAACCATTTTCACGCGGTGACGCCATGATCCGGGTCTTCCTCGGTGAGCTGGCCGGCCAGCGCTCCCCGGTCCACACCTTCACACCGCTGATCGGCGCGCAGATCGACCTGGCAGCCGGGTGCACGATCGACCTCGACATCGACCCCGCCTTCGAGCACGGCGTGCTGCTGGACCTCGGCCGGGTCGACGTCGCGGGCCGGGGGCTCGAGTCAGGGGAGTTGGCCTATCTGGGGACCGGGTCGACCAGCCTGCGGCTGCACAACGCGGCCGGTCTGGCTGCCCGGGTACTCCTGCTGGGCGGGACGCCGTTCCCCGACGAACCGCTGATGTGGTGGAACTTCGTCGGGCGCAGCCACGAGGAGATCGTCGAATATCGCCGACAATGGCAGGACGGCGACGAACGGTTCGGCGCCGTCAGTGGGTACACCGGTTCCGTCCCGCGGTTGCCCGCGCCCGGGCTGCCCGCCACCCGACTGCGGCCCCGCCGCCGAACCTGAGGAGTTCCATGACCACCGACAAGACCGGCGCCGAAACCACCGTCACCGCCGAAAAAGATCAATTCACCATCGCCGTCGACGGCAAGCAGGTCGGCCTCGCCGACTTCGTCGACCACGACGGCCAGCGCATCTTCCATCACACCGAGGTCGACAGCGCGTTCGAAGGGCGCGGACTGGCCAGCATCATGGTCGGCGAGGCGCTCGCGGCCACCCGCGACGCCGGCCTGCGCATCGTGCCCAAATGCGCGATGGTGGCGAAGTACCTGGAGAAGCATCACGACTTCGACGACGCCGTCGACCCCGTCACCGCAGACACCGAGAGCTACCTGGAGCAGGTGCTCAGCAGCTGACATCGGCGCCGCTATCGTGTGATCTCGTGGCAGATCTGGGCAGCACCGACAGCGTCCCGCGGGCCTACGCCGTCGCCGACGGTGACGTGCTGTTGCCCGGTCCGGCGGCACAGGGCCCCTGGGGAGCGACGATCAGCGGTCACGTCGTCGGCGGCATCCTCGCCCGCGCACTGGAACAGGCGGGTGCCGAGCAGGGTTTGGTGCCGGCCCGACTAACAGTCGACCTGCTGCGGCCCACGCTCATCGAACCGCTGGAAGTGCGTACCACCGTGCGGCGCGACGGCCGGCGCATCCGATTGGTCGACGCCGAAGTGGTGCAGAACGACGTGGTGGTGTCCCGGGCCAGCGCGATGTTCCTCCGTCGCGGTGAGCACCCGGCCGGTGACATCTGGTCCTCGCCGGTGGTGATGCCGCCGT
Organism: Mycolicibacterium pallens; assembly: GCF_019456675.1. Lineage (NCBI taxonomy): Bacteria > Bacillati > Actinomycetota > Actinomycetes > Mycobacteriales > Mycobacteriaceae > Mycobacterium > Mycolicibacterium pallens. The sequence goes on along the minus strand of NZ_CP080333.1, from coordinate 42,789 downwards.
TGCCGTCGGATCCCGGTCCGCTGCCGGAGGACCTGATGATGTTCGTCTGGGGCTACGGGGGAGACGGCAAGTCCGGCGGCGCGATGGCCTTCACCGAATGGCACGACGCCACCGGCCCCAAGTACGCCTGGATCCGGCAGGTCCGCCCGCTGGTCGAGGGTGAGGTCACCACACCGTTCGTCACCGTGGCCATGGCCGCCGACGCCGCGAGTGCCACATCCCATTGGGGCACAGAGGGTTTGCGCTACATCAACGCCGATTACACGCTGACGCTGGCGCGTGAGCCGGTCGGGGAGTACATCGGGTTGGCGGCCACCTCGCACAACAGCCACGAGGGCATCGCCTGCGGTGCGGTGGCGGTGTTCGACGCGCAGGGGCAGATCGGAAACGCGATCACCGTCGGCTTGGTGAACCCGGCCGAATCGTTCCACCCCAGGGCGTAGAAAGGTCCGATGAGAAGGTTCGTCGACATCTCCGTCCCGTTGCAGGCCGGCATCGCCTCGGACCCACCCGGCCATCTTCCGGAGATCGACTACTACGACCACCAGCAGACCGCGGCCGAGGTGGTGTCATTCTTCCCCGGCGCGACCGTCGACGACCTGCCCGACGGCGAAGGGTGGGCGATCGAGCGGGTTCGGATCACCACCCACAACGGAACCCATCTCGACGCCCCCTACCACTACGCGTCGACGATGGACGGTGGCAAACGCGCCATCACCATCGACGAGGTTCCGCTGGAGTGGTGCCTGCAGCCCGCGGTCAAGCTCGACTTCCGCCACTTCCCGGACGGCTATGTGGTGACCGCCGATGACGTCGAAGAGGAGCTGCACCGGATCGGGCACACCCTGTCACCGCTGGAGATCGTGCTCGTCAACACCAGCGCGGGCACGCGCTACGGCGAGGCCGACTATGTCGGGAAGGGCTGCGGCATGGGCCGCGACGCCACGCTGTACCTCCTCGAGCGTGGCGTGCGGCTCACCGGGACCGACGCGTGGAGTTGGGATGCGCCGTTCTCCTACACCGCGCAGCGCTACGCCGAGGACCACGACGCGTCGATCATCTGGGAGGGTCACCGCGCCGGACGGACCATCGGCTACTCGCACATCGAGAAGCTGCACAACCTGGAGTCATTGCCGGCCAACGGCTTTGAGGTGTCGTGCTTCCCGGTGAAGGTGCACGCGGCCTCGGCGGGGTGGACCCGCGCCGTCGCGATCTTCGACGACTAAGGCCAGGGCCCGCCGACCGGTGGGCCGCCACCGCGCGGTGACTGGTTCTGCAGAATGCCCAGGCAGGTGCCCATCGACTTACCGGGAATGCACGGGATTCCACCGACGCTCGGGACACCGTTGGCCACGAAGCACTGCCCGGTGATCGGGTCGGCAAGATGCCCGGTGGGGCAGGCATTGGCCGGGGCGGCGACCATGGGCGCGGCCACGAACACCGCGCCGCAGGCGACGGCCAGCAGCGCCCTGGAGATCCCCACCCGCACAGCCATGTGCGTGAGTTTACTGCGAGTGGCCCGGTCAGACGACCACGATCGGGCGGCCGAACTGGGTTCGCATGCCGGGGGAGTAGAGCACCCGCAGCGGTTCCCCCGCCGTCCGCACGCCTGCGGCGGCGACCAGCTCGTCGTCGAGGTCCACCACCTGCGCTGACTGCAGCGGCCACGACTCGTGCTGGTTGGGCACCCACCACGTTCGGCCCGCCTTGCGGGTGTGCGCACCCCAGCGCGCGGTCAGCCAGGTCTCGAGCGCGGTCGGTTCGACCGTCTCGCCCGGGCGTACCGCGACGCGACTGCGCAGCCCCCGCTGCGGCCAGCGCCGGACGCTGTCGTAGGTGATCACTTCCGGTGTCCGGGTGATCCGCATCCGGGCCCAGGTGTAGGGGATTCCCATCGTGGCTCGGATCGCCGGAACCACCGCCAGCCGCGCGGTTTCCAGTGAGCGGAACAGCACGCCGTGGCGGCCCGCATCGTCGACGGAGTACAGCCGCACGTTCGTCTCGGCGAACGCGCCGAAGTACGGCATCGCAGGGCCAGCACCAACTTTCGTGTGCCCCATCCGGAACGGCACCAGACCCACGTAGGTCATGCCGTCGGCAGGGAAGACATCTGGGCGGCTGCCGGCGGGGTAGAGGTGTGCGACGTCAGCGGGGCGCACCGGCCAGTGCACGAACGTCAGGTCCAGCCAGCTCTGGTCGAACCACACTCGCCCACGCAGCGGCGGGGCGGCGACGGGATAGCCGGCCAGTGGGTCCGAGCCCTGCGGGCTCACTCGTATTCCAGGTCCAACACCGGCGTGGGCCGTCGGAAGCCGCGGGTGACCACCAGCAGCCACACGAATCCTATTGCCAGCCAGATCAATCCGATGGTCAGCGCCGTTCCGGACAGGCTGGTCCACAGCCACGCGGTGAGCAGGAAGCCGATCACCGGCGCGATCAGGTTCAGCAGGACGTTGCGTTCCCGCATGTCGACGAAGTAGTGCTTGATGACTGATAGGTTCACCACGGAGAAGGCCACCAGAGCACCGAAACTGACGACCGAGGCGAGTATCGTCAGATCGATCCAGATGGCGAGCAGCGAAATGACGCTGACCGTGAGGATGGCGTAGACCGGTGTGCTGTATTTGGCGGACACATGGCCGAACACCTTGCGCGGCAGGATGCCGTCGCGGCCCATCGCGAACAGGATGCGGGCCACGGACGCCTGCGAGGTCAACGCCGAACCGAGCGCGCCGGCCACATAAGCCGCGGTGAAGAACGTGTTGACGAACGCGCCGCCCGCGGCCAGCATCACGTCCGTCGAACCGGTGTCCACGTCGGCGAACTTGTTGGACGGGAACACCAGCTGCGACACGTAGGACAGCAGGATGAAGATGATCCCCGAGACGATGGTCGCGATCATGATGGCCTGCGGCACCGTGCGTTTGGCGTCGCGAGCCTCCTCGGACAGCGTGGAGACCGCGTCGAACCCGAGGAACGACAGACACAGGATCGCCGCGCCGGCCAGTATCGGGCTCATGCCGCCCGCGGTACCGTCGCCGGTGAAGGGCGCCAGCAAGTCGACGGTTCCGTAGCCGGTGGTCTTGGCGACTGCGAGGGCGACGAACACCACGATGAAGATCGCCTGAATGGCGATGATGAGGAAGTTGGCTCGCGCGACCGACACGATGCCGATGATGTTGAGCACCGTGACGATCGCGATCGACACGACGATGATCACCCAGGCCGGCAGCGCGGGCAGCGCCGCGTTCAGGTAGAGCCCGATGACCAGATAGTTCAACATCGGCAGGAACAGGTAATCCAGCAGCAGCGACCACCCGGCCAGGAAACCGACGGGTGCGCCGAATGTGCGCTGTGTGTAGGTATAAGCCGAACCGGCCACCGGAATTGCCGCCGCCATCCGCGCGTAGGACAGCGCGGTAAACACCATCGTGATGAGCGTGACGATGTAGGCGAGAGGCAGCCGGCCGCCCGAGGTTTCGGTGACGATGCCGTAGGTGGTGAACACCGTCAGCGGCACCATGTACACCAGGCCGAAGAGCACCAGTGACGGCAAGCCCAACGCGCGCTTCAGGTGTCCCTCGTGCGGGGCGGTGATGTATTCAGCGGTCATCGTCATACCCTTCCGTTATCGGCCCGGTAGGCCTGCGCACCGCGCAAGTAGGTGGCGCGGATGCCCACGCCCGGCAGATCCAGCGGCGGTGTGTTCCGCGGATCCTGGTCGAGCCATACCAGGTCGGCGCTCGCACCGGGAACGATGTGCCCCCAAGTGTTTTCGTCGAATGCCTGGTAGGCGACGGCATTGGTGTACGCCGACAGCGCGCGCTCGATCGGCACGATCTCGTGTGGCGTCCAGCCGCCTTCCGGCTGCCCCTCGGCGGTACGCCGCGACGTCGCCACCGCGATGCCGTCCAGCGGTGCGCCCGACGACACCGGCCAGTCCGAGCCGAAGGCCAGGGCCGCACCGGTGCGGTTCAGCGTCTGCATCTGATACTGCCGGTCGGCGCGTTCGGCGCCGAGGCGCGGGATGGTCAGCACCGTCATCAGCGCGTCCATCTGCGCCCACAGCGGTTGCATGTTGGGAATGACGTCGAGTGCGGCGAACCGCCCGATGTCGGTGTCGTCCACCAGCTGGACGTGGGCGATCACCGGTCTGCGGTCGCGAGTCCCGTTGCGCTCCTGCGCATATTCAATGGCATCGAGGGCCTGGCGGACGGCGGCGTCACCGATCGCGTGGATGTGGATCTGGAGTCCGAGCTCGTCGACGCGGCGTGCCGCCTCGGCCAGCGAATCGCCCTCCCAGTTCTGCATGCCGTGGCTGTGCAGTCCGGAGCAATAGGGCGCCAGCAGGGCACCCGTCTCGTTCTCGACGACACCGTCGGCGAAGAACTTCACCGTGTTCGCGGTCAGCAACGGCGAACCCGCCTCCTCGACCGCACGGCGGGATTCCACGAAATGCTCGATCTGCGAATCGAAGTGCCGGGGGTCGGCATACAGCGCGAGGTTGAAGCGCATCCGCAGCTTCCCCTGGCGGGCTGCCGCGACGTAGGTGGCGACGTCCCCGGGTTCGACCCAGGCGTCCTGCACCCAGGTCACGCCGCGGGCCAGGTAGTAGTCGGCCGCCGTGCCGAGCGCCTCGATACGCTGCCGCTCGTCGCGGGGCGGCATCACCGCCATCACCAGATCCGTTGCGCCCCATTCCCGTAACGTCCCCAGCACCGAGCCGTCCGGGCGCCGTGGGATCTCGCCGAGCACGGGGTCCGGGGTGTCGGCGGTGATGCCCGCGCGCTCGATCGCCGCGGTATTGCACCACAGGGTGTGGTAGTCCCAGGCCCGCAGCACCACCGGCCGGTCCGGGACGGCCGCGTCCAGCCACCGAGCATCGAACAGCCCGCCTTCGGCCAGGCTGCCGTCGTAAGAGGCGCCCACGATCCATTCCTCGTCGGGGTGTTCCTCGGCGTAAACCTTGACCGCCGTGACGATCTCGTCGATGGTTCCGCAGCTGCGCACCGGCGGACCGACCGCTTCGAGTCCGCCGTACAACGGATGAGCGTGCCCGTCCCCGAAGGACGGCATCAGGAACCCGCCGTCGAGGCCGACATGCTTGCAATCCAGTCCGGCGGCCAGCTCGCGGGCCGCCGCACCCAGCGCGCGCACGACGCCGTCGGTCACCAGGAGTGCGTCGGACTCTTCGCCCGCGCCGGTCCAGACCACACCGCCGGAGAACAGCGTCGAGCTCACTTGACCACCGCCGTCGCGGCATGGCCGGCGCCGTAGGGCTCGTCGACCGCGACCGGACGGGTCAGCGCGGCATAGGTGTCGGGGCGGCGGGTCAGCAGGAAGGGGAAGAGCTCCAACCAATCTCGACGCTGGTCGAGGTCGAGATCGGCAACGAGAACCGCTTCCTCGTCGCGCGGTGCCTGAACCAGCACCCGCCCGTAGGGGTCGGAGATGAACGACGACCCGTAGAACGTCACCGTTCCCTCGTCGCCGACACGGTTGGGCACCACCATGAACAGTCCGCTGTTGATGCCGTTCGCGACGATGACCTGCTGCCACAGCGGCCGGGTGTCGAAGTCGGGAAAGACCGGTTCGGACCCGATGGCGGTGGGGTAGACGACGATCTCCGCGCCGCCCAGCGAGTAGTTGCGGGCGACCTCCGGAAACCATTCGTCCCAACAGGTCGGCATGCCGATGCGGGCGTCGAGACCCTCGGGGTTATAGACGGGATACGGGTCGGCATCGGGGCCGGGCCGAAAGTAGGTGTCCTCGTAGTAGCCGGCTGAGATCGGGATGTGCAGCTTGCGGGTCCGTCCCACGAGGTCACCGGCGGGGGAGACCAGGATCGACGTGTTGTAGCCGAGGCCGTCATGCTCGTCGGGAGTGCGCTCGTAGAGCGAGGCATGCACGAAGATTTCGTTGGCCCGCGCCGCACTTGCGGCCAATTCGAAGGTCGGCCCGTTCTCCAGGTCCTCGGCCAGTGCCGCCGGGTTGGCACCCGCCGGGGTGTCGGCCGGGTACCGCAGCAGGGTGATCTCGGGCAGAAAGACCACTGCGGCCCCTTCACTTGCCGCGGTGTCGATGCCGGCGCGCAGGGCAGCGACGAGTTCCCGACGATCGGGCCGCCACCGATGCTGCACCAAACCGACCCGCAGCGGCGGGCGCTGGGATGGGGCCGAGCGAGACAGCGGCTCGAGCGCCGATGCGGTCAGGGTGATCATCGAACTCCCATAACGAATCTCTTTCGTTTTAGTGTGAACTGGCTCATACTTCTTCGCAAGAGGAAGAGAGATCTTCATGGGTCGCCCCCCGACACCACTGCTGTCCACCGACCGGATCGCGTCGGCCGCGCTGGACTTGGTGGGCTCGACCGGGGGCTTCACCATGCCCGATCTGGCCAAGAAGCTGCAGGTCAGCCCGTCGTCGCTGTACAACCATGTGTCGGGCCGCGACCAGATCGTGGAGCTGCTGCGGGAGCGGGCGATGTCGGAGGTGCAGCTGCCCGACGACGAACCGAACCGCCCGTGGGCCGACGCGGTCGCCGACATCCTGCGCTCGTACCGGCGCAGCTACGCCCGGTATCCGCGGCTCATCCCGCTGTTGACCGCCTACGCCGTGAACAGCAGCCACGCCATCCGGATGTACAACGTGCTGGCGGTCACCCTGCAGCGCGCCGGCTTCGACCCGGCCGATACCTTGCGGGCAATCACCTTGATGGATTGTTTCGTCCTGGGGTCGGCGCTGGATCTGGCCGCGCCGGAAGAACCGTGGGAATCTGGTGCCGAGGTGGGTCCGGAACTGGCGGCGGCACTGGCCACCGGCGGAGCCAAGCCCGGGCGGGCGGACGACGCGTTCGAGTATGGGTTGGCGGTGCTGTTGCGCGGACTCACACCAGATAGATGACGAGCACCGTCGTGATCAGCACACCCAGCCAGGCGTCGGTAGCCCCCTTGAGCCACCGGGGTGCAGCGCGCACCTCCATGAACTGACGGATGATCAGGCGGGCTTTGACCGCCGCCAGCGCCAGCACCACACAGGTCACCACCACGCTGGCCGACGCGACCCCGTGCGCGTGCGCAGGTGCCAGCCACCACGATCCGATGGTGATGGCCATCAGCGCCAGCCAGGTCCAGGTCACCGTGCGCTCTCCTGACACGCCATCACCTCATCACGTACACGAGGGCGAAGATGATCACCCACAGCAGATCGACCATGTGCCAATAGGTTGCGCCCGCCTCCACCATCCACGGTCGCCGACGTCCCGGATTGCGCAGTTCGCGCACGAGCGCGCCCAGCACGATGAGCCCGATCAGGACGTGCACGACGTGCACCCCGGTGATGACGTAGTAGAAGGAGTAGAACATCTGCGAATTGGTCTGGCCTGCAGTGATTTCCCGGAACCACTCGTAGCATTTCACCGCCACGAAAGCCGCCCCGCACACACCGCCGCCCCACAGCAGCCGGACCGCCCGGTCGGCGTCACCGCCCCGCGCAGCTAGCACGGCTCGCGCGACGAACCACGAACTGGTCAGCAGGATCATGGTGTTGACCACGCCGATGGTGATGTCCAGATGCTGTTGAGCGGCCAGGAATTCCGCGCGGCTCATCGACCGGTAGATCATGAAGACCACGAAATAGCCGGAGAAGATGACCAGGTCGCCGAGGACCATCACCCACATGTGCGTGTCACCGGGCAGATGAGCGGCGCGGCGGTGCTCCGAAACTGTCACGATCCGCTCCTAATCCAGTGCCGGCTCGTCGGCGGGCTCACGTGCGGCGGCGTTGCGCAGCAAGATGATCAATGCGACCAGCCAGATGGAGAACACCACGACCGCCCACCAGAATGCGATCGATCCGTTCCAGGCAAACGGCCCCGACGGGAACACGAACATCTGGGTGGCGATCACCTCGGTGATGATCTGCCAGATCGACACGTAGGCAAACCATTTGGGGAATATTTCATTGCGGTCGTAGAGAATCGCGATCGCCAGCACCAGGTAGGCCGCCGAGAAGCAGCCCAATGAGCCGTTGTACGAGAGCATTCCGACGTCATAGAGCAGGCTGATCAACGCGGGGTCGCGGTCGGGCCGGAATGCCGCGGTGAGGAAGCACACCGTCACCAACAGGAAGCCGGGTAGCGCCCCGACACTCATCCCGCCGATGTAGCCATAGGCGAATACCGAACCCACCGACATCCGCTTCATCTGGTAGGCCACCAGACCGTTGGTCATCGCGGCCCCGCCGAGCAACACCAGCAGGACCGTGAAGCCGATCTGGATCGTCAGGTGATGTTGAGTGAAGAATGCGACCTTGTCTGTGGCGGTGACGTCGGGCCGCGGCGGCGGAGTGACCCGCGTCAGCACACAGATGATGACGCCGAACACCGAATACCACACCGGGAAGAACCAGGTCATCCACCAGACATCGCGCTTACCGCCGTCAGCTGTCGTCGGCGAAATACCGCCGGGAGCAAGCACACTCACGCAGCGACCACACCGTCGTCGATCGCCTGCCGGTACACCGCCCGGCGTAGGACGAAGAACATGACGACGACGAACGCCACGTACGCACCGTTGCGCACCCAGAACGACCACACCCCATCCCACGCCAACGGTCCGGTCTGAAAGATCGCCGCACCAGCCGCGGGCACCATCGCGGCGGCGACCACCAGCGAGAAGTGGCCCACCCACCTCGGGAAGACCGGGTCGGTGCTGCTGTCGAAGTACACCGCCAACGCGAGCAGGACGAACTGCGAGACGACCATGCCGACCGGCGCGATGAAGACAATCCACGCCAAATCGTTGAGCAGCTGGATCAATTCGGGATCACGCTCGGGTCGGAACGCCGCCACCAGGAAGAAGATGTTGGACAGCGCGAAAATGGTGGCCCCGCTGACCACGGCCGTCAGGAAGCAGTAGGCGAAGACGTGGCTTTGGCCCTTCATGCGTTTCATCTGCACGACGATCACCATCAGCAGCGGCACGATCATGATGCCACACAGGTTGAACGTCACCTGGCTCAGTCGTATCCACGCGGTGTGCTCGGCGTAGAACGCTGCGACCTCACCGGCGGTCATCGTCGGCGACATCGGCGGCCAGAAACCGGGGAAGGCCCCCGCTGCGGCCAGCAGAACTACGCCGACGATCGGCCCCGTCCACAAGCTCACCCACTGCGCCTTGATGTTTCCCGCCTTCGGCAGGTCTTGCGCCTGCTCGAGGATCTGCATCGTCGTCCTCCGAACTGAGTCCACTCAGGTTGCGGTCACACGGTAACATTTTCTGAGTGGAGTCAGTTCTGTGTTGACCGACAAGCCGGTCCGTAAGGGCGTTCAGACGCGCGAGCGCCTACTCGCCGCGGCGCTCGAGGAGTTCAAGCGCGCGGGGATGGCGGGAGCGGACACCGCGGCGATCGCCTCGGCCGCCGGAGTCGCCCACGCCACGTTCTTCTTTCACTTCCCGACCAAGGAACATGTGCTGCTCGAGCTGGAGAAAAGGGAAGAAGATCGGATGGCCGACGAACTCACCCGTTCGTTCGCCAAGCCCCACACCGTGCGCGACACCCTCGCCGAATGCTTCCGGGTGCTGGAGAAGCTGGAACGTCGGCTGGGCAACCGGCTGTTCAAAGACTTTCTGGCGCTGCACTTCTCGACGAGCCGGCCGCCGGCGGAAGAGTTGCAGAACCATCCGGTGATCGTCGCCGTCGTCGAGGAGCTCGCGCGGGCCCGGGATCGCGGTGAGATTCCTGCCGACGTCGATGTCATGCACAACGGGGTGTCATTCCTCGTCGGGCTCTACGCCCTGCTGATCACGATTCCCGAGTCCCGCAAGATACGTCGGCCCGTCATCGACGAATACCTGACAACGTACATGTACGGGCTGCGGGCTATTGCGCCCTAAGCCTTGCCCGTGCGTTCGCGGTGCTTGCAACCCGGCCAGCAGCAGGGTCGACGCATACCCTCTTCCAGCTCTTCCTGGGTGCGGCGGATGCGACGCTCGCGCGTCTTCTCCTGCTTGGCGTCTTCGACCCAGCAGATGAACTCGTTGCGGGCCAGGGGAGTGATGTCCTGCCACGCCGCCAGCGCCGTGTCGTTGTTGAGCAGCGCCGATCGCAGGTCGGCCGGAAGTTCGTGCACCACCCCACCGGGTACCGATTTCGTGCTCATTCAAATAGGTTAGCCAGTCCTGAACCAGAACGAGTGACACGGGGGCGTTCCAGATACCGTATGCAGGATCTATTTTCTATGGGCGTTGATAATCCGCCTCGTCGCCGATTTGCTCGGGCTACCGTGAAGGCCATGCGGGGAGGTACGGCACGGTGACTGACGAGCGGAATGCGCAGACGCGGGGGCCGTTCGCCCGATGGTGGCAACAGCCCGACCAGTTCGACTGGCTCACCGGCTACCTTCGCGCCCGCGGATTGGAACGGCCCACCAAGCTTCTGATGGCTCTCATCTCCGCCGCGCTGATGCTGATGGCCGTCGCGACGTTGACGATGCACAACGTGAACTGGCTCGTCCGGGCGACGTTCAGCATCGCCGCGGTGGTCATCGGACTGGGCTACGCCACGCTGTGGTTGCGCGGCTGGCCGACACAACGGCAGTCCCTCGTGATGTCCTGGCTCGGCGGCGGCATCATCGCGGTGGGCTGCCTCATGCAGCCGCTACCCATGCTCGCGCTGATGGGCTGTGCCGCCACCGCCATCCTCGGGGGATACGCGGCGTTCTTCCACAACACCAAGGCGATCGCCGTCATCGTGGCGGTCGGGACCGCCGCCAGCGTGGTGTGTGCGATTCGAGTGGCCGAGACAGACGGCTGGGTGGCGGCTACCGCCGGCTTGTGGTTGGTCATCGAGCTGACCCTCGCCGTCCCACTGGCGATCCAGGCCGTTGTGCGCACGCTCGGCGCCGATGTGGTGCGCTCGGATCAAGACCCACTGACCGGTGTGCTCAACCGGCGGGCCTTCTACGAGCGGGCGTCGACGCTTCTCACCTCACCCGGTGACGATCTGCATCTGATCGTCGTGATGATCGACCTGGACAAGTTCAAGAAACTCAACGACGCGTACGGCCACCTCGCCGGCGATCAAGCCCTGACCGCTGTCGGCTGGGCACTACGCGAAACCAGCACGAGCTCAGCGATCGTCGGGCGATTCGGCGGCGAGGAGTTCATCGTCATCGACGCCATGCCCGCCGAAGAGGCCGAACACCTGCCGACCCAGCTGTGCATGTCCATCGCCGCGCTGCCGCAACCGGTGACCGCCAGTGTCGGCGCCGCCATCGTGCGGTGGGACAGCGGTGCGGCGATGGACGATCTGATCCGGGCCGCCGATGCGGCCATGTACGCGGCCAAGCGCGCAGGCGGCAACCAAACCCGGATCAGCCGGCCCGCCCGCGTCGACCGCTGAGCACGAGTAATAAACGTCTTCGACGCGAACGCCACCTGCGCTGTTCGAGTTTCACGTTGTGCAGCGCCACACTCGAACTTTCGCTGCGAAACGTGAAATTCGAGAGGGTTATTTGCGGAGAGCGTGCCAACGCAAAGAGGTCGACCGGGCTCACCTGGGTGACCTATGGTCGACGCTGTGGCGAGTTCGAGCAGGCGGCGGCCATCCCTACGAGCGCTGATCTTCTGCTGCGTCGGCGTCATCACGTTGGTCTTCGTCGCCACGATGACCGCCTCTATCGTGGGTCGGATGTCCGTCGGGCACGCTCTGCACAATCTCGGTGACGGCCTCATCCCGATCAGAAGCCAGAGTTATGAACTGAGTCGCGCGTTCGTCGACCAGGAGACGGGGCAGCGGGCATATCTGTTGACCGGCAACCCAATCGCACTCGAACTCTTCGAATCGGGCACCGCGACCGTGAACCGACTGGTGCCCCAACTCCGACGTGAGATCGCCGGCGCGCCGTACGCGGATAACCTTCAGACGATCTTCGCCGAGATGCTGGCCGCAGCCGCGGTCTGGAAGGGTCGGGCCGCCGATCCGCAAATCGCCGCACTACGAACCGGATCGGTCTCCCGCGCGCAGCTCGACCAGATGGTCATGGACGCGAAGACTTTGTTCGACCCGCTGCGAGGGCGATTCCGTGCTCTCAACGTTCAACTCGACACACTGATCACCCAGGAGATCGACCACATTCGCTCGGTGCTGCGAACGGCGAACAACAGCCAGTGGGTTGCGCTGGTCATTCTGGCCGCGAGCATCATCGGCTGCATCGTCGTCGTGCAGCGGATGCTCACCCATCCCGTCTCGCGGCTGGTGCGTTCGGTCCGTGCCGTGGCCGACGGCGATTACGACCAGCCCATCGGCCGCGGCGGTCCCCGCGAGTTCGCCGAGATATCGGCGGCAGTGGACGACATGCGCAACCGGCTTCGAGAACTTGCGCGCTTCGACAGCGTCACCGGGTTGGTCAACCGGGCAGAGACGATGGCGCGCCTGGATGCCGCTCTGAACGAAACCGGCTCGCGACTGGGCGTCCTGTACTGCGATATCGACCACTTCAAACAGATCAACGACACCTGGGGTCATGCCGTCGGCGACGCCGTGCTGTCGACGATCGCGGCCCGGATGCGCGAGTGCGTCCACCTCGACGACACGGTCGGGCGAATTGGCGGCGACGAGATCCTCATCCTGTTGCCGGGTGTCAACAGCACCGAAGACGCCATCGCGGTGGGTGAACGGATCCGCGCCCTGGCCGCAGAACCGATCCATCAGTTCGGGTTGACGATCAACACGACCCTGAGCATCGGCGCCACCTCATCGGCACCTGGTGAGGCGAGTGCTGCGGTCACAGCCCGGGCCGACGCCGCGATGTATCAAGCCAAGCAGGCCGGCCGCAATGCCGTCGCCGGTCTCGACGCGAACGTAGGAGTCGGCACTTCGACGCCCAACGGGCACAATTGATTCCGCAATTAGAACAGGACTTCCGGAAGGAAGGGGTCGACATGCTTCGCTGGGGAGCGTTGCCGACCCGTCATGCCGACCAGTACGACTGGATCAGCATCTATTTGCACGACCGGGGCGAGCAAGGACTCTGGCGAACGCTGATCTCCACCTCGACGCTGGTCTTGGCTGCGTCAACCGCGCTGATGATCAAGAGTCCGCAAGGGCCCCGGGGACCGGTCCCGATCACCGTCTGTGTCGTCGCGGCTGCGGTTGCGCTGGCGGCGGCGGTGCCGTTCCTGCTGCATTGGCCCACGCGCCGGCAGTCACTGCTGTTCTCCTTCGCGTCCACCGTGACCATCGCCGCCGCGGCACTGTCCTACTCGAATGCCTACGTCGGGCTGATGGGGTGCGCGACGTTCGCCGTGATCGGCGGCTTCGTCGCCTATTTCCATACCGTCCGCGAGGTCTTGGCCAACGGCGCGGTGGCTGCGGTCTGCGTGGTGGTCCTCGCCTGGCGCCTCGTTGCCTCGACGGGCGACATCTATCTGACGGCCGCGGCACTGGCGATCGTGGCGACGCTGAACGTCGGCCTGCCGTTCGGTCTCTTGTCGCTCGCCCAGACGCTGCGCGTCGACCTGCGCAGCTCGGGGCGGGATCCACTGACCGGATTGCACAACCGGCGGTCGTTTCACCAGTCGGCCTACGAGTTGATCATGCGCCACGACCCGCCGGGCAGCGACCTGCTGGTCATCGTGATCGACCTGGACCGCTTCAAGAAGCTCAACGACGCCGCGGGCCATGCGGCCGGTGACGCCGCGCTGATCAGGATCAGCGGTGCGTTGGCCGACAATTGTGGTTTCTCCGCGATCATCGGCAGATCCGGCGGCGAGGAGTTCGTCATCGCCGACGTCGACCACCCCGACCCCCGGGAGGTCCTCGCAGAGCGGCTGCGGCAAGCGATCGCCGAGCTGCCGATACCGGTGACGGCGAGCATCGGTACCGCTTCCGCCTCGTTGGACAGCGGCTCCCATCGGAATCTGCGACTACTCGACGACCTCATCGAGGCGGCCGACGCCGCGATGTACTCGGCCAAGCGCGCCGGCGGAAACCAAGTTCAGCACGCGTCGCTCTGATGTCTTCCAACGAAAAATCCCCGGCCGGAAGCCGGGGATTTTTCTCCACATTGTGGGCGAAGGGGGACTTGAACCCCCACGTCCCGAAGGACACTGGCACCTGAAGCCAGCGCGTCTGCCATTCCGCCACTCGCCCGAAACAACCGGGGGAGCGTATCACGGTCGAGGGGGTGAACCTCAACTCGCGCCCACGGCTCACACCAGCCTAGCGGCCGCCGTCACAGTCCCGTCGACGAGGCTCTGACCTGGTGTAACGCGATTCTCAGAATTCTCATGGTGACGGCGCCTCGACCTGGGCCGATACCATCAAGGTGAACAAGCGTCGACCAACACGCGCGTGTCCTCGAGCTAGGCGGTGAGATGAGTAACCAGAGAGGTCTGGTTCAACGCATCGAGCGCAGACTCGAGAACACCGTGGGTGACGCGTTCGCCCGGGTGTTCGGCGGATCGATTGTCCCCGCGGAGGTGGAAGCCGCGCTGCGGCGGGAAGCCTCTGCAGGTGTGCAGACCCTGCCGGGCGACAAATTTTTGGCCCCCAACGAGTACGTCATTACCCTCAGTGCATCTGACTTCGCGAAGGTCAGCGCCGATCGTGATCTCACCACGGACACTTTTGCCAAACACTTGGGCGGCTACATCCGTGAACAGGGATGGCAAACGTATGGTGAGCTGGTCGTCAGGTTCGAGCAGTCGCCGAATCTGCACACCGGCCAGTACCGTGCGCGCGGCGTCGTCAATCCTGACGTCGACCCCCACCCGTCCCGCGCCACAACCGCCCCGCCAGAATCGAACCAGGCGTACACCGCAGAACCAGGAGTACCAGCGATGAGCAACGACCCCACCTACCGAGGCGACCAGGGTCAGGGGCGGCCCGGCGACGACTACTACGACGAGCGCTACCCGCGCCCGCAGGACGAGCAGCGCGGCGCCCCCGAGCAGCGCGGCCCCTATCCGCCTGAGCAGGGTGGCTACGGCCCCCCGCCCAATGAGGGCTACGGCCAGCGGCCGAGTTATCCCGACCAGGGTGGCTACGGCGGCGGAGGCTACGGCCAGGGATACGAGCAGCGACCCCCGGCCGGCGGCTACGGCGGCCAAGGCTACGACCAGGGTCAGGGTTACGACCAGGGCTACCGTCAGGGCCCGCCGCCCGGATATGGCGGCCAGGGCTACGGCCCGCCGCAGGGTGGCGGCTACGCCCCGCAGGGACCGCCGCCCAGCGACTACGACTACGGCCGCGGGCCGGGCCGGCACGAGGACGGCGGCTACGGCCGGCCCGAGCCTCGCCCCGCCTACCCCGACCAGGGTGGGTACGAGCAGCAGGGCTATGGCCAGCCCGGTGGCGGCTACGGCCGCCAGGAGTACGGCCAGCCGGACTACGGTCAGCCGGCTGGCCGCGGCTACGAACAGGGCGGGTATGAGCAGGGCGGGCGTGACTACGACTACGGCCAGCCCGCCGGTGGCGGCTACGGCGGATACGCCCAGCCGCCCGCCCAGGGCGAGTACCCGTCGGCCGGGCATGCGGTCACCCTGCAGCTCGACGACGGCAGCGGACGCACCTACCAGCTGCGCGAAGGCGCCAACGTCATCGGCCGCGGCCAGGACGCCCAGTTCCGGCTGCCCGACACCGGTGTCTCGCGCCGGCATCTGGAGATCCGGTGGGACGGCCAGGTCGCGCTGCTGTCGGACCTGAACTCCACCAACGGGACCACGGTGAACAACGCCCCGGTGCAGGAGTGGCAGCTGGCCGACGGAGACGTCATCCGGCTGGGTCACTCCGAGATCATCGTCCGCGTTCACTGAGGTCGGCGGGGGTCACAGCTTGGTTGACGCGGAGTGGCTTCACCCGCGCACCCATCGGCGTCCAAGTATCGTGACGGTGCCGAAGTCGGCCCGGTGCCTGCTGGTATCGCGAGAACGGCGAGCGGGGCATGAGGACGGAGAGGACGCCGGATGCAGGGGTTAGTACTGCAGCTGACGCGCGCCGGCTTCCTGCTGTTGTTGTGGCTGTTCATCTGGTCGGTGCTGCGCATCCTGCGCAACGACATCTACGCACCCACCGGCGCGGTGATGGTCCGCCGGGGCCTGGCACTGCGCGGTGCGCTGCTGCCCTCCCGCCAGCAGCGGCATGCCGCCCGCTATCTGGTGGTGACCGAGGGAGCCCTGGCCGGAACCCGGATCACGCTGGGCACCCAGCCGGTGCTGATCGGCCGCGCCGATGACTCGACGCTGGTGCTGACCGACGATTACTCGTCCACCCGGCACGCCCGGCTGTCGCCGCGCGGTTCCGAGTGGTACGTGGAAGACCTAGGATCGACCAACGGCACATACCTCGACAGGGCGAAGGTGACGACGGCAGTACGCGTTCCGATTGGCACGCCGATTCACATCGGCAAGACGGTGATCGAGCTGCGCCCGTGACCCTCGTCCTCCGCTATGCCGCCCGCAGTGACCGCGGCCTGGTGCGCGCCAACAACGAAGACTCCGTCTACGCCGGCGCCCGGCTGCTCGCCCTGGCCGACGGGATGGGCGGACACGCCGCCGGTGAGGTGGCCTCCCAGCTCGTGATCGCCGCGCTGGCGCACCTCGACGACGACGAGCCGGGCGGCGACCTGCTGAGCAAGCTCGACGGTGCGGTGCGTGAGGGCAATTCGGCCATCGCCGCGCACGTCGAGATGGAGCCCGAGCTCGAAGGCATGGGCACCACCCTGACCGCAATCCTGTTCGCGGGCAACCGACTTGGGCTCGTCCACATCGGCGACTCGCGCGGCTACCTGCTCCGCGACGGCGAACTGACGCAGATCACCAAGGACGACACCTTTGTGCAGACCCTCGTCGACGAGGGCCGCATCACCGCCGAGGAGGCCCACAGCCACCCGCAGCGCTCACTGATCATGCGTGCGCTCACCGGGCACGAGGTCGAGCCGACGCTCATCATGCGGGAAGCCAAGGAAGGCGACCGCTACCTGCTGTGCTCCGACGGCCTGTCCGACCCGGTGAGCCAGGAGACGATCCTGGAAGCCCTGCAGATCGAGGACGTCGCCGAAAGCGCCGACCGCCTCATCGAACTGGCGCTGCGCGGCGGCGGACCGGACAACGTCACCGTGGTGGTCGCCGATGTCGTCGACCACGACTACGGTGGGCAGACTCAACCGATCCTGGCCGGTGCCGTCTCCGGCGACGACGACAACGTCGCACCACCCAACACTGCCGCCGGGCGCGCCTCTGCCTTCAACCCCCGCCCGGCGCCCGCCAAGCGGGTGGTGGCCGAGCCGGAACCTCCACCGAAACCACGCTCGCGCCGGCGGATGATCATCGCCGTCGCGCTGATCCTTCTGGTCGTCCTCGCCGGGCTGGCAGTAGGCCGCCAGATCATTCGCAGCAACTACTACGTCAGTGCCTACAACGGCACGGTGGCGATCATGCGCGGGATTCAGGGCTCGTTTCTGAGCTATCCGCTGCAGGAGCCGTACCTGCTGGGCTGCCTCAACGACCGAAATGAGCTGTCGCAGATCAGTTATGGCCAGGCCACGAACTCGCTCGGCTGCCAGCTGATGCGGTTGCAGGATCTGCGTCCCTCGGAGCGCGCACAGGTCTCGGCCGGGCTGCCGGCCGGCAGCCTCGACGACGCGATCGGGCAGCTGCGGGAGCTCGCCCACTCCTCGGTGCTGCCGCCGTGCGCACCGCCTCCGACCAGTACACCGGCGCCCACCCCGGCTCCGCCCGCCACTCCGACTCCGACTCCGACTCCGGCTCCGAGCGCACCTCCCGCGCCGGGGCCGGCGCCCGTTCCCACCCCGGCAGCGACATCGGCGCCGGCACCTGGCCCGTCGCCGAGCGCGGCTCCGGCACCCGCCCCCGCGCCGACCCCCGCTCCGACTGAAAGCGGCACGGCCCCAACGACTTCCGGCACCCCGGTGCCGCCTCCGAGCCCGTCGCCGACGGTGACGCAGCTGCCCGCAGCGCCGCAGAAGCCGGGCACCGACTGCCGGGCGGCGGCATGAGCACCCAGCCTCAAGCACCCGTCACGCTGGCGCCGGTGACACCGACCCGCCGCAACGCCGAACTGGCGCTGCTGTGCTTCGCCACCTTCATCACCGTGGTCGCCCTGCTGATCGTCGAGGCGAACCAGGAGCAGGGCATCAGTTGGGATCTGGCCAGCTCGACGCTGGCCTTCCTCACACTGTTCGTCTGCGCGCACCTGGCCATCCGGCGGTTCGCCCCCTACGCCGACCCGGTGCTGCTGCCAGTTGTCGCACTGCTCAACGGACTTGGCCTGGTGATGATTCACCGTCTCGATCTGATCGGCGGTGCGATCGCCCCGCAGCGGGGGCCCAGCGAAGAGCAGCAGATGCTGTGGACCCTCGTCGGCGTGCTCGGCTTCTCCCTGGTCGTGGTGTTCCTCAAAGACCACCGCATCCTGGCCCGCTACGGGTACACCTGCGGTCTGGTCGGCCTTGTCCTGCTGGCGATCCCGGCGTTCCTGCCCGCCCATTTCTCCGAGACCAACGGCGCCAAGATCTGGATCCGCTTCCCCGGCTTCAGTATTCAGCCGGCCGAGTTCTCCAAGATCCTGTTGTTGATCTTCTTCGCCGCTGTGTTGGTGGCCAAGCGCGACCTGTTCACCAGTGCCGGCAAGCATTTCCTCGGCACCGACGTGCCCCGCCCGCGGGACCTGGCCCCGCTGCTGGTGGCCTGGATCGTCTCCGTCGGCGTGATGGTCTTCGAAAAGGATTTGGGCACTTCTCTTCTGCTGTACGCCTCGTTCCTGGTGATGGTCTACATCGCCACCGAGCGGTTCAGCTGGGTGGTCATCGGTCTGACGCTGTTCGCCGCGGGCAGTGTGTTGGCGTACTACCTCTTCGGCCACGTGCGGGTGCGGGTGCAGACCTGGCTGGACCCGTTCGGTGATCCCGAAGGCACCGGTTACCAGATGGTGCAGTCGCAGTTCAGTTTTGCCACCGGAGGCATCTTCGGTACCGGTCTGGGCAACGGTCAGCCGGGCACCGTGCCCGCCGCCTCGACCGACTTCATCATCGCCGCGGTCGGTGAGGAACTGGGCCTGGTCGGGCTGGCCGGGGTGCTGATGCTCTACACGATCGTGATCGTGCGGGGGCTGCGCACGGCCATCGCCGTGCGCGACAGCTTCGGCAAGCTGCTGGCCGCCGGGCTGGCCTCGACGCTGGCGATCCAGCTGTTCATCGTCGTCGGCGGTGTCACCGGGTTGATCCCGCTGACCGGCCTGACCACACCGTGGATGTCCTACGGCGGTTCGTCGTTGGTCGCCAACTACCTTCTGCTGGCCATCTTGGTGAAGATCTCGCACGCCGCGCGGCGTCCGATCATCACCAACCCGCACTCCTCGATCGCGTCGTCGAGCACCGAGGTGATCGAGCGCGTATGAACACCTCCCTGCGCCGCATTTCGGTGATGATCATGGCGTTGATCGTGCTGCTGTTGTTCAACGCGACGATCACCCAGGTCTTCCGTGCCGACGGCCTGCGCGCCGACCCGCGCAACCAGCGGGTGCTGCTCGACGAGTATTCGCGCCAGCGCGGCCAGATCACCGCGGGCGGACAGCTACTCGCCTATTCGGTGTCCACCAACGGCCACTACCGGTTCCTGCGTGTGTACCCGAATCCGTATGTGTACGCACCGATTACGGGCTTCTATTCGCTGCGCTACTCCAGCACCGGCCTCGAGCGGGCCGAAGACGGCATCCTCAACGGCTCCGACCAACGGCTGTTCGGCCGCCGGCTGGCCGACTTCTTCACCGGCCGCGACCCCCGCGGCGGCAACGTCGACACCACGATCGTGCCGCGCATCCAGCAAGCGGCGTGGGAGGCCATGCAGCGCGGCTGCAACGGCGGGTGCCGCGGCTCGGTGGTGGCGCTGGAGCCGTCCACCGGGAAGATCCTGGCGATGGTGTCGTCGCCGTCGTACGACCCCAACTTGCTGGCCACCCACGACACCGAGGAACAGGGCAATGCCTGGCAGCAGCTGCGTGACGATCCCGGTTCGCCCCTGACCAACCGGGCCATCGCCGAGACCTTCCCGCCCGGGTCGACGTTCAAGGTGATCACCACCGCGGCCGCACTCCAGAACGGCGTGACCGACAACGATCAGCTCACCAGCGCCCCGCAGATCCAGTTGCCCAACAGCACGGCGACGTTGGAGAACTACGGCGGCACGCCATGCGGCAGCGCTCCCACCGCGTCGCTGCGGGAGGCGTTCGCCCGCTCCTGCAATACCGCGTTCGTCGAATTGGGTATGCGGGTGGGTGCTGACGCCCTGCGCAACACCGCGCAGGCGTTCGGGTTCGACAACCCACCAGCGCCGATCCCGTTGGAGGTGGCGGAGTCGACCATCGGCCCGATCTCCGACGCCGCCGCCCTGGGGATGTCGAGCATGGGCCAGAAAGACGTGGCGGTGACACCTTTGCAGAACGCGTTGGTGGCGGCGACGATCGCCAATTCCGGTGTGATGATGCAGCCCTACCTGGTGGACAGCCTCAAGGGCCCCGATCTGTCCAACATCAGCACGGCGGCGCCCGCCCAACAGCGGCGTGCCGTATCGACGCAGGTCGCGGCTAAACTTACGGATTTGATGATCGGCGCCGAACAGATGACCCAGCAGAAAGGGGCGATCCCCGGCGTGCAGATCGCATCCAAGACCGGCACCGCCGAGCACGGTACCGACCCCCGCAACACCCCACCGCATGCCTGGTACATCGCCTTCGCCCCAGCACAGAGCCCCAAAGTGGCCGTCGCCGTGCTGATCGAAAACGGCGGCGACCGGTTGAACGCCACCGGCGGTGCGCTGGCCGCCCCGGTCGGCCGCGCGACGATCGCCGCAGCCTTACAGGGGGCGTCATGAGTCCCCGCGTAGGAGTGACGCTGTCCGGTCGGTACCGGCTGCAGCGGCTGATCGCGACTGGCGGCATGGGCCAGGTCTGGGAGGCCGTCGACAGCCGGCTGGGCCGCCGGGTCGCGGTGAAGGTGCTCAAGCAGGAGTTCTCGTCGGACCCCGAATTCGTCGAGCGGTTCCGCGCCGAGGCGCGCACCGTCGCGATGCTGAACCACCCCGGGATCGCCGCCGTGCACGACTACGGCGAGACCGACATGGACGGCGAGGGTCGCACCGCCTACCTAGTGATGGAACTCATCAACGGCGAGCCGCTGAACTCGGTGATCAAGCGCACCGGACGGCTGTCCCTGCGGCACGCCCTGGACATGCTCGAGCAGACCGGCCGCGCGCTGCAGGTGGCACACGCCGCCGGCCTGGTGCACCGCGACGTCAAGCCCGGCAACATCCTCATCACGCCGACCGGTCAGGTGAAGCTCACCGACTTCGGTATCGCCAAAGCCGTCGACGCCGCCCCGGTCACCCAGACCGGAATGGTGATGGGCACCGCCCAATACATCGCCCCCGAGCAGGCCCTGGGCCACGACGCCACCGCCGCCAGTGACGTGTACTCGCTGGGAGTTGTTGGCTACGAAGCGGTTTCGGGTAAGCGGCCATTCATTGGCGATGGCGCGCTGACGGTCGCGATGAAGCACATCAAGGAGACGCCGGCCCCGCTGCCGGCCGACCTGCCGCCCAACGTGCGTGAACTGATCGAGATCACCCTGGTGAAGAACCCGGGCATGCGCTACCGCAACGGCGGGCAGTTCGCCGACGCGGTGGCCGCCGTGCGGGCGGGCCGCCGTCCACCCCGACCGAACTCGGCGCCCACCATCCGCGCCACCCCGGCGTCGATTCCGGGCAGCTCACCGCGCCTGCCCGCGGCCCCCGCCACCGGGACCCGGCCCCGCGCCAACACCGGCAGCCATCGTCCGCCGCCGCCGCGTCGTACGTTCTCCTCGGGTCAGCGGGCGCTGCTCTGGGCCGCCGGAGTGCTGGGCGCCCTGGCGATCATCAGCGCCATCCTGATCGTGCTGGCCGACAAAGACCGCAAGGACAACAAACCTGTGGAGCAGACGGTCACCGACACCGTCACCCCCACCAGCCAGGCCGCACCGTCGGGTTGGACGGATCACCACATCGCCGGTAATCCTGGAGGGCAGATCGGGGTACCCCGATACAGCGCTGCGAGCGTGGCTATTGCTGTCCTGCCCGAGGCTGTTCCCACCGACGAGAAACCGCGATGACCACCCCACAGCACCTGTCCGACCGTTATGAGCTGGGCGAGATCATCGGCTTCGGCGGCATGTCCGAGGTGCACATGGCCCGCGACACCCGCCTGCATCGGGACGTCGCGGTCAAGGTGCTGCGCGCCGACCTGGCCCGCGACCCCAGCTTCTATCTGCGGTTCCGCCGCGAGGCGCAGAACGCCGCCGCGCTGAACCACCCTGCAATCGTCGCCGTCTATGACACCGGTGAGGCCGAGACGGCCAACGGTCCGCTGCCCTACATCGTGATGGAGTACGTCGACGGGGTCACCCTGCGCGACATTGTCCACACCGACGGGCCGATCCCGCCCCGGCGCGCGATCGAGATCATCGCCGACGCCTGCCAGGCGCTGAACTTCAGCCACCAGCACGGCATCATCCACCGCGACGTCAAGCCGGCGAACATCATGATCTCCAAGACCGGCGCGGTGAAGGTGATGGACTTCGGCATCGCCCGTGCCCTGGCCGACGCCGGCAACAGCGTCACCCAGACCGCCGCGGTGATCGGCACCGCCCAGTATCTGTCGCCGGAGCAGGCCCGCGGCGAGCCGGTCGACGCGCGCTCCGATGTCTACTCGCTGGGTTGCGTGCTCTACGAGATCCTGACCGGCGAACCGCCGTTCGTCGGGGATTCGCCGGTTGCGGTGGCCTACCAGCACGTCCGCGAGGATCCGGTGCCGCCGTCGCAGAAGCATTCGGGCATCTCCCCGGAGCTCGACGCGGTGGTGCTCAAGGCGCTGGCCAAGAACCCGGACAACCGCTATCAGAGCGCCGCCGAGATGCGCACCGACCTGGTGCGGGTGCACAACGGCGAAGCGCCCGAAGCACCCAAGGTGCTCAGCGCCGCCGAGCGCACCTCGCTGCTCAACTCGGCGCCGTCGGTGCCCACCCGTGGCGACGACACCGACGAGATCCCGCGACAGGGAGCGCTCGTCGAGAACGATCGGGCCGGCGGGTCGATCGGCCGCTGGCTGATCGTCGTCGCGGTGCTGGCCGTCCTGACCGTCGTGGTAACCATCGGGATCAACATGGTCAGCGGCAACCCGCGCAATCTGCAGGTGCCCGACGTGCGCGGGCAGTCGCAGCAGGATGCGGTGGTGACCCTGCAAAACAAGGGCTTCAAGATCCGCACCAACACCAAGCCCGACAACACCGTTCCTCCCGAGAAGGTGATCGATACCGACCCCGCGGCCAACTCGAAGGCCAGCGCCGGGGACGAAATCCTGATCAACGTCTCGACCGGACCCGATCAGCGCGAGGTGCCCGACTGCGCGACGCTGTCGGCCGGCGACTGCATCCAGAAGCTCAAGGCCGCCGGGTTCAGCAAGTTCAAGCAGACCACCTCCGCGTCCAAGCCTGAGGACAAGGACAAAGTGGTGTCGACCGTCCCGCCCGCCAACCAGCTGTCGGCGGTGACCAACGAGATCACGATCGTCATCGGTAATGGGCCGCAGACCGCCGAGGTTCCGGTGGTGGCGGGGCAGACTGTCGACGTCGCCGGACAGATCCTCAAGGCATCGGGCTTCCTGAACACGCTGCCGGTCCCGACCGACAGCACCGAGCCGTCCGGTCAGGTGGTCGGCACCGATCCGCCGAACGGGCAGGTCGTCCCGCAAGACACCGCCATCCAGATCAAGGTGTCGAAGGGCAATCAGTTCGTCATGCCGGATCTGCGGGGCATGTTCTGGACGGACGCCGAGCCGCGGCTGAGGGGTCTGGGCTGGACCGGAGGGTTGGACAAGGGCGGCGACGTCCAGAACAGCGGCCAGCCGTCCCACGCTGTCGTGTCGCAAAGCCCGTCTGCGGGCAGCGCAGTGAACTTTGGCGCGACGATCACGCTCAGCTTTGCGTCGTAGATAGCTCGGGCTGCCCGCCGATGGCGTGCCGGACGGTGTCGGCGACCTCTTGCTCGAGCCGACGCACCAGCGACTCCTCGGGCGCCTGCCCGCAGTAGCCCAGCCAGTTGGCGAGCATCCGGTGGCCGCCTTCGGTGAGGATCGACTCCGGGTGGAACTGGACGCCGTGGATCGGCAGCTCGACGTGCCGCACACCCATCACGACGCCGCCCTCGGTGCGCGCGGTCACCTCGAGCTCGGCCGGCATGGTCTCCGGCAGGATCGTCAGCGAGTGATAGCGCGTCGCGGTGAATGGGTCCGGAAGTCCGTGCAGCACACCAATATTCGTGTGGTACACGGTGCTGGTCTTGCCGTGCAGCAGCTCGGGCGCGCGGTCGACCGTCCCGCCGAACGCGACGCCGATTGCTTGATGACCCAGGCACACACCGAGTAGCGGGGTGCCCGTGTCGGCGCACGCGCGAACCAGGGGGATCGACGCGCCGGCACGTTCCGGTGTGCCCGGGCCGGGGCTCAGCAGGATCCCGTCAAACTCGTCGGCGACCTTGCGTTCGTCGGCCAGGCGCTCGTCGTCGTTGCGCCAGACCTGCGCGTCCACCCCGAGCTGGCCCAGATACTGGACGAGGTTGAACACGAAGCTGTCGTAATTGTCGACGACCAAAACCTGCATCAGGCCAATTTACCTGGGGTGGTGCAGGTCAGTAGCCCACCGGACCCGCGGGCTGGGCGTAGCGCATCCGTACGGGCTCGGTGTAGCCGGCGACTTGAACGTCATCGCGGACCTGCTCGCTGTAGCCCAGGCCGAACCGCACCACGTACTGCTTGTACAGCGTGACCAGGGGAGCGGTGGCCAGCGCCGCCTGCATCGCGGGCGCGTTGCCGATCGCGGTGATCGTGTACGGCGGGCTGTAGGTACGGCCGTTGAGCAGCAGGGTGTTGCCGACGCAGCGTGGCGCCGACGTACCGATGATGCGCTGGTCCTGCATCTGGATCGCCTCGGCACCGGCGCTCCACAGCGCGTTGAGCACGGCCTGGATGTCCTGCTGATGCACCACCAGATCGTCGGGGGAGGCGTCCCGGGGGAAGCGCCCGTTGGCGTCGCGCTGGGCGTCGGACAGCGTGACGACGAGACCGGCACCGTGCACCGGGTTCAGCCCGACAGCGGCGGCCAGTTCGTCGGCGCGGGCCTGCATGGCCGCCAATGCCGTGCCGGCCCCACCGCCATGCGTGGCGTCGATCTGAGAAGCCAGTGCATCCCGCTGAGCGCTCAGCCGATCCACCGACTTCTGCGCGTCGTGGACCAGGTCGACCAGCCGGGGTGAGTCGCTGCGACGGATCTCGCTACCACCGGAGACACCATGGGTAGCGGCCAGCAGAACGCCCGCCAGCAGGCACACCACCGGCACGCCGATCCGCCACGGCGAGCGCCTGGCACCCGTCGTCGCTGCCGCCGGAATTGTCGGGTCACGGCGCCGCTGCGTTAATCTCATAAGCGATCTGCGCACCATCGTCGCAGAAGATCCCGGCCCGAAGGTACCCATGCCCAAGTCCAAGGTTCGCAAGAAGAACGACTTCACGATCAATCCGGTGAGCCGCACTCCGGTGAAGGTGAAGGCCGGACCGTCGAGCGTGTGGTTCGTGGTGCTGTTCATCAGCCTGATGCTGATCGGGCTGGCCTGGCTGCTGGTGTTCCAGCTGGCGGCGTCCGGTTATGACGTCCCGAGCGCGTTGCAGTGGATGGCCAAACTCGGTCCGTGGAACTACGCGATCGCGTTCGGCTTCATGATCACAGGGTTGTTGCTGACGATGCGGTGGCGCTGAACGGCCGCGACCACCTTAGTGGATCCATGCTGTGCAAACTCCGTTTTGAGGCTGGCAACCTCCTGGTCACCCAATCACACGCGTGTGATTCATCCCCATTGTTGATAGCACTTGTGGATAACTGCATTGGCCACGGTAGAGGTGCTGAAGGACCCTATGCAGCAAACTGAATGGGCGCCGAAAACTGCCGCTGTCGCAGCTCTGGGGATCGCTGCGATTCTGATGGCAATCGTCTGTGTGACCGTCATCACAGATGCGCCCGGCCGCATCCTCACCGGGATTGCTGCGGTGGGACTGGCCGCGTTCGCGATCGGATCATGGCGAGCAAGACCCCGGCTGGCTATCACCGGTGACGCGCTGGTCTACCGCGGGTGGTTCCGGACGCAGACGTTGCGGCACGCCGACATCACGCTGATCCGGATCACCGAGTTCCGCCGCATCGGCCGCAAGATGCGTTTATTGGAGATCGACACGACCGCTGACCGGCTGATCGTCCTTAGCCGCTGGGACCTCGGGACCGACCCGGTGGACGTTCTGGACGCGCTGACCGACGCGGGGTTCGCGGGGCGGTAGGCACACCGTTCAAACAGAACTGAGAGCGAAAATTCCGAGGAATCGTCGCTCTCAGTTCTGACTGAACGCCCGAATCAGGAGATGGTGATCGACTCGATCACGACATCGTCGGTGGGCCGGTCGTTGCGATCGGTGGCCGTGGTGGCGATCGCGTCGACGACCTTCTGCGACTCGGGGTCGACGACCTCACCGAAGATCGTGTGCCGGCGGTTCAGGTGCGGCGTCTTGCCGACCGTGATGAAGAACTGCGAGCCGTTCGTGCCGGGGCCGGCATTGGCCATCGCCAGCAGGTACGGCTTGTCGAACTGCAGCTCAGGATGGAACTCGTCGGCGAACTTGTAGCCCGGGCCGCCGCGGCCGGTGCCGGTCGGGTCGCCACCCTGGATCATGAATCCGTCGATGACGCGGTGGAAGACGGCGCCGTCGTAGAAAGGGCCCGAGGTGCTGCCCGACGCGTTCTGCGTGGAGTACTCCTTGGTGCCCTGGGCCAGACCAACGAAGTTGGCGACGGTCTTGGGGGCATGGTTACCGAACAGGGCGATCTTGATGTCGCCGCGGTTCGTGTGCAGGGTCGCTGTTGCGGTTGCGATGTCGCTCGTCACGGGTTCTGAGTCTGCCACTAGCGTCGTGTGACCGATCCCGCGGCCACCCTTCGAGCGCTGTGGCAGTGTTGGAGCCACCAACGCACCACCAGTCCCGGGAGGACCAGATGGGCCGCAGAAGTGAACCCAAGCTCACGTCGCGCGAGCGGCTGAACCGCGGATTGCACTACACCGCCGTCGGTCCGGTGGACATCACCCGCGGGGTCGTCGGCATCACCGCACACTCGGCGGAATCGGCAGCCGGCGCGATCAAGCGCCGCGCGCGCGACGCTCGCGAGATGCGGGAGGAACTGACCAAGGAGGCCGAGGCGGTCAAGCAGGTCGTCGCGGAATTGCCTCAGCTGCTCGAGGAGGCGCGAAAGTCGCAGCACCGCCGGCGTCGGCGGCTGTTCGTCTTCGGCTTCCTCGGACTGGCAGGCGTGGGTGGGGCGATCGCGTTCGTGATCGCTCGGCGCTCGTCGGCGCCCGAGCCGTCTCCGCTGCCGCCCAGTGTCGAGGTTTCGCCCAAGATTTGAAATATGCGAAACACGGAAAAGGCCCGGCGTAGATAACGTTAGCGAACGCCGGAAGTCGCAAATTCACGGGCTTTTCGTGGAATTTGCGGTCGGCGGCACTGAGATGCGCAAACGCCCGGCCGGAGCCGGCCGGATCTGCGGATTTGCTGATGAATCAAAAGGTGCCTGCGTTAAGCCCGAAACAGCTCCCGGAAACCGCTGTTGGGGTGCATGATGTCGATATGGGTTGGGGGGGTCTGTCCCGCAGGAAAGTGAAGTGCGGGATTTGCAGTCATGAGCAGACGCTCTTCGTCGACCGGGACACCTTCACCTGTCGACGATGCAAGAAGACGTTGCCGCAGCGCCTGGCTCTTCCGATCGGGAACTGACACGCGCATCGCCGCCACCCCCGTGGTGTGCGACTGAGCTCAGTTGCCGGGCAACACCATCAATCGCCAATCTTTGGAGTGCTCCCGATCCGGTGCGAGGTTGCTCTGGGTATACCGATGCCCGTGCAGAGCAGGTTACGTACGCTCAACGGTGAGTCTTGCGGCACCCCTGCAGCGCAGCTCCCCTCAAGCAACTAGGCAGATCTTCGATATCGACCCTGAGCGAGATGCCTTCCCGCTCAAGCGCTTCTGAATTACGCCTAGTGGGGACTGAGGCAATGGATCAGTGTCGGCTGCCAGGTGAATGGGACCACTTCAGAGCTGGTTTTGCCATGAGCATGGGACCACCTGTTTGCCATTGATGGGACCACCTGGCTGGCTGGTTTACCAGTTATGGGACCACCCCGGCGTGGCGTGGGTTCTTCCGGTTGTTGGGCCGCTGTATTGACCCAATGAGCTACCGGGAGGTATCGGTGATCGAGATCGTGGAAATGCTGCGGCTGTGGCTGCAGGGATTGGGGTTGCGGGAGGTGGCCCGGCTCTCGGGCATCGACCGCAAAACGGTGCGACGCTACGTCGACCGAGCCCGTGCCAGCGGGCTGGACCGTGACGGCGGGCCTGATCAGCTCACCGATGAGTTGATCGGCGCGGTAATTGCCGGGGTGCGTCCGCACCGGCCGGCCGGCAAGAGCCTGGCGTGGGAGACGATCGCTGCAGAGCATGAGCAGATCAAGGGCTGGCTCAAAGACGGATTGACGCTGACCAAGATCCACACGCTGCTGGGGCGCCGCGGTGTGGTGGTGTCGTATCGGACGCTGAATCGTTACGCCACAACGGAATTGGATTTCGGCCGGCGTCAAGCCACGGTGCCGGTGGCCGATTGCGAACCGGGTGCGGAGGTGCAGGTCGACTTCGGTCGCCTCGGGATGCTCACCGACGCCGCCGATGGCCGGCGCCGAGTCGTGCAGGGATTGATCTTCACCGCGGTGTATTCGCGGCACATGTTCGTCTGGCCCACCTACCGCCAGAGTTTGGCCGAGGTGATCGCCGGGTTCGAAGCGGCGTGGGTGTTCTTCGGCGGAGTGTTCGCGGTGGTGATCCCCGACAACATGAAAGCCATCGTCACCACCGCGCACGCGACCGAGCCCCGGCTCAACGACTCCTTCCGTGAGTACGCGCAGGCGCGGGGGTTCGCCGTCGACCCGGCGCGGGTCCGCAGCCCCAAAGACAAGCCGCGGGTGGAACGCATGGTGTCCTACGTGCGGTCGAATTTCTATGCCGGAGAAGCATTCCGGGATCTCGACGACTGCCGCAACCGCGCCGAGCTGTGGTGTTCAGACATCGCCGGGCTGCGCATCCACGGCACCACCCGCCTGCGCCCGGCAGAGGTGTTCGCCGCCGATGAGTTGCCCGCACTCAAGCCCGTGCCTGAGACGGTGTTCGACGTTCCAGTCTGGACGCACCCCAAGGTGGCACCCGACCGCCACGTGCAGGTGGCCAAGGCGCTCTACAGCGTGCCCGGAGAGCTGGTCGGCAAGCGCATCGAGGCCCGCGCTGATGCACACACGGTCAAGCTCTACTGGCGCGGTGAGCTGATCAAGGTGCACCCGGTCACGGCCCCGGGCCGCCGACACACCGATCCGGCTGACCTTCCCTCGGAGGTGTCGGTCTATGCCATGCGGGATCTGGATGCCCTGCAGCGCAAAGCTGCCGCCCAGGGCACCCATGTCGGCGTCTACGCCGCCGCCGTGCTCGAACACCCGTTGCCGTGGACCAAGATGCGTCAGGTCTACCGGCTGCTGGGGCTGGTGCGCCGCCACGGCCCCGACGCTGTTGACGACGCGTGCCGGCGCGCCCTGGACGCCGAGGTAATCGATGTCGGGCTGATCGAGCGGATCCTGACCCGCGGGGGCGGTGAACAACTACCCCTGATACCCACACCGCCCGGGGCGGCGTCGCGGTTCGTCCGCGACGGCTCGGATTTCGCGGTGCGCAGGCCCTCATGAGCACCCAACGTCCCGACACCAGCCCGGCGGTCAAACCGATCGAAGTCTCCGCTGAACTCAAAGCCCTGATGCGCCGCCTCAAGCTCGGCCAATTGCTCGACACGCTGCCCGAGCGGTTGGCGCTGGCCCGCACCAACCGGCTGCCCCATCACGACTTCCTGGAATTGTTGTTCGCCGATGAGGTCACCCGCCGTGACCGCGAATCCGCGGCCCGCCGCGCCAAGGCCGCCCACCTCGACCCGGCGATGCAGCTCCAAGCCTGGGACGACTCCGCCGCCGTGGCGTTCGATCAACAGTTGTGGGCCGAGCTGACCTCACTGCGATTCCTCGCCGATGCCTACAACGTGCTCGTCATGGGGCCGGTCGGAGTGGGAAAGACGTTCCTGGCCAACGCCTTAGGGCACATCGCCGTACGCAAACATCACAGCGTGCACACCGAACGGGCCGACAAACTGTTCAAACGCCTACGCGGGGCACGCCTGGACGGCAGCTACGAAGACGAAATGCGCAAACTGCACCGCGTCGATCTACTCATCATCGACGACCTCGCGCTGCACCGCCTGGAGGCCACCGAGACCACCGACTTCTACGAGATCATCGTCGAACGCCACCGCGCCGCATCGACGGTGATCACCAGCAACCGCGAACCACCCGAGATCCTGACCATGATGGCCGACCCGCTGCTGGCCCAATCGGCGATGGACCGACTGCAATCCGCGGCCTACGAACTCGTCGTCGAAGGCGAGTCCTACCGGCAACGCCAGAAACCAGGGACACCAAAGCCGGCCCCTCCGACTTCGTCGGATTGACCGGCAACCACCCCTTCGGCCACTATCAACGCACGGCCTGTAACCGGAACAACCCGGTCCCATGCTCATGGCAAACCAGAGGTCCCATCACCCTGGCAGGCGACAATCAGTCAGTCAGGCGAACAAACTTGAATCGTTGTGGAGCCTAGGAGATTCGAACTCCTGACATCTGCCTTGCAAAGGCAGCGCTCTACCAACTGAGCTAAGGCCCCGAACTGTCTCAGTCCTCGAGGGTGTGCCAGATTTCGCCGCGGCGTTTGCGGATGATCGCCGCGCCCGCGACGAACACCGCCAGCAACAGTGCAATCCGCACGGGCGCCCTTCCCGATGACCAGGACATCGTGGGCCTAGGAGGACTCGAACCTCCGACCTCTTCGTTATCAGCGAAGCGCTCTAACCGCCTGAGCTATAGGCCCGTATTCACATACGACCGAGCGACGAGATTACCGCACCGGGGGCATTGCGCCCAAACCGGTGAACCGGCGCTAGTCGCGGTCGGCCAACGTGACCTCGATACCGCCGACGATGTCGGTGCTGAGGTTGTAGATGAACGCTCCGACGGTGGCCATCGCCGTCAGCAGCACGATGTTGACCAGACCGATCAGCGCCGCACCGCCAAAGATCGTCCCGCTCGACACCAGCTCACCGCCGCCACCGCTGGTGGCCGTCAACAGGTCACCCACGTTGCTGTTCAGCTTGCTCCAGACGCCCATGCCGCCGAGCACGAGATAGAGGAACGCCACCGCGATCATCCACACGAAGAACAGCGCCACCGACAGCAGCAGCGACACCTTGAGCGCGCTCCACGGATCGATGTGGCGGATCTGCATGCTCGCCCGCACCGGCCCGCGCGAACGACCCGCGGCCACCTGGATGCGAGAGGCTGCGCCAGTGGGTCGCGACGGCTGCTCCGGAGCAGGTTTGCGTTGCTGGGCCACCGGCTTTGGCGGGGCCGATCCGGACAGATCGGGTAGCTCGCTGGCGTAGCCCTCCGGGCGGACAGACTCGGTGCGCGGCTCCGGCCTCGGTTCGGGACGCGGCTCCGGGCGCACGGCCTCGGTGCGCGGCTCCGGCCGCTGCTCCGGCGGCGGGCCACCCGCGCCGGACAGATCGGGGGCCGCCGTGCCGCTGATGAACCGGTTCACCCGCTGCTCGATATTCGGCGGCGGACCCGCCGGCGGCGCCTGCCGAGGCTGTCCCTGTCCTTCGGGCGCCGGTCGCTGTGGTGCACCACCCTGCCGCGCTCGCGCGGCACCGCGCTGCCACGGCGGGGCCTCGCCTGCCCCACCGTTGGCACCCGGTCGGGTGCCGGCCCGCTCGGCCGAGCCGTTCCCGTTACCGGGACCCTCGCTCGGGCCGGGTTGACCCGGCTCGTTCGGTGCGCTCACCGCCACTCCTAACCTGTCGCCCCGCCGCGCTACGTCTCGTCGGATGTCTCGTCGGATTCAGGCTCCAGCCCGGGCACTTCGTCCGTGCTGTCCTGCTCCTCGGCATTGCGAGCGATGGCTAACAGTGTGTCGCCCTCACCCAGGTTCATCAAGCGAACGCCCTTTGTCTGGCGCCCGGCCTTGCGGACCTGACGGGCGGCGGTGCGAATGACACCCCCACCTGAGGTGATGGCGTACAACTCACTGTCTTCGTCGACCACCAATGCGCCCACCAGACTGCCACGCCGCCGGTCGTATTGAATGGTCAGGATGCCTTTACCGCCGCGTCCCTGGGTGGTGTACTCCTCGATCGCGGTCCGCTTGGCATATCCGCCGGCGGTCGCGACCAGCAGATACGTGCCTTCCCGCACCACGTTCAGCGAGAGCAGCCGGTCGTCTTCGTTGAAGCGCATGCCCTGCACGCCGGAGGTCGCGCGTCCCATCGGCCGCAACGCCTCGTCGGTGGCGGAGAAGCGGATCGACTGACCGTTGGCGCTGACCAGCAGCAGGTCGTCCTCCGCCGAGCACAGCACCGCGCCGACCAGTTCGTCGCCGTCGCGCAGGTTCACCGCGACGATGCCGCCCGACCGGTTGGAGTCGAAGTCGGTGAGCTTCGACTTCTTCACCAATCCGTTGCGGGTGGCCAGCACCAGATAGGGCGCGTCGTCGTAGCTCTTGATCTGGATGACCTGCGCGATGCGCTCCTCGGGCTGGAACGCCAGCAGGTTGGCGACGTGCTGGCCGCGCGCGGTTCGCGACGCCTCCGGCAGTTCGTACGCCTTGGCCCGGTACACCCGGCCCTGCGTGGTGAAGAACAGGATCCAGTCGTGGGTTGAGCTGACGAAGAAGTGCTTGACGATGTCGTCCTGCTTGAGGCCGGCGCCCTGCACCCCCTTACCGCCGCGTTTCTGGCTGCGATACAGGTCGGTCTTGGTCCGCTTGGCGTAGCCGGTTTCGGTGATGGTGACGACGACGTCCTCGCGGGCGATCAGATCCTCGTCGGACACCTCGCCGTCGCTGGCGACGATCCGGGTGCGACGGTCGTCGCCGTGCTTGTCGGCGAGCTCCTTGAGTTCGTCGCGGACAATCGCGCGCTGCCGCTCCGGCTTGGCCAGGATGTCTTCCAGGTCGGCGATTTCGGCCTCGATCTTGGCCAGATCGTCGACGATGCGCTGGCGCTCCAGGGCGGCCAGGCGACGTAGCTGCATGTCGAGGATGGCCTGGGCCTGGATCTCGTCGACGTCGAGCAGCTCCATCAAGCCCACGCGCGCGACATCGGCGCTCTCCGACGCGCGGATCAACGCGATGACCTCATCGAGAGCGTCGAGCGCCTTGACCAAACCGCGCAGGATGTGGGCGCGCTCGTTGGCCTTGCGCAACCGATACCTGGTGCGCCGCACGATCACATCGAGCTGATGGGCCACGTAGTAGCGGATCATCTGATCCAGGCGCAGCGTCCGCGGGACGCCGTCGACGATGGACAGCATGTTGGCACCGAAGCTGGTCTGCAGCTGGGTGTGCTTGTAGAGGTTGTTCAGCACCACCTTGGCCACCGCGTCGCGCTTGATCTCGACGACGATGCGCAGACCCACCCGGTCACTGGACTGATCTTCGATGTTGGAGATGCCAGTGAGCTTGCCGTCGCGAACCTGCTCGGCGATCGAGGTGATGAAGTTGTCGTGGTTGACCTGATACGGCAACTCGGTGATCACGATCGAGGTGCGGCCGCGCGAATCCTCTTCGATCTCAACGACACCGCGCATCCGGATCGAGCCGCGGCCCGTCGTGTACGCGTCGTGGATGCCCTGCGATCCGACGATCAGCCCGGAGGTGGGGAAGTCGGGGCCCTTGACCCGCTCGCAGACCGCGGCCAGCGTGGCCTCTTCGTCGGCCTCGTGGTTCTCCAGGCACCAGTAGACGGCCTCGGCCAGCTCGCGCAGGTTGTGCGGCGGGATGTTGGTGGCCATGCCGACGGCGATACCGCCGGATCCGTTGGCCAGCAGGTTGGGGAAGCGGCTCGGCAGAACGGTGGGCTCTTGCACCCGGCCGTCGTAGTTGGGGATGAAATCGACTGTCTCCTCGTCGATTTCACGCAGCATCTCCATGGCCAGCGGCGTCAGCCGGGCCTCGGTGTAACGCATGGCGGCCGCCGGGTCGTTGCCGGGCGAGCCGAAGTTGCCCTGTCCGTCGACCAGCGGGTAGCGCAGCGACCACGGTTGCGCCATGCGCACCAGGGTGTCGTAGATCGACGAATCACCGTGCGGGTGATAGTTACCCATCGTCTCGGCAACCGAGCGTGCGGACTTCGCGTGGCCGCGGTCGGGCCGGAACCCGGAGTCGAACATCGCGTAGAGCACGCGGCGGTGCACCGGCTTGAGGCCGTCGCGCACCTCGGGCAGCGCGCGCCCGACTATGACGCTCATCGCGTAGTCGATGTAGCTGCGCTGCATCTCCTGCTGGATGTCGACCGGTTCGATGCGGTCGCCGGCTTCGTCGCCGGGGGGCAGGGTGGTGTCAGTCATGTGAGTCCTCTGTTGTCCCTACGCGGGGTTAAACATCAAGAAAGCGAACGTCTTTGGCGTTGCGGGTGATGAAGCTGCGGCGTGCCTCGACGTCTTCGCCCATCAGGATCGAGAACAGCTCGTCGGCTGCGGCGGCATCGTCGAGGGTGACCTGACGCAGCACCCGGACCGACGGATCCATGGTGGTCTCCCACAGCTCCTTGGCGTCCATCTCACCCAGACCCTTGTAGCGCTGGATGCCGTCATCGACGTTGATCTTCTTGCCTGCGGCCTTACCCGCCTCCAGCAGACCGTCGCGTTCCCGGTCGGAGTAGGCGAACTCCGGCTCGGCGCGCTGCCACTTCAGCTTGTACAGCGGCGGCTGCGCCAAGAAGATGTGCCCGTTTTCCACCAGCGGCTTCATGAACCGGAACAACAGCGTCAGCAGCAGCGTCGAAATGTGTTGTCCGTCAACGTCGGCGTCGGCCATCAACACGATTTTGTGGTAGCGCAGCTTCTCGATGTCGAACTCGTCGTGGATACCGGTGCCCAGCGCGGTGATGATGGCCTGGACTTCGGTGTTCTTCAGCACCCGGTCGATCCGTGCCTTCTCGACGTTGATGATCTTGCCGCGCAGCGGCAGGATCGCCTGGAACATCGAGTCACGGCCGCTCTTGGCCGAGCCGCCGGCCGAATCACCCTCCACCACATACAGTTCCGACAACCGCGGGTCGGTGGAGCGGCAATCGGCGAGCTTGCCCGGCAGGCCGCCGATATCGGTTGCACTCTTGCGGCGCACCAGCTCTCGCGCCTTGCGGGCGGCGATGCGAGCCTGCGCCGAGGAGACCGCCTTGTTCACCACGGTCTTGGCTTCGGTCGGGTTGGCCTCGAACCAATGGGTGAGCTGCTCGTTGCAGATCTTCTGCACGAACGACTTCACTTCGGTATTACCGAGTTTCGTCTTGGTCTGGCCCTCGAACTGCGGCTGGGACACCTTCACCGAGATCACCGCGGCCAATCCCTCGCGGATGTCGTCGCCGGTGAGGTTGGGGTCCTTGTCCTTGAGCAGCTTCTTGTCTTTGGCGTACTTGTTCACCACGGTGGTCAGCGCGGCGCGGAAGCCCTCTTCGTGGGTGCCGCCCTCGTGGGTGTTGATCGTGTTGGCGAAGGTGTGCACCGACTCCGAATAGCCGGCGTTCCACTGCATCGCGATCTCGACCTCGTGGCCGTCGCCCTTGCCGTCGAAGTCGATGACGCTGGGCTGGATCGCGTTCTTGGTCCGGTTGATGTGCTTGACGAAATCGACCAGGCCACCGGGGTAGTGGAAGACCCGGTGCTTGACCTTGTGCGGCGCGACCGCCTCGGCGGCCTTCTCCTCCGCCGATTTCGGGGCTTCGGCCGTATCGCTGACGACCTCGTCGACGACCTGCTCGGCGGTGACCCGCTCGTCGGTCAATTCGATGGTCAGGCCCTTGTTGAGGAAGGCCATCTCCTGCAACCGGCGGGCGATCGTCTCGAAGTCGTACGTCGTGGTCTCGAAAATGTCGGGATCGGCCCAGAACCGGATGGTGGTACCGGTCTTCTTGGTCTTCTCACCCTGGCGCAGAGTGCCGGGGACCGACTTGTCGTAGGTCTGGAACCACTCGTAGCCGTCGGTGCGGACATCGGCTTCGAGCCGGCTCGACAACGCGTTCACCACCGAGACGCCCACACCGTGCAGACCGCCGGACACCTGGTAGGCGCCCTCTTCGAACTTGCCGCCGGCGTGCAGCACGGTCATGACCACATCGATGGTGGGGATACCGGTGGCATGCATCGCGACGGGGATACCGCGGCCGTCGTCGGTGACCTCAACGCCGCCGTCCTCCAGAATTCGCACCGTCACCTTGGTGGCGAACCCCGCCATCGCCTCGTCGACCGAGTTGTCGACAACCTCCCAGACGAGATGGTGGAGACCTCGTTCACCGGTCGAGCCGATGTACATGCCGGGACGCTTGCGGACCGCCTCCAAGCCTTCGAGGACTTTGATCGAGTCGGCACCGTACTGTTCTTTGGCAGCCACTAGCGGAACGCTCTCCTTGGGGTTCGCAAGCGCACGGTTCACCGACCGCGCGCGGGTCTTGTCCAGTCTACCGGTTAGTGCGTTCCGGACTGATTCTGCGGCGGCGTTTCTGCACACCTAGTTGCGCCGTGCACGGAATTTCTCGGATCGGCATACGTGATGACGCTTGACGCGCTAATAGGCGAGCGTCTCGTGGCCGTCAGCGGACTGTGGTAGAGACCTCAGCCGTAGGTGTCCCGTGGCCCGCGCCCGGAGATGTGCAGCGGACCCTTCCGCCACGACGGAGCCACCGGACCGGTGATCTTCAGCGACTTCACCACCCCGTCGCCGACCGCGGCCGCGATTTTGGCCAGCAACTGCGATTGCACCATCCGCAACTGGGTCGCCCACGCCGTCGATTCGGCGGTCACGCTCAACACCCCGTCGCGCAGGTTCGTCGGTTCGGCATGCTCGGCGATCTGCTCACCGACCACCGTCGCCCACTGCGCGAACACCGCGCCCTCGGCCACCCGGCCCGTCCAGCCGCGGGATTTGGCCAGGTCATTGGCCGCCGTCCCGAGCGTCTGGGGATCACGGCGATCCGGCCCGGGCCCCGACCAGGTGCGGCGGTTCCCCCGCTCGGCACTGCGCCGGGCGCCGGGGGAGCGACCACCGCGACCGACTTCCTTACCCTGGCTGCGCGCTGCGCCTCGGGCCTCCTCCAGCGCGCGACGCACCAGGTCCATTCCGGCCAGGTTCGCCAGGTGCTCGGGCGGGCCGGCCGGCTCCTCGTCGGATTCGGTCACGGTGTCACCACCTCCGACATCCTGCCGCTGTCTCCGTCACGTAACGAAATGCCGATACGGGTGGCATCCCAGTCGGCCGGGATGTCTTCACCGACGGCGGCGGTGATCAGCACCTGCTCCGCGTCGGCCGCAACACCGG
This sequence comes from Mycolicibacterium pallens, assembly GCF_019456675.1. NCBI lineage: Bacteria > Bacillati > Actinomycetota > Actinomycetes > Mycobacteriales > Mycobacteriaceae > Mycobacterium > Mycolicibacterium pallens. The sequence continues at coordinate 5,142 of NZ_CP080333.1, read as the reverse complement.
CCAGTGCCCGCCGCCGCGAGTTGTCCAGTTCGGCGAACACATCGTCGAGAATGAGCACCGGTTCGCTGCCCTCGGTGCGCAGGAGTTCATAGGACGCCAGCCGCAATGCCAGTGCCATGGACCAGGATTCGCCGTGACTGGCGAAACCCTTGGCCGGCTGGTCACCAAGTCGCAGGTCCAGGTCGTCGCGGTGCGGCCCGACGAGGCACATGCCGCGTTCCAGTTCGGCGCCGCGGCGCGCGGCCAGTCCCGCCAGTAGCGCGGCTTCCAGGTAGTCGACGTCGTGACCCGAGTCCGGCTCTTCGAGGACACTGCTGCGGTAGCTGATCGCCGCCGGACGCGATGCCGGCGCCAGCAGTTGATAAGCCTTTTCCACCTCGGGTGCCAGCAGATTGACCAATTCGATCCGGGCCGCCATCAACTGCGCGCCGTGCGCGGCCAGGTGACCGTCCCACACGTCGAGGGTCTCCAGAACCCCGGAGTCACCCCGAAACCGCGCTCCCGCAGCGGATTTCAGCAATGCGGTGCGCTGCTTGAGCACCTTGTCGTAGTCGGCGCGGATCGCAGCCACCCGCGGACGCCGCACCGAGGCCAGTTCATCGAGGTAGCGCCGGCGTTCGCCCGGGTCGCCGCGAACCAGAGCGAGATCCTCCGGTGCGAACAGCACGGCGCGCACCGCGCCGAGGATTTCGCGGGTGCTTCGGACCGGGGATCGATTCAACCGTGCCTTGTTGGCGCGGCCCGCCGCGATCTCCAGATCGACGGCTAGTTCCCGGCCCTCGTTGACGACGATCGTCGATACCACGGCACGATCCGCGCCGGCCCGGATCAGCGGGGCGTCGGTGGCAACCCGGTGTGATCCGAGAGTGGCGCAATACCAGAGTGCTTCAACGAGATTGGTTTTGCCGAACCCATTGGGTCCGACGAATACCGTTCTGCCCGGCGCCAATTCGAGATCGACGCTTTCCCACGACCGGAAGTCGCGGAGCGCCAGGTGCCGGACATACATCGGAGCTGGCTATCCCGATACCGAAACCCGCTTGACCGCGTGGCCACCGAACTGATTACGCAGCGCCGAAACAGCTTTCATCGTCGGCGAATCCTCTTGCCGCGACGCGAAACGGGCGAACAACGACGCCGCGATCACCGGCATCGGCACCCGATGACGGATCGCCTCTTCGACGGTCCAACGGCCTTCACCGGAATCCTCGGTGTAGCCCGAGATCGCATCGAAGCCGGGATCCTCGGCTAGCGCCTTGGCCAACAGCTGCTGCAACCACGACCGCACGACGGTGCCGTTGGTCCAGGCCTGGATCACCGCCTGGGTGTCCTTGATCAACGGTTCGGCGGCCAACAACTCGTAACCTTCGGCGTACGCCATCATCAACCCGTATTCGATGCCGTTGTGCACCATTTTGGCGTAGTGACCCGCACCGACCGGGCCGGCATGCACGAAACCGTCGGCCAGATCTCCCGGCGGCCGCAGCGTCTCGAAGATCGGCATCACCCGCGCGACATCGTCGTCACTGCCGCCGACCATCAGGCCGTAGCCTTCCTCCAGACCCCAGATGCCACCTGACACACCGGCGTCAACGAACGAAATGCCTTTTGCACCAAGCAGTTCCGCGTGCGGACCGTCCTCGGTGTATTTGGAGTTACCGCCGTCGACGACCAGGTCACCGGGGCTGAGAACTTGCGCGAGCTCGTTGATGGTGTCATCGGTGATCGGACCCGACGGCACCATCACCCACACCACCCGCGGAGCATCGAGCGCTTCGGCCAGCCCCGCCAGAGACGGAACATCCGTCACCTCGGGTCTGGGGTCGTACCCGATGACTTCATGTCCGCCGTCGCGCAACCGCTGGCGCATGTTGAAGCCCATCTTGCCCAGACCGACCAAACCCAGCTGCATGACTGCCTCTCTACGTCGGGGGACCCGGTCAGCCGGGAAGCCGGACCGGCATCAACAGGTATACGTAGTCGGTTTGAACGGCGGGGAACGGTCCGGTGCCATCCACTTGTTCTTCCCCATTTGCCGGCCGTAACACCGCCGGCCTGCTGGGCGTGGTGAAGCCGAACGTCACCCGGTCCGAGTGCAGCGAGCCGAGACCGTCGGTCAGGTAGGTGGGGTTGAACGCGATCGTCAGTGGCTCACCGGCGAATTCGACGGGCAGATCCTCCTCGGCGCGTCCGACATCGTCGGCACCGGCGGACAGATGCAGCACCCCATCGCCGAATTCCATCCGGACCTGCGCACCGCGATCGGCGACCAGTGCCACACGTTTGATGGCATCGGTCAGCTCGCCGACCCCGATCGTGGCCATGGCTGTGTGCTCGGCGGGCAGCAGCTGGCGGAACTTCGGGAACTCCGCGTCGAGCAGACGGGTCGTGCTGCGCTTGCCACCACTGCGAATGCCCAGCAGGCCTTCCTTGCCGACAGCGGACCCGGCCCCCAAGGCCAGATGCACCTCGGAACCGGACGTCCCCGCCTTCGCGGCTTCGGCCAGCGTTTTGGCCGGCACCAACACCGCGGCTTCCAGGCTGGGGGAGGACGTCGACCAGGTCAGTTCCCGCACGGCCAACCGGAATCGGTCGGTGGCCGCCAAAACCACTGTCTCACCGGAAATCTCCACCCGGATGCCGGTCAGCATCGGCAGGGTGTCGTCGCGGCCGGCCGCCACCGCGACCTGGCCGATCGCCTCGCCGAACAGATCGGCGGAGATGACACCGGTCTCCTCCGGCAGTTCCGGCAGCGCCGGGTAGTCCTCGACCGCCATCGTCGGCAGCGAGAATCGGGCACTTCCGCAGCTCAACGCCACCCGGGTACCTTCGACGCTGACGTCGACCGGCTTGGCCGGCAGCGCCCTGGTGATGTCGGACAACAACCGCCCAGACACCAAAACGCTTCCCGGAGAAGCGATTTCGGCGGGAACTCGCACCTCCGCCGACACTTCGTAGTCGAAGCCGGAGATCGTCAAGCCCTCGTCGGTGCCGGTGAGCAGCACGCCGGCCAGGACCGGAACGGTCGGCCGGGTCGGAAGGTTACGGGCAACCCAGGCCACCGCATCGGCGAAGTCCTCCCGCACCAGGCGGAACTTCAAGTCGGAGCCAACCGTCGTCGTTGCCACGTCTACCTAGTCCCTTCATCACCCAATAACCCCGACCAGCGTTCACCGCGTGCCGCAGCACGGATGAGCGTGATCTGTGAGCGACAGCCGCAGAACGGCAGTCAGAACAACAACCGTAGAGCGTCGGGCGCCATCTTGAAAGCTAATCGATCGGGGTGACACGAGCACCACCAGACCGAGCCGGAGGTCCTGTTGAGCGGCTACTCCCCAAGGCTGTCTTCAAAGAAGAAAATGGAAGAGAGTTAACGGCAATAGTAATAGGGCCTGTGCAACCTGTGGACTACAGCGCCGATTGCCTGCTCCGGCCGTGTGAGCGCATGTGCACCAGCTGTGCATGAACGCCGGCGAATCACAGGACCGGTGTGCACAGCCGATGGTTGTTCATTGTCATTCCGGTACTTCCACGACGATGTGAGCTGTTGTCCACAGCTGTGTGCACAAGCCGTGAGTGTGACGAGTGGTACGACAGTGGCCAAAGTTTTTTGGCGCGGATGACAGAAAAAGAGTGATTTCAGCGCTTGGAGCGCTGGCGGATCCGCGTGGTGAGTTCCTTGACGTGATCGAACACCTCACGCCGGTGGGCCATTTCACCGCGAATCTTCTTCTCCGCGTACATGACCGTGGTGTGATCGCGGCCGAATGCCTGCCCGATCTTGGGCAGTGACAGGTCGGTGAGCTCGCGACACAGATACATGGCGATCTGTCGCGATTGGGCCAGCGCGCGCGTCTTGCCGGGCCCGCGTAATTCCTCGACCGTGGTGTCGAAGTACTCGGCGGTGGCCGCCATGATCGCCGCGGTACTGATCTGCATCGTGCCGGCGTCGGCGATCAGATCCCGCAACACGATTTCGGCGAGTGCCTTGTCGATCGGCGTCTTGTTCAGCGATGCGAACGCCGTGACCCGGATGAGCGCACCTTCGAGCTCGCGAATATTGCGCTCGATGCTGCTGGCGATGAGTTCCAGGACGTCATCGGGAACATCAAGCCGCTCCATCTGCGCCTTCTTACGCAAGATGGCGATGCGGGTTTCCAGTTCCGGCGGCTGAACGTCGGTGATCAATCCCCACTCGAACCGGGTGCGCAACCGGTCCTCAAGTGTGGCCAGCTGTTTCGGCGGCCGGTCGGAGGAGATCACGATCTGCTTGTTGGCGTTGTGCAGCGTATTGAAGGTATGGAAGAACTCTTCCTGGATACCTTCCTTGCCCTCGATGAACTGGATGTCGTCGACCAGCAGCACATCGATGTCGCGGTAGCTGCGCTTGAACGCGACCTTGCGGTCGTCGCGCAGGGAGTTGATGAAGTCGTTGGTGAACTCTTCAGTCGAGACGTACTTCACCCGCATGCCCGGAAAGAGCCGCTGCGCATAGTTGCCGGCCGCATGGAGCAGGTGCGTCTTGCCCAGACCGGACTCACCCCAGATGAACAAAGGGTTGTACGCGCGGGCCGGGGCTTCGGCGATCGCCAGGGCGGCGGCATGTGCGAACCGATTGGAGGCACCGATGACGAAGGTGTCGAAGGTGTAGCGGCGGTTGAGGCTGATACCGGGTGCTTCGGCCGACGGGTTACTGCGCGGCCGCTCGATGAAATAGCTCGGCCACGTCTCGTGCGCACTGGCCAGTGCCTCGCGGTCCTCGTCGACCTCGTCGAGATCGGAGTCGACGACCGCGGGTTCGGCAGCGGCGGGCTCGTTCTCTTCCTCGATGGCCGGCGGGGCGATTCGCACCCCGAGCTCGACCCGCTGTCCGAGCCGACGGCTCAGAGCGTCGACGATCTGGGTTCGCAGATGACGTTCGATCTCGTTCTGAACGAAGCTGCTCGGCACCGACAGGAGTGCGAAGCCTTCGGCGATCGTGAGCGGTTGGACCAACTTGAGCCACGCGCGCTGTTGCGGAGTGAGCGGTGCGTCGCCGCCAGTGCCGTTACTGGGGCGCGAGTCCGCAGTTCCGTCGCCGTTGAGCTCGGCGACAACCGAACTCCACACCGTGGCGAACGCTGAACCGGGATCATCGGTCAA